>NZ_GG657757.1:8370853-8653262 GCF_000158955.1 Streptomyces viridochromogenes DSM 40736 | reverse complement strand
CTGTGACTCCGTCTACTTCGCGGACGTACGCGGCTCCATGGCCGACCTCGTCCAAGCCGTCGGCCGGGCGCTGCGCATGCAGCCGGGTGAGGGGAAGGTCGCCTCGCTCGTGGTGCCGGTGCTGCTCGGGCCGGGTGAGACGACGGACAACATGCTCACCTCACGGGCGTACGGCGGGTTGGCGAAGCTCTTGGAGGCGCTCAGGGCGCACGACGCCCGTGTGGTGGAGGCCCTCGCGCAGCAGCAGGCGCCAAGCCGCGTCAGAGGCGTACAGAGCCGCAGCGGGCCCGAGGAAGACGAAGCAGCTGCCAGCGACCGAAGCAACCGTGGTCTGTCAGTACCGGCCAGAGAGCTGCTGAAATTCAGCACCCCCCGCGACCCCGCCCAACTGGCCGCCTTCATCAACCTCCGTGTCCTCAACCCCGAACACCAACACTGGCGACGCGGCGTCGAAGCCGCCACCCTGTACCACCGGATCCACGGGGACCTGAAGGTGCCGTTCACGTACCGCGTGCCCGAGAGCGGGGACCAGGAGGCGGAAGCCGAGGGGTGGCCGGCCTCGCTCGCCGGGTTTCCACTTGGGCAGTGGATCGCCGACGCTCGGAGGTTCTACGCCCGGGGTGACATGGACGCGGACCGCATCGCACAGCTGGAGAAGTTGGGCATGGTGTGGTCGCACTTCGACGTCGCCTGGGAAGAAGGCCTCGCCGCGGCGCGCGGGTGGGCTGAGGACAACGGGCACCTGTTGGCCCCGCTGGACGCCACCTACAAGGGTGCGAAGGTGGGGATCTTTCTGAAGAATGCGCGGGCCGCCGCTCGCCGGGCCGCCGAAATCGAGCAGCGACGTGCCGAAGGGCTGCCCGTGAAGTCGGCGGCCGGGGCGCTTCCGGAGGAACGGCGCGAGCAGCTCGAGGACATCGACCCGTCGTGGTGCCCGGCCTGGCCCGTGGAGTGGCAGCGCGCCTTCCATCTAGTCCGCCTGCACCTGGAGGCCGGCGGCACGCTGCCGATGGGGCCGGGTGAGGTCGTGCACCAGAGCGAGGACCTCGGGCGGTGGGTGCGCTCGGTCCGCCTCGGCTGGGACAAGCTCACAGGCGTCCAGCAGTGGATGTGCGAACACATCCTCGGCATCCAACCCGCGGCCGAGAACGAGAAACCCAAACCGCGGACCAGTCAGGCCAGCAAATGGGCCCTCAACTACACCGCCGCCAAGCAGTACTACCGACGCGAAGGACACCTGCGCGTACCCAGGAAGCACATCGAACGGATCGTCGTCGCCGAGAGGGACGGCCAGGACCAGGAGGAGCGGGAGCTGAAGCTGGGGGCATGGATCAGCAACCAGCGCAGCCGGGCCGCCACCCTGTCACCGGAACGGGTGGAGCAGCTCAGCGCCATCGGCATGCGCTGGGCATAACAGCGATAGCTCAGTTGGAGCGATGTCGGGCGTGCCGGTGCCACCCCAGCTCAGAAAGGAGGCTCATCGCTGTATCCGCCGTTGGCTCCCCCTGAACCCCACCCCCCAGTTGTGGCGGGCGGCGGTGACAGCTGCGGAGCCGACCCCCATCCCCCGGCCGGGGCGGACGGCGGTGACGCCTGCGGAACCGGCGCCAGCTGAGGGTGGCCCGCCTCGTCATCAGGTTCAACACCCTCAACGGCGTCGTTCCACAGATCGCGTAGGTATTCGCGAAGCGTGCGGGTGTCGTCTTCCTCGTCGTAGTCGTTGGAGTCGGAGAATCTTCTCCACATCGGGTCCTGGTCTGCCATACGGCAGAGAACCTCGTGTACCGCTTTGACCTTGGGCCAGGTGCTGGTGGTCTCGCCTTTGAGCAACCTCCGGACCGTCTCACGGCTGACAGTCACGGGGGCGGAACCATGCAATTGAGCAACAGCTGCCGCGATGCTGGCTGGCGAGGGACGCCCTGCCGCGCGGAAGTAGGTGTGCAGCTCGCCCACGAAGTTCCTTCTGGACCCATGCGGGAGCTCATCCAAGCTCGGCATTCGCAACACCTTGGGCACGTCCACAACTCCAGCTCATCAAAGCCCATTTGAACTCAAAGAGCCTAGCTTAACCCCGGCATGACACCCATTGAGAACAGCAAAGAACAAGCCTCGCCCCACAAGGACCCGAGAAGACCTTGGAAGACACGCCTTCTGCCAGGTTCGCCACACAAAAACACAGAAGAACTTAGTTGACCAAAGCCATGTTTCCGCTGGTCAGAGCGCTATTCAGGGTGCTTTTGTTGCTGTCAGCCGCCCCACGAGACGCGTTGGTGTCTCAACAGGCGGACAAACGGCACGGCTGTCGCCGGAAACGGCGACGGCCCCCTGGTGGGCAGGGAGCCGTCTGCAGAAGACCGAACGTCCCCGACGAAGGAGAAGCTCATGTCCAAGCCCGAGCGTACGGGCAACAGCCCGGCCCCGGAACCCCTCCCATCGAGGACCCGGTGGGCCAAGCGCGCCCGGCGGCTCCGCAACGAGGCCGGCCTGCATCTGATCCGAGGGGCCGCAACCACGGTCGGCGGCGCCGTCGTCGCATACGGCGGCCTCTGGATCCAGTCGCGCTGACAGCGGACAGCGGGGCCGGGCAGGGTGATCCTGTCCAGCCTCGCTGTCGTCGGGTCAGCCGAAGTCGAGCGCCTCTTGTGCGAAGTCGGCCGGTACCGGGCGGGGCTGGGACGGTGGTGCCCCGTCCTGGCATGCGGCCTGCCAGCGCTCGGTCAGCTCGTCCTTCCACCCCTTGGGCGGGGGCCACGGGACGCCTCAGGCGGCGAGCTGGTCGGGCTTCCAACCGTCGGCGGGCGTGCGGGCGGCTTGGATTTCTTTGGGCGAGGGCAGGTCGGGCATGTCTAGCAGCCTCCCATGAGTAGCAAGCCGAGGCGGGGTGGGGCAGGCTCTTGGCCAGCTTGCTCTTATCGAGCGCCTTCCGGGCCGGCCAGGTACTGCTGGACACGGCGGCGGGCCGTCTGCACTGGGTTTCCGCCGCCTTCGCCTTGCAAGATCCAAGTCCGGGAGAGGTAGTAGTCGGGATGGCGGATGGTGGTGAGCGTCCTGCCATCTGGCTGAAGGTGGTGCTCGGTGAAGCCATCCAGGGCACCGGCTGCGACGGGTGTGCGGGTCCACGGATTGTGCAGTACGTGGAAGCCCTCGCTGAAAGTCTCGTGGTCTTCTGGCCCGTAGTCACCGATGACATAGCCGAAGGGCACGGCCACGGACGCGTTCGGGTCAGGGTCGTACGCAAGGCCGACGCGGGCCATGGCCACGTCTTCCGGCCCGTAGCCGCGTTCGGTTCCCATGCGGGAGAACTTCGACACGGTGGCGCTGTTGGTGAAGATCACGGCGGCCAGGTTCTCGGCTTCGGGCTGGGCGAACAGGCCGCTCGGGATGGTCTTGTGCTTATGCCGGTGTTCTGTGACGACTTGGGAGTTCAGCACAAGCGAGCCGTGGTTGTCGCGGGTGGCGATGTCCCGGATCCCGTAGAGGTAGGTCGCCAGGGAGTTGACGGTGTGGATCAGGGCGCTGGGGTTGTGGAAGGACTGCACGGCGATCACGAAGGGGACGCCGTCGACGTGCGGCTTCTCCCAATAGGCATGGCCCTGCGCATCGCGGTGTTCGAGCTTGCGGCGCAGGGCTTTGCCGATCTGCATGGTGAACTCCGCCTGTGCTTCCTCCATGTCGTCGGGGATGAGCCGGCGTACTGCAGCGGCGATGTCTTCGTCGTCGGCTGTCTCACCCTGGGGCGGGTTGGTGGTCGTCGCTTCGATGGCCACAGGAGTGTCGCCGGTCGTCAGGAAGTCCGGCGCGGGGCTGGTGCGGTCCAGTTCCTTGCCCTGTTCGCGCAGGGCGGCGAAGAGGGCAAGCTCGAAGACGCGAGCGGAGAAACCTGCGGTCTGGAACTCGCGGACGAAGCTGTGGTCGACGTCGGGAAAGTCGGCAAACGTCTCGTCCATGAGGCGGCGCGCGGCAGTGTATGCGTGGGCCCCGCTGAAGTCGCGGAACTCGCGGCTGACCTTTTCCGGCGTCATCTTCCGGGCGAGGTCAAACAGGCTTCGGGTCATCATCGGCCTCCAACGCGCCGGTCAGGCAGGAGTGGGGGTAGCGGGTGCCGTCGGTATCGGCCGTCTGGGGGGGAGCCGCCGGAATGGTGGCAATGGACCAGCCAAGCGGAGCCGGGCTGGAGCCTCGTGCGTCCTGAGGCACTACGGCAGGTCTTCCAGCCGGGCGAGCAGGCCGGCGGCGGTGGCGACGGCCGCGACGGCGTCGGCGCGGGTCCAGGTGAAGTTCTCGGTGGTACCCGAGTCGTCGTGCGGTGCACCGCTGAACAGCGCGTAGGCGCTCTGGGTGAGCATCGCCCAGCGCTCCTCCTGGTCCCGCTCCCCGGCCTTCTTCTGCACCGCCTGGTCGTGGACCCTCCGGGTGTTGCAGGCCTCGCGTACGGGGTCGAGGGCCGCTCGGGCGAGGGCAACGGCGTGCTCGTACCGTCCGTCGCGGATCGCGGTCTTCGCCTCGCGGATCCGTCGCGCGCCGGTGGCCCGGGCCTCCACAGTGGTGACCGGGATGAGGACGTCGACGAAGGCGCCGTTATCGAGCTGGGTGAGGGCGTTGCTCCACGTCGCGTGCGGGACGCGGATGATTTCCTGGTCGTCGGCGACGCGCCAGTGCTTCGTCTCTGCCAATGCGGTCAGGGCGAGTTCGGCGCGCAGGGCCAGGTCGTTGCCCGCCCGCGTCTTTTCCAGTCCGCGCAGCTGCTGGTCGGTCACGCTCGTCTCGAGCGTGAGGTTCGTGGCGAAGGACTTCAGCCCGACCGGCCGCGGTGTGTGAAGGACGCCGATCCAGCTCGCGGGCCTGGTGTCTCGTGCGTCCAGAGGGCGCCGGAGACAAGGAACGGCGCGTCCACGGTGAAGTTGCCGTGGGCAGTCACCTCAAAGGTCAGGGCGAGACGGTGTACGTCCCAGCCTTGGAAGAAGTTGACGTGCTGCTGCGCCCGGATGTTGACGGTGTAGTCGTTCGATCCGAATCGGAAGTTGGCCATCGTTCCCTTGCCTGAATGAGCTCCTGCCTGATGGTGGCAGGTCAACCGACCCGGCGGCAGTGGACTTCTCGGGGAGCCGGCGAGTCACCGCACGGTGGTGGGCTGACCCGGGCGAGAACGGCACGGGACGGTGCTGTGCGCAGGAGGTGCCGCGTCCCGAGAACAGCGCGGGGCCTGGCAGAAAAGTGTCTGCCAGGCCCCGCCCAGTCTGCCGACGGGGCATGGGGCTGGGTCTACGCACCGTCGCTCGGTCGTTCGCCGCCGACTTCCACGCCCAGGTAGCTCTCGCGCAGGTACTCGTGGACCGCTTCCTCCGGGACCCGGAAAGCTCGGCCGACACGGATGGCAGGAAGGTGGCCGCTGTGGACCAGCCGGTAAACCGTCATCTTGGAGACGCGCATGACGGAAGCGACTTCCGCGACGGTCAGGAACGCAACCTCGGTCAGGGGGCGCTGCCTGGCCGGCCTGCTCGGTGGCGGGGGCGCCGGGGTGTCCTCCCATGGGGCAGGAGTGTCATCGGCGGG
This sequence comes from Streptomyces viridochromogenes DSM 40736, assembly GCF_000158955.1. Lineage (GTDB taxonomy): Bacteria > Actinomycetota > Actinomycetes > Streptomycetales > Streptomycetaceae > Streptomyces > Streptomyces venetus. The sequence goes on along the minus strand of NZ_GG657757.1, from coordinate 8,647,709 downwards.
CTCGCCCAGCATGTGGAGAAGCTGCTCCTTGCGCCGTGCCAGGCTCTCCCGGTCGACTTCTACGACTCCCGCCGTCTGGTCCATCAGGTGACCGAACAGGGTGTCGGTGTCGATGGAGCGGCTCCGCTCGTTGTCCGTCATGCCTGCTCCTCCTTTTGTTCGCGTGGCGGGAGTGCCTCGGCTTCTCCGGTGCCCACGGGCTTAACAGCCTCACGCAGCAGGGCACGAGCCTTGGATATGTGCTTGCGGACTCCGGATGGCTGCAGGTCCAGTAGGTAGGCGATCCGGGCCGCGGAGTACTGCTCGATGAAGAACAACACGGCGATCTGCCGACGTCGTTCTGGAAGGCTGCGGATCACCTCCAAGCAGCGTTCGAGGTCAGCACGTGCAAAGACCACATCCACGAGATCGGGTCCCCGACCGGCGTACTTTTCTCGCTCCTCCGTGTCGAGTCGCTCCAGTTTGCGGGACCGGCGGATGCCGTCGACCCACTTGTGGTGAACGACGCTGCGCAGCCAGTTGCGGCGCTCGTCATCGGTGCGGTCGACGAGTGAGTTCCACTGGACCGCGGCCGCGAGGAACGCCGTCTGCACGAGGTCCTCGGCTGCGGACTGGTCCTCTCCGGTCCGGACCATGGCGTAGCGCACCAGCCACTCGGCTTCCAGCTCCCACAACGCTGCGATCTGCCGCCTCGTCTCCGGGGGGAGTCGCATCCCTCCTTGACTCACACCGGTCCCCCTTCGTGCTCTGTGGCTTCTCCCACCTGCACCCGCATAGCAGGCCCCCTCGTCCTCGTTCCCGCACCACCACCGTCCCGGCGGGCGCGTTGCGCACCAGGGCGATCAGGGTTGCTCTCCGCTGCCATTCCGCCACCAGAGCTGACATGCCCACATGGACGGCAACGAGACAGATCCCCAACCAGACCCTGGGCTGCGATAGGACCATCCACAGCCCGCCTGTCCAGCGCCCCAGAAGAGTGTTCACGTCATGGAGTCGAACGAGGGGCCCAAAGCGCTGCCTGTCCGCATCAAGATTTTTTCGGAGAGCCCCGCGGCATCAACCGGACGCTGAGGTCACCGGCTCCCTTACTGGCAGGCGTTCCACTCCTTAGGCCCGACCAGAGAGATGCGGAGGCCCGGACAGACGTCCGGGCCTTTGGCATGCCCCGCAACTTTCTCTCCGGTCGTTGCTGTCCGTTCGTCGGCTTCAGGCACCAGGGAGTGAAGGAGCCGATGCCGAGAGGACAAGACGCAAGCACCTGAGACCCGTCACCGTTCCGCTCGCCCCACCAGAACTCACCTCAGGAGTCCTCCTGATGACTACTCGACAGACGGCCGGGGGAACGCACGCCCGATCGCGGCTAGCCTGGAGACGCCACCCTGGGCCAGGGCCGAAGCCCCACAGGGACGCTCTCAGGCAGAGAGCCGCAGCAGGACCGCCGACCGCGAGGCGTGCACCACCCCCACGCGGACGACACCACGACAGGTGTCCGCTGTCCTCAATCCCTCTGCTCAAGGGAGCAGCAGCATGACCCGGGACAACGTGCCCGCGCCCGTCCAGCCGCCCGACCCGTCGCCCGCACAGCAGCAGCCCGCTGGTGCGGGACTGACCGCCGCGATAGTCCAGGGCGCCGCTCGGTCCTTCACGGCTCGCCTGGTGGACAAGTTCCTGACCAACCCGCCCGACTGGCTCAGAGCCCTATGGCACGCGCTACCGAAGCTCTGGGAGTAGCCACCGCAGCCGGGCAGGACCGCCCTGCCCGGCTGCTGCCGCCCCTGGCTCGGTGACCAGTGCTACGCGGGTGTCGACGACTAGCGGCTCAGCGCCTCCTCATGAGCGGGGGTGGGTCGTGCTCGGTTTCGTGGTCGGTGCGGTCCCGGGCCACGGAGCCCATTCGTCGCTGTATGAGGTCAGAGCATCGGCAGGCGGGGGCGTGCCGACGGGAGCGGTGCGTATCTGTGCCGGGTACTCCCATTCCGTCGACCGCAAGATGACCTCCGTTTCGAAGACCTCGGCTCGGAGGGCGAGCTCTCCCCTTTCCTGGAGGAAGCGCAGGAAGGTGAGCAACTCGATCGCGGCAACCATCATCCAGGCCACGAGGGGCACTGCCGCGCGGAAGCGTCCCGAGAGACCGAACGGATCGGCTTCCTGGAGCCGCTCAGCGTCGTGGTGGACCACATCGCCGTAGATCCACGCCATCGCCAGTTCCTGGTCCGACATGTCGGCGGTGTCCCCGGTGGCGAGGTCGCCGACCATGAGGCGGTACCCGAGCACCCCTTCGTGTGTTCTGGTCTTCCACTCGGCCTTCGCCGCCTTCGCCCACGCCACGTCGCTGGGCACGGATCTGCAGAAGTACGTGACCGCTTTCAGGGACTTCAGGTAACCGCAGGCATCGGTCTCCAGCAGCAGGGGCCGGACTCTGGCGGCTGCCGACTCGACTACTTCCTCAGGGGGGAACTCTTGGCGCATGCGGGCTTCGCCGCCCTCCGAGATGCGCAGCTTGAGGGGGGCGCTGGCCAGGGAGACCAGCGCGTCCCAATCAGCCGCGAGTGAGTGGCCTTCGATCCGACGAGCGCGGAGCACGAACTGCTCAAGATTGGCACGGTACCGGGCTATGACTTCTTCGCTCGGCTGCCCCATCCCCATATCTCCCCCTGCCTGTCCTGTGTCTCGGCTGGGGTTACGTCCCAGCAGTGGGCCAAGCATCACCTGTCAGCGCCAGGACAACCAATGTCATTTCGTAGCCTCTAGTAGCACCCGATAGCGGGGTCACGCCGTCAACAGGGATTTATGGGCCATCGCCGCGCTTTCGCGGCTCCCGCTGCACCAGAATGCGCCTCCGCAGGGCCTCACCGCCCTGCCCAGCCGCTCATCACAGCACGGGCCGAGCAGCACCCGCCGCTACGGGTCCGGCTCGCTGTCAGCGGACGCCACCGGCCCCACCGGTGCGGCCAATACGACAGCGTTGACGTACTGCCCGGCGCGCACCATGGCGGGACGGGTGGATTCCTCGCCGCGGGAAAGCCAGCCGCGGCGGCCCGGAAGAACGTCCCACGAACACAGACGCCAGCCGTCGATCTTGCTCCAGAACGCCGACAGAGCACGGACAACACTGACCGCACGCACTGATGGAGAGGGGGCTGAAGCCGTTAGATCCAATGGGCCAACCGAGCCGATTCAGGGGTGCACGGAGGCGGTGTGACGAGAACCACAGGAGGCCCGGCCCAGTTTTATTGACGGAATACCCCTTCCCCAGGCCTAGAGGTGAAGCTGTTCGCTACGACCGAGGAGCCCACCCGTGACCGCCGCATCACCCGCCAGGGACACCCTTCCTTTCCCCCTTGCGATGAACTCCCAGGGTGTCGACCCGCTGTTCGCAACTCTGTACACGTACGCCGTCCGCTATCCGGTACAACCCCCACCGACGAACAACGCGTACGGGCCAGTGGTGCACGCCGACGGCAGCGTCGCCCTGATGTCCGCCACGCACTTCCTCCGGCGTGGCGGCTACGCCAACTGGGGCCCCAACGATGTGATGTGGGCGCTTCAGGCGCGCGGTGCCGCCGCCGGCCGCCTGAGCACACCCCACCACATCGACTGGTTCGCCTCCCGAGTCCTGTGCCTGCGAACCGGCAAACGGTGGCACGAGGCGGTTTCGACCGCGCTCATGAGCGACTGGACGGCACCGCTGGAGAACAACGGCCGCATCACGCTCGACGCCATCCAGGCGCTGCGGGCTGAGGCCAGGACCATCCACAAACAACTGGTGCCACTGTGGCAGCGGGGACCGCGGTCGAGCGGTTCACGCATGTTGCTGCTGGACACCCCGCTGGGCGCCGACCTGACCCTGTACGACCTGGTCAGGGGATATCCGAACGTCCAGGACCTGGCTCTTGGGGCGTGTCCTGACGATCCGCGCATCGTCAGGGTTCTGGCCCAACTGCGGCCGGAGGAAAAGCGGGTCGCCTTGATGTGGGCCCACTCCTCGGTCAGCTCCTGGGCCGAGGCGGCATTCCTGGCCGGAGCCTCCGACCCGCTCGCCTTCGGTAGGCACGTGTACCGCAAGCTCAAGCGGCTCGGCGCCCGGCACACTGCCCGCGCCCAGGCGGCGCGGCAGTCGGCACCAGGCCAGCAGCGAACGATCCGCAGACGTACCGCCCTCTGATTCCTCCCGGCATACGGAACGTCCGCGCACCACCGCGGCTGAACAGCCCTCGCCACCAGTGCTGTGCCCCATCCGGACAGCCCATGGCTCCGTGGCCCTCGCGCGCGGCAGCGTCAGCTCGCCTCGAGCGGCGCTGCCAGCCGCCCATCACGGCGGAATTGCACAGCCGACTTTCAAAGAACTTTCGTGCGAGCGCTGGAATCTCAGACGACCTGTGCATATGGCAGGTGACCGCGATACAACCAGCGTCGCCGAAGGCTGGTGAGCAGTACATCGGAGAGAGCTATGCCGAAGAAGCCTGCCGGGCCTCGCCCCCGCAACACCGAGCTACTGAACGTGCTCCCGCCCGAGATCCGCAACCAGGTCGAGCGGGTCGAGGCTCTGCGCGCCAAGAACTTCACAGGGGCCAGATACGAGCTCCTCGCCGACGAGCTGTTCCGGTACGCGTACGTGCCACTGATGGCGAAGATGGGCAGCGGCGAGATCGCCGCTCTGGCCAGCGACTCCGCCACACCCCTGGCAATGTCCCCCGAGGAGCTCCAGACGCTCCGCAGCAGCCAGGCGGACCGTGACGAACTCGCGGTGCGCACCATCGCGGCCGCGCTACAAACCTTCACACGCCGCGCCCTAGGCGAACGGAGATGGCGGCCGGAGGAGAACCGGGGGCGTGACGGCCAGCCAGCCTCCCTGGAAACGTACTTCTTCGGCCAGTGCCTACTCGTCTTCCCCCGCGAGATGCGGCGGTGGCGAGCCGAGCGCGCGGACCGCTTCGCCCGCACCGCCAACCGGCTCTCGCCGCACTACGTCCGCCACCGCCTCGGATACGAGACCGGCTCGGCTCCCGACGGGGAGGTCGCCGCGCTGTGCGACGGCGTGCTGACGCTGCTGGAGTCCGCGCCAGCGCGCGAACGCGCAGTCGTCACGCTGACCCTCGACGGTCACAGCGCCGGCGAGATAGCTGATCTGCTCCACATGACCGTCCCGGCCGTGGAGAGCGTTCTGTATCGCTTCCGCCGCAAGGCCCGCGGTTGGCGCCGCCGCGGCGGCCTTCGCCTGCCGAGTGAGATGCGCGCTCACGCCCTGCAGAACAAGAGGATGGCCGCCGGTGACCACTGAGCCTCATCCGTCCGGCGGCCCCGCCGGACTGGCCCGCTCCCTAACCGTGATCGGTGGTGGCGGGGCGGGCACGCTGACCGCGGCACTCACGGATGCTCCCTGGTGGGCCGTGGTAGCGCTGGGCTTCGCCACGCTGACCCCGCCCGCCGTGGCCCTGGTACTGACGGAGCTGATCCCGCAGGAATCCGAGCACCGGCTCGCCCTGTGGCGCACCTGGTGCCGACGCCAGTGAGCGCGCTCCGAGCGCGGACAAGCTTGGTTCGTGCAGGTAGCCGACAGTGACGGCGGTGGGGATATTGGCCATGAACTTGCTACGTCTGTCAGTTGCAGGACGCAGGCGAAAGCTTCGCGCTGAAGGTCGCCGAAGTACTGGAGGAACTGCAGCCGGCCACCGCGTCACGGTGGTATCGCTGCGTCTTGGACGCTGCGATCCCCTTAAGCCGGGCCCCGAACTTAGCTTGTTCTTTAACTCTTCAACCATTGTAGGGCGATAAGAGTCTTCTTGCGGCGGACGGTTTTGCCCACGTCGTAGCGGGGTGCCCGGTGTCTGTTCTTCGTGCCGGGTGGCCGTCCGGGGCCGGGCCGGTAGGGTTTCGGCGCTCTGGCGGGGCAGGGCATGTGCTGGCGGAGGTTCCGAAAGGTCCGGCGGACCCGGGCGGGGGTGATCCGATTCGGTGCGGCTGGCTTCTCCCACGGGTGCCGCAAATCCTGGGTCAGTGGGCGGGCGAGCCGGAGCTGGGTGTAGGCGGCGATGATCAACCAGGTCCACCGGTCGGCGGCTTCCGGTTCTCGCAGCTGGGGCTTCGTCCAGCCGAGGGTCTGCTTGAACAGGCGGAACGTGTGCTCCAGGTCGAACCGGCGGAGGAAGGCCTGCCAGGCCCGGTCGACGTCCGCGTCGGTGGCACCGGTCTTGGAGGACCACAACCACACCGCTGGAGCCGCCCGGCCTTTCGACAGGTGCTCGACCTCCAGGCGGACCAACGTGCCTTCGATCAGTGGGAGTTCGCCTTCGTGGTCGAGCCAGGCGGCCCGGTGGGTCAGCCGCGGGTGCACGCGGTCCCATGCCTGGGTGACGGCCTTGCCGTAGTTCGCCGTGGCGGTGCGTGTGGTGACCGCTGGTTCGGGCCAGGTCTCCGGCCTGGCGAAGCGGAACTCCGGACCGTGCTTCGGTGGCCGGCCGCCCTTGGGGTCGTAGATCCGGGGCGGCTTCGGTAGCCGCATCACGCGGTCGCCGCGGACCCGCCCGACCAGCTCAACGGGCAGGTCTTGCAGGACCCAGGCCAGGCGGGTGACGTCGTATCCGGCGTCCGTGACGATGACGATGTCCGGCTCGCCGGGTTGCCACTGGCCTGCGGCGATGAGCCGTTCGACGACATCGCGGAGCTGGGCGGCCGTGACCGCAGTGGCGTCATCGGCCGGGCCGAGGCGGACCGCGTCCAGGACCTGAGTCCAGGAGGTGGCGCCCATCTCCAGCACCGCGACGAAGGAGTACGGCCAGCCGGGGATGAACTGCGAGGCGGTCTTCGCCCGGCCGTAGACATGGCAGAACAGCCGCTCGGGAGAGCAGGGCGCGTCCGAACGCAGCCATGGAGAGACGTCCACGGCCAGGACCAGCCGCCCGTCCGGAAACCGGGGCAGCGGAAGCCCGGCCAGCAGCGAGCGCAGTCGGCCGGTGTCGATCCCGCCCTGATTGAGGCCGTCGTACATCGCGCCGTGCCCACGGCGGTGCTCGGGCAGCAGCGTCAGCTCCACCGCCGAGTGCACGGCACCCGGCGCACACAACACCGCGTCCACCAGCTCGAACAGCTCATCGCCCCGGACGGTCAGACACTCGTACAACTCGGCCCGGAAGCGTGACGCTTCCGCGAACGCTTCTCCTGGAACAGCTTCAGGCAGCAGACTCACCCTCACGGCCTTCGTTCTGATTAGTGCACCTTGGTCGGAGCACATGATCAGGCGAAGGCCGCCTCAGCGTCCGGAGAATACCCAGGTGAGCGACCCAGTTCGAGATGCCGTTCGGCGCCGGAGCTACGGATCGAGCTGAGCAGCCATGCGGAGTCCTCACGGGGACTGGCGCTGCGAGCGCCGCGACGCGCGGAAAGTGACACCAAGGACTCCGCCTGCACCACCGCCGAGCACCAAGCCCATCGCCATGCTGTCGAAAACAGCCAGCCCGAGCACGAGCCCAACTGGAATGCCGATCAGCATGCCTGCAACAAGCCCTGTGCTGATGGACGGTACTCGGGCTTCCTCGTTGTTCGTCACACGATCATGGTGCCGAAGCAGCCCTCCGGGGACGAGCTTCAATACGGCCAACCTTCAAGGTCGGCCGTACCTTAAGAACAAGCTCAGGGCGAGGGGGCGCTGTGCCGGATCGCATTCTCATGATGTTGGCTGCGTTCTCGAACCGGCGCTGGTCGGCCTTGCTGGGGAAGATCAGCAGGAGTCCGACCAGGAACAAGAACGCCTCCCCGCCTCAAGGCGCGATTAGTTTCGCGAACCAGCCGGCAGGGGCGGCGGGGCGGGCAGGGCCGTCCCGCTAGTCTCTGACCATGGCTGATCCACATCCCGCCGTCTACGAGGCGTACTTCACCCGCACGCCCTTCCAACTCCTCGCCGGCGTGGGCTGGAAGCGCCTGGTCGCGTTCTGCGTCGACAGCACGGGCATTCTGCTCGGCGGTGCGCCAGCCCGCTATAAAGCTCAGACGGCGTTCGTGCCGTGGGAGGACATCACATCGGTAGTCGTGTGGCAGCAGCGCATGGCTGGTCCCTCAATGGACTACGTCGGCGTCCACCGCCGGGCGGGAGCCCCGGAACTGCCGGGGGCGAACCGCAAGATGACTCCCGCACAGGCAGCTCGCACCGTGCCCCACGTCGAGTACGAGCTTCTCCGCGCGAGCCGGCCCATCAACTTCTGGCGTCTCGACCCCCACCGCCTCCAAGCCGCAGTCGATTCCTTTGCTCCCCACGTTCCAGTCTTGGTGTATCAACAACCACACCTCCGTTGAAACGCGGGAGGTTAAAGAAAAAGCTCAGTGCTTCTTCAACGGCCGTCGCACGGGTCATCGCCCACAGGCATCGGCTTGGTGTCGGCCGCCAGGCAGGAGGAGTACACCCGCGGCGGAGGGGGCTGTGGATCCCTCTCGGCGCTCACGGCGATGAACGCCACCGCACCGGCACAGATCAGCCCCGCCATCGCGACGAGCCCTGTACGGCGGCTCACCGGTCGCCGCTGAAGTGGTCGAGAACTTCATCGCTGCAGTCGTCCGCGCCGACCCGGGATCGAGTGAAGGCCAGCACGCCGTCCTCGTTGCCTTCCCTCTTGGCCTTGGCCAACTGCGCCTCGATGTCCGCGATGTACTCGGCGCACTCGGCACTGACGGGCTTCTCGGGCTGCGGGTCAGGCGCCGGAAAGGCGTTCAGTGCGGCGGTGGCAGCGATACCGGCCACGCACAGCACCGCCCACACGGCAACCCACAGGCGGCGGCTCATCCGTAACGGCTTGGGCATTTAGGCATCCTACGAGCGTCGCAGCGGGCTGTCGCCGAAACGATCAATAGGCCCGCGCGACCTGTACGTCACAGCGAAGATCACCCACCGGCGTCTGGCGCGCCGGGGGCGTCGACCACCCCCGCACCAGCCGGGGGCCTGCCGGACCCGGTGGCCGGTCAATCAGGGGCAGGCGGTGTTGAAAAGGGGGTCGAGCGGATCGCCCTCGTACCCGACGACGAGGCAAGCCGCTGCTACCGGTCCCCGGGAGCGCTCCACGAGCCGGGCCAGGACCGTCGCCTCGGATGGCAGTTCATCCAGGTCGATACCGAGCGCCCGGGCCGCACGGTCCCGTCGCCGTGCGAAGTCGGGCAGGTCCTCCCGATACTCGTCGGCGACCACCTGGAGTTCTTCGGGCGTCCGGCCTGGAGCGTCTCGCCACCACGGCGCCACGAGACACAGCTGCACCAACTCCGGCAGTCCGAGCGCGAGCAGGCCGGCCTCGCCGTCAAGGCCCACGTACACCACGGGGCGTTCCTCACCGCCCTCGCTCAGCCCTCTGCGGCGGTGTCGGTCAGATCGACGGCCCCGGCGGGCGGATCGGCCAGCGCCGCATAGTTGATCTTTGTGCCGAGGTGGTTGGAGTGCGCGTTGTCGACCAGGTGGAGGTAGTCGATGCCGGTGGTCACCTTCGGCTCCTCGGCCGGGACTTCGGGCCGGGCCTTGGGATGGGAGTGCCGTTCGATCTGGAACGGCGTCGCGGTGCCCGCGTCCTGGCCGTCCAGACGCACGCGCAGGAAGGTCAGGTCGAAGGGGTCGAAGACCAGTTCGACCTTGTGGCCGACCAGCTCGGGCTCGACCTGGTAGCGGTTGCCGTGCAGCGAGACGGTCGCGGTCTTGGCGACGCGGCGGTGCTCGGACCAGCGGAACGCTTCGGCGAGATCCGCGGGCTGCGGGACCGGGAACGGGGCGCCGGCCATCCACCGCTGAAGCGGTTCCTGTTTCGTCTCGGAGTGCACCCGGCGGTGGTAGATGTTCTCCACCCAGGCGATGAACAGGCGGTTCATCTCCGCGAGGTCCTTGATCTCGCGGCCGACCTCGCCCTTGTCGGAGGCGATCTCGACCGTGAACTCCCCGTTCACCGTCCTGAAGAACCGTTCGATTTTGCCCCGGCCCTCCGGGCGCCCCGGGGCGGAGTGCATGCAGTCCCTCGCGCAGCGCGGCGCTCAGCTCGCCGGACGGGCCACGCTCGTCGACTGCGGCCCCCTCCCCGCCCGACACGGCAAACGCGAACCGTTCCGCGACGTCATCACCGACATCGAAAACGCCCTCGACCTCCACCACCACAAACCCGGCACCCTCCCGGCCCACGCCCCCTACCTCCACCAACGCACCGCAGGCCGCATCGGATCCCTCACCCGCCTCATCCGCCAAGCAGCCATCAACGCCATCCACGACGGCACCGAACGCATCACCAAAACCACCCTCGACGCCGTAAAGCTCGACCACATCGCCGAACAACACAACCGCCCCACCCGCAACCGCTAACCACAACCCCCCGAACAGGCAAACAGCCCTGACCGGCAAAAACACCAAACGAGCCATTACACGCCACAACTACCTACAACCCACCCCGCCACACTCCACAGACCACAGATAAACCCAGTTCACACACCCAGCCCACCCCAGCCGAACCACCCACTCGACTTCTCAGCGAACCCACAACACCCCAAGCCATCAACAACCCAGCACACCAACAAGCCCCCCTCCGAGCGTTAGCGCTGACCCGGTGTGCGCGCGCTGCTGCACGGTCAACCCGCGCGCCCGCGCTTCTTCGGCACCGCCCAAGGAGCCCGTCCGCTGGCCCTGCACCAGCGCCATCGTCCTCGGTCTCTTCCCGCGCACCCCCCTCGCGGCATGACCCCTGCCACCACCCACCCGAGGCCCACGGGTGAGTTCGCTGTTCTCGGCCCGCAGGTGCTTGATCCGTGCGAGGGCGGTCTCCAGCCGTCGCTGGACGGATGCGATCGACGCGGGCTGTGAGCCGGTCCGCTGGCTGGCGGGCTGTCGGCCCTGCAGTTGCCGGATGGCGGCTACGAGGTCGGGCTGGGTCGACCGGGAGATCCCCGGAAAACGGCCCGAACGCGCGTGGCGCGCCTCTATGTTCGCAGCGACACGACGGCTCGTCGTGCCCGCCCGTGCGAAACCAGGAGGCCCTTGCCATGCGCACCCCGCTCCGCACCGCCCTGACTGGCGCGCTCGCCGCCGCCACGGTCGTCGTCGGAAGTACGATCGCGGGGGCGACCCCGCCTGGGCCCGGGGTGAGCGCCCGGCTGATCGCCCAGAGGACCGTCGGTGACACGGACTACATACTCAGGGAGATCACCATCCCGGCCGGTCAGGCGACCGGCTGGCACTACCACGACGGCCCGGTGTACGGCGTGGTGAAGCAGGGCACGCTCAGCCACTTCGACTCGGACTGCGGCTCCGACGGGGTCTACACGCCGGGCAGCGCCATCCAGGAGGCGTCCGGGCCGGGCAACGTCCACATAGGGCGCAACCTGGGCGACACGCCGCTCGTCCTGGAGGTGCTGTACGTGCTGCCGCACGGCGCGCCGTTCTCCGAGGACGCGCCGAACCCGGGCTGCCCCTTCCAGTGACCGGGGTGGTCACAGGGCCGGGGCAGGGGCTGTTCGGCCCAGATCGTCTTGCCGTTGGTCGTCTGCCGGCTGCCCCAGCGCTGGGTGAGCTGGGCGACGAGCAGGAGGCCTCGGCCGCCCTCGTCGAAGGCGTGGGCACGGCGCAGGTGGGTGAGGTGGAACTGCCGTCGGACACCTCGCAGATGAGGGAGCGGGCCCGCAGCGGGACGGCGAGCATCGAGTCGACGCCCCGGCGGTAGGGGCAGCCGGCGGGGGCCCGGGCCTTGCGTTCCTCGACCCACCGCATGAAGTCGGGGTCACCCGCCTGGCTGAGGACCGCGCGCCCCGTCCGCAGGGCCCGGGGGGCGGGGAGAACGACGGGTAGACGTCCGTCGCGCCCAGGTGCACGGCCGCCTCCGGGGTTCCCTCGGTGACGGAGCCCTGGGCTACGCGGCGCATGAGGATCTCGCCCGCCTTCAGTCTGCCCTTCGCGCCTCCGACGCGCGCCGTCACGCTGCGGCAACCTCCAGCGTGGCGGCCGCGGCACGGGCGACCGCAGGATCGGCGCGGATGACAGCTGTGATCCCTTTCCGGTTCATGGGATGTCACGCGACGATGCCCTCGCGACCGCGCATCGCGCTGGTCGCCCGGACTGGGGGGCATGAACGCACCGCTTAGCTCAGACGAAGTCCCTGCAGGTCACCGGTCAGGATCCTCCGTATGGCCGGTAGTGACTTGCTGCCGGGTTGCCCCGATCGCAAAGCGGTTTGGAAGCTGTACCTCGATGGTCCAGGGACCAGCTCGGCTTTGCTTGGCTGCCTCTATTCCATGAATGGAGCGCTCAACACCTCGCCTTCTGCCGAGTTCCTATCATTGTTCTTCGCTTCTGCCACGTGAGTTCTCGGAGGAAGAGTTAGGAGTCGGCGGTGGGAATGGAAGGAGAAGCTGATCCGCACACGCGCGTATGGGGAGGTGGTACTAGCGACCTTGGCAGCCGTGGCGGGGATAGCAACGGCGATAAAACCGGACTGGTTTGAGGAAGTATTCGATGTCAGTCCAGATGTGGGTTCCGGAGCCTTCGAATGGGCGATTACCATTTGCCTCTTGCTGGCACCGCATCGTTGTCCTCCCCGCCGACGGGGGGGTGTTCCGGTCTCGGGCGTGCTCGATGTCGGGCTCGGGCGTCCTCCCCGCCGACGCGGGGGTGCTCCGCCCTCGGACGCATGGACGGACCCGCGTTCGTCGTCCTCCCCGCCTACGCGGGGGTGTTCCGACCGCGGCGACCAGCCGGTCCCGGGGCCGGGAGTCCTCCCCGCCGACGCGGGGGTGTTCCGGGAGTCTCACAGTCCGTCATTCGGCAGCTCGTGTCCTCCCCGCCGACGCGGGGGTGTTCCGTAGGTCACGAGGTCTGTTCCTTCGTGGTGTCGGTCCTCCCCGTCGACGCGGGGGTGTTCCGACCTTGACGCCGCCGGAGTAGCCGTGCCGCTCGTCCTCCCCGCCGACGCGGAGGTGTTCCGCCCGCAGGGCCGTGCGCGGCGCGTATGGTCAGGTCCTCCCCGCCGACACGGGGGTGTTCCGGACTCGTGGAGGCGCGCTACCGCCAGGACTGGTCCTCCCCACCGACGCGGGGGTGTTCCGACCCAGTCGCGACCCATGTAGTCGTGAAAGTCGTCCTCCCCGCCGACGCAGGGGTGTTCCGTAACACTCACGGTGAGGCCGGGTTGCGGAAGGTCCTCCCTGCCGACGCGGGGGTGCTCCGCCGATCTCCTTCTCGGCGGCGCCGATGTTCGCGTCCTCCCCGCCGACGCGGGGGTGCTCCGGCCGCCGCTCTGGCGAAGTTCAAGACGGACCCGTCCTTCCCGCCCACGCGGAGGTGTTCCGCTGTGCTGGTGAGCACCGGTGTGCCAGGGGTGGTCCTCCCCGCCGACGCGGGGGTGCTCCGATCTCGCGTAAGGCCGCGTCGATCACCCGTTGGTCCTCCCCGTCGACGCGGGGGTGCTCCGAACCGGTGAGGTCGTTCGTGTCTCTCTCGTTCATCCTCCCTGCCGACGCGGGGGTGTTTCGCCCCGGATGTTGACCCACGGGTCCTTGGCGACATCCTCCCCCCCGACGCGGGGGTGTTCCGGACTTCGGGATCACCGTCGTCGTGCTCTGCCAGTCCTCCCCGCCGACGCGGGGGTGTTCCGTGGACGACGCTGGAACGCAAGGAGGCTCAGCTGTCCTCCCCGCCGACGCGGGGGTGTTCCGACGACGATGGTCAGGATGGTGGCGAGGATTCGGTTCGGTCCTCCCCACCGACGTGGGGGTCTTCCGCCGCGCAGCACGTCGGGCCGTCTTCCCTCCGACGCGGGGTGCGACGGCCAGGCCGTTGTAGAACTCGATGCGCGTGTCCTCCCCGCAGATGCGCGGGGGTGATCCGGACAACGCCCAGCGGCGCAACAAGCACGAGCAGTCCTCCCCGCCGACGCGGGGGTATTCCGGCGCCCCACTTCAACTCCGTGCGGAGCTGGTCGTCCTCCCCGTCGGCGCGGGGTGTTCCGTCGACGACGTACTCGGGTCCGGCGCCAGGCCCGCCCTCCCTGCCGACGCGGGGGTGTTCCGTCCGGCATCCCGCTGGGCAGGGTCACCGCCTCGTCCTCCCCGCCGACGCGGGGGTGCTCCGACTACCAAGGCCGGTTCCCGGTGGGGCTCAACGGTCCTCCCCGCCGACGCGGGGGTGCTCCGCTCCCTTGGCCCAGTCGTCGCACAGCCGCTCGGTCCTCCCGGCCGACGCGGGGGTCGCCTCAGCCACGGCCGGGTGATCATCCCTCAGCGGCCGTGACGACCAGCCGCATCCTCGGGGTTCCATGACCATGAAACAGGCGCTCCCTCTCGTTGCCGCTCTGGCCGTTCTCACCGGGGCCGTGGCAGCGCCACAGGCTTCTGCCGAGCCCCCTCCCCGCAAGCCGACGCTCGTGACCGCCAAGCCGTGCACCACCACGTGGGAGGTGACGGGGCGGAAGGTAGCCGTGAGGAGGCCGGCGTGGAACGACGGCCCGGTCGCGACGACCGCCAGCCCGGTACACCACTACCTGCACTGCGGAGACCGGGTGACGTGATCTTCGGTTGGGGCGGCACAGTCGCCCCAACCGAAGGCGTGCATGATCGCTGGTCAGGAGTAGTCGCCGCGTTCAGCCCGGCGCAGGATGTCGCGTTCCTGGCCGGTCTGCGTGTCGAGTGAGTCCTCGTGGTCGATGACGATGGTGTCGTCAGCCTGTTGGGCTCGCGACTGGGCCCCGTAGGCGTCTGTCGCCTGCACCAGGAGAGCGTCCTGGTGTGCGGCGGGCCAGCTCTGGATCAGGTACGACTCCACGACTTCGTCCACCGTCGTCTGGTCGACGGCCCTGTCCCGGCCGCGTGCTTGGACACGCAGCCGGTACGAGCCGGGACCGTCGGAGGCCAGCGAAGGCAGATCCGCGGGGTCATCCGTGAAGGACGTCACCAGCAGTTCACGGGAGGGAGAGTGGCATGAGATCTCAGCGATCTCTTCCCAGCCCGGGGCGGGGTCGGGCCACTTCGAGTGCGGCTCGACCGTGACGTAGACCTCTCCGGTGTGGATCCCGGTGGTCACCTCGATGCCTCCGCCGTCGGCGGACACCAGGCCGGTATGGCTGGCGTCCAGGTCGTCGGCCACTGGCCCTTGCGGGTCTGTGATCTGGAAGAGGTGGTACTCAACATCCACCAGGGCCGTGCCTGGAGGTGCTGGCTCGCTCACGGTGGCCTCGTCTGGTCGCATCTGGCTGGGGCTACCTGATCCATGCCAGGAACCGGTCCTCTTCCAGGACGCGGCTGTAGGTGTAGAAGCCCTTGAGGGCCATGCCCGCATCGGTGTTCTGCCCGGCATTGACCATGCGGCGCCTGAAATCACCGACGCTGTGCTTACTCCTGGAGGTGTCGCTCGCCAGTTGCCGGCACGGTCGCGTTCGGCACCGGCCGCCAGTTCGTCCTGGGCGCGGGAGTCGGTGTTTGGGGCACACGGGCCGCCGGTATCGGAGAGCCGCTACACGCGCGTGCCCACTCCCCCACTTCGACCGGTCCCGCTGCTCATCGACCAGGTTCTCGCGGTCGCGGGTCCGGGCGAAGGCCCACCGCGACCGCGACAACACCAGCGCCTCGCAGGCGGACAGGCAGGCCGTGTCACGTGTCGGGCGCACCTTCGCCGTCGCCCGCTCTAGACGGAGCCCGGGGGCTCACTGTCAACAGTCGGTTGGGTCTCCCCGAGATACTCGGGGGCCTGCATTTGCGTCGTCAGAGCCTGGACTACCCGGTGCGGAGGCACGAATTCCGCGAGAACCTGCGTGGGAACAGCCTCCGCGTCCCGCGCAATCGCGAGAAACACATGCTCGGTACCCACATGCTCATGCCCCAGCGATCGCGCCAACGCTTCGGCGTCCCTCAACACCTCCTGCATGCGGGGTGTGAAGTGAGGAATCTCTTCGTTCATAACGCTCCTCAAGCAGGGGACAGCGAGTGGTACTGCCAGTCTGCAGTACCACTCGCCAGACGCGAGGTCAGCAGTCAGCAGGCTGACGCGGCGCGACTGCGGATCGCTTGTTGTTGACCGCGGCCGTGAGGCACCCTTGAGTCTTCTTCCAACCCCAGCCCCACTTGCCGTTTCTGTCCCTGTGGCGTCCGCACAGCCAACGGTCACCGATGGCATCTGTCTCGTAGAGGCCGTCCCTGCTCGGCCCACAGCTTGGCAACGCTCGGCGAGGGTCACAGGTGTAGAAGACCAGCCGGCCGCCGTTCCAGCAGATGGCATTCGCTGGCGGCGAGTAGGCACCCGCCGAGGCCGTGGTGTACTCCGATGGTTGCGCCACCGCTCCTGCGGCAGTCACCCCGGGGACAGCGAGCGCTGCGGACGAAACCACCAGGGCCAGCTTCAGCTTTCCCCGCTTACGGACAACGGACTTGCTCACGTGCACTCTCCCTTGGTCATGGGGTGATGTGCCTTGGCTAAAGCGCTGCCAACCCTGCCATGGGCATGAGCATGCCGTCTCTTATGCGCGTGGTCGGGTACATCTTCTCAGCCAGACACGGTCTAGACGCGCGCTGTCGTTGAGCAGCACGACTCCATCTGCCGGACCCCCGGGGCGACTTCTCTCCCCCAGGGGGCCGTGGTGTGGCGGGATCAGGTCAGGCCGGAGGCGCGATCCGCGCGGCGACCCGCATCTGATCTGTTTCGTCAATTTCATGAACTTCCGTCTTGCCCCGGGAGAACGAAACGTCGGTGCTCTGGTGAAGACAGTGAACGCCTTCATCGTCGCTGGCGTCGCCAACCGGTTCGTCGCCATCGCCGATAACGACACAGCTGGTCACGACGGGCTCGCCAAACTATGCGGCGCGGCCGTCGACCGGTGGCCCCGCAAGCTGACGGCGGCCGTGAGCCAGGCGCTGCTCGGCGCGATCGCGTTCACGACGGCCGTCCTCGTGGCGCTGGACCGGCTCGACATGACCTCCCTGATGGTGCTGGCCGCCGTCACCGGCGTCGTCGCGACCGTCGACAACCCCGCGTGCGCGCTGCTGGGCAACGATCTCGTCCCGGCGGAGGACGTGCCCTCGGCCATCGGGGTCGGGGCGCTGGTGCACCAGGCGGGGCGGCTCGTGGGAGCGGCTCTCGCCGGTGTGGCGGTCGGGTTCCTCGGCACGTCCGTGGCGTACTTCGCGAACGGGGTGTCGTTCCTGTTCGTGGCCTCGGTGATTCCGTTCCTGCGCCCGGCGGCCGGAGCGGTGCGGCAGGTCGCCGTGGACCGGAAGCAGAGGGGCGCCGACATGACCGTGCGTGAGGGGCTCCGGTTCTTCGCGCGGCGGCCGCGCCTGATGGCGCTGGCCGGTGTGACCGGGATCAGCGCGGTGTTCGGCCGCAGCTACCAGCTCACCCTGGCCGTGTTCGTCACCGGGCCGCTCGCGGGCGGGGCCGGCTCGTTCGGCACGGTCTCGACCGTGCTCGCCGTCGGCGGCATCCTCGGCGCCGTCCTCGCCGCCCGGCTGCGGCGGCCGTCCGTGCGGCTCGTGGGGGGCTCGCGGCGGCCGGGGCACTGCTCCAGGTGGTGGCGGGGCTGTCACCGTCCGTTGCGGTGCTGATCGTGCTCGTGCTGCCGATGGCCGTGGTGGAGTCCGTCTCCGACACCGCCGGTACGGCCGTCCTGCAGACCGACCCGCCCGCGCATCTGCGGGGACGAGTGCTGGGCGTGTGGGGCAGCATCGGCACGGTGTGGAGCCTGGGCGGCCCGCCCGTCCTCGGTCTCCTCATGGAGCTGGCACGGAGCCCGCGGCGCCCTCGTCACCGGCGGCCTGCTCATCGCCGGCGCGATCGGTGCGGGCTGCCTGCTCCGGCAGCGCCGGGCCACGACGCCGGTGATGCTCCGCACGGAGGAGGGCGACGTGGCGGGGCAGCCCGTCCTGAGCACGGCCGCCTGAGCGGCGGCCGGGGCGGCGTGGACCGTCCCGGCGCCCAGTCCGGTCAGGTGACCCAGCAGCCGGCCGCCGCCGCTGAGGACGTCGGCGAGCCGGCCACCCCAGTCGCGATCCCGTCCAGGCCGTGCCGGCAGAACCGGTCGAGTGCCTCTTCCCGAGACTGGCAGTGCAGGCGCGCGTCATCGAGCGCGGGGTGTGCGGGATGTTCGCTCATGCTGTTCGGGCGGGCCGTCACCCGGGCCGACGGTGACGGCCCGCACCCCCTTCGGTCATCTCAGCCGGCGCCCGTAGCGGCGGGCTCGGCGTCGAGGACCTCGCAGTAGGTGGCCGCGGCGGCCTGGCTCCAGCTGAACCGGCTCAGCACTCTGCGACGACCGGCCGCTCCGCAGGCCTCGCGGGCCGCGGGGTCGGCGAGCAGGCCGGCGACGGCGTGGGCCAGAGCCTCCGCCGGCCGACCATTCACTCGGACGGTCCCGCGGCCCGCGAGGCGGACTGACCACCAAGATCCAAGCGAGGAAGTTCTTGCTCAGCACGTCAGGCAGGGCAGCGCGGCAGGCTCCGGGAGATCGTCGGGCAGTGTGCCGTGGAGCTTGGAGGAGGCGTGGGCGGCCAGGAACAGGGCGGCGAGCCGTGCCGCAGGCGGGGTCTTCTTGACCGGCTTGGCGGCCGGCGTGCGGGTGGTCCAGCCAGATACCCGGGAGCGCACCTTGATGAGGCCGGGAGCCTCAGAGGTCGTTCTCATTCCGAACCTCGTATATGGCTTTTTCCGTTCCGCACCGGGCTGGGGACCAAGTTCCTCGCGTCCTCCCCGCCGACGCGGGGGTATTCCGTCGGATGGGTCGCCGTGCAGCACAGGCCGTGGTCTCCGCACCGATGCGGAACCGCTCCATGAGGTGACTTCCAGCAGCCCGTGCAATCGTCGCAGCGTCTGGCATGTGGTTGTGGTGGCTATTTCGTCCGCAGCATGAGGGCGTGTCGAGTGTTGTCCCCGTAGATGCCGGTCTCGTCTCCATGGATGCCATATGCATTCTGAAATCGGGCCACTGCCTGCCGGACCTCCGTGTCGTAACGGCCGTTGATGGCGCCTCCGTCATAGATGTGAGGGATCTGGAGCAGACGTACCTGCAACTCGTAAACACCGTGTCCAGTGTCGCCTGGGCGCAGCAGCCCGGTGCCCGGGATCTCGGGAAGCGAGGCGTTGCCGGGATTCGGCCGGTTCGGTTGCCCGGTCGGTGGGGACGGGGCTGCAGGTGCCGGATTCTCAGGCCATGGCCGGTCCGGCTGCTCCAAGGACGCAGGCGGCGTCGCCGGTGCGGAGTCGCCGTTGCTGAGCAGCGAAGAGGCAAGGACCAATCCGCTCACGGCGCCCAGGCCGAAGACTCCGGCGAGCCGGCTGTGTCGCCGGTCGGTGAGACGGCGATGTCGTTGGATTCCCCTGGGCTCAGGGGGGCGGGCCGGTTCTGGGCGCAGCGGCGTCTGGGAGGGCGGGGCAACGAAGCGGTTCGGCTGCGCGGCCCGCGATGGGTAGGGGGAGTCCTCAGTGGAGTCGGTCCATCGGCGCGCACGATCCTGCAGAGCGGCTGGGGGCGGCGGGAAAGCTGCCGGCGGTTCGGCCTGCGCCGGGCCCCCGCCGCGCGCAGTGGGCGGCTGTCCCGCCTCCCGTGGCGCGTCGGCCTCCTGCCGCACCCCGCGTGACCACAGCGGCTCGACGGCGGCGTTCCCGGCGGCCGGCCGGTCCCAAGCGGGTTGAGGCGGGTCGGCAGACGGTGGGAGGCCTTCCGGACGGACCGGAACCAGCTCGGGCCGGGATCTGAGGCCCTGCGTCCCCGGCTGCGGTGGTGGCGGGGACGGGACGGGGTGGGTGGGGCTGCCGTACCCGGCTGTTGCGCTGGGCCGGTCAGAGGACGGTAACGGGCTTCCGGACCCTTGGTGCTCCTCCATCGCGTAGAGATCGGCGCGAGCGGCATCCAGGGCGTTCAGAACTGCCTGAAATGAATCTTGGATCTCTTGCGCGGGCTCGCGCCCCCGGTTGAGGGCCGGTGGCGGTTCGGCCTCGTCGAATCCCATCGCTAGTCCTCCTCGACCAACCAAGTCCGGGGCGGGGCGCCACCACGGCCCGCGTAGCGCTCCGTGGAATGCGTGCCGACCACTCCAGTGATCTGCTGAACTGGCCGGTCAACGCGGGAGATCGGGTCGATATCGTCTGTCGGAGCCGGACCGCAGACGTGTGTCTACGGTTTCCTTGTCAAGCGATACGCACTCGGCGTGGCGTTGACTCAATCCATTGGCGGGCGATAGCCGCATCTCTCGGCTTCGAGGCGTCTGAGCCGCCAGGACCTGGGCCGGCTTGACGAAAGAGAGGAAGTCGTCGGCCATGACCGCAGATGGTGACCGCTCGCGCACGGCATCCCTGCCGCACCGACCGTTTGACGCGCCTTGTCCGGGCGGTCGGGCGGGCCCAACGGTGTCCTGCTCCTGCCTTGTTTGGAGATCAAAGACCGCGGATCATGTCTGCGCCCTTCTCCGCGATCATGATCGTCGGGGCGTTGGTGTTGCCCCGCACCACGGTGGGCATCACCGAGGCGTCCACCACCCGCAGGCCGCTCACGCCGTGCACCCTGAGCCGGGAGTCCACGACGGGGCCGATGGAGCAACTGCTCGTCGGGTGGTAAAGAGTCTGCAACTCGCGCCGGGCGAAGTCGAGCAGGCCGGCGTCGTCCGTGGAGCGCGGCACGCGGAAGTCGGCACGCCGGTGCTTGGCCAGGCTGGGCTGAGCGGCGATGTCGAGCAACATCCGCAGTGCCCGGATCATCGTGGCGCGATCCTCCTCGGTGGCCAGGTAGTTGTGCAAAACGCGCGGTTTGGCGCTGGGCAGGGCCGACCGCAGGGAGACCTTGCCCCGGCTCGTGGGGGCGAGGACGACCGCGCCGAACATGAAAGCGTGGTCGGCCACGGGGCTGATGCCCTCCTCGTGGAACATCACCGGGGTGGCGTGCACCTGGATGTCGGGAGCGTCCAATCCCTCACGGGTGCGGTGAAATCCGCCGGCCTCGCCGACGTTCGAGGTGAGGGGACCGCGGCCCTCGGTCTCCAGCAGGCGGACGTTCTCCGGCGTCTCGGCGGTGAACAACGACTCGGTCTCGGTGAGATAGCACAGACCGACATGCGGATGGTCCTGCAGGTTTTCCCCCACCGGGAGGTCGACGCGGGGCGTGATGCCGTAGGAAGCGAGTTCGCTGCCCGGGCCGATGCCGGAGAGCATGAGCAGCTGCGGGGAGTTGTAGGCGCCGGCCGACAGCACGACCTCCCGTTCGGCACGTAGGCACAGCAGTTCGCCGTCCCGTTCCACCTCGACACCGGTCGCACGGTCGCCGTCCAGGAGTACGCGGGTGCACGGGACGCCGGTCAGCACCTCGAGATTGGGCCGGGACAAGGCCGGCCGCAGATAGGCGTCGGCCGTGCTGCAACGCAGCCCGCCTCGCTGGGTGAGGTGGTAGTAGCCGACGCCGTCCTGCTCTGGGCCGTTGAAGTCGCTCGTGTAGTGGTAGCCCGCCTCCTGTGCTGCCGTGACATAGGCGTCCGCCAACGGATGCCGGGAACGGCCCTCGCTGACCGTGAGAGGCCCGCCGGTGGAGTGCCAGGGCGACGGGGCGCCCCCGAAGTCTTCGGCGCGAAGGAAGTAGGGCAGGACATCCTGCCAGCTCCACCCGTCGGCGCCGCCGGCCGCCCAGGCGTCGTAGTCACGGCGATTGCCACGTATGTAGATCATCGCGTTCATGGACGAGCAGCCGCCGAGCATCCGGCCGCGGGGCAGATAGCGACGGCGGCCGTCCAGTCCCGGTTCGCACTCGGTGAGGTAACTCCAGTCGTACTTGGTCTGGTAGAGCTTGCTGAACGCTGCCGGGATGCGGATTTCAGGGGCGTCGTCCACGGGTCCCGCCTCGATGAGCAGAACGCGCGTGGTCTCGTCCTCGCTGAGCCGGTGCGCCAGCACGCACCCCGCCGATCCGGCACCCACGATGATGTAGTCGTACACCTGTCCCCCTCGCCCGACACGGCTACTCGCCCCCTTCACCTAAGCCGCATCCGAGGGCGGATCACACCGCGCTACCGGCCAATTGCCCGAGCAGGTTCGCCTCCGGCCGAGAACCGACCCCGCACTTCCCGTCACAGCGGCGCACGGTGTTGCGGAGGCCGCTACGCGTCAGGGGGGTCAACGACCATCGTGCAGGGAGCTGACGGCCTGTACCAGGGCGTGGGGGTCCTCCCAGTTCAACATGTGTCCGGCGTCCGGCACGGTGATCAGTCGTGCGCCCGGTATGCCGGCGGCAAGGCGGCGGGCGTGGCTGGGCGGTGTGCTGCGATCGGCCGAGCCGACCATGACGACGGTGGGGACCGCGATCTCGGCCAGGCGTGGATAGCGGTCTTCGCGGGCGAACGCCCGCACGATCGGTACGAGCGAGGCATGGGCCTGCTGCAAGAAGACCTCGAGGAACACCTCGATCATCGCGGGAGAGGGGCGTTTGCCGCACTGGGCGGCTCCGAAGAGGATTCCGCCCGTGCGGGTGCGGGCCAGCCGCTGGAGGATGCCCATCTCCAGCAGCGGGATCTGCAGCCGGTTGTGCGGTGCTCCGTCGTAGATGCGGCCCGCCCAGGTCGCGAACAGCACCAGGCCGCGCAGCCTCCGGGCGACGGGGGGATGGTCGAGCACGGCACGAAGCGCGAGGAACCCTCCCATGGAATGCCCGACGAGCACTGCGTCGCGTACGTCGAAGTGCTCCAGGACCGCCACGTAGTCCTGCGCCATGGGGCCGGAGCCGATGCCGTCCGCACCCAGCGTCGACCCTCCGTGGCCGCGCTGATCGAAGACGATGACACGGTGACCGCCGACCACCAGGGTGGCCTGCACCAGATTCCACTCCAGGAGCGAGGCACCGTATCCGTGGGCCAGTACCACCGTTGGGCCTTCACCCGCGACGATGGTGCGCAGCACCGTCCCGTCGGGGCGGGGGAGGAACGCTTCCTGGCCCTCGGGTTCGCGGCGGAGCCGTTCGTAGGGGACGGGGTCGGGCTGGCGTTCGATCCAACTAACCGCCGCCCGCGCCGCGATGGCAGCGACGGCTCCCGCGGCGGCACCCCAGAGCAGCCGCACCTTCATCGCGATCCTCCGAATCCGCCCCCGTGTGGTGTCAGGCCGGGTCGAAGCGAACTGACGGCGCCCAGTATGCATCTCAACTGACCTCGCTGTGCCGATGGTTGGGGCGGATTGGCTCAGATGCGCAGCCTCTGGAACCGGATGTGCTGGCGGGTGATGACACCGTGGCAGCGGATCGAGACCATCCTGTCCGCGTACGACGAAGCAGACCGCCCGGGGCCGGAAACATTCAGCCTGCACATCGACGACGGCGGGCAGCACCTGCAGCACCGCGGATGCCCGGCCGGCCACTTCCCCCAGCCCTTACCGGCCTCGTCCCCGTCAACGACCCGGGACTTGTGAAAGGCGTCCGGGTGAAACCGAGCGGCCGCGACCCCGTACGCACCGCGCCAGGGAACGCCTGCATGTGGTATTCGGAGCTGGCCCGCCCGCAGTCGGCGAGGACCCCTCCCGGTGTACGGCAGGGGTCCACTTCGGCCTTTTCTCTGTCGGTGCGTAGACACGGATCGGGCTGAATGGAACGCTCCCTACAGAGGCGCGCCGAGCGGCGGCACCGTGCACGGGGCGGTCACGCAGCGCGAAGACGGAGCTCACCGCATCCCGGGCCCAGGCCACCAGCGCGTCGCGGTAGTGACGCACCTCGGCCACGGCCGCCGCACTGGCGTCCTGCCGCACCTTACCCAGCCCCAACAGCAGCTTCACACCTCGCGGGTGGCGCTGGAAGGCGTCCCCAAGCTCCACGAGAAAGATGTCCAGACGCTGCGCGACGTCGCCGCCCGACACCTCGGCCGGGGGCAGAGCCGCCAGAAGGGCGGTCCTGGCGCGCTCCAGCACCGCGACATAGATCCCCTCCTTGCTGCCGAAGTGTCAGTAGATCGAGCTGACCGGCAGACCGCACGCGGCGGAGAGCATCGAGATGGACGTGGCGGCGTAGCCGTGGCGCGACATCAGGTCGGTGGCGGTGTCCAGTATCGCGTCACGGGACCGCGCGCCGCGGTCCTGGGCCGGTGCCTCCGTCATGCGGTGACTCTAGAGGAAGCGCAGGAAGCACAGGAAGTACCGGTCGATCCGGCGTGCGCTGGGGAAAGCCGCGCCGGAGATGTCCACCGAGCGTGGTCGCACGCGCCGGCGTCGTGTGTCACGGCGCTGCGAGGAAGCCGAGGGCGGCCGCCCGCTCCACTCCGCAGACTTGTGCCTCTGACGCACAACCGGTGCGCGCCTTTGCCCCGCCTTGGACTCGCCGGTTTCGGAGCACCGTTGGGTGTTGTCAACGGTCGGGCCTGGGGGGCCCGGCATACCCTTGCCCGTACGCCAGGGCCCGCACCAGCTGTGGTCGTCCGAAAGCGCCCTGCTGGCCCCTACCGTGTGCGGCTCAACCGGGGAGGCGAAGGACCGAGCGGCGTGCGGGTGAGCGGCGCGAGCCGGTCCCCGTACCGGTGTGCCCGGCTAACGAGCGGTCGGGGCGCTTGCACGTGGCGGGGGTGTGGGTCAGCAGCGCCCAGGCGTGTGTGCCCTGCTGGGTGTGGTGCACTCCGGAGCGCTGGGTCAGTGCGTCGACCAGCCAGAAGCCCCGGCCGCACTCGGCCAGGCCGTTCTCTTCGGGACCCGTGCGGTTTCGCCATACACCGGCGTCGATGACCTCGATCCACAGGTGTGACTCGCAGCAGGCGAGTCGCAGGGTGACGTGGTGCGCGCCGCTGTGCTGGACGCTGTTGGTGACGTACTCCGACACCACGACGCTCGCTGTCTCGGCCGTTTCGTCCCCGAGGCGCCATGCCGTCAGCCGGTCCCGGGCGAATGCCCTGGCCGTTGCTACCGCACGTTTCTCGGCAGGGAGCGTGCAGCTCGCCGATGCCGAGGGGCTGGCGGGCCGGGGGACCGGGTGAGGCGCCGTCGGTGCTGCCGCGTGCCGTTGCGGTACTGGGTGAAGGGCGGGCTTCACTGCTCAACTCTCTTCCTGTGAGGACGAGATGATCGGACTCTCTCAGACGACGATGAGGACTTCCAGCGTGCGTGGACCGTGCACTCCCTCCACCCGGTCGAGTTCGATGTCACTGGTGGCCGACGGCCCGGAGACGAAGGTCAGTGGACGCACCGGTTCCAGGGCGGCGAACGCCTCGGGCACGGTGGCCACGACCTGTCCGGCGCGTACGACGCACACATGGACGTCAGGCACCAGCGTCAGGGCGCGCCGGCCCTGGCCGGGGCCGCCGTCCAGGACAAGGGTTCCGGTCGTGGCGATGGCGGCGGCCACGGTCGTCACCACCGCACCGGCCCGGTCGAGTTCGGCGACCGGAAGACGGGGCTCGTCGGTCAGTACCCGGTCGGGGTCCAGCGCGCAGAGCCACTCGGGCGGGAAGCCGCGGGGTATCACGACGGAACCGGCGCCGAGGCCGGCCACCAACCGCCCCAGGCGGGGGGCGACGTCCTGCGTCGATACGAGGTGCACCGACGCCCCGTACTCGGCGAGTCGTTCGGCGAGCAGTTCCCCGGCCGCCGTCGACCCGGCCGACGGTGAGCCGCCGCGGGAGTACAGGCGGGGCACCGGGACGTCCTGTGGACGCTCGCTCGCGGGCACGTCGTCCAGGGCGCGCCTGATCCGGTCCAGTACTTCGGTTCGCGCGTTCATCTCTGCCTCCTCCCGGCGTACGGTCATCGGTGCGTCCTTTTCCACCAGGCGCTGAAGGTCTGCGCGGGCGGGAGGGGGGCGTCGCGGGTGTCGGTCCAGCGGGACAGCGGGCCGGGCAGCCGGCCCACTCGACCGCGCCGGGCCACCAGGCGTGCGGCCAGGGCTCCCGCTCGCTGCGCGGCCGTCAGACGCGAGGGACGGGAGAGCACCCAGCGTGCGGCGGCCATCGCCAGACGCTCCGGTTTCGGCACGAGCCGCCCGCGCCCCTCCTCGGCGATCCGGGCCCGCAGGTGCAGCAGCACCTCGGGGATGTTGATCTTGACGGGGCAGACCTCGTAGCACGCCCCGCACAGCGACGACGCGTACGGCAGGGCGCGGTCCACGTCCGAGGTGGTGCCCCGCAGTTGGGGACTGAGGACGGCGCCGATCGGGCCGGGGTAGACCGATCCGTAGGCGTGTCCGCCCACCCTCTCGTACACGGGGCACACATTGAGGCAGGCGGAGCAGCGGATGCAGTTGAGTGCTTGTCGGCCGACCGGGTCGGCGAGCGCATCGGTGCGGCCTGCGTCGACCAGCACCAGATGGAAGGCGCGGGGCCCGTCGTCGGCGGTCGTGCCGGTCCAGGTGGAGGTGTAGGGGTTCATCCGCTCCCCCGTCGAGGAGCGCGGCAGCAGCTGCAGGAAGACCTCGAGGTCCTGCCAGGTGGGTACGACCTTCTCGATCCCGGCCACCGAGATGAGCGTCTCGGGCAGCGTCAGGCACATCCGGCCGTTGCCCTCGGACTCCACCACGACCGCCGTCCCGGTCTCGGCAACAAGGAAGTTGACACCCGAGACGGCGACCTTGGCCCGCAGGAACTTCTCCCGCAGATGACGCCTCGCGGCCTCGGCCAGCCGCCGCGGATCGTCATCCAGGTCGGCCGGTGCCGCGGTGCCGTACGCGCCCATCGACCGCAAAAAGATCTCCCGGATCTCCGCCCGGTTGCGGTGGATGGCCGGGACCAGGATGTGGGAGGGCTGGTCATGGCCCAGTTGCACGATCAACTCGGCCAGATCGGTCTCGTACGCGTCGATGCCGGCGTCGGCCAGCGCCTCGTTGAGCCCGATCTCCTGGGTGACCATCGACTTGACCTTGACGACCTCCCGTTCACCGGTGTCCTGCACCAGGCCGACGACGATGCGGCGTGCCTCCTCGGCGTCGCGCGCCCAGTGCACCTTGCCGCCCGCCGCGGTCACCTTCTCCTCCACCTGCAGCAGATACCGGTCCAGATGGCGCAGGGTGCGTTCCTTGACCGCGCGGCCCGCCTCCCGCAACTGCTCCCAGTCGTCCTGCTCTGCGACGGCCGCCGCGCGCCGGGAGCGGATGGTGCCGGTGGCCCGGG
Organism: Streptomyces viridochromogenes DSM 40736; assembly: GCF_000158955.1. Classification (GTDB taxonomy): domain Bacteria; phylum Actinomycetota; class Actinomycetes; order Streptomycetales; family Streptomycetaceae; genus Streptomyces; species Streptomyces venetus. The sequence goes on along the minus strand of NZ_GG657757.1, from coordinate 8,620,679 downwards.
CCAGATTGCCGCGCAGCTGGGAGTCGCGCAGGGCGCTCGCCGCCGCCGCCGGGAAGGCCGGCATGCCCAGGAACGTCGCGTCGCTCACGGGGTCTTCGTCCTTTCGGTGCCGCGCCAGGAGGTGGGAGAGGGTTCCGCCGTGCCATGTACCGGTGCCTTCTCCGTGGACGCGAGGATCTCGGCGAGGTGCATGACGTTCACTCCGGTGCGCAGGCGGGACAGTGCGCCGCCGATGTGCATGAGGCAGGAGTTGTCACCGGCGCACAGCACGTCGGCTCCGGTGGCCAGGACGTGCCGCACTTTGTCCGTGCACATGGCCACCGATGTGTCGGCGTTCTTCAGGGCGAAGGTGCCGCCGAACCCACAGCACTGGTCGGCCGCGCCGAGTTCCACCAGGTCGATGCCGCGGACGGCCCGCAGCAGGGTGAGGGGCCGGTCATCGACGCCGAGCATGCGCAGGGAGTGGCACGTGGGGTGGTAGGTGACCCTGTGCGGGAAGTACGCCCCGACGTCGGTGACAGCAAGTACATCGACGAGGAACTCGGAGAGTTCGTACACACGCGGCGCGGCACGGACCGCGGTGGACAGCCGGTCGTCGCCGGACACCTCAGCGACCCGCCCGTGGTGTTCGCGCACCATGGCGGCGCACGAGCCGGACGGCGTGACGACGGCGTCGTAACCGGCGAAGGCCTCGGCGAAACGCCGGACGAGCGGCACGCAGTCGCGCTGGTAACCGGTGTTGAAGTGCATCTGGCCGCAGCAGGTCTGCTCCGGCGGGAAGTCCACTCGGTGGCCCAGCCGCTCCAGCAACGTCACCACTGCCCGGCCGGTGGCAGGGAAGAGCGTGTCGTTGAGGCAGGTGATGAACAGTGCGATCCGCATGGTTCCGTGAGTGGAGGGCGAGGCGGGCGACGGCTTCTGTGCGGGTTTGAGGCTCATGGCAGCATCCAGGCCAGGACGTTGGACTGGAGGTACACCAGCACGCACAGGGCAAGCATCAGCATCAGGCTCCACTTGATCGCCGCCCGGAAGAGCTGGGACTCGCGGCCGATGAGGCCCACCGCGGTGGCGGCGATGGTCAGGTTCTGCGGGCTGATCATCTTGCCGACGACACCACCAGAGGTGTTGGCCGCCACCAGCAGCGTCGGATCAAGTCCTGCCTTGTTCGCGGCGGTCTGCTGGAGCGTGGCGAACAGGGCGTTGGCAGAAGTGTCCGATCCGGTCACAGCGGTGCCCAGCCAGCCCAGGACGGGCGAGAGGAACGCGAACGCCGTACCGGCTCCGGCGATCCAGGTGCCGATGGTGATGGTCTGTCCGGACAGGTTCATCACATAGGCGAGTGCGAGGACAGCGGCGACGGTCAGCAGCGCCCAGCGCAGCTTGTGCAGGGTGGCGGTGAATTCCCGGGCGGCGACTGCCGGGGCCACCCGGTAGACGGCGGCGATCACGACGCCCGACAGCAACAGCAGGGTGCCGGGCGAGGACAGCCAGGGGAAGGTGTAGACCGTGGCGGACGACGCCTGGCCGGCGGCGGTGAGGACGTCGCCGTCCAGTCCGGGCCAGCCGAACTTCACGTCGGAGGCGGCAAGGAACTCCTTGAGGGGGGCCACCAGCTTGGCGAGCGAGAAGACCCCGATGATGATCAGGTAGGGCAGGAAGGCCATCAGGATCCTGGGGCCCTCGATCCGCTGGGCGCCCGACACCGGGAGCGTTCCGGTCACCGCACTGCCGTCCTGGCCGTTGCGCGTTGCGGACTGCGCCACGGGCCGGTCGCCGTCCCCGGGCTTGGACGGCTGCCCTGCCGAACCGTCTCCTTGCTCCGTCTCCGCCGCCTTCTGGAGATCGGCCCTGGCCTCCTCACCGCCCTGCGGCCGCCAGAGACGGAGGAAGACGACGACAGCGGCCAGGGCGGCCAGCGAGGCGATGATGTCGGTCAGTTCCACCGAGAGGTAGGTGGCGCTGACGAACTGGGCCAGCCCGAACACCGCACCGCAGACCAGCGCGACCGGCCAGGTCTGGCGCACTCCGCGGCGGCCGTCGACCAGGGCGACAAGAAGAAGCGGCACGAAGAAGGCGACCAGCGGTGTCTGGTGGCCGACATATGCGCCGATCTCCGTGTACGGGATCTTCGTCAGGTTGCCGGCCGTGATGATGGGGGTGGCGATGGCGCCGAACGCGACGGGAGCGGTGTTGGCGACCAGCACGGTGACGGCGGCTCTGACTGGGGCGAAGCCGAGTCCCATCAGCATCACGCCGGTGATCGCCACCGGCGCGCCGAACCCGGCCAGCGCCTCGAGCAGCCCGCCGAAGCAGAAGGCGATGATGATGGCCTGCACGCGCGGATCGGCGCTGATCAGGCCGAAGGCCCGGCGCAGGTCCGCGAAGCGGCCGCTGACGACGGTGAGCTGGTAGACCCAGATGGCAGTGACAACGATCCACATGATCGGGAACAGCCCGAAGGTGGCTCCTTCACTCGCCGAGAGCAGGGCGAGGTCGGCCGGCATACCGTAAGCGGTCACGGCCAGCGTCACCGCGACGGCCAGTGCGGCAAGTCCGGCCCAGTGAGCCTTCATCCTCAGGCCGCCGAGCAGGACGAAGAGCGTGAGCAGCGGCAGGACGGCGACGAGCGACGAGAGCGCGAGGCTGTCGGCCACGGGAGAGAGATCTGGCTGGTACATGAACCCTCACATTGGGGTCTTGGTCAGACCATTACTTGGTTCCTCACGGTAGGCAGCGGGCACCGAGTTGTCCAGAGTTCCGAACGGCCGAATTGCAGCTTGGTCGGACCAAGGGGCGGGTTACTCAAGCTATGATCAACACACAGGGAGTTACCCAGCGCGAGAAAGGGCTTTCCATGGCTGACATGACGGCGGCCTGGGAGCCAGTGCCCCGCTCGCGCACCTTCGAACTCGTACTGGCCCGGATCGAGGAGCAGATCATCGCGGGCAGACTGCGGGTCGGTGACCGGTTGCCGCCCGAGCGGGAGCTCGTCGACATGCTGGGTGTCAGCAGGGCCGCAGTGCGGGAAGCACTGCGCGTCCTGGAGGCCCAGGGAGTACTGCGCTCACGCGTGGGCACCGGACCGTCCTCCGGCACCGTGATCGCGGCCATGCCGGACGCCGGTCTCACCCAGTTGCTGCGGCTGCATATCGCGCTGGCGAACTTCCCGATGGATGACGTCGTCGAGGCCCGCGCCACACTGGAGCGGGCCAGTGCCCGCCTGGCTGCGGAACTCGTCACCGAGGACGGTCTCGAGCGCATCCGCGACCCCCTGCTCCGGATGGACGACGCAAGCCTGCCCCGAGAGCAGTTCAACGACTGCGACACCGACTTCCACGTGGCCATCGCCGAGGCCGGACGCAACCGGCTGATGGCTGACATGACCATCGCGGTCCGCAACGCGGTGCGGCACACCCTGCTCACGGCGTTCAACAAGCTCGACGACTGGGAGAAGGTCGCCTCCCGATTGCGGGCCGAGCACCACGCGATCTACGAAGCCATCGCGGCCGGAGACACGCAAGCGGCCGGCGATCTCGTGGAAGCTCACGTGCGCGGCTTTCACCAGGACATCGTCAAGAAGATCACCGACGGCACAAACCCCCCGGCACCATAAGACCGTGTGCACCATGGGTGAGGCGGGCCAGCATGCGTCACCGGAGCACCTCGCTGCTCCGGCCTGCCTCGACCACGGCGCGCAGGGGGAACGCGACCAGCAGCGCGACCGCGACGAGGAGCCCGCTGGCCCACAGCGGCCCGAGGTTCCCGACCGCGGTGCTGAGGGTGGTTGCGGCGATGAGCGGTCCGGCGGCGGCGCCGACGTTGAGTGCCGCGGTCGCGTAGGAGCCGGCCATGGCGGGGGCCCCGGCCGCCTCGTAGAGGATCCGCGTGATCAGTGTGCTGCCCAGCGCGAACGACAGCGCACCCTGGACGAACACGAGGACGAGCAGCGCGACCGGCCGGTCGGCCAGCATGGCCAGGGCCGGCCAGCCGATAAGCAGCAGCGGGCCACCGACGGCGAGAACCAGGCCGGGACGCTGGTCGGACAGCCGTCCCGCGACGGTGACGCCGATGAAGGAGCCGGCGCCGAAGAGCACCAGGACGACGGAGACCCACAGTTCGCCCAGCCCGGCGGTGCCGGTCACGACCGGGGCGAGGAACGTGAAACTGGCGAAGGTCGCCGCGTTCACCAGCGCGCCGAGCAGCATGACCAGGAGCAACCGCGGACTCTTGAGCTGTGCGAGCTCTGCTCGCAGGGTCGGCCCCTCAGCCGCGTCCTTCTGTCCACGGCGAGCTGGGATGCCGGTGAGAATGCCGATGGCTGCGGGCAGGCAGAGCGCGGCGACGGCCCAGAATGTGGCCCGCCAGCCGAGCAGGGTGCCGAACACCGATCCTGCGGGTACGCCCGCGATTGTGGCCACCGTGGTGCCCGACAGCAGCACGGCGAGCGCGCGCCCCTTCCGGTCGGCAGGGACCAACGTGGCGGCAGTTGTCAGAGCGACGGCGAGGAACCCGGCGTTCGCGAGTGCCGCGATCACCCGGGTCGCGAACAGGACCGGGAAGCTCGAGGTGGCAGCGCCCACGGCGTGGGCTGCCAGGAACACGAGGACGAACGCGAGCAGGCTCGCTCGTCCGGGCCAGTTGCGGGCAAGTGCTGCCATGAGCGGGGCACCGACGATCATTCCGATCGCGTATGCCGAGGTGAGCGTGCCGGCTGTCCCGACGGTGACGCCGAGGCCTGAGGCGATGTCCGGCAGGAGGCCGGCGAGCATGAATTCCGAGGTACCCATGGCGAAGAGTGCCAGGGCAAGCAGGTACAGCGGGAAAGGCATCGAGTGGGCTCCGAGGTGAGGAGAGGCACGAGAAGGTCATCTCGTCACCGCGGTCAGCACCCAAGGGCGCACGTCGTCCGACCGCAGAACGCGGCGCGACGACAGGACTGTGAGCTCAATGGTTCAGGGGGCTGACGGCGTGACCGAAAGCCCCCCTGTCTGACTCTGGACTCGACATGGCCCGCACGTTACCCGACCGAAGCCCGCCGAGGCACCCCGGTTTCACCGGCATTGACCGGTGCCACCAACGTCATGTCCCGCAACACCTAGGCACTCTGTGGCAGGCAGGGTCCGGGGCTGAGGTGTCAGTCCGTGAGGCTGCCGAGGGGAGGATCGTTGCCGTGGGGGCGATGTCCGCGGTCGAATATCGGTATGCCTCCTGCGTCTTCACGCCGTCCGCGGTTACGCCGATCCGCCCGGTCCACCATCCGGCCGGGCCGGTTACGAACGACGGGTCATGGCCCGCAGAGCAGGGCGGAAGGCCTGGACTGGGCTCGGCGTATCGAACTGCTGTCCGTCCTGGTGGCGTCTGCAGTGGCGGTAGCCGGCCTGTGGTACTCCAATGTCCAGACGCAGCAGGCAAACGACCAGGCGCGCCAAGAGCGGGCGTTGACGAAGGAAGGGCAGATCACCGACCGGTACACCGCGGCGGTCAGCAACCTCGGTGCGGACAAGATGGACGTGCGTCTGGGCGGCATCTACGCCCTGGAACGCACCATGCAGGACTCCACCCGTGACCACCCGACCATCGCCAACGTCCTCGCCACCTACATCCGCACCCACGCCGCGAAGCCGCCGGCGCAGGGCCAGGACGTCCCGGCAGACGTCAACGCCGCCCTCACCGTCCTCACCACCCGCGACACCACTCACGACAAAGGCTTCCGCCTTGACCTCCGCTCCGTCTGGCTCCCTGAAGCCGAGATCGGGCGACCGCTCAACGAGACCCCTGCCGCCATGGCCCGGGCGGACCTGCGCGATACGCGCTTGCGGGGCGCGAAGCTGGATTCCGCGGATCTACGAGACGCGAACCTGGGCAACGCCGACCTGCGAGGCGCGGACCTGACCTTCACGACGCTGTCCCGCGCGCTCCTGGTCAACGCGGACCTACGAGACGCGCAACTGTTCGCCGCTGACCTGCAATACGCGTTCCTGACCGACGCTGACCTCTCTGGTGCGCATCTGCGCTCTGCAAAGCTGCTCGGCGCGAGTCTGCCCCGCGCGGACCTGAGTGGTTCGGAGCTGGCAGACGTCAACCTGCGCAGTTCGAACCTGGAGGGCGCGGACCTGAGCGGTTCGGATCTGGAAGACGTGGACTTCACCAGCCGGTCTACGGAGGTGTCCGGCGCGAACCTGGAGGGCGCGAACCTCACCGGCGCGAATTTGGAAGGTGCGAACCTGAAAACCGTGAACAAGGAAATGGCCGGCGTGATTCTGGACGACGCGAACCTAAAGGGTGCGAATCTGACCGATGCGAACCTGTCCGGCGCAGACCTGTCCAGCGTGAAAAACCTGACGCGGAAGCAGCTCGATTCTGCCCGTACTGACGGAGATACGAGGCTGCCTGCTGGACTCTCCTAGCTCCGTACTTCGCGGGTGGCAGCGACAGGTGGATTCCGGCCGCAATGCGCAGTTGTCTGGCCCTGCGGCTATCGGCGGCCGTTTCGTTTGCACTCGCTGTTGCGCAGTGCGCGACGTTTCTTTCCCGGCAGGGTGGCTGCCAACTCGCCCACCAGGCAGACATCGTGGCAATCGCCGTCTTGGCTGCCCCGGCACCACCACACCGGTGGGCCGGCCGCGTCCGTTTCGCTCTGGTACCAGTCGTCAGTGGTCCCTGCGGGACGAGGGTGCATTCCGATCTTGTGTTCCGAGCAGATCGGCCAGACCTGCCAGAGCAACTCCATGAGGGTCGACTGCGCCGCATCCGCGACCACAGTCAGGACCGTCGTCGCATCGTCCGGCTCTGGCGGGTCGCCCTTTTTCAGGTCGCACGCATTCACCGAATTGCCGTGCCAGCGGCCGTCGGGCATCGCCACGTAGACCTGACCCCTGTCGACTCCGCTCGGGGGCAAGGGCTGCCGAGGCGGGTCAACCATCAGTATCAGCGCGTCCTGATCCGGCAGGGTCGCCGTCAGGTCGCGATTGACCACAGCGAGTGCGGCCTCCAGCTTCGGCCATTGACCGGGCTCGGCCGGTCTGGGCTCCGGGAGATGCTGCCGGTCATGATCAGGACCGATGCTGAAATGCGAGAAATGGTTCACCGGGGCATCGTCCCAGCCATGCCGTCTTTCACCGGTGGCGGAGGGTGGAAGTGGGCAACCGACGGCAGCGGCCGGTTGTCGGACGGGAGGTGGGACAGCTTCCAGTCGGACAGGAAGGTGACCGTGCCGCCGGTCTCGTCCTGCGGCCTCACCGAGCGCTCTCCAGCTCCGTCCCTCACGTGCGGGGACGTCTTCCGTCGGGCCGACGGGACCGGCCTGACCGTGTGATCACGGACCTCAGTATGGCTGTCGCCTCAAAGGCGACGGCGTCCACTACGCCATGCTCGGCATCGCCCGCCTGCACAGCCTCACCCCCACCGGGTGACCGAGTGCGACTCCAGCGCCTTGCAAGACATCGGGCCAACTTGCCCCCGACGACCGCGCGCCCCAAGCGGCGACCACCGCGGCCAGAGCGGCCGAAAGCACCACGAGACCTGTCGCCAGCAAGCGGAGGACTCTTGCGTTATCCATCTTCAGCATCCCGCCGAGTACAGCGCGCTGCTTCAGGAGCTGACCCAGCAGGAGCAGCAGCCGGCCTGAAGGGGAAACGCAAAGCGGCTCGTACCCCTGCGACATTCGCTGGGAGTGCGAGCCGCTCTTTCCTCGCTTGGAGTGAGGATCGGGCATGGTCCTACGGCTTCAGCGTGTAGCCGCTGCCGTGGTTCGGCGAGTTCAAGGTGTCCTGCGCGACGAGCCGGACCCGCCACTGTCTACCTGGCCGGACTCCACGTCGCCGCCATCTTCATCTGGTCGGCAAGGTGATCCGGAAGAAACCGCCTAGCCGAGGGGTACGACGATTCCGCTGCCGTGCTTGTCCGTCTCCGCCTCGTCCAGCAGCAGGGAGGCCAGCGTGGCCCGGGAGATCCGGGGCGGGAGCAGGGGACGCCTCAGTTCCGCCAAAGGCACGATGCGGCCGGCGGAACTGAGGGGGCCGTCGGTGACGTCCGGGGCGTGGAAGACCGTGGCGCCGGCGGCGAGCGCGATCTGGTCGGCCTCGGCCTTCTCGGCCAGTTCCGAACCGACGAACATCCGCATCACCCCCGCGTAGATCAGCCCGCCCGACCGGCTTGACACGCCCGAGCCCAGTGCGCCGAGCCACACCGTGCGGACGCCGGCGGCCGCGAGCACCCTGGCTCCGGCGACCAGTGCGCCCGGACCGTCGCCCTTGGCGATGCCGATGGCGGAGATGGTCACGTCGACGTCGGCCAGGTCGGGGAAGCTCCGCGGGTCGGTGACATCCGCCTTGCGGACCTCGACCTGCCGCGGCGCGGGCACGGCGAACGCGGCCGGCGTCCGGACCAGTGCCACGACGTCGTGCCCCCGCTCCAGCGCTTGACCCACGAGCGTGCCGCCGGTCCGCCCCGACGCTCCCAGTATGGCGATGCGCATGATGATCCATCCCTTGACTGAACAACTGTTGGCGACATGACTAAACAACTGTTGGTTAGTGATGTCAAGGCCAGACCCGGTTGTACGGTGAAACCCTGCTGCTCAATCGTTCAGCCTGGTCAGAAGGGAGCCAAGGTGTCGCCGCAGGAGCAGTCCGCTCCCCGTCGCCGTAATCCGCGCGGGCAGGGACAGGTACTCAAGGCCCAACTCGTGGACGCCGCGGCAAAGTTGCTGTCCACCCTCGAGGAGCCGGAGAAGCTGACCCTGCGGCAGGTCGCACGCGAGGTCGGGGTGGCACCGGCCAGCATCTACAGCCACTTCCCCGACCTGAGCGCGCTGGTCCAGCACGTGCTGCGACTGCGCTACGCGGAGTTGGCGAGCCTGATGGACGAAGCCGCGCAGTCCGCCCCGAACCCGCTGGCCGACCTCGCCGCCCGGTGCGCCGCCTACGTACGCTGGGGAGTCGGCCAGCCCGGCCACTACCGCACCCTTTTCGGCGGGCGCATGCCGGACGACCTGATCACGGGGTCAGCGCACGGCGCCGGAGCCGAACCACTCGAGGCCGTCACGGCCTCCCTGGCAGCGGCCGCCGAGGGCGGGCGCAGGCTGTCCTCGGCGGAGCAGCAATGGCAGGCGGGCCTCCTGCTCTGGACCGGGCTGCACGGCCTGGTCAGCCTCTACAACGACCATGGAGACCTTCCCTGGCCGCCCCTGGACGACCTGATCGCCGATCTGCTCAGCCTGCACACAGCCCGCCCGGCGGCCGAGATCGTGCCCCTCCTGCCTCCCGCAGAGGAATGACCCTGGTGTGTCGAGGCCGGCTGGCGGCCCACCTGCTGGGCGACGCGTAAAGGGTGTCCACTTCACGGGGACAAGGCTCGACCCGGACTTCATGGTTCCGGGCCTCACCGCGTCTATGGCAGATACCTCAGGTGATCAGGCCGGCGCTGGTCAGCCAGATGTGTTCGCATGTAGCCGACGCCTCTTGGAGCTTCTCGCGGGATTCCTGTGAAGCGTGGTAGAAGGTCCGCTCGATCATCCAGCACAGGGCGCGTGCCATCGCCGAGGCCTGGTCCGGTGCAGCGCCGGCCTGGATGCCGGCGTGTTCCAGGACGGCGGTGATGGCCGCGATGAACAGGTCAGCCGTGTGCATCCACAGTTCACCGATCTCCGGCACGGTCAACGACAGGTCGATCGCCGTGCGCAAGACCGGGCCGTGTTCGTTCCACAGCTCGACCGTGCGCTGCATGGCTGCTGCGATGGCCTGGCGTGGCTCGTCGGTCTGCGCGGTGACCCGGGACCGTTCCCACAGGTGCTCGACGGTCCGGGCCACGAGTGCCGTGACCACTTCTTGCTTGGAGCCGAAGTAGAAGTACAGGGCCCCGCGTGTGATGCCGGCGCCCTGGGCGATGTCGCCGACGGTCATGGCGTCGTAGCCCTTGTGCGTCAGCAGGGCTTCGCAGGTGTCGAGGATGGCCCGCTCCCGGACGTCCCCCTTGCGCTCGGTGGTGCGACGGCCGCGCGCGGAATGGTGGCCGGGCATCAGAGCTGAGCGCCTTCGGCGAAGTCGGTCGTACGCGAGAGTGTCTCCCACGCGCGGATGTCCTCGTCCACGGCCGTGCGCGCGGCGGTGACCAGCCGCAGCGCGTCCGAGCCCAGGACGAGGTGGGCCGGCGGCTGCTCGACCGTCGTGATGTGCACGACCGCCTCCCCCGCCTTGGCCGGATTGCCCAGCTGGTTCCCGCTGGCCTTCTGCCGTGCTTCGCGGATGGGGGTGAACAGCTCGTCGTAGTCCTCGATGGACCGTGCCGTGCGGGTCATGGACCGTCCGGCCCAGTCGGTGCGGAAGGAGCCGGGCTCGATCGCCGTCACGTGGACTCCGAACTGTGCGACTTCCTTGCCCAGCGCCTCCAGGATTCCCTCCAGGGCGAACTTGCTGCCGCAGTAGGCGGACATGCCGGGCACGGCCATGAGCCCGCCCATGGAGGTGACGGCCATCAGGTGTCCGCGGCGGCGCCGGCGCATGTGGGGCAGCGCCGCCTGCAGGGTGGCCACCGCCCCGAACACGTTCACCTCGAACTGCCGTCGCACCTCGGCCAGCGGGGTTTCCTCGAAGGTTCCCTCCAGGCCGTAGCCGGCGTTGGCGACGACGACGTCCAGAGGGCCGACGCTCCGCTCGACCTCCGCGACCACGCCGGAGACGGCGTCACCGTCCGTCACGTCCAGGAGACGGCCGTGAGCGTGCCCGAGCCTGAGCTCTTCGAAGGCCCGCAGGTCCTTCTCGGAGCGGACGGTGCCGATGACGGTATGCCCGGCGGCCAGGGCGGCTTGGGCGAAAGCGCGCCCCAGGCCCGTGCTGACGCCGGTGATGAGCCAGTTCTGCTTCTCCATCGTTCCTCCAGAGAGGTCTCGCGAGGAGCCGGGTCGCCCTCTTCAGCAAAAGCCTACACCGTGTCGATTTTTATCGTCACTGCGTCGATTCTGGCAGCGCTCACGGAATGGAACCCCCAGGCCATCCGCGTGCCGCACACCGCCCGGATCGGCGCCGTCAAGGCCCAGCAGCCAGGCCTACAACCAGAACCGCACCCCGGTCATCACCGGGACACCCAGCAGGGCCTGAGAGAAGGTGCGGGGCCTGACCACCGGCAGGCCGCCACTCGACTGTCGTCACACGATCGTTTGACGACAGGCTGGCCGCGCGCCCAATGAACCCGTGTAATCCGGGGGTTCGCGGCGGCTCGAATCCAATCAGGTCCGATCTGACTGCTGACAGGGTTTGACGACAGATAGGGACCAATCCTCCATACGGAAGGGGCCTACGAGTGGCGAACCTGGTCTGCAAGCGGGTCTCGACCGACCAGCAGTCGACCGCCCCGCCAGGACCTCCTCCTGGACGAGGCCGGGATCGGTGACCCGGTCGCCTTCGAGGAGGATGCGGGCACCTCCAGCCACCTCCACCCGCTCCAGCGGCCGAAGTTCGGCAAGCTGCTCACCTACGCCCGGCCGGGTGGCACAGTGCACATCTCCGAGATGTTCCGCCTCGTACGCGGCACCGGCCACATCCTCGACGTGTCCTCGGACTTCCGCACCCGCACTCCGCGGCGGCATCTGGACTCCACCATCGCCGCAGCCTCCAGCCCCAGCCCCAGCCCGGGAAGCAAGCATGAAACGCAAGGTCGGATACGTGTGGCGGCTGCGCGAGATCATGGCTCAGCACCAGATCTTCACGGCCACCGAACTGGTGCCGCTGCTGCGCGAACGGGGCATCGACCTGTCCGCCTCCCGGGTCCACCGCCTGGTTGCCCGGCACCCCGGAACGCCTGTCGTCGAAGATCACGGCCGCGCTCTGCGACATCCTGTCCTGCGCCCCGGCCGACCTGGTGACCACCACCGCCGAGAACGCCGGGGTCCGCAAGACCGCTACCGACGACCTGCCCGCCCCGCCCGCCAACGCCGAGAAGGCAGGGCCGCCGTGCATCGCCCCCGTAACGAAATGATGCGCTTCCTTGTGCGGGCGGCGTCCACGCCCGTGAAGTGGGCTGATGCACTTTCCGACAGCAGACGGTCCGTTCTTCCGCCACCTGCGCATGTGGCACGCCGTGGCGGCCTTTCTCGTGGTGGTGGCCGTGGTGGCGTTCCTCGTCCTTCTCCCGTCCGACGGCGCGCGCTCGGTGCCCAACAGCCCCTGCCGACCAGCCGATTCGGCACACGAGGACCCGCCCGCGGCCCCCGACCTCGACGGAGACGGCTTCGTCGATCTGGTGCACGAGTTCTCCGACACGGCGGAGAACTTCGACGTGACCGTCGTGCCCGGCTCCGAGCACGGTCCGGACCACGACCGCACGAGCGTTCTCACCCACGACGACCTCGGTCTGCCGGACGACGTCCAGACGGGCGACGACCCGTGGCAGCCGACGGTCGCCGACCTGGATGAGGACGGCCACGCCGACCTCATCGTCAGCGGCGCCGCCCAAGTCCTGTGGGGAGGCCCCAAGGGCCCGCAGGCCAGCGGACCGCACGGGCGCGTCCAACTGCCGGGCAGCGGATACGACACCGCGCCGATCGCCGGCGACTTCGACGGGGACGGCCACACCGACCTCGCGGCCATCAGGTACTCCAACGAGGATCAGGAACTGGTCGTCCTCAAGGGACCGTTCAAGCGCTCCGGCGCACCCACCCGGTCCGCGGAGATCCCCAGCCCGGTCCACGAGGGCGCCTCACCCGTGCTGGTCGCCGGGGACGCGAACGACGACCGCGCCACCGATCTCGCGCTCTACGACTCCCCGTGGGATCCGCCCCTGCTGTTCACCGGCGGCGCCCGTACCGCCGGAGGCCTGAGCCAGGAGCCCGAGCGGCTGCCGCAGGGCGAGAACGTCGTCTTCGGTGACTTCGACGGCGACGGGCGGCAGGACATCGCCATCGGCCGGAGCTTCGTCGACAGCTACGACGAGATCGACACACCCCACCGGCGCGGCCAGGTCAGGGTCCGCTACGGGAAAGAGCCGGGGAAGTGGGTCACCATGGAGGGCGGCGACTTCAAGGAGGGCTTCGGCACCCGGCTCGCCGCCGGAGACATCAACGGCGATGGCTGCGACGACCTGGCCGTACAGCTCACCATGAAGAAGGAGACGGGGGACGCGCGGATCGAGGTGCTGCGGGGCGGCTCCCAGCACGGCCTCGGGTCGAAGCCCTGGCGCGCCACCAAGCGCTCCGTGCCGGGTGACGACGGCCCCGTCGACGGCACGCTCTTCGCCGTCCACGACTTCGACGACGACGGCCGCGCAGAACTGGCCCTTCTCGGCGGGAACAAATGGTGGATCACCGACGGCACGGACCGCGACGAGGCATCCTTCCCGGTCACCACCAGCAACGACCAAGGTTCGTAGGCACATGCTCGTTGCCCCCGGCCCCGGAGTTCCGCGCCCGCAACAGGTGACCGGGAGGGGAGCGCCCTCCGGGGGGCCTGCACTTGTACGGGAGGGTCAGGGGCCTGGTCCCTCCTCCCCCGTCGCCTTGTCGGGCGTCCAGGGCGAGGCTGGTGACGTGACGGATGCGGCTGTCGCCGCGGCGGTGTCCCATACGACAGGCGACCAGTACCTCCAGTTCCCCTCTACTCGGCGTTCGCGGCTGTATCTGCCCGCAACGGTGAGCACGGCGGCGAAGGTTGCCGCAGCCCGTGTGATGGCGGTGGGTAGCTCGAGCCGTTTTCTGCGTGTGCGGATCGGTGTGGTCAGGCCGGGTCCTCCGGTTCCAACTGCTCCCGGCAGGCCGGGCACAGATTGCCGGGTGAGCCTTCGGCATCCGCTTCGATGAACGGCAGGCGGGCGCAGCCGGCGCAGAGCTGTTGGGACTCTGAGAAATCGCCAGTCCGTCTCTTCGCTCCACTTGGTTGCGGGATCAACCAGGTAGTGGAAGATCCGGCACGGATCGAGCCCTCTCGCTGACGCGCTACTTGGGTGGATCGGTGTCGTAGTCGTGCCGGGCCTGCTCGACCTTGTCCAGGTTGTCGGCAGCCCATTCGGCGAGGTGGGCGAAGAGTGGGGCCAGACTGCGACCCAGCTCGCTGATCTCGTACTCGACCCGAGGTGGGACCTCCGGGTGGTACGTACGCACAACCATGCCGTCACGTTCCAGCTGCCGCAGCCGCTGGGTCAGTACCTTCGGTGTGATCGTGCCGATCCGTCGTTCCAGCTCGACGAACCGTTGCCGGCCATGCCTGTTGAGAGTCCAAAGGATCGGCGTCGTCCACCGGCTGAACACGATCTCCACGACCGCACTGGTCGGACAGGCGAGCTCCGGGTCGGTCTCCGCGGCTGCCACCCAGTCAGCATTGTCGGCCATGTACACCCCCTTGAGATAGTCACTTTCCTCTAGGTACCTACTATATCGACGATGTTAGCGTCCCCGTGTCGCCCGGAGAGCAGCTCTCCACGACGGTCCCACCCGCTCGGGTGGCGACAACCATGCTGAATTGATAGGGGAGTTGTTCATGATCGTAGTGACGGGGGCAACCGGCAACGTCGGCCGATCGCTCGTGCAGGCCCTCGCGGCAACTGGTGTGCAGGTGACCGCGACATCCCGGGGGATCTCGGACGCGGACGTGCCGGAGAACGTCGAGTACCGGCGGGCGGACCTGGTCGATCCTAAGAGCCTTCGGCCCGTATTCGACGGAGCCGACGCGCTGTTCCTGCAGAACGGCGGCCCCAGCGCGCACCTGCTGAGCCCACAGGACATCCTCGATGTCGCCAAAGCCGGCGGCGTCGGCTGGGTCATCCTGCTGTCGTCCCAAGGAGTTGCGACCCGCCCCCGGTCGGCCTCCCACGGAGGTACGGCACGCATCATCGAGGACGCCGTCCAGCAATCAGGCATGGCCTGGACGATCCTGCGGCCCGGTGGCTTCAACTCCAACGCGTACGCCTGGGCCGAGTCGGTCCGCGCCCGAAGGACCGTCGCCGCGCCGTTCGCCGACATCGGCCTGCCGACCATCGACCCGGACGACATCGCCGAGGTTGCCGCCGCAGTCCTGCGCGAGGACGGCCACGACGGACAGATCTACGAGCTGACCGGGCCCGCACTCAACACGCCCCGTCAGCGGGCCGAGGCGATTGCCGACGCACTCGGCGAACCCGTCCGGTTCATCGAGCAGACCCGCGACGAGGCCCGTGCGCAGATGCTGCAGTTCATGCCCGAGCCCGTGGTCGAGACCACGCTGACCATCCTCGGCGAGCCCACCCTCGCCGAACAGCGCATCAGCCCCGACGTCGAGCAGGTCCTCGGCCGCACGCCCCGCACCTTCGCCGACTGGGCTCAGCGTCACATCGCCGCCTTCCGATAAGACCGATGTCTCCGGCCACGGCAACCCTGGTCGAGCTTTCACGTCCCACTGTCGACTGCACTCGGGCAGTTCGCTCACCTTGGAGTGGGGATCCAAGGTGAGCAGGTCCGGAGAACTGCTGAGCAGGGGTGGGGAAGTTCAAAGAGCCTCAACAGAGCACGAGTTCGTGCGCGGCGTGCCGGGCACCGCAGCAGAACTGGATGGCCTGCCGCGGAGCGGGTCATCTCTGCCAGCAGGGCTGAGCCTGCCTCCCACCTGGTAGCTGAACCGCAGCTCACGGGAGAGCGACATGCAAGGTTCCCTTTCAGGGTGGGGCGTGACGCGGCGGCCACGATCGGCCCGTCAGCTGGGCAGGTCAAGGGGTCAGCATGCTGCCAGCCGAATCGGAATCCCTGGAAAGCCACCTGCCGCCGCACGTCGCGAAGATCGCGCGGAAGGCCGCCGAAGTGCTGGAGGAACCACGGCCGGCCACCGCATGCCACCTGGCCCGCGCGTCGTTGAGCACCACGACTCCATATGCCGGGCCCCGGGGACTTCTCCCCCGGGGCTAGCAAGCGCAGTGGGCGGCGTCGACCGGTGCCGTCAACGGGTCGACCGCCCGCCGCTCAACCCCGTCCGCCCCCTCGACGGGTAGCCCTTCGCGAATCCAGTACTCGATCCCGCCGATCATCTCCTTGACGCGATAGCCGAGCTGGGCAAGGGCGAGCGCAGCACGGGTCGCGCCGTCACAGCCGGGCCCCCAGCAGTACGTGATGACTGGAACGGCCGGATCCAACAGGCTCGCGGCGCGCTCCGGGATCTCGGCGGTGGGCAGGTGCACCGCTCCCGGCACACGCCCTTGCGTCCACGCGGCATCTCCCCGCGAGTCGACGAGCACGAAGCCCGGGTCGCCGGACTCCAGCGAGGCATGGACATCGGACACATCTGCCTGGAAGGCGAGGCGTGCGATGAAGAAGGCGGTCGCCTCGGCGGGTGCCGCCGGCGGCACCCGAAGGGCGGCGCTGATCTGGGTCTTGGTCATGCCCTGGACGCTATGCTCCCCGCCCCTTCCTCCGGAACTCACGATCCACGGCCCTACTCGCCGTTCGCCGTGGACTCCGTGGTAATTATCGGCTATGGCCGCTGATCCCCTTGACGCTACCGATATGCGCATCCTGGAAGCCCTCCAACGCAACGGGCGTGCCAGCTATGCCGAGTTGGCCCGTAGCGTCTCCATGTCGCCGAGCGCCGTTACTGAACGAGTCCGACGGCTGGAGGAGTGCGGGGTCGTCTCCGGCTACTCCGCCGTCGTGAGCCCCGAGGCCCTGGGGCTCGACATCCTTGCTTTCGTCCGCCTCCGCTACCCCACTGGCAACTACAAGCCGTTCCACGACCTGCTCGACACCACACCCGAGATCGTGGAGGCCCACCATGTAACGGGCGAGGACTGCTTCGTCCTCAAGGTTGTGGCTCGCTCGATGCGCGACCTGGAACGCACCACGGGCCGCATCGCTGCTCTGGGCTCCGTCACCACGAGCGTCGTCTACTCCAGCCCGCTTCCAAGCCGCTCAATAACGACGGTCGTCTCCCAGGAACCGTCCAGCGGGTCCGGCGACTGACCCATCAGACAGGCCCTAGGACCGGTGCTGGGCGGAGCATCGATGGCTGGGTGAACCTCCAGATCGTGCGGGTCGCACTGATCGATAAGCCGCCCCAGCCCGTCGGCGCCCGCCTGCTTCGGGCCGACTGCCGCAGTACGCAGGTCCAACAGCTCCTTAGCGTCCCGACGGAGAACGCGTGCGAGAGCGGCCACCGTATGTGCCGAAGACACCGGCTTTAGAGAACTGAACGCCTCGCTGACCACCGTGCGTCCCAACCCCGCAACGCCGGCCAGCTGAGTCTTCGTCAGACCCGCCTGCACCAGACCAGCCTCAAGCCGCGCCCGTTCTACCGACGCGTCCCCCTGTTCTGCACGCTCCCCGCCCCTCGAACCACGCACAACCCGCCGCCCCTACCGGTGTTGTTCGGCCATGTCCATCTTCGTTCACCGGCACCATGGTGAACGACCTGCCGACGACAGTGGCTCATCCAGCACCGCAGCGCTGACATGTGGAAGGAAGCATCGTGAGCGACCGAACTGCCGTCATCCTGATCGTCTGCGCCCTCGCCGGTATCATCGCCGCCCTGACCGGTGCTGCCGCCGGCTACCTTGCCCGCCGCGATAACGCAAGCCACCCGACCTCACTCACCCGCGCAGCCGTCCCCTCGCGGCCACGCTCACACCGATCAACGCGATGGCCACCAGTCTGGTCGCCCTGGCCAGCCACTGAGCTACGACCCCGACCGACAAACCGCGCCCCGGCTACCAGCGGCCCGGCCACCGAGGAGGCGCTGGACAGTGGCGAGCGGGATGGCAGCGAGCAGGCCGACGCTGTGTACGCCGTATGCCGTGGAGGGCTTCCACCGGGAGGGTGGCCGGCCACGCGGTGGTCTGGTCGGGGTCAATGGCCAGCACACCGCCCGGCGCCTCGATCTGTTCGGAGGCGGTGGCGGCGACCGTGATGGACGTACCGATCCCGACACGGACGTCGATGCCGAGGCGGGAGAGGGACGTCGCGGGCACAGATGGACCCCGTGGCGCGCGCGGGAGCTGGTGAGACCGTCGACGTGGGCGGTGTGCGGGGGCGATCTCCTGCCGTTTACCAAACCTGGTGACCCAGTCGTCTGCGGGGCGGCATACCTCGGAATCACTGTTACCCCGGCTGCTCGTGCGCCAGAAACCACACTCCCTTTCGTGCATCCGTTCGCATTGCAATTCTTATCTGCAAGCTCGGGTTCTTTTAATTGTGGTGCCGCGCAGGGGTTCGCTTCTTTCACTCAAGCATCCAAGAGAACCACTTGCAGCTGAGACGCTCGAGGGACTTGGCCTCTCGAGGGCGCGGGACTATATTGAACCCGGCCCGCACCTAGGAGAGGAATCGAAGTCGCGCGTCGGCGACCTGGAGCGACGGAAGACCGGCATTTCAGCTTTCCGTTACCAGTGGCACCGTCGATGGAATTCGTCATTTTCGACCCACCAACGCGTGCGCATTGTCGGCGCGCGCAGAGTATCTGATGGCGGCCAATGCAGAACAGTCGGGTTCTCGTATGCAAGGCCGGTTGAAGCTGTCCTAGGGGAGGCAATCCTTGCCAGAGCTCTATTCGTTTTCTGCCGTCCGCTCGCCACGTCGCGCCGAGCCCGATTCGGATGCCACGATGCCAACAGTGTGGGACGAAGGCCCGGCCGAGGACAGTCGTCACTGGGGCGGAGGCTCTTTCCTGGAACAGCTCATCGAGGCCGCCGCCATCGGGGACGCCAACGAGCGTGCCACCACCGCCCAGTCATTGGCAGAGTCGTACCTCAGCAATGATGAACAAGCGGTCAACGAGAATGCCCTCGCCCACGGATTGGATCCCTACGGAGCATTCTCGGAGAGTGGCGCCCCGCTCCCCGCGCAGCCGGTGCTCGCTCTGATTGGCCGCCTCGACCGCTGGCTCGTTACGTGTGATCATCGGCCCGAGGCTGATCACCTCGACGCCTGGCTTGCCCGCGAGACACGCGCAGCGATCCGTGTTGACGTTCCGCCCGACGCTCCCGATTCCGAGGTGCTTGCCTGGGCGCTCGAAGACCGACAGCGTTTCGCTTACTCCTTCTCTGCGGCATGGATGCGCATAGTGGACTCCATAGCGGCCGCTCTCCTCATCCCCACCCGAGGCGAGCTGGCCCAGCGTCTGACACGGCTCATGCTCGTGCTCGGCCTGGTAGAACGCCGCTCAGCCCTTCAACAGCCACTGAGCCCTGAGAAGACCTTCCGCCTCCTCGCCCGCCGTGTACTACTGATGCCGGACCCGCCCTTTCCCAGGGTGTTGCCGGAGCCGCAAGTGAAGCTTGTCCGCCGCGCCTGCGTGAGCGACCTGTTCGTCATCCGTCAGGAGTGGCGGTGCTACGTCGCCGGCGAGATCGCCGACATTCGAAATGTACTAGCACACGAGTCACACCTGCAGCGCCTCACACGCGTCGACGAACGGGAGAACACGGAGCTCAGCGCCGCGGATGTCACCTCGGTCACCGAGACGTCCTCGGAGACATCCGAGGAGTCGTCGTTTCGCGAGGAGACCCGCCGCCAGATGGATCTCGCGCTCCGCGCCGACGGTCAGGTGGACGCCTCAGGACAATACGGCCCGACCAAGCTCGACGTCTCCGCCGGTTTCTCTGCAGACTTCAGCCTCGAAGAGGCGACGACCCGCGCCACCGACGTGACCAAACGTGCCGTCGCCCGCGCCGCGACGCGCATCGAGTCTCGGACACGCACCGAGCGTGTTCAGCGTTCGCTCACCCGGGTCACTGATGTTGCCCGCCACGAGATCGACAACACCGGCGATGAGCACGTTCGTGGCATCTACCGCTGGGTCAACCGCGTCGACCGATTTCAGATTTGGCGCTATCCCGACCGGTTGCAGCTCGAGTTCGAGATACCCGAGCCCGGCCGCTTCCTGCTTACTCAGCTCAGTCGTCCTCAGGACGATCAGGGCACCGTACCCCAGCCGCCCGACCGGTTCGAGTTGCCGCTCGAAGGCATCACTCCCGATAACTACCTACAGCTGGCAGCCAAGTTCGGCGCGACAGGCCTGCCGGAGCCTATGGAGGCCAGCATCGGCGTCTCCCAGTCGTTCACCATCCGCTCCCCCGAGCCCCTACCCAGCAACTCGACCACTCTGTGGAACGCGAACTCGATCGGCGAGCGCCAAGAGCTGGCGATTCCCGCCGGCTATGCCGCCACGCAGGTCATCGTCAAGATCGACGCCACCCCGATCCACGGATGGTGGCGACGCGAGTATTCCAGCAGCGTGGGGTGGGAAGACCTCGAGCGCTTCCACACCATCACCGGTTCAGTCGCCGTCGGCGACCAGCTCTTCTTCGTGCAGCAGCCCGGCCCTGACGCGGCGAACACGAATACGATCCAGTCCACGGGGACTTCAAGTTCTCACCCGCAGTATCTCGATGCCCACCTGCACCACACCACGCCTGTATCCGCGCTGACGCCGCCCGTCTCCGTGAAACTGCCCATCGCCGCCACACTCACCGGAGCGGCATCGGGAACGGTGACGGTGGAGGCCACTTGCGCCGTGACAGAGCAGGCGCGAGCCGCCTGGCGTCAGGACGTCTATGACGGTCTACGGACCGCGTACGATCTCTGGGTGCGCGAGTGGCGCGCCGAGCAGGCGAGGTCGGGCAAGGCGATCGGTGCTCTGGCCGAACGCTCGCCCGTGCGGCACGACGAGATGATCCGCGCCGAGCTGCGACGGCACGTAGTGTCCTGGCTGCTCGGTGAATCACCGTTCCAAGGACGCCCCGCGGTGCGCGTCCAGCCATCGTCGGCCGACACCACGGACGACATCACACCCGATATCGACATCGCCGCCGCGCTGGCGACCGCTCCCGAGATCCAGTTCCTTGAGCAGTGCCTGGAGTGGTCGAACCTTTCGTGGGTCTGCTACCCGTACTACTGGGCTGACCGTGACCGATGGGCGCGGCTCTCTGACCTGGAAACCGTCGACCCACAACTGGGGCAGTTTCTGCGATCAGGTTCCGCCCGAGTAGTGGTGCCTGTGCGCCCTGGCTTCTCAGCAGCCGTCAAGCACTGGCTGTTGTACCGCCAACCGTGGCTGGGCGCCTCGTGCGCCCCCGTACCTGACAACCCCCTGTACGTGTCGATCGCCCAGGAGATCCGCGACCAGTTGATGCCGCCAGCCGACGGCATCCCGGGCGAGAGCTGGGAGGTCGCCCTTCCGACGTCGCTGCAGTGGCTCGATTCGGGCAGCGACCTGCCCGCCAATGCCATGGCCCGCCTCGGTGCCGCTCCTCACGAGCCGACCGTCAAGATCTGCCCCGACGGTGGCTGACCCAGCGGGGCATTCACTGCCCACCCCCGCAGTCGCGTCCGACACGTCGGCCGGTCAACCTCCCCCGGCCGGACCGCCAGCGAGGCCCCTCGGCCTCATGGCAGTCGACCAGACAATCGTCCACGCTGCCGCGCAGATCCTTACTCGCCTGGACGCCGAGCGCGACGCGATCTCCAGCGAGTGGGCGGGCCGCCAGGACATGGAACGGTCGGTTTCCGCCCTAGCGCGGTCCTTCTTCGGCCTCGGCACAATGGACAGCCAGGTATTCGACGGCTTCGACCAACTGGTCCGTCAGCCTACCGAGCGGCATCAGAAGTTTCTGCGCCTGGCGCTCGACACAGCGCGCCAAGCGCTCTCGGCCTATGGCGCAGCACCCGACAACCCGCAGTTGCGCCGCCGCCTGGCCGATGTCCTCTACGCCTGCGTCGTGGCCACCGACGCAGTGCGCTGGGATACAAACGTCGCAACGGCCCTCTATGCGTTGTTCTGGGCCGGCATCCCGTCGACGCAGCTGCGTCAACTGTCGCTGCAGGTGATCGAGACGGTTACCGATCCGGTCTTGCGCAATGCTCTGGGCGTGCTGGAGGGCCGCCGGAGCGAGTTGCTCGGGCAGACGCTCTCAGCCGTCCAGCCTGCGCTGACAACGACCAGGACAGCATTTGAGCGGCTGGAGGCAAAGGCGCGTGAGTGGGCACCGTGGGTCCGCAAGGTGATCAACGTGCTGGACGCCGCGATGCTCACCTACGGTGTCTACGAGCTGGGGGTCGCGGCACTGTCGGGGGGCAGAGGAGGAGGCCCGCCCCTGGCCGGCGGCGCGATCGCGCTGAGCGGCACACGTGCGCTCACGCTGCCGGCCATCCGCATGTTCGGCTGGCAGCAGGTACTCGAGCAGCTCGTGGTCGTCGGCGGCATCAGTTCGACAGTCGTCTTCAGTCGGCCGCCGCGCAGCAGCGAAGGTACGGAGAGCCGCCCAGGCCGTGGCGGCCGTCAAGGCAGCACCGGTCAGCGGGATCCATTGAGCGAATTCGATCCCGATGACAACGTGGGAGGCCAGCGCGGCCGACCCTCCGGGGATCCTCAGCCGGCACCGGACGATCTCTACTGTGAACCCGTCGACGCTCGTACAGCCGCAGCTTGGGAACGCCAAGACGCCGCGTGGGAGCAAGCCCAGCAGGCCAAGGTCGAAGGACGTGTCTTCTCCAGCCTGTCGCGCGAGGTCCGCCGCCGCGCCGGCTACAAGTTCCAGCGCACGATCTACCCCGCGACGATCAAGATCGCCCGAGGGGGACGCGCTCTACCCTTCGTCCGCGGAGTCCTGACACGCCGCTTCCTTGATTCTCTGCGGGGCCAGACCCAGCGTGCGCTGTTCATCGAGACCTCGGTCCGCGTCAGCCCCAACCGCATGGTGCGCTTCGACCTGCTCGAGATCACTTTCGGCACCGGCCGCGGGGCAAAGGACGCCGCCGAGGTACTCGACTTGACCACCTCACTGCGGGCCGAGCACGTTCTAGGGACCGGCGAGTACGCGAGCATCCTTTCCAAAGCTGGCTTCCGTGTCACAGCCGCAGACGTCGTCCTCCTGGACAACGGCGCAATCGCCGACAAGCTGATCATTGTTCCGGCCCAGATCCCATGACATCGCAGCTGCCACCTAGGGACTTTCGTTTGGATCAACGGGCGGACCATAGGAAGATGCCTGCGATGTGGAGTCCGGCCAAGTAGATGGTGGCGGCTTCTCGTAGCGGGTGGCGATGCCGTACCCAGCAGTCAGCCCCGCCCGCCAAGCCTGATGCACCGACGAAAGGGCTCCTGAAGCAATCGACGGAAGGGCCGGCTCGGCCCTGTTCCCGCTGTGGAGACGACCTCCAACCGTGCTGCGCAATTCACGAGTCAGGCCCGGACGTGAGTGAGGCCAGCGCGGTGGGCTGCACCGCACCGGCGGCGGCCGAGCCGAGTAGCAGTTCGGCCAGGTCATGGGGCTGCGCTTGCTCACCGGTTGGAGCCGCCGCTGCGATCCGGTCCAGCCGGAAGCCTCGGCCGGCCCGCCGTGTGCGACACCAGGCGATGAGGTACCAGCGGCCGTCGGCGGTGAGCAGTCCGGCCGGTTCCACTACGCGGTCGCTTTCGGTTCCTGCTGAGTCGATGTAGGACAGCCGCAGCACCATAGTGTGAGTGAGGGCCTGTTCCACTGTGGTGCGGACTGCGGAGTCGGTCCGCGACGGCAGCGCGACGATCCGTACGGCCAGTTCCCGGGCCGCCGCCGAGGCAGGACCGGTCATCGATGCCGCGATCTTCTGGTACGCCGTGCGGGCCGCCCCGGCGTAGGGGACGGAAGCGTCGGCCGCGGCCAGCGCGGCGGCCAACGCCGAGGCTTCATCGGCGGTGACGTGGATCGGGGGCAGCGTCATCGCCGGATCGATCGTCCAGCCCCCGCCGCGTCCCGGTGTGGTGCGCACCGGGACACCGGACTCCATCAGCGCCTGGAGGTCGCGCTGCACCGTGCGCGTGCTGACCTCGAACCGTGCGGCGAGCGCCGCGACTGTCAGCGGCCGCGGCGCTGCCGCGCGCAACTCTTCCACCAGCGCATAGAGCCGGGCAGTGCGATTCATCCGGCCGACGTTACCGTCCCGCCGTGGCCAGGAACTCCCGCTCACGCGTCTGTTCCCGCTCGGTGATGGTCAGCGGGAACAGAGTGAAGCCGTGCATCGCGCCGGCGACGACGACGAGCTGCACGGGCGTACCCGCCGCTTGGCATCGCTGGGCCAGAAACAGTGAGTCGTCCAGCAGCGGGTCCTCGGTGCCGACGACGATCCGGGCGGGCGGCAGGCCGGTCAGGTCGGCGAAGAGCGGCGAGACCTCCGGGGCGCGGCGCTGCTCCGCCCCCATCCCGGGTGTGAACAGCTCATAGCTGCCGCGCACCGAGTCGGTATTGCTCAGCAGCCGCTTGGCGCCGAACGACCGTTGGCTCGGTGTCATCGACAGGTCGTAGGGACCAAAGAGCAGGTTGGCCGCCCGGAACGCGCCAGTGATGCCGTGCCGGTCGCGAAGGCGCAGCAGTGTCACGACACTCAGGTGGGCGCCGGCCGATTCGCCACCGATCAGCAGCCGCCCGGTGCCGAACTCAGCTGCAGCGTTCTCCACGAGCCACCGGGCGGCCGCTTCGCAGTCGTCGGGTCCGGCGGGGAACGGGTGCTCCGGCGCCAGGCGGTACTCCACGCTCGCTACGGCCAGCCGTGCCTTCACGGCAAGCTGCCACAACTTCTCGTCCTGCCCGTCCGCAGAGCCAAACGCCCAGCCACCCCCGTGTATGTGCAGGTATATGCCGTCGACGTGGTCGGGCACGAACGCCCGGACCTTCACCCCGCCTGCTATGACGCGGTCTTGGCCGTGCGACAGTCTCACCGGTGGTGTGTGGCCGCCGAGTCGGTTACGCCGCAGGAGCGCCAGCACGGTTGCGTCCGGCGCTTCCCCGCGAGTGGGACGGCTCGCGGCAGCAGCCGCGAATTGCTCGTTGAATGCCAGGGTCTCGGCGAGGCAGTCCTTATCGATGATCGTCATGCCGTCGACAGTCGCAGCTGTCCGCGACAACACCCTGTCACCGTTTCTCCGTGACCTGCGTCACAGGAACCTGGCCCTCGAGCCCGAAACAGGCACTTCAGCTGGGTCGGCCACTTGTTGACTGGGATGTTCGAGCCGGTCAGCTCCAGCAGCACGGGCAGCAGTTCGGTGTCCGACTTCGGCTTCAGCCCGGCCGCGGCGGCCTTCGCGAGCAGGGCGCTGGCCCGCGCGTCCCCGAAGGCCGGCATCTGTCCGGCCTGGGGCACGCCCGTCGAGGGCAGCGGGTGGAACAATGACACGAAAGGGCGTCATGACCGTCATTCGCAGGTGCACCCTGACGGCCGTTCCGTTCGGCGTCGCTACTGCCGCCTACGTCGGTATCTTTCTGGCGAGCTACGACCGGCTGCCCGGGCGGATCGCCACCCACTTCTCGGGGGATGGTGGGGCTGACGGCTTCACGAGCCGGACCGCCGCGCTGTGGTTCGGCAGTGGCCTGCTCGTTGGTCTTGGGCTGCTGTTCACAGTGCTGACCCTGGTCTCCAAGGAGAGCCGTGGGGCGAGGTTGACCGCCGCGATCGGCGCAGGCACAGCAGTCACGCTCGGCTATCCCTTAGTCCTCACCGTCCTTGTCAACACGGACGTCCAGGATCCGACTGAAGTGCAACTGCCGATGTGGCATATGGCCGTTCTACTGCTCGCGGGCCTGGCCACCGGCGCGCTGACCTGGTGGTTGACGAGCGGCGGGCCGCGCTCCGCGTCCACGAGGAGGCTGTCCCCTGCCCTACTGCTGACCGAGGGCGAGGCTGCGGCCTGGAGTCGCACCATAATCTCCCGCGCACTGCTGTTCCCGGCCAGCGTCGTCACACTCTGCGGGCTGTTCGCCGTGGCGTTCGGTCCCTGGCAGGCGGGACTCCTGCCGCTCGTCCTGGGTCTTACCTGTGCACCGTTCGCCGGTGTCCGGGTTACCGTCGACCGGCGCGGACTTACCGTTGCCTCGACGGTCCTGCCCAGGCCTCGCCTGGCCCTGCCGCTCGGCAGCATCGTCAGGGCCAGCAGCATCCAGGTCAACGCTATGGGGGACTTCGGCGGCTGGGGCTATCGGATACGCCCGAACCGGCGGGGCGTGGTGTTGCGTTCGGGGGAAGCGCTATCGGTCCGCACGGCAGGGGGACGCGAATACGTGGTCACCGTCGACGACTCGACGACCGCAGCTGCGCTGCTCAACGGCCTGGTAAATCGCCACGTGGCGGGAGCGTGAGTAGGAATGCTGTTTCGGGTGCTTCCGAGTTCTCCCGTGCCGCTGGGCGAGCAGATCGCCGCCTGTGTACGGGGAGCAATCGCCAACGGCACGGCAGCCCCGGGAGAGCGACTGCCGCCTGCCCGCGAGGTCGCCGAGTCGCTGGGCGTCAACGTGCACACAGTTCTCCGCGGTTACCAGCGACTGCGTGACGAGGGCCTGATCGAGCTGCGCCGTGGCCGGGGCGCGGTGATCACCGCGGCGCCCGGCATCGCGGACCAGGCACGGCTCACCGAGGCCGTGCACGGTCTCGTTACCCAGGCGCGAGAGTTCGGTCTCACGGACCAGGAGCTCCTGTCTATGGTGCACGACTGCCTGTCCAGCGCACCCGTCACCAGGTCGCCCTGAACGCCGCGGGCTTGGTTCTGCCTCCCCGTGGGAGAGTTGAGGGCAGGGAACGCGGTGGAACCCGAGTGGTGATGGTCCGGGTAAACGTCAGCCCCTGTCTTTCTCCCGAGACACCAGCCCGCGAGCCAGACCTCGAGCGTGTCCCCCCCCGGTCGGGAAGGAGGTCGACCGGGCGACGTGTCTCGACGTCGACCAGCACGGTCCCGTAGATACGGCCCTTGTGCTGGGCGTATTCGTCCACGCCAACCACGCGGGGGCTGCGGTGGCGGGGTGCTGGTCAGCCCCGAACTCGCCAGCGTCCTGGCCAGCATCATCAAGCGCCTTCGCGACGCCAACGGCGGCAAGATCCAGCACGCCTGCATCCGTTGTCCGGTCCTCCAGATGGATCCTCGCCAGCGGCCCCGCCTCCTGGAGATCATCCAGAACCTCCACGAGCGCAATTCGTGAGGCCCGCGCCAACGGCTGGCTTGGCGAGGCCGAGGAAGTTCAAGTCAGCTTTGACGCCGCGATGGCCAAGCTCACCACTGCTTCAGCCAGGATCGAGAGAGTCCGGATACCGGCCCTGGTCCTGTCACCGAGCGAGTTCGGCTTGGCGAAGACTGCGGAACACCTCCGCGGTCGTCCATCCGCGCAGCGTGGCGTGAATCGACGAGCGGAATGCGGCCTCGGCCGTGGTGGCGTCGAGGGCTCCGGCCAGTTCGAGGGTCACGAGCCCGTGCAGGGTTGCCCAGATCGACAGGGCGATCGCCGTTGCGTCGCCAGCGAGGACGGACGCCGTCAAGGCACGATCGATTGCTGAGAGGAGCGGACGGATCGGGTCACTGGCACCGACCTCTCCCGACGGGTCGAAGGACTGCACACCGCCGAAGAGCACCGTGTACAGGTGGCTGTGTCCGCACCCCCAACGACGGTAGGCGACGGCCAGAGCGTAGAGGTAGGCGAGAGGGTCCGCGGACGTCTGCACCGCCGACACATCCTGGAACAGGCCGGCGACGGCTCTGTCGCGGACCGCACCGATCAGCCCGTCCTTGCCACCGAACAACGAGTACACCGCCGTCGTCGACGCCTCGGCAGCAGCGGCCACGGCGCGGACCGTGACCGACTCTCGCGGACGGGTGGCGAGCATCTCGGTCGCGCACTCCACGAGCCGCTCTCTGACGGCCTCGTCGTTCGTTCTGGGCCTACCCACGGTCAGCAGCCTACCTTCTTTGATAACGTCGTTTTGAAACGGTGTTCTGAAACTGTTGGAGGTCCGCTGTGCCCACGTCCGCCATACGTCTCGTCCGCTTCACCGGACGCTTACTGCTGGCCCTGGCCGCCGTCGTGACGCTGGTCGTCGTCTTTCTTGCACTGATCGCCCTCACGGACGGGGCAGGTTCGGGGCTCGCCGCGTGGTTGACGACCCTCGGGGCCGGGACTGTCCTCGCGCTGTGGCGGGGCCGGCACCGCACCTGGCGGGCGAGGCTCGTGCCGTTCCTGCCGGTGATCGTCGCGGCGGCGTTGACGGCGACGGTCTGCATCCCGACCGTGCCGACGGCCCGGCGGTACCCGCCCGCACTGCCGTTCGTGTCCACTCAGCACTGGAACCTGGCCACGGGCAGCCGGGTCGCGGTGTATCACTACCCGCCCGCGAACCCCGGCCCCCAGCATCCCGTCCCGTTCGTGTACCTCCACGGAGGACCCGTCCGCGGCATCTCGGTGCAAGACCACCGGTTTCTGCGACTCCTGGCACGCCAGGGCTACGACGTCTACGCCTACGAACAGGCCGGTGGCGGACGAAGCGACCTCCTCACCATGGACCAGTACACGATCTCCAGATCGGTCCGTGACCTCGCCGCCTTCGTCGACCACCTGGACAAGGGCAAGGTCGACATCCTCGGATTCTCCTCAGGCGGAGTCGTGCTCACCCGAGCCCTGGCCGACCCTGGCGTCGCCGCACGCCTGCACCGGGCGATCATCGCTGAGCCCGGGCCCATGGACGGCCCCACCGCACACATCGCCGGGCACAAGGGCCGAGCATCCGCACGGGGCCTCGCGCCGGCACCGACCGGACCGCGATCGACGCACGTTCCCCGCTACGCCGTGTCATTCGGCCTCATGCGACTCGGACTTCTCACCCCCGACACCGGACTGATCGGGCAGGCCGAAGGCGACAACGCATTCACCGCCGCCGACCTCGGCAGCGACACCGCATCCGCCTACTGCGCGCGCGACGCTCACCGCATCCCCACCGAGGACACCGCACAGAACTTCTCCTTCAGTCCCGCCGCCAGCCTCCGCATCCAGCAGACGGTCAAGGACTCACCCTCCATCGCCCCGCAACTGAGGCGCTCACGGACCCCCGCGATGCTGATGATCGCCGAGTGCTCCTCCCAGGTCCGTCAATGGGCGACCGCCGCGCTTGCCAATGACCCCGCCCTCCAGCGCACGCAGTACATGCCTGGAGTCGGACACCACATGTGGAACGGCCTCGACGACAACAACGACCGGGCTGTCGCCGTCATCACTGCGTTCCTTCAGGACAAGCCAGCCCCCCTGCCGAACTACCCGATCCCCGACGAGATCCCTACCTTCCTGCGCGACCACAAATGAAGACGTTGCCGCCCGGCCCTGGCAAAGGAGGGCGAAACCTCGAAGCCGCCTGGGCCCTGCGCGAACTACAGCCAAGGACGAGCTCTTGGTCCGGAAAAGCTCTGCGGCAGGTACGCGGCGGCGATCTCGGGATGTCGCCGGACAGGGCGGCTTCGAGCGCGTTAGCCACCAACCATCCTGATGTCCGACGGACTGCTGACGCAGCTGAAGGAAATCCGAGACGCCGCCATGCGCCAGCACGCCGCGCAGGGTGGCTCGTACGGTGCGCTGGCGAACTCCATGGGCGCACGGCCTCGCACATCTGCGTGCCGACGGGGCGAGCACCGACGACCTCGCCAGGAAGGGTGCACGGTCGGTTCTCACCGACACGCCGTTCGCGACACGCCTACATCAGGTGCGGCCGTGAGGCGAGTAAGTGATGCCGATGTCCCCGGCGGAGGTCGCGGCGAGGCCTACGACCTTCCAGATCGCCGCGGGAACTCCGAATCGAGGGCCGTCCCCGGAGTCGTTGAGAAGGTCCACGGTCAAACCCACGGACTTGCCGTCCGGCTCCGTGGGCCGTGAACTTGACATGCTGCGCTGCCCACGGGCTCGCGTCGGCAGAGGCGAACATCACCAGGGCGTGGTACGCCGCGAAGTCCTTACCGTTCCGGGTGAGGGTGAGCGTGCCCTGCTGAAGGTCGATGCCGACGTGGACCTGAGTGTCGTCCTGCGTCATGACGGGTTCGCCGGTGGCAATGAGGTCCACGCGTTCTCCAAGGGGCTGGGGGCGGGAGTTCAGGCTGCCAGCAGGACAGCTGACTGCCCGATCGAAGCGGGTGTGCGTGAGCCGATCCCGGGGGTCAAAGGCGCTGGACGAGCGACTCGCACAAGGTCAGGCTGTGGGCTGCCCGGAAGAGGTTGCCCTCGGCTGCGCTCCCGCGGGCCATGCCCACCATCAGTCGAACGCTCTGGAGGGGGTCGTTCTCGCTGTCGGTGCTTGCTTCCAAGCGGGCGTCCAGCACTTGGTAGGTCCGGTCCAGGACGTCGACGTCGTTGCGTGCCGGCGGTTGCACCCCAGTCATAGGCGTCAGCCACAGGTCGGCGTGCGACTGGAGAAGTTGGTCCGCCGGCCGGAAGTCCAGGATGGTCCCGCAGTCGAGCATCAGGCCCTTGTCGGTGTGGCCCACGGTGGCGGGCCAGTCGGGCAGACCCTCGGAGTGTGCCGGGCGCAGGAAGGCGAACCAGGCCGGGGCCGTGCCCGGTTCTGCGGCGGGCCCCTGCCGCAGGGTCACCGCGCCAGTGGAGCACTGCAGGAGCATATGCATCGCGGTGATCTGGCGGCCGGCGATGAGTCGGTTGACGAGGGACGGCACCTCAGTTCCTTCTCGTACGGCGGCTCGTGGCGGTCGTCATACCGTCAGGCTCCAGCACACCGCGCGCTTCGGCAGGCCATTGGCAAAGTTCGGCTGGAAGCCGAACGGACCGGTCCTGGAGACGGCATCGCAGCACAGCAGCAGACACCTCGCAGTCTGCAGCTCGACAGTACGACGACGGAGGGCATTTCCAGTACGCCGGCCGCACCACCAACCCTCGCCAAGGCCACCAGCGGCACTATCGCCGGCCTCCTCGGCCCCACTGCACGGAAATGTCGATGAGAAGTGGCAACGCCTGCTTGCTGGCGTCATTGAATTTGACGCCCGGCCCGGCGGCGAGCCAGAGTCCTGCGGTGGAGATCACCGAGCTCACCGCTGCCGAACGCCGCGTCTGGGACGCCTTCCCGCGCGGTGAGGTCGTCGACTTCCGCTCCTCGCCCGACGATGATCCAGCGGAGGGGGTGGGTTGGGGACCGGAAAGGACCGTACGGGGTGAGGTACTGCGCGCCATCGTGCTCGGCTGCCCACGCGCGGAGGACGAGGTGGCGATGCTCGTGGTCGAAGGCGCGCGGATTTCCGGGCGGTGGAATCTGCGGCACGGGAACGTCGACTCGCCCCTGCTGTTGACAGGCTGCTTCTTCGACTCCGCTCCCGACCTGTATGCGGCACAACTCGGGCAGGTGTGCCTTGCCCGATCCTTTCTACCGGGGCTGATGGCCATCGGAGCCGAGTTCGGCGGAGGGCTGGGGCTGGCTGAGTGCCGTGTCAGCGGCTTGGTGGCTCTGGGGTCCGCCCGGGTTTCCCGGGTCCTCTCTCTGGAGCGGGCGCAGTTGGGCACGCAGGTCGGCGAAGGACAGGGGTCTGTGTTGGCGTTGAACCACTGCGTCGTCGATAACGACATCGTGGCGAGCGGTTTGGTGGCCCACGGTGAGGTGCGCCTGGACGGTGCCACCGTCAGTGGGCTGATCGATCTTGAGGCGGCGGTGGTGCGGGCTGTCGGCGGGACCGCTCTACGCTGTCAGTCTCTCTCCGTTGGTGGCGACTTCCTGGCAGCTCGTCTGGTAGCCCGCGGCGGCATCCGACTCGAAGCCGCACGCATCGAGGGCTCGGTCAACCTGGAAGACGCTCAGGTCACGAACGCGCGAGGCGATGCCCTTGACGCCGCTCACCTTGCCGTCGGAACCGTTCTCAACGCAGGCGGCCTCACTGCTGAGGGCAGGGTGCGGCTCACCGGCGCCAAAACCACCGGATGGATCTCCTTCATCGAGGCCCGGCTCCGCAACCCAGGCGGCGTCGCGCTGGGCATCAGCAACTGCGAGGCCGCTGTGCTGACACTCCGGGACGCCGACCCGATAGTGGGCGACGTCAAGATGCACTACTCCACTTTCAAGGTCATCGAGGCTCATCCTCAGGTCTGGCCCGACCGCATACGGCTGGAGGGGCTGAACTACGAGGCACTCGCCCCACGCCTGCCGGCCGCCCAACGACTGGCTCTGCTGAGACGCGATGCCGACGGATTCGTACCGCACGCCTACGAGCAGCTCGCGGCCTCCTACCGCCGCGTCGGGGACGACGCGGCCGCGCGTACTGTCCAACTCGCCAAGCAGCGTCGCCATCGTGCCACTCTCCCCGCCCATGCACGCTTGTGGGGCTACGCACAGGACGTCACCGTCGGCTACGGCTTCCGCCCGATACGGGCCGCCGGCTGGCTCTTCTCCCTGATGCTCCTCGGCACGCTCGCCTTCGCGCTGCACCGCCCCACTCCGCTCAAAGCGGGTGAGGCGCCCGACTTCAGTCCGGTCATCTACGCCCTCGACCTCCTCCTGCCGATCATCGACTTCGGGCAGCAGAACGCCTACTCCGCCCACGGCTGGTACCAGTGGCTCGGCTACGCGTTGATCATCACCGGCTGGCTACTCGCGACAACGATCGCAGCCGGTATCACCCGTGCCCTCAGCCGTTCCTGAAGATCGGGCCCCAACGGGCTCATGGACGGCCAGTGCCAGCGCCTAGAGCAACTGTGACTGAGCACCTCAGTTGGACAGTTGAGCCCGGTAGCTGGCCACGTCGGTGCTCATCCGGCTTCGACCGCGCGTTTCGTTGCGCGACCTCACGATGCCGATGCGCCCCGGAACGGGGCGACTACCAACCCCGGCGGCGAAGTCGCTGTGTGTTGCTTCGTGGCCCGATGCTGTGTGGGTCTCAGTGAAGGACGGTGAGCAGGCCTTCGACGCCGCGGCGGAACGCGGCGCCAACACTGTCGACGCCGTCGAGGTGGGCGCCGCTCATGGCGCCGTCGCGCATCATGACGAAATGCCGGGCGGCGTGTTCTGGTTTGCCGCGACGCGGTGAGTTCCCGAAGACCTGCGCGAAGAGTTCGGTGAGCGTGGTCGTGTACCAGGCTCGGTGATCGAGGATCACCTGGCGCACCCGATCTTCGGGGTCGGGGTACTCGGCGGCGGCCTTGAGGAACGCGCAGCCGCGGAACTCCGGCAAGGCCAGGCTGTCGGCGACGGCGGTCCCGATCGCGCGCAGTGCGTCGGCCGGGGACGGTGCGGCCTCGATGGCGGCCTGCACGCCGGCCCGCATGTCGGTGTCGACGCCGCGCAGGTAGGCGACGACGAGGTCTTCTTTCGAGGGGAAGTGCCGGTAGAACGTCGCCCGCGTGGCCGGGGCCTCGGCGAGGATCCGCTCGACCCCGACCGCCCTGATGCCTTCGCGGTAGAACAGCCCGCTGGCCGTGGACAGCAGCCGCTCTCGCGCCTCGGAGCGGACCGGCCCTCCCGATGAGCTGCCGTTCGGGTTGTCGGGCGCGGGACGTGTCCGGGTGGCCATGACCCCACCATAGCAGAAAGAACGATCGGTCTTGCAATCGCCGAGGAGTCGTGTCAGGCTCCATGCCGCAAGAGAGAACGGTCTTTCTACCAGGAGTCCGGCGGGCATGCCCTTGCCCGCTCCACGTCAGCGGACACCGGATCCAACGGCATTCTTTGGAAAGGAACAGTCATGACCACGACTACTGCCCCTGCCCCTGCCCCTGCCCCTGCCCCTGCCCCTGCCACCGTCGCGTCAGCGCTTCGTCGGCTCTACCTCGTTCGTTTCGGGTTCGCTCTGATCTGGTCCGCCGTGCTCTTTTTCACCGCGTCGAGCATCGGGCCGGTGAGCGCGACCTTGCTCGTGATCTACCCGCTGTTCGACGTGGGCGCCGCCGTCGTCGATGCCCGCTCCTCCCCGAGCGAGCCGGTCCGTTCTTGGTCTCTACGTCAACATCGGGATCAGTGTGTTCGCCGCCGTCGGACTGGTCTTCGCGGTCACCTCCGGCATTCCGGGTGTCCTGCGCGTGTGGGGGGTCTGGGCCGTCGCAGCGGGCCTCGTCCAGCTCATCATCGCTCTGCGGCGACGCGCCCTCGGAGGCCAGTGGGCGATGATCGCCAGCGGCAGCATCTCCGCGCTCGCCGGGATCTCGTTCCTCCGGCAGGCCGCTGTCCCTCACTCCTCGCTAGGCAATCTGGCCGGCTACGCCCTGCTTGGCGGCATCTTCTTCCTCGTCTCTGCGCTGCGCCTCGGACACAACGCCAGCCGGAGCGCCGGTGGGAGCAACTGACATGACCGACCGCACCACCAGTGTCGACAGCGCGTTGGCCATCATCGTCATTGGTCGGGAAGAACGTCGCCGACCGAGTGGCCCACGCCGGGCTCAGCGCGGCCATGATCGAGCAGGACCTCGTTGGTGGTGAATGCTCCTACTGGGCCTGCATCCCCACCAAGGCGCCGCTGCGCAGTACGACTGCCCGGCGCGCGCGAAGCGGTGACCGACGCCGTGAACTCGACCGCGCTGCTGCGCCGCCGCGACGGCTTCGCCTCCCGCTGAACAGACGTCGGACAGGTGTCCCGGCTCAGACCGGGATCACGCAGAAGGCTGACCACATCGACGGCCGGACGAGCACCAAAATGACCAACTACCGTGCTCAACTGGCCAACTGGAGCGCTCAGTCACAATACTGTGCCGAAGCACGATAGGTGTCACCCAGGGGCGATGTTGACCTGTGGTTCCGCGTCGGTCGCGGCAAGCTTGATGTCATCGGATCAGCACACTGCTTGTCACCAGCGGAGACTGGCGAGGTTGTTGTCACTGGGTACGTCGGCCTTGGCTCCTCTCGCGGCACAATGACCCCATGGCGCATTTTCCCTCCCGAACAACAGTCGGGGATTCCTCACTCTCCCTATGGTCGAAGGACTCATTCCTGTCCATCGGCTCCGTAGGGTCCGTGCTGTCCATCGGTTCGGTCGGCAGCGCGCTATCCATCGGCTCCATCGGCTCTTCACTGTCCGTCGGCTCGATCGGCTCCGCCATGTCCCTGGTGTCGCTGGGGTCCATCCAGAGCACCGGAAGTGCGCTGTCCATCCAGGCACGGCGCTCTGTACTGGCCGTCGGCCCATACCGCGTGGTCAGCTCGCGAGGCACGCTCGCACTGCTCGGATCGGCCGCACTCGCGCTTGCTAGCGCGCTTGCCCTGCACACACGTACCAGGCGATGACCGGTCCGGCGCCATCGATCTCGGTGCCAACAAAACTGCTTTGGTGACAGCTATCGTGCTTCGGCTCAAATATCGAGCACTGCACAGTGCGACTGAAGAGCAGTGGGTAGCCCATCAGCGAAATGGTCGCGTTCGGCGCATGGGCATGGATCTGTTCCAGCACCGTCCGAGTCTCGGCCACAGCAGCGTCGATGTCTGCCTTCATGGAGGCCCCCGACGGGCACGCCTCCATGACACACGTCTGGATGGTGCCCGGCCTGTACAGGCCGCCTCCGTTCGCGGACTTTGCGACTCCCTTGGTTCCAGGCAATCAAAGGACCGTGGGGTACGTCATTCGAGGGACGTCGCGCGCGTGCCGGGGCTTGTTTCGCGGAGCCGCGGTGTGCGGGCGGCGTCTCTCCTGCGCGGGCGTGTGTGTTGATCGATAGGTCACCGGGCGAGGCCGATGTTCGCGGGACTGAGTGTCGTTCAACCCTGAATTCCCGCTGGCGCAAGCTCCCGCCAGGCTGGATCGGCCTGATCGTCCTGGCTGTTCTCCGCCACGACCGCCTCCATCGTGCGCCGTCGGCTGCTGGCTGCTGGAAGTGGTCGGCCTGTTTGCTGCGCAGGGGTCCGGGTCCTGGGTGAGTGCGCCGCCGCCGGGCTCAAGGAACGCCGGCGCACCCTCAAGCGCATGACTCTGAGCCTCTGCCGGATCGGCGACATCGCACGAGCGGCGCTCGTCCTCAACGGAATCTGGAAATGATCACCCTGAGAGAACTTCACTCGAACGACCTGGCCAACAGTCAGGTATAGGCGTTGCAGGTGGCTACGACGTGGTGGGTCCGCCCGGGTCCGCTTCTGTCACACGCGGTTCCCTCCTCGCTTCGGCGGGGCGCCCCGCCTCGGCCAGGGCCGCGTCCAGGCGGCGCATCGCCTCCTCGCCACCGCCGGCCAGTGCGTGTGCCCGTACTGCGTCCTCGGAGGTCACGGTCGCCAGGTGGTGCAGTGCCTTCACCGCCGCGGTCCGCTCGAACGGCTCCGTTGCCTCCAGCGCGGCGAGGATGGGCGCCAGGTGGGCGTATGAGCCGGTGTGGGCGAGGGCTAGCACGGCGTGGCCCCGGACGTAGAAGTCCTCGCCGAGGCGGGCCAGGTCGGTGAGGAGGTTGAGGTTCGCCGTCGAGGGGTGCCGCGCCAGCGCGGCAATGGCGGCATAGCGCACGGGCGGTTCAATGCCGGACGCCGCGCCTTCCTGCGCGATCACGCGCACCACCGCCAGGTCCTCGGGGGTCATCTCGCCGAACGCCCGTTCCGCCTCGGCGAAGTCGTGGGTGCGCAGGATCGTTTCCACCCGCTCGCGGACGCGGAGGGCGGGGATGCCGCTGCGGCCCACGGTGACCGAGGGCCGGTGTCTGCCACCGGGGATCGGAAGCTCCGGCTCCGAGCTCACAGGCTGATCGCTCATGTCAGTCGATCCTCACCCATCCGTGGTGGATCATGGTGCCGTACTGCCCGTACGTGAAGGCGATGTCGTTGGTGCCGCTGCTGGGCAGCATGAGGTTCCCGGCGTCGTTGACATGGACCAGGCCCAGATAATGGCCGAGCTCATGGCCGATGAGCATGCCCAGGTATTCGGAATGCAGTCGCCGGATCCCGCTCGCGTCCACATATCCGCACTTGCTGGCGGTGAGGCCGCTGTCGGGCCCCGCGTGCGAGGTCGGTCCGGGGATGCTGCCGTCGATTCCGTCGACGCCCGTCCCGGCGATGGCGATGCTCTGGACGATGAAGGCGTCGATGTTCTGGTTGGTGTCCGGCCCGGACCAGTCCGCCAGCAGCTGGTGGAATTCGGCGAAGCTGTCGATGATCTGGTATCCACCGACGTTCGCCCGTGCGATGCCCCGCCACTGGACGTCGAAGCTCACGTCACTTCGCTCGTAGATGGTGCGCGTGCGGTTCACCGCCGTGCCCAGGTCCGTGTACTCCTGGTTGGTGAAGTCCTCGGTGGCCACCCGGGTGATGTTGACCCCGTAGTGGAACATGGTGCGACAGGTGATCGTCCCGACCGCCGGTCCGAAGGGGCCGGACATGATGATTTCGATCGTCATGTCGTTGCGGGCCTCATAATGCTTGAAGATCCCGGAGTTGACGGGCGAGTGGACCCCGATCGTGCCGCGCCAGGTGTTGTGGCCGGGGACCTCGATCGTGCCGCCGGGGAAGGCTCCGTCGCCCTCCTCCACCAGAGTGCCGCCCACTCCGCCGTCCCAGAACTTCCAGTGGAACCCGGCAGGAAGCCGTACCGCGCCGGCGTCTCCGTTGGACAGCGTGACGGCGATACCGGTGTCGTACGCGTCGCCGTGCCGGACCCCGCGGGCGCTCCAGGTCCCGGTGACGAACGCGCCGTCCGGCCCGAGGTCCAGTGAGAAGGGGTTGGAAGGCAGGACGGCGCACGTCGTACGAAAGCGGGCCCGCGCGCCCAGCGCGTTGTAGAGGGTCACCTCGAACGACGCTGCTCCGACGGGGAGCGTCTGGTCCTCGCCGAACGGCACGTCGATATACCCGCGGGCCGCATCCTCTCCGTCGAGCAGGATCTCGTTGACGAACGTGTCACCCGCCCACTCGACCGCGACCCGCACCAGACGGGGCGGATTGAGCGGGGCTGCGGCGA
Organism: Streptomyces viridochromogenes DSM 40736; assembly: GCF_000158955.1. Lineage (GTDB taxonomy): Bacteria > Actinomycetota > Actinomycetes > Streptomycetales > Streptomycetaceae > Streptomyces > Streptomyces venetus. The sequence continues at coordinate 8,583,114 of NZ_GG657757.1, read as the reverse complement.
ACCACACGCGCAGGGCGAACGGTTCGCCGCTCATGATTCGCTCGTCGGTGGGGACGACGTCCGTGACGACCAGCCGCTCGTCGCCCGGGTGGATCAGCGTGCGCAAGGTGCGCTCCCGCAGGTCGGGGGTGAGCTCCAGGACTGCGCCCAGGGCGTGCATCGGGGCCGCCGGACGCCGGGCCGCGGCCAGCACGGCCGGGGCGGCGGCAGAGCCGATGCCCAAGGTCTCGCGCAGCCAGTCGTCATGAGCGTCCTCTGCTCGGCGCACCATCGTGGGAGCCGAGTCGAGCGGGCCGAATCGGTTGAGCGGCCGAGGCTCGAGCAGCCCTGCCCGCACCGTCGAGTCAGGCACCGTGGCGTCCTTCCTGGGCACATTCCTGCACACCCGGGCCGGGGATGGTCCTCTCCCAGAATCACCGCAGGGTGGGGGACCGGCAAGGCGGGCAGGGGATGCGTTGCGTCAAGCGGGTGAACCCCTGGGCGGCGGCCCTTCGAAGGTCGCCGACTCGAACCCGGGCATCGGTGATCACTAATGGGACAGGTACATCCGATCAACTGACCAACTCATCGCCTGGGCACCTGCTAGACACGAAGATGACCACGTAGGCAGAATCTGGAGCCCTTCCTGTGATGGGCATCGGCGAGGGCGGCCGCCGCAGGAAACTCCCTGCATGGACGAGGAAGCGAAGGATGAGCAGGTAGGAGACGGCCCGGCGATACGTTTGGCCCGCCGCCCGCAGGGGCCGGCCCGCCTGCATCGCCGCCTTGGGAAGGTGCAGAAGGTGCCGGCTATGCGCAACCCGCTGCCCGACGGGAGCGGACACCTCCAGGGCCGGAGTTCGGCTGCGCCGAGGGCGAGCTGTGACGCGGGGTTTCAGTGTGAGTGCTCGCCTGCTGCCAGCTCCCCTTCCTCGAGGTAGAACTCCCGTCCCGTGACGAGCCGCAGGTCGCTTCCGGCCGGCCCGTCTCCGACGAAGTCCGCCGCGACCTGGTCGCCCTCTCGCAGTCTGTCGTCCGGGCCGTCGGGCCTTGCGGCGATCGCGAGGGCCGGCCCTTTCCGCAGCACTTCGTCGGTGAGCTCGGCACGTGAGGCACCGGGGGCCTGCCGCATCGCAACGATGTGGTCGAAGTCAGGGGGCATGGTGACGAGGTGCGCGAGGAATTGCTCGTCACCCTTGCCGAAGGCCAGGTAGGTCAGGTCCGTGGGGCGGACGGCGTGGTGGTCGAACCGCCGGAAGTGAACGACGTTCCGCACCTCGACGGTCACCGGGTCCAGGAGTTTTGTTCCGCCGCGTTCGAAGTGGCCGCGGAACAGGGTGCCGGTGAACGACGTGCGCGCGGGTTGCCCGTCTGTGCCGACGAGCTCGGTCAGGACGAAGCGTTCGGGTCTCAGCGTGTAGACGGCTGTCCCGGTCGTCCGCCGGTCGTCGGCGTACACCTGCTGCGCGTCGCCCGCATCGTTGGTGAAGGCGGCCTCCAGCAGGACCTGGAAGTCGTGGGGTCGCATGAACATGGGCAGGTGAGAGAGGTACGCCGTCTCCTCCCCCACCACCAGCATTCCGTGGGTGGCTTTTGGATCAGCGGCCGCCATGTTTCTCACCTCCGTTCGAAGCCCCCGCCTTCGGTCAAGGCGTCCGGGCTTCTCAAGGACTACCTCGATTTTTTCACACCGTCTGAAAGGCCGCACACGGCATCACAGGGAGCGGGAGCGTCTCGGCCCAGGAGTCCGGTCGCAGCCGGACGTGTAGCCCATCGGGGCGGAATCGCATCGCGGGCAGAGCCAGCCGGACGTGAAGGGAACGCTCCGTACGGTAACCAGGGCTCATGACGTCTCCCCTGAGGGGCCCGAGTCGACGTTCTGGTGTCGCGCCGGGAATTCCTCTCCGGGCACAAGAGGGACGGGCGGCAGCGGAAAGGACCTCGACGACGACATCCACCGGACACGCCCAGAAGGGCCTGGTTCCTTTTTTCCTCATCCACGACGCCCGGACCACGTCCGGACGTTTTCTCCAGACGCATCATCAGAAGGACAAAGCATGGCGATTTGCATTCATCACATTACGCTGCGCCCTGAGGCGGACGAGAAGGCGTTCAATCGGTTCGTCTCCGAAGAACTTCTTCCTGCTGCGCGAACGTTCACGGCCCGTAGGGCGGGGCTGCATGACGATCGCCATGTGATCGTCAAGGACCACACCGAAGAGCGAACCTACTTGTGGATTATCGAGTGGACTCTTCAAGGAGGCGAGAGCTCTGATTCCTTCATCGTGGCCGTCGGGCCACGATTGAAATCGAAGCTCGATGCCTTCGCTGTACATACTTTCAAGCTCTACGCCGTCGTGGCGCGGTCCAGCCATGAATCCATCATGACACCGACCCTCGACGTCCCCGATGAACTCACCGACCCCGATGGCTGGCTCGGCGAAGACAGCTGGAACGTCGTGTGAGCATTCCGCCGGACAGGTGCCGCTGACATCGCAGTCGTGTGTGGTCTTCGGCTTCATGACGTGAGGGCCGTCCTCTGCGTGGAGTACCGGCAGCGGCGTGATGGCGCTCTGACCGGCGGACCGTGCCGCGGGCGCCGCTCCGCCTGGTCTGCGCGCCTTCTGCTCCGCGCCCTGACGCGGGGGGATGGTCATGGGCACGCGTCTGGTGGTTCGCTGCGACGGCCCGGAAATTTCGCCGACCAGCCGGGCAAGACCAGCGCGTGTACTACCACAGGGCCGAGAACCTCGACTGGGTTCCCGGCGGGAACGAATTCCTGGCGGCGCCCGCCACGGAACGGTGGGGCAGGGAATCTGCTTATCGGCCGCCTCGAACTGGACCGGTAGGTGAGCGGTCAACAGTTGTGCCGGTTGAACCCCTCTTTCTGCCTGACCTCTGAACGCCGGCAACAGGGGCTACCCCGTCCTAGTTCGTACGGCGGGTCGGCCAGCGATGGCAGAGCTGACGGCCGGTCTGGAAACGAGCGGGGGGCGCGAATTGACTGTTGGGCGTGTTGTTTGAAGGCGCAAATTTGAGGCCGTTCCGCACCAGGGAGACGCAATGTGGCGTCGAGCCCGGAACGTGCAATGATGGGCATGTGAGACATCTCACACCATGACGCTGCGATGGAGACCGCGTGCGGGGTGGGGCGCCGCTCGCGCAGCGAGGAACAGACTCCCCCTGGATCACGGAGTACCGCGATGACCAGCGAATTTCGACACCACTGCATAACCCCTCCGTATCTGCTCGAAAGATTGCTGAAGGATGTTGACAGCGAGGTCCGCCAGGCCGCGCTGAACACCATGCTCACCACGGCCCACCTGCGGGGCGAGCGAGCGGTCCGAACAGCCTTCCCCGGTGTCGCCACTCCCGGCAACGCTCGTAGGACGATCTACGACTGCCGGAACACCACGTCTTTGCCCTTCGCGGTTCTGGCGCGGTCCGAGGACGGGCCGGAGTCGGCCGACGTCTCCGTCAACCGGGCATTCGACATGCTCGGCAAGACACGGGATTTCTTCCAGCGGGTGTTCGCCCGGAACTCGATCGACGGTCACGGGATGCGTCTGGACGGATACGTCCACTACGGCTACGAGTTCGCCAATGCCTTCTGGGACGGGCGCCAAATGGTGTTCGGTGACGGGGACGGTCGCGTCTTCTCCGACCTCACGGGCTCGCTTTCCGTGATCGCCCATGAACTGGGGCACGGGGTCACCGAGCACACCACGGGGCTCGTGTATCACAACCAGTCCGGAGCGCTGAACGAGTCCATGTCGGACGTGTTCGGGGCGATGGTCGAGCAGTGGACGCTGGGTCAGACTGCCGGGCAGGCAGACTGGCTGATCGGCCGTGAGGTCTTCACGCCTCAGATCGAGGCCGACGCGCTGCGGTCGATGAAGGCTCCCGGGCATGCGTGGAACACCGAACGGTTCGGCAAGGACCCCCAGCCGGACCACATGTCCAAGTACGTCAACATGCCGGACACCTACGAGGGAGACTGGGGTGCGGTGCACTACAACTCCGGCATTCCGAACAAGGCGTTCTACCTGACGGCGGCGACCATCGGCGGATACTCGTGGGAGGCACCCGGACTCATCTGGTACGAGGCTCTCAAGGCGTCCAACAGCGAGACCCGGTTCCAGGAGTTCGCGGACACCACGTACCGGAAGGCCGGAGAGCTGTACGAGGTCGGCAGCGCCGAACAGATGGCAGTGCTGGGGGCGTGGCAGGAGGTCGGTATCTCGATCACCGGGGTCTCGGCCGGGCTCGCAAGGGCTCGCACTCGCACAGTCGGCCAGAACGGGGACGCGACCGCGGCAGTCAGGGCGCTGACGGCCCAGGTTCAGGAGCTGAGCCGGGACGTGGCCGCGCTCAAGGGACGCGTGACGGCCGGCGGCTGACGTCGAGGTGCCCGGCGGCCGACACCGCCCACCTTTGCGGGAACAGCGCAAGCGGCGGACGGCTGAGAGGTGCCATGAGGGTCACTTTGGCGACGCACGGCGGGCTGGCGGCACCGGTCCTCGCAGGCCTCCCGCCGGACGTTGTGGACACCCACGCCCTGCCCGAGAGTGCTGCGGCCGAGTTGTCCCGGCTGGTGGCCGCGGCGACTGAGGCGGCCGCGGGAGCCCCGGAGCCCCGCAGGCGCGCACCGGATGCCATGAGCTACTCGATCACGGTCGAGGAGGACGGCCACTCGTGCGTTCTCGTCCAGTCGGACACGGACATGTCCCCGGAGTTCGCGGCGCTGCTGCGGTGGCTCAAGGAGCATGCCGCGCGGGAGTGAGAGAGGAATCGAGGCACGCCGCCGTCCGCCGCGGACGGCGGCGTGCCGACGCGGCTGTCCGGGTGAGCTGTTGGCGGCAGCACCGCGGTGGCGCCGGCCTCGGCGCCCCGGACACGGGCCACTCCCAGGTGATCTGGCCGTGAATCCTCGCCCGCGGCGGGAAGAGCGGGGCTCCCTCCGCCGTGTACCGGACGACCTCGATCTGCGGCGCCCTGCCCCTCATGACGGTTCCGTCCGCCCGTATGCCCATGACGGGAGCGTTGGGGATCGGAGCCCGGGACGGCACCACGGGGATGTCGCCCATCTGCGCGGGAGGCATCGTTGCCTGTGTGCCGTTCGTGAACCGCCGGGTGGCGACCCGGATGGCTTCCGCGGCCTCCAGGCAGTGGCGCCCGTCGCAGTAGGCGAGGTAGCCCCTGAGGTAGATGCTGAAGCCGACCGCGGGGTGGGCTCCTCCTGACAGCAGGAGCCCACCTCGCGGGCTATGTAAGGAGTTACTCCGTGCGCAGGCCCGCTGGACGCATCATCCGCAGCAGCGGTGGCAGGCTGAGCAGCGTGACCACGCCGACCACGGCCGCGCCCACACCGGTCATGGTCAGGACGCTCGCCCAGTCCATGGCCACCGGCGTACGGGTCATCCTCAGCAGCACCGAGCCGAGGGTGACACCCACCGTTGTGGCCAGTACGAGGCCGAGTCCGACCGGAAGGGCCGTCTGCCACAGCACCGACAGGCTGAGCGTGCGGCGCCGGGTGCCGAAGGCGACCAGCGCGGAGAGCAGCTTCTTGCGTTCGCGCAGCTGTTCCAGCTGGGAGACCAGCAGGCTCGCGCCGATCAGTGCCAGCACGAAGGCGGAGCCGACGAACAGGCCGGTGCGGATGGAGGCGTACTTGGCGTCCTCCTCGGTCGCCGACCAGGCGAAGGTCTGTGCCAAGGGGTCGATGCGGGCGGCGACGTTGCGTACGTACTCCCGGGAGTCCGGCACCGAGGGGTCCAGACGCAGGTAGACACCGTCCGAGATCACAGCGGGCGCGGCCTCGCGGGGCAGGGCGGCGGGGGTGACCAGCAGGCTGGTGTACTCCTGCAGTGAGTCCTTGCGCGCGTTCACCTCTCGAATGTTCGCCGGTACGGTCCAGGGCACCTCGAGGCCGCGATCGGGGCCGTCGTACGACGGGTCGATGTAGAGCTGCCGACCGGGCTTCACCAGGGCGATCTCGGACGCGTTGCTGGGGTCCTCGTAGCCGCTCCGCGTTCGCGTGATGAACACGTCACCGTCCTTACAGGAGGGCAATGTGGCGAGTTCGCGCAGGGCGGCGCAGTTGGCCACAGTCAGGCCGTTGCTGTTCTCCGGGTTGCGACGTGAGTCCCCGTACTGGGAGCTGGCCAGGGCCACTGCGGCCCGGACACCCTTGGTGCCGGTGAACTCGCGCTCGATGCCGGACAGTTGCTTGGGACCGCTGAAGTCGACCTCCATCTGGACCCGGCTGGTGTCCTGACCGGTGCTCTCGGTGTACTGGCTCTGCGTTCCCGTGAAGAGCATCTGCAGCGCGATGGCCCCGGCCACCGCCACGGCGATGCCGTTGACCATGCGGGCGGCGGTGCCGCTGCTCAGCTGCAGCCGTCGCACGGCCAGTTGCCAGGACAGCGGGCCCTTGCCGAGCCGGACGACGACCGCCTCCACGACCCAGGGCAGCAGGGCGGTGATGCCGATCAGCAACATCAGGACGCCGCCGATGACGAGGTACTGGTTGAAGTCTCCGTTTTCGTGGCCTTGGCCGATCATCGGGTAGAGCATCGCGAGGCCGGCCGGAGGGGGCAGCAGCCGCCACCACAGTCGGCGGCGGCGTTGCTTGGCCGCGCGCACCACGCCGAGGGGTTCGATGACCACGCCGCGCATCGCGAGCAGCGTGACCAGCACCGCGGCGACCGGTACCGCCACCGCGACCAGCACGGCAAGGGCGGGAGTGGGGTCGAGGTAGCTGGGCCAGACGCTCACGCCCAGCAACTCGCCGGTGCCGAGCTTCTGGCGGCCGAGCAGGAAGAAGCCGGTGCCCACGGCCAGGCCGAGCAGGGCTCCGGCCAGCGCCTCGCCCGCCGCGATCCGCCGGGTCATCCCCCGGTCGGAGCCGACCAGGCGCAGCGCGGCGAGGCGGCGGTCGCGGCGTTCGCCGCCGAAGCGGACGGCGGCGGCGATGAACACGGCGACCGGAGTCAGCAGCACCACGAACACGACCAGGACCATGAGCAGCAGCACCGGGTCGGTCTTCTCGGGCGCCACATCCGCGTCCGGTCTGCCGAACTTGGTCAGCCGCGTCACCAGGGAGGCGTCCACGATCTTCATCCCCGAGGCGCCCGCGTAGTAGACCAGTTCGTGGGAGCCGATCAGTCCGCTCTCGCCGATCGTTCCGGTGATTTTGTACGGCAGGCGCTCCCGCAGCAGTTTCGCGTCGTCCGACTCCAGCAGGTCCTTGAGTGCGGGGGAGACCACCATCTCGCCCTTGCCCGGGAAGCGCTCGACCCCCGGGGGCAACGGCGCCCGCCTGCCCTCGGGTTCGACGAGCCGGCCCAGGATGTCGTCGTCGTGCCAGGTGGTGTCGGCGGCGGCGATCAGGAGAGTGTTGTCGGCCTTGGGCGGGGCCTCCTGGGAGTACAGGTTGGCGTGGCGAGCGTCCTCCACCTTGCTGCGGGAGGAGAACACGGTGGGCATCGCGGTGCACAACAGGAGCAGGGCCACGCCGAGGCCGACGCCGACCGCTGTCAACGTCACTCGGCCCCAGCCCTCGCGGCCGCCGGTGACGGCGAACCGGGCTCCCATGGCCAGGTCTCTGCACCACTGGCTCGGACTCATACGGCGCGCTCCATGTCCCGGGACTTGCCGTCGCGTACGACGATCTCCCGGTCGGCGTAGGCGGCCACCCGTGTCTCGTGGGTGACGAGGACGACGGCGGCGTTGGTGGAGCGGGACGCGTCGGTGAGCAGTTCCATCACGCGCTCGCCGTTGTAGGAGTCGAGCGCGCCGGTCGGTTCGTCGGCGAACAGCACCCGGGGGCCAGTGACCAGCGCGCGTGCCACGGCGACGCGCTGGCCCTGGCCACCGGAGACCTCGCCGGGCCGCTTGCCCTTCAGGTCGTGGACCTCCAGGCGTTCCATCCAGCCGAGCGCCGTCCGCTCGGCTTCCTTGCGGGGGGTGCCGTTCAGCCTGAGCGGCAGGGCGACGTTCTCCACACAGGTCAGTTCCGGCACGAGTTGCCCGAACTGGAACACGAAGCCGAACTCGGAGCGGCGTAACGTGCTGCGCTGGGCGTCGCTCATCGTCGTCACCTCGCGCCCGTTGTAGGTGATCGACCCGGAGTCGGGTGGCAGGATGCCCGCGAGGCAGTGCAGCAGCGTCGACTTGCCGGAGCCGGAGGGGCCCATGATGGCGACGACCTCGCCGGGGTGGATGGAGAACTCGGCGCCGTCGAGGGCGTGGGTGTGCCCGTAGGTCTTGCGCAGGTCCTGTGCGGTGAGCAGAGAGTCAGGAGGAGAAGTGGTCATTGGGCTACAGCCTCACGGAGTTTGTCGAGTCGGGCGGCGGTCAGCTCCAGCCAGCGCAGGTCCGCCTCCAGGTGGAAGAGGGCGTGGTCGCAGATCAGCTGGTCCGCCAGATCGTCCTTGCGCCTGCGGTCGATGCCGGCGTCGGTGATCGCGTAGCGCTTGCGCTCCGGGCCGCCGCCGGCCTCGATCCCGTCGACCTCGACCAGGCCGTTCTTCAGCAGCCGGGACATCGTCGAGTAGACCTGGCCGTAGTGCAACGGCCGGTCGTGACCGAACGCCTCGTCGAAGGCCCGCTTCAGGTCGTAACCGAGTCGCGGGCCGGACTCCAGGAGCCCTAAAAGGGGTGTGACCGATGGACATGCCCCCGCACTCTACACACCGTGTATACGCGACATGTATACACCGAGTGTTTAGCTCATGGCGGGGGGTGCTGCAGTGCAGGTGAGGGGGCCGGGAATCCCGATCATCACGATTCGGAGACAGGCGGTGGGGCGGGCTTGAACGCCCGTACGCCCGGGCGGCTTCGTACAAGAGCCGATCCACCGGGGCCGGCAGCACCGAGAAAGTCATCATGGGCGACCGTGCGCTCGGGAACACCGCCGGCAACGCTCCCGGCGACCTGGGTCCCGGATGTGCACGCACGAACGCGGCGACGCAGAAGGGCGGTAGACGGTAGCCGTTGTGCGCCGGGCACTTCCCAAGAGGAGAAGGGCAGCGGGAGCAGAGCGGCGCAATGCAGGATCCCGGCGTCGCCGACGGTCCTCCATGAAGACGGCGGCGGAGGAACACGAAAATCGGCTCACCCTCATCCCTCAGCGGCATTTCCCCTCTGGTCACCTGTTCCGGACAGCCATACCTCACTGAGCCTCAGCGCAGTTGCTCGGCCAGTCCGACGATGACGCCCTCTGGGCCTCGGAGGTAGCAGAGCAGATAGCTGTCCGTGAACCGGGCGATCACGCCGACGAGTTCACGACCGGGGCGACATCACTCCACCGACTCCAGAATGCGGTCGAGTGTCCGGCGCCCCATTCTGCTCATCGTCGGATTACTATCGACGTAATACCAGACAACACCCATCGCCTGTTCGAACGCCCACGCCTTGCCGCGCTCCCACTCCAGATCGTCACAGGCCAGTGTCCGCCGCAGCACCTTCCGCGGGCCTGACTCCAGCAGGTGCCAAGCACTGACCAGATCCAAAGCGGGGTCGGCCGGGCCGAAGCCGCCGGTGTCGAGTACGCCTCTGAGCCGGTCTCCCGCGACCAGTACATTGCCGGGAATCAGGTCACCATGGCTCATCACGTCGGCACCCGTGCGTGGCAACTCCCGAAAGTGGCTCCACACCTGGCGCAACCGGGACACGTTGAGCAGCCCCTTGCTCTCCTCGAAGCACTTCGCCATCCAGTCGTCGTGGTGAGCGAGAACGCCGCCACGATTGTCGCCGCTGAAAAGCCGCCCCCGCGTCTCAGCATCCCGGAGGGCTGCGATGAAGGCCGCAAGGTCCTCGGCAAAGGCGTCCGACCCACTCGGGTCGGCATCAAAGGCGATCGTTCCCGGCAGCCATGTCTGGACCGACCACGGCATGGGGTAACCCGCTCCAGGCTTTCCCAAGGCGACGGGTTCCGGGGCCGGGAACGGAGACACCTGCGCCAGCTCCGCGCTCGCCTGGGCTTCCTGTTCCAGAACCGCCAGCGCCTCGGCAGCATCGGCCATACGCAGTGGGAAACGCGCTGAGAGGTCGTTCCCGATACGGAAGATGGCGTTGACCGTCCCGGTCGACGCCAAGGGTTGGATCGCCTTGCCGCTCCACTGAGGGAACTGTTGTTGGATCAAGGTCGCAACGATTTCTGTGGTCACGTCCACTTGGCCATCGTGCATGGTCTTCACGCAGGCCCTTCCACTAGAACGATCCGAAACGCCGGGAGCGGACCAGATCAACTGAGACGACAGCCAGTATTCATAGGCCAGGGTCCGGATCAACTGAGATTTTCGTCCGCCCAGCCGCTGCTACTCAACTTGATTGGGTGATGTCGGGTGGCGTGGGTCGGCGGTCACCGGCGCCGGTGACCGCCGACCCACATGGCGACCCTCGGTGTGCATACTGTGACCGGCAGAGGGGCCGTCGTCCGACCGAACGGCGATGGGCGGGGCCGATAGGCCACGGGCCGGGCCGGACGATCAGGGAGACCAGTGATGGATGTCAAGGAAAGCTGGCACCGCTACGGGCTTCGCCCCGTCGGCGCGGACCTCGACGAGATCCGTGCACTCCTCAGAGAGCACACGGCGCGTGAGCGACGCGCCCAGGGCGAGGGCGACACTGAGCTGATGAGGCTCTGCTGCTTCCAGCTGTTCAACAGCGGCGACCTCGACGACGTGCTCCTGATCTGGAGTGCGAAGCAAGCCAGCTTCGACGCAGCGTGCTCGATCGACATCGAATTCCTGCTTGGGCACGGGCTCGACGCGACGAAGGCCCACCTCTCGGCCAACCGTGCACCTGCTGCGGCGGCGGCGCTGGATCGACTGCGCGAGCTCGAGGCGGCCGGTGAATTCGAGAGCTTCTCAGTGGAGGAGCGCTCCGCCTCCTACGACCGGTACTACGTCGACTAACGAATCTGCAGCGCCGCTCAGTCGTCCGTGATGGGGCCGGTGCTCGCAAGGCAGCTGTCGACCAAATCCGGGCGATACTGGATCTGCTTGAGCCTGCACTTCACGGCCCAGGTGATCTGGCCCAGGTCGGCTGCGGCGAAGTTGCCAAGGTCGCGCTTGACCAGCGACCAGATGCCCTCCTCGGGTTCAGGTCCGGCGCGTAGGTGGGCAGATGGAACACAGTGAGCCAGGCGGCATTCGCGGCGATGAACTCCCGCATCCCGGCGGTCAGATGGAGGCGGACGTTGTCCCAGACCAGCACGATCGGTCCGCCGAGCTGGATGCGGGCACGCACCAAGAGGTCGCGGAGGTCCCGCCAGCCGAAGCCCTTCGGCTCGCCCTTGCGCCCTCGGTACTCGCGGATGGCGTAGATCAGCCGGGACCGCTCGCCCGGCTTGTAGCAGGTCATACCCCTAATTTCGTTGAGCCCGCACCCTGCAATCGTGTTGGCTAGCGGCACTGGACTGTCAGTACCGCAGGTGTCCGCTTGGCTGTAGCAGGGAGTTAAACGTGCAGGACATTGTTGTCGACCCGGTTGCCCACAATCGGGCAGCCTGGGACAGGTATGTCCAAGAGGGCAACGAGTGGTCGAGGCCGGTGAGTACTGAGGATGTCGAGCGCGCCCGCATGGGCGACTGGTCGATTGTTCTCATCGGGCGTGAGCCAGTCGACCGCTCCTGGCTGCCGACAGACCTGACGGGCAAGGACGTGTTGTGCCTGGCCTCCGGCGGCGGCCAGCAGGGTCCGATCCTCGCCGCCGCAGGGGCGCGGGTCACCGTATTCGACAACTCACCCCGCCAGCTCGGCCAGGACCAGATGGTGGCGGCACGCGACGGACTCGAGCTGCGCACCGTCCTAGGCGACATGCGCGACCTCAGCGCCTTCGGCGACGCAACATTCGACGTCGTATTCCATCCGGTCTCTAACCAATTCGTACCAGACTTGGCAGCGGTATGGCGTGAGTGCTTCCGTGCCCTGCGACCGGGCGGAACTCTGCTCGTGGGCTTCCTCAACCCTGATGCGTACTTGTTCGACCACGAGGCGCTCGACGAGCGCGGCGAACTGATCGTCGTGCACAAGTTGCCCTACAGCGATGTCACGCAGTACTCCGCCGAGGAACGCGCCACGAAGTTCGGCGCGGATGCCGCTCTTGAATACAGCCACACCCTCACCGACCAGATCGGCGGGCAACTCGCCGCGGGGTTCGTCCTCACCGGCTTCGCGGAAGCGCCGCACCAATCCAACGCATCCGCTCAATACATGTCGAACTATTTTGCGACCTTGGCGGTCAAGCCGGGCTGACCAAGCCGAGCCGCAGGTCGGCCGAGACGGCTGTGTCTCCAAATGGCCAGTGGAGCGCTGCGCCATCCCGCCCCCTCCACTGACTTCGCTGAGCCCTCTTCAGAGGGTGAGTTCCCCGTCCGAGTGGACGGAGTGGACATGGCAGTCCCTGCGATGCCAGGCCGCCCCGCGTCCGACCGCCCGCTGCCGGCGGGAAGCTCAAGCTCGACACCAGCGCTTCCGGGGCATTTCCGGGCCAGGGTCCCGCTAAGGCACTCGCCGCATCGTCATCGTCCGTCGCCTCTGCCCGTCATCGCGAACAGCCCCAGGCGCGCTGAGCTCGGGACGGTTCGTCGGAACCAGGAGTGGCAGACGGTCAGGCTATGGCCGTGCCGCTGCCGCAGTAGCGGACTGAGCCTCGCGGGCCGTCCTTGAGGCAGGCGTCGATGTACACCTTGGTTCCGTCAGCGATATTCGGGAGATAGTTGTATTCGCAGCCATCCCCCGCTCCGGTCGCGTCCTCGACTTCCTGGACAAACCAGTTGCCGTCTCTGTCCTGCCACGAGACGTTCGCGTAGGCGCGGAGTCCGTCCGCCTGCTTGTCACAAGCCCCCAGGACCTCGGGGTTGTCTTGGTCGTGACCATTGAAGTCACCCCAGAAAATGCCGGTCGCTCCGATGCCGCCTGAATCCGTTGTGGCGACGGACACCGTTGTGCTGGGGTCCGCCGCAGCAGTGGCCGAACCAGCCCCCACCAGTAGGACTGCCGCAGCGACGGCACAAACAGGAGAAACGCGTCGGAAAATCACTAGTCCTCCAGAAGTCTGAGAGAAGAACCAACACACTGCGGCTCGTCGCCCCGGGACGTTGCGCGCTTCGACGGCCCGAAACGGCTTGCCGTCCGTGCTTCGGCGGCAACGGCTCGGTCGGTGCCCACAGTTCGTCGAATCCGGTGATGGGCGCGTTCTCATACGCCCCGAACGGCCGATTCCTCGTATCTCACTCGCCTGGTCTTCATGTTGCTCAGGCTTCCAGACAGGCAAGGCGGACGTCATGAGCACCGAGTCCACAGTTCACTTAGCACAGAGTCCACTGCGACCGGGCCCTCGATCAATGCCCGTCCGCCGGCCGGGCTCTCGGCGATGACTTGCATCGAGCCCAAGTCTGGCCAGTGGCCGCAGCCCTTCCCGGCCACAGGTATGCGATGACGCGAGAGCGGCGCTGCGGATCACGCCCATACGGACCGAAGTGGACGAAGCGGTTACGTCCTGGTGAGTCCCTGCGGGAAGTCGAACACCCCGTCGGGATCGTAGTCGTGGGCAACGGAACGCAGGCGTTGCAGATTCGGGCCGTAGTAAGCCTGCGCCCAGTCCGGCAGGGCCGGGTCGATGTAGTTGACGTAACCGCCCCCAAGACCCAGGGAGGCCAGCCCTGCCACGACATCGCGGACAGTGCGCGTCACTTCGGCCTCGGATGCCGCTGTGGCGCTCGCGTAGATCTGCGCGGTGGCGAACGCCTTGCGGTGCGGAAACGCGGTCTGCTGGACGCCCACGTCCGCTACTGCGCCACCGAGCGGGTCGAGGATGATCGACACGCCTGGGCGCCCGACGAGCAGGCCGGCGACGGCGTCCGGGGAAGAGGCCTGCTCGCTCAGGATCCGTGACGAGGCGACGAAGGACTGCCGCTCGGGACTCCCGGAGAAGAAGCGCATGGCACTGAAGTACTCCCGATCCTGGACCGTCCGACGGTTGGGCAGGACGCCGGAACGTGAGATCAGGTCGTCCAGCAGGGGGTTGCAGGAACTGCTGGGCCCGACGAAGCAGCCGGCCACCCGGCAACTCGGCACGTCTCCACCCGTCATGTTGCAGTTCGCCCACAGCTCGCGGGGTGCGGCTGAGATCCATGACTGCCACGCGCTCAGCACCTCGGGTACCTTCCCCGGCGGGAAGCCGACCACGAACACCGTCAGTGCCGGAGCCGGATCGGTGGCGAACGTGAACTGCGTGACGATCCCGAAGTTGCCACCGCCTCCTCCGCGCAAGGCCCAGAACAGGTCCGGGGTCCGAGCGGCGGAAACCGTAAGGGTTCTTCCGTCGGCGGTGACCATCTCAGCGCCCACGAGGTGATCACAGGTGAGCCCGAACCTGCGCTGCAGCACACCGATTCCACCGCCCAGGGTCACTCCCGCGACACCGACGGTGAAGCAGGACCCCGCGGGCAGGCAGCGGTTCGCCTGAGCGACACCGCCGTAGACATCCCGCAACGGCGCCCCCGCCCCCACGGTTGCAACGCCGTCCGACTGGACCTCCACGGCCGACATGCGCCGCAGGTCAAGGGCGAGACCACCGTGCGGCGCCGAGTAACCGACATAGGAGTGGCCACCACTGCGAGCGGCCAGAGGAACGCGGCTCGCGGCTGCCCGCACCGCCTCGCTGACGTCGGACGTCGACTCGCACTGCGCCACCGCGACGGGTACGTGATCGTCATTGAGGGGGTTGAACACTTTCCGGGCGTCCTCGAAGCCTGGATCTCCCGGCCGCAGCAGCGCTCCACGCATCCGCTGGCGCAGGCGGTCCCAGTCCACCTTCGCCCCGCGGTGGCCAGGGGCCCGCGGTGGTGCGGCGGCGCTGGAAGCGGCGTGCGCTGCCCTACCTTCGGTACCGACGGTGGGCGCATGGAACAACCGATTCCGCGCCATGGTCACCATCTCCTCCGACACACTTCAAGTAAGCGGCTAGGAGTCTGATTTATGGCGATATGATCACGCTAACACGCAGCGGATGCTGGCTCCAGTTGAGCACGGAGAGGGGCTGTGCTTGAGCGTTCAACGCATCTGGTCTGCCAACCGGGCCGGCCGCACCCTGCTCCCCGCGCACAGCGCCACACGCTGACCTAATGTGACTATATCAATACAGCAAGTGAGTAAATTGAGTGGGAGCTACCACAGCAAAGGGGGGCATCAATGAGCGCATGTCGTCGTAGGGCTCGGCACGCCAAGCGGCGCCTCGCTCTGCCTCTCGTGAGTGTGCCTGCCAGACTGCCCAACCCTCACCGTCGGCAGTTCGGGCAGCTGCGTCACCCGGCTCCGGCAAGACCTCAACCGCGTGAGCTCACTCCTGCCCGTCGACGGCAGGTTCGGCCCTCAGGCACGAATAGAAGCCGCGCTACAAGGGCGACCCGACCGGTGTACGGAATTCGCGCGAGAACGCTGGGGCTGAGGTGGCCGCGATGCCTGCCAACTCCCCCGCCTTGACGTTCTGTTCAAGCTGGCGCTCGATGTGCTCCATAGCCTGATTCAGCAAACAGCATCAACGGCGCCCGGCCCCGGGAGTGCAGATTGGTCCCAGCGTCCCGCACCGACGAGTTACGAGTTGTACGCGCAATGCAGGGACGGCGAGTTGGGTGCGGCGTGCGGCGGCGATGGGTCCCTCCTTGCGCCGTTCCGGCCAGGCAGTGCACGGGCTGCTTCCACGTCTAGGGGTCGTCCTGGGAGCAGCCCGTCTCTCGCCACAGCAGCCGCGCGCAGTCCACGGTCACACGTAGCGCGACGGCGCCATCCAACTCACCTTCGCCCTCACCAGAGTTACCGCACCGGCCGTCGTCGCCCGCACCATCGCAGCCGTGGTTCCGGGCAAGGGCACTGACACCGCCCCACCGCACACGGCGGGAAAGTGGCGTAGACCTTTTCATGACCACGGGCTAGGCTCTGCCGCGCGTATCCCGAGAGCGCTCTCAAGCTCTGCTGTTCCACCCCATCCTGCTGGAACAACGAAAGGGCATCCCTTGAGACGCACCACCGCCCTACGTACCGGACTGTCCGCACTGCTCCTGCTCGGCACCTGGGCGACTGCGAGCGCCCTGCCGGCCTCCGCCGCGGACGCTCCCGCACGCTCGACCGACGCACCGGCCTCCCCCGAGCTCCTCTCCGCGATGCAGCGCGACCTGGGGCTGACCCGGGGCCGGGCCGAAGCACGCCTGGCCGCGGAGAAGGCCGCAACAGTCACCGAACGCAAAGCGCGCAGCGCAGCCGGCATGGCCTACGGCGGCTCCTGGTTCGACGCCGACACCGGCAAACTCACCGTCGCCGTCACCCGCGCAGCGAACGCTGACGCCGTACGCGCGACCGGAGCGACCGTACGCCTCGTGCGGTACGACGCGCGGCAACTCGACGCGGCGAAGAAGAGCATTGACGCGCTGTCCGCGCCCGCGGGAGTCGGCAGTTGGCACGTGGATCCGAAGGCCAACAACGTCGTCGTGAACGTCGTCGCCGAGCACCGGAACGACAACGTTGTCCGGGCCTTCGTCGCCCGAGCCCGCCAGGCCGGTCCCGTGACGGTGCGACAGACCCGCGCCACACCGCGTACCTTCACCGCCGGCACCGTGGGCGGCGACCCCTACTACACCGGCAACGTCCGCTGCTCCATAGGCTTCTCCGTGCACGGCGGCTTCGTCACTGCCGGACACTGCGGATCGCCGAGCGCGGCCGCGTACGGCTGGGACCGGTCCTACATCGGCAATTTCCAGGGATCGTCGTTCCCGGGCGACGACTACGCCTGGGTGAACGTGGGCAGCGGCTGGTGGACCGTACCGGTGGTGCTCGGCTGGGGCACGGTCCCCGACCAACTCGTCCGCGGGTCGGCCGAAGCCCCGGTGGGAGCCTCCGTCTGCCGTTCCGGCTCCACCACTCACTGGCACTGCGGCACCGTGCTGGCAAAGAACGAGACGGTGAACTACAGCCAAGGCGCCGTCCATCAGATGACCAAGACGAGCGTCTGCGCCGAACCCGGTGACTCCGGAGGCTCCTTCATCAGCGGTGACCAGGCCCAGGGCGTCACCTCAGGCGGCTGGGGCAACTGCAGCAGTGGTGGCCAGACGTGGCACCAGCCCGTCAACGAGATCCTCAACCGGTACGGGCTGACACTGCATACGGCCTGACCTCCCATCAGCGCGGCCGAGCGGGCTCCGTCACGGTACGGACGGCGGAGGCCGCTCGGACTTCACCTCCTGCGCACCTCCGGGCCCGAGGTCGGTGGCTGCATGGGCATCGCTGATCGCCGAGGCGAGTTCCGGCAGGTTCCCGTGGACGGAGTGCGTCCACGGCCCTGCGGTGGAGGCGTGGGGCAGCGGTAGGTCGACCGGGGAGTTGCCGTCGGCGAGACGGAAGACGATGAAGTTGCCGGAGCCGACCCATTCGCTCTGCAGGAACTCGACGTTGTCGATCGCGCGGGCGCCGAGGGCGATGAAGTCGAGGCCGCGAGGCTTGCCGTCGTCCTTGAGCCGGCCCGGGGGCAGCGGCGACGGGAATGACCGGTGGGTGGGTGCGTGTGACCTGCCCTGTCGGCATCGTCCTCCGGGCAGGGTCAGTCCGGGGACAGCTGCCGTTCCCGTTCGGTGTCCCAGGCGGCGAGGTCCACGACTCGGTCGCCCGGGAAGAGCGCGCACGTCCGGTCGTCGGCCACAAAGACGCTGAGCGGGGCGGCGTCGAGCACTGACAGGGCCACGGACGTGGCGACGATGTGCGTGACGTCGCAGACGGCACCGATACGGAACAGCGACCGCGACTCCGTGGTGACCTCGTCTCCTCCGGCCCGCAGGACGATGCGCTGGTCGGCGGCGACCGCGCGGGTGGTGACCGCGACCGCGATGTTCTCCAGTCCGTCGGAGGCGACGGCCGCCAGCGCGCGGGCCCGCCGGACACAGAGGCGTTCGAGCAGGAAGCGGTCGCCGCCACGTCCCAGGACGACGGGGATGCCGAGGGCGCGGGCCAGGGGCAGACAGGGCGCGTGCGGATTGCGCTCCACGGCGACGACGCGCAGCCCGAGGCGGCGCAACTGGGCCGACAGACGCAGGCCCACCTGCCCCAGCCCGACCACGACGACATGGCCCCGGCGCGGGATCGAGCGGGCTCCCAGGATGGTCGTCATGCGGTGCCCGGTGAATCGGTCGACCACACTGGCGGTGAAGACGGCCGCCAGGACCAGGGCGAGGAGCATGGAGGCGGCAGAGAAGATCTTGTACCACCCGGGTCCGTGCTCGGCGGCCGGTGAGGAGCCGATCGTCGTGAGCGTACGGGCGGCGTGCCAGGTGGCATCGGTCCAGTGCTCGTGCAGTACGAGGACCCCCAGGGTGACATCCAGGGCGAGGACCGTGAGCAGGGCGGCGAAGCTCGCGACGAGTGCCCTGGCCGAGGCGCCGAGAGAGCGGAACCAGGCGGGGAAGGTGCCGCGTGGTCGGGAGCGCCCGCCGGCGGTGAGGGCTCGCCTGGGGACCCGCTCGACGACGGCGGTCCGGCCTTCGCGGCGGACCCCGACCACATCGTCGCCGGCCGGCAGGAGCATGGCGTACCGCGGTGCGAGACAGCTGGCGAGGAGGCTGGGCACGATGACGTCGGTCGTACTCAGCACCGTGCAGTTCGGGACCGTCCGGGAGACCTCGTCCGCGACCGTGCGGTCGAAGATGGTCACGACCAGGCGGACGCCGGGCTTGAGATGCTCGGCCAGCAGGGCGTAGCGCAGGGCGACGATGTCGTCCCGGGAGACGATGACGATGCCGTCGGCCGGCTCGCGCAGACGCCTGCGCAGGGCGTCGTCGTCGGGGCGGCTCAGGCGGTCCGCGGTGCTGCCCCAACGGCTGATGCGCGCGGCGGTCGTGCCGCCCAGGGCCTCGTCGTCCTCGATGACGACGACGTGCTGCCCTGGTGCCGGCGCCGGGGCGGCAGCTGTGGCGAGGGCTGGGGCGTGCGGGTGGGTGTCGTCGTGCGGTGTCCGTGGACTCAACCCTTGGGCCTTTCTACAGCTGGCGGGGCCCGGAGTACCCCGTGATCGGCGATGATCGGCAAGGGCGCGGCGGATGGCCTGGTCGAGGCGTGCGCAGGGGTGGGGCACGGTCGAGGGTGGGTGCCGAAGCGGTCTTTTTTGTACCACTCCCCCACGCGGGGCCGACTCGTCCGGCTGTCTGAAGTCCCCCGGCCGGATTCGTACGTCTGTCGAAAGGACCTTCCGCCGCCCTGGCGCCGCCCCGGCCGGCAGACCGGCGTCCCCGGCCCTGGCCGACACGAAAGGCCGGTGTGCCCGACGGCCTGTAGAACGGAGAGAGCACCACCTGCCCGGGAGTTCCCCATGACCGGTACCCACCTCCTCCGCACCCGCCGGAGAAGGCCTGCTCACGCCCCTCAGGCCATCGAGCCACCGGGGAACGCCGAGCTGATCGTCAGCGTGCTGGCGGTGACGGTCCTGGTCGAGCTCCTCGGCGCGCTGTCCCGGTCCCCGGTGTGGCTCCTCGGGCTGCTGGTCTTCCTGCCGGGCACGGCGTCGGCCCTGTGCACGGTCCGGCAGACGGGGTTCGTCTCCGCGTGGGCCACGCTCGTCGTCACTCTCACCCTGCTGCTCCGCCACAACGAGGGGGGCGGATGGCTCGACAGGACGCTGCTGGTGCTGTTCACCCTCGCGCTGGGGACGACCTCGGTCTACGCCTGCCAGCGACGCATCAGGCGCGAGGACGAGATGCTCCGCCTGCGCTCCACCGCCGCGGCCATGCAACGGCACATCCTGCGTCCCCTCCCCCTGGTCACCGAGGACGTTCTGGTCAACGGTGTCTACGAACCCGTGCAGGAGGATCGCCTCGTCGGCGGCGACATCTACGACGTCGTAGCCTCTCCCTTCGGGACACGGGTGCTGATCGGGGACGTACAGGGCAAGGGGCTGGCCGCCGTGGGGGCGGCGTTCGCCGTGATCGGGGCCTTCCGCGAGGCGGCGCACCGCGAGCCCACGCTCACGGCTCTCGTCGACGCCCTGGACACCGCGGTCGTCCGCCACAACTCCTACGCCGAACAGACCGGCGACGACGAACGGTTCGTCACGGCGCTCATCATCGGTGTCGGCGACGGTCCCGAGGCGCAGCTCGTCAACTGCGGGCACGTTCCGCCCTGGTTGCTGCACGACGCCGAAGTGACCACACCGGCGCTGGACTCCGGTGTGCCGCTCGGTCTCGCCGGGCTGGCCGCCGAGCCCACGACCGTGAACTGGTTCGACTTCCCGGCCGGTTCGACGCTGCTGCTGGGCACGGACGGACTCACCGAGACCCGCGCGCCCGACGGCACGTTCTATCCGGTCGAGGAGCGTCTGACGAGCCACCTGAGGGTCTCCCCCGCCAAGCTGCCCCGGGCCCTGTTCGAAGACGCCCGCGCCTTCACCGACCACGACAGCCGCCACGACGACTTCGCGGTCCTGACCGTCCGCCGCTCCCCGCACCTCCCCTGAGCACCGAGCCGTCACCGCGTGCTGCCGGTCGAGGCTCCGGCGCTGAGGCAGGGAGCAAGGGCGGGCGTGAGCCGCGTCGCATCGACCCCGATGAGACTTGCTATGCAACGAGTTGCATAGCACGATCGTCGTCATGGCGCTCGAACACGCGATCCTGGTGTCGCTCCTGGAGAAGCCGGGATCCGGCTACGAGCTGGCCCGGCGTTTCGAACGGTCCATCGGCTACTTCTGGACCGCGACCCACCAGCAGATCTATCGCGTACTGAAGCGCATGGAGAACGACGGCTGGGTCGAATCCCGGGACGTCCCGCAGCAAGGACGGCCGGACAAGAAGGAGTACTCCGTCGCCGACCTCGGCCGGGCCGCGCTGTCCTCGTGGTTGCACGATCCGATCGAGCCCGAGAGCGTCCGCCACGACCTGGCGGTGAAGATCCGGGGTGCCGCCTTCGACGACCCGGCGGCCCTGATCCGCGAGGTGGAGCGGCATCGGCATGCGCACGGGGACCGGCTGGCGCACTATCTGGCAGGCGAGGAGCGGGACTTCACGGAGCCCGAAGCAGGACCGGCCGCTCCAGAAGCGGCACTGGACGCGGAGCGGGAGCTCCAGCACGTCGTATTGCGCGGCGGCATCGCGTACGAACGGATGATGATCAGCTGGCTGGACGACGTGCTCGCCACGCTGGCCCGGTTCGGCCCGGGCCACTGACCGCGCCACCGCACCGGCCACACCCGCTCCTCCACTCCGGCCGCCCCACCTCACGATTCCCATCCGTCCACCAGCCGAAAGGGGCCCTCACCATGGCTGACCAACTGCTCTTCAACCCGCGCACCTACGCCCCCACGCACTTCGATCCCGAGACACGCCGCTTGCTGCGTGCCACCGTCGACTGGTTCGAGGAGCGCGGGAAGCGGCAGCTGATCGAGGACTACCGGACCCGCGCGTGGCTCGGTGACTTCCTCGCCTTCGCCGCGAAGGAGAGCCTGTTCGCCACCTTCCTGACGCCGTCGGCCACTGCAGGGGCGGGAGAGCCGGACAAGCGGTGGGACACCGCCCGTATCGCCGCGCTCAACGAGATACTCGGCTTCTACGGCCTGGACTACTGGTACGCCTGGCAGGTCACCATCCTCGGCCTCGGTCCGGTCTGGCAGAGCGACAACGCCGCCGCCCGCGCCCGCGCCGCGGAACTCCTTTCGCAGGGGGAAGTGTTCGCGTTCGGCCTGTCCGAGAAGGCCCACGGTGCCGACATCTACTCCACCGACATGCTGCTCGAGCCGGACTGCAACGGCGGCTTCCGCGCCACCGGCTCCAAGTACTACATCGGCAACGGCAACGCCGCCGGACTTGTCTCCGTCTTCGGCCGCCGTACCGACGTCGAGGGCCCCGACGGCTACGTGTTCTTCGCCGCCGACAGCCGTCATCCGGCCTACCACCTGGTCAAGAACGTCGTCGACTCGTCCAAGTTCGTCAGCGAGTTCCGCCTCGAGGACTACCCCGTAACGTCCGACGACGTCCTGCACACCGGCCGCGCGGCCTTCGACGCCGCCCTCAACACGGTCAACGTCGGCAAGTTCAACCTGTGCACCGCCTCGATCGGCATCTGCGAACACGCGATGTACGAGGCCGTCACCCACGCGAGCAATCGCGTCCTCTACGGCCGCCCCGTCACCGCCTTCCCGCACGTGCGGCGCGAGCTGACCGACGCATACGTCAGGCTCGTCGGCATGAAGCTGTTCAGCGACCGCGCTGTCGACTACTTCCGCTCCGCCGGCCCGGACGACCGCCGCTACCTGCTCTTCAACCCGATGACGAAGATGAAGGTGACCACGGAGGGCGAGAAGGTCATCGACCTGATGTGGGACGTCATCGCCGCCAAGGGCTTCGAGAAGGACAATTACTTCAGCCAGGCGGCCGTGGAGATTCGCGGCCTGCCGAAGCTGGAGGGCACGGTCCACGTCAACCTTGCGCTGATCCTGAAGTTCATGCGCAATCACCTCCTCGACCCGGCCGAGTACCCGAATGTGCCGACCCGTCTCGAGGCGGCCGACGACGACTTCCTGTTCCGGCAGGGACCGGCCCGAGGTCTGGGCTCGGTGCGCTTCCACGACTGGCGCCCTGCCTTTGAGGCGTACGCGCACCTGCCCAACGTCGCTCGCTTGCGCGAACAGGCCGACGCCCTGTGCGAGTTCGTCGCCACAGCCGCCCCGGACGCGGATCAGAGCCGCGACCTGGACCTCGTCCTCTCGATCGGCCAGCTGTTCGCACTCGTCGTGCACGGACAGCTCGTCCTGGAGCAGGCCGGCCTGACCGGACTCGACGAGGACGTACTCGACGAACTCTTCGCCGTCCTCGTACGGGACTTCTCCGGGCACTCCGTCGAACTGCACGGCAAGGACTCGGCGACCGAGCAGCAGCAGGAGTGGGCGCTGGCCTCGATCCGGCGCCCGGTCGTCGACGAGGCGCGCACGGAGCGTGTCTGGCAGCGGGTCGAGGCGCTGTCCGGCACGTACGAGATGGCCGAGTAGGCGCGCCGCATCCGTCACCGGTGGCCGGGCCGCGCTCGGCCACCGGTCGCCCAGGGTTCGGCTCCGCGAGCGGGACCCGGCAAGGGCCGGATACGTCCACTACTGCCGGGGGGTGTCGCGTCTGTGGACGTCTGGGAATCCCGGGTCACGATGCCGCGGCAACGAGGTAGCCCGGGGCGGGAGCTCCGCCGCGGCGGAGCTCCCGACGGTCAGTCGGCCGGCGTCAGTGCGACCTCGGCGCTGCCCGAGAGGGACGGCAGGCCGTCCGGTGGCGTGTCCGTGTAGGTGGCGTTGAAGACCGCCTTGAGGTTGTCCGAACCGGAGTGACCGCCGTCCACGAACGTCTTGAACGATCCGGAGCAGCCGTTGCTCGTCGACAGCGGGTGGCCGTGCGAGTCGTGGCCGAGGATGAACGAGACGCTGACCTTCGAGCAGTCCACCGGCTGGTCGTCGGTGACGGTGACCTTCCAGGTGACCGTGTCGCCCCAGTGGAACGCCGTGCCGCCGTGCGGAGCCGGGTCGGTGGTGAGTGAGACGACCGGCGCCTTGTTGCCGACGACGACGGGAACGGACGCGGAGGCCGAGCGCCCGGTGCTGTCGGTGACCTTCAGCGTGGCGTCGTAGACGCCGTTCTTGGTGAACGTGTGCTTCGGGTTCGCCTCCCTGGAGTCCACGGTGCCGTCGGCGTCGAAGTCCCAGGCGTAGCGGAGGGCGTCACCGTCGGCGTCCTTCGTGCCGGCGCTGGAGAGCTGGACCGTCAGCGGGCTGGTGCCGTTGACCACGTCCGCGGCGACCTTGGGCTCCGGGGTGCGGTTGCCCCGGGTGAAGTCGATGCGGGAGAGCTGGGCCTCGGGCAGTTCCGCGAAGTATCCGGTGCCGTACTCGAGGACGTACAGCGCGCCGTCCGGGCCGAATTCGGCATCGATCGGGCCGTCCGTCGTGATCGAGGGGATCGCGTCCTCAATCTTCTGGACCTCGTTCTTCTTGCCGAGGGTGATGGCCTTCATCTGGTCGCGGGTCCACTCGTAGAAGAGTGGCTTGCCGTCGAAGTACTGGGGCCAGCGGTTCTGGGCCTTGTTCCGCTGGTCGTAGCTGTACGCCGGGCCGCCCATGGGGCCGATGCCGCCCGTGCCGAGTTCGGGGAACGTCGGGGAGGCGTCGTAGCCGTAGACGATCTCCGCGTCCGTGACCGGGGGCAGCACGCTCCGGCCGGTGTTGTGGCGCGAGTCGTTGACCGGCTTGGCGCAGTCGAACGCGCCGCTGGAGGTCTTCGTGGCGAAGTCGTAGTCCTGGTACGGCTTGTCCTGCGTCACGCAGAACGGCCAGCCGTAGTTGGCGGGGCGGTCGATGACCATCCAGCGGCCCTGTCCGGAGGGGCCGCGGTCGGGGTTGGCGGTTTTGGCGTCGGGTGAGTAGTCGCCGACGTAGACCTCGCCCGTCTTGTCGTCCACCCCGAAGCGGAACGGGTTGCGCAGACCCATGGCGTAGATTTCTGGGCGGGTCTTCGGGGTGCCCGGCGTGAAGAGGTTGCCGTCCGGTATCGCGTAGCCGCCGTCGCGCTTGGCCTTGATGCGCAGGACCTTTCCGCGCAGGTCGTTGGTGTTGCCCGCGGTGCGCCGCGCGTCGTAGGCCGGGTTGCGGTCGGGCCGGTCGTCGAGCGGGGCATAGCCGTCGGAGGAGAACGGATTGGTGTCGTCGCCGGTCGACAGGAACAGGTTGCCCTTGTGGTCGAAGTCGATCTTTCCGCCGACATGGCAGCAGAGGCCGCGGTCGGCCGGCACGTCGATGATCTTCTGCTCGGTGGCGTAGTCGAGCTTGTTGCCCGCGAGCTTGAACCGCGACAACCGTGTGACGCCCTTGTACTTGGCGAAGTCCTCGGCCGTGCCGGACTGCGGTGCGTCCCCTTCGTTGACGCCCGGGGTGGCCGGGTCGTCCATGGGGGTGTCGAGGCGCGGCGAGTAGTAGAGGTAGACCCAGTGGTTCTTGGCGAAGCCGGGGTCGACGGCGATGCCCTGCACGCCTTCCTCGTCGTGCTGGTAGAGCCCGGCGGGGCTCTTCTTCATGTCGGCGGCAAGGAAGTTCACGCCGCTCTTGGGGTCGTGGATGCGGACCTCTCCCGTGCGCGCCGTGTGCAGCACCCGCCGGTCGGGCAGGACCGCCAGGGCCATGGGCTCGCCCGGGCGGTCGTTGAGGGTGACCTTCTGGAAGTCCGACGAAGCCGGCGGTACGGGATCTGACTTGGCGGCTTGGGCTGCGGGGAGGGGCAGGATCCCTATGGCTCCGGCCAACGCAGCCGCCCCCACGAGGGTGACGATCCGTCTGTTGCGCACTCAGAACTCCTTTGGTCCGGCCAGCGGGTGAAAAGCGAGGCGAAATGCGTGAGTTGGACGCTAGGGCGCCTACTTTCAACTCGTCAAGGACAAAGTCACAAACTCCTCAAGGAAAGTTCGCCCTTGCATTTCGTGCCTTTTCGGGCATCCCTGAGAGGCCCGCCCCGCGCCAGGACGCCGGGCGGGCGCTGCACATGACGCTCTGTCAGTTACGGGCTCGCAGGGCCGCGAGGTTGTCGTAGCCGATCCGGGCGAACTCCAGGGACTGACCGGGAACGCTCGCGCTCGGTGCGGTGTCCTGCTCGACCATCGGGTTGTGGTAGTTCTTCGCACCCACCCGGGTGAAGAACTTCCGGTAGTCGATGTCGCCCGTGCCGAACGGCACCATGTCGTAGCCCAGGCCGCTCTGGGGATTGACCACGCCGTCCTTCGCGTGGAAGAGCGGGAAGCGGTTGGTGTTGCGGACCACGAGTCCGGCCGGGTCGAAGACGCGCTCACGCTGCGAGCCGTCGTGGGCGGTGTACGTGTGGAACTTGTACTGGGCCACGTGCGCCCAGAAGACGTCCAGCTCCAGATAGACGTTCTTGGGGTCCGTCACCTTCAGGAAGTACTCGAGCTTCCGGATACCGGAGCTGCGGGTCGGCCGGCCCTGGGCGTCGAGCGGGCCGCCGTCGAGCAGGAAGTCGTAGGCGCTGTCGTGGTTGTGGGTGTAGAGCTTGATGCCTTCACGGCGGGCGATGGCGCCCAGGCTGTTCCACTTCTGCGCGGCGACGTCCCAGTCGGCCCGGTAGGGGGTGTTGGTGGGGTCGGCGCCGGTACCCATGTGCTCCATGCCGAGGATGTTGGCGATCTCCAGGTAGCGCTTGAAGGTGTCCAGGTCGGATGGGGTCAGCGGCCAGGACGGGGGGATGAAGCCGTGGCTGCCCTGCGCCCGCAGGCCGTACTCGTCCAGCCAGGAGCGCAGCAGCTTCGCGCCCTGGACGGTGCCCAGATCGGCGCCGCCCGGCGCGTTGGCGTGCTGGCCGTAGCCGGCGAACTCCACCTGGCGGTAGCCGAAGCGCGACAGCTGCTTGAACACCTCCCGGAAACCGGAGGGCAGATCGGAGGTCAGCGGGTCGCGCCCGACCGCGTCACGCACGGTGTAGAGGATGATGCCGCGCTTGTGCGGCGGGACCAGAGCGGAACGCCCACCGTCATGGCCGGCGGCTTCCGCGCTGTCCTGCGCCAGGGCGGGCGCGGCACCGAAGACCGGGGCGGCGACCGCCGCGGCGGTGGCGGCCGTGCAGGTGCTGAGGAAACGGCGGCGGCTGACGCCGAGTGCCCGACGCAGGGCGTCGCCGGTGACGGCTTCGTCGTTGAACGCGGTCACAGTGGTTCTCTCTTTCGTTGTCGCGGTGCTGCGGGTGCCCGACGGCTGCCGCCCTGAGGAGAGGCCGGCGAGCCGCAGGAGCAGGGACTTCACTTCGGTGGCCGCCAGGCGGCCGGATACCGCGCGGGGGGTGGAGACCAGGACGAGCGGACCTTCTTCGTCGCTCGTGGGGAGGCGGCCGTGACTGCCGCGTACGGGTGAGGCGTCAAGGGGTACGACATCCCTGCCATGTCGATGTTCCGATGTGGTTGGAGGACGGTGGGCGGGGGCTCGAGTGCCTCCCCCTCCGCCGGCATGTGGGCGGCTTTGGCCGCGACCCAGGAGAGCTGCTCCGTGGTGGGCGCGGTTACGGCGTGCGAGTGGGCGGCGAAAGGCCGCCGGTGACGAATGCGGGATACCCTGAGGGTTCTTGGCCCTGCACTGGGGAGGGCCTTCCTCCCTAGGCCGGTCCAACGAGCGGCGCGCCGTGCGACCTGAACACGCCGTCAGTCTCGAGCCACTGTGTGGTGCCTGTGCACGAAGGGACCGTAGCCCCGTTCGTCCTTGACCGGAACCCTTTGCGCAACGAAGACGGCGAACTTCTTCCATGATCAGGACAAAGTCGTGTCCGGGCAGCCCGGACCAGCCCAGCGGCTCTCAGCCGTCGAGCATTGGCCTGGTGGGCTCTCAACAGGTCGGGGGAAGACGGCTGCGGTGTTCGCCGGCGCCCCAACTGGCCATGGCTGTACCGATGTGCGGCGCCGCCACAAGGGCGCGACCTGCCGCGACGGCGCCGCTCGGAACCGGCGGCATGTCGCGCCTGCCGCAGCGGAGCGCCTAGTTGTCGCCGCCTCCGAAGGCGGCGTCGAAGGACGCCGAGGGCGGGTCGAAGTCGAATCGCTTCAGATGGGCGAGTGCTTCCGGCGCACCGACGAGACGGTCCATGTCGGCGTCCTCCCACTCCACGGAGATCGGTCCGTCGTAGCGGATCGAGCGCAGCATGCGGAACACGTCCTCCCAGGGGACGTCGCCGTGCCCGGCGGAGACGAAGTCCCAGCCGCGCCGCGGGTCACCCCAGGGCAGGTGCGAGCCGAGTCGCCCGTTGCGCCCGTCGAGGCGCTTGCGGGCCTCCTTGCAGTCGACGTGGTAGATCCGGTCCCGGAAGTCGTAGAGGAAGCCGACCGGGTCCAGGTCCTGCCAGACGAAGTGGCTGGGGTCGAAGTTGAGCCCGAAGGCCGGGCGGTTGTCCACCGCCTCCAGGGCGCGCTTGGTGGTCCAGTAGTCGTAGGCGATCTCGCTCGGATGGACCTCGTGGGCGAAGCGGACGCCCTCGGCGTCGAACACGTCCAGGATCGGGTTCCAGCGCTCCGCGAAGTCCTCGTAACCGCGCTCGATCATCCGCTCCGGTACCGGCGGGAACATCGCCACAAAATGCCAGATCGACGAACCGGTGAAACCGACGACCGTGTCGACGCCGAAGGCGGCCGCGGCCCGCGCCGTGTTCTTGATCTCGGCCGCGGCCCGTCGGCGTACGCCCTCCGGCTCCCCGTCGCCCCAGATCAGGGCCGGCAGGATGCCCTGGTGCCGTTCGTCGATGGGGTGGTCACAGACGGCCTGGCCGACCAGGTGGTTGGAGATCGCCCAGCACTTGAGGCCGTACTTCTCCAGCAGGGCGTGCCGACCGGCCAGGTAGGACGGATCGGCCAGGGCCTTGTCGACCTCGAAGTGGTCGCCCCAGCAGGCGAGTTCGAGGCCGTCGTAGCCGAAGTCGGCGGCACGTCGGCAGACCTCCTCCAACGGCAGATCGGCCCACTGACCGGTGAACAGGGTGAACGGGCGTGGCATGGCGGCTCCAAGAAGGGCGGGGTTCCTTGCCGGATCTCTACCGGACTTCGGCCTCGACGGCCTGGACAGGGGTGTAGACGGAGTTCTTCCGCGCGCTCTCCTCCACCGCGGCGAGTACCCGCTGCACCTGCAGACCGTCGGCGAACGACGGCCTCAAGTCGGTGCCGGACGCGATGGCCTCGACGAGGTCGCGGGCCTGGTGGGAGAAGGTGTGCTCGTAGCCGAGCGGGTGACCCGGCGGCCACCAGCCCTCCAGGTACGGGTGTTCGGCCTCGGTGACGTCGATCCTGCGGAACCCCGCCGTGGCGGCGGGCTCCCGATGGTCGTGGAAGGACAGCTCGTTGAGCCGCTCCAGGTCGAAGGCGAGCGAACCGGACTCGCCGTTCACCTCCAGTCTCAGGGCGTTCTTGCGCCCCGACGCCATCCGGGTCGCCTCGAACGTGGCGAGCGCCCCCGAGGCGAGCCGGCCGGTGAAGACGGCCGCGTCGTCGACCGTCACCGGCCCGCGCAGGGTGCCGCCGGAGGCGGTCAGGCCTGAGGAGGCACCGTCGAGGCGGGGGCGTTCCTTGACGAAGGTCTCCATCTGGGCGGAGACCCCGACCAGCACCTCACCCGCCAGGAACTGGGCGAGGTCGACGATGTGCGCGCCGAGGTCGCCGAGCGCCCCCGACCCCGCGTGCTCCCGCTGCAGCCGCCACGTCAGCGGGAAGTCGGGGTCGACCAGCCAGTCCTGGAGGTAGCTGACGCGTACGTGGCGCAGTGTGCCGAGCCTGCCGTCGGCGATGAACCGGCGGGCGAAGGTGAGCGCGGGCACGCGCCGGTAGTTGAAGCCCACCATGGCCAACTGGCCGCGCGAGCGGGCCGCTTCGGCGGCCGCGACCATGGCCTCCGCCTCGGCGACCGAATTGGCCAGCGGCTTCTCGCACAGGACGTGCTTGCCCGCCTCCAGCGCCGCGATGGCGATCTCCGCATGGCTGTCGCCCGGTGTGCAGATGTCGACGAGTTGCACGTCGTCGCGGGCTATGAGGGCGCGCCAGTCGGTCTCCGCCGCGGCCCAGCCGTGCTTGTCGGCCGCCGCCCGCACCGCGTGCGCGTCGCGGCCGGCGATCGCGGCCAGGACCGGCCGCAGCGGCAGGTCGAACACGTGCCCTACGGTGCGCCACCCTTGTGAGTGTGCGGCGCCCATGAACGAGTAACCGACCATGCCCACGCCGAGTGCCGGCGGTGCGGTCCGACTGTCCCTCTGTTCCATACGGATTGCTCCTCTTCGGAGTGTCAACTGACTCATCGCTGTGTTCGCGGGGCACACGGCCCGGCCCGGTCAGATGAAGCCGGTCGGCAGGTACTGGTCGACGTTGTCCTTGGTGACCACGGCCGAGTAGAGGGTCAGCGAAGACGGGATCTCGAACTCCGCGAGGCCACCGACGCCCTTGCCCTGGCCGAGCGCCCGGGCGAGATCGATGGCGGAAGCGGCCATCGTCGGCGGATACAGGACGGTCGCCTTGAGCACGCTGTTGCCGGCCTTGATGGCGTCCATCGCGGACTTGGCACCCGCGCCGCCGACCATCAGGAAATCGTCACGACCGGCCTGGTCGATGGCGCGCAGCGCGCCCACACCCTGGTCGTCGTCGTGGTTCCACAGCGCGTCGAAGCTCGACTGGGCCTGCAGCAGTTGCGCCATCTTGGCCTGGCCGGACTCGACCGTGAAGTCGGCTGCCTGGCGGGCCACCTTCTTGATGTTCGGGTAGTTCTTCAGGGCGTCGTTGAAGCCCTTGGTGCGCTGCTGGGTCAGCTCGAGGTTGTCGAGGCCGGCGAGTTCCACGACCTTGGCGTTCTTCGTGCCCTTGAGCTGTTCGCCGATGTAGTGGCCGGCGTTGAGTCCCATGCCGTAGTTGTCGCCGCCGATCCAGCAGCGGTACGCCTGCTGGGAGGCGAACACACGGTCCAGGTTGACGACGGGGATACCCGCCCTCATGGCCTGCAGGCCGACCTGGGTGAGCGCCTTGCCGTCGGCCGGCAGGATCACCAGGACGTCGACCTTCTTGTTGATCAACGTCTGGATCTGGCCGATCTGCTGGGCCGTGTCGTTGGATCCCTCGGTGATCTCCAGCGTGACGTCGGAGTACTTCTTCGCTCGCGACTTGGCGTTGTCGTTGATGGCGTTGAGCCAGCCGTGGTCGGCCTGAGGGCCGGCGAAGCCGATGGTGACAGGCTTGCCCGGCTTGTCGTCCGCGACCGGGGCGGCCTTGTCCGCGGCCCCCTCCCGGTTAGTGGGCTCGTTGCTGGTGCAGGCCGTCAGCAGCGCACCGGCGGAAACGGCTGCGGTGCCGAAGAGAAGTGATCTGCGGCTGGTGGCGGGGGTTCGTGCCATGGCGGGTGGCCCCTTCGACTGGGCGGTGTGCGTTAGATGGAGGATGTGGGGGTGCCGGACGTCGGTGTCAGGGGCCGCCGTCCGGCAGCGATGCACGGCGTCAGGCGTCGCCGCCGCGCATCGAGCGGCGCTGGACCAGGACGGCGGCGACGATGATGGCGCCCTTCGCGATCTGCTGGACAGCGGTCTCTAGGTTGTTCAGGGCGAAGATGTTGGTGATCGTGGTGAAGACCAGGACACCGAGGACGGAGCCGATGATGGTGCCGCGACCGCCGCTGAGCAGGGTGCCGCCAATGATCGCCGCGGCGATGGCGTCCAACTCGTAGAGGTTGCCGTTGGTGTTCTGACCCGAACCGGACAGCACGATCAGCATGAACGCGGCGATACCGCAGCACAGTCCGGAGAGCAGGTAGAGGTACAGACGCTGGCGCCGGACGTCGATGCCGGCGAGACGTGCCGCTTCCGCGTTGCCGCCGACCGCGACGGTGCGCCGGCCGAAGGTGGTGCGGTTGAGCAGCAGCCAGCCGATGACGGTGACAGCGGCGAAGATCAGGACAAGGGGTGGGATGCCGAGGATGTAGGCGTCCCTGGCACCGAGGTCGAGCACCGACGGGACGGTCACGACCTGGGTGCTGCCGTCCGTGATCTGCAACGCCAGGCCACGGGCGGAGGCGAGCATGGCCAGCGTCGCGATGAACGGCACCATCCTGCCGTAGGCGATCAGCAGACCGTTGACGAGACCACAGCCCACACCGACGATCACCGCCGTGAAGAGGATGCCCGCGAAGCCGAACTCCTGCGTGGCCACGGTCGTCGCCCACACCGAGGCGAGGGCCACCATCGCGCCGACCGACAGGTCGATCCCGCCGCTGGTGATGACGAACGTCATGCCGACGGTGACGACGCCGATCACGGAGGCCTGGGTGAGGACGAGCTGCAGATTGCTCGTCGCCAGGAACTGGTCGGGTGCGGTGATCCCACCGACCGCGACGAGGACGGCGAGCACTCCGAGCAGGGACAGAGTGCGCACATCCCACCGCAGTCCGGGTCGGCGCGAACTCTCCTGCTCCCCCGCGGACTTGGCCGCGGACGTCGGCGCTTCCTGCTGCGCCGCAGTGGCCGGCTGCGTCATGGCGTCAGGCTCCCTTCCATTACAAGATCGAGTACACGGTGCTCGTCGAGCTCCCGGGCGTCCGCGGTGTGCACGACGCTGCCTTCACGGAGCACCAGCACCCGGTCGGCGAGACCCAGGACTTCGGGCACCTCACTGGACACGAGAAGTACGGCCAGGCCCTCGTCGGCCAGCCGGCGAATCACTGCGTAGAGCTCCGCCCGGGCGCCGATGTCGACACCCCTGGTCGGCTCGTCCAGCAACAGCACCTTGCAGCCCCGCAACAGCCAGCGTGCGAGCACCGCCTTCTGCTGGTTGCCGCCGGACAGGGTCCTGATCGCGGCATCGGGATTGTCGGGCCGCAGGGACAGTTCCCGCACCGCCTGGTGCGCCGCTGCTCGCTCGGCACGCCGGTCGAGCCAGCCCGCGCGGGCGAACCGGGACAGGGTGGAGACCGAGACGTTGCTGCTGACGGACTCCAGCATCAGCAGGCCCTGCGCCTTGCGTTCCTCGGGCGCGAGGCCGATGCCGGCGCGGACGGCGGCGCGGACACTGCCGGGGCGCAGGGGTGTGCCGTCGACGAGGACTCGGCCGCCGTCGGGCTTGCGAGCCCCGTAGATCGTCTCCAGGATCTCGCTGCGCCCGGACCCGACGAGCCCGGCCAGACCGACGATCTCACCGGGCCGCAGCTCGAGATCGACGGGCGCGAACTCCCCTCGCCGGGTCAGCCCTTCGACCTTCAGCACGGGCTCTCTGCCCTCGGCGAACCCGCCCTTGGGGCGCTCGGGGAAGACGTACTCCACATTCCGCCCGGTCATCAGGGCCACGACCTCATCGGTCGGCGTCGACTCGGCAGGCAGACCGCCCGCGACCGACCGGCCCTCCTTCAGGACCGTGACCCGGTCGCCGATGCGCCGGATCTCCTCAAGGCGGTGGGAGATGTAGATGACGGCGACACCGTCCGCCGTCAGATCGCCCACGATCCTGAAGAGGTTGTCCACCTCTTCGGGGTCGAGAGCGGCCGACGGTTCGTCCATCACGATCAACCGCACCTCGTGGGACAGCGCGCGGGCCATCGAGACGATCTGCTGCTGCGCCGCGGACAGCTCGCCTACGAGCGTCGTCGGATCGATCTCCGAGTGCCCCAGACGTTTCAGCAACTCCGCGGTCGCCGTACGGGCGGCAGAGCCGCGCACGACGAACCCGGCGGAGGTGGGTTCGTGCCCGAGGAAGACGTTCTCCGCGACGGACAGCCCCTCGATCAGATCGAGTTCCTGGTAGATGGTGGCGATGCCGAGGCGCATGGCGGCGACCGGCGACCCCAGGGTCACGCGCTCACCGCGCCAGGTGATCTCACCGCTGTCCGGCTGGTGTGCTCCGGCGAGCACTTTGATCAGAGTGGACTTGCCGGCCCCGTTCTGGCCGAGCAGGCAATGGACCTCGCCGGCCTGGACCTCGAGATCCACGCCGTCCAAGGCGCGAACGCCCGGGAACGACTTGGTGATACCGGACATGGTGAGCAGGGGTGGTTGTGGTGCCATGAGGATTCCCCTCGGCGGATGCGGGCCGTGTGCGGGCAGGGCTGGGCAGGGTGGTTCAGGCAAGCGGCTCTGGAGAGCCCCTGGCGTCGTGTGCGCTGGGGCGTAGGGCTGAGAAGGGCAGGGCAGGCCTGACGGCCCGGCAACCATGCAGTGGTGCAGCCGCAGATGCTTCACGCGGTGGGTACGGCTGTGATGCGGGTGTTGCGATGGCTCTAAGGGTGTTGCAAGGGCGCCATGGGGTTGCCGCGGCGTGATGGGTGCAGCATCGCCAATGCGGTTGCATTGACCCTTGGTTGGAGTGGCGCTCGGTTGTATGGCGCCACAGGGTTGCAGTGGCCCGAGTGGTGGTCCGTTGCCGACGAGGGCGGCAGCGGTCAGGCCGGTGAGAAGACGTGGTCGCTGATCAGCCGGGCCGCGCCGATGGCTCCGGCGGCCGGCCCCAACTCCCCTAGCACAATCGGCAGGTTGCCCGTGGCCAGCGGCAACGACTGCTTGTACACCTGGGTCCGGACACTGGCCAGCAACGTGTGCCCGAGCCCGGTCACACCGCCGCCGATCACCACCAGCCCCGGATTGAAGAAACTGACAAGGCCGGCGATGACCTGCCCCAGACGCTTCCCGCCCTCCCGGATCAGCTCCAGAGCCACCGCGTCCCCTGCCGCCGCGGCAGCCGACACGTCCTCGGCCGTCAGACGCCCGGCCGTCTCGAGCCGGGCAGCGAGCTGTACCGACCGGCCCTCACGTGCGGCCTGCTCCGCGTCACCGGCCAGAGCGGCACCGCTGAAGTGGGCTTCCAGGCAGCCCCGGTTGCCGCACACACACGCGCGACCTTCCGGTTCCACCTGAATATGACCGATGTCACCGGCACTGCCGGTCGTCCCCCGGTAGACCTCACCGCCGACGACGATGCCGCAGCCGATGCCGGTGCCGATCTTGACGCAGAGGAAGTCGCCCACGGAGCGTGCGACGCCCGCGTGCTGCTCCCCCATCGCCATCAGGTTCACGTCGTTGTCGACCATGACCGGGCAGCCGAGTTCCTGGCTGAGCGCCTCCCGCACGGGAAAGCCGTCCCAGCCGGGCATGATCGGCGGCGCGACTGGTACGCCCTCGGGGAAGCGGACCGGTCCCGGGACGCCGATACCGGCGCCGTCGAACCCCTCCGCGACACCGGAGGCCTTCAGCTTGGCAGCCATCGACAGCACGTGCTCGAAGACCGCCACCGGCCCCTCCCGGACATCCATCGGCTGATTCAGCTGCCCCAGGACCTCCAACTCCGCGTTCGTCACGGCGACATTGATCGACGTGGCACCGATATCGACACCGAGAAAACGCAGTGTCGGCGCGAGCCGGATGTTGTGCGACCGCCGTCCGCCCCGGGACGGGGCCAGCCCGTCCGCGACAACCAGCCCCGTCTCCAGCAGTCGGTCCACTTCGACTGCCAGCTTCGAACGGGACAGGTCCACCAGATCACCCATCTGGGCACGAGAGTTGGACCCGTTGTCACGCAACAGACGAAGCAACCGCGCCTGATGCGCGTTCTCAGGTCGAGCAGTCATCCGTCTCACGATCCCTCCCCTCCTCTCACCCACGGCTGGGGCCTGATGCCTGTCTCCGCCGACTGCGTCGTCAGGCTGTCGGAGAGGAACGTAACAACGATTTTCCAGACTGGGAAGTACTTACGCATGAATAGGGAACTACTTTTCCCACACTCAGGACAAAGTTCGAGGGGGGCTTCCGAGAGCTCTACGACAGAACGGCCGCCTGGCCATCAGCAAGACGGCCAGGCGAGGTGGCACCGCCACCCCCACGAACGGCATGGTCCTCCAGGGCATCGGCTCGACGCAGAGCGGCGCCGCGCAACAACGAGGTCGTGGCCCCGGAGGAGGGCGGCGACGAGAAACCGGACGCGTACGGCGATCGACACGGACGCATCAGGGCGAACGCTC
The DNA here is from genome assembly GCF_000158955.1 of Streptomyces viridochromogenes DSM 40736. Lineage (GTDB taxonomy): Bacteria > Actinomycetota > Actinomycetes > Streptomycetales > Streptomycetaceae > Streptomyces > Streptomyces venetus. The sequence continues at coordinate 8,547,621 of NZ_GG657757.1, read as the reverse complement.
CTCGTCGCCGTCACATCGAAGACCGAAGGCGCACGCCTGGGCGTGCCGATCCACGACCTGGCGAAGATCATGCAGGATCTCGGAGCCGTGGACGCGCTCAACCTGGACGACGGGGGCTCTACCACGTTCGTGGTCGACGGCCAGGTCAAGAACGTGATCGCTGAGGAAGGCGGAGTCGAAAGGCCCGTCTACGACAGCATCTACGCCGGGCGAGGCGGACACGGTCTGCCGGCCGGCGGCTCGCCGAAGGGCACGGTACAGCGCTTGGTCAGTGCGTACTTGCCTTGCTCGCGGAGCCGTCGGTCCTGTTCGAGTTACACCGCGTGGGGCACCGGACGCACGAACCGCTCCCGCCCCGCCTCGTCCCGGACCGGCGTGCATCCGGCGGCCAGCAATCGCTCGGCCAGTTTCGCTCGCCGGGTCGTGTTGACCCTGAGTGCACCCAGCAAGAACACCGGGGTCAGGACAGCGAGCGGAAGGAGGACAGCGTACTTGCCGGTCAGCACGGCCAGCAGCAGGAACAGCACCGGTCCCGCCCACGCCATGGTCAGCAGTTGCTTGCGGTTGGCGGCGGCTCCGGCCGCGTCGTAGCGAATGCACGTGGTGATCAGGTCGACGTCCGCCTGCGCCTGGGCGACGGGCGTGAGCGAGCCCAGGTACATGCCCGGCACGGGTCGTCCGGGGCCCGGGTCGGGGAAGGCCGCCGCGTTGGCCGCCGCGCGCTGCTGTGCCTGAGGGCTCGTGTCCCGGACGAGACAGATGTGCGCGATCTTGTACTTGCCGACCAGGCGGACGTCGACGTACCGGAAGCCGTAGCACTCCGCGATGTACGCGAGCGCGCCGAACGTCTGCCACTCGGAGAGCGGATGGACGAGCTCGATCATGTCCTGGGTCGCGATCTGGCGCATGAGGGCGTTGATGTGGCGATCGGCGAGGCTCAAGGTCACTCCTGGCTGAAAAGCACTACTGAAGTTCTGATTCCGCACACCAGACTGATCAGACCCCTCAAGGGTTGCCTGCCCTCCTGATCTTTCTGACGAACGACCACCAGGGTCGGTCTCCTGACCAGTCGTCGGCATCTCGCCGCAGGACGTATCGCTCAGGCTATTGCCCTCTCCGACCCGCCGCGCTTAGAGTCACCCCGTTTGTCGAATCGATTCGATTGATTCGAGGAAGCCGACGGGGCCCACGACGGGGCGGGCGGAGGTGGAGATGGCCACGATCAAGGACGTCGCCGCGCGCGCAGGCGTCGCGCCGAGCACCGTGTCGTACGTCCTGAGCGGGTCACGCAAGATCTCCGAGGACACCCGGCACGCGGTGCAGGCCGCGATCGAGGAGCTCGGATACCACCCGCGCGCCAGTGCCCGTACGCTGCGCAGCGCACGGACGCGGGTGCTCGCGCTGGCCGCGCCGCGCGTGCCCGGGGCGTACCGGGCGATCGACGGACGGTTCGCGATCGACGTCACCGATGCCGCCCGTGGGCACGGGTACGACGTGCTGCTGATGACGGACAGCGACGGCGTCGGCGGGCTGCGCCGGGTGGCCCGGAGCCGGCTCGCGGACGCCGCGGTGCTGATGGCGGTCGAGGACCGGGACCCCCGTGTCGAGGTCCTGCACGAACTGGGCTTCCCGGCGGCCCTGCTCGGTCACGACGATCACGCGGCGCTGCCCTGGACCGACCTCGACTGGGAGGCCGCCGTCGCCCTCGCGGTGCGCGAGAGTGTGGCGGCCGGGCACCGGCGGATGCTCTTCCTCTCGTCGGCCGAGCACGAGGTCGCCGCACGCCGCGGCTATGCCCTGCACGGTCTCGACGGTGCCCGGCGAGCGGCCGCCGAGACCGGGGCCGATGTCCGCGTGGTCCCGTCCCACCGCGACCCGGACATCCTCGCGCGGCGGCTGAACGAGGCGTTGACCGCGCGGCCCGTCCCGACCGCGCTGATCGTCCAGCACCTGATCCTCCTGCCTCGCTTGCTGGACACGGTGGCGGCGGCGGGGCTGCGGGTCCCCCACCATCTGACCGTGGTGCTCGTCGGCAGCCTCCCGGACGAGCTGGGCACACGGCATCTGCCGCGGATCGATCTGCCCGTCGCGGAGATGTCCACGGCCGTGGCCCGGCTCGCCATCGACGCGATCGGATCCGGCCGCGACGACGGGCCGCCGTCTTCGCAGGAGCCCGCCGGTGCAGGTGCCTCGACCAGGCCCTCCGACGCGCCGCACCACCTGATCCAGCCGCAGATGGCCGGGCCCGTCATCGCGCCGCCGCCCGGCCGACCATGAATCCGTCCGTACGGCACGACCGGCCGCGTCCTATCGCCGGGCCACCGCATGTCCAGAGCTGAACATGTAACGGAGGACCAATCATGCCGTCCACAGCAGGACGCATCCGAGCAAGACGTGGACGCGTTCCCGCGCTGGCCGCCGCCCTTGCCGGTGCCATCGTCGCGCCAGCGCTGACCGGCTGTGCCGCGCAGCCCGACCCGGGCACCGTCACCGTGCTCAACTCGGCGACCGACACCGCCGAGCACACCGCCAACCAGCGGTTCTTCGACCGTTGCGGCAGGCCGCTCGGCCTGAAGGTCGAGCAGATCAGCGTGCCCGCCGACCAGATCGCCTCCAAGGCACTTCGGATGGCGTCGTCCGACTCGCTCACGGACATACTGGAGCTCGACGGCTCAGAGCTGCCCCAGTTCGCGCAGACCGAGGGCCTGCGACCGCTCGACGAGGTCGGGGTGGCCACCTCCGGCCTCTCCGCGAGCGCGAAGTCCCTCGGCTCGTACGACGGCGTCCAGTACGGCATCGCCCGTTCCGTCAATTCGCTGGCGCTGATCTACAACACCAAGCTCCTCAAGGACGCGGGCGTCTCCCCGCCCACCACCTGGAAGGAGTTACGAGCCGCCGCGAACAAGCTGACCACGGGCGACACGTACGGGATGGCCTTCAGCGCGAGCCCGAACGCGGACGGCGTCTACCAGTTCCTTCCGTTCTTCTGGTCCGCCGGCGGTGACGAGGCCAAGATCGACAATGGCAGGGGCGAGGCCGCGCTCCAGCTCTGGAAGGACCTGGTCACCGATGGATCCGCCTCCAGGTCCGTCGTCAGCTGGAACCAGCAGGACGTGAACGACCAGTTCATCGCGGGCCGCGCCGCCATGATGGTCAACGGGCCGTGGCAGGTGCCGGTCCTCAGCGCCCAGAAGAACGTGGACTGGGCGGTCGCGAGCATTCCGGTGCCCGAGGCGGGTGAGCCGGCGGTGCCGCCCATCGGCGGCACCGTCATGGCCGTACCGAAGAACGACGGGGATCCGGCCCGCGAGAAGAACGCCGGCAAGGTCCTGAACTGCCTCAACTCCGAGAAGAACCAACTCCAGTGGGGCGAATCGGTCAACAACGTGCCCACCCGCGCCACGGCCGCACAGGCGTACGCGAAGCAGAACCCGAAGCTCGCCGCCTTCGCCGAGCTCGTCACAACCGCCCGATCCCGTACAGCAAAGGTCGGCACCGGCTGGCCGGTCGTCGGCGACGCGCTCGCGGGCGCCTTCCAGTCCGTGCTGACGGGCCGGACCAGTCCCGAACAAGCCCTGCACCGTGCCCAGCAGCAGGCCTCGGCAGGGAAGTGAGGAACCGGCCATGACCACCGTCACCTCCCCGGCGCCCGCCACGGGCGCCGCCGAAGCGAAGTCCACCACCGGGCGTGCTCCGCTGCGCCGTGGACTGCTGCGCTGGCTCTTCGTCGCTCCCGCGCTCGCCTACATGGCGCTGTTCTTCGGCTACCCGCTCGTCCGCAACGTCGTGATGAGCTTCCAGCACTACACGCCGAAGACGTACTTCACCGGCGAGGCCCCGTTCAACGGCCTCGACAACTGGCGGGCCGTCTTCGCCGACGAGCTGTTCACCGACGCCCTGTGGCACACGGCCCTGTTCACCGTCGGCTCGCTGCTCGGCCAGTTCACCATCGGCCTGGCCCTGGCCGTCTTCTTCTCCCGCCGTTTTCGGCTCGCCGGCTTCGTGCGCGCCGTCCTGCTGTTGCCGTGGCTCGTGCCCATGGTGGTCTCCGCCGTCGTCTGGCGGCGCATCCTCGACCAGGACCACGGCATGCTGAACACCGCCCTCCACGCGGTCGGCCTGGTCCCGCAGGACGGCGTGCCGTGGCTGAGCAGCCCCGGTGTGGCCCTGCTGTCGGCGATCATGGTCAACATCTGGATCGGCATCCCGTTCAACATGGTCATCCTGTACGGGGGTCTCCAGGAGATCCCACGCGACCTGTACGAGGCCGCCTCGCTCGACGGCTCCGGCCCGTGGCGGACGTTCCGCAGCATCACGCTGCCGATGCTGCGCCCGGTGATCACCGTCGTACTCGTGCTGGGCTTCATGTCGACGGTGAAGATCCTCGACCTGATCCTGGCGCTGACCTCGGGCGGCCCCGCGGACTCCACACAGACCCTGGGCACGGTCACCTATCAGCTCTCCTTCCTTCAGCTCGACTTCGGCCAGGGCGCCGTGGTGGGCAATGCCCTGATCCTCATCAGCGCGGTCTTCGCCGTGCTGTACCTGCGGGCCAACCGCGCCGACTTCGGCAAGGGGAAGTGAGCGACGATGAGCCGACCGATGAAACGACCGGCGAGCCTGCTGCGCGTGCGTTCGGCGTGGAACACCACCGCCGCCCTGCTGATCCTCGCCGTGCTGCTCTTCCCGGTGTACTGGATGCTCAACACCGCCCTCCAGCCCGAGTCGAGCATCGCCGCCACCGAGTGGTTCCCCGTATCACCGTCACTGAAGAACTTCGATACGGCGATCAGCACCCAGGGCGGCTCACTGCTCACGAGCTTCGTCGTCGCGCTCGGTGCCGTCGTCGTCTGTCTCGCGCTCGCCGCGCCCGCCGCGTACGGGCTCGCCCAGTTCGGACTCCGCGGTGGGCAGGGCATCGTCTTCGCGACACTCATCACGCAGATGGTTCCGGGCATCGTCATCGCCAACGCCCTCTACAGCGCCTATGCGCAGCTCGATCTCGTCAATTCCTATCTGGGGCTGATCCTGGCGGACGCCTCACTCGGTCTGCCCTTCGCGGTCGTACTGCTGCGGGCGTTCATGGTGTCGATCCCGGGCGAGGTCGTCGAAGCCGCGATGGTGGACGGCGCGAACCGCTTCACCGCGTTCGTGCGGATCGTGCTGCCCATGAGCCGCAACGCCCTGATCACGGCGGGACTGTTCACCTTCCTCTTCGCCTGGTCGGACTTCATGTTCGCGCTCACCCTCAACACGACGGACGACGTCAAGCCCGTCACGCTCGGCATCTACCAGTTCGTCGGCGCGCATGTCAGCGACTGGGGCGCGGTCATGGCGACCGCGGTGCTCTCCGCCGTTCCGGCCGCGATCCTGCTCGTCGTCGCCCAGAAGTACATCGCCGCCGGGATCACCGGCGGGTCGGTCAAGTAGGCAGGTTCCTCCCTGTGAATTCCCCCGAGTCCCCCGAATTCCCCGAATTCCCCGAGTTCCCGGCCGGCTTCTTCTTCGGTGCCGCCACGGCCAGTTACCAGATCGAGGGCGCGTACGACGAGGACGGCAGAGGCCCGTCCATCTGGGACACCTTCTGCCGCGAGCCCGGGCGCGTCGCGGACGGCGCCACCGGGGACGTCGCCTGCGACCACTACCACCGCTATCGCGAGGACATCGCGCTGCTGCGCGAGCTGGGTGTGGACAGCTACCGCTTCTCCATCGCCTGGCCGCGTATCCAGCCGACCGGCTCCGGCCCCGTCAACGCGGCCGGGCTCGACTTCTACGACCGGCTCGTCGACGAGCTGCTGGCCGCCGGCATCTCGCCCGCCGCCACCCTCTACCACTGGGACCTCCCTCAGGCGCTGGAGGACCGGGGCGGCTGGCGGACACGCGAGACGGCGGAGCGGTTCGCCGACTACGCCGGGGTGGTCGCCGGCCGGCTCGGCGACCGGGTGGACCGCTGGATCACACTCAACGAGCCCTTCTGCAGCGCCTTCATCGGGTACGCGGCGGGCGCCCACGCCCCGGGCGCCCGCGAGGGCCGCGGTGCGCTCGCCGCCGCACACCATCTGCTCGTCGGTCACGGGCTGGCCGTGCACGCCCTGCGCGCCACGGGGGCACGGGAGGTCGGGATCACGCTCAACCCCGACCGGCTGCTGCCGGCCACGGACTCCCCCGCCGACCTGGCCGCCGTACGCCGCGTCGAGACGCTTCACAACGACGTGTGGTTCGAGCCGCTGTTCGCCGGGCGCCACCCGGAGCACGAAGCCGAGACCTGGGGCGAGCTGCTGCCCCACGGCGACGGCTCGTACCGCCTCAACGGCGACCTCGACCTCATCGGCGCACCGCTCGACTTCGTCGGCATCAACTACTACCGCCCGATCACCGTCGCCGACGCCCCGCACCGCGACCCGGACCCGGCCACCCGTACCGCGGTCGACGTCCGGGCCGAGGAGACCTGGCGCGACGACGTCCGCCACACCACCATGGGCTGGCCCGTCGTCCCACACACCTTCACGGACCTGCTGGTCGACCTGGCCGCGCGCTACCCCACGCTGCCACCACTGCTGATCACCGAGAACGGCTCGGCGGAAGCGGACACCGTCGACGCCGACGGCCGGGTCCGCGACGTGGAGCGGGTCGACTACCTCCGCGGCCATCTGGACGCGCTCGCCGCCGCGGTGCGCGCGGGCGTCGACGTGCGCGGCTACTACGTGTGGTCGCTGCTGGACAACTTCGAGTGGGCCCGCGGCTACGGCCAGCGCTTCGGCATCGTCCGGGTCGACTACGACACGCAGACCCGCACACCCAAGGACAGCTACCACTGGTACCAGCGGCTGATCGTCGCCCACCGCGCCCGCACCGCTCCTGGTAAGGACTCCCGATGAAGTTCACCGACGGCTACTGGCTGATGCGCGAAGGCGTCCAGGCGTCGTACGCCACCGAGGTCGCCGACGTCCGCGTCGACGAGGACCGGTTCACGCTCCACGCGCCCGTGCGGCACGTCACGCGGCGCGGCCACACCCTCAACAGCCCGCTACTGACCGTCGAGTGCTGGTCCCCCGCCGAGGGCGTGATCGGCATCCGCGCCACCCACCACGCGGGCGCCGCCGAGCGCGGCCCGGAGTTCGCACTCCACACCGAGCCCGGCCACGCGGCGCAGGTCACCCAGGAGGGCTCGCTGCTGAAGCTGACGGCCGGGGAGCTGTCCCTGTGCGTGGACACCGCGGCCCCATGGCGGCTGGACTTCACCGCGGACGGCCGCGTCCTCACCTCGGCCAAGGCCCGCGGCACCGGCTTCGCGGTCCTGGGCGACGGCAGCCACCACTCGTTGGCACAACTCACGCTCGCTGTCGGCGAGCTGGTATACGGGCTCGGCGAACGGTTCACGCCGTTCGTCAAGAACGGCCAGAGCGTGGACATCTGGCAGGCCGACGGCGGCACGGCGAGCGAGCAGGCGTACAAGAACGTCCCCTTCCACCTCACCAACCGCGGCTACGGCGTCTTCGTCAACCACCCCGGCAAGGTGAGCTACGAGATCGACTCGGAGGCCGTCGGGCGGGTGCAGTTCAGCGTCGAGGACCAGTCGCTGGAGTACTTCGTCGTGTACGGTCCGACGCCCAAGGACGTCCTGAACCGCTACACGGCGCTGACCGGCCGCCCGGCACTGCCGCCGGCCTGGTCGTTCGGGCTGTGGCTGTCGACGTCGTTCACGACCTCGTACGACGAGGAGACGGTGAACCGGTTCGTGCGCGGAATGGCCGAGCGCGACATCCCGCTGGGCGTCTTCCACTTCGACTGCTTCTGGATGCGCGAGTACCAGTGGTGCGACTTCACCTGGGACCCGGACGTGTTCCCGGACCCCGAGGGCATGCTGCGGCGGCTCAAGGAGGAGCACGGCCTGCGCGTGTCGGTGTGGATCAACCCGTACATCGCGCAGAAGTCCCCGCTGTTCGAGGAGGCCAAGCGGCACGGCTACCTGGTCCGCAAGGCCAACGGCGACGTGTGGCAGTGGGACCTGTGGCAGGCCGGCATGGCCCTGGTCGACTTCACCGATCAGCGGGCGCGCCATTGGTACGCGTGCAAGCTGCGCTCGCTGATCGCACAGGGCGTCGACTGCTTCAAGACCGACTTCGGCGAGCGGATCCCGACCGATGTGGTCTGGCACGACGGCTCCGACCCGGAGCGCATGCACAACTACTACACGCAGCTCTACAACGAGACGGTCTTCGAGGTGCTGAGCGAGGCCCGGGGCGCCGGTGAGGCCGTGCTCTTCGCCCGCTCGGCCACGGCGGGAGGACAGCAGTTCCCGGTGCACTGGGGCGGCGACTGCGAGTCGCATTTCGGCGCCATGGCCGAGTCGCTGCGCGGCGGACTGTCGCTCGGACTGTCCGGCTTCGGTTTCTGGAGCCATGACATCGGCGGCTTCGAGGGCACACCGACGCCCGAGGTGTTCAAGCGGTGGGTGCAGTTCGGGCTGCTGTCGTCGCACAGCCGGCTGCACGGCAGCAACTCGTACCGGGTGCCGTGGGACTACGACGAGGAGGCGGTCGCGGTCACCCGCGACTTCACCCGCCTCAAGCACCGGCTCATGCCCTACCTGTTCCGTGCGGCCCGGCAGGCCGCCGAGCGTGGCACGCCGATGATGCGGGCGATGGTGCTGGAGTTCCCCGACGACCCGGCCTGCCACACCCTCGATCGGCAGTACATGCTCGGCGACGACCTGCTCGTCGCCCCCGTGTTCTCGTCCGACGGCGTCGTCGACTACTACGTCCCGGACGGCACCTGGACGCATCTGCTGTCGGGCGAACAGGTCCAGGGGCCCGGCTGGCGGCGCGGGCGATACGGCTACGACAGTCTGCCCCTGCTCGCCCGACCCGGCTCGGTCATCCCGTACGGCGAAAGCGATGACGCGGCGGAGTACGACTGGGTGCACGGGGTGACTCTGCGGATCCACGCGCCGAGGGACCGTGCGACGGTCGTGACACGGATCCCGGCACCGGGTGCCCGGGACAGCTCGGCGGCCGCCTTCCGGACGACTCGCGACGGCGACACGATCACGGTCGACGCGGAGGGGGTGCCGGGGCCGTGGCAGGTGCTGCTGGTCGGAGCGCAGGCGGAACCCGGTGGTGCCGCCGGATCGGCGGCGTCGGTCGAGCGGACCACGCTCGGCACTGTTCTCGCCGTATCCGCGGGCACGGCTCGCCTCACGGCACTACTCACCGGGAGCTGACACAGCTCTCGGTTCTCTTCTGCCCGAGCGCAGGGGCCCAGCGTGCCCGGCACTCGCCATGCTCGGGCACGAGCACCGCGCCGCAATGATCATCTTGGCACGCGAGGCCACTAGCCTCCCGCGCCGCAGAGCGAGCAGCCGATTTTCGCTGTCGGCGACCTGCTGTCCGGGGCATCTGATGAACACCTTCCGTCTCACGTAGCCCCAGCCCTCGGAGCGGCGCATCCACGTACGCTGAGCGAGGTGGAAGGCTTGGGGCATGGCCCTTCGACCATGGCTGGACTTCCGGCGTCCCTGGCGGCCGGGTTACTCGCCCGCGCTGGTCGTGCTCCCGCTGGGGCTGATCGTCACGGTCTGTGTGGTCGATGTGCTGTCTCCGCCGCACATCCACCTCGGGCCCCTGCTGGTGGCGGCGCCCGCGATCACCGTGGCGTTCGCCGGCGCCGGTGTGACCGCGCTGATGGGAGCTCTCGCGGTAGCCGCCCAGGTCCTGATCGGCGTACTCAGAGGGGTCCTGCCCACTGCCAACATCCAAGCCCAGATCCTCGCCCTGGTCGTCGTCTCCACCGTCTGTGTCACCGTCTGCGTGGTGCGGGACCGTCGTGAGCAGCAGTTGCACCGGGTGCGGTCGGTGGCCATGGCAGCGCAAAGTGTCCTGCTGCAGCCCCTGCCCGCTCGCGCTGGCCCGCTGCGGATCGCCGGCCTGTACCTGCCCGCCGAGGAAGAGGCCGACCTGGGCGGAGACCTCTACGCGGCCGCCCGGACCGCGCACCACAGCACCCGGCTCCTCATCGGCGACGTACGCGGCAACGGCCTGGCCGCGATCAACAACTCCGCCCTGCTGCTCGGCGCCTTCCGCGCAGCCGCTCACCGGCAGGCCACGCTGCCCCGCCTCGCCGTCCACCTGGACGCCGCGTTCCGCTGGGACACCAGCCAGTGGCGATCAGAGGCAGAGCAGGACACCAACGAGGACTTCGCCACCGCCGTACTGCTCGACATCCCCGACCGCGATCCGGTCGTCCACCTCATCAGCTGCGGCCACCCACCGCCGCTCCTCCTACGGGGTAAATGCCTCACCCCACTCACGCCCAAAGCCAGCCATCTCCCGATCGGGTTCGGCGGCCCCTTCGGCATGACCGCCTACGACGTCCAGACGTTCCCCTTCGAGGTCGGCGACCTGCTGCTCCTCTACACCGACGGCGTCACCGAAGCCCGCAACAGCGAAGGACTCTTCTACCCCCTCACCGAACGAGCGCCCAAGTGGGCCGAGGAGGACCCCGAGGAACTGCTGCACCATCTCCAGGACGACCTGCTGGCCCACGTCCACGGACACCTCAACGACGACGCCGCCGTAGTCGCAATCCGCCGCCTGGCAGTCTGATACCCACCTGACGTGGCGGGATCCGAATTCCACCCGGGTCCTCGAGCAAGCTCCGCGGCTCAGGGTCTGTGACTGACGGCACCGGTGCCGAGTCGGGAGAGCAGCCAGAAGGTGACAGCGGTGCCGGTGCCGTACGCGACGTGCGCGCCGAAATCCCAGGCCACGACCTTGTGGTCGTACTGCCAGATCGGCTTGTAGAGCCCTGCGATCGGCAAGGCGACGTAGTCACCGGCGAACACCGCAGCGCCGAAAGGCACGCCATACACAGGGGAGGGCCTGGGCAGTGATCCGGCCACGATGCCGTAAGCCATGCCCGCCACTGATCCGTAGGCCCAGTGAGCGATGGTGCTCGTGAGCCAGGCGGTCTTGTCGGGAAGCCGGCGCTGGGTGAAGCCCTCGATCACCCGCTTCGCCACCTGCCCCGGATCTGGAGCCTTCTCCCAGCTTTCGACCGGAGCGAATTCCCAGGCGAGCGGGCTGTCCGTCCCGCCTGCCCGACGGTACTTCCAGTAGTGGACGGCATCCAGACACACCGTTCCCACCGCCCCGGCCAGCAGGCCGGCCGTCACCGCCGCGAGTGGAGTCAGCGGGTTCCTTCGGGAGCGCATGACGCAATCTCCTCATCGGTCAGGGCCGGAAAGGTCGATGTCCTTCAGCACCTGGGCCGCGGTGCGAAGGCATGCGGCCCGCATCGAGTATCCGGCGGCCGGAGAACGTCCGCGAACGCAGGCAGCGAGCGACCTGCGGCGGGCGACCCTGAGCGGTACGGCGGAAGCACCTGACCGCAGGGGGTCACCCATCTGCCGAAACACATATCCACCGCGCCCACCTGTACGGGCGAGCCAATGCACTCATTCGCTTCGCCGTGCACAGCCCGCCCGGCGACCCACCCCCGCGCCCGCAACCGTTCAGGCCCACAGCGGCGTCACCCTCATCCAGTCCCAGAACCGGAGACACCGCCCCCGGCCGCCCCTGACAGCACGCCAGACAGGCCGAGGCGAGGGCGTGGATCAGCTCGGGGTTGTGACGCCAGCGCCCAACTGCCGCTCGATCTCCACCGCCGGGAACGGCGTCTGCTTGCTTTCAGTGCACAGACGGCGGAAGAAGGAGTCCACGACGACGGTAAGGCGTGCGTGCCGGTCGATGATGGCGGTGATCTCGGGCGGGACGTCGCCAGGTCGCCGACCTGCGATCCAGTCGTGCAGGAAGACTTCGCGTTCCGTGTCACCTCGCACTCCGTCGAGCACGTGGTACTGGAGCAGGTGGCTCGCGGCGTAGCAGTGGTCGTACGCGAGGTGGTCCGAGAGGAAGTTGGATTCGTCCGCCGAAAGGTCGAATCGGGAGCTCAGGGCAAGTCCGAAGTCAGCGAAGTAGAGCTGCCGGCCATCGGTCAGGATGTTGTTGAAGTGAGCATCGAAGTGGACAAGTCCGCGAGAACTCATGAAGGCAGCTCCTTCCATCAGAGCTTCTTCCACCCAAGGGAAGGGCGAGCCGTCCCCGCCTTCCGGCACGGCGGTCTTGCGGTGGTCGGTCAGCCAGCCGGCGAGGGTGTGCGGCACGTGCTCCAGGAAGACCACCAGGCTGCACGAGGACTGGCCGATGGCCTCCAACCGGTCACGAACGGCGGGTGATCCCTCCCAGTGCGCGACGGCCCCCTCCAGGCCCCCGAACGCGTCGGTGAATCCCTTGGGAGGGGAGTCAGGCAGAACCCGCCAGTGGTACATCAGGGGGAATCCCGCATACTCGCCGCTGAGAACCCAGTTCGTGGTCATGACGTGCACGGCGAGCTCCCGCCAGGCACCGAACCCGGCCGAGCCCACCCCGTACTGGTAGAACATCGGCAGTTCGAAGACGTTCGCCGTCGACCGCACGTTCTCCGGTCGCAACTCGGTGTCCGTCAACGGGATCCGCTTGACGAAGACGCGAGTTCCGTCGATGTCCAGCTCTGCCGACCTGCCGCCGATGCCCGACCCGAGCGGGGTAGCGGCTGCCACGGCCTCCTCGAGCCCGTCGTCGCTCAGCAAGGAGAGCTGAGTGCTCACGGTCCCGTAAACAGCCAGGCGCGCGGCACGCAGCAATTCCTGGTCCAGCATCGACGGCTCCTCGGTGCCCGAACCAGGGCTTCGGCAATCCCACGTACGGCACCGACCCTACGCCGACAGGGGCAGCCGCTCTCATGAACAACGCTCTGTCCGAACAAGATCACAGGGGACAACGGACACTTTCAAACTCTGCCCAAAAGCTGCAGATCCTGCACCGGGTCGGTGAGGTCCACGACTCGGGCAAGGAACTGCTTGAGCTGTCAGCGGGCCGCGCCGGGAAGGGCAAGGCGCTGGACATGGCGCTCCAGCCCGCGCTTCTTCCGTATCCCGAGGCCGGAGAGGTACTCAGGTTGAACTCGTAGAGTCCGGCGGTCTGATCGCGTCGTCGTCCTGGAGATGGCCTCGAAGCACCAGGTGCGCTAAGCCGTCCATCACCGTGCGAAACGATCACACCGCAGACGGAAAACAGCCTTCACCCCCAGCACGGTCCTGGCAAGAAGCGCATACTGCACGGTGTGGCGACCTACAACAGCATCGGTGCAACCTACGCAGACACCCGGCGACCGGACCCGCGAATCGCCGCCAGGATCCATCAAGCACTCGGCGGGGCTGCCACCGTGATCAACGTAGGAGCCGGTACCGGCTCCTACGAACCGCCGCAAACTGTGCTCGCTGTTGAACCCAGCTCAGTGATGACCGCCCAGCGCCCGGCCGGATCCGCACCCGCCCTGGAAGCATCCGCTGAGTCGATCCCTCTCGCTGACGACTCGGCCGACGCGGCGATGGCCCTCCTGACCGTGCACCACTGGAGCGACCTGGAAGCCGGCATCGGCGAACTCCACCGCATCGCCCGGCAGCGGATCGTCATCCTCACCTTCGACCCCGACATCAACCGCAGGTTCTGGCTGCTGGAAGAGTACCTGCCCGAAGCAGCCGCGCTCGACGACACACGAGCCGTCGCCGTCGAACGCCTGGTCACGCTGCTGGGAGGAGCCAGCATCGAAACCGTTCCCATCCCGCACGACTGCACCGACGGATTCCTCGCCGCCTTCTGGCGTCGGCCCGAGGCATACCTCGACCCGGAAGTACGGGCCGGCATCTCGCTGTTCGCCCAGACCGGCGACGAGGTCCTCCAGCCAGGCCTGGCCCGGCTGTCCGACGACCTGGCCTCCGGCCGGTGGCACCAGCACCACGCCGACCTGCTCGACCGCGAAGCACTCGACGCGGGCTACCGGATTCTCGTAGCCGACCTCTAGAACCAGGCGAACCGCCTGACTGCACACTCAAGCCTGGAACGGCGCCTCCAAGGCGGGAAACGATCACCTTCGAGATGGGAAGCGATCTTCACAAGGCCGGGACGCCACAGCTCACCCCTACTCGTGAACACCCTATGGTCAGACCGGTGGGTGGCAGACAGCCGTCGACCAGGTGGGGGCGGTACTGGATCTTCTTCAGCTTGCGCTTGATCACACGGGTGAGGTGCGTGAGGTCGGCAGCTGCGAAGTCGGCCAGCTGCCGCTTGAGGAGCGACCAGATCCCCTCGGCCGGGTTCAGCTCCGGTGCGTAGGAGGGCATCTGGAAGATCTGTAACCAGTCCTTGTGCTCCTCGGCGAAGTCGGCCAGCTCCTTGACCAGATGCACGTTCAGGTTGTCCCAGCACCACACCACCGGGGTGCCGAGCTGCAGGTGGGTCATGACGATCAGATCGCGGTACTGGCGCCAGGAGAACGCCTTCGGCTCACCCCGGCGCCCGTGCCAGATGTGTAGCTTGAAGAAGAACCGGGAGCGGTGTCCGGCGCGGTAGCAGACCACGCCGGCGGTGTTGACCCGTCCCCGGTTGCGGCCGCGCACGCGCACCACCGGCCGGGCTCCGCGCGGCGCCCAGGTGTGTCCCTTCGGCGGCCTCAGTCCCTGGCCTGCCTCGTCCTCGAAGCAGATGTGGGCGCCCAGGTCCGCCGCTGTCCTTTTACCTGCGGCCACACCTCGGCCTTCCACATCTCGATCGCCTCGTCCTCGCGTTCGATCGCCCGCCGCAGGGGCACCTGCGCGGACCAGCCGTGCCGCCGCAACAGCTTCCACACGCCCTGGATCGTGTACACGACGTGGAACATCCGCCCGATCAGCAGCTTGACTCGCTTCAACGTCCACCCCTGGAACTCGTCGTCCCAGCCGTGCGCGAGCGGACCCCGCTTCAACTCCCGCTCCAGCCGCTCCCATTGCCTGGGGCTCAGTCGTTCCACCGAGGGCGGCCCCTTCGAGCGCAGGGCGTCCGCACCGCCCTCCTCCCACTCCCGCCGCCAACGTCTCACCGACCGCGACGTCACCCGAAGCTCCCTCGCCACCCCTCGGTCTTCTCACTACGAGCGAACCGCTCGGCCGCCTCAAGACGCACCCGCTCGCGCTTTTCCTGCCCCTTGGGCGTCAGCCCGCCGCCATGCGCGTACCTCATGACGACGTCGTACCGCAGCCATCAAGAACCGTCACGGGCCATGGGACTCCGCGAGTTCAACCTGAGTAAGGGCAAGAGCGAGCCGCGGCAGCCGCGTAAGCCCGAGCTCTACGAGCGGCCACCGAGCAGAACCTCCCCGGCTGGTCCAGGATGAGCCGGGAGGACCTCATCGACGCCCTCGCCCGCGCAGGGCGCCGCCGTAAGAAAGAGAGCGCCGCCTGACCTCGCGCCCATGCCGCGGAGCCTGCCCAGCAGTGAGTCCCCGGCCGCCCTTGACAGCCGAGCGGAGAACAAGCTTGGGCGACGCCCTGTCAGGAGCGACCGAACCAGCGGCGCTTGGCCCGAGGTTGGGGCGCGGCGCCATTCGCCGGTGCCACCGACGGGTCGTCGTACTCGCGTGCCCCGGGCCCGTGAGTCGCCCAGTCCCGCAGCACCTGCTCGGGAAAGATCGCCTGCCCGTTTCCGGAGCGGACTCCGAGCACGGCGACGCCGGTCGCCTCCAGGATGTCCCTCAGCCGCGCCGCATCGCAGTGCACCATCCCGGCCATCGGCAGCAGTTGCGCGCCGAGCGCCACGTCGGTGAACCCGAGCAGCGTTGGCGCTTGCTCGTCGTCGGGGAGGAACATCACCGATCCAGTGTCGGTGACGGGAACGAACACCCCACCCTCGAACAGCGCGGCGAGCACCGCATCCGGAGCGGGCTCATACCCCTGTGCACGGCTGTCGAGAAGGTCAGCGAGACGCAAGTTCGAATACCCGATCACGCGTGCAGCGTAGTGCCCGGACGGCCCCGCCGACCCCACCCCATCGGTATTCGACCAGACGAACCGGCCGGGCGGTCATGCTCCTCGATGGGAGACGCCAACGCGGCGAGCGCGGGCTCGACACGAGCGTCATCACAGATGTGAGAGGTGGCCGCAAGCAGTTGCTCTGCTGTGGTGGCGACCTGCTGGTCGAGGTGGTGAGTGAATGGGGCGAGGGCCGCTGCTACCTGTTCACGGGCTCGCGTACAGCTGCCGCGGCGGCCCCGGTGGCATGGAGTTCGCACGCCGAGCCGCCCATGTGTCCGCGATAGGCAGTGCGGGTCGATCGGCGCCGGCGGCTGGGTGCCCAGCCGCCACGGCCGGCCCGGCCTGCGGTCCGCCGGGGTCGTCACCCGGAGTGCCTTCTTCAGGCGGGTCACCATGGTGAAGCGGCAGGTCCACGCGGACCGGGCACTGGCTCGCGCTGGGAATTCGCCCAGTTCAGAAGCCTCACTGGCACGCGACGTTCTGCGCAGGCGGGTCCGTTGCGGAGGTTGCGATCCGTCGTCTGATGCCCGGATATCCTGAAGCAAGAGGCTGCGCCGCTTGGACTTCAGGCCTGAGCAACGAACTTCTGCTCAAAGGATGCCGCCGATGGCCGTGTCCCTGCCCTGAGCTCGGGCAGGGACACTCCCCCAGTGTCACGCGGCAGGGTCAGTTGGCGTTCACCAGGTCGTGCGCCGGCACGGTGACCGTCCGCGCACCCGGCTTGCCGCCGAGCACGATCTTCCGCAGGGCGCTGTTGTTGTCGAGGTTGGTTTCCTTCAGCCGCTTCGCCGGGTTGGCCAGCACCTGGATGTAGTAGGTGCCGTTGGGCACGTCGGTGATGTCGAAGGACTGGCCCGGCAGGTCCTGGGTGTAAGTGTCACCGGAGCCGACGTCCAGCACCTCGCGGACGGAGATCGAGCTTTCCTCACCGCAGGCAGTGGCCAGGTCCGTGTTGTTCGGGTGCCAGTTGGCGTTCTTCACCGTGTAGTCGATCGCGTCGGTGTTGGCCAGGCAGAAGGCTTCCTTGCCGCTGCGCACGGCCTCCTTCTTGTCCGCCTTCAGCAGCCGGTAACTGGCGAAGTCGGTGAAGTGCCAGTGCACGTGCCCCGGGCGCGGGTCCCACTCCATGGTGCCGGTCGGGGTGTAGCCGACCTGCTTGCCCTTGGCGTCGTAGAAGTACTGGAAGGCGTCCATCTTGGCCTTGCCGGGCGAGCGAAACCCGTCCACCACGAGCTGCGCCGGGCCGGCGTTCCAGACGTTGGCGCTGAACGCCAGGTAGTCCTTGCCCGGGATGTCCTTGTCGCCGTCGCTGATGGTGATGCCGTAGGCCGGGAGCGAACGCAGGTCCGGCTTGGGGACGTCCGGCACGGAGGGCTTGCCGGTGGGCCGCTTCGACAGCGGTTCGAGGGCGGGCGCCTGGCGCGAGCCGTCGGTCTGGCCGCCGCTGTCCCCGGCCTGCGGAGACAGCGCGGACTTCTGCTTCTTCTTCAGCGCCCACGGCAGGGCCGGCGGCGCGGCCTTCAGCGGACCGTGGCCCACGTTGTACGAGGGACCCGCACCGCTCGTCACCGGCGCGGCGGCCTCGGCGGGGGCCGGGGCATGCTCCGGCCCGTGCGCGGCGTGCGCGGTCGGCGCCTGGTGACCGGCAGCGTGCCCGGCGTGCTCGCCGGCCTTCGCGGACCGGGGCGCCGCCCCGTTGGTGCCCTCTTCGTCTTCGTAGCTTCGTTCCACGACGGTCACCTTGACCGTGGCCGCCCTGTCGGCGATGCCGAACAGGTCGCGGTACTTCTTGGCGACACCGACCTTGGCTGTGTACGTACCGGCCGGCAGCTGGACCGGCTCGGTGTAGGAGCCCGCGTAGGTGTTGGCCGCCCAGCCCTTCTCGACGCCCCACACGGAGCCGAGGGTGAAGGGGTTGGTGGGGCAGCTCTCCGGATACTTGGAGACAGAGGGGGCGTCGGGCCGCACTCGGCCGCTGGCGTTGTTCGGGCAGAAGCTCTCGGCGCGGGTGACGACCTTCTTGCCGGCTTTGTCGGTGAGGGTGATCTCTGCGAAGCCGGGCAGTCCGGAGAAGTCCTTCACGGTGCCCGTGGGCAGCTTCTTCGCCTTGGCCTTGCCGCCCTCGTACACGGTCTGGGTGACAGTCACCGGGTCCTTGTAGGACTTCCGGGTGACCTTGAGTTCCAGCGGCGTCCCTTCGGCGATGAGGTAGGTGCCGAGGTCCAAGTACACACCCGGCTCCTCCTTCCAGGAGGTGAGCGTCACCGAAGTGGTCGCCGCGATGAGGCTCAGCTCGGGGCCCGTCACGGCCTTCGCCGGCTCCTGCGCTGCGGCCACGATGCCGGCCGTGACGGCCGTCACGGCGATGGCCGTGGTGCCGGCGAGCAGCGAACGCCGCAGCCGAGCGGTACGTCTTCTGGTCATGGTTCCTCGTTCTCCGGTGCTGTGAGAAAGAAGCAGGCGGCACGGCGCGTCCGCGAGGTCCGGGCCGGAGCCGTCACGTGAGAGGCGTTTGCTTTGCCCGCGCTGTGAGAGGAACGGACCGGTTGCTCGGTTGTCCGAAAGACGGGAAATGGGTGGAGTGTTGGCCGAATGCCGCCGTAGTGACGCGATCCGGCCGTCGGTGCGGGCGCACCTCACCCGAGGTCAGACCTTCTGGTGCAGGCGCCCGCATCGCCGACGCACCGGCGTCGCGCCCTGGGGCGACGGACCCTGACTTCGCTTGTTCCGCATGGCATTCGAGGAGAAAGCGGCCGATGACGTCCGGGCAGTATCTCTCGCTGACGCGTCGACGACGGCTTCGGCAACCAGCTGCCTGGAGCCGGGTGATCGCACCGGTCGCAGCCATCGCGCACCTCACCTATGACGGTCCAGAGCCGGTCATCGACGAGCTGATCGTTCTGCCGGGCTGATCCCACGCCGCACCAGGGGGACTCGAAGTGCACGATGTGGGAACCGGAAGGGGAGCCCTGACGCACGAGGGCGGGGCGGACGGCCGGACGCCCGGCTCCCTCACCGGAAGAGAGGCCACGATGGCGCACGAAGACGACGCCCAGCAGGCCGTGCCGGACATGCCGGGGACGCGCACGGACGGCGACCGCGTCACGCGCCGCCGTCCGCTGCGCGAGCGGCACGTCGAGGAGACGGTCGAGGTCGCGGTGCCGGTGCGGACGGCGTACAACCAGTGGACGCAGTTCAAGACCTTCCCGCGCTTTTCGACCGTGGTGCGCGGCGTCGAGCAGATCAGGCCCGCCGTGACCGCCTGGACCATCGGCTACGGACTCCTGCGCCGCCGCTTCGCGGTCGAGATCGTGGAGCAGGACCCGGACGCCTACCTGGCCTGGCGCGGCCTGGAGCAGAACCCCTCCCACCAGGGCGAGGTCGAGTTCAGGCCGACGGAGTCCGGCGGCACGGCGATCACGGTCCGGATGCTCCTGGAACCGCGGGGCGCCGCGAGGATCCTCAACCGCTCGTCCTGGGCGGCCCGGCTGACGGCCCGGTTGGTGCAGGGCGAACTCGTGAACTTCAAGCAGTTCATCGAAGGAGTGGGGCAGGAGGGCGGGGCCTGGCGCGGCACCATCCGCAACGGCCGCGTGCAGCACGACCATCCGGAACCGCCCAGGAGCCGCGTGGCCCAGTGGCCTGTCGGCTGACCGGCATGCCGGACATGGCAAGAGAAAGGCGAACCGATGCAGAACCCGCCCGGCGAGGAGCCGGAGACCACCCTCTCCGTGACACCGCCGAAGAAGTGGGCGGCCGGAGTCCCCGCGGTCGTGCACGCGCTGGAGTACTCCCTGGAGCAGACCTCCCCGCGCAAGACCGGGGTGGACCTGCTGACCATGAACCAGGTGGGTGGTGTCGACTGTCCCGGCTGCGCATGGGCGGACCCGGCCCCGGGGCGCCGTCATCGCAACGAGTACTGCGAGAACGGCGCCAAGCACATCAACGACGAGGCGACCACGCGCCGGGTCTCAGCCGACTTCTTCCGTGAGCACAGCGTCTCGGACCTCGCCGGCCGCTCCGACATGTGGCTCAACCAGCAGGGCCGGCTCACCGAGCCGTTGATCAAGCGGCCCGGCTCCGAGCACTACGAGCCCATCGGCTGGAGTGACGCCCTGGACGTCCTCGCGCAGGAACTGAAGTCGCTGGCCTCTCCCGACGAGGCCGTCTTCTACACCTCCGGCCGCGCCAGCAACGAGGCCGCCTTCGTCCTGCAGCTCTTCGCCCGCGCCTTCGGCACCAACAACCTGCCCGACTGCAGCAACATGTGCCACGAGTCCAGCGGCTTCGCCCTGAGCGAGACCCTGGGCACCGGCAAGGGCACCGTCAGCCTCGACGACCTCCACCACGCCGACCTGATCTTCCTGGTCGGGCAGAACCCGGGCAGCAACCACCCGCGACAGCTCTCCGCCCTCGAGGAGGCCAAGCGGGGCGGCGGCCGGATCGTGGCGGTCAACCCGCTGCCGGAGGCCGGGCTGCGGCGCTTCAAGAACCCGCAGAAGCCGGGCGGGGTCCTCGGACGCGGCACCCAGATCGCCGACCGCTTCCTGCACATCAAGCCCGGCGGCGACCTCGCCCTGTTCCAGGCCCTCAACCGCCTGCTGCTGGAGGCCGAGGACGCGGCGCCGGGCAGCGTCCTGGACCACGACTTCATCGACGCCCACACCTCCGGCTTCGAGGAGTTCGCCCAGCACGCCCGCGCCGTCGACTGGGAGGACGTGCACACGGCGACCGGACTGACCCGCGAGGAGATCGAGAAGGTCCGCGACGAGGTCCTCAACAGCGAACGCGTCATCGTCTGCTGGGCGATGGGCATCACCCAGCACAAGCACGGCGTGCCCACCATCCGGGAGATCGTCAACTTCTTGATGCTGCGCGGCAACCTGGGGCGCGCCGGAACCGGCGCCTGCCCGGTGCGCGGCCACAGCAACGTCCAGGGTGACCGCACCATGGGCATCTGGGAGCAGATGCCGGACACCTTCCTGGATGCCCTGCAGAAGGAGTTCGGCTTCGACCCGCCGCGCCCGCACGGCCTGGACTCGGTGAACTCGATCAAGGCGATGCGCGAAGGGCGTGTCAACGTCTTTCTCGCCCTCGGCGGCAACTTCGTCCGGGCCGCTCCTGACAGCGAGGTCACCGAGGAGGCGATGCGCTCGTGTCGGCTGACCGCCCACATCTCCACCAAGCTCAACCGCTCGCACACCGTCTGCGGCGACACCGCGCTGATCCTGCCGACCCTGGGGCGCACCGAGCGTGACGTCCAGGCGGACGGCGAGCAGTTCGTCACCGTCGAGGACTCCATGAGCGAGGTGCACACCTCCCAGGGCCGTCTCGAACCGGCCTCCCCACTGCTGCTCAGCGAGGTCGCCATCCTGTGCCGGCTGGCCCGGCGGGCCCTGGACGGCGAGGCGGACATTCCCTGGGGCGAGTTCGAGGGCGACTACGGCACGATCCGCGACCGCATCTCCCGCATCGTGCCGGGCTTCCATGACTTCAACGCACGGGTGACCCGCCCCGGGGGCTTCCAACTGCCCAACCCCGTCAACGAGGGCGTCTTCAACACCAAGGCCGACAAAGCCCTGTTCACCTGCAACGAGCGCGTGGTCCCCCGGGCACCCGAGGGGCACCTGCTGCTTCAGACGCTGCGCTCGCACGACCAGTGGAACACCGTCCCCTACACCAACAACGACCGCTATCGCGGCATCCACGGCAGCCGCCACGTCGTTCTCGTCAACCCGGCCGACCTGATCGAACTCGGCCTCGCTCAGGGCGACCACGTCGACCTGGTGAGCGTCTGGGCGGACGGCACCGAGCGCCGGGCCGAGAACTTCGAAGTCGTGCCCTACCAGGCCGCCAAGGGCTCGGCCGCCGCCTACTACCCGGAGACGAACGTCCTGGTGCCGCTGGACAGCGTCGCCGACATCAGCAACCAGCCCACGTCGAAGGGCATCGTCGTGCGTCTCGAACCCACCCCCGACCGGACACAGCCCACACCCGCCTGACCGGCGGCACGATCCCGACGGGGCCCGCGACACGCCATCGGGCCCCGTTGTGGGAATGGCCGACCGGGCGCGCGAGGACGTTCCTGCTCTGCGCCCGGCCGAGCCCCCGTGATCTCAGCTCGGCGGGTTCGGCCCCGCCCCTCGCGGAACCGCTTCACCGCCTCGCCCGCAAACTCCCTGCCTGGGCCGCTACTGCTTCCCCACCCCACCCCACCCCGCCACGCGAGGCGCGTGACCGCAAGCGTTGCCGCAGGTAGGCAGTGCGGAGCGCAAGGGCCCCGGCCGCGTGCCCGCTGGGATGGCGTGTCAGAGCACAACGAGCCGGTCCACCAGTAGCTCCACCCTCGACTCGGCGTACTCGGGCAGCAGGCGGTCCGCGCGGGTCAGGGTCGCCAGGCCGTGCAGGGACGCCCAGAACACCTCGGTGAACAGCCCCGCGTCGACGCCGTCCCCGGCGACCTCGGCGAGACACTCGAGCAGGGCGGCGAAAGCGTCCTTCAATGGCTCCGGGGTGTCCTCCCGCGCGTACGCCAGGCCGCCGTCGAGCTGGAACAGGGCGTCGTAGACCGCCGGGTTGCGTGCGGCGAAGTCGAGGTAGGCGCGGGCCAGGGCGGCGACCCGGGCACGCGGGCCGTCCGCGGCGGAGGTCGCGGCCCGTACCGCTGTGGCCAGTTCGGCAGCCCCCTGGAGGGCGACGGCGCCGATGATCTCACGCTTGCCGCGGAAGTGGCTGTAGAGGACGGGCTGGCTGTATTCGATGCGCTCGGCGAGCCGGCGGGTGGTGACCGCGTCCCAGCCCTGCTGCTCGGCGAGTTCGCGGGCCGTCGCCACGATGAGGCGCTCGCGGCTGGCCCGTTCGCGCTGCTTGCGTTCCTGTACCGACATGACTCGATCCTAGCACTGCTAGACAATCGAGCGGCAGCAGTACTAGCGTTGCCTCATCAGCTAGCAACGCTAGACAATGGGAGGGATCAGCATGCTCAACGCACTCGAGGTCGTCACCACCGTGAGCGTCGGCCTGATGGTGGGGGTGGAGTTCTCCGTCGCTTTCGTCATCAACTCGATCCTCAACGCTCTGCCCGAGGACAGCAGTCAGCTCGGCCACGCCCACGGGGGCCGGATGCTCGGCGCCGCGATGCCCGTCTGGTATCTCAGCTCACTCGTCCTCGTCGTGATCTGGGCCATCGCCGGACGACACCACGGCACCGGCCTCGTCGTCGCCGCCGGCGCGCTGCTGCTTCTCAGCGTGATCATGTCGGTCCTGCTGCTCGTCCCGATCAACAACCGAAACAAGACCTGGACTCCCGAGAACCGGCCTGCCGACTGGCAGCAGCAGATAAAGCGCTGGAACCGCTACCACTACGTCCCGCGTCGCCGTCATCATCGCCGCCTTCGCCCTGCTGGTCGTCTCCCTCGCCTGACATCAAAGCCCCCACATGACTCAGCAAGCTCCACAAGGCTCACCAAACTGACGAAGACTTGCAGGGAGAAGAAGGACAATGTCGCTGAAGAAGATCAATACCGTCCTGGCCGCCGCCTTCATCCTCTTCATCCTCTGGTTCGGGATGGAGTTCATCCTGAGTCCGGAGACGACGGCGCCGGGCTTCGGCCTGCCGAGCTGGCCGTCCGGCGACGGCGACGGCTTCCTGATCGTCAAGGGGATCCGCGACGTCGTCCTGGCCCTGGTCCTGGCCATCCTGCTGGTGACGGGCCACCGCCGGGCGCTGGGCTGGGTGCTGCTGGTGGAGGCCCTCGCGGCGTACGGCGACATGGCCACCGTGCTGGCCCACCACGGCTCCGCGGCAACCGCGCTCGGCGTCCACGGCCTGACCGCCACACTCATGGTGGTCAACGGCCTGCTGATGATGCGCGAGACCCGCAAGGCCGCGGCCGCTCCGGCAACTCCCGCCCCGCAGCCCGCCTGACGCCACCTTGGCGCGTGTCGGTATTCGCCTGTCAGCGCCCGCCGGGAGTGGCCGGCACGCGGTGGCCTGAAGTGGGGCCGATGGCCAGTACGCGCCTCCTGGCGCCTCCATCTGTGCGGAGGCGGTGGCGGCGACCGTGCAAAGCGAGCGCCGAAGGGTTCGACCGCGTCCGGCTATCGGGCGTTCGACCCCGGGCCGCTCTGATGCGGCGCCTACGCAGGTGGGCGCGGTTGGTGGGACGAGTACCGCAGCCGCTCTCGGTAGGCGCCTTACTCGCCCGTCGCCAGAAGCGGCTCGATCAACTGCTATTGCCCATCGGCGAGTTGCCCGCGCATCACGATCGTCTTCCTACCGGATCCGCCTTCCGGGCGGATCCGGCACGGCAAACTGTCAGAACGGCACGGCGGGGCAGCTGGTGCCCCGTGGTGGGACTGCCAGGTCGGTGAGGTAGCTGTCCACGGCGTCCTCCATGCACCGGCCGCTGGTGACGCTGCCGTGGCCGTGGCCCTCGTAGGTGAGGAGCACGCCGCTGCGACCGAGCTGCCGGGCCACCGAGACCGCCCACGGGTAGCCGGTCGCGGGGTCGTGCAAGGCGTTGGACAGCAGGACCGGCGGGACACCGCGTGCGTCCAGGCGGTGTTGCGGGTTGGCGGTCGGCGTGCCCAGACACGCCGCTGCCATGTGGAGCGGCAGCAGGTAAGGCAGGTCAGGCGCGGTCCTGTTCATCATGGCGACGAGCGAGGCGTACTCCTGGTAGCCGCGCACGGGCAGATGCCAGTCCGAGCAGAAGAGCTCGGCGGCCGGAGGCAGCGGCGCTGTCGAGGTGGGCGACGCGGGCAGCGGCTTACTCGCCTCCATCCCCGCGACCGCCGTGGCCAGGTCCGCGTAGTCGACCCTATAGAACTTCCGGAACGCGATCTTGTTGACCAGGTCCGACGACGACAGCGAGGTGCCCGGCTTCGCCGGGTCCTCCAGCTCGCCGCGCCCGGCCCGGGCCAACAGGCCCTGCCAGACGGCGCGGACGTCGCGGCCGTGCAGCGCGCAGTTGACGGCTCCGTCGCACCACTTCACGAACTCCTGGAAGGAATCCTCTGCCGAGGCCGCCTCGGCTCGCAGGAAGTCACGGGCGGTCGGGACGCTGTGGTCCATGACGCTCTCCAGCACCATGGCGCGCACGCGGCGCGGGTAGGTCTCGGCGTACTGTGCCCCGAGCAGCGTGCCGTACGAGCTGCCGTGGAAGGTCAGTTTCCGCTCGCCGAGGGCGGCCCGGAGGGCGTCCAGGTCCCGGACCGTCTGGGCTGTGTCAAGGTGGTCGAACACCGGGCCGGTACGGGCCCGGCAGTCGGCGCGGAGCCGCTTGTTGTACGCCATGGTGGCATCGAAGTCCGCCTGGCTCTTCAGCTCCGGGGACGGCCGCTCGGCAAGCAGGTCGCCGGAGCAGGTCACCGGGTTGCTGCCGCCCACGCCGCGCGGGTCGAAGCTGACGATGTCGAACCTGCGGCGGACCTCGGGGCTGAACCGGCTGATGCGCCCCACCACCATCTCCACACCCGAGTCGCCCGGCCCTCCGGGGCCGAACACCATCGAGCCGACGCGTGCACCGGGGTCGGTGGCCTTGCGGCGGGCCACAGCCAGGTCGAGTCTCGGCCCGTCCGGATGGGCCCAGTCGACCGGCACCGAAAGGGTGGCGCACTCGGGTCCCGGCTCCTCCGGGTCGTCACACGGTTCCCACCGCAGAGACCCTGTGTCAGACGGCGACGCGTGGACCGCAGGAGCGGCGGCCACGCCCGTGATGACGGCCATAGCGGCTCCCACGGCCATGGCCGTGCCCCGCTCGGCGATGCGCCGTAATGCGGATCTGCCCCTTGACGGCATGGATCCTCCTCGTGAAGAGAACGGTTGTGTCAGGCGTGCGGACCCGGCCGGGGCACCGTCGGTCACGTTAGGCGCACTGTTGCCCACCTGGTGCCCCGGTCAGGGGCTTTTCCGGGTCGGATCGGGGACCGATCAGGGGCGCTCGGCGCGCAGGCGAAAGACGGTCCTCGATGATCTGGAACCAAGTCCGTACGCAAATCACCAAGGTTCAGGCGCATGGGTGGACTCACCTTCGAGCTGCAGCGCGCGGCATCCGTACGTGGAGCCCGCGGTGACGTCCACCTCTGGGCAGGCCACGTCGACGGCCTCGGCCGCACCGAGCTCGCCTCCCCCACCGAGCACAGCGACTACCCGACATCGGTACTTTCCGCGGCCGCTTCTGGCCAGAGGCGAGCTGCGCGTGGACTGGGACCCTGCCGCGCATGACGCGTTCGAGTTGGAGGAAGCCCTGATGTTGCTACGGTCCTGGCCGCGTTCGATTCGTGAGGACCATCAACAGCGCGTTCGTGATCGCCGTAGCGCCTACGTCATTGTCACTCGGCCGCTTCCCCTCGACCTTCTCGTCAGGCTCCACCCCTCGGGGCTGCGCACAGGGCAGCCCTGCCCAGTCCCGAGGGACGGAACGTGCATGAGGAACACCGGCACCCCGCAACACCAACCGGTCTGAGAGGAACGTCAGGCCGGGCGGACCACGCCCTTGATCGCCGACTGGCCGGCGAAGAACACCGACTCCTCGCGGATGAGCGCTCCCGGCCCCGGGGCGTGGACCATCATGCCGTCCCCGCTCCAGATGCCGACGTGGCCGAGGTCGTCGTGGAAGAAGACCAGGTCTCCGGCCTGGGCGTCGGCAAGCGAGACCTGCACTCCCGCTCCCCACTGGGCCTGGGGTGTTCGGGGAAGCGCAACGCCGGCAGTCTTCCACGCGGCCTGGGTGAGACCGGGGGCGTCGTACGATCCCGGCCCGACCGCACCCCATACGCAGGGCCGACCGATCTGGGCTCGGGCGAAGGCGACCACCCGCTCGGCCTGGGTCCGGTGGCCTGCGCCCGGCGACAGCCAGGATCCACCCTGGGCGCCGGGCGTGAAGGTGGCGGAGAGGGTTTCGCGTGCCGTGAAGTCAACCGGTTCCGCCGGGGCGGCAGCCGTTGTCAGCGCAGCGGGGGCGGGTGCGGTGGCCGGCTCGGCGGGCACGGCCGGAGCAGGAGCTGCCAGGACAGACGCAGGGATGCTCGGCAGACCTGCGCCATAGGTCGCCGTGGTCACGTCGGCCGGAGCGGGGATGTAGTAGGCGGTTGGATCGGCCGGCAGAGCCGTGGCATGCGGTGCGGTTGCGTCGGTCGCCGGACCGGCACCGTACGTCTCCACTCCGCCTGTTGGGAGGTCCCCGTGGTTCGTACCCGCAGTGGGGTACGGGACGGTGGGCAGAACCGCGGTGGTCTGCAGACCGGGCAGTGGGCTGGACTCCAGGGCGGGCACGGGCGCGGGCTCGTACAGCGGCCGCGTCGCCACGTCGCTGAGGACCGACTGCGCACCTGAACGCCAGGCGCTCTCGCTCCGCTGGGACTCGCCGGCCGCGGCCGGTGCGTCACGCTGGTCGGAGAGCTTCGGGACGGAGCCGGTGGTCGGTGCCTGAGCTGATCCGCCGGTCAGCTCCCACGCGGCACCGGTGGGCGTCTGGGGCGCTTCGAGGGCGCGGGGTTCCGCGGGGCGTTCCGCCTGGCGCACGGGGCGTGCGGCCTGAGGCGCGCGGTCGGGGCGGACAGGCAGCCTCCTCTCCGGCTGCGCCACCGGCACAGTCGGGCCCAGCTTGGCGCGGGCGACGTCGAACCACTGCCGGGCAAGGCTTGCGATCGCGGGTTCCGTGTCCCCCTGAGGCCGGCTGCGGGTGTCCGCGCCCCGCTGGCGCGGGATCGCAGCGGCGCGGGTCGCGTTGAAGGTGCCCGTGTCGCTCTCGGCCCGGTCGTAGAGGTTGTCGATCCGCCGCCGAACCTCGTCAGGGCTCGGCATCTCGCTCTCACTCGCCAACACGGGAACCAGCAGACTGCGAGAGCCGGACCTTGACAGCGAAGGCCTCCGGGGCCAGGGAATTGGTCCTGCCCGCGGAGCCGGTCACTTCGGGGCGCGAGGTTCGTTCCGACGCCATGGAAAAGGGCGCTCCTTCCGTCCGAGGGTGCACGGAACCACCCGTGTGTCGGTGGAAATTGTGCACGCAGTGACCAAGGTAGCCAACTTGTGAGGCTTCCGTGAAGATCAAGGACCGAAAACAACCGATATGCTTCTGTGACCTTCGCCCCTCCAAGTGCAGCCCCGAAGCAATCCATCTCATAGATGCGAACCTTGGACGGCTTTGGGACATCGCTGGGGCTGGATGAGCGTGTCGTTCCAGCTGTCGGTCGTGGCAGCCCGTCCTGACCAGCGACCATGTAGCTGTGCTCTTCAACTAGGGCTGCCCGGTTCGGAGCCCTCACCGACCTGGGATCGCCCGGGGCAGGGTCCGGTCTACGCGGCCTGACCGGCCCCGCGGACGCGTCGGGGAAGCTCCCAGTAGGAGAAGGTGCGCAGGGCCCACTCGGCGGGGCCGTAGGGGCGGTGGCGCATCACCGGGTCGGCGTCAGGCTTGCATCAGGCCGGGAGGAGCCGCCAGGTGCTGGTCGGTGATTCCGCCAGGGCAGGCCAGTGCGGCCACGTCCCAGCCGGCACACCTGGCTCCGGCCCGGTAGGCGCTGTCGTAGAAGGCGAGCACAGCGGTGCGGGGGTCTGCTTCGGCGCGGGCGTCGTCGTAGCCGAGCACGGCCAGATGATTGTCGTTGCGTGCCACCCACCTGGCGTTTCCTGGAACGAGCGGTTCCTTCGCCAGCTCTGGGGGTTCCGGGGCGGTGTAGGAGTAGAAGGCGGGCTCGGGGAACGTGTCGTCACCGAACCAGAAGCCAAAGCTGATCACCTCACGGGAGTATGCCTCGCGGGTGACCGAGTCGGCCTCCGCCGGCTGTTCGGCATGCCGCCCGGAGAACCTGCTGTAGGCAAGGTCGAAGGTGTGCCAGAAGTGGTGCACGGGACTGGCCTTGCCCGAGAAGTCGGCCGCGAACTCCTCCAGCACCAGCGCCACCTGGCTCAGGACTCGCCAGTAGCGGTTGACCTGCAAAGGATCGTAGGCCGCGTGCTCGGTGTCCTCCGCGAAGGGCCGGGCCGCATCAGGCAAGTCGAACGGCTTGGGGGCCGGGATGTCCACCTGGACGCCCAGCTCAGCCAGAGCGTCCAGGGTCGCGCGGTGGAAGGACGCCACGGACTGCCCGTAGAGCGGAAAGGACACCACTGTGCCGTCCAGCGAAGCGGCCATCAGTTGATGGCTGACGAAGTCGAGGTCGATGGTGAACGGATCACCGTCGCCCCGCCCCATCGGGCGCGTGGTGATGCCGCGTCCGGTGAGATGGAAGGGCACATTCCACCAGTGGTTGCGCCGAACGCTGGCGGCGAGCCGGATCTTGCCGACGACCTGCGCAAACCGATGCAGCGTCTCCTTGCAGTCACGCCATTCGGCGAGCGGAATCGGCGGGAAGAGCTCCATGAACCTTCCTTCCTGCTCGGAGTGTCCGACCTAGCGCCGATCCGGGCGGCCTCCATCCCTCAATGCCCTGGCTCTGACGGGAGCGGACGGCTCGGCACCGAGTCTTGCCGCGGTCGACGGTTGCTCGGCGAACGGTCAGGGCAGGATCTTGATCGAGCTTTGCCAGTTCAGCAGGAGGGGCTGCTGCATGGCGATGTGCAGAAATCCCATCGCCTCCAGCTCCCGAGCTCTGCGCAGGGGGCCTACGTCGAACGGGCGCATCCCGCCGGAGCGAACGAGCTCCGTGACTTTCTCCTTGGCGGCGGAGTCGTCTCCGGCGATCAGGACGTCGAGCGGGAGGTCATGTCCCTGGCCTGCCGTCAGAGGGCCGGCGAAGGTGGTGTTGAACGCTTTGACGACTTCCACGTCCGTGCCGACGATCTGCTGGATCTCCTCGGCGGCTGAGCTGTCCGGGGGTGTCACCCGCCCATCCATGGTCGAGACGTCGATGGGGTTACAGATGTCCACCAGGACCTGCCCGGCCAGTGCGGGCCCGGCGGATCTCGCGAACTGCAATGCCGCGTCGTACCACAGTGCGAGCACGGTGACATCGGCCGGCTCCGTCGCAGCGGCCCAGTCGCTCTCGCCGTCCGGGAACTGCTGCCTGAGCTCCTCGGCCAGCGCCCGGGCAGGGTCGGCGTCAGGGTGGACGATGCGCACTCCGTGGCCGCCGGAAAGGGCACGGGTCGCGATGGCGCGGCCCATGTTGCCGGGGCCCACAATGTTGATCTTCACTGCTGCTGCCTTCCGGTCTGACGGAATGTGCGACGCACTTGGACGCGTCCGCCTGACAGCTGCCGGCCCGGGACGCACATGTAGCGGACGCAGATGTATCCCTTTCCCAGGCCCGAGAAGCTGTGCGCGCGGGAACGTCACGGTCACCCGGATGCCGGACAGGCGGGGTGCTGCACACAGGGGACTCCTGTGCTGCCTCCCACTGCAACCTCGGCGACGCGATCATCGGAGACTGGACGCAGGTGGGGTGAGTCAGAGACTCCTTCAGCAGTTTCTGTTCGGGGGACGGTCGCCGCGGCTGTCCCCCGAGCGACTTTATAGGGCCTCCTTTTCGTACTGCCACCCATTGGCCTGCCGATACGGGGCGCGGGCTCCCGGACTGCTGCCCTTGAAACGCTGGCCCATGGCGATCTCGTCGCCCACTACCGACCAGACGGTCTCGTCGTCCTGGAAGGGGAGCGGGTCGATGCCGCTCGTCTCCTCGCGGATGCGATCGACCTCGCCGTCCAGGCGCTCGAAGTCCGCCTCCTCGTCGCCCTCGTCGCCCTCGTCGCCGCGGAAGGTGAACTCTTCGAGCAGGCGCTGGAAACGGACTGTGACTTGGACCAGAGAGGAGACGTCCGTGTGGAGTTCCTGCACGGTCCCCTCGTCGGGGTCGAAGGCGTGCACCTTGCCGGCTACGGGGTCGAGGGCGAGGTGCGCGTTGAGCAGCCAGCCGATGACGGGCCAGTCACCCGCAGCGTCCGCAGCGTCCTCGAAGTCCTCGATGTGGACGACGTGCCGGACGAGGGGCAGCAGGCCGTCGTCCTCGTCAGGCTGACGCAGCAGGAGCGTCCCGGTGGGGACGCCGACGGTCTGCAGGAGGCGGGCGCCCTCGGTGTCCGCGGCGGCGGGCGGGAAGGCCGTGGCGGGCAAGGTCGCGATGCGATCCTCGGCGAAGATGCCTGCGAGTTCACTTCGGGTGACGTCGAAAAGCAAGGGTATCGGTCACTCCACTGATCTAAGGTTTTTGCGCTGGTTGGCATTGAAGCGCGCTTTCTTCTGACGATTCCCGCACGTGTTCATGTCGCACCATTTGCGAGTGCGACTTCGACTGGTGTCGAAGAAGGCGGCTTGGCAGGTCTGTGATGCGCACAAGGCCAGTTTTCCGTCTCGTTCGCCTGCGATGATGCTGATCGCGTCGGCGGCGATCACGCTGAGGGCGTCTTCCACGCAGGACGCCGAGCTGAGCCGCCATCGCCGCTTGCCCTCGGACGTCAAAAGCGCCGCGGCACGACCCTGAGCGCTGCAGTCGTTGATGACTTGGACAGCAGACGCGGGGAGAGCCTCCTGGAGCGCGGCCGCTGTCGCGGCGGCGTGAATCGACTCCCTCAGTTCCCGAGCGAGGTCGAGCTGGGCAGTGGTGCACGCATCCACGGCGAGGCCGTTCACTGCCAGCCAGTCGACGAGTCGGTGCGGCGTGGGAATGCGCTCCACAGCGTTGCCGTGACGCTCCGACAGCGTCCCCGTGAAGCTGGTCGCCAGCACGCTACCGAGGCGGAAGTCAGGGTACGCAACACGCATGGAACCACCATAGCTGGTTGCAGCGCGACTCAGGGGGCTGCTAGAACCGTCATAGACGGTTCGCGACGGGTCGTAGCCGGTTCCTCGATGGCCAGGAGGTCTCATGCCCCCTCTCACCAGCGACGTGCAAGCAAGCGACGTGCAAGCGTGTGCAATTCGCGCAACTGACGCCGACCTCGACGATCTGCGCGCGCGACTGGCCGCGGCGCGTCTCCCGGAGCCTGAGACCGTCTATCGCTCCGCGCCCGACCCTCGCCGATGGGATCAGGGCGTTCCTCTCGCCGACCTTGTCGATGTCGTGAACTACTGGCGCACCGGGTACAACTGGCGGGCGTTCGAAGAGCGCCTTGACCGGATCGGCCAGTTCCGCACGACCATTGACGGTCTGGGAATCCACTTCCTGCACCGCCGATCCGGGCGCGCAGATGCCACTCCTCTGCTCTTGACGCACGGCTGGCCGGACAGCATTGCTCGATTCATCGATGTGGTGGACGAGCTGGCGGATCCGGAAGACCCAGACGCGCCGGCGTTCCACGTCGTGGTCCCGTCGCTGCCGGGGTTCGGTTACAGCGACAAGCCGGCCACCACCGGGTGGGGAACCGAAAAGATCGCGGCCGCATGGGTGGAACTGATGGGAAGGCTCGGCTACGGCAAGTTCGTAGCCCACGGCGGCGACTGGGGAGGCAATATCACCACGGTCCTCGGCGGCAGGTTCCCGGCGCACGTTCTCG
Organism: Streptomyces viridochromogenes DSM 40736; assembly: GCF_000158955.1. GTDB lineage: Bacteria > Actinomycetota > Actinomycetes > Streptomycetales > Streptomycetaceae > Streptomyces > Streptomyces venetus. Next base: position 8,515,300 of record NZ_GG657757.1, on the reverse strand, counting down.
GCATCCACACGACGTTCGCGGAGGGACCGCCCGGGTTGACAACGGACGGGCTGACGGCGGTCGAGCGCAAGTGGACCGAGGCAACCCGCGACTTCTGGCGCCACCGCGCGGCGTACGCGAAGCAGCAGGCGACCCGACCGCAGACCATCGGCTACTCGCTCGTCGACTCGCCGGTCGGGCTTCTTGCCTGGATCCTGGACAAGTTCGCTGAGTGGACGGACACCGAAGACAGCCCGTTCGAGGCGATTTCCCGAGACAGCGTTCTTGACAACGTCACCCTGTATTGGCTGACGCGGACGGGCGCATCGTCGGCCCGCATCTACTACGAGAGCCACAACTCGCTGGACCCCGAACTTCGGGTCGACGTCCCGTCAGCAATCACCATGTATCCCCGCGACGTCGAGAAGTGCCCGCGCCCCTGGGCGCAGGAGCGGTACCGGAAAATCGTCCGATGGGGGTCTCCCGAAAACGGAGGACATTTCCCGTCGCTGGAGGTTCCCGAGTATTTCGTCAGAGATCTGCGGGAGGGCCTCGCGGCAGTGCTGGCCTCTGATCGGTGAACGCGGCCCGGCGACCCGGCGTTCGATCATCGCCTGACCCGGTTCAAGGCGTTGAGGGGTGAGTCGGCCCGGAGTGGTCAGGGAGTGTCGCCGGTCCAGTCGAAGCGCCCCGGGTCGCCGGGGCGCGGATCGTAGATCGCCCGGCCGCCGGCGCCGAACTGCCCCAGCTCGGTGGGGAGCGCTACGCCGGTGTCGACCTCGCCGTGGGTCCGCTCGGTGATGTCGAGCAGCAGGCCGTCCAGCGGGCCGCCGACCAGTTCGGCGTAGCGCCGGTCCGGCCGCGGGCCCGGGTTGTCGTGGTCGGCGCCGTAGACCCGGCGGCGCAGCAGCTGTTCCTCATCACGGTCCATCCGTCCACCCTCGCAGCCGCCACTGACAACCGGGTCCGGTCGCGTCAGTTGCGGAAGCGAGAGCCATGGCCGGTCGCCCTGGTGGGGTTGCGGCGGCCCGTCGCGGACTATCGGGTCCTGAAGCGGCGGAAGAGGTTCCGGGCCACGTACACGCCCGGGCCGCCGAAGCCGACGATGTCGACGCGTCCGTCACCGGTGGTGTCGACTCGGAGTGCTGCGCTCCGGCCTTGCCTTTGGCGCGGTCCGCCGGACCACCCGATGACCTGAAGGAACTCGCTCACGTGGGTTATCCATCCGATCCGGGTGCGGTTGAGGCCAGGCGAGCACAAAGGAAGATCACTACCCTGCATGAGTGCTTTCCTACGACGAGTTGACTTCACCTGAGCGTGAGCTGTGGGACGCGTTTCCCGAGGGGCGGAGGGTGGACCTGCGCACGGGTACGCCGGAGGAGGACCGGGTAGCCGACGGCGGACGGTGGGGACCCGAGCGGACGGTGCGGGCGGCGGTGATCGCCGCGTTGCTGCTGGGCGCGAACACCGGACAACCGGGGGCGGTGGCGCGTCTGAGGCTCACCGGGGCACGGATCTCCGGGCGCCTGGACCTCGCCGGCGCGCAGATCGCCCACGCCCTCTGGCTGGAGGCATGCTGGTTCGAGGAGGCGGTGAATCTCCTCGGTGCGTCGACGCAGACCCTTGTGTTCACGGACAGCCGGATACCCGGCATCGAGGCCGATTCGGCCCGCATCGAGGGGAACTTCTCCCTGCGGCACGCCGTGGTGGAGGGCGGCGCTCCCACACCCTTCAACCGCTTGCGCACCGCCCTGTCGCTCACCGACGCCCGGGTGAGCGGCGGACTGCTCCTCAACGGGGCCGAGTTGATCGCACCCGACGGGTGGGCTCTGTCGGCCGGTGGCCTGGCCATGGAAGGGGGTGTCTTCTGCCGCAACGGGTTCGTCGCATACGGAGAAGTCCGGCTGATGGGGGCGCAGTTGCCAGGCACCTTGGTCATGCAGGGCGCCCGCCTGGAAGGGCCCGGTCCACGCGGCGTGGCACTCACCCTCGACAACGCCATGGCCTCGTCGCTCAAGTTCTCCGAGGGATTCACCGCGAACGGCACGGTGCGGCTGCGCGGCACGCAGGTCAGGGACAACGTGACCTTCGACGGAGCCGTCCTGAACGGCCCGCCGACCGACGACGGAAACGCCCCGGCCCTGGTCGCCATGCATCTGCAAGCCGTCGACCTCGATCTCACCCTCGCCCGGACCCCGTCCGGCATTCTCGATCTGCGGGGCGCCCAGGTGTCGTACCTGCACGAGAACGATCACAGCTGGCCGGAGAGGGTGGAGCTGGACGGCTTCGTCTACGGCTCCATCAAGACGGCGGATCCGAACGACGAGCGCCACGAGGCCGTGGGCGACCGGGAGTCCGTGGCCCGACGTGTGGCATGGATACGCAGCAGCCCGGGCTACAACCCGCAACCGTACGAGCAGTTGGCGGCCTGGTACCGCAAGGCCGGGCATGACGACGACGCCCGCCGCGTCCTCCTCGCCAAGCAACGCCACCGGCGCCGTGCGCTGTCCCCGGCAGCCCGTGCATGGGGTCATCTCCTCGACGTGACCGTCGGCTACGGCTATCGCCCCTGGCTGGCCGGTGTCTGGCTCCTCGCATTGACCCTGATGGGCACGCTGTCCTTCCGCACTGACTCCCCCAACCCGGTCAAACAGGGCGAAGGCCCGCCGTTCCAACCTCTCGTCTACACACTCGACCTCTTGATCCCCATCGGGGGGCTGGGGCAGCGCACGTCCTGGTACTGGCCGAACGACGGCCTCCAGTGGCTGGCCTACCTGCTGATCGCCTTCGGCTGGGTGCTGACGACCGCCGTCATCGCGGGTGTCACCCGTACCCTGCAGAAGAACTAGCGGGCAGGAGCTGAGCTCAGGAGGCGGCAGCCTCGTCGATCGTGGCTCGGATCTCCAGGAGATGGTCGACTCCGGTGATCTCACACAAGCGCCGAACCTGCTGCGAGGGCGCCACCACGCGCAGTGTTCCCGCCTGGTGGGTGAGGATCAGCAGATTCAGAAAAGCCGAGTCCGCGAAGGTGACGCAGGAGGCGTCCAGGATCACCTTCGGATGCTTCCTGGCCGCGGTCTCCAACGCCTCTGCGAGCGGCGTGATGGAGTCCATGTCGTAGGCGCCGCGGGCTGCTACGACCCAGGCCCCGGCCCACGCGTACTGAAGCGCCGCAGCCCCTCCCGAGGCGTGTCCGCCGGCCTGATCCGGCAATGGCTTCTCGCCGGCGTTGCTCACGAGCGTAGGCGCGACAGCCTCGTCCCAGGGCACTCTCGGGCTCCTTCTGTGGCTCTCCCTCACGGGAGCACGTCATCGATTACCTGAAAAGTATGTCATGTAACTGGGTTCAGGCAACGGCGGCATCTAAAATGCTCGGCATGGTCGGAGTGCCCGAATCCCACACCGGATGGACGTTCATCACCAGCCATGCGCGCGTACTGGCGACCATCGCCGACAACCCGAACGTCCGCATCCGTGACATCGCCGCCCGCTGCCGGCTCACCGAGCGCGCCGTCGCGCGGATCATCTCCGACCTCGAGCAGGACGGATACCTGTCCCACACCAGAGACGGGCGCATCAACACCTACCGCATCGAACCGGACAAGGTGCTGCGCCACCCGGCCGAAGCCGGCCTCCCTGTGGCCGCCCTGCTGTCCCTGCTCGTGCAGGACGAAACGGAGCGCGCCGGGAACCCGGTCGCTCCGCGGTAAGGCCCCATAGCTGATCACAAGGCCGCTCACGGGCAGCGCTGGGGCGACGGCCCTTATGAGCTGCCGCGCGTCTGAGCTGCCGCGCGTCTATCGCCCCGCGGGCACGGCCTCCGCATCTCCGCGCCGCGCCCGCTCCTCCGCGTCGGCCAGCCAGAAGAAGACCGGAGGCAGGCCGAGCTCGATCACCGTCAGCGCGATCTGGAACCACTGCGGCCAGCCGTGCACGGCGAGCGAGAGCAGTCGGCCCACGCCGCCCAGCAGGAAAACGCCGGCCAGCCATCGCACCGCCGGAGCCGGGATCGGACGCTGCCGCGCGGCCCAGAGCCAGGCCAGCCCGTAGCCGACGAAGCTGGCCCCCATGAACCGGCCCCAGCTGTCGACCGTCGCGCCGGCGGACGCAGCGCCAGGGATCGCCGCGTTGCCGAGTGCCACATGGAACAGACCGATCATCACACAGGCCCAGCCCATCACCTGTGTGAGTGCGCGCAAAACCCTGGCCATAGTCCCTCCAAGCCGCCTCGGCAGAGCTTAGTTGACATGCGTCTACTAAGATGGCCGCACTAGTAGACCCATGTCAACTAGACTGCGTCCGTGCCTTCCCGTCAGCGACTCACCCCCGCCGCCCGCCGAGAACAACTTCTCGCCGTCGGCGCACGGCTCTTCGCCGCGCATCCCTACGCCGACGTGCTGATGGAAGCGGTCGCCGAGGAGGCCGGCGTCTCCAGAGCCTTGCTCTACCGTCACTTCCCCAGCAAGCACGCCCTCTTCGCGGCCGTCTACCAGCAGGCGGCGGACCAACTGCTCGCAGACACACGGCTCGACCCCGCCGACTCCCTGGTGGAACAGCTGACCCAGGGTATGGACGTCCATCTCGACTACTTCGTGGCGAACCGCAACGCCGTCCTCGCCGCGAACCGGGTCCTCGCAGGCGACCCGGTGATCCAGACCATCATGACGAACGAGCTGGACGCACTCCGTACACGGCTGCTGGCCGTACTCCCCCTCGCGGACGAGAGCGCACGCGAGGCGGTGTCCGGCGTCCTGAAAAGCTGGCTGGTCTTCGTCCAGGTCCTCTGCGTCGACTGGCTCACCCACGAGACCTGTACCCGCAGCCAACTGAGGGACGTCTGCGTCGGCGCGGTTCTCGGCGCCCTCCGGCCGCTCCTCCCCCAAGACCCCGCCCCCGACTGGCCGCCGCAGGGACACGGCACAGGTGCCTAGGGGCTGTCGTCATGTGATCTTGAGTGCTGGGCCGCGAGGGTCCGTCAGGAGCGGAACTCCTCGGTCCCTGACCGATGCGGGCCTCCTTCAACGACGCGTCGAGCCGCTGGAAGGAGTCCGTCGTTGTCCTCAGGCACCGACACCGGGGGTCGTGGATGTGGCCTGGGCTTCGTCGACGCCGTGCTTGAGTACGTCGCAGGTGTGCTGGAACTCGTCCGTCAGGCGACTGGCCTCGGCCATGAGGATGCCGTACGGCTGGCCGGGGTCGCTGAGCGGGAGGGCACCGTCGCGGGCTTCGTCCTCCAGCCGGGCGCGGCACCGCTGAGCTTCCGCGGCGGCCTCACACAACTCCTGGGCCTGATCTTGCAGCCGGTCTTCGTCGACCTGGCCGAGCAGCTCGGCGATGTGGGCGAGGGAGGCCAGGAAGTCGCCGTAGGCGCGGGCGAAGTCGACGTAGTCCTGGCTGACGGCGGCATCGTGCCACTGGTCGAGGCTGCGGGTCGTGGAGGCCACCTGGTGGGAGACGCGTTCCAGGGCGTCGACGACGGCCTGGTAGCCGTCGAAGGACGTGCGGTGGCGGTGACGGCGCCACAGGCGTCGAGGGTTGTAGAGGGTGCTCTCCCATGCGGTGTGGACCGAGGACTGAGCCTGCTGCACGATCGGTGTCAGGTGGGAGGCGCGCCGCCGCCAGTGCCGGGTGCGTTCCTTTTCCAGCTTTCCCTCGCGCAGCGCCGGGTACATGTCGCCGACCAGGTCGCACAGCGAGCGGGCGAGGGTGTGGATGCCGTACTCGGCGCTGCGGTAGCGCAGGGGAGGCAGCACCAGCATGTTCACCACGACGCCGATGCCGCAGCCGATGAGCACGAGCACGAGGATCTGGCCGAGCTGGGACCAGCGCTGTGCTTCGCTGGTGGCGGCGACGTAGGTGGAGAAGGCGAAGAACGCCGCGGTGGCGACCTGGGAGCCCTGGGAGCCCAGTGGCCGCCACCGTCCGATGGCCAGGGCAGCCAGTGTCACCAGCACGAACGTGAGCAGGTGGGGGCCGGCCAGCAGACCCAGTACGCCCTGCAGTCCCACGCCCACGGCGACCGCGCCTACGTAGCGCAGAGCCTGCACGAGGGACTGGTAGACGGTGACCTGCATGATCAGCACCGCGGAGAACGGCGCGAACGCCGGCGACTGCGCGGCCATGACATCGTGCGCGATCACCCACGAGACGGCAGCCGCGAGGGTGCTCTTGCCGATGAGGGCCAGGGTGTGCCGCTCGTGCCCGTCCGAACCCGCCCGGCCGAACCACTGCCTCACCCGGGCCAGCCGGCTCTGGGGTGCCGCCTGTGTGCGCTGTGCTCCTGCAGCGGCTTCGGCCATCTTCCCTCCCGCTCTCGTTCCGCCACGGCTGCGTCTCGTTCCGCCACGACCGCCGGGCCAAGAGGTACCCCGTGCGGGGCAAGGCAGACTGTGCAAGAGGTCATACCTGCCTCGGCCCGCGGGGCGATGGCCTGCACAAGCCCCTCGCAGAGGCCGACTCCGCCGCAGGTCGGCCGCTTTGCTCCAGCGCCTGTTCCGCTCCACCGACTGTGTCGACACCCGGCTGCGGCGGACGGGCCAGGAGCGCGGCTGCATTATGGGTCCGGGCACCCTGTGGCGGTTCGTCGGCGACTGGTACACCGGGCGCCTGGAGCCGGGCTACACCCGCCGCGACCCCGCCTCGGCCCCCGCCTCCTTTGCCGAGGTCGGCCTACACGGGGCGTTCTGGGGACTGCCCGGCTGACGTCCGGATCTGCCTGCCCCCGCAGGTCCCGGGCCGATGCCCTGACCGCTGGCCGGCAGGCCGGCTAGCGGGGTTCGACGAGGAGCGGCTGGGTCGCGGTGCCGAGCGTCCCGGACACGTCGTGCAGGCCCGTCACCGTGGCCCCGATCCCGTCTCCGGACAGTGAGGTACGGGCGTCCAGCAAGATCCACTCCCCCGCAGGATGCCGGTGCAGACTCAACTGCAGAGCCGTAGGCACGAACAGGAAGCGATCCAGCGCGAGCTCGCTGGAGATGCCGTTCGCCGAGTCGGCGACCACCGCCAGGCGCTGCAACGGGGTTGCGGCCTCACCCTCGACCACCGGGACGCGGACCCGGGTCCAGACCGCGGCAGGCCCCGGCTGCCCGCCATCGCCGTGGACGAACCGCCACTCGATCGCGTCGGGATAGTGCCAGGCGTCCGGGAAGCCGGGGAAGGGCGGATCCGGCATGGCAGCCGGGATGGGGGGCAACGGCGACGAGCGGTGCTCGACGCGCCGGTCCGCACCCGCGCTCGTGGTCATCGTCCAGCACCTGGCTTCCGCCACCACCCTGCCGCCGATCGTCAGCGTGGCCGCGTCGAGGCGGACCCGGCGACCGGGACGGAGCGTGCGCACCGCGACCTCGCCGGTCTCGCGGGGGATCGCGCCGAGGAAGTCGATCTGGGCCGCCGTGATCCGCCCCTGGCCGGCCACCGCCTTTTCTATCTCACCGAGCAGGAGCGCGGATGGCGGGCCGCCGTGCTGCAACGACTGGTCCCAGGGGCTCTCGGTGGCACGCGTCGGGTCGAACGCGGTGGGTCCCACCCGGCGGTAGAAGGACTCGTTCATCATCCCGGCGACGATACAGGTCTGTATCGTCCGGTAGCGAGACAGGTCTGTATCGTAAGGATCGTGGTTGGCACCAGGGACGCCCGTGAGCGGGTACTGCGCTCGGCCGCTGCGCTGTTCTACGAGCACGGCATCGGGGCGACCGGGGTCGACGTGATCTCCGAGCACGCATCGGTGGGGAAGATGTCGCTGTACCGGCACTTTCCCAGCAAGGACGATCTGGTCGTCGCTGTGTTGAGGTTCAGGGACCAAACGCATCTGGACTGGCTGCTCCCGCAGAGCGATCTCGATCCGCGCCGCCAGGTGGCAGGGATGTTCGACAGGATCGGCCGCGCCGCCACGCGCCCCGGCTTCCACGGCTGCCCGTTCGTGCGGGCCGGTCTGGAGTTGCCGGTGGGGCATCCGGGGCGGCAGGTCGTACGAGACCACAAGGCGCGGTTGCGGGCACGGCTGCGCACGCTGGCTCAGGCACTGCATGCGGCGGACCCGGTGGCGCTGGCCTGGCAAGTGGTCACGCTGGCCGATGGCGCCGCGGCGGAGTGCGTACTGCAGGGCAGTGGCACTCCGGCACGCGCCGCCCGCGCGGTGGCGATGCTCGCCCTCGACGCGGCCGCGCAGGACAATCCCTAGCCGCGCGGCGGGCCTGCCCAAGGCCCTCTCCGGCACGTCATCACGCACACGCCCGCTGCAATCCCAGCCACGAGGCCGCTGAACAGGACAAATGGAAGTCTGATGGGAGCGCTAGCCGCTGTACGGCGCATTTTCAATGCACGACACGCCAGCGCCAGTGTGAAAGAGCGTCAGCCGGGTCCCCCGGGCGGCTTAAAAGTATTACCAACTGGCCTTCGGTAAGGCTTTTCTGATGGCTCATCAAGAACGCGATCCGAGGCTTTCGGGCACCCGATCGGCCCCTTCTGTCGCCCCCTCAGAAATTCCCGAGGTGGCGACAGAAATGGACATGAGTATGTTCGATCATGGTCGGCGGCTCAGCTGACATCCCTGAGAGATGGAGGAGTGGAATGCCTGAGAAAAGGAAAAACGGAGTGCGCGGGCGGACCGTCGTCGCGATCGCACTGTCCGTGGGCATCGCGGTCGCGGCCGCAACCGGCGTGAACTACGCCTCGGCTTCCAGCTCCGTCCCGCAGTCCGCCCCGGCGATGCAGGATGCCGACGCCTCCGCGCCCCTCGGAGGCGACGGCGGCCAGACGGACTTCAACAACCGCCACAGGAACGATGACGAGGGACGGGTTTTCGTCAACGAGCGAACCTATTCGGCGGACCCGGGTGTGTGCACCGCTGTGATCAGTAGTCCCGCCACCAGCTTCAACGTCCGGAACGAGAGCAACAAGACCATCGAATTCTTCACCGGGATCACCTGCGACAACGGCGCCGCCATTGCGACGATCGGGCCCCGGAACTCCAGCAGCGTCATCCCCGGCACGACGGTGTTCGATGGCGCCGTGGTGCCGTTCGCGCTGGTCGGCAGCTTCCGGGCAGTCGACAACAAGCACCACTGACCCCGCGCGGACCAAGGGCAGCGACGAGCCTGCCCGTGTGGCACTTGGACCCCGGCCCGCCGCAAACGGGCCGGGCCCGTACCCCTCGGGCATGCGCCTTCGTCCGGGACGGTCAGTTGACGAACCGGTGCCGGCCCGGTGGCGCGAGGAACACCGCGCAACCGTCCTCGGTTCGCTGCAACTGCGCTTCCCCATGAGTGACCTGGTCGGCGTCGCGGCGAAGGGGGATCCACACCTCGGCGGTCGTGTTCGCGGGAACGCCGAGGGAGAGACTGAATCTCTCGCCGTCCAGCGTCCATCGCGTCGAGATCGGCCCGCGTACCGAGTGCAGCCGTCCCTGGGCCCGCTTGAGGCTACCGCCTGGCCGTGGGCGGACGAGGACCCTGCGGTAGCCCGGCTCGCCCGGTGCGATGCCCGCGATGTTGGCGTACATCCACTCCCCCACGGACCCGTAGGCGTAGTGGTTGAACGAGTTCATGCCCGCATCCTGGAAGGAGCCGTCGGGGCGGATGGAGTCCCAGCGTTCCCACATCGTCGTGGAGCCGCGGTCGATCGGGTAGCCCCAGCTGGGGAACGAGCGTTGTTCGAGCAGCCGGTACGCGACGTCGACATGACCGGTGTCGGTGAGGACGGGAAGCAGCCGCGGCGTGCCGAGGAACCCTGTCGACAGGTGCCAGTCCTTGCCGCGGATCAGGGAAACCAGCCGGTCAGCGGCCGGCTCCCGGTCGGTCTCGGCCAGCAGGCCCATGGACAGGGCCAGGACGTACGCGGTCTGCGTGTCGCCCTTCACCATCGCGTTCTCGTCCACGTAGGCGGCGCGGAAGGCGTCGCGCACGGCCCGGAACAGCTCGGTGTACGGCGCGCTGTCCTTGCCCAGTACCTGTGCCGTGCGTGCCACGAGGTCGGCCGCGTGGGCGAAGTAGGCGGTGGCGACGACGTCCTTGGGTGTCTCGTCCTGCACGTTCAGCCAGTCGCCGTAGCCGGTGGCGGGACGCAGGTGGCCGGAGCTGTGGGCGCGCAGATGGTCGAGCCATCTCAGCATCGACGACCACGACTCCTCCAGCACACGCGTGTCTCCGTAGGCCTGGTAGAGGGCCCACGGCACGGTGACCCCGGCGTCTCCCCAGCCGGCCGTTCCCGATCCCGTGATCTGCGGGTTGGGTGCCACGTCCGGGAACGCCCCGTCGTCGCTCTGGGCGTCGCGCAGGTCGTGCAGCCACTTCGACAGGAAGCGCGCCGACTCCATGACGTAGGTGGCGGTCGGTGCGAAGACGTTGATGTCGCCGGTCCAGCCGAGCCGTTCGTCCCGTGCGGGCGTGTCCGTCGGCACGGACAGGAAGTTGCCGCGCTGCCCCCAGGTGATGTTGCTGTGCAGCTGGTTGAGCATGGGCGCATCGGTGTCGAACTCCATGGTGAACGGGGCCGCCGTGTGGACGACGAGTCCCTTCACCGCGCTGAGGGGAGGCGCGCTGTCGCACCCGGTCACCTCGACGTAGCGAAACCCGTGGAAGGTGAAGCGGGGCTCGCAGGTTTCCGGGCCGGCGCCCTTGCAGACATAGGTGTCGGTGGCACGGGCCGTGCGCAGATTGGCCGTGTAGATCGTCCCGTCGGGGTTCAGCACCTCGGCGTGGCGCAGGCGGATGGTGGTGCCCGCCTTGCCGGACACGGTGAGCCGGACCGTGCCGACCATGTTCTGGCCGAAGTCGTAGACGTACACGCCCGGCTTCGGCTCCGTCACCTCGCGGGCGAGCAGGACACGTTCGACCCGGCAGGGCGCGTCGAGCTGGGCGACCGGCTCGGCCGTGACGTCGTCGACGGCCTCGGCCGGTGCCCAGTGGCCGTCGTCGAAGCCGGGGCGGGTCCAGCCCTCGGTCTCCAGGCGGGCGTCGTAGTCCTCACCTGCCAGCAGATCCGCCCTGGTGACGGGTCCGGTCGCGGCGCGCCAGCCGGTGCCGGAGGTCACACGCTGCGTCGAGCCGTCCTGGTAGGTCACCTCCAGCTGGGCCAGGAGGGCGGGCCGTTCGCCGTAGTGGTGCGGTCCCGCCCAGGCGATGTTGCCCGAGTACCAGCCCGCGGCCAGGGTGACACCGAGCGCGTTGGCGCCGGTCGAGAGCAGTTCGGTCACGTCGTACGTCTGGTACTGCACCCGCTTGCCGTAGTCCGTCCAGCCGGGAGCGAGCCGGTCCTCACCGACGCGGCGCCCGTTGATCCGGGCCTCGTACAGGCCGAGGGCCGTCGCGTAGAGGCGGGCTCGGGTGATCTTTCCGTGTTTGAGCTGGAAGGCGTGGCGCAGTTGTGCCGCGGGGGCGTGGTCGGGGGCCACTTCGCCCCAGGGGCCGGCGCCCCAGGCGGCCGCCTTCTTGGCGGCCGGCCAGGACGAGTGGTCGAAGGCGCGGGAAGTCCAGTCTCCGGTCGGCTCCGTGTCCGTGGCCCTCCAGTCGTCTCCCGTGGACAGCAGGTGCCGCGATCCGTCGGCCAGGGTCAGTTCGAGGACGGCCAGCAGTCCGGCCGGCCCTTCCTTGTCGTTCGTCGCCTCGACGGCGACAACCCCCGGGCCGGTGCCGATGGACTTCGTGACGTCGATCAAGGCGGGGCGGCGCCACGCGTCGGCGGCGGAATCCGCCTCGACGGAGGCGACCCGAACACCGTTCACGTGGGCCGTGTAGCCGTCGTCGGCGGTGAGGACCAGACGGGCCCGTGTCACTCCGGCCGGAACGTCGATGAGGCCGCGGAACCATCGCGTCGCCGCGGGCACGCTCTGGGTGGGGTCGCCCTCGGGGAACCAGATCCAGGACGCCCCCTTCAGGGCGGGTGCGTCGACGAGCTCGCCGGGAGCGGTGATCCAGTGGGCCGACCAGTCCTCGATGCCGGTCTCCCACCAGGACGGCTCGCTCCACGGGGAGGCGGTGCCCGAGGCGTCCCATACGCGGACCTGCCAGTGATAGCGGGTGCGCGGCTCCAGAGGGGGTCCCGCGTACGGGACGAGGGCCGACTCGGCGGAGGCGACCCGGCCGCTGTCCCAGACGTCGGGGTCCGCCAGTCGTTGTGGGGTCGTGGCCACTCTCACCTGATAGGCGCTCTGGGTTCTCGCTCCGGACAGGGGCCAGCTCAGCCGTGGCCGCGGCACGTCGATGCCGAGCGGACGCCTGGCGTACTCGACGGTGGGCGCGGTGACCCGCAGCCGCGCGGCACCCGCCTGCGCCTTCGCCGTTCCGCCCGCGGCGGCGGCATGGGCGCCCGTCGTGGTCAGGGCTGTGGCGACGGCGGCGACGCCGGCCGTTCCCAGTAGTTCTCTCCTGCTGATCACGGTCGTCTCCGTTTCCTGCGGGAGGTGAAACGTTTTAGGTAGAGGGGAATTTAGGGAGATCGCACAGGGCCGTCAAGGGACGCGGCAGCGGAGTCGTTCACAGTTCCGAGGGATGCTTGAATCCTTTCACCCCACGCGAAGAGGACCGTCATCTGGTGAGACGTCCGCTCACGATCTGAGATGAATGCCCGGACATCGCATCTCTCGGCTGCCTGGCTACGTACCCCTTAGCGAGGCAGAGCACGCGACAGCAGGTGGCCGAGGGGGTCTCCATGACGGGACAGCAACTCCAGGAGGCGAGAAGGGACCTCGTGGAGAAGAACCGGGCCCGTGAAGCGCCGCCGGAGCCCGTCGCGGTGTCCGTCGTCGCCGAGCGGCTGGCCGGGCTGCTGGCTGAGGTCGCGCACCTGGACGAGGTGCCGCTCGACAGCCACTTCTTCGACGACCTCGGTGCCGACTCCCTGGTGATGGCGCACTTCTGCGCGCGGGTGAGGAAACAGCCGGACCTGCCGCCGGTGTCGATGCGCGACGTCTACCGGCATCCGACCGCCGGCCGGCTGGCAGCCGGACTGCTCGACAGCACCCCGCCTCAACCCCGATCCGAGACGCCCGCCCCGTCGCCACACCCCACGCCGAGGGCACCGGCAGAGCCGACGGGTCGCCCCCACCGCGTGCTCTGCGGCTCACTCCAGCTCCTGGCCTTCGTCGGTTACGCCTTTCTCCTCGGCGCCGTCACCGCCCAGGGCTACGAATGGATCTCCGCGCAGGCGAATCTGCTCGACGCCTACCTGCGCAGCGTCGTGTTCGGCGCCGTGCTGTTCGTCGTGCTGTGCGCCCTGCCCGTGGTCGCCAAGTGGCTGCTCATCGGCCGGTTCAGGCCACGGCGGTTCCGCGTCTGGAGCCTCACCTACTTCCGGTTCTGGCTGGTCAAGACACTGATCCGGTCGAGCCCGGTGGTCCTGTTCGTCGGATCGCCGCTCTACCCCCTCTTTCTCCGGGCCCTGGGCGCGCGGATCGGCAGAGGGGTGACGATGCTGTCGCGCGGTGTCCCGGTCTGCACCGACCTGCTGACCGTCGGGGACGGCGCGCTCGTGCGCAAGGACGCCCTGATCAGCTGCTACCGCGCGGTCGACGGTGTGATCGAGACAGGGCCGGTCGCCCTGGGCCGGGACGCGGTCGTCGGCGAGGTGACGGTGCTGGACATCGAAACCCGGCTCGGCGACGGATCCAGGCTCGGGCACGCGTCCTGCCTGCACACCGGCCAGGCGGTCCCCGACGGTGCGCACTGGCACGGCTCTCCGGCCCAGCCGGCGGACGCCGACCTCCCGGCGGTGGAGCCCGGCCGGTGCGGCACCGCGCGGCGAGCGGTGCACGGCGCCCTGCTCATGCTCACGGTTCTCCTGGTGTACGTGCCGTTGGCCGTGGGCTGTCTGGACGTGCTGCTCTCCCGGATGCTGGAGGGGTCCGCCGTACTGGAGGGCGGCGGGGTGTCGGTGCTCTACGCCGACCTGCTGGTGGTCACGGTCGTCGTGTTCTTCGGTGGCGTGATCGCCGCGCTCGTGGTCCTGGCCACGGTGCCGCGGCTGCTGGGCAGGTTCGTCCGGCCCGAACGGACATACCCGCTCTTCGGCTTCCACCACACCATGCACCGGACGATCGTCCTGATGACGAACAGGAAGTCCCTGACCCGCCTGTTCGGCGACAGCACGTTCATCGTCCCCTACCTGCGCTGGATCGGGTACCGGCTCTCCCCCGTGGCGCAGACCGGATCGAACTTCGGCACCCAGGTCAAGCACGAGAGTCCCTATCTGAGCAGGGTCGGCACCGGGACCATGGTCGCGGACGGACTGTCCCTGATGAACGCCGACTACTCCAGCACCTCGTTCCGGCTGTCGCCGACCGCGATCGGGGCGCACAACTTCCTCGGGAACCGGATCGCCTACCCGGCCGGCGGCAGGACCGGCGACAACTGCCTCCTCGCCACCAAGGTGGCGGTTCCCCTCAGCGGACCGCTCCGGCACGACGTGGGGCTTCTCGGCTCTCCGTGCTTCGAGATCCCGCGGTCGGTGGCGCGGGACGGCACCTTCGACGACCTCAAGGACGGCAGCGGTCTGCGCCGCGGCCTCGCGGCCAAGAACCGGCACAACGCCGTCACCATGGCCTGCCACCTGCTGACGGGATGGCTGTACTTCTTCTGTGTCGTCCTGCTCTTCTCGCTCGCAGCGAGCAAATACCCGTCCCACGGCACCGTGGTCCTCGCGCTCGCCAACGTCGTCGTACTGCCGTTCACCCTCCTGTACTACGTCCTCGTCGAGCGGGCCGTCACGGCGGTGCACCCCCCGGGGCCGCTGTTCTGCTCGATCTACGACCGCCGGTTCTGGCGTCGCGAGCGGTACTGGAAGGTCCCGTCCGAGACCTATCTGCACGTCCTCGACGGCACGCCGTTCAAGTGCCTCGTGTGGCGCCTGCTGGGCGTCCGGATCGGGGCGCGGGTCTTCGACGACGGCTGCGCGCTGACGGAGCGCCGCATGGCCGCCATCGGGGACGACTGCACCCTCAACTCGGGCAGTGTCCTGCAGTGCCACTCCCAGGAGGACGGCACGTTCAAGTCGGACCGCATCCGGCTCGGTGCCGGCTGCACTCTCGGCGTCGGGGCGTTCGTGCACTACGGCGTGACGGTCGGTGACGGGGCCGTGCTGGCCGCGGACTCCTTCCTCATGAAGGGCGAGACGGTCCCCGAGCACACCCGCTGGGCGGGGAATCCGGCCCGCCCGGCACTCGACGAGAGCGGAGGTGCGCAGTGATGGCACCGACAGCGACCGACGCCCGCGCCGCCGGACACGACAGCCGGGCCGAGGGCCGGTCCAGCCGGGCGGAGGGCGGCTTCACGGCACTGCCCCGATGGGCAAAGGAGCCGGTGCCCGGTACCGGCGAGCAGGTCAGGAGCGTCCCCGACGGTGTGCTGGCGGCCCTGCGTGTGCGGGCCGGTGAACTCGGCGTGCCGCTCGGCGCGATCCTCCTCGCGGCCCATGCGAAGGTGCTCGCCCTGCTCTCCGGCGATCCGGACGTGCGCAGTGGCTACCTGGTTCCGGGCCGGACCGGGCCGCTGCCCTTCGCGCTGACGGTCGGCCCCGGCACGTGGCGCCGACTGGTGCTGGACGCCCGGCGTGCCGAGGCGGCGGTGCTGTCGTCCGGGACCGGCGCGCCGTCCCGGACCGGCCCCGAGGCGGTGTTCGCCCCCGTCGGGCACGAGGTCGACGTCCCGCCGGACGGCAGCGTGCTGCTCGGTGTCTCGGCGGGCGAGGAGGGCGGCGGGCTCGTGCTGCGCCTGCGCCACCGGACGGACCTGCTGGACGCGGACTGCGCCGCCCGGATCGGGGGATACCACCTCGCCGCGCTGGAGGCGATCGCCGCAGGTCCCGACGCCCCTCATGACCGACGCAACCTGCTGTCCGAGGACGAACTCCGGTTCCAGCTCGACGGGCTGGCGGGGCCGCACCGCGAGCTCCCGGACCGCCGTTTCCACGAACTGTTCGAGGAGAGGGTGCGCCGGCATCCGGACGCCGTCGCCATGGTCCACCGGAACCGGTGCTGGACGTACGCGGACCTCAACACGCGGGCCAACCGGCTGGCGCGCGCCCTGCTGGCCGAGGGGCTCGGCCGCGAGGAGACGGTCGCCGTGGTGACCGAACGCGACCTCCACTGGGCGGCCGGTGTGCTCGGCGTCCTCAAGGCCGGTGGCGTGTACCTGCCCGTCGACCCGGGGCACCCGCCCGGGCGCATCGCCACCATGCTCAGCCGTGCCGACTGCTCGTACGTCCTCACCGAACCGGACAGCACCACGCGGCTGGACCGGGCGCTCGCGACGCTCCCCGGAACCCGGCGGCTGCTCGTCCCGGACATCACCGAGCGGGACACCGACGGAACGGACCTCGGCCTGGAGATACCGGCGGATCGGCTCGCGTACGTCTTCTTCACCTCCGGCTCCACCGGCGAGCCGAAGGGCGCGCTGTGCGAGCACGCCGGTCTACTCAACCACCTGTACGCCAAGATCGACGATCTGGTCATCGGCGAGGGCACCGTCGTGGCACAGACCGCCTCGCAGTGCTTCGACATCTCGCTGTGGCAGTTGCTGGCGGGGCTGCTGACGGGCGGTCGGACCCTACTGGTCGAGCAGGAGGCCGTCCTCGACGCGGAACGGTTCCTGGACAGGATCACCGAGGGCCGCGTCAACGTCCTCCAGGTGGTGCCTTCCTATCTGGACGTCATCCTGTCCGCACTGGAACGCGCCCCACGCGACCTGCCGGACCTGCGGTGCGTGTCCGTCACCGGCGAGGCGCTGCGCGGAGAGCTGGTCCACCGGTGGTTCGCCACCGGCCCCGCCGTGCGGCTGGTCAACGCCTACGGGCTGACCGAGACGTCCGACGACACCAACCACGAGGTGATGGACCGGGCGCCCGCCACCGACCGGATCCCGCTCGGCCGGCCCATCGCCAACGTCCACCAGTACGTCGTCGACGAGAACCTGCGCCCGGTGCCCCTCGGCGCCCCGGGTGCCATCGTCTTCTCCGGGGTGTGCGTGGGGCGTGGCTACGTCAACGACGCCGAACGCACCCGGCTCGCCTATCGGGCCGATCCCCACCGCCCCGGCAGGCGGCTCTACCGCGGCGGCGACTTCGGCCGCTGGCGCCCCGACGGAAAACTGGAGTTCCTCGGCCGCAGGGACGCGCAGGTCAAGATCCGCGGGTTCCGGGTCGAGATCGGCGAGGTCGAGCACACGCTGCTGCGCGTGCCCGGCGTCACCGACTGCGCGGTCGTGGTGACCGGGGCGGAGGCGTACGGCCGCCAGCTGGCCGCCTTCTGCACGGGCGAGGGCGCGGCGACGGCCGATGACCTGCGGGAGCGGCTCGCGGACCTGCTTCCCGCGTACATGGTCCCGGCGTTCTTCCACCGGCTGGACCGCCTGCCGCTCACCGCCAACGGCAAGACCGACCGCAAGGCCCTCACGGCGCTGGCCGAGGAGCTCGGACCGGCCCGGGACTCCCGAGGCGCCCCGCGGACCCCGGCCGAACGGCGGCTCGCTGCGGAGTGGGCGTCGGAACTCGGTGTACCGCCCGGACGGATCCGCCGGGACGACAACTTCTTCGACCTGGGCGGCACCTCCCTGACGGCGGTACGGCTCGCGGTCGCGCTGGACCGGGTGATCTCCCCTCGCGACCTCGCCGGCCGCCCCGTACTGGCCGACCTGGCCCGCCTGATCGACACCCGGACCGACGGAAATCCGTGACAGACACGAGGAGCACGAGAGGAGATCGACATGCTGTCGGCACTCTTCGGCAAGAACAGGGCCACCACGAAACCGGCCCCGGACGGCCTTCCGGTGCTCGACGCCGAGGGCACCCCGCAGGCCACGGACGCGGCGGCCTGGGTGGCCGGCCGTCGGGACGTGCTGCGCGAACTCGTCGCCGAGCACGGGGCGCTCACCGTCCGCGGCCTCGGCCTGCGCACCCCGGCCGACGTCGAGTCGGTCCTCCGCCGGATGACCGAGCACCTCATGGCCGAGCGTGAGGCGTTCGCCGCGCGCGACCGCCACGCGGACGGCGTCTACTCGTCGTCTGCCTGGCCGCCCAACCAACCGATGTGCATGCACCACGAACTCAGCTACGCCGTCCGGTGCCCCGGCCTGCTGATGTTCGCGTGCCTGGAGCCGCCCCTCGAAGGCGGCGCCACCGCGGTGGCCGACGCGACCGCCGTCCTGCACGCGCTGCCGGCCGACCTCGTCGACCGTTTCGCCCGGGAGGGCTGGCTGCTCACCCGCGCCTACAACGACGGGATCGGCGCGACGCTCGGTCAGTCCTTCGGCACCGACGACCGCGCCGGGGTCGAGGGCTACTGCCGTGCCCATGCGATCGACTGGTCCTGGCAGCCGGACGGTTCGCTGCGGACGCGCCAGCACCGGCATGCGGTCGTGCGGCACCCGGTCTCCGGCCGGTTCTGCTGGTTCAACCAGATCGCGTTCCTGAACGAGTGGACGATGGCGCCCGAGGTCAGGGAGTTCCTGGTCGAGGAGTACGGACCGGACGGACTGCCCTTCAACACCCGTCACGGCAACGGCGATCCGGTGTCCCCGGACGTCGTCGAGCAGATCAACAAGACGTACGAGGCCCACACCGTACGCCGGTCCTGGCAGCGTGGGGACCTGATGCTCGTGGACAACATCCGCACCGCGCACAGCCGGGAGGCGTACCAGGGGCCGCGGAACATCGTGGTGGCGATGGCCGACCCCGTGCGTCCCGGCCTTCCCGGACCGCAGGTGGGGAGGGAAGCGGCATGACCACCGTGCACACGGTCCCGCAGACCGCCCGGACGGACACCCCCGCGGTGCCGCCCTTCGCGGTCATCCCCGGAAGCCAGGTCAAGGAGGTGCTGCAGGGCCGCGAGAAGACCGTCGTGGAAGTCGTCGAGGCGACGTACCGTCTGCACGGCGCCGGCCGTACGGTCAACCCGCCGTCCTCGTTCCTGCGCTTCCCCGACCGGCCGATGTCGCGGATCATCGCCCTGCCCGCCTCGCTCGGCGGCGACGGCGGGGTCGACGGCCTGAAATGGATCTCCAGCGTCCCCGCCAACGTCGCCTCGGGCATCCCCCGGGCTTCCGCCGTACTCATCCTCAACGACCCCGCCACGGGCTATCCCTTCGCCTGCATGGAGAGCTCGATCATCAGCGCCGCCAGGACCGCGGCGTCCGCCGCTTCGGCGGCCGACCGGCTCAGCAGGGGACGGTCGCGCCCGGCCCGGCTGGGATTCGTCGGGGCGGGTCTGATCGCCCGCTACATCCACTCGTATCTGGAGGGCACCGGCTGGTCCTTCGACGCCATCGGTGTGCACGACCTGTCCGCCGACAGCGCGGCCGGCTTCCGTACCTACCTGGAGCAGTCCGGAGCCGTCGGACGCGTCACGGTGCACCGCAGCGCCGAGGACCTCATCCGCCTCAGCGACCTGATCGTCTTCGCCACGGTCGCCGACCGGCCGCACATCAGCGAGCCGTCGTGGTTCCGGCACAACCCGGTGGTCCTGCACGTGTCGCTGCGCGACCTCTCGCCGCAGGTACTGCTCGACGCCACCAACGTCGTCGACGACATCGACCACTGCCTCAGGGCCTCGACCTCGCCGCACCTCACCGAACGCCTCACCGGCAACCGCGACTTCCTGCTCGGCACGCTGGACGACGTGATGGACGGCCGCGTCACGGTCCCGGCGGACCGTCCGGTGGTCTTCTCGCCGTTCGGCCTGGGCGTACTGGACCTCGCCGTCGGCAGCTACGTCTACGACGAGGTGGCCCGATCCGGCGAACTGCACGTCATCGACGACTTCTTTCACGAACTGAGCCGGCACGGCTGAGGACGGAACCCGCCCCGCGTCCGGCGTACGAGGAGAACATCGTGCCTGTCATATCCGTCCCCCACGCCTTCAACGAGGAGGACCTGTACGTCGACCTCGAGCCGATGACGGGACACCGGCTCTTCCTCAAGTGCGAGGGCTTCAACTTCGCCGGTTCCATCAAGCTGAAGGCCGCCACCGAGATGGTGGAGGCCGCCGAACGGAGCGGAACCCTCAGGCGGGACTCGATCCTGGTCGAGTCCTCCTCCGGCAATCTCGGTGTGGCCCTGAGCATGATCGCGGCGAGTAAGGGCTACCGCTTCGTCTGCGTGACGGACTCCCGGTGCAACCTGGCCACCCGGCTGATGATGGAGGCCCTGGGCAGTCAGGTCCACGTCGTCTCCGACGAGCACGCCACCGGCGGGCTTCTGGGCGCGCGGCTGGCCCACCTGCGCGGTCTGTGCGCCTCGGACGACCGCTATGTGTGGCTGAGTCAGTACACGAACCCCGACAACTGGAGGGCGCACTACTTCAGGACGGCCCCGGCCATCGCCCGCTGGTTCCCGCTCCTGGATGTGCTGTTCGTCGGCGTCGGCACGACCGGCACGCTGATGGGCTGCGCCCGCTGGTTCCGCTCCTGGCACCGGCCGGTGCGGATCGTCGCGGTGGACAGCGTCGGCTCCGCCATCTTCGGCGACCCGCCCGGTCGGCGGATGATCCCCGGCCTGGGCATGAGCGTCCGGCCTCCCCTGCTCGACGAGAGCTACGTCGACGAGGCGGTCCGCGTCGAGGAGGCCGATGCCATCCGAACCTGCCGGAGCATGGCGAGGCGGGGCTTCCTGTTCGGCGGCTCGACCGGCACGGTCGTCAGCGGGGCGACGAGTTGGCTCGCCCGGCACGGAACGCCGGGCCTCACGCCCGTCGCGATCGCCCCGGACCTCGGTGAGCGCTATCTCGACACGATCTACCAGAGCAACTGGGTGCAGGCCCTCTACGGCGGCGACACGCTCGCCCCGTCGCAGGGTGAGGGTACGGCGGACCCGCGTGCTGTGCGGGCGGCCTCCGACTGAGGGCGGCCGGGCCATGTGCCTCCTCACGGTGAGATCGGCCCTGCGTCCCGAGCGGCTCACCCCCGGCGCCTGGGCCCGGCTCCCTGAGCCGCCTCGCCCCGGCCGGCCCCGGCTGTGGCTGGGGCGCGTGGAGGACCTCAGCGGCGCCGTGGCCCCGCTCGCCGACGCGCTGCTGGACGGCGGGGAACGGGCGCGGGCTGCGGCGCTTCACCGGGTGGCGGACCGGGACGGCTACCGGGTCGCCCACGTGTGCCTGCGTCTGCTCCTCGGCGCCTACCTCGGCATCGAGCCGTCGGACGTGCCGCTGGTTCGGCGGCCCTGCCCCGTGTGCCGGGCACCGCACGGCCGTCCCGACGTGCCCGGGGTGTCCCTGTGCTTCTCCGTCTCCCGTACCCCCGGTCTCTGCCTTTTCGCCTTCGCGGACACGGCGGTCGGCGTGGACATCGAGCGGCTGCCCGACCCTGAAGTCGTCGCCGCCCTCACGACGACGCTGCATCCCCGGGAGGCCGACGAACTCGCCGCGTGTCCGCCAAACCGGCGCCCCGCCGCCTTCGCCCGCGTGTGGACACGCAAGGAGGCCTACCTGAAAGGGCTCGGCACGGGACTCGGATGGGACCTCCGCTCCGACCACCTCGGCGCCTGCCCGCACGGGCCTCGCCGGGTGCCGGGCTGGGCGGTCGACGACGTGGCGGTGGGGGCGGAGTGCGCGGCTGCCGTCGCGGTGGCTGTCACGTCGGCCGAGAGGTGACGCGGCGGGCCGAACGACAGGCGCGGCGCGGGCCGATGCGGTGAGCGGCCCGGTGTTGTCACGGGGGCAGGTGTCGTCACGCGGGGACGGAGATGACGCCGATGGGTTCGGTGGTGGGGTGCTGGGAGCCTCCTGCCGGTTCCACCGTGACACAGACGGCGGTGGCCCGCTCCATGCGCCCGTCCAGAAGGTGTGCCTGATGCCCGCCCGCAGCGGACACCAGCCCCGTCGGCCGGTACTGCCCCGATTCGTCGAACCAGAGTTCGTAGACCTGGTCGTCGGTCAGCCGTGGCAGCCCGTCCGCGATGAACGCGGCGCGGCCCTCTGCCCGGGAGGCGACCACACTGGCGGTCCCGCCACCCGCGAGTTTCTCGGTGCTGATCGTGGCGTCGTGTGCGGCCAGGACACCGGCGATGTCCCGGTAGCCGGCGCGGACCTCGGCGGACTGCTCACGCGCCGTGTCGGCCTCCGAGCTCTGCCACCAGGCGACACCTCCGAGGGCCACGGCCCCCGCCACGGACGCGGCCAGCGCCAGCCCGAGTCCGCTTCGGAGGCGGCGCCGGCGCCGGGACTCGAGCGCGACGGGCCGGTCCTGCCGCACGGTGGCGATCTGGCCGAGCACCCGGCGGCGCAGGTCCGCGGAGGGCGCGTTCGTCTCGGCCGCTCCCAGCCCCACGGCCGCCTCGGACAGCTGCTCGGCCTCCAGGCGGCACTGGGAACATGCCGCCAGGTGGTTCTCGAAGGCGGCTGCCTCACCGGCCGGCAGGGCGTTCAGCACGTGCGCGCCGACATCGAGGTGGGGGTCGTCGGCAAGGTTCACGAGCCGGCCTCCAGGCAGTCGTGCAGGCGCTGAAGCCCCTGACGCATCCGCGACTTGATGGTGCCCTCAGGCGTCGAGAGGGCTTCCGCGACCTCCGCGTAGGTCAGTCCTTCGTAGTAGGCCAGCACCAGGGGAAGTCTCAGTTCGCGGGAGAGCAGGGCCAGACAGCGGAAGACGACACGCTGCTCCTCCCGCACCTCGACCTCTTCGGCCACGGTGTCGAAGGAGCGTTCCTGTTCCCGGACGGCAGCGCGCAGCTCGCGGGCGCGGTTCGCGGAGACGGACCGTACCCGGTCCACCGCGCGGCGGTGCGCGAGGGTGAGCACCCAGTTCCGGGCGGCTCCGCGCGCCGGATGGAACCGGTCGGCGGTCCGCCACACCTCCACCATCACGTCCTGGGTCACCTCCTCCGCCTGGGCCTTGTCCCGCACCACACGGCAGACCAGCCCCATCACCCGGTCCGCCAGGGCGTCGTACACACCGGCAAAGGCCTGTTCGTCGCCGTCCGCGGCTCGGACGAGCAGCTGGTTCAGTCCGGGGTCGTCCGTGGACCTGCTTCGCCGACCTCGCGTGTCACCTTCCCTCTGAGCTCCGGTTCCCCTGCCCATCGCGCCTCCTCGGCTCAGCTCGACACTGGCCCTCTTCTGTGGGAGGCGCATCCGGTCCGAAGCCGTGCGTCTGACAGATTCACCTGCCTGCCGCAGTTCTCTGAGGCTCAATGCCCATACAGAGTTTTCGGGCCCGGAGGATTTGAGGACACCCGGGGGGCCTTCGAGAGCACCGCTCGGAGGCTGCCGGAATGCTCTGTTTCTTGCCTCTCCCCTTCCCCCTGACGGCTGCTCGAACCTTCGTGCCCGTCCGGAGGTGTGTGCTGTCGGCGTCCGGAACGAGCCTGCGGAGCGTCCCGGACAGGCCCTCTCACCAGGCCCGCGGGTCGGAACACGTTCGGAACGTGTCGGAACACCGTTCCAGCGTTGAACCCATGCTCACCCCACCCCAGACTCATCACCGTTCATCCCGCCCGCTCATCGGGTCGGGTCCGGACTATGAGGAGTGGTCATGCTCAACAGGCTCGGAAATCTCGGCACTTTCTTTTTCTGGAACGGTTCCTCCCCTCCGCCGACGCGGACGCGCTCCAGTGCATCGTGCGTTGCAACATGGAGGGCCGCTACCAGGACTGGTGCTGCAACGACAAGGGCAAGAACTGCCGCTGGTGGGGCGAACCGTCGGAGAGCCCCTGCTGACGGCGGAGCACCGATGACCCGGGGAGGGCGTACCGCTCGGTGTGCCCTCCCTCCTGAGCACGACGGACTATCGCGCAGGGCCGCGCGGTGGACCCGGCCGGCGGGCCCCGGGCCCTGAGAGAGGCGGCAATGAACTACTTCGCTCACGGCGTGCGCGGGCTGCTCACCGCCGTGTTCCTCATCGCCGTGGCCGGCAAGGTCGGCAGGGCCGGGGCGTTCTCCGCCTTCGCCGACTCGTTGCGGCCCCTCGCCGTGGTGCCCGGGGCAGCCGTGCGGGCGGTGGCTTCCGCGATGGTCGCGGTGGAGGGCGCCGTCTGTCTCGCGCTGATCCTGCCGTACGCCCCGGCGGCACTGGCGGGTTTGCTGGCCGCCACCGCGCTTCTCGCCGTGTTCGCCGTGGTAGTCGCCCGGTCGGTGAGCAGGTGAACCACCGTGCGCTGCCGGTGCTTCGGACGCTCAGCGGAACCACTGGGCCGGGCGCACGTCGTACGGAACGGGCTGCTGGCGTCCCTCGCCGGGGTGGGGGCGGCGGCGGTGGTGACCGGCCCGGCCGGCGGTTCGGACGCCGGGATGGTCGCGGTGGCGTGGTGCGCGGGCGCGGTTGCCGGTGGCCTGGTCACCGTGGCGGAGGACCTGGTGAGTCTGTTCCGGCCCGTTGCCCCTTTTCATGACTGAGTGACTGAGAGGTGCTGGATGGCTGCTCTGGCCTCGGCAGTGGTGCTCGTCGGCACCCTGTGCGCAGTGGATCTGCTGCTCACCATCGGAGTGATCAAGAAGCTGCGGGAGTACGGTCCGGCCGGGCGCGCGGGGGCGCCGGGCAGGGGGATGACGCCGTTGCGTCCCGGAGAGGAACTGCCCGCCTTCACCGCTGTGGCGGTGGACGGGGCACCGGTCAGCCGGGCCTCGCTGCCGGACGGGGCACTGATCGCCTTCCTCTCCCCCACCTGCGAGCCGTGCCGGCAAAAGCTGCCCGAACTCGTCGCGTACGCGGCCGCCGAGCCCGGCGGACGGGACCGGACGCTCGCCGTCGTCGTCGGCGAACCGGAGGAATGCGAGCGCTTCGTCCAGGAGCTGAGCCCGGTGACCCGGGTCGTCGTGGAGCCGAGAGGCGGGCCGGTGTGCGCGGCCCTGCGCGTGGACGCGTTCCCCACGACACTGCGCGTCAGCTCGGACCGGGACCGTACCGTCGTCACCGGTTTTGTCGTGGACCTGGCTCGGGAGACGGCCGCGCGATGAATCGATCCGTGCCGGCGCGCCGGGGCGGGCTGCTGCTGGCCGCCACCCTGGCGGCCGGAGCCGCTCCGCTCGCATGCGTGCTGTACAGCGTGCTGAGTCTGGCCGCCGGTCTGCTGACGGTCGCCTCGGCGTGGTTGATGAAGTCGGTGCTGGACAACCTGGGATCGGACGCGGGGATGAGCGCGCTGCTCGTCCCGGCGCTCGGCCTCACGGCCGTCGGCGCTGTCGCCGCCCTGCTGCCGCACGTGTGCCGCTACCTGTCCGCGGAGGTGGACCGGCGTACGGCACTGCGCGCCGACGCCCGGCTCTTCACCAAGGCGGCGGGCTTCCCCGGCTTGAGCCGCTTCGAGGACCCGGACTTCCTGGACCGGCTGCAACTGGCCCGGCAGGGCGGCGGCCGCCTCCCCGCCCAGGTGATGAACGCGGCACTCGGCCTGGCGCGGTCCGCGATCACGGTCACCGGCTTCCTGGGTTCCCTGCTGGTGCTGAACCCGGTACTGACCGTCCTGGTGGCCGCCGCCGGAGTGCCGACGCTCTGCGCGGAGATCGCCCTGTCGCGTCGGCGGGCCGGCGTGGCCTGGCGAGTCGGGGCGGCGGAGCGGCGGGAGTGGTTCTACGGCGGTCTCCTGGCGGACGCCGAGGCGGCCAAGGAGGTGCGCCTCTTCGCCATCGGTGGCTTCCTGCGGGACCGGATGCTCGCCGAGCGGCGGACGGCCAACGCGGCCCGCCGGGCCGTGGACCGCCGCGAGGTCGCCGTACAGTCGGGCCTCGGGCTGCTCGCCGCGCTGATGACGGGCGGGAGTCTGCTGTGGGCGGTGCGCGCGACGTACCGGGGCGAGTTGTCGGCGGGTGACGTCACGCTCCTCGTCTCCGCCATCGCCGGTACCCAGTCCGCCTTCGCCGCGCTGGCGCACGAGGCGGCCCGTGCCGGCGAGTCACTGCTGATCTTCAGCCACTACCGGTACGTGATCGAGGCCCCGCCGGACCTGGTGCTCGCGCCGGATCCCCGGCCGCTGCCCGCCCTGCGCCGGGGCATCGAGCTGCGCGACGTGTGGTTCCGGTACTCCGACCGCCATCCGTGGGTTCTCAGGGGCGTCAACCTGACCATTCCCCAGGGCAGTTCGACAGCCCTGGTAGGCCTCAACGGGGCGGGCAAGACGACGCTGGTCAAGCTGCTCTGCCGCTTCTACGATCCGACCCGGGGCACCATCCTGTGGGACGGTGTCGACCTGCGCGAGGTCGATCCGGCGGAGCTGCGCGACCGGATCACCGCGGTGTTCCAGGACTTCGTGCAGTACGACCTGACGGCGGCCGAGAACATCGCGCTGGGGGACCTGGGCGCGCTCGACGACGAGGAGCAGATCGTGTCGGCTGCGCGGCGGGCCGGGGCGCACGACACCCTAGAGAAGCTGCCGAAGGGCTATCAGACACCGCTCACCAGGACGTTCTTCATGGAGGGCGACAAGGACGGCCCCGAGTCGGGTGTGCTGCTGTCCGGCGGGCAGAGCCAGCGTCTGGCCCTGGCACGTGCCTTCCTGCGGGGCAAGCGGGACCTGATGATCCTCGACGAGCCCTCGGCGCGACTGGACGCCGAGGCCGAGTACGAGATCCACACCTCGCTCGCGCGGCACCGCCGGGGCCGGACCAGCATCCTGATCTCCCACCGGATGGGCTCGCTCCGCCATGCCGACGTCATCGCCGTCCTCTCCGGCGGGCGCGTCGTCGAGCGTGGCGATCATGCGCGGCTGCTGGCGGCGGGCGGCGAGTACGCGCGGCTCTTCGCACTCCAGGCCACGGGCTACCTTCCCGACGCCGCCGGGCCGTCCGAGGGGGCGGCGATGACGGAGGTGTCACCGTGACCGGCGGGCGGGACGTCTGGGGGCCGGCGGTGGCTCTGACCGTCCTCACGGCCTGCGGGGCGGGCGCCGCCCGCCGTCTGCTCGTCGTCACCGTGCGCGGGACGAGCATGACCCCCACGCATCACCACGGGGACCAGTTGCTGGTGCGCCGTACGCGCACGGTGCGCCGGGGGCAGGTCGTGGTGGTGCTGCGACCCCGGTCACCGGCGATCTGGCGGGAGGACCGGCACAGTCCGCTGATCGTGAAGAGGGTGGCGGCGGTGCCGGGGGACCCGGTGCCGCCCGGGTCGCTCCCTCAGCTCGCGGAGGGCCATGAGGACCATGGGGGGCATGAGGGGCATGAGGGGCGGGTGCCGCCGGGCCGCGTGGTGCTCCTCGGCGACAACGCCGCCGCCAGCGTGGACTCACGGCAGTTGGGCTTCTTCCCGCTGGGCGACGTGCTCGGGGTGGTGGCGCGGTCCCTGCGCCAGGCCGAGGGCGCGCACCGGCGGTGACTCCCGCTCGTCCGGCGGAACCGCTCCGCGTCGGCGCATGGGGTCCGCGTCCGCGGCACACGGGAAGCGCACGGCTGGCCCGTTCAGTGCGTGCCGTGGCCGTGGTGTCGCCGTGTGGCCCTGCTGCCGAGCCGTTTGCCGCACCACCAGGAGGTCAGGCAACCGGCGGCGAACACTGCCGCGACGGCTGCGTCGCCCATCTGGTGACGTCCGCCGATGCCCTCCCCGTCGTTCTGAGCCGGCCCGGGCGCCCCACCCGGGCCGACCGGCGCCCCGATGGCCCCGGCGATCCCGCTGCGCGCCCATAACCAGGCGTCCGTCTCATCCTCGCCGCCACAGACCCGCACGAACGCCCTCACCACGTCCTCCCGGGGCAAAGTGGCGCGGCCCAGCACCGCCGCGAGCGTGCTGGGCGGCAACGTGTCGCCGTTCCGGTGTGCGCGAGCCGCTATCTCCCGGTACGTCAGCCCGGACCACGCTTTGAGCGCCCGCATACGGTCCACGAAAGACCGGGGGTCGAGCACGTCGTCGGGGCGGGGCGGACAGTGATGCCTCATCTCGTGGCCTCTCTTGAGGATGCGGCGGGGACGCCGCTGCGACGTTGCAGCCCGATGGTGACCACCTGCCCGGCCGGCCGCAACACACGTAGGGCTCCATAGCTGTCCGGGACACCGAGCACCCCTCGCACCTGCGCGTTCCGGCCTGTCCCGGACGGCCTGGCGGCCGTCCGGACACCACCCGGTGGCACGACCATGCAGGGCGAGGCTTGCAGAAACCTGCCGCAAACCTTGATTCCGCTTCGCGTCCGGACCAGACCTCAAGGCATCGCCGAAGCCGCCAGGTGATCAACCAAGCGCCGGACCGGTCGCGGTGACCGGCTACTGCACAGGCGGCCTCCTCGCGATGCGCACCGCCACGGCCCACCCCGACCAGCCACGCCGAAACCGACATGACACCCGAGGCCCTCAGTGAGCTCGACCAGGCCCTGGCTGCCGCAGGTGTCGACTACACCTCCGAGATCTGTCCCGGCACCGTCCACGGCTTCACCATGTCCGACACCGACGCCTTCGACCCCGCCGCGCTGCAACACCACTGGGACCGGTTGCTCCCCCTCCTCCACGGCGCCTTGGCCGGTGCCGATTGTTCGGTCGTGGATGGGCGCGGCATGCTGCCCGCATGCCCCTGAACACGATCCCTCCGCTCTCCCGCCGCACCCTGCTGCGTGCGCTCGGCTCGGGCGCGGTGCTCGGCGGACTCGCCGGGTGCGGTGTCCCGGCCGCGTACGTGCGGCCCGGCGACCGCGCCGCCGCCGATCTCTCCGCCACCGATCGGCGGCTGGTCTGGGCGAACTGGCCGCTGTACATCGACACCGACGACGCGAACGAGGCGCGGCGGCCGACCCTGTCGGGCTTCGAGAGGCGCACGGGCATATCGGTGGACTACGTCGAGGAGATCAATGACAACGACGAGTTCTTCGGCAAGATCAGCCCGGCGTTGATGAACCATCAGTCCACCGGCCGTGATCTGATCGTCATCAGTGACTGGATGTGCGCGCGGTTCGTGCGGCTCGGCTGGGTGCAGGAGATGGACCGGGTACGGCAGCCGAATGTGACCAAGTATCTGGATCCGCAGTTGCGTTCACCCGCCTTCGACCCCGGCCGCAGATTCACGGTTCCGTGGCAGTCCGGGATCACCGGGATCGCCTACAACCGGCGCAGGACCGGCCGGGAGATACGGCAGGTCTCCGATCTGTGGGCGAGCGACCTGAAGGGGCGGGTCACCCTGCTGTCCGGTATGGACGAGGCGTTCGCGCTGCTCATGCAAGGCAACGGGGTCGACATCACCGACTGGAAGGCCGACGACTTCCACACGGTCTGCGACCAGGTCGAGGAGCAGGTGAGCCGGGGACAGATCCGGCGCTTCACGGGCAACGACTACCTCAAGGACCTGTCCAGCGGGGACGTCCTGGCCTGTCAGGCGTACTCGGGCGATGTGATCCAGCTCCAGGCGGACGACCCGGACGTCGAGTTCGTCGTCCCCGAGGCGGGCGCCGAGCTGTGGGCCGAGTCGCTGATGATCCCCAACCTCGCCCGCCACAAGACGAATGCCGAGCGGCTGATCGACTACTACTACGACCCCGAGGTCGCCGCCGAACTGGCCGCATGGGTCAACTACGTCTGTCCGGTCCCGGCCGCGCAGGACGTCCTCGCCTCCGCCAAGGACGAGGAGACGGCCGCCCTCGCCCAGAACCCGCTGATCTTCCCGGACGCGGAGCTGCGCAGCCGACTCGCCGTCGCACGTGACATCACGTCGACGGAGCGAAGGGAGTTCGGCAAGCGCTGGAACCAGATAGCGGGGTTATAGGGCTTGTCTGTGCGGCCTGATGTGACGAGGACTCTCAGTTGGCACACATGCCATGCGTACCAGCAGACCACTGACCTCGTCGGTGAGTGCTGTCGTATGGCGGACGAGACTCGGGGCGGCGCCGTATGCGGTACGGCGTCCCGCCGCCAAGACCTCCACGCACTACTCCCTGCTCCCACGGGCGACGGGCACAGCGAATCGCCCCTGCGGCGCGTGGGCGATTCAATCGGGTCCTCCCAGCATGATCTTCCACACCCGGGTCGCGACCTGCAGGTTGAGGCGGTCCTCCACGTTCGTGAGGTCATGGCCGCTGATCTCGCGGATGCGCTGGAGCCGGTAGCGCAGCGTGCTGCGGTGGATCGCCAGGGAATCGGCGGTCTCGGCGTAGTTGCCGCCGCAGTCGAAGTACCGGGACAGAGTCTCCACGAGCGCCGTACGGTGCCCGCTGTCGTAGTCGACGAGCTGTCCGAGCCATTCCCGAACGAACGCCTCCAGCTCCTGGTACTCGCTTCCAGGCCCCAGGATGCGGTAGAGGCCCAGATCGTCGAAGAACGTCGTGCCGTATCGGCTTCGGGACCGGCGGCGTACCTCCAGGGCACGCAGTGCTTCCTGGTAGCGGCCGGGAATACCGTCCGGGGTGTCGCAGCGGGCGCTCACCCCGATCGTGCCGTCCGGTGTGCCGGTCTCCCGGGCGAGCGTCTCGTACAGGGCGTGGTCGTGGGGCCTGCCCTCGGCGACCAGGACCACGTGGTCGGAACGCCGAGTCACCAGCGACGGCATACCCACGGCCGAAGCCGCCCGGCCCACGGTCCGCGCGAAAGCGTCGTCGGCGGCCCGGCTCGTCCACTGCACGACGACCACGTACTGGATGCGGTGCAGGTCGTGTCCGAACGCCTCGGACCGGGCGTAGGCGCTCGCCTCGTCCGTGCCCGCCAGAAGATCGTCGACCAGTTCGCGGTGCAGTCGCAGCTCGACCTCCGCCAGATGGCGCGCGTGCGCCAGTTCCAGGGCGAGTGACGTGGCGGCCTGCTCCAGCGCGAACACGGTGTACTCGTCGGCGTCGTGCCGGGGATCGACCAGGGCCAGCACTCCGAGGACCTCACCACGGGGGCGTACCAGGGAGATCAGCCGGTCCTTGATGCGCACGGGTCCGCCTCTCCGGGCGACCCCCTGGAGCATCTCCTCATGGCGTGCGGGGTCCGGTTCCGGATAAGGGTCGGGCCGGCCGGGACCGGTCCAGGACCGCAGTCGGCCGAAGCGGTCCTCCACCAGCACGGGAAAGCCGGTGAGCGCATGCAGTGCGCTGGTGATGGCCTCTTCGCCGCCGCCCGAGGCCGCGACCTCGGCGAGGGCTCCGTGCACGGCCTGCTGATATCCCACCTCGACCATGAAGGTGATCAGTCGGCCCTGGAGGGTTGCTCGTTCTCGTCGCAGTCGGTGCAGCTCCAGCGCGTCTTCCTGCTGGCGACGGTACGCGACGGCGACCGACAGGGCCGCGGCGGTGAGACGTACCAGCGTGGTGAGCAGGAAGTGCTGGGCCTGGGTGGGCCGGGAGCCAGACGTCACCACGAGGTAGCCGAGCAGTCCACCGGGTCCGTGCAGGGCCAGGGCCCAGCCCCGTGACCGGCCGGGAACGGCCACGGGGCCGTCCCGCCCCGTCAGCTCCCGCACCGTCCGGTCGACGGCTGACGCATGGTCCGGCCCTGCTTGCGGGCTGAGGACCAGCTGGCCGTGCACCCTGAGGTATCCGGCCTCGGCTCTGTACGGGCCGACGGCCGACACGTGGGCCATGGCCAGGCGCAGGATCTCGCCTTCGTTCCGGGTGTCGAACAGGGCGTGGGAGACTGCCAGCAGTTCGTCGGTGGCCGGGTCGGCCGGGTCGGCCGGGCTGGGAAGCTGCGGCGGGGACCCTCTCCACGAGGCCGTTTGGTCCTGCCCGGGACGGCCTCCTGGAAGGCTGCCTTCCTGGTCGGGACGGCCTCGGTGCGTATTCCGGACCCAGCGGTCGACCATGGGTCACTCCCTTTCCCGAGCCCTCATAGAGGTGGGCGGGCTCCGTGTACCCCTCTGCGACCGGCTCTCACTTCGTGCTCGCGGGGCGACCGGCTCCGTTGTTCTTTGACCTGCCGGGTGCAGGCGCAGAGCTGCTCGGTTCGCGAGTCTGGGGCGTGCTGGGTGCGCCGTGCATACCGGCAGGAAGGACTGGGCGATGACAGAGCAGCCTCGTAGGCCCGTTGCCACGTACGAGACGTACCAGGAAGCCGAACGCGCCGTCGACCATCTCTCGGACCAGGGGTTTCCCGTGGAGAGGGTGGCCATCATCGGCCAGGACGTCCGCCTCGTCGAGCAGGTCGTCGGACGTATGGACTACGGCCGGGCCGCCCTGCACGGTGCGGCGAGCGGGGCCCTTCCCGGTGCGCTGATCGGCTGGCTCTTCGGCCTGCTCGACTGGGTGGACCCGATCGTCTCAGCCCTGCTCGTCGCCCTCTACGGCCTGATTTTCGGGGCGATCGTGGGCGCGCTGTTCGGTCTGCTGCTGTACGCCCTGCAGGGCGGCCGCCGGGACTTCGCCTCGGTCCGCTCGATGCAGCCCAGCCGGTACGACGTCGTCGTGGACGACGCGGTCGCCGACGAGGCCGTACGGCTGCTCGGCGGGCTGCAGACCGCCGGCGTCGGCGGACGTCCCGCCCATACCTGAACCATCGGACCGCAGTTGCGGCGCCTGCCGCCGCACCGGGAGGAGTTCCTCATGGCCAAAGCAGTGGGCATCGACCTGGGCACCACGAACTCGGTGATCGCCGTGTGGGAGGGCGGCGAGCCTTCCGTCGTGCCCAACACCGAGGGCAACCGTACGACACCGTCCGTGGTGGCCTTCACCGACACCGGGGAACGGCTGGTGGGCCAGCTGGCCCGGCGCCAGGCGATCCTCAATCCCAAGGGCACCATCTACTCAGCGAAGCGGTTCATCGGCCGGCACTTCGACGAGATCTCGGACGAGGCCAGGGCGGTGGCGTACGACGTCGTCGAGGGTGAAGGCGGCGTCGCCCGCTTCAAGGTGCGCGACAAGCTCTACGCGCCCGAGGAGATCAGCGCCCAGGTACTGCGCAAGCTCGCCGACGACGCCTCCAAGCAGCTCGGGGAGCGGGTCACGGAAGCGGTCATCACGGTGCCCGCCTACTTCAATGACGCCCAGCGCACCGCCACCAAGGACGCCGGGCGGATCGCGGGACTGGAGGTGCTGCGGATCATCAACGAGCCGACCGCGGCCGCCCTCGCGTACGGCATGGACAAGAAGCAGCACGAGACGGTGCTGGTCTTCGACCTCGGCGGCGGCACCTTCGATGTGAGCATCCTCGACGTCGGCGACGGCGTGGTGGAGGTGCGTTCCACGGCGGGCGACAGTCACCTGGGCGGTGACGACTTCGACCGGCGTCTGGTGGATTACCTCGCGGACGACTTCCAGAAGGAGAACGGCATCGACCTGCGCAAGGACCCGCAGGCCCTGCAGCGCCTGTTCGAGGCGGCGGAGAAGGCCAAGACCGAGCTGAGCTCGGTGACGCAGACGCAGGTCAGCCTGCCGTTCATCACGGCCGATGCCTCGGGGCCCAAGCATCTGACCGACTCGGTCATGCGGTCCACGTTCGAGCAGATCACCAGCGATCTGGTGGAGCGGTGCCTCGGGCCGGTCCAGCAGGCCATGACCGATGCCAAGGTCGGCGAGAGCGACATCGACGAGGTGATCCTGGTCGGGGGTTCCACCCGCATTCCCGCCGTACAGGCGCTGGTGCGCCGGCTGACCGGCGGCAAGGAACCCAACATGAGCGTCAACCCCGACGAGGTCGTGGCCCTGGGCGCCGCGATCCAGGCCGGGGTACTCAAGGGCGAGGTCAAGGATGTCCTGCTGCTCGACGTCACGCCCCTGTCGCTGGGTGTCGAGACACGGGGCGGCGTGATGACGAAGATCATCGAGCGGAACACCACCATCCCCGTGCGCCGCACCGAGACCTTCTCCACCGCCGAGGACAACCAGCCCGCCGTCGACATCGTCGTCCTCCAGGGCGAGCGCGAACGTGCCGCCGACAACCGGGTGCTCGGCCGCTTCCAGCTCACCGACATCCGCCCGGCGCCGCGCGGCGAACCGCAGATCGAGGTCACTTTCGACGTCGACGCCAACGGCATTCTCAACGTCAAGGCCCGAGACCAGGACACCGGCAAGGAACAGGGCATCACCATCACCGAGAGCTCCAACCTCGACCGCGGCGAAGTCGAACGCATGGTCCAGGAGGCCGAGCGCAACCAGGGCGAGGACCAGGCCCTGCGCGAGGCCGTCGACGCCCGCAACGAGCTCGACGCCGTCGCCTATCAGGTCGACAAGCGCCTCGCCGAGCTGGGCGACGCCGCACCCGCGCACGAGAAGGCACGCGCCGAGATGCTGGTGTCGGACGCCCGGGCGGCGGTCAAGGAGGAGGCAGGCGTGGAGCGGGTGCGGCCCCTGACCTCCGAACTCCAGCAGGTGCTGTCCGGGCTGTCGGCACATCAGGGCGGCGCCACCACGGGCGGTCCCGACCAGGACACCACCGGAGACGGTGCGACCGGCGGCGGCCCGGGCGGCGGTGGCGGTGACGACGACGTCATCGATGCCGAGTTCGACAAGGACTGAGGAACCGCCATGCCGATCCACCCCAGGGAATCCGACCCGGCTGTGCCGGACCCGGCCGACCCTGCTCCGGAGGGCGCCGTACGCCCTCCCCGAGGGGATCTTCCGCGCTCGGGCCCGTCGGCCGGGACGGGGCCTGACACGAATGAGGAACCCGGCCCCGACGCGGCCGGCGGCCCCGCCCCGTCCGAGGACGAGCACACGGCCGAGCTCAAGGAACTCGAAGACCGCTGGCGGCGCGCGCTCGCCGACCTCGACAACCTCCGCAAGCGCCACGCCAGGGAACTGGAGCGGGAGCGGACGACCGAGCGGTCCCGCACGGCCGCCGCCTTCCTGCCCATCCTGGACAACCTCGAACTCGCCCTGACCCATGCGGGATCCGACCCCGGCGCGATCGTGGAGGGCGTCCGGGCGGTCCGCGACCAGGCGGTGAACGTCCTCGAACTGCTCGGCTACCCGCGGCACGCGGAGACCGGCGTCGCCTTCGACCCGGCCCGGCACGAGGTGGTCGGCGTCGTCCAGGACCCCGACGCCCCACCGGGCACGGTCGTCGAGGTGCTGCGTCCGGGCTACGGCGACGGCGAACGGCAGCTCAGGCCCGCCGCGGTGACTGTCGCGAAGCGGGAGTGACCGGTCATGGCACAGGACTTCTACGAGGTGCTGGGCGTGTCACGGACCGCGAGCCAGGACGAGATCCAGCAGGCATACCGCAAACTCGCCCGCAAGTACCACCCCGACGTCAACAAGGACCCGGGGGCGGAGGAACGCTTCAAGGACCTCAACGAGGCGTACAGCGTCCTGTCCGACCCCAAGACCCGGGCCCGCTACGACCGCTTCGGCGAGGACTACCGGAAGGTCCCCGAGGACTGGGAGGAGCGGGTCGGAGCCGGCGCGGGACCCGGCGGCGGCTTCCGCGCTCGCAGGACCGCGGGCGCGGGCGGCCCCCGTGTCCGGTACACCGGCTTCGGCGACGACTTCGCAGCGGGGGGCGTCGACATCGAGGACCTGCTCGGCTCGCTCTTCGGAGCAGGCGCCGCCCCCGGCAGTGTGCCGGGGGCCGACCAGGAGGCCGAGCTGCCGCTCACCGTCGAGGAGGCGTACCGGGGCGGCCGCCGCACCGTCACGCTCGCCGGCCCCACCGGGCAGCCGCGACGGTACGAGGTCGACGTACCGCCCGGCGTCACCGATGGGCAGCGCATCCGCCTGGCGGGCGAGGGCGGACGGGGCAGTGGTGACGCCGCCGCGGGGGACCTGTATCTGCGGGTGCGTATCCAACCGCACCCTCGGTTCCGGCTGGACGGCCGGGACGTGTACGTGCAGCTTCCGGTCACCCCCTGGGAGGCCGCGCTGGGCGCGACGGTTCCGGTGCCCACCCCGGGCGGCGGCACGGCCAAGGTCACGGTGCCCGCGGGCTCCTCCAGCGGCCGGCGACTGCGACTGCGCGGCGAGGGCATGCCGAACCCGCGCGGTGCCGACGGCAACCTCTACGCCGAACTCCGCGTCATGGTGCCGCCCAAGCTCAGCGACCGGGAGCGCGAGCTGTTCGAGGAGCTCGCCGCCACCTCTTCGTACGACCCCAGGAGGACGTGATGAGCGACCGACCCTCATGGGCAGCCACCGGCGGCCGGACCGCCCGGTCCGACGCGGGCGGGGCTCCCGTACGGACGAGCGCCGGCTCCACGGCCGTGCGATACGCGCTCGTCCCCGTGCCCAGGCTTTCCCTGGACACCGTGGCCCGCCGCGCCGGCGTCCATCCCGACCTGGTCCGCCGGTTCGTCGCCCTGGGCCTGGTCGAAGCCGAGCGCGACGCCGCGGGGCGCCTGGTGTTCGACCCCGCGGCCCCGGCGGTTCTCGCCCGCGTTCAGCGGCTGCGCTCCGGACTCTGCCTCAACTACGCATCCATCGGTCTGGTGCTCGATCTGCTGGACCGCATCAGTCTGCTCGAAGCCGCACTGCGCCGCGCCGGTACGAGGAGTGACATACCGCCATGGACATGAACCGTCTCACCCAGAAGTCCCAGGAAGCCCTCCAGGAGGCGCAGACCGCCGCCGTCCGCATGGGCCAGACCGAGGTCGACGGTGAGCATCTGCTGCTCGCGCTCCTCGACCAGGAGGACGGCCTGATCCCGCGGCTGCTGCAAGGGGCGGGCAGGGAGCCCGAGGAACTCCGTGCGGCGGTGCGTGAGGAGCTCTCCCGCCGGCCCAAGGTGACCGGTCCGGGTGCGGCGCCGGGTCAAGTGTTCGTCACCCAGCGCCTGTCCCGGCTGCTGGACGCGGCCGAGCGGGAGGCCAAACGCCTCAAGGACGAGTACGTGTCCGTGGAGCACCTCCTGCTCGCCCTGGCCGAGGAGGGCTCGGCGACCGCCGCCGGACGCCTGCTCAAGGAGCACGGCATCACCCGGGACTCGTTCCTGAGCGCGCTGACCCAGATCCGCGGCAACCAGCGGGTCACCTCCGCCAACCCCGAAGTGGCCTATGAGGCTCTGGAGAAGTACGGCCGCGACCTGGTCGCCGAGGCCAGGGACGGCAAGCTGGACCCGGTCATCGGCCGGGACGCCGAGATCCGCCGCGTCACCCAGATCCTCAGCCGCAAGACCAAGAACAACCCCGTCCTCATCGGCGACCCCGGCGTCGGCAAGACCGCCATCGTCGAGGGTCTGGCCCAGCGCATCGTCCGCGGCGACGTCCCCGAAGGACTGCGCGACAAGACCGTGTTCGCGCTCGACATGGGCTCGCTGGTCGCCGGAGCCAAGTACCGCGGCGAGTTCGAGGAACGCCTCAAGGCCGTGCTGTCCGAGGTGAAGGCCGCCCAAGGGCGCATCCTGCTCTTCGTCGACGAACTCCACACCGTCGTAGGCGCGGGCGCCGCCGAAGGAGCCATGGACGCGGGGCAAATGCTCAAGCCGATGCTCGCCCGCGGCGAACTCCACATGATCGGTGCCACCACCCTCGACGAGTACCGCAAGCACATCGAGAAGGACGCCGCCCTCGAACGCCGCTTCCAGCAGGTCCTGGTCGACGAG
This sequence comes from Streptomyces viridochromogenes DSM 40736, assembly GCF_000158955.1. Lineage (GTDB taxonomy): Bacteria > Actinomycetota > Actinomycetes > Streptomycetales > Streptomycetaceae > Streptomyces > Streptomyces venetus. Next base: position 8,478,057 of record NZ_GG657757.1, on the reverse strand, counting down.
CCGAGCGTGGAGGACACCATCTCCATCCTGCGCGGACTGCGCGAACGCCTGGAAATCTTCCACGGTGTGAAGATCCAGGACACCGCGCTGGTCTCCGCGGCCACCCTCAGCCACCGCTACATCACCGACCGGTTCCTGCCCGACAAGGCCATCGACCTCGTCGACGAGGCCTGCGCCCGGCTGCGTACCGAGATCGACTCGATGCCCGCCGAACTCGACGAGATCACCCGCCGCGTCACCCGCCTGGAGATCGAGGAGGCCGCCCTCTCCAAGGAGACCGACCCCGCGAGCAAAACCCGCCTCGAGGAACTGCGCAAGGAACTCGCCGACCTGCGCAGCGAGGCCGACGCCAAACACGCCCAGTGGGAGGCCGAACGGCAGGCGATCCGCCGCGTGCAGGAGCTGCGCCAGGAACTGGAGCAGGTCCGCCACGAGGCGGAGGAGGCTGAACGCGCCTACGACCTCAACCGCGCCGCCGAACTCCGCTACGGCCGCCTCCAGGACCTGGAACGCCGGCTCGCCGCGGAGGAGGAGCAACTGGCCGCGAAGCAAGGGGAGAACCGGCTGCTGCGCGAGGTCGTCACCGAGGAGGAGATCGCCGAGATCGTCGCCGCCTGGACCGGCGTTCCCGTCGCCCGTCTCCAGGAGGGCGAACGCGAGAAGCTGCTGCGCCTCGACGAGATCCTGCGCGAGCGCGTCATCGGCCAGGACGAGGCTGTCAAGCTCGTCGCCGACGCCATCATCCGCGCCCGTTCCGGCATCCGGGATCCGCGCCGCCCCATCGGCTCGTTCATCTTCCTCGGCCCGACCGGCGTCGGGAAGACCGAGCTGGCCAAGACCCTCGCCCGGGCTCTGTTCGACTCCGAGGACAACATGGTCCGCCTCGACATGAGTGAGTACCAGGAGCGGCACACCGTCAGCCGGCTGATGGGGGCCCCGCCCGGGTACGTCGGCTACGAGGAAGGCGGACAGCTCACAGAGGCCGTACGCCGCAAGCCGTACTCGGTCGTGCTGTTCGACGAGATCGAGAAGGCGCACACCGATGTCTTCAACACCCTGTTGCAGATCCTCGACGACGGCCGCATCACCGACGCCCAGGGCCGCACCGTCGACTTCCGCAACACCGTGATCATCATGACCTCCAACATCGGCTCCGAGCACCTCCTCGACGGCGTCACCGCCGAGGGTGAGATCAAGCCGGACGCCCGCGCCCTGGTGATGGGCGAGCTGCGCGGGCACTTCCGCCCGGAGTTCCTCAACCGCGTCGACGACATCGTGCTGTTCAAGCCGCTCGGTGAGCAGCAGATCGAGCGGATCGTGGAGCTGCAGTTCGACGAACTGCGCCGCCGCCTCGCCGAGCGCCGCATCACCGTTGAACTCACCGAGGAGGCCCGCGAGTTGATCGCCCACCAGGGCTACGACCCGGTCTACGGGGCACGGCCGCTGCGGCGTTACATCTCCCACGAGGTCGAGACGCTGGTCGGGCGCGCCCTGCTGCGCGGCGACGTACAGGACGGCGCCACGGTCCGTGTCGACGTCCAGGCCGGAGAGCTGGTGGTCACCTATGACCAGGCCGAGGACGTGAAGGGAGCGCAGGCGGCATGAGCACTGTTCAGGCCACGAACGTCACCTGCCCGCACTGCGGGCGCAAGAACCGGGTGCCCGTGTCCGCCGAGGGCCGCCCCAGGTGTGGCAACTGCAAGCAGCCTCTGCCGTGGATGGTGGACGCGGGCGACGACGACTTCGCCGAGGTCGTCGAGCGGGCCGACGTGCCCGTCGTGGTCGACCTGTGGGCCACATGGTGCGGCCCCTGCCGCATGGTGAGCCCCGCGCTGGAGAAGGTCGCCGGCGATCTCGCCGGCCGAATCAAACTCGTCAAGGTCGACATCGACAAGAACCCGCGGCTGGCGCAGCGGTTCGAGGTCCAGGCGGTACCGACACTGTTGGTCCTCGACAAAGGACAGACCATCGCCCGGCAGGCGGGTGCCGCGCCCGCCCCAGCCCTGCGGCGGTGGGTGGAGCAGTCGATCGCGGGCCGCGAACCGGCCGGGAAAGGGTGATCAGCCATGACCGTACGAACCGACCCCCACCTTGCGCTCGTCCGGCCGGTCCAGCCACTGACCCCCGAAGGGTGCCAAGAGTGTCTGCTGCTCGGCTCCCCGTGGGTCCACCTGCGGCTCTGCCTGACCTGCGGCCACGTCGGCTGCTGCGATTCCTCGCCGAACCGGCACGCGCGCCGTCACGCCGCCGCCGACGGCCATCCGATCGTGGCGTCGCTGGAGCCCGGCGAGGACTGGCGGTGGTGCTTCGTCCACGAGGCGTTCGTGTGATGCCCGGCGACGAGACGCGGCCAGGCGCAGCGCAGGTGCCGGACGAGACGGAGGAGAGCGTCCCCTTCGAGACCGCCGACATCTACGGCGCCTATCCCCGCCTGCCGGAGGACCAGATCGACCGCCTGGCGCAGCGTGGCCGGCGGCGCGCAGTCGACGCCGGCGACGTGCTGATCCAGGAGGGGGAGCGGTGCGAGACGTTCTACGTCGTCCTCAGCGGCTCGGTCGCCATCGTCGAGGGCTACGGAACACCCGACGAACGTCTGCTGCGTGTGCACGGCCCCGGCCGCTTCATCGGCGAACTCGGCCTCCTGAACGGGCAGGTGGCCTTCTACACCGCCGTGATCAGGGACCCCGGTGAGGTCCTCGCCGTGTCCATGGATCAGCTGCGTGACCTGGTGGCCCGGGACTCCGTCCTCGGCGATCTGGTGCTGCGCGCCTGCCTCGGCCGCCGTGCTTTGCTCGTCGGGCAGGGCGCCGGTTTCCGCATCGTCGGCTCGCGCTATTCGCCCGACACCCGGCGGCTGCGTGAGTTCGCCGCCCGCAACCGGCTGCCGTACCGCTGGATCGATCTGGAGACGGACGAGGAGGCCGAGGAGCTGCTGCGCCGCTTCGGCGTAGGCCCGGAAGAGACACCGATCGTCATCTGGCGGGACACCACTCTGTTGCGCAACCCCAGCAACGCGGAACTGGCCCGGCTCATAGGCCTGCCCTCGCTGCCTGCGGGAAACCATCACGGCGATCTCCTGATCGTCGGCTCCGGACCCGCCGGTCTCGCCGCCGCGGTGAACGCCGCCTCGGAGGGTCTCGGTACGACCCTGGTCGAGGCGATGGCCACCGGCGGTCAGGCCGGGACGTCGTCCCGCATCGAGAATCTGCTCGGCTTCCCCTCCGGCATCTCCGGCGCCGAACTCACCGACCGCGCCGTGCTCCAGGCCGACAAGTTCGGCGCCCGGATCAGCGTCCCGGCGGAGGCGGCCCGCCTCGAACCGCGGGACGGCCACTACGCCGTCGGGTTCGCCGACGGCAGCGAGATCACCGCCCGCAGCGTCGTCCTGGCCACCGGCGCCCGCTACCGCCGCCTCCATGTGCCCGGCATCGAACGCCTGGAGGGAACGAGCGTCCACTACTCGGCGACCGTCTACGAAGCCCAGCAGTGCCGCACCGACCCGGTGGCCGTCGTCGGCGGCGGCAACTCCGCGGGTCAGGCCGTACTCTTCCTGGCCGGGTACGCGCCGCAGGTGTATCTGCTCGTCCGTGGGCCGAGCCTCGAGGCACACATGTCCCGCTACCTGATCGATCAGGTCGAGCGCCACCCTCGGGTGCGCGTGCTGCTGCACACCGAGATGACCGAGGCACTCGGCGACAAGGTGCTGGAGGCGGTCACCGTGGTCGACCACCGGACGGGCGAGCATCGGCAGCTCGCGGTGCGGGCCCTGTTCGTCTTCACCGGCGCCGACCCCCACACCGGGTGGCTGTCCGGCGCCCTCGCCCTCGACGCGCGCGGCTTCGTGCTCACCGGCGCGGAGGCGCAGGCCTGCTCCGTTCCCGGACTGTGGCAGAGCCAGGGCCGCGACTGCCTGACGCTGGAAACCAGCCTGCCTGGCGTCTTCGCCGCCGGCGACGTCCGCAGCGGCTCCGTGAAACGCGTGGCCTCCGCGGTCGGCGAAGGCGCGATGAGCATCCACTTCGTGCACCGCTCCCTGAACCACTCGGCCGCGCCCGGCGGCAGTGACAGCGCCCCGCACACCCGACCGAAGGAGTCCGCTTGGCTCGCATGACACCCAGCGGGCGACGAGATCACGAGAAGGAGAAGGAGGCGATGGGAATGACCACGCCCGTCCGGCACCACCGAGGTGCCGCAATGCAGGCCAGGCCGGTCGGCTGGGCACGCAATCCGCTGACGGAGTTCGACCAGCTGCTCAGCGAGATGAGCGGGCTGATCGAATCCACGGTGGGAGGCCCGGCGACCGCAGTGGCGTGGACACCTCTGGCGGATGTCACGGAGTCCGACGACGCCTTCCACGTCGAGATCGAGCTCCCCGGCGTAAAAAGCAAGGACATCGACGTCGAAGCGAACGGCCAGGAGCTGGTGGTCACCGGAGAGATCAAGGAGAGGGAACGCAAAGGCGTCCTGCGCCGGAGCACCCGCCGCACCGGAGCCTTCGAGTACCGGCTGCGGCTGCCCGGAGAGGTCGACACCGAAAAGATCAGTGCGCAGATGTCGGACGGGGTGCTCACCATCACCGTCCCCAAGGCCGAGGTGGCGAAGCCCCGGCACGTCGAGATCAGCGAGACGAGTGAAAGCACCGGGAGCAGCGGCTGAGACGCGGACGCCGCGGTTCCGGACACCCGTCCGGCACCGCGGCCGGGCCGGCGAGGGTCGACATCCGGGGTGACTCATGAATGCGTCCCGTAGGACGAGCGCTCACCGCGGCGGAGACTCGGCATGTGGGTCGCCACCGGCTTCCCTTCGGCGCCGCAGGCGCCAGGCGCGCAGCAGCCGAAGCGGGAGCAGACCCAGCGGTGCTCGCCGGCCCATGTCCGCCTGGTCCTCGCGGTCGAATGCCCGTGCGTAACGCTCCGCGTCCTGGGCCGTGGGATATCGCTTGCTTCCCTCCGCTCCGCACCCACGCGCGCAGTGCCAAAGCATGGTGTCGCCCTCATGAAGAAAGCGAAAACGGTGTCCCAGTAGGTGGCAGCGCAGCACAGAAGACACCCTATGCGGACCGCCTCATTCCGGCCTGTTCTGTCGCCCCGGGCATGCAACAGCCCATGGCCCTGAACGAGGAGGCATGGCATGACCACCACCACCGAGCTCGGTGTCGTCACCACCAAGGTCCCCGCCCGGCTTGACCGGCTGCCGTGGTCCCGATTCCACTGGCGGATCGTCATCGGTCTGGGAACCGTCTGGATCCTGGACGGACTCGAGGTGACGATCGTCGGGGCGGTTGCCGCCCGTATGACCGAGCCGGGCAGTGGCATCAACCTGACCAGCGCCGACATAGGCACTGCCGCCGCCATCTACGTGGCAGGCGCATGCGCGGGCGCTCTCCTGTTCGGGAGGCTCACCGACCGCTACGGGCGCAAGAAGCTGTTCATGGTCACGCTCGGCATCTACATCCTCGCCACCGTCGCGACCGCGTTCGCCCACGACGCCTGGTACCTCTACCTCGCCCGATTCATCACCGGTATGGGCATCGGCGGAGAGTACGCCGCGATCAACTCGGCCATCGACGAGCTGATTCCCGCCCGCAACCGCGGGCAGGTGGATCTGGCCATCAACGGCAGCTACTGGGTCGGTGCGGCGCTCGGCAGCCTGGTCGCCGTGCTGCTTCTCAACGAGAGTCTGCTGGCAGCCGACCTCGGCTGGCGGCTGGCCTTCGGCCTGGGCGGCATCCTGGGCCTCGGCATCATGCTGGTACGCCGCCATGTGCCGGAGAGTCCGCGCTGGCTGTTCATTCACGGGCATGAAGACGAGGCTGAACGCATCGTCGACCGGATCGAGGCCGAGGTGAGCCGGGAGACCGGCCGGGAGCTGCCGGAACCGGGCGAGGCGGTCACCGTACGGCAGCGCGACGTCATCCCGTTCAGGGAGATCGCCGGCACGGCTCTGCGGCGGTACCCGCGTCGCGCCCTTCTCGGTCTGGCGCTCTTCGTCGGACAGGCGTTCCTGTACAACGCGATCGTCTTCGACCTGGGCACGATTCTGAACGGCTTCTTCGACATCGGCTCCGGTTCGATCCCCTACTTCCTGGCCCTCTTCGCCATCGCCAACTTCCTCGGACCGCTCCTTCTCGGCCGGCTGTTCGACACCGTAGGCAGAAAGCCGATGATCGCGGGCACCTACTTCGGCTCGGCAGCCGTGGCAGTCGTCCTCGCCGTCCTGCTGGCCAACGGCGCCCTGACGACGTGGGGGTTCTTCCTGCTGGTCTCTCTGACCTTCTTCGTGGCATCGGCGGGAGCGAGCTCGGCCTACCTGACGGTGAGTGAGGTCTTCCCCATGGAGACCCGAGCCCTGTCCATCTCGCTGTTCTTCGCGATCGGCACGGCCGTGGGCGGAATCACCGGCCCGCTGTTGTTCGGCCACTTGATTCACAGTGGCGATGCGGACCTGGTGGCCATCGGCTTCCTGGTCGGAGCGGCAGCCATGGCGCTGGGCGGGCTGGCCGAGGTCTTCTTCGGTGTCCGGGCCGAACAACAGTCCCTGGAGAACATCGCCCGGCCGCTCACCGCTGAGGAAGCCGAGGCGGCCTGGCGCAACGAGCCCGCGCCGCAGGACGCACGAGACCGCCTCCGTCCCGCACACGTCCGGCGGGCCGCGGACGAGCGGGAACAGCGGATCGCCGAGCGCACCGCCCGCCGCCGGGAGCGGGAGCGCACCGGAGCCCGCCGCTACCGCCCGGGCACCGGACCGGGCAGCAGGATGTACTCGCCGGGGATGGCCGGCACCGCGGGCACGGCAAGCCGTACGTCCGCCATGGCCGAACAACGCCTCGACGACGAGATCGAACAGATCACCCACGCGCTCCGAGAAACCGGCCCGACGAGCCTTGACCGACTCGAAGAGGCCGTGGACGGCCGTTCCTGGGGCCCCGGACGCTTCGGCCGTGCCCTGCGTGAGTCCGAGCGGGAGTCCAGGGCCAGGAGCCTTGCCAACGGCAGCTACGCGCCGCCGGACGGACGAGGCCGGCCCGGCAGCGCACCGGACGGCCCCCATGACCGGCGGTGACCGAGGCAGAAGGAGGCAGCGATGAAATACGACGGATTCCTCGCCCAAGTACGCGAGCGAGGCGAATACAAGGACCAGGCCGAAGCCGCGGACGTCACCAACGCCGTGCTGGAAGTGGTGGCCCAACGGATCAGCCCGGGAGAGGTCAAGGACCTCGCATCCCAGCTGCCCGGCCCGCTGGGACAGGTTCTGGACCATGCCACGCCGCAGCAGGCACAGAGCTTCGGGATCGAAGAGTTCTACCGCCGGGTCGCCGAGCGCACCCATGCCCGGCCGCGGACGGCGCAGTGGGACGCCAGCGCGGTCCTGACCACCGTTGCCGACGCTGTCACCGGTGGGGAACTGAATCAGATCATCAGTCAACTCCCCTCCAGTTACGCGGTCCTGTTCGGCAAGGCCGACCTCGCGGACTGAGCCCTTGAGACGCCCGGAACGAAAGGACCACGCACATGGTTGATACAGGTTTCTCCTCGTTCGACACCATGGTGGACAAGGCCAATCGGCTCCTCAAAGACGTCGAGGAGGCTTTCGGGTGGCCCAAGGAACGGCGTAAGCAGTCGTACGCGGCACTGCGGGCCGTGCTGCACCCGCTTCGGGATCGTCTCCCCGTCGAGACGGCCGTACAGTTCGGCGCCCAACTGCCGACCATCGTCAGAGGCGTCTACTACGACGGCTGGAAACCGGCCGAAACGCCCGTAAAGATGAGCAACGAGGAGTTCCTCGCACGGGTCCGGAGCGAATTCCCCTATGCGGTCGAGGGCGGCAGCGAGAAGCTGGTGCGCACCGTACTGAAAACTCTGGAGCGCCATGTGAGCGCCGGCGAATGGCAGCACCTCAAATCCCGGGTGCCGAACTCGTTCGCCGCGCTCCTGCCGTGACCCCGGTGGAGGAGGGGTCACGGATCAGAGGGCTGCCACTCGAACAGCAAGATCGTGGCGTCGTCGCTGAGTTCGTCGTGCTGATGCTCGAGGATGGCATGGATGAGCAGGCGCAACACTTCCGGGGCGCTCTGCCCTGCCGCGGTCGACCGGATGATGTAGTCGGTGAAGCGCTCCAGGCCGAACTCTTCGCCTGCCTCGTCGCGTGATTCCACGACGCCGTCCGAGTAAAGCAGTATTCGGTCACCGGGTTCGAGGCTGACGTCGTGCACCTGACGGGCGGTCCCGGTGAGACTGGCGGGCAGACCCAAAGGAGGCTCAGGCGGCCGCTCCAAGGCCTTGTGGAGCAGGCGGTGGCGACGGATGAGCAACGGAGGCGGGTGGCCGCAGTTGCACCAGCGCAGCACACCGGTGGGCATGTGCACCTGGGTGAAGACACCCGTGCAGAATTGATCCGGAAGCCACTTCGCCAACGCATCGTCCATGGTGCCCACGAGTTCGTTCAGGTCTGCCCCGCTGCGCCGAGCGTTACGGCAGCCTGCCATGGCGACAGAGGTGGCAAGTCCGGACGCCAGATCGTGCCCCATGCCGTCAAGGACTGCGGCGTGCAGAACGTCCTCGGTGAACGCATGGTCGAAAGCATCGCCACCCAGTTCGTACGCAGGCTCCAGAACTGCCGTCGACACGACCCGCCCGGTGCCGATCGACCGGGGAGGGAGAAAAGCTCTCACCATCTCCGTGGGCAGGCGCATCGGCCTGGTACGCATGCGCTGCGCGATGGTGTCGCTGGAGGTGCGCTTGGATGTGACGATCAGTGCGAGGAGTAGCGCCGCCGTTCGACAGCGCCGTAGCTTGAGCCCGTCCAGGGTGCTCATGTTCAGTTCGACGACGCCCAGCCGCTCCGCTCCGTCGGCCAGGGGCAGCCATAGGTTGAGCCCCCCGGAGGGGACTTCTTCCACTCGGAGAGAGCCGGTGCGGTAGGCCCATCCGGCAAGCGAAGTGTCGAGATCCAGTTCCGGCTCGTCCTCGACAAGCGGCACCAGCAGTCTTTGCTGGATGTCGACCAGATAGATGACGGCCCTGCCCAGGCCCACGGCCTCGGTATACCGGTTCAGGACCATGGGCAGTTCCGCAGGTGATGCCAGCTGGGCGGCCCTCACCATTTCATCCAGCAGCCGCTCCCCGGACCCGACGGACACGTTCCTGTCCATGCCTTCGAGGATCCCTTCGAGGACGAGCCGTCACAATCTGCGGTGGCCACTCACAGCAGGAGGTCGAAGACGGCTCGAGCCTCGTCCCAGTGCTGGGTCTGGGGGTTCTTCAGATCGGGGTGGAGGATCTTGAAGCTCTGGGCGAGGGCCAGGCTGAGTCCGCCGACGATGTCCGGATAGGCCGCCTCGGTCTCCTCATCGGGCGTGCGGTCCAGAGCGGGATGGGTGGCAAGCTGTTCCAGGATCGGCTTGAGCTCTACTTCCTGGTCGATCTTCCGGAAGCGGTGAATGCTCTCCTGCAGGCCTTTCGTGATCGGTAGGTCACAGGTCCGGATGATGTCGCGCCCGTTGGCCTTGGCAGTGGCCTGGGCGACGGTCAGCAGATCGTAGAGCTTGGCGTCGACGAAGTCGCTGTAGCGCTTGAGATCGTTCTTGTCGACGTTCAGTCCTGCGGCCGCGCGAAAGAACCTCTCGAATCTGGCGATGGACATCACGGTCATGACGGCAACCTCCGGCTACGGGAGCCGGCTGACTCCCGGCCCCTGGGCTTCCCAGTCAGCCTGGCCGACGGGGGCGCGCGAACGCATGCGTATGCCGGGTCCAATTAGCCTCCCGGTTTTGCCCTCCCAGGCCCATGCGTCCGACTGCCCGGGTCGTCGGACGGGCGTACGGACCGACAGCAGGCCAGAGAGCGCTCGGGAGAGGCCGGTGAGCAGCAGCCATGGCCGGTTGGCGCGGCGCTTTGCCGGACCCCGGCTCCCGGGCGGATACCGAAGCGGGGTGGTCGGTGGCGCGGCGTGCGGTGCGCGCCAGGGTGATGCCCGCGAGATCCGGCCGTACCTCCCGCACCTGCGGGCGGAGGGCGGCGTGTCACGCGGGGTGGACGTTACCTCGGCGGCGTCTGTGGGCACTTGGGATCGGCGGGGCAGCCGACGAGGAGGGGCCGGTCATGCAGGAGTCGTCTCAGGGCGTTACGGTCGTGGCTCTCCTGGCGGATCCGGACACGCCGACGGAGATCGCGCAGCGCATGGCCCGGACACTTCCTGATCGGCTCACCGACAAGTCGGGCCAGGGGCGACGGTTCGACGTCAAGGTGGTCAGTGAGCCCTTCACCTCGGGGACGGAGGACCCGCCCACCTTGATGCGCCGGATCCTGGACCGCGGGAGTGCGGAGAACTGGGACATCGTCGTGGCCCTCACCGACCTTCCGCTGCACTCACACGGGCGCAGGCTCGCTGTGGATCTGAATCACGAACACGGCTTGGCGCTGCTCTCTCTTCCTTCACTGGGAGGCCTGCGGCTGCAGACGAGGGCCCGGCGGGCCGTCGAAGAAGCCGTGCTTGGCATGGCGGGTCCGCACACCACCGGGGCTGAAGGACCTCCGCGAAGTCAGCCGCTTACGGGGCCCTCCGTCGATCGTCTCGCGCCTGTTCATCCGGGCCGAACCGGTGAGAAGGAGACCGACGATCTTCGGTACGTCGTCAGCGGGCCGCGCGGTTACCTGCGGGTGCTCGCCGGTATGGTCCGCGCCAACCGGCCGTGGCGGTTGGTGCCGGGCTTGCAGAAAGCCCTGGCTGCCGCGCTCGCCACGGGGGCAGTCGCCACCGTGAACTCCACCGTCTGGAACCTGGCCACGTCCCTCAGCACGCCACGCCTCGTGATCGCCACGGTCGGATCGGTCGCGATCATGATCGGCTGGCTGATCATAGACGCGGAGCTGTGGCATCGACCAGCAGAGAGTTCGCCGGAGGCGAGGCAGAGGGCGCGGCTGTACAACGCCTCGACGGTCGCGACCGTCGGTATCGGGGTGCTCGTCTGCTACGTGGGTTTGATGGTCATCAACTGGGTGTGGGCGCTGTTCATCCTCAACGACCAAGTGTTCGCTTCCATGACGCGAACCCCGCTGCACGCCGAGGAGTACTTGACGCTGGCCTGGTTCGTCGCCTCGGTCGCCACCGTGGGCGGCGCGCTGGGATCAGGCTTGGAGAGCGACGAGGCGATCCGGGCAGCCGCCTACTCCAAGCGCGAACAGGAACGTCGCCACAGGCTCCTGGACGACCACAATGACTAGCCGGGGCCCGAGTCGGAGATACGGCGGTGGTCGGTGGTCGTCCGGATGGGAAGATCTAGCCGATCGGTGCGCGCGTGCTCGTTTCGCGTCGAGGCCGACGGGGACCCGGACGGCACGCCGCCGGGGCGCCGGTGCTCCGCGAGCAAGCCGCCGGTGGCGCCGTTGCACCTGATCCGGGTGAACGCCCCGCAGAGGCATGCCGGAGCCACGGACCACGTCCCACCCCCCTCGTCGAACGCCCGGGAGTAAGGCCTTTCGCGCCGTCTCCATCACCACCGTGGTGCGGTCATGCCGCGACATCAAGGGATTGCCATCATGAAAGCAGCGGTATACGAAGGCCCGCGAACAGTCGCGGTGAAGGACGTACCGGACCCGAAGATCGAGCACCCCTGCGACATCATCGTCAAGATCACCACCACCAACATCTGCGGTTCGGACCTGCACATGTACGAGGGCCGCACCTCGTTCGAGTCCGGCCGCACGCTGGGGCACGAGAACATGGGCCAGGTCGTGGAGGTCGGCTCGGCCGTGCGCAAGGTCCAGGTCGGCGAGTATGTGGTTCTGCCCTTCAACATCGCCTGCGGCTTCTGCAAGCAGTGCGAGCGGGGGATGACCAACTACTGCCTGACCATGCAGCCGGAACCGGCCCTCGCGGGAGCCGCCTACGGATTCGCCGAGATGGGCCCCTACCAGGGCGGCCAGGCGGAACTGCTGCGCGTGCCCTACGGCGACTTCAACGCGCTGCGCCTGGGCGAGGACGCCGTCGAGCGGCAGACCGACTACGTGATGCTCGCCGACATCTTCCCCACCGGCTATCACGCCACGGAGATGGCCAACGTCAAACCGGGCGACCAGACGATCGTCTTCGGGGCCGGTCCCGTCGGGCTGATGGCGGCCTACTCCGCCCTGCTCAAGGGCGCCGGCCGCGTCTGGGTGGCCGACCACCAGCCCGACCGGCTGCGCAAGGCGGAGGAGATCGGGGCCATCCCGATCAACATCGCCGAGCAGGATCCGGCGGAGGTCGTCAAGGAAGCCACCCTCGGTCTGGGCGCCGACAACGGCTGTGAATGCGTCGGCTACCAGGCACACGACCACCAGGGACGCGAGGACGCCCGCCTCACGCTCGACGGACTCATCGACTCGGTCAGGTTCACGGGCCACATCGGCGTGGTGGGCGTGTTCCTGCCCGAGGATCCCGGCGGCGCAGAGGCACAGGGGGAGCTGGAGGCGCAGGGAAGGGTTCCGATCGACTTCGGCATGATGTGGTTCAAGGGCCAGCACATGGGCACGGGGCAGGCGCCGGTGAAGAGGTACAACCGGGCGCTGCGGGATCTGATCGCCGCCGGGAAGGCGAAGCCGAGCTTCGTCGTCTCGCACGAACTCAGCCTGGACGATGCCCCCACCGCCTATGAGCACTTCGATGCCCGCGACGAGGGCTGGACCAAGGTGGTCCTGCATCCCGACGGACACGGGAACGGCAGGAAGCGATAGGAACCCAGGGGCCACCGCCCGTCTGTCTCCCCGGACCAGCCCGGGTGACGGGTGGCAGTCACCCTGATTCCGACTGGGGCTGAACCAGCGGCGATCACCGGAGTTCGGCCCGGTAGGACGGACCGCGGCCCCCCGCATGCCGGCCAGCCCGGAGGAGAAGACCCGCCGGACACGCGGTGCGAGGCAAATCCTGGGACTGGTGAGGCCGCATGCTGATGTGTCGCATATTCACCGATGCTCAGTCCTTGGGCCCTGCGGGAGGCTTCCTCGCCCGGCGGCCGCACCTCGACCAGCCCGTCGCGACCCGGCAGGGCGTTTTGACCGGGCTCTCACCGTGAAGTGGCTGCGGACCTTCGGGGAGGTCGTGCGATCCGGGCTCACGATCGAGGAGGCGCGGCTGGAGCCCCTGCTCGCGCTGCGTACGGCTGCCGGGGTGGCGATCGTCATCGGGACGGCGCTGTGGTTGGTCTCCCCCGCGTTCGCCGCGTCCGCCGCCCTCGGTGCCTACTCCGCGGGTGCTGCCACCTTCCAGCGCACCTGGCGTCCGCGCAAGGTGATCGCGCTCGGCGCGGGCGCGGGTCTGGCGCTCAGCACCTTCGTGGGCTACCTGGCGGCGGGGCGACTCGTGACGTTCCTCCCCCTGCTGGCCGTATGGGCCTTTGCCGCGGGGATGGCGTGGTCCCTCGGATCGACCGCCGGGATCGTCGCAGCGACGACGGTCGGCAGCATGCTGGTGACCGTCACCCTGCCCACGAGCGTCGGGCGGGCCCTGGAACACGCCGGTGTCATCGCGCTCGGAGGCGTGGCGCAGGCCGTACTGATCTTGCTGTTCCCGGTCCGCCGATGGGGGGCGCATCGTGACGCGCTCGCGGACGCGCTGGCCGCCGTGGCGGACTACGCCCGCCGGCTGCGGCACGACCCGGTCGCCCCGTTCGATCCGGAGCCGTTGATGACGGCCCGGGACGCGGCCGCCGTGACGCCATCACAGGCCCGCACCCGTCCCCCCGTCCTCCACGGCCCCCGGGGCCTCGCCGAGCGCATTCTGCCGGTCGTCGCCGCGCTCGCAGACCCGGACGTCGGCGCCCCGGCGGAGGGCCCCGGGCGGGACCGAGCACGGGAGTTGCTCGGCGCGGCCGCCGACATCCTGGACGCGGCCGCCCGTTCGATCCGCCGCGGCACTCCGGCCGAGATACCGCCCCGGAGCGCGGACGTCCTGCGCGTCGACGAGGAGCGCGAGGTGCTGGAGGGGCCCGCCCGGCAAGCCGCCGAACGGCTCGTGGAACTGCTCGCCGAGGCGTTGGAAATCGCCGCGAGCGGCGGCGCGCGCGACAGGGCGCCTACGCCGCTCGGCCCCGCGAGCGCCCAGTTCTTGGTGCGCCCGACCATGTTCAGGCTGCTCCCGGTCGTCCGCCGGGCGGTCCGCCGTGAACTCCGCCGGGACTCGCCCGTGTTCCGGCACGCCGTCCGCTTGGCGGCGGTGGCCACGCTCGGTTATCTGATCGCTTCCCGGCTACCTGTGGAACACGGCTACTGGGCACCCATCGCCTCGGTGATGGTGATGCGGCCGGACTTCCACCGGACGTACGCGCGTGCGGTGGGCCGTCTCGCCGGGACCCTGGCGGGGGTCGCGCTCGCCACCGGGATGGTGCGGGCCCTGGGCCCGGACGCCCATGTGTTCGGCGCGCTGGCGGTGGTCTCGGCGGCCCTGGCGTACACGCTGCTCCGTACCGGCTACGCCTACTCCCAGTGCTTCACCGCCGCGTACGTCGTCTTCCTGCTGGGCGTGGGCGGCCAGGCATGGGAGCAGACGGTCCCGGAGCGGGTGGTGCTCACCCTGCTGGGCGGGGCCGTGGCCATGCTGGCGTATGTGGTGTTCCCCGCATGGGAGACCCCCCGGCTGCCGGGCCGGCTGGCGGACTGGCTCGCCGCCGACGGTCGCTACGCGGCCGCAGTGCTCCGCAGCTACGCCGAACCGACCCGGGAGCATCGCGCCGACATGCGCAGGGCCCTGCTGGCGAGCAGGGAGGCACGGGCCGCCTGGCAGGAGGCCTACGAACAGGCAAGGCGGGAACCGGTCCGTCCCAGAGGTCTGACCACGCGCGAGGCGGAGGAGGCGCAGGAGGCGCTCAAGGGACTCGACCGGGCGGCGATGCTCATGGAGAGCTACGTCCCGCGGGCCGACAGCGGTTTCGCCCCCGAGGCGGAGCGGTTCGCCGAGGCCCTGGAGGCGGACACCGCGCAGGCGGCAAACGACGTGCGCGAGCACAGGAATCCGGACTGGGGACGCGTGGAGGAGGCGCTCCACGCGGGGGTAGGCGCCACCGGGGACCGGAGCCCGGTGCTGCGGCGCGGTGTGGAACTGCAGAAGAGGGCCTTGGACGACCTCGCGACAGCCGTGAGCCGCACACCCCTGGAACGGGACGTGGGCTCTGCTCGCGAGGACCAACGGGTGCGGGCGGCTGTGGCTGCGGAAGGTGACGGATCAGCGCCCACTCACGGGGGTGGGTGATGGCTCCGACGACGGGGAGCGCGGCGTCTCCTGGGGCGGGACGTCGTCTCCCGGCGGCATCGGGCGCCGCCACACGTACACCGCTGTCGCCATCACGAGGATCAGCCCCGCCAGGACGGGCAGGTCGATCCCGTCGACGTTTCCACAGGTGCACTGGAGGTGTGTGATGAGTGCTGACCGCTCCCAGGAGAGCCGTGATGGGCACGTACTGGTCCTGGCTGCCGGCTCTTCGAGCCTTCACATCGCTCTGTTCGCGGCGGACGGTGAACGGGTGGCGGTTCGAGACGCCTCGGAGCCTCCGGGGCCTGCCGCGGCGGCGGAACTGCGGAACTTCCTCAGCGAGGTGCCCGCTCCTGCGGCGGTTGGTCACCGCATCGTCCACAGCGGTCCGCACCTGACGGAACATACGCTGATCGACGCACGCGTACGGGCTCTGCTGTCGGACGTCGCCGATCTCGCGCCGTTGCACGTGACTCCTGCCCTGCGTGTGGTCGATGCCGCACGAGAACTCCTGCCCGACGCTCCTCATGTCGCCTGCTTCGACACTGTCTTTCACAAGGATCTGCCGGCACAGGCGCGCACGTACGCCGTGCCGGAGCGATGGCGAGCCGAATACGGGCTGCGCCGTTACGGCTTCCACGGGCTTTCCTACTCGTGGGCACTGCAGAGGACGGCGCAGGCCCTGGGCCGGCCCGTCGACAACCTCCAGGTCGTGCTCGTGCACTTGGGCGGCGGCTGCTCGGCCTGCGCCGTCCGCAACGGTCGCAGCGTGGACACCACCATGGGCCTCACTCCGCTGGAAGGGCTGGTGATGAGCCGGCGCAGTGGCAGCCTCGACCCCGGCGCGCTGCTGTGGCTGCAGCGGCGGCACGGTCTGAGCACGGACGAATTGGATGACACACTCCACCGGCATTCCGGTCTGCTCGGCCTCTCCGGTACCTCGGGAGACACCCGGGACCTGGTGCGCGCCCGCGCGGAGGGCGATGCCGCGGCCGCGTTGGCGCTGGCGACGTTCACACTCAGCTGCCGCAGGGGCATCGCCTCGATGGCCGCCTCGCTGGACCGGCTGGACGCCCTGGTCTTCACCGGGGAGATCGGCGAGGACCAACCCGAGGTACGCGAGGAGATCTGCTCGGCCCTGACTGTTCTCGGTGTACGAGGCGGGCTGCTCGTCCCTGAGCTGGAAGACTTGATGCGGGAAGGCCACCGACGCATCGATCAGGCGGTGAGAGGGGTCCCGGTCCTCGTGGTCGCCACCGGCGAGACGCAGCAGATCGCCGCCGAGACCCGACGGGTGCTCGGCATTGCTGACGGGACGCGGTAGCTGTCACCAGTTGCTTGTTGTCACGTCCGGTGCGTGGCCCGTCGGGTTGTCACCAGATGACGGACGTCGCCTTCGACCACCTGGAGAGGCCCGGAGCCGGGGCTGAAGCGTGCTCGTGGTCCCGTCGGCGTCGGTTGCCGTTGAGGGAGGTTGAGGTGGTACCCCCCATGGACGCGACCTTCCTCGGACGCGGCGAGGCCGGTTTCGTGGAGGCCTCAGCCACCGCCGGCCCGACGCCGACACCGCGGTTCTTCGTCGGCGAGACGTCTCACGGAACGACATGGACGACGCCGACCGGCAGGTCCGTGACTGACTCGCCGGTATCAGCTGAGAAGGCCCGGTCCGGGAGGCGGTGACCGTCCAAGGCAACTATCGGCCGCCCCTTGGGGGGTTGAGGTTATACCCCCCATAAACACGACCTTCCCGCCTGGTTCGGCTACTCCGACGACGACGCCTTCGCTGCATCGACCCAAGCCCGACCTCCCGGCATGATCACCGCGGGGTGACGTGCACACCCTGCCGCGCCACCTTGCCAAAGCCGGGGTGACCGGCGCAGGCCGAGCCACCTACGGCTCTCAGCCCTGCAGGGCGAACGTCACCGTGTCCTTCAGACCTCGTTCGACGGAGTCGGCGGGGACCGAGCGTCTCCAGGCCACGTGGGTGGACCTGGTGCGACTGGTGACCCGACCGGACGGTCCCACGGTCGGCGTCGCGCACCTGTGAACCGAGGCGGTCGGGGCACAGTGACACTCTTGGCTATGTGGCACTCAGTGCCATAATGGGAGTATGGGTTCGCCGATCTCCGCAGGTACGGTCCAAGCTTGGGCGGCACTGGGTGCCGATTCTTCACTGCTCGACCGGGTGTCGTACGGCGGCCCGTCCGGAGGGCTTCCAGCGCGGCTGCCCGTCCTGGAGCTGGCGCGGGCCACCGTCGCCGTGTGCTCGCTCGCGGCCTCCGAGCTCGTTTCCGTACGCACGGGGCGGCCCGCGCCCCGGGTCCGCGTCGACGACGAGGCGGTCGCGACGGCGTTCCTCAGCGACCGGCTGGTGCGGGTCGACGGGCAAGCGTGGTCGACCTTCGCCCCGCTGTCCCGGTTCTGGCGGGCGTCCGACGGGTGGGTCCGTACGCACGCCAATTACCCGCACCATCGGGCCCGATTGCTCGCCGCTCTCGGGGTACCGGGGGACTGCGGCGATGCGGTGGTGGACGCGGTGGCCGGGGCGATCGCGGAGCGTACCGCGCTGGAGGTGGAGGAAACCGTGTACGCGGCGGGCGGTCTGGCCGTCGCGGCGCGCGGCCCCGAGGAGTGGGCCAGGAGTGAGCAGGGGGCCCTGGCCGCGGGACAGCCACTGCTGACGACGGCGCGCGTCGATGACGCCCCGGTCCGGGTGCTCGGTGACGCCGCGCTGCCGTGTGCGGGGCTGCGCGTCCTGGATCTGACCCGCGTGCTCGCCGGGCCGGTCGCCACCCGAACTCTGGCGTTGCTCGGCGCTGACGTACTACGGATCGATGCCCCACACCTGCCGGAGAGTCAGGAAGCCCACAACGACACGGGGATGGGGAAACGGTCGACCACCCTGGACCTGGGAGACGCCACCGGCCGCCGGGTCTTCGAGGAGCTGCTCGACGACGCGGACGTGGTGGTCACCGGTTACCGGCCGGGCGCGCTGGAGCGGTTCGGGCTGACGCCCGAGGCACTGGCCGGGCGACGTCCAGGTCTCGTGATCGCCCAGCTGTCCGCGTGGGGCCGCTACGGGCCATGGCACGAACGGCGCGGCTTCGACAGCCTGGTCCAAGTGGCCACCGGCATCGCCGAGCTGGAGGGTTCGCCGGACTCGCCCGGTGCACTGCCCGCCCAGGCACTGGACCACGGCACCGGTTATCTGCTGGCGGCCGGGGTGCTGCGCGCGCTCACCGAGCAGCACCGCACGGGCGGCACCCGGCTGGTCCGTCTGGCCCTGGCACAGACCGCGCACTGGCTGGTCCACGGCCTGGCCCCTGCTCCGGGCGATGACGACGGCTTCCACGCCGAGCGCAGGATGAGCGAGACCGACAGCCCCATGGGCCTGCTGCGGTACGCGCTGCCGCCGGTGTCGTACGAGGGAGGCCCGGCGGACTGGGCACGCCCACCGGGCCTGTGGGGCACGGACGCCCCGGTCTGGAGCGGCAGTTGACAAGGCTGTGCGCCCGAAAGAGCGCAGCCCCCGGCGGAAGGCGTGAGTTCCGGACCCGCCGACCGCCGGTGCAACCTCCGCCCTGCCCCGGACGTCATACGGTCATGCCCTCGTCGTCGAAAAACGTCACACCTGACGCGCCTGCCCGTGTGCCGCTCCCCTCCCCCGGCGTTGCCTTGGCCTGGCTCCTGTTCATCGCGTACCTCGCCACCGTCACCACGGTCGCCGTGCTGGGCGAGCCCATGCGGTGGATGGCGCCCGCTCTCGGTGTCCTGCCCCTCACAGTGGGCGTCCTATTGGTTGTGGGCATGATCCGCGAAGTGTGGAAGTGGGTGAGTCTGCGCCGTCACGGCGTCACCGTCACCGCTGTCTGGTCCGGCTACGAGTCGAAGAAGCGGCGGTTCGTGTTCGCCGACGCGGAAGGAACCCCGCACGAGTTCCTCAGCCGTCACCACTTGGCGGCGGAGATCCAGGTCACGTATGACCCCCGTGATCCCCGGCGCACGTACTCACCGATGCCTCTGTTGCCCCGCGTGATCGAGACCGTGGGCGGCCTGATCGTCACCGGGGTCTTCCTCGCTCTGGGGATCGCCCTGGTACCCGTCCAGTTGTTCCTCGTCCTGTTCGGCTGACGCGACTCAACTCCCTCGCCATCAACGCAGTCTGGGCAGGAGTTGGTCGCCGATGCGGATGGTCTCCTGTTTGTAGGGGGTGTCGGAGAGCACGAAATGGGTGATGCCGAGCTTGCGGTAGCTCTCCAGAGCCGTGGCGACGTCGGCGGGCGAGCCGACCAGCCAGGTGGTCCCCGCTCCCCCACCGCCGAACCTGCCGGGCGTCGTGTAGAGGCACGTGTCGAGCACCTCCCCGCGCGCGGTGAGGTCGAGGAGCCGCTGTTGTCCGACGGCGGTCCTGCGGTTGCCCGTCCACGTCAGCTCGCGCGCCCCGGCCTCCGCCATCGTCGCGGTCTTCTCCTCGGCCGCCCGCCAGGCCTCCTCGGTGGTGTCGCGTACGAGCGTGGTGATCCGCAGCCCGAACTCCAGGGGCTTGTGCCTGCGGTCCACCTGCTCGCTCAACGCCTTCAGCCGGTCGATGCGTTCGGCGACCCCGTCGAGGGGCTCGCCCCAGAAGAGCTGTACGTCCGCCTCCGCCGCAGACACCCGTTCGGCGGCTTCCGAGGCACCACCGAAGTACAGCGTCGGGTGTTCCCTCCCTTCAGTCGCGTACGGTCGTGGTGTCACCGTGGACCGCTCGACCTGGAAGTGCTCGCCGGTGAACGTCACGTCCTCCTCGGTCCACAGTCGTCGTACGAGATGCAGGAACTCCCGGGTGCGCGCGTACCGTTGCGCGGGATCGGTGCGGGTGTCGCCGTAGGCGGCCGGGTTGTCGAGGCCGCTGACGATGTTGATCAGGACCCGGCCACGGCTGAGTTGGTCGAGTGTCGCGGCGGCGGTGGCGAAGTGCGCGGGCTGCCAGTAGCCGGGCCGGATGGCTATCAGGGGTTTGAAGGTGGTGGTCCGGGCGGCCAGCGCGGTGGCGACGGTGAAGGTGTCCGGCCGGCCCCAGCCCGTTCCGATCAGCGCGCCGCCCCAGCCGTGTCGCTCCGCCGTGCGGGCGAGGTCGGTGGAGAAGTCGAGGGAGCCCCAGCCGGTCGTCGTGTCGTCGCCGCGGTGGCCCGGTTCGACGGTGTTGGGGATGTACCAGAGGAATTCGGGTCTCATGTGTGTCCGATCGTGTCGTGGGCCGCGTTCACGCCGGCCTCCGTCAGGTGGGTCCGCCCCGTCGGCACGTGCAGATCCCCGTCCCGCAGCCGGGCGGTCGCCCACGCACTGACCAGTCCGGTCAGCGCCAGGTAGCCACAGGCCCACCAGGGGCTGCCCGAACCGAGAGCCAGCAGAGCGGTCATGATCAGCGGGGTGATGCCGGACGCGAAGATGCCGGACACCTGGTAGACGAACGACATGCCCGTGTACCGGACCGGGGTGGCGAAGAGGGCGGCGAACAGGGTGCCCTGGGCGCCGTAGAACCAGGCGTGCACCACCCCCAGCGTCACGACCAGTGCGGCCGTGAAGGCCCAGGTCCCGCCGGTGCCGAAGAGCCAGAACGCCGGAAAGACCGAGACGGAGAACGCGGCCATGCCGATGATGTACACCCGGCGGGCACCGCGGCGGTCGACCACCGCCCCGGACACCGGTATCAGCACGCCCATCACCAGTGCCGCCGCGGTGACCGCGAGCAGCACCGGCGTACGGTCCAGCTCCAGCGTTCCGGTCGCGTAGGTGATGGCGAAGACGGCCCAGGTGTTGAAGGCCGCCCCCTCACCCCACCGGGCGAGCATCCCCAGCAGGACGTGCCGGCGTGCTTGCGGCGCACGTACCAGCTCGACCAGCGGCGCGGAGCGCGGCAGTTCCTGGAGGCGGCGTACGGCGCGGAAGGCCGGTGTCTCGTCGATCTTCAGCCGTACGGTCAGTCCGACCACCACGAGCACCAGGCTGACCAGGAAGGCGATCCGCCACCCGTAGGCGAGGAACGCCTCGTCGCTGAGCGCCTCACTGAGCAGCGCGAACACGCCTGTTCCCAGGGCCAGTCCGAGGGCCAGCCCCACCTGCGGGTAGCTGCCGAAGCGGCCCTTGCGGCCGGCGGGCCCGTACTCCACGGCCAGCAGCACGGCCCCGGCCCACTCCCCGCCCAGTGCCACGCCCTGCGCGACACGCAGGACCAGCAGCAGCGCGGGGGCGAGGACGCCGACCTGCTGATAGGTGGGCAACAGCCCGATCAGGGCGGTGGAGACGCCCATCAGCCCCATGGTGAAGGCCAGGGTGTGCTTGCGGCCGATCCGGTCTCCGATGTGCCCGAAGAGCAGACCGCCCACGGGGCGGGCGACGAAGCCCACGGCGAACGTCGCGAAGGACAGCATCGTGCCGATCGTGCCGTTGGACGTGGGGAAGAACAGCTTGTCGAAGACGAGCCCGGCGGCCGTGCTGTAGAGGAAGAAGTCGTACCACTCCACGGTGGTGCCGAGCAGGCTGGCGAGCACGACGGTCCTCAGCCGGTGCGGAGCAGGGTGATCCTGTTCCGGCGTGTGGGCCGGGGACGTCTGCGACGGTACGGGTGCGGTGCTCATCGCGAACCACCGCCAAGGGCATGGGTGGACATGTGACTCCGAGTGGGGTGCGGAGGACGGCGTGCGGGCATGCCGACGCGGTGAGGTACGTCGATGGACGCGTCGGGGCACGCGAGGGCGCGTGAAAGGGGGTCGGCGCAGCCTTGACCGGTGCGCGTGCTGCCGTGGGGGGATGCGGACGCGCGAAGGCTGACGACCCTGCGGCCTTACGCCGTCAGGGGGCTCATGGGCTGGTGGTCGTCAGCCGCGACAGGTGGCGCTGGACTGGCGGCACAGATCGACGTGCAGTCGTCCCACGAGGATGTCGGCGGCAGCGGTCATGCCAGGCATTGTGCGTGAGCCACCCCGTCGAGCTCAAGTGCGACTCCGCTCACGACGTGTGCGCAGAGACGTGTTCCAGAAAGTGGACGCCGGTTGGTGGCGAGCCGCGGCTGCTGTAGAAATATGCCTCATGAATTCCGAGTCCCTGGTGCGACGCCTGGTCATCGACCTGTGCCGGCGTCCGGGCTCGTGTTGTTGCTGACCCGTCTTCTCTGACGCGCCCTGCCTGCGGTGACACCACCCGCATCGGGGCGGTTCCCGCGCGCTGTCACAGCTCGCGGAGAGCGCGCTCTCTCCCCTCGTTCGGCATGACTCTCGCTCGGGGCCGGCCGCCCGTCCCCCGGGCGGCGGCTGCTCATGTCCCGGCGCGCCCCCTGGAGGACGCCCGTGTCCACAACTCCCACTCTTCACAAGCCTGTTGATCCGGCCGACGTACCGCCGGAGCCTCGTGCACCGACGCGGGGCGTGTGGGCGCGCCTGCGCCCTGCCGTGCTGCCGTTCGGCTCTCTCCTGCTCTTCCTCGTCCTGTGGCAGCTGCTGGCGGCGAGCGGGACGTGGAGCGAGACACTGGTTCCGCCGCCGGCCAAGGTGTGGGCGGCGTTCATCGACGTCTCCACCACGCACGGCGGGGTACGGGGCTACAACGGCACCATGCTCGTCGAGCACCTGGGCATCAGCCTGCGGCGCATCGCGATCGGGGCCGGTCTCGGCATCGCCGCCGGGGTGATCTTCGGACTGCTCATGGGCACCGTCGGCTGGGTGCGCTCGCTCTTCGAGCCCTGGATCACGTTCCTGCGGACCCTGCCGCCGCTGGCGTACTTCTCGCTGCTCATCATCTGGCTGGGCATCAACGAGGAGCCGAAGGTCACGCTGCTGGCCGTGGCCGCCTTCCCGCCCGTGGCGGTGTCCACCACCACGGCCGTCGCGGCCGTACCGAAGAGTCTGATCGAGGCCGCCCGGGCGCTCGGCGCGTCCCGCTGGGACGTCGTCAGGGACGTCCTCGTCCCGTCCGCGCTGCCGGAGACGCTCACCGGAGTCCGGCTCGCCGTGGGGGTGGCCTACTCGTCCCTGGTCGCCGCCGAGTTGGTCAACGGACTGCCCGGGATCGGCGGCATGGTCAAGGACGCCGCCAACTACAACAACACCCCTGTCGTGCTCGTCGGCATCATCGCCATCGGTGTCTCCGGCCTGATCATCGACGGCCTGCTGCTGCGGCTCGAACGCGCGGTGGTGCCGTGGCGCGGTCGCGTCTAGTCCCCTTCCTTTCCTTCCCTCCGCACAGAAACGGCTCCGCCATGTCCCCTGCCTCCCGAGGCCCGTCCCGCCGTCTCCTCCTCGGCGGCGCCCTGGCCGCCGCGTCCGCGGCCGTCACCGGCTGCTCCTCCGGCAGTGGGGCGTCGACGTCCGGC
This sequence comes from Streptomyces viridochromogenes DSM 40736, assembly GCF_000158955.1. Taxonomy (GTDB): domain Bacteria; phylum Actinomycetota; class Actinomycetes; order Streptomycetales; family Streptomycetaceae; genus Streptomyces; species Streptomyces venetus. The sequence continues at coordinate 8,454,485 of NZ_GG657757.1, read as the reverse complement.
GGCTCCAAGCGGCTGCGCATCGGCTACTTCGCCTTCCCCAGCGGCGACCTGCTCGTGAAGAACAGAAAGCTGCTGGAGAAGGCGCTGCCGGACTACGAGATCAACTGGATCAAGTTCGACTCCGGGGCCAGCGTCAACCAGGCGTTCATCGGCAAGTCCCTCGACATCGCCGCGCTGGGTTCCAGCCCGTTCGCCCGTGGGGTGTCCGGCAGTTCACCCATCCCGTACAAGGTGGCGTGGATCCTCGACGTCGCGGGCGACAACGAGGCCCTGGTGGCGCGCAAGGCCACCGGCATCTCCGACGTCGCAGGGCTCAAGGGCAAGAAGATAGCCACTCCCTTCGCCTCCACCTCGCACTACAGCCTGCTCTCGGCGCTCAAGGGGGCCGGTCTGAAGCAGTCGGACGTCGAGCTCATCGACCTTCAGCCGCAGCCTCTCCTCGCCGCCTGGCAGCGGGGCGACATCGACGCCGCCTACGTCTGGCTGCCGACCCTGGACGAGCTGCGCAAGACCGGAACCCAGCTCACCAGCAGCAAGGAGATCGGCGCGGCGGGCAAGCCGACCCTCGACCTGGCCGTCGTGTCGGACGACCTGATCGCCAGGGACCCCAAGGCGATCGATGCCTGGCGCAAGGCGGAGGCCGAGGCGCTGCGCCTGATCAAGTCCGACCCGGACGGCACGGTCAAGGCGGTCGCGGCCGAGCTCGGCATCAGCGCGGCAGATGCCAAGGCGCAACTCTCGCAGGGGGTGTTCCTCACCCCGGAGCAGGTGGTCTCCGCCGACTGGCTGGGCACCGACGGCAGCCCGGGCAAGCTGCTCACGTACGTCACCGACACGGGTCGGTTCCTGGCCGACCAGAAGCAGATCGGCGCCGCGCCGTCCAAGGACGTCGTCCGCGAAGCGTTCTATCTCAAGGGGCTGCCCGATGTCCTCAAGTGAGACCACCGAGAGCACGGCAGGGGCGGACACCGCAGGTGCCGGGTCCGTCCGCCTCGACCACGTCACCCACCGGTACGGCCGGGGAAGCGAGACCTTCACCGCTGTAGGGCCGGTCGACCTGACCGTCCCGGCCGGGGAGTTCCTGGTCCTGGTGGGCGCCTCCGGCTGCGGCAAGAGCACACTGCTGCGACTCATCGCCGGCTTCGAGCGGCCCACCCAGGGATCGGTGCGGGTCTCGGGCGCCGAGCCGCGGCCCGGTGAGGCGGCCGGTGTGGTGTTCCAGACGCCGCGGCTGTTCCCGTGGCGGACCGTGCGGGGCAACGTCGATCTGGCGCTGCGGTACGCCGGTGTCGAGCGCGCCCGATGGCCGCAGCGGCGCGCGGAGTTGCTGGCCCGGGTCGGTCTCGAGGGCACCGGGAAGCGGCGCACCTGGGAGATCTCCGGCGGTCAGCAGCAACGCGTCGCCATCGCCCGGGCACTCGCCGCCGAGAACCCGCTCCTCCTGCTCGACGAGCCGTTCGCGGCGCTGGACGCGCTGACCCGGGAACGGCTCCAGGAGGACGTCCGCCGCGTGACCGACCGGACCGGGCGGACCGCGGTGTTCGTGACGCACTCGGCGGACGAGGCGGTGTTCCTCGGCTCGCGCATCGTGGTGCTGACCAAGAGCCCCGGGACCGTGGCTCTGGACCTGCCGATCACCCTGCCGCGCGGCGACGTCGACGCCGAGGAGCTGCGCGAGTCGACCGAGTTCGCCGAGCTGCGCGCGCAGGTCGCCCACGCCGTCAAAGCCGCCGCGGCGGCCTGATCCCCGTACCCAGGAAAGGACACACAGGTGAGCATTCTCAGCGAACGGCCCGCCGTGACCCGGCTGCCCGTCACCGAACTCGGCCCCCGCTTCGGCGCCGAGATCAACGGCATCGACCTCGGACGCCTCGACGACGGCCAGGTCCTGGCGGTGCGGGAAGCGCTCGTGGCGTACAAGGTGCTCTTCGTGCGTGGCCAGCACACCCTCGACGACGCCGCGCAGATCGAGTTCGGCAGACGCCTGGGCGAGGTCACCGTCGGGCACCCGGTCCACGATTCCGGAGACGTCGCCCAAGAGGTGTACGCGCTGGACAGCCAGGACAACGGATTCGCCGACGTGTGGCACACGGACGTGACGTTCGTACGGCGGCCGCCGGCGATCTCCGTCCTGCGGGCCGTGGTGCTGCCGCCCAGTGGCGGCGACACCAACTGGGCGGACAGCCAGCTCGCCTACGAGTCGCTGTCGCCGGGCCTGCGGGCCTACGTCGACACGCTGACCGCCGTCCCACGACGGCAGCCGCGAGTTCGGTTACTACCTCGCCCAGCACCGTCAGGGTGAGGGCAACCTGTGGGACGGCGAGGTGTTCACCGAACTGAAGCCGGTGGAGCACCCCGTGGTGCGGGTGCATCCGGAGAGCGGCCGCAAGGGCCTGTTCGTGAACCCCGGTTTCACCTCGCACATCGTGGGCGTCTCGGAACACGAGAGCCGGGGCATCCTCGACATCCTGTACGCCCATCTCACCAAGCCCGAGCACGTCGTACGGCATCGCTGGCAGCCGGGTGACGTCGCGCTGTGGGACAACCGCGGCACGGCCCACTACGCCAACCGCGACTACGGCGGCCAGCATCGCGTCATGCATCGCATCACGCTGCGCGGAGACACTCCGGTCGGTCCCACAGCCCCTTCCTGACCGAGCCGGGCGCCTCGCGGTCCCGTCACCCGGCAGGACTGCCCCCGGTTCTGCCCCTGCGGACCTCCCCGCCGCCGGCACCCGTCGGGTAAGAGGGAAGGGCCCGAGTCGAACGAAGGGGAACCGCGTATGCGTACCCACGCAGAAGACCGCTCGAACGCTGACCGCGTCGGCGGACGCCCCACGTCCCGGGCGACCTCCGCCCCGCCACCGCTCATGGCCCTCCAACAGGCCGCGGGAAACGCAGCGGTGACGCGCGCCGTCCAGCGGGCCCGGGACGAGCACCACCGCGAAGGGGAGCAGAGCGAGCCCGTGGGACGCGACGCGGACGGGGCCGTGCCGGTCCAGCGGGCGCCATCGGTTCGCGACGCCATCGGCTCCTCCCCCGGCAGTCCGCTGGAGCCGCGCATCCTCCAGCGGGCCGAGCGGGCCTACGGCATGAGCTTCGGCCATGTGCGTGTGCACAGCGACCCCGTCGCCCAGCGCTCGGCCGAGGGACTCGAGGCCCTGGCCTACACCACCGGCCCCCACATCGTGCTCGGCGAGGACCGCGTCAGCGACGAGGTGATGTACGAAGAGGTCGACCACGTACGCCAGCAGGCGCTGGGAACGGTGTCCGGCACCGCCAACAGCAGGGGCGAGAGGGTCTCACACCCCAAGGATCCTTTCGAGAGGAGCGCCGGTTCCAACGGCCGGAAGATGGCCCGGGGCGCGGCCCCCGACCTGTCGCTGCCCGGGGCCGCCGCACCCGGCGGGGCGGTGCAGCGCAGCGTGGACGGGGACGTGCCCGTCCAGCGGGCGGACCGGCCCGGTCCCGCCTCCACGACCGGGCCCGCCTCCACGACCGGGCCTGCGGGCACGACCGGGCCCGCAGGCACGACCGAGTCCCCGGCCACGGCCTCGCCCCCGGCCATGGTCCGTCTGGCGCGACTGCTCGTCGGCGGCGACCGCGAGATCAGGAACAAGGACGTACGGGCAGTCATCCACAAACGGGTGCGTAGTGGCCCGATGTTCACCGGCGCGGAGCTTCAGGCGATCAGGGCGGTGGAGTCCGAGGACCCCAAGTGGCTGAAGACCGTGGGCATCTGCACCCACGCCGAAGCCGAGGCTTACATCAAGGCCGGCAATTTCCGCAGTTTTCTCCAGCAGCCCGAGGGCATGCGCCTGCTCGTGACCACCCTGCGGTGGCAGCAGAACGTCGAGGATCGCGGCCAGGGGAAGCCACCGGCCAAGCCCACCCGGTCGGACTACCGGCTCGGCCACCACATGGCCATGCACGCCGAGGAGACCCCGGAGTCCGAGAAGGAGCAGCTCAAGGCGGAGCGGAACGAGCAGATCTTCCAGACCTTCATCAAGACGCTCCTGCCTCCCGGCATCAGCGACGACGTACCGGACGCCGACAAGCACAGGCAGCGCGTCGAGCGCGGCACCGAGTTGCTGACCAAGATCTTCCTGATCCTGAAGGAGGGGCTGAAGGTCTTCAACCCGGAGGCGGGCATGCACGAGGACTTCAAGGACGACGTCGCCCACGCCCTGGCCTACGGCGGTCGCGTCAACATCCGCATCCCGCAGCTGTCCGACGGCCAGCACGGCTACGAGCTGCCCCAGTGGCTCCACATCACCAAGGAGGACCGCAAGCCCTGGGAGCCCAGGTCCACGCCGGAGGCGCCGGTGTATCGGCGAAAGTTCGGCACACACCACATGGAGATCGACGACAACAAGCCGGACGGGACGCGGGGCGACTTCGTGGAGAAGGGCGAGATCGGGGCCACGGTTCAGAACTGGCTCGATCCCCACAGCCACCTCTACGGACTGCCCGCGGCCGTCGGCGGCATGGGGAACAACGACTACCACGGCGACACCATCCTGCCGGACGAGTCGTACGGGCACGTGTTCATGGGGTACAAACCGCCGACCCGCAAGCGTGACGGAGGGTTCCAGGTGGGCATCGAGACCGCCGGGCCGGGCGGCAGGACCCCCGACGGTTACGAACACGGCGTGACCAGCAGCGAGAAGAACAACAACCCCGTGAGCCACTTCGGCGGCCACAAGGACGACAAGCCCGCCGCCAAGGCCCCCCTCAGCGCCAACCAGCGCCTCGTCGACCTGCAGGAGTTCGGCGACTGGGTGCAGCGGCTCAAAGACCTGGAGAAGGCCTGGAAAGCGGAGTTCGCCCAGGCGAAGACCCATGAGGAACGCGCGGCCCTGTACCGGGACCTCATCGGCAAACGAAACAACGCCAGCTCCTGAGTCAGGTCGCGTCGACATCGGTGTGCAGCAGGTGGTGGTCCGAGTAGGGGCTCGGATGCACACGGTGCCGGAGCGGGACGATGCCCCGCAGGAAGACGTAGTCGAACTTGCTCTGCCAGTCGGTGGTCGGCTGGCAGGTGCCGGTGGGCGAGGGGTGGCACTGGGGGTCCGTGTCGGTGGCCAGTGCCCATATCGGCCTGAGCTCCGGGGCGTCCGGCACGGCGTTGAAGTCGCCGAGAACGATCGCGCGGTCGTGCCGGGCGACTTCCCCGGCGAGGACGCCCGCCTGGTCCGCCCGGACCGCCTCTTGACGTCGTTGGGCGAGATGCGTGTTGAAGACCCGGACGGGCCGGCCACCCACGGTGGTGGTGACGGCCATGTACCCACGGTCCTCGGATCCGCCGTCGGGGTACTCCACGTTGACGGGTTCGGTCATCGGCGCCGCCGAGAGGACCGCCTGGCCGAAGCCACCCGGGTTCCACGGAAGTCCGCCGCAGCGGCCCCAGTTCCTGAGCACCGTCCCGTACTCGACGTGGTAGACCAGCCCGTGCAGGTTGCGCAGATAGTCCCGGATCCTCTCGACGTCGCGGACGCACGCTTCCTGGAAGCCGATGACCTGGGGAGCGTACGTCGCGATCTCCGCTGCCCGGTCGACGTCGCTCACCGCGCAGGGGTTGCAGAGGTTCCACGTCATGACCCGGTTCGGTACGACATCCCTGGCGGCTCGGAGCGGCGGTGACCCGGCGAAGAGGGAACCGGCCGGTGCGCTGGGGCCGACGAGCACCATGCAGACCACGGCCATGGCGCCCGCGAGCAACCGCGTCCCCCTACCGAGCACCATTGCCTCCCCCTCACGGGCCCACGTGGCACCGGACGTCTCCAGGGACGAGGTTATTCCACCGTGCCGGCACCGTCGGAGGCTGTTTCTTGCGCTCGATGGATGGATTCGGTAGGTGGCTCAGGCTTCAGGGCGTGTCCGGACTCCAGGGGTTTCGCCGAGGCCCTGGACTCGATCCACCCGGAGGTCATGGCCACCCTTGAGCCCTGTTCGCGCCGGTGGAGAAGAACCTGGACTGACAGGTCGCCCGCTTCGGGGTGCCTGAAATATGCCGCGTGGGTGGAATTTTGGGTATGTGACTCGACAGGGGGCCATATTCTGGTTTCCCCGAATAGCGGGTGTAACACGGCGACGATTCCCAGGCGCTGTAGTGGACAGAAATGGCCAACCTCGGCCGAATCCAATACGTCGAGGGCAGGCCGGCGAATGAACACAGCAGATGGGATTCCTCGTGAGTAACACCGGCCCTGCTTCTGGATACCAGTCGTACGACCCGCCGCCGCCCCCGCCCCCGGGACCCGACCACTCCGCGCGCAACCATGCCGCTGGGCGGCGCGCGGCTCTGACCATCTGCACGATTGCCGACGTCGCGGCCGGTCTGCTGGGCCTGTGGATCGTGCTGTATCTGCTCGACGCCAACCAGTCGAACCCCTTCGTCGAGTTCGTGCACGGAATGGCGGACTGGCTGTCCGGGTGGGCTCAGGACATTTTCACGATGGACACAGAAGGTCTACGCGTCGTCCTCAATTATGGTCTTCCGGCGGTCATCTATTTGCTGGTCGGTCACGGTATCGCCGCACGGATCAACCGGGCCTGAATTCACGACGGCACTCCCCCGCACCCGGCGTCGACGGCGGGTGCGTATCGCCCTGCGGGACAGCGGTCCGGCAGGGCGATGGGGTGTGTGCTACTCCTCGCCCGGGGAGTCGGCCACCCAGTAGGTGCGGGTGTCGGTGGACTCGCGGATGCCGGCGGCGGCCAGCGTTGACGAACGCCGCGCCGCTGGTGATGCGGCGGGCGAGGCCGACTCCACGCGCCGTGTCGGGGGTCCACACGCTCAGGCCCGGTCCGTAGGCGGTGGCGTCGGCGAGCCGGACGGCGTCCTCGTCGTCGCGGGCGACGGTCAGGGCGGCCAGGGGGCCGAAGGTCTCCTCGTCGAAGGCGGCCATGCCCGGGCCGGTGTCGGCCAGTTCGGTCGGCCGGTGGAACCAGCCCTCGCCCGGCACCGGCTTGCCCCCGGTCAGCAGGGGCCCCTGCCGCCACCGACTCCTCGACCTGCCGCCGGATCGTCGCGCGCAGGTCGTCCCGGGCCAGCGGCCGACCTGCGTGCCCGGATCGCGCGGGTCGCCGAGGCGCAGGGCTTCCACGCCGTTCACGAACGCGGTGGTGAACGCGTCCGCGACGGCCAGTGGACGATGAACCGCTTGGCGCACACGCAGCTCCGGCCGGAGTTGGTGAACCGGGTTCTGACGGCGGCCTTCGCGGCCCGTTCGACATGGGAGTCGGCGAGGACGACGAAGGCGTCCGAGCCGCCCAGTCCCAGCACCGACTTCTTCGCCGCACGTCCGGCGGCGGCACCGCGCGGTTGCCGGCGACGATCTCCGGGGCGGCGGTCGCGCCGGCGGCGATGCGGGCGAGGTACCACGGCAGACGCAGCACTCCGTGCGAGGGGTGCCCCCACAGTTCGGCGGTCACCAACGTGTCCGCAGACGGGCGTGCCCGGGCGGCACCCCATGGGCTTCGGTGACGGCGGCGGCGAACTCCCCGAGGTCCGCCGCCGCGACGGTGCGCGGCATCAGAAGAGTCCTCACCTTCGGAGGCAGGGCTGATCACGGACCTGCGGGCGCTCAGCCCTGAGAGCCACGACGCCTGACCGGCCAGGCGCGGCAGGAGCTCTTCGACCACGCCTACGAGTGAGCAGACTGGCGCTCGATGCAGGCACATGGCTATTGGCTGTTAGCTGCGTGCCTCTTGACATTCATACCTACTGCCCTTGTGATGGCTAATACCCAGTAGCCGACGTCAGGGGTCAATGTGTCGATCGGGTTCGAGACCGACGAGAGGGTCGCCGACATCGCGCGGCGCACCACTGAGTTCGTCCGGGACGTCGTGCTGCCGCAGGAGCAGGCATGCGACGGGAACGTCCATGACGGGCCGGAGCCGCTGCGGCGTCGGTTGCAGGAGGCGGCCCGGGCCGCAGGGGTGTTCGCTCCTCACGTGGGGGTGGGGTGGGGCGGGCTCGGACTCGATCTCTGCGGCCAGGCAGTGGTGTTCGAGGCGGCCGGATACTCGTTGCTCGGCCCTCTCGCACTCAACTGCGCGGCGCCCGACGAGGGCAACACGCACCTGCTCGAAGTGGTCGCCACCGAGGAACAGAAGGAGCGGTATCTGCGCCCGCTGGCGGCCGGTGAGGTGCGCTCCTGTTTCGCGATGACCGAGCCGGCACCGGGCGCGGGGGCCGACCCTCGTGCGCTGGCCACCACGGCGACGAGGAGCGGCGGCGGCTGGCGGATCGACGGCCGCAAGTGGTTCATCAGCGGCGCCGACGGCGCCGGCTTCGCCATCTGCATGGCTCGCACCAGCGGCGTCCCGGGTGACGCGGGCGGCGCGACGATGTTCCTCGTCGACGCCGACAACCCGGGCATGAAGGTCGTCCGGAACATCGACACACTGGACCAGGGCCTGTTCGGCGGGCACAGCGAGGTCGTCCTCGACGGCTGCGAGGTCGGCGAGGGCGCCGTGCTGGGCGAGGTGGACCAGGGCTTCACGTACGCCCAGGTGCGTCTCGGGCCCGCGCGTATGACGCACTGCATGCGCTGGCTCGGGGTGGCGCGCCGGGCACAGGACATCGCCCTGGAGCGCGCGGCCGATCGCACGGCCTTCGGCAAACCGCTGGCCGAACTGGGCATGGTGCAGCAGTTGCTGGCCGACTCCGAGATCGACATCGAGACCAGTCGCGCGGTGCTGCTGCGGGCCTGCTGGGAACTGGACCAGGGTCGCCCGGCCGCCCAGCACACCTCGATCGCGAAGACGTACGTCTCGGAGGCGGTGAACCGCGTGGTCGACCGGGCCGTGCAGGTGTGCGGCGCGCTCGGCATCTCCGGGGACGCCCCGCTGTCCCGGTTGTACCGGGAGGTGCGTCCGTTCCGGATCTACGACGGCCCGTCCGAGACCCACCGCTGGGCCATCGCCAAGCGCGCGGTGCGGGCGGCGCGGGAGCGGAGGGCGGCGCGATGACCCCGTCGGACGGCTCACCGAAGGCCACGGTGACGGCACCCCGGCGAGGGACAGCGGCCGCGGCGGACACGGCCGTGGTCGGCATCGACGGTCCCGCCCTGCGGCGCTACTTCGAACAGCATGTGCCCGAGTGCTCGGGCCCGTTGCGGGTGGAGCTGCTGCACGGTGGGCGCTCCAACCTCACCTACGAGGTGACCGATGGGGCACACCGGTGGGTGCTGCGCCGGCCACCGCTGGGTGTGCTCACACCGACCGCGCACGACATGGACCGTGAGTACCGCGTCGTCGCCGCGCTCGGCGGCACCGGAGTACCGGTGGCCCGGGCTGTGCTGTCGTGCACGGACCCCACCGTGATCGGAGCGCCGTTCTGCGTCGTCGACTTCGTGGAGGGCGCCGTACTGCGCGACGGTGACGAGGTCGCCGCGCTGCCCCGGGCCGACGCACGGCGCAGCGCCGATGCGCTGGTCGACGCCCTGGTGGCACTGCACTCGGTCGACGTCTTCGCCGTCGGGCTCGGCGACTTCGGCCGTCCGGGCGGCTATCTGGAGCGCCAGGTGCGGCGGTGGCGCAGCCAGTGGGACAAGGTCGCCACCCGCGCTCTGCCCGACGTCGAAGCGCTGCACGGGCGGCTCGCCGGAGCCCTGCCCGAGAGCGGCGCGGCGACGATCGTGCACGGCGACTACCGCCTCGACAACACCATCCTGCAACCCGGTGACGTCGGGCGGATCGCCGCGATCGTCGACTGGGAGATGGCCACGCTCGGTGATCCTCTCGCCGACCTCGGAATGCTGCTCATGTACTGGGACCCGGTCTGCGAACCGGTGCTCGGGGCGCGCCACGTTCCCACGGCCAACCCAGGCTTCCCCGCGGGCCAGGAACTGGCCGAACGGTACGCCGCGCGCTCCGGCCGGGACATCAGCGCCCTGCCCTTCTACCAGGCGCTGGGCTGCTTCAAGCTCGCGGTCATCGCCGAGGGCATCCACGCCCGCTACCGCGCGGGGCAGACCGTCGGCACCGGCTTCGAGCAGGTCGGCTCCGCGGTCCCGGCGCTGCTGCGCTCCGGGTTGGAACTGCTGTCCTGACCAGGCCACTCACCCCACTCGGCCACCGACACCGACGCATTCGACGAAATCCGAGGAGGAACCGTGCGAGACCGGCTGTCCGCAATGATCGCCCTGGTGACCGGAGCGACCGGTGGCATAGGAGAGGCCGTCGTACGCCGGCTGGCCGCGGAGGGCGCCGCGGTGGCGGTGACCGACGTGGACGCCGGCAGGTGTGAGGCCCTCGCGAAGGAACTGGCCGACGACGGGGCGCGCGCGATCGGCCTGGCCCTCGACGTCGGTGACGAGGAGGCGTGGCGCCGCACGGTCGAGCGGGTGACCGCCGAGCTGGGTGGGCTGTCCGTGCTCGTCAACAACGCGGGCATCGCCGAGACGCGGACCGTGGAGACGGAGACCCGGGAATCCTGGGACAAGGTCATCGGCGTCACGCAGACCGGTGTCTGGCTCGGCATGAAGCACGGCGGGCCCGCGATCGAGCGCTCCGGTGGGGGCTCCATCGTCAACATCGCCTCGATCTTCGGTACGGTCGGCGGCTTCGGAAGCCAGTTCTCGTACCACGCGGCCAAGGGAGCGGTCCGGCTGATGACGAAGAACGCCGCGCTGCACTGGGCCACGCGCGGGGTACGCGTCAACTCGATCCACCCCGGCTTCATCGAAACGCCCCGCTCCCGCGAACTGTGGCGGGGCACGGCCCGGCACACGGCGATGGTCGAGGGCACCCCGTTGGGGCGGCTGGGCCGACCCGACGAGGTCGCGGGAGCGGTGGCGTTCCTCGCCTCCGAGGACGCGAGCTTCGTCACCGGCTCCGAGCTGTACGTGGACGGTGGTTGGACGGCACGCTGACCCGGGAGCCCGAGGAGGGGCGGCCGGCCCGGAGCCCCTCCTTCGCCGGCGAGGTCACCGCACCCGTGTGTACTGATGCACGCCGCCCACGAACGCCGCGCTCACCCGCCCCTGGAGCACGAGGACATCCAGGTGCGCCGCCGTCTCGTTGACCGCGAGCATCTGGTTGAAGGCGCTCAGCTCGCCGAACGCCACCGCCCGGCGCGTCCATCCGAGCTTGCGCGCCACCGCGTGGGCGTCGAGCGTGTCCTCGCCCAACGTCGTCAGGCTCCTGGCCAGCCGGTCGTCGTGGTGGGCGAGCAACTCGGCGACCCGGGTGTGCGTGCTGTCGGAGACCGGGCCGTGCGCGGGCAGCAGGCGGGCGTCGGCGTACCGGTTCATCAGCCGCAGCGAGTCCAGGTAGTCCGCGAGCGGCCGGCCGCCCGGCTCGGACAGTTCGAAGCCGATGGACGGAGTGATGTGCGGCAGGACGTGGTCCCCGGAGAACAGCAGGCCCCGCTGCTCGTCCAGGAAGACCACATGCCCCTTGGTGTGTCCCGGAGTCGGTACGACACGCAGCTCGCGGTCGCCGAAGCGGAGGGTCTCGGCGGCGAGCCACCGGTCAGGGGCCTCCCACACGCTCGGGTCGAAACCGCCGTGGTCCATCGCCCGGATACGGCCCGCCAGTTCGCCGGCCCCTGCCCTGGTCAGGGTCTCCAACGAGCTCACGGGTTCGTCGCTGCGCAGCCGGTCGAGCATCTCCAGACCGGGACGTTCCCCGGCGCCGAGGTAGACGCGCGAGCCCAGCAGGCGGCGCAGTTCCACCGCCTGCGTGTAGTGGTCGCGGTGGATGTGGGTGACCAGGATGTGACTGAGGTCGCCGAGGTCGCGGCCGATGGCGGACAGGGCTTCCTCGAGCGCCTTGCGCGCCTCGGGGATCGCCCAGCCGCCGTCGATCATGACGATCCCCCCGTCGTCGGCGAGGTCCTCCAGCAGGTAGACGTTGACCGCGTGCAGGCCGTCGTTGGGAAGGGGCAGGGGAACGCGGTGCACCCCGGGCTGCACGGTCTGCACTCCGGCTGCGGCCCACGGGCCCTGGTCGAACCGCGTTGTCATGATCCTCCTTGGTGGTCGCCGCCCCGGGATCATGCCCGTGAGCATGGGTGACGGCACGGTCGTGCGGATGGTCGCCTCGTCAGGCGTGGTCGTCGGTGGTCCGGGCATGCAGTCTGACGGCCAGGTCCCGGGCCCCGCTCCGGTCGAGTTTGCCGACCTTGGTCTGGGGCAACTCCTGGATCCCGTAGACGAATTCGGGCCATTTGGTCTTGGAGAGGCCGACGCTCTCCAGATGCCCGGTCACCTCGGCCAGGCCGATGCCGCCGCCGTCCTCGGTGACGACGAGCAGTGCCACGCGCTCACCGAGCACGTCGTCGGGAACCGCCGCGACACAGACCCTGGCCACGCGGGGGTAACTGGCGACCGCGCGTTCTATCTCGGTGATGTCGATGTTGCGGCCGCCGCGGATGATGATGTCCTTCTCGCGGCCCATGATGCTGATGGTGCCGTCCTCGTGGGTCATCAGCAGGTCGCCGGTCGGCAGGTAGCCGTCCTGAGTCAGTGCGGCCGGTGCCACCTCGCCGTCGCGGGCGTAGCCGAGGAAGAGGGAAGGTCCGCGCACCTGGGCCCGGCCGGTCACGCCTGGTCCGGCCCTCTCGCCGTCGGGGGTGAGCGCGCGTACGTCCGTGCCCGGGAAGGGGCGGCCGTCTCTGCCGAGGCGGATCTCCTCGGGGTCGTCGGGGCTGGGCGAGGTGTGGCCGAGGCACTCGGACATGCCGAAGACGCGGAGGATCTTCGTGCCCAGGGACTCCTCCGCCCGGGCCAGCGCTCCACGGTCCATCGGCCCACCGCCGACGGTGATCGACCGGACGCCCCGCAGGACACCGGATCCGGCCGCCTCGGCGCCCATCTGCAGCGCCATGGTCGGAACGCACATGGTCCAGCGGACATCGGCGTCCGCCATCCGCCGCAGGGCGACGGCCCTGTCCCACCTGCCCGTCATGACGAGCGGCCCGCGCAGCAGGAGGGAGAGGTAGACACCGAAGCAGTAGGCCGCCGTCGACGACAGCGGCACGATCGCGGCGACGGCGTCGCCGGGCGACAGGCCGTTGACGGTGATGGTGCTCGTGGCGGCATAGCGCAGGGCCGACTCGGACTGTACGACGCCTTTGGGCCGCCCGGTCGATCCGGAGGTGAGGCCGATCAGCGCGCCACCCGACCAGCGTGAAATGTCACGCCGGTCGGGCGCGGTCAGGCACGTCCAGCCGTCGAGCACCTTCCGCGGCCCGCCCGGCAACCGGTCGGCCACCGCCCATTCGTCCATCGCGGAGGGCTCGGCGACCACGGCGTCCGGGCGGATGTCCTCCCAGGCCGCGGTGAACTCGGCGTGTGTGGTGTGCCGGTTGACGACCGCGATGACACCACCGCTCAGTCCGACGGCGAGGGTGGCGGCGACCGTACGCCATGAGTTGTCGGCCTGGACCATGACGGTGCCGCCCGCTCCGTCGGCCCTTTTGGTGGACAGCGCTGCCGCCAGCACCGTGGCCTCGTCGAGCAGCTGCCGTGCCGTGTGGCTGCCCGCGTCGTCGATGACGGCGACGAAGTCCGTCTCGTGCGCCTTCTGCTGGAACTCCCGCACTACCTGTCGCATCTTGTCCCTCGCTGCGATGTCCCGAACGTCAGGCGGCGAACATCTCCGCCTCGTGCCCCATGACCGCGATGCGGCGTCCCTTCATGTCGCCGACCTGTGCGACGGCCTCGGCCCACTCGGGGCTCGCGAGGGCCTTGTGCAGGTCCTCCGGGGAGCCGAAGCTGAGCACGGAGATCCCGTCCCAGCCTTCGGAGCGCGGCTCCAGAGCGGCGTCGATCTCGGTGTGCCGCCAGGCACGCAGTCCTGGCAGGCGGCAGGTCAGCTCCGCATGGTCGCCGCGCCACCACGCGATGAACCGTTCGTGCGTCCACTCCGGGGGGCGCGCTGCCAGCAGGACGAGGTTGTACATGACGGTCCTCTTTACGTGGTCGGTCGTGGGCTCAGGTGAAGCGGATCTCCGACGAGCGGCCGATCAGCAGGCGCTGCAGCCGGCCCTCGTCGTTCACCCGCCCGGCGGCGACGAAGCTCGCCTCGGGGACACCCGCGCGTCGGACCTCGCCCAGGAAGAGCTCGTCCTGGCCGAGCGTGGTCGCCGACAGCCGGTGGTGGGTGCGGGTGCCCCTCTCGCGCTGTTCGAGGTAGCCCACGAGGGCGGCGCGGCCGCCGGCGAAGTCGGTGGCGTTGCCGCCGCCGGTGGAGAACAGGATGGACAGCGAGAAGTCGTCGCTGATCAGGTCGAGGATCCGGGACGGATCGTCCCCGTCGAGGATCTCGAACCACGCGGTGAGGAAGGGGGCCGCGGTCGAGGTGTCTGTCATGTCCGGCTCCTCTCGCTCGTGGCCTGCCCGGCCCAGTCGACGAGTTCGAAGGACGTGGTGAAGAAGGACTGGTAGCGCGCCAGGAGCCCACCGGGCGAGATCACCGCGGCCGAGAGGAAGGAGCCGGTGTACCTCCCGCCCTGCGTCACCACTCCGTAGACGGTCTCCAGGTCGCCGTCCTGGCCGTACCGCAGGATCTCGTGCGCCCGGTCCACGGCATCGCGGCCGGCGATGTACGCCGCGAAGTCCTCTTTGGACGTGCCGGTGACCTCCTTGCCCGGCAGGGCGATGAGGAAGCGGAAGTCGGGTTCGAGCAGTTCCAGCGTCCGCTCCGGATGCCGGCTGTCCATGCTGGCCATGTATGCGCGCAACGCCATGAGTGAGCCCCTTCGGTCGGCGACCGCTTCCCAACTGATCAACCTGAGCCAAGTTCAATTCAGTTAGGATGGTAATCCGCTGGAAACACGGCTGGCAATAGCACAAAGCCCCCGACGGAAATCCGCCGGGGGCCTCAAGACCGGGACGCTCAGGACGTCACGTGGCGACCATCCGCACGCAGGCGCCCTCGATCAGTTCGCTGATCTCCGACAGCGGCGTCGGTCCGGACGGCCGGTACCACCGCCAGACGCTGACGATCAGGCCCAGCACGCTCGCCCCCAGCAGTTGCGCGTCGCGCAGCGGGAACGCGCCCTGGGACATGCCCCGGACCAGCAGGTTCGTCCAGTCCCGTTCGACGACCTGGACCAGCTGGCGGGCCGCGACGCGCTCGGCCTCCTCACGCTTGGACTTGCGCGGGCCGGAGAGCAGGTCCATGTGGTTCTGCAGGATGCGCATCTGCAGAACCTCCTGGTCGGAGACGTCGTACGCCGCGCGAACAGCCGCCCGCAGCGCTTCCACCGGGTCCGTGACGTCCGCCGTCGCCTCCGTGAACTTGTCGTGGGAGCGCTGCAGCTCCAGCCGCATGATGGTGAGCAGGCAGTGGGTCTTGGACTCGAAGTAGTGGTACAGCGCGGTCTGCCCGATGCCGACCCGCTCCGCCACGGTGGACCACTTGGTGGCCTCGAAGCCCGCCTCGCCGAAATGATCGACGGCGGCCGCGAGAATGGCGGCGCGCTTGGACCTCGGCCCCGCTTCCGGTTCAACGATCTTTGTCGCCATGCCTGACCTGTCTCCTGGCTGCCGCCCGCCTCGTGCGTACCCGAGAGTAGCCCCAAGCTGAACTCAGTTGCCAATCGACTTCCGGTCAAAGGCGCTCCAGCACGATCGCATTGGCCATGCCGCCGCCCTCGCACATCGTCTGCAGACCAAAGCGCCCGCCGGTCCTGCGCAGTTGGTGCACGAGCGTGGTCATGAGCCGGGCCCCGGTGGCACCGAGCGGATGCCCGAGCGCGATGGCGCCGCCGAAGGCGTTGACCCGCTCCGGGGCGGCACCGATCTCCTTCTGCCAGGCGAGGACGACCGAGGCGAACGCCTCGTTGATCTCGACCAGGTCGATCTCCCCGATCGACAGACCGGCCTTCTTCAGGACCTTCTCGGTCGCCGGGATCGGGCCGGTCAGCATCTGGATCGGGTCGGAGCCGACCACGGCCATGGTGTGCACACGGGCCAGCGGGGTCAGACCGTGGCGGCGCACCGCCTCCGGGGAGGCGATCAGCAGGGCGGCGGCGCCGTCGGAGATCTGGCTGGCGACGGCCGCGGTGAGCCGGCCGCCCTCGGTGAGGGTCTTCAGACCGGCCATCTTCTCGAGGCCGGTGTCGGCGCGCGGCCCCTCGTCGGCGGCGAGCCCGAAGGCCGGGGTGATCTCGTCGTCGAAGGCACCGTCGGCCTGGGCGGCGAGGGCCCGCTGGTGGCTGGAGAGCGCGAACCGTTCCATGTCGGTGCGGGAGACACCCCAGTTCTCGGCGATCAGCTCGGCCCCGCGGAACTGCGAGACCTCCTGGTCCCCGAAGCGCTCGCGCCACCCGTCCCCCGCGTACGGGCTGCCCATGCCGGCCTGCTCACCGACGACCATCGGGCTGGCGATGGGCACCAGACTCATCACCTCCACCCCACCGGCGACCACCAGGTCGGCGGCGCCGGAGCCGACCGCCTGCGCGGCGAAGTGCACGGCCTGCTGGGAGGAACCGCACTGGCGGTCGATGGTGGTGCCGGGCACGTGCTGCGGCAGCCCCGCCGACAGCCAGGCGGTGCGTGCGATGTTCCCGGTCTGTGCGCCGAGCTGGCTGACGCACCCGAAGTACACGTCGTCGACGGCGCCCGGGTCGGCTCCGGTGCGTTCCAGCAGGGCACTCAGCACATGGGCGCCGAGATCGGCGGGGTGGACGCCGCTGAGCGCGCCCTTGCGGCGGCCGACGGGGGTGCGGACGGCTCCGACGATGAATGCTTCCGACACGGTGGCTCCAGGGTGGGATACGGGGGTCAGGGGCGGGGCGGGATGCGCGTGAAGTCGGGCGCCCGCTTGCCCAGGAACGCGGCGACGCCCTCACGGCCCGTGTCCGAGGCGGCCGCGGCCGCGAGCGCACGGGCCTCGCGGTCCAGATGCGGCCCGAGGTCCGTGGTCAGTCCGGCGGTGACGAGGCGACGGGTGGCCCCGAAGGCGGTGGTGGGTCCCCCGCGCAGGGCCTCGGCGGTGCGTTCGGCCTCGGCGGTCAACCGGTCGGGGGCCACGGCACGGCTCACCAGTCCGATGGCGGCGGCTTCCGCCGCGGGGACGCGGCGGTTGGTCAGCAGGAGGTCCAGGGCCCGCTTGGGGCCGACGAGGCGGGGCAGGAACCAGCTGACTCCGGCGTCCGGTGAGTATCCGATGCCGGTGTACGCGGCGGTGAACGAGGCGTCGTCGGCGGCGAGGGTCACATCGGCGGCCGCGGCCAGACCGATGCCGGCGCCCGCCACCGACCCCTGCACGGCGGCCACCACGGGCGCGTCGCTCGCGGCGAACGTGCGCAGGGCGTCGTGCAACGCGTCGGTCACCGCGGTCAGGTGCTTCTCCAGCGCCTCACCGGAGAGCCGTGAGAACTCCCTGAGGTCGCCGCCGACACAGAAGGACTTCCCCTCACCGGTGAGCAGCACGGCCCGTACGGCCTCGCGCGCGCAGGCCCGCGCCGCCTGAAGCAGTCCGCGCGCCAGGTCCAGGTCGATGGCGTTGCCCGCCTCGCCCCGGCGCAGGGTGACGCGGGCCAGGCCCGCGTCGTCGATCTCGAGACCGACCGTCGTCGTCCCGGCCGTCATCGCGCCGTCCATCCGCCGTCGACGGTCAGCACCTGTCCGGTGCAGTACGAGGAGGCGTCCGAGGCGAGGTACAGCAGCGCGCCGTCGAGTTCATGGCCGTCGCCGCCGCGCCGCAGCAGGGTGTTGCGCTCGACCCAGCGGCTGGAGCGCTCGTCGCCGAAGAGGCCCTCGGTCATCTCGGTGCGGAACCACCCCGGGGCGAGCGCGTTGACGCGGGTTCCGCTCGTCCCCCACTGTCCGGCCAGTTCACGCGTCAGTCCGATCAGTCCGGCCTTGGACGCCGAGTAACTCGCGCCGCCCAGGGGTGCGGCGGTCACCAGGCCGAGGATGGAGGAGACGTTGATGATGCTCCTGCCTCCCGTGTCCCCGGGTGCCTCGGCGGTGAGGCGGGCCAGGTGGTAGGGCGCGGTGAGGTTGACGCCGAGGACGTCGGCGAAGGCGTCCGGTGATTCGTCCTCGGCGCGCGTCTCGCCGGAACTGGCCGCGTTGTTGACCAGGATGTCGAGCCGGCCGGTGGCGGCCAGGGCGGTCTCGGTCAGCCGCGTACGGTCGTCGGCACGTGAGACGTCGCAGGCCACGGGGTGGATGCGGGTGTCGGAGTCCGCGAGTTCCTTCAGCCGGTCGATGCGGCGGGCCGCGGCGAAGACGGTGGCGCCGGCCTGGGCGAGGACCGCGGCGAAGCGTGCGCCGAGCCCGGCGGAGGCGCCGGTGACGACGGCTGTCCTGCCCTGGAGCGAGAACAGTTCGGCGGCGGATCGTGGCGTGCTCACTCGTCCACTCCGATCGGCAGGGCGGTCGCTCCGCCGTCGAGCACCAGGGTCTGGCCGGTCATCCAGGAGGAGGCGTCGCAGGCCAGGAACAGTGCCGCGTTCGCCACGTCCTCCACCGTGCCGAGGCGTCGCAGCGGCAGTTTGGCGGTGAGGACCGGCTCCCGCACCTCCCACACGGCCCGCGCCAGCTCCGTCTTGATCAGTCCGGGGGCGATGGCGTTCACCCGTGCCCGGGGCCCGAGTTCGTAGGCGAGCTGCCGGGTCATGTGCAGCATGGCGGCCTTGGTGGCGTTGTAGTAGCCGATGTGCGGGTCGACGATCAGCCCGCCGACGGAGGCGATGTTGACCACCGCTCCCCCGTGCTCGGCCATCCACGCCCGCCAGGCGTACCGGGTCCAGGCGATCATGCCGTACTGGTTGACGCGTACGGTCTTCTCCGCGCGCGGCAGGTCCAGGTCGAGCAGATCGCCGTGGTACGGGTTGGTCGCCGCGTTGTTGACGAGGATGTCGATCCGGCCGAAGCGGGCCATGGTCTCCTCGACGCAGGCTTCGGCCTGCTCGGGTTCGCCTGCGTTGGCCACGACCGTGTGCAGGTCGCCGTCGCCCTTGACGCGCAGCAACTCCTCGCGGGCCGCGGCGAGTCCGGCCGCCTTGCGGGCCGCGATCACCACGTGTGCGCCTGCTGCCCGGTAGGCGGTGGCGATGCCGAGTCCGATGCCGCGGGATCCGCCGGTGATGACGGCGACCCGGCCGTCGAGAGTGCCGCCGCTCACGCCGCCCCTGCTTTCATGTCGGTCTTCTCCTGCTCGGTCTTCTGGTGCTCGGCCTTTTCCTGCTCGGACTTGTCCTGCTCGGCCGTCTTGCGGTACTTGGCGAGTTCCTGACGGGCCACCGTCCGCAGATGCACTTCGTCGGGGCCGTCCGCGATGCGCAGTGCTCGTGTGATGGCGTACAGCCGGGCCAGTACGGTGTCGTCGCTGACCCCCGCCGCGCCGTGCGCCTGCACCGCGCGGTCGACCACCTTGTGGGCGACCTCCAGCGCCGCGACCTTGATCGCCGCGACCTCCATGCGGGCGGCGGCGTTGCCGACGGTGTCCATCAGCCAGGCGGACTTGAGGACGAGGAGACGCAGCTGCTCGATCTCGATGCGGCTGCGGGCGATCCACTCGCGCACCACCCCCTGGTCGGCGAGCGGTCCGCCGAAGGCGCTGCGTTCCGTGACGCGTTCGCACATCAGCTGCAGGGCGCGTTCGGCGAAGCCCACGGCGCGCATCGCGTAGTGCATCCGCCCCGGACCGAGCCGTCCCTGGGCGAGCGCGAACCCCTCCCCCTCGCCCCTCAGGATGTTCTCCACCGGCACGCGGACGTCCTCGAAGAGCACGTCACCGTGTCCGAGCCGGTCGGTGTAGCCGAACATCGGCAGGTCGCGCAGGACCGTGACGCCCGGGGTGTCCCGGGGGATGAGGAGCATGCTCTGCTGCCGGTACGTGGGCGCGTCCGGGTCGGTCTTGCCCATCAGGATGATCAGTCTGCAGTCGGGGTCGAGGATCCCGGAGGTGTACCACTTGCGGCCGTTGACGACGTAGGCGTCGCCGTCGCGGGTGATGCGGGTTCGGATGTTGCGGGCGTCGGAGCTCGCGACCTCCGGCTCGGTCATGGCGAAGCACGAGCGGATCTCCGCGTCCAGCAGGGGGCGCAGCCACCGCTCCTGCTGTTCGGGCGTGCCGTACAGCGCGAGCAGCTCCATGTTGCCGGTGTCGGGCGCCGAGCAGTTGAACACCTCGGGGCCGATGATGGAGCGGCCCGCCAGCTCGGCGAGCGGCGCGTACTCGAGGTTGCTGAGCCCCGCGCCCCAGTCGCCGTGCGCCATGAAGAGGTTCCACAGGCCCTCGGCGCGCGCCTTCTCCTTCAGTTCCGCCATCACGGGCGGCAGGGCGTGCGGGTCGTCCGCCTCGGCGAGCTGCCGGTCGTAGACCGCTTCCGCGGGGAGGACGTGCTGCTCCATGAACGACCGCATGCGGCCTTGGAGTTCACTCGCTCGGGGCGAGAATCCGAAATCCACGATGGCTCCTGTCCGGGATTCGTGTGGTGGGTCCGGATCAGCCGAGGATGTCGCGTGCCGTGCTGATCATCGCGGCGATGGTGGGCGGCAGTCGCTCCTGGTCCGGGTCGTGGTGCTTGCCCTCGCGGTGCCGGCGCAGGTTGTGGCCCATGATCGCGGCCATCTTCATGCGGCCGAGTGCCCGGAACCAGTCCATCGCGGGCAGTGCGGGCCGGCCGTCGAGGTAGGCGTCCAGCAGTTCGGCCTCGCTGGGCAGACCGGGCACGGCACGCCCCAGCCGGGGGAAGTTGCGGTGGTCGGCGAAGAGCAGGAACCACCCGAGGTCGATGCGCGGGTCGCCGATGCTCCAGATCTCCCAGTCGACGACGGCTGCCGCGCGCTCGTCGACGCACAGCACGTTGCCG
This sequence comes from Streptomyces viridochromogenes DSM 40736, assembly GCF_000158955.1. GTDB lineage: Bacteria > Actinomycetota > Actinomycetes > Streptomycetales > Streptomycetaceae > Streptomyces > Streptomyces venetus. The sequence continues at coordinate 8,433,694 of NZ_GG657757.1, read as the reverse complement.
AGCCGGAAGTCCCCGTGCAGCAGCACCGGCGGGAGGCCGCCGGGCACATCACGGGCGAGGCGGGCGAGCAACTCCTCTCCGCCAGGGCGCAGTTCGGCGGGGACGGCGTGCAGGGTACGGCTCCACCGTTCCAGCTCCCCCGCCGCGTCGAGCGGTTCGGGCGGGTCGAGCCCGGGCGTACGGGTGTCGGTGGCGTGCAGGCGCCGCAGCACGGCAGCGACCTCCAGCATCCGGGCGCGGGCCGTCGCGGCGGGCACCCCGGGCTCGTCGAGTACCGGCTCGACGGCCTCGCCGGACGCGAACTCCATGGCGAACCACGCCGGTTGCGTCTCGTCGACGGCGGCGACGCCGGGCACCGGAACCGCGGACCCGGCCAGCGCGCCCAGCACCCGTGCCTGACGTAGCACGTCGTTGCGCCCGACGGGTTTCTGCCCGGGAGGCACCGCCTTGACGACGTACCGGGCGTCCCCTGCGGTGATCGAGTACGTCAGCCCCGAGTGGCCGCCCGGCAGCACCGTCAACTCGCCGACCGGGGCGCCCGGATGGCGGCGGGCGAGCCGGTCGCGGACGCGGGCGGACAGCTCCGGCAGCTGCGTGGCCGTGCTCATCGGACGGGCTCCTTCGGCAGGCCGAGCACCCGTTCGGCGAGGATGTTGTGCTGGATCTCGTCGGTGCCGCCCGCGATGCTGTATCCGGGGGCGCCGAGCAGGTGCTCCGTCCAGGCGTAGGTGCCCCACTGGCCCGTGTCCGCGACGAGGCTCGGTCCCAGCAGCTCGGAGACCAGGTCACTGGTGCGCCGCATGGTCTCGGTGGCGTAGAGCTTGCCGACGGAGGCCTCCGCGCCGGGTTCGCGTCCGGCGACGAGGGCGGCCGTCACGCGCAGTCCGACGAGCCGCTGGACGAGCGTGCGGATGTGGAGGTCGGCGGCCCGCTGCTGTTCGCTGCCGGTGAGCGGGCGGTGCAGGTTCCCGGCGAGTTCCAGCGCCCGGTCGGCGTTGTCCAGGCCGAGGTTGCCTGAGTCGAGGCGTTCGGCGGCCAGCACACTGAGCGTGACCCGCCAGCCCTCTCCGACCGGCCCGAGCCGGTCGGTGTCGGGCACCACCACGCCGTCGAGGTAGACCTCGTTGAAGCTGGTGCCGCCGGTCATCTGCTGGATGGGCCGTACGGTCACGCCCGGCGCGTCCATGCGCACCAGGAAGACGGTGATGCCGGCGTGCTTGCGTACGTCCGGGTCGGTGCGGCACACCGCGACGCCCCAGGTCGCGACGCGGGCCCCGGAGGTCCACACCTTGTGTCCCTGGAGCACCCATCGGTCGCCGTCGCGCACCGCCCGCGTGCGCACCGCGGCGAGGTCGGAGCCGGCCTCGGTCTCCGAGAAGAGCTGGCAGGCGAGTTCGTCGGTGCGCAGCATGGGGCGCAGCCAGCGCTGCTTCTGCTCCTCGGTGCCCCAGATGCCGATCGCGGGGGCGACGAGCTGCTGCGTCACGGGGAAGACCTCGGTGCGGTGGGGCACGTCGAAGGCCGTCTCTTCGGTGCGGTAGAGCTGTTCGTAGTACGCGGGCAGGCCCCGCCCCCCGTACGTCTTGGGCCAGTTGAGCGCTCCCCATCCCTGGTCGTAGCGGGTGCGTTCCCACTCCTGGGTGCGGGCGGTGTGCTCGCGTTCCTGTTCCTCGGTCCAGTTCTCGAACACGGCGACGGAGTCGGAGCCGCTGCCCCACTCCCCGTCGGCGGCGCGCGGCCGGGCGACCGTGGCGAGCCACTGCCGGGTCTGGGCGCGGAACGCCTCGGGGTCGGGGACAACGCCGGGTTCCGGGGTGCCTTTCATCGCTTCTTCCACCTCCGATCGGTACGTTCAAGGGACGGGTCAGCGGGACAGCACCGTGCAGGCGCTCACGCCGGGGGCGCCGTACACATGGGTGAAGCCGGTCCTGGGTTCGCCGGGGACCTGGCGCTCGCCGGCCCGTCCGCGCAGTTGCTGGACGATCTCGTAGACCTGGCGCAGTCCCGAGGCACCGATGGGTTCGCCGTTGGCGATGCAGCCGCCGTCGGTGTTGACCGGCAGGGTGCCGCCGATGCCGGTGGCACCGGCGGCGACCAGCCGCTCCTGCTCGCCGTCCTCGCAGAACCCGCACTCGGCCATGTGCATGACCTCGGCGCCGCTCTCGGTGTCCTGCAGCTGGCAGACGTCGACGTCGCCGGGTCCCATGCCGGCTTCCTCGAAGGCGGCGGCGGAGGCGTCACGGCTGACGCTGGTGAGCGGGCCCGGGGGGATCGAGGGGCTGAACACCTCGAACGAGCCGAAGCGCCGCGTGCGGACCGCCGCCGCGCGCAGGGTGACCGGCGTGCCCTCCAGGGTGCGTGCGGCCTCGGGTGAGCACAGCACCAGCGCGGCCGCGCCCGCTCCCGGGGAGCAGAACATGTACCGGGTCAGCGGATCGCTGACCATGCCGGAGTCGAGGATCTCCTCGGCGGACACGGGCTTGCGGCGCCACGCCTGCGGCGTCAGGCCTCCGTTGTGGTACGCCTTCTCGGCGACCAGGGCCAGGGTGCGCGGGGTGATTCCGTGGTCGTGCATGTAGCGCTGGATCTTCATGCCGAAGAACTGGGTCGTCACCATCAGCCCGTCGCTGCCGTACTCCGCTCCCAGTCCCCAGTCCTCGGGCCTCGGGTCGAAGGCGCCGCGCGGGTGTTTGTCGAAACCGACGGCGAGGACGACGTCGGCCATGCCGGAGCGGATCGCGTTCACGGCGGACACCAGTGCGCTGCCGCCGGTGGCGCAGCCGTTCTTGACGTTGACGAACGGCAGTCCGGTGAGGCCGAGTTGGGTCACCAGCGTGTCGGCGAGGCCGGCGTTGTCGCTGCCGCCGAACGCGGCCCCGACTCGCGACCACTCGATACCGGCGTCCGCCAGCGCGGCGTTCACCGCGCCGAGGGCCAGGTGCCGGCCGCTGGCCTCCGACCGGCCGAACGGGGTGCGCCCGGCGCCGCAGATCAGGACGTCGGTACTCATGAGCCCTCCTCGCCGGGGGTCGTGGGCCTGGCCCGTGGGACGCCGTCGCCCGCTGTCACGGTGAGGGGCATGCCGATGCGGATGCCGTCGAGGTCGTCGACGTCGAGCACGGCGGCCACCCGCAGGCCCTCCGCCAGCTCGACGTAGCCGAGCGCGAACGGCTCGAAGCCGTCGGGCGGCATCCGATAGGGCGGTGACTTGGGGGCGTACCGCTGCACGGTCCAGGTCCACAGCGTGCCGGTGCCCTGGAGGACCGCGCTGTCGGCCGGTCCCCCACAGCGTGGGCACGCGTCGTCCGCGGGGTAGGCCGTCACCGCGCAGCCGGAGCAGCGTGAGCCCTGGAGCCCGACGGCGACGGCCGGACTCCGCGGATCCGTGGCCATCGGGATCAGCGCCCCTGCCACTTGGGTTCGCGCTTCTCCAGGAATGCCGACACGCCTTCATTGGCGTCCTCGGAGTTGAGGGCCACGCCCACGGCGAGGTGTTCCATCACCATCAGCGACTGGGTGTCGGCGTCCAGGCTGCGGTCGATCGTCATCTTCGTGAGCCACATGGTGAAGGGGCTCTTGTCGACGAGGTCACCGATGAAGTCCTCGACCGTCGCGTCCAGCTTGTCCGCCGGCGCGGACTTGTTGATCAGTCCGAACTCGGCGGCCTCGACACCGGAGAGGAGCTTGCCGGTGAGCATCAGCTCCTTGGTCTTGCGGATGCCGATCATGCGCGGCACCCGGTAGATCGGCCCGGCTCCGCCGAACAGCGCGCGGCGGATGTGGAAGTCGCCGATCTTGGCGTCGTCCGCGGAGATGGCGAAGTCGCAGGAGATCATGATCTCGAAGCCGCCGGCGGTGACATGGCCCTCCAGGACCGCGACCGAGGGGGTCTTCATCGAGTAGAGGCGGTCGCACACCTTCGCGGACTTCACCGCCACGTCGATCGCGTTCGACTTGCCGACGTACTCCGCTTTCAGGCTGTCGAGGTCGAAGCCGGAGCAGAAGGTGCCGCCGCGGCCGCGCACCACCAGAACCCGCAGCTCGGGGTCCTCGTCGACCTCCGTGATGATCTCGTCGAGCCGGTCCAGGATCGGCACGGTGACACAGTTCTTCTTCCACGGGCGGTTGAGCCACACACGGGCGACGTGGCCGTCACGCTCGAACTGGATCTCGTCTTCCACTGCCATCTTCCAACCCCTCCAAACTGAACTGAATTCACTATGAGTCTGGGAGGCTCGTGGACAGCTGTCAACCCTTGCGATCAAACCAAACCGAATCCGATTCAGCTCTTGATGTGCGGACCCGCTTCGGTTCCAATGACTGAAGCTCACGACCGCTCTCAGGAAGGACCTCCATGTCCGGCATCTCCCGTCTCGGCGTCGTCGGCTGCGGGCTCATGGGCTCCGGCATCGCCGAGGTGGCCGCACTGCGCGGTCTCGATGTGACCGTCGCCGAATCGAGCCCCGACCTGGCCGTCGCCGGCCGCGACCGCGTCGCCGCGTCCCTCGACCGCGGCGTACGTCGCGGCAAACTCACCGAGAGCGACCGGGACCAGGCCCTGGCCCGGCTCTCCTTCACGCACGACCTCGGGGGGCTGGCCGACCGGCAGTTCGTCGTCGAGGCCGTCGCCGAGAACCGGCAGGTGAAGCTGGAGGTCTTCCGTCAGCTGGACAAGGTGGTCTCGGACCCGGAGGCCGTCCTCGCCACCAACACGTCCTCGATCCCGGTCGTCGACCTCGCCGTGGCCACCGGCCGGGCCTCCCATGTCGTGGGCCTGCACTTCTTCAACCCCGTGCCGGTGCAGAGGCTGGTCGAGGTGATCCCCGCTCTCACCACCGGCGCCGACACCCTGGCCCGCGCCCGTGCCTTCGCGGCCGAGCAGTTGGGCAGGACGGTCGTCCAGGCCCCCGACCGCTCCGGCTTCGTGGTCAACGCGCTGCTGGTGCCGTATCTGCTCGCCGCGATCCGCATGGTCGAGTCCGGGGCGGCGCGCGTGGAGGACATCGACAGCGGCATGGAGCTCGGCTGCGCCCACCCCATGGGTCCGCTGCGGCTACTCGACCTGATCGGCCTGGACACGGCCCAGGCCGTCGCCGAGTCGATGTACGAGGAGTTCAAGGAGCCGCTGTACGACGCTCCCCCACTGCTGCGGCGCATGGTGGCTGCGGGCCGCCTCGGCCGCAAGAGTGGCCGCGGTTTCTATGTGTACGACGGCTGACCAGGCCGATCACCGCCCACGCACGAGCGTCACAGCGGCCTCACGGCCCGTACGGCCAAGGCCTTCGGCGTCCTTGGCGGCAGCGCGTCGAGGCGACGAGCTGCGCGTTTGAGGCGGACGCCGTCGGCGGGCGTCGGGATCACGGCACCGTACCGCGCCCCTGACCTCGGGGCGCCACGCTCAGGCAGCTCCGTGGCGGCCTCGGCTCGGAGGGCCACCATGCCGGCGTTGCCCTGGGCCGGCCGCCGCTGGTAGGCCCCGTCGGTCTCGTGGGGAGCGGCGACGGTGGCGACGAGGTGGTTGCGAAGAGTGAGACCGGAGAGCAGTGTGCGCGGCGGCGGCCATGCGGCTGCGGCCTTCGTCGTCCGTCCCTCGTCGGCTGCCCTCCGGCCTCGTCAGGCGGCGGAGCCGGTGGTGAAGCCGACGAGTTCGGCGAGCCGGACCCGGTGCCGGTCCGTCGTGCCGAAGAGGACCTCGGCCCCGCGCGCGCGGCGCACGTACAGATGGGCCGGATGCTCCCAGGTGAAGCCGATGCCGCCGTGCAGTTGGACGTACTCGGCCGTCGCCAGACGGAAGGTCTCGGAGCAGACCACGGCGGCGGCACAGGCGGCCACCGGCAGGTGCGGTGAGAGGGCGGCGGCGCAGGCCGTCGCGTAGGAGGACGCGGAGCGTGCCGCTTCCAGCGTGACCAGCACGTCGGCCAAGCGGTGCTTGACGGCCTGGAAGGAACCGATGGGCCGCCCGAACTGCTGGCGCTGTCCGACAAATTCGACGGTGGCGTCCAGTGCGTGGCCGCTGCCGCCGACCTGCTCGGCCGCCAGCGCGGCCCGCCCGGTGTCGAGCGTCGCCGCGACGGTGTCCTCGGCACCGCCCGTGGTGCCCACCGTGATGGCCGGTGCCCCTCGGAACTCCAGCAGCGCTTGGCGGCGCGTCTCGTCCAGCACGCGGCGCGGAGTCCGCCGGGTGGTGTCCGGCGAGGGCTCACAGGCGAACAGCTCTGGTCCGGCCGGGGTCCGCGCCCGTACCAGAACAAGATCGGCGCCGGCCCCGTCGAGCACGAAGTCCGCCCGGCCGCGCAGCACCCAGCCGGAACCAGCCCGCTCCGCCGTGACCTCGGGCTCGTCGGCTCCCCCGGCGTCGAACCCGGCCACGGTCGCGGTGAGCGTGCCGTCGGCGATCCGCGGCAGATAGCGCTCGCACGCCGTGCGGTCGCCGCTGTACAGCAGGGCATGAGCGGCGAGGACCACGGTGGGCAGCAGCGGCGCGCAGTACAGGGCGCGCCCGGCTTCCTGCAGAGCTACCGCCAGTTCGGCGAAGGTGAAGCCCGCCCCGCCGTACTCCTCGGGAACGGCCAGCCCGTGGACCCCGATCTCCCCCGCGAGCCGCGCCCAGAGCTGTTCGTCGTGTCCACGCGGGGTGGCCATATGTTTGCGGACGTCCTCGGGACCACTTGTCTCGGTGTAGAAGTCCCGCAATACAGCCCGCAGTTGCCGCTGTTCGTCTGTTTCGGACAGCGACTGGGGGTCGATCTCGGGGTGCCGACGGTGCATGGAGGTCTCCATCGTACTCGTACGTCGCACATACAAGAACTGAACTCAATTCACTCACCGTAGGTGCAGGGCTCCGGACGGGCAAGACCTGCGCGCGAGCCGGTTTCGCTCAGACGGTGAACCGGCCGCCGTTGGCGAGCAGCACCGCGCCGACCAGATTCGCCGCGGCCTCGCTCGCCAGGAAGAGCGCGATGTCGGCGATCTCCTCGGCGGTGGCGTACGGACGCACCCTCGGGTCGGCGAAACCGGCACGCAGCACCTCGGGCGTGCGTGCGGCCATCCCCGTCTCGGTCGGCCCCGGGGCCACCACGTTCACCCGGATCCCGGACGCGATGACCTCTTTGGCCACGGCCTGGCTCAGCGCGTGCACGGCGGCTTTGGAGGCGGCGTAGTGGGGATAGCCGACGGGCGTGTCGAAGGCCGACGACGAGCCGATCACCACGATCGCCCCGGCCTCGAAGGGTCGCATGGCCCGCACCGCGGCACGCAGCACATGGAACGTGCCGTCCAGGTTCGCCCGCATGACGCGCCGCCAGGCCGTGTCGTCGAGAGAACCGGTCACCTCGACCGGCCGCCCCTCGACCAGGGCGTCCGCGATACGCGCCTTCGCCTCGGGGTCGTCGACCCCGGCCGCGTGCACCAGGATGTCGAGCCGCCCGTGCCGCCGCAGTACGTCCTGGACCGCGCCGTCGACCTGAGCCGCATCCGCCACGTCGAGCGCGACCGCGCGAGCGGCGGGCAGCTCCTTCGCGACGGCCTCGGCCCCGTCGCCGTTCAGGTCCACCAGGACGACGGCCCGCGCCCCTTCCGCCGCCAGCTTCCGGGCGGCTGCCGCACCCATCCCGGAGCCGGCGCCCGTCACCATCGCGACCTTGCCCGCGAACCTGTCCGTCCGCGCGTCCGTCCCGGTCAAGACGATCTCCCTTCACCGCACTGGCCATATTGAACTGACTTCATCTCTGTTACCGTGACGGCTGCGGGACTGACAAGACCTGGGACGGTGAAGATGAGGGCATTGCGACTCACGGCGTGGGGCGAGCCCCCGGCACCGGCCGAGGTCGAGCGGCCCGTCCCCCGGGGCGCCGAGGTCCTCGTGCGGGTCGAAGCCACCGGCCTGTGCCACTCCGACCTGCACGTCATGGCAGCGGCCGCGGGGGCTCTCCCCTACCGGCTCCCGTTCACGCTCGGCCACGAGGTCGCCGGGCGGATCGCCGCCCTGGGGCCCGGCACCGACGGGGTGCGGGCCGGTGACCGCGTGGTGCTCTACGGGCCGTGGGGCTGTGGTACCTGTGACCGGTGCGACGCGGGCCGGGACAACTACTGCGACCGGCGCGACACCCTCGCCTGGCACGGGGCGGGACTGGGCCGGGACGGCGGAATGGCCGAGTACGTGCTCGTCCCGTCCGCCCGCCATCTGGTGCCGATCGACGACCTGCCCGCCGATCAGGCGGCTCCGCTCTCGGACGCGGGTCTGACGTCCTACCACGCTGTGGCCGGACTGCGGCACGCACTCGGGAAGGGCAGCACCACCGCCGTCATCGGCGTCGGAGGACTGGGGCACCTGGCCGTGCAGATCCTTCGCGCGACCACCGGGAGCCGTGTGCTGGCGGTCGACGTCCGGGAGGACGCTCTGGCTCTCGCGGACCGCTCCGGCGCAGACTTCGGCACCCTGGTGCGGGCGGACACCGCCCGTGTCCTGAAGGCGCGGACCGGTGGCGCGGGCGTGGACGCCGTGCTCGACTTCGTCGGCACCACGCAGACGCTGGAACTCGCGGTCGGTGTCCTGCGGCCGGGTGGCGAACTCGCCGTGGTGGGCAGTGGAGGGGGGCGTCTGGCCGTCTCCAAGCCGGGTGTTCTCCCGCCGGGCTTCAGGCTCTCCCTGCCCTTCTGGGGTACGCGCCCCGAACTCGCCGAGGTCGTCGCGCTGGCCCGCTCGGGCGCGATCCACGTCGAGACGGAGCACTTCCCGCTGTCCGCCGCGCCGGAGGCGATCGCCCGGCTTCGCCGGGGCCGGGTGCGCGGGCGGGCCGTACTCGTCCCCGACTGACCAGGCGCAGCCCCGATCGGCCAGGCGCAGCCCCGATCGGCCAGGCGCAGCCCTGACCGGCCAGGCGCAGCCCTGACCGGCCAGAGGCAGATCCGGCCGACCGGGCTCGGACATCACGCGTACGCGGAAGGGAAGTTCAGGATGCGCTTCGACGGAAAAGTCGCCCTCGTCACCGGCGGGGCCCGGGGCATGGGCGCCTCACACGCACGTGGGCTGGCCGCGGAGGGCGCCCGGGTCGCCGTCTGCGACCTGCTGGACGACGAGGGAAAGGCCCTGGCGGAAAGTCTCGCCGGCGCGCGGTACCACCACCTCGACGTGACCGACGAAGAGGCGTGGCAGTCCGTCGTCGGCGCCGTCGAGGACACCCTCGGTCCGGTGGACGTCCTGGTCAACAACGCGGGGATCGTTCACTTCGGCGGCGTGGAAGAGCAGTCGCCCGAGCACTTCCGCCGGATCCTCGACGTCAACGTGGTCGGCACCTTCCTGGGCATGCACACCGTTCTGCCCGGCATGCGCCGCCGCGGCCGCGGGGCGGTCGTCAACATCTCCTCGGCCGCCGGCCTCATGGGCTTCGCCGACGGCATCGGCTACGTGACGAGCAAGTGGGGGATCCGGGGAATGACCAAGGCCGCGGCACTGGACATGGCGGGCACCGGGGTGCGCGTCAACTCCGTACACCCGGGTGTCATCCGCACCCCCATGGGGGAGAGCGCCGCCCCCGCGCTCTTCGCCGACCAGCCGGTGCCACGCATCGGGGAGCCGGAGGAGGTCACGCGCATGGTGCTCTTCCTCGCCGGCGACGACTCCTCGTACACCACGGGCGGGGAGTTCCTGGTGGACGGCGGCCAGACCATCGGCCACGTCGGTCACGCCCGCGGCTAGTGCCGCGGCAGGCAACGTTTGCCCGTCAAGGAGCGGCGTCCGGTGCGTCCTCTGGGGGTACCCCCTGCTCGAAGAGCTTGGGGGAGTGCCGGCCGGAAGCCGTCGTACTGGATGTACTTGGGCTTTCGGCCGGTGCGGCGAGAGGGCGTGCCGGGCGTCGCGACGGGGCGAACGTTGCCTGCCGCGGCACTAGACAACGGGACAGCGCGTCGCGATGACCGCCGGGCTCCTGGCGCCGGCGGTCACCGCGTCGGACGTCTCAGACCATCTTCGCGCCCACGTCCTTGCGGACCGTGAGCAGGGCCCCGATCCCGATCACGCAGACCGTCATGACGAAGAACGCCGGGGAGAGCTGGTTCCCGGTGCGCTGGACCAGGAAGGTCGCGATGTACGGGGCGGTACCGCCCGCCAGGACGGTGCCGATGTTGTAGCCGATCGCCATGCCCGTGAACCGGACCCGGCGATCGAACAGGTGCGGCCACAGACTGGCCGCCGGGACCTGCACGAACGCGCTGCTCAGCATGAACAGCAGGTAAGCGGCGCCGGCCAGGGCCAGGTTGTGCCGGTCCATCAGCATCATCGCGGGATAGGCGGTCAGCAGGAATCCCAGCAACCCCGCCATCAGGATGCGGCGGGAGCCGAACCGGGCGGCGAGCCAGCCGGCCGGCACCATGAGCAGCACGGTGACGAGCACGACGCCCGCGCTCAGCCAGAGCACCTGCGTGGGGTCGTACCCCAGGTCGGTGGTGAGGTGGATGCCGATGTACGTCAGGCCGAGGAAGATGGCGCCGCCCTGCGCCATGGACAGGCCGATGGACTGCAGCAGCGCCGCGCGGTGCGTGGCCAGGACCTCCCGGATCGGAGCGGTGGGGATGTCGGCGCGCCGTGCGGCCTCCTCGAATTCGGGGGTGTCCTCGATCCGCAGCCGGGCCCACAGGCAGAACAGGGTGAGCGGCACGGCCATGAGGAACGGCAGCCGCCAGCCCCAGTCGGCCATCTGGTCCTTCGTGGCGAGGGCGGAGATCACCCCGGCCGTGGCGGCCGCGAACATGAACCCGAGGTTGGACCCGATGGGCGTGACGGCACCGAGGAAGGCCCTGCGCCGCGGCGGGGCCGACTCGTAGATGTAGGTGTAGGCGCCGACCGACTCGCCCCCCGTGGAGATGCCCTGCATCAATCGGCACAGAAGGAGCAGCACCGCCGCGGTCACGCCGATCTGGCTGTAGGTCGGCAGCAGCCCGGTGGCGCTGCTGGCGACTCCCATGCACAGCACCGAGGAGACCAGCGCCTTGCGGCGCCCCCATCGGTCTCCGAGCCATCCGAAGAACACGCCGCCGATCGGCCGCACCACCAGTCCGGTGGCGAACACCGCGAGCGTCGCCAGGAGCGCGGCCGCCGGCTCCGCGCTCGGGAAGAACTGCGGCGCGATCACCACGGCGAGATAGCCGTAGACGCTGAAGTCGTAGTACTCGATCAGGGTGCCGAGGCTGCCGGCGAGCATCGCGCGGCGCACCGTACGAGGTTCGTAGGTCGCCGACTGGGCCCCTGATGTGGCGGAACTCTGAGTGGCACTCATGCTCCGGCTCTCCTTCCCGGCACGGTCCCGTACCTGCCGACGCCGGGGACGCTACAGAACTGAACTCAGTACAGCTAGACCGGTGCGTGGATTTTCTCGGCGCGGGGCGGAGGGCCGGACCGGCGCCTGGGCGTGCGAGGCACTTGACCTGCGGCGACGATGAGAAGCCTCACCACTCGGGTCACCGAAGCACTGCGGGGCACGGTCACCGCGGCGGCGCAGCATGACCGTCCACGACTTTGAACCGGATTCGGTTCACACCGGGTGTGCTTCGCTTGAACGGAACTCTCCGTCGAGTCAGCGCGCGCCGGCCAGCCGCAGGGCGAAGTCGCCGTACTGGTACACGACCTGATCCTCCGTCAGGTCACCGTCCTCGCGGTACCAGACCGGTACGCCCATCCCGAGATCCAGGATCGCGTAGGAGGTCAGCTTCACCGTGGTGACACTGAAGCGCCCGGCCTGCACGCCTTCGCTGAGCAACGTCCGGAAGGCCTGCTCGTAGGCGGCACGCCGCTGAAGGACCTCCGTACGGTGGGGCTCCTCCAGGCTGCGGATCTCCCGGGTCCCCACGAACGCTTCGAGGCGGTGCCGGACGTGGTAGCGGACATGAGCCTCGGCCGCCCGGCGCAGCCGCTCCACCACGTCCTCACATCCCGTGACGGCAGCGCGGTGGTTCCGCAGCAGGTCGTCCATCGTGCCCGTCATGATCTGGGTGAGCAGTTCCTGCTTGGACCCCACGTGCTTGTACAGACTCGGCCCACGCATCCCCACCGCTTCGCCGATGTCGGCCATCGTGGTGGCGGCGTACCCTCGCTCGGCGAACAGGACGAGGGCAGCGTTGCGGATCTCCACCGCACGCGGCCCCGGAGCCCGGCCGGCCGCCGTACGCCCCCGGGCGGCTACCGCCGACTGATTGCCGCGCTGTGTCGTCACGCTTCCCCTGCCTTGTCCACCGGCCGGCGACGCGTAGCCGCTCGCCGCCATCCACTCCGCCCAGCTCACCGTAAGCCATCCGAGGTCGCCCCCCTCCCGCCCGGGAGTGCCGCGTGCCGACGGCCGGGGAAAGCCACCACCGGCCCGGTCTGTGTTCCTCAGCCGTGCTCGCTTCCTGCCGCGGGAGCCGTGCGCGTGGACTGGGCTGCGTCGACGCCGTGCTGAGCACGTCGCAGGTGTCCTGGAACTCGTCCATCAGCCGGCCGGCCTCGTGTCAGCTCACGAAGTCCAGCCGCACCTCCGCCCCGAGGGAGAAGTCCTGGCCGGTCAGGCTGTCGATGAGGGCTTGGAGGGTCTGTGCGAGGTGGTGGCGGCAGGCGGCCGACGCCGCCTACGCTTCGCCTTGGGTGATCGCCTTGAGCATGGCTCGGTGTTCCTCCAGCGACGTCAGCATGCGCCCGAGGCCGCTGTGCGACAGGTCCCGCAGGCGCACCGTCTGGCTGCGCACGTCACGGAGCGTGCGGGCCAGACAGGGGTGCCGGCACGTCGCGATGACCGCCTGGTCGAAGCGTTCACTCAGGTTCGTAGAACCCCTGGTAGGCCCGCTCCTGCTCGGCCAGGGCCAAGGCCCGGAAGCTACTGGCGAACTCGTTCAGCTGCTCCAGGAGCTCCCAGAACGGCGTCAGGAGTTCCTCGCGCGCCGCACGCGACGTCGCGACCGAGGCTGCCGCCTCCGGCTCCAGCAGCATCCGGAACTCGAACAGGGCGCGCACCCCGCCCGGCGAGATCGCCGCCACACGCGCGACCTCGCCGGGCACAAAGTCGACCAGCCCCTCGCGGGCCCGGGACCGAACGGCCGTGACGGCTGTGTGGAGGGGACGCGGCGGGGACGTGGCGACGAGACGCGTCAGGCGCCGACGATACGGCGCACGTTGTCCACGGAGCCGCAGCCCGACTTCAGCTGACGCTCCCGCTCTGCCAGAAACGCCTCGCCGAGCTCTTCCCTGCGGTCCATGGCGACGTTCTCGCGCGCACCGTTGAGGATGGTGCGCTCCTCCTCGTCGGCGTGGTGGGTGACGGCCTCCACGAGCTCTTCCAGCTTCGTGTCCCACTCGTCGGAGCCGACCTCGTCGACCTCCAGGAGTTCCAGAAGCGCCTTGTTGCCCTCTTCGTGCTCCTCCTCGCCGTGCTCGACCTCGTCGTCGTCGATCTTCTTGTAGCGCTTGAGGGCGGGATACACCTTCGCCTCCTCCGCCAGCGCGTGTGCGATCAGCAGATCGGCGAACTCCGAGAGAGCCGCTGCCCGGTCGGCTTCGACGCTGCGCATCAGACGGAAGAGATCCTCCATCCTTCTGTGATCCTGGAGAATGAGCTCGACGACGTCCCGTGTCTCGGCCATGGGCACCACTTCCGTGCGAAGGAACCTTGCCGGAACCGAATACCCCCGACCGTGATGTTCAGTGATCCCGTTTCGGCACGGTCGGGCGCCCGCTCAGTGATCGGCGAGCATGCCTTCCCGCAGCCGGGCGAGGGTGCGCGACAGCAGCCGGGAGACCTGCATCTGCGAGACGCCCAGACGTTCGCCGATCTGGGCCTGGGTGAGTTCCTCCACGAACCGCATGCGGATGATGTGCCGGTCCCGCTCGTCGAGTTCGGCGAGCAGCGGGGCCAGGGCGTGGAAGTCCTCCACCAGCTCCATAGCCTGGTCCTCGGCACCGATGAAGTCCTGCAGCGCCGCTTCGCCGTCGTCGCTGCCGCTGATGGTGGCGTCGAGCGAGGAGGAGTTGTAGCCGTTCGCGGCGATGCGGGCCTCGCGCACCTCCTGCTCGGGAAGGCTCATCAGCTCCGACAGTTCCTTCACCGTCGGCGTACGGCCCAGACGACTGCGCAGTTCCTCCGTGGCGCGGGCGAGCTGGACGCGGGCTTCCTGGAGCCGGCGGGGCACGTGCACGGCCCAGGTGGTGTCGCGGAAGAAGCGCTTGATCTCACCCACGATGTAGGGGACGGCGAAGGAGGTGAACTCCGCCTCCCGGGAGAGATCGAACCGGTCTATCGCCTTGATCAGGCCGATCATGCCGACCTGGACGATGTCCTCCATCTCCTCGGGCCCCCGGCTGCGGAACCGGCCGGCCGCGAACCGGACCAGGGACATGTTCATCTCGATCAGCGTGTTCCGCGCGTACTGGTACTCCGGCGTGCCTTCCTCCAGCACCGCGAGCCGGTCGAAGAACTGCCTGGACAGTTCGCGGGCGTCCTTCGGCGCGACGCGCGCGGGATCGGCGACCGCAGGCAACTCGCATGTCTGTGTTGCCGCCGCCGTTCCGTTCATGAGTGCCATGACAAACCCCTCCCACCGTCGAAGCCGACCGCCGCTGCCAGCAGGATGCAGCAGGCGCCGCCCGCGCGGATACCCCCTGGTCCTGCTTCCATGCCTGCACTTCGGATCAGGTCCGGGACGAGTCTTCGCTGAGCTCACGACGATGAAGATCCTGATCTTGGGCACACGGTGGACGATCTTGCTGTCGGTCCCACGAGGAGGGGCATGTCGTGACCGCACCTACGCTCCGTACGCCACCCGTGAACCGCCGGCGCCGGTTCGACCTTCGTTCGACGACCCTGTTCTTCGTCTTTCTGGCCGTGGTCGTGAGCGTCGTCGGATTCGCCGTGCGCATGGTGGCGGGCTCCGTCGAACGTCGTCCCGCCTGGGTGTTCGTCCTGGTCGTCGTGGGCGTGGCGAGCCTCCTGGGGCTGCGGCGCCGGTTGCACGTGATGAGGGCTGCACGCCGGGCCGCGGCTGCGCTCGACGAGGCGGCGAGGGAGGCGGCCGAGGAACTGGAGGCCCTCGCGATCCCGCGTCAGCGCGTGTCCGCTGACGTCGCCGGTGGTTACGACGCTCTGACGCCGGAGGAGTTCGAGGAGGCGATCGCCGCCCTCTGCGAACGCGACGGTTGCTCTGCCGTCGACATCGTGGGAGGGGCCGGGGACCTGGGCGCCGACGTCCTGGCCGTGACCCCGGACGGGCTCCGGGTCGTCCTCCAGTGCAAGCGCTACGACGAGGCCCACAGGGTCGGCTCGCAGGACCTCCAGCGCTTCGGTGGCACGTGCTTCACCGTCCACGAGGCCGATGTCGCCGTGCTGGTCACCACGAGCCATTTCACCGAACCGGCGATGGAGTACGCCGAGCAGTGCGGGATCGTGTGCGTGGACCGGGAAGGCCTCCAGGCATGGACGGACGGCACCGGTCCGGAGCCCTGGCGGTGACAGTGAGCGGCGGGTGACCAGGGGCCAGGTGGCCTAGGTCCTTGGTGCCGGTCCACCCAGGTCCCGGGTCCGATTCGCCGAGGCCCGGCGGCGGTTGGCGTCCCCTCATCGGCGACATCACCACCGCCCGTGGGCAGGAGCACTTCGCCCTGCTGTTCATGGGCATCGCGGGCGGTGTGGGGTCTCACACGTTCAACATCAGTGTGGTCACCCGTCCTGCCACCGCCTAGGAGTGCCTCCGCATCACCAGCGCGATGACCGTCCCGATGCCCGAGAACAACAGCCCGATGCCACCGAAGATCAGCGGCAGCAGCCACAGTGAGGCGAACCCGTTGATGCGCGCGTCCTCGGGAGAGTCCGCGCGGTAGAGGACCTCGACCTGTTCTCCCACCTCGTACGACGGGGGGTTGGTGCCCGCGGCGTCCCGGAACTTCCTCGGGGTCCCGTCATTCGACGTGAACTCGATCACCGGGTAGGCCGCGGGCTCGTCGTTCACCCTCTTCTTGCGGGACGAACTGGTGTGGTCGTTACGCCACTCCAGGGCCACCACCCGGCCCGGGGCACGCTCCGCTCCCGCCAGGTACGAGACGGAGACCCCCGCGAGGATCAGTCCGACGATCATGAACAGTGCCCCGAACGCGATCGCCCCGAAGACGACCCACTTACGGACACCCTCCCCACGCACCTGAACCTGCACGATGTCCCTTTCACTCGTCCGGAGCCAGAGGGACGTTATCCCGGATCGGCGGCGCGCGGCGGATCGGCGACGCCGGGCCGCTCCGGGGTGGGACGCCGGCTGCCGGGCCGCGCGGCCGAACGTCGAAGCCGACCGTCATCGACCGAGCCGGCGACGCAGGGCCACCGCCAGTCTGACCGGCGCGACGCGCAGCACCAAGGCGCCCTTCGAGCCACGTGGGAGCGGTTTGGCGTAATAGGGGCGGCCGAGTCGGGAGACGCGGAACCAGTGGGTGCCGGTCAGTCCCTTCGCGGGAGGGACGGGGATCCGGCGGCTCGGCTCGTCGGTGCGGAGGGTCAGCGTCCAGTGGCCTGGGGGCAGTTCCCTGACCGGCAGGCGGGCGGTGAAGCCGGTGTGGCTGCCGTCCTGTGCGTACCGCAGGGGCACTTCTCGCGCCGAGCCGGAGTCGGTTTCGGCGCGCAGGGCGGTGGGCTTGGGATGGCGTGACGGCTCGTCGGTCAGGCGTCCGGTGACGATGAGGGTGGCGGGTACGGAGGTGTCCCAGGCGATGCCGGTCACGTGGCAGGGCGGCTCGTCCTCGGTCAGCCGGATCTCCAGGGAGAAGTTTCCGTGGGGGGTGAAGAAGGGGCGGGCGGTGGTGGGCTCGTGCCCGGGGCGAGGTGCTGTGACCACCTCGCGCTTCGGCGGAGCCGTTCGTTTGCCGTTCGGGTCCGTCCGGGCCTGCCGGAGCCGGACGGTCCGGCTGACTCCCCTGACGCGCACGTCCAGGTAGAGGTCCCACACGCCGGGGCCGAGGGGTGCGCCGGAGTCCACGGTGCTCAGGTCCATGTCGGCGGTGAAACCGACTGTCTCGTCAGCGGCCACGGGCATGCGGATGTCAGGGTGCTCGAACCCGCGCGGGCGCAGGATCAGTCGGCTCCCGGATTCGAGGGCGCCGACGGACTCGATCCGGGCGTGGCCGGCGAGCCGGAGCACACCACTCTCGCCGGTCCACGCGGCTTCGGCCAGTTCGTGGTGGACCGGGAGCCGGTCGGTGACGTCGAAGCAGACGTCCGGGACCGCCTTCACCGGGTCCCTGAAGAAGGGGTGACACCAGTAGACGCGGCCTTTGTCGATGATGTTGCCGCACGCCGCGTCCTCCTTGGCGTTCCGTGCCACGGCCATGAGGTCCTCGTAGCGGTCCGCGCGCAGGAGGTGGACGATCAGCCGGTCGGGCGGGGTGAGCTGCTGGAAGACCCCGTCGGTCGCGTAGCTCTGTGCCCAGTGCCGGAACTGCGGGTAGAAGAACTCGCGGGCGCGCTGTTCGCTCTCCTTGGGCAGCAGGGCGCGCAGGGGGCCGCACAGCTCCCACTCCACATGGCGGCGCATGATCCGGTCCCGTCGCGGGCCGGGTTCCAGGTAGCGGGCGACCGTCTCGAAGCACAGCCGGGTGCCGTCCATGCGGTGGACGAGGTCGGCGGCGGTGAGGGTGAGGTTGTTGCCGTTCTCGCGGTTGCGTGAGTAGTAGCAGTCGTAGTCGGCGACCACGGAGATGCCGTCGGCGTTGAGGAAGGCGGCGGCGGTGAACGGCTTGTCCTCGCAGTTGCGGTACGGCGGGAACCTCAGCTCCAGCCGCTCGATCAGCGAGCGTCGGAACAGCTTCCAGCAGCCCAGGGTGCGGTAGGCGTGGGAGGAGAAGATGTCCGTCCGGGGCTGGTTGTGGGAGAAGACGGCCGTCGGTACGGCTCGCCCGCCCACGGACACCATCTTGCCGAGGACCACGTCCGTGAGGTTCGCGTCCGCCATCGCGACCATGCGGCGCAGGGCGTCCGGGCCCAGGTAGTCGTCGGAGTCGAGGAAGAAGACGTACTCGCCGTCGGCCATGTCCAGGCCGGTGTTGCGCGGGCCGCCGGCTCCTCCGCTGTTGGCCTGGTGGACGACGCGCAGGGCGGCGCAGGTGTGGGCGAGCCGGTCCAGCTCGTCCCCGGTTCCGTCGGTCGACCCGTCGTCGACCGCGATGATCTCGATCTTGTCCAGGCCGAGTGTCTGCTCCATGACGGAGGTGACGCACTTCGTCAGTTCCGGCATGGAGTTGTACGCGGGGATGATCACGCTGACGCGGGGGGGATTCGTACGGAGCATGAGGACTCCCGGGCCGTGGGACTGGACGCGGCTGAGGGAGACAGGCCGCTTCCCGACGGGAGCCGCCGTCGCGTGGTCGTCCGGGTCCCGGTGACGAAGGCTGTCGGCGGCTTGTCACGCTCATCTCCATGGAGCTTCGGCGTGGCCCCGTCCGACCGCCCCGCGTGAGGCGCCCTCATGCGCCGTCGGAGTGTTGGAACCACCCGTTCGGGGGTGTCGGCCGTCCTGCCGGGTACAGGGCGTTCGCGTAGCGGGGTCAGTGTGGAGCGAAGAGGTTCTTCTCGTTCCGCAGGACGTAGCGTGCCGTGTCCGTGCCGAGCGTGATCCCTGCCTCGTCGGCCGACCGCGTGTGGATGCCGGAACAGACCCGGGCGTCGACGTTCTCGTCCGAGAGCTGCTTCCAGGTCGTGTACGTCCGGGTCACCGGGCCGGCAACAATACTTTCGTGCGAACGCCATGTGCCCGTTACGTCCGGGCTTCGCGCACTCACATCGAGGCGATGAACCGATCTGGTGCGTTGCGGCCCGCGTGTGGTTACCTGGCCCCATGACCGTGCTCGTGACCCGCCGCCACGTTGACTACGGGCGTGTCACCACCACGTGTTGTTCCGCCGAGAGCTGACGCCTCGCTCCGGCTTCTGATCTGCGTTCTCTCCACCGCATCACATTGACCACTGCCGGTGTACGCGAAACCGCCGCGCGCGACGCCCCCCGACATCAGTGCCGAATTCCGCAGGAGCACACATGACTGTCCAGGACTCCCCCACCGGCATCGACGCCTTCGCCACCGAATGGGAGGCATGGCATCAGCGCAGGGATTCCACCCTCGCCCATGAACACGGATTCCTTGCCGTCACGGGCCTGCACTGGCTCGCCACCGGCCCCCAGCGCTTCCCCGACGCGCCCGGCACCTGGTCGACGGGCGACGAGGGCGTCATCGTCGTGCTCGGCGAGGGGGAGGAACTCGTCGTCGACGGCACCGCGGTGCACGGGCGGCACGCATTCGGTGCCATCCCGGAACGCGGTGGCGTCACCGCCGTCTGGGGCGCTGCCGTGATCGAGATCGCCAAGCGCGGCGGCCACGACGTGATCCGGCCACGGCACCCGGACCATCCGCTGCGTACCGCGTTCACCGGGACGCCCGCCTACGCGCCCGACCCGCGCTGGGTGGTCACCGGCACGTACACGCCCTTCCCGGAACCGCGGCCGACCACCGTGGGTGCCGTCGCCGAGGGACTTCAGCACGTCTACGACGCACCCGGCAGGATCCGATTCCGGATCGACGGCCGGACGCTGGGCCTGACCGCGTTCAACGGAAACACCCCTGGCGGCCTCATGGTGCTGTTCACCGACGCGACCTCCGGCGTGACCACGTACGCGGCCAATCGCGCCCTGCAGATCGACGCGCCCGGACCCGACGGCACCGTGGTGCTGGACTTCAACCGTGCCACCAACCTTCCGTGCGCGTACACCGACTTCGCGACCTGCCCGCTGCCGCCCACCGAGAACCGGCTGCCGGTCGCGATCGAGGCCGGTGAGCAGATCCCCCACGAGCGGCGGACCGCACAGTGAGCTCCCCGCGTGTGGACAACGCGTCGTCGCCCGATCGCGAACGGCGAGCCGGCCCCGTGCTTGTCGTGGTCGGTGGTCTGCCCGCCACCGGAAAGACCACGCTCGCCCGTCTGCTGGCGGCGGAGGTCGGCGCGGTTCACCTGCGCGTGGACACCATCGAGCAGGCACTCGTCCGGTCCGGCCTGGCCCGGCACCCGGTCGGCCCGGCGGGCTACGTCGTCGGGTACGCCCTGGCCGAGGAGCATCTGCGGCAGGGCCTGACCGTGATCGCGGAGTCGGTGAACCCGCTGGCGGTGACGCGGGAGGCCTGGCGGGGCGCGGCCGCACGGGCGGGCGTGCCCTGCGTCGAGGTGGAGGTCGTCTGCTCCGACCCGGTCGAGCACCGGCTGCGCGCGACGTCGCGGTCGGTCGACATCCCGGGTCTGCCGCTGCCCTGCTGGCAGCAGATCCTCGACCGGGAGTACGAGCCGTGGGACCGGGACCGGGTCATCGTGGACACCGCGGGACAGGCTCCGGAGGCGTCGTCGGCCCTGCTGCTGGGGGCTGTGTTGTCGGCGGCCGCCGGTGAATGAAGAGGCGGATGCGCCGGGTCAGTGCCGCGAGGTGGCTGAGCACGACGGTCGGTTGGGGAGGAGATGAACGGCCGCTCGGACCGCCCCCCTCACTCCCCACCACCACGCCGAACCCGTCGAAGCCCAGTTCCTCGGCGAGCAGGACGTTGTCAAGGACCTCGCGATCAGGGTGATCGCAAGGGCTTCACGACGCCGCCCGCTGCTCACCCTGTAGGTCGTCGGGGTGGGCGAGGCCGAGCTGGTGGCGGAGGGTCGGTCCCTCGTATTCGGTGCGGAAGACGCCCCGTTCCTGGAGCAGCGGGACGACCTTGTCGGCGAACTCGTCGAGGCCGGTCGGGGTGATGTGCGGGACGAGGATGAAGCCGTCACTGGCGTCTGCCTGCACCAGGTCGTCGATGGTGCGGGCGATCGTCTCGGCCGAGCCGATGAAGTTCTGCCGGTTTCCGGTCTCGATGACCAGGTCGCGGATCGACCAGTTGTTGGCCGCGGCGAGCTCGCGCCACTCGCGGGCGGTGGTCAGCGGGTCGCGGTACATGCGGACCTGGGCGCGACCCTTGGAGATGTGGTTGTCGCTGACGTCGGGGTCGATGTCGGGGAGCGGCCCGTCCGGGTCGTAGGATGACAGGTCCCGGTTCCAGACGAACTCAAGGTGCTTGATGGCGGTGGCGCCGCTGACCTGCTGGCGGCGCACCACCTTGGCCAGCTCCTCCGCCTCGGCGTCGGTGTCGGCCAGCGTGAAGGTGGCGGCGGGCAGGATCAGCAGCTGGTCGGGGCGGCGGCCGTACTTGGCGAGGCGGCTCTTGACGTCCGTGTAGAAGGCCTGGCCGGCCTCCAGGGTGGCGTGCCGGCTGAAGATCGCGTCGGCCTCCGAGGCGGCGAACTCGCGGCCCTCCTCGGAGTCGCCCGCCTGGAAGACGACCGGGCGGCCCTGCGGGGAGCGAGGGACGTTGAACTGGCCGTGGATGTCGAAGTGCTGCCCGGTGTGGACGAAGGAGCCCGCCTTCGCGTCGCGCAGGAACGTGCCGGTCTCCTGGTCGGCGAGGATCTCGTCGCCGTGCCAGGAGTCGAAGAGCTCGTTCGCCGTGGCCAGGAACTCCTTGGCGCGGGAGTAGCGCTCCTCCTGTGGTAGGAAGCCGCCGCGGCGGAAGTTCTCGCCGGTGAAGGCGTCCCACGAGGTCACGACGTTCCAGGCGGAGCGGCCACCGGAGAGGTGGTCGAGGCTGGCGAACTGGCGGGCGACCTCGTAGGGCTCGTTGAAGGTGGAGTTGATGGTGCCGGTGAGGCCGAGGTGCTCGGTGACGGCGGCGAGTGCGGCGAGGATCGTGAAGGTGTCGGGGCGGCCGACGACGTCCAGGTCGTAGATCTTCCCGCCCTGTTCGCGGAGCCTGAGCCCCTCGGCGAGGAACAGGAAGTCGAACTTGGCGCGTTCGGCTGTCTGCGCGAAGTGCGCGAAGGAGCTGAACTCGATGTGGCTGCCGGCGCGCGGGTCGCTCCACACCGTGGTGTTGTTGACGCCGGGGAAGTGGGCGGCCAGGTGGATCTGCTTCAGCGGCTTGCTCATGGTGGTCGTCTCTCCGTCCGGCTCAGTCTGCGACGTGGCGGTTGGCGGGGCGGGCCAGGCCCAGCAGCCCGCGCAGGGTGTCGGCCTCGTACGTGTGGCGGAAGGCGTCGCGGCGCTGGAGTTCGGGCACCAGGCCCCGTGTGATCGCCGGAAGGTCATGGCCGGCGACTGCCGGTCGCAGTCGGAAGCCGGTCAGGCCCGCCGTCTGCAACTCCTGGAGTTGGTCCGCGAGTTGGGAGGGCGTACCGGTGAAGATCGGGGCGTCACTCGTGTACGTCTGTCCCGCGAGGGTGTCGAGGCGCTCGCGGCGGGCCGCGGCCTCAGCGGGGTCGTCGTCCAGGAAGACCACGAGGTCGCCGAAGAGGTGCAGCGGTTCGTCGACGCGACCGGCGGCCGCCTGTTCGGCGCGGATCTCCGCGACGATGGCGCGGGCCTGGCCGGTGTCGTGCGGGGTGACGTAGCCGACGTCGGCGGCGCGGGCCACGAGACGGTAGGGAACGGTGTCGTGGGCGAGAGCACTGACGATCGGCTGGCCCTGAGGCGGCCGGGGCGTGATGGACGGGCCCTTGACACTGAAGTGGCGGCCCTCGAAGCCGATGTAGTGCAGCTTGTCCCGGTCGATGAAGCGGCCGGTGGCGGCGTCCCGGATCTCGGCGTCGTCCTCCCAGCTGTCCCAGAGGCGACGCACCACCTCGACATGGTCGGCGGCCTCGTCGAAGAGGTCGGTCACCACCTCCCGGGCGGCGGGGCTGTCGTAGGCCTGGATGCGCGGGATGGTGCGGCGGCCGAAGTGCGCGGCCTCGTTCGGCCGGGCGGTGACCTGCACGCGCAGGCCGGCGCGGCCGGTACTGACGTAGTCGAGCGTGGCGATCGCCTTGGAGATGTGGAACGGCTCCGTGTGGGTGGAGACCACCGTCGGCACCAGGCCTATGTGGCGGGTCAACGGTGCCACGCGGGAGGCGATGAGTACGGCGTCGAGACGGCCGCGCACCTGGTCGGTGCGCTCGTCCGGGTCCAGCCAGTGGGAGGACTGCGGGCCGAGGCCGTCCTCGATGGTCACGAAGTCGAGCAGACCGCGCTCGGCCTCGGCGACGAGGTCGGCCCAGTACCGGGCGGTGAACAGGTGCCGGGGGCGGGCCACCGGCTCGCGCCACGAGGCGGGATGCCAGCCCGTGCCGTCCAGGGCGACGGCAAGGTGCAGGGAAGAAGAGGGAGTTGAGGACACGAGTCAGCGCCTTCCTGGAAGTCCGCAAGGAGAACGCCGGCTCCTCCGGCAAGAGGGCGGCGAGGTGAAGGAGCGGGTCAGGAGCAACAGAGCGCGCCGGCCACGCGCTGGAGATCTATGTGGGGCCGGGAGTGGAGATGGACGGCGTGGAACATGCGCGTCATGTCCGCCACCTCCGTCCGTCGGGTCGGGCGCTTCGGCGCCTCGCGCATCTCGTCGTCGGTCACAACGGCCGCGCCTCGTGCTGTGTTCCCGGGCTGCGGACCAGCAGGACGGGCGAACGGCGGCGCAGGGTGAAGCCGATGGACTCGTACAGGCGGATCGCCTGGGTGTTGCCCGCGGCGGCGTGCAGGAACGGGATGTCGCCGCGGGCACGGATGCCGGCGGCGACGGCACGTACGAGACGCGTGCCCAGACCGCGGCCACGATGCTCCGGAGCGGTGCAGACGGCACTGATCTCCGTCCAGCCGGGCGGCCGGATCCGCTCGCCGGCCAGGGCGATCAGCCGGCCCTGGTGCCGGATGCCGAGGTAGGTGCCCAGTTCGACGGTGCGTTTCAGGAAGGGGCCCGGTCTGGTGCGGGCGACCAGGTCGAGGATCTCGGGTACGTCGTCGGGTCCGAGCCCGACGGCTTCCGGGGCGGGCTCGGCCCGCAGGGCGGTGTCGACGAGCTGCACTCCCAGACCGCCGCCGATGACGTCCCAACCAGAAGGGACCTCTTCGACCGGCTTGATCCGTACGACGGTTCCGGGACCGACGAGCCTACGCAGGTCGGCCCACGCGGCCGGGTCGGCCGGATCGGCGAGGGCGGCGAAGTCGTAGACGTCGGCCGGGTAGCGGGCGGCGCGGCCGAGGCGTTCGGCGAAGCGGGCGTGCGGGCCGGTCAGTGCGGCCCAGACCGCGTTGTCCAGAGGGTGCGTGCTCGGGTTGGCCAGGGTTTCGCCACCACGAACGTCGATCGATTGTGCCACGGAGGCATGTCTAGCAGGCAGTTGCGGGGTAGATCATTGCAGGTGCATGAATTCCGGGTCCGTCCGGTGTGGCTTTCCCTACATTTCCCATCGATTTACTAGGGAAGCGTTGACGTCTCACCCGGCAGGTGCGCAGGATGATGTACATGTCCCACACACAGCAACGACTCGTTCGTCGTCGGCATGTCGACTTTGGTCACGTCGTCAGCGCCGCCTGCTGTCTCGGGTGAGGCACGCGACTCACACATCGCGCGTGCCGCTCCGCTCCCTCGCTCTCCGCCCAGGTGCTCAGGCGCACCCACCCGCTGCACCCGTGAGCCCGTCGCACTCCTGAAGGACGACCGCCAAGTGCATGCGCGCGAGCAGTTGATGTCCGGCATCTTCCCATTCGTGTCCGGCATCTTCCAGTTCGTCACCGTACGGCGCGCGGGCTGCACGTACGTGCCCGACCAGCAAGAGGACCCCACCACCGCAGCTTGCCGCCGACCCTGAGGAGACCACCACCATGGGCGTTGCCATCGCGCCGGCCGACCCCGCCTCGGCATCCGACCGGACCGGGCCCGACCGTACGCACTGGCTGCGCGTGGCCCGCGAGACGGCGGAGGACCTGGCCACGGACGCGGTGGCCAGGGAGCAGGCGGGCAAGGCCCCCTTCGACGAGGTGTCCCGGCTGCGCGAGTCGGGACTGCTGCCCCTCCTCATATCGCCCGAGCTCGGGGGCGGCGGCGCGGACTGGCCCACGGCCTACGCCGTCGTCCGGGACATCGCCACAGCCGACAGTGCGATCGCTCAACTCCTCGGCTCTCACTACTTCCTGTCGTGGAGCGCCGGGTTCCTCACCGAGCCCGCTCTCGCCGCTCAGATCGAGCGGCAGTCCGCTTTGAAACAGTGGTGTTGGGGCGGTGGTGTCGCCCGCCAGGACCTGCCGCTGACGCTGGCCACGACGGCCGCCGGCCATGTCCTCGACGGTCGGCAGAGCTACACCACCGGGGTCCTGGTCGCCGACCGCCTCGTCGTGCGGGCCGTACGGGCCGACACCGGCGAACCAGTCGCCGTCGTGGTCGACCCCGGCCGTCGGGGTGTACGGATCGACGCCGACGCCGACCCGTTCGGACAGCGGCTCGCGGCAGGCGGGAGCGTCGAGTTCGACGGTGCACCGATCGCCGCCGACGACGTACTCGGCTCCCTGTCCGCGGACGAGGACGTCCTGGCGCCCCTGACGGCACTGGCCTCACCGGTCGGCCGGCTCCTGTCCGTCCAGCTCCGTCTCGGCATGGCCGAGGGAGTGCTCGCCGAAGCCCGTGACTACAGCAGGGCGGGCCACTCCCCCTGGCACCCGGACTGGCCCGTCGGCTCACCCCAGGACCCGCAGGTGCTCACCGCCTACGGAGAACTCACCGTCCTCACCCGCTCCGCGTCGGCTCTCACCGACCAGGCACAGCAAGCCGTGCACGGCGGGCTCGTACGCGGCGAAGACATCACCTACGAGGAGTACGCCGAGATCTCCGTTCTCGTGGCCATGGCGGAAGCCGCCGCCTCCAAGGCCGCGCAGGAGTGCACCGCCCGTGCCCTCGACATCATCGGCGCCCGCTCCGCGTCCGCGCGGCTGGGCTTCGACCGCTTCTGGCGCAACGCCCGGACCCACACGCTGTACGAGCCCGTCACCCACCGGCTCCGCGACGTCGGGGACTACTTCCTCAACGGCGCGCACCCTCCCTTCAGCCTGCCGGTCTGACCGTGTGAAGCCCCAGGGGTTGGAGCTCCACCCAGGCCGACAGGCATGTTCCTCACCGCCTCCTACTGAGTCAGTCCGTGCTGTTCGGCGTATGCGTCGGCCACGTCGCTCGGGTCCTTCTTGTCCTTGTCCACCTGCCGATTGAGTTCGGTGAGCTGGGCGGTCGTCAGGACGTTGCCGAGACGGGCGAGGGCCTTGCGGACCCTGGAGTCGGCCTTGCGGTCGGCGATGAGAGGAACGACGTGCTGCCCGGGGATGAGGTTCTTCGGGTCCGACAGCACCACCCAGTGGTTGTCCTGGATGTCGGTGTCGGTGGTGAAGAGATTCGCCACGTCCACGTCGCCCTTCTTGAGGGCGCCTTTGACCAGCGGCCCTGAGGAGTCCAGGGACTTGAATTCCTTGAACTCCACCCCGTACACGTCCTTCAGGCCCACACGCGACCTGACGCTTCGTACTCGAGCGACGCACCGATGACCAGTCTGCCGTTCTGCTTCTTCAGGTCGGCGAGGGAGGCCAGGCCGTACTTCCTGGCTGTCTCCCGGGTGACCACGAAGGCGTCCGAGTCCTCGGCCATCCCGTACGGCAGGATCTGGAGGCCGGACGGGAGGGCGGCGGCGAGGGCGTTCTGCATCTCGCCCTCCTCCGTGGCCGTCGCCTTGGGGTCCAGGTAGTGGAGGAGGGCGCCCTGGTACTCGGGCAGGAGGTCGATGTCGCCGCCCTTGAGGGCGGGGATCAGGATCTCGCGGGTGCCGAGGTTGGGGCGGACCGTCGTCTTCACGCCGGCTGCCTCCAGGACGGCGGCGTACAGGTAGCCGAGCACCTGGTTCTCGGTGAAGTTGGCGGTGCCGATGGTGACTCCGCCTCTGCTCGAGCCACCGCCGGTCGTCGAGCCGCCCTGGCCGTCGAGGGAAGTGATGCCGCTTGCGCACGCGGAGAGAGCGGGGACGGAGGCGGCGGCGAACAGGCCGCCGATGAGAGTGCGACGATTCATTGCGGATTCCCTAGGCAGTGCGGTGACGGAAGAGGAAGCGCTGAAGGCCGGCGAGGCCGACGTCGAGGACCACGGCGACCAAGGCGACCAGCACCGCGCCGCCGAGCACCTGCACGAGGTCGCGCTGGGCCAGGCCGTCGAAGACGTAGCGGCCCAGCCCGCCGAAGGAGACGTACGCGGCGATCGTGGCCGTGGCCACCACCTGGATCAGTGCCAGCCGCAGCCCCGTCATGATCAGCGGAAGGGCGAGGGGCAGTTCCACGTGAGCGAGGACCTGATGGCCGCGCATCCCCTGTCCGCGCGCGGCGTCCTTCACATCCGGGTCGACGGCCGTCATGCCCGCGTAGGTGTTGGTGACGATCGCCGGTACCGCCAGGGCGACCAGCGCGACGTACACCGGCAGCATCGACAGACCGCCGGCCAGGAAGACCAGCACGACCAGCCCGACGGTCGGGAGGGCGCGGCCGAAGGACGCGAGGTTGATCGCGACGAACGCGCCCTTACCGGTGTGTCCGATCAGCAGGCCGAGCGGGAGGCCGATGGCGGCCGCGATGAGCGTGGCCAGGAGCGAGTACTGGAGGTGTTCGGCGAGACGGTGGCCGATGCCGTCCGGGCCGGACCACTGAGCGTCGCTGACCAGCCACGTGCCGAGGTTCTCGAAGAGTTCGTACATGTCAGGCTCGCCGCCTCTTCCAGGGGGTCAGGACGTACTGGAGCGCGACCAGCAGGGCGTCCGCGGCCACCGCGAGGAGGATCGTGAGGGCCACGCCCGCGATCACTGGGGTGGGGAAGTTGCGCTGGAAGCCGTCGGTGAAGAGCTGGCCGAGTCCGCCGTCGCCGATGTACGTCGCGACGGAGACCAGCGAGATCGACATGACCGTCGCGATCCGGACCCCCGCCATGATCACGGGGAGGGCGAGGGGGAGCTCGACGGTGAGGAGCGTCCGCAAGGGGCGCGTGCCCATGGCCTTGGCCGCCTCCTTCGTCTTCAGGGGGACGGAGTCGAGGCCCTCGACCGTGTTCCGGAGCAGGACGACCAGGGTGTAGATCGTCAGGCCGATGACGGTGGTGGTGCGGGTCAGGCCGCTCACCGGAAGAAGGAGCACGAAGATCGCGATCGACGGGATCGTGAACAGGACGTTCGAGATGCCGAGGAGGAAGCCGCGCAGGGGGCGGACGCGGTGTGCGACGACCGCGAGAGGAAGGGAGATCAGCAGGCCGAGCAGGACCGCGGTCAGGGCGGCCTGGAGGTGGGAGAGGGTGAGGGTGGTCAAATCGTCGGTGTGGCCGGATATCCACGACCAGTCGAGGGTCATGCGGCCACCCGCGCTTCGCTGTGGGCCTGACCGGCGTGGCTGTGGATGTCGTCGCGGGACGAGACGCCGGTGAGGGTCCCGGCGGCGTCGACGCGAGCGATCAGGCCGGTCGGGGAGGCCACGGACTCGTTGAGTGCTGACAGCAGGGAGTCGGTGTCCTTGAGGGGCCGCACCGGCACCTCGCCGTCCTCCGAAGCCCAGTGCAGCGGCTTGCGCGCCTCGTCGAGGACGAGCGTCCAGGTGCCGCCGCCCCCGGGAGCCGGGCCCTGCGGGACGGCGGCGAGGGTCCTCAGGGAGAGCAGCTTGAGGCCGCGCTCGGCGCCGAGGAAGCCGGCCACGAAGTCGTCTGCCGGGCGGGCCAGGAGTTCGGTGGGCGAGGAGCACTGGACGAGGTGGCCGCCGGTGCGGAAGACCGCGATCCGGTCGCCCAGTCGTACGGCCTCGTCGATGTCGTGTGTGACGAAGACGATCGTCTTGTTCAACTCCTCCTGCAGTCGCAGCAGCTCGTCCTGGAGCTGGCTGCGTACGACGGGGTCGACCGCGCCGAAGGGCTCGTCCATGAGCAGGACGGGCGGGTCGGCGGCCAGGGCGCGGGCGACACCGACGCGCTGCTGCTGGCCGCCCGAGAGCTGGTGCGGGTAGCGCTTGCCGACGTCAGCGGCGAGGCCGACGGTTTCGAGGAGCCCGGCCGCGCGGGCTCTCGCCTGCTTGCGGCCATGGCCCAGCAGCAGCGGCACGGTGGCGACGTTGTCGAGCACCGTGCGGTGCGGGAAGAGGCCGGCCTGCTGGATGACGTACCCGATGGAGCGCCGCAGTTCGGCCGCGTCCTGCTGCTGGACGTCCTTGCCGCCGACACGGATGGTGCCGGAGGTCGGTTCGACCATCCGGTTGATCATCCGCAGAGTGGTCGTCTTGCCGCAACCGGAGGATCCGACGAGCACGGTCACGCCCCCTTCCGGCAGGTCGAGGGATAGGTCGTGGACTGCCTCGGCGCCATTGGGGAAGCGCTTGTGCACTGCGTCGAACTGAATCATGAGATGCCCCTTGCCCGGCTGTATAACCTCATGCAGAGTTCTCGGTACGTGAATAACTTGTCAACGGGTCGGCGTTAATCCGAGGTAACGGATTTCCGCAAGGCGAGATGGAGTGTCTGGATTGAGGGGTGTTTGGGCTTGATGTCGTCTCGGATTGTGGACGAACCCAGGGATGTGCGCCACAAAGGCTCGGGTCTTGTCGTCCTCGACGGCGCAGGCCTCGGCGTGGCGGACGTCGTACGGCTCGCTCGTGGAACGGCTCGGCCGGTCCCCGGGAGCGAGGCGATGCGGCGCGTCGAGGAGTCCTGGAACGCCGCCCGCCAGATCGCCGCGACCGGCCGCGTGTACGGCCGCTCCACCGGCGTCGGCGCCAAACGGAACGAGGATGTGCCCAGCGGTGCGGACGCCGCGCACGGTCTGCGACTGCTGCGCAGCCACGCCGGTGCCATCGGGGAAGAGCTCCCCGCCCGTCAGGTGCGTGCGATGCTCGCCGTTCGGGCCAACCAGCTGCTGGCCGGCGGCGCGGGGCTGCGGCCCAGCGTCGTGACGGCGTTGTGCGAGTCGCTGGAGAGCGGGGCGTACCCGGTCGTCAACGAGTTCGGCTCCGTCGGCACCGGTGACATCGCGGCCCTGGCGCAGGCGGGGCTGGCCTTGGCGGGAGAGCATCCGTGGCACGGCGCCACCGCGCCGGAGCCCCTGCCGCTCGACAACAACGACGCGCTGGCCTTCATCAGCAGCAACGCCCTCACCCTCGGGCAGTCGGCCCTCGCCCTGCACGAACTGCGGGGGCTGCTGGAGGCCACCCAGGTCGTCGCCGCGTTGTCGCTGCTGGCCGTCGACGGTTCGCACGAGGCGTACGCCGCCCCCGTGCACGCGGCCCGCCCGCACCGCGGCTGCGCGGAAGTCGCCCGCCGTATGCGGGGGCTGATCGGGGCGGCCGATCGTCCGACCCCGCCGCTCGACCGTCTCCAGGACCCGTACGGCTTCCGGTGCCTGCCCCAGATCCACGGCCCGGCGCACGACGCCGCGGACACCCTGGAAGAGGTCGTCGCCATCGAGATCAACGCGGCCGCCGAGAACCCGCTCATCTTCCCCGAGGAGATGGCGGCCTACCACCACGGCGGCTTCTACCAGGCTCAACTCGCCCTGGCCCTGGACCACTTCAGGCTGTCACTGACGCAGGTGGCGCGCCTGTCGACCTCCCGCCTCGCGACCCTGAACGAGCCCACCTACACCCGGCTGCGCCCCTTCCTCTCCGACCCGGAGCCCGCCTCGTCCGGCGTGATGATCCTGGAGTACGCCGCCGGTGCCGCCCTCGGCGACCTGCGGGCGTTCTCGGCACCCGCGTCGCTCGGCCACGCCGTCCTCTCCCGGGGCGTCGAGGAACAGGCCAGCTTCGCCTCGCTGGCCGCGCGTCAGACGTTGCGGCTGTGCGACGCGTTCCGTCTCGTGGTCGGCTGTGAACTCGTCGCCGCCGTACGGGCGTTGCGCCAGCGGGGTCTCAGGGTCGAGCCGGGGCTTCCGGTCGGCCGTGCACTGGAGCTCGCCGGTTCGGTGCTCGACGACGATCCGGCCGACCGGCCGCTCACGGACGACGTGACGGCGGCGGCCGCGCTGCTCGACCGGTTCACGGACATCTGGAGGAGCAGCGAGTGAGGGTGTGACCCCAGTGGCCGTTTCAGTGGTGACCCGGCAGGGTGAGACGGCGGTAATCCGGGCGCGGCGGGGTAAAGGGAGGTCGACCACCCCCCGTGGAGAAGGAGCCGACGATGACCGACGACGCCTACCTCTTCCTGCTCGACGACGCGTCCGTGCCGCTCGGCGTGGTGCCCGCCGCCGTCGGCGATCTGGCGTGCATGGAGACTCCCGCGGTACGTGCGTGGCTGGACGCCCAGGGCAGTACGCCGGGCTCTCCGCACCTGCGGTTGCTGCCGCCGGAGGAGACGGCGGCCGTCCCGGATGGAGCGGAACGGCTGCCCGTGCCGTTGAGCGATGAGGAGTTGAGCCGGGTCCGTCATCTGATGGCGCCGGAGTCGCTGGCCGGCATCGAGGAGGAGCTGCTCACCTACCGTGACATCTCGGACGGCCGGGACGGCCTGATCGGACGCGCGCTGGCCGCCGGTGTGCCGCCGCACCGCATCGTCGAACTGACCGGGGAGGACCCCGCGACGGTGACCGCCGCGGCGCGTGGCTGAGCAGGCGGCAGCGTGCCTCGACCGTCCGTGCGGCCTCAGCGGCCGGGGCCCGGGTCGGGTCGGGCGGCTTGCTCGATGCCGGCGCGGGCCGCCTCCAGCTGGGCGGCGAAGGCGATGCCGAGGAAGAGCGCGACAGCGGTGAGGTTGGCCCACAGCAGCAGGGCGACGAAGGCGGTGAGCGGCCCGTACACGGCGCCGAAGGCGCCGCTCCGCTCGACGTACAGGGCGAGCAGCCACGTGGCCGACACCCACAGCAGCAGGTGCACGGCCGAGCCGAAGGCCAGCCAGGTGTAGCCGGGCTGGACGCGGCGGGGCGACCAGCGGAAGATCACGGCCGAGGCCACCCAGGCCAGCACCAGCCCCACCGGGAAGTCGAGCACGCCCCACCACTGCGGCCCGCCGCCCTCCCAGCCGGCCGTCTCCGCCACCGCCTCGCCCACGGCTTCGCCGGCGACGAGGACGACGAACCCCGACACCAGGGGCAGACCGGCGGCGAGCGCGAGAACGATCGCCCGCGCGTACTTGCGCGGGAAGGGACGGTCACGCTCGATGCCGTAGATACGGTTGGCGCCCCGCTCGATCTGGCCCATGGCCGAAGCCAGGTTCAGCAACGCGAAGCCCAGGCCGAGCCACAGGGCGAGCGTGCTCCACACATCTCCGTGAGCGGTGCGCCGCGTCCCCTCGAAGGCGTCCTCGACGATGTCGGCGCTGGCGCCGGGCACGATCCGGCCGAGCGTGAGCTCGATGACCCGGCCCACCCCCTCCGTGTGCACCGACGTGGCCAGCCCGACGAGCGCCACGGTGCACGGAACCAGCCCGAGCACCACCTGGAAGGCGAGTGCGCGTGCGTTGGTGAAACCGTCCGCGTAGCGGAACCGTACGAAGGAGTCGGCCAGCAGCCGCAGCCCTCCGTAGCGGCGCAAGGCGGTGAACGCCTCGTCCCCGGAGAGCTCCTCCCCGATCATGTCCCGGGTCTGTGGGACGTGGACGGCGGTACCCATGGCGTGGACACTCCTTGGCGCGGGGGCTGTGGTCTGAACCGTGCTGTCCGATCCGGTTACCCCCATTCATCTCCTGTCCTGCCACGGCATCGCTCCCGAGACGTACCGGCCTTCGAGGGATTCTCGGGGCGGCTCGGCGGTCCGCAGACCGGTGGGCGGTACGGGCATGAGATGGCCACGCCTCTCCAGCCACCGCCCCACCCTCATCAGTGCGGCGCCCAGCGGCGCGAGCCGGCTGCTCGAGGTGCTGACCGTTCTCGCGCTGGCGGCGGACGCCGACGCGGTGTCGGTGTGCGCCGCCCTCGGACAACGGACGTGAGCGGTGCTCCCACTGAGGCCGTGGGCGGCTACATGCTGCGGGCGGTGATGTCGCCGTAGTCGGTGGTGGCGTGGATGGCCAGGGCGGCGTCGGCGCCGTCGGCGTTCTTGAGCGTGTTGTGGATGCGGCCGTGGCCGGTGCCGGCGTCCAGGGAGGCGAAGACTCCACGGGCGGCGCCGACCGAGATGTCGCCGTGCTCGGTCCGCAGCGTGAGCGTGCCGCGCACGGCCTCGGTGATGCGGAGGTCGCCCTTGCGGGTGCTGAGCTCGCCGGGGCCGTTCAGGCGGCCGACCGTGATGTCGCCGGCCTGGAGGGTGAGGCGGGCGCTCTCGGTCTCGTCGAGCTTGACTGTGGCCTGCGCGCCCTCGAAGGTGACGTCGCCGAGCCGTCCGACGCCACGGAGTTCGGCGTCCGCCGCCTTCGCCTCGACGTGGGAGCCGGTGGGCAGCTGGACCGTCACCTCGACGGAGCCGGGGTGTCCGAGGATCCGGTTCTTCGCCGGCGGGGCCTCGATCCGCAGGACCCCGTCGCCACAGGCGACCTCGATCTGCTCGGCCGCCTTCACGTCGCGGCTCCTGGAGGCGTCCGCGGGCAGGATCTCCACCGTGGTGTCGGCCCGGTCGGCGGCGATGAACCTGATGCGTCCCGCCGGGATGTCGAGGACGGCGGAGACCTGGGTGGGGGTGTCGAACTTCTGCATCGTGCGCTCCTTCGGTCCGTTGTTTCTGACGAAGGAAACGCTACGTTGCGTTCATGAACTCGGCAACGTATTCATTGCATAGAAACGCCATAAGTGCAGGTCATCGCAGCGAAATCGTTGCAATGGCCTTGAATCTAACGCAACATCACCTGACCGCAGCGTTGCAATGGTTTCAGGGTGAACGCTATGGTGCAGAGACCACGGACCACGAAGGAGGCCGCGATGCCGGGAGGCAGACTCACCCAGCAGGAGCGCCAGCAGATCTCGTTGGGACTGGCCGACGGCCTCGCCTACGCGGAGATCGCCAGGCGTCTGGACCGCCCGACCTCGACGGTCACGCGCGAGGTGATGCGCAACGGCGGTCCCGCCACCTACCGCGCCGACCTCGCCCACCGCGCCACCGAACGCCGCACCCACCGGCGCAGGCAGACCGCGCCCCGCGGACCGGAGGCGCCCCCGCAGCCCCATGGACGCGACGCCGAGGCGGTCCGCGAGTACGAGGAGGCGTTCACCACCCTCCTCATGCAACAGGGTCTGCCCAAGATGATGTCCCGGGTGCTGACCTGCCTCTACACCAACGACGCCGGAAGCCTCACCGCGTCAGAACTCGCCCGTCACCTCCAGGTCAGCCCGGCGTCCATCTCGAAGGCGGTCACGCTTCTCGAAAGCCAGGGCCTCATCCGCCGGGAACGCGACGAAGGCCGCCGTGAGCGCTACGTCGTCGACAGTGACGTCTTCTACCAGGGCATGATCGCCAGCGCCCGAGGCCATGCCCAGCTCGCCGACACCGCACGGCGGGGCGTCGGCCTCCTCGGCCCGGACACCCCGGCCGCCGTCCGGCTCGAGAACATCGCCCGCTTCGTCGACTTCGTCGGCGAGAGCATCACCCGCGCCGCGGAACAGGCCCGCGACATCCTCCACACGAAAGCCGAGACGTCCCCGAACGGCGCCACCACACCGCGGTCGGGCGACGCATAGCCCGTCAGCCGTCCTCAGAGAGGTATCAGCACCATGGAACAGCGCGTCGCCCCACTCGATGATCCGGTGGGCGCGTCACTGGGCGGTCACCACGTCCACCTCGCCCGCCGAGTCGGCCGAGCCGTCACCTATCTGCCCGATGTGGCGACTTTCAGCGCGGTGCCCACCGACCCCGATCCGGAGGCCTGGGCAGACCTGGCGCGCCTCCTGGGCCCAGGCGAGTTCGCCGACATGTTCAGCAGCTCCGCGACTCCTCCCCCGAGCTGGGACCCGGTCTTCACCCTCGAAGGCCGCCAGATGATCTGGCCCGGCGACAACCGCCCCGCCCCTCCCCACGCCCGGACCACCACCGGTGTCGTCGAACTGGGCGCCGCCGACGTGCCCGAGATGCTCGACCTGGTCGCACGGACCCGGCCCAGGGCCCTTCTGGCCCCGCACTCACGAACTCGGCACGTACCTCGGCATACGCCACAACGGCACACTCGTGGCCATGGCCGGCGAACGACTCCGCCCACCGGGATGGACCGAGGTCAGCGCTGTCTGCACCGCCCCCGAAGCACGCGGACAAGGCCACGCCGCACACCTCATCACGGCAGTCGCGACACGCGTCCTGGCCCGGAACGAACGACCCTTCCTGCACGTGGCCGAAGCCAACACCGGCGGGATCGCCCTCTACGAACGGCTCGGCTTCAAGACCCGCAAACACGTCACCTTCCGCGGCTACCGCGTCCCCTGACATCCGCCGGCGTCCCCACCCGCGCGCGGCGGTGAACCGGCGGCTGTACCGCGTGGTTCAGGACGGCCCGTCCTGGGGTGAGCCGTCGGCCGAGGTGACCGTGACGGCGGTGGTGCGTCCGTCCGGGGTGATGCGCAGGACGGGGATCGCCTTGTCCCTGGGGGCGCCGTCGTTCCCCAGGGCAATCCAGCCGCTCACGCCCGGCAGGGCGCCCTTCTTCCGCAGCCGGGACAGCGTGCGGAAGACGTCGGAAACGGTCGGTGTCCCTGCCGGTGGTGTCTCGCGGACCGCTCGGGCCGCGGTGAGGAGGGCGTCGTGCATCATGATGGCCCGGCCGTCCTCGAGGTCGCCGTACGGGAACGTGCGGGCGAAGGTGCCGTCGCGGAAGGGTGCGAGGAAGTCCCGGTCGAACGCGTCGGGTCGCGCGTCCCATGCTTCCGGGTGAGCGAGGCCGGTGTAGAGCAGGTCGATGCGTCCCTTGCTGAGTACGTCGGCCAGTTCGCGCGTGTCGAAGCCGTTCGTGTGCCTGACCATCATGGTGTCGTCGCCGGACATCACGGTCACCCGGTGGTCGAGGCACCGGCGTGCGGCCAGGCCGGTCAGGAGCTGCGGAAGCGTGGTGCCGCGTCCCGCGAAGTAGACCACGTCCGGCTTCACCTCGCAGAAGTCGGCGAGTTGGGCCCGGAAGTCGGACGGGCCGCGTCGTGAGGAGTCGAACAGGGTGGGCTCGGGCCGGACCAGCCGGCCGGGCGGGATGCGCGCCCGGAACTGCTGGGCGAGGGTGCTGGTGTACTGGTCACCGGGGGCGATGTCCTGCACGAAGAGGATCCGGGCGCGGGCGAGTGCGCCGGTCGACAGATGGCGTACGGCGGCCGCCGCCTGGTCGGCGTTGGTCGGCGCGACCCGCGCCAGGCCCGGCACGGCGGCCCAGGAGTCGGCGGTGAGCACCGAACCGAACGCGGGCAGGCCGCCGGCCGTCAGCTCCTCCACCATGTCCTGGCTGGAGGCGGTGCTGCCGCCGAGCCCGAGCGCCGCCACGATGCGCTCGGCGCGGCGGGCCCTCAACACCTGGCCGACGGCATGGTTCCGCTGCTCGGCGGAGCCTCCGGTCTGTCCGAACAACAGCCGGACCGGAGGGCCTTCGCTCGGGCCGGACAGCCTTCCGTTGCTTCTGAGCTGGGCGAAGTGAGCCCCCTCCAGATCGCGCCCGACGGCCTGCATCGCGGCGTCGCCGTCGAACTCCTCGGTGAGGGGCGTCAAATACACCATCGAGACGTACGGCCGACCGCCCGGCTTCGCGGCAGCCGCCATGACCCGCCGGTTCTCCGCCGCGATCAGTTCCAGCACCGGGGCGACGGTCCGGGCCGACGAGCGGCGCAGTCGCGTGAGCGAGGCGTCCGTGTCGAGCAGGCCGACGCATCTGCGCATCCGGCCCTCGCCGATGGCGCTCAGCCCGTCGGCGCACGGCAGGTGCGTCGACGGCGCGGGTGAGGGGACGTCGCCCGGGACGACCAGGGTGGCGAGCAGGGCCAGCGCGGCGAGCGATGTCCGGCCGGGCCGACGGCGCCGCACGGGTCGCACACTGTCGGTCCGGTCGATGCCCTGACCGGCTCGGGTCGCCAGGCGCAGTACCTCCTCCAGGCCGGGCCGGCGGGCGGGGTTCTTGTCGAGACAGCGGGCCACCAGTGCACGCAACGCTCCGGAGAGACAGGTCAGGTCCGGCTCCTGGTGCACCACCGCGAAGGCGACGGCGATCGGCTCCAGGCCCGCCGCGTCGGGGTCCTCGAAGGGGCTGCGGCCCGACGCGGCGAAAGCCAGGACGCATCCGAGCGCGAACACGTCCGTCGCCGGGGAGACGGACCGGGCGGCGGTCAACTGCTCCGGTGCCATGAAGGCGGGGGTGCCCACCATCGCGTCGCCGCGGGTCAGGGCCCGGCTCTGGGTGACGGACCGCGCGATGCCGAAGTCGATGACCCGTGTGCCGTCTTCGGCGAGCAGTACGTTGGCGGGCTTCAGATCGCGGTGCACGATGCCCTGTTGGTGGATGTCGCGCAGCGCCTCCGCCAACTGCCCGGCGAGTCTGACGATGTCGGCGGCGGGCAGCGGGCCGCCGGAGCGCACCCGGGCGTCCAGCGAGTCACCGACGACGTACTGCGTGGCCAGCCAGGGCGGGTCCCCGTCCGGGTCGGCCGCCACCACGGGCGCGGTGAAGGCCCCGCTCACCTTGCGGGCCGCCGCGACCTCGCGCCGGAACCGGGCCCGGAACTGTGGCTCGTCGGCGTACTCGGGGCGGATCACCTTCAGCGCCACCTGCCGCCCGGCGGCACTGCGCGCCAGGTACACCACCCCCATGCCGCCGGCTCCGAGGCGCCGTTCCACGGTGAACTCCCCGATGCGCCGCACCACGCCAACGTACCGCCGCCGAGAGCCCTTGTTTCCCGCTCTTTCGGAGTACGTCCGTCCGCATCACACCTTCAGGTGAAATGGCGCGGATCGTGGGGCGTTACAGGTCGAACTCGAGGTGTTCGACGTCGGTGAACTCCACCAGCAGCCCTTGCGCACGCCGCCCGTGGTCCTTGAAGTAGATCTCCTGCAGGCCCTCCGCCGCGATGTCGCGCAGCTGCTCCTCGGTGCGGCCGGCGTCCCGGGCTTCGAACAGGCGTGCCGCGTACTCGGGTGGCAGGGCCACCGTGAGGTGACGCAGGCGGGCGTCGTCGGTGCTGCCCGGGGCGGCGGTGTAGCCGAAGCGGGCGCGGGTGTCGATGACGATGCCGCCCGTGGTGGCCGCGGTCTGCCTGGCCCTGGCCCTGACGTGGGGCTGCCACCGCTTGAGGACCTCGCGTTCCAGACGCCGCGCCAGGTCCGGCCGGGGCCTCTTGAGCTGGTCCCTGACGTAGCGTTCGACGGTGCGCTGGCTGATGCCGAGCAGTTCCGCCACCGCTCTGGTGCCTTTCAGCTGCCGGACCAGGAACCGCATCCGCGCGCCCCCGCCGCGCGGGATCGGGCGGGTGAACGCCTTGCGCAGTGCGTCGTCGAGCCCGTCCGTGACCGTGTCCATCGGTTGCCTCCCCCTTCCGCTACTCGCCGTCGTCCGAGGCGGTGACCTCGCCGGACTTGATGTACCGCGCGAGGTTCAGGGACTGGCCGTGCCTCTCGCGGAGCTCCTCGGCCCACAACGTCGTCTGCGTGCCTTCGTGCTTGACCATGCCGGGTGACACACCGATCCGGAAGGAGCCCGGGACCGTCCTGCCGTCGGCGTCGTGGGGCAGGACGTCCAGTGGTGACGGCCCCTCAGCGGCGTACACGGCGCAGTCGGACAACACCGCCACGGGGTAACGGCCGGTGGCAGCGGCCAGGTTGAGCATCTTGCGGTGCATGTTGACGCGGGCGCGGGAGATGACGACGGCACGGATGTCGGGGCGCCAGGTCGGGCGGGAGAGGGCCGGCCAGGGTTGGCCGGGCTTCCAGCCGCCGCCGCGGGCACGCTCCCTGAGCTTGCCGATACCGCCCTTCACGGTGGACTTGATCGCGTCCAGGACCATCGCCGCCTGCGGGTCGCGCCGCCGGCAGTCCTCCATCGCCTTCAGATAGTCGTGCGGCGGCAGCTTCTCGGCGACTCCCAGGTCGTCCATCGTGCCGACGTAGGCGTCGCGCAGGCGCTTGTACCAGCCGTCCAGGTACCGGCCCTTCTCCTCGCGCACCCAGGCCTCCAGGGGTGCCACGTCGTAGCCGAGCTCCACCGCGTAGGCCACGGTCGGGGTCGCGTACCACGCCGGGCCCGTGGGGCGCTCGCCCGTCGGGGTGAACGGGCTGGGCAGCAGGTCGCCCCGCAGCTGCCGCCGCTGCTTGCCCACCAGGACACGGGAGAGGTCCACGTGGGAGAGGTCGACCAGCCAGGCGCCGGGCAGGCCCGCGTCGAAGGCCGGGTTGGTGACGTGCACCGGGGGTGCCGCCAGGCCGACGACCGCGCCGTTCGCGGCCGCCCCGAACGCGAGGTTGACGTCGATACCGACCAGGTGGCGGTGCATGCACTCGGCGTCGGTCAGCTCCCGCGTCCAGTCGTAGGCCTCCTCCAGCAGCATCTCCCCCGGTCCGCGCTGGTGGAAGCGGGGCAGGCCGGCCAGCAGCGGATGCCCGTCCGGGGCCTCGCAAGGCGCACAGTCCATCGGGTGTTCGCCCAGCGACCCGGGCCGGTGTTCCCGGTGCCGCCTGCCCGTCTCGTCCGGCTCACTCGCGCGGGTCGGCGGGTTCAGGGCGGTCATCAGCTCCAGGCCGGTGACCGCCGTCGAGCCGCACGGCGTCAGCACCCGCGCCGCGTAGGTGCCCAGTACCCGGGCCAGTTCCGCCGGCTCCAGCTCCGCGGCCCGCCCCCAGGAACGGGCGTCGAGCGCGCCCCAGGAGGGGACGCACAGCTGCACGCAGTGCCGCTGACCGCCCTGGGCGGGGCGGTAGATCCGTGCCCAGGGGCCGAGCCCGCGCCGGGTCAGTCGCCAGTTCGCCTTGTCCAGTTGCTTGCAGACCTTGTGGTCGTCCGGGAGCCGCCCGGACAGGCGTTCCGAGTCCGTCAGCCGGGCGGGGAGTCCGTAGCGCTCCAGTGCCGCGGCGCTGAGCACCAGCAACGGGTCCGCGTCCCTGCCGGAGCCGTGCAGCTTCGCCGAACCGAGCTGTGCTTCCTTCAGCGTCCACTCCACCAGGGCGGGCAGGGACCTGGCGGGCACGTCCATCACCAGACCGCCGATGCCGTAGCCGGTCACCCGGCGGTCGGCGTCCGCGTCGAGGACCAGCAGGGGGCCGTTCGCGAACCGGGGGGCGTCGTCCGTCCGCACCGGGCCCGCCTGGGCGTTCGGCTTCCGCGTGGCCGGGCGCGGCGGCGCCGGCGGTGGGCCGGAGTCGGCCGGACGAGCGACGGGAACCGTCCGCCTCGGGGGGTGCTGCGCCGTTTCGGCGCGGTCGGGGGGCGGCGGCGACACCTCTGGCGTCCGAGCGGCCGGGGCGGTGGACGCCTCCGGTGCGGGCGCCTCCGCAGCGGGCGCCTCCGGTGCGGGGGTGTTCGGGTCGGGGGTCTTCGGGTCGGCTGGATAGAGCTGGGCCAACTGCTTCAGCAGACGCGCGTACGCGTCACGCTCCGGCGGACGCGGTTCGGTCTTGCCGGCCTCCCAGCCGCCCACCGTCGCCCGCCGGACCCGCAGCGCGGCGGCCACTTCGTCCAGGGTCAAGCCGTGCGCCAGGCGCAGCCGTTTGCGCTCCGTCGGCGCTGGCAGTGGGGAACGGGACGCGACGAGGGCGTCGACCGCGTCGAACAGCTCGGACATGCAGGACCTCCCGTTCCGCAACCGTATCGTGAAGCGCACTTTTCGCGTACGGAACACGCACCGATCGAGTGGAGGTCAGGTGGGGAACTCCTCGCGCGCGGACCGGCGCAGGCAGGAGAGGACCACGACGAGGGGCCAGAGCGACTGAAGCGTCGTCACCGTGCGCTCGGCCACGCCGGCGACGCCTTGCAGGCGGAGCTCGATCAGGAACCAGGCCGCGCCCACCGCCATCACGGCGGTGGCCCCCAGGCACGAGAGGGGACGCAGCGCCCATGGCACGGCGCCGCCCCTCCGGGCGGCCAGGAGCGGCCAGGCGGCCAGGAGGGTGAACCCGGCGATGGCGACCGAACCGTGGCTCAGGGAGCCGCCGCTGCTCGGTGCCGGGAACACCGCCACCGCGAGCGCCGCGACGCCGCCGGCCGCCAGGGCCATGCGTCCGGGGAGCGCTGCCGGGCGCAGGCCCCAGGCGGTGAGGAGGTAGCAGGCGCCCACGGTGATGAACGCTCCCGTCATCACCCAGGAGCCCGTGGTTCCGGGGGCCGCCAGGACACTGATCGTCTGGGCGGCAGGGTCGTAGGCGGGGCCTTGCAGTGAGGCCGCCACCAACCAGCCCAGGATCAGGACGGCGGGAGCACAGCTCGACGGCAACAGGACCCATTTGGTAACAGAACGCACTAGGACACCGTAAAACGCTGCGTCCGTTCCACTCGTCCCACCCCTGCGGCACCGGGCGGGTCTCCCGGAGGGTTTCGCGGCACGATGGGTCCGTGCGGCTGCGGCGGCCGTGGACGTCCGGCGCACGGCCCACGCGGGAAAGGTGATCAGGCATGGAGCTCACTCTGGTGGTGCTGATCATCGTCGTGGGACTGACGTTCGACTTCACCAACGGTTTCCACGACGCGGCGAACGCCATCGCCACCTCGATCTCCACCAGGGCCCTGACGCCGCGTGTGGCGCTGGTGATGGCCGCGGTGATGAACTTCTGCGGCGCCTTCCTGGGGACCGGGGTCGCCGAGACCGTCGGCAGTGGCATCATCGGCGCGCCCGAGGACGAGTCGGGGCTGTTGCTGGTCCTGTGTGCGCTCCTCGGGGCCATCGGCTGGAACGTCTTCACCTGGTGGCGCGGGCTGCCCACCTCGTCCTCGCACGCGCTGATCGGCGGGCTGGTCGGCGCCGCGCTCGCCGCCTCCGCCACGGTCCACTGGTCCGGCATCGTGGACAAGGTCGTCCTGCCGATGCTGCTGTCCCCGTTGGTCGGTGTGTTTCTGGGATACGCGCTGCACACGGCCATCCTGTGGGCGTTCCGCCGTGCGAACCCCCGGCGCACCACGCGCCGGTTCCGGATGGCGCAGACCGTGTCCGCCGCCGCCATGGGGCTGGGGCACGGGCTTCAGGACGCGCAGAAGACCATGGGGGTCATCGTGCTGGCCCTGGTCACGGCGGGGTGGCAGGACGGCTTCTCCGTCCCCGTGTGGGTGATCGCCGCCGTGGCGGCCGCCATGGCGGCGGGTACCTACACGGGCGGGCGTCGCATCATCACCACCCTCGGCCGCCGCATCGTGCACCTCGACCCGCCACGCGGGTTCGCCGCCGAGACCGCGGCCGCCACCGTGCTGTACACCACCGCGTTCCTGGTGAAGGCGCCGATCTCCACCACACAGACCATCACCGCGGCCATTCTGGGCGCCGGCGCCACCCGGCGTGCGTCGGCGGTGCGCTGGCAGGTGGCGCGCTCGATCGTCACCGCCTGGGTCCTGACGTTCTTCGGCGCCGGAATCCCCGCCGCGGCGCTCTATCTCGCCCTGCACGCCCTCACCAGGGTGTGACGCCCCGAGGGCCGGCCGGCGCAACCGTCCACCTCGCCGGCTCGTCCTACCAGGCACCATGATCCCTTCAGGTCTCGCCGGCCCCTGGGCCGCTCCGGTTCGGCAGCTGCTCGACTTCGCCTGGACACAGACGCGGGCGTGCGCGTTCGCCATCGCGCTGCTGTCCGGCGTGGCCGTGTCCACCCTGCTGCCGGGACTTCCCCTGGCGCGTTACGACGTGCTGGTGGTCTACGGCGTGCTGCTCACACTGGTGTTCTGGCTGCGCGGCTGGGAGAGCGGGCGGGACGTCGCCGTCATCGCGGTGTGTCATGTCATCGGGCTGGCTTTCGAGCTGGTGAAGGTCGCTCTCGGCTCGTGGAGCTACCCGGAGCCTGCCGTGCTGAAGTTCGCCGGCGTGCCGTTGTACGGAGGATTCCTGTACGCGGCTGTGGGCAGTTACGTGTGCCGGGCCTGGCGCCTGTTCGATCTCGGAGTGGTGCGTTACCGGCCGCGCGCGACGGCGGTGGTGGCCGCGGCGGTGTACGTGAACTTCTTCAGTCATCATTGGCTGCCCGACGTGCGCTGGGTGCTGGCCGGGCTGCTGGTGGCCGTCACCCTCGGGACGTCGGTGTGCTTCACGGTGCGGGGCGTGCGCCGCAGGATGCCGTTGGCGTTGTCGTTCGTCCTGATCGGGTTCTTCCTGTGGGTGGCGGAGAATCTCGCCACCTTCGCGGGCGCATGGCGCTACCCCTATCAGCAGCATGGCTGGGAGCCGGTCGGGGTGGACAAGTTCGGCGCCTGGGCCTTGCTGATCAGCGTCACCTTCGTCCTGGCGGCGGTCGGGCGGCGTCCGGATCCCGGGGCTGACCGCACGGTGGAATGACGGAGATTCGGATGGCGCGACTCGTCGCCGGAAGCCTTACCCGCATATCATCCTATGGATGTGAATTAGGTGATTTGCCTTCGAGGGTGTTCACGGACGGTGGCCATCCTCGCCGGAGTGATCAATGTCCCGCACGGACACGACGGACGACGGTGACGAGCTGCTGACCAGGCTCGGGGCCCTGACGGCGCAGGCGCGCGCGCAGGCCGAGATGCAGCGGTCGCGGGTCGAGCTGGCCATCGCGCTGCAGCGCGGCATGCTCCCGCGGGACCTGCCCGTCGCCCACCGGCTGCATCTGGCCGTCCGGTACACGCCCGCCTGCCAGGGCCTCAACGTGGGCGGCGACTGGTACGACGCCTTCACACTGGGCGACGGCCGTATCGGCCTGTCCATCGGTGACGTCCAGGGACACAACATCGAGGCGGCCGCTTTCATGGGGCAGGTACGGGCCGGGCTGCGGGCCCTCGCCTCCGTCACCGGCGAGCCGGGCGAGGTCCTGGCCCGGACCAACGAGCTGCTGCTCTCCCTGGGCTCCGACCTGTTCGCCACCTGCACGTTCATGCGGCTGGACCCGCGCGCCGGAGTGCTGGAGAGTGCGCGGGCAGGGCATCTGCCCTGCGTGTGGGCCACGGCGGACGGGAAGTCCGGCCTCACCGAGGACGAAGGCGGGCCGCCGCTGGGGATCCAGGCGGGGATGCCGTATCCGGTGACCCGGTACGAGCTCACCACCGGTGGGATGTTCGTGCTGCTCACCGACGGGCTCGTGGAGGGGCCGTCGATGCGGCTCGAGGAGGGCCTGGACCAGGCGGCGCGGCTCGCCGGCATCGCGGCGGTGGCGGGAATGGACGTGGACGCGCTCGCGGCGGCCCTGATCAAGGGTGCCGAGCGGGTGGGACACGAGGACGACGCCGCCGTGCTGGTGGTCGGCCTCGACGGGCCGGACACTAGGCCATAGGGCCGCAAGGACCGCGCCGTCACCTCGCCGACGCCCTGGCCTCGGTGTCTGATGACAGCTGTGGTGGCTAGCCAGGATCTGCGCACGCCGGTCGTCCTCACTCTGCAGACGCTGGCCGTCGCCGCCTGCTACTACGTCTCGGGACAGCTGGGCCTGCTGCGGGAACTGGTCGTCGAGGGCTCGGTCGTCACCCCCATCTGGCCTCCCACCGGTGTATCGGTGGCCTTCCTGCTCCTCCTGGGGCTGCACTGCTGGCCGGGGATCGCCCTGGGTGCCTTCTTGGTCATCCTGTCCCTCACCTCCCCCACCCCTTCGGCGCT
This sequence comes from Streptomyces viridochromogenes DSM 40736, assembly GCF_000158955.1. Taxonomy (GTDB): domain Bacteria; phylum Actinomycetota; class Actinomycetes; order Streptomycetales; family Streptomycetaceae; genus Streptomyces; species Streptomyces venetus. Next base: position 8,389,230 of record NZ_GG657757.1, on the reverse strand, counting down.
GGGCGTCCTTGCCGGAAACACGGCCGCACCGGTCGTCGGGTACCTACTGCTGCGCCGGGCCGGTTTCCGGACCGATCTCGCGCGTCTGCGGGACGGTCTGGCGCTGGTGTTCCTGGGCGCGTTCACCGCCATGCTGATCAGTTCGACCGTGGGGGCGGGCCTCCTGCTGGTCACGGGCAAGGCGGCAGGGGCGACCTTCTGGGCCGTGTGGCTGGCCTGGTGGGTGGGGGACGCGATGGGCGTGCTGATCGTCACCCCGGTGCTGCTTCTGCTGTCCCGCGTCCGCCTTCCACTGCGGTTGTCGCGCTGGAAGGAGGCCGCGGGCCTGGGGCTGATCGCCTGCTGTGTCGTGCCGCTGTCCGCGCACAGCTCGATCAGCGTGCTGTTCCTCATCTATCCCCTGCTGATCTGGGCGGCCCTGCGCTTCCAGCTGGCCGGCAGCATGCTGTGCGCGCTCTTCGCGTCGGTCCTGGCGACGGTGGCGGCGACGGACCGGGTGGGGCCGTTCGAGCGGCTGACCCGGGTGGAGGTGATGATCAAGCTCCAGGCCTTCAACGGGGCGATGGCCCTGACGGCGCTGATCCTGTCGGCGGTGATCACCGAGCAGATCAACACGCGGCGGTCGGTGCAGCGCGCCTGCCACGAACTCGTCGAGGTCCTGGAGCATCTCACCGCGGGCGAGTCGGCGGAGGGCCGGCCACCTGTGGAGGAGGGCGGGACCGGACGGAGGCAGGACGAATAGGCTGGTCGTCATGGTCGAGGTGGAGGTGCTGCAACTACTGGTGTCGCCCACGCACCGGCTGGCCGGACGCCCCTCGGACGGGCCCGCGGCGGGCCCGTCCGACGAGCGGGTCCCCCTGGTGGAGGTACGCCGTGGCCTGGGCATCGTGGGCGACCGCTACTACGCACGGCCCGCCCACCGGAACGCGGCGGTGACCCTCATGGCGGCGGAGAAGCTCCCCGTGGAGATCGACGGGTCCGCCGATCTCCGGCACACCCGCCGCAACGTCCTGCTCAGGGGCGTCGACATCGACGCGTGCGTCGGTGCGACGATCGCGCTCGACTGCGGCACCGGGCCGGTCGTGTTCGCCGTGAACCGTCCCGCCCGGCCCTGCGCCTGGATGGACGTGACCATCGGCCCCGGCGCACAGCGCGCCCTGCGTGGCGGGGGCGGTGTGCGGTGCACTCCGCTGAGCGACGGGGTGATCAGGCTCGGCCCGGCGACGTTCCGTGTCGTGGCCGGGCCCGGCGACACGGCATGACCCGTACCGCCGCGTCGGGAAGCGTCAGCCGCCCGACGGGGCCATACGGATCGCGGCGATGTCGAGCTGCAGGCGCACCTTCTCACTCACCATCGCGCCGCCCTCGGCCAGCCTGCTGTTGTAGGTCAGACCCCAGTCGGAACGGTTGATGGTGGTGGTGCCGTCGAAACCGACCCTTTCGTATCCGAAGGGGTCGGTGACATGTCCTATGTAGGTCATGTCGAGTACGACGGGACGCGATACGCCTTTGATGGTGAGCTCGCCCGACATGCGAAAGAGGTCGGCGCCCGCGTGTTCCACCGCGGTACTGGTGAAGCGCATACGCGGATAAGTCGCGGCATCGAGGAAGTCACGACCGACCAGGTGCGCGTCACGTTGTTCCACCCCGGTGTCGACGCTGGAGGTGAACAGCGTGATGTCGGCCCGTGACCGAGCGGGGTCGTGGGCGTCGAAGTAGAGCCTGCTCTCGTACTCCAGGAAACAACCGCGCACGGTGGTCACCATGGCGTGCCGGACGGAGAAGCCGATCCTGCTGTGCGCGGGGTCGACGACCCATTCACCGGTGAGGTTCGTCAGGCCGGGGTCGGGCAGCACGGCGGTGGGGGACGCCGCCGCGCCGCCGGGGCGCTGTGGGGGGACGGTCGGCGCCTGCCGACGGGACGGCACGACGCGGTTGAACAGGTTCATGATTCACCTAGGTACTTGAGTTTGCTTATCGCCGCAAGTCCCCTCCGCGTTCACCGGTGTTGAAGAAGAGTACATGCCCCTTCTTGCCGCCGCTTTACACAGAATCCACACACCGCTGTCGCGGCGCACCGACGAAATACCCATCCGGAACACCATGGTTTTTCATCTCGGGCATTTCGACTATTCGGCCGTCTTCACCTCGATCGCGAGGTCGTTGTCGACCGTGTAGTAAGGGCGCACGGCCGATGCGGCCGCCGTCATTGCCGGATACACGTACACGTGCTTGCGGTCCGCCACATCGTCGAGCAGCCGGGCGATCCTGATGGGTGACGCGTCGGCGGCGGGCCGGACGAAGGCGTCCCAGATCCCGCCGGGCCCCGCACCCGTGATCTTCAGATCCTCGTGGCCGGCGACGAAGGAGAAGCCCCTGCCGTCGTCGTCGATCCGGGGGCGCAGACTCCGCACCGTGTCACCGCCGCGCAGGCGCAGCCGCACGGTGGCGTCCTCCTGGAGGGCGGCACCGTGCAGGCGTGCCGTGACCGTGATGGCGCGATCCGTGACGTCGATGGTGCGGGCCTCCGCGTGGGCGGTGCGCCGCCACGCCCGGAGCGCGAGGAAGCCGTCCTTCGTGACGTACGGGATGGTGACGGTGACCGGCGAGGGCCGGTCGCGGAGGTGCCCGTCGACGAGGGCGCGCAGGTCTCTGAGGCCGGGGCGCAGTCGCTGTCGTTCGGCTCCGGGCTCCGGCAGCAGGTACAGGTCCCAGCGTCCTTCGTCGAGGGCAGGGCGCGGTTCCAGTACGGCGCGCGGGGAGCCGCCGGTGGGGTCGGGCTCCAGGTCGAGGAGGCGGCGGGTGGTCTCGGGGCGGCCCTTCTTGGGGCGCAGCCGCAGCAGCAACTGGGGGCGGGTGCCGGTGGCCGCGGGAAGGCGGAAGGTGATGCGGCCGTCGGTGTCGGTCGCGCAGTCGGTACGCAGGCGGGTGTCGTGGTGCGTGGTCATCGTCGTCCCTTCCGGATCGCGCGCAGGGCGCCGGTGGCCGCGGCGTGGGCGGCGTCGCGGGCGGCGTGGCCGCGGCCGGTCAGTGCGCTGTGTGGGCGGTGGTCCTGCTCGGCGCCGGTGCGGCGGCCCGTGCTTCTGGCCGTGACGGCCTGCTCCAGGATGCGTTCGGCCTGTGCGACGACGGGGCCGGGGGCGAAGCGGCGCGCGTTCTCCAGGGCGGTGCGGCCCATGCGGCGACGGCGTTCGTCGTCTCCGACGAGTTCCAGCAGGGCCGCGGCGAGGGCGTCACGGTCTCCGACCGGTACCAGCCGGCCGTCTGCTCCGTCCTGGATGATCTCGCCGGGACCGTAGGGGCAGTCGGTGCTGACGACGGGCAGTCCGCAGCGCATCGCCTCGACGATGGTCATGCCGAACGGCTCGAAGTTCGACGTGGCCGCGCCGATCGAGGCCTTGGCCCATTCGGCCTCCATGGGGGTGGCGGCCCCCATCAGGAACACGTTGTTCCACAGCTCGTGTCGTTCGATGAGCTGCCGCAGGGCGGGCTGCTCCTCGCCCTTGCCGTAGATACGCAGCTGCCAGTCCGGGAACGCGGCGGCGACCTGGGCGAACGCCTCGATGAGCAGGTCGTAGCGCTTCACCGGGACCAGCCGGCCGGCGGCGATCACGACCTTGGCGGAGCCGTCCGCGGGAGGCAGCGCGGGGTCCGGGACGCTGTTCGGAAGGGCCTCCACATGGACGCCGGGCAGCCACATCTTGCGCCGGTAGGCGGCGGCGTCCGCTTCCGTGACGGTGGTGATCACGTCGAGGTGGCGGTACGCGCGGCGCAGCGCGGTGCGCAGCCGGGGCGAGTGGTTGTCGAGGGTCAGGTGCTCCTGGCCGACGCGTATGACGTGCCGCGGGGCCTGGCGCGCTATGTGCACGTTGAGGCCCGGGCGGGTGCCGATGACGACCCCCGTGTCGAGCGCCTCCAGGCACTCGCCGATCCGCTGGTCGGTCAGCTCGCTGTACTGGTGGTGGCGGTACTCGGCAGCGGGGAAGATCTTCGCCGGTCTCTGGTGCAGCGGATGGTCCGCTTCCTTGCGCAGATCCACCAGCGCGCGCAGCCGCACCCGGGGGTCCAGGGCGAGGTTCGGGTGTTCCCGGTGGCGTAACGCGGAGACGATCTCCACGTCGTGCCGTTCGGCGAGTGCCCCGGCCAGGTTGAACGTGGTGGTGATCGTGCCTCCGATTCCGTAGGCGTTGTGGATGAGGAAAGAGATCTTCATGGTGGCCTAGACCGTGTCAACGACCCGAACGTTGTTCGTCGTTACCACTCTGTGGCCGTGGTCGGCCGTGGTCGGCCGGGTGGGTGGGTTCGGCCGATTTGGCGATGATCTAGGACATACGTGGTCTGGGCCATACCGGTTCGCCGCCCTTGTGTGGATAGCTTGAGGTGTTTGCCCGCAGCAGTGCCGCGTCATCGGGTGCACGCTCGTTTTGATCCTCAGGAGACCCATGCGCCCCCGAATAGCCTCAGTCCCTTCGCGCATCACCTCCCTCCCGCCCCTGGCCCTGGCCGGCGGCGCGCTGGCCGTGGGCGTCGGCGGTCTGTACCTCACCGGTCTGATGCTCACGGGTGGGGAGATCGACTCCGGTACGACGGTGCGCGGGGTGGAGATCGGCGGCCTGAGCCGTGCGGAGGCGGTGCGGAAGCTGGAGCGCGACCTGGGCCCGGCCGGTACACGGACCCTGCCCGTGAAGATCGGTGACCGCACGGGCACGGTCGATCCGCGACGCGCCGGGCTCTCCTACGACCTCCGGGAGACCGTCGACCGGGCGGCGCGCACCGGCGCCGATCCGATCGGCGTGTTCGGTGGGCTCTTCCGCTCGGGCGGCGAGATCGAACCGGTCGTACGCGTCGACGAGGGCGAGGCCCGGGCCGCACTCGGGCAGCTGGCGAAGAAGCTCGACCAGAAGGTCCGGGACGGTGCGGTCGCCTTCGAGGACGGGCGGGCCGAACAGGTGACACCACGCACGGGGTACGCCCTGGACGTGGAGCGCGCGGTCGGCCCCCTGCGCGCCTCCTTCCTGCGCGGTGACGCCGACGCGGTGACGGCCCTGCCCGCCCGGGAGACCCGGCCGAAGGTCACGGCCGACGAGGTACGGCGGGCGCTGCGCACCTTCGCGGAGCCGGCCATGTCGGCGCCCGTCACGCTCACCGCCGACGGCAAGCGGTTCACGGTCGGGCAGAAGGTGCTGGGCGAGCACCTGGCCATGCGGCCCGACGGCAGCGGCACACTGAGACCGGAGCTCGACACGAAGGGGCTGCGCGACGATCCCGCCGTGGCCGGGCCCCTGAACGACGTCACCACCACCGCCGAGAACGCCAGGCTGCGGCCGGACGGCGACAAGGTCGTGGTCGCCGAGGACGCCACGCCCGGCCGGGAGGTCACCGACAAGGCGCTGGGCAAGGCCGTGCTGCCGCTGCTCACCAGGTCGGGTGACGCCCGCGGCGGCGAGGTGGAGGTGCGCCGGATCCAGCCCGAGGTGACCCGGGAGAACGCCGCGGCACTGGGGCTGACGGAGACGATGTCCTCCTTCACCGTCCACTTCGAACCGGCCGAGTACCGCACCAAGAACATCGGCCGGGCCGTGGACCTCATCAACGGCTCCGTCGTCCGGCCGGACGAGACCTGGAGCTTCAACCGGACCGTCGGGGAGCGCACCGAGGCCAACGGTTTCGTCGAGGGCGTCATCATCCTCGACGACAAGTTCACCAAGGCATCCGGCGGTGGCGTCTCGTCCGTGGCGACGACCGTCTACAACGCCCTGTTCTTCGCCGGGGTCAAGCCCGTGGAACACGGCGCGCACTCCTTCTACATCGAGCGCTACCCGGAGGGCCGCGAGGCGACGGTCGCCTGGGGCAGCCTGGACCTGAGGTTCACCAACGACTCCGGCAAGGCGATCTACATCCAGGCCGAGTCCACGGACACGTCCGTGACCGTCTCCTTCCTCGGCACCAAGAGGTACGACGAGATCAAGTCGGTCAAGGGGCCGCGCACCGAGGTGAAGGAGCCGGAGAAGAAGGTGAGTCACGACAAGGAGTGCGTGCCGCAGACACCGCTCGAAGGGTTCGACGTCACCGTGGAACGGGTCTTCTACGACGACGGCCGGGAAGTGAGGCGGGAGCCGTACCGCACGCACTACACGCCCCGTGACGAGATCGTGTGCGAGTGACCCCCACACGCTGTTCGCCCACCCGGCCGGCACAACGAGCGCGCATCGTTGAGAGCGTTCTCGCGGCTCAAGTGGCGGCACCAACGACGGGGTGACCGTCGACAAGTCCCCGATTCCGGAGGACACCCCGACCTCGACCCATCTCGCGTTCGGCTCCCGCGCCGGTCGCCACGCCCGTTCGCCGGACTGGGCCGTGACCGAGCCGGCCGTCCTGGACCACTCGGACCGCACGAACAGCACGGTGCCCGCGGGACAGTCGTACGAGCGGGCCTGACAGGGCGGCCCGGTCCGCTGTCGCGTGCAGCGGACCGGGCGGGTTTCTCAGGCGACGCGGTGGACTGTCTGGGTCGTCAGCTCGTAACGGGCGCCGACGATCGCCAGGCGGCCGTCGGCGACCCGGGCGGCGAGCTCGGGTTCCGCGGCCAGCCGCGAGCGTACGAGGCGGACGTTGGCGCTCACCGTCGCGTCGATCCGCGCGTCCCCATCGACACCGTGGTCTATGGCCGGGCCTATCTGGTCGACGAGGTACTGCATGTGGGCGGGCAGGCGTTCCCCGGACTGCTCGGCCTGCACGGCCGCACGGACCGCGCCGCACGACTGGTGGCCGAGTACGACGACGAGCGGTATGGCGAGTTCCAGGACGCCGTAGGCGACACTGCCGAGGACGGCCTCGTCCAGGACCTCGCCGGCGGTGCGGACGGTCATCAGGTCCCCGAGCCCCTGGTCGAAGACCAGTTCCGGGGGCACGCGCGAGTCGATGCAGCCGAGCACGACGGCGAAGGGATGCTGGGCAGTGGCCAGCGTCCGCCGCAGGGCGGGGTCTTCGTGCGGGTGGCGCTCGCGGTAGGCGCGCCAGCGGCGGTTGCCCTCCGCCAGTTCCCTGAGGGCCTCGTCCGGAGTGCCGGGCCTCGGGGGTGTGCCCGGTGCGGAGGTCGTGGCGGTGGCCTGCGGGGCGGCCGCGAATCCGGCGCCGAGGGCGGCGGCCCCGGTCAGCGCGGTGCGCAGGAGGGTGCGGCGGACCGTGCCGCCAGGGGTCGGCCGTGAACCGGCGAAGGAGTGCGGTTCAGGGCCGCTGCCTCTGTGGGAGGTGGTGTGTGAGTTCACGACCAGAACGTATGCCCGAGTCCGGGAACGGCCGGGTTTCTTGCCGTTTCATGGTGAGAGTTGGGTGAGTGATGTTCTTACCTTGAACGGCCTTTGACGGTGCCTCAGCGAGAACGCAGGACGCCCCGGGCGGTGGCCCGGGGCGTCCTGTCAGGCGGGGTGGATCAGACCAGGTCGAACCGGTCCAGGTTCATGACCTTGACCCACGCGGCGACGAAGTCGTTCACGAACTTCTCCTTCGCGTCGTCGCTCGCGTAGACCTCGGCGAGCGCCCGCAGCTCGGAGTTCGAGCCGAAGACCAGGTCGGCGCGGGAGCCGGCCCACTTGACCTCGCCGGTGGCGGCGTCGCGGCCCTCGAACGTGGTCTGGTCCTCGGAGGTCGCCTTCCACGTCGTGCCCAGGTCGAGCAGGTTGACGAAGAAGTCGTTCGTCAGCGAACCGGGCGTCTTGGTGAAGGCGCCGAGCTGGGACTGCTGGTAGTTGGCGCCCAGCACACGCAGGCCACCGACCAGGACGGTCAGCTCGGGGGCGCTCAGGGTGAGCAGGTTCGCCCTGTCGAGCAGCAGGAACTCGGCCGGCAGGCGGTTGCCCTTGCCGAGGTAGTTGCGGAACCCGTCGGCGGTCGGCTCGAGCGCCTCGAAGGACTCGGCGTCGGTGTGCTCCTCCGTGGCGTCCACACGGCCCGCCGCGAAGGGGACCTGCACGGCGAAGCCGGCTTCCTTGGCGGCCTTCTCGACCGCGGCGGTGCCGCCGAGGACGATCAGGTCGGCCAGGGAGACCTTCTTGGCGCCGGTGTTGAACTCCCGCTGGATGCCCTCCAGGACGCGCAGGACCTGGGCCAGCTCGTCGGGCTCGTTGACCTCCCAGCCGCGCTGCGGCTCCAGGCGGATACGGGCGCCGTTGGCGCCGCCGCGCTTGTCGCTGCCGCGGAAGGTGGACGCCGAGGCCCAGGCGGTGGACACCAGCTGAGACACGGACAGACCGGACTCGAGGAGCTTGGTCTTGAGGGTCGCGATGTCCCCGTCGTCGATGGACTCGCCCTCGGCCTCGGGCAGCGGGTCCTGCCAGATCAGCGTCTCCTCCGGGACCTCCGGGCCGAGGTAGAGGGACTTCGGGCCCATGTCACGGTGGGTCAGCTTGTACCAGGCGCGGGCGAAGGCGTCCGCGAACTCCTCGGGGTTCTCGTAGAACCGGCGGGAGATGGGCTCGTAGATCGGGTCGAAGCGCAGCGACAGGTCCGTGGTGAGCATCTTCGGGCGGTGCTTCTTGGACGGGTCGTGCGCGTCGGGGACGATCTCGGGGGCGTCCTTGGCGACCCACTGGTGGGCGCCGGCCGGGCTCTGCTCGAGCTCGTACTCGAACTCGAAGAGGTTCTTGAAGAACCCGTTGCTCCACTGGGTCGGCGTGGTGGTCCAGGTGACCTCCAGGCCGGAGGTGATGGCGTCCCCCCCCTTGCCGGTGCCGTAGGTGCTCCGCCAGCCCAGGCCCTGCTCCTCCATGGAGGCGGCCTCGGGGTCGGCGCCGACGTTGTCGGCCGGGCCGGCACCGTGGGTCTTGCCGAAGGTGTGGCCACCCGCGATCAGGGCGACGGTCTCCTCGTCGTTCATCGCCATGCGGCGGAACGTCTCACGGATGTCGCGGGCCGCGGCGATCGGGTCCGGGTTGCCGTTGGGGCCCTCGGGGTTGACGTAGATGAGGCCCATCTGGACGGCGCCGAGCGGGTTCTCCAGCTCGCGGTCGCCGGTGTAGCGCTTGTCGTCGAGCCAGGTGGTCTCGGGGCCCCAGTAGACGTCCTCCTCGGCCTCCCAGACGTCCGCGCGGCCGCCGGCGAAGCCGAAGGTCTCGAAGCCCATCTGCTCCAGGGCGACGTTGCCGGTGAGGATCAGCAGGTCGGCCCAGGAGATGGACTGGCCGTACTTCTTCTTCACGGGCCACAGCAGACGGCGGGCCTTGTCGAGGTTGCCGTTGTCCGGCCAGCTGTTGAGCGGGGCGAAGCGCTGCTGGCCGGCGCCGGCGCCGCCGCGGCCGTCGCTGATGCGGTAGGTGCCCGCGCTGTGCCAGGCCATACGGATCATCAGGGGGCCGTAGTTGCCGAAGTCGGCCGGCCACCAGTCCTGCGAGGTGGTCAGCACCTCGGCGATGTCCTGCTTCACGGCCGCGAGGTCGAGGTCCTTGAACGCCTCGGCGTAGTCGAAGTCCTTGCCGAGCGGGTTGGCCACCTCGGGGTTCTTGGCGAGGATCTTCAGGTTGAGGCGCTCCGGCCACCACTGACGGTTGCCGCCACCCTGGGTCGGGTGCAGGGCACGGCCGTGCGCTACCGGGCAGCCGCCCGTCTCCTCCGGCTTCGCGTCAGTGACGATCGCGTCGTGGTTCTCGGTCATGGAAATCCTTCCGGACGGGGGTGGTTCACGGTGCTCGGGTGGATCACATTGCTCAGGAACTGCGGGCGGTGGAGCAGGCGGGGCACAAACCCCAGTAGATGACCTCGGCCTCGTCGACGGCGAAGCCGCGGTCGTCGGACGCGGTCAGGCACGGGGCGTGGCCGACCGCGCAGTCCACGTCGGCGACGGTCCCGCACGACCGGCACACGAGGTGGTGGTGGTTGTCGCCGACCCGTCCCTCGTAGAGGGCCGGGCTGCCGGGCGGGTCGAGGCGGCGTATGAGTCCCGCCGCGGTGAGTGCGTGGAGCCCCTCGTAGACGGCTTGGACGGAGATGTGGCCGACGCGGCCGCGCACCTCGGAGGCGATGGCCTCGGCACCGAGGTGGTCACCGTCCCGCACGGCCTCGAGCAGCGCGACGCGGGCGGCCGTCACTCGCAGGCCGGCACCGCGCAGCTCCTCGGCGGTGGTCGGGGTCGGGGATGCGGTCATGCCGGACAACCTATCCGCACAAACACGAGCCGTTCAAGAAAACGAACGGTTCAATTTTGGTGTCGCGGACGTGACCCCTTGTGCGGCCACACGTCCGGCAGTTGCGAGCTATACCACAGTGAGCCACATCACATTCAACATGATCGTGTTCCGGTGCGGTGCCGGGATGGTGTCAGCCACGGCCGTGTCGCGCCAGCACCGCACGTGCCGTTTCGGCCATGGCCTCGTCGACCATGCGGCCCTCGAAGACCAGGGCGCCGACACCGTCGCGCTGGGCCGACTCCACGGCGGCGACGAGGCGTGCACAGCGGTCGAGTTCTTCGGGGCCGGGAGCGAAGACCTCGTTGATCACGGGGATGTGGGCCGGATGGATGGCCATCATGCCGTCGTACCCGAGGGCGCGGTTCTGCTCGGCGAAGGCGCGAAGGCCCGTCAGGTCGGCTATGTGTGTCCACAGTCCGGTCACGGGGTACGGCGCTCCCGCGGCGCGGACGTCCAGCAGGACACGCGAGCGCAGAGCCTGGGTCTCCGTGCCCTCAGGACTCCAGCGGTAGCCGACGGCGCGCTCCACATCGCCGCCGGGTGCGGTCAGTGCGCCGACATGTGCCACCCGGGGTGCGGCCGCGGCGATGTCGTGGGCGTCGCGCAGGGCGCGGGCCGACTCCAGCAGCGGGACGAGGGCCGTCGCGCCGGCGGGCAGGCCGTGCTCGTGTTCGCACCAGCCGATCAGGCGGTCCGCGAGCCGCACGTCGGCGGCGGTGTGCACCTTGGGCAGGACGATTCCGGCCAGTCCCGGGCGTACGACGGCTCGCAGTTCCCCGGCGGCGGTCCAGTCGTCGAGCGGGTTGATCCGGACGAACAGGGCCATACCGCCCGCCTGTTGCTCGGCGGCCTCCGCCAGGGCCTCGGTGACCCGGGCGCGGGCGAGCGGTTTGTCGACGGCCGGTACCGCGTCCTCCAGGTCGAGGATCACGGCGTCGGCGCCGGCGGCGCGGGCCTTGGGGAGCCAGTCCGTGCGGTGGCCGGGGACGAAGAGCAGGGAGCGGAGCGGGGCGCGGAGTTCCGTGGGCGCGGAGGGTTCAGACGACATCGTTCTTCTCCAGGTCGGCCAGTTCCCGCTCGCTCAGTCCCAGCCAGTCGCGGTACACGAGGTCGTTGTCCTGGCCGAGTGCGGGCCCGGTCCGCCAGACCCGCCCGGGGCGGCGGCGGAAGTGCGGGATGACCGCCTGCATCCGCACCTCGCCCAGGTCGGGGTCGTCGACGGTGACGATGTCACCGCGTTCGGCGTAGACCGGGTCGGCCGCGATGTCGGCCGCGTCGAAGACACGGGAGGCGACGACCTCGGCGCGGGCGAACGCCTCCAGGCACTCGGCGGCGGAGCGGTCCGCCACCCAGGACCGCAGCCCTGCGTCCAACTCTTCGCGTCGTGCGTGCTGTTGCTCCGACGTGGCGAACTCCTCCCCGGGCAGGCCCAGCAGCCGGGCCACGTTCCGTACGGAGCGCAGAGTCGCGGAGGTCACCGTGATCCACTGCTCGTCGCGGGAGCGGTAGGTGTTGATCACGGCGGCGGGGGCGACGGCCAGCTGGTTCCCGGTGCGTTGGGGCACCACACCCAGCTGGTCGTGGACGATGACCTGCCACTCGACGAGCCGGAACAGGGGCTCGAACAGGGCGAGGTCGATCCACTCGCCGTCGAAACCGGGGTCGTTGTCGCGCCGGTGCAGGGCGGCCAGGACGGCGTAGGCGCCCATCAGGCCGGTGACGGCGTCGCCGTGCGAGAAGCCGGTGTGGACGGGCGGCCCGTCCGGGTGACCGGTCAGGTGCACGACGCCGCTGCGGGCCTCGCCCATCTTGCCGAAGCCGGGGGCGTCGGCCTGGCTGGAGGTGGCGCCGAAGCCGGAGATCTGCAGCAGGACCGCCTTCGGGTTGATCCGGTGCACGGCCTCCCAGTCCAGGCCCCAGCTGCGCAGCCGCCCGGCGCGCAGGGTGACGATGACGACATCCGCCCAGGCGACGAGGCGGTGGGCGACCTCCCGGCCTGCCGCGTGGTGCAGGTCGAGGGTGACGGAGCGTTTGTTGCGGGCGGCGACCTTGAACCACAGGGGAACTCCCTCGCGGCGAGGCCCCATCGCGCGGGCGGCGTCCCCGGCCCCGGGGGGTTCGACGTGGACGACGTCCGCGCCCTGGTCGGCGAGCATGGATCCCGCGAGCGGGCCGGCCACCACGTGTGCGAACTCGACGACCTTCAGTCCTCGCAACTGCCCTTGTCCCGTGGTGTTCCGCTGGTCGTCCGACACCGATGCGTCCCCTCTCGGCTGATCCGGTTCGCCTTCAGACTGCCGAGCCGCAGAAATGCCTGTCCAGCAAAAGAACGCCATCAATCAATGCGGGATGTGCATCAATCGGGGTCAGGCCCAGGACACCCCGGGCGGCAGCTCCCTGCCCTGGCCGCGGAAGTCCTCGAGCGTCTCCAGGAAGTGTTCGGTGACGCGCGGGAGGGTCCGCCGGGCGCGCAGGGCGATGTCGAGGCGCCGGTCCACCACGGGGTCCACGAGCGGCCGGAAGGCGAAGGGGCCGGTGCCGAGCAGGGGCAGCACCAGGGCGGGCAGGGCGCTCACGCCGAGGCCGGCGGCCACCAGTCCGCCCACCGTGGCGACACTGCCGGCCTCCGCGGCGGGCACGGCATGCGCGTCGACCTGACCGAAGGCGGCGTCCGTCAGCCGCCGCACGCTGGAGTCGCGCCCGACGGCGAGGAAGGGCTCGCGGGCCAGGTCCGCCCAGCCGACCTCGTCGTGGGCGGCGAGCGGATGGTCCTCGTGCAGGACCGCGACGAACCGGTCCCGGACCAGGGGGCGGTGCTCAAGACGGTCCGGCGGTACGCCGACCGTGGTGATCGCGAAGTCGGCGTCGCCGGACAGGACCCGGTTCAGCACGGCCCGTTCCAGACCGTCCAGCAGGCGTACCGCGACCCGCGGCCGTGCCGCGCGGAAACCGGAGATGACCTGCGGGAGCAGCACGGCGGCGACGGAGGGCAGGGTGGCGACGGCGACGGTGCCCGACTCGCCGAGCAGGAAGCGGTCCAGTTCGTTCATCCCGGCCCGGTGGGCGCCGAGGATCTGCTCGGCGATGCGCAGCGCCTCGGCTCCGGCGGCGGTCAACTGCACGTTGCGCGTGTCGCGTTCGAGCAGCTGGGCCCCGACCTGCCGTTCCAGGTCGGCGACGGCGCGGCTGAGGGACGACTGCGAGACGCCCAACCGGGCGGCGGCCGCGGTGAAACTCGTCGCCCTGGCGACGGCCGCGTACGCCGAGAGCTGACGCAAGGTGGCCTCCATGGCCGGGAAGCGTACGTCAGCCTGGACCGATTGATGCGCGGATCGCATGGACAGATTTCGGTTTGATGCTGGACACGGATCTTCCGGCGCTCGGACACTCTCGGCTATCCCCGAGAAAGCGAGCGTCACCATGCCGGCAGTCCTGGGCTTCGCCACGATCGCCCTGTTCCTGTTGCTCACCATGACCAGACGTGTCTCGGTGCTGGTCGCGCTGGTGGTGCTGCCGGTGCTGGCCGCGCTGGTGGGCGGGGACGCGGGCGACTTGGGCGAGATGGTGCTCGACGGGCTGGCGAAGGTGGCGCCCACCGGCATCATGATCGCGTTCGCCGTTCTGTACTTCAGCCTCATGGTGGACGCGGGCCTGTTCGATCCGCTGATCCGCGGTCTGCTTCGGCTGGCCAAGGGCGATCCGATGCGCATCACCGTCGCCACGGCCGTCCTCACGTTGTGCGTGGCCCTGGACGGCGACGGGGCCTCCACGTTCCTCATCACGGTCTCCGCGCTGCTGCCCGTCTACCGGAAGGTGGGCATGAGTCCGCTCGTGCTGTCCGGGGTGGTCTGCCTGGGTGCGGGCGTGATGAACATGGTTCCCTGGGGCGGACCGACCGTGCGTGCCATGGCGGCCCTGAAGCTGGAGAGTTCGGACGTCTTCACGCCGGTGCTGCCCGCGATGGGCCTCGGCATCGCGTGGGTCCTGGTGGCGTCCTGGCTGATCGGCCGCCGGGAACGGCGGCGCCTCGGTGTGCTCACCGAAGCCCGTGCGGAGCCGGCTTCCGACCAGCCTGTACCTGCGGCGGCCGCGGCTCCCGGTGACGGGCCGGGTGCCGTCCGGGTCGACGCGCCGGCGCCGCTCTGGCTCACCGTCTTCAATCTGCTGCTGACCGTCGTGCTCGTGGTCGCGCTGGTCCTGGAGGCCATGCCGCTGCCGGTGCTGTTCGTCCTCGGGTTCGCCGTGGCCCTCCTGGTCAACCATCCCAGGTGGGAACAGCAGCAGGCGCTGCTCGACAGGCACGCGAAGAACGTCGTCCTGGTGACCACGATGATCTTCGCGGCGGGTGTGCTCACCGGCGTTCTCACCGGGACCGGGATGATCGACGCGATGGCCGAGGCGCTGGTGTCCGTGATACCGGACTCCCTCGGCGGCCACCTGCCCGTCCTGGTGGCCGTCACGGGCATGCCGCTGAGCCTGGTCTTCACCCCGGACGCCTACTACTTCGGTGTCCTGCCCGTCCTCGCCGAGACGGCGAGCGGCTTCGGCACCGACCCTGCCGAGGTCGCCCGGGCCGCCATCCTCGGCCAGATGACGACGGGCTTCCCGCTCAGCCCCCTCACCGCCGCCACCTTCATCCTCCTCGGCATGAGCGGCGTCCAGCTCGGTGAGCACCAGCGCTTCATCTTCCGCTGGGCCTTCGCCACCACACTCGTGATGACCGTCGGCGCCGTCCTCACCGGCGCCCTCTCCCTCTGACGGAGGCTCAGCACTGAGCACACGGGCCGCTCAGGTGCCCGACGGGGTCAGGCGTTCGAGCTGGGCCGCGGTCTTCGCCGCCCGGCGGTCGGCTTCGCGGACGCGACGATCGGCCGTGCGGGCCCGTTCCCGGGCCGTCCGCTCGGCGAAGCGGGCCTGCTCGTGTTCGGCCCTGGCGCGTTCCAGCTCCTCGGTGAGCTCCCCCACGCGCCGCTGGAGGCGGTCCACCTCCTGTTTCGCCTCGTCCGCGTCCTGGCCGGCGGCTGCCGCCGCGTCCCTCAGCGTCCGCAGTTCCCGCTCGGCGGCCTCGGCGTCCCGGCGGGCCTGAGCGAGTCGCCGCTGCCGCTGCTCCTCGGCCTTGCGGTCCTGCCCGGAGGGGGCTTCCGCGGGCGCGGCGCCGCGTCCCGGCACCCTCCGCGACGGTGCTCCGAACCGCGGCACTCCGCGCGGCCGCGCTCTGCGCGACGGCCGGGAAGCCGACGGTGGCGCTCAGCGGCTTGGCCAGCCGGCCGCTCGCCCATGCCCCGGCGGCCTCGGGGTCGGCCAGGACGGCGTGCAGGGTGTTCTCGACCTCGCGCTGCACGGCCTCACCGACCGGATGACCGGCGTCCGCGGCGAGCCGGCGGGCCTCGGCGGACAGGGCACGGATGAGTGCGTGCTGCTGCCGGCTCAGTTCGCGCAGCTGCGTGCCGTCGAGGTCCTGGTGGGCCTGGCGCAGGCCCTCCCCCAGCCGGAGCAGGGGCTGGACCTCGCCGGGTCGGCTGCGGACCAGGAGGTTGCTGACCCAGGCGGCGAGGCTGGGCTTGCGCAGGGCGCCGATCCGCTGGGCGAGCTCCTGGTCGCCGGCGGTGCGGGCGGCTGCCACGGCCGAGGCGCGGGCGGCGGTGAAGTCCTCCGGGCGCAGGGCGTACAGCTCGTCCACCACGGCGTCGTAGTCCATGAGCGTCCCTTTCGCGTGGAGGCTCCGTTCCGATCGTCTCAGGCCGGGCGGCCGGGGGCTCGCGGAGCGGGGCCGGGTCCGGCGGTGGGGCCGAGTCCGGCAGTGGGGCCCCGTTCATGATCCGGAAATCGACGGTTTAACATATGAGCGCCGCCTAGCTCGAAAGATGGATTCGTGACTCTCAACGACGACTCGTTCACCAACTGGAAGAACCGCGAGGAGATCGCGGAGTCGATGATCCCGATCATCGGGAAGCTGCACCGGGAGCGGGACGTGACCGTCCTGCTGCACAGCCGCTCCCTGGTGAACAAGTCGGTGGTCAGCATCCTCAAGACGCACCGGTTCGCCCGGCAGATCGCCGGTGCGGAGCTCTCCGTCACCGAGACGCTGCCGTTCCTGCAGACCCTCGCCGCCCTCGACCTCGGGCCGTCGCAGATCGACATCGGCATGCTCGCCGCGACGTACCGCGAGGACGACCGCGGTCTGTCGATCGCCGAGTTCACCGCCGAGGCCGTCGCCGGTGCCACCGGGGCCAACAAGATCGAGCGCCGTGAGGGGCGCGACGTCGTCCTGTACGGGTTCGGCCGCATCGGCCGGCTCGTGGCCCGGCTGCTCATCGAGAAGGCCGGTTCGGGCAACGGTCTGCGGCTGCGGGCCATCGTCGTCCGCGGCGGAGGCGAGCAGGACATCGTCAAGCGCGCCTCGCTGCTGCGCCGCGACTCCATCCACGGCCAGTTCCAGGGCACGATCACCGTCGACGAGGCGACCAGCACGATCATCGCCAACGGCAACGAGATCAAGGTGATCTACGCGAACGACCCGTCCGAGGTCGACTACACGGCGTACGGCATCAAGGACGCCATCCTCATCGACAACACCGGCAAGTGGCGCGACCGCGAGGGCCTGTCGCAGCACCTGCGCCCGGGCATCGACAAGGTCGTGCTGACCGCGCCGGGCAAGGGCGACGTCCCGAACATCGTCCACGGCGTCAACCACGAGACCATCAAGCCGGACGAGCAGATCCTGTCCTGCGCCTCGTGCACCACGAACGCGCTGGTGCCGCCGCTGAAGGCGATGGACGACGAGTTCGGGGTCCAGCGCGGTCACGTGGAGACGGTCCACTCGTTCACCAACGACCAGAACCTGCTGGACAACTACCACAAGTCCGAGCGCCGGGGCCGCTCCGCGCCGCTCAACATGGTCATCACCGAGACCGGTGCCGCCTCCGCCGTCTCCAAGGCGCTGCCCGACCTGAAGGCGAAGATCACCGGCAGCTCCATCCGGGTCCCGGTGCCGGACGTCTCCATCGCGATCCTCAATCTGCAGCTCGCGCGCGAGACCACCCGCCAGGAGGTGCTCGACTACCTCCGTGACGTCTCCCTGACCTCGCCGCTGAAGCGCCAGATCGACTTCATCAGCGCGCCGGACGCGGTCTCCAGCGACTTCATCGGCTCGCGCCACGCCTCGATCGTCGACGCCGGCGCGACCAAGGTCGAGGGCGACAACGCGATCCTCTACCTGTGGTACGACAACGAGTTCGGCTACTCCTGCCAGGTCATCCGTGTCGTGCAGCACGTGTCGGGGGTGGAGTACCCGACGTACCCGGCTCCGGCGGTCTGATCCCGGAGGTCGACGCGGGGCGTGTCCGGCTGGCACGCCCCGCGTTCTCCTGTGTCAGGAGCGGACCGGCCGGATCCGGTACTGCCGGGTGTGCGCACCGTCCTCGCTGCGAACGGTGACGATCCGGGCCGCCCGTGACGTGTCCTCGCGGACCGTCACGGTCGCGTACGGGTCGCGCGGCGTGGCGGTGATCCGGGCCTTGCCCGGCCGGTCGACGGTCACCCGGTAGTCGGTCCGGTCCGGGTCGAAGCCCTCGATCGGCACGCCGTCCACCTCGATCGACGCGGCCGCGGCGTCCCCGGACGTGCCGGGTGCCTCGGCGCGCAGTTCGATCTCCCCGAGGGTGATGTAGCCGCCCGGTCGGGCCGTCATGACCACACGGGCCCCCGTCACCGGGCCGGAGGTGCGCACCGGGACGTCGGCGACGGGTGTGCCCTCGGTGCCGATGGGGACGGAATCGCTCGCGTCGGTCCAGGTTCCGTCGGCTCCGCGCACCTGGACCTTGAGCGACTCGGCGAAGCTGACGTTGCCGCCGTCGCGGTGGAAGTGGGTCACCACCCGGGTCAGGTCGCGCGGCTCCGGCAGGGTGAAGGTGACGGTGTCGGACGGGTTCTTCGTGCCCGGCTTCCAGTTGGACCAGGCCTTCTCGGCGGTGATTCCGTTGCGCAGGCCCTCGGCGGAGTAGCCGCTCTCGGTGAACGTCGCGCCGGCCCTCACGCCCTCGTCGAGCGCGGTGTTCGTCTCCCGGGGTGCCGTGACCTGGACGCGTACGGTCGCCGCCGCCGTGGTGCCGCCGGGGACGTGCGCGGTGCCGCGCAGGGTCACCACTCCGGGCGTCGTCGAAACGCGTCGTCGGGTGCGGGGTCCCAGGTGACCGG
>NZ_GG657757.1:8354229-8370537 GCF_000158955.1 Streptomyces viridochromogenes DSM 40736 | reverse complement strand
CACGCGGCCGGGCACGGTGAACGCCTCGGCCCGCTGGGTGCGCAGCACGGTCTCGTCGGTCACGGCCCCAACGCTGATTCGCCGCGGAGGTCGGCGGGTACGCCGACACGCGGGCACCGTCCGCCGTCGACTGGCCGACGACGTCGAGCAACCGGCCCGTGGCGGCGTTGACGAAGGTCCAGGTGCCGTCCCCGGTGGTCGACATGATCCACTGCGCGGCCGGGGTGTCGCTCTCTTCCAGCACGGCTTCGTCGTCGCGCACGGCGAGGCGTCCGCCGGTGGCGGCGTTGACGAGGGTGTAGCGCTCACGGTTGCCGTTGCCGTGGGTGAGCCGCCGCACGGACCACAGCTGGGACTTGGCGCTCGGATCGTCCGTGCGGACGACGACGCCGTTGCCGTCTGTGGACGGGGTGAGGGACTTGCCGCTCTGGGCTCCCTGGAGGCGGTAGACGTGGCCGGGCCGCACGAGGGCGGCGTCCTCGGCGGTGCCGGACACGCCGTTCACGAGGAGGGTCGTGACGGACTTCGCCGGGACGGTCACCGTGGCGGAGTCGTCCTTCACGCGCACGGGAGTGCCGCGGACGAGGGCGCCGTCGCCGCTGGTCACCACGGGGGTGACGGTGGCGCCGGGGGCGACGCGCCGGAACCGCGAGAGGTCCAGCGTCACGGCGCGCGGGGTGGTGCCGTTGTTGACGTGCACGACGGTCGCTCCCCGGCCGGACTCGCGTACGGCGGCGACGCTGGAGGGGTCGTCGGCCTTCACGAAGTGGTCGCCGGGCCGGATGTGGTGGGTGAAGTTCCGCAGTGTGTGGAACTTGGTGTTGGTCCGGATCGGGCAGGTCTCCAGGGTGTCCTTCGCCGTGCAGTCGAACGGGAGGTGGATGCTGCCCCAGTTCTTGCCGGCCTGCGCCTGTGGGACGGCGTCCTCGACGGGCTGCCACAACACCCAGGCGGACGGCTCCAGTTCACGGATGTCGTCGACGATCCGGGTGGCGATGCCGAGCCCGGGTTCCATCCCGGTGAAGTCGGTGCCGGTCCCCCAGGTGCCCTCGACCTCGCTCATCCAGAAGGGCCGGTCCGCGGCCTTGGCGCTGTCCCGGGCACTGGTGCGCATGCCGGTGCCGTAGGTGTGCACGTTGAGCTGGTCGACGGCGGCGCGGGCGGAGCTGTCGTAGGCGTTCCAGTTGCGGACGAAGGTGCTGGGGTTGGTCTCGTCCATCGCGGAGACGGTGGCGCGGGTCTTCGCCTTGTCCAGGGCGCGGCGCACGGCCAGCACGACCTTCTGCTGAAGTTCCGGGCCGGCGTGGGCGCCCTCCTGGCGGCCGCCGGTGGGCTGCCCGTCGGGGCCGAGCTGGGTGCCCCAGTAGTTGGTGTTGGGCTCGTTGAGCGGGGCGAGGGTGTCGAACGTGATGCGGTGCTTCTTCTCCAGCTGCTCCGTCACCTTGACCAGGTAGGTGGCGAAGTCGTCGACGCGGTCCGGTCTGATCTGGTCGGTGTTGGCGTCGAAGCCCCCCGAGACATAGCCGCTGACGGTCTGGAACCAGGGCGGCGAGTTGCTGAAGGCCTCCCACTTGGTCACCTTGTTCTTGACCCGGTCCACCCACCAGCGCTGCCCCGCGTCGGCGGACCAGTCCCAGTGGTCCGGGTCGTCGGGGTTCCACCAGTCGGTGTCCTCCCGGGTGGTGCCCTCGGGTGCCTTCCAGAAGCCGTCCATCGTCGCGCCGACCTTCATGTAGTCCTTGCGGACGTCCGGGGCGTTGCCGCCGCCGATGTTGTAGCGCGCGATGTTGAGGCGGAGGCCGTCGTCGCCGAAGAGCATGTCGGCGAGCTTCTGGCGGATGGGCTCCGGGTAGCGGCCCGTGATGTTGGCGAACCAGACGAGGCTCGTCCCCCACCCTTCGAACTCCTGCTGCCGGTAGGACGGGTCGATCCGTAACGTGACCGCGCTGCCGGGCGGTTCGGCGGCAGCGGCGGGAGGCACGGCCACGAGTCCCGCGCCGAGTACCAGGGGGACGGTGAGCGCCGAGGTCCGGGCGAGGCGATGTCTGCTGGACATGGATTCCCTTCGGGAGCGAACAGAACCGCGCAGAACCAATCGAGTTTCCCGAATGTTTTAGGACGGCAATCAACACGTCAAGAGGTGGGGCGAGTTGGGAACCGACGCAGACCCCTTGCCCCTATCCGGCTCGCCGCCCCAGACATGACCGTCCGCATATTCGTCCGAGCGTCGCGTCGCTCGGCGCCGTCCTCGTCGCCTCCGGCTGCTCGGTGGCCGGCGCGGACCTCATCGGCGGCGGCCCGAACACCCCGCGCATCGTCCTTCCCGAGGAACCGCCGGTCTCACGGCCTGTCCGTGGTGCGGCAACTCGCCGACCGGGTCGCCGTGATGCACCTGGGCAGGATCGTGGAGAGGGGCCCCACCGAGGAGGTCCGAGGGCGGCCGCGCCACCCGTAGCCCGGCGGCCTCCGCCACGGGGCGGCGTGTCACTTCCCTCTGACGGAGACCCCGCCGGTCACGGCCTGACGGACTCGGTCAGTCGATGCCGTCCACCTGGAACTCCTGGTCCCGGGCGCCCGTGCAGCGCTGCTGAGCGATCTCGGCACCGGCCGACCGGTCGTCGGCACCGTTGATACCGAGGCACATCCCGTTCTGCACCACGTGTATGCGGTAGACGTCGTCCTCGGAACCGTCGACGGGGTCGAAGAAGAAGTGCTGGCTGGTGCGGTCCGCCGAACAGCTCTCCCAGGGCCAGGGTTCGAGCAGCCCTTCCACGACATGGCCGCTGCCCAGCGCGGTGAGACAGCCGTCGCCGTAGACCGGGTGGCGCCATTGAATGTAGTACGAGCCCGTGTTGCCGACGGACACCAGTGAGAGGTCGGGGGGTGTGGCGTCGCCGCAGGGGCGCTGGACGGCGACCTGGCTTCGGTACCGCCCCTTGCGGTCGTGGCCTTCGGTGATGCAGAGCTTCGGGGCCAGGACGGGCCTGATCCGGGACCTTCCCGGTGCCGGGCCCTCCACGTCGCTGGTCGTGGCGGGGGCCGAGGCGGAGCCGAGCCGTGGTGCCGCACCGGCTCCGCGCGCCTCCGCGTCCCGGTCGCCCGCGTCGCCGGGCAGCAGTGCCCAGGTTCCCACAGCGGCGAGCAGGAGGGCGGCGCCGGCGGATGCGGCGAGGGCTCGCCGGTTCCTGATGCGGGCCAGGGCCGTCGGCTTCGCGGAGTGCTCCCGCTCGATTCGGGGTTCCCGCGTCGCCCCTTCGTCCGCGTACGGCGGCTCGGCGGTGGCCAGTCGGCCCCTGGCCTCCAGCCAGAGGGCGGGATCCTCGTCTCTCCCGCACGCCCGGACGAACGCGGCGACGACCTCCGGGCGTGGCAGCGTGTCCCGGCGCAACGCGTCGGCGACCGTGCTCCGCGCGAGCACGTCCCCGCGCCGTTCCGCGTTCGCTTCCAGCTGGCGGTAGGTCAGTCCGGCCTGTTCCTTGAGGTGCCGCATGCAGGCCACGAACTCCGCGGCGCTGCGCGCCTCCTGTGGTAACGGAAGCTCTTTCCCCATGTCCGCCCATCCTCGTCCGGCCCCTCGCGGTGGACAATCCGGGATTCTGCCAATCGGCGTCCCGTCACTCGCGGTTCCGGACACCCCTCTACAGGCCCGGACATCGGGAGACGGGTGTGGCCTCACGGCAGGAGGGGCCGATCCCCCTCGGGCGGCTCACAGCCGCGGCGGTGCCGCGTCCGCCACGGGGACGCGACACCGCCACGAGTTCATGACCTCAGTGCTTGAAGACGTCCTTCGTCTTCTCCTTGGCCTGCCGGGCGTCGCCCTTGGACTGCTCCGCCCGGCCCTCGGCCGTCAGCCGCTCGTTGCCGACCGCTCGGCCGACCGTCTCCTTGGCCTTGCCCTTGGCCTGCTCGGCCTTCGCTTTGGCCTTCTGCTCTTCAGCCACGGTTCACTCACTCCAAGCCGTGTCCGACTTCGGGGTCACAGCCCGAGTGACCGTTAAGCGGCGGTCCAAACGTGCCCAGGAGTTCACGCGCCAGCGCCCCGCACCACCACCGCTCCGCCTGATCGGGCGACCACCCGCGTTCGCCGGTCAACACGGCGTAGACGTCGATGTTGCACAGCGCCGCGTAGACGTCGACCGCGGACGGCACGTCGAGACCGGAGCGCAGGACGCCGGGCGGCCACGACGAGAAGACCTGCACCCGCGTCCGGTCACCGCGGATTCGGCTGTCGTGGTAGAGCGTGGCCAGCTCCGGTTCGGAGCGGCCCGCTTCCCTCAAGAGGGTGATGACGTCGCCGGCGCGCTCGTAGAGACGCCGGTCGTAACCGGCCATCGCGGCGAGCTGCCGGGCGGGGTCCGTGGTGGGCGACTCCAGCTCCGGCCGTGGCACAGCAGGTGGGGACTGGTGTCGGCCATGCTGCTGTTCGGTTCGGCCGTGCTCACCCCGCTGGTCATGGACCACGCCGGGCCGCTCGGCCTCCTCGGTCTCGCCGATTGGCTGATGTGGGTGGTGTGGATCGTCGCCCACGGGCTCGTCCTGATGCGCCGGACGCCGGTCCGCAGCCGCCAACCGGCCGCTGAAACAGGCCCGTTCGGTCCATGAGAGCCTTGCAATGTTCATGATCGACGTTGCGAGCCCGGAGGACAGGCATGACCATCAACCGGCCGGGGCTGCCCGGGGACCTGCCGTCGGCGCAGACGCTGTGGGCGCGCTGGGCGCTCATCGCCGTACTGGAGGCCACCGCGGAGGACGAAGAGGCGGGCCATCACCGCACGGGGACCTGGGTGGACGACAGGGGCCTCCATCTGGACGACTCGGGTTGCACCTGGTGGGGCTTCGCACGGCGGGGCGAGGGGCGGTACGTGCTCTTCGGCGAGGACGAGTCGAGCGACTGCAAATGGCACGAGCCGCCGGTCGACATGCTCGCCGGCGCCCCCGCCTGGCTGCCCCACAAGAAGCTCCAGGACCTGCTGAGCGGCAACGAACTCGGGTGTGTCTACTGGTTCGAGGACGGGGCCTGGGCTCGCGCCCCGTACCCCGGCACCCTGGACGACGACGGGCTCGACTGCGGGATGAGCCGCTTCGCCGACCGGGGCGCGGTGCTGCGCACGGTCGCCGACGGGGATCACGCCGCCACGTCGGCCCACGACGCCGAGGCGCTGCTGGCCCACGCCGAGAACCACCGGCTCACGCCGGAGCTCCTGATGTCCCTCACGAACGATCCCGACTGGCGGAAACGGGACCAGGCTGCCATGACCAGGGCGCTGGAGCGTGCGGGCCTGAACCGGCCGTGACGCCCCGGCGTCAGTGGCAGCACCCGTCCGCTTCCCCGAGAGGGGGCGCTGTCTCCAGACGGCAGAAGCAGGACGCCTCGATCGGTACGTCGGCCAGCGCGGTCGCCAGCTTGAGCTGGTGGGCCACCAGGGCCGCCTCGCCGGTCCGGCCCATCCGGGTCAGGCACTCGTGGAAGCCGTGCAGGGCCCAGACGTTGCCGGGGTGCTGCAGAGGGCGGGGCAGGGTGTCGTCGAGGCCGAGGTCAGCGCGGTAGACCGCCTCGGCCTCCGCCACCCGGCCCTGTTCCAGCAGCAGTGCGCCGTAGGCGTGGCGGGTGGGCTGCATCCAGCCCCAGGGCTCGTCGTAGGGCAGACCGTCGTCCAGCGCGATGGACCGTTCCAGGGCGGCGAAGGCGAGGTCGTGACGGCCCCTTCGGTATTCGAGCTCTCCGTCCAGCATGGCCGCCGCGACGGCGAGGATGTCGCGGCAGGTGTTGTTGAACAGCATCCGCGTCTCGGGGACCCTGCCCACCGCCTCGCGGAACAGCTCGCGCTCGGTCTCCGCGCGGCCGACCTCGCCGGTGGCCGACAGGGCGACGCCGCGCGCGTAGTGGCGCATGGCGGTGGTCACCGCGTACAGCTTCTGGTCGGTGGGGGCCGGCAGGGCGAGGATGTCGGTCCAGCGGCCGAAGCGGATCAGTACGTGGACGCGCATGGCGAGGAAGCCCTCGAGCCAGTCGGCCATCGGAGGGCTCTGCACCCGCAGCAGGTCCTCGGGGACGGCCGCTTCCAGCTGCGCGGCGGTGTCGAGGGCGACCTGCGCCTGCCCCAGGAACATGGCGCCGTAGATCTTGAAGTGGTAGTTGTGCGCCCGGTAGAGGGTGTAGAAGTTCATCGCTCCGGCGCGCCGGTGGAACTTCTCGTCGGCGGCGATGGCGTCGCTGTTGGCGGCGACGACCCGGCGGTAGTCGCCGCACAGGACGTCGAGGTGCGAGGGCATGTGGTGCAGGTGCCCGGCGTCGGGCACGAGTCCGCGCAGGCGGTCGGCGACGGTGAGGGCCTGCTCC
The DNA here is from genome assembly GCF_000158955.1 of Streptomyces viridochromogenes DSM 40736. Classification (GTDB taxonomy): domain Bacteria; phylum Actinomycetota; class Actinomycetes; order Streptomycetales; family Streptomycetaceae; genus Streptomyces; species Streptomyces venetus. Next base: position 8,364,197 of record NZ_GG657757.1, on the reverse strand, counting down.
GGCGTCGGGGACATCTCCATCAGGTGGATGTACAGGTGCAGGACCCCCGGATGGCGGGCACCGGCGTCGGTCGCGAGGGCACCGTCCAGGGCGGCCTTGGCCTCCATGGTCCGCGCGCCCTCGGCCGGCTGCCCGGTGCTCAGGTCCCACAGCTGCCAGGGGGTGAGGTTCATCAGGGCGTCGGCGTGGAGGGTGGCGATGTCCGGGTCGTGCGGCGCCAGTTCGTACACCGCGCGCATCGCGTCCGCGTAGGGCTCGTTCCACACCGAGCAGTCCTCGACGGCCTCCGACTGCGGGTAGCGGGCCCGCAGCGCGCCGATCAGGGCTCTTTCGACCGGAGTGGCGTGGACTGCCTTGTCGTGAGCCCGTTCGACGGCCGTGTGCGTGCGTTCGACGGTCCGAGTCAGCTCGTCGCCGTCGAAGAACTCCCAGGGCTTGTTGTAGTTCGGCCCCAGCGCGTAGGCGATCCCCCAGTACGCCATCGCACACTCCGGATCGGCGTCGGCGGCCTTTTCGAAGCAGGCCACGGCTTCCTCGTGGTGGAAGGCGTAGGTCCACATCAGACCGCGATCGAACCAGAGCTGTGCCGTTGAAGAGGATGTCGTGACGGGGCGGCTGTAGGTACCGAGGTCGTAGTAGTCGTCCATGGGTGCTCCTGGAAAGCGGCCGGTTCCTCAGCCATATCTTGGATCGCATGGGCGGGGGCATGCATGAGCGCATGACTGATTTCCCGGGATTCCCGCCCGGCTTCGTGTTCGGCGCCCCGACCGCCTCGTATCGAAGGCCGGCTACCACTGGCACCGGACCATGATCGCCGCGCGGCCGGACTGACGGCGCGGGCGTCAGACGCTGGTCAGGACCTGCGGGGACAAGATCTTGATCATGGTGTTGGTCCAGCGGAGCTGCCGGAGCGTCTGCGGGTGGCAGTCGCTGACCAGGGCCAGGAGTCGCTCGTCCCGGGTGGCCTGCGCCGTCTGGGCGAGCATCTCCCAGTGGAGTGAGTTCCGTGCGGCCGCCAGGTGCGGGTCGCGCATGTCGTGCAGGAGGGGCAGGCCGGTCTCGGGGCGCCGGCCGAGCGCCTCCGACGCCTTCTCCCTGAGCGCGGCGAGCGCGCCGTGCGAAGCGTCGCCGCCCGGGCCCGACAGGCCGAGTCCGTGGTCGCGGCCCGCATGTCGCGGATCAGGTGCAGGTTGTTGACCTGCAGGGCGGCAGCACTGGCCTGGTGGGACTGGTAGACGCCCTGGAGGACGGTGCACAGCAGCCGCTCCGCCGTGCCGAGGATCTCCGCCGCCCGCTCGATCTGGGCCGCCGGCACGTCGTAGATCCCGGCCGCCCACTTGGGGGTGCACTCCTCGACCCACGGCCGCGCGTTCCTCGAAGCCGACGGTGTGCGCGTCGATGGAGGCACGGTCGATCCGGCCGGTGCGGATGATCTCGTGCAGAAGGGCGTTGAGCGGTGCGACGTTCGTGCCCGCGCGCGGGGCCAGGTGGACGTCGGCCCGCCGGGCGACCTGGGTGAAGCGCGGGGCCACGCACACCAGCCGGGGCGGGTCGCCGCCCTCCAGGCGGTCCAGGAGCCGCATCCACAGCACTGTCTGCGTTTCGGTCATGTTGTACCCGAACAGGGCGACGGTGTCGGCGTGGTCGATGTCCTCGTACGAGCCGGGCTGCCCGTCGCAGCCGAAGACCAGGGCATGCCGGGCCGGTACGGGGTACGCGCGCCCCACGGATCCGCGATCCGGTCGGCCGAGGTGTCCACGGTCCCACCTCCCACAGGCGAACGCTCTCCCCCGGCGGGCAGCCGGCTCCGGCTCACCGAAGTCCGGTGACGCAGAGTGCATGAAGGTGACACAGTGAGCACACGGCGTAGCGGCACACGATCATCTTTTCGTTCGATCGTGGGCACGTTCGCCACTGGGCTGGCACGGCCCAACTGCCGCTCCCTAGGATGTACTTCCTGTCCAGCCAGTCCGTTGGCGCGGCACCACGCAGGGGGATCGATGCACTCCGAGAAGCAGTTGTCCACCGAGATCGACGCGACCGTGCCGACCGCAGCCCGCATGTACGACCACTACCTGGGCGGCAAGGACAACTACGCGGCCGACCGCGCCGCATGCGAGGAACTGGACAAGGTCGTGCCCAGCACGCGTCGCCTCGCCCTGAACAACCGGCGCTTCCTCCAGCGTGTCGTGAAGACCCTCTCCGAGGAGTTCGGCATCCGGCAGTACCTGGACCACGGATCCGGTCTGCCGACGCAGGACAACGTGCACCAGGTCGCCCAGCGCATCGACCCGACGACCCACGTGGTGTACGTCGACAACGACCCGATGGTGCTGGTCCACGGCCGGGCGCTGCTGGAGCAGGACGAGCGCACCACCGTCATCCACGCGGACATGCGCGAGACCGACCTGATCTTCGATCACCCCGACACCAAGCGGCTGATCGACTTCTCCGAGCCGGTGTGCGTGCTGTTCAACTCGGTGTTCCACTGCATCCCGGACAGCGACACCGACGGGCCGCTCGCGGTGGCCCGCCGCGTGCGGGAACGGCTCGCGCCCGGCAGTTTCATGGTGATGTGCCAGTTGGTCAGCGAGGACGCCGAGGTCCGTGACTTCGTCACGAACTTCATGGACCAGGCGACGCAGGGACATTGGGGCCGCGTGCGGGAGCCGAAGGACGTCGCCACGTACTTCGAGGATCTGGAGATCCTGGAGCCGGGTCTTGTGGAGGTGTCCACCTGGCGTCCGGACACCGAGGTGGTGCCCCGTCAGCTCACGCACGAGTGGATCGAGTTCGGCGGCGTGGGATGTATTCCGTCGGAGAAGTGACCGCGAGGCCCTGCGCGGGACGCCGGTGGTCCCGCGCGCGGCGCCCTCGCGTCAGGGGTAGCGCTGCTCCATCGTCTGACGCAGCAGCTCCAGGGAGTCGCGGGGCTTGAGCGCCTCGTCGGCGAGCCGGTCCAGCGCGATCCGGTACTCCTCCGTCTCGTCGCGGTCCTCGAGGAAGTTCGCGCTCTTGATGTGCTCCAGATAGACCACGTCGGGAAGGTCGAGGCCGCCGAAGCGCAGATAGGTGACCGGGATGGCCGGCGCCGAGGCGTTCGTGACGCTCAGCGGCACGATCTGCAGGGTCACGTTGGGGCGTCCGGCCATCTCCACGAGGTGCGCGAGCTGCTCCCGCATCACGTCGGTGCTGCCGAGAACGCGCAGCAGCACGGACTCGTCGATGATCGCCCAGAGCTGCGGGGCGTCGGTCCGCGACAGCAACCGCGCCCGCCGTTCCCGGAGTTCGACGCGACGCCGCACCTCACCGGCCGGGGCGTTGGGCAGGCCTCGCTCCACCACGGCCCTGGTGTAGTCAGGGGTCTGCAACAGACCGGGCACGTACTGGATCTCGAAGGTACGGATGGTGGCGGCGGCCTCCTGGAGCCCGACCAGCCGGTCGAACCACTCGGGCATCAGCCGCTTGTCGTAGCGCTGCCACCAGCCCGGCTCACCGGCACGCTGCAGCAGTTTGAGCAGCACCGAGACCTCGTAGTCGTCGGTGCCGTAGAGCTGCAGCAGCGCGCGGACGTCGTTCTCCGTCGGCGGGCGGCGACCCTTGCCCGCTTCGATGCGGGACAGTTTCGCGGGACTGAAGCCGACAGCACGTGCCGCCTGGTCCTGTGCGAGCCCGGCGTCCTCGCGGAAGCCTGCAAGCTGCACACCGACCAGCATCTTCAGCAGAGTCGGCGCGGGCTCCGGCTTGTCCAGGTAGGGTTCCAGACGGGAGATGTGATGCGACGCGGCGGACATCCTGACTCCCAGCAGACCGGCACAAGGGCGACTTACACTATCGCACTCCGCCCGGTCTTCCCGCACCTGCCCGAAGAAGCCATCTGGAAGTGGGTAGTTGAGCTCCGGTCACAACAGGTGGTCGAACTCACCGTCCTTCGCCCCGGCCACGAACGCCGCCACCTCCGCCGCCGTGTAGACGAGCGCGGGCCCGTCGGGGTCACGGGAGTTGCGCATCGCGATGCCCCCGTCGACGAGGGTGGCCACTTCGACGCAGTTGCCCTCGGCGTTGCTGTGCCGGCTCTTGATCCAGCAGGCGTCCAACGAGCTTGCCTGCACTCCGTTCTGCACTGGTGGCATCGCAGTCTCCTTGCTGTTCTCGTTCCGACTCGCGTACCCGCAACGGCTTGATGTGTGCGCAATTTCTCGTGCAATTGCACGCGAGGGTCGTCAGCGTGGATAATAGCCGCGGCGTCAACCCCCGGGCCGACGCCGAGTCCTGACGTCGCATCGGGGAGATGCCGTGTCATCAGCCGCGCAGCACGTGCTCCGTCCACCGAGTGAGGTGGCGGCACACACGAGCGCACCCGGCACGAGCACCACACTCCCGGCCAGGCCGCACGCGGTGGCGTCGTACGAGGTCCCGCCTTCGGCGCCGCGGACGCCGCCGCAGTTCTCCGGTTCCCTGTCCGCCTCGGCCGACCTGCGTGTCGAGTGCAGCCGGGAGGGGTTCTCGCGGGCCCGGTCCTTCACTCGTGACACGCTGCACGGCTGGGCCCTCGACCACCGCCGCGACGACACCACCCTCGTCATCACCGAGCTCGCCGCCAACGCCGCGACCCACGCGGCGCCGGGGACAGCGGATGCGCCGGGTGGGCCGGAGATCCGCCTCGGACTGCTCCTGGACCCCACTCACCTGCTGATCAGCGTCTCCGATCCCGACGACCACCCGCCCGTGTACGGACCCGAAGGCTCCGGCCTCGTGGAGCACGGCCGGGGCCTGTACATCGTCAATGCCCTGTCCGAGGAGTGGGGCTGGACCCCCTGCCCTCCGGCGGGCAAGACGGTCTGGGCCAGGTTGTCGACCCGTCCACCCCACTGACACGACTGCCGCGGAAAGGCCCCTCGCCATGCGCAGCGCTTCGACGGAACACCCGAGCAGCGAGCGCCCACAGCGCCCCGACGTCCCCACCGGGGTGGCCAGGAACACGCCGCTCATGACGCTGGACCGCGTGCCCTGGAGCGACATCCAGGACTCCACCGGTTCGGCGACAGCCATTCCCCTCCTGCTCAACGGCATCGCCTGGGGTGACGCCGACACCGCCCGGTCCGCCCTCGGCGATCTGCGGAAACGGATCTGCCAGTTCGGCTTCGTCGTGGAGCAGGCGACGGCCGCCACGGTCCCCTTCCTCTGGGAGCTCGCGAAACTGCCGCAGGTGACCTGCCGGCCCCAGATCATCCAGCTGCTCAAGAACATCGCCGACGCCCGGCAGTGGGAGAGCATCGCCGCCGCCTACCCGAAGCTGCTGAACCGCCGGGAGAACCCGGTGGTGTGGGAGCGTGCGGCGCGTCAGGCGGTGCGTGCGCGGCGCGGAGAGCTCGGGCGGCTGCTGGCGGACCAGGACACGGAGATCGCCCGGGCGACGACCGAGCTCGCCCGTTCCCTGGGTGCCTGACGCTCGCCGCGCCCATTCACCGAAAGACGTGATGAAACGGTGAGAACCCCTTGTCACCATGGGTAATGCCCCTCGCCTCCCGGGGCGTGGCAGTGTAGACATGTGCCATGGTCCGACTCATGGGTCGATCCGGGACTCGATCGCCCCTGCGGCCCGGCGCCGCGCCGCCCACGCGGCAGCGGCGGGAGGCGGGGCCGTCGCGGTGGAATCCGGTGGCGGGGCTGCGGCCGGCGCTGGGGGGACGAAGCGTCGCCGGACAGGTGTTCCTGCTCGTCGTGGTGATCGTGCTGCTGCTGGTGGTGGCGGCCGTGGTGGCACTGGTCCTTCAGGTGCGTCACGACACGACCCAGGAGGCCCGCAACCGCTCACTCGCCGTCGCCGAGACCTTCGCCAACGCTCCGGGCACCATCGCTGCGTTGGAGAGCCCCGACCCCACGGCGGTGCTCCAGCCGCGCGCCGAAGCCGCCCGTGAGCAGTCGAAGGTCGACTTCATCGTCGTCATGAACACCGACGGGATCCGTTACACCCATCCCAAGCCGGACCGCATCGGGAAGAAGTTCGTCGGAACCCTGGCACCCGCCCTCGCCGGGGAGACGGTGATCGAGCAGGTCGAAGGCACCATCGGACCCCTCGTGCAGGCCGTGGTGCCGGTGAAGGCCCCGGACGGCAAGGTCGTCGGCCTGGTGTCGGCGGGGATCACGACCAAGAAGGTCGGAGGCACCGCCGACCGCCAGCTGCCGCTCGTGCTGTCCGCCGCCGCGGTGGCACTCGGTCTCGCGACAGCGGGCGCCGCACTGGTGAGCAGGCGGCTGCTGCGCCAGACGCACGGGCTCGGGCCGCACGAGATGACCCGGATGTACGAGCACCACGACGCCGTGCTGCACGCCGTACGCGAGGGCGTGCTCATCGTCGACGACGGAGGCACCCTGCTGCTCGCCAACGACGAGGCGCACCGCCTGCTCGGGCTGCCGGCCGACGCCGAAGGGCGGCACGTCCTCAGTCTGGGCCTCGACCCGGGCACCGCCGACCTGCTGGCCTCCGGGCGCGTCGCCACCGACGAGGTGCATCTCGTCGGGGACCGGCTGCTGGCCGTCAACCAGCGCACCACGGACCGTGCGGGCGTTCCGCCCGGCAGCGTCGCCACCCTGCGCGACTCGACGGAGCTGCGTGCCCTGTCCGGCCGGGCCGAGACGGCGCGGGAGCGGCTCAACATGCTGTACGACGCCGGGGTGGGTATCGGGACGAGCCTGGACGTGACCCGTACCGCCGAGGAGCTGACCGAGCTGGCCGTGCCGCGGTTCGCCGACTTCGTCACCGTGGACCTGTTCGACGCGGTGCTGGGCGGCGGGCAGCCCGACGCGGCGGCCACTCTCAGCCGCACTGCGCTGAGCGGGATCCGCAAGGACGCGCCCCTCTATCCCGTCGGTGAGCGGATCAGGTTCGTCGACTCGTCCCCCCAGGGCCACAGCCTCGACACCGGACGGCCGGTGCTGGAGCCCCGGCTGGGCGCGGCCCCCGGCTGGCAGGCACAGGACCTCGAGCGCTCCGCGCAGATCGTGGAGTACGGCATCCACTCCCTGATCACCGTGCCACTGCGGGCCGGCGCCCTGGTGCTGGGTGTGGTCAGCTTCTGGCGCTCCGAGAAGCCCGAGCCGTTCGACCCGGACGAGCTGGCTCTGGCGGAGGAGCTGGTCGCGCGGGCCGCCGTCTCCATCGACAACGCGCGCCGCTACACCCGTGAGCACAGCATGGCGGTGACGCTGCAGCGCAGTCTGCTGCCCCGGAACCTGCCCGAACAGGACGCGCTGGAGATCGCCTACCGCTATCTGCCCGCGCAGGCCGGGGTGGGCGGCGACTGGTTCGACGTGCTCCCCTTGTCCGGGGCTCGGGTAGCCCTCGTGGTCGGGGACGTCGTCGGCCACGGGCTGCACGCCGCGGCGACCATGGGGCGGCTGCGCACGGCCGTGCACAACTTCTCCTCCCTCGACCTCCCGCCCGACGAGCTGATCAGCCTGCTGGACGAGCTGGTCCTCCGTATCGACCAGGACGAGACGGAGGAGGAGGGCAGCGCCCCGGTCACCGGCGCGACCTGCCTGTACGCCGTCTACGACCCGGTCTCCCGGCGCTGCACCGTCGCACGGGCCGGGCATCCCCCGCCGGCCCTGATCCGGCCCGACGGCAGCGTGGAGTTCCCGGACGTGCCGGCCGGTCCCCCGCTCGGACTCGGAGGTCTGCCGTTCGAGACGGCGGAGCTGGAGCTGGCGGAGGGCAGCCGGCTCGTCCTCTACACCGACGGGCTGGTCGAGGACCGTGAGCGGGACATCGACGTCGGTCTGGAGATGCTGGGCGAGGCGCTGGGCCGTGCCGGGGAGTCCCCCGAGGAGACCTGCCAGGCCGTGCTGGACTCGCAGCTCACGGCCCGCTCCAGCGACGACATCGCCCTGATCGTCGCGCGCACGCGGGCGCTCACCGCCGACCGGGTCGCCGAATGGCCGGTGCCGGCCGACCCGGCAGCCGTGGGCGAGGTGCGGGCGGCGGTCACCCGGCAGCTGGCCGAGTGGGGGCTCGACGATCTGACGTTCACCACCGAGCTGATCCTGAGCGAGCTGGTGACCAACGCGCTCCGGTACGGCGGCGGCCCCATCCACGTGCGAGTGATGCGCGACCGCAACCTGATCTGCGAGGTGTTCGACAGCAGCAGCACCTCGCCGCACCTGCGGTACGCGACGATGACGGACGAGGGCGGGCGCGGGCTGTTCCTCGTCGCGCAGCTCGCCGAGCGCTGGGGCACGCGTTACCTGCCGGCGGGGAAGGTGATCTGGGCGGAGCAGCCGTTGCCGTGAGCGGTCACCGCTCCGAGCGCCGCGCTGAGGTCGGCGGCCGGCAGGTCAGGCGCATGGCGCGCGGCGTCGCCGTGGCGCCGTGACGTCGATAAGGCCACCTGTGACCGGTCATAAAGTCGCCTTATGAGCTCATAGACCGGACCCGCGTACCAACTTAGGCATGCCTCAGTTTAGGCTTCACAGCGAGATCGCTTGTCGCCGCTCGAAGGGAACCTGACCATGCCCCGCCCCCTGCGGGTAGCCATCGTCGGATCCGGCCCCGCCGGGATCTACGCCGCCGACGCCCTGCTCAAGTCCGAGGTGGCCGCCGAACCCGGCGTGTCCATCGACATCTTCGAGCGCATGCCGGCGCCGTTCGGTCTGATCCGCTATGGCGTCGCCCCCGACCACCCGCGGATCAAGGGCATCATCACGGCCCTGCACCAGGTCCTCGACAAACCGCAGATCCGGCTCTTCGGCAACGTGGACTACGGCACCGACATCAGCCTGGACGACCTCCGAGCGTTCTACGACGGCGTGATCTTCGCCACCGGCGCGACGGCCGACCGGTCGATGTCCGTCCCGGGCATCGACCTCGACGGCTCGTACGGTGCCGCGGACTTCGTGTCCTGGTACGACGGCCACCCGGACGTGCCGCGCACCTGGCCGCTGGAGGCGGAGAAGGTCGCCGTGCTCGGCGTCGGCAACGTCGCGCTCGACATCGCGCGCGTCCTGGCCAAGACGGCGGACGAGCTGCTGCCGACGGAGATCCCGCCGAACGTCTACGAGGGTCTGAAGGCCAACCGGGCCAAGGAGATCCACGTGTTCGGCCGGCGGGGCCCGGCGCAGGCGAAGTTCAGCCCGATGGAGCTGCGGGAGCTGGACCACTCCCCCAACATCGAGGTCATCGTCGACCCCGAGGACATCGACTACGACGAGGGCTCCATCGCCACCCGGCGCGGCAACAAGCAGGCCGACATGGTCGCCAAGACCCTGGAGAACTGGGCGATCCGCGACGTCGGCGACCGGCCCCACAAGCTCTTCCTGCACTTCTTCGAGTCGCCGGTCGAGGTCCTCGGCGAGGACGGGAAGGTCGTCGGCCTGCGCACCGAGCGCACGGAACTGGACGGCACCGGCAACGTCAAGGGCACCGGCACCTTCAACACCTGGGACGTCGGCGCGGTCTACCGCGCGGTCGGCTACCTGTCGGACAAACTCCCCAAGCTGCCCTGGGACCTCGACTCGGGCACCGTCCCCGACGAGGGCGGCCGGGTCATGCAGGAGACCGGAGAGCATCTGCAGTCCACGTACGTCACCGGCTGGATCCGTCGTGGCCCCGTGGGCCTGATCGGTCACACCAAGGGCGACGCCAACGAGACGGTGTCCAACCTGCTGGACGACTACGCGAACGGCCGGCTGCACACGCCCGCCTCCCCCACCCTCGAGGCCGTGGACTCGTTCCTCGCCGAGCGGAACGTCCGCTTCACCACCTGGCAGGGCTGGTACGAGCTGGACGCCGCGGAGAAGGCGCTGGGCGAGCCCGAGGGGCGCGAGCGCGTGAAGATCGTCGAGCGTGAGGACATGCTGCGGGCGAGCGGCGCCTGACACCTCACACCTCGGGGCGGGTTCGGTGGCGATGTCACCGAACCCGCCCTTCTGCGTACTTGAAGCGTGTACGATCCGGATGCTTCACCGAA
>NZ_GG657757.1:8333765-8354067 GCF_000158955.1 Streptomyces viridochromogenes DSM 40736 | reverse complement strand
ACCGCTGCTCGACGGGGAACACCGACGAGGAGTATCTGACGATCAAGAACTACTCGCGGTCGACGACCGTGAACCTCAAGGGGTACGTCGTCAAGGACGCGGCGGGGAACAGGTTCACCTTCACCGCGAGCCACACCCTCCAGCCGGGTGACTACGTGAAGCTGCGCGGCGGCAACGGCACCGACTCCGACGCCCGGAACGTCGTGTACCGCGACAACTGCAACTTCATGTGGAACAACGACAAGGACACGATCTACGTGTACAAGCCGTCCGGCAGCCGTGCCGACGTGCACTCGTACACCGGGAGCGGCTCCGACGGGGACGGCAACGGGTACATCACGTACCACGGCTGACCCGTCACCGAACCGGCAAAGGGCGCAGCCAGCGGTCCAGGTAGGCCCACAGGTCGGTCAGGTCGGTACCACGTGCCACGTAACCCACGTAGCCGTCGGGTCGTACGAGGGCGTGAGCGATGCCCGGCCAAGGACTGTCCGCTCCCAGGTGGTGAACGCTCACCAGGCCGTGAGTGAGCGGGGCCGGTGTCCAGTGGTGCGCGGGGCCGGCGAGCAGGAGGTGGTAGCCCGGCCCGGAGGTTCGCCGTTGCAGTCCGGCCGGCCGGTCGGGGAGCCGGTCCCCTGCTCGTGGTCCCGCTGACGGCCGGTGCGGTCCGGTACTGGAGGCGGGACTTCGGCGGTAGTGGATGCCGAGTTCGGAGACCGTGCGGAAGAGCCGCGCGCGCAGGCCGGTGGTGCGCAGGAGCAGGGGCGCGAAGCGTGGGGCGAGGTGGCTGCGGGCCAGCCGTAGGGCCGGGTGGTTGTTCGTGCCGACCGTGAACGCACGGTCGGTGAGGCGCCGAACACCGTGACCGACGGGAGCCCGCTCCGCCTCGTACGTCTCCAGCAGGTCCTCCGGCGCCGCGCCACGGCAGACGTGGGCGAGTTTCCAGCCCAGGTTCAGCGCGTCCTGGATGCCGGTGTTCATGCCCTGGCCCCCGGCCGGGCTGTGGATGTGCGCCGCGTCGCCGGCCAGGAAGAACGGGCCCTTCCGGTACTGGGTGGCGCCGCGGTTGTGGAGCCGGAAGGAGGTCATCCAGACCGGGTCGCGCAGGGTCAGCCGGTCGGTCGCCCAGTCGTCGGCGAGCCGCTGAAGCAGTGTCAGTGTCACCTCCTCGGCCGGAGCGCCCGGCGGGTGCATCGCGATCATCCGCCAGGTGGCCGGGGTGCCGAGCGGGAAGAAGAACAGCAGTCCGTCCGCGGTCATGAAGGTGTGCGCGGCTCCCGGCTCCAGCCCGTCGACCTCCAGATCGGCCAGCAGGAACGTCTGCGGATAGGAGTACCCCTGGAACCCGATGCCGGCCTGGGTGCGCACGGTGCTGTGGGCTCCGTCGCAGCCGACGACGTAGCGGGCCCGTACGGTTTCCTCGCCACCGTCCCGATGCCGCAGCCGGCAGGTGACGATTCCATCCCTCGGCTCGGCGCTCAGCAGCTCCGTGCCTCGCTCCACCGTCACGGACCGCTCGGCCAGACGCTCAGCCAGGACCGCCTCCGTCTCCGACTGCGGGAGGAAGAGGAGAAAGGGGTAGGGCGAGTCGTCACAGCCGACGTCGAACACCGGTACGTGAAGGACGCGGCCGCGCAGATGCAGCTGGAGCCGGACCGCCGTGCTGCCCCGGTCGACCAGGTCGTCGGTCACACCCGGGCCGGCCAGCATCTCCAGGGTTCGGGGCTGGATGGCCGGGGCGCGTGACTCCTGTGCACGGTCCAGCGATCGGTCGACGATCCGGAACGGGGTGTCGTACGCGCGCAGTTGGGTCGCGAGGGCGAGTCCGGTGGGACCCGCGCCGACGACCAGGACGTCCAGGGGTGCCGTCATGACATCCACCGTAGACGCGGCCGTACGGCCTGCCGGGGCCCTCCGCGACGTGTCCGCGGCGGAGGGCTCCCGTCCGGTGGCGGGGGTTCAGACCTCCAGGTCGGCCTCGATCCGGCGGAGCTGGTGGCGGGCCATCGCCAGGTTGGACCGGCTCCCGTCGAGCACGAGGTAGAGGAACAGCCCGCTGCCGCCGCGTCCCTTGAGCAGCCGGATGAGGTGGTACTGGGAGTTCAGGGTGATCAGGATGTCCTCGATCTCCTCCTTCAGGCCGAGGAGTTCCATGGTGCGCAGCTTGGCCCGCACGACGTCGGTGTTGCCGGCCGCGGCGACTTCGAGATTGAAGTCCTTGGTGCCGCCGAGGGTGCCGAGGGCCATGCCGCTGGTGTAGTCGACCAGTGCCGCGGCCGTCGCTCCTTCGATGGAGCTCAGGCATTCCTTCAGTGCGGTCTCCGTGTTCGCCATGGGTCGGTTCCTTTCGTTCGGTGTTCTTCGGTCGGTCCGTAGGTTCAGGTGGTTCAGGTGGTTCAGGTGCCGGTCTGCGGGCGCGGCTGATGGGTGGGCCGCTGCGGGGTGCGTACCGGGAGGGTGCCGATGGGACGAGCCGTGGCCGGGAGCGCCGTGGCGCGGTGTTCGGCGGGCTCGGGCGCGGGCCGGTCGGCGTGGCGGCCGGTGCCGGGGCCGACGCGCGTGGCCACGAGGTCCGCGATCCGGCCGCCGCTGCGCCGGCCCTCCAGGTGCAGGCGGCCGACGTTGACGCGGTCTTCGGCGAGGAGGGTGAGGACGGCGGTGGTGCCGGCCGCGTACGTGGCGACGTAGCCCCCTGCGCCTCGCACCAGCAGTTCGCGGAAGTCGCCGCGGCCGGCCGCGTCGGTCAGGCGGTAGGCGACGCCGAGGGCGGCGGCGGTGAGGGCCGCGAGTCCCTCGGGCTCGGTCTCCGGTACGTCGTGGGCGAGGACGAGTCCGTCGACGGTGGCCGCGAGGGAGCCCGTGAGCCGGGGTACGCGGGTGCGGAGCCGACGCAGTTCGTCCAGGACGTCGGTCTCGAAGGCCATGAGCAGTCTCCTTTCGGCACGCTGTAGTCGCGCGCGGATAACAGTGCCTCCAAGGCGTGCAGGAACAGTAGCAGCAGTGCGGTGTCGGGCTCGTCCGGGACCACCGGACGAGGGGCGGGGCCCGGCTCGGCGGACGCGGTGGCGGGGGCGGGGGCTGGGGTGGGGGTTACGGGGACGACCAGCCCGGCGGCGGCCAGGCGGCGGAGTTCGACCAGGGTGTGGAAGGTGCGGCAGGCGAGGGCACCGGCGATCTGGGCGGCGGTGCGGACGCCGTCGACCTGGGCGAGGGTGCGGCCGCGGCGGGCCGGCAGGTCCACGGTGTCCCGCCGCACCCGGGCGAGCGGGGCGAGGTCGATGGTGGGCTCGGGCCATATGCGGTGCAGCAGTTCGCGGCGGCGTCTCGACTCGCGCAGGACGGTGTCCACCGGTACGGAACGAACCGCGCCGAGCCAGTGCGTGACGCCGGGGCGGAAGCGGAGCGCCGGTCCGTCGTGGGCGAGGACGAAGTACGCCGCGTCGAAGAGGGCGCCCAGGTGGCACAGTTCCAGCGCGCCGGTGGTGAGTTGGCCGCTGTCCACCAGCTGCCGCCCGACGCGGCAGCCGCGTCCGGCCTCGTCGATCGCCTGCCACCAGCCGTCCGCGGCGAGCGCGCCGCTGTGGGTGAGCAGGTCGCCGAGGTCGGCTGTGACGGCGGACTCGACGTGGACGACGTGTCCCGCGGAGAGGTAGAAGATCCCCCACTCGGTGGACAGGGCGCCGCTCGCGCGCTCCGCGGCGAGGGTCCCCAGCAGGACCGAGGCCGGTTCGTCCGTGCGTGGGGTCATGGCCGACGCGATCATCCGAGCACCAGTCTGTCCGCCATCTCGGCCAGCCGGATGCGGGCCAGGGCGAGGTTGCCCTCACCGCGGTCGAGCCATAAGTGCAGGAACACCGTGCTGTCGAACGTCGTGGCGACGAACCGGAGCAGATGGTACGAGTCGGCGTTCGTGATGATCAGGTCCTGTACGGGTGGTTCCTTGCCGGACGGTCCGCCCGGATCGTCGCCGGCCGGGGCGAGCGCGCCGCTCTCCGTGGCGAGGCGGGCGAGCTCGGCGGTCTCGGCGGCCGTGGCCTCCGCGTCTCCACCCGGTGCGTCGCCCACCGCGCCCAAGGCCAGACCACTGATCCAGTCGACCACCGACGCCCCTCGCGCACCAGGCAGCCGCATGGCTTCCAGCAGACTCTCGTCAATTCCGGGCACGCCGAATCCCCTCCCCCTGCACGGCCGTTCCCGCGAACGTGAGCACGACACTACGGAATGTGCTCGCCGCAGGTGAACGCTTTGGCATTTTCCAAAGGAATGTGCAGTGGAGTGAACAGAGGGGCATGTGGGATCGATCCGAAGCGAGCAGGAGTCGTCCCGCCGCGATCCGGGACTCTCGATCAGTGGCTTGAGCTGGGCTTCAGCGAGTCGAACCTCAGCTGCTGGTGCGGGCGGCGTAGCCTCGTCGACGATCTGATCTGCGCCTTTCACCGCCGGCGAGGGACTGGGGCCGGGCGGGGCGAAGCGAACGCCGCGGCGAGCCGGTCGTGGAGGGATGCCGCACAGCGGTGGGGGTCGCGGCGTGGTGTGATCGTGTAGATGCCGCGGGTCGGGGGGTCGACGAGTCTCACCGTGGTGACGTCGCTCCGCAGCGCGCACGTCAGCACCCCCGGTATCAGCGCGATGGCATGGCCGGTCGCGACCAGGGCCAGCTTGCCGGGCAGATCAGCCGCGCTGAGGTCGATGCGCACGCTGACTCCGGCGCGGGCGGCGTGCTGGCGCAGGAGGGCAGCCGAGCCGTCGTTGTCCTCGACCCAGGTCTGGTCGGCCAGCGCCTGAATGTCCACCGGACCGCTCCCGGCCAGCGGGTGCCCGACGGGCAGGACGACGACCATGTCGTCCAGACCGAGGAACCGTCGTTCCAGCCGCGGGTCCTGGGGCAGCCCCGGTGGTGCGTCGGTGACGACGGCGATGTCGATATCGCCGTCGATCACGCGCTGGTGCAGTTGCGCACTGAGTCCGGGGACCAGGCTCCAACGGATGGATCCGACCTGCTTCAACAGGTCGCGGACGGCCTCGGGGACGATCCCGGAGGCCAGAGAGGGCGCGGCACCGACGGCCAGCGGCCGGCTGAACGCCCCGTCGCGAGCGTCCCGTGCGGCGCGGACGGCGCGGTCGGCCTCGTTGAGTGTGGCCAGGGCGTGGTGCCGGAACACCTCGCCGGCAGACGTAGGACGCACACCGCGTGCATGGCGCTCCAGCAGCGATACGCCGAGCTGCCGCTCCAGCCCGGCGATCTGCCGGGAGACGGCCGATTGCGTGTGGTTGAGCTCGGCGGCCGCCGCCGACAGCGACCCGAGACGGCACACGGTCACGAAGGTCCGCCACACAGTCAGATCCATCGCGCCAGTATGCCCGGCAGGCATGCGTGTCTCGCAGGGCTGACCTGCGAAATCTGCGCTTGTCGCAGCCGTCGCGGTGCACCACTCTGGCGCACATGACCCCACCACACACGCCACGAACCGTCGCCGTCCTCGGCTTGGGGCGCATGGGCTCCGCGCTTGCGGCCCGACTCGCCGCCCATGGCTGGGACGTGGTCGGCTGGACACGCTCGGGGCGTACATCAGGCACCGTCAAGGTGACCGACGATCCGGGTGCCGCTGTGGCCAGGGCCGACCTCGTACTTCTGTCACTGTTCGACGGGCCTGCCTGCCGACAGGTCCTCGGCGAGGTCCGCGACTCGCTGCGCACGGACACGATCGTCCTGAACACCGGCACCATCGCTCCCGCCGAGGCGTCGGAACTGGCCCGGCGGCTCGGCCCGGCCTATGTCCACGCGCCCGTCCTCGGCTCTGTGCCGGCCGTCGCTGCCGGCACCCTGGAGATCCTTGCCGCCGCCGACCAGGAGATGCTCGACAGGGTCCGGCCGGTTCTGGAAACGCTGGGCACCGTCCGGCGGGTCGACGACGCCTCCACCGCCGCCGCGCTCAAGCTGATCGCCAACAACAGCCTCGCCGGAGCCGTCCTCGCGCTGCGTGACTCACTGCGGCAGGGCGACGCGCTCGGCCTGCCCCGTGCCCAGGTGCTGGACGTCCTCGAACTCGCCCCGCTCGGGACGCTCGTGGCCCGGAAACGGCCCTTCCTGAGCGACCAACCGGCCGCGTGTACAGCCGAATTCACCATCGGTGCGCTGGTCAAGGACATGGCACTGCTGGCCGCCGCGTCGAACATCCCCCTGCGCAGCGCGGCCGGGCTGGTCGGCACCCTCGCCGGTCCTGAGGCCGACATCGCCGTCGCCGCCACGGTCCCCGCCGTAGCGGGCACCGTGCTCGAACCGCTCCGCGCCTACATCCGCGGGCACGCCACCGGCGACCCCGCACACTTCCGCGCCGCCTTCCTGCCCAGCGCCCACATCGAGGGCATCCGAGACGGCGCTTTCGTCTCGTGGCGCCTGGACGAGTACTGCGCCCTCTTCCACGGCCGGCCGGCCCCGGACGAACCGACCCGTTCCCGCCGTATCGACGTCACCGACGTCCACGGCACCGTCGCGACCGCCACCATGACGCTCTCGCACGGCGCGGACACGTTCACCGACGTCTTCCTGCTGGTCCGCGTCGACGCCGGCTGGCGCATCGCCAACAAGGCCTATCACCGTCACTCCTGAGAGAGCGGGAGACGATCCTTGTCGGGTCGGCCCGGCAGAGCGTAGGAATCGGTCCGGCGCGACCCGTCGGATGTCATGCCTGGACGGTGGGGCGAACGTTGATCTCGCCGATCTCGACGTCGCCGGGCTGCTCGATGGCGAAGGCCACCGCGCGGGCGACCGCCGCCGGTGGGATTCCCATCGCGTCCATGGTCCTGCGCGTCAGTTCACGGACGTCCGGTTCCGCCATGGAGTCGGCGAGGTCGGTGCGGACGTAGCCCGGGGAGATGGCTGTCGTGCGCACCACCCCGTCGGTGGACTCCGTGCGCAATCCCTCGTGGACGGTACGCACCGCGTTCTTGGTCGCGGCGTAGACGGCCATCGAGGGGGACACGGTCAGACCGGCCACGGAGACGATGCTCACCAGGTGGCCCGACCCCTGCGCGCGAAAGGCGGGCAGCGCGGCGGCGACACCGTTGAGCATGCCGCGGAGGTTGACATCGATCATGGCTGCCCAGCCTTCGGTGTCGAGGTCCGCCAGCGGGCTGATCGGGGCGATGCCGGCGTTGTTCACCAGTACGTCGATACGGCCGTACTCGTCGACGGTGGTGGCCACCAGGCGCCGCACGTCCTCGGACTTGGTGACGTCGACGACGCACGCGGCAGCACGGCCCCCCTCCTCCCGGATGCCCCGCGCTATCGCGTCGATGCGCTCGCCGCGACGCGCTGAAAGGACGACCGCGGCGCCGCGCCGGGCGAGCAGACGGGCCGTGGCCTCCCCGATGCCGCCGCTCGCTCCGGTGATGGCGACGATCTTGCCGTGCAGAGAGAGCATCACTGCCTCCAAGTAAAGTGGACACGTGTCCGCCGAGGGGTTCCACCCTACCGGACACGTGTCCGTTTGTAAGGAGCACACCATCAGGAGAGGCCGATGAGTTCGCCATCACGCCGTCCGGACGCGGCGGGGAACCGGGCCCGCATCGTGGAGGCCGCCCGGGCAGCCCTCGCCGAGTCGAGCCGCGTCCACCTGAACGAGATCGCCAAGCGCGCCGGCGTGGGACAGGGAACGCTCTACCGGAACTTCCCCAACCGTGAAGCGCTCCTCGCCGAGGTCTACCGGCTCGACGTCGACGAACTCGTGGCCGCCGCCTCGACATTGCTGACGGAACACGAGGCTGTGGACGCCTTGCGCCACTGGCTCGACCGACTGATCGACTACGCCGAGATCAAGCGCGGAGTCCTGGCAGCACTGGAGCCGGCAGCGTGGCAGGACCTTGTCGCCCACAGCCGCAACCCCATCGAGGGCGCCCTCGCTCGTCTGCTGGACGCCGGGAAGGCGGCCGGTTCCCTCCGCACGGACGTGGACGCCCACGGAGTCCTGCTGCTCATCGCCTACCTGGGCCGACTGGACCCGGACGAGTGGGAATCCAAGGCACGGCCCCTGATGAACGTCATCCTCGACGGCCTTCGCCGACGGGACACCGACAGGTGAGGCCGCAGGAAATGACGAGAGCGGCCTCGGCCTGACTCGTGCCGAGGTCGGCCGGAACGCCATCCGGCGAAGTGCCGTGCGAGCGTCTGCTCTAGTCTCTCGTGCATGGTGTGCCGCTTTTCGGCCTGCCAGGTGACTGAATCAGCCACGTACGCCGAGGTTGTCAGGAGGACCGTTGCACCACGATGAGCGGGCAGACCGGCCCGGAAGCCACGGCGAGCATCAGATCCAACGTGAACTGGGCACGGTCGACCGTGCCGACCGCTTCTACGACGAGCAGGTGCTGGACCGGCTCAACCCGCGGATGCGGGAATTCGTGTCCCGCCAGGAGATGTTCTTCCTCGCCACCGCGGACAGCCACGGCGAGTGCGACAGCACCTTCCGGGCCGGCCCGCCCGGATTTCTCCAGGTACTCGATGACGCGACCCTCGCATACCCGGAGTACCGCGGGAACGGCGTGATGGCCTCGCTCGGCAACATCCGGGAGAACCCACACATAGGCATGCTGATGATCGACTTCACGCAGGACCGCATCGGTCTGCATGTCAACGGCCGCGCACGACTGGTCACCGATGACACGATGCGCCACATGTTTCCAGACCTGCCGGTTGATCCGGTCCCCGGCCGGCGGCCCCACATGTGGGTGCGGGTCGAGGTCGAGGAGGCGTACATCCACTGCTCGAAGCACATACCGAGACTTGTCCGGGCGCCGCTCCGGCAGAACCCCGGCAGGACGGACCTGCCCACCGCCGACGGCGAGCGAGCCTGGGGCACGGACGACGTCAAACGCAAGGGCGGCGACTACTTCGGAGCGGCGTCCGAGGATCGCGGCCTGGCCCCCCGCTGAAGCCGGACCTCGGGTGTGAGAGTCCAGGCACAGGAAAGGTTCGCGGAACAACGACTCGCCATCAGGGCAGGAGAGGAATGCTGAACGAGAAGACTTTCAGCACCCAGGACGTCCTCGCGTCGGACCGGCTCGACCGCTGGCGGGACCATGTCTCCCGGACCTATGTGCCGGCCGAGGTCGACAGTGATCACGAGGTGGACTTCGCAGCGTCGCAGCGCGTCCTGGCCCTGGGGGCCGTGCAACTGTGGACGATGGAACACCCTCCGATGACCTTGAAGCGGACTCGGAAGCTGATCCGACGCTCCGATCCCGGGCTCTACCACCTCTCGCTCCCCTTACACGGGACCATGAGGCTCTCCGGCTCCGACCGCGAGGCGCATCACGAACCGTACGACCTGGTTCTCCACGACACCTCACGACCGCACCGCATGCGGGCGATCGCCGGCCACGGCGATGGCACCGTCCTCGGAACCGGGCTCTTCATCCCCCGGAAAGTGCTGCCACTGCCGGAGAACGCCGTGGACGGCCTGCTCATGCGGCGGCTGCCGGGACGTGAGGGCGTCGGTGCGTTACTCGTTCAGTTCCTCACCCAAGTCGCCCGGGATTCCGGCTCCTACCGGCCCGCCGACGGACCCCGCCTTGGGACCGTGGCGGTGGACCTCCTCTCCGCGCTGTTCGCCCACGTCCTCGACGCCGACAAGTCACTCCCCCCGGAAACCCACCGGCAGACCCTCGTACTGCGCATACGGGGCTTCGTTCAGCAGCATCTGCACGACCCGCACCTGACCCCGCGCACCATCGCCGCCGCGCACCACATCTCCACCAGCTACCTGCACCGCCTCTTCCAGGACGAAGACGACACGGTTGCCGCCTGGATCCGCGCCCAGCGTCTGGAACGCGCCCGCCGCGACCTCGCCGACCCCACGATGCGTACCATCCCCATCCACGCCATCGCATCCCGCTGGGGCTTCCCCAGGGCCGCCGACTTCACTCGCGCGTTCCGCACCGCTTTCGGCGTCCCACCGAGGGACTACCGTCACGAGTCCGTTCAGTTCAGCCCGGTCCGTGGCGATCGACGGCGGCCCGCACCCGATTGAGCCCCTCGACTCTCCAGTGGTCCCGGTCGGGCATCTGGTCGTCCCGGCGCCAGCGCCAGGCCGAGAAGAGCGCCCAGTTCAGGGCGCGGCACCGGTGCATCAGGGCGAGGTCGGCCCCCGCACAGTGCTCTGCCACGTCTTCGGGCGCATGGGCGAGGTCGAACTCGATCGGCCCACGGCAGCAGGTGGCGAGGTCCACGAAGAGCGGTCCCCTCCTGGTGTTCAGGAGGTTGCCCGGGTGCGGCTCGCCGTGCAGGAGCTGCTCGCCGGCACTGCCGGCGCTGATCGCGGTGCTCAGAACACCGAGTGTGTCACTGAGGAACTTCCGGTCGGAATCGGACAACTCGGGGGAGCGCTCCCGGTCGTTCACCTCTCTCAGTGCCACGGCGACTCGATCGGTGAAATGCGGTGCGTCCAGATCGATCCGGCGCAGGGCGGCGTGGTGGCGCATGAACACGTCCGCGTAGTCGGCCGGCGCGATCTCCGAGCCCACAGGTTCGTAGTAGGTCCAGAGCGATACGGCGAAGGCACCACGGACATGGACGCGAGGGGCGACTCGCGGGTCGAGCTCAGCCACCGGGGCGTCGACGCCGGCGAGACGGTGAGCGACCTCCACCTCGAACTCGGAATCGGCCAGATGCCGCGAAGGCGCGACCCGAGCCAGGACGTCACAAGGGATCAGGCGCAGCGCGACGCGGTCCGAGTTGTGGATGACGACCACGTCGTCGACCTGAAGTCCCAGCTCCGAAGCGGTCGCCCGTCCTGCCTCGACCGCGCGTCGGAGTTCCAACGGCTCCACCCGGCGCCCTCCCTCACTGCTCAGTCCCTACGTGGTTCGGTATGCCCGTAGAAAGGTCCGCACGCCCTCGACGACGAGTGGCCGGACGCGGGGGTCCTCCGCGGCGTTCGCGGAACCGAGCCTGTCCAGTGCGACGCCGAAGGTCAGCGCGATGAACTGGTCGGCCGCGAGCCGGGGGTCGGGGACGTGGAGCAGCCCGGCCTCGGCGAAGGCGGCGAACCGCTCGGCCAGCGCCTCGTCGGGGGTGTCGGCCATGGAGTTGTAGCCCCGGTGGGGCAGGTGGCCCGATTCCGCCCGGACCAGTCGTTGCAGCGTCGCGTACTCCGCGGAGCCGAGCATGTCGGTCGCGATGCGCATCGAGAACGTGACCAGGGCGTCCTCGAGTTCGCCGGCCTCGGTGAGGTCGGTGAGGGTGTCGTCGAGGGTGCGCCGGATCGTGGTGATCAGTGATTGGCCGACGGCGTCGACGACTGCCTGCAGCAGCGTCTTCTTGTCGCCGAAGTAGTCGTAGACCGTTCGCTTGGACACCTCTGCCCGGGCGGCGACGGCGTCGACGCTGGACCGGTCGAAGCCGTCGGTGAGGAACAGTTCACGGGCCGCGGAGAGGATGGCGGCCCGCTTCCGCGTGGACCCCTCGCGCAGTGTCTTCGTCGTCGGCATGGGCTCATCCTAACCTTTCTACACTGCACGGTGTAGTGTAGTTTGACGCTCACGACCGGCCCGTTCCCTGCCCGGCAATGACGGAAGGACGTCCATGACCACAACCCTGGCTCCCCCGGTTCGCATCGGGACAGCCGCTGTCGGGGCCCTCGGCATGCTGGCGGTCGCCACCGGTGCCTTGGAGTCGGTGGTGACGCCGACGCTCCCGCTCCTGCAGCGCGAACTGGACATGAGCCCCGCCGAAGGGGCGTTACTCAGCATCGTGCTCCTCATCACCGGTGCGCTCGTCACGCCGGTCGCGGGCAAGTTAGGCGACCGCTACGGCGGAAAACGGGTCCTGATCCGGCTGATGGCGGTGGTCTGTGCCGGCGGTCTGGTGTCCGCCCTCGCACCGAACCTGCCCGTGCTCCTGCTCGGGCAGGTACTGCAAGGGGCGATGGTGGGCGCGCTGCCCCTGTCGTTCATCCTGGTGCGCCGTCACCTCCCGGCGGGAGAGTCGAAGGTGGCCATCGGGGTGGTCAGCGGGTTGTTCGTGGGGGGCGGGATGGCGGGGACCCTGTCGGCCGGGCCCGTGGCTGAAGGGCTGTCCCGGCACTGGATGTTCGCGCTGCCGACGATCGCGGTCATCGGGGCCACCGTGCTGGTGAACAGGCTGATGCCGCATGATCCGCCGGGCCGGCCGGACGACGCCGGTATCGACTGGCCCGGCCTGGTTCTCCTGAGCGGGACGCTGGTCACGCTCATGCTCGCGCTCGCGCTGGCGCCCGACATCGCCTCGCAGCCGCTCGCGTTCGGCGCTCTCGTCGTGGTTCTGGCCGCTTTCGTGACCGGATGGACGGCCGTTGAGCGTCGTGCGGCCTCGCCGATGGTCGATCTGCGCATGCTGGCACGGCCCGCGATGTGGAAGTCGTGCGTGCTGACGTTCGTGATCTGCGTCGGTACCTCGTTGGCGGTCTATCTCGTCCCGCAGCTCTTCGCGGTGTCCGGCGACGGGTACGGTTTCGGGGCCGGCGCCACCGAGATCGGCTTCTTCCTGCTGCCCGGCGCGGTGGCCGCGTCACTGGCCGGGCCGATCAGCGGGATCGGGGCGCGGCGTTTCGGCTCGCGTGCCGTGGTCACCACCGGGATCTTCCTCATGGCCGCCGCCCTGACCGCGCTGGCGGCCGTGCACACCGAGGTCTGGCACCTCGTCATCGGCAAGGCGATGATCTCGCTCGCGGCCGGCCTGTGCGTCACGGCGATGGTGACCAACACCGCCATGTCCGTCGACCAAGGTGACACCGGCATCGCCACCAGCCTGGTCCTGGTGACCCGCGTGATCGGCTACGCCGTGGGTGCGCAGGTCGGTGGTGCGCTCCTCACCGCCAAAACCCCCTCCGGTTCGGACGTCCCGGCCGAATCCGCCTTCGTCACCGGTTTCGTCATCGCCGGCGCCGTCACGGCGCTGTCCCTGCTTGTCGCCCGCACCATGAGCAAAGGAGTCAAGGCATGACCCGCACAGGTCTGTTGAGGCGCACGGTCCTGATATCCGGGGCCGGCGTCGCCGGGCCCGCCCTCGCGTTCTGGCTGAACCGCCACGGATTCGCCGTCACGGTGGTCGAGAAGGCGGGCGCACCACGTGGCGGTGGTTACCCCGTCGACGTGCGCGGCACCGCGCTCGAGGTCGTCCGCAGGATGGGGGTCCTCCCGCGGTTGCGGGAGGCGCACATCGACCTGCGCCGGCTGACCTTCCTCGACGGGGACGGCAGCGAGGTGGCCTCGGTCGACCCGCACGCCGTCACCGGCGGTGTCGCGGGGCGGGACCTGGAGGTGCGGCGCGGGGATCTGACCGCCGCCCTCCACACGGCGGTCCGTGACGACGTGGAGTTCTTGTTCAACGACTCCATCGACACTCTCGACCAGTCCGGCCACGGGGTCGACGTCACCTTCCGCGGAGGCGGCAGGCGTACGTTCGACATGGTGTTCGGTGCGGACGGTCTGCACTCGCGTACCCGCGAGTTGCTGTTCGGTCCCGAGGGGCAGTTCCACCGCTACCTCGGCTACTGCTTCGCCGGGTTCACCATGCGCAACACCTTCGGGCTCTCCCGCGAGACCGTGATGTGGAACGACCCGGGCAGGGCGGCGGCACTCTACGCCGTGGGCGACAACGACGACGTGCACGCCCTCCTGAACTTCGCCCACCCGAACCCGCCGTTCGAGGCGTTCCGGAACCCGGAAGCCCAACGGGACCTGGTCGCCGAGGTCTTCGCCGACGCCGGATGGGAGGTACCGGGCATGCTGGCCGCCCTGCGCGACGCGGACGACCTGTTCTTCGACGGGGTCAGCCAGATCCGCATGCCCCGCTGGTCCGGCGGCAGGGTCGCGCTGGTGGGCGACGCGGCGTACGCGCCGTCGTTCCTCACCGGCCAGGGCACCAGTCTCGCGCTCGTCGGCGCGTACATGCTCGCCGGCTCCCTGGCCGGCCGTGACCACGCCGCGGGCTTCGCCGCCTACGAGCACGGCACCCGCGGGTTCGTGACCCTGAAGCAGGATCAGGTCGGCAAGGGCGATGCCGCACTCTTCCCGACCACCGCCCGGGCCCTGGAGCGGCGCAACGACATGCTGCGCAATCTCAGGGCCATGCCCTCCGCTAAGCGGCGGCCGGCCCATTCGGCACTCACCCTGCCCGAATTCACGCCCCTGACATGAGCCCTCGCCACGGCCCGCACGGACACGATGGGCCGGGCACGACCTAGCGCCGCAGCAGGCAACGTTCGCGCCCCTCCGGCATCAGCCAAGCCTCCGCGTCCCGGAGGATCCGCGCGGCGTCGAAGCCGTCGTACTCCAGGAGGACCGACCTCATCGTGCCTCTCCCCCGGTACTCGTCCATGATCGTGACGTGTTCCGGCAGGCGTACGAACCCTGCCAGAGCCCGTCGCCCGGTCCACACCGAGACCGATCCGCAGCGCCGGGCTGTGGGCATGACCCACAACCACATCCCGACCGCTCCGTCGAGATGCGGCCAGTGGCGCCGTAGCGCGAAGCCCCGACGCGCGATGCCGGGCAGGGCCCGGTAGGTCTCGCTGGTGAAGTCGGTGACGCTGACGATCAGCGGACCGCTCCGGTGATCGCGCAGGGCGCTGCCGGCGTCGTTCGCGGCGCCGCCGTCCGGGGCGTCACCGGCCGGACCCGGGCTCCAACTGCTCCTCAGCACGGCCGCTGCGTCCAGGACGGGTCGCGGCCGAGCAGGGCGAGCAGGCGGTGGCCCGGCGGGGCGTCGTCGGGAACGGCGGTCCGCCGGCGGAACGCGGCACCGGCGCCGCGGCCTTCGTCCGGGACCTGGGCGGCGACGCGCAGGGCGGCGGTGGTGAGTTCGGCGTTGGGCTCCCACGGGGCGCCGATCGTCACCGCGACGTCCCAGGCGTGTGCCACGTAGTCGAGCATGTGGAAGCCGATCGCGATCCGTCCGGGGACAGTGAAGCCCTCGCCGATCTCCGGCAGCGCGAACTTCCGCTCCAGCACGCCGTCCTCCGCGAACGCGGCGGTGAGCTCGTCCGCCGATGTCTCGTACGCCGCGGCGGGGTCATCGCCGAGATCGCCGCCGTGCCATACGGCCCACGGTTCACCCGCACCGCGCGCGGAGGCGGCGAACCCCCGGTTCTGGCTGACCAGATGGCGGAGCAGGCCGTACAGGGTCCAGTCCGCGCACGGCGTCGCCCGTCCCAGGTGATCGGTCTTCACCCGGGAGACCGCCTCCCCGGCCAGCGACAGCGCCTGGCGGTCCAGTCGTCGTATGTCCATGTCGGGAGCGTAGGATCACACAGCGGTTCAGCTCCAGAGCCAATATGTCGTCAGTTGATTGAGCCAATCGCGGGCCCGAAGCCGCCGACAGCCGAGTCGATATCAGATAGCTGAGACGGGAAGCCGACATGGACGTGCACGTCAGGCTCGACGGGAAGCGCGACCTGTCCGGCCAGATCTACCGCCAGTTGCGTGCCGCGATCCACGACGGGCTGCTGCGGCCCGGCGATCCGCTGCCCCCGACACGCGAACTGAGCCGCCGTCTCGCGGTGGCCCGCAACACCGTCGGCGTGGCCTACGAACGGCTCGTCGCCGAGGGGTACGCGGACAGCAGGATCGGCTCCGGGACCCGTGTGCGCGCGACGGGCCTGCCCGCCCGCGGGGCCACGACCGACACCGGCACCACCGGCCCGGGACTGCGCCCGCGCGCCTTGTGGGCGGGCCTGTCCCCCTGGGCGTCCCCGGAGACCACGGGAGCGACCACGGCGGCCCACGACTTCCGGGTCGGCCTGCCGGACGCCCGGCTCTTCCCCTACGACGCCTGGCGCCCCTTGATCGCCCGGGAAATGCGCCTCTCGGCGACCGGTGGCGTCGGATACGGCGATCCGGCCGGCCACGCCGGGCTGCGGTCCGCACTCGCCCGGCACCTCGGACTCTCGCGCGGCGTGCGGACCCGCCCGGACGACGTGCTGGTGACCACCGGCACGCAGCAGGCCCTCGACCTCATCGGACGGGTGCTGCTCGAACCGGGCGACCGGGTGGCCGTCGAGGAACCCGGCTACCCGCCGGCCCGGCTGCCGTTCCTGGCGCAGGGCGCCGACGTCACGGGCGTACCGGTGGACGCCGAGGGCCTGCTGGTGGACGCCATCCCGCCGGACACCCGTGCCGTGTACGTCACCCCCGCCCACCAGTTCCCGCTCGGCATGCCGATGTCCCTGCGGCGCAGAACGGCGCTGTTGCGATGGGCTCGACGGCACGGCGCGGCGGTGATCGAGGACGACTACGACAGCGAGTTCCGGTTCGGCGGGCGGCCGGTCGAGACGCTGCAGAGCCTGGACCGGGACGGACACGTCATCTACGTGGGGTCGTTCTCCAAGGTGATGCTGCCCTCCCTGCGCGTCGGTTACCTGGTGGCGCCCGCCACGCTGCGCACAGCACTGCGCACCGCGAAGTACACCGCCGACTGGCACACGGCGGTCCCCACGCAGGCGGCGCTCGCCCGCTTCGTCGACGACGGGTTGCTGGCCCGGCACATCCGCCGGATGCAGCACACGTACGCGGCCCGGCACCGATCGGTCACCGGCTTGCTCACCGACCACTTCGCGGACCGCACCGAACTGGTGCCGTCCGCCGCGGGCCTGCACGTGACCGCGTTCACCCGGGGCCGCCTCGCCGAACCGGGCGCCGTCGCGGACCTGGCCGGCCGGGCCCGGGCATCCGGCGTGGCGGTCTACACCCTGGCGGAGGTCGCCGCGAACCGCTCCGCACGTGCGGGTTTCGTCTTCGGCTACGGCTCGATCAGCGCCCCGGACATCGAGCCGGGTCTGTTCCGCGTATTCGGCCCGCCTCAGGACCTCTGACGCGTCTCGGGACGCGTGGCGGCCGCGGGCTCCCGGAGTGCGTGTGCTTCGGCGAGGAGGAGGTAGGCGGCCGCGGTCCAGGTGTAGGCGCGGTCGCGCAGGCCCTGGCCGGTGAGGGCGTCGAAGTTCTCGGCGAAGCCGTGCGTTTCGCACAGGGCCCGGAAGCGTGTGCTGATCTCGTCCGCGAGGCGGTGGTGGCCGCAGCGGCGCAGTCCGTCCTCGATGAGGACGGTGGCGGGTGCCCAGATCGGGCCGCGCCAGTAGCCGTCCGGGCGGTAGTGGGGTGAGGCGGGGAGTTCGGTGGCCAGTCCGTGCGGGGTCAGATGGGTCTCGATGCGGGCGGCGAGTCGGGCGGAGACGTTTTCGGGCAGGTGCTCGCCGAGCACGATCGGCATGAGGTCCAGCAGGCTGGAAGTGCTCCAGGTCTGCGAGGTGTCGACGCCCCGGGCGACGAACCGTTCTCCGGTCCACAGTTCGTCGAGCATCGCGGCCTGGGTGGACTCGGCGGTGCGGGTCCAGTGGCGTGCCTCGTCGGTGAGTCCCAGTTCGGCGGCGAGGACGGCGAGTTCGTGGAGTTGCAGGGTGAGGAACGAGGCCAGATCGGCGGTGACGATCACGCGTTCGGGGTCGAAGGTGGTGGCGTTGTCCCAGCCGCTGTCGTTGCCGTGCTGGTAGTGGGGCAGGGCGGCGCCGGGTGCGCGACGCGAGGTGAGCCAGAAGTCCGTCCAGCGTTCGAGCCTGCGGTAGATCTCGACGAGTTCCGCCCGGCCCTCGGGGTTCGCGAGTCTTCGGCGCAGGTGCCCGAGAGCCCAGCCGTGAACGGGGGGTTTGACGAAGTTGTAGAGGACCTCCGAGTGGGTCACCGAGTCGGGCAGGGCCCCGCTCTCGTCCTGGTGGTCGAAGGGCAGCGAGAACTGGTCCCATGCCAGCGCGGGCGCTCCGGGAGCCAGGGCGAGGGCGTTGAAGCAGTGGTCCCAGCTCCAGACCTTGTCCATCCAGTGCTTGGACATCAGCACCGCGGGCCGGGTGACCAGGGCTGCGGGGCGGACCGTCGCCGACCACAGCACGTATGCGGCGAGTTCGGCGGCCGGCGTGGCGGTCGAGCGCCAGGGGGCGACCGCGTCGGCGAAGGCGGCGAAGCCGCGCTCCGCGGCCTTCACCACCTCACCGAAGGTCTGCGCGCGGGCGTAGGGGCGCCGTGCGCTGTCCAGTTCCTCGACCGCCACCTCCCAGGCCGCGCCGGCCTCCGCGGTGATCGCGAGGGCACGGTCGCCGCTGCCGAGGGCCTGGCGGCCGGACACCTCGGCAAGGGTGCCGGACAGCACGGTGATCCGGTAACGCCGGCCGGTCTCGTACGAGGTGAAGACGTGCGCGCCGGCAACCGGGTCGTGGTGGAAATAGGTACCCGTGAAGGGAGTGAGGGCTGCCGCGGCGGCGGAGATGCGCAGCCCCAGCCCCTCACCCCGGAGGCGCACGGTGTCCGGTGACTCGTAGGCGCAGCCGATGTTCCCGCCCTGGTGGGTCCATCTGAGCAGGCTCGGCGTCGTCTCGACGCGGGTCTCGGCCCGTTCGCCCGTCGCCGGGTCGAGGGGCACGAGGCGCAGGACGGCGTGCATGCCGTTCTGGTGGGAGACCAGGTGGAGGTCGTCGGCGTACGTCTTCTCCGCCACCACCGGCGAGAGGTCGAACCAGGAGCCGTGCGTGCTGAACGGGATGTCGTGGACGGCGAAGGCCGGGCCGGATCGGGCGGCGGTCATCTAGGAGCACTCGTTTCTTGGGCAGGGGTGGTCGGCTGGGCGGCGAGCGGCTCAGTCCTTGACGGCTCCGGCCGTCACGCCGGCGGCGACGTAGCGCTGGGCGAGGACGAGGATCACCGTGGCGGGCAGCGAGGCCACGACGGCGGTCGCCATGATGGCGTTCCACTCCTGGTTGTTGTTGCCGATGTAGTGGTAGATGCCGAGCGTGATCGGCTCGTGGGCGCCGCCGCCCGCGAGGGTGCTGGCGAAGACGAAGTCCGACCAGGACCACAGGAACGCGAACAGCGACACCGTGACGACGGCGTTGCGGCTCATCGGCAGCACGACGGACCAGAAGGTGCGCAGGGCCCTCGCTCCGTCCATCTGCGCGGCCTGGAGCAGTTCGCCGGGGATGCCGGACATGAACGCGGTGAAGATCAGCACCGCGAAGGGGACGGCCAGGGTGGAGTCGGCGACGATCAGGCCGGGCACGGACTGGAGCAGGCCGAGCTGGAGGTAGATGGCGTAGAAGCCCATCGCCATGATGATGCCGGGGATCATCTGCGCCACCAGCAGCAGGAAGCCGAGCACCCCGCCACCGCGCGGACGGAGTTTCGCCAGCGCGTAGCCCGCGGGAGCGGCCAGCGCCACCGTCAGCACGACCGTGCCCAGCCCGATGACCAGGCTCGTGGCGAGGTAGGGCAGTTGCTGGTCGAGTACGGCGCGGTAGCCGTCCAGGGTGCCGTGGACGGGGAACCAGTCGGGCGGCGACTTGCGCATGTCCTGGTCCCGCGTGAAGGACACGTTGAGCATCCAGTAGACCGGGAAGAGCATGATCGCGGTCAGCAGCACCCCGACGGCCGTCTTCCACCAGGAGCGGCCGGTGCGTGGGGTCATGACAGTGCCTGCTTTCGCTGGACCCTCAGGTACACCAGTCCGAAGACCAGCGCCGCGGCGACGAGCAGGTTGCCGACGGCCGCGCCGGGGCCGAAAGCGGGCAGCAGGTTGCCGAAGCCGAGCCGGTAGGACCAGGTGGCGAAGGTGGTGGAGGAGTCCGCCGGGCCGCCCTTGGTCATGATCCAGATGATGTCGAAGACCTTGAGCGTGTAGACCAGGCCCAGCAGCAGGGTGACGGCGGAGACCGGGCGCAGCAGCGGGAAGGTGATGCGCCAGAAGCGCTGCCACGCGTTCGCCCCGTCGAGGGCGGCCGCCTCGTACAGACTGCGGGGTACCGACTGCAGGCCGCTGTGGAGCAGGACCAGGTTGAAGGGGACGCCGATCCAGATGTTGGCGACGATCACGGAGGTCAGCGACCAGGAGGGGGAGGTCAGCCAGTTCACCGGGTCGACGCCGAAGGCGTGCAGTGCGGCGTTGACGACACCGGAGTCGCTGTTGAGCATCCACGACCAGGTGGAGGCCGACACGATCAGCGGCAGCAGCCAGGGCACCAGGAACAGGGCCCGCAGGGTGGCCGACAGCCGGAAGTGCTGGTTGAAGAAGACCGCGAGGGCCAGACCGATGACGTACTGGAAGGCCAGGCACACGGCGGTGAACACGGCCGTGTGTGTCAGGGCGGGCCCGAAGGCCGGGTCGTCGAAGACCTTCTGGTAGTTCTCCAGTCCCGTGAACGGCGCGTCGCCCTGGACGAAGGAGCGGACGGTGTAGTCGCGCAGGCTCAGGTCGAGGTTGCGGTAGAGCGGATAGGCGTAGAAGAGGGCGAGG
>NZ_GG657757.1:8318360-8333078 GCF_000158955.1 Streptomyces viridochromogenes DSM 40736 | reverse complement strand
GCTGGTGGTCTGGGTGTTGTTGATGACCGAGTTGGGGGCGTAGCCCTTCTTCAGCCAGTCGCTCCACAGGGACAGCGCCGAGACGGCCTGGGAGGAGCCGAGGTCGGTGAGGTCGGCGCCCGAGCCCCAGAACCACGGCAGGAACTGGAAGCTGCCCTCCTCCGTGCCGATCGCGGAGAAGGTGATGCCCTTCTTGCCGGCCTTCTTCACCTTCTCCAGCGCCGCGGTCAGCGACGTCCAGTCCTTGACCGAGCCGATGTCCACGCCCGCGGCCTTGAGGACGTCCTTGTTGTAGTAGAGGGCGAGGGTGTTGGCGCCTATGGGGGTGCCGTACGTCTTCCCGCCCGTCCGACCGGCCGCGAGCAGGTTCGGGTCCACCTTCGAGGTGTCCACCTTGTTCTCGTCGGTCGTGGTCAGCGCGCCGGCTTCGGCGAGCGTCGACACGACCGGGTTGTCGACGATGAGCACGTCCGGGGCGTTGTCCTGCTGGGCGGCCAGCAGCGCCTTGTTCGTCAGGTCGCTGGTGTCGAAGGCCGTCCGCTTGACCTTGACTCCCGCCTTGCCGCCGCAGCCGTCCAGCAGCTTCGCCCACGCCGAGTCCTTGGCGAACTGCGGGTAGGGGTCCCAGATGGTGTAGGTGCCGCTGTCCGCCGCCCCGGAGGTCGTGGTGCCGTCGCCGGAGGAGCATGCGGTGACACCTACGGTGAGGGCGACGACGGTCATGGCGGTGGCGGTGAGACGGCGTCTGGTGGGTCTCTTCATGGGTGTTCCTTCAGCAGGGTCCGGTCTTGCCTTGCGTTTTCGGGCACAGGCATGCCAAGCACCAGGACGGCGGGGACGGAGCGTCCCGGCGGGGAGGGCCGCTGCCCCGGGCGGGGGCAGCCGGTCAGGCGTTCAGGTCGGGGTCCGCGACCATGGGCGCGGGCGTGCCCACGGGTCCGGTGCTGGCACGCAGCGAGATCGGCGGAGTGAGCAACTGGTGACGCGGCGGCGTCTGAGGCTGATCGAGCCGCTCGACGAGCAGTTCGACGGCCAGCCGTCCCAGCTCCGCCGCCGGCACATCGGCCGCCGTGAGCTGCGGGGTCACCGTCTCGGCCCACCGGGCCGCGACGACACCGGTGACGGAGAAGTCGCGCGGGACATGGCGACCCGCGTGGGCCAGGCCCCGGTACAGGCCCCCCAGGGCGGCCTCGTTCAGGGTGACGAGGGCCGTGGTGGCGGGATCGTCGTGCAGGATCCGCTCCAGGCAGGCCTGCCCCGAGGGAGCGTCGTCCCCGCAGGTGTACGTGCGGACGGTGAGACCGCGCTCGGCGGCGGCCTTGGTGAAGCCGTCGAGTCCCCGGTGCGCGGACTCGTACCCGGCACGCAGCAGCCGCTCGGGGCGGTTGACGAAGGCGATCCTGCGGTGGCCCAGGTCCGCGAGGTGGTGGACACAGGCCGCGGTCAGCGCGGTGTGGTCGAGGCCGACCCACCAGTCGTTCTCGGGCTGCGCGGTGCGGCCGATGCAGACGGAGGGGAAGCCTTCCGCGAGGAGGTGTTCGACCCGGTCGTCCTGCAGCCTGATCTCCATGAGGATCGCGCCGTCGACGCGCCGCTCCCCCAGCAGCCGCTGGAACGACCGGTCGCTGTCGACGCCGCTCGGGGAGAGCAGCACGTCGTAGTCGTACGCGGCCGCGGCCTCCACCACGCTGCCGATGAAGTCGAGTTGCATCCCGGTGTAGTGGTCACCGGCGGGCGGGAAGACCAGGCCGATGGTGCTGGTCCGGCCGTTGGCCAGGGCCCGGGCGCTCGCATTGGGCCGATATCCCAGGTCGTCGATGACCCGCTGGATCTTCTCGCGGGTCTCCTCCGACACCGGGCGCTTGCCGCTCAGCGCGTAGGACACGGTGCTCCGTGAGACACCGGCCCGTTGGGCGATCTCACCGATGTTCACGGGCACTCCTTCATCGAGTTCGTTCGACGTCATCGAACCGGTTCGCGTGAAGGGAAAGTAGGAGCTGGCCGCGCGGGTGTCAATGCCTTGCGCGCAACGCCCAGGCATCTCCGAAACCGGCACGGACCGGTAAGGAGAGACGCGCGCGGAGTATTGCTGGCGCGGTTCGCCGGTGCTAACTTCCGGCGAACCGGTTCGACAGGCCCCGTTCGGTTCACCGTGGGCACAGTTCTCCCAGCGACGCGAACCGGAGGCCTCTGGCCCTTGTCGAACCGGTTCGACATCGTTCTTGATCTCGATTCCCCTCGACCTGGCTCCCCCACCGACACTACGGAGACCTCAGTGCGACGCAGGAGAAGAACCACAGGAGCAGGTGCCGCCGCGGTGGCGGTGGCCGTCCTGGCCACCGCACTCGCCACCACCGGCGGCACGGCGGACGCCGCGGAGCCGGAACGGCTCGTCGTGGATCTCGGCACCGACACCGGCGCCTTCCACGGCGGCGCCTCCGGCTCGCTGTACGGCGTCTACGGCGACGGCGTGCCGAGCCGCAACCTCCTGGAGGGCATGCACGTCCGCACCGTGTCGACGAAGGCGCAGGACGGACCCCAGCACCCGGGCGCGGACGCCCTGGAGGTCCTGCCGCCGTTCGTGGACTCGGGCGGCAAGGACGTCTACATCTACATGACCGACATCTACCGCGGCTTCCCCTATCAGTGGCCCGGCGCCGACGGCCCGGCCCGGCTCGCGGACTTCAAGGAGAAGATCACCAAGCAGGTCCGGCAGGTCCTGACCATGGGCGAGTACAGGGACCACGTCGTCTACGTGCCCTTCAACGAGCCCGAGGGGAACATGTTCGGCACCGGCGAGTGGAGCTACAACAAGGTCTCCTGGCTGAACGACCCGCAGTACTACTTCACGGCCTGGAAGGAGGTCTACCGCCTCATCAAGAGCCTCGACCCGGGCGCCCGTATCGCCGGCCCCAACACCAGCGTCCTCTACGACCAGGTCAAGGGTTTCCTGCGGTACGCCAAGGCCAACGACGTCGTCCCCGACGTGATGACCTGGCACGAGCTGTCCAGTCCCGCCGCCGTCCGCACCAACGTGGCGAAGTACCGGCAGATGGAGAAGGACGTCGGCGTCGGCCCGTTGCCCGTCAACGTCAACGAGTACGGCCACAACTACCATCTGTCGGTGCCCGGCCAGGTCGTCCAGTGGGTCTCCGCCATCGAGGAGTCCAAGATCGACGCCGACCTGGCGTACTGGAACATCGACGGCAATCTCAACGACTCGGCCGTCGAGGCCAACAAGGGCAACGGGCAGTGGTGGCTGTTCAACGCCTATGGTCAGATGACCGGCCACACCGTGCAGGTGACGGCTCCGCACCCCAACCAGCAGTACACCCTCCAGGGCGTGGCCACCCTCGACAGGGGCAAGAGGCAGTCCCGGGCGCTCTTCGGCGGCAAGAGCGGCGACGCCGACATCGTCTTCGAGAACGTCGACCCCGGCCTGTTCGGCACGACCGTGCGCGCCACCGTCCAGGAGATCCCGTGGACCGGGCAGGTCGGCGACTCGGCCCAGCCGCTGCGGCTCGCGGACCAGGAGGTCAGGGTCGGCGCGGACGGCACCGTGACCCTCCCCATGACCGGCATGAACGAGATGTCCGCCTACCAGGTCATCCTCTCCCCCGGCGGCAAGGGCGGGAAGCCGGCCGAGCCCTCGGTGAGCTGGCGGAAGTCGTACGAGGCGGAGAACGCCTCCTACACCGGCGGCGGCTACTCGAAGAACGGCCCCGAGGGATCACCTTCCCAGGTCGGCAAGTTCGCGACCTCCGGCATGTACAACGTCGGCGGCCTGCGCTCGGGGTCCGACGGAGTGCTCGCCTTCGACGTGGAGGTCCCGCAGGACGGCACGTACGACCTGAGTGTCTTCGCCAACTCCTACAACCTGTACGACCTGGTGAAGGAGCAGGGCCCCACCAACGTCTTCCTGCGCGTCGACGGCAAGGACCCGCAGGAGCTGCGGCTGCCGCTCGGCTACAAGTGGGTGGTCTGGGGACACACCGACACCTCGGTGAGACTCACGGCCGGAAAGCACCGCGTCACGCTCGCCGCGCAGGACCCCGACCTCGGGGTCACGAAGGGCGACGCCATCATCGACAAGATCGACCTGAAGCTGCGCGACCGGCGCGTGACCGCGCCCGCGATCTACGAGGCGGAGTACGCGACGCTCTCCCAAACCGCGCCGCGCTACGGTGGTGACTCGGGGGCGGGTGCGGTTCCGCTGCCGGAGGGGGCCACCGCGACCTTCTGGGTCTACTCCCCCACCGACGGCGAATCGACCGTCTCCGTGGACCACTTGGGCGACGGCAAGGCGGGCCTGGCTCTCAACGGCGAGCGGCTCGACGTGCCGAAGGCCGGTGGCGCCAAGGCGGGCACGGACACCGTCCGGCTGTTCCTGTCCGGCGGCATCAACAAGGTCACCGTCACCGGCGCCTCGGGCGCGCTGCTGCTCGACCGCCTGCGCGTCACGCCGTCCAGCGGCACCCTCGTGCCGACGGTCTACCAGGCCGAAAACGGCTCGGTCAGCGGCGCCGCCAAGGTGACCGACGCCTACTCCTTCGCCTCCGGCGGGAAGGCGGTGACCGGTGTCGGCAACGGGAAGGGCAACGCCCTCACCCTCGACGTCGTCGCGGAGCGCTCCGGCGCTCACGCGCTGACGATCCGCTACTCCAACGCCGAACAGGCGCCCGCCACCCACTACAACCCCGACCCGATCGCCCGCCACGCCGACCTGTCCGTGAACGGCGGACCGGCGCGCCGGGTGCTGTTCCCGACCACCTTCCACTTCAACAACTTCTGGGACCTGACCGTCCCGGTGACCCTGAAGGAGGGCACCAACCGGCTCACGTTCACCGCGGAGGAGCTGCCCGACTTCGACGGCGACACGTACAACCAGTACGACCAGCGGTCCCCGTACGCGCCGGTCATCGACCGGGTCGCGATCACGCCGCTCGCCCACAAGTAGCGCTCGGCATCGCATCCCAAGGGTGGCCGGTGATCCGCCGGCCATCCGGCCATCCGGTCGGCCCGGTCGGCCCGGTCAGCCCGGTCAGCCCGGTCAGCCCGGTGACGAACGTTCCCCGGGCGTCCGGCGTCATAGCGGTAGCCGTCTTCGAAGGGACCGCCGCCATGACCGCCGTTTCTCTCACCGCCCGTGCCGTGTCCGGTGCCGCGCTGATCGGAGGAGTGATCTGCGCGGCCGCCGCCTGCGGCAGTGGCACCCCGCAGAGCGCGCAGCCGCAGGTCCGCGCCCCCTGGCAGGAGCCCGCCTCGTACAGCTACACGCTCCAGTCCAGCGAAGGGGAGCGGAGCCTGCTCGGCACGTTCCGGATCTCGGTCCGTGACGGCGCCGTCGTCGAGTCGGTGGGCCTCGACGGCATGGGCCGACGCGCGGTCGAGAGCGCCCCCGACGCGGTGCCCACCATCGGTGAGCTCGTCGAGGAGTTGGAGCAGGCCCGCCGGGACGACGCGGACACGGCCGACGCGGAGTACGCCCCCGACGGGCACCCGGTGCGCATCACCCTGGACTGGGAGAGGAACGCGGTCGACGACGAGGCGCGTTACGTCATCAGTGCCTACGAGCGGACAGCGGGCTAGGGAACGCTGGGCGCCCGTCATGGAGCACGGTCGCGCACCGATGATCGCCACCTTGGGCGTGGCGTTACCGGTCGGCCGGACGGTCCGCCGTGACCAGCCACGAAGTGCTGCGCAGCCGGACCGTGCCGTCGGCCGCCTCGTGAGCGCGCAGATGGTCCGTCAGGGCCTGGCGGGCGCGGGTCCGTGCGGTCGGGCCGGCCTGCTCCAGCAGGTGGCGACCGGGACCCGTCCCCAGCAAGAACTCGGCCGCGTCCTCGGCTCCGTGTCCCCATGTCCCGTACGCCTGCGCCTGGTTGATGGCGATGCCGGTGAATCCAGCAGTGGTCAGGACGTCGTGGATGCGGTCCGGGGCGGACAGGGAGAACATGCCGGGCAGCCCCGGCCGGCCGAAGTCGCCGACCGGCAGGAAGTCGCGCAGTGATGCGACCGCCGCCACCCACGCGTTGAGCGTGGCGTCGGCCGGGCAGACGAACGCCAGGCGCCC
This sequence comes from Streptomyces viridochromogenes DSM 40736, assembly GCF_000158955.1. GTDB lineage: Bacteria > Actinomycetota > Actinomycetes > Streptomycetales > Streptomycetaceae > Streptomyces > Streptomyces venetus. Next base: position 8,327,005 of record NZ_GG657757.1, on the reverse strand, counting down.
GCCGGGTCGCAGCGCCCGGCCGACGTTGGCGAAGGCCGCCACGGGGTCGGCGTAGAACATCACCCCGTAGCGGCTGATCGCCGCGTCGAAGACGCCCGCGTCGAAGGGGTGCGTCTGCGCGTCGCCCTGCGTGAAGGAGACATTGGCGATGCCCTCCCGGTGCGCGCGGGCCCGGGCCTCGGCGAGCATCGGGCCGGACAGGTCGAGGCCGAGCGCGCTCCCTCGGGGTGCCCTGAGCGCGGCGAGGCGCGTGGTCTGCCCGGCGCCGCAGCCGAGGTCGAGGGTCCGGTGGTCCCCTGTGATTCCGGCGGCGTCGAGGAGCGGCTCGTCGAAGCCCTCGTTCACTGCGTTCCAGCGGTCCTGGTTGCGGGCCCAGTGGGCGCCTTCGGGGCCGTTCCAGGCCTGTTCCTGCTCGGTGTTGACGATGTCCCGCACGGGTGCCTCCTCGGATGAGCGACGGAGAATGGGCATGCGCCCAAACAGTATGGGCACATGCCCAAACTGGCAATGCCCGCTACCATCCGAGGCGTTGCCGTGCCCCTTTGGGGCAGCCGGGACGGAACGGAGGAGAGAGGCCCATGTCACCGCGCGGAGTAGCGACGCCGGACGTGCGCGAGCGGCTGTTCGCGGCCGCCGAGCGCGTCGTGAGCAGGGACGGGCCCGGCGCGCTCACCAGCCGGTCCGTCACCACCGAGGCGGGGTGCTCCAAGGGGCTGCTGCACGCGCACTTCGCGGGGCTCGACGAGTTCGTGGCCGAGCTGTGCCTCGACCGGTTCGCGCGAACGGCGGCGAAGGCAGGGGAGCTGCGGGGGCTCGCCGGGCAGGGAACGGTGGCAGGGAACCTCGACGCCATCGCCCTCGCACTGCTCGACTCCGGCGGCCCCGCCATCTCGGGCCTCGCCCTGACCCGCCCCGCCGCCACCCTGCGCATCCGGGAAGCCCTGGAAGGCGGAGCGCCCGGCTTCACGGCGATACAGGAGGCCATCACCGGATATCTGGAGGCCGAGCGGGGGCTCGGCCGGGTACCGGAGAGGGTCGATCCAGGCACGGTGGCCCTCGCCGTCGTCGGCACCGCCCACCACCTCCTGATGACCAGCTGGCCGGGCACACCTGACCCGCAGCCCTCCATGTCGCGCCTGGTCGCCGCGCTGGTGGGGGGCTAGAGCCTGCCTGAGGAGCCAAGGGAGTCGTCACTCACCCTCGACGTGCTCGCCGAGGGTGAGTGAGGCGGGACCGGCCGGGCATGCGGTTGTTCGGGCTCGTCCAGGAGCCCCGGACGATTTGTCTCCATGGTCCCAATGGGAGGTTTGGCATGGTGGTCGACGGCAGACCGGCGCCCCTTGCTCACGGCGCCGCGCCGGACGAAGCAGCGCGCAAGCAGCGTTTGCGCCGTCGTCTGGAGCGGCTGCTCGGCGTGGCCGCCACCGAAGGCAACGACCTGCTGCCGCTGCGCAACGGTGACGAGATCTTTCCGGCCATGCTCGGGGCGATCCGTTCGGCCCGGCACACCATCGACATGATGACGTTCGTGTACTGGCGCGGACAGATCGCCCACGACTTCGCCGCCGCCCTGGCCGACCGCGCCCGCGCGGGAGTGCGGGTACGGCTGCTGCTGGACGGCTTTGGCGCCAAGGAGATCGAACAGCGGCTGCTGGAGCTCATGAGCGACGCCGGTGTGCAGGTGGCGTGGTTCCGCAAGCCCATGTGGCTGTCGCCGTTCAAGCAGAATCACCGCTGTCACCGCAAGGCACTCGTCGTCGACGAGCACACCGCCTTCACCGGCGGCGTCGGCATCGCGGAGGAATGGTGCGGCGACGCCCGCAACCCCGCCGAGTGGCGGGACACCCATGTCCAGGTCCGCGGTCCGGCCGTGGACGGCATCGCGGCCGCCTTCGCGCAGAACTGGGCGGAGTGCCACGACGAACTCTTCGACGACCGTGACCGTTTCATCGAGCACCCGCAGGCCGGCTCGTCGGTGGTGCAGGTCGTGCGCGGGTCCGCGAGCATCGGCTGGCAGGACATGCAGACCCTCATCCGGGTCCTGCTCACCTCAGCCGAGGAACGCTTCCGGCTGGCCACCGCCTACTTCGCCCCGGACGCGTACTTCGTCGACCTGCTGTGCGAGACCGCTCGTCGCGGTGTACGCGTCGAGATCCTGCTGCCCGGCCCCCACACCGACCAGCGTGCCTGCCAGCTCGCCGGTCAGCACCACTACACGCGTCTGCTGCGGGCCGGTGTGCACATCCGGCAGTACCAGCCGAGCATGATGCACGCCAAGATCATCACCGTGGACTCGGTCGCCGCCCTCATCGGGTCGACCAATTTCAACCGCCGGTCCATGGACCACGACGAGGAGATCATGCTCGTCGCCCTGGACGAGGAGTTCACCGCCTCGCTCGACCGCGACTACGACGCGGACCTGAAGCGCAGCGTGGAGATCGACCTCACCCGGTGGAGACGAAGAGCGGTGCCGCAGCGCGTGAAGGAGGCCGCGGTCGCTCCGATCCGGCGTTTCCTGTAGCTCCACCGCGGCAACTCGGGTCGTGGGATCCGGCCCGGGCAGCCGGGCGGAACAGAGGTGTCCGATGACGACTGTCGGAGTGGAAGAGGAGTATCTGCTGCTCGACCCGGTCACGGGTCTGCCGGTGCCGCAGGCGGACAAGGTCCGTACCGCGGCGGGCCTGGGGCGTCTCGTGGCCGATCAGGAGGTGCAGTACGAGTTGCTCCAGGCGCAGGTCGAGGTGGCCACCCCGGTGTGCGCGACCCTGGAGGAGATCGGCGGGCATCTGCTGCGACTGCGGCACGCGATCGGAATGGCGGCCGAGGAGCACGGCTGCCGGATCGCGGCCTGCGGGACACCACCGCTGCGTCACGGCCACCCCATGGCCGTCACCGACCAGGCCCGGTACCGGGCGATGGTGACGCAGGCGCCGCAGCTGGTGGCGGAGCAGCTGGTCAACGGCACGCACGTGCACGTCGCCGTGCCGGACCGTGAGGCCGGGGTGCAGGTGCTGAACCGTGTCCGGGCCTGGCTGCCGACCCTGACGGCCATGTCGGCGAACTCCCCTCTGTGGGACGGCGGCGACACCGGGTTCGCGAGCTGGCGCACGGTGGTCTTCGGCCGCTGGCCGGTCAGCGGCATGCCGCCGTACTTCCACGACGCCGCCGACTACGACCTGCGCGTACAGCGGCTGCTGGACGCCGGTCTGATCTCGGACACCGGTCAGCTGTACTGGCAGGCCCGACTCTCGCCCCGCTACCCCACCGTCGAGGTGCGGTGCTTCGACGTCCAGCTCAGCGCCGACGAGGCGGTCATGCTGGCCGCGGTCACCCGGGCTCTCGTGGAGACCGCCCTGGCGGAGACCGCCGCCGGGGCGCGCGCACCCGACTTCACTCCGGAGCTGCTGCAGGCCGCCATGTGGCACGCCGCCCGTCACGGCCTCGGGGACACCCTGGTCGGCCCCGGTGGTGCGACGCACCGGGCCGGTGACGTGCTGTACGAGTTGCTCCGGCACGTCTCGCCCGCGCTCGACGCCTCCGGCGACAGCCGCCAGGTGACGTCCCTGATCCACCGGCTCCTCCGGAACGGGACCGGGGCGGACCGGCAACGCGCCGCCCTCGCGCGCGGCGGCCTCCGGGCGGTGACCGACCTGGTCAGCGGCCAGGGCACCGGGACGTGACGCACCGGACGGCCGGCTCGTGGCCGGATCGCCGGATTACCACCGGGCAGGGTGGGAACGCGGGGCGCTGTCCGAACCCGAGCAAGGCCGGTGGCGCGATGACCGAGTACGAACGTTCACGCACGATGCCCGCACAGCCCGAGCACGTGTTCGACCAGGCGGCGAACGTCGGGCAGATGGACGGCTGGCTGCCGGAGGCCCTGCACGTGGAGGCCCGTGAGCTGCCCGCGGTGACGGTGCACGAGGACCGCACCGACGAGGACACCTCCGCCCTGCTGCGCGCGCAACGCGACCAGATGCGCCTCGAATGGGGCACCCGTGACCAGGGCACTTACACGGGGTGGCTGCAGGTCGCCGGCATCGGTGCCGGGGCCAGTGAGGTGACCGTGCACCTGTCGTTCTTCGACGACGGTCATGACCCGGGCGAGACGACGGTGCGCGACGCACTGGACAGCAGCCTTCGGCGCCTGGAGGAGCAGGTGCGGCTGCGTGTCGAGCACACGGCCGGCTGACCCGGCGGACCGCGGCACTCCATGGCACGCGTCAGGCGGTACGCCGTCGCCGCGTCCGGGCAGTGGACCCACGAGGAGGAGGGTCGGCGCCGGCTGCCCTCCGGTGAGGTGCACGCCTGGGAGCGGGGTCTGAACCAGACCGTCTGCGGGCTGTCGCTCAGCCACTGAGGCCTGGTCCGTTTCCCCCACGTCGGATGGCCGGACACCTTCCCGGAGTCCGGCGGCGCGGCGGACCGGGTACGGCGCCAGTGCCCGCGCTGCGCCTCGGTCGCCGGTCGCCGCGGTCCTGACGCACTCCCACGGTGGCGCCGCGTGAACCCGCGCCCCTGAACGGCCGGCCGGGACGACCGGGACACGCCGTCGCATGGCGTGCCCCCAGGGTGGGACAGGGAGCGTCTTGATCGCGTACGAAGTGCGGGGTCGGCGAGCAGGACCCGCCCCGATGCGGATGGTGGGCGGGTCCTGCTCGTGCGGGGCATTGTCGGGATCAGTCCCCGGCGTGGCCATGAGTGTGATCCACCGATGTGTGCGCGGCGCGCACACCCCGTGCGTTTGGCGCGCCTCCCGCACACCCCGCGCCGCCTCCCGGCACCGCCCGGCACAGCGGGGCGCCACGCCGGGTGCGACCCCGGGTCATCCCCGTGGGCCTGCGGCGACGATACTGGCAGGCGGACCTGCCCCCGCTCCCAGATGGACCCATGCCGACCTCCCCCACCGTTCGCCCCATGACTCCCACACGGTGTGGCTGGCTCGCGGCCGCCATGCCCGAGGCGCCGCGGAAGACGTGCTCCGGCGCTCGCTGGAGCAGCGCAAGCGCAGTCGGGCCATCGACGACTTCCTGGAGTTGCCCGAGGACCAGACCGCGCCGGCGGAGCGGGTGTTCGAGGCCCGCTGGCGGGTGGACGAGACGGTGACCGTGCGGTCCCGGCTGAGCCTGCGGCCCGGTGCGGCCGACGGGCAGGAGTGGGTCCTGGTCGCCGAGGCCGAGCAGCCGTGGCGCGACGAGTGGCCCTCCCCCGCCGCCCTGTTCTGGCCGGAGGACCCGGACGCCGCCTGGGACCGGCACGCCACCGCTGAGCTGTGGCTGCGGGAGATCAACCCGATCCCCCAGGACGACAAGGAGACCCGGCGCCTGCTCAGGAACGCGGTGCGCGGCGGGTGGCACATCCATGTCGTCGTCCATGAGGCGATGACCACGGACGAGCGCGGCCGGAGGCCGGTGACGCGGTGGCTGCCGCCGGGCCTGCGGCACCGTGTGGTGGAGCACCGCGCCGCACCGCAGCAGCTGCGGGGACTCAACTGGGCGCTGCGGGACTCCGGCGTCCAGGTGCCGCGCGGCGGTGCCGTGGTGCTGCCCGGCAGCCCCGCCCCGGACGGCTACGAGGCGGCGGACTTCTCCGTCCGCGCGGTCTTCCTCGACGGTACGGAGCCGGTCGACCTCGTCGACGCGGTGACACGGTTCGCCGCGCTGCCGAGGCCCCTGCCCGACGGCGCCGAGGACGCCCTCACCGCGCTGCGGGAGGACTGGCACCTGCTGACCCTCCAGGAGGAGCTGGACCGGCAGCGCGGTCTGGTGGCCATGTACGCCGAGGCGCTCGAGGCCATGACGAAGTCCCGTGACCTGTACCGGGAGGCGGCCGAGCGGGCCCACGAGGCCCTGACCGCCTACCAGGAGACCGCCGGAGCGGCTCCCGCGGTGCAGCAGCCCGCCGACGCTCCCGTCGCATCGCCGCTGCAGCAGCTCACACGGACGTTCGAGCGCCTCAAGGGCAGGGCCCCGCGGCCGGCGGGCCCCTCCGGGGAGCGGGAATAGCCGCCGGGACGAGGGACGGGCGCCTTCCTGCCGGGGCGCACGTGTCAGTCGTGGCCTTCTGGATACGCGGTCCGTACGGCAGTACGGCCCGCCCGGGAAGGTCCGCCACGACATGGGCAAAGCACAGCACCACTCGGAGACGACGCTCCGCGTCAACGGAAAGCCCCACACGCTCACCGTCGACCACCGGCGGGTCCTGCTGGACCTCCTGCGGGAGGGATCTGGACCTGACGGGCGCCAAGAAGGGCTGCGACCACGGTCAGTGCGGTGCCTGCACGGTCCTGGTGGACGGGCGGCGCGTCAACAGCTGTCTGCTGTTCGCGGTCGCCCTGGACGGCTGCGAGGTCACCACCGTCGAGGGACTCTCCGGCGACGGAGAGCAACCGCATCGGCTGCAACAGGCCTTTCTGGAGCGCGACGCGTTCCAGTGCGGCTACTGCACGCCGGGCCAGATCTGTTCCGCGGCCGGCATGCTCGCCGAGGCGGCCGCCGGTCACCCCTCGCACGTCACCGACCCTGCGGCGCCCTCGGGTGAGCCGGTGCCGCTGGACCGGGGGGAGATCCGGGAGCGGCTGAGCGGCAACCTGTGCCGGTGCGGCGCGTATCCGCGGATCGCCGAGGCGGTCGAGGACGTGATCCGGTGAAGGAGTTCGCCTACGTCCGCGCCGGGAGCGTCGAGGAGGCGACCTCCGCGTACGCCTCCCACGCCGGCGCGCGCTATCTCGGTGGCGGCACCAACCTCGTCGATCTGATGAAGCTCGGCGTGGAACGGCCTGCCGCCCTCATCGACGTCACCCGACTCCCGCTGGACACCGTGGACGAGTTGCCGGACGGGGCACTGCGGATCGGGGCGATGGTCCGCAACAGCGACCTCGCGGCCCACCCGGTGGTGCGCGACCGGTACCCGGCGCTGTCCCAGGCACTGCTGGCGGGCGCGTCCGGGCAGTTGCGCAACGCCGCGACGACCGGCGGCAACCTGCTCCAGCGCACCCGGTGCCCGTACTTCCAGGACCTCTCGAAGCCGTGCAACAAGCGCGAGCCGGGCAGCGGCTGCGGTGCGCGGGACGGCGTCCACCGCGACCACGCGGTGCTCGGGCACTCCGCACACTGCATCGCCACCCATCCCTCGGACATGGCGGTGGCACTGGCGGCACTGGACGGGCGTGTCGAGCTCCACGGGCCCGAGGGCGCCCGGAGTGTCGCGGCGGCGGAGTTCCACCGGCTGCCCGGGGACCGGCCCGAGCAGGACACCGAGATCCGTCCCGGGGAGCTGGTCACGGGCGTGGTGCTGCCGGCCGCCACGGCCGGGCTTGCGTCGGCGTACCGCAAGGCCCGCGACCGGGCCTCCTACGCCTTCGCGCTCGCGTCCGTCGCGGTGGTGCTGCGGGTCTCGGACGGTGTGGTCGACCATGTGGGGCTGGCGTTCGGGGCCCTGGCGCACCGGCCCTGGCGGGCCCGGCGCGCGGAGGAGGCGCTGGTGGGCGCGGCTCCCACGGTCGCCGCGTTCGAGCACGCCGCCGACCTCGAACTGTCCGCCGCACAGCCGCTGCGGGACAACGCCTACAAGGTGCCGCTGGCCCGCGGTCTGGCCGTGGACGTGCTGTCCCGGCTCGCGGACGGGGCGCCTGCGAGGAGGACTCCATGACCGGCAGCGTGGGCGCTCCCGCCGAGCGCCTGGAGGGGCGGGAGAAGGTCGGCGGCGCCGCCCGCTATGCCGCCGAGTACCGCTTCCCCGGCCGTGCCCAGGCCTGGCCCGTGCCGGCGGCCGTCGCCCGGGGCCGCGTGACCGGCGTCGACACGGCGGACGCTCTGGCCGTGCCCGGTGTCCTCGCCGTCCTGACCCACGAGAACGCCCCTCGCCTCGCGGAGGCGGACGATCCCACGCTCGCCGTGCTCCAGAGTCCCCGGGTGCCGCACCGCGGCTGGTTCGTGGCCCTGGTGGTGGCCGAGACCCTGGAGGCGGCCCGGGCCGGCGCGGCCGCCGTCCGCGTCACGTACGCCACCGAAGAGCACGACGTGGCCCTGTCCGCCTCGCACCCGGGTCTCTACGTCCCCGAGGAGGTCAACGGCGGGTACCCCGCCGTCCGCGGGCAGGGCGATCCCGAGGAGGCGTTCGGCTCCTCGGCCGCCCGGGTCGACGTGGCCTACCGGGTGCCACCGCTGCACAACCACCCCATGGAGCCGCACACCAGCACCGCCCGCTGGGACGACGACCGGCTCACCGTGCACACCTCCTGCCAGGGCACCGGTGTCGTACGGGCCGTGCTCGCCGCGTTGTTCGGGACACCCAAGGAGCGGATCGTCGTCACCTCCGAGCACGTCGGCGGCGGATTCGGATCCAAGGGCACACCACGGCCCGACGTCGTGCTCGCCGCGATGGCGGCACGGCAGACCGGGCGGGCGGTCACGGTGGCACTGCCCCGACGCTTCCTGCCCACCGTCGTCGGGCACCGCGCCCCGACGCTGCAGCGGGTGCGGCTCGGTGCCGGCGCGGACGGGCGGCTGACGTCGCTCATCCACGAGGCCACCACGTACACCTCCCGCATCAAGGAGTTCGTGGAGCAGGCGGCGGTGCCCGCACGGGTGATGTACGCCGCGCCCCACAGCCGTACGGAGCACCGGGTCACGGCACTGGACGTG
>NZ_GG657757.1:8317283-8318248 GCF_000158955.1 Streptomyces viridochromogenes DSM 40736 | reverse complement strand
ACCGAGCCCGACAGCGGCAAGCCGTTCAGCAGCAGGCATCTGGTGGAGTGTCTGCGCGAGGGCGCCCGGCGCTTCGGGTGGGACGGGCGCGATCCCCGTCCGCGCTCCCGCCGGGAGGGGCCCCTGCTGCTGGGGACGGGCGTGGCGGCGGCGATGTACCCCGTGATGGCGTGGCCCTCCGCGGCGGCGGCCCGCGCGCTGCCCGACGGGACGTTCCTGGTTCGGGTGAACGCCACGGACATCGGTACGGGCGCCCGGACCGTGCTCGCGCAGGTCGGTGCCGACGCGCTCGGAGTGCCGCTGGAACGGGTGCGGATCGAGATCGGCAGCACCGAACTGCCGTCGGCGTCGCTGGCCGGCGGCTCGTCCGGAACCGCCTCCTGGGGCTGGCCGGTCCACGAGGCCTGCGACCGGCTGGCCCGGCGGCTGGCCGGGCACGCGGGGCCGCTGCCGGAGCAGGGCCTGGAGGCGCACGCCGACACGAGGGGCACGGCCGACGCGGAGAGCGCCTGGTCGCGGCACGCCTTCGGGGCACATTTCGCCGAGGTCACGGTGGACACGGTCACCGGCGAGGTCCGGGTCGCCCGACTGCTCGGGGTGTACGCCGCCGGGCACATCCTCAACGCCCGTACGGCGCGTTCCCAGTTCGTCGGCGGCATGACGATGGGCCTGGGGATGGCGCTGACCGAGGGCAGCACGATGGACGTCGCGTTCGGTGACTTCCCCGAGTCGGATCTGGCGTCGTACCACGTGCCCGTGCACGCCGACGTCGCCGAGATCGAGGCGCACTGGATCGACGAGGACGATCCGCATCTCAACCCCATGGGCAGCAAGGGGATCGGGGAGATCGGCATCGTCGGGACGGCCGCGGCGGTCTCACCGAGCTGCCCGGCATCGGCCACATGACACCGGTCGAGGCGCCCGAACTCGTCGGCGCGAAGATCCGGGAACTCGCCGGCGCACAC
>NZ_GG657757.1:8279185-8317183 GCF_000158955.1 Streptomyces viridochromogenes DSM 40736 | reverse complement strand
GCCATTCGGCGTACCCCGGGCGCCGGGGCGGGCGCCCACTGTCTGTCCATGACGGGCAGGAGCATCCGGAAGGCGAGGGTGACCACGGCCAGCAGCGCGGCGCACACGGCGGCCCCGGAGGCGAACCACGGCGGGGCGAGCGCCAGTTTCACGGCCCGGGGCAGGGACGCGGACGGGAAGGAACTCTGGTACGCCTGCGCTCCGGCCAGCACCGTGGGCACCACCACCGCTCCGGCCAGCACCACCAGGACGGGGCGCAGGGCCAGCAGCAGCGCCAGCACCGTGCACAGCACCGACAGGGCGAGGGCGTACGCGTGCAGGCCCAGGGACACTCCGCCGCGTTGCAGCGGGAAGTGGGCCACCGCGCACACGGCCAGGGCGAGGGCGGCGAGCCATCCGGTCCACGACACGGACCGGGCGAACCGATCCGTGGCACTTCCGTGGTCCGCAGGCGCGGAGCCGAACGTCCGGCGGTTCTGGCGAACCGGGTCCGGCCGTGCCGCGCGGCGTCCGGTCAGCCGGCGGGGCGGCTCGGGATCCAGGATCTCACCGGGGCCGGGACGCGACGGCCCGCTGGGCAGGGGGCCGTTGCGGTCCAGCCGCTCCAGGCCGAGGCGGTCGATCAGCTCCACCAGTTCCTCGACGGACCGGCCGGTCGCGGCCGCCCGCAGGGCCTCCTCACGGACGTGGGGTTCCTGCGGCTGCTTGTGCAGCAGGGTGACCAGCCTGGTCACTTCCTCCACCGGGCGGTGGGCGGCCGCGGCCCGGATCGCCTCGTCGGCGCAGTCGGCGTCACGCGGGTGCCTCGTCAGCAGGGCGATCATCCGGCAGACGTCCTCGACGGCCCGGCCCACTCCGGCGGTGCGGAGCGCGTCGACCCTGGCCTCCGCGTGGGCGGGGGACTCCTCCAGCGAGGTGATGAGGGCGACGACCTCCTCCAGGGGCCGGTCCGCCACCGCGGCGTGCACGAGGTCGCTGACGGCGTCGCCGTACGGTGGGGCGGCGCCGGGGCCGGCGCCGGGGCGCAGCTCCACCAGATTCTCGTCGAGCGAGCGGACGACGAACGGTCCGGGGCCCGGCTTGTCCGTTCCGCGCGCGGCCGGCCGGCTCGTCCGCTCCGGGGCGGAAGCGGCAGGCCGCGCAGCCCCGGCGTCCACCCGGTGCGCGCCGGGAGCCGCGGCCTGTCCGGCTGCCTCACCCGCCTGGTCATCGGGGTCGGCCGACCGCGCGTGCGCCTGGTCCGCCTGAGGAGAGCCGAGGGCGACGGGCCCGGTGCCCGACCGTTCGGCATGGCGTGAGCCGGCCACCGCGGGCTCGGGTGCCGAAGAGTTCGTCTCGTACGGGCCCGCGGCGGGCTGCGTGCTCGTCTGCTCCACCTGGTAGCCGCCGGTCTCGACGGTTCTCCCCGCGGACGGCTCAGTGGACCCGTTCGGCTCAGGAGTTATGGCGGGTTCGTGCGAGCGGGGTGATGAAGAGCAGGTGGTCATAGTCGCCTCCACGGGAAGAGTGCGGCCGCTCCTGCGCCCCCCGTCGTGTGACGAGCGACGTTACGCTGACCATTACTAGGCGCCCGCGTCACACCGTGCCACTCGGGTACGCCACCGGGATGACCGCCCGCACGGGAAAATCCGCCGACGCGCCGACATGTCCGGCTCCGGCGGCAATACAGCCGCCGGAAACGGGAATCCACGTAGGGACACCCCGTGTCGCGGCACGCCTGGGAGGGGACCCCGTGGATACGACCACAAAGGTGATCATCGTGGCCGCGGTTCTCGCGGCGCTCGTCCTCGTCTTCGCCGTCGGCATCTTCGTGCGGCTGGTCCGGACCCGGCGCGAGCTGCGGCGCGTGGGATTGCCCACAGGCCCGCGCTGGGTCTTCTGGGGCGCGGTCCTCTATTTCGTGCTGCCCGTCGACCTGCTGCCCGACCCCGTGTACCTGGACGACATCGGCGTCCTGCTGCTCGCTCTGCGCACCGTCCGCGGCTCCCTCGGCGAGCGGGAGCGCAGTACGGCACGTCGGCCGGACCACCAATCGGCGCGATGACTACGGAAAGTAAGGAAACCAACCACCCGTTCGATTCGTATAAGTCTCTGGAAGCCGAAACGAGCCGGCGGACCGGGTGGCCGTGCCCCTGAACCACCGCTCGATCGGCGCAGCACCGACGAGGGAGAGACGATGCAACCGTTCGCGCTCAACTACGCGCGCCCGGCAGTGGAGTTGGAAGCTGTCATTCCGTATGTGTACGACGCCGGACTGCAGCTGAACGTGCTTCTGGACGGCCGGGTCGCCGCCTGCGACTTCGCCGTGCTGAGAGAGGTGGGCACCACGACGTCCACCGCCGGCTCCAAGACGCACTTCGACGACTGAACACGGGCCGCCGAAGATGACCGTACTGATCCTCACCTGTGAGGAGGACGTGACCGCGGACATGGTGGTCGTGCACCTCAACGCCTCCGGCGTTCCGGTGGTCCGGGTCGATCCGGCCGACCTGACCGGGGGTGTGGCACTGTCCGGGGAGTACGTCCACGGCCGTTTCCGTGGCCATCTGTCCGCCGGGGGGCGGCTGGTGAGCATAGGCGGGCTGCGATCGGTCTGGGTGCGCCGGCCCGGCGCGCCTGCCGGTCGGGCGGTCCAGCCGTCGGCGTGGCTGACCGAGGAGGCCGCCCAGGCGCTCTACGGCATGCTGCGGGGCTCGGACGCACGGTGGATGAACCATCCGGACGCGGCGCGCCGGGCCCGGCACAAGCCGTGGCAGTTGCGCCTCGCCCAGCGGTGCGGCCTGCCCGTACCGGCGACGCTGATCACGACCTTTCCGCGCGCCGCCCGCGAGTTCGCCGAGCGTTACCCGGAGCTGGTGGTCAAGCCGGTGTCGGGAGCGCATCCGCAGGACCCGCCGCGGGCCGTGCCGACCAGCCGGGTCGCACCGGACACGGACTTCTCGGCCGTGGCGTACGGGCCGACGCTGTTACAGCGGCGGATCGGCAAGCGGGCCGACATCCGTCTCACCGTGGTGGGCGAGCGGATGCTGGCAGCCCGCAAGGCGACCGCCGCGGACGCCGACCCCGACGAGGTCGACGTGCGTTTCGCCGCTCCAGGTTCGCCGTGGGAGCCCACCGACGTTCCGTCGAACATCGCGCCGGGTGTCCGGGCCTATCTTCGGGAGGCGGAACTGGCGTACGGAGCCTTCGATTTCGTCGAGGACGCCGACGGGACCTGGTGGTTCCTGGAGTGCAACCAGTCCGGACAGTTCGGGTTCGTGGAGGTGGAGACGGGGCAGCCGATCGCCCGCACCATCGCCGAGTGGCTGGCCCGTCCCGTTCCGGATGAGCAGGCGCGGGTCAACGAGAGGAACGCGAGTATCCGTTGAGTGGGACGGGCTCACTGCTGCCTCGGGGCGGGCAGCATGGCGGTGCGCTGCCAGCCCGTGCCCGGGGAGTGCGGCCGGTCGTAGCCGGGGGACTGCGCGGGCCGCATGACCAGCTCCAGTTCCCTGCTGACGCGTTCGGCCTCGCGGCGAACCTGTGCGGGCACATCGCCGCACTCCGCGATGAGTCGGTCGTAGATGGGGGAATCCTGGAACACCCGTCAACGTGCCTTTCTGCTCGTCGCCCCCATACGGGGGCGAGAGTGCGAGTGTAGGCGGCAAGGTGTCCCGGAGTGTGAATTCCCTGGGCGGACTTGACGCAGACCGGACACCTGTGACAGGCGTCCGGCGGGTGGGGCTCAGGCTCCCGTCGTGGAGCCCGGCCGGACGATCATCAGGACGGTGACCGTCGCCCACAGGAGGTTGAAGACGCCGGTGAACATGGCGAGTCGCACGGTGTCACGGTGGTCGACCGCCTGCTCGCCCTTGAGTTGACCGAGGAGCTCCTCCTGCCGGGGCAGGACGAAGGCCACCAGGACACCGGCCGCCGCCGCGGTCAGCGCGATGGAGGTCACGAGCCATCCGCTGCCCAGGACGCCCATCGCGGCACCGGTGGCGAACCCGAGGAGCGGGACGGACAGTCCGACGGCGGCGTAGACGCGGCAGATGCGGTGCAGCAGGGCCGCCGTGCCGACGGCGGACGGGTCGGGGTCGTCGCCGCCCGCGGGAGCGGCACGGCGGGCCGCCGGCGGGAACATGCTGGCGGCGACGGTCACGGGACCGATGGCGACGATGGCGGCCAGGACGTGGAGGGACAGCAGGAACTTGGTCACCGGGACTCTTTCCGTGATGCGAACGACGGTGCCCGGCTCACGTTAGGGAGCCCGGGCATGATCTCCCCATGGGCTGAAACGACAGCCTCCGACGGATTCCCGCCAACTCGCCTGACCTGTGCCTACGTCTCGGCGGGCCGCCGCTCCCCCGTCCGATGCAGTTGGCGGGAACACCCCTAGGGTGGCGGTCATGCACACCGTGGCGATCCTGGTTCTCGATCGAGTCGTGCCGTTCGACATGGCGGCGCCCCAGCAGACGTTCGCGTGGACACAGATGCCCGACGGGCGGCCCGCCTACCGGGTCCGGTTGTGCGCGGAGACACCGGAGGTGCGTGCGGACGGCGGTTTCACGCTGCGCGTCGACCGGGGGCTCGAGGCACTGGCGGAGGCCGACACCGTCATCGTGCCGGGCTGCTCCCCCGAGGCCGCTCCTCCTTCGGCCCGGGTGCTGGCGGCTCTGCGGCAGGCGGCCGAGGCCGGCACCCGGATCGCGTCCGTGTGCGTGGGTGCCTTCGTGCTGGCGGAAGCAGGACTGCTGGACGGGCTGCGCGCCACCACCCACTGGGTGGCCGCCGGTGAACTGGCCCGCCGCTACCCGCGGGTCGTGGTGGAGCCGGACGTGCTGTACGTCGACAACGGGCAGATCCTCACCTCGGCCGGTGCGGCTGCCGCGCTGGATCTGTGCCTGCACATGGTCCGGCGGGATCTGGGATCGGCGGTCGCGGCGAACATCGCGCGGATGTCGGTCATGCCGCTGGAACGGGAGGGCGGGCAGGCCCAGTTCATCGTGCACGAGCACCCGCCCGTGCCCCGCGGGTCGGCGCTGGAGCCGTTGCTGGAGTGGATCGAGGACCATCTCGCGCACGAGGTGACGCTGGGCGCGCTGGCGGCGCGCGCCGGGATGAGCGAGCGGACCTTCAGTCGCCGTTTCCGCGAGCAGACCGGCACCACGCCGCTGCAGTGGCTGCTGCGGGCGCGGGTGCGGCGGGCCCAGTACCTGCTGGAGAACACCGACCACTCCGTCGAACGGATCGCGCGTCAGGCGGGGTTCGGCTCGCCGACGGCGTTCCGGGAGCGGTTCCGCAAGGTGGCGGGCACCACGCCCTACGCGTACCGCACGGCGTTCCACGGGCGGACGAACGCCTCGGCGGCCCGATCGTAGGCCGCCGAGGCGCGACACCCGGTCCGTGCCGGGCCTCTCACGATCTCAGCCGACCAGCGTCAAGCCGTTCTCCCCGTCCACGTCCGCGGCCTCGGACCGCCCCTTGGTGAGCAACAGGGCGTCGGCCTTGGCGATGGCGTCGTGAATGCTGGACGTCCCCATCATCACGCACAGCGTGTAACTGAGGTCCTCCAGCTCGCGTGCCGCCGTCGGCACGTGCCTCTCCGCCTGAGCGATCCTCAGCGACGCGTACCGCGTCAGCAACTCCCTGACGACCTTCCGGTCCGGTACGAGCACGTAGCGCCCCTCTCTCTGTTTTTCGCTGCCTATGCCCGAACCACGCGGAATCATTCACATGTCTTTCTCACCTGGGGCGGAAATGACGAGAACTGATCGGCTCCGGCCGGTCGCCAGGCGAGCCGGCCGCTGTGCCTGGGCCGTGTACGCCCCGCCCCGGCCCAGGAGTTCCTCGTGCGTGCCGACCTCCTGGATCCGGCCCTCGCCCATGACCACGATGCGGTCGGCGCCCTGGACGGTGACAGCCGGTGGACGACGACGAACGTGGTCCGCCCGTGCGGCAGCCGGGCGAGTGCCTGCTGGACGAGGGTCTCCGAGCGGGTGTCGAGCGCCGAGGTCCGCCTCGTCCAGGAGGAGCACCTCGGGGTCGCGGATCAGGGCCCGGGCGATGGCGAGCCGCTGCCGCTGCCCGCCGGACAGCCGCGCGCCGTGTTCGCCGACCAGGGTGTCGAGGCCCCTGGGAAGCCGGCCGACGTGGGGCCGTCCGCTGCGTGAGATCCGGGGGGGGGCGTCCCGCTCAGGCGGCGTCCAGTTCCGCCAGTTCCTCGGGGGTCGGCGTGAGGTCGGCGGCGGCGAGCGAGTCGCGGATGGTCTCCGGGCGGCTCGCGCCCGGGATCGGGACGACGACCGGCGACTTGGCGAGCATCCAGGCCAGGCACACCCGCTGCGGACTCACCCCGCGCGCCTCGGCGATCCGGGCGAACGCGGCGTGGGCCGAGCCCAGTTCACCGGCGCGCGAGATGCCGCCGAGCGGGCTCCAGGGCAGGAACGCGATGCCGAGTTCGTCGCACAGGCGCAGCTCCGGCTCGCTGGAGCGGAACGCCGGGGAGAACTGGTTCTGCACGGAGACCAGCCGGCCGCCGAGGATGTCGTTCGCCTGCCGGATCTGGTCCGGGTTCGCGTTGGAGATCCCCGCCATGCGGATCTTGCCCTCGTCCAGGAGGTCCCGGATCGCTCCGACGGAGTCGGCGTAGGGGACGCGCGGGTCGGGGCGGTGGAACTGGTAGAGCCCGATGGCCTCCACGCCGAGCCGGCGCAGGGACGCCTCGCAGGCCTCCTTGAGGTGGCGCGGGCTGCCGTCCAGCGTCCAACTGCCGTCGCCGGGGCGCAGATGGCCGCCCTTGGTGGCGACCAGGACGTCGCCGCCGCGGTCGTGGGTGGCGAGGGCCTTGGCCAAGAGGGTCTCGTTGTGGCCGACCTCGTCGGCGTCGCGGTGGTAGGCGTCCGCGGTGTCGATGAAGGTCACGCCGGCGTCGAGCGCGGCGTGGACGGTGGCGAGGGAGCGCTCCTCGTCCGGTCGTCCCTCGATGGACATGGGCATCGCGCCCAGGCCGATCGCGCTGACCTCGACGTCACCGATGCGGCGGGTGTGCATGGGCTCGCGACCTCTTCCGGCTGTGTTCTCGGCTGTCGGGCGATGGTGCGTTCCAGCCTGGACCCGGGGCGGCCCGAGGTCCAATAGAAGATGGAGAACGCATTCAGCACTCGGGCAACTGAATCGCGCCCGCCGCTCGGCGGCCGGTCGGGCACCCCTTGTCACAGGGGGATGAAAGCCGGCGTCGAATGACTCAACTCCCCCACACAGAACGGCGATCCACTCGGCACTCCGCTGTCTCACTGCCATATTCGAGGACCACTTCGGAGGTGGTCGTGAGCACAGAGGTGACGGCATCCGGCCCGGGAGAAGCGACGACGCACGTGCCCGGGAGCACCGCGGAGCGTGTCGCCGGCCTGGAGGACCGCCGGGGCGCGGCGGTGGCTCCGGACGGGCCGCGCAGGCGCGGGGAGTTCTCGGCCCGGGAGCGGATCGAACGGCTCGTGGACAAGGACTCCTTCACCGAGACCGGCCTGTTCGTACGAGCCCGGCCGGCCGGGGTGGACGCCCGGCGCCCCTACGGCGACGGGGTCGTCACCGGGTACGGCACGGTCGACGGCCGCCCGGTGTGCGTGTTCGCCCAGGACTCCACGGTGTTCGGCGGCAGCATGGGTGAGGCGTTCGGCGAGAAGACCGCCGCCCTGATGGACCTGGCGCTGAAGACCGGCTGCCCGGTGATCGGCCTCAACGACGGAGGCGGAGCCCGGATCCAGGAGGGTGTCGCCGCTCTCGCCCTCTACGCCGAGCTGGTGCGGCGCAACGTCAAGGCGTCCGGGGTGATCCCCCAGATATCGGTCGTCCTCGGGCCGTGTGCGGGCGGTGCCGCGTACTCGCCGGCGATCACCGACTTCACGGTGATGGTGGACGGCGCCTCGCACATGTTCGTCACCGGCCCGGACGTCATCGAGACGGTCACCGGCGAGCGCACCACCGCCGAGGAGCTGGGCGGCGCCCGCACCAGCAACACGGTCAACGGCAACGCCCACTTCCTCGCCGCCGACGAGGCGGACGCCCTCGACACCGTGCGCGACCTGCTGTCGTACCTCCCGGCCAACAACCTGGAACGGCCGCCGGAGTACGCCCCCGGGCACGCGCCGTCCGGCACCGGGCTCGACGAGGTCGTCCCGGACCGGCTGGGCGAGGCCTACGACATGCGGGACGTCCTGCACGCGGTCGTCGACGACGGTGAACTGCTCCAGGTGCAGGAGCTGTTCGCGCCGAACATCATCTGCGCCCTGGCCCGGGTCGAGGGCCGCTCGGTGGGTGTCGTCGCCAACCAGCCGCTGCACGCGGCCGGGGTCCTCGACATCGACGCGTCCGAGAAGGCGGCCCGGTTCGTACGGTTCTGCGACGCTTTCGGCATCCCGCTGCTGACCTTCGCCGACGTGCCCGGGTATCTGTCCGGGGTACGGCAGGAGCAGGCCGGGATCATCCGACGCGGAGCGAAACTGCTGTACGCCTACGCCGAGGCGACCGTACCCAAGGTCACGGTGGTGGTGCGCAAGGCCTACGGCGGCGGGTACGCGGTCATGGGCTCCAAGCACCTGGGCGCCGACGTGAACCTCGCCTGGCCCACCGCCCGGATCGCCGTGATGGGCGCCGAGGGGGCCGTGGGCGTGCTGCACCGGCGTGAACTCGCCGCCGCCACCGACCCCGAGGCGCTGCGCGCCCGCCTGCTCGCCGCGTACGAGCGCACCCACGGCACCCCGTATCTCGCCGCCGAGCGCGGGTATGTCGACGCCGTCATCGCACCGCGCGAGACCCGGGAGCAGGTCTGCCGCGGGCTGCGCGCCCTGCGCGGCAAACGCGCGCCGATGCCGGAGCGCCGGCACGGCAACATCCCGCTCTAGCCGCCTTCCTTCTTTTTGCGACCCCCCCTGCAGATCCGCGCCGTGAGGAGCCCCGCCTGATGGACAGCCGCCGCCCCCCGCTCGCGCCCGTGTGCCCCACGCTGCCGGAGTACGTGCGGCACTGGGCCGAAACCACCCCCGAACGCCGGGCGTTCAGCTTCGTCGAGCATCCGGCACCGCACTCGCGCGGCGTCCACCGCACCCTGACCTGGCGCCGCCTGGACGTACGCGTGCGGGCGCTCGCCGCCCGCCTCGCCGGGCAGGCCGCGCCCGGGGACCGGGTGGCGCTGCTGTGCCCGCAGGGCACGGAGTACGTGACCGCGTTCCTCGCGGCCCTGACCGCCGGGCTGGTCGCCGTGCCGCTGTATCCGCCGGGCCTGCCGGGCCACGCGGACCGGCTCGCGGGCGTGCTCGCCGACGCGTGTCCCGAGGTCGTCGTGACCACGCGCCGGGCCCGGGACGAGGTGCGCGAGTTCATCGGTGCCGACGGGCCGCAGATCGTCGTCGCGGACGAGGTGAGCGACGACGAGGGCCGGAACTGGCGGCCCGGCGCACCGGACCCCGGGGCGACCGCCTATCTCCAGTACACCTCCGGTTCGACGCGAGCCCCGGCGGGCGTGGAGATCAGTCACGGCAACGTCGTCGCCAACGCCCGCCAGGCGCTCGCCGCCTACGGTGCCGACACCCGCCCGGTGACCTGCGTGGGCTGGCTGCCGCTCTACCACGACATGGGTCTGGTGCTCAGCGTGGCGGCCCCGGTGGTGCGCGGAGTGCTGTCGGCGCTGATGGACCCGGCGGCGTTCCTGCACGAGCCGGTGCGCTGGCTGCGGCTGCTCGCCGCGCATCCGAACGCGATCAGCGCGGCGCCCAACTTCGCCTACGACTACTGCGTCGCGACCGTCACCGCCGAGCAGAGGGAGGGCTTGCGGCTGGACGGGGTCACCGCGCTGATCAACGGCAGCGAGCCGGTCCGGCCGGGCACGGCCGACCGGTTCCACGCCACGTTCGCCGCCCAGGGCCTGGCTCCCGAGACGCACTGTCCGTCCTACGGGCTGGCCGAGGCCACCGTGTTCGTCTGCGCGGCCCGGCCGGACGAGCCGCTGCGCCGGTTCGCGCTCGACCGTGACGCCCTGGCGGCCGGGAAGGCGCTGCCCGCGCGGGCTGACGATCCCCGGGCCGTGCTGCTCGCGGGCTGCGGCAGCCCGGCGGACCAGCGGGTCCGGGTCGCCGACCCCGTGACTCGGGCGCTCCTGTCGGAGGGCGAGGTCGGCGAGATCTGGGTGCAGGGCCCGAACGTGGGCCGCGGCTACTGGAACCGGGACTCGGAGGACGTCTTCGGGGCCGAGTTCGCGGGCGCCGCGGCGGAGCCCGGCCGCTGGCTGCGCACGGGTGACCTGGGGACGGTGCTGGAGGGGCAGCTGGTCGTCACGGGACGCCTGAAGGACCTGATCATCGTCGACGGCCGCAACCACTACCCGCAGGACGTCGAGGCCACGGTCCAGGAGGCGCACGAGGCGGTGCGCCGGGACCGGCTCGCGGCGTTCGCCGTGCCGGGCGGCGCCGGTGGTGAACGGGTCGTCGTCGTGGCGGAGCACGCGCGGACCGCGCGCCTCGCCGAGCTGGACGTGCCGGGCGTGCTGCGGGCCGTGCGCGGTGCCGTCTCCGCACGGCACGGGCTGCGGCTCGCCGACGTCGTGCTGGTGCCGCCGGGCACGGTGCCGCGTACCTCCAGCGGGAAAGTGTCGCGGGCGCTGACCCGGGCCCGGTACCTGGAGGGCGCCTACGGCGGGCGGGACCGGGTGGCGGCGGGTGCCGCGGGATGAGGCCCGTCGAGGAGGGCGCGCTGCGCCGGCTGATCGCGGAACGGGTGGCCGTCTGGTACGGCACCTCCCCCGAGGACGTCCCCATGGACCGGCCGCTCGCGGATCTCGGCATGTCCTCACGGGACGCGGTCGCCCTGGCCGGTGAGCTGTCCCGGGCCACGGGCCGGGAACTGCCGGCCACACTGCTGTGGGAGACGCCCACCGGGGAGGCCCTGGTGGCGCGGCTGTGCCGAACGGAGGCCGAAGCGCCACCGGGGGCGCCGCCCGCGGTGCCGGGCGGGACCGCCGGGCCGGTCGCCGTCGTCGGGGTCGGCTGCCGGCTGCCCGGCGCGGTGCACGGCCCGGACGACTACTGGCGGCTGCTGTGCGAGGGCGTCGACGCGATCCGGCGGGTCCCGGAGGACCGCTGGCGCGACTTCACCGCCTTCCCGCCCGCCGACGCACGCCCCTACGGCGGGTATCTCGACGACATCGCCGGGTTCGACGCGGAGTTCTTCCGCATCACCCCGCGCGAGGCCGCGGTGATGGACCCCCAGCAGCGGATCCTGCTGGAGGTCGTCCACGAGGCGCTCGACCACGCCGCCGTACCGGCCGGGTCGCTCGCCGGCACCGCCACCGGGGTGTTCGTCGGCGTGTCCGCCCCGGAGTACGGGCAGCTCACGGGCGCCGATCCGGCCGCCGTCGATCCCTGGGCCCCGGCCGGGGGCGCGTTGAGCGTCACCGCCGGACGGCTCGCCTACGTCCTGGACACCCGGGGGCCGAGTCTGGCCGTCGACACGGCCTGTTCGTCCTCGCTGGTCGCGGTGCACCACGCCTGTGTCAGCCTGCGTATGGGCGAGAGCGACACGGCGATCGCCGCCGGGGTGAACCTGCTGCTGTCACCGGCCGTCACGGTCGCCTTCCGCAGAGCGGGAGCCCTCGCGCCGGACGGGCGGTGCAAGCCGTTCTCGGCGGGGGCCGACGGCATCGGGCGCGGCGAGGGCTGTGCGGCCGTGGTCCTGAAGCGACTGTCCGACGCGGAGCGGGACGGGGACCGGGTGCTGGCCGTCATCCGCGCCACGGCCGTCAACTCCGACGGCCGCTCGAACGGGCTGATGGCGCCCAACCCGGCGGCTCAGCGGGCGTTGCTGGAGAGCGCGTACGCGCGGGCGGGACTCGCCGCGGCACAGGTCGACTACGTGGAGGCGCACGGCACCGGTACGCCGCTGGGCGACCCGATCGAGGCGGGCGCGCTCGGCGCGGTGCTCGGCGCGGGCCGCGACCCGGACCAGCCGCTGCTGCTGGGGTCCGTGAAGGGCAACCTCGGCCATCTGGAGTCGGCCGCGGGCGTCGCCGGCCTGGTGAAAACAGTGCTCGCCCTGCACCACGACGGCATTCCGCCGTCGCTGCACTGCGCGCAGGGCACGTCCCTCACCGACGACCGGCTGCGCGTCGTGACCGAGCCGGAGCCCTGGCCCCGCTACGGCGGCACGGCCGTCGCGGGGGTCTCCGGGTTCGGCTTCGGCGGCACCAACGCCCATGTGGTGCTGGAGGAAGGGACGTCCGGCCCGGTCCCCGCACGACCGGCCGAGGAACCCGCCGCCCGCCTGCACCTGCTCTCCGATCTCGACGCCGAGCGCGTCCGCGACACGGCGGGCAGGCTCGCCGACTGGCTGCGCGGGAGCACCGCGCACCCCGCCGACGTGGCCCGGACCCTCGCAGGGCGGACCGGCCGAGGCCCCGTCCGCGCCGCTGTCGTGGCCCGGGGCCGGGCCGAACTGGCCACTGCCCTGGGTTCGTTGGCGGCGGGGCGGGACGACGCACGGGTGGTGACCGATGACCGTGACCGCGTGGGACGCGGCCCGGTGTGGGTGTTCTCCGGCTACGGCAGCCAGTGGCCCGGTATGGGCCGCCGTCTGCTGGCCGAGGAACCCGCGTTCGCCGCCGCCGTGGAGAAGCTCGACCCGCACCTCGCCCCGGAGTGCGGCATGTCCCTGCGCGACCACCTGTCCCCCGGGGCCGGCCTCGACCGCCTGGAGGTCGCCCAACCCGTCCTGTTCGGGATCCAGTTGGCGCTCGCCGAGCTGTGGCGTTCGTACGGGGTCGAGCCCGCCGCGGTGATCGGCCACTCCATGGGCGAGGTGGCGGCGGCCGTGTGCGCGGGCGCGCTGGACGTGGCGGACGGGGCGCGAGTCATCGCGGTGCGGGCCCGGCTGCTGAGCGGGCTGCGCGGTGGTGCGATGGCCGTGGTGGATCTCGACGACACCGAACTGAAGTATCTGGAGCGGGACTTCCCCGGTGTGCACGTCGCCGTGCACTCCTCGCCCCGGCAGAAGGTCGTCACGGGAGAGGAGACGGCCGTGGCCGGGCTGGTGCGCCGGCTGGAGGGGCAGGGCCGGGCGGCCCGGGCCATGCGGGTCGTCGGCGCCGGGCACTCTCCGCAGGTGGACGCGCTGTTGCCGGAGCTCGTCGAGGCGCTCTCCGGCATCCGGGGCCGGCGGGCGAATGTCCCGGTCCACTCCACCGTCCTCGACGACCCGCGTGGCGACTGCGTGTTCGACGCGGCCCACTGGGCGGCCAACATGAGGCGGCCCGTACGGCTGGACCGGGCGCTCGCGTCCGCGGCGGCCGACGGCCACACGGCCTTCGTCGAGGTCTCGCCCCACCCGGTGCTGGCGGGAGCGATCGCCGACACCGTGCCCGGCGCCCTCGCCCTGGCCACCCTGCGCCGGGACTCCGACGGGGCGGAGGCGTTCGCCGGCCGGCTGGCTGCCCTCTACGCGGCGGGCGGGCGGCTCCCCGTGCCGCCCGGCCGGGTCGTCGACCTGCCCCTGCCCCGGTGGCGGCACGTACGGCACTGGTGGACGGACGGCCGGGCACACACCGAGCCGGTGCCCGAGGAGGAGCCTCCCGCCGACGTGCCGGAGTCCTCCTCGGTCCTGGGCCGGCTGACCCGCCACATCGCCGCCGTCACCGGCCACCGGCCCGCCCGCATCACCCCGCAAGCCCGATGGGCCGACCTCGGGCTGGACTCGCTGATGGCCGCCCGCATCCGTACCGCCGTCGAGCACGAGTTCGGCATCGAACTGTCCCTGCGCGACCTGTTCGCCGCCGTCACCGTCGAGGACACCGCCGCCCGCGTCCAGCGGGCGCTCCCCCGTGAGGACACTCCGCTGTCCGTGCTGCGCGCCACCGGCTCGCGGCCCCCGCTGTTCCTGGTCCACGCGGCCGGCGGCCCGGTCTCCGTGTACCACGCGCTCACCGAACGGCTGGGCGACGACCAGCCGGTGTACGGGCTGGAGCGGATCGAGGAGGCCCGGACCGTGCCGGCGAAGGCACGGCGCTACGCGCAGGCGATCAGCACCGTTCGCCCCGACGGGCCCTGCGTGCTGGGCGGCTGGTCCTTCGGCGGCTTCGTCGCCCAGGAGACCGCACGGCAACTGACCGCCGCCGGGCGGGAGGTGCGGCTGGTGGTGCTCATCGACTCCGTACGGCCCCTTTCCCGCCCGGGGCTGACCCGGGCCGACCGGATCCGGGCGCACTTCGAGGGCTTCGCCCGCCACGTCGCCGGCGCCTACGGCGTCGAGCTGGAGTTGCCCTTCGACCGGCTCGTGGCCATGGAAGACGACCGGGCCCGCATCGACACCGTGCTGGGGGCGCTGCGCGAGGCCGCCGCCGTGCCGCCCGCCGCGCTGGAGCACCAGCGGGCGTCCTACCTGGACCTGGGCATCGGGGAGTCGCACGACCCCGGCGGCTACACCGGGCAGGTCGTCCTCTACCGGGCCACCGAGCCCGCTCCCCACACCGTGCGCGACCCGGCGTACGAACGGGACGACGAGGCGCTCGGCTGGGACGAGGTGTGCCCGCGCCTGGAGGTCGTGCGGGTGCCCCGGTCACCACCTGTCGCTGCTCGATCCCGCCGCACGTCGACGAGATCGCCGCCCACCTGAGCCGGGTGCTCGCCGAGCGGGGCCCCCTGAACCGAACCCCGAGGGAGCCGCCATGTCCCGACCCTGCCGCCGAAGCCCCGCCACCGGAGTGTCCCGGCGCACCGTTCGCCCCGGGCGACGGGCCGCCGCCGGCCTCGCCGTCCTGTTCGGGGCCGCGGGCGGGAACGGGCCCGGGCCCGGGCGGCCACCCGGCTTGGGCCGCGCTCGCTGGACGTGTCCGTTGCCCTCCGGCCGCGCTCTGCCGCAGGCGCGCCGGGTACGGCTGGATCCTGCCGTCCGGTTTCGACACGCGGCCGGGGCGGACGTATCCCGTGCTGTACCTGCTGCACGGCGCCCACGACGACTACACGTCCTGGACGCGGGAGACCGACATCGAGGCCTTCACCGAGGGCCGCGACCTGATCGTGGCGATGCCGGACGCGGGCCCCACCGGCATCCCCAGCGCCTGGCGCGGCGGACCCGACTACGAGACGTTCCAGGTGAAGGAAGTGCCCGCGCTGCTCGCCCGGGACTACCGGGCCTCCGGCGTACGGGCGGTCGCCGGCGTCTCCACCGGCGGTTACGGCGCGATGGCCCACGCCGCCCGCCACCCCGGGATGTTCGGGGCCGCGGCCTCCTACAGCGGCATTCTGGACACCACCGCCCCCGGGGTTCCCGCCATCATGGACGCGATCGTGGCCCGCGAGAACCTGCCGGCCGCGTCCCTGTGGGGTCATCCGGTGCTCAACCTGCTGACCTGGCGGGATTTCAACCCGCGTGCCCGCGCCGGTGGTCTGCGCGGCACCGCCCTGTATGTCTCGCAGGGCAGCGGAGTGGGCGCCGGCAGCGGTGATCCGCTGCCCGGGATCCTGGAGAGCGCCCTGTGGCCCTCGGCCCAGGGCTTCGCCGGCGCGCTGGCTCTTCTGGGCATACGGGTCAGCACGCACTTCTACTCGGGAGGAGGACACGACTGGCCCTACTGGAGGCGGGAGTTCACCGCCTCATGGCCGATGCTCGCCCATGCGCTGGGCGTGCCGGAGTGACGGAGGTGCCGTCGGGGCACGGAACGGAGCGGAAGGGACGTCCGTCCGAGAGAGGACTGCCCACTCCTCCCACTGGCAACCGCCCGCGGGTGAGCCGCTTCCGGTCGAATGGAGTGTCCGTGATGGCTGTGCCCACCCCGCACGGTGTGCCGGACCTCCCCGCCACACCGCCGGTCCCGCCCGAGCTGGCGGAGCTGTTGCGCTCCCAACTGGCGGTCGTCGCCGACGAGGTGGAGGAGGAGGTCCGCCGTCAGGTCCCCGAGTACGCGCGGCCCGCCGACGGGACGTACCGCCGGAACCTGCGGTCCGGGGTGGTGCAGGCGCTGACGTTGTTCGTCGACCACATCGCCGACCCGCGCGACGACGGGGGTGCGATCGCGGCGACGTACTACGAACTCGGGCGGGGCGAGGCCATGGAGGGGCGCAGCCTGGACGCGCTGCAGTCCGCGCTGCGGGTCGGCGGTCTGCACGCGTGGCGGCTGATGGGCCGCACGGCGGAGAAACTCGGCCTGGACTCCACGGTCGTGGCCGCGCTCGGGGAGCTGGCATTCCGTACCGTGCACGAGGTCGCCCAGGCGGCCGCGGCCGGCTACGCGGAGGCCCAGCTGCGCAGCTCGGACGAGCTGGAGCGGCGCCGCAGACGGCTGCTGGACCTGCTCCTGGAGGAGGGACCGGTGGCGCTGGAGGCCGTGCAGGACCTGGCGCACGGCGCGCGCTGGCCGGTTCCCCGCACGGTCGCCGTGGTGGCACTGGCCGCTGCGCCGGACCGGCGGGAGGAGGACCGGCCGCTGGCGGCGGCCGGTGCGCTGCTGGACATGGAGTCCCGGCCGCCGAGCATGCTGGTGCCCGACCCGGACGGCTCCGGCCGCTTCGGCGGCCGGGCGTTCACGCTCGCGCTGCGCGGCCGGCCCGCCGCGATCGGCCCGACGGTCGCGGTCACCGAGGCCGCGCAGTCACTGCGCTTCGCCACCCGGGCGCTCGGGCTGATGGGGCGGGGGATCCTGCCCCGCCAGGGCGTGGTGCGGTGCTCGGACCATCTGTCGACGCTGCTGCTGTACGGCGACGAACCGCTGCTCGAACGGCTCCAGGCGCGGGTCCTCGCCCCGCTCGACACGGTCTCGGTGGGGCAGCGCGAGCGGCTCGCCGAGACGCTGCTCGCGTGGCTGCTCAGCGGCAGCAACGTGCCGGACGTCGCCGTACGGCTGCACATTCACCCGCAGACGGTCCGCTACCGCCTGCGGCAGCTGGAGAAGCTGTTCGGCGACGCCCTGCACGATCCGGAGGCCCGCCTCGATCTGATTCTGGCGTTACGTGCGGAAGCATTGGACACACGGCAGAACTGACTCCGCCTGTTCAGACGCCGTACTCAATCGGCGACAAAAAACCGCGGCGATTCCATAATCCCGTCCATAACCTCCGGCGAGGGAAAGCGAATACGTTCGGGCCGTCCTTTTTCGCAGGCGCTCGACGCGCCTCACTCGCGGAGGATCCCCCATGCGTATCCGTTTGTGTCTCGCCGCGCTGTCGCTGGCCGGCGGGGCCGGACTTGCCACCCTCTCGGCTCCCCCGGCCACCGCTGCGGCCTGCTCGGACATCGAACTCGTCGCGGCCCGCGGCACGTTCGAGCCGGGCACGCTCGGCTTCATCGTCGGCGACCCGGTGTATTCCGCCCTGCAGAAGAAAGCGCCGGGCAAAAACGTGTCCAGCTACAAGGTGAACTATCCGGCCGACCTCTCCCCGACGTCCGCCGCACAGGGCAACGCGGACCTGGTGAACCATGTGAGGAGCCAGGCGGCCGCCTGTCCGAACCAGAAGTTCGTGCTCGTCGGCTATTCGCAGGGCGCGAATGTCGTCGACAACTCGATCGGCGTCAGCAGCGCGGGTGCGGTGGTCGGCAGCCCCATCGTGGCTCAACTGCCCGCCGCGGTCGAGCCGAAGGTCGCCGCGGTGCTGCTGTTCGGCAACCCGATCCGGGCGATCGGCAAGAGCGTCACCGGCACCTACCAGAGCCGCACCCTGGACATCTGCGCCAAGGGCGACCCGGTCTGCGAGAGCGGCGGGGGTGACGTCGGGGCGCACCTCAGCTACCGGGACGACGCCGACGCGGCGGCCACGTTCGCCGCGGGCAGGCTCTGAGCCCGCGGCCACACCCGAAGGGGCCCGGGAGGATCTCCTCCCGGGCCCCGTGCGTGCGTACGGGACGGCGTCAGCGCGGTGACCGCGCGAAGCCGGCGAGGCTGGTGGAGACGGGCTCGGGCCGGCCGTTGTTCTGCTCGGCCGCGGCGGTCAGCACGTCGAGGTGCTGGTAGCCGTCGGCGACCACGGGATGCAGCTCGGGCGGGACCCGTCCGGCCAGCAGCCCCTCACCGGCGAGCACGGTGAGCACCGGGTTGGCCTTGAGCCCGTCGGGATGGACGACGAGCTTCTTCACCTGCGGCGAGCCGGACAGCTGGAGGTCGGTGACCAGCTTGGTCGGGAAGTACTGCTCGGTGAAGTCCAGTGGCTGCTCGGCCAGGCTGCGGGCCAGCTGCCGCACGTCGGTGACCTCCTCACCGGGGCCGGTGAACGGAGTGCCGTCGGCCGACCGGTAACCGGGGTCGTCGGGATCGCCGACGCGGTCGTAGGTGCGCCAGGTGTAGAGCGGCCCCTGCGGCCGGTCCGGGACGGCCTTGTACGCGGTGCCGTACAGCCCGGGCTGCCGGTCACCGCCGTTGGCGGCGGGGAAGCTCTTGTCGGCGATCGGCCCGCCGTCGAAGAAGCCGACACTGGTCTGCAGGAACGCCAGCGGTACGGAGTTGTCGTCGAGCAGGGCCCCGAGCACCGCCCCGTTGGTGAGCCGGAAGTCCTTCACCGCGGGCGAGCCGCTGAGGAAGGCCGCGGTGTCCTTGGCGAACAGGAAGCGGTGGGTGGCCTCGATGTTGAGGTTGGAGGGCAGATAGCCCGGCAGGTCGGCCTCACCGTCCAGGTCGTCGAGGGCGCCGAGGCCGGCGATGCCGAGCAGGGTCATGGTCTCGGGGTTGAGCAGGACCGGCGCGGACAGCGTGCGGGACAGCACGCCGCTGTCGAGCCCGGCCTGGACCACGCCGTAACCGAGGCCGACGTCGGGCAGGTTGGTGTCGTCGGGCAGGTTGCCGCTGAGGTCGGCCAGCGAGGTGGAGACGGTCGTGTCGAGGGCGAAGTAGCCGGCGCACTGGTTGTACCCGGCGTCCGTCGTGGTGGCACGGTTGCCGTCGAAGTCGGCGGCGGCGAAGTAGCCGGTGATCACCCCGCCGAGCGAGTGCCCGCCGCACAGCGCCTTCCGCTTGCGCTGCGCCTGGTCGGGCAACTCCGCGGCGAGCAGGTCGTACTGGTCCCGTACGGTCTGCTCGATGCCGAGTTTCGCCATCCAGCCCAGCTGCCCGTTCTCGGCGTAGCCGCCGAAGGTCCGGCCGTCGACCTGCTTGCCGCGGTAGTAGTAGTCGACGGCCGTGTGCTGGTCACCGGAGGCGATGCCGGTGCGGTCCTCCAGGCAGTTGGAGCGCCGGTCCAGCGCCCAGAACTCGATGTGCGCGCCCTGCTCGGCCGCTCGCGCCACGGTGTTGCGGGCGACGCTGTCGAACGCTCCCGCTCCTTCCAGGATGCCGGGCTGGGCGATGAGGATCCGGTCCGCGCCGGCCGCCGCGCCGGGCCCGTCGGCCGAGCGGTAGCGCAGGTACGACAGCCAGTCGCACCCGGCCGGGCGGGGTCCGGCCGACTCCGGCAGTGGCACCTTCACCCGCACCACCGTCTCCGTCACCCCGGTCACCGGCGACGTCGACGCCACGGGCGTCTCGGTCCGCGCCCCGTCGGCCCGGGCGCCCGGGGCGGCTGCGGTGAGTGACCCCGCGGCCAGCAGCACCGCCAGCGCGGTACCGCGCCACTTCCCTCTGTCCCTACAGTTCATGTCCATGCCATGGACGCTAGGGCGGGGGCGCAGGGGCTCTCAGGGAGTGCTGATGAGAACTCAGCTTCCGGATCGCGCCTTGTCACCGGCGCACAGCGCACCTGCCGCCGGGTGCCCGGGAGCGCCCGGACGTGCCCGACGTGTCCCGCTTCTGGCCGCGGTCGAGCTGCGAACCTGCGGTTTCGGGCGCATGGTGGGGCTATGGACGGTCAACCCCCCGTGGTCGTGCAGCCGCCCGCGTCGGACGGCGGACGGCTGGTGACCATCCATGGCGAGCGCATGGGCGTCGCCTACAGCCTGTTCGACGTACTGGACCTGCTGCACCGCGAGGGTCTGCCCACCACCGACACGGCCGTCGACGACACCGAGCTGATCGAGTGGCAGGGCGGCGGGCCGTACGACTGGAACAACGGGGCGTCCGACGAGGCGTGAGCCTCCCTACGACCGGTGCCGGCCCTTCAGCCCGACGCGGCAGGTGCCTCCTCGGCGAGCCGGTCGAGGCGGTCACGGTGGGCGGGCGTCAGCTGCAGGTCCGCCGCGGCGAGGCTGTCCTCCAGGTGATCCGTCCGGGCCGTGCCGGGGATCGGCAGGACGACCGGGGAGCGGCCGAGAGTTGGCGCGGCAGGGCCGGCCGCGGGGGCACATCGCCCCATCTCGCACGGCACGCTCGGCGAGCCGTTGTCAGTGCCCGGCGTTACGCTGCGCGCAAATGGCTTCTGCCCCCTTTCGGGAGGTTCTCATGGTCTCGCGCCTCAACCCATACCTCACCTTCAACGGTGACGCCCGGCAGGCGATGGAGTTCTACAAGGAGGTCTTCGGCGGTTCCCTGAACCTCCACACCTACGGCCAGTTCGGCCAGGCCGACGCCCCGAACGCCGACAAGATCATGCACGGCATGCTGGAGACCACCAGCGGCTTCACCCTGATGGGCGCCGACAACCCGCCCGGTACGGAAGCCGGACAGGGCCAGCCCTTCTCCGTGAGCCTGAGCGGCGACGACGACGCCGAGCTGCGCGGCTACTGGGAGAAGCTGTCCGCGGGCGGCTCGGTGTCCGTCCCGCTGGAGAAGCAGATGTGGGGCGACGTGTTCGGCATGTGCACGGACCGCTTCGGCGTCCCGTGGATGGTCAACATCGGCAGAACGGAGAGCTGAGCAGGCCCCCAGGGTGGTCCCGGACCGCCCGGCCCAGGCCGCCCGTACGCGCCGTTCACCTGACGGCGCGTACGGGCGGCCTCGTTTTGTTGGGACGTCCTGACAAAGCTGTTGACATCACCCGAAGGCGCCCGCATAGTACCTGCCACTAGAGCGCGCTAGTGACGCGCTCCAGTCACCGCGTACGCAGGGTCCGCACCCAGGACCGCCGCATCACCCATGACCGCCGCCGCCCAGGGCGCCCACCCGCCGCCCGCCTCCAGCACCGGGCCGGCCTTCGTCACGAAGGACAACGTCGACAGCGTCGCCGAGTTCGCCAAGAAGGGCACGCGCTAGAGCGGAGTGCGGGGCGCGGGGGCGGGGACGGGGACGGGGACGGCTTGGGAACGCGGGTCAGACCGCCCCGGTCACCCGGGAACCGGCCCGCTGGTCCCCCGAACCACCAGCTTCGGGTCCAGCACCGCCTCCCTCGGCTGGAGTTCCTTGTCCTCCAGTCGCTCGACGGCGAAGCGGACCGCGTGCTCGGCCATGAGGAGGGCGTCCTGGCGGACCGTGGTCAGGCCGATCGGCATGAGGTGGGAGAGGTGGCTGTCGTCGTAACCGACCACGGACAGGTCGCGCGGAACGTCGACACCCGCCCGGGTGAGGGCCATCAGCAGACCCATCGCGCAGCGGTCGTTGCCGGCGAGGACCGCCGTCGGCAGCGGCCGCCCCGCGTCCCGTTCGTCCAGGAGCAGACGACCGGTCTCGACACCCGACTCCTCGGTGTGGTGACCGGGGATCACCCGCGCCTCGTCCTCCAGCCCGTGGCGGCGCATCGCGGCGCGGTAGGCGCGCCGGCGCTCCGCCGAACCAGGGCCGCGTCCGCCGTCGATGTGCACGATCCGGCGGTGTCCCAGCTCCACCAGGTGGTCCATGGCCTGCCGGACACCCTTGCCCTCGGCGGAGTGCACGAAGTCGACCCGGGCCTGGGGCACCCGGCGGCTGACCGAGACGGCGACAGTGCGCCGGGCGAGGGCGTCGAGGTTGGCGGGGTCGGCGTCCGGGCCGAGCAGGATCACCGCCTCGCAGCGGTGGCTGAGCAGCGCCTCGATCGCCTTGGCCTCACTGCGGCCGCGCGTGGCCCCGGAGAGCAGGACGTCGTAGCCGAGCCGCTCGGCCTCGGGGTAGATGCCCGTGATGAGATCCGTGTGGAAGGTCTGGTGCACGGTGAACATCACGCCGAGCGTGCGGCTGCGCCCGCGGGCCAGCAGCCGGGCCGCGCTGTCGGGCCGGTAGCCGATCTCGTCGGCCACGCGCAGGACCCGTTCCCGCGTCTCCCGGCCCGCCCCCGCCTGATTGCGGAAGATGATCGAGACCAGCGCACGGGACACGCCCGCCTTCGCGGCGACGTCCGCCATCGTGGGCCGCTGCCCGCCCGATGCATCCACCTGTGATCCACCCTCCGCCGCCGACCACCTTAGACGGTGCTCCGCTCCGCGCCGCCGCGCACGACTCCAGCAATCTCCCGGCAACACCCTATTGACATGACATTTGGACAGAGGCCATCGTACTCGAACTAGAGCGCGCTAGTAGAGCGCGGCAGGAACTCCACCACTTCCAGCTGAGCCCCCTGTCTCCCTTCCCGAAGGACACCCAAGATGGCAACGGCGCCTCCCCCTCTCCGCACCACCGTCGGCAATCTGTGCCTCGGCTCCGCCCCCGACTCATGGGGCGTCTGGTTCCCCGAGGACGAACACCAGGTGCCGTACACCCGCTTCCTCGACGAACTGGTCCGGGCCGGTTACGAGTGGCTGGAGCTCGGCCCGTACGGCTACCTCCCCACCGACCCGCGGCGACTCAAGGCCGAGCTGGACGCCAGGGGCCTGAAGGTCTCCGGCGGTACCGCGTTCGGCGCGCTGCACCGGCCCGAGGCTTGGCACGAGATGCTCGCCCATGTCCGGCAGGTCGCCGCGCTGACCGCCGCGGCGGGCGCCCACCACCTCGTCTTCATCCCGCCGATGTACCGGGACGAGAAGACGGGCACGTTCACCGAGTCACCCGAGCTGACCGCAGAGCAGTGGGCCGGGTCCGGCCGGGCCGCCGACCGGCTGGGCCGGCTGTTGCTGGAGGAGTACGACGTACGGCTCGTCGTCCACCCGCACGCCGACAGCCACATCCAGACGCAAGCGGAGATCGAGCGGCTGCTGAACGAGTCCGACAGCCGCTACACCAACCTGTGTCTGGACACCGGGCATGTGGCGTACGGCGGCGGGGACAACCTCGACCTGATCCGCCGGTTCGGTGAGCGGGTGGGCTATGTGCACATCAAGCAGATGGACCCGGAGATCCTGGCGCAGGTCGCGGCCGAGGGCCTCTCGTTCGGCGAGGCCGTCAAGCGCGGGGTGTGCGTGTCCCCGCCTGCCGGGGTGCCGAAGCCGGCCGACGTGGTGGGCGAACTCGCCGCGCTCGACGCCGAGTTGTTCGTGATCGTCGAGCAGGACCTGTACCCCTGCGCTCCCGAGGTGCCGCTGCCCATCGCGCTCAGCACGCGGGAGCACCTGGCCGGCTGCGGCCTGTCGGGTACCCGGCGCCCGAATCTCGACAGGTAAGGAGCGGCCATGGACGTCAGGGACGATACGACACCGGCCCCCACCCCAGCCCCTGCCACCGCCGTCGCGGACGACGCTCCCCCGGCGGTCAAGCGGCGGCTGCGGCTCATCACGATCATCGCCACGTTCGGTGGTCTGCTCTTCGGCTATGACACGGGCGTCATCAACGGCGCCCTGCCCTACATGACGGACGATCTCGGACTGACCCCGGTCACCGAGGGCATGGTCACGAGCTCGCTGCTGCTGGGTGCCGCGCTGGGCGCGGTGACCGGCGGCCGATTGTCGGACGCGCGCGGCAGGCGGCGCAACATCCTGCTGCTGGCCGTGCTGTTCTTCGTCGGCGCGCTCGGCTGCACGCTCGCCAAGACGACCGAGGTGATGATCGTGGCGCGGTTCGTGCTCGGTCTCGCGGTCGGCGGTGCGTCGGTGACCGTGCCGGTCTACCTCGCGGAGGTGTCGCCGGCCGAGCGGCGCGGCGCCCTCGTCACCCGTAACGAGCTGATGATCGTCAGCGGTCAGCTGCTGGCGTTCACGTCCAACGCGATCATCGCCCAGGTCGGCGGCGAGTCCGGTGGCGTGTGGCGCTGGATGCTGGTCGTCGCCACGCTGCCGGCCGTGGTGCTGTGGTTCGGCATGCTGGTGATGCCGGAGAGCCCGCGCTGGCTGGCTTCCCGGAGCCGTTTCGGCGAGGCCCTCGAAGTCCTCAGGCAGGTGCGGTCGCAGGCCCGCGCGGAGGCCGAGCTGAAGGAGGTCACCGCGCTCGCCGTCAGGGACGAGCAGGAGAAGCTGGGCGGCTGGCAGGACATCAGGAGCACGCCGTGGGTGCGGAAGCTGATGTTCGTCGGGTTCGGCATCGCGATCGTGCAGCAGATCACCGGCGTCAACACGATCATGTACTACGGCACGCAGATCCTCACGGACGCCGGTTTCGCCGCCGACAGTGCGCTGACGGCCAACATCGCCAACGGTGTGATCTCGGTGCTGGCCACCTTCGTCGGCATCTGGCTGCTCGGGCGGGTCGATCGCCGGCCGATGCTCATGACCGGCCAGATCGGTACGACCGCTGCCCTGTTGCTCATCGGGATCTTCTCCCTGGTGCTGCCCTCGGGCGATCCACGGGCGTTCGCGGTGCTCGCCATGACGGTCACGTTCCTCGCCTTCCAGCAGGGTGCGATCTCGCCGGTGACCTGGCTGATGCTGTCGGAGATCTTCCCGATGCGGATGCGCGGCTTCGGTATGGGGATGGCGGCCGTGGTGCTGTGGCTGACCAACTTCGTGATCGGGCTGGTCTTCCCGTCCCTGGTCTCCGGGATCGGGATCTCCCACACGTTCTTCCTGTTCGTGGTGGCGGGCGTGCTGTCCCTCACCTTCGTGAAGCTGTACGTCCCCGAGACCAGGGGCCGCACGCTCGAGACCCTCGAGGCCGAGCTCCGGACGCGCTTCTCCTGACCTGCTCCCGACCCTCTCCTGACCTTCTGCAAGGAGTGCATCATGACCGTACGAGTCGGCGTCATCGGCGCCGGAATGATCGGGCAGGACCACGCCCGGCGGCTCACCGAGGTCGTCACGGGGGCGAGTGTCACGGCCGTGGCCGACGTCGACGCCGAGCGCGCCGCCGAGGTGGCGGCCCGGTTCGGCGCCACCGCGCTGCCCACCGGCGCGGAGCTGGTCGCCTCCCCGGACGTGGACGCCGTCCTCGTCACCTCCTGGGGACCGACGCATGCCGAGCACGTCCTGAACGCGATCGCGGCCGGCAAGCCGGTGTTCTGCGAGAAACCGCTGGCGACGACCGCCGAGGACTGTCTGCGGATCGTGGAGGCCGAGCGGGCGCACGGCCGCCGCCTTGTGCAGGTGGGCTTCATGCGCCGCTTCGACGCCGGTTACCGCCAGATGAAGGAGGTGCTGTCGACCGGTTCGCTCGGCGTCCCGCTGGTCGTGCACTGCGCCCACCGCAACCCGACGGTGCCGGAGTCGTACCACTCCGCCATGGCCGCGCAGGACACGGCCGTGCACGAGATCGACGTGCTGCGCTGGCTGCTGGACGACGAGATCGTCTCGGCCCAGGTGGTCACCCCGCGCGCCACGAGCAAGCGGTTCGGGCACCTGAAGGACCCGCAGATCATGGTCTTCGAGACGGCCGAGGGCGTCCGCGTCGACCTGGAGGTCTTCGTCAACTGCCAGTACGGCTACGACATCCAGTGCGAGATCGTCGGCGAGGACGGCCTGGTCCGTTTGCCCGATCCGGCGGCCGTCGGGGTCCGCACCGCGGCCCGGCACGGCACGGGCGTGCTGCAGGACTGGAAGGACCGCTTCGCGGAGGCCTTCGACACCGAGTTCCGCGAGTGGGTCGCGTCGGTGGCGGCCGGCACCGAGCCCACCGGCCCGTCCTCCTGGGACGGTTACGCCGCCACCGTCATCACCGACGCCGCCGTCCGGTCCCTGGAGTCCGGCGGCGAGATCGTCGCCGTCGACATGAAGCCCCGTCCCGCGCTCTACGGAGGCACCGCGTGAAGATCGCCCTCGACCCGTACATGTTCCGTGCCCTGCCGATCGACGAGATGGTGCGCACGGTCGCCGAACTCGGCTACGAGTACATCGAGTTGTCGCCCCGCGAGGACTTCATGCCGTTCTTCCTGCACCCGCGCGCCGACGACGAGCGGGTGCAGGAGCTGAAGAACGCGCTGCGCAGGCACGATGTGCGGCTCTCCTCGGTGCTGCCGCTGTACAAGTGGTCCTCGCCGGACGAGACCGAGCGGCAGGCGGCCGTCCGCTACTGGAAGCGGATGATCGAGATCACCGTGGAGCTCGAATGCCCCTTGATGAACTCGGAGTTCAACGGCCGCCCCGAGCGCGCCGCCGAGAGCGAGGCCGCGTTCTGGCGGTCGCTGGAGGAACTGCTGCCGGTCTTCGAGCGGGAGGGCCTCGCCCTGAACCTGGAGGCCCACCCGGACGACTTCTGCGAGGAGAACACCCCGGCCGTCGATCTCGTCCGCGCGATCAACAAGCCGTGGGTGAACTACCTGTACTGCGCTCCGCACTCCTTCCATCTGTCGGGGGCATCGGAGGCGGGCGCCGACATCGCGGCGATGATGCGCTACGCCGGTGACAAGCTCCAGCACGTGCACATCGCGGACTCCTTCGACCACAAGGGGTCGAGCGGCCTGCGCTACATCCTGAACCCGCCCGGCACGGCGGCCCGGATACACCAGCACCTGGACATCGGTCAGGGCGAGGTCGACTGGGACGTCTTCTTCGGCACGCTGCGCGAGCTGGGTTTCGACGGTGTCGCCACGTCCTGTGTCTTCGCCTGGGAGGAACGCGCCCGGGAGTCGTCGGCGTTCATGCTGGACCGCATCCGGAAGGAGCTGGCCGCCTAGGACCGCTGCCCGGGCCGGGCGGCGCGTCAGGAACTGGTGAGGATCACGAGCTCCCGCGTGGCCCGGGTCAGCGCCACATAGTGGTCGACGGCGCCCTCGATGCCGTCGCCGAAGTCCTCCGGGTCGACCAGGACGACCAGGTCGAACTCCAGTCCCTTCGACAGCTCCGGGGTGAGCGACCGGACCCGGGGCGAGGGCGGCCGGAACGCGGGATCGCCGATGACACAGGCGATCCCGTCGGCGTGTCCGGCCAGCCAGGTGTCGAGGATCGAGGTCAGCTCGGTCGTGGCCCCGTGCCGGACGGGTACGCCGCCGCTGCGGATCGAGGACGGCACGTTGGCGTCGGGCAGCACGGCACGGATGACCGGCTCAGCCTCCGCCATGATCTCCTTCGGGGTGCGGTAGTTGATGCTGAGCGAGGCCAGGTCGATCCGGTCCAGCCCCACCCGTTCGAGCCGTTCCCGCCACGACTCCGTGAACCCGTGCCGGGCCTGGGCGCGGTCCCCGACGATGGTGAAACTCCGCGACGGGCAGCGGAGCAGCAGCATCTGCCATTCCGCGTCGGTCAGCTCCTGCGCCTCGTCGACCACGACGTGCACGAACGGTCCGGCGAGCCGGTCCGGGTCGGCGGCGGTCACGGCGCTCTCGTCCACCAGGGAGTTCCGCATGTCCTGTCCGCGCAACATGATCAGCACGCCTTCGCCGTCGTCGTAGGTGTGCGCCTCCAGCAGGTCGTCGATGACGTCCTCCATGCGGTCCTGCTGGGCGGCGACGGCGGCCTCCTGCCGGCGCCTGCGGCGTGACGCCTCCGGGTCGCCGAGACGCTGGCGTGCCGCGTCCAGCAGCGGCAGGTCCGACACGGTCCAGGCCTGGGGGTCCTCGCGTTGCAGCGTGCGTACGTCGTCCCGGGTGAGCCAGG
This sequence comes from Streptomyces viridochromogenes DSM 40736, assembly GCF_000158955.1. Taxonomy (GTDB): domain Bacteria; phylum Actinomycetota; class Actinomycetes; order Streptomycetales; family Streptomycetaceae; genus Streptomyces; species Streptomyces venetus. The sequence goes on along the minus strand of NZ_GG657757.1, from coordinate 8,289,565 downwards.
GGGCGCACATGCGCAGATAGGCCGGCACCGACCAGAGGTCCCCGACGAGATCCGTCGCCTCCAGCAGCGGCCATGCGCGGTTGAAGGCCGTGCGCAACTCCCTGTCCCGCGACAGCGACTTGCGCAGCAGGTCCTCCGAGACCTCGCCCTCGTGCTTGTCGACGAGGATCGTGAGGAGCTCCTCCCAGACCTGGTCGCGTGCCTCGTTGTGCGGGGTGCCGGGCTCCGCCGCGTCGAACGCGACGGCCCAGTCCTCGGCGCTCAGGCGGATGTCGGACCAGTGGGTCGTGACCGTCATGCTCCCGGTGGGCGGTTCCTCGTAGAAGCGGACCGCCTTCTCGACGGCCCGGACCATGTCGGCGGACGACTTCAGCCGGGCCACCTCCGGGTCGGTCTCCTCCCCCGCCGTGGCCCCTTCGTCGACGAGGTCCCGAAGGACGCAGGTCTGTACGCCCTCCTCGCCGAGGCTGGGCAGGACGTCGCAGACGTAGGCCAGGTAGGGCCGGTGCGGGCCCACGAACAGGACGCCGCCCCGGCGGTGCTGCCCGAGACGCGGGTCGGAGTAGAGGAGGTAGGCGGAGCGGTGCAGGGCGACGACGGTCTTGCCGGTGCCCGGGCCGCCGTCGACGACGAGGGCGCCGCGGGACCCGGCACGGATGATGGCGTCCTGGTCGGCCTGGATGGTGCCGAGCACGTCCCGCATCCGGGGCGAACGGGTGGTGCCCAGGCTGGCGATGAAGGCGGACTGGTCGTCCAGTGCGGCGTGCCCGGCGAAGCCGTCCGCGGTGAACACCTCGTCCCAGTAGTCGCTGATCCGGCCGTCGGTCCAGCGGTACCGGCGGCGGCTCCTGAGGCCCATCGGGTCGGCGTGCGTGGCCCCGAAGAACGGTTCGGCCGCGGGGGAACGCCAGTCGACCAGCAGCCGGCGGCCGTCGCCGTCCGTGAGGCCGAGCCGTCCCACGTACACGGGCTCGGAGTCGTCCGCGCCGACCATGTGCCCGAGACACAGGTCCAGTCCGAAGCGGCGCAGGGCGCGCAGCCGGGTGGTCAGCCGGTGGATCTCGGCGTCCCGGTCCATCGCCTGCCGGCCCTTGCCGCCGGGTGCCTTGCGCTCGGCCTCGAGACGGTCGGACAGTTCGGCGATCGACTGCTCCAGGCACTCGGCGACGGCCGCGAAGTGCCGCTCGTCACCGGCGATCAGCGTGGGGTCGGCCTTGGCCGAGAGGCGGTCGGGGAGATCGAACGCGCTGGTGGTCAGGGGGGTCACGTCATGCTCCCGTTTTCGCAGGTCCTGGCTCAGGCCGGACAGTTTGCGGCATCACGGGGGCCTTGCCGCAAGACCCCCTGTGTGCTATAGGTTGAGAGTGGCAAGGAGAGGGCTCCTTGCCTTTCTTGTTTTCTGCCGCTCCTGTTTTGGGCTTTGCCGGTTCTTGCGGGACCGGCCGCCCATCCGCCGTTTTCGTATGGCACGCTCTGTCGTCCAGGCAGCGTGGAGAGGCGGCGGCATGCGCATAGGACTGCTGGGCACCGGACCCTGGGCGCAGATGGCCCACGCACCCGCCTTGAGCGGGCATCAGGAGCTGGACTTCGCAGGTGTGTGGGGCCGCCGCCCCGAGGCCGCCAAGGAGCTGGCCGAGCGGCACGGTGTGGGAGCGTACGACGATGTCGACGAGCTGTTCGCCGAGGTGGACGCGGTCGCCGTGGCACTGCCGCCGGACGTGCAGGCCGGGCTCGCCGCGCGGGCGGCGCGGGCCGGGTGTCATCTGCTGCTCGACAAGCCTCTGGCGCCGACGGTGGAGCAGGGGCGGGCCGTCGTCGAGGCCGTCGAGGGGGCTGGGGTCGCCTCGGTCGTGTTCTTCACGACCCGCTTCCAGCCCGAGCCGGCGGCATGGATCGCCGAGCAGGCCGGAGTGCGGGGCTGGTTCACGGCCCATGCGCAGTGGCTGGGGGCGGTGTTCACCAGCGAGAGCCCCTTCGCGACGCCGTGGCGGCGGGAGAAGGGCGCCCTGTGGGACGTGGGGCCGCACGCCCTGTCCGTACTGCTGCCGGTGCTCGGCGACGTGCGGCACGTGACGGCGGCCGCCTACGGCCCGGGCGACACCGCCCATGTCGTCCTCGACCATGCCGGCGGTGCGTCGAGCACCCTCACCCTGAGCCTGACGGCCCCGGCCGAGGCGACCGGTGCCGCCGTGGAACTACGAGGGGAGGCCGGGGTCACGTGCCTTCCCGACAGCTCCGACGGGGCGGTGCCGGCGCTGATGCGGGCCGCGGACGCCCTGCTCGCCGCGGCCCGGACCGGGCGTCCGCACGCGTGCGACGCGGCGTTCGGCCTCCGGGTGACGGAGATCCTGACGGCGGCCCAGGACGTGCTGAACGGTGACGCCGTTTGAGCCGGCGGTCGCTCAGCGTCTTCCGACGGTTCACCACTGGTAGAGGTACTGGTTCCAGGTGCCGTAGTAGCCGGTCCCGTAATACCTCCACGCGTCGGTGTCGAGCAGCAGCACGTGGCCACCCCAGTAGGCCGCTTCGTTGAGCTGGAACACGGCCCACCATCCCGTGTTGCGTGTCGGGGTGTTGCTCCTGCGCACCGCTCGGGACTGGAACCAGGCCCACATGTCCCGCGCTCGGATGGGCCGACGGGCGTAGGTGTAGCACCGGGCGTTGATGTACGGGTTGGCTGTGGTGAGTTCGGTGTATCCGGCGCGGATGAAGGCGTCGGAGAGGAAGTGGGCGCAGTTGTTGGCGAACGTGTCGCCGCCGAGGCAGCTTTCCGTCCAGTGGCTTCCCACGGAGGACAGGGGCGGAAGGACCCTGGGCACCGTCACCTGGGCCGTGTCCCCGCCGGCGTAACTCGGGGCGCCCGCCAGTCCCTCGCTCGGTGGAGGGGCGATGTGCTCCATCTGCTCGTCGGCCACCGACGCGCTCGCCGCGGTCGGATCCCCCGCCAGTCGGGGGGAAGCGGGCGGCGCGATGTGCTCCATGGCGACCGTGAAGGAGTCCTCGGGTTCACCGGCGCGTATCCGGCTCATGCGGAAGGCTGTTGCTCCTGCCCTCACCCACACCCTGACCCGGTCCTCGCCGAGCTGCTCCCGCTCCATGATGTCGGAATTGGCGAAGGAGTAGACGGATTCGTCGGACACCACCACCACGATGTTCCCCGGGATGTTCCCGTCCTCGCGGCTGTAACCCTCGAAGGGGACAGTCGAATTGTGCTTCGCGGCCCTCTCCATAAGCGAACTGAGGTCGCCTTGTTGAGCCTTCATGAAATGCTCGGCCATTTTTGATTTGCTCCTCAATGGTCGACAGTCTTGAGTACTTTGCGGATCACATCTCCCGTTTCAGCGTGCACCTGCATGCCGATTTGCGCCACTCGTGGGGTTGTGCTTACCAGGGCGACGTGCGACTGGGCGACGTACGATGAAAAAGGCATTCGCCGAGAACCCCGCACAGCGCACGAGAGGGGCATTTCCGTGACTTCGCTCGTCGACTACCGGAGCAACAGGATCGTCCAATTGATGCAGGAGCCCGTGGAGCGACGCGATGCGGCGTGGTTGCGGGAATCCTTGCAGCAGGCCGTCCTCCTTGAACTCGCCACGCTCCCGCCCTACTTGTGCGGCCTGTGGTCGATCAAGGACCCCGTCCAGGACGAGGGCGTCTTCAACGCCATTCGAGAGATCGTCTTCGACGAGATGTCGCACCTGGGCCTCGCCGGCAATCTCCTCACCACCATCGGCGGCTTCCCCCACCTCTCGGACGAGAGGACGGCTCCGGCATATCCGGGACCGCTGCCCGGCGGCGTCCGGCCGGACCTGACCGTCTCCCTGAGCGGCCTGACCAAGAACTCCCTGGACATGTACGCGCGCATCGAGGAACCCGACCACCCGATCGCCAAAGCCGACACCTACACCTCGATCGGAGCCTTCTACAGCGCCGTCCTGGCGGCGTTCAGGGAACATCCGGAGCTGATCACCGGGTCTCACCAGCTGACCAGGAACATGGCGCACCACGGCCAGGGCAACACCATCGTGGCCATCGGAAACCTCGCGGACGTCGAGGCGGCGATCGGCGTGATCAAGGAACAGGGCGAGGGCACCTCGGCGTCCCCGGAGAATCCCCATCCCGGAGACGCCGGCGAGTTGGCCCACTACTACGTCTTCCGCGAGATCTACCACGGCCGCAAACTCGTCAAGACCTCCGAGAACCCGGACCGGTGGGAGTTCGTCGGCGACCGGATCCCCATGCCTCGCTGCCGGCCCATGGCAACCGTGCCGTCCGGGGGCTGGGGAACGACGGGCGTGTCGGCGCCCGACGCCGACACGAGGCGACTCCTCGACGAGTTCAACCACGTCTACAGCGAGATGCTGCGGCTCCTGGAAGCGGCTTGGAAAGCGGATCTTCCGGCGACGAGGAAAGATCTGCTGAACAGGGCCGTGCACCAGATGTCCGACCTCCAGCGGCGTGCTCCGACGCTGATGGATCGTCCACTGCCCGGCGGCAGCGGCGAGACCTACGGCCCGGAGTTCCGGTACGTCCCCGTGTGAGCGGGCCGCAGGCGCATCGCCGGTTCCTATACGGGCCGGAAGTTGAGCCGCTCCTTGACCACCGGGAAACCGGCCTTCGCGAAATTCGCCGCCATGGGGACGTTGCCAAGGTCCGTCGCCGCGGCGATGAACTCAGCGCCGTGGTCGACCAGCCAGTGGGTGCATTCGGTCAGCAGGTCGTAGGCGTAGCCGTGGCCTCGCTGGTCCGGCAGGACGCCGATGAAGCCGATGCACGGACCCGACGGGTTGTGGGCCGGAATGTGGATGCCGACCGGTTCGCCCCGCGGTGTGTGCGCGACCTGCCACCACTCGCGGGGCGAGGGGCACCAGTGGAAGAAGTCGAGTTCCTCCTGGGCCGCCTGGTCGAGGCCGCCCTCTTCGATGGCCTTCAGTGCGTGGACGTCCAAAGTGGCGGAGTGGATGCGGCGCAGCGCGTCAAAGAACACCGCGTCGTCCGGTTCGGAGCGGAACACCAGGCGTCCGGGCCGGTCGGGCAGGCCGTGGTCGGGGGTCCAGCGGTACAGGAGGCGTTCCACCAGGAGTTCGTAGCCGGCCGTCCGGGCGGCGGTGAATCGGGTCTCGGCCGCGGCGCGCAACGCCGGGTCGTCGCGCCAGCCGGTGGGCAGGTTCAGCTCCAGCTCCACCTGCCAGGGGGCGGAGCGCAGGAGTGCGGCGCCCGCTTCCTCCTCGCCTTCGGCCACGTCGAACCAGTTGAGGTTCACGGGCTCGGTGTCGTCGGGGCCACCCCACCAGGCGCCGCGGGCGACGACTCGGCCATCGCGCAGTGCCACCCGTTTCCAGTCGGGGCGGTGCCGGGTCAGCCGGTGGCCCTCACGGGCGCCCAGCGGGTCGGACAGGGTGTTGAAGAGATCGGCGTCGCTCGTGTCGAGCGCGCGGATGACCACGTCAGTCATGGACTTCCTTCGGGATGCAGGCTGCGGAGAGCGCTCCCGGTGAGGTCAGACGTGACACGCCGGGACGAGGGGCAGGGAGCGCCGGGACGGTGTGAACTGCACGACTCGGCCCTCCTTCCACGGGTCTCGGGGCGTGGCGGGCCACACGCTACGGGATCACCCGAGGGTCCGTCCATCGCTTTCCCGGCCTGGCGAGGGCCGCCCTGCCGACCGCCCGAGGCCCGGCGTGCGGCGCTCGATGGGGCGTAGCAGCGTGGTGGTGTGAGCAGTGTGCGCGGCCGGCTGCCGCGCCGGTACGGGTACCGGGACCTGGACCGGCGCGGCTGGCTGCGTGGCGCACCGCCGCCGCTCTGGGCAAGGGTGCTGCCGACGGCGATGCTGGCGGGTGTGTGCGTGGCGGAGCTGATCAGTCCGGAGCCGCTGGACATCGGTTTCCTGCTGGGAGCGATCCCGCCGCTGGCGGTCCTGGCACACGGACCGGTCGCGACGGCGGTGCTCGGCGGCCTCTCGGTGGTCGTGCTGACGGTTCCGCTGTTCCGTCTGAACGATCCGGGCAGCACCGATGTCCTGACCGTGTGCTTCGTCGCGCTGCTGAGCGTGCTGCTGTCGTTCGTCCGCAGCACACGTGACGCCCAGCTGGTCACCGAGCGGGCCGTCGCCGAGGTCGCGCAGCGGGCCGTCGTGCCGCCGCTGCCGGAGCGTGTCGGGCCGGTGCGGTGCGCGGGACTGTACCGGGCCGCGCAGAGCGGGACGCTGGTCGGGGGCGACTTCTTCGATGTACGGGCAGGCCCCTACGGCGTACGCGCGGTCATGGGCGACGTGCAGGGACACGGGCTGTCGGCCGTCGACACCGTCGCGTCGCTGCTGGGGGCGTTCCGGGAGGCGGTGCTGGACGAGCCGGATCCGGAGGGCGTGGCGGCCCGGCTCGACCGGAGGCTGGCCGTGGACTCCGCGGGCGAGCCGCATGCCGAGCTGTTCGCGACGGCGGTGCTGATGGACTTCTCCGCCGACGGGGGTGTGGTGCGGATCGTGGCGTGCGGGCAGTCCGGGCCGCTGCTGCTGCGGGACGGGCAGATCCTCGAGCTGGACGTCGAGCCGGGCACGCCGCTCGGGCTGGGCCTCGCCGAGGTGACTCCGCCGAAGGTCGTCTCGGTGCGGCTGCGCTCCGGTGACCGGCTCTTTCTGGCGTCCGACGGGGTCACCGAGGCCAGGGACGCCGACGGGGCGTTCTATCCCCTGCTCGAGCGGCTGCCCGGCCTTGCCGACGCGGATCCGGGCGCGCTGGCCGAGCGGGTGTGGAGCGATCTGGTGCGGCACTGCCCGGACGTCCGGGACGACGTCACGATGCTCGTGCTGGCCCCCGGCCGGCAGGGCGGGAACTGACGGCGGCGGCGTCCCGCGGTACGTCGCGGGACGCCGCCGGCCGGTCAGGCGGTCGGGGCGTCAGTGCCCGATCTTGCACTTGTTGCCGATGGCGGGGTTGAAGGCGCCGAAGAAGTTGACCGAGTTGCCGCAGATGTTGGCGTCGATGTCGATGGGGATCTGCACGACGTTGCCGGAGAGGACGCCCGGGCTGTGGTGGGCGATGCCTACGGGGCCCTGGTCGGCGCTCGCCGTACCGGCACAGGCCAGGAGGGCGGCGCAGGCCAGACCGGCAGCGGCGGTCACACGTACGCGCATGGGAAAGCTCCTTGTCAGTCGCGGGGACATGTGCCTCCACGGTCACCCGGAGCACGACGACGCGACATCGGCAGGCGTCCGAACGGGGGTGTCCGTGCGTCCGCCGGCGGACGCACAGCGTGTGGGGCCGGCAGCCGACCCTGATCCGGCGAACGCCGCCCCGCGCGGCACCCGGCCGGGAACCGGATGCGGTCCCGCGGGCTGACCGGCGGCCGACCGAGGGCCTGGTGTACGTCGTGCAGGGGGGCGGGCCTGTCGGCCATCGGCCGAAGATCGACCGGACGCGGTCCGGGGAACCCGCAGGCTACCGGTCGACCGGACGCCTCTCGGTGAGACCGCCGACGCCGACCGGGGGCCCGGCGGACGCCACATCGGAAGCTCCGCCGTCGGTCGGCCGATGATCTGCCAGGCACATCCCCGGAGCCCGCCGGCAGCCGGTCAAGGATCCAGCGGATGCCGTCGCGCCGGACCGAAGGCCGATGATGTGCCGGACACCGCCCCGCGGGGGCGTCGGCGGCCGACGCCGGCCCTGCGGGGTGTGGTCCCGCGGGCTCCGGTCGTCGGGTGGGCACCGTGCGAAGGGGCTGTCGGTGGGGTCACTGGTGGGTCCGCCGCTGTGGAGTGCGGGCTCTTCCGGATGCACGCCGGGCTCGCGCGTTGAATGGTGGTCTCGGACCCGTTTTTCAGCACCGGGGCCGCACCAGCGATCCGGACCCTAGGAGCAGAGAACATGTCGAAGCCAGAGCCCCACGCGTCCCGGCCGCCCGAGGACCGTGCCACCCCGGACCGCCTGCTCCACGCCCGCACCGGCACCGACGTCTCCCCGGAGGACCTCGTCCTGGCCTCGGGGAAGGACCTCACCCCGCACAACCTGGAATGGGCCAAGCGCAAGCTGGCCGCGGAGGGCCCGGCCGCGCTGGAGAAGCTGCTGCCGTAGCCCGCAGGGACGCCCCGGGCCCCGAGAAGCACCGGCCCGCGCGGGGGCGCGCGGATGCGGTGGGGTCACGCCCTGCCGTCCTCCTCGGGCAGCGCGTCCTCCTCCACCACGTGGACCGCCGCCTCCTCCGCGCCCGCCGCGCCCCCGTCGATTCCGGCGTCCGTGGCGACGGACTCCTTCGTCGTGTCGGGGTGGGCTCCCTCGTCCGGGGCGACCAGACGCCCGGCGCGGGTGGTACCGGCTTCGGGGTCGACCGGTTCGCCGTCGCCGTCGGGGGTGTCGCCCACGCCGTCGCCGGTGGGCTCGGCCGACACGTCGGGGACCTCCTGCGCAAGGCGTTCGTCGAGGGTCTCGCCCTCGTGCTGCTCGGCGGCGGTGGTGCCGCTCTTGGTGACGCCGAGCGGCTTCTCCGGCGGGGAGTAGCCCTCGTCGAGGGTGTCGTCATAGGTCCGTTCGTCAACGGCGTCCTGAAGGTCCAGCGGCGCGGCGTCCTCCTGCTCCTCGTTGCCGCCGGTGGGCTGGTACGCGTCGTCCGCCATCGGTTCGGAGTGCATCGGTTCCGTGCCCATCACTTCTGCCTCCCTGTCGCGCTGCGTCGACTCGTGGGTCTCATGTGCCCGTTCCGCGTTTCCCGTTACGCGGGCTCTAACCTCGGCCGATCGGTGGTGGAGGTCACCCCTGCGCATCCCCCGACCACTTCTCCTCGATGCGCCCGACCTTCCACACCCGCAGCGCCACCACCCAGGTCGCGACGAAAGCCGACGGACAGCGGGCGCCGACCCTCGCCCATCAGGTTGCGGGTGGTGTTGTCGATGGCGGCGATGTGGTCGGCGTCGAAGGCGTGCCGCATGCCGAGCGTGTACGCGGTGACGCCGATGCCGATGCCGAAGGTCTGGGTGCCGATGGTGCGGTGCTCGGGGGCGACGATCGCGACGAGGGTGAGCCAGCCGATCACATGCAGGGCGACGATGACCGCGGCCATCCCCCCGACCCTGGTCCACTCCTGCCGCGTCATGGAGGCGCGGACGCGGCGCCCGGCCGTGCGCTGGGCGGGGGCCGGGGCGTGGAGGGGAGGCGTGGACTCAGGGGCGGCCGTCATCGGGGGGAGGGTCTTTCTGTCGGACGGACGGCTGCGCTTCACAGCCTCGCGCCATCCTCCGGTACCTGCAACTCATGCGCAGTAAAGCCCGTGGCAGGTCTTGTTCACGGAACCCAAAACTCCGAAACCGTCCTCGGCGATGACCGCCCCTCGCGGCGCCGTGGGGTCGAGGTTCCGGTCAGGTGCGTGCGGGCGCCTGCGCGACGCGTGGGGCGGCCCCGGGCGTCAGGGAGCCGGTGCGACGCGGACGTCCAGGTCCGAGATCCGGTGGACGGGCCAGGTGCGGGCGTAGCGGGGCGCAGTGCCGCCGGCCGGGCTGATGTGGGCGACCGGGAGGCGGTCCGCGGTGCGCAGGACGTCCGCCACGGTGGTGTTCTCGTTGTGGCCGGAGGTCGCACCCGAGGAGCAGCCGGTGTAGTAGCCGATCGGGATGGCCTCGTGGCCGGTGAGCAGGCAGGGTGGGCGGACGCCGAGGCGGTGCAGTGCGCCGGCGGTGCGGTCCCAGTCGCGGCGGCTCTCGGTGTTGCGGGCCACGGCTCCTTGCAGGACGGCCAGCTGCACCGCCAGATGCCCGGCCAGCCCGAGTGCGACCAGGGCGGCGGCGACCGGCCGCCACGTCCCGCGCGGGGTTCTGACCAGGTGCCACAGGGCGTCGGCGACCGGGATCGCGAGCAGTGCGTAGGCCGGCTGGAGGAAGCGGGGCGCCGCGTATCCGATCATGAACAGGTACGGCAGGGCGGCGGTGGTGGCGCAGGCGAGTGGAACGACGGTCCGTGACGGGCGCCGGGCCCGGAAGGCGACGACCAGCGCGAGGCCGGCCAGCACGGGCAGGACGAACCACCAGGCGGTGACGAGCGGGTGGGGCATCGAGCCGGTGCACGGCCGGCACAGGGCCCGTCCGCCGAGGCTGCGCAGCTGGTCGTCGACGGCGATCTGCCAGCCCAGTCCGCCCTGGATGCGGGAGGCCTCCGCCAGTCGCTGCCCGAGGCCGCCGTGGTCGGTGTAGGCCTCGATCACCCAGTCCACGGCACCCGCCGCGAGGCCCGCCGTGAGGGCGAGGAGCAGGCGCCCGTGGCGGCGTATCAGCGCGAGGACGAGCAGGGGCGCGGCCACGTAGACCGCGTCGGTGGGGCGCATCCACGCCATGAGCGCGGCACCTGCGGCGACGCCCCACAGGGCCGTCCGCGCGGTGTGTTCCGCCCGCGCCCG
>NZ_GG657757.1:8227275-8278918 GCF_000158955.1 Streptomyces viridochromogenes DSM 40736 | reverse complement strand
CCACGGGCGCCACGAGCAGGGACACGCCCCGGGAGCGCGGCGCGCTGAAGAAGGCCGCCGGGGTGTGGGGGGTGACCTGGCTGACGTAGACGATCTCGTCCCAGCCGAGGCCCAGTACAGGCCGGACCAGGACGAGCTGGGCGAGGGTGAAGACGGCGGCGAGCACGGCGAGCGGCCGGTTGCCGCGCGCCGTGCGGGTCGTGCCCGACCCGCGCGGCTGTTCGCGTCTTCGCCCGCGAACGAGGATGGCGTTCGCGCCGTCAGCCATGTTCCGCCCCTTACCCCGATTGACCCGATGATCAGAAATCCCGATCAAGCTAACCCGTCGGGTGGGGACGTGCAGGGCGGAATACGGCCAAGTGTCCGACTCGGGGGGGGTGAGGCTCAGCGGACGTTCGGGGCGCGGTGCGGTGGCTGGCTCGGGGCCGGTCGCTGGGGCGGTGGAGGGACGGGGCGGGAGACGGGGGTGTCCTCCCGCACCGTCACCTCGGTGCCGTGGTGACGGATCGTCAGGGGCGGGCCCGAGCGCAGGGTGTAGGTGGCCTCTCCGCCGGTCAGCTCGACCCGCAGGCGGCGGCCGAGGAACGCCACCGTGAACGCCAGACGGCTGAACTTCTCGGGCAGACGCGGCGCGAACCGGAGACCGCCGTCGGTGCACCGCATGCCGCCGAACCCGGCGACCAGCGCCATCCAGGTGCCGGCCAGCGACGCGATGTGCAGTCCGTCGCGGGTGTTGTGCTCCAGGTCTCCCAGGTCCATCAGCGCGGCCTCGGCCGTGTAGGCGCAGGCCAGGTCCAGATGGCCGGTCCGGGCCGCCATGACGGCCTGGACGCAGGCCGACAGGGAGGAGTCCCGTACGGTGATCGGCTCGTAGTAGGCGAAGTTGCGGGCGATCTGCTCCTCGTCGAAGTACTCCTCGAAGAAGCTGCCGCAGGTGTACATCGCCAGCACCAGGTCCGCCTGCTTGACGACCTGCTTGCGGTACAGGTCGAAGTAGGGGAAGTGGAGCATCAGCGGGTACTGGTCCGGCCTGGTGCGGGCGAAGTCCCAGCGCTGGTAGCGGGTGAAGCCGGCGTGCTGTTCGTGCACGCCGAGTTCCTCGTTGTAGGGGACGTGCAGGGCCTCGGCGGCGTCCCGCCAGGCGGCGCTCTCCTCCTCGTCGGCGCCGAGCCGTGCCGCCTCGTCGGGGTGGCGTTTGCAGACGTCGGCGGCGGCCAGCAGGTTCGCCCGGGCCATGAGGTTGGTGTACGTGTTGTCGTCGGCGATGGCGCTGTACTCGTCCGGTCCGGTGACGCCGTCGATGTGGAAGACGCCCCGGTCGTCGTGGTGGCCGAGGGAGCGCCACAGCCGGGCCGTCTCCACCAGCAGCTCCACGCCGACCTCGCGTTCGAACTCCTCGTCGCCGGTGGCCGCCACGTACCGCACCACGGCGTCGGCGATGTCGGCGCCCACGTGGAACGCGGCGGTGCCGGCCGGCCAGTACGCGGAGCCCTCCGAGCCCTCGATGGTGCGCCAGGGGAAGGCGGCGCCGCGCAGGCCGAGCTGGGCCGCGCGCTCCTGCGCGGCGGGCAGGGTGTCCAGGCGCCAGCGCAGGGCCTCGGCGGCCGCCGCCGGCGCGGTGTAGGTCAGCAGCTGCAGCACGAACGCTTCGGTGTCCCAGAAGGCGTGCCCGTCGTAACCGGAGCCGGTGAGTCCCTTGGCCGGTATGGCGCGCTGCTCGGCGCGGGCACCGGCCTGGAGGACGTGGAAGAGGGCGAAGCGGACGGCCTGCTGGATCTCCTCGTCACCGTCGAGCTCGACGTCGGCGCGCGCCCAGAAGTCGTCGAGGTACTCCCGCTGGTCCGCGAGCAGCCCCGTCCAGCCGCTGTGTGCGGCCGCCGCGAGCGCCGCCTCGACCTGGTCGCTCATCGCGGGCCGGGACCGGGCGCCGGACCAGCCGTGCGCGACCAGTTTCTCCACCCGAAGCCGCTCCCCCGGCTCCAGGACGGAGGTGACGGTCAGCCGGGCCACGTCCACGTTGCTCTCGCTGCTCGTCGTGGTCCGCTCGGGGCCGTCGACGACGTGATCGGCGGCCACGGCGACCCGGAGGCCGCTGCGGCGGGTGCGGTGGACCAGCCGCAGCCGGCTGCCGGAGGCCAGGTCCTCTTCCGGCTCCAGCGGCGACTTCAGCGCCATGGCGGCCCGCGGGTCACCGTCCGGCTCCGGCAGGCTCTCGTTGGCGACCAGTTCCGACTGGACGACCACACGGGTACGGCGGTCGACGGGCTCCACCTCGTACGCCACGGCGGCGATCGCCCGCTGGGTCAGGGAGACCAGCCGGGTGGAGCGCACCCGGACGGTCGAGCCCGCCGGTGAGGTCCACTCGCAGACCCGCTCCAGCACGCCCCGCCGCAGGTCCAGGGTCCGTTCATGGGTGACGAGCCGCCCGTAGCGCAGGTCGAACGGCTCGTCGTCGACCAGGAGGCGCAGCACCTTGCCGTTGGTGACGTTGATGGAGGTCTGGCCCGACTCGGGGTAGCCGTAGCCGGCCTCGGCGTACGGCAGGGGGTGCAGTTCGTGGACACCGTTGAGGTAGCTGCCGGGCAGGCCGTGCGGTTCGCCCTCGTCGAGGTTGCCGCGCCAGCCGATATGGCCGTTGGACAGGGCGAACACGGACTCGCTCTGCGCCAGGACGTCGAGGTTGAGTTCCGTCTCGCGCACGGTCCAGGGTTCGACGGTGTAGGACCGCTGTGCGATCACCGCGTGTCCCCCAGTTCGGCGAGGTCCTGCACCACGATGTCGGCGCCGTGCGCGTACAGCGCGTCGGTCTGTCCGACGCGGTCGACGCCGACGACGTATCCGAAGCGGCCGGCGCGGCCGGCGTCCATGCCGGCCAGCGCGTCCTCGAAGACGGCGGCCTCGTCCGGCCGGACGCCGAGGTCCTCGGCGGCGGCCAGGAACGTGTCGGGGCGCGGTTTGCCGGGCAGCTTGCGCTCGGCGGCGACCACGCCGTCGATCCGTACGTCGAAGAAGTGCTCGGCGCCGATCGAGCGCAGCACGTCCCGGCAGTTGGCGCTGGAGGAGACGATCGCGGTGCTCAGGCCGTGGGCCCGGACCGCCTCCAGGTAGCGGAGCGTGCCGTCGTAGGCCTCGACGCCGTCGGTGCGGATCTTCTCCAGGACCAGGTCGTTCTTGCGGTTGCCCAGCCCGTGGACGGTCTGTGCGCCCGGTGGGTCGTCGGGGTCTCCGTCGGGCAGGTCGATACCGCGGGACGCGAGGAAAGTGCGGACGCCGTCGGCGCGCGGGCGGCCGTCGACGTACTCGTCGTAGTCGCTCGCCGCGTCGAACGGCCGGAAGTCCTCGCCGCCCCGCTCGCGCAGGAAGGCGTCGAACATCTCCTTCCAGGCGGCCGCGTGCACGACGGCCGTCCGGGTGAACGACGCCGTCGAGGTCGAAAGAGGCAGGCGTGATGTCGTCGGAAGACATTCCTGCGTCATAAGGGACCGGTTCCCAAACCGGCGGCGTCCAGTGAGTGGCGCACGCCACATTCCCGGGGGCGCGCGGGGTCAGTCGTGCGGGAACGAGTGGTGTTCGTGCGCCACCAGCCAGCGGCCCTCCTCCTTGCGCAGGCCGAACGTCAGCCGCAGGCGCAGGGTGGGGCGTTCGGCGAGTTCCTCCGGGGTGCCGCAGCGCAGCAGGGCGTGCGCGTAGGCGGTGTCGGTGCCGGCGGTGACGTCGAGGGTGTCGATCTCGAAGCTCGCGCCCTGGGCCTGCCACTCGAGGAACGGGGGCCAGGCCGCCCGGTAGACGGCCAGCCCGTGGAGGCCCTCGTGGGGCGGCGGTACGTCGTACATGACGATGTCCTCGGCGTGGTCGGCGAGGACGCCGTCGAGATCGCCCCGGTGGACGGCTTCGGCCCAGTGGGTGATCAGTGCGCGGATCCGGGCTTCGTCGTCGGACACGGTGCGGCTCCCTTCTCCCCCCCTCCCCGTACCGGACGGCCTGCGCGCAGGGTGACACACTCTGCTGTGTGCCACTCACCTTCGACGACCTCGTCCACCGCGCCCGTGCCCTCCCGCGGGACGGCCGGCGCGCGATCCTCGGCATCGCCGGGTGCCCCGGCGCGGGCAAGTCGACGCTCGCCGAGCGCCTGGTGCGGGAACTGAACGGAACGGGCGAGCCGTGGGTGGCGCACGTCCCCATGGACGGCTTCCACCTCGCGGACGCCGAACTGGAGCGACTGGGCCGCCGGGACCGCAAGGGCGCGCCCGACACGTTCGACGCGGCCGGGTACGCGGCCCTGCTGGAGCGGCTGCGCGAGGAGTCGCACGACGAGCCGGTGTACGCGCCCGGCTTTGAACGCGTCCTGGAGCAGCCGATCGCGGGGGCGATCCCGGTGCCCCCGACGGCCCGCCTGGTCATCACGGAAGGCAACTACCTGCTCCTGGCCACCGGGGCCTGGCCCCGCGTCCGCCCTCTCCTCGACGAGGTGTGGTTCTGCGAGCTGCCCGAGCACGAGCGCGTCCGCCGACTGGTCGTCCGCCACGAGCAGTTCGGCAAGACGCACGAGGAAGCGGTGGCATGGGTGTCACGCTCGGACGAGCGCAACGCCCAGCTGGTCGCGACGACCCGGGGGCGGGCGGACCTGGTGGTGCCGGATTTGGCACCGCCGCGCGTCGAGCTCTGAACACACCGTGCACAGGAGGGGGCGCGGGTCGCCGGAGTCACACGACGGGTGCGCTCCGGCGGGCACGCAGTGCGACGGTCAGGGTGTGCGGGCCGTGTCCACCGATGTAGACGCGGTTCCCCGTCGTCGCGTCGGTGCCGCCGACCACGGTGTAGTCCTGCCCCGGGTCGTACCGCAGCACGTCGCTCCCGTCCGGCCCGGCCAGCGGTTCACCTGCCTCGACCTCGGCCTCGATCCGGATCTCGTCGTCACCGACCCGGTAGGTCATCGGCCCGGTCGTCAGGCACCAGCGCCCCTCGCCGATCGGTACGGCGCCCTCGGGCACGCCACCCGGCCGGAAGGTCAGTTCCAGGGCCCAGGGCACCCGTGGTCCGCTGATGTCGATCCGCAGGTCGGCGCCGTCCTCCCTCAGGTCCACCTCGACGCGGGTCGTGTGGGAGACCTCGTCCCGTGGCCGGTCCGGGAAGGCCATCGCGGCCGAGAAGCGTCCCTCGTCCGCCATGTGGTAGGCGCCGTCGTCGCGTCGCCGGTCGGGCGGCAGCGGCTGGTAGTAGGCGGCCGTGAGGGTTTCGGTGAGCCGGTACCGGTGGTCGGCGTCCTGGTGCACGGCGGCGGCGCGGAACGGGCCCAGGTCGAAGAATCCCCGTGAGAGGCGGACCGCGTCGAGGACGGCGTCGCCGGCGAACAGGCGCAGGAAGGTGGGATTGCAGGCGAGTCCCGAGCGGATGCGCCGGTGCTCGGGCACGTCGGAGCCGCCGTACACCACCGTGTGCGCGGTGGCCGAGGCGCGTGCGGCGAGGCGCGCGGTGGTGAGGTACCGGTCACGCGGAAGTGTCTCCGCGGCCGGTGCCGGCAGGACGTGGCACAGGTCCGGGGTGAGGATGCTCTCGGCGAGCAGGTCGGGATCGTCGATGCCGCCGGCGGCCGCCAGCAGCGCCGCCCGGCTGAAGTCGCCCCGGCCGGTGCGGATGGCGAGCAGCCGGTAGTGCGGCAGGTAGGGCGCCAGCGGGAACGGGTGGTTCTGGTCCTGCCGCCGCGAGAGGACGGTCTCCACCGTGCCGTCCGGCCTGATGAGGTCCAGGGTCGTGGCGAGATTGCGTTCCACGGCGTCCAGCAGGTCGGCGCGGCCGAGCACACCGGCCAGCAGCAGCAGCGACGGGTTGGACACGTGGGCCGCGTAGTTGGCGCTCCGTTCCGAGTACAGGCCCTCAGCGTCGATGTCGACGCCCTCGGAGAGCCACTCCTCGACGCGGTCGAGGAGCCGGTCGTCCGGGAACGACCGGTGCAGCCGGGCCAGCGCCGCGCACAGCTCCCAGCGGTGGTTCGGAGTGTGTATCCCACCGGTCAGGAGACTGCCGGAGGCGGCACCGGCGATCTCGGCGAGCGCAGCCGTCACGTCGTGCAGTTCCGGCCCCGCGCCGGCGGCGAGGACGTGCGCGTCGCACACGTCGTTGACGGTGAACGCGGAGTCCGGCGGTGACTGCACGTTGTCGCCGCCGGCGAAGAGGCCGGTGGGTGTCTGCGTGGCCCGCAGGGCGCGGAGGTGGGTCGTCGCGGCGGCGACGGCCTGCCCGCTGCCGTGCAGTGCCGAGTCCGGGGACCGGTACGCCGCGACCAGAGTCTTCACCCGGCGCGCCAGAGCGCGGTGGTGCAGGCCGGCGGGTTCCTCGTCGGGGCCGTCCGCCAGTGGGACGGCCAGCCGGTCCGCGGCGCCGGCCACCGCGCGGACGAACTCGTGGTCGAGCGGGAGGGGCACGATCAGTCCTTCAGTCCGGCATTGATGTCGGCGCCCATGACGTAGCGCTGGAAGACCAGGAAGATGGCGATCAGCGGGATCATGGAGATGACCGACGCGCCGAGCAGGACCGACCAGTTGATGTTCTGCGCGCCGACGATGCTCTGGATGCCGATCTGCACGGTGAACTTGTTGGGGTCGTTGAGCATCAGCAGCGGCCAGATGTAGTCGTTCCAGCGCCACTGGAAGGACAGGATGGCGAGGGTCAGCATGATGGGCCGGGAGAGCGGCACCATGATCCGCGCGAAGATCGCCAGTTCGCGGGCGCCGTCGATGCGGGCGGCCTCCACGAGTTCGTCGGGGACCGTCAGGAAGAACTGGCGGAACATGAAGCATCCGGTCGCGGTGAGCACGGCCGGGAGGATGATGCCGGCGAACGAGTTGTAGAGGCCGAGGTTGCGGACCACCAGGAACTCCGGTGCGAGCATGACCTCGCCCGGCAGCATCGTGGTGGCCAGGATGCAGAGGAAGAAGGCCTTGAGCCACCGGTTGTCGTACTTGGCCAGCGCGTACCCGGTGCAGCAGCTGACACCCACCGTGAGGATCGTCGTGATCACGCACACGATGGCCGTGTTGATGAAGTACTGGGAGAAGTTGGCGCTGTCCCACGCCGCCTCGAATCCCGACAGGGTGGGGTTGTGCGGGACCAGCGTCAGCGGATAGGAGAACAGGTCACTGGCCGGCTTGAGGGAGCTGAGGATGAACCACAGCACCGGCAGCCCGTACAGGCACGCCAGGATCCACAGCAGTGTCGTCGCGGGCACCGCCCGCCGGAACCCGCCGCCCGCCGTCTTGCGGGGACGCTGCCTGGGAACGGGCTGCTTGGCGTCGGCGTCGAGCGGGCGTGGCATGTCTGTGGTTGTCATCGGTTCTCCACCCGCCGGTTGACGATCAGCTGGATGATCGCCACGGCCATCAGGATGAGCATGAGCACGAACGACGCGGCGCTCGCGTAGCCGATCTGGCCCCGTTTGAAGCCGGTCTCATAGATGTACTGGACGAGCAGGTTGTTCGAGGTTCCGGGCCCGCCGTTGTTGAGGGCGACGAACACCGGGTATTCCTTCATCGCGTTGATCGTGTTGAGCAGGATGACGATGAACGAGGTGGGCGCGATGCTCGGCAGCGTGATGCTGATGAACTTGCGCCACGGACCGGCGCCGTCGAGCTCGGCCGCCTCGTAGTACGACACCGGGACGTTCTTGATCGCCGCGATGAACAGCAGCATCGTGAATCCCGTCCACGCCCAGGCCGCCGCCATCACCACCACCAGCAGCGACAGGTCCGCGTTCGACTGCCACGGGACGGCGCCTCCGCCGAGCTCCTCGATGACGTAGTTGACCAGTCCGAAGTTCTCACCGAACAGCCACCGCCACAGGACACCCACGACGATGGGCGACAGCAGCCACGGGATGAAGAAGATGACACGGGCGATCGACGAGCCCTTGGCGTGCTTGTTCACCACCAGGTTGGCGGCGAGCAGCGAGAGCGCGAAGTTCAGCGGGACGAAGAGGACGGTGTACAGCAGCGTCCGGCTCAACGCGTCGTAGAACGTGGAGTCCCCGAAGAGGTGGGAGTAGTTGTCCAGTCCGACCCACTGGAACACCCCCACGCCCGTGTAGTTCGTGAAGGAGTAGAGAAGCCCGATCACCGCAGGCCAAACGAAGAACAACGCGAAGAGCACGACGTTGGCCGCGATGAGGACGAGCGGCGCAAGGGTGTACTTGCTGCGTCTCCTGGGCGGGCTCGCGGACACGTCCGGGGCGCGTTTGGTCATCTTCCTGACTCCGTGCTGGTGGAAGGGATTGCAGAGGGGCTCACGCCACGAGCCCGGCAACGAAGGGCGCGTCCGGGCCGGGCGGCGGCGTCTCGCCCCGCCGCCCGGCCCCGCGGCCTACGAACCGCCGCCGACCTGCTGGTTGTAGCCGGCCACGATGTTCTCCAGGGCCTTGCCGGGCGACTGCTGGCCGTTGATCGCCTTGCCGAGCTCCGTCTTGGTCGGGTCCTCGGTGATGCTCTTGCCCTTCAGCACCCACTGCGTCTGAGCGTTGTTGAAGTAGCCGGAGATCGGGGCGTAGAGCGGGATCGACTCGTTGTACAGCTTGAACGCCGCCTGCGCCGCCTCGGAGGTGAAGGGGTACTTCGGGTTCAGACCGTTCTCGACAGGCAGGAATCCGGAGGCCTCGCACAGCGTGCGATAGTTGTCCGGCTCGTAGACCCAGGACAGGAACTTCTGCGCGGCGGTGGCCGCGGCCTCGTTGTTGTTGAAGCCGACCATCATGCCGCCGCTGTTGACGTCGCTGGCCTGCACCGGCTGGGCGGGGGTCGGGACGCTTGCCCACTCGAACTTCTTGATGCTGTCCGCGAAGGCGGCCACCTGCCACACGCCGGACCAGTAGGCGACCACGTCACCGCTCTGGAACATGGCGGCCGGGTCGGCGCCGCTGGTCCACACCGACTTCGGCATGGTCTTGTTGTCGTTCCATCCGACGAAGGTGTTGACGGCCTTCTTCGTCGCCGCGTCCACCGAGAACTTGCCGGAGGAGTCCGCGTGGACGTACTTCCCGCCCATCTCGTACACCATGGCGCGCAGCCGGGAGGGCGACTGGTCGAAGGTCAGCGAGTACTTGGCGTCGGTCTTCTCGCGGACCTTGTTCGCCGCCTTGATGAATTCCGTCCAGGTCCAGGTCTTCTCGGGCGAGGTCGGGAAGGAGACGCCGGCCTTCTTGAACAGCGACTTGTTGATGAACATGCCGGACGCGGTGACGTCCGAGGGGATGGCCAGCACCTTCCCGGACGAGTCCTTGGCGAGGAAGTTGGCGTTGATCTTGTAGCTCTTCTTGTCGGCGATGGAGCTGAGGTCGATCAGCTTGCTCGACCAGATGGGGTCCAGCGCCGGCACGGCCGCCACGTCGGGCAGGGAGTTCGCCTGGGCGGCGTTGTGCAGCTTCGTCGTGTAGCCCTCGTAGGGGATGTTGACGAGCTTGACGGTGACGCCCTTTTCCTTCTTGTACTGCGCCACCAGCTTCTTCCAGCCCGCGTCCTGCCCCGGAACCGTGGAGATCCAGAACGTCAGCGACTTGGAGGTCCCACCCGAGTCGGAACCCGACCCGCAGGCGGAGAGCAGAAGAGCACCTGCCGAGGCCACGGCAGCGAGAGGAACCACGCGGCGTATACCGCCGCGGCCGAGACGGCGGGAGCGCCGCACACCCACACTGATCATCTTCGATCCCTTTTCTTCGTAGCGGAAGAAGCACGGCGCCAGCCGAGGCGGCACGGGTGCATATTGCAGGAAATTTCGCTTCCCGGGGGCACGGCCTCGCCCGGCCGCGTCACCTTGACGGGTGGAGTCCCCGGCCATGACGGCCGACGTCGCACAAGCACGCCCTCGTGCGGCTGCCGTACTTCGCGTACGGGCGGGAGGCTCACCCGGAGTCGGCGTCCCGGCCAACTCAGAAAGCGCTTGTCCGGACATTGGCAGATCGAGTCGGAGCCGTCAATCCTTCGCCCCCGCAACCTCGGTCACGGTTTGGACTCCTCGGGAGACCGCGAGCCGGGCGGCGCCCACGACGGTGCCGAGGTCGCCGACCGTGCTGCTGACGACTTCGGTGGGCCAGCTCAGCCGGGCGAGCTCGGCCCGGACGCCGGGCAGGAGCTGCGGGTACGCGCCGGTACTGCCCCCCAGCACGACCAGCCCCGGGTCCAGTACCGCGGTCACGGCGGCGGCCAGCCGGCCCACGTCCACGGCATGGCGTTCGACGACGGCGCGGGCGGCGGCACGGCCCTGTCCGGCGAGTGCGAAGAGCTGCTCGGCGGTGCCGGGGCACGGGCCGTCGGCATCCGGCCAGGCCTCGGCCGCGCGCCGCAGCAGGGAGCGTGCGCCGATGTACTCCTCCAGGGCCTCGTGGCGGGGTTCGCGGCCGTCGTCCCACGGGTAGGGCAGCCGGGCCAGCTCACCTGCGGCGCCGTTCGCACCGCTCAGCACCTGGCCGCCGACGACGATGCCGAGGCCGATACCGACGCCGATGCGCAGGTAGCCGAAGGTGCTCCGCCCCCGGGCGGCACCTTCGTGCAGTTCGGCGAGGGCGGCGCAGTTGACGTTGTTCTCGAGGTGGACGGGGACGCCCGGCGGCAGCGCGACGGTCACGGCGTCGAAGACGGGACCGGCCTTCGCGGTCGCCGGACGCATCCCGGCACCCTCCTTGCGCGGCGCGGTGACGTCACCGACGGCCACGACGATGGTCCGCAGCGGGGCGTCGGCGGGCAGCGCGTCGAGCGCCTCGCGCACGACGTCGGCGGCGTCCGCCCGGGAGCCGGTGGCCTCGGCGAGCAGCGCGCCGTCCAGGGCGCAGCCGCGGACCCGGGTGAGGGCGGGGCCGAGATCGACGGCGAGCACGGCCCCCGCGGCCGGCCCGAGTCGATAGACGGCGGCGTTGCGTCCCGTGCCGCTGGAGGCGGTGCCGGAGTGCGCGGCGAGCCGGACGCCCTCCAGTTCCGCGACGGCGGCCGACACCGTCGGCTTGGACAGGCGCGCGAGGCTCGCGAGTTGCGGCCGGGTCGCCCGGCCGGCCTCGGCCAGCACGGCGAACACCGCGCCCGCGCTCTCGGTCAGGCGGGGGGCTCTTGCCACGTCAGGTTCCAACAGTTCCCCCACACGGGTAACGGGCCGCGCGCTCCCGGGTCGATCGTCTCGGATCGTCTCCAGTGGACGCGGCGAAGGGATTCCTCTTGACGCACTGTACTTCGTTAGTTAACTTCCTAACGAAGTACACGGTACTCGCCTGCCGTGCTCCGCCAGAAGCCCGTCCCGGGGCTTCCCGAGTCATTCAACTGCCCGTCCTTCAGGCACGGTTCGCCCGCCGTCGCAGCCCAGCGCAACGACGAAAGAGGCTCCGTGCAGGACTTCGCGCCCCTCGTGATCGGTATCGACGTAGGCGGCACCAAGACGCATCTCCGCGCTTTCGTGGGCGACGTCCCCGTGGCCGACCACGTCCGTGCGAGCAGCGGCTGGCGGCCGCACGACCCGGTGACCGCCGCCGGGTGGCTGGCCGCGCTGGTCGCCGACGCGCTCCCGGCGGGCGCCCGCCCGACCGCCGTGGCCGTCGGCGGGCACGCCTGCGAGACCCCCCGCCAGTGCGCGCAGATACGCGACGCGCTCCAGCTGCACTTCGACGCGCCCGCGCTGGTGGTGGGCGACGCGCAGCTCCTCGTCCCCGCGGCCGGACTGGACAAGGGTGTCGGCCTGGTCGCCGGCACCGGCTCGGTGGCGGTGGGGCGGCTGCCCGACGGCACCGCCGTCCAGGTGGGTGGCTGGGGCGCGGTCCTCGGCGACGAGGGCGGCGCCGCCGGTCTCGTCCGGGAGGCGGCACGGGCCGTGTGGGCGGCCCACGACCGCGGGGAGCGGCCCGACGCGCTCGCGCTCGGGCTCGTCGCCGCGCTCGATGTGCCCGAGGTGCCCGCGCTCGGCGCGGCCTTGGAGAAGGCCACGGATGTCTCAGCCGAGTGGGGCCGGCACGCTCCCGTCGTCTTCGCGGCAGCCGCCGACGGCTCCGCGCTCGCCCGGACCGTGATCGACGAGGCGGGCCGGTCGCTCGCCGCGCTGGTCACCCGGCTCGCCGACCGGGGTGTCGCGGTCGACGACGTGGTCGTGGCGGGCGGCACGGTGCTGGCCCAGTCCGAGCTGTTCGACGCCTTCACCGACGCCCTGGCCGAAACGGTGCCCACGGCCCGCGCCAGGCCCCTGCGGGTGCCACCGGTCGAGGGTGCGGTGACGCTGGCGCGCTCGCTCCTGTGAGCCGGGGCCGCGCGTTCACCCGCGGGTCACGTCCCGGCCGCCGACCCCTCGTCGACGGGACACCGCTCGGCCTTCGAATCAGGCAAGATCGCACGACCCCACCCGGCCGCAGGCCGCAGAACTGAAGAGAGGCACACCCATGCCGTCATCCGCCGGGCACCACTCCCCCACGCTGAACCGGAGGGGTTTCCTCAGAACCTCCCTGGGCGGCTCGGCCGCACTGGTCGCCGCGCCGACCCTGGTCGGATGGCTGGGCGCCGCGGACGCCAAGGCCGCCACCGCTCCCGCCGCGTTCGTCGACGACTACAGGACCAACGTCCTGCCGAACCTCACGCCCGAGACCAACGCGGTGGTACGGATCCTCGGCGGCATGGCCGAGGTGTGGAAGACCGGCGCCGCCTGGAACACCGGCACGCCGCTGAGCCCCGAGGTGCTGCGCGCCAACATGCGCTACTGCGCCCGGGTCACCGGCGCGCGCACCGAGGCACAGGCGCGGGAGGCGTTCGTCTACGACCGCCAGCACCAGAGCTACGCGATGATCGCCGGCCTGGGCCCGCTGTCCGACCTGTACAAGGCGGGCGCCAGAGCGGTCACGTCGATCACCGCCGCACCGGACACGACTCCCCCGACCACGATCAGCGACTCCGTGCCGGCCGACGCGCCCGCCGGGTCCGCACTGGGCGCCGGTTCCCACACCTCGGACCTGGGCCAGGTGGCCAAGCTCGTCGACACCGTGCGCGGCCCGTTCGCCTCCGGGAACCCCGGCAAGTACGCCTTCCAGTACCCGCGTCCGTGGCGCATGAACGAGGACAGCGAGGTCGTCGACACCGGCCGCACGGACGAACTCGGATACCCGGTGTACGACTCGGACGTGGTCGTCGTCAAACAGCTGCTGCGTCAGCGCAGCACCTCCCCCGTCGACGACGGCGGCTTCCCCAGCGGCCACACCAACGCCTTCCACCTGGCCGGTCTGGCCCTGGCGTACGCGGTGCCCGAGCGGTTCCAGGAGCTGGTGACGCGGGCGTTCGAGCTCAGTCACACCCGGATCATGTCGGGCATGCACTCCACCGTCGACGTCATCGGCGGCCGGATCATGGCCACCGCCCTGACGGCGGCGACCCTGGCCGACCCGGCGAACGCGGAACTCAAGGCGGCGGCACGCGCCCAGGCGCTGGCGTACTTCACGCAGAGGACGGGCACGACGGCGAACACGCTGTACGACTTCGCGCACTCGGACGCCGGTGACGCGTACGCCGACCGTGAGGCCAACGCCCGTGCCGTCGCGCCCAGGCTGACGTACGTCCTGCCCCGCCGCGGCCGCAAGGACCCGCTCACGGTGCCGAAGGGCGCGGAGGTGCTGCTGGAGACGCGGTTGCCGTACCTGAGCGCGGCGCAGCGGCGGGAGGTGCTGCGCACGACCGCGTTGCCTTCCGGATACGTCCTGCTGGACGGCTTCGAGCAGTGGGGCCGGCTGAACCTGTTCGCCGCGGCGGACGGGTACGGCGCCTTCGACCAGGACGTCACCGTGACGCTGGACGCGGCGGCCGGGGGCTTCCACGCGGCCGACAGCTGGCGCCACGGCATCGAGGGCGAGGGCGGCCTCACCAAGCGCGGCACCGGCACGCTCACCCTGACCGGCCACAACCGCTACCACGGCGGGACGGTCGTCGCGGACGGCACCCTGGTCGCCGCCTCGGCCAACGCCCTGGGCGAGGGCGACGTCCAGGTCACGGGCGGCACGCTGCGCGCGGACAAGGTCCTGCGGGTGCGCGGCTCGTACGTGCAGGAGGGCGAGTCGACGCTGGAACTGCTGC
Source organism: Streptomyces viridochromogenes DSM 40736 (assembly GCF_000158955.1). Taxonomy (GTDB): domain Bacteria; phylum Actinomycetota; class Actinomycetes; order Streptomycetales; family Streptomycetaceae; genus Streptomyces; species Streptomyces venetus. The sequence goes on along the minus strand of NZ_GG657757.1, from coordinate 8,264,852 downwards.
TGCGCGGGAGCCACGGCCCGGCGCTCACGGTGGGCCGACGGGTCCTGCTGGGCCGGGGCAGCGTGCTGTCGCTGCGGCTCGACGCCCAGCGGCCTCCGGCCGCGGGGACGACTCTTTCCGTCCTGTCGGCTCCCGCGCTGCGCGGCCGGTTCGACCGTGTCGAGCTGGACTCCCCGACGCTGCGGGCCGTGCCCGAGTACACCGCTGACGGTCTGTCGGTGCGACTCGTGCGGCGATGACGCCGTGAGCGGCGGGGGCTGATGCAGAGTGGGTCCATGAGGGACCTCTGGATCGCTCCCGCCCTCCCCCGGCCGGCGTCGCTCCCGCCCCCGTCACCGGCGGGGGCGGGAAGGCGGTCCGGCAGACGGTGGACGGTGCCGCTCCTCGTGGCCCTGCTGCTCGCGCAGATGGCCTTCGCGATGGTGACCACCGCCGTGCGGCAGACCCCGACGATCGACGAACCGGTGTACGTGGGCGCGGCCGCCGAGTACACGCACGAGCACCGGCTGCGCCACAACCCCGAACATCCGCCGCTCGGCAAGCTCGTCATCGGCACCGGGGTGGCCCTCGCGGATCCGCACATCGGTCCGTCCGTCACCGGCGACCAGGGCGCGGTGGGGCGGCATCTGCTCTACGAGGCGGGCAACGATCCCTGGCGGCTGATGCTGTGGGCCCGCCTCCCCGTGATCACGCTGACGCTGCTGTTCGGGCTGGTCGTGTTCGCCTTCGCCCGTGAACTGGCCGGGGTGACGGGGGCGTTGGCCGCGCTCGCCCTGTACTGCTTCTCCCCCGACGTCATCGCCCACGGCTCGCTCGCCACGCTGGACGTGCCGGCTGCCGGGTTCGTGGTGACATCGGTCTGGCTGCTGTGGCGGGCGCGCCGCAGCCCCCGGCCGCATGTGCCGCTCGCGGGGGTGGCCCTCGGGGCGGCCCTGGCCACGAAGATGAGCACGCTGCCCGCCGTACCGGTGCTGACGGCACTGGCCGCCGTGTCGGTGTGGCACGCCACCGGGGACGACCGGCGCCGAGCCCTGGTCCGGGCGGCGACCGGCGCGGCTGTCGTCTTCCTGGCCGCCGTCGCGGTCGTGTGGGTCACCTACCTGACGGTCGATCCGAAACTGCGCTGGACTCCGGAGCAGCACGTGCCCACGGTGCACGGACTTCGCGGTGCGCTGGTCGACCTGATGCCGTTCCCCGAGGCCTACCGGGACGGTCTGCGCATCCAGCTCGGGCTGGAGAACCGGCCGTGGCAGGGGTTCCTGTTCGGCCGGTTGTACTCGGGCTCGCTCTGGTACTACCTGCCGGCCGCGCTGCTGGTGAAGACGCCGCTGGGCATGCTCGTCCTGTGGGCGGGGGGTGCGGTGGCGGTGGTCGCGGTCCGGCGGCTGCGGCCGGCGGCGCCGTATCTGCTGGCCGCTCCTCTGGTGCTGCTGGCCGCGGCCATGCAGGGGGCACGGGATTTCGGCACCCGCTACGCCGTGTTCCTGCCGCTGTTCCTGACGGTGGCGGCGGGCTGTGTGCTCGTGGTGCGGCGGTGGTGGGTCTCCGTCGGGGTGGCGGTGCTGGTGGCGTTCGTCGCGGTCAGCTCGCTGCGGACGTTTCCCTTCTATCTGCCGTATTCCAACGAGGCGTTCGGGGGGCCTGCCAGGACCCGGGAGTTGTTGCACGACTCCAACGTGGACTGGGGGCAGGATCTCGGGCTGCTCGCCGCGCGGTTGCGTGAGCGGTATGCGGGTGAGCGGGTGTGGCTCGTGTACAAGGGCAGTGGTGTGCCGTCGTACTACGGCATCGAGGCGCGTGATCCTCGCAAGGTGCCGGCGGGTGAGGTACGGGGGCTGTTGGTGGTGTCGGATTCGGCTGCTGCGAAAGCGACGGGGCGGCTGGCCGAGTTGATCGGCGGCAGCCGCCCCGTTGACGACATCGGGCATTCGATCACGGTGTATCGCCGTTGAGCGTGCGCTCGTTCGCCGTCCGCGGGTGCGGTGTGGCGGGTCGCGCAGTTCCCCGCGCCCCTTTGGGGTGCTTCAGTGTGCGGCGTGGAAGAAGCCGTCCACGCTCACGTGTTCCATCACCCTGCTCGCCACGCGGTAGCGGCCGTCGGGGATGTCGGGGCACCTCGCGACGTGTACCGCGAGCGGGCCCGCGAACTCGTAGCCCTTGCGCTCCGCGTGGCGGGACAGGCTGTCGGTGAGGGCCTGTCCCACGTCCGTGCCCTGGCGCGACAGTTGCTCGTGCACCTCGTCGGCGAGTTCCACGTCGTAGGCGTTGGGCACCATCACCCGGCCCGCCCGGCACACCACGGCGTTGTCGTCGCACTCGCGTCGCAGGGCGTCGAGGACCTCGACCGGCTCCTTGTCGAGGACCCGCGCCCAGAGGGCCTCCCATCGGTTTTCCAGAGTCTCTTCCAGCGCACTCAGCGCGCCCATTGTTGTCTCACCTGCCGGAAGCGTCGTCGGTTCGGTCGGGGGCGGCCAGGGGCGCGCTAGTGCTCGTCGTAGTCGTCGGGCCTCACCTCCGCTTCCTCCAGGGCCTCGCGCATCGTGCGGCCGGTGGCGCCCGGCGCCCGGGACCGGTCCTCGTCCTGCTGGTCCAGGGCCACGTCCGTGGTCTGTGTCTTCGGCCGGTTCTCCTCGGGGACGGTCATGAAGACGGCTCCTCGTCGTTGGTGTCGGGATCTTCTGCCGCGGCGGGTTCCCGCCCGGCGCACGGGTATCCACCGGCCGGGCATCTCATGTGCCGTGCGCAGAAGCCCTGGTCACCACGGTGCGTGAGCTATGTTGAACGTCCGTGGGAGACGAAGGAGGCGCACCGGTGCCATCGCCGCAGCAGGCACGCGCACAGGCATCCGCGATCACCTCGGGGAAGGCTGCCCCGGAAGCGGAGGTCTCCCCGTCCGCCCAGCTCAGGACGCTCTTCGACCGGCCCCGGCTGTCCCCGGGGCAGCGTCGTATCGCCCAGTACCTGATCGAGAACATCACGGAGGCGGCGTTCCTGTCGATCACGGATCTCGCGGACCGGGTCGGCGTGAGTCAGCCCTCGGTGACGCGTTTCGCCTCGGCGGTCGGCTTCAGCGGCTATCCGGCCCTGCGGGAGAAACTCCAGTCGATCGCGCTGGGCACCCTCGCGGGCGGCCCGGCGGAGGAGATCGAGGGCAACGAGTTGCAGGCGGCGGTCGACGCCGAGATCGAGAACCTGGAGAACCTGCGGCGGGACTTCGCCGACCCGAGCCGGGTGATCGACATCGGCCGCAAACTGTCCTCGTCGATGCCCCTCACGGTCCTGGGCCTGCGGATCTCCGTCTCGCTCGCCGAGTACTTCGCCTACGCCTCCCGGCGGATCCACCCGGACGTGCGGCTGGTGACGCGGGGCGGCAGCGTCGCCTACGACGCGCTGCTCCAGTCGCGTGAGGCGGGCGGCACCTGGGTGCTGGCGTTCTCGATGCCCCGGCACGCCCAGGAGACCCTGACGGCCGTCCGGGTCGCGCGTGGCGCCGGCCTCAAGGTCGCCCTGATCACCGACCTGGCGCTCGGGCCCCTCGCGGACGAGGCGGACGTCGTCTTCGCCACCGGGACCGGTTCGCGTCTGGTCTTCGACTCCTACGCCGCCCCGGGCGTGGTGTGCGCGGCGCTGCTCCAGGCCATGACGGACGCGGATCCGGAGCGCACCCAGGCCCGGCTGGAGGAGTACGAACAGGTCGCCGACCAGCACCATTTCTTCCTCAGGGACTGAGCGGCCCGGACAACGGCCACAGACCGGGGCCATCCACAACAAAGCGCGCATGAATGTTTTCATGCGCCTTGAAAACCGGATGGCATATATAAATACTGCTCACGGATCGCGACCCGGTCGTTTCCGGATCCGTTCCGCACCCGTGGAGGCCGGGTCCTACCCGCTCCGGCGTCACGGGTGTCCGTGGCGGCCCCGGTCATCCCCTAGGCCGGGGCCGCCCCGACCCGTCGTCCACCCTCACGACGCCGCACACCCGGAAGCGATGATCATGCCCCTGACGTCCACGCGCATCAGCCCGGACTGGCCCTGCCAGGTCAAGACCCCCGGGAGCTACGACTGGGAGCGCTCCGCGGCCAAGTGGCTGCGCGAGCTGGTGCCCGCTCGCTACGCCGGATACCCCGTGTTCGTCCGCCACCCGGTCCTGCTCGCCCGGCACGCCCAGATCCAGGTCCAGAACGAGATCCGGGTGGCCCGCACCGCCCTGCAGACCGCCCGCGCCGACCTGCCCGGACTCGGCCTCCACGAGGGGGTCATCGAGCACACGATCAAGCTGTACGCGGCCGAGGTCATGCAGCTGCAGCACATCGCGCGCAGTGTCCGGGCCGTCACCCGTGCCCTGGTCGAGGCCAACCGCCCGTAAACGGCCGGGGCGGGCATGAGCCGCGCCACGCGTGGCACACGTGAGTGAATGAGCACCACCGAAGTCCGCCGCGGCGAGCCGGTGACCACGGTCCTGACCTGGCAGGTGCGCCCCGGGCGGGAGCAGCAGTTCGAGGAGTGGACGCACGGCATCAGCCGCTGCGCCCGTCAGTTCCCCGGCAACGAGGGCGTCTCCTGGCTGACTCCCGAGGACGGCCACCGCTACCACGCGGTGCTGCGCTGGTCCGACCAGCACCGGCTGGCCGCCTGGCTGGAGTCAAAGGAGCGCGCGCACTGGCACCGGCGGATCGAGGACATCGCCACCGAGGTCAGCAGCGAACGCCAGTCCACGACCGGCATGGAGACGTGGTTCAGCCTGCCCGGCACCGCGGTGCAGGCCCCGCCGCGCTGGAAGATGGTCCTCACGACCTTCCTCGGCGCCTACCCCTTCGTCCTGCTCATCCAGTGGCTGGTGACCCCCCGGACCGCCGGCTGGCCGCTGCCGTTGCGGGCCGCCGTGTTCCCGCTGGTGCTGCTGCCGGTGCTGACGTATCTGGTGATGCCGCGGCTCAGCCGGCTGCTGCGGCTGTGGCTGTATTCGCGCGACGGCCACTGACAGGATCCGCGGTACGGATGTGACCGGCGGGGCCACGGTGATGCGGGGTGAGATACGGGCGCACATGGCGCTCTTCGAATCGGCACGGGTGTGCAATGCTCGACGCGTGACGAGCGAGCGCGTGACACCGGTGGAGCCCCGTGCCGCACCGGACCTGGTCGAACTGGCCAAGATCGTCGCCCGGCAACGGGCCGAGATGGACCGGCTGCGCGACCAGGCGGCGACATCAGCTGTCGTGGAGCGGGCCAAGGGTGCCGTGATGGCGCTGACCGGGTGTCCCGCGGACGCGGCGGGAGAGCGACTGCGCCGGCGGGCCAAGGCGGCGCGGCGCACCCTGCTGGAGGAGTGCTGGATCACCCTCGGCACGCTGGCCCCCACGGCCCACGGCCCGGGCAAGGCTGCCGACGGCGCCGGAACCGCCACACCCGACTTCTGGTCCGACTGGCCGGCGCAGGCCGCGCCGGACGACGTCGCCCCCGCCCTCGCCCGTCTCGGCCAGGCCCTCGTTCGGGTCATGACACCGCAGGACCTCGCCCGGTGTCTGCTGGAGCATCTCGCCGCGGACCTGGCGGCGGACGCGGTCATGATCTACGCCCGCAGGCCCGACGGCGGCCTCGAACTGACCGGGCACGCCGGCATCGACGACAAGCTGGCCGCGCAGTGGAGTCAGGTGCCGCCGCTGAGCGGGATCGCGGCGCTGGACGCGCTGCGGTCGGGCGAGCCCCGCTGGCTGGAGGACTTCGCCGCGGACGCGGAGCGGTACCTGCTGATCGGCGATCCGCCCGAGCGGTGGCGGTCGCGCGCCTGGCTGCCCGTGCTCGTCGGGGACTCGGCCGAGGTCTGCATCGGCGTGCTGCGCGGCCGGGCCGAGCCGTTCACCCCACGCGACCGCGCTCACCTGCGGGGCGTCACCGGGCTGTGCGCCGGCCGGTTGCGCGCCTTCGACGCCCCGGCCGAGCGGTCCGCCGACGCCGCGACGGACGCGGTGCAGGCCTTGTTCGAGGCGCTGCCGGTGGCGGCGATGCTGCTCACGCCGCTGCGTGCCGCGTCGGGCGCCGTCGAGGACTTCCGGGTGGAGGCCGCGACCGATCAGGTGGGCGAACTGCTGGGCCGGGCCGGCGAGGCGCCGGCCGGGCGGCGCCTGCTGGAGTTCCGGCCGGCACTGGTGGCCGAGCCGCTGTGGCGCGGCTGTCTGCAGGTGCTGGCCACCGGGCAGCCGTACGAGGGCGAGCGGTTCGCGCACGAGGAGGTCGTGGCGGGCGTCGCGGAGCTGTTCACGTACACGGCGCGGGTGGCGCCGCTGGGCGACGCGCTCGTCGTGTCGTGGATCCGGCACGGTTCCTCCGACCGGCAGGAGCACCGGCTGGCGGACATCCAGCGGCTGGGCAACCTCGGCTGGGCGAACTGGAACCTGGCCACGCGGGAGGCCTCCTGGTCGACCCAGGTGTTCACCATCGTCGGCCGGGACTCCGCGCGGGGCCCGGTGCCGCTCGACGAGCTGCCGGAACTCGCGCTGCCCGAGGACACCCCGGCGCTGACCCGCGCCGTCAACGAACTCGGCCAGGAGGGGCGGCCGTTCGACATTCCGTTCCGGATCAGGACGAGCGGGGGGATCCGGCATCTGCGGCTCGTGGCCGAGGCGGTGTCCGACCGGCACGGCACACCCGTCGAGGTGCACGGCTTTGTACAGGACATGACCGCCCGGCGGCGGGCGGAGCTGGCCCTGGTCGAGAGCGAGCGGGCGATCCTCACCCAGCACGACGTCCTCCAGGCCGAGCGGACCCTGGCCTCCCTGCTCCAGCACGCGCTGCTCCCGCTGGCCAACCGGCCGGTGCACCTGGCCGGGCTGCGCGTGGAGGTCGCCTATCTGCCGGCCCAGTCGGGTGTGCATGTCGGCGGTGACTGGTTCAGTACCATCGAACTGCCCGACGGGGACGCGCTGCTGGTGGTCGGGGACGTCGCCGGGCACGGTGTCGACGCCGTCGCCACGATGGCGCAGCTCCGGTTCACCGCGAAGGGCATGGTCATCACGGGCTCGTCGCCGACCGGCGCGCTCGCCCGGCTGAACACGCTGCTGCTGCACTCGCGCGACTCGCACACGACCGCCACCATGGTGCTGGCCCGCTACAGTCCCCGGCAGCGCCGTCTGGTGTGGGCCCAGGCGGGGCACCTTCCGCTCCTGCTGCTGCGGGACGGCGAGGCGCGGTATCTGCGCCGCCCGCGCGGGATGCTGCTCGGGGCGACCACCACGCCGGTCTACGAGGAGGCGGAGTGCCGGCTCGAACCGGGCGACCGGCTCATCCTGTTCACCGACGGCCTGGTGGAGCACCCTCCGGAGAGCATCGACCGCGGTCTGGAACGTCTCGCCGAGGCGGTGGCGGCCCCGCCCCACGACGGGCCCCGGTCGCTGGGGCCGCTGCTCACGCAGCTGCTGCCGGAGGTGCGGCGGGACGACGTGTGCGTGGTGGACGTCCGGGTTCCCGAGGTTCGGGAGCAGTAGGGCGGGCAGCACCGGGCGCCGGCGTTCGAAACGCGGGGCGCGAGGTCAGTCGACCGGGTGACCGGGTGTGATGTCGACGGCGTCGGAGAGCCGCAGCAGGGGCCCGTCGTGGGACTTCCGTCCGCCCCATTCGACGGGGTCGAGGACGAAGCCGACGTGGTCGCCGCCGCCCGCGCGCGTCACGATCCGGCCGACGAACCAGGCCGGCGCGTCCTCCAGGACGAGTGCCCCGCCGTACGCCTCCCGCAGCCGCACGCCCTGGAACTTGTCCGTGTCGTCGCCCGTGTGCCCGCCGAACAGCTCGGCGAGATCGTGCTGTTCGCGGCCGAGCAGATGCACGGCGAGGACCCCGGCGTTCCGGGCCACCCGGAAGGTGTGGTTGAGCTCGGACAACCACACCACGAACCGCACGGGCCTGAGCGAGCACTGCGAGGCGAACCCGACCAGACAGCCCGCCCGTTCACCCGCCGCGACAGCGGTGACCAGGCACATGTCGGGGTTCAGCCGGTCGATGAACTCGTCCATGCCCGCCATGTTCGCATCCCTGCCGCACCCGCGCGGCCGACGCGCACCGCGGGAGCGCCCCCGGGTGCGACACCGGTCAGCCCGACACCGGTGCCGTGCGGGACTCCAGCGCGGCACGTGTGTCGTTGCCGTAGACGCCGGTCTCGTCGCCGCGGATGCCGTACCAGAGCTGGAAGCGGGCGACCGCCGCGGTCAGCGTGGGGTCGTAGCTGCCGCTGGTGGCGCCGTCGCGGTAGACATCCGGAATGCGCAGAAGGCGCTGCTGGAGCTCGGTCACCTCGGGGCCGGTGGCCCCCTCACGGAGCGTCCCGGCGCCGTCGGGGTCCACCGGCGCCGACGCCGACGGTGTGGGAGTGGGTGTCGGTGTGGGTGTGGATGCCGGGGTGGGGGCGGACCGGGTCGGCCGGGGGGCGGGGGCCGCTTCGTCGTCCGTGTTCCCGCCGCGCAGCAGCAGCGCGCCGCCGAAGCCGATCACCGCGGCCGCGAGGACGGCCAACGAGACAGCGGTGCGGCGCGCTCCGGATCCGGCGCGTCCGACACGGCCGTCCCCGTAGCGGCGGGTCGAGCGGGCGACGGGCGGAAGCTCCTGCGTCAGTTCCTCGGAGCCGGCCGGTGGCCCCGGCAGCTCCACAGGTTCGTAGCCGCCCGGCTCCCGGTCTGTCTGCTGCTGGAACTCCCGCATCAGTTCCGCGAGGGCGTCGGTGCGGCGGGGGCGCAGGACGCGGATGGGTTCGAGGGCCGTGCCGTCGTGCGGCTGCCGGGGCTCGGACGGTGTCGACACGCTGCTCTCCTTCCGTCCGGGCTCGGGGGCGCCCGTCGTCGCGGTTCGTCCTGCCGCTAGATACGCGGCTGCCGCGCCAGATATTCAGAGGGAACTCGGTTCCTCCCCGAGAGTGCACTCAGTGCCGTCGTGGGCCCTCCGGGTGCTACGTTCCAGACCATGAGCTCCGACAAGGCCGGCACGGGGAACGGAAAGCCATCCATGCGGGACGCCCTGGTGACGGCGGCCTTCCGGCTGTTCCTCGAGCGGGGGTACGAGCAGACCACCGTCGACGACATCGTGGCGCTCGCCGGGGTCGGACGGCGCTCCTTCTTCCGCTACTTCCCCTCCAAGGAGGACGTGGTCTTCCCGGACCACGAACGGTGCCTGGCCGACATGACGGCCTTCCTCGCGGCCGGCACGGGCGACGAGGAGCCCGTGCGGCGGGTCTGCGACGCGGCCCGGCTCGTGCTGCGGATGTACGCCGAGAACCCGACGTTCTCCGTGCAGCGCTACCGCCTCACCAAGAAGGTCCCCGGGCTGCGCGCCTACGAGTTGTCGGTGGTGTGGCGCTACGAGCGGGCCCTCGCCGACTATCTGCGGCGGCGTTTCGCGGCCCGCCGGGACGGCACCTTGCAGGCCGACGTGATCGCGGCCGCGGTGGTCGCGGCGCACAACAACGCGCTGCGCTCCTGGCTGCGGTCACACGGGCAGGGCGAGGCGAGCGCCGCGATGGACCACGCGCTGGCCTACGTGCAGTCCGCGTTCGGCGACGCTCCGGCGCCCGCGGCACAGGAGCAGCCGGAGGACGTGGTGGTCGTCGTCTCGCGGCGTGGAGCACCCCTGTGGCGGGTCGTCCAGGAGATCGAGTCGACGCTGGGGCGGGCCTGAACGGTCCGCACATTGAGGGTACGGAGTGCCTTTACGAGTGGCACTGAGTGCCATACGCTGTGCTGCGTGCACGGTGGCACGGCGAACCGGGCACGCGTGTGCGCGGGTCGCCGCGTATGCGGGATTCCGGCCGAGTGCAGGGAGTTGACCAGCGTGTACCACCACCCAGGAAGCGTCGCTCAGCAGGCAGCCGGCTCCGCGACGGGGCTCCTCGCCCCGAAGGGACCCGACTCGGACGCCATCCTCTTCCAGCGCTGCACCTGGTGCGGCACCGCCATGTTCCACCGGCTGCTGTGTCCGGTCTGCCGGGGCAGCGAACTGCGCACGGAGCGCAGCGAGGGCACGGGCACGGTGCGCCACTCGACGGTGGTGCACCGCAACACGCCCGCGGCACGCAACGTGTCCCTGATCGAGATGTCCGAGGGGTTCGTCGTGCGCGGCCGGGTCATGGGCCCGCCGATCGGCATCCACAGCGGGGACCGGGTACGGCTGTCCACGGCCAAGGACCCGGTACGGGGCGAGCCGGTGTTCCAGCTGCTGGACGAGCCGTACCGAGCCTGGAGCTGACTCCCTCTCAGGCGCTCTTCCCGCCCGCGATCAGGTCGTCGGTGCGCACCGGCCGTCCCGTCTCGAAGCTCCGGTTGGCCGCGAGGCCGACCGCAAGGGCCAGTGCTCCGTCGCGTTCGGTGGCCGTCGGGTGGGCCGCGGCGGCGGTGTCCGCCGGGCGGGTGGGGTCGGCGGGTCCGAACAGCGCGTCGAGCATGCGCGGGTCGCCACCGCCGTGGGCCTCGTGGGCGACCGCGATCGGCACGTCCACCGGGGGCTGCCACAGCGGGCGCAGGGTGAGGCGGGCGCCGCCCGCGTGCTCGGCGGCCGTGTCCCCGTGCAGGGCGCCGGCGGTCGACGTGACGCGGGTCAGGGGCGGCTGCCAGCGGCTCTCCTCGACCTCCAGCTCCAGCCGGCCCGCGCTGCCGTTGAACATCACCCGGTAGCCCTCCCAGGGGGAGTAGGCGGTCAGGTGGTACGTCATGGTCGCGCCGCGTGCGTAGCGCACGAGGACGGACATGTCGTCCTCGATGGTGATCGGTCCGTCGAAGACGTTCCGGTCGCGCAGGTAGCCGTCGTCGTGTTCGGCGTCCAGGTAGAGGGCGCGCAGGGTGTCGTTGGCCGCGAGGTCCAGGGCGAAGGGGTCGTCCGCGGCCGGTTCGGCGCCGTGGGCGCGGTCGTAGTCCCGGCGCAGTCCGTGCCGCTCCCCCGCCGCGCGGCCGTAGAAGCCGAGCCGTCCGTAGCCGAAGGCCTCCCGGGGCTCGTCGCCGAGCCACCAGTTCACCAGGTCGAAGTGGTGCGAGGACTTGTGCACCATGAGGCCGCCGCTGCGGTGCTTCTCGCGGTGCCAGCGGCGGAAGTAGTCGGCGCCGTGCCGTACGTCGAGCAGCCACTCGAAGTGGACCGACAGCACCTCGCCGATCGCGCCGTCGGCGAGCAGGGCGCGGACCTTCTCGTGCACGGGATTGAAACGGTAGTTGAAGGCGACGGTCAGGGAGTTGCCGGTCTCACGGACGGTGTCGAGGATGCGGGCGCAGCGCTCGGCGTCGACGGTCATCGGCTTCTCGGTGACGACCCGGCAGCCCGCCTTCAGGGCCGGGACGATGTAGCGGTCGTGCTCGGCGTCGACGGTGGTGACGACGACCTCGTCGATGTCCTCCTTCACGAGCAGGTCGGTGAAGCGGTCGGGTTCCCACGCGGTGGCGGCGGGCCGGCCGGCGTCGGTCAGCAGCCGGTTGTGGAAGGCCATCCGGGTCGGGCTGGGGTCGCACAGCGCGGCCACGAGGTGGCCGGGGCGTTCGGCGAGGCCGCGGGTGAACAACTGGGCCCGGTGACCGGTGCCGACGACGGCTGCGCGCAGGACGGGAGTACGGCTCATGACAGGTGGCCTTTCCCGGGGACGGGCCGCCCACTCCCCGGGGGCGGAAAGCGCTTGCTGAATCTCAGGGAGCGAGAACGATCCGCACGCCCACGGTGCCGTCCGGGCCCCTGCGCAGCCGGCTGCCCAGCAGCGTGAGCCGGCCCGCGAGACCGTACTTGCGGGCGATCAGCCGCCGGTAGCGGGCGGTGGTGGCCGGGTCACAGATCTCAGCCGTCGCGGGCACCTGCTCGCCGGTGGGGTTGCCGCGCAGGTCGCAAGGGCCGACGAGGACATCGGCGCGGTTGCGGATCCGCTTCACCTTCCAGGATTCGGCGGCCGTCCAGACGCCGAGCGCGTCTCCGTCGCGCACCACCCAGACCGGCGTGGCGACCGGCGTACCGTTCCTGCGGTAGCTGGTGACCAGCAGGTACTTCCCCGCGCCCAGTTCGTCCAGCGCCGTGTCGTCCATGGCGGCAGTCTACGAGCGGGTCGCACCGGGCGGGGGTTCCGGGGCCGCCGGTTCAGTCGAGCGCCGCCGTCAGTCGAGCGCCGCCGTCATCCGCCGTACCGCCTCGGTGATCACCTCTCGCGAGGTCGCCAGGTTGAGGCGGGCGTGGCCCGCTCCCCCGGTACCGAAGGGGAGGCCTGAGTTGAGGGCCACCCGGCCGCGGTGCAGGAAGGCGTCCGCCGGGTCGTCGCCGAGTCCGAGGGCGCGGCAGTCGAGCCATGCGAGGTAGGTGGCGTCGCCGGGCCGGTAGCGGACCCCGGGCAGGTGCTCGGCCAGCAGGTCCGCGAGCAGCCGCCGGTTGGCGTCGAGGCCGCTCAGCAGGGCGTCCAGCCAGGCGCCCCCGTCGCGCAGGGCGGCGGTGTGGGCGATGATCCCGACGTGGCTCGGGCCGTGCCCGACCTCCTCGGGCATCCGGGCCAGGTCGGCGGCGGCGCCGGGCCCGGCGATCGCGAGGGCGGCCTTGAGCCCGGCCAGGTTCCAGCCCTTCGAGGCCGACATCAGGGACAGGCCGCGCTCGGCGCCCGGCACGCTCAGGTAGGGCACGAAGTCCGCGCCGTCGATCACGACCGGCGCGTGGATCTCGTCGGCGACGACCCGCACGCCGTAGCGCTCGGCGAGCTCGGCGACGGCGGACAGCTCCGCGGCCGTGTGCACGGTGCCGGTCGGGTTGTGCGGGCTGCACAGCAGATAGGCGGCCCGGCGTCCGCCCGCGACGCTCTGCCTGAAGGTTTCCTCCAGGGCCTCGGGGTCGATGCGCCCGTCCACGCCGAGCGGGGCCTCGACCACGCACCGGTCCATGTGCCCGACGAAGTCGTAGAACGGCGGGTACACCGGCGAGTTCACCACCACCGCGTGCCCCGACCCGGTGACCAGTTTCAGCATCTCGACGACGCCCAGCATGACGTCGGGCACGATCGCGGTGCGCTCCACGGCGAGCCCGTCCCAGTCCCACCGCTTCTCGGCGAAGGCGGCCAGGGCCTCCGCGTAGGCGGTGCCGGCGGGGTAGCCGGTGTCGCCGAGGCCGAGTGCGTCGGTGACGGCGCGCACGACGGGCTCCGCGAGCGGTACGTCCATCTCCGCCACCCACACCGGCAGCACGTCCGCCGGGTAGGTGCGCCACTTCATGCTGGTGCGGCGGCGGAGGCGGTCGAGCGTGAGGGCTTGCAGAGGGTTAGGTTCACCGGACGTCTCGTGCGGGATCCTGGTCATGAGCACACGATAGGGGGCTGTGCAGTGAGCGGGAATCGTGCGGACGGGGAGCGGGGCGAGGCGGCGGGCCCGTTCCTGGAGATCGCCTGCGACGAGTCGGGGTCGGACGGCGAGAACCTCACCGGCGGGAACACGGACGTGTTCGCACACGCCGGTGTGTCCCTGCCGGAACCGACGGCGGCGGCGATCGTACGGGAGATCCGGGACCGGATCCGCTCACCCGCCGAGGAGTACAAGGCGAACCATCTGCTGCGGGAGAAGTACCGGGTGGTGCTGGAGTGGCTGCTGGCGCCGCACGGGCCGGTGCACGGGCAGGCGCGGGTGCATCTCATGGAGAAGACGTACTTCGTGGTGGACCGGGCCGTGAGCCTGCTGCTGGACGACCCGGCCGGGGCCGTCACCCTGTTCCGCGTGGGCCGCCGGACGGTCGGGGAGGACGGCTGGCGGGCGTTCCTGGCGGCGGCCAACCACCTGCTGCGGGTCCGCCACGACGGGGACCCCGTGGAGACCTTCTACAGCACGGTCGACGCCCTGCGCCGCGCGCACCCCGGGACGGACGCGGCCGAGATCCTGGAGCGGCTGGCCGCGAGCCGGCCCCGTGCGGAGGCCTACCGGGCTGCGTTCCTGGACGGGCCGCCCCTGATCCCCGTCCTCAACCCGCTGCTCCCGGCGATCGTCCGCACGGCCGTGCTCTGGAGCGGCGACGGGCGGCCGGTCCGGCTGGTGCACGACCGGCAGAACATGCTGACGCCGGACCGCATCGCGTGGATCGAGGAGACGGCCCGGCGGGCCGGAGCCCGCCTCGACGGGGTGCGGCTCGTCGTCGCGCGGGACGACACCCGGGTGCAGGTGGCGGACTTCCTCGCGGGGATCGCCCGCAAGATCGCCTCGGACGAGCTGAACGGCCGCGGTGACCCGGCGCTCACCGCCCTGCTGCGGCCCTACGTCGACCCGGCCTCGGTCTGGGGTGACGTGCGCAGCCGTGCCCTGCTCGCCGCCCCGCCGGCCGGTCGGTGGTGAAGAGATCACGCGCGCGCTGAACGCGGCGCGCCTGAGGCCCGTATGGGAAGAGGGCACTCAACTCAAGGAGTGCCCCGTGGTGTTCACACCGCGATGTTCGGGTTCGGGAGCCATGCATGAGGCACGCACGACGACGGGTCGTCCGGCGAGTGACACGGCTGGCGGCCGTCGGCGGACTCCTCCTCGGAGGAGCGATGGTCACACAAGCCGTGGCGAGCGAGCCCCCGGACCCGACGATCGGCCTGCCGTACTCCGCCGGGGCCGCCACCAGCAAGGGCACCGACCTCGTGTCCAGCCTCGGCACCTCCCGTACGGCCGGCAACTGGGTCGACTCCGCGGGCAAGCCGGTCGTCGCCGTCACGGACGAGGAGGCCGCCGCCGAGGTCAAGCGCGCCGGCGCCCGGGCGAAGATGGTGCGGCACAGCATGAGCGACCTCAAGTCCGCCGCGGCGACGCTGCGTTCGGCGCCCAGGGTGTCCGGGACGTCCTGGGCCCTCGACTACAAGAACAACCAGGTCGTCGTACGCGGTGACAGCACCGTGTCCGCCTCCGACTGGTCGCGGATGACCGAAGTCGCGGAGGGCATCGGCGGATTCGTGCGCATGGAGCGCACCGAGGGCACGTTCACCCCTCGGCTCAACGGCGCGCTGCCGATCCTGTCGACCGCCGGGCGCTGTTCGGCCGGCTTCAACGTGACCGACGGCAAGAGCGACTACATCCTCACGGCCGGGCACTGCGGGCCCGACGGTTCCGTCTGGTTCGCCGACGACCGGGGCCGGGACCAGGTCGGGACGTCGCTCAAGGGGAGCTTTCCCGGCGACGACTACTCGCTGGTGAAGTACGCCGGTGGCCGCGCCGGCAAGGGCGCGGAAGTGGTGTCGGTCGGTGACGGCGAGGGCGTGCGGATCACGGGAGTGGCCGATGCCGAGGTCGGGCAGAAGATCTTCCGCAGCGGCAGCACCAGCGGGCTGCGCGAGGGCGAGGTGACCGCGCTCAACGCGACGGTCAACTACCCCGAGGGGACGGTCACCGGCCTGATCGAGACGAACGTGTGCGCCGAACCCGGGGACAGCGGCGGCCCGATGTTCGCCGACGGCATCGCGCTGGGCGTGACGTCGGGTGGCAGCGGGGACTGCACGGCGGGCGGTACGACGTTCTTCCAGCCGGTGACGAAGGCGCTGACCGAGCTGAACGTCAAGCTGATCGTGTCCAAGCAGGCGGGTGGCGCCGGACCCGCGCGGTCGGCCTCCCAGGGCACCGCGTCGCCCGGCTCTTCGGCACCGGTGACGGGCGAGGGCGTGTCGAGCCTGCTGACCCGTCTCACCGACCCGCGCAACGTCGGCCCGGGAATGCTGGTCATCGCGGGCAGCCTCGTGGCCCTGGTGGCGACCCGGTGGATCCGTGCGGAGCAGGACCGCAAGGCGTACCGGCAGTACTACTCGGCCACTTGGGGATGATGTCCGCGTGCCCGGGGGCGGACGCCGCCGGACGCCGCCGCCGGGTGTCCCGCTCAGGCCAGGGCGCCCGGACGGTCGCCGAGGACGAGCACTGCGCACAGCACCGACAGGGCGACTCCGGTGACGGCGCTCACGGGCACCACGACGCTCTCCCCCAAGCTCCGTGCTCGAGCGAAGCCGAGAGCTTGGGGGACGACGATGCCGTAGACGACGACCGAGGAAGTGCGAGAAGGGCACCCATTCGGTCAGGGGTGCCCTTGGACGAGGGTCCGATGTGTCAGCGGTGTACGACGCTCAGGCGGCAGGCGCCGACTGCGGCACCGCGGCGGCCCACTCCAGGACGAGCCGCTGGTACTCCTCGCGCTGCTCGCCGCTCAGTGTCCCGCCCGACCGGCGCCACAGGGCACGGATCTCCTCGTTGACCTCGTCAGCCGATCGCTCGGATGAGGTTTCAACAGTGGTGGACATACTGTGAAGCATACGATCCCGAGCGTGAAGGCGATGTGAGTAATCACGAGCCAAACGGGCATTCCGGACAGTGTTACTGATCACGTCCATCTCCCGGTAAACGTGAGGCTGTTCACGCTTCGGCCGATCCCAGGACCAGCACCTTGATGGCCAGGACGGCCGCGCCGCGCGCCCAGTCGTGAAAATCGGACACCTTGGTCTCCAGATCGACGGGAGCCGCCAGCGGGTGCCGCTGGTCGCGGACGGTCTCCTCGACCGTCTTGCCGGCCACGTCCATCAACCCGACCCCCTCCCCCGCGAGCAGGATCTTCTGCGGCATGACGAAGTTGCAGATCTGCGCGACGAGTGTGCCCAGAGCCCGTGCCGCCTCCTCGACGACCCGGGCCGGCATGGGATCTTTGGCGGCGGCCAGCGCGAGGATCTCCTCGTAGGTGTGATCACGGCCGGTGGCGGCCTGGATCTGGTAGCGGATACTGGGGATGGTCAGCATGGAGACGGCGTTGCCGCGCCGGCCGTCCGGCGTCAGCGGACCGTTCGGGTCGACGATCCAGTGGCGGCCAAAGCCACGGTCCTCCTCCGCGAACGGCACGCGCTTGCCGCCCAGCACCAGCCCGTAGCCGAGTCCGGCGCCGATGGTGAGCACGACGAAGCGGTCCAGGCCGCGCCCGGCGCCGAACCAGGTCTCGGCCTCGACCAGGGCGGCGACGTCGTTCTCGACGACCACGGGCAGCCCGGTGCGCTCCTGGACGAGTTCGGCCAGCGGGACGTCCCGCCACAGCAGGAAGGGGGACTCGCCGACGACGGCACGGTCCTGGACGAACCCGCCGACCCCGATGCCGATCCCGGCGAGCCGGGGGTGGTCGCGAGCCAGCTCGGCGGTCATCTCCCCCAGCACGTCGGCGACTTCGGCGGGGTCGTGGGTGGTGAGCGGGCGGTCGTGACGGGCGACGATGTGGCTTCTGAGGGTGGTGACGACGCCGTAGACCGTGTCCTCGGTGATCTTGAAGCCGAGGAAGGACCGGGAGTCGGCGACGACGTCCAGCGGGGTCGAGGGGCGGCCCTGGCGCGCCTCCGCCGGCACTCCCGCCTCGGCCACCTCCACCAGCAGACCCGACTCGATCAGCGGCTTGGTCAGCCGGGTGAGGCTGCCGGCCGACAGGCCCAGCCTGCGGGCGAGTTCGGTACGCGACAGCGGGCCGTGGACCAGCACTTCGATGGCCACCGAGCGCTCACCCGTGCTCAGCGGCAGCCAGCTTGCGGCGCCTGCGGTCATGTGCGTCCGACTCCCCTCGGCTTTTTTTCGCACTAAAACCAACATGACCACTCTAGGACGATGATGGTTCCTGCGAAAAGATGTTTGCACGCCTCTTGACGCAGCAATTGTTTCGCACCAAAAGTAAGTCCCGCCAGAGGACGAGCCGCCGCTTGCGAGGGAGTCTCCCGATGACCATCGCCTCCAGCAGTCCTCCGTCGCGTCTGCCCGCGGGCGGCGCCTCGGAGCCACGGAGCAAACCCAGGACCCGGCGGACGGAGGTGGGCGAGACACGGGGCGACGGGCGACTGGCCGCGGTCTTCATCGCGCCGGCGCTGCTCGGCTTCCTGGTCTTCCTGCTCTGGCCGACGCTGCGGGGCATCTATCTGAGCTTCACCCGCTTCAACCTGCTGACGCCGGCGAAGTGGGTGGGCCTGGACAACTACGTCCGCATGGTCAACGACCCCATCTTCTGGGACTCGCTGAAGGTCACCGTCGAGTACGTCGTCATCAACATCGGCGTCCAGACGGTCTCGGCCCTCGCCATCGCCGTGCTCCTGCAGCGGCTGACCCAGTCGGCGATGCTGCGCGGGATCGTGCTCACGCCGTACCTGATGTCGAACGTCGTGGCCGGTCTCGTCTGGCTCTGGATCCTCGACACGCAGCTCGGCATCGGCAACGAGATCATCAGCGCCCTCGGCGCCGACCGCATCCCGTTCCTCGCCGACGAGACCTGGGCGATCCCGACGATCGCGCTCATCAACGTGTGGCGGCACGTCGGGTACACCGCACTGCTGCTCTTCGCCGGTCTCCAGGCGATCCCGAACGACATGTACGAGGCGGCCAGGGTCGACGGCGCGAGCGAGTGGCGGATGTTCTGGCGGATCACCATGCCGCTGCTGCGGCCAGTGCTCGCGGTCGTGCTGATCATGACGGTGATCGGGTCGTTCCAGGTGTTCGACACCGTCGCCGTGACCACCGCGGGCGGTCCGGCGAACGCGACCAACGTGCTCCAGTACTACATCTACGGCTCCGCCTTCGGGCGCTTCCAGTTCGGCTACGCCTCGGCCATGTCCGTCGCCCTGCTGGTCGTGCTGAGCGCGATCACCGTCCTGCAGTACCGGCTCACCCGGGCCGGCCGGACCGACCTCGGCTGACGGAAGGGAGACACCGCCATGGCTGCCGTGACGACAACGACGACCGTAGGACCGGTGCGGCGCAGGTTCCCCTTCGGGCGGGCCGCCGCCTGGACCGTGATGGGACTGATCGTCCTCATCACCCTCCTGCCGTTCTACTGGATCCTGCGCACCGCGCTCTCCACCAACGCGGGCCTGAGCGCCGACCCCACCAACCCACTGCCGGTGGACCTCACCACCAGCGGCTTCGAACGGGCCCTGGGCCTGCAGTCGGCCGAGGAGGCCGTCAAACAGGGCGGCGCGGGCGGCGGGCTGGACTTCTGGCGTTACCTGCTCAACTCGGTACTGGTCTCGACTCTGATCACCGGGTGCCAGATCTTCTTCTCCGCGATGGCCGCGTACGCCTTCTCGCGGTTGCGCTGGCGCGGGCGGGACAAGGTGTTCGGGCTGTTCCTGGCCGGGATGATGGTGCCGACCATCTTCACGCTGCTGCCGAACTTCGTGCTCATCAAGCAACTGCACCTGGTGGACACGCTCCTCGGCATCGCCCTGCCCACCATGTTCATGACGCCGTTCGCGGTGTTCTTCCTGCGGCAGTTCTTCATGAACATCCCCCGGGAGGTGGAGGAGGCCGCACTGCTGGACGGTGCCGGGAAGGTCAAGATCTTCTTCCGGGTGGTGCTGCCGATGGCGTCCACACCGCTCGTCACGCTGGGCGTACTGACGTACATCACCTCCTGGAACGACTACTTCTGGCCGCTGATGGTCTCCTACAGCGACAGCTCGCGGGTGCTGACCGTCGCGCTGGCCGTCTTCCGGGCGCAGACCCCGGCGACCGGCGTGGACTGGTCGGGGCTCATGGCGGCGACGCTGATCGCCGCGCTGCCGATGCTGGTGCTGTTCGGGTGCTTCGCCCGCCGCATCGTCAGCTCCATCGGCTTCACCGGGATCAAGTAAGGGGACTGTGATGCGAATTCGTACGCTCGTCGCGGCGACGGGAGCGCTGGCGCTGTCCCTGGTCAGCGGGTGCGCGCAAGGCGGCGCCGCCGGATCCTCCGCCCACACGGTCACGTACTGGCTGTGGGACGCCAACCAGCTGCCCGCCTACCAGGCCTGTGCGAAGGGGTTCGAGAAGGAGAACCCCGGACTCAAGGTCAAGATCACGCAGCTGGGCTGGAGCGACTACTGGACCAAGCTCACCGCCGGGTTCATCGCGGGCACCCAGCCGGACGTGTTCACCGACCACATCCAGAACTTCGGCCAGTTCGCCGATCTGAAGGTCCTCGAACCGCTCGACGACCTCGGCATCAAGAACTCCGACTACCAGCCCGGGCTCGCCGCCAACTGGATCGGCAAGGACGGCCACCGCTACGGCACGCCCAAGGACTGGGACACCGTCTCACTGTTCTACAACTCGAAGATGGCCGAGGCGGCCGGGCTCACCGCCGCACAGCTGAACAGCCTTTCCTGGAACCCGAAGGACGGCGGCACCTTCGAGAAGGCCATCGCCCACCTCACCATCGACAGGAAGGGCAAGCGCGGCGACGAGCCGGGTTTCGACAAGAACAACGTCAAGGTGTACGGCCTGGCCACGGGCGGCGGCGGCTTCGGCGACGGCCAGACGCAGTGGAGCCCCTTCACCGGCTCCGCCGGGTGGGACTATCTGAACAAGCCACGGTGGGGCACGAAGTACCAGTACGACAGCACGACCTTCCAGTCGGTCGTCAAGTGGTACTTCGGCCTGGCGAAGAAGGGCTACATGCCACCCCTGTCGGACTACAACATCCAGTCCAACCAGCAGAACACGCAGATCGCCGCGGGCAAGGCGGCCACCGCGTTCGACGGGGCCTGGATGATCTCCACCTACGCGGGGTTCAAGGGCCGGGACATGAAGACCGCCCGGACGCCCCTCGGCCCGGCCGGCAAGCGGGCGACCATGATGAACGGCCTCGCCGACTCCGTCACCAAGGCCTCCAAGAACAAGACGGGCGCCAAGAAGTGGGTGGCCTATCTGGCCTCCGACACGTGCCAGAGGGTCGTCGGCAGGTACGGGGTCGTCTTCCCCGCCACCGCGGCCGGGACCGAGGCCGCCGTCGCCGCCTACCGGAAGAAGGGCATCGACGTCTCGTCGTTCACCGAGCCCGTCGCCGACAAGAAGCACTTCCGGACGTTCTCGTACCCGATCGCCAGCTACTCGGCGGACATGACGGCGCTGATGCAGCCCGCGATGGAGGACATCTACGGCAACGGCAAGCCGGTCAGCAGCCTCGACGAGACCAACGACCAGATCAACCTGATCCTCTCGCAGTGATCAAACGACCAGTGAAGGGCAAGCCTTACATGACGTTCTCCATCGGCATCGTCGGCGCCGGACAGTTCTCGGGCCAGTTCGCCACGCTGTTCCAGGCCCACCCCGGCGTCGGCGACGTCTACGTCACCGACCTGCTGCCCGAGAGGGCCGGGCAACTGGCCGCCGCCCAGGGGCTGGCGGGCACCTTCCCGTCGTACCAGGCCATGCTGGAGTCCGAGGACGTCGACGCGGTCGCGATCTTCACGCAACGCTGGACCCACGGGCCGCTGGTGCTCCAGGGCCTGGGCGCCGGCAAGCACGTGTACTCGGCGGTCCCCATGGCGATCAGCACGGAGGAGATCGCGGCGATCATCGACGCGGTCAAGGCCACCGGGCTGACCTACATGATGGGCGAGACCAGCGAGTACAACCCGGCCACCGTGCACGCCCGCAACCAGATCGCCGAGGGCGCCTTCGGGCGGCTGTTCTACGCCGAGGGCGACTACGTCCACGACATGGACCTGGGGTTCTACGAGGCGTACCAGTACAGCGGCGGCGAGAACTGGAAGGCGACCGCGAGCTATCCCCCGCTGCTGTACCCGACGCACGCGGTCGGCGGGGTGCTGGGCGCCTGGAAGACGCACGCGGTCAGCGTGTCGGCGATCGGTGTCGTCGACGACCGGGGCGACGGCGTCTTCGACAAGGACATCAGCCAGTTCGGCAACGACGTCTCCAACGCCACCGCGCTGTTCGAGGTGGCGGGCGGCGGCTCGTTCCGCACGAACGAGTTCCGGCGGGTCGGCTACCCCTCGCACATACGCGAGTCGCGTTTCCGCTTCTTCGGTACCGAGGCCAGCATGGAACAGCTCGCCACGGTCGCCCTGTGGCAGGACAAGCAGGGCGTGACGGACATCAGCGAACTGCTGGAGCCCAAGCCCACCATGGCTCCCGACGACCCGTCGCTGCGGCACATCGCGCCGGAGCTGCGGGCGGCCTTCACCTCCGGGTCGGCGCCCGTGCACGACCGGGAGCGGCTGCCGAGGGAGTTCGACCATCTGCACAACGGCCACGAGGGCAGCCACCACTTCCTGGTGGACGACTTCGTGACCGCCGTCAACACGCGCACCCTGCCGTCGGTGAACGCGTGGGTGGCCGCCCGCTACACCCTGCCGGGCATCGTCGCGCACGAGTCGGCACGGCAGGGCGGGGTACGGCTGGAGATCCCGGACTTCGGGGACGCGCCCCTGTAGGGGTGCCTGCGAGCCGGGTGCCTGCGATCAGGTGCCCGGCTTGCGGCCGTACACGAAGACGTCGTCGCCCGTCTTCAGCAGCGACCAGTACTTCTTGGCGTCGGTCTTGGTCATGTTGACGCAGCCGTGCGAGCCCGGCGGGTTCCACACGCTGATGCCGACCGAGTGGAAGGCCTGGCCGCCGTCGAAGAACTGGCTGTACGGCATCGGCACGTCGTAGATCGACGAGACGTGGTCGATGTGACGCCAGTAGATCTTCTTCAGGCCGGTACGGGTCTCGTGCCCGTCGCGGCCCGTGCGGACCGGGACCGGGCCGTAGACGAGCTTCTTGCCGTCCTGGATCCAGCTCAGCTGGAGGGTCAGGTTCACGCAGGCGATCCGGCCCTTGTTCACCGGGCACGTGCCGTCCTTGTTGGGGTTCGTGCCGACGGCCTTCTGCTTCTGCATCAGGTCCATCACGCCCCAGGTGACGGGTCCGGCGTAGCCGGCGTTCGGGGAGATGCCGTGCTTGGTCTGGAAGGCGCGGATCGCCGTGCAGTCGGCGGTGGACTGCTTGCCGTCGACCGGACGGCCCAGGAACTTCTCCACCTGCTTCTGGTACGGGCCGGCCTGGGTGGTGCAGCTCGCGGCCTGCGCCGGCGTGGCGCCGAGCGCGAGGGTGAGCGGTGCCACCAGTCCGGTGATCCCGAGTGCGACGGCGCCCCGTCTGCGTACGTCCCCCATGGTGGTCATGCCCTTTCACGGAAGTGGTCACATGGTCTGCGATCCCTGCCAGCTAGACGGGCGGAGGACGTGTTCGGTTGTGCGGAAACCTCGCCTGGGACCAAACGGTGACATAGCTCACCCGACGGGCGATCGCGGTCTCTCAGCGGTAGCCGGTCGTGTCGGCCGGCTTGCCCGCGTCCTGGACCTCGACCAGGTAGCGCCAGGCGTCGGGGCGGCTGCCGTCGAGGTCGGTGAAGCCGTACGCCTGCGCGAGGCCGCCGCTGGACAGGGACTGCCCGTTCCAGCGCGCCCTGTCCGGGTCGGCGGCGAGCGTGGCCACGGCCCGGCCGACGTAGTGCGGGGTCTCCGAGATGGCGAAGTGCGGGACCTTCTCGAGGGCGTCGCGCCAGTTCTCCTCGCGTACGCCGAAGGCGTCCAGCATGATCTCGGAGCGGAGCCAGCCGGGGGTGAGGGCGACGGCGGTGGCGCCGCGCGGGCCGAGTTCGTGGCCGAGGGAGAAGGCCATGCGCAGCACGGAGGCCTTGGCCAGGTCGTAGAAGAAGCTGTTGCGGTAGGTGTCGCGGTTGTAGTCGGCGGTGCCGTCGGTGACCTCGACGACCAGGCCGCCGGGGTGGCGCAGCAGCAGGGGCAGGGCGTGGTGGCTGGTGATCGCGTGGGTCTCGACGGCGAGCCGGAGCAGGTGGAGGCCGTTGTCGAGGTCGTGCTCCCAGAGCGGGGTGTCCCACTCGAAGAGCTTCTCGCCGCCCCAGATGTCGTTGACGAGGACGTCGAGGCGGCCCTGCTCGTCCGCGATCCGGTCGACGAGGGCGCGGACCTGCGCCGGGTCGAGGTGGTCGGTGGGTACGGCGATGCCCTGCCCGCCGGCCGCGGTGACCAGGTCGGCGGTGTCCTCGATGGTCTCGGGCCGGTCGTACTCCGAGCGGCGGGCGCGTGTGCTGCGTCCGGTGACGTAGACGGTGGCGCCCGTCGCGCCGAGTTCCACCGCCATGCCCCGTCCGGCGCCTCGGGTCGCCCCGGCGACCAGTGCGACCTTGCCCCTCAGCGGAGCTGACATGTCCGACCTCCCGTGCCTTGGCTGCTTGTCGCTTCCACAGTGGCGGGGAAGCCGGACATCTTCTGTCGCCTTTTACCGGCGACACGCGGTCAGTGGCCCCGGGTGATCCATTCCTGGAGATGCGGGGCCTCGGCGCCGATGGTCGTGGCGTCTCCGTGGCCGGTGAGCACCTTCGTCGCGGGCGGCAGGGTGAGCAGCCGGTCGCGGATCGAGTCGATGATCGTCGGGAAGTGCGAGAAGGACCGGCCGGTGGCGCCGGGGCCGCCCTGGAAGAGGGTGTCCCCGGTGAAGACGGTCGCCAGACCGGGGTCGTACAGACACACCGCGCCGGGCGCGTGTCCCGGGGTGTGCAGGACCCGCAGGTCGGCGCCGCCCACCTCGATCGTCTGGCCGTCGACCAGCCAGGCGTCGGGCTCGCGGTCGGGGTGGGTCTGCTTCCACAGCGGCAGGTCGTCGTGGTGCAGCCAGATGGTGGCACCGGTGCGTTCGGCGAGGGCGGGCGCGGCGTCGATGTGGTCGTTGTGGGCGTGGGTGCACACGATGGCCGTGAGCCGGCGGTCGCCGACGGCCTCGGCGATGGCGTCGGCGTCGTGGGCGGCGTCGATGACGATCGCCTCGTGGTCGTCGCCGACGATCCACACGTTGTTGTCGACGTCCCAGGTGCCGCCGTCGAGGCTGAACTGGCCGGAGGTGACGAGGTGTTCGATCCGGGTGGTCATCAGAGCATCACCACCGAGCGCAGGACGTCACCGTGGTGCATCCGCTTGAACGCGTTCTCCACCTCGTCGAGCTGGATGGTCTCGGTGACGAACGCCCCCAGGTCCAGGCGCCCTTGCAGGTGCAGGTCGATGAGCATGGGGAAGTCCCGGGAGGGCAGGCAGTCGCCGTACCAGCTGGACTTCAGGGATCCGCCGCGGCCGAAGACGTCCAGCAGCGGCAGGTCGAGCTTCATCTCGGGGGTGGGCACGCCGACGAGGACGACGGTGCCGGCCAGGTCGCGGGCGTAGAAGGCCTGCTGGTACGTCTCCGGGCGGCCGACGGCCTCGATGACGACGTCGGCGCCGAACCCGCCGGTGAGCTCGCGGATCGCCTCGACCGGGTCGGTCGTGCGCGAGTTGACGGTGTGGGTGGCGCCCATGGTCCGCGCCTTCTCGAGCTTGCGGTCGTCGATGTCGACGGCGATGATCTTCGCGGCCCCGGCCAGGTGCGACCCCGCGACGGCCGCGTCGCCGACACCGCCGCAGCCGATGACGGCGACCGTGTCGCCGCGGCCGACGTTGCCGGTGTTGATCGCGGCGCCGATGCCGGCCATGACGCCGCAGCCGAGCAGCCCGGCCACCTGCGGGGCGACGACCGGGTTCACCTTGGTGCACTGCCCGGCCGCGACCAGCGTCTTCTCGGCGAAGGCGCCGATGCCGAGGGCCGGGGACAGCTCGGTGCCGTCGGTGAGGGTCATCTTCTGCTGGGCGTTGTGGGTGTCGAAGCAGTACCAGGGCCGCCCGCGCAGACAGGCGCGGCACTTCCCGCACACCGCACGCCAGTTGAGGATCACGAAGTCACCGGGCTCGACGTCGGTGACGCCGTCGCCGACCGACTCGACCACGCCCGCGGCCTCGTGGCCCAGCAGGAAAGGGGAAGTCGTCGTTGATGCCGCCCTGCTTGTAGTGCAGGTCGGTGTGGCACACCCCGCAGGCCTGGACGCGTACGACCGCCTCCCCCGGGCCGGGGTCGGGCACGACGATGGTCTCGATCCGCACCGCCTCGTCCTTGCCGGGTGCGATCACACCCCGTACTTCCTGCGCCATGGTGCTCCTTCGTCGGCCGGGTTCTCGTCCCTGCCGACCCTACGCGTGAATGATCGGTAAGGGGTGCGGATCGGCCACCTGTCGCTACGCGAAAACAGCAGGCCGGGCCGGTGGGCGCCGATAGCCTGTACCGTCCGCCCGACGCCGAAGGAGCGACGTGAGCATCGCTGAGACCGAGCCCGACACGCCCCCCTGGCGGCTGCTCCTCGGATACGTAGGGCCGCACCGCCGGTCCCTGGCCGTCGGCGCCGTCCTCTCGCTGGTCACCGGGGCGACCGGGCTGCTGCTGCCGCTGGTGGCGCGGGGCCTGATCGACGATCTGTCGCACGACCGGGCGATCACCGGAGCGCTGCTGGCGATGTCGGCGCTGGTGGTGACCAACGCGGCGGTGGGCGCGCTGGGTTCGTACGTGCTGCAGCGCACCGCCGAGTCGGTGGTGCTCGGCGCGCGGCGCGCCCTGTCGTCGTATCTGCTGCGGCTGCGGATCACGGCTGTGGACCGCAGCGAACCCGGGGACCTGATGGCCCGCATCACCTCCGACACGACCCTGCTGCGCGAGGTCACCACCGACTCGCTGGTCGGCCTGGGCACGGGCGGGCTCACGCTGGTGGCGACGGTGGTCATGATGGGTCTGGTGGATCCCGTGCTGCTGGGCGTCACCCTGACCGTGATCCTGGGTGCGGGCGTGGTCCTCGGGGTGATCGTGCCGCGCATCAACAAGGCGAGCCGGCAGGCGCAGGACGCGGTGGGCGTCATGGGTGCCTCGCTGGAGCGGATCCTCGGCGCGCTGCGCACGGTGAAGGCGTCCGGTGCCGAGCACCGGGAGGAGATCACGCTGCACGAGGCGGCGCAGGAGTCGTGGCGGCAGAGCGTACGGGCCGCCAAGTGGTCGGCGGCCGCGGGCAACACGGCGGGGCTGGCCATGCAGATCGCCTTCATCACGGTGCTCGCGGTGGGCGGCGCGCGCGTCGCGACGGGCGCGGTGGACGTGGGCACGCTGGTGGCGTTCCTGCTGTACGTCTTCTACCTGATGTCGCCGATACAGCAGGTCGTCGGCGCCATCACGCAGTACCAGACGGGCGCCGCGGCCCTCACCCGCATCCAGGAGGCGATGCGCCTGCCCGCCGAACCGGCGGCCGCGTCCGCCCCTCTCCCCTCCCCCGGCGCCCAGCCCGCCGCCCTCGCCTTCGACGACGTCCGCTTCCGCTACGCCGACGACCTGCCGTACATCCACCACGGGGTGGCGTTCGCCGTGCCCGCGCGGGGCATGACGGCGTTCGTGGGACCGTCCGGCGCGGGCAAGACCACCGTCTTCTCGCTGATCGAGCGGTTCTACGAGCCCGGCTCGGGTGTGATCACGCTCGACGGGCGCGACCTGGCCGACTGGGAGCTGCCCCGGCTGCGCGCCGCGATCGGCTATGTGGAGCAGGACGCGCCGGTCCTGTCGGGCTCGCTGCGGGACAACCTGCTGCTGGGCAATCCGGAGGCGGACGAGGACGCGGTGCGGCGCGTGCTGAAGACGACCCGTCTGGACGGCCTGGTCGCCCGGCTGCCCGGCGGTCTCGACACGCTCGTCGGGCACCGCGGCACCAAGCTGTCGGGCGGTGAGCGGCAGCGGGTCGCCATCGCGCGCGCCCTGCTGCGCCGCCCCCGGCTGCTGCTCCTCGACGAGGCGACCTCGCAACTGGACGCGGTCAACGAGGCGGCGCTGCGCGACACCGTCGCGGACGTGGCCCGGACGACGACGGTCCTCGTCGTGGCGCACCGGCTGTCCACGGTGACGATGGCCGACCGGATCGTGGTGATGGACGCCGGCCGGGTCCGGGCGGTCGGCACCCACCGCGAACTCGTGACCGGTGACCCGCTCTACGCGGAACTGGCGGCGACCCAGTTCCTGGCCGCGGCCGACTGAGTCGCGGTCCGGCTGCGCTTGCCGTGACCGCCGGGCGGGAGGACGCTCGGGAGTGAGGCTCCTCGCGGCCCGCTGCCGACCGGGTCGCGGCCCTTCGAAGGAGGTCCATCATGGGAACCGCGGCAGACCCCGCCTTCGACAGTGAGACACTCCGCCGGGGCGTGGAAGGACAGCCGGACATCCTGCTCTCCCTCTACGCGGACGACGCGGAGTTCCGCATCGTCGACCACACGACCCAGCCCAGCCACCCCAAGGTCCTGCACGGCCGGGACGAGATCGGCCGGATGCTGGAGGACGTCTACAGCCGGGACATGACGCACAAGGTGGAGCGGTGCATCGTCCAGGGCGACGAGGCCGCCTACAGCGAGAGCTGCGAGTACGCGGACGGCGTGCGCGTGCTGTCCGAGTCCATGATCTCGCTGCGTGGCGGAAAGATCACCGAGCAGACCCTGATCCAGGCCTGGGACGAGTAGCGGCGGGGCGTGCTCAGCGCATCCAGGCGCTGTACGACATGACGTCGCCCTTCTTGACGCCGTACTCGGGCTCGGCGGTGGTGAAGGTGCTCTCCAGGCCGAGGACGGCGCCGGTGACCGGGTCCATGATCAGCATGTGGCGGACCCCGGTGCCTTCGCACACGTACGCCTGACCGCTGCGGCCGAGCCGGTCGGTCACCTGGCCGACCGGCCGCAGCCCCTCGGTGCCGGCCAGGAGACGGGCGAGTGTCGCGGTCTCCCGGGCACCGAGGGTCCAGTGGTCGAGCAGCACACCGACGGCGTCCAGCAGTTCGGGCGTGGTCAGTGAGGCGTCGGTGTACTGAGCCTCCGTCAGGTAGGCGCGCAGCCGTGCGGGGTCGGCCGGCGGAGGGGAGTGGGGCGGGGCGTCGCTCCAGCTCGGCGGGTAGGTCCGGTCGCTGAGGACGTGTCCGTCGTCGACGAGGCGCGGCTCACCGCCCTCGTCGGAGAGGACCGGGCGGCCCGGGTACCTCGGGTCGGTGGCCACGACGAGTTCCGTGTGGCTGTCGTCGGCCCGCCAGCGGACGAGGCGCTCCTCGGGCAGGGTGATCGGGGGCTTGTCGTCGGACATGCCCATGCTCCAGGACTTCACGTGCGTGCCCTTGCGCAGGCGGGGCGAGCCGTCGGCCGCGGCCTGCTCGGCACGTTCGGCCAGCCGGTCCAGGGGCAGAGGGGTGGAGCCGGTCTGCACCACGAGGGGTCGCGGAGCGGCGACCGCCGGTGTGGTGCCGGGGCCGCTCAGGACGAGCGTCACGGCCAGGGCCGCGACGACGGCCGTGGCGGCGAGCCCCCAGACGAGCCGGGGCAGGCCCGGGCCGGGCAGCAGCCGGCGCGCAGGACGGCCGGGGGGCCGCTCCCGGAGCAGTCGTTCGAGTCGGCGCTCGGCCTCGTGGTCGAGGGGGCCGTCGCCGAAGCGGGGGTCGTGGGACGGCACCGGGTTGGCGCCGCGCAGCAGTTCGAGTTCGTCAGCCATGGCCGACCCCTTTCACGCAGTGGGTGTCCGCCGTGGCCTCGGGACACATGCGGTCGATCTCGGCCCTGAGGCGGCGTCGGGCCCGGTGCAGTCGCATGGCGGCGGCCCGTCTGCCGCAGCCGAGGGCGACGGCGACCTCGTCGACGGCGAGTTCCTCCCAGGCCGTCAGGCGCAGTACCTCCTGGTCGGCCGTGGAGAGCCGGGCGAGTGCCTCGTGCACCCAGGCGCCGGGTGTGTCGGCCTCCGGGCCCGCCGCGATGTGCCGTCCGTGGGCGGTGTCGTCGTTGCCGAGCCTGTCGACGAGCCGGCGGCGGCGTCCGTGGCCGCGCACCGTGTTGGCCAGGCAGTTGCGTGCCACGCCGTACAGCCAGGGCAGCGGGGAGGGCGGCAGGTCGGCCCGGCGTCGCCAGGCGACCGTGAACACCTCCGCCACCACTTCCTCCACCTCGCCGGTCCGCCCGTCCAGTCGCCGCGCGACATAGCGGCTGACCGCCCAGTAGTGCTCGCGGTAGGCAGCGGCGAAGATCTCGTCGTTGCTCATGTCCCGTTCGTGTCCGGCACCTTCTCGATCGTCACAGCCGTTTCCGTGATTCTCGTCGCGTCGTCGAAGTGTGACGCCCGGGCGAGGGGCGGACACAGGCGGGGCATGAGGCACCTCAAGTGGCTGACGACCACGGATCACAAGACGATCGGCACGCTGTACCTGGTCACGTCGTTCGCGTTCTTCGTCATCGGTGGCGTGATGGCGCTGCTGATGCGCGCCGAGCTCGCCCGGCCCGGTCTGCAGATCATGTCGAACGAGCAGTTCAACCAGGCGTTCACGATGCACGGCACGATCATGCTGCTGATGTTCGCGACGCCGCTGTTCGCCGGTTTCGCGAACTGGATCATGCCGCTGCAGATCGGCGCGCCCGACGTGGCGTTCCCCCGGCTGAACATGTTCGCCTACTGGCTGTACCTGTTCGGCTCGCTCATCGCGGTGGGCGGCTTCCTGACCCCGCAGGGCGCGGCCGACTTCGGCTGGTTCGCCTACAGCCCGCTCTCGGACGCGGTCCGCAGCCCGGGCATCGGCGCCGACATGTGGATCATGGGTCTGGCCTTCTCCGGCTTCGGCACCATCCTCGGCTCGGTCAACTTCATCACCACGATCATCTGCATGCGCGCCCCGGGCATGACGATGTTCCGCATGCCGATCTTCGTGTGGAACGTGCTGCTGACCGGTGTCCTGGTCCTGCTCGCCTTCCCGGTCCTCGCGGCGGCGCTGTTCGCCCTGGAGGCGGACCGCAAGTTCGGGGCGCAGATCTTCGACCCGGCGAACGGCGGGGCACTGCTGTGGCAGCACCTGTTCTGGTTCTTCGGCCATCCGGAGGTGTACATCATCGCCCTGCCGTTCTTCGGCATCATCTCCGAGGTCATCCCGGTCTTCTCCCGTAAGCCGATGTTCGGTTACACGGGTCTGATCGGCGCGACCATCGCGATCGCGGGCCTGTCCGTGACGGTGTGGGCGCACCACATGTACGTCACCGGCGGTGTGCTGCTGCCGTTCTTCTCCTTCATGACCTTCCTCATCGCGGTCCCGACCGGTGTGAAGTTCTTCAACTGGATCGGCACCATGTGGCGCGGAAGCCTGTCCTTCGAGACGCCGATGCTGTGGGCGACCGGCTTCCTGATCACGTTCGTGTTCGGCGGACTCACGGGTGTGCTGCTGGCCTCGCCGCCGATCGACTTCCACGTCTCCGACTCGTACTTCGTGGTGGCCCACTTCCACTACGTCGTCTTCGGCACCGTGGTCTTCGCGATGTTCTCCGGCTTCCACTTCTGGTGGCCCAAGTTCACCGGCAAGATGCTGGACGAGCGCCTCGGCAAGATCACCTTCTGGACGCTGTTCGTCGGCTTCCACGGCACGTTCCTGGTCCAGCACTGGCTGGGCGCCGAGGGCATGCAGCGGCGGATCCCCGACTATCTGGCGGTGGAAGGCCTGACCACGCTCAACACGGTGTCGAGCGTCTTCTCGTTCCTGCTCGGCATGTCGATGCTGCCGTTCTTCTACAACGTCTGGAAGACGGCCAAGTACGGCGAGCGGGTCACGGCCGACGACCCGTGGGGCTACGGCCGTTCCCTGGAGTGGGCCACCTCCTGCCCGCCGCCCCGCCACAACTTCGTCGCGCTGCCCCGCATCCGCAGCGAGTCCCCGGCGTTCGACCTGCACCATGCGGAGGTCGCGGCGGCGGAG
Source organism: Streptomyces viridochromogenes DSM 40736 (assembly GCF_000158955.1). Lineage (GTDB taxonomy): Bacteria > Actinomycetota > Actinomycetes > Streptomycetales > Streptomycetaceae > Streptomyces > Streptomyces venetus. The sequence goes on along the minus strand of NZ_GG657757.1, from coordinate 8,233,481 downwards.
CGGGAGCTGACGCTCCGGTGACCGCCATGGAGGGTCTTCCCGTGGACATGCGGGCGTTCCACAACGAGGTCGAGGGCCACCTGCTGGCGGCGGCCGCGCACGCGGAGGCCCGCGCGTCCGCCGAGCGCTTCGCCGCGCGGCTCGACTGGCTGACCGAGGCCCAGCGGCAGGAGGTGGAGCGGCTGTTCGCGGCGGAGCACCTCGAACTCGCCCGGGCCTCCTGGCGGCGGACCGTGCGGCGTGGGGAGGAGCTGCGGGACGAGTACGGGGCGGTGTACCGAGGCCTCCGCACGCGGCTGCTGGCCGGCCTGCTGCTCGGTTTCGCGCTGGTGGCGGCCGTGAACTTCGTGGTGCTGGTGTCGGGCTAGCCGCTCAGTCCCTCGGCGCGGGCCGCAGCACCTCGATCAGGCTGGCGTAACTGTCCTTTCCGTGGCCCTGGGCGCCGGCTTTCTCCATGGCGGCCCTGAGCAGCTCGGGCAGCGCGTTGTCGATCCCCCGGGCCGCCGCCGCGTGGATGAGGTGGTCGATGGCCGCGATCTGCACGTCGACCGTGGCGTCGTCGCCCGGGTAGTGGCCGGCGTCGACCTGGGGCGCGTAGGTGGTGAGGAGCCGGGCCACCGTGTCCAGCCAGCGGATCGCGACAGGTGTGAAGTCGGTCGCGGGGGTCCCTTCGGTGCCGACCAGGGCGGTGCCGTGCAGCCAGCCGGTCATGGTGGACCACATCAGGCCGAGGAGCGCGGCGTCGTAGAGGGAGGCGAGGCCCGGGTCGGTGCCCAGGTGGAGGGGGTCGCCGAGGGTCGCCAGGGTGGGACGGTGGGCTTCGAAGACCTGGCGGGAGCCGCTGTACAGGAGCATCACGGCGGGGTCGCCGACGCCGGGCGGCGTGGTCATGATGGCACCGTCGAGGTAGTCGACCCCGTGGGAGTGCGCCCACCGGACGGCCTCCTGGGCCTGTTCGGGAGAGCCGGAGGTGAGGTTGACCAGGGTTCTGCCCGCCAGGTCGCCGGCGACCGGGTCGAGGACGGTGTACAGCGCCTCGTAGTCCAGTACGCAGGCGATGACGAGCGGGGAGGCCGCGACCGCCTCCTGGGGTGTGGCGGCCAGGCGTGCCCCACGCTCGGCCAGGGAACGGGCCTTGTCCGGGGACCGGTTCCAGACGGTCGTCGGGTGGCCCCGGTCCAGGAGCGCGGCGGCCAGTGCCGAGCCCATCGAGCCGAGTCCGAGGACGGTGACGGCCGAGTGTTCTGCGTTCATATCCAACTCCTCGTCAGACGTTCACAGGTGACGTGTGATCACGTACGGCCCACGTTCGCAGCGTGCGAAGATCGGAAACAGTGACAGGGGTGACGGCCTCCACCAAATTCCTGCCATAGGCTGCGGACCATGAGTGCCGGTTCCGTCGCGGTGGTCGTGACCGAGGAGATCGGGGTCCCTTCGTGGGACCTGTACGAACTGAGCATCCCCTGCACGGTGTTCGGGAAGCCGCAGGCCGATCTGGCCGACCCCTGGTACGACCTGCGGCTGTGCGGGACCGGGGGCGGGGCGGAGGACGGCCCGCAGGGGCTGAGCCTGCGCACCCGGTACGGACTGGACGACCTGGTCGGCGCCGACACCGTCATCGTGCCGTCGGTGCCCGACCCGTGCGTCGAGGAGGGCATGCCCCTGCCGCCGGAGCTGATCACCGCGCTGCGCCGGGCCTACGAGGCGGGTGCCCGCATGGTGTCCTTGTGCACCGGCGCCTTCGCACTGGCCGAGGCCGGCCTGCTCGACGGGCGGCGCGCGACCGCCCACTGGATGCACACCGCGCAACTGGCGGAGCGTTATCCGAAGGTGGAGGTCGACGCGTCGGTGCTGTACGTGGACGACGGTGATGTGCTGACCAGTGCGGGGCTGACCGCCGGGCTCGACCTGTGTCTGCATCTGGTGCGGCGCGATCTCGGCGCGCACGTCGCCAACCAGCTGGCGCGCCGGATGGTGGTGCCCGCCCACCGGCCGGGCGGTCAGGCGCAGTTCATCGAGCAGCCCGTGCCGCTGGGCGACGACGAGGGGCTGGCCCCCGTCCTCGAGTGGGCGAGGGAGCACCTCGACCGGCCGCTGACGGTCGCGGACCTGGCGCGGCGGGCCGCGATGAGCCCGCGTACGTTCTACCGGCGTCTGCAGGCGGCCACCGGGGCGACGCCCCTGCAGTGGCTGCTCCACCAGCGGCTCGGACGTGCCCGGTCACTCCTGGAGTCGACGGACCTGCCGGTCGAGAGAATCGGGGAGCTGAGCGGTCTCGGCACGGCCAACAACCTCCGCCACCACTTCCTCAAGCACCTCGGGGTGTCGCCCGGCGGCTACCGGCGGGCGTTTCCCGGGGCCCGGGCGACCAGGGGCGAGCGTCCGCGCACCTGAGTCATCTCTGCGGGGCCCAGCCGGGCGGCCGCAGGATCCCCAGCAACTGCCGGACCAGTTCGTCGACGACCTCGTCCAGGGTCGCCTCGACCCAGCCGGCGCTCCAGTCGTGGAGCAGGCCGTTGACGCTGCCGATGAAGGCCGTCGCCGCGAGGCGGTAGTCGCGGGGCGCGGCCTCCCCGCGCGCCGCGGCGGCCTGGGCCTCGGCGCAGATGAGGTCGACCCAGCCGGCCCGGCGGGCGAGTCGCTGTTCCTCCAGGCGCGCACTGACACCGATGATCTCGACGAAGGTGATGCGGATACGGCGCGGATCGGCCGTGACGTTCGCGGCGTAGGCACGGAAGATCGCGGTGGCGCGCTCGACGAGCGGCAGGTCCGCCGCTCCGGCTGCCGCCTCCAGCACCGCCGACTCGGCCCAGTCGTTGACCTGGAGGTGCAACGCGGCGAGCACGTCCTCGAGGGTGCGGAACTCCTCGTAGAACTGACGGGTGGACAGCCCGGCGGCCTCGCTGAGGGCCGCGACCGTGGTGGAGCGGAAGCCCGGGGCGCCGCCGAACAGCCGGAGTGCGGCGTCGAGGAACCTCTGGCGCCGCTCGGCCTTGCGCTCCTCGGCGGTCTTGCCGCCGTAGCGGCCGGTCGGCGCTCTGAGTCTGCCCGGCACCGGCTCTCCCTTCGTGGTGCGGCCAACGCTCTTCGTTCGCACACCGATTTTGTCGTGCACGCGGTCTTGTGGAGAAGGCCGCCCCTTCCTTACTTTGCAGTAAGTTCATTCTGAAAGCACCTGTGTTCAGATTCCAAGGAGCAGTCATGCCTGCCTTCCGACGACGGCACCTGTGCTTCGCGGCCGCCGCCCTAGCCCTGACCCTCACCGTCCCCGCGACCGCCGCCCACGCGGACGCCCCGGACACCACCGCCGCACTGCGCGAGGTGCTGTTCGTGGGCAACAACTGGGAAGGCACCGCCGATGTCATCAGGTCCACCGGCGACTTCGCGAAGATCGGCCGGATCGACGTCGTCCCCGACAAGGACGAGCGGATGGCGGAGATCAACGCCGATCCGATCCGGTGGATCGCCTTCATGACGATCCGCAACAGCGTCGGCGAGGGTCACGACCAGTTCGTCGACGACATGTACTCCACGCCGGACGGAAAGTCGGTGGTGGTCTCCCGGCCGAGCTTCGCCGACGTCGTCTCGATCGATCTCGCGTCGGGGCGGCTCAACTGGCGTTTCCCGGTGTCCGGTTTCCGCGCCGACCACATGGCGGTCTCCCCCGACGGCAAGCGGGTCGCGGTGTCGGCGTCGACCGGCAACACGGTGCACGTGCTGGACATCGACACCGGCAGGCAGCTCGGCAAGGCGGCCACCGGTGACAAACCGCACGAGAACATCTTCACCAAGGACGGCAAGTACATCTACACATGTCGATCGGCGAGGTGGACACGCAGACCGACGCCCCCGTGGCTGGACTGGACGAAGGGCGACCGGCGCATCACCGTCATCGACGCGACCACGTACCAGCAGGTCAAAGTCATCGACATGCGCCAGCGCCTGACGCGATCGGTTCTCAAGGACTACTCCGACGCGGTCCGGCCCGGCCGTGTTCTCGCCGGACGAGTCCAAGCTGTACTTCCAGGTGTCGTTCTTCAACGGCTTCTTCGAGTACGACCTGGCCACCGACAAGATCACTCGTACGAAGACCCTGCCGAAGAATCCGGCGACCAGCGACGACCGCACCACGTTCGTCAACGACTCCCGCCACCACGGCCTCTCGATGAGCCCGGACGGCAGGAAGCTGTGCGTCGCGGGCACCATGGACGACTACGCCACGGTCGTCGACCGCGCCACCCTCCAGGAGGGCCCGCTCGTCACCGCCTCCAAGCCCTACTGGGCCACGGTCAGCGGTGACGGCAGGTCCTGCGTCGTCTCCGAGAGCGGCACCGACCGGGTCACGGCCATCGACTTCGCCACCGGCGAGAAGGTCGTGTCCGTCCCGGTCGGCGACCACCCGCAGCGCGTCCGGCTCGGCCATGTGACGACCGGCTGGACAGGCCCTAGGTGACCTCCTTCGCGGCCCACGCAGCCAGCTCGGAACGGGCCGCGTCCAGCAGGTCCGCCGAGGGAGCCGTCGCCCCGTTGGTCACCAGTGCGTAGTGCAGGACGCCCGAGTCCGGCGTGGTGAGCAGCAGGCGGCGGCTCCCGGTGCCGCCGGGCTCCTGGGCGACGCCGATCGGGGTCGCCGAGGTGTAGGCGGGTGGGGTGTGGGCCGTGCCCAGGTCGGACACGACCGTGGTGGACGAGGCCGCAAAGCTCGCCGGCAGGTGGAGCTCGGTGGGTGCCGGGCCGCCGTTCGAGCGCCACAGCAGCAGCCCGTACTGCCCGGACCCCACCAGCCGCCGCACGTTCGGCAGCGACTGGGGCACCGGATTCCAGGTCAGCGTCGTCGAGCCGTCCCGGGAGCGGTCCTCGTAGGTGAAGCCGACGGTCGTACCGGCCGTGGCGCTCGGGTAGAGGCGGTCCAGGAGCCGGGCGTCCTGGCGCAGCACGGGCTTGCCCGAGTCGTCGAGGCGTACGGCGGACAGGTCCTCGTCGTTCCAGGCGTCACCGGCGGTGAGCACCTTGTCGGGGTTGCCGTTCATCAGCTCGCGGTGGCGGCCGTTGTAGATGTCCCACTGCCACTGCGATCCGGAGAGCACCGGCCCGGAAGCCGCCGGGTCGGACCACCAGTCGGCCCCCTTGAGCCTTGAGTCGAGAGCCTGGTACATCGCCTTGAGGACCGTCGGCGCCTTGTCGGAGACATTGCCGGCCAGCGGGTGGCCGAATTCGCTGACCACGGCGGCCGTCTGGGCGGCGGACGCCCGGTCGCGGACCGTGCGGAAGTCGTTCGCGTACTGGCCGTCGGCGGCCTTGCCCCACATGAAGACCCCGGAGATGGCCTTCTGGTCGTAGAAGTGGGTGTTGAAGACGTAGCGGGGTCCGAGTTTCCCGGCGTCCAGCAGGCCGCCTTCCTGCTTCTGGAAGTCCAGGTTGGCGTTCCAGAAGAGGTTCGGCTCCACGAAGGCGGGCTTGTCCCGCCAGCCGGCCGCGTCCATGCGGGCCCGGAACCTCTCGTAGAAGGGCCACAGCACGTCCTTCTCCCAGGCGCGGCTGGTCTGCCCTGAGTCGAGGATGCCGGCGTGCGGCTCGTTGTAGGGGTCGAAGCCGGCGACGCCCTTGAACTGGTCGGCGCTCAGGTGCTGTCCGAGGTACGTCATGGTCTTCTCGGCGGTGGCGAGGAAGGCGTCCTGCACGCCGTGCGCGTTGTGCCAGAAGTCGTACGAGGCCCGCTTCACGGCCTCGTTCTGGGTGATGTTCTGTCCCCAGAAGAGGCAGATCCCGCAGGACTCGTCGGGGTAGTTCCCGGCCTCCACGGCCCACCTGGGTGCGCCGTCGCCCGTGTACCAGCTGTCTCCGTCGAACAGGTACCGGGAGTAGAGGTCCTGGTGGAAGTCGGGGTAGACGCGGATCCCGGCGTCGAGGAAGGCCCGCATCTGGTCGGTGGCCGCGGCCAGATAGGCGGTGTCCACCTGGCCGCGCTCGGGCTCGGCGTACGCCCAGGAGAGCAGGAAGCGGACGGTGTTGCCGCCGCCGAGGGCGCGCAGGGCGGTCGCCGACTTGCGGGCGTCGGCGACCGAGGCGAAGGGCAGGCCCTTGTTCTCGGCGAGTTTGGTCTCGCCGGAGACGTTGTAGCCGCGCAGCACGGTCTCACGGCCGAACTCGTCGGTGAAGCGGCCGCCCCGCACGGTGAGGGTCGGGTCGTCGAACCAGAGGGAGCC
>NZ_GG657757.1:8224044-8227175 GCF_000158955.1 Streptomyces viridochromogenes DSM 40736 | reverse complement strand
CCGAAGAGGACAGCCAGGACAACCAGCAGACGCAGTCGGACAGTTGGCATGTCCACTACAGTCCGGCGATATCAGGACACCGTCAACACCCCTGACTCTGGAGTAAGTTCCCTCTCGGCCAGAGCGCACACCTCAGCCGCCGACCCTTCGTGTCACATTCAACAAGTACTCCTTCCTGTTCAGCGGGTTGTGGTCGGTGCGCGGACGCTCGGGGACCGTGCCGTGCGCGACGGGCGCGTAGTGAGCGAAGGCGCTCTCCAGCTCGCCCTCGCCCCGGGTGAGCCCCGGCAGCCGCTGTCCGAGGGCGTGCACCCGGGCCGCCGGCACCGTGCCCTCCAGGACGCAGGTGTCGTCCCGGTTCAGCGTGGTCTCGGGTACGGCCCCGAGCCCGGCCAGGACCGGCAGCAGGGCGCCGAGGGTGTCGGCCGGTGCCTCGACACGGAAGCGGTGCATCGGCTCGTGGACCCGGGTGCCGGCCTGCCGCAGCGCCGCCACCAGGACCAGCGGGGTCAGACCGCGGAAGTCGGCGCCGGTGCTCGACATGCTCTTGTCGAAGCCCTGGTGGGCGTGGCTCTGGCGGGGCCAGTAGCCCTTGTGGGTCATGGTGACCACGCAGTCGGGGACCTGCCAGCCGTGCAGTCCCTGGTCGAGGGTCGCGCGCACGGTGTCCTCGACGGCCTTGAAGAACGCGTACGGCATGGAGCCGAGCTCCACCTCCAGCCGGAAGACGACGCCCGAGCCGACGGGCGCGGCCTCGACGCGCAGGCCGACCGTCGCGAGGAACGGGTTCGCGTCCTTCTTGATGAACTCCACGGCCTGTCCGGTGCCGAGCAGCCGTTCGACGCAGAGCGGGGTGGTCTCGCGGAAGGTGACGTCGAGGCCGTACTCGTCGGCGAGGGTGGCCTGGACGACCTCCTTCTGCACCTCCCCGTACAGGGACACCGAGGTCTCCTGCCGCCGTTCGTCGTGACGCAGGCCGATCAGCGGGTCCTGTTCGGCGAGTTGCGTGAGCGCGAGGTGGAGTGCGCCCCGGTGCACGCCCGGGCCGGGCACGACGACCGTCTCCAGGGTGGGCGGGGCGAAGAAGTGCTCGTACGCCTTGCGGGGTTCACCGAGCGCGTCGCCGATCCTGATGTCGCCCAGACCCCACAGCCGGGCGATCTGCCCGGCGCGGACCGCTTCGCCGCGGGTGTCCGTGCCGTGGCCGAAGACGCTGACGGCGGTGACGCGGCCTTCGGCGCCGTCCGCCCCGAAGGGGACGCGGTCCCGGGTGCGCAGGGTGCCGGAGAACATCCGGGCGTAGGCGACCTTCTCCCCCGCCGGGCCCCGCTCGACCTTGAACACGGTGCCCGACACCGGCCCGTCCGCGTCCCCGCCGGCCGGCGGCAGCAGTTCCTCGATGCCGGTCAGCAGCGCGTCCACACCGGCGCCGGTGACGGCGGAGCCGAAGTAGACGGGGTGGACCAGGGCCTCGCGGGTCCGGGCGGCCAGGGAGGTGCGCAGCAGCGCGTCCGTGAGGGTGTGGTCGACGTACGCCGACAGCAGGGTGTCGTCGTGGTCGGCGAGGACGTCGAGGGCGGCGGCCGGGCCGGGGCCCGGGGTGCAGCGGGCCGCGATTGTGCCGAGGCCGGTGGCCGTTCCCATCGGCACGATCGCGGGGGTCAGCCTGGCCTGGATCGACCGCAGGACCGTCTCGTACCCCGCCCCACGCCGGTCGATCTTGTTGACGAACAGCAGGGTCGGGATGCGCAGCCGCTGGAGGGTCCGCATCAGCACACGGGTCTGCGCCTGCACTCCCTCGACGGCGGAGACGACGAGGACGGCACCGTCCAGCACACCGAGCACGCGCTCGACTTCGGCGATGAAGTCCGGGTGACCGGGGGTGTCGATGAGGTTGACCGTCACACCGCCGAGGGGGAACGAGACGACGGCGGACTTGATGGTGATGCCGCGCTGCCGTTCCAGCGCGAGGGTGTCGGTGCGGGTGTTCCCGTCGTCGACGCTGCCGATCTCGTCGATCACCCCGGCCGAATGGAGCAACCGCTCGGTCAGGCTGGTCTTACCGGCGTCGACATGGGCGAGAATCCCGAGGTTGAGCGAGTGCACGAAGCGTCATGTCCTTCGAGGAGAGGTCCGTTCCTGGCTGGGGGGACATGAACGGAGTGCGCATCTGTGCTCCTCGGGACTCTGGGACGTCTTCGTCCCGTGCAGTGCAGCAGACCCACCCGGTAGGCCACAACGGAATTAACCGCCGCCGGGGTACCCGGTGGGCCGCGTGGAAGGAGGCGGATCGTGCGTGACATCCTCCCGGTGCTCGGCCGCTGGTACGCGGCCCGTCACCCGTTCGGCCTCGCCACGGTCGTGGAGGTCAGCCGCAGCGCGCCGCGCGACCCGGGTGCGGCGATGGCCGTGGGTCCGGACGAGGAGGTCGTGGGCAGTGTGTCCGGTGGTTGTGTCGAGGGCGCGGTGTTCGAGCTGGCGCGGGACGTCGTGGCGAGCGGCGAGGCCCGGCTGGAGAGCTTCGGCTACAGCGACGAGGACGCCTTCGCCGTCGGGCTGACCTGCGGTGGCGAGATCACCCTGCTCGTGCGGCCCGTGTCGGCCGAGCTGGATCCCGCCTTCGGTGAGGTCGCCGCGTCGGTCGGCGCCGGAGAGCCGGTGACCGTGGCCACGGTGACCGGCGGTCCGGCACCGCGCGGGGCGACGCTCGCCGTCTGGCCGGACCGGGTCGCGGGCACGCTCGGCGCGAGCGGCCTGGACGCCGCCGTGACCGCCGACGCGCGCGGCGAGCTCGCCCTGGGCGCCACCGGCCTGCGGCACTACGGGCCCGAGGGGCAGCGCCGCGAGGACTCCGTCGGCGTGTTCCTCCAGTCCTTCGCGCCACCGCCGCGCATGCTGGTCTTCGGCGCGATCGACTACGCCGCGGCCGTGGCCCGCATCGGGGACTTCCTCGGCTACCGCGTCACCGTCTGCGACGCCCGCCCGGTCTTCGCCACGCCCCGGCGCTTCCCCGAGGGTGTCGAGGTGGTCGTGGAGTGGCCGCACCGCTATCTGCGCGGCACGGAGACCGACGAGCGCACGGGTGGGTCTGCGTCCTCACGCACGACCCCAAGTTCGACGTCCCGCTGCTC
>NZ_GG657757.1:8203660-8223725 GCF_000158955.1 Streptomyces viridochromogenes DSM 40736 | reverse complement strand
TCACGACCCGAGCAGCGACTGTTCGGTCCACACGGTCTTGCCCTCGCGCGTGTAGCGGGTGCCCCAGCGCTCGGTCACCTGGGCCACCAGGAACATGCCGCGTCCCCCCTCGTCGGTGGTGCGGGCCCGACGCAGGTGCGGTGAGGTGTGGCTGGCGTCGGCGACCTCGCAGACAAGACGTCGTTCACGGATGAGTCGCAGGGTCACGGGGCCCGTGGCGTAGCGGTAGGCGTTGGTGACCAGTTCACTGGCGATCAATTCGGTGGCGAACGCCAGGTGTTCCAGTCCCCACAGGGTGAGTTGCGTCGTGGCGAGCGCTCTGGCCTGTGCCGCGGCGGTCGGCCCCACCGGCAGTTGCCAGGAGGCGACGTTCTCCGGTGGCAGGACCCGGGTGCGTGCGATGAGCAGGGCGATGTCATCAGCGGGCTGCCCGGGCACGAGGGAGTCGACGACCGCCTGGCACATCTTCTCCAAGGGGTCCGCCGGGTGGGTGAGCGCTGTGCACAGCCGTCGCAGGCCCGTGTCGACGTCCAGATGGCGTTCGCCGATGAGTCCGTTGGTATAGAGCGTGAGCAGGCTGCCCTCGGCCAGTTCGATCTCCCGCGTTTCGAATGGCAGCCCGCCCAGGCCGAGCGGTGGGCCGGGGGGCAGGTCGAACAGGGCTGCCTCTCCGTCCGGCGAGGTCACGACCGGTAGCGGGTGACCGGCTCGCGCCGCGGAGCATCGGCGGGAGACGGGGTCGTAGACGGCGTACAGGCAGGTGGCGCCGATGATCTGCTCCCCCGCGGGTCGCTCGTCGGCTGTCTCTTGTTCGGCGGCGAGGAGGCTGACCAGGTCGTCCAGCCGGGAGAGCACCTCGTCCGGTTCCAGGTCGAGGGTGGCAAGGGTGTGCACGGCGGTACGCAGTCGGCCCATCGTGGCAGCGGCGTGCAGTCCGTGCCCCACCGCGTCGCCGACCACGAGCGCGACCCTGGCCCCCGACAACGGGATGACGTCGAACCAGTCACCTCCGGGTCCGGGAGCCGTACTGGCCGGGAGATAGCGAGGGGCCACTTCGAGGGCCGGCTGGTGCGGAACGGTCCTCGGCAGCAGGGTGCGTTGCAGGGTGGACGCGGTCTGCTGCTGTTGGGTGAAGCGTCGAGCGTTGTCGATGCTGACGGCGGCGCGCGAGGCGAGTTCCTGGGCCAGGGTGAGATCGTCGGCCTCGAACGGCTCGGGGTGCCGCGACCGCCACAGGCTCATCACGCCCAGGACCAGGCCCCGCGCGGCCAGGGGCACCACGATCAGGGAATGAGCCGAGAGGTCCGGCGCCTGCTCGCCCCGGCGCGGCTCCGCCAGAAACCAGTCGGGCGAGAGGACGGGTTCGAGGAGGGGACGCCCGTCGGCCAGGCATCTGGCCTGTGGGGTGCCGGGTGCCGGGTGCACCGGCTCGCCTTCCGGGGGCGGCAGGTCGGGCTGCCGGACCGCGAGGCCGCGGACCGCGACCCGTACGACGGGCCCCGCCAGTGCCTGCGCCGGCTCCTCGCCGCGCGTCACCGGTTGCGACAGGTCGACGGTCACGTGGTCGGCCAGGTGGGGAACCATGACATCCGCGAGCTCGCGGGCCGTCTGCCGCACGTCGAGCGTCGAACCGATACGGGCACCGGCCTGGTCGAGGAGCGCCAGGCGACGTCGGGCCCGATGGCGCTCGGTGACGTCCTCCACCGTCTCCGCCACTCCGAGGACCCGCCCGGCGGGGTCCTGCAGCAGGAAGGCCGAGACGGACGCGGCCCGCACGCGTGTCGGATCCCGCTCCAGACGGGCGTACTGCTCACTGGCGACCAGTGATTTTCCGCTCTCCATCACCTGACGTACCCGTTCCACGGACCTCCGCGCGTCCTCGGCGACCAGCAGGTCGCCCGTGGGCATTCCCGGGAAGGAGGCGGCCGGCATCCCGGTGAACTGCTCGATCGCCCTGTTGACCCGCAGAATCGTCATCTCGGGGCTGTGCACGACGAGGCCGACGGGGCACCGGCGGAACAACCCGTCGAGGACCGCACGGTCCCTCTGCCACTCGAGAACCTCCGCAGCGGGCGCCCCGACGAGGAACCATTCGCGGACCTGGTCCATGCGCAGCAGCTCACGGGCCCGGAAACCCATCTCCACGAGCCGCCCGCCGCGATGCCGCACGGCCAGTACGCCGAACCAGCCGCCGTCTCTCCTGCACATCGCCGCGGCGTCCTTGGCGGCCGGCAGGTCGCCGGGATCGATCAGGACCTCGAAGGCCGGACGGCCGATCACCTCGGACCCCGGGTGGCCGAGCAACTCCTCGGCCCGCCGGCTCCAGCCGACCACGGTCCCCCGGTCGTCGAGCACCGCCGAGGCGGCGCGGTGCAGTGCGAACGGATCGTCCGGGCTCTCACTGAGCACTGTCATCCGCTTTTCCACCCCGGACACCACCTCGTATCGGATACCGATGTGCTCCACCCTCGTTCTTCGGGTGTCGTGGCTCCTTGCTCCACGATGGATCCGCCCTGCCCGCCCCGCCACAGGTGCGGTACGCGTGCCGGAACAGCCCGTCACGTCAGGCTGGAGGGAACGATCCCATAGCGGCGCATCTTGCGGTACATCGTGGCGCGGGAGATGCCGAGGTCCTGCGCGGTCCGCTGGACGTTGGAGTTGTGGTCCATCAGCCCCCGCAGAATGGCGTCGCGCTCCAGCGCCTCGATGGTGGTGAGGACCTTGTTCGACGACACCCGGCATTCCGGGGGCAGGTCCTGCGCCTGGATCATCCGGCCCGAACGCTGCCGCGCCAGGCCGCGGATCACCGACTCCAGCTGCCGTACGTTCTCCGGCCAGGGACATCGCCGCAGCACGGTCAGCGCATCCCCGGAGAAACGGCTCTCACCGCTCGGCCGGTACTTGCGCAGGAAGAACCGCGCCAGCTGCTCGGTGTCCCCGTAGCGATGGCGCAGGGCGGGCACCTCCACCGAGGCGCCGCAGAGCCGGTCGAGCTCGTCGTCGGCGCCGACCATCGACGGCTGGCTGGTCAAGACCACCTGCGCGGTCGCGCCGCCGTCCCGCCGCAGCAGCAGGTCCGTCAGCCGCTGCCGCAGCTGGTCGCCCAGCAGGTGGACATCGCTGAGGAGGAGTACGTCGGACCGCTCGGCGAGCAGTTCGCCGATGTCGTGCAGCCAGCACTCGGTGACGGCAGGTGAATCCGACAGCGGCGCCTCCCGTGTCTGAAGCCGGCGTCCTGCGCCGTGGGCCCGGTGCAGGGCCTCGACCAGCGTCCTCTTGCCGACGCCGGCTTCGCCCAGGAGATGAAGCCATGTCCCGGCGACGAACGCTGTCTCGCTGTCGGCGACCGCGCGCAGCCAGTGCGGGGCCGAGCCCACCAGTCCCAGGCCGGAGCGGACCGGCGGGACGGAAAGCGCGGGTGTGGACTGGGCCCGTCCGATCAGCCGGACCCGGAAGACGGCGCCCGCGTCGCTGTCCTCGCGCCGGCAGCGACTGATCCTGAGTTCGGCGACGCGCCCCGAGGGCAAGGGGATGCTGCGGGTCCCCTCCAGCCGGGGATGGTCGGCCATCTCACGGGCGTGGTCGAGCAGCGCATGGTGATCGGGACCGGTCACGGCGGTGCTGAGCTGCTCGTTCATCATGACGACATCGCGGTTGAGAGCCAGCACGGGTCCCGGGCGCGCCGAGGAGCACGCCTCCATGTAGTCCTGGAAGAGCGCCCGCTCGCGCCGCGAGGTGATCGCCTCGATCTCGGCCTCGATCTGGGCCGCGACCGAGCGGGCGAAGGCCATCAGCATGCCGTCGGAGCCTTGACGGATGCTGGTGAGATTGAACGCCCCCAGCAGGGTGCGCCGAGTGGGATGCAGGATCGGTACGGCAGCGCAGTGGAACTCCCGCAGGTCCTCGACGTAGTGCTGCCTCCCGGCGATCACGACAGGGCGGCCGCTGGCCAGCGCGGTCCCGATGCCGTTGGTGCCCACGTACCGCTCGGAGAACACATGGCCCGGGGCCAGACGCACACGATTGAGGTGCGTCGTCAGACCCTCGTGGGACACCTTCCGGGACAGCACGACGCCGTTCCGGTCTGTGATCATGGTGGAGACCGGGTCGTCGGCGAGCTGCTCGTGCAGCGTGTCCAGGATGGGCAGCGCCGCCCTGGCCAGGGGGCTGTCCAGATTGGGGTTGTCCAGGTAGGGGGCGTTGAGGCTGCCCGACTTCACCTCGTACTCGATCGAGCGTTGCCATGAGGCGACCACGAGCGGCCGGGCGCTCGGATCGTTGGTGACCTCCAGATAGAGCTCTCTGGCTGCTCTCAGTGAGTTCCCGGGTTGGTGTCGGGGCATTTAACACTCCCGTGCGGCGCGCGTCACATTCCTCGGTGGAGTGATTGGAACAGCCCGGCGGGCTCGCGCCTACGGCGTGTATCACATTGAGATACGTCATCGGCTACGGCGGCCACCTCCACGTGCCGACCATCGACGTCATCTCCACGGAGATCAACTTCATCGGCAATCTCGTGGGGTCCTACAACGACCTCTCCGAGCTGATGGTGCTGGCGGCCCGCGGCAACGTCGCCCTGCACACCCAGCGGTACCCCCTCGCCTCCTTCCGGCAGGCCCTCGACGACCTGGACGCCGGTGCCGTGCGCGGCCGAGCGATCTTGATCCCCTGATACGCAGGAGAAGCCTGATGCGCAGCAGACCGTATACGCGTGTGGTCGCCGTCGCGGCCGTGGCGGCCCTGACCGCCACCGCGTGCACCGCCCAGAGCGAGGCACAGCACAAGTCCAAGCAGAAGGCCGCGCTGTTCAAGCCCGGCTCGGAGATCAGCTACCAGAAGTACGGCAAGAGCTACCCGGCGACGAAGGTCAAGGACGGACCCGGCCCCTGCAGCTACGAGTCGATCAGCCGCAAGGACTACTCCGGACAGACGCTGAAGATCATCAGCCATGCCGTTCCGGTCATCGGTGAGCCGACGCAGCTGCACGCCAAGCAGTTCGAGGAGATCACCGGCGGGAAGGTCGAGGTGGTCAACGTCCCCTTCGGCGAGCTGCACCAGAAGATCCTCACGCCCCTTCAGGCGGGCCAGCCGGCGTACGACGTCATGTTCTACCCGTCCCTGTGGATCGGGGACATGGCCCCGTACCTGGCACCGGTGCCGGAGGAGTACCTGAACACCCCCGGCATGCGGGACGTCACCCAGTCCTACATGGACGTGGCGACCTGGGACGGGAAGGTCGTGCAGTACCCGGTGGACGGTGACCGGCACTACCTCAAGGTCCGCACCGATGTGCTGAAGGACCCCAAGTGGCAGGCGGAGTACAAGAGGGCCACGGGCAAGGATCTGAAGGTCCCCACGACCTGGGCGGAATACCAGGAGACGGCCGAGGTCTTCAGCGGCAAGGACTTCGACGGCGACGGCAAGAAGAACTACGGCAGCGCCGAGGTCACCAAGCGCGATGACCTGACCTTCTCCGCGTTCATCAGCCGTGCGGCGCCGTACGTGAAGAACCCGAAGGTCAAGGGCGGTGTCTTCTTCGACGCCGAGACCATGAAGCCGCTGATCAACACGCCCGGCTTCGTCCGCGCCCTGGAGGACATGGTGAAGGCGAAGTCCACCTGGGCGCCCGGCGGCGCCAACTTCGGCCTGGGAGACGAGATCTTCTCCTTCGGAGGCGGCCAGACGCTGATGTCCTACTCCTGGGACGACGCCTTCATCCAGGCCCAGCAGCCGGACAGCAAGATCCGCAACACGGTTCAGGCGGCGCCGCTGCCGGGCTCGTCGGAGGTCTACAACCGCACCACGAAGGCGTGGGACAAGAAGGCCAATCAGGCGGCCTACTTCACCTGGGGATGGACCTCCGCGGTGGCCAAGGCGTCCAGCCACCAGGAGATGGCCTTCGACTACCTGTGTTTCTTCGGCAACGAGGCCAACACCGCGCTCGACCTCACCATCGGACGTTTCGGCGTCAACCCCTACCGCATGTCCCACTTCGACCCGGCGTTCTGGGAGAAGCAGGGCTGGGACAAGGACGTCGCCGAGGCGTACGTGAAGACGCTCTCGGGCATGGAGGAGAACCCCAACCGCGTCTTCGACCTGCGTGTGCCCGGCGTCAACCAGTACATGTCCGCGCTGGCCAACGGCGTCGCCGCGGCGCTGGCGGGCCAGGAGTCCCCGCAGCGGGCACTGGACGGCGTGGCCGGCGAGTGGGCCGAGATCACCGACCAGATCGGCAAGGACAAGGTCCGCAGCGCCTATCGCAACGTGGTCGCGCTCGAGGACAAGTCCTGATCCGAACGCAGGACGCCCCGGGTGGCCGGACCGCACCGGCCGGCCACCCGGGCACTCCCGCCCCTTCCGCAAGGAGAACCATGGACGGCCTGCGCCGGCACAAGGGCATGTTCCTGCTGCCAGGACTGCTCACGCTCTTTCTGATCATCATTTTCCCGCTGCTGTTCACGATCCGCGTCAGCTTCTCCGGCTGGAACGTCAGCAACCCTCGGATGGACTTCATCGGAGGGGCCAACTACACCGCGATGCTGCACGACAGCCGCTTCTGGGCCTCCATCACCCGGCTGATCCTGCTGGCGGGCGGCACCGTCCTGATCCAGTACATCATCGGGTTCGGCATGGCCCTGCTGGTCTGGCGCGAGGTACGCGGCCGCAGATTCTGGCGGGTGCTGTTCCTCGTCCCCATGATGACCACTCCCGTGGTGATGGCCGCCATCTGGCAGACGATCTTCCATGAGTCGCTCGGGCCGGTGAACGACCTGCTGGGGATGGTCGGCCTGACGAACGTTCCCTGGCTCACCGAGTCCGGACCGGCCCTGGTCGCGCTGATGACCGTCGAGGTCTGGCAGTGGACCCCCTTCATGTTCCTGTTGCTGCTGGCCGGCCTGCTCAGCCTGCCCAGGGAACCGTTCATGGCCGCCGCGATCGACGGCGCCGGCACCTGGCGCACCTTCCGCAAGGTGACCTTCCCTCTGATGGCACCGGTCTCGGTCGCGGCGGTCGTCATCCGGCTGATCGAGGCGTCCAAACTCTCCGACAGCGTCTACGTCCTGACGTCCGGCGGGCCGGGCTCCTCCACGGAGACTCCCGGTTACTACCTCTACATCCAGGGGCTCCGCGATCAGCAGACCGGCTACAGCGGGGCGATGTCCCTGGCCTACCTCGTCCTGATGATCGTCACGCTCACGGTCGTCGCCGCCCTGCTCACCAGGGCCTTCAAACTGAAGGGAGCCTCATGAGGTCGCGTCTGTATCCCGTGTTCAAGTACACCGTGATCGCCCTGTGGGCCTGCTTCGTCGCGGGACCCTTCCTCTGGGCGATGACGACCAGCTTCAAGAACGCCAACGCCGTCCAGGGCGGTGCCACCTACGTCCCGTGGGTGCAGTACGAGCCCACCCTCACCGGCTGGCGCAACATCTTCGGCGGAGCCGGCGGCGTCGATGTGATCGATCCCTTCATCAACAGTGCGGTCGTCACCATCGCCGCGTCCGCCATCAGCCTGGCCCTGGGGTCCCTGGCCGCCTACGCGCTGTCCCGCTACCGGTTCAGGCTGGGCTTCATCAAGAACAGCGACATCGTCTTCTTCTTCGTCTCCCAACGAATCATGCCGCCCGTCGTCCTGGTGATCCCCTTCTTCTACCTCCTGCAGTGGGGCGGCCTCCTGGACACCGTCCCGGGCCTGGTCATCGTGACGGTCGCGCTCCTGCTGCCCATCGCGGTCTGGGTGATGGTGGACTTCTTCAACGGCATCCCCCGGGAGATCGACGAAATGGCGATGCTGGACGGCTGCCCGCCGTTCCAGACCTTCGTACGGGCGATCCTGCCGAACTCCCTGCCCGGGCTGACCGTCGCGGCGATGTTCTGCGCCGTGTTCGGCTGGAACGACTTCTTCTTCGCCTTCCGGCTGACCTTCACCGAGGTCCAGACCCTGCCCCAGGCAGTCGTCGCCCTCAACTCCTCCATTCCACCGTGGTGGACGCTGTCCGCCGCCGCGCTCTTCGGCGTGGCACCGCTGATCCTGCTCGCCCTCTGGGTGGAGCGCCTGCTGTCCAAGGGAAATCTGTCGGGAGCGGTCCGATGAATCTGAACGCCACTGATCTGTGCCTGACCGTCGACGGCGTCGACCACCTCAGGAACGTGACCGCCACCTTCCGGCCGGGACGGCTGCACACCGTCATCGGCCGGACGATGGCGGGGAAGACGACGCTGCTGCGGGCCCTGGCCGGCCTGCAGCAAGTGGACTCCGGCTCGCTGACCCGGGCGGGAGAGGACTTCCTGAAGACACCGGTATGGCGGCGCGACACCGCCATGGTCTACCAGCAGTTCATCAACTACCCGCACCTCACCGTGTTCGCCAACGTGGCCTTCCCGCTGAAGCGGGCCGGGCTGTCCCGGGACGAGATCCGGCGTCGGGTCCGGCACAGCCTGGCGAGCGTGGGGCTCACGGACTTCGAGAAGCGCAGGCCCTCCCAGCTCTCCGGCGGCCAGCAGCAGCGAGTCGCGATGGCTCGCGCCCTCGCCCGCGGTACCGGCATCCTCCTGCTCGACGAGCCACTGGCGAACCTGGACTACAAGTTGCGCGAACAGCTGCGCGACGAGTTCAAGGCCCTCTTCTCTGACCAGGGCGACACGATCGTCGTCTACACGACCACCGAACCCGCCGAGGCGATGATGCTCGGGGACGTGGTCCTTGTCATGCACGAGGGGCGGATCGTCCAGACAGGCACCCCGCAGGAGGTCTTCGAACGCCCTGCGACCACCACGGTGGCCTCCATCATCAACGACCCGCCCATGAACATCTTCGCGGGCCGGCTCGAGGGCGGGCAGGTCACGGTGGCCGGCTTCGAGGCCACGCACATCTCCGCGCACCTGGCCGATCTGCCCGACGGCGCCTACATGTTCGGCCTGCGCGCCACCGACGTCAGCCTGGCCGCCGGCGGAGTCGAGGGCGAGGTCACGTTCGTCGAGATCTCCGGCTCCGAGACCTTCGTCCATGTGGCCGTCGGCGAGATCCCCTTCGTCGTGCAGATCGAGGGCATCCACGACGTCGCCCTCGGCGACCTCGTCAAGCTCCGGTTCCGTCCCGACCGGCTGTTCGCCTTCGACGAGCAGGGGGCGCTCGTGCGGACACCCTCATACGATCTCGCTTCAGTGGAAGGGCGTTGACATGGCGCAGTTGGACATCGTCGACGTCGGGCACGCGTACGCGCCCGGTGCCGAGGAGGAGCGGTGGGCTCTCAAGCCGCTGAAGCTGACCTTCGAGTCCGGCAGGACCTATGCCCTGGTCGGGCCCTCGGGCTGCGGGAAGACGACGCTGCTGAACATCCTGTCCGGCCTGGTCAGACCGTCCCGGGGGCGGGTGCTGTTCGACGGCGTCGACGTCACCCCACTGCCCACGAAGGCTCGCAACATCGCTCAGGTCTTCCAGTTCCCCGTCATCTACAAGTCGATGACGGTCTACGACAACCTCGCCTTCCCGCTGCAGTGCCGGCGCTGGGACAAGGCGAGGGTCGACAGCAAGGTCCGGCAGGTCGCCGAGGCCCTGGACCTGCACGACCGGCTGAAGCAGCCCGCTCGCGGGCTCACCGCCGACGACAAGCAGCTGATCTCACTCGGCCGGGGCCTGGTCCGGGACGACGTGGCGGCCGTCCTGATGGACGAGCCGCTCACCGTGATCGACCCTCAGCTGAAGCACTCGCTGCGGCGCAGGATCCGGGAGATCACCGAGCAGTTCCGGCCCACCGTGATCTATGTGACGCACGACCAGTACGAGGCGATGAGCTTCGCGCAGGAACTGATCGTCATGAAGGACGGCCGCGCCGTGCAGCAAGGCACCCCTGAGCAACTGTTCGAGGCGCCCTCGGCCACCTACGTCGGCTACTTCATCGGCTCACCGGCGATGAACTTCCTGACCGTGGACCGCGGTGACGGGCCCTTCGTGCTGGGCGGCCGGCCGCTGTCCTTCGCATGGGACATCCCCCGGAGCACCGCCGAGGTCCAGGTCGGCGTCCGGCCCGAATACGTCAAGATCGTCACCGACCCCGGCCCCAACACCTTCCCCGGCCGGCTGCGGAGCGTCAGTGACCACGGCGCGCAGCGCGTGCTCGAGGTCGAGGTCGCCGGACAGCCCGTCAAGGCGAAGATGCCCCGGGAGGAGGGAGTTCCGGTCGGCGAGGAGGTGCTGGTGCACCTGCCACGTGCCAAGGTCCTTCCCTACGCCGACGGCACGTTGGTACTCCGGTCGTGACGATCCGTCCGCCATTGCCGCGACGTGTCCGGTGTCGTGGGGCCCACAAGCCGGCACCGGCAAGCCGGGTTCGTACGATCGTGTCGCCATGAGCCCTGTTTCCCGCAGGCGCGGCCGGAACGCGAGCACGGCCCGCCTGCCCCATCAGCGAAAGGACTCCCATGATCTTCATCACCGCCAAGTTCCGAGTCCGTCCCGAGCACGCCGACCGCTGGCCCGAGATCAGCGCCGACTTCACCCGGGCGACGCGCGCCGAGCCCGGGTGCCTGTGGTTCGAATGGTCGCGCAGCGTGGACGAGCCGACCGAGTACGTCCTGGTCGAGGCCTTCCGTGACGACGAGGCCGGGGCCGCACATGTGCAGTCCGCGCACCTCAAGGCCGCGCAGCAGACGCTGCCGCCCCATCTGGCCGAGACACCGCGCATCGTGAACGCGACGATTCCGCAGGACGACTGGGCGCTCCTCGGGGAGATGGCGGTACCGGGACAGGAGTAGCGCGGCGGGCCGGCCGGCTGTCAGGCGAACCGCCCGCGCGCCACCGCCTCTTCGAGCGTCGCGGGGTCCAGCCCGGCCACGTCACCGAGCTCCTTGGTCCGGGCCAGGTACGCGCGCTGGGCCTCCAGCGACTCCGAAGTCGTGGTGGCCGCCAGCCATTCGGCGCCCTCGAACCGCAGTCCTTCCCGGAGCGGAAGGGAGCCTCCCTCCCGGACGGCCCGCTTCACGGCCCCGATCGCCGCTTTCGGCCGCCGGCCCAGCCGGCCCGCGTGCTCGACGGCCTCCTGGAGCAGCGCGTCGGGTGGTACGACTCTGTCCACCAGGCCCACCTCCTGGGCTTCGGCCGGGCTGATGGGTGTGCCCTCCAGTGAGATCTGCAGAGCACGGCGTCCGCCCAGCAGGCGTGCCAGCCGCTGGGTGCCGCCGGAGCCGGGCGGGAACCCGAGGAGGATCTCCGGCTGGGAGATGCCGAAGCGCCCGTCGGCCATGAAGCGGTAGTCGCAGGCCAGGGCCAGTTCGCAGCCCCCGCCACCGGTGTCCCCGTTCAGGGCCGCGACCCAGACGGCCGACGAGGTCTCGATGGCGTGGAGGACGTCCTTCATCTGCTCCCAGGCCATGAGCCCCACCAGTGGCGAGCGGGCAAGCAGTGCGCTGCCGCCCGGCACCTTGAGCACCGCGCCGGTGAGCCGGAGCCCGGCCCGGACGACCGAGGCGCTCACCTTGGGAGACCGCTTGGCGCCTCCGTGGATCAGCCGTACGTCGAAGTGGGCGAGGAACCGCGACGCGTGGGTGCCCGTGAGCACCACGGCGCCCACCGCCGGATCCGCGTCCGCACGGCGTGCCAGCGCCCCGAGTTCCAGGACCATCTCGCGGGTCATCAGCGCGGAGGGCGGGCTGTCGAGCCGTGCCACCAGGACGTTGCCGTGCTGTTCGACGAGCACGGTGCGGTGCGTCATCCTGCCTCCCGGGCATGTCGGGGTCACCGGGTCGAACGAGCGGAGCACCCGATGGCTGAGGTCAACGTAGGCGCGCGGGAAGCGGGCGTCGTTGACCGATCACGCCACAGACTTGACCGATCGCGCCAAGGCCGGACCATGGAGGTCATGGCTTGGGTGCGCTCAGCGGCACTGCGTGGGGTCCGGCGGACCGTCGAGGAGCTCGGCGGGGACGCCGACGCCCTGGCACGGTCGGCCGGAGCCCCGAGGGGCGTGCTCGACGACGACGAGCTGCTGGTGCAGGACACCACCGTGGCCGTCCTCCTCGAAACCGCCGCTCGCCGGCTCGACTGCCCCGACCTCGGACTACGGGTCGCCCTCGAGCAGGACCTCAGCATGCTCGGCCCGCTGGCCGTTGCAGTGCAGAACTCCGCGACCGTCGCCGAAGCCCTGGAATGCGCGTCGCGCTATCTGTTCGTCCACGACCGCAATCTGCGCGTGGCCCTGGGGACCGATCCGCACGGCGATCGCACGGCGGTCGCCGTGCGGTACGGCTACCCGCCGGGCGCCCGGGTGCCCCCGCAGAGCGTCGAGATGGGTCTGCTCTTCCTCCACCGCGTCCTGATCTCCTTGCTCGACGGACCGTACGGCCTGCGGACCGTCGAACTGCCGCATCATGCCGTGGCCGCACGCGCGCGCTACGAGGAACTGTTCGGGTCCCAGGTGAACTTCGCCCAGCCGCAAGCGCTCCTCCGTGTCGCGAGTGATCTTCCCGGACGCCCCGTCCAGGGCGGCGACCAGCTGACCCGCCGGGTGGCGCTCGCCTACCTCGAGGCCCAGCCCTCCGTCACGGGCAACGCTATGACGAGGCGTGTCAGAACACTTCTGAAGCAGTCACTTGGCACCGGCCCCGGCACCCTGGCCTTCGCCGCACGCACACTCGGCATGTCGCCGAGGAGCCTGCAGCGTCATCTGTCCGCAGCGGGAACGACCTTCGCGGCAGTCCTCGACGACGTCCGGCGTGAACGGGCCGCGGATCTGCTCATCCAGTCGGATCTGCCGCTGGCCCAGGTCGCTCGCAACATCGGGCTCAGCGAGGCAGCCGTCCTGAGCCGCTACGCACGGCGCTGGTGGGGCACGACCGCGCGTGCTGTCCGCGACCACGGAGTGCCCGGCGAATAGGTCACCCCGGCACGAGCCGTGTGTCGCACCGGGCCCCCTCTTGTCTCGGACGGCACGGCACCCGTACGCTCCCTCTCCATACCGACTAGCCGGTATGAACTCGGGGAATGTCGCATGGACTGCCGAAGGAGCCGCCGGAGATGAGCACGATCAACCGCCAGATACGCCTGGCCGCACGCCCCGTAGGAGAGCCGCGCCCCACCGACTGGGAGCACGTCGAGGAGCCGGCCGGGCAGCCCGGCGACGGCGAGTTCCTGGTGCAGGTGCTCTGTCTGTCGATCGACCCCGCGATGCGCGGCTGGATGAACGCCGGCCGGTCCTACATCCGCCCGGTGGAGATCGGCGAGGTGATGCGCGCCGGCGCGGTCGGAAGGGTGATCGCCTCCCGCCACTCCGGGTTCGCGGTCGGCGACCATGTGTCGGGCACGTTCGGTGTGCAGGAGTACTGCGTGTCGGACGGGCGCGGCGTGACCAAGGTCGACCCGGCGGCGGCCCCCTTGCCGACCTATCTCGGCACACTCGGCATCCCGGGCCTGACGGCCTACTTCGGCCTGATCGAGGTCGGGCGTCCCGAGCCCGGGCAGACCGTCGTGGTCTCCGGAGCGGCCGGGGCCGTCGGCAGCGTCGTCGGGCAGATCGCCAAGATCCTCGGCTGCCGGGTCATCGGTATCGCCGGTGGCGAGGCCAAGTGCCGGATGGTGGTCGACGAGTTCGGGTTCGACGCCGCGATCGACTACCAGAGCGAGGACCTCCGCAAGGCGCTGCGCGAGCACGCCCCCGATGGCGTCGACGTGTACTTCGACAACGTCGGCGGCGACGTGCTGGACGCCGTACTGCTGCGGCTGGCACGCGGCGCCCGCGTCGTCGTCTGCGGCGCGATCTCCCAGTACAACAGCACCAAGCCGCAGGGCCCCGCCAACTACCTGTCGCTGCTGGTGAACCGCGCCTCCATGACGGGCATCGTGGTGTTCGACTGGGCCGACCGGTACGCCGAGGGCATCGCGCAGATGGCCACGTGGCGGGCGGAGGGCCGGCTGAAGTCCCTGGAGGACGTGGTGTCCGGCTCGGTCACAGAGTTCCCCGAAACCCTGATGCGCCTGTTCCGTGGTGACAACCGCGGCAAGCTGGTGCTGAAGATCGCGGACTGACCGGGCCGAGGGGAGGAAGGGAAAGGGAGGGAGAGATCCGATGAAGGCACTGACCTACCACGGCCGTCACGACATCCGCTACGGCGAGGTCCCCGACCCTGCCGTGACCAGCCCCGCCGACGCGGTGGTGCGAGTGACCGCGGCCGGGATCTGCGGCAGCGACCTGCACATCTACGGCGGGAACGGGTTCAGCCCTGAACTGGGCTACACGCCGGGACACGAGTGCGTCGGCGTGGTCGTCGAGACCGGCGGCCAGGTCACCCGCTTCCAGCCCGGCGACCGGGTTCTGGTGCCCGCCTCGGTCGGCTGTGCGCACTGCCGGCAGTGTGCGGCCGGGTTCACCGCCCGGTGCGAGCGCGCCAAGTCGAGCACGGAGCTCTGCTACGGAGTGAGCCCGCAGCTCCAGGGCAGCCAGGCCCAGGTCCTGGCCGTGCCCTACGCCGACGTCAATCTGGTGCACCTGCCCGAGGACATCTCCGACGAGGCCGCCGTCGTCCTGACGGACAACGCCCCCACCGCCTGGTACGGCTGCCGTCGTGCCCGCATCCAACCCGGTGAGACCGTCCTGGTCGTCGGCCTCGGCCCGGTCGGCCTCATGGCGGCCCAGTCCGCCTTCGCGATGGGCGCGGCACGGGTGCTGGGCGTGGACCTGGTCGCGGAGCGCCGTACCTTCGCCGCGGGCCTGGGCGTCGAGCCGGTCGAGGGCGACGACGTGCGGTCGGCCGTCCGGGAGATGACCTCCGGTCGCGGGCCGGACGCCGTGGTGGAGGCCGTGGGCTCCGACGCCACCATCGAACTCGCCCTCAAGGCCGTCCGGCAGGCCGGCCGGGTCAGTGTCATCGGGGTCAGCCAGAACAAGGCGTTCCCGTTCCACATGGGGCTGGCGCAGGTCAAGGAACTGGAGTTCGCCATCGGGCTGTGCTCGGTGCACTACGAACTCCCGCCCCTGATCGCCCTCACCCGGGCCGGCCGGATCCAGCCCGAGGTCGTGATCTCCCACCGCTTCGCCCTCTCCGAAGGCCCCGCGGCGTACGAACTGTTCGCGGGCCGCTCCGACGGTGTCCGCAAGATCCTTCTCGACCCGGCCGGCTGACCACTCCCGCCACTCCCGGCCATTCACTTGCTAAGCGTTCAGCCAGTCTCCTAGGGTGAGTCCCTCGGAGACTGGAGGTCGCCATGTCACAGCGCAACGAAGCCGCCCGGCAGACCCGTCCGCGGCTGACGCCGCTCCCCGAAGAACAGTGGGACGCACGGACCCGGGAACTGCTGGCCATCGCACCCCACGACCCCGGGGGCCGGATCCCGAACATCTTCACCACGCTCGTGCGTCATCCCGATCTCTACGAGCAATTCATGCCTTTCGGCGGCCAGTTGCTGAGCAGGGGCCGACTGCCGGGAGAGCTGCGCGAGTTGCTGATCCTGCGCACCGCGTGGAACACCGGCGCACGGTACGAGTGGGGACGGCACCTTCCCCTGGCCAGGGCCGCGGGCGTGACGGACGCGGACATCGACCGCGTCACCGAGGACCCGGAAGCACCCGGCTGGACGGACCTTCAGAGGCACCTGCTCCGGGCGGCGGACGAGCTGAGCCGCTCGGCAACGATGTCCGACACCACCTGGGAGGCTCTGGCAGAGCACTTCGGCGACGCCGAACTCATCGAGATCACCATGCTGGTGGGGCAGTACCACATGGTGGCCTTCTTCCTGAATGCCACCGGTGTGGAACTGGAACCGGGTTTCGACGGCACCGGCTTCGCGGAGGAGGAAAGGGACCATGGGTGAGGGCCGCCCGGAGCAGCCGGCCCGTCATCTGACCGGCCGCAAGGTGCTGGTGGTCGGTGCGGGCACCCGCCCCGACGACGACCCACGGGCGCCGGTCGGCAACGGCCGGGCGATCGCCGTCCTCGCCGCCCGAGAGGGCGCCGACGTGGCGTGCGCGGACGTGGCCGCCCCGGCCGCCGCCGCGACCGCCGAACTCGTCGGCCGCGAGGGGAGGTCGGGCATCACGGTGGTGGGTGACGCCACGGAAGCCCAGCAGTCGGCCGCCATGGTCGCTGAGGCCGTGCGCGGACTGGGTGGGCTGGACGCACTGGTGGTCAACGTGGGGGTGGGTCTCGGCACCGGGCTGGAGGGCTCGTCCCCCGAAGACTGGGACCAGGCGCTCGCCCTGAATCTGCGTGCGCCCTTTCTGGCCGCCAAGTACGGTCTTCCGGCGCTGGCCGACGGAGGGGCCGTCGTGTTCATCGGGTCCGTCGCGGGACTGCGCGCGGCCACGAACTCGCCGGCGTACGACAGTTCCAAAGCCGGCCTGTTCGGGCTCACCCGCCATGTCGCCAAGGAGGGAGGGGCCCGCCGGATCCGCGCCAACCTGGTCGTCCCCGGTCTGATCGACACACCCATGGGGCGACAGGCCTCCGCCGGGCGGGCGTCCCGTACTGCCTCGTTCGAGCGCATTCCCCTCGGTCGCCAGGGCACCGCTTGGGAGGTCGCGGAGGCCGTCACGTTCCTGCTCTCCGACCGCGCCTCCTACATCACGGGCCAGAGCCTGGTGGTGGACGGCGGGCTCAGTGCCGTATGACGCGCGACCGGGAGGTCAGCCCTCGCCCCGCGTGGCCGTGAGTCCGAGCAGCAGCGTCTCGTGGGCGGCTCGTGCGATGTCCGCAAGGCGGGTGCGGGCGGAGTCCAGTTGATACTGCAGGAGCACGCCGCGAGCGACGCTCTCCACCAGGAACGCCTGCGCGACCGTGTCCAGGTCCGGCCGGATACTGCCGTCCGCGATCCCGCGCCGGATGTCCTCCTCGACACCGGTCCGCACCAGGCTGAGATGCTCGGCCATCACGTCCTTGACGCCGTCGGCGCTGCCGACCGCCTCGACGAGCAGCACCAGCAACGCACGCGCCCGTAGCCCCGGCCCGGGTTCGGCCAGCCGGGCGAAGAACTGGTCCAGCTTGGCCAGTACCGCTTCGAGTCCGCTCATCCGGGCGTACCCGGGCCGGGCCCGGAGCACGTCGATGAACGTCCCGCGGATATCGGCGACCACGGCCTCCACGAGCCCAGCCTTGGAGGTGAAGTGGTAGTTGACCATGCCTCGGCTGACTCCGGCACGGTCGCCGACCTTCTTCACCGTCAGACTGCGATAGCCCTCCTCCGCGAGGATCTCCACCGCCGCCTTCAAGAGCCCGCGGCGGGAGGCCTCGCGCTGCTCATCACGCCTGGTCGCGGGGCGTGCGGCCCCCTTGGTTGGTTCGCTCATCGGACCAGCAGTATGCCATTTCCGGTTCGGTCCCCCGCCCCGTGGCGGTGACATCCCCATCCGGCCATTTCCGGTCCGTCGGTGGACACGAGGCGGTCTGAATGGAACGCTCCCTCCAGACCGAGGGGCGGTACCCACGAGGCGCGCCCCCGGAAGCGCCGACGCCGTTCCCCGTACGAGCCGCGCATCGCTCACCAGCACGAAGTCCTGGCAGAAAGCCGAGTCCTGGTACGCCCTGATGCCTCTCCGAGAGGGGTTCCACATGAAGTGCACAGCCGTCACGGCCGCCATCGCCGTCGTCCTCCTCGCCACCGCCCTGCCTCCCGTCGCCCATGCCGCGGCTCCCGCGCCCTCCGGGCCCGCGGAGTTCACCGTGGACACCACGTCCGACACGGTCGACGCCGACGTGGCGGACGGCCGGTGTCGCACCGCCTCGGGCGCGTGCAGCCTGCGTGCCGCGGTGATGGCCGCCAACGCCCGGCCGGGCAGTACGATCACGCTGCCTCCCGGCCACTACAAGCTGACGATCCCGCCCGACCCGCGGCTGATCATCGGCGACAACCCCGACCCCACCACGGGCGACCTGAACGTCGCCGCCCCCGTCACGATCAAGGGCGCGGGCGCGCGGACCACCGTCATCGACGCCAACCGCCTGGACCGGGCCTTCCGCATGCAGGCGGATAGCCGGCTGTCCGATCTGACGATCACCGGAGGAAAGACCGCGCAACGCGAACTGCCCATCACCGACACCGGTGGGGGCGCGATCGCCAACGGACATCACATGACGCTGCGACGAGTGGCCGTGACCGGGAACTCCGCGGGTTACGGCGGCGGCATCTTCAACGTCCCGGACTCCCACCTCGATCTGATCGAGAGCACCGTCAGCGGGAACGTCGCGGGAGAGGCCGGCGGCATCAGGTTCGACGACACCGGCACCGTGACCAACTCGACGATCGCGGACAACCGGGTGACGAACCCCGGCGACCGCCCCGGCAGCCTCGCCGGTTACGGCGGAGGCATCGACATCAGGGGAACGGGGCCCGTGGAGATCCTCAACTCGACCATCACCGGCAACAGTTCCAGCGATGGCGGGGGCGGGATCAACATCGCCCCCGCCTATCTCGACAGCCTGCCCTCACCGATCCCCGACATCATCGATCTGCCCCTCGGGCGCATGACGCTGCGCAACTCCGTCATCGCGAACAACACCGTCGACGGCGCGCCCGCCGACTGCGAGAAGGCCTTCGCCACCATCACGTCGCAGGGCCACAACCTCGACGGCGACGGCAGCTGCCGGCTGACGGGCGCGGGCGATCTGCCCAGCCGCACGCCCCTGATCGGACCACTCGCGGACAACGGCGGCCCCACCGACACCGTCGCGCTGCGGCCCGGCAGCCCCGCCCTGGACGCGGCCGACGGCTGCCCGGCCACCGATCAGCGCGGCGTCACCCGCCCCCAGGGCGCCGCCTGCGACATCGGAGCCTTCGAGGCCACGTCATGATCCCGCGCCGCGCCCCCTGCCCGCACCGTCACTCGGAGGGACGGGTGAGAGTCCCGCGCCTGCGCCCCACTCTGGCCCGCGCCACAGCCGCCTTCGCGGCCCTGTTCCTGTCCCTGACCCTTCCCCCGCCCTCTGCCGGCGCCGCTTCCGGCCCCGACTCCTTGGTCGTGCGCACCGACCGGGGCTGGGTGCGGGGCGCGGCCGTCCGCGACGGCGGGCGGGTCTTCCAGGGGATCCCGTTCGCCGCCCCGCCGACCGGTGAACTGCGCTGGCGTCCGCCGCGACCCGCGGCGCGGTGGTCCGGCGTACGGAACGCCACCGCACCGGCCCACCCCTGCCCCCAGTTACCGCTGACGCTGCTCCCCGACGGCGGCCCCGTCCTGCCCGGCGAGTCCAACCGCACGGGTAGCACCGTGGAGGACTGCCTGTACCTCAATGTCTGGACACCGCCCCGCGGCAGCGGCCGGCCGGCGCCGGTGCTGGTGTGGCTGCACGGCGGCGCCAACGCATACGGCGCGGGCAGCGACTACGACGGTGCCGCACTGGCCGCGCGGGGCGTGGTCGTGGTGACGGTCAACTACCGCCTCGGAGCACTGGGGTTCATGGCCCATCCCGCCCTGTCGGCCGAGAGCGCGGACCACGCGTCCGGCGACTACGGCCTGATGGACCAGCAGGCGGCGTTGCGCTGGGCGCGGCGCAACGTCGGTGCCTTCGGCGGCGACCGGAACCGGGTGACGCTCGGCGGCCAGTCCGCCGGATCGGCGGACACCTGCCTCCACATCGCCTCGCCGACCGCGAAAGGCCTGTTCCACCGGGCGATCCAGCAGAGCGGAGCGTGCGCCGGGGGCGGCGGTCTGACGCCCCTCACGCTCGACGCGGCCGAGCGGAAGGGCAGCGACTTCGCGGCCTCGGTCGGCTGCGCCGACCCGACGACCGCGGCGGGCTGCCTGCGTGCCGTACCCACCACCGACCTCATCCGCGCCACCGGGCCAGGGACGGCCTCCCTGTGGGCCCCGAACACCGGTCCCCGAGTCCTCCCCCGCCCCCCGCACACGGCGTGGGCCGAGGAGCGGGTGAACGCGGTCCCGACGCTGAGCGGCAACACCCACGACGAATACCGCTACTTCACCGCGCTGTACATGGATCTGCTCGGCGGCGGCCCACTGACCCCCGACTCGTATGTCGCGCTCATCAGGCTCCAGTACGGCGACCGCGCGGCCGCGGTCCTGGACACGTACCCCGCCTCGGCGTATCCGTCCCCCAACCTGGCCTACTCCGCCGTCGGCACCGACCA
>NZ_GG657757.1:8191170-8203467 GCF_000158955.1 Streptomyces viridochromogenes DSM 40736 | reverse complement strand
CACGATGACCGCCTACTGGGCCCACTTCGCGGCCACCGGCGACCCCAACGCGCCCGGGACTGAGCCCTGGCCGCGCTACACGGCCGACGGGGACCACATCCAGGTGCTGACACCGGAACGGGTCGGACCCACCACCGAGTTCGCGGCCGACCACCACTGCGCGTTCTGGCAGCCCGCTCCCGTTCCCGGAGGAGCCGTGCGATGACATCGACACTCGCCCTGATCCGGGATGGGCGCCGAACGCTGCGGCAGGGTCTGGACGCCCTGGCGCACCGGCAGCGTGAACGGCTGGCCGCGATGATCGACTTCGCCCGCACCCACTCCCCGTACTACCGCGAGCTGTACCGCGCCCTGCCCGAACGCGTCGAGGACCCCGTCCTGCTGCCGGTGACCCACAAGCAGAACCTGATGGCGCGCTTCGACGACTGGGTCACCGACCCGGAGGTGTCCCTCGACCGTGTGCAGGCCTTCGTCGCGGATCCGCGACGCGTCGGCGAGCGCTTCCTGGGCCGGTACCTGGTCACCACCACGTCGGGAACCACCGGCCACCGGGGCCTGTTCCTGCTCGACGACCGCGCGACGGCGGTGGTCAGGGCCCTGTCGCTGCGGGCCGCCCGGCGTTCACTCACCCCCAGGGTGACGGCCCGGCTGCTCGCTCGCCGCGTGCGGTCGGCGCACATCGTGGCCACCGGCGGCCATCTGGCCGCGCACGCCGTCCTCGTCCGCTCCCGCGCGGCCGGCCGGCTGCCCGCCCGGGGCAGCCGGGTGCTGTCGGTACACAGCCCGCTGCCCGAGCTGGTGGACCAGCTCAACCGGTACCGCCCGGTGTTCCTGGCCGGCTACGCCACCGTGATCGCGCTGCTCGCCGGCGAGCAGCTGGCCGGCCGGCTGCGCATCGCGCCGGCCGTGGTGTCACTGCTGGCCGAGGGCGTCAGTGAGCACGACCGCCGAAGGATCCGCTCTGCCTTCGGGGCGCACCTGGTCGACACCTATGGCTGCAACGAGAGCCTCGCCCTGGCCTACGGCTGTCCGTTCGGCTGGCTCCACGTCCACAGCGACTGGCTGATCCTGGAGCCCGTCGACGCCGACCACCGCCCCACCCCGCCGGGCCAGGAGTCCTTCACCGTGCTCCTGACCAGCCTGTGCCGGTGGGCGCAGCCGATCCTGCGCTACGACCTCGGCGACAGCGTCCTGCTGCGCCCGGACGCGTGCCCGTGCGGAGACCCGCTACCGGCGATCAGGGTACGTGGCCGTGCGGCTGACCTGTTGTCCTTTCCGCGCCGGGACGGCGGCAGCGTGCGGATCGTGCCCATGGCCTTCGAGACGCTCCTGGAGCGGATCCCGGGCATCGACCTGTTCCAGATCGTGCAGACGGCGCCGGCCCGCGTCCGGGTGCGGCTCCGTTGCGCCGCCACGGCCGATCCGGACCGGCTGTGGACGGCGGTGCGAAAGGAGATGGCCGCCCTGCTCACCGCCCACGGTGCGGGCCAGGTGAGCGTCGAACGCGCCCACGAGCCACCCGAGCAGTCCGCGGGCGGCAAGTACCGGGTCGTCATCCCCTGGTCATGACGCGGCCGGAGGGGCGCCCTCGCCAGGGGCGCCCCCCACCGTGACGCCGTGGTGGGCCGCCAGCCCCAGCAACGCCACACGCAGCGGTCCGGTCTCCAGGACGGTTTGCGGCTCGAACCAACGGGCCACCGCGGTTCCGCTCACCATCCTCAGCGTGAAGCGCGCCATCTCGTCCGCCACCTGGGGGCGCTCACCCAGCGCGAAGACGGAGCTCACCGACTCCCGGGCCCAGTCCACCAGCGCGTCGCGGTAGTGACGCACCTCGGCCACAGCGGCCGTACTGGCGTCCTGCTGCACCATGCCCAGCCCCAGCAGCAGCTTCACACCCCGCGGGTGGCGCTGGAACGCGCCCTCGAGCTCCGCGAGAAAGGTGTCCAGACGCTGCGCGACGTCGGCGCCCGGCACCTCGGCCGGAGGCAGGGCCGCCAGCAGAGCGGTCCTGGCGCGCTCCAGCACCGCGACGTAGATCCCGTCCTTGCTGCGGAAGTGCCAGTAGATCGAACTGACCGGCAGACCGCAGGCGGTGGAGATCATCGAGATGGACGTGGCGGCGAAGCCGTGGCGGGCCATCAGGTCGCCGGCGGTGTCGAGTATCGCGTCGCGGGACCGCGCGCCGCGGTCCAGGGCCGGTGCCTCCGTCATAGGGCCGACTCTAGAGGAGGCACCGGCCGGCGGTGTCGGGTTCAGTTCTCCGGAGAGCCGAACTCCTTGCGGGTGTCCACCGGTTCGCCGAACAGCTGCCAGCGCTCGCCCTTGAACCGCATCAGCTGCATCGTCTCGAGCGGGAAGGCGTCGTCGGACCCGGTGGAGAGGGTGACACCGGGCAGCAGCATGTCCACCTTGACGTCCTTCAGATCGCGCACCGCGTCCCGCAACCCCTCCCTGGTCGGGCATTTCATCCTGTCCAGGGCCTTGTGCAGGCTGGAGGCGACGGCCCAGCCGTAGGCGTTGAACTGGTTGTCCGGATCGGAGTCGGGCGCGTACTTCTTCAGCGCATCCTTGTACGTCTTCATCTCGGCGTCGTCTGCCCACCGCGGGTCGGCGGGGTCCTTGAAGTAGGTCGCCGAGACCAGGCCCTGGACGTTCTTGAACCCGACGGGCTTGAGCACGCTGGTGGACGCGGACACGGCGTTGACGATGTGCAGCGGGTCCCACCCGGTGTTCTTCGCGTCGGCGGCGAGGGCCTGGCTGCCGAACTTCGGCGTGGTGACGTCGAGCAGCACATCCGCCTTGGATCGGGCGAGACTTGTCATCTGCGCGGAGACGGAGGGGTCCGTGACCTCATAGCTCTCCTCGGCGACGACCTTGATGCCGCTGCCGTCGACGGCCGCCTTGAACCCGCCGAGCAGATCCTTGCCGAAGTCGTCGTTCTGGTACAGGACGGCGACCTTGGCCTTCGGCTTCTCCTCCTTGAGGTATTTCGCGTACACCCGTGCCTCGGACACGTAGTTGGGCTGCCAGCCGGTGGTCCACGGGTGCTTGTCGTCCGTACCCCAGACGGAGGCGCCCGTGGCGACGAAGGGCTGAGGCACCTTCCGCTTGTTGAGGTAGTCCCACACGGCCGCCGTGGACGGGGTGCCGAGGGTCTGGAACACGGCGAAGACCTTCTCCTGCTCGACGAGTCTGCGGGCCTCCTCGACCGCCTTGGGCGGCTGGTAGCCGTCGTCGCGGACGACGAATTCCACGGTGCGGCCGTCGATTCCGCCCTTGTGTTGACGTACTTGAAGTAGGTGTTCACGCCGTTGCCGATGGTGCCGTACGCGGAGGCCGGTCCCGACAGCGGGTAGATCCCGCCCAGCTTGATGGCCTTGTCGGTGATGCCGGTGGTCTGCTGGCCCCGGCACGCGCCGTCGGCGGCGGCGTCCTTGTCGTCCTGCCCGCGCTGGCTGTTGCAGGCGGTGGCGAGGAGCAGGGCGGCGGACGCGGCCGCGGCCGCCCGCAGAGGAGTCGTCTTGCGCATGTGAATCATTCCTTTTCCGTGCGGGGCGGTGCGCCCACGGGTTCGGCGTCGGCAGGTGCGGGATCCGCGGCGGGGGCCGTGGTGGGCGCGGGCTCGGGCGTGCGGCCGGCGGCAGGGGCGGTACGGGTGAGGCGGCGGGTGGCGGCGTCCCGGGCACGGCCCGCGAGGCCGGCCAGTCCCGTCGGGGCCACGAACATCACCGCGATGATCAGCAGGCCGAACACCACACCGGGCGCCGCGTCGCTGACGTCCTGGGCCACGCTCGGCACGTACATCACGAACGCCGCCCCGAGCAGCGGCCCGTACAGTGAGGCGAGGCCCCCGACGACGAGGCCGGCCAGCAGCGTGATCGACAGGACGAAGCTGAATGAGTCGGGTGAGACGAAGCCGATCACCCACGTGTACAGACACCCTGCGACGCCGGCGAACATCGCGCTCCAGGCGAAGGCGAGGGTCTTGTGCAGGGACAGCCGTACGCCCATGACCTCCGCCGCGCTCTCGTCGTCCCGCAGGGCGAGCAGTGCCCGGCCGACCCGCGACCGCAGGAGGTTGCGGGCCAGCAGCAGGGCCACCGCGGTGACGGCGAGGACGACGAGGTACATCCACTGGTCCTCGGCCAGCCCGCTCCACGCGGGCGGCTGCAGCTTGTCCACGGTCAGTCCCATGGAGCCGCCCGTGACCGGCTCGAGCCGCTTGAGCAGCGGTGGCAGGAACACCGCGAACGAGAGGGTGACCAGAGCCAGGTACAGCCCGCGCAGGCGCAGGGCGGGCACTCCGAATCCGAGGCCCAGCAGGAAGCATCCCGCGGCCGCGACCGGCAGCGTGGCCAGGTGGGCGCTGTCGTAGCGGTCGAGCATGACGGCCGCCGTGTAGGCCCCAGCCGCGAAGAACGCGCCGTGCCCGAGCGAGATCTGGCCGCCGAACCCGACGAGCAGGTTCAGTCCGGCCAGTGCCACGGCGTACAGCAGCACCATGGTCAGCTGGAACACCTGGAACGGGGCGAAGTAGAACGGTGCGCCGACGGCGACCGCAGCCGCGAGCAGCGCGGTGAGCGCGGCCCGCAGGCTCCGGGCGCGGCCGGTGCCGAGTGTGGTGAGGATCGTTCTCATGCGCGCTCCACCGCCGCCCGTCCGAACAGGCCCTGTGGCCGCACCAGCAGCACCGCCAGGATGATCACCAGGGGTACGCCGACCTTCAGATCGGCTCCGATCACGCCGACGTACGCCCCGGCCAGCGTCTCGGCGACGCCCACGACCACGCCGCCGACGACTGCGCCGACCGGGCTGTCGAAGCCTCCGAGGGTGGCCGCGGCGAACGCGTAGATCAGCACTCCGCCCATCATGTTGGGCTCCAGGAACAACACGGGGGCGACGAGCACGCCCGACACCGCGCCGACCGTCGCGGCCAGCCCCCAGCCGAGCATCAGCACCCGGCCCACCCGGATGCCCGACAGCCGGGCGGAGGCGGGATTGCACGCGGCCGCCCGCATCACCAGACCGGCGGAGGTGTGCTGGAACAGCAGGTAGAGCAGGCCCATCACGACGGCCACCACCACGATGATCCCGAGCGTCGACCAGTCCACCCGCACCCCGGCCAGGTCGATCCCGCCGTCGGGGAACGGCTGCGGGAAGTCCTTCACGGTGAACGACCAGATCAGACCGGCCATGGCGTTGACGAAGATGAACAGGCCGACCGTGACGATGACCGTCGTCAGCTCGGGCGAGTTCCGCACGGGACGGATGACGATCCGTTCGACCAGCATGCCGCCGACGAACGACACCGCCAGGGTGACCGGCAGCGCCAGCCAGAACGACATCCCGGACGACACGAGTTGCCACGCCACATACGTGGAGATCATGGCGAGCTCGCCCTGTGCGAAGTTGACGATGCCGGTGAACCGGTGGATCAGCACCAGGGCAAGTGCCAGGCTGGCGTAGACGGCACCGGAGCCGATCCCTTCCACCACTTGCTGGAGCACTTCGGTCACGGCGCTCACCCGTTCTTCCCCGCGCGGACGGAGACACCGAGGTACACCTCGGCGACCTGCCCGTCCTCGCGGATCTCCGCGGCCGGTCCGGACAGCACCAGCCGGCCGGCCTCCAGTACGTGGGCTCGGTGCGCGACATCCAGCGCGAGTTGGGCGTTCTGTTCGACGACGACCACGGTGGTGCGTTCCTCCTCGTTCACGGCCCGGACGATCTCGAACAGCTCGCGCGTGACCAGCGGAGCGAGCCCCAGCGACGGCTCGTCCAGGAGCAGCAGCGAGGGCCGCAGCATCAGTGCCCTGCCGATGGCGAGCATCTGCTGCTCGCCGCCGCTGAGGCTGCCGGCCGTCTGACGGGACCGATCGCGCAGTTTGGGGAAGTAGTCGTAGATCCGTTCCAGGTCGGCCGCCACGACCGCGCGCTCGGCGCGGCCCCGCCGCCACCGGCCCGTGCGCACATGGGCGCCCACGCGCAGGTTCTCCTCGACGGTCAGGTCGTTGAAGGTGCCCCGGCCCTCGGGCACGTGCGCCACGCCGAGCCGGGCGGCCTGCTCGGGCGATCGGCCCAGGAGTTCCGTCCCGTTCAGGGTCACCGAGCCCTGACCGCGGACCATGCCGCTCAGGGCCCGCATGGTGGTTGTCTTGCCCGCGCCGTTGGGTCCGAGGATCGCGCACACTTCGCCGCGTGCGACGGTGAAGTCCAGGCCTTGGAGCACGCGGGCCTGGCCGTATCCGGCGTGCAGGCCGGACACCTTCAGGAAGTCCGGCTCCGCACTCGCCCCGGCCTCGGTGGGGGCGGTGGTGGTGGGCTCGCTCATGCGGCCACCCCCAGGTACGCCTCGATGACCGCCGGGTCGCGCTGGATCTCCTCCGGCGGGCCCTCGGCGATCTTGCGCCCGAAGTCGAGACACACCACCTTGCCGCACAGGCCCATCACGAACCCCATGTGGTGTTCGACCACCACGAGCGTCAGGTCGAAGTCCTCGCGCACCGCCCTGACCAGATCCGCGAATGCGTCGACCTCGCCGTGGCTGAGGCCGTTGACGGGTTCGTCGAGCAACAGCAGCCGGGGGCGTGCCGCGAGCGCCCGGGCGAGCTCGACGCGTTTGAGGGTGCCGAACGGCAGCCCGGAGGCGGGGTGGTCGGCGACATCCGCCAGCCCCAGCCGCCGCAGCGAGTCCTCCGCCTGGTCACGTAGTTCCCTCTCCTCCCGCCGGACGCGGGGCAGCCGGAGCGCCGCGGCGAAGTGACCGGTGCGCCCCCGGCTGTGGGCGCCGACCATGACGTTCTCCCGGACCGTGAGTCGCGGGAACAGCCCCAGGTTCTGGAAGGTGCGGGCGATACCGCGCCCGGCCACGGAGTGCGGCGGGAGGGCGAGCAGGTCCTCGTCGTCGAACCGCACCGTCCCCGCATCGGGGGTACAGCGCCTGGTGAGGCAGTTGAACAAGGTAGTCTTGCCGGCTCCGTTCGGTCCGATGAGCCCCACGGCGGTGCCCGGCTCGACGGTGAACGCGACACCGTCCAGTGCCGTGATCCCGCCGAAGCGCACGCTGATACCGTCGACCGTGAGCATGAGTGACGCCCCTTCCGAGGTGCTGGGGGGTGAGCGAGCGTCACAGTAGGTGGGGGTCTTCCGGGCGCACATTGGGTGCGAGCACCCAACTTCGCGGCCACCGACTTGTGCGCCGCGCCCAACCACCCGGACATCTCGCACCCCGTGCCTGTTGACGCGACACGAGGCGGGCAGCGACGATCGGCCCCATGCCTCGCGGTCCCGCCCTGGGCGCCCCCGCACTCTCCGAACCGCTCAGCCGGGAGCGGCACCGCATCCTGCACGCCGTGCAGGACCGGCTCGAGGAGATCACACGCACCGCCGTCGCGGTGATGCGTACGGAGATCCCGTCGTACGCCCTGCAGGACGAGCGTTTCTTCGACGACGTACGGGATCAGGTGCTCACGCACTACCGGATGCAGCTGGCCGCGCTGGCCGGCGACCGCGACTTCGCCCCCGAGGACCTGGTCTTCAGCCGGGCGGCAGCCATGCGCAGGGCTCGTGCGGGGTTCGCTCTGGAGGACTGGATCAGCGCCTTCCGGGTCGGCCGGCAGGTGCTGTGGGAGGTGCTGCTGGACTGCGCGGGCCCGTCCGCCGAGGCGCAGCAGGCCGCCCTGTCACTCGTCACTCCGCTGATGCGGTACGTGGACTACGCCAGCACCCATGCCGCGCAGGCCTATGTCGAATACAAGCAGCACGTGGTCGCGGACGCGGACCGGGAGCGCCGGGACCTCCTGGACCAACTTCTGTCCGGCGCGGCACCGACGCGCGGCCCCCTGCTCCCCGCGGCCCAGGCGTACGGCATCGGGCCGCACTCGCCGATGATGGCGATCGTGGCGGTGTGCGTCGACGACACCCGCACCGGCGACCTCACGTCCGCCGAGCACGGCTACGCGACCAGCGCGTCCATCAGCGTCGCCGGGCCCTGGGCCGGCCGAACCCTGGTCGTCGTCCGCCACGGTGAGGTGGTGGCGGTGCCCGTGGTCCGCACCGGCATGGACGCGGAGGACATCTGTGCTCACTTCGAGGCCGTGCAGCGGCGGCTCGCGGGGGAGGGAACCATGCTCGCCATGGGCATCAGCACCGTCGCCCAGGGCGCAGGCGAACTGCCTCGCGCCTACGGCGAGGCCCGGGCCGCCCTCGACCTCGTGCCGAACGGGGGCGGGGTGGCGGCACTGCCGCGCCTGTCCCCGTTCGACTACCTGGCGCTGCGCGCCGACGACCTCGCCCGCCAGTTGGTCGATCCCCGTGTGCGTGCACTGCTGGAAGAGGACCGAAGACGTGGCGATCCGCTGGCCGCCACCATACGGGCCTTCGCGGAGGCGGATCTCAACCTGCGGCTGGCCGCCGACCGCCTGCGGGTGCACCACAACACGGCGCACTACCGGTTGCGCCGGATCGAGGAACGCACCGGGCGCAACCCGCGCCGGATCGCCGACCTCCTGGAACTGCTGGTCGCCCTCGCCATCCGCGACGGGGCCATGGAAGACGGAGAACACCAGTGAGTGGAATCGTGGAGACGACGGGGACGCAGACGCCCCGCAGGCAACCGGACCGAGAGGCGACGACGCGGCTGCCGGACGTGCACGCCGAGCAGGACGGCTCTGCTCGGCACGCCCTGCTGGGCGCGGCGCTCGAGGTGTTCACCGAGCGCGGTTACGCCGAGGCCGGCCTCACCGAGATCGCGGCGCGCTCCGGCCTCCTGGTGGGCAGCCTCTTTCAGCACTACGGCGGGAAGCGCGGTCTGTACCTCGCCCTCTGGGAGGAGTTCCGGGAGGAGCAGGAGCGCCGGACCGCGGCCACGCTGGCCGCCGAGCGTGAGCGTGGCGTGGACGATCCCGTCGACCTCTTCGTCGCGGGAGCCAGGGCCTATCTGGAGGGGGCCTGGGACAACCGTCGTATCGCCATGCTCCTGGTGGAGGACGACGGCCCCGCCGGCTTCGACGCGCTGCGCCGCCAGTGGGACCGCGCGTGGGTACGGCGCAACGCCCGGCTCCTGGAGGTGGACGAGAAGCGACGTGTCGGCCGGGTTCGGGTGAGAGTGCTGACCACCGTCATCGGCGGGGCGGCACGCGAGCTGGGCGACTGCGAGGACGAGGGGGAGGCCCGGGAGATCGTGGACGCGGTGTGCGGCATCCTCGTCCACCTGTCGGCTCTGCCCGGCTGAACGACCGGGTCCAAGTCCACCGTCCGCTGCTCATCGGGGAGGTGGCGAGGTCGAGACGTCCGGCCGCGATGTTGGCGAGGTGGCGCTCGATCTCCTCGTCCGTGGCGAGGCGTTCGGCGACGAGTCTGTCGCGCACCTGCCGGACTGTGGCCGCCTCCAGGACGTCGCACGCGGGCGAGGCGACCGGGAAGTGGGCGTCGGCCTCCACGTCGGCGAGGCTGGCCTCGCGCGGCAGCCGGGGCAGCCGGGGCAGCCGGGGCAGCCTGCGACCCTAGGCGAGGTCGGCGCCGCGTTGCCGCAGCAGCTGGCGGAAGCCGGTACGCAGCCGGTTGGCGAGCTCCCGCCCGGGGCCGTACTCGTCGGGGCAGATCAGCGGTTGCAGCGCGGGGTCGGCGTCCTCGACCAGCAGCCACCCGCCCGGGCGCAGTGCTCGGACCATGGTGCGCAGCGCCGTCTCGCGCTCGGCCGCGTGGACCAGGACGAGTCGGGCGTGGACCAGGTCGAAGGGCCCGGCCGGGGGTTCGTCGCGGGCGACGTCGTGGCGGAGTTCCTCGACTCCCGCGATGGCGGCGGTCTCGGCCCAGGACACGTCGATGCCGGTGGCGAGCACGCGCCCGCCGGCGCCGTCCATCGTCGATCCCGACCGCCTCGAAGTGCCGGAACGCCGAGGCGTCGAAGCGGGTGCCGGCCTCACTGCGCCGGTTGCCCAGGACGTACCCCTCGTCCTGAGCCATGCGGCGATCATGTCACGGGTACGGGAGAGCCAGGTCAGCGTGGTGTGCGGGCCGGCAGCCGGTGCAGTTCCACGTCGGTGAGCAGGCCGTCGGCGACGGTGGCGGTCATGTAGGTGCAGTGGGGCTGGCGGCGGCGGTCCGTCGGGGAGCCCGGGTTGAGCAGGCGCAGGCCGGTGGGGGCCGTGGTGTCCCAGGGGATGTGGCTGTGGCCGAAGACCAGGACGTCGAGATCGGGGAAGCGGGCGGCGCAGCGCTTCTCCCGGCCCTGGGCGGGGCCCGTCTCGTGGATCACGCCGAAGCGCAGTCCGCCCAGTTCCGCGTGGGCCACCTCGGGCAGCCGGGCGCGCAGGTCCGGGCCGTCGTTGTTGCCGTACACGGCGACGAGCCTGCGGCAGCGGTCCTCCAGCAGGTCGAGGGTGGCCGTGTCGACCCAGTCGCCGGCGTGGAACACGACGTCGGCCCGCGGGAGTTCCGCCAGCAGCCGCGCGGGCAGTTCCCTCGCCCGCTTCGGCAGGTGGGTGTCGGACATGA
This sequence comes from Streptomyces viridochromogenes DSM 40736, assembly GCF_000158955.1. Lineage (GTDB taxonomy): Bacteria > Actinomycetota > Actinomycetes > Streptomycetales > Streptomycetaceae > Streptomyces > Streptomyces venetus. The sequence continues at coordinate 8,192,970 of NZ_GG657757.1, read as the reverse complement.
GGAGCAGTCGCACGCCTTCAGCCTAGGGGCTGCCGACCGCTCCGCCCCGGAACCCATTTGACCGTGAACAGACAGACGCGGCTGCTCAGTTGTACCGCGGACGGCGATGATCACGTCCCGGTATCGAAGTGCGGGGCGGCCTTCCGGGCCGGGTTAGCATCGGGCAACACGCAGTAAGACAGGACGTCTACGGCAAGCGACCCGAAGGGGCCCGATATCCCGATGCCGGTCAAGGTCAGCGTCATCATCCCCGTGTACAACCCGGGGGTCTACATCGAGGACTGCATCTCCTCGCTGCAGAGGCAGTCGCTGCCTCCCGACGAGTACGAGGTGATCTTCGTCGACGACGGATCGACCGACGAGACTCCGGCCCGGCTCGACGCGCTGGCCGCCGAGGACCCCCGGGTGAAGGTCATCCACCAGGAGAACTCCGGCTGGTCGGGCAAGCCCCGCAACGTCGGTATCGCCGCCTCCCGGGGCGAGTTCGTCATGTTCGTCGACAACGACGACTACCTGGGCGACGAGGCCCTGGAGCGGATGTACGACTACGGCGTGGCCAACGGCGCCGATGTCGTGGTGGGCAAGATGGCCGGCAAGGGCCGGGGGGTGCCGGTGGAGCTGTTCCGCCGCAACCACCCGCGCGCGACGGTCGAGAACGCGCCGCTCATCGACAGCCTCACCCCGCACAAGATGATCCGCCGGGCCTTCCTGGACCGCATCGGCCTGCGTTTCCCCGAGGGCAGGCGGCGCCTGGAGGACCACGTCTTCATCGCCGAGGCGTATCTGCGCGCGGAGAACGTCTCCGTGCTCAGCGACTACGTCTGCTACTACCACATCCGGCGCGACGACGGCTCCAACGCGGGCTTCGAACGCTTCGATCCCGTCGGCTACTTCAAGAACCTCCGTGAGGCCCTCGACGTCGTCGAGCGGTACACCGAGCCCGGCCCGGTACGCGACAAGCTCTTCCGCCGCTGGCTGCGCGTGGAGATGGTCGAGCGGCTGCGGGCCCGGCGCTTCCTGCAGCTGCCGGACGACTACCGCAGAGAACTGTTCACGGAGATCCACCAGGTCGTCGTCGAGCGGTTCGGGCCCGGGGTGGCGGCCGCGATGCAGCCGACACAGCAGGTCGTCGCCGCGTTCACCGCGGCCGACCGGTACGACGACGTCGTGTCGTTCGCCCAGTGGGAGGCGGGGGTCGCGCCCAAGGCGGCTCCCGAGCACGTGGAGTGGCGGGACGGCTCCGTCAGCATCGGTTTCACCGCCGAGTACGTGTCGGGCGACCAGCCGATGACCTTCCCGGCCGACGTCGAGACGACACCGCTGAACGACACGCCCAAGGACGTGACGGGAGGCGGTGGAGTGGGTGGCCGCGCAGACCGCCGCCCGCTTCGGGCAGGCCACCGCCGATCTGCTGCTGCGGGAGCGATCCAGTGCCGCGCAGTACTTCCAGCCCGTGCGGCTGACCCGGGAGACCGTGCCGGTGGGGGACGGCGAGGAGGTACGGCTGGTGCTGCGGGCGACCGCCACCGTCGACCCGGCCGCCCTGCCGCGTGACGGCGCCTGGGACGCGGTGGTCCGGGTCAAGCTGGGCGGCTGGACGAAGGAGTGCCGGCTGGGTCCGGCGCCGCGTGAGAGCCGGCCGGTGCCGGAGGCCGGGGTCGTCGGGAGCCGCACGGCCCTGCCGTACTGGACCGAGCCGCACGGCAACCTCTCCCTGGAGCTGGGCACACGCGGCAGGCGGCTCGGGCTGGGCCGGGTGAAGCAGTCCGACGTCACCGTCTCCGGGGGCCGTTTCCGCGC
>NZ_GG657757.1:8179789-8191070 GCF_000158955.1 Streptomyces viridochromogenes DSM 40736 | reverse complement strand
GGCGTCCAGAGAGAAGGTCTCCCAGGCCGTCTTCACCTGCCCCCGCTCCACCCAGGTGCCCTTGAAGGGGTCGGGGTGGGCGTTCTCCAGCACCCATATGCGGATCGCCCAGACGTCCTCGGCGGGCGCGGAGGCGAAGTAGATGTACCACTTGCCGCCGATGCGGTGCAGTTCGGGCGCCCAGATGTGCGCGCCCATGGGGCCGGTGGCGTGGGCGCGCCAGATGACGGACTCGGCGGCGGTGCCGAGTCCGTTCAGGGTGCGGGAGCGGCGCAGGATGATGCGGTCGTACTCGGGGGCGGTGGCGGTGAAGTAGTAGAAGCCGTCCTTGTGCCGGTTGACGTGCGGGTCGGCCCGGTTGCGGACGAGCGGGTTCACGTAGGGGGCGGCCTGCTTCGGGGACCTGGCGAGCTCGGAAGCCTGGGCCACGGCGGGGACGGCGGGAACGGCGGCGAGGGCACTGACCGCGACACCCGGGGAACCCGATCGCCGCCGCTCGGGCCTGCGGTCAGGGTCCGCAGGCCGCGCGCGTAGAGGGGTCAGCGGCTGACGCCCACCTGTTCCAGGGAGCGGCGCAGCGGCTCCCAGCCGATGGAGCGCGGCAGGCCGCGGTTGCGGGCCTGGGCCAGGGGGCGCCAGAAGCCCGCCTCCAGGAGGGTCTCGGGGCGGACCGCCCCGGCGCGCTCCAGGATCGCCTCGGGGACCTTCTGCGGGTCGGGCACCTTGTACTCGGCCATGATCTCGTCGTACTTGTCGTGCAGGACCCGGTTGTCCGGGTCGGCGCCGAAGACGACGAGCTGGCCGGTGGGCGCGGTGTCCACCTGCACCGTGACCAGGTCGGGGCGGTAGCGCGCCAGAACCTCGGTGATCTTGTAGACGTCCCCGGTCCAGGCGTTGGTGTGCCGGTCCCGGGCCGCCTCGTCGACGCTGCGCGGCAGCATGTCGTCGAGGACGATCACGCTGCCCCAGTCCGAGTACTTCTCGACGTTCATGAAGTCGCGCAGCGCGAACTCGAACAGGTGCATGCCGTCGATGAACGACAGGTCCAGAGTCGTGCGGCGCCAGTAGCCGATCGGGCTGCGGCCGCGGCGCAGGTTGCGCAGCGGGTGACGGCCGCCCTTGAGGTGCTGCAAGGGGTTCTCGCGGGCGAAGAAGTCGTCACTGGTGGCCTTCACCAGGTGGACGTCGCACCTCAGCTCCGAGACCACCTTGAAGGCGGGGTCGATCGCGATGCTGGGGACGCGCGACAGTGTCAGGCTGCGGCCGTCGTTGACGCCGATCTCCAGGTAGTTGCGATTGGCGCTGACCTTGTGCAGTTCCCGGAGGAACTCATGGCGTTTCACGAAGAGGACTCCTTGCGGATGCGGGGCAGTGCTTCGTGCAGGGCGGAGCGCCAGTCGCGCGCCGGCGGCAGGCCGATCCGCTGCCACCGGCGGTGTGCGAGGACGCTGTACGCCGGGCGGGGCGCGGGCCGGGGAAAGGCCGCGCTGGTGGTGGGGCGCACCCGGTCCGGGTCGGCGCCGACGAGGGAGAACACCTCGCGGGCCAGTTCGTACCAGGTGGCCTCACCGGAGTTGGTGGCGTGAAAGACGCCGTGCGCGCCGGGACCGAGCCGCACGCCGAGATCGGCGATCCGCTCGGCGACGTCCGCGCTCCAGGTGGGCTGCCCGCGTTGGTCGTCGACGACGTCGACGGTGTCGCGGCGGGCTTCGAGACCGATCATGGTCCGCACGAAGTTAGCGCCGTGCACCCCGTAGAGCCAAGCCGTGCGGACGACCGCGCTGCGTCCGGGCAGCTCTTCCAGCACGGCCCGCTCCCCGGCCAGCTTGGTGCGGCCGTAGGCGGTGCGCGGGGCGGGGCGGTGATCCTCCGCGTAGGGGTCGGTGCGGGCCTCGCCGGAGAAGACGTAGTCGGTGGAGACGTGGATCAGGCGGGCGTCGTGGGCGGCGCAGGCCCGCGCCAGCAGCCGTGGGCCCTCGCCGTTGATCTCCAGGGCGCGGGCCTCGTCGGTCTCGGCGTCGTCGACGGCCGTGTACGCGGCGCAGTTCACGACGAGGTCCGGCCGGTGGCCGGCGACCGCCCGGTCGACGGTCTCGGGCGTGGTGATGTCCAGGGCGGCCCGGTCGAGGGCCACCACGTCCTCGCCGCGCCGGGTGAGCTCCCGGGCGACGTCGTGGCCGAGCATCCCGCCCGCCCCGGTGACCAGCCACCTCATGCGCGCTCCTGGGCGACGCGCCGCTTCAGGGGTTCCCACCAGGCACGGTTGTCCCGGTACCAGGCGACGGTGTCGGCGAGGCCGGCGCCGAAGTCGTGGCGGGGCCGGTAGCCGAGTTCGTCACGGGCCTTGGACCAGTCGACGGAGTAGCGCAGGTCGTGGCCCTTGCGGTCCTCGACGTACTCCACCCGGTCCCAGTCCGCGCCGCAGGCCTCCAGGAGCAGGCCGGTGAGTTCCTTGTTGGTGAGCTCGGTGCCGCCGCCGATGTTGTACACCTCGCCGGGCCGGCCCTTGGTGCGGACGAGGTCGATGCCCTGGCAGTGGTCGTCGACGTGCAGCCAGTCACGGACGTTGCGGCCCTCGCCGTAGAGCGGCACCTTGTGGCCGTCGAGGAGGTTGGTGACGAACAGCGGGATGACCTTCTCGGGGAACTGGTGCGGGCCGTAGTTGTTGGAGCACCGGGTGACGCGCACGTCCAGGCCGTGGGTGCGGTGGTAGGCCAGGGCGAGCAGGTCGGAGGAGGCCTTGGAGGCCGAGTACGGGGAGTTCGGCTGCAGCGGGTGGTCCTCCGGCCACGAGCCGGACTCGATGGAGCCGTAGACCTCGTCGGTGGAGACGTGCACGAAGGGGCCCGTGCCGTGGCGCAGGGCGGCGTCGAGCAGGGTCTGGGTGCCCAGCACGTTGGTGCGCACGAAGTCGGCCGCACCCGTGATCGAGCGGTCCACGTGGGACTCGGCGGCGAGGTGGACGACCTGGTCCGCGTCGGCCACGAGCTTGTCGACCAGCTCGGCGTCGCAGATGTCGCCCTGCACGAACTCCAGCCGGGGGTGGCCGAGTTCGAGGTTGTCGAGGGTGCCGGCGTAGGTGAGCTTGTCCAGCACGGTGATGCGCGGCGCGTCGGGCGCGTCCGAGGCGAGCAGTGCGCGGACGTAGCGGGAGCCGATGAACCCGGCGGCTCCGGTGACGAGGAGGTTCATGAAGTGATCTGCACCTTGCTGTGGTCTCCGAGGACGAGTCGGTGGGCGCTGGGGACGCTGGGGGCCGGGGTCACCTCGACATGCCGGCCGATCAGCGAGGACTCGATCCGGCCGACGCCCCGGATCGAGGAGTCCCGCAGCACGATCGAGAACTCCAGTTCACTGTCGGTGATGCGGCAGTTCTCGGCGATGGAGGTGAAGGGGCCGACGTAGGAGTTGCTGATGACGGTTCCGGAGGCGATGACGGCGGGGCCGACGATGCGGGAGTCGACGATCCGCGCGCCCTCCTCCACCACCACCCGGCCGATGGTCTGCGACGCCTCGTCCACGTCCCCGTCGATGCGGCGCTCCATGGCCTCGAGGACCGTGCGGTTCACCTCGAGCATGTCGCCGACGTTGCCGGTGTCCTTCCAGTAGCCCTTGACGACCGTGCAGCGCACGTCCGCGCTGGAGTCGATCAGGTGCTGGATGGCGTGGGTGATCTCCAGTTCGCCGCGCCAGGACGGCTCGATGCCGCGTACCGCTTCGTGGATCAGGGGGGTGAACAGGTAGACGCCGACCAGGGCGAGGTCGCTCTTGGGCTGGTCGGGTTTCTCTTCCAGGCCGATGACCTGGCCGGACGGGTCGAGTTCGGCGACACCGAAGGCGCGTGGGTCGGCCACGCGCGTGAGCAGGATCTGGGCGTCGGGCCGGTTGTCCCGGAACTCCTCGACGAGGCCGCTGATGCCGCCGACGATGAAGTTGTCGCCGAGGTACATCACGAAGTCGTCGTCGCCGAGGTAGTCGCGGGCGATCAGTACCGCGTGAGCCAGTCCCAGGGGCCGTTCCTGCGGGATGTAGGTGATGTCGAGGCCGAACTTCGACCCGTCACCCACCGCTTCCTCGATCTCCGCGGCCGTGTCCCCGACGATCATTCCCACATCGGTGATGCCGGCCTCGGCGATCGACTCCAACCCGTAGAACAGCACGGGCTTGTTGGCCACTGGGACCAGTTGCTTGGCCGACGTGTGTGTGATCGGCCTCAGCCTTGTTCCTGCGCCGCCGGACAGCACGAGAGCCTTCATTCGGCTCACCTTAGTCGTGATCCGGCGGATGTGAACATCACTTCTTTTGGTTGTCGACACGCTGAGTTGCCCGGATCGTCACCCAGCGGCTCCCCGGGGAGCGGTCAGTCCTCACCCCGTACGATGTTCCAGTCCGGCTCGGCGCGCCCGGTGCCGGTGCTCGCCCGTTCCTCGACGGCCGGGAGGCAGGTCCGCAGCGCGGCCTTCCCGCGCAGACGGCGCGCCTTCGACCAGCCGGTCTCGGGCCGGCGGACGACGGGCTTGGCAGTGGTGTCCATGGGCGTCACGACTCATCATCTTCCTTCTGCATCCGCTGGTGTTCGAGTGCCCAGGGACAAACCGAACAAACGTCGGTCGGTGACGCCTCGTACGTACGCTGAACTGCCGGTGGCCGTACGGCTGTTCACCCGTCGTACGACGGTCCCGCGCACGGTGGGTGCGCGGGACCGCACGGAACGGTGCCGCAGGTCAGGTGTTGGGCCGTGCGGCGCTGATGTCGCCGAGCGCCGACTCCGGATCACGTTCCACGGCCATGTCGCCCAGGGAGACGATGCCCACGGGGTGCCCGTGGTCGACGACCGGGATACGGCGCACGGAGTGCTCGCGCATCAGCTCCACCGTGTGGCCCAGGTTCTCGTCGGGGCTGACGGTGACCAGGTCGTCGCTGCACGCGCCGGCCACGGTGGTCCGCTCCGGGTCGCCGCCGCGGCTGATCGACCGGACCACCAGGTCGCGGTCGGTGACCAGACCGCGCAGGTTGTCGCCTTCCGTCACCAGGACGACGCCGAGATCCTCGTCGCGCATGATGCGCGCCACCTCGGCGACGGAGGTCTGCGGCTCCACCGTGGCCGGATCGCTGGTCATGATGTCGCGGACATGCTGAGCCATGGCGCTCCTCTTCCTTCGGCTCCTTGCGGGTTTCTCCGTCTTGCGCCGCCTGGGTACCCGGTGATCCGGCCCGGTCACCAGGTGGAGGTGAGGCCGTTCACCGCCCCAGCACCAGGTCCGCCCATACCTGCTTGCCGCCGCTGACCGGCAGGGTGCCCCAGGTCGCCGAGAGAGCCTCGACCAGGAGGACGCCCCGGCCGCCCGTGGCCTCCCAGCCGATGCTGGTCGGCCGGACCGGCGAGCGGGGCGAGGCGTCGGCGACGGCGACCCGCAGGCGGTTGTTGATGAGCGTGAGGTCCATACGGACCCGGCCGTCGGTGTGGACGAGCGCGTTGGTGACGAGTTCGGAGACGACGAGGAGGACGGCGTCGACGTCCTCGGTGACGCCCCAGGACCGCAGGGTGCGCCGGGCGAAGCGGCGGGCGTGCCCGACCGCCTGCGGGACCCGCCACACCGTCCAGCTCTCCCGCAGCGGGCGCAGTGCCATGCCGTCGTACCGCAGGAGGAGCAGGGCGACGTCGTCACTGCGCGGGGCGTTGCCGAGGAGGGCGTCGGCGAGCAGGCCCAGGTCGTCGGGGGCGCCGTCGGCCAGCTGAGCGGCGAGGCGGCCCATGCCCTCGTCGATGTCGGAGTCGGGCGTCTCGACCAGCCCGTCCGTGGCGAGGGCGAGCACGGTGCCGGGCGGGAGCCGCAGGGGGCTCATGGGGAAGTCGGTCTGGGTGATCACGCCGAGGGGCGGGCCGCCCTCGAACTCCGCGATCTCGGTCGTGCCGTCGGGGTACCGCAGCACCGGCGGCAGGTGCCCGGCTCGCACGCACCAGGCGGAGCCCTCCTCCAGGTCGATGTCGACGTAACAGCAGGTGGCGAAGAGGTCGCTCTCCATGTCCATGAGCAGCCGGTTGGCGTGGGCGACCACGACGTCGGGCGGATGCCCCTCGACGGCGTAGGCGCGCAGGGCCGTGCGCATCTGGCCCATCAGGGTGGCGGCGCCGGCACTGTGGCCCTGGACGTCGCCGATGACGAGGGCGACGTGGTGGTCGGGCAGGGGGATGACGTCGTACCAGTCGCCGCCGAGTTCGAGCCCCGCGGTGCTGGGCAGGTAGCGGGCGACGGCCACCCCGCCCGGCAGCCGGGGCAGGCGGCGGGGCAGCAGCTGACGCTGGAGCATGCCGACGAGTTCGTGTTCGGCGTCGAAGGCACGGGCCCGCATCAGGGCCTGCCCGGCGAGACCGGCGCAGGCGGTGAGCAGGGCACGCTCGTCGGAGCCGAAGTCGTGCGGGGCGTCCCAGCCGATCAGGCAGGCCCCGGCCATGCGGTTCCCGGCGGGCAGCGGCAGGACGGCCAGACCGCCGGGGCCGACCTCGGCCAGGGCACGCTCCAGGGGACTGCCGGCGGGCCAGATCCGGGCGCGGCCCTCGCGCAGGGCGGCGGCGAGGGTCGGCATGGCGCGCACGGGCGCGTCGGGCCACTCGGTGCGCCACTCCGACCGCCACACCTCGGGCCAGGCCTCGGGTTCGGGCGGGTCGAGGACGGTGACGACGAGCCGGTCGCCCTCCAGCTCGGCGAGCGCGATCCGGTCGGCCCGGAGCGGCCGGCGCAGCGCGGCGACGACGGCCTTGCCGACGTCGCGGACGGTGACGGCGGTGGCCAGCGCCGTGGCCAGGCGCTGGACGCGGGCCACGTCGGTGACCTCGGAGCGCAGCGTGGAGGCGTCGGCGACGGTGCCGACGAGCCGGGCGGGGTGTCCCTCGCCACCGGGCAGGAGCCGCCCGCGCAGCCGGAGCCACTTCGGCGGCCCGGTGGGCTGCAGGACGCGGAACTCGAGTTCCCGGTCGCCGATCGACATGTGATCGGCCTCCACCACGGACATCAGCGAGGGCAGGTCCTCCGGCACGGTCAGGCCGAGCAGGGTCTCGACCCGGCCGTCGAACTCCTCGGGGTCCAGCCCGAACAGGCCGAGCAGGTCGTCGCCGACCCGGACCCGGCCGGTGTCCATGGCGAGACTGAACCCGCCCGGCTGCAGCTCGCCCCCCTCGGTGGCCACCGCCGGATCGCGAAAGGCGACCGCCTCGGAGACGAGTGCCAGGCACGCGAGGTCGTCGGTGTCGAACCCGTCGGGGCGCTCGCTCACGGCGAGGAGACAGCCCCCGCCGTCCCCCTGCACGGGCAGGACCGTCAGGTGGAAGTCCCCGGACGCCACGCGCCGCGCCTGAGCGTGCTCGGCGAGTTCCGCCGGATCCAGTGACACCGGCCGTCCGCCGCGGTGGGCCTCGGCGACCGGGGAACGCCCGGCGCGGGGGTAGCTGTCGCGCAGTCCGTACAGCGTCCTCGGCACCCCGGCCGACTCCATCAGGCACAGCAGCTCGCCGTCCTGGCTGGGCGCGTACACGGCGGCGAACGCGGCGCCCGCGAAGACCAGTGCCTGTTCGAGGACGCGGCGCACCCGATCGGGCGACTCCTCGTCGACCGCGATCGCCCTGAGGGCACCCTCGGCACGCAGCGTTCGCGTTCCGCGTGCCTGGGCGCCCTCAGTGACCACGTTGGCCATTACAGCGCTTATGAGACACCTGCGCAGCCCCTGTGAGCGTTCCGTGAACGCGCGCTGACACGGGCGCTCGAAAGACATCGAACATGTCTTTACGCATGCGTTCCGCACGGTGATCTCGTGACAGCGGTGACTGTCGAGGCCCGTCACGTGGCTGGAAGGCTCAGTGCCCGTCAAGGAGGGGGACGCATGGACAAGCGGTACGAGGTGTACGCGCTGGCCGACCGGCATTTCTACGAGACGCCGGACCGGCTGGCACGGGGCGGGCAGGGGACAGCCGCGCACCTCTACGAGACGGCCCGCCGGCCGGTTCCCGAGGGGTGGGAGGCGGCCCGGATCGGCGACTGGCTGACGATGACGCCGTGCGGCACGGACGGCGAGCCGCTGCCGGGTCCGGCACAGGGCTGGAAGATCCATGCGTCGGCGATCCGGGCGAACGCGGAGGAGATCGCCCGGATCGTCTGGGACTACTGCGTCGAGCGGCGCGTCCCCTTCAAGTTCGTGCCGGGTCCGCACCTGCTGCACCTGCGCAACACCAAGTACGCGCCCCGCGACGGCAGCGGCAAGTTCGTCACGGTCTACCCGGCCGACGAGGAGCAGCTGCACGAGGTGCTGCGCGACCTGGGCGCGCTGCTGGAGGGGTTCGAGGGGCCGGACATCCTCACGGACCTGCGCTGGGGCGAGGGCCCGCTGTACGTCCGGTACGGCGCCTTCGCGCGTTCCTTCGTCGTGGACGAGCGGGGTTCGCTGGTGCCGGCGGTGCGGGACGGTGAGGGGCGGCTGGTGCCGGACCGGCGGTCGCCGTCCTTCCAGGTGCCGGAGTGGGTGACGCTGCCGGAGTTCCTCCAGCCGCACCTCGACGCGCGCAACACCACGACGGTCGGCGAGCTGCCGTACCGCATCGAGAAGGCGCTGCACTTCTCCAACGGCGGCGGCGTGTACGCGGGCACCGACAGCCGCGACGGGCGCAAGGTCGTGCTGAAGGAGGGGCGGCCGCACGCGGGGCTGGCCTCGGACGGCGCCGACGCGGTGGCCCGGCTGGAGCGGGAGAAGCGGGCGCTGGAGCAGGTCGCGGGCACGGGTGTGGTCCCGGAAGTGCGCGACTGGTTCGAGCTCGGCGGGCACCGCTTCCTGGTGATGGACTTCCTGGAGGGCCGTCCGCTCAACTCCTTCTTCGCGGAGCGGCACCCGCTGCTCGCCCAGGACCCCGACCCGCAGGCCGTCGCCTCCTACACGGCGTGGGCGCTGCGCGTCCACCGCAAGGTGGAGGAGGCCGTGGCGGCGGTGCACGCGCGCGGCATCGTCTTCAACGACCTGCACGTCTTCAACATCATGGTCGGCCCGGACGAGGAGTCGGTCTTCCTCCTCGACTTCGAGGCCGCGGCCCCCGCCGAGGAGAACGGCCGCCAGGTCGTCGCCCACCCCGGCTTCTTCGCGCCCCCGGACCGCCGGGGGGCCGATGTCGACCGCTACGCGCTGGCCTGTCTGCGCCTGGCCCTGTTCCTGCCCGTGACCACGCTGTTCGTGGTCGACCGCGGCAAGGCGGCACATCTGGCCGAGGTGATCGCGGAGCAGTTCCCGGACGTGCCGCGGGAGTTCCTCGACGAGGCGGTCACGGAGATCACGCGGGAGGTGTCCGGCCGTACGGTGGCCGCTCCCTCCTCGCCGGTGGATCCCGGTGACTGGCCCTACAGCCGGGACTCGATGGTGAAGGCGATCCTCGCCTCGGCCACCCCGGACCGTGACGACCGGCTCTTCCCCGGCGACGTCGCGCAGTTCTCGGACGGCGGCGGACTCGGTCTCGCCCACGGCGCCGCGGGGGTGCTGTACGCCCTGGACGCGACGGGCGCCGAGCGCTACGAGGAGGGCGAGCGGTGGCTGCTGGCCCGGACGGCCCCGGCCCCGGTGGGTACGCCGCTCGGGCTGTACGACGGGCTCGCGGGTGTCGCCCTGGTCCTGGACCGGCTGGGCCATCGTCAGCGGGCGCTGGACCTGGTCGAGGGCATCCTCGCGGAGCGGTGGCAGAACCTCTCCTCCGACCTGCACGGCGGACTGGCCGGACTCGGGCTCGTCCTCGGCCACCTGGCCCGCACCACCGGTGAGACGGAGCTGCGCGAGCGGGCCGACGAGGCCGCGCGGATCCTCGTACAACGGCTCGCCGAGCCGCTCCCGGCCACGCCCCGGCGGCGCGCCGGACTGCTGCGGGGGGCGACCGGTCAGGCGCTGTTCCTGCTGCGGCAGTACGAGTGGACCGGCCGGGCCCCGTGGCTGGAGGCGGCGGCCGTGGCACTGCGCCGGGACCTGGACTCCTGCGTGACGCGGGACGGCGGCGCGCTGGAGGTCGACGAGGGCTGGCGGACCCTGCCCTACCTCGGCGACGGCAGCGCGGGACTCGGCATGGTCCTCGACGACCTCGTGGCCCACTCCCCCGGGCTCGCCGGGGAGTTCGAGCAGGCCCGCTCCGGGGTGCTCACAGCGGCCACCTCCCGCTTCTACGCGCAGCCCGGGCTCTTCCAGGGCCGCGCCGGAATGATCCTGCACCTCAGCCGCACCACCACGCCGGGCGCGACCGGGGAGCGGCTGGCCGGCCAGATCTCCGGGCTCGGCTGGTTCGCGATGGCGTACGAAGGCCAACTGGCCTTCCCCGGCCACCAGATGATGCGGCTCTCCATGGACCTCGCCACCGGAACGGCAGGGTGCCTGCTGGCGCTCGGCGCGGCCCTCGACCCGGCGACCGACGCCCACCTGCCGTTCCTCCCGCCGCCGCACCGGCGGCCCTCACAGACGCGGTTCCGCGATCCGGCGGAGTCGTGACACAACCCCGTCCCCACGGATGACCACGGACGGACACCCAATGGAAGGACACACCATGGCACTTCTCGACCTGCAGACGATCGAGACCGAAGAGCGGACCGACGGCGGCGGCGCCAGCACGGTGAGCCTGCTCTCCTGCATCAGCGCGGCGAGCGTTCTGCTCTGTCTCTGACCGCGTCTGCGGCAAGGCTCCGGGCGGTTCCTCCCTTCGGGGAGGGGCCGCCCGGGGCCCGTCCCGTCCTACGAAAGGCCCGTATGACCACGCGTGCCGACGACGATCCGGCGGCCGGACACGCGCGCACGCTGCTGCGTACGGCGACCCGGTACAGCGGGGCCCGCTGCGTGGCGCTGTGCCTGGTGAGCATCGCCGCGACCGGTGCCGGACTGCTGCTGCCGGCCGCGCTGGGCCGGGCCCTCGACCTGGTCCTGGCGCAGGCCCCGGCGACCCGCTGGGTGCTGTACTGCTCCGGACTCGTACTGCTGCTGGCCCTGCTGGACGCGGCCCAGACCGTGCTCACCGGCACCGTCGACGCCCGCAGCACCGCCTGGCTGCGCCGCCGGCTGACCGGGCACGTCCTCGGCATCGGCCCGAGGGCCGCGGACCGTTTCGGCTCGGGTGACCTCGTCGCGCGACTCGTGGGCAACGCCGCCGAGGCGGGGACCACGCCCGCCGCCCGTGCGGCACTGCCGGCCGCCCTCGCCGGGCCGATCGGCGGTGTGGTCGCGCTCGGCGTGATCCACTGGTCGCTCGCGGCGCGTCTTCCTGGCCGGAGCCCCT
>NZ_GG657757.1:8176653-8179136 GCF_000158955.1 Streptomyces viridochromogenes DSM 40736 | reverse complement strand
ACGACGACCTGCGCCGCGCCGTCGGCTACGCCTTCGCACGTCCGGCCCTGCTCGGCGGCACGGTCGAGCAGGCGATCGGCCTCGGCCTGCCGTCCCCCTCCCCCGGCCTGATCCGCGAGGCGGCCCGCACGGCCCTGGCCGACGACTTCGTCTCCCGGCTCCCCGACGGATACGCCACGGCCGTCACCGACGCCCCGCGCTCCGGCGGCGAGTCCCAACGGCTCGGTCTCGCCCGGGCGTTCGCACACGGCGGCCGTCTGCTGATCCTCGACGACGCCCTCTCCAGCCTGGACACGGTGACGGAACGCCACATCACCGACGCCCTCCTCGGCGACGGACCGGACTGCACCCGGCTCCTGGTCGCCCACCGCAGCGCCACGGCCGCGTGTGCCGACGCCGTGGCCTGGCTGGACGGGGGTCGGGTGCGGGCGGTGGGGCGGCACGAGGAACTGTGGCGGGTCGCCGAGTACCGGGCGGTCTTCGGAGAAGGACCGCCCTCCGCCGCGAGCGATACCGACAGGAGTGTGCGGGCATGACCGCCGCCGGGCTCCCCACCCGGGGACTGCGTTTCCTGCTGGCCCGCCGACGGGTCCTGCTGCGGCTCACCGCCTGGTCCGTGCTGGAGACCGGCCAGACCTTCCTCATCGGGTACGGACCGGCCCGGGCCCTGGACGAGGGGTTCCTGCGCGGACGGCCGGACGTCGGGCTGGTCTGGCTCGCGGTGACCGGGCTCGGCGTCCTGCTCGGCGCGTACGGGACCGCACGGGTCTACGCGGCCGTCGCCGCCCTCGTCGAACCGCTCCGGGACCGGCTCGTGGAGCGGGTGGTCTCCCGCGGGGTGCGCAGCGGCGACGCGGGTTCCCTGTCGGGGCTCACCCAGCAGGTGGAGATCGCGCGGGACACCTTCGCCGGGCTGGTGATGGTCTCCCGCTCCTTCCTGTTCACGGCCGCCGGTGCCCTGGCCGGGCTGTTCGCGCTCGCCCCGCCGCTGCTGCTGGTGGTGGGGCCGCCGCTGGCCGCGGGAGTGGCGCTGTTCGCGCTGACGCTGCGGCCGCTGGCCCGGCGGCAGGAGGACTACCTCGTCGCCGACGAGGCGCTCGCGGGACAGCTGGGCACGGTCTGCCCCGGACTGCGGGACATCACTGCGACCGGCGCCGAGGCGCACATCGCCGCGGACACCGGCGAACGGGTCGAGGCGGAGCTGCGGGCCGCGCGTGCGCTGGCCCACTGGGGCGTGCTGCGCGTGGCGGCCCTGGCGCTCGGCGGCCAGCTGCCGATCGTGCTGCTGCTCGCCGGCGCTCCCTGGCTGCTGGCCCACGGTGTCACCACAGGCGCCCTGGTCGGCGCCCTCTCCTACGTCACCCAGTCGCTCCTGCCCGCCTTGCGCAACCTGGTCCACGGTCTGGGCACCAGCGGATCCCGCCTGACGGTGGTCCTACGCCGGCTGGCCCCGGCGAGCTCCGGCGGGGCCGGCGAGGCCAACAGGGCCGACAGGGCCGACAGGGCCGACAGGGCCGACAGCACGCGATCCTCGGCGGCGGGCTCCGGCGGGGCCGGCGACGGCGCCCGGGCCCGGGCGGCGAGCACCGGCAAGACCGGCGACAGCACCCAAGCCCCGGCGACGAGCACCGGCAAGACCGGCCACGGCACCCGCCCCCCAGCGACAAGCACAGGCAAGACCGGCGACGGCACCCGAGCCTCAGCGACAAGCACCGGCAAGACCCACGACGGATCCCGAGCCCCAGCGGACCGGCACCCCGCGGGCACGCCGAGCCGGGGTGCGGGACCGTGTCCCGATCCCGGGGCCCGGGCCGATGGGGCCCGCGGCTCGCTCCCGGGGACGGCAGGGGACGCCGACGCCTCCCGCGGCACACCCACCGGTGCCGGCCACCCGCGCGGCACCACGCCCCCGGCCCTGTCCCTCGCCTCGGTCACCTTCGCCTACGGCCCGGCGAGCACCCCCGTCCTCCAGGACCTCGACCTCGATCTCGCGCAGGGCTCGCACCTGGCCGTCGTCGGTCCCAGCGGCACCGGCAAGTCCACGCTCACCGCCCTGGTCGCCGGGCTCCTCACACCGGACCGGGGCACGATCAGCGTGGGCGGGCGTCCCGTGCCCGGGCCGGAGGCGGCCGCCGCGCGGGTGCTCATCCCACAGGAGGCATACGTATTCGGCGGCACTCTGGCCGAGAATCTCGCCTATCTGCGCCCGGACCCGGTGCCGGAGGAGGAACTTCAGGCCGCTGCCGACGCGGTCGGGCTCGCCCCGCTGGCCGACCGGCTCGGCGGTCTCGGGGCGCGGCTCGATCCGGCGGCCCTGTCGGCCGGTGAGCGGCAGTTGGTCGCGCTGACCCGGGCCTACCTGGCGTGCGCCCCGCTCGCCCTGCTCGACGAGGCGACCTGCCACCTGGACCCCGAGACGGAGGAGCGCGCGGAGCGGGCCTTCGCCGCGCGGCCGGGCGGGACCCTGGTGGTCGTAGCCCACC
>NZ_GG657757.1:8119506-8176356 GCF_000158955.1 Streptomyces viridochromogenes DSM 40736 | reverse complement strand
TCCCTCGGCCGCGAGGGATAACACGCTCAGTTCTCTTCGGGTCAGCGGCATCTCGGCCGCCTTGAGGAAACCGAAGCCCAGCGAGTCGTTGACGAAACGTTCCCCCTCGGCGACGCGCCGGATCCCGCGCAGCAGGTTCTGCGGCGAGCCCTCCTTGTCGACGTAGCCGAGCGCCCCTGCCTCGACCGCACGTTTCAGCAGGCCAGGCCGGTTCGCGTTGGCGAGGACGAGCAACCGCGGGCGTGCCCGGTCCGGACCGGGCCGGGATAACTCACCCAGCGGAGGGATGCCGTAGGAGTCGGCGCACTCCAGGTCCGCCGCGCAGACGTCCGGCCGCACCGACCGCATCATGCCGGGCGCACCGCGCCACGACGTGTCGTGCACGGCCAGATCGGATTCCCCCCGCAGCCACTCCGCCAGCACCGACCGCACGAGACACTCGTCGTGCACCAGAAGCACCCGGATCACTGCCACCCCCTCGGCTCGATTGCGCCCCCTCGTCCTGTGGAGCGCGTGCCCTATTTTTCGCGACCGTGACCCTGCGTGGGCGCGAAGAACCGGCCATCAGGGTGCGCGGGGGCGCACGCATGGCGCCCGTACGCCCGTCCGCGCTTCGACTTTGGCGGCATGAGTGGCGGCGGTCGGGGTACGAGAAGCCCCCCGGCCGAGGCCGTGCGCCTGTGACCGACGGTAACCGAAACCCCTGCCCCGTCGCCCTCGTAGTGCGCGTCGGCCCGCCAAGGGGGAGATTTGTTCCTGAGCCCGGTCGCGCGGCCGTGCGAGGAGGTGGTCGGCGTGTCCGACGGGCAGTCGTCCGCACAGGCGCCGGCAGCCGCCGGGACGCCGGTCGGCCGACCGCTGCTCTCCCTCGCGCTGGCCTCGATGATGGACGAGGTGCACGCCCACTCGGGTGCGGTGTACCTGCTGGCGGCCGACCAGCCGGTGCTGGAGATGGCGGTGATGGCGGGGCTGCCCCGCGCGTTCGCGGCGCCCTGGGAGCGGGTGGGGACGAACGCGCCGATCCCGGTCGCCGACGCGGCGCGGGAGCGGGAGCTGGTGTGGGTCGGCGGCGAGGAGGAGATGGCCCGTCGCTATCCGCGGATCGCCGTGGTGCTGCCCTACCCGTTCGCGCTGGCCGCGGTGCCGATAGCCACCGAGACCGCCGTGTACGGCGCCGTCTTCGTGACCTGGCCCGGCGGACACCCTGCGGAGCTGTCGGACCGGGAGCGCGAGCATCTCGTCGCGGCCTGCGGCCGGCTTGCGGTCCGGCTGGAGCGGGCCGCCGAGATCGGCGTCCCGCCGCACGTCGAGAGCGATCTGCTCGCCTCCCCCTTGGTGGGCGGGATGGCCGGCACGCTCGGCACCGTGGAGGCGGCCCGGATGGTGAGCCGGCTGCCGTACGGGCTGGTCTCGCTGGATCTGCACGGGCGGATCGGCTTCGTCAACGCGGCGGCGGCCGAGCTGCTGAACGTCCCGGTCAGCCGGCTGCTCGGCACCCAGCTGTGGGCGTCGGTGCCGTGGCTCAACGACCCGGTGTACGAGGACCGGTACCGGGCCGCGCTGCTGAGCCAGCACACCTCCTCGTTCGTGGCGCTGCGCCCGCCCGGCGAGTGGCTGTCGTTCCGGCTGTACCCGAGCACGACAGGCCTCAGCGTCCGGATCACCAGGTCCCGGGCCGTGTCGGAGATGAACCAGGCCGCGCCCCCGTCCGACGGGAGGCCGTCCCGGCTGGTCACCATGTCGCAGGTGCTGGATCTGGCCAGCGCGCTCACCGAGGCGGTGGGTGTGCAGGACGTGGTGCAACTGGTCGCGGACGAGATCGCGCCGGCCGTGGGCAGCCAGGCCCTGGTGCTCCTGGGCTCACGGGCGAACCGGCTGCGCGTGCTCGGGCACCGCGGATACCGGGACCCGCACGTGGTGGAGCGGTTCGACGGGAGCCCGCTGTCCGAGCCGATGCCCGGCACACAGGTGCTGCGGACGGGCGTGCCCGCGTTCTTCGAGTCGCGGGAACAGCTGGAGCGCCCCTATCCGGCGCGGATCGCCACGCCCGACGGGTTCGCGGCCTGGGCCTATCTCCCGCTGATCGCGCAGGGCCGGCCGGTGGGGACGTGCGTGCTCTCCTACGCCGAGCCGCACGTCTTCCCCACGGAGGAGCGGGCGGTGATGACCAGCCTGGCCGGGCTGATCGCCCAGGCGCTGGAGCGAGCGCTGCTCTACGACGCCAAGCACCGGCTCGCGCACGGACTGCAGGAGGCGCTGCTGCCGCACTCCCTGCCGGCACTGCCCGGCATCGAGGCCGCCGCCCGCTATGTGCCGGCCACGCAGGGCATGGACATCGGCGGCGACTTCTACGACCTGGTGCGCGCCCAGGGCAAGGCGGCGGCGGTGATCGGGGACGTCCAGGGGCACAACGTCACGGCGGCCGGGCTGATGGGGCAGGTCCGCACCGCGGTGCGCGCGTACACGGCGGTGGGCCAGGCGCCGGAGGAGGTCATGCGCAGCACCAACCGGCTGCTGCTCGACCTGGGTGCCGAACTGTTCGCCAG
Source organism: Streptomyces viridochromogenes DSM 40736 (assembly GCF_000158955.1). Classification (GTDB taxonomy): domain Bacteria; phylum Actinomycetota; class Actinomycetes; order Streptomycetales; family Streptomycetaceae; genus Streptomyces; species Streptomyces venetus. The sequence goes on along the minus strand of NZ_GG657757.1, from coordinate 8,173,810 downwards.
CTGCCTGTACCTGCGGCTCGATCCGGCGCACGGCCGGGCCGTGATGTCCCGGGCGGGTCATCCTCCGCCCCTGCTGAGACGGCCGGACGGGCGGGTGCGCGTCCTGGACCTGGCGGGCGGCCCGCTGCTGGGCGTCGACGCCTCCGCGGTGTACCCGACGACGGAGGTCGCCCTCGCTCCCGGCTCCCTGCTCGTCCTCTACACCGACGGTTTGGTCGAGTCCCCCGGCACGGACTTCGAGGAGGCCCTGGCGGACCTGGGCCGGGACCTGACCGACGCCGGGGACCAGCCGCTGAACGAGCTGGCCGACAGCCTCGTCCACCACCGGCACCGCACGGACGGGGAGGAACGGCTCGACGACATCGCCCTGTTGCTGCTCAGGGCCATCGGATGAGAAGGGCCGTCAGGAGACGCACCTGTGGGCCGGCCCGGTCCCGCCAGGAAGGGGGCGGAACCGGGCCGGCGACGTCGGACCGAAGACCGACGGGTTCAGGTCAGCGGGACTCGGTCAGACCGGAGTTGTCCTCGACGCCCTGGCCCGCGTCCTGACCGGCTCCGGCGTCCTGACCGGCACCGGCGTCCTGACCGGCACCGGCGCCCGCTTCCTCGCCACCGGCCTGCTCTCCGGCACCGGCTCCCTCACCGGCACCGGCCTCTTCACCGGCACCCGCACCGGCCTCGCCACCGGCACCGGCCTCTTCACCGGCACCCGCTTCCTCGCCGGCGCCGGCACCGGCACCGCCTTCCTCGCCCGCACCGGCCTCGCCACCGGCACCGGCGCCCGCGCCACCCGCGCCGAGCGTCGCGCCGACCGCCTCCAGAGCGGTGGTCACCGGCTGGAAGAACGTCTCACCGCCGGCCGTGCAGTCGCCGCTGCCGCCCGAGGTCAGGCCGATCGCGAGACCGTCCTGGGTGAACAGGGAGCCACCGCTGTCGCCGGGCTCGGCGCAGACATCGGTCTGGATGAGGCCGGTGACGGTGCCCTCCGGGTAGTTCACCGTGGCGTCGAGTCCGAGCACCTGGCCGTCGTTGAGACCGGTGGTGCTGCCCATCCGGAAGACCTGCTGGCCGACGGTCGCCTCGGCGGCCTCGGTGATCTGGACGGTCTGGTCACCGGTGTTGACCTCGCTGGGCGCCTCGGTCGCCGGGTCGTCGTACTTCACGAGTGCGAAGTCGCCGTTGCCCGGGAACGTGGCCTGGTCGACCGTGGCGATCGGCTGACCGCCCTGGGAGTCCGACCACTCGTTGCCGCCGAGCGTGCAGTGACCGGCCGTCAGGAAGGCGGGCGAACCGTCGCCCGCGGTGACGTTGAAGCCGAGGGAGCAGCGCGAGCCGCCCGCGAAGATGGCGTCACCGCCCGAGACGAACGGCTTGAAGGTGCCCGACGACTTCTTGACCGTGGCCATGCCGGAGCCGAGGCTCTTCACGGTGCTCTCCAGTCTGTCCCACTTGGCACCGGTCACGGTGCTGTCGGCGGTCACCAGGAGCTTGTTGGTGCGCGGGTCGATCGACCACGAGGTGCCCGCGATGGTCGCCTCGGACTTCAGCGTGGACGCCCCGTCCTGGAGCTCCGACCAGCTGTTCTCGACCTCGCGCACCTTCGCGCCGGCCGCCTTCGCCTGCACGATCACGTTGTTGTTGTCGCCCGGGACGACGTTGACGACGAGCTGCTGGCTGTCACCGTCGTAGTAGGAGCCGCCGAACGCCTCACCGAGGAGCCCGGAGAGCTGCGAGGCGAGATCCGAGGCGTCGCCCGCCTTCAGGGTCTTCGGCGCCGCGGCCGCGTCGTCGGACGAACCGTCCTGCGACGCATTGGCGTTGGGGAGCAGGATCGCGGCCGCGCCCAGCGCCACCACGCTGCCCGCCGCTATCGCGGCCTTGCGCTTCGGAATTCGCTTGTGACTCAAACTTCTCTCCTCCTGGGGGACGGAGTATGTGCCGCCGTCCGGCAGCAGTTGGGGGGCGCCTGGATGGCTGTTGGTACGCACGGGCTTCGTGGGGCGTTCAATTCCGTTTGCAAGTGATCCCTTCGCATCGCGGAATCAGCCAACTCCCGCCGCCCGCGCACCGACCGCGCGGTCTGCGACTGCCCTGGTCACACAGGCGGGCCCGGAACACCGGCCCCTGCCGACCGGCAGCCACCCATGGCCGGATGACGGCCTTTCAGCCGCACGCCCCTCCCCAGCCCTCCCGAACCGACACGGTCCGTATTCGCCCGGAAACGATCTGTTGCGATCGCCGAGTTGAATCCCACCTTCAGCGAATCTGCACATCGAATGCTCAACCCGGTCACCGAGCCGAGGGTTATCCACACGCCCGTCGCGCGGCTCACGCCTTTGGGGCGGGAGTGCCGGATTCGCCGCCCCCAGAGACAAGGGGTCGGATGAGCCGATGCCGTGGCGCATGTGAAGGACTCGCCACGGCCACGTGCGCAGATCTGCACGCTTCGGTGCCACTGGGGCGCAAGTTGCCTGGTGAGACGGGTGGTTGATTGGAAGCGCGCACCCGCAGCGTGCTTTGATCCTTCGCATCGCGGGGCCACACAGGGCACTCGGAAACGGGAGTCCGGCACTCGCGGTCGCGGCCGTCATCTGTCCCCAGAGGGGGCCGCTCCCCCCTTGTGAGATATCCATATGAAGGGAAGTTCCATCATGAACTCCACCCCCCAGGTTGAGACCGTCGAGATCGCTGACGCCCAGCTCGACGCCATCTCCGGCGGCCTGTCCGTGAACGCCGTGAACACCGTCACCGACACCGTTGACGGCATTGCCCCGGTCTCCGGCCTGGTCGACACCGCCGTCGGCACCGTCGAGGGCGTCACCGGCCTGAACACGGCCCCGGTCACCGGCCTCGTTTCCGGCCTCTGATCGAGCCCTTGTGCCGTTGATTCCCGGAACCGCAGCCGGCGGTTCCGGGTTCTTCGGGTTCCGTAAGAACCTCCGCTACGGCCGCCAGCCCCCCTGACACGGCTGTACGTACCTCTTCTACGGGTGAGGGAAGTTCCTTGCAGTTCCGCCAACAGGCCCTCGCCAAGCTTCAGTCACCGGAGGAACTCGACCTGCCGGTGCGTTTCGCCCGCCCGCAGGGCTGGCTCGTCCTCTCGGTGACGGTGGTCGCGATGGCAGCCGCCTCGGTGTGGGCGGTGACCGGCTCGGTGGCCTCCACCGTCAGCGCGCCCGCCATCATCACGCACGGGCAGGGCAGCTATCTCCTCCAGAGCCCCGTCGCGGGCCAGGTGACCGCGGTCCTCGCCAAGCAGGGCGAGCAGGTGCCCGCGAACTCCCCCGTGCTGAAGGTCCGTACGAGCCAGGGTGAGACCGTCGTCCGCACACTGGACGCGGGCCGGGTCTCCGCGCTCGCCGCGACCGTCGGGCAGATCATCCAGACCGGCGCGAACGTCGCCGCCGTCGAGAAGGTCGCCCACGCCAAGGACACGCTGTACGCGACGGTCTACGTCCCCGCCGAGAACGCCGCCTCGATCCCCGACGACGCCACCGTGGACCTGACCGTGCAGTCGGTGCCCACCGAGGAGTACGGGGTGCTGCGCGGCCATGTGAAGTCGGTGGACCGCTCGGCCCAGTCCCCGCAGCAGATCGCCGCGTTCCTCGGGGACAGCCAGCTGGGCGAGCAGTTCACGAAGAAGGGCAGGCCGGTGGCCGTGACGGTCCGGCTGGACAGGTCGTCCGCCACGAAGAGCGGCTACAAGTGGTCGTCCGCGGACGGCCCGCCGTACAAGCTGACCTCCATGACGCTGGCCTCGGGCTCGATCAAGCTGGCCGACCAGCGTCCCGTCGACTGGCTGCTGCCATGAGCGCGACCACCCAGGAGCGCCGGAGCCGGCGCCGCTCGGCTCCGCCGAAGCGCAAGGTGCCCAAGGCGGGCGCGAAAACGGTCCGCACACCGACCGTGCTCCAGATGGAGGCCGTCGAGTGCGGCGCCGCCTCCCTCGCGATGGTGCTCGGCCACTACGGCAAGCACGTCCCGCTGGAGGAGCTGCGCATCGCCTGCGGCGTCTCCCGCGACGGCTCGCGCGCCAGCAACCTCCTCAAGGCGGCCCGCTCCTACGGCCTGACGGCCAAGGGCATGCAGATGGACCTGGCCGCGCTCGCCGAGGTGAAGTCGCCGGCCGTTCTGTTCTGGGAGTTCAATCACTACGTCGTCTACGACGGCATGGGCCGCCGCTTCGGCCGTCGCGGCGTCTACATCAACGACCCCGGAAAGGGCCGCCGCTTCGTCCCCATGGAGGACTTCGACGGCAGCTTCACCGGTGTCGTGCTGGTGATGGAGCCCGGCGAGGACTTCACGCGGGGCGGCCGCAAGCCGGGCGTCCTGGGCGCGATGCCCGCTCGGCTGCGCGGCACCGCGGGCACCATGCCCGCCGCGGTCCTGGCGAGCCTGCTGCTGGTGGCGGTCGGCGCGGCGGTGCCCGCGCTCAGCCGCACCTACATCGACGAGTTCCTGATCGGGAACCAGACCTCGCTGCTCGGCGTGCTGTTCGCGTCGATGGCGGCCTGCGTGCTGCTCACGGTCGTGCTGACCTGGCTCCAGCAGACCAACCTGCTGCGCGGCCGCATCATCTCCTCCACGCTGTCCAGCGCCCGTTTCCTGCGGCATCTGCTGCGGCTTCCGGTGACGTTCTTCTCGCAGCGCAGCCCGGCCGACCTCGTGCAGCGGCTCCAGTCCAACGACGCCGTCTCGGAAACCCTGTCCCGTGACCTCGCAGCGGCGGGCGTGGACGCGATCGTGGTTGTCCTGTACGCGGTACTGCTGTACACCTACGACCCGCAGCTGACGTTCGTCGGCATCGGCGTGGCGCTGCTGAACATCGTCGCCATGCGGGTCGTGATCCGTCTGCGCGCCACCCGCACGGCGAAGCTGCGCGCCGACACGGCCCGGCTCACCAACACCGCCTACACCGGCCTGCAGCTGATCGAGACGATGAAGGCGACCGGCGGCGAGGACGGCTACTTCCGCAAGTGGGCGGGGCAGCACGCGACCACGCTGGAGGAACAGCAGCGGCTCGGCGTGCCGAGCGCCTACCTGGGTGTGGTCGCACCGACGCTCGCCACCCTCAACAGCGCGCTGATCCTCTGGATCGGCGGCATGCGGGCGGTCGAGGGGCACATCTCGGTCGGTCTGCTGGTCGCCTTCCAGGCGCTGGTCACCCGGTTCACCGCTCCGCTGACCCGGCTCAACGGCGTCGCGGGACGCATCCAGGACTTCGCGGCGGACGTGGCACGGCTGAAGGACGTGGAGAACTTCAAGGCCGACCCGCTCTACGGCCGGCCCGGCTCCGGTGAGTCGACCCGGCGGCTCCAGGGCCATGTGGAGCTGGAGAACATCACCTTCGGCTACAGCCCGCTCGACAAGCCGCTGCTCACCGGCTTCGACCTGACCGTCGGACCCGGGCAGCAGGTCGCCCTGGTCGGCGGCTCGGGCAGCGGCAAGTCCACCGTGTCCCGGATGATCTCCGGCCTGTACGCGCCCTGGGAGGGCGTGATCCGTATCGACGGACAGCGCATCGAGGACATCCCGCGCGGGGCGCTGGCCGCCTCCGTCTCCTTCGTCGACCAGGACGTGTTCCTCTTCGAGGGGACGATCCGCGACAACGTGGCGCTGTGGGACCCGTCGATCCCGGACCACGCGGTGGAGGACGCCCTGCGGGACGCCGCCCTGTACGACGTGATCATGCGGCGTCCCGGCGGCATCCACAGCAAGGTCGAGCAGGACGGGCGCAACTTCTCCGGCGGGCAGCGCCAGCGTCTGGAGATCGCGCGGGCGCTGGTGCGCCGGCCGAGCATCCTGGTGCTCGACGAGGTGACGAGCGCCCTGGACGCGGAGACCGAACTGGTCGTGATGGACAACCTGCGCCGGCGCGGCTGTGCCTGTGTGGTGATCGCGCACCGGCTCAGCACCGTCCGCGACAGCGACGAGATCGTCGTCCTCCAGCACGGCACGGTCGTGGAGCGGGGACGGCACGAGGAACTGGTGGCCCGCGGTGGCGCGTACGCCGCGCTGGTCAGGGAGCGGTGAGATGACGACCGTTCACGAGGGACACGAGGGCGACCTCGTCCTGGGCGCGTTCGGGCAGATGGGCTCGCGCATCGACTGCGCCGGGTTCAACCGCCTGGACCTGGAGGGCCCGCAGGTGCTGTGGCTGGTCGCGTCGGGCGCCGTCGACCTGTTCGCGGTCGACGCCGGCCAGCAGGGCCACTGGCACCACCTCGGCCGCCTGGAGGCGGGCTCGCTGGTGCTCGGCCCGGTGGCGGGGCCGCAGCACACGCTGGTGGCCCGCCCGCTGCGGGACTGCGTGGTGCACCGCATCGGGCTGCGCGAGCTGTACCAGCCCGCCAACACCGCCACGTGGTCGTACGACGACTACGGCAACCCGCAGTACGTGCCGCCGACGACGAGTCCGCTGGAGTACGCGCTCGCGCTGGGCGTCGGCCGCAGCCTGTCCATCCTCTTCCAGGCGCCGATGGCGACCGAGCGGGCCGCCGCGCCCACGGACGACGACGTGTTCTGGATGCAGGTGCCGCCCGGGAGCGTGCAGTACGGCTCGCTGTACGGCGCGGAGGCCGCGGCCGACCTGCTGATGGACCCGGCGCTGTGGCAGAGCATGGTCGACCAGCAGTACCGGCTGCTGACCACGCTGGACCGCTGGATCGAGCAACTGGAACGCACCCACGAGACGCGCACGGCCGAGGGCATCAAGGCCGGTGAGGCGGTACGCGCCCAGGCCGACCAGACGTTGCTCGCCTCCATCGGCAAGCGGTCCTCGAAACGGACCACGGCGGCCGACGCCGACGCCACGTACGCGGCGTGCAAGCTCGTCGCCCAGGCCGGCGGGATCAGCCTCACCGAACCCGCCCAGAAGGGCACCGGCGGCGACCGCCTCGACCCGGTCGAACAGGTCGCGCTGGCCTCCCGCGTCCGTACCCGGGCCGTACGCCTCGACGGGCGCTGGTGGCGGGACAACGTCGGGCCGCTGGTCGGCCACCGGGCCCTGTCGGGCGCGCCGGTGGCGTTGCTGTGGCGGCGCGGCGGGTACGTGGCGGTCCATCCGTCGACGGGTCGTGAGACGCCGGTCGAGAAGGCCAACGCCGACGAGTTCGAGCCGCGCGCGGTGATGTTCTACCGGCCGCTGCCCGAGCGGAGTCTCAGCCCGCTCAGGCTGATGCGGTTCTGCATGCAGGGCATGCGCGGCGACCTCGCGGGCCTGCTGCTCAGCGGTCTGGTCACGGTGGCGATCGGCGCGCTGGTGCCCATCGCGACCGGCAAGGTGCTCGGCGAGTTCGTGCCGAAGGCGCAGACGGACCTGATCGTGCAGGTGTGCCTGGCGGTGATGCTCACCAGCGTGGTGTCGGCGGCCTTCATGCTGTTGCAGAACATGACCATCCTGCGGCTGGAGGGCCGGATCGAGGCCACCCTCCAGCCGGCCGTGTGGGACCGGCTGCTGAGACTGCCGACGAAGTTCTTCACCGAACGCTCCACCGGCGAACTGGCCAGTGCGGCCATGGGCATCAGCTCGATCCGCAGGCTGCTCTCGGGAGTCGGCCCGACGGTCGCCCAGTCGGTGACGGTCGGGGCGATGAACCTGGGGCTGCTGTTCTGGTTCAGCGTGCCGATGGCGATGGCCGCGATCGGCATGCTCGTCGTCATCGCCGCGGTGTTCCTGGGACTCGGTCTGTGGCAGGTGCGCTGGCAGCGGCGGCTGGTGGTGCTCTCCAACAAGTTGAACAACCAGGCGTTCCAGACGCTGCGCGGCCTGCCCAAGCTGCGGGTGGCCGCCGCGGAGAACTACGCGTACGCCGCCTGGGCCTCGGAGTTCGCGCGCAGCCGGGAACTCCAGTCGAAGGTCGGCCGCATCAAGAACCTCACGACGGTGCTGGGCGCTGTGTACCTGCCGCTGTGCACCCTGCTGATGTTCATGCTGCTGGCGGGCCCGGCCCGGGGCTCGATGTCGGCGGCCGCGTTCCTCACCTTCAACACCTCGGTGACGATGGTGCTGACCTCCGTCACGCAGCTGACCGGCTCGTTCGTCTCGGCCGTGGCCGCGCTGCCGCTGTTCGAGGAGATCAGGCCGGTGCTGGACGCGACGCCCGAGGTGCGCACGGCGAGCACCCGGCCGGGTCCGCTGTCCGGAGGGATCGAGGCACGGCGGCTGTCGTTCCGCTACTCGGACGACGGCCCTCTGGTCCTGGACGACGTGTCGTTCGAGGTGCGGCCGGGCGAGTTCGTCGCGGTCGTCGGCCCGAGCGGCTGCGGTAAGTCGACGCTGCTGCGCCTGCTGATCGGCTTCGACCGTCCGCTGTCGGGCAGCGTCCTCTACGACGGTCAGGACCTGGCCGCCCTCGACCAGTCGGCGGTGCGCCGCCAGTGCGGTGTGGTGCTGCAGCACGCCCAGCCGTTCACCGGCTCGATCCTGGACGTCATCTGCGGCACCGAGCCGTACACGCCGGAGGAGGCGATGGCGGCGGCCGAGATGGCCGGGCTCGCCGAGGACATCAAGCGGATGCCGATGGGCCTGCACACCATCGTCTCGGGCAGTGGTGCCGTCTCCGGCGGTCAGCGCCAGCGGCTGATGATCGCGCAGGCGCTCATCCGCCGGCCGCGCATCCTCTTCTTCGACGAGGCGACCAGTGCCCTCGACAACGAGACGCAGCGCACGGTCATCGAGAGCACCAAGGCCCTCAACGCCAGCCGGGTCGTCATCGCGCACCGGCTGTCGACGGTGCTGGACGCCGACCGGGTCGTGGTCATGGAGGACGGCAAGGTCGTCCAGCAGGGCCCGCCCGCGCAGCTCCTCGCCGACACGGGCGGCCGGCTGCACGAGCTGGTGCGGCGCCAGATGACCTGACACCGGCCGTCACCTGGCGGATCTTCGGCGTACTCGGCGGGCCGTTCCGTTGGTCCGCCCCGGAAACGGGTACCCACGGGCCATGCGAATCAGCGTGATGGACGTGGGATCGAAGACGGTCAGACTGGTGGTCGCGGACGCGGACGGTGGGGTACCGCTCCCGGTGCACACCGCCAAGTGGCGGCTCAGGCTGTCCGAGCAGGTCACACCGGGGGGACCCATCCCGGAGCAGGCCGTCGAGCAACTGGTGCACGCGGTCGCGGAGGCGAGCAGGGCCGCGTCCCGGTGGGGCGCGGCCGGGCCGCTGGCGTTCGCGACCGCCGTGGTGCGCAACGCACCCAACCGGCATGAGGTGCTGCACACCGTCCGGGCCCGTACGGGCGTGGCCCTGTGCACGCTGCCGGGCGAGGTCGAGGCGGAACTGACGTTTCTCGGCGCCCGGCGCTGGATGGGCTGGCGTTCGGGGCCGCTCGCCCTGCTCGACATCGGCGGCGGCTCGCTCGAAGTCGCCTTCGGGCGCGGGCGGTTGCCCGACTTCGTGGCGTCCCTGCCACTGGGTGCGGGGCGGCTCACCCATGAGTTCTTCGAGAACGAGGACCCGCCCTCGCCGGAGCGGGTGCGTGCGATGCGCCGCAAGGTCCGCCATCAAATGCGGGATGTCGCGGCACGGATCCGCTGGGAGGGTCCGCGCACCGCGGTCGCCACCTCCCGCACCTTCCAGCAGCTGGGCCGGCTGTGCGGCGCGGCGCCCGGACGCCGCGGCCCGTTCGTGGACCGGCAGTTGCACCGAGGGGAGCTGCGGGAGGCGATCGCCAGGCTGGCCGCCCTGCCCGCCGCCGAACGCGCGCACCTGCCCGGCATCTCCGCGCCGCGGGCCGCGCAGAGCCTGGCCGGTGCGGTGGTCGGGCACACCGCGATGAAGCTGACCGGCCTCAGGTCCGTCACGGTCTGCCCGTGGGCGATCCGCGAGGGGGTGCTGCTGCGCCACATAGAGGACGGCCCGTCCTGGTGGGCTGAGGTCACCCGCCAGAACGAGGAGGCGGCCCCTCCCGACCCGGTGCCGCTGCGCATCGCCACCGCCTCCAGCTGAGCTCCCGTACAGATGAACGGACGCACCGAACGCAGGAAGGAGACATCTGTGTCCCAGAACAAGGACCCCGAGCACCACGGCGCCTCCGAGCAGCCCGAGACGGCATTCGAGGAGGTGCTGCGCGAGATCGAGCACGCCGAGAACCGCACCCAGGACTCCCCTGAACAGCGCCGCCACCGGGGCGAGGCCGCAGACGCCACCACCCCGAACACCCGTGCGCAGGAGGAGTCCGAGGGAGAGCAGTAGGAGACGGGCCCGGGCCCCTGGTTGTCGTGTCCACACCGGCAACCAGGGGCCCTCCTGCATGTCGTGAGGCGGGTGACCCCGGGCTGAGGCCGGGTACCCGGCGCGCATGGCGCACGACCGTGAAGAACCAGAACCCCGGGAACCGGGGCTCCCCACCCCGCGCGGGCCGCTGAGCGGGGGTGTCGAGGCGTATCTGCGGGACGCGGGCCGGCTGCCCCGCCTGGAGGAGGTCGCCCGGGCCGCCGTGTACGGGGAGGACCTCCAGCTGGCGTTGTACCTGTGCTACGAGCTGCACTACCGCGGTTTCGCGGGTGTGTCCCCCGACCGTGAGTGGGACCCCGACCTGCTGCGCACCCGGGCGGCCCTGGAGCATCGCTTCCTGTCCGCCCTGCGCGGCGACGCACGGGTCCACGACAGTGTGGACGAGGCACTGGCCGGTCTTCTGGTCGAGCCCGTCGACGGCACCGGCGTCACCCACTTCCTGCGCGACGAGGGCGAACTGTGGCATGTGCGTGAGTACGCGGCCCAGCGCTCCCTCTACCACCTGAAGGAGGCCGATCCGCACGCCTGGGTGCTGCCGCGGCTGTGGGGCCGGGCGAAGGCGGCGATGGCGGCGGTGGAGTTCGACGAGTGGGGCGGTGGCCGCGCGGACCGTGTGCACGCCCGCCTGTTCGCGGACCTCATGAGGGACCTCGGCCTGGACACCACGTACGGCCGCTACCTCGACGCCGCGTCCGCCGAGGCCCTGGTCACGGTGAACCTCATGTCCCTGTTCGGCCTGCACCGGGCCCTCAGAGGCGCGCTGGTCGGCCACTTCGCGGCGGTCGAGATCACCTCATCGCCGGGGTCGCGCCGGCTCGCCGAGGCGATGCGCCGCACCGGCGCCGGGCCCGCCGCCGAGCACTTCTACGATGAGCACGTCGAGGCCGACGCGGTCCACGAGCAGGTGGTGCGCCACGACGTCATCGGCGGTCTGCTGGAGCTGGAGCCGCACCTCGCCCCGGACGTCGCCTTCGGTGTCGACGCCACCGAGTTCGTCGAGGAGCGCTTCGGCGCCCGGCTGCTCGCCGACTGGCGTGCGTCCCGCTCGTCACTGCGCGCCCCGCTTACCCAGGAAACCGCCTATATCTCCTGATGGCCGGGGTACTCGAGTGAAGTGAACCCACTGGTACCCCCGGGCGTGTACGCCCCGCAGGAGGACACCGAGCTGCTGGCCGGTGCGCTGTTCGACGAGCCGTTGCCGACGGGCGCGGCGGTGCTCGATGTGGGCACCGGGACCGGTGCCCTGGCCCTGGAGGCCGCACGCCGGGGCTTTGACGTGACCGCCGTGGACGTGTCCCGGAGGGCGGTGTGGGCCGCACGGCTGAACGCCGCGCGGGCCGGCCTCCTGGTCCGCATCCGGCACGGGAACCTCTTCGATCCCGTGCTGGGCGAGTCCTTCGACCTGATCCTCGCCAATCCGCCCTACGTACCGGCCCCGGGCGGGACCCGACAGCCACGCGGTGCGGCCCGGGCCTGGGACGCGGGCGATGACGGACGGCTCGTCGTGGACCGGATCTGCCGGGAGGCGCCCGGCCTGCTGCGTCCGGGCGGGGTGCTGCTGCTGGTGCAGTCCGCGCTCAGCGACCCGGACCTGACCGTGCAGCGACTGCGCGCGGCCGGGCTGAAGGCCGCGGTGACCCGTCGCCGGCGGATCGCGTTCGGGCCGGTACTGCGGGGCCGGGAGCGCTGGCTTCGGGAGCGGGGGCTGCTGGCCACCGCCGAGAACCGGGAAGAGCTGGTGGTGATCCGTGCCGAACTCCCCGTCTGACCGGTCCGCGGCCCCACGCCGCGTCACCGTCCAGCGCAAGGGTCCGCTGCTGGTGGAGGGCCCGGTGGAGGTGGAGCTGGAGGACGGCTCCGTCGTCACCTCCGACCGCTTCCGGGTGGCCCTGTGCACCTGCCGTCGCAGCCGGCGCTATCCGTGGTGCGACACGAGCCACCGCGACCGGGCGTGAGCGCACCGGTCTGAAGGAACGCCCAGGGGCCGGCGGGCGGCCCCACTCCGCCCGCCGGCCCCCTTGTACGAGATCGCAGGTCCCCGCGACAGCGGCCCGGCTCCCCAGCCACGAACCGCCGTACCTCCCGGGAACGGCGCGATCCCGGTCCTAGAACGCGAAGACGCCGGAACCGTGGGCGTTCTTCACGCACTCGTTGGAGAAGGTGCGCTCGTAGGACACTCGCTGTCCCTGCCAGACACCGTCGACGGTGACGACCACGGGGTCGTACTGCTTGGTGCAGAACGCACCCTCGCCGGCGGTCAGGGCGCGGATGTCGCCGCCCACTCCGCGCAGTTGCGCGCAGGCCGAGCCGGCCACCGGGTGTGTGCCGGAGGCCTTCGGGAAACAGGTCAGAGTGACCGCGCGTTCCGGAGTCGCTGCGACCGCGCTCTCGCCGTGGCCCACCGTGAGGACGAGGGCCGACGGGGCGTAGAGCGCGGTGGGGGCCTGACCCGGATCGGCGAGCGCGGCCCCGGAGAGGGGTCCGCAGACGGCGGTGGCCGTCAGTCCGAGAGTCATGGCCCAGCGCGCGGTGTTCCGCATTGTGTGCATCCTTCCGCTCGATTACGGGGGGTGCCGGCCCGTGCCCGGTCGGTGCCCGGGGCGGCGAGCGCGAGTCTGCCGAGTCCGCCGCCGAAACACACATCGACCCCACGGGTTTCAGTAACCTTGTGTATTGAATCAGTGGCGTGAAGTTACGGAATCCGCGTGGCCGAAGCCCGTAACCGGGCGGTCCTCGTGGACATGAAGCGGCCAGATGGCTGATTTCCGCGTGTTCGTTAATCGGCCTGAAACATTCCGATTCCGCTCTCGGCCGACCGCTTCGCAGCCCCTTGTGTTCATGCTCCAGCCGAGTAATCGTCATTACATGATTACTCCAGAGCAGAGAGAGAAGCTGCGCGGCTGGTTCGCCGGCCGCCTCCCCGACGACCTCTTCGAGGAACTGACCGAGGTCACGGTCGACCGCGAGGAGATCACGGTGATCGGCCGCATCGCCGAACCCCGGCTGACCGAGGACGCCCCGGCCGCCGAGCGCGAGGCGGCCCTGGAAAGCCGGGTGCAGGAGTTCCGGGAACGCACACGCGAGGACCGGATGGCCGTGGCCCGCGAGGCCGAGCACCGGTTCCGCCGCAAGGTGTCCTGGGGCGTGGAGTGCGGCGGGCGGCGGGCGCTCTTCACGCATGTGGCCGCGCCCGTCATGACGCGGCTGCGCCAGCCGGAACGCCAGGTCCTCGACACCCTGATCGCCGGCGGCGTCGCCCGCAGCCGCAGCGACGCGCTGGCCTGGTGCGTGCGCCTGGTGCAGCGTCACACCGACGACTGGCTCGCGGAGTTGCGCGACTCCCTGGAGCACGTGCAGCGGGTACGGGCGCAAGGACCGGACGCCGAGCCGGACCAAGGGCCGCACCCCTCCGACGAGGAGTGACCGAGGAGTGGAGGATTCGTCCACCGGCAACGAGAAGAATGGATGAACCGTCCTCTGGCGTAGATCACCTTCGCCGTCCTACGGTCGGCACCACCCCAGAGGACGGCTTCCGCGCGCCGCCGCACACCCCGCCGCCGGCGAGCGGCCGTCCGCCCCGCATCCGCGCCACCCCGCGCTCCGCCGCCCCGTCCCCGCTGGAGCCCACTTGTCCCCGTCGGCCGACCACCCCTCCCCCACCCCGGCTCCGCCGTCCCTCACGGAGGTGGAGACCCACGGCGTCGACCGCATCCCCGACCCGGAGCGCACCGCGACCCCGTTCGACCTCTTCCGGCTGGCCTTCGGCGGTGCCAACACCTTCTCCACGTGCGTCCTCGGCGCCTTCCCGATCCTGTTCGGGCTGTCCTTTTGGCAAGGTCTCGCGGCCACGCTCCTCGGCGTCGTGACAGGAGCGCTGATCCTTTGTCCGATGGCCGTGTTCGGCCCGGCCAACGGCACCAACAACGCCGTGTCGTCGTCCGCGCACCTGGGGGTGCACGGCCGGGTGGTCGGCTCGTTCCTGTCCCTGCTGACGGCCGTCGCGTTCTTCTCCATCTCGGTGTGGAGCTCCGGCGACGCCCTGGTCGGTGGTGCCCATCGGCTCTTCGGCCTCGGCCGGGACGACCTGTCCTACGCCGTCGCCTACGCGCTGTTCGCGGTGCTGGTGCTCGCGGTGTGCGTGTACGGCTTCCGGTTCATGCTCTTCGTCAACAAGATCGCGGTGACTTCGGCGAGTGCGCTGTTCCTGCTCGGTGCCGTGGCGTTCGCGGGTGACTTCGACCCCTCGTACGCGGGCGTCTTCACCGACTCCGCCGACGCGGCGACGACGGCCCTGTTCTGGCCGTCGTTCGTCGGGTCGGCGCTGATCGTGCTGTCGAACCCGGTGTCGTTCGGGGCGTTCCTCGGCGACTGGTCGCGCTACATCCCGGCGAGCACACCGCGCCGGAAGGTGATGGGGGCGGCGTTCCTGTCGCAGCTCGCGACGCTGCTGCCGTTCCTGTTCGGCCTGACGACGGCGAGCATCATCGCGGACAAGGCGCCGGAGTACGTCGATCCGGCGGCCCCCGACTTCGTGGGCGGGCTGCTCGCGATCTCGCCCGGCTGGTTCTTCCTGCCGGTGTGCCTGCTCGCGCTGATCGGCGGCATGGCGACGGGCACGACGGCGCTGTACGGGACCGGGCTCGACTTCTCGTCGGTGTTCCCGAGGCTGTCCCGGGTCCAGGCGACGCTGCTGGTCGGCGCGTTGTCGATCGCGTTCATCTTCGCCGGCCGGTTCGGCCTCGACCTCGTGCGGTCCATCTCGACCTTCGCCACGGTGATCATCACCTGCACCACGCCGTGGATGGTCGTGATGATGCTGGGCTACTGGACGCGGCGCGGCTGGTACGACCCGGAGGCGCTCCAGGTCTTCAACCGCCGTCAGCGCGGCGGCCGTTACTGGTTCGCGCACGGCTGGAACTGGCGGGGCATGACCGCCTGGTGGGTGTCGGCGCTGCTCGGTGTCCTGTTCACCAACATTCCCGGGCAGTTCGTCGGCCCGTTCGGCGACCTGGCGAACGGCATCGACATCAGTCTGCCGCTGTCGCTGGTCGTGGCGGCGGTGCTGTTCCTGACGCTGCTGCGGCTGTTCCCCGAACCCCGGGCGGTGTACGGGCCCGAGGGCGCCCGGCTGGCCCGGACGGCCGACAAGCCGGTGCCGCCGGTCACCGGGCCCGGTGGCGAGGGTGCTTCGCCGGAGCGGGTGGTGGCCGGACCCTGATCCGTCCCCGCACATACCGCTCGGTATCGTCGGCTCGACGGCACGGTCTCGACGAGGAGACGACGAGAGGCGGTTGCGTACGGTGGGCAAGCACTGGGCGGACTTCCAGTACGAGATCTATCTGAACGGGATGACGGGTGCCGTACCGCGGCTGCCCACCGATCTGACCCGGCTGGAGGAGCTGACCGAGCAGCGGCTCGGCCCCGGCCCGGTCGGATATGTGGCGGGCAGCGCCGGGAACGGCAGCACCGCCCGAGCCAACCGGGCGGCCCTGGAGCGCCGCCGGATCGTGCCGCGCGTCCTGCGGGACGTGCACGAGCGGGACCTGTCGGTCGAGGTGCTGGGCCGGGCCCTGTCGGCTCCGCTGGCGCTGGCCCCGGTCGGGGTGCTGTCGATCATGCACCCCGATGCCGAGACCGCCGCGGCCCGGGCGGCCGCCGCCCAGGGCGTGCCCTTCGTCCTGTCGTCCGCGTCGAGCACGCCCATGGAGCAGGTCGCCGAGGCGATGGGCGACGCCGAGCGGTGGTTCCAGCTGTACTGGCCCAGGGACCCGGAGGTGGCCCGCAGTTTCCTGAACCGGGCGAGGGCGGCCGGGTTCGGCGTGCTCGTCGTCACCCTGGACACACCGCTGCTGGCATGGCGGCCCCGCGATCTCGACCAGGCCTATCTGCCGTTCCTGCACGGCGTCGGCACGGCCAACTACTTCTCGGACCCGGCCTTCCAGGCGGGTCTCGCCAGGCCGGTGCACGAGGATCCGAACGCGGCCGTGACGCACTTCGTCCAGATGTTCGCCGACCCGGCCAAGACCTGGCCGGACCTGGCGTTCCTGCGGGAGAACTGGGACGGCCCGATCGTCCTCAAGGGCGTCCTGCACCCGGACGACGCCCGGCAGGCGGCGGAGGCGGGCATGGACGGCGTGGTCGTCTCCAACCACGGCGGGCGTCAGGTGGCCGGTTCCGTGGCCGCGGCCGACGCGCTGCCCCGTGTGGCGGAGGCCGTCGGGGACCGGCTCACCGTGCTCTTCGACAGCGGGGTGCGCACCGGCGACGACATCTTCAAGGCACTCGCCCTCGGTGCCCGGGCCGTCCTGGTCGGCCGGCCGTACGTCTACGGCCTCGGCCTCGACGGCGGACCCGGTGTCGAGCACGTCATCCGCTGCCTGCTGGCCGAACTCGATCTCACCCTGGCCCTGTCGGGCCACGCCACACCGCGCACGATCGGTCCGGCCGACCTCGCCGACGGCCCGGTATGACATGTGGGCCGCGCGGTGTCTTCACCGCGCGGCCCTCGTGTCAGCCCTCGGGCACCGTGCTCACTCCGTCCGGCCGCCCGGCAGGGTCACCTGTCGTGCCGTCGGGTCGTCCTGCTCCTCGATCGACAGGGAACCCGCCGTCGTGGGCACGGGCTCCGGCTGCCAGCGCTGGCCGCCGGAGCGGTCCCGGACCTTGACGACGATGTCGGCGTCCGGGTCGCCGTCGGTGGAGGTCAGGGCGAGCTGTTCGTCCCAGCGCGGCAGCAACTCCCCCTGCACGGTGAGGTCGTAGCGCACGTCGTCGGCCCGATCGTCGTCGGCCTCGGCGCAGGTGCCGAGCACGACGACACCGGCGTCCTTGTGCGAGTCCAGGCACAGTCCGGGATCGGCGACGCTGCGCAGCAGCCCGTCGTTCTCGTACGTCCACTGCTGGGTCCACACCGTCGAGCACTCCGCCAGCTTCGTCCCGGAGCCCTCCTTCGGCAGGTCCCGGACGTCGAGGCACAGGTCGGCGCCGGCGTTGCGCAGCCGCGTCACGCCCGGCGCCGTGGGCAGCTTGGCCGTGCCGGGCGGTGTCCTGGATTCCGTACCGCCCGCGCCGGCGGCGCTGTTGGAGCCGGCCGGGTCGGCGTGTCCGCCGTCGTACGACGACGCGCTCATGATGAGCACCGTCGCCAGCACCCCGGCCGACACCGCACCGACGCCCGAGAGGAGCGCCCGGGAGGAGCGCAGCGCGTCGGGGATCCGTGCGCCCGGTACCCGGCGTGCGGGCAGGGGGATCCTGGGCAGCAGACGGTGGCGTCCGGCGGTCAGCCCGTCGCCCCGTCGCCCCCCACCGCGCCGGCCGGCGCGCCCGCTCCGGTTGCCGTGCGAGGACCGGCCCGGACGCGAGTCGAGGTAGCGGCGCACGCCCCAGCCGAGCACGGCCTCGGCGATCAGCGGGCCCAGTCCGCCCTCGAAATGGCTCAGTTGTTCTGCCGCGTTCCGGCAGTAGCGGCACTCCGCCAGGTGCTCCTGGACATCGGGCAGCAGTGCGCCGCCCCGACGGATCGGCACATCGAGGAGGCGGTTGTAGAAGCGGCAATCCTGGGTCGGCGCGAGTTCGCTATGGGCCCGTACACAACCCTCGCGGAATTTGTCACGCGCCTGTTCGAGCGCGGCCGACGCGATGTCGGTGTCCATGCCCAGCAGACCGGCCGGGACGGTTAAAGGATCTGCCTCGACCTCGACATGCCACAGCAAACAGCGCGCCGCTGCGGGAAGTGCCTGAAATGCCCGCTCCGCGAGGGCGCGATTTTCGGGCGTCATGGACGTCGCCGCGCGCAGCCCGCGCCCTCCGGCGGGTTTCTGCAACGCCGGGAGGACGGCGGATATTCGATCGTCGCCGGACCACTCACGGATCGTGTCGCGCACGGTCACCAGCAAGGCCGGGCGCAGCGCGACGGCCGACTCGCCGAAGGCGAGGCGGTTGAGGGTCCGGTGGAAGGCGGTCCCGGTGACCATCGTGGCGACCTGCGCCGACGAGGCCAGACAGATGACCGCGTAGTCGTGCACCGGCTGCCAGTGCCGCGCCATCAGCAGGGCGGTCGAATGGGCGGCGACGTCGCCCTTCGGGGTGCCTCTGAGTGGGGCGGCCAGGGATTCGTCGGAGTCCCCGGGATCCCCGCCGGGCGGGGGATACGGGGGACGAGGGGGGTGGGGGGTGGGCACTGAGGTGGTTCCTTCCCACGCGCATGTGACACACGGAAGTCCTGACGCCGAAAAAAGGAGCCCGGTTGGTGCGTACCTCTTTTGGCGCGGCGCGGGAGGTGCGAATTCGCCGACGGCGAATCGGACCCGGTCAACAAAACACGTGCGACACCCGGCCATTCCCCCCGCACGCGTGTTTCACTCTTGCACAACCCCCACACGACCAACAAGGCGCCTGTGCAACATCCGGCCCATTGACAGAAAGTCAGAAAGGGGAACGGACTGCCGCCACTCGTACCGGTTTTCGACATTTCGCTGCGTCGCGCGGCCCTCAGATCTGCCAGGAGCGCAACCGGTCCGCGGCTCCGTAGACGTCGGTCGTGCCGGACATCAGGCCGCGGGCGAGGTCGACGAGGGCGCCGTAGGGCGGGTCGATACCGACGCCGCTGACGAACATGTACGCGACGGCCGTCGCACAGGCGAAGCGGGCGTTGGCCGAGGGCAGCGGCCGCAGCACGGCGAGGGTGTGCAGCAGCGCGGCGGCGCGCCAGGCGGCGTCGGAGTCCACTCCGAGGCGCGGCGGATCGACGCGATGCCGGGCGACGGCGGCGACCAGCGAGGAGAAGTCGTTGACGGTGGGCTGGTCCGGGAGGACCTCTTCGTGCCGCTGGAGCAGCCAGGGCACGTCGATGTGGATGACGGGTGCCATCGCTCAGGCGGCCCGCCCTTCGCCCTTGCTGGGCGGTTCGTCGTCGGGAAAGGCGGCGGCGAACTCGTCGGCGTGGGTCGCGAAGAACCGGCGGAACGCCTCCGCGCCCTCCTGCAGAGCGCGGTGGCGGGCTATGTCGGCCGCTGCGGCCTCGCGCACGAGCGCCTTCATGGACGTACCGCGCTCCTTGGCGATCTGCCGCAGATCCTCCAGTTCGCGGTCGCTGAACTCCACGTTGAGAGCTGGCATGCCCTTCACGGTACCGCTCGGGTACTGACTCGTAAATACAGCCAGCTCAGAGGCAGCCTCAAGGGGTACCGGGCGAGGTGGCCCGCCGGTCAGTCGCCGAGATCTGCGTCACATCGCACCCCGTGATGTCACATCCCGGGCCCCGACCCGGCTCGCAGTGGTGAGCGCGTCTTCTGGGAGGCCCACACATGACCGACATCTCCGCACCCGGCACCGCCGCCCCGCTCGACGAGGCGACCGGGGTGTTCGTCGACCACCGCCAGCTGCTGTTCGGCGTCGTCTACAACATGCTCGGCAGTGTCGCCGACACCGAGGACGTCCTGCAGGAGACATGGCTGTCCTGGACGGGCCGCGGCGGGGGCGCTCCCCTGCCCGGCGTCGACAGTCCGCGGGCCTACCTCGTCCGGGTGGCGGTCAACCACGCGCTGCGCCGGCGGGCCGCGGTCAGCCGCAGACGGGAGACGTACGTCGGCTCGTGGCTGCCCGAGCCGCTGGTCTCCGACGAGGCCCCGGACACCGCCGACGGTCCGGCGCTGCGCTCCGAGTCGGTGTCGCTGGCGATGCTGGTGGTCCTGGAGTCGCTGACCCCGCTGGAACGCGCGGTGTTCGTCCTGGGGGAGGTGTTCGGCTACCCGCACGCCGAGATCGCCGAGGTCATCGACCGCTCCGCCGCCGCCGTACGGCAGTTGGCACACCGGGCCCGGGAACACGTGCACGCGCGCCGGCCGCGCTACGAGGCACATCCGCGGGTGCGGCGGGAGGCGACCGAGCGGTTCGTGCGGGCGGCGCTCGGCGGGGACGTCGCCGAGCTGATGGAGGTCCTCGCGCCGGACGTCACGGCCTGGACGGACGCCGGCGGCAAGCGCAGGCCGGCGAGTCTGCGCCCGGTGCACGGCCGGGACAAGGTGGCCCGCCTGATCACGAACGGGCGGGGCGGCCCGGACCGTCCCGTCTGGCGCTACCGGCGGGTCAACGGCGACGACGCGGCCGTGCTCTTCGACGGCGACGCCCCGTACGCCGTCCTGGTCCTGGACCTCACCCCCGAGGGCGACCGGGTGCGCGGCATCTACGTCGTGGCCAACCCGGACAAGCTGGCGCACGTGGCCGGGCCGCTCAGGACAGGGCGTGGCAGAACTCCCGGACGGTCCGGTTGAACGTTTCCGGCGCCTCGACGTTGCTCAGGTGCCCGATACCGGGGAGCACCACCAGCGTGGCCCGCGGGATCGCTTCGAGGAGCGGGCGGGCCACCTGCTCCACCGGAGAGCGCGTGTCGAGTTCTCCCCACAGCAGGAGCGTCGGCACCTCGATCCTGGGCAGCAGGTCGCGCTGGTCGGCCTCCGCCATGATGGTGAGCTCGGTCCGCATGCTCCCGCGGCGGGTGTCCGCCGACATCAGGGACAGCATGCGGACGGCTTCGGCGGGTGGCCGGCCCGCGAACAGACCCGGCATGGTGGGCGCGAACTCCTCGTCCGGAACGTCGAGCATCCGCTCCGCCCCCTCGACCCGCGCCCGTACCTCCGCCGGGGGCAGCGAGCCCTTCCAGCCGGCGTAGGTGTCGACGAGGACCAGCGTCCTGACGAGTCCGGCGTGGTGCCGGTAGAGCTCCAGCACGACGGTCCCGCCCCAGCCCACGCCCACCACATGGGCCGGGCCGAGACCGACGTCCTCGACGACCGCCGCCAGACAGCGGGCGTAGTCCGCGAGGACGAAGGAGGGCGACACGTCGGCGGACCGGCCGGAGCCCGGCTCGTCCCAGGCGATCACGGTGAACTCGTCGGCCAGGTCGGCGACCTGCGCACGCCACAGGCGGGCGTCCGTCATGGCGCCGTGCGCGAGCACCAGGGGCGGGCCCTGGCCCACCCGGTCGTAGGCGACCTCGATGCCGTCTACCCGCACCGCGTGCATGAGACCAGGCTACGCGCGGGTGCCGGAGGCGGCCTGTCGGCGGACTCCCCCGGCACCCGGCGCGGTCGTCCGGCCCTACCCCTGGTCCGCCACGAAGGAGGCCATGCGGGTCAGGGCGGCGTTCCAGTTGATCGTGTGCTCGTTGGTCGACCAGGACTGGATGTCGTCGATGTAGCAGAACTGGCCGACACAGCCCTGGAGTTTGCTCTGCGCGTAGGGGTCCTGGATGCCCGAGTTGGGTCCGCCGGCGAGGGTGCCCCGCGGCGGGTTCGGCAGACCGGGGTCGAGCTGGCGGGCGTACCAGCGGCTGTGCTGGTTGTGAGAGCTGACCTCGCCGTAGCCGGTGACGTAGGAGATGTTCAGCGCGTTGCGGCCCAGGATGTAGTCCATGGTCTGGAGCGCGCCGTCCCGGTACTTCGCGGCGCCGGTGATGTCGTAGGCGGTGGCGAGGACGACGGCGTTGTTGAGGACCTGGTGGCTGGAGCCCCAGTCGTAGGTGTTGCCGTCCGGCGCGTAGGGCATGCCGTAGGGCTGGGCCTTCAGGGTGGCCAGGTAGCGGTCGGCGCCCTTGACGACGGACTGGCGCACCTTGTCCCGCCCGGGCAGTCTGTTCGGCACGGTCGCGAGGTCGAGGCGGCCGGCCGCGCCGGTGCGGGCCCAGTCGAAGCCGACGGGCTTGAAGAGGTCGGCCGTGTGGACCGGGGACTTCAGGACGTACTCCTCGAACTGCTTCTCCCCCGTGCTGAGGTAGAGCTCGGCCGCCGCCCAGTAGAAGTCGTCGGTCACGTCGCTGTCGGAGTAGGCGCCGCCGCCGATGCCGTCGCTGTCGGAGGCGTAGCGGTCGGGGTGCGCGAGCGCCGCCGACCAGGCCTTGCGGGCTGCGGCCAGCGACCTGTCGGCGAAGGCCTTGTCGTAGGAGCGGTAGAGGCGGGCCGCCTGTGCGGCCGTGGCCGCGAGGTTCAGGGTGGCGGCGGTGGACGGCGGGTGCAGTTCGCGCTTTTGCGGGTCGTCGCCGGGCAGCAGCGGCAGGCCGGTCCACTGCTCGTCGTGCATCTTGTGGTGGGCCATGCCGGCGAGCGGTTTCCCGTCGGGCACCTGCATCCTCAGCAGGAACTCCAGCTCCCAGCGGGCCTCGTCGAGGAGGTCGGGCGCCTTGTTGCCGCTCTCCGGAATGGCGAGGCTGCCGTCGCCGAGCTTGCCGGCGTCACCGGTGCGGGCGTGCAGCGCGCGTTCGTGGGTGCTCAGCACCTCCCAGGTGGAGATGCCGCCGTTGACGACGTACTTGCCGTGGTCGCCGGCGTCGTACCAGCCGCCGCTGACGTCCAGGGAGTAGTCGCACACGCCGGGCTGGCACGGCACGTCGGTGTCGCCCTTGTTGGGCGCCACACCCACGTGTCCGGCCGGGCGGCCGTAGCCGGGTCGCAGGTCGTCGCGTATCGCGATGCCGCTGCGCTGGGTGTAGTAGTACTTCGCCGAGTCGAGGCGGAGCCGCTCGTAGGCGCTCGCGTCGATGTCGAACGGGCGGCTGGTCTCGCCGTCGGCGACCAGGGTGAAGCCGGTGCCCTTGGTGCGGTAGGCGCCGAAGTCGATCGAGTGGACGTTCTGCCCGGACGAGGCGTCGACGCCCCGGGGCAGGGTCGTCCCCCGGGCGACCACGGTGCCGCGTGCGTTCTTGAGCTCCCAGGGCAGCTTCGCCGTGGCGTCGGTGACCAGGGTGGCGTTCTTCGGCCCGGCGGGCAGGTAGGCGACCTGGTTGACACGGACCCGGGGCCCGGTGTCGGGCTCGTACGGCTCCGGCGCGACCCCGCCGAGCAGCGAGACGTCGTCCATGCAGAAGCGCCAGGCGTCCGCGCTGCCGCCGAGCTGGAAGCCGACCTGGCCCTGGGCGGTGTCGACGGGCGAGGTGAAGGTGTAGGAGTAGCTGTCACCCGAGACGCTGAGCTGCGGGGTCACCTCGTAGTAGGTGTCGTACGGCGACACCGACAGACCCACGATCGCCCGGACCACGTGCCCGGCGGGCGTCCCGGTCGCGTGGAAGGAGAAGCGGTACGACTCCCCCTTCACCAGGGTGATGTCGTTCTGCCCGACGGCGGCGTCCCAGCGGTTGGCGGTGCCGCCGGGGACGTCGGCGCAGAGCCGGCCGTCGGACAGGCCCTTGGGGACGTTGCTGGTCGCCCACCAGGGGTCGGTGGTGGTCTCGAAGGTGCCGTTCTTGACCTGTTCGACCTCTTCGGCCCCGGCCGGTGCGGAGGGCAGCGCGGTGAGCGCGGTCGCCAGGAGGGCCGTCAGGGACAGCAGGGCGGTTCTGCGTCGTCGTTTCACGTCTGGGCTCCTCTGGGGAGGGGCGGGTGGCACTCGGAGTGGGAGCGCTCCCAGATGCGGACGCTGGCCATGGTTGTGGCTGATGTGACACGCCGTCAACGGTTCGGACGGTACTGGCCGTTCGTCGCCCGTCCGGACCGTCGCGCGGGGCGGGTTCAGACCGCCGGGAGCTCCAGCCGGCTGATGCGGAGCGCGCCCTTCGCCTCGCCGGGGTGGCGGCTCGTCATCGTGAGCCGGACCCGGGAGCCGCGGACGGTCCCGAACGTGATCACGGTCGGGGTGTCGGAGGCGGTGGCCCAGTCGATCGCCATGTCCCGCACCGCCCGCCACTCCCGGCCGTCCCACACCGCCACCTCGATCGCCGTGGGCAGACTGTGCGTCGCGTCCACGGTGAAGGAGACGTCGGCCCGGTCGAAGCCGCGGGTGCGCCCGTGGTCGACCGAGACCCAGTCCTCGGCGCGGGCGCCCTCGAAGGCCGGCAGCAGGGCCGTGGCCTGCTTGAGGAAGCCGTTGGACCAGCCGGTGGCCGGGTCGCCGTCGAGCATGGCGGCGGGCAGCGAGTCCGGGCGGCCGGAGTAACTGGCGTCCGCGTGCGGGTGGTCGACGGGTGCCGGGTGCTCCGGCGCGAAATCGGGCGGGGCCGTCTCGGCCCGGTCCGCCGCCCTGGTGGCCCGTACGGTCACGGTGCTTGACCGTACGGTGCCGGTGGCACGGGGGTTACCCGTTCGCGCGGGGCGCCTACGGACTAGGCTGGAACTCTGGTGGCCTCCCTGATCACTGTGAGTGTCCGTATGGAGTGGCGACGATGAGCCCGGACGAGCCGTTCGACGAGGGCGTGGCCGCCCATGCCGTCATCGCCGCCGACGGGACGCTCACCGGGTGGAGCGAGGGCGCCCGCCGTCTGCTGGGCCACACTGCGGACGAGGTCGTGGGCCGCCCGGCCACCGAGCTGCTGGCCGACGGAGCGGTCCCGCCGCCCGTCCCGGAACACGGCCGCTGGAACGGCGAGCTCACCCTGCGCCACCGCGACGGCCACACGGTCTCCGCGTGGGTGCTGGCCCACCGCAGACCGCCGGAAGGACCTGAGGTGGTCGAGTGGGTCGCCGTGTCGCCGCCGGAGGCCGCCGACGCGGAGCTGCCGGACGACCCGTTGGTGCGGGCGTCCCTGACACAGTCACCCTGCGCCACGATGATCTTCGACGAGCGGCTGCGGCTGCGCGGTGTCAACGACGCCATGGCCGACCTCCTCGGGATGCCCGCCTACCGCCTGCGGGGGCTGACGCCCACCGAGATCGGCAGCCGGCCGCAGAACAGGGAGTTCGAGGAGAACCTGCGCCGGGTGCTGAGCACCGGCCGGCGGCAGGACATGCAGGTGTACATGAAGGCCAGCGGCGAGACCCGGGACGCGCACGCCTGGCTGGCGCGGATCGCGCCGCTCACCGACGACTCGGACCGGGTGCGGGGCGTCTGCGTGACCGCCCATGACTTCACCGACCAGTACCGGGCACGGGAGCGGCTGCAACTGGTCAACGAGGCGAGCGTGCGCATCGGCACCACCCTCGACGTCACCCGTACGGCACAGGAACTGGCGGACGTGTGCGTCCCGGCACTCGCCGACTTCGTCAGCGTCGACCTGCTCGACGCCCGGGAGCACGGCGGCGAGTCCGCCGGCCCGCCGACGGCGCCGGTGAGTCTGCGCCGGGCCGCCCACCAGTCGGTCAACCCCGACAGCCCCGAGGCCGTGGCCAAGCCGGGGCAGGTGGACGTCTACCCGGAGAACTCCCCGCAGGCCGCCTCGCTGATCTTCGGCCACTCCATCGTGGCCTCGGGGCGGGACGGCGATCTGAAGCGGTGGCTCGCCTGGGACCCGGTCCGCTTCCGGCGCGTCCGCGAGTACGGCATACATTCCACGATGTCCGTGCCGCTCCAGGCCAGGGGCACGACCCTGGGGGTCGCGGTCTTCACCCGCTTCCGGCGCACCGAGGACTTCACCGAGGACGACGTGCTGCTGGCCGAGGAGGTCACGGCCCGGGCCGCCGTCTGCATCGACAACGCCCGTCGCTACTCCCGCGAGCGTGAGACGACCCTCACGCTCCAGCGCAGTCTGCTGCCCCGCAGCCTGCCGCGCACCGCCGCGGTGGAAGCGGCCTCCCGCTATCTCCCCGCCACCCGCTCCGGCGTGGGCGGCGACTGGTTCGACGTGATCCCGCTGTCCGGGATGCGGGTCGCCATGGTCGTCGGGGACGTCGTCGGCCACGGCATCCAGGCCTCGGCCACCATGGGCCGGCTGCGCACCGCCGTCCGCACCCTCGCCGACATCGACCTGGCCCCCGACGAACTGCTCACCCACCTCGACGACCTGGTCGTCCGGCTGTCCCAGGAGTCCGGGGGCGACTCCGGCACCGGGGAGGTCGGCGCGACCTGCCTGTACGCCGTGTACGACCCGGTGTCGCGGCGCTGCAGCCTGGCCCGGGCCGGGCACCCGCTGCCCCACCTGGTGCCGCCGGACAGCCCGGCCCGGCAGCTCGACCTGCCCTCCGGTCCCCCGCTCGGCGTCGGAGGCCTTCCGTTCGAGTGCGCCGAGGTGGAGCTGCGGGAGGGCAGCGTCCTGTCGTTCCACACGGACGGGCTGCTCGCGAGCCGCGAGCGGGACATCGACGCGAGCCAGCGGATGCTCCGCGAGGCCCTGTCGGCCCCTTCCGACTCCCTGGACGAGATCTGCGACCGCGTACTGCACACGCTGCTCCCGCCGACCGGCTCCGCCGACGACGTGGCCCTGCTGCTGGCCCGCACCCGCGGACTGCCCGCCTCCCAGGTCGCGACCTGGGACATCCCCGCCGATCCGGCGCTGGTGGCGCCCATCCGCAAGCAGGTCGTCGACCAGCTCGACCAGTGGGGGCTGAGCGAGGCCACGTTCACCGCCGAGCTCGTGGTGAGCGAGCTGGTCACCAACGCCATCCGCTACGGCGCCCCGCCGATACGGCTGCGGCTGATCCACGACGCCTCCACGCTGATCTGCGAAGTGTCCGACACCAACCACACGGCTCCTCACCTGCGCCGGGCCAAGACCTGGGACGAGGGGGGCCGCGGTCTGCTCCTGGTCGCCCAGCTCACCCAGCGCTGGGGCAGCAGACACACCGCCGAGGGCAAGACGATCTGGGCGGAGCTGCAGCTGCTCGACGAGTTCTGACCGGACGCTTCCGGCCGGCCGTTTTCCCTCCGGCCGGGGGGACACCCGGGAGGACATGACGAAAACCTCCCACGTCGTACGCAGGGCGGTCTTAGGCGCGAGCGCGGTCGCGCTGCTCGGCACGCTCACCTCGTGCGGCACCGAACCCCCCGCACAGAGCACGGCGGCGCACCTGCCCGGCGGCACGGACACCGGCACCCGCTGCCACACCGCCGGACTGCGGGCCTCGGTCGGCAGGATGGACCCCGGGGCGGGCCAGCGGAACTTCCCCGTCGTGCTGACCAACGTCTCCTCCCGGACCTGCACCCCTGTACGGCTATCCGGGCGCCGCGTTCGCCGACGCCTCCGGCGGGCGGCTGGGCCCCGACCCGAAGCGCACCCCCGACGAGCCGGTGACCGTGACGCTGGCGCCGGGCGGCAGCGCGTGGGCGGGGCTGCGGTACGCGAACCCCGAGATCAGCGGCGCCCGTACCGCGACCCCGGCGGCGCTGCTGGTGACACCGCCCGACGAGCGGAAGGCGCTGAAGGTGCGGTGGAAGGGCGGCGAGGTTCCGGTCGGCGGGAACGCGTCCTCCGTGTTCCTCACGGTGTTCTCGGCCGGCGACGGGCCCTGACGACCGCCCTGGCCACGGGGTCGTGACAGCGCTCTTACCGGAGCCTGGTTTCATGGGCGGGCACGACCGACACGTCCCGGAGGACCCCGCCCTGAACACCCCGCTCGCCGAAGCACTGTCCGTGACGCTGCTGGTCGCCGTACTCGTCTGGGCCGTCGCCCGGCCCCGGGGGCTGCCCGAGGCCGTGCTGGCGGTGCCGGCCGCCGGGCTGGCCGTCGCCGTCGGCGTGATCTCTCCCGACCACGCGTGGCAGGAGATCCAGCGACTGGGGCCGGTGGTCGGTTTCCTCGCCGCGGTGCTGGTGCTCGCGCACTTCTGTGACGTCGAGGGCTTGTTCACGGCGTGCGGGGCGTGGATGGCCCGCTGGGCCGCCGGGCGTCCCGGGCGACTGCTGACGGCGGTGTTCGCGCTGGCCTCCGTCATCACGGCCGTGCTCAGCCTGGACGCCACCGTCGTCCTGCTGACACCGGTGGTGCTCGCCACCGCCACCCGCATGGGCGTGGCGGCCCGTCCGCACCTCTACGCCTGCGCCCATCTGTCGAACACCGCCTCGCTGCTGCTGCCGGTCTCGAACCTCACCAACCTGCTGGCGTTCGCGGCGAGCGGGCTGAGCTTCACCCGGTTCGCGGCCCTGATGGCGCTGCCCTGGCTGGTCGCGATCGGCGCCGAGTACCTGGTGTTCCGGCGTTTCTTCGACGCGGAGCTGACCGCTCCGCTCCCCTCCCCCGACCCGTCACCGCCTCCCGAGCTGCCGCTGTTCGCCCTGGTCACCGTGGGGTGCACACTCGCCGGGTTCGTCGTGGCCTCCGCCGTCGGGATCGCACCGGCGTGGGCCGCGCTGGCCGGAGCGCTGGTACTGGCCGGGCGGGCACTGCTGCGACGGCGGGCCACCCCGCTGACCGTGGTGCGGTCCGCGGCGCCGGCCTTCCTGGCCTTCGTGCTCGCGCTCGGCGTCGTCGTGCGCGCGGTGGTCGACCACGGGCTCGCCGACGCGCTCCACCGGGTACTGCCCGACGGCGCGGGCCTGCTCACGCTGCTGGGCGTGGCCGCCCTCGCCGCCGTCCTCGCGAACCTCATCAACAACCTGCCCGCGGTGCTGGTGCTGCTGCCGCTGACCGCGGGGGCCGGCCCCGGCGCCGTGCTCGCGGTGCTGCTCGGCGTGAACATCGGCCCCAACCTGACCTACGCCGGATCGCTGGCGACGCTGCTGTGGCGGCGGATCGTGCAGCAGCACGGGCACCGGGTCGGGCTCGGGGAGTTCACCCGGATCGGGCTGCTCGCCGTACCGGCGGCGCTGGTGCCGGCCGTGGTGGCGCTGTGGCTGTCGCTGCGCGTCTTCGGGGGCTGAGACCCGCTGGTGGGCCGGCGGCCGGGGGCCCGTCCGGTCAGCGGCGGCCGCCTCCGCCGTACCCGTAGCCGTCGCCCGAGTAGCCGTAGCCCGGGTAACCGTAGCCGTAACCCGGGTAGCCGTAGCCGGGGTAGCCGTACTGGCCGTCTCCGTCGCAGTAGTAGCCGTAGCGGTTACAGCCCGAGTCGGTGGAGGCCGTGCTCGTCGGCGTCGGATCCGGGGATGCCGAGGGGGACGCGGACGGGGTCGGGGCCGGTGTGTGCGTCTTCGTGGTCGTAGGGGCGGGGGTCGGCGTCGGACGTGGGGCCGGGACGGTGGCGTCCCAGTTGACGGCCTCCATCTGGAGGTCGGCCTTGGAGGTGTCGATGACCCAGCGCTGCGCCTTGTCGTCCGCGCGGGCCTTGAGGACCAGGGCCCCCGAGCCGTCGGTCGCGGCCGGGGCCAGGGCGAGGTCCTGGTTCCGGCGGGGTACGAGGGCGCCCTGGAGGGTGAAGTCGTACCGGACGCTCTCGGCGTCCGGCTGGGACGCGCCCGCGCAGGGGGCGAGCCGCACCGAGTAGCCGAGACGCGAGTCGAGGCACAGGCCGGGGGCGGCA
The DNA here is from genome assembly GCF_000158955.1 of Streptomyces viridochromogenes DSM 40736. Classification (GTDB taxonomy): domain Bacteria; phylum Actinomycetota; class Actinomycetes; order Streptomycetales; family Streptomycetaceae; genus Streptomyces; species Streptomyces venetus. The sequence goes on along the minus strand of NZ_GG657757.1, from coordinate 8,144,480 downwards.
GCGTTGCGCATCAGCCCGTCGGTCTCGTACGTCCACTGCTGGGCGGTGGCCGAGGAGCACCTGGTGAGCTCGGCCTCCGCGTCGTTGACGGCCTTCTTGCCCACGAGGCCGACGCACAGGCCCGAGGCGAGGTTGTGCAGCCGGCCGCGCAGGGCACCCTTCTCCGCCCCGCCCGCCCCGATCCAGGACGGGTCACGGCTCGGCTCGCCCGCGTCGGTGCCGGGCGCCCCGGACGGTCGGCCCGTGCCGCCCGGTGAGGTGCTCTCGCCCGAGTTGCCGATGGACCACAGGACGAGCGGGATGACGACCAGGCCGCTGACGGTCAGGATGCCCACGGCGAGATTGCGGCGCCGGGCGGCGCGGCGGGCCGCCTTCTGGGCGGCTCTGCGGGCGGCCGTTCGGGGGCCCGCGACGCGCCGGCCGGAGGTGGGCCGCTGGACGGGAGGGGCGTCGGGCGGGGCCGGGAAGCCGTCGCCGGCGTCCAGCAGGGCCTGGGCGGGCGTTTCCTCTCCGGTCACGGAGACGGTCGGCGTGACCCCCGTGTCGACGAGGTCGGTGAACGACTCCCCGACCATGCCCGTGAGGGCGACGGGGTCCGGGAAGTCCGCACGCGACGCACCGGCCGGGGCCGCGAAGGCCTCACCGCCCGTGCCCCCGGTCAGCCCGGTCGCCCCGGCGCGGGGCTCCTGCTCGTCGGTGGTCCGTCCGGCCGCGCTCTCCCGGCTCTCCGTGTACTCCCGCCCGCCCCAGCCCAGTACGGCCTCCGCCAGGGCGGCACCGAGCCCGTGGTTGAACCGGTCGAGCTGGTCGGCGGCGGTGCCGCAGTGCCCGCAGCCCTCGATATGCGCGCGTAGATCCGGGTCGATGTCGAGGCCGCCACGCCGGTACGTCACGTCGAGCAGGCGCAGATAGCGCCGGCACTCCTCGTCGGGGGCGAGTTCGCGGTGCAGTTGGAGGCACTCCTCGCGCAGCCGGGCACGGGCCCGGCCCAGTTCGACGCGCGCGCCCTCCTCGTCCAGGCCGAGCAACCCGGCGGGCTCGATGAGCGGTTCGGCCTCGACCTCGACGTGCCACAGCAGGCAGCGAGCGGACTGGGGCAGCCGCTGGAAGGCCCCGGACAGCAGGCGGCGGTGCGGCGGCGGCAGCAGCCGGGCGGCCACCCGCTCCCCCTCGCCGGCTCCGGACAGCAGATCCGGGTGGAGCATCTCGTGTCGGTGGTCGGTGGCCCACTCGGCGGTGATGCGCCGTACCGTGACGAGCAGATGGGGCCGCCAGGCGGAGGTCGGGCCGTTCTGGCGCAGGGTCTCGCCGAAGATCCGGGTGAACGCGGCGGTCGTGAGGATCCCGGCGGAGCGCGGGCCGTCGGTGCACAGCCGGGCGTAGGCGAAGGCCGCCTCCCAGTGCCGGTCCAGCAGTTCGCCGACGGGGTGAAGTGCGGGGGTGGCCCCCGTCCACTTCCTGAGCTCGGCGCTCAGTTGCTCGTCCGTCGCACCGAACCCGCGGGCCGAAGCCTGGGAATTCGACCGGCCTGGGTCATCCACGGCTGCATTCCTCTCAAGGACATGGGGAATAAAGTCCATACCAAGGGGTATGCCGGCACAGCGGCCACGCGCGCACGAAAGAAAGGCGTGTCGTCCGCACGCCGACAGGGCACACCTTTGCACAGGTCAGCGACAGGGAACAAGAGATCTTGCGGTTTCGTGCCTTACGTACGCGGCCGACGCCTTTTGACAAAATGTCAATCAGTGAGCGGAAAGGGATTTCCGTGCCGTGCAATTGGTTTTGGCGGTACGTTTTCGCCCGTTCTCGACGCGATCTGGAAACCATTGCCCTGCACGGCGGCGCGGTACGCGCCGGGCGGTGTGCCGTAGCGCTCGCGGAAGACGCGGTTGAAGTGGAACGGGCTGGCGAACCCGGAGGCCGCGGCCACGCGTTCCACGGCCAGGTCGGTGCCCTCCAGCAGCCGGGCCGCGTGGCGCAGCCGTGCCTCGCGCAGGGCGCGCATGGGCGACCGGCCGAGTTGCCGGCTGAACAGGTGGGCGAAGCGGGACGGCGACAGGGCGACGCCCTCGGCGAGCGAGCGGACGGTGTGCGCGGCGCCCGGGTCGGCGTCGATCAGCTCCTGGGCCCGGCGGATCCGTGGGTCGAGGCCGGGACGGGGTGCGGCGGGGCGGGCACCGGCGGTGGTGAGCAGGACCACCTCCTCCAGTGCGCACAGGGCCAGTTCGCGGGCCGCGCTGCCGTGCGCGACGGCGATCTGCCCGTCCGGGGACCCCGCGTCGGGTGGCGCCCCGGTCCCGCTCCAGCGGGCGTCGGCGTGCATCCGCCGGAACGCCGTCTCGACGCGGCCGTGCACCTCGGCCGGGGCGGACGTGACCACGTACATCCCGTCGCCGGCGTGGTACGGGCGCAGCCACGCCGCCCACGACGTGCGGGCCTGGCAGTGCGCCCACCAGAGCCGCCAGTGCCGGTCGCCGGGCCGGGTCGAGTAACCGTGCGACGTGCCCGGGGCGAGCACCACCAGATGGCCCGCGCCGGCCGAGGTCTGCGCTCCGCCCTGCCACAGCCGTCCCCCGCCCGACACGGTCCAGGTGAAGAGCCAGCTCGCCGATCCGCGGGGCCGGCCCACTGCATAGCCGGGAGGCTGGTCGAAGTGGCCGGTCACCACCAGGCCGGGCGGCGGGGCGGGCGCCCCGGCGTCCTCGGGCCCGGCAGTGCCGGGCAATCCGTCAGCACGCACGGGCATCCCCCTCGACCACTGCACGGCTTTAGCGTGTCGTACCGGCAACACACCTGACCGAGGAGTGCGCTGATGACAGTCACGGGCAATGGCGCCGCCGGCGCTCCCATCCTGGACCCCGCGGTGCTCCGCCGGTACCGGGAGGGGTTCGAGGAGGACGGTTTCACGGTCGTCCGCGGGCTCTTCGGGACCGACGAGGCCGAGCGGCTGTGCGGCGAGTTCGCGGCGCTGCGCGCGGGCGGCCGGGTCCCGGGACACTTCGAGCCCCGCGCGTCCGGCCCGGACGCCGACCCGCTGCACGTGTGGCCGCGGGTGATGCATCCGCACGAGATCAACGCTCTCGCCCGCGACGTCCTGCTGGACGCCCGGCTGCGCGCGGTTGTGGAGGCGCTCCTCGGGGAGGAGGCCCTGGCCGCGCAGAGCATGTTCTACTTCAAGCCGCCGGGGGCCCGGGGCCAGGCGTTGCACCAGGACAACTTCTATCTGCGGGTGGAGCCGGGCACCTGCGTGGCCGCGTGGCTGGCCTGCGACGTGATCGACCGGGAGAACGGCGGGCTGGAGGTCGTGCCGGGCACGCACCGGATGGACGTGTTCTGTCCGGAGGAGGCGGACGCGGGGGTGTCCTTCGCCCGGGAGTACGTTCCGCCGCCGCCGGGTCTGGCCCCGGTGCCGGTGGACATGGAGCCGGGGGACGTCCTGTTCTTCAACGGCAGCCTGGTGCACGGGTCGCAGCCGAACCGTTCCGGCGACCGGTTCCGGCGGTCGTTCATCGGGCACTACGTGGGGCGGTCGGCCGAGCGGATCGGGCGGTTCTACCGGACGTTGACGATGAACGGGGTGCGGGTGGCCCTGCCGGAGAGTGAGGGGGCGGGGCCCTGCGGGACGGAGTTCGCGCCGCAGGGGCCCCATTGATCTGTTGTCCGCGGGCGCGTCGTGGCTGATCCCCGCGCCCCCTGAAGGCGTTCAGTGACCCGCGACAGAGTGTGCCGTGTAAGGGCTCTCCAGTTCCTCCAGCTCCTTGTCGCTGAGCCGGAGTTCCACGGCTGCCACCGCGTCCTCCAGATGCCGGGGCTTGGAGGCTCCGATGACCGGGGCTGTCACCGTGGACTGGTGGAGCAGCCAGGCCAGGGCCACCTGGGCGCGGGGGACGGCACGGTCGGTGGCGATGCGGGTGACCGCCTCGACGATGGTGCGGTCGCCCTCCTGGTACAGGTTGCTGCCGAAGGTGTCGGTGGCGCTGCGCTCGGTCGTGGTGTCCCAGTCGCGGGTGAGGCGGCCGCGTGCGAGCGGGCTCCAGGGCAGCACGCCGACGCCCTGGTCCGCGCAGAGGGGGAGCATCTCGCGCTCCTCCTCGCGGTAGATGAGGTTGTAGTGGTTCTGCATGGAGACGAAGCGGGTCCAGCCGTTCAGGCGGGCGGTGTACTGGGCCTTGGAGAACTGCCAGGCGTACATGGAACTGGCCCCGATGTAGCGGACCTTGCCCGCCTTGACGACGTCGTGCAGGGCCTCCATCGTCTCCTCGACCGGGGTGTGCGGGTCGAAGCGGTGGATCTGGTAGAGGTCGACGTAGTCGGTGCCGAGGCGGGTCAGGCTCTGGTCGAGCTCGGTGAGGATCGCCTTGCGGGACAGTCCGCCGCCGTTCGGTCCGGGACGCATCCGGCCGTGCACCTTCGTCGCGAGCACGATGTCGTCGCGGCGGGCGAAGTCGCGCAGGGCCCGGCCGACGATCTCCTCGCTGGTGCCGTCGGAGTAGACGTTCGCCGTGTCGAAGAAGTTGATGCCCGCCTCGACCGCCTGGCGGATCAGCGGACGCGAGGCCTCCTCGGTGAGGGTCCACTCGTGCCGGCCCCGGTCCGGCAGGCCGTAGGTCATGCACCCCAGACAGATCCGCGAGACGTCCAGGCCCGTCGAACCGAGCTTCACGTACTGCATCGTTGCTGCTCCTGCCTTCGGGAGGGTTTCCAGTGGGAGCGTACGTGCTCGTGTGCGCTCGAAGGCAGGCCCGGCCCGGCCGGGCGTCAGCCGCGTTCGAGCAGGTCCAGTGCCCGTTCCCAGCCGAACTCCGGGCGTGCGCCGTCGTCTCCCGGCTCTCCGGTGTACGGCTCACCGAACCGCACGCCCATGTCCCGCAGCCGTTCGAGGCTGTCCCGGTAGGCGGGGTGGGCGGCCAGCGCGTCGGCCACGCAGGGCAGGACGGCGATCGGCACTCCGAGGCCCGCGGCCTCGCAGAGGGTGCCCAGGGCGAGGGTGTCGGCGATGCCCGCCGCCCACTTGTTGACGGTGTTGAAGGTGGCGGGCGCGACGACCACGGCGTCGGGCGCCGGGAAAGGCCGCGGCTCGGCCGGGGTACGCCAGGCGGACCGGATCGGACGGCCCGTCAGGGCTTCGACCGCCGCGGTGTCGAAGAAACCGTTCATGGCGACGGGCGTCGCGATGACCCCGGTCTCCCAGTCCCGCTCCTGCGCGGCGGTGATCAGTTTGCTGACGTCAGCGGCGATGCCGGCGGCACAGACGACGACGTAGAGGAAGGGTTTCCGGGCGGCCTGTTCGGTCATCCCGGAAACCCTAGCGACTCCTCTGGGCCCGCCGGACGTGAAGTCGCGTCAGCTCACGGTCTCCGACACGGTGATGGCGCTCACCGGGCAGGCCCGGGCCGCCTCCCGCACCAGCGGGCTGCCGCCGCCGTCCTCCCGGCCCGGCAGCAGGGCGCTGATGCCGTCGTCGTCCTGGGTGAACACGTCCGGCGCGGTCAGGGCGCACTGACCCGCGCCGATGCAGACGTCCTTGTCGATGTCGATGTCCATGGGAGGAAGCCTCTTACCAAGTCACGGGGAGTTCCAGCATCCCCTGGATCGTGTCGCCCGGCTTGAAGGGAATCTCCTCGGCCGGGGCGGCCAGGCGCAGGGTGGGGAGCCGGTCGAAGAGGGTGTGCAGGGCGATCTCCATCTCGGCGCGGGCCAGGTTCTGCCCGAGGCACTGGTGGATGCCGAAGCCGAACGCGACGTGGTGCCGGGCGGAGCGGTTGAAGTCGAGCGTGTCCGGATCGGGGTAGACCGTCTCGTCGCGGTTGATGACGGACGTCGCGAACACCACGCCGTCGCCCTTGCGGATCGTCGTCCCGGCCACGTCGATGTCCTCGAGGGCGAGGCGGAGCAGGCCGTCCGCGATCGACAGCATCCGCATCAGTTCCTCGACCGCGGCCGGCACCAGTCCCGGGTCGGCGCGCAGCTCGGCGAGCCGATCGGGGTGCTGGAGCAGGGTGAACGTGCCGAGCGAGATCATGTTGGCGGTCGTCTCGTGGCCCGCGACCAGCAGGATGAGCGCCATGGCGATCAGGCCCTCGCGGTCCAGTGCCCCGTCGCTCAGCTGCCGCTGGACCAGGTCGTCCAGCAGGCCGGTGCCGGGCTCCTCGCGCTTGCGGTCGATCAGTTCGCCGAAGTACTCCTCCAGCCGGTCCCGGGCGTCCAGCACGTCGGCGGTCTCCGGGCCGCGCAGCAGCCGTCGCGACTGGGCCTCGAAGAAGTCGTGGTCGCTGTACGGGACGCCGAGCAGGGCGCAGATCACCATGGACGGCACGGGCAGTGCGAAGGCGCTCACCAGGTCGGCGGGCGGGCCCTGGGCGATCATCGCGTCGAGCCGTTCGTCCACGATCTGCTGGATGCGGGGACGGAGTTCGGCGGCGCGCTTGAGGGTGAAGTCCCCGACGACCATCCGCCGCTGGACGCGGTGCTCGGGGTCGTCGACACCCAGCAGGGCCGTCCTGCGGTTGCGGACCCCGGCGAATCTGGCGGTGGGGGAAGGGAAGCCCGGCCGGTCGCGGTTGGAGGACAGGCGCGGGTCGGCGAGTAGTGCGCGGGCCGTGGCGTGCCCGCTGACCAGCCAGACCTCGCGGCCGTCGAAGAGGGAGATGCGCGTCAGGGGGCGCTCGGTGCGCAGCGGCTCGTAGGCGGCGGGCGGGTGGTAGGGGCAGGTCCGGCTCTGGGGGAAGGCCACGGGTGCGGTCGTGTCCGTCATGAAGACCTCGCAGACGAAGTGTGCGTCGTGCCGATCTTCATTAGATGCCCCAGGCACCTAAGGGGCGACGCGAAGTTCGGCCACATTGGTGGTGGCGTGCAGGTTGGCCGAGGAGCGCCGTCTTCCCGTTCGAACGGCAGGGGTGAGCGGCCGACTTCCCGGGAGGGGCGGGCGGCGGCTCGGGGCGGGTGCGCCGGAGCGGGGGCGAAATCCGGTTGCCGATGCGGCGGGGCGCCCCCAGGATCCAGCCATGCCTACGTTCGATGCTCTCCTGCCGCTGTCCGCCGCCGCTCCCGTCGCGCGCCGACAGCAGCAGCCCGGCCGCCGTGGAGGGCCGACGCCGCCACGCGTATGACGGCCGCGCTCGTGGCGGGGCTGCTCGCCGGGTACGGCATCGCCGTCCCGGTCGGCGCGGTCGGGACCTACCTCGTCTCCCTCACCGCCCGTACGTCCCTGCGCACCGGTGTCTGTGCCGCGCTCGGCGTCGCCACCGCCGACGGGCTGTACGCCCTCGCGGCCACACTCGGGGGGACGGCCCTGGCCGGGGCGCTGCGGCCGGTGCTCGGACCGTTGCGCTGGGTCTGTGTGCTGGTGCTGCTCGGGCTGGCGGCGTGGGGTGCGGCCGGCGCGCTGCGCGAGTACCGCGGCCACCGGCTCGCCACCCGCAGGGCCCCCGCTCCCCCGGGTCCCGCCCGGGCCTACCTCGGGCTGCTCGGCGTCACGCTGCTCAACCCCACCACCGTGATCTACTTCGCCGCGCTGGTGCTCGGCTCGCGGGCCGCGGGCCCGGCCGGTGCCCTGGAACAGGGTGTGTTCGTCGTGGCGGCCTTCGCCGCGTCCGCGAGCTGGCAGGTGCTGCTGGCCGGGAGCGGTGCTCTGCTGGGCCGGGCGCTGACCGGCCGTGGGGGGCGGCTGGCGACGGCGCTGGTGGCGAGTGGGGTGATGACGGCGCTTGCCGTGCGGATGGTGGTGGTGCCGGGGTGAGGTGCGCGGCCGGATGATTTCCGGGCGTACCGGTGTTGAACTGGGTGTCAGTCAGTTCTGGACGCGACGATGGGACGGATGCCATGCCTCTCGAGGGCGAGTACGAGCCCAGCCCGACGCAGTGGGTGCGCAGGCAGGTGGAGCTGTACGAGAGCTCCGGTGGTACGGAGGGGACGACCCTCCAGGGCTCGAAGATGCCGGTGGTGCTGCTGACCTCTCGGGGTGCCAAGAGCGGCAAGCTGCGCAAGACACCGGTGATGCGGGTGGAACACGAAGGACGCTACGCCGCGGTCGCCTCCCTCGGCGGTGCGCCCCAGCACCCCGTCTGGTACTTCAATCTCAAGGCCCACCCGCAGGTGGAGCTCCAGGACGGCCCGGTCAAGCAGGACATGACCGCCCGTGAGATCACGGGCCAGGAGAAGTCGGAGTGGTGGGAACGCGCCGTCGCGGCGTATCCGCCGTACGCCGACTACCAGAAGAAGACGAACCGGGAGATCCCGGTGTTCGTTCTGGAGCCCGCCGAAGGCGGGTGACACCGGCGGGCCAGGGCTGCCCGGGAGGCCGGTGCGCCGGTCTCCCGGGCAGTGGTGGGCCCGGTCGGAAATTTTTTCTCGCCGAGGGTGCATGAACCGCCGGCGGTGGGGCACGCGAGGGTCAGGCCCCGCCGCGCTCCCCCGTCGCGGCGGGGCTTTCCGCTGCCTCGCGCGCGGGGCGGTCGGTGACGTCGAGGAAGATCTGGTCCGCCTCGGGGACCATACGGGCGATGGAGTTCTTGATGCGGACGGCGACCTCCTCGACCCGCTCGCTGTCCAGGCCGGGCACCAGGTCCACACGGGCGGCCACAAGGGCCGAGTCGAGCCCCGTCTTCATCGTGAAGAGCGCCTCCACGCTGTCGATCTCGGGCTGTGCCCGCAGCAGCGACCGGATCCGCCCGCTCGCCTCCGGGTCGGCCGCCTCACCGATCAGCTGGTCCCGCGCGTCACGGCCCAGCCGGAACGCGACGTAGACCAGCAGCCCGCCGATCGCGAGGGAGGCCGCCGCCTCCCACACCACCTGGCCGGTGACCATGTGCAGCGCCATGCCCACGATGGCCAGCGAGACGCCGAGCACCGCCGTGCCGTCCTCGGCGACGACCGTGCGCAGGGCCGGATCCCGCATTCCGGCACCCGTGCCGCCCTGCCGGCGCACCTGGTACAGCGCGCGCAACAAGGACGCGCCCTCCGCGAGGAGGGCGATGCCGAGCACGATCAGGCCGGCCACATAGCCGCTCAGCTCCTCCTCCGCTCCGCTGGCCAGGGCTTCGAAGCCCTGGAAGAACGAGAAGCAGCCGCCCATGACGAAGATCCCGACGGCCGCGAGGAGCGACCAGAAGAAGCGCTCCTTGCCGTAGCCGAAGGGATGACGCCGGTCCGCGGGGCGCCGGCTGCGCCGTAGGGCGGCCAGCAGAAACACCTCGTTCAGGCTGTCGGCCACCGAATGGGCCGCCTCCGACAGCAGCGCGGGTGAACCCGCGAGCAGTCCGCCGACGGCCTTGGCGACCGCGATCACCAGGTTGGCTGCGAGGGCCACCAGCACGGTGACGCGTGTCCTGCGGTCAGATCCTTCTTCAGTCACCCCCGCCGATTGCCCCGGTCGGCGGTGCTCACACCGTGCCGTCCGCGCAAAACGGGGAACGCGTTCACCAGGGCACACGTACGGCAAGGAGGTCACACCCATGAGCCGCGACGACGGCGACGACGGCAACAGTGCCTACGGAAGGAGGGCGTTCAAGCGGTCCAAGGCGCATTTCACGGACCGGATCACGGCGGACGGCCGGGACGGCTGGCCGGTGGAGGCCGGCCGCTACCGTCTGGTCGCCAGCCGCGCCTGCCCGTGGGCGAGCCGGTCGCTGGTCTCCCGGCGGCTGCTCGGCCTGGAGGACGCGCTGTCCCTGGCCGTCGCCGACCCGATCCAGGACGACCGCAGCTGGCGCTTCACGCTGGACGAGGACGGCCGCGACCCGGTCCTGGGGATCCGCTATCTGGCGGAGGCCTACGACCGGCGGGAGAAGGACTATCCGGGTGGTGTCAGCGTCCCGGCGATCGTGGACGTGCCCAGCGGGAAGCTGGTGACCAACGACTACCAGCAGCTGACACTCGATCTCGCGACCGAGTGGACGGCCCTGCACCGGGACGGGGCGCCCGATCTGTACCCGCCCAAGCACCGCGACGAGATCGACGAGGTGATGGCCGACGTCTACGAGGACGTCAACAACGGCGTGTACCGAGCGGGTTTCGCCACCGAGCAGGAGGAGTACGAGGCCGCCTGCGCGGGCGTGTTCCGGCAGCTGGAGCTGCTCGCGAAGCGGCTGGAACGGCAGCGGTACCTCGTCGGCGACACCATCACCGAGGCGGACATCCGGCTGTTCACCACACTGGTCCGCTTCGACGCGGTCTACCACGGCCACTTCAAGTGCAACCGCTGGAAGCTGGCGGAGAACCGGGTGCTGTGGGGGTACGTCCGTGACCTGTACCAGACGCCCGGCTTCGGCGACACCGTCGACTTCGACCACATCAAGCGGCACTACTACCAGGTGCACACGGGCATCAACCCGACCCGCGTCGTGCCCCTGGGACCGGACCTGTCCGGCTGGCTGACCCCGCACCACCGCGAGGAGCTGGGCGGCCGGCCGTTCGGCGACGGCACCCCACCCGGGCCGGTCCGCCCCGAGGGGCGGATCCCGGCCGCGGGCACACCCTGACCACCGCGAGGCACCCCTCTCACCGACCTAGGAGATCCACGTGGCCAAGAAGAAGAAACTGCCCCTCGCCTACCAGCCCCTCGGGTTCGTGCTGGGCTGGTCGAGCGGCTGGCTGGCCGGACTCGCCTTCCGCAAGACATGGATGGCGATCCGGCACGAGGAGGACGCCCCCGACGCCCTGGACCAGGACCGCGGCTGGGGGGAGATCCTGCTGGCCGCCGCGGTCCAGGGCGCCATCTTCGCCGTGGTGCGCAGCGCCGTGGACCGCGCGGGCGCCAAGGCCATCGAGCGCTCGACGGGTACGTGGCCGGCCGGCGACAAGGGCGGCCGCGACTGACGACGCCCCGGTCCCGCCCGGCCGGCAGGCACCGCCGGGCGGGACCGGCCTCGTCACAGGGGCCCGCTCAGCCGTCCACCTTGATCGTCTTCATGGTGAGGTGGGACTCGAGACGCAGGACGGCGGGCAGTCCGCTGAGCCTGTCAGGCCCACCCGCTTGGCCGGCTCGACGTTCCACAGTCGGCCGTCCTGGCGCAGGTGAAACAAAATGTCCCGGTCGACGGCGTCCAGGCTGCTCTCGTTGCCCCTACGGAGATCATTGGAGCATGTCCGGCAACCGGGCCGCCGTCGCCGTCAGCCCTGCTTGGGCGCGGTCGGTGGGATGCGGCGCAGCGTGAAGGAGTGGCCGGCCGGGTCGGCGTAGCCGCGCTCCTCCCAGGGGCCCGAGGCGTCCTTCGCCTCCAGGGGCCGTCCGCCGAGGCTGACGACCCGGCGTTCCACCGCGTCGAGGTCGTCCACCACGAACTCCAGATGCGCCTGGAGCGAGTTCTCCGGGCGGGGCCAGCTGGGCGGGGTCGCGTTGACGTCCCTGCGCAGTGCGATGCGGAAGCCGTCGGCGGTCCTGATCTCCACCCGGTTGGCGGTCGCGTCCGCCTCCTCCCCTTCCAGCAGTTCCTTGTAGAACACGGCGAGTTTCTCGGGCTCGGCACAGTCGAGCACCAGGACACCCGCATTCACCAGGGCCATGTCTCCTCCGCAGGATCCCGGCCGCGGGGCGGTGGTGCCCTGCGGCCCTGTACCTTGCGGATATCCCGGCCGGGCGAATTCAGTCGGCCGTCAACCACCGTCCGTCGCGCATGAGTTCGCGGCCGTCCAGCTCGTCGGCCTCCCGCCAGGCCTGCATCCGCCGCGGCACGACGCGGAAGTAGAGGTAGGGCGTGGACAGCCGGCGGGGGTCGAACCCGGTCTTGGCGGCGAAAAGTTCGGCGTCCTGCTCGGTCAGCTCGCCTGGCTGGACGGTCTCGACGTCGCCCTCGACGAGGACGACGTCACGGGTCGGCCCGATTCCGACGCGGGCCCGGCCGCTCGCGGCCAGATTCCGCCCGGTGGGACTCGACGCGGGAGTGGCGAACAGCAGATACGAGCCGTTCCAGAGGAAGGACAGCGGGACGAGGTACGGCGTCCCCGACGCGCCGTCGGCCGTGGCGACCCAGGCGTCCACGTCGTGGTCCAGGCGGTGCAGGGTGTCCTTCTTGCGCTGCTCAGCGCTGCGTACGGGTGCGGACGTCATCGTCGGTGAACCTCCTGAAGCGTCGTCAGCGGACGTGCTCCAGTGTGGCGTTCCGGGGCCGCGGAGGCGTGACGGGCGGGCCGATGCCGGGTGAGGGAGGAGGGAGCATACGCAGCTCAAGCGCTTTCTGCAGTAACGGAGATCACGGCAGCGTCACGGAATGGCTTATTCCCGCCTTGGGCAGTCTCGTACCGCTTCTCGGTTCAAGGTTCGTACTGCGAAGCCAAGTTCGACTGTGCGGGCGGTTCCGACACAGTTCGTTCGCAGGGACGGGGGCTCTGCGGTCCGTCTCCCGAAAGGAAGCACATGCCTCAGGACGTCCGGTTCGACCTGCCCTTCGAGACCCCCGTCAGCAAGCACCTGGAGTCCGCCCGGGCACGCCATCTGCGCTGGGTGTGGGAGATGCGCCTGGTCCACAGCCGGGAGGGGTTCGAGGAGTACAGGTCCTGGGATCTGCCCCAGGCCGCCGCCCGCACCTACCCCCACGCGTCGGCGGACGACATGGTCGTCCTGATGAACTGGTTCTCCCTGGCCTTCCTCTTCGACGACCAGTTCGATGCCAGCCGGCCCGACCGCGCCGACCGGATAGCCGAGGTCGCGCGGGAGCTGATCGTCACTCCCCTGCGGCCGGCCGGAACCCCTCCCCGGGTGGCCTGCCCGATCACCCTCGCCTGGACGGAGGTGTGGAAACATCTCTCGCATGGCATGTCCTTGACATGGCAGTCGCGCTTCGCGGCCTCCTGGGGGCGGTTCCTGGAGGCGCACTGCGAGGAGGTCGACCTGGCCGCCCGGGGGCTGGAGGGGACGCTGGGCCTGGTCGAGTTCACCGAGTTCCGCCGCCGCACGGTCGGCATCCACCACAGCATCGACGCGGGCGAGCGCAGCCGCGGCTTCGAGGTCCCCGCTCAGGCGATGGCGCATCCGGTGATGGAGCGGATGCGTGACCTGGCCGCCGACACCATCGGGTTCATGAACGACATCCACTCCTTCGAACGGGAGAAGCGCCGAGGCGACGGCCACAACCTCATCGCCGTGCTGCGCCGGGAGCGGGGCTGCTCGTGGCAGGAGGCCACCGACGAGGCGTACCGCATGACCATCGCCCGTCTCGACGAGTACCTCGAACTCCAGGAGCGCGTCCCGCAGATGTGCGACGAACTCCGCCTCGACGAGGCGCAGCGGGACGGGGTGCGGCTGGGCGTGGAGGCGATCCAGCACTGGATCAACGGCAACTACGAGTGGGCGCTGACCAGTGGCCGCTACGCGGCGGCGAAGGAGGGCGCCGTGGCCACGGCCGAGCTCGCCGGGCGGGGCTCGGTGGACGACCTGCTGACGGTCTGACCGACGGGGGTGCCCGGCCCCGGCCCGGCCGGGCACCCCCGTCGTACGGCTACGCGGGGAACTCGACCGGCAGGCTGTCCAGCCTGGACTCCCAGGTGGAGGCGGTCGAGGTCAGCTCGTCCGGGGGCACGGCCAGGGTCAGACCCGGCAGCCGGTGCAGCAGGACGTCCACGGCGATCTCGATGATGGACTGGCCGATCCCCTGCCCGGGGCACTCGTGCGGTCCGGAACTGAACGCCAGGTGGGCCTGGTTGCCCTGGACCGAGACGCCGGTGTCCGGACGGATCTCGGGGTCGACGTTGCCCGCCGCGAGGCCCAGCACCAGCAGGTCGCCCTCCTGGATCTGGTGGCCGCCGAGCTCCAGGTCGCCGGCGGCGAACCGGCCCGGCAGCACGGCCAGCGGAGGGCTGTTCCACATGACTTCCTCCACCACTCCCGAGATGTTCAGCTGCCCGCTGATCAGTCCCGAGAGCCGGGCGGTGTCGGTGAGGATCAGCTGGAGGACCCGGGCCAGCAGGTTGCTGGTCGTGGTGTGCGCGGCGATCAGCACGAGGCGCAGATGGCTGACCACCTCCTCCTCGTCGAGACCGGCAGCGTGCCCCAGCAGGGCGGTGGTGAAGTCACCGCCGGGTTCGGTCCGCTTGCGCTCGGCGAGTGCGCCGAGGATCGCCACGATGCGGTCGTTGTGCGCGAGGGCGTCCTCACCGCCCTTGAGGACCTGGGCGCAGGACTCGACCAGGTCCCGGCCCTCCGCCTCGGGGAGCCCGAGGATGCGGGAGAGCACCAGCATCGGCAGGTACTCGGCGTAGTCCGTCACGAGGTCCGCGCGTCCGGTGGCCGCGAACGCGTCGATCTGCTTGTTCGCGAAGTGGGTCGCGTGGCGCCGGATGCCCCGGACCGCGGCGGCCTGGAGTCCGTCGGTGACGGCGGACCGCAGCCTGCGGTGCGGTTCACCGTCCTGGGACACGCAGTCCGGCCGCCAGCCCAGCATCGGGATCAGGGGCGAGGACTCCTCCACACGCCCCTGCGTCCAGTCCCGCCAGATGCGGGCGTCCCTGCTGAACTGGCGAGGGTTGTCGAGCACGCGCCGCGTGTCGCGGTAGCCGAGGACCAGCCAGGCGGGCACGTCGCCCTCCAGCAGCACGGGCGCGACCGAGCCGTGCTCCTTGCGCAGCCGTTCGTAGATGCCCCCCGGGTCGGTCGCCGCCTCCGGCCCGTAGAGCCGGGTCAGTTCGGCGGCGTGGTGCGCGACGGGGCAGCCGCGCGGAGCCTGGAGGGGACTTTCGGGCTGATCGTTCATCGGGGCTCCAGGGCCACGGCCGAGCGTTCCTTGAGGTGGTGGATCAGGGCGACCAGGACGTCACGGCTGGAGGCTCGGTCGCGGGCGTCGAAGGCTATGACCGGGGTGTGTTCGGGGATGTCCAGGGCGTCCCGGATCTCCTCGACCGGGTAGTTGCTGGAGTCGGGGAAGACGTTCAGGGCGACGACGAAGGGCACCTCCTGCCGCTCCATCTCCTCGATCGCCCGGAAACTGGACTCCAGACGGCGCGTGTCCACCAGGACGATCGCGCCGAGCGCCCCCTTGAACAGCCCGTTCCACAGGAACCAGAACCGCTCCTGGCCGGGCGTGCCGAACAGGTAGAGCACCAGGCTCTCGTTGATGCCGATCTTGCCGAAGTCCAGGCTGACGGTGGTCTGCGTCTTGTCGCCGACGCCGATGAGACGGTCGACGTCGGCGCTGGCCTGGGTGAGGGTCTCCTCGGTGGTGAGCGGCTTGATGTCGCTGACCGACCGGACCATCGTGGTCTTCCCGGTGCCGAACCCTCCGGCGATCATCACCTTCACCGAGCGGGTGTCCCCGGCCGCCCGCCCTCCGGGTTGGTCAAAGCCTTTCAAGTCCACTGAGTACCTCCTCAAGGAGCGCGAGGTCGGGCCCGCGGCCGGCGGCGTCGTGTGCCGGAATGGGATTGCGGGCTTCGACGCGACCTGCGTCCAGCAGGTCCGACAGCAGCACCGCGAGAATGTTGAAGGGCAGCCCGAGGTGAGCGCCGAGTTCGGCGACCGACAGCGGATCGCGGCAGCGCCTGAGGATCTCCTCGTGCTCGTGCTGCATTCCCGGTAACGGGGCGGCACGGGCGAGGACGAGGGTCGCCACGTCGAGGCTCGACGCCGAACCGCCCGGTCCGCTGCGTCCTCCGGTGAGGACGTAGTAGCGCTCGAGACCGGACGGGTCCGACGGTTTGCGGGGAGCACTCATCCAGAGTGCTCCTCCAGGCGCGGAGTGGTGCCGAGGAGCTCACCCATCCTGCGGGCCAGGTCCCGCATCTGATGCCCGAGCAGGCCCTGGTCGAGGCCCTCTCTGGCGAGGACACCGAGGTACGTCTCCACACCCGCGCGGACGACGAAGAGGTGCCCGCCGTCGACCTCGATCATCGCCAGGCGCAGCTGGCCGGCGTACTTGGGGAACTGCTCGGCGACCGGCTGGGCCAGGGCCTGCAGGCCGGCCACCACGGCGGCGAAGCGGTCGACGTCGTCGGGGTCTTCGGCGCCGTAGGAGGTGATGGCCTTGCCGTCGCTGGAGGCCACGAGGGCGAAGCGGATCTCCTGGATGCTCTCGACGAGATCGCGGAGCGCCCAGCTCACATCTGTTCCTTGTTGCGTCATGAGGACTAGTCGCTCTCTTCGGTGCGGTGCTCGGTGGACTCACGTCCGGCGGGGGTGTCGCGGTCGTCGTCCTCCCGGGAGGCCTCCGCGGCATCGCGTCCGGCGGTGGCGAAGGCGGCGAGACCGGAGAAGGAGGCGTCCGGCGGGACGGCGGAGACGGTGCTCCGGTCGGTCCGCTCGGCCGGCCGGGGTTCGGCCGCCTCGTTCCGCTTGCTGCGGCGCCGGGGCAGTCCGCCGGGTGTGGTCTCCACGGCTGCGGCGGGTGCGGCCGGTGCCGGTGCGGTGGCCGTCTCCCGGGGGGCCGGGGCGGCCGCCGTGGTGCGAGCCTCCGGGGCGGGCGCGGCCGGGGTGGTGGCGGCGGGCGCGGGCAGCGGGCTGAAGTACTTGTGCGGAACCACGATCACCACGGAGGTACCGAGCCAGGGCGAGTCCGCGAAGGTGACGCGGATGCCGTAGCGGCGGGCGAGGGCGCCGACGACACGCAGGCCGATGCTGGCGTCCTCGGTGATGCCGCCGAGGCCCGCGCCGGGCGCGGTGCCCGCGAGGGCGTGTTCGGCCTCGCGCTTCTTCTCCTCGCTCAGGCCCTTGCCGGAGTCCTGGATCTCGATGCCGACGCCGTTGGGGACCTCCTTGCCGGAGATGAGCACCGGTTCGGTGGGCGGCGAGTAGCGGGCCGCGTTGTCCAGGAGGTGGGAGAAGATCAGCGTGAGGTGGTCCACGAGGCCGCCGTCGACGCCAAGTTCGGGCAGGTGGCGCACCTGGACGCGGTGGAAGTCCTTGATCCGGCCGATGCCGCCGCGCACCACGCTGAGCAGCCGCTGCGGCTCCTGCCACTGGCGTCCCGGGCGGTCCGAGCCGCCGAGCACGCCGATGCTCGCGGCGAGGGAGTCGGCGGGGCCGAGCTCCTGGTCGAGCTCCATCAGACCGCGGGCGACGGCCGGCAGCCTGCCGTGCTCGCCCTGCATCTCGTGCAGACGACCGCGCAGCTTGCTGGTCAGGACGTGGATACGGTTGCCGATGCTGATGACGGCCTGCTCGGCGGTGGTCGAGCGGTCGAACTCCGCCTCGAGGCCGATCAGGGCGGTGCGCAGCAGCTTGCGCAGTTCGGCCTGGAGGTCGGCACCGACCTTCGCGCACTGGTTGACCGTGGGCAGGACGTCGTCGATGGCCTCGCCGGAGCGCAGTTTGGCCATCGCGTCGGGCAGTTGCTCGTCGGCGAGCCGGGTGACGGCGGCGAGCTGGTGGGACAGCTGCTCCTGCCAGACCTGGGCCTGGTCGGCGAGCTGGGCCTCGTAGGAGGTGGCCTGCTCGGTCAGCCGTTCCTCATAGGCGCGGGACGTGTCGGCGAGCTGCGTCTCGTACGAGGCGCTCTGCTCGGCGAGGCGCCGCTCGTAGGCCGCGCTCTGCTCGGTGAGCTGGGACTCCAGGGTGGCGCGGTCGGCGGAGAACTTCCGTTCCAGGCCCGCCACATGCTGCTGCCACTGCTGGTTGTGCTCGGCCTGCGTGGAGCGGAACGTGCCCTCCGTCCGGTGCAGTTGGGCCCGGGTACGCAGCAACAGGCGTACGCACACGGCGCCGGCCGCGGTCGCCGCGACACCGGCGACGGCCGTGGTTATTCGGTCCGAGCTCATGAACGTGGCGGCAACGGTCCCGCCGCCCAAGCCCAGCGGCATCAACCACCAGCTGTACCAGGCGACAGGGGCCCGCGCCGCCGGGGGCGGAGTGGCGAGTTCCATCTGCATCCTTCGAAGCAACACGATCGAACGGGGGGGTGTGAACCGCACTCATGAGTACGCACCGCGAGTCGACCGGACGCGATCGCGTCAACTCGCAGCGCCGATCGGAACCCTATCGGGTTTGGACCCGAAAGGATCAACCTCGCCACCTGCCGGAGGTGAGGGTTCCATCACGCTCCGACAGAAAGTAACGGGTCGACAAATGTCTTTGCTGGGCTGAGGAGTTGGCCGGGCGGCAGGTCAGCGGGCGGTCTGGAACGTGCGGCGGTAGGCCTGCGGGGAGACCCCGATCGCCGCGGTCAGGTGCTGACGCAATGAGGCGCCGGTCGCGAAGCCGACCCGGCCGGCGATCTGGTCGACGGTGAGGTCGCTGGACTCCAGCAGATGGCGGGCCCGGGCGACCCGCTGCTGGATCAGCCAGCGGCCGGGGCTGAGGCCCACCTCGTCGTTGAAGCGGCGGGCGAAGGTGCGCCGGCTCATCCGGGCGTGAGAGGCGAGGTCGGCCAGGGTGAGCGGTTCGCCGAGGCGTTCCAGGACCCAGGCGCGGGTGGCCGCGGTACTCGCGGCGCCCTGTTCGGGGACGGGCTGTTCGATGTACTGGGCCTGGCCGCCGTCCCGGAACGGCGGGACCACGCAGCGGCGGGCGACGGTGTTGGCGAGCCGGCTGCCGTGGTCCTTGCGGACGAGGTGCAGGCAGACGTCGACGCCGGAGGCGGCCCCGGCGGAGGTGAGGAACGGGTGGTCGTCGACGAACAGCACGTCCGGATCGAGGTCGACGTGCGGGAACGTGCGGCGGAACCGGTCGGCGACCTGCCAGTGGGTGGTCGCCCGGCGCCCGTCGAGGAGTCCGGCGGCGGCGAGGACGAAGGCGCCGGTGCAGATGGATACGATGCGGGTCCCGGGGCGGATGCGCGCGAGCGCGGCAAGGACGTCGCCGGGGACCTCGTCGGTGAGGTGGGCGGGCGCGACGGGCGCGATCACCACGGTGCCGGCCGTGGCCAGGGCCTCGGGGCCGTGCTCCACGGTGACACCGAAGTCCGCGTTCGTGCGTACCGGGCGGCCGTCGACGGAGCACGTCAGGACCTCGTAACGGCCGTCGGCGGCCCCGAGGATCCGGCTGGGGATACCCAGCTCGAAGGGGTACACACCGTCCAGGGCCAGGACCACCACTCGTTCACGCCGCATGGCACGATTCTATCGAAGGTTGGCAATCTTGCCATTGGCGGCCGGTGCCCGGACGGGCACGCTGGGACACCATGACCACACAGCACACGATGCGAGCCATCAGCCAGGACGTCCTTGGCGGCCCCGAGGTCCTCAAGGAAGTGGAGATCGAGCGCCCGCAGCCGCGGCCGAACGAGGTACTGGTCCGGGTGCGGGCCGCCGGGGTCAACCCGACCGACTGGAAGCACCGCGCCACGGGCGGCTTCCTCGGCGAACCGCCCTTCGTCCTGGGCTGGGACGTCTCCGGGGTGGTGGCGGCGGTCGGGATCGGTGTCGCGGCGTTCGCGCCCGGTGACGAGGTGTTCGGCATGCTGCCGTATCCCTTCGGGCACGGCTCGCACGCCGAGTACGTCATCGCTCCGGTACGGGCCCTGGTGCGCAAGCCGGCCGGGATCGACCACACCCAGGCGGGCGCGCTGCCGCTGGTCTCGCTGACCGCGTGGCAGGCGCTGACCGAGCACGCGGACGTCCGCCCCGGGCAGCGGGTGCTGGTCCACGCCGCGGCGGGCGGGGTCGGGCATGTGGCGGTGCAGATCGCCAAGGAGCGCGGCGCCTACGTGATCGGCACGGCGAGCGCGGGCAAGCACGAGTTCCTGCGCGGGATCGGCGTCGACGAGACGATCGACTACCGCGAGACGGACTTCACCGAGGCCGTGAAGGACGTCGACGTCGTGCTGGACACCATCGGCGGCGACAACGCGCTGCGCTCGCTGCGCGTGCTGCGCCCGGGCGGTGTCGCGGTGTCGATCCTGCCGGGCGGCAAGGACGACTTCTACCAGGAGGCCGAGCGGCTGGGTGTACGGGCGGTCCGGATGCTGGTCGACGCCGATCGTGCGGGCATGGAGGCGATCGCGGAGCTCGCCGAGGCGGGGAAGCTGCGTGCCACGATCGCCGGGACCTTCCCCCTGACCGCCGCAGCGCAGGCCCACGCCTCGGGCGAGACCGGCCGGACGACGGGGAAGCTGGTGCTGCTGAACGACTGAGTAAGCGGCCTTTGTCGACGCGCCGACCGCCGCGGGCGGACACCCCTCGCTGAGCTGCGGGCCATCGTGCCGCCAAGTTCGGCACGGGTGGGCGCAGCGGCACCCCACGTCGGGACGCGCACCCACCCGACCCCAGCGGCAACACCGAGAGCTTGGTGTCAGAACGTCAGCACCGGCTTGATCGCCTTGCCCGACCGCATGTCCTGGACCGCCCGGTCGATGTCCCCGAAGGGGTACGTGCTGATCAGGCGGTGCAGCGGCAGGCGGCCCTCCTGCACCAGGCGGACCAGGGCCGGGATCATCGTCTGCGTCTCGCTGTCGCCGAGGGTCAGTCCGACGATCCGCTTGCCGCCGAGGAGGCCGTTGACGTCCAGGGCCACCTCGGTGCCGAAGGGCGGTGCGCCGACGACGACCAGGGTGCCGCGGGCGGCGAGCGCGTCGACGCCCTGGCGCAGGACACCGACGTTGCCCGTGCTCTCCACGACCCCGTCCGCGCCCTGGCCGCCCGTGATGCCGGTGAGGGCTTCGGCGAGGTCCGTCCGGCTGGTGTCGACGGTGTGCGTGGCGCCCAGCTCCGCCGCCAGACAGAGGCGTTCGGCGACCCGGTCGACGGCGACGATCCTGGTGGCCGGCGTGAGGGCCGCCGCCATCACGGCCGACAGTCCGACCGCCCCCGCGCCGAGGACGACGACCGTGCTGCCCGTGTCCGGCTTCAGGACGTTCCACACGGCCCCCACGCCGGTCTGCACTCCGCAGCCCAGCGGGGCGATCGACTCCAGCGGCACCTCCGGGCCGACCTTGACCAGGCTGCGCTCGTCGGCCAGCGCCCGCTCGGCGAAGGAGGACTGGCCGAAGAAGTGACCGCCCAGGGCCTCGCCGTCCCGGCTGATCGTGCTGGATCCGTCGGCGCGGCCGCCGCCGAGCAGGTTCAGCGGCAGCCAGGTGGCGCAGTAGGCCGGGTGCCCGCCGCGGCAGTTGCGGCAGTCGCCGCAGGAGGTGAAGGAGAGCAGGACGTGGTCGCCGGGCGCGACGCCGGTGACGGCGGAGCCGACGGCCTCGACGACGCCCGCGCCCTCGTGGCCGAGGACCCCGGGCAGTGGGAAGGGCAGTCCGCCGCTCGCCACGCCCAGGTCGGTGTGGCACAGGCCGGTGGCGACCATGCGGACCAGCGCCTCGTGCGGGCCGGGTTCGTCGAGGACGATGTCGGAGAGGGTGAAGGGCGCGCCGCCGGACTCGACAACCGCGGCACGGGTGGTGGTGGGCATCGCAGAAGCTCCTTGACGGTGGCTCAGTCGAGCGAGACGACGACGGACTTGACCTTGGTGTAACCGTCGAGGGCCTCGGGCCCGTACTCGCGGCCGTAGCCGGAGTCCTTCACCCCGCCGAAGGGCACCGCGGGATCGAGCATCGCCCAGTCGTTGACCCAGACGATGCCGGCCTGGAGGCGGTCGGCGACCCGGTGTGCGCGGGCGAGGTTGCCGGTCTGGACACCCGAGGCCAGGCCGTAGGGCGTGGAGTTGGCGAGGGCGACGGCCTCGTCCTCGTCGTCGAAGGGCTGCACGGTGAGGACCGGGCCGAAGATCTCCTCCTGGACGACCCGGGAGTCGTTCGACAGGTCGGCGATGACGGTGGGCTTGTAGTAGTAGCCGCCGTCCAGGTCGAGCCGCTCGCCGCCGCAGACGATTCGGGCGCCCTCCTTGCGGGCCAGGGCGACGTACTCCTCGACCTTCTTCAGGTGCTTCTCGGCCGCCATCGGGCCGATGACGGTGGCCGGGTCGCGCGGGTCGCCGACCGGTACGCCGGGCACGGCCTCGGCGAGGATGCCGAGCAGCGTGGGGTAGGCCGAGCGGGCCACCAGCAGGCGCGGGCCGCCCATGCAGAACTGGCCGGTGTTGAAGACGAAGCCCTTGATCACCGCGCCGACGGCCTTCTCCAGGTCGGCGTCCTCGAAGACGATGCGGGCCGCGTTCCCGCCGAGTTCCATGGTGACGGGCTTGAGGGCCTCGCCCGCGACGCTCGCCACGTGCCGGCCGATCGCGGTGGAGCCGGTGAAGGCGATCTTGTCGACACCCCGGTGGCGCAGCAGCGCCTCCCCGGCCACCGGCCCGCTTCCCGTCACAACGTTGACCACGCCGTCGGGTACGCCCGCCTCCTGGAGGAGCCGGGCCATGTACAGGGCACTGAGTGGGGTCTCGTCGGCGGGCTTGTGGACGACGGTGTTGCCGGCCGCGAGCGCGGGGCCGAGCTTGGAACCGGCGAGGATCAGCGGGAAGTTGAACGGGGTGATCGCGGCGACCACGCCGAGGGGCTCGCGCCTGGTGTAGGCGAGGGCGTTGAGGGGGGTGTCGCGCAGGGCGCCGTCCTGGCTCTGGGCGAGGTTCGCGAAGTACTCGTAGTCGTTGGCCGCGTTGGTCACGTCGACCGCGCCGCACAGCGTGATCGGCTTTCCGACGTCGAGGCTCTCCAGGGCGGCGAGCTCGTCGGCGTTCTCCCGGATCAGCCGGGCGACGCGGTGCAGCGCCCGGCCCCGCTCGCGGCCGCTCAGGCCGGACCAGGCGCCGTCGTCGAAGGCCTCGCGAGCGGCGCGTACGGCCGCGTCGACGTCGGCCGGCCCCGCCTCGGCGACGGTGGTGACGACCCTGCCCCGGGACGGATCGACCACCTCGGTGCGCGCCCCGTCGGCGGCCTCGCGCCACTGTCCCCCGACGAACAGCTGCCCGGGTTCCCTCTCGAAGGTGGTCATCGCCGCTCCTCAGCATCGTCGCCAAGTTTTCAACAAACAGGATTCCTGTTGGTTCGCAGTCTCTGCACAGACAGGTTTCCTGTCAATGCTCTAGCCTGCTTCCATGCTCGACACACAGGTGACCAAGGCGTCCCCCTCGCTGCTCTACATGGTCAAGCAGGTGGAGCTCGTCGTGCGCTCCCACCTGGACGAGCTGGTCCGGCCCTCGGGGATCACGGCGCTCCAGTACACGGCGCTGACCGTCCTGGAGCGGCACGACGGACTGTCGGCGGCCCAGCTGGCCCGCGACTCCTTCGTCACCGCCCAGTCCATCGCGGACCTCGTCCGCTCCCTGGAGGGCCGCGGGCTGGTGCGCCGGGAGCGCAATCCCCGCAACCGCCGCGAGCTGCTGATCCTGCTCACCGACGACGGCCGGGAACTGCTGGCCCGGTACGCCGGGCCCGTCCGGGAGCTGGAGGAGCGGATGGTGCGCGACCTCACGGCACACCAGACCGAGCAGTTCCGGCAGGCCCTCACCACGGCCTGGCACGCCCTCTCGTAACCCGGGGCACGCGCCCGGCAGCACGCCCACACCCACTCCCGCGCGCACCCCGGCGCACATCCCGGCGCGAACCTCGGCCAACTCGGCCGCAATTCAAAGACATATGTCAATCGAACATGCTGAAATTCACCCGTTGGGGGGTAACTTGCGGGGCAGGGAACGGTTTTGAGGACCGCGCCCCCTTCCCACGCACGGAGCAGGCTGGAGGTGATCTCTTCGTGCGGCAGGAACCTGCACCGCTCACCCGGCATCTGCGCGTCCGCCAGGAACGGGGGCACACGGTGCTGGAGTTCTGTGGCGAGATCGACCTCGCCGCGGCCTCGGAGATCGCCCCGCACCTGGACCGGGAGACCGACCGCCCCGCCGCCCGGGTCGTGATCGACCTCAGCGGGATCGAGTTCTTCGACTGCTCGGGCCTGCGGCTGCTGTACCGGGCCAGGAGCCGGGTGCTCGACCGCGACGGGCATCTGCTCCTCGTCTGCGCCCACCCGCTGACGCTGCGCGTCCTGCGGATCACCGGCCTGTCCCGGCTGCTGCCCCCGCAGCCGACGCTGGACGCGGCGCTGGAACAGCCGGAGGCGACCTCCGGCTCGCTGTGACGCCCGGCCGCGGCCGCCGGCCCCGCCGTGTCCGCGTGCGCCTTCCGTGCATCCGCCCGCGTCGTCCCGTTCTCAACAGGCCGGTCTGGCGGGGCATCTGGCGGGCATCCGGTCAGTAGGAAGGAGGGCCGTCGCATGACGACTCCCGTCAAGCGCCTCCCCAGGCGCATGCCCGGCTGGGCCAAGGTGCTGGCCGCGCTCGTGCTCGTGCTCGTCGTGTTCTTCGCCGGGATCCGGCTGAGCGTGATCCCGGGCCTGAAGGACCTGTTCGGCACCGACACCCACGACCGGTCCGGACCCGCGCTGCTGAAGTCCATCCAGGACATCAGCCGTTACGACGCCGCCTCCGGCAACTTCCAGGTCGTCGTGGACCTGGAGAAGGACGCCAGGTTCCTGCCCGACGCGATCCGCGGCACCCGCACCCTGTACGTCGGTGCGGGCACCGTCGACTCCTATGTCGACCTGGGCAAGGTCGGTGAGAACGACGTGCGCGTCAACGGCGACCGCACGTCCGCCACGCTCCGGCTGCCCCACGCGCAACTGGGCAAGCCGGCCCTCGACCCCGACCGCTCCTACGCCGTCTCCAAGCAGCGCGGTCTCTTCGACCGGCTCGGCGACCTCTTCTCGGACAACCCCAACGGCGAACAGGCCGTGCAGAAACTCGCCGTACGGCACATCGGCGACGCGGCGAAGGAGAGCGAGCTGACCGCACGCGCCGAGTCGAACACCACCGGCATGCTCGAAGGCCTGCTGCGGTCCCTGGGCTTCAAGGAGGTGCGGGTCTCGTACGGGAGCTGATCAGCCTCCGAGGATCCCGGGCAGGACGAGCGCGCCCAGCAGCGTGGTGCCCACCAGGAACCACGCGACGTAGTCCCCGAGGTGCCCGGACTGCAGGCGCCGCAGCGGCAGCGCCCGGTCCGGCGCGGCGATGAGCCGCGGCCGGGTGACGGCCACGGCCGCGAGGGCGAGCGCCAGCGCGGTCGAGGCGAGGCCGAGCAGGACACCGAGCGGGGTCCAGTGCACGGAGGCGTGCACCAGGCCACCGGTCCCGGCCTCCTGCACGGCATGTCCCACCGCGCCGGCGAAGCCGGGGACCACGC
>NZ_GG657757.1:8112824-8118975 GCF_000158955.1 Streptomyces viridochromogenes DSM 40736 | reverse complement strand
CCAGAAGGAGCGGGTGTCGGCGAGGGCGCGGTCGGTGGCGTACTCGGCGAAGTACTCGGGCTGTGGCAGCCACGGCTTGGCGCTCTCCGCACCGGGGGTGAAGCCGAACGGCGACGCCTGCCCCGACCAGGGCAGCGGCACGCGGCACCCGTCGCGGATGCGGGCCCGGCTGCCGGTGCGGTGGAAGATCGGGTCGGTGAGCACGTCGTCGGGCAGGTCCACGACCTCGGGCAGGCCGAGCTCCTCGCCCTGGTAGATGTAGGCGGCTCCGGGCAGGGCCAGCATCAGCAGAGCGGCGGCGCGGGCACGGGCGGCGCCCAGTCCACTGCCCTCGGTGGCCGGTTCGCCGTAGCGCGTGACGGTGCGGACCTGGTCGTGGTTGTTGAGGACCCACGTGACCGTCGAGCCGGTCCCGGCGATGTCCTGCATGGCCTCCGAGATGACCTTCCGGAAGGCGTCGGGGTCCCAGGGGGCGCTGAGCACGTAGGCGACGACGCTCATCAGCTCGAACCACACGAACGCGTTGAACAGGTCGCCCGCCATGGCGAAACCGCACATGCCGGCCTGGAAGAGCAGCAGCAGCGCGGGGAACGATCCGGCGTGCCCGCGCGGCGGTTCGTCGAAGTAGCGCCAGGAGTACACCAGGGCGGCCAGGGTGAGAGTGCACACGAGCGCGGCCATGCCGAGCCCCGGCCCGTCTCCGACCAGGACGATCCCGACGCTCTCGCCGTGCACGGGCACCCAGCCGCCCACCCACTCCGCCAGGGGCGGCGTGGAGTCGAGCAGCAGGACGACCGCGAGCGCGGCGGAGCACGCCGAGACCAGGCAGCCGACGGACTCGGCGGCGGCCCGGGGCACCCTGCCGCCCCCGGCGGCCAGCAGGGCGGCCCCGAGCAGCGGGGCGGCGACGAGGAGCGGCAGCAGGTGGTGCATCAGCCGCGCAGCTCGGAGAGTTCGTCGGGATCGACCGTGCCGTGCCGTTTGGAGACCTGCACGACGAGGGCCAGGAGCAGGGCGGTGACGGTGGCGCCGACGACGACGTCGGTCAGGGCCAGCGCCTGGACGACCGGGTCGACGACCGGCCGCGCGCCGGGTTCCAGGTCGGAGAAGACGGGCGCGGTGGCGCCGTCCCGGTAGCCGACGGCGAGCAGCAGCACGTAGGTGGCGGACTGGCACACCGACAGACAGCCGACGGCGTGGATGAGATCGCGGCTGGTGGCCAGGCCGTAGCAGCCGGCCAGGAAGATCCACGCGGCGACCAGGTAGGCGAACACGTCCATCACAGCGGCCTCACGTCCCGCTCTCCTCCTCGATCTCGACGGCCTGGTCCAGGAAACGGGCGAGCAGCACCACGACGGCGCAGGCGACCTCCATGCCGACGGCCGCGTTGAGCAGCGGCACGGTGCCTCCTGAGGACAGCGTGTTGAACGTGCCGTGCGGGAGCAGTGTGTTGGCGAGGAAGGCGGCGCCGCCGAGCAGCGCGGCGACGCCGGTGACGAGGTAGGCGCTGACGGCGACGGCGTCACCCACCTCGTACAGGCCGACCGGCCGGACACGTTCCAGGGCACGGTAGTCGGCGCCCAGGTACAGCAGGTGCAGGGCCGTCGCGGCGACCACGCCGCCCTGGAAGCCGCCGCCGGGGCTGAGTTGCCCGTGCGCGACGACGTACAGGCCGGTGAGCAGGGCGACGGGCAGCACGAGCAGGGCGTAGCGGCGTACGGGCGGGTCGACCTCGGCGGGCCGGGGCCGGGCCCGGTGTTCGTCGCGGGTCTGCCGCAGCAGGACGACGCAGCCGAGCACGGCCGCGAACAGGATGGTCAGTTCGCCGAGGGTGTCGAAGGCCCGCTGGTCGAAGTTGACGGAGGCGATGGTGTTGGCGGTGCGGTGGGCCAGGGACGCCTCGACGGCCCGGTCGCCGTAGGGGTGGCTGTCACCGCCGAACTCCGGCAGGCCGAAACAGGCCGCCACCAGCAGCGCGGCGAGACCCGATCCGCCCACGGCCACCAGCCACGCTCTCGTGCGCGGGCTCACTCGTCGTCCCCCTCGCGCTGTCCGCGCCGTCTCACCTTGCGGACCGTCAGCAGCAGCAACAGCGGCGTCAGCGCGGAGCCCACCGCGAGCTGCGACAGGGCCACGTCGGGCGCCTGGAGCACGGTGAACAGCACGGCCAGCAGCACCCCGAGGACGGCCAGGACCAGACTCTGGCGGGCGGGGTCGCGGGTGGCCACGGCCACGGTCGCACCGGCGGCGACCAGGACCAGGGCGACGGCGATCAGGATGTGGTCCACGGCGCCCCACTCCCCTTCCCGGCTCCCGCCGGGCCGGCCAGCGCCCGCGAGGCGAGGAGGTTCCCGCCGATCAGCAGGGCGCCCGTCACCAGCAGCTTCGCCGTCGCCCGGCCCGGACCGGTCACCACGCACAACGCCAGTACGACCACCGCCCCGAAGCCCGCCGCCGCCCCGGTGGCGATCCGGGCGCGGGGCGGGTTCTCGGCCAGTTCGTCGCCGAGCAGCCGTGCGAAGACGAGCGTGCCGACCGGGCCGAGCAGCGCGAGCACCAGGGCCAGATCGACGTAGGAGGGGCGGTCGTAGCCCTGGGCGAGGAGCAGCAGGCCCGGGCAGGCCACCGCGGTGGACAGGTTCTGCGCGACGACCCGGCGCCGCAGCGGCCCGGTGGCGACACCCCACAGGGCCGCGGCCAGGCCCGTGCCGAGCGTCAGCGTCGCGGCGAGGATCCAGCCGTTCACGCCCGGCCACCGCTTCGCCGCGCGGCCCGTGCCGCGAGCGCCCCGGCGAGGGCCGCGCCCCCGCCGACGGCGAGTTCCAGCGGGTCGACGGTGCTGACGAACACCAGCCACAGCGCGGCGAGCGCGGCCCACCAGAGCGGTACCTCGGCCAGGGCGAGGAGCGTCGTACGCCGGTTCACACGACACCTCCTCGGGCGCTGGTCGTTGTGGCGGTCATCCAAGCACCGCCCCGGCTGGGGGACGTGGCGACGCGCGGCCACGAGCCTGGTGTGCCCCGGCGGGACACGGGGAAACCGAGGCTGGGAACGGTCCGCGACGGCGGTGTCGTAGCGGACCGGGCGGCATCGTCGCCGCAGCCGTGGGTAACCGCCCAGTCGCGCAGGGAAGTTGAAGAGTGGAGGACCGAATGGCCGAAGCAGCCTCACGTCTCCGTACCACCGGATCCGGGAGTGAGCGGCGTCCACTGCCCTTGCCGATCCGGCTGCTGGCGATGCTGTGCGCCTTCGTGTTCATGGTCGCCTTCGCCGTGGTGCTGGCGCGGCTGACCCTGCAGCCCTCGCCCGCGTCGGAGGCACTGACCCACACCAACCTGCATCCGGGCCGCTCCCTGAAGGCCTATCTCGACCAGCCGGGGCTGCGGGACGCCGTACGCCAGATCGGCGGCAACATCCTACTGGGTGTCCCCTTCGGCGTCCTGGTGCCCGTCGTCGCGCCGCGCACCCGCGGCTTCCTGCGGGTGCTGCTGCTGACCGCCGTGGTGATGCTGCTGGTGGAGTTCGCCCAGGGCGCGCTGGTCACCGGCCGGGCGTTCGACGTCGACGACGTCATCCTCAACACCAGCGGTGCCCTCATCGGTTACCTGCTCCTGGGCCGCCGCCTGAGCCGAGCGGTGCACGCGCGCAGGCCCCGCGACGGCCGGGCGGGGAAGACGTCGTCCGCTGCCCGCAGGTCCTAGTGCATGGTCCAGGTGAACTTGTCTCCGCCCACCCAGCGCACCACTTCCGGATCGTCCAGGTCGTGGACCCTGATGCCGAACGCGGCGGCGGCCGTCAGGACGTCGATGACGGCCCGGGCCGCCCCGACCACCTGACCGTCGATTTCCACGATCCGGAACGGTGGTGTGCCCGGCTGGACGCCGAGCACCATGATCCGCGGACTGAATATGTGCGGGCTGGCGATTTCGGTCATGCATCGAGCGTAGAGCGCAACCGGCAAGAGCGCGGCCCTCGTGTCGCCGGCCGGCCGGGGCGTTCAAGGGCGGCGCCAGTCGTCGTCGGTCAGGTGTGAACCGGCCTGCGGGCCCATGCGGAGCATGCCGCCGTCGACGCTCCAGGAGGCGCCGGTGACGTAGGAGGCGTCCGGGCCGGCGAGGAAGGCGATGACGGCGGCGACCTCGCGGGCGTCGCCGGGCCGTCCGAGGGGGACGCCGGGGCGCCTCTCGGTGTGCGGGTCGGTGTCGTCCTGTCCGGTCATGGGCGTGGAGATCTCGCCCGGTGCGACGGCGTTGACGGTGATGCGGTACTCGGCGAGTTCGAGCGCCATGACCTGGGTGAGCAGACCGAGCCCGCCCTTGGCGGCGCAGTACGGCGCGGCGCCCACCCGCGGCTGGTGCTCGTGGACGGAGGTCACGTTGACGATCCGGCCGCCGTCGCCCTGCCGGATCATCCGCCGGGCCGCCTTCTGCCCGCACAGGAACGGCCCGACGAGGTCGACGTCCAGCACGTCCCGCACATCGGACAGCTCCAGGTCGAGGAACGGTGTCATGGTGCCGGTGCCGGCGTTGTTGACCAGCACGTCGAGACGGCCGAGGCGCTCGCACAGCTCGTCGACGGTGTCGGCGGCGTCGGGCAGCCGGGTGAGATCCATCCGGGCGACCTCGGCCCGCTGTCCGTGGTCCCTGACCTCCTCGGCCGTCTCCTCCGCACCCTTCCGGTCGCTGTGCCAGGTGATGCCGACGTCCATGCCCGCCCGGGCCAGGCGTACGGCGGTGGCCCGGCCGATGCCGGAGTCGGCGCCGGTGATCAGGGCGACCCGGCTGGGAGGCTCGGTGGGGGCGGACATGGCAGGCCTCCTCGGCGGAGCGGACGGGATGTCGGGGTGAAGCGGTCCCGGTCGGGACGAGGCATCGCAGTACCCGGGGGCGTACCGGGCAAACCGGCGGCCCGTCGTGCGGCCCGCCCGCCGCTGGGGAACCCTTGAGGTGGAGGTGGCGATGGACCCCGTCGAGGCACTGGACCGGATCGCCTTCCTGCTGGAGCGGTCCCTGGCGCCGACGTACCGCGTGCGCGCCTTCCGCACGGCGTCCCGGGTGCTGAGGGAGCTGGGCGAGGACGAGGTGCGGCAGCGGGCGGAGGCCGGGTCGCTGGAGTCGCTCAAGGGGGTCGGTCCGAAGACCGCGCAGGTGGTGCGGGAGGCGCTGGCCGGTGAGGTGCCCGGTTATCTGCGGAAGCTGGAGGGCGAGGCGGAGGAACGGCAAGCGGTCGTGCGGGGCGGCGAACGGCTGCGGGAACTGCTGCGCGGGGACTGTCATCTGCACTCCGACTGGTCGGACGGCGGCAGCCCGATCGAGGAGATGGGCCGGGCCGCCGCGGAACTGGGCCACGAGTGGGCGGCGCTGACCGACCATTCGCCGCGTCTGACGGTGGCGCGCGGGCTGTCTGCCGAGCGGCTGCGGGAGCAGCTGGACGTGGTGGCGGAGCTGAACGCGACCTGGGCCCCGTTCCGGCTGCTGACCGGCATCGAGTGCGACATCCTCGAGGACGGCTCGCTCGACCAGGAGCCGGAGCTGCTGGAGCGGCTCGACGTGGTGGTGGTGTCGGTGCATTCCAAGCTGCGCATGGACGCCCGGTCGATGACGCGGCGGATGGTGGCCGCCGTGCGGGATCCGCACTCGGACGTGCTCGGGCACTGCACGGGGCGGCTGCTGACCGGGCGAGGACGGCCCGAGTCGGAGTTCGACGCGGACGAGGTGTTCGCGGCCTGCGCCGAGACGGGTACCGCCCTGGAGATCAACAGCCGGCCGGAGCGGCTCGACCCGCCGCGGCGGCTGCTGCGCCGGGCCGTGGACGCGGGTGTGCTGTTCTCCGTCGACACCGACGCGCACGCGCCCGGGCAGCTGGACTGGCAGATCAACGGCTGCGCGCGGGCGGAGGAGTGCGGCGTGCCGCCCGAGCGGGTGGTGACGACGTGGGCCCGGGAGGAACTGCTGGCCTGGACCCACGGGAGGCAGGTGCCGTCCGGCGTGGCCGGCGGCTGACGTGGTACCCGGCCGGGCCGGAGAGAGCTGACGTGGTACCCGGCCGGACCGGAGAGAAAGGGATCGCACGCATGGCACAAGCGGAACGGGCGGCCGTGTTTCGACGTCGACGGCACGCTGGTCGACACCAACCATCTGCACGTCGTGAC
>NZ_GG657757.1:8109730-8111681 GCF_000158955.1 Streptomyces viridochromogenes DSM 40736 | reverse complement strand
TGCTGATGCTGCTCGCGAACTGGCCCCGCTTCGGCGACCAGGGTATCTACGCGGCGACCACGGCACTGTTCACCCTCACCGCGGGCTCCGTGAGCGTGTCCACCGTCGGGCACCGCGTGGGCCAGGCGGCGATCGGCGCCGCCATCGGCGTCGCCGTCAACGCGTTCGTCCTGCCGCCGATCCATCTTCGGGACGTCCGGGAGAACCTGGCGGCCCTCGCCCGGGACTCGGGGGACGTACTGCGGTCCGTCGCCGGTGACCTGCGCGAGGGCGAGTGGGATGCGCAGACCGCCGCCGGCTGGATCGACGCCTCCGTGCGGCTGGACCACCGTCTGGACGCGGTGCGCTCGGCGCGCCGCTGGAGCCAGGAGAGCCTGCGCCTGACCCTCGGCCCGCTGCGCGCCCTGCACCGCGCGTCGCACAGGCCGCTGCCGCCCCCGGACGAGGACGAACGCCTGTGCCGCGTCACCGGGCACGTCACCGCCCTGACCCGGGCCCTGGCGGTGGCCGTGGACGACAACCGGACGTCCGCCCCGCCCGAGGGCCCGGCCCTTCGCTCCTACGCGGACCTGCTGGACCTGATCGGGGGCGCCTGCCGGATGGAGGCCGACCGGCTGCTGGACGGCAGTGTGGATCCCCGCCGGGACGGCGAGATGGACAAGAAGATGCAGGAGCTGCACCTGCGGTTGCAGGAGGGGCTGCGGGAGCAAGCCGGGCAGGGAGCCGCGCACACGGCGGTCCTGGGCACGCTGCTGCTCCAGGCCGAGAACTTGTGGGTCGAGACCCTTCCGGATCCCGGGGATCGGTGACGCACGTCACCGCGAGAGGGTTCCTCATGCCCGCCCGGGTACTCGGAGACTCTCGACGAGGAGCGCGGCCGAGAGGAGCGCGAGGTGAGCAGTGGAACGGGCATGAGGATCGTCGTCACGGGCGCCACCGGCAACGTGGGAACCAGCGTGGTACGCCTCCTCTCGGAGGATCCCGAGGTCACGTCCGTGCTGGGCCTGGCCCGTCGGATCCCCGACTGGTCGCCGCCGAAGACGGACTGGGCGGCGGTCGACCTGGCCTCCGAGGAGTCCGACCTGGTGGAGCAGTTCACGGGCGCCGCCGCGGTGGTCCACCTGGCCTGGGCGTTCCAGCCGACCCACGACCCGGCGGCCACCTGGCGCACCAACGTGCTCGGCAGCATGCGGGTGTTCGACGCCGTGGCGACGGCCGGGGTGCCGGCGCTGGTGCACGCCTCGTCGGTCGGCGCCTACTCCCCGGGCCCCAAGGACCGGACGGTGGACGAGTCGTGGCCGACGCACGGCTGGCCGGGCGCCGCGTACTGCCGGGAGAAGGCCTACCTGGAGCGGGCGCTGGACACGTTCGAGCGCGACCACCCCGAGACGCGGGTGGTGCGGATGCGGCCCGCCTTCCTCTTCAAGTGGGAGTCCGCGAGCGAGCAGCGGCGGATCTTCGGGGGCCGGTTCCTGCCCGGACCGCTGGCCCGCCCGGAGGTGCTGCCCTTCCTGCCCGACATCCCGGGGCTGCGGATGCAGGCGCTGCACACGGACGACGCGGCGAACGCGTACCGGCTGGCCGTGCGCTCCGAGGCCCGGGGCCCCTTCAACCTGGCGGCCGAGGCGACCGTCGACGCGCGCCTGCTGAGCGAGATGCTCGGCGCGCGGCCGGTGCGGGTGCCGCGCGGTGCGGCCCGTTCGGCGATCGCCGCCGCCTGGGGCCTGCACCTGCTGCCCGCCTCCCCGCACCTGTTCGACGCGGTGCTGCGCCTGCCCCTGATGGACTGCGCCCGTGCGCGTACGGAACTGGGGTGGCGGCCCGAGCACACGGCGACGGAGGTGCTGGAGGAGCTCCTGGAGGGCCTTCAGCAGGGCGGCGGCGAGCGGACGGCACCGATGCGGGGACGCAAGGTGGGCTGACCGCGCGGCAACCCGCGCGACGGCCGATG
>NZ_GG657757.1:8108376-8109630 GCF_000158955.1 Streptomyces viridochromogenes DSM 40736 | reverse complement strand
CCGACCCCCACAGTCGGCCGCGGCCATCGGCGTTCGAAGGGCCGACGCGCTGGGCGCTCAGTCGGCCGGCTCGTCCGGCACCGGATGCTCGGGGTGCACCGTGCCTTGTTGCGGCGCCCCCTGCCGCCCCGTCCCCGCCTCGTCGGTGTCGGGGACGTCGTCGGCGGGCTCGTCGGACTTGTCGTCGTCGCTCTTGTCGTTCTTGCCGGTGCCGGTGCCCGTGAAGCGCGGGGCGACCTCCCACGGGTCCTCGCCCACGTCGGCCTGCTGGTCCGGCATGTCCCGCGGGACGGGGTCACCGTTCTCGCCGGGTCCTTCCAGGCGGTGGTCGGTCACGGCACCCTCCTTTCGGTTCGTCCGTGCGCCGCGCGAGTACCTCCGCCGTGACCTGCGAAACCTCAGGTGTGAACTAAGAGGCGGCGGCTTCCTCGATCTCGTCCAGGGCTCCGACCAGTTCCGGGGCGACCCTCTCCTGGACCCACCGCTGGTGCTCCTCGCCGGTCTCACGCGGGACCGTCTCGGTGAGCATGATCAGGTACAGGTAGGCGCGGTACAGGGCGTAGCGGAGGCGGGCCGGGGTGTCGAAGGCGACCCGGCCACCGGCCTCCCGGTAGCCCGCGAGGAACCCCTCGTCCTTGCGGATGTCGCCCAGCAGCGCCAGGGAGACGAACTCGGCGAGGGGGTCGCCCCAGAACATGCGCTCCCCGTCGATGAGGCCACCGATGCGGGGGCCGCCGGCCGAGCGGTCGACCAGGATGTTGCCCCGCCACAGGTCGAAGTGCACGAGGCTCGGGACGGTGACCTCTTCGAGGGCGCCGTACGCCGAGGAGGCCGTACGGGCCACCGCGTCGGCCGGCCGGGGCAGCCGGGCGCCGTAGCGCCGGGCGTCGTCGAGGACGGCGTCGAACATCGTCGTGAACGCGGTCCGCCAGTCGGGGGCGAGCGGGCCGAGGGCGCCGGAGGGGTAGCCGAAGCCGGGGCCCGTGACGCGGTGCAGACGGGCCGACTGACGCCCCAGCTCGGTACGCAGCGTGAGGTGTTCGTCGTCGGTGAGCGTGTCGTCCCAGGCGTCCCCCGGGCAGGCCGTCATCAGCAGGAAGTCGTCACGCAGGGTCACCAGCCGGGGCGCGGGCACCTCGACGCCGGCGGCCGAGCGGTAGAACTCGGCCTCCGAGACGAGCAGGCGGCGTTCGTGCCGCAGGCCGGGGGTGGTCGCCGCGGGCGGGACCTTCAGCACGTACCGGTTGCCGTCGG
>NZ_GG657757.1:8069315-8107932 GCF_000158955.1 Streptomyces viridochromogenes DSM 40736 | reverse complement strand
AGCAGAGGGCCCGGCCCGGTTCGGGCGCCCGTCGCGAGGGCTGCCGTACGGTCGGCGATCGCGCCGCGGAACGGGGCGAGGCCGGTGCCGGCCGCGATCATGACGACCGGGGCGGACGCGTCGGCGGCGTCGATACGGAAGGCCTCCCGGCACGGCTGCACGCGCGCGTACACGATGTCGCCGGGCTCGACGGTGTTGAGGTGGCCGGATCCGGTACCCCGGTAGACGCCCTTGCCCGAGCGGGCGGGTGCCTCCAGCAGCGAGACCATCAGGTCCGCGTGGCCGGGGTCGACGGCGGGCGAGGACGAGATGGAGTAGTGGCGGGGGCGCAGCGGAGTCAGCAGGTCGAGGAGCCGCGGCCAGTCGAGGGCGCCGCGCAGGGCCGGGTGGTCCTCGATGATCTCCACGAGGGTGCGTGGGTCGTCGCTGAGGGCGGCCAGGGCCATGCGTTCCGGCGGGCACGGGTTGGCTGCGGCGAGGGCGGCCAGCTGCCCGGTGCTCGGGCGCTCCTGCAGCTCAACGTGGTGGGTGAGGAGCTGTCGTACCGTCACGGGGCGGTCGACGGCGATGCCGTCGCGGCGCGGGCGGGTGGCGCGGATGTCCAGGACCTCGTCGAGGTCGACGCCGAGCGCGGTGGCGGCGCGGGTGACGAGGCCCGGGTCGTTGGCGGGCAGCACGGTGAGGTGGTCGGCCGTGCGGTAGGTGACGCCCTCGGGCAGTGCGACGCGGACGAACCGCTTGCGGCGCGCGTAGCCGGGTGCGGTGAGGTCGTGGGCCTCGGTGACCCGCATGGGGACGAGGCCGTGCCGCTCCGCGAGGGCGTCCAGCGGGCCGCCGGTCAGGGTGCGGACCTCGTAGGCGGCCGTGGGTTCGCCGGTGTCCGGGGCGGTGGCGTCCGGGTCGCCGTACTGCTGCAGCAGGGCGGTGCGCAGGGCCGCCGTGAACTCCCGGACGGTGCCGGTGAGGTCGCCGGAGGCGTCGGCGGCGGCGCGGTCGAGCAGGCGGGTGGCGCCGGACTCGGCGAGCCTCTCGTCGATCCGGGTGGGGACGTGCTGGTAGGTGGCGGCCCAGTTGCGGTCGCCGACGCCGAGGACGGCGTAGGTCACGCCGGACAGGTCGTGGGTCTCCTCCAGCCGGGCGGCGAAGGCGGTGGCGTCGTCGGTGGGGCGGCCGTTGTAGGAGGCGGCGGTGATGACGACGGGCCGGTCGGTGGGCAGGCCGCCGGCGTAGGCGTCCAGGGGCGCCACCTCGGTCTCGCAGCCGACGGCTGCGGCCTCGTCGGCGAGCTGGGCGGCGAAATCGCGGCAGGTGCCGTAGTTGCTGCCGTGCAGGAAGAGGGCGGCGGTGCCGGGGCGGACCCGGGCGGGCAGGCCCTGCGGTTCGGCCGACTCGGCGTCCTGGGCCTGGATGGCGCCGGGCAGCGGCGTGTGGACGCGGTCGGCGCACGTGCGCGGCGCCAGGGCGAGGGTGAAGCCCTCGGGCTTGAGGGTGAGGGTCTCCTTGACGTCGAGCCGGTAGTCGGCGTGGTCGCGCAGCCGGTAGCGGTGGACCAGCATGGCCAGCAGCATGGTCGCCTCGTGCAGCGCGAACTGCCGTCCGATGCAGGCGCGCTCACCGGTGCCGAACGGCTTGAAGGCGTGCACCGGGCGCTCCGCCTCGGCCTCGGCCGTGAAGCGGGACGGGTCGAACAGCTCGGGGTTGTCGCCCCACACGGGCTGCCGGTGCAGCATCGGCGTGAGCACCAGGGCGGCCTGCCCGGCACGCAGCGGGATGCGGCCGCCGAGCAGCGTGTCCTCGCGGGCCTCCCGGGAGAACACGGCGGCGGTGGGCCACAGCCGGAGCGCCTCGTTGAGGACCTGGCGGGTGTAGGTCAGCCGGCCGACCTCGTCGTACGTCGGCTCCACGTCCGCCGTGTCGCCCCACAGCTCGTCGACCTCGCGCTGCACCAGCTGGAGCGCGGTGGGGTGCTTGGCGAGGTAGTACAGAGCGAAGGACATGGCGCCGGAGGTGGTCTCGTGACCGGCGATCAGGAAGGTGATGACCTGGTTGCGGATGTTGGCGGTGTCGAGCGTGCTGCCGTCGTCCGGGTGCTCGGCGGTGAGCATCAGGCCGAGCAGGTCGTCGGCCTGGCTCTGGTCGGTACCGGTGCGGGCGGCGATGACCTCGTCGACGACCTGGGCGAGGTAGGCGGAGTCCTCCCGGAAGGCCGCGTCCGCCGCCGAGTAGTCCTTGCCCGGGACGCGGGCGAGGCGGGTCATGCTCCACTCCAGGCAGCGGACCATCGACTCGACGAAGGGGTGCGGCTCGGCCCGCTCGAAGGAGCCGAAGTCGTAGCCGAACCCGGCGAGTCCGATGGTGTCGAGCGTCATGCGGGTCATGTCGCCGGGCACGTCGACGGGCTGTCCGGCGCGGGCGTCGCGGTCCCAGGACGCGATGAGCCTCTGGGCCACCCGCAGCATCACGGGGTGGTAGGTCCGCATGGACCCCAGCGCGAAGGCGGGCATGAGGATGTCGTGCGCCTTGGCCCAGTTGGGCTCGTCGTTGTACGCGGTGAACAGGCCGTCGGCGGCGAACTCGCGGACGTTCTCCAGGCCGGGCCCGATGTGCTTGGCGAACCGCTGCTCGTCCGCGAGTTCGGCCACGAGGTCGAGGTCGCCCACGAACAGGGTGTCCCGCCCGTACAGCCGCCGCACGAACACGGGCCCGTGCTCGCGCATCAGGTCCATGGCCTGCTGGATCGGCGCACCGCCGGGTCCGGTGGCGGTGATGTCGGCGACGGGGACCCCGGGGAGGGAGTCTGCGGGCCGGGGAGACTGTGCGGTGGGGCGCATGACGCGACAACTGCCTTTCGCGGTACGGAAGTACTGCGATCCAGCGTGATCCACGGCGCCCGGCGGGCCGCACGGAGGCCCTACATGATTGTGTAGTCCGGGAACCCGCTCCGCCCTTGCGCGGGGCGCCCCGGCGTGGCAAGGAGGCACTCGTGGACCAGGGCCGGCAGGAGGCCGTGACGTGGCGCAATCGCGCCCTGCTCCTGTTCGACCGGGTCGCCATGCCGGTCGCGGTGTGCGACGTGTACGGAGCGGTACTCCTCGCCAACCCGGCGATGGCGGCGGAGTGCGGTACGACGCCGGGGCGGCTGCGCGGCCGGGACGTGCTGGACCTGTTCAGCCCGCGCGAGGCGACGCAGGTGGAGCGGATCGCGGAGGCGCTGCGGCTGCGGCGCCGCTCGCGGTACCAGGTGTCGGTGTGCTGGCGGGTGTCCGGCGGGGCGGAGCGGTACGGGGAGCTGACGGCGGACCCGGTGAGCGACGCGGCGGAGGACACTCCGGCGCTGCTGGTGATGCTGCGCGTGGACGGCGAACGCGCCCCCTCCCCCGCCCCGCCCGCCGGGCCGGCCCGGGTCACCCCGATGGAGGCCCGCGTCCTGGCCCTGCTGGCCGCCGGCGCCACCACGGCCCGGGCGGCCCGCGAGACCGGCCTCACCACCGACGGCGTCACCTATCACCTGCGCCGCCTGACGGCCCGCTGGCATGCCGCCAACCGCACGGAACTGGTGGCCCGGGCCTATGCGCTGGGGGTGCTCGCGCCCGGGGTCTGGCCGCCGGAGATCCCGGCCGCTCAGGCGGACTGAGTCGGCCTCCGGGAAAAGCACTCGCACCCGCCGTCGTGGCTGTCTAACCTGACGTGGCCATAAAACCTAGGGCCTCTAGGTTTCAGGGACGACACCCCGGGAGCACTCTCGTGAAGCCACTCACCGAGCAGGACATCCGCACCTCCTTCATCAACTGCTCGAAGGGAGAGGCCAAGCGCCTGGCCGTCCCCCGGGACCTCGCCGAGCGGCCCTGGGACGATCTCGACTTCCTCGGGTGGCGGGATCCGGGGGCGCCGGACCGGAGCTATCTGGTCGTCGAGCGCGAGGGGCGGCTCGTCGGGCTGTCGATGCGGTTCCAGACCGCCCAGCGCGGGTTCCTGCACCGCAGCATGTGTTCGCTGTGCCTGACGACGCACCCGCGGGGCGGTGTCTCGCTGATGACCGCGCGCAAGGCGGGTCCGGCCGGCCGGGAGGGCAACTCCGTGGGCGTGTACATGTGCACCGACCTCGCCTGTTCCTTCTACGTGCGCGGGAAGAAGCTGCCGGAGTCCGGCTCCCGTCTCGACGAGAGCCTCACCCTGGAGGCGCAGATCGAGCGGACCAGGGGCCATCTGGCGGCCTTCCTCGACAAGGTGCACGTCTGAGGGCCCTCGGTCGCCCGTGGATTCCCCCGGCACTAACGTCCTTCATGAATGCGTTCGATGCGCCAGGGGAAGGGGAACAGCCCGAGGATGCGAGAGGTACATGAGTGGTCGGCGCCCATCACGAGGATCGTGCGCAAGCGCCGTGATCCGGTGGTCGTCCAGACGCTGCGGTCCGCGACCGCGGCGACGATCGCGTACGTCATCGCACTGCGGCTGAGCCCCGAGAAGGCGCCCCTCACCGCTCCCCTGACGGCCCTGCTGGTCGTCCAGGTGACGCTGTACGCCACGCTCACCAACGGCTTCCGGCGGGTCAACGCCGTGGTGACCGGGGTCCTGGTCGCCATCGCGTTCAGCCTGCTGGTGGGCCTGACCTGGTGGAGCCTGGCGCTGCTTCTGGTGGCCTCGCTGGCCGTGGGACGGCTGGTCCGGGTGGAGGAGTACGTACCCGAGGTCGCGATCAGCGCGATGCTGGTCCTCGGGGTCACCACCGTCGGGAACACCGCCTGGGCGCGGGTGCTGGAGACCCTGATCGGAGCGACCGTCGGACTCGCCTGCAATCTGCTGCTGGCCCCGCCCGTGTGGGTGGAGGAGGCGGGCGAGTCCATCGACGGCCTGGCGCGCCGGCTGCGGCAGCTGATGCTGCGCATGGGCGAGGAGGCCGCCGGCGGCACGCCCGTGGACCGTGCGGAGGAGCGGCTGTACGAGGCACGGCGTCTGGACCACGACATCGTCGAGGTGGACGCGGCGCTTCGGCAGGCCGAGGACAGTCTGCGGCTCAACCCGCGCGTGCGGGAGGGCCTGCTGCACCGGGTGGTGCTGCGTACCGGCCTGGACACGCTGGAGATCTGCACGGTCGTCCTGCGCGTGCTCGCCCGCACGTTCACCGACCTCGCCAAGGAGCGGGTACCGGAGCCGTTGTTCGACACCGAGACGGGCGCCGTACTGGATCAGCTGCTGTCCGAGATCGCCGACGCCGTGGTGAGTTTCGCGGTGCTGGTGACCACCCATCTCAGCGAGAGCGCCGAGTCGGCGGAGGAACGCCTCGCCGCGGAGTTGCGCACCGCGGCGGGCACCCGCGACAAGCTGGCCCTGCTGCTGCGCGAGGAGGCCGACCGCGAGACGCGGCACTGGCAGTTGTTCGGCGCCGTCCTGACGGAGGTCAACCGCATCCTCGACGAGCTCGACACCGAGCACCGCACCCGGCGCCTGTTCGAGGAGCTGGACCGCGTGTCGCGCGAGCAGCGCGCCCGGATGCCCCGTCTGACCCGGCTGCGTGAGCGCCTCGGGGTCCAGGAGCAGCTGTGGCGCAACCGTGCCGGGTTCGACGGGCGTTCCCACTGAGGTGCGTTGCAGCAGGCGCAATGCCCGGTGCCTTTCTTGCACCCCGCGATGATCCACGCCATGGTGGCTGTCGCGACGGGGACGAGTGACGACCTGAGGGGCGACATGAGCAGTGGCGGCTGGAGCAGGCGCCGGTTCGTCGGCGCGCTGGCGGGCGGGGCCGCCGCGGCGGCGCTGCCGGCCTGTGACGACGCGCCCCCGCCCGCGTCGCCGACGACGTCGGCTCCTCCCGAGGCGAGCGCGAGCCCGTCCCGGCAGGCCCGGCGCCCTTCCGGCCCGCGCCCCCTCTACCTCGGCACCTACACCTCCGTCGAAGGCGGCGGCAAGGGCATCGGCCTGGCCACGTACGACGCGGAGACGGGCCGTATCGCCGGCACCGGCACGCTCACCGGCGTCGGCGACCCGTCGTACCTCGCGGTCCACCCGGACCGGCACACGCTGTACGCGGTGAACGAGCGCGAGGACGGCGCCGTGACCGCCGTCCGGCTGTCCGACCGGACGGTCCTGGGCAGCCGGAGCACCGGGGGCGCGGCGCCCTGCCACCTGTCGGTGCATCCCGGCGGGCGCTGGCTGCTCAGCGCGAACTACGGCTCGGGCAGTGTGGCCGTGCATCCGATCGACGCCTCGGGCGCCCTCGGTGAGCGCACCGACCTCGTCACGCACTCCAGTCCGGCGCCCGGGCCGGGGCAGGAGGGCCCGCACGCCCACCAGATCATCACCAGTCCGGACGGGCGGCATGTGCTCGCCGTCGACCTGGGTACGGACACCGTCTACACCTACCGGCTGGACGAGAAGGCCGGCACGCTCAGCGAGGTCTCACGGGCGCGGACCCGGCCGGGCGCCGGCCCGCGCCACCTCACGTTCCACCCCGGCGGCCTGTACGCCTACCTCGCCGACGAGGTCGACAACACGGTGGCGGTCTGCGCGTACGATCCGGCCACGGGCCGCGTGACCGTCGGCGAGGCGCAGCCCACGGGGACGGGTTCGGGCACGAACTACCCCGCGCAGATCCTGGTGACCCCGAACGGCCGCTGGGCGTATCTCGCCAACCGTGGCCACAACAGCCTCACGCGCTACGCCGTCGAGGCGGACGGCGCGAAACTCAGGCTGCTGGACACCGTGCCGGTCGGCGGGGACTTCCCGCGCCAGATCGCCTTCTCGCCCGAGGGCACGCTGCTGTTCGCGGCGAACCAGAAGTCTTCCACCGTGACCGTGTTCCACGTGGACGGGACGAGCGGCACGCTGCGGCGCGCAGGTGAACCGTTTCCGTCACCGGTCGCCGTCTGTGCGCTGCCGCTGTAGGGACCGGGGGCAGGACGCGGCGCTCGCCTGGCCGAGCAGGACGTGCATGCGCTCGGTGAGCTGCGCGACGTCGTCGGCGGGCGTGTGGAAGGCCAGCCGTACGTCGCCGTGGGCGCGGGCGCGTTCGATGCGCAGCGTCAGTCCGTGCCGGTCGACGCCGAGCGGCTGGACCCGGACGGCGCCGTGCAGGCTGTCGTGGTCGACGAGCCGGGTGAGCCGCTCGACCGCGTCGGCGTGGCAGTCGGCCAGATGGGTCAGCAGCCGCGCCTCGGCCGTGGTGAGCGGATCGGGCACGGCGGCGGTGAACTCGTCGAGGTCCACGACCACGGCTCCGGACGACTGCCGCAGCACCACCCGCGTGGGCCGGAAGACCAGCCGGTCCTCCTCGACGGTGAACCAGCCCGCGAGCCACAGCCGGGCGCGGATCCGGTTGCGCAGCGGGACGGGGGCGACGTCGGCGAACTCCAGCACCGCGGACGGCTCGCCGCGCGGTGCGCAGATCGCGGCCGCGAGCAGCGCGCTGTCCTCGGGCACGGTCACGAGCACCCTGCCGTCCTCGGTCACCGTGTGCGCGCCGACCAGTTCCTCACGCGTGCCCTCCGCGGTCACCGAGCAGGACCACGCGGCGGCGAGCACCGAGCGCGCCCGCTCCGCCGCGGCAGGGGCCGCCGTCCAGCCCTGGCTGTCGTCACCCATCCCAGACCTCCTTAGGTAAGCCTTGCCTAACCTACCGAAGATCGGGGTGTGCGCCAACCACGTCACGTGATCTTTACGAGGCCTTTCAGGGCGTGAGGACGCCCAGCAGGGCGCGCGCGCACAGCTCACGCACCTGTTCCCGGCTCAACTCCGTGCCGCGCAGCCACTCCAGGCAGACGGAGGTGATGAACGCCAGCCAGCCGCGTACGGCGAGCCGCACCTCCGGCCGGACCTCGAAGGCCGGGCCGAACTCGGGGTCCTCGGCCAGCGCCGCGAGGATCTGCCGCTCCTGCGCGGCCAGGGCCCGCTGGTAGACCCGGCGCACCGCCTGGTCCCCCGCCGCGTCGGCACGGTGGAAGGCGCGGTAGCCGTGCGCATGGGCCTCGACGTACTCCAGGAACGTGTCGAGCCCGGCCGGGAGCTGCTCGCGCACCGGGACGCCGGGCACCGCCGCCGTCATGCGCAGCATCCGCTCGCTCTCCCGCTCCACGACCGCCGCGAAGAAGTCACGCTTGGTCGGGAAGTAGTGGTACAGCAGCCCTCGCGACACCCCGGCGATCTCAGCGACCTGCTCGATCCACACGTCGTCGTACGGATTCTCCGAGAACAGCCGCGCCCCGACCGACAGAAGCTGCTCCCGGCGCTCCTCGGTGCTGAGCCGGCGACGCGTGCGTCCGCCCTGGTTCGCGGCCATGCCCGCACTGTACTTGACGCCGGTTCAACAACGGCACCAGACTGGAACGCGCTATTGAACCCATGTACAACACGTGCGAACCGGCCGTTGGATCAAGGGAGATCGCGACATGACGGAGGCGCCGATACGGGCCGGGATGCCCAAAGGGTTCCGGAGTGCCGAGCTGGGCTGGCCGGAACTGGACCGCATTCCGCACCCGCCGCACCGGATCCCGCTGCTCGGTGACGTGGTGGGCGTGAACCGGCGCACTC
The DNA here is from genome assembly GCF_000158955.1 of Streptomyces viridochromogenes DSM 40736. Classification (GTDB taxonomy): domain Bacteria; phylum Actinomycetota; class Actinomycetes; order Streptomycetales; family Streptomycetaceae; genus Streptomyces; species Streptomyces venetus. The sequence continues at coordinate 8,099,409 of NZ_GG657757.1, read as the reverse complement.
CCCTCCAGGACTCGCTGCGCTACGCCCGCCGGCTGGGCCCGGTCTTCCGGCGGAAGGCTTTCGGCAAGGAGTTCGTGTTCGTGTGGGGCGCCCGGCACACGGCCGACCTCGCGGACGAGTCACGGTTCGCCAAACACGTGGGGCTCGGCATCGCCAACCTGCGGCCGGTCGCCGGGGACGGCCTGTTCACGGCGTACAACCACGAACCGAACTGGCAGCTCGCGCACGATGTGCTCGCTCCCGGTTTCAGCCGCGAGGCCATGGCCGGCTACCACCCGATGATGCTGGACGTGGCCCGCCGGCTGACGGAGCACTGGGACCGGGCGGCGGGGGCGGGCCGGACGGTGGACGTGCCCGGCGACATGACCAAGCTGACGCTGGAGACGATCGCCCGCACCGGCTTCGGCCACGACTTCGGGTCGTTCGAACGCACCCGGCCACACCCCTTCGTGACCGCGATGATCGGCACCCTGACCTATGCGCAGCGGCTCAACACGGTGCCCTTCCCGCTGGCTCCGCTGCTGCTGCGGAGCGCGACCCGGCGCAACGCGCAGGACATCGCCCACCTCAACCGCACGGTCGACGAACTGGTCCGGGCCCGGCGTACCGACGGTGGTGGGCAGGGGGATCTGCTCGACCGGATGCTGGAGACGGCCCATCCGGTGACGGGGGAACGGCTGGCACCGCAGAACGTCCGCCGTCAGGTCATCACCTTCCTCGTCGCGGGCCACGAGACGACCTCGGGCGCGCTCTCCTTCGCCCTGCACTACCTCTCCCGGCACCCCGACGTCGCGGCCCGGGCCCGTGCCGAGGTGGACCGGGTGTGGGCAGACGCGGCGGAGCCGGCCTACGAGCAGGTGGCCAGGCTGCGCTACGTCCGCCGGGTGCTGGACGAGTCACTGCGACTGTGGCCCACCGCGCCCGCCTTCGCCCGGGAGGCCCGCGAGGACACGGTCCTGGCCGGGGAGCACCCGATGCGGCGCGGGGCGTGGGCCCTGGTACTGACGCCGATGCTGCACCGGGACCCCGAGGTGTGGGGCGCGGACGCCGAGCGGTTCGACCCGGACCGCTTCGACGCGCGGGCCGTACGGTCCCGGGCGCCGCACACCTTCAAGCCGTTCGGGACCGGGGCGCGGGCCTGCATCGGACGCCAGTTCGCCCTGCACGAGGCCACGCTGGTGCTCGGCCTGCTGCTGCGACGCTACGAGCTGCGGCCCGACCCGGCCTACCGGCTGCGTGTGACGGAACGGCTCACGCTGATGCCGGACGGGCTGCGGCTGCGCCCGGAGCGCCGGAGCGCGGTGCGGGAGCCGGCCTCAGAGCTGCGCTGTCCAGTGCCCGGGGCGGGTGACTGACTCCGGCAGCCGGGTCCCCGCACTCCCCCGGGCCGCGTTCAGCTGCGGCTGGGTGAGGAAGAACGCCCCGGTCAGGTCGGCGTCCGTGAGGTCCGCGTCGCGCAGGTCGGCACCGATCAGGTCCGCGCCCCGCAGATCGGCGCCGGTGAGGTCGGCGGCGATGAGGTAGGCACCGCGCAGGTTGGCGCCGCGCAGGTCGGCGCCCACCAGACGGGCGCCCATGAGATCCGCGCCCCGGCGGTTCTTCTTGCGGCCCTTGGCGTCGGCCCTGGCCAGCTCGCTCGTCCGCAGCAGCAGGACGTTGACGTCCTGGCGGTGCGCCGCCACGTCCAGCTCGGCGAGTTCCTCGGGGGTGTTGCCGGTGAGCTGCTCGGTCTTCGCCAGCGCCGTGCGCAGCTCGGCGTGGACGGGCCGGGCCGCGGGCAGGGCGAGGGCCTCGGTGAGGTACCACAGCAGCTCGTGCAGCTGCCGGACGACCGGGAACACGTCGAACATGCGGCGGGCGTGCTCCGGCGGCGCCGACCGCCAGTCCCGGCCGCCGAAGGTGACCTGCGAGACCTGCTGTCCGGCGCCGAAGCAGTCGTAGACCGTGCAGCCGGTGAACCCCCGCTGCCGCAGCTTCGCGTGGATGCCGCAGCGGTGATCGCTCCGCAGGTTGCGGCAGGGCGTGCCGGCGGCCTTGTCGACCGCGAAGTCGGTCGACGCCGCGAAGGGCAGGGCGACGCAGCACAGCCCGAAGCACCGCTCGCAGTCACCGCGCAGCTCCGCTCGCACGGTTGTTTGATCTCGCATGGGGTTCAGCATACGGAACGAGGACTCACCGACGGGTGTCCGGCCCGGTCGGTCCGGGCGCCTCCAGGCGCTCCAGCCTCTCCGGGTCGGCCAGGATGTACATGCCGGTGATCCGGCCGTCGGTGATCGTGACCGCCATGACCGACTGGACGCGTCCCTCGGGCGCGTTGACCATGCCGACCGTGTCGTTGACCAGCACCAGCTCCGCGGACTGCGCGAACCGGGCGAACATGAGCGCCTGCTCCGCCACGGACTTCGCCCCCTGGACCACCTTGGACACGGCGGCGCCCCGCACCAGTTCGCCCGAGTCGGCCCGCAGCACCACGTCCGGGTGCAGGAGCGCGAGCAGGGCCTCGAAGTCCCCGGCGCGCGAGGCGGCCAGGAAGGCGTCGAGCACCTCCTTCTGCCGGCCGAGATCCGGCTCCGTCGACGGGGTGGCGCCGCGTACCCGCCGCCGGGCGCGGCTCGCCAGCTGCCGGGTCGCGGCCGGGCTGCGCTCCACGATGGGCGCGATGTCGTCGAACGGCACGGCGAACATGTCGTGCAGTACGAACGCGAGGCGCTCGTCGGGCGCCAGGTTCTCCAGCACGACCAGCAGGGCCAGGCCCACCGAGTCGGCCTGGAGCACCTCCTCGGCCGGGTCGAGATGCGACAGCGGCCTGAGCACCGGGTCGGGGACGAAGGTGTCGTAGGTGTCGTGGGTGCCGCCCACCGGCTCCTCGCGGCGCGCGGTGCGCGAGCGCAACAGGTCCAGGCAGACGCGGCCGGTCACGGTGGTCAGCCAGCCGCCCAGGTTCTGGATGTCGTCCGGGTCCGTGCGGCTCAGCCGCAGCCAGGCCTCCTGGACGGCGTCCTCCGCCTCGGTCAGCGAACCGAGCATCCGGTAGGCCACCGCCTTCAGATGCCCGCGGTACCCCTCGAACCGCTCGGCCAGTTCCTCGCTGCCGCTGCCTGTCATGGTCTCCCCCGTCATCTGCCGAACAGTTCGAACGCCACCGCGGGCCGGCCCCCGAAACGCTTCCCCGTGTTCTCGGCGTGCTGCGTCAGGAAGCCGCGGACGTAGGTCTCCGGGTCCTCGTCGGTCAACACCTCGATGTAGGTGCGGTGTTCCAGCAGGGACCGCACCGCGCGCTCCATGCCGGCCGTGGCGTCGACGGCGTGCGTGGGCGTGCTGGAACCGGCGACGGCCACCCAGCGCACGCCGTCCCAGGGTTCGAGGCCCTGTTCGACGAGCTCCCGGAAGATCCACCGGTTGCCGGCGTCGCCGGCCGCGTCGAGCGTGGCGCGGCCGACGGCCACGTGGTCCGGGGTGTTCCAGGCGACGCCGCCCCAGGTGTCCCGGTGGTTGAGCGTGATGACCAGCTCGGGCCGGTGCCGGCGGATCGCCGCGGCGATGTCGCGACGCAGGGCGGTGCCGTACTCGACGACGCCGTCCCGGTGGTCGAGGAACTCCACCTCCGACACGCCGACCACGGCCGCGCTCGCCCGCTGTTCCCGCTCCCGCAACGGGCCGCACTCCTCCGGCGCCAGCGTGTCGATACCCGCCTCGCCCCGGGTCGCCAGCACGTAGGCGACCTCGCGGCCCTCGTCGGTCCAGGCCGCGATCGCCGCCGAGCAGCCGTACTCGAGGTCGTCCGGGTGGGCCACCACCGCGAGGGCACGCCGCCAGTCGCTCGGCATGGGCTGGAGTTGAGTGGTCGTCATGTCCGCAGACTAATCCGCGCCACGGACATCACGCCTCGTCGGCGCGGCAGCACGCCTCGTCGGCGGCATCACGCCTCGTTCCGCGCCAGCGCCAGCAGCCGGTCGAGGACCCGGGGGCCGCCGGCCCGCACGCCGTCGTGCTCGAACTCGTCCGTGACCCAGGTGCGCAGGCCGCGGATCGTGCGGGCGGTGCGCAGGGAGTGGGCCGTGTCGACGTACATGTCGTCGTGGTAGACGGCGGCGGCGACCGGCACCGTGTTGGCAGCGAGGCGGGCCCGGTCGTACAGGGGGGTCCAGTCGGTGCGGGCGGCGAGCAGGTCGGCGGTCTCGCGCAGGGGGCGCAGGGCCGGGTCGCAGTCGAACATCCAGGGGTGGATCGACTCGCCCGTGAACAGCAGCGGTTCGTCTCCCGCGAGTGCCTTGGCGGCGTCGAACTGCGGGAACTCGGCCCGCACCCGCTCGGCCGACCAGGCGGTGGGCCGGGCGTCCTGGCCGTAGATCGACTCGTGGACGAGCGCGTACAGCGGGTGCCGGGCGTAGGACAGCAGGGACTGCGCCTGCTCCTGGAACGCGTCCGAGAGGGCGGAGCCGTGCGGGGTGCGGACGAAGGCGTCCTCGATGAGGTAGTGGAGGCGGTGGCTGCCGTCGCCGGTGCCGAGGACGATGCCGAGGGACTGGAAGGCCTCGACGGTGAGCCGGTAGCCGTTCGGCAGGACCACGTCGTGGTGAAGCAGGTGGTCGGCGATACGGCGGGCGCGTTCGACGTCCTGCGGGTAGCGGGCGTAGTGGGCGGCGACCTTGCGTTCGACGCGCGGGAAGGCGGCCCGGTAGACGTCGTCGGCGTGCGCGTCCAGGGAGGGCAGCCCGCCGGTGATCACTGCGGTGGCCAGTCCTTCGGGCGCGAGGGACAGGTAGGTGGTCAGGCAGAAACCGCCGAAGCTCTGGCCGAGGACGGTCCAGAGGGCTTTGCCGGTGACCTCCGCGCGGACGGCCTCGCAGTCGCGGACGATCGAGTCGGCGCGGAAACGGGTGAGGTAGTCGGCCTGTTCGGCGGGGCCGCCGCGCAGCGGGAGCGTCTGCCGGTTGGCGGGTGTGCTGTGACCGGTGCCGCGCTGGTCGAGGAGCAGGACGCGGTACTCCTTCAGCGCGCGGCCGAGCCAGCCGGGCCTGCCGACGGAGCGGTCCGCGGCGAATCCGGGACCGCCCTGGAGGTAGAGCAGCCACGGCAGGTCCTGACGCGCCCTGTCGCTCGCGACGACCTCACGGGCGTAGAGCTCGATCGTCTCGCCCTCGGGATGGTCGTGGTCGAGCGGGACGGTGAAGCGGCGGTCGGTGAGGACGACTCCGGGCTGGCGGTAGCTGACGGTCAACTGAGCTCCCGGGACGGACGGATTTTCGGACCGCGTCCCAGTTCATCACAGGGATCGTCCGCGGTGGCCCGTTCGGATCATGAAATCTTCCTGAACGGCGGTTCAGGCGCCGGGCTCAGCGCGCGGACAGGCTGGAGCGGCGGACCACCAGCTCCGGCTGGAGGACGACCCTCCGGTGTTCGTGCGGCCGCACCGCGCTCTCGGCCTCCGTCTCCTCCAGGAGCAGGTCGGCCGCCATGGCGCCCATGGTGACGGCGGGCTGCCGCACCGAGGTGAGCGGGACGGCCGCGGCCGCCGCGAACTCGATGTCGTCGTAGCCGACGATGGCCAGGTCGTCGGGGACGCGGACACCGGCCGCGTACATCGCCTGGAGGACACCGAGTGCGAGCAGGTCGTTGGCGCAGAACACGGCGGTCGGCCGGTCGGCGAGGCCGAGCAGCCGGGCTCCGGCGTCGCGGCCGGCGGCGACGTCCAGCCGTTCGGTGGGCAGCTCGCGCAGCGCGTCGGGCTCCAGCCCGGCCTCGGCGAGCGCTTCGAGGGCGCCGGTGCGCCGGTCGCGGACCTGGTTGAGGCCGGGCGGGCCGCTGACGTAGGCGAGGGAACGGTGCCCGGCGTCGACGAGGTGGCGGACGGCCAGGGCGCCGCCCGCGACGTCGTCGACGGAGACCGAGCACTCGGTGGTGCCCTCGGCAACCCGGTCGACCAGGACGAACGGGATGCCGTGGCGGCGGAACGCCTCGATGTTGCGGCCCGTCGCGTCGGCCGGGGTGAGCAGCACGCCGCGCACCCGCTGCTCGGCGAAGAGCGACAGGTACTCGGCCTCCTCGCCCGGGTTCTGGGCGCTGTTGCAGACCATCACGCCGAGTCCGGCCTGGCGTGCCGCGCGTTCGGCGCCCCGTGCCACGTCGACGAAGAAGGGGTTGCCCATGTCGAGGACGAGCAGCCCCATGATCCGGCTGCGGCCCGCGCGCAGCTGGCGTGCGGACTCGCTGCGGACGTAGCCGAGCCGGTCTATCGCGGACAGCACGCGCGCCCGGGTCTCGGTGGCGACCGTGTCCGGGCGGTTGATCACGTTCGAGACCGTGCCGACGGAGACTCCGGCGGCACGGGCGACGTCCTTGATACCCACCGACTGGGCCATCGGACAGGGACCTCCAGGGGAGACGAGGGGGCGGCGGCCGGAGCGGCTTCACATTACCGGCATGCCGCCCCGGCGCCCGGATCCGGTCAGACGGGCAGGCGGAAGTCGATCACGTGGAGGGCCGAGGGCGTCGTGCCACTGGACTTCTCCTGGTACATGAAGGACAGCACCCCGTCCTGGGCGACCCGCGTCTCGTCGATGACGACCTCGCCGAAGGCGCCCAGGCCGCTGCCGTCGAACAGGATCTTCCAGTCCGTGTACCCGGAGGCGGCGGAGGCCCCCGCGATCCTGCCGAACGGGAAGATCGCGTACGCGTTGTCGTACCTGTCGAGGATCAGCTTGGTGCGCTGGCTGGAGTTCAGCGGGACCGGGATCTCGGTCTTCCGCCAGCCGCCGGAGGCGTTCCTGCGCAGGTGGAAGGCGCGCCCGTTCCTGGTCCGGTCGGCGACGTAGTCCGTGGTGCACTGCCCGAAGCGGCCGGGGACGTAGGAGATGATCGCGTGCGGCCGGCCGGCGGAGTCCGTGAACTGGCTCTCCTGGTTCATCAGGGAGTGGTCCGGGTTGAGCGGGTCGACGACCAAGCCGGCGTCGGTCACGGACACCTTGTCGGAGCCGCCGGTGACGCCGACGACGGCACCGGCGTTGTTGCGCCAGGTGCGCCCCCGGTCGTCGGAGTAGACGTAGCCGGTGTCGTGGTTGGTGATGCCGCCACCGTCGCACATCACGGCGCCGTTCTGCTCACGCCAGGTGAAGAAGGAGTGCAGCCGGCCGTTCCGGTCGTAGTCGATGCCGTGCAGGTACATGTTGCGGGCGGTCGAGGAGCCGTGCTCGCTGGTGTACGTGCCGGTGGAGGCGGACCACTCCCCCAGGTCGGTCCACCTGGTGCCGTCGTACTCGGCGAGCGCGTTGCGCCCGTTGCCGGAGACGGCGACGCGGTAGCTCAGCTGGAGCTTGCCGTCGGGGGTGGCGACGAACTGCGGATAGGTGAACTGCGAGGTCGGCGCCAGCCCGTCCAGCGTGGACTGCGGCGCCCCGAAGCGAGTGGCGGTCCAGCTCAGCCCGCCGGGGTTGTCCATCAGCCCGGCGACGGACTTGACGTAGGTGAAGCCGTCGCTGTGGGAGTCCATGTTGAGGTGCAGCCGGCCGTCGACCTCGGAGACGCCCATGGAGATGACGTTGTGGGAGTCGTCGTACCGCAGGGTGTGGCCGACCTTCACGGTGGACCAGGAGCTCGATCCGAGGGCGCGGCGGCCGACGACGGCGCCCCGGTCGGCGGTGTACCAGACGGCGTACTGGTAGCCCTTGTAGGTCAGCAGGCCGTTCTTCTGGAACGCGTTGTTGTTGACCAGGCCGTCGTAGGACACGAAGAAGATCGCCTGGCTGTCGAGGGTGGTGGTGCCGGCCCGGGTGACGGAGGGGCCGGGGTCGGCGGCCCGCGCGGTGCCGGAGGCGAAGGCGGGGGTCACCGCGGCACCGGCCAGGGCGGCGGCCAGCAACGTACGTCTGTGCATCTCGTGGACTCCATCGTCATGCGAGGTGGAACACTTCCGTGAGCGGCTTCATGGCCTCGTCGGGCCGGGCGCCGTCCAGCGACTCGAAGAACGGCCCCATCTCCGCCTGCCAGCGGGCGTTGACGTCGGTGGCTTCCATGCCGGCCCGGGCGGCGGCGAAGTCCTCGGTCTCCAGGTAGCCGACGAGCAGTCCGTCCTCGCGCAGGAAGAGCGAGTAGTTGTGCCAGCCGGTCTCCGAGAGCGCCTGGAGCATCTCGGGCCACACGGCGGCGTGCCGCTCGCGGTACTCGTCGAGGCGGTCCGCCCTGACCTTCAGCAGGAAACACACGCGCTGCATCAACAACCCTCCAGGACTAGAAGTCGAACTGGTCGATGTTCTTGGCGTCGAACACGGTCGGCTTGCCGAGGCTGATCACGCCGTCCTTGCCGATGGTGTACTCGCCCATCGAACCCGCCTTGAAGGTCTCGCCCTCCTTGCCGGTGATCTGCCCGGAGGACAGGGCGACCGCTGTCCGTGCCGCCAGCTCGCCGAGCTTCGCCGGGTCCCACAGCTCGAACGCCTCGACGGTGCCGTTCTTGACGTACTTGCGCATGTCGTTCGGGGTGCCGAGGCCGGTCAGCTTGACCTTGCCCTTGTACTTCGAGCCGGACAGGTACTGGGCGGCGGCCTTGATGCCGACGGTGGTCGGGGAGATGATCCCCTTCAGGTTCGGGTACTCCTGGAGCAGGCCCTGGGTCTGCTGGAAGGACTGCTGGGCGTCGTCGTTGCCGTACGCGGTCTTCACCAGCTTCATGTTCTTGTACTCGGGCTTCTTCAGCTCGTCCTTCATGAAGTCGATCCAGGTGTTCTGGTTCGTCGCCGTCTGCGCGGCGGACAGGATCGCGATCTCGCCCTTGTAGTCGATCTGCTTGGCGAGCAGCTGCACCTCGGTACGGCCCAGGTCCTCGGCGGACGCCTGAGAGACGAAGGCGTTGCGGCAGCCGGCCGTGGTGTCGGAGTCGTAGGTGACGACCTTGATGCCGTTCTTCATGGCCTGCTTCAGCGCGGTGCACAGCGCCCCCGGGTCCTGCGCGGAGACGGCCATCGCGTCGACCTGCTGCTGGGTGAGGGTGTTGACGTAGCTGACCTGCCCGGCGGTGTCGGTCGCGCTGGACGGACCGACCTCCTTGTAGCTGGAGCCGAGCTCCTTCAGCGCCTTCTCGCCGCCCTTGTCGGCGGAGGTGAAGTACGGGTTGTTGACCTGCTTGGGCAGGAACCCGACGGTGAGCCCCTTCTTCAGTTCGGCGCCTGGGTCGGCCTTGCCGGCGGTGGCGGCGGCCCCGCCCTCGTTCGCGACGTCCTTCTTGGTGGTGCCGCCGCAGGCGGTGAGGGCCAGGGCGAGCGTGGTGGCGGTGGCAAGCGCAGCACAGCTGCGGCGGAGGGTTGACTTACGCATGATGACGGTTTCCTTTGAACGAGGTTGAGGGAAGCGCCGCTCAGGGGCGCGGGGCTGTATCGATATGCGGCTCCGCCGCGTGGGCCCGACCAGCCACGAACAACCGGTCAGCCGGACGATTGAGCACGCACAACGGCGATCTGCCGAGCCACCCGGGGCCCGAGAACGGACAGCACGAGCAACACACCGGTGACGACGATCTGCGACTGCGCCGAAACGTCCTGGAGGCTCATCACGTTCTGCAGCGCCCCGAGCAGAAACACCCCGGCGATCGCCCCGCCCAGCGTGCCCTTGCCCCCGTCGAAGTCGATCCCACCGAGCAACACCGCCGCCACGACGGACAGTTCGAGCCCGGTCGCGTTGTCGTACCGCGCACTCGCGTAGTGCAACGCCCAGAAGATCCCGGTCAGCGAGGCCATCAACCCGGTCACCGTGAACAGGATCAGCTTCTGCCGCTTCACCCGGACCCCGGCGAACCGCGCCGCCTCCTCACTCGCCCCGGTCGCGAACAGCGACCGCCCGAACGGAGTGGCGTGCAGCGCGACCACGGCGATGGCGAGCAGCACCAGGAACGGCAGGAAGGCGTATGGAATGAAGGTGTCACCGAGACGCCCGGCGGCGAAGTCCAGGTACTGCGAGGGAAAGTCGGTCACCGCGTCGGACCCGAGCACGATCTGCGCGATGCCGCGGTAGGCGGCGAGGGTGCCGATCGTGACGGCGAGGGACGGCAGCCCCAGCCGGGTCACCAGCAGCCCGTTGACCAGTCCGCACACCACACCCAGCAGCAGACAGATCGGAATGATCGTCTCGATGGCCATGCCCTGGTTCCACAGCGCGCCCATCACGGCACCGGACAGCCCCGCCGTGGACGCCACCGACAGGTCGATCTCCCCGGAGACGACCAGCAGGGTCATCGGCAGGGCGATCAGCGCGATCGGCAGCGTGTTGCCGATCAGGAAGGACAGGTTGAGCGCGTTGCCGAACCCGTCGACGAAGCCGAAGGAGAACAGCAGGACGACGATGAGGAGAGCGCCGACAACCGTGTCCCAGCGGACCGCTCGGCTCAGGGAGATGTCAGCCATGGCGGGCCTTCCTCTTCTTCAGGGCGGAGGCCACGCGCAGCGCGACGACGCGGTCGACCGCGATGGCGAGGATGAGCAGGATGCCGTTGATGGCGAGCACCCAGACGGAGCTGACGCCGAGGGCGGGCAGCACACTGTTGATGGAGGTCAGCAGGAGCGCTCCGAGCGCCGCGCCGTAGACGCTGCCGGAGCCGCCGGTGAAGACGACGCCGCCGACCACGACCGCACTGACGACGGTGAGTTCGTAGCCGTTCCCGGTGCCGGAGTCGACGTTGCCGAAGCGGGCGAGGTACATCGCGCCGGCGAGTCCGGCGAGGGCGCCGCAGAAGGTGTACGCGGCGAGGATCCGCTTGCGGACGGGGATGCCGGCCAGGCGGGCGGCCTCCGGGTTGGAACCGAGGGCGTACAGCTCGCGGCCGCTGACGAAGTGCTTGAGGCAGTAGGCGGTGGCGATGAGGACGGCCAGCGCGATCAGGGCGAGGTACGGCACCGCCGAGATGCCCCCGGAGCCGAAGTCGACGAACCCGCCCGGCAGATCGGCCGCCGTGATCTGACGGGAGCCCACCCAGATGGAGTCGATGCCGCGGATGATGTAGAGCGTGCCGAGGGTGACGACGAGCGCGGGCACCTGGCCGAGGCTGACGAGCAGTCCGTTCAGCAGGCCGAAGCCGATGCCGAGCAGGATGGCCAGCGCGATCGCCACGAACGGGTTGCCGCCGCCCTGGAGATACGTTCCGGCGGCGAAGGCGCTGATGCCGAGTGTGGATCCGACGGACAGGTCGACGTTGCGGGTGATGACGACGAGGGACTGGCCGGTGGCGACCAGCACCAGGATCGTCGCGTTCAGCAGCAGGTCCTTGATGCCCTGTTCGGAGAGGAACTCGCTGTTGCCGGCCTGGGTGACGGCGATCATCACCAGGAAGACGACCAGGATGGCGAGTTCACGCATCTTGAAGACGCGGTCGACCAGCCGGGTGCCACTCGACTTGGGCACGTCGGCCACGGGGGCCTCTCGGGGGGTGACGACCGTCATGCGGCGGCCCTCCCGGTGGCTGCGGCCATCACGGTTTCCTCGGTGGCGTCGGAGCGCGGGATCTCGGCGGTGAGGCGGCCCTCGTGCATCACCAGCACGCGGTCGGCCATGCCGAGGATCTCGGGCAGGTCGGAGGAGATCATCAGGACGGCCACGCCGTCGGCGGCCAGTTGGGACAGCAGCCGGTGCACCTCGGCCTTGGTGCCGACGTCGATGCCCCGGGTGGGCTCGTCGACGATCAGCACCCTGGGGCCGGTGGCGAGCCACTTGGCGAGCACGACCTTCTGCTGGTTGCCGCCGGACAGGGTGTTGACGGTGTCGGCGAGGCGGGCGTACTTGACCTGGAGCCTGACGGCCCAGTCGAGGGAGCGGCTGCGCTCGGCGCCGCGGTCCATCAGGCCCGCCCTCACGGTCGTACGCAGGCCGGTGAGCCCGATGTTCCGCTCGATGGACATGTCCATCACCAGGCCCTGGGCGCGCCGGTCCTCGGGGACCAGGGCGAGGCCTGCGGCCATGGCCGTGGAGGGGGCCCCGTTGGTCAGCTTCCGCCCGTCGACCTCGACCTCGCCGGCGTCCCAGCGGTCGATGCCGAACACGGCCCGGGCAACCTCCGTACGCCCGGCGCCGACGAGTCCGGCCAGCCCGACGATCTCGCCGTGGCGCACCTCGAAGGAGACATCGGTGAAGACGCCCTCGCGGGTCAGCCGGCGCACGCTCAGGGCGGTTTCGCCCGGCCGCACCTCCTGCTTGGGGTAGAGCTCGTCGAGGTCGCGGCCGACCATGCGGCGCACCAGGTCGTCCTCGGTCATGTCCGCCAGCGGTTCGCTGCCGACCCAGGCGCCGTCGCGCAGGGTGGTGACTCGCCCGCAGATCTCGAAGATCTCCTCCAGCCGGTGGGAGATGAACAGCACGGCGGCACCCTGTTCGCGCAGGGTACGTACGACGCCGAAGAGTCGGGCGACCTCGCTGCCGGTCAGCGCGGCGGTCGACTCGTCCATGATCAGGACGCGGGCGTCGAAGGAGAGGGCCTTGGCGATCTCGACGATCTGCTGGTCGGCGATGGACAGACCGCGGGCGGGCCGGTCGGGGTCGAGTTCGACGCCGAGGCGCTTCATGAGGGCGGCGGTCGCGTTGTGCGTGGCCTTGTGGTCGATCCGGCCGAGGGCGCGGCGCGGCTGACGGCCCATGTAGATGTTCTCGGCGATCGACAGGTCGGGGAAGAGCGTGGGCTCCTGGTAGATCACGGCGATGCCGGCGTCGCGGGCGTCACCGGGACCGTGGAAGGTGACGGGCGCACCGTCGAGCAGCACCTGGCCGGCGTCCGGCCGGTGCACCCCGGCGAGCGTCTTGATGAGGGTGGACTTGCCGGCGCCGTTCTCACCGGCGAGGGCGTGCACCTCCCCGGGGAACAGCTCCAGGGAGACGTCCCGTAGTGCGCGGACCGCGCCGAAGGACTTGGAGACGTCCCTCAGCGCCAGAACCGGGGCCGGACCCGTGGTGGACGGGTGGGTCATGGGGGCTCCTCGACGACGCCGGCGGGACGGCCCTTTCGGCATCGTGAAAGGTTTCAACTGGGTTGCCGGGACGTTAGGCGGGCCGCGCATGTCACGTCAATGGGTACCGGTCGAAAAGATTTCGAGGACAGTGGGTCACACGCCGGTCACGGCGAACCGGGTCGACCGGAGGGGTTGACACCCCTTCGAGGGCCCCATAGCTTCGCGTTCTGAATCGTTTCACTCAGTGGTCGTTACGACCCGATGCCACAGGAGCCCTGACGTGACCGAGCCCGCCGCGGCGAAGACCGCTCTCAAGACACAGGCCGTCGAGACGCCGTCCTGGGCGTACGGGAACTCGGGCACCCGGTTCAAGGTGTTCGCGCAGGCGGGTGTGCCGCGCGATCCGTACGAGAAGCTGGACGACGCGGCGAAGGTGCACGAGTTCACCGGCGTGGCGCCGACCGTCGCCCTGCACATTCCGTGGGACCGGGTCGACGACTACGCGGCGCTGGCGACCCATGCCGAGCAGCGTGGTGTGCGGCTGGGGGCGATCAACTCCAACACCTTCCAGGACGACGACTACAAGCTCGGGAGCATCTGCCATCCGGACGCGGTGGTGCGGCGCAAGGCCGTGGACCATCTGCTGGAGTGCGTCGACATCATGGACGCGACCGGGTCGCGTGATCTGAAGCTGTGGTTCGCCGACGGGACCAACTATCCGGGGCAGGACGACATCCGCGGGCGGCAGGACCGGCTCGCCGAGGGGCTCGCGGAGGTCTACGAGCGGCTGGGCGAGGGGCAGCGGATGCTGCTGGAGTACAAGTTCTTCGAGCCGGCGTTCTACGCGACGGACGTGCCGGACTGGGGCACCGCCTACGCCCACTGCCTGAAGCTCGGGCCGAAGGCGCAGGTCGTGGTCGACACCGGGCACCACGCGCCGGGAACCAACATCGAGTTCATCGTGGCGACGCTGCTGAGGGAGGGGAAGCTCGGGGGGTTCGACTTCAACTCGCGGTTCTACGCGGACGACGACCTGATGGTGGGGGCCGCGGATCCGTTCCAGCTGTTCCGGATCATGTACGAGGTGGTTCGGGGCGGGGGGTTCTCGCCCGAGGTCGCGTTCATGCTCGACCAGTGTCACAACATCGAGGCGAAGATCCCGGCGATCATCCGGTCGGTGATGAATGTGCAGGAGGCTACGGCGAAGGCGCTGCTGGTGGATGGTGACGCCTTGAGCGCGGCGCAGCGCTCGGGGGATGTGCTGGAGGCGAACGCCGTGGTGATGGATGCGTACAACACGGATGTGCGGCCGTTGCTGCGGGAGGTGCGGGAGGAGATGGGGTTGGACCCCGAGCCTCTTGCCGCGTACCGGCGGTCCGGCTGGGCGGAGAAGATCGTTGCCGAGCGGGTCGGTGGGGAGCAGGCGGGGTGGGGTGCGTAAGCGTCTGCCGAGATCTGTTGATTGCGGAGTGCGGGTTGTCTGTGGTTGATCGCGCCCACGCGGCGGTAGCCGCAAATTCAACACAGCCCCGCGCCCCTGAAAGCAAGAGCCTCACCCCTCTCTCCTGAAAAGGAACTGTCATGGCCACCCATCCCGAAGCCGCCGCTCTGCTCGCTCGGTCGCATCGGCTCGGAGCCGATCCCCGCAACACCAACTACGCGGGAGGCAACGCCTCCGCCAAGGGCGCCGAGACCGATCCCGTCACCGGGGGTGATGTGGAGTTGATGTGGGTCAAGGGGTCCGGTGGGGATCTCGGGACGTTGACCGAGGGCGGGCTGGCCGTGTTGCGGCTGGATCGGATGCGGGCGCTCGTGGACGTGTATCCGGGGGTCGAGCGTGAGGACGAGATGGTCGCCGCCTTCGACTACTGCCTGCACGGGAAGGGCGGGGCGGCTCCCTCCATCGACACCGCCATGCACGGGCTCGTCGACGCCGCGCATGTCGATCACCTGCACCCGGACTCCGGTATCGCGCTCGCCTGTGCCGCCGACGGGGAGAAGCTGACCGCCGAGTGTTTCGGGGACACTGTCGTGTGGGTGCCCTGGCGGCGGCCCGGGTTCCAGCTCGGGCTGGACATCGCTGCCGTGAAGGAGGCCAACCCGCAGGCCATCGGGTGCGTCCTCGGCGGGCACGGGATCACTGCGTGGGGAGACACGTCCGAGGAGTGCGAGCGGAACTCGCTGCACATCATCCGGACCGCCGAGACGTTCCTCGCCGAGCGGGGGAAACCCGAGCCCTTCGGACCGGTGATCGAGGGATACGCCGCGCTGAGCGCCGGTGAGCGCCGGGAGCGGGCCGCCGCGCTCGCGCCGTACGTCCGCGCCGTCGCCTCCCAGGACCGGCCTCAGGTCGGGCACTTCGACGACTCCGAGGTCGTGCTCGACTTCCTCGCGAGCGCCGAGCACCCGCGGCTCGCCGCGCTCGGCACCTCCTGCCCCGACCACTTCCTGCGGACCAAGGTCCGGCCGCTGGTGCTGGACCTGCCGCCGAGCGCTTCGCTGGACGAGGCGATCGCCCGGCTCAAGGAGCTGCACGCCGAGTACCGCGAGGAGTACGCCGCCTACTACCAGCGGCACGCCGAGCCCGACTCCCCCGCCATGCGGGGCGCCGACCCCGCGATCGTGCTGGTCCCGGGCGTGGGCATGTTCTCCTTCGGCAAGGACAAGCAGACCGCCCGGGTCGCCGGGGAGTTCTACGTCAACGCCATCAACGTGATGCGGGGCGCCGAGGCGGTCTCGACCTACGCGCCGATCGAGGAGTCGGAGAAGTTCCGTATCGAGTACTGGGCGCTGGAGGAGGCGAAGCTCCAGCGGATGCCGAAGCCCAAGGCGCTCGCGACGCGGGTCGCGTTCGTCACCGGTGCGGGCAGCGGGATCGGGAAGGCCATCGCGCACCGGCTCGTGGCCGAAGGGGCGTGCGTGGTCGTCGCGGACCTCAACGGCGAGAACGCCCGGGCCGTCGCCGAGGAGCTCGGCGGGTCCGACAAGGCCGTCGCCGTGACGGTCGACGTCACCTCCGAGGAGCAGATCGCGGAGGCGTTCCGGGCGGCCGTGCTGGCCTACGGCGGGGTCGACCTCGTCGTCAACAACGCCGGTATCTCGATCTCCAAGCCGCTGCTGGAGACCTCCGCCAGGGACTGGGACCTCCAGCACGACATCATGGCGCGCGGGTCCTTCCTCGTGTCCCGGGAAGCGGCGCGGGTGATGATCGCGCAGAAGCTCGGGGGCGACATCGTCTACATCGCCTCGAAGAACGCCGTGTTCGCCGGGCCCAACAACATCGCCTACTCGGCCACCAAGGCCGACCAGGCCCACCAGGTGCGGCTGCTCGCCGCCGAACTGGGCGAGCACGGGATCCGCGTCAACGGGGTCAACCCCGACGGTGTCGTGCGCGGGTCGGGGATCTTCGCCGGCGGCTGGGGGGCCAAGCGGGCCGCCGTGTACGGGGTCGAGGAGGAGAAGCTCGGTGAGTTCTACGCCCAGCGGACCATCCTCAAGCGTGAGGTGCTTCCGGAGCATGTCGCGGGTGCCGTCTTCGCCCTCACCGGCGGGGACCTGACCCACACCACCGGGCTGCACGTCCCGGTCGACGCCGGCGTCGCGGCCGCCTTCCTGCGGTGAGCGCGGCCGTGAAGTCGTACGCCGCGGTCGACCTCGGCGCGTCCAGCGGGCGCGTCATGGTCGGCCGCGTCGGCCCCGACAGCCTGGAGCTGGCCGAGGCGCACCGCTTCCCGAACCGGCCGGTGCGGCTGCCCGAGGGGCTGCGCTGGGACGTCCTCGGTCTGTACGCGGGGGTGTTGGACGGGCTGCGGGCGGCCGGGCGGGTCGACTCCGTCGGCATCGACAGCTGGGCCGTGGACTACGGGCTGCTCGACGCGGACGGGGCGCTGCTCGGCAACCCCGTGCACTACCGGGACTCCAGGACGGAGGGCGTCGCCGAGAAGGTGTGGGCGACCGTGCCGGCGGAGGAGCTGTACGCGGCGACCGGCTTGCAGTACGCGCCCTTCAACACGCTGTACCAGCTGACGGCGGCGCGTGCTTCGGCCCAGCTCGCGCAGGCCCACCGGCTGTTGCTGATGCCGGACCTGCTGACGTACTGGCTGACGGGTGAGCAGGGCACGGAGCTGACCAACGCCTCGACGACCCAGCTGATCGATCCGCGCACGCGGGACTGGGCCCACGGGGTGGCGGAACGGCTGGGCATCGATCTCGGGCTGTTCGCGCCGCTCAGGCGGCCCGGTGATCCGGCGGGTGTGCTGCGGGACGCGGTGCTGGAGGAGACCGGGCTCGCCGGTCCCGTGCCGGTGACGACGGTCGGGTCGCACGACACCGCCTCCGCCGTCGCCGCCGTGCCGGCGTCGGGCGAGCGGTTCGCCTACATCTGCACCGGCACCTGGTCCCTGGCCGGGCTCGAACTGGACGCGCCGGTGCTGACTCAGGAGAGCCGGGCGGCCAACTTCACCAACGAGCTGGGGCTGGACGGCACGGTCCGCTACCTGCGCAACATCATGGGGCTGTGGCTGCTCCAGGAGTGCGTGCGGGCCTGGGGCGAGACGGACCTGGGCGCGCTGCTGCTGGAGGCCTCCAAGGTGCCGGCGTTGCGGTCGGTGGTCGACGCGGGTGACGCGGCGTTCCTCGCGCCGGGGCGGATGCCCGAGCGGATCGCCGAAGCGTGCCGCGCCTCGGGGCAGCCCGTGCCCGGGTCGCCGGCCGAGGTGACGCGCTGCATCCTCGACTCCCTCGCCCTCGCCCACCGCGAGGCGGTCCTGGACGCGCAGCGGCTCGCCGGGCATCCGGTCGACGTGGTGCACGTGGTGGGCGGCGGGACGCGCAACGCGCTGCTGTGCCAGCTGACCGCCGACGCGTGCGGACTGCCGGTGGTGGCGGGCCCGACGGAGGCGGCGGCCCTGGGGAACGTGCTCGTGCAGGCGCGGGCGCACGGGCTGGTCGGTGACCTGGCCGGGATGCGGGGGCTGCTCGTCCGGACACAGCCGCTCACCCGGTACGAGCCTCGGGGCGGGACCGAGCGGTGGCGCGCCGCGCAGGCCCGGCTCGCCGGGGACTGACGGGGTCTCCCCCGGGCGGGCCGCCCGGACTACGCTGCACTCATCCGATGATCGACCACAAGGAGCCGCGATGCGTGTCGCCCTGTTCCTGACCTGCGTCAACGACACGCTGTATCCGGACACCGGACGCGCTGTGGTGAAACTGCTGACCAGACTGGGCGTCGACGTCGACTTCCCGATGGCGCAGACCTGCTGCGGACAGGCGCACTACAACACCGGATACCGGCACGAGGCCGAACCGCTCGCCCGGCATTTCTCCGATGTCTTCGGCGAGTACGACGCGATCGTGACGCCGTCCGGGTCCTGCGGGGCGATGGTGCGGGAGCTGTATCCGCGGATGGGCGAGCGGGCCCGGGCCGAGGGGCGTGGGGACACCCTGGCGGCCACGCTGGCGCCGGTGGTGCCGAAGACGTACGAGCTCACGGAGTTCCTGGTGGACGTGGTGGGCGTGACGGACGTCGGGGCGTACTACCCGCACACGGTGACGTACCACCCGACCTGCCACGGACTGCGCGGACTCGGGCTGGGCGACCGGCCGCGGCGGCTGCTCCGAGCCGTGAAGGGGCTGGAGCTGGTCGAGCTGCCGGGGGCCGACGAGTGCTGCGGGTTCGGCGGCACCTTCGCTCTGAAGAACTCCGACGTCTCGGCGGCGATGGGGGCCGACAAGGTGCGCAACGCCGAGTCGACGGGCGCCGAGGTGCTGTGCGCGGCCGACAACTCCTGTCTGATGCACATCGGCGGGACGATGACCCGGCTGCGGAGCGGCATGCGGCCGGTGCACATCGCGGAGATCCTGGCGAGCACGGAGGAGGAACCGGCCGTATGAGCGGGACGTATCTCGGGATGCCGGCGTTTCCGGAGGCCGCGCGGGAGGCCGTGGGCAACCGGATTCTGCGGGACAACCTGCGGCATGCCACGCACACCATCCGCGCCAAGCGGGCCAAGGCCGTGGCGGAGGTGTCCGACTGGGCCGAGCTGCGCGAGGCGGGGAAGCGGATCAAGGACCACACGCTGCGTCATCTCGACCGCTATCTGGAGCGGTTGGAGGAGTCGGTCACGGCGGCGGGCGGAGTCGTGCACTGGGCCGCCGACGCGGCCGAGGCCAACGAGATCGTCACCGAACTCGTGAAGATGACCGGCGAGTCGGAGGTCGTCAAGGTCAAGTCGATGGCCACGCAGGAGATCGGGCTCAACGAGGCGCTGGAGGCCGCGGGCATCCGCGCCTACGAGACGGATCTCGCCGAGCTGATCGTGCAGTTGGGCAAGGACCGGCCCTCGCACATCCTCGTCCCCGCCATCCACCGCAACCGGGGCGAGATACGGGACATCTTCCGGTCCGAGATGAGCGAGTGGGGCCGCCCGGCCCCCGAAGGCCTCACCGACACGCCCGCCGAACTCGCCGAGGCGGCGCGGCTGCACCTGCGGGAGAAGTTCCTGCGCGCCAAGGTCGGCATCTCGGGCGCCAACTTCATGGTCGCCGAGACGGGCACGATGGTGGTCGTGGAGTCGGAGGGCAACGGCCGGATGTGCCTGACCCTGCCCGAGACGCTGATCTCGGTGGTCGGCATCGAGAAGATCGTGCCGACGTGGCGGGACCTGGAGGTGTTCCTCCAGACTCTCCCCCGCTCGTCGACGGCCGAGCGCATGAACCCCTACACCTCGACCTGGACCGGCACGACGGACCAGGACGGGCCCGGCACGTTCCATCTCGTGCTGCTGGACAACGGTCGCAGCGACACCCTCGCCGACGAGGTCGGCCGGCAGGCGCTGCGCTGCATCCGCTGCTCGGCGTGTCTCAACGTGTGCCCGGTGTACGAGCGGGCCGGCGGCCATGCCTACGGCTCGGTGTACCCGGGTCCGATCGGCGCGATCCTCAGCCCTCAACTGCGGGGCACGGGCAGCGAGATCGACGCCTCGCTGCCGTACGCGTCCTCACTGTGCGGGGCGTGCTACGAGGTGTGCCCGGTCGCCATCGACATCCCCGAGGTGCTGGTGCACCTGAGGGAACGGGTCGTTGAGGGCGGCGAGGCCACCCGGGCGGGCAACAAGGTGGTGCTGCGGCCGGCGAAGGGGCATGCCGCCGAGCGGGCGGCGATGCGCGCGGCGCGCTGGGCGTTCACGCACCCGGGCGTGCTGCGCACCGGCCAGCGCGCGGCCTCCCGGACCCGTCGCTTCCATCCTCGTACGCTGCCGGGCCCGGGCAGGGCGTGGAGCGGGTCGCGTGATCTGCCGCCGGTGCCCGCCGAGCCCTTCCGGGACTGGTGGCAGCGCACGCGCGGCCAGAAGGGCGGTGCCGAGTGAACAGCAGGGAGCGGATCCTGGGCCGGGTACGGCGGGCGCTGGCGGACGTGCCGCGGGACGACCCGCCGTACGAGCGGGCTGTGTCGCGTGACTATGTGCGCGAGCACGGGGACCCGGAGTGTCGCGGAGACGGTGGAGCTGCTGGCCGAGAACCCTGGCGGACTACCGGGCGATCGTGCACCGGACGGACGGCGAGGGGCTGGCGGGGCTGATCGCGGGGTTGCTGGAGAAGCGCGGATCGGCTTCGGTGCTGGTGCCGCCCGGGCTGGACGAGGGGTGGCTGGCGGCGACCGGGGTGACCCGGGTGGCGGACCGGGCGGAGAGCACTCCGCACGAACTCGACGGGGTCGACAGCGTGGTGACGGCCTGCGCGGTCTCGATCGCCGAGACCGGCACGATCGTGCTGGACGGCTCGCCCGACCAGGGGCGGCGCCGGATCACTCTCGTCCCGGACCATCACATCTGTGTCGTGCGGGTCCCCTCCCAGGTCGTGTCGTCGGTGCCGCAGGGACTCGAACGCCTCGACCCGGCACGCCCGTTGACATGGATCTCCGGGCCGTCGGCGACCAGCGACATCGAGCTGGACCGGGTCGAGGGGGTGCACGGTCCGCGCACGCTGGAGGTGATCCTGGTCAGCGAGGACTGACCGGGGCTCAGGGCAGGATCGAGTCGACGTATCCGCCGTCGACGCGCAGGGCGCCGCCGGTGGTCGCCGACGCCTGGTCGGAGCTGAGGTAGACGACCATGTGGGCGATCTCCTCCGGTTCGATCAGCCGCTGGAGCAGGGACTGCGGCCGGTGCTGCCGCATGAAGGCGCGCTGGGCCTCGTCCCAGGGGAGGTCTCGGCCGACGAGCTGGTGGACGAAGTCCTCGACGCCGCCCGTGTGGGTCGGCCCGGCGATGACGGAGTTCACCGTGACGCCGGTGCCGGCCGCCTGCTTGGCGAAGCCGCGGCTCACCGCGAGCAGGGCGGTCTTCGACATGCCGTAGTGGATCATCTCGGCGGGGATGACGACCGCCGAGTCGCTGGCGATGTACTGGACGCGTCCCCAGCCGCGTTCGGTCATGCCGGGCAGGACGAGACGGGTCAGGCGCACGGCCGACAGGACGTTCACGTCGAAGTAGCGCCGCCACTCCTCGTCGCTGATCGTCAGGGGATCAGCGGCCTCGAAGACGCCGAGGTTGTTCACGAGGACGTCCACCTGCCCGAGGGCGCCCACCGCCTGTCCCGCGCCCTCCTCGGTGGTCACGTCGGCGGCCACGGGGACGAGGTCGGCGCCGGGCGCCTCGCCCCGCATCCGTTCCACGGCGTCCCGCACCCGTTGCGGCGAGCGGCCGTTGACACCCACCCGGGCGCCCGCCCGGGCCAGGCCGGCGGCGATGGCGGCGCCGATGCCCTGGGTGGAGCCGGTCACCAGAGCGGTGCGGCCCTTCAGATCGATCTGCATGCCCTGTCAGCCCTTTCCGTACGGGAGTGCCCGGGTACCCGCGGGGTGTCGCTGAGTACACCCCCCGATACGGGTTCTGCGGCCAGTGTGGTCGGGTTCCCCTCTCCGTAGCGTCGAGGCGAGACACAGGGCGTGTCGGGCGATGGTGCACACCGACGAGGTGGTGCCGGGCGAGTTCTTCGGCATCGGCGCGGCGGCCGTCGCGGTCGCGGCGGCGGTGACGCTCGGCACGAGTCTGGTCACGGCCCGGCGGACGCTGCGCACTCCGGCCATCGGGGCGGTCGCGGTGGCGTGACGAACAGGACGGTCGCGAGGGGCGGTCGTTTCGGCGGCCGCCCCTTCACTCCATGCCGGCCGCGTCCAGCAGCGCGGTCGCGGTCGCCGTGGTCAGGCCGTCGAGCGTCTCGACCTTGGCCCCCGCCCGGGCGCTGGCTCCGTCGAAGACCAGCATCAGCTGACGGGCGAGCAGCTCCGGGTCCCGCGCCCCGCCCTCCTCGGCCCGCGCACGGAAGAAGCCCAGCAGCCACTCCTTCGCCCCGCGGGCGACCACACTCGCCGGGTGTCCGGGGTCCTTGAGCTCGACCAGCGCGGCGAGATAGGGGCAGCCCCGGTAGGCGGGTTCGGCCGAGGCCTTCTCCAGTCGTGCGAAGACGTGCAGGATCCGCTCGCGCGGGGGACCGGCCTCCTCCTGCGAGCCGGGCGCCAGCCGTGCCTCGTACGCCGGGAGCACCCGCTCCAGACTCGCCGCCAGGACCTCGCCCTTGCTCGCGAAGAGCTGGTACATGGACCGCTTCGAGACCCCGGCGCTCCGGCACAGCGCCTCCACCCCGACGGAGACGCCCTCGCGGTAGAAGATCTCGGCCGCCGCGTCGAGCAGCCGGTCGCGAGTGGACGCCTTGTCTGTGGTGGTCATGGAGGTGAGGCTACCTCGCCGCCGGGAAGCTGGAAAACCGATCGGTCTACCACCTTCCGGTACCCGGAACCCCCGTGACATCCTGCCTGAACAAGCGCTTGGATAGTGCTCTCCGACCATCGCCGCCGTCCTGGAGGCCCCGTTGTTCACGTCCGTCGACGACGTCTCCGCACGTCTGGCCGAGACCGGCTATCTCGCCTCGCCCGCCGTCGCCACCACCGTCTTCCTCGCCGACCGGCTGGGCAAGCCGCTCCTGGTGGAGGGCCCGGCCGGGGTCGGCAAGACGGAGCTCGCCAAGGCCGTCGCCCAGGTCGCGGAGGCGCGGCTGGTGCGTCTGCAGTGCTACGAGGGGGTCGACGAGTCCCGGGCGCTGTACGAGTGGAACCACGCCAAGCAGCTCCTGCGGATCAGCGCGGGCCGCGACGAGACGTGGGACGAGGCCCGCACGGACATCTTCAGCGAGGAGTTCCTGCTCCCGCGGCCGCTGCTGACCGCCATCCGGGGCGACGAGCCGAAGGTGCTGCTGATCGACGAGACCGACAAGGCGGACGTGGAGGTGGAGGGCCTGCTGCTGGAGGTGCTCAGCGACTTCCAGGTGACCGTGCCCGAGCTGGGCACCGTCACCGCGACGCGCCGCCCCTTCGTCGTCCTCACCTCCAACGCGAGCCGGGAGCTGTCCGAAGCACTGCGCCGCCGCTGCCTCTTCCTGCACATCGGCTTCCCGGACGAGGACCTGGAGCGCCGGATCGTCCGGCTGAAGGTGCCGGGGCTCGACGAGGCGCTGGCCCGCTCCGTCGTCCGGGTCGTGGGCGCGCTGCGGGCGATGGAACTGCGCAAGGTGCCGTCGGTCGCCGAGACCATCGACTGGGCGCGCACGCTGCTCGCGCTCGGTGCCGGCACGCTGGACGAGACGGTCGTGCAGGCCACGCTCGGCGTGCTCCTCAAGCATCAGGACGACGTCCTCAAGGCATCCGCCAAGCTCGATCTGGACGCCCTGTGACCACGCCGGCGGGTGTCGCGGAGCGGCTGACGTCCCTGGTCAGGGCGCTCCGCGCGCACGGCGTACGGATCGGCACCGGCGAGACGGTCGACGCGGCCCGGGCGATCGAGGAACTCGGCCTCACGGACCGGGAGCTGCTGCGCGAGGGGCTCGCGGCGACACTGCTGCACGGCACCGGGCAACGCAAGGTGTTCGACCCGGTCTTCGACCTCTACTTCCCGCGCGGCGTCGGCGGTCCGGAGCAGCGAGCCGCGGGACGCGACGAGCTGCGCGACCGGCTGGCCGCCGCACTCGCCGCCGACGACCGGGCACTGATGGGCAGGCTGGCGATCGAGGCGGTCGACGGATTCGGGGGCTACGGCTCCACGCCGGAGTCGGACGGCTGGTCGTCGTACCAGACGCTGGAACGGCTGCGCCCGCAGACGCTGCTCGCCCGGGTCCGCGACACCGTGCGCGGGCAGCGCGGGGGGTCGGGGTTCGCCGACCGGCTGCTGGAGGACGAGATCCGGCGGCGCATCGAGACCTTCCGGACGCTGGTGGCCGCGGAGGCCCGGCGCCGGGTCGCCGAGCGGCGCGGCCGCGACGAGATCGCCCGGCGGGCGGTGGCCCCGACGGCCGACCGGGTCGACTTCCTGTTCGCCGGAAAGGACCGGCTGGCGGAGCTGCGCAGGGCGGTGCAGCCCCTCGCCCGCAAGCTCGCGACCCGGCTCGCGGCCCGTCGCCGCCGCGCCTCCCGGGGCACGATCGATCTGCGACGGACCCTGCGCGGTTCACTGTCGACCGGTGGCGTGCCGATGCGGCCGGTGCTGCGCCGGCGCCGACCCGTCCGCCCCGAACTGGTGCTGCTGTGCGATGTGTCGGGCTCGGTGTCCGGGTTCTCGGACTTCACGATGCTGCTGGTGCAGGCGCTGCACGACCAGTTCAGCAAGGTACGGGCGTTCGCCTTCGTCAATCGGATCGACGAGGTGACCGGGCTGCTCCGGCACGGCACCGCCGACCCGCAAGGGCTGGGTGCCCGCATCCAGGCGGAGGCGGCGCTCACGGGCTGGCACGGCAGCAGCGACTACGGCATGGCGCTGGGCGAGTTCGCCGAGCGCTACGAGGACGCGGTCGGTCCGCGCACCACGGTGTTCGTCCTCGGTGACGCCCGCACGAACGGGAGCGACCCGAATCTGCCGGCCGTCCGGCGGATCACCCGGCGGGCGCGCCGGGTCTACTGGCTGAACCCCGAGCAGCGCTCCCGCTGGGGCACGGGCGACTCCGTCGCGCCCGCCTACGCCGAGCTGGTCGAGATGCACGAGTGCCGCAACGTACGGCAGCTGAGCGTGCTGGTGGCGCGGTTGCTGCCGGTGTGATCAGGCGGCGGCGAGCTGCGGGTAGAGGGCGAGCGGGTCGGCCGCCAGCCCGGCCTTGACCTGGCGCGAGACGTCGTCGGCCAGGACCTCGAAGGCGCCCGACGCGATCCCGTCGAGGGCCTGGGCCGCGACGCTCTCGGCTGTGGACTTCGGGGCGTCGACGGCGGCGGCCAGGTCGGTGTCGACGTATCCGACGTGCAGGCCGGTGACCTCGATGCCGCGCGGCTTCAGGTCGAGGCGCAGCGAGTTGGTCTGCGACCAGAAGGCGGCCTTGGACGCGCTGTAGGAGCCGGCCAGGCCGATCCAGGAGAGCACGGAGTGGACGTTGAGGATGTGGCCGCCGCCGCCTCGCTCGATGACGGGGACGAAGGCCCGGGTCACCAGGAGCGGTCCGTAGAAATTGGTCTCGAACTCGCGCCTGACGTCCTCCACGGGCGAGTCGAGGAAGTTCGCGTTCACCGACGCCCCCGCGTTGTTGATCAGCAGGGTGACGTCCTGGGCCCGCTCGGCCGCCGCCGCGACGGACGCGGGGTCGGTGACCTCCAGCGCGAGCGGCACGGCGTCGGGGTGCGTGACGGTGCGCGGGTCGCGGGCGGTGGCGTACACCTTCTTCGCGCCCCGCTCGTACAGGGCCGTGACCAGGGCGCGGCCGATACCGCGGCTGCCGCCGGTGACCAGGGCGACGGAACCTTCGATGGCGGTCATGGGAGTGTCCCTCACATCCTCAGCACGGGAAACCGATCGGTTTCCTCTTGGGGAGGATCGTAAACCGATCGGTTTCCCGTGGGCAAGGGGACGGTCGCCCGGCACTACTTCTTCGCGAACTCCCTCGCCGACTGCCCCTGGAAGTCGTAGACCACGACCTGCTCGTCGCCCACCACCCAGGAGTCGTGGCCGGGCGTGCAGACGAAGACGTCGCCGGGGCCTACCTCGCTCTCGCCGCCGTCGTCCATGCGGATGTGCAAACGCCCCTGGAGCACGTAGCTGTTGTGGTACATCTGGCAGCTGGGGGTGCCCGCGATCGGGGCCACGGACTCGGACCAGCGCCAGCCGGGCTCGAAGGTCGCCACGGCGAAGTCGAGCTCCGTCATGTGGACGGCTTCGAGGTGGCCACTCGGGAAATCACGCCGTTCGTCCGGCTTGTCGATCGTCTTCACTTCCAACATGACGCGCTCCCTTCCGGCCGCGGGCGTGCCACGGCCGGGGGCCGGCCCGTCCGGCGGCCCTGGACACTGCCGCGGGCGGCCGGCCTCCGCACCTCTATCGTCCGCCCGCCGCGGGGTGGCCGCCAACCCGTGGCAGACCCGCTCCGACCTGGTGCCCGCAGAGCTCGGCGAAGCGCTCGGCGTCGATGTTGCCGCCGGAGAGGATGACGCCGACGCGGCCCGCGAGAGGGCCCGCGCGGCCGGTGAGCAACGCTGCGAGCGGGGTCGCGCCGCTCGGCTCGACGACGATCTTGAGGCGTTCGAAGGCGAACCGCATGGCGTCCCGGATCTCGTCGTCGGTCACCAGGACGACCTCGTCCAGAAGCCGGCGGTTCACGGAGAAGGTCAGCTCTCCGGGCGTGTGCAGGGCCTGGCCGTCGGCGATGGTGTGCGGGACCGGGATGCTGACGCGCCGGCCGGCCTCCAGGGAACGCTTCGTGTCGTCCCCGGCCTCGGGTTCGACGCCGATCACCCGCGTCCCGGTGTTCAGGCCCTTGACGGCGGTGCCGCTGCCGGCGATCAGCCCTCCACCGCCGACCGGGGCGAGCAGCGTGCCGAGCTCCCCCACTTCCTCCACGAGTTCGAGTGCGGCGGTGCCCTGCCCCGCGATGACGTGCGGATGCTCGTAGGGCGGGATGACCGTCAGGCCCCGCTCGGCGGCGAGGGCCTCGGCGATGGCGACGCGGTCGCCGGTGTAGCGGTCGTAGGTGACGATCTCGGCGCCGTAGCCGGCGGTGGCCGCGCGCTTCGACGGCGGGGCGTCCTGCGGCATGACGATCACCGCGGTGGTGCCGAGCTCCCGGGCGGCCAGGGCGACAGCCTGGGCGTGGTTGCCGGAGGAGTAGGCGGCGATGCCCCGGGAGAGCTGCTCGGGGGTGAGGCGCGATGCCGCGTTGTAGGCGCCGCGGAACTTGAAGGCGCCCACGCGCTGGAAGTTCTCGCACTTGAGGTGGATCTCGGCGCCGGCGAGCGCGTCGAGGGTGCGGGAGCGCAGGACGGGTGTGCGGTGGGCGACGCCCCGGAGCCGGGCGGCGGCGTCCCGGACGTCGTCGAGGGTGACCGGTGGGGTGGTGGTCGTCACGCGGATCCTCCGGTGGAAGTGTCGTGGGCGGCCCTGGCCTGGGAGAGGTAGGTGTAGGCGGAGGCGCGGGAGATGCCGAGCCGGGCGGCGACCTGCTCGACCGCGCCGCGCACGGCGAAGACACCACGCGCGTCCAGCCCGCCGAACAGCTCCAGTCGCTCCGCGCGGTCCAGCTCCGCCCAGCTCCCCCGCTGCCTCGACTGGTGGGCGTCGAAGAGTGCGTCGACCACGGAGTCGATGTCGTTGCCGAAGGTGGTGGTCGGCAGCTCCGCCGGCTGGGCGCCGATTCCGGCGAGCGCGCCGAGCAGACCGTGAACCTGGGTGACGGCGCCTACGTCCACATTGACGCAGAGGGCACCGAACACGGCGCCCGTGGAGTCCCGCAGCACCATCGTGGAGGACTTCACCAGCGTCCCGTTCCGGGTGCGGGTCACGTAGTTCAGTTCGTCGGACGCCTCGTCGCCCCGGGCGAGGACGCGCATGCCGATCTCGCTCATCGCGCCGCCGGCCGTCCGCCCGGTCACCGATCCGGCCACGGCGACGACCGACTTCTCCGGATTCCGGTAGTCGTGCAGCACGACCTCGCAGACCGGCCCGAAGGTCGCGGCGATCCCGTCGACGACCGGGGTCAGCGCGGCGAGGATCGCGTCCCGCTCGGCGTTCAGTTCGCTGCTCATCCCATCTCCCCTCTCCCGCCACACTAGACCACACGTCCAGTCATTGGATAGAAAGTCCAACCATCCGGATGGTGGTCGCGGGCGCACCCGACGAGACGGCGCCCAGGGGCCCGTCCGCCCGGACATGCATCGCCCCGCTGGCGGCGAGACCCTGGAAGTGTCGACACGGTCACGCGCTCGAGGAGATCGTCATGGACAGCGCCACCCTGGAAGACATGCGGACCACGCTGCGCGGACCGGTCACAGGCCCGCGGGACGCGGAGTACGACGAGGCCCGCAAGATCTACAACGCGATGATCGACAAACACCCGGCCGCCATCGTGCGGTGCGCGGACGCGGCGGACGTCATGGCGGCGGTCGCCTACGTGCGCGACCACGGCCTGGAACTCGCCGTACGGGGCGGCGGACACAGCGGCCCCGGCCTGTGCCTGGTGGACGACGGCGTCACCATCGACCTCTCACCGATGCGCGGGGTGCGCGTCGACCCGGCCGCGAGGACCGCCCAGGCCGACGGCGGCGCCCACATCAGCGACCTGGACCACGCGACGCACGCCTTCGGTCTGGCCACCCCGACGGGCATCATCTCCATGACGGGCGTCGGAGGCCTGACCCTCGGCGGCGGACACGGCTACCTCACCCGCAAGTACGGCCTGACCGCGGACAACCTGATCTCCGCGGACGTCGTCCTGGCCGACGGCAGCTACGTCACCGCGAGCGCGGACGAACACCCGGACCTGTTCTGGGCGATGCGCGGCGGCGGCGGCAACTTCGGCATCGCGACCTCCCTCACCTACCGGCTGCACCCGGTGGACACCGTCGGGGCCGGGGTGAGCGTCTGGCCGGTCGGTCACACCCGCGAAGTCCTCGCGTGGTACCGCGAGTTCCTCCCCCAGGCACCGGAGGACGTCTACGGCTTCTTCGCGATCTTCGTCGTCCCGCCCGGCCCGCCCTTCCCCGAGGAGCTCCACGGGCAGAAGGTGTGCGGCGTCGTGTGGTGCCACACCGGTGACCCGGACCGGCTCGAAGAGACCCTCTCCGTGGTGAACGAACCCGGCCCGCCGGCCTTCCACTTCACGACACCGATGCCCTACGTCGCGCTGCAGAGCATGTTCGACGAGCTGATCCCGACGGGCTACCAGTGGTACTGGCGGGGCGACTTCTTCGACCACATCCCGGACGCCGCTCTGGACGTACATCTCAAGTACGGCGAGAACCTCCCCACGCAGCTCTCGCTGATGCACCTCTATCCGGTCGACGGTGCCGCCCACCGGATGGGCCCGGACGACACGGCGTGGAGCTACCGGGACGCCGTCTGGTCCGGCGTCTTCGCCGGTGTCGATCCCGATCCGGCCAACGCCGAGACGATCAGGCAGTGGTGCGTGGGCTACCAGGAGGAACTGCACCCGTACTCCATGGGCGGCTCGTACGTGAACTTCATGGGTGCGGGCGAGGGCCAGGAGCGGGTCCGGGCGACGTACCGTGACCACTACGACCGGCTCGCCCAGGTCAAGCGGACCTACGACCCGGACAACCTCTTCCACGCCAACCAGAACATCCAGCCGGCCCGGGCGTGACCACTTTGGCGACCTGACCGCCCGGAGGCCGCCCATGGGAGAGTTGATCGACGCCGACGGCGTGCGGCTGTGGGCCGAGCGCCGGGGCCAGGGACCGGACGTCCTGCTCGTCTCGGGTCTCGGGGATCCCGCCGAGGCCTGGCAGTCACAGCTCGACGGCCTCGCGGACCGCTACCGGATCACCGCCTTCGACAACCGGGGCGTCGGACGCACACCATTGCCCGAGGGGCCGCTCTCCGTGCCGGGGATGGCCGACGACGCCGCCGCGCTGCTGCGCGCGCTCGACGTTCCGGCCGCCCATGTCACCGGCTTCTCGGGAGGCAGCTTCATCGCCCAGGAGATGGCGCTGCGGCATCCCGGGCTGGTGCGCAGCCTCGTCCTCATGAGCACGATGGCCCGCCCCGACCCCTACTTCCGGGCCGTGGCGCGCTTCTGGCACTGGATGGCGGAACGCGCCCCGAGCGAGCGGGCCATGCTGGAGGCGTTCTTCCTGTGGGTCTACACGCCGCGCGCCCACGCCGACGGCATGGTCGACCGTTTCGTCGAGGAGACGC
>NZ_GG657757.1:8049673-8068908 GCF_000158955.1 Streptomyces viridochromogenes DSM 40736 | reverse complement strand
GCGGCCAGGGCGGGTGACACGGCGGGCGGCGCCTCCGCCTCGGCGAGCAGGGCGAGGAGCGACGCCCGGGCGCGCGCCACACGGGAGCGGACGGTGCCGATCGGGCAGCCGCTCAGCTCGGCGGCCTCCGCGTACGGAAGACCGAGGAGCTGTGTGAGGACGAACGCCTCACGCCGCTCGTCCGGCAGTCCGGCCAGCAGCTCCAGCAGTGCGACACCGTCGTCGAAGCCGGGCAGTCCTCGGGGCTGGGCGAGTTCGACCGCCAGCTCCCAGTCCGGCAGGTCGGCCCGGCGGGGGCGTACGGCGGTGTACCGGAGGCTGTCGGCCACCGCACGCCGGGCGATGGCCAGCAGCCAGGCACGGGCCGAGGAGCGGCCCTCGAACCGGTGCAGGCTGCCGAGGGCCCGCAGGAACGTGTCCTGCGCCAGGTCGTCCACGGCCTGCGGATCGGCACACAGGTGGGCGACGTAGCGGATGACGTCACGGTGCAGGGCGCGCACGAAGCGGTCGACGGCCGCGGCGTCACCGCCACGGGCGGCCAGTGCCCAGGCGGTTATCGACTCGTCGGCCGGCGCCGAGGGCTCGGTTCTCTCGCGGGACAGGGGCAGGGCAGGAGTGATCACCTGATGTCCTTCTCGGGATGCCGGGACCACGGGCGTGCGGGCACGCGTGCGCACGGGACGCCGGGCGTGCGCGCGTGGCCGCGCGGTCCTGGTGAGTGAGGGATGCGGTCGTACCCGTACGGCGTTGCCCGCCGGCACGGACGTACGACCGGCTCCGGGGCGCACAGGGGCTGCCCCGGGACCACCGGCTGCCGTCAGACGGCAGCGGCCCTCACGGGCGGCCCTCGAGAGGTGATCGCGTGGACGAGAAGGAGGAGGCGCGGCGCCCGGTCCGAGGACGGTCGCCGTACGCGCACGGGCGGGGGCGGCGGGGCCGGCAGGGCGAACAGCAGCCGCAGCGGCGCGGCCAGCCGGCCGGCCACGGCACGCAGCAGGCGGAACACGGCCCGCTCCCCGTGGCCCAGCCACAGTCCGCACAGGAGGGCGGCGAGCAGGTGGGCGGCGAGCATGCCGAGCGACGAGTCACCGCCCGGGAGGTGTCCCGCGTGCCCCATGGCACCCGCGTCCACGGACTCCATGTGCAGGGATCCCATATGCGTGGACCCCATGTGCGTGGACCCCATGTGCATGGACCCCATGTGCATGGAGTCCGCTGCCCTGGAACCCGCTGTTCCGGCGGGCGGCGACGGCGACATGAGGGAGAACGCCGAGTGCAGGGCCGTCTGCACGGCCACGGCGACGGCGACGACCAGCCGCAGACCGCGCTCGCGGCCCGCCAGGCACCAGCCCGCCACACCGGTCACGGCCCAGCCGGCCGCCAGGGTCCGCGGCGGCACGTGGTCGCCGGACATCATGACGTGGCCCAGGGCGGCGAGCACGACACAGACGGCCGCGAACACCGCGGCCCGTGTCGTGCGAGCACACCACCCAGCTGTCATGGCGCCTCATCCTCGCATCCGGCCCCGCTCGTTCACCCATGGGTACGGAAACCGCCGGGGCCGGGCACTCAACACACGGTATGTGATCCAGGCCACTGCCCGTCCCGGAGTCGATGCCTCCGGCCGGGCCTCATACAGTTCTCGCCATGACGACACGACCGACACCGGCCGAACAGGCGTACCTCTCCGAGTTGTTCTCCCTGAAGGGCCGGGTCGCGGTGGTCACGGGCGGCAGTTCCGGTATCGGCCGCGCCATCACGGGCGCCCTCGCGCGTGCCGGGGCGAGCGTGGTGGTCGTAGCCCGCGGCGAGGCCGGACTCACCTCGACCGTCGAGGAGCTGACGGCCGAGGGCTGCCGCGCCGCGTGGGTCAGCGCGGACCTGAGCACGCGTGAGGGTGTGCGGACGGCCGCCGAGCGGGCCGCCGAGGTGTTCGGGGAGCCCGACATCCTCGTCAACAGCGCCGGGATCAACCTGCGCCCGCCGATGGACGAACTCACCGAGGACGTCTGGGACGTGACGATGGCCGTCAACCTGGAGGCCCCCTTCCTGCTGGGTCAGCGTTTCGGCCCCGGTATGGCGAAGCGCGGGTACGGGCGCATCGTGCACATCAGCTCCCAGCAGGCGCACCGGGCGTTCGTCCAGAGCGGTGCCTACGGCGCCTCCAAGGGCGGGCTGGAGGCGCTGGCGCGGTCCCAGGCCGAGGCGTGGTCGCCGCGCGGTGTCACCTGCAACGTGCTGGTGCCGGGCTTCGTCATGACACCGCTCAACGCGCGGCTGTCCTCGGATCCGGAGAAGGTGGCCGCCCTCGCGGCCCGCACCATGATCGGGCGGAACGGCCTGGCGGAGGACTTCGCGGGTGCGGCGGTCTTCCTGGCGAGCCCGGCTTCCGCCTACCTCACGGGCCAGTCGGTCTACGTCGACGGCGGTCTGTCCGTCCACTGAAATCCGTCCCGGTGCCCTTCCGGGTCAGTACAGGGAGGCGTCCGTCCGCCACACGAAGACCTCCGTGCTCGGCCCGCGTTCGGAGAACAGGCCCGGCTCGGAGGCCTCCCGCAGCAGCCCGCGCAGGTCCTCCTCGAAGTCGTCGCGGCGCCCTTCGAACAGATGCGGCGCCGAGAACGACATCGAGAACACCCAGGCGACGACGTCGTCGACGGTCCGCTCCAGTGTCCGGCCGCCGGGCACCACGAGGCGCCGGGGTCCGGCGAAACCCGCCCGGGCGAACACCTCGGCCTCGCCGCCCGGTGTTCCCTGCGGCAGCAGACCTCGGCCTGCTCGCCGTACGGGCCCCAGGTACCGCTTGACCAGCTCGTCCACCGACAGAAGAAAGGGGACCGCCGGGTGAAGAGCAGGCACGAAAAGCGGTCGGCTCCTCGGTCTTCAGGTCGGAGAATGTGCACCAGGGCCCCACCGGGCCGGAGCAAGCCCAAAACGGTCGCCGCGACCAGGTCGCGGTCCATCCAGTGGAAGGACTGTCCGAAGGTGGCGACCGTGAAGGTGCCGAGCCCGGCGGGCAGCGTCTCGGCACGGGCCCGCACCCACCGGGTCTTCTCCCCCAGTCCCCGGCCGGCGGCCCCGCGCGCCGCTTCGGCGATCATCCCGCCGTCGGCGTCCACACCG
This sequence comes from Streptomyces viridochromogenes DSM 40736, assembly GCF_000158955.1. Lineage (GTDB taxonomy): Bacteria > Actinomycetota > Actinomycetes > Streptomycetales > Streptomycetaceae > Streptomyces > Streptomyces venetus. Next base: position 8,065,785 of record NZ_GG657757.1, on the reverse strand, counting down.
ACGACCTCGCCGAACAGATGGGCAAGGCCCAGGGCGAGGGTCCCGGGCCCGCAGCCCACGTCGATCAGACGCCCCCTCCCGTCGAGCCGCAGCGCCTCCGCGAGCGCGTCCGCCAGCCCGGGGGCGTACGGCAGCCTTCCCCGCCCGTAGTAGGCGGGCGGCCCCCGCGAACATCGTGTCGTCCCACACCCACCGGGTCCACCCCGACCACCCATCCCTCACAGCGCCAGATCCGCGACCACCCTGGCCGGGCGATGGACCCGATGCTCCCACGGGCCTCCGACGGGCGAGTGCCGGTGCCCGGTGTCACGCTGGGGCCACAGAGGATCAGTGGAAGGGAAGCATCGCCATGATCACCACGGAGTTCGCCCCCGGTTCCCCCTGTTGGCTCGACCTCGGAGCTCCGGACGTCCGGACCGCCGCGTCCTTCTACGGCGCCGTGCTCGGCTGGGAGTACGAGCCCATGGGCCAGAGCGAGGACTTCGAAGGAGGGATGTTCCGGAAGGACGGCAAGATCGTCGCCGGGCTCGGCAAGCTCACGGAGGAAGGGGCGCGCCCGGCCTGGATGCTCTACTTCAGCGTCACCGACGCGGATGCCACCACGCAGGCCGTGCAGCAGGCGGGTGGCACCGTGCGGGTGCCGCCGATGGACCTCGACGACTGGGGCCGGATGGCGCAGTACAGCGACCCGCTGGGAGGCCAGTTCGCCGTCTGGCAGCCGGGGACCAACAAGGGGGTCGATCTGGTGGACCAGCCGGGCTCGCTGTCCTGGACCGAGCTGTACACGAGCGACGCGGCGGCCGCGAAGGAGTTCTACGGCGGCCTCTTCGGCTGGCAGTTCAGCGACACGCAGCTGCCGGGCGGCGGGGGCACGTACACCCTCATCACCCCCGCCGGCCTGCCCGAGGAACGTATGCACGGCGGCCTCATGGAGCTCGACAAGGAGCAGCTGTCACTCGCGGGCGGGCGGCCGTACTGGCACCCGGTCTTCGCCGTGGCGGACTGCGACGCAGCGGTGGCCGCGGTCACCGGGAACGGCGGCAGCGTACAGATGGGCCCCGCGGACGTGGAGGGCGTCGGCAGGCTGGCCGTCTGCCTGGACCCGGCGAACGCGGACTTCGTCGTGCTCGCCCCGGCCGGGAGCTGAAGCGGCCGTCCCCGTGCGCAGTCCTGGCGGACCGCCCGGTCCCGCGCGTCACCACCAGCGGTGACGGTCGCCGGCGAGGCGCCGGTCGCCGAGCGGCTGCACCTCGCGGGCGTTGCCGTCGGTCCAGGCAAGGGTGGGCCTCGCCCGGGACGTCCTCCAGGTGGTACGTACGGTCGCCGACGCTCATCAGGCACTCCTGCCCGGGCGGCGGCTCGGCCTTCACCGTGCCCTCCTCCGGCCGGTCGCGGCCGGGACCGTGCCGCTTCGGGCGCTCGAGGCGCAGCCGCATGGTGAGCCGTGCCGGGTGGCGCAGGCGCAGCGGCGGCAGGGCCGAGACGTCGGTGTCCTGCGGCCGGATGTCGACCGGGCTCTGGTTCAGCAGTGGGGTACCCGCGGCGGACTGCGCGGGGGTGGTGAGGGACACGGGCGATCACCTTCGGTCGGAGGGCGGCCGGACCATGCCTTTCCCTCTGCCGCGCCAGGGACGCACGAAGTCACGCGGACCGCTCAATACCTGACGGCGCCTCGATGCGCCACGGGCGCGCCCCACAGGACGGGCACCGGCCCCTGAATGAGCCCGGAAGCCACTTGCATATGATGTGCAAATGCACGACTACAGCATCAGGACAGCCACACCTGGGGACATCGACGGGGCGCGGGTGGTGATGCTGGACGCCGTGTACCGCGACTTCGGCACCGGCTTCGTGCCGCGTTGGCACGCCGACATCATCGACCCGGTGTCCTTCTACGTCGAACCGCCGCGCCACACGCTCCTGGTCGCCGTGGACGAGCGGGACGGCACAGTGGCGGCCACGGGGGCGCTGGACGCGCGCGGGCCGGCGCATCCACCGAACCCGCGCTGGCTGGCGGAACGGTTCCCCTCCGGCGAGACGGCTCAGCTCCGGCGGGTGTACGTCAGCTCCGGGCACCGGCGGCGCGGGCTGGCCCGGCGGCTCGTGGCAGGCCTGGTCGACTTCGCACGGGCCGACGGTGGTTACCGGTCCGTGTATCTGCACACGTATCCGCACTCACCCGGCGCGATGGGCCTGTGGCGGTCGCAGGGCAAGGTGGTGTGCGACGAGCGGGAGGAAGTGCCCGGCGGGGGCAGCGGCGTGGTGCACTTCGAGATTCCCTTCGCCTGAGCAACCCGGGGAAGACACTGAACACCGCGATCTCACCCTTGGCCAAGGGCCTCGCCGCCCTGCGCGTGCTCGCGCGTGGCGGCGGCCCGACGCTGCTGTGGCGGGCCCTGCTCGCGGCCGCCCTGGTCGGCGCGATCGGCCTGCTGCCGTGGCTGTCGCGCACCGACCCGGCGCTGACCGTGCTCAAGGCCCGCTCGGCGGACCGCGACCCCACGCCCGGTACGCTGCGCGCGATCCGGGACGAACTCGGGCTCGACGACGGACCCTTGGCCCTGCTCGGCCGGTGGCTGAGCGGACTGCCGCACGGGGACGCGGGCACCTCGTGGGTGTCCGGCGCCCAGGTGCTGCCCTCCGTCACGCAGGCGCTCGGCATGTCGCTGCTGCTGATGTCCGGGGCTCTCGCGGTCGCCGCGGCCACGGTGACGGCGGTGTGCGCCCCGGACGCTCCGCCTCGGCGCGCGAGGCCGGCTCGGCGCGCGCGGGCGCGGCGGTACGGCGACCGCGATGCTGGCCGCGCTGCCCGAGTTCCTGGTCGCCTCGGTGCTGGCCTCCGTGATCGGTGTGCGGCTGGGCTGGCTGCCCGCGCTGGGCTGGTACGGGCCGCAGTGGATGGTGCTGCCCTCACTGGCCCTCGGTCTGCCCGCCGGAGCGCTGCTCGGACGGCTGCTGGACGACCTGCTGCCCGGTGCGTTCGCCGAATCCTGGGCGCCGGCCGCAGCGGCGCGCGGTGTCCCACCGACGTCGGTGGCGCGGCAGGCGGTGCGCCGCTGTGTGCCCGGACTGCTGCCCAACCTGGGCCTGTTCGTGGTCGGCCTGACCGGCGGATCCGTCGCCGTGGAGCAGGTCTTCGACATCCCGGGCCTCGGCCGGCTCACGCTGCACGCCGCCCTCGCCCAGGATCTGCCCGTCCTGCAGAGCGGCACGCTCGCCCTGGTCCTGCTCGCGGCCACCGCCGGCGTCCTCGCCCGGCTCGCGGCCCGGCTGCTGACCGGGCCCGCCTTGCGCGACGGCGCCCTGCACTCCCTGCACCGGCCCGGCCCGCCGGCGCCCCGCGCCCTGCCGCTGCTGTACGGGGCGGTGCTCACGGCCGTCATCGGTCTCGGACTGCCCCGCGACCCCCTCGCCCTGGACGCCCTCGCCCGGCTGCGAGCCCCGTCTCCGGCGCACCCCTTCGGGACGGACGCGCTCGGCCGTGATGTCCTCGCCCGGGTCTCGCACGGCGCGCTCACCACGCTCGGCATCGCCCTGGCGGTGAGCGCCGCCGCCCTCGTCACCGGGCTGCTGCTGGGGCTGTTGCCGAGGCTGTCCGGGCCGCTGGTCGACACCGTCAGCGCCGTACCGCCCGTGCTGGCCGGTCTTCTCGTCGCCGGGGCCGCGGGCAGCGGCCCGTGGACACCCGCCCTCGCCGTCGGCGCCGTCGCCTGGTCCCCGCTGGCCGCCCACACCTCCGCACTGCTGCGTCAGGAGCGCGCGACCACGCACCTGGCCGCCACCCGTGCGCTGGGCGCCGGGCGCGGGTATCTGCTCCGGCACGAACTGCTGCCGGCCGTCCTGCCACCGGTGGCCCGGCACGCGTTGCTCCGGCTGCCCGGCATCGCGCTGGGTCTGGCCGCGCTCGGCTTCCTCGGCCTGGGCGCCCAGCCGCCGTCTCCCGAGTGGGGGCTGCTGCTCGCCGAGAACCAGCCGTACGCCGAACGGGCCCCGTGGGCCGTCCTCTTCCCCGCCGCCGTGCTCGCCCTGCTGGGAGCGCTCGCGGTAACGGCCACCGGGGGTGTACGGCTGCCCCGGCGGCGTGAACGGCGGCGCGAGCGGCCCGGCGGAACGGCCGGTCCACCCGGAGCACGGATCACGCCCGCCCCGCGGCGGCGGTCGCACCAGCCCGACGCCCTCCTGAGCCCTGTGACCACCCCACCGGCGCAAGAACGATGACCGACCCCGCCTCCCGTGCCCTGGGCCGTCGGGCCTCCCGTACGACGCCCAGGGCTCCGCGCCAGAGCACCTGGCGGCTCTGGAAGGAGCTCTCGCCGCTGCCGCGGCTGCTGATCCTGACGCAACTCGCCTTCAACATCGGCTTCTACGCCGTCCTGCCGTTCCTCGCCGAACATCTGGGCACCGCGATCGGCATGGCGGGCTGGCTGGTCGGCTTCGTCCTCGGACTGCGCACCTTCAGTCAGCAAGGGCTGTTCGTGGTGGGCGGCCTGCTCGTCGACCGGTGGGGAGTCCGCCCGGTGGTGCTGGCCGGCTGCGTGCTGCGGATCGCCGGGTTCGCGTGGCTCGGGTACGCGGAGGCGACCTGGTCCGTGATCGGCGCCGTGCTCGTCATCGGGTTCGCCGCCGCGCTGTTCTCCCCCGCCGTGGAGTCCGAGGTGGCCCGCCAGGCGGTGGACTGGGAAGCGGCAGGGCATGGGGCGCGCACCCGTGTCCTGGCCCTGTTCAGCGTGGCGGGCCAGATCGGGGCCTTCGTCGGCCCGCTGCTCGGCGGGCTGCTGCTCGCCGTCGACTTCCGCACCGCGTGCCTCGCGGGAGCCGCGGTCTTCGTGCTGGTCCTCGCCGGGCATCTGTGGCTGATGCCGCGGCACATCCCGGGCCGGGTTCGCGCCCCGCAGCGGGGCGGTGCACGGGTGCTGCCGCGCGACCGCCGCTTCCTGGCGCTGTGTTGCGCGTACGGCTCGTACCTGCTCGCCTACAACCAGCTGTATCTGGCGCTGCCGGACGAGGTGCAGCGCGCTGCGGGCTCCCAGGCGCCGCTGTCCTGGCTGTTCGCGCTCTCCTCGGTGCTCGTGGTCTTCGCTCAGCTGCGCGTGACCGGCTGGGCCGGCGACCGGCTCGACCTGCGCCGCTCCATGACCGCCGGGCTGCTGCTGATCGCGTCCGGTTTCGCGGTGGTGGCCGTCGCGCGCCCCGCCGGCTGGACGGGCGTCGCCGGACTGCTGCCGGCCGCGGGTTTCGTCGTGCTGCTGACGGTGGGGCAGATGCTGGTCGTGCCCGCCGCCCGGGCCTGGGTGCCCGACCTGGCCGAGGAGGGCCGGATCGGCCTCTACACGGGTGCGCTGTCGTCCGTCTCCGGTCTGATCGTGCTCGCGGGCAGCGCGGCCACCGGCTTCCTGCTCGACCTGGGCCTCCCGGCCTCCGTGCCCTGGCTGGTCCTCGCCGTCGTGACGGCCCTCGCGGTGACGCTGCTTCCGCGCCGGGGGCAGGAGGGCTCGGCGGCCTGAACAGGACCGGGCGCGGACACGACTGGCCACGACGGTCACGCGGCGCCAGTATCCTGGGTCGGCTGCGGCACCTCCATCAACCTCTGCGGGAAAGCGGGGAGTTGCGCCTGCGGCGACGACCTTCCCACGAGCATGAGGACGAGGACGAGTGCTGCTAGCGGGCCGCTACCGGCTGGACACTGAGATCGGGCGCGGCGGAATGGGAGAGGTCTGGCGTGCGTACGACCAGATGCTCGCCAGGGCGGTGGCGGTCAAGTTGCTGCTGCCCCAGGACACGGACGCGACGGCGGCCTCCCGGTTCCGCCTGGAGGCCCAGACCGCCGGGCGTCTCAACCACCCCAACCTCGTCGGTGTCCTGGACTTCGGCGAGCACGACAACCGGCTGTTCCTGGTGATGGAACTGGTCGACGGCGACAGCCTCTCCGGGGTGCTGGCCGTCTCCGGCGCGCTCACCGCCGAGCGGGTGGCGGCCCTCGCCGCGCAGGCCGCCGCCGGACTCGCCGCCGCGCACGAGCAGGGCATCGTGCACCGGGACGTCAAACCCGCCAACCTCCTGCTGGACGCCCACGGCACGCTCAAGATCGGCGACTTCGGCATCGCGCGCTTCCTCGACGATCCCGGCGCGGCCCTCACCGCGACCGGCCAGATCGTCGGCACCGGCCTCTACCTCGCACCGGAACGGGCCCTGGGCAAGCCCGCGAGCCCCGCCTCCGACATGTACTCCCTGGGCTGCGTGCTCTACCAGCTCCTCAGCGGCCGCCCGCCGTTCCAGGCCGACACCGCCGTCGCACTCCTCCACCAGCATCTCGACAACGCCCCCGTGCCGCCCCGCGAGCTGGGTGTCACCGGTCTCCCGCCGGCCTTCGAGAGCTACCTCCTCGCCCTGCTCGCCAAGCAGCCCGAGGACCGGCCCACTGCGCAGCAGACCGCCGAGTGGTTCGCCGGCGGCGCCTGGCGGGGTCTGCCCGAACCGCTGCCGCAGGCCGCGTTCCCGGCGGCGCCCTCCGGGCCGGGAGCGTACGCGGCGGCCGAGACCGGCGGACCGGCCACGTACACGCTGCCGACGGGGTCCCGCACCGCCCGGGAGGGGCGTTCACGTCGCGCCGCTCCGCGCAACGCCCGGGGCAGCCGGCCGCGCGTGGCCGCGACGGCCGCGGCGGCGGCCCTCTTCCTGGCCGCGATGCTCGCCGGCATGATGTGGTTCTCGCCCGACGACACCGCGACGGAGGGCACGGAACCCGACGCGTCCCCGTCCGCGAGCAGCCCTGCCGCCTCCTCGTCAGCCGAGTCCGCCGACCCTCTCGTGTCCGCCCCGGCGGCCGACGGGGCGCCGACCGTCGGCACAGTGGCCGATGTCACTCCCTCCACCACGGCACCCGCTCCCCCGACCCCCGCGGACCCGGCACCCAGCCCCACGACCCCGACGGAGGAGGCGACTGACACCAAGCCGGAGAAGGCGGACAAGCCCCAGGAAGAAAAGCCCGAACCGCCCCGGGAGGGCCCGGGGGGCGATGACGACGAGGGCGACGGCTGAGGGGTTCTGCGCCGGTGTGCCGGGGGGCGCCCCTTGCGCGCCCCCTCGGGTGGCTTGTCATCGCCCTTGTCGCGGCACTACTGTCACCACGCCTTGGTGAACGGGAAATCCGGTGTGATGCCGGTGCGGCCCTCGCCACTGTGATCGGGAAGTCCGGCTCCGGCCCTCGCGGGCGGCCACTGGGTCCTCAGGGACCCGGGAAGGCGGAGTACGGGCGGTGGGACCCGTGAGCCAGGAGACCGGCCAAGGCGCGTCAACCATCCACGAGGTGCTGGAGAGGGTCTGCTGAGCCATGCACATAGCCGAGGGTTTCCTTCCTCCGGCGCACGCGGTCGCCTGGGGCGTCGCATCGGCGCCGTTCGTCGTCCACGGGGCCCGGTCACTCACCCGTGAAGTGCGCGAGCATCCCGAGAGCACCCTGCTCCTCGGTGCCTCCGGTGCCTTCACGTTCGTCCTGTCCGCCCTGAAACTGCCCTCCGTCACCGGCAGTTGTTCCCACCCCACCGGCACGGGCCTGGGAGCCATCCTGTTTAGGCCGCCCGTCATGGCGGTGCTGGGCACCATCACCCTGCTCTTCCAGGCCCTGCTGCTCGCGCACGGCGGTCTCACCACGCTCGGCGCCAACGTCTTCTCCATGGCGATCGTCGGGCCCTGGGCCGGGTACGCGGTGTACAAGCTGCTGCGGCGGTTCGACGTGCCGCTGATGGTCGCCGTGTTCTTCGCCGCGTTCTTCGCCGACCTGTCCACCTACTGCGTCACCAGCGTGCAGCTGGCGCTGGCCTTCCCCGACCCAGGCAGCGGGTTCCTGGGAGCGCTCGGCAAGTTCGGCTCCATCTTCGCGGTCACGCAGATTCCGCTCGCCGTGAGCGAGGGTCTGCTGACGGTGCTCGTGATGCGGCTGCTGGTGCAGTCCAGCAAGGGCGAGCTGACCCGGCTGGGTGTGCTCCTCGCCGAGAAGCGGTCCCGGACCGAGGCCGGGGCCGAGGCGGTGACCCGATGAGCAGGAACACGAAGATCAACGTCCTGCTGCTGGTCCTCGTGGCCGCGCTGGCCGTGCTGCCGCTCGCGCTCGGCCTCGGCGACCACAAGAAGGAGCCCTTCACGGGCTCCGACGGCGAGGCCGAGACGGCGATCACCGAGATCGAGCCGGACTACAAGCCGTGGTTCTCGCCGCTGTACGAACCGCCGTCCGGTGAGATCGAGTCGGCCCTGTTCTCCCTCCAGGCGGCTCTCGGCGCCGGTGTCCTCGCCTACTACTTCGGCCTGCGCCGGGGCCGGCGGCAGGGCGAGCAGCGGGCACTGGAGCGTGCCGCGGCGAGCCAGGACCGCGACACGGCCGAGGAGTCCACGGTCGAGAGGGCCTGAGTCGCGTGCTGCCGATCGACGCGGCGGCGCACAGCAGTCGCTGGCGCCGCCGTCATCCCGTGGACAAGGCCGTGCTCGGACTGGGCCTGACCGTGCTGGCCGTCTCGCTGCCGCCCTGGCCGGGCGCGGCCCTGGTGCTCGTGACGGCCCTGGTGGTGCTGCTGGGTCCGGCCGGTGTGCCCCGGCAACGGCTGTGGCGGGCCTACCGGGTGCCGTTGGGGTTCTGCGTGACGGGCGCGATCACGCTGCTCGTCCAGGTCGGCGGGCCGGGAGGGTTCGTCTCCCTCGCCCACGACGGGCCCGTCCGGGCCGGTGAGTTGCTGCTGCGCACCTCCGCGGCCTCCCTGGGCGTGCTGCTGTTCGCCTTCACGACGCCCATGTCGGACCTGCTGCCGCGGCTGGTCCGGGCCGGGATCCCGGCGCCCGTCGTGGACGTGGCGCTCGTGACGTACCGCATGAGCTTCCTGCTGCTGGACTCCGTGCGCCGGGTCCGCGACGCGCAGGCCGCCCGGCTCGGGCACACCTCGCGGGCCGCCGCCTGGCGTTCGCTGGGCGGGCTCGGCGCCACCGCGTTCGTCCGGGCCTTCGACCGGGCGGCCCGCCTCCAGGCCGGTCTCGCCGGGCGCGGCTACGACGGCACACTGCGCGTCCTGCTGCCCGAAGCCCCGCGTCTCCGCCCGCTTCACGGCCGCCAGTTGCGCGCTCCTCGCGGCGCTGGCCGTCCTCACCTTCGCACTGGAAAGGCCGCTGACATGAGCGAGCCCGCCCTCGTCGCCCTGCGCGGCGCGTCCTTCGCCTACGAGGACGGCCCGGCCGTGCTCAGCGGCCTCGACTTCGACATCCGCGAGGGGCGTGCGCTCGCCCTGCTCGGCCGCAACGGCAGCGGCAAGACCACGCTGATGCGGCTGCTCAGCGGCGGACTGCGGCCAAACGAGGGCCGGTTGACGGTCGGCGGGCAGCCGGTGACCTACGACCGCAAGGGCCTGACGCGACTGCGGACGACCGTCCAGCTGGTAGTGCAGGACCCGGACGACCAGCTGTTCGCGGCCTCCGTCGAACAGGACGTGTCGTTCGGGCCGCTGAACCTCGGTCTGCCCGACGGGGAGGTGCGGGCGCGGGTGGCGGAGGCGCTCGCCGCGCTGGACATCACCGCCCTGGCCGACCGGCCCACCCATCTGCTCTCCTACGGGCAGCGCAAACGCACCGCCATCGCGGGGGCGGTCGCCATGCGACCCCGGGTGCTGATCCTCGACGAGCCGACGGCCGGCCTCGACCCGGACGGTCAGGAACGCCTCCTCACCACGCTCGACGGGCTCCGCGATGCCGGTACCACGGTGGTGATGGCCACCCATGACGTCGACCTCGCCCTGCGCTGGGCCGACGACGCGGCGCTGCTCACCCCGTCCGGTGTCCGCACCGGCCCCGCCCCCGTGGCGCTGGCCCGGACCGATCTCCTCCGGGAGGCGGGGCTGCGGCTGCCGTGGGGGGCCGCGGTCACCGATCTCCTGCGGGCCCAGGGGCTGTTGACCGGGTCGGCGCCCGGTCCGCGCACCGCGGACGAACTCGCCGCCCTCGCGACCGAACGGCTGGGTGCGTCCGGCCGTTGAGCGCCGGTGCGCCCCTGGCCGGGTCAGTCAGCTCGCCGTCGCCTCGGCCGCCGCCCGGCCCGCCGTACGGCCGGAGAAGAGGCAGCCGCCTGGCCGCCAGAGCTGGGCGGATGAACTGGCGGGCACGGGAGGGGAGTTGACCGGAGGTCATGGTGTGGAAGTCGCGTGCGGACCGGTCGGGCACATCGACCGCCGACATGTGCTTGTCCGCCGCGACGGCACGGCACTACGGTGCCGACGTGGATCACGTGGAAACATCTCACGCTCCTGGACGGCATTGCGCACGGCGGTCGCCGGGCTCTCCGACGAGGACTTCGCACGGCCGTCCGGCTGCACGGGCTGGCTGGTGCGGGACCTGGTGTGCCATCTGGTCATCGACGCCCAGGACGTCCTGATCACCCTCGCCACCCCGTCCGACCGGGAACCGACCCGGGACGCGGTGAGCTACTGGGACGTCAGCGCCGCACCGCCGACCGGTGAGGACCCGCTCGACGCGCTGACGGTCCGGCTGGCCGCCGCGTACGAGGACCCGAGGCTGCTCGTGTTCCACCTGGACGACGTCGGCTCGGCCGCGGGCCGCGCCGCCCTGCTCGCCGACCCGGCCCTCAGGGTCGGCACCCGCGACGAGGTCCTCACCGTGGCCGACTACCTCTCGGCGTACGTCATGGAGTGGACCCTGCACCACCTCGACCTGATCGCGTACCTGCCGGACCCGGAACAACCGCCTGCGGAGGGACTCACCCGGTCCCGCGAGATGCTGGAGCGGATCGCGGGGAGCCCCTTCCCCGCGTCGTTCCACGACCTGGACGCCCTGCTGGTCGGCACGGGCCGGCGCGCGCCGACGGCGGCGGAGCGATCCGAGCTGGGTGACCTCGCCGCGCGGCTCCCGCTCTGTCTGGGATGACCGCCCGCCCCCGGCACACGGCGCCGCCCGATCTGTCCGGGCTGGAGTTCTGCGACTCCTCCGGCATCACCGTGTTCCCCGCCGCCCGCCAGCGCGCCCTGGACGCCGGGGCCGACGTCGCCCTGGCCGCCGTACCGGCCAATCTGCTGCGCGTCCTCACGCTGGTCGGCCTCGACCGGGTCTTCACACTGCTCCCGGACAGCCCCACGCCATGACGGTTCCGGCAGGCCGGGGGGCGAGCGCCCGGGAGTGGTCAGTCGCCGGACCTGACGAAGACCGGCTTGAGGTGTCTCTCCGGCAGCGCGGCCGGCAGGTCCTCCCAGTCCATGACGTGGGAGACGACCTTCCGGGGGTCGACCTTGCCGGAGGCGGCGAGTTCGAGGGCGTCGGGGATGTGGGCGCGTACGCTGTCGCGGGCGATGCGCAGGGTGACGCCGGTGAGGTACATGTCGAGCAGGGGCAGCTCGCCGGGGCGGAAGTGGTTGCCCGCGCTCTCGCAGATCCCTTCCGGTGTCAGGCACTTGACGGCCAGCGAGAGCTGTTCGACGCGACCGGTGGCCTCGACGGCGATGTCGTAGCCCTGCGGGATCGGTTCCAGGGTCTCGGCGGTGGCGGCTCCGAAGGCCCTGGCCAGGTCGCGGTGTCCGGGGTCGGGGTCGACGTAGAGCACGTCGGAGGCGCCCAGCGCGCGGGCGATGTCGCAGATCAGCCGGCGCGGCCTGAACGCGACGAGCATCCGCGAGACGGCCAAGCACGCGAGGGCACCGCTCGGCTCGACCTACCACTACTTCCCCGAGGGCAAGCAGCAGTTGGCCACGGAGGCCGTGCGCCACACCGGCGCATGGGCCGCCCGCAGCCTGCGCCGGGAGTTGGAGGCGGGCCCGGTCGCGGGACTGCGGGCCTTTCTCGCCCTGTGGCGCAAGATCGTCGTGGACAGCGACTTCCGGGCCGGCTGCCCGGTCCTCGCCGTCTCCATCGAGGAGCCTCCCGCGGACGAGACGCCCACCGCCCTGACGGCCGCCGCCGAGGTCTTCGACGAATGGGAGAGCCTGCTGGCCGGCTCCCTGCGCGAGCACGGCGCCGAGCCCGAGCAGGCGGCACAGGTCGCGACGCTCGTCGTCGCCGCGGTCGAGGGGACCGTGGCCATGTGCCGCGCCAAGCGCAGCACCCAGCCGCTGGACCGCACCGCGGCCCAGCTTGAGGCGCTGATCCTCACCACGATCAGGACCTGACCGCCAACGCCGCCCGAACGGCCTCGGCCCGTTCCTCGGTGAACACCCCGCTCGCGAGCAACGGCAGGATCGACAGCACACCGCCGGAGGCACCCCAACTGCCTTCGTCGATCACCCGGAAGGTGACCCACCACGCAGGCGAGGGCTCGCCCCGCCCGCACGCCGCCGCCAGTGCGGCGAGGATCCGCTCGATGACCTGAGCCCGCACGTCCGCCTGCCAGGCGGCGTCCATCACCGCGACGTCGACGGCCATCACGTCGGCCTCCGGTCCGGCATCCGCCAACAGCCGCCCGCCGATGGCCATCATGTCCCGCTCGCGCTCGACGAAGTACACCTGGAACCCGACCCGGGCGGCCGGCGCGGGCTGCCCGACCTCGGGCACCAGCACCGCGTCGGTCAGCGTCCGAGCGAGCTCGCGACGCCGCTCGACACCGAGGCGTTCCGTCCGACCACGCACGAAGCACAGGGGCTGATGTCACGGCGACCCGTGGGCCGCCCGGCACCACCGCCCGCCCCGAGTCCGCCCACCGTGCCTCCCGGGCGCTCCCCGCGCACCACCGCCCGGCCGGAAAACGCTTGGACTCCGTGGTCGCTCTCGCGGGACACTTCCGGACTCGACCCGAAATCCACGCATTCGTTGCGGCGATGCCCCCTGCCCGCGCAGACACGGTGGCGGTCAGCCGCAGGACGACACAGGGGTGGGATGGAAACGCCGGAATCACGCAGGATTCGGCCGGGCAAGCGCTCGGTGCTGCTCGCGCTTCGCTACTACGGACGGGAGTTGGCCCGGCTCCGCCGCTGGACGGCACCCGCCATGGTGCTCTCGGCGCTCGGCAACATCGGCATCAACTACGTGGCGCCTCTGATCGTCGCCAAGCTCGTCGGCGACATGGCCGGCGACCGTGACGTCACGGTCTCCTCGACACTGCCGTACGTACTGGGCTTCGCCGGCGTCCTGCTGCTCGCGGAGGCGCTGTGGCGCGTCGCCCTGCACTGTCTCAACCGCCTTGACGCCCTCGGCATCGAGCACCTGTACGTGATCGGGATGGACGAACTGTTCGCCAAGGACGCGGCGTTCTTCCAGGACAACTTCGCCGGGTCGCTGACCAAGCGCGTGCTGAGCTTCGCCTCCCGGTTCGAACCGTGCGTGGACACCCTGACGTTCCAGATCGTGGGCAACTTCGTACCGCTGACGTTCGGGGCCGTGGTGCTCTGGCGCTACGAACCGCTGCTCGTCGTCGGGCTGCTGGCGATGATCGCGCTGACGGCGGTGCTGGTCGTGCCTCTCATCCGGCGCCGCCAGCGGCTGGTCCACCAGCGTGAGGAGGCGATCGCCCTGGTGTCGGGCCATGTCGCCGACAGCCTGATGAACATGGACACGGTACGGGCGTTCGCCGCCGAGGAGCGCGAGGCCGCCGAGCACCGCTCCCGCGTCGCCACGTCACGCCGGCTCACCCTGCGGTCGTGGGACTACGGCAACCTGCGCATCGACACGCTGGTGGCGCCGATGTCGGTGCTGACCAACGCGGTGGGCCTGCTGCTCGCGGTCAGGCTCGCCGGGGGCGCGCAGGGCGTGGAGGCGATCGTGGTGGCCTTCACCTATTACAGCAACGCCACCCGGATCATGTTCGACTTCAACCAGATCTACCGCCGTCTGGAGAGCTCGATGACGGAGGCCGCGCAGTTCACCGAGCTGCTGCTGACGCCGCCGACCGTGCTCGATCCGGCGGTCCCTGAGCCGCTGCGGCCCCGGGCCGCCGATGTCCGCTTCGAGAAGGTGACCTTCGCCCACCGGGGCGGCCGGCCGCTGTTCGAGGGACTCGACCTGGACGTGCCGAGCGGGGCCAAGCTCGGCCTGGTCGGCCGGTCCGGCGGCGGCAAGACGTCCCTCACCCGGCTGCTCCTGCGGATGACGGACATCGACGGCGGCCGCATCCTGGTCGGTGGCCAGGACATCAGCCGGCTGCGCCAGGCCGACCTGCGCAGCCAGATCGCCTACGTGCCGCAGGACCCGGCGATGTTCCACCGCACCCTGCGGGACAACATCTCGTTCGCCCGGCCGGACGCCACCGACGCCGAGATCCGCCGCGCGGCCGAGGCAGCCCATGTCACGGAGTTCGCCGACACGTTGCCGGACGGCTTCGACACCATGGTGGGCGAGCGTGGAGTGAAGCTGTCCGGCGGTCAGCGCCAGCGGGTGGCGCTCGCCCGGGCGATCCTGCGTGACGCGCCGATCCTGCTGCTCGACGAGGCGACCAGCGCCCTGGACTCGGAGAGCGAGCTCCTCGTGCAGGAGGCGCTGTGGCGGCTGATGGAGGGACGGACCGCGCTCGTGGTGGCGCACCGGCTGAGCACGGTCGCCACCATGGACCAGCTCGTCGTCCTCGACCGCGGGCGGATCGTCGAACAGGGCACCCATCAGGAGCTGCTCGCGTCCGACGGCGCCTACGCGAAGCTGTGGCAGCACCAGTCGGGCGGCTTCCTCGACGACGCGCCCTAGACGAGGTCCAGCCTGCCCTGCACGAGGTGGTACTTCTCGGGCCAGTCGATCGCGTTCTGCGTGGTCATCAGGTTCCTTCGGTGGGTGCGGTCCCAGAGCGTGCGGTCTCGGGCAAGTGCGGTGTCAGGGAAGCTTCTTGAGCAGTTCGGCGGCGAGCGGGCCCGAGGAGGCGGGGTTCTGGCCGGTGACGACATTGCGCTCGACCACGACGTGCGGCGCCCACGGCTCCCCGTGCCAGGAGGGTCAGGCCGGGCCGGACGGACCGAGGTGGAGTGCGGAGTGCCGTTGCGTGGGGCCGTAGGTGGCGTCCGTGATGTGAGCCGCCCAGTCCAGGATCTGCACCGCCGCCCCCGCGGCCTCCAGTCCTTGACACCGGGCGTGGTGCCTGCGGGCGATGCCGTCCAGGTCGAGATGACGGCCGAAGGCGGGGTGTGCGGCGAGCCGCCGGGCGTACGCCCACAGGTGCGGATGGCCGGCGACACGGTGGACCGCGGCGGCGTCCAGGTGCAGGCGGTGCACGGTGTCGAGTTGGACCAGCGCGACCCACAACCGCACGTCGGCGGCGGTCATCCGGTCGCCCAGCACGAAGTCCTGGTGAACGAGCCGGGCCTCCAGGCTGCCCAGGACGCGCAGCAGGGAACTGAGGGCGCTACCGCGCGCCTCCTCGTCGACGTCGGCCTGCCCGGCCCGCTGGGCGGCTTCGTCGATGTGGTACCGGCAGAGGCGTTCGACGGCCTCGATCTCCTCCTCCGCGCCGTGCGGGTGGAGGACGGGCCGGTCCGGGTTGTCGTCACCGAAGTGCCGGGCCAGGTCATGGAGGATGTGTGCGGAGTGGCTGTTGACGATCCGTCCGGTCCAGGTGTCGCTCAGGACCGGTGCGACGGCCGGCCCGGAGTGCCGGTGCGAGCCGGCCTCGTACAGGGGGAGCAGCGCGGAGTGTCCGCCGTCGGGCCTGTCGGGAACGGCCGGCAGCAGCTCGACCGGAAGGGTCTCTTCCAGGCCGAGCAGGCTGTGCGTGATGGCGATCCGCAGGCTGTGCGGGGAGGACAGCGAGAGGTGGAGGCGGTAGCGGCGCGGCACGGCGTAGTAGCCGCTGTTCGCGTCGCACCCGATCCTGCCTC
Organism: Streptomyces viridochromogenes DSM 40736; assembly: GCF_000158955.1. Taxonomy (GTDB): domain Bacteria; phylum Actinomycetota; class Actinomycetes; order Streptomycetales; family Streptomycetaceae; genus Streptomyces; species Streptomyces venetus. Next base: position 8,050,018 of record NZ_GG657757.1, on the reverse strand, counting down.
GGAACGACGGTGACGGCGAGGAGGGGAGGGACATCACGGTGGACAGGGGTGCGGCGGGCATGTGTCTCCCTGGGTCCGGGTCCGGCTTGGTTCGCGCGGGTGCGGCGGCGCACACGGGGTGGGTGCGCGGGGTGGGTGCGCGGCGGCGTCGGCGCACACCCGTGGGCGGCGGGGTGCGGTGCCGGTGGGCACCGCCGGTTCAGCGCAGAGGCCTCGCCGCGCTGCAGACGCGCAGGAGATCGATGTGCCTGCGGGAGGTGAGGAGGAGAGACGACCGGCCCGCGCGGACCGCGCGGTCGGCGGGCGACTCCGGACGCTCCATCATTTCCTACCCGTTCACTGGGA
>NZ_GG657757.1:8028827-8049326 GCF_000158955.1 Streptomyces viridochromogenes DSM 40736 | reverse complement strand
GCCGCGAGGAGTTCGGCCCGCAGATCGGCGTCGGGGCCGCCGAGACGAGCGGCCAGACGCTCGGAGAACACCTCCGTGAAATCCGCCCGCAGCCGCGCCACCGCCTCGTCCCGGCCCGACGACCGCAACACGGACAGCACCGGATGCGGGAATCCGCCCTCCCTCGGCGGCCCCGTGAGCAGCGCGCAGAACCACTCGGGGATCGCCTCGACCGGCTCGTCCAGCAGCGGCTCGAAGATCTTGCCCGTACCCGACACGTCGTTGAACAGCGCTTCTTTCGAGCCGAAGTAGCGGTAGACGAGGGCGGCGTCGACACCGACGTCGCCCGCTATGTCGCGCACGCTCGTGCCGTCGTAACCGTACTTGCCGAAGCGGAAGGCCGCTGCGGCTCGCAGCGCGGTGCGCGTGGCCGAGGCCGAGCGTTTACGGGCGGGCCGTGGGGCCATCGCCTTCGGCGTCTCGCCGTTCTGTACTCCCGACACGTACCGCACCTCCGTGGTCCACGGCGCTTCCGCCATCCGCCCATGTTCCAGTCTGCGGGAGCTGTCTCAAAGTCACCGACCGATGTCATCGAACGTTGACTTCTTTTCTGAGCACATGCCATACCTGTGTCAGGTCAACGAACGATGACTTGAGTTCTCACTGTGCGGGGGCCGCAGGACGAAGTCGGCCCTCCCGGGTCCGCCCGCAGCACGCGACACCGCGCGCCCTCGTGCTCCTCGAAGCCGGCGCACGCGGGGTCCCCCACCGACCGGAAGTGGTGATCTTCTGTGCCTGCTCGACGCGTCGCCGTGATCGGAACCGGCTACGTAGGACTGACCACCGGGGCCTGTCTGGCCTCTCTCGGCCACCATGTGGTGTGCGCCGACGCCGACCCCCACAAGGTCGAGCGGCTGCGCGAGGCGCGGGTGGACATCCTGGAACCCGGTCTGCCCGAGACCGTCCGGGACGCGCTGGACGCAGCCCGGCTCGACTTCACCGGCGACACCGCAACCGCCGTCGCCGAGGCCGACGTGGTGTTCCTGTGCCTGCCCACACCGATCGGAGCGGGCGGCGCGGCCGATCTCGCCGCCGTGGAGGCCGTCGCCGCGCAGATCCGCGAGGTGCTGCCGGCCGGCTGTGTCGTCGTCAACAAGTCGACCGTGCCCGTCGGAACGAGCGAGCGCGTCGCCACGCTGCTCGGCCGGGACGACGTGGCTGTCGTGAGCAACCCGGAGTTCCTGCGCGAGGGCCGCGCGGTCCAGGACTTCCTGCACCCCGACCGGATCGTGATCGGCGCCGCGGACCGGGACGCCGCCCGGCGGGTGGCCGACCTGTACGCCGGGCTGGACGCTCCGCTGGTGCTCACCGACGCCGCCAGCGCCGAACTGACCAAGTACGCGGCGAACTTCTTCCTCGCCATGAAGCTGTCCTTCGCCAACAACCTGGCCACCGTCTGCGAACGCTTCGGCGCCGACATCGACGATGTCACCGAGGGCATCGGCCGGGACCCCCGCATCGGCTCCGCGTTCCTGCGGCCCGGGCCCGGCTGGGGCGGCTCGTGTCTGCCCAAGGACACGCACGCCCTGCTGACCGTGTGCGACTTGGCCGGGGTCGACTTCCCCCTGTTGCGGGCCACCATCGAGACCAACGTCACCCACCAGCGGCAGCTCGTCGCACGCGTCGCCGCCGCGTGCGGGCGCGGCGAGGGCGGCTCGCTGCACGGCGTACGACTCGCCCTGTACGGCCTGACCTTCAAGGCCGGCACCTCCGATCTGCGCGACTCCCCCGCGCTCTCCATCGCCCGGCTGCTGCGCGAACGCGGAGCAGAACTCATGGCGTACGACCCCGCGTTGTGCGAGGAGCGGCCCGACCTGAGCGATCTGGTCGAGCTGTCCGACGACCCCGTGCGGGCGGCGGACGGGGCGGCGGCCTGTCTCGTCCTCACCGAGTGGCCTCAGCTGCGCGACCTCGACTGGGCGGCGATCGCCGCGCGCATGGCCGGCCGCGAGGTCCACGACTTCCGCAACCTGCTGGACCCGGAGCGCCTCGCACGCGCCGGACTGACCTGGCAGGGGATCGGGCTGGCGCAGGCGCCGACACGGGTGGCGTGACAAGACCCTTTTCGTTCCTCTCCGAAGAGTCGCCAAGAGAAAGGCTCACCTCCATGCGGGTTCTGTGCACCACGCTCGGCAGTCCGTCCCACGGCCGCGCTCAGCTGCCGCTGCTGCGCGCCCTGGCCGAGGCCGGGCATCGGGTGCTGGTGGTCACCACCGACGCCCTCGTCCCCGTCTTCCGTGACGACGACGTACAGGTGAACGGCTCAGTGCCGGAGTTCAACCCGATGGCCACGCTGGTCCCCTACCTCGCCGAGCTCGACGAGACCCCGGACTCGACGGACCCGTCAGGTGTTCTGACCCGGTTGCTGATGCGGAACGTGGCCGGGCCGCACGTCAAGCCGCACCTGGACGTCCTGCTCCCCCTCGCCCGGGATTTCCGGCCCGACCTGATCCTGCGGGACGGCATGGACATGGCCGCGGTGCTCACCGCCGAGCTGCTCGGCATACCGCAGTTGCCGACGCCTTCCGGGTTCAACAACATCCTGGATCCGGCGGAGGTGCTGCCGCAGCTGAACGAGCGGCGCGAGGAGCTGCGCCTGCCCGTGCGGGAGGACCCGCTGTCCGTCGTCCCGCACGGCCGCGTCGACTACGTGCCGTCCGCCTTCTCGTTCGCCCGGCATCTGCCCCGGACGTGGGCCTACCGGCAGACGGTGGACGTCGAGCGCGGCGGAGTACTGCCGGAGTGGGCCGCCGCCCTGCCCACGGACCGCCCCCTGGTGTACGCGGGGATCGGCACCGCCCTGCCGCAGCTGCGTGCGCGTATGGAAGGCCAGACCGAGCCGCTGCCCGTGAAGATGCCGGACGCCACCGAGAACCTGAACGCGATCGTGGACGCGGCGGCCGGACTGGACGACTGCACGGTGGTCGTGTCGACGTCCGGGATCCCGCTGGACCGCGCCGGACTCCCCGGGCACGTCCACGTCACCGACCGTGTGCCGCAGCCGCTGCTGCTGGAGGCCGTGGACCTGTTCGTCACCCACGGCGGCTTCAACAGCATCCGCGAGGCCATGCGCACCGGCACGCCGCTGGCGGTCCTGCCGTTCTTCGGGGACCAGCCCGCGAACGCCGAGCGCGTGGAGGAGCTGGGCCTGGGCCGTCACATCACCGACCGCAGCCCGGCCGGCATCGCCGAGGTGTGCCGCAAACTCCTCGCCGACCCCGAGCCGCGGGCGCGGGCCCGGTCGGCCCAACTGGCGATGCTGACGCTTCCGGACGTCACGCACGCGGTCGCGGACCTGGCCGGGATCGCCGGCTAGCCGGACGGCCCACCGCCCCCACTGCGAGGACGACACACGTGACCTTCTCCGACACCCGGGAACAGGGCTCGGCCGGGGACCTGCCCCCGCGGCTCACTCACCGGCAGATCACCACCGTCATGTCCGGGCTGGTGCTCGGCATGTTCCTGGGGGCGCTGGACCAGACGGTCGTCTCGTCCGCGCTGCGGACCATCGCGGACGATCTGCACGGGCTGACGGCCCAGGCGTGGGTGACGACCGCGTATCTCATCACCGCCACCATCGCGACACCGCTCTACGGCAAGCTGTCCGACATCCACGGCCGCAGGCCCGTCTATCTCGCCGCGATCGCCCTGTTCACCGCCGGTTCGCTGCTGTGCGGCTGCGCCACGTCGATCTACGAACTCGCGGCGTTCCGCGCCGTGCAGGGTCTCGGTGGCGGCGGGCTGATGTCGCTGGCGATGACGATCGTCGCCGACATCACCACCCCGCGCGAACGGGGCCGCTACCAGGGCTACTTCATGGCCGTGTTCGGCGGCGCCAGTGTCGTCGGGCCCCTGGTGGGCGGAGCGTTCGCGGACCGGGCCACCCTGCTCGGTATCGACGGCTGGCGGTGGATCTTCCTGATCAACGTGCCGCTCGCCGCCGCGGCCGCGGTGACGATCGTGCGCGTCCTGCGCTTCCCGCACCGGCGGGTCGGCCACCGGCTCGACTACGCCGGTGCGCTGACCCTGGCCGTGGGACTGGTACCCCTGCTGGTCGTCGCCGAGCAGGGCCGCACCTGGGGGTGGGACTCGCCCCGGGCGCTGTCAATGTACGCGGTCGGCGTGGTGGGACTCGCCGTGTTCGTCGCGGTGGAGCGGCGGTCGGGTGACGCCGCGCTGCTGCCGCCGCGGCTGTTCCGCATCCGGGCCTTCCGGCTGGGCGTCGGGCTGCACTTCGTCGTCGGCATCGGCATGTTCGGCGCGATGACGACGCTGCCGCTCTACCTGCAGCTCGTACGCGGGATGAGCCCCATGGCGGCGGGCCTGGCCACCCTGCCCACGGTGGCGGCGAACCTCGCGGTGACGCTGCTGACAGGCCGGATGATCGCCCGCACCGGCCGGTTCAAGGTCCATCTCGTCGCCGGGGTCGGCTCGTTCACCGCGGCGATGCTCGTCTTCGCCACACTGCGCGTGGACAGCCCGCTGTGGCATCCGGCGCTCGGCATGGTCCTGATGGGCGCGGGACTGGGCGCGTCGATGCAGACGCTCACCACGCTCGCGCAGTGCGAGGTGCCCCGTACGGACATGGGCGCGGCGACGGCGTCGGTCAACTTCTTCCGCTCCAACGGCGGTACGGTCGGCACCGCGGCGTTCCTGTCGATCCTGTTCACCACGGCGGCCGGCAGCATCGCCGACCGGCTGGCCGAGGCCCGCGACGACCCGGCCTACCGCCGGCTGCTGACCCAGCCCGACAACGCACACGCCCTGACGGGGGTGCTGCGCCCCGGCGGCGGCGTCGACCTGGAGGACTCAGCCTTCCTGCGCGCCCTCGACCCGAGTGCGGCCCTGCCGTTCCTGGAGGGCTATGTCGCCTCGATGCGCCTCGTCTTCCTCACCGGCGCCGCGGTGTCCCTGGCCGCCTTCGTGATCGCCGCGTGGCGGGTGCCTGACCTGACCTTGTCCGACGAGTAGGCGATCGCCGGGGGCCGGACGCCGGGCCGACGGCGGTCAGTCGTCGGCGATCACATGCGTCATCGTGGGGACCCCGTACCCGCGAAGGGGACCTGGGCCGAAGCCGCGGCCTGCGGGAAGGGGTGCTGCCACAGGCCCTGTGCCTGAAGCCGCGGCAGGACGCCCTCGCCGAACCAGTAGGCCTCCTCCAGGTGCGGGTAGCCGGAGAGGACGAACTCCTCGATGCCGAGGGCCGCGTACTCCTTGATGCGTTCGGCGACCTCGTCGTGGCTGCCGACCAGGGCCGTGCCCGCGCCGCCGCGCACCAGGCCGATGCCGGCCCACAGGTTGGGGTGGATCTCCAGGGCGTCCCGGTTGCCGCCGTCGTGCAGGGCGAGCATGCGCTGCTGCCCTTCGGACTCGCTGCGGGCGAGCCCGGCCTGCACGGACGCCACGGTCTGCGGGTCGAACCCGTCGAGCAGCCGGTTCGCCTCCGCCCACGCCTGCTCGGAGGTGTCTCGGGTGATGACGTGCAGCCGGATACCGAAGCGGACAGTGCGTCCCTGCTCGGCCGCCAGCTTCCTGATCCAGGCGATCTTCTCGGCGACCTGCGCCGGGGGTTCGCCCCAGGTGAGGTACACGTCGACGTGCCGGGCGGCGATCTCTCCGGCGATCGGCGAGGAGCCCCCGAAGTAGACCTCGGGGATCGGGTCGGGCACGCGGGCCAGCGTCGCGTCCGCCACCTGGAGGTGCTCGCCGTGCAGGTCGACGGTCTTGCCCTCCCACAGTTCCCGCACGATCTGCAGGAACTCGCCGGTGCGGCGGTACCGGGCGTCCTTGTCGAGGAAGTCGCCGTATGCGCGCTGCTCGTGGCTCTCGCCGCCGGTGACGACGTTGAGCAGCAGCCGTCCGCCGGTCTGCCGCTGGAAGGTGGAGGCCATCTGCGCGGCGAGGGTCGGCGAGACGAAGCCGGGCCGGAAGGCCACCAGGAACTTCAGCCGCTCGGTGTGCTGGGCGACCATCGCCGTCGTCAGCCAGGCGTCCTCGCACCACGCACCGGTGGGGGTGAGGGCGCCGACGAAACCGAGGTCCTCGGCGGCGCGGGCGATCTGGCTCAGGTAGCCGACCGACGGCGGCCGGTCGCGTCCGGATTCGGTGGCCGGGGTGCCGTGGCCGCCGCCGACGACGTGGCGGCTGTCGCCGTTGGTGGGCAGGAACCAGTGGAAGGTCAGGGACACGAGGGGTCTCCGATCGTGACGGGGGGAGGCAGAGGGGGGTCAGAGCAGGCCGTGCCTGGGCGGCCGGGTGCCGTGCAGGACGTAGCGGCCGATGTGCTGGACCTTCCAGCGGGCCGGGTCGTGCAGGGTGTGGGTGCGGGCGTCGCGCCAGTGGCGGTGCAGGCCCAGGGAGTCGAGCGCCGCGCGGGTGCCGGAGACCTCGAAGAGGGCGCTGCCGACCTCCACGGCGGTCTCCGCCGCGGTCACCTTGGCCGTCGCCACCGCGATCGAGGCCTCGGCGGCCGAGTCGTCGGTCAGATCGTCCCGGGCGGCGTCGACCGCCCGGGCGGCCTCGCGCAGCAGGGCCTCCGCAGCCCGCACCCGGATCGCGAGTTCGCCGAACCGCTGGATCAGCAGGGGGTCCTCCGCGGCCGTCTCGAACCCACTCTCGAACCAGGGCCGGCTCTTCGTGCGGACGAACTCCACGGCCTCCGCGAGCGCGCCGGAGGCGATGCCCGCGTCGATGGCGGCGTGCAGCAACTGGGCCACGGCCCCGTGGAGTTGGGGTCCCTGGAAGGTGAGGTGGTGGGGCACGACCCGGTCGGCGGGGACGGGCACCCGCTCCAGGCGGACGGTTCCGCTGGCCGTGGTGCGCTGCCCCATGCCGTCCCAGTCGTCGACGACCGTCAGACCGGGGGCGTCGCTCGGTACGTACGCCACGTGCAGGGTGTCGTCGTCGGCGCGGGCGAGCACGGGGATCCAGTGGGCGAACAGCGCGCCCGTGGAGTAGTGCTTGACGCCGTCGAGGACGTACGACCCGTCCGGGCGCGGCGCGAGCCTGGTGCGGATGTCCTGCACGTGCTTGGTGCCCGCCTCGGACTGGGCGTTGCCGAACCGCTTGCCTCGCAGCACCTCGCCGAAGAAGAACTTCTGCTGGTCGTGCGTCCCCTGCCGGCGCAGCACGTTGACGTAGACGAAATGGCTCTGTGGGATCTGGGCGAGGCTGGCGTCGGCGGCGGCCAGCAGCCGGAAGACCTCGGCGAGCGTCCCGGCACCGACGTCCGCGCCGCCGAACTCGGCCGGGACGCTCACGGCCAGCAGACCGGAGGCGGACAGCCGTTCCAGCTCCGCGTGCGGGAGCCTGCGCCGCGCGTCCCGTTCGGCGGTGTCCTTGCGGAACTCCGCGGCCACTTCGGCGGCGACGGCGAGGGCCTCGGCGTCGTCGGCGATCACATGGGACGCGCTCATCCGGTGGCCGCCAGCAGTGCCGTACGGCCCCCCAGCGCGGTCGAGAACTGGTCCGTGACCTGGGCCAGGGCCTCGGCCGAGCCGGGCGCGACGGCCAGGGAGCCGTCGTCGCCCACCGTGATGTCCTTGTCGAGGGTGAACCAGCCCGGGACGATGTGTGCGGCGCCCATGGAGCTCAGCACGGGGCGCAGAGCGTAGTCGATGGCCAGGACGTGGGCGGTGGAGCCCCCGGTGGCCAGCGGCAGGACCGTCTTGCCGGCCAGCGCGTACTGCGGGAGCAGGTCCAGCAGGGACTTCAGCAGCCCCGAGTAGGCGGCCTTGTAGACGGGGGTGCCGACCACCACCCCGTCGGCCTGCTCGACCAGGGCGGTGGCCCGGACGATCTCCGGGTGCCGGAAGTCCGCCCCGAGGAGCGCCTCGGCGGGGATGGTGCGCACGTCCAGCGGGATCACCTCGTGTCCCTGGGCGGTGAGCCGGGCGTCGAGGTGGCGCAGCAGTCGCTGGGTGCGGGAGGTGGCGGAGGGGCTGCCGGATACGGACAAGATGGTGGCCATGCGAGGACCTTCCGTTCGTGGGCTGTTCTCGGGCGGGCTGCGGGTCAGGCGCGGGCGGCGACGGGCTCGGAGGCGGGCTGCTGGGCCTCCAGTTCGCGTACGAGGGGCAGCACCCTCTTGCCGAAGTACTCGACCTCCTCGTGGTAGTGCAGGAAGCCGAGGAGGAAGAGGTCGACGCCGAGCCGCTTGTAGGCGACGATCCGCTCGGCGATCTGCTCGGGTGTGCCGATCAGACCTGTACGGAAGCCGTCGTTGTACTGGACGAGGTCCTCGAAGCTCGAGTCCTGCCACATGCCCTTGCCGTCGGCGGTGGACTGCCCGGCCTGCTGGACGGCGTCGCGGAAACCGTGCACGGCCTCGGTGTCGGCGTGGGCGACGATCTCGCGGAGCGTGTCGCGGGCCTCGGCCTCGGTGTCGCGGGCGATGAGGAAGCCGTTGAGGCCGAACTTCGGTGGCGTACGGCCCGCTTGGGCGGCGGAGGCGCGCACGTCGGCGATCTGCTCGGTGACACCGTCGAAGTCCTTGCCGTTGCTGAAGTACCAGTCAGAGACACGGCCCGCCATGGCACGGGCGGCGGTGGAGTTGCCGCCCTGGAAGATCTCCGGGTTCGGACGCTCGGGGGTGTTCAGCGGCTTGGGCTTGAGGGAGAAGTCGCGCACCCGGTAGAAGTCACCGGCGAGTTCGGCGTGGTCCTCGGTCCAGATGGTGCGCAGGGCGGTGATGAACTCCTCCGCGCGCCGGTAGCGTTCGTCGTGCTCCAGCCAGGGCTCGCCGAGGGCGGTGAACTCGCCCTTGAACCAGCCGCTGACGACGTTGACGGCGAAGCGGCCGCCCGACAGGTGGTCGGCGGTGGCGCCGAGCTTGGCGAGGACGCCCGGGTGCCACAGTCCGGGGTGGACGGCGGCGATGACCTTCAGCCGCTGGGTGGCGAGCAGCAGGGCGAGGCTGAAGCTGGTCGACTCGTGCTGGTACTCGGCGCCGTAACTGGCCATGTAGCGGACCTGACTGAGGGCGTAGTCGAAGCCGTTGTTCTCGGCGAGGACGGCCAGTTCGCGGTTGTACTCGTAGCCCCATTCGGTGCGCTGCTCGATGGTGCTGGTGACCAGGCCGCCACTGACGTTCGGCACCCAGTAGGCGAAGCGGAGGGGGTCGGATTCGGGCGGTACGGGCACGGAGGACTCCTGGGAATGTGGAAAGGCGCGCGAAGAACGCGGTCGTCGGCACAGAAAGGTGCTCGCCAGGGGAATTCAGGCGCGCTGGAGCAGCGGTGCCGGAAATGCCGTCAGCACGACGGAAAGGGTCCGGGACCGGAATTCATGACCGGAGGAGGCGCAGGAAGCAGTGGGAGGGTTTCCCTCGGTGCGCTGCGCTCAGACGCGGCGGCGACAGCAGGAGCTGGAGACACGCGCGAGGTCGACGTGGCGTCGTCGCGTGAGGTCCTGTCGCTTCATGTCAACGATCCAACCAAGCGTGGGTCCGGCCGGTCAAGAAGACCCGGTGGTGATTCCACATGGTGAGAGTCGGTATTCACGAGGTTGTGACAGGGATTCCCTTGAACCGGGCCCGCTGCGGACGCAGTCTCCTGTCGTGCGTATAGAACAGCTGGAATACATCGCCGCCGTGACCCGGTTCGGTTCGCTGCGGCGCGCCGCGGAGGAACTGCACCTGTCCCAGCCCGCGTTGAGTGAGACCGTGCGGAATCTGGAGCGGGAGCTCGGCGTGGACCTGCTGGAGCGAAAACGGTCGGGAGCGAAGGTCAGCGACGAGGGCCGGGAGCTGCTGCCGCTCATCATGACGGTGCTGGACGCGGTGGACCGGCTGCGCGGCGCGGCCGGCGACCAGCACCGCATCAGCCGCATGGTGCGGCTCGGCACGGTCAACACGGCCACCGTCCCGCTGCTCATCCCGACCGTGCGGGAGTTCCGGTCCGCGCACCCGGCCACCCAGGTCGAGGTGGTCGGGGCGCAGCAGGGCGACATCCACCGCGGGCTGCTGGAGGGCGCCTTCGACCTGGGGCTGGTGAACTACCTCCACGGCGACGACATGCCGCCCGGCTTCGAGACGACCGAGCTGCTGCGCGGACGGCCGGTGGTGTGCGTACGCCCGGACAGTCCGCTGGCGGCCCTGGACGCGGTGGATGTGGACAGCCTCCTCGCCGAGCCCCTCATCGTGATGCGGTCGGGCTACGTGATGCACCGCTTCGTGCACCGGCTGCTGCGCGGCCGGACACCGTCCTTCTCGTACTCCACCGACGGCGCCGAGATGGGCAAGCTGATGGTCGCCGAGGGGCTGGGGGCCACGGTGCTGCCCGACTTCAGTGTGATCGGCGATCCGCTGGAGCGGAGCGGCACCATCACCGTGCGGCCCCTCGCGGAGGACGAGACCGATGTGCTGCTGGTGCTGCAGCGACGCCATGCGGTCTCCGTGCCCCGGGCCGTGCGCGATCTGCACGCCCTGTTCGTACGCAACGCGCGTGCGCACCGGGCTCCCTGAGGCACTGACCGCTTCCCGGCACGCCACGAGGCGACCCGAGTGACGGACATCACACCTTGCATTCCGTTGTCCTCAGGTCATCATATGACCTGATCTCCCGGAGGGGCTGCCCAGCCGCTCCGGACGGCACGGCACGGCGAGGAGGGGCATGAGCGACCGGAACGAGCCCGCAGAACCGAGGGTGGGCGTGGTCGGCCTGGGGGCCATGGGCCTCGGGATGGCCCGGAGCCTGCGGACGGCGGGCTACGCCGTGGGGGTCCACGACCTGAGGCCCGAGACGGCCGCGGACTTCGCCCGAGACGGCGGGACGGCGTTCGCCACCTGCGGTGAGCTGGCGGCCGCGGTGGACGTCCTGGTCAGCGTGGTGGTGAACGCGGCGCAGGTGGAGACCGTGCTGTTCGGTGCCGACGGCGCCGCCGACCGGCTGCGCCCAGGCTCCGTCTTCGTGATGTGCTCCACGGTCGACCCGGGCTGGTCCGCCGCGCTCGAGGGCCGCCTGGCGGACAGGGGTGTGCTCTACCTGGACGCCCCCATCTCCGGTGGCGCGGCGCGTGCGGCGAGCGGTGAACTCACCATGATGACGTCGGGCTCCGCCAGGGCGTACGCCCTCGCCGACCCGGTGCTGGAGGCCATGAGCAGCACGGTCTACCGCCTGGGAGAGCGCGCGGGACTTGGCTCCAAGGTCAAGATCGTCAATCAGCTGCTCGCGGGCGTGCACATCGCCGCCGCGGCCGAGGCGATGGCCCTCGGCATCAAGGCGGGCGTTCCCGCCGAGGCGCTCTACGAGGTCATCACGCACAGCGCCGGCAACTCCTGGATGTTCGAGAACCGCATGGCCCATGTCCTGGCCGGCGACTACACGCCCCTGTCCGCCGTCGACATCTTCGTCAAGGACCTGGGGCTGGTGCTGGACTCCGCGAGGCCGGAACGGTTCCCGCTCCCCCTCGCCGCCACGGCCCACCAGATGTTCCTCCAGGCTTCGGCGTCCGGACTGGGGGCCGAGGACGACAGCGCGGTCATCAAGATCTTCCCGGGCGTCGACCTGCCCGAACCGGTGGAGGCCTGACATGGGAATCCGTCTCGGATGCATCGCCGACGACTTCACCGGCGCCACGGACCTCGCCAACAACCTGGTGCGCGCGGGCCTGCGCGTGGTCCAGCTGATCGACACACCACCGGCCGGCGAGGAGCAGCCGGTGGACGCGGACGCCGTGGTCATCGCCCTCAAGTCGCGCACCGTCCCGGCCGCCGACGCCGTCGAGGCGTCACTGCGCGCTCTCGCCTGCCTGCGGTCCATGGGCGCAGAGCAGATCTACTTCAAGTACTGCTCCACCTTCGACTCGACTCCGGCCGGCAACATCGGGCCGGTGACCGAGGCACTGATGGACGCCCTGGGCACGGACTTCACGGTCGCCACACCGGCGTTCCCCGACAACGGGCGCACGGTCTTCAAGGGCCATCTCTTCGTCGGTGACGTGCTGCTCAGCGACAGCGGCATGCGCCACCACCCGCTCACGCCGATGACCGACTCCAACCTGGTCTCCGTCCTCGGCGCCCAGAGCACGCGACAGGTCGGCCTCATCGACCACACGGTCGTCGCCGACGGCGTCGAGGCGATCCGGGCCCGCGTCGACGCCCTGCGTGCGGACGGCATCGGGATCGCCGTCGTGGACTCCGTCTCCAACGACGACCTCGTGCGCCTGGGCGCGGCGGTCCAGGGCTTCCCCCTGGTGACAGCCGGCTCGGGGCTGGCGATCGGCCTGCCGGCGAACTGGGGGTTCAAGCCGTCCCGCGCCGCCGCGCACCTGCCGCCCCCCACCGGCCACCGGGCCGTCGTCTCGGGCTCGGTCTCCGAGGCCACCAACCGTCAGGTCCTTGAGTACCTGCGCACCGGCCGCCCCGCCTTCGGCGTGGACCCGCTGCGGGTGGCGGCCGGCGAGGACGTGGTCGAGGAGGCCCTGGCCTTCGCCGAGTCACACCTGGAGGACGGGCCGGTCCTCGTCTACTCCACCCAGCCGGCCGACACCGTCCGGACCGTGCAGGGCCGGCTCGGTGCCGCCGAGGCCGGTGAGCTCGTGGAGCGGACGCTGGCCCGTGTCGCACAGGGGCTCGTGGCACGCGGGGTGCGCCGCCTCGTCGTCGCGGGTGGCGAGACCTCGGGCGCGGTCGTCCAGGCGCTCGGCGTCACCGGACTGCGCATCGGTCCGCAGATCGACCCCGGTGTGCCGTGGTGCGCGGCGGCCCTGCCCGGCGGGGACACGCTCCACATCACGCTCAAGTCCGGGAACTTCGGCGGCCCCGACTTCTTCACCCGCTCCTTCGCGCTCCTGGACGAGGAGGCCGCATGAACCCGCAGCCGAGCAGCACCGCCGAGACAGCGGACGACGAGGCGGTCGACCACGCCCGCGGCGAGATCGTCCGGGTGGGCACCAGCCTGTTCGCCCGGGGCTACGTCCATGCCAGTGCGGGCAACATCAGCGCCAAGGTCGGCGATCACCACCTGACCACGCCGACCGATGCCGCACTGGGGTTCCTCGAACCCGACCGCCTGGCGCTGGTCGACGCCCGGGGTGAGCAGGTGGCGGGCGACCGGGCCAGCAAGACCCTGACACTGCATCGCCGTATCTGTGCCGCCGACCCCACGGCCCGCTTCGTCGTCCACACCCATTCCACGCACCTGGTCGCGCTCACGCTGGCCGGCGTGTGGAGCGACGACGACGTACTTCCCCCCATCACCCCGTACTACGTGATGAAGGTCGGGCACGTCCCGCTCGTCCCCTACCACCGGCCCGGCGACCCGCGCGTGGCCGACCTGGTGACCGCACACATCGCCGACCGGGCGGCGAGCCGTACGCCCATCAGGGCGGTGCTGCTGGACCGGCTGGGCCCCGTGGTCTGGGGCCCCGACGCGGCCACCGCTCTCGCCGTCCTCGAAGAACTCGAGGAGACGGCACGTCTCTGGCTCCTGACCGACCGTCGCCCCGAGCCGCTCGCCGAGCACGCGCTCGACGAACTGAGGTCCACGTTCAACGCCGCGTGGTGACCGCCTCTTCCCTCCCGGAGAATCCCCCTGAGCCGCTCAAAGGATCGCCATGTCCATGCCCGTATCGGCGTCCCAAGTCACCGACGCCGCCCGTGAGAACGCCGTCTTCCGCAAGGTCGTACGACGTGTCGTCCCCTTCCTCGTGCTCTGTTACGTCGTCTCCTACCTGGACCGGGTCAACGTCGGCTTCGCGAAGCTCCAGATGTCCGACGACCTCGGATTCAGCGAGGCGGCGTACGGCCTCGGCGCCGGCCTGTTCTTCATCGGCTACTTCCTCTTCGAGGTCCCGTCGAACCTCATGCTGCAGCGCGTCGGCGCCCGCACCTGGATCGCCCGGATCATGATCAGCTGGGGCCTCGTCTCGGCGGCGTTCATGTTCGTCCACAACGAGACGATGTTCTACGTCCTGAGGTTTCTCCTCGGCGCCGCGGAAGCCGGCTTCTACCCGGGGGTGATCCTGTACTGCACCTACTGGTTCCCCTCGCACCGCCGTGCCCGTGTGATCGCTCTCTTCATGTCCGCCATCCCGGTGGCCGGCATCTTCGGCAACCCGCTCTCCGGCTGGATCATGGACCGGTTCCAGGGGGTGAACGGCTGGCAGGGCTGGCAGTGGATGTTCCTGCTGGAAGCGATACCCGCCCTGCTCATCGGCGTGGCCACCCTGTTCTACCTCGACGACGGCGTGCGCGCCGCGAAGTGGCTCACCGACGAGGAGAAGGACGTCGTCGAACGGGCGATCGCCGAGGACGCCGCGCACCAGTCCGTGCACGGCCGGGTCTGGGACGCCTTCCGCGAGCCCAAGGTGTGGCTGATGTGCCTCATCTACTTCTGCTTCGTCATGGGCCAGTACGCCCTGACGTTCTGGATGCCCACGTTCATCGAGTCCACCGGCATCGAGGGCAACCTCGCGATCGGTGTGCTCAGCGCGGTGCCGTTCCTGGCCGCACTCGTCACGATGAACCTGCTCGGACGCTCGGCGGACAGGCGCCGCGAGCGCCGCTGGCACCTGGTCGTTCCGAGCCTCATGGGCGCCGTCGGCTTCTCACTGGCGGCCGGCTGGGCCGGGTCCACCGCGCTGTCCCTGGTCGCGCTGTCCGTCGCCGCGGCCGGCGTGCTGACCTGCGCGCCGCTGTTCTGGTCGCTCCCCACCGCGTTCCTCGGCGGTACCGCCGCCGCGGTCGGCCTCGCCGTGATCAACTCGGTGGGCAACCTCGCCGGTTTCCTCAGTCCCTACATGATCGGCGCGCTGAAGGACGCGACCGGCTCGACAGCGCTCCCGATGTACGTCCTGGCGCTCACTCTCGTCGTAGGCGCCGCCGCGGTGCTCACCACCGACAAGCAGACCGTCAACCGCTGACCGGGGCCGCCCGGTCCCGTCACTGGAGCCACCATGCCGAGGTTCGCAGCGAACCTGTCCATGATGTACACCGAGCACGACTTCCCCGACCGCTTCGCCGCGGCCTCGGCGGACGGCTTCACCGCCGTCGAATACCTCTTCCCCTATGCCTACGACAGCGGGGAGTTGCGCCACCGCCTCGACGACCACGGCCTCAGGCACGTGCTGTTCAACGCGCCTCCCGGGGCGTGGGAGTCCGGGGAACGCGGGATCGCGGCGCTCCCCGGCCGCGAGGCGGAGCTCCGCTCCGGCGTCGCCCGCGCCCTCGACTACGCCGCCGCGCTGGACTGCCCGCGGTTGCACGTGATGGCCGGTCTCGTGCCACCGGACGCGACCCCGAAGGAACGGGCCGAGCACCGCGACACCTACCTGGCCAACCTGGAGTGGGCCGCGCAGCGAGCCGCCGCGGTGGCCGTCGACGTCCTCATCGAGCCGATCAACGGCCGTGACATGCCGGGCTACTTCCTGTCCGGGCAGTCGCAGGCCCACGCGGTGGTCCGGGACGTCGGCGCCCCGAACCTCAAGGTGCAACTCGACCTCTACCACTGCCAGATCGTCGAAGGCGACCTCACCATGACGCTGCGCCGCGACCTGCCGACCGGCCGGGTCGGGCATCTGCAGATCGCCGGCGTGCCGGACCGCCACGAGCCCGACAGCGGCGAACTCGACGTCCGGCATCTGTTCGGCGTCATCGACGACCTGGGCTTCGACGGGTGGATCGGCTGCGAGTACATCCCCCGGGCCGGCACGAGCGAGGGCCTCGGCTGGCTGAACGACTACCGAGGAGAGGACGCATGAGGATCGTCATCACGGGCGGCTTCGGCTTCCTGGGACGCGAGATCACCGAGACCCTGCTCAGGACGCGGACGCATCGTGGCCTGCCGATCGACCGTCTGGTGCTCACCGACCGTTATGTGCCGGCCGGGGCGGCGGAGGCGGCCGATCCCCTCGTGGAGATCGTGCGGGGTGACCTGGCCGAGTGTCTCGACGAGGTGTTCGCGGAGCCGGTGGACGTGCTGATCCACCTCGCCGCCGCCGTCTCGGCCGAGTGCGAGGCCGACTTCGACCTCGGGATGAGCGCCAATCTGGACACCACCCGCGGCCTCCTCGAAGCCGCCCGGGCGCAGTCGGCCGCCGGCGGGCCGGTGCCGCGCCTGGTGTTCTCCAGCAGTGTGGCGGTCTACGGTTCCGATCCGGCTCTGCCCCTTCCGCCGGTGGTCGGCGAGTCGACCCTGCCCACTCCCCGGTCGAGCTATGGAATCCAGAAGCTCGTCTGCGAGCAGCTGGTCGCGGACTACACACGCAAGGGCTTCGTCGACGGACGGGTCGCCCGGCTGATGACCGTGTCCGTGCGGCCCGGCAAGCCGAACGCGGCCGCCTCCGGCTTCCTGTCCGGCATCGTCCGCGAGCCGCTCGCGGGCCTCCCCGCGATCTGTCCCGTACGCCCCGACCTGCGGGTGGCCCTGGCGTCACCGCGGCGCACGGTCGAGGGGATCCTCCGCATCGCGGAAGCCGAGCGCGGCACCGGGAAGGGCCGGCTCGACGGCGGGCTGCCGGTCAACCTCCCGGCGCTCACGGTCTCGGTCGCCGAGATGCTGGCCACGCTGCGGCGCGTGGCGGGCGACGCCGTGGCCGATCTGGTGACCGTCGCGCCCGATCACGCTGTCGAGGCCGTCGTGGGGTCGTGGCCCTCGGTCTTCGACAACACGCGTGCCGCCGCGCTCGGGTTGAAGCCCGACCCGAGCTTCGAATCGGTGGTCCGGGGCTACCTGGCCGACCATCCCGACGCGATCCGGGTCGGCGTATCGCCGGCAGCGGAGCGACGAGACCCGGACCTATAGACTGAAAACCATGTTTTCTAAGGTGAGCGGTCCCGTCCGGCTCGCAGATCAGGTCGCCGCGACGCTCTCGGAGGAGATCGAGTCGGGGCGGCTGGCCGAGGGCGACCGACTGCCGACAGAGGTGGAGCTGGTCAGGCAGCTGGGCGTCAGCCGCACGGTCGTGCGCGAGGCCCTGTCGCGGCTGCGCAACGCGGGTCTGATCGAACCGCGTCAGGGCATCGGCGTGTTCGTGCTGCCCCGGCGCGCCCGCCCGCTCGACCTCGAGGCCGCCGACACCAGGGCAAAGGTGGTGCAGATCGCGGAGCTGCGCCGCGCCATCGAGGGTGAGGCGGCCCATCTCGCGGCCACGCGGGCCACGGCGGGCGACCTGGCGCGGATGCGTGAGGCGCTGGACGCGATCGACTCGGCGGTGGCGGCCGGCGGCGACGGCGTGGACGAGGACCTCGCCTTCCACCGGTCCATCGCCGAGTCGACCGGGAACACGGTGATGGTCTCGACGCTGCGGTACCTGGGCGAGGTGCTGCGCAGCGGCATCCGCGTCACGCGGGCGAACGAGGCACGCCGGAACGACTTCATCGAAGCGGTCCGGGAAGAGCACCACGCCATCCTTGCCGCCATCGAAGCGCGCGACGCCGAGGCGGCACGCAGGGCCGCGCGCCGCCACATGAACCACGCCGCCGCCCGCCTCCAGGACGCTGACGACGGATTCTGGACCGAGGCCGAAGACCTCGAGGTGGATCTCGACGCGGCACCCTGAACGCGTTCGCGATCAGCCGAGCGGGATGCCGGTGTGATTCTCCAGCGCCCGGAGAAGCCGAGCCTGGAATGTCTCGTCCTGCGCGGCGGGGTGCGGTGTCTGTGTCCGCCGGTGGTACCAGTAGCCACCGGTCCTCGGGGTCACGTCGTGGTGCGTGGCGAGCCACGCCTGTGTCTCGTGTCCCGCGGTCAGGTCGTCCGGTGCGCCGCGGCCCCCCATGCGGGTGGGAACCCAGCCGGGGTCGACCGCATGGCTGGAGGTGCCTTCCCAGCGGGACGCGACGGCGAGCGCGAGCGCGGTGACCCACAGCTTGCTGTCGTCGTAGGCGGCGGTGCCGTCGGTGAGCCGTCCCAGGTCGGTGGAGCCGGTGCGGTGCATGGAGCTGCTCAGGTAGACGAGCCTGGCCGGTTTCTCCATCAGGGCGGTCAGCACGTAGGGCGCGACGGTGTTGACGGTGGCGTCCTCCGGCCGGTTCATGACGCCGGCGTTGTGGATGACGGCGTCGAAACGGCCGAACTCGGCGGCTTGCCCGGCGACATCGCGGATCGCGTCCAGCTCGGCGAGGTCGCCGGTGACGACACCTTTGAACCGGTCGGTGTCGTCCGTGCCGGTGAGCCGGGCCCGGTTGCGGACGTGGACGACCACGTCGTGGCCGTCGTCGGCCAGCGCCTTCGCCGTGTTGCGTCCGAGCCCACTGGCCGCTCCGGTCACAAGGATCAGTGCCATGTCGGTCTCCTGCCCGCTCGGAAAATGAGGATCACCCCCTAGCGCTCTCCGAGGCCCGCGCGGGTGCCGATGCGGTCCTGGACCCAGTCGTGGAACTCGCCGATGTGGTGCTCGCTGGGCACCAGGACGCCGCCCTTGGCGTACAGGCGGGAACTCATCGCCGGCTGGCAGCGCTCACAGGCGTCGAAGTCCTGCCGGTTGACGCGGTCGAACAGTTCCACCGACCGGCTGACGTCCCGGCCGCTCTCCACCACGCCCTTCAGGTACAGCCAGTCGCACTCCACGATCGTCCGGTCGACCCCCACCGGGAACATCCGGTGGAAGATCACATGGTCCGGGACGAGGTTGATGAACACCTGCGGGCGCACCGTGATCGCGTAGTACCGCCGGTCCTGCTCCTCGGCGACCGTGGGGATGCGGTCCAGGCCCTCCGAGCCGTCGACGGTGAAGCCCTGGACCTCCGAGCCGAACTGGGCGCCGTGCCCCACGTAGTACTGCGCCGCGTAGCCGTCGGCGAACTCCGGCAGCACCTCGGTCAGCTCCGGGTGGATGGTCGCGCAGTGGTAGCACTCCATGAAGTTCTCGATGATCAGCTTCCAGTTGGCCTTGACGTCGTAGACGATCCGCCTGCCGACCTCCAGGCTCTCGACGCCGTACCGCTCGATGGACTCCACGTCGCCCAGGCGGGCCACCACGTCCGCGATCACCGACTCCTCGAACGAGGGCGGGTTCTCGGCCAGGCACACCCACACATAGCCCAGCCACTCGCGTACCGCCACGGTCGCGAGGCCGTACTCTGTGCGGCCGATGTCCGGCATCTTGGTGAGGTTGGGGGCCGCGACGAGTTTGCCGCTCAGGTCGTAGGTCCAGGCGTGGTACGGGCACTGGAAGGCCCGCTTCACCTCGCCGGACTCCTGGGTGCACAGCTTCGCGCCCCGGTGCCGGCACACGTTGAAGAACGCCCGGACGGAGCCGTCCCGCGAACGGGTCAGCAGCACGCTCTCCCGCCCGACGTCCACGGTCCTGAACGCACCCGGCCTCGCCAGTTCCGACGAGCGTGCCGCGCAGAACCACATGGATTCAAAGATGTGCTCCTGCTCCAGGCGGAAGATCTCCGGGGCCGTGTAGTGGTCACCGGGGAGGGTCGCGATCAGGCTCTCCGGCAGGCCGGTCGTAGTCATGGTTCACCTCGAAGTGAAGAGCCCCGGTCGGGCGGCGCGGTTGCCTCATGCGCAACGAGCTGCTTGCTACGCAACTCACAGTGCAGTCCGCCGGAACCACTGTCAAGCCCTTGACCACAGACCGTCGCAGCCAGGACCATGTTGCGTATCAGTCCTACTGTTGCGTAATGCGCACTTCCTCAGGGAGGGCTCAGTGTCTCTTGGACCCACCACCGGCCGCGAGTTCGTCCTCACCCTGTCGTGCCCCGACCGCTCGGGGCTCGTCCACGCCGTCACCGGCTTCCTGGTCCGGCACTCCGGGAACATCCAGGAGAGCCAGCAGTTCGACGACCGGCTGCAGGACCGCTTCTTCATGCGGGTCCACTTCGACGTCTCGGACCCCGGCACCTCGATCGAGGACCTGAAGTCCGGTTTCGCCCCGGTGGCGGAGGCGTACCGGATCTCCTGGCAGCTGTTCGACGCGTCGACCCCGACACGCACGCTGATCATGGTGTCGAAGTTCGGGCACTGCCTGAACGACCTGCTCTTCCGCCGGAGCACCGGCTCGCTGAACATCGAGGTGCCGGCGATCGTCTCCAACCACCGGGACTTCGAGCCGCTCGCCGAGAGCTACGGGATTCCGTTCCACCACGTGCCCGTGACCCGGGAGACGAAGCCCGAGGCGGAGGCGCGGCTGCTCCAGCTCGTCGACGAGCTGGACATCGACCTCGTGGTCCTCGCCCGCTACATGCAGATCCTGTCGAACGACCTGTGCAAGCAGCTCGAAGGCCGGGCGATCAACATCCACCACTCGTTCCTGCCGAGCTTCAAGGGCGCCCGCCCCTATGTCCAGGCGCACGAGCGCGGCGTCAAGCTCGTCGGGGCGACGGCCCACTACGTCACCCCGGACCTCGACGAGGGACCCATCATCGAACAGGACGTCATCCGCGTGAACCACGCGCAGCGCCCCGACAGCCTGGTCGCCCTCGGGCGCGACGTCGAGGCGCAGGTCCTGGCCCGGGCGGTGGAATGGCACAGCCAGAGCCGCGTCATGGTCAACGGCAACCGTACGGTC
>NZ_GG657757.1:7855675-8027944 GCF_000158955.1 Streptomyces viridochromogenes DSM 40736 | reverse complement strand
GCGGCGGTCGGTGATCCGGACACCGGATCACCGACCGCCGCTCGCGTGGTGCCGGCGTCAGCCCGTCCACTCCACGGCCGCGTCCAGCAGCCAGTCCGTCAGGTAGCCGGCGAACGACGAACGGACCAGGACCCAGAAACCGGCCCCGGGGTCGTCACGGGCGACGAGGACGACCTGGGTGCGGCCCAGGGTCGTCTGGGCGCAGCGGCCCGGGCCGAAGACCCGCGGGTGCAGATCCAGCGAGCAGCCGTGGGCCAGCAGGTCGTGGGCCCGGGGGCCCGCCACGAGGAGCGTGGTGCGCTGGGCAGAGACGTCGGTGACGGACACGGGCTCGTCGCCCGCGGCGTCGCGGATCCGGCTCTCCAGTTCCCGCTGACCGCCGGGCGGACCCACCACGAGCCACTCGTCGGGGCCGAGCCACAGCGCGGTCTGTTCCCCGGCGCGGACGACGGTGTCGGGTTCGACGGGCAGGGGGAGCCCCAGCGCCAGCCCCACGGCGTCCGCCGCCGCGCCCTTGGGGTCGAGGCGCACGTTCACCTGGGTCAGGAAGGGGAGTTCCGCCAGCCGGACCGCGCCCCCGGAGGTGCGGGTCACGGCGGCCAGCCGGCCGGCGGCGTGCGCCAGCGGGCTGCGGAGCGGGACGGTCAGGGCGGTGTCAGCCATCGCGGCGGGCTCCCTCGGGGTCGTAGAGGACGGGACTCGCGACGGTCACCGGGACCAGCCGGTCGCCCACGGGTGCGTAGAGTCGCTCGCCGATGCGGTCCCGGCCGCCCTTGACCAGCGCGAGCGCGAAGGTCCTGCCGAGGGCCGCGCTGCGGTAACTGGACGTGACGTGGCCGAGCATCGGAACGGGCGGTTCGGGCAGCACACCGCCGGCGACCAGGTGCGTGCCCTCGGGGAGGAAGGTGCCCGGGTCCTCCGGGAGCAGCCCGACCAGGTGCTTGCGGTCAGGGCGGGCGGTGTCGGCACGGGCATAGGAGCGCTTGCCGATGAAGTCCCGCTTCTTCTTCGACACCACCCAGTTCATGCCGAGGTCCTGCGGTGTCACGGTGCCGTCGGTGTCCTGCCCGACGATCGGATAGCCCTTCTCCGCGCGCAGGACGTGCATCGTCTCCGTGCCGTAGGGGGTGATGCCGTACGGGGCACCGGCCTCGTGCAGCGCCTCCCACAGGGTGAGGGCCTCCCACGGTGACACGTTGATCTCGTAGGCGAGTTCACCGGAGAAGCTGATCCGGCAGACCCGGGCGTCGATGCCCGCGACGGTCGTGTCCCGCCACGCCATGAACGGGAAGTCGTCGTTGGCGACCGCCAGTCGGGGCGCGAGGAGGCCGAGGACCTCGCGGGACTTCGGGCCGACCAGGGCGACGGTGGCCCACTGTTCGGTCACGGAGGTGCAGTGGACGCGCAGTTCGGGCCACTCCGTCTGGAGCCACTCCTCCATCCAGTCCAGCACGGCGGCCGCGTTGCCCGTGGTCGTGGTGACCGTGAAGCGGTCCCGTGCGAGGCGGATGACGGTGCCGTCGTCGAAGACCATCCCGTCCGGGCGGCACATCACGCCGTAGCGGATCATGCCGACCTTCAGGGTGCTCATCATGTTGGTGTAGAGCAGGTCGAGGAAGACGTCGGCGTCCGGGCCCTGGACGTCGATCTTGCCGAGGGTGGAGGCGTCCATGAAGGCGACGCCCTCACGGGCGGCGGCGCACTCGCGCAGCACCGCCGTCTCCATGTCCTCACCGTCCCGCGGGTAGTACCAGGGGCGCTTCCACTGGCCGACGTTCTCGAAGAGCGCGCCGTGCGCGACGTGCCAAGCGTGGAGGGCTGTCGTACGGACCGGGTCGCTCAGCGCGCCGCGGTCGCGGCCCGCGAGGGCGGCGAAGGAGACCGGCGTGTAGGGCGGACGGAACGTGGTCGTGCCGAGCGCCGAGACGTCCACGCCGAGCAGTTCGGCGACCGTGCCACTGGCCAGGACGCCCGAGGTCTTGCCCTGGTCGTTGGCCGTGCCGGCCGTGGTGTAGCGCTTGGTGTGCTCGACCGAGCGCATACCGGCGCCGGTCGCGCGGGCCAGGTCGTCGACGGTGACGTCGCGTTGGAGGTCGACGAAGCGCGGGGCGCCTTCCCGGCCGGGGACGGTGAAGACGCGCATGGGCGGCGTCTGCGGGTGCGCGGGCACCCGGGGCAGAGGCGGAGCCTCGGCGGTGTAGCCCTCGGTCTCGATCGCGCGGGCGCCTGCGGCGGCCCCCTGGGCGAGAACCCGCGCCAGGTCGAAGACGCCGCTCGCGCCGCCCGCGACCTCGACGGCCTGCCGGGAGGCGTCGGGGACGAAGGTGCCGAGTTCCTCGTCGTAGCGGAGCTTGCCGCCCGCCTGGCTGAACAGGTGCGCCACCGGGTTCCAGCCGCCGGAGACCAGCAGCAGGTCGGCGGCGAACTCCCGCCGGCCTGTCGTCTCTCCGTACGGCGCGACGGTCACGGCGGTGAGACGGGGAGCGCCCTCCGTGGCGATCACGGCGTGGCCGGGCAGCACCTCGATGCCGGCCTGCCGGGCCCGCTCCGCCCACTCCCCCGGCTCGGGGCGGGTGTCGACGACGGCCTCGACGGCCACGCCCGCCGCGGTGAGGTCCAAGGCCGTCGCGTAGGCACTGTCGTTGGTGGTGAAGACGACCGCGTGGCGGCCGGGCAGCACACCGTGGCGATGGAGGTGGGTACGGGCGGAGGCGGCCAGCATCACGCCGGGGCGGTCGTTGTCGGCGAAGGCCAGCGAACGTTCGTGGGCTCCGGTGGCGAGGACGACGCGGCGGGCTCGGATGCGCCAGACGCGTTCGCGGGAGAGGTGGTCGGGCGCCTCGGCGCCGAGGTGGTGGGTGCGGCGCTCCACGGCGAGGAGGTGGTTGTCGTCGTAGTAGCCGAAGACGGTGGTGCGGCGCAGGACGCGGATGTCGGGGGCGGCGTCGAGGCGGGCGGCCGTCTCGTCCACCCAGTCGAGGAGTTCGCCGGTGCCGAGGAGGCTGCCGCCGGGTTCCGGCTGGTCGTCGGCGAGGATGACGCGGGCGCCTGAGCGTACGGCGGCTGACGCCGCGGCGAGGCCCGCCGGGCCCGCGCCGACGACGAGCAGGTCGCAGTGGGTGTGCACGGCGTCGTAGCGGGCCGGGTCCGGTGTGGTGGCGAGGCGGCCCTGGCCGGGGAGACCGGTCGCGACGAGGCCGTCGTGGAGCTCGACGGTGGTGGCGGGGAGCATCGGCTCGGGGAACGGCTCCTCGATCTGGACGACCGCGTTGGGTTCCTCGACGCCGGCCGAGAAGATGCCGCGGGGACGGCCCAGTTTGATGCTGGTGCCGGTCTGGATGACGCCGTTGGCGAGCAGGGCGGAGGCGAGGGTGTCGCCCTTGTAGCCTTGGTATTCAGTGCCGTCGAAGGTGAAGGTCAAGGGCTCGTCGCGGTGGATTCGGCCGCGGGTGGGGTGGCGGAAAGGCTGGGTGGATTCGCCCCCGCCGCCCCTGCCCTTCCCCTCGTGAAGGGGCTGCGCCCCTTCGACCCCGCTGGGGGCTGTGCCCCCAGGCCCCCCTTCGGCCTGAACGGCCTCGTCCTCAAACGCCGGACGGGCTGGGTGTGCCGGACTCGGCTGGAATGCGACCGGGCGCTGCTCCCCCGCACGGTAGACCGTCAGGATCTCGTTCGTCGACGTGTCGCGCACGGCGTTGAACCAGCGGCGGCAGCCCGCCGTGTGGCTCCAGCGCTCGGCGAAGGGGCCCCTCGGGTTGTCGCGGAAGAAGAGGTAGCGGGCCCACTCCTCGTCGGTGAGGGAGGACGGGTCCTGCGGGTACGGCACGTGGGCCTGGCCGCCGTAGTGGAACTCGGCCTCGTCGCGGGGCCCGCACCACGGGCAGGGGATCAGCAGCATGGGTCGGCTCCCTAGTGGTCCTAGTGGGCCACCGCGGCCGCGCCGTGCTCGTCGACGAGCGCGCCGGTGGTGAAACGGTCGAGCGAGAAGGGGGCGTTCAGCGGATGCGGTGTGTCATGGGCGATGGTGTGGGCGTAGACCCAGCCGACGCCCGGGGTGGCCTTGAAACCGCCGGTTCCCCAGCCGCAGTTGAGGTAGAGGTTGTCGACGGGGCTGAGGCCGACGATCGGTGAGGCGTCGGGGCTGACGTCGACGATGCCGCCCCAGGTGCGCAGCACGTGGGCGCGGGCGAAGACCGGGAAGAGTTCCAGGGCCGCCGCCATCTGCTCCTCGATGATGTGGAAGGCGCCGCGCTGGGTGTAGGAGTTGTACGCGTCGATGCCCGCGCCCATCACCAGCTCGCCCTTGTGGGCCTGACTGACGTACACGTGGACCGCGTTGGACATGACGACCGTCGGGTGGACCGGCTCCAGCAGCTCCGACACCAGCGCCTGCAACGGGTGGCTCTGGAGCGGGAGTTCGACGCCTGCCATCGCCGCCAGCACCGAGGTGTGGCCCGCCGAGCACAGGGCCACCTTGCCCGCCGCGATCGGCCCACGGGTGGTCTGTACTCCGACCACCCGGCCTGAGACCACGTCGAGGCCGGTGACCTCGCAGTTCTGGATGATGTCGATGCCGGCGGCGTCGGCGGAGCGGGCCAGGCCCCACGCGACGTGGTCGTGTTTGGCGATGCCGGCGCGCGGCTGGTAGGTGGCGCCCAGGACGGGGTAGCGCACATCCGGGGAGGTGTTGACGATCGGGCAGACGTCCTTGACGCCGTCCGCGTCGAGCCATTCGGCGTCCACGCCGCCCAGCCGGTTGGCCTCGACGCGGCGCACGCTGTCGCGGACGTCCTGGAGGCTGTGGGCGAGGTTCAGTACGCCGCGCTGGGAGAACAGGATCGGGTAGTCGAGCTCGTCCGCCAGGCCTTCCCACAGCTTGAGGGCGTGCTCGTAGATGCCGGTGCTCTCGTCCCAGAGGTAGTTGGAGCGGATGATCGTGGTGTTGCGGGCCATGTTGCCGCCCGCCAGCCAGCCCTTCTCCAGTACGGCCACGTCGGTGATGCCGTGGTTCTTCGCCAGGTAGTGGGCGGTGGCCAGGCCGTGGCCGCCGCCGCCGACGATGACGACGTCGTAGGAGCGCTTCGGCTCGGGGTTGCGCCACAGCCAGTCGGGGTGTTCGGGGAGCTCGGCGCCGGGGGTGCGGGGGCTCATCGGGCGTCTCCGTCCTCGGACAGGTGGGGGTAGAGCGGGTGCTTGGCGGCGAGGGCCTCGGTGCGGGCGCGCAGGGCGCCCACGTCCGGCTCCGGCTGCAGGGCGAGGGCGATCACGTCCGCGACCTCGGCGAAGTCCGCCTCGGTGAAGCCGCGGGTGGCCAGGGCCGGGGTGCCGATGCGCAGGCCCGAGGTGACCATGGGCGGGCGCGGGTCGAAGGGCACGGCGTTGCGGTTGACGGTGATGCCGATCTCGTGGAGCAGGTCCTCGGCCTGGCGGCCGTCCAGTTCCGAGTCGCGCAGGTCGACCAGGACGAGGTGGACGTCCGTGCCTCCGGTGAGCACCTTCACCCCGGCCGCCGACGTGTCCGCCCGGGTGAGGCGTTCGGCGAGGATGCGGGCGCCCGCGAGGGTGCGGGCCTGGCGCTCGGCGAACTCCGGTGACGCGGCGACCTTGAAGGACACCGCCTTCGCGGCGATGACATGTTCCAGGGGGCCGCCCTGCATGCCGGGGAACACCGCCGAGTTGATCTTCTTGGCGAGGTCGGCCTCGTTGGTGAGGATGACACCACCGCGGGGACCGCCGAGCGTCTTGTGCGTCGTCGTGGTCGTGCCGTGGGCGTGCGGTACGGGGCTGGGGTGCAGGCCCGCCGCCACCAGACCGGCGAAGTGCGCCATGTCGACCATCAGCAGGGCGCCCACCTCGTCGGCGATCCTGCGGAAGGCCGCGAAGTCCAGCTGCCTCGGGTACGCCGACCAGCCCGCGATGATCACCTTGGGGCGGTGTTCCTTGGCCAGCCGCTCGACCTCGTCCATGTCGACGAGGTGGTCCGTCTCGCAGACGTGGTATGGCACGACGTTCAGCATCTTGCCGCTGTAGTTGATGCGCATGCCGTGGGTGAGGTGCCCGCCGTGCGCGAGATCGAGGCCGAGGACGGTGTCGCCGGGCTGGAGCAGGGCGAAGAAGACGGCCGTGTTCGCCTGGGCGCCCGAGTGCGGCTGCACGTTGGCGAAGCCCGCGCCGAAGAGGGACTTGATCCGCTCGATGGCCAGCCGCTCGGTGACGTCGACGTGTTCGCAACCGCCGTAGTAGCGGCGGCCCGGGTAGCCCTCGGCGTATTTGTTGGTCGCGACCGAGCCCTGGGCCTCCATCACGGCGGAGGGCGCGAAGTTCTCGGAGGCGATCATCTCCAGGGTGGACTGCTGGCGGTGCAGCTCGGCGCGGAGCGCGGCGTGGACCTCCGGGTCCAGCTCCGCCAGCGGTGTGTTCAGCGCGTTCATACGGCGTTCGCGTTCCTCTCGGCGGCCTCGACGACATTGGCGAGCAGCATGGCCCGGGTCATGGGGCCCACTCCCCCGGGCATCGGCGCGAGCCATCCGGCGACCTGGGTGGCGTCCGGATGGATGTCTCCGACCAGCCCCTGGCCGGTGCGGGTGATGCCGACGTCCAGGACGGCCGCGCCGGGGCGCAGCATGTCCTTGGTGATCAGCCCGGGCGAGCCGGCGGCCGCGACGACGATGTCCGCCTCGCGCAGGTGCCAGGCCAGGCCCTTGGTTCCGGTGTGGCAGAGGGTGACGGTGGCGTTCTCGGACCGGCGGGTGAGCAGGAGTCCGATGGGCCGTCCGACCGTGATGCCCCGGCCGATCACACACACCCGCGCTCCGGCGAGCGGCACGTCGTGGCGCCGGAGCAGTTCGACGATGCCGCGCGGGGTGCACGGCAGCGGAGCCTCGGCGCCGAGGACGAGGCGGCCGAGGTTGACGGGGTGCAGTCCGTCGGCGTCCTTGGCCGGGTCCATGCGCTCCAGCACGGCGCCCGCGTCGAGATGACCCGGCAACGGCAGCTGCACGATGTAGCCGGTGCAGGCGGGATCGGCATTGAGCTCGTCGATCGCCTCCTCGACCTGCCGCTGCGAGGCATCAGCGGCCAGCTCCCGCCGTATGGAGGCGATACCCACCTGGGCACAGTCACGGTGCTTGCCACCGACGTACGCGTGACTGCCCGGGTCGTCGCCGACCAGGACGGTGCCAAGGCCAGGCGCCCGACCGGTGAGGGCGGTCAACTTCGCCACGCGCTCGGCGAGTTCACGCCGGATGGTGGCAGCAGTGGACTTGCCGTCCAGGAGTTGTGCGGTCACCTGGGGAGCTCCTTCCAAGGAGGCTGAGCCTGAACGCCCCCGAGGGGCGCGGGGCTGTATCGATCAGCGGCTTCGCCGCGGGGCGCGACAAACCACGACGCACCCGCGGACGAAAACTCACCCACGAAGACGGGCCATCGCCGGATCGAACAGCGGCTCTTCGGCCACCACCGCCTCGACGGACTGATCGAAGTACCCGATGTGCACGAGCGCCCCCGGCTCCGCAAGCTCCACCGGCAGCCACGCATAGGCAATGCCCTTGCCGATCGTGTAGCCATAGGCCGCACTCGTGACGTACCCGACCGCACGCTCACCGTCGAACACGGGCTCCTTGCCCATGACGACAGCCCGCGGGTCGTCGATCGTGAGGCACGTCAGCTTGCGCCGCACATCCCCCTTGCGCCGCTCCAACGCCGCCTTCCCGATGAAGTCGTCCTTGTCGAGCTTCACGGCGAAGCCGACCCCGGCCTCGTACGGGTCGTGTTCGTACGTCATGTCCGTACCGAAGGACCGGTAGCCCTTCTCCAGCCGGAGGCTGTTGAACGCGCCCCGCCCCGCCACGATGCCGCCCAGCGGCTCCGCCGCACGCCACAGCGTGTCCCACAGCTTCTGGCCCAGGTCCGCGGTGGTGTACAGCTCCCAGCCGAGCTCACCGACGTACGACAGCCGCATCGCCGTCACCGGCACGGAGCCGATGTGCGCACGCTGGGCGCGGAAGTACTTCAGGCCGGTCGCCGAGAAGTCGGCGTCGGTGAGGGGCTGGAGGACGTCACGGGCACGCGGTCCCCACAGGCCGACGCAGCAGGTGCCGGGGGTGATGTCGCGGACCTGGACGGTGCCGTCGGCCGGGAGGTGACGGGTGAACCAGTCGAGGTCCAGGTTGCCGTTGGCGCCGACCTGGAAGAGGTCGGGGGCCAGCCGCGCGACGGTGATGTCGCTGCGGATGCCGCCGTCGTGGTCGAGGAGCAGGGTGTACGTCACCGAGCCGACGGACTTGGCGACCTTGCCGGTGCACAGCCGCTCCAGGAACTCGCCGGCGCCGCGTCCGCTGACCTCCAGCCGCTTGAGGGCCGTCATGTCGTACATCGCGACGGTCTCGCGGGTGGTCTGGGCCTCGGCGCCGACGATGGGCGACCAGTACCGCGCGGCCCAGTCGTTGGGAGTGACGATGGAACGGCCTTCGACCAGACCCGCGTTGGCCTCGTACCACTGGGGGCGCTCCCAGCCGTTCGCCTCCAGGAAGAATGCGCCCTGTTCCTGCTGGCGGGTGTGGAACGGGCTGGTGCGGATCGGGCGCGGGTCTCCCGACGGCTGGAGCGGGTGCAGGATGTCGTAGACCTCGACGAAGTTCTGGCAGTCGCGGGCCAGTACGTACTCCGGGGAGAGCTGGTGCGGTTCAAACCGGTTGACGTCGCACTCGTGCAGGTCGAACGAGGAGCAGTAGCCGTCGACCAGCCACTCGGCCATGGCCCGCCCGACGCCCGCGGAGTGGGTGACCCAGACGGCTTCGGCCACCCAGAAGCCCTTGACGTCCGGGGACTCGCCGAGCAGGGGCAGGCCGTCGGTGGTGAAGGAGAACAGGCCGTTGATGCCCTCCTCCACCTTGGCGTCCTTCGTCGCGGGGAGCAGTGACCGCGTCTCGCTCCAGGCCTCCTCGAAGTCCTCCTCGGTGAACTTCAGGACGGAGGGCATCTCCTCGGCCTCGTCCACGGAGAGGATGTCGTCGGCGGAGACCGGCATCGGGCGGTGGCCGTAGTAGCCGATGCCCAGGGTGTCGAAGCGGTCGCGGTAGTAGAGGTCGGCGTCCTGGTGGCGCAGGATCGGGCGGACCGCCTCCTGCGTCTGGCCGGCCAGGGCCGGTACCGGGCCCGTCCAGGCGAGCTGGTGGCCGAGCGGTGTGAGCGGGAGGTTCATGCCGACCATGCGGGCGATCTTCGGCCCCCAGATGCCGGCGCAGCAGACGACGATGTCGGCGGGGATCTCGCCCTGGTCGGTGAGGACGCCGGTCACCTCGCCCTCGGCCCTTGGGACGTCGAGGACCTCGTGGCGGGCGAGGAAACGCACGCCACGCGCGGTGGCCCGGCGGATCTGGGCCTCGACGGCGAGGACCGCCTTCGCGAGGCCGTCCGTCGGCACGAGGAGACCGGCGAGGACCTTGTCCGGGTTGACGAGCGGGTGCTGTTCGACGCACTCCTCGGTGCCCAGCAGGCGGGCCTCGATGCCCCAGGAGCTGAGCCAGCCGTGACGCCGCCGCAGCTCCGCGACGCGCTCCGGGCTGGTCGCCACCTCCAGGCCGCCGACCTGGAGGAAGCAGGGCTGGCCGTCCACGTCGAGCGAGCAGAACTTCTCGACGGTGTAACGGGCCATCTCGGTCATGGTCTTGGAGGGGTTGGTCTGGAAGACCAGGCCCGGGGCGTGCGACGACGATCCCCCGGTGGCGGGCAGCGGGCCCTGGTCGACCACGGTCACTTCGGTCCAGCCTCGCGCGGAGATCTCGTCGGCGAGCGCGGCCCCCACGACGCCCGCTCCGATGATGACCACCCGGGGTCCCGCCATCGCCGCACCTCCGACGTTGAAAGCGTCCAGTTGCTGTGTGCGCAACAAGGTTCAGGTTGCGCAACTCAATGTGCCCGCCGTGAAGAGACGTGTCAAGGGGTCCGCGACGGCGGAAAACCGCCCTGCGGCGACAGGGCGGAATCACCAGAAAACGACAAGGCCCGGCAGGCTGACGGCACAGCCTGCCGGGCCTTCCCGGCGGAGGTTCACAGGGCGGTCGGGCGCCCTACTTGATCCAGGCGTCGACCTTGTCGCGGTTGGCCTCGACCCACTTCTTCGCCGCGGCCTCGGGCGCCATCTTGTCCACCGCTATGTACGTGGCCACGGTGTTCTGGTCGTCGTTCGTCCAGTGGAACTTCTTCACCATGTCGTAGGCGGGGCTGCCCGACTTGGCGAACTTGGCACTGACGATCTTGTCGAGCTTGTACACGGGATAGTCGCAGGCGACCTTCTCGGCGTCGGCGTCGCAGCCCGTCTTGTACGCGGGCAGGCTGACCTTCTTCAGCGGCACCTCGGACATGAACCACTGCGGCTCGTAGAAGTAGCCAATCACCCATTCCTTGTTCTTCTCGGCGTTGCGGTACGCCTGGATGAGGGCGGTCTCGCTGCCCGCGTACACCACCTTGAAGTCCAGCTTCAGGTTCTTCACCAGGGCCTCGTCGTTGGTGACGTACGACGGGTCGCCGTCGAGGAGCTGGCCCTTGCCGCCCGACTCCGAGGTCTTGAACTTCGACGCGTACGTGTTGAGGTTCTTCCAGTCGAGGATGTCCGGGTGCGCCTTCGCCAGCCACGGCGGCACGTACCAGCCGATGAGGCCCTTGTTGCCGGTCGGGCCCGCCTCGACGGCCGTCTTCTGCTGGGTGATGTACTTCTTCTTCAGATCGTCATGGCCCCAGTTCTCGACGACGGCGTCGACCTCGCCCGTGCCGAAGCCCTGCCAGGCGATCTCCTCCTTGAGGTCCTTCTGTTCGACCTTGCAGCCGAGGTCGTGTTCGGCGACGTACGCGAGGACCGCCGCGTTCGCCTCGTAGCCCACCCACGGGTTGATCGCGAGGTTGAAGGTGCCGCACTTGCCCTTGCCGCCCGAGCCGCCCGCGCTGTCCTCGCCGACCTTCGCGCCCCCGCAGGCCGTGAGGGTCAGGCCGAGGACGGCCAGGCCGGCCGCGCCGGCTCTCCAGTGTCGTGCCATGGTGTGGTGCTCCTTATGCGCTGGTGCGGCGAGCCGCTGCCTGAGTGATCCGGTCGAACATGACTCCGAGCAGGACGATGGCGAGCCCGGCCGCGAGTCCCTTGCCGTACAGCTGGCCCTGCGAGAACCCGGCCACGACGTCGTAGCCGAGGGCGCCCGCTCCCACCAGGCCGCCCACCACGACCATCGACAGCACGTAGATGAGGCCCTGGTTGGTCGCGAGGGTCAGTGCGCCGCGCGACATCGGCAGCTGCACCTTGGTGATGATCTGCCAGGTGTTGCACCCGGTGGACGTGGCCGCCTCGACGGTGGTCGCGGGCACGGCCCGCACGCCGTCGGCGATGATCTTGATGGCGACGGGCGCCGCGTAGACGACGGCGGCGACGATGGCCGTGAACCGTGTCGCGCCGAACAGCGCGAGGAACGGCACGAGATAGACGAACGGCGGCATGACCTGCGCCGCGTCCAGGGAGGGCCGCAGCAGCCGGTCCACGAGCGCGCTGCGCCCCATCCACACTCCGAGGACGACGCCGAGCAGCATCACCAGCACGGTCGCCACCGCGGTGGAGGCCAGCGTCGTCATGGCGTCCGACCACACGCCGGTGGCGACCAGCAGGCCCACGCACACGGCGGTGGTGGCCCCGGCGCGCCATCCGCCGAGCACCGCGCCGACCGCGACGAGGGCGGCTCCGACGAGCCACCACGGGGAGTCGGTCAGCAGGGCCTGGAACGGGTTGAGCAGAGCGTTGGTCAGGGCGTCACGGAAGGCGTTGGTCAGGCCCGAGAGGTTGTCCTGGGCCCAGGTGGTCACGTCGGCCGCGGTCTTGGCGATGCTGCTGCCGGTGGCGCCCTCGCCGGGGAACTCGGCCGCCCACACATAGGTGTGCGACAGGTACACCAGCACCAGCGCGGCCACTCCCCCGGCCGCCAGCAGCTGCCGCCGCCACTTGAGGAGGGGACTGCCCGAGCCGCGGGCGGTGTCCGCCCGTGCGCTCGCCGCGGTGGTGACCCGGTCCAGCACGATGGCCATGACGACGATGGCCAGACCGGCGTTGAAGGCCGTGCCGACGTCGAGCGACTGCAGCGCCTGGACGACGGTCTTGCCGAGGCCGGGCGCGTCGATCAGGGCCGCGATGGTCACCATGGCCAGGGCGGCCATGATGGTCTGGTTGACGCCCATCACCACGGTCCGCCTGGACATCGGCAGCAGGACCTTCAGCAGCGCCTGCCGCCGTGTCGCGCCCAGCGAGTCCGCCGCCTCCACGGTCGTCTCCGGCACGGAGCGGATGGCGTGCGCGGTGATGCGGATCGCCGGTGGTGCCGCGTAGATCGCGGTGGCGATCGTGGCGGAGGCCGGACCGATCAGGAAGAACAGGGTCAGCGGCGCCAGATAGACAAAGGTCGGCATCGTCTGCATGAAGTCCAGGAACGGCGTCACGATCCGGTGGAACCGGTCCGACAGTCCGGCCCACACACCCAGGGGGATGGCGAACAGGAGCGCCACGAAAACGGCGGAGACCGTCAGTGCCAGGGTGTCCATGCTCTCCTGCCACAGGCCCTGAAGACCCAGGAAGGTGAAGCCGGCCACCGCCAGCAATGCGACCCGCCAGTTGCCGACGGCCCAGGAGAGGTAACCGGCGATGCCGACGACACCCAGCCAGCCGATCTGCGGAACCGGGCGGCCCGCGCCCGGCTGTGAGATCAGCTCCTGGACGAAGGTCACCAGGGTGTCGATGACCAGGCGGATCTCGTTGAAGAAGTAGAGGAAGAGCGGGTTGGAGTTGCGGTTGGCGCCGATCGAGTCGTTGACGTCGTTGAACCACCGGTGCAGATCGGTCAGGTCGGCCGCCGCGAGGGACAGGGTCTGTCTGCCGCGCAGCACGGCGAAGAGCACCAGCCAGACGAGCAGGATCGCGGCCACCACCAGGGAGCGGTTGACCGTCCGCACGCGCCGGGCGGGAGCGGGTGGCCGCTCCTCGGTCCCGGTCTTCCGCGGTTTCTCGACGGCGACGGTCATCACGCGTCGCCTTCCTGCCCGGCGACCACCGCGAGGATCTCCTCGTCACCGACGATGCCGAGCAGCTTGCCGTTCTCGACGACCTTGACCGGCTTCTCGGCGGCGAGCACCGCCCGGGTGGCCTCCTTCACCACGACGTCCGGGCCGAGCTCGGGACCGTCCAGGGGGTCGTCGGGCTCCGCCGGGCGCATGATCCACCGCAGGGTGAGCACGTCCCCGCGGGGCACGTCCCGGACGAAGTCACGTACGTAGTCGTCGGCGGGGGCGCCGACGAGTTCGTCGCCGGTGCCGCACTGGACCGTCCGGCCGTCGCGCATGATGAGGATGCGGTCGCCCAGCCGCAGCGCCTCGGACAGGTCGTGGGTGATGAACACCATCGTCTTGCCGACCTCGTGGTGCAGCCGGACGACCTCGTTCTGCATGTCCCGGCGGATCAGCGGGTCGAGCGCCGAGAACGGCTCGTCGAAGAGGAGCACGTCCGGGTCGCCGGCCAGGGCGCGGGCCAGGCCGACACGCTGCTGCATACCGCCGGAGAGCTGGTCGGGGTAGGAGTTCTCGTACCCGGAGAGGCCGACGAGTTCGACGACCTCCAGCGCGCGCCTGGTGCGCTCTGCTCTGCTCATGCCGCGGATCTCCAGCCCGAACGACACGTTGTCGACGACCCGGCGGTGCGGCAGCAGCCCGAAGTGCTGGAAGACCATGGAGAACTTGCTGCGCCGCAGTTCGCGCAGGCGGCCCGCGTCCGCGTCGCGGATGTTCTCGCCCTCGAAGAGGATCTCGCCGGCGGTGGGTTCGATCAGCCGGGTCAGACAGCGGACCAGGGTGGACTTGCCGGAGCCGGACAGGCCCATGACGACGAACACCTCGCCGGGCGCGACCTCGAAGTCCACGTCGCGCACGGCGGCGGTGCATCCGGTGCGGTCCATCAGTTCGCGACGGGTGAGTCCGCGCAGTTCCTCGGAGCCCGGTACCTGGTCCGCCTTCGGCCCGAACACCTTCCACAGGCCGCGCACGGAGATGACCGGGGTGGGTGCCGGGTCCCGGGGGGTGTCGCGCCGCCGCGGCGCCTCGGTCGTTGCTGGGGTCATGTTCGACCTCTTTCGGCGATCAGCCGCGGAACCAGTGCTGCGGCCGGGGTTGGATGTTCTGCCAGATGTGTTTGGGTTCCCGGTACTCGTCCAGGCCGGTCGGGCCCAGCTCGCGGCCCACGCCGGAGTGCCCGAACCCGCCCCATTCCGCCTGCGGTACATAGGGGTGGTAGTCGTTGATCCAGACCGTGCCGTGGCGCAGCCGGCGAGCGACCCGCTGGGCCTTCCCGGCGTCCTGTGTCCACACGGCCCCGGCGAGGCCGTACTCGGTGTCGTTGGCGATGCGGACCGCGTCGTCCTCGTCGGTGAAGCGCTCCACGGTGAGTACGGGTCCGAAGGACTCCTCGTGCACCACGCGCATGTGCTGACCGCACGCGTCGAGAACGGTCGGCGGGTAGAAGTGGCCGCCGGCGAGGTCCGGATCGTCGGGGCGTTCGCCTCCGCAGCGCAGGACGGCGCCCTCGGCGAGTCCGGCAGCGACGTAGGCCTCGACCTTCGCCAGGTGCTGTGCGGAGATCAGTGCTCCGGTGTCGGCCTCCGGATCGAAGGGGCCGCCGAGCCGGATCCGCCGGGCGCGGCGGACCACCTCGTCCACGAACCGGTCGTGCAGCGCGTCCTCGACGATCAGCCGGGCGCCGGCCGAGCAGACCTGCCCGGAATGCAGGAAGACGGCCGTGAGCGCGAAGTCCACGGCCGTCTCGAAGTCGGCGTCGGCGAAGACGACGTTGGGGTTCTTGCCACCGAGTTCCAGCGCGACCTTCTTCACGGTCGCGGCGGCGGTGGCCATGATGCGTCTGCCGGTGTCCAGGCCGCCGGTGAAGGACACCATGTCGACGGCGGGGTGTTCGGCGAGCGGCGCTCCCACCTCGGGTCCGGTCCCGAGGACGAGGCCCGCGGCTCCGTCCGGGAGTCCGGCCTCCTCAAGGGCCCGCATCAGCAGGATCGAGGTGGAGGGGGTGAGCTCGCTCGGCTTGAGGACGATCGTGTTGCCGGCGAGGAGAGCGGGTGCGACCTTCCAGCTCGCCTGGAGCAGCGGGTAGTTCCAGGGGGTGATCAGTGCGCACACGCCGATCGGCTCGTATACGACGCGGCTGACGGCGTCGTCGCGGCCGGTGTCGATCACCCGGCCGGCGTCGGTGCCGCCGAGGCCTCCGTAGTGGCGGAGGCAGGAGACGACGTCGGCGATGTCGTACTCGCTCTCCACCAGCCGCTTGCCGGTGTCCAGTGATTCGGCGCGGGCGAACGCGTCGGCGTCGCGTTCGACGATGCCGGCGGTGCGCAGCAGGAGCGCCCCGCGCTCACGCTCGGGGGTGCGCGGCCAGGGCCCTTCGTCGAAGGCCCGGCGGGCCGCGGCGACGGCCGCCTCGGCGTCGGGGCGGGTGCCTTCGGACACGGTCACGGAGAGCGTGCCGTCGGCGGGACAACGGATGTCCCGGAGGCCTCCGGCCACCGGATCTCGCCACTTTCCATCCACGAACAGGTCTGCCACGTCGGGAGCCCTTCGAGCGAATCGCGTTGCGCATCGCGCACCGTATTGCTTGTGGTGGAACACTCTGGATAAGGCGGGAACCCACGTCAAGGGGTTGACCGATGACGTTTTTGCCACGGAGGCAGTCCGGAGAGCGTGTCGCCGACAGGCCCGGAACGCTTCGTTTCCGGGCCAATCAGCTGTCTGAAAACTGCAGGTTACGCGGGTGCGCTACGGTACCGGTAGTAGGCGGCCCTGGACGGCGGCAGCGGCTCCTTGCCGAGGATGAGGTCGGCCGCCTTCTCGGCGATCATCATCACCGGCGCGTAGATGTTGCCGTTGGTGATGTAGGGCATGACGGAGGCGTCGACAACCCGTAGCCCTTCCACCCCGTGCACCCGCAGGTCGGCAGGGTCCACGACCGCCATCTCGTCGGTGCCCATCTTGCAGGTGCAGGACGGGTGCAGCGCGGTCTCGCCGTCCTTGGCGACCCAGGCGAGGATCTCCTCGTCGGTCTCGACGGACGGTCCGGGCGAGATCTCCCCGGCGTTGTACGGGGCCATGGCGGGCTGGTTGAGCAGTTTGCGCGCGACCCTGACGGCCTCGACCCACTCGCGGCGGTCCTGTTCGGTAGACAGGTAGTTGAAGCGCAACGCGGGGTGTTCGGCCGGGTCCCTGCTCTTGATCTTCACCGAGCCGATGGCGTCGGAGTACATGGGCCCGACATGCACCTGGTAGCCGTGTCCTCCGGCGGGCACGGAGCCGTCGTAGCGGACCGCGACGGGCAGGAAGTGGAACATCAGGTTGGGGTAGTCCACATCCTCGTTGCCGCGGACGAAGCCGCCCGCCTCGAAGTGGTTGGTGGCGGCGGGGCCGGTGCGCAGGAGCCACTGCAGGCCGATGAAGGGGGCGCGCCACTTCGCGAGGTAGGGCTGCATGGAGACGGGCTGCTTGCAGGCGTACTGGATGTACACCTCCAGGTGGTCCTGGAGGTTCTCGCCGACACCCGGCAGATCGTGGACGACGTCGATGCCGAGCGCGCTGAGTTCCTCGGCGTTGCCGACGCCGGAGAGCTGGAGCAGTTGCGGGGAGTTGATCGCACCTCCGCAGAGGATGACTTCGCGGGCATGGACCCGCTGGGGTCTGCCGCGACCGCGCCGGTACTCGACGCCGACGGCCCGTTTGCCTTCGAAGAGGACGCGGGTGACCAGGGCGCGGGTGGTGACGGTGAGGTTGGGCCGCTTCCGCACGGGCTTGAGGTACGCCTTCGCCGCCGACAGCCGGCGTCCGCGGTGCACGTTGCGGTCGAACCTGGCGAAGCCTTCCTGCCGGTAGCCGTTCACGTCCTCGGTGGGAGCGTGGCCCGCCTCCTCGGTGGCCTTGAGGAAGGCCTCGAAGAGCGGGCTGGTCCCGGGGCCGCGTTCGAGGACGAGGGGCCCGTCGTGGCCGCGGAACTCGTCGTCGGGGTCGGCGGCCAGACAGTTCTCCATCCGCCGGAAGTACGGCAGGCAGTGCGCGTAGTCCCAGGTCTCCATGCCGGGGTCGGCGGCCCAGCGCTCGTAGTCCATGGGGTTGCCGCGCTGGAAGATCATGCCGTTGATGCTGCTGGAACCGCCCAGCACCTTGCCTCGCGCGTGGTAGACGCGCCGCCCACCCATGTGGGGCTCCGGTTCGGACTCGTACTTCCAGTCGTAGAAGCGGCTGCCGATCGGGTAGGTCAGTGCCGCGGGCATGTGGATGAAGACGTCCCAGGGATAGTCGGGCCTGCCCGCCTCCAGGACCAGCACGCGGTTGCCCGGGTCGGCGGAGAGCCGGTTGGCCAGTGCACTGCCGGCCGATCCACCACCTACGATGACGAAGTCGTACTGCACGTGAGCCATGAGGCCTCGTCTCGCTAGCGCCGTAGAGAATGCGCGGCATGCTAGTACCGGTATCTCCATGCGCACCAGGTTGCGAACAGCGCAACTTCCCGATTGTCTGTGCAAAGCCCGTGACCTGCACCCCTGTCGGCTATGTTTAACGCCCGTATAGTTGCGTTGTGAGCAACTACCATCCAGATACCGAAACGACAAGTGCGCCGACCGGCGGGGTGCAGTCCGTCGACCGCGCCATCACCGTCCTGGAGATCCTGGCCCGGCGCGGGGAAGCCGGCGTCAGCGAGGTGGCCGCCGAGATCGACGTCCACAAGTCCACCGCGTTCCGGCTGCTCGGCGCCCTGGAGGTGCGCGGCCTGGTGGAACAGGCGGGCGAGCGCGGCAAGTACCGCCTCGGTTTCGGCATCGTGCGTCTCGCCGGCGCGGTCACCGGGCGCATCGACATCACCCAGCAGAGCCGCCCGGTCTGCGAGCGTCTCGCCGAGGAGATCGGTGAGACCGTGAACCTCGCCGTGATGCAGGAGCAGTACGCGATCAACCTGTACCAGGTGCGCGGTCCGGGTGCCGTCACGGCGTTCAACTGGGTCGGCCAGCTGACGCCGCTGCACGCCACCTCCAGCGGCAAGATCCTGCTGGCCCACATGCCGCCGAAGGAGCGTGCCGCGCTGCTGTCGCAGGCGGGTCTGAAGAAGATGACGCCGCGCACTCTGACCGCGAAGACGAAGCTCGAGAAGAACCTCGCCGAGGCGCGGGAGCGTGGCTACTCCTGGACTCTGGAGGAGTTCGAGGCAGGGCTGCACGCGATGGCCGCTCCGGTCCGCAACAGGGACGGAGAGGTCATCGCGGCGATCAGCGCCTCGGGACCGGCGTACCGGCTCACCGAGGACCGTATGCACGACTTCGCTCCGGTGCTGATCAAGGGCGCGGAAGAGGTCAGCCACCGGATGGGTTACCTGGGCTGACCCCGCCGCGCTACCGCGGCCGCCCCGCGTCCAGCCGCTCCTGGACGAAGGCGTGGAACGCGCCGATGTGATGCTCGCTGGGCACGAGCACTCCGCCCTTGGCGTACAGCCGGGAGCTCATGGCGGGCTGGCAGCGCTCGCACGCGTCGAAGTCCTGCCGGTTGACTCGGTCGAAGAGCTCCACCGACCGGCTGACGTCCTTGCCGCTCTCGACGACGTGCTTGTGGAAGAGCCAGTCGCACTCGACGATCGTGCGGTCCGCGGCGACCGGGTACATCCGGTGGAAGACGACATGGTCGGGCACGAGGTTGACGAACACCTGCGGCCGGACGGTGATCGCGTAGTAACGGCGGTCCTGGTCCTCGGTGACGCCCGGAATGCGGTCGAGGCCTTCGGAGCCGTCGACGGTGAAGCCCTTGACCTCGGAGCCGAACTCCGCGCCGTGTCCCACGTAGTACTGGGCGGCGTACCCGTCGGCGAACTCGGGGAGCACCTCGGTGAGCTCGGGGTGGATCGTCGCGCAGTGGTAGCACTCCATGAAGTTCTCGACGATGAGTTTCCAGTTCGCCTTGACGTCGTAGACGATCCGTCTGCCGAGGTCCAGATCCTCGATGCCGTAGCGCTCGATGGACTTCGTGTCGCCGAGACGCGCGACCACGTCCCGTACGACCTCGTCGAAGGGGGGCGGGTTCTCTGCGAGGCACACCCAGACATAGCCGAGCCATTCGTGTGTGGCCACGGCGGCCAGCCCGTACTCGGTGCGGCCGACGTCGGGCATCTTGGTGAGGTTGGGCGCCGCGACGAGTTTGCCGGTCAGGTCGTACGTCCAGGCGTGGTAGGGGCATTGGAAGGCGCGTTTGACCTCGCCGGCCTCCGCTGTGCAGAGCTTGGCTCCGCGGTGCCGGCAGACGTTGAAGAAGGCACGTACGGAGTTGTCCCGTGCCCGGGTGACGAGGATGCTCTCGCGGCCCACCTGCACGGTCCGGAAGACGCCGGACCTGGCGAGGTCGGCGGAGCGCACGGCGCAGAACCACATCGCCTCGAAGATGTGTTCCTGTTCCTGGGCGAAGATCTCCGGATCCGTGTAGGAGGAGCCGGGGAGGGTCGTGATCAGGCTTTCCGGCAGGCCGGTCGAGGTCACAGGGCACTCCTCGGGGAAGCGTCGTGGGTCGGGCACGCGCGCGGGGACGAGCCGCACCGGACGTCGTCGAGCAAGGAGCAGCGCACCGACGGTCCTTGTCAGGACGCCTTGGCCGCGAGCTGCTTGCGCCAGCGTGTGAACAGCCGCGGCTGGTTCATCCCGAGGACGGCGACCGGGTGTCCGGCACGCCGGTAGACGGCCAGGACGTTGCGGTCGTCCGCTGTGCCTTCCTCGATGGTCACGCTGTCGGCGCGGGCCGCGTTGCCCGCGAACTGGATCTTCACGCCGTACTGGTCGGACCAGAAGTACGGCGGCCGGGGTACACCCGGTTCGGACTCGCCCCAGGACAGCAGTGCGGCGACGGCCGCGTCGGGGCGTTCCCGGGCTCCGGTCCAGTGCTCGACGCGGCGGTGGGTGCCCGCGCGCGGGTCGTACCAGGAGGCGCAGTCGCCGACCGCGACGACCCCGGCGAGGCTGGTACGACCGTCCGCACCGCACGTGACGCCGTCGCCGAGCTCGACGCCGGAGCCCTGCAGCCACTCCACGCAGGGACGGGCGCCCACACCCACGACGACGATGTCGGCGGGGATGCTGCGGCCGTCCTCCAGCAGGACGGCGTCGACGCGGGTCTCGCCGCTCAGCCCCTTGACGCCCACCCCGCACAACAGGCGTACCCCGTGGTCGGTGTGGAGGGCGGAGACGATGCTCCCCATGGTCGCGCCGAGCGGTCCGGCCAGGGGTGTGGGCGCCGCCTCGACGATGGTCGCGTCGAGGCCGAGAGCGTGGGCGGTGGAGGCGACCTCGGCGCCGATGAAGCCACCGCCGATCACCACCAGGCGTCCGCCCAGGGCCAGTTCGTCGCGCAGGGCGCGGGCGTCGTCCAGGGTGCGCAGGGTGTGCACACCGGTCAGACCTTCCATGCCGGGCAGGGTCCGGGCGGAGGCGCCGGTGGCGATGACGATGCCGTCGGCTCTCACCTCGCGGCCGTCGGTGAGCCGCACGGCGCGCGGCGTGGTGGCGAGTCCGGCGGCGCGGGCTCCGAGGAGCCACTCCGCCCGCAGGTCCTCGTCGTCCGGCTCCAGTGCGAGATCGGCTTCGCCGATACCGCCGGCCAGGAACTCCTTGGACAGGGGCGGCCTGTCGTAGGGGCGATGTATCTCGTCGCCGATGACGACGAGCCGTCCGTCGTATCCCTGCTTGCGCAACGAGCGCGCCGCTGACAGACCCGCCAGCGACGCGCCCACCACGGCCACCGTCCTCACGCGACGCCCCCGGCCAGCCGGGCGGCGATGCAGGGAGGCAGGTTCGGGGCCGACGTGGACAGCCGGACATAGATCATGCCGTCCTCGACGAAGACCTCGTGCGTGCGCACCGGGAGCTTGGCCGGCGGGGCGTCGACGGCTCCGGTCTTGAGGTTGAACTTCGAGGCATGCAGCGGGCATTCGACCTCGCATCCCTCCAGCCAGCCGTCGGCGAGCGAGGCGTCCTGGTGGGTGCATGTGTCGTCGATGGCGAAGAGTTCGCCGTCATCGGTGTGGAACACCGAGACCGGCGGGTCGATGTCGAGCCTGTGGGCCTCGCCTCGGGGCAGATCCACGAGACGGCACGCGGGAATCATCATGACACCTCGGTGCGTATAGCGGAACGGATTGCGGTGAACGCAACGCCAGTTTGGAGGCGCCCGCAAACCCTTGTCAAGGAGTTCACGGGACACCCGACGCCCATATTTCGCGTTGCATCATGCGGAACGTTGCGCATGATGAGAAACGCAGGTCAGGGCGGGGCACCCCCGCAGAACCGGGGCATCGGGAACGTCGGCGCCGCACATTCCGGGCGCCGGAACCCGCCGCTCAGGCCCACCAGCGGGGAGGGGCCGACAAGACCGACGGGTTCCGGCCACGGCGGGGCTGTGACGGCCATGGCGGGCTGTGACGGCCATGGCGGGCTGTGACGGCCGGGGCCGGGCGGGGCGACGCCCGTGTCACCAGCCGCGGGCGGCCCACTCCTCCAGGTGCGGGGCTTCCGCCTCGACGGTGGTCGTGTCGCCGTGTCCGGTGTGGACGACCGTCTCGCCCGGGAGCGTCAGCAGCCGCTCACCGATCGAGGTGATGATGGTGCCGAAGTCGCTGTACGAGCGTCCGGTCGCGCCGGGTCCGCCCGCGAACAGCGTGTCGCCGCTGAACAGTGCCCCCAGGTCGGGGGCGTACAGGCACACGGCCCCGGGCGCGTGCCCGGGTGTGTGCAGGACGCGCAGGCCGATGCCCGCCACGACGATCTCGTCGCCGTCGGCGAGTGGTCCGTCGGGGCGCCGGTTCGGGTGCGTCATCTTCCAGAGCACCTGGTCGTCGGGGTGCAGGAGGACGGGAGCGCCCGTGGCGAGTGCGACGTCCGGTGCCGCGCGCACGTGGTCGTCATGGGCGTGGGTGCACACGACGGCCGACAGGCGCCGGTCGCCGACGGCCTCCAGGACGGCGTCGGAGTCGTGCGCCGCGTCGATGACGACCACCTCGTCGTCGTCACCGATGATCCAGACGTTGTTCTCCACGTCCCAGGTGCCGCCGTCGAGACTGAAGGTGCCGCTCGTGACGAGGTGTTCGACGCGCGGTGCGCCGGCCATCACAGCACCACCACGGAGCGCAGCACGTCGCCGCCGTGCATCTTCTCGAAGGCCTCCTCCACGTCACCGAGGCCGATGGTCTCGGAGACGAAGGCGTCCAGGTCGAACCGGCCGCCCAGGTACAGGTCGATGAGGGCCGGGAAGTCACGCGAGGGCAGGCAGTCGCCGTACCAGCTGGACTTCAGCGAACCGCCCCGCCCGAAGACGTCGAGGAGCGGCAGCTCCACCTTCATCTCCGGGGTGGGCA
The DNA here is from genome assembly GCF_000158955.1 of Streptomyces viridochromogenes DSM 40736. Taxonomy (GTDB): domain Bacteria; phylum Actinomycetota; class Actinomycetes; order Streptomycetales; family Streptomycetaceae; genus Streptomyces; species Streptomyces venetus. The sequence continues at coordinate 8,005,500 of NZ_GG657757.1, read as the reverse complement.
CACCGACCAGCACGACCGTGCCGGCCAGGTCCCGGGCGTAGAAGGCCTGCCGGTACGTCTCGGGGCGGCCGACCGCCTCGACGACGACGTCGGCGCCGAACCCTCCGGTCAGTTCGCGCACCGCCTCCACGACGTCGCCCTTCGTGCCGTCGACCGTGTGGGTGGCCCCCATGGCCATGGCCCGGTCGAGCTTGCGCCGGTCGATGTCGACGGCGATGACCTTGGACGCGCCGGCGAGCCGGGCGCCCGCGACGGCCGCCATGCCGACACCGCCGCAGCCGATGACGGCGACGGAGTCCCCCCGGCCGACGGCGCCGGTGTTCACGGCGGCGCCGAAGCCCGCCATGACACCGCAGCCGAGCAGACCGGCGGCCGTCGCCGGTGCGGCCGGGTCCACCTTGGTGCACTGTCCGGCCGCGACCAGCGTCTTCTCCGCGAAGGCGCCGATGCCGAGGGCGGGCGAGAGCGGGGTGCCGTCGAGCAGCGTCATCGGCTGCGTCGCGTTGTGCGTGGCGAAGCAGTACCAGGGCTTGCCCTTGCTGCACGCCCGGCACTGGCCGCAGACGGCACGCCAGTTGAGGATGACGAAGTCACCGGGCTGGACGCCGGTGACGCCCTCCCCCACGGCCTCGACGCGGCCGGCCGCCTCGTGTCCCAGCAGGAAGGGGAACTCGTCGTTGATCCCGCCCTCGCGGTAGTGGAGGTCGGTGTGGCAGACGCCGCACGCCTCGACCTTGACCAGCGCCTCACCCGGGCCGGGATCGGGGACGACGATCGTCTCGACGGAAACCGGTGCGCCCTTCTTCCGGGCGACGACGGCACGAACCTCGTGAGCCATGAGCTGCTCCTCAGACGGGAAACACGCGCGGGCGCGCTGCCCATGAGTTGCCTCATCAGGTACACGCACCGCTATACGCAACTGAGCATCGGGGAGGGTGCGCCGAGGGTCAAGGGGTCAGCCGGAACCGGGCGGACTCGGCCGGAACCGGGCGGCCGGAAGTCGCACGCGGCGATGCGCAGCAGGCAAAGAAGCGCTCGATGTGCGACACGGTTCCCGCCGTGCTCCCGTGCCTCAACCCGCTGTACACCGGCCGCCCCGGGCGAGCATGCCGGCGGTGTTGGCGGAGACGACGGCCGCGATCGCCGCCCACTCCGCGCCGCCCAGCCCCTGCCCGAGTCCGATCCAGCCCACTAGGGCGGCGAGGAGCGGGTTGACGCTCATGAAGAGGCCGAACGCCTGCGCGGGCACGCGGCGCAGGGTGAACAGGTCGGCGAGATAGGGGACGGCCGAGGAGAGCACACCGGCGGCGACGGCACAGCCGATGGCGCCGGCGGTCGGAGGATGACGCAGGACCACCGCGATGCCGACGGGCAGGAACATCACGGCGGACACGAGAGCGGCCGCCGCGGACCCCTGCGCCCCGGGTACGCGACGGCCCACGGTCCGGTTGAGGATGATGTACGAGGCCCAGCAGCACGCGGCCAGCAGCCCCAGCCCGAGGCCCAGGTAGTCGGTCGAGGGCCGCGGACGCATGAGGGTGACGGCGCCTGCCGCGGCGATCACCGCACACCACGCGTCGACCCGGCGGCGCGCTCCGCCCAGCGCGATGGCCAGCGGGCCCAGGAACTCCAGGGTGACCGCGAGGCCGAGTCCGATCCGGTCGATGGCGGTGTAGAGGGACAGGTTCATCGTCCCGAACACCAAGGCCAGTCCCAGCACCGGCCGCCACTGCCACCAGGTGAGGCTGCGCAGCCCGGGGCGTGCGACAGCCGTGAGCGCGACGGCCGCGACGTACTGGCGGACCGCGACGACGCCGACCGGCCCGAGCACGGGGAAGGCGAGGGAGCCGATCGCGGCGCCGGTCTGGTTGGACAGACCGCTGCCGATCATGGTGGCCACTCCGGCCAGACGCCCTCGGGACGGCTCGGGAGGCAAGGGCTCGGCGGTATGTCCCGCGGGGACGGCGGTGGCATCGGCTCGCATGTGCCGATCGTGTGGGACGACCTCGCCTTCGCAAAATGCATCTGCATCGCTGTCTATACGCTGGGCTCATGGATCTGGAGCTCCGGCACCTACGGTGTCTCGTCGCCATCGTGGACGAGGGCACCTTCACCGACGCGGCCATCGCACTCGGCGTCTCCCAGGCCGCCGTGTCCCGGACTCTGGCCTCGCTCGAACGGGTCCTGGGTGTGAGGGTGTTGCGCCGCACCTCGCGGGAGGTGACGCCGACGGCGACCGGGCTGAGGGTGGTCGCACAGGCGAGGAGGGTGCTGGCCGAGGCGGACCACCTGGTCCGGGAGGCCACCTCGGGCCACACGAGTCTGCGTGTCGGCTACGCCTGGTCGGCCGTGGGCCGGCACACGGCCGCCTTCCAGCGCCGCTGGGCGAAGGCACACCCCGGCACGGATCTGCATCTGATCCGGTCCAACTCCGCCACCGCCGGTCTCGGGGAAGGCGCCTGCGACCTCGCGGTGGTCCGCAGGCCCCTGGACGACCGGCGGTTCGACGCGGCCATCGTGGGGCTGGAGCGGCGCGTGGCCGCCGTCTCCGCCGACGACCCCCTCGCTTCGAGCAGTTCCGTCCGGCTGTCCGATCTCGCGCAGCGCACGCTGCTGGTGGACCGCCGGACCGGGACGACCACCCCGGAGCTCTGGCCGCCGGACTCGCGTCCGGCGACCGAGGAGACCCACGACGTCGACGACTGGCTCACCGTCATCTCGAGCGGCCGGTGCGTCGGCATGACCGCGGAGTCCACCGCCCACCAGTACCCGAGGCCAGGCGTGGCCTATCTGCCGGTGCTCGACGCCGAGCCGATCGTCGTACGCCTCGCCTGGTGGCGGGACGACCCTCATCCCGCCACCCAGTCCGCCGTCGAACTGCTGACGGCTCTGTACCGCACCGGCTGAACGGCTCAGCCCGGGCGCGATGGGCGCGGCGCGCTCGGCGGCCGTCGGCCACGGATCTCAGGATGATGCTCCGTAGCGGGTGGCCGGCGCGGCGGCGCGGTTGCGCAGGGAGACGCGCAACCACTGCGGGGCGAGGGCTTCCGCGTCGGTGGTGAGCTGCCACAGGGCCCATTCGGCGTGTCCGGAATCCTGGAAGGTCACCTCCATCCGCAGCCGGCCCTCCGCGTCGGTTTCTTCGGCGCGGACCGCCAGCGCGGTGCCCTGGAACTCAAGTGGCAGTGGACCGAACGGCAGTCAACCCGGTCACGTGGTCGGTGGAGATGGGATTCCACCAGGGTGAGATCGTCTCCGGGCACACCACCGACGTCGACCTTCTTCTCCAGCACTACGGCGTGCCGGCGTCGCGGCTGGGCGCCGCCGAGGCCGCGCCGGCCACCACGATGCTCGGGGGTGACACGGCTGGCGGTCCCCGGCCAGATGGTCGAGCTGGAGGGAACCGCCGTCGCGTGATGCGACCGCCCGCCGGACGCACATGAGGGGCGGCCGCCCGGGTGACGTTCCGACGGCCGGGGTTTCGTTCCTGCGGCGTTTGTGTCATTTCGAAACGGTCAACGCATTCCGCGACGGGGACGGAGAGCGTACCGGGAGGAGAACGAACGGTGACCGGCACCGCACCGCGGACACCGCGCAGGGCGACACACGGCGTGGCGGGCCGACGGCCGGTCACGCCCGTCGTGTGGGTACGAGTCGGCATGCCGTGAACCGGCTGGGGCGTACGGTCCAGCACGGGTGGGAACGCCTGGGCGCGCACACCCTCGTCCGGCAGGGACGCGACCTGGAGCTGCTGCACCGGGCCACCGGGTTCGCCATGCTCGCCCTGGTCACGCTGGCGCCGCTGCTGATCGTGGTCGCCGCCGCCGATCCCCTGGAGCGTGGCGGATTCGCACTGTGGCTGGCCGACGGCATGGGGCTGTCCGGGCGGTCCGCTCGTCTGCTCACGGACATCATCAGCCCCCCGCGCAAAGTCATCGGCACGACCAGTGTGCTCGGCGGAGTCGCACTCGCCGTCTTCGGCATCGCGCTCGGGGGAAGCGTGCAGAACGGCTACGAGCGGATCTGGGGCCTGTCGGCGGGCCCCTGGCACCGGGTCTGGCGTCAAGCGGTGTGGATGATCGCCATGACCGCGTACCTGTACCAGGAGGTACAGACACGGAGCCTCGTCACAGGGCCGGAGCGGATCGCGCTGAGCTCGGCGTCCGGTGTGCTGTTCTTCTGGTGGGGGCAGCGTTTCCTGCTGGGCGGACAGGTCCGCTGGAGCGATCTGCTCCCCGGGGCGGCGGCCACCATGCTGGGCCTGGTCGGCCTGCGCACGTTCTCCCACTTCGTCTTCACGCCCCTGATCGTCACCAATGCGATCAGCTACGGAGCCGTCGGAGTCGTCCTCGTGGTGGAGTCCTGGCTCATCGGCGTCGGCTACGTCGTCTACGGCGGAGCCCTCTTCGGCCACTGGCTCCTCGCCCACCACGGGCTCCGGCGGCGCACCGGGGAGTGACAGTCGTCTTCGTTCGCCCTCGAACGACTCGTTTTCACGGCCCCGGCCGAGCCGGTGGTCGACGACGATCCGTGCATGAACGAGATCGTGCTGATGTCAGACCCACGGGTAGCGGCGATCCCGGTAGCCGACTGCGGCGAACCACTCGTCGACGTCCGGCTCGAGGTGTCCCTCGCCATGGACTCCCGCAAGGCCGACCCTGTGGGGGCGTTCGCGTATCTGCGCGAAGGGGTCCTGACCCGTGTGCTCCAGGCTCAGCAGCAGCTCCCGGCCGGCCTCCGGCTGCTGTTCGTCGAGGGCTACCGGCCACCCGCGCTGCAGAGTCACTACTTCGAGCGCTATGCCGACGAACTGCGAGCCGGCAATCCGGACTTCTCGCCGACGCAGGTCCGCGAGGCGGCGAGCCGGTACGTATCCCCGCCGGAGATCGCACCGCACAGCGCCGGCGCCGCCGTGGACCTCACCCTCGTCTCCGCCGACGGGCGGGAACTCGACATGGGAACCCGGGTGAACGCCAGCCCGGAAGAGAGCGACGGCGCGTGTTACACCGACGCCCCCACCATCGGCCCCGAAGCGCGGGCCAACCGCCGGGTGCTCGGCGACGCACTGGCCGCCGCGGGCCTGGTGAACTATCCCACCGAGTGGTGGCACTGGTCCTTCGGGGACCGCTACTGGGCCCTGGCCACAGGAGCCGACACCGCGCTGTACGGGCCAAGGTGGCTGCCGGCGGACTGAAACGGCTCGACAAGGAAGTGCACTTCGGCGCCGGCCGACGGGCCGCCCGGGGTTACCCCGTGACCGGGGACTGCGCGGTGCAGCCGCCGGTGGTCAGCAGGCTCTTGGCGGTCTGCTCGTCGAGTACCTTGCCCTTGTAGGTGATCTTGCATGTCACCTGGGCGGCTTCGAGGTCCGCGGCGACCGGCATGACCGCAGGGGGCATGATGCCGCGCAGTGTGACCGTCTTTCTCCAGGGCAGCTCGGGGCTCGACACCGACTCGATCTTCGGCTTCGTGGCCTTGCCACCGCCGCCGTGGAATTCGATCGAGTCGATGTTCTTCCCCGTGACCTCGTAGGTGACTTCGTACGTCTCGTCCACCGCCTTGTCGACCTGGTCGACCGCCTCGGAACAGGCGCCGAGGCCGAGCGTGAGACCGGCGACGGCGACGGTGCAGGCGGCTGCTCGGACGGTGCGGACAGCGCGGACGGCGCGGACGGCGCGGTTCATAGGGATCCCCCCGGATCATGAAAAGGTCTGGTCCGCAGCCAAGCGCAAAAGAGAGGCAATGTCGACCCGGTCGGATTCCGGCCGCCGCGGTCCGAACACCGAGTAGGTCGGTACGGCAGACCGTCCATACCCCGGATGCACCAGCAGACGTTCCGCGTCACAGTGGAACCGGGCGGAAGAGAATCTTGACGTGCGCCGCGTGAAACCACGGTCGAGGACCTGAAGCAGGCCCGGCCTCCTGCACGCACCCTGACACGGTACCCCCGGGGGGTATATAGTCCTTGACTGTGAGGCTCACAGACCGGGGCTCACTCGACGGGATTGGGGACGGGTTATGGACCAGAGCGCGCAGCACGCCGGCACCATGCACGACCACGCGGACCACGACGGGCACACCGGAGCGTCCTGGGGGACGGCGGTCAAGGCGACACTGCACTGCCTGACCGGCTGCGCCATCGGCGAGATCCTGGGCATGGTCGTCGGCACAGCCCTGAAGTGGGGGAACGTGCCCACCATGATCCTGGCCATCGCGCTCGCGTTCCTCTTCGGCTACTCCTTCACGCTGTTCGCGGTCCGTCGAGCCGGCCTGGACTTCAGTACGGCGATCAAGGTCGCGCTCGCCGCCGACACCGTCTCCATCGCCGTGATGGAGATCGTCGACAACGGCATCGTCGCCCTCACGCCCGGCGCGATGGACGCCCAGTTGTCCGACGGGCTGTTCTGGTCCGCACTGCTGGGCGGCTTCGCGATCGCTTTCGTGATCACCACGCCCGTCAACAAGTGGATGATCGGCCGTGGCAAGGGGCACGCGGTGGTTCACGCCCACCACTGACCGTCAATCCCGGCCGGACCCGTCACGCAGCCGAAGCAAGTACGCCGCGGTCAGCGCGACGGCGCGGTCCCCGTCGTGCGACAGCTCCACCAGGGCATCTGACGCCCTGGACCCCGGGATGCCCGCCAGCGCCTGGGTCAGCCGTCCACGTGCAGGCGCTTCGGTGGTGCCGGAAGCGAGGCGGTCGAGGAGACCGGTCGCGATCTGATCAGCCAGTGTGGTGTCGCTCGACAGCACGCTCAGCGCGTCGGCCGCGTCGGTGTCGTTCCTTCCCCGCACGATCATGTCCAGGAGCGTCGGGACCGCGTCGGCCACACCACGTGCCCCGAGCGCCAGAGCCGCGTACCCGCGGACCACGGCGTCGGGGTGCGTGAGGGCGTCCCGCAGTCGCGCGGTGGCCTCGTCGCCGGGCATCTCGACGAGGGACCGCACGGCACGTTCCCGCACCGCGGCCACCGGTGAGCCGAGGCCCTGCGCCAGGAGTGCCGGGCCGCCGTCGCCCGAACGCGCCAGGGCCCAGCGAAGAGCCCCGGCGACGTTGGTGTCCGTCTCGTTCAGCACCGCCTCGACCAGGGCCTCCACCGGCACGGGAACCTCTTCGCCCGACGAGAGCGCCGCGCGCTGGCGCGCGTCGGCGCTCTTGGAACCCAGAGCCTGGAGGAGTGGGACGACCTGGAGGACGTTCTCCCAGTCGGCGGGCTCCGCGGCACGGATCCGGCGCAGCCGTGTGAGCAACTCGGTCTCCGCCGCGATGCGTTCGCGCGTCTGACGGATGAGGTCGTCGACGAGCGCCGAGGGCGTGAAACCGGGGTCGTGAAGCGCACGCCCGATCTCACGCAGCGACAACCCCAGCGACCTCAGGCTCTCGATATGGAAGACCCGCTGGATGTCCTCCATGGAGTACTCCCGGTACCCGGAGCCGGTACGCCCCGAGGGACGCACCAGTCCGAGCGACTCGTAATGCCGGAGCATGCGGGCACTGACCCCGGACCGTCGCGCCACCTCACCGATCAACACGCCCCATCATCCCTCGTGGCCGGACCCGCCCAGGGCGACGACGCGTTTCGCCTCCTCGATCGCGAACTCGAACCCGGTGTCCGGGTCGCGCAGCAGCCGTTGCGTGGCGAGCGCGTGCGCGCGCACGCCCGGGTCGGAGACCTTGGTCGCGGCAAGCAGAGCCGGCACGATCACCTCGCCCAGCTCGACCAGCGCCCGGCTGAGACTCAGCTGCGTCTCCCGCCCACCGCGACCGAGCTGCGTCACCAGCACCTCCGCCAGAGCGGATTCCTCCCCAACAGGCACGAGCACGACCGCCGTCCGCCAAGCGGCCCGCGCCACTTCGTCGTCGGCGTCGGACAGCAGCGCGCGTGTGATCACCGGCCAGGCCTGCCGGTCCCCGATCTTGGACAGTGTGTGCAGCGCCTGGCTCCGTGCCTGCGCGTGCTCCGAGCCGACTTCGCGGAGCAGCGCGGGGAGCGTCAGGGACACCGGGTGGCGGGTGAGCGCCCAGGTCAGCATGTCGCGGACGAAGAACTCGGGCTCGATCGCGCACCGCTCGACGAGCTTGCCGACGAACCCCGGGTCGGGCGTCGTCCCGACCGCCAGAGCGGCCCGCAGCCGCACCGACGACCTCTCGTCCTCCAACCCCTGGAGCGCCCGTACCGCATCTGTCCCCTGCCCCGTGGCCGTCATGGAGACCACCTCCTCGGCGAGCAGTGAAGGCCTTGTCACCGTGTCAAGGTCAAACAAGGCCCGCGCACGGCTCCGTCAGGGCTTGGCCGGCTTCACCTTCTTGTCGATGCCGTTCACCCGCACGGTGACTCGCTTCTGGTTCCGCGCCCGGTCGGCGACGATCCTGTACGAGGTGACCTTCCCGTCCCGCCACGTGCAGCTGACCTCGTATCCGCCACGGGCACGCAGTCCGGTGAAGGAACCCTTGGCCTTCCAGTCGTCCGGCAGCGCCGGCAGCAACTGGATGACGCCGTCGTGGCTCTGCAGGAGCATCTCCGCGACAGCGCCCGAGATCCCGAAGTTGCCGTCCATCTGGAAGGGCGGGTGGTTGCAGAACAGGTTGGGCAGCGTGTTGTAGGTCAGCAGCCCGCGCAGCATGATCTGGGCGCGGTGCCCGTCTCCGAGACGGGCGAAGAGGGCCGCCCGCCAGGGCCAGGTCCACGAGCGGCGGCTGTCGCCCGACACCGTCGCCGCCGTGAACGGAACGCCCTCCTTCTCCCCGCACCGGGCTTTGAGCGAGACGAGGGCGGCGGCCGCGAACTCGGCGGTCGCAGGGGTGATCTGGCGTCCTGGGTAGACCGCGAAGAGGTGCGAGGTGTGGCGGTGGATGTCGGTGGGGCTGTCGATGTCCTCCTGCCACTCCTGCAACTGGCCCCACTTGCCGATCTTGTTCGGTGCGAGGCGTGCCTGCATGTCCGCGACCTTGGCGCGGTAGGCGGGGTCGGCCTTGAGCTCCGACTCGCAGTCGAGGTAGTTCTGGAAGAGGTCCCAGATGATCTGCTGGTCGTACATGACGCCGTCCTCGCGCGGCCCGTGCTCGGGGGACCAGCCGTTCGGCGCGACGAGGAGTCCGTCCTCGCGCTCCTTGAGATGGTCTTCCCAGAACTGGCAGATCTCCTTGATCATCGGGTACGCGAGGGACCGGAGGTAGTCCAGGTCCTGAGTGAACGCCCAGTGCTCGTACAGGTGTTGTGCGTACCAGGCGCTCGCGACGGTGTTCCACTCCCACGCGTTGCCGCCGAAGACGCTCTGGCTGGTGCGGGCGGTCCAGCCGCGCGTGTCCTTGCCGAAGGCGTTGCGGGTCGCCACGCGGCTGGGCACCGCCACCTGCTCGATGAACCGGACGAGCGCCTCGTGGCACTCCGGCAGGTTCGTCGTCTCGGCTCCCCAGTAGTTCATCTGGACATTGATGTTGGTGTGGTAGTCGGAGGCCCACGGCGGCTGGTTGCTGTCGTTCCACAGGCCCTGGAGGTTGGCGGGCAGGCCGTTCGGGCGCGAGGAACTGATCAGCAGGTACCGGCCGTAGTCGAACATCGTCTGTTCGAGCGTCGGGTCCTGGCCGCCGGCCGCGTAGCGCGCCAGCCGGTCGTCGGTGGGCGTGGCGACGACTGCGTCGTCGGAGGTGCCCCAGGAGACCGAGACGCGGTTCATCAGGGCGCGCATCTCGGCGGTGTGCTCGTCGCGCAGTCGGTCGTAGGGCCGGGCGGCCGCCTTGCGGAGCGTCCCTGCGACGGCCGGTTCGGGATCGGCTCCGCGCCATCCGGCGGCGGCGTCGAGCTTGTAGTCGGTGCGGGCGTCGAGGAACAGGGTCAGGGTCGTGCAGTCGCTGAAGCGGAGCATCGAACCGTCGGCGTGGAGGTCGCCGTCGGTGTGCACGGCCTGGACGGTGCACGCGTGCTTGAGGCCGTTGCCCATGACACCGCTGAAGGAGATCCGTCCGGCGCCGGCGTCGACGGTCGTCGGGGCCTTGTCCTGTGCGGACGCGAGCGATATCGCTCCGGAGAGTCCTCTGGCACGCTCCGACGTGTACCGGAAGACCATGACGTCGGCGGACCGGCCGGCGAAGGCCTCGCGCAGGACGCGCCGTCCCGGTGCGCCGAAGCGGGTGACATGGACGCCGTTCACGAAGTCGAGGGAGCGCCGGTAGTTGACGACCGTGCGCTGCGTGCGCGTGTCGAAGCCCTTGCCTTCCAGCGCGATCTCCGCGATCTGAAGGCCTGTTGAGGACGCGCCGGGGGTCAGGGTGAGCCGGTAGGCGCGGTAGGCCGTGCTGTCGCCGATCCGGAAGGCCCGTCTTTCGCCGCGGTCGGCGAAGGGTGCTTCGGGGTTCTGTGTGTCGAGGGTCGTCCAGTTACGCCCGTCCTGTGACCCCTCCAGCCGCCATCTCCGGGGGTCGTCCTTCGGACGGTCCGGGGCCGCCGTCAGCGCGTACGACGTGACGGCCACCGCCCGGGGCAGCTCCACCTGCCATACGACCGCCGGCGCGGCTGCGTCGACCCGCCAGACCGTCGCCGGGTCGCCGTCCACCGAAGACGAGATGTCCGTGGCCCGGCGCCCGGTCCCGGCACCCGACCCCTTGGAATGGCCGCTCGGCGACGACAGGTACATCGCACCGCCCGCGCCGAGGTCGACGCCGGCCAGGCCGATCTCGCTCACCTGAAAGTGGCTCACGCCCGCCTTGGGGACGAAGTCGAACCGGTAGAAGCGGTGGGCCGCGGTGTCGGCGCAGGTGAACTCCTTCGTCTGGAAGCGGTTTTCGAAGGGCGCTTCCAGAGTGCGACTGTCGAGCGTGGTCCAGGTGGCGCCGTCGGCGGAACCGGAGAGCGTCCACTCCTGCGGGTCGCGCTGCGGCACGTCGTTGGCGCTCGTCAGACGGTAGGACGCGACCGCGACGGGCTCAGGGAGCTCAACCTGCCACCGCACCTTCGAGCCGGGCCCCTCGATGCACCACTTGGTGCTCGAGTCGCCGTCGTACGTCTTGTCGACGCCTTCCGACGAGGAGCTGCTGTACGGTCCGCCCGGAGCCGTGACCTTCGGACTCGTACGCGGCGCGAAGGTGACGACGAGGTCGCCGAAGTTCCGGTACGAGCCGAAGCCGGTCATGCCGGTGTCGAAATCGCTGTCCGGCTTGCCCGCGAGGGCGTTGTCATAATTGTTGACACCGCCCCACAGGCTCTGTTCGTTGAACTGGACGCGCTCCTCGTGGGGGTCGGCGAAGAGCATGGCGCCGAGTCGGCCGTTGCCGATCGGCAGGGCCTGCGACTGCCAGTCCATGGCGGGCAAGGAGTATGTCAGCGCCTCGCGCGACAGCGTCGGCCACTGGACGCCCGCCGGCGGGGTGGTCCCCGCGGCGACGGCCCGTGCCGCGGGAGTTCCGCCGGCCGGCTGAGTGATCAGAGGTGCGAAGGCGAGGCCGCCGCCGAGCTTGAGAACGCCTCGTCGCCGCGGTTGGGATTCATTGATCACCGTGAGATCTCCCGCCCCATTCATCGGCTCTTTCACAGAGGAAGTGACAGCCAACTCGACGCGTGCCGAGGGCGCGAACATCGTCGCGGTAGAAGAGATCGGATGTCTAGGGGCGTGCGCCACCGGGGCTCGACTTGCCCTCAGTCCGCCCGGGCCGCATCGGCGTTCAGTACGGGACTGACGAGGGGGCTGTCGGCGGGAGCCTCGGGCGAGGGGGTCTGCTGGTCGACCTCGGGCGCGGAGCCGGTTTCTCCGGCCGGCGTCTTCCGCGCCTGCGGGGTGCCCGAGGCACCTTCCCAGCGGGTGACGACGAATGCCCTCACGCTTCGTTGCGCACCGCGGCGTCAAGGAGGGGCCCGAGCTCGCGGGTCACGGCCGTCAGGGCGCGGACGTCCCGCTCGGCACGGGCGATGAGGATGGCACCTTCCAGGGAACTGATCATGAGGGTGGCGAGCGCGCCGGACCGCTCCTCGGGCACCCCCATCTCCGTCAGGGCCCGGCCCACCGGCTCCGTCCAGGCGGCGAACGCGGCGGCCGCCGCCTCCCGTGTGGCCGGGGTGGACTCCGCGCAGTCCACCGTGGCCGCCGCCACCGGGCAGCCCCCCGCGAACCCGGCCGTCCGGTACTCGTCGGTCCACTGACGCACCATCTCGGCGAACAGCCCGCTCGGCGTCGGCTCGGCCAGCGCGGCGAGGAAACGGGCGACACGGCCTGCCGCGTACCGGCCGGCCCAACCCACCGCCTCGTTGACCAGTTGCTCCTTGCCTCCGGGGAAGTAGTGCTGAAGGGAGCCCCGCGGCGCCCCCGCGTGCGCGGCGACCTCACGCATGCCGGTCGCGGCGACCCCGTCACGCCGGATGAGCTGGGCCGCGCTGAAGACCATCCGCTCGCGCGGCCCCCGTTCGGCTGGTACCCCTGCCGCCTTCATTTTCGACCTCCACCACCGCGAGCACTTCGGCCACACACTATGACCGCCGTCATAGCGACGGCTACTATGACCGCTGTCATAGTCGGTGGCGGTCGCGATGGCGACCGCATCGGCTCGGTCCCAGTGCCGGCGTGGACGGTCATGTCGGCGCGAGCCGGGGAAGGCAGTGGAGCATGGACGTCGGTTTCGTCGGCCTCGGGGTCATGGGACAGCCCATGGCCCTCAACCTCGCCCGGGCCGGGACGCCCCTCGTCGTGTGGAACCGCACCCCCGGCCGGTGCGAACCTCTGCGCGCCGCCGGTGCCGAGGTCACCGCGCGCCCGGCCGAGATCTTCGACCGGGCCGGGACGGTGATCCTCATGCTCGCCGACGAGGCCGCCATGGACGCTGTACTGGGGCGCGGCACACCGGACTTCGCCGCGCGAGTCGCCGGGCACACCGTCGTCCACATGGGCACGACCTCGGCCGAATACTCCGCCGGTCTGCAGGACGACATCCGGGCCGCGGGCGGCCGTTACGTCGAGGCCCCGGTCTCCGGCTCCCGCGGACCCGCCGAGCAGGGCGGACTCGTGGGCATGCTGGCGGGCGACAGCGAGGCCACGGCCGCCGTGCGCCCGCTGCTCGCCCCCATGTGTCACGAGGTGTTCGACTGCGGAGCCGTCCCGGGCGCCCTGCTGATGAAGTTCTCCGTGAACCTGTTCCTGATCACGATGGTCACCGGCCTGACCGAGGCGTTCCATTTCGCCGACCGGCAGGGGCTCGACCGGGGCCTGCTCCGGGACGTCCTGGACGCAGGCCCGATGGCCAGCGACGTCTCCCGCGTCAAGGGATCGAAACTGCTGGCCCAGGACTTCACCGTCCAAGCGGCCGCTGCGGACGTGCTCAAGAACAACCGGCTGATCGCCGAGGCGGCGCGCAAGGCCGGCGTCGCCTCCCCGCTCCTCGACATCTGCCAGGCCCTGTACGGCGAAACCGTCGACCGGGGCCACGGCACCGAGGACATGGTGGCCGTGCTGCGAGCCCTGGAGGGACGAACCGACGGGGCCCCCGTCCCCGGCTGTGCGCCCACCACCCCCGCCCGACCGTCCCCACGATCGACGGGCGCGCATGCGCCGACAGGCTGATCAGTGCCGTGGGCAGCGGCTCAGGGAGGTGTTCACGCTGGACGCGGCGCCGTCGTGCCGCGCAGGACGAGACGCGGGGTGAGGACGACCTCGCGGTGCTCGGTGCGGTTCTGGTCGAGGCGTTCGACCGCGGCGGTCACGGCATACCCCACCTGCTCCCGGGCGCCTTGACTGACCGTGGTGAGTTGAAGCAGCTCAGCCGGGACGGCGTGTCGTCGTACCCGACCACCGAGACCCGGCCCGGGACGGCGACCCCGGCGCGGGCGAAGGCGGCCAGAACGCCGATGGCGGACTCGGCTGGGCGGGATGCCGCAGGGAGCGGTTCAGGGGACCAACACACGCACCGCGTCCGGGGGAAGTTTTTCCGCGGCCCGGTGGACAAAGAACGCGTTCGCGCGCTGGTCAAGGCCCGGTCTGTCACCGATCCAGCGGAGCTTGCGGTGGCGTGCGAAGGCCTTCGTGTAGTCCAGCCACTGGTCTCGGGTCGGCTCCGCCTTCGTGTGGTTCCTGCGTTGCCAGAAGATGCGGGTCGAGGCGAACTCCGTGGCGTTGCCGATGCCGGGGTTGGGCAGGCCTCCGGTCAGCGCGCGCAGCGCCAGTCGCTTGGCCGACTCGGGCTTGATGCCGCTCCAGGGCACCGCCTGCGTCTTGAGATGCCGGCCGAGTTGTCCGCGTGGGACGGTCGTCCCCTTGTAGTGCCCGCCCGTGGGCACGAAGTCACGGTCGTGCATATGGGCCTCGGCCGACTTCGGGTTCCGGAGCACGGGCTGGAGCGTAGTGGAGTACGCGCGGATGAAAGAGGTGAACGTCGGGTATTCCCGGTCTTTATGCGCGAAGAGCGCGTAGCGGTTCAGCATGGCCCAGATCACGGCGGCGTTCTCGGCGTCATCGGTGCCACCGGCCTCCAGTGACACCAGCTTGGCAGCCCAGAACACGTCGTCGCGGGTGAAGGTGTACGAGAAACGCCGTCCGCCCGGCAGGTCGGCCACGAGCGACCCGAACGGTCCGGTGGGGAGGTTCGTGTCGGTCTGCTCAGTGGTGAGGTGCCACTGCGGGTCCTCCGTCCGCACCGATTCGGGTTGTCCCCACACGGTCTGCTCCCACTCGAGGTACGGATCCTCACCCGGAGCGGCTTCGGCAGCCCACTGGTCCTCCTCACCCTCCGCTTCCTCCTGCCATTCCGTCGGTTCCTGTCCCTCCTCCGGTTCCGCCGCCTCCGGGGTGCCTTCGGGCCCCCAGCGCGCGTCGAGATCCTCGCCTGCGCCCTCCCCGTACCCGTACCCCTCGTACTCCTCCGGCTCAGCGGCCTCTGACGGTTCGGCGGATTCCTCCCATCCAGTCGGCTCGGCGAACGTCCAGCGGTCGTGCTCCACCGCCTCGGCCTCTCGGCGGGGCGCGCCGCCGGACCGGTACTCCCAGTGCCAGGGCTCACGCTCGTACGGGGCGAACCCGTAGGAGCCGGCGTTGGCCTGCAACCACTGGAAGAACCAGGTGCGCCGCCATCGCTGTACGGCTTCGGGCCGGGTGCTGTTCCGGATAGGGTCCGCCGGGTCGCGTTCCTGGAGGAGATCGATCGCGATGCCGTTCTGGTGGTTGCTGTATCCGGGCGCGGCGATCCGGGAGGGGATCCGGAAGACCTCGATCATGTGCCGTACGGCCGCTTCCCCGTGTGGCCCGCCGGGCAGCCCGCTGCGGGCAGCGGCCGTCTCTTCGTAGTAGCGCCCGAAGTACGTACGCCACAGCCGCTCCTGGTGTTCGCTGCCGCGGTAGCCACTGGCCACGGTGATACGCCGGGTTCTCCTGGCGTCCTCGTCGCCGCGGCCGCGGGCGGCGGCGAGCGCCTGGTTGGCGGCGGCGAGCAGGCGGCCGGCCGCGGCGGCCGCGTCGGCCCTCATGTCGAGGTTCGTGCCGGGGATCACTGCGCGTTCGCCCGGCTCGAGGTCTCGTCCCGGCCGGCCCTTCCGGGACCGGCTGCGGGCCATGTGAGCGGCGAGCACCCGTCGGAGGAAGTCTTCCTGCGGCGGCGTCCCGGTCCAGGTCTCCCCCGTGCGGAGGCCGACTGGCCCCGCGCCGGAAGACTCCGCCAGCGCGAGGATCTCGTGCGGTGCGCGCAGAGGGCTCACGACGGGGTACGACCAGTGCCCGATCTCGGTGGGTGGTTCGTCGAGTGCGGCTGCCGCCGGCCCGCTGCCGGGCCGGTCCGACAGCGGGACCGATTCCCAGGAGGCGTGGTTCATCGGGTGGCTCCTCGTGTCAGACGCGGAGCGTCTGCAGGCTCAGGGTGCGCGAGGCGTCAAGGGAGGCAGGTGCGAGGGGCGCCGCCGCCGAGTTGCTCGTCGTCGGTGCCATTGCCGGCGCTCCGGCCGTCGGGGCGGGTGCCGGAGGCGCGAAACCCCGGGTCGTAGCGACCGCTGCGGACCTCAGGTCCCGGCCGGTGGCCAGCGACCAGTGGTGGATGATGTCCCGCAGGCGCGACCGGATCGGGTTGCCTGCGCCCGCCGGAGTCAGGGGTACGAAGAGCGCCTGCGCTCCCACCTGGCTGGAATACAGACCGGCCTCGATCTCGATGAGCAGCTGGCTGAGCAGCGGCGCGAGAACGAAGTAACTGTGCGACCGGCTGTGCGGCGGCATTCCCACGCGCTCTCCGATCCGGCTGAGCCGGTCCTCGGGACTGGTGGCCGTGGCCTGCAGGTCGAGCACCACGGGGCTGTTGTAGAGCAGCGTCATATGGAACCAGGACATCGCCGCTACGGCGACGAACTCCTCCCGGGCCAGATTCGGCAGTGTGGGCGCGCTTCCCCGTCGCTCGTTGAGCATGTTCTGCAACCGCAGGGCGAGGTTGGCAATCGCCGCCGTGTCGGTGGGCAGCGGACCGTTTACATTTACGCCCACATTGGTGTAGGCGATTCCGACCCAGACCTGTCTCAGCAACTCCTCCAGGATCATGACTAGTTCACGGTTGGCAGCCACTGCCTTCTCGTACGGGTAGACCGAACCGTCATCCGTGCCATGGTTGAGGTCCATGCCCAGCAGGCGCTGATAAGCGTTTCTCCTGGTAGCGCGCAGGTCCGGACGAAGCTGACTGTCGATCGAGAGGACGGTGAGCGGCGTTCCGCTCCGGAAGAACAGCTCCTCCGTCGTACGGAGCCATTCGAAGGTCTCCGGGCGCTGCGGGATGCCCAGCTGCTCGCCGTGCAGAAACAGGCTGAGCACCTTTCGGAAAATCTCGAACACCCTTGTGTTTTCGATGAGATACGCGTAGATGATGTGGTCGTGGACGAACGGCCGCCTGCTCATTGTGGTCAGAGCGCCCGCCAACTGCCCGTTGAGCGTCGTCGGCCAGGCGATCTGTGGTGGCGGGGTACGCGTGTCGACGATTCCTCGGAGCGGCCCTCTGTTGCGGACCGCTGGTGATCTGAAGCTGTTTCGCCAGCCGGTCTCCAGCACTGACACGAGATCAGCCGGATGTTGCTGAAAGAGGAAGTTCAGCTGTCTGTCGATGAGTGGTGTCGGCAAGCCCGAGGGCGCCGGATTGGGTGGGCTGATATGGGCCGCGATTTGACGAAACATGATGTGCTCCCGGAGATCGTACGGAGGGCGCGAACGGTCACGGCTTCCTTATTTCCAGAAGGGCTTCGGAGTTCTCTCGGGGGACTTCGGCCCAGCGAGGCGCCGTCCGAGAACCTCCGAATGAGCGATGATCTGTTGCAGCATCTGGGATTCCGTTTGGGTTCTCGAGCCGGCCTGGGCAGCCGTCGAGCGTGCCTGAGTGCCCGGAGTTCCGGGATTAGCCGGAGTCGGTGTGCCCACCTTGTCCTCCTTCGTTTCACTCGGCGGCCCGGACACCCTGTCCGAGCCGCGTCATCCAGTCCTCGAACTCCGCCGCCACCTGTGCAGCGTGCCCAGGCTCGGTGGCGGCCCGCCAGCCGGAGAGGGCCAGCAGGCGCAACGCCTCCGTGTCCAGCCAGTGCTCTGAGGTACGGAGCGACGGCCCGGCTTCCCGAGCCAGCTGGCGCAACGCGTCCGGGCGCACGCGCGCCGGGTCGACCAGCGCCGTCAGGGGCCGTCCGCCGAACGCCCGCATGGGCCGGAACAGACATACCTCGGCAATGCGCGGAAGCCACGGCACCGAGCGCTCCAGCAGCTCGCGCTCGCCCGGCGGCGCGGCGCCGAGCGGGTTCGCCAACGTCCAGGCGCGGGCAAGATCGTCCCAAGGGCCGGCCCCGTAACAACGCCTTGCCATGGCGCAGTTGAGCAACACCCTTAAATAGCCCACCGGGTGAGGGTCCCCGGGCCGAGTGACGAAGAGTCTGCTTCGCTCCCCTGCCAGGACGTCGTGGAGCGCCGCCACGGCCGCATAGCCCGCGTGGGCGAAGGCGAAGGTGTCCGCAGCGGTTTCCGACGCCCAACTCGCCCAGGACTCGCCCACCTCGACGTCGGCCGCGAGATCCTCCCGCAGGGCTGCCGCCAGCTCGTCGTTCCAGTCCAGGCTGTAGGCGACTTGATGCCCGGACTCGTGCAACAGGGCAGTGGGCCGGTGCAGGTTGTGCCGGGTGATCTTGATCGCGGCGGCGACAGTCGGGCCGCCCACGTCCCAAAAACGCAGGCCGCTGCGGAGAATGGACGCACCCATCCCCTTGTCGACATAGGTGAGGACGCGAGGGACGGGCCGGCCGAGCGGCCGCAGCACCACGGCCATACTGCGGACCGCGAGCACATCGCAGGCCCGCAGCAGCGCGCCCAGCTTGCCCGAGGTTCTCGTGTTCACGGCGTCGCCGAAGAAGTCGATCGCCGTCTCCGAACGGGCGTAGCTCCGACGGAATACGGCAATACGCCGCCGCAGCCTCTCCAGGTCGGGACCGGCGCGGGCGGCGCGCAGTTCCGCGGTGAGCACGTCGGCCTCACGGCGCAGCGCCTCGACCGCTTCCCCGAGGTGCCGCCGGATCGCCACGCCGAGTTCGTGCTCCAGCGCCTGCCAGGCACTCGCCGCGGCGAAGTTCTCCGGGTCGGAGAGGGTGCTGACGGCGCCGCGCCAGTGCGCGACCTGACGGGCGAGCTGGAGCCGGAGCGCGGCGGTGTCGTCAAGCACGGCGGTACCCAGGGATGATCTCCACCCGGATCTCGTGCGGCGCCCCGGTCAGCTCGGCGGCAAGTTCGTCGCCTCCCACCTCGGCGGTCGCGTCGGGCCGCGCCACCGTACGGTGGATCAGATCGAATCCGGGCGGCTGCACGAGGTGAACGAGCAGCGTGATGCCGTCGGCCTCCGCAGTCGTCGCGCCCACGAGCGCACACCGTTCGCGGGCGAGAGTCCGGGACAGCCCGACGCCTACCCAGGTGGCCAGCCTGCGGGCGAGGGCGGCGGCATCGGCCCGCCCCGGCACGGTGACCTCCCGTCGGAACCCACCCGGCAGCTCAGCGGCCGCCGCCCTCTGCTCCACACGCAACCAGGCATGCCCGGGGCCGGACAGCGCCCGACGCAGGGCCGTACCCACGGTACGCCGCAGCTCGGCCAGCGCTACGACCGGACTGTCGCCCCGACGCAGCGCTGCGGCCATCGTCTGCGCCCATGCCTCGGGCAGGTGAACGGCCACGCGGATCTCCCGCCTACGGCCGTCGACCACCGCGGTTACGGGAGGCCCGGCCGCCGGGCGCACCGGCCGCCGGCTCCTCTCCTCCAGCAGCGGCGCCGGGGCACCGGGCAGCTGGACGGCGTAGAAGCGCTGACCGACCCGAGGCGGACCAGGTGGCACCGCGAGCGGCCCGGGCCCGGAGAGGCGGCCGAAGGACGCGTCGGGGTGACCGTCCTGCCCGTGGCTGAGTGACGGGTCGCCGAGCAGCAGTCCAGCCGCCGCCGGGGTCAGCGGATGCAGCCACTCCCACGAGGGCCCGGCCGCGGCGTTGCCGCCGAGCGCCTCGGCCTCCGAGCTCGCGATCCTGCCCAGCCGGGTTCCCGGCACGGCCTGGTAAAGGTGGATACGGGCCCGCACCGGACCCGCGGTCCGGCACCGCTCCCGCAGATGCGCGTCGAGCGTACGCCCGCCGTGGATGCCGATGGCCCGGGCCGCCTGGGGTGTGATGGTGACGTCGAAGACGCGCAGGCACTTGCGGTAGCGGCGGGGCGCACCCCGGGGCATCCCCACCCAGGGCACGGCGGGCAGCGCGGCCTGCGGGGCGAGCCCATCCGCCCGGAGCACCTGGTGCGGGAAGCTCGCCGCTGCGGCCTCCCGGACGGCGTCCACGACCGCGGACTCCAGCAGCAGCGGGTCCTCGAACAACTCCTCGTCGAGTCCGGCCACCCGTACCGCGGTGTCCTCCACCAGGGTGGCGAGCGCTTCGGCCGCGAGTCCGGGCGCATATGCGTCGCTCTCCCAGACCGGCCCCGGCTCCCGCTCCCACCACCGCTGTTCGGCCTCCGGCTCCGGGGCTTCGAGGGTTGCCATCCGCAGCCCGGCATCGACGATGGCCCTGGAGAGCGCCGGAGTGATCCGGGGGCCGACGTACGGTGCGATGAGCCGGCCGAGGTAGTCGGAGAGGAACCGCACGACGCGTCGTCTGCCGGCCAGCCGGATGCCTAGGCGCAAGGCGGCCACCGGCAGGAATTCCTCGACCAGCCGGGTCGGGTCCTGCCCCTCCTCCAGGTGCTCGAGCCCCTGGACGAACCGCTGACGTGCCGTATCGAGCAGCGCGAGCGTGTCGTCCTGCTCGCTGTCGGCCGCCACGGCCTCAGCGGCGAGCAGTGTCTCCTGCTCGTACTCGTCGGCGGCGAAGAGCAATTCGGCCAAGGTGGCGTCGAACCTGAGCTGGAGCGCCGTGACGTCGGGGACGGCCACCGGAGCTTGCGCACCGTCCGTCACCTCGCCCGCGGTCTTCAGATAGCGCTGCGCCAACCTGGTCGCGTACGGGCGCAGTGCCAGCGGCAGCCGGTCGAGGGCGTACCGCAGGACGCGCTGCAGCAGTGGACGTACCAGTGGCGCGATCTTGCGCAGCAGGGCGGCCACCGGGACCAGCCGCCCGGCGGCGGCGACACCCCTCCGGGCCTGGCGTGCCGCCCTGTTCGCCAGCGTCGCCGCCTTGTTGCGGATGGACTTGAGGAAGTCCTCGAAGACGGGGGAGAGCTGCTCCCCTCCGGGTTCGACGGCCTCAAGGACTTCCACGATCCGGCGCTCGTTCAGGCCGCCCGGATCCTCGGCTGCAAGTGCCGCCGCCATACGTTCCAACAGGTCGTCCAGCGACTCGTGCAGTGGTTCGGACCACGTCCTCAGCAGGCGCTCGGCACGGACGAGATCGGTGCCGGGTCCCTCTGCGCTCGCAGGGAACAGCCTTCGCACATGGGCGTCCGCCTCATCGACGAGTGCCCACAGGGTCGAGTCGAGCTCCTCGTCGTACAGCTCGCCGAGCAGGGCGCGGAACTCGTCGCCCGCCGGGTCGACCATCTCGTCACCGAGCCCGTATGCGGACGGGAACGGGCTGCCGACCTCAGGCTCGACCAGCGCCGTGTCCGGGGTGGGGGTCGGCGGCCCTTCACTCAGGAGCTGTGCC
Organism: Streptomyces viridochromogenes DSM 40736; assembly: GCF_000158955.1. Lineage (GTDB taxonomy): Bacteria > Actinomycetota > Actinomycetes > Streptomycetales > Streptomycetaceae > Streptomyces > Streptomyces venetus. The sequence goes on along the minus strand of NZ_GG657757.1, from coordinate 7,984,416 downwards.
GTCTCCGGAGGCCCCGAAAACTGCGGAAATCCCGACGCTCCTGGGTGCTCCGAGAACTCCGGGAAGGGCGTGTCGGGATGTGGTCCGGTCGTACGGCGGCCGGAAACGGCCGCGCCGATGGGGACGCGCCCGTCGACGGATTCGGACATGGAGGTTCCCCTCGTTGCGGTCCGCTGCCGCGGCGGAGAACGGACGCGCTGCCCTCGGCGCATGGTGGCGCGCCGGCGCTCTGCGTAGCGATCCGCCGCATTCGCAATGTAGGCCGGGGCCGCGGACCTCGCGACTCGACTGAGCCGTGCGGCCGACACTGGCACCCCGAGAACCGACGCTCACACCGGTCCGCTGCTCCTCGACGATGGGGCGAGACTCGCCGCCGTTGCCCGGACGGTCGGGTGCCGGTACAGCTCGCGCAGCCGCGGGGACGGCAGACCGCGGGCACCCAGGGCGGCTCCGATGCGGACGGCGGACAGGGATTGCCGCCGAGCTCGAAGCACGTCGCTCCAGATGTCCTTCAGGACTGCTGTGCGGTCGTCGACGGGCTCGGTGGCCGGGGTCGTGTCCCGCTCCGCAGGGCGCAGGGCGGCAGGCGCGGGGAGCTTGGCGGCATCGAGTTTGCCGTTGGCCGTCAGCGGGAGTGCGTCCAGTGCGGTGACCGTTGCGGGGAGCATGTACTCGGCGAGGAGGGCCACGGCCCGTTTGCGCACCGCGGCGGGGTCGCCTGCGGGCGACAGGGTCACGCAGGCGTCGATGCGGGCGGTTGCGGCGTCGGTGGGGTCATCGCGGTGGACCGCCACCGCGGCAGCCCGTACGTCCGGGTCTTCCAGCCGGACGGAGCGGATCTCATCGAGTTCGATGCGGAAGCCGCGAATCTTGACCCGGCTGTCGATGCGGCCGAGGTGTTCCAGGCGGCCGTCCGGGTGCACTCGCACCTTCGTCGGCGCGAAGTCGAGCGCTGCGGCCTTGGTGAGACCGACGACGACATGCCTGGCGGCGACATAGCCGGTGAAGTGCCGGTAACCGCGGCGGAGAAGTTCGTCCGTGGGCAGCGTGACACGCCCGCCGTGACCATCTGGGCCGACACCGAGACCGACGGGCTGCTCGCCGCCCGCGCCACCCTCCGAACAGGCCTGATGCCGCTGCTCGCCCGCGCCTGCATGGACGCGCTCGCCGCGTTCCCGCAGCTCAACTCCCCTGTCGATGCGGACCGTCAGGAGGTTGTCCGGCTCCCCCCGGCGCATCTCGGTTTCGCCGCACAGACCGACCACGGCTTGGTCGTCCCGGTCGTCCGGGACGCAGCCGGCCTCTGTCTCGACGACATCGGCACCGAACTGCGGCGGCTGACCGCCCTCGCCCGCAGCGGGACGCTCCCCTCCGACCACCTCACCGGCGGCACCTTCACCCTGGACAACTACGGCGGCTTCGAGGTCGACGGCGCCCCACGCCGGTCCTCAACCACCCCCAGGCCGCGATGATCGGGGTGGGCCGCATCACCGACCGCCCCTGGGTACGGTCGGCCGAGTCGAGGTCCGCAAGGTCGTCAACGTCTCCCTGACCTTCGACCACCGTGTGTGCGACGGCGCCACGGCGGCCGGCTTCCTCCGGCATGTGGTCGACGGCCTCACTGCGCGATGTGAAGCACCATGACGCGCCAGGGGACGCGTTCAAGCCGATCTGCACCGAGCGTTCACCGAGCTTTCTCGGACCGGTGCGACGCGCCCTCGGGTCGAAGGCCCGGAGCACCATGGCCTCTTGCCGCTCGACCTGCGCTGAAAGCCGCGATGGCGTGAAGGCACCCGTAGGCGTTCAGCCACTGGTGGATCAACCATCAAATCTTGAGCACAAATTCCACACATCCCTCTCTCCATACTGCCCCCCATGGTCTAGATTGACCGTGCTTCAGCTGATCGAGCACGAAGCGACCCTTGATGATCTACGCGTATAGCGCCACGGAAAGCCAGCAGTCTCGTCCCCCGGGCTTCGACGGATTCCCGCGCACCTCGAGAGTCCGGCAGGGCGTGCGGGTCCGACTGCCGCCAGGGTGAGTTGTTCGATCAGTCCCGACACAGCCGGGACGGCATGCACGGGAGGCGGGGGCCTCCTGCGGAGGGAACAGCGCGGCGCCGGGGGGCGGGGGCCTCCCGAGGGGAGGAACGGTGCGGGGGGCGGGGGCCTCCCGGGGGGAGGAACAGTGTTGGGCGAACACGTCGAATCACTGGGAACCTGGGGGGTTCTGTGCGGCAAGGGGGATTAGTCAGCCCGTTACCGTCAGCACGCGGGCGTCTGACGAACGGGGCGATCAGCCGGCCCGCGAGGGATTGGGAGCAGCGGTACCGCCGTACCGTGATCACCAGCGATACCGTGGCCACCGCCGTCGTGGTGGCGGGGATCGGCAACTTCTTCGGGGCCCGGGACGCGGCCAACTGGCATGAGAAGTGGGCCGTTCTCGCATTCGGCACCGAGCTGCTGGTGCTGGGGGCGCTCGCGGTGGGGCGGGCGTGGGCTCCGGCCGTGCTCGGCCAGGGCGCCGAGGAGTTCCGAAGACTCGGACGCTCACTGTTCGCGGCGACCGTCGTACTGGCGCTCGGCGGGATCGCGCTCACCTCGCGCAACATCAAGCTCTGGATCTTCGTCGCGATCCCCGCGATCGCACTCGTCACCATTCCGGCGCGGTATCTGCTGCGTCTCTGGCTGCACAAACAGCGCAAGGAAGGACGGTGTCTGAGACCGGTGCTCGCCGCCGGGAGCCCGGCCACCGTGCACGACCTGATCACCCGGACCCGGAAGTTCCCGCACCTCGGCTGGCGGGTGGACGCGGTGTGCACGACGGACGGTCTCGGGCTCGACGGTGACCAACTGGACGGAGTGCCGGTCGTCGGCCGGCTGACGGACGTGGCCAATCACGTCCGCCGCGACGGCTACCGCGTCGTCGCGGTCACCCCGGACCCGCACTGGTCACCGGACCGGCTCCAGCGGCTGGCCTGGAACCTCGAAGGCAGCGATGCCGAGATGGTCGTGGCCCCCGTGCTGATGGAGGTGGCGGGCCCCCGGCTGCACGTCGACGCGGTGCTGGGGATCCCGCTGCTGCGGGTCAGCATGCCGGCCTTCACCGGAGGTCGCCGGGCGGTCAAGGGGGTCGTCGATCGAATAGGCGCAACGTTTCTGCTGGTGCTGTTCGCACCGCTGATGGTGTGCGTCGGGCTGCTCGTGCTGATGGACAGCCGGGGCGGGGTGTTCTACCGCCAGCGCAGGGTCGGCAAGGACGGCCGCGAGTTCACCATTCTCAAGTTCCGCACCATGGTCACCGGGGCCCACGAGGCACGGGGGGAGCTGGCCGACCGCAACGAGGGCGCGGGCCTGCTGTTCAAGCTCCGCCGGGATCCGCGGGTGACCCGGGTGGGAGCGGTGCTGCGCCGGTACTCGATCGACGAACTCCCGCAGCTCTTCAACGTGCTCACCGGATCGATGTCGCTCGTCGGTCCGCGGCCTCCGCTGCCGGAGGAGTCCGCCGCGTACGGCCCGGACATCCGGCGGCGGCTGCTGGTCAAGCCCGGGCTCACCGGCCTGTGGCAGATCAGCGGACGCAGCGACCTGTCGTGGGAGGAGGCGGTCCGGCTGGATCTGCGGTACGTGGAGGACTGGTCGCTCGCCCTGGACACGGTGATCTTGTGGAAGACGCTGCGTGCGGTGCTCCATGGCCAGGGGGCCTACTGATGCGCGGGGGCGGCCGTCCGGCCGGCGCGCGGACCGCAGGCCGAAAGGGCCTGCCCGGGGGGAGGAACGGGTCATGAGAGTCAGCGTTTTCGGGCTCGGCTACGTGGGCTGCGTGTCAGCCGCGTGCCTGGCCGGCATGGGGCACGAGGTCATCGGGGTGGACGTGAACCAGGTGAAGGTCGACCTGGTCAACGACGGCAAGGCCCCGGTGGTCGAGGAGCGGATCGGCGAGCTCGTCGCCGAGGTCGTGCGGACCGGAGCGTTACGCGCCACCGGCGACGTCCGCGAGGCCGTCATGGACAGCGAGGTGTCGCTGGTCTGCGTGGGCACCCCGTCGGAGCCCAACGGCAGCCTGTGCACGACGTACTTGGAGCGGGTCACCGAGGAGATCGGCGCCGCGCTGGCCGAGGGGGCGGGGCAAGGGGGCCGGCACACGGTCGTGTTCCGCAGCACCATGCTCCCGGGCACCTGCCTCAACCTGCTGGTGCCGATCCTGGAGAAGTACGTCGGCGGCACGGCCGGGGTGGACATCGGGGTCGCGGTCAACCCGGAGTTCCTGCGCGAGGGCACGAGCGTGCGGGACTTCTTCGACCCGCCCAAGACCGTCATCGGCGAGCTCGACCGGGCGAGCGGCGATGTGGTGACGGCGCTGTACGACGGCTTGCCCGGCGAGGTGTTCCGGGTGCCGGTCCCGACGGCCGAGGCGATCAAGTACGCGGACAACGCGTTCCACGGCCTCAAGATCGGCTTCGCGAACGAGCTGGGCGCGGTGTGCCAGGCGCTCGGGGTGGACTCGCACCAGGTGATGGACGTGTTCCTGGCCGACCGCAAGCTGAACATCAGCCCCGCCTACCTGCGGCCCGGCTTCGCCTTCGGCGGCTCCTGCCTGCCCAAGGACCTGCGCAGCCTGGTCCACGCGGCGCAGCGGGCCGACGTCTCGGTGCCCATCCTCGCCCACGTGCTGGCCTCCAACTCCGACCATCTGCAGCGCGCGGTGGACCTCGTCGAACGCGCCGGCAAGCGCCGGGTGGGCCTGTTCGGGCTGTCCTTCAAACCCGGCACCGACGACCTCCGCGAGAGCCCGCTCGTGGAGCTGGCGGAACGTCTCTTCGGCAAGGGGTACGACCTCAGGATCTACGACGCCAACGTGAGCCTCTCCCGGCTTCTCGGCGCGAACCGCGAGTACATCGAGAGCCGGCTGCCGCACCTCGCGCAGCTGCTCGCGGACTCCGTCGACGAGGTGCTCGAGCACGCCGAGGTGTGCCTGGTCGGAACCAGGGACCCGGCGGTGCTGTCGGCGCTGCCCCACGGGGACGGCCCGGTGATCGTCGATCTCGTCCGCATTCCCGACGCCGACGCGCGCCGGACCGAACCGGGGTACATGGGCCTTGCTTGGTAACGCATCCAGCGGCGACGGGCGGGGCCGGCGCGCGCTGATCCTGGTGGAGAACCTGTCGGTGCCGTTCGACCGGCGCGTGTGGCAGGAGTGCACGACGCTGCGCGACGCGGGCTGGGAGGTGCACGTCATCTGCCCCCGGGGGGAGAAGCGGGACACGGAGCCGGAGGCGGTGGTCGACGGGGTGCGGATCCACCGCTACCCGTTGCGCGCGGCCACCGGAGGGCCGGCCGGCTACCTGCGGGAGTACGGAACGGCGTTGTGGCACACGGCCCGGCTGGCCCGCAAGGTCGGCCCGGTCCATGTGGTCCACGCCTGCAACCCGCCCGACCTGCTGTTCCTGGCGGCACGGTGGCTCAGGCGGCGCGGCGCGCGGTTCGTCTTCGACCAGCACGACCTGGTGCCCGAGCTGTACCTCTCCCGGTTCGGCCGCGGCGAGGACCTGCTCTACCGCGCCGTGTGCGCGCTGGAACGGCGGACCTACCGGGCCGCGGACGTCGTGCTCGCCACGAACGAGAGCTACCGGGACGTGGCGATACGCCGTGGCGGCCGGCAGCCGAAGGACGTGTTCGTGGTGCGCAGCGCACCCGCGATCGAACGGTTCCAACCGGTGCCGCCGGAACCGGAGTTGAAGCAAGGCAAGCCGCATCTGCTGTGCTATCTCGGCGTCATGGGCCCTCAGGACGGTGTCGACTACGCCTTGCGGGCCCTCGCGAAGCTGCGCGACGAGCTCGGACGGACCGACTGGCACGCGGTGTTCGTCGGTGCCGGCGACGCCTTCGACGCGATGGTGGAGCTGTCCCGGCGGCTCGGGCTCTCGGAGCAGGTGCAGTTCACCGGGCGCATCCCGGACGCCGACCTGGTGCGCTACCTGTCCACCGCGGACGTGTGCCTCTCCCCCGACCCGCGCAATCCGCTCAACGACGTGTCGACCATGAACAAGGTCCTGGAGTACATGGCGATGGGCCGGCCGATCGTCTCGTTCGACCTGAAGGAGGCGCGCGTCTCCGCCGGTGACGCCGCCGTCTACGCGCCCGCCGACGACGAGGCCGAGTTCGCCGGGCTCGTCGCGCGGCTCCTGGACGACCCGGAGCAGCGGGCCCGGATGGGCAAGATCGGCCAGGAGCGGGTCAGCGGGCCGCTCTCCTGGCGGAACTCGCAAGCGTCACTGCTCGCCGCCTATGCCGCGGCCTGCCGTGACCACGCTCCGGTGCGGGCCGGCGACCCGAACCGGGAAGGGAAGAGGCCGCGTCGTTGAGCGATGACACGATACGCCTGGTCACGATCGGGCGGATGATCCGTCGGCGCCGACGGCTCCTCATCATCCTCGCCGTGCTGGGCGCGCTCGTCGGCTACGGCACCTCCTTGCTGTTTCCGCCGCGCTACACGACCTCGGCCTCGGTGCTGCTGCCGGGGGCGTGGGAGGAGCGTGAGCTGCTGACGCAGACGCAGATCGCGACCAGTTCGGTGGTGATCGACCGGGCGGCCGCCACGCTCGGCCGGCCCGCGGGCGGTGGCGGCGAGCTGCGGGACCGGGTGAGCGCCGAGGCCGCCGACGGGAACATCATCAAGATCTCGGGCACGGCCGACACCCCGGAGCACGCCCAGCAGCTCGCCGACCAGGTGGCCCAGCAGTTCGTCGCGTTCGCCGCGCGGATCGCGGGTGACAGCACCGACCCCGAAGCGGCGGCGCGGCCCGAGGAACTGCGGCAGATGGTGGTGCGGACCAGCCGTCGCATCACCGAGTTGGCCGACGCGGCCGATCCGGGGCGCAGCGTGGAGAGCGTGCAGACCCGCACCGAGCTCGCGAAGCTGCGCACCACGCTGCAGGAGGCCGTCAACAAGCTGGACCAGGCCGACCCTGCCGCCGTCAGGGCCGACATGGTCGTCATGGGGCCGGCGGCCCGGCCGGCCGGCGAGGCACCGCCGACGAGGACGCAGCTCATCGTCGCCGGAGCACTGGTGTTCTTCCTGCTCGCGGTCATCGGCCATCTCACCGCCGCGCGGATGAGTCGCCGGCCGCGCACCGAACCGGAGATCGCCGCGGCGCTCGGCTCGGCGCTGCTGGGTACCGTCGACGTACCCGGTGAACGGCCCGCGCGGCGACCGGAAGACCGTGGCCCGCGGGCCCGGATCCGCCGGCTGCTGGGCGTCGACGTCCGGTGGGACGTACCGACGCCGTGGACGTCCGGCGACGAGGCCGACAGGCGGATCCGCTACCGGCGGGTGTGCGCCCGCCTCCGGGAGCAGGTGCCGGCCGCCCGGCGGCTGCTGGTCGTCGTCCCGGACGGCGACGAGATCGCCCTCCGGGCCGCCGGGCAGCTCGTCACCGAGGCCGAGAGCGGTTCCTCCGCGGGCTCTTCGAGCGGGGAGTTCCCCGTGCTGCGGGTGGTGGCGGTGTCGGTGTCCCGGCCGTTGGTGCCGGACCGCGGCACCGAGGCCGGTGCCCTGGTGGTGCTCAGCGCGGGCAGCTGGACCGCGGGGGAACTCGCCGGCATCGCCGAGGCGTGTGCGGACGCGGGACACGAGGTCGTCGGCATCGTCGTCGCCGGCACGGTCCGGGCACGGCCGACGCGGTCCGCCGACCGGGCCCCGGACGAGGCCACCCCGGCGCTCGCGGTGCGCGGTCACGCGACGGGAGGTCCGGTGTGACGACGGGCAAGACGTCGGAGTCGTCGGCCGCCGCTCCGCTGCTGGACCTGCAGGCGCTGGTGGTGGCGGTGCGCAGGCGCCGCCGGCTCTGGTGCTCCATGGCGCTGCTGGGGCTGCTGATCGGCGTGGCGGTGGCGGTGCTGCTGCCACCGCCGCCGACCGCGGTGACCAAGGTGCTGGTCGCGCACAAGGAGGACCAGCCCAACGACACCGGAACGCTGATCCGCACCGACGTCGCGCTGCTGCAGACCACGCGGATCGCCGACCGGGCCCTGCGGTTGCTCAAGTCCCCGGAAAGCCCGGCGGACTTCATGCGCGACTACCGGGGCACCGGCTTGACCAACAACCTGCTGCAGATCGATGTGACAGGTGCCAGCGACGCGGAAGCGGTGGACCGGGCCAAGGCCCTGGCCGACGCCTTTGTCGCGGACCACGTGAGACGGATGCGGGAGACCGCGAAGGCCGAGGCCGAGGCCCTGCTGGAGCAGCGTGACCGCATGCGGAAGGAACTCGCCGACGTCAACGAGGCGATCGGAGCCGGACCGACGGACAGCGGCCCGAACGGGTCGGCGAGCACGGAGTCGCTCTTCGCCCGCCGGGCCGAGCTCACCTCACGGATCGGCGACTTCGACCAGCGCGCCGAGGAGGCGCGCATGGGCGCGCCCCAGCTCGTCGCCGGCACCCAGATCGTGGACGCCCCGCGCGCGGTGCGGCACTCCCTGCCGAAGGCCGCGGCCACCAACGCCGTGATCGGGCTCGTCCTCGGGCTGGTCCTCGGGCTCTCGGTCGCCGCGGTCGGCGCGGTGGTGGCGGACCGCCCCGTGCTGCGCCGGGACATCGCGGCGAATCTCGGCGCCTCGGTCATCGCGGAGCTGCCGCGCACGCCCCGCCGGCCCGCCCGGCCGTGGCAGCGCCGGAGGACCCGGGCGGCACGCGAGCGGCTCACCGCGTCCCTGGCCCGGACCGTGCGCGGCTCCTCGGAACCGGTGTCGCTGCTGGAACTGGGCTGTGCGCGCAGCACCAGCGTGATCGCCCTGAACGTCGCCGGGGCACTGGCGGCGGAGGGGCCGGTGGCCGTGATCGACGGTCTGCCCGGCCCGCAGCTCGCAGGCCGCCGCCCGAAGCCGGGCGACCCCACCGTGGTCAGCGGCGAGCGTGCCGCGGACATGCCGCAGCAGGGGCACCGGCTCGGCGTCGGGTCGGTCGCGCCCGGCACGGCGTGGACCGACCTCCAGTACCTCGGCACCCGGACCGTGCTCGTCGTGCGTGCCGGGCACGGCAGCGCCGCATGGCTGCACACCGTGGCACGGCAGCTCGCGGACCAGCACATTCAGGTGATCGGTGTGGTGTTGATCGACCCCGATCCGCGTGACCGGACCGACGGCACGCTGTGGGACGGGATGAACATCGCGCTGCGGGGCCACGGCGAGCGGCCGGCCCGGCAGAACGGTGGGGGTTCCTCCCACGCCGTTCAGGCAGTGGCGCAGGGCCGGCGGGGGACGGAGCGGCTGCCGATGTGGGCGGCACGGGTCCCGGACAGCGACCAGGAGGCGCGGTAGGACATGTGTGGCATCGCAGGCACGTACCGATGGCCGGACGGAAAGGCCGTGACCGACCGGCTCACCGACACCCTCGCCCACCGCGGTCCGGACGGGGCGGGCCGGTACAGCCATCCCGCCGGTGACGGCGAAGTGCACCTCGGACACCGCCGGCTGGCCATCATCGACCTGTCCGGGACCGGCGCCCAGCCGATGGTCTCGGACGGCCTCGTCCTGACGTACAACGGCGAGCTGTACAACGCGACCGAACTGCGGGCCGAGTTGGCGGCCGCGGGGGTGCGCTTTCGCGGTACCTCCGACACCGAGGTGCTGCTGGAGGCCTGGCGGCGCTGGGGCACGGACTGCCTGCCCCGGCTGCGCGGCATGTTCGCGTTCGGCGTCTTCGACGAGCGGACGGGTGAACTGGTCCTCGCCCGGGACCAGTTGGGCATCAAGCCGCTGTTCCTGCTCCGGCGCGGCGAGGGTCTGGTGTTCGCCTCCGAGCTCAAGGCGCTCGCCGGCGCGACCGGCGGGCCGCTCCAGGTGGACCAGGCGGCGCTGGTGGCCTCACTGCTGTACTACTGGGTGCCGGACTCGCGCTGCGCGTTCCGGGAGGTGGAGAAGCTGCCGCCGGGGAGCTGGCTGCGGTGCCGGCCCGACGGCCGGGTGGAGCGCGGCCGGTTCTGGAACCTGAAGGACGTCGCCGCCGAGGGCCGGGAGCGGGCCCGGGCCGGGGAGCAGCCGGACCTGGCCGCCGTCGTCGAGGAATCGACCCGGCGCCACCTGCTCTCCGACGTACCCGTGGCGACCTTTCTCTCCGGCGGCCTCGACTCCAGCTACCTGACCGCGCTGGCGGCCCACGAGCGGCCCGGGATCTCCGCGTACACCATCGGCTTCCGCGCCGAGGACGCCAGGTTCGAGGCGATGCCGGACGACCTGCGCTACGCCCGGCAGGTGGCCGAGCGGTTCGGCGTCGACCTGCACGAGATCGAGATCGCCCCGAACGTGCTCGACCTGCTGCCGCGGATGACGTACCACCTGGACGAGCCGATCGGAGACCCCGCCGCGATCAACACGTTCCTGATCTGCTCGGCCGCCCGGGAGGCCGGGGTCAAGGTGATGCTCTCGGGGATGGGCGCCGACGAGTTGTTCGCCGGGTACCGCAAGCACCTGGCCAACCTGATCGCGCTGCGCTACCAGCGCGTCCCGCGGCCTCTGCGGCGCGGGGTGTCCGGGGCCGTGGACCGGCTGCCGGTCGCCACGTCCCGCCGGGGGTTCCGGTCGGTGCGCTTCGCGAAGCGGTTCCTCTCCTTCGCCGATCTGCCGGAGGAGACCGCGTTCCGGCGCAGCTACACCATGTACGACCAGAGCGAGCTGCTCGCCCTGCTCGATCCGGACCTGGCCGGGACGGTCGAGGACGTGCTGACCGAGCACGCGGACGTCTACGCGGACAACGATCTCGACGACTTCGTCAACCGCATGTGCCTGACGGACGCCCGGATGTTCCTGCCGGGGCTGAACCTCACGTACACGGACCGCTCCAGCATGGCCGCCTCGACCGAGGTGCGGGTGCCGTACGTGGACGTCGAGGTGGTCAGGGCGGCGTTCGCCGTGCCCGGTGACCGCAAGATCGTCGGACGGCAGGGAAAGGCCGTCCTCAAGGAGGCGGCCGCCTCGGTCCTGCCCCGGGAGATCGTGTACCGGCCCAAGGGCCTGTTCAGCGCCCCGCTGCGCGCCTGGATGAGCCGGGACCTGGCACCTCTGGTGCGCGAGGTCGTCCATGACGGCGAGCTCGTCCGCTCCGGGTTCCTGCGCCGCGACGCGCTGGCGCGCATGGTCGCCGAGGACGCCGCCGGGCAGCAGGACTTCTCCAAGCATCTGTGGCACGTACTGACCCTCGAGTACTGGTATCGCGACGCGACCTCCGGGTCCCGCCAGAGCACTCGGTTGACGGCTTAGGAATCACGGGAGTTCGTGTGAAGCAGGTTGTGCAGAACTACAAGAGCGGCGAGCTGGCGGTGCTCGACGTGCCGGTGCCGGGATGCAAGCCGGGCGGTGTGCTGGTCCGCAGCGCCTTCTCGCTGATATCCACCGGGACCGAGCTCATGAAGGTGTCCGAGGCCGGCATGTCGATGCTGGGCAAGGCCCGCTCCCGCCCGGACCAGGTGGCCAAGGTCATGCAGAGCGTGGCCACCAACGGGGTGCCCGCCACCTACCGCAAGGTGATGGGCAAGCTGGACTCCTACACGCCGCTGGGCTACTCGCTGTGCGGGGTCGTCGAGCAGGTCGGCGCCGGGATCGACGACGTGAAGGTCGGCGACCTGGTGGCCTGCGCCGGCAACGAACACGCGTTGCACGCCGAGCTCAACTGGGTGCCGAAGAACCTGTACACCCCGGTGCCGGACGGTCTCGCGCCGCGGCACGCCGCCTTCGGCACGGTCGGGTCGATCGCGTTGCAGGGCGTCCGCCAGGGCGAGCCGCGGCTCGGCGAGGTGGCGCTGGTCATCGGGCTCGGGCTGATCGGGCAGCTGGTGGTACAGCTCCTTGCCGCCTCGGGGGTCCGCGTCGTCGGGGTCGACCCCGACCCGGCGCGCTGCGAGCTCGCCGAACGCCTCGGCGCGGCGGCCTGCGGCGATCCCGACTCCTCGGCCGTGGAGGCCTCCGTCGCCGAACTCACCGGCGGTCACGGCGTGGACCAGGTGTATCTGGCCGCCGGCGGCGGCAGCAACCAGCCCGTCGAGCTGGCCGCCCGGCTCTGCCGGGACCGCGGCCGGGTCGTCGACATCGGCAAGTGCCGCCTGGACCTGCCGTGGAACGCGTACTACGAGAAGGAGCTCGACGTCCGGTTCTCCCGGTCGTACGGTCCCGGTCGCTACGACCCGGAGTACGAACTCGAAGGGCGCGACTATCCGATCGGCTATGTCCGCTGGACCGAGCGCCGCAACCTGGCGTGCTTCCTCGACCTCGCCGCCCGCGGCAGCGTCGACGTGGAGCCCCTGATCTCCCACGTCGCCGACTTCGACGACGCGGTGGAGACGTACCGGAGCCTGAAGGACGGCGAGTTGAAGGCCGTGGCCGTGCTGTTCCGGTACCCCGGACGGGAGGTGGAAGCGCAGGCTCCGACGGTGGCCGTGCCCCCGGTGAACGTGCGGCCGAGCCCGGCCCGGGCCGCCAGGACGCCGGTGCGGCTCGCGTTCGTCGGCGCGGGCAACTACGCCACGTCGATGCTGCTGCCGCACCTGGCACAGCGCGAGGGCGTCGAGTTGTCGACGGTCGTCACCACGACGGCGCTGTCCGCGACCAACGCGCAGCGGAAGTTCGGCTTCGCCGAGGCCACCACCGATCTCGACGCCGTGCTCGGCGACAAGTCCGTCGACGCGGTGTTCGTGGTCACCCGGCACAGCTCGCACGCCGAACTGACCCGACGGGCGCTGCTGGCCGGCAAGGCGGTGTTCGTGGAGAAGCCGTTGGCGCTCAGCGAGGACGAGCTGGCGGGCGTGCTCGCGGCGGTGGAGGAGTCCGGCAACGACCGGCTGCAGGTGGGCTTCAACCGCCGGTTCGCGCCGCTGCTGCGGGAGGCCAGGCAGCGGTTCGGCGCCCGGACCGGCCCGGCGAGCCTGCGCTACCTGGTCAACGCGGGCCGTCTCGACCACGGCAGCTGGTACCTCCAGCAGGGCACCGAGGGCTCACGGTTCGCCGGCGAGGGCGGACACTTCATCGACACGGCGAGCTGGCTGCTCGGGGCCGACCCGGTCTCGGTGTACGCGATCACCACACCCGGCAACGAGGATCTGCAGGTCCTGCTGCGCTACCCGGACGGGTCCACCGCCACCATCAGCTACGTCACCACCGGTTCGCCCGGCTTCCCCAAGGAGACGCTGGACATGGTCGCGGACGGCAAGGTGCTGCGGCTCGACGACTTCGTCCGTGCCTCGGTGTACGGCAGCAAGCGATGGGTCAGTTCGCGGCTGCCGAAGGCCCGGGACAAGGGCCAGAACGCCGAACTGGCCGCGTTCGTCAAGGCCGTACGGACCGGCGGGCCGATGCCGGTGCCGCTGGAGTCACTGGTCGCCACCACCGCGGCCACCCTCGCCGTGCAGGCCGGCCTGGCCGGCGGCGCGCCGGTGACGTTGGCGAGAGCGCGATGACCATGAGCGCGGGCTGGTACCTGCGGCGGCTGTCCCGGATGGGACCGCGGGAGGTCGGCGGCCGGGCGGGCGACGCGGTGCGCAGGCGGCGGTGGCGTTCGGCTCCGCCGCACTGCCCGAACGTGACCGGCGCCCGGTTCACCGCGGTGCTGCCCGCGGGGACGATCGCCGCGGTACCGCCGGACGCCGCGAAACGCCTCATCGCCGAGGCGGACCGGCTGATGGCGGGGCACGCCGAGTTCTTCGGGGTGGTCCGCGACGACCTGGCCGCCCCGGACTGGTGGTACGACCCGAAGACCGGGCGCCGGGCGCCGGGTGGCTACGCCTTCGACGTGCCCTACCGGAACGAGGACGCGGTCGGGGACATCAAGCAGATCTGGGAGCCGTCCCGGCACCAGTACCTCACCGTGCTCGCCGCCGCCTACGCGATCACCGGGGACGAGCGGTACGCCGAGCGGGTGGCCGAGCACCTGCGGTCGTGGTGGACGGTCAACCCACCGCTGCGCGGCGTGCACTGGATCAGCGGCATCGAGCTGGGCATCCGGCTGCTGTCCTGGGTGTGGATCCGCCGGCTGCTCGACGGCTGGCCGGGCGTGGCCGGGCTGTTCGAGGGCAACCCGGTGGCGCTGAACCAGATCTGGCACCACCAGCGCTGGCTGGCGGCCTTCCCCAGCCGGGGGTCTTCGGCGAACAACCACGTCATCGCCGAGGCCGCCGGGCAGTTCGCCGCGGCCTGCGCGTTCGGGTGGTTCCCCGCCTCGGCGCGCTGGCGGGCCGACGCGCTGCGGTCCCTGGAGCGGCATCTGCGCGGCAACACCTTCGTCTCCGGCCTCAACCGCGAACTGGCCACCGAGTACCACGGACTGGTGCTGGAGCTCGGCCTGGCCGCGGTGGCCGAGGCGGACGCGGCGGGCGTGCCGGTCCCCGCGACCGTCCGCCTTGTGCTGCTGCGGATGACCGACGCGCTCGCGGCCGTCGTGGACAACCGGTTGCGGCCGCCGCGCCAGGGGGACGCGGACGACGGGCACGGTCTGGTCGTGGACGGCGCGGGCACCGACCGCTGGGCCTCGCTGCTGGCCACCGGGGACGCCGTGTTCGGCCGGCTCGCCTGGTGGCCGGCGGTGACCGGCACCGATGTGCGCACCCCGCTGCTGGCCGCGCTCATCGAACCCACTGAACTGGCCGTGTCCCGCCCGGTGAGCCGGCCGGCCCACTTCGCCGACGCGGGGCTCACCACCCTGCGCGGTCCGGAGAAGATCTGGTGCCGCTGCGACGGTGGCCCGCACGGCTTCCTGTCCATCGCCGCGCACGCCCACGCGGACGCGCTGTCCGTGGAGGTCCGGCACGACGGGGTCGACGTGCTCGCCGACCCGGGGACGTTCTGCTACCACGGGCAGCCCGAGTGGCGGCAGTACTTCCGGTCCACCCTCGGCCACAACACCCTGCAACTGGACGACGGTGACCAGTCCGTCTCCGGCGGCCCGTTCCTGTGGACCCGGCATGCCCGCAGCCGCGTCCTGGTCGCGGATACGTCCGAGGAGGGGGTGGCCCGCTGGTGCGCCGAGCACGACGGCTACCAGGAGTCCGTGCACCGCCGCCGGGTGGAGCTGACGGCCGCAGCCGAGGAGCTGAGGGTGGTCGACGAGGTGCGCGGCCCGCGCCGGGCCGTGCGGCTGGCGTTCCACCTCGGCCCCGCGATCGCAGCGGACCTGGTGGGAAACCGGGCGGTGCTCACCTGGACCCGCGACGGCGAGGACCGCTCCGCGGTGCTCGACCTGCCCGGGCAGCTGGTCTGGCGGGCGCACCGCGGCGAGACCGACCCGCCGCTGGGCTGGTACTCCGCCGGCTTCGGGCGCAAGGAACCCGCCACCACACTCGTCGGCACCGGCTTCGCCGACGGCGTGGAGGGGTTCACCACCGTGCTCGGGTTCCGCGGCTAGGGGGGCGCGTGGGGATCAAGTGGCGGCACTGGGCGTGGCCGGCCGCGCCGCTGGCGCTGGCCCTGCTCGCGGCGACCGGCTGTGAGAGCACGCCGGGCGCGCGGCCGAAGCCGACCGCTGCGCCGTCCACGTCCGTGGCGCGGGTGTGCGACAAGCCGGCGGCCGGGCCGGCGAAGGCGCCGGCGGGCGCGGTGACGGTCGATCCCACGGTGGCCGGTGACCTGGCGGCGAAGACCAAGAGCAGCCCCCCGAACACCACGTTCTGGCTGCGACCGGGCAGGCACAGGCTCGAACCGGACCGCTACGCCCAGGTCCTCCCCAAGGAGGGGAACACCTACCTCGGCGCGCCGGGAGCGGTGCTCGACGGCCGGAAGTCCAACCAGTACGCGTTCGGCGGCACCGCCCGGGGCGTCACCATCCGCTACCTGACCGTGCAGGGTTTCGTCGCACCGCATGACGAGGGCGTGGTCAACCACGACTCGGCCGACGAATGGGTGGTCGAGCACGCGACGATCCAGAACAACTCCGGCGCCGGGCTGATGGCCGGTGCCCGCCAGCGGGTCCGCGCCAGCTGCCTGCGCGGCAACGGTCAGTACGGCATGAACGCGTACAAGGCCACCGGCCGGATCAGCGGCCTGGTGGTCGAGGGCAACGAGATCGCCGGCAACAACAGGGACGACTGGGAGCGGCGGCGGAAGGGCTGCGGCTGCACCGGCGGCATCAAGTTCTGGGCGGTCAACGGCGCCGATGTGCGCGGCAACTGGGTGCACGACAACCGCGGTGCCGGGTTGTGGGCGGACACCAACAACAACGACTTCCGCGTCGAGGACAACGTGCTGGAGGCCAACGACGGTGCCGCGCTGATCTACGAGACGAGCTACAACGCGGTCATCCGGAACAACACGATCCGGCGGAACAACCGGGTCGAGGGCCGCAGGTACGCCGACCGCGGGGACAACTTCCCGTTCGCGACGATCTACCTGTCCGAGTCCGGCGGCGAACCACGGATCAGAGCCCGCACCGACAAGATCGAGATCTATCGGAACGTGCTGGAGAACAACTGGTCCGGCATCACCCTGTGGGAGAACGCCGACCGGTTCTGCAACAGTCCGGCCAACACCTCCTCCGGTGACTGCACGTTGCTGGTGAAGGACACCGGCCGCTGCGCACAGCCGGGAATCGCCACCGCACCGCTCTACGCCGACTGCCGGTGGAAGACCCAGCGGGTGGACATCCACGGCAACCGCTTCGTGCTGGACAAGTCCGTCGTCGGCTGCACGGTGAAGTGCGACCGCATGGCGGTGCTGGCCAACTACGGCACCTATCCGGACTGGTCGCCGTACCAGGGCGAGCGGGTGGCCGAGGCGATCACCCGCGAGCAGGGCAACCGCTGGCACGACAACGTCTACCTCGGACCCTGGACGTTCGTCGCCCACGACCCGAGCCGGCTGCTGGACTCCGGGCAGTGGCAGAGCACTCCGTACCGGCAGGACGCGGGCAGCACCTTCCGTGCACAGGAGGGTGGTTGAGATGCGCGCGGACACGGGCGCGGACCACACGTCGAGGGTCGTCGGGACGGCCTGGGGGCTGCTGATCCTCAACACGCTCGGTTCCGCCGGGGCGAAGACCATCGTCCCGCTGCCCCGCTCCCTCATCCAGATGGTCACCATGGGTGCGCTGGTCGCCGCGTTCACGCTGGCGCTCGCGGTCAATCTCCGGCTGCGTATCCGGGCCAGCGCCTTCCTGCTCCTGCTCACCTTGCTGCTGGTGCCGAGCGTGATCTCCAGCGCGGACCTGGAGTCCGGGTTCGGCGCGCTGTTCCGCTGCGCCCGGCTGGCTCTCTTCCTCGGCACGCTGTGGCTGCTCAGCCGCTGGTGGGACGGCGGCCCGACGTTCGTCCGGCACCACATCCGGATGTACTTCGCGGTGCTCGGGTCGGTGGCCGCCGGCCTGGTCATCTCACCGGGCGCCGCCCTGCCCGAGCTCTACGGCGGACGGCTGGTCGGCGCGTTGTGGCCGCTCACCCCGCCGCAGATCGGACAGTACGCCGCGGTGATCATCGGGCTCACCGTGCTGCTCCTCATGGGCCGTCGGACCGACAGGACCAGCGCGGCAGTGGTCATCGTGCCGTCCCTCGTCCTGCTCGCGCTGACCCACACCCGGACGGCCACCCTCGGCCTGCTCGCCGGGCTGACGTTGGCGATCGGCTCGCTCTTTCTGACCAGCGCCGCCGCCCGCCGGTTCTTCACCTGGGCGGTGCTGTGCGCCGCCGTGGCCGCGGTGGGTTTCGGCTCCGCGCTGCAGGCCTGGTTCCTGCGCGGACAGAGCCAGGAGAACTTCACCAGCCTCACCGGCCGGGCCAAGGTCTGGGACGCCCTGCTGGCGGCGCCCCGGACGGCCTCGGAGTACGTGTTCGGCGCGGGCCTCGGCGACAAGTCGTTCGGCGGGCTGCCGATCGACAACAGCTGGCTGGCCGTCTACCACGAGCAGGGTATGGCCGGTGTCGCCCTGGTGGCGGCGTTCCTGGTCGTGCTGGGCGGCGTCGCCCTGCTGCGGCCGCCGTCGCTGTCGAGGGCCTGCGCGATCTTCCTGATCAGCTACTGCGCGATCGCGTCGTACACCGAGGCCGGGCTGGGCGACGCCTCGCCGTATCTGCTGCATCTCACCGTGGCCGCCTCGCTGCTGGCGGCACCTGCCGCGGCCACTCCCCTCACGACGCCCGAAGCCTCGACGCCCGCAACCCCTCGACGTCCCGTCCCGCGATGGGCCCGGAGATCGGAGGTGACCTGAACATGCACGTCCTCGTGGTGCACAACCGCTACGCCTCGGCGCAGCCGAGCGGGGAGAACAACGTCGTCGACCAGGAGGTGGCGCTGCTGCGCGGAGCCGGCCACCGGGTCGAGGTGTTCGAGCGGCGCAGCGACGACATCGCCGCCCGGTCGCTGCTGGGCAAGGCCGCGGTGCCGCTGCTGGTGCCGTGGAACCCGGCGGTCCGCGCGGAACTCGCCGCCCGGCTGCGCGCCGAGCGGCCGGACGTGGTGCACGTCCACAACGTCTTCCCGCTCCTGTCGCCGGCGGTGCTGACCGCCTGCGCCGACGCCGGCGTGCCCGTCGTCGCCACGCTGCACAACTACACCCAGGTCTGCCCGCCCGGCACGCTCCAGCGGGACGGCCGGCCCTGCACCGAGTGCGTCGGGTCCGCGCCGCTGCCCGCCGTCCGGCACGGCTGCTACCGCAACTCCCGGCTGGCGACGGTGCCGCTCGCGGTGAGTCTGTCGGTGAACCGGCGGCGGTGGTGGTCCGGTGAAGAGCGGTTCCTCTGCATCTCCGCGGCGCAGCGCGACGTCCTGGTAGGGGCCGGTCTGCCGGCCGAGCGGCTGGCGGTGAAGCACAACTTCGTGCCCGACCCGGGCGCCTGCCGGGCGGGCTCCGGCGAGCATCTGCTCTATCTCGGCCGGCTGGCGGAGGCCAAGGGCGTACGGCTGCTCATGGCCGCGTGGGACGAGCTCGCCGCCGCCGGTGGTGTGGGCGTGCCGCTCGTGGTCGCCGGCGCGGGGCCGCTGGAGCGAGAGGTGACCGCCTGGGCGGCGGGCCGGGACGACGTGCGCTACGTCGGCCTGTACGACCCGGCGGAGTGCCGGCGGGCCGTCGCGCGGTCGGTCGCCGTGGTGGCTCCTTCGACCTGGCTGGAGGCGTTCGGCCTGGTGGTCGTGGAGGCGATGGCGGCGGGGGTCCCGGCCGTCGCCGCCGGGCACGGCGCGTTCGTCGAGCTCGTCGAGGACGGGGCGACCGGGCTGCTGCACCGGCCGGGCGATGCCGCCTCGCTCGCGTCCTGCCTGCGCCGGATCACGGCCGGGCCGGCCCGCAACCGGGAGATGGGGCAGGCGGCCCGGCGCCGTTACGAACAGGGCTTCAGCCCGGCCGTCGGGCTGGAGCGCCTGATGGAGGAGTACCGCACCGCGATCGCGGGTCGGTCGGAATTACTGGGGGGCAGTACATGACACGATGCCGACTCTGCGGCTCGGAAGCGATGGCGAGCGTCGTCGATCTCGGGGCGACGCCGCCGTGTGAGAGCTTTCTCGCCGCGGACCAACTGGATCAACCGGAGCCCGCGTACCCGCTGCACCTGCGGGTCTGCACCGACTGCTGGATGGCTCAGATCCCGCCGCTGATCACGCCGGAGGAGACGTTCGAGGAGTACGCGTACTTCTCCTCGTACTCGACCTCCTGGGTGGAGCACGCGCGCACGTTCGTCGCCGGCGCCGTGGAGCGGGTGGGTCTCGGCCCCGACGCCTTCGTGGTCGAGGTCGCGAGCAACGACGGGTACCTGCTGCGGCACGTGGTGGACCGCCAGATCCGCTGCCTCGGCATCGAGCCCTCGGTGAACGTGGGCGCGGCGGCGCGGGAGGCGGGCGTGCCCACGCTCACGGAGTTCCTGAGCCCGGACACCGGCTCGGCCGTCCGCGCCGAGCACGGCCCGGCGGACCTGGTCGTGGCCAACAACGTGTACGCGCACATCCCGGACGTCGTCGGCTTCACCCGGGGGCTGCGCGCCCTGGTCGCCGACGACGGCTGGGTCTCCGTCGAGGTGCAGCACCTGCTGACCCTGATCGAGGAGAACCAGTACGACACGATCTACCACGAGCACTTCCAGTACTACACGGTCGCGTCCGCGATCCGGGCGCTGGCGAGCGGCGGACTCACGCTCGTGGACGTCGAGTTGCTGCCCACGCACGGCGGTTCCGTCCGGCTGTGGGCCCGGCCGTCCGAGGTGGCGGGCGAGCCTTCGCAGCGGGTGGCCGACGTGCTGGCGCGGGAGAAGGCCGCCGGGCTGCAGGAGCTGTCCGGGTACGCCGAGTTCTCCGCCCGGGTGGCCAAGGTGCGCCGGGACCTGCTGCGGTTCCTCATCGAGGCGGCCGAGCGCGGTGAGACGGTCGTCGGCTACGGCGCCCCGGGCAAGGGCAACACCCTGCTCAACCACTGCGGCATCCGGCCCGACCTGCTCCCGTACACGGTCGACCGCAACCCCTACAAGCACGGCAGGTTCACCCCGGGCACCCGCGTCCCGATCCTGCCACCCGAGCAGATAGCCGCCGACAAGCCGGACTACGTCCTCGTCCTCCCGTGGAACCTGCGGGCCGAGCTGGTCGAGCAGCTGTCCTTCGTGCACGAGTGGGGCGGCCGTCTGGTCTTCCCCATCCCGGAACTGAGCATTGTCGAGGTCAAGGCATGAAGGTCGTTCTGTTCTGCGGCGGTTACGGCATGCGGATGCGCAGCGGTGCCGCGGACGACGTGCCCAAGCCGATGGCGATGGTCGGCCCGCGGCCGCTGATCTGGCACGTCATGCGCTACTACGCGCACTTCGGGCACACCGAGTTCATCCTGTGCCTCGGGTACGGGGCGCACCACATCAAGGACTTCTTCCTCAACTACGAGGAGACGACGTCCAACGACTTCGTGCTGCGGGGCGGGCGGACCGAGCTGCTGTCCACCGACATCGCCGACTGGACGATCACGTTCGCGCAGACCGGCATCGAGTCGCCGATCGGTGAGCGGCTGCGCAGGGTGCGGCACCACCTGGACGGCGACGAGATGTTCCTCGCCAACTACGCCGACGTGCTCACCGACGCCCCGCTGCCGGAGATGATCGACCGGTTCGCGCGGCGCGACGCCGGCGCGTCGATGATGGTGGTGCCGCCGCAGTCCTCGTTCCACTGCGTGGACCTGGGCGAGGACGGCCTGGTGGGGGGCATCACGGCGGTGAGCGAACTGCCGCTGTGGGAGAACGGCGGCTACTTCGTGCTCCGCCAGGAGGTCTTCGACCACATCCCGGAGGGTGGGGACCTGGTCGCCGACGGATGTGCCCAACTGGCCAAGCGGGGCAGGCTGGTGGCGCATCAGCACCGCGGCTTCTGGAAGCCGACCGACACGGTGAAGGAGCGGGCCGCGCTCGACGACGCCTACGCCCGGGGCGACCGGCCGTGGGCCGTGTGGGAACGGGACGGCGCCGGGGTGACCGCGTGATCGGGCTCGGGGCCGGACCTCTGGAGCGGATCGTCGCGGTGGGCGCGCACTGCGACGACATCGCCATCGGCGCCGGCGGCACGCTGCTGACGCTGTGCCTCGCGCGGCCGGGTGTCCGAGTCGACGCGCTGGTGCTCTCCGGCGGTGGCAGCGAGCGGGAGCAGGAGGAGCGGGCCGCGCTGGCCGCCTTCTGCCCGGGCGCCGACCTGCGTCTCACCGTGCACAAGCTGCCGGACGGCCGGCTGCCCGCGCACTGGGAGGAGGCCAAGGCCGCGGTCGAGGAACTGCGCGGACAGACCGAGCCGGATCTGATCCTGGCCCCGCGCACCGATGACGCGCACCAGGACCACCGCGGCCTGGCGCGGCTGATACCCACCGCATTCCGCGACCACCTCGTGCTCGGCTACGAGATCGTCAAGTGGGACGGCGACCTCGGCCGGCCGGCCGCCTACCAGCCGCTGTCACCGGAGATCGCCGAACAGAAGGTGCGGCTGCTGCAGGAGCACTACCCCTCGCAGCGGCACCGGCCCTGGTACGACCGGGAGGCCTTCCTCGGCCTGGCGCGGATCCGCGGCATCGAATGCCACGCGCGTTATGCCGAGGCGTTCGCCGCCACCAAACTCACACTCAATCTGGGGGGATGAAAAGTGCGCGTACTGCTGACCGGACACCAGGGATATCTGGGCACCGTGATGGCCCCGGTCCTGAAGGCCGCCGGGCACGAGGTCGTCGGCCTCGACGCCGGTCTGTTCGCCGACTGCGTGCTGGGCCCGACGCCCGCGGACCCGCCGGGGCACCGGGTGGACCTGCGCGACGTCACGGCCGACCACGTGGCCGGGGTCGACGCCGTGATCCACCTGGCCGCGCTGTCCAACGACCCGCTGGGCTCGCTGGCGCCGGAGCTCACCTACGACATCAACCACCACGCGTCCGTCCGCCTGGCCCGGCTCGCCCGCGACGCCGGGGTGCGGCGCTTCGTGTACGCGTCCACCTGCTCGGTCTACGGCGCGGCGGGCGGTGACGAGCTGGTGACCGAGGACGCCCCGCTGCGCCCGGTGACGCCCTACGCGGAGTCCAAGGTGCGGGTGGAGGACGACCTGCACGCGCTGGCCGACGGCGACTTCAGCCCGGTGTACATGCGCAACGCCACCGCCTTCGGCTACTCCCCCAGGCTGCGCGCCGACATCGTGCTGAACAACCTGGTGGGCCACGCGTTGCTGTCCGGCGAGGTGCTGGTGCTCTCCGACGGCACCCCCTGGCGTCCGCTGGTGCACGCCGCCGACATCGCCCGGGCCTTCGCGGCCGCGCTGACCGCGCCGCGCGAGGCGGTGCACGACCGGGCGTTCAACATCGGCAGCGAGGTCAACAACGTCACGGTCGCCGAGATCGCCGCGCAGGTCGCCGAGGCGGTGTCCGGCGCGAAGGTCAACATCACCGGGGAGACCGGTGCCGATCCGCGGTCGTACCGCGTGGACTTCTCCCGGTTCCGCACGGCGATACCCGGCTTCGACTGCGAGTGGACGGTGAAGCAGGGCGCGCTCGAACTCGCCGACGCCTACCGCAACCACGGGCTGACCCGGGAGGACTTCGAGCAGCGCTTCACCCGCCTCGCCGTGCTGCGCGCGGCGTCCGGCGCCGGCACCGTCGACGACACCCTGCGGCGGCGCCGATGACCGAGCCCGGCAAGGAGATGCACGCGCTGGTGGAGCGGCTGTACCCGCTGTGCCGGAGCATCACCGGCGACGGGGTGCGCGCCACCCTGGAGATCGTCGGCGAGTACATCCCGCTGCAGACGCACGAGGTGCCGACCGGGACCCAGGTCCTCGACTGGACGGTGCCGCAGGAGTGGAACATCCGGGACGCGTACATCGCCGACGCCGCCGGCAACCGGGTCGTCGACTTCGCCGAGTCGAGCCTGCACGTGCTCGGCTACAGCGTGCCGGTGGCGACGACCATGCCCCTGTCCGAGCTGCGCGCACACCTGCACACGCTGCCGGACCACCCGACCTGGGTGCCCTACCGCACCAGCTACTACAAGCCGGAGTGGGGATTCTGCCTGGCCCAGGAGACCCTGGACGCGCTTCCGGAGGGCGATTACGAGGTACGGATCGACTCCACCCTCGCCGACGGCCATCTCACCTACGCGGAGTACGTGGTTCCCGGCCAGGTCCCCGACGAGGTGATCGTGTCCTGCCACGTCTGCCACCCGTCGCTGGCCAACGACAACCTGGCCGGCATCGCGGTGGCCACGTTCCTGGCCCGGGCGCTGGCACAGGAGACGCCGTACTACACCTACCGGTTCCTGTTCGCGCCCGGCACCATCGGGGCGATCACCTGGCTGGCCCGCAACGCGGAGCGGGTGGAGCGCGTCAAGCACGGCCTGGTGCTGGCCTGCGCCGGTGACTCGGGCGCGCTGACGTACAAGCGGAGCAGGCGCGGCGACGCGGAGATCGACCGGGTGATGGGGCACGTCCTGGCCGCCTCCGAACGCCCCCACCGGGTCGACGAGTTCACGCCGTACGGCTACGACGAGCGGCAGTTCTGCTCGCCCGGGTTCAACCTCGGCGTGGGTTCGCTGAGCCGGACCCCGTACGCCGGCTACCCCGAGTACCACACCTCGGCGGACAACCCGGACTTCGTCTCCCCGCAGGCGATGGCGGACACCCTCGCGGTCTGCCGTGAGGCGTTCGCCGTCCTGGACCGCAACCGCAGGTACCTCAACCTCAGCCCCTACGGCGAACCGCAGCTCGGCCGGCGCGGGCTGTACGACGCGCTCGGCGGGCGCAGCGACACCAAGCAGGCCCAGATGGCCATGCTGTGGGTGCTCAGCCTCTCCGACGGCGAGCACAGTCTGCTGGACGTCACGGAGCGGTCCGGGCTGCCGCTCGACACCGTCGCCGCCGCGGCCGACGCCCTGCACGGCGCCGGCCTGATCAAGGCATGACGCGGATGACCACCGAGGAGGAGAAGACGAGGGCACCGGCCGGATCCGTCCGGCGGGCCTTCGTCGGACGGCTGTCCTGGGGGCTGGCCGACCAGGCGGCCTCCAGCATCAGCAACTTCGCGGTGGGGATCTATGTGGCCCGCTCGCTGGGGGTGACCGCGTTCGGCGTGTTCAGCCTCGCCTGGGTCACGTACGGCGTGGTGCTGAATGTCTCCCGCGGGCTTGCCACCGATCCGCTCGTGGTGCGCTTCAGCGGCGTGCCGGACGCGTCCTGGCGCGGGGCGGTGGCCCGGTCGTCGGGTACCGCCCTCGGCGTCGGTGCCGCCGTCGGCGCGGCCTGTCTGGTGGTCGGCCTCGCGCTCGGGGGGCGCGTGGGGCCCGCGTTCGCCTGCCTCGGCGTCATGCTGCCGGGACTGCTGCTCCAGGACGCCTGGCGGTACGCGTTCTTCGCCGCGGGCACCGGGCGCAAGGCGTTCGTCAACGACGTCGTGTGGGGCGTCGCACTCGTCCCCGCCATGGTCGTCGCGGCCCGCGTGGGCACCGTGGCCGCCTTCGTGCTCGCCTGGGGCGCGTCCGCCACGGTGGCAGCGGCGTACGGCTGCCTCCAGTCGGGCATCCTGCCCCGGGCGGCCCGGGCGCGCGCGTGGCTGCGCGAGCAACGCGACCTCGGCTACCGGTACTTGGTCGAGAACGTCAGCCTCAGCGGCGCGAGCCAACTGCGCGCGTACGGGCTCGGCGCGATCGCCGGGGTCGGCGCGGTGGGCGCGGTCCGGGGCGCCGAGCTCCTGCTCGGCCCCTTCCTCGCCGTGCTGATGGGCCTCTCGCTGGTCACCGTCGCGGAGGCGGCACGGGTGCTGCGGCGGGCCCCGAACCGCCTCTGCACGTTCTGCCTCCTGCTGGGCGGCGGGCAGGCCGTCGCCGCGCTGCTGTGGGGCGGGGCGCTGCTGCTGATGCCGGACCGGCTCGGCGAGCTCGTACTCGGCGACGTCTGGCACTCCGCCGCCCAGCTCATCGTGCCGGTCACCCTCGGCGTCGCGGGCGCCGGCCTCGGCACCGGCGCGGCGGCCGGGCTGCGCGCGCTCGCCGCTGCCCGGCACAGCCTGCGCTGCCAGCTGTTCGCCTCCGCCTGCTACGTCGCCGGCGGGCTCGGCGGCGCGGCCCTGGCCGGCACGGTCGGCTCGGCCTGGGGCGTCGCCACCGCGACCCTCGCCGGTTCGGCCGTGTGGTGGCTGCAGTTGCGGTCCGCCCTGCGCGAGCACCTGAAGGAACCCATCCCCGAAGTGAGGACGTCATGACCGCCCATCCCCGGCTGAGCATCGGCCTGCCCGTGTACAACGGCGAGGAGTACGTGGCCGAATCGCTCGACGCCCTGCTCGGCCAGACCTACGAGGACTTCGAGCTGGTCATCTCCGACAACGCCTCGACCGACGGGACCGAGGACATCTGCCGCAAGTACGCCGCGCAGGACTCACGCATCCGTTACATACGGCTGCTTCGGAACATCGGCGCCGCGCCGAACCACAACTACGTCTTCACCGCCTGCCGCGGCGAGCTGTTCAAGTGGGCCTCGCACGACGACCTGTACGCCCGGGACCTGCTGCGACGCTGCGTGGAGGCGCTGGACGAGCGGCCGGACGTGGTCCTCGCACACTCCGGCCAGGCGGTCATCGACGGCGAAGGACAGGTGAAGGTCCCCTACGAGTACGGGCTCGCCACCGCCTCGCCGCACGCGCCGGAACGCTTCCGCAGTTTCCTGTTCGAGCCCGGTGGCGACGACTTCTACGGGGTGATGCGCGCCGACATGCTGCGCCGGGTGAAGCCGCACGACAGCTATCACCACGCGGACCGGACGTTCGTCGCCCAGATCGTCCTGCAGGGGCCCTTCCACCAGGTGCCGGAGCTCTTGTACTTCCGCCGCGACCACCCCACCCGCGCCGAGCGGGCGAACCCTTCCAAGCGCTCCCGGTGCGTCAACCTGGACCCGCGCCGGGCGGGCCGGCTGCACCCGACGCCCCGGCTGCTGGCCGAGTACGTCTGGGGCTTCGCCTCGGCGATTCAGCGGGCGCCGCTGTCCGCGGCCGACCGGCGCGCCTGCTACCGCCACCTGGCCGCGTGGATGGCCAGCCGGGTCCGGCCGGGCGCCGGCGAGCGGGTCGAGGACCGCGCCGTGGTCGACCCGGCCAAGCTCGCCGTCTCCGTCGACGACCTCGTCGCAGGACGCGAGGGGCGGCGGACACGCGAGGGGCGGCGGACATGAGAACTCCCGTACGTGTCGGGGTGTTCGGCCTGCTCGGCTCCGGCAACCTCGGCAACGACGGATCACTGGAGGCCGTACTCGCCTATCTCCGCGCCGAGCATCCGGCGGCGGTCGTGGACGCGCTGTGCGGCGGGCCCGAGGTCGTCACGGCCCGGTACGGGATCCCCGCGACGCGCCTGCACTGGTACCGCGGGGAGTACCGGACCGCGTCCCGGGTGGGCTCGATCGCGGGCAAGGGACTGGGCAAGCTCGTCGACGTGGTCCGCACGGCCGCCTGGGTGCGCCGGCACGACGTGGTGATCGTGCCGGGCATGGGCGTCCTGGAGGCCACCCTGCCATTGCGGCCGTGGGGCTTCCCGTACTCCCTGTTCCTGCTCTGCGCGACCGGCCGGCTGTTCGGCACCAAGGTCGCGCTCGTCGGTGTCGGCGCCGCCGCGATCCGCGACCGGGCGACCCGGGCCCTGGTACGCCGGTCGGCGCGGTTGGCCGCCTACCGGTCGTACCGGGACACCCTGTCCCGCGACGCGATGCGGGAGATGGGCGTCGACACCGCACGCGACCCGGTCCACCCGGACCTCGCGTTCGCGCTGCCGACACCGCCGGCCGGTACGCCCTCCGGCCCGCCCGGCCTGGTCTGTGTCGGCGTCATGGACTTCCACGGAGGCAACGACGACCGTGCCCGTGCCGAGGAGATCCACCGGCGCTACCTCGACGGGACGACTCGTTTCGTCCGCGCGCTGGTCGAGGACGGCAGGCCGGTCCGGCTGCTGACCGGCGACGCGTGCGACGCGTCGGCGGTCGCCGCGATCCTCGACGCGGTGGACTCGCCGCTGGTCACAGCGGCGGAGGCGGCCTCGCTGGCCGACCTGATGAGGGAGACGGCGGCGGCCGACACCGTGGTGGCGACCCGGTACCACAACCTGGTCTGCGCGCTGAGGACCGGAACGCCGACCCTCGCCCTCACCTACGCGGCGAAGAGCGACGCCCTCATGGACCGGATGGGCCTCGGCGCCTACTGCCATCCGGCCCGCGAGGTCGACGCCGACCGGCTGCTGGAGCGGTTCCGCGCGCTGGAGAAGCGATCGGCGGAGCTGCGGCAGACCCTCGCCGAGCGGAACCGGCTCACCGCGCGGCAACTCCGCAAGCAGTTCACCGCCTTGACGGCCGCCCTGTTCCCGGCGCACGACCACCCCGACCACCCGCCCGCCCGCACCCGGCAGGAGACTCCATGAAGGCGACCCAAGTCCCGGCGATCGCCGGCGCGTACCTGTTCGAGCCGACTCCGTACGCCGACGAGCGTGGCTTCTTCTGCCGTACCTTCGACGCCGACGTGGTCCGTTCGGTGGGCCTCGCCCCGGACGCCTTCGTCCAGGACAGCGTGTCCCGCTCGGTGCGGGGCGTGCTGCGCGGCCTGCACCTGCGCTCCGGCAAGGGCGAGGCCAAGCTGGTGCGGTGCTCGTACGGACAGATCTTCGACGTCGTCGTGGACCTGCGGCCGGACTCGCCGACCTACCGCAACGTGGCCTCCTTCGAGCTGTCCGGCGAGACGCAGACGACCCTGTACATCCCGGCGGGGTGCGCACACGGCTTCCAGGCGCTGACCGAGACCGCCGACACCTCGTACCGGATCGACCGCCCCCACGACCCGGCCGAGGACGTGACGATCGCCTTCGACGACCCGGAGCTCGCGATCCCCTGGCCGCTGCCGGCCACATCGATGTCCCGGCGGGACCGGGAGGCGCCGAGCCTCGCCGAGGTCCTGAAGCACATGGAAGGGTGAAGTGAGCGTGGACACCGAAGAGTTCCTCCTCCCCCGGTCGCGGGCGGCGAACGAGCGGCTGCACGCCCTGGTCCCCGGGGGCGCGCACACCTACGCCAAGGGCGACGACCAGTACCCCGAGCACCTGGCCCCGGTCATCAGCCACGGCCAGGGCGCCCATGTCTGGGACGTCGACGGCAACCGCTACATCGAGTACGGATCCGGCCTGCGATCGGTCGGCCTCGGCCATGCCCACCCCCGGGTGACCGAAGCGGTGCGACGCGAACTCGACCGCGGCAGCAACTTCGTCCGGCCGTCCATCGTGGAGGTCGAGGCCGCGGAACGCTTCCTGGCCACGGTGCCGACCGCCGAGATGGTGAAGTTCGCGAAGAACGGCTCCGACGCCACCACCGCCGCGGTGCGCCTCGCCCGCGCCGCCACCGGGCGCCCGCGGGTGGCCCTCTGCGCCGACCATCCGTTCTTCTCCGTGGACGACTGGTTCATCGGCACCACGCCGATGTCGGCGGGTATTCCGACGGCGACCACCGACCTGACGGTGGCGTTCCCCTACGGGGACCTGGCCGCCACGGAGGAACTGCTCACCCGGTACGAGGACGAGATCGCCTGCCTGATCCTCGAACCCGCCACCCACACCGAACCGCCGCCCGGCTACCTCGCCGGCCTGCGCGAACTGGCCGACCGGCACGGCTGCGTCCTGATCTTCGACGAGATGATCACCGGCTTCCGCTGGTCCGAGGCGGGCGCCCAGGGCCTGTACGGCGTCGTCCCCGACCTCTCCACGTTCGGCAAGGCGCTGGGCAACGGGTTCGCCGTCTCGGCGCTGGCCGGGCGCCGCGAGCTGATGGAGCGGGGCGGGCTGCGTCACTCCGGCGACCGGGTGTTCCTGCTGTCCACCACGCACGGTGCGGAGACGCACTCCCTGGCAGCCGCGATGGCCGTGCAGACCACCTACGTCGAAGAGGGCGTCACCGCTCAACTGCACGCCCTCGGAGAGCGGTTGGCGGCCGGTGTCCGTGACGCCGCGGCCGCCATGGGCGTCGGCGACCACCTCGTCGTCCGGGGCCGGGCCAGCAACCTGGTCTTCGCCACCCTCGACGAGAACCTCCGACCGTCGCAGGAGTACCGCACGCTCTTCCTGCGCCGGCTCCTCGCGGGCGGGGTGCTGGCCCCGTCGTTCGTGGTGAGCAGCGCGCTCAGCGACGCCGACATCGATCACACCGTCGATGTGGTGGCCCAGGCGTGTGCGGTGTACCGCAAGGCACTGGACGCCACCGACCCCACCCCCTGGCTGGGCGGACGACCGGTGAAGCCCGTGTTCCGCCGGTTGGCATGACGTGACGTGACGTCAGCGGCGCTCCCGCCGAGGGGCGTCGGCCGTCCTGTCCGCCAACCGGTCAGCCAACCGGTCAGCCGTCCGGTCGACCAGCCACGCGGTCGCCGGTACCACCGCCAGCGCGGTGCACCAGCCGCCGAGGACGTCGGTCGGGTAGTGAGCGCCCAAGGCGACCTGCGCCCAGCCCATGGCGCAGCCGGCGACCAGCGCCGCTGCCAGCACGAGCGACATGCCGACCGTCCTGCCGAGGCCGGGCCGGCCGGTCGTGAGCAGCGCCACCACGAGGGCGAGCGCGGTGAGGAAGGCGGTGTGCCCGCTCGGATAGGACAGGTTGCCGTCGCCGTGGATGGTGCGTCCCACCACGGGTTTGAGCAGCGTCGTCGCCCCCACGGCCGTGGCGACGCCGGCAACGACGAGCACCGCCGCGCGAGGACGCCGCAGCAGCAGGCACCCCGACACGGTGACCACGACCAGCATCGCCGCCCCCACGGGCTCCCCCAGGAAGTCCGTGGCCAGAGCGACATCCCGCCACGGCGACCGCACACCCTCCACCGTCGGCTGGATCCAGGCGTCCACCGTGCCGGGCTCGCCTGCGCCCGCGTACGCGACACCGAGCACCACGACCACCAGCGCGGCGAGCGCCGCGACCAGCCCGAGCCACGTCCGCAGCGACGGGGGCAGCACCCCGGTCACGCGTTCACCTGTCACGATGCAGCGCCCCCCGAGATCGCTCTCCCCCGACGAGCCTAACCAACAGCGCGGTCGAAGCTCCACCGTCCCGCGGCACCGGAGACGCGGTGGATCGGGCCGGTGACCTGTGTGAGGGGCAGGCCGGTGGTCTGGTTGGCGTGGGCGATGATCTCGGCGGTGATGGAGACGGCCGTCTCCTCGGGGGTGCGGGCGCCGAGGTCGAGGGCGACCGGGAGCAGGGGGATGTCGAACGGAGCTGCGCTCGGGAACGGTCGATCAGCGTGAACCGGGATGCCCGTGCTTGGTGCCCTGCGCGTCGAGGCGACGCAGGAAGCGGTCACCCCGACCGCGACGGACCGTTACCGCCTGGCGACCCGGACCCTGGTTCCGGCCGAAGCGACGACCGCGACCTGGGCTGCCACGGTCGACGGGGACGAGCTGCGGGGCCGCGGTCGCGGAGATCCGCCGCAGCGCACTGGTACGGGTCGAGGCGGCGCCGCACGGACTCCGGCTACGCATGGCAGGCCGGGAAGACCGGCACTGCCGGCTGCTGTCGGAGGAGTTTCCCGACCACCCGCTGATGCTCGCATCGCTGTCCGAGTCCACGACCCGTGTGACGGTCGCGAAGGATCTCCTTCTGCAAGCCCTGGAAGAACAGCCAGGCGAGCGGATCACGCTGCGGGTGCCCCCTCACGGCCTGAACGTCCTGGAGACAGGGACAGGGACAGGGACGGGGACGGGGACGGGGAACCTCGGCGTTCCGCTCACTGCCACCATGACGGGCCAAGACCTTCAGATAGCCTTCGAGCTGACCACTCTCTATCCGGCCGTCAGCACCGCCATCGGCCCCGACGTGATGCTCGACCTGCGAGGACCGGACCAGCCCGTCACGATCCGCTCCGCCGACCGCGGCGACCTCACCACCCTGGCCATGCCCATCAAGCCCGATCACTCAGTCTGAGCAGGACGACGAGGAACACCACCATGACCGCTACTCCCGCCGGCCCCGACACGACCATGGAAGCCATCAGCCAAGCCGTCGCCGAAGGATGAGCCGGCGACCCGCTGCACCGCTGTACCCTCGCGCACTACCCGGCAGACCTCTACGAAGACGCCGCCCAGTCCCTGGCCTGGGACATCCGCGCCTTGGACGCTGCCGATGCCGTGACCGAGCAGCGCGTCCAGCGGCACCACGCCGGCCTTCACGTCGCCGGCTTCTATCCGTCCCTGCACCTCAACCTCGCTGACGACTACCGCCTTCTCGGCTCTTTCGACGCAGCCACCGCGCATTTGCCCGCGGCCGGAGAGCATGCCCCCGACCTTCCCCAGGACGCGTACGGGGCCTTCCTCCGTACTGCCCTTGATGACGTGGCAGAGGCCGTCTCCCGGCGGGACATCGCCAAGCGAACCTCCGCCCCGGGCCCCGCCGAATGACGCACGGGAACGCGCCCCTCACCGTCGAAGCGCGGTAGGCAATTCGGGTGCGTACGGAGCGGTACCGCGCACTCCCACGGTTCGGCGGGCATCTTCGGAAGAGAGCCGCGGGCACGCCGCGGCTCATGCGATCGGGGAGTGCTCATGTCAGGGCAGTTCGAAGCGACCGTCGAAATCGACCGACCAGTCGAAGCAGTCTTCGACTACCTCGCCGATGGACGCAACGATCCACAGTTCAGCCCCCGCGTGCTCACCATCGAGCGGGTCCCCGATACTCCGACCGCCGTGGGAACCGTCTTCCGCAGCACGGTCAAGGATGCTGGGATGAAAACGGCCAGGGAGTTCCGCATCACCGACCTCGAAGCCCCGGTGAGGATCCGGTGGGCCGAGGTGTCGAAGAACAGCGTAACGGCCCGCGAAGGCGGCTACGACCTGGAGCCGTTGGCCGACGACAGGACACGGGTCCGTATCTTCAACGTCCTGGAAGGCCACGGGCTTGGCAAACTCCTCGTCGGCCTGGCGCTCACCGCTGCCCGCAAGGATGCCGCCGGCTTCGGCGCCCGGATCAAGGCAGCGGCTGAAGCGGCGATCTATCCGCGCTGACGTGTCGCCTCGACTGGAACGGCCCTTTTGGCGGGTGTTAGATGGAAAGCGTCACGAGCGTGGAGACGTGCCGTAACGGCGGGCAGCCACCGAGCCGCGATTGATTTCCTGGTCGGGAAAATCGGGTGCGTGACGAGCCGGCGGCCGATGCAGCGCCGAGCGCTCTTGGCCAAGTCCATGTCCGAGACTCGCGTGAGGAGCGCTGTCATGCCTGCTGCCAGCCCCGTCGTGCTCGAGCCTGCGGCTCAGGAGGTCGCTGAGGGGTTCTCGAAGCCGCCGTTCCTGTACGAGATGGCGCCGTCCGATGCCCGGAAGGTCCTCGCAGATGCGCAGGCCGCGCCGATCAGCAAGCTCCCGGTCGACGAAGAGTGGATCACGGTTCCCGCCGAGGTGGGGGATGTACGGGTACGCCTCGTCAGGCCGCGGGGCACTACCGGCATGCTGCCGGTCATCGTGTACATGCACGGTGGAGGCTGGATCCTGGGCAACGCCGAAACCCACGACCGGCTCGTGCGCGAGCTCGCCGTCGGCGCCGGCGCGGCGCTCGCGTTCGTGGAGTACCCGAACTCGCCGGAAGCCCACTATCCGACCGCGATCGAGCAGGGTTACGCCACCGCCCAGTGGATCACCAGAAACGGGGCGTCCAAGGGCCTGGACGCCGACCGCATGGCGGTGGCCGGCGAATCTGTGGGCGGCAACATGGCGGCCGCGCTGGCGCTGATGGCCAAGCAACGCGGCGACGTCACCTTCCTGCAGCAGTCGATGTACTACCCGGTCACCGACGCGGCGATGGACACCGAGTCGTACGAGCAGTTCGCCACCGGCTACTACCTCACCCGCAAAGCGATGGAGTGGTTCTGGGACGCCTACACCACCGATCCGGCCCAGCGCGCCGAGATCACGGCATCGCCGAATCAGGCCGCCCCCGAGCAGCTCACCGGGCTGCCGCCCACCTACCTGTGCGTCGACGAGGCCGATGTGCTGCGCGACGAGGGAGAAGCCTACGCCACCAAACTCCGCTCAGCCGGCGTCCCCGTCACGACCGTGCGCTACGACGGCACCATCCACGACTTCATGCTGCTCAACGCGCTCAGCGAGACCCGAGCCACGCGAGCCGCCATCGACCAGGCCACCACGTTCCTGCGCGCCGGACTCGGAACCGGCTGAGACCGTGCCGCAGATCGAGAGCGGCTTCTGTCCCCGACGGGTGTGATCGGCAGGCTTGATCCACTTTGGGGAAACCGAAGGGGTGCCCCTCTGCCTTCCGCTCGTTACGGCAGGCTCCTGACAGGAGCGTCTTTGGAAACGCCGGGCAGGGCGAGGCGGGCTGTGATGCGCTTACCGACCGCCTCCTGATCGACGGACAGTCCCTCGCTCACCGCCTTGACGATCTCCAGGCCGTGGCCGCCGATCCTGCCGGGATCCGCTGCCCGCGCGGTCGGGACCGTGGGGGCACTGTCCCACACGACCACTTCCACGGCTTCGGCGGTGAGCCCCAGCTCCACCAGGACGGGGCCCGGAGCGTACTTGCAGGCGTTGGTGACCAGTTCGCTGACGACGAGCTGGGTGAGGTCCTTCGTGCGCGCCGGCACCAGGAGGCCGTAGTCGTCGCCGGCCTGGTCGAGGAAGGCGGCGGCGTGCTGGCGGGCGTCGGCGATGCAGCCCTCGTCTCCGCCCAGGGCGAATCCGACGCGTGCCAGATGCCCCTCCGGCGTTGTAAAGCCCCCACCCTCGGCGTCAGATTTCACTGCCTCGCCCTCACTCCCCGTTCTGCGCGCCGGTACCCCCTCTGCCGCCATCCATGCCGGACGAGTGGTGTTCGAAAACCGCCACGTGCATGCATCCGGCCGGACGGGTGGGGCAGAATCATCCGCGCGTGCCCTAAACCGGGGACAAGCCTAAATCGCAGTCGAGGAGACCGTGGCCCACATTGAACCAGCGGACCGGCCAATGCGGCTCTCCGTCGAACACCGCGTACTTTCGGGCGTCCGCGTCGTGACGCTGCGGGGCGAGATCGACCACGATGTTCAGGACGTGCTCAGCCAAGCCCTGCTGGCTGAGAACACGACGGTGCCCCTACGAATGGTGGCGGATCTCAGTGGTGTGACCTTCATGGACTCCAGCGGCATCAACGTCTTCGTCGCCGCTTACCAGCAAGCGAGCGACACCGGCGGGTGGGTGCGCATCGCCGGGGCCCAGGAATCCGTCCTGCGCGTCCTGCAACTGGTCGGCGTGGACACCCTCATCCCCTGCCACCCCACCACCGAACAGGCCCTGGCCACGTGACCGCTACCGGCCTGACTCGAGTCGTGCGCGAACGGAGCACCGGCGCAGAGCTGGAACCTCGCCGGTAGAGCGAATCGGCCAGCTCAGCGGACCCGGCCGTAGACGAGAGCCTCACGCGGCGAAGGGCTCTGTGGCGATCGCGCTCTGCGTATCGTCCGGCCGTGTCGAACGCGATATCCGACGGTCCGAAGGGCCTGCTGGCTGACGGCGCCTCGTCCACCGGTGTGGACGGCCGCCAACACCGAGGACCGTCCAGGGCTGGTTGCTCTTGTCGCGATCAGCCCCGGACGGTGCACATGCGAACCCCTTGCCAGTGGTTGTGGTGGGCGTGGCTCGGGGTCGTATGAAGAGCGGAGGCATCCCCGAGTGCCTGGCGTAGTTCGTGGAGTTGCCGCGCCGTGAGCAGACCGTCGCCCACCGACTGGAGGGTGTCGTACTGCGCCGGGTTGACGATGCTGGGGTGCCGGTAATCCTTCACCAGCCGCTCGCTCCCCGGTGGCACCCAGGGCGCGTCCTCCCCGAGCCGCCCCAGGGCTGGAGCCTGCGCACGTACCAACTCGGGGTTGCCAGATCGTCCCCGTTGCCGGGCCACCACAGCCCGCCGAGCGCATAGCGGCATATCCCCGTCGAGACCACCGAACCGGCGCTACGACAGGCCCAGCACGCGCATCGCCAGACCGGCCGTCGGCTTCGGACCGAACGAGGTGGACTTCCGGGGCAACAGCACGCCGGCGCCGGCCAGTTCCCACACCGTGTCCTGACTGATCACCGGCAACAGGAGCGCGCTGCCGCTACCAGGAGCGGACACGGCGGCCGT
The DNA here is from genome assembly GCF_000158955.1 of Streptomyces viridochromogenes DSM 40736. Classification (GTDB taxonomy): domain Bacteria; phylum Actinomycetota; class Actinomycetes; order Streptomycetales; family Streptomycetaceae; genus Streptomyces; species Streptomyces venetus. The sequence continues at coordinate 7,948,863 of NZ_GG657757.1, read as the reverse complement.
GGCCTGCCGGATGTCGTGGAGGTACGTCACGGCGCCGGGCAGGTCGGGCACGGACCAGGCATGGCGGAGCAGCAGGTGGTCGCTGACGGCGGCGGGGAGGTGCGCCCACTGGCTGGGGTGATCCGCCAGGGCTTCTTGCAGGGCCCGGGGGTCAGGATGTGTGATGCTCCAGGCCTCTCCCCCGCCGGTGAGTATGAGTTCACCGGGCTCGGGCGGACGCGGCCCTCCCGGCATCGGGAGCACTCGAGCCACTTCGGCCGCGTTGCGTGCGGCTTTCTCCGGTTCCAGTGCCGGCAGCAGTCGATGGATCGCGGAGAGCCGCAGGGGATACGTCACGGTGTCGACCAGGAGGGCGAGGCTGCTGGTCCACGGGCCTGCCGCGTCGCCGCTCAGCTGGAGGCAAGCGGCGTGGCGGTGGTGGCCGTCGGCGATGAGGGCCTGCCCTACGGACAGACCATTGGCCAGACGGGCGAGTTCCGCGGGGTCATCGCAATACCACAAGGTGTGGGTGATCTGTCCGGTGCGGGCAACGGCGACCGGCGTTCGGCGGGTGGTGTGATCCACGAGCTGTGCGGTCGTCGACTCTGTGCCTCGGTGGGCCAGCAGCAGTGGCTCCAATTGGGCGCGCAGCCCTGACATGTGGGCGGCGCGCTGTCGGACCAGGTGGCCCGACACGTCTTCGTGCGGCAGCAGTTGTCCCGCCTGGCGTGGCAGCAACAGGTCGCCGATAAGGCCACGTTGGAGGATCCGGGCGCCACGCTGTTGCTGGTAGACGTACAGTGCGGGCCGCTCGTCCCGGCGGAGTACACCGCGTTGCAGCCAGCGCCCCATTTCGCGGGCGGCGCCCTGCGGTGCGTCCGCGTACAGCAGTCGCGCCACGTGGTGTGGGTGGCGTCGGAGCGCGCGGGCCTGGGCTGGGTGAAGGTCGTCGTAGGGCGGGGCGAGGAAGGCAGACGGGTCGCCGACACGGTCCGCGTCGTAGCGCACCGCCCGGAAGGGGCGGAGCTGCAATGGGGTCGGCTCGGGGATGGGCACCGCAGGAGCGGGCATGGAGGACTCCTCGCAGAAGGCAGGGCCCGATGAGGGCGGGGGCACCGTGTGGTGCCCCGCCCCTGGGCCGGAGGGCCGGTGGGTCAGACGGTCGCGGCGAGCGGCTCGGAGGTCGGCGGCGCCGCCAGTCGGCCGGTGCGGTGCAGGCCGTACAGGGCGGCCGCGCAGACCAGGCCGAGCGTGCACAGGGTGATCCAGGGCAGCGCTGGCATCCCGGCCGCGCGGGCGGCGTCGAGCGCGGCGCCCGTGCCGAGGTTCCCGACGGTGATGCCGATGCCGCAGATCGTGTTGTACAGCCCGTAGTGGGTGGCGACGAGGCGGTCACCGGAGAGGCGGACGATGGTGTCCATCTCGAACGGATAGGCGATCATCGTGCCGATGGCCAGCAGCAGCGCGGCGAGCGTCGGCGGGACCGCCGCGAGCAGCCACAATCCGATCCCGGACTCCGGTACGGGCACGGCGGCGGCGACAAGCAGAGGCACGAAGGCCAGCCCCATCGCTGCCAGTCCGCGCACGAGTGCCTGTCCTGGCTCGTACCGTGCCTTGCACCACGCCGTCACCCGTGTCTGACCGAGGATCGTGGTCAGCCCGGAGACGGCGAAGAGCATCGCCACGGCCGCCGTGCCGAACTCCCCGTCGCCACCGAGCCGGCGTACCTCCAGCGGCAGCGCCAGGTAGACCTGGAAGGACAGGACGTAGGAGCCGATCATGGCGATTGAGAAGAGCAGGAACGGCCGGTTGGCGAGGATGCCGCGCCATTGGGTGAGCACACCCTGGCCGGCGTGAGCGTCCTGCCGCTTGGCGTCCTGTGACCTCCTTGCGGGCAGTGCGCGGATCTGTACGACGCTCAGCAGCGCGAAGATCCCGGCCGACACCAGGCAGGTGATGCGGAAGTCCACCCCGGTCAGCACCATGCCGGCCAGCGGGCCCAGCAGGATGCCTGCCTGGTAGAACACGTTGAACAGGGCGAACGCCTCGACCCTGCGCTCCCCCGCGTCGGCCGCGAGGTACGCCCGTACGGCCGGGTTGAACAGCGCCCCGGCCAGCCCGGTGGCCGCTGAGGCGGCGAGCAGGGCAGGCAGGGAATCGACCAGTCCGAGGGTCGCGAAGCCGAGGGTGCGCAGCACGCATCCGGCGACGATCAGCGGCTTGTAGCCGAGCCGGTCGGCGAGTGTGCCACCGACCAGGAACATGCCCTGCTGGCTGAAGTTGCGTACGCCGAGGACGAGTCCGACGATCCAGCCGGCCAGGCCGAGCGTTCCGGAGAGGTGGGCGGCCAGATAGGGCATCAGCATGTAGAAGCCGAGGTTGATGGTGAACTGGTTGACCATCAACAGCTGGACGCTGCCTTCGTATGACCGGACCTGGGTGATCAAGCCCTTCACCGGTCCTCCTCCGAAGCGTCGGGCTCTGCCTCCGATGCGCCCTGAGCGCCTTGAGCACCCTGAGCGCCCTGCAGGGTGAGGGGGTCGACGACGTCGGTGCACCGGGTCCAGCGGGTGACCTCCTTCTCGTCCAGGCGGCCGAGCAGCTCCGGTTCGAGTGCCGGTGGCGACTCCAGCAGGCCGTGGGCGGCGCAGTAGTCGTCGTCGTAGACGGTCCCCAGGTATCGCTGCGGGCCGTCGGGGAAGATCGCGACGATCCGTGCGTCCGCCGGCATCGTGCGGGCCAGCCAGCCGGCCACCAGCGCGACCGCGCCGACGCTCCAGCCACCGGTGGCGTAGTGGGAGGCGGCCAGTTGGCGGCAGGTCCACACGGCCTCGTGCGGGGCCACCCAGTGCACCTCGGAGAAGTTCTCGTAGGCGACGTTGCGGGGGTAGATGCTGGAGCCGAGGCCGCGCATCAGGCGGGGTCGGGCGGGCTGGCCGAAAATCGTGGAGCCGATGGTGTCCACACCGACGACGGTCAGCTCGGAGTAGAGCTGGCGCAGGACGCGGGAGACGCCGGCCGAGTGGCCGCCGGTGCCGACGCTGCACACCAGCACGTCGATGTGTCCCATCTCGGAGGCGAGTTCGAGAGCCAGCGGTGTGTAGGCGGCGACGTTGTCGGGGTTGTTGTACTGGTCCGGGCACCAGGAGCCGGGGTGCTGCTCCAGCAGCCGCTGTACGCGGTCGCGGCGGGCCTGCTGCCAGCCGCCGGTGGGGTGCGGCTCGGAGACGACGTTGACCTGGGCGCCGTAGGCGGTCAGCAGCCGGGTCATGGACAACTCCAGCCCCGGATCGGTGACCAGGGTGACCGGATGGCCGTACACCATCCCGGCCAGAGCCAGTCCCAGTCCCAGGGTCCCGCTGGTGGACTCGATGATCCGCCCGCCGGGCCGCAGGTCGCCACGGGCACGGGCCCGCTCCACCATGTGCAGCCCCGGACGGTCCTTGATGCCGCCGGGGTTGAAGCCTTCGAGCTTCGCCCAGAAGCCACGCCCGCTCGGGGCCAGCGGCTCCGACACCCGCAGCAGCGGGGTGTTGCCCACCAGCCCGGACAGGGCGGACCGGCCGGAGGGCGTCGCGGCCTTGGTCAATGACTGCATGTCTTTGTGTTCACTCTCGCTCGATGAAATCCGGTGCGGTTCATCTCGCGCGTCCTGGTCATGGGCGGACGATGCGTCCGCGCTCAGGCCATGGGCACGCGGCAGCCGTGAAGTCGGTCGGCTGCGAGCGAGTGGTCTAAATCCGCCACCGCGACGTACGAGCCAGCGCCAGACGGCCGGTGCGTGCGCTGCGACGTCTACGGCGGTCACGCCGTACGAGGGGCTTCCCGACCACCACGGACACGGCAAGGAGGACGACGGCCATCGCGCCGAGGGCAAGTCCCTCGGCCGGCTGGGCCACGGTGCGCACGATCCCGTCCGCCGCACACTCCTCGGCCCCGTGAGGAGCGTGGGGGCCATGCGGGACCTTGTCCGCTGCCATCGCCGAGAAGGCGGCAGGCACGGACACCGACTCGTGCCTCTCCTCGGGCACGCCGTGCAGGACGGCGCAGAGCACGAGCGCCATCACGAGGGCGCCGCGGATCGCCGACACGAATCGGCGGGACAACGATGAGCCGCGTGGGGCCCATAGGGCGTGCGCGGACATACGGGAATGGGTCGACACGGGTCCTCCGCGCTGCTGCCACGTCTCCGGCAAGCCCGGAGTGAGGCGCAGACATGGGTGGGGGCAGGACGGCTTCGACGAACGTGACGACCCATCATGAGCACGGGACAGGACGCTCGTCGCGCGGTACCAGCCGAACCGGTGACATTCGGCAGGCCGGTTGGAGGAACTGCGTACCTCTAGACCTGCCGCACCACGGAAGCTGCTCTGAGAGCCACGGAAGACTCACCATCCATGGGGCCACCAGCGGCCGGCCCTCGGACGGTTGAGGCGTCGTAGGAACTGGCCGCTTCGCGAACCGACGCTGCAAGGCAGGGCGATACCAGGGCAGAAGCCTGCTGAGGCTGTCCGGACAGGCAGTGCTCGCCAGGATGGGACGGCCCATGACCCCCGTGATGGTCTTCGGCATCAGCGGCGGACAGCACCGCCGGTTCGACGGCTGCATGGCGAACGCCGCCGTCCGACGGTGCAGCGAAGGCTGTCGCGCTGGTGGAGAGGTGTCCCGTGACGCTCTCTGCGTGCACGCCGTGCGTCACGAGGACGCCGAACAGGAGCACGGCCAAGGCCAGCACGCGCAGCAGCGGACCCGCACCAGTGCGGGCCCTGACGATGCGCCGGGGCGACCAAGCCGTAATCATGCCGTGATCCTAGCGGCTCGCTGGAAGTGATCGACCACCCGTGCCGAAACACCGGGTTAACTCGTCAGATGATTGGCTTGTTTGCTGCGGCGAGCGCCCGGCGACCTGATCGGTCACCGCGTGCGGGGGCGGCCCGCACGGGAACTGGGTGACGGCCGCGCGCCTAACTGTGCGTGCTTCGGCTTTTCCTCGGCTGACTCTGCCTGGGAGGGCTGCTCGGACCCGGCCACCCGCCGCCCACATGCACCGTGACGGGAAGGGACTCGCGCCTGACTTCGCCGCCCTTCCCTCGATGGCGGTCGCCTTCTGACCGGACTCACAAAACACATACGGCGGGATCCAGCCCGGGCGCGCCCCCGGACAGACCCCGCCTTGCGTGTTCTCGCGGCTCAGGCAGTCACTGTTGAAGCCGGGCTGCGGGCCGGTCGTGGTTCGAGAACCCGTTCGGCCAGGAAGCCGAACGTCAGCCCGAACGCCGCCCACAGCACTGCTTGAATGCCGATGGACGCCGTACGGAACTCCCACAGATCGGTGGCCGGGAAGCCCTTGGGGGCGTTGTCCCCGGAAGGCAGCACAGCCATCGCCATCGCGACCACCGCCACGAAAGCCACCCCCGCGGCAGTCGAGGCGTTCCAGTTGCCCCATACAGGGGCGAACTTGCGGCCCAGAAGGACGGCGGCGATGCCCAACAGTACGCTGAGCGCGATCATCAGCACGAACAGGATGGTGCGTTTGCCGACGGTGTCCGGACTACCGACGGCGGGCGGGTTCGGGGGGTACTTCAGGATCGGCACCAGGTAGAGGAGCAGGAACCCAGCGAGCGCGGTCAGAGCCGCCGTGGCCCGGGCGCCGAACCGTCCGATCCGCCCGAGCGCGAAGCAGAACGCCAGGGCCGCGATTCCGCCGATGGCGACTCCGAAGACGAGGAGCCCCGTGGCGAGCCCCGCCGTCGACTGCAGGGAACGGCTGACGAGTTCCTCGCCGCCGTGTTCATGGGAGTTGGCCTCTTCGAACGCGATGGCAGCGTTCACCGGGCCTTCTCCGACCAGGTATGCGAAGACGAAGGCAAGCACGCCGGCACCAAGACCGGCGAGCATGCCGCGCACCAGAAGGGTGCGAACAGTGACCGAGTTCATGGATGAGGACTCCGTCAGTGGCAGGGGAAGCCGAGGAGGTGGCGCGAGTCGTGCACCCACTCATGAACGTTCTCACCGGAAAGCACGGCGGTGGCACCCTGCTCGGCGCCGACGAAGTACAGCAGGACCAGCATCAGGACACCGAAGAAGACGGCCCAGGGTGCGAGCGTCCGCAGCGGCAGTGGCGTGACGGTCTGGGTGGTGGAGCTGGGGGCGGCAGTGGACTGCGCCATGGCGAGACCTCCTCGGGAACAACGCGTCCCGCATCGTGTGGAGCACTCGACGACAGCGTTGGGGTCTGACTCACCACCCTCACCTGGCCGGTGAGGTGGCACACAGTGGCGCGACCGTGCCGGGTTTGCACCGGACTTCCGTGGCGCCGTCGTCCTTGTCGTCCCAGAGCGTAGGGGCAAGAAGCACTTCGGCCAACATGGCGTACGCCACCTACGATGAATCGATCCTCGGGGAAGGGGCCTTTATGACCGTCAGGCTCACGCTGGTGTGTGCCCCAGCGCCCGCACAACGCCCGGTGCGCTTCGGAGTTGACGCCCCGCTCGACGAACGGGCTCTGCGGCAGACGCGGGCTCTCGCCGGAGCCCTGCCTGTCAACGCCACCCTTTACGCGGCGCCGTCACGGCGGTGCGGGCAGACGGCCGCAGCCCTGGGGTGGGAAGCCGTCGTCGAGGAAGCGGCGCTGCGGGACATCGACATGGGCAACTGGCGCGGCCGCACACTCGCCGCGGTCGCCGCCGAGGACGAGGCCGGGCTCGGCATATGGATGAAGGACCCTGACGCAGCGCCGCACGGTGGCGAGTCGGTGGCTCAGCTGTACCGTCGGGTCGCCTCCTGGCTGGGCGCACTGCCACCGGATGCGGGACAGGTTCTCGCCGTAGTCGAACAGGCCGTGGCGCGCGCGGCCGTAGTGCGCGCGCTGGACGCGCCGCTGCCCTCGTTCTGGCGCGTTGACGTTCCCCCCTTGTCCAGCGTCCAGCTCAGCGGCCGGGCAGGACGCTGGAATCTGCGAATGGGGACCGTTCTGGCTGGCCGACTCCGCGGACATGACGGAGAGGGGTCGGCATCAGGCGGCGGGCAATACCTGTGAGGGGGTGCGTGACACCCTGCGCGTCCCACCCCGGCCGGGCTCAGGATCGGCCGGGGCGGGTGTCAGAGGGGGGCGACTTCCTGCGGAGAAGGGCCGTGCGGAGGGCGGAGTGCAGGCGGGGCGTGTTCGTCCATTCGTGGTCGCGCGACGGGGAGACCCGCCAGTACAGACCGGGGCGCGTGACGCGGTGGAGCGGGGGATCGCCAAGTGCCAGCCCCGGCCCAGGACACGCACCCGCGGGAGCTCCCAGTCTCTCTCCCCCCCCCCCCGCATCGTGAACGGGCAGGACGGTCTCCGAGCACGGTCGGCGCAGGTGACGGGACGTGGCTCGGCCGGCTCAGCCGAGCACGTGCGCGCTGCTGACCGGTTCGCGCCGCTGCTGTCCATTGATGCGGTGCCGCTCGATGGACGAGCGCCGGTAGACCTCCTGCCGCACCCGCTGGATCTCGCCGATGGGCCGGTGCTCCTCTCGTGAGCGCCACGGTGTGATCGACGTGGCGTCGGCGGCCGTCACGTTGTCGTCCCCGCCGATGTCCTGACGCGGGAGGTCCACACGGGCGACGGTCACCCAGGGGGACAACTCGTCGGGCCACTTCACGGAGGTGTTGTCGACCGGCATACGAGCCAGATCGGTGTTCAGCTGCACTTGGAGCTCGAAGGAGTGGTCCCGTTCCGCGGCCTCGGCAACCAGGGTGCGGCGAAACGCCTCGTTGTCCGCGCGCACGTCCACGATCTGGTGCGTGAGAGCGGCCAGGGACTCGGCCGTCGGCACGGTGCGGATCTTGGCGATGTGATCGCCGTACCGGAAGGCGCCCATGCTGTTGTAGGTGTACGACAGCAGGTTTCTGCGCGGGACGGTGGTGAACGAGAGCATGGCGAACAGTTCGTCCCACAGCCAGCCGTCCGGGTCGGTGAGCGTGCCCCGGCGGGTCAGGAACTCCGCCATCCAGGTCTTGCGGCGGGCGGGGTTCACCAGGGCTTCGGGCAGCTCCGCGAACAGATCCTCGATAACCATGTAGTCGTAGGCCGTGTTCGCGAAGAAGACGTCGTTGTTGATCAGGTTGAGGTCGAAGGTACCGGTGTCGGGTTCGTCGGCCAGCAATGAGGGTCCGGGGACCCCGAACAGCTTGATGCCCATCCCGCACGCCGCGCCCAGCTGATGGTCGGGACGCTGGTGGCCCAGACCGTTGGAGTAACGGACGACGGCGTCGTACTCGGTGGGCCTCGCGAAGATGCCCTGCGCGTGGAAGCCGTGATTGTCACCGACCGTGACGGTGGCCTTCAGCAGGCCGTAGGTCTTTCCGTGGGCGGTGCGGACGGCGCGGCCGACGGCCTCACGCTCGACCGAGGCGCCGGTGCGCTGCGCCACCTGTGCGACCACGGCGTCCAACTCTTCCTGATAGGTCGGACGTTCGACGGGACGGTAATGCTCGTAGCGGACGGGATCCATGGTGCTGCCTCCATGTGTGGATGCTCCTGACCTCAGACGCTAGCCAGCAATTAAATTGCGCACAACATAACTGCCTGTGATGTATCCCATGCTTCCGCGCCCAGGGGATCACATCAACGCCGAAATGTGACCTACGGCGGACTTACAGGCATTCCAACCAGTCGGTATGGTGCGCCGCCTGAAGCACTCTTTCCCGTTTACCGCGGGGATCCGAGCCGTAGTGGAAGGCCAGGCGATGACATACGCCGACGAGAACCGGTACCCACCCTCAGCACAGTCCTACGGGATCCCCCCTCGACACGAGACGTACGGACAGAACCCGTGGCCGGAGTCGTACGGGCACGACGGCGCGCGATACGACTCGTACGGTCGGCAAGCCCCCTGGGACGCCCTTTACGCGCACGAGACCGCGCACGAGACCCATCGAGACGAATCCGACCTCACCGCCCTCCGCTCGGCCTACCGCCTGCTCCGCCGGATCTCCACGCTCACCGCGCTCGGCTCCTTCGTGGTGTATGTCGTGCTGTCCTGCTACGCGCCCGGTCTGATGGGATCCAAGGTCACCGGAGAGCTGAGCCTGGGCATGGCCTTGGGCATCCTCCAACTCGTCGTCACCTTCGCGGCGGTCTCCTGGTACAGGCGCAGCGCACAACGCTCCGTGGATCCGTTGGCCCGCGCCGTCCGGGAGCGGGCGGTCCCCACCGGCCGGAACGCGGGGATGGCGAGATGAACGACTTCAGCTCCGGGACGCAGTCCATCATCCTGGTTCTGTTCACCACGCTGGTCACCGTCACGCTGCTGATGTGCGTCATGGCGGGACCGGACCGCGACGACCTGGCGAACTTCTACACCGGCTACCTGTCGCTCACCCCGCTCAAGAACGGCCTGGCGATCGCGGGCGACTACATCTCCGCCGCCACGGTGCTGAGCACCACCGGCATCATCGCGCTCGCCGGATACGACGGCTACGTCCTTGCGGTCAGCACCGCCCTGTCCCTGGTGCTGCTGATGTTCCTCCTGGCCGAACCCCTGCGCAACGCAGGCAGGTTCACCATGGGCGACGTCCTGGCCCGCAACATGTCCGGACGGGCCGTGCGGATCGCCGCCTGCGTGGTGACACTCTCGGCGACCCTGCCCTTCCTGGTCGTCCAGCTCTCGGGAGCCGGGTCGCTGCTCACCTTCATCCTGGACATTCCGTACGCTGCGGGTGCCAGGACGGTGTGCATCGTCATCGTCGGCACTCTGATGATCATCTACGCGGCGATCGGCGGTATGCGGGGCACCGCGCTCATTCAGATGATCAAGATCGTGCTCCTGCTCGGCACCAGCATCGTCGTCGCCGCTCTCGTCCTCAACCGCTTCGACTGGAGCCCCGGCGACATCCTCAGGGCAGCCCAGCACGGCAGCGGCGCGGGCCCCGCCTACCTTCAGCAGGGCCTGCAGCTCGGCACGTCCACCGGTGGCCGGCTGGACTTCGTCAGTCTCCAGATCACCATCATCCTCGGGGTGGCCTGCCTGCCGCACATCACGATGCGCCTGTACTCCGCGCAGGACGTACCGGCCGTGCGTCGCTCCATGTCATGGGCGGTCGGCACGGTCACCACGTTCTGCCTGCTCGTGATCATCATGGGTACGGGCGCGGCGGCCCTGGTGGGATCGCAGCACATCACCGCGGCAGACCCGCACGGCAGGACGTCGGTGCTCATGCTGTCCCAGGTGCTCGGCGGGGCCCCCGGCTCCGCGGGCGCGGCGATCCTGTACTCGGCCGTGGCGGGCATGGTGTTCATCACCCTGCTGTCGTCGGTCGCGGGGATGACCCTGGCCGCGGCTTCGTCACTCGCCCACGACCTGTTCGCCCACGCGGTGCGGCGGGGACAGGCCGAGCCCCGTACCGAGATGTCGGTGGCGGCGTGGACGAGCGTGGCCGTGGGGGTCGTCGCCATCGGGCTCGCCACCATGGTGCAGAACTGGGACGTCGGCGTGCTGACCACTCTGGCCATCTGCATAGGGGCATCGGCGGTGGCACCCGCGCTCACCTACTCCCTGTTCTGGCGCGGGTTCACGCGCACGGGCCTGCTCACCACCCTCTACGGCGGCGCGGCCTGCGCGTTGCTGCTCATGGTCTTCTCCAGGGCCGTTTCGGGCACGCCGTCCGCCGTCTTCCCGCATGCCGACTTCGACCTGTTCCCCATGCAGTCCACCGGGCTGGTCTCCATCCCGTTCGGCTACCTCGCGGGCTGGCTGGGCAGCCGTCTGGACCACCGTCGCCGTGCCGCCGACAGCCGTGAGCAGCGGCGCCTGTACGAGGAGGGCGAGGCACGGCTTCTCGCCGCAGCCGAATGACCACCGCGGCGCGGGCGGGCCGACTTCAGGCGGCCTCCCGCGCCGCGGCCCGAGACGGTCGGACGGGCGTGCCGGTCAGCGGTTGTTGGAGATCCCGCCGTCCACGGGCATCACCGTGCCGGTCAGGTAGGCGCCCGCGCGGGAGGCGAGGAAAGATCGCGGGACCCGCGATGTCCTCGGGAGCTTTACGAGATACGTCAGGTTCGACTGGCCCAGCCCGATCCGCTCGAAGGCCAAGGGTCCGGCGAAGTCGACGCCGAGGAGGCGAACCAGTGGCCCACCGCCTCGGCGTCGATTCCGACGATGTCCGCGCTAGACACCGATTCCGGCTCCTTGCCTGAACGGGAGCGCATCACCGAGCAGTTGGCCGCCGTCGATCACCATCGTCTCGCCGGTGATCCAACTCGCGGCGTCCGAGACGAGGAAGGCGACCGCGGACGCGATGTCGGCAGGCTCCCCGATGCGGCCCAGCGCCACCGAGGCGGACACCTCCTCCTCGTGCTCCTTCCACAGAGCCTCGGCCAGCTTTGTGCGCACCACCCCCGGTGCCACGGCGTTGACGCGGACCTTCGGCGAGAGTTCCAGGGCCAGTTGCCTGGTGAGATGGATCAGCGCGGCCTTCGAGGCGTTGTACAGCCCGATGTTCGCCTCGGAGGCCATGCCGCCCACCGACGCGGTGTTGACGACCGCCCCGCCGTGCTCCCCCATCCAGGCTCGCGTGGCCAGCCCCGTCCACAGGACGGGCGCCCACAGGTTCACGTCGAAGGTCTTCGCGAACCGGCCGTGGTCCTGGTCGATGACCGGCCCGAAGGCCGGGTTGGTCCCCGCGTTGTTGACGAGGATGTCCAGACTGCCGAAGCGCTCGAGCGTCAGATCCACACAGCGCCGGGCCGCCTCTTCGTCGACCGCGTGCGCTGCCACGCCGACCGCTGTGCCCTTGACCTGGGCCGCGGCGGCCTCCGCCGCCTCTTGGGTCCGGGAGGTGAGGACGACGTTTGCGCCGGCCTCGGCGATGGACTGGGCTATCGCCAGCCCGATACCGCGCGAGGCCCCGGTGACGACGGCTGTACGACCGGTGAGGTCGAGTCCCGCCATCTCAGTTCACCGCCGCCGCGTCGCGGTACCGCCGCAGTTCCTGCTTGGCGATGGCCCGCTTGTGAACCTCGTCGGGACCGTCCGCCAGCCGCAGCGTCCGCAGATGCGCGTACATCATCGCCAAGGGGAAGTCGTCGGTCACTCCCGCTCCCCCGTGCACCTGGATCGCGCGGTCGACGATCTTCAACGCGATGTCGGGGGCGGCCACCTTGATGGCCGCGATCTCGGTGCGCGCTTCCTTGTTCCCGACCGTGTCCATCAGATACGCGGCCTTGAGCGTGAGCAGGCGGATCATCTCGATGTCGATCCGCGCTTCCGCGATCCAGTCCTGGATGTTCGACCGTTCGGCGACCGGGCTGCCGAAGGTCACCCGTGACTGTGCGCGCCGGCACATCAGTTCCAGTGCCCGCTCGGCCGCGCCGATGGCCCGCATGCAGTGGTGTATGCGGCCGGGCCCGAGCCGGGCCTGGCTGATGGCGAAACCCTCGCCCTCGCCCTTGAGGAGGTCCTTGGCCGGCACCCGGACGTTCTCGAAGATGATCTCCGCATGGCCCTCGCGGTCCGCGTACCCGAACACCGGGAGGTTGCGGACCACGGTGACGCCGGGGGCGTCCACGGGTACGACCATCATCGACTGCTGGCGATGCGGGGCCGCCGTGGGGTCGGTCTTGCCCATCACGATGAGCACCTTGCAGTTCTTGTGCATCGCGTTCGAGGCGAACCACTTGCGGCCGTTGAGCACGTACTCGTCGCCGTCGCGCTCCATCCGCAGCTCGATGTTGGTGGCATCGGAGCTGGCGACACGCGGCTCGGTCATCGCGAAGGCCGAGGCCATCGTCCCGTCGAGCAGCGGCTTGAGGTACTTCTCCTTGTGCTCGTCGGTGCCGAAGAGGGTGAGCACCTCCATGTTGCCGGTGTCGGGCGCGTTGCAGTTGCACGCCTCGGAGGCGATGTGACTGCGGCCCATGATCTCCGCCAGCGGCGCGTACTCGAGGTTCGTCAGGCCGGGGCCCCACTCCGGGTGCGGGTGGAACAGGTTCCACAGTCCGCGCCTGCGCGCCTCCGCCTTGAGCTCTTCGAGGATCGGCGGGTGGAAGTGCGGGTCGCCCGACGCGCGCATCTGCTCGTCGTACACCGCCTCGGCGGGGTAGATGTGCTCATCCATGAACTCGAGCAGATCCGCACGGTACTTCTTGGCACGGTCCGACGTCTCAAACAGGGACATCAGAACTCCTTACGGGTAGGGAGGGAAAGTCGGGCGGGCGCTTGTCCAGGTGACTGGCCACGCCCTCGACGACATCGGACCCGCGGAACGCCTGGAGCATCAGGCCCTCCGCCCGGGTCACGGAATCGGCGTAGGTGCCGTCCGCGTCGTTGCTCAGCTGGCTCTTGATGGTGGCCATGGATGCCGGGGAGCAGCGCTCCGCCAGATCGGCGGCGTACGCGACAGCGGCATCGACCACGCTGCCGGTGGGGACCAGGTGGTCGAGGAGTCCGATACGGAAGGCCTCCTCGGCATCCACCATGCGACTCGACAGCAGCAGATCCGCTGCTCGGCTGTGCCCCACCAGCCGGGGCAACAGCCAGGAGATCCCGTACTCGGCGATCAGCCCCCGTTGCGCGAATGCCGTGGTGAACCGGGCCGAGGGCGAGCCGAAGCGAAGGTCGCAGTAGAGCGCCTCCACCATGCCGAGGCCGGCGGCCACTCCGTTGACCGCTCCGATCAGCGGCTTGCGCAGGGTCCGCGGAAGGTCCCGGGGACGGCGCCCGGCCCGGCCCGCCTCGGAGACCTCGCCGACCGCCTGCAGCCGTTGCAGGTCGGCCCCGGCGCAGAATCCGCGTCCCGCGCCGGTGACCACGACGGCACGTACGTCCGGATCGTCCTCGGCGGCGTCGAGCACCGCGACATAGCGGTCCTCGAGTTCGTCGGTCCAGGCGTTCAGCTTGGCGGGCCGGTTGAACGTGACCAGCAGCACCTGCCCTCGGCGCTCGGCGAGGACGAGCTCGCCCGGCGCGCCGGTCATGCCTGCGCCAGCAGGGAGCTCTGGTAGCGGCGCATCCCGCGCACCCAGCGGTCGTAGTCCGAGCCCTTCTGCCGGTACATCTCGAGAACGTCTTCGTGCGGCAGGACGAGGAAGCGCTCGTCCTCGATGGCGGCCAGGACGGCGTCGGCGACTTCGGCCAGCTCCAGGACGTCACCAGCGGAGGTGACGGCCCGTGTCGCGGCTCTTCCCAGCGCGTCCCCGGAGTCCTCCCCGGCGGTCAGCATCCTGGTGTTCACGCCCATCGGGCACAGACAGCTGACCCGAACCCCGCGGTCGCCGTAGGTGACACTCAGCCACTCGGCGAAGGCGACGGCCGCGTGCTTGGTGACGGCGTACGTGGCGGAGCCGATCTGGGTGAGCAGTCCGGCCGCCGAGGCCGTGCTGACGAAGTAGCCCTCACCGCGCTCGAGCCACCGGGGTACCAGCAGCCTTGCCGCACGGATGTGGGCTCGCAGATTGACGTCGATCGAGCGATCCCAGTCCTGCTCGCTCACGTCGAGGCCGAGCGCGCCGCCGATGCCCGCGTTCGCGAAGTAGAAGTCGACCGGGCCGAAGGCGCTCTCCGCCAGGTCGATCAACTGCTGGATCTGCTCACTGTCCGACACGTCCGCGCCGGCGCTGACGGTGGTGCCCGGATGGTCGGCGTCGACTGTCTCCGACACCGCCCGCGCGGCCTCCGCGTCGAGGTCCGCGACTACGACCCGGGCGCCCTCGCGAGCGAGCCGTGCGACCAGCGCGCTGCCGATACCGCCGCCCCCACCGGTGACGATGGCGACTCTTTCTGCAAGGTTCACGGCAACCCTCTCCGTTGACGGGGCGTGCGGTGCGTCCGACCTGTATAATTGAATCCGACGTCAAGTTCAATAGCTGTCCGCGCGGAACCAATGAAGAAAGCCGCCCAACCCCAGGGGTATGAGCGGCTGCGAGGCGCGCGGATCAGCGGTGGCCGGGGAACCGCAGGGCGTTCGCCCACAGGCGGGTGACCGTGGACACGAGTTCCTCGAAGTCCACCGGCGTGTCTTCCTCTTGCTCTTCACTGCGTACGAAGGCGTTGTAAGCCATGACACTGACCATGCCGGACAGTGCACGGGACGCCATCATCGGATCGACGCCACGGTCTGCGACACCCCGCGCCTGCAGGTCGGCGATACCGCGGGCGTTGCGGCGGATGAACGCGTCCCCGCGCCGCCTTCGGAACTCACGGAACTCCGGTTCCACTTGGGCGACCTGCTCGAGCAGTGCCATCAGCTTCGCGTTCCGCTGGTACGCCGCGAGATAGGCGCGGTTGCTCGCCTCGAGTACCGCATAGGGATCGTCGGTGCCCTGCACCCGGCCCATGCCGGGGTGCATCATGTCCTCCTGCGCCTCCAGGAGGACGGCGGCAAGCACCTCTTCCTTGTTGGCGAAGTAGGTGTAGAAGGATCCCGCCGCGCACCGGGCCTCTTTGGAGATGTCGGTCAGGCGGGTGTCGAGGTAACCGTCCCGTTCGAACACCTTGCGCGCGGCCTTCACCAGAGCGGCCCGGGTCCGCGCTCCGCGCTGCGTCGTGGGCGGCTCGCGAAGTTGCGAGAAGGGCGCCACGGGCGGTGCCTGCTCGCCGTCGGTCTCCTCGGGCGCAGTAGTGTCCATCCCCGGAACTTTACTTGAATCCGACGTCATAGTCATAAATCCCAAAGGGCAGACGGAGCAGGTTGATGTCCTGGTTTCCCGGGGTTCAGGGGCGGCGGGCGGCAACGTCACCGAGGGCGGTGTCGCGGGTCAGAGCGCTACGGTCGATGGACCGCTTGAGGATCTTCCCCGTCGGCCCCTTGGGCAGCGCGTCGACGAACCGGACGATGCGCGGGATCTTGTAGGCGGACAGCCGCTCTCGTGCCCAGTTCGACACCTCGGCGGCACCGAGGTCCGCACCGGGCCGGGCGGCGACGAGCGCGGCGACTTCCTCACCGTAGTGGTCGTCGGGAACGCCGATCACGGCTGCCTCGACACATCAAGTCCTCGGGCGGTGTGGCCGGATGACCGACCTCCGTACGTCCGGTCGGTCAGTCGATCGATGGGTATCGGTCAGGCCGTGATCCCGAAGCGTTCGGCGAGTTGGCGGCGGGTGTCGGCGACGCTGGTGTGCAGTACGCCTCCGATTCCGATCCGTGCCGCTCCGTCGAGGTTCTGCCGCAGATCGTCGATCATGACCGCCTCCTCGGGGTCGATGCCGAGGCGTTCACACGCGATCGCGTAGATCCGCCGGGAAGGCTTGCGGATGCCGACCTCGGACGAAATGACGACCACATCGGCGACGGCCGCGAGGTCGACGCCCTCATAGGTCCCGGTGCCGAACGAATTGGACACCAGCGCAACAGGATGGCCGGCGGCTCGCACCTCAGCGAGCAGCGCGAGCATGTCCCGGTCGATCGACATTCCCGCTTGCATCCGGGCCGTGAGCCCCTCGGCCGACACCTCCGCGCCATGGACACGGAGGCGTTCGGCGAATCCCCGCTCGAACGCTGGGGCGTCGATACGGCCGCACTCGTGGTCGGCCAGCAGGGTGCGTGAGGGCTGGTCCCGGCTCAGGAGGTCCAGCGGAAGGCGCGGGTCGCCGCCGAGCGAGGCGCCGAATTCGGTGAAGGCCCGCAACACATTGGAGGTGATGACACCGCCGAAGTCCACCAGGACCGCGTTTCGGGTCTTTTCCACCGCGTTCGACAACGTGTCCATGATCAGGCGACCTCGAACAGTCCGGCTGCGCCCATTCCGCCGCCGACGCACATGGAGATCACCACATACCGAACGCCGCGGCGCTTGCCCTCGATGAGGGCATGCCCCACCAGTCGGGCGCCGGTCATGCCGTACGGGTGGCCGACCGAGATCGCGCCGCCGTCGACGTTGAACCGCTCCGGGTCGATGTGCAGTTCGTCGCGGCAGTACAGCGCCTGGGAGGCGAAGGCCTCGTTGAGTTCCCACAGGCCGATGTCGTCGATGGTGAGGTTGTGCTGCTTCAGCAGCTTCGGGATGGCGAAGACCGGGCCGATGCCCATCTCGTCCGGCGCGCACCCGGCGACGGTCATACCCCGGTAGACGCCCAGCGGTTCCAGGCCGCGGCGCTCGGCCTCCTTCGCCTCCATCAGCACCGAGGCCGACGCCCCGTCCGACAGCTGCGAGGAGTTGCCCGCCGTCACGCTGGAGTGCGCGCTCACCTGACCGTCGGGCAGCACCGGCGTCAGGCCGGCCAGGCCGTCGAGGGTGGTCGACGCGCGGTTGCCCTCGTCCCGGGTCAGGGTGACCTCCTCGTCCCGTACTTCCCCGGATTGCTTGTCGTGGACCTTCTTGACGCTGCTGAGCGCGACGATCTCCTGGTCGAACCGGCCGGCCTCCTGCGCCGCCGCGGTGCGCCGCTGCGACAGCAGCGCGAACTCGTCCTGGCGCTCCCGGCTCACGCCGTAGCGCTCGGCGACGATCTCCGCCGTCTGCAGCATCGGCAGGTAGATGGCCGGCTTGTGCTCGACGAGCCAGGGATCCGTCATGCGGTGGGTGTTCATGTGGTCGTTCTGGACCAGGGAGATCGACTCGACACCGCCGCCGACGGCGACCTGCATGCCGTCCGTGACGATCTGCTTGGCGGCCGTCGCCATGGCCATCAGACCCGACGAGCACTGCCGGTCGATCGACATCCCCGACACGGTGTCCGGAAGTCCGGCCCGCAGAGCGGCCTGACGCGCCACGTTGAACCCGGAGGACCCTTGCTGCACGGCGCAGCCGAAGATGACGTCCTCGACCTCGCCTCCCTCGAGACCGGCGCGCCGCACCGCGTGCGAAAGGGCGTGGGCGGCGAGTTCCTGCGCCTGGGTGTCGTTGAACGCGCCGCGGTAGGCCTTTCCGATCGGCGTCCGTGCCGTCGAAACGATGACTGCTTCCCTCATGTCGCCTCGCTGTTTCCTGTCGGTCCGGTGCGTCCGGGGACTCCGGGGACTCCGGGGACTCCGGGGACTCCGGGGACTCCGGGGACTCCGGGGACTCCGGGGTCGGAACTCCGACCTCCGTGAGCCGGGCTCGATTGCCGATGGACGGTGCCGTGCGCCAACTGCCGTGCGGATATGGCTCATGACCGTCTCCTCGGGTGATCCGAGGACATGTCGTGACCGCAGGGGTGACGGGTATCGGCCTTCCGACCGGTTATATTTGAATTCGACGTCAGGTTCAACCGTCGCGCCCTCTTGACAGCCCCTCCCCTTACCGCAAGGGTACCGACCAGTCGGTACGAAGGGGTGGATAGTGACTCGGCTGAGCATCTCCACGCATGCGGGCGTGTTCGACGCGATCGCGGCCGGTCCCGCCGGGGGCCGCCCGGTGCTCTTGCTGCACGGATTCCCGCAGACGGGGGTGGTGTGGCGGCGGCAGATCGAGGCGTTGGCCGCGCACGGCTACCGGGTGGTGGCACCCGACCAGCGTGGGTACTCCCCCGGAGCCCGCCCCCAGCGGCCCGAGGACTATCGGATCAGCCATCTCGTCGACGACGTCGTGGCGATCACGGAGGAACTGGGCTGGGCGACGTTCGACCTGGTCGGCCACGACTGGGGCGGCGCGGTGGCCTGGTGGACGGCTGACGCCCACCCCGGCCGCGTGCGCACTCTCACGGTCGTCTCGACCCCGCACCCCGGCGCCCTGGCCACCACCCTGCGCACGAATGAGGACCAGCGCAGTCGCTCGCACTACATGATCGACTGGCGCGAAACACCCACGACCGAAGAGCGCATGCTGGCCCACGACGCCCAAGAGCTTCGCGATTTCTACGCCGGAAAGGTCCCGCGAGACAGTGCGGACGCCTATGTGCGTCACCTGTCCCAGCCTGGCGCCCTCACCGCTGCGCTGAACTGGTACCGCGCCGGCCGCCCCGACGGCGCGATCGGCGTCATCGACGTTCCCACGCTGTACGTCTGGAGCACGGACGACAGCGCGTTCGGCCCGGCAGCCGCGCGGGAGACCGAGCGATGGGTCAACGGGCCGTACCGATTCGAGACCCTCCAAGGCGTCAGCCACTGGATCCCCGAGGAAGCGCCCGAGCAGCTGAGCCACCTGCTGCTCGACCATCTCCGAGCGCACGGCGAGTACTCAACCCGCGGCGAAAACGCTGTCGTCGACCCTCAGAAAAGGTGACCCCCATGGAGACTGCGCGTGCGGCCTGGCGCCGCCTCGAGCCCGTACACGCCATGATCTACTTCGCCCCAGAGGCGAGGCGACGGTACGCGGAGCTCGGCCTGAGCGGACGCGCCGGCTACTTCGCCTTCCGCAGCGCCGCCTTCGGCCGGGCCTCCGCCGAGCTGGTCATCTCCACCTTCTACAACTTCAACCCCGATGTCGTACGGCAGGCGGTCGACGGGGTCTGGGAGACGGCGACGCCGCAGCAGGTGCTGGACGCGCGGTACGCCGCGGCGGGCGAGGCTCTACGGCGGGCGAAAGTCCACGAACTGCCCTACCTGAGCGAGGTCCTGGCGCTGACCCGCCGGGCGGCCGAGGCGGCCCGCGAACACGCGCAGGGCCGCCCGCTGTTCGCCGCGCATGCCGCACTGCCCTGGCCGCAGGAGCCGGTGCTGCAGCTGTGGCACGCCCAGACACTGCTCCGGGAGTTCCGCGGAGACGGCCACGTGGCCTGCCTGCTGAGCGAGGGCGTCGGCGGCTTGGAAGCCCTGATCCTGCACGCCGCCACCGGTGACGTGCCCGTCGACTTCCTCAAAGCCAGCCGGGCGTGGCCCGAGGAGGAGTGGACCGCCGCCGAGGAGCGCCTGCGCGAGCGAGGTCTCCTGGACGGCGACTCCCTCAGCCCGGAAGGCGCGACCCTGCGCCAACACATCGAGGACCGCACCGACCACCTGGCCCTTCCCGCCTACGCCGCACTGGGTGAAGCCGACTGCGAGCGGCTCGCCGATCTCGCGAGCCCCTTCGGCCGCGCCGTCGTCGAAGCCGGCCTTCTCAAGGTCGGCTGACCGTCACCTCTCCCCTCCGCCTCGTGCTTCCTCGGCTGGAACTGCCGGTTCACGCCCTGAGAGAGGCTGCGTGCCACGGCCGCGGAAGGGGGATGTCGTGTGCTCAGTGCCGCCGCCGGACGACGGAACCGCCGAACGGCTCCTCAGCCTGCGGGCGCTCCATGTCGCTCCAGACCCGGTGCTTCGCTCGGCTCATCGCAGTTGCTCCTTCCACCTTTCGGTCCGCCGCGGCCTGGCCGGCCGGCCCCGCGTCGGCCGACAGCGTCCTGGCCGCGGTGCAGCAGGTGACAGATGCCTTCGCCGAGGGCTTCGAGCGAGCTCAGCGCCAGGCCGTACGGCAGGAGGAGGCCGCACGCCGCGAGTTCATCGACGACCTCCTCTACGGTCGCAGCGACCTCGGGCGCCTCGCCGAACGGGCCGAACGCTTCGGTCTGCGTCTCTCGCACGCCCATGCCGTCGCCGTCGCCGAAGGCCCGACCGCGTACGAGGAGGGCGATCCCGTACCCCGCCAGGTGGAACGCGCGCTCATCTCACGCTTCGGCGACCGCAGCATCCTGCTCACCACCAAGGACGGCCGGCTGCTGTGCATCGCCCCCGGCCCCCAGGACGAGGTCCTCGCCCACTTCGCAAAGCAGGCGCATGCCGCCACCGACGGCGGCCGGGTCGCCATCGGCCGCCCCCAGCCCGGCCCCGGCGGCGTCGTCCACTCCTACGAGGAGGCGCTCAACGCCCTGGAACTCGCCGAGCGCCTGGAACTGGAGGACCCGGTCCTGCGCGCCGCCGACCTGCTCGTCTACCCCGTGCTCACCCGCGACCGGCAGGCCATGGCCGAACTCGTCCTCGCCACCCTCGGCCCGCTCACCACGGCCCGCGGCGGCCCCCAGCCCCTCCTGGACACCCTCACCGCCTACTTCGACTCCGGCTGCGTCGCCGCCGAGGCGGCCCGCCGTCTCACCCTCAGTGTGCGGGCCCTGACCTACCGGCTGGAACGCATCCACAAGCTCACCGGCGCCAATCCCGCCGATCCGGCCCACCGCTACATGCTGCAGACCGCGGTGATCGGCGCACGCCTGCTGGACTGGCCCACCGAGGAACTCTGACGCTCCGCGCCGGAGCACCGCCATGGCCATCGGCCTGCTCGGCGTGACTTCCTTCTCGATTCGACACCACAGCGCGGAGCGGTCGGCATGCTCCGGCAGCAAGGCCCGGGTGATCACTGTCCGCATCCAAGGACAGCCCCCACCCCGGCGTCGCCGATCGGGCAACGGCGCTCGTTCAGGGACCGCACATCAACCGGCGGCACTTCCCCGTGTCCCCGGGCTCGCACCATCGAGGTAGCCACTGTGTCACTCGACTCCGTCCCAGAACGTCGACGCAGCCGTCAGCCCGGTCGTCAAGCGCGAGCTCGGCTCCTTCCTGGAGTGCGTCCGCGCCCGCAAGGCCGGCGAGATCAGCGACGCCGATGACGACGGCGACGGCGGCGACGACGAAGACCAGGAGCCGGTGAAGACCACCGTCTGACCGCCCCGGCGGCCCGGCTCCTGTACGGGCCCGTGCTCACCTCGCGCCTTGGTGGGTACGGGCCCGTACGTCTGCCGCCTACGACCGACCGCCGAGCTCCGCCCTCTCGCGCCGCCGGTCCAGGTAACCGATGGCCGGAGTCGCCATGACCCCGTGCAGCACCACCGAGATCACCACGGTGAGGGCCACGACCGCCCACAGCTCCCGTTCCAGCCCGCCGAAGGAGTCCTGCCCCAGCGCGTAGGACAGGTAGAACAGCGAACCGATGCCGCGGATCCCGAACAGGGCGACCACGACGCGCTCCTTCTTCCCCGTGGCGGCCCCCACCTGGGCCAGCCACCCGGTCAGCGGCCGTACCACCAGCAGCACCAGGATCCCGACCAACGCCCCCGCCCAGGTCAGGGCGGACAAGGCGCCGGCCACCAGGTAACCGCCGAGCAGGAACAGCAGCACGGCCGTGAGCAGCCGCTCGACCTGCTCGGTGAACTCGTGCAGCACCTTGTGATAGCCGTGGCTGCGCTCGGCGGCCCGGATGACGCAGGCCGTCACGAACACGGACAGGAAGCCGTAGCCGTGGAGCACCTCGGCGATGCCGTACGACACGAAGGTGGCGCCCAGCGCCACGAAGCCCTCCATGTGTTCGGACAGCCGCAGCGCCGAGGTGCGCACCCGGAAGAACATCCACCCCAGCAGCCAGCCGACACCACCCCCGACGGCCAGCCCCACAGCGCACTTGCCCAGCAGGTCGGTCAGCGCCCACGAACCGATCCAGTCCGCCGACCACCCCGTCCCGGCCGCAGCGGCGAGGGCGATGGCCGCGTAGACGAACGGAAAGGCGAGTCCGTCGTTGAGCCCCGCCTCACTGGTCAGGGAGAACCGCACCTCGTCCTCGTCGCGCTCGGTACCGAGCGGCTCGCCCACGCGCACCTCACCGGCCAGCACGGGGTCCGTCGGCGCGAGCACGGCCCCCAGCAGCAGAGCGGCGGCGGGCGGCCAGTCGAGCAGCCCCCAGACCAGCAGGGCGACGACCGCCACGGTCAGCGGCATCGTGATGCCGAGCAACCGCCACGTGCTCGACCAGCGGCGCCAGCCGAAGGGCCGGTCGATGGCGAGCCCCGCGCCCATCAGCGACACGATCACACACACCTCGGTGGTGTGCTCGACCCACAGACGATCACGAACGGGATCCACGGCCGGCACGCCCACCGGCAGCAACTCGATCAGAACCCCCGCGGCAAGGAAGACCATGGGCAGGGACAACGGCCGCTTGGACACCACCCGGGGCAGCACAGCAGCCCCCAGCGCACCCAGGCCCAGACAGACGTAGACCACGTCCGAAAGCGTCACTGCGACCTCCTGCCCGACGCGATCACTCCCAGGTCACGTGTGTACCCCGTCCGCACCGGTGCCTCGCCCGAGTACATCACCGAGTCCGCTGCTGGACGTCCGACGGACTGCTGACCGTCTTCTTCCTGGTCGCCGGGATCGAGCTGAAGCGGGAACTGGTCGTCGGCTCGCTGCGCACCCGACGGCGGCACTGCCCGCATCGCCGCAGTGTGCGGCATGGCCGTACCCGCAGCCTTCTACGCCGTCACGGTCACAGCCGGCGGCGGCAGCATGGACGGCTGGGCGGTGCCGACGGCCGCCGACATCGCCTTCGCCCTGGCCGTCCTGGCGGTCATGTCCACCCACCTGCCCGGCCGAGCAGGTGCTGCATGCCATGCGGACTGGCCCGCCCGGCCCACTTGGCGATGCTCCAGCAGTTCTTGCGCGACAGGCCCGACAGCAGCCCCAGCACCAACCTCCCGCACCGACGCCGAGTTCAACCCGCGGGAAAGGATTCATGTGACATAGCCCAAGCTGGGATATATGCCAAGATTCCGGCGCGCCCACCGCATGATCTTCACTCTTCACACACCGATGATCAACGGTGGCCGCGCCCGTCTTCACCGCCCCTCGGTCACGACGTGCGAAGACGGGCTGCATCCCTTCCGTGTCCCGCACGGGGCACGCAGCGTTCGCCCGCCGTCTCGTGCCAGGAGGACACATGCAACGCGGTGAAGTCTGGTGGGTCGACTTCGATGAGCGACGCCCGGTCGTGCTGCTCTCGGACGAGGAGTCATCCGGGTTTCAGGCGATGCAGGTCGTTGCGCCAGCGGGCGTCGACATCAGCGGCCTGGGCGTTGAAGTGGCCGTAGGAGCCCCGGAAGGACTGCCCTTCGAAGGCGTGCTGCGGTTCGCGTTCCCGCGTCCAGGCTTTACTCCGTGCACATGGCTGACCACCGTGGCCCGGGACGACCTGATCGAGCGGGCGGGCGTGTTGTCCTCCGTGAAGCTCAGCGAGGTTGGAGAAGCCCTCCGTGCCGCTGGGCAGAGGAGGGAGTGGACCCCGATGACGGCTGCCAGGATCAGCGAGATCAAAGAGGCCCGCCGTCTCGAAGGACTCGAATAGCGGACGCCTGCGCTGCCCGGCTCGATCTCGTCGACGACTGACCGTTGCCCCCTCTCCACCGCACTCCAGCAACAGGATCACGATCTACGGCTGGAGTACTGGGCGCACAAGGCCAGAGGGAGCACCGCGTCGAAGTCCGTCGTCGCGGTCACTGCTCGGCGGCCTCTCGGGCGATCTGCTCGAACTGGGCGCCCATGGCCTCGGAGAGTGCCTGGGCGGCGGAGAGCGGGCGCACCATGACCGTGAACTCGTCGATCTTCCCGTTGTCGTCGAAGTGCAGGAAGTCGCAACCCTGAAGATGCTTGCCGGCGACGGTGGCGGTGAAGACGAAGGCGTGGTCGCGGCCGTCGGGGTTGGCTATCTCGCGGACGTAGGTGAAGTCCTGGAAGACCCGGGACACGCCGCGCAGGATCGCGGCGGTGATGGCCTTGCCCGGGTACGGCTTGAAGGCGACGGGGCTGGTGAAGACGACGTCGTCGGCCAGCAGCGCGGCCACGGCGTCCAGGTCGCCGCTCTCGACAGCTTTACGGAAGGGATGCACAGGAGCCCACCTCTCATAATCAATAAATTGAATAGATGTACGTGAGGTTAGCGGCCTCACCAGGGCTTGTCTATAAGGATTGAGTGGACCATCACTCACTTCGTTGAGTAATCACAGCGGTGCTAGCGTGTGTCCATGGCTTTGCGGAACGCGGTGATGGCCGCGCTGTTGGAGGGCGAGGCGTCCGGGTACGACCTCGCGAAGGCGTTCGACGCGACGGTCGCCAACTTCTGGATGTCGACGCCCCAGCAGCTCTACCGGGAGCTGGAGCGCATGGAGGCCGAAGGACTCGTCACGGCCCGCGTCGTCGAGCAGGAGCGACGCCCCAACAAGCGCCTGTTCTCCTTGACGGAGGCCGGGCGGAAGGCCGTCCGCGCCTACACCGCCGAGCCCTTGGGTAAACCGGCGGTCATCCGGGACGAGCTGATGGTCAAGGTGCAGTGCCTGGACGCGGGCGACATGGAAGCGGTCCGGACCGCCATCGCCGAACGCATGGAGTGGGCCACCGCCAAGCTGGCCCGCTACGAACGGCTCCGGCAACGTCTGCTCGAGGGGCGCTCCGAGGAGGCGTACTTCGCCGAGGCCGAGCGCATCGGCCCGTACCTCACCCTGCTACGCGGAATGTCCTTCGAGCGGGAGAACCTCCAGTGGGGGGACATGGCACTGCGCAGGCTCGAACAGCGCACGGCCACGCTCCGGGCCGACAACTGACCTGCGGCGGCCCCACCTGGAGTCAGCAAGAGAAGGCACTCAGGCCCGGGCCGCTTCGCGAGTCGAGCGGATGCCCGTCCCCGACCTACGCCACAGCCGGGTCGGCCGACACCATGAGCACGGCAACGGGCAGCTCGGCCCGCGTGACTTGCACTCTGTCCAACTACCGTCCGACGAAGAAGGTTCAGCACGAGGAGCCACCGGCAGCGCCGCAAGCCAGAGCATCACACCGTTGGGGAGGTGTCCCCAACCGACACCGCCACCGGAAGCAGCGCCGGCCGCTTGGCCTGACGGCCGTCGCCGGAGGAGCGACCACGCAGGCGGCGGCCGATCCAGGGGCCGAGGAAGGTGCCGGCCCAGCGCAGTTCGGCACCCACCGCCCTCCAGGCGGAGATGTCCGTCCCCGCGACCGGAAGGGGAAGGGCCCACGTGTCGTCGCTGCCCGGCAGACCGAGCGCCTGGGCCACGGCAGCCGCAATGCGCGCGTGTCCCAGCGGGCCTGCATGCAGCCGGTCAGCACTCCACAACCGCGGATCGGTCGCCGCCGCGTGCGCGGCCGTCTCCGCGACCACTACGCCGTGGCGGTCGGCGGCCTCCCGAACGCGCGCGTTGAGAGCGAGAACACGGTGACCGATCGGGCGGGCCAACGGCGTGATACGCCCGACGTCGGGAAACATGAGGGTCGCGACGGTGGCGCCCTGCGCGGTGAGGGCGGCGAACATCGCCTCGACATGACCGGCCACCTCGTCGAGGTCGCAGGACGGACGCAACACGTCATTGACCCCGGCCACCACGGTGGCGAGGTCGGGCCTCAGCGCGAGAGCCGGACCGAGCTGCTCGGCGCGTACCTGACCGGCCTTACGGCCGCGCACCGCGAGGTTGGCGTAGTGCAAGCCGGGACTGTGGCGGGCGACCTGTTCAGCGAG
The DNA here is from genome assembly GCF_000158955.1 of Streptomyces viridochromogenes DSM 40736. Lineage (GTDB taxonomy): Bacteria > Actinomycetota > Actinomycetes > Streptomycetales > Streptomycetaceae > Streptomyces > Streptomyces venetus. Next base: position 7,922,789 of record NZ_GG657757.1, on the reverse strand, counting down.
CCGGTCCGCCCAGCCCCGAAGACCACGGGCATCGTCGCCGTCCCCGAGCCCCTCTGTGTGACTGTCACCCAAGGCGACATAGCGCAGATACGCACTGCTCGACACGGGGCTGACCGCCTCTCGTCAACGCTGGAAGTGGCACACGATCACCGCTGTGCAACTATGCACCTAATCGCATTGTTGAATAGGATGTTAGCTACCGGATCATCTTCCTGCAAAGTGACACCGCTGCGAGAGGAGCCCAGGCCGTCGAGAGCGGCCACCGCCCCGGTCCACCGCGCACTCGGCACTCGGGTGCAAGCAGCAGCGCGCCCGTGCTGTAGCCGTACGGGTCTCCGTCTGCGGGCAGATGCCGGCCCCAGCACGTGGAGTGGCGCCAACTCCGGTTCAGCGTCCGTGACCTGGTGGAAGTCCACGCCGACAGCGCGTCTGCGGAAAGCCTCGGCAGTGCGCCCCTGAGGCGTGCCACTTGCGCTCAGCGCGGCGTCTGCAACCCCGGGAGCCGGGCTCGGCATGATAGATGATCAGCAGCTGGGTGGGATCGCTGCAGAGGGCCATGGGCTGGGAGAACGAGGTCGGACTCGCCCATCAGCGGGTGCCGCTTGCACAGGCGGCCGGGGCTGCCGCAGCCCACGCCCGTACTACCTGACGCCAACATGGGTTGATGCCAGGCAGCCCGGCTGGGCGACGGCCAGTTGATCGGCGCGAGGGTGGCCTGTTCAGCCAGTACGTGCACCGCGTCCGCCACCAGCTGGGCCGACGGGGTGTCGGTGCGCTCACCGAGCCGTGCCAAGGCGTCGCGCAGGTCGGCGTCGACTTCGTCCAGCATGTCGTGCTGGATGGCGTGGACCAGGCCGTCCTTGTCGGTGAAAGCGTCCGTGGACCGAGCCGACCGACACCCTGGCCGCCGCCACCCGGGCGACGGCCAGCCCCTCCCAGCCGTCCTCGGCCAGAGCCTGCCGCGCCGCCGCCAGGATCTTGCGCTCCGTGATCCTGCTGGTCGGTGACCGACCAGCGGTGCAAGGTGGCGTAGTCGGAGCCGGGCATCCCGACGTGGCGGGCGAAGTCCGCGATGTAGCTGTCCGCGACGGCCTGCGGATCAGGCGTCAGGAAAGGGTCGGGCAGGCTCATCGTGTGATGCTCCTCAGCAGGCTGTTGTCGACGGTCCGGGAGGAAGGCTGGGAGCCGCGCGTGGTGTGCAGGAGGGACGCCCAGGCGGAGGTGTCCGTGAAGTCGGGGCCGCCGGCCGGGACGATGTCCATGACGATGCGGTCGGGACGCAGCAGTACGGCGTCCGCCCGCCCCGCGCTCAGCCAGGCGGCGAGGGTGCCGTCGTCGCCGAAGTCCGTGACGGGGATCGCGCGGATGCCGAGTCCGTGGGCAAGGGCGTTCAGCGAGGGCCCGGGTTCGGCGGCGGTCAGGAGGGCGAAGGAGTCGCCGAGCAGCTCATCGAGGCGGGTACGCCGCCCGTCGGCCGTGATCCACGGTTGCGGGCAGTAGGTGCCCACCAGGCCCCTGCGAGTACGGCGTCGGACGAGGGGCCCGGTGGTCAGGGGCGGGCTCAGGTCGCGGCCGGCCGCCGTGGCGAGCCCGGGTATGCGGCAGGCTACGGCGAGCAGCCTCCGGCGCGCCGTGGCGGCGCCGTCCTGGCCGCCGGTCATGGCCCAGCCCATGGCGACCGCGAGCCGGATGACATGGCGGGCATGCGGTTTGCGCTCGCTCTCGTACGTGGCCAACAGGCGTTCTTCGCCGCCCTGTTGGAGGACATGGGCGAGTTTCCAGGTGAGGTTGTAGGCGTCCCGCAGGCCCGCGCACAGGCCCTGCCCGATGAAGGGCGGGGTGAGGTGGGCGGCGTCGCCGAGGAGGAAGACCCGTCCGCTGCGCCAGCGGTCGGCGACACGCGCCCGGAAGGTGTACTGCGTCTCACGCACGACCTCGAAGTCCCCGTCGTAGGACTGCGGCAGCCACGGGGCGATCAGCTCGCGGACCGGCTCGTGGCCGTCCCGCAGCCGGAACTCCCAGCGGTAGCGGTCCTCACCGACGCGCATGAAGGTGGCCGGCCGGTCCGGGTCGCAGACCTGGTCGACGCCCTCCCAGCAGCGGACGTCGGCCGTCGTGCGGACATCGACGACGGTCCACTGCTCCTCGAAGCGCAGGTCCTCCCATACGGCGCCGATGGCCTCGCGGGTGAGGCTGCCCGCGCCGTCGCAGCCGAGGACCGCCTCGGCCCACAGCTGGTGCTCGCCGTCGTCGTCGCGGTAGGTCACGCGCACGGGGCCGGCCGTGTCCGGTCCGACGGCGGTGACCTCCACGCCGCCCCGCAGTTCGCACTCCGGGCGCCGGGCCAGGGCGGCGCGCAACAGTTGTTCCAGCTCGGGCTGGTCGAACATGCTGGTCTGCGGGTAGCCGTGCAGGCCGTGCTCGGTGCGGCGGAACTCGGCCATCACCCGGTGCCGGGCGTCCAGCAGCCGCAGCCCGTTGGCCGGTCGGGCGATCGCGGCGAACTCCTCCCCCACGCCCGCGGCCTGGAGGATCCTGCGTACCTCGTCGTCGGTGGCGACGGCGCGAGGAAGCGGGTAGACGTCCTGGTGGCGTTCGAGGACGACGCTGCGGATTCCGCGCCGGGCGAGGAGGAGGGCGGCGGTCACGCCCACGGGTCCGGCCCCGATGATCACCACGGGTACGGCTGCCGGGTTGTGCTCGACGGTCATGTGCGGCTCACCTCCGCCCTACTGCGCGTCCGTGACGGGCGTACGCTGCTCGCCGAGGTCGATGCGGCCGTCCGAGGTCGCGATCGTCGCCGTGATCACGTCGCCCGCGTGCAGGTAGTGCGGGTTCTTCGCCTGGCTCTTGAAGAACGCCTTCCACTTCACGGCGGGCGGCAGCAGCGCGCCGATCTTCTCGACCGGCTTCGGCGGCGCCTTGAGCGCCGTACCGCCTGGGGTGCCGGTGAGCAGCAGGTCACCGGCGTCGAGGGTCTGGAAGCGGGCCAGCAGGGTGAGAGCCTGGGCCGGGCGGACGATCATGTCGGCGAGGGTGCGGTCCTGGCGCAGTTCACCGTTGACGGACAGCTTCAGTCGCAGGTCGAGGAGGTGGGCGAAATCCTCCGGCTCCAGCAGGGTGAGGTACGGCCCGGTCGGTGTGAAGGTCGGGTACGACTTGCTCTCGTAGAACTGCGTCTTGGTCAGCTGGATGTCCCGTGCGCTGACATCGTTGGTGATCACCAGCCCGGCGACGTACGACGGCAGGTCCGGCTCGTCGACTCGGGTGCCGAGGGGCAGTGGCGCCCCCATGACGAGGCCGAGTTCGATCTCGTAGTCGAGGAACTTCACATGCGGGGGCCGGATGACGGCGTCGCCCGGGCCGCTGACCGAGCCGGACGCCTTGCGGAAGAAGGCGGGCGGGATGTCGCCGGTGAAGCCCGAATCGCGGGCGTGACTACGGTAGTTGACCATCTGCGCGACCACCCTGCAGGGGGTGGTGAGCGGCGAGAGGGCGGCCAGGTCGGCGACGGGCGTGCCGGGCTCGCCGGAGAGCGCGGCCTCTCGTACGGCGGCCCGGTCGGCGATCAGTTCGGCGGTGGTGACGGCCTTGGTGTCGACCGGGACGGCCCGGTCGTTGGGGGTCCCCCCTGCTCGAGCGGAGTCGAGAGCTTGGGGGAGAACCACCCACCACCCGTCGGCGGTGCGCAGGACGTTGGTGCTCATGTCAGTACTTTCGTGAGGGAGTTGAGGATTCAGGACTTGGCGGCCTTGAGCAGACCCAGCAGACGCGCCATGTCCATCTCGTTGTCACCGCGCAGGGCCTCGATGACGTGGCGGACCCGCTCCGGGGTGGGGCTCGCACCGAGGAAGTCACGCGTGGCCGGCGGACCCCACTGGGCCAGCCCGCTGGTCGAGAAGGCCGCCCAGCCGGGCTCGATGTCGCAGGAGAACAGGTCGCCGTCGGCGAAGTGCTCCAGCATGAAGTGGTCGGGATCGCGCCAGTAGTCGAAGAGCTGGCTGCCCTGGATGTGCCGTCCGATGCCCCAACTGCGCTGGTAACCGCGCTCCTTGAGGTATTCGCCGCCGGCCGCGATCGAGTCCAGGTCGGTGACCTGGTAGGCGGAGTGGACGTAGCCGGTGCCCGGCCCCAGGTGCATGGCCAGCGTGTGGTGGTCGGCCGGCACGCTGCCGAGGTCGCAGCGGATGAACGCCATGACCGGGCCGCGCTCGCGCTGCCCGTCCAGGAACAGGAAGTCGGACACGATCATGCCGAGGGTGTCCAAGTACCAGTCCAGCGCCCGCTCGAACACCCGCGTCTCCAGCACCAGATGTCCCAGCCGCTGGATCCGGGACGGCTCGCGCGGCGGGCGCTGCGTGGTGTTCGTACGACGGTGAGCAGTGCCGAAGTTGAGCAGCAGCGGCTGCTGCTCGGGCAGCGCGGAAAGCTGCTCGCCGCAGTGCACCACCCGTACCGGGGAGCCGGACGGGTCGAGCAGGCCGACCACCTTGCCACCGCCGGGCACATCCGCGTCCCGCACGTCGGAGCCGGTGGCCCGCGCCAGCCGGTCCAGGTCGGCCCGCTCCGCCGCGCGGAACGCCGGGCCGATGAAGCGCGAGCTCCGCCCGCGCCGGATCACCATGCAGGGCGAGCCCGGGAAGGTGCCGCGCAGCCACAGCTCCCGCTCCGTGCGGGCGGCGATGCCGAACCCGAAGTCGCGGGCGAAGACCTCCGCCCGGTCCAGGTCGGGCTTCTCGAACTCCAGCCAGGCCAGGTCCGCCACCTTGATGACGGGATTGCGGGAGCGGCCGGGGTGCTCGCCGCGCAGGGCGCCCTGGTCGCTGTGCAGGTCCTGGTGGGCCGTCTTGACATCGGTCCCGTGGACGCGGGGTTCAGACATGGTGCCCTCCGAGCAGCATTGCCGTGATGAGGGAATCATCAAGTTTGACAGTCTCGTCGTCAAGGTCTCCCCGACAGGAAATGATGATTTCATCAGAGATGCTGTTGTCATCGCCCTCGCGATTAGACTCTGCGTATGCCTACGTCAGCCCCGCCCAGCAACCGGTTCGAGCGGCGCCGCGCCGAGACCCGTCGCGCGCTCCTTCGCGCCGCCCGGCAGATACTCGCCGAAACCGGGGACACCAGCGCCAGCATCCAGGCGATCGCCGAGCGCGCCGACGTCGGCTTCGGCTCCTTCTACAACCACTTCGAGTCCAAGACGGAGCTGTTCGAGGCAGCCGTGGTGGACGCCCTCGAGGAGTTCGGCCGGAACTTCGACGAGCGCCTTGCGGGAATCGACGACCCCGCGGAACTCGTCGCGGCGGGCTTCCGGCTCAGCGCCCGCATGGCCGACTCCCACCCCGAGCTGATGCAGGTCCTGCGCCGCCGCGGGATGGGCCACCTCCACTCGGACAACGGCCTGGCACGGCGGGCACTGCGTGACCTCGAGGCCGGCCTCGCCTCCGGCCGCTTCACCCCCGTCGACCCAGCGGTCGCCCTGTCCGCACTGGGCGGAACGCTGCTCTCCCTGGTGGAGCTGAGATTCGCCCGCCCCGACCTGGACGGCGACGAGGCCGCGGCGAACGTCGCCGAGATGGTCCTGCGCATGCTGGGCGTGACACCGGCCGAAGCCCACGAGGTCGCCCGACGCCCCCTGCCCGACCCCGCCTCACCGGCCACTCCTGCGCGGTGAGCGACGAGCTCGGCCGGAAGGTGGCCGAGCGGCCGGCGAAGTCGGCGCCGATCGCGTCCCGCCGGGGGGTGACGGCGCGTAGGTGCGGCCCTCGAGGACGTTCCGCAGCGGGAGGTGGTCTGCTAAGGCGTGATCCACCCCGTTCATCACCGCCTTCAGCGAAGGGAGCAGCTCACCCTGGACGCTGCCTACACCGCGATCGGCCTGATCGTGGTCGAACTCGGCGGACTGATCGTCAGGTCCCGTGACTCGCAGGCCCGCCTGATACACGGAGGCGGGCCAGGTCACCTGACCCGGCTCGCAGCCGAGTGACCCCCTGCGGCGAGGTCAGCGAGGTCGCGTCCACGATCAAACCCTCACCACCCAGCTTGCCGAAACCCCGATGGGGCCGACCCGTCCACCTGACCACCGAAAGCGGCACGCCTCGCCCGATCGTCACCGAAGCCGACGCGTTTTCCCAGTTCAGCGCACCCTGCCCCGCGGTTTCAACGGCACCGCCGGCAGTTCCGGTGCGGGCAGTGGAGCCCCGTCGTACCCCTTCACCTCTCCGAACCGGGAGCCTTCCATCCAGTCCCGCCGCGCCTGCGCGATCTCCTCCTGGGTCCGGCCGATCCAGTTCCAGAACATGATCAGTTCTTCCTCGAACGGTTCGCCGCCGAGGAGCATCAGGCCCGCGTCCGACTCCGCCCGGAGGGGGAGTTCGGTGCGGCCGCAGCCGAGGTAGAGCATCGAGCCGGGCAGGACCGGGACGCCGTCCACGTGGGCCTCGCCGGACATGGACAGGACCGCGTACTCGAAGTCCGGTTCCAGGGGGAGACGTACGTCCGCGCCCCGGGCGAGGGCGAGGTCGGCTCCGACGATCGGGGTGTACGCCGTGCCGGGCGAGGTCGCGCCGTCGAGGTCGCCGAGGATCAGGGTGGCCTTGAGTCCGGGTGCCGTGACGGTCGGCAGGTCGGCGTGGTGTTCGAAGCGCGGCTCGGTGTGGCGGTGACCGTCCGGGAGGGCGACCCACAGTTGCGCGCCGTGCAGGAAACGGGCGTGCGAGCGCGGGCTCTCCTCGGAGTGGCTGATCGCCCGGCCGGAGGTCATCAGGCCCAGTTCGCGCGGACGGATCATCTGGAGGCTGCCGGTGGAGTCGCGGTGCAGCACCTCCCCCTCGTGCAGCCAGCTCACCGTCTGCAGACCCATGTGGGGGTGCGGCGGTACCTGCATGCCGGGCTCGTCGGCGATGTCGTCGGGCCCGTAGTGGTCGACGAAGCACCAGGCCCCGACCATACGGCGGCCCAGGTTGGGCAGCAGCCTGCGGACCTCGCTGGACTCGCCCAGTTTGACCTGGCGAGGGCTGAGGAGTTCACGCACCGGCTCCGCCACGACGAACCCGCGGCCACCGCACAGGGCGGGTGCCGCCTCGCGCTCAAGATTGCTCATGGCGCACAACCTAGCCCGGCGGAAGGCCTCGCGTCAGTGCGTCATTCGGGCCGTGCGCAGGCGTCCTCACCCCCACCAAAACAGTAGCCATGTATATAGTAGCCATGTACTGTATCGGGCATGAGCAGAGGTTCCGAAGGGCCGACGCCCGGATTCCTGGTGTGGCGGCTGTCGATGAAGTGGCGGGTGGCGGTCGACCGGGCCGTCGCCCCACTGGGGCTGACCCACGCGCAGTACTCACTCGTGGCCTCGCTGCACGGCATGCGGCGCTCCGGCGAACGACCGAGTCAGCGTCGCCTCGCCGACCACACCGGACTCGAGCCGCTCTACGTGTCGAAACTCGCCCGCGCTCTGGAGTCCGCCGGCCTTCTGGAGCGCACCCGGGACCCCCGCGACCCGCGCGCGGTGCAGCTCGCACTGACCGAGCAGGGCCGCGAGGTCACCGAGCGGGCGATCAAGGTCGTCCGAGGGCTCCTCCAGCAACTCATGGAGCCGCTCGGCGGTCTCGACGGCGCGCGGGCGCAGGAGTTCACCCGCGATCTGACGGCCCTGCTCGACGCACCTCTTGATCCTTCCAGCGAGAACGAGACGGAGCAGTCATGACCACCACCACTCCCCTGGTCGACCCCCGCGTGATCGCCCTGGCCCACTACGCCGGCCGGGCGGTCCTGGAGAACGTACTGGCCCGGCACGGCGTCACCTTCCAGCAGTCCGTCACCCTCCGGCTCGCCGCGACGGCCGACGGGCCGGTCGAGCGCGAGCAGATCGTCGACGGTGTCGTCGGGGCACTGAAGATCGACGCGGTCGAGGCGCACGAGGTGATCGGCCGGCTGATCGCCGCGGAACTGCTGGCACCGGACGGCGTGTCGGGCGTGCGGATCACGGACGCCGGGCGGGAGCTGTACGCGCGGACGGCCGGTGAGACGGCACCCTTCACCGCCCGGATCTACGCCGGCATCCCGGAGGAGGACCTGGCCGTCGCCGGACGGGTGCTGGGCCTGATCACCGAGCGGGCGAACGCCGAGCTGACCACCCTGACCAAGTAGTGGAATATTGAACCAACGGGTTCGGTTGTCGGCCTCGAAGGAGGCCCCGAGTGAACACGATCTACGACACGGCCCACGACACGAACTACTACGCGCACGGCACGCCGGCGGAGCGCTGGGAGCGCGCGCAGATGTTCTTCGACGCCAAGGACTACGCCGCCGCCGCGCGCGTCCTGGTCGCGCTGGTCGAGGAGGTGCCCGAGCAGACCGGACCGCGGCTGCTGCTGGCCCGCTCCTACTACCACTCCGCCCAACTGCGGCGCGCGGAGACCGAGTTGCGGACGATCGTCGAGCGGGACCCGGTCGAGCACTACGCGCGGCTGATGCTGGGCCGCACGCTCCAGCGGCAGAACCGGCACGACGAGGCCGAGTCGCATCTGCGGATCGCCTCCGCGCTCGCGGGTGACTTCGAGCAGCGCTGACCGCCCTACCAAGAGGTGCCCGGCTCCGTGGGGAGCCGGGCACCTGTGCGTCGGGTCCGCTACTTGGCCGGAGTTCCGGCTCCGTACGACCGTTTCCCCCGCCGGTAGGCGATCTCGCCCAGCAGGATGTCGACCGCCAGGAAGGCCGCCAGCGGGATGCCGAACAGGGGCAGGAAGTAGCCGAGTACGGCGACGCCCGCCAGCAGCGGTACCAGGATCTGCGGCGGCACCTGCTGCCAGGCACCGCGCGGAATCGGCCGGCCGAAGGCGGTGCCCCGGCCGCGCTGCCACCACATGCGGTAGCCCCACACGATCAGCAGCACGAGGCCGATCGCGAGCAGCATCAGGGCGATCTGGTTGGCCAGGCCGAACAGAACACCGGTGTGCAGGTCGATGCCCCAGCGGGTGAGCTTGGCGAGCACGGGGTAGTCGGCGAACCGCAGGACGTCGGTGACCTCGCCGTCGGCCGGGTCGATCGCGACGGAGTCCTGCTTCTCGGGCCAGCCGCGCTGCACCTGCTTGACGACGTACGCGGACTCCGCGTCGGCGGGCGGCACGATCTCCACCGGGTCGCCGAGGCCCTCCGCGCGTGCCGCCGCCAGCACCTGGTCGAGGCCCACACCGTGCGCGGCGTCTCCCGCCTCCCCGGCGGCGGAGCCGTGGCCGGCGTGCTCACCGCCCGCCGCCGCCGACACCGACGGGGTGGCCTGACCCAGCGAGGTCCGCAGCTCGTCGATGCTGGCCCCGGCGTAGGCCGACCAGGTCAGGCCGGTCGCCGAGAGGAAGAGAAACCCGGCCGCCGTCCACACGCCGACCGTGCCGTGCAGTCCGAGCGTGCGGCGACGCCCGCTCGTCCCCCGCACCTTGCGCAGCGCACGGCGGCGGGAGAACCACAGCACCAGGCCACCCGCCGAGATCACCCACAGCCAACTGGCCGCCAGTTCGCTGTACCACCGCCCCGATTCGCCCAGGTGCAGGTCCCGGTGGAACTCGTCGATCCAGGTGCGCAGCGGCAGCGCGCCGGTCGAGCCGTACTGTTCGAGGGAGCCGCGCACCTTCGCGGTGTACGGATCGACGAAGACCGCGAGGGTGTGGCCCTCGCCGACGCCGGGGACGCCGGACAGCATCACGCGCGTCGTCGCGTCGGCCTCGGGTGAGGGGCGTACGGCCGAGACCGTGCCCTCGGGGTGGGCCTTGCGGGCGGCGGCCACCTGCTCACTGATCGGCAGCTTCCGCTCACCGGCGGGGACGGTCAGTTCGTGGTCGTACACGACCTTCTCGGCCTGGAAGGAAGCGGCGTAGAGCATGCCGGTGACGGCGGCGACGAGGAGGAAGGGCGCGACCAGTACCCCGGCGTAGAAGTGCAGGCGGAGGACCAGCGGACGCAGCGGGGCCCAGCTGTTCTTCGACGGTGCCGGGGCGGGGTCTTGCGGGGCCTCGTCCGTCGTGGTCGAGGGAGCGGTGGTCATCGGCGGGTTTCTCCCGGGGGGACGTCTCCGTGGCCGCCGCACTTGGGTCGCGGCCGTTGCGGTGCAGTAGTCGGGGCGGTGGGGCGTCCAGTTCCCGGCACGCATGTGTGATGCGCGTCACGCTGGGGGTGGGGGTGCCGTGTCATCCTGACGCGATGGGAACTTCGAGCGAGCGCGCGCCCCTGGCCGAGCGGGTCGAGCAACTCCTGGCCGTCGGGGGCCCGTTGCCCATCGTCGCGGCCGGCGATCCGGTGCTGCGACGCGGCACCGAGCCCTATGACGGGCAGCTGGCGCCCGAGTTGCTGGCCCGGTTCGTCGAGGCCCTGCGGGTCACCATGCGGGCGGCGCCCGGCGTGGGGCTGGCGGCGCCGCAGGTGGGTGTGCCGCTCAGGATCGCGGTGATCGAGGACCCGGCACCAGTGCCGGAGGAGGTGCGGCTCGCGCGCGGGCGGGTGCCGTTGCCGTTCCGGGTGCTGGTCAATCCCGCCTACGCGCCCGTCGGCGGTGCGCGGGCCGCGTTCTTCGAGGGCTGTCTCAGCGTGCCGGGCTGGCAGGCGGTGGTGGCACGGCCTGCCGAGGTGCGGCTGACCGGGCAGGACGAGCACGGGCGCGCGCTGGACGAGGTGTTCACGGGCTGGCCGGCACGGATCGTGCAGCACGAGACGGATCACCTCGACGGCGTGCTGTATCTGGACCGGGCCGAGTCGCGTTCGCTCTCGTCCAACCTTGCGGTGACGGAGCGCTGGGCCCAGCCGACGCCGGAGGAGGCCGCGCGGGCACTCGGCTTCGAGATGCCCTGAGGCACGGAAGAACCCCAGGCGCCGGGTGCGGCGCCTCCATCACCGTGACGTCTATGTCTACGCCCCGAATTCCCTACGGGCGCCAACGTCCTGCTCCGCGACGAGCCCACCGACAACCTCGACCCGGCCTCCCGCGCCGAGGTCCTGGCCGCGGTGGGCACGTACCCGGGCGCGGTCGTCATGGTCACCCACGACGAGGGCGCCGTCGACGCGCTGCGACCGGACCGGGTGCTGCTGCCGGAGGCGGAGGAGGACCTGTGGAGCGACGACTACCGGGAGTCGGTGGTGCCCGCGCACGCGCGACCTCGTGGCCGCGTGGTGTGGCCGGATGAAGCGCAGGTCAGGAATCCCGGTACGCCTCCAGCAGCCGCAGCCACACCTCGCTGATCGTGGGGAACGAGGGGACCGCGTGCCACAGGCGGCTGACCGGGACCTGGCCGGCGACGGCGATGGTCGCGGAGTGGATGAGTTCGCTCACGCCCGGGCCGACGAGGGTCACGCCGCGCAGGATCTCGTCCTCGAGGTCGACGACCATGCGGGCACGGCCCTTGTAGCCGTCGGCGTACAGGCCCGCGCCGGAGACGGCGGACAGATCGACGTCGACGGCCCGCACCCGGTGCCCCGCCTGTTCCGCTTCGGCCAGGGACAGGCCCACCGCGGCCGCCTCGGGGTCGGTGAAGACGACCTGGGGGACGGCTGCCCGGTCGGCGGTGGCGGCATGGGCACCCCACGGCTCGGCCAGGAGGGTCTCCCCGGTGGCCCGGGCGGCGATGGCGGCGCCCGCGATGCGGGCCTGGTATTTGCCCTGGTGGGTGAGCAGGGCGCGGTGGTTGACGTCGCCGACGGCGTAGAGCCAGTCGTGGCCGGTGACGCGGAGGCTGTCGTCGACCGGCAGCCAGGAGCCGGGGTCGAGGCCGATCGTCTCCAGGCCGATGTCGTCGGTGCGCGGCGCGCGGCCGGTGGCGAAGAGGATCTCGTCGCCCTCGACACGGTCGCCCTTGTCCGTGACGGCGACGACCGTGCCGTTCTCACGGGTCACCGACTCCACCGAGGTGCCGGTACGGACGTCCGCGCCCGCCCCGGTGAGCGCCTCGGCGACGAGTTCTCCGGCGAACGGCTCCATCCGGGGAAGCAGGCCCTTGCCCCGGACCAGCACGGTGACCTGCGCGCCGAGGGCCTGCCAGACGGTGGCCATCTCGGTGGCGACGACACCGCCGCCGACCACGATCAGCCGACCGGGCACGCTCCCCGAGCTGGTGGCCTCCCGGCTGGTCCACGGCTTGACGGTGTCGAGTCCGGGCAGGCCGGGCAGGGCCGCGCGGCTGCCGGTGCAGACGGCGACGGCGTGCCGGGCGGTCAGGACGCGCTCGCCGCCGTCCGGGCCGGTGACCGTCACGGTGCGGGGCCCGGTGAGGCGTCCGTGGCCGCGGTACAGGTCGGCGCCGATGGAGTCGAGCCACCCGACCTGGCCGTCGTCCTTCCAGTGGGAGGTGTAGTAGTCGCGGTGGGCGAGGACCGCGGAGGCGTCGAGGGGGCCCTGCACCGACTGGCTCAGGCCGGGCACGCGGCGGGCGTCGGCGCGGGCGATGACCGGCCGCAGCAGGGCCTTGCTGGGAATGCACGCCCAGTAGGAGCACTCGCCGCCGACCAGTTCGCTCTCCACGACCGCGGTGGTCAGGCCGGCCGCGCGGGTGCGGTCGGCGACGTTCTCCCCCACGGGCCCGGCCCCGAGCACCACGACGTCGTACGCGTTGGTTTCCGTTTCCGTCATGAGGTCAGTCTGGTGGGTGGTGTGCGCCCTGGCCACACGGGTAGGGGCGCGGAATACCTACCAGGTCGGCCGTGTTGTGCCGACGGCTTGACCCACACCAGGAAGAGGGATTTACGCCATGAGCAGCACCGTGGAGCTCACCAAGGAGAACTTCGACCAGACGGTCACGGACAACGAGTTCGTCCTGATCGACTTCTGGGCGGACTGGTGCGGGCCGTGCAAGCAGTTCGCACCGGTTTACGAGAAGGCGGCGGAGGAGAACCCGGACCTGGTGTTCGGCAAGGTGGACACCGAGGCGCAGCCGGAGCTGGCCGCGGCCTTCGGTATCCAGTCGATTCCCACGCTGATGATCGTCCGCGACCAGGTCGCCGTGTTCGCCCAGCCGGGCGCCCTGCCCGAGGCCGCCCTGACGGACGTCATCGGGCAGGCCCGGAATCTGGACATGGACGACGTCCGCAAGGCGATCGCCGAGCAGCAGGCCCAGCAGCCGCAGCAGAGCGAGTGACCCGCCCAGGGGCACCAGGTGCCCCTGCGGACCTCCTCAGAACGGATACGGGGCCACGTCTCCGCGTACCGTCGTCCAGCGCAGCTCGGTGAAGGCCTCGAGGTTGGCCTCGCCGCCGAAGCGGGCGCCGGTGCCGGAGGCGGCCACTCCGCCGAAGGGCGCCACGGCCTCGTCGTTCACGGTCTGGTCGTTGATGTGGACGATGCCGGTGGGGATGCGTTCGGCGAGGTCCAGGCCGCGGGCCGGGTCCCTGGTGACGATGCCCAGGGAGAGGCCGTAGGGACTCCGCGCGGCCAGGGCCGCCGCCTCGTCTGCGGTGGTGAAGGAGCGTACCGGGGCCACGGGGCCGAAGACCTCCTCCGTGTACGCGGGGGTGTGGTCGCCGACGTGGGCGAGGACCGTGGGCCGGTAGAAGAGCCGGTCGTACGTGCCGCCCGCGACGACCTTGGCGCCGGCGGCCTTGCTGGACTCGACCAGGCCGTTGATCTTGGCGAGCTGGCCGGAGTCGATGATCGGACCGAGGTGGACATGGCCGCGGTACGGGTCGCCGACCGCGAGCGAGTCGGCCTTGGCGGCCAGCCGCTCGACGTACTCGTCGTACAGCGAGGCGTGCACCAGGTGGCGTCCGGTCGTCATGCAGATCTGGCCCTGGTGGAAGAACGAGCCCCAGGCGGCCGTGGAGATCACCGCGTCGAGGTCGGCGTCCTCCAGCACGATCATGGCCGAGTTGCCGCCCAGTTCCAGGTGGGCCCGCTTCAGGTGACGGCCGGCCGCCTCGCCCACGGCCCGTCCCGCGGCGGTGGAGCCGGTGAAGGAGATGATCGGCACGCGCGGGTCGGCGACGAGGGCCTGTCCGGCGTCGGGGCCGCCGGGGAGCACGTGCAGCAGGTCCTGCGGCAGGCCGGCGGCGGCGAACACCGCGGCGAGGGACAGTCCTCCGCAGACGGCCGTGCGCGGGTCGGGCTTCAGGAGGACCGCGTTGCCGAGGGCCAGGGCCGGGGCGACGGAGCGTATGGACAGGATCAGCGGGGCGTTGAACGGGGAGATCACGCCCACCACGCCGGCCGGTACGCGGCGCGTGTACGACAGGCGCGGCGCCTCGCTGGGCAGGACCTGCCCGGCCGGGCGGGAGGCGAGCGCGGCGGCCTCGTAGCACTCCTGGGCGGCGACGTGCAGTTCGAAGTCGGCCTTGCCGGGGACCGAGCCGGACTCGCGGACGAGCCACTCGCGCAGTTCGGCGGCGTGCGCCGTGAACAGGTCGCCCGCCTTGCGCAGGACGGCTGCCCGGGTGAAGTGCGGGGCGCGTGCCCACTCGCGCTGGGCGGTGGCGGCGCTGCCGGCGGCGGCCGTGACGTCCTCGGGGGTGGCGAGGGTGAGGGGGCCGAGGGCTTGGCCGGTGGCGGGCTCGGTGACGGTGTACCCGGGCCCCGTGAGGGTGCGGGGCTGCCAGGTCCTGGTGTCGAGCAACGGCATGACGGCTCTCCGATCGATCGGTCACCGGCTGACGGGGTGAGCGCAAGTCCCCTGCGTGCGCGGCCGGTTCGGCGGTCACATGGCGGGACGCCCGGCCGGGCGCGGCGGTGTGTGCCGCGGCCGGTGTTCTGACGCGTCCCCATTTTGTTGAGCGTGCAACATCCTAGCCGTGCCGCCGGGTGCCGATCGGAGGGTGTTCCGTCACCGGCCCGCCAGATCCGGTCCTCCGCCGGGGAGTTGTGCCGTGCCGGCTCCCCCGCCCGGCCTCGGAGGGCTCAACTGGACTCGCGGTGCAGCACCGTGGCGCCCATCACCTTGTGCGTCTCGGGCTCGGCGCCGGGCCTGCGTACCGCGCGGTCGACCAGTTCGGCCAGTTCGCGGCCGGAGGGCAGCCGCAGCCGGACCGTGCTCAGCCGCGGCCGCAGCAGCCGGCCGAGCACCAGGTCGTCGGCGCCGATCACGGCCGTCTCCTCGGGGATGCGGATGCCCTCGTCCTGCAGGGCCCGCATCAGCAGCATCGCGTACTCGTCGTTGTAGGTGAACACGGCGTCGAGCCCGAGGGTCCGCCAGCGGGCGGCGAGGCGTGCGGCGTCCTCCTCGTCGTACGCGAGGGGCAGTTCGGTCACGGCGGCGTCGGTGCCCCGCACGGACTGGCGCACTCCGTCCAGCCGGGGCGCGGAGAACGCCTCCAGGCCGGGTTCCTGCGGGACGACGACGCCGATCCGGCGTCTGCCGCGGTCGTAGAGGTGCGCACCCGCGCTGTGGCCGACGACATCGTGGTCCATGAGCAGGGCGTGTGCGCCCTCGATGGTCTCCGGACCGAGGGTGACCACCACCCGTGCCCCCGAGCGCTTGAGCACCGCGACCCCGCGCGGGCCGAGCCCGGAACCGGGCACGAGGACGGCCACGGGCCGCAACTCCGCCCAGGCGCGGGCGGCTTCGTCGCCGTGCGGCGCCGCCGGTGCCGTACTGCACGACCGTGTAGTCCATGCTGCCGAGCGTCGCCTGCAGTCGGTTGAGGATCCCGGCATGGAGCGGGCCGACGGGGAAGGTCGGCGCGGGGATCAGCACCATCCGGCTGTGCCCGGCACGCAGGCCGCGGGCCGCCGCGTGCGGGACGTACCCGAGTTCCTTCGCGGCGTCGTGGACCCGGCGACGGGTGGGCTCGCTGATCCGTACGGCGCTGGTGTTGTTGAGGACGTAGGAGACGGTCGCGCGCGAGACGCCGGCCAGGCGGGCCACATCGGCGCTCGTGGGCACGGAGCGCGACGGTGCGGGGGACGGGGGCGCGGGCGTTTTCGGTATCTGCACCATGACGTACGGCATCTTGGCAGAAGCCTCAATGCGCCCTTCGGGCGGGGGAGTTGTGAGGATGCCGTGAGCGGTCACGGCGATCCGCGCGGTCGCCTCAGCGGGCCGGGGCCTCGCCCGTCACCCGGTCGACCAGGTCGACCCACGCGTCCTCCAGGCGGGCGAGGGGCATCCCGCACTGCTCGGTCAGGTGGTGGATCAGGGCCGGGTCGAGCTGGCCCATCAGGGTGTGCGAGAGGAGCTCGCAGTCCGCTTCGGGGACGGCCTGGCGCAGCAGCATGGCCACGTGATGGCGCAGCACGCGGCGGGGCGGGGCGGTGAAGCGGCGGTTCGCGCCCGGCTCGGCCGCCAGCTGGAGCTCCAGCTCGTCGTGCGACCGGCGCAGCATCGCACGGCCGAACGCACGCAGCCGCTCCACCGGGGGCGCTCCGGGCCCGAGGGGCGGGGGCCCGGCGAGGAAGGCGGCCTGGAACTTCTTCTCGGAGTGGTCGAGCAGCGCCGTCAGCAGGCCGGTACGGTCACCGAACCGGCGGAAGACCGTGCCCTTGCCGACACAGGCCGCGGCGGCCACCGCCTCCATCGTGACGGCGTCCGCGCCGCGCTCCGCCACCAGCCGGGCGGCGGCCTCCAGCAGGCGGGCCCGGTTGCGGGCGGCGTCGGCCCGCAGGCACGGCTCGTCGGCCTCCAGGGCGCTGCCGAGCTGGATCAGCTCGGGGTGGCCGACGGGCTCCTGGGGCGTCGGGAAGGGCGGCGGGGCGGCGGACATGAAGCCAGCGTAAAGCATCGGGAACAAAACTGGACCGCGGTCCGGTTAGAGTGCTAGAAACGTTAAGCGGACCCCGGTCCGGATTGTAACGGCGGTGTTTCGGAGCCGCCCTTCACTACGTGGGAGTCACCATGTCTGTTCGTATCCTCGCCCTCGTCGGCAGCCTCCGCGCCGGTTCGCACAATCGCCAGCTCGCCGAGGCGTCCGTCAAGCTCGCCCCCGAGGGCGCGGAGGTGGAGCTGTTCGAGGGCCTGGCCGAAATCCCCTTCTACAACGAGGACATCGACGTCGAGGGCAGTGTCCCGGCCGTGGCCGCACGGCTGCGCGAGGCCGCGAACGCCGCCGACGGCCTGATCCTCTTCACGCCCGAGTACAACGGCACCATCCCGGCCGTCCTGAAGAACGCCATCGACTGGCTGTCCCGCCCGTACGGCGCCGGTGCTCTCAGCGGCAAGCCGGTCGCCGTGGTCGGCACCGCGTTCGGCCAGTACGGCGGTGTCTGGGCGCACGACGAGACCCGCAAGTCCGTGGGCGTCGCCGGCGGCAAGGTGCTGGAGGACGTCAAGCTGTCCATCCCCGGCTCCATGACCCGCTTCGCCGAGACGCACCCGGCCGACGACGCCGAGGTCGCCGGGCAGCTCACCGAGGTCATCGCCCGCCTGCACGGCTTCGCCACCGAGCCGGCCGCGGCCTGACCCGCGCGCCCGGCGCCCTGAGGACCGCGCTCCCGGACGGATCGCGGTCCCGGTGCCACGGAGGGGCCGCAGCCCGAAACGGCTGCGGCCCCTTCTGCGTGCCGTCGGCGCGACGGCCGCTCAGACGGCCTGGGGCAGCTGACCGGCCTCCCGTCCGGCCCGGTGGATCGGTGTGGCCGAGCCGGTGAGCGGATGCCCCGTACCGCCGTGCCGCGCCGCGATGATCTCCGCCGCTATGGACACCGCGGTCTCCTCGGGCGTACGGGCACCCAGGTCGAGGCCGATCGGCGACCGCAGACGGGCCAGCTCGCGCTCGCTCACACCCGCTTCCCGCAACCGCCGGCCGCGGTCCTCGTGGGTGCGACGCGAGCCCATGGCGCCGACGTAGGCGACCGGCAGCCGCAGGGCCTCGGTCAGCAGCGGCACGTCGAACTTGGCGTCGTGGGTGAGCACGCAGAGCACCGTGCGCCGGTCGGTCTCCGTCCCCCGCAGGTAGCGGTGCGGCCAGTCGACGACGATGTCGTCGGCCTCGGGGAAGCGGGCCCGGGTGGCGAAGACGGGGCGGGCGTCGCACACGGTGACGTGGTAGCCGAGGAACTTGCCCGCCCGGACGAGCGCGGCCGCGAAGTCGATCGCGCCGAAGACGATCATGCGCGGCGCGGGGACGGCCGACTCGACCAGCAGGGTGAGACCGCCCGGGCAGTGCGAGCCGTCCTCGGAGAGCTCGACCGTACGGGTGCGGCCGGCGTCCAGCAGGGCGCGGGCCTGGTCGGTCACCGTGCGGTCCAGTTCGGGGTGACCGCCGAGACCGCCCTCGTGCGAGCCGTCCGGACGGACGAGCACCGCCCGGCCGAGCAGGTCGTCGGGCCCCCGGACCACCCGGGCGAGCGCCACCGGTTCGCCCTGGGCGGCGGCCGACAGTGCGGCCGCCTGGGGTGCCTGCGAGGCGTCGTACGGGGTGACCATGACGTCGATGGTCCCGCCGCAGGTCAGTCCGACCGCGAAGGCGTCCTCGTCGCTGTAGCCGAACCGCTCGACCAGCGGCCCGCCGTCCTGGAGGGCCTGGAGGCACAGGTCGTAGACGGCTCCTTCCACACAGCCGCCGGAGACCGATCCGATCACCGTGCCCTCGCTGTCGACGGCCATCGCGGCGCCGGGTGGGCGCGGGGCGCTGCCGCCGACGGCGACGACCGTGGCGACGGCGAACTCCCGGCCCTCCTCGACCCATGCGCGCAGTTGTCCGGCCAGGTCAAGCATCGCCGCCCGCCATCAGCACACGGTCGGGCCGGATCGGCAGGTTCCGGTGCCGTACGCCCGTCGCGTGCCACACCGCGTTGGCGACCGCCGCCGCGGCCCCCACGATGCCGATCTCGCCGATGCCCTTGATGCCGACCGGGTCGTCCGGGTCGGGGTCGTCGACCCAGTCGGCCTCGATGTGCGGTATGTCGGCGTGCGCCGCCACGTGGTAGCCCGCGAGGTCGGCGCCGTAGAGGCCGCCGGAGGTGCGGTCGCGGACGGCTTCCTCGTGCAGGGCCATGGAGATGCCCCAGATCATGCCGCCGACGAGCTGGTTGCGGGCGGTGAGCGGGTTCACGATCCGGCCGGCCGCGAAGACGCCCAGCATGCGGCGCACCCGGACCTCGCCGGTGGCGGGGTCGACGGCGACCTCGGCGAACTGGGCCCCGAAGGAGTGCCGTTCCTTCTGGGCGAGGGCGCCGACGGCCTCGGCCGTGTTCGACCGTACGGTGATGCCCTCCGCCGGGATGTCGGCGCCCGGCGCGAGGCTCTGGCGCAGTTCGGCGGCGGCGGTCGTGACGGCCCACGCCCAGGAGCGGGTGCCCATCGAGCCGCCGGCGAACATGGCGGGCCCGAGGTCGCTGTCCCCGATCCGCACCCGCACCCGGTCCGTCGGCACCTCGAGCGCGTCGGCGGCGACCACGGTGAGTGCCGTCCTGGCTCCGGTGCCGATGTCCGCGGCGTTGATCCGCACCGTGAAGGTGCCGTCCGCCTCGGCGGTGACGGCCGCCGAGGAGGGCATGGCTCCCGCGGGGAAGGAGGCGGCGGCGGTGCCCGTGCCGAGCAGCCAGCGCCCTTCCCGGCGCACACCGGGACGCGGGTCCCGGTCCGCCCAGCCGAACCTGCGGGCGCCCTCCTGGAAGCAGGCGGCCAGGTTGCGGCTGCTGAACGGCAGCCCCGACACCGGGCCCACCTCGGGCTCGTTGCGCAGGCGCAGCTCGATCGGGTCGATGCCGCACCGCTCGGCGAGTTCGTCGAACGCCGACTCCAGCGCGAACGAGCCGGGCGCCTCCCCCGGTGCGCGCATCCACGTCGGGGTCGGTACGTCGAGCCGCACGATCCGGCTGGCCGTGTGGTGGGCTTCGGCGCCGTACATCGACCGTCCCGCCGCGGCGCTCGGCTCGACGAACTCATGCACGGACGAGGTCTGGTTCAGCGACTGGTGCTCCAGAACGCGCAGCCGCCCGTCCGCGTCGGCGCCGAGCCGGACCCGCTGGGCCGTGGGGCTGCGGTAGCCGGTGAGCGAGAACATCTGCCGGCGGGTCATGACGACCCTGACCGGGCGCTGCAGAACGGTCGCGGCCATCACGGCGGCCACCTGGTGCGCCCGGACACCCTTGCTGCCGAAGCCGCCGCCGACGTGCTCGGACCGCACCCGCACGGACGCCGGGTCGAGGGAGAACAGGTTCGCGAGCTCGCCGGCGATCCAGGTGGTGCCCTGGTTGGAGTCGACGACCTCGAGCCGGCCGCCTTCCCACAGGGCCGTCGCCGCGTGCGGCTCCATCGGGTTGTGGTACTCCTCCGGAGTGGTGTACTCCGCGTCCAGCACGACGGCGGACGCCGCGAGCCGGTCCTCCAGATCGCCCTTCTCGACCACGCCCGGCATGTGGCCGTCCAGCGCGTACGCCTCGGACTGCCGCTCGGCGGAGAACGCGACGTCGTGCGGCTCCTGGTCGTAGTGCACCACGAGGGACTCGGCGGCCTCCCGGGCCTGTTCGGACGTCTCGGCGACGACCAGTGCCACCGGCCAGCCCAGGTGGGCCACCCGCTCCTGCTGGAAGAGGGCGATACTCGGGTCCGGCGACATGCCCATCAGGCCGACGTAGTCGGTGTCGACGCGCGGGGCGTTGCCGTGGTGGAGCACGGCGAGGACACCGGGCATCGCGAGCGCGGCATCGCTCTCGACGGACCGGACGCGCCCACGGGCGACGGTGGACAGCACCAGCCAGCCGTGGGCGAGTTCGGCGAAGGGGATCTCGGCGGCGTACCGGGCCGCGCCGGTGACCTTGTCGCGGCCCTCGACCCGGGTGTGGGCGGTGCCTACGGCACCTCGGGTGACGGTGGTCATCGGGCGGCCTCCTCGGCGAGTTCGCTGAGTACGGCCACGACGAGGTTGCGCATCAGCTTCACCTTGTATCCGTTGTGGGGCAGGGGCCTGGCTGCCGCCAGTTCGGCGTCCGCCGCGGCCGCGAAGGTCTCGGCGTCGGCCGGGGCACCGGTCAGGACGCTCTCGGCCGTACGGGCCCGCCAGGGGCGGGAGGCGACCGCTCCGAAGGCCAGGCGCACGTCGTGCACGACGCCGTCCCGGACGTCGAGCGCGGCGGCGATCGAGCCGATGGCGAAGGCGTACGAGGCCCGCTCGCGCACCTTGCGGTAGCGGGAGCCGGCCGCGACCGGGGCGGGCGGCAGGGTGACGCCGGTGATCAGCGCGCCGGGCGGCAGGGCGGTCTCCAGGTGCGGGGTCTCCCCCACCGGCAGGTAGAAGTCGGCGAGCGGCAACTCGCCCGGCCCGTCGGCCGTCTCGTACGACACGCGCGCGTCGAAGGCGGTCAGTGCCACGCCCATGTCGGACGGGTGGGTGGCCACGCAGTGCTCGGATGCGCCCAGGACGGCGTGGTTGTGGTGCTCGCCCTCGATCGCGGGGCAGCCGCTGCCGGGGTCGCGCTTGTTGCAGGGTGAGGTGACGTCGGCGAAGTAGCCGCAGCGGGTGCGCTGGAGCAGGTTGCCGCCGACGGTGGCCATGTTGCGCAGCTGCCCGGAGGCACCGGCCAGCACGGCCTGCGTCAACGCCGGGTAGCGGCGCCGGACTTCCGGGTGCGCGGCGAGGTCGCTGTTGGTGACGGTCGCCCCGATGCGCAGCCCGCCGTCCTCGGTCGCTTCGATCTGGTTCAGGGGCAGTTCGCGGACGTCGACCAGGCGGGCGGGCCGCTCGACTCCGGTCTTCATCAGGTCGACCAGGTTGGTGCCGCCGCCCAGGAAACGGGCTTCCCCGTCGCCGTCGAGCAGCGCGACCGCGCCGGAGACGTCGTACGCCCGCTGGTAGCCGAACTCCTTCATGCCACCGCACCCTTCTCCTCGGCGGCCCGGGCCACGGCCTGGACGATGGACACGTACGCGCCGCAGCGGCACAGATTGCCGCTCATGCGCTCCCGTATCTCCTCCGGGGTGAGCGGCGGCGGTCCCGCCTCGGGCCGTACGTCGTCGGTCGCGGCGCTGGGCCAGCCGGCCGCGTGCTCCTCGATCACCGCGATCGCTGAGCAGATCTGTCCCGGCGTGCAGTAACCGCACTGGAAACCGTCCAGGTCGAGGAAGGCCTGCTGCACCGGATGCAGCCGCTCCCCCTCGGCCACGCCCTCGATAGTGGTGATCTCACGCCCCTCGGCGGCCACGGCGAGCTGAAGACAGGCCACCGACCGGCGGCCGTCGACCAGGACCGTGCAGGCACCGCACTGGCCCTGGTCGCAGCCCTTCTTCGTACCGGTCAGATCGAGGCGCTCGCGCAGGGCGTCGAGCAGGGTGGTGCGGTGGTCGACGGTCAGCGTGTACTTCTCGCCGTTGACGGACAGGGTGAGGTCGCTGGACGTCGATGGGGGCATGGAAGCCTTCTTTCTCACGTCACGAGATCAGGTGGCGGGGCCGCGGGTGACGATGCCGGTGGGCAATGCGGGGGGTGCGGAGCAGGTGGGCCGTGATCCGGGCCGTGGGGGCTGTCCCTGCGGACGGTCCGCCGATACGATGGAGGCAAGCGGACAGTTGTCCGTTACCCGGTAACGTAGCGGACAACTGTCCGCTTAACAAGGGCCGGGTTTCGGCCAGGGACCGCGAGGAGGACGTGTGCCGCAGAAGAAGGACGCTCCTCTGCGCTCGGACGCGCAACGCAACCGCGAGCGCATCCTGGAAGTGGCCCTGGTCGAGCTGACGCGCTCGGCGGACGCCCCGCTGAGCGCGATCGCCAAGAAGGCGGGGGTCGGACAGGGGACCTTCTACCGCCACTTCCCCAGCCGTGAGGCCCTCGTCCTGGAGATCTACCGCCACGAGATGCAGCAGGTCGCCGACACGGCGGCACCGCTGCTCGAGCACCGGGAACCCGACCGGGCGCTGCGCGAGTGGATGGACCGTCTGGCACAGTTCGCCATGACCAAGGCCGGTCTGGCCGACGCGATCCGCCAGGCCACGAGCGCGCCGGGAGGGCCCGCGAAGCCGGGCCACACCCCGGTGACCGAGGCGGCCGAACTCCTGCTCCGTGCCGCCGAGAAGGCCGGCACCATCCGCCCGGGGGTCACCACGGACGACCTCTTCCTCACCATCGGCGGCCTCTGGACGATCGACCCCCACACCGACTGGCAACCACGCGCCACCCGCCTCCTCGACTTCGTCATGGACGCTCTGCGGGTGGGGGCGCCCGGGCGGTGACCGGCCGGCCGGCGGGCGCGGGTGCGCGTGCGATCGGCCGTGGGGCTCGCGGGGGTCAGGCGACTGTGGTGGGGGCCAGGTCCCGTAGTTCGCGGAGGGCCGCTGTCACCGCTGGACGGGCGTGGCCGGCACCTCGGGTGCAGGTGAGGAGTTTGCGGTGGGGGTTGCCCGCGCAGCGGATGCGCGTGATCGGGAGATGTGGGATCAGGTGGGCCAGGCGGGGGATGAGGGCGACGCCCAGCCCGTGGGCGACGAGGTGGGCGGCTACGTTCCAGTCGAGGGCGTGGTGGACGACGTCGGGGGTGAACCCGGCCGCGCCGCAGGCGGACAGGACATGCGGGCGGCAGGGGCTCTCCTCGACCGGCGCGATCCACGACTCGTGTGCCGCCTCGGCGAGGTCCACCCGGGCCCGCCCTGCCAGCCGGTGCCCGTCGGGAACGACCAGGTCGAACGGGTCGTCGAGCAACGGCCGCTGGTCGAACCGGGTGTCGCTCAGCGGCGGGTTGTGCGGGGTGGACTCGACGATCGCCAGGTCGGTCTCGCCCTCGAAGAGGAGGTCGAAGCTCTCCGGCACCCCCGCCTCGGTGATCCGTACGGACAGCCGCGGGTGCCGCTCCCCCAGCCGGGCCGCCATCGGCGCCAGGAGCACCGAGATGGCCACCGGGAAACCGGTCACGCGCAGCACCCCGGAGGGCGCCCCGTGGTCGGCCCTCAGGTCGAGCTCCGCCTGGTCCCAGCGGGCCTGGATCGCGTCGGCATGCGCGAGCAGGCTCTCGGCGGCAGGCGTGAGGCGGATGCCGCGCCCCTGCGGCTCCAGCAGGTCGACGCCCAGGTCACGCGCGAGCTGCCGGATCTGCTGGGAGGCGGCGGACGGGGTGAAGTGCAGGGCACGGGCGGCCGCGGTGACCGTGCCGTAGTGGGCGACCGCCCTGAGGACATGCAGCCGGCGCAGGTCAATCATGAAGCCCACGCTTCACAATGGTGTCCACAAAGTCAACCTGGACGTGTAGTGAGGCTCCGACGCACCCTGGCTGTGTCGCGACGGTCAACCAGCCACGAGGGACGAGGAGTCAGAGACATGGCCAGCACCACCCGCACCGTCTGCCCGCACTGCGGCTGGCCCGACGGAGGCGAGCCGTTCCAGGTGCTGTCCCGGCACACCACCGCGACAGGGCGCACCGAGTGGACGCGCTGCGGCTGCGGCTCGCTCCAGGTCCGGATCGTCGACGGCTGCGGCACGCGCGTCGTCTCGCGCAGCCGACCGGTGTCCGCTTCGACGGGGTGGGGTACGACGGGGTCGGCCACGGCGGGTCACTGAAGGCCCGCGACCCAGCAGCACGCGCCGTGCGCCGGTACAGGACGCGGTAGCCGTGGGCGGGCACGGGTCGCCAGGCCTGTCGTGTGCGGGACGCGCAGGTGCTGCGACCCAGCGCTCGCGCCCCGCAGCGGAGCGAGGGCAGGGGTCTCCGGGGCTCCGGGTCCGGCGGCTCCGACAAGGCGGCCTCACCCCGGCTCGGACAGGCGAGCGTCAGCGGTTCCTCGGCGCTGACGGGCCGCACTGGGTGGTGCGCCCACAGCGACGGCACCCGGCGCAGCCCCCGCCCGGAGCCGTCCGCGTGATGGCGCCCGCGTGATGGCGCCCGCGCATCCGGTCGATGTGCGGGACACCCTCCTCCCAGCGCACTCGCGGTGCAGGTCCACGAAGAGCAGCCGCGCGGATGCGGGTCGTGCTGGAGGCGGACCTCACTCATCGGGCACGGCAGCCGGCACCGGTGGCGCCCCGGGGGGCCGGGCGCCCTCCCCGGCTGCGGCACCGGTGTGGCCGGTCGCGCAGTTCCCCGCGCCCCTTCCGGGCGCTGCCGAACCGCTGCCCCTGGGCGACTGCGGATGCTGCTGCTCGACGTGGGCATGTTGTCCGGATGGAGACCGCCGCGGCGACCACGCCCTGGCTGTCGAAGACGCTGCACGCGGTCGCGTCCACGGGGAGTCTGCGGGCGGCCGCCGCCGCCATCAACATCCACCACTCCACGCTCCAGGACCGGCTGGCCCACGCCGAACACCTGCTCGGCTGGCCGGTGCGCACCCCGCAGGGGCGGCTCCGGCTGCAACTGGCCCTGGCCATGCGGCACCTCGCCCGGCCGTAGCCCGGTCATAGCCCGGCCGTAGCGGCCCCCTGCGCCGGGCCGTCGCCGTCCCCCTGGGAGACACTGTCCGGGCGCCGTCCGTACGAGGTTCAGGAGCTTGAGGCATGAGCGTGCAGCGGTATCCCCTGTCCGGGGTCACGGTGGTCAGCCTGGAGCAGGCCGTGGCCGCGCCCTACGCCACCCGGCAGCTCGCCGACCTCGGCGCCCGCGTGATCAAGGTGGAGCGGCCGGGCGGCGGGGACTTCGCCCGGCGTTACGACACGACCGTGTACGGCCACTCCAGCTATTTCGTGTGGCTCAACCGCTCCAAGGAGTCGCTCACGCTGGACCTGAAGGACCCGCGGGGCCGCGAAATCCTGCACGAACTCCTCGACGGCGCCGACGTCTTCGTGCAGAACCTCGCCCCGGGCGCCGCCGGCCGGCTCGGTCTGGACGCCGCCACCGTCACCGGCCGCCGCCCCGGTCTGATCCCGTGCACGATATCCGGCTGGGGCACCACCGGCCCCTGGGCCGACCGCAAGGCGTACGACCTGCTCGTGCAGTGCCAGACCGGGCTGGTGTCCCTGACGGGGACTCCGGAGGGGACCGCCCGGACCGGGATCTCCGTCGCCGACATCGCCGCCGGGATGTACGCCTACACCGGCGTCCTCACCGCCCTGTACACCCGTGCCGTCACCGGCGAGGCCCACCCGGTGGAGGTGTCCCTGTTCGAGGCGCTCGCGGAATGGATGAGCCAGCCCGCCTACTACACCCGGCACGGCGGCACCCAGCCGCCGCGCATCGGCACCCAGCACGCCACCATCGCGCCGTACGGGACGTACCCCGCCGCCGACGGCAAGGAGGTGCTGTTCTCCATCCAGAACGAGCGGGAGTGGGCGGCCCTGTGCACCGAGTTCCTCGGCCGGCCGGAGCTGGTCGACGACCCGCGTTTCGCCACCGGCTCCGACCGCGTCGCCCACCGCGAGGAGCTCAACACCGTCGTCGCCGCCCGCTTCGCCCGCTCCGGGTCCGACGAGATCCTCAAGGACCTGGAGGCCATCGGCATCGCCTGCGCCGGGGTCAACGACGTCGCCGCGTTCCTGGACCACCCGGTCCTGGCCGCCCGCGGCCGCTGGACCGAGGTCGCGGTGCCCGGCGCCACCGTGGAGGCGCTGCTCCCGCCGGCGGACCTGGCGGGGCTGCCCGCGCGCATGGATCCCGTGCCGGCGGTGGGAGAGCACACCGAGTCGATCCTCGGCGAGCTGGGCCGCACCGAGGACGAGGTGGCGGCGCTGCGCGCGGAGGGCGTCGTCTGAGCGCCCAGCGGGACTCGGCTGGTGTCCGACGTGGCTGATTTCCGCCACTCCTGCCGGGTGAACCATTGGTCAAAGCTGCACGTGGAGCGCCTCCAGGACGTCCCGGTCCGTCAGCTGTTCGAAGTTCTCGTACCACAGGCCCACGGCCACGAACGCGGCCGGCCGGTGCAGGCAGATCACCTCGTCGGCCTCGGTCCGCATCAGTGCGGCCGCCTCCGGGGAGCAGACCGGCGCGGCCAGCACCACCCTCCCGGGTTCCTGGCGGCGTACGTAGCGCAGCGCGGCCCGGGCCGTGGATCCGGTCGCCAGGCCGTCGTCCACCACGATCACCGTGTGTCCGCGCAGGTCGAGAGCGGGGCGGCCCTGCCGGTAGAGCTGTTCGCGGCGGCGCAGTTCCACACGCTCCCGTTCGATGACGGGGGCCAGGGCGGCCTCCCCGATGCCCAGGTGCCGCAGGGCGTCCTCGTCGAGGAGCGGCACCTCGTCCCCGGCCATCGCGCCGACGCCGAGCTCCTCCTGGAAGGGCGCCCCGATCTTTCGTACGACGAGCACGTCGAGCGGGGCGTCCAGCACCCGGGCGACCTCGCGCCCCACGGCGACCCCACCGCGCGGGAGGGCGAGGACGAGGGGATCGGGCAGGGCCCCCTCGTCCTGCCGGGTGCGCAGGACTTCGGCCAGTTGCCCGCCGGCCTGCCGGCGATCACGGAACTGCATGACGGTCACCTCCGCTTCCCGCACGCCGGCCGTCAGCCCGCCGCGGTCTTCAGCTGCTCGTCGCACCACTGCCGGGCCGCCTCGGTGACCTGGCCGAGTGCGCCCGGCTCTTCGAACAGGTGGGTGGCGCCGGGCACCACGAGGAGGCTGTGCGGGGTGTGCAACCGCCGCGCGGCCTCTTCGTTGAGGCGCAGTACGTGCTGGTCCCGGCCGCCCACGATCAGCAGCACCGGGGCCCGGACGGCGTCCAGGGCGGCGCCCGCGAGGTCGGGCCGACCGCCGCGCGAGACCACCGCCCGTACCCGGTCGGGGCGTTCGGCGGCGGCCACCAGGGCGGCGCCCGCGCCGGTGCTGGCGCCGAACAGGACGACGGGCAGGCCTCGGGTGCCGGGCGACCGTGCCAGCCAGTCGACGGCGGCCACCAGGCGGCGGCCCAGCAGGGGGATGTCGAAGCGGAGTTCGGCGGTGCGCAGGTCCAGCCGTTCCTCGTCCTCGGTGAGCAGGTCGATCAGCAGGGTGCCGAGCCCGGCGGTGCGCAGCCCGGCGGCGACCTCGCGGTTGCGGGGGCTGTGCCGGGAGCTGCCGCTGCCGTGTGCGAACAGCACGACCGCGCGAGCGGCCGGCGGCACGGTCAGATCGCCGGTGAGCGCGGCGCCGGCTGCCTGCACGGTGACGGTCCGGGAGTTCATCGCAGGCCTCCTCTCCCCCGGTTCCCTTCGTACCTCCGGTCCGCCTACCCACGCCACGGGAAGCGTCCCGCGACCTACCCGCCATGGCGCGATCCGTGGGGTGCGTGTCGTTGACGCCACGCCGCCGGCCGGAGGAGCGTGAGGGGGTGACATCGCGCCGCATCGTCTTCGTCGTCTTCGACGGGTTCCAGCCGCTCGACCTCACCGGTCCGCACGAGGTGTTCCACAGCGCGGGCGGGGACTACGCCTGTGAGGTCGTGGCGCCCCGGGCGGGCCCGGTCGGGTCGGTCAGCGGGCTGCTCGTGCACGCCGCACACGGCGTGGCGGACCTGGACCCGGCCGGGATCGACACCCTCGTGGTGGTCGGCGGCCGGGGCGTCGACCGGGCGTGCGGGGACAGCGCGCTGGTGTCCTGGATCGCCGCCGCGGCGGCCGGGGCCCGGCGGGTCGCCTCGGTGTGCAGCGGGGTGTTCCTGCTGGCGGCCGCGGGGGCTGCTGGACGGGCGGCGGGTCACCACGCACTGGGCGAGGGGGCAGCAGTTGGCCCGGGAGCATCCCGGGGTGCGGGTGGACTGCGACCCGATCTTCGTCCGGGACGGGCGGGTGTGGACGTCGGCCGGGGTGACGGCCGGCATGGATCTGGCGCTCGCCCTGGTGGAGGACGACCTGGGCCGGGACGTCGCGCACACGGTGGCCCGCCGGCTGGTGCTGTTCCTGCGCCGGCCGGGCGGCCAGTCGCAGTTCAGTCCGGCGCTGTGGTCGCGGCAGCCGGCGACGGACCCGGTGCGGGCCGCCGTCACCGCGATCCACGCCGACCCGGGTGCCCGGCACGACATCGCCGGCCTCGCCGCGCACGCCGGGCTGAGCCCGCGTCACCTCCAGCGCCGCTTCACGGCGGAACTGGGCGTGCCGCCGGCCGCGTACGTCGAGCGGGTGCGGGTCGAGGCGGCGCAGCGCGCCCTCACCGAGGGGGACGAACCGGTCGAGGCCATCGCCCGCCGCTGCGGCTTCGCCACAGCGGAGACCCTGCGCCGCACGTTCCACCGCCGGCTCGGGGTCGCGCCGTCGGAGTACCGCGCCAGGTTCCGCTCCACGGCGGAGCTGCCCGATGCGGCACCTCCCCCAGCAGCACATCACGCGGGAGCGGCACCTCCCACAGAGGAAGGAAACACCGCATGACCACGTACGGCCTGCTGGTCTTCGAGGACGCCGAGGAGCTCGACTTCGTCGGCCCCTGGGAGGTCTTCACCATGTCGTCCCGGCTCCGCGGCGGCGCGGACAGGGCCGTGCTCGTCGCCGAGCATCCCGGCCCGGTGCGCTGCAACAAGGGCCTGCGCGTGCTGCCCGACCACTCCCTCGACGACCATCCGCCCCTCGACGTGCTGCATGTGCCCGGCGGGCTGGGCGCGCGCGACACCCAGGTGCGCAACACCGTGGTCACCGACTGGATCGGCAGGACGGCGAAGCGTGCCGCGTGGGTGC
Source organism: Streptomyces viridochromogenes DSM 40736 (assembly GCF_000158955.1). Taxonomy (GTDB): domain Bacteria; phylum Actinomycetota; class Actinomycetes; order Streptomycetales; family Streptomycetaceae; genus Streptomyces; species Streptomyces venetus. Next base: position 7,893,396 of record NZ_GG657757.1, on the reverse strand, counting down.
ACGGTGTGTGCACCGGCACGTTCCTGCTGCACGCGGCGGGGCCCGCCCGGGGACGCCGGGTGGCCACCCACTGGAGCCAGGAGGACGCCCTGGAGGCACGGGGCGATGTGACGGTGGTCCGGGACGTGCGCTACGTGGTCGACGGCGGTCTGATCACCAGCCAGGGTGTCTCGGCCGGGATCGACAGCGCGCTCTGGCTCGTCGGCCGGCTGCACGGCCGGGACCACGCGCGGGCCGTGCGGCGCCAGATCCAGTACGACCCGGCACCGCCGTACCTCGCGGACGAGCCCGTCTGACGGACCCGCCGGGGTCAGGCCCTGCATGGGTCGGCCAGCCTCGGGCACGTGATGTAGATGGGTGGTGACACGGGTGACGGCGGGCAGGGACGGCAGGCGGGCGATTGCGGACACCGAGCGGTGCCGCATCCGGGTGACATCCGGATCGAGGCGTGGGCGGCGTGCCGGGAGCACTGTCTGGCGGAGGCCGTCCTCGCGATGGTGGAGTGCTTCGCCGACGTCAGCGGGGTGCGTCCCACCGCCGTGGACCAGGTGTGGCTGGCCGAGGCCAGTGACGACGACCTGCTCGCCTCCCTGCTGGACGAGGTCATCTTCCGGCTGGAGGCGTACGGCCAGGTGCCCGTGGACGTCGAGGCGGATGAGGCCGACGGCGGACTCGACGTACGGCTGGCGGTGACCGGAGTGGCGGACGTGGCGATCACCGGGGCCGTCCCGACAGCGGTGGCGTGGGACGAGCTGCGGATCGGGCCGGATCCCTACGGCTGGTCGTGCGCCGTACGGGTGGACGCCTGATCCCGGCGGTCCCGGTGCGCCTACCGTGGAGGTGTGGGCGACGGCGTCGTGACGCTGTTCCTGTGCGGTGACGTGATGCTCGGGCGCGGTGTCGACCAGATCCTGGCGCACCCCGGTGACCCGGCACTGCGGGAGGCGTACATCGCGGACGCGCGGTCCTACGTCAGGCTGGCGGAGTCGATGCACGGCCCGGTGCCCGCGCCCGTCGGCCCCTCCTGGCCGTGGGGCGGGGCGCTGCGGGTGCTGGAGGAGGCCGCCCCGGACGCGCGGATCGTGAACCTGGAGACGGCGGTGACGTCCGGCGACACGTTCGCCCCGGACAAGGAGATCCACTACCGGATGCACCCGGCCAATCTGCCGGCCCTGGCGGTGGCGCGGCCCGACGTGACCGTCCTCGCCAACAACCATGTCCTGGACTTCGGCCGGTCGGGCCTGCTGGAGACGCTGGACGCGCTGGCCCGGGCGGGTCTGCGCACGCTGGGCGCCGGACGCGACGCCGACCGTGCGTTCGCCCCCGCCGTGGTCACTCTCTCCGGTGGGCGCCGGCTGCTGGTGCTCGCCCTCGGGGCACGCTCCAGCGGCATCCCGTCCGGCTGGGCGGCGACGGCGGAGCGGCCCGGTGTGGCGTATCTGCCCGACCTCTCGCGTGACGCGGCCGATGCCGTGGTGCGGCACCTCCGGCGGGCCGGGCGGGCCGGTGACCTGACCGTCGTCTCCGTGCACTGGGGTTCGAACTGGGGGTTCCACGTGCCCCGCGAGCAGGTCCGCTTCGCGCACGCCCTGGTGGACGGCGGTGTCGACGTCGTCCACGGGCACTCCTCGCACCACCCCCGCCCGCTGGAGGTGTACCGGGACCGGCTGATCCTTTACGGCTGCGGCGACTTCGTCGACGACTACGAGGGCATCTCCGGATACGAGGAGTACCGCGACGATCTGCGGCTCGCGTTCCTCGTGTCGCTCGCCGCCGACAGCGGCCGGCTGGCGGGGCTGCGCATGGTGCCGCTGCGGGCGCGGCGGCTGCGCCTGGAGCCCGCGTCCCGGGCGGACCGGGTGTGGCTGCGCACGACGCTCGACCGGATCAGTTGCGGGGCGGGGGTGACGCTGGAACCCGACGGTTCGCTGGCGCTGACGGGCGCTTGAGCGGCTGTGCGGCGTTCGCCCCGCCGCACCCGGCGGCCCGGGGTCAGCTCGCCCAGCCCAGCAGCCGCTCCCGGTTCTCCGGCTCCCGCAGCCGGGCGAGTGACGCCTTCTCCAGCTGCCGTACCCGCTCGCGGGTCAGGCCGACGCGGCGGGCGACCTCGTCGCGGGTGCGGGTGTGGCCGTCGTGGAGGCCGTAGCGCAGGCTGAGGATCATGGCTTCCCTGGGCCCCAGCGTGCCGACCGCCTCGCGGAGTTCCTCGGCGAGTGCCGTGTACTCGGCGACCTCCGGGGCCTGGAGCACCTCGGTGTCGGGGATCAGGTCGCCGACGACGGTCTCACCGGTGTCGTCGACGGGCGTGTCCAGGCTGACGGCCTGCCGGCCGACCCGGCGCAGCCAGTCGATCCGGTCCTCGGCGAGGCCGCTCTCCCGGGCCACCTCCGCGACGCTCGGTTCGCGTCCCAGGTCGAGTTGCAGACGCCGTTCGACCTTGGCGATCTTCTGGAGCTGCTCCACGACCTGCATCGGCAGCCGTACGGTGCGCGCGTGCGCGGCCAGGCCCCGCTCGATCGACTGACGGATCCACCAGGTCGCGTACGTGGAGAACTTGAAGCCCTTGGTGTGGTCGAACTTCTCCACGGCCCTGATCAGCCCCAGGTTGCCCTCCTGGATGACGTCCAGCAGGGGCAGCCCGCGGTGGGCGTGCCGTCTGGCCATCGAGACCACGAGCCGGAGGTTGGCCCTGACCATGTGGTCCTTGGCCCTCTGCCCGTCGCGGGCGGTCTCCTCCAGTTCACCGCGCCGGCCGGGCGCGAGCCCGTCGTCATCGGCGTCGGACCGGTCCAGCTCTTCCAGCGCCCGCACGCCGGCCTCCATCCGCCGGGCCAGCCGCACCTCGTCCTCCGCGGTGAGCAGCGGCGTCGCCCCGATCTGCGCGAGGTACTGCCCGAGCAGGTCGGGCTCCTCGTCGGGCTCGGGGATGCGGCTGCGCAGCCGTGCGGTGCGACCGGGGGCGCGGCGGTCCTCCCGGGCCCGTGCCGCGGAGCCCTCTGCCAGGGGAGACACGTCGGGTTCCTCCCTCCCCCACCTTCTTTTCCGGCTAGCTCCGGAGGGTTTCCGGGTACCCGAGGCGGTCGGGCCCGAACCGCATGTCCGAGTGCGGTGAGGGTACTCCGGGCCGTATGACCGGCATCGACCTGCGCAGCAACGCGTTCAACGACCACTCCTTCATCGCGCGCCGGTACTCGTACGAGGGACCGAACATCTCTCCGCCGCTGACCTGGAGCGGCGTACCGGACGACGCGACCGAACTGGTGCTGCTCTGCGAGGACCCCGACGCCCCGTCGGGCACCTTCGCACACTGGGTCGTGGTCGGCATCGACCCGCACAGCGACGGCGTCGAGGCCGGGCACTGCCCTCCGGGCGGCACGGAACTCGTCAACAGCTACGGGCAGCACGGCTGGGGCGGGCCGCATCCCCCGCCCGGGGACGACGCGCACCACTACTTCTTCCGGCTCTACGCCCTGTCCGAACCGTGCGTCCTGCCCGACGCACCCGCCGCGAAGCAGGTGCACGAGGAGGTCGAGAAGCGCCGCCTCGCGGACGGGACGCTGGTGGGGCTGTACCAGCGCTGAGGCGGCTCTTCGGCGGCTTGACACCGCGGGTCGCGGGCGTCCACACAGGCCGGTAGGGCTCACGCGTACCGGACGCCGCCGCGGTGGGACCCGTCCGTGTCGTCGTGGCACAACGGGCGGTTGTGCCACGGGTGACGGACGGTTGTTTGCCCGGTCGGGCGGTCCTCGCTTGGATGGCTCACGGTCAACACCGGGTTGTCCGCGAGAGCTGGGAGTGTGCGCCGGGCATGGCGGGCGAAGGGCCGTTGGGGCGGCGGTTCGGGTGGCTGTGGGGCGCGTACGCGGTCAGCACGGCGGGCACGTGGCTCGCGTTCGACGCGTTCGCGCTGATCGCGGTGCTGGTGCTGGACGCCGGGCCGGCCCAGGTGTCGCTGCTGGCGGCGGCCGGTCCGGCGGTCGGCGCGGTGGTGTCGGTGCCGCTCGGGCCGTGGGTGGAGGGCCGCCGCGAACGACCCGTGATGATCGCGGCGGACCTGCTCCGGTGCGTGGCGCTGCTGAGCGTCCCGGCGGCCTTCGCGCTCGGCCGGCTGAGCTTCGGTCAGCTGCTGCTGGTGTCGGTGGCGGTCGCGGCCGCCGACATCACCTTCAACGCCGCGGCCGGGGCGTTCCTGAAGGAACTGGTGCCGGGGCCGGAACTGCTCGTCGCGAACGGACGGTTCGAGGCGACGAACTGGACGGCCAGCATGGTCGGGCCGCCTCTGGGCGGGGCGGCGATCGGGCTGTTCGGCCCGGTGACCACTGTGGTGGCCGACGCGGTGAGCTATCTGCTCTCGGCGCTCGGGATCCGGGCGATCGGTGGCGACGACAAGCGTCCTGGGCGGCCCGTTCCCACGGGGGTCCGGCCCCGGGCGGGCGACCTGCTCGACGGATGGCGGTTCATCCTCGCCGATCCGGGGCTGCGCCCCTTGTTCTTCAACACGGTCCTGAACAACGCCCTGATCATGGCGGCCTCACCGCCCCTCCTGGTGCTGATGGTCGATCATCTGCGCTTCGAGCCCTGGGAGTACGCGCTCGCCTTCGCGGTCCCCTGCACCGGCGGCCTGCTCGGCTCACGTCTGGCACCGGGGCTCGTCGCCCGCTTCGGGCGGCACCGCGTCCTGCTCACCACGGGGGTGCTGCGGGCGTGCTGGTCGCTGGGGTTGGCCTTCGTCGGCCCCGGCACGGCCGGGCTGGTGCTGGTCATGGCCGTCGAGTTCGGGCTGATCGCCTGTTGCGGCGTGTTCAACCCGGTGTTCGCCACGTACCGGCTGGAGCGGACTCCCGCGGACCGGGTCACCCGCACCCTGGCGGCCTGGTCGGCCACCGGCAAGGCCACCACCGCGGCCGTGACCGCCCTGTGGGGGCTGCTGGCGAGTACGACCGGCCCTCGTACGGCCATCGCGCTCGCCGGTGCCCTGCTCCTCGCCACTCCGCTCCTGCTCCCCCACCGGGAGCACACCCCGGTCACCGGCTCCGAGCAGGCTCCCTTGCCGCTCACGGCGGACGGCAGCTGAACCGGGCGTCACGGCCGGGGGCATCCGCCCCGGCCGTGACGGCCCCTCACCCCCGCCCCCCGCTCAGCTGTCGCGCGGCCCGGGCATCTCCCGCCGGGCCGCCGCGAACAGGTCCGGGTAGGAGCCGCCGTAGGTCGTCGCTGCGGCGAACAGCGCGTCGAGGGCCGCCCGCAGCGGGTCCGGCTCCACCGCGGCCCGCAGGGCGGTCAGGGCCTTGGCCTGCTGGGCGAAGTCCACGCGCGGCCCGCCGGTGCGGAGCCAGTCTCCTGCGCGGCCGGGCTCGTCGAACGGCCGAGGCAGGGCCTCTCCCCGCTCCACCGACTCCAGGGCCGTCACGATCCGGTCGACGCCGGTCAGCCCGGCCTTCGCCACGGCCTGCCGCGCGGCCCAGCGGGCCATGCTCCGCTGGACCTCGGGGCCCGCCGCGTCCACCGCGTCGACAAGATCCCGGTCCAGCTCCACGAGTTCCAGGGCGTCGCCGCCGACCCGGCGCAGGCTCGGGCTGGGCGGCCGGCCGCCCCAGAGCAGGGCCTCGGCCTCCTCCCGTGCCGCCCGTGCCACGCTCTCCTGCGCCTCGCGGCGACGGCTCTCCGCCTCGGCCTCCTCCTGCGGTGAGGGAGGCGGCGGCAGACTGCGGGCGTGCCGGTGCCAGTACTCGGCGGTGCGTGACGTCTGCCTGACCACCCGGTCCGGGCCCGGCGGGGCCGGCCAGAACTGCAGCAGGTAGTGGTCGACGGGGTCGCCGCCCTCAAGGACGGAGAGCTCCTCGTCCTGCGCCCGGTCCAGGTCGCGTCCGCAGTAGCGCACGCGGTGGTCGGCCTCGGCCAGACCGAACTCGCACAGGGGCGCGTCCGCCCACGGCCGAATGATCACGGTGGTGGAAGAGGGCCGGAAGGAGACCTCGACGACCTCCTCCCACTGCTCGTCCGGCGGCGGCTCCCCGGTGTGGACCTCGACGGTCAGGTGGACGCGCCCTGTGTGCAGACCGGTGGTCAGAAAGAGGTGGCCGGGGATCGCGGCCCCGCACAGTCCGTTGAGCTGCCCGGCACGGGGGTGCGCCTCCCCGTCGCCCGGACCGCCGGCACTGCTCTCCACGTAGAACTGGCTGTAGTGCACGTGGAGTTCGCCGTGGTACACGGTCCGCATGCCCGAGCCGAGGGTCTGATCCGTCATGACGACGATGCTGCCAGCCACCACTGACAACGGCCTTCGACCGGGCCGCTGTTCGGCCGGGCGGCGGTTTCGGCCGGGGCCGGGGGCGGTGTCGCCCCCGGCCCCGGGTCGGCTCAGACGGCTCCGGGCACGTCCTCCGTGACTCCGTTCATCGGGGACGCGGGATCGGTGCCGTACGCGCGGGTGATGATCTCCAGGCCGTGGCCTGCCGGGTCGAGGAAGTAGACGCCTCGGCCACCGTCGTTGCGGTTGATCCGGCGCGGGTGGTTGCCGTGCGGATCGGCCTGGATGGGGATGCGGGCCGCGACGAGACGGTCGAGGGCCTCGTCGAACTCGTCCTCGGAGACGAGGAAGGCGTAGTGCTGCATCGGGATGTCGGCGTCGATGGTGAGGAAGTCCAGCGTGACACCGTTGGCGGTCGTCACCGGCAGGAAGACTCCGGCCGGGTCCCCGACCTTCAGCCCCAGGATCTCCGCGAGGAAGTGCGCGGACTTCTCCCGGTCGCGGGAGAGAACGATGGTGTGGTTGAACTCGACTGACACGGTTGAATGCCTCCACGGGCATCTCCGCGGCGCCTCCATGCCTCACCCGGCCGGTGACCGGCACGCGATGCCGCGCGGTGGATCGTAGAGGCGGGGGATCGTGGCCGTCGAGCGATTTTCGGCCGTGTCGCGGCGGGCGGGCCCCGACGGGCTTCCGCGCGCCCGGACCCGTAATTCGCTTGCCCTTGCCATGGGTTGACGCTGCACTGTGGCCCCGGACCACGCGTCGTGGTGCGGTTTACCGAGGAGGCAGCAGCCGCGATGGAGATCCGTTCCACGACCGACAAGGATCTCGACGTCTTCGTCGACACAGTCCATGCCGCGTTCGGGCACGTCCCGGAGACCCCGGTCGAGGGCGGCGGGCTCTGGTGGTCCGCGCTGGAAACGGACCGCTGCCTGCTCGCCCTGACGGCGGACGGACGGCCCGTCGGCACCGCCGCCACACACTCCTTCGAGCTCACCCTGCCCGGTGAGGCCCTCGTCCCGGCCGCCGGGGTGACCGCCGTCGGCGTCCTGCCCTCGCACCGGCGCCAGGGCGTGCTCAGCGCGATGATGCGGCATCAACTCACCGAGCTGCGGGCCGGCGGGGAGTTCCTTTCCGTGCTGCTGGCCTCCGAGGCCCCGATCTACGGCAGGTTCGGCTACGGTCCGGCGACCTACACGGCGCAGCTGACGGTGCCGCGCCACAAGGCCGCCCTCGCCGCTCCCCGGGCGCGCGGAACAGTCGACGCACCGGCGGCCGGCTCGGACGACGGCTCGGTCGAGGTCCTGCGTCGGGCCGAGTGCGGCGAGATCCTGGAGGAGGTCTACGACCGGTATCGCCGCGCCCAGCCCGGCGCGCTGTCCCGGCCCCACCGCTGGTGGGCCTTGCGCGCGGGGCAGCCCCCGATCTCTCCGGCGCCGCGCTACATCGCTGTCCACCGGGACCCCGACGGCGTCCCGGACGGGTACGCCAGCTACTCGATCGAGTCCGGCACCCTGACGGTCGACGAGACCATCGCCACCGACGACGCCGTCTTCACGGCCCTGGCCCGGTTCGCACTCGGACACGACCTGGTCTCTCAGGTCGTGTTCAAGCACGTCCCGTCCGACCACCCGCTGCGCTGGCGCTTCGCGGACTTCCGCGCCGGCGAGGTGAGCGGGGACATGGACTGGCTCTACGTGCGGCTGCTGGACGTCCCGCGTGCGCTGACCGCGCGTGGCTGGTTCATGGACGGCGAACTCGTCCTCGACGTCGACGACCCGTTCCTGGGCGAACACGGCCGCTACCTGCTGACCGTCCGGGACGGCAAGGCCGACTGCGTCCCGACGGACCGCAAGCCCGACCTCTCCCTGGACATCAGCGACCTGGGCTCCGTCTACCTCGGCGGCACCGCCCCGAGCACGCTCGTGCGCGCCGGACACATCCGGGCCCACCACCCAGGCGCAGCCACCCTCGCCGACACGCTCTTCCGCACCGACCGCCCCCCGCACTGCCTGCACTGGTTCTGACCAGAGGGACGGCTGGATCTCCGCCGCCCTCCCGTCTGCGCGAGGAGGGGGCGGGGGTTTTCAGGCGTGGAGGTACTGCACAGTGCTCTTCTCGCAGTGCGGTCGGAGCAGGGTCCGCAGGTCGTCGGCCGCGGTCCTGAGCAGGTGCCCGTCGCGACTGGCGGCGACCGTCTCCAGGAGGAAGGCGACGCGGGTGGAGTCTTCGGTGACGCGGGTGCGATGGGCGTCGCGGTGGTTCCAGTGCCGGGTGAGCACGTCGGTGGTGTCGATGTAGATGATCTCGCCGGGCTTGGGGTTCTCGACGGTGCCGGTCTCGCCGAGCGGGGTGAACGTCTCGCTGCCGTCGGCGTGGCGGATCTCGATGTCCCCGGTGACGTGGTCGAGGTCGAAGGCGCCGGCGGGCAGGCCGTGGCGGACGGAGACGGCGTTGTAGGAGTCGACGGCCGGGTTGATCCGGGGCAGGGTGCCCTTCTTGGCGAGGCGCCGGCCCAAGGCGTCGACGCTGGGCCGGATGCGGCGCGGATTGGTGCCGAAGGAACGGTAGGCGGCGTGCCACGCCTCGATGCGCGGGTCGCTCTCGTCGGCCGGCTGCCAGCCGCCGTCGGCGAGTCGCGCCTCCAGTTCGTCCAGGGCGGCGATGGTGGCGGGCCAGGTCTCGTGGCCACGCAGCCCGGTGCCGGTGACGACGGCGATGAGGGTGTCCGGGAAGGCGTCGGCGACGGCGGGGCTGATACGGAAGATGGTCATCAGAGGTTCCGTTCCGGGAGTGCGGCGGGGGGCCAGGGGGCGGGGTCAGGCGGGGGCGAGGAGGCTGACGGCGACGGCGGCGAGGTCGCCGCTGCGGGCGGCGAGCAGGACCGAGACCGCCGAGGACGTCGGCGCATCCATAGGCCGAGGAGCTGCCCAGGGCCGGCAGCAGAGCGATCACGGGTCCGTCCCTTACCATCAGTGGAACGACCACACCGTACAACGCACCGACCGGCCGTCGTCAACCGAACGACCGCACGGTGCAGTGCACTGACCCACTGCCTGAAGGGACAAGCGATGGCCGAGGCCGAGACGGCACTGCGCACGCTCGCACACAACGTCCGCGCGGCCCGCACCCGCGCCGGGCTGTCCCTGGACGAACTCGGCCGCCGTGCCAAGGTCAGCAAGGGCGCCCTGGTCGGACTGGAGAAGGCCCAGGGCAACCCGAACTTCGCGACCCTGGTCCGCCTCGCCGACACCCTCGGCGTCTCCGTCTCCGCCCTGCTGGAAGGCCGCCCCGAAGAACGCGTCCGAGTGGTGAGCGCCGACGCCGTCATGCCTCTGTGGAAGGGTGAGCGCGGCAGCGAGGCCCGGCTCATGCTGACCACCGGCGGCCCGGCGGCCACCGAGGTCTGGCGCTGGACGCTGGAGCCCGGCGAGGAGTATCCGAGCCACCCCCACCAGGCCGGCGTGACCGAGACCGTCAGCGTCACAGCCGGACGGATGGTGCTCGTGGTCGACGGCGCCGAGTACCCGGTCGAGGCGGGGCAGACAGCCACGTTCGACGGCGACGCCGCCCACACCTACCGCGGCTCGGGAAACGGAACCTGCCACCTGATCATGACCGTCCACCTGCCGCCCGGCCCCGCCTAGAAGGCCCCCGTCCAGGACGACCCTGACAATTGTCAGGGACCGCGTCGTCCCAGGTCTCCCTACAGTTCTGAGCGTCGGCACATCATCAGGGGGATCTCGACATGACCACGCGCATCTTCGCCAAGGCGCTCGTCGGCGCCGGGGCGCTCGCCCTACTCGGCCCGCTCGGCCCGCTCACCGCCGGGACCGCCGCCGCGTCCTCGGCGGCCGAGGACGGCACCGCCCGCGTCATGGCCGCACCGTACGCGGTCGTGCCCTACGAGACCGTCAACGTCCGCTCCGGACCGGCCCGTTCGTACGACAAGGTCGGTTCCGTGACGGCCGGCCAGCCGCGCGGCGCCTACTGCTGGACCCGCGGCGAGACCATCAGCGACCACGGATACACCAACAACGTGTGGGTGAAGCTCGTCGAGGGCTACGTCAGCGCCGTCTACCTCAAGGGCAACGAGTACGGCGACCTGCCCGCCTCGGCGACCTGCTGACCGTGGCTCGACCGCAACCCACCACACCATCACCGTCGTCCTACGGGGGAACACACGTGAAGCGACTGATCAGCCGTACCGCCATGGGCCTCGCCGTGGCCGCGCTCGCCGTCGGCGGCCTCGCCACCACCGCCCAGGCCGCTCCGGCCGCCGCCAACAGCGGCGACCCGGCCCTGACCGACGTCTACGTCTGGGCCACCAACGTCAACCTGCGCCAGCAGCCCACCACCGACTCCCCTCGCCTCGCGGTCCGTTCGCAGTGGTGGGCGGACGCCGTGTGCCAGACGCAGGGCCAGACCGTGCGCGACCCCGCCGTCGGCACCAACAACTGGTGGACCGCGGTGCAGGAGTTCGCCGGAAGCGACATCGCCTGGGTGAACAACCTCTACATCCGGGGCGGCGTGAAGATCGCCGGAGTCCCGGACTGCTGACGCACCGTCCTCTCCACACGCCCACACACCCGCGGCGGGTCACCGGTCTCCCGGTGGCCCGCCGCGGCTCGTGACGGTCAGGCGCGCGCCTCCGCTGCCGCTCAGTACCAGCCGGTCGCGACCACAGGTCGTTGCCCATCTGCGACGCGGCCCACGCCGTTGTCGGAACGCTGGAGCACCGCGGCGCAGTTGGCCCGAGCCGGGACTCGCGGGCCTCAGCCGAGGCAGATGACGAGCAGGCAGAGCTCCTTCGGGTCCGAGGGGGACGTCGCGGACGAATCGGGGCTCGTCGCGGGCGGGGGTGTCGCGGGCGACGCCGGCTGCCCGGCGTCCGCGCCGTTGTCGGCGGCGGGCGGTGTCGTCTGCTCGGTCCCCTTCGACGTGGACTTGCCGACGGTGCCGGTGGCCGTGTCGACGGTGCTCGGGACGGTGGACCGCGGCGATGTCGTCCTCGGCAGCTCACGGGGCGTGGCCGCCGCGTCCGTGCGCGGGTCGGACGGTGTGGTGCGGGGAGCGGCGTCCCGGGGCTGCTCGCGGTGCGAGGCGCGGTCGGCGTGCGGCGGGGTGGTGGGCGTGGGCGAGGAGCGCGGGGTGTCCTGCCGGCTCGACGTCGGTTCGGTGTACGTCGGCGCCTCCCCGCCGGTGCCGCCCATGGTCGTGTCCTCCGGCGCCGTGGCCGCCCGCACGCCGTGCGTGGAGTCGCCCTTCATGGCGGCGACGGTCAGACCGCCTCCGACGAGCGCGACGGCGGTCGCCACCACGGCCCGGCGCTGGTTCTTCTTCCAGCGGGCCATCTGCCGGCGCCGCGCGGCGCGTCCCTGCTGCGGGGCCTCGTAGCCGGCGGTCGCCGACGCGGCGGTGTCCGCGGCCCCGTGGCCGTCCGACGGGCCCGCGTCCGGCACCCGGGGACCGGCGGACGACCCGGTGTAGGCGAGAGGGAGCTCCCGCGTGCCGGCGCGGGTCTCCTCCCAGACGCTCCGGTCGTCCCACGCGTTCTCGTCACGCCAGGCGCCCGGGGCGACAGGGCCGCTACGGCCGTCGGAGGCGGCCGGGTCGATGTCCGGGGCGTAGGCGCCGCACCCCGGGCAGACCAAGGCGCCGTTGAGGTGCCGACGGCACGAGGAGCAGTAGTCCATGTCTGGTCTTCCCGATCTGGCCGTGCCGGCGGCTCGCCGGCCGCGGCCTGGTCACTTTCGCACGTGGGATCGAGCCGTAACGCTAACGAGACTTTGAAAGGGGGATGTGCAGTCGGTGTGACACCCCTGAGCAGATCCTCTGGATCTCGCGTGTGCCTCAAGTGACCCGTGAGTAAAAGCGATGCCGTCTGGGCATCCTCGCGCGCCGCCACGGACGGTCCCCGACCGTCCGGAGGATCGCCCGGGCTCCGTCAACTCCCCCGATTTTCCTGCGAAATGACGCACAACCCTTTGGACCGTCCGCGGGTCACACCATGCAGGAGCAACCACCTCGAAGAGCTGCAAGGGGGAAATATGCGATTCACCCGTTCCGTTCTGGCCGCGTCCGCCGTGGCCGCCCTGTCGGTGGGAACCATGACCGCCATGGCGTCGCCCGCGTCGGCCGCGCCGAACACCACTGCGCAGAAGGTCTGCGGAAGCGCGTACAAGACCGTGAACTCGGCGGCCGTCGGCACGCAGGGCACCGTGTACCTGACGTACAACGCCTCCAACGGCAAGAACTGCGTCGCGACCATCCGCAACAACCCGGGCACCGCTCGGCAGATGTCCGCGTGGATCTACGTCCCCGACACCGAGCTGGGGGACTCGGACGAAGGCACGTACACGTCGTACGCCGGACCGACCTACGTCTACGGCAAGGGCCACTGCGTGGACTGGGGCGGCAGCATCGACAACGTGTACGTGCAGGTGTACGGCTCCAACTGTGCCTCCCTGAAGGAGAAGCGGGTCACGTTCACCCGCTGACGCACCCCTGAACCACCCTGGAACACCCCCTGCCGGGCCGTCGCCTTCCCGTCACCGTCGCGTGGGAAGGCGATGGCCCCGTGCCATGTGCTCACGCCTCGCCGGGCGTCCGTGGAGTACGACGGCGAGGGGGGTGGCGGTGAACATCGAGGAGTACGTGCCCACGACGAGGCCGATGAGCAGGGCGACGGCGAAGTCGGTGAGGGAGTCGCCGCCGAAGACGGCCAGGGCGGTGAGGATGAAGGCGGCGCCCGTGCCGGTGTTGACCGTGCGGGGCAGGGTCTGCAGGAGTGCGCGGTCGGCGACGGCCGCGAAGGGCGCCTCACGGTCGCGTCGGCTCAGGTCCCGGAGCCGGTCGAAGACGACGACCGAGTCGTTCACCGAGTAGCCGACGACGGTCAGCAGCGCGGCCAGGAAGACGCCGTCGATCGGTTTGCCGAGCCAGGCGAAGAGGCCGACCAGGATCACCACGTCGTGGGCGAGGGCGGCCACCGCCGATGTGCCGAACAGCCAGCGGAAACGTGCCGCGAGATACACCAGTTGGGCGCCGAGGGCCACGGCGAGCGCGATGAGGGCGCCCCGACGCAGTTCCTTGCCGAGGCTGGGGCCGATGGTCTCGTCGCGGAGCTTGCCGGCGTGGCCGGTCAGGCTGTTGACGGTCTCCGTGACGGTGGCGGCCTGCGCGTCGGTGAGCCGGTCGGTGCGGACGGTGAGCCGGTCGTCCCCGGATGCCTGGACGACGGCGCGGGGGAATCCGGCGTCGGCGAGGGCACTGCGGGCACGGTCGGGGTCGACGGGGGTGCCGGTGGTGTACTCGATGAGGCGGCCCCCGGTGAACTCGACACCGAAGTCCAGGCCGCGCACGGCGATCCCGGAGGCCGCCAGGACCAGGAGCGTGGCGGAGACGGCCAGCCACCGCCTTGGCCGGCGCATCGGACGGAGGCCGGCGCGCGTGAGGCGGTCGCGGAGGGCTCCGGTGTGGGCGATGCCCGTCAGACGGGGCCGAGCGCGCAGCCGGCGCCGCGAGACGGCGAGGTCGGCGAGGGAACGGGTGATGACCAGGGCGCTGAGCATGGAGGCGAGGACGCCGATGCCCAGGGTGACGCCGAAGCCGCGCACGGGTCCGGAGGCGAGGAGGAACAGCAGGCCGGCGGCGATGAGGGTGGTGATGTTGGAGTCGGCGATGGCGCTGAGGGCACCCCGGAACCCCGCGGTCAGCGAGGAGCGCGGGCTGGGCCGGAGACGGGCGGCGTACTCTTCTCGGGCGCGTTCGAAGACGAGGACGTTGGCGTCGACGGCCATCCCGACGGCCAGTACGAACCCGGCGAGACCCGGCAGGGTGAGGGTGGCGCCGAGGGCGGCCAGCGCGGCGTAGGAGATCAGGCCGTAGCAGGCCAGTGCCACGGTGGCCAGAGCACCCATGAGCCGGTACACCACGATGATGAACAGCGCGGTCAGCGCGGTGCCCACGGCGGCGGCCCGGGCGCTGGCCGTGATCGCCTCAGCGCCCAGGGTGGGGCCGACGGTGCGCTGCTCCACCGTCTCCACGGGTACGGGCAGGGCGCCACCGTTGATGAGCAGGGCCAGTTGCCTGGCTTCGTCCGCTCCGAAGGATCCGGTGATCTGTGTGGAGCCGCCGCTGATGCCGGAGCCGCAGCCGACCGCCGGGTCGACCTGCGGTGACGAGATGATCTTGTCGTCCAGGACGATGGCGACCCGCCGGGCCGGGTCCCCCACCGGTTGGCAGGCGGCCCGGCCGGTCAGACGGGCCCAGCCGTCGCGGCCGGACCCCGCGAAGTCGACGGCGACCTGCCATCCGGCGCCGCCCTGCTGGTCGAACCGGGCGGCGGCCTCCTCGACCTCCTTGCCGGTCAGTGAGGCCGCCCCGAGGCGCAGGTGCCGGCCGGACTCGTCTGCGAGCACCCGCTGTCGGGGCCGTTTCGGCAGCGGCTCGGCCGTGTCGTCGCTACCGCCGGCCGTTCCGAGGACCTGGTGGAAGGTGAGCTGGGCGGTGCGGCCGAGCACGTCGGCGGCCTTGGCGGGGTCCTGCACTCCGGGCAGTTCGACGACGATGCGGTCGCTGCCGGAGCGGGCGAGGGTGGGTTCGGCGACGCCGAGCGCGTCGACGCGGCCGCGCAGCACCTCCAGGGTGCGGTCGGTGGCTTCACTGCCGGCGTCCGCGGGGGCGGTGGGGCGGGTCTCCAGCACGATCTGGGTGCCGCCGCGCAGATCGAGTCCGAGGTGGACGGGCACAGTGAGGGCGACGTACAGCGACAGGGCGACGGCGGCGAGGGCGAGCAGCCCTCGGATGCGCTGGGCGCGGGTCAAGAGGGGCCTCCGGCAGGCACACCGCGGCCAGGACAGTGGCCGCGGTCGGGGGAAGGAAGGGAGAGGGGCTCAGGTGCCTGGGGGTGACGGCGGGGCCCGGCCCGGGTGACGGTCAGCCGGGTGCGGAGCAGCGGGCGGGCTCGCCGCCTGCGCGGGCGTGCGTGCGGACGAGGCCGAGCCGGAAGGCGGACAGGGCGAGTCGAGGGCGACCGGGGCCGTGGGGGCAGGACGCTCGCCTGCGCTTCGGACCGGAACGGTGCAGACGGCCGAGTGCCTGTCGTCCGCGTACGGTGTACCGCCGGCCGAGACGGCGGCCGGTACGGAGCCGCCACTGAGGTCGCCGCCGCCCTGCGCCGATGACAGCAGCGCAGCGAGGACGGCGACCAGAACGGCGATCGCCACCGCTGGGCCGGATCCGCCGGAGCGGGGGACGGCCGACAGGGAGCGTGCCATGCGCCATCCCCTTCCTCTGAGCGGAACGAGCACGTCAGGGACGAGCACGTCAGGGTTCGATGAGGCCGGCGCGGATCGCGTACCGGGTGAGTTCCAGACGGTCGCGCAGTCCGAGCTTGTGCAGCAGGTTCGCCCGGTGCCGGTGGACGGTCTTGATGCTGATGAAGAGCATCTCGGCGATCTCCTTGGAGGAGTGGCCCTCGGCGACGAGCTTGAGCACCTCCTCCTCCCGGGGCGTGAGGATCTGCTCGGGCGGCTCCTCGCCGTGGCGGACCCGGTCGAGGTAGTTGCGGATGAGGGCGGTGACGGCCCCCGGGTACAGGAACGGCTCGTCACGCATGGCGGCCCGGCAGGCGGCGACCAGGTCCCGGTCGGCCACGGACTTCAGCACGTATCCGCTGGCCCCGGCCTTCAGCGACTGGAAGAAGTACTGCTCGTTGTCGTGCATGGTCAGGATCAGCACGCGCAGGTCCGGCCTCAGCGCGGTCAGTTCGCGGGCGGCCTGGATGCCGGTCATCCGGGGCATGGCGATGTCCAGCACCGCGAGGTCGACCTCCGTGCCGCGGGCCAGGGCGATGGCCTCGGCACCGTCTCCGGCCTCGGCGACGACCTCAAGATCCGGCTCCCGGTCGAGGATGAGCCGCACTCCGCGCCGCACCAGCGCGTGGTCGTCGGCGAGGAGGATACGGATCACGGGCATGTCGGTCGTGGTCATGACTGCTTCCTGGGGACGGGCACGGTCAGCCGGACCTGCGTACCGGTGTGCGGCTGGGAGGTGACGTCCAGCGTGGCCCCGAGGAGCAGGGCGCGTTCGCGCATCCCCCGGATTCCCGCGCCTTCCCGCGCGATCCCGGTACCGCGGCCGTCGTCCGCGACGGCCAGCACCACCGTGCCGTCGGTGTGGCGCAGGCTCACCTCGACCCGGCCGGCCTCGGCGTGGCGGGCCGCGTTGGTCAGAGCCTCCTGGGCGACGCGGTACAGCACCAGTTCGCTCTGCTCGTCCAGCGCGGGCAGACCGGAGTCGAAGCGGCGCACCAGGCGCAGTTCGGTGTGGGTGGCGAACTCGGTGGTCAGCGAGGTCAGGGCGCTGACCAGGCCGAGGTCGTCCAGCACGCCCGGCCGCAGCCGGCGCACCAGGCGGCGCACCTCGTCCAGGCTCTCCCGGGTGATCTCCTGGGCCTGGTGCAGCTCACCCCGCAGCGGCTCCTCCGCCTCGTCCGCCGCCCGTTTCAGCCCGAGCAGGATCGCCGTCATGCTCTGGCCGACCTCGTCGTGGAGCTCCTGGGCGATGCGGCGCCGTTCGGCCTCCTGCGCGAGCAGCACGCGGGCGCTGCTGGAGGCCCGCTCGTGCTCCAGCCTCTCCAGCATGGCGTTGAAGGTGCGGATCAGCTCGGCGATCCCGCCGCTGCCGTGCTCCGGCAGCCGCTGCCCGGGGCGCAGCAGGTCGACGGTGGTCATCAGCTTCGTGAGCCGGGCCAGGGGGGCCAGCCCGATCCGCAGCAGGGCCGCGTTGGCGATCAGCATGACCGCCAGGCCGGCCACCAGGATGACCGCCTCGGTCAGCAGGACCGGCACGGAGACGGTCACGGGAGCCCACAGCAGCAGCGCGGTCGCGGCCCCCAGCACCACCGCGTTCAGAGCGAAGATCCGCCAGAACAGGGACACCGGGACGACACCTTCCTCTTCGTGATGAGCCGCGGCCGCGACTGCGGACCGGCCTGACCCCAGCCTGCCGCGCCCCACCGGCCGCGTCGATGGGCTCCAATGCCCATTTCCGCCCCTGACCTGCCCCTGACCGGCAGGCCCCGCCGGGCCGAAGATGGGTATCGCGCCCGATGGGTTTTCCCCGGCGCATCGGCCACGGTGAAGACATGAACGCACCCCGCACCGAGGCCCGGACCGCCCGCCTCACGGCACACGAGGCCCACCAGCGCCTGGAACACGAACGCAGCACCCGGCTGACCCAGCTGAAGGCCATCGACGAGGCCGGGCCGGACGAGGCCGAGCAGCTGATGTCGGCGCAGAGGGACACCATCGAGCGGGTCCTCAAGGAGATCGACGCCGCCTTCGCCCGCGTCCAGGACCGCAGCTACGGCGTCTGCCAGGGCTGCTCCACACGCATCCCCGTCGAGCGCCTGGAGATCCTGCCCTACACGCGGTTCTGCGTACCCTGCCAGCGCAACACCGCCTGACCGAGGGGTGACCGTGGTGAACCAGATCACCGGCGACCGCGACGCGGCGCTGTCGGCCGAGGACCTCGCGGCGCTGCGCGAGAACCTGCACGAGCAGCGCCTGTTCCGCCGGGAACAGCTCCAGCAGCTGACGGCCGCCGCGGCGCCCCGCACCCAGGCGCTGCTCGACCGGCAGGCCACCTCCCAGACCGAGGTGCGTGTCCAGCTCGCCGCCTCGGCCCGGATGGTCCTCGCCGACGTCGAAGCCGCCCTGGCCCGCATGGACCGGGGAGACTACGGCGCCTGCGAGCTGTGCCGGGGGCCCATCGACCGCGCCCGGCTGATGATCGTGCCGCAGGCCCGCTACTGCGCGCGCTGCCAGCACGTCCGGCAGACCGGGACGCTCACATGACTTCGATGCTGATGATGCAGGTGTCGTCGTCGGTGTCGGACTTGCTGTAGGTGAGCAGGTGGTCGAGCCGCTGGTCGAGGGTGGTCTTCGTGGCACTCGCGGTCACCAGGAGATGGTTCAGGGACTCCTCCATGGAGCGGTCCCTGCGCTCCACCAGTCCGTCGGTGTACATCAGCAGGGTGTCGCCCAGCTCCAGCTGCATGTCCGCCTCCTCGTAGGTGACGTCCGAGACCGCTCCGAGCAGCAGCCCCTTGAGCAGCGGCATGGTCGTCGCCTGCCCCTCGCGCACCAGCACCGGCGGCAGGTGCCCGGCGCGGGCCCAGCGCAGGACGCGGCGCGAGGGGTCGTACAGCGCGCAGACCGCGGTGGCGGTCACCGACTCGGAGAGGTGGTGGGCGACGTTGTTCAGCCAGGACAGCAGCTGGGCCGGGCCCGCTCCGGTGACGGCCAGCCCCCGCAGGGCGTTGCGCAGCACGACCATGCTGGTGGCCGCCTCGATGCCGTGTCCGGCGACGTCGCCCACGCTCAGCAGGATGTGCTTCGAGGGCAGGACCACGGCGTCGTACCAGTCGCCGCCCACCAGGTGATCGGTCTCCGCGGGCCGGTAGCGCACGGCCGTGCGCAGTCCCGGCGCGTCCAGGGGTGCCGCCGTGACCGGCATGATGGCCTGTTGCAGTTGCAGGGTCAGCCGGTTGCGCTCGGCGGCCTGCTGCTCGGAGTAGGCGAGCTGGTCGCGGGTGGCGGCGAGGGCGACCTCCGTCCAGTGCTGCGCCGACACGTCCTGGTAGGCGCCGCGCACCGCGAGCAGGCTCTCGTCGACGTCCACGACCGGTTCGGCCACCACGCGCATGTGCCGGGTCACCCCGTCGGGCCGCTGCAGGCGGAAGGCCGCCGACGCCGGCTTGCGGTGGTGCAGCACGGTCCGCAGGAAGCGGCCGATGGTGACGGCGTCGTCCGGGTGGGCGTGGGCCCGCAGTTCCTCGACGGGGACGGGCCCGGCGGTCTCCTCCCGGCCGTAGAGGGCGAACAGCTGGCTGTTCCAGGTGATTTCGCCGGTGACGAAGTTCTCCTCGAAACCACCGATGCGGCCGAGGCGTTGCGCGTGTTCGAGCAGGTTGGCCAGGCGGGCCACCTCGTCCTCGATCCGCCAGATCAGCAGCACGCTGTTGCCGTGCCGGGTGATGCTGACCTCGGCGACGGACGACAGCGGCACCTGGTCCACCAGCGCGGTGAGGGTCATACGGCCGGCCCGGAACGGCTCACCCGTGGCGTAGACCCGCTCCACGTGGTGGAACAGGCCGCTCTCGTCGGCCGCCATCGGGTACGCCTCCAGCAGCAGCGCCCCGTTGACGGCGCTGCGGGAGCGCCCGGCGGGGTCGCGGAAGCGATGGTTGGCGTGGTGGATGCGGAAGTCGGTGAGATGCCCGGAGCCGTCCACCTGGGGCAGGAGCACCAGCGCGGGGTCGTACAGCGCGTCGGCCAGGTCCACCAGTTCCGACAGCGCGTTCGTCACGGCGGGGCCGTCGAGCGACGAGGGGACGGAGGACGAGTGGATCTCCAGGGTGTGCGCGCACAGTTCCGCGAGCGCTTCCAACTGGCGTACGACGGCGGGCGGCTGGGTGGTCAGCGGCCCCGGCCAGCAGATCTCCAGGACGCCGTGGATCCGCCCGCCGACGCCGGTGGGGACGGCCACCCGTCCACCGTCGGGGTGGTGGGTGCCGCCGATGGACGGCGGGCCCTCCACCGCCAGGGACTGGATCCACTCCGGCCTGCGCTCGGTCAGCGCGGTGCGGGCGACGGTCGCCACACCCGGCGGCACATAGCGCCAGCGCCCCGCCTCGCCCGCGGGGAACCCGGAGCTGCCCGCGAGGGTCAGGGAGCCGTCGGCACCGGCCGCCCAGATCGCGACTCCGGTCGCCCCCAGTGGTTTCAGGGCGTGCTCCAGCAGGGAGTCGGCGACCGCCTGGGTGTCCCCGGCGGCCAGGGCGCCGCTCTCCGCCGTACGCAGCCGTACGGCGGCGGACGCGGCCTGTTCGGTGGTGGGTGAGGTGCCGTGGACGGTCGTCACGAAGTCGACTGCGACGTCGGTCAGGCGGTCGCGTGCCGCCTGGTTGATGATGTCGGCGGCCAGCTCGAGCGGAGTCATGGCCGACTGGTCCGAGAGTTCGGCGAGTTGCCGGGCCGCTTCGGCGGGCCCGCAGTGCAGGCGCTCGACGAGCACGCCCTTGGCGAGGTCGATCAGAGCGCGCCCGTCGGCCGCGGCCTGCGCCGCCTGTACCTCGTGGCGCAGGCGGTCCACGGTGGCGGCCAGCCGGCCGACCGGGGACGTCGGCGGTCGGCCGGGCGTCCTCGCGGCCGGTATGCCGTCGCCCCCGGCGGGAGCGGCGGGCGACAACTCCGCCCCGGTGGTGCGCCGTCGCGACTCGCCCTCCTGGTCGGGCTCGCCGGGCAGGTCAGTGGTGCTCACGTGGGCACAGCTCCTTCTGGCCCGGGCAACGGGCGGGAGACGGTGTGATGGCTGCCGGCCTCACGAGGACAACCAGCGGCGCACGCAGGCGATGAGGTCGCCCGCGTCGACGGGCTTGGTCACGTAGTCGCTCGCGCCGGACGCCAGGCTCTTCTCCCGGTCGCCCGGCATGGCCTTGGCGGTGACCGCGACGATCGGCAGATCGTGGTACTCGGGCATCTTCCTGATCTCGGCGGTCGCGGCGTACCCGTCCATCTCGGGCATCATCACGTCCATCAGCACGAGGCGGATCTCGGGATGCGCGGTGAGGATGTCGATGCCCTTGCGGCCGTTCTCCGCGTGCAGCACGCGCAGGCCGTGCAGTTCGAGGATGCCGCTGAGGGCGAACAGGTTGCGGGCGTCGTCGTCGACGGCGAGCACCGTGTGCCCGGCCAGGGCGCTGTCGACCTCCGGCGCCGCGCTCAGGCTCTCCTCCATCCGCACGAGCGGCACCACGTCGCCGGGTTGTTCGGCCGACAGGTGCAGGGTGATCCGTTCCTTGAGTTCGTCCAGGCTGGACAGCACTTCCAGCGACCGGTTCTCCGCCCGCGCCTGCAGGGCGGCCTCCTGTGCCGCGCTCGGGCGGTGGTTGTTGTGGACGAGGAGCGGAACGGTGGCCAGAGCGGCGTCCCCGTCGACCGCCTCCAGCAGCCGTGGGCCTTCGCCGTCGGGCAGGTCCAGGCTGAGGACGACGCAGTGGCACGGCCCGGCGGCCAGGGCGGAGGCCGCCTCCTGGGCGTTCATGGCGGTGACGATCTCCACGGTGTCGCGCGGATCCCGTACGGCGCGGCTGTGGTCCAGGTCCGCGACGGCGCTCTCGGCGACCACGGACAGCAGCCCCCGGACGCGTTCCTCGACGACCAGCAGTCGCCGCTTGTGCTGCGGTGCGGCCGAGGCCGTACCCGGGCGCTGTCCTTCTGCCGGGGACAGGGCGCGGGCGTCGCTCTGCGACTCCTCCGCCCGTGGTGCGGCGGTGAGGTCCTCGAAGTCGGAGCGGGTCACCGGAAGGTAGAGCGTGAAGGTGCTGCCCTGCCCCGGGGTGCTGTCCACGGTGACCGCCCCGCCCAGCAGGTGCGCGATCTCCCGGGTGATGGACAGGCCGAGGCCGGTTCCCCCGTACTTGCGGCTCGTGGTGCCGTCCGCCTGCTGGAAGGCGCCGAAGATGGTCTCCAGTTGCTGCTCGGGGATGCCGATGCCGGTGTCCTCGACCCGGAAGGCCACCACGGGGCCGCCGCGGTGCACGGGCTCGGGCACTTCGGCGTCGGACGCCGGCTCGATGAGCAGTGTGACGCCGCCCCGCTCGGTGAACTTCACGGCGTTGGACAGCAGGTTGCGCAGGACCTGACGCAGCCGTGCGTCGTCGGTGACGAGATCGGCGGGCGCGCCCGGGGCGCTGGTGATGGCGAAGGTCAGGCCCTTCTGGGTGGTCATCGGCCGGAAGGTGGCCTCGACGTAGTCCAGGAGGCGGCGCAGCGGCACGCGTTCGGGGGCGACGTCCATCTTCCCCGCCTCGACCTTCGACAGGTCGAGGATGTCGTTGATGAGTTGCAGCAGGTCCGAGCCGGCGGAGTGGATGATCCCCGCGTACTCCACCTGCTTCGGCGTCAGGTTCCGGGAGGGGTTCTGGGCGAGCAGCTGGGCGAGGATGAGCAGGCTGTTCAGGGGCGTGCGCAGCTCGTGGCTCATGTTGGCCAGGAACTCCGACTTGTACTTCGAGGCCGACGACAGCTGCTTGGCGCGGTCCTCCAGCTCCTGCCGGGCCTGCTCGATCTGCAGGTTCTTCGCCTCGATGTCCCGGTTCTGCGTCGCCAGCAGGGTGGCCTTCTCCTCCAGCTCGGCGTTCGACCGCTGCAGTTCCTCCTGACGGACCTGGAGTTCCTCCGAGCGGACGCGCAGTTCGTCGGCGAGCCGCTGCGACTCGCCGAGCAGTTCGTCGGTCCGGGCGTTGGCGAGGATGGTGTTGACGTTGACGCCGATGGTCTCCGTCAGCTGGCCCAGGAAGTCCTGGTGGATCTGGGTGAAGCGGCTGACCGAGGCGAGCTCGATGACGCCGAGCACCTGTTCCTCGACGGTGATGGGCAGCACCACGAGTGAGGTGGGGGCGGTGCGGCCGAGCCCGGAGGAGATGGTCACGTAGTCGGCGGGGAGTTCGTCCACCGTGATGGTGCGGCGGCTGCGTGCCGCCTGGCCGATCAGCGTGTGGCCGACGGGGATGCGTTCCTGCCGGTCGCCGTCGGCGGGATAGCCGTAGGAGCCGATGAGCCGCAGCTCGACGCCCGTACCGGCCTCCTCGGCCAGGTAGAACGCCCCGTACTGCGCGGAGACCAGCGGCGTCAGCTCGTCCATGATGAGTTCGGCGACGACGTCCAGGTCCCGGTGGCCCTGCATGAGGGAGGAGACGCGAGCCAGGTTGGACTTCAGCCAGTCCTGCTCCTGGTTCGCCTGGGTGGTCTCCCGCAGGGACTCCACCATCGCGTTGATGTTGTCCTTGAGTTCGGCCACCTCTCCGGAGGCGTCCACGGTGATCGAGCGGGTGAGGTCGCCCTCGGCGACGGCGCTGGCCACCTCGGCGATCGCCCGCACCTGCCGGGTCAGGTTGCCGGCCAGCTCGTTGACGTTCTCGGTGAGGCGCTTCCAGGTGCCCGAGACACCCTCGACCTCGGCCTGGCCACCGAGGCGGCCCTCGCTGCCCACCTCCCGCGCGACTCGGGTGACTTCCGCCGCGAACGAGGACAGCTGGTCCACCATCGTGTTGATCGTGGTCTTGAGCTCCAGGATCTCGCCGCGCGCGTCGACGTCGATCTTCTTGGACAGATCGCCGTTGGCGACGGCCGTGGTGACCAGCGCGATGTTGCGGACCTGGCCGGTCAGGTTGGAGGCCATCACGTTGACGTTGTCGGTGAGGTCCTTCCAGGTGCCGGCGACGTTCGGCACGTGTGCCTGCCCGCCGAGGCGTCCCTCGGTGCCGACCTCGCGGGCCACGCGGGTGACCTCGTCCGCGAAGGCGGACAGGGTGTCGACCATCGTGTTGATGGTTCCCGCCAGGGCGGCCACCTCGCCCTTGGCCTCGACGGTGATCTTCTGCGACAGGTCGCCCCGGGCCACGGCGGTGGCGACCTGGGCGATGGAGCGGACCTGGCCGGTCAGGTTGGAGGCCATCACGTTGACGTTGTCGGTGAGGTCCTTCCAGGTGCCCGAGACACCGCGCACATGCGCCTGGCCGCCGAGGTTGCCCTCGGTGCCGACCTCGCGGGACACCCTGGTGACCTCGTCCGCGAAGGACGACAGCTGGTCGACCATCGTGTTGATGGTCTCCTTCAGCTCCAGGATCTCGCCCCGGGCGTCCACGCGGATCTTCTGCGACAGGTCGCCCTGAGCCACGGCCGTGGTCACCTCGGCGATGGAGCGGACCTGCGCGGTCAGGTTGTCGGCCATGATGTTGACCGACTCCGTCAGCGCCTTCCACGTACCGGAGACGCCCTTGACGTCGGCCTGGCCGCCGAGCCGCCCCTCGGTGCCGACCTCCCGCGCCACCCGCGTGACCTCGTCCGCGAACGCCGACAGCTGGTCGACCATGGTGTTGATGGTGTTCTTCAGCTCCAGGATCTCGCCCCGGGCGTCGACGGTGATCTTCTGCGACAGGTCGCCCTTGGCGACGGCGGTGGCCACCTGGGCGATGGACCGCACCTGACCGGTCAGGTTGCCGGCCATGAAGTTCACCGAGTCGGTCAGGTCGCGCCAGGTGCCCCGGACGCCCTTGACGTCGGCCTGCCCGCCGAGCCGCCCCTCGGTGCCGACCTCCCGCGCCACGCGGGTCACCTCGTCCGCGAAGCCCGACAGCTGGTCGACCATCGTGTTGATGGTGTTCTTCAGCTCCAGGATCTCGCCCCGGGCGTCCACGTCGATCTTCTGCGACAGGTCGCCCTTGGCCACCGCGGTGGCGACCTGGGCGATGTCACGGACCTGCGTGGTCAGGTTGCCGGCCATGGCGTTGACCGAGTCGGTCAGGTCGGCCCAGGTGCCGGACACTCCGGGCACCTTGGCCTGGCCGCCCAGGGTGCCTTCGGTGCCGACCTCGCGCGCCACCCGGGTCACCTCGGAGGTGAAGAGCGACAACTGGTCGACCATGCCGTTGAACACGGAGGCGATCTCGCCGAGCAGGCCGCCCGCCTCTTCCGGCAGCCGGGTGCCGAAGTCGCCGTCGCGCACCGCCGTCAGCCCGGCCAGCAACCGCCGCAGCTCCGGCTCACCCGGTACCTGGCCCGGCCCCTCGATCACGGTACCCGCGCTGTCCATGCTCTCCCTCTCCCCACGCCTCACCGGCGTTCACTCGGACGCCCGTCTCGTCGCCGAGTCCGGCACGCCGCCCCCACCCACTGCACAGAAGCTCCATCATATGGCCACTCGGTGCCCGGGATTGACTCCGGCAAGTATTGCCGGAAAGCAACATTCCATGTCGGGACGGTGAGGCGAGGACGGACTCAGCGCCGTAGGTGTCACGGCACGGGGGGAGGCTGGGCCTGCTGGGCCGCGCTGGTCGCGCTTCTCATGCCCAGGGCCACGGCCTGCATGTCGCCGGGGTCGCTGCGGCGCAGGGTGTAGAGCTTGGCCATGGCCAGGAGACTGGGGCCCCAGAGGAAGAGGGAGAGCCACCACATGTCCCTGGCCACGTAGACGCCGGCGACGAGCATGGCGAAGCTCACTCCGGCGCCGAGGCAGAGGCCCGTCATCCGCAGTGCGTGCTGGCGCTTCTGCTGCGCCAGTCGCACCATGCGTTCCGCCGTCTCCCTGGCGTTGTCCTCGGCACGGGCGGTGGCCTCCCGCTGCATGTCGAGCTGTCTGAGGCGGATCTGGTGCTCCCGCTTCAGCTGGGGTTCCAGGGCTTCGAAGGCGATCTTCAGTTTCTCCGGTCCGCCGAGGGCGGCGCCCCAGCGCATGGCGATGTCCAGACCCGCCGAGACGACGGGGTCGTCCTGTGGGAGGGGCAGAGCACCGCTGTTCTCTTCCGTACTCACTGCCGGGCGCCTCCGTCGCCGTTTCCTGCTGGGGCGTATTCGAGTGCCGTCGGTTCGGGAGGCGGCCCGAGACGTACGAGGAGCCGGGCGAGGGTGTGCTCCAGCGTCTCACCGGCCGCCCTGGCCACCGCGGGGGTCTCGTCCTGCATGTGCGGGGCGTACAGCTCGACCCGGTCCTTCCCCCAGGCTTTGGCGCGGTACGTGGCCAGGTCGGCGTTGCGCAGCAACTCGCCCGCCGCGATCTCCGGCTCGGCGAAGGCGATTCCGATGGACGCGGTGACCTTGATGTCGCTGCCTTCGATGGTGCAGGGCTGGGACAGGGTGATGCGCAGCCGGTGGGCGAGTTCCAGGAGGTGTTCCTCGCGGGTCGAGTCGTCGCGGGCGCCGTCGTCCACGACGAGGGCGGCGAACTCGTCGCCGCCGAGGCGGGCCGCGGTGTCGTTCCGTACGGTCTGCTTGAGCCGGTGGGCGGTGCGGACCAGGAGTTCGTCGCCCGTCTGATGGCCGTAGCGATCGTTGACGGCCTTGAAGTCGTCGAGGTCGACGAAGAGCACCGCGATGGCACGGTCGTCGTTGCCGCCGCGGTCGGCGAGGGCCTGCTCGACCCGCTGGGTGAACAGCGCGCGGTTGGGCAGGTCGGTGAGTGGATCGTGTTCGGCGCTGTGCCGCAGCTGCGCCTGCAGGCGGGCCCGGTCGGTCACGTCCCGGGTGTTGAAGACGAGGCCGCCCTGGTGGCGCTTGACGGTCGACTCGACGTGCAGCCAGCCGCCGTCGCCCGACCGGAAGCGGCACTCGATGCGGGTGGTGGGTTCCTCGGCGGGGCCGGCGCCGAGGAAGCGGCGCACCTCGTGCACGACCCGTCCCAGGTCCTCGGGGTGGACGAGCGTGCCGAGGTCGCTGCCGATCAGCTCGTCGGCGTCGCGGCCGAGGACGTCGCGCGCGGACGGGGACACGTAGCGCAGGACTCCGCTGGGAGCGGCGATCATGATGACGTCGCTGAAGCCCTGCACCAGGGAGCGGAAGTGATTCTCCCTCTGCACCAGTTCCTGGGTGAGGGTGATGTTGTCGAGCAGCATGATGCCCTGGCGCACGACGAGCGCGAGCACGACCGTGCCGCCGGTCAGGAGCACAACGTGGTCCACGCTGCGACCGTCGAGGACGTTGTAGAGGATTCCGAGGGTGCAGACGCCGGCGGCCAGATAGGGGGTGAGGGCCGCCAGTGAGGACCCCACCCTTCTCCGGGCGTCCGGGCGACCGGCTGCCTCCGGTTGCCGGTTCCGGGACGGGACCCAGGGGGCGTACGCGAGGAGGAGGGAGCCGGCGAACCAGCCCGCGTCCAGGAGTTGGCCGGGTCGGTGGTCGCCGCGCAGCAGGGGTGAGGTGAACAGGGCGTCTGTCAGCACGGTGAGGGCGAGGGCGCCGATCGCGGTGCCGACCGCGGCGCGGTGTGCCCCGGAGCGTCTGAAGTGCAGGGCGACCACCATGCTGACCAGGGCGATGTCGAGCAACGGATAAGCCAGCGCCAGCGCGGTACGGGCCACGCCCGCCTCGTGCGGATCCGCGGCCTGGTCGAGGGCGAGGCTCCAGGCCAGGGTGAGCAGCGAGCCGCCGATCAGCCAGGCGTCCAGCCCGAGGCAGACCCAGCCCGCTCGCGTCACCGGCCGTTTCGCGAAGACCAGCAGACCGAGGACGGCCGGCGGCGCGAACCCCAGGAAGAACACGTCGGCACAGCTGGGACTCGGCACGGGCAGCTTCAGAACGACCTCGTACCACCCCCGGACAAAATGGCCGAGGGCCGCCATCGCCGAGGAGACGGCGAACAGCAGCCAGGCGGGGCTGAAGCGGGTGCGGCGGGTGCGGGAGTAGCGGAAGCAGGACACGGCGGCGGCCCCGGCCGCGGCGCCGAGCCCGAAGTTCCCCATGATCGCGGCGGCTTGGGCCGAGCCCCAGCCGAGCGCGGAACCGACGGCGTATCCCGCGCACAGCAGGGCCAGGACGAGCTGGTGACGCATGCCCACAGCGCTCCGGTTGCCTCGTGACGTTCCGTCGGTGATGTCGCGGTCGAAGCTACGCGGTGCGGCCCGCGCTCGGGACGGCCCGGGCCGTTTACGACCCGATGGAGTGAATACGGCTACAGCTTTTCGAAGAAGAACTCGTGCTTGAGGAACGAGGTGTCGTACTCGTGGCCGGGGTGGGGCGGCAGCAACTGGGAGGCCTGGAAGAGACGCCAGCCGTCGGCCAGCGCGGCCAGACCCGTCGGGTAGGGCGGCTCGTCGCTGTCCCCGGTCGTGGGGCGCGTCCGGCCCGTGCCGTCGTAACGGGACCATCCCACGACGGGCGAGTCGAGGGCGGACGAGGCCAGGTAGAGCACGAGGACTTGCTGTTTCATGCGTGGCTCCTCAGGGCGGGCCGGTTGCTGACGCGTGTGACCCAGTGGTCGATGTCGAACGTGTCGTCTCCGGTCAGCGCGCGCCACAGCAGCACCCGGTTGTGGATCTCCAGGCGGGCGGTGGCCTGCTCGTACCACGGGAAGGAGGCGCCGAGTTCCGCGGTGACGGCGGGGTCGTGCAGGTCGGAGGTGTCCCAGAGCCGGACCTGGGGCACGGTCGGGTTGAAGCGGATCTTGTACATGTAGCGCCGCCGCGCGGTGTCGTTGCGCCGGCCGCCGTGCCAGATCCCGTGGTGCACCAGGACGACGGTGCCGGCCGGGCAGGTCAGCCGGGTCTGCCCGCGCAGGTTCTGCACCCGGCCGATGTCGGTCTCGTTGACGTGGCGCAGATGGCTGCCGGGCACGCTCAGCGTCCCGCCCATGTCGGGGGTCACCTCGTGGGGGTAGTACATGAGCTGGACGTCGAAGGCGTCCGGCCGCACGTCGATGATCGCGTCCGCGTGGAGGTCCTGCGCGCTGCCCTCGTGCGGTTCGCGTACGTGCACCGCGTGGTGGTCGACCGTCGGGTCCGGCCCCACCAGGCTCTCCAGGGCACCGGCCACGGCGGGGACGGTGAGCAGGCGGGGGATGAAGGTGTTCTGCGGGAAGGCCTCGGCCAGCGGAGTGCCGTAGGGGACCGCCGGTATCCCGGTGGACAGGGTCGCGATGGCCTCCTCGTTCAGTTCCGGGGGCACGACGCCGTCCAGACGCAGGAAACCCCGCGCGACGAAGCGTGCCAGCTCGACCGAGGTGAGCAGGTGTTTGGTGGTTGGCATACGACGAACGTAGGGCGTGCGGAGCGGGGTGTCGTGGGGTGCAATCGCCCGATGCTGGTAAATTCTCACCCTCATGGAGAGCGTCTCTTTGTGTCTGGATGTTCCGCCCGAGGTGGTGAACGCGGGGGTCGGTGTGCATGGTGTCTCCACCGCGCACGAGGTCTTCCGGCTGCCCGACCTGTGGCAACTGCACCTGTACAGCTATGTGGGCCGGCTGTCCGTCCTCGGCACCGCGCATGCCATCCGGCCCGGACACGTCAGCCTGATCCCGCCGGACACCGAGGCGCACTTCCACTACCGCGGCAGATCGGAGCATCTCTACGCCCATCTGCGGCTTCCGGGGACCGGCGCCGGGCACCGGGTTCCGCTCATGCAGGACGCACAGGCAGAAGGGCCGCTGCTGGCCGGCCTGCTGAGACACGCCGTCGCCGCCATGCCCGGCTCCTCGGCACGTGCCTCCGCCGAGGTCTGGACGGTGCTCTGGCACGTCGCCGAACTGGCCCGGCCCGGCTCCGAGGATCCGGGGCGGCAGCATCCCGTCGTGGCCGCCGCGCAGGCGTACGTCGAGGAGCATCTCGCCGACCCCCTGCCCGTACCGGTCATCGCCCGCTCGGCCGGCGTCTCGCACACCCATCTGACCCGCCTGTTCCGCGCCGAGACCGGTCTGACGGTCGTCGCCTACGTCCGCCGCCGAAGGTTGGAGCGCGCCCGCCACCTGCTCCAGGCGTCCACGCTTCCCATCCCCGCCGTCGCCGCGGCGGTGGGCATCGCCGACCTGCAGGCGTTCAACAAGGCATGCCACCGCGAGCTGGGCACGGGACCACGGGCCGTACGCGCCGCGCGGGTCCGCTGAGTCGCGGTCGTCAGTCCGCGGGCAGGGCGTGTTCCGCCCAGATCGTCTTGCCCCGGTACGTGTGACGGGTGCCCCACCGCTGGCACAACTGGGCGACCAGCAACAGACCGCGCCCGCCTTCGTCATAGACCCGGGCCCGGCGCATGTGCGGGGCGGTGCTGCTGGCGTCGGAGACCTCGCAGATGAGGTTGCGGTCGAGGATCAGGCGCAGCTGGATGGGCGGTTCGCCGTACCGGATGGCGTTGGTGACCAGCTCGCTCACGACCAGTTCGGTGACGAACGCCGCCTCGGCCAGGCCCCATTGCTCCAGCTGACGGTTCACCCGGTCCCGGATGTCGGCCACCGCGGAGGGGTGCGGCGGCACGTCCCAGGAGGCCACGTGGGCCGAGTCCAGGGCACGTGTACGGGCCATGAGCAGCGCCACGTCATCGTCGGGCCGGGTCGGGAGCACGTCCCTCACCACAGCGTCGCAGATGTCCTCCAGAGCCGGCCCCGAGCGGTCCAGCGCCCGCAACAGCAGGCCGATGCCGTCGTCGATGTCGCGGCCCCGGGCCTCGATGAGGCCGTCGGTGTGGAGCACGAGCAGGCTGCCCGGGGGCAGCTCGACCTCGACCGCTTCGAAGGGCAGGCCGCCCAGTCCCAGCGGGGGCCCGGCGGGGAGCTCGAGGACGCGGGCCGCTCCGCCCGGGCGGAGCAGTACCGGCTCCGGATGGCCCGCGCGGGCCAGGGTGCAGCGCCGCGAGACCGGGTCGTAGACGGCGTACAGGCAGGTCGCGCCGATGTCGGCGATGCCCGACGTGTCGTCGTTCTCGGCCGAGAGCCGGTTGACCAGGTCGTCGAGGTGGGTCAGCAGCTCGTCGGGCGACAGGTCGACGTCGGCCAGGGTGCGGACGGCCGTGCGCAGTCGCCCCATGGACGCGGAAGCCTGGATTCCGTGCCCCACGACGTCTCCGACGACCAGGGCGACCCGGGCGCCGGAGAGCGGAATGACGTCGAACCAGTCGCCGCCCACACCCACCTGGGCGTCGGCCGGCAGATAGCGGGAGGCGACCTCGACGGCGGACTGCCGGGGCAGCCGCTGTGGCAGGAGGCTGCTCTGCAGGGTCAGCGAGGTGTCGCGCTCGCGGGTGTAGCGCCGTGCGTTGTCGATGCTCAGGGCGGCCCGGGCGGTGATCTCCCGGGCCAGCAGCAGGTCGTCCTGCTCGAAGGGTTCGGGGCGCCGGTGCCGGGAGAAGGTGGCCACGCCGAGGGTGACCCCGCGGGCACGCATGGGTACCGCGAGGACGGAGTGGAAGCCGAAGCGCTGCATGCGTTCCGCCCGGTCCGGTGCCTGGGAGGCCCACCGGTCGACCACGGTCGGGGTGACCTGCTGGATCAACGGCTGTCCGGATGCCAGGCACTCGGCGGCCGGAGAGGACCGCGGGTACACGGCGACCGAGCCCAGCGGGACCACGGCCTCGGGGCACCCGGGCAGCACTGACTGGTTGGCCACGCGGCGCAGTTCGACCGGGCGGGGCATCGTCGTCGCGCGCGGTTCCTGGTCGTCGTCGATGTCGGGGAGCAGGTCGACGGTGACG
The DNA here is from genome assembly GCF_000158955.1 of Streptomyces viridochromogenes DSM 40736. Taxonomy (GTDB): domain Bacteria; phylum Actinomycetota; class Actinomycetes; order Streptomycetales; family Streptomycetaceae; genus Streptomyces; species Streptomyces venetus. The sequence goes on along the minus strand of NZ_GG657757.1, from coordinate 7,862,124 downwards.
AAGTCGGCCAGCTCCCCCACGGCCACGTCGGCCATTTCCCGGGCGGTACGGGCCAGGTCGAGCGTGGTGCCGATGCGCACGCCGGCCTCGGCGACCAGGGCGAGTCGCTGCCGGGCCCGGTGCTGGTCGGTCATGTCGTGCGCGGACAGCAGGACCCCGCGCACCGTTCCCCGAGGGTCGCGCACGGGAGCGAGAGACACCGACCAGACGCTCTCGTGCGCATCGCCGGCCAGTTGCAGGGCGGCCTGCAGGTGCTGCTGTTCGCCGGTCGCGACGACCCTCCGCATCAGCTCCTCGGTGCGTTCGCCCTGCGGGTCGAGCACGATCTCCGACACCCTGAGTCCGCGCATCTCCGCCTCGGAGAGCCCCATCACGCGTTCCATGTCCGCATTGGCCCGGAGCAGCCGCAGCCCCGTGTCGTAGAGGGCCATGGTGCACGGGGACTGGATCAGCGACCAGCCGATCAGTACGTCCTCGTCGGGCTGCGGCTGGTCACGGGAGACCGGCGCGACCAGGAGCCATTCGTGGGCCTCGCCGTCGACGCCCGAGTCCAGGTCACGGCGGTGGGCCAGCAAGGTCACCGGGAGGATGCGGCCGTCGCGGTGCCGCAGGGTCGCCGTGCCGTTCCACCGCTGCACCCCGTCGAGGGATCGCAGCGTCCCCGTGGGCGGGTCACCGGCGAGCAGCACGGCCGCCGGCCTGCCGATGACCGCCGAGGCCGGATGGCCCACCAGGCGCTGCGCGCCTTCGCTCCACCCGGTCACCGTGCCGTGGGCATCCACGACGGCACGGGCTGTGGCCGCCTCGTCAAGGGGCGGCACCGGCCGCAGTGCCGCCCCTTCGTCTCCGGTGGTTCCCGGTGGCGTCATATCGCTCATCCGCCTCCAGAAACTAACTGCCCAGAACGCCGTCAATTCATTCTAATAGCGTGAAATGACAATAATTGCTCGCCGTGGCCGCCGAAAGGGGCGGCCTCACCCTGTCCGTGCAGGTCAGGCCCAGGCTGTGACCGGTACGAACGAACTGTCCTGCCGGAACAGGTCGGTTCCGTCGGAGCGCTCCACCCGGAGCTGGTAGGCGTAGTGGCGCAGGTAGTACCCCGGGCAGTTGTACGACTCGAAGCGGACGGCACCCGAGGCCGCGCCGGCCCTGAGGAAGAACGTGGCGTCCTTGGCGGACGTGCTCGTGCCGTCGTTCGGGTCGAAGCGGGCGCGGAAGTCCCAGTGGCGCAGATAGCCGCCGGCCGCGTCACGGAAGGAGTAGCCGCCGGCGTCGGCCAGCCCTGCGACGACCGTGAAGGAGGCGGCCTGCTTCTCGGCGGTGGTGCTGGAGCCGCTGACCACGGGCAGGTCGAGGAGCGCGGACCGCTGCTGCCAGTAGCGGGTCGAGTAGTTGGCCGACCGGAAGGAGCGGGTGACGCCGCGGGCCAGGCTCGGGCCGCCGGAGACCGTCTCCTTGACCACCGTGAAGTGCCGCGCGGTGCCGGAGATCCCGGGCAGCGCGGCCGGGGCGGACCAGGTGGCGAAGGTGTCGTGACTGTCGCTGTAGTAGTAGTTCCCGTCGCCGTAGCCGTCGAAGAGGATCCGCCAGCCGCCGTTGTCGAGCTGCACCAGCGCGGGGCCCTCGCGGTAGCTGCCCCAGCCCGCCCAGTCGCCGGTCCTGCGGATCGTGTACGGGCCGCCCAGGTTCGATGCGGTCGCGTACTCGATGTACTTCGTCGTCTCGTTCTTCGGGAAGGCGTGGTACGTCGAGCCGATCTTCACGATGAACGTGTCGATGTGGTTGGCGCCGATGCCCGACAGTGCGACCGGTGAGCTCCACGCCGTGAGGGCGGAGTTCGTGGCCCTCAGCCGGTACGGCGTGAAGATCCACTCGTCGTTCGTGGTGGAGCAGGACACGATCACGTTGACGCTGCCGTCGCTGTCGACGAACCACTCGGGCGCCCAGGCGCGCGAGAGGTTCGCGATCGGGACGGTGTAGTCGTAGAGGAACGTCCAGGTGACGCGGTCGGAGCTGCGGGCGAAGCCGATCGTCGTACTGGGGTCCTGCCAGGTGTGCGTGGTGTAGGTGACGTAGTAGTAGCCGTCGGTGTGTCTGAGGATGCTCGCGTCGCGGATCCGGCCCGCCGGGGGCGCGTAGGCGGAGGAGCGCAGCAGCCGGAAGTCGGTGGCGTCGTCCGACTGGTACACGTTGACCGTGCCGTCGTCGCTGTTGAGGAACGGCACGATCGTGTAGCGGGTGGCCGAGCCGTTCGGGGGTGCGGCGGCCAGGGAGCTGCCGAGCAGCCCGGGCGCTTCGCCGAGCAGCGCCGCCGAGGCGGGCAGGGCGGCCAGGGCGCGCAGCAGGGTGCGGCGGGGCGGGGTGGCGGGGTGTGGGGTCACGGCGTCTCCCTGAGACACGCGGGATCGATATACCGAACAAGGTTCGGAAACTCGATCAGCTGTGGGGGCTCAGAAGGTAAGGGTGCGCCGGAGGTGCGTCAATGGTTTGGACGAGCGCGGATGGGCCCAGTGGGGAATAAGTGACCTGTGGGTGAATTTCACTCGTGCCGTCGGCGTTCCGTCGCCGGCCACCGGACGTTACCGTTCGGTAGACAATTGATCCGGAGGTGTCCGTATGACGCTCGACCGTGCCGAAGGTCTGGCGGAGACCGCCCGTGCGCTGGCCGCCGGGGAGGTGACGTCCCGGGGGCTGGTCGAGCGGACCCTGGCGCGGATCGAGGCGGCGCAGGGGAGCATCAACGCCTTCCGGATCGTCCGGGCGGAGGCGGCGCTCGCCGAGGCCGAGGCGGCCGACCGGGACCTGGCCGCGGGGATGCGCAAGCCGCTGCTGGGGGTGCCCGTGGCGGTGAAGGACGACATGGACGTGGCCGGTGAGCCGACCGCGTTCGGCTGCTGCGGGGAGTTCCCGCCGGTCATCGAGGACGGCGAGGCGGTGCGGCGACTGCGCGCGGCCGGCGCCGTGATCGTCGGCAAGACCAACACCTGCGAGTTCGGCCAGTGGCCCTTCACCGAGGGGCCCGCGTTCGGCGCGACCCGCAATCCGTGGAACACGGAGCACACGCCCGGCGGTTCCTCGGGCGGTTCGGCCGCCGCGGTCGCCGCCGGTCTGGTGCCCGCCGCGCTCGGCTCGGACGGGGCCGGATCGGTGCGGATCCCGGCCGCGTGGACCCATCTGGTCGGCATCAAGCCGCAGCGCGGCCGGATCTCCACCTGGCCGCGCGGCGAGTCCTTCCAGGGCATCACCGTCAACGGCACCCTGGCCCGTACGGTCGCCGACGCGGCCCTGCTGCTGGACGCGGCGAGCGGCAACCACCCGGAGGATCCGCACCGGCCCCCGGCGGTCGACGTGCTGTCGGCCGTCGGCCGCGACCCCGGGCGGCTGCGCATCGCGCTCTCCCTCAAGCCGCCCTTCACGGCCGTACCCGCCCGGCTCCGGCCGGAGGTGCGGACCCGGGTCGTCGCGCTCGCCGAGCGGCTGGCGGCACTGGGGCACACGGTCGAGGAGGCGGATCCGCCGTACGGGCAGATCGGTCTGACTTTCGTGCCGCGCGCGACGGCCGGGATCGCCGAGCGGGTGGACGAGGCGCCGTTCCCGGCGCTGCTGGACCGGCGCACCCGGGACGCGGCCCGGCTGGGCCGGCTGCTCGGCGGGGCGCCGCTACGGGCGGCCCGGCGGGCGGAGACCGTGCTGCACCGCCGTATCGGCGGATTCTTCACCTCGTACGACGTGGTCCTCGCGCCCACGACCGCCGCTCCCCCGCCCCGTATCGGCGCCCTGCTCGAACTCAGCGGTTTCGCCACCGACCGTGCGATGATCGCGGCCTGCCCGTACGCCTGGCCGTGGAACGTGCTGGGCTGGCCGGGCGTCAACGTGCCCGCCGGTTTCACCGCGGACGGTCTGCCGGTCGGCGCGCAGTTGCTCGGCCCGGCCGACAGCGAACCGCTCCTGGTCCAGGTGGCGGCGCAGTTGGAGGCGGAGCTGCGCTGGTCCGAGAAGTGGCCCGAGCCGCCGGTCACGGCCCGTTCCGCCGTCGCCTGAGCGACCGTACGCTGTCCTCCATGGCGGACGCGTCGATGGTCGGGCTCATGGGGCGGGTCACCGGAACGATCGGGCCCGGGCTGGTCGGTGAGGTGATCGTCCGGGTGCGCGGCGGGGCCGAGCACTTCCTCGCCCACCCCGCCATCGCGACGGACCGGATCGAGCCGGGCACGGTCGTGATGGTGGTCGAGTACCTGCCGCCACGGACCGTCTACGTCACGGCGGCGTACGACAGTTGAGCCCGCTGCGGCGCAGGTGAGACCGTGCGTGTCAAGGTTTGGGCAAGGATGCCCCGGTGTCTGTACCCGGGCTCGGCACAGGAGCACACTCCCCTTCGTTCGGTGCCGAGAGGGCACCATGTCAAGGGGGCGAATGCCGATGGTCGTCGGCGTCGTAGCGGGGGCGGCCGTTGCCGCGGTCCTCGTTCTGATCGGTCTGTTCAAGCTCATGTGGCGGGTCGCCGAGCCCAACGAGGCTCTGATCATCTCGGGTTCCAAGCACCGCACGGAGGGCCTCGAGGAGGGCATGGGGTTCCGTATCGTCACCGGACGCGACACGCTCGTGCTGCCCGGTGTGCAGGCGGTGCGCAAGCTGTCGCTCGACCTGAACGAGACCGAACTCCAGGTGGACTGCGTGACGCACCAGGGCATTCCGCTCAAGGTGCGGGGCGTGGTCATCTTCAAGGTGGGCGACGACTTCGTGTCGATCGCCAACGCCGCCCGCCGATTCCTCGACCAGCAGAAGCTGATGTCGGAGCGGGTGCACAACGTCTTCGCCGGTCATCTGCGGTCCATCGTGGGCGGGTTGACGGTGGAGGACATGATCCGGGACCGGGAGAAGCTCACCGGGCAGACGCGGGCCGCGTGCGGCACCGAGATGGAGAAACTGGGCCTGATCGTGGACTCGTTGCAGATCCACGAGATCGAGGACCCGACCGGGTACATCCAGAACCTGGCCATGCCACACGCGGCGGCCGTGCAGCGGGACGCGCGGATCGCCCAGGCGGAGGCGAACCGGCTGGCCACCGAGGCGGAGCAGCAGTCGTTCGCCCGGATGGCGGAGGCGACGCGGGACAGCGAGATCCTCCAGGCCGGCTACCAGGCCGAGCGCGACAAGGCCGCCGCCAAGGCCCGGCAGGCCGGACCGCTCGCCGAGGCCGGCGCCCGGCAGGAGGTCGTCGTCCAGGAGACCCGGGTGGCGGAGCTGGAGGCGCACCGGCGCGAGCAGCAGCTCCAGGCGGACGTCCGCAAACCCGCCGACGCGGCGGCCTACGAGAAGCGCACGCTGGCCGAGGCCGATCGCGACGCACGGATCTCGGCGGCCGAGGCCCGGGCGAAGGAGACGGAACTGGCGGCGGCCGCCGAGGCGACCCGGGTCAAGACGGCCGCCGGGGCCGAGGCCGAGGCGACGACCGCACGGGGCACCGCGGCGGCGCAGGCCACCCGCGCCACGGGTGAGGCCGAGGCGGCGGCCGCGCAGGCCAGGGGACTGGCCGAGGCCGAGGCGGCCAGGGCCAAGGGGCTCGCGGCGGCGGAGGCCATCAAGGCCCGGGCCGCCGCCCTCGCCGAGAACCAGGAGGCCGTCGTCGCCCAGCAACTCGCCGAGAACTGGCCGGAGATCGTCAAGGCCGGCGCGTCCGCGTTCGGCAACGTCGACAACATGGTGCTGCTCAACGGCGCCGACGGCATGGCCGAGATGTTCACCAAGGCCCTCACCATGGGGGGCACGGGGCTGGGCCTCGCCCGCCAGTTGCTCGCGTCGATGGACCGGAACGGGCAGCCGCCGAAGGAGACCTCGGCGGTCAACGGGCTGGCCCAGAAGGTGCCGATGGACGACAAGTGACCCTTCACGCGCAGCTCACGGGGGCGGCCTCTAGGGTGCCCCCGTGAGCACGATGACCGATGGACACGTCCCGGGCCGGCACGGCCCCACCGCCACCACCGAGGCCGACCCCCGCGCGGTCGGCAGGGTGCGCACCGAGTACTCCCCCGCCCGTGACGGCGACCCCGACCCCGGGGAGATCGTCTGGACGTGGGTGCCCTACGAGGAGAACGACGGACGGGGCAAGGACCGTCCCGTGCTCGTGGTCGCCCGGGAGGCCGCCGGGACGTTCCTCGCGGTGCAGCTCTCCAGCAAGGCGCACGACGGGGACCGCGAGTGGGTGGCCATCGGCAGCGGGCCCTGGGACCGGTCGGGCCGCGACTCCTGGGTCGCGGTGGACCGCGTCCTGCGCCTGCACGAGCAGGGCATGCGCCGGGAGGCCTGCGCCCTGGACCAGGGCCGGTTCAACCTGGTCAGGCACCGGCTGCACGAGCGCTACGGCTGGACCTGACCACCTGCTCGGGATCGTCGCGAACGCCGCATCCCGAGGCGTCCGGCACCGGAGGCCGGCAGCCGTGAGCCCCTGG
>NZ_GG657757.1:7775731-7855575 GCF_000158955.1 Streptomyces viridochromogenes DSM 40736 | reverse complement strand
TCACCCGGAACGTATCAGCCGACCACAGCGCTCGCCACACCAAATCTTCACGTCGAACTCACCGTCACCGCACAGCCGCACGCGCCTCGGTGACCCGGATCACCGCCTCGTCACGCATCCCCGCCGCACCCCCCCGGGCACAGCTACCAGGGCCCCCTGGACACATCTTGAGGTTAGGCTAACCTAAGCTTGATTCCAGCCAAGCGGCTCTCGGCCGTGCCCGCAGTGTCTCCGTACGCATGAAAGCAGACCCAGCCATGTCGAACGCCAGAACCGCCCGCTTCTCCCGCCGCGGCATCCTCGCCGCCGGTGGTGCCCTCGGACTCCGCACGGCTTTTCTGTCGTGCTCACGCAGACATGGTGGTCATGCCGGATGCACGACGCAACGGAGTTTTCGCCCTCGGAGAAACGCCGGGGAAAGCGCGGGAAAACGCCCGGTCTGGGCGGATTACCGGCCGGGAACGCCCCGGTCTGCCCTCTTGTGCCGAGCGATCCCAGAGGCTTGGGTGGGACGAGTTGATCCCGGCCCGGGCCGTCATGAAGCCCGGACGGGTGGCATGGTGGAATCTCAGGAGGATTCAGACATGTCCGATACGTCCAGTGCTCCGGCGGGTGACTGTACCCAGCCCCACAGCGCACTGAACGAAGCAGAGGTCGAGGCCCTCGTCCGCGGCATCTGCTTCAAGACCGGCCCGCCGCGCCGCCTCGGCGTCGAGGTGGAATGGCTCGTCCACGAGCTGCATACACCGCAGCTCCCCGTCACACCCGAACGTCTCCAGGCGGCCTACGCCGCACTGCGGACCGTCTCCCTCAGGTCGGCTCTCACCGTGGAGCCCGGCGGCCAGCTGGAGCTGAGCTCGCCTCCCGCCGCCTCGCTGACGGAGTGCATCCGCACCGTCTCCGCCGACCTCGACACCGTCCGCGCGGCCCTGCGCGACGACGGTCTCGCCCTCGTCGGCCTGGGCCACGACCCCTGGCACGAACCCCGCCGGTTCCTGCGCGAACCCCGCTACGACGCCATGGAGGCCTGCCTCGACCGCACCGGCCCGGCCGGCCGCGCCATGATGTGCGCCTCCGCCTCCGTGCAGGTGTGCCTGGACGCCGGCCACGAGGAGCCCGGCCCCCTCGGCTTCGTGCGGCGCTGGTGGCTGGCCCATCATCTGGGCCCGGTCCTGGTGGCCGCGTTCGCCAACTCCCCGCTCGCCGGTCACCGGCCGACCGGCTGGGTCTCCACCCGGCAGCTGACGTGGACCAGGATCGGCCCCGGCCGGGCGGGCGGACCGCCCCTGGACGCCGACCCGCGCGGCGCGTGGGCCCGGCACGTGCTCGACTCCCCCGTGATGTGCGTACGGCGCGACGGCGGGCCCTGGGACGTCCCGGAAGGGCTCACCTTCCGGGAGTGGACCCGCAAGGGACTCCCCCGACCGCCCACGCACCAGGACCTCGACTACCACCTCACGACGCTGTTCCCGCCGGTCAGGCCACGCGGCCATCTCGAACTGCGCATGATCGACGCGCAACCCGGCGACGACGGCTGGATCGTGCCGCTGGCCGTGACGACGGCGCTGTTCGACGACCCGGAGGCCGCCGAGACCGCTTATCGGGCCGTGAAGCCACTGGCCGAACGCACCCTGGGCCTGCCCGCGCCACACAACCCGCTGTGGCTCGACGCGGCCCGCGACGGCCTGGCCGACGCCGAACTGCGCGAGGTGGCCGTGTCGTGCTTCACGGCGGCGCTGGAGGCCCTGCCGCGGCTCGGTGCCGGGCCCGAGGTGACGGACGCCGTCACCGCCTATCTGGACCACTACGTCGTCCGGGGCCGCTGCCCCGCCGACGACCTGCTCGACGGACAGCGCGGCACGGACGGTCGCGCCCACGGGAAGGATCTCCGCCCATGACCGACACCAGCCCCGCCGCCGGCACCGGGACGGCCGACCCCGAGGCGCTCCGCGAGCGCGCGGTCGCCTCGCTGGTCGTCGCCCGGGACCGGACCACCCTGCTGACGAGCTGCATCGAGGAGCCCGACCTGACGGCGCAGCACTCGCCGCTGATGTCGCCGCTGGTGTGGGACCTCGCGCACATCGGCAACCAGGAGGAGCAGTGGCTACTGCGGGCCGTCGCCGGGCACGATCCGATACGGCCCGAGATCGACAGCCTCTACGACGCCTTCGAGCACCCTCGGGCCGAGCGCCCGAAGCTGCCCCTGCTGTCACCCGCCGAGGCACGCACGTACGCGGCCGACGTACGCGGCCGGGCGCTGGACGTGCTGGAGCGGGCCGCGTTCCACGGGACGCGGCTGACGGAGGCCGGTTTCGCCTTCGGGATGATCGCGCAGCACGAACAGCAGCACGACGAGACCATGCTGATCACCCATCAGCTCCGCCGTGGCCCGCAGGCACTGACCGCGCCCGATCCGGAGCCGGTGCCGCTGGTCACCGGCCCGTCCGAAGTCCTCGTCCCCGGAGGCCCCTTCACCATGGGCACCTCGGACGAGCCGTGGGCCCTGGACAACGAACGCCCCGCGCACCGGCGCGAGGTGGCGCCGTTCCGGATCGACACCACCCCGGTGACCAACGGCGCCTACCAGGCGTTCATCGAGGACGGCGGCTACGACGACCCGCGCTGGTGGGCACCGGACGGCTGGGCCCACATCCGCCGGAACTCCATCGCGCACCCGCTGTACTGGCGGCGGGACGGCAAGCAGTGGCTGCGGCGGCGCTTCGGGGTCACCGAGGTCGTCCCGCCGGACGAGCCGGTGCTGCACGTGTGCTGGTACGAGGCCGACGCCTACGCCCGCTGGGCGGGACGCCGGCTGCCCACGGAGGCCGAGTGGGAGAAGGTGGCCCGGTACGACCCGGCCGGTGACCGCTCGATGCGCTATCCGTGGGGCGACGCCGACCCGGGGCCCGAGCACGCCAACCTCGGCCAGCGGCACCTGCGCCCGGCCCCGGCGGGGAGCTACCCGGCCGGTGAGTCGCCGCTCGGCGTACGGCAGTTGATCGGCGACGTGTGGGAGTGGACGGCGAGCGACTTCCTGCCGTACCCGGGGTTCAAGGCGTTCCCGTACAAGGAGTACTCGGAGGTCTTCTTCGGGCCCGACCACAAGGTGCTGCGCGGCGGTTCCTTCGCCGTGGACGCGGTGGCCTGCCGGGGCACGTTCCGCAACTGGGACTACCCGATCCGGCGGCAGATCTTCTCCGGGTTCCGCACGGCCCGGTCGGAGGACGTCTGATGTGCCGCCATGTGGCGTACGTGGGCCCCGTGGAGCCGCTCGGCCGGCTCCTCGTGGAGCCCGAGCACGCTCTGTACCGGCAGTCGTGGGCGCCCCGGAGGCAGCGGCACGGAACGGTCAACGCCGATGGTTTCGGCGTCGGCTGGTACGCGGAGGGCGACCCGGTGCCGGCTCGCTACCGCCGGGCCGGGCCGATCTGGGCCGACCTGTCGTTCGCCGATCTCGCCCGGGTGGTCCGCAGTACGGCGCTGCTCGCCGCGGTACGGGACGCGACCCTGTCGGGCGCGGACGCGGAGGCCGCGGCGGCTCCGTTCGCCGCGGGGACCTGGCTGTTCAGCCACAACGGGGCGGTCAAGGGCTGGCCTGGCTCGCTGGCAGCGGTCTCCCGCACCCTGCCGCCCGAGGACCTGCTGGCGCTGGAGGCCCGCAACGACTCGGCGCTCGTGTGGGCGCTGGTGCTGGCCCGGCTGCGGAGCGGCGACGCGCCGGGCCAGGCGCTGGCCGACACGGTCCTGGAGGTCGCCGCCGCGGCCCCCGGTTCCCGGCTCAACCTCCTCCTGACCGACGGTGACACCATCACCGCGACCGCCTGGGGCGACACCCTCTGGTACCTCACCCGGCCCGGCGGCGGCACGGTCGTGGCCTCCGAGCCCTACGACGACGATCCGCACTGGCGGGAGGCCCCCGACCGCACCCTGCTGGCAGCGAGCCGCACGGACGTGCTGCTCACGCCGCTGAAGGAGCCGGCCGACGCCTTCGTCCCCGTACCACCGAAGGAGCCTCGTACGTGAGTCCGTTCCATCTCACCCGCACCCTGCCCGAGGACGCCACGGACGCCGCGCTGCGCGCCGACGTCCACCGCGGTCTGACCGGCCGTCCCAAGACGCTGCCGCCGAAGTGGTTCTACGACGCGCACGGCAGCGACCTGTTCGAGAAGATCACGGAACTGCCCGAGTACTACCCCACGCGCGCCGAGCGGGAGATCCTGCTCGCGCGCTCCGGCGAGATCGCCGCCGCGACCCGGGCCCGCACCCTGGTCGAACTCGGCTCCGGTTCCTCGGAGAAGACGCGGCATCTGCTGGACGCCCTGACGGATCTGCGCACCTACGTCCCCGTCGACGTCAGCGAGAGCGCCCTCACGCAGGCCGGGCAGGCGCTCGTCGCCGAGCGGCCGGGGCTCGACGTGCACGCGCTGATCGCCGACTTCACCGCGGAACTGACGCTGCCGGACACCCCGGGACCGCGGCTGGTGGCGTTCCTCGGCGGGACGATCGGCAACCTGCTGCCCGCCGAGCGCGCCGCGTTCCTGGCGTCGGTGCGTGCCCTGCTCACCCCGGGCGACGCCCTGCTGCTGGGCACGGACCTGGTCAAGGACGAGGAGGTGCTGGTCCGGGCGTACGACGACGCGGCCGGGGTGACGGCCGCGTTCAACAAGAACGTCCTCACCGTGATCAACCGTGAGCTCGGCGCCGACTTCGAACCCGACGCGTTCGACCACGTGGCCCGGTGGGACGCCGGGCACGAGTGGATCGAGATGCGGCTGCGCTCCCGTACGGCCCAGACGGTGAAGGTGCCGGCGCTCGACCTCGCCGTCGACTTCGCGGCGGGAGAGGAGATGCGCACCGAGGTGTCGGCGAAGTTCCGGCAGGAGGGCGTGCGGGCCGAACTGTTCGCGGCCGGGCTGGAGCTGGCCCACTGGTGGACGGACAGTGCGGGCCGGTTCGCGCTGTCACTGAGCGTGGCGCGCTGACACCGGCGCCCCCCTGACGGCGGCGTGGCGCGAGGTGACGTCTCGCGTTTCGCCGCCGCTTGGGGCACGGTGGAGTGACGCGTGGCACACCCGTCACTGAAGAGGAGCAGCGGCATGTCAGAGCACACCTACCGCGTCACGGAAATCGTCGGCACCTCCCCCGACGGCGTCGACCAGGCCATCCGCAACGGCATCGGCCGGGCCTCGGAGACCCTGCGCAATCTGGACTGGTTCGAGGTGACGCAGGTGCGCGGCCAGTTGGAGAACGGGCAGATCGCGCACTGGCAGGTGGGCCTGAAGGTGGGCTTCCGGCTGGAGGAGACCGAGTAGGGCGCGACCTCAGGTCCGCCCTTCCCGCTCCTGCGCCACCTTCAGCTCGGCCGACCGGGCCGCCCAGTCGGCCTGCAGGACGGTGAAGCCCGCGCGCCGGGCGTTCTCGCAGACCAGTTCGTCGTCGTCCACGAGGACGCGGACCTCGCGCGTGCGGGCGAGCCGCCGCAGGATCTCCAGCTTGGTGAACCTGGCCGGCCTGCGGTCGGCGTCGCGCCGCATGTACACCCGCCCCTCGGGCAGCTCCTGCGCCGCGAGCCAGTCGAGCGTGTCGCGCCGGCAGCGCTCGGGACGCCCGGTGAGATAGACGATCTCGCACTCCTCGGCGCACTGCTTGACCAGCGCGACGCCCTCCGGGAGCGGCGGGTCCTGCGGCGCCGCCGAGAAGAAGCCGTCCCAGTCCCGCGGCCTGCGCTCCAGGAACCGCTGCCGGTGCGCGGTGTCGGCGAGGGTGTTGTCCAGGTCGAACACGGCCAGCGGGGCCCTGCTGCGGTCGTCACTCACGCTGCCCACCCTAGGCGGTGTCGGCACCCTTCACCGCCTTGGCGGCCACTGCTCTGCGACACCCGTACAACCGCCGTGGGGGCCCGTTTCTGACCCGGTCGGCCGGGCTGTCCCGCATCCTGTGCGTTTTGAGACAGCCTGGCTGAAGAAATGGTCCGGACTATTCACCCGGCAGGTGCTTTCGTGCAGGCGGTCGCAGTACCGCCATCCCCTCACCGGGAACGTGAACGAGCCATACACAACCGTCAATTCATCATCACAGTTGATGGCTCAAGCACAGCACTGACATACTCCGCATTCAGCCTCGCCACTACCCGTGGCCGGGGCTGGTCGGGGCTCCCCCAACTCAGAACCCCGAGGCCGTCCGCGTGATTCCGAACAGCTGGTTTTTCGGTTTCACGAGCCCCCCACAGAGCCCGCACCCTCACAGCGTGTCCGGCGTCCCTCCACCCCACCCGAAACGCCGGACACCCATTGACTCGACGGGGTCGAGTGCGGGGCACAAAGCAGCGAAGAAGGTGCGCCTGTGCCCGAATTTCCACCGCGGCGGGAGGACACTCCCACATTTCCGCTTCCGCACATCGAACACACTCCGCCGTCTCGTATATCCGATCACCCAGAATTTCACTCCCTGCGTCGCGCGCAGCGCCGGTTCGGTATCCGGGCGACGATCCTGTCCGTCGGCGGATTCCTGCTGTATGTGCTGCTGTCGTTTTTCGCGCCTTTGGTGATGAACCAGCCGTTGTTCGGCCGCCTCACGATCGGGCTCGTCCTCGGCCTCGGGCAATTCGTCGTCATGGGTGTGACCTCGTGGTGCTATGTCCGGCACATGCGCACCCGGGTCGATCCGCTCGCCCACGGCCTGCGGACCCGGTTGCAGGAGGACGAGAACCGTCGCACGCGTCAGACCGCGGCGCAGCACGAGGCCGGCCAGCTCTTCCAGCAGGGTTCCAGGGGGTTCCGCACGTGGTGACCGTCGCCGCGATCGACGACAGCAGCCTTCAGCTGACGTTCGTACTGTTCCTGACCGTCGTGGTCGTCACCCTGTTCACGGCGCTGCTGACGGCTCCTCAGCGCGACGAGATCAGTGAGTTCTACCTCGGCAACCGTGCCATGTCGCCGCTGCGCAACGGCCTGGCCATGTGCGGCGACTACCTGTCCGCCGCCACCCTGCTGGGCAGTACGGGACTGGTGGCCCTGACCGGGTACGACGGGCTGATGTACCTCGGCGGCACCACGGTCGCCTGGATGATGGTGCTGTTGCTGATCGCCGAACCCCTGCACCGCACGGGCAAGTTCACGCTGGGCGACACCATCGCGCTGCGCCTGCCCCGGCAGCAGCGGCCGGTGCGCCTGGCCCTGTCGGTGTGCATCCTGGCCATCGCGACGCTGTACCTGGTGGCCCAGCTCGTGGGCAGTGTCGCCCTGCTGACCCAGTTCACCGGGGCGCCCAGCGCCACCACACGGACCGTGTGCGTGGTCGTGATCGGCGCCTTCGTGATCCTGTACGCCTCCCTCGGCGGCATGCCGGGAGCCACGGTCGTCCAGATCATCAAGGCCGTGATGCTGGTGGTGGGCGTGCTGTTCACGGCGGGCTGGGTGCTGCACCGCTACGACTGGAACCCCAACGCCCTGCTCACCGCGGCGGCCGAACGCAGCGGAAACGGGGTGCAGTTCCTCGAACCAGGGCTGCGCTACGGCGGCACCGTCAGCAACAAGCTGGACTTCATCAGCCTCGAACTGGCCATCGTCCTCGGTCTCGCCGCCCTCCCCCACGTGCTGATGCGGCTGCTCGCCCCGCGCAGCAGCGGCACACTGCGCTCCTCCGTCCTGTGGGCCATCGGCCTGGTGGGCGCGGTCTGCTTCGGCGCCGGCATCCTCGGTCTCGGTGCCACCGCGCTCGTCGGCCAGGACACCATCGTCGGCACGGACCGGACCGGCAACGCGTCCGTCCTGCTCCTCGCCCACGAACTCGGCGGCAGCCTCCTCACCGCGCTGCTGACCTGCCTGGCGTATCTGACGCTGCTCGCCGTGGCCGTCGGCCTCACACTGGCCGCCGCCTCGTCCCTCGCCCACGACCTGTACGGCGAGGTGATCCGCAAGGGCAAGGCCAGCGAGACGGAGGAACTGACCGTCGCCCGGCTGTCCGGCGCGGTCATCGGCGTCCTCGGCATCCTGCTCGCCCTCGTCGCCTGGGGCGCGAACACCGCGACGCTGGCCTTCCTGGCCTTCGCCATGGCGGCGTCCGCCATCCTGCCGACGATCGTCTACACCCTCTTCTGGCGGCGCTTCTCGGCGAAGGGGGCCCTGCTCAGCCTCTACGGCGGCCTGGCCTGCTCCGTCCTGCTCGTCGTGTTCTCACCGGTGGTCTCCGCCACCGCGGCGTCGATCTACCCGGACGCGGACTTCGCCTGGTTCCCGCTGCAGAACCCCGGCATCGTCTCCATCCCCGCGGGCTTCTTCCTGGGCTGGCTCGGCACCGTGCGGGACAGGAGCCGGCCGGAGGAGAGCAGCGCCCACGAGGAGTTCGAGGTGCGGATGCTGGTGGGCGCCGACGACTGACGGCCCCTTGGGGACGTCGGGCAGGGCACCGGGGACGCGACATATTGTTAATGGGATCCATTTTCATGTAGCGTCCCGGTGCCCTGCCCGACGAAGAGGAGTCCCATGGCCGTCCCGAAGCGGAAGATGTCCCGCAGCAACACCCGCCACCGCCGCGCCCGGTGGAACGCGGCCACGCCGGCACTGGTCCCCATCACGGTCGACGGCGTCCGGCACCTCGTGCCGCAGAACCTGGTCAAGGCCTACGAGCGCGGACTGCTGCGGCCCGAGGACTGACGCTACGGCGTGACCACGGGGTCCGGGTGGGCCGCGATCCAGTGCTGCAGTTCGGCGTGGCGGAACTGGTACGCGGGACCGGAATAGCGCATGAGCCCTGCCGAGCAGGCCCAGTCCAGGAAGCGGCCCAGCCGGAAGGGCAGCCGCCTGCGCGAACAGAGCAGGAAGACCAGGTAGCGGCGCGCGGCGCTGAGACCCGACGCCTGGCCGGAGGCGACCGCGGTGGCCGCTCCGACGACGAGGCCGGTGCTCGGCTCCAGGACCAGCGCCACCGTTCCGCCGACTGCCAGACCGCCGAACAGCCCGGTGGAGACGGCGTAGACGAGTCCGTAGACCGTGTCGTCGCGCAGCGCGACCGGAGGGACGACGGCCGTCGTCGGCGCGGCCCCGCGCAGCCCGGCCGCCACGCTGAACCGGAAGCCGGCGCCGAGCCCGGCGACCCAGCTGACGACCGTCCCGGCGACGAGCGCGGCCGCAGGATGCCCGGCCGCCGCGATCGCCGCACCCACGGCGAGCCCGGCCGCGACGCCGACGAAGGTGGCGAGGACGGGGTTGACGACGAGGCCCAGCAGGAACGGCCCCCGCACGCCGGGCGTGTGCCGCTTCTGCCAGTCGAGTCTGCTGGGGCTGAGGGCGAGCGCCGCGGCCAGGCCGCATGCCACGGCGAGGGCCAGCACGCTCGCCGCGACCTCCCCCGGATCCGGGGTCAGCCAGGCGGCGGGCAGGACCGCGCTGATCGTGCAGAACGTCAGCAGCGCGTCGGCCGCCCGCACCCGGCCGGGCCCGGCCAGCGGCCACAGGCCGTGCACGGTGAGGTCGGTGGTCCGATAGGCCGTCGCGCCGGTTCCGGTCAGGTGCCCGGTGAGGTGGTGGAGCCAGCGGTGGACCTGCGTCGGCCCGTAGGTGGGCGGGGCCGGGTCGCCGGCCGCGGGTTCGACGGCGGCGGGGATGTAGCGGGCCAGCAGATGCCGGTCGAGCGCGTCGGTGTCGTGCAGCGTGAGCAGATCCGCGGGCTCGCCGTGGTAGCGGTAGACCGTGGCGGTCAGGCCCAGCCGCCAGGGGGTCGACAGGGCCCGGGCGTGCACGCAGGACGGATGAGCCTGGAGGTGGTCCAGCAGGGGCTGCCAGCGGGCCGGGTCGCGGCAACGGTCCCGGAGGTAGGTCAGTGCGGGCTCGGACGCCACGGGCGCGATGACCACCAGCGCGGCGTCGACGAGGGGTTCGTGCGTCAGCAGCGCGTCGTAGTTCGCGACGCGGCTGGTGAGCACCAGGGAGCCCGCCTCCAGGCCCTTCTGATAGGCGTTCAGGTGCTGCACCGCGGCCCGCGCACGCGGTGCGTCCGGGTCCGGCGTGCCGTCGGCGCGCGGCGGGTCCATCTCGTCCAGACCGTCCAGGACGGGCAGCACCATGCCGTGGGCCACCAGCCGCTCCGCCATCTCGGCCGGCCAGTCCAGCGCCTGCGTGAGGTGGTCCTTCAGCAGTTCGGGCAGGGTGTGGGCGGTGTCCCACTGGGCCATGGGGATGCGCACGGGCACCGGGTCGGTGTCGGCGCGGTCGGCGGCGAGGGCCAGGACCAGTTCCAGGGCCAGGACCGTCTTGCCGGAGCCGGGCGCGCCCGCGATCACGAGACGACGGGGCCGGGTGGCCCGGAAGAACCCCGCTATGTCCGGGTCGACTCCGGGGCCGCCCGGGTCGCGGAAAGTGCGTCCCGCACCCGGGGCTTCGGCCGCCCGGCCCGGCACCGGCCGCAGTGTGTAGTGCAGGTCGATGCGCCGGGTGTCACGGCCGAGCAGCTGGCGGCGCAACTTGCCTTCGGTCTCCTGGACCTGGACCGCCAGCGTCGCGGCCCACTGCCGCACCAGCTCGGCGTCGGTCCCCTGCACCGGTCGTCTCAGCGCCGCCACCGCGGCCACCAGCCCCGCGGCCCCGAGCGGCAGCCCCAGCAGACCCGCGGTGTCGGCCGGCCCGAGCCCGCCGCGCACCAGCTGGGACACCGCGTAACCGGCGCTCGCCACCAGCAGCACCACACCGAGCACGATCCCTGCCCGGCGCCGCTCCCGTTCCCGCCGCCCCCCGATCCCCACCATGCCTTGCTGCATACCCCTCCCGGGCACGGAACTCCCCCCGCCGCAGTGACTGTTGAACGCGGGACCGGCCGCGCCCCGGGGCCTTCAGACGAGCGGATCCGTATACGGCAGCAGGGCCTTCGCGGTCGCGGCACTGCGCAGGTAGCCGCCCGCCTTGTGCATGCGGAAGGCACCGATCCCCGTGGAGACACAGGACGTCACGCCACGGAAGGTGTCGGTGAGGGGCTGCGGAACAGCGATGAGGTCTCCGGGGTCGGCGATGTTGACCCAGGCCGCGGCGCCCGGCGGACGACTGAACGCGCGGGAGTCGTCCGGGTGTTCGAGGTACGGCAGGACGACGTCCGGCATCGCGAGGGGCGAGCCGAGGGTGACGAGGACATCGACCTTCAGGTCGGTGTACCGCCACAGCGTGTCGTACGCCACGACCGAGCCGAGTGAGTGCGCGATCAGCACACGGGGCTCATGCCGGGCGATGGCGTCGGCCAGGCGCTGCCGCACCCGCGGGCCCGCGGGGGTGTGCAGGTACGCCAGCAGGTCGGGGAAGAACCGGGCCACGAACCTCCGGACGAGTTCCTGGTCGAACCCATGGCGCCGGGCCACCCCGTCGGCGACCCAGCGGACCGGGGTCAGTACGCGCCCCTGCGCGTCGCGCGTGCTCACCCCCAGCAGCTCACCCCAGCGCAGCACCGCGTCCACCGCGTCGGGAGCGAGTCCGTCCACGTCGTCCCCGGGGCCCTGGCCGTCCGGTGCCGGCCGGACCGCCTGCAACAGATCGGCGTAGTACGTCATGGACAGCTCACCGTCGCCCAGGGGCCGCGGCAGCTGGTGGCTGAGGGCCCGGGCCCATGCCGCGCCGAGGCGGGCGGCGGCCGCGTCCGCGTCTCGGGTGGGGTCGTACTGGTTCACACCGTGCACGGCGACGATCCGGCTCACTGGCTCCTGCTTTCCCTGGGCGGTGCGGTGACGGGGGTGAAGACCGACACCTCGCGCCCGTATCCGATGGCGAGGGAGGTCTCCCGGTGGGCGACGGTCTGGACGATGTCGGGCAGGTCGATCCGGTGCGCCTGCTCACCGTCGCGCAGGTCCCAGCCGCGGACCGTGCCGTCCGCGCTGCCGGAGAAGAGGACGTCCTCGCCGCCGAGCCGGGCGAAGGTGAGCGAACGGACCGCGCCGGTATGGCCCCGGAGTTCGGCCAGCACGGCGGCGTCGCCGAGCCGGAGCACCCGGATCTCCCCGTCGGCCGTGCCCACGGCGAGGCAGGGGTCGGTGCCGAGCGTCCCGGTGGCCAGGGCCCGGACCGGGGCGCCGTAGAGGCGGGTGTGGACGAGGTCGGCGGTGCGCAGTGACCTGACGCGGACGTAGCCGTCGAAGTCCCCGGTGACCACCAGGGGTTCGCCGCCGGTGTCGGCCACGTCCAGGCAGGCGATGTCCCCGGTCCTGCGCCGCCGGCTGACGAAGTCGCGCAGCGGGGCCCGGCCGCCGGGGTACCAGATGGTCACACTGCCGTCGCTGCCGCCGGCGATGACCTGGACGCCTCCCCGGTCGTGGGGCAGCACACCGAGCGCCACGACGTCGGCGGTGCCGAGGTTCGTGGTGTCCACCGGTGTCCCCGCGGGAGGCCGCACGTCCCACAGGACGAGGTGCCCCTGTATCCCTCCGGCGGCGATGAGGGTGGTGTCCCCGGCCCTGATCGGGACGGCGGTGTTCAGCGGGAGGTTACGGGTCGTCTCGAGTCGTGTGACCAGCTGACCGTCGCCCGCGTCGATGACGCGCACCTGGTCGTCGCGGCAGGTGGTGACCGCGCACAGTCGGCCCGCGACGCGGTGCAGGGCGAGGGACCGGACCCACCGGGGATGCCCGTCGGGCACGCGCGGGGGCTCCTCCCGTGTCGTGTCCCAGGTCCGTACCGTCCGGTCCTTCGACACCGTGACCGCCACCGGGCGCGCCCCGACCCGCGTCAGCGCGGCGCCGGTCACGCCGCTGGTGTGTCCGGCCAGCACGTCCCGCAGCGATCCGGTGCGCGTGTCCCAGCAGCGGACGGTGTCGTCGTCGGAGGCGCTCACCAGCACCGGGGTGTCCAGCACCTCACCCGGGACGAGGGCGTTGACCGGGCCCGCGTGCTGTCTGGCGGCCCACAGCAGTCGGCCGGCGGCCAGGTCCCAGGCGCGCAGTATCCCGTCCTTGTGGCCCGAGAAGGCCAGCCAGGACGACTCGCCGGGGCACACCGCGAGGGCCCGCACCTCGGCGCGGACGAGCCAGTGCTCCGCGAGACCGGTGAGGCGCAGGGTGTGCAGCACGGCCCCCGTGTGGGCGTGCGCCACCGCGATGGCCCCGCTGCGGTGTCCGGTCACCGCCAGGGTCTGCCCGCCGACGTCGGCGACGGTGAAGGCCGTGACGGGATCCCCGGGAAGCGGGTTGCCCCGGTGCAGGAGCCGCCGCCCGGGGAGGCTGAACGCGGTGACGCCGTGCTGCGCGGTGACCGTCAGGGCGAAGTGCTCGCCGCCCTCGCGGCCGACCGCCACGTGCTTGGCGCGGCCGCCGGCCACGGGCACCGGCCACGGCCGGCCGGCCGTGCCAGCGCCGAGGTCGGCGACGTAGGTGGGCCCGTCGGTCGTGACGACGGCGCAGCCGGTCCCGTCGCTGACGGCGACCGCCCTGATCCCGGACGGGACCGGCACGGAGCGCAGGGCGCGCCCGGTGCCCGGGTCCCACAGGGTGAGCCGTTCGGCGGCCGTGAGCAGCACCGTCCGGTCGTCGAGCGTGGCGACGGCCACGTCCTTGACGGCCTGCGCGTGCAGCAGGACGTGCCGCGTGGTTCCGGTGCCGAGGTCCCATACCCGGGCCGTACGGTCCTCGCTGCCGGTCACCGCGAGGGTGCCGTTTGAACCGTGCGTCGTGACGAGGGCGTTGATCCGTCCGGCGTGGCCGGTCATGGTCGCGCCCGAGGACGCCGAGATGTTGGTGGCGGTGGACCACAGGCAGCGCCAGGGCAGGACGTGCCCGCCCGGGGCCCGCCGCATGCGCTCGGCCAGTTCGTGGTGGCCCAGCCGCAGGGCGTCCAGGGCCAGGATCTGGCGCCGGGCCCTCGCCTCCACGTGCTGGTGCCAGCCGATCGAGGCG
The DNA here is from genome assembly GCF_000158955.1 of Streptomyces viridochromogenes DSM 40736. Taxonomy (GTDB): domain Bacteria; phylum Actinomycetota; class Actinomycetes; order Streptomycetales; family Streptomycetaceae; genus Streptomyces; species Streptomyces venetus. The sequence continues at coordinate 7,841,714 of NZ_GG657757.1, read as the reverse complement.
CAGTAGACGTCGAGGGTGCGCCGCACCGGCGGCGGGTAGGCGTCGCGGAACGGCGGCAGCACGGCCGCGACGGCCGTGGGGTCGGCGTTGACCAGGAACTCACCGTCGTCGAGGAGTCGTACGAGCTGCCGGTGGCCGGCGCGTGCGGCGTGCTCGACGACGTGCCGTCGCAGATAGGGGTCCGCCAGGTCCCAGCGCAGGGTGTCCCCGGTGCGGTGGACGGTCGACAGCAGCTCCCGCAGGACGCGCCGTTCGCGCAGGTCGTCCTCTCCGGGCGGGTGCCGGGGCGCGGGCTGGTCCGGGGTGGTCATGCCGGCCCTCCGCTCACCGGGGCGGTCGCCGTCAGGTGGTCCACGAGCTCCTGGTGGAACAGCCGGTACAGCGTCGTGCCGTACTCGGGGTCGATGTCCCGGCGCAGGAAGAACGACATCGAGGCCAGCACCTCCAGCACGTCCTCCCGGCTCGGTTGGTCCCCACGCGGGTGGAAGGCGGCCGCGGCACTGCGGACGAGCTCCGCCGGCATCCCCTCCCCCTTGCCGAAGGCGATCGCGGTCAGCACCGGGCGCGCCCAGGCCAGACCGTCCGCGGCGAAGAGCTGTCCGTCGAGCAGCGCGGCGAGGGTCAGCGGAAGGCGGTCCACGGCCGCCTCCACGTCCGCGGCGTCCAGCGGCGGCAGGGCACTGATCGAACGCGCCGCCAGCTGTGCCGTGAGGAACTCCCCTCCCCCGCCGGCCGGGGCCGACCTTCCGGCGCTCTCGATGCGCCGTGCCACCGCCTCTGCGAGGGCAGGCCGGACCGGGGCGCGCCCCGCGTACGAGCCGGCGTCCCGCAGCAGTCCCTCGACGTACTCGGCCAACGCGTCCGTGAGGTCCTCCCGGTCGGTGTCGTCCAGGTCGATGAGCAGTTGCCCGGGTTCCGCGGCGGCCCGCAGCAGGGGCTGGAGCCATTCCCCGTACGGCCGTACGCCGACCAGGAGGCGGCAGGGTCTGCTGCGCGGCCCGTCCGCGTACTCCCGGCGAGCCAGCGGCCCGAGCAGTTCCACGGTGATGCGCACGCTCTCCCTGGCCTCGTCGAGCGCGTCGAGGACGATCAGCGGCTCCACGGGGAGCGCGGCGACGGCGTCCACGAATCCCTGCGTGCTCCACCCGTCGTCGGGCGCGGTCATGGCCAGTTGTCCGGCGATGGTGTCGATGACCCGGGACAGGGTCATGCCGCGGGCGTGGACGGCGGCGACGGCCTCCCAGGGGTCCGGCCGGTTGCGGGCGCGGATGTGGTTCACCACCGTGTCCAGCGCTTTCCACAGCTTGGGGTGGGTGCAGCAGACCACCACGCCGAGCAGGGCGGACTTGCCGGTGCCCGGGCTGCCGGTGACGACCGCGACCGCGGCGCCGTCGCCCTCCGGCCGGGCGAGCCAGTCGGCGAGGGCGCGCAGTTCCCGGTTCCGTCCGGAGAAGTGGCAGGGGACGTCCAGGCCGGGCGTCGTCTCGCGACCCGATGCCCTGGAGAGGTAGTGGTGGAGGTCGAGGGAGGGGTGGACGGTGTCGATGAACTCCTGGAGTGCCCACCGGTCGCGCAGTTTGAGCCGCTCCACCGGATCCTCGCGGTACCAGGGGTTGGCGAGGAACCGGGTGTCCGGTCCGTCCAGTTCACTGGCGACGACCTCCTGATCGGGGCAGGCGTCGTCCTCGCACAGCCGCAGCAGACGCCGGTAGACCTCGTCCTTCAGCCAGGACAACCGCACGTACTGTTCACTCGGATCGACCCCGGCGTGCCCCTTGGTCAGATCGTCCAGCACGTCGCACACGGCGCGGGAGAAGCGGCCGCCCCAGGCCTGTGCGCCCGGCGGGCAGGCGGCGATGACGAAGAGCCGGCGCTCGGCGCGCGGGAGGTTCCGGGTCCAGTCGATGCCGGCGCCCCCGTGGCACACGTCGAGCAGGAGCAGGACGCGTCCCGTGCCGTCGTCGTCGACGCCCTGGAGGAAGGCCCGCACGTCGAACGCCGTCTTCGCCTGCTGGTCACGTGTGTTGCTGGCGACCACCATGAGGTCGCCCGGGCATCCGCGCCGCAGGAATCCGTGACTGACGATGTGGACGACCGCACAGCCCCCGGCCTTGATGGCCGCGCGTATCTCCGCCATCCGTTCCCCGAGGGTGGTGTGGTCGAGGTCGGGCAGGTGGCGGGGGGCCGGTGGGACGAGCGGGGCCAGGTGCCGCGAGACCCGTTCGCCCAGCTCCTGGGAGAACGGCAGGTCGTCCCAGGCGCTGCGCTCGGGGGGATCCTCGTCGTCGTGCTCGTCGCCGGCGGCCCCGGCCGGGGCGGCGGGGAGCCGGAAGGTGGACATGGAGACGACCAGGGTCGGCATGTCCGCCGGGGCGTCCTGGCCCAGGGAATCGTCCACGGTCATGCTTCCCCCGGCCCGCTCTCGTCCCGCCCCGTTGCGGTGGTCACAACAGTATGTGATCGACTCGTCACCGGGCACCGCATTCCCGCGAAGAGGCCGCCGGGAATCCCTGCGCTCCACGGGTGTTGACCCTGGTGTGAGTTCAGTGATCGCGTCGACCCGCTTCTCCGTCCTCGACCGCTCCCGCACCCGCGAGGGGCACACGCACGGCGAGGCGCTGCGTGACACGGTGCGGCTGGCGCGGGAGCTGGAGCGGCTCGGTTATCACCGGGTGTGGGTGTCGGAGCACCACGGGGTGCCCGGGGTCGCCGGTTCGGCGCCGACCGTGCTGGCCGCCGCCGTCGCCGGCGCGACCCGGACGATCCGGGTCGGCACGGGCGGGGTGATGCTGCCCAACCACCGGCCGCTGGTCGTCGCCGAGCAGTTCGGGGTGCTGGAATCGCTGTATCCCGGGCGGATCGACATGGGGCTCGGACGCTCCGTCGGTTTCACGGACGGGGTGCGCAGGGCTCTGGGCCGCGACAAGGGTGACGCCGACGACTTCGAGGCCCAGCTGCGGGAGCTGCTCGGCTGGTTCGAGGGCACCTCCCCCACCGGGGTGCACGCCCGCCCCGCCGAGGGGCTGACCGTACCGCCGTTCGTCCTGGCCATGGGCGAGGGCGCCGGCATCGCCGCCCGTCTCGGTCTGCCCATGGTCATCGGCGACCTCAGGAACCGGGAGAAGATGCTGCGCGGCATCGACCACTATCGTGACCACTTCCGTCCCTCCGCCTGGGCGGCCGAGCCCTACGTCGTCATCTCCGGCACGGTCGCGGTGGCGGAGACGCCCGAGGAGGCCCGGCGGCTGCTGATCCCGGAGGCCTGGTCGATGGCGTACTCCCGGACCCGCGGCACCTTCCCGCCCCTGCCGCCCGCCGAGCGGGTCGAGGCGCTCACCGTGACCGCCAAGGAGCGCTCTCTCCACGAGGCCGGACTGACCGGTCACGTCGCGGGCACCGAGGAGCAGGTGGCGGACGAGCTGGAGACGGTGCTGAAGGAGACCGGGGCGCAGGAGGTCCTGGTCACCACCAGCACGCACGACCGCGAGGCGCTGCTGGACTCCTACCGGCGGCTGGCCGCGATCACCTCCGGTTAGAGTCGGTGTCCATGCACGACCCTCGCAGCGCCCACGACCCGTACGTCCGTGTCCGCGGAGCCCGCGAGCACAATCTCAAGGGAATCGACGTCGACATCCCCCGGGACGTGCTGGCCGTGTTCACCGGCGTGTCCGGCTCGGGGAAGTCGTCGCTGGCGTTCGGCACGATCTACGCGGAGGCGCAGCGGCGCTACTTCGAGTCGGTCGCGCCGTACGCGCGCCGGCTGATCCACCAGGTCGGCGCGCCGAAGGTCGGTGAGATCACCGGTCTGCCGCCGGCCGTCTCGCTCCAGCAGCGTCGCTCGGCGCCCACCTCGCGCTCCTCCGTCGGCACCGTCACCAACCTCTCGAACTCCCTGCGGATGCTGTTCTCCCGGGCCGGCACCTACCCGCCCGGTGCCGAGCGGCTCGACTCCGACGCCTTCTCGCCGAACACGGCGGCCGGGGCGTGCCCGCAGTGCCACGGGCTGGGGCGGGTGCACCGTACGAGCGAGGAGCTCATGGTCCCCGACCCGTCGCTGTCCATCCGCGAGGGGGCGATCGCGGCGTGGCCGGGAGCCTGGCAGGGCAAGAACCTGCGGGACATCCTCGACGCGCTGGGCCACGACGTGGACCGGCCGTGGCGGGAACTGCCGGCCGGCGAACGGGAGTGGATCCTGTTCACCGACGAGCAGCCGGTGGTCACCGTCCACCCCGTGCGGGACGCCGACCGCATCCAACGGCCGTACCAGGGCACGTACATGAGCGCCCACCGGTACGTGATGAAGACGTTCTCGGACTCCAAGAGCCCGACCCTGCGAGCGAAGGCCGAGCGGTTCCTCACCAGTGCGCCCTGCCCGGCGTGCGGCGGCAGCCGGCTGCGCCCCGAGGCCCTGGCGGTGACGTTCGACGGCCGGACCATCGCCGAGCTGACGGCGCTGCCGCTGGTGGAGCTGGCCGCCGGTCTCGACGGGACCTCGGAGGCCGCCCGGGTCCTCACCGACGACCTGCGCTCCCGTATCGCGCCGGTCCTGGAGCTGGGGCTCGGCTACCTCAGTCTCAACCGGCCCACCCCCACCCTCTCCGCGGGCGAACTGCAGCGCCTGCGCCTCGCCACCCAGCTGCGCTCCGGCCTGTTCGGCGTCGTCTACGTCCTCGACGAACCGTCGGCCGGACTGCACCCCGCGGACACCGAGGCGCTGCTCACGGTGCTGGAACGGCTGAAGACGTCCGGGAACTCGGTGTTCGTGGTGGAGCACCACCTCGACGTCATGCGGGGCGCCGACTGGCTGGTCGACGTGGGTCCGGACGCGGGCGAGCACGGCGGGCGTGTGCTGCACAGCGGCCCGGTGGCCGAGCTGGCCGGAGTCGAGGAGTCGGCGACGGCCCGCTACCTGTTCGACCACTCCCCCGCCCCGGCCCGGGACGTGCGCGAGGCCACCGGGTGGCTCAAGACCGGCCCGATCACGCGGCACAACCTGCGTGGAGTGACGGCGGAGTTCCCGCTCGGCGTGTTCACCGCGGTGACCGGCGTGTCGGGCTCCGGCAAGTCCACGCTCATCGGCGAGATCACGGAGGACTCGGCGGGAGTGGGCCGGCTGGTCTCGGTCGACCAGCGGCCGATCGGCCGCACGCCCCGCTCCAACCTCGCCACCTACACGGGCCTCTTCGACGTCGTGCGCAAGGTGTTCGCGGCCACCGACGGGGCCCGCGAACGCGGTTTCGGCGTCGGGCGGTTCTCCTTCAACGTGGCGGGCGGGCGCTGCGAGACCTGCCAGGGCGAGGGCTTCGTCAGCGTGGAGCTGCTGTTCCTGCCGAGCACGTACGCTCCCTGCCCGGACTGCGGCGGGGCCCGCTACAACCCTCGGACGCTGGAGGTGACGTACCGGGGGCGGAACATCGCGCAGGTGCTGGATCTGACGGTGGAGAGCGCGGCGGAGTTCTTCGCGGACACCCCGGCCGTGGCCCGCAGCCTCACCACCCTGCTCGACGTCGGTCTGGGCTATCTGCGCCTGGGCCAGCCCGCGACGGAGCTCTCCGGTGGCGAGGCCCAGCGCATCAAGCTGGCGAGCGAACTGCAGCGCGGCCGGCGCGGCCACACCCTGCACCTCCTGGACGAGCCCACGACCGGTCTCCATCCGGCCGATGTGGACGTCCTGTTGCGCCAGTTGCACGGCCTCGTCGACGCCGGGCACACCGTGATCGTCGTCGAGCACGACATGTCCGTCGTCGCCCGCGCGGACTGGGTGATCGACCTCGGCCCGGGCGGCGGCGACGCGGGCGGACGCATCGTGGCGGCGGGGCCGCCGGCGGACGTCGCGCGCTCGGCGGAGAGCCGGACGGCGCCGTATCTGGCGCGCACGCTGTCCGGCTCCCGCTGAGAGCGCGCCTGCGCGCCGGACCGACACGAGGAAACTGGACAGGCCGAGGGCCCGGCACCGGGCGAGGGTCCGGCACCGGCCGGGGGTCCGGACCCGCCGTGGCTGGAGGCCCGGCCGAGGGCCCAGGGGCCCTCCGCGCGCATCGGGGAGCGCCTACGCCACCAGCACGGTGTGCGTCCACGACGGTGCCGTCGTCTCCGGTGGCTGGGCGGCGCGCGCCAGGGCGCGGCGGTCGGTGCCGGTTTCCGGCGGGATCGGGTCCCGGACCTCGACCTCCGCGATCAGGCCGCGGGTCGTCGCCACCCGCCACAAGGAGGCGAGCAGTGTGTCCTCGCCGACGTACGCGGGGGCCGTGGAGGCCGTGCCGCCAGTGAGCCGGTAGCGGATGCGCACCGGCTGGACCGGCACCCCGGCGTCCAGCGCGGCCTGGAAGACGGCCCGGCGGAAGGTGCCCTGCGCCCGGCCGCACCAGGTGCTGCCCTCGGGGAAGGCCGCGACCGCGGCACCCTCACGCAGCGCCCCGGCGATCCGGGCGACCGTGTCCGGGAGGGCCCGCAGCCGGTCCCGGTCGATGAACAGGGTGCCGCCGCGGGCGGCCAGCGCACCGGCGACCGGCCAGTGCCGTACCTCCGTCTTGGCCAGCATCCGGGCGGGGCGGACGGCGGCGAGCAGCGGGATGTCCAGCCAGGAGATGTGGTTGGCGACCAGCAGCAGTCCGCCGGTGGGCGCGGCGGCGCCGGTGATACGGACGCGGACACCGGCGGCCCGCACGATCCACCGGCACCAGCGCCGGATCAGGGACGGCGGGATCCGGGCGCCGAAGGGCGTCAGCGCGATCCCCGCGAGCAGGAGCAGCAGGACCGCGCCGAGCCGCAGCACGGCCCGCGGCACGGCCCGCGCCCGCACGGCCGCTGACGCCTCGACACAGGCGCGCGGCGTGCAGGGCGCGGTGGGCAGCCAGGCGCTCATCAGGCCGGGACGAGGGAGAGGAAGTGCCGCAGGTAGCGCGAGTTGACGCGGCTCATGGGCAGCAGCACGTACAGGTCGGCGACGCCGAAGTCCGGGTCGTGGGCCGGTGCGCCGCACACCCAGGCGCCGAGGCGCAGGTAGCCGCGCAGCAGGGCGGGCAGTTCGAGACGGTCGGCGGGCGCGGGGCCCGGAGTCCACGGCAGCAGCGGCCGCACCCGGAACTCCTCCGGCGAGAGGTGCTTGTCGCTGACCCGGTCCCAGGTGGCGGACGCGAGGGTGCCGCCGTCCGCCAGCGGGACGGAGCAGCAGCCGGCGAGCCATTCGTGGCCACGGTCGACCATGTAGCGGGCGATGCCGGCCCAGATGAGGCTGATGACCGCGCCGTCGCGGTGGTCGGGGTGCACACAGGAGCGGCCGACCTCGACGAGCTGCGGCCGGATCCCGTCGAGCGCGGTCAGATCGAACTCGCCCTCGGAGTACAGCCGCCCGGCGACCGCCGCGCGCTCCGGCGGCAGCAGCCGGTAGGTGCCGACGACCTGGCCGGTCGTCTCCTCCCGGACGAGCAGGTGGTCGCAGTACGCGTCGAAGGAGTCGACGTCGAGGCCCGGCTGCGGGCCGGCCAGCAGGGCGCCCAGCTCCCCGGCGAAGACGTCGTGCCGCAGCCGCTGGGCGGCACGTACGTCCTCCTCGCTGCGGGCGAGGGCGACGGTGTAGCGGGTGGGGGCCGTGGGCTGCGCGGGGCGGTCGACGGTCAGTACGCCGGTCATGGCACTCTCCTGGTCACGGGCCGGTCGGTGAGGCGGGGGCGGGGCGCTGAGCGGTGGCGTGCGAACCTCCGCCTCTGTTCTCCCGAGGCCGACTGACCTTCGCGTGTCATGTGCAGAGAGAACGGGTGTGAGGTTGTTGAACGGCTCGCGCCCCCGTGCCCCGGCCGGTTTCGCGACCGAGGCCCGGATGGCCTAGCTGCGCACGCGGACAGCGGCTCCCGCGGCGAGAGTGAGCTGTATGACAGAACCCGGAGCCGGCGGGCGACGCGGGGGCTCGGCCCCCTCCACCAAGCGCCGGCGCAGCGTGAGCGGTGCCGGTGCGGCCGCCCGGCGCGCCGCCGAGGCACTGACGGAGCTGATCAGCCACCGCCTCGAAGGGGTGTCCGCGGTGTGCCGGGGCGAGGACGACGGCTGGGTCGTCGACGTCGACGTGCTCGAACTGGCCCGCATCCCCGACACCACCAGCCTGCTCGCGACGTACCAGGTGGAACTGGACGCGGCGGGCGAGCTGGTGCAGTACCGCCGGATCGCGCGCTTCCGGCGCGGTGCCCAGGACCAGTGACCGGGCCGCCGCAACCGCCCACCGGAAGGACCCCCGCATGACCGTCTACAGCGACGAGATCGTCTGTTCTCCCCGCGCCGGGACCCTCTACGACGTGCTGGAGCTCATTCTCGACCGCGGCATGGTGATCGACGTCTTCGTGCGCGTCTCGCTGGTCGGGATCGAGATCCTCAAGATCGACGCGCGCATCGTGGTCGCCAGCGTCGACACCTACCTGCGCTTCGCGGAGGCGTGCAACCGCCTGGACCTGGAGCACGACACGCGCTCCAAGACCGTGCCCGAGCTGTTCGGCGGGCCGGTCTCCAGGACCATCGGCAAGGCGGGCGCCAAACGCACCGCCCGTTCCCTGACCGACAAGGTGCGCGACGTCCTCACCCCGGACGACGACGAGGGTGACGACGACGCCGACTCCCGTACCGAGGACGCCCCGCGCCCGGTGCGCAAGCGCCGCAGTGACGACGACCGCCCGCGGCCCCGGCGCCGCAAGGCCGAGGAGGAATGAACGTGACGGCCACCGCCGCCCTCACCACCGCCGGCACGCTCGGCACCCTGTACGTGTACGGCATCGCCCCCGAGGGCGTCCAAACGCCGCGGGCGCCCGGGGTGGACGGCGCGGCGGTGCGGCTGCTGACCGAGGACGGGCTGTGCGCGGCCGTCTCGGACGCGCCGGAGTCCGTCCGGGCGCGACGACGGGACCTGATGGCCCATCAGGCGGTGCTCGGCGAGCTCGCCGCGCAGGGCCCCGTCCTGCCGATGCGGTTCGCCGTCCTGACTCCCGACGCGGAGTCGCTGCGCGGCCAACTGCGCACCGATCGGGCCCACTTGATGTCCCAGCTCGACGGGGTACGGGGCTGCGTCGAGATGAACGTGAAGGGCACGGTGGTGCCCGGCTGCTTCGCCGACCTCGTGCGCAGGGACGACACGCTGCGCACGCTCGCCCGCCGGACACGGGAGCGCCCCGGCTACGAGGCGAACGTGCGGCTGGGCGAGGCGCTCGCCAAGGGTGTCGCGCGCGAGGCCCGGGGCGCGGCACGGGTGGTGCTCGCCCACCTGGCCCCGCTCGCCGTGCGCACGGCGCAGGGGCCGGTCGACGACGAGCAGGTGCTCAGCACGTCGTTCCTGGTGCGGTCCGCCGACGAACAGCGCTTCCGGCAGGCCGTGGCCGCGCAGGCACGCGACGTCGGGGACCGGCTGGCGCTCGGCGTGACCGGTCCGCTGCCGTGCTACAGCTTCGTCGAAGCCCCGTCCGCCACGGCCGGCCGGTGACCCGGTGGGACTCGTGACCGGGCTCCTGCTGCTGCCGCTCGCCCCGGTGCGCGGCACGCTCTGGGTCGCCGACCACCTGCTCCAGGAGGCCGAACGCCAGGCCGCCGACCCGCGTGCGGTGCAGGCGCGACTGGCGGCACTCAACCGGGCCCTGGAGGAGGGCGCCATCGACGAGGCGGCCTTCGAGGAAGAGGAGGAGCGGTTGCTCGCCCGCCTCGACAGTCCGGTCCGGTACACGGGACATCGCGGGGGCGCTTCGTGACCGACCTCGGCACCTGGCCCGCGGGCCCCGGAGTACAGCCGGCCGGGCCGCCCTCCGGAAGCCTCGCGGACCTGCTCGAACGCGTCCTGGACAAGGGCATCGTCATCGCGGGCGACATCAAGATCGACCTGCTCGACATCGAACTGCTCACCATCCGTCTGCGCCTGTTCATCGCCTCGGTGGAGACCGCCAAGAAGGCGGGCATCGACTGGTGGGAGACGGACCCGGCGCTGTCCTCGCGCGCCGCGCGTGACGCCCTCAGCGAGGAGAACGCGCGGCTGCGCGCGCGTCTCGAGGCCCTGGAGGACGCCGACGCCGACACCTCCGAGGTGGCCCGATGAGCACGCTGCCGGCCGACCGGGCCTGCGCGACCGGGCCGGACCTGCCGCACCCCACCGTCACCTGCGTGTTCGCCGTGACGGACATGCCTCCGCGGAACGCGGCGGTGTCGGTGACATCGGGCCATGACGGCGGCGGTCCGCTGCGCGTCCTGGCCGCGGGGCCGCTGTACCTCGTCGTGCAGGACGTTCCCGCGGCGGCCTTCGGCGAGGAGGCGCTCACGGAGCGGCTCAACCGGCCGGACGAACTGGAGCGCTGCGCCCGTGCCCACCACCGGGGCGTGGAGACGGCCGCGAGTGCGGGCCCCGTCGTTCCCCTGCCGATGGCGACGCTGTACCTGGACGACCACAACGCCGTGCGGGCCGTCACCGCCCGGGCCGCGTCCCTGCGCACCCTGCTGGACCGGCTGCGCAACCGCACCGAGTGGGCGGTGAAGGTGCACGGCCCCGGAATCGCTCACGCGTCCGGCCCCGCCGGGGGCGGGCCCGCCGACGGGCGGTCGTACCTGCGCCGGGTGAGCGAGCGGCGGCGCACCGAACGCGAGGAGCGCGAGCGGGCGCTGGCGCGGGCCCACGCCGTCGACCGGGAGCTGCGGCGGTACGCCGTCGCGGCGACCCGACACCGGCCGCAGAGCGAGCAGTTGACCGGCAGGAGCGTCCCGCAGCTGCTCAACGCGGCGTATCTGGTCGACGACGGCAGGCGCGCCGAGTTCGTCCGGGCCGTCGGCGAACTGGCCCGCGACGCCCACCGGTCGGCCTTGGAGGTCAGCATGTCGGGGCCCTGGATCCCGTACTCCTTCGCCCGCTCGGACGAGGCGGAGGGTGACGCGTACCAGGAGGCCGGCGCATGACCGTACCCGTCCCCGGCGGTGCCGACCGCACGGCGGTGCCCTGGGACGCCCCGGAGCCGTACGCACCCGTCGGGGTGCCGCTCGTCGACCTGCTCGACCGGGTGCTGGCGACGGGCGTCGTGGTCAGCGGTGACCTGGTGCTGGCCATCGCCGACGTGCCACTGGTGCGGATCTCCCTGCACGCCCTGCTGGCGTCGGTCAGTGACCGGGTCCCCGCGCCCTGGTCGGACAGCGGGCCGCTGTGACCGCCCCGCGCACCCACGCGCTGGACCTCGATCCCGAGCGCGTCACGAACGATCTGGCGGCCCTGGTGCTGACCGTGGTGGAGCTCCTGCGGCAGCTCATGGAACGTCAGGCGGTCCGCCGTTTCGACGAGGGCACGCTCAGCGCCGAGCAGGAGGACCGGCTCGGTACCGCGCTGATGCTGCTGGACGAGCGCATGGACGAACTGTGCGCACAGCACGGGCTGCGGCGCAGCGACCTCAACCTGGACCTCGGCCCGCTGGGACCGCTCCTCGCCGACCCCGGCGTGTGATGACGCCCCGGCAAGGGGCGCGGGGAACTGCGCGACCCGCCACAGTCCACCCGCAGCCGCCGAAGCACAAGAGCCCCTGGGCGCTACCGCTTCACCTTCCGCGCGGCCCGCAACCACTCCTTGTTCATGCTGGTGATGGACATGAGCGGAATCCCCTTCGGGCAGGCCGTGGCGCACTCGCCCGCGAGCGTGCACCCCCCGAACCCCTCCTCGTCCATCTGCTCCACCATGTCCAGCACCCGTGTCTCCCGCTCGGGCGCCCCCTGCGGCAGCACATTGAGATGGTTGATCTTGGCGGACGTGAACAGCATCGCCGCCCCGTTGGGACAGGCCGCCACGCACGCCCCGCACCCGATGCACTCGGCGTGCTCGAAGGCGAGGTCGGCGTCGGGCTTCGGCACCGGCGTGGCGTGCGCCTCGGGCGCCGCCCCGGTCGGCGCGGTGATGTACCCGCCGGCCTGAATGATCCGGTCGAACGCCGACCGGTCGACGACCAGGTCCTTGATCACCGGGAACGCGGATGCCCGCCACGGCTCGACGTCGATCGTGTCGCCGTCCTCGAACGACCGCATGTGCAGCTGACAGGTGGTGGTCCGCTCGGGCCCGTGCGCATCGCCGTTGATGACGAGCGAGCACGCCCCGCAGATGCCCTCACGGCAGTCGTGGTCGAAGGCGACGGGGTCCTCGCCCTTGACGATGAGCTCCTCGTTGAGCGTGTCGAGCATCTCCAGGAAGGACATGTCGGGCGAGATCCCGTCCACCTCGTATGTGGACATCGTGCCGTCGGCGTCGGCGTTCTTCTGCCGCCAGACGCGCAGGGTGAGCTTCATGCGTAGCTCCGCTGGGTGGGGTGGACGTACTCGAAGACCAGGTCTTCCTTGTGCAGGACGGGAGCCTCGCCGGTGCCGGTGAACTCCCAGGCGGCCGCGTACCCGAACTCGTCGTCCTTGCGGGCGGCCTCGCCGTCGGGCGTCTGGGACTCCTCGCGGAAGTGGCCGCCGCAGGACTCGGAGCGGTGCAGCGCGTCGAGGCACATCAGCTCGGCCAGCTCCAGGTAGTCGACGACGCGGTTGGCCTTCTCCAGCGACTGGTTGAACTCCTCGCCGGTGCCGGGCACCTTGATGCGCCGCCAGAACTCCTCGCGGATCTGCGGGATGCGCTCCAGCGCCTTGCGCAGCCCGGAGTCGGTGCGGGCCATGCCGCAGAACTCCCACATGAGTTCGCCGACCTCGCGGTGGAAGGAGTCGGGGGTGCGGTCGCCGTCGACGGACAGCAGCAGGTTGAGCCGGTCCTGGGTTTCGGCCAGCACCTCCTGGACGACGGGGTGTTCGTCGGTCACCGCGTCGTGGTGCGGGTTGCGGGCCAGGTAGTCGTTGATGGTCGAGGGGAGGACGAAGTAGCCGTCCGCGAGTCCCTGCATCAGCGCGGAGGCGCCGAGCCGGTTGGCGCCGTGGTCGGAGAAGTTGGCCTCGCCGATCGCGAACAGGCCGGGGACGGTGGTCTGGAGGTCGTAGTCGACCCACAGTCCGCCCATCGTGTAGTGCACGGCGGGGTAGATCCGCATCGGCACCTGGTACGGATCCTCGTCGGTGATCCGCTGGTACATGTCGAAGAGGTTGCCGTACTTGGCCTCGACGGCCGCCCGCCCCATGCGGGCGACGGCGTCGGCGAAGTCGAGGTAGACGCCCTGCCCGCCGGGGCCCACTCCCCTGCCCTCGTCGCAGACGTTCTTCGCGGCGCGCGAGGCGATGTCACGCGGCACCAGGTTGCCGAAGGACGGATAGATGCGCTCCAGGTAGTAGTCGCGCTCGTCCTCGGGGATCTCGTTCGGGGGCCGCCGGTCGCCCTTCGCCTTCGGCACCCAGATGCGCCCGTCGTTGCGCAGCGACTCGCTCATCAGCGTCAGCTTGGACTGGTGGTCGCCGGTGCGCGGGATGCAGGTGGGGTGGATCTGGGTGAAGCAGGGGTTGGCGAAGTACGCGCCGCGCCGGTGGGCTCGCCAGATGGCGGTGGCGTTGGAGTTCATGGCGTTCGTCGACAGGTAGAAGACGTTGCCGTAGCCGCCGGAGGCGAGGACGACGGCGTCAGCGAAGTACGTGCCGATTTCGCCCGTGACGAGGTCGCGGGCGACGATGCCGCGCGCCCGTCCGTCGACGACGATCAGGTCGAGCATCTCGGTGCGCGGGTGCATCTCGACGTTGCCCGCGGCGATCTGCCTGCTGAGCGCCTGGTAGGCGCCGAGCAGCAGCTGTTGCCCCGTCTGGCCCCGGGCGTAGAACGTGCGCGACACCTGGACGCCGCCGAAGGAGCGGGTGTCGAGCAGGCCGCCGTACTCGCGGGCGAAGGGCACGCCCTGTGCCACGCACTGGTCGATGATCTCGACGGAGATCTGCGCGAGCCGGTGGACGTTGGACTCCCGGGCCCTGAAGTCGCCGCCCTTGACGGTGTCGTAGAACAGGCGGTGGACGGAGTCGCCGTCGTTGCGGTAGTTCTTCGCCGCGTTGATGCCGCCCTGCGCGGCGATGGAGTGGGCGCGGCGCGGGGAGTCCTGGTAGCAGAACTGGACCACGTGGTAGCCCTGCTCGGCGAGGGTGGCCCCGGCGGAGCCGCCGGCGAGGCCGGTGCCGACGACGATGACGGTGTGCTTGCGCCGGTTGGCGGGGTTGACCAGCTTGGCTTCGAAGCGGCGCTTGTCCCAGCGCTCGTGAACGGGTCCCGAGGGGGCCTTGGTGTCGGTGACCGGCTCGCCGGTCGCGTAGTCCGTGTAAGAGGTCATGTCAGCTCACCACTCCGGTCATGACGCCCACGGGTACGGCGATGAAGCCGGCCGTGAGCAGCAGCGCGAGGACGTTCGCGACGGTCTTGAGGGCACGGTCCCGGCTGCGGCTGCCGACGCCGAGGGTCTGGGCGGCACTCCAGAAGCCGTGCCGGATGTGCAGGCCGAGCGCGAGCATCGCGACGATGTAGACGACGTTGCCGTACCAGGTGGAGAAGGTGTCCACGACGTTCTGGTACGGGTGACCGTGCTGGAAGCCGCCGGAGTGCACGGTGCCGGTCGTCAGGTCGAGGATGTGCCAGACGATGAACAGGCCGAGGATGACGCCGCCCCACCGCATGGTGCGTGTCGCGTAGGAGGCGCGCGGCTTCTTGTGCACGTACTTGCTGGGCCGGGCCCTGATGTCGCGGCGGCTGAGCTGGTACGCCGAGGTGGCGTGGGCGACGACGGCGACGACCAGCACGACGCGGACGAGCCAGAGCGTCCACTCGTCGTGCATGAACGGCTCACCGACGGTGCGCAGCCAGTGGGCGTAGTGGTTGAACTCGCCGGCCCCGAAGAAGATCTTCAGGTTTCCGATCATGTGGACGACCAGGTACAGCAGCATGATCAGCCCACTGACCGCCATCACGGTCTTCTTGCCGACGGTGGAGTCCCACACGGTGCGTGCCATGGACGGCCGTCGGTCCGTCCGCGTTGCCAGAGCCATGGCCAGAACGCTACGGACGCTCGGCCGATCGGTCCAAGACATGGTCCGGCTTGATTCCATAGGACGGGGCTATCGTACGAGTATGCAGTTCCAGCAGCTCCAGTACTTCGTGGCCGTCGCCGAGACCCGGCACTTCACCCGGGCCGCCGATCTGGTCCATGTCGCGCAGCCGTCGCTGTCGCAGCAGATCAAGGCACTGGAGCGGGAGCTGGGCGCGGACCTGTTCCTACGCGCACGCGGCAACATCACGCTCACGGACGCCGGGGAGGCGCTGCTGCCCCTGGCCAGACGCATCCTGGCCGACGCGGAGACGGCCCGGCACGAGGTGCAGGAGCTGGCGCAGCTGCGGAGCGGGCGGGTGCGGCTGGGGGCGACGCCGAGTCTGTGCACGGGACTGCTGCCGGATGTGCTGCGAGCCTTTCACGACCGCTATCCGGGGATTCGGCTGCTGATCGAGGAGGGCGGCTCGCACGACCTGGTGCGGGAGCTGGCGCGGGGTGCGCTGGACCTGGCGCTGGTGGTGCTGCCCCTGCCGACGCCGTCACCTGCGCTGACCACGGTGGAGCTGCTGCGGGAGGACCTGGTCGTGGTCTCGTCCCCGGACGCGCCGAGGCCCGGCCGGGGGCGGCGCACGGTGCGGGTCTGCGACCTGGAGGGCGAGCGGATGGTGATGTTCCGGCACGGGTACGACCTGCGGGAGCTGACGGTGGCGGCGTGCCGTGCGGAGGGGTTCGAGCCGGACTTCGCGGTGGAGGGTGGGGAGATGGATGCGGTGCTGGGGTTTGTGGGGGCCGGGCTGGGGGTTGCTGTGGTGCCGCGGATGGTGGCGGCGAGGTCGGATCGTGGCCTTCGGGTGACGCCGTTGGCCAGACCCGGCCTGCACCGCACGATTGCGCTGGCGCATCGCAGTGATGTGGCTCCGCCTCGGGCGGCTCGGGAGTTGCAGCGGATGTTGCTGGAACGTTGACTTTCCGGAGCGCCGTTGTGTGTCAGCGCCGTTCAGGGGTGCGGGTGCGTTGTGGCTGGTCGCGCAGTTCCCCGCGCCCCTAAAGGCATGACTCCCTAGCCCGTGGCGTCCACCAGGGCCAGTTCGTGCAGGCGTTCCGGTGGGCCCGGGCGGGCGTAGTACCAGCCCTGGGCCGTGTCGCAGCCCAGTACGCGGAGTTGTTCGGCCTGGGCTCCTGTCTCCACGCCCTCGACCGTCACCGCCAGGTCCAGGCTGTGGGCCAGGGAGACGATTCCCTCGACGATCTTGAGGTCGACGGGGTCGGCCGGGAACTGCTGCATGCTCTGGGTGAAGGAGCGGTCCAGTTTGAGGATGCTGACCGGGAGGCGGCGGAGGTTGGCGAGGTTGGAGTAGCCCGTGCCGAAGTCGTCGAGGGCGATGTCGACTCCCATTTCGGCCAGGCGGCGCAGCGGCTTCAGGAGGTCGTCGTCCGCGCCGATCAGGGCCGACTCCGTGACCTCGAGGCAGAGCGCGTCCGGTGCCATGCCCGTGCGTTCCAGGATGTCGACGGTGTCCTGGACCAGACCGGGGTGGGTCAGCTGGCAGGGCGAGAGGTTCACGTTGATCCGCAGCGGGCCCACGGCCTCCGCGCCGCCGTGCAGTTCCCGCCACTCGCGGGCCTGCCGTACGGACTGTTCCAGGACCCAGCGGCCGAGCGGCACGATCAGCCCGGTGTGTTCGGCGAGCGGGATGAAGCGGTCCGGGCCGAGGACGCCGTGCTGCGGATGCAGCCAGCGCACCAGGGCCTCCGCGCCGCGCACACTGCCGTCGCCGAGGTGCACCAGTGGCTGGTACTCGATGAAGAACTCGCCCCGCTCCAGGGCCGTCGGCAGCGCGGTCGTGAGCCCGTGGCGGGTGATCGCGCGGGCGTCCGCCTCCGGATCGGCCAGCTCGAAGCGGTTGCCTCCGGCCGACTTGGCCCGGTACATGGTGATGTCCGCGCTGCGCAGCACCTCCGCCGGGCCGCGCTCCCCGGCCGGGCCCTCGACGATGCCGATGCTGCCGCGCACGGTCAGCTCCCGGCCGTCGACGCTGATGGGGGCGAGCAGCGCGTTCATGATCCGGGCGGCGAGCTCGTCGACCTCGCGCTGGGTGTCGGGGCCGGTGGTCAGCGCCACGAACTCGTCACCGCCGAGCCGCGCGACCATCTCGCCGGGCGCGGTGGCGCAGGACTGGAGCCGGTCGGCGACCTCCACCAGCAGCCGGTCGCCGGCCGCGTGACCGAGACTGTCGTTGACGGTCTTGAAGCCGTCGAGGTCGAGGTAGCACAGCCCGAACCGCTGGCCCTTCCCGGCGCCCAGTGCCTTCTCCAGGCGCTCGAAGAAGAAGGTACGGTTCGGCAGGCCGGTGAGGGCGTCGTGCGTGGCCTCGTAGCGCAGGCGCAGGTTGAGCAGCCGCCGCTCGGTGGTGTCCTCCATGAGGGCGAGCTGGTACTGCGGTGCGCCGTCGGCGTCGCGCAGCAGGGAGACCGTCAGGTTGGTCCACAGGACCGTTCCGTCAGGGCGGTAGAACGCCTTCTCCAGGTGGTAGTGCTCCCGCTCGCCGCGCACGAGCTCCTCGTAGAGCCGCCAGGTCTGCGGCGCGTCGTCGGGGTGGGTCCACTCCATGACGTTGCGGCTGCGCAGCGCCTGTTCGGAGATTCCGAACATGCGCAGCAGCGCGCCGTTGACCTGGAGGATGTTGCCTTCGAGGTCGGCCATGCCGATGCCTATGGCCGCGCCCTCGAAGACGGCGCGGAAGCGGGCCTCGCTCGCGTGCAGGGCCTGCGCGACCACGCCCTGCGCCTTGAGGGCGGCCTGGGCGATGGCCTCCTGCTCGGCGAGCGTCCGGCTCCGCAGTGCCCGCGCGAAGCCGGCGGCCATCGCGTGCTGCAGTCGCGCGCAGCGGGCCCGCAGGTCCTCCTGGTCGCCGTCGCCGCCGCAGTACAGGACCAGGTAGGCGTCCACGCAGTCCAGCGTGCGGCTGAGCGCCTCCGGGTCGGTGCAGTGCGCCTCCACGAGGGCGGCGCCCACCGTCCGGCCCTCGTCGGAGTCGAAGGCGCGGGCCCGCAGTGCCTCGCTCAACCGCCGGGCCAGCGGCAGCAGTTGTTCCTCGAACTCCGGTCGGGTCGACGACGTCGAGGTCACCGGGAAGACCGCCCGGCTCCAGATCGTCGCGAACCGCCGCAGTCTGTCCTCCGGCCCGTCCGGTTCCGCGATCACGCCGTACGCCCCACGCCCGCGAACCCGGAGAACGCATACGGATCCTCGTCCTCCGGTGCGGTGTCGGGTCGCCAGCACGGCATCGCCACCAGTCCGGGTTCCACCATGTCGTACCCCTCGAAGAACCGCGCGATCTCCTCGCGCGAGCGCATGATCAGCGGACTGCGAATGTCCTCGTACACGCTCACCGCGCCCCCGGCCCGCTCCTGCGGCAGCGGTATGCCCTCGTAGGAGGCATGGGTGAGCACGAGCAGGCTGCCGGGGGCGAGCGCCTCGCCCAGCTCGGCCACCGCCCCGTACGGGTCGTCCTCGTCTTCCACGAAGTGCAGTATGGCAACGAGGAGCAGGGCCACTGGCTGATTCAGGTCGATCAGCCGCTCCAGCTCGACGCTGCTGAGGACGTCCTGGGGCTTGCGGAGGTCCGCGGCGACGATGCCCGCGTCGGCGTTGCCCTCCAGGACCGCCTGGCTGTGGGCGACGGCCACCGGGTCGTGGTCGACGTACATCACGCGCGCGCCGGGACTGGCGGCCTGGGCCACCTCGTGCACATTGCCGAAGGTGGGGATGCCGGAGCCGATGTCCAGGAACTGGGTGATGCCCTGGCCGGCCGCGTACCGCACGGCGCGGCGCATGAACGCCCGGTTCGCCTGCATGATCTTGGGCAGTCCCGGCATGAACTCCATGGCCCTGCGGGCCGCTTCCCGGTCGACCTCGAAGTTGTGCGATCCACCCAGGTAGTAGTCGTACATCCGGGAAACGCTGGGCACCGAGATGTCGATGCTCCGTGGAGCCCAGGCGGGACGCTCCATCTATCTCTCCAAGGCGTAGGCGATCCGGTGTTCGAGCAGAGGCTACTGATCGCCCGCCAATGGAGCGACCCGAAACGGAAATTGACCATCCGTTCCCGGTCACTGCCTGCGGCACGTGCCGAATTGATACCCGCCCGCATACGCTTCGAACACATGGCGAACAGTGTTCGAGGCATTTCCGGAGAGTTCCGGAGTGGAACGGGAAGAGCATCAGGAATTCGATGAGGTCAGGTGAAGCACGGCAAAACGGTCCGCCCCTCCGTGCGGCACGGAGGGGCGGACCGGGTCGGCGTCGCCGGGCGGCGAACTGATCAACCCTGGGGAGGTTTCACTACTACTCAGACGCGCCGACCAGCTTTCCGTCGGGCCGCACCGCGTACCAGGTGCCGCCGACGCCCTGGCCGTTGGTGTCACCGGGAGCCTTGTCACCGGCGAAGGTGTAGATGGGCGAGCAGTTGATCGTCTGCTGCTTGCCCTTGCCGTCGGTCCGGTCGAAGACCATGTAGCCCTTCTCCTGGATGCCCTTGGTGTCGGCGAAGTCGACGGGCTCCACGAGCGGCCACTTCTTCAGGCACTCGCCGATGCAGTTGGAGACGGGCTTCGGCCAGGCCTCGTCCTTCTTGAACCGGTAGACGGTCATGCCGTTCTTGTCGACGACGATCTCGCCGAGCTTGGGGTCCTTACGGGTGGACAGCCCGGCCTGCTCGGCCTCCCCCTCCCCGGCCCCGCCGCCCTGCGCCTTCTTGCCGTCGGGGGCGAGCGCGTACCACTTGCCGCCCACGCCCTGGCCCTTGACGTCACCGGCGTTGACGTCCTTGGCGTAGCGGTAGGCCGGCCAGCCGCCGACGGTCAGCTGCTTGGTGCCGTCGGCCCGGGTGACCGAGCCCAGCAGCGCCTTGTCGATGCCCTCGCCGGCCTCGGAGTCGTCCGCGGGGACCGGCGGCCAGGTCTTGGCGCAGTCGCCGTCGCAGTTCGACTTGGGCGGCTCTTCGGTGTCCTGGTCGAACCGGTAGAGGGTCAGGCCCAGGCTGTCGGTCACGACCTTGCCGACCTTCTCGGCGGTGGAGACGGACAGCTTGCCCGCGGGGTTGGACGGGCTGGAAGCGCTCGGCGAGGCCGGGGCGCTGGTGCCGGCCCCCACGCCCCCGGTGCCCGAGCCGGCGCCGATGCTTCCGTAGTCTCCGGGTGCCGCCGTGGCGCCCACGTTCTGACTGGCCGCCGGAGGGCTGTCCTGGCCGCACGCCGTCGTCAGCGCCATTACCGCCGCGGCGCTCGCCACGAGCGAAGCGCTCCGCCAGGAGGTCTTCATCGTCAACAACTCCCCATAATCGCAAGGGTGTTGCAGCGCCCTGCTGCGCCGCCGCACGGTCATGAGTACGCATGGGGACCGCGTCCGTGTTCAACGAACGGCCAAATTTCTTTCGGGAACCTGTGACGGGCACTGCCGCTGACCAAACCAGCCGCGCCCGGAAATCCCCCTTTCGGGGCAATTCCCTTGTATCCCGGCGCGTCCCGGCGGAACAAAGCTCATGATCTTCGTCGTGTATGGACCCCTATCGACTCAATCCGCCCTCGCCGCAAGGGCCTTGGCGGTGGCGACGCTGACCTGGGCGCTCGTCGGCGCACCGGCGGGACCGGCGACGGCCGACGCCTGCGCGTACGCCTCGACGGGGCCGGACGGCACAGAGGCGGTGGCGTACGCCGGGAGCAAGACCTGGCCGACCAAGCCGCCGTGCCCACCACCGCCACCGACCCCCACCCCCACGCCGCCGCCCCCTCCACCGAAGCCGACGCCGACGCCGACTCCGACACCAACACCGACTCCGACCCCGTCGCCGGAGCCCACACCGCCCCCGAAGCCCACACCTTGGCCGAAGCCCTCACCTCCGCCCCCGAAACCGTCACCCACGGCCCGGCCGAAACCGCCGCCGCCCGCTCCCCGCCCGGCTGCACCCCCGCCTCGGCCGGCCCCCAGGCCCGTACCTCCGCCACCCCCGGCCCCGGCACCCGCGCCGCCGGCCGAGCCCGCGCAGCGTCCCGCCGCCACGCCCGTGCACTACCCGGCGTACCGCATCGCGCCACGACCGCGACGCTCGAACAACACCATCTCGCCCCTCACCTTCGTCCTGCTCGTCACGGTGCCCGCGGTGGTCGCCGTCGCCGCGCTGCGCGCGCGCTGATCCCTGAAGCACTGGAGGCACCTCTTGCCGGAATGGCTTGTTCTCACCCTCGCGATGCTCGCCGCCTGCGTCGTGGTGGTCGTCATCACCTTCGTACGGCACCGCGCGGCGGCCGACGACGAGGACCCCAGCGAGACCCCGGACGTCATCGAATACATGACGATGTGGATCGGCGTGGTGTACGCCATCGTCCTGGGCCTGGCGATCGCCGGAGTCTGGGAGGGGCGCAGCGCCGCCCAGGACCACGTCCAGGCGGAAGCCACCGCACTGCACGAGATCTCGGAGCGGGTCCGGGTCTACCCGGCCGACGCACGCGACCGCATCCGGGAGGACATCCGGTCGT
Source organism: Streptomyces viridochromogenes DSM 40736 (assembly GCF_000158955.1). Classification (GTDB taxonomy): domain Bacteria; phylum Actinomycetota; class Actinomycetes; order Streptomycetales; family Streptomycetaceae; genus Streptomyces; species Streptomyces venetus. Next base: position 7,820,244 of record NZ_GG657757.1, on the reverse strand, counting down.
ACGTGAGCCATGTCGTCACCACCGAGTGGGACACCATGGCCGACAAGTCCCAGGTCACGGAACGGGGCGACGAGCTCTTCGAACGCGTGCGCCAGGACGTCACCGACTACGAGCCGGCGACGGACTTCGAGGCCCAGGCCTACCAGCCGCTCCTCGACCAGGTGACCATGGCCAATCAGGCCCGGGTCGCCCGGGCGGAGTCGACCGGGGAGACCATGCCGGGCGTGGTGTGGTTCGGGCTGATCGCCGGAGCCGTCATCACCATCGGGATGATCTTCGCCCTGCAGATCCGCAGAACCACGCGGGAACTGGTCCTCGCCGGGCTGTTCTCGGCACTCATCGCCTTCCTGCTGTTCCTGATCTGGGACTTCGACTCGCCCTACGGCAGGGGCGTGACCGCCTCGGCGGACCCCTTCCTCAACCTCTTCCCGGGCGTCGGGGACTGACCGCCTCCGCACCACGGACGCGGACCGGGGGGCGAGCGACACACCGTCGCCGTCCCCCGACCGCCGTACGCGGGGTTCCCCCGGGCGGCCCACACGGGTGCCCCATTCGCGCGACTGCGATCGCGCCGTCGATCGCGAGTTCATAGCGTTTCGGGCATCGAGGTGCATTTGTGACGCGAGCGGAACAGGTCCGCGGCTGCTCCTCGGGGACCCGGAGGTCACCATGCGCGGGATATGCGTCGCCACGGCCGTACTGCTGGGCGCCGGCGCCCTCACCTCCTGCGTGCCGGCCGCCGACGCGGCGGTCCGGAGCGATTTCGGCTTCAGTGTCGATCCCTCCACCGTCAATCCGGGCGGCAAGGTCATTCTGCGGGTGGACCGCAACGCGTGCCGGGGGGAGGCGGCGGTCTCCTCGCCGGTCTTCGACGTGGTCACCATCGCGCCGTGGCAGTCGTGGACGACGGCGGTGGTCGACTGGAACGCCGAGCCCGGCGATGTCTACGACGTGGAGTTCGTCTGCGAGAGGACGAGCGGCACCGCACGCCTGACCATCTCCGGCCGCCCTCCGGCGGACCACCCGGGGCACCACCCCGGGCCCCAGGGCCGCCATCCGACGAAGGGCGTGCACGCCGGTGAGGGCGGCCCCTCGCCGGCTTCGACCTCAAGGAGATCGGACTCGGCGGTGTGCTCATCGCCGGTTCCGCTTCGGCGCGGCGTACAACTTCACACGCCGCTCGCACCGACTAGGAGGCCGCCTTGACCTGTCGCCCTGTGCCGCCTACAGGTCTTTCGCCCCGGATCCCCCCCCCCCCCCCCCGGGGCGAAGACCGTTCACGTGCGAGGCGACCGACCGTCCGGGAAGCGAGGAGCGAGACGTCGGGTCAGACGCGGCGCTCGGCACGGCGGCGCATCCAGAACACGCCGCCTCCGACGACCGCCGCGGCCACGAGGCCACCGCCGATGGCCATGTCGGTCGGGGTGGCGCCGGTGGTGCTGCCGCCGCCGACACCGCCGCGGACACCGCCGATGACGGTGAACGCCTGCGGCTTGGTCAGCCTCCTGCCGTCGCAGATGACCGTGATGTCGTACGGCCCCGGGCGGGCGTTGTTGTTGATGAGGGCGATGCCCCTCGCCGTGTTGTTGGCGCCGTGGATGGGCGTGAGTCTCGTCGGCGAGAACGCGTTGGAGGTCGCCGTGCCGCCATTGCGGCAGCCGTCGACCGTGATGGTCAGCTGGCCGCCGCGGGCGATCATGTTGGGCATCGCGACGATGTTGCTGGGCGTGTCCCAGGCGACGGCCGCGGGTGCGGAGAGGCCGAGGGCGGCGACCGCGGCGCCGGCGACCGCCAGGGCGCGAGTGTTGGGCATGAGAACCTCCGCGGAAGACGCCCCGGGACCCGTCCCCGGTCGATCGGCGAGAAAGCGCCTCCCAGAAAGACAGTCAGTTGCCTTTCCACGAGCCGCATTTCGGGAATGGTCCGTCCTGGTGATCAAGCATGCCGCGAAAAACCCGCGCAATCGGATATCGCCGCAGGTCACAGTGGGTCGGAAATTTCCGCGCGGCCGCAAACTCGGATGGCGCACCACTGCTCGGACGGCGCACCGACCCATGGGGCCGCCACCCGTTCGCCCCTGCTCCGTCGCCGCTTTCGCGCACGGCGCTTAGCGTTCTGGTATGCGCGAATGACACGGCGACGGCCGCGTCGAGAGGGGATGACGAATGTCTGCGTCCGAGCTGGCCGAGGCGGAGGAGGAGGCGCGGCGGAAGGCGAAGCGCGTCCCGTGGGGCGTGATAGCGCTTGTTCTGCTGACCGGCCTCGCGCTCATCCGGAACGGTTCGGGGGAGTTCGACGAGGGCCCGCCGCAGCCGGCGACCGCGGCCGCGGCGGACAGCCGTCTGCCCGGCGGCACCTTCGCCGGGGCCGTACGGCCGCTGCCCTTCGCCCCGCCGGCCCGGGTCAGGATCCCGGCGATCCGGGTCGACGCGCCCGTGCTGCCCGTGGGCCTGGACGCGGACGGCTGGGTCGGCGCGCCGCCGCCGGAGGACCCGAACCTGGCCGGCTGGTTCACCGGCGCCGTCACCCCCGGCGAGAAGGGCACCGCGGTCGTCGTCGGCCATGTCGACAACCAGCAGGGCCCCGCCGTCTTCTACGCGCTCGGCGCCCTGAAGAAGGGCAACCGCATCGAGGTCGCCCGGCAGGACGGAAAGACCGTCGTGTTCGAGGTATACGGCATCGAGGTGTTCGAGAAGGAGAACTTCCCCGGGGACCGTGTCTACGGTTCCAAGGGCGCGGCGGAACTGCGGGTCATCACCTGCGGTGGCGGTTTCTCCCAGCAGAGCGGATACGCGGGCAACGTCGTGGTCTTCGCCCGCCTGGTCGAGGTGCGCTGAGCGTCCCGAGCCGGGCGGGGGAAGGCCCGCTGTCACCTACGCGTAGTCCCGCCGGGGCACGGTGACGTGGTAGCCGGAGTCCAGCAGTTCGGGCAGATAGCGCCGCAGGGCGCGCACGCTCTGCGAGCGGTCGCCCCCGGCGTCGTGCGAGAGCACCACGACGCCGGGGGCGGCGCCGTCCTCGACCCGGTCGACGATGACCCGGGTGCCGGGCGCCGTCCAGTCGAGGGTGTCGACCGTCCAGGCGAGGGGTTCCATGCCGAGTTCGGCGCCGAGCCGGAACGCGGTGCGGTTCCAGGCGCCGTAGGGGGCGCGGAACCACTCGGGGCGCTCCCCGTAGGCGTCCTCGATGACGTCGCTGGTGCGTGCCATCTCGGAGTGGATCTGCCGGCGGCTCAGGCGGGTGAGCAGCGGGTGCGACCAGGTGTGGTTCCCGACGACATGGCCCTCGTCGGCCATCCGGGCCAGCAGTTCCCTGTGGTCGGCGGCCATCTCGCCGCACACGAAGAACATCGCGCGTACGTCGTACTCGGCGAGGGTGTCCAGGATGGCCCGGGGTGTAGCGGGGGTCCGGGGCCGTCGTCGAAGTTCAGCACCAAGGATGCGGCCGCGTCCGGAGAGGCGCAGCAGCGGTTCGCGGCGGACCAGGGTCCGGCGGGGCGCGGCGCGCGGCGGGGCGTATCCGGTCAGGGGCTGGAGCCGGTACGCGCTGGAGTTGAGCGGGCGGCGGGCCTGCGGGCCTGCCGCCGCGACGGACGACCCGGCGGAGCCGTCACCGGTGACTCCCGTGAGGACACCGGCCGTGGCGGCCGCTCCCACGGCACCGGCGCCGGCGATCAACACCCCGCGCCGGGTGAGCAACTGATCCTTCTTCATGACTCATCAGTCGCCCGGCGGGAGGCCGACGCACCTGAGCAACACCGGTGCGGCGGCACGGTTTCACCCGGACAGCCGACGCAGACGGGTCAGTGGCGGCGCACCAGGGGGAACGGCAGGGTCTCCCGGATCGTCAGTCCGGTGAGGAACAGGGGTGCGGGCCGGGACGCCGACCGGGTAGGGGTCGGTGGCGGCGGCGCGCGGCCGGTCGAGTTTGACGTGCCGGACGCGGACCTGGTCGGACAGCCCGGAGAAAGGGTCGGCGGGCTCGGTCCCGTCCCCTCCGGCGAGGCCGAGCACCGCCAACGACGGCAGCCCCTCCGTGGTGGCGGGCCGCCGTCCGCCCTTCGGGTGCCCCCTTCCCCACAACTTGCGCATCGACGGTACGGATACGAAGCCCTCGGCCGTCCCGGTGTCCGCGATGGCACTCATGTGTCGACTCCAGGAACACCCGGGTCCTCCCGCCCCTCGAGCGCTCCCGCGCGACGGCCGGACCTGCGGGTTCCGATAGCCTCGCGGCGTGACGGAACAGCACTCCCATCAGTTCGAGCGGGGCACGGACGGCCCGAAGGTGATCGTGGCCGGGGTGGACGGCTCCGACTCCTCCCTGCGGGCCGCGGCCTACGCCGGCGGTCTGGCCCGGCGGCAGCACGCGCTGCTCGCCGTGGTGTACGTGCAGCCGGTCCTGGCGGCCGGCGCCGCGCTCGGGGCGCCGGTGGCCGAGACGACCGACGAGATCGCCGAGGACCTGGTGGCGCAGATCCGGGACGCGGCCGAGCGGCTCAAGGGGGTGTTCGAGGTCCGCTGGGAGTTCCACACGTTCCGCGGCGATCCGTACAACGGCCTGGTACAGGCGGCGGACGAACTCAAGGCGGACGCGGTGGTGGTGGGCGCGTCCGAGCAGGCGGGCCACCGGATCGTCGGTTCGGTGGCCATACGTCTGGTGAAGGCGGGCCGCTGGCCGGTGACCGTGGTGCCCTAGAGGCGGGAGCGGGCCCCGCCTACTCCCCCATCACCAGGCCGTCCTGGGCCGCGCCCCTGCTGAGCACGACGTCGCGGATGCGGTCGCGGACGCCCTGTACCTCGGCGCCCTGGGCGATCGCCCGGTTGAGGTTGACGACCCGGCCGGCGTCGACGTCGAACAGCTGGGGGACGAACTCGGCCTTCGTGACCTCCCAGCGGCCGCCCGGCCGTGCTGGCGGGGCGAAGGTGAAGCGGCCGAGGCTGGACTGGTTGCCGCGCGGGTCCTGGGCGCCCTGGTGGTTGTACATCGCGCCGGCGATCTGGTCGCCCATGCCGTAGACGACCCAGGTGCCGTTGACCTTCTCGTACGCCTGCGGGACGTGTGCGTGGGTGCCGAGGATCAGGTCGACGTCCGGGCGTCCCCCGGTCCGCGCGGCGGTGAGGCTCCGGGCGAGGCTCAGCTGCCGCTCGTCGGGGGCGTCCTGCCATTCGGTGCCCCAGTGCAGGGAGACGACGACCACGTCGGCGCCCGCCCGGCGCGCGGCCCGGGCGTCGGCGAGGACCTTGGTCTCGTCGATGAGGTTGACGGCCCAGGGCTGCCCGGCCGGGAGCGGCAGGCCGTTCGTGTCGTAGGTGTAGGCGAGGTGTGCGATCTTCGCCGAACCGGCCCGGAGCATCGTCACCGTGTTCGCCTCGTCCTCGGTCCGGGCCGAGCCGGCGTGCCGTACGCCCGCGCGGTCGAGGGCGTCGAGGGTGCGGCGGATGCCGCCGGCACCGTCGTCGAGGGTGTGGTTGGAGGCGGTGGAGCAGCCGTCGTAGCCGGTGGCGGCGAGCGCGCCGGCCACCTCGGGCGGGGACTTGAAGGTGGGGTAGCCGGTGTAGACGCCGTTCGCGCCGTACACGGTCTCCATGTGGCACAGGGCCACGTCGGCCCGGGAGACGACGGAGCGGATCCCCGCGAGCATCGGCCCGAAGTCGTAGCCGGCACCGCCGGCGTCGAAGCGGGCGCGGTCGATGATCGTGCTGTGCGGGAGGACGTCGCCGGAGGCGACCAGGGTGAAGCCGCGGAGGGCGACGGCGGACGGTGCCGGGCGTACGGGGCGGGGCGGTTCGTGGCCGCGGGCCTGGCAGGCGGCGCCCGCGGCGAGGACGACGGTCAGAGCGAGGGCCACCTGTCGGCTGCGTGCGATCATCCGTTCACCCCATCGTGAGCACCATTGTCGTATTTACGGACAATCAGGAAAGAAGGCCCACGTCGCCTCACGCGGCTCCGACACGCTCTTTAGCCCGTCTGGCGCGCCCAGGGCGGACGGCCGCGACCGTTCGTCGAACCGTTCGTCGACGCGATCGACCGTCCGCCGCACAGCCGGGTACGTGGCCTGTCCCCGGGCCGCGCCCTGCGGTGGCATACGGCCATGACGGCCGGATCCACGCTCACGAACGGGACGACCGCCGAGCACGAGCTCGCCGCACTGCAGCGGGAGCACGGCCGGCCCCTCTTCGCACTCCTGCTCCGGCTCTCCGACGGCGACCGGCAGCGCGCGGAGGACCTCGTCCAGGAGACGCTCGTGCGCGCCTGGCAGCATCCCGAGGCCCTGCGCGCCGACGACTTCGAGTCCGTACGGCCCTGGCTGATGACCGTCGGGCGGCGCCTCGCGATCGACGCCCGGCGCGCCCGGCAGGCCCGGCCGGCCGAGGTCGGCGACGCGGTACTGGAGAACGCACGGGTCATCTCCGACCACGCCGAGCGGGCCGCGGCGACGCTCGACGTGCGCCGGGCTGTGAAGACACTCACTCCGGAGCACCGTGAAGTCCTGGTGCTCGTGTACTTCCAGGGGGCGAGTGTGGCGGAAGCCGCGGCGGCCCTCGGAATCCCGCCCGGTACCGTGAAGTCCCGCGCGTACTACGCGCTGCGCGCCCTGCGCCGGGTGCTTCCGGGCTACGCCACCGACCTGCGCTGAAACCAACGGGCGGGTCAAGCCTCCGTAAAGCGCCTTGCTGAGGACCCCGGTTGAGTAATCGGCTGTTCTCATCCGTGTTCCGGAGGGGGCTGTCAGCGCCCCCGGGGCCCGGTGTCGGGCGACGCGCACGTACCGGAGGAAGGCAGGAAGGGATGCAGCACAGAGGGCAGGAGAGCACGGACGGCAGCGGCGGTGAACTGACCGTTCCCATGGCGTGGTTGTACGCCGAGTACATCGCCGACGAGCTGCTGCGGACCGGCGATCTGATGCCGCCGACGTCCTTCGAGTTCCGCGCCGGGCGGGATGCCCTGGCGCTGACCATCTTCCTCTCCGACACCGAGGGGGAGCTGTCGGGCATCCGGGTGGTCACGCAGCTGGAGACCTGGCTGTCGCTGACCGCGTACGACCAGCCGTGGCAGGAGTGGGTGCGCGACCGGCTGGCCGAGCTCGCGGCCGAGGCCGCCGGGTCCGGCCGGCCCGCGCCGGACCTGGAACTGGCTCAGGAGGCGTGGCGCTGGCTCCAGGAGACGGAGCTGCTCGCGCCCGATCTGAACGCGGTGCCGGGCGGCGCTCCGGTGGTCGGCGAGGACGAGGGGCCGAAGGTCTGGACGCCCGCCTGGCAGCTCGGACTGCCGCTGGGGCACCTCGCCATCCATCTTTTTTAGATTTCTGCGACCCGGGACCAATCCGCGGGCCGGAGCGCTCCGAATCCTTAGGTTGCGATTGTGTCACCGGCTTGAGTGATTCCGCTGCCTGGTCCGTACCGGTGGGAGCAAGGAGTAACCCCACCCGCACCCAACGGCACGAGGATTCGGCATGAGGTCCCTGGAAAGGCATCGCGACGTCGGCGCCTACGCGCTCGGCGTGCTGGACGAGGCGGAGGCCTTCCGCTTCGAGGACCACCTCATGGAGTGCCCTCGGTGCGCTGCAGAGGTGACGGAATTCGGCGCGACGACACGGCAGTTGATGCTGTACCGGCGGTCGACTCCACGGTTCGTGCACCCCATGGCGCAGCCCGGTCCGCGCATGCTGGACGGGCTGCTGGCCGAGGTGGCGACGCGGCGCCGGGCCGGACGCCGGAGACTTCTGTTCGCCATGGCCGCGTCGGTGGCGTTCGCGGTGTCGGTACCGGGGATCGCGATGATGGCCGCGGGCAGTGACGAGGCGCCCGCGCGGATCGCGGCGACCGACGCGCAGACCGGAGTGTGGGCGCAGGTCACCACGGAGGACGGGGCCTCGGGCAGCCAGGTCGAGCTGAAGGTGAAGGACTCGGCGGACTCCCGCGCCTGCCATCTGGTCATCGTCGGTCATGACGGCAGCGAGGAGACCGCGACGAGCTGGCACGGGCCGGGGCACGACGCACAGCCGCACACGATGATGGCCAGCTCATCCAAGCACGCCGACGAGATCGCCCGCTACGAGATCCGCACGGCGACCGGCGAACGTCTGGTGTCACTGGAGCCGCCGCGCTGACCCCGTGCTGATTTGCCAGCCCACAGCGTCGGACGGACACTGAAAGTACCGACGCGGAGCGTCTGTTGGTCCGTTGAGGGTGGGCTCCGCGCCGCCCCTGCGAGCACGGACGAAGGGGCTGAGCCGGTGGAGAACCAATTGACGATCCTCCTTTCCGAGGAGGAGGCGGACGCCGAACGCGTGGCGGAGCTGACCGGCTATTTGCGTGAGGAACTACTCGACGTCGAGGTGGACGACGTCAGCGCGCTGCCCGCCGGGGAGGTGCCGCCCGGCGCGCGAGCCGTGGACGTGACACAGGTCGGTGCGCTGCTCGTGGCCCTGGGCAGCTCGGCGACCGCCCTGAACCAGGTCGTGACCGTGATCCGGTCGTGGCTGGGCAGGGCCCACGACACCCGTCCCTCGTTGCACCTGGAGATGGACGGCGACGTCCTGGAGGTGTCCGAGGCGACCGACGAGCAGGTCGAGGACGCGTTCAAGGCCTTCGTCCAACGCCATGCCCCGGCCGGAGCGCCGCCATGACCGACTCCCGGCACGCGCTGATCATCGCCAACGACCGCTACGCCGACCAGGGGCTCAAGAAGCTCCGGGCGCCCGCGCAGGACGCCGCGGCTCTCGCCGGGGTCCTGCACGACGCGCGGATCGGCGACTTCGAGGTGGAGGTGGTGCGCAACGCGTCCGCCGACGCCATGCGCAGGCACATCCAGCGCTTCTTCAACGACCGCCGTCGCGACGACACCCTCCTGCTGCACTTCTCCTGCCACGGCCTCAAGAGCGAGTCCGGCGAGCTGTACTTCGCCGCCGGCGACACCGAGCCCCCGCTGCTGGACGCCACGGCGATTCCCGCCCAGTTCGTCCGCGGGTGCATGTCCCGCACGAAGGCCGGCCGGACCGTCCTCTTCCTGGACTGCTGCTACGGAGGCGCCTTCTCCCGGGGCTCGTCCTCCGTGCGCGCTTCGGGGGATGTGAACGTCCTCGAGTCCTTCCCGAGCGACAAGCCGGCCGGCGGGCGCGGCTGGGCCGTCATCACGGCGTCCGACTCCATGGAGTACGCCTTCGAGGGGGACCAGCTCGCCGAGAACTCCGCTCCGCGCCCCTCGGTGTTCACGCACGCGGTGGTGCAGGGCCTGGGGACCGGCGAGGCCGACCTCGACGCGGACGGCGAGGTGTCCCTGGACGACCTGTACGACTACGTCTACGAGCACGTCCGGGAGCAGAACCCCAACCAGACGCCGAAGAAGACGGTGGAGATGCGGGGTGAGTTCCATCTGGCGCACAGCCGGCGCGGCCGCATCAAGATCGCCGCCGTGCCCACCCCGGTCTCGCTGCGGGCCGCCCCTCGAAAAGCGACAACGTCCTCACCCGGCAGGGGGCCGTCCTGGGAGCTGGACAACTCGGGTGCGGGACGAGAGCCTGCCCGTGGCGGAGGGGGCGCGCCAGACCCTGGTGGAGGTCGCGGGCTATTTATCATTTCGCCAGATCGCCGCTCTGGCACACCGCGCCCTGCGCGAGATACACCTCGCGCCGTCCCCGGACCGCCTGGACTTCGGCCTGGTGCCGAGGGGCTCGCCTTCGCAGGAGAAGTCCGTGACCCTGCAGGGCCCGCCGCTGGCCAGGCACTGCGTGGCCCAGCCCGCCCAGCCGTGGCTGCGCGTCGAGCCGGCCGCGGACGGCCTCCGGGTCCATGTCGACACGGCCGCCGAAGGGCGGCTGTCCGGAGAGATCACGCTGAAGGGCGTGGCCGACGAGGCGGTGATCCACGTCGAGGCCGTGGTGGGGCCGGCGCACGAGTCCGCACCCCCCGCCGGGCCCGACGTCGAGGCCCCGCCCCGCCCACCGCGACAGCGTGTGCCGGGCCAGGGAGCGCACGACCAGGAAACGGCGATCGTCGAGCCCCCGCCTTCCCGGCCGCCCGCGCGCGAGCCCGCGACTCCCCCGCCCTCCGCGCACACGCCCGCGACGTCCCCGCCCTCCGCGCGCAGGCCCGCGACCTCGCCACCCTCCGCGCGCAGGCCCGCGACATCCCCGCCCCCCGGGCGCAAGCCCCCGACCTCACCACCCCCGAGGACCCGCACACCGGCCCGGGGGCAGACCCGCCCCCTCGCCCCTGCCCTCGCCGGCACCGCCCTCGCCCTCGCCGTCACCGCGGTCATCACGCTCGTCATAGCCGTACAGGCCGCGGCGGTGGCCGTCGCGGAACGGAGCGACGAGGGGGTCGACGGCAACATCGAGGACAACCTGCAGGCCCACGGAGCGTTCACGCCGCTCATCCTGTCGCTGATCACCGCCGCGCTCGCCCTGGTCGTCGGCGTGCTCGCCCGGCGCGAGCTGGGACAACGGCGGGACCTCTACTCCGAGCGGGCCGCCGGCGGCACACGGACCCTGACCTCGGTCGCCAAGGGGCTGGCGATCCCGGTGCTGGTCCTGGCCGTCCTCATGGGCATCGCCTACCTGGTGGGCAGCGGCTCCTGGTGACTACTTCAGCAGCCGGGACATCCTGCGGTCCGCCAGCGGCTTGCCACCGGTCTGGCAGGTCGGGCAGTACTGGAGCGAGGAGTCGCTGAAGGACACCTCGCGGATGGTGTCGCCGCACACCGGGCAGGGCTCGCCGGCACGGCCGTGGACCCGCAGGCCGCTCTTCTTCTCGGCCTTCAGGCGGCCGGCCGCGACCCCCCTGGAGCGCTCGACCGCGTCGGTGAGGGTGTCGCGCAGGGCCGCGTACAGCCGCCCCGTCTCCGCCGCGCTCAGGGACGCGGCCAGTTTGAAGGGCGACATCTTCGCCGCGTGCAGGATCTCGTCGCTGTAGGCGTTGCCCACACCCGCGATCAGGCTCTGGTCGCGCAACGCGCCCTTGAGCTGACGCCGTTCACCGGCCAGGAGCTCCGCGAGGCGCCGCTCGTCGAAGTCGTCGGCCAGCGGGTCCGGGCCGAGCCGGGCGACGCCCGGGACCTCCTGCGGGTCCTCCACGACGTACACCGCGAGCCGCTTCTGGGTGCCGGCCTCGGTCAGGTCGAAGCCGGCGCCGGTCTCCAGGGCCGCACGCAGCGCGAGGGGGCCCTTGCCGGGGCGGGGCGGGCCGTCCGGGAGGCGATCCTTCCACTGGAGCCACCCGGCGCGGGCCAGGTGGGTCACGAGGTGCGGGCCGTCCGCGGTCGCGATGTCGAGGAACTTGCCGTACCGGCGTACGGCGGCGACCTCGTGGCCCTCGACGGCGGACAGCGGCGGGTCGAACGTCTTCAGCACGCTGATCGCGACGGGCAGCACGCGGACGATCTGGTGGCCGACGAGGTGCTCGGTCAGGAAGTCCTTGAGCGCCTCGACCTCGGGGAGTTCCGGCATGGGTCCAGAGTGCCACCAGGAGGGCCGTAGTGCCCCGACAGGCAATGTTCGCCCCGTCGCGACGCCCGGCACGCTCCCCCGAGCTCTTCGAGCAGGGGGCACCCCCACTCGCCGCACCGGACGCCGCTCCTCGACGGGCGAACGTCGCCCGCCGCGGCACTAGTCGCGTCCGGGCACCACGAACTCGCACCACACGGCCTTGCCGCCGCCCCGGGCCTCCACGCCCCACACGTCGGTGAGCAGGTCGACCAGCAGCAGGCCCCGCCCGGACACGCCCGACTCGCCCGCCTCGCGACGGCGCGGCAGGGCGCTGGAGGAGTCCTCGACCTCGACGCGCAGCCGGCGCTCGGAGCCGGTGAGGGCCCGCAGGGTGACGATCGCGGAGCCCTCGGTGTGCATCAGGGCGTTGGTGATCAGCTCGTCGGCGACCAGTTCGATCTCGTCGGCGCGGTCCCGGGCGCCCCAGGTGCCGACCGCGGTGCGGATCATGTGGCGGGCCTCGGTCAGGGCCGCCGGGTCGCCGGGCGCCACGTGCCGCTGGAGCCGGCCGCCGTACTGCGGGCCGTCGGGGCCGCGCCGGCGCAGCAGGAGCAGCGCCACGTCGTCGTCGCCGCCGCGTTCGGCGGCCACGTCGATGAGCCGGTCGGCGAGGTCCCGTACGTCGTCGGGGCCGGTGGCGACGAGCGCGGTCAGGGTGCGCATGCCGTCGTCGAGGTCGGCGCCGGGCTGCTCCACCAGGCCGTCGGTGCACAGCAGCAGGGTGTCGCCGGGGTCGAGCTCCAGGGTGGCCACGGGGTAGTCGAGGCGGCCGAACTCGGCGGACAGGCCGAGCGGCAGTCCGCCCGGGACGGTGGCCCGGCGGCAGCTGCCGTCGGTGTGGCGCACGAGCGGATCGATGTGGCCGGCCCGGACCATCTGGAGGACGCCCGTGGTCAGGTCGGCCTCCGCGTAGAGGCAGGTGGCGGACCGGTCGGTGTCGAGTTCGTGCAGGAAGACGGAGGCGCGGGCCATCACGGCGGCCGGGGTGTGCCCCTCGGCGGCGTAGGCGCGCAGCACGATGCGCAACTGGCCCATGACGGCGGCCGCGTGCGTGTCGTGGCCCTGGACGTCGCCGATGACGGCGCCGACCCGGCCGCCGGGCAGCGGGATCAGGTCGTACCAGTCGCCGCCGATGTCACGGCCGACGGAGCCGCCGATGGTGGCGGCGCGGTAGCGGACGGCCACGTCGGCCCCGGGCACGCTCGGGATGGTCCGGGGCAGCATGGCCTGCTGGAGGCCCTGCGCGAGATCCATCTCCTGCTCGTAGAACATCGCCCGCTGCATGCTCTGCGCGATGCTGCTGCCGAGGGCGACGAGGACATCGCGCTCCTCGGAGGTGAAGCCTCGCCGGTCGCTGTAGAGCAGGCCCATCGCGCCGATGGGCCGGGCCTGGACGATGAGCGGCAGATAGGCGGCCGACGTGATGTTCAGGTCGGTGAGGTGCGGCCCACCAGCACCCGGATAGCGCTCGGCGAACTTCCTCCGGCGACTCGATGAAGCAGGGGCCGAGGGTCCGTACGGCCTCGCTCATCTTGGTAGGGCTCGTCGATCCGGGTGACCCGGGTGCCGGGGACGAAGCTGCCCACGGGCCCCTCGGCGACCAGGCGGATGCGGTCGGCCTCGACCAGGCCCATGACGAGGCTGGTGGCACCCAGGTGGGTCACGCCGTGGGTGTCCTTGAGGACGTCGATGACGTCCTGGACGGTGCGGGCGTGGGCGAGGGCGGCCGTGGTGAGTTCGACGACGCTGGCCTGCTGCCGGCGGGCCCCGTCCTGGGCGGCCTGGCCGAGGCGGGCGTCGCTGTCGCCGAGCTCCTGGGTGGCGTCCCGGATGATGCCGATGATGCGGCGGGGGCGTCCGGTGTCGTCGCGCCGGATGTAGCCCTGGGTGTGGGTCCAGCGCAGCGTGCCGTCGCGGCGGCGGAGACGGAAGTAGGCGCCATAGTTCTCGCTGCCGTCCTTCAGGGCCTGGGAGACGGCCGTGTCCAGACGCCGGGCCTCGTCGGGCGGGACGCGCTTGGAGAGGGTCTCGGGGTGGTCGTCGTACTCATCGGGGCGCACGTCGAAGACCGCGTGGGCCTGGGCGTCCATCGCCATCAGGCCGGTGTCCAGATCCCAGTCGAAGCTGCCCATCCGGTTGAGCGCGAGGATCGGGTCCGGCTGGGCGGGCCAGTCGTCCGGGGGTGACAGGGCGCTCGCTCCCCGATCAGCCATGGGCCCACCTTGCCAGGATTCGTCCGATTCTTCGACCGGATGCGCCGAGTCTACGGGCCTCTCGGCGGCACCGGTCCCCTTCTGTTGGTCAAGACCCCCGCGGGGGTGCCGGGCGGACCGTCCGCGGCGTTCGGTTCACTCGCCCGGGGTACGCGTCCGGAGCGGTGGTACACGGAGCGTGACACTGGGGTCCGGCGCCGCACCGGGAGGAGCACACGGCAGTGGACTGGTTCACCGCATCCGAGTACTGGCTGAGCCGGCTGGTCTTCCAGCGGGCGCTGGCCGGCGTGTACCTGGTCGCGTTCCTGACGGCCGCGTTGCAGTTCCGGGCGCTGATCGGGCGGCGCGGCATGCTGCCGGTGCCGCGGTTCGTCGAACGCGTACCGTTCAAGCGCGCGCCGAGCCTGTTCCAGCTGCACTACTCGGACCGCTTCTTCGCGCTCTGCGCCTGGGCGGGGTGCGCGGTGTCGGCGGCGCTGCTGGCCGGGGTGGACTCGCTGCTGCCGCTGTGGGGCGGCATGCTGCTGTGGCTGGTGCCGTGGGTGCTGTACCTGTCGATCGTCAACGTGGGGCAGACCTGGTACTCGTTCGGCTGGGAGTCGCTGCTGCTGGAGGTCGGCTTCCTCGCCGTGTTCCTCGGCAACGACGAGGTGGCGCCCCCGGTCGTCGTGCTGTTCCTGCTGCGCTGGATCCTGTTCCGGGTGGAGTTCGGCGCCGGGCTGATCAAGATGCGCGGGGACGAGTGCTGGCGGAAGCTGACCTGCCTGGACCACCATCACGAGACCCAGCCGATGCCGGGCCCGCTGAGCTGGTTCTTCCATCATCTGCCCGGGCCGGCGCACCGCGTCGAGGTGGCCGCGAACCACGTCACCCAGCTCGTGGTGCCGTTCCTGCTGTTCGCCCCGCAGCCCGTCGCGACGGCCGCCGCCGCACTGATGATCGTCACCCAGCTGTGGCTGGTGCTGTCGGGCAACTTCGCCTGGCTGAACTGGATCACGATCGTGCTGGCCCTGCCGGTGGTGCGCTTCCCGGCCGATCCGCCGGAGGTGCCCGGCGCTCCGCTGTGGTACGTGGTCGTGGTCCTCGCGGTGGCGGCGCTGCTGCTGGGCCTCAGCTACCAGCCGGTGCGCAACATGGTCTCCCGCCGCCAGGTGATGAACCGCTCCTTCGACCCGCTCCACCTGGTGAACACCTACGGGGCGTTCGGCAGTGTGAGCCGGGTCCGCCACGAGGTGGTGGTCGAGGGCACCCGGGACGACGTGCCGCGTGCGGACTCGGACTGGCGTGAGTACGAGTTCAAGGGCAAGCCGGGCGATCCGCGGCGCTGGCCGCGCCAGTTCGCGCCCTATCATCTGCGGCTCGACTGGCTGATGTGGTTCGCGGCCCTCTCCCCCGCCTACGCCGACTCCTGGTTCGGCACGTTCGTGGAGCGCCTCCTGGAGAACGACCGGGACACGCTGAAGCTGCTGCGCCGCTCGCCGTTCCCGCCGGACGAGCCCCCGCGCTATGTGCGCGCCCGGCTGTTCCGCTACCGATACACGACGTGGCGCGAGCTGCGGGAGACGGGCGCGTGCTGGGAGCGGACGTTCGTGCGGGAGTACCTGCCGCCGACGCGGCTGGCGAAGACCGCTCAGAGGCCGTAGACGCGGGTGGCCGTGGTCGTGAGGATCTGCTCGTGTTCGGGTGGGGACGTCAGCTCGCGGGTGAGGTCGAGGGTGCCGCCGTAGGCGACGCCGAGCGTGCAGACCGGCCAGTCCGAGCCGTACATCAGACGGTCCGGTCCGAGGGCCTCCAGCGCCACCTCGGCGTACGGGCGCAGGTCCGCCACGGTCCAGGAGGCGACATCGGCCTCGGTGACCAGGCCGGAGAGTTTGGCGACGGTGTTGGGCAGGGCGGCGAGGGCGCGCAGGTCCGACGCCCAGGGTTCGAGGGTGCCGGCGGCGACGGGCGGTTTGCCCAGGTGGTCGAGGACGAAGGTGAGGCCGGGCAGGGCGGCGGCCGCTCGCGCGCAGGCCGGGAGCTGGTGCGGCAGGACGACGAGGTCGTAGACGAGTCCGGCGTCGGCGACGGCGGCCAGCCCCCGCTGGACGTCCGGGCGCAGCAGCCATTCCGGGTCGGGTTCGCCCTGGACCTGGTGGCGGATGCCCTTGAGGTACCGCCCGCCGGGGAGTTCCCGCAGCCGGGCCAGTTCGCCGGCGACGTCGGGGCGGGTGAGGTCGGTCCAGCCGACGACACCCGCGATCAGCTCGTGCGCCTCGGCCAGGGCCAGGAACTCCGGGGTCTCCTCGGGCACGGTGACGGTCTGGACGAGGACCGTGCGGCCCACTCCGGCGGCCCTCGCCTCGGGGTCGAGGTCGTCGATCGTGAAGTCGCGGCGCAGTGGGCTGAGTTCGGGGCCGGTGATCCAGTCCTGGTCCCGTACGGACAGGTCCCACACATGGTGGTGGGCGTCGACCACGGTCATGACGGCAGCTCCCACACCACGGGCAGACCGGCGTCCGCGCCCTCGCCGGAGGAGTCGTGCACGACCTCCAGCAGTTCCGCCCTACGGGCCTGCCAGGCGACGTTCACGGGCAGTTCCTCCAGTGCGGCGAGGAGACGGGCGTAGTTCTCGCGCTCCAGGACGTGGAACAGGTCGGCGCCTCCCCCAAGCTCTCGGCTTCGCTCGAGCAGGGGCCCCCATCGCCAGATCGTCCAGGAGGTGGCACCGGCGGCGCGGATGGCGTCGGTGAGTTCCTCGGGGACTGCGCGGTGGGCGGCTTCGTACGCGGCGACACGGTCGGCTCGGACCTTGGTGTGCAGGGCGACTCTCATGACGGCTCCTTGGACGTCTCCTCGGAGGGGACGGGGGCGTCGGCGGGCAGCAGGCCCTTGGCGCGCAGCTCCTGCCAGAAGCCGTCCGGCACGTGGGCGGCGAACTGGTGGGCGCAGTCGCGCACTTCGTGCGCCGAGCGGGCACCGACGAGGACGCTCGCGACGGCCGGGTGGGCGGCGCAGAAGGCCAGGGCGGCGGCGCGCAGCGTGGTGCCGTGGCGGTGGGCGACGGACTTCAGCCGCAGGGCCCGCTCGACCAACTCGGACGGTGCCGCCGTGTAGTTGTACGTGGCGCCGGGCTTGGGGTTAGCCAGCAGGCCGGAGTTGAAGGCGCCGCCGATGACGACGGACACGCCGCGCTCGTGTGCGGCGGGCAGCAGGCCGGTGAGGGCGCTCTGGTCGAGCAGGGTGTAGCGCCCGGCGCAGAGCACCACGTCGACGTCGGTGTCGCGGACGAAGCGGGTGAGCATCTCGGCCTGGTTCATCCCGGCGCCGATCGCGCCGACCACGCCCTCGGAACGGAGCTTCTCCAGGGCCGGGTAGCCCTCGCGGAAGGCCCACTCGGCGTGCTCGTCCGGGTCGTGGAGGTAGACGACGTCCACCCGGTCGAGGCCGAGGCGTTCCAGGCTGGACTCCAGGGTGCGGCGGATGCCGTCGGCGCTGAAGTCCCAGACGCGCCGGTGGGTGGCGGGTACGGCGAATCCGCCCGCGAGGTCGTCGCCGGTGCCGTCCGCGGGCTCCAGGCGGCGGCCCACCTTGGTGGAGACGGTGTACCGGTCGCGGGGGTGCTCGCGCAGGGCGGCGCCGAGGCGGCGTTCGGACAGGCCGAGGCCGTAGTGCGGGGCGGTGTCGAAGTAGCGGACGCCCCGCTGCCAGGCGGCCTCCACGGCCTCGTGGGCCTGGGCCTCGCCGACCTCGGTGTACAGGTTGCCGATGGCGGCGGCGCCGAAGGACAGGGCGCTGACCTCGACGCCGCTGCCGCCGAGCCGGTTCACCGGGCCACCGGGCGCAGCCGCAGGCCCTGCATGCCGCCGTCGACGGCGAGCGCGGTGCCCGTGGTGGCGCCGGACAGGGGGCTCGCCAGGTAGGCGATGGCGCCGGCGACCTCGGCGGCGGCGACCAGCCGTCCGGTGGGCTGGCGGGCCTCCAGGGCCGCGCGTTCGGCGGCCGGGTCGGGGGCGGCGTCCAGGAGGCGGCCGACCCAGGGGGTGTCGACCGTGCCCGGGTTGACGCAGTTGACGCGGATGCCCTCGCGGACGTGGTCGGCGGCCATGGCGAGGGTGAGGGAGTACACGGCCCCCTTGGTGGCGCTGTACAGGGCGCGCTGCGGCAGGCCCGCGGTGGCGGCGATGGAGCAGGTGTTGACGATCGCGGCGTGCGCGGAGGAGCGCAGGTGGGGCAGGCAGGCGCGGGTGGTGCGGACCATGCCGACGACGTTGACGTCGTAGACGCGGTGCCAGTCGTCGTCGGGGTTGTCCTCGACGGTGCCCTGGGCGCCGATGCCCGCGTTGTTGACCAGGATGTCGAGCCCGCCGAGGTCGGCGACCGCGGCCGCCACGGCCTGGCGCACGGACGCGTCGTCGGTGACGTCCGCGCGGTGGGCGAGCAGTGGCCTGCCGACCGGCGACGGGTCCAGGTCGAGGACGGCGACCTGGGCGCCGCGCTCGGCCAGGAGGTCGGCGGTGGCCCGGCCGATGCCGGAGGCGCCGCCCGTCACCAGGGCTTTGAGGCCCTCGAAGTCGCTCATGCGGACTGACCCTTCTTCCGCTCGTCGAGGTCGGCGGCCCAGAACTCGCCGCCCGGGTAGGTGTAGCGCGCCAGCGACTCGGGACGCATGGCGGCCGAGAAGCCCGGCGCGGTCGGTGCCGTGTAATGACCTTCGCGGATGACCACCGGGTCGAGGAAGTGGTCGTGCAGATGATCGACGTATTCGATGACCCGGTCCTCGGTGGTTCCGGACAGGGCCACATAGTCGAACATCGACAGGTGCTGGACGAGTTCGCACAGGCCGACACCGCCCGCGTGCGGGCAGACCGGGACGCCGAACTTGGCCGCGAGCAGCAGGATCGCGAGGTTCTCGGGGACGCCGCCGACACGGGCCGCGTCGATCTGGACGACGTCGAGCGCGCCGGCCTGGAGGAGTTGTTTGAAGACGATCCGGTTCTGCACGTGCTCGCCGGTGGCGACCTTCACGGGGGCGACGGCGCGGCGGACCGCCGCGTGGCCGAGGATGTCGTCGGGACTGGTCGGTTCCTCGATCCAGTACGGGTCGAACTCGGCGAGGGCCTTGGTCCAGCGGATCGCCTCGTCGACATCCCAGCGCTGGTTGGCGTCGACGGCCATGCGCAGGTCGGGGCCGATGACGGACCGGGCGACGCGGCAGCGGCGGATGTCGTCGTCGAGGTCGGCGCCGACCTTGAGCTTGATCTGCCGGAAGCCGTCGGCGACGGCCTGGGCGGCGAGCCGGGTGAGCTTGTCGTCGTCGTAGCCGAGCCAGCCGGGCGAGGTGGTGTAGGCCGGGTAGCCGCGCTCCAGGAGCCGGGCGGTGCGCTCCTCGGCGCCCTGTCCGCCCTGGCGCAGGAGGGTCAGGGCCTCCTCGGGGGTGAGGGCGTCGGTGAGGTAGCGGAAGTCGATCTGGCGCACCAGCCATTCGGGCTCGGCCTCGGCGAGCAGCCGCCACAGCGGCAGGCCGGCACGCTTGGCCGCGAGGTCCCACACGGCGTTGACGACCGCGCCGATCGCCATGTGCATCACGCCCTTCTCGGGCCCGAGCCAGCGCAGCTGGCTGTCGCCGATCAGGTCGCGGTTGAGGGTGGACGGGTCGGCGCACAGGTCGTCGACGGAGCGGCCGAGCAGGTGTCCGCGGAGTGCGTCGATCGCGGCGACCTGCACGTCGTTGCCCCGCCCGATGGTGAAGGCGAATCCGTGCCCCTCGTGCCCGTCGGCCGCGTCGGTGCGCAGGACGACGTAGGCCGCCGAGTAGTCGGGGTCCGGGTTCATCGCGTCGGAGCCGTCGAGCTCGCGCGAGGTGGGGAAGCGGATGTCGTGGGTGTCGACCGCGGTGATGCGGGCGGGCGTCGGGGACACGGGGGGCCTTTCGGTTGCAGGGGCGGGGGCGTCAGTCCTGGGCCCGGCCGGTGGTGACCCGGGCGATCATGAGGGCGACCAGGATGATCCCGCCGTAGATGGCCTGGATCCAGAACGACGGC
The DNA here is from genome assembly GCF_000158955.1 of Streptomyces viridochromogenes DSM 40736. Classification (GTDB taxonomy): domain Bacteria; phylum Actinomycetota; class Actinomycetes; order Streptomycetales; family Streptomycetaceae; genus Streptomyces; species Streptomyces venetus. The sequence continues at coordinate 7,800,523 of NZ_GG657757.1, read as the reverse complement.
ACCTGGGCGAGGGTGAGCAGGTTCTGCACGACCCCCAGAAGGAGTACGCCGGTCAGGGCGCCGAACATGGTGCCCTTGCCGCCGTCGAGGGCGATGCCGCCGATCACCGCGGCCGCGAACACGGTGAAGATCATGTTCTGGCCCTGGTTGGCGCTGATCGCGCCGACGTACCCGGTCTGCATGATGCCGCCGACCGCGGCGAGGACACCCGCGACGACGAACACGCCGAGCATGACCCGTTCCACCCGGATGCCCGCCGCCCGGGCCGCGTCCGCGTTGCCGCCGATGGCGTACAGGGCGCGCCCGACGCGGTGGTACTTCAGGACCAGCCCGGCGACGGAGAAGGCGAGCGCGGCCACCCACACCGACAGCGGGACGGTGAGGAAGGTGGTGGTCGCCAGCGAGTAGAAGCTGTCGGGCATCCCGAACAGCGTCTTGCCCTTGGTGGCGCCGACCAGCAGGCCGCGCAGCACGATCAGAATCGCGAGCGTCACGATGAACGCGTTGAGCTTGAACTTCACGACCAGGACGCCGTTGAAGGCGCCGACGGCCGCGCCGGCCACCAGGACGGCCGGCAGTGCGAGTGCGGCGGGGAGTTCGGTGCCCCAGCCGGACTGGGCGGCGGGCAGCACGAGCAGCGCGCCGACGGCGGGCGCGATGCCGACGACCGATTCCAGGGACAGGTCGAACTTGCCGGTGATCAGTACGAGCGACTCGGCGAGCACGACCATGGCGAGGGCGGCGGAGGCGCCGAGGATCGAGATGAGGTTGCGCTCGGTGAGGAACGAGTCGTTGACCACCGCGCCGAGCACGAGGAGGAGCAACAGGGCGGGGACGAGGGCGAGTTCGCGGGCCCGGCGGAGCAGGACTGCCTTGGCGGCGCGCGGGTCGGTGGCTCGCGCGGGCGCGAGCGGCGGGGCCGCCTTGGTGTCAGCCATGGTCCACTCCTTCGATGGAGGCGATGAGCTCGTGGTCGCGCCAGCCCGCCCGGTGCTCGGCGACGACCCGGCCGTGGAAGAGGACGAGGACGCGGTCGCAGCGCCTGAGGTCGTCGAGTTCGTCGGAGACGACGAGCACGGCGGTGCCGTCGTCGCGGGCGCTGTCGACCCGGGCGAGCAGGGACTCCTTGGACTTCACGTCGACGCCCGCGGTGGGGTTGACGAGGACGAGGAGCCGGGGGTCGGAGGCGAGGGCCCGGGCCATGACGACTTTCTGCGCGTTGCCGCCGGACAGGTCGGAGACGGGCTGGTCGGGTCCCGCGGCGTGGATGTCGAGGCGTTCGATCAGGGCGGTGGCGACATCGCGCTTGGTGTCGGTGCCGACGAAGCCGAAGCGGCCGAGCCGGTCCAGGACGCTGAGGGTGGCGTTGTCGCCGATGGACATGCCGAAGACCAGGCCCTGGTCGTGCCGGTCGCGGGGGACGAAGCCGACGCCGGCCTTCAGCGTGGCCTGGACGTCGCCGAACGGCAGCGGCGTGCCGTCGATGCGGGCCGTGCCGCTCGTGGGAGTGTGCAGCCCGGTGAAGGACTCGGCCAGCTCGATCTTGCCGCTGGCGCTGGAACCGGCGAGTCCGACGACCTCGCCGCGGCGGACGGTGAGGTCGATGTCCCGGTACGCCGGTGAGGTGAGCCCACGGACATCGAGGAGCACGGGGGCGTCGCGGTCGTCGTCCCCGGGGTCCACGGCCTGCTCGGCGAGGACCTCGATCGACTCCCCGGCCATGGCCTCCACCAGGTCCCGGCGCGGGAGGTCGGCGACCGGCGCGGTGGTGATCCAGCGGGCGTCGCGCAGGACCGTGACGGTCTGGCAGACCTCGTACACCTCCTGGAGGTGATGCGAGATGAACAGGAAGGTGACGCCCGAGTCCTGGAGGGCCCGCATACGGCTGAACAGCCGCTCGATCTCCCGGTTGTCGAGCTGGGCGGTGGGTTCGTCGAGGATGATGAAGCGGGCGCCGAAGCTCAGGGCCCGGGCGATCTCGACCATCTGCCGGTCCTCGACCTTGAGGTCGGCGGTGCGGGCGTCGGGGTCGACACGCACGTCCCAGGTGTCGAGGAGCCGGGCCGCCTCGGCCTTCAGGCGGCGCCAGCTGATGAACCCCCGCTTGAGCGGCTGACGGTTGATGAACAGGTTCTCCGCGACGGTCAGTTCGGGGACGACGGTCGGGTGCTGGTAGACGCAGGCGACCTTGGCGCGCCAGGCGTCGCGGTCGGTGAGCGGGGGCGCGGGGTCGCCGTCGAAGCGGACGGCGCCCTCGTCGGGTGCCTCGAGACCGGTGAGGATCCTGACGAGTGTCGACTTGCCTGCGCCGTTGCGGCCGACGAGGGCGTGGGACTCGCCGGGCAGGACGGCGAGCCGGCCGTCGGCGAGGGCGGTGGTGGGGCCGTACCGCTTGACGACGCCGCGCGCTTCAACCAGTGGGGCGCTCATTTGACCGTGTTGCCCCAGAGCTTGGGGTCGTCGACGTTGTCCTTCGTCACCAGCGGCGCGGGCAACTGGTCCTCCAGGATGCCGCTGGGCAGCTTGACGATGGTCGAGTCGTGGTCGGTCGGGCCGGGCTTGAAGGTCTTCCCTGCCATCGCCGCCTTGATGTAGTACATGCCGTACTTGGCGTAGGCGTCGGCGGGCTGGGAGACGGTCGCGTCGATCTCGCCCTTGCGGATCGCGTCGAACTCCTGCGGGATGCCGTCGTTGGAGACGACGGTGATGTGGCCCTTCTGCCCGGCCTTCTTCAGCATGCCCTTGGACTTGAGGGTCTGGAGGGTCGGTGCGAGATACACACCGCCCGCCTGCATGTAGATGCCCTTGATGTCGGGGTTGGCGTTGAGGAGGGTGTCGAGTTTGGAGGCCGCGGTGTCGGACTCCCACTTGGCGGGGATCTCCAGGACCTTCAGCTTCGGGAAGTTCTTCTTCGCGCAGGTGCGGAACGCCTCGGAGCGGTCGCGGCCGTTGACCGAGGCGAGGTCGCCCATGATCTGCACGACCTTGCCGGAGGTGATGTGCTCGCCGAGGTACTGGCAGGCCTTCTCGCCGTACGCCACGTTGTTCGCCCGGACCACCATGGCGACCTTGCCCTTGTCGGGCGCCACGTCCACGGCGACGACCGGCACGCCCTTGCGTTCGGCCTGGTCGAGGCCCGCCTCGATGGCGGCACTGTCCAGCGGGGCGACGACCAGACCCTTGACGCCCTGGTTGAGCTGGTTGTTGATGTCGGTGATCTGCTGCGAGGGGTCGCTGTTGGAGTTGACCGTCTTCATCGCGTCGACGCCCTCGGATTTCGCCATCTTCGGCACGTAGTCGTTGTACGACTGCCAGAACGGCGAGGTCAGCAGGGGCAGGACGACCCCGACCTTGCCGCTGCCGCCACCACCGCCGGCCCCGGAGGCGCCGGTGTCCTTGGTGCTGCCGCACGCGGCGAGCACCAGCGAGGCTCCGGTGGCCAGGACCACCGCGCCGAGGATCCGGGACGTGTTCCGCTTCCGCACTGTGCTTGCGGGCATCTCAGGGGGCTCCCATCGACCGGGTGTTCCAGCAGATGCCGCATACTTATCAGACCACTCCCCCGCCAGAACACCCCGCGACGTCAGATTTCCGCGTTCCCGGCTCATAGTGGTCCGACCACCCTGCTGGTTAGACTGCGCCGGAGCGCGTGATCGGAGGAACGGCGTGGACGACGAGACAGCCCCGCAGAAGGGCACCGTGACCCAGCGCGCCATCGAGCGGATCAAGGCGATGATCGGCGAGGGCCTGCTGGAGCCGGGACAGCGGCTGCCGACCGAACGGGACCTGGCCGCCCAGCTCGGCATCTCCCGCAGCTCGATGCGGGAGGCGATCCGCGCGCTCACCGTGCTGGGCGTGCTGGAGGCCCGGCACGGGTCGGGCATCTACGTGACCCTGCTGGAGGCCGGCGACCTGCTGGAGACCTTCGGTGTGGTGGCGGACCTGTCGCGCGGTCCGCGCCTGGTGGAACTGCTGGAGGTACGGCGGATCCTGGAGTCGACGGCGACGGCGCTGGCCGCCGCCCGTATCAGCGAGGAACAGCTCGCCGAGGTCGAGCGGCACCTGGCGGCGATGAACGCCACGGACGATCCGGAGGAGATCATCGCCCACGACCTGGCCTTCCACCGTGTGATCGCGGCGGCGGCGGGCAACGACACCATGGCCGCGATCCTGGAGGGCCTGTCGTCACGGACCTTCCGGGCCCGCGTCTGGCGCGGCTACCAGGAGGAGGGCGCCTTCGCCCGCACCCGCCGCGAACACGCGGCGATCCACCGCGCCCTGGCCGCCCACGACCCGGAGGCGGCCCGCGCGGCGGCGGCCGCTCACGTGGGCGAGGTGGAGGAGTGGATGCGAGCGCAGCTCGGGCCCTAGGACCGGCCCAGGGCCCGGTGGGTCGCCGCTACTTGAACTGGCCGGGCCGGTAGTCCCCGGCGGGCTGCTGGAGGACGACGTTCAGCCGGTTCGCCGCGTTCATGAAGGCGATCAGGGTCACCAGCGCCATCAGCTGGTCCTCGTCGTAGTGCTTGACGGCCCGCTCCCAGACCTCGTCCGGGACCCCGCCGGCCCCGTCCGCGATACGCGTTGCCTGCTCGGCCAGCTCCAGCGCGGCCCGCTCGGCCTCGGTGAAGACGGTGGCCTCCCGCCACCCCGCGACCAGATGCAGACGTACGGAGGACTCGCCCGCGGCGCCGGCCTCCTTGGTGTGCATGTCGATGCAGACCGCGCACCCGTTGATCTGGCTGACACGCAGCGAGACCAGTTCCCGGGTCGCGGCCGGCAGCGGTGACTCCACCACCAGCCGCCCCACGGAGGTGAACTGCTTGACGAGCTTGCCGGCACTCGCGGTGGCGAAGGGGTCCAGACGCGCGCTCATGATGAGCTCCTCTGTCGTTGTCGGTGCGTACACCCCTATGAGTCGGCGGCTCCCCACGATGTGACATCGACCCATGTGACCTGCGCCACGAACCCGTCAGACCCGGGACCGGTACAGCCCGAACTCGGCGATGCGCACGGGACCTCGCGCCCCGGTCACCCGCACCCGCGACCGCCGGGCGCGCACGGCGGCGGGCAGTGGCAGGATGCGGCTCGCGCCGATCACCCCTGCCCGGGCCACCTCCGTCCAGCCCCCATCGCGATACACCTCCACCACGAAGGCCTCGACCTGCTGACCGTGCCGGATGTCCTCCCTCCCCCAGCCGGACCCGGTCCACCTCCCGCTCCCGGCCGAGGTCGACGGTGCCCCGGCCGGGCGAGGCCACGGTCCGGGCGCCGTGGCGCAGACGCCGACCCCCGTGTTCCCTGTGGCGCGGCACGTCGACGGTGCGTCCGGCGGGGGCGCGGTCATCCTGCGCCAGGAGCTGGAGGAGGGTCCGGGTGCCGTAGAGGGCGTCGGTCTCGGTCGCGCCGGTGACCGAGAGCCGTGGGCCCGCATGGAGTTCGTAGCCCTCCGGGCCGAGCGCTCTCCTGCCCGGCCTGATGTCGACGACGATGTCACCGGCCCGGGCGGCTCCCCCGGCGACAGGGACCGTACCGTGGCCGGGTGTTCCGGCCGTAGGCGTAACTGCCGGGTTCCGGGGACCAGTCGGTGAGTGCGGGCACGGTGACCGGTGTTCGGGGCCTGTCCCGCGCGACCGCCGGAGCCGCCGGTGCCGCGGTGAGGAGCAGCGTCAGCGCCGCCACGATGCCGGGCCACCGCACCCGCCGTCTTCCACGCTCAGTCGGCTCCCCATTCATCGGGTGTCTGATCGTTGATCTGGCACCGGTCACTGTCAATGGGCCGTGCAGGCCTGCTCGTTGAGTGATTGATCGGATGTCCGAGGGCGCGTCGGGCGAGCAAAGGCGCATCGACCGGCCGGTGGCCTCGACGCGCGCCCCTCTCCGGTGCACAGTTCTCCCTACGTACTCGCCAGTAAGCCTGTCCCGCCGCACACTCCGAGGAGCTCCTGTGACCACCTGGGCCGGCCGCACCGCCGCCGAGATATCCGCCGCCGTCCGCGAGAAGCGGGTCACCCCTCGCGAGGTGGTCGCCGAGCACCTCGACCGGATCGGGCGGCTCGACGCCCGGGTCGGGGCCTTTCGCACGGTGCGTGCCGAGGCGGCACTGGCCGAGGCCGACGAGGTGGCGGCGCGCGGCGACTTCGCCGAACTGCCCCTGGCCGGGGTGCCGGTGGCCGTCAAGGACAACCTCGCGGTGCGCGGCGAGTCCGTCCGTGTCGGCTCGGCCGCGACCCCGGACACACCGGCTGATGAGGACCATGTGACGGTGGCCCGGCTGCGGGCGGCGGGCGCGGTGGTCGTGGGCCTGACGAACGTGCCGGAGCTGTGCGTCTTCGCCACCTCGGACGGGGTGTTCGGCACGGCACGCAACCCCTGGGACCCGAGCCGTACGGCGGGCGGTTCGTCGGGCGGCAGTGCCGCCGCCGTCGCCGCCGGGATGGTGCCGGTCGCCCTTGGTAACGACGGCATGGGCTCTTTGCGCATACCGGCCGCCAACTGCGGTCTCGTCACCATCAAGCCGGGCCGGGGGCTGGTTCCGGCGGGTGTCGGTGACAGCGACTGGTTCGGCATGTCGGAGAACGGGCCGCTCGCCACCACCGTCGAGGACGCCCGGCTGATGCTCGCGGTGCTCGCGGACGACCCGCGGGCCCCGCAGCGCGCCGAACCCGGGGCCCTCAGGGTCGCCGTGTCGCTGCGCAGTCCACTGGCCGGCGTCACCGTCAGCCGGCCGTACGCGGCGGCCACGCGGGAAGCGGCCGGGGTGCTGATGAAGGCGGGCCACCAGGTCCGGCGCGCCGACCCGCCCTACCCGGCGTCGCTGCCCCTGACGTCGCTGGCCCACTGGACGGCGGGCACCGCGACGGACGCCCGGCACCTCGATCCCCGTCTGCTGGCCCGGCGCACCCGGGTCCACGCGGGACTCGGCCGGCCCTTCGTCGCCACCGTGCGCTCGGGGACGAGCCGGGAGCGGCTGCGTCGGCGGCTGGAGCCGTTCTTCGCCGAGTACGACGTGCTGCTCACGCCCACGCTCGCCCGCCGCTCACCGAAGGCCGGGCCCTGGCACGAGCGGGGCTGGCTGAGCAACCTGCTGGCCAACACCAACCACTCGCCCATGACGCCCCCGTGGAACCTGACCGGCTGGCCCGCCATGTCGATCCCGTGCGGAATGCTTCCCTCCGGTGCGCCCTGCGCCGTGCAGCTGGTCGGCCGCCCCGGCTCGGAGCAGCAACTCCTCGCTCTGGCCGAGCAGTTGCAGGAACGAAACCCGTGGCGGCGTACGGCGCCGATGGACTAGGGTCGGCCGGGTGACTGCCGGGTCGGCCGTAGGCCATGCACGAGTGAGGCGCCCGGCCTCGGCGTGAGCGCGGCGGGGGCGACCCCGCGCAGGCTCCGCCGAGAGCCGGAGAGGGCACGAGCCCCGCCTCCCGTCTCCGTGTCCCCCTCCCCTCGCGCCACCGCGGCGCGGCACACGGATCCCAAGACTGGAGACGCACCCACGCATGTCCCACGCACAGCACGCGCCCGAACCGCCCACGACGGTCGCCCACCTGAACCACACCGCTGTCCTCGCCTCGGACCGCCGCCTGTCCGCCGAGTTCCTGGCGGCCGTCCTGGGCCTGGAGGTGGGCGCCCCCTTCGGCCCGTTCCTCCCGGTCGACCTGGGCAACGGTGTGACCCTCGACTACTACGAGAAGCGCGACGAGCCGGTCCAGTCGCAGCACTACGCGTTCCTGGTGCCCGAGGACCAGTTCGACACCATGATCGCCCGCCTGGAGACGCTGGGGGTCACCTACTACGCCGACCCGGCCCACACCGACCCCGGCCGGGTCAACGACCTCTTCGGCGGTCGCGGCGCCTACTTCGACGACCCCGACGGCCACAACATGGAGATCATGACCCGCCCGTACGTCCGTCCCTGACGGCCGCCGGCAAAACCGTCCGGGCGACCACCCAGTGGTTCTTGCCGAGGCGCCGGACCCGCTCGAAGCCCTGCCGCTGGAACAGCGCCACCGTGCCGCTGTAGAGGAAGGACGCGGAGACCGACCGGCCCTCGGCATCCTCGGGGTAGCCCTCCACATCGCCGCCGCCGAGCCGCGCGATCTCCTGGAGGGCGCCTTCGAGGGCGGCGGCGGCCACGCCCCTGCGGCGGTGGGCCCGGTCGGCGAAGAAGCAGGTGATCCGCCAGTCCGGAGGGGTGCCGACGTCCTTGTCGTAGGCCCGCCGGTGTTTGATGCGGGGCAGTTCGGAGGGCGGCCCGAACTGGCACCAGCCGACGCAGTCCGGGCCGTCGTAGACGAGGGCGGCGTGTGCGCGGCCCTGGCGGACCCGGGCCTCCTTCTCGGAGCGGTTCTGCTCCGGGGTCCTGGCGCGGCCCACGCCCTCGGCGTGGAAGGCCATGCACCAGCAGCCGCCCCACACACCCTTGTGCCGCTCGACGAGGTCGGCGAAGTCCGGCCAGGTGGCCGCTTCCAGAGGTCTGGTCGCGAAGCCGGCCATGAACCCTCCCGATGCTCTAGAGCGCCCGGTACATGATGTGCAGCCCCACGAGGCCGTGTCGGGGATGCTCGAACGCGTCGGGCACCGTGCCGAGGATCGTGAAGCCCAGGGAGGTCCACAGTTTCACGGCCGGGTTGGTCTCGACCACGGCGTTGAACACCATGCCGCGGTAGCCGGCCGCCCCGGCTTCGGTCAGGAGGTGTTCGGCGAGGGCCCGGCCGTAGCCGCGGCCGCCCCGGCCGGGGTCGACCATGAAGCCGGCGTTGGCGATGCCAGAGGCGGGGCCACCGTAGTTGGGGGTGAGGTAGGCGGAGGCGACGACGGTGGCGTTGTCGTCCTCGACGACGTAGACGCGTTTCGCCGGGTTCATCCACAGAACCCGGGCCTCCTCCTCGGAGGTGCCCGGGTCCCAGGCGTAGGTCTCGCCCGCGGCGACGATGCGGCGCCAGAACGGCCAGATGCGAGTCCAGTCGTCAGCCGTTGCTTCCCTGATCAGCATGGGTGCGAGTCTGGCACGCCCATGCGTTCGGCGATCGCGAAGGGGCCGCCCCCGTCAGTCGACGCTGGGCAGGATGTGGGGCTCGGCGAGGTCCTCCTCGTAACCCGCGAGGCGGATCGGGGCCGACCGGGCCCACACATCGAGGCTGCCGAGCTTGTCGGACCGGCGGCCCTTGCCCTCGGTGCGTTCCTTGGGGCGTTGCTCGCGATTCGTCTTCTCCGGTGTCACCGCGCACTCCTTATGTGTCGGTCACCCTCGGGACGTGTGCGCCGGTCCTGCTGCGCCTGACGCCCACGGGGGCTTCTGATGCCAAATGCAGTTCGGACGCGGTGGCGCCGGTAACTCGCGGGAGCGCAGGCAGTGGTGAACCGGCTTGTCCCATGACGGACCCTGGGTGTGGGTAGGACCCGTGCTGCTGTCCGCCTGCCTCAGATTAACCAAATGAGCAGGCCACCGCTCGATGGGGCTGAAAACGAGCGGTAACAATCGCGCGTCATCTGGTGTTCACCCCGGGTTTAGGAACCGATTCGTCACTCTGAGTCCCTTTCGCGGATCACCCGATCGGCGTATGCCCACGGCGACGTTTTCGAGCCGATCGCGCAGCGACGACGACCTCCTCACCCTGCGCTTGGCGGCCGAGGAGGGCCGCACGGCCGGGTTCGACGCCGGGGTCCTGGAGGACTGGCGCACGGTCCTGGAACGGCCGGCGGCCCGCAACTCCCGTCGCGGGGCTGTCGACTGACGGCTCGTCATGAGACGGTACGCCGATGACACCGGCACCGTACGGACTTCAGGGCAGAGCCGCCGTGATCACGGGCGCCACACGCGGCATCGGACGCGCGGTCGCTCAGGCCCTCGCGTCGGCAGGGGCGCTGGTGTGCGTCACCGCGCGGGACGCCGACGAGGTGCGGCGCACCGCCGCGGAACTGGGCGGCGTCGGCCTCGCCGGCGACGTCGCCGACCCCGGCCACCCCCGCCGCCTGACCGACCTGGCCCTGCGCGAGTTCGGCCGCCTCGACATCCTGGTCAACAACGCGGCGACGAACCAGCCGTACGGGCCGCTGATGGAGGCCGACCCCGGAGACTGGCGCACGGCCTTCGTGATCAACGTCGAGGCACCCCTCAGGCTCGCGCAGTGCGCCTGGCGTGCCTGGATGTCGGAGCACGGCGGCACGGTGATCAACGTGTGCACGGAGGGCGCCGCACACGTCGGCCCGAACGTGGGCGCCTACGGCACGAGCAAGGCGGCGCTGCTCCACCTGACCCAGCAGCTCGCGGGCGAGCTGGGACCCCGGGTCCGGGTGAACTCCGTCTCCCCCGGCCTGGTACGCACAGAGATGGCCCGGTTCGTGTGGGAACCGACCGAATCAGAGGTGTCGGCGGCCCTGCCGCTCGGCCGGATCGGCGAGCCGGAGGACATCGCACGAGCCGTCCTATGGCTCGCCTCGGACGCGGCGGAGTGGGTGACGGGAGCAGACCTGGTGGTAGACGGCGGCACCCGCGTAAGGGCAGCGCGTACCCCGACCCTTCAGGGGCGCGGGACCGTGTAGAGGTGCGGCTCCGCCGCGTGGGTGCGAGCAACCACACTCAACCCGCACCCGAAGCCCCTACCACTTCCCGGGCGCGTAATCCTTCAAGAACACCCCGTACAGATCCTCCCCGGCCTCCCCCCGGACGATCGGGTCATACACCCGCGCCGCCCCGTCGACCAGGTCCAGCGGCGCATGGAACCCCGCGTCGGCAAGCCGCAGCTTGTCGTAGTGAGGCCGCTCGTCCGTGATCCACCCCGTGTCGACCGAGGTCATCAGGATCCCGTCGGTCTGGAACATCTCCTGCGCACTGGTGCGCGTCACCATGTTCATCGCGGCCTTCGCGGCGTTCGTGTTGGGATGCCCGGCACCCTTGTAACCGCGCCCGAAGACCCCCTCCATCGCCGAGACGTTCACGACGTACGCGCGCCCGCTCTCCGCCTTCTTCGCGGCCACGGCCATGGCCGGGCGCAACGCGCTGATCAGGATGAACGGCGACGTGTAGTTGCAGAGCTGCGTCTCCAGCAGCTCCACCGGGGAGATCTGGTCGATCGTCTGGACCCAGGTGTTGGAGTCGACGACGTCGGGGACCAGGCCGCCCGCGTCGATGGCCGTGCCGTCGAGGTGCCGCTCGACGCTGGCGTTGCCCGCGACCAGGGCCAGGTCGGCGACCTTCTGGGCGTCGAGCCCGCTGGTGCCGAGGGGCAGGGCGGCCAGGCCGTCGACCGCGCCGGAGTTGAAGGCGCCGATGACGTGGTGGGCGGGCAGCTCTCCCGCGGGCAGCGGGGCGCTCTCGCCCTCGACCAGGGCGGCGTAGGCGGACGGCAGCCGGCGTACGGTCTGGGTCGCGTTGTTGACGAGGATGTCGAGCGGGCCCGCCTCGGCGACCTGCTCGGCGAGCGCCACGGCCTGGGCCGGGTCGCGCAGGTCGATACCGACGACCTCCAGGCGGTGCATCCAGTCCGCCGAGTCGTCCATGGCCTTGAAACGGCGGATGGCGTCCTTGGGGAACCGGGTGGTGATCGTGGTGTGCGCACCGTCGCGCAGCAGCCGCAGCGCGATGTACATGCCGATCTTGGCGCGGCCGCCGGTGAGCAGGGCGCGCTTGCCGGTGAGGTCGGCGCGGACGTCGCGCTTCTCGCGGTTCACGCGGGCGCAGTCCGGACAGAGCTGGTGGTAGAAGTAGTCGACTTCCACGTACCGGGTCTTGCAGGTGTAGCAGGAGCGCGGGCGCTGGAGTATCCCCGCGATCCTGCCCTCATCGGTGTTCGACGACGGCAGCAGGCCCTCGGTCTCGTCGTCGATGCGCTGGGCCGACCCCGTCGCCGTGGCCTCCGTGACCGCCTTGTCGTGGGCGGTCTTGGCGGCCCGGCGCTCCTGGCGGCGGCGCTGCTTGACCGTGCGGTAGACGCCCGCGGTGGCCCGGCGCACGGCGATGGCGTCCGGGTGGTCGACCTCCAGCTTGTCGAGTTCCTCGAGCACGCTGAGGCAGACGGCCAGGCGCTCCGGGTCGATGCCGGGTCCGTACGAGAGCCCGCTCGCCTCGTCCATGGCCTGCGGGCCGTCCTGTGTCACCGTCATCGCCGCTGTCGTTCCCTGCTCTGCCGTCGCGGCGCGCCGGTCGCGCCCGCATTCGAAGGGCGGATTTTACTTCAGTGCCCGGCCGCACCGCCAAACCCGCTCGATTCAGGAACGGCAGGCCGCACTCAGCGTCCGCACCTCCTCGAAGAAGGCGGCGGCGAGCCGGTCGAGGTCCGGCACGGCTCTGCCGTCGGCCACGAGGCCGTAGTGGACACTCCCCCGGTACGTCGAGACCGCCACGGCCAGTGAGTGGCCGGGGGCGAGCGGGGCGAAGGGGAAGACGGCGGTGAGCGGGTTGCCGCCGAGCCTCAGGCCGAGGCTGGGCAGCGGCACGCTGGTGACCAGGATGTCGAACCAGAGCCGGGCCGCCTGGCCGACCAGGGGTCCGCCGAGCCGGTGGCCGAGCGCCGGGACGTGGTCGGCGAGCAGCGCGACGGCGCCCGCGCCCCGGTTGGGGCCGGCGTCCTTGTTGCGGTCCATGGCGGTGCGGACCGCGGCGAGACGGGCCAGCGGGTCCGGGTCGTCCACCGGAAGCCGTATCAGGTAGCCGGAGAGCCGGTTGCCCTGCGGGTAGGCGGTGCGCGGGCGGCGCTTGGAGACAGGGATCAGGGCGCGGGGCGCGACCTCCTCGCTGCCGTCGCCGCGCTCGTCGAGCCAGCGGCGCAGGGCGCCCGCGACGACCGCGATCAGGACGTCGTTGACGGTGCCGCCGACGGTCTTGCGGACGCGGTGCACGTCGTCGAGGTCGAGGAGTACTCCGGCGGTGCGGCGGGTGCCGCTCGGCTCGCAGGTGAGCGCGGGGCTGGAGCGCGCGTCGAGGGAGGAGCGGGCGACGGAGGCGCCGATGTCCAGGGCCCGGCCCACGTCGGAGAGGGCACCGCGCACCAGGCCCGGGAGCTCGCGCACGTCGGGCAGCAGCGGGCGGGCGGGCTCGGCGGGGCGGGGCCGTGGGGTCGGCAGGTCCATGGGGTCCAGGACGCCGGCGGCGAGGGTCAGGGCCCGCAGCCCGTCGGCCAGGGCGTGGTGGAACTTGAACAGCACCGCGTAGGAGACGCCGTCCTCGCCCGGCACCACGTGGGCCTCCCACGGAGGCCGTCCGCGCTCCAGCGGGCGCTCCATGAGCCGGCCCGCCACCTCGTGGAAGTCGGCGGTCGGGGCGTGCAGCCGCACGTGGTTCAGGGGGTCGAAGTCCGGGTCGGGCTCGCGGGCCGCGCCGCCGAAGGCGAGCGGCCGGCGCAGGGCGGCGGCGAGTGGCTGCCACACGTCACGGATGCGCATGCGCAGGCCGGGCACGCCGGCGGCACGGGCCGCGAGCAGGTCCGCCGCATGGGCGCCGGCGGCCGGCGAGTGGGCGGTGAAGATCCCGAGCGCGCCGAGGTGCATCGGGTGTTCCGCGGACTCGATGTTCCAGAACGCCAGGTCGAGAGGAGCGAGCAGGTCAGCAGTCAAGGGCTTGCCTCGCGTCGACGACGGGTGGGCCAGCAGTCAATCGCCCTACGCCGATTACGGTCAAGTACGATCACGCTACATACAGTTAACAGCAGATTAAGTCCCGCCCCCACGAGAGGGGCGGGACTTATGGTGCATGTGTGATCAGTCCAACACAGGTTGCGGCGCCGGGCACCCCGTGGGAGTCACCCGGGAGGCGTCACGGATCAACGCCTCGTGGGCGGACTTCAGCCGGGCCGTGTCCGGTTTCAGCACGGCCCGGTCGTAGGTGAGGAAGCCGTTCAGCTCGCCCTCGACGTCCGCGATCTGGGTGTACACGGCGCCGTTGCCGCCCTCGCAGGCCAGCGCCCGGACCTCGTCCAGCTTCGTCAGGTAGTCCTCGGTGTAGGTGGCCGGGTCGACGTCGACGTACGACTGCTGCACCGACCAGGCATGGCCGGGCACCGCCAGCCCCAGGCCGCCGTACTCGCCGCTGACCAGGGCGCGCTCGCCGTCGGGGCGGGGCGGCAGGGCCGGGCTGGGATAGCCGTGCTCGTCCATGATGTCGCCGGTGCCGCCGTCGGCGCCGAGGTTGAGGCCGGACTGGCCGTTGACCAGCCGGGTGGGGTCCCAGGCCTTGGCCTGTTCGGCCACCCGGCCGACGTCGTACTGGCCCCAGCCCTCGTTGAAGGTCACCCACATGACGACCGAGGGGCTGCTGATGTGCTCGTCGATCATCTCCTTCATCTCACGCTCGTATCGGGCGCGGGAGGCGGTGCTCGGGTTCACCCCGGCCGTCATCGCCGGCATGTCCTGCCACACCAGCAGACCCAGCCGGTCGGCCCAGTAGAACCAGCGGTCCGGCTCGACCTTGATGTGCTTGCGGACCGCGTTGAAGCCGAGCCGCTTGTGCGCCTTCAGGTCGTAGGCGAGGGCCTCGTCGGTGGGCGCGGTGTGCAGGCCGTCCGGCCAGAAGCCCTGGTCGAGGGTGGCCATCATGAAGACCGGCTTGCCGTTGAGGACGGTGCGCGGCACGCCGTCGACCTTCTCGACGGCGATGGAGCGCATCCCGAAGTAGCTGCCGACCCGGTCGGCGCCGGCCTTCACCTCCAGGCGGTAGAGGAAGGGGTCGTCGGGCGACCACAGGTGCGGGTCGTGGACGGTCAGGGTCAGGGGACGGCCGGTGCGGCCGCTAGCCGTGGCCACCTTGCGCCGGCCGTCGTACGCGGTCGCCGTGACCGGTACGCCGTCCCGGACGCCCCGGGCCTCCACGGTCAGCTTCTCGCCCGCCACGTCCGGCGTGAGCTTGAGGGAGTCCACGTGATCGCGGGCCACCGGCTCCATCCAGACCGTCTGCCAGATGCCGGAGGACGGGGTGTACCAGATGCCGCTCGGGTCGAGGCGCTGCTTGCCGAGCGGCGGGTTCTCGCCGGACGCCGCGTCGGTCGGGTCGTACACACCGACGATCAGTTCCTGGGTGCGGCCGGGCTTCAGCGCGTCCGTGACGTCGGCGGCGAACTTGTCGTAGCCGCCCTCGTGCGTGGCGACCTTCGTGCCGTTGACGTAGACCTCGGAGCGCCAGTCGACGGCGCCGAAGTTGAGTTTGAGCCGCTTGCCGGAGCCGATGTGCCAGTCGGCCGGGACCGTGAAGGTGCGGCGGTACCACATGCGGTCCTCGTGCCGTTCGACGCCGGAGAGCTGGGACTCCACCGGGTACGGGACGAGGATGCGCTCCTTCAGCGTCCTGCCGACGGGCGGCTGCTCGCCCGGCTGGGCGGCGGCGAACTGCCAGCGGCCGTTGAGGCTCTGCCAGGCGTCCCGGGTCAGCTGCGGGCGCGGGTACTCCGGGTGGGCGTTGCCGGGTCCGACCTCGTCGGCCCAGCGGGTGCGCAGCTGGTACGTCGAGTGGTTGGAGCCGCTGCTCAGGAACTCCTTGACAACGTTGCCGTCGGTATCGGAGAGGCCGCCTCGGCCGTCGTAGCGGATGTCCGCCGTGCCGCGGGCCGTGCCGGTCTTGTTGCCGACGACGGGTTCGTCGAGGGCGACCAGGAGGGACGTGGGGTCGGACGGGTCCGGACGTGCCTCACCCAGGGGCCACTCGGCGCCGCCGATCACGGCCTTGAGGTGGTCGGTGAAACCCGCCGGGGGTGCGGCGAGGGCCTGTGCGAAGTCGAGCTTCAGGGTGCGGCCGGTGGACTGGACGGTGGCCGCGAGGGCCCCGTCGTAGTCGAAGCCGGCGGGGAGGCGGAAGGCCGACTGCGGTACGGGCTCCTTGCCGCCGCCGGGCTGGGTCCAGCGCAGGTGGAGGTTGGAGCCGCCGTAGTGCTCGAAGTACTCGACCTTGATGTCGTAGGCCTGGCCGGCGGTCAGCTCGACGGGCCGGGCGCTCTGTTCACGGTCCCAGTCGTCCACCCAGTGGTCGATGGCGAGCTCTCCGTCGATCCACAGGCGGAAGCCGTTGTCGCCGATGATCGAGAAGGTGTGGGCGCCGGTCTTCTCGGGGACGATCCTGCCGGTCCAGCGGACGCTGACGTCGTCCGACCGGCCGGTGGTGAAGTTCAGGCGCGGCTCCAGGTTGTCGAAGTCGAGGTACTGGTCGAAGGTCGTCGCCTTGAGGGTGTGGAAGTCGAAGGCGCCGGGGGCGGACTGGGTGTAGTACTCCCCCTTGAGGCCGTGGATCTCCTCGGGGTCGTCCGCCAGGGCGGGTGCCACGGTCAGGCCGGTGAGGGCGAGGAGCGCGGCGAGCAGTAACGCGGTCCGGTTTCTGAGGCGTCCGGTACGCACGGAACCTCCGTAACAACGTTGTCATGTACAGGAGGTGGCATGACAACACGGATTCCGCTCTTCGTCCAGTGGCAGGACAAAGTTGCCGGGCCGCGTCCCGTCAGGTGACCAGCTGCCCCTTCCCCAGGGCGATGACCCCGCCCCGGGACACCGTGTACAGCTCGGCGTCCCGCTCCGGGTTGACGCCGATCGTCGCGCCCGGCGGCACGTCCACGTTCTTGTCGAGGACGGCGCCGCGCACCACGGCGCCCCGGCCGATGTGCACGTTGTCGTGGAGCACCGAGCCCTGCACCACGGCTCCCGGGTCGACCACGACACCGGGCGACAGCACGGACCGCGTGACCTGCCCGCGGACGAGGCAGCCCGCGCTGATGATGGACTCGCTGGCGATGCCGCCGGCGTTGAAGCGGGCCGGCGAGAGCTGGTACGAGTGCGTGTAGATGGGCCAGTCGCGGTTGTACAGGTTGAAGGCGGGGCGCTCGGCGATCAGGTCCATGTGGGCCTCGTAGTAGGCGTCGAGCGTTCCGACGTCCCGCCAGTAGCCCTGGTCGCGAGTGGTCTCGCCGGGCACGTGGTTGGCGCTGAAGTCGTACAGCGCGGCCTCGCCCCGGTCGGTGAGCTGGGGCAGGATCGAGCCGCCCATGTCGTGCACGGAGGACTCTTCCTCCGCGTCCCGCCGGAGCGCCTCGATCAGGGCCTTCGTGGTGAAGATGTAGTTGCCCATGGAGGCGAAGACGGAGTCGGGGTCGTCGGCGAGGCCCGGCGGGGCGGTGGGCTTCTCCAGGAAGCGCTCCACCGTCTGGCCGTCGGAGCCCGGCGTGATCACCCCGAAGGCCGAGGACTCGGTGCGCGGCACCCGGATCCCGGCCACCGTGACGCCCGCGCCGCTCTCGATGTGCTGGGCGAGCATCTGGCGCGGGTCCATGCGGTAGACGTGGTCGGCGCCGAAGACGGCGACGTACTCGGGTTGCTCGTCGTAGACGAGGTTCAGCGACTGCAGGATCGCGTCGGCGCTGCCCAGGTACCAGTGGGGGCCGAGGCGCTGCTGGGCGGGCACGGGCGTGACGTAGTTGCCGAGTAGGTTGGACATCCGCCAGGTGGTGGTGACGTGCCGGTCCAGCGAGTGCGACTTGTACTGCGTCAGGACGCAGATGCGCAGGATGTCGCCGTTGACGAGGTTGGACAGGACGAAGTCCACCAGGCGGTAGGTACCGCCGAAGGTGACCGCGGGTTTGGCGCGGTCCGCGGTCAGGGGCATCAGACGTTTGCCCTCACCGCCGGCCAGCACGACTCCCAGGACCGAAGGACCACCACGCCGCATGGCCGCTCCCCTCACGCCGATTTCCCGATGCCTGCCCCTGAGCAGGACGGGCTAAGCCTGTTTCAGGATTTCCTCGTAGAGCCGGACCGTGCGGCGGGCCACCGCGTCCCAGCCGAACTCGGCGACCGCGCGTTCCCGCCCGGCCGTGCCCATCCGCCCGGCGGCCTCCGGATCGCCCAGGACGGTGTCCATGGCCCGGGCGAGCCCCGCCTCGAAGTCGTCGCCGACCGGGACCAGCAGGCCCGTCCGGCCGTCGTCCACGACCTCGGGGATGCCGCCGACCGCCGAGGCCACCACGGGCGTCCCGCACGCCATCGCCTCCAGGTTCACGATGCCGAGCGGCTCGTAGACCGACGGGCAGACGAACAGGGCGGCGTTCGTGAGGAGCTGGATCACCTCCGGGCGCGGCAGCATCCTCGGGATCCAGAACACGCCGTCGCGGACCCGGCTCAGCCCCCCGAACAGCTCGCGGAACTCCTGGTCGATCTCCGGCGTGTCCGGTGCGCCCGCGCACAGCACGACCTGCGCGGCCGGGTCGATGTCCCGTACCGCGCGCAGCAGGTGGGGTACGCCCTTCTGGCGGGTGATCCGGCCGACGAACAGCACGTACGGGCGGGAGCGGTCGAGGCCGATCCGGTCCAGGACGTCCGTACCGTGGTCGGGCCGGTACAGATCCGTGTCGATGCCGTTGTGCACGACGTGGACCCGCTCCGGGTCCAGCCCTGGATAACAGCCGAGGATGTCCTCGCGCATGGCGGCCGACACGGCGACCACCGCGTCGGCGGCCTCGATCGCGGTGCGTTCCGCCCAGCTCGACAGCTCGTAGCCACCGCCGAGCTGCTCGGCCTTCCAGGGGCGCAGGGGCTCCAGGGAGTGGGCGGTCATCACGTGCGGTATGCCGTACAGCAGCTTGGCGAGGTGGCCGCCGAGGTTGGCGTACCAGGTGTGGGAGTGGACCAGCTCGCGGCCTTCCAGGGCGGCCGCCATGGCGAGGTCGACGGAGAAAGTGCGCAGCGCGTCGTTGGCGCCGTCCAGCGTCGACCACGGCCGGTGGCGCCGCACGCCGTCGACGCGGCCCTCGCCCCAGCAGTGCACGTCGAGGTCGACCAGGGATCTCAGCTCCCGGGCGAGGAACTCCACGTGGACGCCGGCACCGCCGTACACGTCCGGCGGGTACTCCCGGGTCAGCAGTCCCACTCGCACCCGCAACTCCCTGCTCTCAGCGGCTGTTCCCTTTCATGGTCACCCAGATGGGGCGCGTGGGGAAGAGCGAGGCGGCCGTGTGAAGCAACAGTCGCCACAGACGCCCCCGCCGGGCACCCGGTAGTAGAGGCAGCAGCTGCGGCGCCGGAAGGAGGTGCCGGTGAGCGTTCCGGTACCGGTGAGCGTTCCAGTGCCGGTCAGCGTTCCGGTGCCCGCGAGCAGGGGGTGCGCGAGGAGGTCCACGGTGAGGGAACGGGCCCGGGCCGCGGTCTGCGTACGGCCGTGCCGCCGAGCCCAGCGGTCCAGCTCGCGGGCGGCGCCCACCAGGGCGGAGGCGGCGTTGCCCCGCAGCAGGCCGCGGGCGAGGCGGTGGTGGGCGCGCAGGGCCGCCGACAGGGGCTCGAGGTGGCCGTGCAGGACGACATCCGCGAGGGTCGGCGCGTCCCCGGGGAGCGGCCGTACGTCCGTGAGCCACAGGTCGTCGGGGGCGCTGCCGTCCGCGTCCCAGCGCAGCAGCCGGGGGTCGAGGTCGGGGACGCGGCCGTAGAGCGCGGCGCAGCCGAGGGCCACGGACCACAGGCGGGCCGCGAGCCCCTGGTGGGCGACGGACGCGGCGACGCGCAACTCCGGGGCGCGCAGGGCGTTCGCGACCTTGCGCACCCGGAAAATCAGGGGATTTCCGCACACGTCCGGTGACGCGTCGGCGTAGGCCTGTGCGAGAGTGGGAAGAGGCCCTGGCGCCGCTCCTTCCGTGCCCAGCACGAAGAAGCCGCCGAGCGGGCGGAGCGCGGCGAGGTCGGGGTCGAGGTCCACGAGAGCAGTAGTACCAAGACCCCTAAGGGACGCGACCCGGTGACCCCCGACCGGTGCCGCCCACCCTGGGGATGACGGGGTTCCCCGCGTACTCCATCGGCAGTAGGACCCAATGAGTGCTCAGGGACGACGACGGGAAGACCTGGACACGGCAGGGTGTTGGTCATGAAAGCCGACAGTTCGCCGCGCCGGGTCGAGAGACCCCGCCTGCCGCAGAGGAGCAGCCGATGAGCTCCCTCGCGTTGTCCGTTCTGCTGTCCCTCGTCTCCGCGGTCGCCTACGCGGGCGGGGCGATCGTGCAGGAGCGGGTGGCGGAGTCCTCGCCGGGCGAGCAGTACGCGCCGCTGCGCCGGCCGGGCTGGTGGGCGGCTGTCGGGCTCAACGGCCTCGGCGGACTGCTGCACGTGGTGGCGCTGGCCTACGGCCCGCTCAGCCTGGTGCAGCCGCTGGGTGCGCTGACCATCGTGGTGGCCCTGCCCATGGCGGCGCTGTTCGTCGGCCGCAAGGCGGGCTCCACGGCCTGGCGGGGCGCGATCATGGCGACGGTGGGGCTCGCCGGTCTGCTGTCCCTGGTCGCCGCGTCCGACGTGCGGTCGCTGGACACGGCGCAGCGGGTGGCCGTCGCTGTCGTCACCGCCGGTGCGGTCGTGGCGCTGATGGTCGCCGCCCGGGCCGCGCATCGGCACCCGGCGGTCCGCAGCATGCTCCTGGCGACCGCCTCCGGTGTCGCGTTCGGCATGTCCTCGGTGTTCACCAAGACCGTCGCGGTCGACTGGACCGGCGGGGTGTCGGCGGCGGACGTGCCGTCCCTCGCCGTGATCGGTGTCCTCGCCACGGCCGGCATACTGCTGTCGCAGGCCTCCTACCGGGGCGCCGGCCTCGCGGCCCCGCTGGCCACGCTGACGGTCGTGAACCCGGTGGTGGCGGCCGCCGTCGGCATCACGATGTTCGGCGAAACCTTCCGCTACGGCACGACCGGCACCATGCTCGCCCTGAGCTGCGGTGTGGTGGCGGCGGGCGGCCTGATCCTGCTGACGACGGAGCGGCTCGCGCAGGCCCGGCCGGAGCGGCCGGGGACGGGCCTGGAGGTCGCCGGGACGGGTCTGGAGGTCGCCGGGACGGGTCTGGTCCCGGTCGGCACGGGGCTCGCGGACAGGGATCTCGCGACGCCGGTCATCCTGCCCGGACCGGCCAGGGAAACGACCGGGGGCGGGAAGCGCCTGCCGGAGCCGGTGGGGGCCGCGTTCGAGCGCGGGGGCAACCTGGCCGGGGTTGCGAGCACCCTCCTCGGAAGCGACGCCGCGCCGACCGAGACGCTGGGCGCGCCGCGCGACGGATTGGCCGGGGTGGGCGCCTCGCTGGAGGGATTGGGCCCCTCGGCGGATCCCGTGGGCGCCTCGCCCGGGGCGGGCGCGCTGTCTGAGAGCGTGGGCGCGCTGCTGGGGGCCGGGGGTGCGATGCCTGAGAGCGGGGGCGCACTGCCCCGGAGCGGGGGCGAAACCGCGCCGGGGAACCCGCGCAGCGCTGCGGGCAGTCGTGCCGCTGGGGCGATGGGGGTCCCCCCTGCTCGAGCGAAGCCGAGAGCTTGGGAGAGGGTGGGGGCAGCGGCACCCACCGCCGGGCTGCCCATTGCCGTCGGCACGCTCGCCCAGACCACGGGCACGCTCGCCGAGACCACGGGCGCACAACCCGAAACCGGGGGCGAACCCGAGACCGTGAGCGCGCCGCCCATCCCCGTCGGCACGCTCGCCGCATCCACGGGCACGCTGCCCGAGAGCACCAGCACACCCTCCGAAACCAGGGGCGCGCTCCCCGAGACCGTGGGCGCGCCACCCGTCTCCGTCGGTGCGCTGTCCAAGGCGTTGGGCGGAGCGGATGGTGCGCGGTCCGGAGGGACCGGAGCGGGACGGGACGGTGAGGAACCGGTGTTCATGCATCGGCCCCTGGCTGCCGATGTGCCCGGGGCCGGCCCGGACGTCGCGTACGAGAGCGGGGAAGCGCCGGCGGCCTCCGACGAACGCCCGTTCTCCTACGTGCCCTTCTTCGGCATTCCGTACGTCGCCCTGCCCACCGTCGACCGGCACCGCAGGCGCGTCAGATCCTGACCCCGGCGGCCCTCAGGTAAGCGATCGGGTCGACGTCCGTGCCGAAACCGGGCCCCGTCCGCACCTCGAAGTGCAGATGCGGGCCCGAGCTGTTGCCGGTGGAGCCGGACCGGCCGATGCGCTGACCGGCGCTCACCGTCTGCCCGTCCCGCACGGAGATCGCCGACAGGTGGGCGTACTGGCTGTAGCGCCCGTCGCCGTGCCGGACCACCACCTGGTAGCCGAACGAACCGCCCCACCCGGCGCTGACCACACTGCCCGCCGCGACCGACCTGACGGACGTGCCCGTGGGCACGGGGAAGTCGACGCCCGTGTGATAGCCCTTCGACCAGGCGGAGCCCGCCTTGTGGTAGGGCGTCCCCAGGGACGCGCTGACGGGCGCGACGAGGCCCTGCCGGGTTGTCGTGGACCGTGCGGCGCGTTCCTTGCTCTCGCCCTTCGACCGCTCCTTGGCGCGTTCGTCGGTGCGGGACGTGGACGGCTTCTTCGACGACGGCTTCTTGGGCGACGGCTTCGCCGACGGAACCCGCTCGGACGCGGGCCGCGTCTTCGTGGCGCCCTCGCCGCGCAGGGCGAGCCGCTGCCCCGGCACGATCAGGTCGGGGTCGGCTCCTATGGCCGAGCGGTTCGCGGCGTACAGGCCCCGCCAGCCGCCCCGCACCTCGCGCTCCTGAGCGATACCGGAGAGGGTGTCGCCGCGGACCACGGTGTACATCTCGGCGCTGCCCGCCCGGGCCTGCGGTGTGGACTGCGGGCGCACGTCCTCGATGGACGTCTTCGCCTTCTTCTTCGCGTGCTTCCCGGTCCGCTCCGCCGCCGGCCTGATCTCCGGCTCGGCCCCGCCCCGGGTCAGTCCCGCCCGGACCGAGCACACCGGCCAGGCGCCCGGCCCCTGCCCGTCGAGCACCTTCTCGGCCACCGCGATCTGCTGGTCCTTGCCGGCCAGATCCGCACGTGCCGCGTAGGCCCGGCCGCCGTAGGCCTCCCAGGTGGACTGGGTGAACTGCAGCCCGCCGTAGAACCCGTTGCCGGAGTTGATGTCCCAGTTGTTGCTGGACTCGCAGGCGGCGACCTTGTTCCAGATGCCCACGTCCGCCGCCTGGGCGGTTCCGGCGCCCATGAGGGGGAGCGCCATACCCGCGCCGCCCGCCGTGACAGTGAGCGAGGCGCGGTTGATCCTGTTCGGCTGGTACCGGCGATGCCGGCCGCGTACGGCCATCGAGAGCCCCCCTAGACATGCGTCAGGAGGGGCAAAAGTAAGCGCTGCTAACCGGCCAGGACAAGGCGCCTATCGGCCGCCCGGTTGCCCAAATGGCCGGTATGAGGCCCCTGTTGCGCGACGTGCGCCACGGCTCTGCATCGTGTACGCCACGCCGTGCGCGGGTGCGGCGTGCGCGGGGACGCATACATCGGCTGAGTGCGACGGGGGCTCTTGTGCGTATGTGCCTGCGCGACGTCGTGCGACCCGCGCGTGCGGCCGAAATAGCGGCACGTCAGGATGGTCGGCGGGGCATGCTAGTGGGGCCCCACGCGGCAGCACCGATACCGAGGTATTTAGGAGCCAACCGAATGAGCAGTACAGCGCAGATCGGCGTCACGGGTCTCGCGGTCATGGGCCGCAACCTCGCCCGCAACTTCGCCCGCAACGGCTACACGGTGGCGGTGCACAACAGGACGCCCGCGC
Source organism: Streptomyces viridochromogenes DSM 40736 (assembly GCF_000158955.1). Taxonomy (GTDB): domain Bacteria; phylum Actinomycetota; class Actinomycetes; order Streptomycetales; family Streptomycetaceae; genus Streptomyces; species Streptomyces venetus. The sequence goes on along the minus strand of NZ_GG657757.1, from coordinate 7,777,083 downwards.
GCACCCGGACGCTGGTCGAGGAGTTCGGCGACGAGGGGGACTTCGTCGCGTGCGAGACGGCCAAGGAGTTCGTGGCCGCGCTGGAGCGGCCGCGGCGTCTGGTCGTGATGGTGAAGGCCGGTGAGCCGACGGACGCGGTGATCCAGGAGTTCGCCCCGCTGCTGGAGCCCGGCGACATGATCATCGACGGCGGCAACGCGCACTTCGCGGACACCCGGCGCCGGGAGCGTGACCTGCGCGAGCAGGGCATCCACTTCGTCGGCATGGGCGTCTCCGGCGGTGAGGAGGGCGCGCTCAACGGCCCGAGCATCATGCCGGGCGGCCCGAAGGAGTCGTACGACTCGCTGGGCCCGATGCTGGAGAAGATCTCGGCGAAGGCGGCCGACGGCTCGCCGTGCGTGTCCCACGTGGGTCCTGACGGTGCCGGGCACTTCGTGAAGATGGTGCACAACGGCATCGAGTACGCCGACATGCAGCTCATCGGCGAGGCGTACCAGCTGCTGCGGGACGTCGCCGGCTACTCCCCCGCCCAGATCGCGGAGATCTTCCGCACCTGGAACCAGGGCCGTCTCGACTCCTACCTGATCGAGATCACGGCCGAGGTGCTGTCGCACGTGGACGCGGAGACGGGCAAGCCGTTCGTCGACGTGGTGGTGGACCAGGCCGAGCAGAAGGGCACCGGCCGCTGGACGGTCCAGATCGCCCTCGACCTGGGCGTTCCGGTGTCCGGTATCGCGGAGGCCGTCTTCGCCCGCTCCCTCTCCGGCCACGCGGCTCTGCGGGACGCCTCCCGCGGGCTGGCGGGGCCGCAGGCGAAGCCGCTGGGCGAGGCGGAGGCCCGGGCCTTCGCCGACCGGGTGGAGCAGGCGCTGTACGCCTCGAAGATCGTGTCGTACACGCAGGGCTTCCACGAGATCGACGCGGCGCGCGGCGAGTACGGCTGGGACATCGACCTGGGTGCGGTGTCCGCGCTGTGGCGGGGCGGCTGCATCATCCGCGCGGCGTTCCTCGACCGGATCCGGTCCGCGTACGACACCCGGCCGGACCTGCCGAGCCTGCTGTCGGACGCGACGTTCGCGCAGGAGATCGCGGACGCGCAGGACGACTGGCGCGAGGTGCTGGTCGCCGCGACGCGGCAGGGCGTGCCGACGCCGGGCTTCTCCGCGGCCCTCGCCTACTACGACGCCCTGCGCGCCGAGCGGCTGCCAGCGGCGTTGACGCAGGGGCAGCGGGACTACTTCGGTGCGCACACCTACCGGCGGGTCGACAAGGACGGGTCGTTCCACACGCTGTGGGGTCAGGACCGGTCGGAGGTCTCCGCGTAGGCACTCCGCGCTGAGAAACCGGGACGG
>NZ_GG657757.1:7750987-7775631 GCF_000158955.1 Streptomyces viridochromogenes DSM 40736 | reverse complement strand
AAAAAAAAAAAAAAAAAAAAAAAAAAAAAAACCCCGTCTCCTTGCCGAGGTTCAGGACAGCGGCGGCCCTGGCTCGGGGTTCGGTACGGGTTCCGGACCCGGGGGGATCGGGGACGGGTCGGGGCCCGGCACGGGGTCGGGGCCCGGCGGGGGTGTGGGCGACGGCGGAGGCGGCGTCGGCTCGGGGCCCGGCGGGGGCTGCGGGTTCGGCACCGGATCGGGGTGCGGCGGCTCGGGGTGCTGGGGATCCGGGCCCGGTGTCGGTGCCGGCGACACGGGGTCGGGATACGGGTTCGTCATGAGGTCCTCCAGCCAGTGGCTCGTCTCCGGCTCTGGACTAGTCCCCCGCCTACCCTGCACCCGCGTCCCCAGTCACTCCGGCGCGGGACGGCGAGGGGACCAGGTGGGGTAGCGGGGTCGGTGCGTGGTGCTGCCGGGGCGGGAGGTGCGTGCATCGGCAGGGGGTGGGGGCGCGTCGGGGCGGCGCTCAGGGGCGTTCGCCCCCAGGGCGGTTGGAGGGCACGCGCCCCGTCTGTACTGATACTGGTCGTCGGACCGCGTCATCGGGGATGGCGGCGCCGGACGCGACAGCGGCGGTCCTCCGGCGGTGGACGAACGCCCCGCCCTGACGCAGAGCCAGGGCCGGCGGCCGACGGTCGGCAGTCGGGGATCGGCAGTCGGGGATCGGCGGTCGGTGATCGGCGTTCGGTGATCGGCGTTCGGTCAGAAACGGTCCGGATGCGCCGCCAGCCACTCCTTCGCCGCGGTCACCAGGTCCTGGCCCGCGGGTGGAGCCTCCTCGGGGTGGCGCTCCGCCCACTTGGCGACGTACGGGCACAACGGAACGACCGCGCTGTCCTCGCGCCCGGCGATGCGGTAGAGCTCGCGGGCCAGGGAGCCGGCGATGCCCTTGCCCTCGTGGGCCGGCTCGACGATCGTGTGGACGGGTACGAGCGCGCGATCGGGGCTGTCGAGGACGAAGTACTCGATACGGCCGACGACTTCACCGTCGGCCACCGCCTCCAGGCGGCCCGCCGCCCGGTCGTCGCGGATCTCCGGCTCACTCATACCCACGCTCCTCGTGTCGATCAGGCCCGGACGGCCTGCGGGCTGCGCTGCTGATCCGAGCCCGGCACCGGCTCGGACGGGTCGGTACCCAGGTCCACGATCCGGTTGTCGTGATCCACGTGCACGACCCGGGGGACGAGTGCCCGCGCCTCGGCGTCCGTCACCTGGGCGTAGCTGATGATGATCACCAGATCGCCGGGGTGGACGAGATGGGCGGCGGCCCCGTTGATCCCGACCACGCCGGACCCGCGCTCGCCCTCGATGACGTACGTCTCCAGCCGGGCACCGTTGGTGATGTCCACGATGTGCACGAGCTCGCCGGGCAGCAGGTCGGCGGCGTCGAGCAGGTCGGCGTCGATGGTCACGGATCCCACGTAGTGCAGGTCGGCCTGGGTGACGGTGGCGCGGTGGATCTTGGACTTGAACATGGTGCGCAGCACTTTGGACTCCTGGAAGACGGCTCCCCGCTAGCTTCTGCAGGTCAGGGGCGCCCCGTAGTGTACATCGGCGTGCCTTCGGCTCGAAGACTTTTCAAAACATCGTGCGCATGGGTAGCGGGCTGCTCACCTGCGCGAACAAGCTGCCGAGCAGCTGCATATGCGGATGACTGCCCGGGCTCGATGTTGATTGGATGCCGACTTACCTGATGAGCCATCAGGTAAGTCGAGGGATCCAGAACAGCCGCGGAGCCAGGCGATCGTGCGCTCGACGACGTAGCGGAAGACGCCCAGGCCAGTGCCGTGCGGTTGACCTCGCTTCGCGATCACGGGGTGGTTCAGATCGCCTACTGCCGCCCGACATCCTTCCTGCACCGACGCCCTGTGCTGCTGCGACGCGGCAGCCGCGCGACGGATTTGATCAGCGTCGGCTTGCCCACAATGGTGTTATCAAGGGTGTATGGAGGCATTCTCCGGACGCCCTCTGAGCCCGGAACGTCATCCGCCCGTCGGACGCTCGCGCAAAGGTCGCGCTTCCCGGATGAACCTGCGCAGTGCGGCCGGTCAGGTGTTCCTCCTCCAGGTCGTCATCGTGGTCCTGCTGGTGGTGGCCGCGGTGGTGGGCATGGTGCTCCAGGCGGCGAATGACGCTCTGCAGCAGGGGCGACGGGAGTCGGTCATCGCGGCCCAGTCATTCGCGAGTGCCCCTGGCGTGGCCGCGGCACTGCAGAGCCGGGACCCCTCAGCGGTGCTCCAGCCGCGGGCCGAGGCGGCGCGCAAGCGCACAGGCATGGATTTCGTCGTCGTCATGAGCACGAAGGGGATTCGTTACACCTACCCCTATCCGCAGGAGATCGGGAAGAAGTTCGTCGGCGCCATCGCACCGGCGCTGAAGGGCCGTACCGTCGTCGAGCAGGCCGGTGGGCCGCCTCTGCCCGCGGGCCAGGGGACGGGCGTGCAGGCGGTGGTCCCGGTGACCGACTCGCGCGGCAAGGTGGTCGGCCTGGTCTCCGCCGGAATCACGGTCAAGAACGTGGCGGGGCTGTGGCTGCCGCAGCTGCCGATCATCTTGGCCAGCGGCGCGGTCGCGCTGGCGCTGGCCATGACGGGAACGACGCTGGTGTCCCGGCGGCTGCGGCGGCAGACCTTTGGCCTGGCTCCGGAGGAGCTGGCGCAGTTGTACGAACACCACGACGCGGTCCTGCACGCGGTGCGGGAAGGGGTGCTGATCACCGACGCCGACGGACGGCTGCTGTTGGCGAACGACGAGGCGACGCGGCTGCTCGGACTGCCGGCTGACGTGTGGGGGCGCTCGGTGCGGGAGCTGGGACTGCCGGAGCCGGTCATGAGCCTGCTGTCGTCGCCGGAGGAGGTCACCGACGAGGTGCTTCGTGCGGGGGACCGACTGCTGGCGGTGAACAAGCGGCCGACGTACCCGCAGGGCGGCCGGGGAGGCAGTGTGGTGACCCTCCGGGACACCACGGAGCTGGCGGAGGTCTCGGGTCGGGCCGAGATCGTGCGGGAGCGGCTGAAGTTGCTGTACGAGGCCGGGGTGAGGATCGGGACGACGCTGGATGTGAGGCGTACGGCCCAGGAGCTGGCCGACGTGGCGGCGCCGCAGTTCGCCGACCTCGTGACGGTGGATCTGCTCGACGCGGTGCTGCGGGGGTGGGAGCCGACGGCGGAGGGCTGGCGGCATCTGCGCCGGGCGGCGATCGGCGGCGAGCAGCGGATGATGCCCGTGTATCCGCTGGACGAAGTGATCGCGTTCTCGCCTCGCACCCCGCAGATGCGGACGCTGCAGGAGGGGCGGGGGATGCTGGAGACGGACCTGCGCCGGGCACACGGCTGGCGGGAACAGGACCCGGACCGCGCCCGGAAGGCCCTGGAGAGCGGGCTGCGGTCGCTGGTGGCCGTGCCGCTGCGGGCGCGGAACGTACCGCTGGGCGTGGCGAACTTCTACCGGACGGCGGATTCCCCCGCCTTCGAGCCGGAGGATCTCGCCTTCGCGGAGGAGCTGGCCGTACGGGCGGCGGTAGCCATCGACAACGCCCGGAGGTTCACCCGGGAGCACACGATGGCGGTGGCGCTGCAGCGCAGTCTGCTGCCGCGTGGACAGCCGGAGCAGGACGCGCTGGAGGTGGCCTGGCGGTATCTGCCCTCGGAGGCGGGGGTGGGCGGGGACTGGTTCGACGTCATCCCGCTTCCGGGCGCGCGCGTGGCCCTGGTGATGGGTGACGTCGTCGGTCACGGGCTGCACGCGGCGGCGACGATGGGTCGGCTGCGCACCGCTGTGCACAACTTCTCCACCCTGGACCTGCCCGTGGACGAGGTGCTCGGGAACCTGGACGACCTGGTCGTGCGCATGGACAACGAGAACAATGGCGGTGATGCCGTGGATGACCACGAAGGGGCGGCGGTGACCGGAGCGACCTGTCTGTACGCGGTCTACGACTCGGTGGCGGGGACCTGCACGATGGCCCGTGCGGGACACCCGGAACCGATGGTGGTGCGCCCGGACGGGACGGTCACCAGCCTTGGTGTGCCGGTCTCGGCGCCCCTCGGTCTGGGCGGCTACCCCTTCGAGAGCGCCGAGATGTCCCTGCAGGAGGGTTCACAACTGGTGCTGTACACCGACGGCCTGGTGGAGAACCGCGCCCACGACTTCGACGTCGGGATGGAGAGACTGCGCCGGGCTTTGGGCGGGTCCGGGAAACGCACTCCGGAGGAGACGTGTCAGGCGGTGATCGACGCGCTGAAGCCATCACACCCCTCCGACGACATCGCGCTGCTGACGGCACGTACCCGGATGTTCCCGTCCTCGCGCGTGGCCGAGTGGGAGGTGCCGCCCGATCCGGCGTTGGTCCCCTCGGTGCGGGCGCGCTGCAGGGAGACGTTGCGGGAGTGGGGGCTGGAGGAGACCGGATTCGCCACGGAGCTGATCGTCAGCGAGTTGGTCACGAACGCGATCCGGTACGGCTCGCCGCCGGTCGGCGTGCGGTTGTTGCGCGGACGCTGTCTGATCTGCGAGGTCTCGGACGGCAGCGGTACCTCGCCGCGCCTGCGGCGGGCGGCGACCACCGACGAAGGCGGGCGGGGGCTCTTTCTGGTGGCGCAGTTCGCGCAGCGATGGGGAACGCGGTACACGACCCGCGGCAAGGTCATCTGGACGGAGCAGCTTCTTCACGACGGCGAATCCACCGCCTCGGGCCTCGCACCGGTCGACTTCCTTCTCGACCAGTTCGACCTCGACCAGTTCGATGATCCCGGTCTGTGAGCCGACGTTGACCCCGAGCGCCATGGACAGCGGCATGTCCGGCGTAACGAACCCCTTTGGCCCGTACGACGGGGCTCGGCTCTGGGGACCGTCGCCACCCGGCTCGCTCGGCGGCTGTCGGGACTCGAAGGGCGCCTTGGCGCGAGGAGATCGGACTCTGCCTCGCTCAGCCATGTGGACAGGTGTGGGCAGGTGACTTCTTGTCCCGGCCCTCGGCGCGCTCGTCGAACTCCGCGGCGAGGACTGGTCGGGATGCGATGCGACGGGATGGTCAGATCCTGCTCGGGGACGATGTAGGCACTTGTGCTCGGAGGTCCATGGAGCCCGCCGCTTTTCCGCCCGTCGGGAGCAGGCAGGGTGTGGCCCACATACGGAGCATGGAAATGGCCTCGGCTGAGACGCATGCACCATGACGCGCATCAGCCCGCCACCCACACCCACGACGCACCCTCCGGTGGCTCTCTCAGGTCCCCACGCCAGGCAGTTGCAAAGCTTCGGAAAGGGAACGGCTCATGGACTACAAGACCTTCCTCGACACCATCACCCGGCGCGCCCCTGTCCCCGCGGAGGATGCGGAGCCCCTCACCCGTGCCACCCTGGAAACCCTGGCCGAGCGGCTCACCAGGGGTGAGGCGGAGGACCTCGCGTCCGAACTGCCCAAGCCGCTGAAGGAACCGCTGGTCTCTCCCACTCCGGAGGCCGAGCCCTTCGGACTCGACGAGTTCATCAATCGGGTGAGCAGGCGAGCAGGGGTGAGCCCGGACGAGGCCCGCGAGGGCGTACGGGCGGAGCTGAGCACCCTGAGGGACGCGGTCAGTGATGGCGAGTTCCGCCACGTAATGTCCCAGCTCCCTCGGGACTTCGAGACTCTCGTCGACGCACCGGGCTAGAAGGAGCCATGAGCGAGAGGTCGGCGCCATCATCGAGGAGACGGAACCGGGCTTACTCACGGCGGCCACCTTCGCACTGGTCGAGGGGTGGACGTTCTGCGTCTCGGGCACCTCGGACGACATGGAGGCCGAGGTAACCGCAGGGGCTGTTCTTCCGCGACGTGCGGGTCACCTCCGACTGGCAGATCCCCGGGGGGCCACCGGCGCACCACCTCACCGTGCTTCCTGTTGGAACGTCGGCGCTACGTCGGCGAGAGGATGCGCGCGGACCTCCGGTTGGGCAACCTCAGCACACGTCCGACGCGGACTCGGACTCGGCATGAAATCGCCGGAGGATCGCATGACACAACCGACAGTTCCTTCAGCCGGCGCACCCGTGGACGTCGAAGGCGGGGCGCAGCGGCCGTTCTCCGAGCACGCGGCCATGGCCAGGGCGTATCCCGGCGGCAGGATGACCGTGGGGCGCATCACGCCCTGGAGGGCTTCGACGGGCCGGTGCCGTCCTGGCGGGGCACATCGAGCGGATCCAGCAGGCCGAGCGGGCCGGTTTCGCCTCGGTGTGGGTCCGTGACGTGCCGCTGCTGGACCCGAGCTTCGGGGACGCCGGGCAGGTCTTCGACCCGTGGGTGTACCTGGGACAGCTCAGTGCCCTCACCACCTCGATCACACTGGGGACCGCCAGCATCGTCATGCCGCTGCGGCATCCCTTGCACACCGCCAAAGCCGCCGCCTCGGTGGACCAGCTGTCCGGCGGACGGCTCCTGCTCGGGGTGGCCACCGGTGACCGGCCCGTGGAGTTCCCGGCCTTCGGTCAGGACCTGGGCGGCCGGGCCGAGAGGTTCCGGCAGTCGCTGGAGTACTTCCGTGCCGTCCTCGAGCACCGTTTCCCGCACGTGGAGTCGCCGCTCGGCCGGATGCGCGGCACCGATCTGCTGCCCAAGCCGGTGTACCGGTGGATCCCCGTACTGATGACGGGACGCGGCAGGCAGGACGTCCGGTGGATCGCCGACCACACGGACGGCTGGCTGTACTACACCCCGCCGCTCGAGCAGCAGGCCGAGAACATCGAGCGGTGGCGGGAGCTGACCCGGGGCGACGGCGATGGGTTCAAGCCGTACGCGCAGGCCACCTATCTGGATCTGGCCGAGGACCCGCTGGCCCTGCCCCGGCGCATCCACCAGGGCTTCTCGGTGGGCCGGGTGTCGTTCCTGGCGATGATGCGGGCCTGGCAGGGCATCGGCATCGACCAGCTGATGATCAACTTCAAGCACAGCCGCCGTCCGGTCGCCGAAGTGATCGACGAACTGGCCGAACATGTGCTGCCGCACTTCCCGCCCGGGCACTCCGGGGGGCGCGGCGAGCAGCGGCGGCCCGTGGAGCGGACCGGGTCACGAGGAAGCACGACCCCGGAGCCCCCTGCGTGACGGGGCCGGGCTCAGTCCCGGACGGCCCCGGACGGCCGTTCCTGCGCGTAGTCGCACGTGCCCTCCGTCCGGAACTGCAGGGCCGCCCTGGTCACCTCCGCGCCGAGGCCGCGCAATTGGTCCGCGACCGCCTGGTCGGTGAGGCGTCCGTCGCCGTCGAAGACCCGGGAGGACCGCGGGACCGCGAACACCAGCGGCACGGCCCAGCCGCGCAGCGACCGCACGATGAACTCCATCGCGTTGATCGCCTGCAGGCCCTGCACCCCACCGGCGGTCGTCAGCATCCCCACGGGTTTGTTGCTGAGGTAGGGCGGGTCGTGGTCGGCCAGGAGGGCGAGCCAGTCCACCGCGTTCTTGAACGCGCCGCTGACCGACCCGTGGTATGTCGGGCTGCTCCACAGCAGGGCGTCGGCGGCCTGAACGGTGTCCGCGAGCCGGCGGGCGGACGCGGGGATGCCGTGCTCGGGTGTGTAGAACGGAAGAGTCAGCCGCTTGAGGTCGATCACCAGGGTGCCGGCGCCCGCATCGGCCGCCCCCTCGACCGCCACACGCAGTGCGGTGAGGCTGGTCGACGGGGTGCGCAGCGAACCTCCCATTCCGACGACGAGCGGGCGCGTCATCCTGTCCACTCCTTCAGAGCATCTCCAGGGGCGTGGGCCCGCTGGGTGGCGGGAACGCCTCGTCGAGGGCGTCGAGCGCCTCGGTGGGAAGGTGGAGGTCCACCGCGCCGCGGTTCTCCCGGACGTGGTCGGGTGATCCGGAACGCGGGATCGCGGCCACCCCCTGTTCCAGCACCCAGGCGAGTGCCACCTGGGCCGGCGTTGCTCCGAGGGCCCGGGCCACGGCACCCAGTGCCTCGACCTTCAGGATCCGCCCCTGCTCGATCGGGGAGTAGGCCATGACCGTCACCTCGGCCTCGCGGCACCAGGGGAGCAGGTCCCACTCGATGCCGCGCCGGGAGAGGTTGTACAGCACCTGGTCGACGGCCGCGGCGTCGCCACCGGGGAGGGTGGTCAGCTCGGCCATGTCGGCGACGTCCAGATTGCTCACGCCCCAGTAACGGATCTTCTCCGCCTCCATCAGGTCGGTGAATCCCGCAAGGGTCTCCTCGAGTGGCCACCGTCCCCGCCAGTGCAGCAGGTACAGGTCCAGCTGTTCCGTACCGAGCCGCCGCAGGCTGCGCTCGCAGGCGGCGACGGTGCCCTTCCGGTCGGCATGGCCGGGCAGCACCTTGCTGACGAGGAAGACCTCTTCCCGGCGTCCGCGGAGGGCCTCCCCGACGAGTTCCTCGGCTGCGCCGTCGCCGTACATCTCCGCCGTGTCGACGACGGTCATCCCCAGGTCCACGCCCATCCGCAGCGCGGCGAGCTCCTGTTCACGCCGGGCCGGATCCTCGCCCAGGTACCAGGTGCCCTGCCCGAGCGCCGCGATCTCCTCACCAGAGGGGAGCACGATCGTTCTGGCCGATTCTGCAGACATCTCGGGCCTCCCGTCCGCCGCGGATCCGTGTCACGCGCACCCGCACCGGGTGCCCAGGTCCGCGCCTCCCAGACAGCCGTGTCGCACGCGCTGGAGGGGGGTCAGGTGGGGCGAGCGGACTGCGCCGAGAGCTCGCCGGGACCGGGGGCGCGATCCCGCAACGCAATGACCACCGACACAACGGCGCCGCAGGAGAGGACCGTCGCGAAACCGATCATCCCGGTCTGCACGGCGAAGTGCCGCAGGGCGATGAGCTGGGCGCGGCCCGAGAGGAGGTCAGGCCGGGGATCGCGAAGGCGAAGGCGAAGGCGCCCAGCGCGCAGGCCGCGCCGAACGCCCGACGGCCGCCGGGGCGCCGGGGCGCCGGGGCGCCGGGGCGCAGGACGAACCTGCTGGGCGGTTGGGCCGCGAGCAGCTCCAAGTTCACGGTCTCCAGGGTGCACAGCACCGGCGCCAGGCACATTGCCATGGCGAGCGTGAAGATCGCCTGGGCGGATCACCCGGCGGATTCGAGGGCCTGGGAGAAGTCCGTTCCGAGCTGCGACATCAGGTCATTGAACTCCTTCTCGCTGATCGCCTCGCGGAGCACGGCCAGTATAGTCCGCACACCCCGGTCGGCTTCCTCCTCCTTGAGCATGGTGCGTTCGGCCACGCGCCGCACGCTGTCGTAGTGGCCGAAGCGCTCGATGCGGTCCGTGGTTCCCCGGCGCACCGCCTCCGCGAGGCCCTCGGGGAGCTCGGTGATCAGGTCCCTGGCCTCCCCCGGGCTCAGTCTGTGGGCCAGCGTCTCGAGCGTGGCCCAGGTCAGGTCCCCCGCCTCCTGCCGGCTCAGTCCGGTGCGCTCGGCGACGGTACGGACGAATTCCCGCTCATCCATGCGTCGTCCTCCTTCGGTGCTGTGTTGCGACGAACGGCGCGGATCCCCTGCAAGCCTGCCACGCCGACCCGGGCCGCGCCCGCGCACGGACGGCGGTGACCTCGACCACCATGAGAGCGCCGACGTAGCCGAACTCGGGCGGCGACTCTGCGCATTCGACGTGAACCACAGAGGAGCCGGATGCCACAGATTGCCGTGGCATGGGACGAACCAGCAGGTGTGAGCGGGTCCGGGCGTGGAAACCCGAGGTGTCCCGACTTCAGGGAGGCGTCATGGACGCCCATGTCACTGCCCAGGGAAGCCCCATCGCCACGGTCAACCCGTACACCGGTGAAAGGGTTCGGGAGTTCCCGGCGCTGAGCGCGGAGGACGTCGGGCGCGCGATCGACGCGGCGCACAGTAGCTTTCCGAACTGGCGTGCCCGGTCGACGGCCGACCGGGGGGCCCTCGTGCAACGTGCCGGCCGGCTCATGAGGGAGCGCAAGGAGGAACTGGCGCACCTCCTGACCCTTGAGGTCGGCAAGCTGATCGACTCGAGCCGTGCAGAGGTCGACCTCGCGTCCGACATCCTCACCTACTACGGCGAGCACGGCCCCGAGCTGCTGGAAGAACGACCCCTGCCGGTGCCCGAGGGCATGGCCGTGCTGGTGAACGAGCCCCTCGGCGTCCTTCTCGGTGTGATGCCGTGGAACTTTCCGCTGTACCAGGTCGTCCGATTCGCGGGTCCGAACCTCGTCCTCGGCAACACGATCCTGCTCAAGCACGCGAGTAGCTGCCCCCAGTCCGCACTGGCACTCGAGCAGCTGTTCACGGATGCGGGTGTGCCGAGCGGGGTCTATACCAATCTCTTCGTGCGGGGCAAGGACGTCGGGAAGATCATCGATGACTCCCGTGTGCAGGGAGCGTCACTGACCGGAAGCGAGCGCGCGGGCGTGAGCTTGGGCGAGATCGCCGGCCGCAATGTCAAGAAGTCCGTCCTCGAGCTGGGTGGCAGTGATCCCTTCGTCGTACTGGACGATCACAACCTCGAGCGCACCGTGTACGCCGCGTTCCTCGGCCGGATGGGCAACACCGGGCAGTGCTGCGTGGCGGCCAAACGCTTCATCGTCCTTGCCGACGTCTACGACGCCTTCGTCACCGGGCTGCGTGACCGGATGAGCGAGGTGCAACCGGGAGATCCGGTCGACCCCGCCACCACGCTCGGCCCGCTGTCCTCCGAGGCCGCGGCCGAACTCCTGATGGAGCAGGTTCGTGACGCGGTGGACAAGGGGGCCACGGTGGTGCTGGGCGGCGGGCGGCCCGACCTGCCGGGCGCCTTCGTCGAGCCGACCCTTCTCACCGATGTCACACCGGACATGCGGGCCTACCGGGAAGAGCTCTTCGGCCCCGTCGCCACGGTCTACCGGGTCGCCGACGAGGACGAGGCCGTGGCACTGGCCAACACCTCCCCCTACGGCCTGGGAGGCGCGGTCTTCGCCGCCGACCCGGAACGTGCTCGCAAAGTCGCGGACCGGCTGGAGGCGGGCATGGTGTGGATCAACCACCCGACCGCGTCCCGACCGGAGCTGCCCTTCGGCGGCATCAAGCGCTCCGGCTACGGGCGCGAACTCGGCGACGTGGGCATCGTGGAATTCGCGAACCGCAAGCTCGTGCGTTACGTGGACGCCGACGCCCCGATCGAAGAAGTGCTGGGCTGACTGCGTTCGATCACCCAGCGCCGGCGGCCCGATAGCTCGCCAGACTCGATGCCTTTGCTGCGGCGTGCCAGTGCCCACCGCTGGTGGGTGGGCATGCCGCCGTCGAAGTCGTCGAGGGGCGTGATCCGCGGGGCGGCCCAGTGGTCACCGCGGCGTATCCAGGACTCCGCGGCCGGCACCCGGCTGCTCGACCAGGTCGCCGGTCGTCCCGGCATCCGCAGGGCGGCCCAGATGTTCCTCCGCCACCCGGCCCACCCACTGCGGCGCTGCTGACACCACTCCCCCAGGAGTTCCAGCGAGGCGTCAGCCGGGCCCGCCCAGCACGATCTTCCACACTCGGGTCGCCAGGAGGTTCAGCCGGTCCTCGCCTTCGCGAGGTCGTTGCCGCTGGTGTCGCGGATGCGCTGGAGCCGATGGCGCAGCGTGCTGCGGTGGATCGCGAGGGATTCCGGGAACCGGTGAACAGCGCGGGAAAAGTGCACCCTCACCCGGCCCCAGGCGACGGGCCGTCCAGTGGCGCTAGGCGTCGTCGCCGCGCTCGCCCTCGGCCTGGGATGGCTCGCTCCGGGGGACGTCCGGGTGCCGTTCCGTTGCGGTACGCTCGCCCGTCTCGTCCCGCTCGCCCTCGGCCTGCGAGGGTGTGCGCGAGTACCAGGCGTCGTAATCAGGGGCTCCGGATTTCATGACGGGCCTCCTTCGTCGCTCACGTCCATCTTCCCAGCTTGCCCGGGGCCTCCGCGACATGCCCGGCGCGGCGATGTTCCTCAGCTTGCGGAACATCGTGTCGGCCTCGCTGCGCTGTGCCTCTTGCAGCGCCCGGGTGTGAGCCATTACGCGCACCTGCCATTACGCGCACCCGGGCGAGGGCGCAGTGCGGCGTCAGCCGCCGGCCACGGCACGCACCGCCTCCTCGACCGGGGTGGACCCGCTGATCAGCTCAAGGATGCGCCCGGCGGTCCTGGGCTCGTGGAGCAGGGCGGCGAGCACCGCAGCCACGTCATCGCGCGGCACCTGGCCGCGGTCGGTGTGCTCGGCGAGCGTGACGCGGCCGCTACCGGAGTCGTCGGTCAGCGTCCCCGGGCGCAGAATCGTCCAGTCCAGTCCCGGACGGGAGGCGATGTCGGCGTCCGCCTCGCCCTTGGCCTTCAGGTAGGCGGCGAACACCGGGTCGGTGCCGGGCGGCGGCGGGCTGTCCACGCCCATCGAGGAGATCACCAGGAAGCGGCGCACCCCGGCGCGCTCGGCCGCGTCGGCGAGGAGGATGGCCGCGTTCCGGTCCACCGTCTGCTTGCGGGCCGCGCCGCTGCCCGGTCCGGCGCCCGCGGCGAACAGTGCCGCGTCGGCGCCGCCAAGGTGGCCGGCCACCTCGTCCACCGAGGCGTGCTCCAGGTCGCACACCACCGGTTCCGCGCCGTCCGCGCGCAGGTCGTCGGCGTGGTCCGGGTTGCGGATCAGCCCTGTGACGTTGTCGCCGCGCGACGAGAGCAGCCGGGTCAGCCGGCGCGCGATCTTTCCGTGTCCACCCGCGATCACGATGTGCATGGGGTCATTCTTGCCACACACGACCGCTCACGCCGGGCTGCGGCACTGCCTCGGCAGGTCGGGTCCCGCGGTTGCCGCACAGTCGGCGTACTCGTGCAGCGCTGGTGCGCGAGACACCCGGCCACCGGGTCGCGCCAGGTGCTCGGGGATTCGCGATCGCGCTTCTGTCGTCAGGAGCCTGTGAGCCGGGCCGCGAGATAGGGTGCGGTGGCGCTGCGGCGGGCCCTCGCCACCTTGGCCGGCGGACCCGCCGCGACCACCCGCCCGCCCGCGTCGCCGCCGCCCGGACCGAGGTCGATGACCCAGTCGGCGGTGGTGATCGTGGCCAGGTCGTGCTCGACGAGGACGACCGTGTTACCGGCGTCGACGAGCCGGTGCAACTGTCGCAGCAGCAGCGCGATGTCCGAGGGGTGCAGCCCCGCCGTCGGCTCGTCGAGCAGGTAGAGCGCGTGCCCGCGGCGGGCTCGCTGCAGCTCGGTGGCCAGTTTGATGCGTTGCGCCTCACCGCCGCTGAGTTCCGTCGCGGGCTGGCCCAGCCGCAGGTACCCCAGTCCCACCTCGCGCAACGTCTCCAGACTGCGGGAGGCGGCCGGGACGGCGGACAGGAACTTGGCGGCGGCGTCGACGGACAGCGCCAGCACTTCCGCGATGTTTTTGCCGCGGTAGGTGACTTCCAGCGTTTCGGCGTTGTACCGGGCGCCTTCGCAGGTCGGGCACGGCGCGTAGGTGCCGGGCAGGAACAGCAGTTCCACCGCGACGAAGCCTTCGCCCTGGCAGGTCTCGCACCGCCCTTCGGGCACGTTGAAGGAGAACCGCCCGGCCGAGTAGCCGCGCGCCCTGGCCTCGTCCGTCGCCGCGTACAGCTTGCGCACCGCGTCGAACATCCCGGTGTACGTGGCCAGGTTGGACCGGGGGGTCCGGCCGATGGGCCGTTGGTCGACCAGGACCAGCCGGTCGAACGACTCGACCCCCGACGCGTCCTGGACGTCGACCTCCAGCTGCGCCTCGTCGGGTTCCTCGGGTACGAGTCCGAGGTGGCCGCGGACGACCTCGGCGAGCACCTGCGTCACCAGCGTCGACTTTCCGGAACCGGACACGCCCGTCACCGCCGTCAGCACGCAGAGCGGTACGTCGACGGACACGTCGTGCAGATTGTGGCGGGAGACGCCGCGCAGGTGCAGCCAGCCGTGCGGTGTGCGCGGGCGGTGATCGACCGGTTGAGCGCGCCCGAACAGGTACTGGCTCGTGGCCGACTCCCCGACCTGCTCAAGACCGGAGACCGGGCCGCTGTACAGCACGCGTCCGCCGCCCTCGCCCGCACCGGGGCCGATGTCGACCACCCAGTCCGCCCGCCGTACGACGTCCATGTCGTGCTCCACGACGAACAGCGAGTTGCCCGCCGCCTTGAGGCGGTCCAGCACGTCCAGCAGTGGTTCCGCGTCAGCCGGGTGCAGGCCCGCGGAGGGTTCGTCGAGGACGTAGACGACGCCGAACAGCCCCGAGCGCAGCTGGGTGGCGATCCGCAGGCGCTGCGCCTCGCCGGGCGACAGGGTCGTCGAGCGGCGCCCGAGGCTGAGATATCCGAGGCCCAAATCGAGCAGTACGTCGATCCGCGCGACCAGATCGCCGCAGATCCGGACGGCGACCTCGGTCGTCTCCCCGGATCGGGCGGTCGACGTGGTGGCGTCGGCCTCGGACCGCCCCGCGACGGGCCGTAGCAGCGCCACGACCTCGGTGAGCGGCATCGCGTTGATCTCGGCGATGGAACGTCCGGCGAAGGTCACGGCGAGCGCCTCGGGCCGCAGTCCGCTGCCGTGACACTCGGGGCAGGGCACACTCCTGACGAACCGGAGCGCCCGTTCGCGCATCTTCTCGCTCTTGGAGTCGGCGAGGACGTGCATGACGTGCTTGCGGGCGCTCCAGAACTTGCCCTGGTAGCCGTAGTCGATGCGGTCCTCCTCCGGCTCGATGTACACGGAGGGCTGCTCGTCCGTGTACAGCAGCCAGTCCCGGTCCCTCTTCCTGAGCCTGCGCCACGGCCGGTCGATGTCGATCCCCAGGCCGTTCACGACACTGCGCAGGTTGGCGCCCTGCCAGGCGCCCGGCCAGGCGGCGATCGCCCCCTCGCGGATGCTCAGCGAGGGGTCCGGGACGAGGAGGTCCTCGGCGACGTCGTGCACGACGCCCAGGCCGTGGCACTCCGGGCAGGCCCCGGCCGCGGTGTTGGGTGAGAACGACTCGGCTTCCAGCCGTGGGGCCCCGGGCGGGTAGGTGCCGGCGCGGGAGTACAGCATGCGCAGCAGATTGGACAGGGTGGTGATGGTGCCGACCGTCGAGCGCGAGCTGGGCGACCCGCGTCGTTGCTGCAGGGCCACGGCCGGTGGCAGTCCGGTGATTTCCTGGACGTGCGGTGCACCGACCTGTTGCAACAGCCTTCGGGCGTACGGTGCCACGGACTCGAAGTAGCGCCGCTGGGCCTCCGCGTAGAGCGTGCCGAACGCGAGCGAGGACTTACCCGAACCGGAGACGCCGGTGAAGGCGACCATCGCGTCCCGCGGAACGTCGACATCGATGTTCCGCAGGTTGTTCTCACTGGCGCCCCGGACATGCACGAAGGGGTCGGTCGCGTCCTTGTTCATCATTCCTGGTTACCTGATCGCGCCGGAAACCGCGCGACAGGCGCCGTCACCGGGCCCCGCTCACACGAGCGCTCGGAGAAATCCCGGGATGAGACGCTCCAGGGAACATACGTCAGGCCGGCACCCACGCCGCGGCAGGCTGCCTGCCTGACCCACTCCCGCCCGGGTGCCCGAACCACCGCTCCGGCCGGCCTGGAGCCGTCCCCGAGGCGGACGCTCGGCATCTTCACCCGAGATCCTCCAGCAGCAGATCGAGCGCCGCCTCCTCGTGCAGGGCGATGCCCAGGGCGTCCATGGCGGGGGCCAGTTCCGTGTCCCACAGCGCCTCGGCCGACGGTCCGGTGAGGGCGATCGACGGTGTGCCGTTCACCTGCGCTCGGGTCGCGAGGTACTCGTAGTCGGCCGCGCGCATACGCCACGGCTCCGCCGCGTACCGCTGCATGACCCGGTTGGCGAGGGCGATGCCGGGCCAGTCGAAGTCGCCGTGGTAGGCGAAGGCGCAGCCGGCCGTCGCCAGCGCGTCCAGGAGGGTGAGGGCGACCGTCGTCGCGCTTCCCGAGGTGCAGACGAGGGGTGCCGTGCGGCCGGCGTCGGCCGCGGCCTCGACCACGCGCGGGTTCTCGCAGATGTGGACCCGGGTGCCGGGCGGCATGTTCAGGGTGAAGGTGCGTA
Organism: Streptomyces viridochromogenes DSM 40736; assembly: GCF_000158955.1. Lineage (GTDB taxonomy): Bacteria > Actinomycetota > Actinomycetes > Streptomycetales > Streptomycetaceae > Streptomyces > Streptomyces venetus. Next base: position 7,759,629 of record NZ_GG657757.1, on the reverse strand, counting down.
GTTCGCGCAGGGTCAGGTGGGTTTCCATGTGGTGGTCGGCGCGCTCGCGCAGTGCCGCCTCCCGCCAGGTGCCGCCGGTGGGGCGCAGGCCGTACGCGAGAACCGTGCTGGAGACCTCGTCCGGGGTGACCGAGGCCATGCGCCACAGCGCCCGGCGCGCCGGTGCGTCGGCGGGGAACTCGACACCTCGTGCCCGTGCGATGCCGCGCAGGACCAGCCGGGACAGCAGGGTGCCGTCGTCCAGGCCGTGTGCCGAGCCGGTGGCGCGGGTGGCCAGTTCGCCGCGGCCCCAGGAGGCCGGGGTCAGGCGTGGGTCCGTGCCGGGGAAGAGTGTCGCCAGGGTCTGGACGGCCTGGGTGATGACGGTGGTCGCGGTGTGCGGGTCCTGGCGGGCGAGCGTGCCGCCGCGTCGTATCTCCTCCAGCCACTGTGCCGTCCAGGGCTGGACCGACAGCGACGTGCCTTCCAGCTCGGCCTGAACCGTCGTCCACAGGCGGGAGCGTTCGGCCGCCACCGCGTCGCGGACCGCCCGGCGGTCGGTCAGCGGTGGGGCCAGTTCCTCCAGCGTCGAGGTCAGGCCGCGTCCGACCGCGCTGGCGCGCAGGCGGGTGTCCAGGTCCGGCAGGCGGATCGTGGCGGTGGGGCCGATGATCGGTCTGGCCAGGAGGAGGGACAGCGCCTCTCGCTCCCGCGCGTCCAGGTGCTCGAGCCTGAGGGTTCCGATTGGTCGCAGGCCGTTGCGTTCCAGCCGGGTACGGGCCGCCGTCCAGAGGCGAGTGAGACCCGGGCGGGTGAGAAACGCGAGGGCTTCGGCGTCCGGGGGACGCTCGTCGGTCTGCTCGGCGCCCGTCATACCGACACCAGCCTCCGCTGCCGCCCGTTCCACGTGTAGTGGAGCGTGGCCACGCCGCGGACATGCGGGTCGCGCAGGCACTCGTAGATGTGGAGGGACGGTACGTCGGGCCAGTTGCCGATCAGGCGTTCGCTGGTGAGGACGAAGTCAAGGTCCAGGTCGACCAGGATGCGGCCGAGGCGGGCGTGCGTGGGCTCGTCCACCTTGGCGAACGCGTCGTCGAGGAGGATCAGGCGGGGTGCCTGCGGTGCGGTGTCGGCCAGGCCGGTGAAGTGCGCCGCCGCGGCGGCGAAGAGGACCAGGTAGGACAGGACCCGCTGTTCGCCCTGGCTCAGGCCCGTGCGGCCGGAGAGTTTGCGGCGGCTGCCCGGTGCCGCGTCGTTCACCACCCAGGGGGTGAAGGTGAACCAGTCGCGATAGTCCAGTGCGGTCCGCAGGTGGGCCGCGTAGCCGGCGGCCGGGTCGGCGCGGCGGGCGTCCTCGATACGGCGCTGGAGGACGTCGCGGAGCTGCTCGGACTGTTCACGGGTGCGCAGGCCGGAGGGGCTGCGCAGCAGGTCCACGGCCGCCTTGACGTCCGCTTCCACGCCGTCGGCCAGGCTCCAGTCGAGGGTGACGCCCAGACCGTGTGACGTGCGGACGGTGGCGAGGGTGGTGTTGAGGGCGGCGACCAGGGCGCTCGCCGCCAGCACCTGCGAGGACAGATGGTCGCCCAGCTCTCCGGTCAGGAAGCGCTGGAAGACGTCACGCTCGCGCTCCGTCAGACGGTCACGGGCCTCGGCGGCCTCGGCTGCGATGCGCTCGCCGACCGCGGCGATGTCGTGCGGGCCGTGGTCGTCGACGAGGCGGCACAGCTTGATGCCCTCGCGTTCCTCCATCGTCGCGTCGTAGCCGCCGGAGAGCTGGTCGCGCAGTTCGGTGTGCCGGTTGAGGAGGGTGGTGTCCGAGACGTCCCGGCGTACGGCATCCAGGCCGCGGCGCACGGCGTCGACCAGCACGCGCACCGCCGCGATGCGCTCCCGTACATCGTGGTGGACGGGGTCCAGGGACTTCAGGGCCCCTTGGTCCGCGCCGGCATCCGCGTCGGCCTCGGCGCCGGTGTCCGCGTCGGCGCCCACGTCGGCCTCGGAGTCCACGTCGGCCTCCGCGCCGGTGTCCGCGTCGGCTTCGAGGCCCGCTCCCCTCAGCACGCCCGGCAGGGAAAGGGCCGTCCGCAGTCTCCTGCCGCAGGCCAGCACCTCGGCCTCCTGCGTGGCGAGTGCCTCGCGCCGCATCCGCTCGTCCTCTTCCGCCCGTACTCTCCGGTCGTGTACGTCGGCCATGTCCCTTCGCGCGCCCGGGAGCTGGCGTCCGACGGCGTCCAGGCGGCGCTTCGTCTCGGCCTCGCGGGCCAGGATCTCCTGCTCCGTGGCACCGAGAGCCTCTTCCAGGGCCCGGACGGTGCGGCGGGCGGCTTCCAGGCGGGCCAGCGGCTCCGCGTAGTCGGACTCGGCCTCCCGGCGCGCCGACTCGGCACGCTCGTAGTCCGCGCGGCCGGCGCTGTGGCCGTCGGCGGCGGAGAGGACCGCGCCGACCCGTCGGCGCAGCCGCTGCGCACCCTGCCCGAGGCGGTCCAGGGCGAGTCGGACCGTCTGGAGCGCGGCCGGGTCCGCCGGGAGGTCGTGGGCACTCGCCGTGGCCTCGGCTTCGCGCCGGGCGACGACCGCGCGGGCCCGTGCCTGTTCCGCCTCGCGGGCCGCCGTGTTCGCCTGCGAGGCCAGGGTCTCGGCGGCACGCTCGGCCTCGGCGGTACGAGCCCAGGCGTCCGTCAGCCCACGTGCCGGGGGCGGGCGGCGCAGGGTGTCCGTGACCAGGTCGCGGTGCTCGGTGAGAATCCGCAGACCGCGCCTGCGTTCCACCAACTCCTGCTCCAGGTCGAGCAGTCGACGGTCGAGTTCCGCCAGCGCGCGGCGGCGGGTCTCGGCACGCACCTCGGCGCCCACGTATTCGGCGGCCTCCTTGGTGTGGCGGCCACGGGCGATGCCGAGCCGCCAGGAGCCGTCGGTACCGATCGCGGTGTGCGGCTCCGCCACCTCCACGTCCGCGCCCACCTGCACGCCCATGGTGCCGGGCTCGCCGGTGAGGGTCTCGCCGCCGGCCAGAGCCACCGCGCCCAGCACCCGCTCGACCTGCTCCACCGTCACACCGCTGTCGGGCGCGGCGACCGGCCGCAGCACCTGGGCGAGTGTCGGCCCGGGCACGGGTGCTCCTGGAACAACAAGGGTGTCACACGTGGCCGGGTCGAGGACGGTGCCGTCGGCGCGCACCCAGGCGTCGAGCAGGCCGCTCGCCTCCAGCGCTGCTTCCAGCCCTGCCCGCGCGTCCGGTCCCACGTCGTGGGCGAAGTCCACCAGACGGTACAGGGGGGCTCCGGTGCCGGGTGTGCGGGGAGCCGTGCGGTGGGACGGGGATGGGGGCTCGGGGTCGGTGCGGCGTTCCCAGTCCGCGCGCTGCTGCCGGAGGCGGTCCTGTTCCGTCTCCCGTTCGCGGACGGTCAGGGAGAGGTCGTCGCGCTCCGCTCCCAGCGCCGCCAGCCAGGGGTCGACGGCCGACCGGGCCGCTTCGACCACGGCCTCGGGGGTCTGCGCGGGCAGGGGGCCGTCTGCCGGCTCCGGCGCGACCAGGGCGAGCAGCGCGTCCAGGGGCACCCCGGTGGATTCCCGCAGCCGCTCGCTCCAGGCTGTGGCCGCGAGGGCGTACGCCTCGGACTCGTGCACGGTTTCCTGGAGCCGCTGCTCAGTCCGACGGCGCGCGTGTTCCGCCTGTTCCTCCAGGCGCTCCCGGGCCGCGTCGGCCTCGGCGGCCTCCCTTCGGGCCTCGTCCGACCGTTCGATGAGGGTGGCAAGTTCGGTGACGAACCGGGCACGGTTCCTGATCACCGGCTGGGCGGCGTCCAGCCGTTCGTCCCAGGCCTGCAGCGCGGCCTCGCATGTCCGCGTGTCGACGGCCAGCACCGCACTGTGTCGTACGAGGTGGAAGTCGCCGTCCGGCGCGGTCAGTTCGGCGGTGGCGGCGGGCACGACGGGCGCGACAGGGGTCGCCACGGGTTCCCCCAGGTGCACGGGGTCGAGCCCGGACCGCTCTGCCTCCCGCACCAATTCGCCGTACATGGTGTTCAGTTCGACGAGCTCCTCACCGAGCCGGTCGGCTTCCGCGGTGAGACGCCGTCCTGCCTCCTCCTGGTTGCCGTGTGCCTGCCGGACGGCCTTGAAGGCGGCGGCGGCCGCGCTGTGCAGGGCGGTGACGGTGGCGCGCTTCTCCCCGAGTTCCGTCAGGCTGCGGTATCCGGCGCCGGCGTGCAGCGCCGCGAGGTCCGTCGCGGCGGCGTTCGACTCGCCCTCGAGTGCCTCGATGCGGGCGCCGATTTCCTGCTCGCGCTCGCGGAGCCCGTCCGCCGTGCGCGCCGCGTCGCTCGCCGACCTGCGGTGCGCCATCAGCTGCTCGAGCTCACCGCTCGCCTGGTCCGTGCGGCGGCGCAGCGCCCCGTGCAGGTAGCCGCGGTAGTCGGTGAGGAAGGCGCGCAACGCCTGGTCGGTGCGTTCGAGGCGGCCGAGGTAGGCCCTGACCGAGTCGAGGTCGTCCAGGCTGCGGGCCACCTTCTCCACGACCTCGTCGTCGAGGGCGGGCAGGGTTTCGGCGAGGACCGAGACCAGTCCGCCGGAGTCGATGCGGTCGCCGATGGTGGGGCGTCGCAGCCGGTGCAGCAGGTGCAGCAGGTTGCGGTAGCGCGCCGGGTCGGTGAGGCCGAACAGTTCGCGGGCGACCCTGGCCCGGTGCTCGACGGCGCGGTCGGTGACGTTCTCGGAGCCGACGAGTGACTTCAGCCGGTCGACGGGGAGTGGCTGCCCGGCGGGGGCGAGGTCGAGTGCCTCGCCGACCCGCAGCCGGGTGGTGAAGAAGAACGGCTTCGCCGTCTTGGTCGACTGGGACGCGCGGATGGCCGCGCCGATCGTCAGGTGATGGTCGTTGCCCTCCTCGTCGGTGCGCGCGAACTCCAGCCACAGGTGGCCCAGGCGGTTGGTCTGTCCGAAGCCGTCGAGCATCAGCCAGGCCAGGGTGGTGCGTCCGGTTCCCGTGGCGTCCAGCGCGCGGGCGTCGCCGTCGAGGAGGTAGGGCAGCAGCATCTCCAGGGCCTTGGACTTGCCGGCGCCGTTCTTGCCGCGCAGCAGCAGGCGCCCCTCTCCGAAGGTGAACTCCTGCTCGTCGTACTGCCAGACGTTGCGGATGCCCGCGCGGTGCAGTCGGTAGCGGTGCGGGGCCGGCGGGCGGTTCATCGGGGTGGCTCCTTGGAGTCGTCGTCCGCCGGGGACCGGTCGGTACGGTGCTTGACCGCCACAGTGGTGGCGTACCGAGCGGCCGCGGCGAGCAGGATCCAGCCGCCGTCCGCACTGCCTTGGCCGCGCGCCCGGGAGACGTCGGTGACGGAGCGGCCGTCGGCCACCGTCTGTTCGTATCCCTCGGGCAGACCGTGGCCGTCCGCGCGCACGGGCCCGGCCGGAGCCATCAGGCGCATCCGGACGAGGAGGTCGAGCACGGCCGCGAGGAATCCGTCCCGGTCCTCCAGATGGCCGCGCTGCCAGCCGCTGCGCCTGCCGTACTCCTCGATCAGGTCGTCCAGCAGCTCGGGCAGCAGCCCGTCCGGGACGGGTACGCCGATGACCAGCCGTCCGCCGACCGCCGGATGCCCGGCTTCCTCGGGACGCAGTCGGTCGGCCAGCCGCTCCAGGAGGAGCAGCGCGGCTTGTGCGACCGTCCCGGTGCCCGGCAGGTGCAGGTCGGTGAGTTCGTCCTCGGTGTCGACCAGGGCGATGCCCTCGGCGCGGATCTCGGCTTCCAGGCCGAGCAGTTCGGAGAACGCCTGCGCCTCGCGCCGCTGCCGGGTGCGCAGCCATTCGCGCTCGGTGTCCGTGAGGTCGTCGAGGTGGACGACGGGGGTTTCGACGAGACGCCTGCGGACGTAGGTGCGCGGTCCTCCGAAACCGGGGTCGGCGGCCCGGCGCACGAGGTCCGCGCCGTCGCGGCTCTGGGTGAGCGGGCCGGCGACGATGACGCGCGCGATCTCGCGGTCCACGGTCAGCAGTGCCTCCCCGCCCCGTTCCTCGGCGACGGCCGCGACCTGGCCCTCGGTCTCCACCAGCACGCCCCAGTCGACGAGTTGCCGCAGCGCGGCCGCGAGGGTTCGCCGCTCGGCCTGCCGTCCGGTGTCGGCGATCTCGATGCCGGCGTCGACGGCCGCGGCCCGCAGGTCGGCGACGAGCTGGGAGAGCAGGAGCTGTTCCGGGGCGGTGACGAGGACCGACAGCGCGAGGGCCAGGTAGGCGTACGTTCGTGGGCTGAACGGCGTTCCGGTCGAGGGACGTTCCAGGCGGTGGCCCGAGCCCGTTCCGAGGCCTGCCTTGAACAGCCGGGCGTAGGACGCCTCCACCAGCAGGCGGTATCCGAAGACCTGCTGGAAGCGCTGGGCCAGCCAGTCGGCGTGGCGTCTGATGAGCGGAAAGGCGTCGCTGTGCGGTCCGTGGCTGGTGACCAGGGGGTGGGCCAGCAGGAGCCGGGCGGCGGTGCGGCGCTCGGCCGCGAGTGCGACGTCGTGCGCGGACGGCAGGGGCATCAGGCGCTCGCCTCCCCCACCGCGGGCCCGGACGCGCTGTCCACGGCGACGGTGAGGTCATCCGCGGTCAGGTCACCGTCCACGGACTTGAGGACCATCGACCTGCCGGGCGTGCGCCACGCGGTCAGCCGGATGCCGAGGTCCTCGTCGGCCGCCTGGGCGCCGTCGAGCAGGAAGTCGTGGGCGTCCTTGTGCAGCTGGGCGTTGCCGAGGGCGGTGGTCAGAAGCTCCAGCAGCAGTCGCATCGCCGGCGCGCTGAGGCGCACCTGCTCGAACCTGCCCGAAGCGCTGCGCAGTTCGTCCGCCGCCGCCTGGCGGGCCTCGGCCTGCTGTCGCGCCTGTTCCACAAGGCGGCGTTTCTGCGCGGAGTGGTCCTCTGCCGCCGCGGCACGTCCGCGCGGAACCCTACTGCCGCGCTCGCGCAGCGCCACCGGCACCTCCACCACGGGCCCGGTCCACCAGCTCACATACGCCGGCACGGACCGGTCGGGATCCGGTGCCACCCCCAGATGGCGTGCGCCGTAGAGCCCGAAGGCGGCGACCGCCAGGTCGTGGGCCTCTTCCGGCTCCGCGGCGTCGAACCAGGCCGCGAGCCGCAGCAGGTCCTTGCGCCGGGACATCTCACCGGAGGCCGAACGCAGCATCCGCTTGGCGTTGGCGAGCAGCGACTGCAAGGCGCGCAGGGTGGCGTCCCGCAGCTGATCCACCTGGCTGGAGTGCCCTCCGGTGACGGTGAACCACTCGCGCAGCCCCTCCCAGTCCGCGCGGTCGCGTCCGCGGCTGCGCTGCACACGCGTCTCCGGCAGCCCGTCGGCGAGCGCGCCGATACCCGCCGCGTGCGCGTCGATCCGGGCGAGCAACGCGGGCAGGTGCGGCCAGACCGAATCCAGGTGGGCCGCGATGCGCGGGGCCCGGAAGGAGACGTCCTCGGTGATGGCCTCCACGTAGTCGAGCAGCAGTTCCTTGAACCCCTGATACTCGGCCGAATCGAGGTCGTAGCGCGCCAGCACCTGGCCCAGGTAGGCGTAGAAGTCCCGGACGGACTCGGCGAATTCGGCGAACTGCACGAAGAGCGTGCTGATCCGCTCCAGCGCCTGCTGCGGATCGGCGCCGCCCGGGGCCTCGGCCATCGCGGCGATCTCCCGCAGACCGCGGTCGACGAGGGCCAGCAACTCGCTGCTGACCTCGCGTGCCGCGTCCGCCCCGGCGAGTACCTCGTCCGCGTCCCGCTGCACGCGCTCCCCCAGCTTCGACAGCTGATAGCGGGACCGTGAGCGCTGGTATTCGGCGATGCTGGTCGCTCTGACGGTGTGCGTGCTGCGCAGCAGACTGCCCCAGCGCACGAGTTCTTCGAGCCTGCGGGTGAGCGTTTCCGCGTCCAGCGCCGCCCCCGGGCCGTCCGTCTCGGCCAGCTTGGCGAGAAGGTCGGGTACCGACAGGTCGGCGAGCAGCGTGCCGCAGAACACCCGCATCACGGCGACGTACTCCAGGCGCTCGGGCGCGCTGAGGTAGGCGTACGCACTCAGTCGCTGCCAGGCCTCGGCGCCGGCTTCCTCCCCGTGTGCGGTTTTCCGCTCGTTCCCCTCCATGACCTCGAGCCTACGGACTGTCACTGACAATCCGGAGCGGAGTGGGGAAAGTCCGGCCGCTCTCGCGGACCGGCCCCAGCCCCCATGGCGCCCTGTCCGTCTTCGCCCGGCGTGTCCGACGCCGGGCGCTCCGCGTTGGTGGGGCGAGGTGAGCCGGAGCGAGCGCCCCGTGCACGGCCCGGGCGTAGGAGCGACCTGCTCAGGGAGACGTGAGGAGAGCACTGTGCGACGAGTACCCGTAGGGCGCTGGGCGGCATGGCGGAAGCCGGCCGTGCCGGCCGTGCTGGCTTTGGTGATGTGTCTGGCCGGGATGCGTCCGGCGGCGGCGCCGCAGGCGGAGCTGAGAGGAGGATCGAACTACTTCACCTACCGGGTCGACGGAGACTGCACACGAGAGCCGTACGGCGTCGTCAACAGCTACGACCAGGCCCCCGAACTCATCAGGGACCAACTGGCACAGATGACTCGGGCCGGCCAGAGGCGGCTGCGCATCCCCGTGTTCCACCACCGGGGTGCCGACTCCGGCACCGTCATGGACTCGACGGGCGGCGGC
>NZ_GG657757.1:7725224-7750771 GCF_000158955.1 Streptomyces viridochromogenes DSM 40736 | reverse complement strand
CTCCGGCTGACGGCGAGGACGTTCTGCTGCGGTACGACAGGACGCTGTGGCAGGACTACCGGCGGGAGTTCGGCACGTCCGACACGGTCGGCTTCTCCATGATGGTCTGGATCGCCGGCCGGGTGCCGCACCTGCCGTCCGTGTACGGGGGCGAGCCGCCGGAGGTCCTGGAGGTCCACCTGTACGGACAGGAGGGGAACGGCGACGAGTACCGGCAGTTCATGGATGCCGACGCGGCTCTGGACGCCCTCGGGTACCGGCAGCCGCTGATCGTGGGTGAGGTGTACTACGACGATGCGGAGGCGGCCGGCGGCATCCGCCGGGCGATGGCGGACGGTGACCGCCCGGTGCGCTACCTCACACAGTGGCCCTGGCCGCGGCAGTCGCGGTGTCCGGCCGCCGACGTAGCGCCTCCCGCCGCGTACGGCGCCTACGCGGCGGCCGGGTTCTGACCACTGGTTCTGACCGCTGGTTCTGGCTGCTGGTTCTCCTCAACCGCTGTTGCCTGTGCGGACTCCCTCGCAGGACCGGCGGAAGGGCTGCCTCGGGAGGTGCGCCTTCCACTCCTCACGGTTCAGGGGACCGTCGAGGGCGCAGACGCGGCGGATGGCGGCGGCGACGTCGTTGGACCAGAACCGCAGGGTGGCGTCCTGGCCGGCGGTCGCCAGGGACCGGCCGTCGGGACTGAACTCGACGTCGAGGACGGGCCCGGTGTGGCCGGTCAAGGCGGTCAGCAGGACCGGGCGCCCGGGGTCGACGACGTCCCACAACTGCGCCGTGCGGTCGTCGCTGGTGGTGGCCAGGGTCCGGCCGTCCGGCGCGAAGGCGGCGCCGCGCGACGCCTCACGGTGACCGATCATGATGCTCAGCGGTGAGGTGGAGGTCCGCACCAGTGCCCTGGGCCTGGTCTTGGGGACGGCCCACAGACGGACCTTGCGGTCGTCGTCCGTGGTCGCCACGAGCCTGTTGTCCGGGGAGAGTTCCACGCCGTTGACCTGGTTGGGATGGAGCAGCTCGGCGATGAGCACGGGGTGGCGGCGGTCGGACAGGTCCCACAGGCGTGCGCGGTAGTCGCCGCCCGCGGTGGCCATCAGGCGGCCGTCCTTGCTCAGGGACACGGAGTTGACCCGGTCGGTGTGGTCGCTCATGTCCGCCAAGTGCGTGGGGTGCGAGGGGCGGCTGATGTCCCACAGCTGGGCGGTGTGATCCTCGCCGCCTGTGGCCAGCAGGCGTTTGTCCTTGCTCATGGCCACTGTGTAGAGCGCGTCGGTGTGGCGGCTGAGCGTGCTGAGCAGGGCCGGGCGGTGTGGGTCCGTCACGTCCCACAGGCGTGCCCGGTGGTCCTGGCCGGCGGTGACGAGGAGGCGGCCGTCGGGACTGACCGTCACCGCGTTGACGGCTGCCGGGTGCGCAAGAGCGGCCAGGGGGGTGACGTGGCCGGCGGGTGAACGGCTCCAGATCCGCGCGCCGGCCTCCGCGTTCGCCGTGACCAGCATCCGGCCCTCCTGGGCGTAGGCCATCGATGTGGTCGGGGCCGGTGCCAAGGTCACCGGCGGGGGCAGATGCCAGAGCAGTACGCGACCCTCGTCATCACCGGTGACGAGGACGTCCCCGGGGCCGAAGGCGACGGCGCGTACCGGGTTGGGCTGGGGCAGGGCCATCAGTTCCCGGCCGTCGGTGAGGTCCCACAGCCGGGCGGTCTGGTCGTCGCCTCCCGTCACCAGATGCCGTCCGTCGGGCCGGAACGCGACACTGTGGATCAGGCCGTTGTGGCCACGCAGGACCGTCGGCCGCTTCGGGTGCCGGGGGTCCGCGACCGGGGTGAGGTGAACGGTCTGGTCGAAGCTGACACTGGCGAGGGTCCGGCCGTCCGGCGCGAAGGCCACAGCGCGTACCTGGGCTTTGTGGCTGCTCAGAGTCGAGGTGAGTGCGGGCCCTCGGCCGTGCGTCATGTTCCACAGCCGGACGGTGCGGTCGTCGCCGGCGGTGGCGAGGGTACGGCTGTCGGGGCTGAAGGCGACGCCGTTGACCGGCCCCTCGTGGCCGGCTCCGGTCCCCTCGGGCAGGCGGACCGGTCGTTCACGACGGGTGATGTCCCAGACGCGCAGGCCTCCTTCCCCGGTGACCGCGGCCAGGGTCCTGGCGTCGGGGCTGACGGCCAGGGCCCTGACCGCGCCGCCGGCCGGGAGCGAAACCAACTGCCGGGGAGGGATTTTGGACAGGGCCCACAGGGTCACCGTCGCATCGTCACCCCCGGTGGCCAGGAGCCGCCCGTCCGACGTGACCGCGACGCCGGTGAGGGAGTCACGGGCGTTCAGGGTGGCGATCGCGGTCGGCCGGGCGGGGTGGCGTACGTCGGTGAGACGTACCAGACCGTCCGCGGCAGCGGTGGCCAGCAGAGAGCCATGGAAGAGGGCCTGACCCACCGTGTACCGGTGGCGGGGCAGCGGCGTGGAGTAGACGCTTCCCGAGGAGGCCAGCAGCGCACCGCGGGTCTGCGGGGTGGGGGCCACTCGGTGGGCGGCCAAGCTCAGCCGCATGGCGAGCGAGGGGTCGACCTGCCGGAGCCGCTCGGCGTCGTCGACGGCCACCTGGGCCGCTGAGCGGTCGCGTTCGGCCAGGGCGTCGGTTCGCTGCCAGAGCGCGTATCCCGTGGCCCCGGCGGTCAGCAGCACCAGGGCGGAGAGCAGGGCGACCAGTTGCCGCAGACGGCGGGCGCGCCGGCGGCGGGCAGCCGTCTCGTGCTGCTCGTGACGTACGCCGGCGTCCAGGAAACGGCGCTCGGGCGCGTCCGGAGGGGCCAGGCGGCCGTTGAGCCAGTCCACGGTCACGGCCAGCTGGGTGCCCCGGTACAGCAGGGCCGTGTCGCGTCCGCTCGCCTCCCATGCCTCGGCGGCCTCGGTCAGGCGCTGGTGGTTGCGCAGACCCGCGCGGTCGGCGTCGATCCAGCCGCGCAGCCTCGGGCCACGCGTACAGCAGCGCTTCGTGGGTGATCTCAACGCTGTCGGCGTCCAGGGTCAGCAGTCGCGCGTCGGCGAACGCGTGCAGCACCTCTCTGCCGTTTCCCGCGCGGGCAGCGAGGCCAGCAGGCGGCTGTGCCGGACCCGCCGCCGGGTGTCCTGGTCCGCCTCGCCGATCCGGACCAGTCCCAGCAGCAGCCGGCGTGCCGTGGCCTGCCCGTTGGGCCCGATCCCGGCGTACACGCGTTCCGCGCTGGAGGCGACGGCGCCCGTGATCCCGCCCGTGCTCCGGTAGCCCGCGACGGTCAGCCGGCCGTGGTCCCGCTGCTGCCATGTCGTCAGCAGAGCGTGTGCGAGCAGCGGCAGTGTTCCGGCGCCCGGGCAGGGAGCGGCCTCGCCTCCGGCGCCGAGATCGCTCAGGAGCACTTCCATCAGACCCGGCTCCAGTTCCAGACCGGCGGCCCGCGCGGGCCCGGCGACGGCCTCGCGCAACTCCTCGGAGGTCATGGGCCCGAGCGGGAACTGGGCGTCCCTCAGGGCGGCGACCAGTTCCGGGTGGGACAGGCACTGCCCGTAGTAGTCCGCCCGCACACCGAGCACCACCAGGATCCGGCTCCGCGTGTGCGGGTCCGGCCGGGACAGGGCGTGCAGCGTCCGGACGAAGTCGCGCCGCTCGGCGTCGGCGGTGCACAGGGTGAAGACCTCCTCGAACTGGTCGATCACCAGGACGAGTCCGGACCGGGTCGCCGCTCGCCGGCCACCCGCCTGCCGTGGCAGGCCACCGGGGTGGTTCGCCGCCTCCCGTACCAGCGAGACCAGTTCAGCGGGCCCGGCCGCCGACGCCCGCTGCACGGCCTGACCGTCCAGGCCCGTCACCTGCGACAGACCCCGCACCAGCTCCCCGAGCGGCTGGGAAGTGGGCGTGAGGCACAGCGACGGCCACGCCCGCGCACCTGGTACCGGCAGGGCGCCGCGCGCGAGTGCGGGCAGCAGCCCGGCATGCAGGAGGGAGGACTTGCCCGCGCCGGACGGCCCCACGACGACGACCGGCCCGCCGCTGCCGCCCCCGCGCAGGTGCTGCGTCACATGCTCCACCAGCAAGGCGGTCGTCCGCTCCCGTCCGAAGAACCAGTGGGCGTCCGCTCTTCCGAAGGACGCCAGCCCCGGGTAGGGGCACACCGCCCCGGCGGCGGCGCCCCGCCCGGGCGGCGCGAGGGCGATCAGCGCGCCCTGGGCTCCCAGCGCCTCGTCGCACCCCTGCGCGAGGTCGGCGCTGGCGGGCTTCTGCCCGTTCTCGACCTTGCTCAGGTGACCGCGGCTGTAGTGCACCAGGGGGGACAGCTCGGCCAAGGACAGTCCGCGCTCCGCACGCAACCGCCGCAGACGCTCCCCGAACGTCTCGCCGACCCTCCCGACCGTCCGGCCTTGCCCCAGGTCACCGGGTGTTTCCTGTTTCCGCTCCCGCAAGGCGACAGGCACCTCCTTGGCTCCACCGGCCCGGACCCCCACGCTGAGAACCGGAACGATCCGTAGCCGAGACGCTACGACGAGTTCGCACCGGTCAGGGCTCGATACCCCCGCTCGCCCCCTCAAGGAGTGAGGGGGCCCGGGAGAAGCCCCACATCTCCGCCCTGATCTCCGCCCTGAACACGACCAGCAACGTAAGGAACTCGCCATGAACATGCGCGCCCGATTCGCCGTCCTCGCGCTCAGCACGGCCGCCGTGCTCGCCACGGTCCTGGGCACCTCCGCCCAGGCCGACCCGGACTGGCCCTTTCCCCAGGACTGCGAGAAGCGCAACTACAGCCAGTACATGACGTGGGGCGGCCGGACGGGCTGGATCGACTTCACCTACGACCACACCGACGACCGGATCAACAACTACTACCGCAGCACCTGGCGTGCCACGGGCGAGCGCGTCGGCAGCGGCCCGGGCAAGGGCTGGGCGAGCTGCATCAACCTCCACCAGTAGACCGCCACGAATCCCGTCGGGCGGTCCGGTCCACGTACCGGGCCGCCCGACGTTCCACCACGACCGGCGCCAGCCCAGAGAGAGGCACCCATGCCACCGACCGCACCGGACTTCGGGCCCGACATCGACCCCTATGCCGCATCCGATCCGCAACGCGGCTGTGATCCCGCCGCCAAGCCGGGCGTGCTCGCCTTCCGAGACCTGCTGCTCGCCACCTACCCGGGCACGACCAGCCTGGGGATCAGCCGGGGATGCGGGGCACCCGGCAACAGCGAACACAAGGAGGGCCGCGCGCTGGACTGGGGCGTCAACGTCAACGGGCAAGCCCACATCGCCGCCGACCTGCTGGACTGGCTCCTGGCGATGGACCGGCACGGCAACACGCACGCGCTGGCCCGCCGCTTCGGCATCATGTACATGATTTGGAACCGGCGCATCTGGGAGGCGTACCGCCCGGACCGCGGCTGGACACCGTACACCGGCCGCTCGCCCCACACCGACCACGTTCACTTCAGCTTCAGCTGGGCCGGAGCCCGCAAACAGACCACATGGTGGACCCGGCCGGCGCAGAGCGGCCCCCGGGTGAGTGTGGGGGTGCCGTCAGTGGTGGACACCGGCAACGGGATGGTGATCTTCGGGGTTGACGCCGGGGGTGGCGTCACGCACCGGTGGCAGAACGCGCCGGGTGGTGCGTGGTCGGCGTGGACGCCGCTCGGCCGACCGGCTCCGGGTGCGTTCGGCCGGCCGTTCCCGCTGGTGGGACGGTACGGCAAGCTCGTGGTCTTCGTCCGGGGCACGGACGGTGCGTTGTGGCACACCTGGCAGTCCGAAACCGGCGCGTGGGCCCCGGACTGGGTGTCCCTGGGCGGCCGGCTCGCCTCGGACCCGGCCGTGGTCCTGTCGCCGAACGGCGCGCTGTCCGTCGTCGCAAGGGATCCGGAGGGCCGGTTGACGCACACGTGGCAGCGCGGACCGCAGCACGGACACGCCTGGCACGGCAACTGGGTCGACATGGAAGGCAGCGTCGAGGGCCGGCCGACTCTCCTGGTCGGGCGCGACGGCGGCATGGTCGTGTTCGTACGGGGCGCCGACGGCGGGTTGCACCACCGCTGGCAGACCGGCACCGGCGGCCCCTGGTCCGGCTGGGGGCCGCTGGGCGGGCGGCTCGTCTCGGACCCGGCCGTGGTCCTGTCGCCGAACGGCGCGCTGTCCGTCGTCGCAAGGGATCCGGAGGGCCGGTTGACGCACACGTGGCAGCGCGGACCGCAGCACGGACACGCCTGGCACGGCCACTGGGTCGACATGGAAGGCAGCGTCGAGGGCCGGCCGACTCTCCTGGTCGGGCGCGACGGCGGCATGGTCGTATTCGCACGGGGCGCCGACGGCGGGTTGCACCACCGCTGGCAGACCGGCACCGGCGGCCCCTGGTCCGACTGGGGGCCGCTGGGCGGCCGCATCACCGACGACCCGTCCGTGGTCCTCAATCCCAGTGGTGCGCTGTCCGTCTTCGGCCGCGACCCGGGCGGCAGAGTGACCCACACCTGGCAGCGCGGACCACAGCACGGACACGCCTGGCACGGCCACTGGGTCGACATGGAAGGCGGCCTCACCCGTCACAGCACGGATGCGGTCGCGCCGTGATGCCACCGCGATCTGAGCCGCGATCAGCAGGTGCCGCTGCCGTGCCGCCGCGCTCGGCCTTCGGCACCGTCTTCACCGCCGGGCGCCGGGTCTCATCAGCTGGCTGGGACCACCTCGGTCGTCGCAGCCGCCCCGGGCCACACGGCCGAGGCGTCGTCCCGGTGCGGGTCGGGAAGGCGAATCGGGCGGACGGGGACCGGACGGGCGCCGCCGGCGGTGACCGCCGTCCACGGGACGGGCCGGCCGGAGTAGCACAGAGCGGTCAGTGCGAAGACGCCGTCGGCGTAGACCTCGACGTACTCGCACGACCGTGAGGATGCGCAACGTCGAAGGGGGACTCGGCAGAACGGTCTGTGCCAGCACTCTGCCGCCGGGCCCGGTGACCCGGAGGTCCTTGCCCTCGCAGGCCACGGCGAGGGCGGCACGGTCGTCGCCTGGGTCTTCGGCGCGCAGCACGACCTCGGTGAGGCCGCTGACGTCCACGTCGCCGACCGCGTGCAGGGCGGGGCCGCGGGTCTGCTCCTCGAGCCAGGGCTCCAGGCCGGGCCACCATGCGAGGTAGGGCGTCTCGCCCGGGGGTGCGATCAGCGTCTTGGGCTGGGCGAGCATGCCGCGGCAGGGGTCGCCGGTGTCGGTGAGGCCGACGCGGCGGGGGGTGGTGTGCAGGACGACGCGGGAGCCGTCGGGGGCGGCGACGACACGTGGGGCGTACGCGCCGGTCGGGCCGAGCGGGCCGCGGCGGGTCCAGGGGCCGCGCAGGCGCGGCGCGGTCCACGCCTCGAAACCCCGGGTGGCGCCGATGGAGCCGAGCAGCAGCCAGCTGCCGTCGTCGAGGCGTTCGAGGACGGGGCACTCCAGCTCGTCGACGTCGCCGGGAGAGATGAGCGGCGGGTGGACGGTCCAGTGCTCCAGGTCGTCGGAGGTCGCCCAGGCCACGCAGCCGCTGACGTCGACCGGCAGGGAGGCGTCGGCGGCGCAGATCACCATGACCCAGCCGTCGGACTCGTCGTCGCGTACGACGAACGGGTCGCGCCAGCCCATGCGTTCGCCCGTGCGGTACCAGCGCGGGTCGGCCTCGGCGACCGGCCCCGTGCCGTGGCGGCGCCAGCCGGTGCCGTCGGTGCGCTCGGAGTGGGCCAGGCCGACCGACTGCAGGGGCCAGCCGTCCGGGGTGAGTCCGGAGACGGCGGTGTAGAGCATCGCCATGCCGGTGCCGTGCGGGAAGGCGTGCATGGTCCACACCGCCTGCTGGTCGAAGCGGCCCGGCAGGCCGTTGCCGAAGGCGGTGCCCTGCGGCTCCCAGTGGACCAGGTCGGCGGAGGTGGCCCGGCCGTAGGAGGTCTCCATGCGCAGATGGTCGAACTCGGCCGTCCAGGGGCCCTGCAGGTGCAGCACCGAGTAGGTGCCGTCCGCGTGGCGCAGAAGGTCGAAGTCGTTCACGCAGAGGCCGGGCGGCGCGTATCGCATGGACGGGTCCTGTCTGCCGACAGCGGCACTCAAACGTGTGCGCTGTTCTCTTGCTGATGAGGGTTCCTCTGAGAGTCAGCCGAAGTAAATCCGAACGCAAACGCTTGCGCAACCGGGTGGGCGGGTTTACGGTCTCGTCACTCCCCCACACGCCGACGTGCTGCCGGACCCCGGCCACACGGCGTGCACCCGACCAAGGAGCGTCCCGTGACGGTCAGCATCACCGATGTCGCCGAGGCCACCGGGGTCTCGGCGTCCACCGTGTCCCGCGCCCTGCGCGGCCGTCCCGGAGTGTCGGAGGAGATGCGGGCCCGGATCGTCGCGGCCGCCGCCGACCTGGGCTACACCGCGTCCCGTTCCGCCTCCAGCCTCGCCAGCGGGCGCACCTACACGATCGGCGTCGTCGTCCCCTACGTCGGGCGCTGGTTCTTCGGCACCGTGCTGGACGCGGCCGAGAAGGTTTTCAGCGCGGCCGGCTACGACGTCCTGCTGTACAACCTCGGCTCACCGGAGGCACGCAAGCGCTTCTTCACCAAGCTGCCGATCCGCAAGCGGGTCGACGCCGTGCTGTCCCTGCTGATCCCGGACCCGGAGGAGGCCGCCGCCCTGCGGTCCCTGGACGTGCCGCTGGCGACCACGGTCGGCGGCGCCCGGCCCGGCTTCACGGTGGTCGGCATCGACGACCGGGGCGGGGCGGAGAGCGCCGTACGG
This sequence comes from Streptomyces viridochromogenes DSM 40736, assembly GCF_000158955.1. Classification (GTDB taxonomy): domain Bacteria; phylum Actinomycetota; class Actinomycetes; order Streptomycetales; family Streptomycetaceae; genus Streptomyces; species Streptomyces venetus. The sequence continues at coordinate 7,742,020 of NZ_GG657757.1, read as the reverse complement.
CACCTGGTGAACCTCGGCCACCGCCGGGTCGGCATGATCTCCGGCGCCAGCGAGCCGCTGCACTGGACCACGCCCCTGGACCGCCGGCAGGGCTATCTGGACGTGCTGGCCGACGCCGGGATCGAACCCGACCCCGCCCTGGAGGCGGACGGCGGTTACACGGTTGAGGGCGGCGAGCGGGCCATGACCGAGCTGCTGGCGCTTCGCCACCCGCCGACCGCCGTGTTCGCGCAGTCCGACGAGATGGCTATGGGCGCGCTGCGCTCCCTGCGCCGGCACCGGCTGCGGGTGCCGGAGGACGTGTCCGTCGTCGGCTTCGACGATCACGAGCTGTCCGAGGTCGTGGGGCTGACCACCGTGGCCCAGCCGGTCGCGGCCCAGGGCCGGGAGGCGGCCCGGCTGCTGCTGGCGCGGCTGGACGAGCCGGACGCCGGCCCGCCGCGCCCCGTCGAGATGCCCATCCGCTTCGTCCTCCGCGAGACCACCGCTCCGCCGCACAGCGGCCGGCAGCGGTAGCCCTCCCGTCTCCTCGACATCCGCCCCCCCGGAGGGCTCTTCCCGCCCCCGGCCCCACCGTCCGCGCACCCACCGCACACCCGCTCGGAGGCACCACCATGATCACCGGAATCGCAAGACACCGCCGTACGGGCCTGACGGCCCTCACCCTGCTGCCCCTGGCCGCGCTGGCCGCCTGCGGCGGCGGGAGTGGCGGCAGCGACACCTCCGCCGAGGAGGGCAGCGGCAAGGGCACCATCAGCGTCTGGGCCCACCAGGGACAGGCGAGCGAGGCGACCGCGCTGCAGAACGCGGTGAAGTCCTTCAACTCCTCGCAGAGCGCCGTCAAGGCCGAGCTGAAGCTGATCCCCGAGAAGGACTACACCAAGACCATCACCGCCACCGACGCCGCCGAACTGCCGGACGTGCTGGAGTTCGACGGCCCGACGATGGCCAACTTCGTCTACAACAGCAAGCTCGCCCCGGTCGACGGCCACGTCTCCGCCAAGACCCTCGGCAACGCCACCGACGCGATCAAGGCGCAGGGCGAGATCGACGGCAAGCACTACGGCCTCGGCATGTTCGACGCCGGGCTCGGCATGTACGCCAACAAGAAGCTGTTGGACGCGGCCGGCGTGAAGTACCCGACGAGCCTGGACGACGCCTGGACGGCCGAGGAGTTCGGCAAGGCCCTCAAGGCGCTGAAGGGCAAGGACTCCGACGGCAAGGTCCTCGACATATCGGAGCAGTACGGCCTGGCCTCCGAGTGGGGCACCTTCGGCTTCTCCCCGATCGTCTGGTCGGCCGGCGGCGGCCTGCTGAAGGACGGCAAGGCCGAGGGCGCCCTGGACAGCCCCAAGACCGTCTCCGCGATGAAGACGTTCCAGTCCTGGAAGACGTACGTCGACCCCAACACCGACGGCAACGTCTTCGCGCAGGGCAAGGTCGCGCTGAGCTGGGTCGGCCACTGGAACTACCCCGCCTACAGCAAGGCCCTCGGCGACGACCTCGTCGTCGTGCCGCTGCCCGACTTCGGCAACGGTCCCAAGACCGGCCAGGGTTCGTGGGCGTGGGGCATCGGAGCCGACAGCAAGAACGGCAAGGCCGCCGGCACGTTCCTTGACTACCTGCTGAACGACACCAACGTCGGCGCGATGACCAAGGCCAACGGTGCGGTGCCCGCCACCAAGACCGCGCTGGCCAAGAGCGACCTGTACAAGAAGGGCGGCCCGCTCCAGCTCTTCGCGGACCAGCTGGCCAAGCCGTGTGGCGACAGCGACATCACCTCCTCCTGCGTCGCCGTCACCCGCCCCGTGACCGCCGGATACCCCACCGTCACCGCCAAGTTCAGCACGGCCCTCAACTCGGTCTACGGCGGCGCCGACCCCGGGGAAGCCCTGCGGAAGGCCGCCCGCGCCATCGACCGGGACTTCACCGACAACGCCGGCTACGAGATCCCGTAACCCACAGGACGTATCGGCCGGGGCGGGCCGTGGACGACATGGCGATGCGACGACGTGACGACGCAGCGGTGTACCGACTCGCCCGCCCCGCCGGAAAGAAGGACCCTCCCGTGAAAACCGTGGAATCCGCGCACGCCGCGCCCGCTGGCCGGGCACAGGCCACCTCGTCCGCGCGCCCCGCGAAGCCCCCGCGTCCCTCGCGCGGCAACCGCGACCGGCTGCACGGACTGCTGATGTCGGCACCGGCCGTGGGCGGGCTGATCGCCTTCGTCGGCATCCCGTTCGGCTACGCCGTGGTGCTCTCCTTCTACAACGTGCGTCTCGGCTCCCCGCTGGAGCCCCGCTTCTTCGGTGTGGAGCACTACCGGCGGCTGTTCACCGACCCCGACCTGTCCGGCCCCTTCCTGCGGGCGCTGCTGAACAACCTGACCTTCGCCGCGGTCGTCGTACCGCTCCAGACCGGTCTGGCGCTGGCGCTGGCGATCCTGCTCAACCGCAAGCTGAAGGCGATCGGCCTCTTCCGGTCCTTCTTCTTCATGCCGGTTGTCTTCCCGATGGCGCTGGTAGCCGTGATCTGGCGGCTGATCCTGTCCCGCAGCGAGCAGGGCATGCTCAACTCCTTCCTGGACACGGTGAGTTTCGGAAACTGGGGCGCCTTCGACTGGCTCGGCGACGGCCTCACCGCGATGGGCTCGATCATCGTGCTGTCGGTGTGGCAGGGCGTCGGCTTCCAGATGGTCATCCTGCTGGCCGGCCTCCAGCAGATCCCGGGCGAGCTCTACGAGGCCTCCCAACTGGACCGGGCCTCCCGCTGGCAGCAGTTCCGGCACGTCACCCTGCCCGGCATCCGCGGCACCCTGGTGTTCGTCGCGATGCTGACCTCGGTGCTGTCCTTCCGGGTGTTCGACCAGGTGTACATCCTCATCCGGGGCGGCGGCCTGGACGAGGACGCCACCCGCACCGTGATGTACCAGGCCGTCACCACGGCCTTCGACCAGAACGACATCGGGCAGGCCTCGGCCGTCACGGTGGTGTTCTTCCTGATCGTCGTCGCCCTGACGATCGTCCAGCGCCGCGTCGTCCGGCCCGACCACGAGGACTGACTGACCCATGGCCATGACCCATTCGCCCGTACGCCGCGTCGTCGACTACGCCGTCCTGAGCGTCCTGGCGTTCGTCTTCGCCCTCCCGGCGCTCTATCTCTTCCTCGGCAGTCTCAAGCCGTCCGACGAGGTCCTCGACGGCCTGTCCGGCTTCCTGCCCGTCCATCTCTCCTTCGACAACTACGCCGCCGTCCTCGACAGCCTGAACTCGGACAGCACCGGCTACTTCTGGCAGTTCATGGGTGTGTCCGTGCTGCTGTCGTTCGTGGTGGTGACCGGCGGGCTGATCGTCAACTCGATGGCGGCGTACGGGCTGACGCGGCTGAAGTGGCGGGGCCAGAACGCGGTGTTCACCCTCGTCCTGCTGCTGATGCTGATCCCGTTCGAGTCCGTGGCGGTGCCGCTGTTCTATATGTTCAACGGCCAGCGCAACACCCTGTTCATCCAGGCCCTGCCGTTCGTCGCCAACGCCTTCGCGATCTACCAGTTCCACACGTTCTTCAGGAAGATCCCGCCGAGCATCGAGGAGGCGGCCCGGCTGGACGGCGCGGGGCCCTGGCGCACCTTCTTCGCGATCATCGTGCCGATGTCCCGGCCGGTGTTCGCCTCGGTCGCCATCCTCACCTTCCTCATCCAGTGGGGTTCCTTCCTGTGGCCGGTGCTGATGGTGTCCGACCCGTCGGTGCGTCCCCTCCCGCTGGAGATGAGCGTCTTCCAGGGGCAGCAGCCCCCGGACTGGGGACAGATCCTCGCCTTCGGGGTCCTGCTCGTCCTGCCCGTCCTGGTCGTCTTCGCCTTCTTCCAGCGCTGGTTCGTCGAAGGGGTCGCCAGTTCCGCCGTCAAGGGCTGATCGCGGGGCGATCGGGACCCCGACGAGTCCGACGGCAACTGCGGCGTCGGAGCCGGCTCCTCGGACGGACGGTTCCTCCCCGAGGTCGCCTACAGATGATCTACGGCTACTGATCCGGGAACCGTGGCCCGGTCCGTTCACGCCCTGCGACCGGGTCACGGCCACCGTCCGCCACACCCCGGCCGAACTCACCCGAAGCCGCCCGTCAGTCCCTGCCGACGACCACCACCTCGTCCCCAGCCGCCCAGCGGCGCCGCTCGGACTTGGGCGGGTTGATCCGCACGCCGTAGTCGGGGCTCGTCGACGCCTCGTCGTGGCTGCGGTAACCGATGGCGCATTCGCCGCGTTGACGGGCCGCGGCCACGACCGTGGCGAAGGACGTCTCGCACCCCGGCAGCACGTAGTCGCCGGCCGGCCGCAGGCGGACGCCGGTGCCGTCGGCCGAGAACAGTTCCTCGAAGACCGCTGCCAGGTGCCGGTTCTGGGAGATCTGTGCCATGAGCAGGCCGATGAGCTTGCCGCTGATGATCACGTCGGCGCCGGGGCCGATGGGGGCCAGCGCCCGGTTGCGGTCGTCGATCAGTTCGGTGACGAGCGGCAGTTCACGCCCGGTGGCTTCCTCCAGCTGACGCAGCAGCAGGAGGGTGACGAGGGTGCGGTTGTCGGGGTCGTCCGGCGGCTGTTCGGGGGCGGGGTCCTGGCCGAGCACGATCAGGCTGTCGTAGGAGTGAACGTCCAGACGTCGCAGGGTCTCGGGGCGGGTGACATCCCCGTGGTGCAGTGTCAGGGTCAGGTCGGTGCCGCTGTGCGCCTCGGTCTCGCTCACCTGCCGGACCGTCGCCGCGTCGCCGTCCGCCACCACGTCGACGGCTGATCCGGGGCGGGCGCGGCGGCGCAACTGGTCGATTATGAGCGGCGCCCGGCGGTTCCAGCCCAGCAGGAGGACCCGCTCCGGCCGCGTGGGCGTCGCGGGGCCGGACGCCATCGCCGCCTTCTCGACGGACTCCGCGCAGTCGTCGAGCCGGGCCGTGTCGTCGTCGCGGGAGATGACGACGAGCTGGTCGCCCGGGGCGATGGGCGTCTGCGGTGGCGGGTTGAGCAGGGGGGTGGCTCCGCGCATGATCCCGACGACGCTCGACGTCGGGTAGGACAGCAGCGCGTCGCCGAACGGCAGGCCGGCCAGCGCCGGTTCGGTGATCAGGTAGAACTCGTCGCCGGCGAAGTCGAGGAGTTCCTGGTGGACGAGGGAGAGCCCGGGGCGGCGCGCGGCCTGGACGATCAGCCGGGCGGTGACGGTGTCGCTCTCCAGGACGACACCGTCCGGTCCGGCGGCGAGACACGCGGCCAGGCGGTAGCGGTCGTCCCGGACGGCGGCGACGACGGGTGGACGGGTCGCCTCCCCGGCCAGGGCGGCCCTGAGCGCCAGCAGCGTCTTGACCACCTCGGCGTCCGCGTCGGGCTCGTCGTGGGGCAGGACCAGCACGACACCGGCCGTGGCCGGGCTGGTCAGGGTGAGCACCGACGGGTCGGTGGTGGGGCCGCTGCGGCAGATCAGCCGCGTACGGCCGACGGGTCCCACCTTCGTGCTCAGGGCCTCCTCCATTTCGGTCTTGTCCCGGTCGGCCAGCACGGCCACCGCCGTCCGCGGCTGGTTGGCGCCCGCGGCCACCAGTTCGCTCACCACCGTGAAGACCTGCTCCGACCACCCCAGGACCACGGCATGTCCTTGTTCGAGCACGGTGGAACGGCCCCGTCGCAACGCGGTGAGCCGATCCGTGAGCGCCGTCGTGATCAGGCCGACGAGCGTCGAGACGTAGAGCAGGGCGACCAGGGCGAGCAGCACCGACATCGTCACGCGCAGCGGCGGTCCGGTCGCACCGCCCAGCCGCAGTGTCTCCCCCGTGAGCTGCCATACCTTCGCCAGCCGGTCCGCCGGGGACGCGGGCGCGTCGGGGTCGGTCCACACCAGCACGGCGCTGGCCGGGACGACGACGGCCAGACACAGCAGCGCCATCCAGCCGACGAGGGCGGAGGCACCGCGGGTCAGCGTGCTGTCGAACCAGTAACGGGCTCTGTCACCGAACGGAGTGCGCCGCTGCGCCACCCTTCCCCCCTCCGTCGCCCCGCGCTCTTGGGGCAGTCTGGGAGATCGATCGCGGCGGCAGACGGAGTTCGCCCGGCATTCATCCCTTCGGGTTTTCCCGGGCGTCCGCGTCGGCGGACGTGTTGCGACGTCAGGGTTTGTCCCCTTCTTCGCTCCTTCGAGTCAACGCCGGTGCGAAGAGAGGGTGCCTGGTCACGGCCGACATTACAAAGGCCGCCATGACTGAAGATCACACAGTGGTGCGCTCGGACGGCGGTCTCTCCCGGCGGGGCTTCGCCGCTGCGGCCGGTTCGGCCACGGTGGCGACGGCCCTGACCGGAGGCACCGCCTCGGCTCTCCCCGCAGCGGCCGCAGCGACCGCACCGGCGGCACCGGCCGCACCGGGCGCGCGCCGTCGCACCGACTTCGACCGGTGCCTCGCCGTCGCTCGCGCACTGCTCGTACTGGATTCCGACGACCGCCCCCTCGTCCCGCGATACCACCGCGTCCTCCAGGAGGGACTGCCGGCTCAGCGGCGGACACGCCCCAAGAACGTCCTGGTCATCGGCGCCGGCCCGGCCGGTCTCGTGGCCGCCTGGCTGCTGAGGAGGGCAGGGCACCGGGTGACGGTGCTGGAGGCCAACGGAAACCGCGCGGGCGGACGCATCAAGACCTTCCGGAGCGGCGGCCACGAGCAGGCCGAGCAGCCCTTCGCCGATCCCCGCCAGTACGCCGAGGCGGGCGCGATGCGCATCCCGGGCAGCCATCCCCTGGTGATGGAGCTGATCGACCAGTTCGGCCTGAAGAAGCGGCGATTCCACTACGTCGACGTCGACTCCGGGGGGCGGCCCGCCGCCCGCACCTGGATCCATGTCAACGGGATCCGCGTGCGGCGCGCCGACTACGCCCGCGCGCCCCGGCGCGTGAACCGGTCCTTCGGCGTCCCCAAGGCCCTCTGGGACACCCCCGCCGCCGCCATCCTGCGCTCCGCTCTGGACCCGGTGCGCGACGAGTTCAGTTACGTCGACCGTCACGGCAAGCGGGTCGAGAAGCCGCTCCCCGAGCGGCTGCGCGGCTGGGCCCGCGTGGTGCAGCGGTTCGGTGACTGGTCGATGTTCCGCTTCCTGACCGAGCACGCCGGCTTCGACGAGCGGACCATCGACCTGATCGGCACCCTGGAGAACCTCACCTCGCGCCTTCCGCTGTCCTTCATCCACAGCTTCATCGGCTCCTCCCTCATCAGTCCGGACACGCCTTTCTACGAGCTGGAGGGCGGCACGGCCGTCCTGCCGGACGCCCTCCTGGAACGCGTACGCAAGGACGTGCGGTTCGACCGGCGTGTCACGCGGATCGCCTACCACCACCCCGACCGTCCGTCGCCCGACGGCGGACACGTCCGGGGCAAGGGCCCGCACGTATGGGTGGACACGGTGTCCGAGGGCCGCGACGGTCCCGTGGTGCGCGAGCAGTTCACCGCGGACGTCGCCGTGGTGACGGTGCCGTTCTCCGGACTGCGCCACGTGCAGATCGCCCCGCCCCTGTCGTACGGCAAGCGCCGCGCGGTCTGCGAACTGCACTACGACAGCGCGACCAAGGTGCTGCTGGAGTTCAGCCGTCGCTGGTGGGAGTTCGACGAGGCCGACTGGAAGCGCGAGCTGAACGCCGTCGACCCGGGCCTGTACGAGGCGTACCGCGCCGGCCGCGCCGCCTCGGACGGCAGTCTGCTCGGCGCCCACCCCTCCGTGCCCGCGGGGCACATCACGGCGGGGCAGCGCACCCACTACGCCGCCAACCGTGCGATCACACGCGAGCAGCCCGAGGCGGTCGACGTCGTGGGGGGCGGCTCGGTGTCGGACAACGCCAACCGGTTCATGTTCCACCCCTCCCACCCGGTTCCGGGCAGCGCGGGGGGTGTCGTCCTGGCCTCCTACAGCTGGGCGGACGACGCGCTGCGCTGGGACTCCCTGGAGGAGGACGCCAGGTACCCGCACGCTCTGTGCGGCCTGCAGCAGGTCTACGGACAGCGGATCGAGGTCTTCTACACCGGGGCGGGCCGCACACAGAGCTGGCTGCGCGATCCCTACGCCTACGGTGAGGCGTCCGTGCTCCTGCCCGGGCAGCACACCGAGTTGCTGCCCGCCATCCCCGCACCCGAGGGCCCGTTGCACTTCGCCGGGGACCACACGTCCGTCAAGCCGGCGTGGATCGAGGGAGCCGTGGAGTCCGCCGTGCGTACCGCCCTGGAGATCCACACCGGGTGAGCCGCGCGGCACGCGAGGTGCGGGCGTCGTGAAACTTCTGTGCGCGAGGAGGAGACTTTAAGTTTCAAACTTCAACTGCGTGGTGGCAGCTGCGACAGTGAGTCCCACGGGGGCGACACATGACGTCATGTCACAGCACCGGGACGACAGTTGGCCTACCACGACACGTACCGGCGGACAGCCGGCACCTTCCTGAGCCCCGCCCTCGGGTGGGTCCTGGCGCTGACCGGCGCGGTGGTGCTTCCGCTCGCCGCCGCGACCGCGCTCGAGCCGGACGTCGTGCAGTGGCGTGACCACAGCCCGGGCGTCTTCACCGTGAAGGTCGCAAAGGAGGCGCCCGGGCGACCGGGCGTCTCGGCGCCGCGCGGCCGGTACGGTACAGCGGCGACGGTCTCCGGCCCGACCCCCGCCCCCGCACCCCTGCCGGTGCCGGCCCCTCCGCCGGGTGACGACCCTCCGTAGGCCGGCTTCCCGGTCAGGCCCGCCAGGCGTACCGCCGTTCCGGCCGCCCGGCCACGCCGTAGCGCAGGGACACCTCCGCGCGGCCGACGGTGTGGAAGTGCTCCAGGTAGCGGCGGGCGCTCACGCGGGACACGCCGGTGAGGGCGGCGCACTCGGTGGCGGAGAGAGTGCCGTCCGCCGCGCGCAGCGCCCGCTCGACCAGTTCCGCGGTCTCCACGCTCATCCCCTTGGGCAGGGTGGGTGCCGGTGCGGGGACGACCGCTCCGGCCAGGACGCGGTCCACGTCCGCCTGGCCGCGTACGACGGCCGTGAGCAGCCGGCCCCGCCGGGCGGCGTAGCGCTCCAGGCGGGGGCGCAGATCCTCGAAGTCGAAGGGTTTGAGCAGGTAGTCGACCACCCCGTGGCGGACGGCGCCGCGTACCGAGTCGGCTTCCTGCGCGGCGCTGATGACCATGACGTCGCAGTCGTGGCCTGCGGTGCGCAGCCGGGGGATGACGTCGAGGCCGAACATGTCGGGGAGGTACAGGTCGAGCAGGACGAGGTCGGGGCGCAGCGCCCCCACGGCCTCGATCGCCTGGCCGCCGGTGTGGGCCACGCCGACGACACGGAACGGCTCGACGCGTTCGACGAACGTGCGGTGGACCCGGGCGACCATGAAGTCGTCGTCGACCACGAGGACGTCGATGCCGCCCGCGATACCGTCCGCCCTGTCGCGGGTTCCGGTGGTCATGGGGCCGCTCCTTCCGCCAGTGCGTCGGTGAGCCGGCCGACGGTCAGGCGTGCGGTGAACACGGCCCCGTCGGGGGTGTTGGCCACCGAGATCTCACCCCCGTGCCGTTCGCAGACCAGCTTGGTCAGGGCCAGTCCGATGCCCCGCTCGCCCTCCCGCGCCGCCTTGGTCGTGAACCCGTGGGAGAACACCTCGCGGGCCAGTTCGGGAGCCACGCCCGGCCCGGAGTCGCGGACCACGATCTCCACACTGGAGGCGTCCTGCCGCAGCGCCACCTCGACCCACCGTTCCCCGTCGGGAGCGGCGGCGTCGACGGCGTTGTCCACGAGGTTGCCCACCACGGTCGCCAGGTCGGCCGCGTCCTCGGGGGCCAGCCGCTCCAGCGCGGTGTCGTCGGAGATGCGCAGGCTGACCCTGCGTTCGGCCGCGAGGGACGCCTTCCCCATCAGCAGTGCCGCCACGGCGGTGTCCCGGACACGGCGGCTGAGGGTGACGTCGAGCGACTGACGGCGCTGGTTCAACGCGCGGATGTAGCGCACGACTTCGTCCTGCTCGCCGATCTGGATCAGCCCCGAGATGGTGTGCAGCTGGTTGGCGAACTCGTGCGCCTGTGCCCGCAGCAGCTCCGAGGAACTGCGGAAGGAGCCGATCTCCCGTTCCAGCCGGGCCAGTTCGGTACGGTCGCGCAAGGTGGTGACCGAGCCGAGGAGCCTGCCGTCCTTGGTGACGGTCATGCGGTTCATCACCAGGACCCTGCCGTGGCGGACGACGACCTCGTCCGGCTTTCCGGCGGCGGTGGTGCCGGCCAGCACATCGCGCAGCCGTCCGTCGATGCCCAGGCCGTCGAGGCTCTGGCCGAGGCAGTCCTCGGGCAGGCCGAGCAGGCGGCGGCCCATGTCGTTGACGAGGGTGAGGCGTTGCTGCGGGTCCAGGGCGATCACGCCCTCCGCGATGCCGTACAGCATCGCCTCCCGGTGCTCGGCGAGCCCGGCGATCTCCCGCGGCTCCAGCCCGAGGGTCTGCCGCTTCACCCGCCGCGCGAGCAGCCAGGAGCCGGCCACGCCGAGTCCGCTGGCGATGCCCAGGTAGGCGAGCAGGTACGAGGAGGCGCCGCTGAGCCGCTGCCACACCGTCGGATCGGCCTCACCGATCATCACCGTGCCGAGGACCCGGCCGAGGTTCTCCTCCGTCGCTCCGAGGACGGGGACCTGGGCGGCCAGCTCGCGGTTGCCGTCCAGGGTCAGCTGCCCGGCCCAGCCGCGCTCCGGGAGCGCGCCCTGCCGCGGGGGCAGCCGCTCGCCGACCACCGTGGGATTGGTGGAGCTGACGATCCGGCCGGCGGCGTCGGCCACCGTCACCGAGGTCACTCCGGACTGCGCCTGCGTGGCGTGCACCAGCGGTGCGAGCGTCTCGCCGGGGGCGGGGCGCACCAGCTGGCTGCGGACCAGGGGGTTGGCGGCGAGTTGTTCGGCCAGTGCGATCACCCGGCGTCCCTCGACGCGGTTGAACGTGGCCTGCGACTGGGCGAGCGAGACCGCGGCGACCGCCAGCAGCACCACCACGACGATGGCGAGCTGGAGCACCAGCATCTCGCCCGCGAGCGAATGGCGACGGAAGGTGGCGACCACAACGAACTCAATCTTTACTGCTGACACAAGTGGGGCGGCTCATGTGCCGAGTCGCACAATCATGACCCCGGCCAGGGAAAACCGGAAGGGAGTGGCATGAGACGTCCCGCACGCGCTCTTCGCTGCGGCTTCGCCGCCCTGGTCCTGCTGGTGGCCGGCGGATGCGGGGGGTGGCCGGGTGACGGGCCCGCGCGGAACGTGCGGCTCATGGTGCCCAACACGCCCGGCGGCGGCTACGACACCACCGCCCGCACGGCGGCCAGGGTGATGGACGAGACCGGCATCGCCCCGGACGTGCAGGTGTTCAACCTGCCGGGTGCCGGGGGCACGGTGGGGCTGCAGCGCCTCGCCGACGAGAGGGGCAACGGCGATCTCGCGCTGCAGATGGGCCTGGGTGTCGTGGGCGCCTCGCACGCGGCCGGGTCACGGGTGACCGTCGCCGAGACCACCCCGATCGCCCGTCTGATCGAGGAGGCCGGTGCGGTCGTCGTGCGCGCGGACTCGCCGTACCGGACGATCGGCGCCCTGGTGGACGCCTGGCGCGAGGACCCCGGCCGGCTCAGGGTCGGCGGTGGCTCCTCCGTCGGCGGGCCCGACCATCTGCTGCCGATGGAGCTGGCGCAGGCGGTCGGCATCGACCCGAGGAAGGTCCACTACGTGCCGTACGACGGCGGGGGCGGTGATCTGCTGCCCGCGCTGCTGGAGGGCCGGGTCGACGTCGCCACCAGTGGGTTCGGCGAGTTCCTCGATCAGCGACGCTCCGGCCGGGTGCGGGTCCTCGCCGTCACCGGGGAGCGGCCGGTGGGTGTCCTGCCGGGCGTCCCGACGCTGAAGTCCTGCGGGATCGACCTGGTCTTCGACAACTGGCGGGGCATCGTGGCCCCGCCCGGTATCAGCGACACCGACCGGCGGCGCTGGGTCGAGGTGCTGACCGAGCTGCACGCCTCCCGCCGGTGGCAGGAGGAGCTCCGCCGGCACGGGTGGACCGACGTGTTCGCCACCGGCCGCGCCTTCGAGTCCTTTCTCGCCCGGCAGGACGCGCAGGTCGCCGGTCTCGTCCGCCGTCTGGGGCGACCGTGACGTCAGGAGCCGTTCGCGGTGGGGCCGATGCCGCTCAGCTCCCGGACCGTGCCGCCGAGTTTCGCGCGCAGGGGCTCGAGCATCCCCGGCTTGGCGCTGACCACCCAGCGCATGCCGACGAGGTACTTGCCCCCGTACACGCGGGCCGACTCCAGCCAGGTCTCCTTGAGTTTCTCCTCGGGGAAGGTGGTGATGAGGAAGTCGCCCTTCTTGGTGTGGCACACGCCCTCGCGCAGTTCGTCCGCCTCGGTGCGGATCTTCACCTTGCAGCCGGCCAGGCCGGCGATCACCTCCACCTTCGCCGGCGCGACGACTCCGGCGGCGGGAGCGGCGGCCCCGCTCGGCTTCGCCGCCGTGCCGCCGCCGGCCGGCTCGTCGTCGCCGCCCCCGCCGCAGGCGGTGACCAGGGACAGTACGACCAGCGCGGCGGCCGGCGCCGCCGCGCGCGGCCTGCGGGTGCGCGACGGGGTCCGGCCAGTGGATCGTGCGTGCGGTTGCTGCTGGGACACGTCGCCTCTCCGGATGCGGACCGTTCTGCCCTGGCGGGCAGGCAGGAGTACTCGGAGGAGGTACGGATGCGCGCCCGCGGCCGTTCACACGCTTTCCGCGACGGGACTCTCCGTACTCTCCGTCCCGCCGAACTGGGTCCGGTACAGCTGCGCGTACCGTGCTCCCGCCGCCAGCAGTTCCTCGTGGGTGCCGCGTTCCACGATCCGGCCGGCCTCGACGACCAGGATCTGGTCCGCGGCCCGGACGGTGGAGAGCCGGTGGGCGATCACGACCGCGGTCCTGCCTTCGAGGGCTTCGGAGAGCGCTTCCTGGACGGCGGCCTCGGAGGTGTTGTCGAGGTGGGCGGTGGCCTCGTCGAGGATGACGACGCGCTGCCGGGCCAGCAGCAGCCGCGCGATGGTCATGCGCTGGCGTTCGCCGCCGGAGAGGCGGTAGCCGCGTTCGCCGACCACGGTGTCGAGACCGTCGGGCAGGGACCGGACGAGGTCGTCGAGCCTGGCCCGGCGCAGGGCGTCCCACAGGTCGGTCTCCGTGGCGGTGGGGCGGGCCAGGAGGAGGTTGGCGCGGACGGTGTCGTGGAAGAGGTGCCCGTCCTGGGTGACCATGCCGAGGGTCTCCCGCAGGGACCGGGCGCTCAGGTCGCGGACGTCGACGCCGCCGACGCGCACGGTGCCCTCGTCGGTGTCGTAGAGGCGCGGCAGCAGTTGCGCGACGGTCGACTTGCCCGCGCCGGAGGAGCCGACGAGTGCCACGGTCTGGCCCGGTTCGGCGCGGAAGGAGATGCCGTGCAGGACCTCGTCGCCGCCGCGTTTGTCCAGGGCGGCGACCTCTTCCAGGGAGGCCAGCGAGACCTTGTCGGCGGCCGGGTAGCCGAAGCGGACGTCGTCGAACTCGACCGTGACGGGCCCCTCGGGCACCGGGCGGGCGTCCGGCTTCTCCTCGATGAGCGGCCGGAGGTCGAGCACCTCGAAGACCCGCTCGAAGCTGACCAGGGCGCTCATCACCTCGACGCGTGCACCGGCCAGTGCGGTCAGCGGCGCGTACAGCCGGGTCAGGAGCAGCGCCAGCGACACGACCGCGCCCGGTTCCAGGGTGCCGCGCAGCGCGAGGTAGCCGCCGAGGCCGTAGACGAGGGCCAGGGCGAGGGCGGAGACGAGGGTGAGGGCGGTGATGAAGGCCGCCTGGGCCGTGGCCGTGCGGACGCCGATGTCCGCGACCCGGCGGGCGCGCACAGCGAACTCCGCGGACTCCTCCTCCGGGCGTCCGAAGAGCTTGACGAGGGTGGCGCCGGGTGCGGAGAAGCGCTCGGTCATGCGGGTGCCCATCGCCGCGTTCAGCGTCGCCGCCTCCCGCTGCATTCGGGCCATCCGGCTGCCCATGCGCCGGGCCGGGATCACGAACACCGGCAGCAGCACCAGCGCCAGGAGGGTGATCTGCCAGGACAGTGTGAGCATCACGGCGAGCGTGAGCAGCAGGGTGACGAGGTTGCTGACCACTCCGGAGAGGGTGTTGCTGAACGCGCGCTGGGCGCCGATGACGTCGTTGTTGAGACGGGAGACGAGGGCTCCCGTACGAGTGCGTGTGAAGAACGCCACCGGCATGCGCTGCACATGGTCGAAGACGGCGGTGCGCAGGTCGAGGATGAGGTGCTCCCCGAGCGTCGCGGACAGGCGCCGGCCGAGGATGCCGAGCGCCGCCTCCGCCACCGCGATCAGCGCGATGAGCAGGGCCATGCGTACGACGGTGTCCTCGTCGCCGTCCGCGACGATCACGTTGACGACACGCCCGGCCAGGACCGGCGTCGCCACGGCGAGCAGGGCGGTCCCCACGCCGAGCAGGACGAAGAGGGCGATGCGGCGCCGGTGCGAGCGGGCGAACGCGCCGATGCGGCGCAGGGTGGCGAGGGCGAAGGGGCGGCGTTCCTGCTCGGCGTTCATGACGCTGTGCAGTTGTGTCCACGCTGTGGTCTCCATGCTCATGGCAGTGAAGGTAGGACCTCAAGCAATGTTGAGGTCAAGGCGTTCGCACATCGCCCCGGCATACCGCACAATCGGCCCGATCCCCCTCTCTTCGCTCACCTCTCCCCGTTCCCCGTGCAAAGGCCCCGATGACGCTCTCCTCACAGCCGCTTCCCGCGCGTAAGACGCCGTCCCCGCTTCCGCAACCCGCCGTTGGCGGGGCATGGGAAGCCTCTTCGGATGTGACAGCGGTACAACTCCCCGAACTCCGCCCGGGACGACTCCCCCGTCGCGTCCCGGTCCGCCGCCTGCGTCAGATCCTGTGTCTGCTTCCGCTCCTGCTCGTCACCGTCGTCGCGGTGCGGCACCGGTCGGTGCTCGCCGAGGGCTTCGCGCATCTGGGCACCGCCGAGTGGCCGTGGCTGCTGGCGGCGGTCGGCGCGACCTGTCTGACCTGGGTCGCCGCCGCCTGCACCCGGCAGGGGGCGGTGGTCGAACGGCTGCCCCGACGGCGGCTGCTCGCGACGCAGTTCGCCGCGGGCGCGGCCAACCACCTGCTGCCGACCGGGCTGGGCGCGAGCGCGGTGAACCTGCGGTTCATGACGGTGTGCGGGCTGCCGCTCGCCCGCTCCTCGGCGGCGCTCGCGCTGTATCTGCTGGCGGAGAGTGTCGGCCGGGTGGCCCTGCTCGGCGTCCTGCTCGTCGCGTTCCCCGGCGCGCTGCGGCTCGGCACGCTGCTGCCCGACGCGGCGTTCGGCCCGCTGCTGGCCGGTGCCGGCGTGGTGCTGGTCGTCGCGGTCGTGGTGCTGGCCCTCGTGCGGCGGGTGCGCTCCGCCCTGGTGTCCTTCCTGCGGACGGCGCTCGGCGAGGCACGCTCGGTCCACACGCGTCCGGCCCGGGCCGTGGCCCTGTGGGGCGGTTCGCTCACCTTCCCCGCGCTGCAGGCCTCCGTACTGGTCCTGGTGGGGCAGGCGTTGGGCCTGTCGGTGCCGCCCGCGCACATGGCGGTGGCCTACCTGGCGGCGACGGTCGCCGTCGCGCTGGTGCCCACGCCGGGCGGGATCGGCTCGGTGGAGGCGGCGCTGGTCGTGGCGCTGGTGGCGGCGGGCGGCCCGGCCGCGGTGGCCACGGCCGTGGTGCTGGCCTTCCGGGTCATCACGGTGTGGCTGCCGCTGGTGCCCGGCGCGGTGACGCTGGCGGCGCTGGTGCGGCTGAAGGTGATCTGACCGCCCGGCAGGCGAGCCGGGTTCACCGGCCCGTCCACGGGTCCCACTCCGTCACGTCCTGCCCCGGAATGGCCCGTTCCCCGGTACGGAACCCCGTGCGGGATACGGCAGGATGAACGATCGTGCCGGCCGCGGGTCAGGGTGGTCCGGCGCGACGGAACATCCCTGAAAGACGAGCAGGTGACGACGTGACGAGACTTCATATCCGGCCGCAGGCGAGTGTGTTCGCCGCAGTTCCGCGCCCCGGAGGTGACCGGTGAACCGTACGCTCACCGTGGACGACCTGGTCTTCGCCGGGATCGCCCTGGGGTCGGGTCTGCTGGCGGCCTTCGCGCTGCGCATACTGCTGCGCTGGCTGGGCGGGCACGCCGACCGCACCCGCTGGACGGGCGACGACGTCATCGTGCACGCGCTGCGGGCCGTGGTGCCGTGGGCCGCGGTCGTGGGCGGTGTGGCGGGCGCGGCGGCGGTGCTGCCGCTGACCCGCACGGTGCAGCACAACACCAACCAGGTGCTGACGGTGCTGCTGATCTTCGTCGCGACGGTGTCGGCGGCGCGGGTGATCACCGGACTGGTGCGCACGGTCACGCAGTCCCGCTCCGGCGTGGCGGGGTCGGCCACGATCTTCGTCAACATCACGCGGATCCTGGTCCTGGCGATCGGCTTCCTGGTGGTGCTGCAGACGCTGGGCATCTCCATAGCCCCGCTGCTCACCGCCCTGGGTGTCGGCGGTCTGGCGGTGGCTCTGGCGTTGCAGGACACCCTCGCCAACCTCTTCGCGGGCATCCACATCCTCGCCTCCAAGACGGTCCAGCCCGGTGACTACATCCGGCTGAGCAGCAACGAGGAGGGCTACGTCGAGGACATCAACTGGCGGCAGACGACGATCCGCAACCTGTCCAACAACCTCGTCGTGATCCCCAACGGTCAGCTCGCGAAGACGAACA
>NZ_GG657757.1:7715300-7725124 GCF_000158955.1 Streptomyces viridochromogenes DSM 40736 | reverse complement strand
GCTGACCGTCCTGGTGCAGGTCGGGGTGGCGTACGACAGCGATCTGGACCATGTGGAGCGGGTGACCAACGAGGTCATCGCCGAGACGATGGCCGAGGTCGAGGGCGCCGTGGCGGACCACGAGCCGATCATCCGGTTCCACACCTTCGGCGACTCCCGCATCGGCTTCACCGTGATCCTGGGGGTCGGCGAGTTCAGCGACCAGTACCGGATCAAGCACGAGTTCATCAAGCGCCTGCACAAGCGCTACCGGGTCGAGGGCATCCGCATCCCCGCCCCGGCCCGGACGGTGGCGCTCCAGCAGGGCGCGGCCGTCATCCCGCAGCAGCGGACCGGCGAGATCGAGCCGGGCGGGATCACCGCAGGGCGCTTCGACTGAGACCCTCCGGCGCCGGTGCGTCGCCGACGGTGATCCGCGCCACCCCGGTGCGGGCCGTCGGCGACGCCCCGTGGCCTGTCGGGCACGGTGCGTCGGACGGTTGCCCGAAATCGGTCGCGGACCCCTGTCGAGACACGGTCGATCACGAGATATCTTGATGTCGAGCAATGTTGCAGACGTGGAGCGGAGCACCCGGTGACTGACTCGACCATCATCTATACGCACACTGACGAGGCCCCGGCCCTGGCAACGTATTCCTTCCTGCCGGTGGTCCAGGCGTACGCCTCGCAGGCGGGTGTCGCCGTCGAGACCCGCGACATCTCGCTGGCCGGGCGCATCATCGCCCTGTTCCCGGAGTACCTGAGCGAGGACCAGCGCGTCCCGGACGCCCTCGCGGAGCTCGGCGAGCTGGCCAAGACGCCCGCCGCCAACATCATCAAGCTGCCGAACATCTCGGCGTCCATCCCGCAGCTCAAGGCCGCGATCGCCGAGCTGCAGGGCCAGGGCTACGCCCTGCCGGACTACCCGGACGACCCGAAGACCGACGAGGAGCGCGAGATCCGCGCCCGCTACGACAAGGTCAAGGGCTCCGCCGTGAACCCCGTCCTGCGTGAGGGCAACTCGGACCGCCGCGCCCCCGCCTCGGTCAAGAACTACGCCAAGTCCCACCCGCACCGCATGGGCGCCTGGTCCGGCGAGTCCAAGACGGACGTGGCGACCATGGGCCAGAACGACTTCCGCTCCACCGAGAAGTCCGTGGTGATCGCCGAGGACGGCGCGCTGCGCATCGAGCTGGTCGGCGACGACGGCACCACCACCGTGCTGCGCGAGTCCGTACCCGTGCAGCAGGGCGAGGTCGTCGACGCCTCCGTGATGCGCGTCGCCGCCCTGCGCGAGTTCCTGACCGCGCAGGTCGCCCGTGCCAAGGCCGAGGGTGTGCTGTTCTCGGTGCACCTGAAGGCCACGATGATGAAGGTCTCCGACCCGATCGTCTTCGGCCACGTGGTGCGCGCCTTCTTCCCGAAGACGTTCGCGCGGTTCGCCGACAAGCTCGCCGCGGCCGGCCTCACGCCGAACGACGGTCTGGGCGGCATCTGGAAGGGCCTGGACGCCCTGCCGGAGGGCGCCGAGATCAAGGCCTCCTTCGACGCCGAGCTCGCCGCGGGCCCGGAGCTGGCGATGGTCGACTCCGACAAGGGCATCACCAACCTGCACGTGCCCTCGGACGTCATCATCGACGCCTCGATGCCGGCCATGATCCGCACCTCCGGCCACATGTGGGGACCGGACGGGCAGGAGCACGACGCCCTCGCGGTCATCCCGGACTCCTCCTACGCGGGCGTCTACCAGGCCGTGATCGAGGACTGCAAGGCCAACGGCGCCTTCGACCCGTCCACGATGGGCACGGTGCCGAACGTCGGCCTCATGGCGCAGAAGGCCGAGGAGTACGGCAGCCACGACAAGACCTTCGAGATCGCCACCACGGGCACGGTCCGCCTGGTCGACCAGAACGGCACCGCTCTGATCGAGCAGGTCGTCTCGGCCGGTGACATCTTCCGCGCCTGCCAGACCAAGGACGCCCCGATCAAGGACTGGGTGAAGCTGGCCGTCACCCGCGCCCGCGCCACCGGCGACCCGGCGGTGTTCTGGCTGGACGAGACCCGCGCGCACGACGCCAACCTGATCGCCAAGGTCAAGGCCTACCTGGCGGAGCACGACACCGAGGGCCTGGACATCCGGATCCTCAACCCCGTCGAGGCCACCAAGCTGTCCGTGGAGCGCATCCGCCGCGGCGAGAACACCATCTCGGTCACCGGCAACGTGCTCCGCGACTACCTGACCGACCTCTTCCCCATCCTGGAGCTGGGCACCAGCGCCAAGATGCTGTCGATCGTCCCGCTGATGGCGGGCGGCGGCCTGTTCGAGACGGGCGCGGGCGGCTCGGCGCCGAAGCACGTCCAGCAGCTGGTCAAGGAGAACTACCTGCGCTGGGACTCCCTGGGTGAGTTCTTCGCCCTGGTGCCGTCCCTGGAGCAGTACGCCAAGGTGACGGGCAACGCCCGCGCCCAGGTCCTGGCCGACACCCTCGACCGCGCCACGGCGACCTTCCTCAACGAGGACAAGTCCCCGACCCGGCGCGTCGGCGGCATCGACAACCGCGGCAGCCACTTCTACCTGTCCCTGTACTGGGCGCAGGAGCTGGCCCAGCAGACCGACGACGCGGACCTGGCGAAGGCCTTCGCCCCGCTCGCCGAGACGCTCGCCGCCAACGAGCAGAAGATCGTCGACGAGCTGGTCGGCGTGCAGGGCAAGCCGACCGACATCGGCGGCTACTACCAGCCCGACCCGGCGAAGGCGGCCGAGGTCATGCGCCCGTCCGCGACCTGGAACGGCGCCCTGGCGTCCCTGAGCTGACGCCACCGGCCCCGGGCTGACCGACGGCCCGACGGCAAGCGACTCGCCCCGACCGGCACGACGTCCGGTCGGGGCGGGGTCGTTTTCGGAGAAGCTGGAGCCCCGAGGGAGAAGCTGGAGCCCCGAGGGGGGATCCCCCTGACACCGTCCGTGGAGCCGCCGCATGATCGACGACCCGCAGCCCTTCGACGTCCTGCCCGGCGCCGGGCGCTCCCCCGTGATCCTGCATGTTCCGCACGCGGCGCGGGAGGTGCCGCCGTCCGTGCGGGCGGACATCGTGCTCGACCACGAGCAGCTCGCCCGGGAGCTGGACCACATCACCGACGCGCACACGGCGGAGATCGCCGAGGTGGCGGCCGGCCGGGCCGCAGTCACGCCGTGGCGGTTCGTCAACCGACTGTCGCGGCTGGTCGTCGACCCCGAGCGGTTCCCGGACGAGCGGGAGGAGATGCGGGTCGTCGGCATGGGGGCGGTGTACACGCGGACCACGCACGGCGACGCGCTGCGGCCCGAGCACGTCGAGGCCGGGCCGCTCGTCGAGCGGTACTTCCTGCCGTACGCGCGGGCCATGACGCGGGCCGTGGAGGAGCGCCTGGCGGCCACCGGGCGGGCGGTGATCATCGACGTGCACTCGTATCCCAGTGCCCGGCTGCCGTACGAGCTGCACGGCGAGGGGCCCCGGCCGCCGGTGTGTCTCGGGACCGACTCCTTCCACACCACGGACGCGCTGCTGGCCGCCGCGAGGACGGCGTTCGGGGAGACGGAGCTCGACAGCCCGTTCAGCGGGGCCTACGTACCGCTGGAGTTCTACGGGACCGACCCGCGGGTCGAGGCGCTCATGGTGGAGATCCGCCGGGACACCTATATGACCGAGCCGGGAGGGCCCGCCGGGCCCGGGCTGGAACGGCTCGCCGGCGCCCTGGCCCGCCTCGTGGACGCGGTGTCCGGCTGAGTCGACGCCATGTCCGGCTGAGCCGTCGCCGTGCCCGGCTGAGTCGACGCCGTGCCCGGCTGAGTCGACGCCATGCCGGCCGACCGGCACGGGCCCGGCTCAGGCCCTCAGCCACTCCGTCACCACCACGTCCGCTCCGGTGCGCAGGCGCAGGGCGAACGGGCCGGGCGGCGGTGCGGCGGCCGTGAAGCGGCCCAGGTCGTCGGCGGCGAGCGAGGACCCGGGGCGGGGGCCGCCGAGCACCTCGACGCGGGCCGGCTGCGGCGGCAGCACCTGCCCCATCAGTCCGTGCGCGGTCACCTCCACGTCGACGGTCACCTCGCCCGCCCGGAAGGTCAGCATCCGGGGCGTGTCGCCGGCTCCCCGGACCGGGAGGGAGTCGACCAGCGAGTCGAAAGTCAGCTCGGCGACGCGGGCCTGAAGGTCATGGAGCGCGTAGGCGTCGACGGCGATCTGCTGGAGCTCCGGCGGCACGGGGTCCAGGACCGCCGCGGCCTGGCGGAGCTCCTCCTCCAGCAGCCCGGCGTCGAACTCCTCGTCGTCCCACCCGCCTTCGTCGAACACCTCGTCGTGCAGGCCGTCGTCGTGCAGGCCGTCGTCGTGCAAGCCGTCGTCGTGCATGCCGCTCATATCGCTCCCCGCGCCTCGAGCCGGGCCCGTAACCGCCGCAGACAGCGTTGCCGCAGCGGCCCGATGCTGCCAACCGCGATCCCCAGCGCGGCGGACACGTCCTGGTAGCTGGGCGGCGGCGAGGCCATCAGCACGCGCAGCAACTGCCTGCACCGCTCGCCCAGTTCCTCGAACTCCTGCCACAGCCGCCGTACCCGTTCGCTCTGGGCGGCGGCCTCCTCGGAGTCGAGCAGCGACTGTTCCGGCGTGCCGTCCTCGCTCACCCGGTCCAGTACGTGTGGGTCGTCCGTCAGGGTCAGCCGTCGCGAACTCCGGATCACCTTCAGGCACTCGTTGCGCGCGGTGGCCGCCAGCCACGCCCCCGCCTTGCCGGGCTCGCGGATCCGCCCGAGGTGCTGGGCGAAGCGGAACCACGCGGTCTGGTACACCTCGTGGGCGTCGGCGTCGGAGAGCCGGTGGGCCCGCACCACGGACCACACCAGAGGGCTCAGCCCTTCCACGAGTGTCTTCCAGGCCGCCGCGTCGCCGTCGGCGGCAGCCTGGACGAGTGCCCCGGCATCGGTACGGTCCACGGCAGCCTCACCCCTCGTGTACGGCACGTCATGGTACGCCGCTGAGGGGACGACTCCGGCCCTCACAGGCCGGGCGCCAGGCGCATGACCGGGACCGGGCGCCAGGTGGGCGGACGCAGCGCGGGGACCTGCGCCCCGCGCACTTCCGCGAAACCGGCGCCCGCGGCGAGCAGTTGCCGCCGGGCCGCGCGCGGGTCGGTCTCCTTGTGCGCCGTCATGTGGGCGGCGACCAGTCCGGCGGCCACCGGGGTGGCGAAGGAGGTGCCGCTCCACTGCGCGTACCCCTCGAACATCACCTGGTCCGGCTTCGCGGAGGCGTTCTCGTCGCTCAGCACCCCGAAGTGGCGGGGGTGCCGGCAGGTGCAGCCGTATGTGAACCCGTAGCGGCAGGCCTCGTACGTGGAGTGCTGGTACACGTACGGGACGGGCGACTCGAAGCCGGTGAGGACGCTGGTGAGGCGCTCGCCGGGGGCGTAGACCTTCACCCAGGGGCCGTGGTTGGTGAAGCAGGCGCCGAACTCGCCGTCGCTGCGCAGGGCGCCGACCGAGAGCACGGAGTCCTCCCAGCCGGGGAGGTCGGCGTAGGCGGCGGGCCAGAACGGGGTGGCGCTGCCGTTGTTGCCCGCGGCGGCGACCAGCAGGGTGCGCTGCCCGCGCAGTTCCCGCATGAAGTTCTCCACGCCGAGCAGGCCGTCGGTGCGGCCGTTGGAGGTGCCGGCGGAGAGGCTGAGGACGTCGGGCCAGCCGCCGGCGTCGACGGCCTCGAAGAGCTTCTCGCCGAACTCCGACTCCAGGACGGCCCCGGCGTCGTTGAGGCTGCCGCGCACGGTGATGTCGGTGCTGGGCGCCACGGCGGCGACGAGCCCGGCGATGAACGTGCCGTGCCCGACGTACTGGTGGAGGACGCCCTGGTCGTCGCACTCCTTCAGCTGCGCGTCGCCGTCGGTGTGGGCGAGCAGCGCGCAGGAGCGGTAGTCGTGGGTGAGGCCGGTGTCGATGACGAGGACGCCGACGGCGGTCTCCGGGTCGTACGGCGTGTCCGCGGCGGCCGGGTTGGGCGGCTCGCTGAGCGGGACGGGCACGGGTTCGTCGCCGGGGCAGGCGTTGACCGCGATGTGCACCACGTGGTTGCGGGCGACCATCCGGTGCCCGGCCCTGGCCTCGTGCTCGCGTACCGACCGCAGCGCCTGCGCGACGGCCCGGTCGGCGCCCCGGTGGCCCTCGCCGGGGTCCCCGACCCGGATCCGGGTGACGCCGCTGCGGTTCGTCTCCGGGCCGGCCCGGCGGATCTGGTCCTGGTCGAGGTCGGGTGCCGCCGTGAAGTGCGCCCGTACGGTGTCCTCGACGAACCGGGCCTCCTCACCGTCGCGGACGAGGACGACGCCCTTCTCGTACATGAACTCGGCCGAGTCGTCCGGGCCCATCGCGAGGGGGACCTCCGGCATCGCGCGCTGGATCTGGTCGAACTGCTCGTGGAATCGCTGAGGTGCCATGGCGTGTCCTCCACTGTGCGACGGCGTCGGTCGGTGCGGCGAGCGGTCGTCGGTACTCGTCGACATGAGCCGCCGGACGGCCGTTTGATACAGCGCCGAACCTGTGTGGCGCGGTCGCGGCCCACTACCATCCGAGGAGTGACAGCGGGAAGCGACTCGGTGCCGGAACTGCTGCCGATGGTGTTCGCCGACCCGGGCGAGGCTCTCACGAGGGCCCGGGCGCTGCTCGACACCGATCCCTCCCCGCTGGACGCGTCCGTCGCCCACCAGGTCGTCGGCATCTGGCAGCGGGACTTCGGTGACCTGCGGCTGGCCCTGAACCACCTGCGGCGGGCCAGGGATCTCGCGGCGCGGGCGGACTCCGCCGACCGGGAGGCGGACGTACTGGCCACCCTGGGCGTGGCGCTGGTGCACGCGGGCCGCACGCGGGAAGGCCTGGCGGCGTTCGAGCGGGGTGTCGCGCGGGGCGGCGGCCATACCCGGGCGCGGGTGCTGTACCGGAGGGCGTACGTGTGGTGGGTGCTCGGTCACCATCGCGAGGCACTGGAGGACGTACGCCGGGCGGTGCCCGTGCTGCGGCAGGCGGAGGACGTGATCTGGACGGCGCGGGCGCTGACCCTGCGGGCCACCGTGCATCTGGCGCTGGGGGCGGTGGAGCGGGCCGAGGCGGACTTCACGGCGGCCGAGGCGCTGTGGGACACCACGGGCCAGGAGCACGACAAGGCCGACGCGGTGGAGAGCCGGGGGCTCGCCGCGTTCCGGTCCGGTGACGTGCCGGCGGCACTGCGGCTGCTCGACGAGGCGGAGGAGCGCTACGCCCGGCTCGGCACGCCGACGTTCATGCTGAACATCCGGCGCTGCGAGGTGCTGATGGCGGCCGGGCTGGCGCCCGAGGCGCTGGCCGAGGCGGACGCGGCGATCGGCCGGCTCGACGAGATCGGCCGGGCCAGTCCACCCGCCAAGGCGGAGCTCCTGCTGGCCGCCGCTCCGAGACGCGCGCGTCCCGGCCCGGGGATCCGCACACCGCGATCGCCCGTGCCGCCCTCGCGGTACGGCTGTTCGCCGGGCAGCGGCGCACCTGGTGGGAGGCGCACGCCCGGCTGGTGCTGATCGAGGCGCGGCACGCGGCCGGACGGAACTCGGGGCGGCTGGTCGCCGACGCCGCCGCGGTGGCCGAGAGGCTCGCCGCCTTCGGCGCGCCGGCCGCGCCCGAGGCGTCGCTGCTCGCGGGCCGGATCGCGCTGGGCCTCGGCTGGACGGGCGGACGCGGAGCGGCATCTGGCCGTCGCCGCGCGCAGCCGGCGCAGCGGACCGCCGCTGGCGCGGATGACGGGCTGGGCTGCGCAGGCGCTGCGGGCGCGGGCCGCCGGGTCGGCGCGGGGTGTTCTGGAGGCCTGCCGGCGGGGCCTGGACGTGCTCGACGACCATCGCACGACGCTGGGCGCCTCGGAGCTGAGGGCCCGCGCCACCGAACAGGGCGCGGAACTGGCCGCGTTGGCGGGGGAGGCAAGTCTCGTCTCGGGCGGGCCGCGGCGGCTGCTGGTGTGGAGCGAGCGCTGGCGGGCCACCGTGCTGTCCACGCCGCCGACCCGGCCGCCCGCCGACCCGGAACTGCTCAGCGGCATGACCGCCTTCCGCGAGATCGCCTCCCGCGCGGAGGCCGCCCGGATGGAGGGACGTCCGGTTCCGGCGCTGGAGCGTGAACAGCGGCGTCTGGAGCGGCAGATCCGCTCCCGGACGCTGCACATGCGGGGCGAGGCGCCGGGGGAAGGGGACCGGTTCGACGTCGGCCGGCTGCTGGAGCGGCTGGGCGACGAGGTGCGGCTGGTGGAGCTCGCCGTGCTCGACGGGCGGGTGCAGGTGCTGCTGTGCGGGCGGGGGCGGGTGCGCAGGTTCGAGGCCGGGCTGCTCGCCGCGGCGGAGACCGAGGCCGAGCACGTCCAGGCGGGGCTGCGGCGGCTGGCCCATCCCGGGGCCGAGGCGCGGCTCGCGGTGGTGGAGGCGGCCGGGCGCCGTCTGGAGGAGCTGCTGCTGGGACCGGCCGCGGCGCATTTGGGCAGCGGCCCGGTGGTGGTCGTGCCGCCGGGGCGGCTGCACCGGGTGACGTGGGCACTGCTGCCCGTCGCTGCGGGAACGGGTGCTCAGCGTGTCGCCGTCGCGGGCAGTTGGCTGCGCGCCCGCGAGACCGCTCCCCCACCGGACGGCCGGCATGTACTGGTGCGCGGCCCGGGCCCTCGCGACCGGTGGCGCCGAGGTGCCCGAGCTGGCCGGCCGGTACGCCTGTGCCACGGTTCTGGAGGACGGCGAGGCGCGGGTGCCGCGCGTGCTGGAGGAGCTGGACGGGGCCGCGCTGGCGCACATCGCCGCGCACGGCACGTTCCGCGCGGACAGCCCGCTGTTCTCCTCCTTGCGGATGGCCGACGGACCGATCGTGGTGCACGACTTCGAGCGGCTGGACCGCAGTCCCTACCGGATCATCCTGTCCTGCTGCGACACCGCCCGCCTCGCCTCGGTCGGCGCCGACGAACTGCTCGGGCTGGTCACGGCGTTGCTGCCGCTCGGCACGGCCGGGGTGGTGGCGTGCAGCGCGCCCGTCAACGACGCGGCGGTGGTGCCGCTGATGCTCGCGCTGCACAAGGGCCTGGGCGGCGGCCTGTCGCTGGCGGAGGCCCTGCGCGACGCCCGGGCCGCCCTTCCGGGCGACGCCCTGCACCAGGCCACGGGGTGGGCGTTCGCGGCGTTCGGGGCGGCCTGACCCGTCCCCTGTTCGGGTCAGGCCGCCGGCTCGGGGACGGCCTAGGCCGGTTGGGCTTCCGGCACTTCCGTGAGCCAGGGCAGGGCGCCGCGGTCGTTCGCGCCGAGCCGGGCGTAGGCGCTGTACAGGTGGTTGCCGACGGTGCGGATCGACAGGGTGAGGCGTTCGGCGATCTGCCGGTTGCTCAGGCCCGCCGCCGCGAGGGTGACGATCTGGCGCTGCCGTGCGGTGAGTTCGCCGAGGACCAGCCCGGACAGGGCGGGGGTACGGGCGCCCTGGCAGCGCCGGGCCAGGGCGACGGCCCGGGTGCGGGAGTGCCGGGCGGCGCGCGGATCGCGGTGGGCGCGTACGGCCTGGGCGTGCGCCTCCGCGGCGAACAGGGTGAAGCCGCGCCGCTCCAGCTCCTCGGCCACGCGGTCCAGGTCCGGGCCGTCCGCGCGGGTGAGCGCGTCGGCGTGCCGGGCGAACACGCCGCTCAGCCGGTCGATGACCTTCTCGGGAGCGCCGAGCCGGACGGCGTCGTAGGGGTCGGTGAGGGCCGCGAGGGCGGTGTCGAGGTCAGCCGGGCTGTCCACCGTGGTGGAGGCACGGGTGAGTTCCTCAACGGCACGACGCGTGCCCGGGCTCT
>NZ_GG657757.1:7697680-7714585 GCF_000158955.1 Streptomyces viridochromogenes DSM 40736 | reverse complement strand
GGCGCCGGGGCGCCGTCCGTGGCGACGACCAGCAGGCGGGTGCGGCCGTGCACGGCGAGCTGGTGGACCAGGGCGGCGGAGGCGTCGTCGAGGAGGTGCGCGTCGTCCACCAGCAGCGTGCGGACGCCGGACAGCAGATGGACGGCGCGGTGCAGGGTGACCGACTCGGGCAGCAGATGGGCGAACGCGGCGAAGGGGATGGCACGGCTCTCCGGTGTACCGGCGGCCCGGGCACAGTCGGTGCCGCGGACGGCCTCCTTGGCGAGGCGGGTCTTGCCGCAGCCCGCCGGTCCCGTCACCACGAGGCCGCGGGGCCCGCCGCCCAGGGACCGGCGGACCAGCTCCAGTTCGTTCTCCCGCCCGGCGAACGGCCAGGGGAGTTCCAGCGTTGTCGCGTCCCTCTCGTAAGTCGTCACACAGACATGAGCGCGGCTGCTCACTTCTGATACAGGGCGACTTGAGTAGCCCCCGACTCAGGCGCCCGGGACCGGCGGCAGGGCAGGCTGTGGGCCATGACCGCACGCTACTGCTCGCTGGCCCAGACGCCGGCGCCCGCCTTCGCACCGGGGCTGGCGGCCGAGCGGCTGAGCGCGCTCGCGGGCGGGCGGCGGATGTGGGTCAACGGCACCGTTCTGCACTACTGGTTCTTCGGCCGCGACACCGACGCGTCCGTCATCCCCGTGCCGGGGACGGGGATGACAGAGCGGGTGCCGTGGGCCGGCGCCGAGGATCAGCGGGACGTGGTGCGCGCGTGCTTCCAGGAGTGGCAGGACCTCGGCATCGGGATCGTCTTCGCCGAGGTCGACGACCGCTCGGAGGCCGAACTGCGCATCGGGTTCCAGCTCGGCGACGGCTCCTGGTCGGCGGTCGGCCGGGACGCACTCCTGGCCGGCCGGAACGAGCGCACCAAGAACTCGGCTGGGACCTGACCGCTCCGGTTTTTACGCGGGACGGCCCTGCACGAGATCGGGCACGCGCTCGGCATGCTGCACGAGCACCAGAGCCCGTACGCCGGGATTCACTTCGACGACGAGGCCGTGTACGCGGAACTGGCGGGCCCGCCCCACCACTGGAGCCGGGAGAAGACGCACTACAACATCCTGCGCAAGCTCGGCCCCGACGAGGTCAACGGCTCCGTCTGGGACCCACAGTCGATCATGGAGTACCCGTTCTCGTCGGGGCTGGTCCTGGAGCCGGAGCACTACCGTGCGGGCCTGCGCCCGCCGGGCACCCTGTCCGCCGCCGACAAGGAGTTCGTGCTCCGCTGGTATCCGCCGGCGGATCTGCCCGCCCCGCCCGCGCTGGTGCCGTTCCGTTCGGCACCGCTCGGTCTCGGACCGGGTGAGCAGGCCGACTTCGTCGTCGACCCGCCGCAGACCCGCACGTACACGCTGGGCACCTTCGGTGACGGTGACACCGTCGTCGTGGTCTTCGAGGAGCGGGACGGTGAGCCCCGCTACCTCGCCGGTCAGGACGACGGGGGAACTCCGCACAACGCCACGATCAGCGCCCGGCTCGTCAAGGGCCGCCGCTATGTCGTCCGTGTCCGCCTGTACTCCGCCTGGAGCAGCGGCGAAACGGCGGTGATGTGCTGGTGACGGCACAGACGCGCCGCGCGGACCTCTGAGCCACAGTCCGGCACCGGGGGAGCGGTCGAGGACGTCGTCCATGGGGGTGGGTGACGTCCTCGACCACGCCATGTCCGGGACCGGACGCCGGTGTACCAGCGCGTGCGCCGCCGTCCGCTCGTTCACGCCGTTGTCCGGCCGGTGCGGGGGCGCACGGTCGCCGGCGCGCTCGCCTTACGGGTCCTCGCCGAGGGCGGCGGGGCGGACACGGGGCGCACCGGCCGGGTGGTGTGGATCCTCCCCACGGGTGACGAGCGTTCGGTGGCGGCCGCCGCCGGGCATCGTGCAAGGGAGGTCCTCGTCACGGAGGGACACCGGGCAGGGGGGGCACCGTGGAGCGCGGGAGAACGGCCGGCAATGGCGTTACCCGTTCGGGTGGTGGCGCCTAGGCTGGATGGCTCTCGCGGTTGCACATCCGTACCAGAATGCGCACGCGGTGCCAGGGGGCCCGGCTACGCTCGCGGCGGAACACCGGGGGATGGGGGAGCCAGTGGAGAAGTCCCGACGCGACCGCACCCGGCGGCCCAAGCTGCCGGACGCGGTCCCCGCCGTGCTGCTCGGCGCGCTCGGCGCTCTGGTCGTCGGGACGGTGATCGGCCTGGCGGCGGATCCGTCGCGCCTGGTCGGCACCGGCGGATACGTCTTCGCCACCGGACTGCTGCTCGCCGTGGGCCTGTACGGCAGCACGTACGGCATCGACCTCGCGGACCTGCGCCGTGATCTGCGCGGCGTGGTGGTGGCCGTCACCCTGGGTGTCCTCGTCAAGGCGGGCCTCATCGCGGGCGTCATGGTGCTGGCGTTCGACCGCCCGGAGTACCTGGTCCTCGGCATCGTCGTGGCGCAGATCGACCCGCTGTCGGTGGCCGCCCTCAGCGAGGACGGCCACATGTCGCAGCGCGCCCGGTCCCTGCTCACGGCGTGGGCGTCCTTCGACGATCCGATGACGGTGCTGCTGACGCTGTACGTCGCCGGCTACGCGTACACGGCGGCCGGGAACGCGGGCACGCCCTCGGTGGTGGGCGGCGGCGCCCGCGGCTACCTCATCGGGCTGGCGCTCAACGCGCTGCTGCTGGCCGGCGCCCTTCTGCTGTGGTGGGCGGGCGGCAGGGTGTGGCCCGCCCGGCGGGATGCCGGGGAGGCCGGAGCGGCGGGAGGGCCGGGGACGGTCAGGGAGCCGTGGAGACTCCGCGGGCCTGCGACACCGCTCGCCGTCCTCCTGGTCATGGCCATGCTCGTGCTCGCCGCGCTGTACACGCTGATGCTCGCCGTGGCCGTCGCCGGACTGTTCCTGCGCGCGAAGGCGTTCACCCGCCCCCTCACGCGGGCGGTCACCAGTGCCTTCCTGCTCGCCACCGCCCTGCTGGGTCTGTTCGTCGCCCAAGGGGTGTCGCCGGCGCCGGGTCTTCTGCTCGGCGCCTCGGCGTTCGGGGCACAGGCCGTGGTGGCGATGCTGCTGATGCCGCTGTTCGTCCGCGGACTGTCCCGGAGGGACCGGTTCCTGCTGGGAATCGGCCAGCAGAACGGTCTCACGGCCGTACTGCTGGCCCTCACCCTGGAACGTGACTTCCCGAAGACGGTCGGGATCGTCGCCCCGGCCGTGGTGACCGTCAACCTGCTGCACTACGGGGCCAGGATCGGGTTCGGCTGCTGGTCGCGCCACCGGTCCCGGAAGGTCCGGCAACCTGAGGCGGAGCAGGAGCGACTCCCCCAGCGTCCGGTGGATGAGGACGGCAAGGAGGCAGAGCCTCCGGCCGCGGCCGACGGACTGCGGTCCTCCGCGTGAACCGAAGGGTGTGATCGATACGGCCGGAGGCCGTATCGGCGAACTCCGATACGGCCTCCGGCCTGCTGCCTCACACGTCGGGACGACAGGATTTGAACCTGCGACCCCTTGACCCCCAGTCAAGTGCGCTACCAAGCTGCGCCACGTCCCGATGCGTCTCGCGCGGGTGAACCGCGTGATCGTGCAGGTCAACCCTACCTCATAGGGGGAGCTGGGCTCAGCCTCGCGGTGCTCGGGACGACAGGTGTTCGGGGTGTGGGACGCCGATGGCGTGGGTGCCGAACAACGGCTCGGCGGGCTCCGGGAACTCGTCGCGCGGCCCGCAGCGGCGGCCGGTCCGGGCCCCGGTCCAGCCGGCGAGGCCCGCTGTCGAGACGGCCACGGCGAGGACGGCCCACCAGGGGATCTCCGCCCCGGTCGCGTGACCGGCGCAGGCCGCGACGGCCAGGAGCGCCGTGACGGCCCCTCCGGTCAGTCCGGCACGCCGCCGGTGCCGCGTCTCGTCCACGTCCTGCTCCCCCTTCGCCCACGCGATCGCGATGCCCTGGGTATCCCAACTCCCGGGCATATGCCGCAAACAATACGCGAGGCCGACGGCAACTACCTACCGGGGCATACGGGTTGAGACGGACACGCCGATGAACACCGTGGAGCACACGCCCGCCGGCGCGAAGGCCGTGAAGCCTCAGTCGCCCTGGCCAGAAGACGACCGTGAAGGTCGGCGCGACCGCATACGGACGCTGAGCAGGAACACGCCGGTGGCGGTGAGGGCGAACCGGATCGCTCGCAGGTGCTCGGCCAGGGATGGGCCGGGGCGCATGCCGGGGGTGCGCCTAGCCGGTGGCGTCGAGCGCTTCGGCGAGGACGGTCGCCAGGGTGAACCTCGTGACGTCGGCGAGGTACTCGTAGTCGAGCGTGGCCGGCGCGTCGGAGGTCTGGTGGTAGTGCGGGTTCCCGTCCCCTTCGTACGCGCCGATCGTCACGTCGCCCCGCGCTTCGAACGGCATGTAGTCACTGGCGTAGATGGGGCCGAGGCGCACCGGCAGCGTCGTGTGGTCCGCCGCCGCCTGTGCCATGACCGCGCCGAAGGCCAGGGAGGCGGCGTCATTGCCGGGCACGGCGTTCCCCAGGTCGCGCTCCACCGTCACGGTGCCGTCCGACGGGGGCCTGCCCACCATGTCCAGGTTCACGAGCCGGCAGGCCCCGGCCCCCGTGGCACTCAGCGCCGCCGCGTACGCCGTGGAGCCCCACAGGCCCTGTTCCTCGCCGGAGAACGCCACGAACCGGACCGTGCCGGCCAGGGCGACCGGGGCGAGCAGACGGGCGATCTCGAGGGTCGCGGCCACCCCGCTGGCGTTGTCGTCCGCACCCGGTGCGCGTGCCGTGGCGTCGTGCGGATCCGCCGTGCGGCAGTCGTAGTGGGCGCACAGGACGATGTCGGGTCGGTCCGTCACCGTGCCGGGCTTGGTGCAGATCACGTTGTCGGCGCTGTGACCGGCGTTGGTCCAGGTGCGTCTGGTGACATCCGCGTACCCGGCCGCCGACAGCCGGTCCGCGACCTCGTCGGCCGCGGGTCCGATGAACGGTGAGAAGGTGTGCCGCGTGGGGAAGGCCGCCAGGGCCTCCACGGTGTCGCGCAGCGCCGGTGCCGACACCGACCCGACGAGCGCGGCGACGGCCTCGTCCACCCGCTTGCCCGCCTCCCGGCGTTCCGCCGGTACGAAGGGTTCGGCCGGACTGGGCGGGTTTCCCTTGAGCGGCGGCGCGAGCGGCAGGCCCGCGAGTACGTCGTGGTTCATCTCGGCCGTCCTCAGCCGGTGTTGAGCGCGGGCAGGCAGGAGGCGCAACCGTTGTATCCGCGGACGAGCGCGTCCTCGGCGCGCAGGAAGGGCACCTTGCTGCCGGCCCCGAGCCTGGACCAGTGCGGGCAGGTGGAGACGTGCAGTTCGCCGCTGTGCGGGTTGCCGAAGAAGATGTCCTCCCGCTCCTTCACCGCGGTGATCTGGATCGTCATCCGTCCCGCGGGCTGCCCGTCCTGGTACTGGGTGACCACGAGCGGATACACCTGGAGGTGCTCCGCGTGGTGCGAGAAGTCGATCGTGATGTCCGCCGCCACCCGGTCGCCGGGCTCCAGCGTGAACCCGTCGACGACGGCCGTCCCGCCTCCGGACATCTCCAGTGTGGAACGCACCTGGCCCGGCTCGGTCACGGTGAGCCCGGTCAGCGCCGCGTCCTTGGTGAGGCGGCTCAGTGTGCGGATGGAGAGCCGTGTGTCGTCCGGCAGGGCCGTCGCGTCCAGGTGCCAGGAGCCGGAGCTTCGGGCGGGGCCGCCGTGCAGCGTGGTCGTCATGTGCGTCTTGCCGCCGGGTGCGGCCAGTTGCGGGGCCACGTTCCGCTGGCCCACGTTGTTGTCGAACCGGACCAGCCGGCTGTACGGCACCGGTCCGTTGAGGGTGGCGGTGACGGCGGGGTCGGGGGCCCCGTGGACGACGGCGACCAGGCACTCGTGGTCGGCGATCTGCGGGGTCCACACGAGCGGCCCCACCCGCACCGCTCCACCCGCCGGGATCGGCTGGTCGATCACCATGGTGCCCAGCGACTGGAAGTGCGTCGGCCAGATCATCCCGGTGCCCGGGTCGCACCGGAACGCCTCCACCTGGAACGCTCCGCTCGCGGCCGCCTGGGTCCCTCGGTTGTGCACCCGCACATAGAGGTGGTTGGGCCGGCCGTTGACGGGCGCCTCATGGCCCAGCTCGGGGTTGTCGCCCGTGCTGATGTCGTTGTTGCGGACCCAGATGTCGGGCGAAGTCCAGGACTGGGCGTCGCTCGGCACGGCGCCGAGGTCGGCGGGGTTGTCACCGATGTAGACGTCCACCGGCCGCGGCGCCCACAGCCCCTGGCCCACGAAGGCCTCGTCCATGACCTTGCTGTAGAGGCCTCCGGTGAGCGTGGAGTCCGCGGTGACGCAGCCCCTGGCCATGCTCACGGCGTGAGCGGCGTCCGAGGAGCTGTCGTCCGGCACGATGAGCAGCATCTCGAGCATCGTCCGGTTGACGGCGTCGGCCGCCGCGATCCGTACGGCGGGATCGGGTGAGTCGCCGCCCATGCCCAGGTAGCACCGCCACAGTGCCGTGCCGAGCATCGAGTTGCGCAGGTTGACGCCGAAGTCGTCGAACGCCGGGTCGTCGAATCGCTCGCTGACGTCGAGCCGGCGCTCGGTGCTCCACCGGTCGGTGGCGTTGTTGTCGAAGGGGAAGGTCTCCGTGCGCCGGTGCCCGTCGGGGTTGAACCTGTCGCGGTAGATCGCGGGAAGCGCGTCGCAGACGCTGTGCTCGTACGAGCTGGATCCGCCGTGCTGGGCGTCGAGCCAGTCGAACACGCCGTGGGTGTACTCGTGGCCGATGACACCGAAGTCGCCCGCGTCGGGGGCGCCGCCCTCGCCGAAGCGGATCCGCGGGGGCGTCAGCGTGCCGTGCCACTCGCTCTGGTCCTGTCCGTCGTAGGCCTGGGCGTCGACCTCGACCTTGACCATGTGGGCGTTGAGCGTCGCGTTGCCCAGGCTGCGCAGATAGCGCGCGAAGGAGTCGAGCCAGTAGTAGGCGTTCGCGCTCAGGAAGGAGCGGTCGGCGGGATAGGTCTGGTAGGTGAAGTCCGGCGAGGTCTCCTCGGGCTGGGGGAAGGCCGGGGGGTCCCAGTCGGTGCACCTGAACCAGTCGCCGTCGAGGCGGAATCCGCCCCCGTCGGCCGGAGCTACCTCGGCCTGCACGTCGTGGCGGAAGGCGTCGAGGACGGCCGCGCTGGAGTGCCCGTGCAGAGTTCCGTCGTCGGACTCGGTGACCGGGTCGGGCAGGAAGACCTTCAGATCGGCCGTCACGAATTTTCCGGCGAGGGCGAGCCAGAGCAGTTTCCCGGAGACGGCGTCCAGGACGACACGGAAATGTTCGAAGGGGCCGGTGGTCTCGACGAGCAGATCGTGGACGAGGTGGAGGGCGCCGTCGGGCTTCCGCCCCTTCTTCAGCAGGGCGATCGAGGCGGTGGGGTAGTCGGTGTCCGGCAACGCCGGCCTGGATGTGTCCCGCAGGTACGCGAGTTCGTCCCTGATGACTTCGGCGGATGCGAAATCCCTCTGGAACGGCGCCAGGGCGTTCTTGCGCACGGCGTCGAGCGGGTGGGCCGTGCCGGGGTCGGGGGCGTCCGACACATCGACCTCCGCCGTGTGGTCGACCTGGACGACGGCGGCCTGTTTCACATCGGCCACGGCCTGGACGGTGGCGCCCACGACCGGGATGTCGTTGTGGAACTGCTGGTAGCGCACGCGCAGGGTGGCCGCGCCCTCGGCGGAGTCCACCTCGCGCAGGTCGATGCGGCCGGTCCGGAGTGAGTCGGAGCGCGCCTTCATGAAACGGTCGATGGCCTGGCGTGCCGTGGGCGCGCGGTGCAGAGTCGCTCCGGGATCCACATACGCCCGCAGAACACCGTCGGAATCGGTGTGTTCACCCACACCCGGAACCATTCTCAGCGGCTTGTCGGCCTGAGGGCCGGGCATGTTCCTCTGCGGTTCGGTGTGGTGCGCATTCATGGGAAGCCTCCTCCAGCGATCGTGGAGGGAAAGAGAAGAACACGCCAAGCCGCCTTGGCACGCTCGGATTTGGGGTGTCGGAATAAAGTCTAGTCGCGCGCACAGGGGGCGGCGACTTGGGAAATACCGCCGGAAGCGCCCTCGTTGAAAACGAAAAAGCGGCCCGCTCAACCATCCGTCACGGGGTCAGGGCGGCGGCGCCGTCGTCCCCCGGATCTCCAGCGTCGGCGCCGCCAGGTGCGGCCGGCCCTCTCCCCCGGGCCGCTCGAAGCGGTCGAGGAGGAAGCGGGCGGCCCGGCGGCCGACCTCGTGGCCGGCGTTGTCGACGGTGGTGAGCCACAGGTGGCGCAGGCGGGAGATGCTCGTGTTGTCGTAACCGACGAGGGACAGGTCCTGCGGGACGCGCAGGCCCAGTTCCTCCGCCGCCGAGAGTGCGCCGACGCAGGTGATGTCGTTGACGGCGAAGACGGCCGTGGGCCGGTCGGGGCGGTTGAGGAGGCGGACGGTGGCGCGGTAGCCGCCCTCCTCGGTCATGTCGCCGTTCTCGACGACGGCCCGGTCGGCCAGACCGTGCGCCCGCATCGTCGCCTCGAAGCTGCGGCGGCGCAGTTCGCCGACGGCACCGTAACCGGCGAGGTGCGCGATGCGGCGGTGGCCGAGGCCGATCAGGTGCTCGGTGACCAGCCGGGCACCCTGCTCGTCGTCGCCCGCGACCTGGTCCACGCCGGGCGGTACCGGCTCCCGGGCACCCGCCAGGACGACCGGCATGCGCGCGGCGACCGCGCCGAGGGCCGCCGGGTCGGGCAGGGTGCCGACCACGACCAGACCGTCGACGCGCAGGTCCAGCAGCGGGTCGGCAGGGTCCTGGCCGGTGCGGCGGTTCAGGCGCGCGTCGGCCAGCAGCATGTGCAGGCCATGGGCGTGCAGCAGGGAGTTCAGGCCGTCGAGGAGGTCGACGAACCAGGGGTTGCGCAGGTCGTTCAGCAGCACGCCGACGGTGCGGGTGCGCTGTTCGCTGAGGCTCCGGGCGGCGGCGTTGGGCCGGTAGCCGAGCTCCCGGGCCGCCCGGAGCACGGCTTCCCGCTTCTCGGGGCGCACCTGGTCGGAGCCGCGCAGCACCAGGGAGACCAGCGACTTGGAGACGCCGGCCCGCTCGGCCACGTCTCGGATCGTCGGCGGTCTCATGGATGGACCGTTCCATGCGGGTCAGCGGCTTGTCAAAGGGTTGACAGCCATGGGAAACCGCGCTCAGGGTGAGCTGGACAGGTTCTGGAACGGTCCAAAGAGGGGCTCTCATGGTGGACACGCTCGGCGTCGCCGTCGTCGGTTTCGGCTGGATGGGGCGGGTGCACACCCAGGCGTACGCGCGTGTGCGGCATCACTA
Source organism: Streptomyces viridochromogenes DSM 40736 (assembly GCF_000158955.1). GTDB lineage: Bacteria > Actinomycetota > Actinomycetes > Streptomycetales > Streptomycetaceae > Streptomyces > Streptomyces venetus. The sequence goes on along the minus strand of NZ_GG657757.1, from coordinate 7,705,211 downwards.
TCCGCAGCTGCCTCTCGTTCCGGAACTGGTGACGGTCGCCGAGGAGGTGCCGGGCCGGGCGGAGGAGGCCGCCGCGCAGTTCGGCTTCGCCTCGACGACACGGGACTGGCGCGAGGTGGCAGCGGACCCGCGCGTCGAAGCGGTCAGCATCACCGCACCGAACTTCCTGCACCGCGAGATCGGCGTCGCCATGGCCGAGGCGGGCAAGCACATCTGGATCGAGAAGCCGGTGGGTCTGACCGCCGAGGACGCCGGTGCGGTGGCGGACGCAGTGGCCAAGGCGGGTGTACAGGCCACGGTGGGCTTCAACTACCGTAACGCGCCGGCCGTCGAGGCGGCCCGCGAGCTGATCGCCTCCGGGGAGATCGGCACGGTCACACACGTCCGCGTCCGGCTGTTCAGCGACTACGCGGCTCATCCCGAGGGCGCGCTGACGTGGCGCTACGAACGGGAGCGGGGCGGCAGCGGGGTGCTGGGCGACCTGGCCTCGCACGGTGCCGACCTCGCCCGTCACCTGCTGGGCGACATCACCTCGCTCACCGCCGACACGGCGATCTTCCTGCCGGAGCGGGCCCGGCCCACCGGCGCCACGGCCGGCCACAGCCGCGCCTCCGGCGGCGAGCTCGGCCCTGTCGAGAACGAGGACTACGTCAGCTGTCTGCTGCGCTTCGCCTCGGGGGCGCGCGGGGTCCTGGAGGCCTGCCGGGTGTCGGTCGGCGAGCAGAACAACTACGGCTTCGAGGTGCACGGCACGAAGGGGGCCGTGTTCTGGGACTTCCGCCGTATGAACGAGCTGGGCATCAGCCGCGGCACGACGTACCAGGACCAGTCCGTCACCACGGTGTACGTCGGACCGGGCCACGGCGAGTTCGCCGCCTTCCAGCCCGGTGCGGCGAACGCCATGGGCTACGACGACCTGAAGGTCATCGAGGCGTACCGCTTCCTGCGCTCGGTGGCCGAGGGCACCCCGCACGGAGCGACGCTCACGGATGCGGTGCACAGTGCCGCCGCGCTGGACGCGATGACGCGCTCGGTGCGCAGCGGTGCGTGGGCGGACGTGTCCGCCGGGGCATGAGGTTCAGGCCTGCTTCTGGAGGCGGCGGCCGAGGAGGCCTCTCACCGGGACGAGGACGAGCCACAGCCACATGGCGTAGGACCCCATGACCAGGGCCAGCGGTACGGTCGCGACGAACACCACCACCATCGTGGCGCTGTCGACGAGGTACAGCGTGGTGCCGGCCTCCGAGGGGGTGCCGTGGCGGAGCCACGGGCGTCTGGCCAGGACTGCGGCCAGCGCCAGCTGGCCGGCCCCCATCGCGGCGACCGCGCCCGAGTAGACGGCGACCGAGACGGGCTGGTCTCCGTACTCCGCGAGCAGCCTGGTGGGGAAGGGCACCAGGGCCGCGACACCGAGTCCGGCGATGGACAGGGTGATCACCTGTCCGTCGACCTCCCGCACGTCACGGAAGATCCTGCGGTGGTCGTGGCAGAAACTGCCCAGCACGGTGACGCTGAGCGCGTAGGCCCCGAGGTCCGGGAGCAGCCGGCGCAGGGCCTGGTCGTACTGGTCGGCGTCCAGTCCGCGCGGTACGTAGAGGTCCAGGACCAGCAGCGTGATGGCGATGGCGAACACACCGTCGGCGAGCGTCAGCAACCGGTCGGGCCCGCCGTCCGGGCGCGATGTCCACATGGGCACGACGGTAGGGCACCCCGCCTCACACACCCGCGGCCTGCGGCGGCATGTTGTACGGCGTCACCACCTGGATCGCCGACGGCGGGGTCGGTCCCGCCGGTGGCAGCGCGTCGTGCGCCCGCATGACGGTGTGGCAGGCCTCGCGCACGTCCTGGCGCAGGTCGTGGTGGAGCACGGCGGACAGGCGGTGCTCGCGCAGCAGCCGGGTGTTGTCGTGGTCGAGGTCGTGCGCGACGAACACGGCGCACTCGCGGCCGAGGTCCTCGAACGCCCTGAGCGTGGCGATGTTGCCACCGCCGATCGAGTACACCGCGCGGATGTCCGGGTCGCGTTCCAGGGCGGCCCGGACGAGGTCGTACTGGGTGGCGTCGAGGCCCTGTCCCTCGGCGATCTCGACCAAGGTGCGCTCGGGGTGCCGGGCGCGCATCGCGCTGCGGAAGCCCATCTCCCGCTCCTCCTCGTTGCGGAAGAAGCCGCTGCTGAGGCTGGTGAGGATGTTGCCGGGGCGGTCGCCGAGCCACTGGCCCGTCAGATACGCGGCCGTCGCGCCCGCGGCCCGGTCGTCGATGCCGACGTAGGCGCGGCGGGCGCTGGTGGGCAGGTCGGTCACGAGGGTCACGACCGGGATGCCGGCGGCTTCGAGCCGGCCGACGGCGGCGGTGACCTCGGGGACGTCCGGCGCCTTGAGGATCACGCCCTGCGAGCCGCGCCGGGCGATCCGGTCCAGGGTCCGCACCAGTTCACCGACCGGGCCGGTCTCGCGGAAGTGGAAGCGGGAGCGCAGCACCGCCGGGTGCAGGGACGGCAGCTCGGCCTCCAGGGCGGCGCGGATCGCCGTGGTGAAGCGCTCGGGTGCCTGCATCACGATGTCGACCATGAACGTCCGGCCGACGAGCCGGACCTGGGTGCGCTGCCGGTCCAGATCGGCTATCGCCCGGCGCACCTCCTGCGCGGTACTCTCCCGCACCCCGCCCCGGCCGTTGAGCACCCGGTCGACGGTCGCCTCGCTCAGGCCCGCCTGGCGTGCGATCTCCCGGATCGGGAACGGGTGGCCCATGCGCCGGCTCCTTGAGGGGTTTTTGATGGGTCGCTGCTGGTTGTTCGAGGGGTTTGTACTGACAAGAATGACAGGGCTCCGTCGCTCCGTGACCCCGAAGGGACGACGATGTCCTTCACTTCCGTCCACCACCGTGCCTGGTTGTCCGAGCAGGACTGCGATCTCGACGCGTTCCGCGCGCTGGTCGAACAGGAGACGGACCCCGCCGACTATCCGCACGCCTCCGCCGTGGAGCGGAACGTGCCGGTCTACGACACCGGTCTGCTCGAGGGCGACCGGGTGGTCCAGGCCGAACTGTCCCGGGCGCTCGCCGACGGTCCCGGCATCGTCGTCTTCCGCGGTGCCTTTCCCGACCCGGAGGTCGTGGACCGGGCGACCGCCGTGTTCGAGGCCCTGATCGCCGAGCAGCGCGCCTCGGGCGCCACGGCCGGTGACCACTTCGCCGAGCCGGGCGCCAACGACCGGGTGTGGAACGCGCTGGAGAAGGCGGCCCTGTACGACGCGGAGACCTTCGCCGACTACTACGCCAACGAGGTGCTCGCGCTGGTCGCCACGGCCTGGCTCGGCCCCGGCTACCAGGTCACCTCCCAGCTCAACGTCGTCAACCCGGGCGGGGCCGCCCAGACCTCGCACCGCGACTACCACCTGGGCTTCCTGTCCAACGAGGTCGCCGCCGCCTACCCGGCGCACGTGCACCGCCTCTCCCCCGTGCTGACCCTCCAGGGTGCGGTCGCGCACTGCGACATGCCGGTCGAGTCCGGGCCGACGATGTACCTGCCGCACTCGCAGAAGTACGCGCCGGGCTATCTCGCCTGGCGGCTCCCTCGGTTCCGGGCGTACTTCGAGGCGAACCAGGTGCAGCTGCCGCTCGCGAAGGGCGACGCGGTCTTCTTCAACCCGGCCCTCTTCCACGCCGCCGGCACCAACCGCTCGGCGGACATCCGGCGCATGGCGAACCTGCTGCAGGTGTCGTCCGCGTTCGGGAGGGCCATGGAGACGGTGGACCGGGAGGCAGTGGCGAACGCGGTGTACCCGGCACTGCTCAAGCGCAGGGCCGAGGGTGCCGACCGGGCGTGGCTGGAACGGGTCATCGCGGCGAGCGCCGAGGGCTACCCCTTCCCCACCAACCTCGACAGCGACCCGCCGGTCGACGGCCTGGCCCCGCCGTCGCAGGCGGATCTCCTGCGGCGGGCGCTGCGCGAGGAGTGGACGCCAAAAGCGCTCCGTGCGGAGCTGCGGGCCGGTACCGAACGGCGAGAGAGCTGAGGAATTCGTGGGACTTCTCGACGACAAGGTCGTCCTGGTCAACGGCGGCAGCCAGGGTGTCGGTGCCGCCGTCGCGCGGGCCGCGGTCCGTGAGGGGGCGGTCGTGGCCGTCACCGGGCGGCGCCCCGAGCCCGGCGAGGCCCTGGTGGAGGAGCTGATCGCCGCGGGCGGCAAGGCCCTGTACCTCCGGGCCGACCTGTCGGACGCCGAGCAGGCGAAGGCCTCCGTGAGCCGGGTCGTGCAGGCGTACGGCCGTGTCGACTGCCTCGTGAACGCCGCCGGGCTGACTTCCCGTGGCACGCTGCTGGACACGACGCCCGAACTGTTCGACCAGCACATCGGGATCAACCTCAAGGGGCCGTTCTTCGCCATGCAGGCGGCGGTCGCGGACATGGTGGCGCGTGAGGCGCCCGGCACGATCGTCAACATCATCACGTCGTCGGCCCATGGCGGGCAGGCGTTCCTGGCGCCGTACGTCGCCGCCAAGGCGGGGTTGATCGGGCTGACCCGGAATGCCGCGCACGCGCATCGGTGGGATCGGGTTCGGATCAACGGGCTGAACATCGGCTGGACCGCGACGGAGGGGGAGGATGCGACGCAGCGGGCGTTCCATGGGGCCGGGGACGACTGGCGTGAGCAGGCCGCTGCGAAGTTGCCCATGGGCAAGTTGGGCCAGCCGGATGAAATCGCCGAGTTCGTGGTCTTCCTGTTGTCGGAGAGGTCCGGAGTGGTCACCGGGTCGATCATCGACTGGGATCAGAACGTGCTCGGTGGGCTCGACTAAGGATCTGCCGCGCTTTGCCGTTGGTCGTGTGCGGCGCCGTCGTGGTTGATCGCGCAGTTCCCCGCGCCCCTGAAGGAAGGGGCGTAGCACCACCCCCGTTGATACAGAGGAGCAACACCCCATGCGTATCGGAATCCTCGGTCTCGGTCGTATCGGCGCGTTTCATGCCGAGACCCTCTCCGGGCTCGACGCCGTCGAGTCCCTCGTCGTCACCGACCCGTTCGCGGGTGCCGCCAAGGCCGCCGCCGAGCGGTTCGGGGCCGAGGTCGTGGACTCGCCCGAGGCCCTGCTGGCCGCAGGCGTGGACGGCATCGTCGTCGCGGCGGCGACGGACGCCCACCCGGCGCTGATCCTGGCCGGGGTCGAGGCCGGTGTCCCGGTCTTCTGCGAGAAGCCCGTCGCCAAGACCATGAGCGAGGGCGTCGAGGTGCTCAAGGCCGTCCGCGGCAGGGACGTGCCCATCCAGATCGGCTACAACCGCCGTTTCGACGCCGGGTTCGTCGCCGCGCGCGCCGCGGTGCGCAGCGGTGAGCTGGGCAAGCTGCACACCGTGCGGTCGACCACGCTGGACCCGGCGCCACCGCCCGCCGCGTACATCGCCGCCTCCGGCGGCATCTTCCGCGACTGTTCGGTGCACGACTTCGACATCATCCGCTGGGTGACCGGCCGTGAGGTGACGGAGGTGTACGCCGTCGGCGGCAACCGCGGCGCCGACTACATCAAGGAGGCCGGCGACGCCGACACCACCGGCGCGATCCTCACCCTCGACGACGGCACGATCGCGGTGGTCTCCAACTCCCGCCACAACGCCCGTGGTTACGACGTCCGCATGGAGATCCACGGCTTCCAGGACTCGATCGCCGTGGGCCTGGAGGACAAGCTGCCGCTGCGCTCCGTCGAGCCCGGCGTGACCTTCCCGGCGGGCACGCCGCACGACTTCTTCATGGACCGCTTCACCGAGGCCTACCGCGCCGAACTGACCGCGTTCACCGAGGTCGTCGCCGGTACCCGCCCCTCCCCCTGCACGATCGAGGACGCTCTGGAGGCGGGCTGGATCGCCGACGCGTGCACGCTGTCGCTGCACGAGCACCGTCCCGTGACCATCGAGGAGGTACGGGCGGCCTGACATGGCGGCCGCCGCGGCTCAGGCACCGCGCCAGACGTTGGCGAAAGGCGTCGTCCTCGATGGCCCGGCGGCGGCGGACGGCGTCTTAGCTCCGTCACGGCGCCGACCACCGCGGCCAGCACGGCCTCGGCCGAGTCCTCGGGCGCCGCGAGGTCCTCGGGCACCTCGTCGCGCACCCCGACCGCGGCCGCGAGTGTGGCGAGCACCGGCTCGTCGGTCGCCCCGCGGTGCAGTGCGCGCTGCCGGGCAGCAGACTCGACCGGTGTCGGCCAAGTGGTGCCGCGGAAGGGGAGCCAGGAGGCCCGGGGCCGTGAGACGAGCCCCTCTTCCTCCAGGGTCGTCACGTACTGCTGGGCCAGTCCGCGGCCCCTGCGCCACAGCCAGTCCTCGACCGGCTCGTACGGCTTGTCGCGCACGAGTGCCGTCGCGGCCTGGTCCAGCAGCGGGTCGTCGAGGGGCGGCGCCAGGCGGGACACGATGCGGTCGCCGTCCAGCGTCACCACCTCGGCACCGAGCAGGTCGATCACCTCGGCCCCGGCCAGCCCGAGCGACAGGTCGCCCTGCGTCACCGGCCGGCTCGTGGCCGCGTCCAACGCCACGATCATCAGGTCGCGTGCTGTGCCCATCACGGCTCCCCTCGACGGCACTGATCACGCTACGCCGCTGCCGCCCGCGGGGCGACCAGGATCTTTGTGCACACTGTCGACCACGAGCACCGTCCCGTGACCATCTAGGAGACATGGCCCGCATGAGCGAACCAGTCCGGGAACCACTGCGCATAGGACTGCTGGGAGCCGCACGGATCACCGAACGCTCCCTGATCGCCCCGGCCCGGGCGACCGGCCACCGCCTCGTCGCGGTGGCCGCCCGCGACCGTGCCCGCGCCGAGGCGTTCGCCGCCGAGCACGGCGTGGAGCGGGTGGCGGGGTCGTACGCCGACCTGGTGGCCGATCCCGAGATCGACGTCGTCTACAACCCGCTCGCCAACGGCCTGCACGGCCCGTGGAACCTGGCCGCCCTCGCGGCGGGCAAGCACGTCCTGTCGGAGAAGCCCTCGGCGAGCAACGCCACGGAGGCGGCGGAGGTACGGCAGGCCGCCGAGAAGGCCGGGACGGTCTTCATGGAGGCCTTCCACTACCTCTTCCACCCGGTCACCCGCCGCCTGCACGAGTTGCTGGACTCCGGCGAACTCGGCGAGCCGCGGCACGTCGAGGCCATGGTCGCCATCGCCGCGCCGTCGGGCACCGACCCGCGCTGGTCGCTGCCGCTGGCCGGCGGCGCCCTGATGGACCTGGGCTGCTACAGCCTGCACGCGCTGCGCATGCTGGCCCCCTGGGCGGGCGGCGCGCCACGCCTGGCCGGGGCCCGGGGCGGGGAGCGCGCGGGCGCGCCCGGCGTCGACGAGTGGCTGGACGCCGACCTGGAGTTCCCCGGCGGCGCGACCGGGTCCGCCCGGTGCCACATGGCGTACGACGGGCTGGACATGAGCATCCGGATCGTCGGCTCCCGGGGCGAGGCGAGGGCGGCGAACTTCGTGCTGCCCCAGGAGGACGACCGGATCGTGGTCCGCACTCCGGAGGGCGAGCGCACGGAACGGCTCGGGAC
>NZ_GG657757.1:7539186-7697580 GCF_000158955.1 Streptomyces viridochromogenes DSM 40736 | reverse complement strand
CGCCCGGGTGCGGGACGGCGCACCGCTGCCACTGGACCCGGACGACGCGGTGACGACGATGGAACTGATCGACGCCTGTTACCGGGCGGCCCGGGTTCGAGCCCCGGCCGCGGACCAGGATCTGACGCACACACGGAAAGGGCCCGGGGCGTGACCCCGGGCCCTTTCCCGCATACAGCGTTCACGCACACATCGGTCAGGCACACATCGGTCAGGCACACAGCGGTCAGGCGTACAGCGCGGGTCTCTCCACGAGTTCGACCTCGACCCGCCCCCCGTCCTCCAGCGCCCGGACCCCGGCCTCGCACACCGCCGCCGCGGCGTAGCCGTCCCAGACGCTCGGGCCGGTGACCTCGCCTCGGCGGGTGGCGTCGACCCAGGTCTGGACCTCCTGGTCGTAGGCCGTCTCGAAGCGTTCGGTGAAGTCCTGGGCGATGGTGCCGCCCCAGCGGCCGGCCATGTTGGTGACCAGGGCGTGGCCGTCGCCGATGCGGGCGGTGCCGCGCTCGCAGACCACCTCGGCCTGGACCTGGTAGCCGAAGCCGCAGTTGACGAAGATCTCCACGTCGGAGAGGGCGCCGCCGTCGGTCTCGAAGACGACGAACTGCGGATCGCGCAGCCCGTCGGGGGCGTTGGCGGACGGGGTCGGGCGCAGCACCGTGACCGCCGTGATCTCGTGACCCAGGAGCCAGCGGGTCGCGTCCGCCTCGTGGGCGACGGAGTCGCTGATGAGCATGGTGCTGGTGAAGAAGGGCGGGCTGGCCGCGTTGCGGTGCCGGTTGTGCACCATCAGCGGCCTGCCCAGCTGGCCGGTGGTCAGCAGGGCCTTCAGCTTCACGTACTCGGGGTCGTAGCGGCGCATGAAGCCGACCTGGACACGGCGGTGGCCGAGGCGCAGTTCGGCTTCGAGGACGCGCAGGGCGGAGGCCGCGTCGGGGGTGAGGGGCTTCTCGCACAGGACGGGCAGGTCGCGCTCGAAGGCGGCGAGCAGGGTGGCTTCGTGGGCCGGGCCCGGTGAGGCGATCAGGACGGCCTCGACGTCGGCCGCGGCCATCGCGGCGGCCGGGTCGGTGTAGGCGGTGCAGCCGTCGACGCGGGCGGCGACGGCCTTCGCGCGTTCCGCGTCGACGTCCACGACGGCTGTCACCCGTGCTCCGCTGGTGACTTCATGGATGCGGCGCACATGGTCGGCGCCCATCCTTCCGGTACCGATGACCGCGACTCCAAGGGTGGTGGCGCGCTCAGTCATGGCCGTCCTTTCGGGTCGTCAGGCGCCGCAGGACCGAAGGAACTTGCGGGTGCGCACCGCGATCGGCAGCGGCTTGTCCGGCTCGCAGGGGTACATGTCCTGCTCGACGATGGCGAAGAGGTCCACGCCGAGCTTCTGCGCGGCCGTCAGGACCGGGCCCAGCTCCGGGACACCGGCGGGCGGTTCGCACATGACGCCGCGCGCCACCGCGGGGCCGAACGGCACCTCGTTCTTCACCACGTCCGCGAGGATCTCCGGGTCGACCTGCTTGAGGTGGAGGTAGCCGATGCGCTCGCCGTACGTCTCGATCAGCTTGACGCTGTCACCACCGCAGTAGGCGTAGTGCCCGGTGTCCAGGCAGAGGTTGACCGCGTCGGAGTCCGTCGAATCGAGGAACTGCTCGACGTGCTCCTCGGTGTCGATGTGGGTGTCGGCGTGCGGGTGGACGACGATGTCCAGGCCGTACCTGTCCTTCACCTCACGGCCGAGACGCTCCATGCCCGTGGTGAGGTTGCGCCACTGCTCGGTGGTGAGCTCCGGCGCCTCCAGGATCTCGGCGGTCTTGTCGTCCCGCCAGAAGGACGGGATGACGACCAGGTGCTTCGCGTCCATGGCCTGGGTGAGGGCGGCGACCCGGCTGACCTGCTCCCAGGTGGAGTCCCACTCGGAGGGGCCGCGGTGCAGTCCGCAGAAGATCGTGCCGGCGGAGACCTTCAGGTTCCGCTTGGTCACCTCGTCGGTGAGCCGGGCCGGGTCGGTCGGCAGGTAGCCGTAGGGGCCGAGTTCGATCCACGAGTAGCCGGCTTCGGTGACCTCGTCGAGGAAGCGTTCCCAGGGCACCTGCTGGGGGTCGTCGGGGAACCAGACGCCCCAGGAGTCGGGGGCGGAGCCGACCCGGATACGGTCGAGCGCGAGGGCCATGTCAGGACTTTCCTTCCGAAGACGAGGCTACGGGGGCGGTGAGGTCTCCCGCCTCGGGGAGCTCTTCGACGTCGACGCCGCGTACCTGCGCCAACTCGTGCTTGAGGGAGGCCAGTTCGGTACCGCCGGCCATGTGGTTGGTCAGCTCCTCGAGGCTGACCTCGCTGCGGGAGGCGGACAGTTCCATGGTGCCCAGGCGCAGCACGCTGAAGTGGTCGCCGACCATGTAGGCGTGGTGGGGGTTGTGGGTGATGAAGATGACGCCGAGGCCCTTCTCGCGGGCGGCGGCGATGTACTTCAGCACGACACCGGACTGCTTGACGCCGAGGGCGGCGGTGGGCTCGTCCAGGATCAGGACGCGGGCGCCGAAGTAGACGGCGCGGGCGATGGCCACGCACTGGCGCTGGCCGCCGGAGAGCGTGCCGATGGGCTGTTCCATGTCGTCCAGGACGATGCCCATGTTGCGCAGCTCTTCGTCGGCGGTCTTCTTCATCTTCTCGATGTCGAGACGGCGGACGGGCCAGGGGCCCTTGGTCAGCTCGGAGCCGAGGAAGAAGTTGCGCCACACCGGCATCAGCGGGACGACCGCGAGGTCCTGGTACACGGTGGCGATGCCCTTGTCGAGGGCCTCGCGCGGGGTGGAGAAGCGCACCGGTGCGCCGTCGACGAGGAAGTCGCCCTCGGTGTGCTGGTGCAGCCCGGAGACGATCTTGATGAGGGTGGACTTGCCGGCGCCGTTGTCGCCGAGGACGCAGGTCACCTTGCCGGGATGGACGGTGAGGTCCACCCCGTGCAGGGCACGGATGTTGCCGTAGGACTTGCCGGCGCCCTTGAGTTCGACGAGAGCGGCGTCCTGGGTGGCGGCCTCGTCGGTGGCGGTTGCTTCGCTGGTCATTGCGGTCACCTCCGGGTCGCCGTGCGCTGGACCCACAGATTGATGAGGACGGCGCCGAGGAGCATCACGCCGAGGAAGGCCTTGAACCAGTCGGGGTTCCAGCCGGCGTAGACGATGCCCTGCTGCACCATGCCGAACATGAAGGCGCCGAAGACCGGGCCGATCGCGCTGCCGGAACCACCGGTGAGCAGACAGCCGCCGATGACGGCCGCGGCGATGTAGATGAGCTCCTGGCCCACACCCTCACCGGACTGCACGGTGTTGAAGGAGAACAGCTGGTGCATGCCGACGAACCAGGCGCCGAAGCCGACCAGCATGAACAGGGAGATCTTGGTGAAGGTCACCGGGACACCGACGGCCCGCGCCGACTCCTTGTTGCCGCCGACCGCGAAGATCCAGTTGCCGTACTTGGTGCGCAGCAGCACCCAGGTGGCCAGGGCCGCGAAAACCAGCCACCACACCACGGTGATCTTCACGTTGACCCCGCCGACCTGGAAGGTCGAGGCGAAGAGCTTCTGCGCCTGCGTGAAGCCGTCCATGTCGCTGATGTCGTCGGTGGCGACGTTGCCGGTGACCAGCTTGGTCACCGCGAGGTTCACACCCTGCAGGATCAGGAAGGTGCCGAGGGTGACCAGGAAGCTCGGCAGCCCGGTCTTGACCAGCAGCCAGCCGTTGAAGGCGCCGATGCCGAGCGAGACCAGCAGGGCGACGATCACGCCCACCCAGACGTTCAGCGTGAGCTGGTAGCTGAGCATCGACGCGGTCAGCGCCGAGGTGACCACGGCGACACCGGCCGAGAGGTCGAACTCGCCGCCGATCATCAGCAGCGCGACCGGAAGGGCCATGATCCCGATGGTCGACGACTGGTACAGGATGTTCGCCATCGAACTGCCGTCGCGCACCGGCGGGGCGGCGAACAGGAAGAACACGAGCACGGCGACCGCGCCGAGGAACACGCCGACCTCGGGCCGGGCGAGCAGCCGCAGTGCCGGCGGGCGCTGCCGCGTCCGGCCGTCGGACTGCTTGGGGCCGGGGGCCGGCGGTGTGTCCGCCGCCGGCGTGGCCTGCTGGGTCATGCTCATCACCGGGTGCCCTTCGCGGCGAACTCCCCGATCTTGTCCACGTTGGACTTGTCGACGAAGGCCGGGCCGGTCAGCACGGGCTGCTCACCGCCGCCGCTGTAGTTGCCGTTGTTCTTGTAGAGCCACAGGCCGTCGACGGCCAGGTAGCCCTGGAGGTAGGGCTGCTGGTCGACGGCGAACTGGATGTCGCCGGCCTTGATGGACTTGATCAGGTCCTTGTTGAGGTCGAAGGTGGCGACCTTCGCCTTGCTGCCGGCGTCGCCGACCGACTGCACCGCGGTCAGCGCGAAGGGGGCGCCGAGCGTGACGACGTAGTCGATGGACGGGTCCTGCTTCAGCTTGGCGGTGATCGTCGACTTCACGGACGGCATGTCGGTGCCGTTGACGTTCTGCGGGTCGACCTTGCCCTCGAAGGTCTTCGCCACACCGTCGCAGCGTTGCGTCAGGCCGACGTTGCCCTGCTCCTGCATGACGCAGAGGACCTTCTTGGCGCCGACCTCGTTGAGCTTCTTGCCGAAGGCCTCGCCGGCCACGGACTCGTCCTGGCCGAAGAACTCCAGCATGTTGAGCTTCTTCCAGTCGCTCAGGCCGGAGTTGAGGCCGACGACGGGTATGCCGGACTTCTCGGCCTTGCCTATGACGCCCTTGAGGGCGTCCGGCTTGGCGAGGGTGACGGCGATGCCGTCGACCTTCTGGTCGATCGCGTTCTGGACCAGGTTGGCCTGGTTGCCCGCGTTCGGGTCGGCGGAGTAGACGAGCTTGATGTTGTCCTTGGCGGCTGCGGCCTCGGCGCCCTTGCGGACGGTGTCCCAGAAGGTGTCGCCGGGCGCCTGGTGGGTGACCAGGGCGACGGTCATGCGCGGCGTGGTCGCCTTGCCGGCGGAGGCGTTCGCTGCGCCTTCCTCGGACTTCTTGCCCCCGGAACTGCTGGAGCAGCCGGCGAGGGTCAGGGCCGCCGCCGCGGCCACGGCGACGACGGGCGCGATCCTGCGAGAGCGGGGGTGAGAAGAGCGGTCCATCTTTCCTGGCACCTCACTGTGGTACTGCGGGGGAAAGGGAGGGGATCACGAGGATCCGTGGTCCCGGAGCCTTACGGAGTCCGGATCATGATGCCGCAAACACACTGTTGCGATGCCACGGGATCCAAGTCCTTGCCGCGCCTGCTGTCAATACTTTGTTAAGACATCATTTCACAAGCAGGTCCGAATGTAAGTACAAAGTCTTGACAGGGCCGCCCTCGGAGACCTAAATCTGAGAGGCGGCAGGTCCATGGATCCACGCCCCCCACCGTGTCAGGGCGCCCCGGGACCCGCATCCCCAGCTTCCCGAGGAGGTCGCGCATGGCCGAGCCAGCCCAGTATTTCGACTTGATCACGATGGGCCGCATCGGGGTCGACCTGTATCCCCTGCAGACCGGCGTCCCGCTGCCCCAAGTGGAGACGTTCGGGAAGTTCCTGGGAGGTTCGGCGGCCAATGTGGCGGTCGCGACGGCCCGCCTCGGACGCCGGACGGCGGTGATCACCCGGACCGGCGCCGACCCCTTCGGCACCTACCTGCACGAGGAGCTGAGGTCCTTCGGCGTCGACGACCGCTGGGTCACCCCGGTCGACGCGCACCCCACGCCGATCACGTTCTGCGAGATCTTCCCGCCGGACGACTTCCCGCTGTACTTCTACCGGCGGCCCAAGGCACCGGACCTGGAGATACACACCGACGAGCTGGACTTCTTCGCGATCCGCGGCGCCCGCATCTTCTGGATCACCGGCACCGGCCTGAGCGAGGAGCCGAGCCGCTCCGCCACGCTCGCCGCCCTCAAGGCCCGCGACAAGGCGGGCATCACCGTCTTCGACCTCGACTGGCGCCCGATGTTCTGGCGCGACCCCGAGGAGGCCCGCCCGTACTACCGCGAGGCCCTGAGCCATGCCACCGTCGCGGTCGGCAACCTCGACGAGTGCGAGATCGCCACCGGTGTGCGCGAGCCGCAGGCCTGCGCCGACGCGCTGCTGGAGGCGGGCGTGGAGCTGGCCGTCGTCAAGCAGGGCCCCAAGGGCGTCCTGGCCGTGCACCGCGACGGCACCCGGGCCGAGGTGCCGCCGGTGCCGGTCGAGGTGGTCAACGGCCTGGGCGCGGGCGACGCCTTCGGCGGCTCGCTCTGCCACGGTCTGCTCTCCGGCTGGGACCTGGAGAAGACCATGCGCCACGCCAACGCCGCCGGCGCCCTCGTCGCCTCCCGCCTCGCCTGCTCCTCCGCGATGCCCACCGAGTCCGAGGTCGAGGACCTCCTCGCCGGGGTGCCGTCGCCGAGCACGAGCCACTGAATCGGAGCCTTCCTTGAACATCGGCATCCCCGACCTCACCACGGTCAGAGCCCGCACCCCCGAGGCCGTCGCCGAGGCGGCGGCCCGCCGGGTGCGCCGCCCGCTGATCGGCGACAGCGGCAGGCTGATGATCGTGGCCGCCGACCACCCGGCGCGCGGCGCCCTCGGGGTCGGCGACCGGCGCCTGGCCATGGCCAACCGCGCGGACCTGCTGGAACGGTTGTGCGTCGCGCTGTCGAGGCCAGGTGTCGACGGGGTGCTCGCCACCGCCGACATCCTGGAGGACCTGCTCCTGCTCGGGGTGCTGGAGAACAAGGTCGTCATGGGCTCGATGAACCGCGGCGGACTCGCCGGGGCCTCCTTCGAGATGGACGACCGTTTCACCGGGCACCGCGCCGAGGACATCGCCCGGCTCCGCTTCGACGCGGGCAAGCTCCTGGTGCGCATCGACTACGACGACCCGGGTTCGCTGACCACCCTGGAGTCCACCGCCCGGGCCATCGACGCCATGGCGGCCCGGCAACTGCCCCTGTTCGTCGAGCCGTTCATCTCCCGGCGGGTCGACGGCAAGGTCCGCAACGACCTGTCCGCCGAGGCTGTCACGCGGTCCGTCGCGATCGCCTCGGGCCTCGGCGGCACCTCCGCCTACACCTGGCTGAAGCTGCCCGTCACCGACGACCCGGACGACATGGCCGAGGTCCTGGAGACCTCCACACTGCCCGTGGTGCTGCTCGGCGGCGAGGTCGGCGACGACCAGGAAGGCGCCTACGAACGCTGGCGCAAGGCCCTGCGCCTGCCCACCGTCCAGGGCCTGGTCGTCGGGCGCTCGCTGCTCTACCCGGCCGAGGGCAGCGTGGCACAGGCCGTGGACACGGCCGTCGGCCTGCTGTGACGCACGAGGCATCCGCCGTGTTGCACAAGGCATCTGCTGTGAGTGGCACCCGCTGTGATCCGAAAGGCACACGATGACGTATCACCTTCCCGCCGGTAAGGCCCTCGGCGGCCCCTACACCGTCGACGTCACGCCCGAGAAGGCGGGCTGGAGCCACTCCAGCCTGCGGATCCTGGAGCTGCCGCCGGGCGGCACCCACACCTTCGACACCGACGGCAGCGAGTGGATCGTCGTCCCGCTGAGCGGCGGCTGCACGGTCACGGCGGCGGACGACTTCGGGCAGGACACCTTCGAACTCCAGGGCCGTACCGATGTGTTCAGCGGCGTCAGCGACTTCGCGTACGTGCCGCGCGACGCCCGGGCGACTGTGACGTCCGCCGCGGGCGGCCGGTTCGCGCTGACCGGCGCCCGCTGCTCGCGGCGGCTGCCCGCCCGCTACGGACCGGCCTCCGAGGTGCCCGTGGAGCTGCGGGGCACCGGGAACTGCTCCCGGCAGGTCAACAACTTCGGCGCGGCCGGCGTGTTCGAGTGCGACAAGCTCATCGCGGTCGAGGTGATCACCCCGGGCGGCAACTGGTCGTCGTTCCCGCCGCACAAGCACGACGAGCACCGGCCGGGCGAGGAGTCGGTGCTGGAGGAGATCTACTACTTCGAGTTCGCCGGCCACGACGGCATCCCCGGCCTCGGCTACCAGCGGGTCTTCCCGTCCGGCCCGGGCCGGGACACCGACGTGCTGGCCGAGGTCCGCGACGGCGACGTCGTCCTCATCCCGGACGGCTGGCACGGGCCCTCGATGGCCACACCCGGCCACCACATGTACTACCTGAACGTCATGGCGGGCCCGGAGGCCGAGCGCGCCTGGCTGATCTGCGACCACCCCGACCACGCCTGGGTCCGCGACACCTGGCCGGACCAGCCGGTCGATGCCCGGCTCCCCCTCTACACCGCCCCGGAGACCTCCGCATGAACGCCCGCACCCGCCGACTGACGACCGCCCAGGCCCTGGTGCGGTTCCTGTCCGCCCAGTACACCGAGCGGGACGGCGTGCGGCGCCGGCTGATCGCCGGGACCTGGGGCATCTTCGGCCATGGCAACGTTGCCGGGGTCGGCCAGGCCCTGATGGAGGCAGGCATCGGGCCAGGCGCCGCCATGCCGTTCCACCAGGGCCGCAACGAGCAGTCCATGGTGCACGCGGCGGTCGGCTACGCCCGGCAGCTGAACCGCCTGTCCGCGCAGGCGGTGACGACCTCGATCGGCCCGGGCGCCACCAACCTCGTCACGGGTGCCGCCCTCGCGACCATCAATCGGCTGCCGGTGCTGCTGCTGCCCGGCGACTACTTCGCCTCGCACGCCCCCGACCCGCTGCTCCAGCAGCTGGAGCACCCCGTCGAGGCCGACGTGTCGGTCAACGACACGCTGCGCCCGGTGTCCCGGTACTTCGACCGGATCACCCGCCCCGAGGCGCTGATCCCGTCGGCGCTCCAGGCCGTGCGCGTGCTGGCCGACCCGGCCGAGACCGGCGCCGTCACCCTCGCCCTGCCCCAGGACGTGCAGGCGGAGGCGTACGACTGGCCGGAGGAGTTCTTCGCCGAGCGCGTCTGGTACGTACGGCGTCCGGCGCCGGACCCGGTGGAGCTCACAGCGGCCGTCGAGGCGATCCGGTCCGCCGGACGCCCGCTGATCGTGGCGGGCGGCGGCGTCCACCACAGCGAGGCCGAAGAGGCTCTGAAGGCGTTCGTGGAGGCCACCGGCATCCCCGTCGCCTCCACCCAGGCCGGCAAGGGCTCCCTGCGGTACGACCACCCCGCCGACCTCGGCGGCATCGGCCACACCGGCACGGCCGTCAGCGACGAACTCGCCCGCACCGCCGACCTGGTGATCGGCGTGGGCACGCGCTACACCGACTTCACCACCGCCTCCGGCACGCTCTTCCAGAACCCGGACGTACGGTTCCTCAACCTCAACATCACCGGCTTCGACGCGCACAAGCTGGCCGCCCGCACGCTGGTGTGCGACGCGCGGTCCGGTCTCGAGAAGCTGCTGGAGCAGCTCTCCGGTCACCGAGTCGGCACGGAGTACGAGGCGGAGTACCGGAGGGGCAAGGAGCGCTGGGACGAGGTCGTCGAGGCCGCGTACCGCGCCGGCGACGAGAACGCGGTCCCGACCCAGACCCAGGTGCTCGGCGCGCTGGACGCCGCCGTCGGCGACGACGACGTGGTGATCAACGCGGCCGGCTCACTCCCCGGCGACCTGCACAAGCTGTGGCGCTCCCGCAGCCCGCGCCAGTACCACCTGGAGTACGGCTACTCCTGCATGGGCTACGAGATCCCGGCCGGCATCGGCGTCCAGCAGGCCGCTCCCGGCACACCGGTGTGGGCGCTGGTCGGTGACGGCACCTACCTGATGATGCCGACGGAGATCGTCACAGCGGTCCAGGAGGGCCTGCCCGTCAACATCGTCCTCATCCAGAACCACGGCTACGCCTCCATCGGCGGTCTGTCGGAGGAGACCGGCGGTGAGCGGTTCGGCACCGCCTACCGCTTCCGGGCCGCCGACGGCACCTTCACGGGCGCCCCGCTGCCCGTGGACCTCGCCGCCAACGCCGCCAGCCTGGGCATGGACGTGCTGCGCGCCAAGACCGTGCGCGAGCTGCGCGAGGCGCTGGCCGCGGCCCGCTCCTCCGAGCGTCCGACGTGCGTGTACGTCGAGACCGACCCGGCGCCCACCGCTCCCCCGGCCGAGGCCTGGTGGGACGTGCCCGTGGCCGAGACCGCCTCCCGGGAGGCCGCCGTCGAGGCCCGCGAGCGCTACGACCGCCAGGTGGCGGACCGCCGCCGCCACCTCTGAATCCCCGCCGCACTCCCCCACCGAACTCAGGCTCCACGAAAGGCCCTTGCGCACCATGAAGACCATCACCCACTGGATCGACGGCAAGCCCGTCGAGGGCACCTCGGGCCGCTTCGGCCCCGTCTACGACCCGGCCACCGGCGCCCAGGAGAAGCAGGTCGCGTTCGCGAGCGTCGACGAGGTGGACGCCGCGGTCGCCTCCGCCAGGGCCGCCTTCGAGTCCTGGGGCGAGTCCTCCCTGGCCAAGCGCACGGCCATCCTGTTCAAGTACCGCGAGCTGCTGGACGCCCACCGCGACGAGATCGCCGAGCTGATCACCGCCGAGCACGGCAAGGTGCACTCCGACGCGCTCGGCGAGGTCGCGCGCGGCATGGAGATCGTGGAGCTCGCCTGCGGGATCTCCGTCCAGCTCAAGGGCGAGCTGTCCACCCAGGTCTCCACCCGGGTCGACGTGGCCTCGATCCGGCAGCCGCTGGGTGTGGTCGCCGGCATCACGCCGTTCAACTTCCCGGCGATGGTGCCGATGTGGATGTTCCCGCTGGCCATCGCCTGCGGCAACACCTTCGTCCTCAAGCCGAGCGAGAAGGACCCGTCGGCGTCGCTCAAGCTCGCCGAACTGGCCACCGAGGCCGGTCTGCCGGAGGGCGTCCTCAACATCGTGCAGGGCGACAAGACGGCCGTGGACCGCATCCTGGAGCACCCGGACATCGAGGCGGTCTCCTTCGTCGGCTCCACCCCGATCGCCAAGTACATCCAGCTGAAGGCCGTCGAGCACGGCAAGCGGGTGCAGGCACTGGGCGGTGCCAAGAACCACATGCTCGTCCTGCCCGACGCGGACCTGGACCTCGCCGCCGACCAGGCGATCAACGCGGCGTACGGCTCGGCGGGCGAGCGCTGCATGGCCGTGTCGGTCGTGGTCGCGGTCGGTGACATCGGTGACGAGCTGGTCGGCAGGATCACCGAGCGGGCGAAGAACCTCAGGATCGGCCCCGGCAACGACCCGGCGAGCGAGATGGGCCCGCTGATCACCCGTGAGCACCGCGACAAGGTGGCCTCCTACGTGGCGAGCGCGGCCGAGCAGGGCGCCGAGGTCGTCGTCGACGGCACCGGCTACTCGGTCGAGGGCCACGAGGACGGCTTCTTCCTCGGCGTCTGCCTGCTGGACCGGGTGCCGCTGACGGCGGACGCCTACCGGGACGAGATCTTCGGCCCGGTGCTGTGCGTGGTGCGCGCGGAGACGTACGAAGAGGCCATCAAGCTGATCAACGACTCCCGCTGGGGCAACGGCACCGCGATCTTCACCCGGGACGGCGGCGCCGCCCGCCGGTTCCAGCTGGAGGTCAAGGCGGGCATGGTCGGCGTCAACGTGCCGATCCCGGTCCCCGTGGGCTACCACTCCTTCGGCGGCTGGAAGGACTCGCTCTTCGGCGACCTGCACATCTACGGCAACGACGGCATCGCCTTCTACACCCAGGGCAAGGTCGTCACCACCCGCTGGCCGGACCCGTCCGACGGCGGCATCAATCTCGGTTTCCCGAGCAACTCCTGACACCCGTAGGGGGGTTCGGCCATGGCGAAGACCGGTGACCGGGCGCGCACCGCGCCCGCTGCCGCACTCAGTTCGCTGGACTTCGCCCTGGACCGGGGCAGTCCCGTGCCGCTGTACCACCAGCTCGCGCAGCAGCTGGAGGCGGCGATCGAGCACGGGGCCCTGGCGCCGGGCAACCTCCTCGGCAACGAGGTCGACCTCTCCGTGCGCCTCGGCCTCTCCCGCCCCACGGTCCGCCAGGCCATCCAGTCCCTCGTCGACAAGGGGCTGCTGGTCCGGCGGCGCGGGGTGGGCACACAGGTGGTGCACAGCCAGGTGAAACGACCGCTGGAACTGAGCAGCCTGTACGACGACCTGGAGGCGGCCGGGCAGGGGCCGACCACGCAGGTCGTGCGCCACGAGGTGGTCCCGGCGTCCTGCGACGTGGCCGCCGCCCTCGGTGTCGCGGAGGGCAGCGAGGTCGCCTTCCTGGAACGGCTGCGCAGCACGCACGGTCAGCCCGTCGCCCTGCTGTGCAACTACCTGCCGCCCGCCCTGCTGGGCCTCGACAGCGCCCGTCTGGAGTCGACGGGCCTGTACCGGATGATGCGGGCGGCGGGCATCACCCTGCACAGCGCCCGCCAGACCGTCGGCGCCCGCGCGGCCGACGCGCAGGAGGCCGCGCGCCTGGACGAGCAGGAGGGCGCGGCGCTGCTCACCATGCAGCGCACCGCGTACGACGACACCGGGCGCCCGGTCGAGTACGGCACGCACATCTACCGGGCCTCGCGCTACACCTTCGACTTCCAGTTGCTGGTGAGGCCGTGAGGGGGCCGGTCACCTCGTGCGCAGCATCCGGCTGAAGGGTGTGGCGGGGCGTTCCAGGCGCTCGCCGTCCAGTGTGATGTCCACGACCTCGTTGAAGAAGGCGAGGCGCCCCTGGACCGCCGCCACCGCGGGCAGCGGGTCGGGGTAGCTCCAGACGATGTTGGGCGGCACATCGCCCTCGCCGCGCCAGGACCAGTACTCGGCGGTGCCCTTGTAGGGGCAGCCGGTGCTGTGGTCGGTGGCGTCGAAGAAGTCGAGGCGGACGTCCTCGCGGGGGATGTAGTAGCGGGTCGGCAGCGAGGTCTCGAAGAGCAGGACGGGGGCGTGGGTGTCCGCGACGAGCCGCCCGTCGATCTCGACCCGCACATGGCGGCTGCTCGGCAGCGCGTCCACGCGTTTGTGCGGGTCACGGGGGTGGATGAAGATCTCCTCGTCCTCCTCGTACCAGTGGTCGAGGCCCGTGTCGGTGCGCGGGAACCACTCGAAGGCGAGGTGGCCGGCCAGGTCGTCGGCGGGGAACCGAAAGGCCGCGTTGGCGCGCACCTCGCCGTCGGCGTCGAGGTCGTAGAAGGTGCGGGAGCCGGTGTGGGTGCCGGTGGGCGGGTTCTTCGCCGGGCGGAGCAGATCGGTGCGGACGTCCGCGTCCGGGAAGACGTACTGCGGCACGGGCAGGTGGGGTTCCCAGACGAGGACCGGGCGCCGGCTGTCGACGACGGTGACGTCGCCCTTGCGGCCGCGCACCCAGCGCTCGCTGGGCTCCCACATGAGGCCTTCCGGGGTTGTCCTGATCGACCGGGCGCCGGGGTGAGCGGGACGGATGGTCATGGCCGTTGCTCCTTCAGGAGGTCCGGATGTCCGGTCCCTCCACGGTCCCACGATCTCGGCGCGCACTAAGCTGTACCAGGTGAGAGAGCCCGCCAAGGCGGCGTGACACCAGGCCACGAGGCGCTCGTGATGGCAGGAGCGAGGCGAGGGCAGCAGCCGAGGCAGCCGCAGCTGCCTGACCTGCACGTGCGCCTGCGTACGGAGCTGGGCCGGATCGACGAGCAGTTGCGGGCCCTCCTCGAAACCATGGACCGGATGCAGGGTCTGCTCGACGCGGTCGTGGCCATCAGCCGTGAGGTGGAGCTGACCGCGGTGCTGCACCGCATCGTGACCACGGCCATGGATCTCGTAGGCGCCCGTTACGGGGCGCTGGGGGTGCTCAACGAGTCGGGCGAGCAGCTGGAGGAGTTCATCACGGCCGGTCTCTCCGAGCAGGAGCGCACCGACCTGGCCGGGACCGACCTGCCGCGCGGCCTGGGCGTTCTCGGGCATCTGATCAGCCATCCCGAACCCCACCGGATCGACGACATCGAAGCCCACCCGGCTTCCGCCGGCTTCCCGTCCGGGCATCCGCGTCTGCGCACGCTGCTCGGTGTCGCCATCAGCGTCCGCGGCGAGATCTACGGCGACCTGTACCTCTCCGAGCGGCGCGACGGACAGCCCTTCGACATCCACGACGAGAACGTCGTCACGGCCCTGGCCAGCGCCGCCGGCATCGCCATCGAGAACGTCCGCCTGTTCGAGCAGGTCCGGGTCGGAGCGGAGCAGTTCCAGCGGCTCCTCCTGCCCGCGCTGCCGGACCTGCGGCCCTTCAGCGCGGCGGCGATCTACCGGCCGGCGGCCGAGCCCAGCAAACTCGGCGGGGACTGGTACGACGCGATCCCCCTGTCCGGCGACGTGGTGGCGGTCGTCATCGGTGACGTGGTCGGCCACGATCTGAAGGCCGCGGCCGCCATGGCCTCAACCCGCAACATGCTGCGGGCCCTGCTGTTCGACCGGGGCAGCACCCCCGGTGCGCTCCTGGCCCGGCTCGACCGCACGCTCCAGGCCATCACCACCAACCCGGTCACCACCACCGCCCTGGCCCGCATCGAACCGGAGGAACCGGGCTGGCGCATCCACTGGAGTACGGCGGGCCACGTGCCGCCCCTGCTGATCCCCCCTGGGGGCCCGGCGGAGTATCTGCTGGCCGAGCCCGGGCTGCCGCTCGGGGTCGACCTCGAGGAACCCCGGCCCGACCACTCCCGGTTCCTCGCCCCCGGCTCCACCGTGGTCTTCTTCACCGACGGGCTGGTCGAGCATCCCGCCCACCCCATCGACGAGAGCCTGGACGCGCTCGCCGATCTCGCCACCGCCCACGCGGCCCGGCCCGTGCCCGAGTTCGTGCGGGCACTGGCCGATCACCACCCGAGCGACGGCCACGACGACATGGCCGTCCTCGCCCTGCGCACCCCGCCCCCCTGAGGCCCCTCCGCCCGAGGACGGTGGCGTGGAGGTTCCGCTGGATCCGGTGGATGATGGTCGAGGGGATGCCGACGGGGAGGTCCCCGATGACTGTCGCGTGGCACACCTGGCCCCGGCGCCACGGCTTGGTCGCCCTGGAGATCTGCGCCGTCGCCGCGCTGTACTACGGCTCGGCCGAGCTCGGACTGCTCCAGCAGCTGGTGCGTGGCCAGGTCACGCCGCTGTGGCCGCCGAGCGGTATCGCGCTGGCCAGCCTGCTCCTGCTCGGGCGGCGGGTCTGGCCCGGGATCGCGATCGGCGCTTTCCTGACCAACGTCTGGCTGGGGCCGTCGGTCCTGTCCGTCCTCGCCATCGCGGCGGGCAACACGCTCGCACCGCTCTGCTCGTACGCCCTGCTCCGCCGTGTCGGATTCCGTCACGAGATGAACCGCCTGCGCGACGCCCTCGCCCTGATCTTCCTCGGCGCCTTCACCGGCATGTTGGTCAGTTCCACGATCGGCACCGGGACGCTCGTCCTCACCGGGGTGCTGGACGCCGGCGACTTCTGGCCGACGTGGTCGGTCTGGTGGACCGGTGACGCGATGGGCGTGCTGGCCGTCACCCCGGTCCTGCTCCTCCTCCGCTCGGCACGATGGCCCAGGGGCGCCCCGCCGTCCCGTTGGGCTGAGGGGATCCTGCTGCTCGCGGCCACGCTCTGCGTGGGCATCGTCGAGACGAGCAACACGCCGCTGCTGTTCCTCGGCTTCCCGCTGCTGATCTGGGCGGCCTTCCGCTTCCAGCTGGCCGGGGCCGCGCCCTGCGCCCTCGCCGTGTCCACTTTCGCGATCATCGCGGCCGGCCAGAAGGCCGGCCCGTTCGCCGGCCACGACCTGTTCACCAACATGATCACCCTGCAGGCGTTCAACGGTTCCGCCTCGCTGACCGCCCTCCTGCTCGCGGCGGCGGTCAGCGAACGCGCCCAGGCGGAAAAGGAGATCGCACTGGCCTGCAGACAGCTCGCCTCGATGGTGACCATGATCTCCAGCAGTGACAGCCACCCGACCCTGCCCGCCGGTGAGGAGGAGCGGGCAGCGAGGGACACGGCCCGGAAATGACGAAGGTGGGTGGCAACTGCCACCCACCCCGAAGCCGTCGACGCGCCCGCAGGACGTGCTCAGGACTGCGGACGGCTGCCGTGGTTCGCGCCGTTCTTGCGGCGGGCCTTCTTCTTACGACGTCGCTTCGAGGACATCGAACCTCCTCTTTCTGCTTTGGGCCTCTATCCACCGGATTGTCACGTCCGGTGTCTACAGAGCCGCTTTCCAGCCGACGCGACGCCAAACCCGCACGACGCGGCTGCACATGGGTGGCCTACGTCACAGTGACGGCCCGGCCCCAGAACGACGAAGAGGCCACTTCCGATCACACGGAAATGACCTCCGACCTGCCGCTTCGCAAGTCGGGACGACAGGATTTGAACCTGCGACCCCTTGACCCCCAGTCAAGTGCGCTACCAAGCTGCGCCACGTCCCGGTGCGCGTTCGGCCGCGGTGGACCGCGTGATCGCGCGAACAGCACTTTACCCCACACCCCTGGCCACCCCGAAAACGGCCCGGGCGAGACAATCGGCGTATGGGCAACACGAGCAGCGGCAGCACAGGAAGGCGGGCCGGCGCACGGGACCGCGACGGCGAGGGCCGGGCGCGCAACGCCCGGCCTCGGGACGGTCTCGGACGGCCCCTGCCGTACGACGCGCAGGCGTGCCCCGGCAGCCCGAGGGCGTCGTCCGCGCGCCGAAGGAGACCGTGCCCGAGGCGCAGCGGCTGCTGGACGAGGGGAAACCGTTCCACGCGCACGAGGTCTTCGAGGACGCCTGGAAGTCGGGGCCCCGACGAGGAGCGGGAGCTGTGGCGCGGGCTCGCGCAGCTCGCCGTGGGGCTGACGCACGCCGCCCGCGGCAACCTCACGGGCGGGGCCCGGCTGCTGCGGCGCGGCGCGGGTGCGGCCGAGGCGTGGGTGTCCGGCTCCGGCCGGGCACAGCCGTACGGGATCGACGTGGAGCGGGTCGCCGCCTGGGCGCGGGAGCTGGCCCGGGACGTGGAGCGGGACGGCCGTCCGGTGGACGCGGGGGCGCGGGCGCCCCGGCTGCGGGGAGCGGACGCACGTCCCTGACTCCGGACGGCGCCGGGGTGGGGGCGGTCGGCGGTGTGCGGCAGACTCGGGGCGTGCGAAGGATTCAGGTCATCGGTATCGGCGCGGGCGACCCCGAGCAGCTGACCCTGCAGGCGGTCAGGGCGCTGCGCGGCGCGGACGTGTTCTTCGTCCTGGACAAGGGCGAGATCAAGGCGGACCTCACCGGGCTGCGCCGGGACCTGCTCGACACGCACGTACCGGACAGGACGTACCGGATCGTCGAGGCGAGCGACCCCGAGCGTGACCGTACCGCCGTGGGCGCGGCCTACGCCCCCGCCGTCGGGGACTGGCGCAGCGCCCGGGCCGGCATCTACGAGCGGCTGATCGGCGAGGAGCTCGGCGAGGACGAGACCGGCGCGTTCCTGGTGTGGGGAGATCCCTCGCTGTACGACAGCACGCTGGGGATCCTGGAGGAGGTGCTGGAGCGGGGCTCGGTGGCGTTCGAGTACGACGTCGTGCCGGGCGTCTCCAGCGTCTCGGCGCTCGCCGCCCGGCACCGCACGGCGCTCAACCGGGTGGCCCGGCCGGTGCAGATCACCACCGGCCGGCGGCTCGCGGAGGGCTTCCCGGAGGGCGTGGACGACGTGGTGGTGATGCTCGACGCCCACCAGGCCTTCCGGCGGTACGCGCACGAGGACATCGACATCTACTGGGGCGCCTACGTGGGCACCCCGGACGAGATCCTCGTCTCCGGCCCGATCGCCGAGGCCGCGCCCCGTATCGAGCGGCTGCGCGCCGAGGCCCGCGAGCGCAAGGGCTGGATCATGGACACGTACCTGCTGCGCCGGCGCTCCCGCGACTGACCGGCTCCGGTTGGCTATCGTCCAGGCATGGAGTCCGTGCGTGCCGTGCTCGTCGACATCGACGGGGTGCTCACCGTGTCCTGGCGGCCCCTGCCGGGGGCCGTGGAGGCGTTGCGGGAGGTCCGGGAGGCCGGGCTCGCCGTCCTGCTGGTCACGAACACCACCTCCCGTACGCGGGCGTCGATCGCGGCGACGCTCGGCGACGCGGGGTTCCCGGTGTCCGCCGAGGACATCCTGACCGCGCCGGCCGCCACCGCCGCGTATCTCGCCGAGCACTGCCCCGGGGCCCGGTGCGCCCTGCTGAACAGCGGTGACATCGCTGAGGACCTGGAGGGTGTGACGGTCGTGGACGCGGCGGACTCCGGTGCCGTGCCGGATGTCGTGCTCGTGGGCGGGGCGGGGCCCGAGTTCGGGTACCGGGCGCTGGACCGGGCCTTCGGGCATCTGCAGCGCGGGGCCCGGCTGGTGGCGATGCACCGCAACCTGTACTGGCGTACGGCCGAGGGGCTGCGGCTGGACTCCGGGGCGTTCCTGACCGGCCTGGAGCAGGCCGCCCGGGTCGAGGCCGAGGTCACCGGCAAACCGGCGCGGGCGTTCTTCGAGGCGGCGCTCGCCCGGCTGGGCGCCAGTGCGGAGGAGGCCGTGATGGTCGGGGACGACGTCGAGTCCGACGTGCTCGCGGCCCAGCGGGCCGGGGTCACCGGGGTCCTCGTGCGGACCGGCAAGTTCCAGCCGGAGGCGCTCCGGGCCGCCGACGGCACGCCCGACCACGTCATCGACTCGTTCGCGGACCTGCCCGGGCTGCTGCGGGGGTCAGCGCAGCAGTAGTTGCAGACCGCCCACGACGGTCGCCGCGATGACCAGCTGTTCGAACCGTCGCTGGTTGATCCTGTGCACGGCCCATTTGCCGAACAGCGCGCCGGGCACCACGAACACCACGAGCGCCAGGTCGAGCAGGAGCGAGCGGGCGTCGATCAGGCCGAGCCCGGCGCTGAAGGGCAGCTTGGAGACGTTGACGATCAGGAAGAAGAAGGCCGAGGTGCCGAGGAAGCCGAGCTTGCGGAAGCCCGCGGAGAGCAGGTACATCGACATCACCGGGCCGCCCGCGTTGGCGACCATGGTGGTGAACCCGCCGAGGACGCCGTACGAACGGGCCTTGAGGCGGCCCGTCCGGGTGGTGACCGACTCCGGCTCCCGCTCCGCGTCCGCGGTACGTCTGCGCCACACCGTCACCGCGGCCATCAGCAGCAGGATCGCGCCGATCGAGGTCCGGACGATCGCGTCGTCCGCCCACATCAGGAACACGGTGCCGACGACGACGCCCGCGGCGACCGCCGGGAACAGCCGCCACAGCGTGGGCCAGTGGGCGTGCCTGCGGTAGGTGGCGACGGCGAGCAGGTCCCCGGCGATCAGGACCGGCAGCAGGACGCCGGTGGAGGCGCGGGCGGGCAGCACCGCGGCGAAGACGGCGAGGCTGACCGTGTTGGCCCCGCTCACGGCGGTCTTGGAGAAGCCGACGAGCAGGGCCGCGAAGGCGAGGGCGGCGAACTCCCAGCCGGTGATGTGCCAGAGCGTCATGGTGTTCATGCGAACACTGATGCTATGTGCAACGAACCGGGGCGTGCGGTGCCGTCTCGCCTGGTGGTTGCGCTACCCCCCGCGCTAGGCCCGTTCGACCAGGAGCGCGCTGCCCTGCCCGACCCCGACGCACATCGTCGCCAGCCCTCGCCCGGCCCCGGTCCGCCGCATGCGGTGGAGCAGCGTCGTCAGGATGCGGGCGCCGGAGCAGCCCAGGGGGTGGCCGAGGGCGATCGCGCCGCCGCTCGGGTTGACGAGGCCGGGGTCGATGCCGAGTTCGTCGACGCAGGCCAGGGCCTGGGCCGCGAAGGCCTCGTTGAACTCGGCCTCGTCCAGGTCGCCGATGCTCCAGCCCGCGCGGGTGAGCGCCTTGCGGGTGGCGGGGACCGGGCCGATGCCCATGACGTCGGGGTGGACTCCGGCACAGGCGCCGGCGACGTAGCGGCCCAGAGACTCCAGGCCCAGTTCGTTCAGGGCGTCCTCGCTGACCAGGAGGAGGCCGGCGGCGCCGTCGTTCATCGGGGAGGCGTTGCCCGCGGTGACCGTGCCCGCCGTCCCGGAACACCGGCTTCAGCCGGGACAGTTTCTCGAGGGAGGTGTCCTCGCGGACGCACTCGTCGGTGTCGACGACGACCCCGTCGGGGCGTTCCACGGGCAGGAGTTCGTCGTCGAAGTGGCCGTTCTTGCGGGCCAGGGCGGCCTGTCGGTGGCTGCGCAGAGCGAAGTCGTCCTGGCGTTCGCGCGGGATGCCGTACCGCGCGGCGACCTCCTCCGCGGTCTCGCCCATGGACAGCAGGCCGTGCAGGTCCCGCATCGCGGGGTTGACCAGGCGCCAGCCGAGGCGGGTGTCGGCGGTCTCGATGCGGTGCGGCAGGGCCTCGTCGGGGCGGGGCAGGACGAAGGGGGCGCGGCTCATGGACTCGGAGCCGCCCGCGATCACGATGTCGGCCTCGCCGGCGGCGATGGTGCGGGCGGCGGTCGTCACGGCCTCCAGGCCGGACGCGCAGAGCCGGTTGACCGTGGCGCCGGGCACGGACTCGGGGAGGCCGGCGAGCAGCGCGGCCATGCGGGCGACGTTGCGGTTGTCCTCGCCGGCCTGGTTGGCGGCGCCCCAGTAGACGTCGTCGACGCGGGCCGGGTCCAGGGCGGGCACGCCGGCGACGAGGGCGCGGACGACGGTCGCGGCGAGGTCGTCGGGCCGTACCGAGGAGAGCGAGCCCCTCAGCTTGCCGATGGGGGTGCGGCGGGCGGCCGCGAAGTGGACGGGACGCACGAGAGGACTCCTCACACCGCACATTAATTAGCACTGCTAGTTTTGGACTATAGCCCCTCGACCGCCTCCGGGGAAGGTTTCGCGGGTCCAGGCGCTGACGGAGGACGTTGTCGCAGGCAGCGGCGCCGCCACGGGACCGGCCCGGATCCGCCGCACGTCGCGTTTGCACCAGGGAGCCCGGGGCACCCGCGCGTTCATGGAGTGGTTGCGGAGCGCCGCCTGCGTGGACGAGGACCCCGAGCTGTTCTTCCCCGTGGGCACCACAGGCCCGTCGTTGCGGGACATCTCGGCCGCGAAGCGGATCTGCTCCCGCTGCCCGGTGACCGACCAGTGCCTGAGCTTCGCGCTGAGCAGCGGCCGGACCTCGGGCGTGTGGGGCGGGACCTGTGAGGAGGAGCGCGACGCGCTGCTCCGGACCACGAACGACGCGGGAAGGAGAAGCGCCCTATGACGCCTGTGAGGAGCACGCTGCCCGACGACGCCCGGCGGGTCGCCTGTGAGGCACTCCAGGACACCCTGGTGGATCTGATCGGACTGTCGCTGATCGGCAAGCAGGCGCACTGGAACATCGTCGGACCGCGGTTCCGGTCGATCCATCTCCAGCTCGACGAAGTGGTCTCGGCCTCGCGGACGTTCGCCGACACGGTGGCGGAGCGATCCGCGGCGCTCGGCGTCCCGCCGGACGGCCGGCCCGAGACCATCTCCAAGGCCTTCACCCTGCCCGCCCCCAAGGAGGGCTGGGTGCGCGACTCGGACGCCGTGCGGGTGATGGCGGACTCGCTCCAGGACGCGGTCGGCCGGCTGCGCGAGCGCATCGCCGCGACCGAGAAGGCCGACCCGGTCACCCAGGACCTGCTGATCGGCATCACCGCCGAGCTGGAGAAGCAGCGCTGGATGTTCGACGCGGAGAACGTCCCCGGCGAAGGCTGACCGGCGCGCACGTACGTACGGAAGGGGCACCCGATGACCGACGCCCTCGAACTCGACGCGCTGTGGGAGGACTTCCACCGCGTGGTGAACATGACCTCGCAGGAGCTCGCGGCCTGGCTGCGGATGCGGGACGCCGACGAGGAGACGGAGCCGCTGCCCGAACAGGCGGGCACGAAGACCGGGCAGCACGTCCTGGCCATCCTCCAGAAGCGGCGCACCGACCTGACCGAGGACGATCTGCGGGTGATGCGGAAGGTCGTGGACACGGTCACCTCGCAGGTGGACGTGGAGAACGAGCCGGAGCCCGAGGTGACGGAGGCCGACACCCGCCGTCGCCGCCGGCTGATGACCGTCGGCCACGACCCGCTGAGGGGCTGAGCCGTGCACCGGCGGGAGCGCGTCGTCCGCGAACTCGTCGGCGCGCACGGCCGGACCTTCGCGGACGAGGCGGGCATCCGGCTGAGGGACACCCCGCAGCCGCTGTACCGGCTGCTGGTGCTGTCCCATCTGCTCAGTGCCCGCATCCGCGGCTCGATCGCGCTGGCCACCGCCCGTGCCCTGCACGAGGCGGGGCTGCGCGATCCGCGCCGCATGGCCGAGGCCTCCTGGCAGGAGCGTGTCGACGCGCTCGGCCGGGGCGGCTACCGGCGCTACGACGAGCGCACCGCGACCCAACTCGGTGAGGAAGCCGAGCTGTTGACCGATCGGTGGGGCGGAGACCTGCGGCGGCTGCGCCGGGAGGCGGACGGCAAGGTGAGCGAACTGCGCCATCTGCTCCAGGATTTCCCCGGGATGGGGCCGGCCGGTAGCGACATCTTCCTGCGCGAGGCGCAGGGCGTCTGGCCGGAGGCGGCCCCCTACCTGGACGCCAAGGCACTCCAGGGCGCCGAGCGCCTGAATCTGCCGAAGGACCCGGAGCACCTTGCCGACCTGGCCGGGAGCACCGATCCGGCCGTTCTCGCCGCGGCGCTGGTACGGGCCGCGGTGGACAAGGAGGTGGCCGAGGACACGCTGCGGCGCGCCGGGTGACGAACCGGGTCAGCCCAGCAACCACCCTCCGTCCACGGTCAGTTCGACGGCGTTGACCGAGCCGTTGCGGAGCAGGAAGTCCACCGCGTCCACCACGTCCACCATCGTGGCGAGCCGCCCGGTGGGCGTCTCGGTGCGCAACGTGGCGAGCACCTTGTCCGGTTTGGCCTGCCAGTACGGGCTGTCGCCGACGACACCGGGATGCACGGTGTTGACCCGGATGGGGGCGAGTTCGACGGCGAGGGAGTTCATCAGGCCCCGTACCCCCGCGTTGACCGTCGCGACCGTCGTCGCGCCCGGGTAGGGGCGTTCCTTGGCCTGGCCGCCGAACAACACGACGGCGCTGTCGTCGTGCAGCCGGGGGCGCAGCGCGTGCACGACCTCGGTGTAGCCGACGAGCTTGAGGGTGACCAGGTCCAGGGCGGCGCCGATGTCGTACTCGGTCACCTTGTTGTCGTCCCGGGAGACGCCCGCGATCACCAGATGGTCGACCCGCCCGACGTCGGCCACGGCCGCCGCGATCTCCAGCGGCCGCGTCAGGTCCAGGGCGATGCCCCGGGCGCCGAACTCCTTGGCCACCGTGTCGGCGCGGTGGGCGTCGCGACTGGTGAGGACGACCTCGTCCCCGCGCCCGGCGCGGGTCCGCGCGAACTCGAGGCCGATCCCCGACGTGCCGCCGACGACAAGGACGTTGCTCATGAGCCCTCCCGAAGTGCCTGGCGCAGGTAGTCCCAGTCCCTGGTGAACCGGTAGGAGTGCCGTGCCGGCGGCTGCGGCGCCTGTGTCTCCAGCCACCGCAAAGGCCCCTGCCCGGCGTTGAGGAACCCATGCACACAACCGGCGCCCGCCCACGCG
Source organism: Streptomyces viridochromogenes DSM 40736 (assembly GCF_000158955.1). GTDB lineage: Bacteria > Actinomycetota > Actinomycetes > Streptomycetales > Streptomycetaceae > Streptomyces > Streptomyces venetus. The sequence goes on along the minus strand of NZ_GG657757.1, from coordinate 7,674,091 downwards.
AGGTCCCCGGGCTCCAGCCGGTACCGCTCACCGTCGAGGGTCGCCTCCGCCACGCCCTCGATGATCAGGTACGTCTCCTCGAAGGGGTGGTCGTGCGCGCCGATGACGCCGTCGGACGCGTACCGCACCATGAACATCGTCGAGCCGACCGCGCCCAGGTCGCGGTCGACCATCATCTTCACCGTGATGCCGCTGTAGACCATCAGCGCGGTGCGCATGCTCGCCGTGACGGCCAGCAGGTCCTGGGACTGTCCGGCCGGGTCCATCTGGCCGGGCTCGAAGTGGCCGAAGGAGCGGGTGCGCGGGTCGCGGACGTCGATCCGAACCGGTTCGCGAACGGGCAGCTCCGGCACCGCCTGGGTGTCGTGTCCGTAGCGGGCCCTCGGCACCGGCGCCAGCATGTCGGCCCAGCGGCCGCCGGTGCCCCCGGCGCCGCGCCAGGCGTGCGGGACGCCGATCGGCAGCAGCCCGTAGTCCCCCGCCTCCAGCAGGTACGCCCCTTCGGGCAGGTCGAGGACCCACCGCCCCCCGTCGAGGACGTGGAAACTCTCCTCGTACGAGTGCACATGCGCGGGCACGCGGGCCGTCCGGCCGCAGTTCGCACAGGCCGAAGCCGGTGTGCACACTGCCGTCGTCCTCACCGACCAGGGCCCGCCGCCGGTGTCCGTTGAGCGTCGTAGGGCGGCTCGGGGCACGTCGGCGGCGCGGCGCACCAGTTGGTTCGTCATGCCGTGGCCTTCTCGCCCTTCGCGGTCGCCGCCCTCGCCTCCTTCGCGGCGACGAGCCGGTCGCGGGACTCCGTGACGAGCCGCAGGGCGCGTCCGGTGTCGGCGAGCATCCTGCCGTCGCGCTTGTGGACCACGCCGTCGACGAGGACGGTGTCCACGTCGGACACGTCCGCGCACAGGGTGACCGCGGCGGCCGCGTCGTGCACGGGCGCGACGTTCAGGGCGGTGGCGTCGATCGCGACGATGTCCGCGCGCTTCCCGGGCGTCAGCGAGCCGGTACGGTCCTCCAGGCCGGCGACGTGGGCGCCGTTGACGGTGGCGATCTCCAGCATCTGACGTGCTGTCAGCATGGTGCTCGGGACGGGCAGGTTGGCCTGCCAGCAGTCGGCGTTGACCCGGGCGCGCTCGGCGCCGAAGGCCGCGCGGATCTGGGTGAACATGTCGCCGGGTGCGGTGGTGACGACGTCGATGCTGAGCGACGGCCGCAGACCGTGCTCGATCGCCTGCATCACGGGCGGCCAGCCGTGCCCCATCTGGAGCTCCACCTGTGGTGCGACGGAGACCGTGCCGCCGCTGTCGGCGACCAGCCGCCACTCCTCCTCGCTGAGGTGGCAGGAGTGGACATAGGTGGTGTCCGGCCCGAGGAGTCCCAGGTCGCGGAGTTGCCTGACCATGCCGAAGCGGCCGGCCAGCCGTCCCATGGCCACGTGCACGGTGATCGGGATGCCGAGTTCGCGGGCGAGGCCCCACTCGGCGGTGACGACGTCGTTGACGCAGAAGCCGGGTCCGCGCGTGGCGAGCCCCATGGTCAGCAGGCCGTCGTCGGACGCGAAATACCGCGCGCGGATCCGCCGCACGTCGTCGGCCGGCATCACGAGCTTGCTCTCGAACCAGTAGTCGGCGAGGGAGGTGTTGGCGCTGCCGTACGCGTACTGCGCCCGGATGCCGGACTCCGCCAGGCCCTGGATCGCGGCGTCCGGATGGTCGGGGGTGTTGTTGATGTGCGACCAGTCCACGAGCGTGGTGATGCCGGCGTTGACGCACTCCAGCGCGCCCGCGAGGTTGGCCGCGTAGACGTCCTCCGGGGTGTACAGGGGTGCGAAGGTGTCGAGGATGTCGACGAAGTAGTCGTCGAGGGTGGCGTTCGGGGCGACGCCCCGGATCGGGGCCTCCCAGGTGTGGCGGTGGGTGTCCACGAAGCCGGGGATCACGATGCGGCCGGTCATGTCCAGGATCTCGGCGTCGGCGCCGATCTCCGGTTCCACGGCCGCGATCCTGCCGTCCTCGACGAGGACGTCCCCCTGGGGCAGGTCCCCGACCGCGGGGTCCATCGAGATCACGTGACCGGAGCGAAGCAGTTTCCTGGTGGTCATCGCGCTTCCTCCCATGGGGTGTTCGGTGGCGGTGGGCGGCTCAGTAGGCGGCGAGTCTGAGGACCTCCATGACGACCTTGTCGACCGTGGGGATGACCTGCTCCTCCAGCGCGTCGGCGAAGGGCAGCGGGACGCACTCCGCCGCCACCCGCCGCACGGGCGCGTCCAGCAGGCCGAAGCCCTCGTCGGCGACGATCGAGACGACGGTGGCGCCCCAGCCGCCCTGGTACGGGTTCTCCTCGACGGTGACGAGCCGGGAGGTCGTGCACACCGAGGCGAGGACGGTCGCGGCGTCCAGCGGGACCAGGCAGCGCAGGTCGACCACCTCCGCCTCGATCCCCTCCCCCGACAGCACCTCGGCGGCCTTCAGTGCCAGGGGCACCATGGAGGCGAGCGCGACGAGCGTGACGTCGTCGCCCGGACGGACGACGCAGGCCCGGCCCAGCTCGACGACGTGGCCGGGCGGCGGCGCTGCCCCCTTGGTCGCGAGGAGAGCCTTGTGCTCGAAGAAGACCACGGGGTCGTCGCTGCGGATCGCCGCCGCCATCATGCCGACGACGTCGGCGGGTGTCGCCGGTGCCGCGATCTTCAGGCCCGGGACGGTCAGGGCCCAGTTCTCGGTCGCCTGGGAGTGCTGGGCGCCGAAGCCCAGTCCGCCGCCGTTGGCGGTGCGTACGACGAGCGGCACGGTCACCTGGCCGCCGGTCATGTAGCGGACCTTGGGGATCTCGTTGGCGAGGTAGTCCCAGCAGCAGGCCAGGAAGTCGGAGAACATGATCTCGGCGACGGGCCGCCTCCCGGTCATGGCGGCGCCCATCGCGGCGCCCACGATGGCCTGTTCGGATATGGGCGTGTCCCACACCCGCTCGGGACCGAACTCCTCGTGCAGCCCCGTGGTCGTCTTGAACACTCCGCCGGCCGCGCCGATGTCCTCCCCGAGGCACACGACCGACGTGTCCCGGCGCATCTCGCGGGCGATGCCCTCGGCGACCGCCTCCCGGTAGGTGATCACGTCCGCCATGCGGCACCTCCGTCCGCCCACACGTCGGCGAGTGCCTCCCGCGGTTCGGGCGGCGGCGCGGCCTTCGCCGCCTCGACGGCCCGCTCCACGACGGCCCGGGCCCGGTCGTCGGCCTCGGCGACCGTCGCCTCCGCCACGCCCAGCTCGGCGAGCCGTCCCCGCGCGAGGTCCAACGGATCGTGCGCGAGCCAGCGTTCGACCTCCTCGGCCGGACGGTAGGCCGCCGGGTCGGCACGGCTGTGACCGAAGTGCCGGTAGGTCGCGGCCTCCAGCACGGCGGGTCCGTCCCCGCCCCGGGCCCGCCGTGCGAGCCGCTCCACCGCCTCCTCGACGGCCATGACGTCGTTGCCGTCGACGACCTCGCCCGGGATGCCGTAGGCGGGTGCCCGGTCGGCGGCGGGCCGGGGCACCGCCGTGACGTCGGCGATGGGCGTGTACTCCATGTACAGGTTGTTCTCGCACACGAACAGCACGGGCAGCTTCCACACGGCGGCCAGGTTGAGCGACTCGTGGAAGGCGCCGATGTTGGTGGCGCCGTCGCCGAAGAAGGCGACGGCGAGCTGGTCGGTCCCCCGCAGCCGGGCCGACCAGGCCGCGCCGACCGCCATCGGCAGGTGGGAGCCGACGATGGCGTAGGAGCCGAGCATGCCGGTCGCCGCCTTGGTCAGGTGCATGGAGCCGCCCTTGGCCTTGCACAGCCCGGTCGCCCGGCTCATGAGCTCGGCGAGGCACTCCTGCGGGGTGGCGCCGCGGGCGAGCGCGTGGTGATGGCCTCGGTAGGTGGCGAACACGTAGTCGTCCGGCCGCAGGGCGGCGCTCGCCCCCACCGCGACCGCCTCCTGTCCGGCGGCGAGGTGGGTGGTGCCCTTCACCAGGCCCTGGAGGAACAGGTCGTGCGCGGCCTTCTCCGTGCGGCGGATGACGGCCATCCGCTCGTAGGCGGTGAGGAGCCCGGCCGCGTCCATCAGGGCACCCCGTCGGCGTGCGAGGTGTTGAGGTGGGACTGCGACTCGCGCCGGGTGTCGAGCTCCCCGCCCACCGTCCAGTACTTGCGCCCCGCCACCAGCAGTTCCTCCGCCGGGAACTTGGTGATCACCTCGCACCCGTCGGCGGTGACGACCAGTTCCTCCTCGATCCGGGCGGCGGACCAGCCGTCGGCGGCCGGCCAGTAGGTCTCCAGGGCGAACACCATGCCCTCTTCGAGGACCTCGGGGTGGTCGAGGGAGACCAGCCGGCTGAAGATCGGCTTCTCCCAGATCGACAGTCCGACGCCGTGGCCGTACTGGAGGGCGAAGGCGGCGGTCTCGTCGGCGAAGCCGAACTCCTCGGCGCGCGGCCAGACCTGGACGATGTCGGCGGTGGTGGCGCCCGGCCGGACGAGCGCGATCGCCTGGTCCATGTACGCCCGGCAGCGCACATAGGCGTCCCGCTGCGCGCGGGATGCGGAGCCCACCGCGAACGTGCGGTAGTAGCAGGTGCGGTAGCCGAGGTGGCTGTGCAGGATGTCGAAGAAGGCGGGGTCGCCGGGGCGGACGAGGCGGTCGCTGTAGACGTGCGGATGCGGTGAACAGCGCTCGCCCGAGATGGCGTTGACGCCCTCGACGTACTCGCTGCCGAGGTCGTACAGGACCTTGCTGACGACGCCGACACACTCGTTCTCGCGGACGCCCGGCCGCAGATACCCGTACAGCTCCTCGTAGGCCGCGTCGACCATGGCGCAGGCCTGGGTGAGCAGGGCGATCTCGTCACCGGTCTTGATCCGGCGGGCTTCCAGGAAGACCTGCTGCCCGTCGACCACGTCGATGCCCTCGGCGCGCAGGGCGGCGAGGACGGGCATCTCGGCGACGTCGACGCCGAGGGGCTCGTTCGCCAGCCCGTGCTCGCGCAGCTCGCCGGCGATCTTGGCGGCGACGTCCTCGGCGATGCCCGCGTCCGGATGGAAGGCGCCGCGCAGGGTGGAGATGCCTGCGCGGGCCCCGGTCGGCGGGCCGCCCTTGCCGTCGCTGTAGTCGAGCCACGGGTTGTACAGCTGGTGGTGGCGGGCGGCGGAGCCGAAGTCCCAGACGACCGGTTCGCCGTCACGCACCAGCAGGGCGAAGCGGATCAGCTTGTCCATCGCCCAGGTGCCGATGTGGGTGGCGGTCATGTAGCGGATGTTGGCGAAGTCGAAACTGAGCACCGCGCCGAGCGTGGAGCGGTTCAGGGACTCGTGGAGCCGGGCCAGCCGCTGTCCGCGCAGCCGGTCCAGGTCGATGCGTTCTTCCCAGTCGACGGCGCCCGGGCCGTATGTGCGGATCGCCATGGCGACCACCCCCACTTCGGAGTGAACGCCCGGGCTGTACGGGTGTCAAGTGTCACTGAACGTCGCCCGACACGAACCAGACACCCACAGCCGGTACCTCTCCATCGTTGCGGTAACGGTGGGGAGTCGTCGACTCGAAGCTGACGGCGTCGCCCGGGCGCACGGTGTACTCGTCGAAGCCGAGGGTGAGCACGAGCTCGCCCGAGGTCAGATAGCCGTACTCGGTGCCCGGGTGCCGCATCAGGCCGCCGGAGCCGGAGGAGGAGCCGCCGGGCCGGTAGGTCACCAGCAGGAAGTCGACGTCCACGCCCGGCACCCGCCCGAGCCGCTCCCACACCACCCCCGAGTCCAGCTCCAGCGTCTCGCGCTCACCGGCGCCGACCAGCGGACCGATGCGCCGGCCGGGGTCGGCGGCCAGGGCGGCCAGGGCGCGCAGGACGGTGCCGGGTGGGCTCGCGGCGGCCACGGGCGCGGAGGCCCGGGCGTCGAAGAGGGACTCGACGGAGATGCCGAGGGCCGTCGTGATGGCGTACAGCGTGCTGACGGACGGCTGGCTCTTCCCGGTCTCGATCTGTGACACGAGGCTCGCCGACACGCCGACCTCCCGGGCGAGGGCGCGCAGGCTGGTCCCGCGCTCCAGACGCGCCTGCCGGATACGCGCTCCGACGGGCGGCACGACGGCGGACGACACGGGCGGCTCCTCTCACGCGTGGCGGGTGTGCAGCTTCATTGAACAGTCCCTGCGGCCCGCCACGCCAGGGGCCGGAGGGGCTCGCCCCGGCCGCCGGCACCGTGCTCACCCGAACAGTCCGGTGCCGGTGGTGGGCCGTCGGTGCCGGTGGTGCGCTGAGGACACGCGTCACGTTCTCAGGAGGCTCTTGCGATGACCCGTCGCTCACCCCGGCTCGCCCGCGTCCTGTCCGGCGCCCTGGCGGCAGGCACGCTGTTGACCACCGCCGCCTGCTCGTCGCAGGACGGCGACCGGGACGGCTCTCGGGTCTCGGGCGTCACCGCGTCACAGGTGGCCGGGAAGCGGCAGACCCCGTCCCCCTCCCCCACCGCCACCCTCAGCGAGGACGGCGCCCGGGCCGCGCTGATCACCGAGGCGGACATCGAGGACGACTGGACCCAGGTCAAGCAGACGGAGGCCGAGGACTGGCACGACAACCTGCTGATCGGCACGGTCGACGTCTCCGACTTCCTCACCGCCAAGACCGACGCGGCCGACTGCCAGCGGCTGCTCGACTCGCTCTTCGGCGAGGACTTCCTGGGCAGGCCGTCGGGCGTGTCCGCGCTGCGCGGCTTCACACAGGGCGACTCGCGGCTGCTGTACCAGGTGGCCTCCTACGACCGGACCGACCCGCAGGACTCCTTGAACTGGATGGCGACCCTGCCGCAGAAGTGCGCCCAGTTCACCGCGACCGAGAAGGGCGAACAGCGCACCGTGCAGGTCATCGAGACGTCGCCGCCGAACGTGGGCGACGCCCGTGAGGGGCTGCGCGTGACGGTTCAGGGCACGGCCGGGGGAACTCAGGCCACGCTGACCCTGGACATCGCCGCCGTCCGGGTCGGCGACGACGCGATCACCGTCACGGCGGGCGGGCTCGACGGCGGCGAGCAGGACTCCGTCGACCAGGCGGTGAAGCTCGGCACCCAGCGCCTGAAGGACGTGCTGGCCGGCAAGACGCCCTCGTCGAATCCCAGCACGTTCGACTAGCCCGGCCCTGCGCCTCTCCCCGCAGCGCGCCGATGGCCCCGCCGCGCCCCGCCGGCCCCGTCGATTCCCGGGACAGCGTGATCACCGGAGCGGCACAATGGGCGGCGACGACCGGCCTCGGTCGCTCGTGCGAGGAGAGGAAGAGACGTGAGTGAGAGCCACACCCCGCCGAGCGGCTCGGCGCGGCTGAACACCGGTGTGGCGCACAACGCGCGCGTGTGGAACTACTGGATCGGCGGCAAGGACAACTACGAGGTCGACCAGCGGGTCGGCGAGCACGTCGCCGGCATGTTCCCGATCATCCGGGACATCGCCCGGGCGGACCGGGACTTCCTGGGCCGGGCCGTGTCGTTCCTGGCCGGCGAGCGCGGGGTGCGGCAGTTCCTCGACATCGGCACGGGGCTGCCGACGGCGGACAACACCCACGAGATCGCCCAGCGGATCGCGCCCGACTCCCGGATCGTCTACGTCGACAACGACCCGATCGTGCTGGTGCACGCCCGCACCCTGCTGACCGGCAGTCGCGACGGTGTCACCGCCTACGTCGACGCGGACGTGCACGACCCGGACGCCATCCTCGAACGGGCCCGGGAGACCCTCGACTTCAGCCGCCCCGTCGCCGTGATGATGCTGGGCATTCTGAACTTCGTCCTGGACGCCGAGAAGGCCCGGGACATCGTGCGCCGCGTGATGGCCGCGGTCCCCTCCGGCAGCTTCCTGGTCCTCACCCACCCGACCTTCGACGACGAGCTCGGCGGCGCGGGCCAGATCCCGGCCATGAAGTTCTGGAACGAGAACGCCACTCCCCCCATCACCGCTCGCGGCGGCGCGGACATCGCCGCGTTCTTCGACGGCCTGGAGCTGCTGGACCCGGGCATGGTGTCGTGCGGGCAGTGGCGGGCCGAGGACGGCTCCGGTGTGCTGGTGCCGCAGTACGGCGCGGTGGCCGTGAAGGCCTGAAGCCCGCTCGTCGAGGAGGACGCATGACCACTCTGGCCGACCCCGTCCCCGGCGGCCGTCCCGGCGATGTCGAGCGGGCCACCGCGGCGGCCGGCGAGCTCGCCGGGCGGGGCGTGCACGGCGTCGTGCTGGCCTATGTCGACACCGCGGGCATCGCCCGGGTGAAGACCGTCCCGACGGCCAGGCTCGCCTCCGCCGCGGCCTGGGGCGTCGGCATGTCCCCGGTGTTCGACACCTTCCTGGCGAACGACTCCATCGTCACCACCGACGTGCTCGGCTCCCCCGACGGCGACCTGCGCCTCTACCCCGACCTCGACCAGCTCGTGGTGCTGGCCGGGCAGCCCGGCTGGGCGTGGGCGCCGGTCGACCGGGTCACGCAGGACGGGGAGCGGCACCCCGGCTGCACCCGCACGTTCCTGCGCCACGTCGTCGCCGAGGCGGCCGAGCGGCACGGCCTGACCTTCAAGGCGGCCGTGGAGGTGGAGTGGACCGTGGCCCGGGGCGACGCGCCCGGCGACGCGTTCGTGCCGGCGACGACCGGACCGGCGTACGGGGCTGCCCGGCAGGTGGAACTCGGCGACTACACCGCTGACCTGCTGGCGGCGTGCGCGGCCCAGGGACTCGACGTCGAGCAGGTCCATCCCGAGTACGCGGCCGGGCAGTTCGAGATCTCGGTGCGTGCCGTCGATCCGGTGGCGGCGGCCGACCGCAGCGTGCTGGTACGGCAGACCGTCCGGGCGGTGGCCCTGCGGCACGGGCTGCGCGTCTCCTTCGCCCCGGCCGTCGTGGGGCAGGGCGTCGGCAACGGCGGGCACGTCCACCTCTCCGTCTGGCGCGACGGGGCCAATCTGCACGCCGGGGGCGAGGGCCGGTACGGCATGACGGCCGAGGCCGAGTCGTTCACGGCCGGCCTGCTGGCTCATCTGCCCGGCCTCACGGCGGTGACCGCGCCGAGCCCCGCCAGCTATCTGCGGCTCAGGCCCTCCCAGTGGGCCGGGGTGTTCACCGCCTGGGGCCGCGAGACCCGGGAGACCGCCCTGCGTGTCGTCACCGGCACCGCCGGCCTGCGCGACCAGGCGGCCAACCTGGAGGTCAAGCCGGTCGACCTGGCCGCCAATCCCTATCTCGCGCTCGGCTGCCTGATCGCCGCCGGGCTGGACGGCCTGACGTCGTCCGCCGCCCTGCCCGAGGAGGTCACCGGGGACCCGGCGCGGCTGGCCGAGGCGGAGGCGGCGGCCCGGGGCGTGCGGCGGCTGCCGGTCTCGCTGGAGCGGGCCGTCGAGGAGTTCCGCGCGGACGAACCGCTGCGGGCGGCCCTCGGCCCGGTTCTGGCCGACGCGGTGATCGCGGTGCGGCGCGGGGAGGCGGCGTCCGTCGCCGGGCTGGACGACGACCAGGTGGCGGCGGCCTACCGCTGGAAGTACTGACGTGAGCGCGGTCCGCGAGGCGCTCGACGCCCTGAGGCTGGTCGACCACCACTGCCACGGCACGGTGACCGGCGACCTCGGCCGGGAGGCCTTCGAGCCGCTCCTGACGGAGGGCGACGCCTGGCCGGGCGTCTCGCCCTTCGACAGCCCGGTGGGCGTGGCCGTGCGCCGCCACTGCGCTCCGCTGCTGGACCTGCCGCGGCACGCCCCCGCCGAGGAGTACCTCGCCCGGCGCTCCCAACTGGGCTGGCGGGAGGTGCAACGGCGCTTCCTGCGGGCCTCGGGCGCGGACGTCTTCTGCGTGGACACCGGCTACTCCCCCGACCGGCTGACCACTCCGCGCGAGGTCGCCGAGGCGGCGGGCGGCTCCGCGTACGAGGTCGTACGGCTGGAGAGCGTCGCCGAGTCGGTGCGGGACGCCGGGGTGGAGCCGGACGCGTACGCGGACGCCTTCCGCGCGGCGGCACTGGACGCCGTGCGGCGGCCCGGCGTGGTGGCGGTGAAGTCGGTGGCGGCCTACCGCACCGGCTTCGGTCTGGATCCGGCCCGGCCGTCGGACGAGGAGGTCGGCGAGGCCGCCCGGCACTGGCTGCCCCGGGGCGGCCGCCTGGACGACCCGGTCCTGGTCAGGCACCTGCTGTGGACGGCCGTCGACCTCGGCCTGCCGCTCCAGCTGCACACCGGGTTCGGCGACAACGACATCCGGCTGCACCGGGCCGACCCGGCCCTCCTCACGGACTGGCTGCACCTGACCGCCGGGACGATCCCCGTGCTGCTGCTGCACTGCTGGCCCTACCAGCGGCAGGCCGCCTACCTGTCCGCCGTCTTCGAGCAGGTGTACCTCGATGTCGGCCTGACCCTCCACCACGTCGGCCCCGCCCGGGCGGGTGCGGTGCTCGCCGAGGCCCTGGAGATCACACCGTTCCGCAAACTGCTGTACAGCTCCGACGCCTACGGTGTGGCCGAGTTCCACCACCTCGGTGCGCTCGCCTTCCGGCAGGGCCTGGCGGGGCTGCTCCAGGAGCGGGTGGACGCCGACGAGCTGTCCCTGCCGGACGCGCTGCGGTTCGCCCGGTGGGCCGGACGGGACAACGCCCTGCGGATCTACCGGCTGAATGACGATTGAACGACGTGGGGCCGGTCACAGTTCTCCAGGAGCGGCTATCCAGGAAGTCCGAACGGCTGAAAGTATGATCAAGCAATGTCTGACATGACCGAAACCACGCCCGGCTGGCTGTCCTCCGACGAACTGGAGATGACACGCGCCCGCATGCCGATCCTGTACGTCGAGGCCGTCCCGGTCCGCGTCGACGACAGCGGCGAAGTCACCAGTGTCGGTGTGCTGCTGCGCATGGGGCCCGACGGAACGGTCAGCCGGACGCTGGTCTCCGGCCGCGTGCTGCACCATGAGCGCGTCCGCGACGCCCTCCTGCGCCACCTGGAGAAGGACCTCGGCCCGGTCGCGCTGCCCCGCGTCCCCACGTCGCTCCAGCCCTTCACGGTCGCGGAGTACTTCCCGACGCAGGGCATCACCCCGTACCACGACCCCCGCCAGCACGCGGTGTCCCTCGCCTACATCGTGCCGGTGACGGGCGACTGCCGGCCCCGGCAGGACGCGCTCGACCTGGTGTGGTTCAGCCCGCAGGAGGCCGTCTCCGAGGCGGTGCAGAGCGAGATGCCCGGCGGCCACGGGGTGCTGCTCAAGCAGGCGTTGGCGCACGCGGGCTGTGCGATCTGACCAAGGGCGGGCCCTCACGAAGGGGTGAGCCGATGCGGCTTGCCGACATGCCGCTGCACGATCCGTTCGTCGTCGCCGACCGCGAGAGGCGCACCTACCACCTCTACACGTCCAACGTCCCGTCCGTGTCGGGCGTGGACGGCACGGGCACGATGGTCTACCGCAGCCCCGACCTGCGCGACTGGACACGCCCCGTGGTGGTGTTCCGGACCGCCGCGCAGGAGGGCATCTGGGCGACGGACGGCGCGTGGGCGCCGGAGGTGCACGCCTGGGAGGGCAGGTACTACCTGTTCACCACGTTGCACGACGAGAACCGGCCACTCCCGGTCCCGGCGCCGAACCAGTGGGGGGTGCCGTTCCGCACCCCGACCCATATGCGCGGCACGATCACCGCCGTCTCCGACTCTCTGCTCGGCCCCTTCACCGTGCTCGACCCCTCACGGCCCGTCCCGCCCGAGCACCTCATGACCCTCGACGGCACGCTGTACGTGGACCCGTCCGGGCAGCCCTGGATGGTGTACGCGCACGAGTGGCTGCAGACGATCGACGGAACCATGGAGGCCGTCCGGCTGGCCCCTGACCTGTCCCGGACGGTCGGTGACCCGGTCTACCTCTTCAAGGCCTCGGACGCGCCCTGGACCGCCGAGCAGATCCCCGCCGGCGTACCGCACCAGCTCGCGCCGTACGTCACCGACGGCCCTCAGCTGTACCGCACGCCCGACGGGTCCCTGCTCATGCTCTGGTCGACCTACGAGAAGAACACGGCCGGCGGGGACGGCACCGTCAGCGGCGGCTACGTGCAGACGTACGCGGTGTCCCGCTCGGGAGAACTCACGGGACCGTGGCGGCAGCACCGCCCGCTGGTCCGCGACGACAGCGGCCACGGCATGCTGTTCCACACCTTCGACGGCCGCCTGATGATGATCCTCCACCGGCCCTTCGAGAACGCACGCGGAAAGCTGTACGAGATGGAACTCCGCGGCCACGAGCTGTCGGTGCTGCGCCGACGTGAGGATCTGGACGGGGGCGGCTGACTCGGTAGTCGTCAGCGGGCCCGCCGTTTCCGGCGGGCCCGCTGACGATTCTGGGCGCGCAGAGCATTCCGCCTCGGGGCCAAGGGCAAGGCACTCGACATCGAGGCGACCTTCTTCCTCAAGGACGCGGAGCGCTTCGGCCTGAAGGTGCGCACCGGTCCGACCAGATCTTCCCCGACCCCTCCAGCACCGGCGTCCAGGTGTTCGTCGAAGGAGGCACCGCCACCCTCGACCACCTCCAGGCGTGGCGGGTGAAGTCCATCTGGCGCTGACGAGCAGTCGGCGTACGAAAACCGGGAGGCGCCACGCGGGCGCCTCCCGGCCGGAGTCGAGGGCGAGGAGAGCGAAGGAACTCGTTTTCATAAGGAGTGAATGAGAAGGAAGCCCCTTCATGGCCTCGCCGTCGGCAACGCTAGCACTCAGGCCGGGATCAGGTCGCGCAGATTTTCGAGGGTGATGATCCGGGAGTCCGGGTGCAGCCCCTCGGGCCGTTCGAGACCGATGTACGTCACGGGCTCCTCAGGGACCGGCTCGCCGTCCCACAGATCCACGGCCGTGGTGTCGCGGGACATCAGGTCGATCAGGTACCTCGTCGTGAGCTGCTCCCGCTCCACGAGGGCACGCACCACCTTGGACACCGACACCTGGTTCTCCTCGACCCGGTTCGCCTGCGAGATGCCCTTCAGATACAGGTGCAGCCACTTCGCGTGCCACGTGCCGTCGTCCCCGCGCCGGAAGACCAGTGGCAGTGCCACACGGCCGATCCCACGCAGCTCCGACTTCATCCGCACCGTGCGCGGCTCGAACGGACGGCCCTTCTGCGCACGGTCGCGCAGCATGAACCCGAAGAACGACTCCTCGGCCTCCTCGAAGCCCTCGCCCGCGTAGATGTTGACCTGCGGAACGATGTAGGTGCCGCGCACCCGGTCCAGGGAGAGGTCGATGAACTCCGAAGCCCCGTCGGGCGCCTCGGTGACATCGCCCGAGTGCCGGCCCCCGACGGCTTTGAGGGACGTGTAGGAGAGCCAGGCGTCGGTGCTGTAGTCGCGGTGCAGGAGCAGGGCCGACAGGTCGTAGTCGGTGCGGACCTCGGTCTGCTTCCAGTACACGAAGAAGCGCAGCAGTTCGCCGTCGACCCGCGAGAGCGAGCCCCGCGGCAGGACGCCGAACCCGGCCGTGGTCGCCCTGCCGCTGAGCGGGAGCGCCACGTCGAGGACTTCGGGGTCGAGCAGCAGGCGACGCGGCGCCGGGAGGCGACGGCGGATCTCCGTGTCGAGGGCGGAGATCAGACGATCGCGGTCCGCGGCCGGTACCGGGGGCCGGTCGTCGGGGGTCACCCAGGCGCGGCCCCGGCGGTTGACGAAGATACGGGGTGCGTCGGTCTCCCGCTCCCGGTTGTGGAAGTGCTCACGGACCGAGAGGACGACCCGGCCGGAGACCTCGGGAGCGACTTCCACCGCGGCGGCCACCACCGCGTCCCGCTCCTCCTGGCCGGCGGCGACGCGCAGCAGCAGGTCCAGGGCGCGGAACAGCTTGCCGGGAGCGGACTTCAGCAGCTTCACCGCACCGGTGACGTCGTACTCGTCGAGCAGTTTCTCGACGCGGCTGCCGAAGGAGCGGGCCTCCTTCTCGCCCCGCGCCACGGCGAACACGTCGGCGGCGTGCGGCCAGCGGGGGTACTCGTGCGGGTGGAGACGCTCACCGAGGCGCTTGAAGGGCTCCCGGTGCGCGTGCACGTCGGCGAGCTTCGCCGGGTTCGCCGCGACCACCGCGTCGAGGCCCGCGAGCAGCCCCCGGCGGACCGGCCGCGGCAGCGCCTGGAACCGGGTGGGTTCCTGGAGCGTCACATCGCCGCCCGACAGGGCGCAGGCCAGACGCAGCACGTCGGTGACGGTGTCCAGCAGGAGGCCGGCGCCGACGCCGAGGCGGGCCTCGTTGACGACCGCCCGGTGCTCCCGGACGGGGATCGACTCCGGCTGGGGGCCGTCGGCGCAGCGTTCGGCGAGGGTCCTGAGGTCGCGCAGGTGGTCCTCGCCCAGGGGCGTCGTGCTGCCCGCCAGGGCCAGGTAGAGGTCCGTGAGTTCGGCGTCCAGGTCCCGGCCGAGGTGCAGGACGGTCACCCGGTCACCCGCCGAGGCCATCAGCTCGTCCTGTGCCGCGAGCATCTCCTCGTAGGTGTGCTGGTAGCGGCCGTACGTGGGGAGGCTGAGCAGGTTCAGGGCCCCCCGCGTCAGCTGCGCCAGCACGTTCTCGCGCGAGGTGTCGTCGGCGAGCGCCTTCGCCACGCATCGCATCCAGAACTCTTCGGTGTCCGGCACATTCGCCGGGAAGTCGATGAAGTAGGAGTTGTGCCGGACGTGGTCACCCACCATCTCACTCACGGTGGCCAGCGTTCGCCGGGCGGTGTGCACGACCGCGGCCTCGGACAGCCCCGACAGCCGCTCCAGCAGTTCGGCGGAGAGTTTGAAGCCCACGGAGGTCAGCGCCGCGTCGAACTGCCGGGCGGCGGTGGCGCCTTCCCCTGCGGATCCCTCGGGGGAAGGCACGCGATGAGTGTGCCGGATGACCAGCGATTCGAAGGTGTGCGCCATTCGGGGATGTTCGCAGAGGTGCACGAGGCGACGCACCGGAGTTTTCCGCGCGACGCCGTGCCCCGGGGCTTCCGGCGAGCGGGCCTCGGCGCAGTTGACGGGCCCGACCGGCACCGGGCACCTAGGAACTGCGTGTCAGCAGGTTGATCTGCGAGTTCGGGTACTGTACGGCCGTGGGAGAACGGGCAACCATCGGCGATGTCGCGGCCCGGGCCGGGGTGGGGGTCGGCACGGTTTCGCGCGTCCTGAACGACAGCCGGAACGTCAGCGAGGACACCCGCGAGCGAGTGCTGCGGGTGATCCGGGATCTGGACTACCGGCCCAACCGGCGCGCTCGCGCCCTGTCCACGGGACGCACCCAGAGCATCGCCGTCATCGCGCCCTTCGCCACCGAGCCGTCGGTCGTCGAGCGGCTGCGCGGCATCTCACACGTGCTGCACGGCAGCGACCACGACCTCACTCTGCTCGACGTGGCCACACCGGATCAGCGCGATCAGCAGTACCGGACGGTGGCGGCCGGTGACCGCTTCGACGGGCTGCTGGCGATCTCGCTCGCTCCCACCGACGACGAAGCGGAGCAGCTGGCACGGGCCGGTCTACCCACGGTGCTGCTGGACTGTGAGCACCCGGACCTGCCACGTGTGGTGATCGACGACGCGCGCGGCGGCATGCTGGCGACGCGTCATCTGCTGCAACTCGGCCATCGCCGGATCGCGTTCATGGGCGACGTCGCCGACGACCGTTTCCGTTTCAGCGCGAGCGCCCGTCGCCGCGAGGGCTGCGAGCTGGCGCTGCGAGCGTACGGCCTCGCGTTGGAGGAGCCATACGTCCGGGTCGGGCCGCACGGCCGCGCGGTGGCGCACCGCCTCACCGACGAGTTGCTGGCCCTTCCGGAGCCCCCCAGCGCGATCGTCACCGCGTCCGACACCCGGGCGCTGGGGGTGATCGAAGCGGCGAACTCGGCGGGCGTGAGGGTTCCTCAGGAACTGTCCGTGGTCGGCTTCGACGACCTCGACGTGGCGGCCTACGTAGGGCTGACCACGGTACGCCAGCCCCTGCGCACCAGCGGCGGGATCGCCGCGCGCATGCTCCTGGAACGCATCGGCCGGCCCGTTGGCGAGCCCGTCGAGAAGATGCTGGAACTGGAACTCGTGCCCCGGCGTACGACGGCTGTCGCCGGAACCTGATCCGCGCTGCGCCGACGACATTGGATCGGTTTCCATTAACTTCCACAGCGCGACTCCGCCCGCTGCTCGTAGGTAAATCTTCACCTCACAAGTTCACTCTTTTCCCGCAAAACTGAGGTAGCGTCAGCGATGGAACCGGCTCCACAGCTTCCATTCGTTCCCTCTTCCCCCCAAGGGTGACGTATGTACAGAGCAAGACGAGTGGTGCTCCGGCTGGCGACGGGTCTGGCAGCCCTCGCGACGCTGAGCGGCATCATCACTCCCGCTTCCGCCTCCCCCCACGAGGCGTCCCGGACGGGCGCACGGCAGTACACCGCCGACGACGACCACACAGCCGTCTGGTCCCGCGCGGACGCCCTGAAACTCAAGCAGGACAGGACCAACACCGCCCCTCGCGTGTCACCGGACTTCCCGGTGATGACCGACAAGGTGTGGGTGTGGGACACCTGGCCGCTCACCAAGCTCAACACGCAGACCGCCACCTACAAGGGCTGGCACGTCATCTTCTCGCTGACGGCCCCGCGCTCGGTGCCGTTCGGTGACCGGCACTGGTACGCGAAGATCGGCTACTTCTACTCGCGTGACGCCAAGAGCTGGAAGTACGGCGGCGACCTGTTCCCGGCCGGCACCTCGTTCGGCTCGCGTGAGTGGGCCGGCTCGACGGCGCTCATCGGCGACAAGGTGCAGTCCTTCTACACCGCCTCCGGGCGCGACAACGGCGGGGTCGACCCCAGCGACGCGCTGCAGCGCCTGGCGCAGGCGACCGGCAAGATCCACGCGGACAAGAACCGCGTGTGGTTCTCCGGCTTCCGGGACCACCGCATCATCGCCCAGGCAGACGGCAAGCTGTACCAGACCCTCGAACAGTCGCAACAAGGCCCGATCATCTACGCCTTCCGCGACCCGTTCGTCTTCCGCGACCCACGGGACCGCAAGATCCATCTGCTGTTCGAGGGCAACACGGGCGGCACCGCGGGCTCGTACCAGTGCACCAAGCGTGACCTGGGTGACCTCCCGGCCGGCCACGAGGTGCCGGAGGACTCGAAGTACTACACGGGCAACATCGGGCTGGCCACGGCCGACGGCGACAGCATGGAGAACTGGAAGCTCCAGCCCCCGCTGCTCTCGGCCAACTGCGTGAACCAGCAGACCGAACGGCCGCACCTGATCATCCGCGGCGGCAAGTACTACCTGTTCACGATCAGCCACAAGTTCACGTTCGCGCCGGGACTGAGCGGCTGGGACGGCCTCTACGGGTTCGTCGGCCCGGGGCTGCGCAGCGAGTACCAGCCGCTCAACGGCAGCGCGCTGGTGCTGGGCAACCCCGAGGACGCCCCGACACAGCAGTACTCGCACTACGTGATGCCCAACGGACTCGTGGAGAGCTTCATCGACACGGTCCCGACCGCCGACGGCGGGACCCGCTTCGGCGGCACCCTCGCACGCACCCTCGCGCTGTCCCTGAAGGACGACAGGACGAGGCTGGCCGGTCAGTTGGACTACGGCTTCATTCCGTAGACCAGGCCGAGCGGGTCGGGGGGCGGCTGATTCGGTCAGCCGCCCCCTGTCCGTAAAGCCCTTTGAGCGTGGCGGCGCCCCGCTGTCGTACGTGTCATGGCGAGGCGCGGCAGCGCGATGCGGGGTCGGTCGATGGGGTGGTCGGCGCAGAGGCGCTGCTTGAGCACCGGCAGGAGGTGGGCCGACGGCGGGGTGCCGTGGAGTGCGGCTTCGGCCAGGTCGGCTGCGCGCACCGCGCTCGCCAGCCCGATCGTCGTGACCCGATGACCCGGTCAGGGACGCTGGCCCCGACTGGTCCCCAAGAACGGTCAAAGGCCGGTTTCGGATACCTCCGAAACCGGCCTGACCTGCAAAT
Organism: Streptomyces viridochromogenes DSM 40736; assembly: GCF_000158955.1. Lineage (GTDB taxonomy): Bacteria > Actinomycetota > Actinomycetes > Streptomycetales > Streptomycetaceae > Streptomyces > Streptomyces venetus. Next base: position 7,656,140 of record NZ_GG657757.1, on the reverse strand, counting down.
GTCTCCAGTCGGGACGACAGGATTTGAACCTGCGACCCCTTGACCCCCAGTCAAGTGCGCTACCAAGCTGCGCCACGTCCCGTTGCCCGTCTGACCTGGGGATTCCCCCGGCCGAACGCGCAGGGAAACAATACCGCACTCACGCCGGTGATCGCGCATCCGTTTCCGGGCGGCCCGCGCTTGACCTCAATCTTGGTTGAGGTTGCACGCTCGTCGGCATGACGAACGCGACGGACACCACGTACACCTATGCCGACCTGCCGGGGCTGATGGGCCTGATGACCGGCGACGAGAAGCACGGCCCGGCCGCGACCTCCACGCTGGACGTGCTGTGGGTGCTCTACGACCGGGTGCTCCGGGTGAGCCCGGAGCGGTGGGACGACCCGGAGCGGGACCGGTTCCTGCTGTCGAAGGGGCACGGGCCGATGGCGTACTACGCCGTGCTGGCCGCCCGGGGCTTCGTGCCGGTGGAGTGGCTGCCCGGCTTCGGCTCGTACGACTCCCCGCTCGGCCACCACCCCGATCGCACGCTCGTGCCGGGGGCCGAGATCGGCAGCGGATCGCTGGGGCACGGGCTGCCGATCGCCGTCGGCACCGCGCTGGGGCTGCGCGCCCAGGGGCTCGACGAGCCGCGGGTGTGGACGCTGGTCGGGGACGCCGAGCTGGACGAGGGCAGCAACCACGAGGCGATCGCCTTCGCCGGGCCCGCCGGACTGGACCGGCTGCACACCGTCGTGGTCGACAACTCCTCGGCGTCGCACCAGCGGCCCGGCGGGATCGCCGCCCGCTTCGAGGCGGCCGGCTGGTCCGCGCTGACCGTCGACGGCCGTGACCACGAGGCGCTGTACGGGGCGTTCACCGCGCCGCACCCGGGCCGTCCGCACGTGGTCGTGGCCCGGGTCGAGCCCAAATCCGCCTGAACCTCCCTGCCCGACCTGAACCCTCCTGCCCGAAAGGAACCCGAACTCCATGGACACCATGCGTGACCGCTTCGCTCCTGTCGTCTCCCGGCTGCTCGACGAGGACCCCCGGGTCGCCGTGGTCCTCGCCGAGATCGGCGCGGCCGGCTTCGACGAGGCCGCCCGCCGCCATCCCGACCGGGTCGTCAACGTCGGCATCCGCGAGCAGCTGCTGGTCGGGGCGGCGGCGGGACTGGCCCTGACCGGGCTGCGGCCCGTCGTGCACACCTTCGCCAGCTTTCTCGTCGAGCGGCCCTTCGAGCAGATCAAGCTGGACCTCGGCCATCAGGACGCGGGCGCAGTGCTGGTGAGCGCCGCCGCCTCCTTCGACTGGCCGGCGGGCGGCTACACCCACATGGCGCCGGGCGACGTCGCGCTGCTGGACACCCTGGACGGCTGGACCGTCCATGTGCCGGGCCACCCGGACGAGGCCGAGACACTGCTCCGGCAGGCGGTCGCCGCGGGCGACGACAAGGTGTACGTGCGGCTGTCGCTCCAGGCCAACGGACGGGCCCTGCCCGTCGACGGGGAGCGCTTCCGGACCGTCCGCGAGGGGCGGTCCGGGGTCGTGGTCGCGGTCGGGCCGATGCTCGACGCGGTGCTCGCCGCCGCCGAGGGCCTCGACGTCACCGTCCTGTACGCGACCACCGTCCGCCCGTTCGACGGGGCCGCTCTGCGCCGGGCCGTCGGGGCCGCCGGGGCAGATGTCGTGCTCGTCGAGCCCTACCTGGCGGGCACCTCGACGGCCGCCGCGAACGACGCGCTGCACGAGGTCCCCCACCGCGTCCTGGGGCTGGGTGTGGGCCGTCGCGAACTGCGCCGGTACGGGCAGATCGAGGAGCATGTCGCCGCCCACGGCCTCGACGCCCGGTCACTGCGGGAGCGCATCGGGAGCTTCCTCGGGGCGGGGGCGGCCGTCGCCCCCGCGTGAGACCCGTGGGCCGTCACTCCGTCGCCGGGAGGCCCAGCCGGGGGTGTGCTTCCAGGAGCCGGGTCGGGGCCGCCTGGCGCCAGGAGTCGGCGAGGATGTCCCGCAGCTCGCCCTCGCCCTCCAGCGCGTCGAGCCGGGCCCGCACCCAGGCGAACTGCGCCTCGTGGGAAGCGATCCAGAACTTCCCCGGCTCGGCGAGCACCAGCTCGTCCCGCTCGACCTTGGGGCAGCGCACGGCGATGGACGTCTCGTTCTCCGGCAGCGTGGCGAACATCTTTCCCGCGACCCGGAACGTGGGCATGCTCCAGGCGATCTTCTCCGTGGTGTCCGGCAGGGACAGGGCGATACGGCGTACGTCTTCGGCATCCGGCATGGCAGGCACGTTAGCCGCTGCCACTGACACTCACCTGGTGAGAGCGCCTGCCGGTACCTGCTTGTAGTAGATCGTCGTCGGCCGCAGCTCCCCGCCGGGGCTCGCCGCGTAGTCGGGGATCGCGCCGATCGCGGTCCAGCCGGCGGACCGGTAGAGGTGCTCGGCGGGGCTGCCGGTCTCGGTGTCGAGGTGCAGGAGGGTGATGTCGGCGGCCGCCGCCGCGTCCTCCGCGACGCCCAGGAGCCTGCGTCCGAGGCCTCGGCCGCGGGTGTCCCGGTGCACCATGAGCTTGACGAGTTCGGCGCGGTGACGGCTGTTGGCCTTGCCGGGGAAGGCCAGGCTCACGGTGCCGAGCACCCGGTCCCCGTCGTACGCCGCCCACAGGGCGAGCCGGCCCGTGGCCACGTCCGCGGCCCGCTCTTCCCACCAGCTGCGCGCCTCCGCGCGGTCGAGGGGCGCGAGGAAACCGACCGAGGCGCCGGCGTTGACGGTATCGGCCAGCAGGTCCGCCAACGGGCCCGCGTTCGCGGCCAGTCGGGCTGCGTCGAGCCGGTCGACGATCACGGCCGCACCACCGCCAGCAGATACCGGACGCCGTCGGGGGCGGCGCACCGGAACCGGGTCGGCCCCCACACCCGCATCCGCAGGCAGTCGCCGGTGCCGAGACGGTGTTCGGTGTCCTGGGCGGTCACCAGGAGAGCTCCTTCCAGGATCCAGATGTGCTGTTCGAGACCGGCCACGGGCGGACGGTCGTAGGCGATGTCGGCGCCGGCGGTCAGCCGTCCCTCGACGAGTTCGCCGCGCAGGGCGGGGTGCGGCGGTGACACGGACCGCCGCACGAAGCCGGAGGTCCGGTCCTGCCACACGGGCTGGTCCGGGGCGCGCATCACGGGTGCCGGTTCGGCCTCGACCTCGCTGAGCAACTGGGACATGGTCCGTCCGTAGACGGCGCACAGGCGGTTCAGGAGCGCGGCCGTGGGGCTGGTCTCCGCGCGTTCGGCCCGGGACAGGGTGGACCGGCTCACTCCGCTGCGTTCGGCCAACTCGCCCAGGGACCAGCCGTGTTCGGCCCGCAGCTCGGCCAGGCGGGCGCCGAGCCGGGTGTCGACGGCGTCCAGGTCGTCATCCGTTCTCATATCCGGGACGCTATCCCGGATATGAGACGCCGCTGTTTCGGAGTCCTCACACCGGCAGGGGCTGCGCCTGGGCCGACGCGCCGAGCGCGTCCAGCACGGGGCGGATCAGGGGGTGCTCCTCGGCTCCCCTGCGTACGGCGGCGAAGACCCTTCGGGTGGGAGCCGTGCCGTCGACGGGGCGGACGAGCACCCCGGTGAGGTCCATGCCGCGCAGCGCCGAGCGCGGCACCAGGGCGACGCCGGCGTCGGCCGAGGCGAGGGCGACGACCGCGCGGAAGTCGTCCGAGGAGTGCTCCATACGGGGCTGGAAGCCGGCGTTCTCGCAGGCCAGGACCACCACGTCATGGCAGGGGTTGCCGGGGTACGGGCCGATCCACGGGTCCTTGGCCAGCTCGGCGAGCGGGATCTCCGCCGCATCGGCCAGCCGGTGGGTGACCGGGACGACCGCGTCGAAGGGTTCCGCGTAGAGCGGTACGTGGGTCAGTCGCGGATCGTCGGCGGGCGGGGCGCCCCGGTACTCGACGGCGACGGCGACGTCGAGCTGCCGGTCCAGCACCATCGGCAGGCTCGCGTCGCCCTCGGCGTCCTGGACGCGGATGCGGATCCCGGGCGCCGACTCGGCGAGCCGGGCCACCGCGGGCGCGACGACCAAGGCGATACCGGTGGCGAAGGAGGCGACCGTGACGGTGCCGGCCGCGCCCGAGCTGTACGCGGCCAGTTCGGCCTCGGCCCGCTCCAGCTGGGCGAGGACGGCGTTGGTGTGGCCGAGCAGGATCTCTCCGGCGGCCGTGAGCCGTACGCCCTTGGCGCCGCGCTCGACGAGCCGGTGGCCGGTCTCCTGCTCCAGCGCGGCGAGCTGCTGGGACACGGCCGACGGGGTCAGATACAGCGCGGCGGCAGCCGCCGTCACCGTACGGTGGTCCGCCACCGCACGGAGGATGTGGAGCCGCCGCGCTTCGATCATGCGATCGATTCTCTCAGGTTCCCGGCGTCGCTCAGCCGGCCAGCTCCGCCCGTGCCGCCACGAAGGCGTCGACCGCGCGGTGGACGTCCTGCGCCGAGTGCGCGGCCGACAGCTGGACGCGGATCCGGGCCTGCCCCTGCGGTACGACCGGGTACGAGAAGCCGATCACGTACACACCGCGCTCCAGCAGCAGCTCCGCCATGCGTCCGGCGACCGACGCGTCGCCGATCATCACCGGGGCGATGGGGTGGTCGCCGGGGAGGATGTCGAAGCCCTCCTCGGTCATCCGGCTCCGGAAGAGGTCCGTGTTCTCGGCGAGCCGGACGCGCAGGTCGTCCGCCGACTCCAGCAGGTCGAGGACCTTCAGGGAGGCCGCCGCGATGACCGGGGCGAGGGTGTTCGAGAAGAGGTAGGGCCGGGAGCGCTGGCGCAGCAGGGCGACGATCTCGGCGCGGGCGGCGACGTAGCCGCCGGAGGCACCGCCGAGCGCCTTGCCGAGGGTGCCGGTGATGATGTCGACGCGGTCCATGACGCCGTGCAGCTCGGGCGTGCCGCGGCCGCCGGGGCCGACGAACCCGACGGCGTGCGAGTCGTCGACCATGACCATCGCGTCGTAGCGGTCGGCGAGGTCGCAGATCTCGCGCAGCGGGGCCACGTAGCCGTCCATGGAGAAGACGCCGTCCGTGACGATCAGCCGGCGCCGGGCGTCGGAGGCCTCCTTGAGCCGGGCCTCCAGCTCGGCGAGGTCACGGTTGGCGTAGCGCAGGCGGCGGGCCTTGGAGAGCCGGATGCCGTCGATGATCGACGCGTGGTTGAGCGCGTCGGAGATGACCGCGTCCTCCGGGCCGAGCAGCGTCTCGAAGACGCCGCCGTTGGCGTCGAAGCAGGAGGAGTACAGGATCGTGTCCTCCTGGCCGAGGAACGCCGACAGCCGCGCCTCCAGTTCCTTGTGCACCTCCTGGGTGCCGCAGATGAAGCGGACGGACGCCATGCCGTAGCCCCAGCGGTCCAGGGCCTCGTGGGCGGCGGCGACGACCTCGGGGTGGTCGGCGAGGCCGAGGTAGTTGTTGGCGCAGAAGTTGAGGACCTCACCCGGCCGCCCGCCCGCGGTGACGTTCACCGTGGCGGACTGCGGGGTGCCGATCACGCGCTCGGGCTTGTGCAGACCGGCGGCGCGGATCTCGTCGAGGGCGGCGCGCAGGTCGTCGCGCACGGAGTCGAACACAGGGGGCTCCTGAGGTGTTTGCGGGACAGGGGAGTTACGCGGTCCAGTCGAGGATGACCTTGCCGCCGCGGCCGCTCGCCGCGTCGGCGAACGCCGCCTCGAAGTCGCGGTGGCCGTACCGGCCGGTGATCACGGGTGCGAGGTCGAGGCCGCCTTCCAGCAGCACGGACATCGCGTACCAGGTCTCGAACATCTCGCGGCCGTAGATGCCCTTGACGGTGATCATCGAGGTGACGATCCGGGCCCAGTCGACGGGGAACTCCCCTGCGGGCAGGCCGAGCATCGCGATCCGGCCGCCGTGCGTCATGTTGGCGATCATGTCGCGCATCGCCTCGGGGCGGCCGGACATCTCCAGGCCGATGTCGAAGCCCTCGCGCAGTCCGAGGGCGCGCTGTCCGTCGGCGACGGTGGCTCCGGAGACGTCGAGCGCGAGGCTCACACCGATCTTGCGGGCCAGTTCCAGCCGCTCCTCGCTGACGTCGGTGATCATGACGTGGCGGGCGCCGGCGTGCTTGGCCACGGCGGCGGCCATCAGGCCGATGGGGCCCGCGCCGGTGATGAGGACGTCCTCGCCGACGAGCGGGAACGACAGCGCGGTGTGCACGGCGTTGCCGAACGGATCGAAGATGGCGGCCACGTCGAGGTCGACGGGCACCCGGTGCACCCAGACGTTGCCGGCGGGCAGGGCCACGTACTCGGCGAAGGCCCCGTCCCGGCCGACACCCAGCCCGACGGTGGCCCGGCACAGGTGACGGCGGCCGGCCAGACAGTTCCGGCACTTGCCGCACACCAGGTGGCCCTCGCCGCCCACCCGGTCGCCGACGGCGATGTCGGTGACGTCGCGTCCGGTCTCGACGACCTCGCCGACGAACTCGTGCCCGACCACGAGCGGGGTGCGGATCGCCTGCCGCGCCCAGCCGTCCCAGGCCCTGATGTGCAGGTCGGTGCCGCAGATCCCGGTGCGCAGCACCTTGATCAGTACGTCGCCGGGCCCGATCTCGGGCTCGGGGACGTCCGTGAGCCACAGTCCGGGCTCCGCCTTCTGCTTGACCAGCGCCTTCACCGCTACGGCTCCTGGGGGTGAGTCCCGGCTCCGGGCATGCCGAAGAAACCCCTGGGCCGGGAGAGGAGTGGGATCGCCTGCAATCTGCCGTACGGCGGCCGCACCGGTCCATCGAGGATTTCTTAAGCGCCGCCTCAGCTCTGCTTCACGCCCGCACGGGCGCGCCGCGCAGAGCCGGCGGTCAGTAGGGCAGCCGGCCGTCCCGGCCCTGGAGTTCCAGGGCGAGCTGTGCGGCGTGTTCCTTGATGGTGGTCAGGCCCGGCCGCCCCCACGGCCGTGGGGCGACGTCGGCGACGCTGACCGTGCCCAGCACGAGACCCGTGCCGTCGATGAGCGGTGCCCCGAGATAGGAGTGGACGCCGAACTCGTCGACCACCGGATTGCCCGCGAACCGCGGGTAGTCGCGGACGTCCTCCAGGGCCAGGGCCTTGCGTCGCGCCACCACGTGGGGGCAGAACCCGTGATCGCGGGGCAGGGCGCGGCCCACCCGGGGGCTGGTGCCGTCGCCGCGCACGACCGGCACGACGTCCGGGACGTACAGGCCCGCGTAGAACTGCCCCTGCGCGTGCGGGAAGTTGACCATGGCGTACGGCGCACCGGTGAGTTCGGCGAGGCGGTGCGCGAAGGCGTCGAGTGCGGGTTCGGGGTGCTCCCCCAGGCCCAGCTCGCGCAGGCGGCGAACGCGGGCGGGTGCCTCCTTGTCCTCGGGTGTGAGCAGCAGACGACCGGCCGGGCGGGGCGGGTCGTAGCTCATGGGCGTGCTCCTGGGGTGTGGGCATGTGTCATATACGGGCTCCCTGGAGGGTGTTGGGGTGTCACGTGTGGGCGCCATACCCCGTCGCAGGGGCCGGCGTGTGGGCGATGAGATGGCGTACGAGGGTCAGCAGGGTCTGGACCCCGGAGCTGGAGATCCGGGCGTCGCAGCACACGACGGGGATCTCCTCGGTCAGGTCGAGGGCGCCGCGCACCTCCTCGGGGTCGTAGCGGTAGGCGCCGTCGAACTCGTTGACGGCGACGACGAAGCCGAGGCCGCGCTGCTCGAAGAAGTCGACGGCCGCGAAACACTCCTGGAGCCGGCGGGTGTCGGCGAGGATGACCGCCCCGAGCGCGCCTTCGCACAGCTCGTCCCACATGAACCAGAACCGTTCCTGACCGGGGGTGCCGAACAGGTACAGCACGTGCTCGGGGTCGAGCGTGATGCGGCCGAAGTCCATGGCCACGGTCGTCTCGACCTTGTTCTCGATGCCGTCGAGGTTGTCGGTCGCGGCGCTGACGGTGGTGAGGAGTTCCTCCGTGCTGAGCGGCGCGATCTCGCTGACCGCGCCGACGAAGGTCGTCTTGCCGACGCCGAACCCGCCCGCGACCAGGATCTTCAGTGCGGTGGGGAACGGGTCGGCGCCACGGCCGGGTCCGTCGGTGTAGTCAGAGCTGTCGTCGTAGTCCATCGAGCACTGCCTCCAGAAGGGCCCGGTCCGTCGGGTTGTGGTGGAACGCGGGGGGCTTGGTGGTCAGCGCCCCGCAGTCGACGAGGTCCGCCAGCAGCACCTTGGTGACGGCCACCGGCAGTTTCAGATGGGCGGCGACCTCGGCGACCGGGACGGGCGCGCGGCACAGGTCGAGCGCCTGCGTGTGCTCGGGGCCGAGATAGCCGAGAGGGGTCGCCCCGGTGACCATCAACTGCGACATCAGGTCGAGCGCGACGGTCGGACGGGTGCGGCCGTCGCTGACCGTGAACGGGCGCACCAGCCGCCCGGCCGCGTCGTCGAGCCAGGGGCCGTCGCCGGCCGCCGCCACGTTCAAGGCCTCATCGCAGGGGATCCGGTGGACTGCTGGCGGGGAGCGGTCACCAGATACGGGCGGACGCTCTTGACCAGCATCGCCATCTCGTAGCCGAGCACCGCCGCGTCGGCCTCGCGGCCGGCGAGCACGGCCAGGCAGGTGCCGGAGCCCGCGGTGGTGACGAACAGCAGCGTCGAGTCGAGTTCGACGACGACCTGCCGTACGTCGCCGCCGTCGCCGAAGCGGACACCGGCGCTGCGGCCGAGGGAGTAGAGGCCGGAGGCCAGGGCGGCCATGTGGTCGGCGCTGTCCGGGTCGAGGCCGTGCACGGACTTGACCAGCCCGTCGCAGGACAGCAGCACGGCGGCGGTCGTGTGCGGTACGCGCTGCACGAGGCCGCTCATCAGCCAGTCGAGATCGGATACCTGGGCGGTCGGCGCATCGCTCGCCATGGTGGATCGACTCCTTGGGGTACGAAGGTCTGCGGGAGCGCTGGGGGTGGGGGTGGAAACGGGGGTGGTCATCCGGCGGGCGCGCTCCCGTCGTGCCGGATGGTGAGGTGGTCCTGGAGTGACGGCTCTGAGGGGAACGGCTCCGTGCGGGGCGGCTCCGTGTGGGGCGGCTCCGTGTGGGTGGCGCCCCACTCCCCGTTGCCGGTGTTCCCGGCGTTTCCGGCCTGGATGTGCTGCTGGGCCTCGGCGAGGCTGATGCCGCGCTGGAAGGCCGCCATCAGGCCCGGGTCGTGGCCGACGAGGTGGTCGGAGTCCTGGCGGGGCGCCGGGCCGTCGCGCAGCTGGGGCACGATGTGTTCCTGGGCGCGGCGGCGGGGCAGTCGCGGCCTGTCCATGGTGCCGCGCACGGTGCCGCCCCCCGCGGTGGGGAGCTCGGTCACGTTCTCGGCGAGAGCGTGCCGGTCGTCGGGCCTGATGCCGGGCCTCGCCTCGGCCGGGTTGGGACGTTCCCGGCGGGTTCCGCGCACGGGCAGGGGCGCGGGCCGACCGCTCGACGTGTTTGCGCTCCGGGCCGGCTGGAACTCCTGCTGGGGGCCCGGGGGTGTGGCGTGTGCGGCAGGCGGGACCGACGACGGCGCGTCGGAGGCGGTCACCGGCACCGATCCCGACGCCGAGGTCGAGGCCGATTCCGGTGCTGGTGCCGGGGCCGGTGCCGGTGCCGGTGGGAGTCCGGGCACGGACGCCGCGCGGAACTCCGGAACGATGTGCCCGTCCGGCCCGCCCTGTCCGGCAGGCCCGGACCGCTGCCCGTGCTGCCGTGCCGGCACGGCCGGACCATCCGTACCCGTCGCCACGCCCTCCGGCCGGCCCGCTCCGGCCCCGGGCGCCTTCGCGTCGGTCCCCAGCAGCGCCTGCGGCACGACGAGCACCGCCTGCACTCCGCCGTAGATGTTGCTCTGGAGGCGGACGGTGATGCCGTGCCGCCGGGCCAGCTGTGAGACGACGAACAACCCGATGCGGCCGTCCGCGAGGAGCCGCGCCACGTTCACCTGGTCGGGATCGGTGAGCAGGGCGTTCATCCGCGTCTGCTCCTCCAGGGGCATGCCGAGCCCCCGGTCCTCGACCTCGACGGCGAGCCCCGAGGTGACGAGGCCCGCGCGCAGCAGCACCTGGGTGTGCGGTGCGGAGAACACCGTTGCGTTCTCGACGAGTTCGGCCAGCAGGTGGATGACGTCGGCGACGGCGTGTCCACGCAGGGTGCCTTCGATCGGCGGCACCAGCTTGACCCGCGAGTACTGCTCGACCTCGGCGATGGCCGAGCGCAGCACCTCGGTCATGGGGACCGGGTTGCTCCACTGGCGGCGGGAGGCCGCCCCGCCGAGCACGGCGAGGTTCTCGGCGTGGCGGCGGATACGAGTGGCGAGGTGGTCGACGTGGAAGAGCCCCTTGAGCAGCTCGGGGTCCTCCATCTCGTTCTCGAGCTCGTCGAGAATGGAGATCTCGCGATGCACGAGCGACTGCAGGCGCCGGGCCAGATTGACGAACACGTCGAGCTTCTGTTCGCTGCCGGCCTGGCTGGAGAGCTGCGAGGCCTGGACGACGGCGGTGACGGCGCCGTCGTGCGCCCGGGTCAGGTCGGCGGCGAGCAGGTCGAAGTCGTCCGCGTCGTCCGGGGTGCCGCCCCGCGGGCCGTGCGGCACGTGCTGCGGCGGTCCGTCGCCGCGGCGCAGCGTCTCGACCAGGGTGCGCAGGTCGGCCTCGCGCCGCGCGGTGGTGCGGCGCAGTACGCCGACGCGGTCGTGCACGGACCGGGCGGCGCGGTTGGCGGCCACGGCGGCCACGACGATGGCGACCAGGGTCACCGAGACCGCCCCGGCGAGCACGGCCCACAGCGTGGGACCCGGCCGCGTTCCGGTGGACCGGACGGTGAAGAGAACGGCCGCGCAGCCGCTGAGGGCTACGGCGACGGGCGGCAGCACGGCGATCCGCAGCAGCTGGGGCCGTATGTGGGTCTCGGGCAGCGCGGGTGCGGTGCGGGAGGCCGGCCGCCCGTGCCGCCCGCCCTCACGGCGGTCCGCGCGTGCGGCCGGGGCACGGAGGTGAGACATCGGTGTCCTCGTACTGGTCCGTCGGGCCTGGTCGCCAGGAGGGCTTGCGGGGGTACGACCGGGCTCGCGCGGTCGCTTCCGCCCGTCGCCGGCGTCCGTCGTGCGCGGGGAGCGGGGCTCACCCTCGCGTCGACTCCCTCGTCCGCCTTGCGCCTGCACGTGCCGGTCCCCACTCCCTGATCCGCCTGTTTACCGACGGACACTGACAGTAGTCGTCAGCGCATCATGTGCGGTGGGCAGTTGACAAACTCATACGGCAAGCGTCCTGCTCTGGTATGAGGTCTCGCACGACAGACCGATAACCCCCTCCCGGTTCCGGCCGTAACCCAAGCGAGTTCGATCCGAACTGGTCAGAAGTGGTCACAGAGAGACGGCGAGGGCCGGGGAGCCTCTCGCTCCCCGGCCCTCGCCGTCGGTCCTCCGTCCGCCTCCGGTCAGCCCGCGGGGAGCGTCTCCGGGTCTTCGGCGCCCTCCTCCGTCCCGCGCGTGCCGTCACTCACCGTGTCGGCCTGGGCCATGGCTGCCGCGTTCGAGGCGGTCTTGATCGTGGCGTCGGCGAGGACTTTCCCGGCCGGGAAGCCACCCGCCGGGGCGAGCGCCACCCCACGCCACCACGGCTCGGACGGGACGGTCTCGGCCGTGGGTTCGAAAGGCTCGCCGGGGTGGGGCAGGGCGACACGGGCCCCCGCCGCTTCGGCGGCCGCGATCGTCCCGTCGCCGGGTTCCGCCCACGGGTGTGTCGCCAGGTTGAAGGTGGCCCAGTGGATCGGCAGCATCAGGCCGTGCTCCGGTCCGCCCTGGAGATCGAGGTGGGCGCGCATGCCCTCCTCGGGCGTCATGTGGATGTCGGGCCAGAAGTCGGAGTACGCGCCGATCTGGATCATCGTGGCGTCGAACGGACCGTGCTCGGCGCCGATCTCCTTGAAGCCGTCGAAGTACCCGGTGTCGCCGCTGTGGTAGACGCGGTGCTCGTCACCGGCGACGACCCAGGAGGCCCACAGGGTGTGCTGGGTGTTGCGCAGCCCGCGGCCGCAGAAGTGCCGGGCGGGGGTCGCGGTCAGGGTGAGGCCGCCGATCTTGGTCGCCTCGTGCCAGTCCAGTTCACGCAGCCGGCTCTCGGCCACGCCCCAGTGCTCCAGGTGCGCCCCGACGCCGAGCGGCACGGCGAACACCGTGTCCGTGCCGGCCAGGGCCTTGATGGTGGGCATGTCCAGGTGGTCGTAGTGGTCGTGCGAGATGACCACGACGTCGACCGGGCCGAGCGCGGCCAGCGGCAGGGGAACCGGGTGCAGCCGCTTGGGGCCGGCGAAGGGGAACGGGGAGCAACGCTCGCCCCACACCGGGTCGAACAGGACCCGGGTGCCGTCGATCTCCGCGAGCACGCTGGAGTGCCCCATCCAGGTCAGCCGCAGCCCCGAGGCCGGGGGCCGGGCGATGTCGGCGAGCGTGGTGGCGTGCACCGGCACCGTGCCCTTCGGGCTGCGCCGGGGCCGGGTCTCCTTGTCGAAGAAGACCTTCGCGAAGTCCAGGGTCGAGCCCGAGGGGCGGGTGCGCGCGGGGCCGCCGGGGTTCTGGAAGACCCCGTCCTTGAAGTGGGGCGATCTGCGGATGCGCGCCATGCGCTCACCGCGCGGGTCCGCGCCGAACGCCCCGGGCCGCAGCGCACGGAGCCCGGAGCTCTGGGAACGGAAACCGGCCACGGTACCTCCAGGTGGAGTCGGTCTGGCTTTCCATTATGGTCGGCCCCTCCGACAACGCCGCGACACAGGTGTCCCGCCGACGGCCATACTGACCGCTGATTCAGTAACCCGGCGAAGGAGCCCGTATGGCCGCCCCCCTGCTGTCCCTCACCTGGACCGACCACCTCACCGGCCACCAGGGCTTTCTCGTCGTCGACCGGCTGGTGCGCGGCGTCGCCAGCGGCGGACTGCGGATGCGGGCCGGCTGCACCCTGGAGGAGGTCACCGGGCTGGCCCGCGGCATGACCATGAAGGAAGCCCTGCACTACGACCCCGACAGCCGCTACGTCCCGCTCGGCGGCGCCAAGGGCGGCATCGACTGCGACCCGCGGGACCCCGAGGCCTACCCGCTGCTGGTGCGCTACCTGCGTGCCATGCGGCCGTACGTCGAGAGCCTCTGGACGACCGGCGAGGACCTCGGCCTCACCCAGGACCTGGTGGACCGGGCCGCGGCCGAGGCGGGGCTGGTCTCCTCCGTCCAGGCCGTGTATCCGCTGCTGGACGACGAGGCGGAGGCACGGCGGCGACTCGCGGACGCGTTCGCGATCGAGGTGGACGGCATCGGGCTGGACGAGCTGGCGGGTGGCTGCGGTGTCGCCGAGGCGGCCCTCACGGCCCTGGACCGGGCCGGTGTGCCGTACGCGGGGACGCGGGTCGCCCTCCAGGGACTGGGCACCATGGGCGGAGCCACCGCACGCTTCCTCACCCGCGCGGGCCTCACGGTCGTGGCCGTCGCCGACGTCAAGGGCACGATCGCCAACCCGGCGGGCCTCGACGTCGAGGCGCTGCTCGCCGCACGGGACGCGTACGGGACCGTGGACCGCTCCGCGCTGCGGTCCGGCGACCGCGAGCTGCCGGGCGAGGCCTGGCTTTCGGCCGACACGGACGTCCTGGTGCCGGCGGCCGTCTCGTACGCGATCGACGCCGGCAACCAGGATCGGATCACCGCCCGCTGGGTGGTCGAGGCGGCCAACATGCCCGTACGGCCGGAGGCGGAGCTGCTGCTGGCCGCACGCGGGGTGACCGTGCTGCCGGACGTCGTCGTCAACTCCGGGACGAACGCCTGGTGGTGGTGGACGCTGTTCGGGGACGTCGGCGCCGACGCGGAGGAGGCGTTCGCGCACGTGCGCCGCTCGATGCGGGCCCTGGTGGAGCGGATGCTGGCCCGCGCGCAGGCCGACGGGACGACTCCGCGGGCCGCCGCCCACGCGATCGCCGCGGACCGGCTGCCGGAGCTGGCGGACCGGTTCGGCTGGTACCGCTGAGGCGCCGCGGGCCTTGCCGGACCGGCCGAAACACCCCGTCGAGGGGGTACGGGCGCGTGTGTAGGGTGACGGCGTGACGAGAGTCCGGTTGAGCGTGGCGGAGCGGCGTGGGGAACTGCTGCGGGCCGCCGTCGAGCAGATCGAGGCCCGGGGCGTGGCGGCGGTGCGGATCGCCGATGTGGCGTCGGCGCTCGGGGTGAGCAACGCGCTGGTGCTCTATCACTTCTCGACGAAGGAGCGGTTGGTCGCCGCCGCGTTCCGGCACGCGGCGGAGGGCGACCTCGCGCATCTGCGCAAGCTGCTCGGCCGCCGTACACCGGCGCTGCGCCGGCTGCGGTCGGCCGTGCGGTGGTACGCCCCCACGGGCCAGGCCAAGGGCTGGCGGCTGTGGATCGAGGGCTGGGCGGCGGCCCTGCGCGAGCCCGCGCTGCGGGAGGTCACCCAGGACCTCGACCGGCAGTGGAAGGCGGCCATCACCGAGGTCATCGCGGAGGGCGTGGCCGCGGGCGAGTTCCACTGCCCCGACCCGCACGGCACGGCCCTCCGCCTGACCGCGCTCCTCGACGGCCTGGCCGTGCAGCTGACCTCCTACGCGGACGCGGTGCCGCGGGCGCGAGCGCAGGAGTGGGTCGAGGAGCTCCTGACGCGCGAACTGGGGCTGCGGCCGGCCCGCTCGACCGGGCCGTAGGGCCCGTCACGCCACCGAAGCGATCCGCACCCTGATGTCGTCCGGCGACAGCGCGCCCTTGGCCGTCACGTGGTCCCCCGACGACTCCCCGCGCAGCCGCCGCCCGATCCACGGCACCAGGAACTCCCGTGCCCAGTGGACGTCGTCGCGCCGGATGTCGAGCGTGCCGCGCGGCGGCAGCGGGGGCCACTCCTGCTCGGGGTCGGCCGGTACGTCGACGCCGAGCGCCTGCCCCGCGCGCAGTGCCACCCGCGTGTGCCCCTCCGGGGACAGGTGCAGCCGGTCGGAGTCCCAGGCCCTGCGGTCCTGAACGCTGCGCAGGGACCACAGGTCGAGCACCGGGCAGCCGTACCGGTCGGCGATGGCCCGGACATGCCCGTTGTACGTGGCGATCTTGCCGCGCAGATGCTTGAGCACGGGCACGCCCCGGGTGTCGAACCCGGTCGTCACCATGACCGTGCCCGCCACCGCGGCGAGTCGTGCCACCGCCCGCTCGAAACGCTCGGCCACCTCGTCCGGATCGGTGCCGGGCCGGATGATGTCGTTGCCGCCGGCGCAGAACGAGACGAGATCCGGGGCCATGTCGACGGCCCGCGGGACCTGCTCCGCCACGATCTGGTCGAGGAGCCTTCCGCGCACGGCGAGGTTGGTGTACTGGAAGTCGCCTTCGGGCCGGCGGTCGGCGAGCAGGACGGCGAACCGGTCGGCCCAGCCGACGAACGCCCCGTCGGGGCCGGGATCACCGACGCCCTCGGTGAAGCTGTCCCCCACCGCCACGTACGACCCGATCACTGCTCTGCTGTCACTCTTCGAATCGTCTGCCACAGCAGCTCATGATTCACCCTCGAATGTGACCTACGCGACCGTAGGAAGAGGTTGACGGGCGGTGACATAAGCCACTCCTCAAGTGTTCACCAACTCCGGAACAGACCGCCTGTCAGGGGTGTTGGAGTGGCGACCAGACCCGGAAGCCCGTGATGCGGAAGTGGCTCCACACGGTCCGGAAGGCGAAGTGCCCGCCGGTGTACGGCTGCGGGTCGCGGTAGTCGAACACGAGCCGCCCGTTGTTCCACCATCGGACCGTCGAGCCGTCGGAGACGATCCGGACCCGGTTCGGCTCGCCCGGCACGAGCAGCGGCTCGGTGTAGTCGTGGATCAGGGGACGGACGCCGGCCTGACCGACGTAACGCCGCAGCCGGGTCGTGGTGTTGTAGTTGGCGCCGTACCCCGCGTAGTACGCCGTCAGGTGGTCGTACTCGTCGAGCGCCCCGCCGCGCGGCGTCGCGAAGAGGTCGTCCGGGGAGCGGACGTCGGTCGCGTTCCAGAAGTTGTTGAGGTCCGAGACCCGGTCGTTGACCCCGCCCTCGGAGACGGGTGTGGCGGTGTATTCGAGGACGTACGGGCCTTGGAGCCGTTGCTTGAACCACACGGTGGCCCCGCCGGGCACGTCGATCTCCAGCACGCCGCGGGAGGCGGTGACGGTGCCCCCGGCCTGGAGTTCGGTCACCCACTGGGCGAGGCCGTGGCAGAAGTCGTCGTGGGCGATGAGGCGGCGGTGCCGGGGTGCGGCGTGCGCGTTCCCGGTCGGGGCGAGGGCCGCCAGCGCGGCTCCGGCCGCCAGGGCTCCGAACGTTCTGCGGGTGGTCGGCACGGGACACAGCTCCTTCAGAAAGCGCTTGCACTCACGACGGGATCACTGTGGCCCAACTGCCGCCCCCTGTCGATCCCTTGAGGCGATCGCCACCGCGCGCACGCCGAAGGCCGGACCCGGGGATCGGGGTCCGGCCTTCGCGGGAGTGTCAGGCAGGTGGGTGCGGTCGGTCAGCCGACGGAGACGCCGTGCGAGCGCAGGTAGGCGACCGGGTCCACGTCCGAGCCGTAGTCCGGCGTGGTGCGGATCTCGAAGTGCAGGTGCGGTCCGGTGACGTTGCCGGTGGCGCCGGACAGGCCGACCTGCTGCCCGGCCGTCACGGTCTGGCCGGCCGAGACGGAGAGCTGGGACAGGTGGGCGTACTGCGCGTACTTGCCGTCCTCCAGCTGGATGACGACCTGGTTGCCGTACGCGCCGCCCCAGCCGGCGGAGACGACCGTGCCCGCGCCGACGGCCTTGAGGGAGGTGCCCGTCGGGACGACGAAGTCGACACCGGTGTGGTAGCCGCTGGACCACATGCTGCCCGACATGTGGTACGGAGTGCCGATGGTGGCCCCGTCCACCGGGAGGGTGAAGCCGCCGGCGCCGGTCTCGGCGGCCGGCTTGGCCGCGGCGGGCTTCGCGGCGGTGTCGGCCTTGGGGGACGACTCGGCGGCGGAGTTCTCGGCCGACGCCTTCGGCACGGACGGCTTCGCCTCGGGCGCGCTCGCCGCCTTCTCGCCGAGGGAGAGCTTCAGGCCCGGGTGGATCAGCGCCGGGTCGTCGCCGACGGCGTCGCGGTTGTCCGCGTAGAGCTTCTTCCAGCCTCCGCTGACGTGCTGGTCGTCGGCGATCTTCGCGAGCCAGTCACCGGCCTTCACGGTGTACGTGTGGGCACCCGTGGCCTTTTCGGCGGTCTTCTTCTCGGCGGCCGGAGCGGACTGGACGGCCTTTTCCGGGGCCGACTGCGGGGTGGCGGCGTGGGCGCCGGCGGCCCCCATGAGGGGAAGGGCGAGGGCGGCGCCGCCGGTTCCGGCGACGGCTATGGAGCGGGTGAAACGCTGGGTCTTCGGACGGCGGTGCTTACCCTTCGCGGGCATGGCGAATTCCTCTCCGGCGCCTGCGAGGTGAGCTGTCGGGTTCGGGCTGGAGATGCCCGGCCGCGCCGAGGCGCGGCTTAACCCCAAGCCGTTCCGGGAACCGGAACAGGCGTCGTACCTGTGGGTCCCCCGCTCCTGCCGTTCACGGGTCAGTGTGTGCGGGCTCCGGGCGGCGGCAGGATTGGGCGTCCGTCCGGATTGGTGTGGAACGTAAGCGACCAAGACGCAATGGGACAAGCTTGCGGTTGCACATGACGGCGTTTTTCTTGACGCGTCGGCACATTTCCCGTCACCGAGCGTGGATTACCGATCTCCCACTTTCCTCAAAGGCCCTGAATATCGCCAGAATTACGTGAACATGGCAACAACACATCGTCACGAATATGACGATGCCCACACACCTGAACCCCATCTCCTTTACTTTTGGGGCACGTTATACCGAAGCAGCCGAAGTTCCCTATTCGGACAGAACGACTACTTCCGCTTAAGCCGGACGATCGTGGCGTCCAGGTCCCCGCGCAGACCGACCCGCAGCCCGTGGTGGAGCAGTACGGCCCCTCGATGAACTTCGCCCGTTTTGAGGCATTCGTACGTCGCCGACGGGTCGAGGCCCCGCAGCCTGAGCGCCGGCACGGGCTCGCCGTAGCGCTGCGCCTGGAGCCAGGCGAGGACGACGGTCTCGTCGCCGAGGACGTACTGCACCGAACTCAGGCCGCCTTCGGGCGCGCGCAGCCGGTAGAGGTCGCCGCGCTGCACCACGGGCCGGATCTCCTTGTAGAGCTCCACCCAGTCCCGCGCCTCCGCGAGCTCCCCCTCGGTCCACTTCGTGAGGTCGCCGCCGACCCCGAGCACACCGGCCATGGCGCTGACGAACCGGAACCGCAGGGAGCTGGCGCGATGGTTGAGCATGGCGTTCGGGCTGTCGGTGACCCAGGCGGCCATGACCCGGGCCGGGTGGATCTGGCTGAAGCCGTGCTGGATGGCGAGCCGGTCGAGCGGGTCGGTGTTGTCGGAGGTCCACACCTGGTCCGTGCGGCTCAGCACACCCAGGTCGATCCGGCCGCCGCCGCCCGAGCAGGACTCGAAAGCCACCCCCGGATGGGCGGCCCGCAGCCGGTCCAGCAGGGCGTACAGGGCACGGACGTGGTCGACCCACAGCCGCTGCGGGTAGGGGTCCTCCGGCCAGCCGGCGTCGGAGAAGCAGCGGTTGAAGTCCCACTTCACGTAGTCGATCGGGGCGCTGGAGAGCAGCCCGTCGAGCTGCTCCCAGAGGTACTCCTGGACGTCCTCGCGGGCGAGGTTCAATACGAGCTGATTGCGGAATTCCGTCCGCTTTCGTCCCGGCTGGTACTGCACCCAGTCCGGATGGGCGCGGTACAGGTCGCTGTCCGGGTTGACCATCTCCGGCTCGACCCAGATCCCGAACTGCATGCCGAGGCCGTGCACATGGTCGGCGAGCGGCCCCAGCCCGCCGGGGAAGCGGTCGGGGTTCGGCGTCCAGTCACCGAGCCCGGCCCGGTCGCTCGTACGCGTCCCGAACCAGCCGTCGTCGACCACGAACAGCTCGACGCCCATGGCGGCGGCTCGCTCGGCGAGCGCCCGCTGCTGCTCCTCGGAGATGTCGAACTCGGTGGCCTCCCAGGAGTTGAACAGCACCGGCCGGTCCTGGTCCGCGTCCGGGACGACATGGGTCCGCTGGTAGGCGTGCCAGGCGCGGCTGGCCCCGCCGAAGCCGCCGTCGCTCCAGAGCCCGGCGAAGACGGGGGTGGTGTACGACTCCCCCGTGCCCAGCGTCAGCAGGCCCGAGTCGTCGTACCCGGCCCCGCCGGTGATCTGCACGCGCGCGTCCGGGAGTTGGGCCACGGCGATCCGCCAGGACCCGGACCACCCCAGGGCGCATCCGTAGACCTCGCCGCGCTCCTCGGTCGCGTCGGTGTCGAGCGCGACCCACGGCAGGTGCTGGTGGGAGGTGTGGCCGCGGCGGCTGCCGATGACCTTCTCGCCATGGGTGAGGAGGGAGCGCTCCAAGCGGGACTCGGCGCCCCAGCGGCCGTGCAGCTGGGACAGCCGCCAGCTGTCGCGGTCGGGCAGGGTCCAGGTGGCGGAGTCGGCGCGCAGCACCTCGACGGCCGGGCCGTGGTTCTCCAGGGTCACCCGGCGCTCGATCACGTCGTCGCGCATCCGGTAGTGCAGCGTGACGGCCAGGTCGCCGTCGCGGAAACGGAGCCTCAGCTCGCCGGCCTCGGTGTCATGTCCCTGGTAGGCCCACTCCGTGCCGCGCCGCTCGCCGGTACGCAGGGACAGGGCGGGGCGGACGAAGCGGGGGCCGCCCTCGACCGGGTAGTCCTCGCGTCCGTCGAGCGGCGACTCGAAGGGCCAGTAGTCCGGCAGTGGGCGGACCGCGAGGGCCTCGGCGTCGGCGAGGCCGATCCGCGGGCCCCAGTGCAGGTGCAGCAGCTCGTCCCGGTCGGTGACGTGGACGGCGTAGCTGCTGGCCGGCCCCGAGAGGACCCAGGTACGACCGTCTTCGGAGATGTCCAGCATCAAGGCCTCACAGATTCGAACAAGCCCGACCAGGTGCGAGCAGGCCCCAACATCATCGAGTGCTTCGGGGGCTCCGGGCAACGCCTGTGGACAACTGATTGCCCCTGGCAGCCATGTCGTATCGTCGAGTGGTGCCCGTCGATGAGCCGCGTCGGCGGGCGCTGAATGGGAGGAGCCCCCGTGACACAGCAGGTCCCGTCGACCGAACCCGAGCTGGCCGGAGTGCGCAACTTCCGTGATGTGGGCGGGCTGCCGACCTCGGACGGACGCCGGGTGCGGCAGGGGGTGCTGTTCCGCAGCGGCCACCTCGCCCACGCGACCGGGGAGGACGCCGCCTTCCTGACCGGTCTGGGCCTGCACACGATCTTCGACTTCCGCAACGCGGCCGATCAGAAGCTCGAAGGGCCGGACGTCGAGCTGCCGGGCGTGCGCAACGTGAACCTGCCGCTGAGCGACCCGGCCGACGGCGCGGAGTTCTGGAAGATGGTCCGCGACGGCGACCTGGACCAGCTGCGTGAGATCCTCTCGGACGGCAAGGGCGCGGGCCGCATGATCGCCTCCTACCGCACGATCATCAAGCACCGCACCGCCGAACACTCCCAGGTGCTGCGCGCGCTCGCCGAGGACAGCGTCCCCGCGCTGATGCACTGCGCGGCGGGCAAGGACCGCGCGGGCCTGTCCATCGCGGTGACGCTGCTCGCCCTGGGCGTCGAGCGCGAGGCGATCGTCGACGACTACCTGAAGTCGAACGCCAAGCACCGCCGCTACAAGGTGCACCGCAGCAGCTCCGCCGCCTCGGCCTACTCCCCCGAGGTCATGGAGCTGCTCAGCCCTCTGTTCGACGCGCGCGCCGAGTACCTGACGGCGGCCTTCGACACCATCGACGAGCACTGGGGCGGTGTCGACGCCTATCTGGAGGAGGGGCTCGGGCTCACTCCGCAGGACCGGAAGCGGCTGCGCGAGCGGCTGCTCGAGTGACCGGGCGCGGTCAGCGGGCCCCCGCCTCGAACAGGAACCACACGAACGCGGCGAAGACGTGCCCCAGTACGAGGTAGATCAGCAACCGCACCCACAGGGCTCGGGGAAACTTCTCCTCCATGTCGCTCATGACAGATCTCCAGGGGTGGGGCCCAGGCACAGTGCGGCCGTGGGGCTCTGCAACAGGGTGTGGACGAAGAGCAGTTCGACGCCGTCGTGGTCCTCGGCGGCGATCCGGTGCGGGGTGAGCGAGTCGAAGTGGGCGCTGTCGCCGGGCGCCAGCCGGTGGGTGGAGTCCCCGAGGCGCAGCCGCAGCCGCCCCCGCAGCACATGGAGCCACTCCTCGCCCGGATGGACGCGCACGATGTCCCCCTGGGAGCCGTAGGGGACGTGGACGCGCAGCGCCTGCATCCCGCGCCCGGAGGCGCCGGCCTGCCAGTATTTCCAGCCGCCCGCCACGGTCGGCTCCATGTCGGCCGCGCGCACCACGGCGTCCCGGTCGACGGCCGTCTCGCCGAGCAGCTCGGAGACGGTCGTACTGTAGACACGGGCGAGGGCGAGCAGCATCGGCAGCGAGGGCTGACGCTGCCCGGTCTCCAGCCGGGAGAGATGCGCGGGCGACAGCCCGGCGGCGCGGGCGGCGGCCTCCAGCGTCAGGGAGGCCTGGCGCCGCAGGGCCCGCAGCCGCGGCGCGACGGAGGGCAGGGCATCGGCCGGGCCGGCGGACGGCTCGGTCTCGGTGTGCGGCCCTGAGGAATGCCCGGCCGCGGAGGAATACCCGGCCTCGGAGGAGCGCTCGGGATCGGAGGAGCTCATGCGTCCATTCAGCCGGATCCTTGCCTCATTGGCAAATTTCTTGCCTCGTAGGCAAAAGCCCTGGTTCGGCCGTCGGACGGCGGCACGTCAGCGGTTCGCGACCGCCTGCCTGACCAGCGTCCTGCCGAAGTCCCAGACCAGCCCGCCGTCGTGCGCGTCGTCCATCACAGCGGTGAAGGCGTCGACGAACCGGTCCACCTCCCGTTCGCCGATGATCAGCGGCGGGATCAGCTTGATCACCTCCATGTGGTCGCCCGAGACCTGGGTCAGGATCCGGTGCTTCTGGAGCAGCGGCACGACGACCATCTGCGCGAAGAGTCCCTTGCGCGCGGCCTGGAGCATGGCCCAGCGGCCGCGGAGCTTCAGCGACTTCGGCCGACCGAACTCGATGCCGATCATCAGGCCCCGGCCGCGCACGTCGGCGAGCATCTCGTACTTGTCCGTCAGCGCCGCGAGCCGCGATCTGAGCAGTTCCCCGGTGCTGCGGACGCCCGCGACGATCTGCTCGTCCTCCAGCACCGACAGCACCGCGAGGCCCGCCGCCATGGCCTGCGCGTTGGATCCGAAGCTCGCCGAGTGGACCAGCACCCGGTCCATCGACGAGTAGACCTTCTTGAAGATCCAGTCCTTGCCGAGCGTGGCGCCCACGGGCACGTAGCCGCCGGAGAGCGCCTTGGCCACGCACACCAGGTCGGGTTCCACGCCCTCCTCGTGCTGGTAGCCGTAGAAGTCGCCGGTCCGGCCGAGGCCCGTCTGCACCTCGTCGGCGATGAGCAGCGCCTTGTGCCGGTGCAGCAGCTCCTGGGCCGCCCGCAGATAGCCGGGCGGGGGCGCCAGCACACCCTTGCCCTGGATCGGCTCCACGATCAGGGCGGCGACGTCGCCCTTCCTCACCTCCCGCTCCAGCGCGTCGAGGTCGCCGAGCGGTACGGCCGTGTCGGGCAGCAGCGGGGCGAAGCCGTCACGGAAGCCGGACTCGCCGTTGACGGAGAGGGAGCCGGTGGTCAGGCCGTGGAAGGCGTGCGCGCAGTACAGGACCCTGGGCCGGCCGGTGACGAACCGGGCGAACTTCAGCGCACCCTCGACCGCCTCCGTGCCGCTGTTGCCGAAGAACACCCGGTCCAGGTGCGGACTGTGCGCGAGCAGCTTCTCCGCCAGCAGGCCGGGCAGCGGCTGGCAGTCGAACCGGGTGAGGTCGGCGAGCTCGGCGTCGAGGACGTCGTGCAGTGCCTTGCGCACGACGGGGTGGTGGCGGCCGAGCCCCATCACCCCGAACCCGGCGAGCATGTCCAGGTAGTCGTTGCCGTCCGCGTCGTAGAAGTAGGCGCCCTCGGCGCGCTCGTAGACCTTGTCGAAGCCGATGGTGTGCAGCATGCGAGGGAGCTGGTGGTTGAGGTACCGGGTGTGCAGCTCGTAGCGCTCGGCTCCCCGTTCGGCCAGCAGCTTGCCGAGGTCGAACGCCCCGGCCCGCGACGGCTCCGACGCGGGTTCGGCGGTTGTCATTCCTGTGGCTCCTTGGACAGCTCTTCCTTGACGGTCAGGCTGGCGCTGATCCGTCCGGCGATCTCGACGGGCGTCAGGCCGATGTCGGCGAGCACCTCGCCGCGCTTGGCGTGCGCGAGGAACTGCTCCGGGATCCCGAAGCGCCGTACGGGGACGTCGACGTCGGCGTCCCCGAGGGCCAGCGCGACGGCCGAGCCGACCCCGGCCGCCCGGCTGTTGTCCTCGACGACGGCGACCAGGCGGTGCGCGGCGGCGAGACCCGGGAGCGCCGGGTCCACGGGCTTGACCCAGCGGGGGTCGACGACGGTGCAGCCGATGCCGCGGGCCTCCAGCAGCTCGGCGGCCTGGAGGCAGACGGGCGCCATGACGCCGACGGCCACCAGGAGAACCCCCGGCTGGGAAGAACGGTGCAGCACGTCCAGCCCGCCCACCCGGTCGGCCGCCGGGATCGACGGGCCGACGGACTCCTTGGGGAACCGCAGCAGGGTCGGCGCGTCGTCGACGGCGACCGCCTCGCGCAGCTGCAGGCGCAGCTGGTCGGCGTCGCGGGGCGCGGCGATCCTGAGGCCCGGGACGACCTGGAGGACGGACATGTCCCACATGCCGTTGTGGGAGGCGCCGTCGACGCCGGTGACACCCGCCCGGTCCAGGACGAAGGTCACCCCGCAGCGGTGCAGGGCCACGTCCATCAGGAGCTGGTCGAAGGCGCGGTTGAGGAAGGTGGCGTAGACGGCGACGACGGGGTGCAGGCCGCCCGTCGCCAGGCCCGCCGCACTGACGGCGGCGTGCTGCTCGGCGATGCCGACGTCCCACACCCGGTCCGGGAACCGCTCGGCGAAGGCGCCCAGGCCGACCGGGTGCAGCATGGCGGCGGTGATCGCGACCACGTCGTCCCGTTCCTCGCCGATCCGCACGATCTCCTCGCCGAAGACGGAGGTCCAGGAAGGTCCGCCCGACGGGGAGAGCGGCTCGCAGGTCAGCGGGTCCATCACGCCGACGGTGTGGAAGTGGTCCTCCTCGTGGGCGAGGGCGGGTTCGTAGCCGCGGCCCTTCTCCGTGAGGCAGTGGACGAGGACCGGCCCGTGGAAGCGTTTCGCGCGCCGCAGCGCGGACTCCACGGCCCCGATGTCGTGCCCGTCGATCGGCCCGACGTACTTCAGGCCCAGGTCCTCGAACAGGCCCTGCGGCGCGAACGCGTCCTTGAAGCCCTTCTTCGCTCCGTGCAGCGCCTCGTAGAGGGTGTTGCCGACCAGGGGCGTGCCCTGCAGCACGTCCTTGCCCCAGGCCAGCACCCGCTCGTAGCCGTCGGTCGTGCGCAGCGTCGCGAGGTGGTTGGCGAGGCCGCCGATGGTCGGGGCGTAGGAGCGTTCGTTGTCGTTGACGACGATGATCAGCGGGCGGTTCCTGGCCGCCGCGATGTTGTTCAGCGCCTCCCAGGCCATGCCGCCGGTCAGGGCGCCGTCGCCGATCACCGCGACGACATGGCCCTTCTCCCCCTGCACCTGACGAGCCTTGGCGAGCCCGTCGGCCCAGCCGAGCGCCGTGGAGGCGTGGCTGTTCTCGATGACGTCGTGCTCGGACTCCTCACGCGAGGGATAGCCGGACAGACCGTTCTTGCCGCGCAGCTTGGAGAAGTCCTGGCGTCCGGTGAGCAGTTTGTGGACGTAGCTCTGGTGGCCGGTGTCCCACAGGATGCGGTCGACCGGTGACTCGAAGACCCGGTGCAGGGCGACGGTCAGCTCGACCACGCCCAGGTTGGGTCCCAGGTGCCCGCCGGTCCTTGCTACCGCGTGCACCAGGAACTCCCTGATCTCGTCGGACAGTTCCCCCAGTTCCGCCTCGGACAGCGCCTTCAGGTCGCGTGGTCCCCGGATGCTCTCCAGAATCGTCACGCTCGGGCCCCCTTCGAATTCCGTGCTGCTCAGCTCACGGTGACGGCCGGCTCCCCCGACCCCACGCCGTCCTGCTCCATCTGCTCGGCGATCTTCATCGCCTCTTCGATCAGCGTCTCGACGATCTTCGACTCGGGGACGGTCTTGATGACCTCGCCCTTCACGAAGATCTGTCCCTTGCCGTTGCCGGAGGCCACCCCCAGATCGGCCTCCCGGGCCTCGCCGGGGCCGTTGACCACACAGCCCATGACGGCGACGCGCAACGGCACCTCCATGCCTTCGAGTCCGGCGGTGACCTCGTCGGCGAGCTTGTAGACGTCGACCTGGGCGCGGCCGCAGGACGGGCAGGAGACGATCTCCAGTCGCCGCTGCCTGAGTCCCAGGGACTCCAGGATCTGGATGCCGACCTTGACCTCCTCGGCCGGCGGCGCCGACAGCGACACCCGGATCGTGTCGCCGATGCCCCTCGACAGCAGCGCCCCGAAGGCGACCGCCGACTTGATCGTGCCCTGGAAGGCCGGGCCCGCCTCCGTGACGCCCAGGTGCAGCGGATAGTCGCACTGCTCCGCGAGCTGCCGGTATGCCTCGATCATCACGACCGGGTCGTTGTGCTTGACGGAGATCTTGATGTCCCGGAAGCCGTGCTCCTCGAACAGGGACGCCTCCCACAGCGCGCTCTCGACGAGCGCCTCCGGGGTCGCCTTGCCGTACTTCTGGAGCAGCCGCCGGTCCAGTGATCCGGCGTTGACGCCGATCCGGATCGGGGTGCCGTGGTCCTGGGCGGCCTGCGCGATCTCCTTGACCCGGTCGTCGAACTGCTTGATGTTGCCGGGGTTGACGCGGACGGCGGCGCAGCCCGCCTCGATGGCCGCGAAGACGTACTTGGGCTGGAAGTGGATGTCCGCGATCACCGGGATCTGCGACTTGCGGGCGATGGTCGCCAGCGCGTCCGCGTCGTCCTGCGTGGGGCAGGCGACCCGGACGATCTGGCAGCCGGACGCGGTGAGCTCGGCGATCTGCTGCAACGTGGCGCCGATGTCGGAGGTGCGGGTCGTCGTCATCGACTGCACCGACACCGGCGCCCCGCCGCCGACCGCCACCGGACCGACCTGGATCCGGCGCGAGACGCGCCGCTCCGCGATCGGCCGGGCCGGCACCTCGGGGACCCCCAGGGGTACGGCGGTCATGTCGTCACTCCCGGTTTCCGGAGACCGTCTCGCGCATGGCGCGCAGCGACTCCTTCAGGGACCCCATGGTGGCGAGGACGGCGGTGGGCTCGTAGCCGCAGTGCGCCATGCAGTTGGCGCACCGCGGATCCTTGCCGCGGCCGTACTTGTCCCAGTCGGTGTCCTCGACCAGCTCCCGGTACGTCGGCACGTACCCGTCGGCCATCAGATAGCAGGGGCGCTGCCAGCCGAAGAGCGAGTAGTTCGGGATCGCCCACGCGGTGCACGGGAAGTCGACCTTGCCCTCCAGGAAGTCCAGGAAGAGCGGGGAGTGGTTGAGCCGCCAGCGGCGCCGGTTACCACCCGCGAAGGCCTTCCTGAACAGCTCGCGGGTCTGCTCCACGCCCAGGAAGTGCTCCTGGTCGGGAGCCTTCTCGTAGGCGTAGGCGGGCGAGATCATCATCTCGTCGACCTGGAGGTCGTCGTTGAGGAAGTTCAGCACCTCGACGACGGTCTGCGGGGTGTCGGTGTTGAAGAAGGTCGAGTTGGTGGTCACCCGGAAGCCGCGCCGCTTGGCCTCCTTGATGGCCTCCACCGCCTCGTCGAAGACGCCCTCCTTGGCGACCGACTCGTCGTGCCGCTCACGCAGCCCGTCGATGTGCACGGCGAAGGCGAAGTAGGGGGAGGGCCTGAACTGGTCCATCTTCTTACGCAGGAGCAGTGCGTTGGTGCACAGGAAGACGTACTTGCGCCTTGCCACCAGCTGACGCACGATCTCGTCGATCTGCGGGTGCATCAGTGGCTCGCCACCGGCGATGGACACCATCGGGGCACCGGACTCCAGCACCGCCCCCACGGCCTGGGCGACCGGCATCCGCTGCTTGAGCACCCCCGCCGGATGCTGGATCTTGCCGCAACCCTCGCACTTGAGGTTGCAGGCGAACAGCGGCTCCAGCTCGACGATGAGCGGGAACTTGTCCCGCCGGCGGAGCTTCTGTTCAGCCAAGTACGTAGCGACCTTGATGGACTGTCGGAGCGGCATGGCCATCTGGCTCACCTCCTGGGGAGCAGCAAGGAACGGTGCCATTCGAGATAAGCGGGAAAGACGGAGCGAAGGACACGGAAAGCCGATATTCCACCGCGCACCGTGCCGATCCGGACCAGTTCATGTTCAGGAGCGTCCACGACCACCCGGACGGCCGCAACCGGGCGCTCGCCCGCGCGCACGGCGCTCAGGAGCGTGGCGGCGGACTCCATGTCGACCGCGATCGCGCCGGTCGCGAACAGATCGGAGCGTTCCTGGCCGCGCACGACATGGTCGGAGCCGGTGAGCGGACCGGTGTGCACGGTCCGTCCGGGCACGGCGCGGACCAGCTCCTTGACCAGCCGTTCGGTCCCCACACAGGCGGTCGTGCCGTGCGGGTCGCGGGTCTCCTCGGCGACGACCAGGTCCCCGGGGTGCATGCCGGGGGCGAGTCCCGCGCAGAAGCCGGTGGCCAGGACGGCGGCGTCGCGCAGGGCCACGTCGGCGAGCATCCGGGTGACGGACCGCTCGGCCGCCGCGGGCCCCATGCCCGTGCGCAGCACGGTCACCGGGACGCCCGCGCCGCCGCACTCCCCCGCGCGCAGGGCGAGCTGCTCGATGCCGAGCGCGCAGGCGATCAGCAGCGGGGCCGGGGCGGGCCGGGTGCTCATCAGCTGCCCTTGAGCCGGTCGGCGAAGGGCTCCCCGTGGACGTACCGGCCGAGCGCGGTGAGCGGGAACACCTGCCGGTAGAGGTGGTAATTGATCGAGAAGTCCCACGGGAAGCCCGTCCCCGTGAAGTACGGCTCGTCCCAGGAGCCGTCCTCCCGCTGGGTGGCGGCGAGCCACTCGACGCCACGTTCGACGGCCTTGGAGTCCCGCTCCCCCGCCGCGAGCAGGGCCATCAGGGCCCATGCCGTCTGGGAGGCGGTCGAGGCGCCCCTGCCGCTCCACTCCTTGACGTACTTGTAGGAGCGCAGGTCCTCGCCCCAGCCGCCGTCGTCGTTCTGGACCGACTCCAGCCAGCTCACCGCCCGCCGGATCGCCGGGTGCGCCCCGGGGAGGCCGGCCGCGACCAGGGCGGGTACGACGGAGCCGGTGCCGTAGACGTAGTTGACGCCCCAGCGTCCGAACCACGAGCCGTCCGGTTCCTGCTCCGCCAGCAGCCACTCGATGCCGCGCCGGGTGCGCGGGTCGTGGGCGAGGCCCTCCACCGCGAGCATCTCGATGACGTGCGCGGTGACGTCGGCGGAGGGCGGGTCGATGACCTCGCCGAAGTCGCAGAACGGCAGCCGGTTGGGGAACGGGCTGGTGTTGTCGACGTCGAAGGCGGCCCACGCCCCGTTCTTCGACTGCATGCCGAGGGTCCAGCGCACCCCGCGCCCGACGGCCTTGTCGACCCGCACCGGGTCGTGGTGGGTGATCCGGCGCAGCGCGAGGATCACCTCGGCGGTGTCGTCGATGTCGGGGTAGTTGTCGTTGTGGAACTCGAACGCCCAGCCACCGGGCGGCAGTCCGGGCCGGCGCACCGACCAGTCACCGGGGCGGACGATCTCCTCGCCCAGCATCCAGTCCGCGGCCTTCACCAACTGCGGGTGGTCGGCGGGCAGTCCGGCGTCGACGAGCGCGATCGCGGCGAGGCAGGTGTCCCACACCGGCGACTGGCAGGCCTCGACCATCCGGGCCCCGTCCTCGCGCCACACGGCGAACCGGTCCAGGGAGGCCAGGCCTTCGCGCATCACGGGGTGCTGAAGGTCGTAGCCGAGCAGGTGCAGGGCGATGATCGAGTACACGGCGGGGGGCTGGATGCCGCCCCAGCAGCCGTCGTTCTCCTGCCGCTCGATGATCCAGCGGGCGGCGGCGTTCATGGCGGCTCGGCGCAGTCCGCGCGGAGCCACCTTCCGCAGGGCGTGCAGACCCTTGTCCATGCGCTGGAACGCCCCGTCCCAGCTGAACGCCGGCGCGAGGGGTCTGGGCGGGTTGGGCCGGGCCGGGTCGGTGTGCAGCTCGTCGAGCGGGAAGGGCGCGGGGCGTACCGGCCGCTTCGCGGAGACGATCGTGAGCGGCACTATGGTCTGCCGGGCCCAGCAGCCGAAGTCGTAGATGTTGAGCGGCACCCACTTCGGGAACCAGATGAGCTCCGGCGGGAGTTCGGGCAGGTCCTCCCACTTCCACCAGCCGAACAGGGCCAGCCAGATCCGGGTGAAGACCCGGGCGGCGGCGATGCCGCCCTGCTCGCGGATCCAGGCGGAGGCCTTCGCCAGGTGCGGGGAGTCGGGCGCGTCACCGGCCAGGCGCAGAGCGACGTACGCCTCGATGGTGGTGGAGAGTTCGCCCGGTCCGCCGTAGAAAGAGGCCCAGGTGCCGTCCTCGCGCTGCTCGCCGCGGATGAAGAGCGCCGCGGCCTGTGCGGTCTTCTCGTCGAGGACCCCAAGGAACTGACGTAGCATCAGGTCCTCGGCGTCCATCGTGACGTTGGTTTCGAGGTCGCCCTTCCACCAGCCCTGGGCGTCCTGGCGGGAGAGCAGGAAGTCGGTGGCGCGCCGTGCGGCGCGTACGGCGGCTTCTCGTACCCCGGCCGCCTCGGGGGTCTCGATGTCGTGTTCGCTGGCCGCGTCGGCCCGGGGTGGCAGGGCCCCGGTGCTTCCGTCGGTCGTCGCTGTCATGGCTTCCCCTTCGTGCAGTGGTGCAAGGTGTGCAGCTGCTGTGGGTCCGCCGTCGGCCGGTGCTCCGTGGTGTCTCGCGGCACCGGCCGGCGACTACGCGAGGGTTATTCGGCCGATAGTGATCATCTCTTTCGTACGACGACGAAGTCGGCGAGCGCCGTGAACTGCTCCCGCACCCGGTCGGGCATGTCGATGGCGTCGAGGGCTTCGATGGCGATGGTGTGCTGACGGCGTGCCTCGTCGGCGGTCCACTCGCGGCCGCCCGCCTCCTCGATGAGGGCGGCCCGGGCCGCGAACTCCTCCTCGGAGAAGTTCTCGAAGTCGCTGCTCTTGGCGTCGGCGGCGAGGATCTCGCCGAGCCGCTCGGAGGCGGACCCGCCCGCCGCGAGCGCGGCCACCACCGGCAGCGACTTCTTGCGCTGGCGCAGGTCGCTCCAGGTCTGCTTGCCGGTGGAGTCCGGGTCGCCCCAGATGCCGAGGAGGTCGTCGACGGCCTGGAAGGCGAGGCCCAGGTGGTAGCCGTACCTCTCGAGGGTGTCGGCGGTGCGGTCGTCGGCGCCGCCGAGGACCGCGCCGATGGAGCTGGCGCAGGCGAGCAGGGCGCCGGTCTTGTTGCCCTCCATCTCCAGGCACTCCTCGACGGTGACGCGGTCGCGGTGCTCGTAGGAGATGTCCTGGGCCTGACCGTCGATCAGGGCACGGGTGGCGGTGGTGAGACGGCGGGTGGCGCGGCCGGCCTCGACGGTGCCGAGTTCGAGGAGCATCTCGTTGGCCAGGGCGAACAGGGCGTCGCCGACCAGGATGGCCTGGGCGGGGCCGTGCACCTTCCACACGGTGTCGCGGTGCCGGCGCTGTTCGTCGCCGTCCATCAGGTCGTCGTGGAGGAGGGAGAAGTTGTGGACGAGTTCCACGGCGACGGCGCCGGGGATGCCGGTCTCGGGGGCGGCGGACATGACCTCGGCGGACAGCACGGCGAGCGCGGGGCGCACGGCCTTGCCGCCGTCTCCGGCCGCGGGCCTGCCCTGGGCGTCGATCCATCCGAAGTGGTAGGCGGCAACAGTGTCCATGGGAGGTGCCAGGCGGTCGATGGCCGCCCGCAGTACCGGCGAGGCCAGGGTCCGGCCGCGCTCCAGGAGCGCGGCCACGTCCACCGCGGTCTCTCGAGCGGCCTTCGAGGCCGGGGGCACAGTGGGCACAGTCTCTCCTCTTGTTGCGGTACCGAGGGTGCGGGGGCCGCCTGCCGCGCTGCCCTGATCGAGCGTCACGCCGCCTCCTCGAACTCGAAGAGGTGGCGAGGGCGGGGCCGGCCCAGGGCGTCCAGCACGGCGTCCGCCGCGCCGACGCCACTGCGGACCGCACTCTCCATGGTCGCGGGCCACCCTGTGGCGGTCCACGCTCCGGCCAGGTACAGGCCGGATGCCTTGGTGCGGGCGCCGGGCCTGAGGCGCTCGACGCCGGGGGTGGGAGCGAACGTCGCGGTGCGCTCCCGGGTGACGAAGAAGTCCTTCACTTCGGCACCGCGGGTGAGCGGCAGCAGGCGCTCCAGTTCGGGCAGGTACCGCTCGCGGAGCACGGCCACGGGCTGGTCGATCTCGTCCTGGGCCGCCGACTGGGAGAGGGCGAGGTACTGCCCGTCACGCAGCCCGGATGCCGCGGTGCGGTCGAAGACCCACTGCACGGGGCTGCCGAGCGCGGCGAAGAACGGCCGGGCCAGCACCTTCCGGTCGTAGACCACATGGACGTTGAGGATGGGCGCGGTGCCGATGCCCAGGAGCCGTTCGGGGGCGTCGAGGGCACCGTCGGGAAGCAGGTCGTGGGCCTCGCGCTGCGGTACGGCGAGCACCACCGCGTCGGCCTGAAGCGTCTCGCCGGGCACCTGGACGTTCCAGCGTCCGTCCCCGTTCCCGGAGACGGAGGCGACCCGGGTGCGGACCTCGGTGCGGACGCCCGCGGAGTCGAGGGCCTTGCGGGCCAGCCGGTCGTGCAGGTCGCCGAGCGGGACGTGCGCCCAGCCGATGTCGGCCGCGCCCGGGTCGGAGAGCAGACCGGTCTTGAACACCATCGCGGCGAGCCCCAGCGAGGCGTCCCCGGCGACCGCGTTGAGGGTGGCGACCCCGACCAGGTCCCACAGGGCCTCGACGGCCCGCGCGGACTGGCCGTGCGCGGCCAGCCAGCTGCCGAAGTCCTGTGTGTCCAGGGCCGGATCGGCGAGGTCGAGCCCCTTGAGCGCGAGCGCGGCCCGGCCCACCCGGGCGCGGTCGGCCAGCGACAGGTGTGGGTAGGCGGCGAGGCTGCGGCCCAGGTGCAGGGGCACGGGCAGCGCGTCGCGCCGCAGCCTGCCGAGCCGGCGCCCCGCGGGCCGCGCGGCGTCCAGGACGGGTACGTCGAGCCGGTCCTGCAACGGAGCCAGGGCGGCGCCCTCGACGCGGTCGAGGAACCAGCGGTAGGCGGTGCAGCAGCGCAGGTAGACGTGCTGTCCGTTGTCGATGGTGAGCTCGCCGCGCTGGAAGGAGAAGGCCAGGCCGCCGAGTCGCGGCCGGCCCTCCAGCAGGGTGACGCGCACTCCGGCGTCGGCGAGCGCGAGCGCGGCGGTGGTGCCGGCGAGTCCGCCGCCCACCACGACGGCGTGCCGTCCGTCCGGTCCCTCGGACCGCGTGCCGTGGGTCATCGTGCACCCTCCCCTGCGCGGCGGCCGTGCGGCTCGCATGACGCACGGCCGACCATCTCAGTCAGGGACGCGACCGCACGCCGGAGGGTTGCCCGCCGCTTGTCCCGGGCGGCGCCGGGGCACGACGCACCGCCGACCGCTACGCGTTCACGCGACCGGGCCGGGACGAACGAGTACTCGGCCGCGCGGCAAAAGCGCCAGTCGCACGGCAGGACACCGCCATGCGTCACCTCGCCACCGTGACCGGACAGGACGAACAAAGGCTCGGCCACGCGGCGGACACTCCGTTCGCACGGCGGGGTACCGCCGTGCGACACCTGGCCGCCGGAGGCGCGCCCCGCTCCGGGCGGCCTCCCGGACCCCGGCCGCGCGCAGCAGCCGTACGGGGGCCGGGGGGTGCCCCTCCCGGCGAGCACCTGTCCGGCCGCACGGCGCACGCGGGGGTCGCCGCACGGCGTCGCCCCGCGGCGGGGACAAGCCGTCCCGCCGGGGACCTGACCGCGCGTCCGTTCGTTCGTCACACACGCCTCCTGACGGCCCGTCGGGTCACGTGCCGGGCGTCCAGGCCGGACAGGCCGCGCACCGCGACATAGGCCTTCTCCCGGCCGGGCAGGGAGACGCGGCCGCGCAGCACGGCCTCCGGGTCGCGCTCGATGCGGTCGAGGAGGCGGCGGTAGATGCCGGCCATGGCGGCGACGCAGGCGCCGCTTCGCCGGTCGAGCATCGGGAGCAGCCGGTAGCCCTCGGCGAAAAGAGCGCGGGCCCGTCGCACTTCGAAGTGCACGAGGCCCGCGAAGTCGGAGCCCTCCGGTGGCCGTGGCCCGCTGAAACCGGCCGAGCAGCCGAACTTGGCGAGGTCGTCGGCGGGCAGATAGGTACGGCCGCCCACGGCGTCCTCGCGTACGTCTCTGAGGATGTTGGTGAGCTGGAGCGCGAGCCCGAGCGTGTCGGCATACTCGGGCGCGCGGTCGACGCCGCGCGCCCCCGGTTCCGTGCCGAACACCCCGAGCGAGAGGCGCCCGATGGCACCCGCCACACAGCGGCAGTAGACCTTCAGGTCGTCCCAGGTCTCGTAGGTCTCGCCGCGGACGTCCATCAGGACGCCGTCGATGAGCTCGTCGAGCCCGCCGAGCGGGATCGGGAAGTGCCGGGCGGCGTGGGTGAGGGCGACGGCGACCGGGTCGGTGTCGTCCTCGTCGATCTCGTCCTCGCGGATCCGGGTGAGCAGCGCCCGGGTCTCCTCCAGCCTGGCGACCTTGACGTCGCCGGCGAGCGCGCCGTCGCCGATGTCGTCGACCCGCCGCGAGAACGCGTACAGCGCCGACATCGCACGGCGCTGGGGCGCCGGCAGCAGCCGGATGCCGTAGGCGAAGTTACGGGCCTGCCGCCCGGTGACGGCCTCGCAGTAGCTGTAGGCGGCGAGTACCGGTGGGGACGCGTGCGGTTCCGACTCCACGGTCCGGATCACCCCTTCCCTCGCAGAGTCACGCCCACCTCACGCAGCAACTGGACCTTGCCGGGCTTGGGCGGGCCGGAAAGTACGTCGTAATCGGCGGCGGCGATCGCGCGGACGGCCGCCCTTCCCCCTGCCACGAACCCTGCGAGCAGCAGCTTCAGCCTGCCGTGGACGCTACCCACCAAGGGGGCGCCTTCATTCAGGAGATCCCGGGCCCTTTGCGCTTCGTACGCAATCAGCGCACGGACCGACGCTCCGGCGGTTTTCGTGGCGAGATCCGCCTCCTCGACATGAAAACGCTTCATGTCGGCGGCGGGCAGGTAAACACGGTCACTGCCGAGGTCCTCGGCCACGTCCTGGAGGTGCTCGACGATCTGGAGGGCCGTGCAGATCATGTCGGAGCGGCGGATCCGCTCGGGCGACGAGGTGCCGGTGACGGCGAGGACGAGACGGCCGACGGTGTTGGCGGACAGCTCGCAGTACGCGAGGAGGTCGTCGTAGGTCTCGTACCGCCTGACCACCTGGTCCTGGCGGTTGGCGGCGATCAGGCCGAGGAACGGCCCGGGGGTGAGCGAACGGCGGCGCACGGTCGGCTGGAGGCGGCGCAGCAGGGGGTGGTGGGGGGTCGAGTCGAAGACCCTGCGCAGGTCGGCCTCGAACGCGTCCAGCAGGGCCAGCCGGTCCTCGGCCTCCTCGGGGGACACGCCGAGCAGGCGGGCGTCGGCGCCGCCCGGGGCCAGGTCGCCGTCGCCGATGTCGTCGACGAGGCGGGCGAAACCGTAGACGGCCATGAGGTCCTCGCGCCAGGCCCGGGGCAGGAAGAACGGGGCCACCGGGAAGTTCTCACCCGCGGCCTTGTCGAGGGTGCCGCGCTCCGGATCGAGGGCGCGGGCCGTGCCGGTTCCCGTCACCGCCGACTGCCCGGAGCGGGGACGGCACGTGCTGCGTGGAGCTGGGGAGTTTCCGTAGCCATCGCCGTCACATCTCCCGTTCTACACTGCCGACCCAATACACACTATTTCGGACACGCCGCCCAGCCGTCCGCACGGCGGTCCGACGAGCGGTGTCGCGCATTATCGCCCTGATTGCCGTGTTTCGGGACCGGTACAGCTTACGTTGTACAACGTGTCGCGGTTCGCCAGGGTGTCCTGTGCATCACGAGAACACACCGATTGGCCCCAAGATTCCTGAGATGGGCCGGAGTTGACGTTTCCTTTGCAGACGCGGGCCCCGCCGGAACAGTTCCGGCGGGGCCCCGGCCGGCCGGTCTACTTGCCCGTGAACTTCTCGTACTCCTTGAGCACCTCGTCGGTCGGGCCGTCCATGCGCAGCTCGCCACGTTCCAGCCACAGGACCCGGTTGCAGGTGTCGCGGATCGACTTGTTGTTGTGGCTGACCAGAAACACCGTGCCGGCTTCCTTGCGCAGCTCCCGGATGCGGTCCTCGGAACGCTTCTGGAACTTCCTGTCGCCGGTGGCGAGGGCCTCGTCGATCATCAGGACGTCGTGGTCCTTGGCCGCGGCGATGGAGAAGCGGAGCCGGGCCGCCATGCCGGACGAGTAGGTGCGCATGGGCAGGGTGATGAAGTCGCCCTTCTCGTTGATGCCGGAGAAGTCGACGATCTGCTGGTAGCGGTCCTTGATCTCCTCGCGGGACATGCCCATGGCGAGGCCGCCCAGTATGACGTTCCGCTCGCCGGTGAGGTCGTTCATCAGGGCCGCGTTGACGCCGAGCAGCGAGGGCTGGCCGTCGGTGTAGACCTTGCCCTGCTCGGCGGGCAGCAGACCGGCGATGGCCCGCAGCAGGGTCGACTTGCCGGAGCCGTTGGAGCCGATCAGGCCGATGGCCTCACCGCGGTACGCCACGAAGGAGACGCCCCGCACGGCGTGCACCTTGCGCACCCCCCGCGCCGCGTCGTCGGAGCCTCGCCTGAGCATGCGGCTCAGAGCGGCGGTGGCGCTGCCCTTGCCGGTCTTGGCGCCGTTGACGCGGTAGACGATGTGCAGGTCGTCCGCGATGACGGTGGGAATCCGTGCGTCCTGCTTCTGCTCAGCCACGGCCGTACCTCTCCTCCGCCTTCCAGAAGTACACGAAGCCGCCGAGGGCGAACAGCACCGCCCAGCCGCCCGCGACCGCCCACACGTGGTCGGGGAGGTTCTCCGAGCCGTAGCCGTCGATGAGGGAGAAGCGCATCAGGTCCATGTAGATCGCGGCCGGGTTCCACTGCAGGAGGTTCGCGATCCAGTCCGGCTTGTCCTTGAGGAAGATCGGGATGGAGAACATCACCCCGGACGCGTACATCCACGTCCGCATCACGAACGGCATCAGCTGCGCGAGGTCCGGCGTCTTGGCCCCGGCCCGCGCCATGATCATCGCGAGGCCGGTGTTGAAGCAGAACTGCAGGGCCAGCACGGGCACGATCAGCGCCCAGGACAGGTCCGGGTAGCTGCCGAAGCCGATCGCCACGGCGAACAGCACGATCATCGAGAACAGCAGTTGCTGGAGCTGCTGCAGCGCGAAGGAGATCGGCAGCGAGGCGCGCGGGAAGTGCAGGGCGCGGACCAGTCCGAGGTTGCCGGAGATCGCGCGTACGCCCGCCATCACCGAGCTCTGCGTGAAGGTGAACACGAACACGCCCGTGACCAGGAACGGGATGTACACCTCGCGGGACATGCCCCGGTCGGCCTCCAGCAGCAGGCCGAAGATGAAGAAGTACACGGCCGCGTTCAGCAGCGGCGTGGCCACCTGCCACAGCTGGCCGAGCTTGGCCTGGCTGTACTGGGCGGTCAGCTTCGCCCGGGAGAAGGCGAGGATGAAGTGCCGCCGGTCCCAGAGCTGACGGACGTACTCGATGAGGGACGGCCGGGCGCCGCTCACGCTCAGCCCGTGCTTGGCGGCGAGTTCCGGCGCCGTGAGGCCCTCGTCGGGCGCCGCGGTCGCGCTCACCGCGACCGTGGCGTCGTGCGTTGTCTCACTCACTAGTGGAAACTTTCGTCTTCGAGATGCGCGGCCAGTGCGGGCCCGCATGAGCCGGGGGCCAGCGTACGGCCCCTCCCGGATACTCCCGGACACTCCGGATACGAGCTTGTCAGATGACGGGGGGCCGGCCCAGTCGGGTCAGCCGCCACACCGTACGCCACTTCATGGGCCGGCGGGGTCCGCACGGAGTGGTCCAGCCCTCGCGGAATCCGCCGAACCAGGCCCGCAGCGCGGGGCGGGACGGGCGGCGTACGAGGGTGAGCAGCAGCCACACCCCGAGGTAGACCGGGACGAGCGGCGCGGGCAGGTTGCGGCGGGCCAGCCAGACCCGGTTGCGGGCGACCATACGGTGGTAGACGGCGTGCCGCGAGGGAGCGGTCGTCGGGTGGTACAGCACCATGTCGGAGCGGTAGTCGATCATCCAGCCCGCGTCGAGGGCCCGCCACGCCAGGTCGGTCTCCTCATGGGCGTAGAAGAACTCGTCCGGCAGTCCGCCGACTTCGGCGAGGACGCGGGTGCGGACGGCGTTGGCGCCGCCGAGGAAGGTGGTCACGCGCGAGGAGCGCATCGGGTCGGCGGCGCGCAGCCGGGGGACGTGGCGGCGCTGGGTGACGCCGGTCTCCGGGTCGGCTATGCGAAAACTCACGATGCCGAGCTTCGGGTCCGCCTCGAACGCCTTCCGGCACAGCTCGGCGGTGTCATGGCTCGCGAGCAGGCCGTCGTCGTCGAGGAACAGCAGGATGTCGACGTCCCGGCCGGCGGGGCCGAAGGCCTCGATGCCGACGTTGCGGCCGCCGGGGATGCCGAGGTTCTCGGGCAGCTCGATGGTGCGGACGCCCTCGGGGACGTCCGGGACGGGCGAGCCGTTGCCGACGACGACCACCTCGACCCGGTCGCCGTCCTGCTTGGCGACGGAGTCGAGCAGGGCGCGCAGCTCCTCGGGCCGGTTGCCCATGGTGATGATGACGGCGCCGACCTTCATGCCGCTCACTTCAGCCTGCTGGAGGCCAGGATGGACACGAGGTGCAGCAGGGTCTGCACCAGGGCGATCCCGGCCATCACCGCCACGCCGAGCCGGGAGAAGAACAGGTCGCCGCGGACCTGGTCGGCGATCGCCAGCACCAGGATCACCAGGGACGCCTCGATGCCGAGGATCAGCCGGTGGAACTTCAGGGCGGCGGCGGCCTTGCGGGCCAGCGCCATGCCGGAGGAGCGCATCTCGGCGGCGGCCTCCTGGACCGGCGGCTTCCCGGCCTGGTGCCGGGCGACGCCGACCAGGTCGGTCTCGGCCTTGATCAGGATGGCGCCGAGGGCGGCCAGGGTGCCGAGGAAGGCCCACAGCCAGTCGATACGGCCGCTGCCCCACAGGTCGGCGGCGCGCAGGCCGAAGCCGGTGAGCACCGCGGCGTCGGTGAGGTAGGCGCCGACGCGGTCCAGGTAGACGCCGCCCAGGGAGTACTGCTTCTTCCAGCGCGCGATCTCGCCGTCGACGCAGTCCAGCAGCAGATACATCTGGACGCACACCACGCCCAGCACGGCGCCCGCGATCCCCGGCACGACAAGCGCCGGGGCCGCGAGCACACCGAAGACGGTCATCAGGTACGTGAGCTGGTTGGGCGTGACCCTGGTGTTCACCAGGTAGCGGTCGACCCGCAGGGACACCTCGCGCATGTAGAGGCGTCCCATCCAGTGCTCACCGCTGCGCCGGTCCTTCACCCCTGCGGGGTGAACGACGGGGCGTAGTTCAGCTACCGATGGCCTTGACATAGTCGGTGTAGGTGTCCTTGATCTGTTCGGTGTTCAGGTCGAGGTGTTCGAGGATGGTGTAGCGGCCGGGCCGGGTCTGCGGGGCGTACTCGACGGCCTCGACGAACTCGTCCGTCGTGAAGCCGATCTCGTCCGGCAGCACGGGCAGGCCGTGACGGCGCAGCACCTCGGCCATGTAGGCCGACTCCTCATGGGCTCCGCGCAGGTACATCGCGAAGGCGGCACCGAGGCCGCACTGCTCGCCGTGGGCTGCCGCGCGCTTCGGGTGGAGCAGGTCGAAGGCGTGGTTGATCTCGTGGCACGCCCCGGAGGACGGGCGGGAGTCGCCCGACACGGACATGGCGATACCGGTGAGGACCAGTGCCTCGGCGAGCACCTGGAGGAAGCCGTCGTCGCCGACGCCGCCCGGGTGCCTCAGCACCGCCTCGCCGGCCTGCCGGGCCATGGCGGCGGCCAGACCGTCGACCTTCTCGCCGTTGACGCGGTTGGCCAGCTCCCAGTCCGCGACGGCGGAGATGTTGGAGATGGCGTCGCCGATGCCGGAGCGGACGAAGCGGACGGGGGCCTCACGGATCACGTTGAGGTCGATGACGACCGCGATCGGGTTGGGCACTCCGTAGGAGCCGCGGCCCGCGTCGTTGTCGAGGGTCGCGACCGGCGAGCACAGCCCGTCGTGCGCGAGGTTGGTGGCGACGGCGACCAGCGGGAGGCCGACCCGGGCCGCCGCGAACTTGGCGCAGTCGATGATCTTCCCGCCGCCCAGCCCGACGACGGCGTCGAAGTGACCGGCCTTTATGTCGCTCGCCAGCCGCACGGCGTCGTCGATGGTGCCGCCGCCGACCTCGTACCAGGTGGCGCCGGGCAGCGTCGGCGCGATCCGCTCGCGCAGCCTGGCGCCGGAGCCGCCGCTGACCGCGATGGCGAGCTTGCCGGACTGCGAGATCCGCTCGTCGGCGAGCACACAGGCCAGGTCGTCGAGGGCGCCGGGGCGGATGTCGACGACGACCGGTGAGGGAATCAGCCGGGTCAGTACTGGCATGCGATCTCCCGTCCACGGGCGAGATCGTCGTGGTTGTCGATCTCCACCCACTTGACGTCGCCGATCGGCGCCACGTCGATACGGAAGCCGCGGTTGACCAGTTCCTGGTAGCCGTGCTCGTAGAACTGCTGCGGGTCGGTCTCCCACACGGTCTTCAGCGCGTCGGCCAGCTCGGGTGCGGCGTCGCCCTCGATCAGGGTGACGCCGATGTACTCGCCGGTGGCCTCGGCGGGGTCCATGAGCTTGGTGATCCTCGTCATGCCCTTGTCGGGGTCGACGACGACCTTCATCTCCTCGTCGGCCAGGTCCTTGACCGTGTCCAGGGCGAGGATGATCCGCTTGCCCTCGCCGCGGGCGGCGAGCAGCGTCTTCTCGACGGAGACCGGGTGCACGGTGTCGCCGTTGGCGAGGATCACACCGTCCTTGAGGGCGTCACGCCCGCACCACAGGGAGTAGGCGTTGTTCCACTCCTCGGCCTTGTCGTTGTCGATGAGGGTGAGCTTGAGGCCGTACTTCTTCTCCAGCGCTTCCTTGCGCGCGTACACGGCCTCCTTGCGGTAGCCGACGATGATCCCGGCCTCGGTGAGGCCGACCTCGGCGAAGTTGGCGAGAGTGAGGTCGAGAACCGTGGGTTCGCCCTCTATGCCCGCGGGGCCCACCGGCACCAGAGCCTTGGGAAGGCTGTCGGTGTAGGGGCGCAGACGCCGTCCGGCGCCGGCCGCCAGCACGAGGCCGATCATGCGGGTTCTCCTTCATCGTGTACGGCGGGCGCCCCTGCGGACACCCAGAAGCGGATGCTCTCGACGAGCACCACCAGGGCCACGGCCACGGCGAGCACCGTGAGCGAGACCACGAACTGCGAAGCGGTGAGCAGTGCGGCGAGGACGGTGACGAGCAGCGTCCGTCCTTCGTGCCCCCCGATGGAACGCACCAGCCAGGCCGGGGGCGCTCCGGCGTTGCCGCGGATGCGGTACACCGTGTCGTAGTGATGGTAGGCGACCGCGGCCACCAGCCCGAAAGCCGCAGGAAGGGCTCCGTTCACGTCCGCCTTGACGGCGAGAACGAGGACCGTGCCGTACTCGGCGGCACGGAAGAGCGGGGGGACGAGCCAGTCGAGGGCGCCCTTGAGGGGCAGCGCGACGGCGGCGGCCGAGGTGAGCGCGTACAGGGCCGCCGCGGCGACGGGCAGCACGCTGCCGTACGGCTCGAGCGCCGCCGCGAGGATCAGCAGCGCCGCGCCGGGCACGGCGACGAGGACGCGGGCGCCGGACGGCGGCTTGGCCGGCAGCTTGCGCAGCACCCGCGCGAGCGCGTCGGCGAGCGGGCCGCTGTCCGCGAGGTCGGCCAGCGCCCCGGCGGCCCGGTCGGTGCGCCGTGCCTTGCGGGTCAGGGAGCGCAGCACCCGGCCCGCGGTGGTGTAGGTCGCGGCGAAGGCGCAGCCGATGAGCAGCGCGTAGAAGGTGATGCGGGGGGTGGTGACCGCGGTGAGCACCGCGATCATCGCCCAGCGCTCGCCGATGGGCAGGACGATCATCCGCCGTACCCAGACCGTCCAGCCGACGCTGTCGAGCTTGTCGGAGAGGGCAGCGGTGGGGCTGGTGTTGGCGGTGGCGTCGTGGTTGGCCTCGTTGAAGGAGAAGTCCACGACGTGCCGGCAGGTCTGCAGGATCATGGCGCCGAGGGCGAGGGCCCAGACGTCGTCGCCGCCGCGGGCGGCTCCGAGGGCGAGACCCGCGTAGTAGGCGTACTCCTTGGCCCGGTCGAAGGTGGCGTCGAGCCAGGCACCGAGCGTGGAGTACTGCAGGGAGTAGCGGGCGAGCTGGCCGTCGGTGCAGTCGAGCACGAAGGACGCGATCAGCAGGACACCGGCCGCGACGAAGCCGCCGCGGGTGCCGGTGGCCGCGCAGGCCGCCGCTATGAGGGCGGTGAGCAGCGAGGCGGTGGTGACCTGGTTGGGCGTGAGGCCGCGGCGGGCGCACCAGCGGGCGATGTAGCGGGAGTACGGGCTGATGCAGTAGGTGGTGAAGAAGCCGTCGCGGGACTTCACGGCCGACTTCAGGCGTACGGCCTCGTCGTCGACGTCCGCCACCGCCTGCCGTGCCTCGTTGCGGGCCTGGGGGTCGGCGGGGACGGCGGCGACGAGGCTGCCCAGCTCGGGGCGGTGCACCTCGGTGCCGTCGGCGTCCAGGGCGGTGAGGATGCGGTCGGCGAGGCTGTCGACCAGGGTGGTGCCGCCGCCCGCGGAGTTCTCGCGGGCCATCGCCCGGGTCAGGGCCTGGCGGCCTGCGGGCTGTGCGGTGACGGCGCCCGGGATCGCGGCGAGCGGGAAGCGGGGGTCGGTGAGGCCGAGGCGCAGCGCGTGCACGTGCCCCACGAACCGGGCGTCGACCAGGGCGACCCGCTGGTCACCCGGGACCCCGGCGAGCAGGGTCTCGGCCTCGGCGGCGTCGGACGCGACCCGTACGTCGAAGCCGAGGGACCGCAGTTCGCCCTCGATCGACGAACCGGGGACCGGCTGACCGGTGAGGATGGCGGTCGACAACCGAACTCACTCCCTGGGTACCGACGCGTCCGCGCCGGTGCAGTACATGGTGGGGGCGCCCGCTCCGGTGGCTCCCGGGCGGCATTGTCGGCAGAGGCTATCGGATGCCGGGAAGGCCGTGTTCACCGCCCGTTCGGCGGATTGATCAACGCGGTTCGCGCAAAGCCGCTGCCGCGATCATCATCGTGGATCCGGGGCCCGCCCCACAAACCGCGCCTCCCAGACCGGGCATCGAGGACATTGCGCCGGCTTCGGCGGGGGCAGCTCAGGGGTCCTTTCACTATGGGCGCCCGATCAGGTCGCGTGCTCTGGTGCCGTGCACCGCAAGGCGCCGGAGCGCCTTGCGAGGCGCGGTGCCAGGCCGCGCGACCCGGGCGGGCATGGTGAAAGGACCCCTTAGGGTGGGCGACCATGACTTGGCTGATCACCGGCGGGGCCGGCTACATCGGGGCCCATGTGGCCAGGGCCATGACCGAGGCCGGGGAGCGCGTCGTCGCGCTGGACGACCTCTCGGCCGGGGTGCCCGCGCGCCTCCCGGACCGCGTGCCGCTCGTCGAGGGCTCGTCGCTCGACGGGGACCTGCTGAAGCGGGTGTTCGCCGAGCACGGCGTGACGGGGGTGGTGCACCTCGCGGCACGCAAGCAGGTCGCGGAGTCCGTCGCGGAGCCGACGCGGTACTACCGGGAGAACGTCGGCGGTCTGGCGACCCTGCTGGAAGCCGTCGCCGAGGCCGGGATCGAGCGCTTCGTCTTCTCCTCGTCGGCGGCCGTGTACGGAGACCCGGGTGTGGATCTCATCACGGAGGACACGCCCTGCGCGCCGGTGAACCCGTACGGCGAGACCAAGCTCACCGGGGAGTGGCTGGTGCGGGCGGCGGGCCGGGCACACGGGATCTCCACCGTATGTCTGCGCTATTTCAACGTCGCGGGCGCCGCGGCGCCGGAGCTGGCCGACACGGGTGTCTTCAACATCGTCCCGATGGTCTTCGACCGGCTCACGCGCGACGAGGCGCCGAGGATCTTCGGCGACGACTACCCGACCCCGGACGGCACCTGCGTTCGTGACTACATTCACGTCGCCGACCTGGCGGAGGCACACCTCGCGGCGGCCCGGCGGCTCGCCGAGCGGGGTCGATCCGGCGATCTGACGGTCAACATCGGGCGCGGCGAGGGCGTCTCGGTGCGCGAGCTGATCACGGTCATCGGCGAGGTCACCGGCGACCGGCGCCCCCCG
Organism: Streptomyces viridochromogenes DSM 40736; assembly: GCF_000158955.1. GTDB lineage: Bacteria > Actinomycetota > Actinomycetes > Streptomycetales > Streptomycetaceae > Streptomyces > Streptomyces venetus. The sequence continues at coordinate 7,612,456 of NZ_GG657757.1, read as the reverse complement.
GTCGTCGAGCCCCGCCGCGCCGGGGACGCGCCGCGGGCGGTGGCTTCGGCGGCGCGGGCGGCCGAGGAACTCGGCTGGACCGCGCGGCGCGGGGTGCGCGAGATGGCGGAGTCGGCGTGGCGCGGCTGGCTGCTGCACCACGACGCCTGATCCCCTCGGGATGCTCTGACCTGCGCATCGTTTCCGCAGGTCAGGGCACATGACAACGGTGTTCAGTGCCGCGTTGCACATACCCCCTACCCGTAGTTCACTGGGGTGCCCGAGCACGATCAGGGCGGACACAGGAGGGCGGCCTTCATGGGGGCAGGGCACGATCACGGGCACGCGCACGGCGCTGCGGCCGGCGGTACGGCGACCTCGGCGTACCGCGGCAGGCTGCGGGTCGCGCTGGCGATCACGCTCGGCATCGTGGTCGTGCAGATCGTCGGTGGTGTCCTCGCCGACTCACTCGCGCTCGTCGCCGACTCGGCGCACATGGCGACGGACGCGCTGGGCCTCGGCATGGCACTGCTCGCGATCCACTTCGCGAACCGCCCGCCCAGCGACCGGGCCACCTTCGGCTACGCCCGCGCCGAGATCCTCGCCGCCCTGGCCAACTGTCTGCTGCTGCTCGGCGTCGGCGGCTACGTCGTGTACGAGTCGGTCCAGCGCTTCATCACACCGGCGGACACGGAGGGCGGGCTCGCCATCGTGTTCGGTGTGATCGGCCTCGTCGCGAACATGGTGTCGATGGCGCTGCTGATGCGCGGCCAGAAGGAGAGCCTGAACGTGCGGGGCGCGTTCCTGGAGGTGGCGGCGGACGCCCTGGGTTCGGTCACGGTGATCGTCGCGGCCGGAGTGATCATGCTCACGGGCTGGCAGGCCGCCGACCCGATCGCCTCGCTCGTCATCGCGCTGATGATCGTGCCGCGTACGTTGAAGCTGCTGCGCGAGACCCTCGGCGTCCTGCTGGAGGCGGCGCCCAAGGGGGTCGACATGGCGCAGGTACGGGCTCACATCCTGGCCACCGACGGGGTGGAGGACGTGCACGACCTGCACGCCTGGACGATCACCTCGGGCATGCCGGTGCTGTCGGCACACGTGGTGGTCAGCTCGGACGTGCTGAGTGTGATCGGCCACGAGAAGATGCTCCACGAGCTCCAGGACTGCCTCGGTGGCCACTTCGACGTGGAGCACTGCACCTTCCAGCTGGAGCCGAGCGGTCACGCGGAGCACGAGGCGCGTCTCTGTCACTGACGCCACCACTGGTACTGGAGGTGCTGGTGGGGCGCGTGCCGGGGTGAGTGCGCCGGGGAACGCAGCCCTACGGCGCGCGCCCCCGGCCCCTACTCCCACCGCTTTGGCAGCGACGATTTTCGGCCCACCCCGCCGGGCACGATCACCTCCTGGGTGCCTCTTCCGGCGACCGAGCGGCCCTGTCCGCGCTCCGCGCCGTCGCGCGGGACATGCGGGCGCGCCGCGAAGTGCCGAGAGTGCCGGATTCGTACGGCAGACTTGGGGCGCGAAGACCGATGTGAAGGATGGGTATGCCGATCACACCTGCCACCGCGACGCACAACCCGTCGAACGGCACCGCAGACGCGATTTTGCTGGAACTGGTCGACGAGGACGGCGTGACGATCGGCACCGCGGAGAAGCTCGCCGCCCACCAGCCACCCGGACAACTGCACCGCGCGTTCTCCGTGTTCCTCTTCGACGAGTACGGCCGGCTGCTGCTCCAGCAGCGCGCGCTCGGCAAGTACCACTCCCCCGGCGTGTGGTCGAACTCGTGCTGTGGCCATCCCTACCCGGGCGAGGCGCCCTTCGCGGCGGCGGCGCGGCGGACCTTCGAGGAGCTCGGCGCGTCCCCGTCCCTGCTGGCGGAGGCGGGCACGGTCCGCTACAACCACCCGGACCCGGAGTCCGGGCTGGTGGAACAGGAGTACAACCACCTCTTCGTCGGCATGGTGCAGGCCGTGCTGCGGCCGGACACGGAGGAGGTGGCGTCGACGGCGTTCGTGACGCCGCCCGAGCTGTCGGAGCGGCACGCCAAGGACACCTTCTCGTCCTGGTTCATGACCGTCCTGGACGCGGCCCGGCCGGCGATCAGGGAGCTGACGGGCTCGTCGGCCGGCTGGTGATGCCTCCTCGGCGCGGGGCGGCGCCGGGGCCCAGAGGGGCGGCGCCGGCGTCTAGTGCCGCAGCAGGCACTAGGAGAAGCGCGCGGGCTTGAGCGGCAGGGCGACCCAGATCACCTTGCCGCCGCTCGCGGTGTGGTCGACGTCGCACAGGCCCCCCGCCTCCCGGGCGACCTCGCGCACCAGCAGCAGTCCGCGTCCGCCGGTCCGGCCGTGGTCGGTCTCCAGGGCGGTGGGCCGGTAGGGGTGGTTGTCCTCCACGGACACGCGCAGCCACTCGGCGCCGACGGCCACCTCGACGGCGATCGTCGGGGACAGCACCGCGGCGTGCTTCACGGCGTTCGTCACCAGCTCCGAGACGATCAGCAGCAGCCCCTGGGCCAGGTCGTCCGAGACCGGCACGCCCTGCCGCAGCAGCAGGTCCCGTACGGCGTGCCGGGCCTGCGGGACAGAGGCGTCGACCGCCGGAGCGGAGAACCGCCAGACCCCCTCGTACGGCAGTGGGTGAGCGGGGCCGGGGCCGAGGGGCTCCGCGCCGCCCTGTGGGCGTGGGCCCGGCCCGCGCCCGTCGTCGTCCATCGTCCGGTCGCCACCCTCGCGCTCGATTGTCGCCACACCTCGAGTGTTGGTAACGATGCGCTCCGGACCCCAGGCCTGAACAGAAGTCAGCAACTATCGAGCACTTTTGACCGTTGGCGTATGACACGGTCAGTTGTGGGACTGGTCCTGCCTCTGTTGTGCCGTCTCGGCGAACTATTCGGGTTGTACGGGTTTGGCCTCCGGATAGCATCCGGCGCATGGAGCCGCAGCTGCTGTACAGCGTGACCGACTCGGTCGCGACCGTCGTCATACGTCATCCGGAGAAGCGCAACGCCATGACGGCGGCGATGTGGCGTTCCCTGCCACCGGTGCTCGACACGCTGGCGGGCGATCCGGCCGTGCGGGCGCTGGTGCTCACCGGCGAGGGCGGGACGTTCTGCGCCGGGGCCGACATCTCGACGCTCCGGGGCTCGCCGGACGAGGCGCAGGGGCTGGCCGTGGCGGCCGAGGAGGCGCTCGCCGCGTTCCCGAAGCCGACGCTGGCAGCGGTGCGCGGGCACTGCGTGGGCGGTGGCGCGCAGCTGGCGGCGGCCTGTGATCTGCGGTTCGCCGAGGAGGGGGCGCTGTTCGGTGTGACGCCCGCGAAGCTCGGCATCGTCTACCCGGCGTCCTCGACCAGGCGCCTGGTGTCCCTGGTGGGGCCGGCCACCGCCAAGTACCTTCTGTTCTCGGGCGAGTTGATCGACGCGGGGCGGGCGTCGCGCACCGGTCTGGTCGACGAGGTACTGCCCGAGGGCGAACTCGGCAAGCGGGTCGCCGAGTTCACGCGGACCCTGGTGTCCCGTTCACAGCTGACGCAGGCCGCGGCCAAGGAGTTCGCGGACGGACGTACGGACCGGGACGCGCACTGGGCCGGGCAGGCGCGGGCGAGCGGCGACACCGCCGAGGGCGTCGCCGCGTTCCTGGAGCGCCGGCAGCCGCGGTTCGGCTGGAGCGTGTCTACGTGAGGATGGCCTCGGCGTGTGTCCGGAGCAGCTCGACGAGGTGCGCGGGCGCCTTCCCGGGCGATCCGGCGTCGTAGGGCGGCTGCGGGTCGTACTCGGTGGCGAGCTGGACGATCTGGGCGTGTTCGTCGCCCGCGACCCTGCCGAGCAGGGTCAGCCCCATGTCGATACCGGAGGACACGCCCGCCGCGGTGACGTACTTCCCGTCGGTGACCACCCGCTCCCCCGTGGGTTCAGCTCCAAACCGCTTCAGCTCCTCCAGCGTCAGCCAGTGGGATGTGGCGCGCCGCCCCCTGAGCAGTCCGGCGGCGGCGAGCAGCAGGGAGCCGGTGCACACCGACGTCGTCCAGGTGCTCGTGGCGTCGGCGGTGCGCAGCCAGTCCAGCAGGGGCGCGTGCTCCATCAGCGCCCCCTGGCCGGGGCCGCCGGGGACGACGACGATGCCCGGGTTCGGCACGTCGGCGAGGGTCCGGTCGGCGACGAGCGCGAGATTCCCCGTGTCGTTGCGTACGGGTCCGGCCTCCTCGGCGACGAAGACGGTCTCCGCGCCCGGGATCCGGCCGAGGGTCTCGTACGGTCCTACGGCGTCGAGTGCGGTGAAGCGGTCGTAGAGGACGATCGCGATCTGCATGGGGTCCTTTCCATGGGCCGGAGGGTGGGCCGGACGGTCGGTTCAGGGCGTGGTCGCGGGGCGGAAGCGGCGGCGGTACTCGGCCGGAGGTGTGCCCAGGGTTCTGACGAAGGCCCGGCGCATGGCCTCGGGGGTGCCGTAGCCGCTGGTGCGGGAGATCTCCTCGATGCCGTCCGTGGTGTCCTCCAGCAGGCGGCGGGCGTGTTCGAGCCGGACCCGGTCCACGTAGCGGCCGGGCGTCATGCCGGTCTCCGCCCGGAAGGCGCGGGCGAAGTGGCGGGGTGAGAGGCGGGCGCGGGCGGCCAGGGCCTCGACGGAGAGGTCGGCGTCGGGGCGTTCGGCGACGAACCGCTGGATCTCCTTCAGGGGCTCGCGCTGTGCGGTCTGGGCGGCGAGCTGGGCGCTGAACTGGGCCTGGTTCCCGGGCCTGCGCAGGAACACCACCAGGTGCCGGGCGATGGTGAGGGCGGCCTCCCGGCCCAGGTCCTCCTCGACCAGGGCGAGGGCGAGGTCGATGCCGGCGGTGACACCGGCCGAGGTGGCGATGTGCCCGTCGCGCACGAAGACCGGCTCGGGGTCGATCTCGACGGCCGGGTAGGCGCGGGCGAGCCGGTCGCAGTAGGCCCAGTGGGTGGTGGCGCGACGGCCGTCCAGCAGGCCGGCCGCGGCGAGCACCGCCGCGCCGGTGCACACGGAGACCAGACGAGCCGGGCGCGGTCCGTGCTCGCGGACCCAGTCGACCAGACGCGGGTCGGGGCTCAGGGAGCCCGGCCCGCCGGGGACGAGGAGGATGTGCGGGACGGGCGCGGTGGCCAGGGACTCGTCGGGTACGAGGGTCAGGCCGCTGGTGGTCCGCACGGGAGCGCCGTCGAGGGAGGCCGTGCGGATCCGGTACGACCCCGGGGAGAGCAGCTCCGCCCCGGCGAAGACCTCCACGGGCCCGCTGACGTCGAGACTCTGCACGCCGTCGAAGAGGACGGCGAGTACGGTGCGCTGGGCCATGCCGTCGATTCTTCGCGGGCGTCGAGTACGGCCGCAATGACGAGTTCCCCACCTTTCCTGCCACGCGAGGCACGACCGTAGAGGACATACCAAGCGGTTGGTAACCTGCCGGGCATGACGACTGCCGCCCTTGAGCCGCTCGCCGGCCGACGCTGCCACAACGTGCTCAACTCCCTGCACGCGACGCACTACTTCTCGCCGGACCTCGGGCGGGAGCTGGGTGCCGTCGGAGTCACCCACCCCCACGCCGTGAACTTCGCCGTGCGGTCCGCCGCCCTCGGAGCGGTCGGGGCCGGGGCGGTGGCGGCGGCCTTCTACAACTACAAGTACGAGCTGGTGGCCCGGCACGTGCCGGCGGTGTGGGAGAGCGCCACGCCCGGCCAGGTGCTGGCGGCCCGCGCGCGTGCGGTCGACGCGACGCTGCGCCGTCTGCTGGGCGATGAGGCCGTGGCGTCGGCGGAGATGGCCGAGGCCGCGCGGCTCGCGCTGCGCGCCACCGAGGCCTGCTCGCGTGGGGCGCGGCCGCTCTACGCCGCCCACGCCGACCTGCCCGTTCCCGAGGAACCGCACCTCGCGTACTGGCATGCGGCGACCCTGCTGCGCGAGCACCGGGGTGACGGGCACCTGGCCGTGCTGATGTCCGCGGGACTGGACGGCCTCGAGGCCATGGTGACCCACACGGCGACGGGCAAGGGCATGGCACCGAAGTGGGTGTTCTCCACCCGCGGCTGGCGCCAGGAGGACTGGGACGCGGCGACGGACCGGCTGCGTGAGCGCGGGCTGCTGGAGGGGCCCGGCGAGCTGACCGAGCGGGGCGTCGCCCTGCGCGAGGAGATCGAGCGGGAGACCGACCGCCTCGACCGGGCCCCGTACGAGCACCTCGGCCCGGATGGCGTCGCCCGGCTGACCGAGCTGGGTGGGGCGTTCGTGCACGCGGCGCTCACGGCGGGGGCCTATCCGGCTGATCTCCTGGGCAAGGCGTGAGGGCCGCTCCGCACCGGTCGTGACCGTCCCGGGGACACGTGATCGTCATGACGCATGGTGAGGCGTCGGTGAGGTACCCGTCCTCTCCCGGCCGGTCCGGTCGGGAGAGGTGAAAGGGGAATTACGTGTTCCGTGCTATCGCAGACGTGCTGCGCCAGATCGGCGGCGCCATCGCCACCGTCGTGACCCTGCCCTTCCGTGCCCTGGCCCGGCTGTTCGGCGGGGCGTCCTCCGCCACCCGCAGCCGCAGGGCCTGAGCCCGGTCCCCGACTTGCCGGGGCCGCCCTGATCCCCGAGTCGCGGTGTCACCTGCCACAATTGCCGCGCAACCTCAGTGGAGAAGGCGGTACGGGATCGTGACGACACCCGGGTCCCTCGGAGCAGGGTCCATCGAAAGCAGGATCGCCGAGGAGCTCGGCGTACGGGAGCGGCAGGTCAGGGCCGCCGTGGAACTGCTCGACGGCGGTTCTACGGTGCCCTTCATCGCCCGCTACCGCAAGGAAGCGACCGAGATGCTCGACGATGCGCAGCTGCGCACGGTCGAGGAGCGGCTGCGCTATCTGCGGGAGCTGGAGGAACGCAGGAGCGCCATCCTGGAGTCGGTGCGCGAGCAGGGCAAGCTCACCGAGGAACTGGAGGCACGGATCCGGGGCGCCGAGACGAAGGCGCGTCTGGAGGACATCTACCTCCCGTACAAGCCGAAGCGGCGCACCAAGGCGCAGATCGCGCGTGAGGCCGGTCTCGAGCCGCTGGCGGAGGGGCTGCTCGGCGACCCGGCCGTCGAGCCCCTCGCCGCGGCCGCCGCGTTCGTCGACGCCGACAAGGGCGTGGCCGATCCGCAGGCGGCCCTCGACGGCGCCAGGGCGATCCTCACCGAGCGGTTCTCGGAGGACGCCGACCTGATCGGCGAACTGCGCGAGCGCATGTGGGTGCGGGGACGGCTGGCCGCCAAGGTGCGGGACGGCAAGGAGGAGGCCGGCGCGAAGTTCGCCGACTACTTCGACTTCGCCGAGCCGTTCACCGAGCTGCCCTCGCACCGCATCCTCGCCATGCTGCGCGGCGAGAAGGAGGAGGTCCTCGAACTCGTCCTGGAGCCCGAGGAGCCGGCCGACGGCCCGTCGTCGTACGAGGGGATCGTCGCGCACCGGTTCGGGATCGCCGACCGCGGCCGTCCCGGCGACAAGTGGCTGACGGACACGGTCCGCTGGGCGTGGCGCACCCGCATCCTCGTGCACCTCGGCATCGACCTGCGGCTGCGGCTGCGCACGGCCGCCGAGGACGAGGCGGTGCGGGTCTTCGCCGCGAACCTGCGCGACCTGCTGCTGGCGGCCCCCGCGGGCACGCGTGCCACGCTCGGTCTCGACCCCGGTTTCCGTACGGGTGTGAAGGTCGCCGTGGTGGACGCGACCGGCAAGGTCGTCGCCACGGACGTGATCCATCCGCACGTCCCGGCCAACCGGTGGGACGAGGCCATCGCCAAGCTGGCGCGGCTCGCGAAGGAGCACGCGGTCGAGCTGGTCGCGATCGGCAACGGCACGGCGTCCCGCGAGACCGACAAGCTCGCCGGTGAGCTCATCGCCAAGCACCCGGAACTGAAGCTGACGAAGGTGATGGTCTCCGAGGCCGGCGCGTCCGTATACTCGGCGTCCGCCTTCGCCTCGCAGGAACTGCCCGACATGGACGTGTCGCTGCGCGGTGCCGTGTCCATCGCCCGGCGCCTGCAGGACCCGCTGGCCGAGCTGGTGAAGATCGACCCGAAGTCGATCGGTGTCGGCCAGTACCAGCACGACCTGTCCGAGGTGAAGCTGTCGCGGTCGCTGGACGCGGTGGTGGAGGACTGTGTGAACGGCGTGGGCGTGGACGTCAACACGGCGTCGGCGCCGCTGCTCGCCCGGGTCTCCGGCATCACCTCCGGGCTCGCCGAGAACATCGTGGCCCACCGGGACGCCAACGGCCCGTTCGCGTCCCGGAGTGAGCTGAAGAAGGTGACGCGGCTGGGCCCGAAGGCGTACGAGCAGTGCGCGGGCTTCCTGCGGATCCGCGGCGGTGACGACCCGCTGGACGCCTCCAGCGTGCACCCGGAGGCGTACCCGGTCGTGCGGCGCATGGTGAAGACCGTGGGGCAGGAGGTCGCCGGGCTCATCGGCAACACCTCCGTGCTGCGCTCGCTGAAGCCGCAGGAGTTCGTGGACGACACGTTCGGTCTGCCGACGGTCACCGACATCCTCAAGGAGCTGGAGAAGCCCGGCCGCGACCCGCGTCCGGCGTTCAAGACGGCCGTCTTCAAGGACGGCGTGGAGAAGATCTCCGACCTGTCGGCCGGAATGGTCCTGGAGGGCGTCGTGACGAACGTCGCCGCCTTCGGGGCGTTCGTGGACGTCGGTGTCCACCAGGACGGTCTGGTGCACGTCTCCGCGATGTCGAAGACCTTCGTGAAGGACCCGCGGGACGTGGTGAAGCCCGGGGACATCGTCAAGGTGAAGGTCCTCGACGTCGACATCCCGCGCAAGCGGATCTCGCTGACGCTGCGTCTGGACGACGAGGCGGCCGCACAGGGCGCGCAGGGGCAGGGCGGCGGTTCCGGTGAGCGCCGGCAGCGCGGGGGGCGGCCGCCGCAGCAGCGGCAGGGGGGCCGTGGCGGTGGTGGCGGTTCGCGCCAGACGGCGGCGCCGGCCAACAGTGCGATGGCGGATGCTCTGCGTCGGGCGGGGCTGGTTGACCCGAAGAACGGTCGTCGCTGACGGCTTCGTCGGGGTGGTCGAGTCGTGGGGGGCTGCGGGGCCGTCGTGGCTGGTCGCGCCCGCGCGGCGGCAGCCGCATATGGACCGCAGCCCCGCGCCCCTTTCGAAGGGGCGCTGCGCGCCCTTCACAACCTAGGGTGGCCCTACGGCAGACGTACACGCATCTCGGACCCGGGCGGGTCCGTTTCGCCTCCGGCGACTTCCGCGGTGACCTGGAGTTCGACGAGGAGGGGTACGTCGTGGACTATCCCGAGCTCGCCACTCGCCTGACGGCCCGTTAGCGCTCGGTCACCTTGCCGTCCGCCGCCTCCAGGCGGCGGTTCACGTGTACGGCGTCGAGCATGCGGCGGTCGTGCGTGACGAGGAGCAGGGTGCCGTCGTAGGCGTCGAGGGCCGACTCCAGTTGCTCGATGGCGGGCAGGTCGAGGTGGTTGGTCGGCTCGTCGAGGACCAGGAGGTTGACGCCACGGCCCTGGAGCAGTGCCAGGGCGGCTCTGGTGCGCTCGCCCGGGGAGAGGGTCGCCGCGGGGCGCAGGACGTGGTCCGACTTGAGGCCGAACTTGGCCAGGAGGGTGCGGACCTCGACCGGTTCGGTGTCCGGGACGGCCGCGCGGAAGGTGTCGAGCAGCGGTTCCTCGCCGTGGAACAGCTTGCGGGCCTGGTCGACCTCGCCGAGCAGGACGCCCGAGCCGAGCGCGGCGTGTCCGGCGTCGAGCGGGACGCGGCCGAGCAGGGCGGCGAGCAGCGTGGACTTGCCGGCGCCGTTCGCGCCCGTCACCGCGACCCGGTCCGCCCAGTCGATCTGGAGGGACACCGGGCCGAGGACGAAGTCGCCGCGCCGTACCTCGGCGTCCCGCAGGGTCGCCACGACCGCGCCCGAGCGGGGTGCGGCGGCGATCTCCATGTGCAGCTCCCACTCCTTGCGGGGCTCCTCGACGACCTCCAGCCGCTCGATCATGCGCTGGGTCTGCCGGGCCTTCGCGGCCTGTTTCTCGCTGGCCTCGCTGCGGAACTTGCGGCCGATCTTGTCGTTGTCGTTGCCCGCCTTGCGGCGCGCGTTCTTCACGCCCTTGTCCATCCAGGCGCGCTGCGTCTGGGCCCGGTCCTGGAGGGCGGCCTTCTTGTCGGCGTACTCCTCGTACTCGTCGCGGGCGTGCCTGCGGGCCACCTCCCGCTCCTCCAGGTAGGCCTCGTAGCCGCCGCCGTAGAGGTTGATCCGCCGCTGGGCGAGGTCGAGTTCGAGGACCTTGGTGACGGTGCGGGTGAGGAACTCGCGGTCGTGGCTGACGACCACCGTCCCGGCGCGCAGGCCGCTCACGAAGCGTTCGAGGCGTTCCAGGCCGTCCAGGTCGAGGTCGTTGGTCGGCTCGTCGAGGAGGAAGAGGTCGTAGCGGGACAGCAGCAGGGAGGCGAGTGAGGCGCGGGCCGCCTGGCCGCCGGACAGGGAGGTCATCGGCTGGTCCAGGTCGACCGTGAGCCCGAGCGAGTCGGCGATCTCCTCAGCGCGTTCGTCGAGGTCGGCGCCGCCGAGCCCGAGCCAGCGCTCCAGGCTCACAGCGTAGGCGTCGTCGGCGCCGGGTGCCCCGTCGACCAGGGCCTGGGTCGCCTCGTCCATGGTCCGCTGGGCCTCGGTGACGCCGGTGCGTCGGCCCAGGAACGCGCGTACGGTCTCGCCCGGCCTGCGGTCCGGCTCCTGCGGCAGATGACCGACGGTGGCGGTCGGCGGGGACAGGCGCAGCTCGCCCTGCTCGGGTGCGACGAGTCCGGCGAGCAGGGTGAGCAGGGTGGACTTGCCCGCGCCGTTGGCTCCGACCAGACCGATCACGTCGCCGGGCGCCACGACGAGGTCGAGGCCGGTGAACAGGGAGCGGTCGCCGTGGCCGGCGGCGAGGTTCTTGGCGACGAGGGTGGCAGTCATCAGAGCGCTGATCCTAATGGCCGCGTCGGTCAGTGCGTCACGGCGGTCAGTGCGTCACGGCCGTCACCAGGACGCTTCCGGAGGTGCGCGCCACCAGGAACGACTGTCCCCTCACGGCCTTGCCGTCGAGGGCGATGCGGTGGCGGCCCGGTTCGAGGACCTGGTCGAGGAGTTCGTGGATGTGGGCGCGGGCGAACCGGTCGAGGCGGTACGCGGTGAGCGTGACCCGGCAGGCGGAGCTGACGTCGACGTCCGCCGTCCCGCGCTGCGCGGTCAGCCCGGTGAGGCGGCGCCGCTCGACCGGACCGCGGTCCAGGGCGCGTTCGATCTGGGCGACGAGCAGGGGGACGATCGGGGCGAGGCCGTCGACGAAGGCGACGGGGACCCGGGCGCGCTCGAAGGCGTCGCGGACGGCGGCGCGTTCCCGCTCTCCCACGCCACGGCCGAAGACGACGGCGTCGTAGCCACGCAGTTCGTCGGCGGGTACGGCGTCGGTGTCGTGGGCGATGTCGGCGCCGACACCGATGGTGCGTAACGCCGCGGCGAGCCTGGCCAGGACGGCGACGCGGGCGCCGATCAGCAGGACGCGACGCCGGGTGTCCGGCGCGGAGCCGTCGAGCAGGGCGCTCAGTGCCGCGCGGTACTCGGCGCCGCGGAAGCGGAACGGGCCGATGCCGTGGTAGCCGTTGAGGTCGAGGTCGGCGTGTTCGTCGGTCTGCCAGGCGAAGTCCCGCCAGATGAAGTCCTCGCCGTCCCGGCGGATGACCGCGGTGACGGCGCCGCAGGCCAGGTCCTCGCATTCGGGGCAGCCGTAGACGACGTACCGGCCGCCGGGCAGCGGGGCCGCGCTCTCCAGGAGCAGGCTGCGGACCTGCGCGGTGAAGATCGCGGGTGGTACGTCGGAGGCGAGCGGGGAGACCGCGTCGAGGTCGGAGAGCCGGAACAGCAGCGGGCGGCCGTCGACGATGAAGTCCACGAAGTCCCGGTGGACCTGGTAACCACCGTCGGTGAGGACTCCGCCGGCCCGCATCGCGGGTGCCAGACCGAAGGTCGTGTATTCGGCACACATGTTGTGAGTATTCCCATACAAAGCGTGATGTGAGCACGGCATGGCACATTCCGCTACGGTCCGGGGCATGGCTGGCGAGCGGAGTGACGAGATCGTCGTTGTCGGTGGCGGCGTCGTGGGGTTGACGACCGCGGTGGTGCTCGCGGAGCGCGGGCGTCGGGTGCGGGTGTGGACGCGGGACTTTGCGGAGGCGACCACGTCGGCGGTCGCGGGCGCGCTGTGGTGGCCGTACCGGATCGAGCCGGTCGCGCTGGCCCGGGTGTGGGCGCTGCGGACGCTGGAGGTGTACGAGGAGCTCGCGGCGCGGGACGTGCGCAGCGGCGTACGCGTGGTCGAAGGGGTGCTGGGCGGGACCCGTCTCGACGAGGTCGAGGGATGGCTGGCGGGACGGGTGCCGGAGCTGCGGGCGACCACGGCCGGCGAGTACGCCGGGCCCGCGGTCCGGACACGGCTGCCGCTCCTCGACATGCCGGCCCATCTGCCGTGGCTGCGGGAGCGGTTCGTGGCGGCGGGCGGGGTGGTCGAGGCACGCACGGTGTCCTCGTTCGCGGAGGCCGAGGCACCGGTGGTGATCAACTGCACGGGCCTGGCCGCGCGGGAGCTGGTGCCGGACGAGTCCGTACGGCCCGTGCGCGGGCAACTGGTCGTGGTCGAGAACCCGGGCATCGACACCTGGCTGGTCCGCAAGGACGAGGCCGGGGAGTACGCGTACATGTTCCCGCAGCCGGACGGGCTCGTCCTCGGCGGTACGGCGGAGGAGGACGTCTGGTCGCTGGAGCCCGACCCCGCGACGGCGGAGGCGATCGTACGCCGCTGCGCCGCCCTGCGGCCGGAGATCACCGGGGCACGGGTCCTGGCGCACCGGGTCGGTCTGCGCCCCACGCGTCCCACGGTCCGTCTGGAGAGCGAACCACTGCCGGACGGCCGCCTGCTGGTCCACAACTACGGCCACGGCGGGGCGGGGGTCACGGTGGCCTGGGGGTGCGCCGAGGAGGCGGCTCGACTGGCACTCGACTGAGGGGCCCGAGCGATCGGGTCCGAGCGGCTCCCCGCGGTCGGCGATCGGCGACCGGCTCCTGGCGATCGGCGACCCGCTCCTGGTGATCGGCTGACCGGCTCCCGCGCGGCCTCCCGGGCCGGGTTTCCCGTCGACAGCTCGAGGAGCCGGGCGCAGGCGGGTTCGCGAGTCGGTCGCGGGCGCCGGAGCGGACAGGCCCGGCCGGTCCCGGGGCCAGGAGCCCCGGGACCGGGCGGTTCGCGGTCAGTGCTTGCCGATCGGGTCGCCTTCCACGTCCGGGCCGCGGCCCGGGCCGACGCGGAACTCGAAGTCGCCGTCGTACTTCTTGTGGCCTTCGATGACGGCCTGTTCGACGGCCTCGGAGCCCATCTGCTCGCGGACCATGACGGGGTCGCGGCGCAGATCCCGCATGAGGGCGACGCACATGAAGGTCATCACGACGACGAACGGGGCCGCCGCGAGGATGGTGAGGTTCTGCAGGCCGGTCAGGGCGTCGCCCTGACCGCTGCCGACGAGGAGCATGATCGCGGCCACCGCTCCGGTGACCACACCCCAGAACACCACCACGAAGCGGCCGGGTTCGAGCGCTCCCTTCTGCGAGAGGGTGCCCATGACGATCGACGCCGCGTCGGCGCCCGACACGAAGAAGATGCCGACGAGGATCATCACGAGCAGGCTGGTGGCCGTCGCGAGGGGGAACTGCTGGAGCACGTCGAAGAGCTGGCCCTCGGGGGTCGCCTCCTTGCCGAGCTGCCCCTGCTCCTGCATCTTCATCGCCGAGCCGCCGAAGATGGCGAACCAGATCAGGCTGACCGTGCTGGGCACCAGGATGACGCCGCCGACGAACTGCCGGATGGTCCGGCCCCTGCTGATACGGGCGATGAACATGCCGACGAACGGCGTCCAGGAGATCCACCACGCCCAGTAGAAGACGGTCCAGCTGCCCAGCCAGTCCGCGACACCCTTCCCGCCGCTGGCCTCCGTACGGCCGGCCAGCTGGGGCAGGTCGCCGAGGTAGGCGAAGACCGAGGTCGGCAGCAGGTCGAGGACGATGATGGCCGGGCCCGCCACGAACACGAACACGGCGAGGATCAGCGCCAGCACCATGTTGGTGTTGGACAGCCACTGGATGCCCTTCTCCACACCGGAGACCGCGGACGCGACGAAGGCCAGGGTCAGCACCGCGATGATCGTGACGAGCAGCCCGGTGCTCACCTTGTCCATCCAGTTCAGCTCCTGCACACCGGAGCCGATCTGCAAGGCGCCCAGCCCCAGCGAGGCGGCGGACCCGAAGACGGTCGCGACGATCGCGAGGACGTCGATGACGCGGCCGACGGCGCCGTTCGCGTGCTTCTTGCCGATGAGCGGGGTGAAGACGGCACTGATGGTCTGGCGCCGCTTCCTGCGGAACGTGCTGTAGGCGATGGCGAGACCCACCACGGCGTAGATCGCCCAGGGGTGGAGCGTCCAGTGGAACAGGGTGGTGGCCATGGCCGTTTCCATGCGTTCACCGGAGTCGGCCGGATTCGTGCCCGGCGGTGCCGTCGCGTAGTGCGACAGCGGTTCGCTCACGCCGTAGAACATCAGGCCGATGCCCATGCCCGCGCTGAACATCATCGCGACCCAGGACACCGTGCGGAACTCGGGCTCCTCGCCCTCGGCTCCGAGGTGGATACGGCCGTAGCGGCTGGCCGCCAGCCACAGCGCGAACACCACGAAGCCCGAGGCCGCGAGCATGAACGCCCAGCCACCGTTGTGCATCAGCCCACTGAGCATGCTGGTGGAGACGCTTTCGAGCGAGTCGGTGGCCGCGGCCCCCCAGACCACGAAGGCGAGGGTGAGCGCGGCCGTGACCCCGAAGACGATCCGGTCGGTTGTGGGCCGTTCCTGACCGGGGAGGCCCGCTTCCGAGCCCGGAAGCGTGCCTCCCGCATGTGGTTCCTGATCTCTTGCTTCGTCATGCGTCACGGCGGCACCTTTCATCGGGACATAGGACGGACGTAAGTCCTCCGTAACGCCCCTACCACGTGTGGCGCAATTTCACCCCCTTCAACATTGCGTTTCGGGAACGGCCTTGGTGAGGTGGTACGTGGCTCGCTCGTCCAGCAGCAACGGGACGAGCGACCGCAAGGACTGGCGCAGGGGCACGAGCACGCCCTCCCCGTCCTTGCGTACGCGCACTCCGTGCAGCGCGAGTTCGTCTCCGACCTCGGCGTACTGTGCGGCCGAAAGCCGGTAGCCGCAGGGCGGGTCGCCGATCACCTCGGCGGGTTCGGGCGCGTCGTTGTCGGCGCCGCCGACGTAGACGGGGCCGGTGTCGGCCCAACCCGTGAGCCGGGCCCTGTCCGTCACCGCCTCGACGGCGCCCCGGCGCTGGTCGGCGTAGGCGAACAGGCCCGCCAGCGCGTCCAGTTGGGAGGTGACCCGGCGCCGGTTGTTCAGCGCCTCGTCGTCCTTCTCCGCGTCGGTGAGAGGGTCCACGCGGCTCTCGATGAGCAGTCCGACCGCATGCTTCACATACATATTGCGCAAAATGCGCTCCTGCCCGTCACCGGCGACCTGTTTGACCGGCTCGCCGGTCTCGGGGTCCGTCCAGATGCCGTAGGTACCGGTCGAGTGGCCGGCCCGCTGTGCGGCGGGGCGGACGTACGCCTCGGAGAGCGTCCGTGCCTCGTCGTGGACCGCGTCGTGGGTGTTGAGGTTGCGCGGCCACAGGTCGAACAGGTCCTTGTCGTAGTACTGGGGCGTGGCGCCGTACTCGTGCAGGTCGTAGACCACGTCCGGGCGCTGGTCGCGGATGACGGCGGCCAGGGCGCGGCCTTCCGCGGTCCGCAGGGCGAGGTGATCCCGGTTGATGTCGACGCCGTCGCTGTTGCCGCGGGTGTCGGCGGCCCGGCCGTCGGGGTTGGCGGTGGGCACGACGAGGACCGTGGTGCGGTCCAGGAAGCGCCGGGTGCGGCTGTCGCGGGCGTACGCGAGATCCCGGATCGTGGTCAGGCAGGCTTCCCGCCCGGAGGGTTCGTCGCCGTGCTGGCTGCACACGAGCAGCACCTTGTTGGGCGTCGGGTGGGTGCCGATGCGGACGAGCTGGAGTGGGCGGCCCTGCCCGGTGGTGCCGAAACGGGTCATGGAGACACGGCTGCTCGACCGGTCGACGGCCTTGAGGAAGCCCTGCTCCTCGGGCTGCGTCGTCCAGCGGGCGCCGTCGGTCTGTTCGAAACCGGTGCGCGGCGGGGAGTCGGTGCCGGCCCGGGCCGGGGCGGCGACCAGGGAGGCGGCGAGAGCCGCGGCGGTCAGGGTCAGGGCGCGGACGCGGATCACTGGCTGCCCTCCGGGACACGGTGAGTGGTGCGCGGGTCTCGTACGCCGTCGAGGAAGCCGGCGTCGGGGGTGACGAACGCGGCACCCGTGGTGGCGCGGGCGAAGGCGGCCGTTCCGCCGACGAAGGGGACGCGCGCCGAGGTGCGGGACAGGTCGAGCGTGAGCTTCGGCCTGTCGGCGGGAGGGTCGATGAGGCCCTTGTCGGTGCCCGCGACGATCAGTGCCAGGCGGTGGCCCGCGGGGACGACATGGTCGGTCGCCGCCAGGTCGAGGGTGATCGTGTACCGCTTGCCCGGGGTGAGCGGGGTGCCCTTGAGGTCGGAGGCGTGGTTGCCGAGGTCGGCCCAGCCGCGGCTGACGATGGTGTAGTCGACGTCGGTGGTCTTCGCCTTCGTCTCCTTGAAGCAGGCGCTGTCACCGGCGGTGCTCGCGCCCCAGCAGGTCCGGTCGGTGAGGGTGGTGATGCCTTCGCCGCCGTCGGCGTAGTCGCGGATGGTGTCGGGCCCGATGTCGGCCAGGACGGCGGAGAGATGGGCCGTGGGCGTGGAGGATCTCGCGGTGACGGTGACCTCGGAGGAGCCGGACACGCGCAGGTCGCGGCTGAGCGGCCGGGTGACGAAACCGGCCTTCTCCGGTGTCGGCTTGTCGATCCGCGTGGCCCAGTCGGTCTCGCCCAGGTCCGGGTCGTCGGTGACGGTCCCGGTGCCGTGACCGCGGTGCAGACCGAGGGTGCCGGCACCGGCGGTGCCGCCGCGGTCGGGGCGCAGGGTGGCGGCCCGGGTGCCGTTCGGCGGCCACGCCCTGGAGGTGGTCCACTGGTCGGGGTGCCGTTCGATGTCGGCCATGGGCTCGCGGTCGATGCCGTTGTCGTAGCCCATGAGTTCGTGGTCGAACCAGCGGTGCAGGGTGTCGACCCAGGCGGCGCGGCGGAAGTCGAAGGGGTCGACGTGGCCGGTCTGGGAGAGCCAGATCTTGCGCTCGACACCGTTCTTCGCGAGGGCGTTCCACCACTGGCCGACGTGCTTCATGCGGACGTTGAGGTCCTGCATGCCGTGCACGAGGAAGACGCTGGCCTTGACCTTGCGCGCGGCCCTGACGTAGTCGCGCTCGGTCCACAGCGGCGTCCAGTCACCGGTGCGGGGAGCGCCGTCGACGAGTTTCTGCTGCACGGCACCGCACTTGGCGCGGGCGTCGGGGCTGTTCACGTAGTCGGACAGCCACTCGGGGCCGGAGTCGTACAGCGGGGCGCCCTGCTGGAAGTAGTAGTCGTACCAGGAGGAGATGGCGCTGATCGGGACGACGGTCTTCAGTCCCTTGACGCCGGTCGCGGCCACGCCGCCCGCGATGGTGCCGTCCCAGCTCTTGCCGATCATGCCGGTCCTGCCGTTGGACCAGCCGGCCTCGGCCCGGGTCGTGCCCGTGCGGCTGGTGTAGGCCTTGGCGCGGCCGTTCAGCCAGTCGACGACGGCCTTCGCGGACTGGACGTCGGAGCGGCCGCCGACGTCGACGCAGCCGTCGGACCGGTTGGTTCCGGCCAGGTCCACGCCGACGACCGCGTAGCCGCGGGGCACGAAGTAGTTGTCGTAGAACAGCGGCATCCGGACGACGTCGCCGTCGGCGTCGTACGTCTTCTTCTGGCTCTCGTTGCCGCGTCCGCAGCAGGAGTAGTACGGGCTGGCGTCCATGATGACCGGGACCTTGCGGCCCTTGGAGGCGGGTTCGCGGGGGCGGACGATGTCGACGGCGACCCGGTCGGCCTGTCCGTCGCCGTCGCCGTCCAGCCCGGTGTCCACCCAGACGGCCTCGCGGATGGCGTTCTCGTAGGAGTGGACGGGCTCGCTCCCGCGCGGTGCGGCCTGTGCCGCGGCCGGGGTGAGCAGCGTGGCCACCAGGGCGGCCGTGGCCGCCGTCGCGAGCGGTCTCCAGGTCGTGAAGCGCGTGCGTTTCGGCATGGCCGGACGCTACATCGGTCAACTCCTGTTCAGAAGAGGGCACCTGACGGACCGGCGTGTCCCGGGTGACCCCGTGGGCCGGGGTCTCATGTCGGCCGAATGGCGATCGTGTGACAAGAGGGGCCATGGACATGACCAGAGAGAGCGGGAGTCAATAGGCTCCGGAAGGACTTCGGGACCCTACGACTTGGAGTTTTGCGTGCACCGCAGAATCATCGCGCCGGGAGCCCTGACGGCGGCCGTTCTCCTGCTGGCGATCCCGGCATCGGCCGCGTCCTACGCCCCCGGCGCGCCGGGCATCGGCGACCCCTACTACCCGGCCTACGGCAACGGCGGATACGACGTCTCCCACTACGACCTCAGGCTGAAGTACCAGCCGGCCACGGACGAACTCGAGGGCACGGCGACCCTGGTGGCCCGCACCACGCAGGACCTGTCCCGCTTCAACCTGGACTTCCTGCTGGACGTCGACGAGGTGCGGGTGGGCGGCGCGAAGGCCTCGTTTCGGACGTCGGGCGAGCACGAGCTGGAGGTCACGCCGAAGACCCCGCTGGCCAAGGGAACGCCCGTCACGGTCGTCGTGCGCTACCGCGGGGTGCCGTCGTCGAAGCAGGCGTACGGCTTCACCAGCTGGCACCGCACGCCGGACGGCGGTGTCGCGGCGAACGAGCCCGAGGCGGCGGCCTGGTGGTTCCCGAGCAACGACCACCCACTCGACAAGGCCACCTACGACGTGTCCGTGCTGGTCCCGGACGGCACGCAGGCCATCTCCAACGGCACGCTCCAGTCGACGAGTTCACGGCTCGGCTGGACCCGCTGGAACTGGCGCTCCGACAAGCCGCAGGCCACGTATCTCGCGACGCTCGCGGTCGGGAAGTTCGACATCACCACCGGCACGACCGAGAGCGGCATCCCGGTCCTCAACGCGTACAGCAAGGACCTGGGCGCGAACGCCGGCTCGGCCCGGGCGAGCCTCGAACGGACCGGGGAGGTGGCGGACTTCCTGGCCGGGTACTTCGGCCCGTACCCCTACAACGCGCTCGGCGGATACGTGCCGAACACGACCACCGGGTACGCCCTGGAGACCCAGACCCGGCCGTACTACAGCCCGCGGCAGTTCGCGAACGGGTCGAACGTGTCCGTCGTCGTCCACGAGCTGGCGCACCAGTGGTACGGGGACGTGGTGTCGCTGAAGCGCTGGGAGGACATCTGGATCCACGAGGGCTTCGCACGGTACGCGCAGTGGCTGTGGTCCGAGCACGAGGGCGAGGGCACGGCGCAGGAACTCGCCGACTACGTGTACGCCTCGCATCCGGCGGACGACTCGTTCTGGACGGTGAAGCCCGGCGACCCGGGCCCCGACAACCAGTTCGACATCGCGGTCTACGACCGGGGCGCGCTGGCGGTGCAGGCACTGCGCAACGAGATCGGTGACGAGGCGTTCTTCGCGATTCTCAAGGGCTGGCCGCAGAAGCACGCCTACGGCAACGCGTCGGTCGCCGACTTCCAGCGGTACGCCGAGGAGGTCTCCGGCAAGCCCCTGGCCGCACTCTTCGACACCTGGCTCTTCCAGCCGTCCAAGCCGGCGACCTCGGCGGCCCGGACGGCGTCGGTCGCGACATCCGGCGGGCCGGTGACGCAGCCGAAGTCCTGGAAGAAGATCGCGGCGACGAACGGCGCGCACGGGCACGCGGAGCGGGGCACCGGGGGGCGCGAGCACTGAGGCACGGGTGATGAGCACCACATGGGCGGGGCCACTGGCAGTGGCCCCGGCCTGCTACTTCGTGAACTGGGACAGTTCCTGGTCGGCCGTCCGGGACACCCGGCGGCGGATGCCGAACCAGCCCGCGACCAGCATGGCCGCGATCAGCGGGACGAGCAGGAGGGTCTTGCGGCCGACCTCGGGGTCGTTCCACATCATGCCGAGGCAGGCCAGCAGGAAGGCGATCGTGGCGATCTCCGTGACCGGGCTGCCGAAGAGGCGGAAGGAGGGGCGGGCGAGCAGGCCCGCCTTGGCGCGGCGGACGAAGACCAGGTGGCAGATCATGATGATCACCCAGGTGCTGATGATGCCGAGCGAGGCGACGTTCAGCACGATCTCGAACGCCTGGGCCGGCACGAGGTAGTTCAGACCGACGCCGAGCACGCACACCGCGCAGGTCAGCAGGATGCCGCCGTAGGGGACCTGGCTGCGGTTCATCCGGGCGGTGAACTTCGGCGCGGAGCCGGCCGTCGCCATCGAACGCAGGATGCGGCCCGTGGAGTACAGGCCCGAGTTCAGCGAGGACATCGCGGCGGTCAGGACGACCAGGTTCATGACGTCGCCCGCCGCCGGGACGCCGATCTTCGACAGGACGGTGACGAAGGGGCTCTGGTCGGCCGAGTAGAGCGAACCGGGCAGGAGCAGCGCCAGGAGGACGACCGAGCCGACGTAGAAGAGACCGACCCGCCACATGATCGAGTTCACCGCGCGCGGGACGACCTTCTCCGGCTCGGCGGTCTCGCCCGCTGCGACACCGACCAGTTCCAGCGCGGCGTACGCGAAGATCACGCCCTGCATCACGAGGACGACGGGCATCATGCCGTGCGGGAAGACGCCGCCGTTGTCCGTGATGACGCCGATGCCCGGAGTCTGGCCGCCCACCTCGTGCTGGGTGGCCAGCAGGAAGATGCCGATCAGCATGAAGCCGACGAGCGTCGCGACCTTGATGATCGCGAACCAGAACTCCATCTCGCCGAAGATCTTCACCGAGATGAGGTTCACCGCCAGCACGACCGCGAGGGCGGCCAGCGCGAGCACCCACTGGGGGATGTCGGTGAACAGGCTCCAGTAGTGCGTGTAGAGCGCGATCGCGGTGATGTCGGCGATGCCGGTGGTCGACCAGTTCAGGAAGTACATCCAGCCGGCGACGTAGGCGCCCTTCTCACCGAGGAACTCGCGCGCGTACGACACGAAGGAGCCCGAGGAGGGCCGGTACAGGACCAGCTCGCCGAGGGCCCGGACGACGAAGAAGGCGAAGATGCCGCAGACCAGGTACGCCAGTGCGAGCGCCGGGCCCGCGTTGTGCAGCCGGCCACCGGCGCCCAGGAAGAGTCCGGTGCCGATCGCGCCGCCGATGGCGATCATGTTGACGTGGCGGGCCTTGAGGTCCTTGCTGTAGCCGGCGTCGCCCGCGTCCGCGGGCACCTGGGCCGCGTCGCTGGGGGATGCGGCTGCTGCCGTGTTCACGGCGTCCTTGCTCACGGGTGGATCCACTCTCTGGTACTCCCGAGCGGGTCGCGCTCGGCTGTCCGGACGTACATAAGGTCTGCGCCCTGTAAAGGCACAGACCAAGGGGCCACCTTCCCCCACCCTGCACGCCTCACGCGGTGGCGTACGTCACAGAGCGCTCCTTCTCACACCGCCGTCGCCTCGCTCGGCGCAGGTGTCACAGCTTCGGTGGGACAGCGATACTGCTGCACATGACGACCGACACCGAGGATCCGACCCTCACGATCGACGAACTGGCGGCCAAGGCCGGTGTCACGGTGCGCACGGTCCGCTTCTACGGCACCAAGGGACTGTTGCCGCCGCCGGTCCTCGGCCCCCGGCGCGTGGGCCACTACGGGCGGGAGCACCTGGCCCGGCTGGCGCTGATCGAGGAGTTGCAGCACCAGGGCATGACGCTGGCGGGCATCGAGCGCTACCTGCGGCAGCTGCCGCCGGACCTGAGCGCGCACGATCTCGCCGTCCACCGGGCCGTGGTGGCCTCCTGGGCGCCGGACACCGTCGAGACCATCACCCGGGAGGAACTACGGCGGCGCGCGGGGCGGCCGCTCGGCGACGAGGACGTCGAGCGGCTCGTCGCGATGGGCGTGGTCCGGCCCGCGGAGGACGGGTACGCAGCCGACCTCGGTCTGCTCCGGCTGGGCGTCCGGCTGCTGGACGTGCCGCTCTCCCAGGAGGCGATCTTCGCGGCGCGCGAGGTTCTCCTCGAACACTCGCGCGCCGCCGCCCGTGAACTCTCCCGGCTCTTCCGCGGCGAGGTCGCCGAGCGGGACGCGCGGGACGTGCGGTCCCTGTCGGCGCACATGCACCCTCTGGTGGTGCAGGCGCTCCTCACGGCCTTTCAGCGGTCGCTGAAGGAAGAGCTGGGCGAGTGGCTCACCGAGTCGGGTGAGCCCGCAGACTCAGGCACGGGCTGAGTCGCTGAACCTCTCCCCCCGCTCCGCCTTCTCCACCAGCAGCGCGGGCGGTGTGAACCGGTCGCCGTAGCGCTCGGCGAGTTCACGCGCGCGTGCCACGAACCCGGGCAGGCCTCCCTCGTAGCCGTTGATGTACTGGAGCACGCCGCCGGTCCAGCCCGGGAAGCCGATGCCGAGGATGGAGCCGATGTTGGCGTCCGCCACCGAGGTCAGCACTCCTTCCTCCAGCAGCCGGACGGTGTCCAGTGCCTCGACGAAGAGCATGCGCTCCTGCATGTCCCGGAACGGGATCCGGTAGCCCGGCTTGGTGTAGTGCTCGCGCAGCCCGGGCCAGAGCCCGGCGCGCTTGCCGTCGTCCCCGTAGTCGTAGAAGCCGGCGCCGCCGCTGCGGCCCGTGCGGCCGAACTCGTCGACCATGCGGTCGATGACGGCCTCGGCGGGATGGGCGACCCAGGTGCCGCCGGCCTCCTCCACGGCCCGCTTGGTCTCGGCCCGGATCTTGCGGGGCAGCGTGAGCGTCAGCTCGTCCATCAGGGACAGCACCTTGGCCGGGTAGCCGGCCTGCGCGGCGGCCTGTTCGACCGACGCGGGTTCGACGCCCTCGCCGACCATGGCGACGCCCTCGTTGATGAAGTGCCCGATGACGCGGGAGGTGAAGAAGCCGCGCGAGTCGTTGACGACGATCGGCGTCTTGTTGATCTGCCGGACCAGGTCGAAGGCTCGGGCCAGGGCCTCCTCGCCCGTGCGCTCGCCCTTGATGATCTCGACCAGCGGCATCTTGTCGACCGGCGAGAAGAAGTGCAGACCGATGAAGTCGGCCTGGCGCTCCACTCCCTCGGCGAGCGCGGTGATGGGGAGGGTGGAGGTGTTGGAGCACAGCAGCGCGTCGGGGGCCACGACGTTCTGGATCTCCTGGAACACCTTGTGCTTGAGGGTGGTGTCCTCGAAGACGGCCTCGATCACGGCGTCGCAGCCCGCCAGGTCCTGTGCCTCCGCGGTGGGGGTGATCCGGGCCAGCAGCGCGTCGGCCTTCTCACGGGTCGTACGGCCCTTGGTGACGGCCTTGGCGCACAGCTTCTCGGAGTAGCCCTTGCCCTTGAGGGCCGCCTCCAGGGAGACGTCCTTCAGGACGACGTCGATGCCGGCCCGGGCACAGGAGTAGGCGATCCCGGCGCCCATCATCCCGGCGCCCAGGACAGCGACCTTGCGGACCTTGCGCGGCTCGATGCCCTTCGGCCGGTTCGCGCCGGAGTTGACGGCCTGGAGGTCGAAGAAGAAGGCCTGGATCATGTTCTTCGACGTCTGCCCGGCAGCGAGATCCACGAAGTAGCGGGCCTCGATGATCTGGGCGGTCTCGAAGTCCACCTGCGAGCCCTCGACGGCGGCGGCGAGGATGTTGCGCGGCGCCGGGTAGGGCGCGCCGTTCGTCTGCTTGCGCAGGGTCGCCGGGAAGGCGGGCAGGTTCGCCGCGAACTTGGGGTTGGCGGGCGTGCCGCCCGGGATCCGGTAGCCCGGCTTGTCCCAGGGCTGCTGGGCCTCCGGGTTGGCGTCGATGAACGCGCGGGCCTTGGCGAGCATGTCCTCCTGGCTGTCGGCCACGTCGTCGACGAGGCCGTTCTCCAGGGCGCGGCGGGGGTTGTACTGGGTGCCCTGGAGGAGGACCTTGAGCAGCGCGTCGGCGATGCCCAGCAGGCGGACGGTGCGGACGACGCCGCCGCCTCCGGGCAGCAGGCCGAGGGTGACCTCGGGGCAGCCGATCTTCGAGCCGGGCGCGTCGAGGGCGATGCGGTGGTGGCAGGCCAGGGCGATCTCGTAGCCGCCGCCGAGAGCCGCGCCGCCCAGCGCGGCGACGACCGGCTTGCCGAGGGTCTCGATGCGGCGCAGGTTCCGCTTGATCGCCATGCCGCCGTCGAACAGTTCCTGGGCCGTCTCGGGGGTGACCCGGATCAGGTCACGCAGGTCGCCGCCGGCGAAGAAGGTCTTCTTGGCGGAGGTGATGATGACGCCGCGGATACCGTCCTTCTCGGCCTCCAGGCGGTCGGTGACGGCGGCGAGGGAGTCGCGGAACGCCTGGTTCATGGTGTTCGCGGACTGGTCGGGGTCGTCGATGACCAGGGTGACGAGGCCGGTGTGGTCCTGTTCCCAGCGGATGGTGGTGGACTCAGTGCTCATGTGGAGGTGCTCCGTGTGATCCGTCGGGAGGTGGTCAGATGCGCTCGACGATGGTCGCGACGCCCATGCCGCCGCCGACGCACAGCGTGGCGAGGCCGTAGCGCTTGTCCTGGCGCTCGAGTTCGTCGACGAGGGTGCCGAGGATCATCGCGCCGGTCGCGCCGAGGGGGTGGCCGAGCGCGATCGCGCCGCCGTTGACGTTGATCTTGTCCAGGGACAGGCCCATGTCCCGCGCGAAGCGCAGCACGACCGCCGCGAACGCCTCGTTGATCTCGACCAGGTCGATGTCGTCGATGGACAGTCCGGCCTTGGCGAGGGCCTTGCGGGTGGCCGGGGCGGGGCCGGTGAGCATGATGGTGGGCTCGGAGCCGGACACCGCGGCGGAGACGATCCGGGCCCGGGGCGTGAGCCCGTAGCGCTCGCCGACCTCCTTGGAGCCGATCGCGACGAGCGAGGCGCCGTCCACGATGCCGGAGGAGTTGCCCGCGTGGTGGACGTGGTCGATCTTCTCCACCCAGTGGTACTGCTGGAGCGCCACCGCGTCGAAGCCGCCGAGTTCGCCGATGTCCGCGAAGGACGGCTTCAGCCCCGCGAGGGAGTCGGCGGTGGTGCCGGGGCGCGGGTGCTCGTCGTGGTCGAGGACGACGAGGCCGCTGCGGTCCTTCACCGGCACGACGGACCTGTCGAAGCGCCCGTCCTTCCAGGCGGCGGCCGCCCGCTCCTGGGAGAGGGCCGCGTACTCGTCGACGTCCCGCCGGGAGAAGCCCTCGATGGTGGCGATGAGGTCGGCGCCGATGCCCTGCGGCACGAAGTTGACGTCGAGGTTGGTCATCGGGTCGTTGAACCAGGCGCCGCCGTCGGAGGCCATCGGCACCCGGGACATCGACTCGACGCCGCCCGCGAGGACGAGGTCCTCCCACCCCGAACGGACCTTGGCGGCGGCCAGGTTGACGGCCTCCAGGCCCGAGGCACAGAAGCGGTTCTCCTGGACACCGGCCACCGTGTCGGGCAGCCCCGCGGCGATGGCCGCGATCCGGGCGATGTCGGAACCCTGGTCGCCGACCGGGCCGACGACGCCGAGCACGATGTCGTCGACGGCGGCGGGGTCCAGGCCGGGGAAGCGGGCGCGGATCTCGTGGATGAGTCCGACGACCAGGTCGATGGGCTTGGTGCCGTGCAGGGCGCCATTGGCCTTGCCGCGTCCGCGCGGGGTGCGGATCGCGTCGTACACGTACGCTTCGGTGCTCACGAGGAGGCCTTTCACTGAGGGTTTCGGGACGACGGGAGGAGCCCGGGGACGTCCCAGTCCCGGGCGACCTCCGCGGTGTCGGCGCCCGGCTGCGCCGGGCCGGTGCGGACGGAGGTCGGGGTCGCGGAGAAACGGGGGGCCGGGGCGGGCTGGGTGATGCCGCCGTGGTCGGTGAACGTGCCGCGGGCGGCGAGGTGCGGGTGGTGCGGGGCCTCGCGCAGCGACAGCACGGGCGCCACGCACGCGTCGGAGCCCTCGAAGACCGCTGTCCACTCGTCCCGCGTCCGGGTCTTGAAGCGGATCGCGACCTGCTCGCGCAGCTCACCCCACTGGCTGACGTCCTTTCGGGCCTCGGCCCGGTCCTCGATGCCGAGGAGGGCGAGGAACTGCGCGTAGAACCGCGACTCCAGCGCCCCGACGGCCATGTGCCGGCCGTCGGCCGTCTCGTACGTCCCGTAGTACGGGCAGCCGCCGTCCAGGAGGTTGGCGCCGCGGCGGTCCTGCCAGCCACCGGCGGCGAGCATGCCGTGGATCATCGTGGCGAGGTGGGAGGCGCCGTCGACGATGGCGGCGTCCACGACCTGGCCGGTGCCCGTCGCCCGCGCGTGGTGCAGGGCGGCGAGGACGCCGACGACGAGGTAGAGGGAGCCGCCCGCGTAGTCGCCGAGCAGGTTGGCCGGGACCGCCGGCGGCTCGTCCGGCCGGCCGATCATGCCGAGCGTGCCGGTGGGGGCGATGTACGCGATGTCGTGCCCGGCGCGCTGGGCCAGCGGCCCGTCCTGGCCCCAGCCGGTCATCCGGCCGTAGACGAGACGGGGGTTGCGGGCGTGGCAGTCCCCGGGGCCGACACCGAGGCGCTCGGCGACGCCGGGCCGGTAGCCCTCGACCAGGACGTCGGCCCGCGCGACCAGATCGAGCACCCGGGCGGGGCCGTCCGGCGACTTCAGGTCGACGACCACCGAGCGCTTGTTGCGGTTGGTGACGTCGTAGGCCGGGTCGATCGCGAGCCCGGGCCCGCCGGGCCGGTCCACGCGCACGACGTCGGCCCCGAGGTCGGCGAGCAGCATGGCGGCGAACGGGCCGGGTCCGATCCCGGCCAGTTCGACAACCCGCACGCCGGCGAGCGGGCCCTGCCCTGGCGTCCTTGCCGTGGTCATCCAGCCCCCAGTGCTGTGACACAAGTGATGTAACACCAGTGATGCTAAGAACGCGTTCCACTCGGCACAAGACCTGCCCGAGCAAGCGCTTAGCAATCTGCCGGACGAGGTCAGCCCCCGTCCAGTACCGCTGTCAGCCGCCTGGGCGGGATCACCCGACAGCTCTCGTCCCCAGCGCGGACTCGCGCACTTTCTCCCACTTCTTCAGGGCATTCCTGGGCACGGCCATCGTCCTTCCTCCGGGCTCGTCGTCGGGCTCCGCACTCCTCACGCTAGCCTCGGCCACCGACAGCGGCACGGGCTGAACGACCGAGGGGTGTCATGAGCGGGTTGAACAGGACGGACCGTCCGTACGACATCGTGCTTTTCGGAGCCACGAGTTTCGCCGGAGAGCTCACCGCGGAGTACCTGGCCCGCCACGCGCCCGAGGGGCTGCGCTGGGCGATCGCGGGCCGCAGCGCGGAGAAGCTGGAGCGGCTTCGGGAGCGACTGCCGGCCGGCACGGAGGTCGGGGTGCTGCGGGCGGACGTCTGCGACCCGGCCTCGGTGCGGGCGCTGGCCGAGAGCGCGCGGGTGGTGGCCACGACGGTCGGCCCGTACGTGACGTACGGCGAGGAGCTCGTCGCCGCCTGCGCCGACGCCGGGACCGACTACCTCGACCTGGCGGGTGAGCCCGAGTTCGTGGACCTCATGTACGTGCGGCACGACGCACGCGCGCGTGAGACCGGGGCGCGGCTGGTGCACGCCGCCGGGTTCGACTCGATCCCGCACGACCTCGGCGTGTACTTCACCGTGCGGCAGCTGCCGGAGGGCGTGCCGCTGACCGTGGACGGGTTCGTGACCGCCGACGCGGCGTTCTCGGGCGGCACGTTCGGCTCGGCCCTGAACCAGTTCGCCCGGCAGCGGGAGATGGCGGCGGCCGCGCGGGACCGGCGGCGCCACGAGCCGCGGCTGGTGGGCCGGCGGGTGTCGGCGCCGACGGCGGCGCCGCGGTTCGCCAAGGAGGTCGGCGCGTGGGCGCTGCCGATGCCGACCATCGACCCGCAGATCGTGCGGCGATCGGCGTCGGCCCTCGACCGGTACGGGCCCGAGTTCCGCTACCGGCAGTACGCTGCCGTCCGGCGTCTGCCGGTCGCCGTGGGCGGGGTCGCGGCCGTGGGTGCCGTGGTCGCGGCGGCCCAGCTGCCGGCCGCGCGGCGCTGGCTGTCCGGCCGGCTCAGGCCCGGGGACGGGCCGAGCCCCGAGAAGCGGGCGAAGAGCTGGTTCTCGCTGCGCTTCGTGGGCGAGGGCGGTGGGCGGCGGGTGTACACGGAGGTCTCGGGCGGCGATCCCGGTTACGACGAGACGGCGAAGATGCTCGCCGAGTCGGCGCTCTGCCTCGCCTTCGACGACCTCCCGAAGACGGCGGGTCAGGTCACGACGGCCGTGGCCATGGGTGACGCGCTGATCGACCGGCTGCGCACGGCCGGCATCCGCTTCCGCGTCGCGTCGTCGCGCTGAACGCGCACGTCGGAGCTCCGGCGCTGAACGGCCGCCGCCGGGTGCCGGTCTGGAGCCGCCGAGTGCCGGCCTAGAGCGGCCACTCGGCGATGGTGTAGATCATCCCGGCTATCCAGGCGAGCCCCGCCAGCACGGCGAGGATCAGGCCGACCGTGACGGCCCGCTCGACGGTCTGGGTCGGACTGGCAACAGGCTTGGTGGCGCGGTGCGTTGTCATGCGCCCCAGCCTGCCGACCCGGGCGGTGGCCGGGCATCCGTACTGGTACTCAGAGCCGGTACTCAGATCGCGCGGCCCGTCAGGCGGCAGTCCGCTCCCCCGGTTTGAGACTTTTCCCGGCGCTGCGCGGGCAACAGCGCGAAAAGTGCCAAGAAGGACTTCAATGAAACCATTGAAGGCATGAAGTTCCTTCTTGAAGTCACCATGGACGACGCGGCGTTGGCGAGGGATCCGGCGGGCGAGCTGGGCCGGATCCTCAGGTACTGGGGCGGCAACCTGCACCACTACCCGCTCCGGCCCGGGGACGGGTCGGTCATCTGCGACTCGGAGTACCGCGAGGTGGGCCGCTGGCGCGTGGCCGATCAGACGAAGTAGGGCCGGTCAGACGGAGTAGGTCTGCCGCAGCGCCTGCCGGCAGAGCGCGTCCGCCCTGCGTGTGGTCTCCGGGAGGCGGTACCGGGGGGTGAGCGCCAGGGTGTGGGCGCAGGCGTTGGGCAGGGTCACGCGGTGGCCGACCGAGACGAAGACCGGTTTCACGCCGTCGCGTGTGCGCAGGGCGCGGCCGACCTCCTCGGAGCCGGCGAGCAGCGCGGAGGTGCTGCCGCGCGGGGCGGCCGGGGCGTCGTGTTCGAAGGTGAAGGGGTTCTTGGCGACACCGATCGTGGGCAGTCCGGTGAGCACCCCGAGGTGGCTGGCGAGGCCGAAGCGGCGGGGGTGGGCGAGGCCGTAGCCGTCGCAGACCACCAGGCCGGGCGGGCACGCCACGGCGTCGAGGGCGGCGAGGACCGCGGGGATCTCGCGGAAGGCGAGCAGTCCGGGCACGTAGGGGAAGGAGACCCGGCCCACCGCCGTGGCCTCGGCGACCACGGCGAGACTCGACGCGTCCAGGACGACCGCCGCCGCGGCGACCACGTCCCGCTCGTCGTCGTAGGCGACGTCGACCCCCGTCACATGGCCCGTCCCGGGCGGGGGCCCGGGTTCGTCGAGGATCACGCGTGCGCGCAGTTCGTCCTGGACGGCGCGGGCCTGCTCCTCGGTCGCGGGCCAGCCCTCGGGAATGCGTACCGTCGTCATGGTGATCTGAGCCTATAGGCTCGTGATCATGTTCGTGCTGGAGCTGACGTACACCGCCCCGCTGGAAGCCGTCGACACCGTGCTGGAGGCGCATGTGGCGTGGCTCGACGAGCAGTACGCACGGGGCGTCTTCCTCGCCTCCGGGCGCAAGAACCCCCGCGACGGCGGGGTGATCCTCGCCGTCGCGGGGGACCGTGCGCGGATCGAGGAGATCGTCGCGGGGGACCCGTTCGTCACCGCCGGCGTCTGCGCGTACCGCGTCACCGAGTTCGTGGCGACGAAGACGGCTCCCGCGCTGGAGGCCTACCGGGAGACCCTCTGAGGCGTGCGCCTCACTTGCTCAGCGCGCGCTGGAGCTGGCTCTTGTTCATGGTGGACCGGCCTTCCACACCACGGCGCTTGGCCTCCTGGTAGAGCTGGTCGTAGGTGGGGCCCTGGGACCCCTGCCCCGACCGCTGACCGCCACGCCTGCCGGACGACATGTCCTTGGTGGAGGTACGGCTCGCCGTCTTCGACTCGCCGGAGCGGGCGCGTTCCTTGTTCACCGTCCGTGCGGCGATCTCCTCGGCGCGGCCGGTGCTCTCGCCCCGGTCCTTCGCGCCCTCCTTGATGTGCTCGTACTGGCGCTCCCGCTTGGAGCTCGAACCGCGTGGCATTCTCGCTCACTCCCTTTCACATCCGGTGCACGAGTACCCACACTGCCGACCTTCACCGCGTGCCGCTCGCTCAGTGCTCCAGGCGGGCCACCCGCCCCTGCTCGCCGGCGGCCCGGCAGCCGGCACCCGAGGCCCGGTCGACGGTGCCGTAGGAGCCCGTGCCGACCGTGCGCCAGATGCGGCCGCCGTCCGTGTGCGGTCGGTGCCGTCAGGGCCGACGGCGAGGGCGGATACGGCGGCCAGGAGGCGCGTCATCGCGCTGGTCGTGGTCGAGAAAAATCCACGAATCCGCGCACCCCGTGAACATTCCGTGCCCACCCTCCGTACCTCAGAGAGGTTCCCGTGCGAGAAGCCCCCCACGCGGCTCCGCAATATGCTCTGAGAGGCCTGATGAGACGCAACACGCGGAAGAGATCGAAAACCACCCGCCGGATGGTGGGCGCGATGGCAGCGCTGGCCGTGGGAGCCGGCGGACTGGTCGCGGCCAACATCTACGCTTCGGCCGAAGAGACCAGCGCGCCGAGCGGAGCCCAGAACCAGGCTCAGGCTGCCTCCTCCACCGTCGACTGTCCCGACGTGGGCCAGAAACTGACGGCCGTTCCGGCGCAGGCCCGCGCCCAGGTCGACAAGGAACTGGCGCTGCTCGACAAGCAGGTGGCCGAGGCCTACCAGCGCCTGTCCTCCTCCCAGCGGGCGATCCAGCAGGACCCCGGCTTCGCCCAGAACGCCATCATCAATCCGCTGAAGGACAAGCGGAAGGCGACGATCGACCGGATCGCCATCGCCATCGGCCGGGTCGCCGCCAGGCCGCAGGGACTCGACACCCTGGCGGCCTGCACGCTGCGCGCCACCGGCAACCAGACCAACGCCGGTCAGGCCGGCAACGGCCCCGTCGCGGCCGACTTCGTGAACATCACCAAGGTGCGCCCCAACGTAAGCGCCCCGCGCAAGGCGGCGACGGCCTCCACCGGCGTCTTCACCACCAAGTGCGGTGTCAACGCCAACAAGCTGTACAACTCCGACAACGTCATCGTCGCCCCCGGTGTCACCAACGGCGCCCACCACGTGCACGACTACGTCGGCAACCAGGCCAACAACGCCTTCGCCGCCGACCAGACCCTGGCGGCCGGCAAGACCAGTTGCCGCAACCAGGGCGACAAGTCGACCTACTACTGGCCGGTGCTGCGGCTGCGCGACGGCACCAAGGAGTTCGACGCCGACAAGCTGGGCGGCGGCGCCGAGGGCAACACCGGCCGGATCCTGACCGCCAAGGCGGCCACGTTGAACTTCGTGGGCAGCCCGCGCGGCAAGGTGGCGGCGATGCCGAAGTTCCTGCGCATCATCACCGGTGACGCCAAGGCGTTCACCAACGGCACGGCCAACGCCAACGCCTCCTGGAGCTGCACCGGCTTCGAGAACAAGGTGCAACTGAAGGACAAGTATCCGCTCTGCCCGTCCGGCAGCGACGTGGTACGCACCTTCAAGTTCCAGAGCTGCTGGGACGGCCGGAACACCGACAGCGCCAACCACCGCGCGCACGTGGCCTTCGCCGACGCGAGCGGCCGGTGCCCGAGCGGCTTCAAGGCCATCCCGCAGCTGGTGCAGCGCCTGGTGTACGACGTGGACGCGCCGAGCCTCAAGGACAACGGCAAGACCCGTCCGTTCTTCGCCCTGGACGGCTTCCCCGAGCAGGCACACAAGCCCGTCACCGACCACGGGGACTTCATCAACGTGTTCGGCGCACAGCTCATGAACAAGATGGTGCAGTGCATCAACACCGGACGCAGGTGCAGCTGACCTGACGGACCGTGGGGCGGGCGGCGTACGGCCGGCGCCCGCCCCACGGACCAGCACTCCACTCCTACGACCGTGAGCCGGCCCGGCTCCGGCGTTTCACGGTGCCCGCGCTGCTGCTCCCCGCGCCGGGCACCATGGGCATCCACCGCCTGAACCGGCGTTACGCGCTGTCCGGACGGATCACTCGCCCCGGGCCGGACCCGCGCTTGCGCCGCTGCCGGCCGGTCTCCCTCCACTGCCAGGGCACGCGAGGAGAGCCACATCACTCCCGTGCATGAAC
The DNA here is from genome assembly GCF_000158955.1 of Streptomyces viridochromogenes DSM 40736. Lineage (GTDB taxonomy): Bacteria > Actinomycetota > Actinomycetes > Streptomycetales > Streptomycetaceae > Streptomyces > Streptomyces venetus. Next base: position 7,579,872 of record NZ_GG657757.1, on the reverse strand, counting down.
GCGGTGACAGAGGTCACTCGCATTTCGTGTGCACGGATTGGCTGATTCCGTCGTCTCTTCCAGTGCCCCGGTCTCATACGCCCGGAAGTCCGTCCAGCCGTCACAAGGGAGCAAGGCGTTGTCCATCGTCATCGAGCAGCCCGTGGAGGCCCGCCTCGTCGCCGCCGCGCCGCGTATGCCGAGCATTCCCGCGACGCTGCACTACGACCGGCGTGATCCGTTCGCCGTCCGCATGACCTTCCCCGCCCCGGCCACGCTGGAGGGCGTCGAGGTCTGCTGGACGTTCTCGCGCGAGCTCCTCGCCTCGGGCCTGAAGACGGCCGAGGGGCACGGCGACGTGCGGGTGCGGCCGTACGGGTACGACCGCACGGTGCTGGAGTTCCACGCCCCCGAGGGCACCGCCGTCGTGCACATCCGCTCGAGCGAGGTACGCCGGTTCCTGGAGGCCACGAGCGAGCTCGTGCCGGTCGGCCTGGAGCACCTCCAGCTGGACCTGGACCGCGACCTGGCGGAACTGATGCGGGACGCGTGCTGAGCCGACTGCCCTGAGCGCGGAGAACATCGGCCGTCCGCTCAGGGCAGGGCGGCTTTCGCCGCCGTCACGGTCAGTGCCGTACAGACCTCGCGGACGATCTCCCCGAGCCCGGACGCCGACGCCCCGGCGTGCCCGGCCAGCTCCGCCACCCGTCGCTCGTGGGCGCGGACGTCGGCGACGGGCAGCAGTCGCGCCGAGGCGGCGAGGGCGACGACCGCCGCGTCCCGTGCCGAGACCCCGGCGACCGGCTGCGGCCCCCGGAGAACCTGCCGCGCCTCCTCCCGCAGCGCGTCCACGGCGGCGACACGCCCCGGCGCGTACTCCACGGACGGGAACACGCCGAGGACCCGCTTCTTCTCCGCGCGCAGGAAGCCCTCGGCCACCAGCTGCTCCCGCACCGCGTCGAACGTCACCCGCGTCCGCAGCGTCACCCACGTCCGCCAGGAGTGCGGGCGGGACTCGCGGACGAGTTCCAGCAGCCCGTCGAGGACCGCGTCACCGGTGCGGGAGTCCAGGTCGGCCGGCGTGGCGATGCCGTCCTCGTCGACCAGCAGGCCGCGCCGGGCCAGCTCGATGAGGGCGCCGGCCCGGACCAGGCCCGGCAGATCGGCACGGCCGGTGGCCGTCGGCCGCGCGGTGTCCCAGGCCAGCAGGCAGAGCCGGGCCGGCAGCGAGATCGGACCGGTGGGCACGGGGCCTCCTCGGGTCGGGCAGATCGAATGGCTCGTAAATCGCGTTGACAGGGTCCGGGCCCCCTCGTAGCGTCGACAGCGTCCTGTTGCCGCCGATTGGAGAAGGACGTTGCTCGTCTGAGGTCCTGAGACACCGCGTCACGCACCCCATCAGGTGTGTGCGCCGCGTGCGACCTCGGCGTTCGAGCCGTCCTCCGGTACAGGGCTTCCTTTCTGCACATGAAGTGCCCGTGACGTGCCCTGGAGCCCCTCCTCCCTGGTCGCAGGTGTCTCGATACGCGTTTGCCCCTGACCGCATCAAGCAACCGCGAAAGAGGCCCGCATGCCTGCTTCCATCACCGTCACGTCCCTCTCCTTCACCTGGCCCGACGGCTCCCCCGTCTTCGAGGGCCTCGACGTCGCCTTCGGTCCGGGCCGGACCGGCCTGGTCGGGGTCAACGGGTCGGGGAAATCGACCCTGTTGAAGCTGATCGCCGGTGAGCTCGCACCGGCCGACGGCACCGTCCGCGTGGCCGGTGAGGTCGGCTACCTCCCGCAGAACGTCACGCTCGACACCACCCTGCGCGTCGACGAGGCGCTCGGCATCGCCGACCGGCGGGCCGCGCTGCACGCCATCGAGGCCGGGGACGTGTCCGAGGCGCACTTCGAGACCGTCGGCGACGACTGGGACGTGGAGGAGCGCGCCCTGGCCACCCTCGGCGAACTCGGCCTCGGACACGTCCAGCTGGACCGCACCATCGGCGAGGTGTCCGGCGGCGAGTCGGTCCTGCTGCGGCTGGCCGCGCTGCTGCTGCGCCGCCCCGACGTGCTGCTGCTGGACGAGCCGACCAACAATCTCGACCTGTACGCGCGCAGGCGGCTGTACACGGCTGTGCAGTCCTGGCCGGGCGTCATGGTCGTCGTCAGCCACGACCGGGAACTGCTGGAACTCGTCGACCAGATCGCCGACCTGCGCCGAGTGAATTCTGCGGCGCGCAGCGCCTCGGTTGAGGGTGGTGGTGGGAGACGGGTGGGCGAGATCACCTGGTACGGCGGCAACTACTCCGCCTACGAGGAGGCCCTCGCGATCGAGCAGGAGGCGGCCGAGCGCATGGTGCGCGTCGCCGAGTCCGACTTCCGCAAGCAGAAGCGCGAACTGACCGACGCCCAGGTCAAACTGGCCCGCCGTAAGCGGTACGGGCAGAAGATGTGGGACCAGAAGCGTGAGCCGAAGATCGTCATGGGCGCGCGCAAGCGTGCGGCACAGGAGTCCGCGGGCAAGCACCGCATCATGCACGAGGAGAAGCTCGCCGAGGCCAGGGAGCGGCTCGACGAGGCGGTGGAGGCGGTACGGGACGACGACGAGATCCGGGTCGACCTGCCGTACACGGCCGTGCCACCGGGGCGTACCGTCCTCACCCTCCAGGATCTCGGGCTCCGCTACGGCGCCCGGGTGAAGGGCGGTTTCGAGTTGCGCGGCCCCGAGCGGGTCGCGCTGATCGGCCGCAACGGCGCGGGCAAGACGACGCTGCTGCGCACGATCACCGGGGAGCTCGAAGCGGAGTCGGGCGAGGTGACGGCGCATGTCCCGCTGCGGTTCCTGCCCCAGCGGCTCGACGTCCTGGACGGGGAGCGGACCGTCGCCGAGAACGTGGCCCGGTTCGCGCCGGGCGCCACCAACAACCGGGTCCGGGCGCGGCTGGCCCGCTTCCTGTTCCGGGGGGCCAGGGCCGACCAGAGGGCGGCGACGCTGTCCGGCGGGGAACGCTTCCGGGCGGCGCTGGCCGCGCTGATGCTGGCGGAGCCCGCGCCGCAGCTGCTCATGCTGGACGAGCCGACCAACAACCTCGACATGGCGAGCGTGCGGCAGCTGACCACGGCCCTGGAGTCGTACGAGGGAGCGCTGATCGTGGCCAGTCACGACCTGGCGTTCCTGGGGTCGGTCGGCATCACGCGCTGGCTGCTGCTGGAGGAGGGAGAACTGAGGGAAATCACGCCAGAGACTGTCGGGTTTCCCGCCTAGCGTCGGCGGCATGACCGACTTCGCGCACGATGTCATCACCCTCACCGGAGCACGCGAGAACAACCTGAAGAACGTCACCCTGCGCATCCCGAAAGGCCGGCTGACCGTGTTCACCGGCGTTTCGGGGTCGGGGAAGTCGTCCGTCGTCTTCGACACGATCGCGGTGGAGTCGCAGCGCCAGCTGAACGAGACGTTCCCGTGGTTCGTCCGCAACCGGCTGCCCAAGTACGAACGGCCGCACGCGGACGGACTGCAGGACCTCTCCCCCGCGATCGTCGTCGACCAGCGGCCGGTCGGCGGCCACTCCCGATCCACCGTCGGCACCATGACGGACGTCTACTCGGTGATCCGGGTGCTGTTCTCCCGGCACGGCACGCCGAGCGCCGGGTCGGCGGCGGCCTACTCGTTCAACGACCCGTCGGGCATGTGCCCCGAGTGCGACGGTCTCGGCCGGGCGGTGCGGCCCGACTGGGACCGCATCCTGGACCCGGATCGTTCCCTCGCCGGCGGGGCGGTCCGCTTCCCGCCGTTCGCGGCCGGGACCTGGCAGGGGCAGGCGTACACCAACAGCGCCGAACTGGACGCGGACAAGCCGGTGGGGCGGTTCACCGCCGCCGAACGGGAGTTTCTGATGCGTGGGCGGCCCGGCAGCAAGGTCACCGTCAACGGCAGCGGTGGCGCCTGGTCCACCGACTACGAGGGGCTGGCCGACCGTTTCGAGCGGCTGTACCTGAAGCGGGACCTGTCGGGCATGAGCCAGAAAACCCGCGATCTGGTCCGGGAGTTCCTGGTGGAGGGCGTCTGCCCGGCCTGCCGGGGAGCCCGGCTGGGCGCGGCGGCGCTCGCGACCCGGATCGACGGCCGGTCGATCGCCGACTGCGCACGGATGCAGGTCACCGACCTCATCGCCGTACTGAAGGAGATCGACGACCCGGTGGCCGGGCCCGTCGCGGGGGCGGCGGTGGCCGCGCTGGAGCGCATCGAGGCGATCGGGCTCGGCTATCTCAGCCTCGACCGGGAGACCGCCACGCTCAGCGGCGGGGAGGGGCAGCGGCTGAAGACCGTGCGGCACCTCGGCTCCAGCCTGAGCGGGATGACGTACATCTTCGACGAGCCGAGCGTCGGCCTGCACCCGCGGGACGTGGGCCGGCTCGGCGACCTGCTGCTGCGGCTGCGCGACAAGGGCAACACGGTGCTGGTGGTCGAGCACGACCCGGACGTCATCGCGCTGGCCGACCACGTCGTCGACATGGGGCCGGGGGCCGGTGCCGGGGGCGGCACGGTGGTGTTCGAAGGGACGCCGGGCGAGCTGGCCGCGTCGGGCACGCTCACCGGGCGGTGCCTGCGCCGCCGTACGGCGGTCAAGGACGAGGTGCGGCAGGCCACCGGCGAACTGTGGGTCAAGGGCGCCGGCCGGCACAACCTGCGGGACGTGACCGTACGGTTCCCGGCCGGCGTGCTCACGGCCGTCACCGGGGTGGCGGGCTCCGGGAAGAGCACGCTGGTCGGGGAGTTCGCCGCCGCGCACCCGGACGCTGTGGTGGTCGACCAGTCCTCGATCGGGATCTCGGCCCGGTCCACCCCGGCGACGTACCTGGGGATCATGGACGCGGTACGGAAGATCTTCGCCCGCCGGACGGGAGCCGCGGCGGGCCTGTTCAGCTTCAACTCCGGCGGCGCCTGCGGCACCTGCGAGGGCCGGGGGATCATCTACACCGACCTCGCCTTCATGGACCCGGTGACGACGACCTGCCACGACTGCGAGGGGCGGCGCTTCAAGGAGGAGGTGCTGCGGCTGACCGTGGGGGGCCGGTCCATCGCCGACGTCCTGGAGATGACCGCCGAACAGGCCCTCGACTTCTTCGACGACCCGGGCGTACGGCGCCGGCTGCGCGCCCTGCGGGACGTCGGGCTGACGTATCTGACCCTCGGCCAGCCCCTCTCCACGCTCTCCGGCGGCGAACGCCAGCGCATCAAGCTGGCCACGCGGCTGCACCGGACGGGCGCGGTCTACGTCCTCGACGAGCCGACGACCGGACTGCACATGGCGGATGTGGACGGGCTGGTCTCCCTGCTGGACCGGCTGGTCGACACGGGCAACACGGTCCTCGTCGTCGAGCACAACCTGGACGTGGTCGCCCGGGCCGACTGGGTGATCGACCTCGGCCCGGACGGCGGCCGGGACGGCGGCGAGATCGTCTTCGAGGGGACGCCGCGCCGGCTCCTGGAAGCGGCGGGATCGTTCACCGGGGAGCACCTGAGGCGGGCGCTGGGCTCGGCGGACGTTCCTCCCGAGGCCGTCGCGCCGGCGTGACGGGCCGTCGCCCGTCCAGGTGTGTGTGCGGTGGCCCCGTGGGGTGGTCCGACGTTCCGCCGTCCGATCACGGTGGTCGCCGGGGGCCTTCCGCCCGGGTCGGGAGCCGACGGTGAGACGGGCGGTTCGGCGGTGCTGCGCCGGATCGGGCGCTGCCATGACGCCACCGGCGGGCTCAGGACCCGCGGGTGCACGGTCCCGCCCGGCAGAGCGGCCGACCGGCCGCGGCATGGGCGCGCTCGGGTCGGACGACGTCGGGCGCGCCCGGGGGTGGGTCGGGGCCGCGCCGGGGGGTGTCCGTCCTCGGAACGGCGCGACCAGGTCACCTAGCGGCTGACTGGCGTTGTACGCGCCGCCCGCTGCGGGCGGACACCCCCCGACACGGCCCCTTACGCGCGACTCCGGGCCGAAGCGTGCGGGACCCGGCTGGAGCCCCTGCCCGGGCCGAGACGAAACCGAAGCCACCCCCAGGCCCCGGACGAGGCCACGCCGGAGCCGAGGAGGGGCGGGCCGGAGTCGGGGCCGGTGGTCTGTGCGCCTCGCCGGGAGGCTGGGGGCCGTTCAGGCTCCTCCGGGGCCGGTGGCCGGCCGTCTCGGGCCGTTCAGGGCCGGACCGTGTGCAGCGTGACCTGCCCCGGGGGTGTCCTCCCCTGGGATCGCCCTGCATGATGGGCGGCTGACGCCCGATGGGTTCCGGTCGATCCCGGAGGTCTTGTCGGTGCGGTCCAGACACGTCCCATCCGATACGGAGTCACGCTCGTGCCCAGCAAGAAGGCCCTCGTCCGCCGCCCCAGCCCGCGCCTCGCCGAGGGGCTGGTGACACACATCGAGCGGGAGAAGGTCGACGCCGACCTCGCGGTCGAGCAGTGGGAGGCGTACGTGGAGGCACTGCGCACGCACGGCTGGGAGACCATCGAGGTGGACCCGGCCGATGACTGCCCGGACTCGGTGTTCGTCGAGGACACGGTCGTGATGTACAAGAACGTCGCGCTGATCTCGCGCCCGGGCGCCGGCTCCCGGCGCGACGAGACCGCCGGGGTCGAGGAGGCCGTGGCCGGACTGGGCTGCTCCGTGAACTGGATCTGGGAGCCGGGCACGCTGGAGGGCGGCGACGTACTGAAGATCGGCGACACGGTGTACGTGGGCCGCGGCGGCCGCACCAACGCCGCCGGCGTACGGCAGCTGCGAGCCGCCTTCGAGCCGCTGGGCGCCCGGGTCGTCTCCGTGCCGGTGAGCAAGGTGCTGCACCTGAAGTCGGCGGTCACCGCCCTGCCGGACGGAACGGTCATCGGGCACATCCCGAAGATGGACGTGCCGTCGCTGTTCGCGCGCTTCCTGCCGGTGCCGGAGGAGTCCGGGTCGCACGTCGTGCTGCTCGGCGGTGACAAGCTGCTGATGGCGGCCAGCGCCCCGAAGACCGCCGAGCTGTTCAAGGACCTCGGGTACGAACCGGTCGTCGTGGACATCAGTGAGTTCGAGAAGCTGGAGGGATGTGTGACGTGCCTCTCGGTGCGACTGCGGGAGCTGTACGCCTGACCAGGTGGACAAAACGCCCGTTCGGCCCTCGACCTGCGTGTCCGGAAGCCGCGCCGCCGCATCGGCGACCCCGCTGATCAGCGGCCTTTACAGCATCCTTAACCTACGGACTCGTAACCTACGGCAACGTAGCCTACGATGCCGTAGGTTTCCGCTCACCCCTCGTACGTATGTCCCCTGGAGAGTCCATGACGATCACCACTCCCCACCTCGGCAGCCCCGCCGGCGCCTGGACCGACGCCCAGCTGCTGTACGCACTGGAGGAAGTGGTCGAGAAGGAACTCAACCGGCATCTGCAGGTCGCCAAGGACTGGATGCCTCACGAGTATGTGCCGTGGAGCGACGGACGCAACTTCCCCGGCCTCTTCGAGGACGGCGAGGCCTGGGAGAAGGAGCAGTCCAAGGTCACGGAGATCGGCCGCATCGCGCTCGTCGTCAACCTGCTGACCGAGGACAACCTGCCCAGCTACCACCACGAGATCGCCTCGCTGTTCGGCCGTGACGGCGCCTGGGGCACCTGGGTGCACCGCTGGACGGCGGAGGAGGGCCGGCACGGCATCGTGATGCGGGACTACCTGCTCACCTCGCGCGCCGTCGACCCGGACCAGCTGGAACGGTTCCGCATGTCGCACATGAGCGAGGGCTTCGAGTCGGACAACCGCCACTCGATGCTGCACTCGGTCGCCTACGTCGCCTTCCAGGAGCTGGCCACCCGCATCTCGCACCGCAACACCGGCCACCAGTCCGGTGACCCCCTCTGCGACCGCATGCTGTCCCGGATCGCGACCGACGAGAACCTGCACATGGTCTTCTACCGGAACCTGCTGAAGGCGGCGTTCGAGCTCGCGCCGGACCTGACCATGCAGGCCGTGCGCGACGTGGTCGTGAACTTCCGGATGCCCGGTCACGGCATCCCCGGCTTCGAGCGGGCCGCCGCGCAGATGGCGATCGGCGAGGTCTACAACCTCCGCATCCACCACGACGACGTGCTCCAGCCCGTGCTGCGCTTCCTGAAGATCATGGAGATCGACGGCCTGGGCCCCGAGGGCCGCAAGGCGCAGGAGGAGCTCGGCCTGTTCATGGGCGGCCTGGACTCCGAGGCGTCGAAGTTCGACGAGAAGCTGGCCGCCCGCAAGGCCCGGATGGCCGCCCGGGCCGGCGCCTGACGGCACACCGGCCCCCACGGCCCGATCGTGAGGCCCCGACCGCCACGAGCGGCCGGGGCCTCACGGCGTTCCGGGTGGCTAGCGCGAGGTCCGGCGCAGCTCCAGACGTTCCTTCTCCGACAGGCCGCCCCAGACACCGAAGCGCTCGTCGTTGCTCAGCGCGTAGTCGAGGCAGGCCGCCTGGATCGGGCACATTCCGCAGATCCGCTTCGCCTCCCGTACCGAACTGCCCGGCTCGGGGAAGAAGAAGTCCGCCCCGGTCTGCGCGCACAACGCTTCCTGCTGCCAGGCGAGTTCGGGCGAGGTGATCGTGTCGATGTGCATGACCAGCAGCGTCGCGGTCGGTGAAAAACGTTCGATCAACGCGGGATCAACGCGCGTTCACGGGCCCCCGGCCGTCTCGATGGTGGCCTGCCGGGCAAGGCGACGCACGGCGGCGCGCGGGAGCACGGGGAACACGCCGTCGGCGCTCCGGCGGCGGCTGTCAGTGGGCGGTGCGAGACTCGGCAGAGAGACGACGGGACTCTCTACGAGGAGGGCCACGATGCTCACCACCCGTTATGTCACCGGAGCTCCGAACTGGATCGATCTCGGCACCCCCGACATCGACGGCGCCGCCGCCTTCTACGGGGAGCTGTTCGGCTGGCGGTTCCAGCCGGGCGGCCCCGAGGCCGGGGGGTACGGTCTCTTCCAGCTCGACGGCAGGACCGCGGCCGGCGGCATGCAGACCACGCCGGAGCAGGGCCCGCCCTCCTGGACGGCCTACTTCCAGACCCCGGACGCGGACGCCACGGCGAAGGCGGCCGAGCAGGCGCGCGGCTCGGTGCTGACGCAGCCCATGGACGTGCGGGACCTGGGCCGCATGGCGATCCTCGCCGACCGGGCGGGGGTGCGCTTCGGCCTGTGGCAGCCCGGCCGCAACAAGGGCCTGGAGGTCGTCCAGGAGCACGGCTCGCTGTGCTGGCTGGAGCTGTACACGGCGGACGTCCCCGCAGCGGCCGCCTTCTACCACTCCGTGCTCGGCCTGGAGACCTTCCCACTCGACTTCCCCGGCGGCACCTACACCACCCTCGTCCCCGCCGGAGAGAGCGAGGACGCCATGTTCGGCGGTGTCGTACCACTGGCCGACGACCCGGGCGAGGAGGAGGCGTACTGGCTGCCGTACTTCGAGGTCACCGACCCGGACGCCGTCGTCGCCAGGACGCGGGAGCTGGGCGGCGCGATCCGCATGCCCGCCACCGACCTGCCGGGCGCCGGCCGCCTGGCCAAACTCGCCGACCCCTACGGGGCACGCTTCGCGGTGATCCGCAGCGAGCCGCGATCGGACTGAGGCGCTACGCCGACGCCCGCCGTACCAGCGTCGTGGGCAGGACCACGCTGGAGGGTGTGCCGCCGACGCCCTGGGCACCGTCCCCGTGCGGGGTCCCGCGGTCGAGGCTGCGGAGCAGCAGGCGGGCCATGAGGCGGCCCATCTCCTCGATGTCCTGACGGACCGTCGTGAGGGGCGGGTCGGCCTGTTCCGCCAGGGGCAGCATGTCGTCGAAGCCGATCACGGCCACGTCCTCGGGCACGCGGCGGCCGGACTCGCGCAGGACGCGCAGTGCACCGGAGGCCGTGAGGTCGTTGGCGGCGAACACCGCGTCCACGTCCGGGCAGTGCTCGAGGAGTTCCCGCATGGCCCGCTCGCCCCCGGCGGGCGTGAAGTCGGCCTCGGCGATCAGGCGCGGGTCGGCGTCCACCATGACGTCCCGGTAGCCGTCGAGCCGGTCCACCGCCGACGTCTGGTCCAGTGCGCCGGTGATGTGCGCGATACGGGTGCGGCCGAGGCCGGCGAGGTGGCGGACGGCGTCGCGCGCGCCGCCGCGGTTGTCGCTGTCGACGTACACCACGCCGCGCCGGTCGCCGCGCCAGCCGGGCCGTCCGCCGAAGACCGTGGGGACACCGGCCCGCTGGATCAGCTCCGGCAGCGGGTCGTCGAGGTGCAGGGAGAAGACCAGGGCCCCGTCGACATGGCCGCCCGCGAGGTACCGGCCGACCCGGGCGTGATCGTCCCGGCCCTCCGTGAGCAGCAGGACCATCTGGTTGTCGTGGGCGGTGAGCTCCTTGCTGATGCCGCGCAGCTGGAGTGCGAAGAACGGGTCGGCGAACACCCGGGTCTCGGGTTCGGCGACGACGACCGCGACCGCGTCGTGCCGCCGGGTCACCAGGCTGCGGGCGGCCTGGTTGGGCACGTATCCGAGCTCCTCGACCGCCTTGCGGACCCGCTCGACGAGGACGTCCCTGACCCCGTCCCCGCCGTTGACCACGCGTGACACGGTGGCCCGCGAGACACCGGCCCGGGCGGCCACGGCCTCCAGGGTGGGACGCGGCGCTGTGTCGGTCACTTCGGGGCTCCTCACCTGCGGATGCGGATCAGGATAGCCCCGGGGACCCCGCGTGGTGAGAGCGCTCTCGTGCGCCTCCGGGAGCGACCGGCCCCAGGCGCCCGTCAGTGCTCGTGGCCCCCCGCCGGTGGCTGCTCCCCGTGCTCGTGCGGGTCGTACCCGGGGATCGTCCCGTCCGGTTTCTTCACCAGGAACAGCCCGACCATCCCCATGTCGGAGTGGCTCTGCACGTGGCAGTGGTACATCCAGGCGCCCGCGCCGACCCCCTCCCCCGCGATCACCTGGAAGCCGAACGAGTCGGCCGGGCCCGTGATCTTGTTGTCGATGACCTGACTGGGGTCGTCGGGTCCGGTCAGCATGCCCGTGCGGTTGTCCGCCCAGCGGTGACCGTGCATGTGGAACGTGTGGTAGAACTCGCCGTGCGTGATCACGACGAACTCGACCCGGTCACCCACCGTGGCCTCGAAGTCCGGCCCGGAGTGTGGTGGCCTGTTGTTGATGCGCATGTCGTTGAAGACGACGGTGTGCGTGCGGTCGGGCAGGACGTCGCCCTTGCGGCGGACGATCACCGGGCCGTACAGGCCCTTCTGGAGCCCCTGCGTGCCGTGTTCCGTGCCGACGACGTGGTCGTGGTAGTGCCAGTAGCCCGCGCTGCCCGCCCGCCAGGTGCCGTCCTTGCGGCGGCCCGGGGCGTGGGTGCGCCAGGTGTAGGTGCGGGTGCCGCCGGGCTCGACGTGACTGCGGTTCAGTTTCGTGCCGTCGCTGGTGATCTCGTAGTCCAGGCCGTGGACGTGCAGGCTCACCGCCACGTCCATGGTGTTCTCGAACTCGACGTGCAGCGTGTCGCCTTCGTTGAGTTCGATCAGCGGGCCGGGGATGCTCGCCTTGCCCTTCTCCAGGCCGTACCCCATCTGCCCGTCGGGGAGCTTCTCGGCGTACAGCTTGATGCGCTTCACCTCGCCTCCGGCGGGTGCCGTCTTCGCCGGTCCGTCGGCGCTGATGGCCTCCGGCGCCACGGACAACGATGTCGCGACGGCCGCGCCGCCCAGCAGCACGCGCCGATTGAAGCTGCGTCTGTCCATGCGGAACTCCCCACCCTGATAAGGCTTTTACGGAGGCGTACCTGTGATGAACCTGTGCGACGGTACCGGCCGCGCTCCCGTTTATCCACACTCAAGACAAAGTTGGGGTCATCCCGGTCATAGGTATTGGCGAGCCGCGCAAAGGGGTTTAGCTTCCTTGGCGGTGTTGCTGTGACCGAGGAGGTGCCCATGCACTTACGAGGGTTGAGCAAGAGAAGACGCGTCTGGGCGGTCTCCGTGACCGCCGGAGTCGTGACCGCCGGCCTGCTGTCGGGGCCCGCCGCGAACGCGCGGCCGTATCCGGAACCCCCGCTGACAACGATGTCGATCAAGTCGCCGCCGGGCGGCGCGAACGTACGGGTGCTGATCTTCCACGGTTCCGCGGCGGCCGGGGAGGAGTCGCCGGTCGTGAACGCCGGGATCGAGGCCATCGAGGAGATCGGGCTGTCGGGCCCGGAGAACCGCCGCTTCAAGGTGCAAGCCACCGACGACGCCTCGGTGTTCACCGACGGGACGAGGCTCGGCCGCTTCAACGCGATCGTGTTCCTGACCGGCGGGGGCGACGTCCTCGACGCGGAGCAGGAGGCCGGGCTGGAGGCGTACATGGAGGCCGGCGGCGGATTCGTCGGCATCCATGACGCGGCCCGCGCGGAGCCGTACTCGGACTGGTTCACCGGGCTGGTGGGCGCCCGCCCGGCCGCGGCGAGTCCTGCGGCCGTGCAGCGGGCGACCGTGGAGGTCGGCGACCGCCGGCACCCGGCGACCAAGGACCTGCCGGTGCAGTGGAAACGCCCGGACAAGTGGCTGAACTGGGTGAAGAACCCGTCGGGCGATGTCCATACGGTGGCCAGGGTCAGGGAGTCGACCTACCAGCCCGGTTCGGGCTCCAACGGCTGGGACCATCCGGTCAGCTGGTGCCGGGACTACGACGGCGGCCGCTCCTTCTACACCGGTATGGGCGGCACGGTGTCGTCGTACGACGAGACCGACTTCCGGGACCATCTGCGCGGTGCGCTGATGTGGACGACCCGGCTGGAGCAGGCCGACTGCAAGGCGACCATCAACGCCAACTACACGGCGGAGCGGCTGACCAAGCCCAATCAGCCGGGGCAGAACGACCAGATCGGCGAGCCGCACGGACTGGTCACCGCGCCCGACGGCCGGGTGTTCTACATCGGCCGGGGCGGCGCCGACGCCTCGCAGCCCGTCGTCACCGACTGGAACGACCCCGACATCGGCAAGGGCAAGGGCGAGATCCACGTCTACGACCCGAAGACCAAACAGGTGACCCTGGCGGGCGCGCTCACCGTCTTCGGCAACAAGGGCGGCGGGGACGAGCTGGTCAAGGTCGAGGAGGGCCTGCTCGGCATCGAGCTGGACCCGAAGTTCGAGCAGAACGGCTGGGTCTATCTGCACTACACGCCCCACGCGCAGATCAACCGCGACACGCGGATGGCCGAGCGGCGCGTCTCCCGGTTCACGCTCGACCGGGCCACGAACAAACTGGACCTGGCCAGCGAGAAGGTGCTGCTGAAGTGGCCGGTGCAGATCCACAGTTGCTGCCATTCGGGCGGCGGGCTGGCCTGGGATTCCAAGGGCAATCTGTACATCGCCACCGGTGACAACAACTCCAGCGGGTTCAGCGGCGGTTACTCGGGCAACAACCCGCAGCCCAACTACAAGGGCGTGTCCTTCGCCGACGCGCGCCGCACCGCCGGCAACACCAACAACCTCAACGGCAAGATCCTGCGCATCCACCCGGAGCCGGACGGGACGTACACGCTCCCCGAGGGCAACCTCTTCACCGGGAAGGAGACCGACGAGGGCGGGGGCAAGACGCGCGGCGAGATCTACGTGATGGGCGTACGGAACCCGGCACGTATCTTCGTCGACAAGTCGACCGACGTGCTGTACGCGGGCTGGGTCGGCCCGGACGCGAGCGCACCCTCGACGACCTGGGGCCCGGCCAAGTACGACACGTTCGCCGCCATCACCAAGGCGGGCAACCGGGGCTGGCCCTACTGCATGGGCAACAAGCAGCCCTACCGGGACCGCAATCTGCCGGACCCGTCCAAGCCGCTGGGCTGGTACGACTGCGACCACCCGAAGAACGAGTCGCCGAACAACGACGGCCTGGTCAACCTGCCGCCGGTCACCGGAAACAACATCTGGTACTCGCCGCAGGGCGGTGCGCCGGACTACCCGCGGGACGCGAACGGAGTCCCGTCGTACAAGCCGGAGGAGGCGACCTACCGGCTGCCCTGGCTGAAGGGCGGCGGCCAGGCCGCGATGAACGGCCCGGTCTACCGGTACGGCACGGCCGCGGCCGACAGTGCCGTGAAGTGGCCGGCGTACTGGGACGGCAAGTGGTTCGTCGGTGACTTCTACGACGCCGACCAGCCGCGCAACGCCGTGCTCATGGACCCGAAGACGCAAGGGGACGGAGGTCTGCCGGTGCACTCGGAGTCGCTGAAGAAGATCGTGCCGATCGGCAACGACGGCATCAAGAACCTCATGGACTGGAAGTTCGGTCCGGACGGCGCGCTGTACGTCCTCGACTACGGCCGCGGCTTCTTCACCTCGGACTCCAAGTCGGCACTCTGGCGGGTCACCTACAAGGGCGGCGGGCCGACCCCGGCCGCCGGTCAGCTGGCGAGGGGGACCGAGTGACCCGGCACGCGAGGATCTGGGCCGCCGTACTGGCCGCCCTGCTGGTGATGCTCGGCCTGCAGGCGATGCCCGCGGCCGGGCAGCCGAAGGCGGAGGCCGCCGAACAGGTGCTCACCTGGACGGCCGGCAACAACATCGACAAGTACCTCTCGGCGCCGAAGACGGCGGTCGCCGGCAAGGCCACGATCGTGTTCGAGAACAGTGTGGCCACCGGCAACACCACGGGCATGCCGCACACGCTGACGTTCGTGACCAGCGATCCCGAGTTCAACAGCGACGTGCAGCTCAACATCATGGCCAACCCGAACGACGCCCAGGGCGGCAAGTACACCGCCCAGGTCACGCTCACGCCCGGCCGGTACTTCTACCACTGCACGATCCCCGGCCACGGTCAGATGCAGGGCATCCTCGTGGTGACCGAGGGCACGGGCGAGGACACCACGGCGCCCGAGGCGTCGGCGCACGTCAGCGGGACGCAGAACACGCAGGGCCAGTACGTCGGTTCGGCGAGCGTGGCACTGCACGCCACCGACGAGGGCGGATCGGGCGTCGAGAGGATCGAGTACGCGATCGGCGACACGGGCGCCTGGCAGCCGTACACCGCGCCGGTCGTCGTCGACCAGGTCGGCGACCACAAGGTCCGCTACCGCGCGTTCGACAAGGCGGGGAACGTCTCCGCCGAGAAGAGCGCCGCGTTCACGGTCGTGGCGCCGCAGTCGGACGACACCACCGCGCCGGAGACCTCGGCGACCGTGGCCGGTGAGCGCGACCCCGACGGGGCGTACATCGCCATGGCGACGGTCACCGTCTCCGCCTCGGACACGGGCTCCGGGGTCAACACCATCGAGTACGCGGTGGGTTCCGGCGCCTGGCAGCCGTACACCGCGCCCGTGATGGTGCACGAGGTGGGGACGCACACGGTCCGCTACCGCGCCACCGACAAGGCGGGCAACGTGGCGGCCGAGAAGAGCGTGCAGTTCAAGGTCGTGGCGGCATCCCCGCAGGACACCACCCCGCCGGTGACGGGCGTGACCGTGGAGGGCACGAAGAATTCCGACGGCGCGTACGTCAACAGCGCCCGGGTGACCGTCACGGCGACCGACGAGCACGGCTCGGGCGTGGAGAGGACCGAGTACTCGCTGGACGGCGGTCCGTACCTCGCGTACACGGCCCCGGTGGTGGTCGACCGGGCGGGCGCGCACACCGTGGCGTACCGGGCGACCGACAAGGCGGGCAACACCTCGGCGGCACGCACCGTGACCTTCACCGTCGTCTCCGGGCAGGTGCCGGCGCCGAACTGCCCCGAGTACGACGAGCGGCTGACGGTGATCGTCGGCACGGTCGACTCGGGAGTGCGCAACCGGGTCACCGACAACCGCTGCCGGATCGGCGAGCTGATCGAGGACGAGAAGGAGTGGACGTCCCACGCGCTGTTCCTCAAGCACGTGACGTCCGTGCTGGACGAGCTGCTGAAGGACGGGGTGATCGACCAGCGGGAGTACAACGCCATCCGCAAGGCGGCCCGCCAGTCCGGCATCGGCAAGCCCGGGCAGACCGAGGGCTACCGCGCGCTCTTCGACGGCACCGCGGCCTCCCTCGCCAAGTGGCAGCAGGTGGGCGGTGGTTCGTTCGGGCTGAACCCCGACGGGACGATCACCTCCAGCACCACGACACCCGGCATGGGCATGCTGTGGTTCCCGCAGCGCAAGTACGGCGACTTCTCGCTGAAGCTCCAGTGGCGCGACGACGCACCCGGCACCGGCAACGCCAACTCGGGCGTGTTCGTGCGGTTCCCCTGGGTCCACGACCACCCGGAGGAGTCACGGCCGGAGTGGGTCGCCATCAAGTACGGGCACGAGGTGCAGGTGCTCGACCGGCCCGACGGCGACATGTACAAGACGGGCTCGGTCTACGGGTTCGACCGGGTGGGTCTCGCCGGTGCCGGCGTGACGCAGAAGGGCACCTGGAACGACTACGAGATCCGTGTGGTCGGCCAGCACTACTCGGTGTACCGCAACGGTGTGCTGATCAACGAGTTCGACAACACCGGCGGTCAGGAGTTCACCCCGCCCCGCTCGGACGACCCGGGCACGGACGGGCGGCGGTTCGCCTCCGGTTACATCGGGCTCCAGGTGCACTCCACCACGGATGTGGTGTCCTACCGGGACATCCGCATCAAGGAGTTGTAGGCCCCTCGGGCGCCTTCCTGGCCCTGCTCGGCTGTACCCGCCTCGGTTCTCCCGGCATCTTCGGATACTCGGGCGGGTACGGCAGGTCCCCGAGCCCGTGGTCGTGTTCGTCGCGGCGGGCGAGGTCGAGCAGGGACTCCAGGGAGTAGCGGTGGTCGTCCATGTCCGCGTGCACGTCGCCGAGTTCGGCGAAGCGCGCGGGCATGGTCGCGAGGTCGAAGTCCTGGGGGTGGGCGACCCCGACCTCGTCCCAGCGCAGGGGCGCGGAGACCGGGGCGTGCGGGCGGGGCCGCACCGAGTAGGCGGAGGCGATCGTGCGGTCGCGTGCCGTCTGGTTGTAGTCCACGAAGATCCGCTTTCCGCGCTCCTCCTTCCACCACTTGATGGTGACCTGCTCCGGCATGCGCCGCTCCATCTCCCGGCCGACGGCGATGGCGGCGCGCCGGACCTGGGTGAAGGTCCAGCGCGGTTCGATGGGCACGAAGACGTGCAGGCCGCGGCCGCCCGAGGTCTTGGGGAAACCGCGCAGGCCGCCGAACTCGTCGAGCACCGCCCGCAGTTCGTGAGCGGCGCGGACGGCGTCCTCGTAGTCCGTGCCGGGCTGCGGGTCGAGGTCGATACGGAGTTCGTCCGGGCGGTCGACGTCCCCGCGGCGCACCGGCCAGGGGTGGAAGGTGAGGGTGCCGAACTGGGCGGCCCACACCACCGCTCCGACCTCGGTCGGGCACATCTCGTCGGCGCTGCGGCCGCTGGGGAAGGTGATGTGCGCGGTCGGGATCCAGTCGGGCATGTTCTTCGGCGCCCGCTTCTGGAAGAAGTTCTCGCCGTTCACGCCCTCGGGGTAGCGCTCCAGGGTGGTCGGCCGGTCGCGCAGGGCGCGCAGGATGCCGGGGCCGACGGCGATGTAGTAGCGGGCCAGGTCCAGCTTGGTGAAGCCGCGCTCGGGGAAGAACAGCTTGTCCGGGCTGGACAGCCGCACGGTCCGCCCGCCTGCCTCCAGTTCCACCGCGTCACCCATGCGAGCCACGGTAGGCGCAGCACGCGGGCCTCGCATGCGGAGCGTTCCGCCGTCACGGCGAGCGCAGGCGGGCCGCGAGCAGGGTGACGTCGTCCTCGGTGGTGCCGTGCACCAGACGTGTGACGAGGGCGTCGACGAGGCTCTCCAGCGGGCCGTCGACGTCGAGGCTCAGATGTGTCAGGCGCCGTAGCGAGGAGTCGATGTCCCTGCGGCGGTCCTCGATCAGGCCGTCGGTGTACATGAGCAGCACGGTCTTGGGCTTCAGGGACAAGGTCGCGGCCTCGTACCCGCCGAGGTCGGTGCCCAGGGGCGGTCCGGTGGGGACGTGCACGAGTTCGGCCGGGGCGTCGGGGTGCAGCAGCACCGGCGGCGGGTGCCCGGCGCCGGCGAACGTGCAGGTGCCCGCGAGGGGGTCGACGAGGGCGAGCAGGCAGGTGGCCACCCGGTCGATGCCGATGCTCGCCAGGCGGTGGTCGGCCTCCTGGAGGATCCGTTCGACGGGGGCGCCGGAGGCGGCGAGGGTGCGCAGCAGGGAGCGGTACTGGCTCATGGCGACGGCGGCGGTGAAGCCGTGGCCCATGACGTCGCCCATCACCTGGAGGGTGCGGCCGCAGGGCAGGGCCATCGAGTCGAACCAGTCCCCGCCGACGAGGGCACGCTGCCCCGCGGGCAGGTAGCGGGAGGCCGTCTCGACGTCCGGGTGCGGGGTGCCGGGCTCGGACATCAGGGCGCGTTGCAGTTCCAGCGCCATGGTGTGTTCGAGCGTGTACTGGCGGGCGTTGTCGATGGAGACGGCCGCCCGGGCGGCGAGTTCCTGGGCGACGACCACGTCCTCGTCGGTGAAGGGCGCCGAGTCGCCTGCCCGGCACAGGTACAGGACCCCGACCGGGTGGTCCCGCGTCGGCAGGGGCACCACGACGACGGAGTGGATCCCGACGTCGCGGAACACCTCCACGTTGAGCTGCGTGCGCAGCATCTTCAGCATGACGTCGTCCGAAGCGAGGTTCCCGACCCAGGGGCGCCCCGTGTCCAGGCAGCTCCGGGTCGGCGAGTCACGGGGGGCGTCGAAGTAGTACCCGGCCTCCGCTGTGAGGCCGATACGGCCGACGACGTCCGGACCGCCCGCCGAGGCGACGACCCGCAGCCGGAGCACACCGGGGGCCGGTGGCGGCAGGTCGTCGGCCTCCTCCGGGTCCACGGTCCACACCGTCGCCCGGTCGGCGAGGCTCGGCACCACGAAGTCGGCCAGTTCCGCACAGGTCTGCTCGACGCGGA
The DNA here is from genome assembly GCF_000158955.1 of Streptomyces viridochromogenes DSM 40736. GTDB lineage: Bacteria > Actinomycetota > Actinomycetes > Streptomycetales > Streptomycetaceae > Streptomyces > Streptomyces venetus. Next base: position 7,561,009 of record NZ_GG657757.1, on the reverse strand, counting down.
GCGAGGTGCCGACCCGGGTGGCGGCGGTGTCCAGCAGGGCCAGGCGCTGGTGGGCCCGCTCCAGGTCGTCCATGTACTGGCGCAGTCCGCTGACCTCCACCGCGATGCCGCACAGGCCGAGCACCCGGTCGCCGTACTCCAGCCGGTGGTAGACCGCGCTCCACTGCCGCTGCCGGAACGGTGACGGGGCACGTGTGGTGCCGGTGACGGACAGCGCCCGGGGGCGGCCGTCGCCGAGGATCATGCGCAGGATGTCCTCCGAGCGCTGGATGCCCGGCAGGACCTCGGCCATGGTCCGGCCGAGGAACGCGTCGGGCGGCACGCCGCTCATCCGGGCCATGGCGTCGTTGACGTACCGGAAGCGCAGCCGTTCGTCCATGATGGCCACGGCGGCGGCGGTGCCGTCCAGGACGTCGCGGAGGATCTTGTACTCGTGGGCCTGTGCGACGGCCTCGGCCGGCGCGTCGGCCAGCATCGACAGCAGCGCGTCCTCGGCGCCGGAGAAAAGCGTCTTCAGCGGAGACTGGTCGAAGCCCACGCGGATCCTCCTCGTCCGCCCCCTGATCAGAGCACGCCACGTTCCAGTGTGTGGTCGGCACCCGGCATCCGCATCCTCGGGCGATTCCGCCCTGACCTGGGCTTTCACCTGGCTGCTCAACAGGCGGCCCACGATGGCCGCTCTTAGAGTCGGAGCATGGACCTGCCGGTGATGCCCCCTGTGCTGCCGATGCTCGCCAAGTCCGTGGCGGCGATTCCGGCGGGTATGCAGTACGAGGCGAAGTGGGACGGGTTCCGGGCGATCGTGTTCCGTGACGGGGACGAGGTCGAGCTCGGCAGCCGGACCGGGAAGCCTCTGACCAGGTATTTCCCGGAGCTGGTGACGGCGGTGCGGGAGCGGTTGCCCCAGCGGTGCGTGGTGGACGGGGAGATCGTGATCGCGCGGGAGGGGCATCTGGACTTCGACGCGCTGACGGAGCGGATCCACCCGGCGGACTCGCGGGTGCGGATGCTGGCCGAGCGGACGCCGGCCTCCCTGGTCGTCTTCGATCTGCTGGCGCTGGGCGACGAGTCACTGATGGACGTGCCGCTGACCGAGCGGCGGGAGGTGCTGACCAGGGAACTGTCCGGCGTGACGGCCCCCGTGCACCTGGCGCCCGCGACCACCGACATCGAGGTGGCGCGGCAGTGGTTCGAGGAGTACGAGGGGGCGGGGCTGGACGGTGTCATCGCCAAGCCTCTGACGGTGCGCTACCGCCCGGACCAGCGCGCCATGTTCAAGGTCAAGCACGAGCGTACGGCGGACGTCGTCGTCGCCGGGTACCGCCTGCACAAGAGCGGCCCCGTGGTCGGCTCGCTGCTGCTCGGCCTGTACGACGACCGGGGCACCCTCCAGCACGTGGGCGTGTCCGCCGCCTTCACGATGAAGCGGCGCGCCGAGCTGGTGGAGGAGCTGGAGCCGCTGCGGATGGACGACGTCCAGGGCCACCCGTGGGCAGCCTGGTCCGACGAGGCCGCGCACGAGAAGGCGCGGCTGCCGGGGGCGCCGAGCCGCTGGTCGGGCCGTAAGGACCTGTCGTGGGTGCCGCTCAGGCCTGAGCGGGTGGTCGAGGTGGCGTACGACCACATGGAGAACGGGCAGCGCTTCCGGCACACTGCCCGTTTCCGCCGCTGGCGCCCGGACCGGACCCCGGAGAGCTGCACCTACGCGCAGCTCGAGGAGCCGGTCCGCTACGACCTGGCGGAGATCCTCGGCGGCTCAGGCGACTGAGGGCGGCTCAGGGCTGCATCAGCACCTTGACCGCGCCGTCCTGCTTGTTCTGGAACATCTCGTACGCGTGCGGGGCCTGCGACAGCGGCACCCGGTGGGTGGCGAAGTCCTCGACGCCGAGCGGGTCCTCGTCGGTCAGGTACGGGATGATGTCGTCGCTCCAGCGGCGGACGTTGGCCTGGCCCATCCTTAGCTGGATCTGCTTGTCGAACAGGGTGAGCAGCGGCAGCGGGTCCGCCGTGCCGCCGTAGATGCCGGACAGCGAGATGGTGCCGCCGCGGCGGACCAGGTCGATGGCCGTGTAGAGGGCGGCGAGGCGGTCGACGCTGAAGCGTTCGGCGAGCGGGCCGCTCAGCTTGCGGGGCAGGACCGTCGCGGCGTTCTGCACCATGCGCGCCGCCGCGCTGCCGTGCGCCTCGGTGCCGACGGCGTCGATCACGGCGTCGGGGCCGCGGCCGTCGGTCACGTCGCGGATCGCGGCGACGAGTTCCTTCTCGTCGTCGAAGGACCTGAGGTCGAAGGTCTCCACGCCCCGCGCGCGGGCCCGGCGCAGCCGCTCCGGGACCAGGTCCACGCCGAACACCCGTCCGGCGCCGCGCACCTGGGCGACGCGGCAGGCCATGTCGCCGATGGGGCCGAGACCGAGCACGGCGATGCTGCCGCCCTGCGGCACGTCGGCGTAGGCGACCGCCTGCCAGGCCGTGGGCAGGACGTCGGAGAGGTAGACGAAACGGTCGTCGGACGGTCCTTCGGGGACCTTGATCGGGCCGTACTGCGCCTGCGGGACGCGCAGGTACTCGGCCTGGGCGCCCGGCACCGAGCCGTACAGGCGGGTGTAGCCGAACAGGGGAGCGCCCATGCCGTGGGTGTGGACCTGGGTGGTGTCGCACTGGGTGGGCAGACCGGTCAGGCACATCCAGCAGTTGCCGCAGGCGATCTGGAACGGGACCACGACCCGGTCCCCCACCTGGAGGTCCGGGACGCCCGCGCCGACCTCCTCGACGATGCCGATGGGTTCATGACCGAGGATGTCACCGGGGGTCATGAACGGTGTGAGCACTTCGTACAGGTGCAGATCGGACCCGCACAGCCCGGTGGAGGTGATGCGGATGATCGCGTCCGTCGGCTCCTGGATCTTCGGATCGGGCACGGTCTCCACTCGCACGTCCCGCTTGCCCTGCCAGGTCAATGCCCTCATCGCCTCGCGCTCCCTCCGTAGCGTGCGCGTCGGTCGTACGGCCGTCCCCGAGTACCCGGGCGCCCTGCGCCGAACCTTGAGCCGTTCGGCGGACCCTGCGGTAACCCTCCGCCAGAAACGGTCCCCTGTGGCCATCGCCGGACATATAAGAGCACAATCAAGACAAATCGATGTGATGGGGCGCGGTGGCGACGGTGGTCATGGGACGAGGGGTGCGCGGACGGCGTGCGGCTGCGACAGCGGCGCTGCTGGCCGCCACGATGACGGCCGCCCTGGCGGCGGGCTGCACCGGCGGGGGCGGCGGGGGCGACGACGGACGGGGAACGCCCGAGGAGTCGAAGCCGGGGACGTCGCCGTCGGCGAGCGGCCTCTCGGTCCTCGCGGTCAAGATCGACAACGCCCCCACGGCCCGGCCGTCCACGGGTGTCGACGCCGCGGACGTGGTGTACGCGGAGCAGGTCGAGGGCGGGCTGAGCCGGCTGATGGCGGTCTACGCGACCCGTCTGCCCGAGACCGTCGGCCCGGTGCGCAGCGCACGCGAGTCGGATCTGGAGCTGCTGCGCCAGTTCGACCGGCCCACACTCGCCTTCTCCGGAGCGCAGAAGAAACTGCTGCCGCTGATCGACAAGGCACCACTGAAGGCGCAGACGCCGGGCAACGCGGCGGACGCGTACTTCCGTGCCTCCGACAGGCAGGCCCCACACAACCTCTATCTGCGGCCCTCGAAGGTCATGCCCGAAACGCCCGGCGAGGCGGCCCTGACCACCGGTTTCCACTACGGCTCCGCACCCGACGGCGGAAAGGCGACGACCTCGCAGACCGTGCGCTACCCGGCGGCGCGTTTCACCTTCACCTGGTCGAAGCCCCGCGACCGCTGGCTGGTCGGCATGGACGGCGCCCCCGCGACGACGTCCGACGGGAAGCGGATGGCGGCGGCGACGGTCGTCGTGCAGTACGTGAAGGTCCGTCAGTCCGCCTTCCGCGACTTCCTCGGCAACAACACGCCGTTCACCGAGACGGTGGGCTCGGGGAAGGCGAGGGTGCTGCGCGACGGCCGCGCCTACGACGTGGACTGGAAGCGTGAGAAGGCCACGGACGGGACGGCGTTCACCACCGGCGACGGCACACCCGTGAACTTCGCGAAGGGCCAGGTGTGGGTGGTGTACACCGAGGCCCCCTGACGGGCCCGCCCGCTTCAGCCGGGCGCCACCAGGGACTCCCCCGGGTTGCGCAGCCCCTCGGCCGCGTCCGACACCCGCCGGATGAGGTCGAAGAACACCGTCCGCTCCTCGGCCGTCAGCGGGGCGAGGAACACCTGGTTCATCCGGGCGGTGCGCACGGTCAGCTTGCGGTGGGTGCGCAGGCCCTCGTCCGTGAGACGCAGCAGGAAGCGGCGGCCGTCCTCCGGGTCGCGGACCTTGTCGAGCAGTCCGCGCCGGCCGAGCCGGCTGATCACCTCGGCGATCGTGGACCGGTCGAGTCCCACCCGCTCCCCCACCGTGCGCTGGTCCAGGCCGGGTTCGGCGACGAGCGTGTTGAGGACCGCGAACTGGGGCGAGGTGATCTCCTCGGAGACCATCGTGTTCCACAGCAGGTAGTGCGCCTGCTGGAGCCGCCGGGCCAGGTGCCCGGGATGGGTGGTGAGGTCCGCGGCCGCCATGTGCACCCCTCAGTCGTATTCGTCGGTGCACTGAACAATACCCGGCAACTCCCGGGCTGTCTGCCGTCCAAGCTCGGGATCAGAGGCAGATATACCGAGGTCTTGACGCCCCGCTCACCCGATGGCAGCGTGAGGGGAGCTTCACGAAAATACTCAGTGCCCTGACTAAATGGCGGTCGGGACGCTCGGAAGAGATGGGGCTTCTCGGATGGACAAGGTGGTCGCCACAGCCCTGGAGGCGGTGGCCGACGTGCCCGATGGCGCGTCGCTCGCGGTGGGCGGATTCGGGCTGAGCGGCGTGCCGAACGTGCTGATCCAGGCGCTCCACGAACGCGGTGTGACCGGGGTGTCGGTGGTCTCCAACAACTGCGGGGCGATGGAGTCGGGCCTGGCGGTCCTGCTCGCCGCCGGCCGGATCGCCCGGGTGACGGGCTCCTACATCGGCGCCAACAAGGAGTTCGCCCGGCAGTATCTGGCGGGCGAACTGGAGGTGGAGCTGATCCCGCAGGGCACGCTGGCCGAGCGGCTGCGGGCCGGCGGCGCCGGAATCCCCGCCTTCTACACCCCGGCCGGGGTGGGCACCCAGGTCGCCGAGGGCGGACTGCCGTGGCGCTACGACGGACAGGGCGGTGTCGCCCTCGCCTCCCCGCCGAAGGAGGTCCGGGAGTTCGACGGCACCCCGTACGTGCTGGAGCGGGGCATCCGCACCGACTTCGCCCTGGTCCGGGCCGCGAAGGGCGACCGCCACGGCAACCTGGTCTTCAACAAGTCCTCCCGCAACTTCAACCCCCTCGCGGCGATGGCCGGACGGGTCACCATCGCGGAGGTGGAGGAACTGGTGGAGCCCGGCGCGATCGACCCCGACGCGGTGCACCTGCCCGGCATCTTCGTGCAGCGGGTCCTCGCACTCACCCCTCAGCAGGCGGCGGACAAGCAGATCGAGCAGCGGACGGTGAGGTCCTGATGGCCTGGAGTCGCGAGGAGATGGCCGCGCGCGCGGCCCAGGAGCTGAGGGACGGCCAGTACGTCAACCTCGGCATCGGCCTGCCCACCCTCATCCCCAACTACCTCCCGCCCGGCGTCGAAGTGGTGCTCGAATCGGAGAACGGGATCCTCGGCACCGGCCCCTACCCCACCGAGGACACCGTCGACCCGGACCTGATCAACGCCGGCAAGGAGACCGTCACGGTCCTGCCCGGCGCGTCCTTCTTCGACTCGGCGCTGTCGTTCTCGATGATCCGGGGTGGGCACATCGACGTCGCCGTACTGGGCGCCATGCAGGTGTCCGAGCGGGGCGACCTGGCCAACTGGGCGATCCCCGGGAAGATGATCACCGGGATCGGCGGGGCGATGGACCTGGTGCACGGGGCCCGCACGGTGATCGTGGTGATGACCCACACCGCCAAGGACGGCTCCCCGAAGATCCTCGCCGAGTGCGCCCTGCCGCTGACCGGCAAGGGGTGCGTGAACCGGATCATCACCGACCTCGGCGTCCTGGACGTCACCGACGACGGGCTCGTCCTGGTGGAGACCGCGCCGGGCGTGAGCGCCGCCGAGATCGCCGCCGTCACTGACGCCGAACTGACCGTCCCGGAGGGCCTGAAGTGAAGGACGTCTACATCGTCGACGCGGTCCGCACGCCGACCGGCCGCTACAACGGGAGCCTCGCGAGCGTGCGCCCGGATGACCTGGCCGCGCACGCCGTCCGCGAACTCCTGGGCCGTACGCCGCAGTTGGATCCGGCCCGGGTCGAGGACGTGTACTTCGGCAACGCGAACGGGGCGGGCGAGGAGAACCGCAACGTGGGCCGGATGGCCGCGCTGCTCGCAGGTCTGCCCACGTCCGTTCCGGGCGTGACGGTCAACCGGCTGTGCGCGTCCGGCCTGGAGGCCGTGATCCAGGCGGCCCGGGCCATCGCGCTCGGCGACGCGTCCATCGCACTGGCCGGGGGCGTCGAGTCCATGACCCGCGCGCCGTACGTGCTGCCGAAGAACGACAAGCCCTTCCCCGCCGGGCACACCGAGCTGTACTCGACGACGCTCGGCTGGCGGATGGTCAACCCGCGCATGGAGCCGCAGTGGACGATCCCGCTGGGCGAGTCGGCCGAACTCATCGCGGACAAGCACAAGATCGGCCGGGAACAGCAAGACGAGTTCGCGCTGCGCAGCCACCAGAAGGCGGCGCGGGCGCAGTCGGAGGGCTTGTTCGACGGTGAACTGGCGCCCGTGACGATCCCGCAGCGCAAGGGTGAGCCGGTGGTCTTCGCCGCCGACGAAACTGTCCGCGCGGACGCCTCCCTGGCGGCGATGGCCAAGCTGAAGCCGTCGTTCCGTGCGGAGGGCGGCACGGTGACGGCGGGCAACGCGTCCCCGTTGAACGACGGTGCGGCGGCGCTGCTGCTCGTCGACGAGGAAGGGCTGAGGGCGACGGGCCGCGAGCCGCTGGCCCGGGTCCGCGCGACGGGTGTCTCCGCGACCGACCCGCACTACTTCGGGCTGGCGCCGGTGGAGGCGGTGAACCGCGCGCTGGCCAAGGCGGGCAGAGGGTTCGGCGACCTGTCCGTGCTGGAGCTGAACGAGGCGTTCGCCGCGCAGGTGCTGGGGTGTGTGGCCGAGTGGCCCGAGTGTGATCCCGCGATCCTCAACCCGCAGGGAGGCGCGATCGCCCTGGGACATCCGCTGGGCGCGTCCGGGGCACGGCTGGCCGCGACGGTGGCCCATCAGCTGGCCCGGCGGGGCGGTGGCGTCGGAGTCGCGACGCTGTGCATCGGGGTGGGCCAGGGCCTCGCCCTGGTCCTCGAACGGTAGCCCCCCTGTCGGCTGCGGGCCGCCTGTGGCCGGTCGCGCCCGCGCGGCGGCACCGCATATCGATTCAGCCCCGCGCCCCTGAAGGGGCGCGATCCTCGCCCCCGTCGACGAGAACGGTACGAACCTCAGGGACCCCCATGACTCTCACTCAGCACGACATCGACCGGGAGATCGCGGCCGAGCGCGCCGCCTACGAGAAGCGCCTCGCCGACGGCGGGCCCGTGGAGCACCAACCGCGTCGCGACTACGCGCCGTACCGCTCCTCGGTACTCCGCCACCCGAAGCAGCCGCCGGTCGCCATCGACGTCAGCCAGGACCCGGAGCTGGTGGAGCTGTCCTCCCCGGCCTTCGGGGAGCGGGACATCACCGAGACCGACAACGATCTCACCCGGCAGCACGACGGGGAGCCGATCGGCGAGCGCATCACCGTCTCCGGCCGTCTCCTGGACCGGGACGGCCGCCCGGTGCGCGGCCAGCTCGTGGAGATCTGGCAGGCCAACTCGGCGGGCCGCTACGCCCACCAGCGCGAGCAGCACGACGCCCCGCTGGACCCGAACTTCACCGGCGTGGGCCGCACGCTCACCGACGGCGAGGGCCGCTACCACTTCACCACCGTCCAGCCGGGCCCGTACCCGTGGCGCCAGCACGTCAACGCCTGGCGGCCCGCGCACATCCACTTCTCGCTCTTCGGCACGGCGTTCACCCAGCGGCTCGTGACGCAGATGTACTTCCCGAGCGACCCGCTGTTCCCCCACGACCCGATCATCCAGTCGGTGACGGACGACGCGGCCCGGCAGCGACTGGTCGCGACGTACGACCACAGCCTGTCGGTGCCGGAGTTCTCGATGGGCTACCACTGGGACATCGTGCTGGACGGCCCGCATGCCACCTGGATCGAAGAAGGGCGCTGACCTGCCATGACGAAGATCGACACCGGCCGGCCGGAGAGCGTGCTGCCCACCCCCTCGCACACCGTCGGACCGTTCTACGGCCACGCCCTGCCGTTCCGCGGCGGCGAGGACATCGCGCCCCTCGGGCATCCGGACACGGTCACCGTGCACGGGTACGTCCTCGACGGCGAGGGCGGGCCGCTGCCCGACGCCCTGATCGAGCTCTGGGGCCCGGACCCGGACGGCAACGTGCCGACGGCCGACGGTTCGATGCGCCGCGATCCGGCTTCCGGCGGCTTCCTGGGGCGCAACGGCGTGGAGTTCACGGGCTGGGGGCGGATCCAGACCGATGCGAACGGCCACTGGTACGCGCGGACCCTGCGGCCCGGCGCGCGCGGGCGGAGCGCCCCGTACCTCAGCGTGTGCGTCTTCGCACGCGGGCTCCTCGTGCACCTGTACACCCGGATCTACCTGCCGGACGACGCTGAGGCGCTCGCCGCCGACCCGCTGCTGTCCCGGCTGGAGGACGGACGCCGCGACACGCTGGTCGCCGTGGCGGAGGACAGCGGCACGTACCGTTTCGACATCCGCCTTCAGGGCGAAGGCGAGACGGTCTTCCTGGAGTTCCAGTGACAGCTGCGCACGGTGACACCGGCCTGCTCGCCCCCGGATGGTCCGGCTCTGCGGCCTCCTCCGCCACGAGCGACCACGCGTATCTGCGGGCGCTGCTCGACGCGGAGGCGGCGCTGACCCGGGCCCAGGCCGCGCTCGGGCTCGCCCCCGCCGAGGCGGCGGCGGTGGTGACCGAGGCGGCCGGCAGCGACGCCTTCGACGTGCGGTCCGTCGCCGAGCGGGCCCGCGCGGGCGGCAACCCCGTCATCCCCCTGGTCGCGGATCTGACGGAGGCCGTCGGCGAGGAGTACGGCCCCTACGTCCACCGGGGCGCGACCAGTCAGGACATCATGGACACGGCGTCGATGCTGGTCGCCGCGCGCACGCTCGGCCTGCTTCTCGACGATCTGGGCCGCACCGAGCGGGCGCTGGCCGCACTGGCCACCGAGCACCGGGACACCGCGATGCCGGGGCGGACGCTCACCCAGCACGCCGTGCCGACGACGTTCGGGCTGAAGGCGGCCGGGTGGCGGTCGCTGGTGCTCGACGCGCGGGACCGGGTGCTGACCGTGCGGGACACGCTGCCCGCACAACTCGGGGGCGCGGCGGGGACGTTGGCGGCCTTCGGGGCATACGGCGCGAGCGATCCGACCGAGCTGCCGGCGGCGTACGCCCGTGAGCTCGGGCTCCGGGCGCCCGAGCTGCCCTGGCACACCCTGCGGACGCCCGTCGCCGATCTCGCGGGGTGTCTCGCCTTCACGGCGGGCGCGCTCGGCAAGATCGCCGTGGACGTCCTCACCCTCTCGCGCACCGAGATCTCCGAGGTGGTGGAAGGCAGCGGCGGGGGATCGTCCGCCATGCCGCACAAGTCCAATCCCGTACGGTCCACCCTCATCGCCTCCGCCGCGCGGCGGGCCCCGCAGCTCGCGGCCACGCTGTACGGGTCACTGGCGGCGGAGGACGAGCGGCCCGCCGGGGCCTGGCACGCGGAGTGGGAACCGCTCAGGGACCTGCTGCGGCTGGCCGGCGGGGCCGCCCGGGATGCCGTCGAACTGGCGGAGGGGCTGCGGGTCAGGCCCGAGGCCATGCGCGAACACCTGGATCTGACGGACGGGTTGATCGTCTCCGAGCGGCTGTCCGCCGAGCTGGCCCCGGTGCTGGGCCGGGCCCGTGCCAAGGAACTCCTCACCCGGCTGGCCTCGACGGGGCGCCCGCTCGACCAGGCGCCGGAACTGGCGGACGCCGACCTCGACCCCACCCACTACACCGGCTCCGCCGGAGCCCTCACCGACCGTGCTCTGGAGCGACGTTGACACTCCTCAACCACCGTGCCGAAGGGTCCCCCTCCGCTCCCCCGCTGCTGCTCGGCCCCTCGCTGGGCACGTCGTACGCGCTGTGGGACAAGGTGGCGCCCGAGCTGTCGGTCACTCACCGGGTGGTCCGCTGGGACCTGCCGGGACACGGGGGTTCGGCGGCCGGTCTCGTCCGGGCCGGCGCGACGGTCGGCGACCTCGCCGGCCTGGTGCTGGCGCTCGCCGACTCGCTCGGCGTCGAGCGGTTCGCGTACGCGGGTGTGTCGCTGGGCGGGGCCGTGGGACTGCATCTCGCGGTGCATCATCCCCAGCGGCTGTCGTCACTGGCCGTGATCTGCTCGTCGGCGCACTTCAACGGGGCGAAGCCCTGGGAGGAGCGGGCGGCGCTGGTGCGGCGGGAGGGGCTGGCCGGGCTCGCGGACAACGCGGACGCGCGCTGGTTCACGTCCGGGTTCACCGTGCCGGAGCTGGTCCAGGACCACCGGGACGCCGACCCGGACGCCTACGCCGCCTGCTGTGACGCGCTCGCCGCGTTCGACCTGAGGGACCGGCTGCCCGACATCCGCGTGCCGTCTCTGCTGGTCGCCGGCCGGGACGATCCGGCGACTCCGCCCGCACACCTGCGGGAGATCGCCGACGCGGTACCGGACGCGGCGCTCGTGGAGATCCCGGGCGCCTCCCACCTGGCGCCCGCGCAGTGCCCGGAGGCGGTGCTGACCGCACTGCGGGCCCACTTCGGCGCGCCCGCCGGACGCGGGATGGAGGTGCGGCGCGAGGTGCTCGGCGACCCGCACGTCGACCGGGCGCAGGCCCGGCAGACCCCCTTCACGGCGCGCTTCCAGGACTTCATCTCGCGCTACGCCTGGGGTGAGATCTGGACCGACCCGACGCTGTCGCGCCGCGAACGCAGCATGATCACCCTCACCGCGCTGGTCGCGCACGGCCACTACGACGAGCTGGCCATGCATGTGCGGGCGGCGCGCCGCAACGGGCTCACGCAGGAGGAGATCGGCGCGGTCCTGCTCCAGACGGCGGTGTACTGCGGCGTCCCGGCGGCGAACTCGGCGTTCGCCACGGCTCAGCGGGTGCTCGCGGAGGAGGACGACGCCTCGTAGGGGCCGGAGGGTGATCCTGCCGGTCGTACGCCCGACGGCGGCTCGCTCGGGCGCGCACGGCGTGCCTACGGTGGGGACATGTCCACCATCCTGATCACGGGCGCCACCTCGGGGCTCGGCCGGTACGTCGCCTTCGAGCTGGTCCGTTCCGGGCACGTCGTCCTCGTCCACGGCCGGGACGCGGACCGTACCGAGCGGCTGGCCGAGGAGCTGCGCGCCGAGGGGGACGCCGAGGCGTTCGTCGCCGACCTGGCCTCGCTGGCGCGGGTGCGCGAGCTGGCCGGGCACGTCGCCGACGCGCATCCCGAGCTCGACGTGCTGGTGAACAACGCCGGGGTGGGCTTCGGGACGCCCGGTGCGGGACGTGAGCTGAGCGTCGACGGGCATGAGCTGCGGCTCGCGGTCAACTACCTGGCACCGGTCGTGCTGACCCGGGCGCTGCTGCCGGTGCTGCGGGCGAACGCGCCCGCCCGGATCGTCAACGTCGGCTCGGCAGGGCAGGAGCCCCTGGTCTTCGAGGACCCCGAGTTCACCCGCGGCTACGACGGCGTCTCGGCGTACTGCCGCAGCAAGTTCGCCCTCGCGGCGCACACCTTCGCGCTCGCCGAGGAGCTGGCCGGCACCGGTGTCTCGGCGAACGTGCTGCATCCGGCGACCTACATGGACACGGCGATGGTCCGTGAGGCGGACGTGACCCCGTGGAACACGGTCGCCGACGGGGCGGCCGGGGTACTCGCCCTGGCCACGCGGGACAGGGGAAGCGGCGGCTTCTACGACGGGACACGGCCGGGGCGGGCCCACGCGGCGGCCTACGACCCGGAGGTACGGACGCGTCTGGCAGCGGTGACCGATCAACTGGTGCGGACCTGACCGGCCCGTCGCGGCACAGCACCGTCTCCCCTCAAGGGCCGACCGCCCCGGCGCCCCACCCCAGCGCGGCACGGCTTCGGTCGCCCCCACCGGCCGACCGAATACCGCCCGGCCCGTCGGCCCGACGCGGCACCGCCTGCCCTCACCGGCCGGCCGATATTGCCCGACCCGGCCCTGCGGCGCCTGTGCGGCACAGCACCACCGAGCTGCCGGTGCGGCCCCGACCCGGCCGGCGTGCTCAGCGGAGCCCGGCGCCCGTCTCCAGTTCCGCGCGTGCCCGGGCCGCCAGACCGTCCGCTCCGCACGAGACCGCCAGGTCCAGACCGCGGTCGAGGTCGGTCATCGAGCGGGCGGCGATGCCGTACTCGATGCGGGCCGCCGCGTGTTCGTACTGGCAGGGCGAGGCCTCCAGGTAGGTGACGGCCTGGGCGGCGAGCCGGACCGCGCGCTGGCCGGTCTCCAGGGCGGCGGCGCAGCGCAGGGCCTCCCCTATCGCGGTGTCCGTGCCGAAACGCTCGGCCCTGCGGCGGACGTCGACGGCGAGCCGGGCGGCACGGTCCGGGTCCTCGGTGCGCAGGGCCCGGGCGAGATCGGCCGCCCAGGGGACGAGTACCGGGTTGTGGTGGCCGCGCGCCGCCGCGGCCTTCTCGGCGGCCTCCAGTTCGTTGATGCCGTCCTTGGTGCGGCCGACGGCCAGCAGCAGCCGGCCGCGCACCGAGCGTGGGTCCGGCAGGACGATGGTGGACGGGTAGGGCGGGGCGAAGCCGTGCCGTTCGGCGACCTCCCAGGCCTCCGCGACCCGGCCGCGGGCGAGCAGCGTGTCGACGAGGTTGCAGGTCGCGGACCAGTACAGGGACAGGCCGCGGCCGACGCGCTCGGCGAGGCGCAGCGACTCGCGCAGGGACGCCTCCGCGTCCTTCAGCCGGCCCCGCCTGCGGTGGCCGAGCCCCACGTAGGCATGGGCCAGGGCGAGGTGGCCGCCGCTCCAGCCGGCCGTCTCGTAGGCGCGCAGGGCCTCGTTGTAGAGGGACTCGGCGCGGTCGAGGCGGTCGGTGAAGGCGTACGCGTTGGCCAGCATCAGCAGCAGTTCGATGCCCCACTCGGTGTCGGTCCAGCCGAGTCCGGGGGCCAGACGGCCGTTGACGAGGGCGCGGTCGCACAGCTCGGCGACCTCCTCGGCGTTCTCGCCGTGCATCAGGGCGTCGAAGCCGCGCAGGATGAGCAGCGCGCGTTCGGAGTTGTCCCGGCCGGTGCAGGTGCTCGCGAGGTCGGCGAGCCGCTGTGAGCGGCCCGGTGAGGTGGCCTCGCCGGCGTGGAGGCCCTCCCACATGAAGTGCACGGCCTGGAGCCGCATCCGGGCGGGTCCCGGCTGGAGCCGGGCGGCCTCCGCCTCGACCGTGCGGACGGCCTCCTCCAGCTGGTCGTTGTGGAGCAGCGCCTGGGAGAGCCGGAAGACGGCGTCCACCCGCTGGTCCCCGTCGAGGCCAGGCATGCCGAGCGCCGTGCGCAGGTGGCCGATGGTGCGGGCGGGCGCGGTCAAGAAGGTGGCCTCGGCCAGTTCGTACAGCACGTGCGGGTGCGAGTCGGGCCGGGGCGGTTCCTTGAGGGCGCGTTCCAGGCAGCGGCGGGCCGCGTCGGGGGCGCCGACGGCGAGGTGCTCGCGGGCGGCTTCCCGGAGTTGCCCGACGAGTTCCTCGTCGTCGTCCGGGTGGACCTCGATGAGATGGCGGGCCGCGGCCGCGGCGCCGTGCCCCTCGTCGGTGACGATCCGGGCGGCGATGCCGTGCATGGCGGTGCGCAGGGCGTCGGGGATGGAGTTGTAGACGGCGGTGGCGATCAGGGGGTGGACGAACTCCAGGTCGCCGTCGCCGCTGCGGCCGGTCGCGGGGTCGGGTGCGGTGAGGATGCGGGCGGTGCGCAGCAGTTCGGCGGAGCGGCGGGCTTCGTCGGGCTTCAGGGTGGCGAGCTTGGCGACCAGGTCGATGGAGATGCCGGTACCGAGGATGGCGGCGGCCCAGGCGAACCTGGTCGCGTCTATGCCGAGTTCCTCCAGGCGGGCGACGAGGCCGCCGCCGCGGGCGGAGCGGTTGAGTTCGCGCAGTTCCCCGGCCCGGGCCTCGACCGGTTCGAGTTCGCTGTCCTGCACCTTGGCGAGGAGTTCGACCGTCTCGTAGGGGTTGCCGGCGGTGACGGCCCAGACCTCGCGGCAGAACGCGGCGTCGGCGTGCGATCCGAGGGTGGCGCGGGTGAGTCCGGCTGTGGCGTCCGGGGTGAGGGCGCTCAGGGGCGTGGCGGGTCCGTCCGCCGCGGCGGCGACGGTGTCGAGGTGGCGGGCGCTCGCGCCGGGGACGTCGTCCGGGCGGCGGGTGACGACGACCAGGACGGACACCTCGTCGAGGCGCTCTGCGAAGGCCGCGAGCCAGTGCAGGGTCTCCTGGTCGGCCCAGTGGGCGTCGTCGATCAGCAGGACCAGCGGCCAGTCCCGGCGGGAGAGCCGGCGCACGGCCGCGACCAGGCCGTCGCACACGCCCCGCGGGTCGGCCTGCCGGTCGCCGGGGTCGGCTATGCCGAGGGCGGGACCGGCGATGTCGTACCAGTCGCCGAGGTAATCGCGTGCCTCCTCGGGCAGCATCGACACCAGCGCCGGTTGCAGTAACTGCCGTACGACGTTGAAGGGGACCGACCTGAGGGTCTCACCGCCGCGCGCCGACCAGACCGTGCAGCCGCGGGCCTCGGCGATGCGGCGGGTTTCGGCCAGCAGCGCGGTCTTGCCGAGTCCGGCCTCGCCCCGGAAGACCAGCAGCCCGCCGGGCGAGGTGCGGTCCGCGCAGAGGCTGTCGAGCGCCCGCGTGACGGCGGCGACTTCCTCGTCGCGCTCCCACAGGGAGTCCGAGGCGGCGGCCGTGGGCCGTACCTCCGTCATCCCGCTACCTCCCGAAGTCGCCCGAACGACGTACAGACGTCGAGCGTAGCCCTCCGATTGCCTGAGTGGAGGGTGGACCGGGCACCAGTTGCCGTGACGGGTGAAACCGGGTGCGGCATGGCGACGCGGCCAATCCGCCACCAGCCGTCTTCGGGCCAACGTCCCACGGAGGTACGGAAGGTGACGTCCATTCACCAGGAACGGGATCCACGAAGCGGCCGCCGGGCGCTGGTCGCGGGGTCGGTGGGCAATCTCATCGAGTGGTACGAGTTCGGCGTCTACGGCTACTTCGCGACGATCATCGCGGCGCGGTTCTTCACCCCGGAGGGCGGCAGCGAGGTCGAGGGCTTGGTGAAGACCTACGCCTCGTTCGCCCTGGCGTTCTTCTTCCGGCCCGTCGGGGCGGCGCTTTTCGGCCGTTTGGGCGACCGGGTGGGCCGTCGTCCGGTGCTGGTCCTGGTGATCACGCTGATGACGATCGCGACGACCCTGATCGGCGCGCTCCCCACGTACGCGCAGGCGGGTGCCGTGGCGCCCTGGCTGCTGACGTTCCTGCGGGTGCTCCAAGGCCTGTCGGCCGGTGGGGAGTTCGGCGGCGCGGTGTCGGTGATGACGGAGTTCGCGCCGCCGGGCCGGCGGGGGCTGTACGGGGCGTGGCAGTCGTTCACGATGGCGCTGGGGCTGCTGGCCGGTGCGGGGGCGGCCGCGCTGCTCGCCACGGTGCTGACGCAGGAGCAGCTGGGCGCGTGGGGCTGGCGGCTGCCGTTCCTGCTGACGTTGCCGCTGGGGCTGGGGGCCTTGTGGCTGAGGCTGCGGCTGGACGAGACGCCGGCGTTCGAGAGGGAGCGGTCGCGGGAGACCGAGACTCCGCCGTCACGGGAGGTCGCGAAGGCTGTCGCGCTGGGCGCGGGGCGGATCATGGGCTGGGCGGCGGCCGGCTACACGTTCCTGGTCGTGCTGCCGTCGTATCTGCAGAGTTCGCTGGGCGCGACCTTCCAGCAGGCGCTGGTCGCCACGGTGCTGGCCAACCTGGGCTTCGCGGTCACGATCGTGCCGGCCGGGCTGCTGAGCGACCTGCTCGGGCGGCGGGCGGTGATGCTGGCGGGGGCGGTGCTGGTGGTGGTCCTCGCGGTGCCGCTGCTCAACCTTCTCCAGCAGTCCGGCGTTTCGAACACCGTGAAGGGTGTGGCGGTGCTCGGTGCGGGCGCGGTGGTGGGGCTGATGGCGGGGCCGGGGCCGGCCATGCTGTCGGAGATGTTCCCGACGCGTGTGCGCTACACGGGTCTGGGACTCGCCTACGCGCTGTCCAATGCGGTGTTCTCGGGGTGTGCGGGGCTCATCATCACGGAGACGATCGAGCGGACGGGAAGCGTGGACATCCCGGCGTACTACGCGGCTGTGGCATGCGCGGTGAGCGTGCCCGCGCTGCTCACGCTGCCCTCCCGGAGGGTGCGCGGGGCGAAAGCGGTTCAGGAGGGCGTCGGTTGAAGCGATGCGGGTGATCGGTCTCATGTCCGGCACGTCGTACGACGCCATCGACGCGGCGGCGGCCGAGCTGGACCTCGTCGGGGACAGCCTGGTGCTGAAGCCGCTCGGCATGGTGAGCGAGACGTACGACGGTGAGCTGCGCGAGAGCCTGGCTGCCGCCCTGCCGCCGGGGACCACCACGCTGGGCGAGGTGTGCCGGCTGGACACCCTGATCGGGCAGGCCTTCGCGGCGGCGGCGGTCCGGGCCGATCGGGAGCTGTGCGCGGGGCGGGCCGAGTTGGTGGCCTCGCACGGGCAGACCGTCTACCACTGGGTCGCCGGCAAGCAGGTCCACGGCACCCTGCAGCTCGGGCAGCCCGCCTGGATCGCCGAGGCGACCGGGCTGCCCGTGGTCGCCGACTTCCGGCCGCGTGACGTCGCCGCCGGCGGGCAGGGCGCGCCGCTGGTCAGTCTCGTCGACCTGCTGTGGCTGCGCGGGCGGCCGGGCCGGCCCGTGGCACTCAACCTCGGCGGGATCGCGAACCTCACCGCGCCCGACGGGACCGCGTTCGACACCGGGCCGGGCTGCGCGCTGATCGACGCGGCCGCCCGGGGGTTCAGCGGCGGGGCCCTGGCCTACGACGTGGACGGGGCCCTCGCCGCTCGCGGCCAGGTGCACGGGCCGCTGCTGGACCGGCTGCTGGAAGAGCCGTACTACGCGCTGTCCGCGCCCAAGACGACGGGCAAGGAGCTGTTCCATCTCGGTCATCTGCGGGACGCGCTGACCGGGTTCGGGACGCTTCCCGCCGAGGACGTCGTCGCCACGCTGACGATGCTCACGGCCCGGACGGTGGCGGACGCCGTGCGGTCCGTCGGCGCGACGGAGGTCATCGGCTCGGGCGGCGGAACACGCAACCCCGTTCTGCTGGGGATGCTCGGGGATCTGCTGCCGGGTATGGCGGTGCGCACCTCGGACGAACTGGGGCTGCTGTCCGACGCGAAGGAGGCCTACGCCTTCGCGGTGCTGGGGTTTCTGACCGTGCACGGGCTGCCGGGCACCGAGCCCGCGAGCACCGGTGCCCGGCATCCGAGCGTGCTCGGGTCGGTGACACCGGGCCGGGACGGGTGGAGACTTCCGCCGCCGGCCGGCCGGCGGCCGAGGCGTCTGCTGGTGGGCTGACGCGTTACCTTCGACTCCTCTCATGCCTCTTTCACGCACGCCTCATACGGTGGGGGCATGACGCAGGAGACTCCTCCCGGGTGGTACCCCGACCCCGGACAGACAAGTGACGGGCCCGCCACCGAGCGCTGGTGGGACGGCAAGGCCTGGACGGACCGCATCCGTCCGGCGGAGCCGGCCACCCCCTGGGGTCCCCCTACGCAGGCCCCGACCACCGGCAACTCACCGGCGGAGCCGCCCTCCAGCACCCCTCCGACACCCTCCGGGGACCCGGCCGCCTCGGGCCGGCCAGGGGCCGAGGGGCGGCCGAACCCCACCGCCTCGTCGGGCACGGCCGAGCAGCCGGACACTGCCGAACAACCGGGCGCTACCGGGCAATCAACTCCCACCGGACATCCGGAGCCTGCCGGGCAGTCACATACTGCGAGACGGCCGGATACCACCGCGCAATCGGGCAGTTACGGCCAACCGGGCCAAGCCGGATATCCAGGTGATCCCGGGCAGTCAGGCTCCGCCGGACATCCGGGCGTTGCCGGGCAGGCAGGTGTCGGCGGATACCCGGGCGCCCCGGCGCAGCCGGGCCTCGCCGGACACGCGGGCGCTCCCGGGCACCTCGGCCCCGCCGCGTACCCGGGCGCCCCCGGGCAGCCGGGTCCGGCCGGGTACCAGGGCGTTGCCGGGTACGCCGGTGCCGCCGGGTACCCGGCGTATCCCGCGGCCCCTCCGGCCGGCCGTGGCCGGCGGCTGCGGATCGGGGCGGCCGTGGGCGCGGCCGTGGTGGTCCTCGCCAGCATCGGCGTAGGCGTGTACGCGCTGACCGACAACGGCGGCGGTGGCGGCTCGGCCACTTCGCAGGGGCCGGGCGGCCCCGGCGGCCCGGGCGGAACCGGAGGCCAGGGCGGGCCGTTCGGCGGGCCCGGCGGCCCGGGGGGTTCCGGAGGCTCCGGGGGGTCGGGCGGCTCCGGCGGCTCCGGCGGACAGAGCCCGTCGCCCGAACAGTCCGAGCCACCGAAGATCAGGAGCGGCTCGGTGACCGACGCGGTCTCCGGGATCAGCCTGCCGATCCCCAAGGGCTGGTACGGCCAGGAGGCCAGGGCCGGTGCACAGGTGACGTCCGAGGACTCCTACAAGTGCCCCGGCGACACCTCCGCGACCTGCACGAAGGGCGGCGCCTACTCGGCACCGGCCCTGCTCCTCGGCACCAAGGGCAGCACCGCCGAGGAGGTCGCGAAGGCGGACATCGCGGCGAACGCCGAGGAGTCCTACGGCGGCAAGTCCTACGGCGGGATCACCTCGCACGACGTGCTGGACTCCAAGGCCGTGACGGTGGCCGGGCAGAAGGGCTACCTGGTGCGCTGGAAGGCCGTCACGAGCAAGGGCGCCGACGGCATCGTGGAGTCACTCGCCTTCCCCTCCCCCGCGAACGCTAAGCAGCTGGTGGTCGTCCGGTTCGGCGTCGACGCCGACCAGAAGGAGGCCGTTCTGGACGACATCACCAAGGGCATCAAGGTGTCGACGGGCAGCGGCAACGGCCAGGACGTCTGACGAGGAGCGGCCCGCCGGACAGCGGTCGGCCGGGTGGGGCGCCCCCGCCGCTCACAGGGGCACCCCACCCGGCCGGGGGGTGCGCGCCGCCCCCGTCCCCACGGGTCGGCGCGGTCGGGTCACCGTCCGGTCATCCCGTGGACGGCGGCCCGGGTCTCAAGTCAGGCCTAGTGCCGGCAGCACGGCCGCCTCCACGAACCGGACCAGGTAGTCCGGGTCGGCGTACTCGCCCTCCAGGAGGGGCCGGACGCGCAGGACGCCGAACATCTGGGCCGGGATGAAGTCCAGCGCCGGGTGATCGGCGGGCACCTCCCCGCGTTCGACCCCGCGCCGGATGATCTCCTTCAGCGCGGCGATCTCCGGCTCGATCAGCGCCTCGCGCAACGCGCACTGCAGCTCGGGGTCCTGGGGCGCGGCATGAGCAAGGGCCTGGAGCAGTCGGGTGTCCCGGCCCGACAGCTCGCCCGCCGCCCGGGCGGCCTCACGCAGGTCGTCCGCCAGCGAACCGGTGTCGACGCGGCGCGTCCGCCGGTTCGAGCGCAGCGCCGCCGCCACGAACTGGGGCTTGGTCTTCCACTGGCGGTAGAGCGTGGACTTGCTGCACCGAGTGCTGGCGGCGATCCCCTCCATGGTGACGGAGTCGTACCCGCACTCACGGAGCTGCTCCAGCACGGCGTCGAAGAACTCCCGCTCACGCTCGGGCGTGATCTTGGAGCGGCGCGAGGAACCGGCCGGCTCGGGCCGGTCCGCAGCCTGCGACGTCATGGGCGATGCTCCCGGTCTTCGTCGGCGGCCCGGAAAATTCCCGGTCCGCGCTGTGTTCTACGTCTATCGATACGCCAGTGTACCGGTACGGAGGCGTATCGGTACACTGCCGTATCGGTACGCACCCGTACCGATAACTGCACCGTCATCGAAGGGGCCGGGGGATGAATGCCCGCACCGAGCCTGCGCCGGCGGGGTCCGACGCGATAGCGCGACCGCCGCTCGTCCGGGAGCTCCTGCTCGTCGCAGGGCTCTTCCTCGTCTACAAGTTCGGCAGGCAGCTGGCCACAGGCCACACCGGCGAAGCCCTCCACAACGCGCACCGCGTGTGGGACTTCGAACGAGCGGTCCATCTGCCCGGCGAGGGCGCGGTGCAGTCCCCGCTGCTGCACGGCGACGGCCTGGTGCACATCGCGAACACCTACTACGCGGCCGTCCACTTCCCCGCCACCGTCGCCTTCCTGGTCTGGCTCTACCTGCGCCGGCCCGCCCACTACGTGTGGGCCCGCCGGGTCCTGGCCGCGGTCACGGCCGCCGCACTGGTCCTGCACCTGCTGTTCCCGCTCGCCCCGCCCCGCATGCTGGCCGCGACCGGTCTGGTGGACACCGCACGGCTCTACGGGCCGTCGGTGTACGGCGATCCCGCGACCGACTCCCTGTCGAACCAGTTCGCGGCGATGCCGTCGCTGCACTTCGGCTGGGCCCTGATGGTGGCGATCGGCCTGATCGTCGCGACCCGTTCGCGGTGGCGGTGGCTGTGGCTGCTGCATCCGCTGCTGACGCTGCTGGTGATCGTCGGCACGGCGAACCACTACTGGCTGGACGCGGTCGTGGCGACGGCCCTGCTCGGCCTCGCGCTCAGGGCGGTCCCGCCGCCCCACCGCACGGCGAGCTCGGCGGACCGCGCGCAGGACAGCCCCGTACCGGCTCCGGCCGGGGAGCAGACGCTCGTGGGGGCCGTCCGATGAACGCCGTGCTCGTCGCCGTCGCCCTGTCCCTCGTCTCCGCCGTCGCCTACGCGGCCGCGGCGGTCGCCCAGGAGCGGCTCGCCGCCCGCTCCCCCGGCTCGGGCACGCTCCGGCTGCTGGCGAGCGGCGCCTGGTGGTGGTCGGTCGGGCTGAACGCGTCGGCCGCGCTGCTGCACGTCGTGGCGCTCCGATACGGTCCGCTGACCGTGGTCCAGCCGCTCGGCGCGCTCACCCTGGTCGCGGCGGTGCCCATGGGCGCCCGGATCGCGGGCCGGCGGGTGCGCGCGGTCGAGTGGCAGGGCACCGCGCTGACCCTGCTGGGCCTGGGCGCGATCCTGGTCACCGCGTCCGGTCCGGCCCCGGACGACGTGCTGAGCGTGCCCGAGGCGCTGGCGGTCGCGGGCGCCACCGCGGCCCTCATCGGGGTGCTGTCGCGGCCCGGCGCCCGCCCCGGGCTGCGGCACGCGACCGCGTCGGGGCTCGCCTCCGGGGTCGCCTCGGCGCTCACCCAGACGGTGACGGTGGCCGCGACGGACCGGTCCGGTCCGCTGCTGAGTGTCCAGGTGGTCGGGGTGGCGCTGCTCGTGGCGGCCTTCGCGGCCGGCGGTCTGATGCTGTCGCAGACGGCGTACCGGGGCGGTCTGGGCGCCCCGCTCGCGACGGTGACGCTGGCCAACCCGCTGGCCGCCGCCGTGATCGGTCTGTCCCTGCTGGGCGAACGTCTCCAGGGCGGCCCGGCGGG
>NZ_GG657757.1:7403446-7539086 GCF_000158955.1 Streptomyces viridochromogenes DSM 40736 | reverse complement strand
CGGGGCGGGCCTCTCGTCCTGGGGCGTGGTACTGCTCAGCAGGGCGACGCCCGTGGACCGCCCGGCGGACGACGACCATCCGGTGGCCGCCGTCCTGGCCCTGGAGCCCGGCTCGGCGGCGGCCGAACCGGCGTTGGCGCCCCGGCCGCACGATCCGGGGCACCTCACGGCCGCTATGCGGTGACGATCGCCGGGTCGCTCACACCCGGCTGCCCGTTCTCGACGTGTCCCGCGAACCTCCGCAGGAACGCCTTGTCGCCCTCGGCGGTGACGGTCAGGTCGTACCAGCGGCGGCTGGCGGCGAGGTCGACGGTCCGCCGCGCCTGCGCGCCCGGGCGGACGGTGACGGTCGAGGGCCGGGCGCCGTAGCCGTCGGAGAGCTTCAGCCGGGCGGTGCCGGAGCCCTTGTTGGTGAAGGTCAGTTCGATGTCGTCTCCGGTGTGGCGGGCGGTGACCTCGCATCCGGCGGTCTTGTTCGAGCCCTTGAAGACCCGCACGAAGCCGTTCGGGCCGTGCACGGTCAGGTCGTAGGCGCCCGCCGAGTAGGCCGAGTTCCAGGTGTCGAACAGCGACTTGCCCGCCTCGGTGGTGTACATCCAGGGGCCGTCGGTGCGGTTGCCGGAGGTGATGTGGAAGGCGCCGCCCGCCTTCGCCCCCGAGGCGAAGGTGAGGGTGAGTTTCCCGGCCGCCGCGTCGACCGAGGCGTCCACGTGCGGGGCGTACCTCAGCGGCCGGGAGCGGCGCAGTCCGCGTTCCTGGCGGGGCATGCGCGGGTCGGCGGGCGGGGCCGGCTTGTAGTCGGGGTGGCGTTCGCGGTCCTGCGGCTCGTACGCGTCGGTGCCGGGCAGCGGGGCCGGACGCGCGTCCTTGCGGGAGAAGTCGAACGCGGCCGTCAGGTCTCCGCAGACGGCCCGGCGCCACGGCGAGATGTTGGTCTCGCGCACGCCGAAGCGGCGCTCCATGAACCGCAGGATCGAGGTGTGGTCGAGGGTCTCGGAGCAGACGTAGCCGCCCTTGCTCCACGGCGAGACGACCAGCATCGGCACCCGGGGGCCGAGGCCGTAGGGGCCTGCCGTGTTCTTGCTGTCGCCCGGGAAGAGGTCGAGGGAGACGTCGACGGTGGACAGGCCGCGGGAGGCGTCCTTCGGGGGCAGCGGCGGCACCACGTGGTCGAAGAAGCCGTCGTTCTCGTCGTAGGTGATGAACAGGGCGGTCTTCGACCAGACCTCCGGGTTGGAGGTGAGGGCGTCCAGGACCTGGGCGATGTACCAGGCGCCGTAGTTCGAGGGCCAGTTGGAGTGCTCGGAGAAGGCCTCGGGGGCGGCGATCCAGGAGATCTGCGGCAGTTTGCCGGCCTTGACGTCGGCGCGCAGCCGGTCGAAGTAGCCCTCGCCGGCCTTGGCGTTCGTGCCGGTGCGGGCCTTGTCGTACCAGGGGTCGCCCGGCTTCGCGTCGCGGTACTTGTTGAAGTAGAGCAGCGAGTTGTCGCCGTAGTTGCCTCGGTAGGCGTCCTCGATCCAGCCCCAGGAGCCCTGGGCGTCGAGGCCGTCGCCGATGTCCTGGTAGATCTTCCAGGAGATGCCGGCCTGCTCCAGGCGCTCCGGATAGGTCGTCCAGCCGTAGCCGAGCTCGTCGTTGCCGAGGACCGGGCCGCCGCCGGCGCCGTCGTTGCCCGTGTAGCCGGACCACATGTAGTAGCGGTTCGGGTCGGTGGAGCCGATGAACGAGCAGTGGTAGGCGTCGCAGACGGTGAAGGAGTCGGCGAGGGCGTAGTGGAAGGGGATGTCCTCGCGGGTCAGGTACGCCATGGTCGTGGTGCCCTTGGCGGGCACCCACCGGTCGTACTTGCCGCCGTTGTACGCCTGGTGGCCGTCGGGCCAGGAGTGCGGCAGGCCCTCCAGGAACTGCATGCCGAGGTCGTCGGCGTCCGGGTGGAACGGCAGGATCTCCTTGCCGTCCTTCTCCTGGTGCCAGACGGGCTTGCCGTTGTCGAGGGTGACGGGGCGGGGGTCGCCGAAGCCGCGGACGCCTCTCAGGGTGCCGAAGTAGTGGTCAAAGGAACGGTTCTCCTGCATCAGGACGACGATGTGCTCGACGTCCTCGATCGACCCGGTGCGGTGGTTCGCCGGGAGCGCGGCGGCGCGCTGGATGCTGGCGGACAACGCGCTGAAGGCCGTGGTGGCCCCCGCGAGTTGGAGGAAGCGGCGCCGGTTGACTTCGGACATGAAGGACAGACCTCTCATCCTGAGGTACGGGATGGCCGGAACGTGACGGAATCTGCGCGGAAGGAGTGTTTCAGGGACACCAAACGCCAAGGAAGGGGCGCGTGACACTCGTGTGAAAGTCGCCGGTACGGAAGGTGTGCCGGGGCGTCGGCGGGGGAGGGTGAGGGGCGTGACAGAGACGAAGACGGTTTCCCCGCCGACAAAACGGCCCGTTCGCCAGCTCCTCGCCGCCTCGGTGGGCAACGCGGTGGAGTGGTACGACTGGTACGCCTACACGTTTCTGGCCACGTACATCGCCGACCAGGTCTTCCCCAGGAGCGCGGACAACTCGCTGGTGCCGCTGCTGTCGACGTTCGCGGTGTTCGCGGTGGGCTTCTTCATGCGGCCGGTCGGCGGGCTGCTGATGGGCGCGGTGGCGGACCGCCACGGGCGGCGGGCCGCGCTGACGGTCACCATCCTGCTGATGGGCGGCAGCAGCCTGCTGGTGGGGCTCACCCCGACCTACGCGGCGGTGGGCGTGCTGGCGCCGGTGATCCTGGTGCTCGCCCGGCTGCTCCAGGGCCTGTCCGTGGGCGGCGAGTTCGCGGCCTCGACGACCTTCCTGGTCGAGTCGGCGGCTCCCGGCCGGCGCGGGCTGTTCTCCAGCTTCCAGTACGTGTCGACGACCATCGGCCAGCTCGTCGCCTCCGGCGTCGCCACGCTGCTGGTGGACACGCTGAGCGACGGGGAGATGAACGGCTGGGGCTGGCGGGTGCCGTTCGTGCTCGGGGCCGTGCTGAGCCTGGTCGGCTTCTGGATCCGGCAGGGCGCGCAGGAGACCCGCAGCGCCGAACAACAGCAGGCCCCGCGCCCCGGCCTGTTCGAGGCGCTGCGCCGGCACCCGCGCGAGTCGCTCCTCATCTGCGGCATCACGGCGGGCGGCACCATCGCCTACTACACGTGGACGTCGTACCTGCCGACGTACGCCGAGCTCAACGCGGGCGTCGAGAAGTCGGACGCGCTGCTCGCGGGCACGATCTCACTGGCCTTCTTCGCCGTGCTGCAACCTCTCGGCGGTCTGCTCTCGGACCGCTTCGGCCGCCGCCCCCTGCTGCTCTTCTTCGGCCTGGGTTTCGCACTGCTCTCGGTGCCGCTGCTGCACGCCCTGCGCGACTCGTTCGCGGTGCTGCTGCTGGTGCAGTGCGCGGGCATGGTGCTGCTGACCGGGTTCACCTCGATCAGCGCGGCCGTGAACGCGGAGGTGTTCCCGCCCCGGGTACGCGCGGCCGGCATCGGCTTCCCGTACTCGCTGACGGTGGCCCTGTTCGGCGGGACGGCCCCGTACGTCGGCACCCTGTTCAAGGAGCTGGGGCACTCGGGACTGTTCCCGTGGTACGTCGCGGTGCTCTGCCTGCTGTCGTCGCTGGTGTACCTGCGGCTGCCGGAGACGGCTCACGCTCCGCTGCGGCGGTGAGCGGGCGCCCCGTCGGTGCCCGATTCGCCGTCCCCCTCGGCCGTGCCGGCCGGCTCGTGCGGTCCCGCCCCGTCCTGGGACCCGTCAGGTGACCCGGGCGGCCCGGCCTCTCCCACCGCCGGGCTCTCCTTGACGGCGGCCCGTTCGGGATCGGTCATGGCCTCGGTGGGCCTGCCCACCTCCGACAACGTCTCCTGGGCGCGGTCGTCGACGAGACGGGTCACCAGGTACTGTGCGGCGCCGAAGACCGCGGCCCAGCCGAGGACCTGCGCCCTGCTGTCGAGATCGCTCAGCCCGGGCACGAAGGCGCCCCTGATCAGCAGCAGCCCGAGGAACGCCGTCAGCGCACCCGTGGGGAACTTCAGCACCGCGGAGGCGAGGGGCAGCATGTAGGGGGTGTTGGTGCCCCGGATGCGGCGCAGCGAGGCGATGACGGTGAGCGCGGCGCCGGCGAGCCCGACGATCTCGACGGTGAGGATGTCCCTCGGCTGGGCCAGACGGCTGGCGTCGGTGCCCGCCGGGAGGTTGTGGTGTTCCGCGGTGGGGCAGACGACGGTGATCCGGTCCGCGGCCTCGGGACCGTTCTGGGGCGTGAAGCACAGGCTGAGCGAGCTGGGCGAGAACCAGCCGTAGAGGGCGAGGCCCACGACACCGAGCAGCACGAGGAACGTCGCGGTCCACAGGATGTTGCTCAAGCTGCGTACCCGGGCCAGTTCGTCGTCCAGCGCGTTGTACGAGGCGTCGAGCGCCCGGGTCATGAGATCCCGGTCGCTGGGCGTCATGCCGCCGGAGATGATGTACCGGATCCGCCGGCCCAGTCTGACCCGTCGGGGGTCGTCGATGTCCAGATGCTTCTTGACGAGCGCCATGACCTCGCTGGCACGGCCCGCGGCTTCCTCGTCGGACGCCAGCTGAAGCAGCATCACCTCAGCGCTGCGCACATTCGACCAGACGCCCTCGCGGGCAGCCGAACCCGACCACGGACGACGCCAGCCGAATTCCTCGTCGGCAGCGGTTCGGGCCTTTTCGAGATGCCCCCGGGCTCCCTCGATGAGCGTCATTCGCTCGCCCGGGCAGGGGCTGGCACTTTCGTGTTCCAGCTGCGCCTCGAGATAGGCGATCCGGGTCTTCGCACGCGCACGCCACGCGGAGCGCGGCGGCCCGTTGCGCAGGCCTTTGATGCGGCTGCGATACGGGCCGACCGGGCTTTCGGTTCTGGTCACTCGTAAACCGCGGGCACATGCAGCTTGTTCCAGGACGTCGGTCCCGGAATGCCGTCAGCGTCGGCGCCACGATATCCGAGCTTGCGCTGCCACTTGGCGTACGACTTCTGGTCCGCCGGGCTCCACCTCTGGTCGGGGTCGCTCGGGTACTCCGAGCAGTCCTCCTCGATGAGACGGTAGCCCATGGCTTCGATGAGCAGACTCCTCGTTGACGGTCGGAAGAAGTCTACTCCTGGAAAGGGGCGTATTCACCTTCCTCTTCCGGGGGTGGGGCCACGCGTATCCGATCACCGGGGTGAATGAGATCCGGATTCTCGATCTGCGGATTCCACTCGAGGATCTGATCCAGCGTCACGTGGAACATACGCGCGATCTTGGTGAGGTTGTCACCGCGTTTCACTGTATAGAACTGCGTTCTTGTCTTTGCCATGCATCCAGGCTAAGACAATTCTCCGCGAATACAAAGTCAGGAATTCCGTTTCAATTTCACTTTTTGATTCGGAAACGGATTCCTTCGGAAGCCAGGGTCAGATGAGCGAGGTCTGCGGGTGGCGGCGTGGTGACCGACCACAGCGGTGCGGGGGAGCCGTCGGCGACCGCGGCCGGGGCGTCGGTCAGGTTCATCCGTTCGCGCAGCCGGCCGTAGAAGTCCATCGGGCTCAGCCGGACCGTCCGCAGGCGGCGCGGGGCGGCGTACACGCCGATCCAGTCACCCGGGTCGAGCACGCCCCGCAGCTGGCCGTCGATACTGACCGCGGCCGGCCCCGAACGTTCCAGGAGCCGCAGTCCGACGGGCTCGTCGGGGGCGGTGACGACCGAGCGGTCGAACGCCATGTGCGGGGCGACCGGTGTGAAGACGAGGGCTTCCGCGCGGGGCGAGACGACGGGCCCGCCGGCGGCGAAACTGTAGGCCGTCGAGCCGGTCGGTGTGGCGACGAGCAGCGCATCGGCCGAGTAGGAGGCGAGGAGCCTCCCGGAGACGTAGACCCCGACGGACACCTGCCGGTCCCGGACCAGCTTCTCCAGGACGATGTCGTTGAGCGCCGTGACGTCCAGCGGGATGCCCCAGTCCTTGTCGACCTCGCAGTCGGGCCGCACCTGCGGAGGCGGCAGGAGCGGCCCACGGCCGTGCTCGACGAGGGACTCCATGCCCGACGGCATCTCCAGCCGGCACGAGGCACGCAGCGTGAGCAGCATGCGGGTGTCGATCTCGAACCGGTCCTCCCGCACGGCGTCCAGCGCGGAACGCACCACTGAGGCCGACACCTCCGTCAGGAAACCCACCCGGCCCAGGTCGATTCCCAGGACCAGGGCGTCGTTCGCGGCGGCCAGCCGGGCGCCACGCAGGAAGGTGCCGTCGCCGCCCAGGGTGACCACGAGGTCGGGATCGCCCGCGGCCTCGACCTCCGCACGGGCACTGCGCCGCCCGCCGTCGTGCCACACGTCGATGTCCGCGCACCGCACGGCGTGTTCCTCGCACCACGCGCGGACCAGGTCGGCCGCCGCCACCGCCTCCGGGCGTCCGCCGTGCACGACCAGGCCCAGCCGGTTCACTGACACATCCGCCTCCGCGCCCAGTTTACGGGCCTGTCACCGGCCGAGCAGGCGCATGCCCGCCTCGTCGTGGTGGTCACCGGCGGCCGCGGACAGGTTGTCGGGCTTCTCGATCTGCTCGGCGGTCAGGACGATGCCGTCGGCGGGCCTGGCAGCCGTCGGGTCGGTGACTGATACGGGAGCGGGCGCGGGCGGTGGGCACCGCCGAGGAGGGCCCGGAGGCCGGCGCGGATCAGCTCCCGGTCAACCCGGCCAGGGCCGCCGCGAGCCCGAGGCCGGCGCACACACCCAGGGTGCGCAGGACGCTCCAGCGCAGCCGGAAGATCAGGGCGACGGCGACCAGCGCGATGCCGAGGGCGACGGGGCGGAAGGTGGTGAGATCGGGCAGTCCCAGGTGCAGCGGCCCGAGGGTGCGGTTGTCGACGGTGGTGAAGAGGGTGTGCTCGGCGAAGTAGAGCGCGAGGTTGGCGATGACGCCGACGACGGCCGCCGTGATGCCGCTGAGGGCGGCGGAGACATGGCGGTTGCCGCGCAACCGCTCGATGTAGGGGGCGCCCAAGAAGATGAACAGGAAGCACGGCACGAAGGTGACCCAGGTGGTCAGCAACGCGCCGAGCAGTGCGGCCGTCCACGGGTCGAGGGAGCCCGGGTCCCGGTAGGCGCCGAGGAACGCGACGAACTGCACCACCATGATCAGCGGCCCCGGCGTGGTCTCGGCCAGCGCCAGGCCGCGCACCATCTCGCCGGCGCTCAGCCAGCCGTACGTCTGCACGGCCTGCTGGGCGACGTAGGCGAGGACGGCGTAGGCACCGCCGAAGGTGACAAGGGCGGTGCCGGAGAAGAACAGTCCCTGGGTGGTGAAGACGCTGTCGGTGCCGGTCAGTACGGCCACGACGGCCACCGGGACGGCCCACAGCAGCAGGCCGGCCAGCAGGATGCGCGCGGTACGGCGGCGGCTCGGGCCCTCGTGGTGCAGTGCGTCGTCGGGAATCAGAGGGGCCGGCCCGTCGTCGCCGGAACCGTGGGCGGCGGGCTTGAAGACGGCGGGCGCCCAGCGGGCGATCAGCCATCCGGCCATCCCGGCGACGACGATCACGACGGGGAACGGCACCTGGAACAGGGCCAACGCCGCGAAGGAGGCCACCGCGAGACCGACCAGCAGTGGGTGCGTCAGCGAACGGCGGCCGACCCGCCACACGGCCTGCGCGACGATGGCGACCACGGCCGGAGCGAGCCCGGCGAACAGCCCGGTCACCGCGGCGGTCGTACCGAAGCCGGCGTACAGAGCGGACAGCGCGAGCAGCGCCACCACACCCGGCAGCACGAAGAGGGTTCCGGCGGCCAGGCCGCCCCGGGTGCCGTTGAGCAGCCAGCCGGTGTAGATCGCCAGCTGCTGGGCCTCGGGTCCGGGCAGCAGCATGCAGTAGCTGAGGGCGTGGTTGAAGCGCTGCTGGCCGATCCACCGCTTCTCCTCGACGAGCGTTCGCTGCATCACGGCGATCTGCCCGGCGGGGCCGCCGAAGGTCTGCAGCGAAATGGCGAACCAGGTCCTCAGGGCATCGCGGAACGGTATGAGATCGCCCCGGTCGGGCTCGGTCTTCGGCGGTTCCGAGGCCGGACGATCGGTGGCGGTCATCCGCGGAGGGCTCCATCCAGGCGGCATCAGTGCAGTGCAACCATGGTTACATCATGATTCCCTGAGGTGGAAGGGAGCGAGGTACCGGTGAAGATGAACAGTTCATTGCAGCCGTCGGCGGCGGCAGAGCCGCGCCCGCGCCGTAGCCTCTGGGCGATGGGAAACCACCGCTGCCCAGGACTACCCGCGTGACCGACCACGACAGCCCGGCCCCTGCGGTGCCCAGCGCCCCGGGTCAGTGGGTGCTGCTCTCCTACCGCCTGCCTCGCGAGCCCTCGACGCCGCGCATCACCGTCTGGCGCAAGCTCAAGCGGCTCGGTGTCGTCCAAATCAGCGACGGCCTGATCGCGCTGCCCGCCGACGCCCGCACTCGCGAGCAGCTGGAGTGGATCGCCGAGGAGATCACCGACGTCGGCGGCACCGCCACCTTGTGGATCGCCCACCCGGCCGCGCTCGCCGAGGAGCGCAGGCTCGCCCGGACCATGACCGACGCCCGCACTGCCGAGTACCAGGCGGTACGCGCCCAGGCCGAGGAAGCCCGCCACCAGCCCGACGACGAACGCCAACGCACCCTGCGCAAGCTGCGCGCCGAACTGCGCCGCATCCAGCGCCGCGACTACTTCCCCCCGCCGCAGCGCCGCACCGCCGAAGCCGCGGTGGAGGCACTGCACCCCGCGCACCCCTCGAACACCGACTCCGCTCCCGAGGAGAACTCCGCATGAAGTGGGCCACCCGCGCCGGCATCCACATCGACCGTGCCGCCTGCGCCTGGCTGCTCCGCCGCTTCGTCGACCCCGACGCCGAGTTCGTCTTCGTCACCGACCCGGCCGAAGCCCCCGCCGACGCCACCCCGTTCGACATGCGCGGCGCCGAACTCGGCCACCATCACGGCGACTGCAGCTTCGAGACCATCCTGCGCCGGTACGACCTCACCGCCGACCCCGCCCTGCGGCGCATCGCCGAGATCATCCACGAGGCCGACCTCGACGACGAACGCTTCGACGCCCCCGAGGCCCCCGGCCTGGACGTCGTCCTGCGCGGCCTGTCCATGATCGGCGACGACGAGCACACCATGGCCGTCACCAAGCCGGTCTTCGACGGGCTGTACGAGTACTACCGACGCGCCACCCTCCTGGGCCGCGAGCCGGCCTAGAGCACAAGAAGGCGGGGGCTGCCCTGCGGCCACGCGCCAGAAGTCAACGGCCGTGAGGATCACGGCCCATGGCCGGTCATCACTCGGCGCGTCCCGACGACCACACTCCTGCGCAGCTCCTCGCGCTGCGGGTGCGGGAACTGCGAGAGGCGCGGGGGTGATCGCGCGAGCGGCTGGGCAGGCGGCGTACCCCGTCCCGCTCCGCGGCGTCCTTGCGGAAGTCCGCGGCCAGATCGGCGGCGACGGCGAGGGCATGACGTCGCCGCCGATCACGGCCGGAGCGCTCACCCGGTGGCTGCCAGCAGTGCCGTACGGCCCCCCGGTCAGGACGTGGGCGGTGGAGCCCCCGGTGGCCAGCGGCAGCACCGTCTTGCCGGCCGGCGCGTACTGCGGGAGCAGGTCCAGCAGGGACTTCAGCAGCCCGGAGTGGGCAGCCTTGTAGACGGGGGTACCGACCACGCCCCCTCGGCCCGCTCGACCAGGGCGGTGGCCCGGACGATCTCCGGGTGCCGGAAGTCCGCCCCGAGCAGGGCCTCGGCGGGCAGGGTCCGGACGTCGAACGGGATCACCTCGTGTCCCTGTGCCGCGAGCCGGTCGTCCAGGTGGCGCGGCAGCCGGGCGGTGCGGGAGGTGGCGGACGGACTGCCGGAGATGGAGGGATGGTGGCCATGCGAGGGCCTTTCAGGAGTACCAGGTGGGCTGCGGCAGTTCGCCGCTGAGGACGTGGCGGCCGATCTCGCGGCGCTTGTAGGCGACCGGGTCGTGGAGCGAGTGGGTGCGGACGTTGCGCCAGAAGCGGTCGAGGCCCTCCGCGGAGGCGGTGGCACGCGCACCGGTCACCTCGAAGATGCGGTTGGTGATGTCCAGGGCCACGTCGGTGGCGCGGGCCTTCACCGCGGCCACCCGGACCTCGAACTCGCCCCGGGCCTGTTCGGTGACCGCGTCCGGGTCGTCGTGCAACCTCTGGCCCTCGGCGGCCACGGCGTCGGCCAGGGCCTCGACGGCCCACAGCTTGGCGGTGAGGTCGCCGTAGATGTCGATGACGTACGGCTCGTCGACGGCGTGCTCGTGGCCGCCGTGCAGCCAGGGCCGCGACTTGGTCCGGGTGTAGGTGGCGGCGGTCTCCAGTGCGCCGGCGGCGATGCCGAGGTAGAAGTTGACGAAGACGAGCTGGATGGTGGGCACGTTGAGGGTGTTGTAGACGCGCGGCTGGAACCGCTTGTCGACGTAGCCCGCCGCGGCCGACCAGGGGACCCGTACGGCGTCGAGGGTGACGCCGCCGCTCTCGGTGAGGCGCTGGCCGATGTTGTCCCAGTCGTCGTGGAAGGTCAGGCCCTCGCTGTCGGACGGGACGATGGCGAAGACGTGGTCGTCGGTGCCGGCCAGGACGCCTTCCAGCACGGTGACGTCGGAGACCTTGCTGCCGGTGGAGAAGGACTTGCGGCCGGTGAAGGTGAGCGTGTCGCCCTCGTCCCTCACCACCACGTCCTCGTCGCGCGGGTTGACCGCGCCGCCGAAGAACCACTGGTTGCGGGCGGCCTCGGCCTCGACGTGCTCCCACTGCTCGCGGGTGCCGACCAGCCGGGCGGCCCAGTTCCACAGGTAGTGGTAGCCGAGCAGCTGGCCGATGGAACCGTCCGCCTTGGCGACCTCGCGGACGACACGGTAGGCAGTGGGCCAGTCCTGGCCCCCGCCGCCGTGCTCGACGGGGCCGAGGAGGGTGACCAGGCCGGACTCCTTCAGCAGCCGGACCTCGGCGTACGGGGTGGCGGCGGTCTTGTCCCGGGCGGCGGCGTCGGAGGCGAGGATGGCGGCGACCTCGGCGGCGCGGGCGATCCAGCCGGCGGCGTCGGTCGGGGCAGGGGCGGTCTTCCAGTCGGCCGGTGCGGCGGTGCTCATGGGGATACCTCTCTTACTGTCGGTGCTGTTACGGGTGGTCAGGCGCGGGCGGCGACGGGCTCGGAGGCGGGCTGCTGGGCCTCCAGTTCGCGTACGAGGGGCAGCACCCTCTTGCCGAAGTACTCGACCTCCTCGTGGTAGTGCAGGAAGCCGAGGAGGAAGAGGTCGACGCCGAGCCGCTTGTAGGCGACGATCCGCTCGGCGATCTGCTCAGGGGTGCCGATCAGACCCGTACGGAAGCCGTCGTTGTACTGGACGAGGTCCTCGAAGCTCGAGTCCTGCCACATGCCCTTGCCGTCGGCGGTGGACTGTCCGGCCTGCTGGACGGCGTCGCGGAAACCGTGCACGGCCTCGGTGTCGGCGTGGGCGACGATCTCGCGGAGCGTGTCGCGGGCCTCGGCCTCGGTGTCGCGGGCGATGAGGAAGCCGTTGAGGCCGAACTTCGGTGGCGTACGGCCCGCTTGGGCGGCGGAGGCGCGGACGTCGGCGATCTGCTCGGTGACGCCGTCGAAGTCCTTACCGTTGCTGAAGTACCAGTCGGAGACACGGCCCGCCATGGCGCGGGCGGCGGTGGAGTTGCCGCCCTGGAAGATCTCCGGGTTCGGGCGCTCGGGGGTGTTCAACGGCTTGGGCTTGAGAGAGAAGTCGCGCACCCGGTAGAAATCACCGGCGAGTTCGGCGTGGTCCTCGGTCCAGATCGTGCGCAGGGCGGTGATGAACTCCTCCGCGCGCCGGTAGCGTTCGTCGTGCTCCAGCCACGGCTCGCCGAGGGCGGTGAACTCCCCCTTGAACCAGCCGCTGACGACATTGACGGCGAAGCGGCCGCCCGACAAGTGGTCGGCGGTGGCGCCGAGCTTGGCGAGGACACCCGGGTGCCAAAGGCCGGGGTGGACGGCGGCGATGACCTTCAGCCGCTGGGTGGCGAGCAGCAGGGCGAGGCTGAAGCTGGTCGACTCGTGCTGGTACTCGGCGCCGTAACTGGCCATGTAGCGGACCTGGCTGAGGGCGTAGTCGAAGCCGTTGTTCTCGGCGAGGACAGCCAGTTCCCGGTTGTACTCGTAGCCCCAGTCGGTGCGCTGCTCGATGGTGCTGGTGACCAGGCCGCCACTGACGTTCGGCACCCAGTAGGCGAAGCGGACGGGGTCGGGTCCGGGGATTGCGGGCATGGGGAAACTCCTGGCATGAGTACGCACGCGAAAGGGGCGCATGCGTGACAGGGAAACGTGTTCAGTGACCGGGATCCGGACGTGCGGGGACGACGTTCCCGGGAAAAGCCGAAATCACCGCGGACAACGGCTTGCAGTGGAATTCACGAAGAAAGGTCAGCGCGAGTGCGAGGGTTTCCCTCGGATGCGCTCAGCCCCGACAGCGACAGCAGGAGCTGGAGACACGCGCAAGGTCGACGTGGCGTCGCCGCGTGAGGTCCTGTCGCTTCATGTCATCGATCAAAGCAGCGGGGAGTCCGGCCGGTCAAGAATGCCCGGAGCTGATTCCACATGCTGAGAGCAGGAATTCACGAGGCTGTGACAGGGGTTCCCTTGAACCCGGTCGGCGGCGATGGGCAGTCTCGCTGTCGTGCGTTTAGAACAGCACGAATACCTCGCGGCCCTCACCCGGTCGGGTTCGCTGCGGCGGGCCGCGGAGAAACTGCACCTGTCCCAGCCGGCGATCAGCATCGCATCAGCCGTATGGTCCGGCTCGGCACGGTCAAGACGGCCACCGTTCCCTTGGTGATCCCGACCGAGCGGGAGTTCCGGTCCGCGCGGGACCGACGGCAGGCGGGCTGAGCACCGGGATGCCCCTTCCACTCAGGACTGAGTACACATGACTGACAAGAAGCTGTCACAGACGGACCGGAATGCGGGTTCGACCGACGCCCGTTCTTACTGACATGACTGTTGGAGTAGCACTCAACGCGTCCGACGCACCGAACCAGGTCGACGCCACCGTGCAGTTGGCCCAGGAGGCCGCGGGCGCCGGTCTTCGGTCGGCCTGGTTCGGGCAGACCTTCGGCGCGGACTCACCCCAGCTCGCGGCGATCGTCGGGCGGGAAGTGCCCGGCCTGCAGGTCGGCACCTCCGCGATCCCCGTCTTCGGCCGCCACCCGCTGCTGGTCTCCAGCCAGGCCCAGACCGCCCAGGCCGCGACCCACGGCCGCTACCACCTCGGTCTGGCCCTGGGCACGAAACTACTGACGGAGACCGGCTTCGGCCTGCCCTTCGAACGCCCCATCGCCCGTCTGCGTGAATTCCTCACCGCGCTACGGCAGTTGACCGAGACCGGCGCGGCCGACTTCCACGGGGAGCTGCTCACCGCCACCACCCCGCTCTCGGCGCGCGTACCGGGCGCCGAGATCGGCGTCCCCGTACTGGTCGCCGCGATGGGGCCGCAGGCGCTCCGGGTCAGCGGGGAACTGGCGGACGGGATCCTGCCCTACCTGGCGGGACCGCGCGCCCTGTCGGAGCACATCGTTCCCGCCCTGACCGCTGCGGCAGAGGCCGCCGGCCGTCCCGCGCCCAGGATCGTGGCCCTGGTGCCCGGCGTGGTCACCGATGACGTGGACGCGGTGCGGGCCAAGGCCACCGAGAACCTCGCGTTCTACGAACAGATCCCGTCCTACGCACGGGTCATCGAACTCTCCGGCGGCCGGCGGGCCGCCGATCTGGCCGTGATCGGCGACGAGAAGGCGGTCGAATCCGAAGTACGGCGTTACCGCGACGCCGGCGCCACCGAGGTCGTCTTCACGGGCACCGAGATTGCGGGAGAAGCGGACCGCCGACGCACCTGGCGACTCCTCGGCGAGCTGGCCCGTTGAGCACGCCGGTCGAACCGACGGCCCGACCGGCCCCCACGGTCTCCGCCCTCGACGTGTCCGTGCAGGCCCAGGTCCTGGACCTGCTGGCCGAGTTGCAGGCCGACACAGGGGTGGCCTACCTCTTCATCTCGCACGACCTGGCCGTCGTACGGCAAATCGCGCACCGTGTCGCCGTCATGCGGCCGGCCACGTCGTCGAGACCACCGCGAGCTGAGGAGCACGATCACATGACCGCGCCCACCATCACCTCACTGGCCTTTCTCACCCCGGGCAACTTCGCCGACGACGACCCGTACACGGGTCTGGAGGAGACACTCCAACTCTTCGAGTACGGCGAAAGGTTGGGCTTCGACGGTGGCTGGATCCGCCAGCGCCACCTGGAGCACGGCGTCGGCTCGGCCGCCGTGTTCCTCGCCGCGGCAGGCCAGCGCACCGAACGGATCGAGCTGGGGACCGCCGTCATCCCCATCGGGTACGAGAGCCCGTTCCGCCTGGCCGAGGACCTCGCGCTGGCAGACGTACTGTCCCGCGGCCGCCTCCAGGTCGGCTTCAGCACCGGCATGCCGCACGCCGACCTGCTCGGAGACCTCGTGTACGACGGCGACTGGCGCGGCTTCGACCTGTCCTACGGCAGGATCGCCCGCCTCCTCGACAACCTGCGCGGCGACTACCTCGGCGGCCCGGACACGGTGATCCACTCGCCCGGCAACATCCAGCGCCCGCGGCTGCAGCCGCACAACCCCGCTCTGGTGGAGCGGATCTGGTACGGCGGAGGCAGCCTGCGCTCAGTCCGCTGGGCCGCCGAGAACGGTCTCAACCTGCTGTCCGGCAACATCGTCACCGGCGAGGACACCGACGACTTCACCACCGCCCAGCTGAACCTGCTGACCGAGTACCGCCGCACGCTGTCCGCGAAGGACGCGGACCGTCCGGCGCGCGTGGCGCTGGGCCGGGTGATCGTGCCCTTCGACAGCGCCGACGCGGCCGGCCGGGCCCGCTACCGCGCGTATGCGGCCGGCCGCCACGAACGGACCCTGGCACCTCAGGGCCCGAAACGCATCCTCTTCGCCCCCGACGTGGTGGGAACCGCCGAGCAGATCCTCGAACAACTGGCCGCCGATCTATCTCTTCGCGGAGGTGTCCGAACTGCGTCTGGAGCTGCCGTACGAGTTCCACCGGGAGGAGTACGAACAGATCCTGCACGACGTACGCGACCTGATCGCACCCGAGTTGGGCTGGAGCCCCGCCTCCCTGACGACACAGGAGGGAGTGGTCCGATGAGCCCACTCACCGCCACGGCCCACTACGCCGTCGTCCCCGAAGCGCCGGCCCACCGCCCGATCCCCGACCTCGACCGGCGGCACAAGCCGCTCGAGTTCGGGCTGCGGGTCACGACGCTGGTGCGGCGACACCACGGAGGAGGCCTGGCGCGCGGCAGAGCAGAAGGTCGCGAAGATGGCCGCCGACTCGGGCGAGGGCCCCACCTGGGCGGGAAACCGTGCGACGGCCGTCGGACAACGGCGGCTCCTCGAACTCGCCGAGCGGGGCGAGGTGCCAGGCACCCGGGTGACGAGCACGGTCTTCGGCCGGGATCCCCGCAGTGAACGTGACTCCGGAATCGACGACCCGCCCGGGGGCCCGCCCCACCAGGGGCCCGCACGACAGCGGGCCCCCGGTGCGGCCACGGCCTCCGTTGCGTCGACGCGACGGAGTAGGCGCCGCGAAGCCGGTGAGTGCGCGGAGCGGGCAGAGGGTCAGTGGGAAGCGAGAAGTCGTCCCGTGTTCTGCAGGACGTACCGTGCCACGTTCGTGCCGAGCGTGATGCCCGCCTCGTCAGCCGACCGGGTGTGGATGCCGGAGAAGATCCGGGCGTCGACGTTCTCGTCCGAGAGCTGCTTCCAGGTGGTGTAGGTCCTGGTCACCCCGGGCGCGGTGGGACTGGTCAGGTCGAACGGGGCAGTACGCGGCCCGACGAGCGCCGACAGGACGGTCTCCGCGGAGCCCGAGTAGGTGTTGTGGCCGCTCGGATAGTCCGGATGTGCGGGTGTGGTGTGCAGGGGTGTCCAGTCCGGGTCGGGGTCGATGGTGCCGGTGCGGATCGCGGTGATGGGACGCCACCGCTCGTAGGCGTACTTGCTGTCGGAGGTCGCGATCTGCGTGTCCACCAGCGCGACGTGGAAGAGTGCGACCAGCCTCGCCTGTCCGGCGGCCCCTTCGCTCGTGCGGGAGAGCGCCACGCGCAGCGGCTCGGTGTAGAGGGTGAGGGAGGAGCCCAGCCAGAAGGTGGCGGTCTCGGTCTGGTGGGCGCTGCGCACCGCGCTGTCCGCGGCGCCGTACGCACGCACCTCCGCGAGATCGGCGGCATAGCGCTCGGAGTCCAGGGCGGGCGGCGGGCCGAGCCGGAACTGGCTCTGCGTCTTCAGCAGGAACGGCTTCGCCAGCCGGTTGCCGTACTGGGCCCCCGGAGCGTACGCGGGCGGCGTCGGCTGCCACACGCCCGGCGCCGCGGGCTTCACCGGATAGGGGGCGTTGACCGAGGCGGGGTCAAGGCCGTCACCTTCCCTCGACTTGAGGACGAGGTCCGCCTGCCGCTCCCCTGCCGCGACGCCCTGCTCCTCGGCCGGGCCGTCGGGAACCGCGTCGAGGGTCTTCTTGTACGTCGCGTCGAGCTGCTCCGCGCGGCTCGGGGCCAGCTCCACCAGCGCCCGGTGCACGGCCGCGGCGAGCGCCGCCTCCTGATACGCGCCGCGCTCGACACCGGCGGGCACGCTCCGGGTGGCCCGGGCTGCCGCGAGCCAACTGATGGCCCACGTACGGTTGTTGGTGACCTGGGTGGACGCCCCGGCCGTCGCGATGGTCTCGGCTGTCGCGTCGTACCAGGCGAGAGCCGTGGACGTACGGCCGGCCGCCGAGGCCTGCGGAACGGCGACGGAGGCGGTCAACAGCGCCGCCGCGCCCAGGACGACGAGGACGGGCCGGACTCTGTGGGAACTCACGCGTTCTCCTTCAGTTTCGGTGGGGTGAGAGAGGCCAGTGAGGCGTGGCCGCCGACGGGGCGCGGCAGCCGAGGTGGTCGCGCAGCGTGGTGCCCTGGTACGCGGTGCGGAACAGGCGGCCTGTTTCCGGCGCGCTCACGACGACACGGGTGACCGCACGGCGAGCGCCCTTCCATCTCGGTCGAGCCGCGGACAGCCACGTGAACGGCTCCAGCCAGAAGGGGCCGGAGTAGCGGACGTGTCGGCCGGAGACGGGCGTCGGCGAAGAAGAAGACGGCGGGGAAAGTGGCCCGTTCGGCGCTATGGGCGAGGTCCTGGTTGAAGCGGATGTCCGGGACACGGCTCGGGCCCTGCGCCGTCGTGGCGCCAGGTAGCCGCGTGACGGCCGCCGGGACGGACGAACAGGTTCAGGTGCAGCTGCCCTGGTTCGGTCATGCCTGACCGCCGTCCTCCGCGAGGTCCACTCCCAGCTGTGCCAGCAGGCGGTCACGCAGGGCCGCGTACTCGGAGCTGCCGTGGCGGCGCGGTGCCGGTAGCTCCACCGGGAGGTCGGCGGCGATCCGGCCCTGTTCCAGCACCACCACCCGGTCCGCGAGGACGATCGCCTCGTCGACGTCGTGCGTGACCAGGAGCACGGCGGGCCGGTGCCGTTCGCACAGTCGGCGCAGCAGGACGTGCATCCTGATCCGGGTCAGGGCGTCCAGCGCCCCGAACGGCTCGTCGGCGAGCAGCAGTTCCGGATCGCGTACGAGGGAGCGGGCAAGCGAGACACGCTGCTGTTCCCCTCCCGACAACTCGATGGGCCAGGCCCGCTCGCGGCCCTCGAGGCCGACCTCGGCGAGGGCGGCCCGGCCGCGTTGTTCGGCGTCCGGTCCGGTCAGGCCCAGTACGACGTTGTCGAGCACCCGCTTCCAGGGCAGCAGCCGGGCATCCTGGAAGACGACGGAGAGGTTGTCGGGGGCGGCGAGCTCGCCGCTCCCCGCCACGTCGTGGTCGAGCCGCGCCAGCGCCCGCAGCAGCGTGCTCTTGCCGGAGCCGCTGCGGCCGAGCAGGGCCACGAACTCGCCCGGTGCGATGGTCAGGTCGAGTCCGTCGAGGATCCTGCGCACGCCGAAGGAGCGCACCAGATTCCCGATCCGGACCGTCGCGGCACGGTCGGTTCCGCCATCCTCGATGGTCCCTTGGCCCCCGGCGGTGCCGCGGTCCTCCGTCCCGGTCAGTCCCCCAGTGTGCGTCGCCATGTCAGCGTCCTCCTCTCCACGAGCCGTACCAGGGCGTCGGAGAAGAGCCCGAGGAGTCCGTACACGACGAGACCGACGAGGATGATGTCGATCTGTCCGTACGTCCGGGCAAGCTCCATCATGTAGCCGATGCCGCTGGTCGCGTTGACCTGCTCGACGACGACCAGCGCGAGCCACGCGGCGGTCACCGCGAAGCGCATCCCGAGCAGGAAGCCGGGAAGAGCACCGGGCAGCACCACGTGGCGGACGAACTGGGGCCGGCTGAGCCGCACGGTCTCCGCGAGCTCGGCGTAGCGGTTGTCGATGCCGCGCAGTCCGTTGTGGGTGTGGATGTAGATCGGCACGAAGACGCCCAGGGCGATCGTGACGACCTTCATCGTCTCGCCGATGCCGAACCAGAGGATCAGCAGCGGGATCAACGCGAGTGAGGGGATGGCCCGCTTGATCTGCACCGGGCCGTCGATCAGCGCCTCACCGACCCGGCTGAGGCCGGAGACCATCGCGAAGAGCAGCCCGCCCGCGACTCCGATCACAAGGCCCAGCAGGGCACGTTGGGCGGAGGTGGCGAGGTTGGACTGGAGCCGGCCGTCCTCGATCAGATCGCCTGCCGCGACCGCGATGGTCCAGGGTGCGGGCAGGCTCCGGGCGTCGATGAGGCCGGTGGCGGAGCCCGCCGCCCACAGCCCGAGCAGCAGCAGCGCGCCGAGCGCCCAGCCGTACGGCACGGGGCGGCCCGGAGCGAGCCGCTTGCGGGTATGGCGGCGGGCCAACGGCCGGGCAGCGGG
The DNA here is from genome assembly GCF_000158955.1 of Streptomyces viridochromogenes DSM 40736. Taxonomy (GTDB): domain Bacteria; phylum Actinomycetota; class Actinomycetes; order Streptomycetales; family Streptomycetaceae; genus Streptomyces; species Streptomyces venetus. The sequence goes on along the minus strand of NZ_GG657757.1, from coordinate 7,520,106 downwards.
CGCGGCCTGTTTCCTCGCTGCGGGCGGCTGCTTGTCGGAGAGCGTCGTGCTCATGGCGTCGTCCCTTCACCGGCGAGGGCGTCGGCGGCCACCGGCTCGTATCGCCGGTCGAAGAGGATGTCCGCCTTGAAGGCCTTGTGGTTCTGCTCCTTCGCCAGCAGATCGATGGTCTGCTGCTGACGCTGGATGGCACTGGTCCAGTCCGCCGGAATGTCGGGATGGCCGGACCGTTCGACGAGATACTCGCCGTCCTCGCGGCTCAGGCCCTGGTCCTTGACGTAATAGCCCTGGATCCATTCCTTCGGGTGTTCGTCGATCCAGATCAGTGCACGCGCCCAGAACTTGATGAGTTCCCGGATGGCGGCGGACTTCTGTGTGTCGCTCACGGAATCGGTGAGTGCCCACAGGTGCTCGGGGTCGTCCCGCAGCCCGTGCTGGATGGTCTTTCCGCCGGCCTTACCGTACTTCGTCAGATACCGCTTGATGTTGACGTCCCCGAGGGGAGCGGCATCCACCTGGTGGTTTCCGAGCGCCGTGGGATAGACGTCATCGGTGCTGGCCAGCTCGACGAGTTGGACGTCATCCTTCGTGAGCCCGGCCTTCTGCAGGATCCGCAGCACCAGCGCGCCCTGCGCCTGCCCCGGGCTGTAGGCGATCTTCTTCCCGCGCAGGTCCGCGAGTGACTCGACGCCCGCGCCGGGAGCGATGCCCAGCTCGTAGACCGGGTGCCGAAGCGGCTCCTTGCGGAACTCGGCTGCCACGAGCTTGGTGTCGAGGCCGGTCCAGTAGGCGTTGATCGACGGGATGTCCGCGGCTGAGCAGACGTCGAGAGCGCCCGCGCGGAAGGCCTCGGAGCACTTCGGACCACCGCTGATATTGGCCCACTTGACCTTGAAGGGCAGCTTGTCGATCTGCCCCGACAGCTGAAGCGCGACCTTGAGCTCCGGCGCCCCGACGGTGATGGAGGTGTCCGGGGAAGCCGTGGCCGGGATCTTCTCCCCGGAGACATCTTTGCCCACTGCCGTGGACTGTGAGTTGTCCGCGCACGAAGTCAGCAGAAGGGTGACGGAGAACGCGGCCGTCGCGGCCACGAACCTGAACTTGGGCATGCGTATGCGAGAGATCATTCATGCCTTCACGGAAAGAAAGGCCACGCGACGGGAGACGACACCGAAAGGCAGCCAAAGGCGGAACTGGGGTTGAAGAAAACAGGCAGCACGGTTGAGGTCAGCTACACACCGCGGTCGCGACGCGCATCAGATCAATGGCCCGCCGTTTGCGAAAGCGCTTGAAGATCCGCATGGATCGAACCTAACTACAGGTCAAAAGGTGGTCAAGGCTGGCCGCTTCGCTTGACTGTCCCTGCAACGACACCTTCGTACGCGTGCCATGTTCCTGTTACAACTCGGGGTTGCACGCGCGCTCAAGGCGATGGGGCTCCGCGATCGGGCCGCATCGACGAAAGGCACTCTCGCGCTCAGCACCTCATCACGCGGCGAAGAAGGCGTCAGGTCAATATCCCTTGCACCGGCTCCGGGAGCGTGCGGAGGATGGACTGTGCAGAACTTGGACGACCGGCTCGCCAACCGGCGAGAGACCCTCAAGGTCGCAGGTCAAGGAAGGGTGGCCTCCTTCGAACGGGCCGCTGGCAGCATCGCGATCGGACGTGCGCGCCAAACCCATGAGCGGCCACCTCTGGAGTCACCTCTGGAGTGATCCACCCAGCGACGCCACTCCGCAGCCACTGCCCGTAATGAGCAAGGCGCATGACAAGACCCTGACCAGCCCTTTCGCAGAGACGTTTCCGCCTGACAGAAGCCGCCTTGCGCGGCAACCACCGGCGTCACGACCCTGATTCCAACCACGGCACGCGGGGCGACGCCGCCCCGCCGACAGGGACGGGAACCCCATGCCTCACATGACCGCCTTCGCCAGGAACCAGTGGTACGTCGCCGCCTACAGTCACGAGGTCGGGCGGGAGTTGCTCGGACGGACGATCCTCGGTGAGACGCTCGTGCTCTACCGGACGGCGGAGGAGGGCACGCCGGTCGTGCTGCACGACCGGTGCGTGCACCGCCGGTACCCGCTGTCCGAGGCACCGACGCGCCTCGACGGCGACCGGATCGTGTGCGGGTACCACGGGTTCACGTACGACACGACCGGTACGTGCGTGTACGTCCCCGGGCAGAAGCGGGTGCCGCGCACGGCCCGGGTCGCCTCCTACCCCGTCGTCGAGCAGGACTCGTTGATCTGGGTGTGGATCGGCGACCCGGCGCTCGCCGACCCGCAGGGCATCCCGCGGGCCAGGCACCTCGACTCCCCCGGCTGGGTCACCGTGCGCGGCATGGAGCCGATCGACTGCGACTACGGTCTGCTCGTCGACAACCTCCTGGACCTGTCCCACGAGACGTATCTGCACGGCGGGTACATCGGCACCCCGGAGGTCGCCGAGACGCCGATCACGACCGAGGTCGACGAGGGCGCCGGGATCGTCCGGGTGAGCCGGCACATGGACGACGCCGAGTGCCCGCCGTTCTACGCCAGGTCCACCGGCATCGAGGGCCGGATCACCCGCTGGCAGGACATCGAGTACCACGCCCCCTGCCTGTATCTGCTGCACAGCAGGATCGCTCCGGCCGGTGTGCTGCCGGAGGCGGACGGCAGCGACCCGAACGGCTTCCACACCGAGATCACGTACGCGATCACGCCCTCCGGCGACGGCGAGGTGTACGACTTCTGGGCGGTCTCGCGTGACTGGGCGACGGACGACGCCGAGGTCACCGAGTTCCTGCGGGGCAACAACCACACGGTCGTGATGCAGGACGTCACCGCTCTCAACCTGCTCCAGAAGACGCTCGGCACCGAGCGCACCGGCTACCAGGAGCTGAGCATCAACATCGACACCGGCGGTCTGGCCGCCCGCCGTATCCTCGCCCGGCTGGTGGAGCAGGGCGACAAGCCGGTGGAGAAGGTCCAGTGACGAGGCTCGGCTCATCGGCAGGGCCGCGCGAGATCTACCGCATCGACTGGCTGCCCGGCACCGACGTGCTGCACGGCACCTGCCACTGCGGCCGTGAGCACACCGCGCAGGACCCGGTCGAGATGTGGGAGTGGATGCTCGCCCACCCGCAGGGGCACCACGTCGAGGAGCCACGAGGGAACAGCTCATGAGCGGGTACGAAGAAGAACTGGTGGTCGAGCGGAGGGAGTTCGCCGCCGACGGTGTGCTGGCCCTCACCCTGCGCCACCCGCTGGGCGAGGAGCTCCCGGTCTGGGAGCCGGGCGCCCATATCGACGTCGTGCTCGGCCCCGGGCTGGAGCGGCAGTACTCGCTGTGCGGAGACCCGGCGGACCGGTCGGCCTGGCGGATCGCGGTGCTGCGCGAGCCGGACGGGCGGGGCGGCTCGGCCCATGTGCACGAGCAGGTGGGACGGGGGGACAAGGTCCGGGTGCGCGGGCCCCGGAACAACTTTGCCCTGGAGCCGGCCGCCCGCTACCGCTTCGTCGCGGGCGGCATCGGCATCACCCCGATCCTGCCGATGCTGGCGGCGGCCGAGGCGGCGGGCGCCGACTGGACGCTGCTGTACGGCGGGCGCACACGCCGGTCGATGGCGTTCGGCGAGGAACTGGGACGGTACGGGGACCGGGTGACGATCACGCCCGAGGACGAGTCCGGGCTGCTGGACCTGCCTTCGGTGCTGGACGACGTCCCCGACGGCACGCTCGTCTACTGCTGCGGCCCGGGGCCGCTGCTGGACGCGGTCGAGGAGCGCTGCCCGTCCGGAGTGCTGCGCGTCGAGCGGTTCCGGCCCAAGGAGCAGGAGGCCGGCGACACCACGGAGTTCGAGGTGGAGCTGGCGCGCAGCGGCAGGACGGTGACGGTCGCGCCGGACGTGTCGGTGCTCGACGCCGTGCGCGCCGCCGGGGTCGAGGTGCTCTACTCCTGCACCGAGGGCACCTGCGGCACCTGTGAGACGGACGTCCTGGACGGCGAACCGGACCACCGCGACTCGGTGCTCACCGACGACGAACGCGCGGCGGGCGAGACCATGCTGATCTGCGTCTCCCGCTGCCGTGGGAAGCGGCTGGTGCTGGACCTGTGACGGTGGGTCAGGGCGCCGCCCACAGGCCCCGGACATGCCCGAGGTGCCGGGTCATCACGGACCGTACGGCCTCCTCGTCGCGGGCGAGCAACGCGTCCAGGATCTCCAGGTGTTCCTCGGCCGACGCCTCCAGCCGCCCCTGTTCCACCAGCGCGGTCAGCCCGTACAGCCGGGAGCGGCGCCTGAGATCGCGGACGACGTCGACGAGATGGTCGTTGCCGGCGAGGGCCAGCAGGCCCAGGTGGAAGCGCAGGTCGGCCTCGACGTAGGCGATGAGGTCACCGGCCGCGGCGGAGGTGACGATCTCCCGGGCGACCGGGCGGAGCGCCTCCAGCGCCACCGGGTCGGCCGTGCGGGCGAGGGCCGCCGTCGTGGGGATCTCTATCAGCGCCCGGACGTGGGTGTACTCGTCGAGTTGCTTCTCGGAGACGGCGGTGACCCGGAAGCCCTTGTTGGGCACGGTGTCGACCAGGCCCTCCTTGGCGAGGTCGAGCATGGCCTCGCGCACCGGGGTGGCGGAGACGCCGAACCGGGCGGCGAGGCCGGGGGCCGAGTAGACCTCGCCCGGGCGCAGTTCACCGGCGATCAGGGCGGCCCGCAGCGCGTCCGCGACCCGCTCCCGGTGGCTGGGCTTCCTGCTGCCCAGCCGGGGCAGGGCCGGGGTGTGCTGCGGGGCCATGGCGGTCGGGGTTCCTCTCTGGTGCGCAGGGTCCGGCTCACAGGACGAACCCCGCGGGGAAGGGGTCCTCGGGGTCCAGCAGGTACTGGGCGGTGCCGGTGATCCAGGCGCGTCCGGTGAAGCTGGGCAGCACGGCCGGGCGGCCGGCCACCTCGGTGGTGCCGAGCAGTCTGCCGGTGAACCGGGTGCCGATGAAGGACTCGTTCACGAACTCGGTGTGCAGCGGGAGTTCGCCGCGCGCGTGCAACTGTGCCATGCGGGCGCTGGTGCCCGTGCCGCAGGGCGAACGGTCGAACCAGCCGGGGTGGATGGCCATGGCGTGCCGGGAGTGGCGGGCGTCCGAGCCGGGGGCGGCCAGGTAGACGTGGTGCAGGCCGTGGATGGACGGGTCCTCCGGGTGGACGGGCGGCTCCTCGGCGTTGACGGCGGCCATGAGGGACAGGCCGGCGTGGAGGATCTCGTCCTTGCGGGACCGGTCGAAGGGCAGGCCGAACCGCTCCAGCGGCAGGATGGCGTAGAAGTTGCCGCCGAAGGCGAGGTCATAGGTCACCGTCCGCCCGTCGGCGAGGGTTGCCTTGCGGTCGAGGCCGACGGCGAAGGAGGGGACGTTGTGCAGGGTGACCGCCTTCGCGGCCCCGTCCTCCACCGCCACCTCGGCGACGACCGGCCCCGCCGGGGTGTCGAGCCGGATGGTGGTGACCGGCTCGACGGCCTCGACCATGCCGGTCTCGACGAGGACGGTCGCGACGCCGATCGTGCCGTGCCCGCACATCGGCAGATAGCCGGAGACCTCGATGTAGACGACGCCCCAGTCGCAGTCGGGCCGGGTCGGTGGCTGGAGGATCGCGCCGCTCATGGCGGAGTGCCCGCGCGGCTCGTTCATCAGCAACTGCGCGATGTCGTCGCGGTGTTCGCGGAAGTACAGCCGCCGCTCGTTCATGGTGGCGCCCGCAATGGTGCCGATGCCCCCGGTGATCACGCGGGTCGGCATGCCCTCGGTGTGCGAGTCGACGGCGTGGACGACGAGTCTGCTGCGCATGGTCCCTACGCCAATCCGGCCGCGACGGCCTTCTCCGTGGCTGCCCGCACCGCCGCCTCCTGCTCGGGCAGCAGGGGCACGCGCGGGGGGCGGCACGGGCCGCCGTGGCGGCCGACGATGTCCATCGACAGCTTGATGGCCTGGACGAACTCCACCCGCGAGTCCCACCGCAGCAGCGGATGCAACTGCCGGTACAGGGTCCGTGCGGTGTCGAGGTCGCCGTCGACGGCCGCGTGGTAGAGCTCGACCGACGCCTGCGGCAGGGCGTTCGGGTAGCCCGCCACCCAGCCCTTCGCGCCCGCGACGGCCAGCTCCAGCAGGACGTCGTCGGCGCCGATCAACAGGTCCAGTTCCGGGGCGAGTTCGGCGATGCGGTAGGCCCGGCGGACGTCCCCGGAGAACTCCTTCACGCCCTGGATGTGTCCCTCGCCGTGCAGCCGGGCGAGCAGTTCCGGCACGAGGTCGACCTTGGTGTCGATCGGGTTGTTGTACGCCACGACCGGCAGGCCGGCCTTCGCGACCTCGGCGTAGTGGGCGACGACGGACCGCTCGTCGGCGCGGTAGGCGTTCGGCGGCAGCAGCATCACCGCCCGGCAGCCCGCCTCGCCCGCCTGCTCGGCCCAGCGCCGGGACTCGGCGGATCCGTACGCGGCGACGCCGGGCATGACGCGCTGCCCGCCGATCGCGGCCACGGCCGTCTCCACGACCCGGGCGCGCTCCTGCGGGGTGAGCACCTGGTACTCGCCGAGGGAGCCGTTCGGCACGACACCGTCGCAGCCGTTCTCGACCAGCCAGGCGCAGTGCTCGGCGTACCTGTCGTGGTTCACGGAGAGGTCGTCGTTCAGCGGGAGCGCGGTGGCGACGAGGACGCCGCGCCAGAGGCGGTGATCGGTCATGACAGTCCCTCCTGGGGGTGGTGCCGGGCGAGGACGCCGAGCGGCACGGGACGGGCGAACGGCCTTCTGGACGGGGTGGGCGGGCATCCGGTGAGCCCCGCGACCGCGGTGGCGCACATCCGGCCCTGGCACCAGCCCATCCCCGCGCGGGTGAGCAGCTTCACGGTGCGCGCGTCGCCCGCTCCGAGGTCCAGGGCGTCGCGCACGGCACCGGCGGTGACTTCCTCGCAGCGGCAGACCACGGTGTCGTCGGTGACCTGCTCGGGCCAGTGCGCGGGCGGCGCGTAGGCGGATGCGAGGGCGGCGGCGCTCCTGCGGAGCCCGGTGCGGGCCTTGAGTGCGGCGGGGGCCGGGGCGGGTTCGGTGCCGTGCAGGCGGGCGGCGACGGAGCACCCGGCGATGTGTCCCTCGGCGAGGGCGAGGGCAGCGCCACCGATGCCGGTGGCCTCGCCGGCCGCCCAGACACCGGGTACGTCGGTGCGCTGCTCGGCGTCGACGGCGACCGTGTGCCCGTCGAGGCGGCAGCCGAGCCCCTCCGCCAGGTCGGTGTGCGCAAGCATGCCGTGGCCGACGGCCAGGGTGTCGCAGGGCAGGTGCCGCTCGCTTCCGGGCCGGACGCGTCCGGCGGCGTCGGGGGCGGCGACCGTGACGCCGGTCAGCCGGTCGTCGCCGTGGCGCGGACGACGGTGTGCCGGGCGAGGAACGGCACGCGGTGGCGCAGCAGCCGGGCGGCTTACGCGGCGCCCTCGGGAAGTTTGCCGGCAAGGCCGGGCCGTGGTCGTGGGGGGCGAGGCGCCCCGGGCCGGTGAACTCGACGAGCGCGGCGACCTCGACACCGGTTGCCGCGAGCCCGGTCGCCACGGGCAGCAGCAGGGGCCCGGTCCCGGCCACGACCGCCCGGCGCCCCGGCACCACGAGCCCGCCCTTGAGCATGGACTGGGCTCCTGAGGCGGTGACGACGCCGGGGAGGGTCCAGCCGGGGAAGGGCAGGACGTGCTCGTAGCCGCCGGTGGCCAGGAGCACGGCGTCCGCGTGCACCTCGGCCGGCTCCTCCTGCTCCGGGCCGAGCAGGGCGTGCACGGTGAAGCCGCGGGGTCGTGGTTCCACGCACCACACGTGGTGATCCGTCAGCACGCGTACGGCACTGGCGGCGAGTCCGTCGCGCAGCCGTTCCCAGGTGCGCCACCCGTGGTGCAGCGCCTCGGGGCGCCCGGCGCCGAGCCCGGCGGCGGGCTGCCGGTAGAACTGCCCGCCCGTCTCCGTCGCCCCGTCCACGAGCGCGACCCCGGCGCCGCGTGCGGAGGCCGCCAGGGACGCGGCCAGCCCGGCGGGCCCGGCCCCGATCACGACGAGGTCAGTCCGCACGGCCCGTCCCCTCCTGCGTGCCGATCACGTCGCCCGGCCGCGCCGGCACCAGGCAAGCCCGCTGGCCGGTACGGCCGTTGACGGTGACCAGGCAGTCGAAGCAGACGCCGATCCCGCAGAACACCCCGCGTGGGCGGCCCTCGCCCCGGGTGGTGCGCCAGGCCGTGACGCCCGCGGCCCACAGCACGGCGGCGATCGTCTGGCCGGGCAGGGCCTCGACCGGCCGGCCGTCGAACGTGACCGTGAAGGCGGGGCCGGGCCTGGCGCGTGCGAGTTCCAGCGGATTCACGCGGCCTCCTCGGGGAAGCGGTCGGGCCGGAACGGGGTGAGGTCCAGGTCGGGTGCCCGGCCGGTCAGCGCCTGGGCGATCAGGTGCCCGGTGCCGGTGGCCAGTCCGATGCCCGCGCCCTCGTGCCCGCAGGCGTGCAGGAGGCCGGGCGCCCGGGGGTCGGGACCGATCGCCGGCAGGTGGTCCGGCAGGTACGGCCGGAAGCCGGCGTACGACCTCATGGCCCGGACCCCGGCGAGGAACGGGAAGAGCCGTGTCGCGCCGGCCGCGAGTGCCCGCAGCGCCGGGAGCGACACCGTCCGGTCGAACCCGACCCGTTCGCGGCTGGCGCCGATGAGGACCGGCCCGGCGGGCGTGCCCTCCACGACCGGGGAGGTCTGCAGGCCCGCCGAGTCGCTCGCGACGTCGGCCACGTAGTCCGCGGCGTAGACCTTGTGCCGGACGCGCGGCGGCAGCGGCTCGGTGACCAGGACGAAGCCGCGCCGGGGCAGCACCGGCAGCGACACCCCGGCGCGGGCCGCCATCTCGCCGCCCCACGGACCGGCCGCGTTGACGACCGCCGGCGCGTGGATGTCGCCACGGGCCGGGTACGCACCCCGCGCACCGCGCCGCCGGTGCCGGTCAGCACCCCGGTCACCTCCCGGCCGGTGAGCAGCCGTGCCTTCGAGGCGCGCAGCAGGTGCGCCGCCGCGAGGGCGGGCATCACCTGGGCGTCCTGCGGGTAGTGCATGCCGCCCGCGAGGCCGGGCGTCAGGTACGGCTCGAGATCGGGGAGACGGTCGGGCGGCACCGGGACCGCCTCGACGCCCGCCGCGCGCTGCCCGGCCGCGAGTCCCTCCAGCCCTGCCAGCGCTCCGTCGGTGCCGGCGACGACGAGACCGCCCTTGGCCTCGTACTCGACCGCCTCCCCCAGCCCCTCCCGGGCCAGCTCGGCCCACAGCCGGGCGGAGAGCAAGGCCAGTTCGAGCTCCGGTCCGGGTTCCTTGTCGGAGACGAGGAGGTTCCCCTCCCCCGCGCCGGTGGTGCCGCCGGCCACCGGGCCCCGGTCCACCACGACGGCGTCCAGGCCCGCGCGGGCCGCGTACAGGGCGCATGCGGCGCCCACCACTCCGGCTCCGATCACCACGACATCGCAGGTCAGCGACTCGCTCACAGTAGTACTATGTCACACACCACACCCGGTGGGAATGGGACGGACAAGGGTCGGACGGAAGCGCGGATGCGGTCAGTCGACCGCCGGGACGACCCTCAGATGAGAGGCGGTACGGCGCGGGCGGCGATCGCGGGAGAGGGCGCGGCGGGTCTCGCGCAGGACGAACGTGAGCCGGGTGCAGCCCAGTTCGCCGAGTGTCCTGGACGTCTCGGCGACGATCCGGCAGTCGGTGGCTCCCCAGCGCGGGTCCGGGTGCAGCAGCGGCCGTACGGCGCCGTCCTGCTCGACGGCGGCCTCGCCGACCGAGCGGATCCAGTGCGGCAGGCCGTGCCGGTAGGCGGCCTCCATGATCGGGTCCTGGGCGATCTCGCGGCGGATGGCCTGGAGCCCGTGGTCGGGACCGTGGCTCTCCACGGTTCGCGCGAGGTGCGCGAGCATCGGCAGGCACCAGCTCGACTCGTGCTCGCCGAGTACCGCGGGCGCTTCGGGGTGGAACAGTACGAACCTGAGGAAGTTGTCTCCCGGCATGGCCGTCGGGTGCGGGCCGACGCCACCGAAGAGTGACCGGAAGGCGCTGTTGGTCAACACCACGTCCCAGCAGCGGTCGACGACGAGCGAAGGGGAGGACACGGCCTCCATGAGCGCGGCGTAGTCCTCCAGGTAGGCCTGGACTTCGGGAGTCTCGGGGACGGGCCGCGGTGCCGGCCGCTGCCCTCCTGCCTGAAATGCCATCGGGAGGTCACCCCTCTTGCCTGTGCGGCCTTGACGCGGCGCCCCGATCCTGCTGCCCGGGGCTGAGGCGTGTCAACTATCGTGGCATTCTGAGGCTGTTGACGGCTGAAATTGGCCACAGTTGTGGCGAGACCTGGATGTGAGTTCGAAGCACCGGCTACGCTCCGGGAAGTTCACGCCGGGGTAGGTCACGGCATCCACTTGTGAGAAGCCTGTGAGAGACGTAGGAGATCTGTCGGTGACGGGTGGCTTCGTCGAGGGTCCTGGCGCCACGCCGACGGCCGTGCTACTGGCCGTCGTCGCCCGTGTCACCGCACTCACCGACCGGCTCGGCGTGCCGCACGCCGAGGTCTTCGACACCGGGCGTCTGTCCGTCGCGTCCGGGGTCCCGGAACCCGTGGTCAAGGCCCTGCTCGGCGGCCGGCCGGCGGGCGAACCCGACGTGCAGGCCCGATTCCTGCAGCGCCTGGACCTGCTGCGCAGGACCCGGCTCAAGCCCAACGGCCGCAGATACACCCAGCAGGAGATCGCCGACGGCGCGGGCATGTCCCGGCAGCAGGCCGGCGCCCTCATCAACGGTGACCGGCGGCCGACCATGGAACACTGCGACGCGCTCCAGCGGTTCTTCCGGGTCCACGCCGGTTTCCTCACGGCCGAGGACCCCGAGGCACTCGTGAGCGCCCTCCAGCACATCGAGCAGGAGCTGCTGCAGCAGCTCGCCGACCGCGAGCGGGAGGCGGCCGCGGCGGCCGACGACCCGCTGGAGCGGCTGCTGCAGGACCACGGCGTGCGCGGCATCGCCTGGCGGGCCGCGCAGCTGCCCACCGACCAGCACCGCGACAAGGTCGCGGAGTGGCTGGACATGCTCCTGGAGAGCGTCAAGCGGCCCGAGTCGTGACCGTGGGGAGAACTGTGGGCATCGGTAAGGAAATGCGCCGCCTGTGCGGCGAGCTGGTCGCGGAGCTGACCCTTCCCGTGCCGGCGCGGCCCGACGAGCTGTACGCCGCGCTGTGCGACGCCATGAGCAGACGCCGTGGCCGCCCCGTCCGCTTCCGTACGGCCGCCTTCCCGCCCGGGACCGCGAGCGGGCTGTGGCTCGACATGGCCGATCAGGACCTCGTCGTCATCGAGGAACGCACGGCTCCCGATCACCAGTTGGTGATCCTTGGACACGAGCTGTGGCATATGAAGGCCGGGCACTGCTCCCACCACGTCGAGGGCGCGGCCGTCGCGGCCCGGCTGCTCGACGACGACGCCGATCTCCAGGCCACCGTGCTGAAGGTCGCCGCCCGCACCCGCTTCGACCTGGACGACGAGAAGGAGGCCGAGACCTTCGGCCTGCTGCTCGCCAGCAAGTGCCGGGCGTGGCTGGCGGGTTCGACGGCTCGGGGTCCGGTGCAGCGGGACCATCTGGCCGGGCGGATCGAGGCGTCGCTGGGGTATCCGGGGCCGCAGAGCTGACCGGCCGCCCGCAGGGGCTGACGTGCCGTTCCGTGTGCGCCGAGCGGGCGAACCGCACGGCGCCGGGGCCGGATTGTCAGTGGTGGGCGGCAAGCTGGGGGTGCGCCCTCTCTGTGCGGGGGTGTGCGCGCCGCGAGGCGCGGGACCGACGACGCCGACACGGGGAGAGCCGACCGATGCCCACCGCCGTACTGACCGACCGTGAACGCACCGCCGTCCAGGCCTATCTGCGCCTGCTGCACACGGTCCGGGCCGCCTTCGACCTGGAGACGGGCCCGTCCGGCTCCGGGCGGCCCCCGGTCGTCCCGCCCGCCGTCCTCGCCGAGGCGGAAGCGGCCCTCGAACAGGCGGGCCTGACCGGCAACGAGGAGGCGTTCTTCCGGCTGTTGCGGAGCTGGTGTCCGGAGCCGGGGCCCTGAGCCGGCGGAGAACCCGGGTGCTGCGGGTGGCCGTCCGTCCGCGGCTTGCCCGTGGCTGTTCGCGCCGTTCCCCTCGCCCCTTCGGGCGCGGGGTCCGCGTCAGGCGTGCGGTACGGCGATCGCCGTCGCGACCAGGCCCCGCTGCGCGGTCCAGCGGCCGGCGAAGTGGTCGAGGCGGCGGCCGCCGACCAGCGGCCCGGGGACGAGGAGCGCGGCGCGGAAGGCGCCGTCCTCGGTGAGCTCGATGTCGGCCTCCATGAAGTCCAGCCACTGCCCGGTGAGGGGGAACCACGCCTTATAGACGGACTCCTTCGCACTGAACAGCAGCCGGTCCCAGTGGATGTCGGGGCGCCGGGCCGCGAGCCGGCGCAGGCGTTCCGCCTCCGACGGCAGGGACACCGAGGGCAGGACGCCCTCGGGCAGCGGGCCGTGGGCCTCGGCGTCGATGCCCAGGGAGGCCAGGTCGGCGGCGCGGACCAGCGCGGCGGCGCAGTAGCCGTCGCAGTGGGTCATGCTGCCGGCCAGCCCGGGCGGCCAGCCCGGGGCGCCGCGCTCCCCAGGCAGGATCGGCTGCGGCGGCACGCCGAGCTTCTCCATGGCACGGCGGGCGCAGGAGCGGACGACGGCGAACTCCCGGCGGCGTTTGTCGACCGCCCGCGCCACGAGCGCCGCCTCCTCGGGGAACAGCGGTGTGTCCGCGCCGTCGTGGCCGAACGCCTCGACGGCGACCACGGACTGCGGCAGCAGTTCCTCGATCACTGCTCCTCGTCCTCCCTCGGCAGGATGCGCCGCAGCCGTCCCGGCTCCCCGGGCCGCTTGCGCCACTCGCGGGGGTAGCCCACCGACACCTCCTCGAAGCGCACGCCGTCGTGCCACGTGGTGCGCGGGATGTGCAGATGGCCGTAGACCATCGTGTGGACACGGAACCTGCGGTGCCAGTCGGCGGTCAGGTCGGTGCCGCACCACATGGCGAACTCGGGGTGCCACAGGACGTCCATGGGGTGCCGGTCCAGCGGGTAGTGGTTGACCGGGATCACGGGCAGGTCCCCGGGCAGTTCGGCGAGTCTGCGTTCGGTCTCGGCGATCCGGGCCCGGCACCAGGCCTCCCGGCTCGGGTACGGGTCGGGGTGCAGCAGGTACTCGTCGGTGCACACGATGCCCGTGCCGTGGGCGTACTTCAGACCCTGTTCCTTGGTGGCGCACCCGGCCGGCAGGAACGAGTAGTCGTACAGCGTGAAGAGCGGGGCGACGGCCACGGGGCCGCCGGGGCCCTCCCAGACCGGGTAGGGGTCCTCGGGTGTCGTCACGCCGAGTTCCCGGCACAGCTCGACCAGGTACTCGTACCGGGCGACGCCGCGCAGGGTGACCGAGTCGCTCGGATGGGTCCACAGCTCGTGGTTGCCGGGCACCCAGACGACCTTGCGGAAGCGGCCCGCGAGGGTCTTGAGCGTCCAGCGGATGTCGGCGACGGTCTCCGCGACGTCACCGGCCACGAGGAGCCAGTCGTCCTCGGTCCCGGGCCGCATCCCCTCGACGAGGGCGCGGTTCTCCGGGTAGCCGATGTGCAGATCGCTGATGGCCAGCAGCTGTCCGGCTCCCCCGGCCGTCGACGTCACCTCTCGCCCCCTCCGCCCCTCCGCGCGCCTGCGCGAACGCACCCACGAGATCACATCCCCGCGTCGGGGACAAGGCGGCCCCACGGGGGTCCCCCCGAAATCCGTAACCCCCGCGTTGCACGAGACGGCCCGCCGAAGCCGTATGATCTGCCCCACCACCACCGCTAGGAACTTCCCCTTTTTCAGGGGCGGTTTGGTGACCCTCCATTTTCCTGCCCGGGCACGGGCTGCTCAGCCCTGCCCGCGAACCGTGAAAGGCGGCCTGCATGGTCTCTCGCGTACGCGTCTGGCTCAACCGCACGTACGCGGAGAACGTGTTCTTCATGGATCAGCTGCGGAGAAATCCCAGCGACCGGGCCGTCGAGATCCATGCCACCCACGGCGACCCCGACTCCCCCGTGCTCGCCGCCGCGGACACCGCCGAGCTGGAGCCCGAGGGCCTGTCCCCGGCCGGGTACGTCGAGTACGCGCTGGACCAGTGCGCGCGGCGGGGTATCGACGTGTTCGTGCCCCGGCTGCACCAGTCGGCGGTCGTGGCCCACCGCGCCGAGTTCGAGGCGGCCGGTACGGCGGTGCTGGCGCCGCCGCCCGAGGCGGTGGCCGTCTTCCACGACAAGGTGATCGCCTACGAGGCGGTTCAGGCGATCGGCGTGCCGGTACCGCCGTGGTACCGGGTCCGGTCGGGCGAAGAACTCGTCGCCGCTGTCGAGGAGCTGGAGGCCGACGGGCACAGGGCGTGCTTCAAACCGGCGTCCGGGGCGGGCGGGGTGGGCTTCCGCGTGATCACGCGCACGCCCTTCTCGCTGACGCAGCTGAGCGGGTTCCCCAGCCCGTACGTGCCGCTCGACCTGGTGCTTCAGGCGCTGCGGCAGGCCGAGGAGCCGGTCGACTGGCTGGTGATGCCGCGTCTGGAGCAGCCCGAGGTGTCGGTGGACTGCCTGACCGGTCCGGACGGCCGGGTCCGGCTGGCCGTGGGCCGCACCAAGAACGGGCGCCGCCGGGGCTTCACGCTGCACGAGCAGTGGCTGGACCCGGCCCGGCGGATCGCGGAGGGCTTCGGCCTGCACTACCTGTCCAACATCCAGTTCCGGATGTTCGGCGACCGGCCGGTCCTCATGGACGTCAACACCCGCCCGGCCGGCGGCCTGCACCAGCTGGCGCTGTGCGGGGTCAACGCCCCCTGGGCCGCCGTGCAGCTGGCGCTCGGCGAGGACCCCGGCGAGATGGCGCCGCCGTTCCTCGGCCAGGACTACACGGTGGTGTCGGGGCTGCGTCCGGTGCGGCCGGTGTCGCTGCCGCAGCAGCGGTCGGAGCCGACGGAGCCGCTGCCGGCGATGCCGGTCGACTCCGTCGGGGCCGCCGTGCGGGGCGCGGTCGAGGCCGTGCGGCTCTAGGCGCCGTAGCCCCACGCCCGGGCCAGTTCCTCCAGGCGTGGGGGCAGGTCGACGTCCGGGGCGGCGGTGCGGGCCGACTGGATGCGGCCGGACTTGATGGTGCTGGACCAGTCGCCGAGCTGGGGGCGGAACGTGCCGTGGTCCTTGCTGCCGTAGTCGAGCATCCCGGGCTCCCAGGGGACGCCGAGGTACTCGCAGACGCCCCTGGTGGCCCGCTCCGGTGCGGCGGTGAGCTCCTCGTACGTCATCACGTGGGGGTCGAGGTTCTGGCGGGCCTCCTCCAGCTTCTCGCTGTAGTCGAGGACCTCGGCGCGCACGGCCTCGTGATCCGGGTCGGTGCGGCGGGCGGTCAGGGACGTGACGACCGCGCCGGGGTGGCG
Source organism: Streptomyces viridochromogenes DSM 40736 (assembly GCF_000158955.1). Classification (GTDB taxonomy): domain Bacteria; phylum Actinomycetota; class Actinomycetes; order Streptomycetales; family Streptomycetaceae; genus Streptomyces; species Streptomyces venetus. Next base: position 7,504,580 of record NZ_GG657757.1, on the reverse strand, counting down.
GAGCAGCAGGATGTAGCGGGCGTGCGGCCAACATCGGCGCAGCCGGGGCCAGATGAGGGTGTTCGGCGGGGTCTTGTCGACGATGAGGTCCTTGCCGCTGCGGATGAGTTCGAGGTGCAGCACCCGGTCCCACAGCACGTGTTCCAGCTCGTCCTTGTCGAGGTCGAGGGCCCGCATGGCCTCCGCGGTGAAGTCGCGGGACAGGTTGACGTGCACGGTGCGCAGGTGCATCTCGTGCGGGGCGCGGATGCGGCTGTGGCTGTTGAGCAGGACACGCAGCAGGGTCGAACCGGAGCGCACCGACGACAGGACGAAGACCGGAGCTTCCACCAGCCGGGGGGCGAGCGGGGCGGTGTAGGTGTCGGGGGCCGGGCGGGGGCCCGGGATGGCGTCGAGATCCCGGCGCGGTGGACTGACCGCCTGCATCACCAGCCTTCCGCGACGCTTCAGTCCCTTGCCGATCGCAGCCATACGCGGGTCTCGCACGGTGACACCTTTCTTTCGAGTTGTGCGTTCCGCATCCCAGGGGGACCGGGCGAACTGAAGGTGTCGGGAAGGCGAACCGGCCTGCTCACGGGCGTCCACATACCGCCGTGAGCAGGCCGCTTACCGCTTTCCTAAACTTTCGTCAGAACCGTCCGGCTCCGCGGTACAGCTCCAGCTCCCCTTCCAGTTCGACGGCCAGGACCGTGGCGTGCGGGTCGAGGTCCGGCGCCGCCGGCGGGTCGATCCAGAGGATGCCGGGGGTCTCGTGGAGGCCGCCGGTGACACGGTGGCCCAGTTCCGTTCCGCTGCCGAGGACCGAGACCCTGCGGACCTTGCTCAGCAGGCCGCGGACGTTGATCTCGGCGCGCGGGGCGTCGAAGAGCACGAGGTAGAGGGTGCGGCGGTCCTTCGACAGGGTGCTCGGGCCGTAGTGGTGGCCCTGCGGGAGTCCCCGTACCGTGCCGTACACCGCCTCCGCGTGCTCGGCGATCCAGTCGCCGAGCCCGTGCAGCCGCTCCGCCTGCTCGGCCGGGATCGTGCCGTCCTCGCGCGGGCCGACGCTCAGGAGCAGGTTGCCTCCCCCGCCGATGGTCTCGGTGAAGTAGCGGATCAGCTGGTCGGCCGACTTGTGGTTGTGGTCGTGGTGCTGGTGGCCCCAGGAGTCGTTGATGGTCAGGCACAGCTCCCAGGGGCCCTCGGGCGGTATGACGGGCGCGCCCTGTTCCGGCGTCGCGTAGTCGCCCTCGCTGAGCATCCGGGCGTTGAAGACGACGTCGGGGACCTCGGAGCGGATCATGGCGGCCAGCTCGGGGATCCGCCACTGCTCCTCGCTGCGGTCCCACTCGCCGTCGAACCACATCAGGTCCGGCTTGTAGCGGGAGGTGAGTTCGCGGATCTGGCCGTCCCGGTAGGCGAGGAACCTCTCCCAGGCTTCCAGGTCCTCGTGCTCGGCGGCGACCTCCGAGTAGCGGTTGTCCTCCAGCTCCGGCGGGCGGCCGGGCTTGCGGGTGGAGGCGTAGTCGGGGTGGCTCCAGTCCGAGTGCGAGTAGTAGAGGCCGACCTTCAGGTCCTGCTCGCGCAGGGCCTCGGCGTAGCCGGCGATCAGGTCGCGGCCCACGTTCAGGTCGCCGTGGGCGGTGTCCCACAGGGCGACGCCGTCGTGGTGACGGCTGGTCAGCACGGCGTACCGGGCCCCGGCCCGCGCGAAGAGCTTCGCCCAGTCGCGCGGGTCGTAGCGGGATGCCGTGAAGCGGTCGAGCTGGGACATGTACTGGTCGTAGGGGACGATGTCGTCGTAGAACGACCAGGACTCCTGCACGCCGTCGACGGCGTAGACGCCCCAGTGGATGAAGATCCCCAGCTTGGCGTCCTCGAACCACGGTTGCACGGCCATGGGTCAGCCCCTGCGCAGACGCAGCGTCAGGATCTGGAAGGGCCGCAGGGTGACGCGGACGCCGCCGTCGGCGATGTCGGCGTCCTCGAGCGGTCGTTCCAGCAGATCGGTGATCTGCGCGCCCGCGAGCGGGAAGCCGGTGCGCAGGACGCCCCGGGCCCGGCCGCCGCGTGACTCGTAGAGCCGTACGACGACGTCGCCGGAGGTGTCGTCGGCGAGCTTGACCGCCTCGACGGTGATGCCGTCGCCCTCGACGGAGACCACGGGCGCGGGCGCGCCCGCCGCTTCGGCCGTTCGGAGCGGGAGGTTGAGGGCGTAGCCCTCGGCGACCGCGTCCTCGATCGTCGCGCCGGGCAGCAGCGCGTAGGTGAAGCGGTGGCGGCCCTGGTCGGCCTCGGGGTCCGGGATGCGCGGGGCGCGGACCAGGCTGAGGCGGACGGTGGTCGTGGTGCCGCCGTCCTCACGGACCGTGCGGGAGACGTCGTGGCCGTACGTGGAGTCGTTGATGACGGCGACGCCGTAGCCGGGTTCGCCGATGTGCACCCAGCGGTGGCCGGAGACCTCGAAGCGGGCCGCTTCCCAGCTGGTGTTGGTGTGGGTGGGCCGCTGGATGTGGCCGAACTGGATCTCGGCCGAGGAGTGCGGGGCGCGGATGTCGACCGGGAAGGCGGCCTTGAGGATCTTCTCGGTCTCGTGCCAGTCGATGTCCGTCTCGATGTCGATCCGGGGGCTGCCCGCGCGGACCGTGATCGTCTGGGTGATCTTCGAGCCCTTGCCGAAGTCCCGCTCGACGCGGATCGCGCCGATCAGCGGGTCCTGCTCGACGACCGTGACGGACGAGGCGTCGAGCAGGTCCGTGTAGCGGTTCTTGTAGTGCTTGTCGATGTCCCAGGCGTCCCAGTAGTTGGGCAGGTCGGTGTGCAGGCGGAGCAGGTTGCCCGGCTCGGCCAGGACCTCGCGGCCGGCGCGCAGGTCGCGGACGGAGGACAGGGTGCCGTCCTCGGCGATCTCGACGCGGACCAGCCCGTTGTCGAGGACCCGGCCGTTCACCGTCACCGGCTGCGGGGGCCGGGCGTCGGCGAGGGGCGCGGAGCCGCTCGCGGGCACCTCCACGAACACCGGTGCGCCGTCGGCGGTGCGGAGCACTTCGGCGCGGTCGTAGGGGCTGGTGTTGAAGACGTGTGTTCCGCCGTCGCCCAGCGCCGCCACCGCCGCGTCCGTCAGCTCCTTCAGCTCGCCGGCCACGCGGGCGTACTCCGCCTCGGCCTCGCGGTGCACCCAGGCGATGGAGGAGCCGGGCAGGATGTCGTGGAACTGGTGCAGCAGCACCGTCTTCCAGAGCCGGTCCAGCTTCTCGTACGGGTACGCGTAGCCCGGCGCGTGCAGCGCGGCCGTGGTCGCCCACAGCTCCGCCTCGCGCAGGAGGTGCTCGGAGCGGCGGTTGCCCTGCTTGGTGCGGGCCTGGGAGGTGTAGGTGGCGCGGTGCAGCTCCAGATAGAGCTCGCCGACCCAGACGGGGGCGTCGGGGTACTCCTCGCGGGCCTTGGCGAAGAACTCGTCGGGGTGTTCGACGACGACCTTCGCGGAGCCCTCCAGGTCGGCCAGCCGGCGGGCGCGTTCCATGATCTCGCGGGTGGGGCCGCCTCCGCCGTCGCCCCAGCCGAAGGGGGCCAGGGAGCGGGTGGCGCCGCCCTTCTCCTGGTAGTTGCGGACCGCGCGGGACATCTCCTCGCCGCTGAAGCGGGCGTTGTAGGTGTCGACCGGCGGGAAGTGGGTGAAGATGCGGGTGCCGTCGATGCCCTCCCACCAGAAGGTGTGGTGGGGGAACCTGTTGGTCTGGTTCCAGGAGATCTTCTGGGTGAGGAACCACTCGTTGCCGGCGAGCTTGGCGATCTGCGGGTAGGCCGCGTTGTAGCCGAAGGAGTCCGGCAGCCACACGCCCTTGGTCTCGATGCCGAAGTGGTCCATGAAGAACCGCTTGCCGTGGATGAACTGGCGGGCGACGGCCTCGCCGCCGGGCAGGTTGCCGTCGGACTCGACCCACATGCCGCCGACCGGCGCCCACTGGCCCTTCTTGACCGACTCCTGGATGCGGGACCACACCTTGGGGTAGTTGTCGCGCACCCACTCGTACTGCTGGGCCTGGGAGCAGGCGAAGACGAAGTCGTCGTACTCGTCGGCCAAGGACGTGACGTTGGAGAAGGTGCGGGACGTCTTGCGCTTGGTCTCGCGGATCGGCCAGAGCCAGGCGGAGTCGATGTGGGCGTGCCCCACACCGGAGACGGTGTGCGCACTGGCGTGCGCGGGGCGGGCGAGGACCGGCTTGAGCGCCTCGCGGACGGCGGGGGCGGAGCCGGAGACGTCGTCCAGGTCGAGCAGGTCCATCGCCCGGTCGAGGGCGTGCGCGATCTCGTGCCGGCGCGGGTCGTGTTCGCCGAGCTCCAGCATCAGCTCGCGCAGCACCTGGACGTCGAGGTCGAGGTGCCAGACCTCCTCGTCGAGGATGGCGATGTCGGCGCCGCGGAAGGTGTAGAGCGGCTTGTCGCCGGCGGTCAGCTTGTCGCCGAGCGGGGTGACCTTCGAGAAGTTGTCCGCGAGGATGTCCGGGTTGGAGGCGGCCTCGACCAGGTAGTCGACCGTCTCCCCGCCCGTCGCCGCCTTGGCGATCGCCACGTACTGGTTGAGCGGGTTGACGGCCTTCAGCGGGGTGCCGTCCGGGAGGTGGACCAGCGCCTCGGCCTGGTTGCCGGGCCAGTCGCCGACGAAGCCGAGGTCGATGACGGCCTCGACGCGCCGGCCGGCCCAGTCCTCGGGCACCCGGCCGCGCATGCGGAACCAGGTGGTGCCCCAGGGCGGGCCCCACGGGGTGCCCATGGCGAAGGGCTCGTAGGAGGCCGCCGCCGCTTCCTCGAAGGGCACCGGCTCTCCGGGAGCCTGCCATGCCTCTACCTCGAAGGGGACGGTGGCCGCGTAGATCGCGGTCTTGATGCGCTGGTCGTGGAGGCGCTGTACGCGCTCTTCGATCCGGCGGCGTTCGTCGTGCATGAAGAGTCTCCAGGAAGCGGGAAGAGCGGGGGAAAGCGCTTACCGATCGGGGCTCACCTAAGGTACGCCAGCCCAGGATGGACGTCGGTGTAGCCCTCGACCAGCCTGCGGGCCACGTGGACGGAGTCGACGAGCGGATGCAGGGCGAAGGCCTTCACGGCGGTCGTGCGGGAGCCGGAGTCGGCCGCCGCCAGCACCTCGCGCTCGACGGCCTTGACCGCGCAGACCAGGCCGGTGGCGTGGCCGGGCAGCGGGTCGACGGTGACGGGGTGGGCGCCGTTGGCGTCGACGAGGCAGGGGACCTCGATCACGGCGTCCGCGTCCAGGACCGACAGGGTGCGCTGATTGCGGACGTTGAGGATCAGGGTGGTGCGTTCGTCCCGGGCGATGGCCCGCATCAGCGCGAGGGCGACCTTCTCGTAGCCCCCGGACAGGTCGTCCTCGTCGCGTTCGCCGGCGCCGGCACTCTCGCGGTTCTCGGCCATGTAGGTGGCCTCGCGCTCGGCCCGGGTCTGGTCCCAGACCTTGAGGGCGGGCGCGTCCGGGTTGCTCATCTCGGCGTAGAAGCGGGCCTGCTGGTCGTGCAGGAAGGCGCCGCGGGTCTTCTCAGCCTGCTGGTAGGCGCGGACGGCCTCCCGGTTGAAGTAGTAGTAGTGCAGGTACTCGTTGGGGATCGCACCCAGGGACCGCAGCCAGTCGACGCCGAAGAGCTTGCCCTCCTCGAAGGAGCCGAGCAGGTCGGGGTCGGCGAGCAGGCGCGGGAGTTCGTCCCGGCCGGCGACCCGCAGCCCGCGTACCCAGCCGAGGTGGTTGAGGCCGACGTAGTCGATCCACGCCTCCTGCGGGTTCGCGCCGAGCACCCGGGCGATGCGGCGGCCGAGGCCGACCGGGGAGTCGCAGATGCCGATGACGCGGTCGCCGAGGTGGCGGGACATGGCCTCGGTGACCAGGCCGGCCGGGTTGGTGAAGTTGATGACCCAGGCGTCGGGCGCGAGGCGGGCCACCCGCCGGGCGATGTCCACGGCGACCGGGACGGTGCGCAGGCCGTAGGCGATACCGCCGGCGCCGACCGTCTCCTGGCCCAGCACACCCTCGGCCAGGGCCACCCGCTCGTCGTCCGCACGGCCCTGGAGGCCGCCGACGCGGATCGCGGAGAACACGAAGTCGGCGCCCCGCAGTGCCTCGTCGAGATCGGTGGTGGCGGTGACCTCGGGGGCGTCGAGGACACCGTCCGCCTGCTCGGCGAGCACACGCGTCACCGCCGACAGTCGCCCGGCGTCCAGATCGTGCAGGACGACACGCGTCACCCGGCCCTCGGCGTGGTCCTGGAGGAGAGCCCCGTACACCAGCGGCACGCGGAATCCTCCGCCGCCCAGAATCGTCAGCTTCACCGGGTTCCTCCGAATCGGAAGGTCGCGCTCAGAGCATTGCGAGAACCAGGCACGCGCCACCTCCTTGAACGTGCTTCGAGACCCGGGCTGGTTCCGGCCCGGCTGGTGTCGAGGGTGTGGGACCTTGCTGTGCGCCGGGCGGCGGGGCGGCCCGCGCCGGGAATCCCCGCGCCCCGGCCGGAGGAGGGTTCATGTCCGCACCCTTCCCGCCACGACGACCTCGACGCCCGCCTCCGTGAAGGAGGCCCGCGTCGCCGGGTCGACCGGCTCGTTCGTCACGACCGCGTCCAGGTCCTCGGGACCGCAGACCTTCGCCATCCCGTGTCCGGGGAACTTCGCCGCGTCCGCGAGCAGCACCACCTTCTCGCTCGCATTGATCATGGCGCGTTTGACCGGCACCTCCACGACCGTGGTGTCCATGACCTGGCCGCCGGGGCGCACGCCGCTGGTGCCGAGGAAGAGCCAGTCGGCGTGCAACTGGCGCAGGTTGTCCTCGGTGAGGAAACCGACGAGGGAGCGGTACTCGCGGCGGACCATGCCGCCGAGCAGGACCAGCTCGATGCCCTCGTCGTCGGCGAGTTCCTCGTAGACCACCAGGTTGCTGGTGATCACCGTGAGGCGGCGGCCGTGCAGCTGCCGGGCCAGGCGGTAGGCCGTCGTCCCGATGTCCAGCAGCACCGACTGACCGTCCCTGATCATTTCGGCGGCGCGTTCGGCTATGGCGTCCTTCTCGGAGACCCGCACCTCGGCGACCTCGGCGAAGGGCTGGTCGCCCTCCTCCACCACGGCGCCGCCGTGGACACGCGTCAGAAGGCCGTCCTCCTCGAGTTTCACCAGGTCACGCCTGATGGTGGCCGGGCTCACGCCCAGCTGTTCGGAGAGGTCGGTCACAGCCGCGGGGCCGCCGGAGCGCAGGGCCCGGAGGATGAGTTGGTGTCGTCGTTCTGCCAGCACGGCCGGAACACTACTCGTCATCTTCAATCATTTCCATGCTCAGTTCTGCTCGGGTATTGACCAATCTCTCGGAGCAGCGCACGATTCCGGTCACAGAAATGAAGAGTTTTGACGATCTCCGTCAAACTCGAGCGAGAGGACACCTCCGTGGACGACGACCGGCCCGATGTGCTGCTGACCGGGCTGCTCTTCTACGACCTCGTCCTCACCGGGCTCGGGAAGCCGCCGACACCCGGCGAGGAGATCTGGACCCGGGGCATGGGCTGCGGCCCCGGCGGCATCGCGAACCTCGCGGTGGCCGCCTCCCGCTTCGGCCTCAGGACCTCACTGGCCACGGTATTCGGCGACGACTTCTACGGCGAGCACTGCCGGGACGTCCTGTGCGACCAGGAGGGCGTCGACCTCTCGCTCTCCCGTACGGCGGACGACTGGCCGACCCCGGTCACCGTCTCCGTCGCCTACGGCCACGACCGGGCCCTGCTCACCCACGGCCAGGAGCCGCCGTACTCGCAGGACGTGCTGATGGGCGACCCGCCCGGGGCGCGTACCGCCCTGGTCCACCTGGAGGCGGAACCGCGCGAGTGGCTCGCGAAGGCCGCCGCGAACGGCACCCGGGTCTACGCCGACGTCGGCTGGGACCCCACCCAGGAGTGGTCGACGACCCTCCTGGAACAACTCGCCCTGTGCCACGCCTTCCTCCCGAACGAGGCGGAGGCCATGGCCTACACCCGTACGGACAGCGCGCTGGCCGCGCTCGGCACGCTGTCCGAACTGGTGCCGGTCGCGGTGGTGACGCGGGGCGGGGACGGTGCCCTCGCCGTCGACCAGATCACCGGCGAGTACGCGGACGTACCCGCCCTCGACGTCGACGTGCTCGACGCGACGGGTGCCGGGGACGTCTTCGGCGCCGCGTTCGTCACCACCTCGCTCGGCGGCTGGCCGCTCGTGGAACGGCTGCGGTTCGCGGTGCTCGCGGCCGGGCTGTCCGTCGCCCATCACGGCGGGGCCCTCGCGGCTCCCGGCTGGTACGGCGTCGACCGCTGGTGGCGCACCCTGACCGACCCCGAACTGAAGCGGGCGTACGGCTTCCTGGCCCGCCGGCTCCCGGAGAACCCCGGGCCGGCTGTCGCGTACGCCCCCGTCACCCCGCCGGCCCCTCACACGTCCGTCGGCCCACGCGCCTGCGAACGGCGGCACTGACCCTCGAACCCCTCGGCACGTCGAACAGCAACAGCAGGAGTGACCCGTGGACCTTTCCCGTAGAGGCTTCCTCCAGGCCGCCGCGCTCACCGCGGCCGCCTCCGGTCTGACCGTGGCCTGCGGCAGCGGCTCAGGATCGGCCGGCAGCAAGAACGGCAAGAACCTCACCTTGTGGTACTGGGGAGGCGCGCTCAGCGACAAGGTGGTCGCCGAGGCGAAGACGCACTTCAGCAAGGACGTGAAGCTGACCGTCGCCTCCATCGGCGGCGACTTCAAGTCGAAGCTCACCACCACCCTCGCGGCGGGCACCTCGGTCCCCGACATCACCGGCATCAAGGGCGAGGACATGGCGTCCTTCCTGCCCAACGCGGGCCGCTTCCTCGACCTGAACGACCTGGGCTTCAAGGACATCTCGTCCCAGTACCTGGACTGGAAGACCAAGCTCGCCCGGACCGAGGACGGCAAGCAGATCGGCTTCCCGATCGACATCGGCCCCACCGCGCTCTTCTACCGCGCGGACCTGTTCGACAAGGCCGGGCTGCCCACCGACCCCGACAAGGTCGCCGAGCGGGCCGGGACCTGGGAGGACTACTTCGCGCTCGGCACCGAACTGAAGAAGCAGGTGCCCGGCACCTACCTGGTCAACAACATCGGCTCGGTGTTCAACATGGCGGTCGGACAGGGCACCGAGCGGTTCATCGACAGGGACAACCACTTCATCGGCGACCAGGACCACATCCGCAAGGCGTGGACCACCGCGGTCCGCCCCTACACCCTCGGCCTCGACGCCAAGATCAACGACAACAGCTGGAACGCCGCCGTCGGCAAGAGCCTGAGCACCGAACTCGGTGCGGCCTGGCACGCGCTGGACATCGAGCAGGCGGCCCCGAAGACCAAGGGCAAGTGGCGGGTCTGCGCGATGCCCGGCGGACCGGCCAACCAGGGCGGCTCCTACCTGGCCCTGCCCAAGCAGTGCCGGAACCCCGAAGAGGCGTTCAAGATCATCAGCTGGATCCTGAGTCCGAAGAACGACGCCCGCGGCTTCGCGGACGCCGCGATCTTCCCCGCCGCACCGGCGGCGTACTCCGATCCGGCCATGACCGGTGGCGACCCCTTCTTCGGCGGGCAGAAGATCATCGACGTGTTCGGCCCGGCCGCCAAGTCCATACCGGCCGCCTACGAGGCACCCGCGGACGCCGCCGTCATGGCTCCTTTCATGACCGAGCTGACCAACATCGAGGCCAAGGGCAAGAAGCCCGACGCCGCCTGGCACGACGCGGTCGGCCAGGCCAAGCAGATCGCCCGTCGCCAGGGGGTGAGCTGAGACATGTCCTCACCTCCGGTCACCGGTCCCGCCGCGGTGCCCCGGCACCACGGCGGGCCCGGCCCGGCCCGCCTCCGCCCCCGGCGCACCCCGCCGGCGGGCGCCGTGCGGCCGAGGCGTCGTGGGGTGCTGGCCCACTGGCGGCAGTACCTGGCGATCTCGCCCTTCTTCCTGATCTTCGGCGCCTTCTCGTTCTTCCCGGTCTTCTACTCGCTGTATCTCGCCTTCCAGCGCTGGGACGGCATGGGCACCGTCCAGTTCGTCGGTTTCCAGCAGTTCCGGTTCCTGTGGGACGACCCGGTCTTCTGGATGTCGATCCGCAACACCCTGGTGATCTGGGTCCTGTCCACCGTCCCCACGCTGTTCGGCGCCCTGGTGCTGGCGACGCTGCTGCACTCGGTGCGGCGCTTCAGGGGCTTCTACCGCATCGCCCTCTACATACCGAACGTCACCTCGATCGTCGCCGTGTCGATCTTCTTCGGCGCGGTGTTCAGCAACAACTTCGGCCTGGTCAACGCGATCCTGGGCACGGTCGGCATCTCACCGGTGCCGTGGCTGAGCAACCCGTGGCTGATCAAACTGGTCATCGCGCTGCTGATGACCTGGATGTGGACCGGCTACAACATGATCATCTACCTGGCCGGCCTTCAGGCCATCCCCACGCAGATCTACGAGGCGGCCAGGCTGGACGGGGCCGGGCCCATCCGCACGTTCTTCCAGATCACCATGCCGATCATGCGGCCCATCATCCTGTTCACCGTCGTCATCTCGACCATCAACGGCCTGCAGAGCTTCAGCGAACCCCAGGTCCTGTTCGGCAGCAACGCCGCCAACCCGAACCTCGGCGGTCCCGGCCAGGCGGGTCTGACCACGCTGCTGTACTTCTACCAGTCGGCCTTCGTCAACAACGACTACGGCTACGGCGCGGCCATCGTGTGGGCCTTCTTCGTACTGATCATGGTGCTGGTCGTCGTCAACTGGCGCGTCGTCCAGCGCGGGAGGAAGTCATGACCGCAGCGGTCAAGAGGCGGTCACGGCGTCCCAAGGGCCTGACCGCGCACATCGTCCTCGGCCTGGCCGTCCTGATCTCGGTCTTCCCGTTCGTGTGGACGGTCGTCATGGCGACCAACACCACCGAGGACATCTACAAGAGCCCGCCGAAGCTGACCTTCGGTTCCCATCTGCTGGAGAACGTCCGGCACGTGTTCGACACCATCGACTTCTTCGGGTCGATGCTGAACACGCTCGTCGTCGCGTGCGTCACGACCGTCCTGGTCCTGTTCATCGACTCCCTGGCGGCGTTCACCTTCGCCAAGTTCGACTTCCCCGGACGCAGGGTGCTGTTCGCCATGCTGGTCGGGTTCATGATGCTGCCGCTCCAGCTGGCCGTGCTCCCACAGTTCATCCTCATGTCCGACATCGGCTGGGTCGGCACGCTCAAGGCGCTGGTCCTGCCCGCCCTCGCCAACGCCTTCGGCATCTTCTGGCTGCGGCAGTACATCCACAACGGTGTGCCGGACGAACTCCTCGACGCCGCGCGCATCGACGGCGCCGGGTTCTTCCGCCAGTACTGGAACATCGTGCTGCCGATGATCAGGCCCGCGCTGTCCTTCCTCGCCATCTACGCCTTCGTCGGTGCCTGGAACGACTACATCTGGCCGCTGGTCGTGCTCACCGACCCCGGCCACCTCACCCTCCAGGTGGCGCTCGCCCAGCTCCACGTCGGGCACACCACCGACTACAGCATGGTGATGGCGGGCGTGCTCATGGCGTCCGTGCCGCTGGTCGTGGTCTTCACCCTCTTCGCCCGCGGGTTCATCGCGGGCGCCACAGAGGGAGCTGTGCAGGGAACCTGACCGGGACAACCGCGCCCCGAAAGGGGGCGCGGGGCTGTGCCGATATGCGGCTCCGCCGCGTGGGCGCGACCAGCCACAGGGGACGCGCAGCCGAGAGCGGCCGGTCCCGGCCCGAGCTCGTAGCAGCCACACAAGAGAGGCACCCAGTGACGGACGTCAATTCCGAGGCCCCACGCGCCAAGGTGCTCGTCGTCGGCATGGACGGGCTGCGCTTCGACCGGCTGGTCCTCTCTTCGTCCGCGGCACCCGTGCTGCACAGCCTGATGGCCGCGGGCGCCGTCGGCACCAGCCTGCTGCCTTACGGCGAGGCGGACGGCCAGGCCGCGAACGGTCCGTCGACCAGCATGGCCTACACCGACTCCGGGCCCGGCTGGTCGAGCATCCTCACCGGGGTGTGGCCCGACCGCCACGGGGTGACCGGCAATGACTTCAAAGGCGCCGACTACACCCGCTACCCCGACTTCCTGACCCGTGCCGCCACCGCCCGGCCCGGTCTGCGCACGGCGGCCGCGGTGTCCTGGCCGGCGCTGGTCCGCCGCGGCACCCTCAGCCGGGCCATCGGCCGACGGGTGCGCCACAACGGCGAGTCCAGGGGGTATGAAACCGCGGACCGCCGCGTCGCCCGCACCGCCCTGCGCTGGCTCACCACGTTCGACCCGGACGTCCTGTTCGCGTACTTCGGCGCCACCGACGAGGCCGGCCACGCCACCGGGCCCCTCTCCCCCGCCTACGACCAGGCCCTCCTCGCCCAGGACACCCACCTCGGGCGGCTGCTGGATGCGATCGACGCCCGGCGCTCGGATCCGCGGCGCGCCGAGGAGCGCTGGACCGTGCTGGTCACCACCGACCACGGTCATCTCGACTCCGGTGGCCACGGCGGCGACTCGCGTGCCGAGCGGGAGGTCTTCGTCGTCCTCGCCGAGCCCGGCATGCCCGGGGGCCTCCGGCTCGACGCTCCCCGCCTCATCGACATCGCCCCCACCGTCCTGGACCGTCTCGGCATCCCCGTCGACCCCGACTGGGGCCTGCCGGGCCGTGTCCTGCCCCGCCCCACCCCACCGACTTCGGAATGGTCATGACCGACGCACCCTTCGACCCCCTGACCGCCCTGCGCCCCTGGGAGGCCCCCGAGGTGACCTCCTGGGGGCGGCTGCCGATGCACGCCGTCGACCGGCGGGCCGGGGCCGTATCCCTGGACGGCGACTGGCGCTTCCAGCTGCTGCCCGCGCCGGACGCCCCGCTCGGGGAGGTCTGGTCGTCGTCGTACGTGCCCGGTGTGTGGACCGTGCAGGGCACGGACGATCTCCCGCGGTATCTGAACATCCGGATGCCGTTCGCCGAGTTCCCGCCGGAGGTGCCCGCCGCCAACCCGACGGGCGTCTACGAACGGGCGGTGGACGTGCCGGCCGAGTGGGCCGAGCGGCGGATCGTGCTCCAGGTCGGGGCCGCCGAGAGCGTGCTGCTGGTGCATGTGAACGGGCGGCCGGCCGGGATCTCCAAGGACTCCCACCTGGCCGCCGAGTTCGACCTGACGCCGGTGGTACGCCCCGGGGAGCGGGCCACGGTCCGCCTGACCGTCGTGAAGTGGTCGGACGCCTCGCACATCGAGGACCAGGACCACTGGTGGCACGGCGGGATCACCCGCTCGGTACTGCTGTACGCGCGGGATGCGCTGCATCTCGCGGACGTGACCGTGCGCGCCCGGCGCGACGGCGACCTGAGGGTGGACTGCCGGGTGCGGGACGCCGGCGGGGCGCTGCCCGAGGGCTGGTACGTCAGCGGGGAGCTGGACGGACACCTCCTCACGCAGGACGCGGAGTTCGACCGGACCAACGCCGAGGACGAGCGCGTCTCCGACTTCCTCGGTGAGGCCCGGCTGCGGGCCGCCGTACCGGATGTCCGCGCCTGGACGGCCGAGACGCCCGAGCTGTACGGCCTGACCGTCCGGCTGCACCGCGCCGACGGCACCGTCGCCGACACCTCCCGGCACCGGATCGGCTTCCGCGACGTCGAGATCGACGGGCGGGACCTGCTGGTCAACGGTGAGCGCGTGTTCATCCGGGGCGTCAACCGGCACGACTTCCATCCGCTGACGGGTCGCACGGTGTCGTACCACGACATGCGCGCCGACCTCGTCCTGCTGAAGCGGTTCGGCTTCAACGCGATCCGCACCGCGCACTACCCGAACGACCCGGCCCTGTACGACCTCGCCGACGAGCTCGGCTTCTACGTCGTCGACGAGGCGGACATCGAGTCCCACGACCACGCCCACGAGATCGCCGACGACCCGCGCTACCTGAACGCCTTCGTCGACCGGGTCTCACGGATGGTGCTGCGGGACAAGAACCACCCGTCCGTCATCATCTGGTCGCTGGGCAACGAGTCCGACTACGGCGCGAACCACGACGCGGCGGCGGGCTGGGTGCGCCGGCACGACCCGACCCGGCCGGTGCAGTACGAGGGCGCCGCCAAGCGCGGCTGGGCCGATCCCGGCGTGGCCTCCGACATCGCCTGCCCGATGTACGCGCCGCTGGAGGAGTGCCTGGCGCACGCCATGTCCGGCACCCAGACCAAGCCGCTCATCCAGTGCGAGTACTCGCACGCCATGGGCAACAGCAACGGCACGCTGGCGGACCATTGGGAGGCCATCGAGACCACCCCGGGTCTTCAGGGCGGGTTCATCTGGGAGTTCTGGGACCACGGCATCCTGCAGCGTGTGAACGACGGCAGACCGGCCGGGCGTGGGGGCGCCGGGCTGTATGACAACGGTGTCGCCGCGCCCGGTCATCGCTGGGCGTACGGCGGCGACTTCGGGGAGACGGACCACGACGGCGCCTTCATCGCCGACGGTGTCGTCTTCCCCGACCGCACGCCCAAGCCGGTGATGTTCGAGCACCGGGAGATCGCCGCGCCGGTGCGGATCGACTGCTTCCGGCACGAGGGCGTCGTCCTGAGCAACCACCAGCACTTCCGGGGCCTGGACTGGCTGGCCGGCGAGTGGGAGCTGTCCCTCGCCGACGGCGCCACCCGGACGGCTCCCGCCGAACTGCCCGATCTGCGCCCCGGTGAGACGGCCGCGGTGCCGCTGCCGTTCGAACTGCCGGAGGACGGTGGTGAGGCATGGCTGACCCTGCGGGTCACGACGGCCGGGGACGAGCCCTGGGCGCCGCGCGGCACGGTCGTGTGCCTGCCGCAGGTCCGGCTGCGGGCGGCGCCCCCGGTCAGGCACACCCCGGTCCCGGGCCGTCCGGTGGAGGTCGGCGAGGACGGACTGCTGGTCCATCCGCTGCTGACGGCCGCGCCCACGCTGTCCCTGTGGCGGGCGCCCACCGACAACGACGAACTGGGCGGCATGGCGGCACGCTGGCGGGACTGGGGGCTTCACGCACCCGCCCGGAAGGTCGTCGCCGTACGGCGTGACCCGGGACGGGTGGCCGTGGTGTGCGACTACCTCTGCACGGGCGGGGCCGTCCGTCACGAGCAGGTCTTCACGGCGGTCGAGGGCGGACTGCTCGTCGAGGAGTGCGCCGAGCTGCCCGAGGCGCTGCACGACGTGGCCCGGGTCGGTTCGGTCTTCGAGACGGCCGCGGGGCTGAATCTGCTGGAGTGGTTCGGGCAGGGTCCCTGGGAGTCGTATCCGGACCGGGAAGCGGGCGCGCCCGTGGGGCATCACTCACTGCCGGTGGACGAGCTGTTCACCCCGTACCTGCGGCCTCAGGAGAGCGGCGGGCGGCACGGCGTGCGGCGGTTCACGCTGTCCGCTCCGGACGCCACCGGCCTCGCGGTGCGGCTGGACCGGCCCCGCCAGGTCTCCGTGACCCGCCATCGCGCTGCCGATCTCGCCGCTGTCACCCATCACGACGAACTGGTGCCGCGGGCCGGGTGCGTGGTGCACATCGACGCGGCGCACCGCGGGCTGGGCACGGCGTCGTGCGGGCCCGACACCTTCGCTTCCTACCTCGTCGCGGCCGGCGTCCATCGCTGGAGCTGGACGCTGCGCGTCCTCTGAGTCCCTCCCCTCTCAGCCACCCCGTTCTCAGTCACCCCATGGAGCACCCGTGTGCATTGCGCATGACCACGACCTGGGCGAGGCGCCCCAGGCCGGTGCCGGAAGACGCGGTTTCCTCCGGGCCACCGCGCTGCTCGGCGCCACCGCCGCCGCCGTGACCGCGCTGCCGGCCGTCACCGCGGAGGCGGCCTCGATGGCGAGGTGGCGTCCCGACCCGCGCAGCCGCCGCTTCACGCTCGCCGTGATGCCGGACACGCAGTACCTCTTCGACGGGCCGAGCATCGACAGGGCTCCGGTCGAGGCGTCGCTGCGCTATCTGCTGGAGCACGGCCGGGAGGAGAACATCGTCTTCCTGTCGCATCTCGGGGACCTCACGCAGAACGGCGCGAAGGAGGAGTTCGCGGCGATCGGCGAGGCGTTCGGGCTGCTGGACCGGCGGGGCGTCGGCTACAGCGTCCTGGCGGGCAACCACGACGTGAGGCCGTCGACGACCGACCAGCGTGGCGCGACACCGTACCTGGACGCCTTCGGGCCCAAGCGGTTCGAGGGGAAGCCGACGTTCGGCGGTGCCTCCCCGGACGGCTACAACACCTTCCACCGGTTCGCGGCGGGCGGGCGGGAGTGGCTGGTGCTCGCGCTGGACTGGCGGCTCTCGCCGCAGGGGTACGCGTGGGCGAAGGAGGTCCTGGCGAAGCACCCGAAGACGCCGGTGATCCTCACGACGCACGAACTGGTCGTCGAGGACGACACGTTGTCGGACTACGGGCAGCAGCTGTGGGACCAGCTGATCGAGGACCACGACCAGATCTTTCTGGCCCTGGGCGGGCACTACTGGCCCGCCGGCCGCGCGACGCGGAAGAACGCGGCGGGGCACGACGTCCAGCTGCATCTGACGAACTACCAGAACCGCTACTTCGGTGGCGCGGCGATGATCCGCCTGTACCGGTTCGACCTGGACCGCGGCGTCATCGACGTGGAGACGCTCTCGCCGTGGATCCTGGGCCGGGCGTCGAAGGGGCTCAACGAGCTGGAACGGCAGGAGATGGAGCTGAGCGGCGACGCCGACCGCTTCTCCGTCGAGATCGACTTCCAGAAACGATTCTCCGGCTTCGCTCCCGTGCCCGCCCGGCCGTCCCGGCCCGTCTCGACGATGCTGCTGCCGGGCACGGTGGCGTACTGGCGCTTCGAGAAGCCCGTCGACGGCACGAAGGGAACGGTCCGCGACCTGTCCGGGCGGGGCAACGACCTGTCCCTGGTCACGGTCGGCAAAGGCACGCTGGGCTGGTCGGCGGACCACCACCCCGACCAGCCGGGGCACGGCAGCCTGGAGTTCCAGGGCTTCAAGTCGCCGCTGAAGGGCGCGTACCTGCGCACGGTCGACGGCGCCCCGCTCAGCAAGGCCACCTTCGAGGACGGCTACACCATCGAGGCGTTCTACCGTCTGCCCGCCGACTGGGACCCGGACCACCACGCCTGGTCGGGCCTGGTCGGCCGCACCGGCACGGGCGGCGCCGCGGGCAAGACCGCCGACGACCCCGACGAGCCGCTCGCCACGCTGTCATTGTCCAACGACCGCGAGCCGCAGTGGGCCGTGCGCCCGCTCAACCAGGAAGGGATCGCGACCAACTGGGGTCAGGAGACCCCGCTGGAGACGTGGTGGCACCTCGCGGTCGTGAACGACGGCACGCACACCACGCTGTACGTCGAGGGCTGCCCCGTGGTCCGCAACCCGAAGGCGGCCGCCGTGGGCCTGACCTCGGTGGGGCTGCCCTGGCTGCTGGGCGGCTACGAGTACGCCGGCAAGATCGACCAGATCCTGCACGGCCGGCTCGGAGACGTCCGGATCGTCGCACGGGCGCTGCCCGTCACCAGCTTCATGAACCACTGACCCAGTGAGACCCAGAGGATCGTCATGACCGAACAGCAGCTGCCCGCCTGGGCCGACCCGGCCGTCTCCCCCGCCCTCCTGGACGCCCAGGGCGTCTCCCGCCGTCAGCTCCTGCGCCGGGCAGGTCTGTTCGGCGCCGCGTTCGCCCTCGGCTCGGCGGCGATGCCCGAGGCGGCCGCTGCCGGCGGCTACGGCGGCACCGATCCGAAACTCGCCTACCTCGTCGGCGACCACCACGTCCACAGCGTCTACAGCCACGACGCGAAGTACACCTTCTCCCAGCTGGCCACCGCGGCCGCCAAGTACGGCCTTGACTGGATGGTGTTCAACGAGCACTCCAACTTCGGGCACGCCTACCACGGCGCCGCCATGGAGCACAAGGAGATCCTCAAGGCTCGCGCCGAGAACCCTCGTCAGCTGATCTTCCAGGGCCTGGAGTGGTACATCCCGGCCGCCGAGCACTGCACGATCTTCGCCGCGCCCGGTGCGCACGAGGTCGACCTCCTCACCCGGTTCGAGCTGGCCTACGACGGCAAGCTGTTGGGCTACACGGACGGTGCCCCGGACAACCCGAACACGGCGCGCAACGAAGCGCACGCGGTCAAGGCCATCCAGTGGCTCGCCGAACAGCGCCGTACCGGATACGTCGACGACGTCCTCGTCTTCGCCAACCATCCGATGCGGCTGGGCATCGACTCCCCCCATGAGATGCGCAACTGGCGGGACGCGGCACCCGAGATCATGATCGGCATGGAGGGCGCGCCCGGCGCGCAGGGCGGTGGCATCCCCGGCTGGGAGGGTCCTGACTCGCAGCGCGGTGAGTACACCAACAAACCGTCCGTGAACTCCTGGGCCGGCTACCCGGAGAACGCGTACGTGCTGTACGGCGGCTTCGACTGGATGACGGCGACGGTCGGCGGCATGTGGGACGCGATGCTCGCCGAGGGCAAGCTGTTCACGATCACCACCAACTCCGACGTTCACCGGGTCGTCTTCGACACGTGGAAGAACGGCGACTGGCTGCCGGGGCAGAACTTCGACAACACCGGCAAGATCCCCGACCCGGTGAACACGGACTCCCCGCAGCCCGGCGGCGACTTCTGGCCCGGCCAGTTCAGCCGCACCCACGTCGGCGTGACCCGCTACGGCTATCGCGCGGTCATGGCGGGCCTGCGCGCGGGCCGGGTCTGGCTCGACCACGGGCATCTGCTCGACGGGCTCGACGTCCGGCTCAAGCGGGACCAGGACCAGGGCCGGGGCGTGGCCCTCGGCGGTCAGCTGCGGGTCCGCAAGGGCGAGAAGCTGACCCTGGACATCACCGTGACGACCGCCTCGCGGCCCAATCCGCAGGGCATCCTGCCCGGACTGGCGCACGTGGACGTCATCCGCGGCGCGGTGCGCGGCCCGGTCACCGACCGCGACACCTGGAAGGCCCCCGACACCCGGGTCGTGCGGTCGCAGAACGTCTCCGGCCGCACGGGCACCTACACCCTGCGCGTCCCGCTGACCGCGGGCGGCGAGTCCTTCTACGTCCGGCTGCGCGGCAGCGACGGCAAGCGCAACGGCACCGGTTACCTGGGAGCCTCGGTCGACCCGCACGGGCCGATCCCGCACGCGCCCGGGGACGGCGACCCGTGGGCGGACACGTGGTTCTACACGAACCCGGTCTTCGTCGACGTGGAAGGCGCCTGATCGGGCGGAGGTACGGTGGGCCGCGTGACCGGTGAAGAGTCGCTGCGGCCCCAGTCCCTCATGCTGACGTTCCTGGGCGACCAGGTGCTCGGGCGTGACGTGTGCGTGTACTCGGGCAGCGTCATCGACGTGTTCGCCCGCGCCGGCGTCGGCGAGCAGGCGACCCGCTCGACACTGGCCCGCATGGTCAAGCGCGATCTGCTGCGCCGCCAGCGGGAGGGCCGCCGCATGTACTTCGGGCTGACCGAGCGCTCGGAGGCGGTGCTGCGCGACGGCGAGCGGCGCATCTGGCAGGCCGGTGCCGTCAACCGGCACTGGGACGGCACCTGGACCCTGCTCGGCTTCTCCCTGCCGGAGTCCTGGCAGCGCCAGCGTCACGACCTGCGCTCCCAGCTGACCTGGAGCGGTTTCGGCCCGCTGTTCAACGGCCTGTGGATCGCCCCGGGCGAGGTCGACGTGTCGGCGCTGGTGGCCGAGCTCGGGCTGTCCGCCCACGTGAAGGTCTTCCGGGCGCACGCGGACGTCGGCATGGACATCGGCCAGATGATCGAGGAGACCTGGGAACTGTCCGACCTGGCGGGCCGCTACGAGGGGTTCGTACAGCGTTGGCAGCCCTGGGAGGAGGACCTGCCGGACGCCGACGACGCCCTCGTGCTGCGCCTGCGGCTGCAGACCGAGTGGCTGCGGATCGTCCGGCGCGATCCGCGCCTGCCGGTCAAGCACCTGCCGGACGACTGGCCGGCGGAGCAGGCCGAGAAGACGTTCCGGACCGTGCACGACCGGCTCTCGCCGCTCGCGCACGCCTCGGCGCAGCGCCTGCTCGACCTGGTGCCGGCGCGGTCTCAGACGTAGAACCGCGACAGGCTCTGCAGCACCGCGGCCGGCTTGGTGCCGCCCTCGATCTCGATGGCTCCGTCGACCGTGATCTGCACGCCGCCCGGCACGTCCTCGACCTCGGCGAGCTTCGCCGTCAGCCGGATGCGGGATCCCACCTTCACCGGGGAGGGGAAACGCACCTTGTTGAGACCGTAGTTGACCTTGGTCGTCACGCCCTGGACGTCCAGCAGCTCGGTGAACAGCGGGATGAAGAGGGAGAGCGTGAGATAGCCGTGCGCGATGGGGGCGCCGAAGGGGCCCTCCTTGGCCCGCTCGGGGTCCACGTGGATCCACTGGTGGTCCCCGGTCGCGTCGGCGAAGGTGTCGATGCGCTCCTGGGTGACCTCGATCCACTCGCTGGTGCCGAGGTCGCCGCCCGCGAGCTTCCTGAGTTCGTCGAGACCGTTGACGGTGATGCTCATGCGGCTGTCCTTCACTGGGAGTCGGACCCGTAGCGCTTGCGCACACGGGACTTGAGGAGCTTTCCGGAGGCGGTGCGGGGCAGTGCGTCCGCCAGCACGACCGACTTCGGGATCTTGTACTTGGCGAGGCGGCCCGCGAGCGACGCGAGCACCTCGTCGGGGTCGAGTGCGGCGCCCTCGCGGGGCACGACGACCGCGCGGGGTACCTCGCCCCACTTGTCGTCCGGGACCCCGATCACCGCGCACTCGACGATGTCCGGGTGGGCGAGGAGCTGGTCCTCGATCTCGGCGGGGTAGATGTTCTCGCCACCGGAGATGATCATGTCCTTGATGCGGTCGACGATGTGGACGTAGCCGTCCTCGTCGACCTGGGCCGCGTCGCCGCTGCGGAACCAGCCGTCCGCGAAGGACGCGGCCGTCTCCTCGGGCAGCCCCCAGTAGCCGGGCATGACGTGCGGCCCGCGGACGACGACCTCTCCGACCTCGCCCACGTCGACCGGCGCGAGGTCCGGCCGGACGACCCGTACGTCGCTGAAGAAGTGCGGCACTCCCGCCGACCCCGCCTTGCCGACGGCGTGTTCGGCGTCGAGGAAGAGCGTGCCGGGGGCGGCCTCGGTCATGCCGTAGCCCTGGAGGAAGGTCAGGCCGCGCTCCTGGTACGCGGCGATCAGCGGGGTCGGGACCGGGGAGCCTCCGCAGGTGAGGATGCGGAGCGAGGAGAGGTCCGCGTCCGGCCAGCGCGGGTGCCTCGCCACCTGGTCGAACATGGTCGGCACGCCGAACATGAAGGTGATGCGGTGCCGTTCGACGAGGTCGAAGGTGGAGTCCGGGTCGAAGGCCTCGACCAGGACGCAGGCGCCGCCCTTCAGCAGGACCGGGAGCGTCAGCATGTTCAGGCCGGCGGTGTGGAACAACGGGGCGCAGACCAGGGCGCGTTCGTCGGCGATCAGGTCGGTGTCGACGAGGACGTTGATCGCGTTCCAGGTGAGGTTGCCGTGGGTGAGCATGGCCCCCTTGGGGCGGCCGGTCGTACCCGAGGTGTACATGATGATGCAGGTGTCGTCCGGGGCGACCGGCGCGTCGACGGGCTCCGTGCCGGCCGCGGCGAGCGCCTCCTCGTACTCGGCGCCCACCTCGACGTAGGTCCGGACGTCGGTGCTGCCCGGCAGTCCCGCGACCAGGCCGGCGTGCGTGGGTCCGTAGACGAGGGCCTTGGCTCCGGAGTCGGCGAGCTGGTAGGCGATCTCGGGCCCGGCCAGGCGCGTGTTGAGGGGGACGAACACCGCGCCGAGGGTCCCGGCCGCGAACAGGGTCTCCAGGTAGGAGGGGTGGTTCGGGCCGAGGTAGGCGATGCGGTCGCCGCGGCGGACGCCCCTTTCGCGCAGCGCGTGGGCCAGGCGGGTGGTGCGCTCGTACAGGTCGGCGTAGGTGCGGGTGGTGTCGCCGTGGATCAGGGCGGTGCGGTGCGGGGTCTTGCGGGCCCGGCGTGCGGGCCACGACCCCAGTCCCTCGTTGCGCATGTCACGCCCCTTACGGTTTCGTCAGCCCGAGCAGGCGGGCGGCGTTCTCCTTGAGGATCTTCGGCCGGACCTCCTCCTTGATCGTCAGCTTGCCGAAGTCGGCGAGCCAGCGGTCCGGGGTGAGGACGGGGAAGTCGGAGCCGAAGAGCACCTTGTCCTTCAGCAGGGTGTTCGCGTACTGCACGAGCTGCGGCGGGAAGTACTTCGGGGACCAGCCGGACAGGTCGATGTGCACGCCCGGCTTGTGCGTGGCGACGGCGAGGGCCTCGTCCTGCCAGGGGAACGACGGGTGGGCCAGGATGATCTTCAGGTGCGGGAAGTCGGCCGCCACGTCGTCCACGTGCAGAGGGTTGGAGTACTTCAGCCGGATGCCGCCCCCGCCGGGGACTCCGGCGCCGATGCCCGTCTGGCCGGTGTGGAAGAGGGCGATGGCGCCCGTCTCCTCGATCACCTCGTACAGGTCGTACGCCACCGACCGGTCGTTGGGGAAGAACCCCTGGATGCTGGGGTGGAACTTGAAGCCCTTCACCCCGTACTCCTCGACCAGGCGGCGGGCTGCTTCACGCCCGCCTTCCCCGGAAGGGTCGATGAGCGAAGGGGATGAGACGTCGCGTGCGCGCGCCTCGGCGACCTCCTCGTTGGGGACGGGCGGGGTGCCGGTGGCGGACTCGGCGTCCACCGTGAAGATCACGGCGGCCATCTTCCGCTCGCGGTAGTACGCGGCGGTCTCCTCCAGGGTCGGCTTCCGCTTGCCCTCGACCTTGAAGTAGGCGGAGGAGGCGTCGTGGAGATCGTCGTCCAGGGAGGAGTGTCCCTTGGAGGACACCTCCGCATGGGTGTGGACGTCGATCGCGACCAGCGACTCCAGGTCCATCACGGGGTCCATCACGCCTCCGGGAGCTTCGGCGCCGGGATGCCGACCGACTGGGGCTCGGCACCGACCGAGGTGGGCCAGGCGTCGGCCAGGGCGGCGGGGGTCCAGCCGCCGTCGGCGTACGCCGTCCTGATCTCCTGCGGATGCGACCAGAGTGCCACCTTGTCGCCGCCGATGCCGATGGCCTGGCCGGTGACACCCCGGGCGGCCTCGGAGGCGAGGAAGGGGACCAGGGCCGCGCAGTCCTCCGGGGTGCCGAAGCCCTCACCCTTGCGCAGGAGGTCCGGCAGCGGCTCGCCGCCGCGCATGGCCTCGACGTACGGGGCGAAGGCCGGGATCGTCTCGGTCATCGCGGTGGCGGCGACCGGCACGATCGCGTTGACGGTGATGTTCGCGCGGCCCAGCTCCATGGACCAGGTGCGGGCCATCGCGGCGATCCCGGCCTTGGCGGCGGCGTAGTTCGTCTGGCCGAAGTTGCCGCGCTGGCCGGCCGGGGAGCCGACCAGGATCAGCGAGCCGCCCTCGCCCTGCTCGCGCATCCGGACGGCGGCGGCGCGGGCGCAGGTGAAGGTGCCCCTGAGGTGGGTGGTGATCACCGCGTCGAAGTCCTCGTCGGTCATCTTCCACAGGACCTTGTCGCGCAGGATGCCCGCGTTGGTGACGAGGACGTCCAGTCGCCCGAACTCCTCGACCGCGCGGTTCACCAGCCGCTCGGCGGCCTCGGTGGTGCCGACCGGGACGACCTCGGCGACGGCCCTGCCGCCCGCTTCCTCGATGGACTTCACGGCCGCTTCGGCCACGGCCTCGTCGACGTCGTTGACGACCACGGACGCCCCGTGGGCGGCCAGGGCGTGGGCGTAGGCGAGGCCGAGGCCCCGGCCGCTGCCGGTGACGACGGCGACCTTGCCGGAGAGATCGATGCTGGGCACGGGTGGGTCCCTTCACACGGGGTTCGGCTGCGAGATCGAAGCTAAGAGCAATAATTGTTGACGTCAATAGTTGTTGATGGCCCACGGGTACGAGATGCTGGAATCTCCAGCCGTACCGAGCGCAGGACGCACCGAGCACAGGGAGCCCGCCATCACACGCCAGAACGTCACCCCGAGGGCCATGGACGCGGACGAGCCGTGGATGCGAGGGCTGCACGCGGACACGGGCTACCTCCTGTACCGCCTGGGCCTGCGCTCGGGACAGCTCTTCAACACCTTCCTCCAGGAATCGGGGCTGCGCCTGCGCCACTACGCCGTGCTGCGTTTCCTCGCCACCTCCGAAGGGGCCCTCCAGCGCGAGCTGAGCGCCCGGCTGGGCTACGACCCGAGCGCGATCGTCGGCCTGGTCGACGACCTGGAGAAGCAGGGCTTCGCCGAGCGCCGCCCCGCCCCCGACGACCGCCGCAGCCGGATCGTCGTCCTGACCGAGAGCGGCCGCGCGTTCCTGCGCGACACCGACGAGGCCGGCCAGCGGGTCACCGGCGAACTGGTGGGCCCACTGGACGCGGCCGAGCGGGAGTCGCTGCACGCGCTGCTGCTGAAGATCGCGGCCGACGGCCTGAACTGATGTTGTGCAAGTGATTGACGGCTGCACGATGGATGCATAACTTCACGGACCAACCGCGCCCCGTCCCCAGGGAGCCCACCGTGCAGCCTTCCCCCTCGACCGCCCAGCCCTCCCCCGAAGCACGGCAGTTGCGCCGCGTCGCCGTCTCCGGACTGCTCGGCACGACCGTCGAGTTCTACGACTTCCTCGTCTACGGCACAGTCGCCGCGCTCGTCTTCGGCGACCTGTTCTTCCCTCGGGCCGACCCGGCGGTCGGCACCATCGCGGCGTTCGGCACCTTCGCCGCGGGCTATCTCGCCCGACCTCTGGGCGGCATCGTCTTCGGCCACTTCGGCGACCGGATCGGGCGCAAGTCGATGATGCTGCTGACCATGGTCCTGATGGGCCTGGGCAGCTTCCTCATCGGGCTGCTGCCTACCTACGACGCGATCGGGGTCTGGGCCCCGGTCCTGCTCGTCGCCCTGCGCGTGGTGCAGGGCATCGCGATCGGCGGTGAGTGGGGCGGCGCGATGCTGATGGTCGTCGAGCACGCCGAGCACGCGCAGGGCTCCCGGCGAGGCCTGTGGTCCAGTTTCACCCAACTCGGCGCCCCGCTCGGCTCCGTGCTGTCGGCCGGCGTGGTCACCCTCGTGGCCGGCCTGCCCGACGACGAGTTCCGCTCCTGGGGCTGGCGGGTGCCGTTCCTGCTGAGCATCGTGCTGCTGGCCGTCGGCCAAATAAAAAAGAAAGAAGGTCGCCGAGAGCCCGCTGTTCGCGCAGGTCAAGCGGGAGCCGGTGGACAAGCCGCCGATCGTGGAGATGATGCGCCGCCCGAAGCCCGTGCTGCTCGCCGCCTGTGTCGGCATCGGCGCGTTCACCACGCAGTCCCTGCTGACCAGCTTCATGATCTCCTACGCCGTCGACGAGGGGTACACCCGCCCGCAGGTGCTGACCGCGGTGACCGTCGCCTCCTGCGTGGCCCTCGCCGTCCTGCCCGCCGCGTCCGCGCTGTCGGACCGGGTCGGCCGCCGGCCCGTCGTCCTCACCGGCGCCGTCGCCTCGGCCGTGCTCGCGTTCCCGGTACTGGCACTGGTCGACTCCGGCTCGCCCGGACTGCTGATCCTCGCGCTCGCCCTCGGCCACGGCGTCGCCCAGTCCACGATGTACGGGCCGTTGGGCGCCCTGCTCACCGAGATGTTCGGCACCCGCGTCCGCTACACCGGCGCCTCCCTCGGCTACCAGGCGGCCACCCTGGTCGGCGCCGGGTTCTCCCCGCTGATCGCCGGCAGCCTCCTCGCCTCGTACGGGGGCGGCAGCGCGCCCGTCTCACTGCTGCTGTGCCTCGGCGCGGCGATCACCGCCGTCACCGTGTGGCGCCTGCGCGAGACCCACACGGACGCCCTGGACTCCCCCGCCGTCACCCCCACTCTGGAAGGAACCCCGCGTTGAGGATCCGCCTCGCTTTACTGACCACCTGCCTGTCCCTGGCAACGGCCCTGCCCGCGCAGGCCGCCGACGCCACCGACAGCCACCTGGAGGGCAAGCTCCCCTCCGGCGCCGCGTACGTGATGGACGTACCCGCGTCGTGGAACGGCACCGTGCTGCTGTACAGCCACGGCTACACCCCGGCCGGAGCCCCCAACCCGGCCCAGAACACGCCGGGTACGGCCGCCCGTGACAAGCTGCTGGCGCGGGGCTACGCCCTGATCGGCTCCTCGTACGCGACGAACGGCTGGGCGGTCACGGAGGCGGTGCCCGACCAGCTCGCCACACTGGACCTGTTCACGGAGAAGTTCGGTTCGGCCCGGCGGACGCTCGCCTGGGGCACCTCCTACGGCGGCTTCGTCACCAGCATGCTCGCCGAGCGGCACGCCGACCGGTTCGACGGCTCGCTGTCGATGTGCGGACTGGTCCAGGGCGGCGTCGCCAACTGGAACAGCACGCTGGACCCGGTGTTCGCGCTGCGGACGCTGCTCGCGCCCGGCTCCGGGGTGCGGCTCGCGGGGTTCGCGGACCAGACGGAGGCGGTCGCCGCTTCGAAGACGCTCTCCTCGAAGGTCGAGGCCGCCCAGCGGACGCCGGACGGCCGGGCCCGGATCGCCCTGGCCGCCGCCCTGCACAACATCCCCGGCTACAACGACTCCGCGCAGACCGAGCCGGGCCCGACCGACTGGGCGACCCAGCAGTCCAACCAGTACGCCGCCGTCCGGGGCCTCCTCCAACTGCCCGCGTTCAGCTGGCGGCAGGAGGCCGAGAGCCGGGCGGGCGGCAACCCGTCCTGGAACACGGGCGTCGACTACACCGCGATGCTCGCCCGGTCCCCGCTGTACAAAGAGGTGACCGAGCTCTACAAGGAGGCGGGACTGTCCTTGCGCACCGACCTCTCGGCCCTGGGCCGGGCACCCCGGGTCTCCGCCGATCCGCAGGCCGTGCGGTGGATGCGGAACACCAGCGTGCTCTCGGGCCGGCTCACCGACCCGCAGCTCAACATCCACACGACCGGTGACGCGCTGATCCCCGTGCAGGCGGAGAACGCGTACCACCGGGCGGCCACGGGGGCGGGCTCCGCGGGGCTCCTGCGCCAGGCGTACGTCGAGGGCCCGGGCCACTGCACCTTCACCACGGGCGAGACCCTGGCCGCGCTGCACACCCTGGAAAAGCGCCTCGACACCGGCCGCTGGGACGTACGGCCCGGCACCCTCAACGCGACGGCGGCCACGGAGGATCCGGCGGCCGAACCCCGCTACATCCCCTACCGCCCGACCGCCTACCCCCGCCCCTACGACCTCGCCCACCCGGGAGACGCCCGGCCATGACCGGAACAGGGGGCGCCCCCACCGCACCCGAACGGCTGCTGTCCGTGCTCGCGGCCTTCGACCACGAGCACCCGGCCCTGTGCCTGACGGACATCAGCCGGCGGGCCGGGCTGAGCCTGACCACCGCCCACCGGCTGGTGGGCGCGCTCACCGAGTGGGGCGCCCTGGAACGCGACGAGTCCGGCGTCTACCACGTCGGGCTCCGGCTGTGGGAGCTCGCCGCACTGGCTCCGCGCGGCCTCGCCCTGCGGCAGATCGCGCTGCCGTACCTGGAGGACCTGTACGAGGCGACGCACGAGAACGTACAACTCGCGGTGCGGGACGCCTCGGACGTCGTGTACATCGAGTGGCTGTCGGGCCGGTCGGCGGTCGGCGTGCACATCCGGGTCGGCGCCCGCTGGCCGCTGCACGCCACCGGCGTCGGGCTCGCCCTGCTCGCCCACGGCGGTCCGGAGTTCCAGAAGGAGTACTGCGCGGGCGAACTCGCGTCGTTCACGCCGTACACGATCACCGACCCGGTGCGGCTGCGGCGCGCACTGGCCGAAGTGCGCCGCACCGGGGTCGCGGTGAGCGACCGCCAGGTCACGGAGGACGCGCTGTCGGTGGCCGCGCCGGTGCGCGGGGCCGACGGGTCGGTGACCGCGGCCGTGTCCGTCGTGGTGCCGCAGGCGCACGCCCAGGTTCCGGTGCTGGTCCCGGCGGTCCGGGTGGCGGCCCGGGGAATATCGAGGGCGCTGGGGTGGCAGCCCGAGCCGGGCTGAACCGCGCGGCGCCCTGTCGGGGCCGCGCGGTCCGAAGCCCGTGCCCCGTTCAGCAGTCGCCCGGCATCGGCTTGCCGGCGAAGCGGTCGCCGAGCCGAAGCTCAGATACGGCAATTGCCTCCTTCGGCGATGCCCGCGGTCGCCACCACGGCCGAGGGGCGCCCGAGGGCGGCCCGGATCGTGCCGGCCGCGTCCTCAAGGGCCGCGGGATCGGTGATGTCGGCCTCGACGGCCGGCGCCGGGCCCGGCAGGGACGCGGCGACCTCGTCCAAGGCGGCCTTCTCGTGGCCGAGGAGCGCTACCCGGGCGCCGTGCCGGGCGGCCTCGCGTGCCATGGCCGCGCCCAGGCCGCGGGTGGCCCCGATGATGACGACCGTGCGCTCGGCGAGCGGACTGCTGCGCATGGGCTGCCCTTCCTTCCGGCTCCGAGCGGGCGTCTCGTCCGTTGCCCGCTCCACTCGGACCCTTGCGCTTCGTCGTCCCGGGCTCCCGCGGAGGGTCGGGCCGCGCCGTTGCCGGGCGGGCCGGGGGTCTTCAACTGCTGCTCTTCGGAGTCGCCTCGGTCGTGGCGCACGGCGCCGCCCGGCTCGGGCTGCTCCTCCAGCACCTCGACGCCCCACCCGGCGTCCGCCGGCAGGTTCGCGGCCACCAGGCCGTTGGGCCCCGCGCCGATCACCACGGCGTCAGGCACGGCGGGCTCCGCCCGTGCCGGGCCCCGCCGTCACCTGGCCGAGGGCGCGGCGGGCTCCCCCCGTGTCCGTCACCTCGTTTTCGCACAGCCTGGCCAGCCGGGCCAGCATCGCGCGGTGGCGCAGCTGGATCAGTACCTCGAAACCGGCGTTGTGCAGTCGGCCGCCGGCCCCCAGGAGGGGGTGCTCGTCCACGATCACCAGGCAGTGCTCGCCCCATGGCCGCAGCTCGATCGCGATACGGGCCGTGCCCAGCACGCCGGCGTGGGCCTCCAGCTCCAGCCGGGTGCCTTCCTCGTGGTGGCGGACGACCGTCTCGTTGTCGAGCCGCACCGGTCCGAGCCGGATCTGGTAGCGGATCGCGGCGCCGGTACGCGGCCATTGGCCGCGCAGCGGGTGGGACTCCGAGGTTCCCACCACCCACTCCGCGTAGCGGTTCCCGTCGGCGAGGACGGCCCACACGTCGCGCGGGCTGACTCGGATCAGGCGATGGCGAACGGCCACGGACACCTCCAGTGCTGGGCCGGACCGGCTGGTCCGTCGTCCCGCCCGAGTGCCCCTGCGTCGCCTGTTCAACAGCGGGTGCGGTGGCATCACCCTCTTGACGTGTGACGTCCCCCGTCCTGACGTCACACGGAGCGCACAGTGCGCGCCAGAGCCGGTTGAGAGCGCTCTCGCCCCGCCTCCGGGGGCGTGGCCTTCAAGCTCTGCACTCATCGACCGCCTCGCACATTTCCCGGCTTTACCTCTTGACGACCCGGGTGCCGTGGAGCACATTGACGGCACTCTGAGAGCGCTCTCAACCACCCCACCCCGCAACCGAGAGGCATCCCCACATGAGTGACACCTCTGGCAGACTCCGCGCTCGGCACCCCTTCCGGCGGGCGTTCGTCGCCGTGGTCAGCACGCTCGGCCTCGCGGCGGCCGCCACCACCGCGGCGACCCCGTCCGCGAGCGCCTCCGCTCCGCCGCCCCCGTCGGGCTGGAACCAGCTCTTCCTGGACGACTTCACCGGGCCGGCGGGCAGCGGCGTCAACACGTCCAACTGGCAGTACGCGACCGGCAAGGGCTACCCGGGCGGCCCCGCCAACTGGGGCACCGGCGAGATCGAGACGATGACGAGCAGCACGGACAACGTCTCGCTCGACGGCAACGGCAATCTGCGCATCACCCCGCGACGCGACGGCGCCGGCAACTGGACCTCCGGCCGCGTCGAGACCAACCGCGCCGACTTCCAGCCCCCGGCAGGCGGCAGGCTCCGGGTCGAGTCGCGCATCCAGGTGCCGAACGTCACGGGGGCCGCGGCCAAGGGCTACTGGCCCGCGTTCTGGATGCTGGGCGCCCCCTACCGCGGCGACTACTGGAACTGGCCTGCCGTGGGCGAGCTGGACATCATGGAGAACACCCAGGGCATGAACACGGTGTTCGCGACGATGCACTGCGGCACCTCGCCGGGCGGCCCCTGCAACGAGACCAGCGGCATCGGCAGTTCGACCACCTGCCAGGGCACCACCTGCCAGGCCGGTTTCCACACCTACCGGATGGAGTGGGACCGCTCGACGAGCGTCGAGGAGATCCGCTTCTACCTCGACGGCGTCAACTTCCACACGGTGCGCGCCAACCAGGTCGACGCGACGACCTGGCGGAACGCCACGGACCACGGCTTCTTCATCATCCTCAACGTGGCGATGGGCGGCGGCTTCCCCGACGCGTTCGGCGGCGGTCCTGACGCCGGGACGCAGCCCGGCAGCCCCATGGTCGTCGACTACGTCCAGGTCCTGTCGTCCGGCGGCGGCACCACACCACCCCCGACCGGCGGCCGCGACGCCTACTCCACCATCCAGGCCGAGTCCTACGACGGCCAGTCCGGGGTGAGCACCGAGTCGACGTCCGACTCCGGCGGCGGCCAGAACGTCGGTTCCCTGGCCGGCGGCGACTGGCTGCACTTCAAAGGGGTGGACTTCGGTTCCTCGGCGGCCCGGCAGTTCAACGCCCGGGTCGCGAGCGGCGCGGCGAGCGGGGTCAGCGGGCTGGTCGAGGTGCGACTGGACAGCCGGAGCAACGCCCCCGTCGGGAGCTTCGCGGTGGGCAACACGGGCGGCTGGCAGTCGTGGCGGACGATTCCGGCGAACATCAGTTCCGTGACGGGCACGCACGACGTGTACCTGACCTTCAGCAGTGGACAGCCGCAGGACTTCGTCAACGTCAACTGGTTCACGTTCGGGCACTGATTCGGGCCGGCCCGTCCCCGACCGGGGCTCCACGCGCGCGTGGGGCCCCTTCCCACTGCCCTCAGCGCAACTCCGCCCGGAACACCGCCGGGGTCTGGTCCGTGTGCTGGTGGAAGAACTTGGAGAAGTTCGCGGCGTCGGGGAAGCCGACCGCCGCGCCGACCCGGCCGATCGGCAGCTCGGTGTGGGCGAGGAGCCGCTTGGCCTCCAGGACGACGCGCTTGTCGATGAAGGCCTTGGGGGTGTCGCCGGTGGCGGCGCGGACCGCGCGGACCAGGGTACGGCGGGAGTAACCGAGGGCGTCGGCGTAGGCGCTGACGCTGTGGTTGGTGGCGAAGTCCCGCTCCACCGCGTCCCGGAAGCGGGTGAAGGTGGAGTCGGACCGCCGGCTGACGGACTCCGCGCTCGCGGCCAGGTGGGCGAGCCGCAGCAGGAACGCCGTCAGCGAGTGGCGCAGCACGGCGATGTGCAGGCTGAGCGGCAGGGTGGACGTGTCCTCGTACTCGCGACGCAGCTGGCCGAGCGAGTTCCGCAGACCGGCGAGCCCAGCCGGGTCGGGTCTCAGCAGCGGCGGCAGATCGTAGCGGTACAGGCCGGTGGCCTCCACGGTCGCGCGGGGCAGGAAGCCCGGCTGCATGGTGAGCACGGTTCCGCGGTACTCGCTGGTCGGTGAGAAGCGGTGGACCTGCCCCGGGCGGATCCACAGCAGGTCACCGGACGTGGCCTCGTACTCGGTGAAGTCGACCATGTGCCGGACCGGGCCCTCGCCGAAGAGCATCACGACATGGAAGTCGATGCGGTGCACGCGCTCCAGCGGCGCGTCGGCATGCCAGGTGCGGCCGGTACCCATCGGGCCGACCTGCATGCCGACGCCGCCGACGCTCAGCTCGACCGGGAAGGGGAAGGTATCGATCCCGTCGCCGCCCTGGAGTCCTCTGTCCGCGATATCCGCCATATCCACCATGCCCGCCTCGTACCGCCCCGTTCGCGCGCCGCGCTGCCGCCCGCTGTCCCACTTTCACCACAGGCTGGCACACGGCGACCTTCCTTCCAATAAGTCAGACTTTTAGTTTTGTACGCGTCAGACCAGCCACTTCGCTCCCATCGAGGACTTCTTGAAGATGAGCACGCAGACAGCGGACACCTTCGAATGGACCGAACTCGACCGGCGTGCCGTCGACACCGCCCGGCTGCTGGCCGCCGACGCCGTCCAGCGGGTCGGCAACGGCCACCCCGGCACCGCGATGAGCCTGGCACCGGCCGCCTACACGATCTTTCAGAAGATGATGCGGCACGACCCCGCCGACCCGGAGTGGGCCGGCCGTGACCGCTTCGTCCTCTCCCCCGGCCACACCTCGCTGACCCTCTACACGCAGCTGTACCTCGCGGGCTACGAGCTGGAGCTGGACGACCTGAAGGCGTTCCGTACGCACGGCTCCCGGACCCCCGGGCACCCCGAGTACGGGCACACCGCGGGCGTGGAGACCACCACCGGCCCGCTCGGCCAGGGCGTCGCGAACGCGGTCGGCATGGCGATGGCCGCCCGTTACGAGCGTGGCCTGTTCGACCCGGAGGCCCCGGAGGGCGAGTCGCCCTTCGACCACACGATCTGGGCGATCGTCTCCGACGGCGACCTCCAGGAGGGCGTCTCCGCGGAGGCCTCCTCGCTGGCCGGCCACCAGAAGCTCGGCAATCTTGTCTTCCTCTACGACGACAACCACATCTCCATCGAGGGCGACACCGCGACCGCGTTCTCCGAGGACGTGCAAAAGCGCTACGAGGCGTACGGCTGGCACGTGCAGCGGATCGAGCCGCAGGACGACGGTGACGTCGACGTGCGCGCGCTCCACGCGGCGCTGAAGGCGGCTCAGGCCGAGACCGGACGGCCCTCGATCATCGCGATGCGCACGATCATCGCCTGGCCCGCGCCGAACGCGCGGAACACCGAGGCCTCGCACGGCTCGGCTCTCGGCGCGGACGAGGTCGCCGCCACCAAGCGCCTCCTCGGCTTCGACCCGGAGCAGAGCTTCGCGGTCGCCGACGAGGTGCTGGCCCACACCCGCGGGGCCCTGGACCGGGGCGCCGAGGCGCACGCCGCCTGGGACAAGCGGATCGCCGCCTGGCGCGGCGAGAACCCGGAGCGCGCCGTCACCTTCGACCGGGTCAGCAAGGGCGAGCTGCCCGCGGGCTGGGAGGACGCCCTGCCGGTGTTCGAGCCCGGCAAGGCGGTCGCCACGCGCGCCGCGTCCGGCAAGGTGCTCCAGGCGCTCGGCGGGGTCATCCCGGAGCTGTGGGGCGGCTCGGCCGACCTGGCCGGCTCCAACAACACCACGATCGACAAGACCAGCTCCTTCCTCCCCACGGGCAACCCGCTGCCGGAGGCCGACCCCTACGGACGGACGGTCCACTT
The DNA here is from genome assembly GCF_000158955.1 of Streptomyces viridochromogenes DSM 40736. Lineage (GTDB taxonomy): Bacteria > Actinomycetota > Actinomycetes > Streptomycetales > Streptomycetaceae > Streptomyces > Streptomyces venetus. The sequence goes on along the minus strand of NZ_GG657757.1, from coordinate 7,471,207 downwards.
CGGCATCCGCGAATTCTCCATGGCCGCGGAGATGAACGGCATCGCGCTGCACGGGAACACGCGCGTCTACGGCGGCACCTTCCTGGTGTTCTCCGACTACATGCGCAACGCCGTCCGTATGTCGGCCCTGATGCAGCTGCCGGTGACGTACGTGTGGACGCACGACTCCATCGGCCTCGGCGAGGACGGCCCGACCCACCAGCCGGTGGAGCATCTGGCCGCGCTGCGGGCGATCCCGGGCCTGAACGTCGTCCGTCCGGCCGACGCCAACGAGACCGCCGTCGCCTGGGCCGAGATCCTCCGGCGGCACTCCACCGACCCGGCCCCGCACGGCCTCGCGCTCACCCGCCAGGGCGTGCCGACGTACGAGCCGGACCCGGAGGCGGCGCGGGGCGGTTACGTGCGGTTCGAGGCGGAAGGCGGCGAGCCTCAGGTGATCCTGATCGCCACCGGGTCCGAGGTGCACGTCGCCGCCGAAGCCCGTGAGCGCCTCCAGGCGGCGGGCGTGCCCACCCGTGTCGTGTCGATGCCGTCCGTGGAGTGGTTCGAGGAGCAGCCGCGCGCGTACCGCGACCGCGTCCTGCCGCCGTCCGTGAAGGCCCGGGTCGCCGTCGAGGCCGGCATCGGCCTGACCTGGTACCGGTTCGTCGGGGACGCGGGACGCATCGTCTCCCTGGAGCACTTCGGCGCCTCCGCCGACGCGAAGACCCTGTTCGCCGAGTACGGCTTCACCCCCGAGAACGTCGTCGCCGCGGCCCGCGAGTCCCTCGCCGCCGCGCGTGACTGATCCGAACGCCCGAAAGAAGTTGATCATTGTGACCGAAGCGACCGCGCACGCGGGAGCACTCAAGCGCCTGTCCGACGAGGGCGTGTCGATCTGGCTGGACGACCTGTCCCGCCGGCGGATCGAGTCCGGCGACCTGGCCGAGCTCGTCGCCACGAGGAATGTCGTCGGCGTCACCACCAATCCGTCCATCTTCCAGACCGCCATCGGCTCCGGCGAGGGCTACGAGGCGCAGCTCGCGGACCTGGCGGTGCGGGGCGTCACCGTCGACGAGGCCGTCCGCATGATGACGACCGCCGACGTCCGGGCCGCCGCCGACGTCCTGCGGCCGGTGTACGACGCCACCGGCGGCCGGGACGGCCGGGTGTCCATCGAGGTGGACCCGCGCCTGGCCCACGACACGACGGCGACCGTCGCCGAGGCCCGGCAGCTGGCCTGGCTGGTGGACCGCCCCAACGTGATGATCAAGATCCCGGCGACGAAGGCCGGCCTGCCGGCGATCACCGAGGTGATCGGCGCGGGCATCAGTGTGAACGTGACGCTGATCTTCTCGCTGGAGCGCTACCGCGAGGTGATGGACGCCTACCTCGCCGGGCTGGAGCAGGCCCAGGCGGCCGGTCACGACCTGTCCGCCATCCACTCGGTCGCGTCCTTCTTCGTCTCCCGTGTCGACTCCGAGATCGACAAGCGCCTCACGCTGCTGGGCACGGACGAGGCCCTCGCCCTCAAGGGCAGGGCGGCGCTGGCCAACGCCCGGCTGGCCTACGAGGCGTACGAAGAGGTCTTCGCCGGAGCACGCTGGCAGGCCCTGGGAGGCGCCCGGGCGAACCGGCAGCGCCCCCTTTGGGCCTCCACCGGTGTGAAGGACCCCGCCTACAAGGACACCCTGTACGTGGACGAGCTGGTCGCCCCCGGCACGGTCAACACGATGCCGGAGGCCACACTGAACGCCGTCGCCGACCACGGCGGCGTCCAGGGCGACACCGTCACCGGCGGTTACGCCCAGGCGCGCGCCGACCTGGCGGCCGTGGCCCGGCTCGGCATTGCATACGACGAGGTGGTGCGGCAACTGGAGTACGAGGGCGTGGCCAAGTTCGAGGTGGCCTGGCAGGACCTGCTGGACGCGGTCACCAAGTCCTTGAACAGCAAGGGAGTTGACGCGGAATGAGCGAGCAGATCCCCCAGACGGCCGAGCAGGAGACCATCGGCACCAAGGAGGACAAGGAGGCCCGGGCCGCCCAGGAGGCGGCCGGGGTGGAGCAGACCGGGGTGAGCGGCCACGCGGCCCCGCCCGCGGAGCACGGCGACCCCGACTTCACCAACCCGCTGCGCGATGCCCAGGACCGCCGTCTGCCCAGGATCGCCGGCCCCTCCGGGCTCGTCATCTTCGGCGTGACCGGCGACCTGTCCCGCAAGAAGCTGATGCCGGCCGTGTACGACCTGGCCAATCGCGGTCTGCTGCCGCCGGGCTTCTCGCTGGTGGGCTTCGCCCGCCGCGACTGGGAGGACCAGGACTTCGCGCAGGTGGTGCACGACGCGGTCCGTGAGCACGCCCGGACCCCGTTCCGCGAGGAGGTCTGGCAGCAGCTCTCCGAGGGCATGCGGTTCATACCGGGCGACTTCGACGACGACACGGCGTTCAAGCAGCTGCGCTCCGCCGTGGACGAGCTGGACGCCTCCCGGGGCACCGGCGGCAACTACGCCTTCTACCTCTCGGTGCCGCCCAAGTTCTTCCCCAAGGTCGTCCAGCAGCTGAAGAAGCACGGGCTGGCCGACGCCGGGGAGGACTCCTGGCGCCGTGCGGTCATCGAGAAGCCGTTCGGGCACGACCTGAAGTCGGCCGAGGAGCTCAACTCGCTCGTGCACGACGTGTTCGATCCCGAGCAGGTCTTCCGCATCGACCACTACCTCGGCAAGGAGACCGTCCAGAACATCCTGGCGCTGCGTTTCGCCAACCAGATGTTCGAGCCGATCTGGAACCGGTCGTACGTGGACCATGTGCAGATCACGATGGCCGAGGACATCGGCATCGGCGGCCGGGCCGGGTACTACGACGGCATCGGCGCCGCCCGGGACGTCATCCAGAACCACCTGCTCCAGCTGATGGCGCTCACCGCCATGGAGGAGCCGGCCGCCTTCGACGCGGCGTCGCTGCTCACCGAGAAGCTGAAGGTGCTCCGGGCCGTGCGGCTGCCGGAGGACCTGGGCAGGCACACCGTGCGCGGACAGTACGCGGACGGCTGGCAGGGCGGCACGAAGGTCAGCGGGTACCTGGAGGAGGAGGGCATCGACCAGGCCTCCACGACCGACACGTACGCCGCGGTCAAGCTCCAGGTCGACAACCGCCGCTGGGCGGGCGTCCCGTTCTACCTGCGCACCGGCAAGCGCCTGGGCCGCCGCGTCACCGAGATCGCGGTCGTGTTCCAGCGGGCCCCGCACTCCCCCTTCGACTCCACCGCGACCGAGGAGCTGGGCTCCAACGCGATCGTCATCCGCGTCCAGCCGGACGAGGGCATGACGGTCCGCTTCGGCTCCAAGGTCCCCGGCACGTCGATGGAGATCCGGGACGTGACGATGGACTTCGCCTACGGCGAGTCGTTCACCGAATCGAGCCCCGAGGCGTACGAACGACTGATCCTTGACGTGCTCCTGGGCGACGCCAACCTGTTCCCCCGTCACCAGGAAGTGGAAGAGTCCTGGAAGATCCTCGACCCGATCGAGCAGTACTGGGCCACGCACGGCCGGCCCGCGCAGTACGCCTCGGGCAGTTGGGGACCCGCGGAAGCCGACGAGATGCTCACACGAGACGGACGGAGCTGGCGCAGGCCATGAAGATCGACCTGACCGACACCACGGCAAGCAAGATCAACAAGGCGCTGGTGCAGGGCCGCCGCGCTATCGGCACACCGGCCGTGGGCATGGTCCTGACGATGGTGATCGTCACGGACGAGGAGAACGCCTACGACTCGATCAAGGCGGCCGAGGAGGCCTCGCACGAGCACCCCTCGCGCACCCTGGTCGTCATCAAGCGCCAGGCCCGCACCCCGCGCGACCGCACCCAGTCCCGGCTGGACGCCGAGGTCCGGGTCGGCGCCGACGCGGGCACCGGCGAGACGGTGGTGCTGCGCACCTACGGCGAGGTGTCCGACCACGCCGACTCGGTGGTACTGCCGCTGCTGCTGCCGGACGCGCCGGTGGTGGTCTGGTGGCCGGTGGAGGCACCCGAGGTGCCCTCGAAGGACCCGCTCGGGGCACTGGCCCAGCGGCGGATCACCGACCTGTACGCGGTCGAGAACCCCCTGGAGGCGCTCCAGACCCGGGTCCGCTCCTACGCGCCCGGCGACACCGACCTCGCCTGGACCCGGCTGACGCCCTGGCGTTCGATGCTTGCGGCGGCGCTGGACCAGGCCCGGGAACGGGTCATCTCGGCGGCCGTGGAGGCCGAGGCCGACAACCCGGCCGCCGAGCTGCTGGCCCGCTGGCTGGAGGCCCGGCTGCACGTCCGGGTCGACCGTGTGGTCACCGCCGGGCCGGTCGTGACCGCGGTCCGCCTGGGCACGGAGCGGGGCGAGATCGTCATCGACCGCCCCGAGGGGCCGCTGGCGACGCTGACCCTGCCGGGCCAGCCCCCCCGGACCCTCGCGCTGAAGGTCCGTGCCACCTCCGAGCTCATCGCCGAGGAGCTCCGGCGCCTCGACGCGGACGAGATGTACGCCATCGCCCTGAACGGTGAGGCAACCGAGGAGACCCCCGCTCATGTCTGACCCGCTGTCCGATTCCCCCGAGCTCACGCGGCGGCCCGAGTGGACCGCCCTGGAGGACCACCGCAGGGACGCCCTGCCGCAGCCGGACCTGCGTGACCTGTTCGCGGCGGACCCGGGGCGCGCCGAGCGCTACGTCGTGCACGTGGGCGATCTGCGGATCGACTACTCCAAGCACCTGGTCACGGACGAGACGCTGGCCCTGCTCCAGGAGCTGGCCGCAGCCACCGACGTGTTCGGGCTGCGCGACGCGATGTTCCGCGGCGAGAGGATCAACACCACCGAGAACCGGGCCGTGCTGCACACCGCTCTGCGGGCACCGCGCGACGCGGTGGTCGAGGTCGACGGCGAGAACGTCGTCCCGAGGGTGCACGCCGTGCTCGACAAGATGACCGCCTTCGCGGACCGGGTCCGCTCCGGCGAGTGGACCGGCCACACCGGCAAGCGCATCCGCAACGTCGTCAACATCGGCATCGGCGGCTCGGACCTGGGCCCGGCGATGGCGTACGAGGCGCTGCGGCCGTTCACGGACCGTTCGATGACGTTCCGCTTCGTGTCGAACGTGGACGGCTGCGACCTGCACGAGGCGGTCCGCGACCTGGATCCGGCGGAGACGCTGTTCATCGTCGCGTCCAAGACCTTCACCACGATCGAGACCATCACCAACGCGACCTCGGCGCGCTCCTGGCTGCTGAGCGGTCTGGGCGGCGACGACGCCGCCGTCGCCAAGCACTTCGTCGCCCTGTCGACGAACGCCGAGAAGGTCGCCGCGTTCGGCATCGACACCGACAACATGTTCGAGTTCTGGGACTGGGTCGGCGGCCGCTACTCGTACGACTCCGCGATCGGCCTGTCCCTGATGATCGCCATCGGCCCGGACCGGTTCCGGGAGATGCTGGACGGCTTCCGCATCGTCGACGAGCACTTCCGCAACGCCCCCGCGGAGGCCAACGCCCCTCTCATCATGGGTCTGCTGGGCATCTGGTACGGCAACTTCCACGACGCCCAGTCGCACGCGGTGCTGCCGTACAGCCACTACCTGTCCAAGTTCACCGCCTACCTCCAGCAGCTCGACATGGAGTCCAACGGCAAGTCGGTGGACCGTCAGGGGCGTCCCGTCCGGTGGCAGACGGGGCCGGTGGTGTGGGGCACGCCCGGCACCAACGGGCAGCACGCCTACTACCAGCTCATCCACCAGGGCACGAAGCTGATCCCGGCCGACCTGATCGGCTTCGCCCGGCCGGTCGCCGAGCTGAGCGACGAGCTCAAGGCGCAGCACGACCTGCTGATGGCCAACCTGTTCGCCCAGGGGCAGGCGCTCGCCTTCGGCAAGACCGCCGAGGAGGTGCGGGCCGAGGGCGTGCCCGAGGAGCAGGTCCCGCACCGCACCTTCAAGGGCAACCACCCCAACACGACGATCCTGGCCACCGAACTGACGCCGTCGGTCCTGGGCCAGCTGGTCGCCCTCTACGAGCACAAGGTGTTCGTGCAGGGCGCGGTCTGGAACATCGACTCCTTCGACCAGTGGGGCGTCGAACTCGGCAAGGTCCTCGCCAAGCGCGTCGAGCCCGCCCTGACCGAGGGCGCCGACGTCCCCGGTCTCGACCCGTCCACGGCCGCGCTGGTGGCCGCCTACCGCAATCTTCGGGAAGTGAACTGACATGCAGATCGGTCTTGTGGGTCTCGGCAAGATGGGCGGCAACATGCGCGAGCGCCTGCGCAACGCCGGCCACACCGTCGTCGGCTACGACACCAACCCCGAGAAGTCCGACGTCGCCAGCCTGGCCGACCTCGTCAACGCGCTGGACGCGCCGCGCACCATCTGGGTCATGGTCCCGGCCGGCGGCCCCACCCAGCACGTCATCGACCAGCTGGGGTACCTCCTCAAGCCGTGGGACACGGTCGTCGACGGCGGCAACTCCCGCTGGACGGACGACGAGAAGCACGCCGAGGAGCTGAGCAAGCACGGCATCGGCTTCGTCGACGCGGGCGTCTCCGGCGGTGTGTGGGGGCTGAAGAACGGCTACGCCCTGATGGTCGGCGGCGAGAAGGAGCACGTCGACCGGTTGCAGCCGATCTTCGAGGCGCTCAAGCCCGAGGGCCCGTACGGCTACGTCCACGCGGGCAAGGTGGGCGCCGGGCACTTCGCGAAGATGGTCCACAACGGCATCGAGTACGCCATGATGCAGGCCTACGCCGAGGGCTGGGAGCTGCTGGAGGCCGTGGACTCGGTGGACAACGTCCGCGAGGTGTTCCGCTCCTGGCAGGACGGCACCGTCATCCGGTCCTGGCTGCTCGACCTCGCGGTCAACGCGCTCGACGAGGACGAGCACCTGGAGAACCTCCGGGGATTCGCCCAGGACTCCGGCGAGGGGCGCTGGACCGTGGAGGCCGCGATCGACAACTCCGTGCCGCTGCCCGCGATCACCGCGTCCCTCTTCTCCCGGTTCGCCTCCCGGCAGGACGACTCGCCGCAGATGAAGATGATCGCGGCGCTGCGCAACCAGTTCGGCGGGCACGCCGTCGAGTCGGCGAAGAAGGCGTGACACTGTGGGAGATCTGCTGCTGGTCCGCCACGGCGAGACGGAGTGGAGCCGGAGCGGACAGCACACCAGCTTCACCGACCTGCCCCTCACCCCGCGCGGTGAGGAGCAGGCCAGGTCGCTGGCGCCCCTCCTGGCCGGGCGCGACTTCGCGCTGATCCTCACCAGCCCCCTCGGCCGCGCCCGGCGCACCGCCGAACTGGCGGGCCTGACGGGCGCCGGCCGGGAAGCGGACCTGCACGAGTGGCACTACGGCGCCTACGAGGGCGTCACCACCGAGGAGATACACCGCACCCGCCCCGACTGGAACCTGTGGACCCACGGCGCGCCGCCCGGATCCGACGGCAGTCCGGGCGAGTCCCCGGAGGAGGTCGGCAAGCGCGCCGACCGTGTGCTGGCCCGGGTGACGGCCGCGCTGCCCGAAGGCGATGTGACGCTGGTGGCCCACGGTCACTTCCTGCGCGTCCTGACGGCCCGCCGGCTGGGTCTGACAGCCGCCGAGGGACGGCTGTTCCGGCTGGAGACGGGCACGGTCAGCCGGCTGTCGACCGAGCACGGGCGACCGGTGATCGAGGAGTGGAACACGCGGGCGTGACCGGTCCCTGCCGGGGGCGGGTTGACAGCCCCCGGCCGGGACGCCAGAGTCCCCGCTGATGGAGATCGACAACATGACGCCCGCCGAGGAGCGGGTGTGGCGCGCCTTTCCGCGTGGCCAGGACGTGGACTTCCGGGGGCCGGCGGAGGAGTTTGCGGAGCGAGGCGCGGACTGGGGCCCCGAACGGACCGTACGCGCGTCCGTGTTACGGGCCCTGCTGCTGAGCGCGCCCCAGGAGGACGGTGAGATAGCCGCCCTGAGGCTGGCGGGGGCGCGGATCACCGGGGTGCTCAGCCTCCAGTACGCCGAGATCGGCCACGCCGTCCGCCTGAGCGACTGCTACTTCGAGGACGTCCCCGTGCTGTACGCGGCGAGGCTGCGTCAGCTCAACCTGCGCGGCTCCGTCCTGCCCGGCCTGGACGCCGCCACCGTACGGGTGGACGGGGTCCTGCGGATGACGGACTGTCTGTTCGACGGGCCCGTACGGCTCGGCGGGGCGCAGATCGCCGGGGCGCTGTTCATGGACGGGGCCGGCATCGACGCGCCGCCCGCCGGTCAGCCCGCGCTCCAGCTGAACCACGTGACCGTCGGGGACGGCCTGTCGGCGCCGGGCCTGCGCGCCCGGGGCGAGGTGCGTCTGACGGGAGCGTCGGTCGCCGGGTCGATCACCCTCAACGAAGCCCGGCTGGAGACCGGAGCGGGTGAGGTCGCGCTCGACGCCGAGACGCTCGCGGTGGAGGGCGACGTCCTCCTGCGGGGCGTGGACGTGCGCGGCTGGATAGGCCTGCGCGGTGCCCGTGTCGCGGGCCGCCTCGACCTGTCGCACGCGCGCCTGTCCAACCCCGGGGACGCGGCGCTGCGCGCGAGCAGCTGCACGGTCGGGGAGCTCTGGGTGCGCCGGAGCCCGCCCATGGAGGGCACGCTCAACCTGCGCCGCACCCACCTGGACGTGCTGTTCCTGGAACCGGAAGCGGTACCGGAGGAGGTTCTGCTCGACAGCCTCGTCTACACCTCCCTCTCCCCGCACGAACCCGCGGAGCGCCGCCTGGAGATGCTGGAGCGGGACGGCGAGGGCTATGTCCCGCACGCCTACGAGCAGTTGACCGCCGCCTACCGCCGGATCGGCGACGACCAGGCCGCCCGCCTCGTCCAGCTCGCCAAGCAGCGCCGCCACCGCGGCACCCTGCCCTGGTACGGCAGGGTGTGGGGCTACGTGCAGGACGCCACCGTCGGCTACGGCTTCCGCCCGCTGCGGGCCGCGGCCTGGCTGGTGTCGCTGCTCGTGATCGGCTCCGTCACCTACGCACTGCACCACCCGCAGCCGCTGAAGGCGGACGAGGCCCCGCAGTTCAACCCGGTGTTCTACACGTTCGACCTGCTGCTGCCGGTGATCTCCTTCGGGCAGGAGGGAGCGTTCGCCCCCACCGGGGGATACCAGTGGCTCGCCTATGCCCTCGTGCTCACGGGCTGGCTCCTCGCCACCACCGTCCTCACCGGCATCACCCGGACCGTCAGCCGCCAGTGAGCGCCCGCACCGCGTGCTGGGCCGCCAGCCGTACCGGTGCGTTGGCGGCGCCGTAGCCCCGGTAGCCGTCGTCACGCTGGACCAGCTCGAAGAAGACGCGGCCGACGGTGCGGGTGTAGCAGTGCAGGAAGCCGCCGTCGGCGTCGCGGTCGTAGAGGATGCCGAGGTCGCGATAGGTCTCCAGCGCCCCGTCGGGGAACTCGTAGCGGGCGGCGAGGTCGTCGTGGTAATTCGCCGGGACCGGCAGCAGACCGCCGCCGGCGTCACGGAAGCGGCGGGCCGCGGCGACCACGTCGTCGGTGGCCAGCGCGATGTGCTGGGCGTGCACGGTGTCGTCCGTGGGCGCGGCACCGACGGTGAGGGCGATCCGGACGCTGCAGTCGGCGTTGGTGACGGCGCGGCTGCGCAGCAGGCCGTAGGGGTCGGCGACGTCCACGCTCTCCTGGCCGTGCAGGCCGAGCACACCGCGGTGGAACAGGGCCGCCTCGTCGAAGTGGTGCCAGGGCTGGGTGAGGGCGAGGTGGTCGATGCGGCGGATGCCCTTCGGCGCTGGTTCCTCGCCCGTGTCCACGAAGTCGGCCCGCCAGTCGGGCAGGCCCGGGCGGCCGGTGGCGCAGAAGAACAGCTCCGTGCCGTCGGGGGCGGCGACCGCGTCGAGCGGGACGTCCTCGGGTGCCCGGCGGCGGGGCAGGACGGGAGCCAGCAGCGCCTCGGCGCGCCGGGCCGCCGCGGCGGGGTCCGGTGACTCGAGCCCGATCGCGGCGAGCTGGGTGCCGTCGCGGCGGACGACGGGCCCGGTGTTGACGAGGATCCGGGCGTCCCCCTGCTCCCAGAGGGCGACGGGCTTGCCGCGGTGGCGGGCGGTGCGGGTGAATCCCAGGGCGCCGAGGAGGGCGGTGAGGGGTTCGGCGTCCGGCGTGACCAGCTCGGCGAAGGCGATGCCGGTGGGGACGACCGGCTCGGGCAGCGGTGCCCGGCCCACCGTCTCCTGGAGGACCAGCAGGGAGCGCCGGGCGTCGACGGCGGTCGGACCGGCCTCGGCCTGCCGGAAGACGTCGTTGAACACCTCCAGGGAGAGCGGGCCGTCGTAGCCGGTGGCCAGGACGTGTCGCAGCAGCCCGGCGACGTCGAAGCCGCCCTGGCCGGGGAAGCAGCGGTAGTGGCGGCTCCACTGGAGGACGTCCATGGCGAGCAGCGGGGCGTCCGCGAGCTGGAGGAAGAAGATCTTCTCGCCCGGGATGTCCTCGATGCCCTTCGGGTCCGAGCCGCGGGACAGGATGTGGAAGCTGTCGAGGCAGGTGCCGAGGGCGGGGTGATCGGCCGACTCGACGATGCGCCAGGCGTGGTCGTACGTGCTGACGTGGCGACCCCAGGCGAGTGCCTCGTAGGCCACCCGGACGCCGGAGTCCCGGGCGAGGTCGGCGAGCCGGCTCAGCTGCTCGGCGGCCAGGGCGTCGTCGTCCACCGCCCGCGGGGAGACGCTGGAGCAGACGAGAACCGTGTCGGCGCCGAGCCTGCGCATCAGCTCGAACTTGTGCCGGGCCCGCCGCAGGTTCCTGGCGAACTCGTCCTCGGGGACGGCCTCGACGTCCCGCATCGGCTGGAAGAGGTCGACGGTGAGGCCGAGGTCGGCGCAGCGGGCGCGGATCTCCTCGGGGGTGAGGGGGCAGGCCAGCAGGTCGTTCTCGAAGATCTCCACCCCGTCGAAGCCGGCCCGGGCGGCGGCCGTGAGCTTCTCGGTGAGGGATCCGCTGAGGGAGACGGTGGCGATGGACGTGCGCACGTCGGTACCTCTCTCTAGTGCCGAGCCCCTACGGCCCCGGCCAGTTCGGTCAGGTCCGCCAGCATGCGTGCGGCGTCGGGTTCCCGGCCGGTGAACAGACGGAACGCGTCGGCGGCCTGGAAGGCGGCCATGCCGCCGCCGTCGAGGGTGGCGCAGCCCAGCGCGCGGGCGGTGCGCAGCAGTTCGGTCTCCAGCGGGCGGTAGACCACCTCGGCGACCCAGAGCCCGGGGCGGAGCAGCTCGGCGGGCAGGGGAAGGCCGGGGTGGGCGGCCATGCCGGTCGGCGTGGCGTGCACGATGCCGTCGGCATGGGCGAGCAGCTCGGCCTGCCGGTCCGGGGAGGCGGCGGCCGCGCGCCCCGGACCGAAGGCGCGGTTCAGGGAGTCGGCCAGGGCGGCGGCCCGCTCGGGCAGGGCGTCGACGAGGGTGATCCGCTCGGCGCCGAGGGTCAGCGTGGCGTGTGCGACGGCCGCGCCCGCACCGCCGGCGCCCAGCTGGACGACCCGCTCCAGGGGCGCGTCGGGCAGTCCCCGCGCGAAGGACGCGGCGAAGCCGGTGACGTCGGTGTTGTGGCCGACGGCGCGGCCGTCCTCGAAGACGACGGTGTTGACCGCGCCCAGCGCCTCCGCCTGGGGGGCGAGCGCGTCCAGGTGCTCGATGACGAGCTGTTTGCAGGGGTGCGTGATGTTGAGCCCGTCGAAACCGAGGTCGCGGGCGGCGCGCACCAGCTCGCCCACCGCCTCCGGTGGCACACCGAGCGTCTCGATGTCGATCAGCCGGTAGAGCAGGCGCAGCCCCTGCCGGTCGGCCTCCCCCTCGTGCAGCGCCGGGCTGAGTGACGGGCCGATGCCGGAACCGATCAGTCCGACGAGATACGAGTCCTTGGGCACGCGGGCCTCCCGAGCGGCTGTCTAATGTACGAACTAGTACGTTAGCTATATCAGTCGAGCACGGGCTCGTGAAGACCCCGTGGGCGGACGGGCTCCGGCTTCTACAATCACCGGCACCGGCCCCTCCGCCCGAAGGAACCTGATGACCAGCGTCGAAGAACCGGCACGTCCTGGCGAGCGCGAGCGCGTCCGTGACGCCGCCCGCACCCAGGCCGAGATCCTCGACGTCGCCACGCAGGAGTTCGCCCGGGCCGGCTACGACGGCGCGCGGGTGGACGAGATCGCCGCCCGCACCCGCACCACGAAGCGGATGATCTACTACTACTTCGGCGGCAAGGAACAGCTGTTCACCACGGTGCTGGAGCGGGCCTACACCGTCATCCGCGAGGCCGAGCAAGAGCTCGACGTCGAGCATCTGGACCCGGTGGCGGCCATCCGGCGCCTGGCCGAGGTGACCTTCGACCACCACGAGCAGCACCCGGACTTCATCCGCCTGGTCAGCATCGAGAACATCCACGAGGCGCACCACATCGCGGCCTCCGAGAAGCTCGGGCGGATCGGCTCCCCCGCGCTGGACGTGATCCGCCGCATCCTGGAGGAAGGCCGCAGGTCGGGGCTGTTCACGACCGATGTCGACGCCGTCGACCTGCACGCGATGATCTCCTCGTTCTGCTTCTTCCGGGTCTCCAACCGGCACACCTTCGGCGCGCTGTTCGGCCGTGACCTGGTCGACCCGGCGCAGCGCGCGCACTACCGCACCATGCTGGGCGACATGGTGATCGCGTACCTCACGGCGGAGCGCGCCTCGGACTGAAACATCCGGTGCGCGACCTCTTGACACCGGCGGCACCCGGGCGCAGCATCACTCGCCAACCCCTAGTAACTATCCAGTGGGTTAATTAGCCGCGATCCGACAGTCCCCCTCCGCACCGTCCTTTCGCTCACTCCGCCTATGGTGGAGCCCCCTAAGGAGCCGCCGTGTCCGTCCCCGCCACGCCCCGAGGGGCCGCCGCCCCGCCCGGTCAGCCCAGAAAAGCCGCGACCGCCGCCTGGGTCGGCAGCGCGCTGGAGTACTACGACTTCTTCATCTACGGCAGCGCCGCGGCGCTGATCTTCCCCGAGGTGTTCTTCGACGAGTCCGACCCGGCCACGGCGACCCTGCTGTCGCTGGCCACGTTCGGCGTCGCGTACGCCGCCCGTCCGGTCGGCGCGCTGGTCCTCGGGCACTTCGGGGACAAGCTCGGCCGCAAGAAGATCATGGTCTTCACGCTGATGCTGATGGGCCTGTCGACGTTCCTCATCGGCTGTCTGCCGACCCGGGCCCAGGTCGGCACCCTCGCGCCGGTCCTGCTGGTGCTGTGCCGGGTGCTCCAGGGCATCTCGGCGGCGGGTGAGCAGGCCAGCGCCAACTCCATGACGCTGGAGCACGCGCCGCCGGGCCGGCGCGGCTTCTTCACCAGCTTCACCCTCAGCGGCACACAGGGCGGCCAGCTGCTGGCCACCCTGGTCTTCATCCCGGTCGCCGCGCTGCCCGAGGAGCAGTTGCTGTCCTGGGGCTGGCGGGTGCCGTTCTGGCTGAGCGTCGCGGTCGCCGTCGTCGGCTACGTCATCCGCCGCAAGCTGGACGAGACCCCGGCCTTCGCCCAGCAGGCCGCCGAGGAGGGGGTCGTCAAGCTGCCGCTCGTGGTGCTGCTGCGCGAGCACTGGGCGGACGTGCTGCGGGTGATCGCGGGCGCGCTCATCGCCTCGGTCAGCACGATCTTCACGGTGTGGGCGCTGGCGTACGCCACGAGCGACGCGGTCGGCATGTCCCGCACCGCCATGCTGTGGGTGGGGGCCCTGGCCAACGTCGTCGCACTCGCCGCGATCCCGCTGTGGGCCACGCTGGCCGACCGGATCGGCCGCCGCCCGGTGTTCCTGGTCGGCGCGGCCGGCAGCGCGGTGACGATGTTCCTCTACCTCTGGGCGGTCTCCACCGGCTCCTACCCGCTGACCTTCCTGACCGGCGTCCTCTGCTTCGGCGTGGTCTACAGCGCCGCGAACGGCGTGTGGCCGGCCTTCTACGGTGAGATGTTCAGGACCCGGGTGCGGCTGTCCGGGGTGGCCATCGGCACACAGATCGGTTTCGCGGCGGCCGGCTTCGCGGTGACGTTCGCCGCGCAGATCGCCGGCCCGGACGGCGACGACTGGTCGGCGGTGGCCCTGTTCACGGCGGCACTGTGCGTGCCGCCGGTCATCGCCGCACTGTCAGCCCGTGAGACGCATCGGGTTCCGACGGAGCGGCTCGGGGTGCGCGCGACCCGGGAGGCCGGTCAGCCGGAGAAGGTGACCGCCTGACCTCCCGAGAGCTGCCTGTCGTACCGGTCCGGTACCCGGTTGTACCGGACCGGTCAAGGGCGTCCGTCTCAGGACTTGCTGTGCACGATCTGGATCAGATTGCCGCAGGTGTCGTCCAGGACCGCGCTGGTGATGGGACCCATCTCCAGCGGCTCCTGGACGAACCGCACACCGAGACCGCGCAGCCGCTCGAACTCCGCCCGCACGTCGTCCACGGCGAACGAGGCGGCCGGGATGCCGTCCTCCACCAGCGCCGTCTTGTACGGCTGCACCGCGGGGTGGCCCGAGGGTTCGAGGAGCAGCTCGGTCCCGTCGGGGTCCTCCGGCGAGACCACGGTCAGCCACCGGTCCGTCCCCACCGGGACGTCGTGCTTCTTCACGAAGCCCAGCACGTCGGTGTAGAAGCGCCGCGCCTTCTCCTGGTCGTCGACGAAGACGCTGGTGATGTGGATCCTCATGCGCTGCCCTCCGGTGAGTCGGTCCTGAGCCATCGGTTCATGACGCGCTCAAGGGGTTCGGTGTTCAGGTCGTGGAACTTGTAGCGGCCCTGGCGCCGGGACACGACCAGACCCGCCGATTCCAGCACGGCCAGATGCTGGCTGATCGCCTGGCGCGACAGCCCCAGACCGTGCTTGGTCACCAGCCGCGTGCAGATCTCGAACAGGCTCTGGCCGTCCCGTTCGGCCAGCTCATCGAGGATGCGCCGGCGGGTGGGATCGGCCAGCGCCTTGAAGACATCCTCCGACATGACCTCACGATAGGCAAGTGTCGACTTGCCTATCAAGTCGCGCACCGGCACGAGGTCTGAGGCGGTCCGCGCGGGGTATGCCGGTTCTCACCTCGACGAGCGCGACGGAGGAAGATCGATGGCACAGCTGCGACAAGAGGCCGATCCGGGCGAGGCCGGGCTGGATCCGCAGGTGCTGGGCCGCCTGGACCGGCACTTCGCCGCTCTGGTGGACGAAGAACGTCTGCCGGGCTTCCTCGTCTCCATAGCCCGCGGCGGACGCGTCGCCCACCTCACGACGTACGGCCTGCGCGACATGGCGGCCGGGCTGCCCGTCGAACCCGACACGCTGTGGCGGATGTACTCCATGACGAAGCCGGTCACCGCGGTCGCCGCCCTGCTGCTGGTGGAGGAGGGACGGCTGTCGCTGGACGACCCGGTCGCAGGCCACCTGCCCGCCTTCGCCGACCCTCAGGTGTACGAGGGCGGGTCCGGTGCCGACGTCAGGACCCGTCCGGCCGGCCACCCGATACTCGTCCGGCATCTGATGACCCACACCTCGGGCCTGACCTTCGGCTTCTACCACACCCACCCCGTCGACGCCCTGTACCGCGAGGCCGGTCTGGAGTCGTCGGTGCCGCCGGGCGCGGACCTGGCGGAGACCATCGAGGTGTACGCGAGTCTGCCGCTGCAGTTCGAGCCGGGGACGCAGTGGAACTACTCGGTGGCGAGCAATGTCCTGGGCCGGATCATCGAGGTGGTGTCCGGGCAGCCGCTCGACGTGTTCTGCGCCGAGCGGATCTTCGGGCCGCTGGGGATGACGGACGCGGGGTTCCACGTCACGGACGAGCAGGCGCCCCGGCTGTCCGAGATGTACGGGGAGAAGGAGGGCGGCGGCATCGCGCCGGCCCCGGGGCTGCCGCTGCGCGGCGGCCGGCCGCGGTTCCTGTCCGGCAGTGGCGGCATGGCGGCCTCCGCCCACGACTACCACCGCTTCATGGAGCTGCTGCGCCGCCGGGGCGAGCTCGACGGCGTCCGTCTCCTCGCGCCGGGCACCGTGGACCTGATGACCCGCAACCAGCTGCCCGGCGGCGCCGACCTGCGCGCCTTCGGCAGCCGTCCCGCCCATGACGAGCCCGGGAACGCGGGTGTCGGCTTCGGCCTCAACGTCTCCGTGGTGATCGACCCGTCCCGCACCCAGGCACCGTCCGCTCTGGGCGCCTACGGTTGGAGCGGGGTCGCCACGACGACCTTCTGGGTCGACCCGGGCCGCGACCTGACGGTGCAGTTCATGACGCAGGTACGGCCCAGGTCGTCGCACACGGTGTTCCGCGACCTCAAGCGGCTGGTCCACGAGGCGGTGACGGACTGAGGCCCGTCACCGCTCGGCCCGGAGCGTGAACTCGACCCCTTCCTCGGCGAGTTCACGCAGCCACTGCTCGGATCGTGCCGCCGTCTCCGCGGCCCGGTTCAGGCCCGGCGGCAGGGAGCCGTCCAGGACGTGGCGGACGCCGAGGGCGAGGGTGCGCGAGACGCAGCGGGCCATCGCGCTCTCCCGCGCGTCGCCCACCAGGTCCAGGAGGTAGCCGCCCGACCACGTCCGGCCCGTTCCGGCCCGCACGTCCAGCGACACGGCGAGCACGACCCGGTCGCGGTCGTCCTCCGTGGTGGGGTAGGTGGCGGCCAGCTCCTGGGCCAGGGCGGCGATCCGGGCGTCGTCGCCGGCCTTCAGCTCCTCGAAGACGCCGTCCCAGGCGCGGAGCCAGCCCTCCAGGCGCAGGGTGCCGCGCACGAACGTCCGCGGTGTCCAGGCGTCCGGCAGTCCGTACTGCGCCACGAACGGGACGCTGTCGCGGTTGGGGTAGACCTCGAACGTCTCCCCTCCGACGAGGTGCCGCCGGGTCGCCTCCCAGGGTCGGTCGGCAACCGTCTCGGCACCGTCCTCGATGTAACGGGCCGGGGAACGGAGGGCGTTGAGGACACCTGCGGGCGCCCAGCTGAAGCGGTACGTGAAGTCGTTCGGGACGGCCGGGACACCGCCGCAGTACGAGGTCAGGGTGTACGAGGCGGGCGTCCCGTCGCCGATCGCCTCCCGGGCCCGGGCCACGAGGGCGTGGGCGAAGAGGTGGTCGATACCCGGGTCGAGCCCGGCCTCGGTGAGGACGACGACCCCGGCCTTCTCGGCGGCCGGCACCTGTTCCAGCACCGCCTCGGACACATAGCTGGAGCAGGCGAAGTGCGCACCCCGCCGTACGCATTCGGCGAGCAGCGGCGCGTGCTCCGGCGCGGGCAGCATGGACACGACGACGTCGCCGGGCGCCAGTTCGGTGGTCAGTGCGGCGAGCGTGTACGCGCGGGGCTCGGCGCGTCCGGCGAGGCCGAGCCGGTCGAGGGCGTCGGCGGCGCGGCTCTCGGTGCGGTGCCAGAGCCGTACGCGCTCGGCGGTGTCGCACAGCGCCGCCAGGCCGCTGCCCGTGGACAGGCCGGCGCCGATCCAGTGGACGGTGCCGCTCGCGGGTACCGGGTCACTGGTCATGGAACTTCCCCTCGTCGAGACCGTGTTCACGGGTGGCCTGGCGGAACCGGTCCAGGCAGTGACCCCAGGGACCGGTGACACCGAAGTCGAGCAGGTGGGGCAGCAGGGCGGCCGAGAAGTCGGCGCTGGACTCCAGCGGCAGCAGGGAGGGCAGGTTGTCGATGGCGATCAGGTCGAGCGGCGGTTCCTTGCGCAGCCGGCGTACGGGCTCGTCCCAGTCGGTGGTGTCGTCGTAGACCGGGAGGACGTTGAGCGGGGAGCCGACGTCGCACGTCACGTCGCACAGGGTGCGCAGGCGGCGGTCCGGGCTGTCGAGGTCCTGCTCCCGAAGGAAGGGCGGGACGGGGCTGGTGGCGAGCACCGCGTTGACCATCACGTCGTGCCGCAGCAGGGCGGCGCGGTCCAGGTCGCGGGTCTCGTCGAGGTCCCAGCAGGTGGGGTCCACACCGGCGGCGGCGAAGGCCGTGCGGGCGCCGCGGCCGCTGCGGCCCAGGGCGCCGATGACGAGGCCGGTGAACGCGGCGTCGCCGGGGGCCGGCCGCAGCGTCTCGTCCAGGTCCTCCTTCGTCGTGGGCACGAGCGGTGCCCGCAGCTGGCCCCGGTGCTGGAGCACCGCCAGGGCCGCGCCCAGATAGCCGGCCCAGAACCCGAAGGCGGCGAGGCGCCGCCCGGTGTCGTCCACCAGGTATTCGAGGTCGAACAGCGTCCCGCCCCCGGCGGCGAACCGGCGCAGCAGGTCGCCCGCCCCGGGCTGGCCCTTGTAGGCGTGGCCGAAGAAGATGTGCCGGTGGGTCAGTTCGGCCGGCTCCGCCGGCAGTTCCTTCAGGCCGAGCACCACGGCGTCCCGCGGCGCCGACACCCAGGAGCCCGCGGGGGCGACACGGCAGCCGGCCGCCTCGTACTCCTGATTCGGGAACACGCGCTGCGGCGACTCCTCGACGGTCAGTGTCACGCCGCTCTCGACGAGTCGCCGGGCGTCGTCGGGCACGATCGGTGTGCGTCGCTCGGTCGTTCGGGCCTCGTGGCGCAGCCACAGATGGAGCTCGGTCATCCCGGGTGGGCCTCCGGACGTGAGGCGCCGGCCGCTGGCGGGCCGGCGCTCAAGGGGCGGACGTCCACGAAGCGTACGCGGCCCACCCACGGGTCGCGTACGAATTCGCCCAGGTCACGTCGCGGGAAACCGGAATCGGCCCCGGGGTTTCAGGAGAGCGTCTCAGGAGGAGCTGACCACCGCGTCCAGGTGGGGCAGGTGGTGGTCGAGGCGCTCCCGCTTGGTCCGCAGATACGTGATGTTGTTCTCGCACGGCGGGATCAGCAGCGGCACCTGCTCGGCGACGCTGATGCCGTGGCTCACCAGTGCCTCGCGCTTGCGCGGGTTGTTGGACATCAGGCGGACGGACTTCACGCCCAGGTCGTCCAGGATCCGGGCGGCCACCCCGTAGTCGCGGGCGTCGACCGGCAGGCCGAGCGCGAGGTTGGCCTCGACCGTGTCCAGGCCCTCCGCCTGCAGGGCCATCGCGCGCAGCTTGGCGAGCAGGCCGATGCCGCGGCCCTCATGCCCTCTGAGGTAGACGACGACGCCGGCTCCCTCGGAGACGACCGCGCGCAGGGCCGCGTCCAACTGGTCACCGCACTCGCAGTGCTGGGAGCCGAAGGCGTCGCCGGTCAGGCACTCCGAGTGCAGCCGGATGAGGACGTCGTCCGTGCCGATCTCGCCGTAGACCAGCGCGACCTGTTCGTCACCGCGGTCGTGGTCCATGTAGCCGATCGCCTGGAATTTCCCGTAGACGGTGGGCAAGGGGGCATTCACGACGCGTTCCACGCCGGTCCGCTGCGGTGCCTTCTTGCCGAGTACGCCAATGTTGTCTGTCATGATTCTCGAGTTCCTAAGCAGAGACGAAAGGCCGTGACGATATGAGTGATCTGGTGCCGGCGGACACCACGGAAGACGTACGGACGCGAAGTGCCGGCGTCTCACGGCAGGTCGCGGTGCTTCCCGTGGGGAGCTTCGAACAGCACGGCCCGTATCTTCCGCTGGCGACCGACACGCTGGTGGCCTGTGCCGTCGCGCGGGAGATAGCCGGCGCGTACCCGGTGCACCTCCTTCCTCCGGTGACGATCTCGTGCTCGCACGAGCACGCGGGCTGGCCGGGGACCGTGAGCATCTCCTCGGTGACCCTTCATGCGGTGGTACGGGACATAGCGGCTTCGCTCCGCCGGTCGGGCGTCGACGCCCTGGTGGTGGTCAACGGGCACGGCGGAAACTACGTTCTGGGCAACGTCGTTCAGGAGTCCTCCGCCCGCGGCGAGCGGATGGCGCTCTTCCCGGCCGCGGAGGACTGGGAGGCGGCGCGTGAGCGGGCGGGTGTGGTCACCTCGCTGCTCACCGACATGCACGCGGGGGAAATAGAAACCTCCATCCTTCTGCACGCTCATCCCGAAATGCTCCGACCCGGTTATGAGACCTCCGATTTCGTCGCTGACGACCGGCGTCATCTGCTCACCCTCGGCATGTCCGGCTATACCGATTCCGGTGTCATCGGCCGTCCTTCGCTGGGTTCGGCGGAAAAGGGGAAGGAACTCCTGGCGAGCCTGGCGGATTCCTTCGGGGCGTATTTCTCGTTGCTGACCTCCGACGCGTAGCCACCCGTCGGCGCGTGGCCGGGTCCCGGGTCCGGTGCGAGGGACCCGGACTCCGCGCGCAGACCCGCGTACCAGCGGGCGACGAGCACGACGAGGCCGGGCAGGCTCGCCGCGAGGCTGAGCACGCCGTAGACGACCGCGACGGCCAGTCCCCGGCCCGCGCCGAGGCCGGCGGCGCCGAACGCCCAGGCGGTGACGCCCTCCCTCGGCCCCCAGCCGCCGACGTTCAGCGGCAGGCCCATCGCGAGCAGCGCGAGGACCGCGAGCGGCATCAGTACGGCCATGGAGGCGGTGACTCCGGCCACGCGGGCGGCGAGTACGAACATGGCGACGTAACCTGCCAGAACGACCACGGAGCTGACAATGACCCCGGGTCCGTTGCGGCGGGACACCAGCCCTTCCCGAGCCTCGGCGAGCGTGCCGCGCAGGGCCCGGCCCCGTCGGGAGGGCGCTGCCCGGTTCATGCGCAGGGCGAGGACGACGGCGAGTGCGCCGAGGGCGGCCAGGACCGCGAGTGGTGCGATGTGCCGGGCCTCGTCGAGCACCGGGGACGGCATCGTCAGCAGGATCACGGCCCCGGCGGCGAACAGCGCGAGCTGCCCGGCGGCCCGTTCGAGCACGACGGCCTTCACGCCCCGCCGCACGTCCCCCTCGCTCTGCCCGTGCCGCACCGCCCGGTGCACGTCACCGAGGATGCCGCCGGGCAGGGCCGCGTTGAGGAACAGCGCGCGGTAGTAGTCGGCGACGGCGGGCCCGAGGGGCAGCCGGATCCGGAGTCCCCGGGCCACGAGCGCCCACCGCCAGGCGCTGCACACGGTGGTGACGAGCCCGATCGCGAGCGCGAGCAGCAGCGTCCCCGCGTCGATCCGCCGCAGCCCGTCCAGGAAGACTCCGGTACCGAGCCGCCAGAACAGCACGCCGAGGATGGCGACTCCGGCGAGCGTCCCGAGGTGCGTACGGACCTTGCGGGAGCCGATCCGGGCCAGGACGGCGCGGACCGGGCCGGGCGACGGGGAAGCGGCGCGGGGGCCGGGGCCCTCCGCGTCGGCCACGGACGGCGGTGCCTCGCAGACGTCGGCGGTTCTGCGCGACGGCTCGGCGGCTGCCGCTGCCGGGGCACCGGGCTCCTCGATGGGACCCCGGTCGCCGCCGGTCTCCGGCAGAAAGGAAGCTCTCGGCGGAGGCCGGTCGTGGACGTGTTCCCGTCGCCTGGGGGCTCATGACGCTCGGCCCGCCGGGCGGACCAGAGCCAGGAGGTCCGTGTGGTGGACGGTGACGCGCAACTCGCCCGCGGCGCAGGCAGCCAGGCGGTCGACCAGGTAGGCGTCGGCCGCGGCGCGCAGATCGGGACGTTGTTCGACGGCGGCGCCGACCCAGCCGCGCAGCCACTGTTCCGTGAGCGCCGCCTGGCCGGGGCCGAGCCGCCAGGGGCTCGGATAAAAACCGTACCGTCGCGCCGTTCTCGGAGAACGCCTCGGCCGCCGCCGTGACCGCGTCGGGGCCGAGCAGGCCGTCGCGGCGCTGGTGGTCGTTGAACGCCTGGCCGATCGCCGCGTCCAGGGGGTGGGAGGGGGTCAGCTCCACGCGCCCGGCGACGGACAGCGTCAACAGGGCGGGGCAGCCGGCTCCGGCGCAGGCGGCGGCGAGGGTGCCTATCTCCTCGCGGGTGAGGACGTCCAGCAGGGCGGACGCCGTCACCAGGGACGCGCCGTGCAGGGCGTCCGGCGTGAGGCGGGCGATGTCGCCGCGCCGTGTCTCCACCGTGACCCGGCTGCCGTCGGCGGCGGAGCGCGGGGAGGCGACCGCGGCGAAGTGCAGCAGGTAGGGGTCCCGGTCGTGCAGGATCCAGTGCTGGGGACCGTCCAGGCAGGGTGCGAGCCAGCGGCCCATCGAGCCGGTGCCGCAGCCCAGGTCGTGGATGACGACGCCGCCCGACTTCCCCGGCAGGTTGGCCAGCCGGATACGCAGCGGGTCGAGCAGGTCGTGCGCCCGCGCGGCGGCGTCGGCGGGCTCCCGCAGCTCCAGCCACTCCGGGGCGTAACGGGGCGGGTCGTCCGGCCCGGCCTCGCGCAGCTTCACGGTGGGGCGCGAGCCGGGCTTGCCGCTGGGGCCGGCGCCCGGGATGACGGCGGCGCCGGCCGGGTCCGAGGCGGTGTCACCCGCCCCCGGTATGACGGCGTCCCCCCGGGGCCCGGGCTGGGCCGGGATCGCCCCGTTCTGCTGGGTCGTCACCGGATTCGTCATGCGGCCCTCCGGGGGTCGGTCGGGAGCCGGCGCAGTACGCCCGCCAGGCTCTGTGCGGTCGTCGCCCAGCCGTCGAGGGCGGAGCGGCGGCTGCGGGCGGCGGCCTTGAGGCGTCGTCGCACGTCCGCCTCACCGAACCAGCCGCGCAGTTCCGCGGCGATGGCGGCGGAGTTCTCCGGCGGGACGAGGATGCCGGGCATTCCGCCGTCGGGGGCGCGGCCGACCGCCTCGGGCAGTCCGCCGACGTCGGTGGCCATGACCGGGATGCCCCGGGCCAGCGCCTCGGTGACGGCCATGCCGTACGTCTCGGCGTACGAGGTGAGGACCATGAGGTCGGCCTTGGCGTAACTGGCGTCGAGTGCGGCGCCGGACTGCGGGCCCGCCAGCTCCAGCCGGTCCTCCAGTCCGTGCTTGCTGATGAGGGACCGCAGATGGGCGACGTACTCCGGGTCCTGGGTGAGGCCGCCGACGCACACGCAGCTCCAGGGCAGGTCGGTCACCGTGGCCAGCGCCTCCACCAGCCGGTGCTGCCCCTTGCGCGGGGTCACCGCGGCCACGCACAGCAGCCGCGAGACGCCGTCGGTGCCGGGGGCCAGGGGTGCGATGTCCGCTCCCGGGGCCGCGACATGGACCCGCTCCGGGGGCAGGCCGTGGTGGGAGACCAGCCGGCGGACCGCCCAGTCGCTGGTGGCGATCACCGCCGGCACCGCCCGCAGCACCGCCCGCTCCCTGGCGTCAAGTTCGGCGGCCACCACCGGGTCGAGCCCCGTCTCGTCACCGAGCGGGAGGTGGACGAGGACGGCCATGCGCAACCGTTCCGCCTCGGGCACGACGATCTCCGGCACTGCACAGGCCACCAGGCCGTCGAGCAGGACGACGGCACCGTCGGGCAAGCCGCTCAGGGCGCGGGCGAGTTCCGTACGGGCCGCCGCTCCCGGCCGGGGCCAGTCACCGGCCACGGCGTGCTTGGTCACCTGCCATCCGAAACCGGGCAGGTCCAGGCACACACGCCGGTCGTAGGCGTTGCCGCCGCTGGGTGCCGCCGGGTCGTCGACGCCGCCCGGCAGCACGAAGTGCACGGTGCGCAGGGACATGGGGATGATCTCGGCGTTCTTCAGGGCGGCGTGCTGCACCGGAACGTAGTTCAGGCGTGCCGGTCCGGTCTGCCCGGGCCGCTCGATCGTCGTGTCGGTCACAGCGCACGCTCGTAACTCGCCCAGGCGATGTGCGACTCGTGCAGGCTGACGGTCAGGCCCGCGAGTCCCTTGGCGCCCTCGCCCAGCGCACCCTTGTGGATCCGCTCGGCGAGCCGGTCGGCGATGACCTTGGCCAGAAACTCCGTGGAGGTGTTCACCCCGGCGAAATCGGGCTCGTTGTCGAGGTTGCGGTAGTTCAGCTCGCTGACGACCGCTCCGAGTTCCTGCGTGGCCAGCCCGATGTCGACGACGATGTTGTCCTCGTCCAGCTGCTCGCGCCGGAACGTGGCGTCCACGAGGAACGTGGCCCCGTGCAGGCGCTGCGCCGGTCCGAAGACCTCGCCACGGAAGCTGTGGGCGATCATGATGTGATCGCGAACGGTGATGCTGAACAACGGACGACCCTCCAGGTGCGGCGCGTCTGCTCCCCCGCCGTTTGCTGCCGGGGATGCCGGGTAATACGGCTCCTTTCCTTCCCCTGTTCAGCCTCGGGTACGTCTTTTCTCAGGTCAGGCGCTCTTGTCGGGGACGATGTCGTACCGGATGGAACGAATCGTCAGCCGATGTGCCGATCGCTCCCGTCGTGCGCGTCAGTCGTTCGCGTCGTGCGCGTCAGGCGTTCTCGTCGTAGCGGACGCGGTGGCACAGTGCGGGGATCTCGCCGGAGGCCAGCTTCGGCAGCACGTCGGGCAGGTCCTCGAAGGCGGACTCACCGGTGACGAGGGCGTCGAGCGCCGGGTCGGCGAGCAGGTCGAGAGCGACGGCGAGCCGGTCGGCGTAGGTGCGGTGCGGTCGGGCCGGGGAGACGGTGCCGACCTGGCTGGAGCGGATGACGAGCCGCCGTGAATGGAAGGCCTCGCCGAGGGGCACACTGACCTGCCGGTCGCCGTACCAGCTCAGTTCGAGCACGGTCCCTTCGGAGGTGAGCAGTTCCAGGGACCTGGCGAGGCCCTGTTCGGTGGCGCTGGCGTGGACGACCAGATCGCAGTCGCCCCGGGCGTCGCCGGGGGTCGCGAAGTCGACGCCCAGGGCCTTGGCGACCGAGGCACGGGAGGGGTCGGCATCGACCAGCTGGACGCGGACACCGGGGAACCGGGCGAGCAGCGCGGCCACCGAGCAGCCGACCATGCCGCCGCCGACCACGGCGATCCGGTCGCCGACCAGGGGCGCGGCGTCCCACAGGGCGTTGACGGCGGTCTCCACGGTCCCGGCGAGCACGGCCCGTTCGGCGGGCACGGTGTCGGGGACGGGCGTGACGGCGCTCGCCGGGACGACGTAGCGGGTCTGGTGCGGGTAGAGGCAGAAGACGGTACGGCCGGCCAGCGCTTCGGGTCCCTCCTCCACCACACCGACGTTGAGGTAGCCGTACTTCACCGGGCCCGGGAAGTCGCCCTCCTGGAACGGTGCCCGCATGGCCGTGTGCTGACTGACGGGTACGCCCCCGCGGAAGACGAGCGTCTCCGTGCCGCGGCTCACTCCGGAGTAGAGCGACCGGACCAGCACCTCGTCCTCGCCGGGTTCCGGCAGGACGACGTCCCGGATCCCGCCTCGACCGGGCGAGTCGACCCAGAACGACCGTGCCGTCTGCTTCATCGAAGTCCTCCTGAACGATCGGGAAGCGGCTTGCGTACCGAGGGGTGCACAGGCCGCGCACAAAGTAGCGGCGTTGATCGACTCTGTCACACGGCCGGAGGGTGTTCGGTGGCCCTGAACAACACTTACGACGCGAGGCTCGTACAGCAGGAGACCGCCCTGGGGGCGGGCGTGCAGGTCCTGCTGCTGGCCCTGATCGGCACGGCGATCGGGATGGGCCCGGCGGGCTGGCTGAGCGGCCTCGCGTTCGCGTTCGCCACCTGGGCGGTGCTCTCCCGGGCCCTGCACCGCTCCCGGCTGCGCAGCTTCGGCGCGGCGAACCGGGTCACCCTCGGCCGGGCCACGCTCGTCGGCGGGGTCACCGCGCTGGTCGCGGACTCCTTCCAGAGTTCGCCGCCGGTGTCGCTGTTCGTCGGCCTGACGGCGGTGGCCCTGATCCTCGACGGCGTCGACGGCAAGGTGGCCCGCCGCACCGGCACCTCGACCCCGCTGGGCGCGCGCTTCGACATGGAGGTCGACGCGTTCCTGATCCTGGTGCTCAGCGTGTACGTGTCGATGCAACTGGGCCTATGGGTGCTGCTGATCGGCGGTATGCGGTACGTCTTCGTCGGCGCCGCCCGGGTGTGGCCCTGGCTGACCGCGGCGCTCCCGCCGAGCACCGCCCGCAAGACGGTCGCGGCGCTCCAGGGCGTGCTCCTGCTGCTGGCGGGCGCCGACCTGCTGCCGTACGCGGTCAACTTCGGGGTGGCGGCCCTGGCTCTGGGCCTGCTGGTGTGGTCGTTCGGACGGGATGTGCTGTGGCTGTACCGGACCTCGCGGGTCGAGGAAGCCCCGTCGCCGCGGCAGGTGCGGGAGCTGGTCGCGGGCTGACGCCCGGCCGGTCAGCTGCCGAACCGCCCGCGCGCCGCCTCGATGTGACCCAGGTACTGGTTGGTCCAGCCGCAGAGCAGATCCACCGTGGCGCGCAGGGCCCGGCCCGGCTCGGTCAGCGTGTACTCGACCTTCGGCGGCACGGTCGGGTGCACCTTCCGGTCGACGAGGCCGTTGCGCTCCAGCATCCGCAGGTTCTGGGTGAGCATCTTGTGACTGACGCCCTCGACCTCGTCGCGCAACTCGCTGAAGCGCAGGGTGCGTTCGCCGAGGGCCTCGATGATGAGCAGCGCCCACTTGTTGGCCACGTCCGAGAAGATCTCCCGCGCCAGGGAGTCCGCCCTTCTCAGGTCCGCGTCCTCGGGCAGCCCGCTCAGTTGCTGCTTGGTCACCATCTGGTTCCCCTGTCACCGAAAAGTGCGTTCTTCCAGCTCGGCGCCCACTCTCCTACGGTTTCCGAGTAACCACAAGAGAGCACGCCCGTGCATGCTCGACGGAAGGACAGGAACGGTGACCACTCCCGATGTCTACGACCATGCCATCCCGGCCGAGAGCCATTTCGGCTACGCGCAGGCGATCAGGTCCGGCGATCTGATCCACGTCTCCGGGCAGCTCGCGTTCGACGAGGCGGGCACCTTCCGTCCCACGGACGACTTCGCCGCCCAGCTGGAGCGGACCCACGCCAACATCGACAGGGTCCTGGCCCACTACGGCGTCACACGCAACCAGATCGTCTCGCAGACGCTGTACGTGGTGGGCCTGGTGAAGAACGCCGGCGCGGTGGCGGAAGCCAACCGGGCGTACTTCGGCGACCACCGCCCGGTCAGCACGGCCCTCGGGGTCACCGAACTGACCTTCCCCGGACAGGTCGTGGAGATCAGCTGCGTGGTCGACACGAAACTGCCCGCCTGACCCGCAGGTCAGCGACGCGTGCCGGCATTCACGAGGGTCCGCTCGTACGGGTCGAGCACGACGCCCCTGACCTTGGTGGAGACACCCGCGATGATCCGCTGGTGGGCGAGCGGCACGACCGCGTCGGTGCCGAGGATCTCGGCCTCGGCGGCCATGGCCGCGTCCTGCCGCTCGCCGGTGCCGTCGGTGGCGTCGGCCTTCTCGACGGCCCGGTCGACGTTCTTGTCGCACAGCAGCGCCAGGTTGTAGCCGCCGTCGCAGGTGTAGTCGCCGGCGAGGATGCCGACGGGGTCGCCGGTGTCCAGGAGGCTGTTGCGGGCGCCGATGAACGCGTCGAACTTCCCGGCCAGCGCGTCGCTCTCCAGCCGTGAGTACTCGCGCACTTCGAGCTTCACCTCGAAGCCGGCCTTCTCGAGTTGCTGTTGCACCACCTGGGCGACTTCGGGGAGCTCGGGCCGGTTGTCGTAGGTGGCGAGGGTGATCCGCGCACCGTCGGGCCGGGCCGCGTCCGCGCGTCCGGTCGGCTTCACGCGCTTGCTCTCGGCCCAGGTGACGGCGGGGCCGTAGAGGCCCGCGCCCGGGTCGGCGTAGCCCTCGAAGACGCCCTTGACGAGGGTGGAGGTGTCGACCGCCTCGCGGGCGGCGGCCCGCAGCTTCGGGTCCTGGAAGGGCCCGGAGCGGGTGTTGAGTTGCAGGCTGGTGGTGCGGGTGGTGCCGGCTTCCTGGAGGGTGGCCTTGTCGAGCGTGGCGGCCTGGGCGACGGGGAGCGCCTCGGCGATGTCGACGTCGCCGGTGCGCACCGCGTTGGCTCGCGCGGTGCCGTCCTTGACGAAGCGCGCGTCGATGCCGGAGGCGTGGGCGCGGCCGCCCCAGTAGTCGTCGAAGCGGTCGAGGGAGGCGGAGCCGCCGCCGCTCACCTTCGTGATCTCGAAGGGCCCGATGGCGGTTCCGACCGGGTCGGGGTTGCCCTTGCCGTACGCCTTCGGGGAGAGGATCGCCAGGCTCGGGCTGGACAGCCGCATGGGCAGGACGGGGTCGGCGGCGGCGGTGGTGGTGATGCGTATGCCACGGTCGCCGTCGGGCTTCGCGGTGAGGCGGACACCGGCGAGGGCGGCGGGCGCGGGCTTCGCCTTCGTGGCGCGGGTGAGCGCCTCGGCCACTGCCGACGGGGTGACGTCCGTGCCGTCGTGGAAGGTGGCTTCGCGCAGGGTGAACCGCCAGGTGCGGTCGCCCTCCCGGTGCCAGGACCGGGCGAGCGCGGGGCTCGCGCCTCCGTTGGCGTCCAGGGCGGTCAGCCCCTCGGTGACGCCGAGCCGGCTCAGCAGGGTCGCGTCGGCTCCGTACGGTGAGAAGTTCTCGGCGGGCGGGAAGGCGAGGGCGACACGCAGCCGGGAGCCGAACGGCCCGCCGTCCGGCGACGACCCCCCGCCCGGGGAGGCGAAGCAGCCGGTCAGGCCCGGGACGAGGACGAGGGCGGCGAGGAAGCGGAACGGACTCTTGATGCTCATGACACGCACTTGCACAGCATATGCATCAAGGTGATTACATCAAGGCGACCCCTAACGGCCCAAGGAATTTGACAGTGGTGACGATCACTCCCTAAACCTAACTACATGACATCCATTTTCAAAAAGGCGGGACGGTCGTGAGGGTCGCGTTCGTCGGCAAGGGTGGCAGCGGCAAGACCACGTTGTCGGCACTCTTCTCCCGTCACCTGGCGCGCTCCGGCGCCCCGGTCCTCGCCATCGACGGCGACATCAACCAGCACCTGGCCGAGGCTCTGGGCGGCGAGGAGCGGCCCGCCACTCCCCTGGGCGAGCATCTGGACGCGGTCAAAGGCCTTCTGCGCGGCACGAACCCCCGCATCGCCTCCCCCGAGGTGATGATCAAGACGACCCCGCCGGGACGGGGCTCCCGCCTGCTCCGCCCGCTCGGCGACGACGAGCTGCACGCCCGGCACGTCGGCCGCGCGGGTGGTGTCCCGCTCATGGTCACGGGCGAGTTCGACGAGTCCGACCTGGGCGTGGCCTGCTACCACTCCAAGCTCGGCGCGGTCGAGCTGTACCTCGGTCACCTCGTGGACGGGCCCGGCGAGTACGTCGTCGTCGACATGACGGCGGGCGCGGACGCCTTCGCCTCGGGCCTGTTCACCCGCTTCGACCTCACCTTCCTGGTTGCTGAACCCACCCGCAAGGGTGTTTCGGTCTACCGCCAGTACCGTGACCACGCGGAACGGTTCGGCATCCGCATCGCGGTCATCGGCAACAAGGTGACCTGCGAGGACGACCTGCTCTTCCTCAAGGAACAGGTCGGTGACGACCTGTTGACCCACCTGGTGCACTCGCCCTGGGTCCGCGCGGCGGAGCAGGGCCGCACCGAGTCCGGCCCGGACGCGCTGGCGTCATTGGAGCCGCACAACCGGCACGCCCTCACCGTCCTCCGCGAGGCCGTGGACTCCCGCCCCCGCGACTGGGACCGCCTCCACCGCCACGCGGTCGAGTTCCACCTGCGCAACGCCCGGGCGTGGGCGGATGCCCGCACGGGGGAGGATCTGGCGGCGCAGGTGGATCCGGACTTCGTCCCGGGGCCGGCCGCTCTCCTGCCCTGAGGCGCACCACACCGCCAACGGGGTCAGGGACCGCTGATCCACCCCACCGGCTACTCGATCCCGGTGGCATCGAGTAGCCGGACCACGTCCTTGCGCCGATACCCGAGCAGTCGGGCGCGGTCAGCGGCCATCAGCACCAGGTGCGCGACGATCTCCGCCGCGTATCCGTTCTTGTTGTCCGCGTCGAACCACTCCTGGGGCTTCTCGACGCCCAGGCTGTTCATCACCAGCCCGTGCTCCCGGCGAACCTCCGCGACGGTACCGGCGACCGCGTCCATGAGCGTCTTCCCCGGCCGCTCGCACTCGAGGGCGAAGCATCCCCAGTCGACCGCCACGCACCCCTCCGGCGGACGCGCCCGCAGCCCCGCATACCTCTCGTCCCCGAACCCGGAGGACCGGAACTCGTCGTGCACCAGAGAGAATCGATAAAATCCGGGCGGAACAGGAGGCGGTGGAGGCGTGTACTCCCACCCGGCGTCCTCGTACAACTGCCGCTTCACCTCTTCTTCTTCGGCGTGCGTCACGGTGAAGCCGTTGGCCTCGTTGCGCCCGGTCGTGGTGCCGTCCGGGTTGCGGTGGAAAGTCAGGCCCATGGTGTGCTCCGGCTGTTGTCGTGATGGCGATGGACGAGAACCCCCCGTCACCAGCTCGAACGGCCCGCGGTCCCAGCCCGTGCCCGCTTCTCCGCAGCCTCACCCGATCGCGTGAAAACAGACGGCGTGGGAACTGGCCGACCGTGCGGGACCGGTGGTTGTTACGCTCCCCCGGTGAGCATTCCGGGCCCCGCAGAGATCCGAGCGCTGCACGAGAAGCACGCGCCCACCGCCGAGGCGTTCACGCTCGTCCACACGCACTGCGAGATCGTCTGGGGGATCGCCGAGCAGCTCCTCTCCGCGCCCCGCTTCGCTCATCTCGATGCCGAACTGGTCCGCGCCGGCTGCCTCCTCCACGACATCGGCGTCTACCGCCTCTACGGGGACGACGGAAGGCTGGACCACGAGAACTACATCCGGCACGGACTGCTCGGCCACGAGATCCTCGAAGCGGAGGGCTTCCCCGTGGCCCTCCGCCGCTTCTGCTCCCACCACACCGGCGTGGGACTCACGCGGCACGACATCGTGAGTCAGGGTCTGCCCCTCCCTCCCGCCGACTACCTGGCGGTGACGGAGGAGGAGAGGCTGGTGATGTACGCGGACAAGTTCCACACCAAGTCCCGGCCGTCGGCATTCCTCTCCCCCGACGAATACGCCGCCCACGTCCGCCGCTTCGGTGCGGACAAGGTGACCCTCTTCCAGGCCCTGCGCGCGGAGTTCGGTGACCCCGATCTCACCCGGCCGGTACCGTGCGGCGGCAGCATCCTGCGGGTGGCCGGTACGTAGGTGACTCGTGGCGCCGGCTGGGGCGAGTTGTCCGGAGGACGCCCCACCCAGCCCGTCGCGGCCTCTCGCTCCGGTCGAGGCTCATGACGGTGAACACGGCAAAGTCACCTGTCCCGTCATCGTCCTGGTGGTGACGGGACTGCGAAGCGAGGCGCGAACCGAGCTGCCGCCCGCTACCGAATGCTCTGCAGCAGTTGCCCCGTGGCCGTGACGATCCAGAACGACCAGCCGTTGCGGTTCGGATTGACGTGCGGGTTGAGGGCGTGCACCACGGCGACTAACGGGGAAGGCCCAGCAGCTCATTGAGGAGTTCACTGACCGCTGACGCTACCCGGCCTCGTCCAGAAAGGCCGCCAAGGCGCTGACGAACCGTTGCGGACCGTCGAGCCAGGGAAAATGCCCGGCCCCGTCCTGCACGGCCAGTTCAGCCCTCGGGAAGAGGCCCGCGTACTCCTTCATCACTCGCGCGGGCCCCGCCACGTCGTACTCCCCGGCGAGGACGAGTACTGGCGAGGAGAACGAGGCGAGGGCGGCCCGGGTCGCGTCGTGATCGAAGGCGCCGTCGGAGGCGTACAGGGCCGCGGCCTCGTCGTTGCGCTGGTGCTCCTCCGCCGCGCGGAACGCCCGCGCCGCGTCGTCCCAGCGGCCGTACCAGAACGGGGCGACGGCGCCCCAGTCGTCCGCCGTCGCCCGGCCGGACGTGATCGCCTCCAGGGACGCGTACGCCGGGGCGAACCAGGGTTCGTCCCGGCGCAGGCGTGCCGTCTGCAGCCGGTCCTCGGCCGTGATGCCGAGGCCGACGGCGAAGACGCTGGGCGTGACGAGGGCGAGCCGCGCCACGCGGTCCGGGTGGCGGGCCGTGTACAGCGCGGCCAGGTTCGCACCGGCCGAGTGAGCGAGCAGGTCCATCCGCTCCAGCCCCAACTCCTCGCGCAGCGCCTCGACATCCGCGACCTGCCGGTCGCAGCGGTACGACGCCGTGTCCCCCGGTACCGCGGACCGGCCGGTGCCCCTGAGGTCCAGCCGAATCAGGGTGCGGTGGGCTGTCAGGCCCCCCAACTCCCCCAGATACACGGAGTCCTGCATGGGACCCCCTGGGAGGCAGACCAGGGGCGGGCCGTCGCCCGTCACGTGGTAGGCGAGGGTGGTGCCGTCGGAGGCGGTGAAGGTGGGCATGATCGCGAGGTTGGCACGAGGCGGTGCCCGGGGCAACCGGAATTCCACCGGGGCGGAGTACGGCGTGCCGTCCACGGTGTGTCGGCCCCCTGAGGGACACCGGCCCCTCCTCTTCCGGAGGGGCCGGTGCCGTACTACCGCACCGGTGTCACGACCGGCGCCGGCGCATAGCCGGTGGGCCGGGCCGTGAAGGTGCCGCGGCCCTGGGTGCGGCTGCGCAACCGGGTCGCGTAGCCGAACAGTTCGGCCAGCGGCACGGTGGCGGTGACGACCGCGGCACCCGCCCGGGTGTCCGAGCCGGTGACCTTGCCGCGCCGGGCGGCGAGGTCGCCGAGCACTCCGCCCACCGCGTCCTCGGGCACGGTGACCGTGACCTCGACCACCGGCTCCAGCAGGACCATCGCGCAGGCGCGCATCGCCTCCCGGAGGCCGAGCCGGCCGGCCGTGCGGAACGCCGTGTCCGAGGAGTCCTTCACATGCGTCGAACCGTCGGTGAGCGTGACCCGCAGCCCGGTCACCGGGTGCCCGCCGAGCGGCCCCTCGGTGAGGGCGTCCCGGCATCCGGCCTCGACCGCCCGGACGTACTCCTGCGGCACGCGCCCGCCGACGACGGCCGAGCGGAACTCGAAACCGCCGTCCGCGAGCGGCTCCACGTCGAGCACGACATGGGCGAACTGCCCCGCCCCGCCGTCCTGTTTGACGTGCCGGTACACCAGTCCGGACACGCCCCGGCCGACGGTCTCGCGGTAACTGACCCGGGGGCGCCCTACGTTGACCTCCAGCCCCAGCTCGCGCCGGAGCTTCTCCACCGCCACCTCCAGGTGCAGTTCGCCCATGCCCGACAGCACGGTCTGCCCGGTCTCCGGATCGGTCCGTACGACCAGCGAGGGATCCTCCTCGGTGAGCCGCGCCAGCCCCGTGGCCAGTCGGTCGGTGTCACCGGCCCCGCGGGGCTCGACCGCGACCGACACCACCGGCTCGGGCACACCCGCAGGCTCCAGCACGAGCGGGGCGTCCGGCGCGCACAGGGTCGAGCCGGCGCGGGCCGACTTGAGCCCCACGACGGCGACGATGTCCCCGGCGACGGCCCGGTCCAGCGGTGCGTGCCGGTCGGCCTGGACGCGCAGGATCCGTCCGATCCGCTCGGTGCGTCCCGCGCTCGCGTCCCACAGGGTGTCTCCCTTCTCGATGGTCCCGGAGTAGATCCGCAGGTAGGTCAGCCGTCCCGTCGGGGTGGCGTGCACCTTGAACGCGAGGGCGGCAGGCGCAGCCGCCGGGTCGGCGGGCCGCTCCTGCTCGTCACCGTCGTGGGCGCCCCGGACCGGCGGCACGTCCAGTGGCGACGGCAGGTAGGCCACGACCGCGTCGAGCAGGGGCTCGACCCCGCGATTGCGGTAGGCGGAGCCGCACAGCACGACCACTCCGGCACCGTCCCGGGTCAGCTCCCTCAGCGCCGAGGAGAGCGTCCGCTCGGAGAGCGTGCCGGTGTCGCAGAACTCCTCCAGGGCTCCCGGATGGAGTTCCGCCACAGCCTCCTCCAGCGCCCGGCGGCGTGCGAGGGCTTCGCCCCGCAGGCCGTCCGGCACCGGCGCTTCCTCGAAGGCGTCGCCGTCGGACCACACCAGGGCGCGCATGCGGACGAGGTCGACGACACCGGCGAAGGTGTCCTCCGAGCCGATCGGCAGCTGCACCACCAGCGGGGCCGGATGGAGTCGCTCCCGGATCGACGTGACGGCCGCGTCGAGGTCGGCACCGGCGCGGTCCATCTTGTTGACGAAGGCGATCCTCGGAACGCCGTGCCGGTCGGCCTGCCGCCACACCGACTCGCTCTGCGGTTCGACCCCGGCCACCGCGTCGAACACGGCCACGGCCCCGTCGAGGACGCGCAGCGCACGCTCGACCTCGTCGGCGAAGTCGACGTGCCCAGGGGTGTCGATCAGGTTGATCCGGTGACCGTCCCAGGCGCAGCTCACCGCCGCGGCGAAGATGGTGATGCCCCGGTCCCGTTCCTGCGGGTCGAAGTCGGTGACGGTCGTGCCGTCATGGACCTCGCCGCGTTTGTGCGTGGTTCCGGTGGCGAACAGGATCCGTTCGGTGACGGTGGTCTTGCCGGCGTCCACGTGGGCGAGGATGCCGAGGTTGCGGACGGCGGCGAGCGGGTTGTGGTTGATGCGCACGGCCCATGGCCTTTCGAGGCGATCGGGAGAGGGGCAGCGCGATTTCCGGGCGGGAAGGGCAGGGCGGCACAGGACCCTGACGTGGCGTCAGCATCCTGTGCCGGTCCTGTGGTGTCAGACGTTCGTCCCGGTCATCCGGTGCCGGCCGCGCAGCGGGCACCGGAACGACGAGGACACGAGGATCACCTCGTAGCGCTGCGGGGAGACGGCGACAACGGTGTGGTCACGCATGGCCCTCTCCCCTCGTTCGTCACGGCAGTTCGCGCCCGCTCACGTCGTGGGCGGCGCTGGATACCCGGTGAGTGTAGGGAGGCGAGGCGGAACGGGGCCAGGGATTATTCCGGCGGGGTCGGGGTGTCGTGGGTGCGGTACATCGCCTGGACGTCCAGCTCCAGTTGGACCGTCGGGCCGACCACGGCGATGCCCCGGGCCAGCATGGAGCGCCAGTTCAACGTGAAGTCCTCGCGGTGCAGTTCCGCCGTCGCCAGGGCCGCGCAGCGCAGTTCCTGCCCGTAGCCGCCGTTCACGGTGCCGAGGTACGTCGTGTCCAGTGAGACCGAGCGGCTGACACCGTGCATGGTGAGGGAGCCCAGCAGCGACCACTTGCTGCCGCCCCGGTAGGCGAAGCGGGTGCTGTTGAAGTCGATGTACGGGAAGCGTTCGACGTCCAGGAAGTCACCGGACCGCAGATGGTTGTCGCGGGTGGTGTTTCCGGTGGTGATGCTGGAGGCGTCGATACGGACGCTCACCCGGGACTCGGACATGTCCTGGGCGATCTGGATCCCGCCGTCGAAGCGTTCGAAACGGCCGTGGACATGGGCCATGCCGACGTGCTTGGCGATGAACCGGATCGCGGTGTGCGGCGGGTCGAAGAGCCAGTTTCCGGGCGCCGGCAGCTGGAGGGCCTCGGCCGGTCGCAGCCAGACCCGTTCGGTGGGCGTCGGCACGCCCATCGAGATCTCGATCGTCTCGCGGTGCGGCTGGAGGCCCTGCGCCGCGATCATCAGGCTGTACCGGCCGGGCGGCAGCGCCGCGAGGAAGTAGCCGTACGGGTCGGTTATCCCGCGGGCGGCCACCCGGTGGGTGTCGAGTGCGGTGACGGTGACGTCCGCGGCGGCGAGGGGCGTGCCCATCGGGTCGACGACCTCGCGGGTCACGGCGCCGGCGCCGGACGGGAGGGGGAGGGCGAGGCCCGCCGCTGCGGCGGGGGTGCCTTTGAGCCACCGGCGCCGGAGCAGTGCGAGGGCCATGTGGTTCACCTTTCATCGGGTGGCACGGCCGCACGGCGCGGTCCGCCGACGGCCGCACCCTGTTGCGGTCACACCCCCTTTGTCCATCGTGCCGCACCGGTCTCGGGCACGGGTGTCTCAATACGAGACAGTCAAGAGGGTTTACGGCCTGAAGGCGTCGGCGTGTGCGGCGGCCCACTGGGCGAAGGTCCGGGCCGGGCGGCCGGTGACCTTCTCGACGGCGTCCGAGACGGTACGGCCCACCTCGGGGGTGTTCCCGTACGCCTCCAGCAGGAAGTCGATCACGTCCTCCGGCAGGTACGCCGCCCGCCACCGCGCGAGGGCCTGCTCCTCGGTCAGCTCTACCAGGGCGATCTCCCGGCCGACGGCGGCGGCGAGGGTCGTCACCTTGTCGCCCACGGTGAGCACTTCGGGGCCGGTGATCACGTACTCCTGGCGTCCGTGCCCCTCCTCCGTGAGCGCGACCGCGGCGACGGCCCCGATGTCGCCCTCGTGGACCATGGCGCTCAGCCTCGTGACGAACGGCTCCCGCACCTCACCCGAGGCGACGATCCCGTCCACCCACTCCAGTGCGTTGGCCATGAACTCGACCGGCATGAGCACCGTCCAGTCGACGGTGTCGTCGGCACGCACCGCGTCCTCCAACGGGGTGGGCCCGCCGCCGTGCAGCACGGTGATCCGGCGGACACCGGCCGAGCGGGCCGTCTCCAGGATCCGCGGGCCGGTCTCCAGCGGGGTGAAGGCGGCCCCGCCGAAGGTGATCAGATGGAGGCCGGTGACGCCCTCCAGAGCCGGTGCCAGGGTGCCGGGTTCGGTCAGATCCCCCTCGACGACCTCCACTTGGGCCGGGAGACCGGCCTTCGCGGCGTCCCGTGTGAGGGCGCGGACCTCGTGGCCCCGGGCGAGCAGTTCGGCGACGACGTGGCGGCCGACGGTTCCGGTGGCACCGGTGACGAGGATCTTCTGCGTCTGTGTCATGCCTCGACCGTAGGAGGGCTTGCGGTCAGCCAGTGTCCGCGAACGGGAGCCCAGTGGTCTGCGGTGGGCCTCCGCCATAGGCCGCGAGCAGCACGGCCCGGGCCCCCTCCGCCGTCACCGGGCGGGGGTTGGCGTACGGCTCGCCCGCGACGCGGTCCGCCGCCGGTGTCACGTCGCTTTCCCTCAGGCCGAGTTCGGCGAGCGAGCGGGGCGCGCCGAGGCGTCCGGACAGTTCCCACAGGGCGCCCGGCACGTCGTCCGCGTCGAGCGCCCGGCGCAGCACGGTCAGCGCCTGAGGGACGGCGGGAGCGTTGTGGGCGAGCGCGTACGGCAGTACCACGGTGTGCGTCTCGGCGTGCGGCAGTCCGTAGCTGCCGCCCAGCACGTGGCACAGCTTGTGGTGCAGTCCCATCGTGGTCGCGCCGAGACAGGTGCCGCACAGCCAGGCCGCGTACAGCGCCCGGCCGCGCGCGTCCAGGTCCTTCGGGTCGGCGGCCAGTCGCGGCAGCGCCTCGGCCATCGCCCGTACGCCCTGCTCGGCCATGACCGAGACCAGCGGCGAGGCGTCCGGCGCGTAGAGCGCCTCCACGGCGTGCGCGAGCGCGTTGACGCCGCTGGTCACGGTCAGCGGTACGGGCAGGGAGAGGGTGAGCCGGGGGTCGTAGACGACACTGCGCGGCTGCACGACCGGGTCGCGGCCGGTGCGTTTGGCGCCGTGCTCGGTCAGGCCCCAGACCGGGGTCATCTCGGAACCCGAGTAGGTGGACGGCACGGCGATCAGCGGCAGCCCGGTGCGCAGGGCGATCGCCTTGCCGAGCCCGATCGCGGAGCCGCCGCCGACCGCGACGCACCCGTCAGCCCCTGCGGCCCGCACCACAGCGACGGCCCGGTCGGCGTCTTCGACGGGTACGTGCATGCGGGCCTCGGCGTGCAGTCCGGCGCAGGAGTCGCCGAGCGCGTCCGCGACCGCCCGGGCGACGCGCTCGCCGCGGCTTCCGCACACCACGAGCAGCCGCCGCAGACCGAGGCGCGCGGCCTCGCCGGGAGTCGCGGTGACGGCCGCGCCGGGCCGGAAGACGACGCGTACGGGCCGGGTCTCGTAGGAGAAATCACCCTGGAAGAAGTCGCCCCGGAAGATGTCCCCCTGGGAGATGTCACCCTCGGAGGTCATGACGCCCGCTCCAGGACGAGGTCGAACCGCGCCTGCCGGAAGGGGTTCCGCACGCCGAACTCCCGTGCCAGGGAGGCGTCGTCGGTCGTCGCGAAGTCCTGGACGAGGCTGCGCCGCACGGCGAACACCGCGTCGGAGTCGAGGTAGTCGCCCCCGGACACGAAGATGTGCGTGGTGACGGGCGTGTGTCCCTCGGCCGCGGCGATGAAGTGGATGTGCGCGGGACGGTAGGGGTGCCGCCCGGTCGCGCGCAGCAGGTCGCCGACCGGGCCGTCGGTGGGGATCGGGTACGGCGCCGGGACGCAGGTGCGGAACCAGAAGCGGCCCTCGGTGTCCGCGGTGAACAGTCCGCGTCCGTTGCCGGCGGGCTGGACGCCGGGCTGCTGGACGTCGTAATAGCCCTTGTCGTCCGCCTGCCAGACGTCGACGGCGGCGCCCGGCAGCGGTGTGCCGTCCTCGGACAGGACCCGGCCGCTGACGACGCACGGCTCGCCGCCGCCGACCAGGTCGATGTCGTCGCCGAGGGCGCGGGCCGGGGACTCGGTCATGTGAAAGGGCCCGAGCACGGTCGACTCGGTGGCTCCGGGCGCGTCGTGGCCGTCGAGGGTCTCCAGCAGCATGGACAGGCCGAGTACGTCCGACAGCAGGATGAACTCCTGCCGGGTGTCGGTGCAGGCCTGCCCGGTGGCCGTGAGAAAGGCGATCGCGCGCTCCCACTCCTCCTGGGTGAGCCGGGTCTCGCGCGCGAAGTCGTGCAGATGGCGGACGAGGCCGGTGAGCAGTTCGCGCAGCCGCGGGTCGGCGGTCGTGCCGAGGCTGGCGACGGCCTGCTCGGTGACGCTGGTCCCGGTCGCGTCGGTGGTCATCCCGGCTCCTCGTCGTCGGCGTCCGCGGCTTGCTTTTCCTCTTCCATGATGGCGCGCTCAGGCGGGTCCGAGGATCCGCCTGAGGGCGTCGGCGAGCAGTTCTCCGGCGTCCGGGGCGGCGGAGGCGTGCCGGAACGCGACGAAGCCGTCGGGGCGTACGAGCAGGGCGCCCGCGTCGGAGATCTCGCTCAGCCGCGCCCAGTCCCCGTACGGGTCCTCGTACTCCTGCCCCGGACCGATCACGACGGTGGCGATCTCCAGCTCCTGGGCCTCTGCGGCCCGCACCCATGCCTCTCCCCCGATGCCGGTCAGCAGGGTGAAACGGCCCTGGGCGACGGTGTCGAGGGTGGAGAGCGTGCGGGTGCCGGAGGTGATCCAGGCGTGCGGGAGACGGGCGCCGGGGCGGGAGGACGGCTGGTGGTGCAGCTCGGGGTCACGGGCGAAGCCGGGGTCGGGCGTGCCGTCCGGGACGATCGCGTCGGAGGCGTAGCGCTGGTTGAGGTCGACGCCGTGGGCGTTGAACTCGTACACCTTGAAGGCGATCGCCTCGCGCAGTGCGGCGCGCTGCTTCTCGGCCGCCTCGCCGGTGTCCTTCCGGGCGGCGATGTTGGCCCACAACTGCTCGGGCGTCTGCGGGGAGAGTCCGTCGAGCGCCTCGAAGACGGGGGCGGTCTCGCGGATGGACTGGTTGGCGCGGGTGACGATCTGCCGGCCGACGGGCGCGCGTTCGGCGGTGTAGCTGTCGAGCAGGCGGGGGTGTGCCGTGCCGTCGAGGACGAGCTTGAGCTTCCAGGCGAGGTTGTACGCGTCCTGGATCGAGGTGTTGGAGCCGAGGCCGTTGGACGGCGGGTGGCGGTGCACGGCGTCGCCGGCGCAGAAGACGCGGCCGTTGGAGTACCGCTCGGCGTACATCTCGTTGACGGTCCACGCCGAGGACGACTTCACGGTCACCGGGATCCGGTCGTCCCCGACGAGCCCCCGGACGATCTCCTCGGCGTACTCGGTGGTGAGGTCGGGGGCGCCCGCGGTGACGTCGTAGCCCCACACGATCAGCCACTCGGTCCACGGTCGGACACAGCGGACCAGGCCCGCGCCGATGCCGCCGACGGTCGCGCCGGGGGCGAGGACCCAGTACAGGGTGGAGGGGCGGTGGGCCGTGTACCGGGTGAGGTCCGCCTCGAAGACGATGTTGATGCTGCCGGCCACGCCCATCTGGCCGCCCATCGGCAGCCCGGCGTCCGCGGCGACCTTGGACCGGCCGCCGTCGGCGCCGATCAGGTACTTGGCGCGGATCTCGTACGTGTCCCCGCGCAGCCGGTCCCGGACGGTGGCCGTGACACCGTCGGCGTCCTGGCTGTGCGACAGGTACTCGGTCTCGAAGCGCAGCCGGGTGCCGCGGGCGACGGCCGCGTTCACGAGGACCGGTTCCATGAGGTGCTGGGGCATGTCGCACATGCGGGTGGGGCTGGCGAGTTCGTGCGCGGCCTGCACCAGCGGGTCGTTGCCCCAGGAGCGCACCCGGCCCAGTTCCTCGCCCGCGAGGCTGGTGCAGAACGTCGTGTTGCCCATCAGGTGCTGCGGGGTGGCCTGCGCGACGACGTCCTGTTCCACGCCGAGGTCGCGCAGCACCTCCATGGTGCGCTGGTTGGTGATGTGCGCGCGGGGCGTGTCGGCGAGTCCGGCGTAGCGGGTCACCACGATGTTGGGCACGCCGTAGGTGCTCA
The DNA here is from genome assembly GCF_000158955.1 of Streptomyces viridochromogenes DSM 40736. Classification (GTDB taxonomy): domain Bacteria; phylum Actinomycetota; class Actinomycetes; order Streptomycetales; family Streptomycetaceae; genus Streptomyces; species Streptomyces venetus. Next base: position 7,430,939 of record NZ_GG657757.1, on the reverse strand, counting down.
GGGCGAGCGCGGCCGAGGCACCGGCGGGGCCGCTGCCCACGATCAGGACGTCGGTCTCGACGACGGTGGACACGGGGATGCTCCTGCGGGGGGAAGTCGGGGCGGGCATCGAGCGTTCATGATCATGTGACGGTTGGGCACGCCGCGGGTGTCTCATTACGAGACACCTTCCACGGAAGTCGACGTTCCGCATCTGGGGGCAGTAGTTGTTGGCCGTTCAACCGGACCCGCTACGGTGTGCATGCCGTGACCACGACAGAGCCCTCCCCCGCTGCCACCGCCCGGCCCTCGCTGCGTCTCGCCCGCGAGCGGTTCCTGGCGGGGTGTCCGCTGCCCGGCGGCGTCCCGGAGGAGGTCGTCGCGGCGTGGCGGCGGGCGCGGTTCTTCGGCGTGCCGCACGACTTGAAGGAACCGGCCGCCGCTCCCGTCCGGCCGCCGGAGTCGGCGCTGCTCGGTGCCGCCCGGCCGGTGCTCGACAGAATCGTCCCCGCCCTGGGCGCGGACCGCTCGCTCCTCCTGCTGACCGACGAGCGGCTGCGCGTGCTGTGGACGGCGGGGAGCACGCCCGGGCTCGACGCGTGCTCCGTCCTGGCGGAGCAGGAGGTCGGCCACAACAGCGCGGCCCTCGCCCTGCGCACTCGGCGGCGGGCCGAGGTGCACGGGCCCGAGCACTTCCTCGACCGGTGGCAGGAGGTGTCCGCCGTGAGTGCCCCGGTGCTCGGGCCGGAGAGCGGACAGGTGCTCGGCACGGTGACCGTCGCGTCGCGGTTGTGCGCGGAGCGTGCGCCCCACCCGCAGGCGGCCCTCGCGGAGGCCGCCGCCGCGGCGGTCGAGACGGAGTTGCGGGCGCGGGCGGGGCGGGCGGAACGGGTCCTGCTGGACGCGTATCTGCGCACGGCCGGGCCGGATGGGACGGGGCGTGAGACGGACGGGGCCGACCGGGGCACGAGTGGGGCGGACGGGGCTGTGCGCGGGGCCGAGAGGGTCGCGCCTGAGGCCGAGAGGGCCGCGCCCGGGGCCGAGGGGGCCGCGCGTGCGGCCGAGAGGGCCACACCCGGGGCCGAGAGGGTCGCGCGCGGAGCGGGACGGGCGGTGGCCGCCGTGGACGGCCGCAACCGGCTGGTCAGTGACGGAGCCCAGCGGCTCCTGACGCCCAAGGTGCTGGAGGCGCTGGAGCGCGTGGCGGTGAACGCGCGCCGTGGGGACGGTGTGGGTGAGGCGGGGTTGCCCGAGGACGCCGGGTGCACGGCGCAGGTCACCCCCGTGCGTCTGGACGACGGCACGGTCATCGGGGTCGTCGCCGTCCTGGAACCGCTCGGAGATCCCATGCCGTCGGCATCGGCCCCGCCGCGCCCGCCGGTCGGACTCACCGGCTCCTCGGTCCCGTGGCGGCACGCCGTCGGGCGCGCGGTCGAGCTGGTGCGGTCGCCGGAGCCGCTGCTGCTGACCGGTGAGCGCGGCACCGGCAAGTCAGCGCTGGGCCGGGAGCTGCTCGGCGCGGAGACGGTCCAGGTCGTCGACGCCGCGCAGGACGCCGGACTCGACCGGACCCTGCCCGCGTGGCTGGCAGATCGGCCGCTCCTGCTCCGGCACGCCGAGCGTCTGGCGCAGCCCGGCGTGGCCGCGCTCAACTCCTTGCTCGACACGCACCCGGACACCCGGCTGCTGATCACGTACACGCCCGGCACTCCGGTCGGCCCGTGCCTGCAACGCCTGCTGGACAAGCTGTCCGCACGTTCGGTGACCCTGCCCCCGCTACGGGAACGCACCGAGGACATCCGGGAGCTGCTCCCGGCCCTGGCCCCTCGGCCGGCCCTCGGGCAGCCGCCGCTGACCTGGACACTGGACGCCCTGCGCGCCCTCGAGCTCTACGCCTGGCCGGGCAACGTCACCGAGCTGGCCCATGTCGTCCGGGCTCTGGCGGAGCACCGGCGGGTTTCGGGGCCGGTCCGCCGGCCGGAACTGCCGGACGCCGTGCGAGAAGGGCCGGCCGCACGCCCGCTCAGCCCGATGGAACACGCCGAGCGCGCCACCATCCTGGAGGCACTGCGCCGCCACGGCGGCAACAAGGCACGCGCGGCGGCGGCCCTGGGGATAGGCCGGGCGACGCTGTACCGCAAGCTTCGGGGGTACCGGGGGTGAGCGGCCACGCCCCCGGCCCCCTCGCGACGGTCTGTCCACGCCGCCCCCGCGCGTCCCCGGCCACCCGGCCGGCCGCCCAACCCCTGCCACGAAAGAAGGGCGTTACCGCGACCGCATCCGCGGCCCCTCCAGGCGACGAGACAGTGTGATGCCCGAATGAACTGCCCGGCCCCACGGAGGGCGTCACACAGCAGGAAAGGTGCCGCGCGTCGACGAAATCATCCTCGACGTGTGTCGGTCTGGCGCGCCCGGGACGGCTGGGGCGGCGAGGTCGTCGGCACGGCGCTCGGAGGGTGATCCGCTCCGTTCCCTTCCCACAGCGCCGACCTGCCGGGGAGCATCGACGCGTCAAGTGGCGCGGATGAGTCGGGCCGTAGCGCACGAACAGCCGTCACCCGTCGCCGGCACCAGCATCCGGGCGTTTCCGCGCCGTCGGGCCGCTCCCGCGGGTGCTCGCATGTACCGGGCCCTGTACCCGAAGGGGCCCGGCCGGTTGAAGCCGGGCAGCGAGATCCCGCTCGGGCGGACCGTGCCGGCGTACGACGTCGTCCAGGCCTTCAGCGGCCTGACCGGCCACCAGCGAGAAGGCCGACACTGACCGGCTCGCGAAGGCGCTGGACACGATCTCCGTCACGTTCCAGGACGACCCGGGCCCTGTACGACGGAGCGGCCGCCCGGTCGCACCATGCACTCCCACGCCGTTCGACATCGAACGACATGGGGTGTCTGACCCGCTCGCCCGCCCGCTTATCGACGGCCGTTTCCCGGAACTTGCGGCTCACAGACCATGGGTGGGTCATGCAAATTCCGGCAGCGCTGGTCAGGTGCGGCGGCGCGCCGACTCCTCGAGTCGTTCGACCAGTTCCGCAGCCATGGACTTGATGGTTTCCAGCCCCTTGCGCCCCCATGGTTGCGGGTCCTGGTCGACTACACAGATGGTGCCGAGCACCACGCCGGTGCTGTCTATCAGCGGTGCGCCCAGGTAGGAGTGGATGCCGATCGCGTCGACCACCCGGTTTCCGGCGAACCGCGGGAAATCCCGGATGTCCTCCAGCACCAGCGCCCGGCGACGCTTGACCACGTGCGGGCAGATGCCCATGTCGATGTCGCGGGGCATGACGCGGCCGGGCACCGGGTCCTGAAGCAACGGCGATCCCACGTGCACCGGGGTGTCCTGTGCGGCGCTGTACAAGCCTGCGAAGTACTGGCGGTCGGCGTCGAGGAAGAAGTTGACCCCGGCATAGCAGCCGCCGGTGCGCTGTGCCAGCTCCCGTGCGAAGGCGTCGAGTTCCGTGTCCGGACGGGCTTCGATGCCCAGCGCGCGCAGCCGCTCGGATCGGGTACGCACCTGTGGGTCCTCCGGGGGGAGGAGCAGGTGGCGCACGGCGATCCCGGACTCAGGTCCGGAGGAGGGGTGGGGCGGTGTCGCTGCCATGAGAACTCCTTGTCGTGATCAGGTGCTGGATCAGTTCGAGCAGCACGCGGATGCCCGTTCTCTGGACGCGGGCGTCGCACAGCGCCACCGGCACCTCCTGCCTGAGGTCGAGCGCGGTCCGCACCTCCTCCGCGTGGTAGCGGTGCGCGCCGTCGAACTCGTTGACGGCGACGACGAAGGGGATGCCGCGCCGCTCGAAGAAGTCCACCGCCGCGAAGGAGTGCTCCAGCCTGCGGGTGTCGGCGAGGACCACCGCCCCGAGCGCCCCCTCGGAGAGTTCGTCCCACATGAACCAGAAGCGCTCCTGTCCGGGTGTGCCGAACAAGTACAGGACATGGGACGGACTGAGGGTGATCCGGCCGAAGTCCAGGGCCACGGTGGTGGTGGCCTTGTTCTCCACTCCGTCCAGTCGGTCCGTGGCCGCGCTGACGGCGGTCAGCATCTCCTCGGTGCTCAGCGGCTCGATCTCGCTGAGCGTGTTGACGAAGGTGGTCTTTCCCACGCCGAACCCACCGGCGATGAGCACCTTGATTCCCACCGGCAGGGCTTCGGCGGGCAGCGCGTCACAGTCGTTTGAGGAGGGCATCGCGCACCGCTTCCAGGAGGTCTCGATCAGGTAGTGCGTAGTGGTCCGCGGACGGCGGGCGCGCCTGGCCTGCGACCACCGCGCCGCCCTCAGCCAGATCGGACAGCAGCACCTTGACCACGGCGGCCGGCACCTGCATCCGGGCCGCGACCTCGGCGACGCTCACAGGGCTCTCGCACAGCGCCAGCACCTGCGCATGCTCCAGGCCGAAGGTGCCCTGCGTCTGGACACCCGTGGCCCGCACCACGGTCACGAGCGTGAAGTGGGACGTGGCCCTGGTCCGGCCGTCGCTCACGGTGTAGGGACGGACCAGCCGCCCGACCGCTTCGTCGGTCAGCGGTCCCTCGGGGAGGACCGGAGGCATCGGTTACCCCACCACGTGCCGCGGCGGCGTGGCCAGGTGCGGGCGCACGCTCTTCACCATCATGCCCATCTCGTAGCCCAGCACCGCCGCGTCCGCCTCGCGTCCGGCCAGCACCGCCAGCACCGCGCCGTGCCCGGCGGACGAGACGAACAGCATCGAGGTGCTGAGCTCCGTCACTATCTGCCGCACGTCGCCGCCGTCGTCGAAGCGCCGGCCCGCGCTGCGCGCCAGTGAGTACAGCCCACTGGCGAGCGCGGCCAACTGGTCGGCGGCGTCCACGTCGAGCCCCTCCGCTGCCTTCACCAGTCCGTCCGAGGACAGCAACAAGGCGCTTCGGGTGTGCGGCACCCGGTTCACCAGACCTGTCAACAGCCAGGAAAGGTCTTCGCTCGCCACGATCGTGTACTCCTCTTTCGGCAGAAGGAAATGGCTTGGTGGACGGGGCCCCGGGCCTTCAGCGTGGCCTTCGGGTGTCAGGGCGTCTCCGTTTCCTCGGCCCTGCGCAGTCCGGTCTGGAACGCGGCCATGAGGCCCGGGTCGTGTGCGACGTCCTCGGAAGAACTACCGGCGCTGGGGACCGGGTGCGGCTGTTCGGCGGCCTGGTCCCGGCGTCGCCGAGGCAGCTGCGGACGGTCGTCCTCGCCGTCGGAGGGCATCGGGGCGGGCTGCGGTTCGGGATCGGACACGGGCGGATCCGCGACGACGGTCGTCCCTGTCGCCGGGGGGTCCGTCGCATCGGGCTCCACTGGGTCCTGCGGCTCCGCGTCAGGGGGCGCGACAGCGGGGTGCTCGGGCGCGGGAGCTGCCAGCTGCGGGCCGAGCAGTGCCGTGGGCAACACCATGACGGCCTGAGTGCCGCCGTACACGTTGCTCTGCAACTGCACGGCGATGTCGTGCCGCTGGGCCAGAACCGAGACCACGTACAGGCCGATCCGGCCGTCCTGCAGCAGTTCGCCGAGGGCGACCTTGTCGGGTGCACCCAACACCGTGTTCATTTGGTTGCGCTCGGCTGCCGACATGCCCAGGCCCCGGTCTTCGACCTCGATCGCCACCCCGGCGGCGACGGGTTCGACCCGCACGTGCACGGTCGTCTGGGGCGGCGAGAAGACCGTCGCGTTCTCCAGCAGTTCGGCCAGCAAGTGGACGACGTCGACCACGGCGTGGCCGCTCACCGTTCCGTCAATGGGGGGGACCAGTTTGACCCGGGCATACTGGTCGATCTCGGCGACGGCGGAACGCAGCACGTCGGTCAGGCCGACCGGACGCGTCCACTGGCGGTGGGTGTTCGCGCCGCCGAGCACGGCCAGGTTCTCGGCGTAGCGGCGGATCCGGGTGGACAGGTGGTCGACCTGGAACAGCCCCTTGAGCAGGTCGGGGTCCTCGACCTCGTTCTCCAGGCTGTCCAGCAGACCTATCTCGCGGTGCACCAGTGACTCGAGCCGGCGCGCCAGGTTGGCGAACACCTCGAACTGCTCCAGCTTGGCACTGTGTTCCGCCCCGAGCGCACCGGCGGCGGTCTCCAGCAGGGCTGCCTCCGCCTCGTGCCGGGCGGCGGCGATCTCGAATCCGAGTCGGGAGAGTTGGTCCGGGCCGGTCTGCGGGGGCAGTTCCGGCCGGCGCCGCACAGGGGGCTCCCCGGCCTTCAGCCGACGGAACAGCGACTCCAGTTCGGCTCTGCCCTCGGCCGTGGTACGGATCAGCTCGGCCAGCTCGGCACGGTCCCGGTCGGCCGCACGGGACAGCTCCGTCCAGTGCTTGGTGACTGCTCGTGCCTCCGCCGAAGCCCTTGCACCCGCGATTCCGGCCGCCATGGCGCCGATGAGGACCACGCTGCCGGACATCGCCACCTGGTCCGCCCGGTCCAGGTGGCCATCACTGACCAGCGCGGCGGCTACCGCACCGGCCACGGCGACCACGCTCGGTGGCAGCACCGACCACAGCATCTGACGCCGCCTCAAGGATCCGGCTCGCGACTCGGCCGTCACACGGGCGGTCACCGGCGCTACCGACCGGTCGTCCGGTGGCGTAAAAGGATCGGGCATGACAGTCCCTGGACAGTGCGATGATCAAGTTGAACGCGCACGTTACCCCGCACCAGAGCTCCGGTGTGAGCCTCTGGCACGCACAGTGATCGAACCGTTGCCCTTATTTTCACACCACGGGCACCGACCCCGGTCCGGCCGCCCGGCCGGCTTCCCTCAGTGCGTCTTCTGATCCGCCGCGGGTGCGACCGCTTCCGACCGATCAGGTCGAGCCTCCGCCACGCGAGTGACACACCTCCGCCGCGCTCCACCCCCTGAAAACCCCACATGCCTACGCCACGGCTACCAGCCGTCGCGTAGGCATGTCCTGTTTCCGCAGGTGAGAGGCGCAGTACCTGGACCGCCACCGCCTCACCCTCATCGAGCCGAACACGAGGCTCGAGGCCCCAGAAACGACAAAATACCGGCGAGTCACATGACTCGCCGGTAATCCGTGAACGCTTCGGACGGTCTCGTGAACGTCCCTGCAAGTGTCCGAGGGGGGACTTGAACCCCCACGCCCGATAAAGGGCACTAGCACCTCAAGCTAGCGCGTCTGCCATTCCGCCACCCGGACCAGGTGTCCGTCGCCCTGCCGGGGCTGTTCCCGGCGGCGACATGGACAACCATACCAAGGTTTCGGAGTGCCTTTCACCTGCGTTTCCTTCCCCCTGGCGGGGGTCCGGTACCTCACCCGCCGATACCCCTAAGGTCACACCATGAGCGACGGGATGGTTACGCAGAGCCCTTCTCCGGGTCGTCGCCCGCGTGCGCTGTCGCCGCTCAGGGAGCATCTGCGGGACACGTTCTGGTTCGCCCCCACCGTGGCGATGGTGAGCGTCTTCGTGGTCTGGGTGGGGGCAGAGGCGCTGGACACGGCCGTCGTCGACGCGCTCCGGGAGGACGGCGACTACGAGACCCTCGACGAGCTGCTGCGGTTCGCGGAGGACGCGCGGGCCGTGGTGAGCGCGGTGGGTTCGGCGATGATGACCTTCATCGGTGTGGTCTTCAGCATCTCTCTGGTGGCCGTGCAGATGGCGAGCGGGCAGTCACCCCGCGCGTCGTGCGGCTCTTCGTACGGAGCCGGATCACCAAGGCGACCTTCGCCGTCTTCCTCGCCACCTTCGTGCTGACCCTGCTGGTGCTGACCTCCTTCGACAGTACCGACGACCCCCGCTCCGTCACGTCGGTGCCGCTGGTGCAGCCGGTCCTCACCCTCTGCATGGTCGCGCTGAGCCTGTTCCTGTTCGTGCTGTACGTGAACACCACCCTGCGCCTGATGCGGATCAGCCATGTGATCGCGCGGATCGCCACGGAGTCCTTCCGAGTGACCGCCTCGATGCCCGCGCCGGCGAGCGAACAGGACGTCCCCGCCTCGATTCCCCGACCGCGTGGGTACCGCACGAGGGCCGGGCAGGGGTGCTGCGGGACGCGCACATCGCGCGGTTGGCGCGGGTGGCGCGCAAACACGGGGTCGTGCTGTGGCTGATCCCGCGGATCGGGGACTTCGTGGTGCCCGATACGCCCGTACTGGCCGTCCACGGCGGCCCGGCTCCGCCCCCGCAGGTCCCTGCGCTACACGATCTCGGTGGGCGTGGAACGGACCTACCACCAGGATCTCGGCTTCGGACTGCGGCAGTTGTCCGACATCGCGCTGCGCGCCCTGTCACCCGCGATCAACGACCCGACGACCGCCGTCCAGGCGATGGACCGCATCGTCCAGTTCCTGGCGTCGCTGAGTCGACGCCCACTGGACGCCGTCCCGCACCGGGACCGGCGCGGTGCGGTGCGGCTGGTGCAGCCCGTGCCGGGGTGGACCGAGCTGGTGGATCTCGGGTTCACCGAGGTGCGGCGGTGCGCCACCGGGAGCCCGCAGGTGTCGCGGCGCATGCTGGCCGGACTGGACGACCTGCTTCTGCTCGCGCCGCCGGAACGACGGGAGCCGCTGCTCCGCCACCGCGAACTGCTCCGGCAGGCGGTCGCCGAGACCGCGGCGACTCCGTCGGACCGCGCGTTCGCCCTGCGTCCCGACCGTCAGGGCATCGCCTGAGCGACGCCTCGGCGGTGCCCGACGCCGGCCGTCCACGCGGGAGATCCCATGGCGAACCGGCGTCGGGCACGGCAGTCCCTCTTCAGGGCAGGAGCTGGTACTCCGGGAAGTTCCCCGGCAGCCGCTCCCCCGCGGGCCCCCGCGTCACCGCGCGCACCAGCAACTCACCGCCGACGAACGCGCCGCGCCAGGACGCCCCGAGTCCGCCGAACAGCTCGTCGCGGTCGCCGCGGGAACGGGGCCTGCCGTTGCCGACCTTGAACGAGCGGATCTGCGGTGCGAGCCGCTCGTAGGTCGCCAGGTCGTCCGTGGACAGCGAGGCGACGAGTGCGCCGTTCGAGGCGTTCATCGCGGCCAGCAGCTCCGCCTCCGTGTCGACCAGGACGATCGTGTCGACCGGGCCGAAGGGCTCCGCGTGGTGCAGCGGAGAGGACCGGGGCGGGTTGAGGAGCGTGACCGGCTGGACGTAGGCGGAGGTGTCCTGGCCGGGCAGGAAGCGGGCGTCGGACGGACTGCCGCGGTGCAGCGGTACGGCGCCGCGCTCGATCGCCTCGGCGACCTGGTCCTGCAACTCCTTCGCCTTGGCCGCGTTGATGACCGGCCCGAAGTCCAGCTCCGGGTACGAGTCGTCCTGTTGCTGCACGGCGAGCGGGTGACCGACCCTCAGCGTGCGCACCGCCGGGAGGTACGCCGCCAGGAACGCGTCGAACAGCTGCCGCTGGACGACGAAGCGCGGGTACGCCGTGCAGCGCTGCTTGCCGTAGTCGAAGAGCTTCGGGATCACCGCGGTGAGCGCGTCCCAGTCCGAATAGTTCCAGATGCCCCAGGTGTTGAGTCCTTCCTGCTCGAGTACGTGTCGTTTGCCGAGGTCGGCGACGGCCGTGGCCACCGCGGCACCGGTGTCGCGGCCGCCGACGAAGGAGACGCAGCCGATCTCGGGCGCCCGCACCAGCGCCTGGGACAGCTCGCCCCCACTGCCGCTGAGGAGGGTGACGGGAATCCCCTCGCGGGCGGCGAGCGCCGAGGCCAGGGTCAGGCAGGCGACACCGCCGTCGGTCGGGGTCTTGGCGATGACCGCGTTGCCTGCCAGTGCCTGCACCAGCATTGCGTGAACGAGCACGCTCATCGGGTAGTTCCAGCTGGCGATGTTGGACACCGGGCCGTCCAGCGGAGCCCGGTCGGCGAGCATCGGTTCGATGCCGTCGACATACCAGCGGACCCCGTCGATGGCCCGGTCGACGTCCGCCTGGGCGAGCCGCCAGGGCTTGCCGATCTCCCAGACGAGCAGGAGTGCCAGCAGTCGGCGGTGTTCGGCGAGAGCGTCGAGGGTGGCCGCGACGCGGGCCCCGGCGCTCCGGCAGGGGGACGTGCCGCCAGGCGCGGTGCTGGTCGAGGGCGGCGCGCACGGCCCGGTGGGCGGTGGCCCCGTCCAGGCGCGGCGGGCCGGCGATCGGACTGCCGTCGACGGGGCTGACGCCGGGCAGGACCCGGCCGTCCGCCTGCCAGGCGGCGTTCCAGAGGTTGAGGACCCGGTCGTCGCGGAAGGCCTCTGGGGCGACGGTGAGGCAGCGCTGCCACGCATCGGGCCAGGACGTGCCGGATTTGAGGGTGAGGGTGGGTGCCATGGGGTTGCTCCGCTCTCGGTGCACAGTCGGGGGCGGGAATCGGCGGTGGTGGCCTGCTGGCGGACTTGGAGGCGCACGGCCGCTGTCGGCCTTGGAGTGTGGTGGCCCGCTGTCAGGCCTTGGGGTGCAGTAGCCGCTGTCGGCCGTGGGGTGCGGCGGCCCACTGTCGGCCCTGGGGTACAGCGGCCCGCCGTCAGGCCCTGGGGTGCGGCGGCCGCTGTCGGGCCTTGGAGCGCGATGGCCTGCTGGCGGTCTTGGAGGGCGAGGGCCCTCTATCGGCCTTCGAGTCGTGCGAGCACCAGCCGCGCCGTCTCGGTCGGTGTGCTGCCCACGCTCACCCCGGCCGCCTCCAGTGCTTCCTTCTTCGCCTGTGCCGTGCCGGACGAGCCGGACACGATGGCGCCCGCGTGCCCCATGGTCTTGCCCTCGGGTGCGGTGAACCCGGCGATGTAGCCGACGACGGGCTTGGTGACGTGCTCGCGGACGTGGGCCGCCGCGCGTTCCTCCGCGTCGCCGCCGATCTCGCCGATGAGGACGATCAGTTCGGTGTCGGGATCGTCCTGGAAGGCGGCGAGGCAGTCGATGTGGCTGGTGCCGACGACCGGGTCGCCGCCGATGCCGACGCAGGTCGAGAACCCGATGTCGCGCAGCTCGTACATGAGCTGGTACGTCAGTGTGCCCGACTTGGAGACCAGGCCGATCCGGCCCGGTTTGGCGATGTCGGCCGGGATGATGCCCGCGTTGGACTGGCCGGGCGTGATGAGGCCCGGGCAGTTGGGGCCCACGACGCGCGTGCCCTGCCGCTCGGCGTACGCGGTGAAGGCGACGGAGTCGTGGACGGGGATGCCCTCGGTGATGACGACGGCGAGGCCGATGCCGGCGTCGGCGGCCTCGGTGACGGCCGCCTTGGCGAAGGCGGGCGGCACGAAGACGACGGTGACGTCCGCTCCGGTCGCGCGCATCCCGTCGGCGACCGTGCCGAAGACGGGCACGGCCCGGTCGTCGAAGTCGACGGTACGGCCGGCCTTGCGCGGATTGACGCCGCCGACGATGTTCGTGCCGGCCGCGAGCATGCGCCGCGTGTGCTTCATGCCCTCGCCACCGGTCATGCCCTGGACGAGGACCTTGCTCTCCTTGGTGAGGTAGATGGCCATGGTGTTCCGTCTCCTCAGGCTGTGGTGGCGAGTGCGGCGGCACGGCGGGCGGCGCCGTCCATCGTGGTGACCTGCTCGACCAGCGGATGCGCGTGCTCGTCGAGGATGGCGCGCCCCCGGGGCGCGTTGTTGCCGTCGAGGCGCACCACGAGCGGCTTGGTGAGGCGGACGGTGTCCAGGGCCTGGACGATGCCGTCGGCGACCGCGTCGCAGGCGGTGATGCCGCCGAAGACGTTCACGAAGACGGATTTCACGGCCGGGTCGGAGAGGATGACCGACAGTCCATCGGCCATGATCCGGGCGCTCGCTCCGCCGCCGATGTCGAGGAAGTTGGCGGGCCGCGCACCGCAGCCCGCGACCACGTCGAGGGTCGACATGACGAGGCCGGCGCCGTTGCCGATGATGCCGACCTCGCCGTCGAGCTTGACGTAGTTGAGTCCCTTGGCGGCGGCCGCGGCCTCCAGCGGATCGTCGTGCCCGGTGTCCTCCGCGCCCCAACGGACTTGGCGGAAACGGGCGTTGTCGTCGAGTGTCACCTTGCCGTCGAGGGCGAGGAGCTGGCCCTGCCCAGTGCGGACGAGCGGATTGACCTCGACGAGGAGGGCGTCCTCGCGGACCAGGATCTCCCAGAGCCGTACGAGGACGTCGACGCTCTGCGGTGGCAGTCCGGCCGCCTCGGCGATCTCGCCCGCCTTCGCTGAGGTGACGCCCTGGGCCGGGTCGACGGGGACGCGGGCCACAGCCTCGGGCCGGCTCGCGGCGACCTCCTCAATCTCCATGCCGCCTTCGGCTGAGGCGATCGCGAGGAAACGGCCGGCCGCCCTGTCGAGTACGTAGGACACGTAGAACTCGGCCTCGATGTCGACCGGCTGGGCCAGCATCACCTTGCCGACGGTGTGACCCTTGATGTCCATACCGAGGATCTGACGGGCGGTGAGCTCGGCGGCGGCCGGGTCGGCGGCGATCCTGACCCCGCCCGCCTTGCCCCGGCCACCGGTCTTCACCTGCGCCTTCACCACCACACGGCCACCGAGCCGGCGTGCGATCCCACGGGCCTCCTTGGGTGAGTCCGTCACCTCGGCCCGCGGCACCAAGATGCCGTGTTCCTCGAAGAGTTCCCTTGCCTGGTGTTCGTACAGGTCCATTTCGGCTCCTGACTGAAAGTGCCGCACGCCCCCTGGACACCACCCACCGGATGCGGGATAACAAGCTTCATACAGTATCCGTCGACTGTATGCAATGTACCGCGAGCCGTTCCAACCCCCTACGAAGGGACAGGACTTCGCCATGCCCGACGACACCCAGGACGTCATTTCCGGTGGTCATCTCGTAGCCAAGGCTCTGAAGGCCGAGGGGGTCGACCGCATCTACACCCTGTGCGGCGGCCACATCATCGACATCTACGACGGCTGCGTCGACGAGGGCATCGAGGTCGTCGACGTACGCCACGAACAGGTGGCCGCCCACGCCGCCGACGGCTACGCCCGCATCACCGGCAAGCCCGGCTGCGCGGTGGTCACCGCGGGCCCGGGGACGACCGACGCCGTCACCGGTGTCGCCAACGCCTTCCGCGCCGAGTCTCCGATGCTGCTGATCGGCGGTCAGGGGGCCCTCACCCAGCACAAGATGGGGTCTCTCCAGGACCTGCCGCACGTCGACATGATGAACCCCATCACCAAGTTCGCGGCGACCGTGCCCGACACGGCGCGCGCGGCGGACCTGGTGTCCATGGCGTTCCGCGAGTGCTACCACGGTGCGCCCGGGCCCTCCTTCCTGGAGATCCCGCGCGACGTGCTGGACGCCAAGGTGCCCGCCGCGAAGGCACGCGTGCCGCGGGCAGGGGCCTACCGCGCCTCGACCCGCTCGGCCGGCGACCCCGAGGCGATCGAGCGGCTCGCGGACCTGCTGGTGCACGCCGAGAAGCCGGCCATCCTGCTCGGCAGCCAGGTCTGGACGACCCGGGGCACCGGGGCGGCCGTCGAGCTGGTGCGCACGCTGAACGTCCCGGCGTACATGAACGGCGCCGGCCGCGGCACCCTCCCGCCCGGCGATCCGCACCACTTCCAGCTCTCGCGCCGGTACGCCTTCTCGGGCGCCGACGTCATCGTCATCGTCGGTACGCCCTTCGACTTCCGCATGGGCTACGGCAAGCGGCTGTCGCCGGAGGCGACCGTCGTGCAGATCGACCTCGACTACCGCACGGTCGGCAAGAACCGCGACATCGACCTCGGCATCGTGGGAGACGCCGGGCTGGTGCTGAAGGCCGTGACCGAGGCCGCCTCGGGACGCGTCAACGGAGGCGCGTCCCGGCGCAAGGAGTGGCTGGACGAGCTGCGCGCGGCGGAACAGACCGCCCTGGAGAAGCGGCTGCCGCAGCTCAGGTCCGATGCCTCGCCCATCCACCCCTACCGCCTGGTGAGCGAGATCAACGACTTCCTCACCGAGGACTCGATCTACATCGGCGACGGCGGCGACATCGTCACCTTCTCCGGCCAGGTCGTGCAGCCCAAGTCACCCGGGCACTGGATGGACCCGGGGCCCCTGGGCACGCTCGGCGTCGGCGTCCCCTTCGTGCTCGCGGCCAAGCAGGCGCGGCCCGACAAGGAGGTCGTCGCGCTCTTCGGCGACGGCGCGTTCTCCCTCACCGGCTGGGACTTCGAGACCCTCGTCCGCTACGACCTCCCCTTCGTCGGCATCGTCGGCAACAACTCCTCCATGAACCAGATCCGCTACGGCCAGGCCGCCAAGTACGGCAAGGACCGCGAACGGGTCGGCAACACCCTCGGCGACGTCCGCTACGACGAGTTCGCCCGCATGCTGGGCGGTCACGGCGAGGAGGTCCGCGACCCCGCCGACATCGGCCCGGCCCTCCGGCGTGCCCGCGAGTCCGGCAAGCCGTCCCTGATCAACGTCTGGGTCGACCCCGACGCGTACGCCCCCGGAACCATGAACCAGACCATGTACAAGTGAGGTGCCCCCGATGACTGCACCGTCCACCAAGGCCCTCGAAGGCATCCGTGTCCTGGACATGACCCACGTCCAGTCCGGCCCCTCCGCGACCCAGCTGCTCGCCTGGCTCGGCGCGGACGTCGTCAAGCTGGAGGCGCCGACCGGCGACATCACGCGCAAGCAGCTGCGTGACCTGCCGGACGTCGACTCCCTCTACTTCACGATGCTCAACTGCAACAAGCGGAGCATCACCCTCAACACCAAGACCGAGCGCGGCAAGGAGATCCTCACCGAGCTGATCCGGCGCTCCGACGTCATGGTCGAGAACTTCGGACCGGGCGCGGTCGACCGGATGGGCTTCACCTGGGACCGCATCCAGGAGATCAATCCACGGATCGTCTACGCCTCCATCAAGGGGTTCGGCGAAGGCCCATACACCAACTTCAAGGCGTACGAGGTCGTCGCGCAGGCCATGGGCGGGTCGATGTCGACCACCGGTTTCGAGGACGGGCCGCCGCTGGCGACAGGGGCCCAGATCGGGGACTCGGGGACGGGCGTGCACGCCGTGGCGGGCATCCTCGCCGCGCTCTTCCAACGGGAGCGCACCGGGCGCGGGCAGCGGGTCAACGTGGCCATGCAGCACGCCGTACTGAATCTGTGCCGGGTGAAGCTGCGGGACCAGCAGCGCCTGGCACACGGGCCGCTCGCTGAATATCCCAACGAGGACTTCGGCGACGAGGTTCCCAGGTCCGGGAACGCGTCAGGCGGCGGCCAGCCCGGCTGGGCGGTCAAGTGCGCGCCGGGCGGCCCGAACGACTACGTGTACGTCATCGTGCAGCCCGTCGGCTGGCGGCCGATCAGCGAGCTCATCGGCCGGCCCGAGCTGGCCGATGACCCCGAGTGGGCGACGCCCGAGGCGCGGCTGCCCAAGCTGAACAAGATGTTCCAGCTGATCGAGGAGTGGTCCTCGACGCTGCCCAAGTGGGAGGTGCTGGAGCGGCTCAACGCCCACAACATCCCGTGCGGGCCGATCCTGTCCACGCGGGAGATCATCGAGGACAGTTCACTGGTCGCCAACGAGATGGTGGTCACCGTGCCGCACCCGCAGCGCGGCGAGTTCGTGACCGTCGGCAGCCCGCTCAAGCTGTCGGACTCCCCCGTGGCCGTGACCAGTTCGCCCCTGCTCGGTGAGCACAACGAAGAGGTCTACGTCGGCGAACTCGGCCTCGGCGACGAGGAAGTGCGCCTGCTCAAGTCGAACGGGGTGATCTGACGTGATGGCCGAAGACCGGATTCTGCGGGTGCGGTCCCTCCTCGACTCCGTGCGGGCCGAGGGCCGGACCGCGCTGACCGCGCCCGAGGGCAAGGTGATCGCCGACGCGTACGGGATCGCCGTACCGGGCGAGGAACTGGCGACCGACGTCGACGAGGCCGTGGCGTTCGCGGCGCGCTTCGGCGGACCCGTCGTGATGAAGATCGTCTCGCCGGACATCCTGCACAAGACCGACGCCGGCGGGGTGATCGTCGGCGTCGAGGGGGCCGCGGACGTACGGGCCGCGTTCCACACGATCATCGACAACGCCCGCGCCTACGACGCCGCCGCCCGCATCTCGGGCGTGCAGGTGCAGGAGCTGCTGCCGAAGGGGCAGGAGGTCATCGTCGGGGCGGTCACGGACCCGACGTTCGGGAAGGTGGTCGCCTTCGGGCTCGGCGGAGTGCTCGTCGAGGTCCTCAAGGACGTCACCTTCCGGCTCGCCCCGGTGAAGCCCGACGAGGCGCTGTCCATGCTGGACTCGATCCGGTCGGCGGAGATCCTGCGCGGAGTGCGCGGCCAGGCGGGCGTCGACCGGTGGGCCGTGGCCGAGCAGATCCGCCGGGTGTCGGAACTCGTCGCGGACTTCCCGGAGATCGCCGAGGTGGACCTCAACCCGGTGATCGCGACGGCGGAGGGGGCCGTCGCGGCCGACATCCGGGTGATCCTCGCCGAGTCACAGCCCACGCCGCGCAGGAAGTACACGCGGGACGAGATCCTCGCGTCGATGCGCCGGCTGATGCAGCCGCGCTCGGTCGCCGTCATCGGCGCGTCCAACGAGCAGGGCAAGATCGGCAACTCCGTGATGCGCAACCTCGTCGACGGGGGCTTCGCGGGCGACATCCACCCGGTGAACCCCAAGGCCGATGACATTCTGGGCCGCAAGGCGTACAGGAGTGTCACGGACGTTCCCGGTGAGGTGGATGTGGCGGTCTTCGCGATCCCCGCCAGGTTCGTGGCCTCCGCCTTGGAGGAGGTGGGACGCAAGAAGATCCCGAACGCCGTGCTGATCCCCTCCGGTTTCGCGGAGACCGGCGAGCACGAACTCCAGGCGGAGATCGTGACGATCGCCGAGCGGCACGGCGTGCGGCTGCTGGGACCGAACATCTACGGCTACTACTCGACCTGGCAGGACCTGTGCGCCACGTTCTGCACCCCGTACGACGTCAAGGGCGGGGTGGCGCTGACCTCGCAGTCGGGCGGCATCGGGATGGCCATCCTGGGCTTCGCGCGCACCACCAGGACGGGCGTGTCGGCGATCGTCGGGCTCGGCAACAAGTCGGACCTGGACGAGGACGACCTGCTGACCTGGTTCGGTGAGGACCCCAACACCCAGTGCATCGCGATGCACCTGGAGGACCTGAAGGACGGGCGTGCCTTCGTGGAGGCCGCCCGGGCGACCGTGCCGAAGAAGCCGGTGGTCGTGCTGAAGGCGGGCCGTACGGCGGCGGGCGCGAAGGCGGCCGGTTCGCACACCGGGGCCCTCGCGGGCGACGACGCCGTGTACGACGACATCCTGCGGCAGGCCGGGGTCATCCGGGCGCCGGGGCTCAACGACATGCTGGAGTACGCGCGCGCGTTGCCGGTGCTTCCCGCCCCCAAGGGCGACAACGTCGTGATCATCACCGGGGCCGGTGGCAGCGGGGTGCTGCTGTCGGACGGCGGCCCGCCTCCTCCGGCGAGCGCCCACCAGACTAGAACCTGCCGCTGACGGGTGAGCTCGTGAGGTAAGGCTCAGTGGCGGCGGGCAACCCGGTGGACATCACCGGGGGCGAGCCACCGTCGACGTACGAGGCGACGATCCGGCTGGGCCTGGAGGATCCGCGCATCCACTCCCTGGTCCTCGGCTACTGGCACACCATCGTCACTCCTCCGATGGTCTTCGCGGAGCTCACCGCGCGCGTGGTGGCCGAGTTCCGGGAGCGCGGGATCGAGAAGCCGGTGGTGGCGTCGCTCGCGGGCGACGTGGAGGTCGAGGAGGCCTGCCAGTACCTCTTCGAACGAGGGGTCGTGGCGTACCCGTACACGACCGAGAAGCCGGTGGCCGTGCTCGGCGCCAAGTACCGCTGGGCGCGGGAGGCGGGTGTGCTGGGGGGCGGTACATGAGGTGAGGGAGCGGGGGCCGGCCGACGGTGCGCGTCGGCCGGCCCCGGGGCCCGTACGCGCACGAAAGGCATGGGACAGGGGGCGCTGGCCAGATCTTTCGACGCAAGGGGTGCAACAACGTGACAACCACCGACGTTCCACGGGTCGCCGCGTATCGCGAGGTGACCGACAAGAACGGACGCGTCTACCGCGTCGGCGAGTCCGACATCGACATCATGGGGCGCAAACGCAAGTGGATGGTGATCCTGCCCTGGGTCGGCATGATGGGCATCTCCTCCGCCGAGTACGCCTTCGCGTCCGCCGAGGACACCCTGCACACGGCGCACCAGTGGGACAGCATGCACATCTTCTGGATGATGACCGTCTGGGTCTTCTTCCAGGCCGCGGTGGCCTTCCCCGCGGGCAAACTGCGTGAGAGCGGAAAACTGCCGGCCCGCTGGGCGATGATGCTCGGCGCGACGGGCACGCTGATGGGCTATCTGTCGCTGGCCTTCGCGCCGCACGTCGTCTTCGCCTACATCGGCTTCAGCATGTTCAGCGGTATGGGCGCGGGCATGGTGTACGCCACCTGCGTCAACATGGTGGGCAAGTGGTATCCGGAGCGCAAGGGCGGCAAGACCGGGTTCGTCAACGGCGGTTTCGCCTACGGTTCGGTGCCCTTCGTCTTCCTCTTCAACGGCTACATGGACCTCACCAACTTCCGCTGGGTGCTGGTCTCGGTGGGTGTGTTCCTGGCCGGGATCGTCGCGTGCTCCGGCTACTTCTTCAAGGACCCGCCGAAGAACTGGTGGCCCGCCTCGATCGACCCGCTCAACCCGCCGAACGACCCCCGCGCGGCCCGCTCGCTGCGGATGAACCCGCCGGCGGTCCGCCAGTACTCCCCCAAGGAGGCGTGGAAGACGGGCCGGGTGGCCCTGATGTGGTTCTGTCTGGCGTGCACGTCCGGCGTGAACATCTTCGGTATCGCCTTCCAGGTGGACATCGGCGAGGAGGCCGGGTTCGCGGGCGGCATCGTGGCGACGGCCATGTCACTGAAGGCGGTCGTCAACGGAACCGGCCGTGGCGTCATCGGCTGGCTCTCCGACCTCTACGGCCGCAAGCGGTGCCTGCTCGCCGTGTGCGTCATCCTGGGCCTCGCCCAGTACGGCATCCTCTGGTCGGCGGACAGCAAGAACCTGCCCCTGTTCCTGATCTTCTCCGCGATCTCCGGCTTCGGCGGCGGCGCCATCTTCCCGATGTTCGCGGCGCTCACCGCCGACTACTTCGGTGAGAACAACAACGCCTCCAACTACGGCATGGTCTACAGCGCCAAGCTCGTCTCCGGTCTGGGCGCGGGCATGGGTGCCGTGGTCGTCAGCGCCTGGGGACACTCCGGTGCCTTCATCCTGGCGGGCTCCATCTCGCTCTTCGCCGGCTGTGTGGCGCTGTTCCTGACACCGCCGGGACGCGACACGGAAAAGCGCCGCATCTCCCCCAACCCGCAACCGCTCGGCGAGGACACGGCCTGACATGACGGCAGATCCGTACGAAGCACCCACCGCCCCCTCACCCGCCGACGCCGCACACCGTCGCTACCGCGAGGTGACCGACTCCCACGGCCGTGTCTACCGCGTCGGCGAGACCGACCGGGACCTCCTCGGCCACTCCCGCAAGATCATGGTGTATCTGCCGTGGATCGCCATGATGGCCATCAGCGTCTTCGAGTACGCGTACGGCTCCGCGGAGGACACCCTGTCCCACGCGCACGGCTGGACACAGAGCAACACCTTCTGGATCCTCAGCGTCTGGGTGTTCTTCCAGGCCGGCATCGCCTTCCCGGCGGGCTGGCTGCGGGAGAGAGGCCACCTGTCGGCCCGCTCGGCCATGTACATCGGGTCGGGCCTGTGCCTGCTGGGGTTCCTGGCCCTGTCGCACCTGAACAACGTGCTGCCGGCGATCCTCGGCTTCGGCGTGGTCGGCGGGATCGGCGCCGGGCTCGTCTACGCCACCTGTATCAACATGGTCGGCAAGTGGTTCCCGGAGCGGCGCGGCGCCCGCACGGGGTTCGTCAACGGAGGGTTCGCGTACGGGTCACTGCCGTTCATCTTCATCTTCAACTACGGCTTCGACACGGCGAACTACCATCGCGTCCTGGACCTCATCGGCGCTTACGTCATGATCGTGGTCGTGGTCTGCGCGTTCTTCTTCAAGGACCCGCCGAAGAACTGGTGGCCGGCGGAGATCGACCCGCTGTCCTTCTCCGGGGACCGCGAGAACGCGGCGAGCCTGGCCAAGAACCCGCCCGCTGTACGGCAGTACACCCCGAAGGAGGCCATCCGCACGGGCATGCTGCCGCTGATGTGGCTCTCGGTGGTGATGACCGCCGGAGTGTCGATCTTCGGCATCTCGTTCCAGGTCGACTTCGCCAAGGAGGTGGGCTTCGGCCCGCTGGTGGCGGCGTCGTCGATGGGCGTGATGGCGGTGGTCAACGGCGTCGGCCGCGGTGTGGTGGGCTGGCTGTCCGACCGGTGGGGCCGCAAGTCCACCCTGGTCTTCGTCATCGTCGTGCTGGGCCTCGCCCAGTTCGGTGTGATCTGGGCGGGCGGCCTGAAGAGCGAGTGGCTGTTCCTGTTCTTCGCGTTCCTGTCCGGCTTCGGCGGCGGCGCGTTCTACCCGCTCTTCGCGGCGCTCACCCCGGACTATTTCGGGGAGAACTACAACGCCACCAACTACGGGCTGGTCTACAGCGGCAAACTGATCAGCGGTCTGTTCGGCGGCGGACTGGGCTCGATGGTGGTCGGGGCCTGGGGCTACAACGGCGCGTACGCGCTCGCCGGTGGCGTGTCGATGCTCGCCGCTCTGGTGGCCCTGCTGCTGCGCCAGCCGGGTCGCGCTCCGGCCCGGACACGGACCGCGGGCTGACGACCGCGGGACCCATGAGGAGGCCCCTCCCTGTTCGGGGAGGGGCCTCCTCATGTCCGGACAGCGGTCAGCACTTCTCCCGCAGCGAGTGCAGGTGCGCGCTGGAGCGGCGCGCGAACGTGAAGGACTCGGCCGGGTTGTCGTGCTCGGCCTGCCAGTGGTGGGCCAGGCGGTGGCCGCGCAGCCGGGTCACCGCGGAGATGAACCGCTGGTAGTCGATGTCGCCGTCGCCGACGTCGGTCATGCGGTAGCCGTACGGGTTCGCCGGGTCGCTCACGCCGTCCTTCACGTGGAACAGCGGATAGCGGTCGGGCCGCTTGAGGACGTAGTCCAGCGGCTCGAACGGTGCGGGCGTGCCGTCCGGCCGCTTGGAGAAGCGGAACTGGCCGACGTACGCCCAGTAGATGTCCATCTCCAGGTGGACGAGGTCCGGGTCGGTCTCCTTGAGCAGGACGTCGTAGAGGCGGACCTTGGGGTTGTCGGTGGCGAAGGAGAACTCCTCGGAATGGTTGTGCTGGTAGAACTTCATGCCCCGGGCCTTCGCCGCCGCGCCGTAGGTGTTGAAGTCGTCGGCGGCGCGCTTCCAGGCGTCGACGGTCGAGCCGTAGCGGAACGGGCCGGAGGCCGTGCCGATGTGCTTGAGGCCGAGGGCCTGGGCGTCGTCGAGGACCTTGGTGAGGTTCTGGGCGAAGGTGTAGGCGTTCGGGTCGTCGGCGTAGTAGCCGACGTGGCTGCCGATCGGGTTCAGGCCGTGGTTCCGTGCCAGGCGCTTGAGTTGGGCGAGCGTGATGGGGCCCGCGGAGCCCTGGGTGTAGCCGGCGAACTCGACCTCGTCGTAGCCGTACCTCTCCAGTTCCGCGAAGACGGGGCCGAAGCCGAGGGTGGAGACCTTGTCGCGGAGGCTGTAGAGCTGGATGCCGAGGCGGCCGGGCGGCAGGACGGGACGGCCGCGGCCCTTGGCGCCGGAGGCGGCGGCTGTGGCGGCCGACGCGTTGCCGGTGGCGGCGTTCGCGGGGGCGGCGGCACCGAGCAGGGCGGCGGCGGTGGCTCCGGCGGCCACGCCGAGCATGCCGCGTCTGCTGAGGCGGTGGGTGAGCTCGGGGTCGGGCTGGGAGAAGCGGCTCATGCGGGGAACTCCTCGTGATCGCGGGGCGTTGTCAGTGGTGAGTGCTTCACTTGTGACCAGTCGGAACCGAGGGCTACGGCCTCAGGCGAGACCGGCGAGTCGGAGCAGCAGTGACTTCACATCGGTGGCCGCGAGGCGGTCACCGACAGCACGGGGGGTGGAGCAGATGAGGAGCGGACCGTCGTCGTCGCTCTCCGGAAGGCGGCCGTGGCTGCCGCGAATAGGTGAGGGATCCAGGGGCACGACCGCCATGCGGTAGCGCATGCCGAGTTTCTTGCGCGCCAGTGCGGTGGCCGCCTTGACCTTGACGTAGGGATCGAGGGGATCCATGAAGAGCTCGACCGGGTCGTAGCCGGGTTTGCGGTGGATCTCGACGAGCTGCGCGAAGTCGGGCGCGTGGGCGTCGTCGAGCCAGTAGTAGTACGTGAACCAGGCGTCCGGTTCCGCCACGGCGACGATTTCGCCCGCGCGGGGATGGTCGAGATGGTGGGTCTTCTTGCCCTCGTCATCGAGGAGCTGGCCGATGCCGGGCAGGCCGTCGAGTGCTGCCCGGGTGGCGCCCAGGTCCTCGGGGCGGCGCACATAGACGTGGGCGATCTGGTGGTCGGCGACCGCGAAGGCACGGGACGCCATCGGGTCGAGGTACTCCATGCCGTCCTGCGTGTGCACCTCCAGCAGGCCGGCGCGGCGCAGGGCGCGGTTGATGTCGACGGGCCGGTTCACCCGGGTGATGCCGTACTCGGACAGGGCGACGACCGTGCGGCCCTCGGCGCGGGCGTCGTTCAGGAGCGGGGCCATGGCGGCGTCGAGGTCGGCGGCCGCCTTCAGGGAGCGCGGGTCGTCGGGGCCGAAGCGCTGCAGGTCGTAGTCGAGGTGAGGGAGGTAGCAGAGCGTCAGGTCGGGGTGCCGGGTGCGGATGATGTGGCGGGTCGCGTCGATGATCCACCGGCTGGAGACGAGGTCCGCTCCGGGGCCCCAGAAGTGGAACAGGGGGAACGTGCCGAGTTTCTCGGTGAGTTCGTCGTGGAGAGCGGCCGGTCTGGTGTAGCAGTCGGGTTCCTTGCGGCCGTCGGCGTAGTAGACGGGGCGGGGGGTGACGGTGATGTCGGTGTCCGCGCCCATGGCGTACCACCAGCAGATGTTGGCGACGGTGTAGCCGGGGTGGACGCGGCGGGCGGCGACCCACAGTTTGTCGCCGGCCACGAGTCCGTTGTGCTGGCGCCACAGCAGGACGTCGCCGAGTTCGCGGAAGTACCAGCCGTTGCCAACGATGCCGTGCTCCGAGGGCATGGTGCCGGTGAGGAACGTGGACTGGGCGGCGCAGGTGACGGCCGGCAGGACGGTACCCAGCGGGGCGCGGGAGCCGGACCGGCCGAGCGCCTTGAGATGGGGCATGTGCTCGAGGAGACGGGGGGTGAGGCCGACGACGTCGAGGACGAGGAGCGGGGTGGGGCGGCCTGGAGTGTCGGGGGCCGGGTGCTCAGGGGTGCTCATGGCAGCTCCTTCAGGCCGAGGTCCGTCAGCAGGTCGCGGGCGAGGGCGAGTTCTGCGGCGATGCCCTCGGCGAGCTGGGCGCGGCCCTTGGGGCGCAGCTCGGGCGGGAGGGCCTGCCAGGTGTAGGTCTCGACCTCCAGGTGGCGGGTGAGCGGGGCCGGGCCGCCGACGAGCCGGGTCAGTGCGGATTTCAGGACCGGGAGTGTGGAGGTGAGAGGTGCGGCGGGGGCCGCGTGCAGGGGGACGTGGAAGTGGGCCCGCCAGGGGGCGGCGTCCGGCAGGGCGTGGCCCGCGACGGCCTCGTCGAGGTCATCGGTGGCGCGCAGGCCGGCGGCGGTGGCGGTGCGGGTCTGGTGCAGGAAGCGGGGTTCGGCGAAGGCGGCGAGGGCTTCACGGACCTCGGGGAGATGGGGGTGTTCGGCGTGCAGTGCGGCGGAGAGCTGGGATTTGACGACGGGGACGCGGGCCGCGGTCAGGGCGTCCAGGGCCGCGTGCGGGTCCTCGAAGGAGGTGGCGAGGTGGCAGGTGTCGACGCAGATGCCGATGCGGTCGTGGTCGATCGCGGTGAGCGGGGCGATGGCGTCGCGGGTGGTCTCGACGACGCAGCCCGGTTCCGGTTCCAGCCCGACGCGGATGGAGCGGCCGGTCAGTTCCTCTATGGCGTCGAGGCGTTCGGCGAGGGTGCGCAGGGCGGTGCGGGCCGTCTCCGCGCGCTCCTCGTCGTAGGCGGTGCGCCAGGCCAGGGGCAGGGTGGAGATGGTGCCGTCGGTGACGTCGTCGGGGAGGAGCCCGGCGAGGACCCGGGCCAGGGCGGTGGTGTGGTCGAGGCGTTCGGGATCGGCCCAGTCCGGTTTGTAGACGCGGTACTTGACCTCCTCGGCACCGAAGCCCTCATAGGGGAAGCCGTTGAGGGTGACGACCTCGAGGCCGCGCCGGTCGAGCTCTCCGCGCAGGCCGCGCAGTGCGGACGGGTCGGTGTGCAGGGTGTGGGCGGCGTCCTTGGCGAGCCACAGCCCGATGCCGAGCCGGTCGCGGCCCAGGCGGCGGCGCACGGGTTCGCAGTGGTCCCGGAGCTGGGCGAGGACACCGTCGAGGGTTTCCGCGGGGTGGACGTTGGTGCAGTAGGCGAGGTGGACGGTAGAGCCGTCGGGGTGGCGGAAGCGCATGGGTC
The DNA here is from genome assembly GCF_000158955.1 of Streptomyces viridochromogenes DSM 40736. Lineage (GTDB taxonomy): Bacteria > Actinomycetota > Actinomycetes > Streptomycetales > Streptomycetaceae > Streptomyces > Streptomyces venetus. The sequence goes on along the minus strand of NZ_GG657757.1, from coordinate 7,406,503 downwards.
ACGCCTCCGTGGCGGGGACGCGGGCCGGCGCCCCGGAGGCTGGGTCCGGCTCGTGCGGGTCCTTCGGGACGCCACGGAGGATGGAGTTGCCCTCGTGGGTGGGCTCCGTGCCGGTGACGTCCAGGTTCAGCCGGCCGCTGAGCCCGTAGAAGGCGACGGGGTTGCGCCACAGCACCCGGTCGACGTCGTCCTCGCCGAAGCCCTCGGCCAGCATCAGGTCGGCGACCTTGCGGGTCTTGAGCGGGTCGCTCTTTCCCCAGTCGGCGGCGGAGTTGACCAGGACCTGTTCGGGCCCGTAGGCGCGCAGGATCGCCACCATCCGCTCCTCGTCCATCTTGGTGTCCGGGTAGACGGAGAAACCCAGCCAGCAGCCGCTGTCCTTGGCCTCCTTGACGGTGGTCTCGTTGAGGTGGTCGACCAGGACGCGTTCGGCGGGGAGCGCGGACTCCCGGACGACGTCGAGGGTGCGGCGCAGACCGGCGAACTTGTCGCGGTGCGGGGTGTGCACCAGGGCGGGCAGGCCGTGGTCGGCGGCGAGCTGGAGCTGTGCGGCGAGGGCGGTGTCCTCGGCGGGGGTCATGGAGTCGTAGCCGATCTCGCCGACGGCCACGACGTTGTCCTTGACGAGATACCGGGGCAGTTCGTCGAGGACGGGCGCGCAGCGCGGATCGTTCGCCTCCTTGGGGTTGAGGGCGATGGTGCAGTGATGGGAGATGCCGTACTGGGCGGCGCGGAAGGGCTCCCAGCCGAGGAGGGAGTCGAAGTAGTCGCGGAAGGAGGCGGGGGAGGTGCGGGGCTGGCCGAGCCAGAAGGAGGGTTCGACGACGGCGCGGACGCCGGCGGCGTGCATGGCCTCGTAGTCGTCGGTGGTGCGGGACGTCATGTGGATGTGGGGGTCGAAGATGCGCATCAGGACTCCTTGCCGTGGGGGTGGTCCGTGCCGGGGGCGGGGGGTACGGACTCGGTCAGGTCCAGGACGCGGTGCAGGTCCTCGGGGACGGGGCGGCCGGCGGCGGTGCGTTCGGCGGCGTAGTCGGCCAGCATGCGGGCGAGTTCGCCGTCGCCGCGGGAGCGTTCGTCCAGGTCCGCCACATGGTCGACGGGCACGCCGGTGAACAGGCACTTCAGCACGGCGTGACGCCAGTCGTGGGGCGCCAGGTGCCGGGCCGCGTACGGGCCGACGGCGACGCCGAGGAGCCGGGTGTCGTTGGTGCGCAGGGCGTCCTCGACGAGCGGGAGGGCGCCGGGGCCGGACACGAGGTGGGGCAGGGCGTGCAGGACGGCGCGGCGCTCGTCGGCGGTGCCCTGGAAGTACACCCGGGTGAGGGCGTCCGTGTCGGCGCGGGCCGCGTCGAGGATGAGGACGCGTGCGGCGTCGGCGTGCGCGGCTCCGCAGCGGCGGCCGGCCTCGGCGAGGCGCAGTTCCCACGCGGAGATGGGTCCGTGGAGGCCGGGGTGGGCGGTGGCCTCGTCGAGGGCGTGCTCCAGCCAGGCGCGGGCGGCCGGTTCGAGCTGGGTGGTGAGGTGATCGCGGAAATCGGTGAGCGAGGGGGTGCGGGCGGTGCCTGGACGGGGTCGGCCGGTGTGGGTGGTGCTCTCCGTCCTCGCCGGGGGTGTGGCGCGGGGGTGGGTCATCTGGTGCTGCTCCCTTCAGGGGTGGCGGAGGGAGCGCCGTGGGGTGGCGCGGCCTGCTGGAGGGCCGGAGCGGGGGACCGCGTCAGGGCGGCCGCGGTCCGCTCGGCGTGCTGGAGGAACGGGAGGGAGTGCTCGGCGTAGTGGGGACCGGCGTGGGAGTGGCGGGGCAGTTCGACGACGGTCAGGCCCTGGTAGCCCGAGGTGGCGAGGGCCTCCAGGACCGGCGGGAAGTCGATCTCGCCGTCCCCGAAGGGAAGGTGCTCGTGGACGCCGCGCCGCATGTCCTCGATCTGGACGTGCCGCAGCCAGGGGGCGGCGTCGCGCACACAGTCGGCGGGAGAGAGGGGTTCGAGGCACTGGCAGTGGCCGAGGTCGAGGGTGAGACCGAGGGGCTCGGGGTCGCCGAGGACGCGGCGGAGGTGGTGGAAGTCGGCCAGGGTGGCGAGGAGGTGGCCCGGTTCGGGTTCGACGGCGAGCGGTGTGCCGGCGGACGCGGCGGCCTCCAGGACGGGCGTGAGGCTCTCGGCGAGGCGCTTCCACGCGGTGTCGGTGTCGGTGCCCTCCGGGACGATCCCGCTGAAGCAGTGCACCGCGTGCGCGCCGAGGTCGGCCGCGACCCGGACGGCTCGCAGGAGCAGGTCGACGCGGCGGGCCCGGTCACCGGGGTCCGGGTCCAGCAGGGACGGGCCGTGTTTGCGGCGCGGGTCGAGCACATAGCGGGCGCCCGTCTCCACGGTGACGCCGAGACCGAGCTCGTCCAGTCGGTGCGCGACCTCGCGGGTACGGGTGGCGAGGTCGGGGGCGAGCGGGTCGAGGTGCATGTGGTCGAGGGTCAGTCCGACGCCGTCGTAGCCGAGGTCGGCGAGGAGGGAGAGCGCGTCGTCGAGCCGGAGGTCGGCGAGACCGTTGGTGCCGTAGCCGAAGCGCAGACGCCGGTGGGCGGCAAGAGAAGGGGTCCCTGGGGTCACGTCACGCTCACCTTCTTCGCGAACCTCGCTCCCAGCGGTGCCAGGGCCGCGATGAGGAGGGCCCTGGCCGGTCCTTTGGAGCGGGCGGCCAGGGTGGCCTGGAGGGGGATCGTGGCGCGGATGCCGGCGCCGACGGCTCGTTGGGTGAGAGGAGGTGAGGGGTTGAGGGCGGCGTGGAAGTAGGGCCGTGCGGTGGTGGCGGCGTAGGCGGCTGCGAGGACGGTGGTGACGTGTGCCGCGGGTTTCCGGCCGGGCGCGGGCTCTGGAGGCCGAGTTGCCCGCGGGCCGGGAAGGTCATGGGGGGCTGCCCCTCGGTGGTGTGGACGGCGGTTGGTCACCGCACGGGTCAGCAGGGCGGTCGTGGCGAGCGCAGCCAAGGGGGCCAGGGGTGAGCCGCCCTGGGCTTCCTGGCGGGAGACGGTCGTGACGGCCAGGGTGTGGGTGCCGAGAAGGG
>NZ_GG657757.1:7348520-7403346 GCF_000158955.1 Streptomyces viridochromogenes DSM 40736 | reverse complement strand
CAGTGCTTCTCGGGCACGGCCGGTCGTGGCGGCGGCTCCGAGGAGCAGGTCGAGTCCGCGGGCCACGGCCATGGCCACGGGGCCCGCGGGGGTGTGCTTCAGGGTGAGGTCGTAGGCCCAGACGGTCGCGGCCAGGGGCGCGGCGACGGCCAGGGCCGGACGGCCGGCGCGGGCCGCCAGGGCCAGTCCGCCTGCGGTGAGGACGCAGGCAGCGGTGAGCGCGGCGGCCGGTCGGACGCGGCCGGAGGGCAGGGGGCGGTGCGGGCGTTCCACGGCGTCGACCTCGCGGTCCGCCCAGTCGTTGAGGGCCATGCCTGCCTCGTACAGGCAGAGGGAGGAGCCGATGGCGAGCAGGGTGCGGGAGTTGGGCTGTGCCCCGGTGGCGGCGGTGCCGGCGAGGGCGTCGCCCGGCACGCTACACAGGGCGGGCAGAACGCAGGAGTTCGGCCCAGGCACGAGCGCGCCCTGAAGCGGCCGTCGCGCTCGGAGCGCGTCTCGGTGGCCGCATCCCCGCGTGCCGTCCCGGCGGCCGGGAGGGTTCTCGCGCGGCGTCACCGGCGGCCCTCCTTGTCCTCGCCAAGGCTCCGGGCGAACCGGACCAGCGCCTCGTACTGCTCACCCAGCCCCGACGGCCCCTCCCCCACCGGGTCCTTGAAGTAGAAGCCGAGGGCGCCGAGCGGTCCGGACAGTCCCGTCTCGTGGGCACGTGCCGTCAGACGGGCGAGGTCGAGGACGAGCGGAGCCGCCAGGGCGGAGTCGCAGCCCTGCCAGATGGTCTGGAGGATCATGCGGGTGCCGAGGAAACCGTCGAAGGCGATGTGGTCCCAGGCGGTCTTCCAGTCGCCTAGGGCGGGGACGTCGTCGATGTGGACCTCGCCCTCGGGGACGGTGCCGAGGGTGTCTGCGAGGACGCGTTCCTTCCCGGCGTTCTTCGCCGCCGCGGCGGCCGGGTCGGCGAGGGCCGCGCCGTCGCCGCCGCCGAGGAGGTTGGTCCCGGACCAGGCGCGGACCGTGAGGGCGCGCTGGGCGAACATCGGGCCCAGCACGGCCCGCAGCAGTGTCTGCCCGGTCTTGCCGTCCCGGCCGGCGTGGGGCAGGCCGCTCCGCCCGGCCTCCGCGGCGGCAACCGGGTGGTGCATGCCCTCGGAGGGGGTGAAGTTGACGTAGGCGCAGCCCGCGCGCAAGGCCGCCAGCGCGTACAGGGTGCTGGCCGGCAGCGGGGCGTGCGGCCCCTGGGACGCGGGTTCGGTGGAGGCGACGTTCACCACCACGGCCCGCTCCAGCTCGTGGCGGTGCACGAAGTCGCGTATGTCGCCGGCGAAGGCCGTGATCAGTTCGGCTTCGCTCCTGGTGTCCCCCGGCGTGGGGCCACCGGGCCTGATCTCCCGGTCGGCGGCGGCGAGTTCGGCGGCGACGGCGGTGGCGACGCCCGGCGGGAGGACACCACCGGCGGTCAGGGCCTCGGCGCGTTTGGGCAGGGGGCAGTCGAGGGTGTCGTGGCCGCCGAAGACGAGGTCGGACAGCGCGGGCAGGCCGCTGCCGGTGAACGCCGGTGTCTCGGTCACCATGCCGGTGGGCGGATGCAGTCCCGCGGTGACGGCGGCGCACCCCGTGACGACGGTGGTGGCGACGGAGCCTCGGGCTCCGATCAGCCACACCCCCACACGCGGTCGGGAGAGGGACGCGGACATGGGCAGCCTCCTGATCGTGCATGAACCCGGGGTGGCAGGAGACGGCGGGCGGGGGTCCGGCGTCCCCCGCCCGCCGCCGTTCAGTCGCCCTTGACGGGCAGTTCTTTCAACTGGATGTCGCGGAAGGAGACCTGGTCGTCGGCACCGTGGTTCTGCAGGCCGATGTAGCCGTCGGTCAGGCTCCGCTCGGGGTCCTTGTTGGTGAAGTCGTTGATCTTGACTCCGTTGAGGAACACCTGGAGGCGTTCGCCCTGGACCTTGATCTCGTAGGAGTTCCACTGGCCGGGCGGCCGCAGAACCTGGTCACGGGCCTTGATGTTGGCCGACTTGAACGAGTAGACGGAGCCCGTGGTGCGGTCGGCCGCGTCCGTGGCGTCGATCTGGATCTCGTAGCCCTTGTTCACGGCGGACCAGGGGTCGTCGGAGGCCGGGAAGCCCACGAAGATCCCGGAGTTGTCGTCGCCCCGCATCTTCCAGTCGAGCTTGAGCGAGTACGACTTCAGCTCCTTGGCCTGGTACCAGAGCAGGCCCATGCCGCCCTCGGTCTCCAGAGTGCCGTCCTTGACGTTGAACGTGCCGGGGCCCGCCTGCTTCCAGCCGTCCAGCGTCTGGCCGTTGAAGATCTTCCGGTAGCCCTTGCCCGGCTTGCAGTCCGCCTTCACCTGGCCGGTGGCGTACTGAAGGCCGCCGAGCAGATGGGCGCGGAAGGCTTCCTCGGCGTAGGACTCCTTGGTGTGGCCGCCGCCGGTGTAGAAGGACCGGCCGCCGCCGTAGCTCTGGCACCAGGCGATCGGGTGGTCGCCCTTCATGGTGCCGCCCTGGTAGGTGGTCTCGTCCAGGGTGGCGAGGACCTTGGCCTGCTCACGCGGGTTGGTGCGGTAGTTGTACCACTCGTCGGTGCGCTCCCAGGTATCGCCGAGGTGCGCGGTGGACGGGTGGTCGTGGTCCTCGACGCGGACGGTGGCCTTCTGAATGGCCGGGTGCGAGTCGAAGTAGGCGCCGACCAGGCCGCCGTAGAACGGCCAGTCGTACTCGGTGTCGGCGGCGGCGTGGATGCCCATGTAGCCGCCGCCGTTCTTCACGTAGTTCTCGAACGCCTGCTGCTGCTCGGCGTTGAGCACGTCACCGGTGGTGGACAGGAAGGCCACCGCGTCGTACTTGGCGAGGTTGGTCGTGGTGAACTGCCGGGCCTCCTCGGTCGCGTCGACCGTGATGCCGGCCGGGCCGCCGAGCTCCTTCAGGGCGGTGATGCCCGCCGGGATGGAGTCGTGCCGGAAGCCGCCGGTCTTGGAGAAGACCAGGACCTTCTTGCCGCCCTTGAACGGCTCCTTGGAGAACTCGAAGTCGTCCACGTCGTACAGCGCGCCCTCGCCGCCCTTGAAGACCAGGTAGATGTCCGTGGTCTTCTTCGGCAGCGACCGCAGGGGCACGTCGACGTTCTGGAACGTCTCCCAGCCACCGGTCGGCGGTATGTACGCCGAGCCGTGCAGCGGACCGTCGGGCGAGCCGGTGCGCAGCTCGATGAAGCCGCCCGCGCCGCCGGAGGAGGCCCGCACGGTCATCTTCTTCTGCCCGTCGAACCGGTAGGGGGCGAAGGAGATGTAGTCGCCGTCGTCGATGTTGCCGACGGTCTTGCCGCCGTTGGCGCCGGTCTTCTCGATGACCGACACGCCCGACTGGGTGGTGAAGTGCTCGCCCTGGCGGTGCAGCGGCTGGAGCACGGCGCGGGCGGTGCCGGTCAGCGTCTCCTGGCCGTTCGCCCCGCCGTCGGTGTAACTGGCGCCGACGACACCGTAGATGTTGGCGTTGGGGTCGTGGCCGCCGTCACCGGGGGGCGGATTCAGGGTGCCCTCGCAGCCCATCTCACTGGTCAGCTCGTGGGCGTGGGAGTCGTGGCCGAGGCTGTAGGCGACCTTGACCTTCGAGCAGTCGACGGTCTCCTCGGGGTCGGTGACGGTCACCTTGAAGGGGACGGGCTTGCCGAACTCGGCCATGGTGCCGTTGCCCGGGACGTCGATCTTCACCTTGGGCTCGGTGTTGCCGACCACGATCCGGGTGCTGGCGTTACCGGTGTGGCCCTCGGGATCCTTGGCGGTGAAGGTCGCGGTGTAGGTGCCGACCTTCTTGTACGTGTGGGTGGGGTTGAGGCCCTCGCCCTTGGTTCCGTCGCCGAAGTCCCAGCTGTAGGTGAGGTTCGGGGAGTCGGCGTCCTTGGCGGAGCCGGTGAACGTGACCTTCAGACCGGCGGCTCCGGACGTCTTGTCGGCGCTGACCTCGGCGATCGGCGAGAAGCCGTCCTCGGCGTTCTCGATGCGGTACAGCGCGGAGTGCTCGTCGCCCTGGAACCAGGAGACGCCGTAGTCGAGGACGTAGAGCGCGCCGTCGGGGCCGAACTCCATGTCCATGATCTGGGTGCCGGTCCACGGGAAGTCGTTGATCTTCGCGACGGAGCCGTCGCCGTTCTGCTCGATCCGCTTGATCCAGCGGCGGCCGAACTCACCGGCGAAGAAGTCACCGTCGTAGGCCTCGGGGAACTTCACCTTGGAGTCGAGCCCTGGGTCGTAGCGGTAGACCGGGCCGGCCATCGGGGACTCGGAGCCGCTGCCGAACTCGGGAACCGAGCTGTCGTCGTACGGGATCCAGGCGGCCTGCGCGGGCGGCAGGTTGGTGAGGCCCGTGTTGTACGGCGAGGTGTTCTTCGGGGCGGCGCAGTCGAACTTCTCGCCGGACTCCTTGGTGGCGAAGTCGTAGTCGACATAGGCGTCGTTGTTGCCGGTGCAGAACGGCCAGCCGAAGTTGGCGGCCTTGGTGACCTTGGCGAACTCGACCTGTCCCCCCGGGCCGCGCTTGGGGTCGGCGGCGCCCGCGTCGGGGCCGTAGTCGCCGACGTAGACGATGCCGGTCTTGTCGTCGACGCTCATCCGGAACGGGTTGCGGAAGCCCATCGCGTAGATCTCGGGGCGGGTCTTCTCGGTGCCCGGGGCGAAGAGGTTGCCCTGCGGGACGGTGTACGAGCCGTCCTCGGCGACCTTGATCCGCAGGATCTTGCCGCGCAGGTCGTTGGTGTTGGCGGAGCTGCGGCGGGCGTCGAAGGCGGGGTTGCGGCCCTCGCGGTCGTCGATCGGCGTGTAGCCGTCGGAGGCGAAGGGGTTGGTGTCGTCGCCGGTCGACAGGTAGAGGTTGCCGTCCGCGTCGAAGTCGATGTCGCCGCCGACGTGGCAGCAGAGGCCGCGGGAGGCCGCGACGTCGATGACCTTCTTCTCGCTGGCCGTGTTCAGCGTGCCGTTGGCGTTCAGGGTGAAGCGGGACAGGCGGTTGACGCCGTCGAACTTCTTGAACTCCTCGGCGGTGCCGGTCTCCGGGGCGTCGCCCGCGGGGGTGTCGAGCGGCGGCGCGTAGTAGAGGTAGATCGCCCGGTTGTTCTTGAAGTCCGGGTCGATGCCGACGCCCTGGAGGCCTTCCTCGTCATGGCTGTAGACGGGGATCTTGCCGGCGACCTTGGTGACACCGCCCTGGTCGGTGAGGCGCAGCGTGCCGTCGCGCGAGGTGTGCAGGACGCTGCGGTCCGGGAGCACGGCGAGCGACATCGGCTCGCCCATCTCGGGTTCGCCCTTGGCGAGCGGCACCTGCTGGAACTGCCCCTCGGCGGCGGCCGGTTCGTCGTGCTCCGGGTGGCCGGGGTGGGCGCCGGCGACGGTGGCCGGGGCGCCCACGGCAAGGAGCAGGCCGGTGAACAGGGCGAGGGCGGAGCGGAGTTCGGGTCGCCTCGAGACGCGGGCGTTTCTCGGTCTGGTTCTGTGCACGAAGTCCCTCCGGGAACGGGGTGGGCCGTACGGGGTGGGTGCGTAGACGTGCGGTGCGGGCGCCGGGGTGCGCCGTCACCCCGGAGGTGTGTGTGACCTGAACACGAGGAAGGTGCGTGGTTCAGCTGTTGAAGGCGGCGTCGAAGGACGCGCTGGGCGGCTCGAAGTCGAAGGCCTTGAGGCGGGTCAGCGCCTCGGGCGCGCCCTGGAGCCGGTCCATGCCGGCGTCCTCCCACTCGACGGAGACCGGGCCCTGGTAGTCGATGGAGCGCAGCATCCGGAAGACGTCCTCCCAGGGGACGTCGCCGTGCCCGGCGGAGACGAAGTCCCAGCCGCGCCTGGGGTCGCCCCAGGGCAGGTGGGAGCCGAGCCGGCCGTTGCGTCCGTCGAGGCGCTTGCGGGCCTCCTTGCAGTCGACGTGGTAGATGCGGTCGCGGAAGTCCCAGAGGAAGCCGACCGGGTCGAGGTCCTGCCACACGAAGTGCGAGGGGTCGAAGTTGAGGCCGAAGGCGGGGCGCCGGCCGACCGCTTCCAGCGCGCGGACCGTCGTCCAGTAGTCGTAGGCGATCTCGCTCGGGTGGACCTCGTGCGCGAACCGCACTCCCTCGGCGTCGAAGACGTCCAGGATCGGGTTCCAGCGCTCCGCGAAGTCCTGGTAGCCGCGTTCGATCATCGCGTCGGGCGCCGGCGGGAACATGGCGACCAGGTGCCAGATGGCGGAGCCGGTGAAGCCGATGACGGTGTCGACGCCGAAGGCCGCGGCGGCGCGGGCGGTGTCCTTCATGCGCTCCGCGGCCCGTTGCCGGACCCCTTCCGGGTCTCCGTCGCCCCACACCTCCCCCGGCACGATCGCCTGGTGCCGTTCGTCGATGATGGCGTCGCAGACGGCCTGGCCGACCAGGTGGTTGGAGACGGCCCAGCACTTGAGGCCGTACTTGTCGAGCAGGGCCCGGCGGCCGTCCAGGTACGAGGGGTCCGCCAGTGCCTTGTCGACCTCGAAGTGGTCTCCCCAGCAGGCGAGTTCCAGGCCGTCGTAGCCGAAGTCACGGGCCAGGCGGCAGACCTCCTCCAGGGGGAGGTCCGCCCACTGGCCGGTGAAGAGCGTGAAGGTGCGTGGCATCGAAACAGGCCCTCCTCAGACCGCGATCGGTGTGTAGACGGAGTTCTTCTCGGCGCTCTCCTCGACCGCCGCGAGCACGCGCTGCACCTGCAGCCCGTCGGCGAAGGAGGGTTCCGGGCGGCGGCCCTCGGCGATGGCGTGGACGAGGTCGCGGGCCTGGTGGACGAAGGTGTGCTCGTATCCGAGGCCGTGGCCCGGCGGCCACCAGGCGTCCAGATAGGGGTGGTCGGGTTCGGTGACGAGGATCCGGCGGAAACCCGCCTCCGCGCCGGGCTCGGTGCCGTCGTGGAAGGACAGCTCGTTGAGCCGCTCCAGGTCGAAGGCGAGCGACCCGCGCTCCCCGTTGAGTTCGATGCGCAGGGCGTTCTTGCGGCCGGTGGCGTAGCGGGTGGCCTCGAAGGAGGCGAGGGCACCGGAGGGGAAGCGGGCGGTGAAGAGGGCGGCGTCGTCCACGGTGACCTGGCCGGTGCCGGCGGAGGAGACGGTGGACAGGCCGCTCGTGGCGCCGGTGGGCAGGGGCCTCTCCCGTACGAAGGTCTCGGTCAACGCGGAGACGCCGACCAGCCGCTCCCCCACGAGGTACTGCGCGAGGTCCACGATGTGCGCGCCCAGGTCGCCGAGCGAGCCCGAGCCGGCCTGCTCCCTGCGCAGCCGCCAGGTCAGCGGGAACCGCGGGTCGACCAGCCAGTCCTGGAGGTACGTCACGCGCACGTGCCGCAGCCGGCCCAGGCGGCCCTCGGCGACCATCCGGCGGGCCTGGGCGGTGGCGGGCACCCGACGGTAGTTGAAGCCGACCATCGCCAACTGCCCGCGCTGGTAGGCCTCCTCGGCGGCCCGCGTCATCGACGTGGCTTCCTCGACGGTGTTGGCGAGGGGCTTCTCGCACAGGACGTGCTTGCCGGCCGCGAGGGCGGCGAGAGCGATCTCGGCGTGGCTGTCGCCGGGGGTGCAGATGTCGACGAGGTCGACGTCGTCCCGTTCGACGAGGGCACGCCAGTCGGTCTCGGTGGACGCCCAGCCGTGCCGGTCGGCCGCCGCCTGTACGGCGTCGGCGTCCCGGCCGCAGATCACGGCCTGCACGGGGTTCAGCGGCAGGTCGAAGACACGGCCCGCGGTGCGCCAGCCCTGGGAGTGGGCCGCGCCCATGAAGGCGTAGCCGACCATCCCCACCCTCAGGGGTGGCTTGCCTGCCTCGGTCCCCTCTGACTGCTCCTGCGGCTGTCTCATACGGGTGTCCTCCTCGTCCTGGTCGGGGTGCACGTGGGGGGTGCGGGGTGGGATCACTTGAAGCCGGTGGACATGTACTGGTCGACGTTGGTCTTGTCGACGACGGCCGAGTAGAGCGTGATCGACGACGGGATCTCGAACTCGGCCATGCCGCCGATGCCCTTGCCCTGGCCGAGGGCGCGGGCGAGGTCGATCGCCGAGGCGGCCATCGTCGGCGGGTACAGCACGGTCGCCTTCAGCACGCCGTCGTCCTGCTTGATGGCCTGGAAGGCGGAGAGCGCCCCGGCTCCTCCGACCATCAGGAAGTCGTCGCGGCCGGCCTGTTCGATGGCGCGCAGCGCGCCCACGCCCTGGTCGTCGTCGTGGTTCCACAGCGCGTCGAACTTCGACTGGGCCTGGAGCAGCTGGGCCATCTTGGCCTGTCCGGACTCGACGGTGAACTCGGCGGCCTGCCGGGCGACCTTCTTGATGTTGGGGTAGTTCTTCAGGGCGTCGTCGAAGCCCTTGGTGCGCTGTTTGGTCAGCTCCAGGTTGTCCAGGCCGGCCAGTTCGATGACGCGGGCGCCGGACTTGCCCTTGAGTTTCTCGCCGATGTAGTGGCCGGCGTTGAGGCCCATGCCGTAGTTGTCGCCGCCGATCCAGCAGCGGTAGGCCTGCGGGGTGTTGAAGATGCGGTCGAGGTTGACGACCGGGATGCCCGCGCGCATCGCCTTCAGGCCGACCTGGGTGAGGGCCTTCCCGTCGGCGGGCAGCACCACCAGGACGTCGACCTTCTTGTTGATGAGGGTCTCGATCTGGCCGATCTGCTGGGCGGTGTCGTTGGAGCCCTCGGTGATCTCCAGGGTGACGTCCGAGTACTTCTTGGCGCGGTCCTTGGCGTTGTCGTTGATGGCGTTGAGCCAGCCGTGGTCGGCCTGCGGTCCGGCGAAGCCGATGGTGACCTGCTTGCCGGGCTTGTCGTCGGCGGCCGGCTGGTTGTTCCCGGCCGGTTCGTCCTTGGACTCGGAGGGCTCGTTGCTCGTGCACCCCGTGAGGAGGGCACCGGCGGAGACGGCGGCGGCCCCGAAGAGCAGCCCTCTGCGGCTCGTGATCTCGGTCATGGCGGGGAACCCTTTCCTCAGGTCGTGCTCGCGGTACGGCGCTGGACCAGCACGGCGGCGACGATGATCGCGCCCTTGGCGATCTGCTGGACGTCGCTCTGCAGGTTGTTCAGGGCGAAGATGTTGGTGATCGTGAAGAAGATCAGGACGCCGAGCACGGAGCCGGTGATGGTGCCGCGGCCGCCGGTGAGCAGGGTGCCGCCGATGATCGCGGCGGCGATGGCGTCGAGTTCGTAGAGGTTGCCGTTGGTGTTCTGGCCGGAGCCGGACAGGACGATCAGCAGGAAGGCCGCGATGCCGCAGCACAGCCCGGACAGCAGGTAGAGGTAGAGCCGCTGGCGGCGGACGTCGATGCCCGCGAGCCGGGCCGCCTCCGGGTTGCCGCCGACGGCGACCGTGCGGCGGCCGAAGGTGGTGCGGTTGAGCACCAGCCAGCCGATGATGGTCACGACGGCGAAGACCAGGACCAGGGGCGGGATGCCGAGGACGTAGGCGTCGCGTTCACCCAGGTCGAGGACGGAGGGCACGGTGACGATCTGTGTCTTGCCGTCGGTGATCTGCAGGGCGAGGCCGCGTGCGGAGGCCAGCATGGCGAGGGTGGCGATGAACGGCACCATCGCGCCGTAGGCGATGAGCACCCCGTTGACCAGGCCGCAGCCGACTCCGACGATGATCGCAGTGAAGAGGATGCCGGCGAAGCCGTACTCCTGGGTGGCGACCGTGGTCGCCCACACCGACGCGAGGGCGACGATCGCGCCGACCGACAGGTCGATGCCGCCGGAGACGATGACGAAGGTCATGCCGACGGTGACGACGCCGACCACGGAGGCCTGGGTGAGGACCAGTTGCAGGTTGCGGGTGTCGAGGAACTCGTCGGGCTTGGTGATGCCGCCGACGACGATCAGCGCGGCGAGCACGCCGAGCAGCGAGAGGGTGCGGACGTCGGCGCGGGCCAGCAGGCCGCGCCAGGCGGGGGGCGGGGCCTCGGGCACCTTGGCGGTGCTGTCCCGCGGCGGGGAGACGGGCTGCGTCATGACGCCGGGCTTCCTTCCATGACCAGGTCGAGTACGCGGTGTTCGTCGAGTTCGCGGGCGGGCGCCGTGTGGACGACACGGCCCTCGCGCAGCACCAGGACGCGGTCGGCGAGGCCGAGCACCTCGGGCACCTCGCTGGAGACCAGCAGCACGGCGAGGCCCTCGTCCGCCAGCCGGCGGATGACGGCGTAGAGCTCGGCGCGGGCTCCGACGTCGACGCCGCGGGTGGGTTCGTCGAGCAGCAGCACCTTGCAGCCGCGCAGCAGCCAGCGGGCCAGGACGGCCTTCTGCTGGTTGCCGCCGGACAGGGTGCGTACGGGCACGGACGGGTTGTCCGGCCGGAGCGACAGCTCGCGGGTCGCGGCCCGGGCGGCGCCGAGTTCGGCGCCCCGGTCGATCCAGCCGCCGCGCGAGAAGCGGGACATGGAGGAGACCGACACGTTGCGGGTGACGGACTCCAGCATCAGCAGGGCCTGCGCCTTGCGTTCCTCGGGTGCGAGCCCGAGTCCGGCGCGTACGGCGGCCCGGACGCTGCCCGGCTTCAAAGCCCTGCCCTCGACCAGCACCTGACCGGACGTCGGTTTCCGGGCCCCGTAGACGGTCTCCAGGATCTCGGAGCGGCCCGAGCCGACGAGTCCGGCGAGGCCGACGATCTCGCCCGGCCGCACGTCGAGGTCGAGCGGCTCGAACTCCCCCTGACGGGTCAGTCCCCGGACTTCGAGGACCGGGTCGCCGGGCGGCGGGGAGACGGGCCGGTCCGGGAAGACGTACTCGACGTTGCGGCCCGTCATCAGTGCGACGACCTCGCGGGTCGGTGTGGTCTTCGCCGGGAGCCCGTTGGCGACGGCACGCCCGTCCTTCAGTACGGTCACCCGGTCGCCGATGCGGCGGATCTCCTCCAGGCGGTGCGAGATGTAGACGACGGCGACACCGGCTGCGGTGAGGTCGCCGACGATGCGGAAGAGGTTGTCGACCTCGTCCGGGTCGAGGGCGGCGGACGGCTCGTCCATCACGATGAGCCGCACGTCGTGGGAGAGCGCCCGGGCCATGGACACGATCTGCTGCTGCGCCGCGGACAGCTCCCCGACCAGCCGTGCCGGGTCGACCTCCGGATGCCCGAGTCGCCCCAGCAGAGCGGCGGTCGACTCCTTGGCCGCCTTTCCTCGGACGACGAACCCGGCGGTGGTCGGCTCATGGCCCAAGTGGACGTTCTCGGCGACCGACAGGTGCTCCACCAGGTCGAGTTCCTGGTAGATGGTGGCGATGCCGAGGCGCATGGCGGCGATCGGCGAGCGCAGGGTGACGTCCTCGCCGCGCCAGCGCAGGCGGCCGGTGTCGGGCTGGTGGGCGCCGGCCAGGACCTTGATGAGGGTCGACTTCCCGGCGCCGTTCTGGCCGAGCAGGCAGTGCACCTCACCGGCCTGGACGTCGAGGTCGACGCCGTCGAGGGCCCGGACTCCGGGGAAGGACTTGGTGATGCCGGACATGCTGAGCAGCGGTTGTTCTGGTGCCATGCGGATTCCCCTTGGCGGGCGGGCCGGTGTCAGGGCGCTTGTCGAGCAGACGTTTTCAGGGCAGGGCAGAGCAGGGCAGGGCTGAGCAGGGCGCTGTGCTGGGTGGGCCGTGCGGTCGGAAGGGACTACGCGGGTGAGAACAGGTGGTCGCTGATGAGCCGGGCCGCGCCGATGACGCCGGCGGCGGGACCCAGCTCGCCCAGCACGATGGGCAGGTTGCCGGTCGCGAGGGGCAGCGACTGGCGGTAGACCTGGGTGCGGATCGCGGCGAGCAGGGTGTGGCCGAGGCCGGTCACCCCGCCGCCGATCACCACCAGGCCGGGGTTGAAGAAGCTGACCAGGCCGGCGATGACCTGGCCGGTGCGGTCGCCGCCCTCGCGGATCAGTTCGAGCGCGGTGGCGTCACCGGCGGCGGCCGCGGCGGCGACATCGACGGCGGTGAGGCCGCCGTTCGCCTCCAGCCGTGCGGCCAGCTCCGCCGAAAGCCCCTGCTGGGCGGCCTCCATGGCGTCACGGGCCAGTGCCGCTCCACTGAAGTGGGCCTCCAGGCAGCCCCGGTTGCCGCAGGCGCAGGGGCGGCCGTCGGGCACGGCCTGGATGTGCCCGATGTCGCCGGCGCTGCCCGTCGTACCGCGGTAGACCTCACCGCCGACGACGATGCCGCAGCCGATGCCGGTGCCGATCTTGACGCAGAGGAAGTCGCCGACGGTGCGGGCGACGCCCGCGTGCTGCTCCCCCATCGCCATGAGGTTCACGTCGTTGTCGACCATGACCGGGCAGCCGAGTTCCTGGCTGAGCGCCTCCCGCACGGGGAAGCCGTCCCAGCCCGGCATGATCGGCGGAGCCACCGGGACGCCCTCGGGGAAGCGGACCGGGCCCGGAACGCCGATACCGGCGCCGTCGAACCCCTCCGCGAGCCCCGAGGCCCTCAGCTTCGCCGCCATGGCCAGCACTTGCTCGAAGACCGCGACCGGGCCCTCGCGTACGTCCATGGGCTGGTTGATGTGTCCGAGGGTCTCCAGTTCGGCGTTGGTGACGGCGACGTCGATGGAGGTCGCGCCGATGTCGACGCCGAGGAAGCGAAGCCCCGGGTTGAGCCGGATGTTGTGGGAGCGGCGGCCGCCGCGCGAGGCGGCGAGTCCGTCGGCCACGACCAGCCCCGTCTCCAGCAGCCGGTCCACCTCCACGGCGAGCTTGGACCGTGAGAGGTCGACCTGGTCGCCCAGCTGGGCACGGGAGTTGGGGCCGCCGTCGCGCAACAGCTTGAGCAGTCGGGCCTGGTGGGCGTTTCCGGGTCGTGCGGTCATGCGTCTCACGAGCCCCTCCCCGCCTCGATCGGCCTGTGCGCGCCGGTTTTCCGCCACATCAGTGGCTTGCTTTCGGAGGGAACGTAGCAGCGGCTGCCGGAGGTGGGAAGAAGTCGCGCAGGAATTGCCCTCCACTTTTTCCATTCACAGGACAAAGAAGAGGTGACGGGTGCCCGGCCTCGTAGGGGGGCGTGGCGACGCTACGAGCGCGAACGCGCGTGGTACGAGCGGCGCGTGTGCTCCGTGTGCTCGCGCATCAGCTGGGTGGCCCGCTGTTCGTCGCGGCCGGCGATCGCGGCGATGAGTTCGCGGTGCTCGATCCAGGACTGGTGGCCGCGCCGTCGGGCGACCGGGGTGTAGTACCAGCGGACCCGGCGGTCGACCTGGGCGGCGAGTTCCGCGAGGACGGCGTTGCCGGCCAGATCCATGATCTTCGTGTGGAAGCGGGCGTTCAGGGCGACGGCGGCGTCCACGTCGTCCGCCTCGACGGCCTGCTCACCCTCCGCGCAGAGCGCCTCCAGGGCGGAGATCCCGGCGCTGCCCGCGTTGGCCGCCGCGAGCCGGGCCGCCTCGGCCTCAAGGAGCGTGCGGACCGTGAGGAGCTGGTCGGCCTCCTCCTCCGTCGGCTCGTGCACGAACGCGCCCTGGGCGGGCCGCAGATCGACCCAGCCCTCGGTGTTGAGCCGCTGCAGCGCCTCGCGCACCGGCTGCCGGGAAACCCCCAGATGGCCGGCGAGTTCGCTCTCGACGAGGTGCTGGCCGGGCTGGAGGGCTCGGGTGGTGATGAGTTCGAGCAGTGCCTCGTAGACGCGGTCGCGCAGCGGACCCGGGCGTTCCAACTTGGGTACCGCCCCTTGGGGCAGGCCTGTCGACAGCATCGCGGTCCCCCTCCTCGGCAGGGCCGTGCACAGCGCGGCCGGAAGCCGGTGTCGCCGCAGAGTCAGTATCGATTGTCTTTCGTCTACAGTCTACGGCGCGTGAGTGCCAGGGCTTCGAGGAGTTGGCCGCGTCACACCGAGGACCCGTCACACCGAGACCCCGTCACACCAAGGCCTCAGGGGCAGCGGACGACCTGCCCCGCGTACGAGAGGTTCCCGCCGAAGCCGAACAGCAGGACCGGGTCGCCGGTGCTGACCGCCCCCTGTTCCACCAGCTTGGAGAAGGCGAGCGGGATGCTCGCGGCCGAGGTGTTGCCGGACTCTGTGACGTCGCGGGCGACGACCGCGTTCACGGCACCGATCTTCTCGGCGAGGGGTTCGATGATGCGCAGATTGGCCTGATGCAGCACGACCCCCGCGAGGTCCGCCGGCTCCAGCCCGGCCCGCTCGCACGCCCGGCGCGCGATGGGCGGCAGCTGTGTCGTCGCCCAGCGGTAGACGCTCTGACCCTCCTGGGCGAAGCGCGGCGGGGTGCCCTCGATGCGCACGGCGTGCCCCATCTCCGGCACCGATCCCCACAGCACCGGCCCGATGCAGGCGTCCTGGGCGGCTTCGACCACCGCGGCCCCGGCCCCGTCGCCGACGAGCACGCACGTGGTGCGGTCGCTCCAGTCGGTCACGTCGGACATCTTGTCGGCCCCGATGACCAGGGCGCGACTCGCGCCGCCCGCGCGGACGGCGTGGTCGGCGGTGGCCAGCGCGTGGGTGAAGCCGGCGCACACGACGTTGAGGTCCATCGTGGCGGGCTGCGGGATGCCGAGCCGGGAGGCGACGCGGGCGGCCGTGTTGGGCGAGCGGTCGACGGCGGTGGAGGTGGCCACCAGCACCAGGTCGATGTCGGTGGGGGCGAGGCCGGCGGCCGCGAGGGCCTTGGCGGCGGCGTGCGCGGCCAGCTCGTCGACCGGCTCGTCGGGCCCGGCGAGGTGGCGGGTGCGGATGCCCACCCGGCTCCTGATCCACTCGTCACTGGTGTCCACCATGCCCGCCAGGTCCTCGTTGGTGAGCACCTTGGCGGGCTGGTAGTGGCCGACGGCGGCGATGCGCGAGCCGTTCATCTGGGTGGGTCCCCCTCGTTGCCTTGGGTAGCGGGACCCACCAGTCTGATCAGTGACTCACGGGTACGACGGCAGGCAAGGCGACAGGAAACCAGCGCTCGGATTGTCACCTTCGGTCAGGTCCCCGGACGCCCACGCACCTGTCGAACGGCTAGCCGGTGAACAGCTGCGTCGCCTTCCGGACGAGCTCGTACAGCCCGTAGGCGAGCGGCACCCCCACCCATACCCAGGCGAGGGCGATCAGCCACCGCCGGTCCGGGCTAGGCGGACTCTGACTGCTCTCGCTGGACACGGTCGGCCTCCTTCGGCTGGGGGACGTGGTGACGGGGGTCGACGGGCCGGACGAGTTCGTTGGCGACGAAGCCGACGACCAGCAGCCCGATCATGATGATGAAGGACAGTCCGTACAGGGACGCGCCGTGCCGGCCCGCCTCCTCCTGCCGGTCGGCGATCCAGTTCACGATCAGCGGCCCGAGCACTCCCGCCGTGGACCAGGCGGTGAGCAGCCGCCCGTGGATGGCACCGACCTGGTAGGTGCCGAAGAGGTCCTTCAGATACGCGGGGACGGTCGCGAAGCCGCCGCCGTAGAAGGAGAGGATGACCAGGGCGCACAGGACGAACAGCGGCTTGGAGGAGTCGCCGAACAGGGCGATGAGCGCGTACATCAGGGCTCCGGCGCCCAGATAGACGCGGTAGATGTTCTTGCGGCCGATCAGGTCGGACGTCGAGGACCAGCCGATGCGGCCCGCCATGTTCGCCGCCGACAGCAGCGCGACGAAGCCGGCGGCGGCCGTCACCGACACCGGGGTGGAGGAGTCCGCGAAGAAGTCCGTGATCATCGGGGCGGCCTTCTCCAGGATGCCGATGCCGGCGGTGACGTTCATGCAGAGCACGGTCCACAGGAGCCAGAACTGGGGAGTGCGCAGCGCCTGTTGCGCGGACACCTGCGGGCCGGTGGGGGCTTGTCGCGCAGCTTCCCGCGCTCCTGAGGCATGAGGTGGAACCCGGACCAGCAGCACACCCAGCAGCATGAAGACGGCGTACGAGAGCCCGTGCACGAGGAAGGCCAGCGCGATCCCGGAGCTGTCACTGCCGAACGACTCCAGCATCTGCGCCGACCACGGGGAGGCGATGAGCGCGCCGCCTCCGAAGCCCATGATGGCGATGCCGGTGGCCATGCCGGGCCGGTCCGGGAACCACTTGATCAGGGTGGAGACGGGCGAGATGTAGCCGATGCCGAGACCGATGCCGCCGACGAAGCCGTACCCGAGGACGATCAGCCAGTACTGCTCCGTGGCCGCGCCCAGCGCGGAGAGCAGGAACCCGGACGAGAAGCAGACCAGTGCCACGGTCATCGCCCAGCGTGGGCCGTTGCGCTCCACGAGCGTGCCGCCGAACGCGGCCGACAGGCCCAGCATGACGATGCCCAGCTGGAAGGGCAGCGCGCTCTGCGTGCCGCTGAGGCCGAGCGCGGACTCCAGGGGCGGCTTGAACACGCTCCAGGCGTAGGCCTGGCCGATGGAGAGGTGTACGGAGAGCGCGGCGGGCGGAACGAGCCAGCGGCTCCAGCCCGGCGGTGCGACGGGGGGACTCATGAACCCCGGACGGTATTGATCCGCACGGCAGTTGAGAAGGCGGCGCGTCGACCGTATGCGGTGAACGGTATGCGGCATGCGCCGAACGGTCGGCGCGCGGACTCTTGCCGCCACCCTTGCCGCCCCAACCTCCATACTGTAGACAATATTTCGTCGACACCAGCCGTGCGCCCGTCGTAATCCGGCCGCACGGCACCCCACCTCCGCGGTATCCCTCAAACCGAACGGAGTGTTCCCGTGAAAGTCGCAGTTCTCGGCGCCGGTGCCATCGGCGCCTACGTCGGCGCCGCGCTCCACCGCGCGGGCGCCGAGGTGCATCTCATCGCCCGTGGACCCCATCTGGCGGCCATGAGGCAGTACGGAGTCCGGGTGCGCAGCCCACGCGGCGACTTCACCGCGCACCCCCACGCGACCGACGACCCGGCCGAAATCGGTCCGGCCGACTACGTCTTCCTGGGCCTGAAGGCCAACGCGTACGCGGCGTGCGGGCCGCTGATCGCGCCGCTGCTGGGCCCCGCGACGGCGATCGTGGCGGCCCAGAACGGCATCCCCTGGTGGTACTTCCACCGGCACGGCGGCCCGTACGACGGTCACCGCGTCGAGAGCGTGGACCCGGCCGGCGCGGTCAGTGCGGTGCTCGCGCCCGAACGGGCCGTCGGCTGTGTCGTCTACGCGGCGACCGAGCTCGAAGGACCGGGATTCGTACGGCACTTGGAGGGGACGCGGTTCTCGATCGGCGAGCCCGACCGCAGCGTGTCCCCACGGTCCGTGGCGTTCGGCGAGGCGATGCGGGCGGGCGGCCTGAAGTGCCCGGTCGAGCCGGACCTGCGGGGCGACATCTGGGTCAAGCTGCTCGGCAACATCTCCTTCAACCCGATCAGCGCGCTGGCCCGCGCCACCATGCGGCAGATGTGCCTGCACGGCGGCACCCGCAGGGTCATCGAGATCATGATGACCGAGACGCTCAGTGTGGCGAACGCCCTCGGCTGCGAGGTCGGCGTCTCCGTCGAGCGCCGGCTCGCGGGGGCCGAGCGGGTCGGCGACCACCGCACCTCCACGCTCCAGGACCTGGAGCGTGGCAAGCCGCTCGAACTCGACGTGCTCCTCGCGGCCGTCGTCGAGCTCGCGGACATCACCGGCGTGGAGGTGCCCACCCTGCGCACCGTGCACGCCATCTCGGACCTGCTCGCGCTGAGGAGCGCCGCATGAGGAAGCGTGAACCGAAGACCTACACCCGACTCACCCACCCCCTGGTACGGGACTCACGGGACGAGCCGCTGCGGCGGGCGAGCTGGGAGGAGGCCCTGGACCGGGCCGCCCGGGGCCTGGCCCGGGGTCGTGGCGCGTTCGGGATGTTCTCCTGCGCCCGCGCCACCAACGAGATGAACTACGTGGCGCAGAAGTTCGCCCGCGTCGTGATGGGCACCAACAACGTCGACTCCTGCAACCGCACCTGCCACGCGCCGAGCGTGGCGGGCCTGTCGGCGGCGTTCGGCTCGGGCGGCGGGACGTCCTCGTACGAGGAGATCGAGCACACCGACGTCATCGTGATGTGGGGCTCCAACGCCCGCTTCGCGCACCCGATCTTCTTCCAGCACGCGCTGAAGGGCATCCGGAACGGGGCCCGCATGTACGCGGTCGATCCGCGCCGGACGTCGACGGCCGAGTGGGCGGAGAGCTGGCTGGGCCTCAACGTCGGCACCGACATCCCGATGGCGCACGCGATCGGCCGCGAGATCATCCACGCGGGGCTCGCGAACGAGGCGTTCATCGAGCGGGCCACCACCGGCTTCGAGGAGTACCGGGCGCTGGTCGAACCCTGGACGCTGTCGCTCGCCGAGAAGGTGACGGGCGTACCGGCCGCCGCCATCCGGCAGTTGGCGCACGCCTACGCCCGTGCCGAGCGCGCCCAGCTGTGCTGGACCCTCGGCATCACCGAGCACCACAACGGCACCGACAACGTCCGCGCCCTGATCAACCTGTCACTGCTCACCGGGCACGTCGGCCGCTACGGCTCGGGCCTGCAGCCCCTGCGCGGGCAGAACAACGTGCAGGGCGGCGGGGACATGGGCGCGATCCCCAACCGGCTGCCCGGCTTCCAGGACCTCCTCGACCCGGAGGTCCGGCTGAAGTTCGAGGCGGCCTGGGACGCGGTGATCCAGCCGCACTACGGCCTGAACCTCACGGAGATGTTCGAGGCGATGGAGGACGGCTCGCTCAAGGCCGTCTACTGCGTCGGCGAGAACCCGGCCCAGTCGGAGGCCGACAGCGAGCAGGCCGTACGGCGGCTGAGGTCCCTCGACTTCCTGGTCGTCCAGGACATCTTCCTGACGAAGACGGCCGAGCTCGCGGACGTCGTCCTGCCGGCCACCGCCGGCTGGGCGGAGACCGACGGCACGACCACCAACAGCGAGCGTCGGGTGCAGCGCGTCCGCAAGGCCGTCACCCCGCCCGGAGAGGCCCGCGAGGACATCGACATCATCTGCGACCTCGCGGCCCGCCTGGGGCACGACTGGAAGTACGCCGACGCCGAGACCGTGTGGAACGAGCTGAGGTCGGTCTCGCCCGACCACTACGGCATGACGTACGACCGTCTGGAGGAGCACCAGGGCATCCAGTGGCCGTGCCCCAGCACCGAGCGGCTGGAACCCACCTATCTGCACGGCCGGTTGTGGGACCCCGACCCCGCCGGGCGCGGCCGGCTCGCCCCCTTCGGGATCGTGCAGCACGACCCGCCCGTGGACCTCACCGACGAGCAGTACCCGATCCGGCTCACCACCGGGCGGCGGCTCGACTCGTACAACACCGGTGTGCAGAGCGGCGGTTACGCGTCGCCGCTGCGGCGCGGCGAGTACGTCGAGCTGTGCCCGGAGGACGCCGAGCGCTACGGCGTGGTGGTCGGCGAGCGGGTCCAGGTGACCTCGCGGCGCGGGTCGGTGACCGCGCCCGTGTGGGTGGACACCGCGCTGCGGCCGGGGCTCGCCTTCATGACCATGCACTTCCCGGACGAGGTGGACACCAACGCGCTGACGATCGAGGCGAACTGCCCGATCGCGGGGGCGGCGGAGTTCAAGGCGTCGGCGATCCGGATCGAGAAGCTGCCCATCGCGACCATCGTGGGGTGACGCACAGTGGACCTGCACTTCGGTGACAGCAAACCGACGGACGAGGAGCGGGCGGCCGTCGACGCCCTGCTCGGGCCGCCCGAGTCCTCCTGGGAGGGCGCCGACCGCTCAGATGCCGACCTGCGTTGGGCCCGTGGCGGGCGCGAGGCCCGGGACCGCCGCGACCTGCTGCTGCCGGGGCTGCACGCCGTCAACGACCGGGTCGGCTGGATCAGCGAGGGTGCCCTCGACTACCTGTGCCGGCGGCTGACGGTGCCGCCGGCGGAGGCGTACGGGGTCGCCACCTTCTACGCGATGTTCTCCGTCAAGCCGCGTCCGGCGACCGTGCTCCACGTGTGCACGGACCTGGCGTGCGCGGCGTCCGGGGCGCCGGAGCTGTGCGCGGGGATCGAGGCACGGCTCGGCCCGGGCAGTGGGGTGAGCGTGGAGCGAAGCCCCTGTCTGGGCCTGTGCGAACGCGCTCCGGCCGCGCTCGCGATCAAGGCCGGGGATCCGGTGCGTACGGCGGTCTCGGCGCCGGCGACCGTGCACGACGCCGTCCTCGCCGCGCGTTCGCCCGACTCGGCCCCCGAGGAGCCGCCCGCGGTCCTGGCGGTGCCGCAGGCCGGGCAGGACGGCCTGATGCTGCTGCGCCGCGTCGGTGTGGTCGACCCGGCATCCCTCGACGACTACCGGGCCCACGGCGGTTACACCGCCCTGCGGCGGGCCTTCGAGCTGGGGCCCGCCGGGGTCATCCGCGAGGTCACCGACTCCGGTCTGGTCGGGCGGGGCGGCGCCGCCTTCCCCACCGGCCGCAAGTGGCAGGCCACGGCGTCCCAGCCGGACCGTCCGCACCACCTCGTCTGCAACGCCGACGAGTCGGAGCCGGGCACGTTCAAGGACCGCGTGCTCATGGAGGGCGACCCGTACGCGCTCGTCGAGGCGATGACGATCGCCGGGTACGCGACCGGCGCCCACAAGGGCTACCTCTATCTGCGCGGCGAGTACCCGCGCGCCCTGCGCCGGCTGGAGCACGCCGTCGCGCAGGCACGCGCGCGCGGGCTGCTCGGCGACGACGTCCTCGGCCAGGGCTACGCCTTCGACATCGAGATCCGGCGCGGCGCGGGCGCCTACATCTGCGGTGAGGAGACCGCCCTGTTCAACTCCATCGAGGGCTACCGGGGCGAGCCCCGCTCGAAGCCGCCGTTCCCCGTGGAGAAGGGCCTGTTCGGCAAGCCGACGGTCGAGAACAACGTGGAGACGCTGGTCAACGTCCTGCCGATCCTCACGCTGGGCGCCCCGGCGTACGCGGCGATCGGCACGGAGCGCTCCACCGGCCCGAAGCTGTTCTGCGTGTCGGGGAGTGTGGAGCGGCCCGGTGTCTACGAGGTGCCGTTCGGCGCGACGCTGGGCGACCTGCTGGCCCTCGCCGGTGTGCGGCAGGGCCTGCGGGCGGTGCTGCTCGGCGGGGCGGCCGGCGGTTTCGTGCGGGCCGACGAGCTCGACGTCCCCCTCACCTTCGAAGGGACGCGGGAGGCGGGCACGACACTCGGCTCGGGGGTGGTCATGGCCTTCGACGACAGTGTGCCCCTGCCCCGGCTCCTGCTGCGCATCGCGGAGTTCTTCCGTGACGAGTCGTGCGGGCAGTGCGTACCCTGCCGGGTCGGCACCGTGCGGCAGGAGGAGGCGCTGCACCGGATCGTGGAGCGCACCGGCGCCGACGCGGCCGGGGACATCGCCCTGCTGAGGGAGGTCGGCCGTGCCATGCGGGACGCCTCCATCTGCGGTCTGGGGCAGACCGCGTGGAACGCCGTGGAGTCCGCCATCGACCGTCTGGGGGCGTACGAATGACCGTCACACCGCTGGGGATCCCGCGCCGGCTGCTGGAGTTCACCCTCGACGGGGAGCCGGTGCGGGCGCCCGAGGGCTCCACGATCCTCGACGCCTGCCGGGCCGCCGGGAAGGACGTCCCGACCCTGTGCGAGGGCGACACGCTCCGGCCGAAGAACGCCTGCCGTGTCTGCGTCGTCGAGGTCGAGGGGGCCAGGACCCTCGTCCCGGCCTGCTCCCGCAAGGCCGAGCCCGGGATGGAGGTGCGGACCGACACCGAACGGGCCCGGCACAGCCGGAAGGTCGTCCTCGAACTGCTCGCGTCCTCGGTGGACCTGTCGACCACGCCTCGGGTCGCCGAGTGGCTCAAGGAGTACGAGGCGAAGCCGGACCGGTTCGGTCCGGACGCGGCCCGGCTCAACGAGGAGCCAAGAGTCGATAATGACCTATATATCCGTGATTACGATAAATGCATCCTCTGCTACAAGTGCGTGGACGCCTGCGGCGACCAGTGGCAGAACAGTTTCGCGATCTCGGTCGCCGGGCGCGGTTTCGACGCCCGGATCTCCGTGGAGCACGACGGGCCGCTCACCGACTCGGCGTGCGTGTACTGCGGGAACTGCATCGAGGTGTGCCCCACGGGCGCGCTGTCCTTCAAGTCCGAGTTCGACATGCGGGCGGCGGGTACCTGGGACGAGTCGCGACAGACGGAGACGACCACGGTGTGCGCGTACTGCGGAGTGGGCTGCAACCTGACACTGCACGTACAGGACAATGAGATCGTGAAGGTCACCTCACCGCACGACAACCCGGTGACCCACGGCAACCTCTGCATCAAGGGCCGCTTCGGCTACCAGCACGTACAGAACCGGGGCTGATCAGGACTATGGGACGAGTCACGGAACGACGCAAGGTGATCCGGATACGGGACGGGGCGGTCTCCAGCCGCCCGGACACGCTCGTGGCGGAGGAACCCCTGGAGATCCGGCTGAACGGCAAGCCACTGGCGATCACCATGCGCACCCCGGGCGACGACTTCGCCCTGGCGGCGGGCTTCCTGGTGAGCGAGGGGGTGCTGGGCGGGCAGCAGGACCTCCGGAACATCGTCTACTGCGCCGGGGCCACCGCCGACGGGTCGAACACCTACAACGTGGTCGACGTGCAGACGGCCCCTGACGTGGTGATCCCCGACATCACCCTGGAGCGGAACGTCTACACGACGTCCTCCTGCGGCCTGTGCGGCAAGGCGTCGCTGGACGCGGTGCGCACGACGGCCCGCTGGCCCATCGCCGACACTCCCCCGGTCCAGGTCTCCCCGGAGCTGCTCGCGAGCCTGCCCGACCGGCTGCGCGCCGCCCAGCGGGTGTTCGACCGGACCGGGGGCCTGCACGCGGCGGCGCTCTTCTCGGAGGACGGTGAACTGCTGGACGTCCGGGAGGACGTGGGCCGGCACAACGCGGTCGACAAGCTGGTCGGCCGCGCGCTGCAGAACGGCGGCCTGCCGCTGTCCCGGGCGATCCTGCTCGTCTCGGGCCGGGCCTCCTTCGAGCTGGCGCAGAAGGCCGTGATGGCCGGGATACCCGTACTGGCGGCGGTGTCCGCGCCGTCCTCGCTGGCGGTGGACCTGGCCGCCGAGACGGGCCTGACCCTGGTGGGCTTCCTGCGGGGCAGCTCCATGAACGTGTACGCGGGTGAGGACCGCATCGCCCTGCGGGCGGCGGCCGCCCAGGGCTGAGCAGGTTCTCCGCGCGACACGGCGGCGGGGCCCCGGCCGGCGGGGAGCGCCCCCTGCGCCGCAGGGGCCCCGTCTCAGCGTTTTCCGGTCGGTGCGTGTTACAGGTCACCCGTGCCGGATATCCGGCGCAGCATCCCGGTGAGCTGCTCCCGTTCCGCCGCCGACAGCGGGGCGAGCAGTTCGTCATTGGCGGCGCGGGCCGCCTTCTCGCAGCGTTTCAGCAGCCGGGCACCCTCCTCGGTGAGGGACACGGCGTTCTTGCGGCGGTCCCTCGGGTCCGGCTCGCGCACCACCAGGCCCGCCGACTGGAGGTCGTTGAGGACGCCGACCAGGTCCTTGGGGTCCAGCCGGACCCCGCGGCCGAGGTCGGCCTGGGCGACGGGGCCGAGATCGCGGACGGCGGACAGCACCACGTGGTGCCACATCCGCATGCCCTGCTCGGCCAGTGCCTCGGCCACCAGGGCCCGGCCGCGAGCGGCGGCGCGGCCGAGCAGCCAGCTGGGCAGGGAGCGGATCGCGGGGAGGGGGGCTTCCGACATGGCCGCAGCCTAACCAAGAAATCGTTGGTCCTCCCTATGATCCTCCTATACCGTTGGGCTCCCCAACGAATTCATGGGGAGTACCCACGACACTCGGAGGTGCGATGCGCCGCGTCCGCTACGAATCCCGAGGCGGCCCCCTGTTCACGGAGGAGGCACCGGCCCCCGAGCCCGGCCCCGGAGAGCTGCTCGTGCGCACGGAGGCGATCGGCGTCACCCTCCCGGTCGTACGCAAGGTCGCCGAGTCGGCCGACCCGGTCCCGCTCGGCGGCGAGATCGCCGGGGAGGTCACGGCCGTCGGCGAGGGCGTCACCCGCTTCGGCGCCGGCGACCGCGTGACGGGGCTCTGCTTCGGCCACGGCTACGCCGACTTCGCGCTCCTGCGCGAGGCCATGGCCTCCCCGGTGCCGGCGGACGCCGGCGCCGTCGACGCGGTCGCCCTGGTCCGCAGCGGCCTGGTCGCCCTCGGCGCCCTGGAGGCGGCACGGCCCGAGCCGAGCGAGGCGGCCCTGATGACGGCGGCGGCGAGCGGTGTCGGGCACCTCGCGGTGCAACTGGCCCGGACCCGGGGCGCCGGCCGGGTCGTGGGGGCCGTCTCCGACCCGGCCAAGGCCGGCTTCGTGCGCGATCTGGGCGCCGACCATGTCGTGGCGTACGGCGACGACGGCTGGGGCACCCCGGTCGACTACGCCCTGGACGCGGTCGGCGGGACGCTGCTCACCCCCGCCCTCGCCGCACTCGCCCCGGGCGGACGGCTGGTGGCGTACAGCTCGGGCGGCGGCAGCGTGCAGGCGTACGACCTGCTCGTGGGCGCCAAGTCGGTGATCGGGTTCCAGATGGCCCGTATCGCCCGCGGGAACCCGGAACTGTACGAGCGGTGGCGCCGGGAACTGTGGCGGCTGTTCGCGGCGGGAGAGATCGAGCCCGTCGTGCACGGGGAGTTCGCCCTGGAGGACGCGGCCAAGGCACACGGGGAGATCGAGGCGCGGGCCAACCTCGGCAAGGTCGTCCTGATCCCCTGACGCACGCTTCTTGTGGGGGGTCTGGGAGTCCAAGTACCGTCTGTGACCCCACACATGGGACGTGGGATGTCCGATTTCCGCATATCCGCCGCACGGACGTCCGTTCCCATGCCTCGGTGGTCCAGCCGACAGACGCATGAAGGGCAGGTCGCACCATGCCGTCAGGTCTTCGCGCACGTCTGAGATCCACCCTGACAGCCGTTCTCACCGCCGCGGCGCTGCTCGCGCCCACCGCCCCCGCCGGCGCCCGACCCGGCACGGCCTTACCGGAGTTCGAGCAACAGGTCCTCTTCAAGGCCTCCCAGGACCCCGGCTACGCCTGCTTCCGCATCCCGGCGATCGTGCGGACCACGGCCGGCACCCTGCTCGCCTTCGCCGAGGGCCGTGTCCTCAACTGCGGTGACGCGGCCGACATCGACCTCGTCGTCAAGCGCTCCACCGACGGCGGCCGCACCTGGGGACCGCTCCAGGTCGTCAACGAGGGCGCCGGCGACACGCACGGCAACCCGGCTCCGATCGTGGACCGCAGGACCGGACGGATCCTGCTGGCCGAGACGTACAACACCGGCCGTACGGACGCCGGCAGCTGCACGATTCCCTGCGACCGCACCCCGCATCTCCAGTACAGCGACGACGACGGCCGGACCTGGTCCGAGCCCCGCGATCTGAGCGACCAGATCCTGCCCGGCAACTGGAACTCCTGGTACGCCACCGGGCCCGTGCACGGCATCCAGCTCACCCGCGGCAAGCACGCCGGGCGGCTGGTGTTCGGCGTCAACACCGAGACGTGGGACGGCAGTCGGGTCACCGCGAACCACGCCGCGCTCATCGTCAGCGACGACGGCGGCGACCACTGGCGGGTCGGCGCCACCGACTCCTGGCCCATAGCTCAGGACGGCACGTTCCGGCAGAAGCCGTCCGAGGTGACCCTCACCGAACGCGCCGACGGAGCCGTGCTGGTCAGCGGCCGGGAACAGGACGGCACCGACCTGGGCCACCGCGCGCAGACCCTCAGCCTGGACGGCGGCGACAGCTTCGCCACGCCGTTCCGCGACCTCCCGGACCTCTACACCCCGCAGGTCCAGGGCGCGACCCTGCGCCTGGGCGGGCGGATGCTGCTGTCCGCACCGGCCGATCCCGACCGCCGCCGGACGATGATGGTCCGCTCCTCCTACGACGGCGGGCGCACCTGGGACAGCGTGGACCGGGGCACGGTCGTCACCACGGACTGGTCCGGCTACTCCGACATGGCGGCGGTCGACTCCTCGACGGTGGGCCTGCTGTACGAGGGCGGGGCGGTCGACGCCCGTGACGAGATCCGCTTCGCCCGTTTCACCGAGGACTGGCTGAAGCCGCGCCGCAGCCGCGACCCGACCACCCGCGACGCCGCCCCGGGCGCCACGCCGGCGGCCGTGCTGGGCGGCTCCCGGCCGACGACCGGTGTGCGCGGCGGTGCGCTGTCCTTCGACGGCGAGGATGACGCCGTACGCCTGCCGTACCGCTCCCGGCTCCCGCTCGGGGAGGGCGACTTCACTGCCTCGCTGTTCTTCCGCTACACGGCCACGACCGGCGAGCAGCCCTTCCTGTGGATGGGCGGCATCGGCACCACCCAGCCGCAGATCTGGCTGCGCGGGGAGCCCGCGAGCGACCGGGTCCGCGCTCTGATCACCACCCGCTCGGGCGCGACGACCGTGCGGACCGCCTCGGTGTCGACCGCCGGCGCCCACAACGACGGCCGCTGGCACCACCTGGTCCTGCGCCGCGGCGGCGGGAACCTGACCCTGTTCCTCGACGGTTCGCCCATGAGCACCCCGGACGTGCCGGGCTCGGTCAGCCGTAACTCCCCGTTCGGCGTGCACATCGGCCAGCGCATGGACAGCCGGGCGTTCCTCACGGGGGCGCTCGACGACGTGCGCGTCTGGAACCGGGCCCTCTCCGACGAGGAGTTGGCTTCCGGCGCCGCGGGCGCCGCGGGCGCGGCGGCCGGGGGCACGGTGCTGTGGCTGCCCATGGACCGGGTGAGCGGCAGCAACTAACGTCACGGAGCGTGCCCGACGACTCGACAGCAGCACGAGCACGACAGCGCACCGGAACCGGGATCGGCCTGCTGCTGGTCCTGGTTCTCGGGGCCGCGCTGCTCATCGCCCTGCCGGAGGACGAAAGTCCGGACGACGAGGGCTGCCGGGCACGCACGGTCCGCTCCTGGCGGGCGGACGACGGCCTCACCGCCGAGTTCGCCCGCTACGGCGACGACGCGAGCCGCAGTGACGACTGGACCGGCGGCGACGGCACCCACTCGGTGCGGTTACCCGACGGCCGGGTGCTGTGGCTGTTCTCGGACACCTACCTGGGCCGGGTGTACGGCCCGCCCAACCCGGCCGGCGAGTCCCACGCCTGGCGGGACACCACCGCGCCGCTGGTGCGCAACTCGGCCGTGCTGATGCGCGACGGCCGCCTGGAGACCACCCTGCCCGCCCCGCTGTTCGCCGACCCGGCTCCGAACCAGTGGCGCTGGCCGGTCGGTGCCCGGGTCGAGCCCCGCTCCCCCGGCTCCTCCGAGCAGGTCGTCCGGGTCCTGCTGTGGGTGCGCACGGCCGGCCAGGCCCCGTGGATCTACGGCGTGCCCACCGCCACCGAGGTCGCCACCCTGACCCTGCCCGGCCTGCGCCTGGAGTCGATCGTCAGGGTGCTCGACCAGCAACTGGTCCCCGACCCGTCCCGACGGGTGCTGTTCGGCACGACGCTGGTCGAGGAGGACGGCTGGACGTACGTCTTCGGCGGCGACGACGGCCGGGCCGCGTCACGCCCCGCCTCGCACGCGTACGCGGCCCGCGTACCGGAGGGCAGGCTCGCCGACCCGGGGGCCTGGCAGTACTGGAGCGGCTCGGCGTGGGTGCCCGGCGCCCGTCCCCGGCCGGTGCTCGGGGACGGGCGGCGGCGGGGCGTGGGCAGCGCGTTCTCGGTCGTCCGGGACGACGGGACGTACGTGCTGTTCACGATGGCCACGGGCACGAAGGGGCTGACCACCGTGGCGTCGTACTGGGCGTGCTCACCGGCGGGGCCCTGGCACGGGCCCGCGAAGGAGTTCAGCCCGTCGCTGCCGCGGGGTCAGGTGGCCGCGTACAACCCGCAGGCCCACCCCGTGCTGAGCGGCGACGGGCGTCTCGTGCTGAGCTACGACGTCAACTGGCTGGAGACGACGGGGGCCGCGGCCCAGCTCAGCCGGAACGTGTCCCTGTACCGACCGAGGTTCGTGACGCTGCGGCTCGCTCCGGAGCGGTGACCTCGGGGGCCGGGTCGTGCGAGCGGCGCTTGGCGATCACGGCGCAGACCATCAGCTGCATCTGGTGGAAGAGCATCAGCGGCAGCACGGCCAGCGAGGCGTGCGCGCCGAACAGGACGCTCGCCATCGGCAGTCCGGCGGCCAGGGACTTCTTCGAGCCGGCGAACTGCAGGACGATCCGGTCCTCCCTCTTGAAGCCCAGCGCCTTGCCGCCGTACCAGGTCAGCAGCAGCATCACGGCCAGGATCACGGATTCGACGGCGAGCAGCCCGCCCAGCCGGACGGGGCTGACCTGGTGCCAGATGCCCTGGACCATGCCCTGGCTGAACGCGGTGTAGACGACGAGCAGGATCGAGCCGCGGTCCACCAGCCCGAGGACCTTCTTGTGCCGGGTGACGAAGCCGCCCTCCCGTCGCCCACCACCACCCTGCCCGACGCGCTTCGCGCGGCCCCTCCTGACTCCCCAGCGGCGCAGCAGCTGCCCGGCGAGGAACGGCACGAGCAGTTGCAGCACGATCTTCAGCAGCGAGTCGGCGGAGAACCCGCCCCCGCTGCCGCCGAGCAGCGAGGCCGCGAGCAGCGGGGTGGCGAGGATGCCGACGAGCGAGGAGAAGGAGCCCGCGCAGATCGCGGCGGGCACGTTGCCGCGCGCCATCGAGGTGAAGGCGATCGACGACTGGACGGTCGACGGGACGAGTGTGAGGAAGAGCAGGCCCTGGTAGAGCGGGTCGGTGAGGATCACCGGCACCAGCCCGCGGGCCGCGAGACCGAGCAGCGGGAAGACGACGAACGTGGCGGCCAGAACCGTGACGTGGAGCCGCCAGTGCCGCAGGCCGTCCAGCGCCTCACGGGTGGAGAGCCGGGCTCCGTAGAGGAAGAACAGGAACGCGATCGCCGCCGTGGAGGCCCCGGACGCGACGTCGGCGGCCGACCCGCGCGCCGGGAACAGTGCGGCGACGCCCACGGTCGCCAGCAGGAGAAGGATGAACGGGTCGATCGGCATCCGGCGCGGCCGGCGCAGGCGTTTCACGGTGCTCCACTTGCTCGGTAGGTAGGTGCGGTACGGGGCCGGGGCGGCCCCCTTCCATCCTGCTCCTCGACCCGGCGATCGGGAATCCCGTATACCGCTCTCACTGCTATCGCGTCTCGCGATGACGGGCGCTAACCTGGCGCCATGTACGACCCGTCCCATCTGCGCACCTTCCTGTCGGTGGCGCAGACGCTGAGCTTCACGCAGGCCGCGCGGCGGCTCGGGCTGCGCCAGTCCACGGTCAGCCAGCACGTACGACGGCTGGAGGACGCCACCGGCCGGACGCTGTTCAGCCGGGACACGCACTCGGTGGAGCTGACGGAGGACGGCGAGGCCATGCTCGGCTTCGCCCGCCGGATCCTGGAGGTGCACGAGCAGGCGACGGCGTTCTTCACCGGCACCCGGCTGCGCGGCCGGCTGCGGTTCGGTGCCTCGGAGGACTTCGTGCTGACCAGGCTGCCCGAGATCCTCGAGGGCTTCCGGCACGAGCACCCCGAGGTGGACCTGGAGCTGACGGTCGAGCTCTCGGGCACGCTGCACGAGCAGCTCACCGCCGGGAAGCTGGACCTCGTCCTCGCCAAGCGGCGGCCCGAGGACCCGCGCGGCGAGCTGGTCCGGCACGACAGGCTGGTGTGGATCGGCGCGGAACGCCTCCGGCTCGACCCGGACCGCCCGGTGCCGCTCATCGTCTATCCCCCGCCGGGCATCACCCGCGCGCTCGCCCTGGAGGCTCTGGAGCGGCAGGGCCGTGAGTGGCGGGTGGTGTGCACCAGCGGCAGCCTCAACGGTCTGGTCGCCGCCGCCCGGGCGGGCCTCGGCGTGATGGCCCACTCGCGCGGCCTCATCCCGCCGGGCCTGGTCCGGGTCCCGGACCGCGCCGGGCTGCCGGAGCTGGGGCAGGTCGACTTCGTCGTGGTGCACGGCCGGCGGCGCCCCTCGGCACCGGGCGCCGCGGACGCCCTGGCCGCCGCGATCCTGGCCGGCGGCGACCGGCTGCACCGCAGTTCACGCAAGGGTCTGTGACAACCGGAGTGACGGAATCCGCCGCCGCCGCGCTGACAGAAGAGACCACTCTCGCGCCGCCCCGCGCCGCGCCTGGAGTCGTACAGATTCGGTGGAGATTACGGCACCGAAACTTACGCAACCGTCAGGATTCTGTCCGACCCTTCCCCCTGTGAGCGCTTTTTCCCTCGCTGACCAGCGCCGACGAGAGTTCCGCTCACCTCCGACCCCCCTGCCGCGCCCAGGTCCCTTGGGGTAGCTTTCACGGCGCTGTGCGGAGCGTCACTCAACAAAAGCGCTGAGGAGCGGGGAGCGGGGTTTGCGCGAGTTCACCAACCCTCCGTTGGCGTTGGCACCTCCGGTGGGCGGTCTGGCCGACGTGGTCTTCGAGCATGCCCGGGAAGAGCCGCTGCACATCGCGCTGGGCCGCAAGGACGAGACGGGGCACTGGCGGGACGTCACCGCCGCCGAGTTCCGTGACGAGGTCCTCGCCCTGGCCAAGGGCCTGCTGGCGAGCGGCATCCGGTTCGGCGACCGGGTCGCGATCATGTCCCGGACGCGCTACGAGTGGACGCTGTTCGACTACGCGCTGTGGACGATCGGCGCCCAGGTCGTGCCGGTCTACCCGACCTCCTCGGCCGAGCAGTGTTTCTGGATGCTGTACGACGCCGAGGTGACGGCCGCGATCGTGGAGCACGAGGACCACGCGATGACGATCGCCACGGTCATCGACCGGCTGCCGCAGCTGCGGCGCCTGTGGCAGCTCGACGCGGGCGCCCTGCACGAGCTGTACGACGCCGGGGCCCATCTCGACGACGAGGTGGTGCACCGCCACCGGCAGGCCGTCACCCCCGACTCGGTCGCCACGATCATCTACACCTCGGGCACCACCGGCCGCCCCAAGGGCTGTGTCATCTCGCACGGCAACTTCATGTACGAGGCGGACACCGTCATCGAGCGCTGGGAGCCGGTGTTCCACTCCAAGCGGGGCGACGAGGCCGCGACGCTGCTGTTCCTGCCGCTCGCCCACGTCTTCGGGCGGATGGTCCAGGTCGCGGCGATACGCGGCGGGGTGAAGTTCGGCCACCAGCCGCAGCTGAACGCGTCGGCCCTGCTGCCCGACCTCGCCGCGTTCAAGCCGACGTTCTTCCTGGCCGTGCCGTACATCTTCGAGAAGGTGTTCAACGCGGCACGCCGCAAGGCCGAGAAGGAAGGGCGCTCCGGTCCCTTCGAGAAGGCCGTGGACATCGCCATCAAGTACGCGGACGCGATCGAGGCGAAGGCCTGGGGCGTCGGACCCGGCCCCTCCGCCGGTCTGCGCATGCAGCACCAGCTGTTCGACAAGCTCGTCTACACCAAGATCCGCGCCGCGATGGGCGGCCGCATCCGGCACGCCATGTCGGGCGGCTCGGCGATGGACCGGCGGCTCGGGCTGTTCTTCGCCGGGGCGGGCGTGCACATCTACGAGGGCTACGGCCTGACGGAGTCCACGGCCGCAGCGACCGCCAATCCGCCCGGACGCACCCGCTTCGGCACGGTCGGCCAGCCCATCCCGGGAATGACCGTGCACATCGCGGACGACGGCGAGATCTGGCTGCATGGCGAGAACGTCTTCCAGGGGTACCTCAACAACCAGAAGGCCACCGACGCCACCCTGCACGACGGCTGGCTCGCCACCGGCGACCTCGGCACGCTGGACGAGGACGGCTTCCTCACCATCACCGGCCGCAAGAAGGAGATCCTGGTCACATCCGGCGGCAAGAGCGTTTCTCCCGGTGTGCTGGAGGAACGTGTCCGTGACCATCCCCTGGTCAATCAGTGCATCCTCGTCGGCAACGACCGCCCGTACATCGCCGCGCTGGTGACCCTGGACCAGGAGGCCGTGGAGCACTGGCTGGCGATGCGGGGCAAGCCGCAGCTGTCACCGGTCGAGCTGGTGCGCGACGCGGATCTGGAGACGGAGGTGCGGCGCGCGGTGGTCGCGGCCAACACCCTCGTCTCACAGGCCGAGTCGATCCGCACCTTCCGCATCCTGGCCCAGCCGTTCACCGAGGAGCACGGGTTGCTGACCCCGTCCCTGAAGCTGAAGCGCAAGGCGATCGAAAAGGCGTACGAGAACGAGGTCGAGGCGCTGTACCGGGCGTGAATGCCAGGTATCAGGGGATTTGTACGTCTGAATTCTCCCGTCAGGAATGCATCACGGCTCGTGATCGTTGACGATGGGAGCACATCTGACCACAAACCGAAGGATCGAGAGCTCGTGAGCAAGGTCCCCCCGATCATCCTGAACAACGGCGTCGAGATGCCCCAACTGGGCTTCGGCGTCTGGCAGGTGCCGGACGACGAGGCCGAGTCCGCCGTGACGACGGCGCTGGAGGCCGGGTACCGCAGCATCGACACAGCGGCGATCTACGGCAACGAGGAGGGCACCGGCAAGGCCATCGCCGCGTCCGGCCTCCCCCGCGAGGAGCTCTTCGTCACCACCAAGCTCTGGAACGCCGACCAGGGGTACGACTCCACGCTGCGCGCCTTCGACACGTCGCTGGAGAAGCTCGGCCTGGACTTCGTCGACCTGTACCTCATCCACTGGCCGATGCCGGCCCGGGGTACCTACGTCGACACCTACAAGGCGTTCGAGAAGCTGCACGCCGACGGCCGGATCCGGGCCATCGGTGTCTCCAACTTCCTTCCCGAGCACCTGGAGCGGCTGATCGGCGAGACGTCGGTCATCCCGGCCGTGAACCAGATCGAGCTGCACCCGCACCTCCAGCAGAACGCCGCCCGCGAGTACCACGCGGAGCAGGGCATCGCCACGGAGGCCTGGTCCCCGCTAGGCCAGGGCAAGGGCCTGCTGGAGGTCCCGGCGATCGTGGCCATCGCCCGGAAGCACAACCGCACCCCCGCCCAGGTCGTGCTGCGCTGGCACATCCAGCTGGGCAACGTGGTGATCCCGAAGTCCGTGACGCCGTCCCGGATCAAGGAGAACATCGAGGTCTTCGACTTCAGCCTGGACACCGAGGACCTCGCGGCCATCAGCGCCCTCAACGAGGACCGCCGCCTGGGCCCGGACCCGGCGACGTTCGACGGAGCGTGACGTTCCGCCACGACTGCCCGCAGCTCGCCATGGAGCTGCGGGCAGTCGTGCCGCCAGGGGCGGCACAAGTGGGCGCAGCGGCAGCCCGCACCGCCGGGCTGCGGACTCCCCCGGCCCCTGTCACACAGGCTGCCCGACGGGCCGCACCACCACCGTGTTGACGTCGACTCCCTCCGGCTGCCCCAACGCCCAGACGACCGAGTCCGCGATCTGCTCGGCGGTCAGCAGATGCCCCGGCGGAAGACTCCCGTAGGAGTCCCAGAACGGCGTCTCCACCCGCCCGGGCGCCACCAGCGTCACCCCCACCCCCCACTCGGTCACCTGCCGCCGCGTGTTCTCGGCCAGCCCCGTCACCGCCCACTTCGTGGCCCCGTAGATGTTGCCCGGCCCGTGCACGAACCCGGCGACGCTACCGACCAGCACGATCCGCCCACGGGTCTCCTTCAGCGCGTCGATGGACGCCCGTATCAGCAGCGCCGGACCGAGGACGTTCGTCAGCACCATGTCGGTCCAGCCGGCCGGATCCCCCTCCGCCACCGTGTCGTGCGTCGCGAAACCGGCGTTGGCGACGACCGTGTCCAGCCGGCCGAAGGCCTTCACCGTCGCATCGACCGCGGCCCGGACATCGTCGTACACCGCGGTGTCCCCCACGAACGTCAGCAACTCCCCGGGACGGCCGAGCTCCTCGGCGAACCCCCGCAGCCGCTCCTCCCCGCGCCCCGTGACGGCTACCCGGTGCCCGGCGTGCAGCAACTGCCGCGCGACCGCGGCCCCGATTCCGCTGCCGCCGCCGGTGATGAGCGCGACCCGAGACTCGGACATGAATTCCCCCTGTGATGCGGTCGGATGTGCCATGCCGGGGAGTCCACCAGTTGGAGCGCTCTCGAAGTCAAGACATCCGGGCTACACCGCCCGCACGGCAGTGTGCACGGTGTGGGCCTCCAGGACGAACAGGTCCGGGCGCCGGTGCACACTCGCCTCGTCGTCGGGATCGAGGAGCCGGTCGAGGGTCGCGAGGTCCTCGGCCTCGAACCCGTCCGGGATCCTCTCGCGCATGTGCGTCAGGGACGCGGCGACATAGGCGCGGGCCCGGTCCGAGACGGGTGCGGGAAGGTCCAGGAGGAAGCTGTGCGTCCTGGCCGGCTTCAGCCCCACCGCGGCCAGCAGGCCCGGCCAGTTCTCCGTCTCCGCCACATGCCCCGGCAGTTCGTGCCGCATCCGCGTGAACCACTCCGCCTCCAGCGCGTCGAACCGCGCCTGGAGGCCGGGCCGGCCGATGCCGATGTCACGGGGCAGGAACCGCCGGGGCAGTCCCCCCTCCACCAGGGCCAGGGTCCCGCCGGGCGCCAGCCGGGCCGCGAAGGCGGCGAGCGCGGCCCGCTGGTCACCCAGGTGATGCAGGCTGCGGCTCGCCCAGAGCAGGTCGGCAGGGTAGTCCAACTCGTCCAGCACTTCGGGCAGTTCACCGGCGATCGTGCTGAAGCGGTCGCCGACGCCCTGCCGCTCGGCCCGTGCCCTGGCCCGCTCCAGCAGCGGCGCGGAGCCGTCCACGGCCACGATCCGCGCGGCCGGGAACGTCTCGGCGAACAGACACGACACCACCCCGGGCCCGCTGCCCGCGTCGACGATCAGCCCGGGTGCGGTCACCTCCTGCGCCAGCCAGCCCAGAGCCCGCTCGTACAAGGGCGCGAACAGCTCCGCCTGGGACTCCAGCATCGGGCCCATCTCGGCCCAGTCGAGGTCCGTGTGGCCGTGCTGGTGGCCGTGATCGTGTTGGTGACCGTGGTCGTGCTTGTGGCCCTGGTCCTGGTCGTGCTTGTGGCCCTGGTCGTGGTCGTGCGCCATGGTGGTCAGCCTCTCGCTCGGATGCCGTCAGCCTGCGCCGACGCACCGGGAAGAGCCACCACTGTTGCCGCTCCCGCAAAATCCGCCGGGGCCGGAGCCCCGGCGGATCCCGTGGGGACGGGGTGTCAGCCGCTCAGGACAGCGGCGGGTACGCGTTCTGCATCAGCTGCCGGAACTGGGCGGAGAACCACTGCCCGGACAGCGGCGCGTCCGGCAGGGCCCCGGACATGTGGTTGTTGTTGCGCGGGTTGCCTTCGTAGGTCGGGTCGCACATGCGGTCGAAGCCCTTGCCCTCGTCGTTCGGGATCGCCTTGCTCGACCCGTCGGACTCGCCCGGGGGCTTCATCCACACGTACGCGTCGATCCCGGCGGCCGGAGCAGCCTTCGGGCGCTCGCCGAGGCCGGCTCCGGACTGGTTGCACCAGTTGCCGGGGTGGATGCGGCGGTCGTAACGGCCGCCGTCGACATAAGTGTCGACTGAGGTCTGCGCACCGGGGCCGGTGGGCCGGGCGGCGCCGCCCCAGCCGTTGCGGGAGGTGTCGATCAGCATGCCGATGCCGGAGTTGAAGCCGGCCGAGACCAGCTGGTTGCGGAAGCCCTGGGCGAAGGACAGCTCGTCGACGTAGCGGTTCCAGTCGACCCACTTCGACTCGCGGACGGACTTGCCGGCCACGTTGTCGTTGATGGTGAAGTTGTTCTCCTTCAGGGCGCTGTAGTTCGCGGTGTTGGTGATGAAGCCGTGGACGTCGTTGACGGTCGCGCCCTCGGCGGTGGCCGCCTCCTTGAACAGGGTCGCGGAGGGACCGAAGTTGTCGTCCCAGCCGATCCAGCCGTGGTGGCCGGCGTCGACGTAGTTGTAGACGTTCGGCACGTCGCCGAGCTTGTTCAGCGCGTAACCGACACCCTTGACGTAGTTGCCGTTGGCCTTCATCACGTCGCACTGCGGGACGGCCGTGGGGCGACTGCCGGCGTTGGTGACGAGGTTCGGCAGCGAGTCGATCTCGACCGTGGTGACGATCCGCAGCGAGGAGTACTTCGAGTCGGCGAGGATCGCCTTGATCGGGTCGATGTACTCCGTCTTGTAGCGGCCGATCTCGTCGGGCTTCAGCTCGCCGTTGGAGGCGAGGGCGGAGCAGTCACGGCCGGGCAGGTTGTAGATGACGAGCTGGACGACCAGCTCGCCGGAGCCCTTCTGGCGCAGCGCCTCGTCGAGGTGGGCACGCAGGCCCATCTTGCCGCCGGCGCCGTTGATGGCGGCGATCCGGTCCAGCCAGACGCCGGTCGGCTGGTTGGAGACGCGGCTGCCGCCCGGCTCGGCGGCGGCATTGGCGGACCACTCCGGGTTCACGTACACCTTGGCACCGGCGTAGGGGTTGTCGACCCGGTTGGACGGCCCGCCGGGGTCCGGCGGGTCGGTCGGTCCCGGGTTGCCTCCGTCGTCGACGTTGCAGGTCACACCGTCGAGGGTGAAGGTGGCCGGGACGGCGTTGCTTCCGCTGTAGCTGCCCTGGAAGCCGAAGCTGACCGAACCGCCGGTCGCGAGCTGGGCGTTGTAACTCTCGTTGGCCGCGGTGACCGCGGCACCGCTCTGGCTCAGCTTGGCGTTCCACCCGCTGGTGACCTTCTGGTCGCCGGCGTAGGACCACTTCAGCGACCAGGAGGACTTGGCGGCACTGTTGTTGGTGATGGTCACGGCGGCGGTGAAGCCGGTGCTCCACTGGTTCTGGATCTTGTAGTCGACGGTGCAGGGGACGGCGGCGGTGCCGACCCCTCCCGGGTCGACGGCGAACGCGGTGCCGGTCGCTCCGGCGACCAGGGCCATGGCGGCCAGTAACGCGGTTCTCGTGCGGCTCATGAGTGCGGGGATCCCTTTCGGTGGTGGGGGTGTCAGCCGTTCGGGACGTGCTCCGACAAGGACATGAGGAACTCGGCACCTGCGCTCGCGCAGCCGGGGACGACCGCGCCGGGGGCGGCTCCAAGTACTGAACGCGAGGGGTGTCGCACGGGCGACTCCTTGCAGGTCGGGCATGCCGTGACGGACGCGTCGACTGATGGAATCGCTCCCACTGGTGTCAAGGAAGGTAGCGGCAAGTGTCGGCAAAGAACAGGGGAGTCGCTGACTTTCGCTCAACACGAGGCGTCGAATCTTTTCGACTCTTCAAGGCCCTTGACCGATTCCGCGCCCGTCCCCACGATGGGAGCGCTCCCACTGGTTCAAGCCTTGACTTCTCCGAGCCGCAAGGAGGAACCAGCACCATGCATCCCCCACCCCGGAGACGCGGAGCGGTGCGGCGCGTGTGGATCGCCGCCGTCGCTGCTCTCGCGCTTCCGTTGACGATGCTCTCCTCAGGGTCGACTCCCGCGCAGGCGGCCGCACTTCAGTGCAGTGTCGATTACAAGACCAATGACTGGGGCTCCGGCTTCACCGCGGACCTGACCCTCACCAACCGCGGCACGGACGCCATCGACGGCTGGACGCTGACGTACGCCTACTCCGGCAACCAGAAGCTGGGGAACGGCTGGAACGGCACCTGGTCGCAGTCCGGCCAGACCGTCACCGTGAAGAACGCCCCCCACAACGCACGGGTCGCCGCGGGCGCCGCCGTCTCCACCGGCGCCCAGTTCAGCTACAGCGGCACCAACACCGCGCCGGCGTCGTTCTCGGTCAACGGCACGGTCTGCGCCGGCGCCCACCAGCCGCCGATCACCGTGCTGACCAGCCCTGCCGCGGGCGCCGTCTACACCCAGGGCGCGGCCGTCCCGCTGGCGGCCACCGCCGCCGCCGCGGACAACGCCACCATCAGCAAGGTGGAGTTCTACGACGACACCAGGCTGCTGGGCACCGACACCAGCGCGCCCTACGCGCTGTCCGTCTCCGACCTGGCCGTCGGCAGTCACTCCCTGGTGGCGAAGGCCTACGACAGCACGGGCGCCTCGGCCGACTCCACCCCCATCGGCATCACGGTCGCCTCCGGTCCCACCGTCGTCGCCTCCCCGCTCCAACTGGGCGTCCAGTCAGGCGAGTCGGGCACGTACGAGGTGAAGCTGTCCAAGCAGCCGACGTCCAACGTGACGGTGACGTCGGCCCGCGCGAGCGGCAACTCGGGCCTGTCGGTCTCGGCCGGTGGCTCGCTCACCTTCACCCCGCAGAACTGGAACACCGCGCAGAAGGTGACCGTCTCGGCGGCGGGCTCCGGCACCGGATC
Organism: Streptomyces viridochromogenes DSM 40736; assembly: GCF_000158955.1. GTDB lineage: Bacteria > Actinomycetota > Actinomycetes > Streptomycetales > Streptomycetaceae > Streptomyces > Streptomyces venetus. The sequence goes on along the minus strand of NZ_GG657757.1, from coordinate 7,365,272 downwards.
GGCGGTCTTCGAGTCGACGGCCGCGGGCCACGCCAAGGCCTCCGTCACCGTCACCCAGCTGGCGGCGGCGAAGACCTACGACGCCCGCTTCCTGGAGCTGTACGGGAAGATCACCAACCCGGCGAACGGCTACTTCTCCCCCGAGGGCATCCCGTACCACTCGGTCGAGACGCTGATCGTCGAGGCGCCGGACCACGGTCACGAGACCACCTCGGAGGCGTACAGCTACCTCCTGTGGCTCCAGGCCATGTACGGCAAGGTGACCGGCGACTGGTCCAAGTTCAACGGCGCGTGGGGCCTCATGGAGAAGTACATGATCCCCACCCACGCCGACCAGCCGACGAACTCCTTCTACAACGCCTCCAAGCCGGCGACCTACGCGCCCGAGCTGGACACCCCCGACGAGTACCCGGCCAAGCTCGACAGCGGTGTCTCGGTCGGCCGGGACCCGATCGCGGCCGAGCTGAAGAGCGCGTACGGCACGGACGACGTCTACGGCATGCACTGGCTCCAGGACGTCGACAACGTGTACGGCTACGGCAACGCGCCCGGCAAGTGCGAGGCGGGCCCGTCGGACACCGGCCCGTCGTACATCAACACCTTCCAGCGCGGCGCGCAGGAGTCCGTGTGGGAGACGGTGCCGCAGCCGACCTGTGACGCCTTCAAGTACGGCGGCAGGAACGGCTATCTGGACCTGTTCACCGGTGACGCCTCCTACGCCAAGCAGTGGAAGTTCACCAACGCCCCGGACGCCGACGCCCGGGCCGTGCAGGCCGCCTACTGGGCGGACCTGTGGGCGAAGGAGCAGGGCAAGGGCGGGGACGTCTCCGCGACGGTCGCCAAGGCGGCCAAGATGGGCGACTACCTGCGCTACTCGATGTACGACAAGTACTTCAAGAAGGTCGGCAACTGTGTCGGGCCCTCGGCCTGCCCGGCGGGCACCGGCAAGGACGCCTCGTTCTACCTGATGTCCTGGTACTACGCCTGGGGCGGCGCCACCGACACCTCGGCCGGCTGGGCCTGGCGCATCGGCTCCAGCCACGCCCACGGCGGCTACCAGAACCCCCTGGCGGCCTACGCGCTCAGCAGCTACGCCCCGCTGAAGCCCAAGTCGGCGACGGGCGCGGCCGACTGGGCCAAGTCCATGGACCGGCAGCTGGAGTTCTACCGCTGGCTGCAGTCGAACGAGGGTGCCATCGCGGGCGGTGCGACCAACAGCTGGCAGGGCCGGTACGCGACCCCGCCCGCCGGGAAGTCGACGTTCTACGGCATGTACTACGACGAGAAGCCCGTCTACCACGACCCGCCGTCCAACCAGTGGTTCGGCTTCCAGGCGTGGTCCATGGAGCGGGTCGCCGAGCTGTACCAGCAGACGGGGAACGCGCAGGCCAAGACGGTCCTCGACAAGTGGGTCGACTGGGCGCTGTCCAAGACCACGTTCAACCCGGACGGCACGTTCCGGATTCCGTCGACGCTGCAGTGGTCGGGCCAGCCCGACACCTGGAACGCCTCAAGCCCGGGCACCAACAGCGGACTGCACGTCACCGTCGCCGACTACACGAACGACGTCGGTGTGGCGGCCTCGTACGCCAAGACCCTGACGTACTACGCCGACCGCTCCGGTGACACGGAGGCCGCGGCGGCCGCGAAGAAGCTGCTCGACGGGATGTGGGACAACCACCAGGACGCTCTCGGGATCGCCGTTCCGGAGACCCGGGCGGACTACAACCGGTTCGACGACAAGGTGTCCATCCCGAGTGGCTGGACGGGGACGATGCCGAACGGTGACGCGATCAACTCGTCGTCGACGTTCGACTCGATCCGGTCCTTCTACGAGGACGATCCCGCCTGGTCGAAGATCGAGAGTTATCTGACCGGTGGGGCTGTCCCGTCGTTCACGTATCACCGGTTCTGGGCTCAGGCGGACATCGCCTTGGCCATGGGTTCGTACGCGGAGCTTCTCGAATAGTCCCCGCCGGGCGCTCCGCGGGTGGGGCGGGTACTTCGGCTGCGGGCCCGGCTGTGGCTGGGCGCGCGCACGCGGCGGAGCCGCATATCGATGCAGCCCCGCGCCCCCAAGACACAAACAGGTGCGTCCGAAGCTCTGCGTACTTGGCCCTGCACCTGACGCGGGGCCACCACGGCCGGGCGGTCCCCACCCGCACTGGGAGCCGCCCGGCCCTCGCACGTTCCCCTCACGGAAGGACCCCCACCGTGCGAAGAACCCGCATCCTCACCGCCGTACTCGCGCTGGCGGCCGAGCTGTTGTCGGGCGCCCCCACCGCACTGGCCGCCGATCCGCCGTCGGCGAAGATCACCGCCGACACCTACACCTGGAAGAACGCCCGGATCGACGGGGGCGGTTTTGTCCCGGGCATCGTCTTCAACCGCAGTGAGAAGAACCTCGTCTACGCCCGCACCGACATCGGCGGTGCCTATCGCTGGCAGCAGTCGTCGAAGACCTGGACGCCGTTGCTCGACTCGGTCGGGTGGGACGACTGGGGGCACACGGGTGTCGTCAGCATCGCGTCCGACTCCGTCGATCCGAACAAGGTGTACGCGGCCGTCGGTACCTACACCAACAGCTGGGACCCGAAGAACGGCGCGGTCATGCGGTCCGCCAACCGGGGCGCGAGCTGGCAGAAGGCGAACCTGCCGTTCAAGCTGGGCGGCAACATGCCGGGGCGGGGCATGGGTGAGCGGCTGGCGGTCGATCCGAACCGGAACAGCGTGCTGTACCTCGGCGCGCCCAGCGGCAAGGGGCTGTGGCGGTCGACGGACTCGGGGGTCACCTGGTCGCAGGTCACGAACTTCCCCAACGTCGGCACCTACGCGCAGGACCCGAGCGACACCTCCGGCTACGCCTCCGACAACCAGGGCATCGTGTGGGTGACGTTCGACGAGTCCACGGGCACCTCGGGCAGCGCCACGAAGACGATCTACGTCGGGGTCGCCGACCAGGACAACGCGGTGTACCGCTCGACGGACGCGGGCGCGACCTGGCAGCGGCTGGCCGGCCAGCCCACCGGCCATCTCGCCCACAAGGGCGTCCTGGACGCGAAGAACGGCTATCTGTACCTCGCCTACAGCGACAAGGGCGGCCCGTACGACGGCGGCAAGGGCCGGCTGTGGCGGTACGCGACCGGGAGCGGCACGTGGACGAACATCAGCCCGGTGGCGGAGGCCGACACGTTCTACGGCTTCAGCGGGCTGACGGTGGACCGGCAGAGGCCGGGCACGGTGATGGCGACCGCGTACAGCGCCTGGTGGCCCGACACGCAGATCTTCCGCTCCACGGACAGCGGCGCGACCTGGACGAAGGCATGGGACTACACGTCGTACCCGAACCGGGAGAACCGTTACACGATGGACGTCTCGTCGTCGCCGTGGCTCACCTGGGGCGCGAACCCGCAACCGCCCGAGCAGACCCCGAAGTTCGGATGGATGACGGAGTCCCTGGAGATCGACCCTTTCGACTCCGCCCGCATGATGTACGGGACGGGCGCGACGATCTACGGCACCGAGAACCTCACGAACTGGGACGGCGGAGGCAAGTTCACCGTCAGGCCGATGGTGCGGGGGCTGGAGGAGACGGCGGTCAACGACCTGGCCTCTCCCCCGTCGGGCGCCCCGCTGCTGAGCGCGCTCGGCGACGTCGGCGGCTTCCGGCACACCGATCTGGCCAAGGTGCCGTCGATGATGTTCACGCAGCCCACCTTCACGACGACCACGAGCCTGGACTTCGCCGAGTCGAACCCGAACACGTTCGTGCGGGTCGGCAACCTCGACGCGGGCCCGCACATCGCGTTCTCCACGGACAACGGCGCCAACTGGTTCGCCGGGAGCGACCCCTCGGGCGTGAGCGGCGGCGGCACGGTCGCCGCGGCGGCCGACGGCAGCCGGTTCGTGTGGAGCCCGCAGGGCGCCGGTGTGCACCACGCGACCGGCTTCGGCACGTCGTGGCAGGCGTCCGGTGGGATTCCCGCCGGGGCCCTCGTCGAGTCGGACCGCGTCGACCCGAAGACCTTCTACGGCTTCAAGTCCGCGAAGTTCTACATCAGTACGGACGGCGGGGCGACGTTCAAGGAGTCACCGGCGACCGGGCTGCCCGGCGGTGACAGCGTCCGCTTCAAGGCGCTGCCCGGCGGGAAGGGCGACGTGTGGCTGGCGGGCGGCGCGAGCGACGGGGCGTACGGCCTGTGGCACTCGACCGACGGCGGCACGAGTTTCGCGAAGCTGTCGAACGTCGAGCAGGCCGACACCGTCGGCTTCGGCAAGGCGGCACCCGGCGCCTCCTATCAGACGCTCTACACCAGTGCGAAGATCGGCGGCGTCCGGGGCATCTTCCGCTCGACGGACAAGGGCGCGAGCTGGACCCGCGTCAACGACGACGCCCACCAGTGGGGCTGGACGGGCGCGGCCATCACCGGCGACCCGAGGGTGTACGGCCGTGTCTATGTGTCGACGAACGGCCGTGGCGTCATCTACGGCGACAGTTCCGACGGCGGCTCCACGGATCCGGGTCCCGGGCCGGGCCCCGATCCGACTCCGACCGGCGCCTGCAAGGTGACCTACAAGGTCACCAGCCAGTGGTCGGGCGGCTTCCAGGCGGACGTACAGATCACCAACACGGGCACCGGCGCCTGGAACGGCTGGTCGCTCGCCTGGACCTTCGCCGACGGCCAGAAACTCACCCAGGCGTGGAACGCCGAGGCCGCGCAGTCGGGTTCGACGGTGACGGCGAAGAACGTCGGCTGGAACGCGGGCGTGGCGGCGGGCTCGTCGGTGGGCTTCGGCTTCACGGCGAACCGGACGGGCACGAACACCGAACCGGCCGCGTTCAGGCTGGGCGACCGGAGCTGCACGGTCGCCTGACGGGGCCTTCGTCGTGGCCGGTGAGTGCGCGCTCCCCCGGGGTGCGCACCCACCGGTGTCTCACGGGGTGTAGACGGTGGGGCGGGGAGCCGTCGGCATGGCGTCGCCGATGAAGAAGCTGACCACGCCCCGGTCGAGCTTCTCGACCTGCCGGGCGGTGGCGGCCTGGGCGGTGTCGCCGCCGCGGTCGCGGCCACCGGGAGGAGCACTCGGCGTCTGCGGTGCCTGTACGGGTGCTTCACGGACGGACCTCCTGGGAGAATGGGGGGTTCCGTCCGTGGTCGCCGCCGGTGGCGCGGGAGTTGCCGTGTTGTTCCGACGGTTCACCGCCACCGGCCGACACGGCCGGACCGCGCGGTTCAGCCGGGCTTGCGGAACGACCGCAGGCTGAACACCGGGTCCGGGCGTGGACGGTCCTGGTCGGGGAGTTCGGCCAGCCGGGTGGCGAAGCCGTCGGCGAGCGGGTCGCCGGGCGGCAGCGTGACGAACCAGCCCCGTCTGAGGTCCGCGACCGTGCGGCGCGGGCTGCGGCCCTGGCCGTGGCCCCGGAAGCGGGCCTGCCCGGCCGGAACCAGGCCGTGTCCGGCGGCGAAGCGCTCGACGTCCGCCGCCGCGTCCCGGACCGGGCTCGGCGGGCGGGACGCCAGGACGACATCGATGTCACTGCCCACGTTGTGGGAGGCGGCCTTGTCGACGGTGGTGACGTAGACCCCGCCGGGCCGCAGCACCCGGGCGCACTCGCCGACGATGGCCCGGACGTCGGCGGGGCCGGCGGCCAGATGCAGCAGCCACACGCTGCTGACGACGTCGAACGCGTCGTCCCGGAAGGGCAGCCGCCGGCTGTCGGCGAGCAGCACGGCACCGGGCAGCCTGGCCGCGGCCTGCCGGGCCATCGCCCGGGCGATGTCCACGCCGGTCACCCGCATGCCGCCGCGCGCGGCGGCGAGCCTGCGGGTCACGATGCCGGTGCCGCAGGCCACGTCGAGCAGGCTGCGGGTGTCCGGCGGCACGAGGCTCAGCACCGCTTCCGCGGCGGCGGCCGCCCTGGGCTCACCGCCGCGCGAGGCGTCGTACCGCTCCGCTTCCTTGTCGTAGTCGAGCACCCGGTCAGTGTGCCCCGTGCCCGGGGGCCAGGTCCTCCACCCTGCGGGCGAGCTCGAAGTCCTTCTCGGTGACGGTGCCGCCCGCGCTGTGCGTGTGGACGGACAGGGCGACGGTGTTGTAGCCCAGTGTGAGGTCGGAGTGGTGGTTCAGCTCCTCCTGGACCTGGGCGATGTGCACGACCATCGCGGTCGCCGCGACGTGCGAGCCGAGCCGGTAGGAGCGGGCGAGGCGGCCCTCGTCGAGCGACCAGCCCGGCAGTTCGGCCAGCCGGTCCTCGATCTCCTTCTGCGACAGCGGTTCGACGGGCATGGGCTGCGCTCCTTCCCTTGCGGCGGTGTCCTCGGTCCTGCCCTCAGCCTGCCACAGCGAGCGGCCCGGGGCCCTGGTCAGAAGGGTGTGCCTGTCCGGGACGACCGGTTCTCGACTACGGTCCCGGCATGACCACTCACCCGTCCACCGCCGGGAAGGGCGTGGGACCGCTGCTGCGGGCCTGGCGCGAGCAGCGGCGGGTCAGCCAGCTGGAGCTGGCCCTGCGCGCGGACTCCTCGGCCCGGCACATCAGCTTCGTCGAGACCGGCCGCTCCCGGCCCAGCGAGGAGATGGTGCTGCGACTCGCCGAGCACCTGGACGTTCCCGTGCGGGAGCGCAACGCGCTGCTGCTCGCGGCCGGTTACGCCCCGCGCTACCCGGAGACGCCGCTGGACGACCCGGCGCTGGGCGCGCTGAGGGACGGCATCGAGCGGCTGATCAGCGGCTACGAACCGTATCCGGCGCTGGTGGTGGACGCGGTGTACGACGTCGTGGCGGCCAACCGGGGGATCATGACGCTGGTCGACGGTGTCTGCGAGTCGCTGCTCGAGCCGCCGCTGAACGCGATGCGGCTCGCCCTGCACCCGAAGGGCCTCGCACCTCGCATCCGCAACCTGCGCGCCTGGCGCGGTCACCTGCTGGAACAGATGGAGCGGCAGATCGCGCTGCACCGCTCCGCGCCGCTGCGGGCCCTGTACGAGGAGGTCGCGGCGTATCCGGTGCCGGAGGAGGAGCCGGGAACCGGTCCTGAGGAGCCCTCGGACGCGGTGCCGTACGTCGCGCTGCCGCTGCGGATCGAGCACGAGGGGCGGACGCTGTCGTTCATCTCCTCGATCTCCACGTTCAACACGCCGATGGACGTGACCGTCGCCGAGCTGGCCATCGAGACGCTGCTCCCGGCCGACCCGGCGACGGTCAAGCACCTTCAGACGCTGCTGCCCTGACGGGCCTTCAGGGCCGTGTGCTGGAGGACGGCGAACCCGGCCACGGTGAGGGCCTGGAGCACCGTCCACACGGCGCCCGCCGTGCTCGGTGTGAGCCACAGCGCCAGGGCCGCGATGCTCGCCACCGCCCAGGCGAGGTTGGCCTCCACGACGGTCCGCACACCGGGTGCCGGCGGCGCCGGCCGGGCGGCCAGCAGGGCCACGCCCGCCGCGTAGGCGGCGAGGAAGGCACCCAGTGCGAGCAGCAGCGCGGGGTCGACGCCGAGGAAACGGCCGAGCGGACCGGGGAGCGTGAGGTAGGCGAGGGCGTTGGCGCCGGTCACCGCGGCGTCCAGGGCGAGGAAACGGCGCAGCGTCGACTGCGGCGCGGAGGTACGGGCGAGCGCGGCGAGCTGGGTCGCGGACATGGTGGATCACCCTCCGTCGGGGTCGTGGTGCGGCGGCTGGGGGCGGTCGCGGGATGCGACGCGGCCGGGGTGGTGCGGGAGCGGGCCGGGGGCCGGACCGGAGTGCGCCGGCCCGGTCCCCGGTGGCTCCACGATCCCGTCCCGGCCGCGCCCGGTCGATTACCCCCGGGGTAATGACCCGGCGCCGGTCGGTTCCCGCCATCTCCTCACCGTCGGCCCTGGGAGACTGTGAGCCGTACGTGACAGACTGAGCGCAGGCTCGGGGGCGTTGGGGAGGCGTGGCGTGAGTGAACGGCGGGCCGCACCCACCGTGGGCCAGGTGGTGCTGGGCAAGCGGCTCCAGGAGCTGCGCGAGGCGGCGGGCCTCAGCCGTGACGAGGCCGCCCGGGTGCTGCGCGTCGCGCCGGCGACCGTCCGGCGGATGGAGACGGCCGATGTCGCGCTGAAGATCCCGTACGTGCAGATCCTGCTGACGGCGTACGGCGTGGCAGACGACGAGGTGACCGCGTTCGTCGACCTCGCCGAGGAGGCGAACCGGCCGGGCTGGTGGCAGCGGTTCCACGACGTGCTGCCGGAGTGGTTCAGCCTGTACGTCAGCCTGGAGGGCGCCGCGCGGATCATCCGTTCGTACGAACCGCACTTCGTGCCGGGGCTGCTCCAGAGCGAGGGGTACGCGCGTGCCGTCCTGGAGGCGGGCACCATCGGGAACTTTGGCCCCGAGGCCGTGGAGCGGCATGTGTCGCTGCGGATGGAACGGCAGCGGCTGCTGGAGCGCCCGGACCCGCCGCACCTGTGGGTGATCATGGACGAGACGGTGCTGCGCCGCCCGGTGAGCGCCGACGGGCAGGTGATGCGCGACCAGCTGGACAAGCTGCTGGAGTACTCCGCGCGGGACCGCGTCACCCTCCAGGTCGCCGAGTTCAAGGACGGTCCGCACCCCGGGACGTACGCGCCGTTCTCGCTGTTCCGCTTCGCCGAGCCCGAACTGCCCGACATGGTCTTCACCGAGTACCTGACCGGCGCGCTCTACCTCGACTCCCGCAAGGAGGTCTCCACGCATCTGGAGGTCCTCGACCACATGACGGCGGGCGCCGCGTCGACGCAGCGCACCGAGGTCCTGCTGCGGGAGTACCGCGACAGCTACTGAGCGACCCGTTCGGGCGTAGCCGGCGGGTGCGCTGCCCGGCACGCCTCTAGCCTCGTCGGCAAGGGAGCGCACGCAAGGAGGCCTGATGCCCGGCTTCGAGCTGCTGTACCAGGCGGCCGCGCTGTGCCTGACGTACCCCGGTGACGACTTCCGTGCCCGGCTGCCGCTGCTGCGCGAAGCCGCCCCGCAGCTGCGGGAGTTCGCCGACCACGCGGCCGCCACCCCGCCGGGTGAGCTGGCCGCCCACTACCTTCAGGTCTTCGAGAGCACCGAAGGCAACAGCCTGTACCTGAGCCACTGGCGCGGGATCTCGCGGGAGCACTTCCAGGAGCTGTACAGCTCCCACGGCCTGGAGCTCACCGGCGGGGAGCTGCCCGACTTCCTGCCCGCCGTACTGGAGCTGGCGGCCCGCACCGGCAACACCGACGTGCTGACGGAGCACCGCGCCGAACTGGAGCGGCTCGGCTCCCGGCTGGCCGGCTGCGGCACTCCGTACGCGTCCGTCGTCGAGGCCGTGCACGCGACCCTGCCGGCCGGCCCGGCCACGGGCTAGGCGGCGCCGCCCTTCTCGTCCCGCTGGTCCTTCTCCTCGTCCACGATCTCCGCGTCGACCACGCCCTCCTCGTCCTGCGGGGTGCCGGGGGTCTCCTCGGTGGGGGGCTGCTGAGGCTGGGACTGGGCGTACATCGCCTGGCCCATCTGCTGGCTGACCGAGGCGAGTTTCTCGACGCCGGCGCGCAACGTCGAGGTGTCCGCCTGCTGTTCGAGCTGCTGCTTCAGTTCCGTGACGGCCGACTCGACCTGGGACTTCGTGTCGGCCGGGATCCGGTCGCCGTTCTCCCGGAGGAAGTTCTCGGTCTGGTAGACGAGTTGCTCGGCCTGGTTGCGGGTCTCGGCGGCCTCGCGGCGTTGCCGGTCCTCCTCCGCGTACTGTTCGGCCTCCCGCATCATGCGGTCGATGTCGTCCTTGGGCAGGGCCGAGCCGCCGGTGACGGTCATCTTCTGTTCGCGGCCGGTCGCCATGTCCTTGGCGGAGACGTGCATGATGCCGTTGGCGTCGATGTCGAAGGCCACCTCGATCTGCGGGACCCCGCGCGGGGCCGGCGGCAGGCCCGTCAGGTCGAAGACGCCGAGCTTCTTGTTGTAGGCGGCGATCTCCCGTTCGCCCTGGTAGACCTGGATGCCGACCGAGGGCTGGTTGTCGGCCGCCGTGGTGAAGATCTCCGAACGCCGGGTCGGGATGGTGGTGTTGCGCTCGATGAGCTTGGTCATGATGCCGCCCTTGGTCTCGATGCCCAGGGACAGCGGGGTGACGTCGAGCAGCAGCACGTCCTTGACGTCGCCGCGGATGACGCCCGCCTGGAGGGCGGCGCCGACGGCCACGACCTCGTCGGGGTTGACGCCCTTGTGCGGTTCCTTGCCGGTGAGTTCCTTGACCAGGTCGGTCACCGCGGGCATCCGTGTCGAGCCGCCGACGAGGATCACGTGGTCGATCGCGGACAGCTTCACACCGGCGTCCTCGACGGCCTGGTGGAAGGGCTTCTTGCAGCGGTCGAGCAGGTCCTGGGTCAGCTCCTGGAACTGGGCCCGGGTCAGCTTCTCGTCGAGGTGCAGCGGGCCTTCGGCGGAGGCCGTGATGTAGGGCAGGTTGATCGTCGTCTCGGTGGAGCTGGACAGCTCGATCTTGGCCTTCTCGGCTCCCTCGCGCAGCCGCTGCACGGCCATCTTGTCGTTGCCGAGGTCGACGCCGTACTGGCCCTTGAACCGCTTGACGAGGTACTCGACGATCCGCTGGTCCCAGTCGTCGCCGCCGAGGTGGGTGTCGCCGTTGGTGGCCTTCACCTCGATGACGCCCTCGCCCATCTCCAGCAGCGACACGTCGAAGGTGCCGCCGCCGAGGTCGAAGACGAGGACCGTCTGGTCGTTCTCCTTGTCCAGCCCGTAGGCGAGGGCGGCGGCCGTCGGCTCGTTGATGATCCGCAGCACCTTCAGGCCGGCGATCTCCCCGGCCTCCTTGGTCGCCTGCCGCTGGCTGTCGTCGAAGTACGCGGGGACGGTGATCACCGCGTCGGTGACGTCCTCGCCGAGGTAGGACTCCGCGTCCCGCTTCAGCTTCTGCAGCACCCGCGCGGACAGCTCCTGCGCCCGGTAGCTGGTGCCGTCGATGTCGCCGTGCTCGGGGAAGCGCCAGTGCGCGTCACCCATGTGGCGCTTGACCGAGCGGGCGGTGCGCTCCACGTTCGTCACGGCCTGCCGTTTGGCGACCTCCCCGACCAGCACCTCGCCGTTCTTGGCGAACGCCACGACCGAGGGTGTGGTCCTGGCCCCCTCCGCGTTGGCGATGACGGTGGGCTCGCCGCCCTCCAGCACGGCGACCACCGAGTTCGTGGTTCCGAGGTCGATCCCGACCGCTCGTCCCATCGCTGTCCCCTTCCGCCAGGGCGGCTCTCCACACTCTCCAGCACAAAACTTGAGTGGGCCGTTGTCAATGCCGCGAAGGGGTGATCGGCCCGCGCAGCGCCACCGCGCGCCGGGGCCGGTCGGTGACGAGCACGTCCACGCGCGGGTGGGCGAGGAAGGCGCGCATCAGGGTGTCGTCGTTGACCGTCCACACCATGGTGAACAGGCCGTGCCGGGTCGCCTCCCGCAGCACGTTGGTCCTGGCCAGCCGCTGGTGCACGGCGACGCCGTGGGCCCCGCAGGCGCGGATGCGGCGGGCCGGGAACAGCTCGCTCAGCCGGGTCCCGGGCAGCCGGGCCGGCGCCAGTTCCCTGCGGTCGCGCCCCAGGGACAGGGCGGTGCGCACCCCGGGGAAGGCCCGGGTCACGGCGGCGACGGAACGGTCCTCCAGCGTGGTCACGACCAGACCGTCGGTGCCGAGCAGGGCGACCGCCCGGTCGATCACCTCGCGCTCGTAGCCGATCTCCTTCAGGTCCAGGTGGGCCACCAGCCTCCCGGCGATCAGCGCCATGACGTCGTCCACGACCGGCACGTCGTATCCGGCCCGCTCGCTCAGCTCCGCGTGCGTGAGCGTGGACAGCGGCGGCCCGGTGTGCCCGGCCCGGGGGTCGTGGTAGACGACGAGGACACCGTCCGCGGTGCGGCGGATGTCGAACTCGACGTACTCCGCGCCGGACTCCAGCGCGTCCTTGTACGCCTCCCAGGTGGCCGCCTCGGCGCGCTCGGAGCCGCCCCGGTGGGCGGAGACGGCGGGGCGTGGCGTCATGGTCGGGGGCTCCCGGAGGGCGCGCGCGGGGGCGGTACGGGCAGGGCGTCGTCGGGCACCGGCAGCAGCGAGCCGGAGCGGGTGCTGACCCGTCTGAGCAGGACGTAGCCGATCACCACGAGGACGACGAAGGGCAGCCAGGCCAGCGCGTAGGCCGTGCCGTAGGCCCGCAGGTCGAGGATGGAGCGGTGGTCGTCGACGTTCGTGCCGTTCACGCCGAAGAAGGCCAGCAGCAGGGTCGGCGGCAGGGCGATCAGGGTGGCGGCGGCGACGAGACCGGAGACGGTGCGGTCGCGGCGGTCGTCGCGCTCGGCGAGTTCGGCGTCCAGGGCGGCGGAGCGGGCGCTGATCACCGAGGTCAGGCGCTCGACCATGCGGGCGGAGTTCTCGATGCTGTCGCGGATGCCCAGGGCGTCGCGCAGCGAGGACTGGAAGGCCTCCATGACCATCTCGGGGATCAGCAGGCTGTCGACGTAGGCCTCGACGCCGAAGGCGAGGTCCAGTTGGAGTTCGTTGACGCCCGCGGAGAGGCGGGAGATCAGGGAGCGGATCTCGGTGGGCGAGTCGGTGAGGGCCTGTTCGTTCGCCTTCATCGTCGCGAAGGCGGCGAGCCGGGTGCGCTGGAGCGCGGCAAGGGCGGAGATCATGCCGACGGCCACGAGCATCAGGCCGTTCTCCACGTGCGGGGCCCAGCCGGCCTGGACGGAGACGCCCCGGCCGAGGGCGGACAGGGTGAGGCCGTGGTTCCTGAGGTGGGGCGCGAGGCTCGCGTCGTGGGGCGTGGCGGGGTTCCAGGGCATCCTGCCGCGGTAGACGATCTCGTTGAGCAGGACCGCCTTGCGGGCCTCGTCGGCGCTGAGCAGCTCCCGCTGTAACCGGCCGCCGGGGAAGACGAGCTGGTGCACGTTCTGGCCGAGGGTCAGCGTCCGGCGGCCGAGCTGCGCGGTCAGCGCCGTCAGCAGCGGGCGGTCGTCGAGTTCGATGCGCTCGCGGTCGAAGCAGGTCGTGGCCAGCCAGGCGGCGAGGTCGCCGGCCGTGGTCTCGCCCGCGAAGACGCAGTCCACGACCAGCGTCGCGTCGCCGCGCGGGGTGGTGACGACGAGGATCCGCAGGGACGCGAGGCCGAGGCCGTGGTCACCGTGCGGCAGCCGCAGCCGCCGGGGCGCGACCTGTTCGTCCAGCATCGGTACGGGGAGCACGTCCTGGCTGGTCGTCAGGTGGGAGGTGAAACGGCCGTAGTCGTAGCGGCCGACGAGGGCGCCGAGGGCGGTGTCCCGGGGGCGCAGCCGGCCGGAGAGGCTGAACAGCAGCAGGACGCGGGTCCGGTCGCGGGTGGCGGAGTCGAGCACCGTCGCGTTCGTGGACGTTCCCGGCAGCATCGCGTTCCTTCCGGCCCATCGGTTCGAAAGCGTCTGGTTCATACCCCGGGCGCGGGTGGCGAACCGACGACATCGCGCGGGCGGCCCTGGTGGGCGGCCCGCGCGACGTGGGTGGGTCCGGTCAGGCGAGCTTGGCGGTCAGCGTGATGGGCGTGGCCTTGAGCGCCTGGCTGACCGGGCAGCCGACCTTGGCCTCGTCGGCGGCGGCGAGGAAGGCCGCCTCGTCGATGCCGGGGACGGTGCCCTCGACGGTGAGGTGGATGCCGGTGATGCCCTCGCCGGGCTGGAAGGACACGTCGGCCGAGGTGACGAGCTTGGTGGGCGGCGTCCCGGCCTTGTTGAGGATGTTGGAGAAGGCCATGGAGAAGCAGCTGGAGTGGGCGGCGGCGATCAGCTCCTCGGGGCTGGTCTTCCCGTTCGCCTCCTGGGCGCGCGAGGCCCACGTGACCGGCTGCTCGCCGATGGCACCGGAGGAGTCGAAGGTGACAACGCCGTTGCCCTCGAGCAGATTGCCTTCCCAGACGGTGTGTGCGGAGCGCGTGGTAGCCACGGTTCTTCCTTTCGCGTGCGGACTCGCGTGTGGGCCCGTCTCCGGGTCCCGTGCCCCCATCCGATCACACTCCGGTTCGGCGCACGCGGAAGACCGGGCCTTCACCGGTGCGGCCGGGTCTCAGGCGGCGCGTTCCTCGCTGCTCTCCAGCGGCACCTGGGGGCCGTTGGACTCGCGCAGCCAGCGGCGCAGCACCTGGTGGACGTGTTCGGCGCCGGCGAGCTCCGTCCCCCCGTCGACCGGCGCGGAGAGGGCGAGCGGCGACAGCAGGAACGGTTTGCCCTGTGCGCCGCCGAGACCGCCGTGGGAGCCGATCTGCTCCTCGAAGGCGAGGACTTCGCCGTCGGCCGGGTCGTGGAAGGAGTTGACCATGATGTCGGCGGTGTGCGGGAAGAGGTGCGTGCGGCGCACCACGTCGGCGGCGCCCGGCCCGAACGGGGCGAGCGGGCCCGGGTCGTCGTCGAGGTCGGCCAGCGGGATCTCGGCGCCGTACGCGCCGAGGACGACACCGCCGTGCCGCTCGCTGCGCACCAGCAGGAAGCCGACGCCGGGGTGGTTGGCGAGGGTCGTCAGCAGCGCGGGGTGGCGGGCGTCGATCTCCTCCTTGCTCATCCGGTGCGTGACGTCCGGGAAGGACACCAGGCCGAGGTTGCCGGAGGCCAGCACGATCGGCTCCGGGCGGCGTTCGGGGCGGTGCCGCTCGCCGCCCTCCTCGACCGGTATGCGCAACGCGGCGCGCACGGCGACGCGGGCCTCCGCCCCGCTGCGGGTGCGCTCCGCCCGGCGCGGCACGTGCAGTCCGCAGCCGGCCCGCACCAGGTCGCCGAGGGTGAGCCCGTAGCGGGAGCGGAACGTCTCCCCGGGGCTCTGGCCGTGGTCGGACAGCACGACGATCCGGTACGGGCGCGGGGCGTGCTCGGCGACGTTCTCGATCAGGGCGAGCGAACGGTCGAGGCGTTCGAGGACCTTCCGCGCGTCGCGGCTCGCCGGTCCGGAGTGGTGGGCGACCTCGTCGTAGGCCACGAGGTCGGCGTAGACGGCGGTGCGGCCGGCGAGCATGTCGCCCATGACGGAGGCGACGACGACGTCCCGCTCGACGACCGTCGCGAAGGCCCGGACGAAGGGGTAGAGGCCGGCGCGGGAGACGCGCGGGCGCTGCTTGCGCAGCCGGGCCCGGGTGGACTGGCCGATCTCGCGGCCGACCTCGGCGACGAAGGACAGGGCCGTGCGCACGGCGTTCGCCGGGTCCGAGAAGTAGGCGAAGTAGCCCGCGCGGGAGCGGTTCTCCCGACTGCGGCGGCGGGTGGCGATGGACAGCACGAGGGCCTGTTCGTCGGCGCCGCCGCTGAACAGGTTGCCCCGGCTGGCGCCGTCGAGGGTGAGCAGCCCGCCGTGCCCCGCGTGTTCGACGGCGCGGCGCTGGAGTTCCGCGGCGCTGGTCGGGCGGTTGCAGACCACCACCTCGCGGGAGTCCTTCTCGTACCAGCGGAAGGCGGGGACGTCGTGGTTGCTGCCGTGCAGGATGCCGAGCTGGCTCGCGCCGGTCTGGCTGGACCAGTCGGTGCGCCAGGGGGTGAGCCGGTGGGTGGGTCGGCCGCCGTCGCCCAAGTCGAGCCAGCGGGCGATGGTGGGCATCGCGCCCTTGCCGACAGCGTCCAGCAGGACGTCGTGGCCGACGCCGTCGAGTTGCAGGAAGACCGTGCCGGCGGCGGCGGGGCTGGGCGGTCGGGATCTGCGGCGGCGGTCGGAGAGCCGGTACAGCCTGCGGCGGTAGGCGTCGTCGTCGCGTACGGCCAGGGCGGCGCCCGTGGCGGACGCCACCGCGGACATCACGGCGGCGACCACGACGGCGGTCTCCGGGGCGGCGGCCCCGCGCTCGGCGGGGTTGAGGTGCAGGGCGAGCAGCAGCAGCGCGCCGTTGAGGAAGAACACCAGCAGGCCGAGCACGAGCGCCGGCACGAGGAGCAGGAGCCGGACGAGCAGCGGCCACACCAAGGCCGACAGCAGACCGAAGGCGCCGGCGCCGAAGGCCGCCGTGACGGCGATGTCGGTGGCGCTGTCACCGTTCTCCGAGCGGAGCCGGAAGTCCGGGAGGATCCCGGCGAGCACGAGCAGGGTGACGGTGCAGACCGCCCACACGGCGACGCTCCGCCCGACCTGACTGGCGACCCGCCGCCACCGCACGCCCCGCACGCCCAGCCACCTCACGTCCCGGCCCGTCACCACGGGCTTCCTGCTCACAGTGTCTCAACGCCGGTGGGACGCCTTCTGTCCCCGCATGTCATTTCCGGTCGAGATCGCTCTCTTTCCCGCCACGACGGTGCACAAGCAGGACGGCCGTACCGGGCTGCGGTGCCCGACCCGGACGCGAGCCGTCAGCGCCCGTCGTAGCCGGCCGTCGGCATGGAGAGCCGGCGGTGCACGCACGCCTTCATGGCCGCGTCGTACGCCGGCTCCGCGCTCCCCACCGTCTCGACCCGCACTCCGCGCCGTGCGCACTCCGCGGTGAACTCCTCGACGGACGCGAGCGCGCTCTCCAGGACCCGCCGGCTGGGCGCCACGAACAGGTCGAGGCCGGGCCGGACGCCGTCCCACAGCGCGCCGTGGTCGGGACGCAGTCCGCGGACCAGTAACTCCCGGCTCACCACGTAGCCGCGCTCGGCCGCCCAGCGGGCGCACATCGCGTGCTGACTGCGGGAGTCGACCAGGAACGGGGTCGTCGTCCAGCTCCTCCAGCGGCGTCAGACTCGCGATCGCCGTGACCCGGACCGGCACCATGGCCTCCCCCCTCACCTCCGGTTCAGCCGCCGA
>NZ_GG657757.1:7303273-7348168 GCF_000158955.1 Streptomyces viridochromogenes DSM 40736 | reverse complement strand
GCCCGGGGACGAGACGCCGGTCGGCGACGTCGTCGTACGGGCCGTGTCCGCGCGGCACGACGGGCGGCGGCTGCCGCTCGGACCGCACCGCTCCCCCGCGCTCGGCTACGTCATATCCGGCGAGGGCCCGGACGTACTTCGCCGGGGACACCGGGCTGTTCGACTCGATGGCCGAGGAGGTCGGGCCGGTCGACGTGGCACTGCTTCCGGTGGGCGGCTGGGGGCCGTACCTCGGCGAGGGACACCTGGACGCGGGCCGGGCGGCTCAGGCTCTGGAGCGGCTGGCGCCGCGCAGTGCGGTGCCGGTGCACTACGGCACGTACTGGCCGATCGGGATGGACGCCGTGCGCCCCCACGAGTTCCACGCGCCGGGTGACGAGTTCGTACGGCTCGCGGCCCGGCGCGCGCCCGGCGTGGCGGTGCACCGGCTCGGGCACGGGGAGAGTGTGCGCCTGGAGGTCGCGCGGTGACCTGGACCGTGCCCTTCGCACAGGCCGGCGGACCCCTTCTCGCGGCGTCGGCCGTCACCCCGGCGTCCATCGTGCCGGAGTCCACTCAGCAGGCGGTCGGTTATCCCACCCTCTTCCTGCTGGTGCTGGCCGGGGCGCTGGTGCCGGTGATCCCGACGGGGGCGCTGGTGAGTTCGGCCGCCGTGGTCGCCATCCATCAGACGGCGCCTTTCTCGCTGCTGATGGTGTTCCTGACGGCGTCGCTGGCGGCGTTCCTCGGGGATGCGGCCCTGTACTGGCTGGGGCGGCGCGGCATGGGGTCGAAGAACGGCTCGCGCTGGCTGGAGGCGATCCGGTCGCGGGCGCCGGAGGACCGGCTGGCGCAGGCGCAGGAGAAGCTCGCGGCGCACGGGGTCGCCGTGTTGGTGTTGTCCCGGCTGGTGCCGGCGGGGCGTATCCCGGTGATGCTCGCGTGTCTGATGGCGAAGTGGCCGCTGCGGCGGTTCTCCCGGGGGAATCTGCCGGCCTGTCTGGCCTGGGCCGTGACGTATCAGTTGATCGGGATTCTCGGGGGGTCGTTGTTCGACGAGCCCTGGGAGGGGGTGCTGGCGGCGGTGGGGCTGACTCTGGTGATCAGTGCGGTGCCGGCTGTGTGGCGGCGGGTTCGGTAACGCCGTGGGGGTGTGCGTTGTCTTCCGGGTGCGGGTTGCCGGGGGCTGGTCGCGCAGTTCCCCGCGCCCCTTGCCGCACTAAAGGATCTTTGAAGCGCCGATCGGCATGTCCCAGAGGTTCTCTCGGGGCAGGCCTGCCTTTTCCCATGCTGCCTGTACCCGTGTGAGAGGCTCCAGGACCGGTTCCGCCGACAGGACGAAGGTCGCCCAGTGCATGGGGGCCATCCTGGTGGCGCCGAGGTCCTGGGCCGCTTGGACGGCTTCCTCCGGGTCGCAGTGGACGTCGCGGAGCCACCAGCGCGGGTCGTAGGCCCCGATGGGCAGCAGTGCCAGGTCGATTCCGGGGTAGCGGCGGCCGATACGGGAGAACCAGTGGCCGTAGCCCGTGTCGCCGGCGAAGTGGACGCGCTGCCCGTCCTGGTCGGTGAGCACCCAGCCGCCCCACAGGCTGCGGCAGGTGTCGGTGAGGGTGCGCTTGGACCAGTGGTGGGACGGGACGAAGTCGAAGCGGACGCCGCCCAGTCGGGCCCCCTCCCACCAGTCGAGCTCGGTCACGCGGGTGAAGCGGCGGCGGTGGAACCAGCGGGCGAGACCGGCCGGGACGAACACCGGGGTGTCGCGCGGGAGCCGGCGCAGTGTGGGGGCGTCCAGGTGGTCGTAGTGGTTGTGGCTGATGACGACGGCGTCGACGCGCGGCAGCGCCTCCCAGGGGACGCCCACGGGTGTGATGCGGGCCGGGGTGCCGAGGATCCGGCGGGACCAGACCGGGTCGGTGAGGACGGTCAGACCACCGATGCGGATCACCCAACTGGCGTGTCCCGCCCAGGTGACGGCGACCGTGCGGGCGTCGACGCGGGGCAGCGGGCCCGGTTCGTAGGGCAGCCGCGGAATGTCGGCGAGGCCTTCCGGGCCCGGCCTCACGGCGCCTTCGCGGGCGAAGCGGGCCATGGCCTTCAGGCCGGGGAGCGGGGCGGTCAGCCGGTCGTGGAAGGTGCGCGGCCACACCCGGTGTTCGGCCAGCGGTCTCGGTTCGGCCAGCGGCGGGTACGGGGACGGGAGGGCCGGGTCGCCGGTTTCCTGGGTGGTCGTGCTCGTGGCCGACTCGGACTGCTGCGTCATCGAGGAGACTCCCATCGCTGAGCGTCGTCGCGGAGATCGTCGAAGACCGACTTCAGCCGGGCCAACGCGCGTTGCACGTGCGGCAGTTCCAACGGCGTGGGCGAGGTGAGGCATTCCGCGCGTTCCGGGTCGGAACCGGCCAGCAGTGCGCCGGTGGAGAGCCGCACGCGTGGGGCTTCGAGCTCGTCGCCGAAGCGGTGGCCGCCCGGGGCCGGCATCCCGAGGCGCGCGGAGAGGAAGTCCTCCAGTTCCTGTGCGTCGCCGACGCCGTGCGCGTTCAGCGCGGGGCGCAGCGGCGTGAGGTCGGCGTACAGGTGGCGGCCGGCCTGCGGGGGCCGGGCGAGGGCGCCCGCGGCGACCACGGCCGAGTGCGCCTCGGCGGCCATGCGCGCGTGCAGGCGCACGGCCATGGCGACGCGCTCCGTGACGGGTTCCGGTTCCCCCAGGGCGTAGGCGGCCGCGGCGGCGACGGGGGCGGCGACCCGGGCGTCGAGCGCGGTGAGGACGTCGAGCACGCGCGCGTGGAGGCCGCCGGCGTCATCGCCGACCGGGAACCGGGCCACGGCGGCCGGCCAGCCGGGCGGGAGCAGGGCACCGGCCAGGTCGCTGACGACGGTGACCCGGTCGGGCTGCATCTCGGCGGGGCTGAGCAGTACGGGGTCGTGCGGGTCGTGCAGGGTGTCACGCCAGGTCTCGTCGCTGACCATGTGCAGGCCCTCCCCCATGGCGGCCTCGACGGTCTCGTGCAGCAGCTCGGGAGGGGCGACGGTGGCCGTGGGGTCGTCGGCGACTGACAGCACGAGCAGCCGCGGGTCGCCGCCCTCGGCGCGGACCCGGCGCACGGTCTCCAGCAGGGCGTAGGGGTCGGGAACACCGCCGCTCTCCGGCGGGGTCGGCACATGGAAGGCGGGGCGTCCCAGCAGGCGGGCGTACGGCGCCCACCAGGCGGCGCAGGGCCTCGGCACCAGGACGTCGCCGCCGAGGGCGGCGGTCAGCGCGAGCAGCAGGGCGGGGGCTCCGGGGCCGGCGGCCACGCGGTCGGGGTCGCAGTGCAGTCCGCGCCGGTCCCAGTAGCCGCAGGCGGCCTCGCGCAGGACCGGGCCGCCGCCGACCGGCTCGTGGCCGCCGTGGGAGGCGGCCGCCGCGAGCACCGCGGACAGTTCGGGGAGCACGGGCAGTCCGTCCTCGGGGAGGGGCGGCCCGAAGCGGACGGGGCCGTGGCCTTCCGGGTCGGTCCGCCGCATCCGTACCTCCGCAGTGCCTGGTGCCGCCTTGTGTCGCCTCCGGCGCGCACGCCCGGCTGGTGCCCTCGGCCACTGAGTACCCAGGGTGCCGTCGCCCCATGGGTGCGCGGCCGGGTCGTGACGGTCACAGCATGAGCGGGCCGGGCCGGGGAAGCGAGTGCCGTCCGGGGCCACGGGCGGCGCCGGCGGTCAGCGATACGGGTCGGCCTCGCGGTGGCGCAGCCGGTGCACCGCGGCGGCGCACGCGCCCGCGATCAGCACGCCGCCCGCGACCAGGGCGGGTACGGAGTCGGTGAGGGCGCCGCCGTCGCCGGCGCGTACCCCGCGCTGGACGGCAGCCCCGCCGCACTCGGTGCCGCCGCGCTGTGCGTCCTGGGCGGTGCCGAGGGGGACGTCGGGGCAGGGCTCGTGGGTGGGCTCGTAGGTGGGCTCGTGCGGCTGCTCGTAGCCGCCACCGCCGTCGTGGCTGTCGCCGCCGGCACTGCCGCCACCGCCGTCACCGCCTGCACCGCCGTCACCGCCTGCACCGCCGCCCTGACCGTCACCGCCGTCACCGCCGTCACCGCCGTCATCGCCGTGGGCCACCGTGAACGTCGCACTCCACTCCGTGCCCTCCCCTCCGGGAGCGGCCGGGCAGGTGCCGTCGACGGTCCATGCCGAGTCGTCACCGAGGGCGTCCGGATCGTCCTCGAAGCTCTCCGCGGAGGCGATGTGCGCCGTGCCCCGGTAGGCGGGTCCGGACACCTCGTCGTCGTTGCCGGTCACCTTGCGCAACGGGACCGTGCCCTCGTCGAAGGCCTGCGAGGTCGCGTCGATCGTGTCGGGGGGCGGTCCGCCGTCCGGATCACAGCTGACCGAGACGGTGATCGTGCCTCCGGGTGCGACGGTGGCGGGACCGACCTCGGCGGTGGGGTCGGCGGCCACGAGGGGCGCGAACCCCATCAGGGCCGAGCCGGCCAGGACGGTGACGGAGAGTGCGTGGAAGGTACGGCGCATGCTGCCATCACAGCCCGTTCACGACGGGCTCGCGCGAAACCGGACCCCATTAGCGGGACGGCATCCGCCGACCGAGTGAAGTGGACCGGCCTTCAGAGGCGCGGGGCTGTATCGACAGGCGGCTCCGCCGCGTGGGCGCGACCAGCCACATCCGGCCCGCGCCCGCCACCCGGCATCGATCCCACGGCGCTACGCGACATCCCGCATGACCTGCTCCCGCACTCGACCGCAGGACCGGCTGATCAACCGGGACACGTGCATCTGCGAGATCCCCAGCTCCTCGGCGATCCGGCTCTGTGTCATGTCACCGAAGAACCGCATGTACAGGATCGCCCGCTCGCGCTCCGGCAGCGCCGCCAGCCGGGCCTTCACGGACTCGCGGTCCACGACCGTGTCCAGCGCCGGGTCCACGGATCCCAGCGCGTCACTCAGGGAGTACCCGTCCTCGCTGCCGGGCAGCTCCGCGTCCAGCGACAGGGCGGTGAAGCTCTCCAGCGCCTCCAGACCGGCCTTGACGTCGTCCTCGCTCATCTTCGCGTGCTCGGCGATCTCGGCGATCGTGGGCCGGCGTCCGGAGATGGTCTGGGACAGGTCCTGGGAGGCGACGCGCACACGATTGCGCAGGTCCTGAACCCGGCGGGGAACGTGCAGGGTCCACATGTGGTCGCGGAAGTGCCGTTTGATCTCGCCGGTGACGGTCGGCACCGCGTAGCTCTCGAAGGCGTTGCCGAGCTCGGGGTCGTACCGGTCGACGGCCTTGACCAGGCCGAGGGCCGCGACCTGGCGCAGGTCCTCGAAGCTCTCGCCGCGGCTGCGGAAGCGTCCGGCGAGACGGTCGGCCATCGGCAGCCACGCCTCGACGATCTCGTCACGGAGTGCGTCGCGCTCGGGTCCGGCGGGAAGGGTGGCCAGCCTGCGGAAGGCGTCGGCCGTGTCGGGGGCGTCGTCGTGGGGGTGCCGCTTCGTCCTGGTGTGGGTCGCCATGATGCGTCGCAATTCCCTTGCATGGTGCTTTGGGTTCGACGGTCACCGTGGGAGCGCGAGCTGTGGGACAGAGGCGCCGGCGGTGGCTCTGCGGCGCCACTCCCACGGACGTGCCTCCTGTCCGAAGCACTCAGGTGCGCCTGCCCCCGGCCCCCACCCGCAAACCCGGAGAGGTTTTCTGCCGTCGCGCAGGGTGACTCGGACTGCTGGCTCTGCCCCCATACGTCCGGGAGGTCGTACATGAGCACCAAGGTCGCCGACCATGTCCTGCAGAGGCTGCGCGAGTGGGGGGTGGAGCAGGTCTTCGGCTACCCGGGCGACGGCATCAACGGCCTGCTCGCCGCCTGGGGCCGGGCCGAGAACGAACCGCGTTTCGTGCAGTCGCGGCACGAGGAGATGTCCGCGTTCCAGGCGGTCGGCTACGCCAAGTTCAGCGGCCGCCTCGGGGTGTGCGCCGCGACGTCGGGACCGGGGGCGATCCATCTGCTGAACGGCCTGTACGACGCCAAGCTGGACCATGTGCCGGTGCTGGCGATCGTCGGCCAGACGCACCGCACCGCGATGGGCGGGTCGTACCAGCAGGAAGTGGACCTGCACACGCTGTACAAGGACGTCGCCTCGGAGTTCGTGGAGACGGTGACGGTGCCGGAGCAGCTGCCGAACGTGCTGGACCGCGCGATCCGCACGGCGTACGCGCGGCGCTGCCCGACCGCGATCATCATTCCCGCCGACGTGCAGGAGCTCGACTACTCGCCGCCGACGCACGAGTTCAAGATGGTGCCCTCCAGCCTGGACCGCAGTTCGTGGACGGCGATTCCGTCCGACGACTCGGTGCGGCGGGCGGCGGAGATCCTCAACTCCGGTGACAAGGTGGGGATCCTGGTCGGCCAGGGCGCGGCCGGTGCGCGGGCCGAGGTGGAGCGGATCGCCGAACTGCTCGGCGCGGGCGTCGCCAAGGCGCTGCTCGGCAAGGACGTCCTGAGCGACGAACTGCCGTACGTCACCGGCTCGATCGGCCTGCTGGGCACCCGCCCGTCGTACGAGCTGATGCGGGACTGCGACACGCTGCTGACCATCGGCTCGTCCTTCCCGTACAGCCAGTTCCTGCCGGAGTTCGGCAAGGCGCGGGGCGTGCAGATCGACATCGATCCGCACATGATCGGGATGCGCTACCCGTACGAGGTGAACCTCGTCGGTGACGCGAAGGCCACGCTGGAGCGGCTGATCCCGCTGATCGAGGGCGGACGCGGGCGCGAGTGGTACGACACGGTGTGCGCCAACGTGAGGCGCTGGCGTGACGTCATGGAGCGCCGGGCGGGACTGGACGCCGATCCGATCAACCCGGAGTACGTGGCCCGCGCCCTGGATCCGCTGTTGCCGGACAACGCGATCGTCACGTCCGACTCGGGTTCGACGGCGAACTGGTACGCGCGGCACCTGACCATGCGGCCGGGCATGCGCGGCTCGCTCTCCGGCACGCTGGCGACGATGGGCTGCGGGGTGCCGTACGTGATCGGCGCGAAGTTCGCGCACCCGGACCGGCCCGCGATCGCTCTGGTCGGGGACGGGGCGATGCAGATGAACGGGATGGCGGAGCTGATCACGGCGGCGAAGTACCGCCACCTGTGGGACGACCCGCGGCTGGTGATCGCGGTGTGGAACAACCACGATCTGAATCAGGTCACGTGGGAGATGCGGGCCATGGAGGGCGCGCCGTCGTTCCTGCCCTCGCAGGAGCTTCCGGACGTGCAGTACGCGGCGTTCGCGCGCTCTCTGGGGCTGACCGGCATCCGGGTGGAGAAGCCGGAGGACGTCGAGGCGGCCTGGCGTGCCGCGCTGGAGGCGGACGCTCCCGCGGTGGTCGAGTTCCTGACCGACCCGGCTGTCCCACCGATCCCGCCGCACGCCACCTGGGACCAGATGGAGGCGGCCGCCGCGTCGGTCCTGAAGGGCGACGCGGACCGCGGATCGATGGTCAAGCAGGGCTTCAAGGCAAAGGTGCAGGAGTTCCTGCCGGGGCGGGAGAAGAAGTAGCCGCGGCGGCGGGGTTCACGTCGGCCGGTTCGCGCCGGCCGGCGTCCTCCTGCGGCAGCAGCAGTTCCTCGTACCGGCCCAGCACCAGCACCGCTCCGAGCATGAGCAGCGGAATGAGCACAGCGAGCATCGCCATGGCGTGTCCTTCCCCAGGGATGTGTGGGGGGTGTGACCCGGGTCTCCCGCAGGCCGTGGCGCAAACCAATGCGACGGCGGTGATCCGGTGCGCCGCGCCTGTGTCGGCCCGTGGTGTTCGGGTACGCGGTGCGGGCCCCCGAACGTCTGGAGGGAGACATGCAGCGAGGCAGCGACCGGCTGAGCGTCCACCGTGACGACGAGATGAAACACGAACTGCAGGGTCTGCTCAGGTCCGGGCACCCCACGCGCAGTGAGGAGTGGCACGACCCCGAGCCGGCCGCCGATGACGACCCCGAGGTCGCGTACGGGCCGGTGGCGCCGGGCCGTGCGTCGACGTCCCTGGAGTCGGTGCGGCTGGAGCTGGCCCGGATCCTGGGCCGCAGGGCGTTCCCCGCGAACGCCCGTGAGCTGACCCGCGAGCTGCGCGGGCACCAGGCACCCGACGTCCTCGTCGAGGCCGTGGAGCGGCTGCCGCACCAGGAGCGCTACGGCAATGTGCAGGAGCTGGCCGAGGCCCTGATCCGGGCCAGGGAGACCGGACCGGAGGAGTACGCGTAGGGACGGCGCCGGGGCGCACCGGGTCCGGCGTCGTGCCGGCCCCGGTGCCCCCGCCCGCCAGGGAACGGAGGGAGGGCACAGTGAAGGCCGAGTTGGTGAAGGACGTGATGACGCCGGGTGTGGTCGCCGTGCGCCCGGACGCCTCGCTCGTCGAGGCGGCCCTGTTGATGCGCACGCAGAACATCGGCGACGTGGTGGTCGCCGAGGGGCAGGACGTGATCGGTGTGCTCACCGACCGTGACATCACGGTGCGGGCCGTGGCCGACGGCGCCGATCCGATGACGGTGAGCGTGCAGACCGTGTGCACGCCGGATCCGGTGACGGTGACGCCGGAGGACCGGGTGACGACCGCCGTCACGCTGATGCGTGAGCACGCGGTACGCCGGCTGCCGGTGGTGGAGAACGGGCTGCCCGTCGGGATCGTGAGCCTCGGCGATGTGGCCGAGGCCGAGGATCCCGCGTCGGCGCTCGCCGACATCAGCCGCGCCGATCCGGATGCCCGGGGTGGTGCATGAGCACGGACCAGGCGAAGCGGATCAGTGCCACCGGCGTCACAGTGGACGTAGGTGACGCCACGACCCGCTATCTGCTGTACGGGCTGCTGCCCAGCTGGTTCGTCCCCGGTGTGGCCGACTGGGTGATGCACCGGCGGACCCGTATCGAGGAGACGGCGGGCACCAAGGAGTCGCTGATCCACTCGCTGATGATGGCCGAGGTCGGCATCCCGATCGCCCTGACGCTGCGCTACGAGGTGAACCCGCTGCTGCTGACCGTGCAGTTGGGCGGGGCCGCGGTGCACGAGGCGACGGCGCTGTGGGACGTGCGCACGGCCGTGCGGAGCGAGCGGGAGGTCAAGCCGATCGAGCAGCACATCCACAGTTTTCTGGAGTCGCTGCCGTTCGGGGCGCTGGCCGCCCTGATGTGTCTGCACGCCGACCAGGTGAAGTCGCTGCTGCGCGGCGGCGCGGGTGATCCGGACGCGTGGCGTCTGGTGCCGCGCCGGAGGCCGCTGTCGCCCGGCTACCTGGCGGGCATCGCCGCCGCCATCGGCACCTGCGTGCTGCTTCCGTACGGCGAGGAGTTGCTGCGGTGCGTGCGTGCCGGCCGCAAGAACAGCAAGAGCAGCAAGAGCAGCAAGAGCAGCAAGAAAGGACGTTGAGCATCATGCGTATCGCGTTTCTGGTCGCGCCCGAGGGCGTCGAGCAGGTCGAGCTGACCGATCCGTGGCAGGCGGCGAAGGACGCCGGCCACGAGCCCGTGCTGGTGTCGACGCAGCAGGGCGAGATCCAGGCCTTCAACCACCTCGACAAGGCGGACACCTTCCCCGTCGACGAGGTCGTGGGCAAGACCACGCCGGATTCGTTCGGGGCCCTGGTGCTGCCGGGCGGTGTGGCCAACCCGGACTTCCTGCGGATGGACGACAAGGCCGTCGCGTTCGTCCGGGACTTCTTCGAGCAGGGCCGCCCGGTGGCCGCGATCTGCCACGCGCCGTGGACGCTGGTCGAGGCCGACGTCGTACGCGGCCGGGAGCTGACCTCCTGGCCGAGCTTGCAGACCGACATCCGCAACGCGGGCGGCACCTGGGTCGACAAGCAGGTCAAGGTCTGTGACCACGGGGCCGGCAAGCTGGTGACCAGCCGCAAGCCCGACGACCTGAAGGCGTTCTGCGAGACCTTCCTCGACGTCTTCGCCGAGGAGGCCGCCTGATGGCGTTGCCCGCCGACCGCAAGCAGGAGCAGCGCGAGGCGTCCCGGGCGGATGACCCGGCCGGCGGGCCGCTCACCACCGACCAGGGGGTCGAGGTCGATCACACCGACGACTCCCTGGCCGCCGGGGAGCGCGGCCCGACGCTGATGGAGGACTTCCACTTCCGGGAGAAACTCACCCGTTTCGACCACGAGCGGATCCCGGAGCGGGTGGTGCACGCGCGGGGCGCGGGCGCGTACGGCTGGTTCGAACCGTACGAGTCCTGCGCGGAGTTCACCCGCGCGGCGTTCCTCCAGGACCCGTCGGTGCGCACGCCGGTGTTCGTGCGGTTCTCGACCGTGCAGGGCCCGAAGGGCTCGGCGGACACCGTGCGGGACGTGCGCGGCTTCGCGACCAAGTTCTATACGTCGGAGGGCAATTACGACCTGGTCGGGAACAACTTCCCGGTCTTCTTCATCCAGGACGGCATCAAGTTCC
This sequence comes from Streptomyces viridochromogenes DSM 40736, assembly GCF_000158955.1. Taxonomy (GTDB): domain Bacteria; phylum Actinomycetota; class Actinomycetes; order Streptomycetales; family Streptomycetaceae; genus Streptomyces; species Streptomyces venetus. The sequence goes on along the minus strand of NZ_GG657757.1, from coordinate 7,337,791 downwards.
CTGACTTCGTGCACGCGGTGAAGCCGGAGCCGCACAACGACATCCCGACGGGCGCGTCCGCGCACGACTCCCTGTGGGACTTCGTCTCGCTCCAGCCCGAGACGCTGCACGCGATCACCTGGCTGATGTCGGACCGGGCGATCCCGCGCAGCTACCGCATGATGCAGGGCTTCGGCGTGCACACGTTCCGGTTCGTGAACGCCGAGGGGCGCGGCACGTTCGTGAAGTTCCACTGGAAGCCGAAGCTGGGCGTGCACTCGCTGGTGTGGGACGAGGCCCAGGAGTGCCAGGGCCGGGACCCGGACTTCAACCGGCGTGACCTGTGGGACGCGATCGCGGCGGGTGAGTATCCCGAGTGGGAGCTGGGCGTACAACTCGTGCCGGAGGAGGACGAGTTCGCGTTCGACTTCGATCTGCTCGACGCGACGAAGATCATCCCGGAGGAGCAGGTGCCGGTACGGCCGATCGGCCGGATGGTGCTGGACCGCAACCCGGAGAACTTCTTCGCGGAGACCGAGCAGGTCGCGTTCCACACGGCGAACGTCGTGCCCGGTATCGACTTCACCAACGACCCGCTGCTCCAGGCACGGAACTTCTCCTACCTGGACACCCAGCTGATCCGGCTCGGCGGGCCCAACTTCTCGCAGCTGCCGGTGAACCGGCCGGTCGCGCCGGTGCGCAACAACCAGCGCGACGGCTATCACCAGAGCGCCATCCACTCCGGCACGAACTACTTCCCGAACTCGCTCGGCGGTGGCTGCCCGGCCCACGCGGGCGCCGGCTCGGGCGCCTACACGCATTACGCCGAACGGGTGGACGGCCACAAGATCCGGCGCCGCAGCCCCAGCTTCCAGGACCACTACAGCCAGACGGCGCTGTTCTGGAACAGCATGGCGGACTGGGAGAAGCAGCACATCGTGGAGGCGTTCCGGTTCGAGCTCGGCAAGGTCGGCGCGAGGACCGTGCGGACGCGTACGGTCGAGCACCTGGCCAAGGTCGACGGGGACCTGGCCGCGCAGGTGGCCCGGGGCATCGGGGTGCCGGAGCCGCAGGCCGCCGAGGCCGCGTCCAAGCAGTCCTCCCCCGCCCTCAGCCTGGAGTCACTGCGCGGCGACGGTTCGATCCGGACCCGGCAGATCGCGGTGCTCGTCACGGACGGCGTGGACGCGGAGCAGATCACGTCCGTGCGGGAGCGGCTGGCCGCCGAGGGGGCGGTCGTCGAGGCGCTGGCCGCCACGGACGGGACGATCACCGGGGCCGACGGTGAGACGTACGCGGTCGACCGTGCGCTGCCGACCGTGGCGTCCGTGCTGTACGACGCGGTGCTGCTGCCCGGCGGGCCCGTCGGTACCCCGCCGACCGTGGCCGACCCGGACGCGGTGCGGTTCGTGCGGGACGCCTACCGGCACGGCAAGCCGGTCGGCGCGCTGGGCTCGGGGGTGGGCATCCTGTCGGCTCTGGAGCCGGAGGGCCTGCGGCTGTCGACGGAGTTCCACCGCGTGGTCACCGACCAGGGCGTGGTCACGGACACCTCGCCGGGTCCGGCGAGCGAGGAGTTCCTGGACGCGTTCGTGGGCGCCGTCGCGGCGCATCGGCACTGGGGACGAGGGCCGGTGCGGCACTGAGCGGGGGCCGGGCCGGGCTCGTTCCGGTCCGGTCCGGTCCAGTCCGGTCCGGTCCGGTCCGTTCCGGTTCGCCGTGACCGGTCCGCCGTGACCCGGTTCGCCGTGATCCGGTTTCCTTCCTCCGAGGGGCTCAGGTGCTGGGGGCGGTGGGAGTCGCCGACTCCCCGCTCCCCCGCTCCCGGGCCCCTTCGCGTGTGCGGCCCGCGGCTACCGGGCGGCTCGGGTTGCGGCGCAGGTACTCGCCCTCGAGCTGGGCCATGCGCTCGTTGTGGGCGCGCAGCGCGTCGTTCGAACCGTAGAGCAGCGTGTCGTGGCGCGTGCGGTGGATGTTCTCGAGCTCTTTCATGAGCTGCTGGTCGTCCAGCCGGTCAGGGTCCACTCCGGTCATGGTGTCGCCCCGCTCCTCGTGTTCGTTCATGCGGTCCGGGTACCCGCCCGGGGAGCAACTGAGCACTACCCCCGAGCGGCATCCGGGAGGGAGCCATGGATCTCGCTTTTCTGCACCCACTCTACGAACACTCCGGCCCCTGGGCCTCCGTGTACGTCGACACCTCCCGGCATACGGAGGACACCCCCCACGAGCGGCGCCTGACGGCGCAGGCGATGGCCAGGGAGCTGGCCGCGCAGGGCGCGGACGAGGCGACCTGCCGGGCCGTGCAGAGCGCGATCGAAGACCTGGCACACTCATCCGAACCACACGGCCGGGCCCTGTTCGCCCGTGCCGGCGAGGTGGTTCTCGACCCCTCGCTGACCCGTCCCCCGCAGGGCGGCGACTGGGCCGAATGGGCGCCGCTGCCGCGGGTCACGCCGCTGCTGGAGCTGGCGGGCGAGGACCCGGTGTGCGTGGTGGCGTACGTCGACCGCAAGGGCGCGGACTTCGAGCTGCGCAGCGCGCTGGGCCGGGAGGACTCCGGGAGCGTCACCGGCCGGCAGTGGCCGGTGCACCGGACGAGCTCCGCGGACTGGTCCGAGCGGCACTTCCAGCTTCGGGTGGAGAACACCTGGGAGCACAACGCCGCGGAGATCGCCGACGCGCTCGCCGTGTGCCAGGAGGAGACACGGGCCGACCTGCTGATTCTCGTCGGTGACGAACGTGAGCGGCGGTCCGTGCACGAGCGGCTGCCCAAGCGACTGCACGACCTCGTCGTCGAGGCGCCGCACGGCAGCGGCAGCCGGCTCCTCGACGAGGACGTGGAGCGGGCCCGTGCCGAGCACGTGGGGCGCCGGGCCGAGGCGGAGCTGGACCGGTTCAGGGCCGCACGGCACTCCGACGAGGAGGGCCGGGCCGGCGCCGTGGAGGGCGTGCCCGCGCTGATCGAGGCGGCTCGTGAGCACCGCATCGACGAGCTGCTGATCAGGCTGGACGGGCCGGACGCGCACCGCGAGGTGTGGATCGGTGAGGATCCGGACCAGGTCGCGGTGCGGCGTACGGATCTGAAGGTGCTGGGCGAGCAGAACTCGTGGTCGGCCCGGGCGGATGATGCGTTGATCCGGTCGGCGGTGGCTACTGACGCGCCTGCGCTGGCGGTTTCCCAGGAGGAGGTGCCTGTGGGGGGTCTCGGGGCGTTGCTTCGTTGGAAGTGAGCGGGGAATGTTGTGCGCCCAGCCGCCGTAAGGGTGCTTCACACATCGCGTGTGCGGGTGCCTTTTGGCTGGTCGCACAGTTCCCCGCGCCCCTGGGGGCCGCGCCCCCAGGGGCGCGGCCCCCTAGCGGGCTCGTTCCACGCGGCGTTCGTCCCAGACCGGGGTCGGGGTCTCGCGGACTCGGCCGTCGCTGCCGAAGACCAGGTAGCGGTCGAAGGAGCGGGCGAACCAGCGGTCGTGGGTGACCGCGAGGACCGTGCCCTCGAAGGCCTCCAGGCCTTCCTGGAGCGCCTCGGCAGACTCCAGGTCCAGGTTGTCGGTCGGCTCGTCGAGCAGCAGGGCCGTCGCGCCCTCCAGCTCCAGGAGGAGGATCTGGAACCGGGCCTGCTGGCCACCGGACAGGCGTTCGAAAGTCTGCTCGGCCTGGTTCGTCAGCTCGTAGCGGCGCAGCCGGGACATGGCGGCGCCCCGGTCCTGGGCGTGCTCCTTCCACAGGATGTCGAGGAGGGTGCGGCCCCGCAGCTCCGGGTGCGCGTGGGTCTGCGCGAAGTGGCCGGGGACGACCCGGGCGCCCAGCTTCCAGCCGCCCGTGTGCGCCACGTCGTCGCCGGCGAGCAGGCGCAGGAAGTGGGACTTGCCGGAGCCGTTGGAGCCGAGGACGGCGACACGTTCGCCGTAGAAGACCTCCAGGTCGAAGGGCTTCATCAGGCCGGTCAGCTCCAGGCCCTCGCAGGTGATGGCCCGGATGCCGGTGCGGCCGCCCTTGAGCCGCATCCTGATGTCCTGCTCACGGGGCGGCTCCGGGGGCGGGCCGGCCTCCTCGAACTTGCGGAGCCTGGTCTGGGCGGCGCGGTAACGGGAGGCCATGTCGTGGCTGTTCTCGGCCGCTTGACGGAGCGTCAGCACCAGCTTCTTCAACTGTGCGTGCTTCTCGTCCCAGCGCTTGCGCAGCTCCTCGAAGCGGGCGAACCGCTGCCGGCGCGCCTCGTGGTACGTCGCGAATCCGCCACCGTGCACCCAGGCGTCCGCGCCTGCCGGTGAGGGTTCCACGGAGACGATCTTCTCGGCGGCGCGCGCGAGGAGCTCGCGGTCGTGGGACACGAAGAGGACCGTCTTGCGGGTCTCCTTCAGCCGCTCCTCCAGCCAGCGCTTGCCGGGCACGTCCAGGTAGTTGTCGGGCTCGTCGAGCAGCAGCACCTCGTCGGTGCCGCGCAGCAGTGCCTCCAGGACGAGGCGCTTCTGCTCACCGCCGGAGAGGGTGCGGACGAGCCGCCACTGCGCCTTGTCGTACGGGACGCCCAGGGCCGCCGTGGTGCACATGTCCCACAGGGTCTCCGCCTCGTAGCCGCGGGCCTCCGCCCAGTCGGCGAGGGCCTGGGCGTACCTCAGCTGGGCGGCCTCGTCGTCGACGGTCATGATGGCGTGCTCGGCGGCGTCGACGGCCCGGGCAGCCTCGCGGATGCGGGGCGTGGCGACGGACACGAGCAGGTCCCGCACGGTCGTCTCGTCGCGTACGGATCCGACGAACTGGCGCATCACGCCGAGGCCGCCGCCCACGGTCACGGTGCCGCCGTGCGGCTTGAGCTCACCGGCGATCATGCGCAGGAGGGTGGTCTTCCCCGCCCCGTTGGGTCCCACGAGGGCCACCACGGCCCCCTCCCCCACCCGGAAGGACACATCGCCCAGCAGGGCCCTTCCGTCGGGCAGGTAGTACTCAAGATGTGCTTTTTTCGAGTTTTACGCATGGGGCCCGATTCTGTGGGGAGCGAGGGAGCGGCGGCAAACGCATTATGTCCCCGTGGGGCCGCGGGACGCCCCCGTGGGGCCGCGGGTCAGGAACCGAGTGCGGCGCCCTGGTCACGCAATCCGCGCCATCGGCGGCTGGCCCGCCGGGGTGCTCGCGGCCGTGCGCGTGCTGCGGGCCGACCGGCACCCGCTGGAGGCCGAGTTCCAGGGCCGTACCCGCCCCCTGTGGCTGCTGTTCGCCGGGAACGGCACCTACCACCGCATGGGGCTGGCACCCGGCCGCCGGACGGACCTGGCGGACGGGCAGCTCGACGTGCGGGTCGCGCACGGCGGGCGCCGGCCGGCCGTGCGGCTCCTTGCCGCCGCCCTCGCCGGACCCCTGACCCGCTCCCCCGTCCATGCCGCCGTCCACGTGGGACGACTGCACCTGGACCACGTGGCGCCCGGCACGCTCCTCGCCTACGACGGTGAGGTCACCGAGGTGGCGGGCCGGGTGACGCTGGAGAAGCTGCCGGAGGCACTGACCGTCTACCGGCCGATGCCCCGCCGCTGACTGACGCACTGTCAGTCCATATCGCGGGATACGGGTCTCATTATTCGGCCTGACTGCGTACCGTGATCCCATGCCGACCCGAACGGAAGGGGTGGGATCCGCCATGCCGGAACCACGGGAGACCGCCGTCTACACGCACGGGCACCACGAGTCGGTGCTGCGCTCGCACACCTGGCGGACCGCCGCCAACTCGGCCGCGTACCTCCTGCCTTCCCTCAAGCCGCACATGAGGATCCTGGACGTCGGATGCGGGCCGGCCACCATCACCGCCGACCTGGCTCGGCTCGTGCCCGACGGGCACGTCACCGGCGTCGACCGGGCGCCCGAGATCCTGGAGCAGGCGCGCGCCACGGCGGCCGGGCAGGGGCTCGGCAACGTGGACTTCGCGGTCGCCGACGTGCACGCCCTGGACTACCCGGACGACACGTTCTGTGTTGTGCACGCCCATCAGGTGCTCCAGCACGTGGGCGACCCCGTGCAGGCGCTGCGCGAGATGAAGCGCGTGGTCCGGCCGGGGGGTCTCGTCGCCGTGCGGGACGCCGACTACGAGGCCATGACCTGGTTCCCGGAGTCCGAGGGGCTCGACGACTGGCTGGACCTCTACCGCCGGGTCGCCCGTGCCAACGGCGGTGAGCCGGACGCCGGGCGGCGACTGAAGGCGTGGGCGCTGCGCGCGGGATTCACGGACGTCACGGCGAGCTCGGCGACGTGGACGTTCGCCACGCCGGACGAGCGCGCCTGGTGGAGCGGACTCTGGGCCGACCGGACGACGGCGTCGGCCTACGCGGAGCGGGCCCGGCTGGGCGGGCACGCGACCGAGGAGCGGCTCCGGGCCGTGGCCGACGCCTGGCGGGAATGGGGGCGACGGGAGGACGGCTGGTTCAGCGTGCTGCACGGAGAAATTCTCTGCAGAAAAGAAGCCTGATCCCCGTTTTACGGGAAACCAGTAGAGCAGGAGGTTCGAATTATGGTTCCCATTCTGCTGGTGCTGCTTCTGGCTTTGATTCTGTTCGGCGCCGGATTCGCGGTAAAGGTGCTCTGGTGGATCGCGTTGGCGGTTATCGTGCTGTGGCTGCTGGGATTCGTCGTGCGGGGCACGTCGGCGTCCGGGGGCAGGGGCCGCTGGTACAGGTGGTGAGTGAGCCCCGTGGTACAGGTGGTGAGTGAGCCCCGGGGACGGGGGTCAGCCCCCGTCCCTGGGGAGCAGCGGTCCGAGCGGCCCGAGGTCCAGATTGAGGTCCTCGGGCCGCAGGTCGTAGCGCTCGCGCAGTTCCGTCATCCGCTCCTCGAGCAGCATCAGCGTGAGCCCGATCCGCTCCTCCTGCTCCTCGCTCAGGTCCCCCACGTCGAACCGGCGCAGCGCCTGGCGCTCCATGAGCTGGCGCAGCAGCTCCACCACCGTCAGCACGAGTTTGAGCAGGTCACGCTCGACGGTGTCGGGCTCCAGGTTCAGCCTGTTCCGATGCTGCCCGGGGCGCTTGTCGGGGCTGTCGGACGACGTCACAGCAACTCCTCGAACGGGGAGGGCACCTGGGCGTTCACCGAGCTGATGAGCGCGTTGAGGTCGATACGGACGAGATCGACGTCGGCGATGCGCAGGGTGATGTCCCCCGTGATCACGACACCGCCGGCGAGCAGCCGGTCGAGCAGGTCCACGAGCGCGACCTCACGGCGTTCCACTACTGTCACGGCTTCTCCCCGCCGGTCATGTGGCCTCCCCGGCGAACGAATAGGCCGCCCAGGGGCCGGTGAGTTCTATGCGCATTCCCGGCAGTTCACCCTTGGTACGGTCCACCAGTTCCACGAATTCCTCGGAATGCGCCCGCGGCACGAGATATGCCGCGTTCAATACGTTCCGCCCGGTGGCCTTGGAAAGGGCGGGATTCTGCGGCGGGTGCAGCCGTGCATCCTCCGCGAATGCGGAAAGCTGCTCGTGCAGGTGGGTCGAGAAACTCTCGGCCTTTTGCCACATTTCCTCGTGCGACCGGGTCTGAGCACGCCGCTGGCGAAGGTAGTCCCGGCCCGAGGCCGCCTTCTGCGCCGGCTGGGCGGCCTTCTTCGGCTCGGACTCGGCGTACACCTTGACACCCCACTCGACCCGGCCCTCCAGCCGGTCGAGGGTGCGCCGGAAGTCCTCCTCGCGGGCCTCCAGCATCGTCCGTACGCCGCTGTCGTCCCGGAAGACGGTGCCCAGCCGGAGCGGCAGCGGCGTCGTGACGGTCGTCAGCGCGTCGATCACGCCCTGGTGGGCGCGGGCGGTCTCGGTGAGCCAGTCCAGATCCTCCAGATGCCGGTGGAGCGGTTCCTCCGCGAAGTCCCGCTCCGGCACGTGGCTCACCACGGCGACGAGGCCGTGGTGGGTCAGCCCTCTGGGCGGATCACCCGCCACCCCCTTCAGCTGGGACTGGAGCGGTGTGCCGAAGGGGCGGCAGACGGCGTAGACGTACCGCAGACCGGTCACGGTGCCTCCTTCTTCTCCGCGCGGCCGGTCTCCAGTTCCTCCAGCCGGGCCAGCCTCTCGCGCAACTCGGCGTTCTCACGGGTCAGTTCATCACGCCGGGCCCGCGAGGACAGCGCCGGGTCGCTTTCCCACCAGTCGATTCCCATCTCCTTCGCCTTGTCCACGGAGGCGACGACCAAACGCAGCTTGATGGTGAGGAGTTCGATGTCCAGCAGGTTGATCTTGATGTCGCCCGCGATGACGATGCCCTTGTCCAGGACCCGTTCCAGGATGTCCGCCAGGTTGGCGCTGCTCCCCTGGCCGTAGGGCTCGGGCATCCTGCTGGGCGTCGTCATCGCCGGCTCCCTGCCTCCACGTCCTCGTCTTCGTACTCGTCCTCCTCGTACTCCTCCTCCGGCTCACCCTCGGGCTCCTCCTCGCCTTCGGCCTCCTCGTCGTACTCGGCCTCGGCGTCGTCCTCGTACTCGCCCTCGGGTTCCTCTTCACCCTCCTCTTCTTCCTCTTCCTCGTACTCGTCCTCGGGCTCCTCCTCGGTGCCCTCCTCCTCGGACTCCTCCTCGGCGAGCGCGTCCTCATGGCTGCGGACGACGTCGCCGTCGCGGATCTCGCCGCGCCAGCCGTCCTCCGCCTCGCCCTTGATCGTGATGAAGCGGACGAAGTTCTTCAGGTCGAGCCGGGTACGCCGGCCCTGGGCGCGCCATATGTTGCCGGTCTTCTCGAAGAAGCCGGAGGGGTAGTACTCGATGACCAGCAGCACACGGGTCAGGTTGTCGGTGAGCCGATGGAAGGAGACGACGCCCTTCGTGGTGCCCTTGGCCCCCTCGGACGTCCAGGCGATGCGGTCGTCGGGGATCTGCTCGGTCGTCTTCGCCTTCCAGCTGCGGTTGGACCACCAGACCTTCGCCTGCCAGTCCGAGTGGGTGTCGTCGTCGCGACTCGCGCTCTTGACACCCTTCGCGAAGGTGCTGAAGTCCTGGTACTGCGTCCACTGGTCGTAGGCGGTGCGCAGCGGCACACCGACGTCGATGTGCTCGATGATGACGGTGGGCTTGTTGCCGGAACGGCCCTTGCCCTTGCCCTTGCCGCCGCCACCCAGGTTCTTCAGTGCACCAGTGACCTTGTCCTTGACGCTTGAGCCGCCGGTCTCCAGCGCGGCGCGCAGCGGTCCCTTGCCCTCGGCGAGCTTGCGGCCGCCGTCGAGGGCGAGTTTGGCGAAGCCGGGGCTGTTGCCCTCGGCGATGTCGTTCAGCTTGCCGGTGGTCTCGCCGAGCTTGCGGCCGACGCCGGTCAGCATGCGGGTGGCCTGGGCGGCGAGGTACTCCTGCAACTCGGCCTTGAGCCGGTCGGCGGCCTCGCTGTGGGCCAGGTCCGTGAGTGGGTTCTTCGTCGCTCCGTCAGCGGCGGACTTCGCAGAGCCGAGAGTGTCGCTCATCCCTCACCGCCTCCCTTCGGCAGTCGGGACCGCGCACTGCCGCCCCGGCCGCCGGCGGTCGCCTTCTTCGCGGCCGTGGTCTTCTTCGCCGGCGCCTTCCGGCCCGCCGTCTTCTTGGCTGGGGCCTTCTTGGCGGGTGCCTTCTTCGCGGGGGCCTTCTTGGCGGTCTTCTTCGCAGGCGCCTTCTTGGCAGGTGCCTTCTTCGCCGCCGGTTCCGGCTCCTCGTCCTCCTCGGGAGCGGAGTCCTCCGGCTCCTCCGGCTCCTCGTCCTCGTCGTACTCGGCCTCTTCGGCGTCCTCGTCGCGTCCGCCGGGCACCGCGCCCGTCAGCTCGTCGCGCATCTGGGCCGTGCGGCCGTGCAGCCGGTCGGCGAGCGAGTCGAGCTGCCGCTCGACCATGGCGCCGGAGGCCGCCTTGCCCACCCCGCGCAGGTCCCCGCGCAGTTGCTCCCCTATCTCCTTGAACTGCGGGTTGTTCCGCAGTTGCTGCTGGAGCAGCTCCGCGACCATGCGCGGACTCAGGTTCAGCTTCTTCCCGGCGACCAAGCCGCCGACGGCGATCGCCATCTTCAGCTTCTTGGTGCGCCCCAGGAGGTAGCCGGCCCCCACCGCGAGGCCCAGTCCCGTTCGGTTCATTGTGCCGTCCCTTGTTGGCCTGTTCCCGCGCTATTGCGCGTAGCGGTCTCCAACCGGTCGAGGAGTTCGTCCTCGAGGCGGTCGAACTCCTCCTCCGTGATCTCCCCGGCCTCCAACTGCTCCTCCAAACGGGACAGTTCGGCCCGGACCGTGGCGGGGTCGTAGTAGATCCGCTCGGCCTCCTGGAGTACCTGTTTGATGGCCCAGGCGCTGCCGCGCACCGGTGCGAGCGGCAGCAGCAGCACCTCGGAGATCAGGCCCATGTCGTCACCCCGCTCCGGTGTCGGTGCCACTCGCCGCTGTGCCCGCCGGCTCGGCCGGCCCGGACTCGACGAAGCTGTACGGCGGCAGCGGGCCGTTGATCCGCACCTCCAGGTGCGGCATGTCCTTGCGGGCCTGCTCCACCGCGGCCAGGAAGTGCTCGGCCGACTCCCGGTCCACCAGGAACGACACGTTGGCCAGCCAGCCGGTGGACTCGGGGCCCACGCTCACGTCCTCGGCGACGGGCTCCAGGACGCTCTGGAGTGCGGCGGCGTCGTCGGCCTCCTTGGCCTTGACCGCGGCCGCCACCAGCTCGCCGAGCCGGATCTTGTCGTCGTAACTGCCGCCGCCGGACTGCCGGTTGGCCTCCGCGAGACCGCGAATGTCCGGGCTCTCGGCCATCACCTGGTGCAGGACGGCCTCTTCCACGTGGTTGGCCTTCACGTTGTACTCGACCCGGCCGTCCAGGGCCCGCAGGCGCTCCTTATAGTGCTCGGCCCGTTCGGCGAGCACGCCGGTGATCGAGTTGTCGTCCGGGGCGACGCTGCCGAACCGCATGGGCAGCACGCAGGCGGCCGCGCCCGCCTCGCTGAGCACGTTCTGGTGGGCGAGCAGGTCCCTGCGCTTGGGCCGCAGCCCTTCGGGCGCGTCGCTGACGACGGCCGCCAGATCGCCCTCCCGCAGGATGCGCACCGGGCGGGGCGGGTCGCCGACGCCGCCCATTCCCTCGGGGAGGGAGGGGTGCGTACTCGCCGCGATGCCGTAGACGTAGGTGCTCACTCCTGCTCCTCCTTCCGGCGGGACGAGGTGCTCTTACGGGCGCGCGGGCGGGACTCGCCCTGGCGCTCGGAGCCTTCCTCACGCGCCTGCTTGAAGGCGTCGGAGATGGTCTCGGCGGCGCCGGACAGCGCCCCCTTGGACTTGCCGCGGGCGCCGGACTCGGTCATCTCGCCGACCAGGTCGGGCAGGCCGGGGTCCTTGCGCGGACCGGCCTCCAGGTCGAGCCGGTTGCACGCCTCGGCGAAGCGCAGGTAGGTGTCGACGCTGGCGACGACAACACGTACGTCGATCTTGAGGATCTCGATGCCGACCAGGGACACCCGGACGAAAGCGTCGATCACGAGCCCCCTGTCCAGAACCAGTTCGAGCACGTCGTAGAGACCGCTGCTGCCGCCTCCGCCGCCGGTCTGCTGTGCCGGTACGACAGTCATGCCGGATACTCCTCCTTCTCTAGGGGTGTGGGTTCGATCGGGCGGCCTAGCGGCCGCCGGGCCTGCGCGCGTCGGACCGGCCACGCTCGTAGCGACGGACGCGCCGGTAGCCGGTGAGCTGCCCCTGGGAGTCGAGCTCCACCTGGTAGCTCGCCATCAGGCTCATCGTGTCGGGCACGCGCTCGAGTTCGAGGACCTCGACCTCCAGCTGCCAGCCCTCCTCCGTCTGCTCGAAGGACGACACGGACTCGGCTTCCATACCGGTGAGCTCCGCGAGCTGCCCGCGAGCCTGGCGCAGCACGTCCATCGGGCTCGGCCGGTCTTCGGCCTTGTGCCGACCGGTCGATGTGCGCGACTTCTGTGAGTCCTGCTCTTCCTGTGAACCTTGTGACTCTTGCGTGTTCTTTGTGTTCGACATGGCCACCTCCCCCTCCGTGTGGCCGCAAGAGTGTTCGCCAAACCTCTACGGGCGCATGCATCTGCCACCCACCGCCCGCCGCCGGAGCGTGGCTCAGCCGCGCAGGGCGTCCAGCCGCCGCCGGGCCGGGCCCAGCGACCGACCGCGGTTCAGCAGGCCCGACCAGGGGTTCGTGCGGGCCTGCTCGACCGCGTCGGCGATGGTCCAGCGGCGGGCGTGCAGTTCGGGATCGTCCAGCTGCTCCCAGCTGACGGGGGTCGCCACGGGCGCGCCCGGCCGGGGCCGGACGGTGAACGGCGCCACGGCCGTCTGCGCGTAGGCGTTGCGCTGCACGTCGAGGTAGAGCCGCTCGCCGCGGTCCTTCTTGCGGGCGGCGGTGGTGAGCCGGTCGGGGTGGGCGTCGGCCAGCGTGTCCGCGACGTCCCTGGCGAAGGCGCGCACCTCGTCGAAGCCGTGCCGGCCGTTCAGCGGCACGATCACGTGCAGCCCGCGCGAGCCGGTGGTCATCAGCGCGGAGGGCAGCTCCAGCTCGTCCAGCAGCTCCCCCACCAGCCGGGCGGCCTCCCGGACCGCCTCGAAGTCGTCCCCCGCCGGGTCGAGGTCGAAGACCAGCCGGTCGGGGTGGTCGGCGCTGTCGGCTCGGGACAGCCAGCGGTGCAGGGTGATGCTCGCCTGGTCGGCCAGGTAGAGGAGGGTCGCGGTGTCGTCGCAGACGGTGTGGCAGACGGTGCCGCCCTCTTTGGACAGCTCGACGCGGTCGATCCACTCCGGGTAGTGGTCCGGGGTGTTCTTCTGCATGAAGCGGGGGCCGTCGAGGCCGTCCGGGTACCGCTCCAGCATCAGCGGACGGCCGCGCAGATGCGGCAGCATGAAGGGCGCGACGGCCCGGTGGTAGTCCACCAGGTCGCCCTTGGTGTACTCCTTGGCGTCCCCGCCGCCGGGGAAGAGCACCTTGTCCGGCCGGTGCACCTCCACGGTGCGGCGGCCGGCCCGCACCCTGCGCGTGCCGTCGCCGCCGCTCACGGCACGACCGCCTCCTCGACCAGCAGCCGCCCGGCCGCCGCGATCGACTCCGCGTCGATGCCCGCGGCGTGCAGCTGCTCGTCCGGGGACGCCGAGCCCGGCATGTTCCGTACGCCGAGCCGCACCAGGCGCGGTACGGGGCGCCCGTCGGTGAAGGCGTCGAGGACCGCGTCGCCGAGGCCGCCCTCCGGGTGGTGGTCCTCCACGGTCACCAGACAGCCGGTCTCCTCGGCGGCCCGGCGCAGCGTGGCGCGGTCGACGGGCTTCACGGAGTACAGGTCGATCACGCGGGCCTGGATGCCCTCGCCGGCCAGGGCGTCGGCGGCGGCCAGGGCCTCGTGCACGGTGACGCCCGCGGCGACGAGGGTCAGCCGGTCCTCGCCGGAGGAGCGCAGCACCTTGCTGCCGCCGACCGGGAACTCCTCGTCCGGGCCGTAGATCACCGGGCTCTCGCCGCGCGAGGTGCGCAGGTAGCGCACGCCCTCCAGGCCGGCCATCGTGCCGACGAGCCGTGCGGTCTGGTTGGCGTCGCAGGGGTACAGCACGGTCGAGCCGTGCACCGCCCGCATCATCGCCAGGTCCTCCAGGCCCATCTGGCTGGGTCCGTCCTGGCCGATGGCGACGCCCGCGTGCGAGCCGACGAGGTTGATGCCGGCGCCGCTGACGGAGGCCATCCGGATGAAGTCGTGGGCCCGGGTCAGGAAGGCCGCGAAGGTGGCCGCGTACGGCACCCAGCCGCGGGACGCGAGCCCGACCGCGGAGGCGACCAGTTGCTGCTCGGCGATGTAGCACTCGAAGTAGCGGTCGGGGTGTTCCTTGGCGAAGAACTCGGCGCGGGTGGAGTCGCCGACCTCGCCGTCCAGGGCGACGATGTCGCCGCGGCCGGTGCCGAGCGCGGCCAGCGCCTCGCCGAAGGCGTTGCGGGTGGCGACCTCCTCGCCCTTGTCCCACTTCGGGAGTTCGAAGTTCCCGGTGTGGACGGAGTGCAGCATGCGGGCGGCGGGCGGTTCCTGCACCTGGAGGCGGATGTCGCGCGGGCCGCCGAGTTCGGCGATCGCCTCGTCCGCCTCGGGCAGCGGCTTGCCGTGCAGGCCCTCGCGGTCCTGGACGCCCTCGACGCCCTTGCCCTTGAGGGTGCGGGCCAGGATCGCGGTGGGCTGGCCCTTGGTGGACGCGGCCTCGCCGTAGGCGCGGTCGATGGCGTCCACGTCGTGGCCGTCGACCTCGATGGTGTGCCAGTCGAAGGCCTTGAAGCGGCGGGCGTAGGCGTCCAGGTCGTGCCCGTGCCGGGTGGGGCCGCGCTGGCCGAGCCGGTTGACGTCGACGATCACGGTGAGGTTGTCCAGGTGCTCGTACCCGGCGTGCTCGGCGGCCTCCCACACGGATCCCTCGGCCAGCTCGCTGTCGCCGCACAGCACCCACACGCGGTAGCCGGTGCGGTCGAGCCGCTTGCCGGCGAGCGCGATGCCGACGCCGACCGGCAGGCCCTGGCCGAGCGAGCCGGTGGCCGTCTCGACCCAGGGCAGGCGCTGCGGTGTGGGGTGCCCTTCGAGTCGGCTGCCCAGCTTGCGGAAGGTGAGCAGTTCCTCGTCGTCGACGGCGCCGGCCGCCTTGTACGCCGAGTACAGCAGCGGGGAGGCGTGTCCCTTGGAGAGGACGAAGCGGTCGTTGCCGGGGTGGGCGGGGCGGTCGAAGTCGTAGTGGAAGTGATGGGCGAGCAGGACGGCCATCAGGTCCGCCGCGGACATCGAGGACGTGGGGTGCCCGGATCCCGCGGCGGCGGCAGCGCGGACACTGTCCACGCGCAGCTGCTGGCCGAGGTCGGTGAGTTCACCGGTGTTCATGAGTCTCCTTTCGCGGAGTCGTCCGGCGGATCGGATCGCTTGACGGGGCCGGGGGCGGTGTCGGAACCCGGGGGTGGCTGGCCGGGCGGCGGTTCGAGGGTGCCGTGCCGGGGCTGGTTCTTGGCGGACTCCCCGCCGGGCTGGTTCTTCGCGGGTTCGCCCCCGGGCTGGTTCCTGGCAGGCTCGCCGCCCGGCTGGTTCCTGGCAGGCTCGCCACCGGGCTGGTTCTTCGCGGGCTCGCCACCGGACTGGTTCACGGCAGGCTCGCCGCCGGAGCCCTTGGCGGGCTCACCACCCGGCCGGCTCCTGGCGGGCCGCCCGCCGCTCTGGTCCCCTGCCGGCTCGCGGCCCCGTTGCCCCTTCGCCGTCTCCGCCTCGGAGCGCTGCTCCACGAAGCGGGAACCGGGACCCTCCCCGGGCGGCGTCGCGCCCGGGCGGCCCTTCGCCGTATCCGCCTCGGTGCGAGGCTGCGCGGGCCCGGGTCCGGGTCGTACCTGCGTCGATCCGGATCCGGGCTGCCCCTTCGCGGGCTCTTCTCCGGTCCCGCCCCTGCCGGGTTCGTCGTGGGTGTCGGACGCGAGCGCCGCCCCCGGCCCGGACCGGGCGCCGGCCTCCTCCTGCCGTCCGGGCCCGCCCGGCACCCTGGCCAGCTCCGGAGACGACGTGTCCAGCGGTACGGACCAGGACCGGACGAGCCCCAACTGCACGGCCTGCCGCGGCAGTACCGCGTCCAGCAGCCAGTCGGCGGCGACCCGGACACGGTTGCCGGGCATGGCGGCGAGGTGGTAGGCACGCGCCACCACCCCGGCCGGCACCCCGGACAGGGACACGCCCAGCGGGTTGGCGGCAGCCTTCGCACCGCCCAGGTCGACGACGAAACCGAGGTCCCGGTGCCGATAGGGCTTGCGCGCGCCGCCGAGGCCCAGCGAGGCGGCGACGTTCTCCGCCGCGACCTTGCCCTGCCGCCAGGCGTGCTGCGCGGTCATCGCCGTGTAACTGCCCGGCTTCTCCAGATCGGGCACCGCCGCCACGTCACCGCAGGCGAACAGCTCGTCCCGGCCCGGCACCCGCAGGTGCGGGTCGACGAGCAGCCGCCCCTTCTCCAGCGGCAGCCCGAGGGACTCGACCAGCGGATCGGGCCGTACCCCCACGCACCACACGAGCGTCCGGGTGTCGACGAACTCGCCGTCCGTCAACATGACCCCGTCGTGCGTGGCCTCCTTCACGGAGGTGCCCATCCGCACGTCCACGCCCCGCTCCCGCAGCACCTGGTCGGCGGTGGCGGACAGCTTCTCGTCCATCTCGGGCAGCACCCGCGGCGCCACGTCCAGCAGCAGCCAGCGCGGCCGCATGCCCCGCCGCAGCGGGTGCTTGCGAACCTGCGCGTCGGTGAACATCTGCCCGTGCGCGGCGACCTCGGTGCCGGTGTATCCGGCGCCGACCACGACGAAGGTGCACCGCGCGGCACACGTCTTGGGGTCGTCCGCCGCAGCCGCGAGCTCCACCTGCCGGGTCACGTGGTCGCGCAGGTAGAGCGCCTCGGGCAGCCCCCGGAAGCCGTGCGCGTGCTCGGCGACGCCGGGGATGGGAAGCAGCTTGTTGACGCTGCCGGCGGCGAGCACCAGCCGGTCGTAGGAGAGTGTGCCGCCCTCGCCCTCGGGGCCGGTGTAGTGCAGGGTGCGCCCGTCGAGGTCGATGCCGTCGGCCTCGCCGAGAACCAGCCGTACGCCGTGCAGCGTGTCGGAGAGGGAGACCGTGACCCGGCGCGGCTCCAGGACACCGGCGGCGACCTGGGGCAGGAGGGGCAGATACAGGAAGTAGTCGGTCGGGTTCAGCAGGGTGATGTGGGCCCGCCCCCGGGTGATCCGGGACAGGGTGCGGGCCGTGCGGTACCCGGCGAAGCCGGCACCGACGATCACGATGCGGGGTCGACTCACGGTTGGCTCGCCTCCGGCGCTGTCGCGTACCTCGGGAGCCTTCCGCGTCCCCCTGGCCAGGGCACCCAAACGTCCGCCGGGGTCCGCCCGCCCGAACGCGGCCGGTTTCCGGCCCGGCGCCCGGGTACCCGGTGCGGGACACGGACCGCACCACGGAGGAGGCACTCCCCCATGCCCGAGTACGGTTACTTCCTCTCGTGCGAGCAGTACGGACCGGCCGAGCTCATCGAGCAGGCGCGGATGGCCGAGCAGGCCGGCTTCCAGGCGCTGTGGATCTCGGACCACTACCACCCGTGGAACGACGAGCAGGGCCAGAGCCCGTTCGTGTGGTCGGTGATCGGCGCGCTGTCCGAAGCGGTGTCCCTGCCGATCGAGACGGCGGTGACCTGCCCGACGGTGCGCATGCACCCGGCGGTGGTGGCACAGGCCGCGGCGACCAGCGCGGTGATGACGAACGACCACTTCCGGCTCGGCGTCGGCTCGGGCGAGGCCCTCAACGAGCACATCCTGGGCGACCACTGGCCGCCGGCCCACGTCCGGCTGGAGATGCTGGAGGAGGCCATCCAGGTGATGCGCCGGCTGTTCAGCGGGGAGGAGGTCAACCACCACGGTCCGCACTACACGGTGGAGAACGCCCGGCTGTACACGGTTCCGGACGAGCCGATCCCGATCGACATCTCCGGCTTCGGCCCGGCGGCGACCCAGCTCGCCTCGCGCGTCGGCGACGGCTACATCTCGGTCACGCCGGACGAGGCGATGGTGGAGCAGTACCGCAAGGGCGGAGGCGGCGGCAAGCTCGTCAGCGGCGGCACCAAGGTCTGCTACGACACCGACAAGGACGAGGCCGTACGGACCGTGCACCGGCTCTGGGCGAACGAGCAGCTGCCCGGCGAGCTGGGCCAGGTGCTGCCCTCCCCGAAACACTTCGAACAGGTGCAGCAGCTGGTCACCGAGGACATGGTGCGCGAGAACCGGGTGTGCGGCGACGAGGTGGACGAGCACGTGGCGGAGCTGAAGCAGTTCGCCGACGCGGGCTTCGACCGGGTCTACGTCAACCAGATCGGGCCCGACCTGCGCGGTTTCTTCGACTTCTACCGCACGAAGGTGCTGCCGCAGCTCCAGCAGGCCGTCTGACGAAGGCAGGGCGCCATGGAACTCCACCGGCCCGCCGTCTCCGTGTACACCGTGCCGACCGACGCTCCCGAGGCGGACGGCACACTGGCCTGGGACACCACGACCGTGGTGATCTGCGAGGTGTCGGCGGGCGACGCGACCGGGACGGGCTGGACGTACGGTCCGGCGGCGGTCGGTGACTTCCTCGGCGCCGCCCTCGCCCCGCTGGTCGAAGGCATGGGCGCCCTGGACATCCCCGCCGTGCACGACGCGATGTGCCGCTCAGTGCGCAACGCGGGCCGCCCGGGCATCGCGGCCTGCGCGATCTCCGCTCTGGACATCGCCCTGTGGGACCTCAAGGCACGGCTCCTCGAACTGCCCCTGGCCCGGCTGCTGGGGGCGCGGACCGAGCGGGTCCCGGTGTACGGCAGCGGGGGCTTCACGACGTACCACGACACGCATCTGGCCGCGCAGCTGAACGGCTGGGTGCACGGCCAGCACATCCCACGCGTGAAGATCAAGATCGGTGAGAGCTGGGGCCGCGAGGTCACCCGCGACCTGCACCGCGTCCGGTCCGCCCGCCATGTCATCGGTGAGGAGGCCGAGTTGTACGTCGACGCCAACGGCGCCTACACCCGCAAACAGGCGGTACGTGTCGGCCATGCGCTGGCCGAGCACGGGGTGGGCTGGTTCGAGGAGCCGGTCTCCTCGGACGACCTGACGGGCCTCAGAATGGTCCGGGACGCGGTGGTGAGCGACGTGACGGCCGGGGAGTACGGCTTCGACCTGCCCTACTTCGCCCGGATGGTCTCGGCCGGCGCGGTCGACTGCCTCCAAGTGGACGCGACGCGCTGCGGCGGCCTGACCGAGTTCCTGCGCGCGGCGGCGCTGGCCCACGCCCACGGCCTGGAGGTCTCCGCGCACTGCGCCCCGCACGCCCACGCGGCGGCGGCCGCCACGATCCCCAACCTCCGGCACATCGAGTGGTTCCACGACCACGTCCGCATCGAGGACATGTTCTTCGACGGCGCCCTGGACCCCACGGGCGGCACGATCCGCCCGACACAGGGCGCAGGCCACGGACTGACCCTGCGCACCCAGGAGATCGCGGCCTACCGGATCGCCTAGGAGCGTCCCACAGCAGCGCCCCACAGGGGCGCGGGGAACTGCGCGACCAGCCACAACGACACCGCAGCCGCACGACGGCACATCGCGGCACTTCCAGTCGGCACAAACTGGCCTGGGGGCCGGGCCGCGGCCACGCCCATCCACCCCCGGTTCCGCGACACCCACTGCTGCGAACTACCGCCCACCGCCTCCTCGTCGAACCGCCCGTGCGCGCCGAAGTCGACGCCGTGCCGACCGTCCGCGGGCGCCCACAGGTTCGCCGGCCCGTCGTGCGCTCCCGCCTCCGGCCTGGTGTACGTCGTCCGCCGCGGCGGCCACGCCCTTGCGCCCCCGGGCCAGCAGGGCGACCTTGTCACCCCCGGGCGGCGAAGGCCCGGGCCGTGGCCCGTCCCACGCCGCCGCCGGCTCCGGTCTCCACGATGACGCGGCCGTGCTCGTGCCGTGTTCCTGTCCTGCCCACCTCGTATCACGCCGTGCGGCGGGGTACTTCGGGGGCGTCCGAGGGCAGCGGGGGCACGGTGCCCGGGGCGGGCCCTCCGGCGGCTCCGCCGACCGGCCCGGCGGCGGGCGGGGCCGGCGGTACGGGCGGCACACCACCGGGCATACCGGCGCCCGAGCCGGTCCGGGAGGCGGACGGCCGGGCCGCGCCGCGCAGTACGTACGCGAGGACTCCCAGGATCACGGCGGTGATCAGCGCGGCGGCCCAGTCCGGCAGGCCGAGGGCGAGGGCCAGTCCCACGGCGAGCGCGAGGGCCGCGCCCGCGTACAGGGCGAGGGCGCCGGACGCGGCGTACAGGGCCGCCTTGCGGCGCTGCTTGCGTGTCTGCTCGCGCAGTTCGTCCCGTACGGTCTCGCGCGCCACCTGTGCCAGCTCGTCGACCAGGTGCTTGTCCAGATGCTCCAGGTGATCCAACGGCTTCATGCCCGGTCGGGTACCCTCGCCCCCTGGCGCGTAACTAGGCTCGTCGGCATGGAGATTCTGGGTACCACGCTGCGCGTCTGCGTCGACGACCTCGAGACCGCGATCCCCTTCTACGAGCGGCTGGCGGGCGGCAGAGCCCAGCGCTTCGAGCGGGGCGGCGTCCAGGTGGCGGCGATCGGCTGCTTCCTGCTGATGAGCGGCCCCCCTGCCGAACTGGAGGTGCTGCGCAAGGTCGCCGCGACGATCGCCGTGAAGGACGTCGACGACACCCACCGGGTGCTCACCGAGCTGGGCGCCCACATCGTCGCGGGGCCCATCGCGTCACCGGCGGGCCGCAATCTGATCGCCCTGCATCCGGACGGGTCGATCTACGAGTACGTGGACCGCAACCCGTGACGCCCGCCGGGGCCGGTCTCAGCGCCGCCCCGGCCCCTCGATCATCTCGGTGGTGATCGCCCAGCGTTGGTGGTCGCGCCAGGCCCCGTCGACGAAGAGCATCTTCGGCGAGAAGCCCTCCAGGCGGAACCCGCAGCCGCGGGCCAGGGCGATCGACGGGGCGTTCGCGGGCTGGACGTTGATCTCCAGCCGGTGCAGCCGCATCGGGCCGAACGCGTACCGCACGACGAGGTCGAGCCCTTCGCGCATCAGCCCGCGCCCGGCGGCGTGCGCGAAGGCGCCGTAGCCCAGCGCCCCGGACTGGAAGCCGCCCTCGACGATGTTGTTGATGTTGATGAATCCGGCGACGGCACCGTCGTCCTTCTCGCAGACCAGGAACCCGGCCTTGGACGGGTCCTCGATCAGCCGGCCCGCATACGCGGTGTACGCCGAGGCTCCCTCGGGCGGGAAGAGCCACGGGCGGTGCAGGTCCCTGCTCTCCCGGGCGCGGGCGGTGAACTCGGCACCGTCCTCGTAGGTGAAGTGGCGTACCCCCACCCGGGGGCCCTCGACGAGGTAGCGGGATGCGTTGTGCGGCACCCCGCCACAGTAACCTCGCCGCCCGTGAAAGGACGGCCCCGTCAGGAGCCGGGGACCGGCAGCCGGAGCACTCCGGTGTTCCGGGGTCCGCTGACCACGGTCACCGGTTTGACGCCCCGGTTGCCGAAGTACGCGTCGTCGCTCGCCGCGATCACGAACCGCAGCCGGTGCCCCGTGTCGTACCGGTGCACGATGCCGGGCAGCGTGACGGTGAAGCTCCTGGTCACGTCCGGTACGCGGACCGGCGCGACCAGGCGGCGCACCAGGGTGCGGGTGCCGTCGGGGGCGACGTCGTAGAGCTTGGCGAACAGGACGAGCTTGTCGGCCGCGTCGCGGGAGTTCTGTGTGCGCTCGGCCTTCGCGGAGCGCACCCTGAGGGTGGCCCGGGGCGCGCCCACGACGTCGAGGGGGCGTGCCAGGGGGGCGCTGGTCCAGTCGAGGTAGGTGCCCTCGGTGTCGCGCGGCGGGGCGGCGGGCAGTCCGAGGAGGCCGGCCAGCGAGCTCTCCGAATGGCTCGTGGGGACGGTCCAGTTGGTGTAGCTCCGGCTGCCGCGGGCCACCTTGTTCCGGTTGTCGACGAGTTTGCCGTCGCCGGAGAGGTAGAAGGTGCGGCCCTGCTCGGGGAGCCGGTCGGCGGTGGCATAGGTGCGGTCCGGGTCGGTGATCCAGTCCCGGTGGTAGGCGAAGGCCGGTCCGGTGTCGACGTCCTGCCGCCCCCGCAGATGGCGGTCGAACCAGGCGAGGACGCGCCGGCCGACGTAGCTGGTCTCCAGGTTGCCCTTTGACAGGTCGAGTTCACCGGCGGCCGGGCCGGTGGGCCCGGCGCTGTGGCCCCAGGACTGCCAGATCATCTTCACGGGTGTGCCCTGGGCCGAGAGCGTCCGGTACGTCGCCGTCGCCTCGTTGAGGTTGAAGAGGGTGTCGGCCTGCCCCTGGACCAGCAGGGTGGGCGTCCGGACGCGGCGGAGGTACGACGCCGGGGAGACGCTCCGTGCGAAGGCGAGCAGCTCGGCGGTCCGGTCGGCGGGGTAGCGGCCCGAGTTCAGTGTGTGGATGGTCCGGCAGGCCCGGGTGACGAAGTGCAGGCAGCTGAGGGAGTTGACGCGGGACGGGTCGATGTTGGGCTGGAGCAGTGGCTGGCCCTCGCCGATGAGGTAGAAGCCGTTGGTCCACTGCCATTTGAAGACGCCCGGGACGCCCGGGACGCCCCTGCCGCCGGCGGCGTTGTTGGGGGCCAGCGCGTACGCCAGGTCGTTCCAGGTGATCATGGGGACGAGCGCGTCGAGGCGGTGGTCGACGGCGGCCGTCGCCAGCTGGACGGCGCCGCCGTAGGAACCGCCGATCATGCCGACGCGCGGGTCGCCCGGGGCGTCGAGAGTGACGAAGTCGACGGTGGTGCCGTCGTCGGCGGTGCGTCTGCCGCCCAGGAAGTCGAGCAGCTGCGAGGCGGCGGCTCCGTCGATGGCCGGGTCGTCGAGGGAGATGAGGCAGCCGCTCCTGCCGAAGCCGAGCCCGGAGTAGATGAGGGAGACGTAGCCGCGCCGGGCGAAGGCCTTGCCGATGGTGTCCGTGGAGCCGTCCGACTTGCTGCCGCCGAAGCCGTTGGTGCCGAGCACGGCGGGGGCCGGGTGGGCGCGGTCCACGCCCGCGGGGCGGTACAGGTCGGCGTCGACCGTGCAGGGGCGGCCGCCGGAGCGGACGGTGAGCTTCAGCGAGGTGACGGTGTAGGCGGAGTCCGCCGCCGCCGGTGGGGTGAGTGCGAGGGGGACGGCCAGGGCGGCGCTCAGCACGAGAGCGAGCGGTGCGCGGGATCTGGGCACGCGTCGGGACACTCGGACCTCCACGGTGGGGACGACGGCATCCGGGCGAGCTGGATACCGACCAGTAGGTACTGGCCGGTAGTCATGGTGTGACACGTGTCAGGAGGCGTCAATCACCGAAACGAGGGTTCTTGACAGGATTTCAGCGGCGGCGTCCTCAGCTCAGGGCCGGTTCGTCGAACGTCAACGTGCCCGCTGCGGCGTCCAGTTCGGCCCGGGCGCCGAGCGGCAGAGTCAGCGCGCCCTCGCAGTGGCCGAACCCGAACTCCTCCACGACCGGGACACCGAGGCCGCCGAGCCGGTCGGCGAGGACCGCCCGCACTTCCTCGTACGGTCCGCACGACTCCCACGAGCCGAGCACGATTCCGGCGACCCCGTCCAGCCGGCCGGAGCGCAGGAGTTGCGTCAGGTACCGGTCGAGGCGGTACGGGCTTTCGCCCACGTCCTCGATCAGCAGCAGCCCGCCCCCGGCCCCGGCGTGCGTGTGCGGTGTGCCGAGGTCGCTCGCGAGCAGGCTCAGGCAGCCGCCCAGCGTGACGCCCCGGGCCCGGCCCGGCACCAGCACTCCACCGCCCGGGGGTACGGCGGTGACGGTCCGTACGGACTCGGGGTCGAAGAGGGTGGCCCGCAGATGATCCTGGGCCCGGGCGTTCTTCAGGAAGTCGACGCCGGCCGCCGCCGGGCCGTACAGGGTGACCAGTCCCAGGCGGGTGGCGAAGGCCTGGTGCAGAACGGTGATGTCGCTGAACCCGGCGAGCACCTTCGGCCCCGCCGCCCGCATCGCGTCCCAGTCCAGCAGGTCGACCATGCGCTGCGCCCCGTACCCGCCCCGGGCGCACAGCACCGCGGCGACGGCCGGATCGCACCAGGCGTTTTGGAGGTCGGCGGCCCGCTCGGCGTCGGTTCCCGCCAGGTAGCCCAAGGTGTCGTGCCGGCCCAGCACGTGGGGCATCACCATCGGGTCCAGGTCCCAGCCGCGCAGGACGTCGATCCCGGCCTGGAGCCGCTCCTCGGGCACGGGCCCGCTGGGCGCGACGACCGCCACACGGGCACCGGGGGCGAGTCGGGGAGGTCGCAGTAGCTGTTTCACGCGGAGATCCATGGGGAGGGCCCCAGCTCCAGGGTCGGGATGCCGGGCGGTGTCAGGCGGAACACCTGGGCGTAGAGGGACAGTTCGGCCTCCAGGGCGCGCACCATGGTCTCCGCCCGCCGGAACCCGTGCCCCTCCCCCTCGAAGGCGAGGTACGCGTGCGGCACCGGCTGGTCCCCCAGCCGGGCCAGGAACCGTTCGCACTGCACGGGCGGGCAGATCACGTCGTCCAGGCCCTGGAGCAGCAGGAACGGCACGGCGAGGCGGTCGGCGTGGGTGGCGGGCGAGCGCTCCGCGTACCGCGCGGGCACCTCGGCGAGCGGCCCGATCAGGCTCTCCAGGTACCGCGACTCGAAGTCGTGGGTCTCCCCCGTGCCCCAGCCGGTGAGGTCCAGGATGGGGTACTTGATCGTGCCGCAGGCGTAGACACCGGTCGTGGTGAGGGAGGCGGCCGCGGTCCAGCCGCCGGCGCTGCCGCCCCGGACGGCGAGGCGGTCGCGGTCGGCGGTGCCCTCGTCGGCGAGGGCCAGGGCGACGGCGGCGCAGTCCTCGACGTCCACCACGCCCCACTGCTCGCGCAGCCGCTCACGGTACGGGCGGCCGTAGCCGGTGGAGCCGCCGTAGTTCACCTCGGCGACGCCGATGCCGCGCGAGGTGAAGTAGGCGATCTCCAGGTCGAGTACGAGGGGCGCGCGGCCGGTGGGCCCGCCGTGCGCCCAGACGACGTACGGCGGCAGCTCGTCACCGGGCGCGACACAGCCGGGGTGGTGGGGCGGGTAGATGTGGGCGTGGATGTCGCGCCCGTCGGGACCGGTGAAGGTGCGGATCTGGGGCTCGGGGTAGTAGGCGGGGTCCACGGCGTCGTCGTGCCCGGCGCCGATCACCCGGGCCCGGCCGGTGCGGGCGTCCAGCTCCACGACCTCGTAGGCGCTGCGCGGGCTGGCCCCCACGGCGACGACCCTCCCCCACCCTCCGGGCGGGGGGACCCCCGTCTCGCTGCGTTCGCCGTGGGCGGCGAGGGTGGGCGCGAACTCGGTCCAGGGTCCGGCCGCGTCGACGACCTCGCCCGTCTCCGGGTCGAGTATGCCGAGGGCGGTGGCGCCCCGGCCGTGCACGACGGCGATCATTCCGCTCGCGAGCGGTGTGAACCATCGTGAGCCCAGCTTCCACAGCGCCCCGCCGAACTCCTCCTCGCGCGGGCACAGCGGCTCGTCGTCGAGGTAGAGGTTCCACCAGCCGCTGCGGTCGCTCGCGTGCAGCAGCCGGCCGTCGTGGGTCCAGTCCACCTGGGCGATGGACTCACCGGGGCCGCCGGCCACGGTCCGGGCGCCGTGCGGGGTGCCGTCGGGGCCGATGTCGGCGAGGACCAGTTCGGTGCCGTCCCAGGGCATGCGCGGATGGTCCCAGGCGAGCCAGGCGGCGCGCCGCCCGTCGGGCGAGAGCCTCGGCCCGGTGACGAACCGGTGCCGGCCGTCGGTGAGTTCGCGTACGGCGGCGCGGTCCCGGGCGGCGGAGCCGTCGAGCGGGACGGCTGCGAGGACACGGCGGACGTCGGTGGGTGCCTCGCCGGTGAACTCCTCCAGCACGCACCAGACCTCGCCCCGCTCGGGCCGCACCTGTGGCTCCGCCCAGCGCAGCCCGGCGCCCACCGGGGACACAGGCGTGAGCGGGCGCGGCCGCCCGCCCGGTTCCCAGCGGTACAGCCGCTGGTCGGCGAAGTTCACGAACACCACCAGCGGGCCGTCGTCGCCCGTGAGGGCGGCCCAGGGGTGTCCGCCGTACTCGATGACCCGGCTGCGCACGTTCCAGGGGGCGGGCAGCAGTGACTCCTCCGTGCCGTCGGCGTGCCGCCGCACCAGGGTGCGCCGGCCGCCCTCGGCGGGGCGCGGCTCGGTCCACCACACCTCGTCGCCGACGAAGCCCACCCACTCGGGGTGCCCGTCGTGCGCGGCGGCCAGGGCCGCGTCGATGGGCGAGGGCCAGGACCCGTACGCCAGCTTCCGCACCGTCTCCCCCGCTCGCCTAGGCCGTCCGCAGGAACCGGTCGAGCACCCGCACACCGAAGTGCAGCGCCTCGACGGGGACCCGCTCGTCGACGCCGTGGAACATGGCCCCGTAGTCGTAGCCCTCCGGCAGCTTCAGCGGTGTGAAGCCGTAGCCGGTGATGCCGAGGCGGGAGAACTGCTTGGCGTCCGTGCCGCCGGACATGCAGTACGGCACCACGTGCCCCTCCGGGGCGAACTCCTCGACGGCGGCCCGCATCCGGGCGAACGTCGCCGAGTCCACCGGCGACTCCAGGGCGACCTCGCGGTGGTGGTACTCCCACGCCACGTCCGGCCCGGTGAGCCGGTCGAGGGTGTCGCGGAACTCCTCCTCGCCGCCGGGCAGGTACCGGCCGTCCACATGGGCCACGGCCTCCCCGGGAATGACATTGATCTTGTAACCGGCGTCCAGCATGGTCGGGTTGGCGCTGTTGCGGACGGTCGGCTCGACGAGCCTTGCGGCCGGCCCCAGCTTCTCCAGCAGTGCGTCCACGTCGGTGACGTCGGTCTCGATGCCGTACAGCGCGGCGAGTTCGGTGAGCGCGGCACGCACAGTCGGGGTCAGCCGCAGCGGCCACTCGTGCGCGCCGATCCGCGCGACGGCGCCGGCGAGGCGGGTCACGGCGTTGTCCCGGTTCACCTTGGAGCCGTGCCCGGCGCGTCCGCGCGCGGTGAGCTTCAGCCAGGCGGTGCCGCGTTCCCCGGCCGCGATCGGGTAGATCTGCCGCCCGTTGCCGTCGTGGAAGGTGAAGGCGCCCGACTCGCTGATGCCCTCGGTGCAGCCCTCGAACAGTGCGGCGTGCTCGTCGGCGAGGAACCCGGAGCCGTCCTCGGCACTGGCCTCCTCGTCCGCGGTGAACGCGATGACGACGTCCCGCGGGGGCCGGACGCCCTGACGCGCCCAGGCGCGCACGACCGCGAGGATCATCGCGTCCATGTTCTTCATGTCGACGGCGCCGCGCCCCCAGACGACGCCGTCGCGGATCTCCCCGGAGAAGGGGTGCACGCTCCAGTCGGCGGCCGCGGCGGGCACGACGTCCAGATGGCCGTGGAGGAGCAGCGCGTCCGCCGAGGGGTCCGTGCCCTCGACGCGGGCGACGACGTTGGTGCGGCCCTTGGTGCGCTCCAGGAGCGTCGGCTCGATCCCGGCCTCGGCGAGCCGGGCGGCGGCGTACTCGGCGGCGGGCCGCTCCTGGCAGTCGCCCCCGCCCCTGTTCGTGGTGTCGATCCGGATCAGGTCGGACGTGAACGTCACGACCTCGTCCAGCGCCGACCCGTCGATCTGCTCACCCATACTGCTCCTCCACCGCGGCCGAGACGATCGTGGTGACCGCCTTGAAGGCGCGGATGCCCTCGTACATGGTCCCGCTCGTGTACGCCACCTTCCGCTCCCCGATCCGGTCCACACCCGGCACGACGGTGGCGGCCATGGCCAGGTGCTCGGCGTCGAACTCGACGGCGACGGTGAACGGACCCCCGCGCACGGGTTCGTGCCGCACCGCGAGCGAGGCGGCCTCCTTGGCCGCGGCCCGGATGTCGGCGGCCGTCCGGGCGGGCGTACGGCACACGGCCGCGTACCGCGAGACGTGGTCCTTCACCGCGACCTTCAGCGCCCCGGGCGCGTACCCGAGCGCGTCCTCGCAGGCCACGTCGTCCCCGGTGACCAGGACGACCGGCACCCCGTACTCGGCGACGACATGGGCGTTGAGCAGCCCCTCGCTCGCCCGTACGTCGTTCAGCCACACGCCCGTGATGGAGTTCGCGAGGTAGGTGTGGGCGAGGACGCCCTCCATGCCCGCGCCCGCGTGGTAGCCGACGAACGCGACACCGTCGACGTCGCCGTGCTGCACGCCCTCCACCATGGACAGCTCCTTGTGCCGCCCGGTGAGCAGCTGGGCCCGGTCGTCGAGCCGCTCCAGCAGGAGGTTGCGCATCGACCAGTGGGCCTCGTTGATGATCACCTCGTCGGCGCCGCCGTCGTGGAAGCCGAGCACGGCGGCATTGACGTCCGAGGTGAACAGCGACCGGCAGCGCTCCCACTGCGAGGCGCCGGGCACCACGTCGTCGGGCCAGGTGACACCGGTGGCGCCCTCCATGTCGGCGCTGACGAGGATTCTCATGACGGGCGGCCCCGGACGGAGATCTTCATGGTTCGTCACGTTACGCGCTGCGGGCGGAACCGGCTACGAGGTGCTCACCAACGGATCGGCAGGTCGCGCAGGAACGCGGTGAGCCGGTCGGCGAGGAGGCGGTGGTCGTGGGCCGAGTAGTGCCAGTGGCAGCCCGTGTGATCGAAGCCGGTGTCGTCGAGGGGCCAGTAGCGGACCCGGCGGTCCCCCGCCCCGGTGAGTTCCCCGACCACCTGCTGGACGTGACCCGCGAAGGGTCCGGCGCCGACGGCCACGAGGGTGGTTCCGGGCCCGTAGCGCGCACGGAGCTTGTGGAGGAAGCCGCCGTACGCGCTCCGGTAGGCGGCGGCGAGGCTCTCGTCCGTCCACGGCTCGCCCGGGCCCACGGGGGTCGAGAAGTCGTTCGTGCCGAGGTGGACCACCACGAGCCGCGGCCGCCAGGTACCCGGGTTCTGCCAGACGTCGCCCGGGACGTTCAGCAGCGCGCGGTCGTAGAAGGTGCGGTAGGTGACGTCCGGTGAGCCGCCGTTGTAGTTGCGCACCATGCCGAGGCCCGAGTAGGCGTTGATCTGGTAGTCGGCGCCCAGCTCGCGCGCGGTGAGGGCGCCGTAGCTGACGTCGGCGTCGGTGGTGCGCTTCAGCTGTTCGCCGTCGCAGTCGCGGGAGGTCGAGAGGTTGCCGTAGCCGACGGTGAGCGAATCTCCGACGAACTCGATCTGGCGGCCGCGTGCGGCCGGCCTGGCGAGCACGGCGCCGCCGGGCGCGGCGACGAAGCCGCCGAACGCGCTGGTGCTCCAGGGGGTGTCGTTGCGCTTGACGAGCCGGACGGTGTGCACGCCGTCCCGCAGGCCGTCGACCCAGTGGGTGGTCCTGCCCGGCGTGACCAGGGTGGCGACGGTGCTTCCGTCGACCTGGACGTCGTAGTCGGCGGCCGGGTCGTCGAGCACGACGCCCACGCCGGTGCCCCGGATCCGGCCCTCGAAGTACACGCCGGGCCAGCTGTACTGGAGCACGTCCCCGGCGTCCTTGACCCGCCCGGCGGTGTGCACGCTCGCCGCCGGCCCGTGCCCGCCCGGCGCCGCGGCGGTGGCGACCGCGGACGGGGCGGTCAGCACCAGGGCCGCGGCCGACGCGACCAGCATCCGTAACCAGGGCAACGGCATGACTGTCCTCCGGGGGACGAGGCAGGTGCACGGACGGTGAAGAGTGACCGTACTCCGACAAACCCACGCTCACCAGGCCGCGTCGCGTCACCTCCGGAGCCGGTCGAAGCGGATGGAGGGGCAGCCGGTGTCCGAGGAGCCGAGAAGGCCCGGCGAGCGCACGCCCGCGGCGACGACGACCGCCTGCCAGGACGCATGCGACGCGCTGCGGCTGGGCTCCCGGGTGGACGGCGGCTCGACCGTCCACGCGATCGGTGATCTGCGGGTCCACCAGCTCCTGGCGGCGGTGAGCCAGTCCGCCCGCACCCGTCTGCTCGACCTGACCGCCGCGCGGTTGCGGGACCAGCCGGACTGGCCGGCGCCGCGCGACACGATCACCGCGTGGTGCGAGAGCGGCTTCAACCTCGTCCGGGCGTCCGCGGCGCTGCACATCCACCGCAACACCGTCGTCTACCGCATGAACAAGATCGAGCAGCTCTCGGGCCGTCCGCTGCGCGAGCACCGGACGGCCATGGCCCTGTACCTGGCGTGTCTGGCCGACCGGCCGGGCGGCACGGACCACGGACCGGCCCGCACCGGCCGGGTCTCAGACCGTGCGCCCCGCCAGCAGCCACCGCGAAGGCAGCTCGACACGCACCCCGTCGGGGCGGTACTCCGTGGTCGCGAGGGGCAGTTCGCCGCTCGCCAGGACGGCGAGTCCGGCCGAGCGCAGGAACTCCGGCACGGCGTCGTCGGAGACCTCGCCGGGGGCGATGCCGTGCCGGAAGACGGGCGCGAGCTTGGGCGGCGGACCGTCGGGTCCGCTCGCCAGTCCCGTCAGCACCGGCTTGGCGGCGTCCGAGAGCTCCACGAGGAAGGCCCGGCCCCGTTCGCCCACCAGGGTGGCGATCCCGTCCACGAGCGACTGCCGGTCCTCGGACTCGCACTGGTGCAGGACGCCCCGCATGTACACGTTGCTGTCACCGAGCTCCGCGTGCAGGGCCTGTGCCTCGCTCTTCTCGGCGGCGTCCAGCTGCCGGTAGACGGCCTGGCCCGCCGGGTCGGCCCGCCGTGCGTGGTCCAGGGCCGCGGCCGACAGGTCGACGCCCATGACGCGCGGGAAGCGGTCGGCGAGGAAGCGGGTCTGGGTGCCGTTGCCGCAGCCGAGGTCCACCAGCGGCAGCGCGGGATCGGCCAGACGTGGTTCGAACAGGGCGAGGTGCGGTCCGGCCGTCAGGGCCGGTTCCGCGTCCCAGAACACCGCCCCGGGTTCGGCGGACGCCGCACGCCAGAACCCCTCCCAGGCCTCCCGGTACCGATTCGTCACGCTCATGCCCAACTCCCCAGGGTGCGAACGAATCCCGCCATGCGACGGGCGAGTACGGTGTACCGCGCCCTGGTCACCGCCACAAGAACGTGGCGTGATCCTTCACTTGGCGTTCGATCCCCGGTGTTCTTCAGCGGCGTGGGAGGGTCAGCTCGAACCAGACGGTCTTGCCCGCTCTGGTCCGGCTGGTGCCCCACTCCCGGGACAGGGTGCTGACGACCCTCAGTCCGCGTCCGACGTCGTCGAGCGGGCCCGTGTCGAGCAGCGTCGGCAGCTCGTGGTCGTCGTCGTCCACCTCGCACAGCAGGGTGTCGCCGCGGACGAGGCGCAGTTCGACGGGGCGGGCGTGGGAGTGCCGCAGGGCGTTGGTGACCAGTTCGCTGACCATGAGCTCGGCGGGCGGGACCAGCTTCGCCAGGCCCCAGCCGTGGAGTTGTTCGCGCACCGCGGCGCGGGCCCGGGCGGCTTCGGCCGGATCGAGGGCGAGCCGCCACGCGGCGACGTCGTCCGGCTCGATGCCGTTCAGGCGGGCCATCAGCAGGGCCACGTCGTCCTTGCGGCCGCCGCTCGTGTTGAGGGCACGGATGATGGTGTCGCAGGCGTCGTCCATGGACGCTGCCGGATGGGCGGCCGACTCGCAGAGCGTCGCGAGGCCTACGCCGATGTCCTCGCCGCGCATCTCGACCAGCCCGTCGGTGCACATCACCAGCCGGTCGCCGGGCTCCACCCGCACCCGCACCGCTTCGAAGGGCACCCCGCCGACGCCGACGGGCGCGCCCGTGGGCAGGTCGAGCAGTTCGCTGCGGCCGTTCTCGGCACGGACGAGGACGGGCGGGATGTGACCCGCGTTGGCCAGGCGCAGTTCACTCGCGATCGGGTCGTAGACGGCGTACAGGCAGGTCGCGAGGTAGGTGTCGCCGAGGCGCTGGGCGAGGTCGTCGAGGTTGCGCAGCAGCTGGGCGGGCGGCAGGTCGAGTCCGGCCATGGTGTGCACGGCCGTCCGCAACTGGCCCATCTTGGCGGCCGAGTTCAGCCCGTGGCCCATGACGTCGCCGACGACGAACGCGGTGCGGCCGCCGGGCAGCTTCACCGCGTCGAACCAGTCGCCGCCGACCCGTCCGAGGAGCGTGCCCGGCAGATAGCGGGTGGCGATGTCGCAGCCCGCCATGCGCGACGGGATGTGCGGCAGCATGCTGTCCTGGAGCGTCTCGGCGACGTTCTCCTGGAACGTGTACATGCGCGCGTTGTCGAGCACGAGGCCCGCGCGGGCGGCGAGTTCGGCGCCGGTGACCCGGTCCATGTCGTTGAAGACGGGCCGCTCCGGGTGCCGCAGCAGGATCATGAACCCCAGGACGACGTTGCGCGCCTTCAGGGGCACGACGAGCATCGAGCGGCCGGTGATGAGCGGCCGGATGTCGCGCTTGTCGAACTGCGCGGCGATGGCGTGGCCCATCTCCTCGCTGATGCGCGGCACCAGGACGGGTTCGCCGGTGGTCATGCACTGGAAGAACGGCGTGTGCGCCGGGAACGGCATGGCCTCGCCGACGGGTACGACGTCGTCCCAGCGGCCGGGCTCGTCGGTGTGCTCGAGGGCGACCCGGTGCCACATGGTCGTGGTGTCGGGCACGCCTTCCCGGAACCCCTCACCGGCGACGACCTGTTCGCGCAGGTAGGTGCCGGCGACGTCGGTGAAGCGGGGCACGACGGCCTTGCTGACCTCGATGATCGTGCGCGACAGGTCGAGGGAGGTGCCGATGCGGCCGCTGACCTCGTTGAGGAACTCCAGGCGCTCGCGGACGGCGGCGTACTCCAGGTCCTCGCCCTCGTCGCGCAGCTCCTCCGGCAGGGGCTCGCCGGCCGCCAGGGCCTGGGCGGCCCGTTCGCGGCGGGCCCTGCGCTCGGCGCGCCGGGCCACCCCCCAGTCGGGGGTGACGGGCACCCGGTCGTTCTGGCTGAACTCCAGGACGGGGTAACCGAGTTCGAGTACCTGCGCGACGATGCGGGCACTCTCGCCGACGCTCATGCTGGGCAGGATCTCGGGCAGCCGGCGGGCGAGGTCCTCCGCCCCGGGGAAGTCGGTGTGCAGGGCGAAGCCGGGAGCGATCCGCTCGACCGGCCCGTCGCCGGTGCCGCCGGCGCGCAGCCCGTCCGCGTCGGCGGCCAGCACGAGCAGCCGCTCGCGGCCGGGGCCGACCAGGGGGTAGGCCCACCACAGGACGTCGGCCCGGTCGCGTCCGGCCGCGGTGAGCCGGGCGCGGCCCGCGGCGGGGTAGGACAGCCCTTTGTCGAGGGAGGATTCGAGGTCGGGGCCGAGCCCGTCGTAGTCCGCGTACGGGGTGGTGTCCTGTTCCTCGGGGAGCGCACCGGAGACGGGGAGCAGGTCGAGCGCCGCGCGACCGATCGCCTCCTCCCTGGGAAGGCCGAACAGGCGCCGGGCGCCCCGGCTCCAGTGGGACACGAGGCCTTCGCGGTCGACGACGACCACGGCCAGGGGGACACGGCCGGGCTCGGTCGCCTCCGCCTCCGTGCCGTCTCCGGCCGCGGGGCCGGGAGTTGTGTCCCTGTCGGTGCCACGGTCCATGGTCCAGGCCCTCTCTCCCCACGGATCCGCGAGATCTGTGCCGCCGTCACCACCGTACGGTGACGGCCGGTTGCCATGTGCGGCAATGCGGGAATTGCTCGCGCGGGGTGCGCACCGGCGTGCGACCCCGCGCGCCGGTGCGGTTCAGTCCGCGTGTCCCAGCTGGAGGTCCCGCTCGGTGCGTCCGCCTCCGGCCACCTGGAGGACGGTGGCGACGGGCGGGTAGCCGGCGGCGATGACGGTGTACTCGCCGGAGGACAGGTCGACGAACCGGAAGGTGCCGTCGGGGCCGGTGGTGAGGGTGTCGACGACGTTGCCCGCCACGTCCAGCAGGGTCACCCGCGCGTCCTCCACGGGCCGGCCGCCGCCGGCCCGGACGGTGCCGCGCAGCACGGCGCCGCCGGCCAGCTCGATGTCCCGGCGGGTCTCGCGGGCGGCCTGGACGGTGACGGGGAGCGCGGCCGGGCGGAAGGCGGGCGCGCTGGCGGCGAGGGTGTACTCGCCGGCCACCAGCTCGGTGATGATGTAGCCGCCCTCGCGGCCGCTTCGGGTGGTGGCGACGACCTCGCCGTGCACGTTGGTGAGCGTGACGGTGGCGTCCCGCACGGGTGTGCCGTCGGCGGTGACGACGCTGCCGACGAGGTTTCCGGCGCCGCCCAGGACGATGTCCAGTTCGACGGGGCGTTCGCCGACGGTCACGGAGACCGCCTGCGGCTGGTGGCCGCCCGCGGCGGCGATCAGCACGTAGGCCCCCGGGCCCGGGGTGGCCAGGGCGTAGCGTCCGTCCTCGCCGCTCGCGACGCGCCCGGTCTGCTGTCCGGTGATGTCGATGAGGGTGAGCGCCGCGCGGGGCACGACGGTGCCGTCGTGGTGCTGCACCGAGCCGCAGACGGGGACGCCGGCGGCGTGGGGCGCGCGGGCCCGCGGGATCGGGGCGTTCCCCGGCGCCGTGTCCGGGTCGGTGACGGAGGCGATGTGGGACACCAGGGGTTTCTCCTTGAGGAAGAGGGCGATGACCAGTCCGAGGACCAGCACCGGCACCAGGTAGAGGAAGATCCGCGGCATGGCGTCGGCGTACGCCCGGACGTAGCCGTCGCGCACGGCCGGGGGCAGGGTGTGCACGAGCTGCGGGGTGATGGACTCCGGGTCGGGGAACCGGGTGCCCGCGCGCGGGGGGAGCCGGCGGGTCAGGGCGTCGCCGAGCCGGTCGGCGAAGAGGGTGCCGAAGACGGCGGCCCCGACGCTGCCGCCGATCTGGCGGAAGTAGTTGTTGGCACTGGTGGCGGCGCCGAGGTCGGCGGGGCGCACCGAGTTCTGCACGGCGAGGATCAGGACCGGCATCACCATGCCGAAGCCGGCGCCGAGGACGGCCATCCAGATGCTGTAGTGCAGCCGCGGTGTGCCGACCTCGAGGCGGGACAGCAGCCACATGCCGGTGACGGAGAGGGCGCCGCCGAGGATCGGGTAGGCCTTGTAGCGGCCGCTGTGGCTGATGAGCTGTCCGACGATGATCGAGGCG
>NZ_GG657757.1:7218069-7303121 GCF_000158955.1 Streptomyces viridochromogenes DSM 40736 | reverse complement strand
CGCAGCGGGATGAGGGGTTCGGCGGCGAAGCGTTCGGCGACGAGGAAGAGGACGCCGGCCACCGCCGCCCCGGCCCCGAGGCCGAGGATCATGCGCGAGTCCCAGGCGTACTCGGTGCCGCCCCAGCTGGTCAGCAGGACCAGGCAGGTGGAGGCGGCGGCCAGCAGCAGCGCGCCGAGGACGTCCAGCCGGGCTCTGACGGCCGGTTTCGGGAGCTTCAGCGCGGCGGCGACGACGGCCAGCGTGACCAGCCCGAAGGGCACGTTGACGTAGAAGCACCAGCGCCAGGAGTGGTGGTCGGTGAAGTAGCCGCCGAGCAGGGGGCCGGCCACCGAGGCGAGGCCGAAGGAGGCGCCGATCAGGCCCATGTAGCGGCCGCGCTGCCGGGGCGGCACGATGTCCGCGATGATCGCCTGCACGCCGATCATGAGGCCGCCCGCGCCGGCGCCCTGGAGGGCGCGGAAGGCGATCAGCTGGTCCATGGTCTGCGCGCGGCCCGCGAGCGCGGAGCCGGCGACGAACACGACGATCGCGAACTGGAAGACGCCCTTGCGGCCGAGCAGATCACCGAGCTTGCCGTAGACCGGCAGACCGACCGTGGCGGTCAGCAGATAGGCGGTGATCGCCCAGGACATCCGGTCCAGGCCGTGCAGCTCACCGACGATCTTCGGCAGCGCGGTGGCGACGATCATCTGCTCCAGGGCGGCCAGGAGCAGGGCCAGCATGAGCGCGAGGAAGACCAGGCGCACCCGGCGGGGGCTGAGTCCGGGGCCGGGGGCGGGGGACGGGGCGGGGGTGTCGGGAGGCGCCGCCGCCGGTTCGTCCTGCGCCAGAGTGATCCCGCCCACCTACCGCTCCCCTCGTCGCGCTGCCGCACAATTCCCGCGTAAAAGCGACAACTACGAGCAAGCGCGACGAGTTACGGCACAAAGCCGAGCGGTGCGGAGATCACCCGAACCGGTGAGGGACCCAACGGCCCCTGCGGATCCGGGCCTTGGGACCTACTTCTCGACCTCGGCGGCGAGCTTGGCGAGCAGGGCGTCGTAGATCCGGCCGAGTCCCTTGGGGGCGAAGGTCTTCTCGAAGAAACCGCCGATGCCGCCGGCGCCGGTCCAGGTGGTGGTCACGACGACCCGGGACCTGCCCTCACCGGCCGGGGTGACCCGCCAGGTGGTGACCATGGAGGAGTTGCGGTCCTTCTCGACCAGCTCGCCGTCGCTGGGCTCGCTGACCTCCAGGAGGCAGTCGCGCACGCGCTTGCTGGTGGCCTGGAGCTTCCAGTGGACGAGGGTGCCCTCGCCGTCCCCGCCCTCCCGGACCTCGTACTCGCTGAACTGCTCGGGCATCAGCCTCGCGCGCGTGCCGCTGTAGTCGGCGAGGGCGTCGAACACCGTCTCCGCGTCCGCCGCGACGATCCGCTCCGTAGTGGCCTCGACCTGCGCCATCAGGTTCCTCCAGGACATGGTTGCTCGGGGGTCGGGGCAAGCCAACCACCCCGCTGCCCGGCCCCCCAAATCGGGGTGGCCGAACCCGGTCGAACGCGCTCGGAAAACACCCTCGCACGATCAAGGGAACATGTGTTCTATTCTGTGGGCAGTGCTACCGAGGAGGCGCCATGCGCTGGGAGAACCTCACAGCGGACTCCGAACACGGCCGCGCCGACGCCGCGCTGTTCGGCGCGGACGCGGTGACGACCCGTACCTTCGACACCCCGGAGTTCCGCGGGATCACCTTCCACGAGATACGAGCCCGGTCGATCATCAACCGGGTGCCGGCGGTGTCACGGATGTCGTTCCAGTGGACGGTCAATCCCTATCGAGGCTGCTCGCACGCGTGCGTGTACTGCTTCGCACGCAAGACGCACAGCTATCTCGACCTCGACACGGGCCTCGGCTTCGACTCCCAGATCGTGGTCAAGACCAACGCCCCCGAGCTGCTACGCCGGCAGCTCGGCTCGCGCCGCTGGCAGGGCGAGCACATCGCGATGGGCACCAACGTCGACTGCTACCAGCGCGCCGAGGGCCGCTACCGCCTGATGCCGGGCATCATCTCGGCCCTGCGCGACCACGCGAACCCCTTCTCGATCCTGACCAAGGGCACCCTGATCCTGCGCGACCTGGACCTGATCCGGCAGGCGGCGGACGTGACCGACGTCGGCATATCCGTGTCGGTCGGCTTCACCGACACGGAGCTGTGGCGGACCGTCGAGCCGGGAACGCCCGCGCCGGAGCGGCGTCTGGAGGTCGTGCGGACCTTCGGGGAGCACGGCATCGGCTGCGGCGTGCTGATGGCGCCGGTGATCCCGTTCCTGAGCGACCGTCCGGACCAACTGCGAGCGACGGTGCGGGCGATCGCGGCGGCCGGCGCCACGTCCGTCACACCCCTGGTACTGCATCTGCGGCCCGGCGCCCGCGAGTGGTTCATGAGCTGGCTGGAGCAGCACCATCCGTACTTGGTGCCCCGCTACCGGCGGCTGTACGCGGAGGGCTCCTACGCTCCGAAGTGGTACCAGCGCCGGATCACCCGTCAGGTGCACGAACTGGCTGAGGAGTACGGCATCGGGCCCACGCGCACCGGGATGCCGCGGCGGATCAGGCCCCCTCAGGAGCCGGTGGAGCCCCCGGCGTCCGGGCCGACCCAACTCTCGCTCCTCTAGGAGCGTTCGAGCGGGAGTGTTCGGGCAGGAGCGTTCGGGCGGATCCAAAGATCCGATTGGGTCATTAATCGGCAGATCATGTTCTTTCAGGACGGGTTGCCGGGACGATGCGGCGAGGACGGTGTTTCTCGCGGTCCTACATCCCGCCGTCCTGGGAGGACTCCATGAGAAAACGCGCAGCGGCGCTGTGCGGCGCCGCCGTCGTCATGGCCGGGACCTGCGCGGCCGTTCCCGCCGAGGCGGACGCACCGCGCACCGCGGAGACCGTGCACGCCGCGAAGCCCGTCTGGAAGAAGTGCGCCACCAAGGACTACCCGGCGCTCCAGTGCGCGTCCCTCGAGGTGCCGCTCGACCACCCCAAGCCGCAGGGGCAGCAGATCACCCTCGCCCTGTCCCGTGTGCCCCACACCGCCCGGACGTATCAGGGCCCGCTGCTGGTCAACCCCGGCGGCCCCGGCAGCAGCGGGCTGGGGCTCGCCGGGTTCGTCGCGTCCTCGCTGCCCCAGGAGGTCGCGGCCCAGTACGACATCATCGGCTTCGACCCGCGCGGCGTGGGGGCGAGCAAGCCGGCGCTGGACTGCAGGCCCGGCCACTTCGACCCGGTGCGCCCGGACACCGTGCCGACCACACCCGCCGTCGAGCGGGCCAACCTCGCCCGCGCCAGGTCCTTCGCCGCTGCCTGCAGCAAGAAGTACGCCCACCTCCTGCCGTACATCGACACGATCAGCGCCGTGCGCGACATGGACGCGATCCGGCAGGCCCTGGACGCGGACCGGCTCAACTACTTCGGTTACTCGTACGGCACCTACCTGGGCGCGGTCTACGCCAGGATGTTCCCCGAGCGGGTCCGGCGCCTGGTCCTGGACTCGGTCGTCTCCCCGACCGACGTCTGGTACGACGCCAACCTGTACCAGAACCTCGCCTTCAACGACCGCCACCGCGCCTTCATGGCGTGGGTCGCCAGGCACGACTCGACGTACCGGCTGGGCACCGACCCGGAGTATGTCGAGGTCAAGTGGTACGCCATGCGGGCGGCTCTGGCGAAGAAGCCGGCCGGCGGCATGGTGGGCGCCTCGGAACTGGAGGACACCTACGTCCCGGGCGGCTACTACAACGGCTACTGGCCGATCCTGGCGGAGGCGTTCGCCGCGTACGTGAACGACAGGAACGCCGCCCCTCTCGTCGAGGCGTACCAGAACTTCGGCGCGATCGACCCCGTCGCCGACAACAGCTACAGCATCTACACCGCGGTGGAGTGCGGGGACACCTCCTGGCCGCGGGACTGGAGCCAGTGGCGCAGCGACAACTGGGCGATGTACGAGAAGGCACCGTTCATGACGTGGAACAACGCCTGGTACAACGCGCCGTGCGCGTTCTGGCCGAGGGCCGCGCCGCGCCCGGTGAGCATCGCCAACGGCGAACTGCCGCCCACCCTGCTGTTCCAGGCGACCGGTGACGCGGCCACCCCCTATGTGGGCGGCGTCTCCGTCCACCATCTGCTGGCGCGCTCCAGCCTGGTCGTCGAGGAGGGCGGTGGCAACCACGGCATCACGCTGAGCGGGAACGCCTGCCTGGACAGGCATCTGGCGCGCTATCTGTCCGACGGCACCGTGCCCCGCGGGCAGGGTGTGGCCGACGCGGTGTGCGAGGCCCTGCCGGACCCGAAGCCGGCCGCCAACAAGGTGGCATCGACCTCCGCGGGCGGCTCGATGCTGCACAGCCTGCTCGGCTTCCGCGGCTGAGCGGCTGACGGGCCGTCGGGGCGGGCGCTGTCGGTGCCCTGGTCCATCATGGGGCCATGACCGAGCTGACGGGAAAGGCCGGGGTGAGCGGTTTACGGGTGCGGGAGATGACGCTCGCCGACTGCGCGCGGGTCGCGGAGATCCGCATCCGTGGCTGGCAGAGCGCCTACCGGGGTCTGATCCCGCAGACGTACCTGGACGGGCTCAGCGTCCGTGAGGACGCCGAGCGACGTCGCACCTATTTCACGCAGGCCGGCGGCGACGTGGTGGACCTGGTCGCCGAGGGCACCGGCGGCGAGATCGTCGGCTGGGCCTGCCACGGCCCTTACCGAGAGGGTGAGGACCGGACCGAGGACGTGGAGTTGTACGCCATCTACGTCCACCCGGGGCATGTCGGATGCGGCGTGGGTCAGGCGCTGCTCTCGGAGTCGGTCGCGCGCTGCTCCGCCGCGGGCCACGACCGCATGCTCCTGTGGGTCCTGAAGGAGAACGGCCGGGCCCGCCGCTTCTACGAACGGGCCGGTTTCCACGCGGACGGCGCCGAGGAGCCCTTCGAGGTGGCGGGTGTGACGGTCCCCGAGGTGCGCTACGCGCGCACACTCCCCCGCTGACCTCACCGCTGCTTCGGGATCCGCCCCAGCGCCCGCACCGCCGCCTCGGCCAGCGCCGGATGCGCGAGGGCCTCGTTCAGCACGGGTATGGCCCGCGCGTCGCCCAGCGTGCCGAGCCCGTCCACGCAGGCGAGGGCCACGCGGCGGTAGGGATCGTGCGGACGCAGCCGCCGCTGGAGGGTGGTGATCAGCGCCGGCACGGCCTCCGGGGCGCGCAGCTCGACCAGGAGCCGCACCGGGTGCAGCGCGTAGGCGACACGCAGTTCGTTGGTGGCGAGAGCGGCGGCCGCGCGGGCGGTGCGCGGGTCTCCGAGGCGGGCGAGGGCGTGGGCGGCGGAGGCGCAGCGCGGCGGATCGCGGTGGTTGAGCAGCAGGACCAGGGCCTCGAAGGCCCGCCGGTCCCGGGCGAGCCCCAGCCGGAACGCCGCCAGCTCCCTCGTCCAGAGCGGCTGCCCGGGTTCGGTCAGCAGCTCCGCCAGCGCGTCGAGATCGTCGGTCGCCACGAGCCGCTCGAAGGCGGGTGACGCCCCCGACTCCTGCCGTAAGCGCTCCGTGAGTGATCGCAACTCTTCGTCCATGACTGAGAGACTAGGGGCGGGGTGAGCTGCGCGGGACGTACATCACAAAGACGAGGACTGGCGCGCTCGTTACCCGCCAGTTAAGCTCAGACGAGCGAGTTACCCACTCGCGTTCTCCTCGTGGCGGTCTGGTGACGCGGTCGCCGCGAGAGCAGTCGGTTCGGTACTTCGAGTACCGCGGTGCGACTCGGCCCCGGGACAGGGCCGGTCCTCCCTTCACCGGGCGTGTGCGCTTGCAGCCCGGCAACACCCGCACTTCTCACGCACCCGGTGCGCCCGTGGCCCGGCTCCCCCGGACCGCTTCGGCGCACCCGGGCGTGTTCCCCGTCGTCACCCTCATTCCTGGAGTCCCTCGATGGCCACTCCCCTTTCCGACCCGTCCCCGTCCTCGCTCCGGACCGTCGCCGTCGTCGGCCTCGGCACCATGGGCACCGGCATCGCCGAGGTCCTCGCCAAGGCCGGCCGCGAGGTCGTCGGCATCGACATCAGCGAGGCCCAGGCCGCGAAGTGCGTCGCGGCCCTGGAGTCCTCCACCGCCCGTGGCGTCGAGCGCGGGCGGCTGACCGAGCAGGACCGCGCGGAGATCCTCGCCCG
Organism: Streptomyces viridochromogenes DSM 40736; assembly: GCF_000158955.1. GTDB lineage: Bacteria > Actinomycetota > Actinomycetes > Streptomycetales > Streptomycetaceae > Streptomyces > Streptomyces venetus. The sequence goes on along the minus strand of NZ_GG657757.1, from coordinate 7,296,940 downwards.
TGTCCGCACCTCCACCGACCTGCGGGCCGCGGCCGACGCCGACCTGGTCATCGAGGTGGCCCCCGAGTCGTACGAGGTCAAGCACCAGATCTTCCGGGAGCTGGACGGGATCGTGCGCCCGGAGACGATCCTGGCGACGGGCACCAACGCCCTGTCCGTCACGCGGCTGGCCGCCGACTCGGCGCGTCCCGAGCGGGTGCTGGGCCTGCACTTCTTCGCCCCGGCCCCGGCGATGCGGCTGGTCGAGGTCGTCTCCTCGGTGCTCACCGCGCCGGCGGCCGTCACGGCGGTCACGAACCTCGCGCTCGACCTGGGCAAGGAGCCCGTCGCGGTCGGCGACCGGCCCGGCTTCGTCGCCGACGGGCTGCTGTTCGGCTACCTCAACCAGGCCGCCGCGATGTACGAGGCGAAGTACGCCTCCCGTGAGGACATCGACGCCGCGATGCGGCTCGGCTGCGGGCTGCCCATGGGCCCGCTGGCGCTGCTGGACCTGATCGGCGTCGACACCGCGCGCACGGTCCTGGAGGCGATGTACGCCGCGTCCCGCGACCGGCTGCACGCCCCCGCGCCGATCCTCAAGCAGCTGAGCGAGGCGGGCCTGACCGGCCGCAAGGCGGGGCGCGGTTTCTACACCTACGAGGCGCCGGGCAGCGGCACGGTCGTGCGGGACGCGCTGACCCCGCTGGAGGGCGGCAGCCAGGCCGCGGGCCGGGAGGTCCACTCGGTCGGTGTCGCCGGCTCGGGCACCATGGCCTCCGGTATCGCCGAGGTCTTCGCCAAGGCCGGATACGAGGTGGTCCTCGCCGCCCGCAGCGCGGAGAAGGCCCAGGCCGCGAAGGCCCGGATCGGCAAGTCCCTGTCCCGCTCGGTCGACCGGGGCCGGCTGACCGCCGAGGCCGCCGCCGGGATCCTGGACCTGATCACGCCGACGGGCACCTACGACGACTTCGCCGGCGTCGACCTGGCCGTGGAGGCGGTCGCCGAGGACCTGGAGGTCAAGCGGCAGCTGTTCGCCACGCTGGACAAGGTCTGCAAGCCGGGCGCGGTCCTGGCCACCACCACCTCGTCGCTGCCGGTGGTCGCCTGCGCCCGTGCCACCTCGCGCCCGCAGGACGTGATCGGCATGCACTTCTTCAACCCGGCGCCGGCCATGAAGCTGGTCGAGGTCGTGCGTACGGTGCTGACGGCCGACGACGTCCACTCGACGGTCCGCGAGGTCTGCGGACGGATCAAGAAGCACGCGGTCGACTGCGGTGACCGTGCGGGCTTCATCGTGAACGCGTTGCTGTTCCCGTACCTGAACAACGCGATCAAGATGGTGCAGGAGCACTACGCGTCGCTCGACGACATCGACGCGGCGATGAAGCTGGGCGGCGGTTACCCGATGGGCCCGTTCGAACTGCTGGACGTGGTCGGGCTGGACGTCTCGCTCGCCATCGAGAAGGTCCTGCACCGCGAGTTCCGCGACCCGGGGCTCGCCCCGGCACCGCTGCTTGAGCACCTGGTGGCCGCGGGCTGCCTCGGCCGCAAGACCGGCCGTGGCTTCCGCGAATATGCCAAGCGCTGAGGGTCCCGGCGACTGGTTCCGGTCCGGCTCCGAGTGGGGCGGCCTGCTCGGGCCGGACCGGTTCCACGAACCAGGCCATGCGCAGCGAGCTGCGCACATGCAGTACGTTCGGGGCATGTCCCAGCCCGCCAAGTCCTCACGTACACCCGCTACGACCGACGCGCCGGAGAGTGCCGCAGGCTCGCGCGCCGCCGCCCAGCGGCTCAAGATGCGCCGGGAACTGGCGGCCGCCGCGATGGAGCTGTTCGCGACCAAGGGGTACGAGGCGACCACCGTCGACGAGATCGCGGCCCAGGCCGGGGTCGCACGCCGCACCTTCTTCCGCCACTTCCGCTCCAAGGAAGAGGCGATCTTCCCCGACCACGACGACACCCTGATCCGCGCCGAGGCGGTGCTCAACGCCGCGCCCGCGCACGAGCATCCGCTCGACACGGTGTGCCGTGGCATCAAGGAGGTCATGAGGATGTACGCGGCGCGGCCGGAGATCTCGGTCGCCCGCTACAAGCTGACGCGCGAGGTGCCCACGCTGCGCGAGGCGGAGATCGCGTCGGTGGCCCGCTACGAGCGCCTCTTCACCCGCTACCTCCTCGGCCACTTCGACGAGCGGGCGCACGCCGACGACGCCAACGACGACCCGCTGCTGGCGGAGGTCGCCGCGTCCGCCGTGGTCACCGCCCACAACCACGTCCTGCGGCGCTGGCTGCGGGCCGGCGGGCAGGGAGACGTGGAGGCGCAGCTGGACCACGCCTTCGCGATCGTGCGGAAGACGTTCGGCACGGGGATCGGGGCCGGGCGGTCCACGAGCGCTCAGCCGGCCGCGGCGACGGCCTCGGCGCACGGCGAGGTGCTGGTGACCGTCGCCCGCACCGACGCCCCGCTGGACGAGGTCATGAGGACGATCGAGCAGGCGCTCAAGGAACACTGAGCCCACTCGGCACTGTGATGACGGCCACCCTTCGGGGTGGCCGTTTTGGCATGTCAGGGGCCGTTTTGCAGGCCCTCGGAGGGGCCGTTCGATCGATCATCGCTCATTTGTTACGTAAAGATTTCATCTGGGCGCAAGTTCTGGCACTCAGTGCCTTGCGAGGTGACACGCGGTGTCATACGTTGAAGAGGTCCGGGTGACCGTCCCAGCAAGCTCACCCGCCTGCACGCCCGGACGCCTGCGTCACAGGCAACCTCCCGCGCAACCCAGCGCTGCCGAACAGCATCACCGCCGAACCGACGGCACACCCTCAACCCTCAGCAGCACCGACGTAACCATCGGCGCCCCTCCCTCAGGGCGCTCACCGCCGGAGGCAACACCGTGACCGTGAAGGACATCCTGGCCGCGATCCAGTCGCCCGACTCCACGTCGGAGGACTTCGCCGCCCTCCCGCTCCCCGAGTCGTACCGCGCGATCACCGTGCACAAGGACGAGACGGAGATGTTCTCCGGGCTCGCCACGCGCGACAAGGACCCCCGCAAGTCGATCCACCTGGACGAGGTGCCGCTGCCCGAGCTCGGCCCGGGCGAGGCGCTCGTGGCCGTCATGGCCTCGTCGGTCAACTACAACTCGGTGTGGACGTCGATCTTCGAGCCGCTGTCCACCTTCGGCTTCCTGGAGCGCTACGGCCGCACCAACGAGCTGGCCAAGCGCCACGACCTGCCGTACCACATCATCGGCTCCGACCTCGCGGGCGTCGTCCTGCGCACCGGCCCGGGCGTCAACGCCTGGCGCCCCGGAGACGAGGTCGTCGCGCACTGCCTCTCCGTCGAGCTGGAGTCCAGCGACGGCCACAACGACACCATGCTCGACCCCGAGCAGCGCATCTGGGGCTTCGAGACCAACTTCGGCGGCCTCGCCGAGATCGCCCTGGTCAAGTCCAACCAGCTGATGCCGAAGCCGGACCACCTGAGCTGGGAGGAGGCCGCCGCCCCGGGCCTGGTGAACTCCACCGCCTACCGGCAGCTCGTCTCCCGCAACGGCGCCGGCATGAAGCAGGGCGACAACGTGCTGATCTGGGGCGCGAGCGGCGGCCTCGGCTCGTACGCCACCCAGTTCGCGCTGGCCGGCGGCGCCAACCCGATCTGTGTCGTCTCCAGCGACCAGAAGGCGGACATCTGCCGCTCCATGGGCGCCGAGGCGATCATCGACCGCAACGCCGAGGGCTACAAGTTCTGGAAGGACGAGAACACCCAGGACCCGAAGGAGTGGAAGCGCTTCGGCAAGCGCATCCGTGAACTCACCGGCGGCGAGGACATCGACATCGTCTTCGAGCACCCCGGCCGCGAGACCTTCGGCGCGAGCGTCTTCGTCACGCGCAAGGGCGGCACCATCACCACCTGCGCCTCGACCTCGGGCTACATGCACGAGTACGACAACCGCTACCTGTGGATGTCGCTGAAGCGGATCATCGGCTCGCACTTCGCCAACTACCGCGAGGCCTGGGAGGCCAACCGGCTCATCGCGAAGGGCAAGATCCACCCGACCCTGTCGAAGGTGTACTCCCTTCAGGACACCGGTCAGGCGGCCTACGACGTGCACCGCAACCTCCACCAGGGCAAGGTCGGCGTGCTGTGCATGGCCCCCGAGGAGGGCCTGGGCGTCCGCGACCGGGAGAAGCGCGCCAAGCACATCGACGCCATCAACCGCTTCCGCAACATCTGAGACACCCGGGAGCACAGATGACTGAGCGTCAGCCCGCCGAACACAGGCGGGAGAAGGACCGGCCGTGGCTCATGCGCACGTACGCCGGTCACTCCACGGCCGAGGCGTCGAACGAGCTGTACCGGCGCAACCTCGCCAAGGGGCAGACGGGTCTGTCGGTGGCGTTCGACCTGCCGACGCAGACCGGCTACGACTCCGACCACATCCTCGCCCGTGGCGAGGTCGGCCGGGTCGGTGTGCCGATCGCGCACCTCGGTGACATGCGCCGGCTGTTCCAGGACATCCCCCTGGAGCAGATGAACACCTCGATGACCATCAACGCCACGGCCATGTGGCTGCTGGCGCTCTACCAGGTCGTCGCCGAGGAGCAGGGTGCGGACATCACCAAGCTCCAGGGCACGACCCAGAACGACATCGTCAAGGAGTACCTGTCCCGCGGGACGCACGTGTTCCCGCCGGGGCCGTCGCTCCGGCTGACGACGGACATGATCGCGTACACGGTCTCCCACATGCCGAAGTGGAACCCGATCAACATCTGCAGCTACCACCTGCAGGAGGCGGGCGCCACTCCGGTCCAGGAGATCGCGTACGCGATGTCCACCGCGATCGCCGTCCTCGACGCCGTGCGCGACTCCGGCCAGGTGCCGCAGGAGCGCATGGGCGATGTCGTCGGCCGGATCTCCTTCTTCGTGAACGCGGGCGTCCGCTTCATCGAGGAGATGTGCAAGATGCGCGCCTTCGGCCGCATCTGGGACAAGGTCACGCGTGAGCGGTACGGCATCGAGAACCCGAAGCACCGCCGCTTCCGCTACGGCGTCCAGGTCAACTCCCTGGGCCTGACGGAGGCCCAGCCGGAGAACAACGTCCAGCGGATCGTGCTGGAGATGCTGGCCGTGACCCTCTCCAAGGACGCCCGCGCGCGCGCCGTGCAGCTGCCGGCCTGGAACGAGGCGCTGGGCCTGCCCCGCCCCTGGGACCAGCAGTGGTCGCTGCGCATCCAGCAGGTGCTGGCCTACGAGAGCGACCTGCTGGAGTACGAGGACATCTTCGACGGCTCGAAGGTGATCGAGGCGAAGGTGGAGGAGCTGGTCGAGTCCGCGCTCGCGGAGATCGACCGCATCCAGGAGATGGGCGGCGCGATGGCGGCCGTCGAGTCCGGCTACCTCAAGTCCCAGCTGGTCGCCTCGCACGCCGAGCGCCGGGGCAGGATCGAGTCCGGCCAGGAGAAGATCATCGGTGTCAACGCCTTCGAGGGCACCGAGCCGAACCCGCTGACCGCCGACCTGGACACCGCGATCCAGACGGTGGACCCGGAGGTCGAGGCCCGGGTCATCGCCTCGCTCCAGCAGTGGCGCGACAGCCGCTACCAGCCGCCCTTCAACCATCCGCGCCCCTGCAAGGCGCTGGAGCGGCTGAAGGAGGTCGCACGCGGCACCGGGAACCTCATGGAGGCCACCCTGGAGTGCGCCCGGGCGGGGGCGACGACCGGCGAGTGGGCCGGGGCCCTGCGCGAGGTGTTCGGCGAGTTCCGGGCGCCCACGGGCGTCTCCTCGGCGCCGGTGGCCGTCCCCGTCGAGGAGGGCAGCACGCTGGCCCTGGTCCGCCACAAGGTGGACGTCACGGCGAAGGAGCTGGGCGTCGGCAAGCTGCGCTTCCTGGTCGGCAAGCCGGGCCTGGACGGGCACTCCAACGGTGCCGAGCAGATCGCGGTGCGCGCACGGGACGCCGGCTTCGAGGTGGTCTACCAGGGCATCCGGCTGACGCCCGAGCAGATCGTGGACGCGGCCCTCGCCGAGGACGTGCACGCGGTCGGCCTGTCCATCCTGTCCGGCTCCCACGCCCAGCTGGTGCCGGACGTCCTCGAACGGCTGCGTGTGGCCGGTGCCACAGATATACCCGTGATCGCCGGTGGCATCATCCCGAATGGTGACGCCGAGCAGCTCAGGCAAGCCGGAGTGGCCGCCGTCTTCACCCCGAAGGACTTCGACATCACCGGAATCATCGGCCGCATCGTCGACGAGATCCGGAAAGCGAACCAGCTCGACCCCCTGGAGGTCCCCGCATGACCGTCAACCGTCTGCGTCCCCGCCGCTCGTGTCTCGCGGTGCCGGGAAGCAACCCGCGCTTCCTGGAGAAGGCGCAGGGCCTCCCGGCGGACCAGGTCTTCCTCGACCTGGAGGACGCGTGCGCCCCGCTCGCCAAGCCCGAGGCGCGGCACACCATCGTCAAGTTCCTCAACGAGGGCGACTGGACGGGCAAGACGCGGGTCGTGCGCGTCAACGACTGGACGACCGAATGGACGTACCGCGACGTCGTCACGGTCGTCGAGGGCGCCGGCCAGAACCTCGACTGCATCATGCTGCCGAAGGTGCAGACGGCCCAGCAGGTCGTCGCCCTGGACCTGCTGCTGACGCAGATCGAGAAGACGATGGGCTTCGAGGTCGGCAAGATCGGCATCGAGGCGCAGATCGAGAACGCCCAGGGCCTGAACAACGTCAACGAGATCGCGCAGGCCTCCCCGCGCGTCGAGACCATCATCTTCGGCCCGGCCGACTTCATGGCGTCCATCAACATGAAGTCGCTGGTCGTGGGCGAGCAGCCGCCCGGCTACCCGGCGGACGCCTACCACTACATCCTGATGAAGATCCTGATGGCCGCCCGTGCCAACAACCTCCAGGCGATCGACGGCCCCTACCTGCAGATCCGCAACATCGACGGCTACCGCGAGGTCGCCCAGCGCGCCGCGGCCCTCGGCTTCGACGGCAAGTGGGTGCTGCACCCGGGCCAGGTCGAGGCGTCCAACGAGATCTTCTCGCCGTCGCAGGAGGACTACGACCACGCCGAGCTGATCCTGGACGCGTACGACTACTACACGTCCGAGGCGGGCGGCAAGAAGGGCTCCGCGATGCTCGGCGACGAGATGATCGACGAGGCCAGCCGCAAGATGGCGCTCGTCATCTCCGGCAAGGGCCGCGCGGCCGGCATGCAGCGCACCAGCAAGTTCGAGATCCCGGAGGGCTGAGCGCGATGCAGTTCGGACGCACCTACGAGGAGTTCGAGGTCGGGGCGACGTACAAGCACTGGCCGGGCAAGACGGTCACGGAGTACGACGACCACCTGTTCTGTCTCCTCACCATGAACCACCACCCGCTCCACATGGACACGAACTATGCGGAGAAGACGACGGACTTCGGCAAGAACGTCGTCGTCGGCAACTACGTCTACTCGCTGCTGCTCGGCATGAGCGTGCCCGACATCTCCGGCAAGGCGATCGCCAACCTGGAGATCGAGTCGCTCAAGCACGTGGCGCCGACCTTCCACGGCGACACCATCTACGGCCAGACGACCGTGCTCGACAAGTGGCCGTCGAAGTCGAAGAACGACCGCGGCATCGTGCACGTCGAGACCAAGGGCTACAAGCAGGACGGCACGCTGGTCTGCGTGTTCCGCCGCAAGGTGATGGTGCCGACCGAGACGTACATCAAGGAGCGCGGCGGCGAGCAGCCCGGCCGCCCCGAGCTCAAGGAGCAGGAGAAGTAGCCATGGCGCGACTCGCCCAGACCGCCGGTCTGACGGACATCCAGCAGGAGATCCTGTCCACCGTCCGGGACTTCGTGGACAAGGAGATCATCCCGGTCGCGACGGAGCTGGAGCACCGCGACGAGTACCCGCAGCAGATCGTCGACGGGCTGAAGGAGTTGGGCCTGTTCGGCCTGATGATCCCCGAGGAGTACGGGGGTCTGGGCGAGTCGCTCCTGACGTACGCCCTGTGCGTCGAGGAGATCGCGCGCGGCTGGATGTCGGTGTCCGGCATCATCAACACGCACTTCATCGTGGCGTACATGCTCAAGCAGCACGGCACGCAGGAGCAGAAGGACCACTTCCTGCCGAGGATGGCGGCCGGCGACATCCGGGGCGCCTTCTCGATGTCGGAGCCGGGCCTGGGCTCGGACGTGTCGGCGATCACGTCGAAGGCGGTGAAGGACGGCGAGGAGTACGTCCTGAACGGCCAGAAGATGTGGCTCACGAACGGCGGAACGTCGTCTCTGGTGGCCGTTCTGGTCAGAAGTGACGAAGGTCACCCCGAGGGCACCGCGCCCCACAAATCGATGACGACCTTCCTCGTCGAGAAGGAGCCCGGCTTCGGGGAGGTCCGCCCGGGCCTCACCATCCCCGGCAAGATCGACAAGATGGGTTACAAGGGGGTCGACACCACCGAACTCATCATGGATGGCCTGCGGATTCCTGCGGATCGTGTGCTCGGAGGCGTCACCGGCCGTGGTTTCTACCAGATGATGGACGGTGTGGAGGTCGGTCGCGTCAACGTGGCGGCGCGTGGCTGCGGCGTCGCTCAGCGTGCGTTCGAACTGGGTGTCCAGTACGCGCAGCAGCGTCACACCTTCGGCAGGCCGATCGCCCAGCATCAGGCGATCCAGTTCAAGCTGGCCGAGATGGCTACCAAGGTCGAGGCCGCCCATGCGATGATGGTGAACGCAGCTCGCAAAAAGGACTCCGGGGAGCGAAACGACCTTGAGGCTGGGATGGCGAAGTACCTCGCCTCCGAGTACTGCAAGGAGGTCGTCGAGGACGCCTTCCGGATCCACGGCGGCTACGGCTTCTCCAAGGAGTACGAGATCGAGCGCCTCTATCGTGAGGCCCCGATGCTGCTGATCGGCGAAGGTACCGCCGAAATCCAGAAAATGATCATCGGTCGGCGACTGCTCGAAGAGTATCGATTCCAGGGCTAGATGTCCGGATACGGGGTGTTTTCTTGGAGAAGAAGATCACACCCCGTCAGCACTCTTCGGTCGCCGACTCGGCTTCCTGGCTTACCCAGTTAGGGCCCCGAGCCGCTACGATCGCCGGAAAGCCGCCGTCCCCCGTCAGAGTGCGGCCTCATCCGCTACGAAGGTCATCCATGCCCCACAGCCAAACCTCTGCACCACGCGACAGCCGGGCCGGCGTACGCCTCGCGCGCGGAGCATCGCCGTGGCTCCTTCCGACCGTCGCCACCGCAGCTCTCAGCCTGGCCCGTGCCCGCCGCTCCGGCGCCGCCAAGGCCGTCGCCGTTCCCGCCACCGCGCTCGCGGCGGGGATGCTGTGGTTCTTCCGCGACCCCGAGCGCGAGATCACCCAGGGCCGGGTCATCTCGCCCGCCGACGGTGTGGTGCAGAGCATCATGCCGTGGAAGGACGGCCGCACCCGCGTCGCGATCTTCATGAGCCCGCTCAACGTCCACGTCAACCGCGCGCCGCTGGCCGGCACGGTGACGTCGGTCGAGCACATCCCGGGTGGCTTCGTTCCCGCCTTCAACAAGGAGAGCGAGAACAACGAGCGTGTCGTGTGGCACTTCGACACCGAGCTCGGCGACATCGAGATGATCCAGATCGCCGGCGCGGTCGCCCGCCGCATCGTTCCCTACGTGCCGCAGGGCACCAAGGTCGAGCAGGGCGAGCGGATCGGCCTGATCCGCTTCGGCTCGCGGGTCGACCTCTACCTGCCCGAAGGCGTGGAGGTCGCGGTCGAGGTCGGTCAGAAGACCGTGGCTGGGGTGACTCGCATTGACCGTGATTGATCCGGATACCAAGGCCGGCTGGGTGCCGGAGGCCGACGAGGTCGGCGAAGAAGAGGAGATGCCCCTCTCTCTGCGCCTGTCGATAGCGGACACCCTGACGCTCGGCAACGCCACGTGCGGCTTCATGGCGGTGTACTTCACCACCACCGGCATCCTCATCCCGCACCTCTCGGGTGACGCCTCGGGCATGGCCCGCAACAGCGCGGCCACGGCCGTGATCCTGATGCTGTGCGCGGCTGTGTTCGACCTGTTCGACGGCCTCGTCGCCCGCAAGCTGCGGTCGTCGCCGATGGGTGCGGAGCTGGACAACCTCTCCGACCTGATCAGCTTCGGCCTGGCGCCCGCGTACTTCGTGCTGGTGTACGGCATGGTCGCGAGGGACGCCCACGAGCGGGTCGCGGCGGTGGGCGCGATCGTGGTGCTGTTGGCGGTGGTGCTGCGGCTTGCGCGCTTCTCGTGCGTCACCGTGAAGGACGGCACGTTCCAGGGCATGCCCTCGCCGTTCGGTGCGCTCACGGTCGTCTCGATCGTGCTGCTGGAGCTGCCGTTCGAGGCGACGCTGCTGGCGGTCGTCGGTACCGCGTGGCTGATGGTGAGCCGGGTCGAGTACCCGAAGCCGCGGGGCGTCCTGGCGGTGGCGGTGCTCGGCTGGATCGTCTCGGCCATGGGCATGCTGGCGGCCTGGGCGTTCGACGCGCCGGGCGGCCAGGCGCTGCTGCAGACGGGGTGCGCGCTGCAGATCGTGATGGCGGCGACGATCCCGCTGTTCGCCACGGCGCGCCGGGTGAACACGTTCCGTGACAACCGGCGTGAGGCGCGGGCGGCGCAGCTTCCGTGACGCCGTAGCGTGTGATTCCTGCTTTGGGCCCCGGACCGGGTATCGGTTCGGGGCCCTTCGCTTGCTTTGCTCTGCGGCTGCCTTGCTCTGCGGCCCGGCGCAGGTCGGACAGAACCAGACTCAGGTCAGGAAGTCCCTGGCGATGCGCTCCGCCACCCTCTCCAGGATCGGGCCCGCCTCGGCGATGCACTTCGCGACGTCCGGCTCCGCCTCCGTCAGGGGGTACGCACGACGGAAGCCGGCGCGGCCCAGGGTCTCCGGGGGCAGGGCCAGACGGCCGCAGACCGCGACGACGTCCTTGCCGGCCGCACGGGCCGCCGCGGCGACGCCCGCCGGGGCCTTGCCGTGGAGGGTCTGCTCGTCGAGGGAGCCCTCACCTGTGATCACCAGGCCGGCACGGTCCAGGGCGGGTGCGAAGCCCAGGACGTCGAGCATCACCTCGATGCCGGGACGGAACCGGGCGCCCAGCAGCAGGGCGCCGTAGCCGATGCCGCCGGCGGCACCCGCGCCCGGCGAGGCGGCGTACTCGGCGGCCTTCGGGCCCAGCGCCCCCTCCAGGACCTTCGCGAAGTGCGCGAGGGCTGCGTCCAGGGCCTCCACGTCGTCCGGCGAGGCGCCCTTTTGCGGGCCGTAGACCGCGGGCGCGCCCTTGGGGCCGGTCAGCGGGTTGTCCACGTCGCTCGCGAGGACGAATTCGATCTCGGCGAGCCGAGGGTCGAGGTTCGACAGGTCGGCGCCGGCCAGACCGGCGAGGCCGCCGCCGCCCGGCGGTACCGGCTCGCCGTCCGCGTCCAGGAACCGGGCGCCCAACGCGGACAGCATGCCCGCGCCGCCGTCCGTGGTCGCACTGCCGCCGACCCCGAAGACGATCGTGCGGGCGCCCGCGTCCAGCGCGGCCCGCAGCAGCTCACCGGAGCCGTAGGTGGAGGCCGTGAGCGGTGCGAAGACCCCGGCGGGAAGCCGCTGGAGCCCGCTCGCCTCGGCCATCTCCACGACCGCGGTGCCCTCGCGCAGCGCGAACGCCGCCGTCACCTCGTCGCCCAAGGGGCCCGCGACCCGTACCTCGCGGCGCTCGAACCCGGCCGCGACCGCCGCGGCCACCGTCCCGTCGCCGCCGTCGGCCACGGGCAGCGCCTCGACCTCGAGGTCCGGTACGGCCCGGCGCAGCCCGGCCGTCACCCGCTCGGCGACCTCCACGGCCGTCAGCGACCCCTTGAACTTGTCCGCGGCGACGAGCACCCGCCCCGTCCGCTGTGCCCTCCGGGTGCCGCTCACTGCAGCGTCCGCCACTTGCACTCCCCTTGCTCTCCGGGCCCTCACGCACGTCAGGGCCAGTCGCGCCGCAGCGACCTTAACCGGAGGACCCGTCCGCCGTCAGCCCGTGCCCATCCCATGGACCTGGGGGCCCTCGCCTCAGGGGCGCGGGGCGCGGGGCGCGGGGAACTGCGCAGCAGACCACGACGAACCCACCGCCGCCGGCACACCCGCGGCCCCGCCCCCCTTGGGCACCCTCCCAAAACGGGTAGACCAGAACCATGACCCTCGTCGACACCGAAACGGCGCTCGCCGACCGCATCCTCGGCGGCTGGACGGGCCGCATCGCGGGCAACATGCTCGGCAAGCCGGTCGAGCAGGGCGAGGTCTGGACCCGCGACCGCATCGACCGCTACCTCCGGCAGGCCGCCGCCCTCCCCCTCACCGACTACCTGCCCGAGCCCACCGGCGCCGACGAACCCGTGCTGCGCCCCGAATGGCGCCAGTGCGTACGCGGCCGGATCCACGGCAGCTGCCGGGACGACGACGTCGACTACGCGATCCTCGGCCTCGACCTGCTGGAGACCCACGGCTTCGGCTTCAGCACCGAGCAGGTCGGCGACCTGTGGCTGCTGCGGCTGCCGTACCTCCAGACGTTCACCGCCGAGCGGGCCGCGTACCGCAACCTCGCGGGCGGGCTCAAACCGCCGCTGACCGCCACGTACGACAACCCGTACCAGGAGTGGATCGGCGCCCTCATCCGCGCCGACATCTACGGCTGGACCTGCCCGGGCGTGCCACGCCGGGCCGCCTCGCTGGCCCGGCGGGACGCGGTGCTGTCGCACACCGGCAACGGGGTCTACGGGGCGATGTGGGCGGCGGCTCTGATCGCGGCGGCGTTCACGGCGCCGACGGTGCGGCACGCCGTCGACCAGGCCCTGACCGTGATCCCGGCGAGCAGCCGCCTGGCTCGTACGGTGCGCCGGGTGGTGTCCCTGCACGACACCCGGATGTCCTGGGAGGACACGCTCAGCACGGTCGCCGAGGAGACCGCCGGTATGGGCTGGATCCACACCGTCCCGAACGCCGCCGTCCTCACCGCAGGGCTGCTCTACGGCGACGGCGACTTCACCCGCACCATCACGCTGACCGTCCGCGGCGGCCTGGACACCGACTCCAACGGCGCGACGGCGGGGTCGGTGGCGGGTGTCCTCGGCGGGGCCGCGGCCATCCCCGACCAGTGGAAGGTGCCGCTGGAGGACACGGTCCGCAGTGCGGTGTTCGGTTTCGACGGGGTGCGGATCAGCGAGCTCGCGGAGCGGACGCTGCGGCTGGCGGAGCGGGAGGCCTGACCGGATCGAACCGGCCATTTCCGGCCGCGTTCGGCGGCCGCATCGGTCTTCCGCTTCGAGACCCGGGCCTCATGACGGCTCAGTATCGGCCACTTCACTCGAACTCAGCCAGGCATTCCGCTTGGAAGTGCTTCCATTCGGCTGATTCCGGTCACTTCCACGCGAGCCGACGATGCCGATCAAACCCGACCGTAAAGTGATCAGGCCATCGGATCGTTCGATCGTTTCCAGTCACTCGGCCCGCGTCCTCGCGCCTGACAGAAAGCGTCTGCTTGTCATGTCTCGTCTCAGAACCGCTGTCCGCGCCGCCGCTTCCGTGTCCGTCCTGACCGCCGCCGTGCTCACCGCCCCGCAGGCCGTCGCCGCCGAGCAGCCCGCGCCCGCGGCCGCCGCGGCCACCGTGTGCGGCAGCGGCTACACGCTGAGCAAGGCGATCCCGCTGCCCGTCGGCACCGACCCCAGCGAGCGTCTGGGCACCCTCTTCGCCTACGAGAACGGCGGCAAGGGCTGCGTCATCCTCGACAACAACGTCGGCAGGTCGCAGTACATGCTCGTGCAGGTCTGCAAGGTCGGCGGCACCTCCTGCGACAAGGACGCGGGCAACTTCAGCGAGTACGCCGGCCCGGTGTACGTCTCCAGCTTCGCCTGCGCCCCGGTGACCGCCAAGATGGGCTCCTCCTCCAGCAGCCTCTACATCAACTACAAGTCGGACTACGTCTTCCCCTGCGGCTGAGCCGGCGCCAGGTGGTTACCCTGCACCGATGACCACCTCTCCTGACTTCGCCGCCTACATCGCGTCCCTGCCCCGCGTCCTGGCCGGTGCCGCCGCGCTCTTCCGGGACGGCGAGGGCCGGGTGCTGCTCGTCGAACCCAACTACCGGGAGGGCTGGACGCTGCCCGGTGGCACGATCGAGTCCGACGACGGCGAGACCCCGCGGCAGGGCGCGCGCCGCGAGACGGCCGAGGAGATCGGCCTGGACCGTGAGCTGGGCCGGCTGCTGGCGGTGGACTGGGTGCACGGTCCGGGGCGTCCGCCGCTGGTGGCGTACCTCTACGACGGCGGGGTGCTCGGCGAGGACGAGTTCAAGGCGATCCGCCTCCAGGAGGCGGAGCTGCTGTCCTGGCGGCTGGTCCCGCACGAGGAGCTGACCGAATACCTGCCGGGCGCCCTCGGCCGCCGTGTCCTGGCCGGACTCGACGTCCTGGCCGAGGGCTCGGGCACGGCCGAGCTGGAGAACGGACACCGGGTGTCCTGACCGGCTCCGGCCGCTCACCCCTCGACGCCCCGTTCGATATCCGCTCGCCGCCCCCGCGCCGCCCCGCCTACCCTCGGTGTCATGGGCAAGCCACTCGTCGCGCTCCTCACCGGCGCCGGCATCAGCACGGACTCCGGGATCCCGGACTACCGCGGACCGAACGGCCTGTGGCGGCGGGACCCCGAGGCCGAGAAGCTCGTGACGTACGAGTACTACATGGGCGACCCGGAGATCCGCCGCCGCTCCTGGCAGATGCGGCGGAAGAACCGGACGCTCCAGGCGGAGCCCAACACCGCTCACCTGGCCGTCGCCGGCCTGGAGCGGTCGGGGGTGCCCGTGCGGGTCATCACCCAGAACGTGGACGGGCTGCACCAGCTCGCCGGGATGCCGGGCCGCAAGGTCCTCGAACTGCACGGGACGGCGCGGAGTTTCGTGTGCACGGGCTGCCACGCCCGCGGCCCGATGACGGACGCGCTCGCCCGGGTCGAGGCCGGTGAGGACGACCCGCCGTGCCTGGAGTGCGGCGGGATCCTGAAGTCGGCGACGGTGATGTTCGGCGAGCGGCTCGACCCCGTCGTGCTCGGCGAGGCGGTCGCCATCAGCAAGGCCTGCCAGGTGTTCGTCGCCGTCGGCACGAGCCTGAAGGTCCAGCCCGCCGCCGGCCTCGCAGGTGTCGCCGCCGACCACGGCGCCCGGCTGGTCATCGTCAACGCCGAGCCGACGCCGTACGACGACCGCGCCGACGAGCTCGTCCGCGAACCCATCGGAACGGCCCTGCCCGAGCTGTTGCGCCGCCTGGGCGACACCGGCTGAAGGGTGTTGCAGAAGGCTCGGTGGCGGGCATTTTGCAACACCCTTCAGAACAGCACGGCCCCGCTCTCGAAGGCCAGCAGCCGGCGCTTGCGGTCCAGGCCGCCGCCGTAGCCGGTGAGGCTGCCGTTGGCGCCGACGACGCGGTGGCACGGCACGATGATGCCGATGGGGTTGCGGCCGTTGGCGAGGCCGACCGCGCGTGAGGCCGTGGGGGTGCCCAGGGCGTCGGCGAGTTCGCCGTAGGTGCGGGTCTCGCCGTACGGAATGCGGCGCAGCTGGTCCCAGACGGCGCGCTGGAACGGGGTGCCCGTCAGGCGCATCTCGACGGTGAACTCCTTGAGCTCGCCCGCGAAGTAGGCCTTCAGCTGCTCCTCCGCCCGGGCGAACAGGGTGTCGTCGCGGGTGCCGAAGGTCTCCTCGGGTGGGCGGTGGCGCTGGTCCGTCATATAGAGGCCGCACAGGACGCCGTCGTCGGCGACGAGGGTGAGCGGGCCGTACGGGCTGTCGGTCACGGTGTGTTGCTTCATGGAACGTCCCTATACCGGAAGGAAGTTGATCGGGTGGCTGTCGGTCGCCCAGAGGTACTGGACGGCATAGGCCCGCCAGGGGCGCCAGGCCGCCGCGCGGGCCGTGAGCGCGGCCGGGGTCGAGGGCAGGCCCAGGTCCCGGGCGGCGCGGCGGATGCCGAGGTCGGTGGGGAGGAAGGCGTCCGGGTCGCCGAGGGCGCGCATGGCGATGACGTCGGCCGTCCAGGGGCCGAAGCCGGGCAGGGCGAGGAGCTGGGCACGGGTCCGCGGCCCAGTCGCTCTCCACGCCCAGGCGGAGGTCGCCGTCGGCGAGCCGGCGGACCAGGGTGGTGAAGGTCGTGCGGCGGGTGCGGGGCATCGCCAGGGTCTCCGGGTCCACCTCCGCGAGGGTCTCCGGCGCCGGGAAGAGGTGGGTGAGACCGCCCTCGGGGTCGTCGACCGGTTCGCCGTGCGCGGTGACCAGGCGGGCCGCGTGGGTGCGGGCGGCGGCGGTGGAGACCTGCTGGCCCAGCACGGCCCGGACGGCGAACTCCGCCTCGTCCACCGCGCGCGGGACGCGCCGCCCGGGCGCCTTGTCGACCAGGGGCGCCAGGACCGGGTCGGTGCGCAGTTGCTCATCGATGGCGACCGGGTCGGCGTCCAGGTCGAGCAGGCGGCGGCAGCGGCTGATGGCGACGGTCAGATCGCGCAGGTCGCTGAGGGTGAGGCGGCAGGCGATGTGGTCGGGGGTGGGGGTGAGGGCCACGATGCCGTGGCCGTACGGGAGGCGCAGCGTGCGGCGGTAGGAGCCGTCCCGCCACTCCTCCACGCCGGGTACGGCCGTCGCGGCGAGGTGGCCGAAGAGGTTGTCGGGGTTGAGCGGGGCGCGGAACGGCAGCCGCAGCGACAGCGCGCCGGGGGTGCTCGCGCCCTGCCGCTTCGGGGCGCTGGCGCGCAGCTCGCTCGGGGGCAGGGCGAAGACCTCGCGGACCGTGTCGTTGAAGGTGCGGATGGAGGCGAAGCCGGCGGCGAAGGCGATCCGTGCCATCGGCAGGGCCGTCGTCTCGATGAGCAGCCGGGCCGTCTGGGCGCGCTGGGCGCGGGCGAGCGCGAGCGGCCCCGCGCCGAGCTCGGCGAGCAGCTGGCGCTCGACCTGCCGGGTGCTGTAGCCGAGGCGGCCGGCGAGGCCGGGCACGCCCTCGCGGTCCACGACGCCGTCGGCGATCAGCCGCATGGCGCGGGCCACGAGGTCGGCGCGGTGGTTCCACTCCGGGGAGCCTGGGCTGGTGTCGGGCCGGCAGCGCTTGCAGGCCCGGAAACCGGCCTGCTGGCAGGAGGCCGCACTCGGATGGAAGACCATGTTCTCCGGCTTGGGCGGCACGACCGGGCAGCTGGGACGGCAGTAGATGCCGGTCGTCAGGACGGCCGTGAAGAACCAGCCGTCGAACCGGGCGTCCTTGGACCGGACGGCGCGTACGCAGCGTTCTGTGTCGGTGTGCATCCCCATCTGCATGCGTCCAGCATCGGGCATCGGGCGGCGCCGGGGCTGGCGAGAATCCGACATCGACGTGCGGGCGCCCACCGCCGCACAGGGACAGATGAATATTCATTCATGTGTTCGTGTGCGCCCGGTACGATGACGTCATGGGTCATGGAGCCGTCATCCCCGCGCAGGACGCCGCCGCCGAGCGCGTACGCCTGGACGCGGACAACGTCGCGAAGGTCGCCACCACGCTCCAGGCCCTGTCCACGCCCTCCCGTCTGCTGATCCTGGCGCGGCTGCGCGAAGGCCCCTTGCCGGCCACCGAGTTGGCCGCCGAGGTGGGCATGGAGCAGTCGGCCTGCTCGCACCAGCTGCGGCTGCTGCGCAACCTGGGCCTGGTGGTGGGCGAGCGACGGGGCCGTTCGGTGGTCTACGCGCTGCACGACCACCATGTCGCCGAGCTGCTCGACCAGGCCGTGTACCACGTGGAGCACCTGCGCCTGGGCCTCAGCGACGCCGCCGACTGAGACGGCGCCGCTGTCACACCGTCGGTGCTACTCGGTGGCCGTGGGCCGCCGCGAGGCCTCCATCGCCTCGCTCACCCGGGTGAGCGGACGCAGGCGGTAGGTGTACGCGTAGTCGCGGTCTGCGAGCAGCTTGAACTCGTCGTGGGTGTGGGCGCCCCAGCTGTTGTCGCCGCCCACGCCCATCTGGCGGTGGTTGACCCGCAGGACCACCGCGTCCCGGGGAGTGAGCTGGTAGTCGTGCCTGGCGCCGACCGACAGGTCCTCGGGGGTGAAGTGCGAGGCGTTGACCTCCAGCAGCGGCTCACCGGAGACGAGCAGTCCGCGCCCGCCGCCGTCCGTCAGCGCGGCCCAGCGGACGTCGGTCTTGTTGCCGTTCTCCTGGGGGCGCAGGTAGGAGCTCCACTGCCCGGAGACGATGCCGGAGTACAGGCCCACGTCGGTGGCGTTGTTGCGGTCCCACATGTTCTCCTCGGGGCCCCGGCCGTAGTAGTGCAGCCGGTCCAGCCGGCGCGGCAGGAACAGCAGGTTTCCGACCTCGGGGAGGTACGGCAGGTTCGACGCGCCCGGGTGCAGGGTGTTGTCGACCTTGATCTCGCCGTTGCCGAAGACCGTGTACGTGGTGCTGTAGGTGGACTCCGGGGTGGTGGGCAGGGTGCCGGTGAAGGTGATCTCCACGGCCCGCTCGTCCAGGGGCCTCACCTGTACGTCCGCGACCTTCCGCCGCGCTCCGGCGTCCCTCCACACCTGGTTGCGGGTGTGGTGGCCGTTGCCCCGGTCGTTGTCGGTGGGTGCCCGCCAGAAGTTCGGGACCGGGCCGGAGGTGATCAGTCGCGCGCCCGCGGCCTCGTACGACGTGATGGTTCCCTCGCTCTTGTCGACGGTGACCGAGAAGCCGTTGCCCTTGACGGTGACCTCGTCGTCGCGGTCGGTGTACCGCAGTGCGGGCACGCCGCGCAGCGGCACCGCCTTGACCGCGGGGCTGCCCGCGTCGAGGGCGAGTTGCTGCTTGGCCACCTCGAATCCGGCCTTCGCCCACTTGGTGGGCTCCTTGGTGGTGAAGGAGAGCTCCAGGAAGTACTCGGTGCCCGGTGCGGGCCGCGCCGGCAGCCGCACCGGCACCTCGACGTCCTTGCCGGTCAGCGGGTCGACGTCGAGCTGCTCCCGGGTCAGCCGGCCGCGCTGGACGACCTCGCCGTCGGCGACGAGGGACCAACGGCCGTCGAACTCACGGAGGTTGGTGAAGAGGTACTCGTTGGTCAGCCTGACGGCGCCGGGGCCGCCCGAGGCCCGGGTCGCGTTGATCGCCTGGTAGATCCGCTTGACCTCGGCGGCCTTGCCCGTGTGGCCGCGGTCGGCGGTGATGATGCCGTCGCCGGAGAAGGCCCCGTCGTTGGGGTTGTCGCCCCAGTCGCCGCCGTAGGCGTAGAAGGTCTTCTCGCGCGGGCGCTTCTCGGTGTGGCCCGCGGTGGCGGCGTCGAACCAGAAGCGCACGCCCTCGTCCTTCGGGCCCCGGCCGTCCGAGGCCAGCTCCGCGGCGCTCAGCGCGCGGGCGTAGACGCGGGCCCGCCGGATGGTGCCGCTGAACTCCCGGGTCGGGTTGTCGACGTCGGTGGCGAGCGACAACGACGCCGTGGTGTCGCTGGGGCGCCGGGTGGTGGTACGGGTGGCACGCACCTGGCCGTCGACGTACAGGGTGAGCGTGCCCGCGTCCGCGTCGAAGACGCCGGCGACGTGGTGCTCCTTGCCCGTCCAGCCGTCGGGCAGCGCCCAGTTCGCGGTGACCCACTGCCCCCCGCTGTGGATGAAGAACTCCAGTGTCCTGTCGTTCTGTTTGAGCGCGTACTGGGTGTCGCCCTTGGCGATGAGGGGCTGGTGGCCACCGGTGACGCCCGGGGTGACCCAGGCCTCCAGCGTGAGCGAGCCGGTGAGGTCGAGGCGGGTGTCGCGGGGGAAGACGGTGCCGCCGAGGACGCCCTTGGCGCGGTCGAAGGTGCCGCTCGGCGCGATGATCTCGCCGCGCAGGGCGCCCGGTCCGGACTCGGTCAGCAGCTTGCGGGACGGGGTGGGCCAGCTCAGCGCCTGGTCGACGAAGTCCCAGATCCAGCCGCCCTGGAGGACGTCGTACCGGCGGACGATGTCCCAGTACTTCTTGAAGTTGCCGTTGGAGTTCCCCATCCCGTGGGAGTACTCGATCATCACGTACGGGCGGGTGTCGCCGGTGTCCTTGGCGCGCTGCTCGACCCGCTGGGGGCTGTCGTACATCTCGGAGCGGATGTCGCTGATGCCCGGGCGGTCGTCGCCCTCGTACTGGATGACACGGGTGGGGTCGTAGGAGCGGATCCAGTCGTGCATGGCGTTGAAGGTGGTGCCGCCGCCTGCCTCGTTGCCGAGCGACCAGATGACCACCGAGGCGTGGTTCTTGTCCCGGTGGACCATGTTCTGGGCGCGGGCCACGCACGCCTCGGTCCACTCGGCGTGACCGCTGCCGGGGTACCTGTCGCGGATGCCGTGGGTCTCCAGGTTGGTCTCGCCCACGAGGTACAGGCCGTACTCGTCGGCGAGTTCCAGCCACAGCGGGTTGTTGGGGTAGTGCGAGGTGCGGACGCTGTTGATGTTGAGCCGCTTGATGATCTCGATGTCCTCGACCATCTGCTCGCGGGTGAGCGCCGAGCCGGTGGCGGGGTGCATCTCGTGCCGGTTGGTGCCGCGGAAGGAGACCGGCCGGCCGTTGATGCGCATCAGGCCGTCCTTGAGCGCGAACTCGCGCAGGCCGACCCGGTGCGAGAGGGTCTCGACCACCTTGCCGGCCGGGTCGCGCAGCCGCAGTACGGCGGTGTAGAGGTAGGGGTGCTCGGCCGACCAGAGCTTCGGTGCGGGGACGGCTCTCGTCGTCTCGACGGTGGCCTCGTCGCCGTCGGGGACGTCGACGGGCCCGTTCAGGGGCCGCGCCCAGACGGCGTGGCCGCGCGCGTCGTACAGCTGGGTCTCGACGGTGTACCGGCCGGCGCCCTCTCCCCCGTAGTCGCGGACGTGCGCGGTGACCTCGAGCTCGGCGGAGGTGTAGTCGTCGCCGAGCGGGGTGCCGAGTCTGAAGTCGCGCAGGTGCACGACCGGCGTGGAGTACAGGTGGACCGAGCGGAAGATGCCGCTCAGCCGGATCATGTCCTGGTCCTCCAGCCACTCCGCGTCGGAGTAGCGGAACACTTCGACGGCGATCTGGTTGGTGCCCGGCTTGAGGTGGCGGGTGATGTCGTACTCGGCGGAGGTGTAGGAGTCCTCGTGGTAGCCGGCCAACTCGCCGTTGATCCACACGTAGTGGGCGGACTTGACGCCCTCGAAGTGCAGGAAGGTGCGGCGGCCCGACCAGTCGCGGGGGACGGTGAACGTCCGGCGGTACTGGCCGACGGGGTTGTAGCGGGTCGGGGCGGCCGGCGGCTGCGCGTCCTCGCCGCCGCCGTTGGGGCCCCACCAGGGATAGGTGATGTTGACGTAGATCGGGAAGTCGTAGCCGTGCAGCTGCCAGGCCGAGGGCACGGGGATGGTGTCCCAGCCGGAGTCGTCGACGTCGGTGCGGTAGAAGTCCGTGTCCCGGTCGTCGGGCCGGTCGGCGTAGGCGAACTTCCACGTGCCGTCGAGGCTCATCCGGTACGGCGAGCGCGTACGGTCGGCGGCCAGTGCCTGCGGGAGGTCGGCGTACGGCATGAGCGTGGTGTGCGGCGGCTCGGTGCCCACCCGGTGGACGGTCAGGCCGTCGTTCCACTCCGGAGGCCCGTCCGCCGCCGGGCGCCGGCCGGCCGCGTGCGCCGCGACGGGCGACGCTGACAGGGCGAGCGCGCCGAGCACTGCGGCTCCTCCCTCCAGCAGACGGCGACGGCTGACGACGGGCCGGTCGGTGGGAGACGGGTGCGGGTGCGGCATGACCGTGGCCTTCCTCGGTTCGACAGGGTGCTGCACGGACTGAGGGCACATCAGCTGACGTCCTCAACTGCCCTCCCGGCGTGGGAGTTTCTGTTGGGACGCGTAGCAACTGACGGTGACGGAGCAACTGCTGAGCAGGCACACCCTAGAACTCGAACACAATCGAAGCAATGACCGCGTCGGACTTTGTGCGGTCCTGATGGTTAGCGCCGTCTCCCTCGGTGAAGGGAGTCGACGTGTCCTCGATGCCCCGGCGGACTCCAGGTGCGCGCACCTCGGTTTTTTGCCACTTCGGCGCGACAGTGCCGCCCTTCCGACTTAATGTGACCTCATCGGAAAGCCCGCATGACGGATCTTGGCGGTACCTTTTGCCGCGCCGGAAGGAGCGGCTCGCATGAACGGGTATGCGACCTCGGACCGCGATGCCGTCACGGCCGCGCCCGGCGGGCTCCTGGACCTGCTGAAGGTCGCCGCCGTGGTCCTCGACGCGAGCGGGCACATCGCGCTCTGGAGCCCCGAGATCGAGCAGCTGCTCGGCTACACCGCGGCCGAGGCCCTGCGGCAGCGCGCCGACACGCTCCTGATCGCGCCGGAGAACCGCGACCGCGGCCGGGAGCTGTTCGCGCAGGTCAGATCGGGGGACCGCTGGGCCGGGGTCTTCCCGCTGCGGCACAAGGACGGCACGGAGCGCGCCGTGGAGTTCCGCACCATGCGGCTGCTGGACCCCGAAGGCCAGCCCCACCTGCTCGGCCTCGCCACGGACGCGACGACCGTACGGAACGTGGAGCGGGACCTCGCCCTCTCGCACAGCCTCGTCAACCAGACGCCGCTCGGCATCGCCATCTTCGACAACGACCTGCGCTGGGTCGGGGTCAACCCCGCGCTGGAGCGGATGAACGGCGTGCCCGAGGAGGCCGTGCTGGGACGCCGGGTCGCGGAGGTGCTGCCGGACCTGGACGTGGCGGCCATCGAGAACCGGATGCGGCACGTCCTCAAGACCGGCAGACCCCTGCTCGACCAGCAGACCATCGGCCGGACGGCGGCGGACGAGGAGGACCGCGCCTACTCGGAGTCGTACCACCGCATCGAGGACACCGACGGCCGGGTGCTGGGCCTCGCCATGGCCGTGCTGGACGTCACCGAGCGCCAGCAGGCCGCCGCCGAGGTCGCGCAGGCCCGCCAGCACCTGTCGGTGATCGCCGACGCCGGGGTGCGGATCGGCACCACGCTGGACCTCCAGCAGACCGCCCGAGAACTGGCCGACGTGGTGGTGTCGCATCTCGCGGACCTGGCCGCGGTGGACGTCCTGGAGTCCGTCGTGGCGCACGGCACCATCGCGCCGGTGTCGGACAGCGCGCCCGCCGAGTTCAGGGCACTGGCCGTCGCGGCCGGCTACCCCACCGACGCCATCCACGCCGCCGACCCGGTCGGCGAGGTCGCCACCTACGGCTCGTCACGGATCATCACGCAGTGCGTCCGCAGCGGACGCCCCGTATTGGTCGAAAGCGTGGACACGAAGATGATGCGGCGCATCGCCCGGGACGCGCGCGCCGCCCAGACCCTGCGCGAGGCCGGCGCGCACACCTACCTGGCGCTGCCGCTGATGGCCCGGGGCAAGGTGCTCGGCACGCTCACGCTGTACCGCACGATCACCGAGCGCCCCTTCGACGACCGGGACCGGGTGCTCGCCTCGGAACTCGCCGCGCGCGCCGCGATCTGCATCGACAACGCCCGCCTCTACGGCCGGGAGCGCGGCACGGCCCTGACGCTGCAGCGCAGCCTGCTCCCGGCCACGCCCGCCGAGCGGGAGGGGCTCGACATCGCCGCCCGCTACCGCCCGGCCCTCAGCGAGGTCGGCGGCGACTGGTACGACGTGCTGCCGCTGGGGCCGGGCCGCACCGGGCTCGTCGTGGGCGACGTCATGGGCAAGGGTGTCCAGGCCGCGGCGATCATGGGGCAGCTGAGCACGGCGACGCGGGCCCTGGCCCGGCTGGACCTGCCGCCCGCAGAGCTGCTGCGGCACCTCGACGACATCGCCGGTTCACTCGGGGACGCGATCGCCACCTGCGTGTACGCCGTGTGCGACCTGCGGGCCGGCACCTGCGCGCTGTCCAGCGCGGGTCACCTGCCGCCCGTGCTCGCCGGGGCGGACGGCAGCGCCGAGCTCGTCGACGTGCCCGGCGGCGTCCCGCTCGGGGTGGGCGGCGTGGAGTTCGGCACCGTGGAGGTGGAGCTCGCCCCGGGCTCGCTGCTCGCCCTGTACACCGACGGGCTGGTCGAGAACCGCGGGGAACCGATCGACACCGGCCTCACCACGCTGACCCGCCACCTGCAGAACGCGGGACCCAGCCTGCAACGCACCAGCGACATCCTGCTCAGCGCGCTCAGCCCGGAACCCGACGACGACGTCGCGCTGCTGCTGGTCCGCGCCCGCGCCTGAGGCCGCGACACTCACAGCCGTGAGCCTGTCCGTGTGAGTTGCGTTCTCCCCCTCTGATCCGGGCCACGGCTCCGCCCTCGCACCGTCGAGCGGGCTGCGTCTCACGGATTGCCCGGCGGTTGTTCGAAGGGCTGCCAGACGTCGTCCTTGCGGACCGTGCACAGCGCCCAGATGATGAGCCCGGAGATCGCGATCATCACCAGCGACCAGACCGGATAGGACGGCAGGGAGAGGAAGTTGGCGATGATGACGAGTCCGGCGATGCCCACTCCGGCCACACGCGCCCACGTCGACGCCTGGAACAGTCCGATGCTGACGGCCACGGCGACCGCGCCCAGGATCAGGTGGATCCAGCCCCAGCCCGTGAGGTCGTACCGGAAGACATAGTTGGGGGTGGTGACGAACACGTCGTCCTCCGCGATCCCCGCGATACCGCGCATGATGCCCAGGATCCCGGCGATCATGAGCATGACGGCCCCGAGGGCCATCGTGCCGACGGCCCATCGCGCCTCGCCGTGTGCGCGCCCGTCGGGTGAGTGGTGGTCATCCTGCTGCCTCGTTTCGCCGGGTGGACAGGTCGGGGTCAGGTTTCCGACCGGCCGGAACCGCTCAGGACCATCTCCTTCGCCCTGCGGAACTCCTCGTCCGTGATGTCGCCGCGGGCGCGGATCTCCGACAGCCTGGCGAGTTCGTCCGCGCTGCTGCCGCCGCCCTTGGCGGTCTCCCGGATGTAGCTGTCGAAGGCCTCCTGCTGCTCGCGGGCCTGTGCCGTCTCGCGGCGGCCCATGTCCTTGCCGCGGGCGACGACGTAGACGAAGACGCCGATGAAGGGGAGGACGATGCAGAAGACCAGCCAGCCGGCCTTGCCCCAGCCGCTGAGGGAGTCGTCCCGGAAGATGTCGAGAACCACGCGGAACAGCAGCACGATCCACATGATCCACAGGAAGAAGAACAGGATCGCCCAGAAGCTGCTCAGCAGCGGAAAGTCATACGCGAGATACGTCTGCCCACTCATGTCACTCCTCCGTCCCTGACCCACGCCCGGCAGCCGTGCCGTGCCGCTCCCAGCGTGCTCACGGCCCGGTCCCGGCCGCCTCACCCGGGGCGGGTGAGCGTCCGGCGGCGGGGTCCACCGGGTCGGCAGCGAGTCCGGTCCTCCCTGGTCAAAGGCTCGCGCGCAGTCGATCACCGGAATCACCCGCGGTGGGTGATCCGTCTCCGGCTCCGCCGCGATGGAGTGGGGAGCCCAGTCCACAGGACCGGGAGACACGAGATGGACCGACCAGCGGCTTCCCCGGCCGGGCCCGCCCGTTCTCGGCGAGCCCGGGAGCGGCGTCCCGGGCGACGCGCGCAGTTCGCCGCTCTCGTCCGTACCGCCCTCATCGCCTCCGGGCTCGTCACCGTCTACTACGTGCTGCCCCTGGACGGGCACAGCACGGTCCACACCTCGGCGCTGCTGGCCTTCGGCCTGCTGGTGGTCCTCGTGGTCTTCTGGCGGGAGGTGCGGGCCATCATGTCCTCGCCCTACCCCCGACTGAAGGCCGTCGAGGCCCTGACCACGACGCTGACACTCTTCCTGCTGCTCTTCGCGGGCACGTACTTCCTGGTGGAGCAGACCACCCCGGGCTCCTTCAGCGAGCCTCTGACCAAGACGGATTCCCTGTACTTCACGCTCACCACGTTCACCACCGTCGGGTACGGCGACATCGTCGCCCGGTCCCAGACCGGACGCATGGTGACGATGCTTCAGATGCTGGGCGGACTGCTCCTGGTGGGCGTGGCCGCACGCGTTCTCGTCAGCGCGGTGGAGGCCGGGATGCGGAAACAGGGACGCGAGCCGCCGAAGGGCTGAGCCATGACCGTAACGAGCCCCGAGAAGGCCTTTCTGTCGCCGGCCGAGCGGGCGGCCGGGGGCCGGAGCGCGCGGCGGCGCATCCCGCGTTCGTCCCACGGCTCCTTCGAGGCGGGTCCGGAGCGGTTCGACCCGGTCGACGTGGTGGAGCGCCAGTCGGCGACCCGGGTGGCGGACCTGGTACCGATCCGCTACGCACGGATGCTCGAGTCCCCGTTCCGCTTCTACCGGGGCGCGGCGGCCATCATGGCCGCCGACCTGGGGGCCGCCGCGGACACCGGTCTGCGGGTGCAGCTCTGCGGGGACGCCCATCTGCTGAACTTCCGGCTGCTGGCCTCGCCGGAGCGCCATCTGGTCTTCGACATCAACGACTTCGACGAGACCCTGGCCGGGCCGTTCGAGTGGGACGTGAAGCGGCTGGCGGCCAGCTTCGCCATCGCGGGCCGGGCCGACGGGTTCGAGACCGCGGTGCAGAACAGCACGGTGGAGGCGTGCGTGCGGGCCTACCGGCAGCGGATGCGGGAGTTCGCCGGCATGCGCACCCTGGACATCTGGTACGCGCAGGACGACGCCGACCAGCTGCGGGAACTGATGGCCGCGTCGATGACCAAGGACGCGAGGCGCCGTACCGCCGAAGCGACGGCGAAGGCCCGCACCCGCACCGGCCTCCAGGCCTTCGCGAAACTCACCCGGGCGACGGCCGAGGGACGGCGGATCGCACCCGACCCGCCGCTGATCACTCCGCTGCGGGACCTGGTGACCGACTCCTCACCGCACGGGCAGGAGAAGGAGCTGCGCACCGTCCTGGAGGGGTACGCCCAGTCCCTGTCCTCCGAGCGCCGGCACCTGCTGAGCCGCTACCGCATGGTGGACATCGCCCGCAAGGTGGTCGGGGTCGGCAGCGTCGGCACCCGCTGCTGGATCGTGCTCCTGCTCGGCCGGGACGACGACGATCCCCTGCTGCTCCAGGCCAAGGAGGCACAGGAGTCCGTGCTCGCGGCCCACACCGGCGGCGACCGCTACGACAACCAGGGCCACCGCGTGGTCGCGGGACAGCGGCTGATCCAGACCACCAGCGACATCCTGCTGGGCTGGACGCACGCCGTGGGCCTCGACGGGCACGAGCGGGACTTCTACGTACGGCAGTTGCGGGACTGGAAGGGCATCGCGCGCCCGGACACCATGAGCCCCGGCCTGCTGCGGCTGTTCGCGCGGCTGTGCGGGGCGAGCCTGGCCCGGGCCCACGCCCGCTCGGGCGACCCCGTCGCCATCGCGGCCTACCTGGGCGGCAGCGACCGCTTCGACCGCGCGCTCACCTCGTTCGCCCAGGCCTACGCCGATCAGAACGAGCGGGACTTCGCGGCGCTGGGCACCGCGGCCCGCTCCGGCCGGATTCGGATTCCCACGGCGACCCTGTGACCGGGCGGGCCCCCCGCCCGGTCACTCCGGCAGCCGGCGCATCTCCACGACCCTGAGTCCCAGTGACTGGAATCGGGTCAGCAGCCCGTACAGGTGCGCCATGTCGACGACGGGACCGTACAGGACGGTCTGACCGGACATCGTCACGTGCTCCAGCTCCGGGAAGACCTTGACGAGCGTCTGTGACATCTGCCCGTCGACACGGATCTCGTAGCGCATGAGCTGCTCTCCCGCGGGCGGCCTGGGCGGTGGTGCGCGCCCTGTCCCCCCGATGCTCCGCCCGGGTGGGCCGGCCGCCCTCACCCGGCGCAGGTGAATCCTCGCCGACCTCTTCGCCGACCTCGTCGTCGGCCTCGTCGATGGGTCCGTCGATGGGTCCGTCGAAAGGTTCGTCGAAGGGTTCACAGCAGGCGCAGGTCGCGGGCGCGGCGCACGGCGTCGCCGCGGCGGCTCACCGCGAGCTTGCGGTAGATGCTCTTGAGGTGGGTCTTCACGGTGTTCGCGGAGAGATGGAGGTCGGCGGCGATCTCCTGCGTCGACATCATCTGGGACAGTCCGCGCAGCACGTCCCGCTCCCGGGCGCTCAGCTCCTCCACGGCCAGGTCCGGGCCGGACTCCGCCCGGGTGTGCGGCGGGGTGTGCCCAAGAGCGCGGTACCGGTCGTGACCGGAGACGAGCCAGCCCTCGGCCAGTTGCCGTGGTCTGCCGGTGCTCAGCAGCGGGCGGAGCCAGGGTCCGGCCTCCCGGAACGGCCGGCGCAGCCGCTCGCGCCGGCCGTCGAGCAGCGCGCGGGCGACGAGGCGGCGGGCGCCGTCGTCGTCCCCGGTCTCGTGGGCGGCCTGGGCTCGTACCAGCGTGGCGCGGACGGTGACCGCCGGGCCGGGCCGGTCGTCCTCGGGCAGGCCGTCCATGATGTCGAGCGCCTCCTCGGGACGCCCCGCCGCGAGGCGGGCCCGCGCCGCCCCGACGGCACAGGCCGTCCGGTGCCGTGCCACCGGCTCCACGACCTTCTCGGCGAGCTCGGTACGCCCTTCCGCCAGGTGGGCGGCGGACGCGAGCAGGGCGCTGTGGTCCCGCGCCCCAGGGTGAGCTCGCGGCGGCCGGGACGATCGCCTCGGCCGCTGTCAGCGCGCCCCTGGCATCCCCTCTGGCCAACAGCAGGCGGCCCCGGGTGAGGGTGCGGCCCGCCTCCCACACCGGGTCCTCGACGAGCGACGGGGAGCCGTCCGCCGCGTCGAGGAGCGCCTGGGCCTCGTCGAGTTCGTCGCGGTCGATGTGCACGGCGGCCAGGACCACGGGGCCGGTGCCGGCTCCGGAGCGGTGGGGCAGGCTGTAGTGCTCCGCCTGGCCGGCCGCCGCCCGGGCCTTGTGTTCCGCCCGGCCGGGCCAGCCGTTCAGGTAGTCGATCAGGGCCAGCTGTCCGAGGGCCTCCCACCGGGGCAGCGCCATCGCCGCTCCGCCCGGGTGCCCCGCGACCGCCGACAGGGCGGACCGGGCGTCGTCGAAACGCCCTGCCCACAGCCGGGCGGCGCCGAGGTGGGCGAGCAGGAGGGCGGTGAGTTCCGGATGCTCGTCGAGAAGCTGCGCGGGGACGTCCTTCCGCAGGGCCCAAGCCTGCTCGGCGGCGCGTTCCGCTCTGCCCGGAGAGCCGGTCAGCCGTCCCGCGAGGACTTCCAGCAGGGCGCAGCTGAGCCGGCCCCGCGCCGGGTCGGTCCCGTCTCCGGCCAGTTGCTCCTCGGCCCGGCGCAGATGGGTCAGGCCGTGGTCGAGATCGTGCCGCGCCAGCTCGCGTGCCGCGCGGACGAGGTCGGGCGCCGGACCCCGGACCTCGGATCCCATCCGTGCGAACAGGGCGGACAGGTCCTCGGAGCGCAGGCCGGTGAAGAGCTGCCCGATCGCGAGGTCGTCGACGACCGCCCGGGTGGTGAACTCCCAGTCGTCCGCCGCCGCCCCCTGGACGAGTGCGTCGGGGAGTGCTCCGGAGCGGCGCAGCCACCGCGCGGCCCGGCCGCGCAGCTCCGGCTCCAGGCCGGGGAGGCGCTCCCGGAGGTGGGCGCGGAGTATCTCCGCGAAGAGGGGATGCAGGCTGTACCAGGAGTGGCCGAGGTAGTGGACGAACGCGTTCTCGCGGTGCAGCGCGGCCAGGATCGGCTCCGCGTCACCGCGCTGCGTCAGCGCGTTCACCAGGTCGGGACAGAAGCGGTCCAGGACGCTGATGCGCAGCAACAGGTCCTGGGTGCCGGGTGGCTGCCGGTCGAGCACCTCGGCCAGCAGGTAGTCGGCCACCGTGCTGTGGTCGGCCTCGAACTGTTTCACGTAGGCCTGGGGGTCCGGGCCCTGCCGGGCGGCCAGCGCGCACAGGCTGAGGCCGGCGGCCCACCCCTGGGTCCGCCCGACCAGGGCGCGGACGGCGCTCGCGGGCAGGTGCAGTCCGTGCCGTGACAGCAGCTCGTGGGCCTCCTCCGAGGTGAAGGCCAGCTCCGCGTCCCGGATCTCGGTCAGCTCGCACGAGGCCCGGTACCGGTGGAGCGGCAGCAGGGGCTCCGTACGGGTGACGAGGACCAGGCGCAGGCCCCGTCCGGCGTGGCGCAGGACGAACTCAAGCTGCTCCGCGATCTCGGGCGAGGTCACGCGGTCGAACTCGTCGAGGACGACGACGGTGGTGTGGTCGCGGTTCTCGAGGTCGGCGGCGAGGCACGTCAGCGTCCGCTGGTCGACGCGGCCGGCCTCCGCCGGGCAGCCGACGTCGCCCGCCACGGGCACACCGGTGGCACGCAGCGCCTCCAGCAGATAGGCCCAGAAGACTCCGGGGGCCTGGACGGTGGTGTCGGTCGTGAGCCAGGCGACCGGCTTGGGCAGGCTGGCGGCCCAGTCGGCGACCAGGAGGGTCTTGCCCGCGCCGGCCGAACCGTTGACCATCGTCAGGGGCGTCACGAGGGCCTGGTCGAGGTGCCGGACCAGACGGGTCCGGCGCAGGAACGTGGCGGGCCGCTCCGGCAGCGCGAACCGGGTGCGCAGCAGCGGGTCGCCGGTCGGATCGATGCCCGTGATCGCCGGCTCCGTACCAGTCGCGTCGGTCGTGGCCATGATGCTCACCACCGCCTGTCGTCCGTCAGGACACGAGCAGTACTCCCTTCGCTCAGGATCTCAGTCTTCCCTCCCCCACGCATGCCCGGAGCAGGTCGCGCCCGACGGCACCCGGCCCGGACCGGGTTCGGGGCAACCACCCGCCACGGGCGATGCGGACGCCCCACGGGCCGGGGTTCGCTGGGACCACACGGGCGGGAGACGGATCCGCTCCCCTCACCCACGCAGCCGCACGGTACGCCGGACGCGGCCCGGAACGGGGGTACCGACCATGTGCCGCTGGCTCGCCTACACGGGCACTCCCGTGCTGCTCGACGATGTGCTGTACCGCCCGGAGCACTCGCTGATCGACCAGAGCCTGCACGCGCGGATGGGCGTCGAGACCACCAACGGGGACGGCTTCGGGGTCGGCTGGTACGCGTCACATCTGCGCACGCCCGCCATCATCCGCGACACCGGTCCCGCCTGGAGCAACCGCAACCTCCGGGAGATCGCCGACCACGTCCGCTCGCCGCTGTTCTTCGCCCATGTGCGCGCCTCCACCGGTTCGGCCGTGCAGCAGACCAACTGTCATCCCTTCCGGCACGGGCGGTGGATGTGGATGCACAACGGGGCCATCAGCGGGTTCGCCGAGCTGCGCCGGGACCTCATGCTGGCCGTCGACCCGGAACTGTTCCCGTCGCTCGAGGGCACGACCGACTCCGAGGTGATGTTCCACGTGGCCCTCACCCTCGGGCTCGACGGCGACCCGCCGGGCGCGGTGGCGCGGATGGCGGGGCTCGTCGAACGGCTGGGGCACGAGCACGGGGTGCCGGAGCCGCTCCAGATGACGATCGCCGTGACCGACGGCGAACGGATGTGGTTCTTCCGCTACTCCAGCGCCGGGGCCTCGCGGTCGCTGTTCTACAGCAGCCGGGTGGAGGACGTGCGCGCCCTGCACCCCGACCTCATGTTCCTGCGGCAGATCTCCGAGGAGACCCGTCTGGTCGTGTCGGAGCCGCTGGGCGACCTGCCCGGCGTCTGGAACGCCGTACCGGAGAGCACGTACGGGGCAGTCCATCGCGGCCGGGACGTGTTGCGGCACTTCGAGCCCGAGCCCGTCTGAACCCCGTCCGGCTCCCGGCCGTGATGTCTCAGCGCAGTCGCGCGGCGAACGCCTCGTAGGCCCGCTCGTCGAAGAGCACGAAGCGGACCTCCTCGACGTCGGTCTTCGCCGCCCGCACCGCGTCCACGGCGATCCGCGCCGCGTCCTGCATCGGGTAGCGGTAGACGCCGGTGGAGATCGCCGGGAAGGCGACGGTGCGGGCGCCGAGTTCGTCGGCGATCCGCAGGGACTCGCGGTAGCAGGAGGCGAGGAGGCCCGAGCGGTCCTCGGTCGCGCTGAAGACGGGTCCGACGGTGTGGATCACCCAGCGGGCGTCCAGGTCGCCGGCGGTGGTGGCGACGGCCTTGCCGGTGGCCAGGCCCTTGCCGTACCGCGAGGCGCGGAGCCCCCGGCACTCCTCCAGGATCGCGGGGCCGCCGCGCCGGTGGATCGCCCCGTCGACCCCTCCCCCGCCCAGCAGCGAGGAGTTGGCCGCGTTGACGATCGCGTCGACGCTCTCGCGGGTGATGTCGCCCCGGACCAGTTCGATGAGGGTCATGTCTGCCTCAGTCGCTTCCAGACGGCCTTCGCGGCGTTGTGCCCCGACATGCCGTGCACACCAGGTCCCGGCGGTGTCGCCGACGAGCAGATGAAGACGGCCGGGTGGGGGGTCGTGTACGGGGAGAGGGTGAGCTTCGGGCGCAGCAGGAGCTGGAGGCCGGAGACCGCGCCGGAGGCGATGTCGCCGCCGACGTAGTTGGCGTTGCGTGCGGCGATTTCGGGCGGGCCCGCGGTGGCCCGGGCCAGGACGCGGTCGCGGAACCCGGGGGCGAAGCGCTCCAGTTGGCGTTCGACGGCGTCGGTGAGGTCGCCGGTCCAGCCGTGCGGGACGTGGCCGTAGGCCCAGAAGACGTGCTTGCCCGCCGGGGCCCGGGTGGGGTCGACGACGCTCGGCTGGACCGTGATCAGGAACGGCTTGTCGGGGGCGCGGCCCTCCCGGGACGCCGCGCGCAGGGCCGCGCCGATCTCCGCGCGGTCCGCGCCGACCTGCACCGTGCCGGCGACGCGGGCCTCCTTCGCGGTCCACGGCACGGGGCCGTCCAGCGCGTAGTCGATCTTGAAGACGCCCGGTCCGTAGCGGTAGTTGCGGTAGTAGTCGCCGAAGCCCGCGATGCGGGCCAGGGCGGTGGGCGAGGTGTCGAAGACGTAGGCGCGGGCCGGTGGCAGGTCGTCGAGGCGCTTGACCTCGTAGTCGGTGTGGACGCTGCCGCCGAGGTCGCGCAGGAGGGCGGCGAGGGCGTCGGAGATGGCCTGTGAGCCGCCACGGGCGACGGGCCAGCCGCGGGCGTGCGCCGCGAGGGCGAAGACCAGGCCGATGGCGCCGGTGGCGAAGCCGCCGAGCGGCGCCATGACATGGGCGACGAGCCCGGCGAACAGCGCCCTGGCCCGCTCGTCACGGAAGCGGCGCATCAGCAGGGTCGACGGCGGCAGGCCGACCAGGCCGAAGCGGGCGAGGGTGACCGGGTCGCGGGGCAGCGCGGTGAGCGGCAGCGACATGAAGTCGCGGGCCAGGACGTCCCACTGGGGCAGGAAGGGCTCGACGAGCCTGCGGTAAGCCCCGGCGTCGCGCGGCCCGAAGGAGGCGGCCGTCTCGCCGACCGACCGGGCCAGCACGGCCGCCGTGCCGTCCGGGAAGGGGTGGGCCATGGGCAGTTCGGCGTGCAGCCACTCCAGTCCGTGACGCTCGAGCGGGAGGGCGCGGAAAGCGGGCGAGTTGATGGCGAGCGGATGGGCGGCGGAACACGGGTCGTGCCGGAACCCGGGGAGCGTGAGCTCCTCGGTGCGGGCTCCGCCGCCCACGGTGTCCCGGGCCTCGAAGACGGCGACGGAGAAGCCGCGGCGGGCCAGTTCCACGGCGGCGGTCAGTCCGTTCGGTCCCGCACCCACCACGACGGCATCGAGCATCGACGGCACCTTCGGACCCCTTCGTCAGCCGACGGCCACTGGGGATCAGGATATGCCCGGGGACTGACAGTCACCGGCCGAGGGCGGAATCTCGCCGACAGCAGGGCTGGAGCGCGGTTCGAGCGACGAGCCGCGTACGCTCCGTGAGCGTCACGCCCCGCCCGCCAGAAGGGCCGCGATCCGGCGGGCCGTGGCGGCGTCACGGGCCGCGGTGAACGGGAGCGCGTTGCCGCCGGTGATCCGGAACGGCTCGCCCGCGCGGGTCAGGTGGGCGCCGCCCGCCTCCTCGACCAGGAGCAGCCCGGCCGCGTGGTCCCAGGCCGCCTCCCAGGAGAAGGCGACCGCGTCGGACTCGCCCCGGGCGATGGCGAGATACTCCAGTCCGGCCGAGCCGCAGGGGCGCGGTGCCACGCCCTCGGTGCGCAGGCAGAGCAGGGCGCGCTTCTGCTCGTCCGTCGTGTAGTCCGGGTGGGAGGTGGCCACGCGGAGGTCCCGGCCGGGCTCGGGCACACCGGCGAACAGCCGCTCTCCGTCGAGGTGGGCGCCCTTGCCCCGCTGGGCGGTGGCGAACAGGTCGCGGGCGGGGGCGTAGGTCCAGGACGCGAGCACGGTGCCGCCCTGGGCCAGCGCGACGAGGGTGCAGAACCCGGCCTCGCCCCGCACGAACTGGCGTGTCCCGTCGACCGGGTCGACGATCCAGACCGGGGCGTCGCCGCTGACCGCCTCATAGGACGCCGGGTTGGCGTGGACCGCCTCCTCGCCGACGACGACCGAGCCGGGCAGCAGGGCGGCCAGCGCCTCGGTCAGGAACAGCTCGGCCTTGCGGTCGGCGTCCGTCACCAGGTCATGCGGTCCGGCCTTCTGGTCGACCTCGTGTGCGGCCAGGCGGCGCCAGCGCGGCATGATCTCGGTGGCCGCCGCCGTGCGGATCGCCTCCTCGACGTCGGAGGCGTGCTGTACGAGAAACTCTTCGATGGTTTCGGTGCTTTCGATCACCCCTCCATGACAACACGCGCCACTGACAATCCCCGGCCGCCCGGTGCACTCCGGGTGCAATCCCGATGAACGGTGAAAGGGGGACGCGGCCCGGCCGGGGCTCCCGGTCAGCGGCCGACCGCGTAGCCCTGCATGCCGCGTGGGTTCGCCGCCGCCGACAGCACACCGGTCTCCGGGTCGCGGGCGACCGCGCAGAGGCGGCCCTCCGACCAGGGGCCGCCCACGGTCACCTCGTGGCCGCGCCGTCGCAGCTCCTCGACGACGGCCGGGTCCGTGCGGGACTCCACGGTCACGCTCCCGGGGCGCATGCCGCGCGGGTAGAAGGAGCCGGGGAAGCTGTCGTTGTGCCAGTTCGGGGCGTCGATCGCGCCCTGGAGGTCGGGGCCGCCGCGGACCCGGCCGCGCTGTGTGACCGCCAGGAGGAAGTGCAGCTGCCACTGGTCCTGCTGGTCCCCGCCGGGTGTGCCGAACGCCAGGACCGGCACGCCCGCGCGCAGCGCGATCGACGGGGACAGGGTGCTGCGGGGGCGGCGGCCCGGGGTGAGCGAGCTGGGCAGGCCCTCTTCCAGCCAGGCCATCTGCAGCCGGGTCCCGAGCGGGAAGCCGAGCTCGGGCACGACGGGGTTGGACTGGAGCCAGCCGCCACTGGGCGTGGCCGAGACCATGTTGCCCCACCGGTCGACGACGTCGAGGTGACAGGTGTCGCCCCGGGTCGTCCCGTCGGCGGTGATCTCCGGTTCGCCCGGCACGGGGTTCGCAGGGCTGCCGGCGACCGTCGGTTCCCCGATGCCGAGGGCGTCGAAGCCCTCCTGGGCGGCTCCCGCCACGCGCGCGTGCGCACCCAAGCGTGGGGTGCGTCCGCCGGGGCTGCCGGGCCTCAGGTCGTGGGAGGCCCGCTCGCCGACGAGGGCGCGGCGGGCGGTGTTGTAGGCGTCGGAGAGCAGGTCGTCGAGCGGCACGTCGGCGATGTCCCCGTACCAGGCCTCCCGGTCGGCCATGGCGAGCTTGCAGTTCTCGACCAGGAGGTGGACGTGGTCGGCCGAGCCGTACGGCGGCAGGTCGGGCGGGAGGAGGGCGAGCTGCTGGAGGAGGACGGGTCCCTGGCTCCAGGGGCCCGGCTTGCACACCGTGCCAGCCGTTCCAGTCGTACGTCACCGGCATCTCATAGGTCGAGGACCAGGAGGCGAGGTCAACGGCCGTGAAGGGTGACGGTGTGGCGTTCGCCGCTGGTGTCCAATGGTGAGGGCGCCCGGCCTGGCGGAACGAAGGCCTCGGCGATGAACCCGGTGCGCCACACCTGGCGCGCGGCTTCGATCTGTGCCTCCCGGTCCCCCGCGCCGGCGGTCTCGGCGAGCAGGCGCTTCCAGGTCGCGGCGAGCACGGGGTTGCTGAAGAGCTCGCCGGTGCGCGGTGCCTTGCCGCCGGGCAGATAGACGTCCGCCGAGGAGGCCCACTCCGTCTCGAACAGCTCGCGCACGGTCTCGACGGTCTCGCCGACGCGCTCCACGGGCGCGTGCCCGTGCTCGGCGTATCCGACGGCGTACTTCAGGACGTCGTCGAGGGACTTGGTGCCGTGGTCGCGCAGCAGCAGCATCCAGGCGTCGAACGCGCCCGGCACGGCGGCGGCGAGCGGCCCGGTGCCGGGGACGAGGTCCAGGCCGAGGCCCCGGTAGTGGGCGACCGTCGCCCCGGCGGGCGCGACGCCCTGCCCGCAGAGCACCCGCACCTCGCCGCCGGCCGGGGCGAGCAGGATAGGCACCTCGCCGGCCGGGCCGTTGAGGTGCGGCTCGACGACGTGCAGCACGAACGCGCCGGCCACCGCGGCGTCGTAGGCGTTGCCGCCGTCCTCCAGGACGGCCATCGCCGACTGCGAGGCGAGCCAGTGGGTGGAGGAGACCATGCCGAAGGTGCCCTGAAGGGTCGGGCGGGTGGTGAACATCTGACCTCTCACCGGGTCCGGGGGCCGGAACTCTCTCCCCCGTCGTTGCCCCCGACAGGGCGACGTCAATCACACCGCGCGGCTCGACCGGCTCCGCACGCTCCGGAAAACCCGCAGGTCAGAGCTCGAATGCAGTCAGGTCATGGATCTCCGCGATGTCAGGCATTGGACGCATGCGACGCTGCGTCACAGTCTGGAACGTCTGGCACGAACCCCGGTCCCGACCTGCGAGGAGTCATCATGGGCACAGAGAGGAGCACCGTCGACGGTGTCATCCGGACGAGCGCACGCGGACACTCCGTACTGAACAGTCCGCGTCTGAACCGGGGTACGGCCTTCACCCGGCGCGAACGGCGGGAGCTCGGGCTGGTCGGCCTGGTGCCGCCGCAGGTGCTGACGCAGGACCAGCAGGCCGCCCGCGCCTACGCGCAGTTCCGTTCCCAGCCCGACGACCTCGCCAAGAACGTCTACCTGACGGCGCTGCGCGACCGCAACGAGGTGCTCTTCCACCGGCTTCTCGGCGACCACCTCGCCGAGATGCTGCCGATCGTGTACACCCCGACCGTCGGTACGGCGATCGAGCGCTACAGCTACGAGTACCGCCGCCCGCGCGGCGTGTACCTGTCGGTCGACGACCCCGACGCCATCGAGAGCTCCCTGCGGGCCTCCGGGCTGGGCGCCGACGACGTGGACCTGATCGTGGCGACGGACGGCGAGGCGATCCTCGGCATCGGCGACTGGGGGGTGGGCGGCATCGACATCGCGGTGGGCAAGCTCGCCGTCTACACGGCCGCCGCAGGCGTGGACCCGGCCCGCACCCTGGCGGTGATGCTGGACGTCGGCACCGACCGGCAGGACCTGCTGGACGACCCGCTGTACCTGGGCAACCGGCACCCGCGCGTGGACCGGGACCGCTACGACGCCTTCATCGACGCCTACGTCACCGCGGCCACGAAGCTGTTCCCCGACGCCCTGCTGCACTGGGAGGACTTCGGCTCGTCCAACGCCCGCCGCGTCCTCGACCGGTACCGCGAGAAGACGCTCACCTTCAACGACGACATCCAGGGCACCGGCGCGGTCAACCTGGCCGCCGTGCTCTCCGGCGTGCGCGCCGGCGGTGCCGCGCTGCGCGACCACCGGGTGGTGCTCTTCGGCGCCGGTACCGCCGGTGTCGGGATCGCCGAGCAGCTCCGCGACGCGATGATCGCGGACGGGCTGACATCGCGGGAGGCTGCGGGCCGCATCTGGGCCGTCGACCGGCACGGCCTGCTGACCGACGGCCAGCAGGGGCTGCGGGACTTCCAGATGCCCTTCGCCCGTCGCCGCGCCGAGGTGGCCGACTGGCGGCACGACGAGGACCTCGGTGGTGTGCCGCTGGCCGAGGTCGTCGACCGGGTCCGCCCGAGCGTCCTGATCGGCACCTCGGGGCAGGGCGGCGCCTTCACCGAGGACATCGTCCGCTCCATGGCCGCGCACACCGACCGGCCGGTCATCCTGCCGCTGTCCAACCCCACGCGGCTCGCCGAGGCCGTCCCCGCCGACCTGCTCGCCTGGACCGGCGGCCGGGCCCTGATCGCCACCGGCAGCCCCTTCGCGCCGGTGGAGACCGACGGCGTCACCCACCACATCGGGCAGGCCAACAACGCGCTGGTCTTCCCCGGCCTGGGGCTGGGCACCGCCGTCGCCCGGGCCGGGCGGATCACCGACGGCATGCTGGTGGCCGCGGCCCGCGCCATCGCTGACCAGACCGACGCCACGGCGCCGGGCGCTCCGATTCTGCCCCCGATCGACCGGCTGCGTGACACCTCCGTGGCGGTGGCCGTGGCCGTGGCCCGCGCTGCGGTCGCCGACGGCGTCGCCCGGGAGCCCGTCGACGACACGGTCGAGGAGCGCGTCCGCGCGGCCATGTGGCTGCCGGAGTACCCGCCGATCGAGGCCGTCTGACGGGCCCGCGCCGGGTCTCGCCCCACACCCCCGGGGTCGCCGACCGTACCCCCTCGGCTCTCTGACGTGCTGTCACCGGCCCGCACGGTCGCGCCTCCGCCCTTTCCGAAGGATTGACGCAGTCATGTCTTACGCCGAGATCTTCACCGTCGTGGTGCCGGTCTTCCTCCTGATCGCGGTCGGCTACGGCACCGGCCGCCGGGCGCTCTTCGACGCGGGCGGCGCCCAGGCACTGCGCGAGCTGACCATGCAACTCGCGCTGCCCGCCGCCCTGCTGCTGAGCATCTGGCAGACACCGCGGCACGTGCTGGTCGAGCAACTGCCCCTGGTGGGTCTGCTGGCGTTCGGGTTCCTCGCCGTGTACGCCGTGCTGCTCGGCGTCCTGCGTCTCGCGGCCCGCCGTTCGCTGCGGCGGTCGGCCCTGTTCGCCCTGGCGTGCGTCCAGCCGCAGTACGCCTTCATGGGCACCCCCGTCCTGGGGGGCCTGTTCGGGACCGCGCAGGCCGCCGTGCCGATCGCCGTCGCGGGCATCATCGTCAACGTCGTTCTCGACCCGGTCGTCCTGATCCTCCTCGGCATGCCGGACCATCCGGCGCCCCGGACGGTCGCCGCCGGTGCGGCGGCCCCCGCTCGGCAGCCGGCTCTGGCCACCGTCGGCGGGGGCGCGCCCGAGGCGGCCGCCCCCGAGCCGGCCCCCGCCGGGGCCCCGGCGCCCGGCCCTCGTCCCTCCGTGCTGCGC
This sequence comes from Streptomyces viridochromogenes DSM 40736, assembly GCF_000158955.1. Classification (GTDB taxonomy): domain Bacteria; phylum Actinomycetota; class Actinomycetes; order Streptomycetales; family Streptomycetaceae; genus Streptomyces; species Streptomyces venetus. Next base: position 7,257,736 of record NZ_GG657757.1, on the reverse strand, counting down.
ACCGTCGGGCACGCGCTGCGCGAGCCGTTCTGCTGGGGCCCGGTCCTGGGCCTGGTGCTGTCGGTCGCCGGGGTCGGTGTGCCGGAGATCGCCGACTCCGCACTGAGTCTGCTCGCCGGCGCCGCCTCGGCGACGGCCCTGCTGTACGTCGGCGTCTCCGTCGCCCGCATCGGCCGGCCCGCGCTCTCCCCCGCGGTGTGGGCGGTCTCGCTCACCAGCGTGGTCGTCCTGCCCCTGCTCGTCTACGGAACGGGACTGGCCCTGACCTCGCAGGCCGTGGCCGCCCAGGCCGCGCTGATCCTCGCGTTCCCCGTCTCGCCCGTCCCCCTGATGTTCGCCGCCCGGCACGGCTCGGCCGAGGACGTGCGGACCGTCGGCTCCGCCGTCGTACTGAGCCTGCTCCTCTCCTTCGTGACCCTGCCCCTGCTCATCGAGCTGGTCGGCTGACCGCGGTCGGGGGGCCGCCGGGGCACCGCCTCGCGTGGCTCCCGCGCCCGCCTTCCGGCCGACCACCCCGAAAGGACACGGCCTCATGACACCAGCAGCAGACACGCGACCGGACCGTCCGCGCCGCTTGTCGTGCCCGCGGTGGCCGCGCTCCGTTCTCGGCCGCGTGCCCGGCTCCCTGCCGCTCGCGGCGGCGGCGCGAGGCGCCGTCGCGCTCGCGCTGCCCCTGCTCGTCGGACTCGTCACCGGATGGGTCGTGCCCTCGGTGATCGCCGCGATCGGCGCCCTGTGGGGTGTGAGCCAGGACGGTGCCGATCCCTACCGGGTGCGGGTGCGGCGGCTGGGCTGGACCGGGGTGTCCAGCGCGCTCGGCCTGCTCGCCGGTGAACTCGCCCTGCGCAGCGGGCACCCGACGGCGGTCGCGGTGACCATGGTGGCGGCCGCGCTGGTGGCCGGCGGTGTCAGCCTGCGGGAGCGGATCGCGTCCGTGTCGGGCATGCAGCTCCTGCTCGGTGTCACGATCGGCAGTGGCATCCCCGTGCCGGGGCCGTGGTGGCAGGCGCCGCTGGCGCTGCTCGCCGGTGTCGCCCTGGTCCTCGTGCTGTCCGCGGCCCCGTGGCTGTGGCGCCGGCACCACGTCGAACGGGCCGCCGTGCTCGCCGTGTACCGGAGCGCCGGCGAGGCCCTGGCCGTGGCGGGTACCGACGCCGCCGAACAGGCCCGCCTGCGGATGACGCTGGCCCTGAACCACGCCCACGAGGTGATGGCCCCCCATCTCGCCCCGCGCGGCCGGCGGCGGCAGGACGGGGCCGGGGAGCTGGTCCGGGCGTTCCACTACGCCGTGCGGCTGGGCGAGGCCGTGACGGCGGTGGTGTGGGAGGGCCGTGCGCTTCCGCCCGCCCTGACCGGCGTACCGCGGCACCTGGCCGGCCGTCTGCTGCCGGACCGTCTCACGGCCCCGGAGGACCGCGTGGCGGAGCCGGCACCGCAGACCGACTCGCCGGGGACGCGGGCCCTGGCCGATCTGGCCCGCGTCGTCGACGGCGAACCGGACGGCGCCGACCTGCAGTTGCGTCTTCCCGCGCGCGAACGGCCCGGACGGGCGGCGCGGGTGCGCTACGCCCTGCTGCTGGCGGGATGTGTGCTCGCCTCCCATCTGCTCGCCGAGGTACTGCACCGCCCCCGCGGTTACTGGCTGCCCATGACGGTGGCCTTCGTCTACAAGCCCGACTTCGGCCCGCTGCTGCCCCGGGCACTGCACCGGTGCGTCGGCACGATCGTCGGAGTGGCCGCCATCGGGGCGGTGTCCGCGGCGGCCACCGGAACCTACGCCGTGGTGGGTGTCGTGGCCGTGTTCGGCGCGCTGATGGCCGTCGGCGTGCGGCACCACTACGCGCTCGCCACGCTGGGCCTGACCGCCGTCGTGTTCGTGCTCCTCGATCTGCTGGGCGACCACCGGGCGCTGTACGGCACGCGGGTGGTGGACACGGCGCTGGCGTCCGCGCTCGTGCTCGTGGCGCACTTCGTGGTGTGGCCGGACTCCTCCGAGCACCGGGCCGAGGCACAGACCGAGGCCGCCGTCGCCGCCGCTCGCCGGTATCGCGACGCCGCGCCGGAAGCGGGCCCGGTGCAGCGGCAGTCGCTGCGCCGTGCCGCCTACCACCAGCTGGCCGAGGCGCGTCGCACGGTCGCTCACGCCCGGCGCGAACCGGCCCGCCGCGGGCGGCCACTGCCCGACTGGGAGAGCGCCATCACGGCCGCCGAACGGCTCTGCGACCAGGTCACCGGGCAGGCGGTCGCGGGGGCGGCGAGCCCGGCCCGGTGACGGCTCCCGTCACGCGGCGGGGGAAGAATGGGGCCATGGACCTCCAGGTACTGCGTTCCTTCCAGGCCGTCGCCGAGGGAACGACGGTGACCGACGCCGCGACGGACGCCGGCATCACCCAGCCCGCCCTGTCACGGGCCCTGGCCCGGCTGGAGGACGAGGTCGGCGCGGCGCTCCTCCAGCGGGTCGGACGGGTGCTGCGCCTCACCCCGGCGGGGCGGGTGTTCAAGGAGTACGTCGACGGGATGCTCGACAACTACGACCGGGGGCGGCGAGCCGTGGCCGAGATGGTCCACCCCGACTCCGGAGTGGTGTCGCTGGCCTTCTTGCACACCCTGGGGACCTGGCTGGTTCCGCGGCTCGTCACGGACTTCCGGCGGACCTTCCCCCAGGCGCAGTTCGAGCTGCACCAGGACGGCGAGATGGGGCTGACCCGGCACCTCCTCGACACCACCGCCGATCTGGTCATCACCAGCAGCGACCCCGGCCACCCCTTGATCACCTGGCGGCGGCTGCTGGTGGAGCCGCTGCGGCTGGCCGTCCCGGCCCGGCACCGGCTCGCCAGACGGCGCCGGATCCGTCTGGCCGAGGTGGCCGAGGAGCGGTTCATCCTGCTCAAGCAGGGATACGGGCTGCGCGACATCACCGCGGCACTGTGCCGCGAGGCCGGCTTCACTCCGGTGATCGCCTTCGAGGGCGAGGAGGTGGAGACCCTGCGCGGCCTGGTCGCCGCGGGTCTGGGGGTGTCCCTCATTCCGTCGTCGCCGGACATCACGGCGGCCTCCGAGTCCCCGATCCGCTACCTGGAGATCACCGACGTCCGGGGCGCCCGGGACATCGGCATCGCCTGGCTCAGCTCACGTGCCGTGCCGCCGATCGCGCGGCGCTTCCTCGACCACGCGCTGCGAACGTCGGCCGACCGGGCGACGCCCATGACGTGAATGTCCCTCCTGTGCCGCGAAGTCGAGGTATGTCCCGCCTTGCCCAGGGGGCGCGGGCCCGATCCGCGCTGCGCAGCGCGACCGCGCCGACGCGAACAGTATTCCCGCGGCCCGGCTGGGAGGTCGCACTTCCGCCTCACAGGGACTCATGTGACACTGTCGTCCCGCCCGCCGTGCGGACCTGATCCGCACCGTCCGTCCCCCACGAGAAGGGCGCCGTGCGTTCCCTACCTCTGCCCCTCGCCCTGACCGCACGCCTGTCGCCGGTGGCCGTGCTCGCCGCGGCGGGCTGGGCGCTGTCGTCCGGTCCGCTCGCCGCGCCGCAGGCGGCCGAGCACAGGCCGGCCGAAGAGAAGACCGGGACGCAGTCCGCGTCCGCGCCGTCGACGTCGACCGAGTCGAAGACGTACCCGGCCGCGCCCGCCCCGTGCGGGAGCGTCACCGAGAAGACCGTCACGTCCCTGGTCCCGGGGGCCAAGAAGGCCGGCAAGGAGATCCCGTCCACGGACTCCGCGTTGCGCCGCACCTGCTCCTGGAACGCGCTCAAGGGGTACGACTACCGCTGGCTCGACGTCTCCTTCGAGATCATGGGGTCGGACGAGGCGGCGCAGAAGTCGTACACGGCCCGCACCGAGGAGAAGAGCGGCGGAGGGGCCGTCCCGGGTCTGGGCGACAGCGCGTACTCCGTCGTGAACCTCACCACCGAGGACAAGCAGGAGACCCGCGAGGGAACGGTCGTCGCCCGCGCCGCCAACGCGCTGGTCGTCATCACGTACAACGGCAGTGACTTCGAGTCGAAGAAGGCGCCCGACACGGACACCATCAACAAGGGCGCCATCAAGGCCGCCAAGGAAGCGGTCGCCGCGCTGGAGGACGGTGGCGGCAAGGGCTGACCGCCCTCCGGCGCCCGCGTTTCCCGTCAGACGGTGGTCCGGTTGCGGCCCGTCGCCGTCATCAGCACCAGGTACAGCAGCATCGACGTGCCGAGGCCCACCGCCCAGCCGTAGTCGGCCAGGCCGGCCAGTGCCGGGACGGGGCGGCCGTCGATCAGCGGCCTGAAGCTCGCTCCGCCGACGGCCAGGACGCCGCCGGCCACGAAGGCGACGACGGCCGGCCAGTTCCAGCCGCCCTCGTACCAGTAGCGACCGCCCGTGCGGTACAGGTCGGCCAGGTCCAGCCGGGAGCGGCGCAGGATCCAGTAGTCGGCGATGAGGATGCCGGCGACGGTGCCGAGCAGACCGCCGACCAGGCCGAGCCAGGTGAAGATGTAGCCCTGCGGGTCGGAGTACAGCTTCCAGGGGAAGATGAGCACGCCGAGCACGCAGGTGGCGAGGGCGCCCGCCCGGAAACTGATCTTCCGCGGGGCGATGTTGGAGAAGTCGAACGCCGGCGAGACCAGGTTGGCCGCGACGTTGACCGACAGCGTCGCCACCAGGACGGTGACGAGGGCGAAGAGCAGACCCACCGTGTTGTCGGTCCTGGCCGCGAGCTGCACCGGGTCCCAGATGGCTTCGCCGTAGACGGCCTGCGAGCCCGAGGTGACCATCACCGACAGGAACGCGAACAGCGTCATCGTCGTCGGCAGACCGAGCGCCTGCCCCCACGTCTGCGCCTTCTGGCTCTTGCCGTAGCGGGTGAAGTCCGGGATGTTCAGCGACAGCGTGGACCAGAAGCCGATCATGCCCATGAGCGCGGGTGCGAACAGCTTCCAGAAGTCGGCGCCCCAGCCGAGCTTGGAGGGCTGGTCGAACAGCGGGCCGAAACCGCCCGCCTTGCCGCTCATCCACCACAGCATCACGAACGCCCCGACGAGCACGAACGGCGCCGCCCAGTTCTCGAAGCGGCGGATCGTCTCCATGCCGCGGTAGATGATGACGACCTGGAGCGCCCAGAAGATCGCGAACGACAGCCACATGGTCCAGGCGTGGCCGCCGACCTTCGCGGCGTCCGTCCAGCCGCTGCCGATGAGCTTGCCGGCCAGGAAGTAGATGGCCTCGCCGCCGATCCAGGTCTGGATGCCGAACCAGCCGCACGCGACCAACGCCCGTACGACGGCGGGCAGGTTGGCCCCACGGACACCGAAGGAGGCCCGTGCGAAGACGGGGAAGGGTATGCCGTACTTCGGTCCGGCGTGCCCGGTGAGCAGCATCGGTATCAGCACGATCACGTTGGCCAGGGCGATGGTGAACACCGCCTGCTTCCAGTCCATGCCGACGGCGATCAGACCGGAGGCCAGGGTCCAGGAGGCGGTGTTGTGGGCCATGCCGACCCACAGCGCGGAGAAGTTGTACGTGGTCCAGGTGCGCCCCTCGACGGGGACCGGCAGCAGGTCCGCGTTGGCGTAGCGGCCGGTCGGTGCGGGAACGCCCGGGGCGATCTCCACCCGGCCGTCGGCGAGGGTGACTTGTGAGGTCGGCGGTGTGGCCGTGGGAGCGGTGTCGGTCATGGGCCAGGCCAATCAGGGGAGGTGGGACGGGAAAGGCCATGCGGGTGACGCCGATGGGGGGTGCGCTCGGGAGCGTCCTGGGCCCCCTTCCCGGCCGCCGGGAAGGGGGAGTCAGTGGGGTAGCGCCGGGGGGATCAGCCGTTGACGGCCGGGATCACCCGTGATCCGTACGCGTCGATCACGGCCTCCTGCGCGTCGTGCATGTCGTAGACGGCGAACTGGTCCACGCCGAGCGCGCGCAGCGCGTTCAGCTTCTCGATGTGCCGCTCGACCGGGCCGATCAGGCAGAACCGGTCGACGATCTCGTCGGGCACGAACTGGGTGTCGGGGTTCCCGCTGCGCCCGTGGTGGGAGTAGTCGTACCCCTCGCGCGCCTTGATGTAAGCGGTGAGTTCGTCGGGTACGGCGGCGGAGTGCTCGCCGTACTTGGCCACCAGGTCGGCGACATGGTTGCCGACCATCCCGCCGAACCACCGGCACTGCTCGCGCGCGTGGGCGAGCGCCTCGGGCGAGTCGTCCTCGGTGACGTAGGCCGGGGCGGCCACGCAGACGGTCACCGCCTCCGGGTCCCGGCCGGCGGCGACGGCCGCGTCCTTCACGGCCTTGACCATGTACTCGGTCAGATACAGGTCGGCCAGCTGGAGGATGAACCCGTCCGCCTCCTCACCGGCCATCTTCAGGGCCTTGGGGCCGTACGCGGCCATCCACACGGGCAGTTCGGCGCCTGGCCTGATCCACGGGAAGCGGACGACGGTCCCGCCGCCGAGGTCGGCCTCCCGGCCGCCGGCCAGCGCCCGGATGACCTGCATGGCGTCGCTGATGCGGGCCAGGGTGTTGGGCTTGCGGCCGGCCACGCGCATGGCGGAGTCACCGCGGCCGATGCCGCAGACCGTGCGGTTGCCGAACATGTCGTTGAGGGTGGCGAAGGTGGAGGCGGTGACCTCCCAGGTGCGGGTGCCCGGGTTGGTCACCATCGGCCCGACCTTCAGTTTCGTGGTGTTGGCCAGGATCTGGCTGTAGATCACGAACGGCTCCTGCCACAGCACGGCGGAGTCGAAGGTCCAGCCGTGCGAGAAACCGTTCCGTTCCGCGCGCTTCATCAGGCTGATCACCCGCGAGGCCGGCGGGTCGGTCTGCAGGACGAGTCCGAAGTCCATCTGCGCCACTCCTAGTTGAGGTACTGACAGGTGGATCGCGGGGTGAAGACGCCGTGTCCGGCGTGACCGGTGTACTCCCGCTCGGTGATGACGGGCACGCCCCGCGAGAGGACCGTCTCGACCCGGCCGGTGACGCGTTTGCCCTCGTACGCCGAGTAGTCGACGTTCATGTGGTGCGTGTCGGCGGACATGACCTGCTCGGCGTGCGGGTCGTAGATGACGACGTCGGCGTCCGCGCCCGGCGCGATGGTGCCCTTCTTCGGGTACAGGCCGAACATCCGGGCCGGAGTGGCGCAGGCGATCTCGATCCAGCGGCGGCGTGAGATGTGCCCGTCGAGGACCGCCTGGTGGAGGAGGTCCATCCGGTTCTCGACGCCCGGGAGGCCGTTGGGGATCTTGGAGAAGTCGCCGCGGCCGAGCTCCTTCTGGCCGACGAAGCAGAAGGGGCAGTGATCGGTGGAGACGACCTGGAGGTCGTTGGTGCGCAGGCCCCGCCACAGCGCGGCCTGGTGTTCCCGGGGCCTGAGCGGTGTGCTGCACACGTACTTGGCGCCCTCGAAGTCCGGCTCTGCGAGGTTGTCGGTGGACAGGAACAGGTACTGCGGGCACGTCTCGCCGAAGACGTTGAGCCCCTCGTCGCGGGCCCGGGCCAGCTCGGCGACCGCCTCCGTCGCCGAGACGTGCACGACGTACAGGGGGGCGCCCGCGACCTGGGCGAGCTTGATGGCGCGGTGGGTGGCCTCGGCCTCCAGCAGGGCCTTGCGGACCTCGCCGTGGAAGCGCGGGTCGGTCTCGCCGCGGGCCAGCGCCTGCTCCACCAGGACGTCGATGGCGATGCCGTTCTCGGCGTGCATCATGATCAGGCCGCCGTTCTCGGCGGAGCGCTGCATGGCGCGCAGGATCTGGCCGTCGTCGGAGTAGAACACCCCCGGGTAGGCCATGAACTGCTTGAACGAGGACACGCCCTCCTCGATCAGCAGGTCCATCTCCTTGAGGGTCTCCTGGTTCACGTCGGAGACGATCATGTGGAAGCCGTAGTCGATCGCGCAGTTGCCCTCGGCCTTGGCGTGCCAGGCGTCGAGGCCCTCGCGCAGGGTGTGGCCGACGCTCTGCACGGCGAAGTCGACGATCGTGGTCGTGCCGCCCCAGGCGGCGGCGCGGGTGCCGGTCTCGAAGGTGTCGGAGGCGAAGGTGCCGCCGAAGGGGAGTTCCATGTGGGTGTGGGCGTCGACGCCGCCGGGGATGACGTACTTTCCGGTGGCGTCGATGACCCGGTCGGGGGTGAAGGCCTGCGCGGCGGGGGTGTTGGAGGCCGCGAGGGCGGCGATTCGGCCGTCCTCGATCAGGACGTCGGCGTGCAGTTCGTCGGAGGCGGTGATGACCAGGCCACCGCGGATGACGGTTCGGGTGCTCATGCTCTGTCGCTCCTCGCCGTTTTGACGTGCCGGTTGTGTGTGGCTGGTCGCGCCCGCGCGGCGGCAGCCGCATATCGAATACAGCCCCGCGCCCCTAGAGGTCCGTCAGCGGCCCGTACGTTCCAGGTGCCCGGTCCCGGTAGAACTGCCAGCGGTCGCGGACCTCTCGCAGCTTCGCCATGTCCAGGTCGCGGACGACCAGTTCGCTCTCCTTGTCGCTCGCCACCTCGCCGACGAACTGGGCCTCCGGGTCGACGAAGTACGAGGTTCCGTAGAAGTCGTTGTCGCCGTACTCCTCGACGCCCACCCGGTTGATCGCGGCGACGAAGTACTCGTTGGCCACGGCCGCCGCCGGCTGTTCCAGCTGCCAGAGGTAGCCGGAGAGGCCGCGGGAGGTGGCCGAGGGGTTGAAGACGATCTCCGCGCCCGCGAGGCCGAGCGCCCGCCAGCCCTCGGGGAAGTGGCGGTCGTAGCAGATGTAGACGCCGACCCGGCCGACCTTGGTGTCGAAGACGGGCCAGCCGGAGTTGCCCGGGCGGAAGTAGAACTTCTCCCAGAAGCCCCTGACCTGAGGAATGTGGGTCTTGCGGTACTTGCCGAGATAGGAGCCGTCCGCGTCGATCACGGCGGCGGTGTTGTAGAGGACCCCGGGTTGTTCCTCCTCGTACATCGGCAGCACCAGGACGATGCCCAGTTCCTTCGCGAGTGCCTGGAAGCGGCGGACGATCGGGCCCTCGGGGATCCGCTCGGCGTACTCGTAGAAGGCCGGGTCCTGGACCTGGCAGAAGTAGGGCCCGTAGAACAGCTCCTGGAAGCACAGGACCTGGGCGCCCTGCGCGGCCGCGTCGCGGGCCGCCTGCTCGTGGACCTGGATCATCGACTCCTTGTCGCCGGTCCAGGCGGTCTGGAAGACGGCGGCACGGATCACTCGGCTCATCGGGACCTCCGGTCGCTCGGTGTGCCGTGAGCCTAGGAAGTCCGGAAGTCGTCTTTGAGTTGCACGGTGTCACGTCCGGGGGTGTGCGGCGTGCCACCGTGTCACTCTGCCGTGGGCCCATGTTTCACCGCCGTTTTCCCAGGTGGTCGGGTGTTTCACTGCTGTTGCGCGTCGTGCGCGAGGAGCGCGATGTGCACCGAGGCGGCCTGCTCGAAGTCGTCGAGGTCCACGCCGAGGCGGACCTGTATGGACTCCAGTCGGCGGTAGAGGGCGGGCCGGGAGACGTGGTGGAGCAGGGCCGTGCGGGACTTGTTGCGGCCGGTGGCGAGGTAGGTGCGCAGGACGGACAGCAGGGTCTCGTCGGTCTCGCGCAGCAGCCCGCCCAGCTCCCGTTCCGCGAAGGACTGGACGTGCGGGTCGTCCCGCAGGAGTCGGATCAGGCCCCGCAGGTGGACGTCCTTGAGGCGGACGACGGGCGGAAGTTCGAGGGCCGCGGCGGAGTCGGCGACGGCGTCCGCGACGTGCTGCGCCTCGCGCAGTCCGGCGGGTACGTCGTCCCAGCCGGTCCGGGGGTCGGCCGCGGCGACGACCGTGCGGGCGGTGCCGGACTCGGTGCGCAGCCGGGTCGCGAAGTGTTCGGCGAGAGCGCCCGCGTCCTGGTCGCGGGCGAGGCTGAGCAGCACGGCGGTGGCCCCGTCGGCCAGTTCGGCGACCAGGCCGGGCAGGCCCAGCAGCCGCAGCAGCCGCTCCAGCCGTCCGGTGTCACCGTCGCGGACGACCAGCGGCACGAACGTCCGCCGGTTGACCGGCAGTCCGGCCGCACGCGCCCGGGGCAGCAGCTGACGTGCCGGTACGACACCGCTGACCAGGTCGGTGAGCAGGCTCTGCGCGGACTGCTCCTCCCACGAGCAGGCGGCGCCGCCGAGCATGCGGTGCAGGACGAGGGCCTCGGCGGCGCGGTCGGCGAGCAGCCGCCCGGTGGCGGTGTCGCCGCGGTAGCCGCAGAGCACGATCCGGCCCCACCGCTCCCCGCGGCCGCCCAGTTCGGCCCGGATCCAGCCGTCGCCCTCGGTACCTCCCCCAGTGCCTGAACGGCCTGGGTGGTGCCCCCATGCCTGGCGGGCGATGCGTTCCCAGTCGCGCAGCACGTCGTCCACGGCCGGCCGCTCCCCCGCCGTGCCGAGGACGCGGTGGGCGAGGTTGGTGACGACGACCGGGCAGGCGCTGTGCCGGGCGACCTCGTCGAGCAGGCGTTGCAGCGGGGCTCCCGCGGTGATGAGGGCGGTGAGTTCGGTGCGGACGGCCTCGGAGAGGCTGACGGCGGCGAACTTGCGCCGTACGAGCCGTGACTGGACCTCCTCGGTGAGCTCGGCGAAGGGGAAGGGCCGGTGCAGGACGACCATCGGCAGTCCGCACCGCTCTGCGGCCCTGCGCATCACGTCCGGCGGGGCCGGGAAGGCGCGGCCGAGTCCGAGGACGACGGCGGCGGCCTCCGCGCGGTACAGCGAGCGGACGTACTCGGCCTGCTTGTCCTCGTCGCCGGCCAGCAGCACGCCCGTGGTGAGGACCATCTCGCCGCCGCTGAGCATCACGCCGACGTCGGCGGCCTCGGCGACGTGCACCCAGCGCACCGGCCGGTCGAGCTGGCTCGCACCGGCCACCACCTCGGGCTCCCCGGCGAGCACCCGCTCCAGGGTGAGGACCTGCCGGACCGACAGCGCGGGTTCCAGGGAATCCAAGGTGATGGTCATGGCGCCGTATCCCTTGTTCTGTCGTTCAGCCCACTGCTACTGGATGCTCCTCAGAGCGGTCTCGAGGATCGCGGCGCCTTCCTCGGCCTCCGCGACGTTGAGGGACAGCGGCGGGGCGACACGCAGCGAACTGGTGTTGTGGCCGCCGCCCTTGCCGATCAGCAGGCCGCCCTCGCGGGCCGCCTCCAGGACGGCCGCGGCGGCCTTCGGATCGGCCGTATCGGTCCCCGGTTCGGTGATCTCGATGCCGATCATCAGGCCGCGTCCGCGTACCTCCCGTACGGCCGGCACCTGTGCGGCGACGGCCCGCAGCCGCTCGATGAGCAGACCGCCGACGCGCCGTGAGTTGCCCTGCAGATCGTGTTCCAGCAGATAGTTGAGGTTGGCGAGGCCCGCCGCCATGGTGATCTGGGTGCCGCCGAACGTGGAGATGCTGTTGGAGTCCAGGCAGTTCATGATCTCGGAGCGGGCGACGACACCGCCGATGGACATGCCGTTGCCGATGCCCTTGGCGAAGGTCAGGATGTCCGGCGGCCCGTTCCGGCCGTGGGCCTGCCAGCCCCAGAAGTGCTCGCCGGTACGGCCCCACCCGGTCTGCACCTCGTCGGCGATCCACAGGATGCCGCGCTCGCGCAGCACCTCGCGGAACGCGGCGTACAGCCCGTCCGGCGGCGAGGTGAAGCCGCCGACGCCCTGGATGGGTTCGGCGATCAGCGCGGCCGGGGCGCGGGTGTGCCCGAGCAGGTCGACCAGGTCCTCGACACAGGCCGCGATGAAGTCGGCGTCGCCGAGATGGGCGTAGGGGCCGCGGGTGCGCACGCCGCCGTGGACGTACAGGGTCTGCAGCGGCGACAGCGAGGTCGGGGACCAGCCGCGGTTGCCGGTGATGCCGACGGAGCTGAAGGAACGGCCGTGGTAGCTGTTGCGCATGGCCAGGATCGTGTTGCTGCGCCGGTACGCCGTGGCGAGCAGCAGGGCCGTGTCGTTGGCCTCGGTGCCGGAGGTGGTGAAGAAGACGCGGGCGTCGGGGATGCCGCTCAGCTGGGCGATGCGCTCGGCGAGTTCGACCATCGGGCGGTTGAGGTACAGGGTCGAGGAGTGGATGATCCGCCCGGCCTGCTCGCTCACCGCCTTGGTCACCTCGGGCAGCGCGTGCGCGGTCATGGTGGTGAGGATGCCGCCGAAGAAGTCGAGGTAGCGGTTGCCCTGGGCGTCCCAGACGTGGCGGCCCTCGCCGTGGGTGATCTCGATGGGGTCCTCGTAGTAGAGGGCGAGCCAGTCGGGGAGCACGGCCCGGTGGCGGCCCAGCAGGTCGTCGGTCACGGCTTCACCAGCCCTTCGTAGGCGTCGGGGCGGCGGTCGCGGTAGAAGGCCCACTGCTGCCGCACTTCTTCGATGAGGTCGAGGTCGAGGTCCCGGACCACGAGCTCCTCCTTGCTGTCGCTGGCGACGTCCCCGACGAACTGCCCGCGCGGGTCGACGAAGTAGCTCGTGCCGTAGAAGTCGTTGTCCCCGTACTCCTCCTGGCCGACGCGGTTGATCGCGGCGACGAAGTACTCGTTGGCGACGGCCGCGGCGGGCTGCTCCAGCTGCCACAGGTGGGAGGAGAGGCCGCGGTGCGTGGCGGAGGGGTTGTAGACCAGCTGGGCCCCGGCCAGGCCGAGCTGCCGCCAGCCCTCCGGGAAGTGGCGGTCGTAGCAGATGTAGACGCCGACCCGGCCGACGGATGTCTCGAAGACGGGCCAGCCGAGGTTGCCGGGTTTGAAGTAGTACTTCTCCCAGAAGCCCTTGACCTGCGGGATGTGGTGCTTGCGGTACTTGCCGAGGTAGCTGCCGTCGGAGTCGATCACGGCCGCGGTGTTGTAGTAGAAGCCGGACTGCTCGATCTCGAAGACCGGCACGACGATCACCATGCCGGTCTCGCGGGCGAGGGTCCGCATCCGGCGCACGGTGGGGCCGTCGGGGACGGGCTCGGCCCAGCGGTAGTGCTCGGGCTCCTGGACCTGGCAGAAGTAGGGGCTGTTGAAGACTTCCTGGAAACCGATGATCCTCGCGCCCCGGCAGGCCGCCTCGCGGGCGTGCTCCTCGTGTTTCGCCACCATGGACTCGGTGTCGCCGGTCCAGGTGGCCTGGACCAGAGCGGCACGTACGACGTTGGCCATGAGCTGCTCCTTCGACGCGACGTCAGCGCCTCTACGCCCGTAGAAACGGGCCATAGAGCCACGAACGTAAGCCTCCGGCGAGGGCTTGCCAAGACCATCGTCCCCAACCCGCTGGACCGGGCGCGATTCGCACTCCTGTGGGTGAGTCGCCCGGGACGCCGTGGGGGCGGTCAGGCGGGGAATCCGGCGACCCGGAGGGCGTGCACGAGGTCCCACCGGCGCTCCTCCGACACTCCCTGGGCTGCCTCCAGCAGGAGCGGTACCAGGCGCCGGGGGTCGGGTTCGACGCTGCGGGCCGCCTCCTCAGGGGTGCGGGCCCTGACGTAGGCGTCGAGCAGGGTGCGCACCTCGCGGCGACGTCCCTCGGCGACGAGCCCGAGCACGGCGTGCCCGACCTCGCCCGGGGGCCGGGCGACGCCCTGCCGCAGGATCTGCTGCCCGTCTCCCGGACGCCCGGCCGCGCCCAGCGCGTCCGCCGCGGCGACCAGCCGGCCAGCGGGCAGCGAGGCGGCCTCCCACAGCAGTGTCTGCCAGTCGGCACCCAGCCCGGCCCGCTCCAGCTCGTCCGCGAGCAGCGGGAACGTGGCAGGGGCGCAGTCCGCGGCCTCGACCAGCAGCGCGTGGGCCTCTCCGCTGCGCCCCTCGCCCCGCAGCCGCGCGAGTGCCTCGACGGTGCGTGCGACCTCGCCGCGGTCCCCCACCCCCATGGCTTCGCCCGGCGGCTGCGCGGGCTCCGCTCCCCTGTCCGCGTCGGCCCAGGCGAACCGCGCGCCACGCGGGCCGCGGCCGGTGACGGGGGCGGGGTCGGGAAGCGTCGGCACGGCAGCGGGCGGTACGACGACGGCAGCGTCCTCCTCCTCGGCCATCCCGGCGAACCGTGCGCTGCCGCGCCGGCGTTTGCGCTGCTTGGGGACGGGCGGGCGGGGGGCTGGAAGTTCGGGTGGGTCGAACGGCCGGGAGGCCGGAGCCTCGGGGGTGGCGGACAGCGAGGCTGCGTCCGGCTGGGACCTGGCGTCGGCGGCGGCTTCCCCGGGGGCGGCCCAACCGCTCGCCCGCTCACCCGGCCGCCCCTCCGGCCCGGGACCCGAGCCCGCGTGCCGGGTGTCTTCCGAGCCGAGGCCCGTCTCATCCGGCGCCTGCCCGAACGAACGACCCCCCAGCCCGGGGCCCGAGCCCGCGTGCCGGGTGTCCTCCGAGCCGAGGCCCGTCTCATCCGGCGCCTGCCCGAACCAACGATCCCCCTGCCCGGGAGTCGAGCCCGCACGCCGGATCCCCTCCGAACCGAGGCCCTTCCCATCCAGGGCCTGCCCGAACGAACGACCCCCCAGCCCGGGGCCCGAGCCCGCGTGCCGGGTGTCCTCCGGAGCGACATGGCCCGGCCCGTCCGGTGTCCGCTCGCGGTGCCGTGGTGGGGCGGGCGTTGTGGTGGCGGATGGGTCGCGAGGGTCCGGTCGGATGTGTTCGTCCGGCGCCGCGGAGGGGCCGTCTGACGGGTGGCGCCGCGCTCCGTACCCGTCGGGGGCGCCCCCGACGCCGTGGGGGCCCTGCGCAGCCCCCGGGCCGGCGCCGCCCGGTGCGCCCCCGTCGCCCCGCACCGGGGAACCGGGTCCACCGGGGCCGCGCCGGACCGTCACGGCCTCCCGCTCACGGCGGTCCAGACCGGCCATCCGGGCCCGGAGTTCCGCGCACCGCGCCGTCGCGCGTTCGTGGTCGTCGTGGACCCAGGCCAGGTCGAGGCGGAGGGCGTCGGCCTGGTCGCGGGTGGCGGCCGAGGCGAGGAGGCGGGTCAGTTCGGCCTGGCGGTCGGCGGCGTACCGCTGCTCGCGGAGCATGACGTCGAGCCGGTCCCCGAGTGCGTCGCGGGCGCCCGGCCGGGCGTCGAACGCCGCGAGCGCTGAGGCGTGCAGGGTCCGGGCACGTTCCGACTCCGGGCCGGCGCCTCCGGGGCCGTACTGCCCGGCGAGGTCGTGCAGCAAGGCCTCCACCACGTCCCAGGGCGGCAGCTCGCGCCCGTCGAGGCAGGCCCGCATGCCCTCGGGGTCGCGCTGCCAGAACACCGCGCACCAGCCTCCGGACGGGTCCAGGCGTGCCAGCAGGCCGTCCAGGTAGTGCGCGAACTCCCTTACTTCGGACGGGAGTTGATCCGCCGCCATCGCTCGACTCCCCTGTCCGGACCGGAGGGCTCCGTCCAGTAGGCAACACCAGCCGTGTTACAGACGTGCTACGGGGAGTTTTCGCGTGCGGCGCGGGAGCCTCAGCGCCGCGCGCGTCAGACCGGCACCATCACGCACTGCCCCGCCAGTTCGTCCATGGACAGCCCGAGGACACCGGCCAGCGCGGCCACCGTGAAGAAGGCCGGGGTCGGGGCCCGCCCGGTCTCGATCTTCCGGAGGGTCTCCGCGGAGATACCCGCGCGCGCGGCGATCTCCGTCATGCTCCGGTCGCCACGCGCCTCACGCAGCAGCTTGCCCAGCCGCTCGCCGCGTTCGCGCTCTTCGGGGGTGAGAGGGGTGCGCACCATGCCCCCATTCTAATACCGGTATAGTAATTGGCATGGTGGAGCTGAAGACCGACACATCGATCGATGCCATGTACGAGGCGGGCCAGGTCGTCGCCCGCGCACTGACGGCCGCACGGCAGGCCGCGGACGTGGGCGTCTCCCTGCTGGAACTGGACGAGGTGGCGCACGGCGTGCTGCGCGAGGCGGGCGCGAAGTCACCGTTCCTGGGATACCGTCCCTCCTTCGCCCCGACCCCCTTCCCCGCCGTCCTCTGCGCCTCGGTCAACGACGCGATCGTGCACGGCGTCCCGGGCCGCTACCGGCTGCGCGACGGCGACCTCGTGTCGCTCGACTTCGGTGCCGAACTGGGCGGCTGGGTCGGCGACTCGGCGCTCAGCTTCGTCGTGGGCACGCCGCGGGAGGCCGACCTGCGCCTGATCGAGACCGTCGAGCGAGCCCTCGCCGCGGGCATCGAGGCGGCCGTGGTGGGCAACCGCATCGGCGACATCGCCCACGCGATCGGCACCGTGTGCCGCGCCGCGGGCTACGGCATCCCGGACGGTTTCGGAGGCCACGGCATCGGCCGCCGCATGCACGAGGACCCGTCCGTGCCGAACGAGGGCCGCCCGGGGCGCGGGATGCGGCTACGGCACGGCATGGCGCTGGCGATCGAGCCCATGGTCATCGCCGGCGGCACGGACGGCTTCCACGCGGCCCCCGACGGCTGGACCCTGAAGACCGACGACGGCTCCCGCGCGGCTCACGCGGAGCACACGGTGGCGATCACGGACTCCGGACCGAGGATCCTGACCGCACGCTGACCTCGCCCGGCAGCCCGGATCCTCCCGAAATGCCCCGAAGGTGCCCGTCACCCGCGATCGTGCGAAGGTGTTCTACGAGCGCGCCCCAGGTGTAACGGGCTGCCACCCGGGTTACCCGACCCCGGCACGTCGACCAGCGAGGGCGTCCCCCGCCCGGGCGCCGGGGACGCCGGGAACGGAAGGCCCATGAGCAGCGGCTTCACCAGCCCGGAGGGCTACGGCTCGGACCCCTTCGGAGAATTCCTCGCACGCTTCTTCGGCGGACCGCGTCCGAGTCCCCGGCAGATCGACCTCGGGCGGCTGCTCAGCCAGCCGGCCCGGGAGCTCGTCCGCGGCGCCGCCCAGTACGCCGCCGAGCACGGCAGCCGGGACCTGGACACACAACACCTGCTGCGGGCGGCGCTCGCCACCGAGCCCACCCGGACCCTGCTCAGCAAGGCCGGGGCCAATCCGGACTCGATGGCCTCCCAGATCGACGAGCGGTCGGGCCCCACCCAGCACGGCCCGGAGGACACTCCGCCGCCGACCGCGCTCTCCCTCACCCCCGCGGCCAAGCGGGCCCTGCTGGACGCGCATGAGATGGCCCGGGCCCGCGGCTACGGCTACATCGGCCCGGAGCACGTGCTCAGCGCCCTGGCCTCGAACCCCGACTCGGCCGCCGGGCACATACTGAACGCGGCGCGCTTCGCCCCGTCCGGCCCGCCCGAGGCGCCGGAGGCCCCCCAGGCCGAACGGCCGCGCGTGACGAACACGCCGACCCTCGACAAGTACGGCCGCGACCTCACCGAACTGGCCCGGCAGGGCCGTATCGACCCGGTGATCGGCCGGGACCAGGAGATCGAGCAGACCGTCGAGGTCCTCTCCCGGCGCGGCAAGAACAACCCGGTGCTGATCGGTGACGCGGGCGTCGGCAAGACCGCCATCGTCGAGGGGCTGGCACAGCGCATCTCCGAGGGGGACGTGCCCGACGTGCTGATCGGGCGCCGTGTCGTCGCGCTGGACCTGACGGGCGTGGTCGCGGGCACCCGCTACCGGGGCGACTTCGAGGAGCGGATGAACAACATCGTGGGCGAGATCCGCGCCCACTCCGAAGAGTTGATCATCTTCATCGACGAGCTGCACACGGTCGTCGGCGCCGGGGCCGGTGGCGGTGACGGCAGTTCCATGGACGCCGGCAACATCCTCAAGCCGGCCCTCGCCCGTGGCGAGCTGCACATCGTGGGCGCCACCACGCTGGAGGAGTACCGCCGGATCGAGAAGGACGCGGCGCTGGCCCGCCGCTTCCAGCCGATCATGGTGCCGGAGCCCACCGCCGCCGACGCCATCGAGATCCTGCGCGGTCTCCGGGACCGCTACGAGGCCCACCACCAGGTCCGCTACACCGACGAGGCCCTGGTGGCGGCCGTGGAGCTCTCGGACCGCTACCTCACCGACCGCCGGCTGCCCGACAAGGCCATCGACCTGATCGACCAGGCCGGTGCCCGGGTGCGGCTGCGGGCCCGGACCAAGGGCACGGACGTCCGCGCCATGGAGCGCGAACTGGAGGAGCTGACCCGGGACAAGGACCAGGCGGTCGCGGAGGAGCAGTACGAGCAGGCCTCCCAGTTGCGCGACCGGATCGTGGACCTGAAGCAGCGGATCACCCAGGCTGGCGGCGAGGGCGAGATCGACGAGGGCCAGGACCTGGTGGTCGGGGCCGAGGCGATCGCCGAGGTGGTGTCCCGGCAGACCGGCATCCCGGTCAGCAGCCTCACCCAGGAGGAGAAGGACCGGCTGCTGGGCCTGGAGGAGCACCTGCACCAGCGGGTCGTCGGCCAGGACGAGGCCGTGCGGGTCGTCTCGGACGCGGTGCTGCGCTCCCGCGCCGGTCTGGCCAACCCCGACCGGCCGATCGGCAGCTTCCTCTTCCTCGGCCCGACCGGCGTCGGCAAGACCGAACTGGCCCGGGCGCTCGCCGAGGCCCTGTTCGGCAGCGAGGACCGCATGGTCCGCCTCGACATGAGCGAGTACCAGGAGCGGCACACGGTGAGCCGTCTGATCGGCGCCCCGCCCGGTTACGTCGGCCACGAGGAGGCCGGCCAGCTCACCGAGGTGGTCCGCCGCCACCCGTACTCACTCCTGCTGCTGGACGAGGTCGAGAAGGCCCACCCGGACGTCTTCAACATCCTGCTCCAGGTCCTCGACGACGGACGCCTCACCGACTCCCAGGGCCGCACGGTCGACTTCACCAACACCGTCATCGTGATGACCAGCAACCTCGGCTCCGAGGCGATCACCCGCCGCGGTGCCACCACGGGCTTCGCGGCGGGCGGCGCCGACGCGGACGAGGAGGCCCGGCGGGAGCAGATCCTGCGCCCCCTGCGTGAGCACTTCCGCCCGGAGTTCCTCAACCGCATCGACGAGATCGTCGTCTTCCGGCAGCTCACCACGGACGAACTGCGCCAGATCACCAACCTGCTGCTGGACCGCACCCGCTCCCTCGTCCAGGCCAAGGGCATCACGGTGACCTTCACGGACCAGGCGGTGGAATGGCTGGCCGACCACGGCTACCAGCCGGAGTACGGCGCCCGCCCGCTGCGCCGCACGATCCAGCGCGAGGTGGAGAACGAACTCTCCCGACTGCTGCTGGACGGCAGGGTCGAGGAGGGCGGCCGGGTGACGGTGGACGTAGAGGACGGCCACTTGGCGTTCCAGACGCAGAACTCGGCATCGTAAACGAGAGAGCCGACACTGTCTGGCCCCGAGTTTGGGCACCTACAGTTCGGGGTGGGCCGTGACTGGCGCTGAGGTGGAGCACCACCGGGGAGCGGTCTGACGAGACGTCGTTGCCGTGCGCCTGGGCAAGTGGTCAGCAACGCCTGGAGGGCAACGATGTCCGCGACTCAGACGGCCCAGCTCATGCATGGCACCAGCCTCGCCGAACGCATCGTCGAAGAGGCTGCTGCCAAGGCGGCGGAGATCTCACGACACACGGGTACCAGTCCCTGCCTGGCGACGGTGCTGGTGGGAGAGGATCCCGCGTCGGCCACGTACGTCCGCATGAAACGAGCACGGTGCGCGAAGGCAGGCATCAAGTCCCGGCACATCGTCCTGCCTGGCGCCACCACGACCGCCGAACTGATCGACACCCTCGCGGACCTGTCCAGCGATCCGGACGTGCACGGGATCCTGCTCCAGCACCCCTGCGGCCCGCACATCGACGAGCGAGCGGCGTTCGAGGCCATCGCTCCGGAGAAGGACGTCGACGGGGTCACGATGCATTCCTTCGCCGCGATGAGCTTCGCACTGCCGGGCTTCGTGTCCTGCACTCCGGGCGGGATCATGCGGTTGCTGGAAGCGTACGACGTCGAACTCGCCGGCAAGCACGCCGTCGTGGTGGGTCGCAGCGCGATTCTCGGCAAACCGGCCGGGATGCTCCTGCTCGCCAAGGACGCGACGGTGACGTACTGCCACTCCCGCACGGCTGACCTGTCGGCGATCGTCCGGGAAGCGGATGTCGTGGTAGCAGCCGTGGGACGGCCTCGGCTGATCCGCGGTGAGGACATCAAACCTGGCGCGGTCGTGGTCGACGCCGGCTACAACCCGGGCAACGTCGGCGATGTGGACTACGACACCGCCCTCACACGAGCTCGTCTGATCACTCCGGTTCCCGGCGGCGTGGGGCCGATGACCATTGCCGTCCTGCTCGCGCAGACCGCGGAAGCCGCCGCGAACCAGCTCGGCGTGCAGCAACGCTGACGCCTCGCCAGCACGGTGATGCCGTGTCAGCGAGGTTGTCGCGCAGAGCGAGAGCCCGCGTGTCGGCCTGGCGGGCGGTTCTGCTGATGGATGGCGGCTCGCTGCCTGTGAGGGCCGTGCGTCGCCGAGGAGGCATAGTCTGCCGATGCGTCAGCCGGCCTTGGCGGGTTCTGCGGCACTTGGAGCGGCCGGGACACCTGCTGCTCAGGCAGCCTCGAGCGGAAAGCCCCCGCCGAGTTCCGTTTCCTGGTGGCTCGGTCCGGCCGCGTAGGCCAGCGGAGGTGCGATTGCCTGCGCATCCGCTCCCTCGCCGACCCACAGGGCGATGAACAGCGCGGCGGTCGCTTCCAGGAGTCCCGCACGTTCGAGACCGCCGCCGGCCACGGGGTCGCAGCCCACGTCCTGCACCAACTCGCGTACACGCGCGAGGGCCGTCTCGTCGTCCCCGCAGACCGGCACGGCCAGTGGTCGCCCATCGAAGACGGGCGGCCGCATACGCCACACGTCCTCGTGGCAGAGGTTGAAAGCCTTGACCACGTGGGCTCCTGGCGCCGCCGCAGCCAGTTGCTGCGCGGCTGAGGGGCCTCCTTCCGTCAGCAGCCGGAAGCCCGGGCCGACCGGGTTGGAGCAGTCGAGCAGCACCTTGCCCTCCAGGGCCGCGTGCAGTTCTCGCGCCACGTCTGCTCCCGCACCGAAGGGCAGCGCGGCCAACACCACCTCCTGACCGATCTCGGCCGCCGCGCGCAGACCGGCAGGCTTCGCGCTGCCTCCGATGCGCGTCGCGAGCCGCTCCGCCTTGTGTGCGTTCCGCCCCCCGATGGTCACCTGGTGCCCGGCCCGCACCCAGTGGGTGGCGAGCGCGTCGGCCATGTTGCCCGTTCCCAGTACGCCGATTCTCATCACACGTTCCCTCTCCGTGCCTGCTTCGCCGTTCACACCGACGCTAGAAGGCGGTTCGGGCACCATTTGGTACGTGACGACCGACGCCTTCCTCGCCGACTGCCGCGCCCGCCTCGCCTTCGACCTGCTCTCCAACACCTGGAACGCCGTGGTGCTCTGGGCACTGCGCGAGGGCCCCAGGCGCCCGGTCGACCTACGGGAGCGGATCGGGGGCATCAGCTCCAAGGTCCTCACCGAGACTCTGCGCCGGCTGCAGTTCAACGGGCTGGTCGACCGGCTGGCAGACCCCGACGCACCATCACGGGTCGAGTACAGGCTCACCGCTCTGGGCCGGACCTTGCTGGCGCCCATCGACGCCGTCGGCGCCTGGGCCTTCGAATACGGCGATGAGGTGATGGCCGCCCAGGAAGCGGCATGCACTTCTGACCCAGTCCCCTCGTCCAACCTGCCAGACGGGTCAACAGCGTGAGCGCGGACGTCGCCGGCAGATGAGCGCACATCCCAGGGTGAGGAAGGCTTCGTGGATCTCGTCGCGGATCTCCCAGTGGATCCTCAGGCGGCGGAACCAATGCAGGTGGGCGAACGCGCGCTCCACGTCCTAGCGTTGAGTGCCCAGACCGGAGCCGTGCTCGGTGCCCCGGCGGGCGATCAGCGGCTTCACCCCGAGGTCCCGGACGAGGCGGCGGTACTTGTCATGGTCGTAGCCTCGGTCGCCCAGCACCACGTCTGGGTGGCATCGGGGCCGGCCGCGCCACCCCGCACCCCCGGTTCAGCAGTCCCGGAGTGATCCATCCCCTCGAAGATCATTTCGTGAGGGGTTCTTAGGGGCGCGGGGCTCTATCGATGTGCGGCTGCGCCGCGTGGGCGCGGCCAGCCCCCACGCAGCCGCAGACGAAAGCCGTCAACGCACAGGCCGCACCACCATCGCCGACCCCCCACCCCTGCGCACCGTCTCAGCGGCTGCCAGCCACTTCCCCCCGGGCAGCCGCTGAACACCGGTCGCCGCACCGATCTCCGGGTTGGCCTTGAAGGAATGCCCGATCGCCTCGAGCTGCTTCCTCAACCCGGCGTTGTCGTACAGCCCCGGCTCCAGCTCGGTCTGCGCGGCGTTCCGCTGACTGGCCCGGGGCGCCGCGATGGCGTCCACGAGCGGCAACCCCCGGTCGAGCAGCCCGACGAGCGTCTGCAGAACGGTCGTGATGATGGTCGCCCCACCCGGCGACCCCAGCGCCACCACGGGCTTGCCGTGCCGGTCGAGCACGATCGTCGGTGAGATCGAGGAACGGGGCCGCTTCCCCGGCCCCGGCAGGTTGGGGTCGTGCACGGCGGGGTTCGCCGCGGTGAAGGAGAAGTCCGTCAGCTCGTTGTTGAGGATGAACCCCCGCCCCGGCACGGTGATGCCGCTGCCACCCGTCTGCTCGATGGTGAGCGTGTAGGCGACGACGTTCCCCCACTTGTCGGCCACGGTCAGGTGCGTGGTGCTGTCGCCCTCGTACGTCGTGGGAGCAGCCGTACCGCCGGAACCGCACCGCTCAGGGTGACGCGGATCGCCGGGCGCCACCGGGCTGGTGAGCACGGCGTCGTCCTTGATGAGGCAGGCCCGCGAGTCGGCGAACCTCTGGGACAGCAGTTCCTTCGTCGGCACGTCCTCGAAGGCGGGGTCGCCCACCCAGCGCCCCCGGTCCGCGAAGGCGATCCGGCTCGCCTCGATGAAACGGTGCAGGTACTTCGCCTGGCTCGCCTTCGACAGGTCCGTCCGCTCCAGGATGTTGAGCGCCTCGCCGACCGTCGTCCCGCCTGAGGAGGACGGCGCCATGGAGTAGACGCCGAGGCCGTGGTACGAGGTCCTGGTCGGCGCCTGGAGCTTGGTGCGGTACGCCGCGAGGTCCTTGGCGGACAGGTCGCCCGGCCGGGCGTTCCAGCCCGAGCCGGGGTCCACCTGCGGCTTGTTGACCGTGTCGACGATCTCGCGCCCGAGCCGGCCGTGGTAGAGCGCCCCGACCCCCTCGCGTCCCAACTCCGCGTAGGTGCGCGCGAGATCGGGGTTCTTGAAGGTGGATCCGACGACGGGGAGCTTGCCGCCCGGCAGGAACAGCTCGGCGGTGTCCGGGAAGTAGCGGAAGCGCGTCTCGTTGGACGCGGTCTGCGAGCGGAAGGTGTCGTCGACCGTGAAGCCGTCTCGGGCGAGCCGCTCGGCCGGCTTCAGGACACTGGCGAGTCCCTTGCTGCCCCACTGGTCGAGGGCCGTCTGCCAGGTGCCGGGCGTGCCGGGCGTGCCGACGCTCAACCCGCTGCTGACGGCGTCGGCGAACGGGATGGGCTTCCCGTTCTCGACGAACAGGTTCTTGTCGGCGCTCCGCGGAGCGGTCTCGCGGCCGTCGATGGTGCGCACCGTACGGGACTTGGCGTCGTAGTAGACGAAGTAGCCGCCTCCGCCGATGCCGGCGGAGTAGGGCTCGGTGACGCCGAGCGCGGCGGCGGTGGCGACAGCCGCGTCGACGGCGTTGCCGCCCTTGCGCAGGACCTCGATGCCGGCGGCCGAGGCGTCGGGGTCGACGCTGGAGACGGCGCCGCCGTAGCCGACGGCCAGGGGAGATTTCTCCTCGGCGG
This sequence comes from Streptomyces viridochromogenes DSM 40736, assembly GCF_000158955.1. GTDB lineage: Bacteria > Actinomycetota > Actinomycetes > Streptomycetales > Streptomycetaceae > Streptomyces > Streptomyces venetus. The sequence continues at coordinate 7,234,086 of NZ_GG657757.1, read as the reverse complement.
TGCGCTGCGCGGTCGGCGGCGCCGCCGCTCCCACCGACACCACCACGGCGGCCGAAACCGCCAGGACCGTCAGATTCCGTGCGACAGGGCGACGCATCCGCACCTCCAGTAAAAGGCCGTTCGCGCAGCTTAATTCATGTCCATGGTCGCGTCAGGCACACGTCGAACACCGGTGCGTCGAGCCCGCTACCATGCGCGCCCATGAATGACGACGTGCGCAACATCGTCCTGGGCGTGGTCGCGGCGGGGGTCAGTGCCGCGATCGGCTGGGTGGCCCGCACCTACCTGTGGAAGCGCAGGCTCCGCCGGAAGCAGGTCTTCTTCGGGCTGCCCGACAACTCCGAATCGCTGCTGGTGGTGAACCGGGGGGCGGGGGGACCCGAGTTCGCGGTGATGCGCTACGACGTGTTCGCGCTCCTCGAACTCGCCGCGCTGATCAAGGACTGCAACGCCCACGCCCAGATACTCCCGCACGACACGGCGCGTCAGGGCTTCGGCGAGCGCACCGAGTTCTGCGTCGGCGGACCGGCGTCCAACCGCCGTATGGCCGCCCACCTGTCCTCCCTGCTTCCCGGGGTGCGGGTGAACGTCGACGCCGAACCGGGCCCGGACCGGGGCTCGTTCCAGGTCGGTTCCGAGCGCTACCGCGTGGAGAACGGCAGGCAGGAGTACGCGCTGCTCGCCCGGCTCACCGCGGACCGGAGCCAGAACATCCGCCCTGTCTTCCTCTTCTGCGGTCAGACGTCGATCACCAACCAGGCCGCCACCCGCTACCTCGCCCGCAACCACGAACGGCTGGCCCGCAAGTACGGCAACGGCTCCTTCGTGCTGCTGCTCAAGGTGATCAACTCGCAGGCGTACGGCCCGGACGTCGTCGAGCTGACGGACGACGTGACCCGGGCGGCGCAGGCCCCTCTGCCCGCGGCCGAGACTCCACGCGACAGCCGCCGGGCCTCCTGAGGTCCTCCACGTCTCAACAATCGTTACTGGCACGTAACTTACCGACGGGTTACCAGTGGTAAGGAGGTGAGGTTACCGTCTGGTCACTTTGCACTTACACGAGTGAGGAGTGACCCGTGGGACTCCACCGCAAGGCCCTGCGCACCACCGCCGTAGGCGCGGTCTCGGCGACCCTGGTCGCCGGCACGGCCCTCGGACTCGCCCCCACCGCACAGGCGGCGCCGAACCCGGTCCGGTTCGTCGACATCACCGGCGACGGCGGCACCGTCCTCAAGGCCAACGTCGTCACCCCGGCCGGTTCCGACGGCGCGCGCCGCTATCCGCTGCTCGTCATGCCCACGAGCTGGGGGCTGCCCCAGGTCGAGTACCTGGCCCAGGCACAGAAGCTCGCCGACTCCGGGTACGTCGTGGTCACGTACAACGTGCGCGGCTTCTGGCAGTCGGGCGGCGAGATAGAAGTAGCCGGCCCACCCGACATCGCCGACGCCTCGAAGGTCATCGACTGGGCGCTCGCCAACACCCCCTCGGACGCCGGGCACATCGGCATGGCGGGCGTCTCCTACGGGGCCGGCATCAGCCTGCTCACGGCCGCCCGGGACAAACGGGTGAAGGCCGTCGCCTCACTGAGCGGCTGGGCCGACCTGATCGGCTCGATCTACTCCGGGCGCACCCAGCACGTCCAGGCGGCCGCCCTGCTGGACGGCGCGAGCCTGGTCACGGGACGGCAGAGCCCCGAAGCCCGGCAGGTCTTCGACGACTTCTACGCCTCCAATCTGGCGAAGGAGCCGGAACTCGTCGCCTGGGGAAAGAAACGTTCCGCTGTGACCTACGTCGACCAGATCAACAGCAACGGCGCGGCGGTCATGCTCGCCAACGCGTGGGGCGACACCGTCTTCCCGCCCAACCAGTACGCCGACTTCTACGAAAAACTCACCGGCCCGAAGCGCCTGGAGATGCGTCCCGGGGACCACGCCACCGCCGAGCTGACCGGTCTGTTCGGGCTGCCCAACGACGTGTGGAAGGACACCGAGCGCTGGTTCGACCACTACCTCAGGGGCGAGGACAACGGCATCGACCGTGAACAGCCCGTCCAGCTCAAGTCCCGCTCAGCCGGTGGCTACGAGGGCTACCCCGACTGGAAGTCGGTCGCCGCGACGGACCGGAAGATCAGCCTCGCGGGCACCAGCACGATCCGCGCCAACGTGAACTCGGGCGCCGACGGCGGGATCGTCTTCCTGTCCAGCATCCTCGACCAGGTGGCCCAGCTGCCGCCGATGGCCTCCATCCCCCTGCTCCCCCGCCGCTGGGCCGCCGTGTGGCAGTCGGAGAAGTACGGCACGGCCCAACAGGTCCGTGGAACGGCGAAGTTGCACACGACCCTCACCCCGACCAAGGAGAGCGGCACCCTCGTCGCCTACCTCTACGACGTGGGGCCGCTCGGCCTCGCCAAGCTGGTCACCAACGCGCCGTACACCTTCCACGGGCGCACCCCCGGGAAGCCGTTCGGCGTCGACCTGGAACTGTACTCCACGGCCTACGACGTCCCGGCCGGGCATCGCCTCGCCCTGGTCGTCGACACGGTCGACCCGCTCTACATCGAGCACAACCCGTCCGGCGCGCAGCTGACCTTCTCCTCGCCGCCGAACGACCCGTCGTACGTGTCGGTTCCGCTGCGCGAGCAGTGATCTCCGGCTGCCGCCGGACGGGTCTGGCCAATGTGAACCGCCGCCCCCGTGGCCCGGAAGGGCCCTGGGGGCCGCGCCCGGCGGGCGGTCGCCCGCGGACCGGACGGGCGGTCTGCTCGTCCCCGGCGGGATCGGCGGATTTCGGCGAAGTCCCCCTCTCCGACAGGGATGAAGGACACATCGTAGTCGAGGTCCGGCTCGACGAGCTGTCCGGCTCCTGCCCGTTCAGTGCTTGAGGATCTTGGAGAGGAAGTCCTTGGCGCGGTCGCTGGTGGGGTTGGTGAAGAACTCGTCGGGGACGCGGTCCTCGACGATACGGCCGTCGGCCATGAAGACGACCCGGCCCGCGGCCGAGCGGGCGAAGCCCATCTCGTGCGTGACGACGATCATGGTCATGCCGTCGCGGGCCAGTTGCTTCATGACCTCCAGCACCTCGTTGATCATCTCCGGGTCGAGGGCGGAGGTCGGCTCGTCGAAGAGCATCGCCTTGGGCTCCATGGCGAGAGCGCGGGCGATGGCCACGCGCTGCTGCTGGCCGCCGGAGAGCTGCGCCGGGTACTTGTCCGCCTGGTCGGCGACACCGACCCGGTCGAGGAGTTCACGGGAGCGCCGGTCGGCGTCCTCCTTCCGGCGCCCGCGAACCTTGGTCTGCCCCAGGGAGACGTTCTGCAGGACCGTCTTGTGGGCGAAGAGGTTGAACGACTGGAAGACCATGCCGACGTCGGCGCGGAGCCGGGCCAGGGGCTTGCCTTCCTCCGGCAGCGGCCGGCCGTCCAGGACGATCTCCCCGGACTCGATCGTCTCCAGCCGGTTGATCGCCCGGCACAGGGTCGACTTGCCCGACCCCGACGGGCCGATGACGACGACCACCTCTCCCCTGCCGACGGTGAGGTCGATGTCCTGAAGGACATGCAGCTCCCCGAAGTGTTTGTTGACTTCACGCAGCTCGATCAGCGGATCCACGGCCATACTCAGCCCTACTCACTCTCAGCTGTGTGGTGGTTGCCGCAACGTATCCAGGCAAGATCGAACGTGTGGGGGCGACACGCACCTTTCGGTCATTAGCCGTATTTACGGCGGACTTTGGGCCAGAGGTTTTGGGGGGCCGGGCTCACGCCTCCGCTACTTCCGCGTACAGCTGGGACAGCTCGGGCACCCCGTTCGCCGCCCACTCGTGACCGGAGTCCACGACGTCGAACTCCCGGCCGGAGACGAGCCGCACCACGGGCTGCCCGTCCGACCTGATCTCCCAGGCCGCCCCCGGCACGGTACGCACCAGGACGGTGCCCAGGTAGAGCCCGGCGTCGTTGCCGAGCCAGTGCAGGATCTCCTCGTCGTCCCGCCAGCCCGGCACCAGCTGGTCCAGCGCCTCCAGCGAGGCCACCGAGTCGTCCAGCCGGACACCCGCCCGGGACGCCTGGGAGCGGAGCAGTTCGCACTCGGCGAGGAGCTCCGCGATGCCCGCCGGATCGGGGAACCCGAGCTTTTGGCGCCGGTGGCCCAGGAAAGGGATGTTCATACGCCCAGCGTGTCATTCGTACCGGCGTGCGCACCACAGGGCGCGCGGACCGGCCTTTGCGGTCGAGTTCTCGTCGAGTTCGCGCACGGTTCGTTGACGAGTCCCTGATGTCTCCCTAGCTTCACCGTGCGTCAGCTTCACCGTGCGTCGTGTGTCGGTTGAGCGGGAGGAGTCGGCCGTGGGCCGATGTGTCCGGGGGATCCTGTCCGTCCTGGCCCTGTGCGTGGCCCTGTGCGGGTCCGTGCTGCCGACGGTGCCGGCGGCACGGGCCGCCGAGGAGCGGCGCGCCGCGCCGGTGCCGCTGGAGAGGCTGTTCGACAACATCGCCGTCAGCGACGACGACCGGCCGGGCCGGGCCGACTTCGACGGGGCCGGTGCCTCCCTGTCCGCGCGCGACCTCACGGCCGCGGGCTGGACGCCGGGCCGCGCCCTCACCGTCCAGGGGGCCCGGCTGACCTGGCCGCGGCGGCAGCCCGGCGAGCCGGACAACGTCCGCGCGGCCGGGCAGGAGGTGCGCGTGACGGGGCGCGGGGACGCCCTCGCCTTCCTGGTGGCGGGCACGGCGGGCACGGAGGCGGGCGGCACGGGCACGGTCACCTACGCGAACGGCACCCGTTCCGGGTACCGGCTCACCGCGCCCGACTGGCGTACCGGGCCGCTCGCCACGAAAGCGGTGGCGCTGCCGCACATCAACACACCGGGCGGGCAACTCGCCGAGCAGGCGCGCCTGTACGTCGTGACGGTGCCGCTGGTGCCGGGGCGGGCCGTCACCTCGGTCCGCCTGCCGCGCGCGGCCGGGCTGCACGTCTTCGCGGTGACGGTACGGGCCGCGACGCGGGACTGGACGGGCAGCTGGACGACGTCGACCGGCGGCTACGGCGCCGTGGGGCCCTGGACGGACCGGACGCTGCGGCTGGTCGTGCACACGTCGGCCGGCGGGCCCCGGGTGCGGGTGCGGTTCGACAACACCTTCGCGGCGGCGCCGGTGCGGATCGCAAGCGCGACGGTCGCCGTGCGCGCGTCGGGCGCCGCGGCACAGGGGACGCCGGTGCCGCTCGCTTTCGGCGGCGCGGCCGGTGTGGAGATCCCGGCCGGCGCCCAGGCCTTCAGCGACCCGCTGGGCTTCGCGGTGCCGGCGGACACCGATCTGCTGGTGAGCTTCCATCTGCCCGGCACGGTTCCGGCGGCGCCCGTGCACCGGCTCGCGCAGCAGCGGTCCTACGTCAGCGGGCCGGGCGACCACGCCGCGGACGGTACGGCGGCGGCCTACACCTCGGTGATCACGAGCTGGCCGCTGCTCACCGGGGTCGACGTGAGCGGCGGGCCCGGGTCCGTGGTGCTGCTCGGTGACTCGATCACCGACGGCGACAAGTCCACGGTGGACGCGAACCGACGGTGGCCGGACGTGCTGGCCGACCGGCTGCGCCGGCAGAGCGCCGTCCCGTCCTACGGGGTGCTGAACCAGGGCATCTCGGGAAACCGCGTGGTCACCGACCGGTATCCGGGCGACGGCGTGTCCACGGACGGGGCGGGAGTGAGCGCCCTGCACCGGTTCGACCGGGACGTGCTCGCCCAGACGTCGGCGCGTACGGCGGTCGTCTTCGAGGGCGTCAACGACCTGCGGTGGGACACCTCGGCGGAGCAGGTGATCGCGGGGCTGTCGGAGCTCGCGGCGCGCGGGCACGCCCGGGGCCTCAGGATGCTCGCCACCACGATCCTGCCCTGCGAGGGCGAGGCGCGGTGCACGGCCGCCGTCGACACCGAGCGGGCGGCGGTCAACGAGTGGATCCGGGGTGGCGGGGTCTTCGACGGCGTGCTCGACTTCGATGCCGTCGTGCGCGACCCCGCCCACCCGTCGCGCATCCTCGCCGCGTACGACAGCGGGGACCATCTGCACCCGGGTGACGCCGGGCTCGCGGCCATGGCCGAGTCGGTCGACCTGTCGCTGCTCGTGCCGTGACGGCGGGCCCGGCCTACACGTCCAGGTCGACGACCACCGGCGCGTGGTCCGACGCGCCCTTGCCCTTGCGCTCCTCACGGTCCACGTACGCGTCCTCGACCGCCTTGGTGAACGGTTCGTTCGCGTACACCAGGTCGATGCGCATGCCGCGGTTCTTCGGGAAGCAGAGCTGGCGGTAGTCCCAGTACGTGAACGGGTGCTCGTACTTCAGGGGCCGCGGGACCACGTCCGACAGGCCCGCCTCGCGCAGGGAGGCCAGGGCGGCGCGTTCGGCCGGGGTGACGTGGGTGGAGTCCGCGAAGGCGGCCGGGTCGAAGACGTCGTCGTCCGTCGGCGCCACGTTGTAGTCGCCCATCACCGCGAAGGGGCGGCTGCCCGCCGCGTCACCGGCGACGGCCGCCTTCAGGGCCTCGAACCACTGGAGCTTGTAGGCGTAGTGCGGGTGGTCCACCTCACGGCCGTTCGGCACGTAGACCGACCAGACGCGGAGCGGGCCGCAGGTCGCCGAGATGGCGCGGGGCTCGACCGAGCCGTCGAAGCCGGGGTCGCCGGGCAGGCCCTTGACGACGTCCTCGATGCCGACGCGGGACAGCACCGCCACGCCGTTCCACCGGCCGGTCGCGTGGACCGCCGACTCGTAGCCCAGCTCGCGCAGTTGCTCCGAGGGGAACTGCTCCTCGGCGACCTTGGCCTCCTGGAGGCACAGCACGTCCGTGCCGCTGCTCTCCAGCCAGGCCAGGAGCCTCGGCAGGCGCGCGGTGATCGAGTTCACGTTCCAGGTCGCGATGCGCATGCCCCACAACCTACCCGGCGGGTCTGACAACGCCGTCCCGGCCTCAGAGGTCCGCCGACGTCCCGGGGGTGAGCCGCAGGTGCTCCGAGCCGCCGAGCTGCCCGATCTGGCGGTCGTAGATCGGGCGGGCGAGGTCGGTGAGGAGGGCGTCGTGGATGTCGTAGGCGCGCTGCGGCCGCACCTCGCGGACGTAGTCGATGACCTCGGAGATCTTGCTCCACGGGGCCATGACCGGGAGCATCAGCGTCTCCACCGGGTGGTCGGGGACGGTGAGGGCGTCGCCGGGGTGGAAGACCTTGCCGCCGTCGACGAGGTAGCCGACGTTGGTGATGCGCGGGATGTCCGGGTGGATCACCGCGTGGAGTTCGCCGTGGACCTGGACGTCGAACCCCGCGGCGGTGAAGGTGTCCCCGTGGCCGACGGTGTGCACACGGCCGGGGAACGCCGGGGAGATCTTCTCCGCGACGGACCTGAGGGTCCAGATCCGCGCGGCCGGGTTGTGCTCCATCGCGGCGCGCAGCCGGGACTCGTCGAAGTGGTCGGGGTGCTCGTGGGTGACGAGGATGGCGTCCGCGCCGAGAGCGGCGTCCTCCTCGCTGAACCCGCCGGGGTCGAGGACGAGGGTCCGGCCGTCCTTCTCCAGGCGGACACAGGCGTGCGACATCTTCGTGAGCTTCATGCGTCCATCCTGCCCCCGCCCTCCCCCGTGGGCTCACTCCTGGGGGGTGGTCTCCTCGCGGATGACCTGCTGGGCGACCTTGAACGCGCTGTTCGCCGCCGGTACGCCGCAGTAGACGGCCCCCTGGAGCAGGACCTCCTTGATCTCCGCCGGGGTGAGGCCGTTGCGCAGGGCGGCTCTGGTGTGGAAGGCCAGTTCGTCCAGGTGACCGCCGGCGACCAGGGCGGTGAGGGTCACGGCGCTGCGGGTGCGCCGGTCGAGGCCGGGGCGGTCCCAGATCTCGCCCCAGGCGTAGCGGGTGATGAACTCCTGGAAGTCCCCGGAGAAGTCGTCGGCCTGCGCCAGCGCCCGGTCGACGTGCGCGTCGCCCAGCACCTCGCGGCGGACCTTGAGCCCGGCGTCGTAGGGATCGGGCCGCCCCTGGGCCTGGGGTGGCACGGCGATCGGCGCGATCTCGGCGACCGGTCCGCTCTGCAGGGGCTGCGGCGGTGCGGGCGACAGGACCGGCTTGACGGCGGCCGCGGGCAGGGCCGTGTGGCCCGTGGAGGTGTCGAAGCCCGGGTGCCAGGCGGTGGAGAAGTGCCGGACCAGGAGGTCGGTGACGGCCGCGGGCTGCTCCACCGGCACCAGGTGGGAGGCGCCGGGGACGACGGCGAGGCGGGCGTCCGGAATGCCGGCGACCAGGGTGCGGGCCTCGGCGGGGCCGGTGACCTGGTCGTCCGAGCCGACGAGGACCAGGGTCGGCGCGCCGACCCGACCGAGTTCGGCCCGGACATCGAACGAGGCGAGCGCCTCGCAGGCGGCGATGTAGCAGCCGGGGTCGGTGGTGCGCACCATCTGCACGGCCCACTCGGTGATCGCGGGCTGCGCGGCGGCGAACCCGCCGGTGAACCAGCGCTCGGGCGCGGTGCGGGCGATGGGGTCGAGGCCGTTGGTCCGGACGATCACGCCCCGCTGCCGGAACTCGTCGGCCGTGCCGAAGCGGGGCGAGGCGGCGATCAGTGCGAGGGAGGCGAGCCGCTCGGGGTGGCGCAGGGCCAGCTGGATACCGACGGCGCCGCCGAGCGCGCAGCCCGCGTAGCCGAAGCGCTGCACGCCGAGCCCTTCGAGGGTGGCCAGCAGCCGGGTGGTGAGGTCGGTGACCGAGCCCCCCGGGTACGCCGGCGCGCCGCCGTGCCCCGGCAGATCGAACCGGAACACGCGCCACTGCTTGGTCAGCTCGAGGATCTGCCGGTCCCACATGTGCCATGTGGTACCCAGTGAGGGACCGAGGATCAGAACCGGGGCCTCTTCTGGCCCGTCAAAGCGGTATTGCAGGGTGCTCGGTGGTGTCTCACTCACGTCCCAGACCCTCTCACGTCTCGCAAAATCTCACACAGCCGGGGGAAACCAGTGACCCGATGCATCCGCGGCTCGACGCGTCGGGCATTGCCGACGGCCTCATCGATCGAGTCTGAGCCTCTCAGTTTGCACGCGCGCTGCTGACGCGGCGGGTCCTGCCGGCCGCCCTCTCACCCGGTCCTCACATCGACGCGCTGCTTCCTTCATCACCACAGCTGCCGGCTGTTCCGAGTTCGCGGCACAGCGTGTGGTGCCGTCCGCCCTGGACGACGGTGCGACAGACGCGCTCCATCCGGTGATCGCCAGGCCCGAATGGCCGAGACAGAGCTGGAAAGGCTGCTGCAGGCCGAACCACATCCCAGCCAGGAGGGGACGACCGGGACGCCCCGCCGTGCTCGTCGACGCGATCGGGGCGGGATACGCCAGCGATCATGCCCCAGGCGTCGGACCGGGCGGTGTGGTGGTTCACGCCCGCGGCCCCTGCGAGCGAACCGGTGTGCTGACCGCTGCCCGACGAATCCGTACGGGCCTCAGGACATGCTGCCCCGGCACACCGTCCCCGGGGCCGGGGTGCGGCCCGTGCGGAGGTATCGGTTGACCGTCTCCGTGACGCAGCGGTTCTGCGGATACGTGCCGTGGCCCTCCTCCTCGGCCGTCAGGAGCACGCCGACACCGTCGCCCAGGGCGCGGGCCATGTGGCGGGCGCCGGCGTATGGGGTAGTCGGGTCGCCGGTGCCGCCGACCACCAGGACGGGGGCCGCGCCATCGGCGTTCACCTGGGGCGTGGCGCGCTCGCCGTCGAACGGCCAGTCGTAACAGAGGTAGACGCCGGTGGACCAGGCCGCGCCGAAGACGGGCGAGGCGGCTTTGACGCGGGCCTCATCCCTGTCGAGGCGTTCGAGGCCGGGGCGCAGGCTGGAGTCCGCGCAGGTGATCGCGGTCTGGGCGACGGTGCTGCTGTCTCGCGGGGCGGCCGCGCGGTCGGCGGAGCCGAAGTCGTCCGCGCCCTTGCTCAGCGGACGGCCGTCGTTGTGGTCGATCAGCGCGGTGAGGGCCTTGGCGAGCGGCGACCAGCCGTCTGTGCCGAGGACGAGATGATCGCTGACGGCGTGCGCGAGGTCGTCGGCGTCCAGGGTCCTTCCGCCGCCGGCCGGGGCGGGCTTCTTCTCCAGGCGGTCGGCCAGGCGCGCCATGCGTCGCGCGGCCTCCTCGGGCCCGTCGCCGGTCGGGCAGTGGCGGACACGGGCCGCGCAGTGCGCGGCGAACCGGTCGAACGCCGCCTGGACCGCCTTGACCTGCGCCACCTGCTCCTCGTCGAGGTCCTCGGTCGGATCGACGGGCGCTTCGAGGACGAGCCGTCCGACGTGCGCCGGGTACAGGTGGGCGTAGACCGCGCCGAGCGCCGTTCCGTACGAGACGCCGAAGTAGTGCAGCCGCTCGTCGCCGAGGAGGTAGCGCATCAGGTCGAGGTCGCGCGCGGTGTGCGAGGTGCCGATGTACGGGAGGATGGCCCCGGAGTGCTCGGCGCAGGCGTCGGCCCCGGCGTAGCCGGTGTCGTCCGCGGTTTTCCCGCAGCGCACGGGGATGGTCGCGCCAACCCCGCGCGGGTCGAAGGAGACCAGGTCGTAGCGGTCAAGGAGCGGCTGGTACTGGTTGAGGCGTTCGGGCAGTCCGCTCACGCCGGACACGCCGGGGCCGCCGAAGTTGAGGACGAGCGAGCCGATGCGCCGGGTGTTCGGGCCGGTGGCCTTGCGGCGGATCAGGGCGACGTCGATCGTCCTGCCGTCTGGCTTCCGGTAGTCGAGGGGGGCCTTCATGGTGGCGCAGTCGTAGCCCGTGCGCGCGGTGGGCGGCGAGCTGCAGCGGGACCAGCGGAGGTGCTGGCCGGTGGTGAGCGCGGTGGGCAGACCGGCAGGCGGGTTGGTTGCGGTGAACGCCGTACGCGGTTCCGCACTCCGGCCGGGAGCGTCGTGCTGGAGCCAGGCGCCGATGGCTCCGATCGCGGCGAGGACGACCCCGGCGATGATGAGCGCACCGGCCGGGAGGCCCGGTCTGCGGCTTCGTAACGGATGTGCGTCACTCATCGAAATCCCCGTGCTCCCGCCCCTGGATGCCCAGGCCCCGTGCCCGCATGCCCGTACCCGTGATCGTCCGATCGTCGAATGAGTGCAGGGTACTAGCCGCGCCCGCCGCCGGCCTGGCGGCCGTCCGGACCGGCGGACGGGGCGACGTCACGCAGGGGCGCCGAGCGGCGGGTGCTCGAGGACGCGGGGCTTGTACTCGACCAGCTGGATGCGGCCGTCGAAGGTGCGGTGCTCGATCATCTCGAGGGCAACGTCCGGATAGCCGTCGTAGATGCGTTCTTGGCCCGTGGCCCCCGTGATCACCGGGAACATCACGACCCGGAAGCGGTCGACGAGTCCGGCTCGGAGCAGGGATCGGCACAGGCTGAGGCTGCCGATCGTGCTCAGGACTCCCGAGCCACTCGACTTCATGGCGCGGACCGCCTCGACGGCGTCGTCGCGGACGAGCGTGGAATTGGCCCACGTCAGTGGCTCCTCGAGTGAGGAGGAGAACACCACCTTGGACGCTTGCGTGAGCTCGTCGACGGACGCCTCTTCTTCGGGCCTGAACTCGTCCTGGCCATGGGGGACCTCGCCTGCGGCGAAGCCCGACATCAGGCGGTAGGTGTTCGCTCCCATCAGATAGGTGACCTCGGGCTGCTCGCCGAGCCATGCGAGGTACTCCGGGCCCTCGAGGCCCCAGAACCCGGGCCATCCCTCTCCCGACGCGTAGCCGTCGAGGGAGGTGATGAAGTCGACGAGAAGCTCCGACATGACGGTGTCCTTTCCTGGGGTGTCACGAGCTTGGACCGCCCGGGAGCCACAAACTCATCGGCCGCGCTGTGGAGCAACGGGAAACCCCATGACGCTGCAGCCGACCAGGTCGGCGGAGCGGCTGATCAGGGCGCCGAGAACCCGAACCCGGGGCGACCGGCGCGGACAGTCGCGGCACGGGCCGGCATTGCCCAGCCGACTGTGTGAGAGACCTCAAAGATCGCCCGGTACGCCGAGGCCCGTCAGCGCGCCGACCGGGTCCAGGTCGGGGGTGCCCCGGGGCCACCAGTCCTCGCGGCCCGGCTCGGACTCGTAGGCGTACCAGAGGTGGTCGCGGCCGAGGCGGAGCTGGACATGGCCGTGGGGGTGGGTGAGGTGGTTGCGCCAGGGGCGGAAGGCGGGCAGGTCGGCGGCGAGGAGCAGCGGGCGGGCACGGTCGAACCGGCCCGCCGGCGGGTCCCACGGTTCCTCCAGTACGGCGAGGCCCTCCGGCCCGCCCTGCCGCCAGGCGGCGACCGCGCGGGCGAGGTCGGAGGGGGTGCGGCCGGCTGCGGAGGCGAGGGCGGAGTAGAGCGCCCGGGTGCCCGCGGTGAGCCCCGAGCCGGGGCGGGCCGCGGCCAGGCGGACCGCGTCCTCCCAGAGCGTGAGCTGCCCGACCGGATCACGGCCGGTGGTGAGCAGGGCGTGAGCGCGGGCGGCGGCGTCGGTGGCCAGTTGGTCCAGCGCGAAGGGGTCGGGGCCGCCGGGGGCCGCCGGGTAGGACGGGGGCTGTTCCGGGTGCGGGGGCGGGGGCAACGGCGCGGGGAGGGGCGGGAGGGCGCGCGCCGCCAAGGCGTCAGCGGCCCGCACGCCGGGGAGGGGCGCCGGCTCCTTGTCCTGGGCGGCGCGCGCCGCCCGGGTGGCGCTCAGCCGGGACAGCGCGTCGAGCAGCTCCCGTTCGCCCCGGCCGCGCAGCAGAAGCAGCACGAAGGGGTCGGCGTCGAGCAGCCGCGCGGTCTGGTAGCAGAGGGCGGCGGCGTGCTTGCAGGGGTGGCCCCGGTCCGGGCAGCTGCACCGCGGGTCCAGGTCCCCGGGCCCCGGCAGCAGGGGTACGCCGCAGTCCGCGAGGGACTGGGGCAGCTCCTTGTCGAGCAGGGCCGCGATGTGCCCGGGCCGGTCGGCGGCGGTGTCCAGGAACCGCTCCCAGTCGGTCGGTTCCAGCGTGCGCAGCCGCACCTGCACCCGGTACGGGCGCGGACGGCTGCCCCGTACGTACGCCAGGACCAGTCCTGGTGTCACGGTGATGGCGTACACGTGCCCCTGCCCCGCGTATCCGCGCCCGCGCTCCAGCCGCTTGGGATCCAGCGCTCCCTGTTCCAGGGCGGCCACCCAGGCGTTTCCCCACCAGCTCTCGGCGAACTCCTCGCCCTCCCGGGGCGGGAGGGGCGGGAAGGTACGCCGGAGTTCGCTGTCGCGGTCGGGGGCGGCCATGGAGTGCGGGGGCCTGGGGGCTCCTGAAGTCCCGGAGGTTCGGGGGGCGTCGGGGGGTGGCGGGCTCGTGGCCTCGGTGGAGCGGGAGCGGGTGGAGTCGGGAGTCTCCGGGAGCTCCGCCGTCGGCATCCGGAACATGTCGGCCGTCAACTGCCGTACGTCCCGTGCTCCACCCATGGCGGCGCGTTCGCCCGCCCGCCGCGCGGCCGCCGCCCTCTCGTCGACAGCTCTCTGCCGGGCGCCCCTGCGCCGTCGCCGGGCGCCTTCGCTCTCGGCCTCCTCCCTCGCCCGCCGCGCGTCGTCCCGGGACGCTCGGAGGGCCTCACGCGCGATGTCCGCAGCGCGTGAGGCGGACCGGGCGCCCTCGCGGGGGGCCGCGGCGCTCGCCCGCGGATCACCGGGGCCGTCCGGCGCCGCTCGTCCGGGTGCCGGGGCGTCCTCCGGCACAGCGGCGGGCGCGCCGGCCTCGCTGACCCGCTGTCCGCGCGGCGCGTCGAGCTCCGCCGCGCCCACGGCAAGGGTGTCCGCCGGCCGGCCGGCGGGCGCGCCGGTGTCTTCGCCCTCTGCTTCGTCCGCTGCTTCGGCCGTGACCGCGTCACTCGCCGGGTCCTCGCCGCCGGGGCCGCTCCCCCGGTGCTCGGACACCGATCTCCGCAGTGCCTCGCGGGCCACGTCGCCCGGCCGGGGAGTCTCCTGGCCGGTGGCTGCCCGTGGCGGGGAGGGTGCCGGGCGGTCCGTCGGCGCCGCGTCCGGCTCCTGGGCCGCCCGCTCGCGGGCCTCCCGCAGCGCGCGGCGGGCCTCGTCGGCGGGCCGGGGCGTCATGACGACCTCCGCAGGGACACCAGGTCGGACAGCTCGCGGTCCGTCAGTTCCGTGAGGGCCGACTCCCCGGAGCCGAGGATCGCGTCGGCCAGGGCCCGCTTGGCCTCCAGCATCTCGGCGATGCGGTCCTCGACCGTGCCCTCGGTGATGAGGCGGTGGACCTGGACGGGCTGGGTCTGGCCGATGCGGTAGGCACGGTCGGTGGCCTGTTCCTCGACGGCCGGGTTCCACCAGCGGTCGAAGTGGACGACGTGGCCCGCGCGGGTGAGGTTGAGGCCGGTGCCGGCCGCCTTGAGGGAGAGGACCAGGACCGGGGTCGAGCCGGCCTGGAAGCGGTCCACCATGCGCTCGCGCTCCGGCACCGGCGTACCGCCGTGGAGGAGGTCGACCGGGACCGCCCGGGTCGCCAGGTGGGAGGTGATCAGACGGGCCATCCCCACGTACTGGGTGAAGACGAGGGCGGAGCCGTCCTCGGCGAGCAGCGTGTCCAGCAGTTCGTCCAGCAGGGCGAGTTTTCCCGACCGCGCCGCCAGCCGGTCACCGGACTGCGCGTGCTCCTCCTTCAGGAACAGGGCCGGGTGGTCGCAGATCTGCTTCAGCGAGGTCAGCAGCTTCAGCACCATGCCCCGGCGGGCGATGCCCTCGGCGGTCTCGATGGCGAGCATCGACTCGCGGACCACCGCCTCGTACAGCGCGGCCTGTTCGCGGGTGAGCGGCACCGGACGGTCGGTCTCCGTCTTGGGCGGCAGCTCGGGCACGATGCCGGGGTCGGACTTCCTGCGGCGCAGGAGGAACGGGCGGACCAGGCGGGCCAGCCGCTCCACCGCCTCCTCGTCCTCGCCGTTCTCCACCGCGCGGGCGTGCCGGGCGCGGAAGGACTTCAGCGGGCCGAGGAGGCCCGGGGTGGTCCAGTCGAGCAGCGCCCACAGCTCCGACAGGTTGTTCTCGACGGGCGTGCCGGTCAGGGCGACGCGCGCGGGGGGTCGGGATGGTACGCAGGGCCTTCGCCGTGGCCGAGTAGGGGTTCTTGACGTGCTGCGCCTCGTCGGCCACCACCATGCCCCACGGCTGCCCGGCCAGGGTGGGTGCCGCCGAGCGCATCGTGCCGTACGTGGTGAGGACGAACCCGCCGTCCAGGTCGTCCAGGCTGCGGTCCGGGCCGTGGAAGCGGCGGACGGGGACGCCGGGCGCGAACCGGGTGATCTCCCGCTGCCAGTTGCCCAGCAGCGAGGCCGGGCACACCACCAGGGTCGGCTCGCGGTGGGCCCGCTTCAGGTGCAGGGCGATGACGGTGACGGTCTTGCCGAGGCCCATGTCGTCGGCGAGGCAGCCGCCGAGGCCGAGGGAGGTCATCAGGTCGAGCCAGGCCAGGCCCCGGAGCTGGTAGTCGCGCAGCGTGGCGTGCAGGCCCGGCGGCGGCTCGGCCGGGCGCAGCCCCGCGGTCAGGCGGTCGCGCAGGGTCGCCAGCGCGCCGGCCGGTACGGCCTCGACCGTCTCGCCGTCCACGTCGGCGGTGCCGGTGAGGGCGACGGACAGCGCGTCGACCGGGTCGAGGAGGCCCAGGTCGCGCTTGCGGGCCTTGCGGACGAGGGCCGGGTCGACCAGCACCCACTGGTCGCGCAGCCGGACGACCGGGCGGTGGGACTCGGCGAGGGCGTCCATCTCGCTCTCGGTGAGCCGCTCGCCGCCGAGCGCCAGCTGCCAGCGGAACTGGAGCAGGTCCTCGCTCTCGAAGAAGCCGGTGCCGTCGGTCGCCGAGCCGGGCGCCGGCCGGACCACCGCCGTGGCGGACAGGTCCTGGGCGAGGTCCTTCGGCCAGTGCACGGCGACCCCGGCCGCGGCGAGCCGGGTGGCCGCGACGCCGAGCAGGTCGCTCAGCTCCTCCTCGGTCAGGGCCAGCACGTCGGGCACGTCCTGGTCGGAGAGCCGGTCGAGCGGGGGCCAGACCCGG
>NZ_GG657757.1:7153157-7217849 GCF_000158955.1 Streptomyces viridochromogenes DSM 40736 | reverse complement strand
GGCGGCCCAGTCGTGGGCGGCGGGCAGTCGCTGGGCCTCGCGGGCCCGCGAAGGGCTTGCCGGTGCTGTGGGGCGCGGCCGGGGTGCGGGGCAGGGTGTCGGCGACCGCGTCCAGGAAGGCGCGCACCAGGGCTTCCGGTTCGGGCAGCCGGATCGGGCCCGGCCCGGGCAGCGGGACGGCGTGCCCCTCGTACGGCAGGGCTGCGGCGACCGCGCGCAGGTGGGCGATGTCGTCCGGGTCGAGGGGGCCGGCGCGCCAGGCGTCGTGTCCCGTGGCGGTCAGGCCGGGCAGCAGGCGGCCGCGCGCGGTCAGCCGCAGGGCGTGCAGGGCGGCCGCGCCCCAGCAGGCGGTGGCGGGGTGGGCCGCCGGGTCGTGCCGGGCGCGCACGAGGAGCGGCAGGGCCTCGTCCAGCGGGAGGGAGAGCGCCGGGATGGTCCGCCGCCGGGCTCCGGCGCCGTGCCGTCGTACCACGGTCAGCTCGGTGGCCCCGGCCGGTTCGCCGGCCTCGGCGGGCAGGGGCTCCCCGTCCGGGTCCCAGAAGGCGATGCGCCCCTCGCGCGGCAGGGGTGCGGGCAGGAAGACGGCCGGAAGCCGGACCGGGACCGCCGGCCCGCCCGCTGCCGGGACCCCCGCCCGCCCGGCCACCACAGCCGTGTCGCCCATACGTCCTGCCACCTCCCGCCCGCTTTCCGGATCAGTTGTCTCCGACTCTACGGGCGGGGTCTGACAATCGGCTCCGAGCGAGGTCAGGGCACCGTCCGGGACACCACGTACACCCACGGATACGCCGGGTTCGAGAGGTCCACGACCACGTCGTGCGTGGGTGCCGGGTTCTTCTGCCGGTGGACGAAGCCGGACCACTCGCCGTTCTCGGCGAACTTCCAGCCGGTGATCTTCCGGTCGCGGGCGCCGATGGTGACGTGGCCCTTCTCCAGGTCGTCCCGGGTCATGCCCAGGCCCGTCAGATAGGCGTCGAGACCGGCCGAGTTGGTCTCGAACTGGGTGTACAGGCGGCTGGTCTTCCAGTTGTTGGTCTCGTAGTAGGCCACGTGCCAGGCCGGGTGCGGTACGGGCACCTGGTAGATCCGGCGCTGGAGCTTGGACGGCCAGCCCGCGGTCAGGCCGGTCGCCGAGTACTTGGCCTCCTTGTCCTTGCCGCTGTCCCGGCTCTGGTTCGCGGAGATCACCAGGTAGCCGGCCGGGACGCCGATGAGCAGCACGATGATCAGCAGGGTCAGCGCCCGGCGGCGGATCATGTGACGGCGGTCCTCGGCCGGCCGCTCCTCGCCGTCCGGCCAGGACCCCTGGTGCGGCAGGGATGCGGTCACAGCGTCTCCTGGGTACTGCGGCGGGCCTGGGCGTACCGCTCGTAGCGCTCGTACCGCTCCACCCGGCGGCGCTTTGGCGCGCCGGAAGCGGCGGGCCACCAGCCGGGCCAGGGTCGGCGGCGCCGACCATGCCGGCCTCGGGGCCGAGCTGGGCCCGGGTGATACGGGCCTCGGGGCGGTAGCCGCGGCCCGTCAGATGCCTGCGGAAGGCGTCCCTGGCGGGGCCGATCAGCAGGTCGTCGGCGGCCGAGACCCCGGCCGCCCGACACTAAGCCAGGAGGGGTCGAGGGCGGCCGCGAGGTTGGCGATGCCGACGCCGAGCCACTGGCCGATGTCCTGGAGCAGCTCGATGCACATGGCGTCGCCCTCGCGGGCCAGCTCGGTGATCATCGGGCCGGTGATGTCGGAGACGTTGCCCTTGACGTGCTCGATGATCCCGTACGCCACCGGCGAGTCGGCGGCGGCCAGCTCGCGCGCCTCTCGGACCAGGGCGTTCCCGGAGCTGTACTGCTCCCAGCAGCCGCGGTTGCCGCACGGGCAGCGGTGGCCGCCGGGCACGACCTGCATATGGCCGAACTCGCCGGCGACGCCGTACTTGCCGCGCTTGACCTGGCCGTCCTCCAGGATGGCTCCGCCGATGCCGGTGCCCAGCGTGATCATGACGAGGTGGTCCTCGCCGCGGCCCGCGCCGAAGCGCCATTCCGCCCAGGCGGCGGTGTTGGCGTCGTTGTCCACGAGGACCGGCACGGAGAGCCGGCCCGACAGGCGGTCGCGGAGCGGTTCGTTGCGCCAGGACAGGTGGGGGGCGAACAGCACACGGTTGCGGTCGGCGTCGACCCAGCCGGCCGCGCCGATGCCGACGGCGTGCACGTCGTGCCGGTCGGACAGGTCCAGGACCAGCTCCGCGATGGTGTCCTCGACGACCTTCGGGCTCTTGGACTTGTCCGGGGTCTCCGTGCGGACCTTCTCCAGGATGTTGCCGTCGGCGTCGACGACGCCCGCCATCACCTTCGTACCGCCGATGTCGATGCCGACCGTCGGCACGCGGGGCGCCGTAAGGAGTGAGCGGCGCTCCCGGGTGCCGACCGTGCGGAGCGCGGTGGCTCGGCGGGAGCCGATGGGGGCGGTGAAGTCGCGGTAGGTGCTCATCGCCGCCGATTCTGCCTCACCGTGGGGGTGTGTGCGGAGCGGGGCAGGAGTGGGGTGGTACGGGTCATGGCCGGGTGCTGGTGAGTGGGGGTTGCTCGCGTAGTTCCCCGCGCCCCTGAAAGATTCAGGTCCTTACAAGTAGCTGGAACTCGAACGAGTAGCGCGTCGGGCGGTACGTATGTGTGCCGTATTCCACTGCCCGGCCCGTGTCGTCGAAAGTCACCCGCTGCATGGTCAGCAAGGGAGCCCCTGTCTCCTCCGCGAGCCGGTCCGCTTCTTCCGTCGTCGCCGCTCGGGCGCCGATCGACTGGCGGGCGCTGTGCAGGGTGATGCCCGCCGCCCGCATCAGGCGGTAGAGGCCGGTCGTCTCCAGCTGGTCCGTGTCGAGGTCCATGAGGCCGGGGGGCAGGAAGTTGCAGAGGTGGGCCATGGGCTCGCCGTGGGCGAGACGGAGGCGTTCCACGCGGTGGACATCGCTGTCCTCGGCGACGCCGAGCGCCGCGGCGACCTCGGCGGACGCGGGGACGACCGTGTTGACCAGGACCTTGGTGGCCGGGCGCTGGCCCGCCGCCTCCAGGTCGTCGTAGAGGCTGCTGAGCTCCAGCGGGCGCTTGACCTGGCTGTGCACGACCTGGGTGCCCACCCCGCGGCGGCGGACGAGGAGGCCCTTGTCGACGAGCGACTGGATGGCCTGGCGGACGGTCGGCCGGGACAGGCCGAGCCGGGCGGCGAGTTCGATCTCGTTGCCCAGCAGGCTGCCGGGGGTCAGCGTGCCGTGCTCGATCGCGGCTTCCAGCTGCTGGGACAGCTGGAAGTACAACGGCACGGGAGAGCTTCGGTCCACGCTCAGCTCGAGCTGCACGGTCGGGTCCACTTCTGGTTTCGGCACGGGCCGAGCGTAGCTCCGTGCGTTGTTGACGGGAAGTCGTGTAGTCAGATTGTCCGGACATACAGATTGACAGCGGCGGCCTCGGCACGCACTTTGTTTCCATGCGCATCGGGGTCATCGGTACGGGCCGCATCGGCACCATCCACGCGAAGACGCTCAGCCGGAACCGGGACGTCGGTTCCCTGATCCTCACGGACGCGGACGCCGCGCGGGCCCAGGAACTGGCACATCGGCTGGGCGAGACGGCGGCGCCCGGGGTGGAGGAGATCTTCCGGTGGGGGGTCGACGCCGTGGTGATCACGACGAACACGTCGGCCCACGCCGAACTGATCGGTCGGGCAGCACGCTCGGGTCTGCCGGTGTTCTGCGAGAAGCCCATCGCGCTGGACCTGCCGGGGAGCATGAGCGCGATCGCCGAGGTCGAGACGGCCGGGACGGTGCTCCAGATGGGCTTCCAGCGGCGCTTCGACACGGGTTACCAGGGCGCGCGGGAGGCCGTGCGCTCCGGGAGGCTGGGGCGGCTGCACACCGTGCGGGCGCTGACCAGTGATCAGACCCCGCCGTCCGCCGCGTGGCTGCCGCTGTCGGGCGGGCTGTACCGGGACACGCTGATCCACGACTTCGACGTCCTGCGCTGGGTGACGGGCCGCGAGGTGGCGGACGTGTACGCGGCCGGGTCGGACGCCGGGCCGGCGATGTTCCGTGCGGCCGGCGACGTCGACACCGGCGCGGCGCTGCTCACTCTCGACGACGGCACGCTGGCCACCGTCACCGGCGCCCGGCTGAACGGGGCCGGTTACGACGTGCGCATGGAGCTGGCCGGGGAGGCCGACCAGATCGTGGTCGGCCTGGACGACCGTACGCCGATCGCGTCCACCGAGCCGACCGGGCCGCCGGCCGCGGACAAGCCCTGGACCGGCTTCCTGGAGCGCTTCGGCCCCGCCTACGCGTCGGAGCTGAACGCTTTCGTCGAGGTCGTGCGGGGTGAGCGGCCCAACCCCTGCGACGGGCGCGAGGCCCTTCAGGCGCTGCGGATCGCGGAGGCGTGCGAGCTGTCCCGCCGGGAGCGCAGGGCCGTGCGCCTCGCGGAGATCCCCGGTGGGGCCGCCGCCGCGTTCGCCTGACGGCGTGCCCGTGCGGCGGTCAGTGACTCTCCTGGTTGCCTTCGAGACGGTCCTCCTCCAGGAGCCCCGCGTCGTAGGCGAGCAGCGCGATCTGCACGCGGTTGTTGAGGTCGAGCTTGGCCAGGACGCGGGAGACGTGCGTCTTGACGGTGGCGACGCTCATGAAGAGTCCGGTGGCGATCTCGGCGTTGGACAGGCCCCGGCCGACCCCGACGGCGACCTCGCGCTCGCGGTCGTTGAGGGCCGCCATGCGGTCGCGCGCGCGGGTGCGGCGGGTGTCGGCCGCGGTGCCGACCGCGTGCCGCATCAGCTGGCGGGTCACCGTGGGCGACAGGACCGGGTCGCCGGCCGCGACGCGGCGCACCGCCGCGAGGATCTCGGCCGGTGGCGTGTCCTTGAGGACGAATCCGGCGGCGCCCGCGCGCAGCGCCCGCAGCACCTGTTCGTCGGCGTGGAAGGTGGTGAGAACGATCACCTGGGGGGCGTCCTTCCGGGCGCGCAGCCGCTCCGTCGCCGTGAGGCCGTCCACCGTCGGCATCCGCAGGTCCATCAGCACGACGTCCGGGTGGGTGCGGTCGACGAGCGCCTCCACTTCACCGCCGTCGGCCGCCTCGCCGACGATCTCGATGTCGTCGGCCCCGCCCATCATGAAGGACAGCCCGGCCCGCACCAGCGGATCGTCGTCGACGAGGAGCAGTCTGATCGCAGTCATGGCCTTACGTAATCACGGCCGGGCCGGGCGGCGGGCGAGGATGTGTGCCGAGGGCGGCACGGACATGAGCCGTCGCCGCAGTCGAGTCAACTCGCTTCACGGCGTGGGGTCATGGCGTTGCGCGCGGGCGCCCGTACGTGCCCTGGAATCGCCCTGCCCACGCCCCCGCACGCCTGAAAGGATCACCGCATGCGCACCGTGCACGCCCTGTTCGTGGGCATCGACGACTACCCCGGCCGGCCGCTGAGCGGCTGCGTCAACGACGCACGGGCGGCGGAGAGCTGGCTGCGGGCCAGGAGCGGTCCGGCGCCGCGGATCCGGACGCTGTACGACGCCCGGGCGACCCGGGCGGCGGTGCTCGCCGGCGTCGGGGAGCACCTGGGGGGCAGCGGCCCCGGGGACACCGCGCTGCTGTGGTTCAGCGGGCACGGCAGCCAGAGCCCGACCGCCGACCCCGGCGAGGCCACCGGCTGGTCCCAGGCGCTGGTGTGCCACGACAGTCTCGTCCCCGGCGGGCAGCCGGTGCTGCAGGACACCGAACTCGGGGCGCTCCTGGACGGCATCGCCGCCCGCGGCACCCATGTCGTGGCCGTGCTGGACTGCTGCCACTCGGGCGGTGCGACACGTGAGGACGCCGTCCGGGGGGTGCCCTGGAGGCCGTGGTGGCACACGGGCTCGCGCGACGGCGGCGGCACCGGGACCGAGCCGGGCCGGCACGTGCTGCTGGCCGCGTGCCGACCGCAGGAGCTCGCGCACGAGAAGGTCATCGACGGGCAGACCCGTGGCTGCTTCAGTCACGCGCTGCTGAGCACACTCGACCGGCTCGGTCCCACGACCACGTACGGGGAGGTGCACACGCTCACCCACGCGCGCGTGCGCGCCCTGGGTCACCTCCAGCACCCCGAACTGCGCGGGCCCGAGGGCGGGGTGTTCCTGTCCGGCGAGCCGGCCGCTGCCTCGCCGTTCCTGCTGCGGCACACGGCGTGGGGCTGGGAGGTCGACTGCGGTGCGGCGCACGGGCTGCGGTCCGCGGGCGCCGAGTTCACGCTGCTGGGAGACCCGGGAGCGCGCACGGTCGCGGTGCGGGAGGTGCGCCCCGAGTCGGCCCTGGTGGACCCGGTCGGCTGGCGGCCGACGGCGGCGGAGGAGCGGGTGGCGCACGCCGTGACCCCGTCGGCGCTGGCGTTCCCACCGGCCGTCGTGACGCTGTCCGGTGACCCGGCCGCCGTGCGCCTGCTCGCGAAGGCCGTCGCCGAGGTGCCCTCGCTGGCCCTGGAGCCGGACGGGCCGCCATCGGCGGGAGGGCCTGTACGGCCGCCTGCGGCGGGAGAGCCACCACAGCCGACCGCGGCGGGAAAGCCACCG
Source organism: Streptomyces viridochromogenes DSM 40736 (assembly GCF_000158955.1). Lineage (GTDB taxonomy): Bacteria > Actinomycetota > Actinomycetes > Streptomycetales > Streptomycetaceae > Streptomyces > Streptomyces venetus. Next base: position 7,211,281 of record NZ_GG657757.1, on the reverse strand, counting down.
CCACCACCGGCGGCCGGGGAGCCGCTACAGCCACCCATGGCCGAAAAACCACTGCAACCACCCGCGGCCGGGGAGCCGCTACAGCCACCCACGGCGGGAGAGCCCCTCCGGCTGCGTGTAGTTGCCGAGGGCGCTGGGGCCCGCGTGTCGGGCGGCGCCGGGCATCCCGTTCCCGACCTGCCGTTGCGATCCCCCGCGGACGCGGCCCATGTCGCCGACTGCCTGGCCCACATCGCCCGTTGGCACCACATCCGGGACCTGGTCAATCCCGATCCGCTGCTGTCCTCACTGGTGCGGGTCACCGTCGAGGAGACGCCGGTGGGCAGTCTGCGGCACGCGGCGGACGGTGAGATCGTCTGCTCCTACACGGCCGACGGCCGCGAACCGCAGGTGCGGGTCGGGATCCACAACTCCTCCGGACGCGACCTGTGGGCCGTCCTGCTCGACCTGACGGACGGTTACGCCTCGTCCCCGCACCTGTTCGAGGGTGAGTTCATCGGGAACGGCAGGACCGGATGGGCGCGCCGGGGGCAGCCCGTGTGGCTGCGGCTGCCGCAGGGTCGTTCGACGGTACCGGGTGCCTTCACCCGGGACTGGCTGAAGGTGGTCGTGGCGGAGGACGAGCTGAACCTCGCGCCCTTCCGGCTGCCCGCCTGGTCCCCCGCCACGCCGTCCGGCGCACGCCTCAGCCCGGGCCCGGCGGCCGGCGGCGGCCTGCTGCGGCTGGTCGGGGCGGGTGTCACGGGCGGCCGGGACGCGGGCGGCCCGCCGGCCTACGGGGCGGGCCGGTGGGGGACGGCGCAGGTGGTGGTACGGACCCAGGTGTGACGGGCCGTCACACGGGTGCGTACCACCAGGTGTGACGGGCCGTCACCAGCCGAGGTGGGTGAAGCCCGCCCACGCCGTCAGGTCGTCGCCTCGGATGTCACGGACCCGTGCCTTCAGGTGGGCGGGCATGCCGGGCGGCGCCTCACGGCGGTCGTTCAGCATCCACGACTGTGCGCCGCGCAGGGCCGGCCCAGGCGGCAGGCCCCCGTGGCTCATGAAGTGGTGGGTCATGTACATGAGCAGGGAGGTCGCCTCGTCGGGCACCGGCCACAGGGAGCCGATGACCGAGCGTGCGCCCGCGACGAGGAACGCGGTGGACAGGCTGTACGCCTCGTCGTAGCCGTGCCCGGAGACGTTGGTACGGCAGGCGGCGAGCACCGCCAGGTCCAGGCCGCGGCAGCGGGCCGCCCCCTCGGTGAGCTCCTCGGCCGTCAACTGCCCGCCGGACAGGGCGAGCCAGGCGCTGTGCCGCTCACCCTGACGCACCACGCCGTGGCAGGCCAGGTGCAGCAGGCCGCCCTGTTGCCGGCGCAGCCAGTCGGTGACGGCCGCCGGGGTGGCGGTGCCGGGGCCGAGGAGGTCGCCGTCCCGGTGGAAGGCGCCGTGGACGGCCTCGGCCTCCTCGCCGGCGTGGCGCAGGTCGCCGGTCGGGTTGCCGACGACCAGGGTCTGCCCGGTGCCGGCGGCGGGCCGGGCGGCCACGTCGCACAGGAGCCGGGCCGAGGGCGTGTACGAGATGTCCGCCCGTTCGCAGGCGTACCCGCGTAAGCGGCCCCGGCCGGTCAGACGCGCCGCGTGCCAGGGCACGACGCCCAGCTCGCCCATGGGCACCAGCACCACGGAGGGCGCCCGGCCCACACCGCGCGGGAGTTCGGCCAGCAGCGGTTCCATCACCGCCGTACCGGCCCAGGCACACAGCTCCTCCAGGGCGGCGCGGCTCGTGCCGTGGCTCGGGGCCGGTCCGGGCGGTGTGCCGGCGACCGGCGGGCCGCCGGCGTCGCGGCCGGGGGTGCCGGTGGCGCGGTAGGCGGTCAGCTGGGGCGCGTCGAGGGTGAGCCGGGGCAGGACGAGGGAGCGGCCGGCGCCGTCGGCGGTGACGAGGACGGCGGCGCCTGATCCCCGTCGCGGGCCGAGGAGTCCGGGGACCTCCTCGTCGCCCGGGACCAGGTAGACCAGCGCCGTCGCACCCATCGCGGTCAGCGCGGCGCCGATGTCGTCGAGTGAGGGCACGTCCAGCAGCCCCCGGTGCCGTGGGGAGCCGGCCAGCGTCTCCAGGACCCGGCGGCGCAGCCTGCTGGAGGGCCCCGCCAGGGCGGCCCGGGCGGTGAACAGCGTCCCCTCCCCCATGTCGGGCACGGTGCCCGCGGCCCGCCACTCGCGCGCGAGCGCCTCTTTGCCCCCGCCTTCTCGCAGCATGTCGGGCACGGTGGTGGCGACGGTCGCGGCGTGCAGGACGAGGCCGCGCCCCGCGTCGAGGGCCCGTACGGCGTCGGCGTGGGCGCCGTCGGCCAGGCACCAGCGGGCCACGTCGAGGGCCTGGCCGCCCGCCGTCCGGGCGGTCTCGGCGGCATGGGCGGTACCGGACTGGAGGAGGGAGCTCCAGGTGGCCGCGCGCAGGGATTCGAGGCCGACGCGGCGGGAGGCGTCGTAGTTCAGCCGCCGGGTGCGGTGGTCGGGCGCGTACTCGTCGCCCCGCAGGCGGTAGGCCTTGGCCAGGGTCATGCCGGTGCCGCCCCACAGCGGGTGGTGCGGCCCGTCGGTCATCCGCAGGGTGTGCCGCAGCCAGGCGATGCCCTGGTCGAGGTGGTTGGGGCGGTCGGCCGGGGGCGCGAAGTGGAGCGCGGCCATGGTGCAGTGGACGACACCCAGGGCGCCCGTGCCCCGGATCCATCGGTCGTCGTCGGGTTCGAGCAGGTCCAGGGCGGCCTGCTGGAGTTCCATGGCCTCCAGCATCCCCCGGTGGTCCATGGCCGACAGGGCGCGTGCCCCCACGGCGAAGCCCGCCTCGGCCAGTTTGTCCGCCTGGGCGTTGCGCGGCAGTGCGGCGATCCTGCGGCGCAGCTCGTCCGTGGGGGTGGCGGCGCCCGCTCCTTCGGCGACGGGTTCGAGCCGTCCGGTGCGCTGGGCCCGCAGCAGGCTCAGGTGGCTCCGGGCGGCCTCCAGGTTGGACTCGAACGCGAGCAGGTCGACGTGGTCGGCGGGCAGCTCCCCCAGGGCGAGTTCGAGCACGCGGATCTGCTCGGCCATGGCGGCCTCGTCCGCGCGCCGGGCCGCCTGGTGCACCCGGAACAGGGCGACCTGGGCGTTCAGGGCCGACCGCTCGTCCGGCCGGAGTGCCGAGTTCTCGACGATACGGGCCATGTCGTCGACGGCGTCGTCGAAGTCGTCCTCGCCGCCGCCCAGTTGGGCGAGATAGGTGCGTAGGCCGGCGTGGGCGAAGTCGAGGTTCTCCCGGGTCCGGGTGCCGGCCGGGTGCAGGGCGCGGGCCTGGTCGATGCGCGCGATCGCCCGCTCTATCTGGGCGGGCTCGGTGAGGTGCCGCAGCCCGAACGCGCTGTTCTTGACGACGACGTCGGCCTGCCAGGTGCCGTCCGCGGGCCCGTGCTCGCGCACCGCCTGCCAGAGTTCCTCCTCGCGCACCGGGTCGTAGAGCGGTTGTTCGAGCCGCAGGATCGGCAGCACGCAGAGCACGTGTCCGGCGCGCAGCCCGGACATGACGGTGGCCCGGGGTAGCGCCGCCCAGTCCTCGTACAGCTTGTCGTAGGCCTGCCGCGCCGTGTCGCACCCCAGCCGGTCCAGGACCAGTTGGGTCATGCCGGCCAGTTGCCGGGCGTTCACGACGTCCTTGATCCGCTGTTCGATCTCCCAGCGCAGCGCCTGGAGGTCGTAGGGAGTCGTCACTTCACATCCCCCGCTCGGTCTGCCGTGGCGCGGTGCGCGTGAACTGCGGTGCACCAGGCGACATATGCCCATGATCCACCGCATGCCTGGGCGGCCACAAGGCTTTCGGGGGTCGGTGTCGGGCCACCCTTGACGGGCGGGCCGCCGCGCCCCGGCCGCTCAGCTCCACGGCAGCCACGCCCGCACCTCGAACCCGCCGTCCGGGGTGGGCCCGTGCTCCAGGCGGCCACCCGCGAGGGTCGCCCGCTCCGTCAGGCCGATCAGGCCCTGCCCGGAGCCGGGCACGGGCGGCACCTCGCCCTCGGGGGGCGGGTTGCGTACGGAGACGGTGAGGCCGTCGCCCGGTGCGCCGGCGACGGACACCGTGACCTCCGTGCCGGGGGCGTGCTTGCGGGCGTTGGTCAGGCCCTCCTGGGCGATCCGGTAGGCGGTGCGGCCGACGGAGGACGGGACGGCGGCGGGGTCGGTGACGTCGCGGTGGAGGAAGACCTTCATGCCGGCTTCACGGGCCTCGGCGACCAGCGTGTCCAGCGCCGCGAGGGTCGGCTGCGGCCGGCCGGCGTCGTCGGCTTCTCCCGCCCGCAGGACGCCGATGATCTCCCGCAGGTCCTGGAGGGCCTCGTGCGCGCTCTCCCGGATCACGCCCGCCGCCCGTGCCGTCTCGGCCCGGGGGCGCGTCGGGGCCGGAACTCCAAGGCGCCCGCGTGCACGCTCAGCAGGGTCAGCCGGTGGGCGAGCACGTCGTGCATCTCCCGCGCGATGGCCTCGCGGGCGAGCCGCTGCGCCTGCTCGGCCCGCAGCCGCGCCTCGGTCTCGGCCCGCCGGGCACGGTCCCTGAGGCTCAGCATCAACTGCCGCTTGGCCCGTACGAACATGCCCCAGCCGACGATCGCCACCGTCAGCAGCACGGCGAAGACCACGCTCACGAGGTAGGGCATGTCGACGTCGGGGCGCAGCCAGTAGAACAGCGGGACCAGCGCCGCGTTGACGCCGCCCACCCAGGCCACGTACCGGAAGGGCCGGTGCACGGCGAGCGTGAACAGGGCGATGACGCTCGCACCGCCCGCGGTGTCCGAGACGAAGCTGACGGGGGTCAGCGCCACGGCCAGCCCCAGCGGCCAGCGGCGGCGTAGCCAGACCGCCGCGCAGGCCAGCGCGCCCATCACCTGGTCGACCACGGCCAGCCCGTCCGGGACCCGGGGGTTCCTGCTGAGGGCCTCTATGGCGACCATCCCCAGCAGGACGGCGACGACGAAGCAGGCGAAGTCGACGACCCAGTCGCGGGCGGTACGCCGGGGCCGTCGCCCGGGGCGTCCGGCGTCGGGGTCGAGTTCGTGGAGCAGCGCCGACGGGATGAACCATCTGCGCCCGGTGAAGAGCGCGGGCGTCTGTGCCGTCGGCACCGGGGAGGCCTGCCCCGTGTCGTCACCACTCACGGTCGGCAAATCTACGCAGGGCGGGCCCCTTTCACCTCGCCCCGGGCCGGACCGTCGACCAAAGTCGCGGCGCCGGAGACTTTCGGTGCGGCCGGTGGACCCGGAACAGAGACTTCCGTCCGGGTGTGCTCGCCCCGCGGCCGATGTGCGTGGGGGGTCCGACGGGGCGAGGCTTTCCACCATGAGGCAGGTACTGGAGATTCTCGGCTTCCTCGCCCTGGTGCAGGGCGTGGCGGGCCTGGTGCACGAGTTCACCGACTGGGACTGGGGCCTCGTGCAGCGACTGGGGTTCCTCGACGGCCACGAGGTCTACGCGAGCGTCGCCCTGCTCGTGCTGGGCATCGCGCTGTTCGCGGCCGCCGGGAGCCGGAAGTCCGTCTGAGCCGCCGGACGGACCCTCGTCAGCAGCCGTGGTCGACCAGGTCGAAGGACTCGTAGTGGTCGGCGGTGTAGTAGTCCTCCTGGTTCTTCTGTCCGGTGACGATGCGCCGTGCACCGCGCGTGTCGGAGCCGGGGGTGATGACCGTGTACTCGTGGTAGTAGCCGGACGACTGGCTGGGCAGGACGCGCTCCCGGTTCTGGAAGACGGTGCCGTCCTGCTCGAACGGGTAGGGGCCGCCCTGCTCGATCAGGTCGAGCGTGTCGTGGGCCTGGGACGGCAGCTCGCTGTAGCAGATGTCACCGACGGCGGTGGGGGCCGCGTCGGCCGTGGTCGCGGAGACGGTGCCGCCGACGAGGAGGGCGGACAGGAGTGCGGCTGCCGTGCCGAGCCGCGAGGCGCGTGGGGGGAAAATCATGCGCTCATGATGACGCGCGTAGACAGTGGCATGTCAATGACAAGCGGGAAGAATTTGCTGTGAAGTCCCGTGCGTTCGCGGGCAGTTCATCTGACAACCGACGTCCTGGCGCCCTTTTCACCAGGGGTGACACGGACGCCGGTGCAGGGCTACGCGTTCTCCGGCAGGCCGAATTCGCCGTACTCCGGACGGCCCGCCAGGTCGTACGTCTGGATGGAGACGCCGGCGCCGGTGACGCTGCCTCCGGCGTGGCGGAACGCGGTCGGCACGGCGCCCTCCGGGAACAGCCGGAACCCGGTGCCGAGCACGACCGGGAAGGTCAGCAGGTGGAGCGTGTCGACGAGGTCGAGCGCCAGAAGGGACCGGACCAGGGCGCCGCTGCCGTGCACCTGGAGCTCGCCGTCGGTGCGCTCCTTCAGGGCGGTGACCTCCTTGGCGAGGTCCCCCGAGAGCACGGTGGTGCCCGCCCATCCGGGGTCCGTCAGGGTCGAGGAGGGGACGTACTTCGGCAGTGAGTTGAGCTTCGAGGCGACCGGGTCGGCGGGGTCGGTCACCTTAGGCCAGTACGTGCTGAAGATGTCGTACGTACGGCGCCCGAGCAGGAAGGCGCCCGGCTTCACGAAGACCTCGCCCATGAACCGGCCGAAGTCCTCGTCGGCGTACGGGAAGCTCCAGCCGCCGTGGGTGAAGCCCCCGCGGGTGTCCTCGTTCGGGCCGCCGGGGGCCTGGTAGACGCCGTCGAGGGTGACGAAGAGGGTGGAGACGAGCTTGCCCATGGCGGGTGCCTTCCTTCCGGGACGGGTGGGTCGGTCTGCTGTCATGAGGTCTGTTGTCATCGGGTCTGTTGTCATCGGTACAGACCCGGCCGGCACCCGCAACTCATCGCTGGGCCGTTCGCCGTCCGCACGCCGTCGCCGCCGGCCGCCGGGACCTCCATGTCCGTTCCCCGCCAGCGTTCCGGACGCGCCGGCGCTGGGATGGACGCATGACAACCCAAGGAACTCTTGACGGCAAGGTGGCTCTCGTGACCGGCGGCAGCCGGGGCATCGGCGCGGCGACGGCACTGCGGCTGGCCCGTGAAGGCGCGGACGTCGCCGTCGGCTATGTGAACGGCAAGGAGGCGGCCGAGGACGTCGTACGGGCCGTGGAGGCGCTGGGGCGCCGGGCGGTGGCGGTGCGCGCGGACGCGGCGGACGCGGACGACGCGGCCGGTGCCGTGACCGCGACGGCCGATGCGCTGGGCGGCCTCGACATCCTGGTCAACAACGCGGGGGTGGGGGTGCTCGGGCCGCTGGAGACCCTGTCGCTGGCGGATGTGGACCGTGTGCTCGACATCAACGTGCGGGGTGTCTTCCTGACCTCGCAGGCCGCCGCCGCGCGGATGGCGGAGGGCGGGCGGATCATCACGATCGGCAGCTGCATGGCCCAGCGGGTGCCGGGCCCCGGCGGGACGCTCTACGCGATGAGCAAGGCGGCGCTCGCCGGTCTGACGAAGGCCCTGGCGCGGGAGCTGGGCGGGCGCGGGATCACCGCGAACCTCGTCCTCCCGGGCCCGACGGACACCGACATGAACCCGGCGGACGGACCGTTCGCGTCCGGCCAGGCGGCGATGACCGCGCTGGGCCGGTTCGGGACGGCGGACGAGGTGGCGTCGACGGTGGCGTACCTGGCGGGGGCGACGTATGTGACCGGTGCCGAGTTCGCCGTGGACGGCGGGCACGCGGCGTGACACACGTGGGGCGCACCGGGCTGTCAGGCGGTGCGCCCCACGGGACGGGGCGCCGCTCAGCCGGCCGAGGCGACAAGCAGGCCATATCCATAGCGGCCCTGGAGCCCTGGCTCGGACACCAGCCGCAAAGCAGCTACCGCACCCGCTGTCTCAGCGTCGGACTTCTCATGGTGAGACGGCCCGGCCGGCCGGGCGCCGGTTCCGCAGCGGGGTGAAACGCACGGGAAGACCTGGCGGAGCCTGGGCGGCGGCGGACAGCCGGGCCTCGGGGACGACGCCGATGACGGGGTACCCGCCGGTGGTGGGTGAGTCGGCCAGGAAGAGCACGGGCCTGCCGTCCGGTGGCACCTGGACCGCGCCGAGCACCATGCCCTCGCTGGGAAGTTCGCCGTCCACCGCTCGTTCCAGGGCGGGGCCGTCCAACCGCAGTGCGATGCGGTTGCTGTGGGGTGACACGGAGAAACGACCCGCCGCGAGGGTGCGCACGGCCGCGGCGGTGAACCAGTCGTCGCGCGGGCCGAGCAGGACCGGGAGCACCAGTTCCCGCGGTGGCCCGTCGAACAGGGTCAGGTGGTGGCGGGGTGCGCCCGCTCCTGCCGGTTCGCCCAGGGGCAGGATGTCACCGTCCTTGAGGGGCGCGGGGCCGAGGCCGGACAGCAGGTCGGTGGAGCGGCTGCCGAGGACCGGCGACAGGGCGATGCCGCCGCTGAAGGCGAGATAGCAGCGCAGCCCGAAGGTGGCGGCGCCCACGCCGAGCACCGCGCCGGCCGGCAGGTGGACAGGGCTGCCCCATGCCGCCGGCCGACCGTCGACGTGGACCGGGGCGGGCGCCCCGGTGACGGCCACGGTCACCGGCCGGGTGGCGCGTACGGCCACGCCGGTCAGTGTGGTCTCCAGGGTGGCGGCGTCGGCGGGATTGCCCACCAGCCGGTTCGCCAGCCGGTGTGCCGGCTGGTCCAGGGCGCCGGAGCGGGGCACGCCGAGCGCCGCGTGGCCGAACCGCCCGAGGTCCTGCACGGTGGTCAGCGCACCGGCCCGCACCACTTCCACCTTGCCGTCGCTCATGCGGCCGCCTCCTCGGACAGCGGCACGAAACGCACCCGGGTACCCGGCACGAGCAGGGCCGCCGGTTGGCGCTCCAGGTCCCACAAGGTGACCGAAGTCCTGCCGATCAGTTGCCATCCGCCCGGCGAGCTCCGGGGGTAGATGCCCGTGTAGGTGCCGGCCAGGGCCACCGACCCGGCCGGTACCGAGGTGCGCGGCTGCGCCCGGCGCGGCACGACGTACGGCTCACCCTGTCCCGTCAGGTACGCGAATCCCGGGGCGAAACCGGAGAACGCCACCCGGTATTCGGCGCCGCTGTGCACACGGACCACGTCGTCCTCACTCATGCCCCACAGCTCGGCGACCACGGCGAGGTCGGCCCCGTCGTACCGGACGGGGATCTTCACCAGGTCATCGCTGTCCGCCGCCGGCGCGGGAGCGGACCAGCGGAGCAACTCCGCCCGGATGCCGGGGAGATCGTGCACGCCGTACAGCAGCACGGTCTTCTCGCCCGGCACGATCTCCCGCACCGGCGTCAGGGTGCCCGTGTCACGGCGGCGCAGCAGTTCGGCATGCCAGGCCTGAGCCTCGCCCGGTCCGTCCAGATCGATGAGCAGCGAGTCCTGTCCGACCGGCAGCAGCCTCATACGAACGCCTCCAGCCTGACTCCGGCGTCCTGCAGCGCCTTGCGGATCCGGAGGGCGAGGTCTACCGCCCCGGGAGTGTCCCCGTGCAGGCACAGCGACCTGGCCCGTATCGGTACCGGTTCACCGGTGAGTGCGGTCGTGCGGCCGTCGCGGGCCAGCGCGACCACCTGCCTGACGACCTGATGCGGATCGCTGATCACTGCGCCGGGTGTGCCACGTGGGACCAGGGTGCCCGCCGCGGTGTAGGCGCGGTCGGCGAAGGTTTCGGCTACCACGGCCAGCCCTTCTCGGCCGGCCGCCTGATGCATGGCCGAGTCGGCCAGGCACAGGACGGCCAGTCCGGGGGCGGCGTGCCTGATGCCCGAGGCGACGGCGGCGGCCTGTTCGGGGTCGGAGACCACCCGGTTGTAGAGCGCTCCGTGCGGCTTGACGTAGGCGACGTCCGCGCCGGCGGCGCGGGCGAACACCTGGAGGGCGCCGATCTGGTACGTGACCTCGTCGGCCAGTTCGCCCGCGGGGACGTCCATGGCCCGGCGCCCGAATCCGGCCAGATCCCGGTAGGAGACCTGGGCCCCGATGCGCACCCCGCGCTCGACGGCCAGGTCACAGACCCGGCGCATGATGCCGGGATCGCCCGCGTGGAATCCGCAGGCGACATTGGCGCTGGTCACCAGGTCCAGCATGGCCTCGTCATCGGTGAGGGCCCACCGTCCGTAGCCCTCCGCGAGATCCGCGTTGAGATCGATCACGACGTCTGTCATCTCTGGTGCCTGTTTCTCCTCGCGAGAGCACATGTTCCGGATTCCTCGGCACGCGTCATCCGACGCGGTGGTCGGTGTCCCGCACATCCGTGATCAGCATGTATCCGGGTGCGTGGGTCACGGCGAAGGGCGGTCGAGAGGCCATCAGGGCGGCCTGCGGGGTGACGCCGCAGGCCCAGAACAGGAGCCGGGGTCCGTGACGTCGAGCACCGGACACGGCTTGGGGTTGCGCTGGCAGAACAGCAGCACGTCGTAGGCCCAGTCGGCGGGTACCGAGATCAGATTGACCTGGGTGAAGCCCCCGCACCAGCCGGCAGTGGACCGGCTTCTCACCGGTTCGGAACAGCTCCCGGGCCTGAGCGGGGCTCAGGGCTGCGGGGTGAGCGACAGTTGCCACCAGCGATCCTTTCGGCAGGCGAGGTCGAGCGCGGTGCACGCGCGGCCACCCCAAGCTAGAGGATTGTTGAACAATCCCACAAGAGCCGTGTTGTTCCATCCTCGAGTTTTCGGTTGACTGGTCTTCCAGAGCTCCACGAAGGGGGACCGAAGACGATGGCTGCCGAGGTGGATCCGGCCGTGCTCGTGGCGGACCGCGCCCTGCTGGGGCGCTCCAGCACCGCCGAGCGGGTCGCCGACATCCTGCGCACCCGCATTTCGGAGGGGCACCTCGCACCGGGCGGCAAGCTCTCCGAGGACACCATCGGCAAAGCGCTCGGCGTCTCACGCAACACCCTCCGTGAGGCGTTCCGTCTGCTCACGCACGAGAAATTGCTGGTGCACGAACTCAACCGCGGGGTCTTCGTCCGGATGCTCACCGTCCAGGACGTCATCGACATCTATCGGGTGCGTCGCCTCGTCGAATGCTCGGTGGTCCGCCACCTCGGCAACCCGCCGTACGATCTGGCCGCCGCCGAGGCCGCGGTCGCCGAGGGGGAACAGGCCGCAGCGGCAGGCGACTGGCTGCAGGTCGGCACGGCCAACACGCACTTCCACGACGCGGTGGTGGCGCTCGGCGAAAGCGTCCGCCTGAACGAGCTGATGCGTGGCGTGCTGGCGGAACTGCGCCTCGGCTTCCATGTGATGGGCGCGAGACTGCGGGGGTTCCACGAGTCCTACCTGGCCCGCAACCGGGACATCCTCGCCGCCCTCAGATCCGGCGCCATCGTGAAGGCGGAACTCCTGCTCGCCGACTACCTCGACGACGCCGAGGAGGAACTCGTGCGGACGTACGCCGCGACGATCACGGCCGAAGCGGGCCGAAGCCAGGGCGAGCAGGAGCGGCAAGGCCCCTAGGGCATGGGCCACCGCAGCCGTGCGCGAGCCACGTCGAAGGGGTAGACCAGGCGGTAACCCCCCTTCTGGATCTGCTCCACGACGCCCCGGGCCCCGATGTTCTGATGGTTGTCGTCGAACTTCACGCCGTCCCACGGCATGATCGTGTCCCGTCCCGGGACATCGAGGTTCACCAGGGCGGAGCGGATGTCCGCCGGGGAGAGGGAGGTCGCCTCGCCGACCGCCTGGGCGAGGCTCATCACCGCCGTGAACGCACGTGCGGCGTCGTCGTTCATCGGCCTGTGGTACGTCGCCCGGTAGAGGCCGGCGACGGCCCGTGCCGCCCGGTTGTGCGTGGCCAGGTCCGCGGACCAGGCGAACCGGCTGCATATCCCTTCCGCGTCGCGGCCCTCCGTCGTGACGAAGGCCGGGTCGGCGTACCCCCCGCCGAAGGCCACGAGAGCCGGTGGCTCGTACGACACGGCGCGGGACTCATCACTCAGGGCGAGCGCCTGCGGCGTGTACAGCAACGTCAGGACGACGTCCGGGTCCGAGGCCCGCACCTTTTCGACGGCCCCCGACAGGTCGGTGGACCCGGCGCTCACCTCGACGTCGGCCACGACATCGCCGTCGACCTGCGAGGCGAGGCGCTTGATCATGTCCGATCCGTCCGAGCCGTACTGGTCGTCCGTGTGCACCACGGCGATGCGTCGAACGGCGGTGCCTTCGCTCTGGCGCTGCTCCTTGAGCAGTGAGAACACCACCCGGCCGTAGCCGAGGTCGGAGGGCCCCGTACGGAAGAACCAGTCCAGGCCCCGCTCGGTCAGCGACGCCGCCGATGATCCGCCGTTGACCAAGGGGACCTTCAGCGCCTCGGCCCGCGCGGCGGCCGCCTGGGTGACCGCCGACTCGTAGCCGCCGGCCACGGCCACCGCGCCCCGGCCCCTCACGAGCCGCTCCACCTGTCCGGCGACGGTCGTGCCGGAAGCCGCGGTGTCGGCGGTCAGCAGCCTGATCTTCGTACGGTTCGCCCGGAGGAGCCCCTCCCCCGGGCCGAGCGGAAGCGGGATGGAGGTCAGGTCCTCGTTGACGATCTTCACCGCCAGTTCGGCACCGCGCCGGGTGTCGGCGCCCACGGTGGCCGCGGGGCCCGAGAGCGGGGCCAGGAAACCGATGGACACGGTGGCCCGGGGGTTCGCCACGGGGTCCCCCGTGCAGGCGGAGGTGAGCAGCAGGGCCGAACAGAGGGCGGCGACCGCGCCGGCAGCGGGTCTCGGCATCACGGTTGTCCTTCTGTGGTGAACGGTACGGACGGCGGTGCGTGGCCGGCGTCGGCGTGCAGCCCGTCGGAGAACCGGCGGTGGACCAGCCAGTCCTGCGCCGAACCGAACGCGGGTGCGGCGGGCGGGACCTGCGCGGCGAGTGCGTGCGGGTGGGCGGCCTCAGCGGCGGAAGGGTCCTCGAGCCTGGCCAGCAGGTGACGGGGCAACCGCACCAGGGCCGTCGTCCCCCGCCGGGGCGAGGGGACGAGGGCGACCGAGATGCCGTGTCTGGACGCGAGGCGGCTGACGACGAAGAGGCCCATGGTCTGCCCCGCCTCGGGGTCGAAGGCGCGCACGGAGGACAGCCGGTGGTTCGCGAGCGCCAGGTCGGCGGGAGTCATCCCCGACCCCTCGTCCACGATGGTGATCACCAGACCGGCGGCGCGGTCGCGAGCGACGCCGTACGTCACCATGACGGTGGAGCGCGGGCCGGAGAACTGCGTGGCGTTCTCCATCAGTTCCGCGAGGAGGTGCACCAGGTCGGTCACGGCGTCACCCACGACGTCCGCCTCGACGGACGGCCGGCAGACGACCCGGGCGTAGTGCTCCACCTCGGCGCTCGCCGCGAGCAGGACCTCCGCCAGGGGCATCGGGCGGTCCCATCCCCGCCCGGTGTCCGAACCCGCGAGCACCAGCAGGCTCTCGTCGGTACGCAACATCTGCGTGGCCAGGTGGTCCAGTTGGAACAGCCGTGCCAGGCGCTCGGGGTCCCGCTCGTCCTGTTCGAGGTCTCCGATCTCGGTGAGGAGCTTGCCCACCAGACGCTGGTTGCGGCGGGAGAGGTGCACGAACATCCCGTTGATGTGCGAGCGGAGCGCGGCCTGATCCGTGGCCAGCCGCACGGCCGCGTCGTGCACGGCGTCGAAGGCCCGGGCGACCTCGCCGATCTCGTCCTCGCAGACCACCCCGGTGGGTTCGGCCCGGATGTCGCCGAGGTCATCGACGTCCGCCTGCCGCAGACGTTCGAGCGCCGCGGGCAGCCGGTGGTGGGCGACATCGAGGGCCGAGGCGCGCAGTGTCCGCAAAGGACGCGTCATGGACCGTACCGCCGCGGTGACCATCCCTCCGGTCGCCAGGAACACGGCCAGCATGCCCGCCGCACCCCACCAGCCGGCCCACAGCCGTGCGGCGTGCGCCGCGTCGCTGACGCTGATCAGGTCGTCCAGGACCCGGGACTCGACCGTGCGCATCAGTGCGATCTTGCGCCCGGAGACCTGCTTCCACCGGGCCGGTTCGATACCGATCCGGCCGGCCTGCGCCTGCTCGGCGGCCCGTTCCTGGATGGCCTGGGCAGCGCTGACCGAGGTCCCCTTGACGGAGTCGGCGTACAGGGTGCGCTGCGGCAGGCTGGTCGTGGCCAGGAAGTCGTCCACGGACTCCTGCTGACGGGCGACCGCGCCGGCGAACTCCGGGAACTGGCCGACCAGGAACGTCCCGGTGGTCAGGGCGGCATTGAGTTCCGCCCGGACCCGGCTGGTGTTCTCCACGGCGACGGACAGCGTGTTGAGGACCCGCACCCGTTGCGCGGACGTCCCGTCACCGTTGTGCTCGGCGAGGACCGGGCCGAGGTCCATCAGTCTGCTCACCATGACCGTGTAGCCGGCGACGATCGCCCCCTGGGTCAGCCCGGCCTCGTCCACCGCCCGGCGCAGCCCGCCGAGCGTGCGCAACTCCTCCGCGGCCCTGCGCGACGCCACCTCCAGTCGCGGATCACCGGCGGCGTCGAGGGCGCCCGCCGCCCGGCGGTAGGCGACGGCGGCGGTGTCGGCCGCGGCGCGTCGTTCGTCGAGGCTGCCGCGCGAGCCCTCGCGCCGTTCGGCGACGAACGCGGCCGTGTCGTCACGCTCGTCCTGGAGGGCGTGGACCAGGCCGAGGGCGGGGCGCTGGAGACGGGCCAGTGCGGCGAACCGCCCGTAGTCACGGGCGTCGCCGATGGTCCGGGAAAGGCTCACGGTAGCGAGGAAGCCGGCCAGGAGTCCGGGGATCAGGACGACGGCGGTGAGTTTGCTGCGTACCCGCCAGTTCCTGGCGCGGGCGAGATGGCGCGCTGTTCGCGCGTCGGGCCAGTGACGAGGACGAGGTCTCGTCCGGTGGGCCCTGCCGACTCTCGGGTGCAAGGGATGAAGCCTCTCCTGTGCGGCGGCGCCCCGGGGCCATGGGTCCGGTGTCATTCGGCCCCGGGGCGCCGCGCCGTACGGTGCGTCCCAGTGGCGGGACGCCTCAGGTGAGTTCGGTACCGCGGGTCTCCGGCAGCCCCAGGAGGGCGACCAGGGCGATGGCGTAGCCGATGACTCCGTAGATCAGGGCGCCGCCGACGCCCGCGCTGCCCGCGGAGAAGCCGACCGCGGTGGGGAAGAAGGCGCCGAGGGCGCGGCCGACGTTGTACGTGAAGCTCTGGCCGGTGCCACGGACCGGGCCCGGGTAGAGCTCGGCCAGGAAGGCACCGAACCCGGAGAAGATGGCGGAGGCGCAGAACCCCAGCGGGAAGCCCAGGAGCAGCAGCGTGGTGTTGGCGCCCTGCGGGATGTTGATGTAGGCCAGCAGCAAGCCGGCGCTGAGCACCGCGAAGAGGGCGAAGGTCTTCTTGCGTCCGAGCACGTCGGTGATGTAGCCGGCGGCGAGGTAGCCGAGGAAGGCGCCGGTGATGAGCATGAACAGGTAACTGCCGGTGCCGACCACGGTGAGGCCGCGCTCGACCTTGAGGTAGGTGGGCAGCCAGGTGGCGATGGTGTAGTAGCCGCCCTGCACACCGATGGCGAGCAGCGTCGCGAAGAGCGTCTTGCGGGCGAGGTCGCCCTTGAAGATCGACGACAGCGGGACACGCGGTTCCTTGCTCGCCAGCCGCTCGGTCACCTCGGGGGCGTCCTTGACGTTGCGGCGGACGTACACCAGCAGCAGCGCGGGCAGAGCGCCCGTCCAGAACATCACCCTCCAGCTGATGGAGGGGTCCAGGGTGTCCATCACGACCGTCGACACCATCACGGCGAGGCCCCAGCCGACCGCCCAGGAACTCTGGATGAACGCCAACACCCTGCCGCGATAGCGGGACTTGGCGTACTCCGCCACCAGAACAGCCCCGGCCGCCCATTCACCGCCGAAGCCGAGGCCCTGGAAAGCCCTGCACACCAGCAGCATCGGGTAGTTGACGGCGAAGCCGCACAGCACGGTGAAGACGGCGTAGGTGGCCACCGTGATCATGAGCGTCTTCACCCGGCCGACCCTGTCGATCAGCAGGCCCGCCAGAACGCCACCGAGCGCGGACACCAGCAGCGTGACCGTGGTCAGCAGGCCCGTCTGCGCCGTGGTGAGGCTGAAGTAGGCCGCCATGGCCACCATGCTGAGCGGGAGTACCTGGAAGTCGTACGAGTCGAGGGCGTACCCGCCGAACGCTCCCTTGAAGGCGCGGCGTCCCTGCGGGGAGAACGACCGGTACCAGGCGAATCGGCCGGTCAGATCCTCGGCGACGACTGGGGGACTGGTGGGCGTGGTTGTCATGGAGACCTCACGGGAGGAGGGAACGGAGTAGAGGTGGCTGGTGATGGGTCGGTCCATCCCGTACGCCCAGCCTTCGTGGGAACCGGCCCTGCGCACCAGCCGGCCTCGACGTGGGAACAACCTAGGGATCGTTCAACGATCCCTCAAGAGGAATGGGCTTATTTTCTGCTTTGGCTTTCCACGTGCACATCGAGTGAGCCGACCGACGACCGGACGGACACCTCGGCCCACACCACGAAACCGTGCGGCAGGCGCCAGGCGCCCCACCGCGAGGACAGCGCCTCGACCAGCAGCAGACCCCGGCCGCCGCAGCTCGACCCGTCCCCGCGCTCGCGCGGCTCCGGAACCCCGGCCCAGCCCAGCCCGTGGTCGCCGACCTCGAGGCGCACCACGTCGGCGGCGCCGTCCGGTATGTGCCGCACCGTGTGCCAGACGGGACCCGACCCGTGGCAGACAGCTTTCGTGACGAGCTCGGAGACGATCAGCGTCGCATCGTCGGCCACCTGGGACAGGCCCCAGCCGTCCAACTGCGCCACCACCTGCCGGCGGGCCGACCGAGCGGATGCGGCGACCGAAGGGAGGTGCCACGTCGCGCGATCCGCGACATCGGCACCCAGGACGGCCACAGCCGGCCGAGAGGAAGGGAAGGGAGACATCTTTGCCCCACAGAGGTAGGTGCGAGAGTGGATTGTTCAACAATCCTCACAAGTGAATACTCCCCATCAGACGACGGCGTCAATGCTTCGGCGGGGACGTGGAGTATTGAAGGATTGTTCAACAATCTCTAGGCTCTGCGGTCACAGCTTCCAGCACTCACCAGGACAGGAACATCCGGATGACCGAAGTGGGCACCGACCTCAGCAGCGCCCGCGAGCTGGTTGAGCTGCTGCTCGACGAAGGCTCCCTCACCGAGTCGGACGCCGTGGCACATCGCCACCCCGACAACGTCGTCGGCTACGGCACGGTCGACGGCCGGCCCGTGTGCGTCGCCTCCGGCCCGAAGATCCCCAAGGCGCTGGAGTTCGCCCTGAAGACAGGATGCCCGCTCATCTCCGTCGTCGGCTCCGACACCGGCGGAGGTGCCGTGGGCCTCCCGGGGGAGATCTTCCGCCGCGCCGTACTCGCCTCCGGGGTCGTCCCCCAGATCGCCCTGATCGTGGGGCATGCGGGCCACGCCGCGCCCTCCCCCGCCGTCAGCGACTTCGTGGTGACGAGCGACCAGGCGTCGTACATGTTCGCGACCGGACCCGTGGAAGTCGAGGACGTCACCGAAGAGCTCCTGGGCCCCGAAGAGCTCGCCGGCGCCAGGGCCCTCAGCACCGAGTCCGCCATCGCACACCACATGGCCGACGACGAGAAGGCCGCCGTCGAATACGTCAGAACACTGCTGTCCTACCTCCCCTCCAACAACCTGGAGGAGCCACCGGCCGACCCCTGGAGTCTCACGGAGGATGTCGAGGCGGAACTGCGGCCACTGCTGGACTCGGTCGTACCCCCCACGCTCCACCAGCCGTACGACATGCTCCAAGTCGTCGAAAACGCCCTGGACGACGACGAGTTCCTGGAGACCCAGGCCCTCTTCGCCCCCGCCGTCATCACCGGGTTCGGCCGCGTCGAGGGTCACCCCGTCGGCATCGTCGCCAACCAGCCCCTGCGCCACGGCGGTTGTCTGGACACCGACACCTGTGACAAGGCCGCCCGCTTCATCCGCACCTGCGACGCCTTCAACGTGCCGGTCCTGACCTTCGTCGACGTCCCGGGCTTCCGCCCCGGCACCGACCAGGAGCGGAGCGGCACGGTCCGCCACGGCGCCAAACTGGCCTATGCCTACGCGGAGGCCACCGTGCCACTGCTCACCGTGATCACCCGCGAGGCCCGCGGCGGCGCCTACGACGTCATGGGCTCCAAGCATCTCGGCGCGGACCTCAACCTCGCCTGGCCCACGGCCCGCATCACCGTGCCCGGAACACGGCTCGCCCCACAGGACACCCGCCTCGACTCCGACTCGGCCCTCGAAAGCGGCTACGTCGACGCCGTGATCACCCCGTCCCTGACCAGGCAGCACCTCATCCGGGGCCTGCGAGCCCTGCGCACCAAGCGCGAGACACAGCCCGGCAAGAAGCACGGCAACATCCCCCTCTAGGAGGTGAGGAACTCACCATGCCCCTGCCCCTTGTCACGATCGTGCGCGGGCGACCCACCGCCGAGGAACTGGCCGCCGTCATCGCGGTCTTCCAGGCCCGGGCCGCGGCCCCACCGCCTCCCGCCCGACCGCTCGCCGAGCCCCGGCGGTCCGCCTGGAACGACCGCGCCTCGGCCATCGAGATGCGGCGTCTTCCCGGGATGTTCCGCTCCACGCGACGCCACGCCTGACCTGCCCGGCAGGCGGGCGGAACCTCGAGGGAGCACGGGCGGGTGATCCGTTTCCGTCGGCAAGGTCGCCGTCCGCAGCAATAGGAGTAGAAAGTACGACATGGTCCTGTTCACCCGCGGAACACGCAGCCGCCGTGAAGGCCGCCGCCGGGCGCCGGGCGCCACGCAGGCGCCGAACGGACGCCCCCGATCCCTGCTCGGCATACGCAGCGTGGCGGGCCAGGTCTTCCTCCTGCAGGTCGTGCTCGCGGTGCTGCTCGTCGCCGCCGCGGCGGCGGCTCTTGTACTGCAGGCCAGGCGCGACAGCACCAGGGAGGCCCGGGCCCGGACCCTCGCCGTGGCCGAATCCGTCGCCCAGTCGCCGGGCATCGTCGCCGCCGTGGACGGCCGGAACCCGACGGCGGCGCTGCAGCCGCGCGCCGAGGCGGTCCGCAAGCGCACCGGCGTCGACTACGTCGTGCTGTGGAACACGGACGGGATCCGGTACACCCATCCCGACCCGGACATGATCGGAAAACACATCGTCGGCCCGTACCGGGACACCATCGACCTGGCGCGGGCCGGCCGGCCCCTCGTCAGGACCATCGACACGGTCACGGGCCTCACCGTGAACTCCTCCGTCCCCATCACCCGCCCGGACGGTTCGCTCGCCGGCATATCGTCGGCCGGTATCACGGTGCGCAACGTGAACAACATGGTGGCGGACCAGCTGCCCCTGCTGCTGGTCTCCGTCGCCGGCGCACTCGTCCTCACCTCGGGAAGCGCCGTCCTGGTGAGCCGACGGCTGCGGCGTCAGACCCACGGTCTGGGCGCGGCCGAGATGACCCGCATGTACGACCACCACGACGCGGTACTGCACTCCGTACGCGAGGGGGTCGTGATCGTCGAGGGCGACGGACGGCTGCTGCTCGCCAACGACGAGGCACGGCGGCTCCTGGGGCTCCCCGACGACGCGGAGGGGCGCCCCGTGGCCGGCCTGGGCCTGGCCCCGAGCACCGTGGAACTGCTGGCCTCGGCCCGGATGGCCACGGACGAGGTGCACCTGGCCGGGGACCGGCTACTGGCGGTCAACGTCCGTCCCACGGACCGTGACGGCGGCCCGGCGGGGAACGTGGCGACACTGCGGGACACCACCGAGCTGCACGCACTGGCCGGCCGGGCCGAGAAGGCCCGGGAGCGGCTGGAGCTGCTGTACAGCGCCGGGGCGCGGATCGGCACCACCCTGGACGTGGTGCGTACCGCCGAGGAGCTGGCCGAGGTGGCGGTCCCCCGGTTCGCGGACTTCGTCAGCGTGGAGCTGCTGGACCCCGTGCTGCGCGGTGAGGAGCCGGCCGGACCGAGCAGCGAGATGCGCCGCACCGCCCTGCGAGGCGTCCGGGAAGACCCGCCGCTCTACTCGGTGGGCGAGCTGGTCAGGTTCGCCCCCTCGACCCCGATGGCCGTAGGAATGCACAGCGGCCGGGCGGTCCTGGAAGCCGACCTGCGCGCCGCGCCCGGCTGGGAGGCCCAGGACCCCGAACGCGCCCGGAGGATCCTCGACTACGGCATCCGCTCCCTGATCGCGGTGCCGCTGCGGGCCCGCGGTGTGGTGCTGGGAGCGATCGACTTCTGGCGGATGGACCCGTCCGAGCTCTTCGGGGAGGAGGATCTGTCCTTCGCCGAGGAGCTGGCGGCCCGGTCCGCGGTGTGCGTCGACAACGCCCGCCGCTACACCCGGGAACACACCATGTCCGTGACCCTGCAGCGCAGCCTGCTGCCCGGCGGCCTGCCCGAGCAGAGCGCAGTGGAGGTGGCCTACCGGTACCTGCCCGCCCAGGCCGGAGTGGGCGGCGACTGGTTCGACGTCATCCCGCTGTCGTGCACCCGGGTCGCCCTCGTGGTCGGTGACGTGGTCGGCCACGGGCTGCACGCCTCGGCCACCATGGGCCGGCTGCGCACCGCGGTGCACAACTTCTCCGCCTTGGACCTGACCCCCGACGAACTCCTGACCCACCTGGACGAACTGGTCGCCAGAATGGACCAGGACGGGGCTGCCAGGGGCGGTGACGAGGGGGCCACGGGAGCCACCTGCCTGTACGCCGTCTACGACCCGGTCTCCGGTCACTGCAGCATGGCCCGCGCCGGGCATCCGGGTCCCGCCCTGATCCGCCCCGGTGGCGCCGTGGAGTTCCCCGACGTGCCCGCGGGCCTGCCCCTCGGCTTCGGGGGACAGCCCTTCGAAACCGCCGAACTCGAGCTCCCCGAGGGCAGCCGGCTCGCCCTGTACACCGACGGGCTCGTCGAAGACCGCCACCGCGACTCCGGCACGGGCCTCGAACTCCTGCGCAGGGCCCTCGCGAGCCCCGCCGACCGGACCATGGAGGACACCTGCCAGGCGGTACTGGACGCCCTGGTGCCCGCAGACCCGAGCGACGACATCGCCCTGCTGATGGCCCGCACCCGCGTCCTCGCCCCCGAGCAGGTCGCCACGTGGGACATTCCCGCGGACCCCGCCGCCGTGGCCGCCGTCCGCAAGGAGGCCACCCGGCAGGTGGCCGACTGGGGGCTGGGGGAGATCTCCTTCGCCGCCGAGCTGATTCTCAGCGAACTGGTCACCAACGCCATCCGCTACGGCAGGGAGCCCATCACCGTACGCCTGCTCCTCGACCACACCCTGGTCTGCGAAGTCGCGGACGGCTCCAGCACCTCCCCTCACCTGCGCCGGGCCAAGACCACCGACGAGGGCGGACGCGGCCTGTTCCTCGTCACCCAGTTCGCGCAGCGCTGGGGCACCCGCTACTCGTCCGACGGCAAGGTGATCTGGACCGAGCAGGCCCTGGACGGAGGTGAGGCCGCCACCGGCGGTGAGGCGCTGGGCACCGGACTGCTGGACGCGTGGGACGACGTGTCGCTGCCGTGACCGCGCGGCACTCGGACCACAAGGGGTTGACGTGCTCCGTTGCACGGAATCAGACCACGTGACCTGATCGAGGACCCCTCAGAGGCACCCGCCCACGGACAACCTCTAGCCGCCCAGTTCCTGGTGGCGTGCCGCGAGGCGGCTCGTGCCCTCCTGGGTGAGCGAGCCGAACAGGCGGAGCCGGGAGATGCCGCCGTCCGGGAAGATGTCCACGCGCGCGTGCGTGCCGACGGCCGGGTCGGGCAGGACGAAGCGATGGTTGGTGTCGGGCTGGAGGCGGGTGCGGGGCAGGATCTCGCGCCACTCGCCGTCCTCACCGTCCTTGACCGACACCGACGCCCAGCCGGCGCTGTTGCCCTTGAGGTACGCGGTGTCGATCTCCAGGGCGCGTACCTGGGCCTGGGCGGCGAGCCGGTAGCGGATCCAGTCGTGGCCCTGGTCGCGCCGGCGGCGGGTCTCCCAGCCGTCGTCCATCTTGCGCGAGCGGCCCGGCTGGATGGTGTTGCTCGCCGGGGAGTAGAAGAGGTTGGAGGCGTCCTCGGCCCGGCCGCCGTTCTCCAGGGCGACGACGTCGAAGGTGCCGAGGACCTCCAGCCACTCGGGGTCCGGGACGACCTCGCCGTACACCCGCAGGCGTGCGATGCCGCCGTCGGGGTGCTGGTTGACCCGCAGGTGCGTGAAGCGCTGCTCCACGGAGACCTCGAAGCCGTTCGCCGCGTGGCCGCCGACCGGGGTGCGCGGGACCAGGGCCGTCCACTTCACGTCGTCGCCGAGGAGCTCCTCCGGGGACGGCGAGCCCGGCACCGAGGTGCCCTCGACCGACACCGCCTGCGGGTAGTTGCCGCGGAAGTGGGCCGTGTCGACGACGATCCCCCGGATCACGCCCGGCGCGCCGAGGCGGACCAGCGCCCAGTCGTGGTCCTCGGCGGTCGGCCACGGGTGCTCGGCGGACGCGCCCCGGCGGCGGCGCGTCTCCCAGCCGTCCATGATCTTGCCCTTGTGCCCGAAGTGCTCGGGGTCGAACTCGGCGCGCTCGGGCACCAGGAGGTTCTCGCGCTGCGCGAAGAACTCGTCGTTGGCGGCGATGACTCCGGCGCCGAGGCGCCGGTCGGCGAGGTTGGCGTACTGGGTGAAGGGGAAGTCGGCGGTGCGGTAGTCCGCATACGGGTCGCCGCCTCCGTAGGGGTTCGCGTCGCCGGTGAAGCTGGGAATCGCCGTCACGTGCTGTGCCTTTCGGGAGTCGGCCGGTGGGGATGCGGATGCGGGGAGGGTCAGGGGTGCCTGGTGAGGAGTCGGCCCTTCGGCTCGGTGAACTCGCCGTCCGCGACGATGCGCTGCCCGCGCAGCCAGGTGGACTTCACGACGCCGTGGAGGGTCCTGCCCGCGTACGCCGTGACGTGGTTGCGGTGCTGGAGGCCCGCCGGGTCGACGGTGAAGGTCTCGTCGGGCGCGAGGACGGCGAAGTCGGCGTCGTGGCCCGCCGCGATGGCGCCCTTGCGGGTGTCGAGGCCCACCAGTTCGGCGGTGCGCGTCGACATCCAGCGGACCACGTCCTCCAGTCCGTGGCCCCGCTTGCGGGCCTCCGTCCACACCGCGGCCAGGCTCAGCTGCAACCCGGAGATACCGCCCCAGGCCGTCGCGAAGTCGTCCGTCTTCAGGTCGGCGGTGGACGGGGAGTGGTCGGTGACGACGCAGTCGATGGTGCCGTCGGCCAGGGCCTGCCAGAGCAGGTCCTGGTTGGCGGACTCGCGGATCGGCGGGCAGCACTTGAACTCGCTGGCGCCGTCGGGGACTTCCTCGGCGGTGAGGGTCAGGTAGTGGGGGCAGGTCTCCACGGTGAGCCGTACGCCCTCCGCCTTCGCCTCGGCGATCAGAGGCAGGGCGTCGCTGGAGGAGAGGTGCAGGACGTGCACGCGCGCGTGGAGGGCCTTCGCCTCGGTGATGAGCTGGGCGATGGCGGTGTCCTCGGCGTTCCGGGGGCGGGAGGCGAGGAAGTCGGCGTACCGGGGACCGCCCTGCTGCGGGGCCGAGGAGAGCAGGTGCGGGTCCTCGGCGTGCACGATGAGCAGCCCGTCGAAGGCGGCGATCTCGGCCATGGAGCGGGCCAGCGGGTCCCGCTCGAGGTGCGGGAACTCGTCCACGCCGGACGGCGAGAGGAACGCCTTGAAGCCGAAGACGCCGGCCTCGTGCAGCGGGCGCAGGTCCTTGACGTTGTCCGGCAGGGCGCCGCCCCAGAAGCCGACGTCGATGTGCGCCTTGTCGGCGGCGACCTGCTGCTTGGTGCGCAGGTGTGCGACGGTCGTGGTCGGCGGGAGGGAGTTGAGGGGCATGTCGACGAGGGTCGTGATGCCCCCGGCCGCGGCGGCGCGGGTGGCGGTCCAGAAGCCCTCCCACTCGGTGCGGCCGGGGTCGTTGACGTGCACGTGGGTGTCGACGAGGCCGGGCAGCAGCACGTGGTCGCCGAGGTCTTCCAGGCGGGCGCCCTCGGGCACGGGCGCGTCGTACGGGAGGACGGCCCGGATCGTGCCGGCGGCGACGGCGACCGAAGCGGCGCGCGTCCCCTCGGGAGTGATGACACGCGTCGAGCGCAGCACCAGTTCAGTGTCGGACACCCGAACCCCTTTACATCCGCTTACTTCCGCGTAACGGAATTCAACTTTCTGTTGAAGGAGTCTTCACTCCCACTCCGGCGCCGTCAAGGGCACACTGGACGGTGACTCCCTTCAGCGCAGGCACACTGGACGTTTCCACAAAGCGGAATTAAACTTCCAGTACGCAGAACGTAGCTACGTACAAGCGGGGAGTCAACCGACTGCCGGGTAGGCTTCAGCTCTTCCGCCAGTCCCGAAAGGAACGCGCCGTGCCGACGTCCAGCGCCAGCACCACCGACTCCGCCCGGTCCTCCGCCAACGGCGGCGTCCAGTCCCTGGAGCGCGCCTTCGACCTGCTCGAACGGATGGCGGACGCGGGGGGCGAGGTCGGCCTGAGCGAGCTGTCCGCGAGCAGCGGCCTGCCCCTGCCGACCATCCACCGCCTGATGCGGACGCTGGTGGCCTGCGGGTACGTACGGCAGCAGCCCAACCGCCGGTATGCGCTCGGCCCGCGCCTGATCCGCCTCGGTGAGTCCGCCTCCCGGCTGCTGGGCACCTGGGCACGGCCCTATCTCGCCCGGCTGGTCGAGGAGACCGGCGAGACGGCGAACATGGCGCTGCTGGACGGGGACGAGATCGTCTACGTGGCGCAGGTGCCGTCGAAGCACTCGATGCGCATGTTCACGGAGGTCGGCCGGCGGGTGCTGCCGCACTCCACGGGCGTGGGCAAGGCGCTGCTCGCCGGTTTCCCGCCGGAGGAGGTGCGCGCGCTGCTCGCCCGCACGGGCATGCCCGCCGCGACGGAGAAGACGATCACGACCCCCGACGGGTTCCTCGCGGCGCTGGAGGAGGTACGCGGCCAGGGTTACGCGATCGACGACAACGAGCAGGAGATCGGCGTCCGTTGCCTCGCCGTCCAGGTGCCCGACTCCCCCACGGCCGCGGCCATCTCCATCTCCGGCCCGGCGGGCCGCGTCACGGAGGCGGCGACGGAGAAGATCGTGCCGGTACTGCAGCAGATCGCCGCCGAACTCTCCGAGGCCCTCGCGAGCCAGAACCCCGCGTGACGGGCTGACGACGCGAGCACCTCACGCCTCCGGCAGCCCCGGCCACAGGACCGCACTCAGTACGGGCCGCCACGGAACAGCATGCCGGCGTGGTGACGTGCGCAGACGCCGCGCCTCGCCGACCATGGCGATGTTCCCCCGGCTGCCGCTCTGGATGAAGTCGGCGACCCATCGTGCGACGGTGCTGGCCGGCCGCGGACAGCCTGCCGTGCCCGGCCCGCACCGGGCGACCGGTTTCTCCTCCCCGGACAGAACACCTAGTGCCCCGACAGGCAAGGTTCGCCCCGTCGCGACGCCCGGCACTCCCCCAAGCTCTTCGAGCAGGGGGTACCCCCAGAGCACGCACCGGACGCCGCTCCTCGACGGGCAAACGTCGCCTGTCGCGGCACTAGCCCTGCCCCCGCACCGGCCCTCCGAAGAGGTCCACGGCGTGGCGGACCTCCCTCAGGTTCGGGGACAGCGCGCTCACCGAGCCGATCGCGCCGGCGATCAGCAGCAGGGAGCGGCGCAGCCGCGGGATCTCGGGGGCGCCGCCCGCGGCCATCGCGTCCAGCGCGGCCAGCTCCTCCTCGGCGATGCTCCGGTCGGCGAACTCGCCGGGATGGGCGGCCAGCCGGCGGCGCAGCCGCGCCACGGCGGAGCGCAGCTCCGTCACACGCGGATCCTCGTCGCCGCCGGTCACAGACCCCTGCCGCTTCTGCTCCACGCTCCGCAACACAGTCCTCCCCCTCGCACCACGTCGTGCGCCTGCCCTTCCGGCCCGAGGACACCCGGCCGGTCGGTGCGGGGACAGTAAACGACTCGACCCACCAGGCGCCAGTCCATTGCGTCATCGACTTGCTCCGCTGAGTGACTTCCCGGTGCGGTATGCAGGACCCATGACGACAAGGAAGACGACGGACGAGGGGTCCGAGGTTGCCGGGTTGTTGCTGGCCGCCGGCGGCGGGCGGCGACTCGGCGGGCGCCCGAAGGCCCTGCTGACCCACCGGGGCCGGCCACTCGTGGAGCACGCGGTGCGGGTACTGCGCGAGGGTGGCTGCACGCGCGTCCACGTGGTGCTGGGCGCCCGGTCGAACGAGGTGCGCGCACGAGCCCGGCTGCGGGACTGCGTCCTCGTCGACAACCCCGGCTGGGAACGGGGCATGGGGTCGTCCTTGCGGGCCGGGCTGGACTCGCTCGCCGGTACCGGGGCCGGCGCCGCCGTGGTCTCGCTCGTCGACCAGCCCGGCATCGGGCCCGAGGCGGTGGCCCGGGTCCTGGAGGCGTACACGGGCCGGGAGTCACTGGTGTCGGCCGCCTATCAGGGAGTTCGCGGCCATCCCGTGCTGTTCGGCGCCGCCCACTGGGCGGGGATCGCCGCGACCGCGACCGGGGACCGGGGGGCACGCGCCTACCTGAAGGAGCACGCGCCGGAGATCACGCTCGTCGAGTGCGGGGACGTCGCCCGGCCCTTCGACATCGACACCGAGGCCGATCTGGCCCACCTTGAGTGAACGGGGTGGCACGCGGAGCCACCTTGCCTCGACTCGGAGAGTCTCGACATCAACACACGATTGAACTTCCACTATGAGGAAACTAGTATCCACTGTTCAGAAGCGCCCGAGGGCTCTGAGGGCGCGGAACGCCGTATTCGGGAAGACTGGCACCCGGTGCCGAACCGCCGGCTCGTCTTCGTAGCTCGCTGAAGGAAGTGACAGTCCATGTCCGCACCAGCGCCGTCCCCGCTGGCCATCGTCGACGCCGAGCCCCTGCCCCGGCAGGAGGAAGTGCTCACCGAAGCGGCGCTCGCCTTCGTGGCCGAGCTGCACCGGCGGTTCACGCCCCGGCGTGACGAACTCCTCGCCCGCCGCGCCGAGCGCCGCGCCGAGATCGCGCGCACCTCCACCCTCGACTTCCTCCCGGAGACGGCCGCGATCCGCGCCGACGACTCCTGGAAGGTCGCTCCGGCGCCCGAGGCCCTGAACGACCGCCGGGTCGAGATCACCGGCCCCACCGACCGCAAGATGACCATCAACGCCCTCAACTCGGGCGCCAGGGTGTGGCTCGCGGACTTCGAGGACGCCTCCGCGCCCACCTGGGAGAACGTGGTCCTCGGCCAGCTCAACCTGACCGACGCCTACACCCGGAACATCGACTTCACGGACCCGAAGTCCGGCAAGTCGTACGCCCTGAAGGCGAACGAGGAACTCGCCACGGTCGTGATGCGCCCGCGCGGCTGGCACCTGAACGAGCGTCACCTCGTCGACGCGGACGGCACTCCGGTGCCCGGCGCGCTCGTCGACTTCGGGCTGTACTTCTTCCACAACGCGGGGCGCCTGCTGGGCCTCGGCAAGGGCCCGTACTTCTACCTCCCCAAGACGGAGTCCCACCTGGAGGCCCGCCTCTGGAACGAGGTCTTCGTCTTCGCGCAGGACTACGTCGGCATCCCGCAGGGCACCGTCCGGGCGACCGTGCTGATCGAGACGATCACGGCCGCGTACGAGATGGAGGAGATCCTCTACGAGCTGCGCGACCACGCCTCCGGGCTGAACGCGGGCCGCTGGGACTACCTGTTCTCCATCGTCAAGAACTTCCGGGACGGCGGCGCCAAGTTCGTCCTGCCGGACCGCAACGCGGTGACGATGACCGCCCCGTTCATGCGCGCGTACACCGAACTCCTCGTCCGCACCTGCCACAAGCGCGGAGCGCACGCGATCGGCGGCATGGCCGCGTTCATCCCGTCCCGCCGGGACGCCGAGGTCAACAAGGTCGCCTTCGAGAAGGTCCGGGCCGACAAGGACCGCGAGGCCGGCGACGGTTTCGACGGCTCCTGGGTCGCCCACCCCGACCTGGTGCCGATCGCCATGGAGTCCTTCGACAAGGTCCTCGGCGAGAAGCCCCACCAGAAGGACCGGCTGCGCGAGGACGTCGACGTCAAGGCGGCCGACCTGATCGCCGTCGACTCCCTCGACGCCAAGCCCTCCTACGCGGGGCTGGTCAACGCCGTGCAGGTCGGCATCCGTTACATCGAGGCCTGGCTGCGCGGCCTCGGCGCGGTCGCGATCTTCAACCTGATGGAGGACGCGGCGACCGCCGAGATCTCCCGCTCCCAGATCTGGCAGTGGATCAACGCGGGCGTCGTCCTCGACAACGGCGAGAAGGTCACCGCCGAGCTGGCCCGCAAGGTCGCCGCCGAGGAACTGGCGAACATCCGCGCGGAGATCGGCGACGAGGCCTTCGCGGCCGGCAACTGGCAGCAGGCGCACGACCTGCTGCTGAAGGTCTCCCTCGACGAGGACTACGCCGACTTCCTGACGCTGCCGGCGTACGAGCAGCTCAAGGGCTGAACGGCCGCTACCGCTCCGAGTGGCCCAGGGACTTGCCCGGGGCCACTCGGTCGCGTACGGCCTTCTTCACGGCCGTCGGCTCGGGGAAGCCCTGCTCGCGGCGGTCCCAGACCACCTCGTCACCGACCCGGACGACGAACACCCCGCCCTTGCCGGGCTTCAGCGCGAGTTCGGTCAGTTCGGCCTCGAAGGTCGTGAGCAACTCCTGCGCCAGCCATGCCGCGCGGGGCAGCCAGCGGCACTGGGTGCAGTACTCGATCTCGACCCGCCGCGGGGTGTCCGGGGAGTCCTCCGTGAGTTCGATCTCGACCCGCTGAACGTCCGTCATCCGAGGTGTACCGACCAATCCTGTCGGGCCGCGGGCTTGCCGTGCAGGTCGGGGACCTGCTTGAGCCACGCGGGGCGTCCTTGCTGGTTCCTCGCCGCGCGCAGGGCCTCCTCCGCGGCGAGCTCCTCCCGGGAGGGGAAGCCGGTGGGCAGCCAGGCCTCGGAGGACCGCACGCGCGCGTGGAGGTACGCCACGTACGCCTCGCGCGCCGCGTCCGGCGTGGCGAAGCCCGGCTCGTCCGCCAGCCAGGGGTCCGGGACCTGGCCGAGGATCCGGCGCAGCAGCTCCTCGGTCACCCTGGGCGCGAGCTCGGCGTCGGCCGCCCGGACGTCGGGGCCGTAGTGGCCGAGGGCGTGGTGCCGGAAGTCGTAGGCCCTGGCGGGGTCGGAGCCGTCCCAGCGGTGGTGGAAGACGAGGGCGGCACCGTGGTCGATGAGCCACAGGCGCGGGGGTGCCACGCCCAGGGTGGGCCAGACCATCAGGTTGGAGCTGTGGACGGTGCGGTCGACGTTCACGGTCAGCGCGTCGAGCCAGACGATCCGCCCCGCCTCCAGGGGATCGACGGGGAAGACCCGCGCGACCTCGGGCGTGAAGTCCCGGGCGCCCGGCAGGTAGTCCATGCCGAGGTTCACACCCGCGCTGGCCGCGTGCAGCTCCCGCACCTCCTGGTGCGGCTCGTTGTCGGCGACCGCCGGGTCGAAGCGCACCAGAACCAGTTCGGGGAACCGCAGCCCGAGAGCACGGGCCAGTTCACCCACGATGACCTCGGCGACGAGCGCCTTGCGGCCCTGCGCGGAGCCGGTGAACTTCACGACGTACGTGCCGAGGTCGTCGGCCTCCACGATGCCGGGGACGGAGCCGCCGGAACGCAGGGGTGCGATGTAGCGGGTGGCGGTGACCTCGGGCAGCATCCTCCAACCGTACCGGGCACCTCGTACACCGAAGCGAATTTTGACGCCGCCCGACATCCGACATAAACCGCTGAACCACCATAAATAGCCGAAATGCCTCATCCCTGCCTGTTGTATGGAGCCGTCCAGCACATCGGGAGTGAAGAACATGGCCGACGAGATCACGGACGCGGGGCCGCCGCCGTCCGCGAGCCTGAAGCCCGATGCGATCGGGTTCCTCGACGCGCTGGTCATCGGGCTCAACGCGACCTCTCCGGCCTACTCCGTGGCAGCGGTCATCGGCCCGATCGTGGCGCTGGTGGGCATCTACGCCCCCGGGGTGATGCTCGCGTCGTTCGTGCCCATGCTGCTGATCGCGTCCGCGTTCTACTACCTCAACAAGGTGGACCAGGACTGCGGCACGACCTTCTCGTGGGTCACCCGGGCCATGGGCCCGTGGGCGGGCTGGCTCGGCGGCTGGGCCATCACGATGACGGGTGTCCTGGTGGTCGGGTCGCTCGCGGACGTCGCCGTGACCTTCTTCCTGCTCGCCGTCGGCCTGGACGGCTGGGCCGACAACGACGTCGTGCGCCAGGTGCTCACCGTGCTGCTCATCGTGGTGATGACGGCGGTCTGCGTCATCGGCATCGACGTGTCGGCCAAGGTGCAGAACGTCCTCATCCTGGCGCAGGTCGCCTGCCTGCTCGCCTTCGCCGTGGTGGCCCTGTACCGCGTCTACGCCGACACCGGCACCCTGGACTCCGTCGAACCGAAGATCAGCTGGCTGGACCCGTTCGGAGCCGGCGGGGCGCCGCTCACCTCCGCCCTGCTGCTGGGCGTGTTCATCTACTGGGGCTGGGAGTCGGCGGTCAACCTCACCGAGGAGGTCGAGGACTCGGCGATCGCGCCCGGCAAGGCGGCCGTGTGGTCGACGGTGCTGCTGCTGGTGACCTACGTCGCGGTCGCCTTCGCGGTCGTGGCCTACGCCGGGACGGCCTACCTCGCCGAGAACGCGGCGGAGGAGGAGTTCGTCTTCGCGCTGCTCGCCGAGGAGGCGATGGACGGCTGGGACTGGGTGGTGCTGCTGGCGGTGTCGACGTCCGCTCTCGCCTCCACGCAGACGACGATCATCCCGGCCTCGCGCACGGGGCTGTCCATGGCACGCCGGTACGCCCTGCCCGCGCACTTCGGCCGCATCCACCCGCGGTTCCGCACCCCCGACGTGAGCACCTGGTGGGTCGCGGGCATCGCCGTCGTCTGGTACCTCGTCCTCTTCCACATCAGCGAGAACGCCCTCTTCGACTCCCTGACCGCCCTGTCCCTGCTGATCGCGTTCTACTACGCGCTCACGGGTCTGGCCTGCGCGGTCTACTACCGCCGCGAACTGACCCGCAGCGCCCGCGACTTCCTGCTGATCGGCCTCGGCCCGCTGGTCGGCGCCGGGCTGCTGGCGTGGCTGCTGGTGGAGTCCGTGTCGGACATGGCCGACCCCGCCAACTCCTACAGCGGCGTCTCCTGGTTCGGGCTCGGCCCCCCGCTCGTCATCGGCATCGGCATCACCCTCACGGGCGTGGTCCTGATGGTCGTGTGGCGGCTGATGGCCCCCGCGTTCTGGTCGGAACGCCCCAGCACGGTCGACCCCGCCCTCCCGCACGGCAAGGAATCCTGACGGTGCCGGTGGCCCTCACGAGCCGCCCGGGCGCCGTTTCGCGAGCGGGCTGAAGGCGTACAGGTCGAGGATCTCGGGCCGGGGGGCGACACCGGGACCACCCTCCCGGACCCAGGAGACGATGTCCTCGGTCGCGGCGGGGTCGTTGACCAGCCCGAGCCACACCGGCCGCCCGCCGGCGGCCCGGCCCGCGGCGGAGGGCTGGACGACGATGACGTTGGCCTGGTCGCAGACGTCGAGGCAGTCGGAGATCCGGACCGGCGCGGCCGCGCGCAGCCGCTCGGTCTGGGCGGCGTGGTCGACACCGGTCACCTTGCCGCTGCCGCAGCAGCAGTCCCGGCACACGACGATGCGGCACGGAGGCCCTCCGGCCGGCGTTGCGGACATGCCGCACCTTCCCTCTCTCCCGGGGAGATCCGCCCCGGTGGTTCGTCGAGGAGGCGACCGCGTGAGTCTCCTGGCTCTCGGGTCGACGCCGGGTCCTGGGCTTTCACCCCGTCGCGGGCAGTGGCCTGTCGGGAACGGCTCCACCGATCACAGTGGCGGGACCGCGCCGGATCACACCGGCTTCCTCGTCCGCCGTCGCCTTGTTCGCCGGCCATCTTGCCATGGGGCCGGGGCAGGACGGCAGTTGCCGACCGGCTTACGGCTTCGCCCGGCGGTCACGGGCAGGGGCCCGCCGGCGGGTTCGGGGTACGGTTCGAGGGGGTTGTGTGAGGAACGGGGAGGCTCGGTGGGGGCGGGGAAGCGGCGTACGGCGGGGAGCGTGGCGTGGCTGCTGATGGGGGTTCTGGCTCTCGTCTTCGGGGTGGCCAGTGCCCTGGAGGTGCGTGGAGCGCTGGACCGGGAGCGGGAGTTCCGTGCCGCGCCGGCGTGCGCCTCGGTCCCGGTGAAGGCGTCGGGGTGCCGGTGGGAGCAGGAGTTCACCGTCCGCAGGGCCGACACGCATCGCGGGGAGCGGAACGCCTCACCCGAGGCGGAGTTGGTGCTGGCCTCCGGCAAGCCCCGGGAGGTGACGTTCCCGCACGCCGATCCGGTGGTGTCGGAGCTGGAGCCGGGCGACAAGGTCGTGGGCCTGATCTGGCACGGGGATGTCGTCGAGGTGCGGGACGACGGCGATCGGCGGCAGTGGACGTCCGACTCGCCGGTCGGGTGGCCCGAGGACCGTCTCGGCGGCGCCCTGATCTGCTTCTCGTTCGGGCTGCCCGCCGTCGTCGGTGGGGCGTGGCCCCTGTTCGCGCGGGGCGGCCGACGTCATGCGAAGGCGGCCTCGGTGGTGCGGGGGCACGGCGTCGGCATGGCCGGCGCGGCCGTCCTGACGCTGTGGGCGCAGTCCGCCAACGACTGGCCGCTCTGGTCGATCCCGGCGATCTGGGGGCCGCTCGCGCTGCTCGGCCTGGCGTCCATGACGGCCTTCGCGATCGCCGCCCTCCGCGGTGACCTGGACGACAACGCGCCGGACACACCGGACACACCGGAAGCCGCTGAGCCGGGCGCCACGGCCACGGCGTCAGGTCACTCCTGACCCTGGGCACCGGCGGAGAGCCGCGCGCCCCCGCACAGGGAGGCGCCGCCGCACCCCGCGGGCCGGACCTCGATGGGGACGCCGTTCGCGCGCAGCACCTCGCGGACGTCGAGGATCAGCGGGAACACCTCGTGGTTGCGGTCCTCCCCCTGCTCGTCCCAGGCCCGCTGCTCCGCTTCCACCGCCATGCGGTCCTCGGCGAACACGCGCTCGGTGAAGCGCCGGATGAACGGCCAGGCCAGCCGGAGGAGGCCGGGGATCCGGGGTTTCTCGATCATGAGCAGGCCGTAGGCGTGACACCTGCGCTGCTCGGCGTCCTCGGGTACGTAGGCGGCCCAGAGGCGGAAGGCCGGGCGGTCGGCGTTCTCCGGGACCAGGTCGAGGGTCTGGTACGGGTACTCGGTGCGGATCGTCATGACATCGGCGGTGCCGGCCCCGATGCCCTCGGAAGCCAGCAGGCCGGCGCTGCGGCTGCGCTTTCCCCCGGTGTGGGTGAA
This sequence comes from Streptomyces viridochromogenes DSM 40736, assembly GCF_000158955.1. Lineage (GTDB taxonomy): Bacteria > Actinomycetota > Actinomycetes > Streptomycetales > Streptomycetaceae > Streptomyces > Streptomyces venetus. The sequence continues at coordinate 7,177,884 of NZ_GG657757.1, read as the reverse complement.
CAGGTAGCCGGCCTCCACCGAGCGCTCGTCGCTCCGGTAGCCCAGCAGTTCGGGGCGGAGTCTGCCGACCACGCCCCGGTGCAGGAACTGGTGGTTCATGTCGAGGAGGTTCTCGTGCATGAACGAGTAGTGGCAGTGCACGGTCCGGGAGTACGTCATGGTCCGGTAGCGCGGCGAGCCGAAGGCCGGCAGCTCGGGCAGCGGCGTGGCCGCGGCCCGCCGCGGGTCGCCCGGGAAGACGAACACCAGGCCGTACGCCTCGCGGACGGGGTAGCCGCGCACGCCGCGCGGGGGCCGGCGGTCGCCCTTGCCCAGGTACGGGATCTGTGAGAGGCGGCCGTCGCCGCGGTAGGCCCAGGCGTGGTAGCGGCAGCGGAGTGTCTCGCCCTCCACGGCTCCCATGCTCAACGGCACCTGCCGGTGGGCGCAGCGGTCCTCCAGCGCGTGGACCTCACCGCTCCGGGTGCGGAACAGGGCGATGCGCTCCCCCGCGAACACGGTGGCCAGGACCCGCTCGCGGCGCAGGTTCCGGGACAGGGCGACCGGATACCAGTGGTCGGGGTGCAGCCCGACCCGCCGGAGATCGGCCTCGGCGGGATCCGGGTCACTGTGTCCCGCGGCGCTGGCCCTGTCGGTCTCGGTCATACCTCTCCTCGCGGGTGGGACACGGCACGGACAGCCACCCCCACCCTGACCGCCACCCGTCGTCCGTGCCCCGCCGGAGAGTCCGGACGGGTGAGCGGCTGTCAGGCACCGCGCAGCGGGTTGGGCAGCGGCAGGTAGCGCGCGTCCGCGCCGTTCGCGTTCGTCCAGCGCAGGAGGAGGTTCGTCTTGCCCGGCAGGGTGGGTGAGGCGAGCAGCGCGGGGATCTCGGGGACGTCGTGGCGGGCGAGTTCGCGGCGGGCGGCGGGCCAGGGGTCGAAACCGGGGTGGCGTTCGGCGAGGGCGCCGGCGATCTCGGCGAGGTGGTTGACGACCAGGCAGTACACAAGCCGCTCCCAGCCTGCTTCGCGCGACACCTCAGGCAGCAGCTTCACGCCCTCGGCGTCCCGGTACAGCGCCTGCACGGGCATGCCCTCGGCGTCCACGGCGACCAGGGTGTTCTGCAGATGCGCCTCGATGACGACGCCGTGCCCGGCGAAGGCCGCCAGCGCCGGCGGCACCACCTGCGCGAGGTAGGCCGCCCACCAGGCCCCGGGGTCGGCGGCACGGTCGAGCGGACTGCCGTCGAAGCCCTCGACCAGCCCCGCGGCGAGCAGCGGGGTGGCGCCCGGCAGCAGGTGGTCGCGGAAGCCGTCGCGGACGAGGACGGCCAGGGCCTCGAAGGCGAAGTCGGCGGTGCGGTAGCCACGGTCGCTCAGCCAGGCCGGGGGGCCTTCGAAGGCCTCGAAGGCGGTGCACACGGCCGCGTCGGTCCGGCGCAGGGCGAGCAGGTCATGGCGCCACAGCCGCCGGATGTCGTTGGTGATACGCACGTCCAGGCTGAACTTGAGGAAGAGGTCCCGCTCGGGCGCGTAGAGCGTGCGGATCGCCGCCGTCGGCCAGGTGCCGGGGGCGGTGGTGCCGAGCCGGACGAGTCTGCCGTCCGCGAAAGCGGCGGCGAGCTCCGGAGCGGCCAGGTCGAGCTGCCAGGGGTGGGCGGGCAGCAGCCGGTAGCCGGGCGGGGCCGTGCCCAGGGCGTCGAGGGCGGAGGTGTCACCCTCCTCGACGACGGTGTCCTCGCGCAGCCCGAGCAGGGTCAGCGGGAATCGGGCGTATGCCTCCGGCGCGTACGGCAGCCAGCCGGCGGCGGGGCCGCCCCCGCGCGCCTTGGGGGCGGGATGGTGGGTGTGGCCGGTGAGGAGGGACTGCTCGGAGCGCCGGTAGGGGTCGTCGGGCTGGGGCGTCCCGGCGCGGGCGGCGAGCAGTACGGCCACGGCGTCGCGGCTGTCGATCATCTCGGCGGGCAGTTCGTCATTGGACAGCCCGGTGTGCCGGCGCAGCTCCTCGGCGACGAGTTTGACCAGCTCGGTGTGGCCGAGGGGGTGCCAGCCGTCCGCCGTGCGCACCTCGGGGTCGGTGGGCCGCCGCGTGCGGCGCACCCGCAGCAGGCGGTCCCCGCCGGGCAGGTGGTAGACCCGGTGCTCGGTCGTCCGGCGCACCGGCCGGGCCACCTCCCGCAGCAGGCAGTTCAGCAGTGGCACGGCGGCGTGGGCGTCGGCGCGCCGGGCCAGGCCGCCGGTGACCGGATCGTCATGGGCGCGGTCGCCGGGGGCGGAGTCGCCGCCGTCGGACGGGGGCATGAGGTCCACGCGTTCCACTCGTTCCCTGTGGTCCTTCCGGATCTCCGGACTTCCGGGCGGAGATGATCATTATGTGTGACGTCGCCACCCCGTCGTGACGCCTTATTCGTACCCGAGGAGCCCGCCCGTGCACCGTTCCCCCACCGCCGAGGCCGAGGTCGCCGACGAGCTGGCCGTCGTACGGCCCGGTCTCGTGCCACGGTACGAGGCAGAACTGCCCGGTGCCCGGGCGGCCGTGCTCTCCCGGTTGTGGCGCGGTCTCGCCCACGATCCGCTGCCCTGGGTCGTCCGCGGGGAGCGGAGCGGGGACGGCCTGACCCTGCGGCTGTCCGACGGCCGGCGGCTGCACGGCCCCCGGCCGGACCCGTACGCGACCGGCGCGTACGTCTGCGTCGTACGGCTCGACGAGGCGGAGTACGACGATCCGGCCCGGCTGGTGACGGACCTCGCCGTTCCGCACTCCGCGTCCTTCGCCGCCGAACTCGGGCACAGTGTGGCCTCGTTGGCGCTGTCGAGGGCGGCACAGGAGGGGCGCGGGCCGGACGCGTGGCCGGAGAGCGACTGGGCGTGGGAGCAGCGGATCGTCGACGGGCACCCGTTCCACCCCACCTGCCGCTCCCGGCCCGGTTTCTCGGTGGCCGAGCAACTCGCCTACGGGCCCGAGCACCGGCCGGTCGTGGAGCTCGGGCTGGTGCCGGTGCGGGCGGAGGAGTGCCTGGTGACCGGCGTGTGGCCGCGGGAGCTGCGGGACGGGGAGCGTGTGGTGCTGCCGGTGCATCCCTGGCAGGCGGCGCACGTGCTGAAGCGGGGGTGCGAGGAGTGGCGCGCCGCCCATCCGCTGATGTCCCTGCGGACCCTCGCCCTGCCCGGCGGGCCGCACGTCAAGACCTCGCTCAGCGCCCGGCTGACGTCGTCGGTGCGGGACATCTCGCTGCCCTCGGTCGCCGCGTCCGCGATGCTGTCCGGCTTCGCCGAGACTCCGGCGGCGCGCACGGACGGCCTGCTGCACATCACCCGGACGCTGGGCGCGGCGGCGGCCGGCTCCCCCGACTTCGCGGCCGTGCTGCGGGAGTCGCCGCAGACGTACGCGACGGGCGGCGAGCGGGTCCTGCCGGTGGCGGCGCTCGCCACCACCGGACTCCCCCGCTCCCCCGGGTGGCTGGCCCGCTTCGCGCGGCTCGCCCTCGGCGTCGGCCTGCGGCTGCTGGAGCTGGGCGTGGCGCTGGAGGCGCACGGCCAGAACCTCCTGGTGATCCTCTCGCCGGCCGGTGATCCACTGCGGCTGGTCTACCGGGACCTGGCCGACATCCGGGTGAGCCCGGCGCGCCTCGCCCGGCACGGCATCACGGTGCCGGACCTGCCCGCCCGCATGGTCACGGACGACGAACGCGCGCTCCGGCGCAAGCTGTTCGGTTCGCTCGTGGCGGGCGCGCTGGCGGGCACGGCCGGATCGGGGGCGGCGCTCGCGGAGGCGCTGGAGACGGCCCTGCGGGATCTGCCGGACACCCCGGACCTCGCGGCGCTGCGCGCCGACCCGCTGCCCACGAAGGCACTGACGCTGATGCGGCTCTCCCCGCGGACGGCCGGGGACCAGTGGGCGGAGCTTCCCAACCCTCTTGTCTGAGGCTCGTTTTGGAGCAGGCCACCGGGGATCAATAAGATCCGCCGATGATCACAAGAAAACGGCCGGCGGCAGTGGTCTGTGCCCTGCTCGCCGTGTTGACGGCCGGGTTGGCCTTCCCGGCCGGAGCGGCCGCCGGTGAACCCACGGGCCAGGACGCCCCCAAGGTCGACCTCGTCCTCGACGTCAGTGGTTCGATGCGGGCACGGGACATCGACGGACAGTCACGGATGGCCGCCGCGAAGCAGGCGTTCAACGAGGTGCTCGACGCGACGCCCGAGGAGGTCGAGCTCGGCATCCGCACCCTCGGGGCCGACTACCCGGGGGACGACCGGAAGACGGGCTGCAAGGACACCGCGCAGCTCTACCCGGTCGGCCCGCTGGACCGCACCGAGGCCAAGACGGCCGTCGCCACGCTCACCCCGACGGGGTGGACGCCGATCGGCCCGGCGCTGCTGAAGGCGGCCGGCGACCTGGACGGCGGGAACGGCTCCAAGCGCATCGTGCTGATCAGCGACGGCGAGGACACCTGCGCCCCGCTCGACCCGTGCGAGGTGGCCCGCGAGATCGCCGCCAAGGGCATCGGCCTGACCATCGACACCCTGGGCCTGGTGCCGACCGCCAAGCTGAGCAGGCAGCTGAGCTGCATCGCCGAGGCGACCGGCGGCACGTACACGTCCGTCGAGCACCAGGACGAACTGACCGACCGGGTCAACCAGTTGGTGGACCGGGCGGCCGATCCGGTGGTGACGCCGGTGGCCACCGAGGGCGCGACCGAGTGCGCGAAGGCGCCGACGCTGAAGTCCGGCCTGTACACCGACCGGGAGGAGTTCGGGCAGCAGCGCTGGTACCGCGTCGACGTCCTGCCGGGCCAGGAGCTGCGTGCCTCGGTGAGCGTGGCGGCCGACCGGGCGGTGAACCCTGACTACGGGGTGCTGCTGCGGGCCGTCACGGTGCACGGCCGGGAGATCGTGCGCGGTGAGGCGGCGGGCGGCGGCCGGACCGACGTGATCTCGACCGGTCTGCGCTATCCGAAGCCCGAGCGCGAGGACTCCGACAGCGACAAGCCGGCGGCGGAGGCGGTGTGCCTCGCGGTCACCAACTCCTACTCGGCCGCCTCCGGGGTGAAGACCACGCCCGGTCTGCCGCTGGAGCTGACGGTGGACGTGGTGGACGGCCCGTCGCACGCGAGTGACGTGGCCTCCTTCGGTCTGGGGCGCGGCTGGTGGCTGCTGGGCGTGCTGATTCTCACCGGCTTCCTCGCCGGTCTCGTCTGGGGCTGGCTGTCGCGCTGGCGGGTCGCGGTCTGGAGGACCAACTGATGCGAGTGATACGTGTGTTGAGCGCCGCGCTGCTGGCCCTCGGACTTGCGGCGGGTCCGGCCGCGGCCGACTCCTCGCCGAGTCCCTCGCAGGACGCCTCGTCGGCACCCACGCAGGCGGGCACCTCCTTCCGCACGGCGACCGAGATCGAGCAGGGGCAGCGGGCCACGGCGAGCGGCTCCACGGGCGACTACCTGTACTGGTCCTTCCCCGCCGACACCGGACAGCGCCCGACGGTCCGGGCGACGGTGAAGCTGCCGGACACCCATGCCGCGCAGACCTGGCAGATCGACGTGTACGACGGGCTGCGCCGCCGTCAGGCCTGCCAGTACGGGGCGCAGACGCGCACCGCGGCGGCGGACTCGGCCTCGGTGGAGCTGGCCTGTGTGCTGCGCACGGTCCGGGCCTGGTCGGAGCCGTGGGCGAACGACCCGCTGCCGGGCACGTACTACGTCCGGCTGACGGTCACCGGCGTCCCCACCTCCGACCTGGGGCTCCGGGTCGACACCGACATGCGTGTGGAGTCCAGGGACATCGGCGGTTCGGCGGCGGTGGACGGCTCGCTGTCGGAGCCGCTGGTGCCGGGCATCGCGGTGAAGTCCGAGGGTGAGAAGGAGGACCGGGCCGTGCTGTTCGGCCTTGAACCCGAGGACGGCTGGGCGTCCGGCTGGTGGTCGGACCGGTGGGTGTGGACCGCGGTGGGCGGGCTGCTGGCGGCGCTGGCGGGTGTCGCCGGGTACGTGTTGACGCGCGGCGCGGGACGGCCGTCCCGTGTGCCGCCCGCATCCTGACAGTGACCCGGTGACTCGGAAGGCCCGCCCCGTGCGGGCCTTCTTCCTGTTCAGGCCTCCTTCAGCGCCTTGGCGAGGGTGCCCTCGCCGGTCACCTCGATCCGCCCGTCCCGCACGGCCTGTGCCAGGCTCAGCTCCCCCCGGCCGAGGGCCGTGCAGGTGCCGGTGTCCAGGACCAGCCGGGCGTCGGGCTCTGCGGGCGCGGGCCCGTCACCGTAGACGGGCCCGTCCTCGGCGCCGGCGTGCAGATGGAACAGCCCCTCCTCCAGGCGGACTTCGACGAGTCCCTCCCCGTCGAGCAGGCGCAGCAGCGGCAGGGCGAACCAGTGGGCCCGTACCGCGTCCGTGGGGCGCCGCTCCCCGAGTTCCGCCTGCCCCCACGCGCCCAGCGCCTGGAGCACGGGCAGCAACTCCCGTCCCCGAGAAGTGACTTCGTACACGTAGGCCGCGCCGGGCGGGGGCAGCCTGCGGCGGGTCGCGAGGCCGTCGCGCTCCATGTCCTTCAGCCGCGAGGCGAGTACGTCCGTGCTGACGCCGGGCAGATCGGCGTGCAGGTCGGTGTAGCGGCGGGGACCGGCGAGGAGCTCCCGGACGATCAGCAGGGTCCAGCGGTCGCCGACGACGTCGAGGGCGCGGGCGGCGGAACAGTACTGGTCGTAGCTTCGGCGAGGTGGCATGCGACGCAGTCTAGACAAGTTGTTGGACTTTCCAAGCGCGTACTTGGTAAAACCAAGCAACACCAGATTCCGGAGGGGAAGCGCGCATGGAGTTCCGGCAGTCGAGCAAGCTGAGCGAGGTCTGTTACGAGATCCGCGGCCCGGTCATCGAGCATGCCAACGCGCTGGAGGAGGCGGGTCACAGCGTGCTGCGGCTGAACACCGGCAATCCGGCGCTCTTCGGGTTCGAGGCGCCGGAGGAGATCCTCCAGGACATGATCCGGATGCTGCCGCGGGCGCACGGTTACACCGACTCGCGCGGTGTCCTCTCCGCCCGCCGGGCGGTCGCCCAGCGCTACCAGACGCTGGGTCTCGAGGTGGGCGTCGACGACGTCTTCCTCGGCAACGGCGTCTCCGAGCTGGTCTCGATGGCCGTCCAGGCGCTGATCGAGGACGGCGACGAGATCCTGATCCCCGCCCCGGACTTCCCCCTCTGGACGGCGGTCACGACCCTCGCCGGCGGCAAGGCGGTCCACTACCTGTGCGACGAGCAGGCCGACTGGTACCCGGACCTGGACGACATGGCGTCGAAGATCACCGACCGCACGAAGGCGGTCGTGATCATCAACCCCAACAACCCCACCGGCGCGGTCTACCCGAAGGAGATCGTCGAGGGCATCCTCGACCTCGCCCGGCGGCACGGCCTGATGGTGTTCGCCGACGAGATCTACGACCAGATCCTCTACGACGACGCCGTGCACCACTCGGCCGCGGCCCTCGCCCCCGACCTGGTGGTCCTCACCTTCTGCGGCCTGTCGAAGACCTACCGCGTGGCGGGCTTCCGCTCCGGCTGGATGGTGGTCACGGGCCCCAGGCAGCACGCGAAGGACTACCTGGAGGGCCTCACCATGCTGGCCTCCATGCGGCTGTGCGCCAACGCGCCCGCCCAGTACGCCATCCAGGCCGCGCTCGGCGGCCGGCAGTCCATCGGCGAGTTGACCAGGCCGGGCGGGCGGCTGCTGGAGCAGCGGAACGTGGCCTGGGAGAAGCTCAACGAGATCCCCGGCGTGACGTGCGTGAAGCCGAAGGGCGCGCTGTACGCCTTCCCGCGCCTGGATCCCAAGGTGCACAGGATCCACGACGACGAGAAGTTCGTGCTGGACCTGCTGCTGCGGGAGAAGATCCAGGTGGTCCAGGGCACCGGATTCAACTGGCCGGCCCCGGACCACTTCCGCATCCTGACCCTGCCGCACGCCGAGGACCTGGAGGCGGCGATCGGGCGGATCGGACGGTTCCTCGGCGGGTACCGCCAGTAGGCGCCGTTGTCAGTGCCCGGTCGTAGCCTTCCAGCAGGTGGGGCGAGTGCCCCCGGCCGGAGAGGAGCGTGCCGTGACGCGACCGCCGACCGCCGCGCAGCGGCGGGTCATCGACGCCGCCGACCCGGTGACGGGGCGGCTGCGGGGTACGGAGGCGCAGCTGGCGGCGCTGGTGAAGCGGGGGCTCGCCTTCCGGCATCCGAGGCCGCCGCACGACCACTTCCTGACGCCGGAGGGCCATCGGGTGCGGCAGGGCGTCATGGAGGCGCCCGCGCCCGCAGCCGAGGCCCCCGCCGGCGCCGGTGTGTTCGCCGCCCGCGTCGGCGGCGAGGAGGCGGTGCCGGAGACCGGGCCCGCCCGGCGCCGTGAGGTGCACAGCGCCTGGCAGGGGCTGCTGGAGCTGCGCCGGATGACCAACCCGGACGGTGCCGTCGACCGGCCCTGTGGCTGGGAGCGTACGCATCTGGTGCGGGCCGCCGCGCTCGCGCTGGAGGCGGCCGGACACCGCCCGGCCGGGGCGGACGCCTCCGGCTACCGGGTCCGGGAGACCCCGCAGCCGGAGGCGGTCGCGGTGCACGAGCCGGACGGCGAGGCACTGCGGACCTGCGCGGCCACCCTGGAGGCGGCCGGCTGGCAGGTGAGCGAGCACCGCGAGCCGCGCACCGGGACGCGGTATCTCCTGGCTTCTCCGCGCCGGGCGTGATGAACATGCCAAGATCGGTGGACCGTTGCGTGAACGATCGTTGCGCACACGATCGTGTGCGCACACCACGAGAGTCCGGTGCGAGAGGGGAAGCCGATGAGCGAGCCGTTTTCCGTCCCCGTGACCGTCCGCGGTTACGAGACCGACGTGCAGGGTCACCTCAACCAGAGCGTGTACCTGAACTACGCGGAGCACGCCCGCTGGTCGTTGCTGCGGGCGGCGGGGATCACCCAGTCCGCGCTCGTCGGCAGCGGGGTGGGCCCGGTCGCCCTGGAGACGACCATCCGCTACAAACGTGAGCTGCTCGCGGGCGACGAGGTGGAGGTGACCTGCGCCTTCGACTGGGGCGAGGGCAAGACCTTCCGGATCGAGCAGACCGTCCGCAAGGCCGACGGCACGGTGGCGGCCGAGATCACGGCGGTCGGCGGACTGATGGACCTGAAGGCCCGCAAGCTGGTCGCGAACCCCCAGGAGTACTTCGCGAAACTGGCGGCCGATCCGGGCTTCTTCGGGCTGTAGCCACGGACCGGCCCCGGCTTCAGGGCGCGGCCGGGGTCGTGGGCGCGGCCTTGATCTCCTCCCCCGCCTCCATCGGATGGGTCACGTCATGGGCGTCCCGGCCGCTGCTGCCCAGGTGGTTGAAGACCAGGTTCAGCAGGACCGCCGCCACACAGCCCGTCGAGATGCCGGAGTCGAGAACGATCCGGGCCGTCTCGGGGAAGGCGTGGTAGAACTCGGGCGCCGTGATGGGGATGATGCCGACGGCCAGGGAGACGGCCACGATCAGGACGTTGTTGTCCTTCTCCAGACCGGCCCGGACCAGGGTCTGGATGCCGCTGGCCGCGACCGACCCGAACAGCACCACACCCGCGCCGCCGAGCACCGGGCGCGGTACGACGGCGATCAGTGAGGCGGCCATCGGGCACAGGCCCATCAGGACCAGGAAGCCGCCGCCGGCCGCCACCACGTAGCGGCTGCGGATCCTCGTCATCGCGACCAGGCCGATGTTCTGGGCGAAGGCGCTGCACATGAAGCCGTTGAACAGCGGGCTGATCGCCGAGCCGAGGGTGTCGGCGCGCAGGCCCGCCGCGATGGTCTTCTCGTCCGCGGGGCGGTCGACGATCTCGCCCAGCGCCAGCATGTCGGCCGTCGACTCGGTCATCGACACCACCATCACCACGCACAGCGAGAGGATCGCGGCGAGCTGGAACCGCGGTGCGCCGAAGTGGAAGGGGGTGGGGAAGCCGATGACCGCCGCGTCCGCGACCGGGCCGAAGTCCGTGGCGCCGAAGGGAATCGCGATCAGCGTGCCCGCGACCAGCCCGAGCAGTACCGCGATCTGCTTGACGAAGCCGCGGGTGAAGCGGCGCAGCAGCAGGACGAGGACGAGGGTGCCGGCCGCCAGGCCCAGGTTGGTCGCCGAACCGTAGTCGTGTGCCGCCGGGTCGGGGCCCTGCGCCCAGCCGAAGGCGACCGGCAGGAGCGATATCCCGATGAGGGTGATCACGGAGCCGGTGACGACCGGCGGGAAGAAGCGGATCGCCTTGCAGAAGACGGGGGCCGCCAGGAAGCCGAGGAGTCCGGCGACGATGACCGCGCCGAAGATGACGGGCAGCGCGTCGGACTTGTCCTCGGTGGAGGCGACGATCGCGGTCATCGGGGCGACACCGGCGAAGGTGACGCCGTTGACGAACGGCAACCGGGCGCCGATCTTCCAGACACCGAGCGTCTGGAGGATGGTGGCGAGGCCCGCGGTGAAGAGGCAGGCGCCGGTGAGGAAGGTCAGGTCGGTGGCGGTCAGGCCGATGGCCGCGCCGACGATCAGGGGTGGGGCGACGACGCCCGCGTACATGGCGGCCACGTGCTGGAGGCCGGTCGTCGCCATCTTGAGCGCGGGGAGTTTCTCGTCAACGGGGTGGTCGGCCACAGCGGCTTCCCTCCGGTCGGTTACACGGCCGCGTCACAGGGCTGCCGTGGGTGTCAGGGAGGTGGTGCGGGTGGTCATGGGGGTACCTCCCCGCTCGAGCGAAGCCGAGAGCTTGGGGGAGGGACCGGACATGCGAGGACGGAGGGGGGTGACCGTTCCGGGGCGCGCGCGTCCACGCGCACCCCGGGAACGGCCGCCGTGGACCCCGCTCGGGGCCACGGCCACCGGCCGGGAGCCGTCCCTCCCGTCCGGAGTCATCCGGGTGTTCAGCCCTGGGCGGCGATCCGCGCCAGGCGCTGGGCCTCGTCCCGCGTGGCGCGGGCGATGGCGTCCTCGTCGGCCGTGAGCAGCCGCCCGTCCTCGACGATCTGCCGGCCGTTCACGAAGGAGGCGGTGACCGGGGCCGCCGCGCCGAAGACCAGGGCGGTCACCGGGTCGGCGATGGAGGCGTGGGCGAGCGTGTCCAGCTTCCACAGGACGAGGTCGGCGAGCTTGCCGGGTTCCAGGGAGCCGGTCTCGCTCGCCCGGCCGAGGACCTGGGCGCCGCCGTACGTCCCGAGCCGCAGCGCCTGCCGGGCGTTCAGCGCCCGTTCCCGGTGCGCGCCGAGGCGGTTGATGAGCAGGGCGTTGCGCAGTTCGGTGTGGAGTTCGCCGGACTCGTTCGACGCGGTGCCGTCGACGCCGAGGCCGACCGGGACGCCGGCCGCGAGCATGTCGGGGACGCGGGCGATACCGGCCGCGAGGCGGGCGTTGGAGGAGGGGCAGTGCGCGACGCCGGTCCCGCTGCGGGCGAAGGCGGCGATGTCGGAGTCGTTCATGTGGACGCAGTGCGCCATCCACACGTCCTCGCCGAGCCAGCCGGTGGACTCGAAGTAGTCGGTCGGGCCCATGCCGAACAACTCGTGGCAGAACTTCTCCTCCTCCACGGTCTCCGAGCCGTGGGTGTGCAGCCGGACGCCGAGCCGGCGGGCCAGTTGGGCGCCGTCCCGGAGCAGTTCGGTGGAGACGGAGAAGGGCGAGCAGGGTGCGACGGCGACCTGGGTCATGGCGTCGAAGGAGGAGTCGTGGTGCTCCCGGACGGTCTCCTCGGTGGCCGCCAGCGCACCGTCCAGGGTCTCGACGGCGAAGTCCGGGGGCAGGCCGCCGTCCTTCTCGCTGCGGTCCATGGAGCCGCGGGCCAGGGTGAAGCGGACGCCCATGTCACGGGCGGCGCCGATGATCGCGCCGGACAGGTCGCCGGAGCCGTGCGGGAAGACGTAGTGGTGGTCCATGGCGGTGGTGACGCCGCCGCGGGCCATCATCGCGAGCGAGCCCTGGGCGGCCGCGCGCACCATCGGCTCGTCGATGCGCGCCCAGACCGGGTACAGCGCGACCAGCCAGTCGAAGAGGTTGTGGTCCGTGGCCAGGCCCCGGGTGATCCACTGGTAGAAGTGGTGGTGCGTGTTGATCAGGCCGGGCGTCACGAGGTGGCCGGAGGCGTCGATCCGGCGTACGACGTTCTCCAGGTCCTCCGGGGCTCTGCCCGCGCCGAGGGACTCGATGCGGTGGCCGGCGAGGACGACGTGCCCGGAGGCGTACTCGGTGTCGTTCGCGTCGACGGTCGCGATCGCGCAGTTCTCGATGACGATGCGCCGGTCTGCTGCCATGGTTCGTCCCTTTTCACGAAGTGTGCTGCATTGGCGAGGGCACGGCAGGACCCTGGAGATTTGAGTGCCGTGGCCGGGACAAGGGTTCCCCGGCCACGGGTGCCGAAAGAGGGAGACCTCAGAGGTTGGTGAGGTCCACCGGGATCCTCGCCTCGCAGCCGTCCCTGAGGATCGTCGCCTCGATCAGGCCGTAGGGGCGGTCGGCGGCGAAGTAGACCTCGTTGTCGTTCTTGAGCCCGAACGGCTCCAGGTCGACCAGGAAGTGGTGCTTGTTCGGGAGGGAGAAGCGGACCTCGTCGATCTCGCCGCGGTTGTCGATGATCCGCGCGCCCATCTGGTACAGCGTCTGCTGGAGCGAGAGGGAGTACGTCTCGGCGAAGGCCTGGAGCATGTGCTGCCTGACCTGGCCGTAGGACGTCTCCCAGTCGGGCATGGGCTGCTCGTCGTCGCTCCAGTTGAACCGCCAGCGGCCGGAGACCTCGGTGGCCAGGATGCGGTCGTGGGCCTCCTTCAGCGTCGTGTACGTGTCCTTGACGTAGCCCCAGAACTCGGAGTCGGTCGAGTTCATCACGACGAGGTCCTTGAGGCCGGAGACGACCTCCCACGACGTGCCGTCGTAGGTGATCTGGGTCAGCCGGACCTCCTGGCCCTTGCGGACGAAGGAGTGCTCGGCCTCGCCGGACACCGCGATCCGGTCCCAGGCGTACTCCTCGACGCGTATGCGTGCCGTCCTGATCGGCTCCTGGCTCGTCACGAAGTGGCGGGCGAGGTGGATGCCGAACTGCTCGGCGGACTCGATGCCGTGCTCCTTGGCGAACGCGTACACCGTGTTCTTGGTGGTGTCGGTCGGCAGGACGTTGGCGTTCGAGCCGGAGTAGTGGACCTCGTCCATGTCGCCGCTCAGCGACACGGAGACGTTCAGGTCCTTGATGTGATGGGTGGCGCCGTCCCGCGTGATCTTGACGACTCGGTTCTCGGCCTTGCCGTACTGGTTCTGTCCCAGAAAGGTGGGCATAGCTAGCTCCCTCGGTAAACGGAGTAGCCGAACGGGTTGAGCAGCAGCGGTACGTGGTAGTGCTCGCCCGGCACGACGGCGAACGTGATCGCCACCTCCGGGAAGAACGCACCGGCACCGCTGTCCCGATTCGCGGGGGCGTCCTGCTGCGCATCGGCTTGCTTCTTCGCGGATTTCTCGAAGTACGGCTCCACCGCGAAGTCGAGCCGTACGTGGGTGGTTCCCTCCGGCAGGGCCGGCAGGTCCTTGCACCGGCCGTCCGCGTCGGTCGCGGAGCCGCCGAGCGCCTGCCACGCGGCGTCGCGGCCGGCACGGGCCGCGAGCTCGACGGCGACGCCCGCGGCGGGACGGCCGATGCTGGTGTCCAGGATGTGCGTGGACACCGAGGCGGTGGTGCTGGTGCTCATGGTCGGGCTTCCTCCGCGACGAGTCGGGCCAGTCGGATGCGGTTGATCTTGCCCAGCTCGGTGCGGACGATCTCCCGCTCCCGCTCCGGCGTGTTGCCGATCCGCTCCCGGACCGCGTCGCGCATCTGCTCGCCGGTCAGGCCGGTGGCGCAGATCAGGAAGACATGGCCGAACCTCTCCTGGTAGGCGAGGTTCAGCTCCAGCATCTCCGCCTTGAGCGCGTCGGAGGCGCCCGCCATGCCGCGCTGTTCCCGGGCCGAGGTGGGGTCGCCGGGCTTCGGGCGGCCGATGGGCGGGTGTCCGGCCATCGCCTGAGCGAGGTCCTCGGCCGTCAGCTCCGCCATGGCGGCGTCGCTCGCGGTGTACAGGTCCTCGGCCGTGGCGTAGGGGCGGGCGGCCAGCAGCCGCTTCGCCCACGCCGTGGAGGCGCACGCCTCGTGGAGCGCGGTACGGGCCGCGTGCTCCTCGAGGGCGTTGAACCGGGTCAGGCCCGGCGTGGAAGTGGGAGTCACGGGAGCCTCCGTGGCCGGATGCGGCCGTCGTGCTGAACGGGCGTGCCGATAGCTAACGCCCTCCCGCGACAGCACGTCAACAGTTTGTTGAAAATTCGCGGGGAGAAGCCGGGCGGGGCGAGGAGACCGCCGGATGCCGGGCCGGTCAGGCCCCCTTCTCGCGGTTGAGGTAGTTGTAGACGGTGAAGCGGCTGACGCCGAGGGCGCTCGCCACGGTCTCCACCCCGTGCCGTACGGAGAAGGCGCCGCGCGCCTCGAGTATCCGTACGACCTCCTGCTTGGCCTTGCGGTCCAGGTCGGCCAGCGGCAGGCCCTTGCGGCGCTCCATGGCGGCGAGGATGTGGTCGAGGGAGTCGGCGAGCTGCGGCAGCCGTACGGCGACGACCTCGGCTCCCTGCCAGGACAGGACGACGTCGTCCGGGCCGGCCTCGTCCGGCGGGACCAGCTCGCCGCCCATGGCGTCGACCAGGGGCTTGACGGCCGCGATGAACGGCTCGTCGCCCGCGCCGCTCATGCCCCCTCCTCCTCGATCACGTTGACCTGGAGCGAGATCCGCGTGGCGCCCGCCTCCAGGGCCTTGCGGAGCAGGGCGTCGACGGCGGTGAGCACCGTGTCGGCGCCGCCCTCCGCGGTGTTGCCGAACGGGCCGACGTCCACGGCGTCCAGCTCGGCGGCCTCCACGACCTCGCGGGCCACCACCGCGTGCGCGGGTGCCTCGTCGAGGTCGAAGGGCTCCGTGGTGAACTCCACTCTCAATCGCATGCTGCCCCCAAACGCCATCGTGACCTGCGCCCGGATCACCCGCCACGGGGCGCGTCGGGGCGGGCGCACGGACGTGCCGCGTCCGCCACGAGGCGACCCTAGCCGACGCGGGCGCCCCGGCCCTGTCGCTCCTCGGCTTCCCGGGGCAGCCGGCTGCGGTCGAAGACGTAGAAGCTGAAGAACACCCCGCCGATGACCAGCAGGCCTCCCCAGAACTCCTGGGCGGTGGGCATGCGCTGTTCCCACAGCAGATAGAACAACGCCCCGAACACGGCCTCCATTCCGATCACCGGCCCCATGACCGTGGCCGGCAGGCGCCTGGAGGCGATGTTCCAGAACCAGGTGGCGCACCAGGAGCCCAGCACGGCCAGCGCCGCGCACCAGGCCAGGAACGGCAGCAGCGTGCCCGCGTCCGCGAACGGGGAGGTGCCGTCGGCCGAGGCGGCCAGCGGGAGCAGGACGAGCGAGCCGCCGAACGCGCCGATGCCGATGCAGGCGGTCCACACGGCGTTGTCGGGGGCCGGGACCGTACGCCGCAGGATCATCCGGTTGGCGATCACGAAGTACGACCACGCGACGCAGGAGGCGAACCCGAGCGCGGCGCCGAGGAGCCGGTCCTGTCCGTCGCCGGCCGTGCCGAGGGAGGCGGTGCCGCCGTTGACGAGGAACAGTCCGCCGGCGATGACCGCGATGGGCAGCAGGCCGCTGCGCCAGGGGAAGACCTTCTCGACGGCGTTGGAGATCAGCGAGACCATGACGGGGATCAGCCCGGTCATGGCCGAGGCGAGCACACCGCCGCCGACGGACGCGGCCATCGACAGCAGCAGGTAGAAGCCGATGTATCCCACGACGCCGAGGTGCAGCGCCTTCAGCACGTCACGCCCGCCGAGCGCGCGCAGCCGCTCCCACCGCGCGGCCAGGACGACGGCCGACATCAGCCCGAACACCGCGTACCTGCCCAGGACCAGGTAGTAGACGTTCACCGGGTCGACGGCGGCGGGGCCGAGGAAGGTGAAGCCCCACAGGGCCGTCGCGACGAGTGCGGCCGCCAGGCCGACCAGTGCGGGAGCGGAGTGCCGCCGCCCGGCGGGGTCCATGGGTGTCTCCTCTCGTCGGGCTGCTCCGCGGTCCGGCGGCGGTCGGTGCCGGGTCATCGTGACGCTGCGACGAGTTCGTCGCCGAGCTCCACGACCCGGGCGACGAGGAAGTCGAAGTCGGAGTGGACCGTCCGGTGGTTGTTGTTGGCGACCCGGAGCACGAACCTGCCGTCGATCACCGTATGGGACGGCATGGCCTCACCCGCCGTCTGGAGGCGCGACAGGACGTCCCTGTTGACGCGGTTCAGCTCGTCGGGCCCGGCACCGGGCCAGGTGTAGCGGAAGCACACGACGTTGAGATCGCTGCGGGACACGAGCTCCAGCCGGTCCGAGCCGTCGACCAGCTTGGCGAGGTGGGCGCACTGGTCGATGTTGCCCGCGATCGAGGCGGCGTAGGACTCGATGCCGTGCGCCTTGAGGGCGAACCACACCTTCAGCGCCCGGAACCGCCGGGACTGCTCGATGCCCCGGTCGGAGAAGGCGAGGGAGTACGCGGCGGGCCCCTGGGCCGTGCTGCTGATGTAGTCCGCGCTGGAGCTGAAGGTGTTCTCCAGCGCGCCGGAGGCACGGACGAGCACGCAGCTCACGTCGAACGGCATGTACAGCCATTTGTGCAGGTCGAAGACGAGCGAGTCGGCCTCGGCCATCCCCGCCAGCAGGGGCCGGTGGGTCGGCAGCAGCTGGGCGAAGGCCCCGAAGGCGCCGTCGACGTGGAACCAGAGGTCCTCCTCCCGGGCGACGGCGAGGAGTTCTTCGAGGGGGTCGACGGCCCCGGTATTGACCGTGCCGGCGTTTCCGACGAGACAGAGCGGGACGTGTCCGGCCTCGCGGTCCCGGCGGATCGCGGTGCGCAGCGCCTCCGTGTCGATCCTGAAGCCGGTGTCGACCGGGATCTGCCGGAAGTACCGGCCGCCGATCCCGAGCAGTTCTACGGCCTTCTCGATGGAGTGGTGGGTCTGGGTGGAACCGTAGACGGTGAACTGGCGGCCGTCGGCGACGGCGCCCCCGCCGCGGATGTCCTCGGCCCCGGCCGCGGCCTGCCGGGCGGCGGCGAGGGCGACGATCTGCCCCATCGAGGCACCGCTGGTCAGCAGGCCCGACCCGGTGATGGGCCAGTCCATGGCCTCCTTCAGCCACTCCAGCACCTGGTGCTCGACCATCATGGCGGCGTTCTCGCCCGACCCGAGCGTGCAGTTGACGAGGGACGCCAGCAGGTCGGCGTAGGCGGCGACCGGCACGCCGGAGCCGTTCGCCCAGCCCCAGAACCGGGGGTGGATGTTGCCGCGCGGGTACGGCAGGACCGTCGTGCGGAACTCCTCGTAGACGTCCTCCGCCGGGGTGGGGGTCCGGGGCAGGGGGATGTCGAGGCGCGTGCGGATCTCGGCGGGGACCGGCTGCCACACGGGGCGGTCGCGGATGCCCGCGAGGTGGTCGGCCATGTCGTCGACCATGCGCCTGCCCAGCGCCTTGAACTCCTCCCAGTCGGGCGGGTCGAGCGGGACGGACTCTTCGTGCGGGGACACCGTGCCTGCCTCCTGGCGGTATCGGCGGTATCGGCGGTATCGGCGGTGGTCAGGCCGGGTATGCCGCGGGTTCCATCGGTGCGGCGGCGGCCTGGGCCTCGTCCGCCATGAAGGCGGTGAGGCGCTCGGGGTGGTAGAGGGCGTGCATCGGGTGCGGCCGTCCGGTGAGGGAGGCCAGGACGGCCCGGGCGACGGCGGGGGCCTGGGCGAAGCCGCCCGTGTTGTGACCGCCGTTGACGACGAACAGTCCGCCCCGCGCGGTGGGCTCCGTGTGGTGGAGGCCGAGGGAGGTCGCGGTCCAGGGCCGCACGCAGTACTTGAAGTCGTAGTTGTCCGAGGCGCGGGACGAGGCCGAGCGGTGGGCCTGGTCCGGGAAGAGCCGCTCGACGGTGTCCAGGATGCCGAGCCGGACGGCGTCGAGCTGTGCCTCGTCGACGTGGCCGGCCAGCCCGACGTAGCCGTACCCGGAGCCGACGATCAGCGTGGACCGTCCGTCGCCGTCCACCGCGACGGTCACGTTGGCGTCCTCGGTGACGTGCCCGCGGCGGCCGACCTTCAGCGAGCAGGGCAGCCGGGCGCGTTCGTTGCTGAGCCGCATCCAGCCGCCCAGCACGCCCTGGATCCTGCCCTCGCAGGGCGATCCGTCGAGCAGGGCGTGACCGTGGGCGCCGGGCGAGGCGACGACGTGGGCGTCGTCGGGGATCGGGACGGCGCTGTCGAAGCCGGTCACCGTGCCCGAGGTGTCGCGCAGGACCCGCCGCACGGGAGCGTTCCAGTGGAACGTCACGCCGCGCTCTTGGAGGAAGGAGACGAGGCCGTGCGCGAAGCGGTGGACGCCCACGGTGAAGCCGGGCACGAGGAAGCCGCCCGCCAGCGCGCCGGACTCGAAGGCCTGGGCGAGACCCGGGAACCGTGCGGTCAGCTCCGCCGGGGACAGTTCGCGGGCCAGCGCGCCGACGGCGCGGTGCCGGGCGAGTGCGGCCTGGTGATGGGCCGCGTCTCCGTAGAGGCGCAGGATGCCGTCGGTGAGGACGACGCGCTCGAAGAGGCCGGGTAACTCGCGGCGCAGCGCGGTCCACTCGTCGAACGCCTCGGCGGTGAAGGCGAAGATGTCCTGGTTGTAGGCGCGGGCCAGCCAGGACGGCACCCGTTCGAACTCCTCGATCCAGGCCTGCTCCCGTTCGGTGAGCGGTCGGCTGCCGGTGGCGAGCCAGCCCTGCCGGTCGACGGGCCGCCGGAAGTACTGCGGCGGGGTGCCGTGGAGGTCCTGGTTGTTGTAACTGTCCATCTCGGTGAAGGTGACCATGCGGGCGTCGTCACCGGCGTGGGTGCAGCCGTACCGGAGCCAGTGGGCGCCGCCGGGGGCGGGTGACCGGTCGAGGACCGTGACCCGGTGGCCGTCCCGCCACAGGTACAGGGCCGTCACCAGGTTGACGATGCCGGCGCCGATCAGCACCACGTCCCGGCCCTCGGCGCCGGGGCGCGTGGGGAGGGACCGTTGGAGGGCGAACCGTCGTTCGAAGCCGCCGAGGGCCGTGGCGAGCGAGGTGAGCGTGGAGTCGGCCTGCGTGAACTCGGTGACGTCCGCCGGGGCGGACCTGCGGGGAACGCCGGTGACGTAGGAGAGGAACTTGGGGCCGGGCACGGTCGCGGACCAGTGCCTCAGGAAGGAGTCGGCGGGGCGCCTGGACAGGATGAGGCCCCGCGCGCCCCGGGCCGTCACCTGGGTGAGGAGCCGGTCGACGGGGGCCGCGTCGAGGTCCGGGGCGTGGTCGATCGTTCCGTCGCGCAGGACGTCGGATCGGGCCAGGTCGGGGCTGGGGGTGGTGATGATCGTCTTCACGGCACCGTTTTCCGTACGAGGGGTGGGATTGCCACCGGAAATACCTCAGATCCGCTGGCCGGTGAACGGGAGGGGGTGGCGTCTCAGACGAAGGCCGGGCCCGGTCCGGTCGGTGTCGATATCGACACCGACCCAGCCTTCCCGGAATGCCTGGTCCAGTCCTGCCGTGTCGGAAAAGGGGAGACAGCGCTCGGGCGGCGGCTTCGTCGCAGTGGTTTCTTTCACGGGCCAAGCCCCCGGAGTGGGCCGGTAGAACAGAAAGCGAAGTTTTCCGCCGAACTTCCGGACCAGTCGGACGGGACGGAATCCCGCGCGCATCAGCGATCCGACACCTGCGGGATTCTGCGGTGAACTGGTCGCGCAGAGATGCCGGATGTCGAGGCCGGCCACGTCGTCGAGCGCTCTGCCGTTCATGAGCCGGGCGAGTCCGTGGCCCCGCCATTCGGGCAGGACGGCGATGGTGTCCCAGTGCGCGACCCGGCCGTACTCGGCGGGCGGCAGGGGGGTGTCCTTCGCCAGGTTGAAGTCCCGGTCGCGCGGAAAGTAGACCATTCGGTAGGCGACCGTCCCGGTGCCGTGGTTCACGCCGTAGCAGAGCCCGCCGTCGGCGAGGCAGTACGAGACGAACTCGGGCGTGCTGGTCTGGAAGACGTCCGGGTCGGCGAGCGACGCCCGGATGCGTTCCTGGAGGTCCAGGATCAGTCCGAGATCCCGTGGACCGAGTCGGCGGACGTCGAACATCAGCGCCCCCCGAGGGCGTACGAGGGTTCCCCGGCCGCCGCGTGCTCCGCCGCCACCGCCACGAACAGCGAGATCAGCGGGTCGGGCACGTCCGGCCCGGTGGGCAGCTCCGGGTGCCAAAGGACGCCCACCGCCCAACCCGCGCCGACATGCTCGATCGCCTCGGGCAGGTCGTCGTCGGAGCGGGCCGTCACCCGCCACGGACTGTGCGCCGCCGCGGGGCCCAGGCCCTGGTGGTGGTACGAGGTGACGGTGACGGTCCGCCGACCGTACGCCCGGGCGACGGTGCTGCCCTCCGCGAGCGTCACGTCGTGCAGGGAGGTCTCCGTCAGGGAGGTGCGGTGGGCGACGCGGCCGCCGTTGACATCGGGGATGTGGGAGATGAGCGGATTTCCCGTGGCGGCGTACAGGACCTGACAGCCGCGGCAGATACCGAGAACGGGCAGTCCCGCCGCCAGCGCGGCGTGTGCGAGGCGTAATTCGAAGACGTCACGCGTGGGCTGGTACGTATATCCGGGCTGCCGCGCCGTGCCCGTGCAGTGGTCCGGGTCGATATCCTCACCGCCGGTGAGCAGGAGGCCGTCGAGGCCCGAGAGATAGTGCTCGCAGAGTGCCTCGTCGACGCAGGGAACGACCAGGGGAATGCCGCCCGACCGGGCGACGTGTTCGACGTAGCCCCGATGGATCGAATGGCTCTCCAGCCCGGAACGGAATCGCGCAGTAATACCCAACCGCGGTTTCATGTTCAGCCCCCGTCAGCGTATGCAAACAGCCGACACGCTAACTGAAGCAGTTCTTGCCACCATAAGGAGATTTCGAGCCAACAAATTCGGCCCACTCCATGGCCGAAACGGTTTCCCGGAAACGACGGAATTCAGCCACGCACCGCCCGGTACGCGGCGGCGGCCGACCCCACCTCCTCTCCCGCAGGCGTCGGACGGCAGCCGCCGACCCCCTTGACAACCTTCGCGAGCCGACGGCAGTCTTCCGTTGAGCAGAAACTAGATTCCGCGATACGGAATATAAGGAAGGGAGCGCCGCCCCGATGGGATTCGCAGACCAGCGCTTCAACGTCAACCTGTCGATCCTCTTCACGGAACTCCCCCTCCTGGAGCGCCCCGCGGCCGCCGCCGCTGCCGGCTTCTCCGCGGTCGAGCTGTGGTGGCCCTGGATCGACTCACCGGTCCCCGAGCGGTCCGAACTCGACGCCCTGAAGCGGGCGATCGAGGACGCGGGCGTCCGGCTCACCGGCCTGAACTTCTACGCCGGCCGGCTCCCGGGCCCGGATCGCGGCGCCCTGTCGGTCCCCGGCGAGGAGTCGGAGCGGTTCCGCGCCAACGTCGACGTGGCGGCCGGCTTCGCGCAGTCGCTGGGCTGCAAGGCCCTCAACGCCCTCTACGGCAACCGTGTCGAGGGCGTGGATCCGGCCGAGCAGGACGCGCTCGCCCTGGAGAACCTGGTCCTGGCCGCCGGGGCCGCCGACCGGATCGGCGCGATCCTGCTGATCGAGGCGCTGAACGCCCCCGAGTCCCCGCTGTACCCGCTGGTGTCGGCCCCGGCCGCCGTCGACGTCGTCGACAGGGTCAACGATGCGACAGGACTGGACAACGCCCGGTTCCTCATGGACCTGTACCACCTGTCCATGAACGGCGAGGACCTGCCGCTGGTGATCGAGCGGTACGCCGCGAAGACCGGCCATGTGCAGATCGCCGACACCCCGGGGCGAGGCGCGCCGGGCACGGGCTCGCTGCCCCTCGAAGACCTCCTCGACCAGCTGAGGAAGGCGGGTTACGACGGCTGGGTCGGCCTGGAGTACAAGCCGGGCGACCGCCCGAGCGCCCGGGCCTTCGACTGGCTGCCCCGCTGACCCCCGCACCGAAAGGCACACCCTCATGAGCAACGCACTCCCCAAGATCGCCTGGATAGGCCTCGGCATCATGGGCTCCCCCATGTCGGAGAACCTGATCAAGGCGGGTTACGACGTCACCGGCTTCACGCTGGAGCAGGACAAGCTGGACCGCCTGGCCGCCGCCGGCGGCACCGCGGCCCGTTCGATCGCCGAGGCCGTGCGGGACGCCGACGTGATCGTCACGATGGTGCCCGCGTCCCCGCAGGTCGAGGCCATCTCGTACGGCCCCGACGGCATCCTGGAGAACGCGCGGTCCGGCGCGCTGCTGATCGACATGTCGTCGATCACCCCGCAGACCTCCGTCGACCTGTCCAGGGCCGCCGGGGACAAGGGCATCCGGGTGCTCGACGCCCCCGTGTCCGGCGGCGAGGCGGGCGCGATCGAGGCCGTGCTGTCCATCATGGTCGGGGGTGAGCAGGCCGACTTCGACCAGGCGAAGCCGATCTTCGAGGCGCTCGGCAAGACCATCGTGCTGTGCGGTCCGCACGGCTGCGGCCAGACCGTGAAGGCCGCCAACCAGCTGATCGTCGCCGTGAACATCCAGGCGTGCGCCGAGGCGGTGGTCTTCCTGGAGAAGTCCGGCGTGGACCTGAAGGCGGCGCTGGACGTCCTGGGCGGCGGACTGGCCGGCTCGACCGTGCTGACGCGCAAGAAGGACAACTTCCTGAACCGCGACTTCAAGCCGGGCTTCCGGATCGACCTGCACCACAAGGACATGGGCATCGTCACGGACGCCGCCCGCAACGTCGGCGCGTCCCTGCCCGTCGGTGCCGTGGTCGCCCAGCTGGTCGCGAGCCCTGCGCGCGCAGGGCGACGGCGGCCTGGACCACTCGGCGCTGCTGCGAGCCGTGGAGCGGCTCTCCGGCGCCCAGGTCTGACCCCCGCTCATCCCCCGGGGTCCCTCATGCTCCGGGCGGCGCCGCCGCTGACATGTGTCCTGTCGCGCCCAAAGGGGCGGCGCCGCCCGGGCCCACCCGTGCCCACCCCTTCCGCCGGCCCGTCGCGGGCGGCGTGTGGAGGAGGCGGTCACACTCTGGGCGAGGACCGACCCCCCGAACTCCCTGACCGTGTCCGACCGCCCGGGGCGACCCGGATGAGGGGTGGTCGCCCGCGGGCGCGGGCGCGGGCAGGGCATGGACCGCGGCGGCTGCGAGCCAGTGCGGTGGTGAAGGGCGCCGGGCCGGCTTCTCGACCTGAGGGAAGACGTCCCGGACCCGTCGCACCCGCCGCGGTCCCGGTTGTCCCCCCCCCCTTGAAGACCCCGTCCGGCGGCGCGAACGTCCTGTCGCGCCCAGCCTCGCGCCGTCGGACGGCCC
Source organism: Streptomyces viridochromogenes DSM 40736 (assembly GCF_000158955.1). Taxonomy (GTDB): domain Bacteria; phylum Actinomycetota; class Actinomycetes; order Streptomycetales; family Streptomycetaceae; genus Streptomyces; species Streptomyces venetus. The sequence goes on along the minus strand of NZ_GG657757.1, from coordinate 7,154,495 downwards.
AGCCCGTTCAGCGTGCGGAACCGTCCGGTCCGCAGCAGCCTGAAGGCATGGCACATCCAACCGAGCACCCGCACGTCGTGGTCCACGCCCCCGCCCTGGACGGCTCCCGCCGGGTCACCCTGGGCGACGAGCCACTGGGCGTCGCCACACACACGGACGACGTCGCCGAGATCCTGCGGCAGGCCGACCTGTACGTCACCGACGTAGCGGAGAGCGACCTCGTGGAGTGGCAGGGCGGCGGCCCGGACGACTGGCCGGGGCTGTCGGAGCACCACACCGTGTAGGCAGGCCTACGGCACCGGTCGTACGCGCCCTACGGAACCCTCAAATCAACCTCTGAACCCGGCCCCGGGGGCTTCAACTGCCCCCGGGGCCGGGCACATTCTCGACTACACACGGGGCCCGCCGGCACGGGGGCGGCGGGTCCCGGTACGGGGGTTGAAGCCATGGGCGACGGTACGGCGGTCCGGCTGGAGCCGCACGAGATCGCACTGCTGGGGGAAGGTCCGCGGGCCGCCGTCACCGTCGCCGTGGTGGACCTGCATCTGCGCGGCCTGGCCGAGGCCGGCCGGCCCGGGACGGTCCGGGCGGGCGTCGCGGACGCCGTGAGCGCGCGGCGACCCCCGTCTCCGCTGGCCCAGGCGGTGCACGCCCGCCTCCATGAGCCCGCCGGCCTGAGGACGTTGGTGAAGGATCCGGAGGTCCGGCTCGCGGTGGCCCTCATGCGCGTCCCCCTCGCGGAGGCGGGCCTGCTGCGCTATCCGCTGCTCGGCGCGACACGCGCCGCCCGCCGCCACGTTCGGGACCTGCGGCAGCACCACCCGCTGCCGGCGGACAGACGCGGCCTGACGGACGACGAGCGGCTGCTCGCCGTCGCGCTGCACGGCGAGGCGGCGCTGCGGTTGCTGGTGCCGCGCTTCGCCCTGCGGGCGGGTCTGGTCCGTCGTGCCGAGGTGGGCGGCAAGGGCCTTCTCAAGCACTCATCGCGCGGTGCGAACGGAGGCGGTGGGGGCTACTACTCCTGCGGCGGGGGCGGGGGCGGAGGGGACTGAACGTGTCCCTGGACGCCTGAGGGGCTGGGTCCTTCGCCACCTCGACGAACAGTTCCAGCGCGGCCCTGGCGTCGGAGGCGATGCCGTAGTCGGGGGCGAAGATCCTGCCGAGCTGGGTGGGCTCGATGTCGACGTGGACGAAGGTCCGGCCTGCGGTGTAGACGTCGAGTCTGCCGGTGTGGCGGTTGGCCCAGCGGTTGCCGATGCCGAGGACGAAGTCGGATTCCAGGAAGGTCGCGTTGCCGTAGCGGTGCGAGGTCTGGAGGCCGACCATGCCGGCGTTCAG
>NZ_GG657757.1:7141265-7153057 GCF_000158955.1 Streptomyces viridochromogenes DSM 40736 | reverse complement strand
CACCTCAGGACGTTCCTGGACGAGCTGCCGTCCTCCGAGCTCTACCCGGCCGGCAAGACCTCCTGGGCCGACGTCAGCGCGCAGGTGAAGCAGCAGATCGGCAAGGCGGTCGCCCCCGGTGGCAGCCCCTCGGGCGTCCTCAGCCGGCTCCAGGCGGAGGCGAGCCGGGCGGAGAGCGCGGAGTAGTGCCGCTGTCGGCCCCTCTCCTTCCCGCGCGTCAGACCTTCAGCGTCCTGATCGAGGTCGGCGCGTGGCCGGGCTCGGTGGCGATCTCCTCGAACTCCACGACGTTGCCGATGTCGTTGGTCGTCGACATGGAGATGTTGGTGACACGCTCCAGGATCGCCTCGACGACGACCGGCACCTGGTGCTCCGCGGCGAGCTTCTTGGCCTGCTCGAAAGCGGCGCCCAGCTCGGCGGGGTCGGTGACACGGATCGCCTTGCAGCCGAGGCCCTCGGCGACCTTGACGTGGTCGACGCCGTACACGCCGAGTTCGGGCGAATTGATGTTCTCGAACTCCAGCTTGACCTGGAAGTCGATGTCGAACGCCCGCTGCGCCTGCCGGATCAGGCCCAGGTAGGAGTTGTTCACGAGGACGTGGACGTACGGGATCCGGTGCTGCGCCCCGACGGCCAGTTCCTCGATCATGAACTGGAAGTCGTAGTCGCCGGAGAGCGCGACGACGGACGCCTCCGGGTCGGCCTTGGCGACGCCGAGCGCCGCCGGAACGGTCCAGCCGAGCGGGCCGGCCTGACCGCAGTTGATCCAGTGCCGGGGCCGGTAGACGTGCAGCATCTGGGCGCCGGCGATCTGCGAGAGGCCGATGGTGGAGACGTACCGGGTGTACGGGCCGAAGGCCTTGTTCATCTCCTCGTAGACGCGCTGCGGCTTGATCGGGATGTCGTCGAAGTGCGTACGGCGCCGGAGGGTCGCCTTCTTCTCCTGCGCGGCGGCGGCCCAGCCGGAGCGGTCGGGCAGCCTGCCGGTCGTCTTCAGCTCCTTCGCCACCTCGACGAACAGTTCCAGCGCGGCCCTGGCGTCGGAGGCGATGCCGTAGTCGGGGGCGAAGATCCTGCCGAGCTGGGTGGGCTCGATGTCGACGTGGACGAAGGTCCGGCCTGCGGTGTAGACGTCGAGTCTGCCGGTGTGGCGGTTGGCCCAGCGGTTGCCGATGCCGAGGACGAAGTCGGATTCCAGGAAGGTCGCGTTGCCGTAGCGGTGCGAGGTCTGGAGGCCGACCATGCCGGCGTTCAGCTCGTGGTCGTCGGGGAGAACGCCCCAGCCCATGAGGGTGGGAACGACCGGGGTGCCCGTCAACTCGGCGAACTCGACGAGCAGTTCGGCGGCGTCGGCGTTGATGACCCCGCCACCGGCGACGATCAGTGGCCGCTCGGCGGCGTTCAGCATGCCGAGCGCCTTCTCGATCTGGGCGCGGGTCGCCGCGGGCTTGTAGGCCTGGAGCGGCTCGTACGTCTCCGGGTCGAACTCGATCTCCGTGAGCTGGACGTCGATCGGCAGGTCGATGAGGACGGGCCCGGGGCGGCCGGAGCGCATCAGGTGGAAGGCCTGCTGGACGACGCCGGGGACCTGCGCGGCCTCCAGGACGGTCACGGCCATCTTGGTGACCGGCTTGGCGATCGAGGCGATGTCGACGGCCTGGAAGTCCTCTTTGTGGATCACGGCGGTCGGAGCCTGGCCGGTGATGCAGAGGATCGGGATGGAGTCGCCGGTCGCGGAGTACAGGCCCGTGATCATGTCGGTGCCGGCCGGGCCGGAGGTGCCGATGCAGACGCCGATGTTGCCGGGGTGGGTGCGGGTGTAGCCCTCGGCCATGTGCGAGGCGCCCTCGACGTGCCGGGCGAGGGTGTGGGTGATGCCGCCGGAGGCCTTGAGTGCCGCGTAGAAGGGGTTGATCGCCGCGCCCGGGACACCGAACGCGTCGGTGACGCCCTCACGCTTGAGGATCTCAACTGCCGCTCGGGCAGCGGTCATTCGAGCCATCGAGTACTCCTGCTTCGGCTGTCGGATTCGCACTCCCGTCGCGCCCGCGGTGAGCTCTTCCGCATTGTGGAAAACATTTTCTACGATCTGGAATGAATGTAAGTGGGGCGGGCGAAGGCAGTCAAGAGACGGCAAGCGGCGGACAGGAGAGGGTCCGTCGGCGCACGATGGACGCGCTGTCCCGATGCGACACGGTTCTGGAGGGGCCATGGCCGAGACCGTCCCCGTGCGCTGCCCGGCCTGCCACCGCGAGCACCGCTACACGGCTCCGGCGTACCCGTGCGCGTGCGGCGCACCGGTCGCTCCGCGCCTCGACCGGCACGGGGTGGCGACGCCTGTCTCCCATCGGGTCTGGCAGGACGACTGGGTGACGGTGCACTGTCGGTCCTGCGGGAGGGGCGGGGACTGGCCGCGCCCCGAAGTGGGCTGCTCGTGCGGGGTGGTGATGCGGGTTCCGGTGATGGACGCACAGGACGTCACCGACCAGGCCGACGCGACCGGCCAGGACACCACACCGGACCCGAACCCGGACCCCGAGAACGGAACCGGCCGACGCGCCACCGCCGCCGCCCCTGACACCCCTGCCGCCCAGCCGCCCTTCCACTCCGTCACGATCCGCACCGCGCTCGACGCCGTCACCACCACCGCGCTGTACCTCCGCTGGCTCGGCTACCGGGGTGTCCGGCGGGCGGATCAGCGGCCGCCGTCCGGCATCGGTCTCGCCGCCCGCGGTGTCGTCGCACAGGTCGACCCCGCCGTGCGCCCGGCGACCCTGCGGGACGTGGAGTGCCTGTGGCTGACGGCCATGACGGAGTCGGCGGACTGCCTCTACTTCTCCCTCACCGGCTACACGGCCGATGCCCGGGCCCGCGCCGACACCCTCGGCATCCCTCTGTTCGTCCTCGACCTGACGGGCACGCCGCGCCCGGTGAACGAGCCGGCCGGGGCACTGGCCGGCACCGAAAACCGGGCGCCCTGACCCTCCGGCGACGCTCATACTCACCGCATGCGCATCCGCCCCGCGGCGCCCGCCGAACTCCCCGTCCTCCAGGACATCGAACGTGCCGCCGGCGCGCCGTTCCGCGAGTTCGGCATGCCGGAGATCGCCGACGACGAGCCGCCGGGACTGGACGTACTGGAGCGTTACCGAGAGGCGGGGCGCTGCTGGGTCGCGGTGGACGGGCGGGACGATCCGGTCGCGTATCTGATCGGCGAGCCGGTGGACGGCGCCCTGCACGTCGAGCAGGTCTCCGTCCACCCGCGCGCCGCCCGCCGGGGCGTGGGCCGGGCCCTGCTGTCGTACGCGGCCGAGCGGGCCCGCGAGGAGGGCCTGGCCGCCCTGACGCTGACGACCTTCGCGGACGTGCCGTGGAACGCCCCCTACTACGCCCGCCTCGGCTTCCGCGTCCTGCCCGAGCCGGACCTCACCCCCGGCCTGCGCGCCGTCCGCGCGACGGAGGCCGCGCACGGCCTGGACCGATGGCCCCGGGTGTGCATGCGGGCCCCGCTGTGACCGGCCCGCATGCACACCGGCTACCGCTGCCCGCCGGCGAACCTCTCCCGCAGCTCCACCTTGCGTACCTTCCCGGACACCGTCATCGGGAAGGTGTCGAGGAGCTGGAGCCGGCTCGGGATCTTGTAGTGGGCCAGCCGTCCCTCGCAGAAGGCCCGGAGCCCCTCCAGGGTCGGCGGGTCGGCCGGGTCGCGGGCGATGACGCAGGCCAGGACCTCCTCGCCGTAGTGCTCGTGCGGGACGCCCACGATCTGGACGTCCTGGATCCCGGGATGGGCGTACAGGAACTCCTCGATCTCTCGCGGGTAGATGTTCTCGCCGCCCCGGATGATCATGTCCTTGATGCGGCCGACGATCTCGACGTAACCGTCCTCGCGCATCGTCGCGAGGTCGCCGGTGTGCATCCAGCGTCCCGCGTCGACGGCCTCGGCGGTCTTCTCGGGCTCGTCCCAGTAGCCGAGCATCACGCTGTAGCCCCGGGTGCACAACTCGCCCGCCGTGCCGCGCGGTTGCGTGACGCCCGTCGCCGGGTCGACGACCTTCACCTCGATGTGCGGCAGCACGCGGCCGACCGTACCGGTGCGGTGTTCCAGGTCGTCGTCCCTCCGGGTCTGGAGGGAGACCGGGGAGGTCTCGGTCATGCCGTAGCAGATGGAGACCTCCGCCATGTGCATCTCGGCGACGACCCGCTTCATCACCTCGACCGGGCAGGGCGAGCCCGCCATGATGCCGGTGCGCAGGGAGGAGAGGTCGTAGGAGGCGAAGTCGGGGAGGTTGAGCTCCGCGATGAACATGGTCGGAACGCCGTAGAGGGAGGTGCAGCGCTCCCGCTGGACCGCGTCCAGCGTGGCCTTCGGGTCGAAGGACGGGGCGGGGATGACGATGCAGGCGCCGTGCGACGTGGCGGCCAGATTGCCCATCACCATGCCGAAGCAGTGGTAGAAGGGCACCGGGACGCAGATCCGGTCCTGCTCGGTGTACGCGATCAACTCCCCGACGAAGTAACCGTTGTTGAGGATGTTGTGGTGGGAGAGGGTGGCACCCTTCGGGAAGCCGGTCGTGCCCGACGTGTACTGGATGTTGATCGGGTCGTCGCAGGACAGCTCCTCGAACGGGACGGGCGTTCCCCGCGCGATCAGCGCCTCCCAGCCCGGGTCGCCGATGAACACCGTCTCCCGCAACCGTGGGCACCGGCCCCGCACCTGCTCGACCATCGCCCGGTAGTCGCTCGTCCTGTGGCTCGACGACGCGAACAGCAGCGAGACCCCCGCCTGCTTGAGGACGTACTCGACCTCGTGGGTGCGGTAGGCCGGGTTGATGTTCACCATGATCGCGCCGATGCGGGCGGTGGCGTACTGGACCAGCACCCACTCGGGGCAGTTGACCGCCCAGATGCCCACCCGGTCGCCCTTGGCGACGCCGCTCGCCAGCAGCGCGTACGCCAGCTCGTCGACGTCCGCCGCGAACCGGGCGTAGGTCCAGCGCCGGCCGGACGGCACGTCGACCAGCGCCTCCCGGTCCGGCCAGGCGGCGACGGCCCGGTCGAGGTTGGCGCCGATCGTGTCCCCGAGCAGCGGTGTGGGGCCGGTCCCGTGGCTGTAGGAGGTCACCGGAAGTCCTCCTCGCGGTACTCGGCGCCCGACCCGGCCGCCGTGGCCTCGCGCAGCTCGATGCGGCGGATCTTGCCGGAGACGGTCTTGGGCAGGTCGCCGAACTCCAGGCGGCGGACGCGCTTGTAGGGGGCCAGGACCTCCCGGGAGTGCTCGAACAGCACCTTCGCGGTGTCGGGCCCCGGCTCCCAGCCCTCCGCCAGCACGATGTACGCCTTCGGCACCGCGAGGCGCAGTTCGTCCGGAGCGGGCACGACCGCCGCCTCGGCCACCGCCTCGTGCTCCAGCAGCGCGCTCTCCAGCTCGAAGGGGCTGATCTTGTAGTCGGACGCCTTGAACACGTCGTCCGCGCGGCCGACGTAGGTGATGTAGCCGTCCTCGTCGCGCGCTCCGATGTCGCCCGTGCGGTAGTAGCCGCCGGCCATCGCCTCCGCCGTGCGGTCCGCGTCGCCGTGGTAGCCGGTCATCAGGCCGACGGGGCGGGCCGACAGGTCGAGCGCGATCTCGCCCTCGGCCGCGCCCGGCGCCCCGGAGACGGGGTCGAGCAGCTCGACACGGTAGCCGGGGCTCGGCCGGCCCATCGAGCCGGTCTTGAGCGGCTGGCCCGGGCTGTTGGCGACCTGTACGGCCGTCTCGGTCTGGCCGAAGCCGTCCCGGACGGCGATGCCCCAGGAGCGGCGGACCTGCTCGATGACCTCCGGGTTGAGCGGCTCTCCGGCGGCGACGACCTCCCGCGGCGGGGTGCGCAGCTGGGTCAGGTCGGCCTGGATGAGCATGCGCCAGACGGTGGGCGGGGCGCAGAAGGTGGTGACCCCGGCGCGGTCCAGCTCGGCCATCAGACGGGCGGCGTCGAAGCGCGTGTAGTTGTGGAGGAAGACGGTCGCCTCGGCGTTCCAGGGGGCGAACAGGTTGGACCAGGCGTGCTTGGCCCAGCCCGGCGAGGAGATGTTCAGGTGGACGTCGCCGGGCTTCAGGCCGATCCAGTACATGGTCGACAGGTGCCCGATCGGATACGACGTGTGGGTGTGCTCGACGAGCTTGGGCCGGGCGGTGGTGCCCGACGTGAAGTACAGCATCAGCGGGTCGTCGGCGCGGGTCGGGCCGTCGGGCGTGAAGTCGGCCGGGGCTCCGTGGGCGTCCTCCAGTGGCAGCCAGCCCTCGGGTACGGCACCGGCGGCTCCGGCGGCGATGCGCGTGTAGTCGCCGGGCACCTCGGTGAACTTGCCGGTGTCCTCCGGGCGCACGATGACGTGCCGGACCCGGCCGCGGTCGACGCGGTCGCGCAGGTCGGCGGGGCCGAGCAGCGGGGTGGCCGGGATGACCACCGCGCGCAGCTTCATCGCCGCGAGCGCGACGATCCACAGTTCGGCCTGGTTGCCGAGCATGACGAGGATCCGGTCCTCGGCGCGCACGCCCCGGGCGCGCAGCCAGTTCGCGAACCGGTGGGAGCGCACGGACATCTCCTCGAAGGACAGCCGCGTCTCGTTGCCGTCCTCCTCGACGATGTGCAGGGCGGTGCGGCCGTTGCCGTCGGCGATCTCGTCGAACCAGTCGAGCGCCCAGTTGAAGTACTCGGGACGGGGCCAGCGGAAGCCCTCGTAGGCCCTCGTGTAGTCCTCTCGGTGTTCCAGCAGGAAGTCCCGCGCGTCGCGGAACTGCTCCGTCGCCGATGTCATCTGTCCTCCTGGGTGCCGGACCATTGCCGGGCGGCTCCCGACCATCGTGTAATCCGTGATGCAGGTCTCACTACCCCCGAACGGGGGGTGCGCCCGCACAGCAGTCGTAGTGAAGGGGCGAACAGGTGACATCGGACGCGTCCGACGCGGTCGACATACGGAACGCGCTGCTCCGCCTGCGGCGCGCCACCGGCCTCCCGGTGGCCTTCGGCGGCCTGATGGAGGCCGGGCAGCAGGTGCGCATCAGCGAACTGAGCGGGACGGCGACGCACGCGCTGCGCTCGCTCGTGGTGACGTCCGGCAACGGACTGGGCGGGAAGACGGTGGCGCTCTCACGGCCGTGCGTCGTGACGGACTACTCGGCGTCGCGGCGGATCAGCCACGAGTACGACGCCCCGGTGGCCCTGGAGGGGCTGCGCTCGGTGCTGGCCGTGCCGGTGGTCGTGCGGCACCGGGTGCGCGGGGTGCTGTACGGGGCGCTGCGCACGGCCCGGCCGCTCGGCGGACGCACGCTGGACGCGGCCGTGGAGGCGGCCCGGGACGTGGAGCGGGCCCTGGTCGTGCGCGACGAGGCCCGTACGCTCGCCGCCGAGGCAGGGGCGGCGGGCGCGGGGTGGGAGCAGGTGCGGGAGGCGCACGCGGCCCTGCGGGCGCTGGCACCGAAGATCGCGGACGAGCGGTTGCGTGCCGAGCTGCTCGGCGCGTGTGCGCTGTTGACGGCCCCCGGGAGCACGCCGCCCACCCGGGTGCGGCTCGCGCCGCGCGAGGTGGACGTGCTGGCCTGTGTCGCCGCCGGGGCGACGAACGCGGTGGCGGCGGAGCGGCTGGGTGTGACGCCCGAGACCGTCAAGGCGTATCTGCGGTCGGCCATGCGGAAGCTGCGGGCCAGGACGCGTGGCGAGGCCGTGGTCGCCGCGCGCCGGGCGGGATGGTTGCCGTAGGTTTGTGGTGTTTTCCGACGTGGTGTTCCGCCGCATTCGGGAGATCGATGAATTCGTCCGTCGCCACCCGTTGTTGTTTCCCTCACCACACCGTGCGTCCGAAATTCAAAGAGCTGTTGCCTAATATTGGCCAGGACACGACGCAGGGAGGGCAGCGGTGACCGTGCGACGGGACTTCCAGGAGCCTCCCCGGAGCCGCCCCGACCTGGTCATCGGCCGGGAGGATCTGTTCACCTCGGCAGGTGAGCAGCTCGGCCGGGGCGGAAGTGTGCTGCTCCACGGCCCTGCCGGAATTGGAAAGTCGACGGTTCTGCGGGCGCTGGCCGCGGATTACGCCGGGGCGGCCCGGACCGTGTTGCGCTGCTCGGCCACGGAGTCCGAATCCCATCTGCCCTTCCTCGCGCTGGCCGATCTGTTCGGCCTCGTGCTGGACGAGGTCTCCGGCGGGCTGCCCGCCGCCCAGCGCACCGCCCTGGAGTCGGCGCTCACCGGCCGCGGCGAGCCCACCCTCCAGAGCGACGGGCTCGCGCTGCGCCTCGCCGTGCTGTCGGCGCTGCGCACCCTGGCCGCCAAGGGACCGGTGCTGGTCGTGGCCGACGACCTCCAGTGGCTGGACGCGGCCAGTGCCGAGCTGCTCGGGTTCGCCGCCCGCCGGCTGGGCGACACGCCCGTGCAGATGCTGTGCGCGGTGCGGACCGAGGGCCAGGAGTACGACCGTCATCTACTCGCGTCCCCGCCCGACACCCTCGCCGTCCGGCTGGGCCCGCTCACCCGTACCCAGGTCTCGGCGCTGCTCGACCACCGCGGCTACACCCCGCTGTCCCGCTCCACGATCCGCGACATCCACCGCACCAGCGGCGGCAACCCGCTCTTCGCGCTGGAACTGGGCCGCGCCCTCGCCGAGAGCCCCACCCGGCCCCGGCCCGGCGAACCGCTGCCCGTGCCGACCTCGCTGCGGGCCCTGGTGCTGAGCCGGCTGGAGATGCTGTCCGGCGAGGCGCGCCGCACCCTCCTCGTCGCCAGTGCCGGTGCCCGCCCCACACTGGCGCTGCTGCACGCCGCCGGCCGGGAGCACGCCGAGGCCGAGACGGCCCAGGCGGCGGCCCTGGGGCTGCTGGCGACCGAGGCGGAGGGCCCCGCCGTACGGTTCGCGCATCCGCTGATCTCGGCCGCGCTGTACGCGGAGGCCCCGGCGCAGGAGCGGCGGGCCGTGCACGCCGCGCTGTCCACGGCCGCCTCCGACCCGATCGAACGGGCCCGGCACCTGGCCCTGGCGACCACCGGCACCGACCCGGAGGTGGCGGCCCGGCTCGCCGAGGCCGGGGCGCTGGCCCGGGACCGCGGGGCACCGTCCGTGGCCGCCTCGCTCGGGCTGCTCGCGGCCCGGCACACCCCTGCGGACAGCACGCCGGGCCCGGACGAACGGCGTCTTCAGGCGGCCGAGGACGCGATCACCGCCGGCGAGGCCGATCTGGCCCGGGACATCGCACGCGACGTGCTGACGCGCGCCACCGTGCCCGCCGAGCGCGTACGCGCCTGGATGGTGGTCATCGAGGCGGCCGGGCAGGCCCTCGGCGAGGTCGACGCCGTGTTCCCGCAGGTCCTGGCCGACGCGGGCGACGACCCGGGGCTGCTCGCCCTGGTCCACTACCAGCTGGCCTGGCGCGGCCTGGTCGTCGAGGGCGACTTCGCCGAGGCCCGGCAGGAGGCCGCGCACGCGGCCGAGCTGGCCGCCCGGGGCGCGGACCGGCGCACCGAGCTGATGGCGCTGTCCTTCCAGGCCTCCACCGAGACCCTGATGGGCCACCCCGACGCGCCCGCGACGGTCAAACGGGCCCTGAGGGAACCCCAGGACCCCTACGTGGCCTGCCATCACAACGGCGCCGGCTCGGCCCGGTTCCGCTGGCTGATCATGAGCGACCAGCTGCCCGAGGCGCGGACGACGATCACCGCGCTGCTGCGCGAGGTGCGGCGGCGCGGCATGGTCGAGAGCGAGGTGCACTTCCTGCGCTTCCTCGCCGAGACGGAACTGCGCACCGGGCACTGCGGGCGGGCCCTGGACCTGGCCCGCGAGAGCCTGCGTCTCGCCCGGGACTCGGGGATCGGCGAGGGTGCCTCGGCGATGCTCACCTCCCTCGCGGAGGCCTCCGCCGGGGACGTCGACCGGGCACTGGCCCTCGCCCGTGAGGCGGCCGACCACGCCGAGGTCGACGGCGACCAGATGTACCTGTCCCGGGCCCTCGCGGCGCTGGGCTACGCCCAGTTGGTCGCCGGGGACCCGGCGGCCGCGGTGCGTTCGCTGCGCCGGGTGCGGGAGCTGGAGCAGGGCCTCGGCATCAACGACCCGGCGCGCGGCCGCTGGCACGGCGACCTCGCCGAGGCCCTCGTCCGGATCGGCGAACCCGCCGAGGCGCAGGACGTCATCGACACGGCGCGGACGCACGCGCTGCGTCTGGGCCGGCAGAGCGTGCTGGCCGTGCTCGACCGGGCCGAGGCGCTGGTGCGGGCGGCACGCGGTGAACACGAGGCCGCTCTCGTCCGGTTGACGTCGGTGCGGGACCGGCTCGGCAGGCTCGGCTACGGCCTGGAGGAGGCCCGCGCCGCCTTCGCCCTGGCCCGGCTGCGCGACCGGACCGCATCCTTCCCCCGGGCCGTGGGCACTCCCCCGCCGGGGCCGGCGTCGTACGACGAGGCCGCCCGGCTGTTCCGGCGCTGCCGGGCGCTGCCCTGGCTGCGGCAGGTCGACGCGGCGGTCGCGGCCGCTCCGGAGACGGCGGAGCCCGCCTCCGTGGCACCGCCCGTGGCGCTCGACGCGCTGGAGGGGCTCGCCTCGATGGAGCGTCAGGTCGCCTCGCTGGTGATGGAGGGCGCGACCAACCGGGAGATCGCGGCCCGCCTGTTCATCAGCGTCAAGACCGTCGAGGCGACCCTCACCCGGGTCTACCGGAAGCTGGGGATCCGCTCGCGGGTGGACATCGTCAGGCTGGCCGCGGGCCGCCGCAGCACCTGACCCACCTGGGTTTCCCGGGCGGGACCGAGGGTTTTCCCTGCCCAACTCCCTTAGGGGCTTCCCTCATTGGGGGCCCTCCCGCCCGGGCTCTAGCTTGGGGGCGTGCCGCTCGCCGGGCACACGGAGATCCGAACAACGGCGTCAGGGTCCCCGTGCACCACCACCCGCGCGACCCCCCACCGGCAACTCCCCAAGGAGACCCATGTTCGGGCTCAACGCTGCCAAGAAGGCCGCCGCCGTAGCCGCGGCGACCGCTGCCGCCGCCACGACCGCGCTGCTCGCCGCCCCCACGGCCGTCGCCGCGCCCCAGCCGATCGTCGGCGGTACGACCACCACCACGTCCGCGTACCCGTTCGTCATGCAGATCACGGACGCCTCGCAGAACCAGTTCTGCGGCGGCACGCTGGTCTCCCCGACGAAGGTCGTCACCGCAGCGCACTGCATGGTCGGGGAGACGACCAGCAGCGTGCGCGTGGTCGGTGGCCGCACCTACCTCAACGGCACCAACGGCACGGTCAGCAGAGTCAGCAAGATATGGACCCATCCGAGCTACACCGACGCCACCAACGGTGACGACATGGCCGTGCTGACGCTGTCGACGTCGATGCCGTACACCCCGGCGACGTACGTCTCCTCGTCCCAGACCTCCGTGTACGCGGCCGGCACCACCGCCCGCATCCTGGGCTGGGGCACCACCTCCGCGGGCGGCAGCTCCTCCAACCAGCTGCGCACCGCGACCGTACCGACCGTGTCCGACTCGAGCTGCGCGAGCTCCTACGGCTCCGACTACGTGCAGAGCGACATGGTGTGCGCCGGAAAAACCTCCGGCGGTGTGGACACCTGCCAGGGCGACAGCGGCGGTCCCCTGCTCATCGGGGGCGTCCTGGCAGGTATCACTTCCTGGGGCGAAGGCTGCGCCCAGGCCGGTTACCCGGGGGTCTACACCCGGCTGACCACCTTCTCGAACCTGGTCACCACGCAGGTCAACTCGTGACCGTTCGATAGCTCCTGAGTACCCCTCAGGTGACATACCAGGGTCG
>NZ_GG657757.1:7103358-7140752 GCF_000158955.1 Streptomyces viridochromogenes DSM 40736 | reverse complement strand
GTCGCCCAGGCGGGTCAGACCGGCCCAGGTCTGCATGTCGCGCACGGAGGCCGGGCCGAACGCGGCGAGATAGCGCAGGACGACCGCGTCGATGGTGGCGGCCGGTTCGCCGGGACGGCCGAGCCAGTCCTCGGCGGTGGTCAGACTGACCGGCCCGCTCCTGCCCCACAGCCCGCGCGGGGTCACCTGCACGAGCGGAAGGCGGCATCGGGCGGCGACGGCCAATGCCTGCGGATCGGCGTCGGGCCACTCAGGCAGCAGGGCCTCGCGCAACTGTTTCATGGTGCGGGGCTCGGCCTCGACGAGCTCGCGGGCGAGGACGGCGAGCCGCTCCACGTCGACACCGGCGAGACCTTCGCGGAAGTTCGCCAGTTCCCGCTCCATGGCGGGCTGCATCAGCGGCCGCAGGGTGAGGCAGTCGTGCGCGGTGTGGGTGTGGATGGTGGAGCGCATCGTGACGATCCGGACCGCCTCGCGATCGGCCATCAGCCGGGACAGCGCCTCGGGGGCGAAACCGTCGAGCCGGGCGGCGAGCGCGAGGTACGGAGGCCTGACGTTCTGCGCCTGGAGTCCGACCAGGTGCTCGACGGCCGCGGCGGCGGAGATCCGTGCGGGGCGCAGGAGCAGCTGCCGGTCGAGGGTGGCGCGGTTGAGGGCACGGGTACCGAGGTGGGGCGCAGTGCCGGTGACGCTCCGCTTGGTGTTCGTCATACGAGGCACGCTAGCGGGGCTTGCGGACAGGTTCTGGCCGCGACTTCGGTCACCGGCCTCTCGTCACCGGACGGGAACCAGAGGGCCGGTGCGACCGGCTCATAGCGCGGCAGGAGATCGAGCGACCTCCCCTATGACGTGGCGTCCCAGGTGACCGGGAGGCTCTTCACGCCGTAGATGTCCGCGGTCTCTGGGCGCAGGCCGACTTCCCCGGCCGGTACGGCCAGGCGCAGCGTGGGGAACCGGTCGATCAGCGCGCGGAAGGCGACCCGCATCTCGACACGGGCCAGTTGCTGCCCCAGGCACTGGTGGATGCCGTGGCTGAAGGCCAGGTGCCCGCCCGTGTCCTGCCTGCGCAGGTCGAGCACATGGGGGTCGGCGAAGCGCTCGGGGTCGCGGTTGGCGGTGTGGTACGACAGGACGACCGTCGTGCCGGCCTCGATGGTCTGGCCGCCCAGCTCGATGTCCTCCAGTGCCGTCCTCATGAACGTCTTGGCGACGCTCAGGTAGCGCAGCAACTCCTCGACGGCCTGGTCGGTGAGCTCGGGATCGGCGCGCAGCGCGGCCAGTTGCGCCGGGTTCTGCAGCAGCGCGAAGGTGCCGAGGGACAGCATGTTCGCGGTGGTGTCGAAGCCGGCGGCCAGCAGGACCAGGCTGATCCCTTTCAGTTCCTCGTCGTTCAGGTCGCTTTCGGTGAGTTCGCTGAGCACGTCGTCGGTGGGGTGCGCGCGCTTGGCGGCCACCAGCTTCGCGAGGTACTCCTGGGTCGCGGTGTAGGCCGCGATGAGTTCCTCGTCGCTCGTCTCCCCTCCCATGAACGTGTCGATCTGCTCCTGGAAGGAGCCCCGGTCCTCGTAGGGCACGCCCAGCAGTTCGCAGATGACGATGGTGGGGATGGGCTTGGCGAACGCGGTCACCAGGTCCGCCGGCGGCCCGGTTCTCTCCATGGCGTCCAGGCAGTCGGCGGTGATCTGCTCGATGCGCTCGGTGAGCAGCCGCATCCGCCGCACCGTGAACTTCCCCGCCAGTGGCTTGCGGTAGCGGCGGTGCTGTGGGTCGTCCATCAGCAGGAACTCTCCGGGGGGCGCCGGAGGAAGCTCGAAGTCCACCACGTTCATCAGCTCTTTGCGCGAACTGAACCGCGAGTCGGCGAGGACCGACCGGACCAGGTCGTACCCGGTGATCAGCCAGCCGGGTTTCCCGCCGGGGTGGGTGAAGCGGCTGATGGGGCCGTGCTCGCGGGCTTCGAGCAGCTCCGCCGGAGGGTCGAAGGGGCAGCCGGCCCGACGGGTCGTCGGCAGCGTCGTCACGGTGTGGAGGGAGTCGCTCATCATCATTCCCATCTCGCGATACATCGTGCTTCACGTCAATGGAAAGCTACGTTGCGTTCACAGTATGGTCAATCCACTGAATGCACTTCTCCCAGCTAGACAACGGTTAATTGATGCAATGGGTGAAATTTGAACGCAACGATGCGTTGCAATGAACCGGCACGAAAAGCAACACCGACGGCAGCGCGGGAGAGCGGCCGGCCCCTCAGCGCCGGACCAGCGCCAGCACGCTCAGGCCGAACATCAGAACCCCGAGAGGGAGATGGACCGACGGGACGTGCGCGATGCCGAGCACGACCTGGACCGACGCGAGGGCGAGGAACCCCGACGCGTGCCAGACGGGGCGGAGTGAGCCGCCGCCGGGCTTCCACGCCAGGACCGCCGCCAGCAGGTACAGCATCGACGCCCCGTACATCACGCGGGCCCCGGCACTGTGCAGCGTCTCCCCGTAGGACGAGGTCAGCAGCAGCCCGGCGGAGACCGCCTGAAGAAAGATGGTCAGGGTCTGGAGGGCGATCGCGATCCGCAGGAACGAGGAGCCGCGCCGCGCGTTCGCCGTCGTCACCTGAGTGGCCATGTCACTGTCCCCTTGTCCGCCCTCGGGCAGTAGGTCGATAAGGTCTCACCAGCCCGACGACACGGGCCTGCGAAAGGTAAGGCGAGGGGGCTGCCGGAAGCATGGGAACGGTCGGGGCCGGCATGGACGGCACAGCCGGCGAGCGACGCCAACTGATCAACGTCGCTTACCGGTTGCTCGGTTCGGTGACCGAGGCCGAGGACGCGGTCCAGGATGCCTACGCACGCTGGTACGGGCTGCCGCACAGCCGGCAGGTGGAGATCCTCTCCCCCGGCGCCTGGCTGACGACGGTGACCAGCCGCATCTGCCTGGACCGGCTCGGCTCGGCACGGGCCCGCCGGGAACGCTACGTCGGCGCGTGGCTGCCCGAGCCGCTGCCCGACCGCACGGAGTGGGGCCGGGCGGGCGCCACCGGCCCCTCCGGCTCCGCGGACCCCGCCGACCAGATCGTCCTGAACGAGTCGGTGGACATGGCCTTCCTCGTCGTCCTGGAGGCGATGACGCCCGCCGAGCGGGTGGCGTTCGTCCTGCACGACGTCTTCCGGTACCCGTTCGCCGAGATCGCCGGCGTTCTCGGCCGGACCCCCGCGGCCTCCAAGCAGCTGGCGGCCTCCGCCCGGCGGCGGGTGAGCGCCGCACCCGCCCGGGTGCCGGGGCCCGGCCGGGCCGACGTGGTGCGGAAGGTCAAAGAGGCGTGGGAGGCCCGGGACATCGCGACCCTGGTCGGCCTCCTCGACCCGGCGGCCGTGATGACCGCCGACGGCGGCGGCATGGTCGGCACCGCCCTGCGCCCGGTCGAGGGCGGCGTGCGCATCGCCCAGTACATGGCCGCCATCGCCGACAAGGCGCCGGGGCTCGAACTCCTGGAACGGTCGGTCAACGGCGTGCCGGGCCTCGTGGCCCAGCGGGCCGGGGTCGTGATGACGGTGGCCTCGTTCGACGTCTCCGACGGGCACGTCACCCGTATCTGGGCGGTCCGCAACCCGGAGAAGCTGCGACCCTGGGCGCGGGAGGGCTAGGGCCGGCACCTGCGCGCCCCCTTGTTACACCCACCACGCCCCCGGGTACTCGGCGGTGCGCCCCCGGAACTCGCACCAAACGCTCCACCTGCACCTCAAGCACCACACGCTCCACTCGGGAGACCCCATGGAACGGCGGGCGGACCCGGCGCGGTCGGCTCTGATCGTGATCGACATGATCAACACCTACGACCACGAGGACGCCGAACTCCTCGTGCCGTCCGTGGGGGAGGTCGTGCCCGTGCTGGCGGAGCTGATCGACCGAGCCCGCGAGGCGGACGCTCCCGTGATCTACGTGAACGACAACTTCGGGCTGTGGCGCTCACATCACGGAGAGTTGCTGGACGCGGCGCTGAGCCGGCCGCACGCCGACCTGATCGAGCCGATACGACCCGACGACGAGTCGCTCTTCGTACTGAAGGCCCGCCACTCGGTCTTCTTCGAGACGCCCCTGGCCTACCTCCTGTGGAGCCTGGGCGTCGGACACGTGGTGCTGACCGGCCAGGTCACCGAGCAGTGCGTCCTCTACTCCGCTCTCGACGCGCACATCCGGCACCTGGGCGTCACGGTGCCGAAGGACGCCGTCGCCTCGATCCATCCCCATCTGGCGTCCGCCGCCCTGGAGATGATGGAACGCAACATGGGCGCCCGGATCATCACGGCGAAGGAAACCGACTTCACGCCCCGCGCGGAATCAGGCGGATGAGGCAGACCACAGTCACGGCGAGGGCAAGGTCACAGCTTCGCCCACTGCTGCTCCTTCGAGTCCATGACCTAGCATCCGAGCATGACGGTCCTGCCTGACGACGGGCTTGAGCTGGCCGGCGAGTTCCCTGATGTGCCCCACGAGCAGTGGCAGCGCCTTGTGGCGGGTGTGCTGCGCAAGTCGGGCAAGGACGTGGAGGGCGCCGAAGCCGAGGAAGCCCTGTCCACCGCGCTGGAGGACGGGCTGCGCACCCGCCCCCTCTACACCGCCCGCGACTCCGCGCCCGAGCCGGGCCTGCCCGGGTTCGCGCCCTTTGTGCGCGGCGGCCGTCCCGAAGGGAACACCCTCGGCGGCTGGGACGTACGGCAGCGGCACACGGTGGCCGACGGCGAACCGGTGCTGGCGGATCTGGAGAACGGCGTCACCTCCCTGTGGCTGGGCGTCGGCGACTCCGGCATCCCCGTGCCGGAGCTCGGCCGGGTCCTCGACGGTGTCTATCTCGACCTCGTGTCCGTCGTCCTGGACGCCGGGTCCGACACCGAGCCCGCCGCACAGGCGTTGCTGCGGCTGTACGAGGAGCGCGGTGTCGCCCGGGACGCGGCACGCGGCAACCTGGGCGCGGACCCGCTGGGTCAGGAGGCCCGGAGCGGGCAGCGGGGCGACTTCGCTCCGGCAGCCGGTCTCGCGCGGCAGTGCGCCGAGGAGTACCCGGGCCTGCGGGCACTGACCGTGGACGCGCTGCCGTACCACGAGGCCGGTGGTTCGGCCGCCCAGGAGCTGGGCTGCTCGCTGGCCACGGCCGTGGCGTATCTGCGGGAGCTGGCCGAGGCCGGCCTGAGCGTCGAACAGGCCTGTGCGCAGCTGGAGTTCCGGTACGCGGCGACCGCCGACCAGTTCCTGACGATCGCCAAGCTGCGGGCCGCCCGCCGGCTGTGGGCGCGGGTGGCCGAGGTGTGCGGAGCGCCGCGCGCGGGGGCGCAGCTCCAGCACGTCGTGACGTCGCCGGTGATGATGACGCGCCGGGACCCGTGGGTGAACATGCTGCGGACGACCATCGCCACGCTGGCCGCCGGGGCGGGCGGGGCCGACGCGGTCACCGTGCTGCCCTTCGACCACGCCCTCGGCCTGCCGGACGCGTTCGCGCGGCGGATCGCCCGCAACACCTCCACGATCCTCATCGAGGAGTCGCACCTGTCCCGGGTCATCGACCCGGCGGGCGGCTCCTGGTACGCGGAGCGGCTCACCGATGAACTCGCCCACGCGGGCTGGGAGTTCTTCCAGCGGATCGAGCGGCTCGGCGGCATGGCCGCCGCCCTGCGGTCGGGCGACCTCGCGCAGGACCTCGCCGACACCTGGCAGGCGCGCAGCGGGAGGCTGGCCAAGAGGCGCGAACCCGTCACCGGTGTCAGCGAGTTCCCCCACCTCGCGGAGAAGCCGGTGGTCCGCGACCCCGCACCCGAGCCGCCGTCCGGCGGGCTGCCGCGGGTGCGCCGCGACGAGGCGTACGAGGCGCTGCGCGCCCGCTCCGACGCCCACCTCACCGCGACCGGCTCCCGGCCCCGGATCTTCCTGGCCGCGCTCGGCCCGGCCGCCGCCCACACCGCGCGCCTCACCTTCGCCTCGAACCTCTTCCAGGCGGGCGGCATCGAGCCCGTCACGGAGGGCGCCTTCGAGGAGAGCGGCGCGGCGGAGGCCGTGCTGTGCTCCAGCGACGCGGTGTACGAGGAGCAGGCCGAGGCCACCGCCGGTGCCCTGAAGGCCGCCGGCGCCTCGCACGTGCTCCTCGCCGGGCGGCCCGGTGACCACGCCGGTGTCGACTCGTACGTCTTCGCGGGCTGTGACGCCGTCGCCGTGCTGTCCGCCACCCTCGACCGCATGGGAGTGTCCTGATGGGAATCCCCGACTTCTCCGGGATCGAGCTGGGGACCCCGGACTCCGGCGGCGGCCCCGACGAGTGGCGTACGGCCGTCAAGAACGCGACCGGCGGGGACGACCTGCTCTGGGAGACCCCGGAGGGCATCGCGGTCAAGCCGCTGTACACCGGCCGTGACCTGGAGGGCCTGGACTTCCTGGACACGTATCCGGGCGCGGCCCCGTATCTGCGCGGCCCGTATCCGACCATGTACGTCAACCAGCCCTGGACGATCCGCCAGTACGCGGGATTCTCCACGGCCGAGGAGTCGAACGCCTTCTACCGGCGCAACCTCGCGGCCGGGCAGAAGGGCCTGTCGGTCGCCTTCGACCTGCCCACGCACCGGGGTTACGACAGCGACCACCCGCGGGTGACGGGTGACGTCGGCATGGCGGGCGTGGCGATCGACTCGATCTACGACATGCGGCAGCTGTTCGACGGGATTCCCCTCGACAGGATGACGGTGTCGATGACGATGAACGGCGCCGTGCTGCCGGTGCTGGCGCTGTACATCGTGGCGGCGGAGGAACAGGGCGTACCGCCGGAGAAGCTGGCGGGGACCATCCAGAACGACATCCTCAAGGAGTTCATGGTCCGCAACACCTACATCTATCCGCCGAAGCCCTCGATGCGGATCATCTCCGACATCTTCGCGTACACCTCGCAGCGGATGCCGCGCTACAACTCGATCTCCATCTCCGGCTACCACATCCAGGAGGCCGGTGCGACGGCCGATCTGGAGCTGGCCTACACGCTCGCGGACGGTGTCGAGTACATCCGCGCCGGCCGTGAAGCCGGCCTGGACGTGGACGCGTTCGCGCCCCGGCTGTCGTTCTTCTGGGCGATCGGCATGAACTTCTTCATGGAGGTCGCCAAGCTGCGCGCGGCGCGCCTGCTGTGGGCGAAGCTGGTGCGGCAGTTCGACCCGAAGAACGCCAAGTCGCTGTCCCTGCGCACCCATTCGCAGACCTCGGGGTGGTCGCTGACCGCGCAGGACGTGTTCAACAACGTGACGCGTACCTGTGTCGAGGCCATGGCGGCGACGCAGGGACACACGCAGTCGCTGCACACCAACGCCCTCGACGAGGCGCTGGCCCTGCCGACCGACTTCTCGGCGCGCATCGCCCGCAACACGCAGCTGCTGCTCCAGCAGGAGTCCGGCACGACCCGGGTGATCGACCCGTGGGGCGGCAGCGCGTACGTGGAGAAACTGACGTACGACCTGGCCCGGCGGGCGTGGCAGCACATCGAGGAGGTCGAGGCCGCGGGCGGTATGGCCAAGGCCATCGACGCGGGCATCCCGAAGCTGCGCATCGAGGAGGCCGCGGCCCGTACCCAGGCCCGGATCGACTCGGGCCGGCAGCCGGTGATCGGCGTCAACAAGTACCGGGTGGACAGCGACGAGCAGATCGACGTCCTCAAGGTCGACAACTCCTCCGTGCGGGCGCAGCAGATCGAGAAGCTGCGGCGGCTGCGGGCGGAGCGTGACGAGCGGGCCTGCCAGGACGCGCTGGACGCGCTGACCCGGGCCGCCGGCGGCGAGGGCAACCTGCTGGAGCTGGCGGTGCACGCCGCCCGCGCGAAGGCCACCGTCGGGGAGATCTCCGACGCCCTGGAGAAGGCGTACGGCCGGCACGCGAGCCAGATCCGTACGATCTCCGGCGTGTACCGCAACGAAGCAGGGGAGTCCCCGTCCGTGGACCGCACCCGAGCGCTGGTCTCCGACTTCGAGGAGGCCGAGGGCCGCCGCCCGCGCATCCTGGTCGCGAAGATGGGCCAGGACGGCCACGACCGCGGCCAGAAGGTGATCGCCACCGCCTTCGCCGACCTCGGCTTCGACGTGGACGTCGGCCCGCTGTTCCAGACGCCCGCCGAGGTGGCCCGGCAGGCCGTCGAGGCGGATGTGCACATCGTCGGTGTCTCGTCGCTGGCGGCCGGTCACCTCACCCTCGTCCCGGCGCTCAAGGAGCAGCTGGCCGAGGAGGGGCGCGAGGACATCATGATCGTGGTCGGCGGGGTGATCCCGCCGCAGGACGTGCCGACGCTGCTTCAGATGGGCGCGGCGGCGGTCTTCCCGCCCGGGACGGTGATCCCGGACGCGGCGTACGACCTGGTCAGGCGGCTGTCGGACGGCCTCGGGCACGACCTGTGATCGATGTCGACGCGTATGTGAAGGGTGTCCTCGACGGGAAGCGGGCGATCGTCGCCCGCGCCATCACGCTCGTCGAGTCCACCCGCCCCCAGCACCGGGAGCTGGCCCAGCGGCTGCTGACCGAGCTGCTGCCGCACAGCGGGCGGGCCCGGCGGATCGGCGTCAGCGGGGTGCCGGGCGTGGGCAAGTCCACGTTCATCGACGCGTTCGGCACGATGCTGACGGGGCTCGGGCACCGGGTGGCGGTGCTCGCCGTCGACCCGTCCTCCAGCCGTACCGGCGGCTCGATCCTCGGCGACAAGACGCGGATGGAACGGCTGGCCGTCGACCCGGCGGCCTTCGTCCGGCCCTCCCCCACCGCGGGCACGCTGGGCGGGGTCGCCAAGGCCACCCGCGAGTCGATCGTGGTGATGGAGGCGGCCGGCTACGACGTGATCCTGGTGGAGACGGTCGGTGTCGGCCAGTCCGAGACGGCCGTGGCCAACATGGTCGACTCCTTCCTGCTGCTCACCCTCGCCCGCACCGGCGACCAGCTCCAGGGCATCAAGAAGGGCGTCCTCGAACTGGCGGACGTGATCGCCGTGAACAAGGCGGACGGGCCGCACGAGCGCGACGCCCGCGCCGCCGCCCGCGAACTGGCGGGCGCGCTGCGGCTGATGCACGGCAAGGACGCCTTCTGGACGCCGCCCGTGCTCAGCTGCAGCGCCCGGGAGTCGGCCGGTCTGGACACCGTGTGGGAGCGTCTGGAGCAGCACCGCACCCTGCTCGACTCCACCGGCCGACTCACCGCCAAGCGCCGCGACCAGCAGGTCGACTGGACCTGGACCATGGTCCGCGACGAGCTCCTGGGCCGGCTCCAGGCCGATCCGGCGGTACGGGCTCTCGCGCCGGTGCTCGAACAGCGGGTCCGGGAGGGTGGGTTGACGCCGACCCTGGCGGCCGAGCGGATCCTGGGGGCGCTCGGGAGCCCGGAGCCGGACGCTTCCTGAACCTGGCGCCTCCCGGGCCTCCCGCAAAAGGTACAACCGGGACGGCTGGTCTCACGGGGCGGGATTCATGCACGGCGACTTGCATGATTATGCGTGGCAATACATACTCTTCCCATGTCCAAGGTCCTCACCTCCCTGCCCGCCGGCGAGCGCGTCGGCATCGCCTTCTCGGGCGGTCTCGACACGTCCGTCGCGGTCGCGTGGATGCGCGACAAGGGTGCCGTCCCCTGCACCTACACCGCCGACATCGGCCAGTACGACGAGCCCGACATCGCCTCGGTGCCCGGCCGCGCGAAGACCTACGGTGCCGAGATCGCGCGTCTGGTCGACTGCCGTGCGGCGCTGGTCGAGGAGGGCCTGGCCGCGCTGACCTGCGGCGCGTTCCACATCCGTTCGGGCGGGCGGGCGTACTTCAACACCACGCCGCTCGGCCGTGCCGTCACCGGCACGCTGCTGGTCCGGGCGATGCTCGAGGACGACGTCCAGATCTGGGGCGACGGCTCGACCTTCAAGGGCAACGACATCGAGCGGTTCTACCGCTACGGCCTGCTCGCCAACCCGCACCTGCGGATCTACAAGCCCTGGCTGGACGCGGCCTTCGTCACCGAACTCGGCGGCCGCAAGGAGATGTCCGAGTGGCTGGTCGCGCACGGGCTGCCCTACCGCGACAGCGCGGAGAAGGCGTACTCCACCGACGCCAACATCTGGGGCGCCACCCACGAGGCCAAGACGCTGGAGCACCTGGACACCGGCGTCGAGACCGTCGAGCCGATCATGGGCGTGCGGTTCTGGGACCCCGAGGTCGAGATCGCCACCGAGGACGTGACGATCGGCTTCGCCGAGGGCCGCCCGGTGTCGGTCAACGGCAAGGAGTTCGCCTCCCCCGTCGACCTGGTCATGGAGGCCAACGCCATCGGCGGGCGGCACGGCCTGGGCATGTCGGACCAGATCGAGAACCGGATCATCGAGGCCAAGAGCCGCGGCATCTACGAGGCCCCGGGCATGGCCCTGCTGCACGCCGCGTACGAGCGCCTGGTCAACGCGATCCACAACGAGGACACCCTCGCCCAGTACCACAGCGAGGGGCGGCGGCTCGGCCGGCTGATGTACGAGGGCCGCTGGCTGGACCCGCAGGCGCTGATGATCCGCGAGTCGCTCCAGCGCTGGGTCGGCGCCGCCGTCACCGGCGAGGTCACGCTGCGGCTGCGGCGCGGTGAGGACTACTCGATCCTCGACACGACCGGCCCGGCGTTCAGCTACCACCCGGACAAGCTGTCCATGGAGCGCACCGAGGACTCCGCCTTCGGCCCGGTGGACCGGATCGGCCAGCTCACCATGCGCAACCTCGACATCGCCGACTCCCGCGCCAAGCTGGAGCAGTACGCCGGCATCGGCCTGATCGGCACCGGCAGCCCCACCGTCGGCGCCTCGCAGGCGGCCGCGACCGGGCTGATCGGCACCATGCCGGAACTGCCGCAGGGCGGCGCCGAGGTCATCGCCTCCCGCGGCGAGGTCTCGGACGAGGACGCGTGGCTGGACCGCGCCGCGATGGAGTCGGGCACGGACTGACCGGCACCCAGGCCTCACACAAAGGCCGGCTCGGCACCCACGGTGCCGGGCCGGCCTTTTTCTCGTACGCCCGTCGGCGGGTCATCGTCCGAACGGCCGAGGGCCCGCGCCGGAACCACCCGGGGTTCTGGCCGAACAGCCGAGGCGCGGGCCCGCCGCTTGGGCGGGGTCTTGAGGGCGGTGTGCTCGCTGTCCCGGCGGATCTCGCCGTCGCCCCGGAGGACCAGCCGGGTGCGCAGAGGCAGCCGAGTTCGCCGGGCTCCCTCGCCCAACGCCGGGGACGCCGTCCCCGCCCTCAGCGGCAACGGCGTCCCCGGCGACTATGCACGGTGGTTCAGCGCGACGTGCCGGCCATCGCCGGGACCGGCGCGTCCAGGGAGTCGAGGGCACGCAGGATGTCCTCGACGCGCTGCTTGGCGTCGCCGAAGAGCATCTGGCTGTTGTCCCGGAAGAACAGCGGGTTCTGCACACCGGCGTACCCGGCGGCCATCGACCGCTTGAACACGACCACGTTGGCGGCCTCCCACACGTGCAGCACGGGCATGCCCGCGATGGGGCTGGAAGGGTTGTCGGTGGCGGCCGGGTTGACGGTGTCGTTGGCGCCGATGACGAGGACGACCGAGGTGGCGGCGAAGTCGTCGTTGATCTCGTCCATTTCGAGGACGATGTCGTACGGCACGTTCGCCTCGGCGAGCAGCACGTTCATGTGCCCGGGCAGCCGGCCGGCGACGGGGTGGATGCCGAAGCGCACCTCGACGCCCCGCTCGCGCAGCTTCCGCGCCAGTTCGGCGACGGGGTACTGGGCCTGGGCGACCGCCATCCCGTAGCCCGGCGTGATGATCACAGAGGAGGCGTCGCGGAGCAGCTCCGCGGTGTCCTCCGCGCTGATCTCGCGGTGCTCCCCCTGCTCGCCCTCCTCGGCCGCCGCCGCGGGGGTGCCGAAGCCGCCCGCGATCACCGAGATGAAGGAGCGGTTCATCGCCTTGCACATGATGTACGACAGGTAGGCACCGGAGGAGCCCACCAGCGCGCCGGTGACGATGAGCAGGTTGTTGGCGAGCAGGAAGCCCGAGGCGGCCGCGGCCCAGCCGGAGTAGCTGTTGAGCATGGAGACGACCACCGGCATGTCCCCGCCGCCGATGGAGGCGACCAGGTGCGCGCCGAGGGCGAGCGCGACCACGGTGACCGCGATGAGCAGCCCCATGTTCGGGCTGGCCACGAACGCGACGGTGAGCGCGACGAAGGCGACCAGGGCGCCCACGTTGAGGACGTGCTTGCCTGGCAGCGTGAGCGGGCGGGAGTTGATGCGCGCCGAGAGCTTCAGGTACGCGACGACGGACCCGGTGAAGGTGACGGCGCCGATGAACACCCCGATGAACACCTCGGCGTGGTGGATGCCCAGGAGCGAACCGCTGAGCTCGGCGTCGACGTCGAGGTAGCCGTTCCAGCCGACGAGCGCGGCGGCGAGGCCGACGAGGCTGTGCATGATGGCGATCAGCTCGGGCATGCCGGTCATCTCGACGACCCGGGCCCGCCACAGTCCTACGCCGCCGCCGACGGCGGTGGCGAGGACGATCAGTACGAGGCCGGTGGCGGTGAGGCTCCGGGAGGCGAGCCCGACGGTGGCGGCCAGGGCGATGACCATGCCCGCGATGCCCCAGACGACTCCCGAGCGGGACGTCCGGTGCTGCGAGAGCCCGGCGAGGCTGAGGATGAACAGCAACGCGGCGACGACGTAGGCGGCTTCTGAGGCCGTGACTGTGCTCATCCGTGATCAGCCCTTCGAGAACATGCCGAGCATGCGGCGGGTGACGGCGAATCCGCCGAAGATGTTGATGCTCGCCAGCAGGATCGCGGCGAACGACAGCACGGTGACGGCGGTGTTCCCGTGCCCGATCTGCAGCAGCGCGCCGACCACGACGATCCCGGAGATGGCGTTGGTGACCGACATCAGCGGGGTGTGCAGCGCGTGGTGCACGTTGCCGATGACGTAGAAGCCGATGACGATCGCCAGGACGAAGACCGTGAAGTGGCCGATGAGTTCGCTCGGCGAGAAGGCGGTCACCAGGAACAGCGCGAGCGCTCCGGCGCCGACCAGGGCGTAGGAGGACCACGCGGGGCGCGCGGGCTTGGCCGGGGTGTCCGCGGCCGGGGCGGCTTCCGGGGCCGCGGCGGGCGCCGGCGCGGGCGCGGCGGACACCTGGACCGGGGGCGGCGGCCAGGTCTTCTCGCCGTCGCGGACCACGGTCATCGACCGCTGTACGACGTCGTCGAAGTCGAGGACGAGCCGGCCGTCCTTGCCCGGGGTGAGCAGCTTCATCAGGTTGACGATGTTGGTGCCGTACAGCTGCGAGGCCTGGGCGGGGAGCCTGCCGGGCAGGTCGGTGTAGCCGATGATCGTCACGTCGTTGTCGGTGACGACCGCCTTGCCGGCGACCGTGCCCTCGACGTTGCCGCCCTGGGCGGCGGCCATGTCGACGATCACGCTGCCGGGCTTCATCCGCGCGACGTCCTCGGCGGTGATCAGCCGCGGCGCGGGCCGCCCGGGGATGAGCGCGGTGGTGACGATGATGTCGACGTCGGCGGCCTGCTCGGCGTACAGCTGCGCGGCGAGCCGGTTGTAGTCGTCCGAGGTGGCCTTGGCGTAGCCGTCGGTGCTCACCTCCTGCTCGGCGGTGACCGTCAGGAACTCCCCGCCCAGCGAGCGCACCTGCTCGGCGACCTCGGGCCGGGGGTCGGTGGCGCGGACCACGGCGCCGAGGCTGCGGGCCGCTCCGATCGCCGCGAGTCCGGCGACGCCCGCACCGGCCACCAGCACCTTGGCGGGCGGCACCTTGCCGGCTGCGGTCACCTGGCCGGTGAAGAAACGGCCGAAGGCGTGCGCCGCCTCGACCACGGCCCGGTATCCGGCGATGTTCGCCATCGAGCTGAGCACGTCCAGGGACTGGGCGCGCGAGATGCGCGGGACGGCGTCCATGGCGAGGACCGTGATCGGCCGCCGTGCGAGGTCCTCGACCAGCTCCGGGTTGAGGGCGGGGCTGATCAACGCGATCAGCGTCGCTCCGTCCCGCAGCCGGGCGATCTCCTCGCCGGAGGGGCCGTTGACCTTGAGTACGATCTCCGCCGCCCACGGGTCGCCGAGCCGGGCGCCCGCCTCCTCGTAGGCCGCGTCCGAGAAGCGGGACGAGGCTCCCGCCCCCGGTTCGACCACCACGTCGTATCCGAGTGCGACGAGTCTCCCCACGGTGGCCGGCGTGGCCGCCACCCTGGTCTCGCCCGCAGTGGACTCGGCGGGTACGCCGATCCGCTGGGGTTCCGGTTCCGCTGGGACCATCGTCTGCCTCTCTCCTCATCTGTCGCTCGCCGTCTGACACCCGCCGAGTGCTCGTCCATCCATCGGTGCCCGAATCTTGCACTCTCGACGCCGGATCCGCGGGCGGTGGTCTTCACACGGCTGAAGAGTCCTGCCTCACAGCGGCGAGGGGTTGCCGGGGAGCCTGAATTCGGGTATGTCGACAGCCCTCGACCGTGTAATCCTCTGTGGCTGCCGGGGCCTGCGGGACGCTGATCGGCTTGTGATGCGGGATGTCAGGGTGCGGTGCGCACAGGCCCACTGAGGCCCGTCCGCGACAGCTGGGCCCGTCAGGACGTGAAGATCTCGTTCATCCGCTCCCGGATCTCGCCTTCCACCGGCGCGCCGGCCTGGCCGACCCGGCGGGTGTGTCTGGGAGTACCTGCTGAACGTGCAGGCGGTGAGCACGGCGACCGACCGGGCGGACGCCATCTTCTACTCCCGGTGACCGTAAGGCTTATGCGCGTAATGCCCTGATTGCCGTGCCCGTGGGGCGGGCACTCAGGGCATGTGCACACACACAACGGCATGCGACCGCGCAGGGTCCTGCTGGCCGGGTGGTTCAGCTTCCGGGACGGGGAGGCGACCGCCGGGGACGTGCTGGCCCTGCGCCGGGTGGAGGACGTCCTGCTCGGCACGGGCATTGCCTACGACGTCGCCTGGAGTCCCGGCTTCCGTCCGGACGCGCTGCACCTGGACGGGCTGTGGCCGGAGGACTACTCCCACCTGGTGTTCGTGTGCGGCCCGCTGCACGGGCCGCAGGTCGAGGAACTGCACCGGCGGTTCGCGCACTCGGTGCGGATCGCCGTCGGCACCTCGGTGATCGACCCTGGCAGCGCGGCCGTGACCGGCTTCCACCGGGTGCTGCCGCGGGACGCGCCGGACACCGAGCCGGTGGAGGACCTGGCGGCCCGTGCCCCGGACGTGCCCGCCCGGCCCGTCGTCGGGGTGATCCTCAGCCACGGGCAGCAGGAGTACGGGCAGCAGCGGCGGCACGGTCAGGTCGCCGAGGAGGTGACGCACTGGCTGGCCGGGAAGGACTGCGCCCGCCTGGAGCTGGAGACCCGGCTCGACACCCACGACTGGCATCTGAGCGCCACACCCGCGCAGCTCCAGTCCGTGCTGGCCCGGCTGGACCTCGTGGTGACCGACCGGCTGCACGGGCTGGTCATCGCCCTACGGGTCGGCACCCCGGTGCTGGCCGTCGATCCGGTCGACGGCGGGGCGAAGGTGACCGCGCAGGCCCGGGCCTGTGGCTGGCCCGCGCTGGTGCCCGGCGAGCGGCTGGACGTGCGGCAGTTGGACCGCTGGTGGGACTGGTGCCTGACCGGCGGCCGGGTGACCGCCCGGCAGATCCGCGACGGGTTCCGCGAGGGCATCGTGCCGGACAGCGCGGACCGGCTCGTCGAGGCGCTGGCACGGGCCGTGCCCGGTTAGCTCGGGGACCTCACGGGGCACCCGCTTTGTCAGTCCCCGCTTCCTGTCCCGCCGCATGTCCCCCCGGGAGGAGACGGTCGGGCTGCCCGGAAGGAGAACCGCGTGTCCATCGGCCGACTTCCCGATCACGAGCAGCGCATCCTCGACGAGATGGAACGCGTCCTGCGCCGCGACCGCCGCCTCGACCGCCGGCTGCGCACCCTGCGGGTGAGCCGCTTGCCCGATCCCGCCCGCCTCTTCGTCCGGCTGGCCTCCTACCGCCCGCGCGTCTGGACCGTGGCGGTCCTGCTAGCGGTGTCGGTCGCCCTGCTGGTCATCGGGATCGTCACCTCCGAACCGGGTGTGATCTGGGCGTTCGCGGCGCTGTGGCCCCTGACGCTGTTCGCCGGGTTCCGACTGATGTGCCGGTGGTGCGGGAGCTGAGCGTTTCCGGGCCCCTCATGGGTGCCGGGTGCCGGGCGGTGCGTCGAGGGCGCGCAGGCCTTCCCACGGGGTGATGCGCAAGGGTGGCGGGTCGGTCCCGGGTCGGTCGTCCGGCGGGTGCGCGGATCGCCCTCCGGGCCGTACCGGAAGCGCACGGTGGCGCGGACCGGGCGACACGCCCCAGCTCCCCCGGCTCGGCGGGGACGGGCCGAAGAGGGTGACGGAGCGTGTGGCGTGGGCGACGGCGAGGTGGGCGACTCCGGTACCGCCGCTGATCACGATGGGGGCGTCGGCGACGAGGGCGGCCGGCAGACCCAAGGGCGGACCGCCGCCGAACCCGTCGGCGTCGGGCAGGCCGGCCTGCTGGGCGAGCCGGGCCACGAGGTACGGGTCGTCATCGTCGGGCGGCGGTGCCGGTTCGGCGTCCGCGCTCGGTGCCGCCGCCCCGCCCACGGCGACGGACCCACTCGCGGCGGGCCACGGCGCCCTCGGCCACCAGGACGGCAGGGCATCGCGGGCGCCGAGGGTGACCGCGACGGCCGCGGCACGCCGGTGCCGTACGACGGTGGCGGCGCTGTGGGCGGCGGCACGCAGCTCCCGGCGCGGGGTGCCGTCCCGCGAGGCGAGGCCGTGGGCCTCCATCTCAGCCGGAGGCACCGGCCGGGTGCCGGGCACCGGGCCGGAGGCACCGGCCGGGTGCCGGGCACCGGCGGCCCGCAGCATGGGTGGCTGGGTGCCGGGCACCGGCGGCCCGCAGCGTGGGTGCGGGTCCCGGACCAGCTGCGGGCGGGCGGCGAGGATCAAGGAGGGCAGCCGCCGTGACGCGGTCGTAGTCGGAGACCAGGACGGCGGTGGACGGCGGGCCCGGCAAGCAGGATGTCGCCGGAGCCGGTGAGCCGGGTGACGAGGGGTCTCAGCTGACTCCGCCCGGGGCCGGGCCGGTCGCGTAGGCCTCCCGTATGGGACGTTCGTCGGCGAGGACGCGGCCCTTCGGCGGTCCGTCCAGTACGGCGCGGACAGCGGTCAGCAGGTCGGGTGCCACATGGTCCGCGCTCGCGGTCTCGTCGGGGCGGGTGCGCGCGGTGGGGACGAGGATGCCGTGGGCGCCGGCCCGGTGGGCGGCCTCCACGTCGGCGCCGATGTCGCCGATGACGACAAGGTCGGCGGGGCCGGTGCAGATCCGCCCGGCCGCCCACAGCACCATGCCGGGCTGTGGTGTGCGGCAGTGGCAACCCTCGTCGGGGCCGTGCGGGCACATGGCGAACACGTCGAAGGGGCCGAGGAGTTCGTCGACGCGGTGGTTGACGCGGCGGACGTCGGCCTCGGTGAGCAGTCCACGTGCGACGCCGGACTGGTTGGTGACGACGCCGGTGCGGATGCCGCGGGCGCGGAGCAGAGCGAGCGCCTCGCGGGCGCCCTCGACGGGGCGTACGCGGTCGGGGTCGGCGTTGTGGGGGACGTCCTCGACGAGCGTGCCGTCGCGGTCGAACAGCACGGCCTTGACCGGGCTCATCGCGCCATCTCCTGCCAGGGGGCGGCGTGACGGTGGCGCAGGGCGCCGGTCAGCCGGTGCCAGGTCGCGGCGGGCGGGATGAGCACGCTGGTCGCGAGCATGGTCGTCACCTCGTGGCGGGTGCGGGGGCCGGGAGTGATGCGGGCCCGGGCGAACTCGGCCGTGCCGGCCGCCCAGCCGAGCGCGCAGGCCGTGGCGGCCCGGCCGTGTCCGGTGGCGGCGAGGGCGCAGGCGGCGACGCCGGCGGTGGTGATCGCCGCGTGGGTGCGGATCCGGCCGCGTGGCGCGACTGCCTTGTCCCACCAGTCGGGTCCGTGCAGGTGCCGCATGAGGGCGTCGTCGGCGTTGCCGCGCTGCTGGCGCACGGACGCCCAGCGGGAGGCGGGGGGCACGGGGTGGCGGGTGGTGCGGCGGCCCTGCCGGATGCGCCAGCCCTCGTCGAGGACGCGCAGCGCGAGGTCGGCGTCCTCGCGGAAGGCGCGCCGGAACCGTTCGTCGAAACCGCCGACCTGCTTGAGGGCCTCCGTGCGGTAGGCCATGTCGGCGGTGATCCAGTGGGCCCGGGCGAGTCCGGCGGTGCCGCGCTCCCAGTCGGTGGGGCGGCGTTCGCCGGGCAGGGGGACGGCGATGACGCCCTGGACGCCCGCGATGTCGGGGGACGCCTCGGCGAGGTCCTCTGCCAGTTGCCCGCACCAGTGGGGTCCGACCTGGACGTCGTCGTCGAGGAACACGGTCCACGGTGCGGTCACGGCGCGCAGTCCGGTGTTGCGGGCGGCGGCGGGCCCACGACCGCCGCCGCCCAGCACCGTGGTGCGCTCCCGCAGATCGCCGAGGACGCTCAACGGGTGCTGCAGCCCGTCCGGTTCGGGGTCGGGCCGGTCGTCGACGAGGACGATCTCCTCGGGGCGCGGCCCGGTCGCGGCGGCCAGCGCCGCGAGGCAGTCGGCGAGGGTGTCCCGTACGAGGGTGGGGATCACGACGGCGTACGAGGTCATGCGGCGGTCCTCCCTCCCGCGAACGCCCTCCTCCGGCGGACCGCGTACGGCCCGATCTCCTCGGCGGCCGCCACCGTCCTGCCGTCGACCACGAGGGTGGCGGCAGGGTCATGGAAGAGGGCGTTGGTTCCGAGGATGCGCATGGGGGAGGTGCTCCGTCCCGGAGTCGGGTGGGGGACTTCGGTGCAGCCGAGTGCCGCGACGCAGCTGTCTCAAACACTTGGCGCCGACTACTGGGACATACACCCAATTGTCATGTCACGAGGCTCTCCCCGCACTCGCCCCACTCGCCGCACTCGCCGCTCCGCGCGCCCCGGCGCGAGTAGCCCGACGAAAGGGCCGAAAACACTATGAAGTGAGCGTATACACTCTGTGTATAGTCCCGGCATGCTTTCTCTGACCAAGAAGATGAAGAAAACGGGGATCGCGTTCCGAACGGCCGGGACGCTCGCGGTGACCGCCGCCTTGACCCTGGTGCTGAGCGGTTGCGCGGGGCCCGCGACCACGGCTCCGAGCGCCGTACGGGCCCGTGCGGCGGCGGACCTGCAAGCAGCCCGTTTCGGCACCGTCGACTGCCGTGAGGTCAAGTGCATCGCGCTGACCTTCGACGCCGGGCCGAGCGAGCACTCCGCACGCCTGCTGGACATCCTGAAGGAGAAGCAGGTCCCGGCGACCTTCTTCCTCCTCGGCAAGCGGCACATCGAGAAGTACCCGGAGCTGGTGCGGCGGATGGCCGACGAGGGCCACGAGGTGGCCAGCCACACCTGGGACCACAAGATCCTGACCCGGCTGAGACCCGAGGAGATACGCGAGGAGCTGGAACGCCCCAATCAGGAGATAGCACGCCTCACCGGCCGTCGCCCGACCCTGATGCGTCCGCCTCAGGGCCGCACCGACGCCACCGTGCACGAGATCTGCCGCGAACTCGGCCTCTCCGAGGTGCTGTGGAGCGTGACCGCGAAGGACTACACGACGACCGACTCGGACCTCATCACCCGCCGTGTCCTCGCCCAGGCGTCCCGGGACGGGATCATCCTGCTGCACGACATCTACGACGGCACCGTCCCGGCCGTTCCGGGCATCATCGACGCGCTCAAGGAACGCGGGTACGTGTTCGTGACGGTCCCACAACTCCTGGCCCCCGGGAAGGCGGAGCCGGGGAAGGTCTACCGGTAGGCGGGAGGCCAGTACCGCCCGGCCTGGGCCAACCGGGTGAGGCATGCACGGACCGGGCCTTGAACAGCGCGGATTTCCTACGATCGTGACGTGGTGAACTTCCTGCTCGAGCGTACGGTCCCGCTCCCCCTCGACGAGGCCTGGCGGCGGGTCACCCAGTGGCGTCGGCACGGCGAGGTGGTGCCGCTGACGACGGTCAGAGTGGTCCCGCCCGAACCGACCCGCCGCGGGACCCTCGTCGTGGCGCGCTCGGGCGTCGGCCCGCTGTCCTTCGACGACCCGATGGAAGTCACGGTGTGGCAGCCGCCGGAGGACGGGGCGCCAGGGCTGTGCCACCTGGAGAAACGGGGCCGGGTGGTGCTGGGCTGGGCGGAGCTGGAAGTGCGGCCGGGGCCCGGGGGCCGCAGCCGTGTGATCTGGCGGGAGGAGATCCGCCTCCGGCTGCTGCCGTCACTCTTCGACGGCGTCGTGCGGCGCTCTTCGCGGTATGTGTTCGGACGGGCGCTGAACCGCCTGCTCAGGTCACCGTGACGGCCGTCGGACGGGCCCGCTGGGAACAGCACTTCGCCTCCGGCCACGGCTTTCGCCGCGCCGACGAGCTCGAACTACGCCGGCTCACCGAGGCGGCCCCGCCCCACCCGGGCGCCCGGGCACTGGACGTGGGATGCGGCCTGGGCGCGTACGCGGCGGCCCTGGCGGGCCTCGGCTACCGCACTCTCGCCGTCGACCGGGCAGACGCGGCCGTGGCCGCGACACGCGACCGGTACGCGGACGCCGAGCCTCGACTACAGGTGCAACGCCTGGACTTCGAGGACGCTGCCGCGGTGGCCGCCGCGCTTCCGTCGGCGG
Organism: Streptomyces viridochromogenes DSM 40736; assembly: GCF_000158955.1. Lineage (GTDB taxonomy): Bacteria > Actinomycetota > Actinomycetes > Streptomycetales > Streptomycetaceae > Streptomyces > Streptomyces venetus. The sequence continues at coordinate 7,120,041 of NZ_GG657757.1, read as the reverse complement.
CCTTCGACCTGATCACCATGCGGCTGGTCCTCGCCTTCATGGCGGACAAGCCGACCGTCGCACAGAGGGTGCGAGACCTCCTCGCACCCGGCGGAGCGTGGGTGGTGACGACACCGCTGGCATCCAACCTGCCCGAGGCCCGTCGGCACATCGGCCTGACCCGCGAGGACATCGGCATCCTGACCGAGGAGTGGCCCGAGGGCCGTTGGTACGACCTGGACGGCGCTCTGCGCTGCTTCGTGCTGCGTACCGGGACCAGGCCCTGAGGGCACGTCAGACCACGTCAGGCCACCGACCCGATCCGCCCCACCCCCCTCGACTCCGGCTCGTGGTGGATCGGGGTGTGGGCGCCGGTCAGTGAGGCCCCGCTGCCGCCGCGCCGGGCCGCGACGATCTCCGACGCGATCGACAGTGCCGTCTCCTCCGGTGTGCGGGCCCCGAGGTCCAGGCCGATCGGGGAGTGCAGGCGGCTCAACTCCAGTTCGGTGACGCCGACTTCGCGCAGGCGGATGTTGCGGTCCAGGTGGGTGCGCCGGGAGCCCATGGCGCCGACGTACGCCACCGGCAGCCGCAGGGCCAGTTTCAGCAGCGGCACGTCGAACTTGGCGTCGTGGGTCAGCACGCACAGGACCGTGCGGGCGTCGACGGCCGTGCGCTCCAGGTAGCGGTGGGGCCACTCGACGACGATCTCGTCGGCCTCGGGGAACCGCGTCCGGGTCGCGAACACGGGGCGTGCGTCGCACACCGTGACGTGGTGGCCGAGGAACTTGCCGACGCGGACCAGGGCCGACGCGAAGTCGATCGCGCCGAAGACGATCATGCGGGGCGGCGGGACCGAGGACTCGACCAGGACCGTGAGCGGTGCGCCGCAACGCGACCCCTGCTCTCCGATCTCCAGGGTGCCGGTGCGGCCGGCGTCCAGGAAGGCGCCCGCCTCGGCGGCGACCGTGCGGTCGAGTTCCGGATGGGCGCCGAAGCCGCCCTCGCGGGACCCGTCGGGTCGGACGAGCAGGGCCCGGCCCGTCAGTTCGCGCGGGCCCGACACGATCCGCGCCACCGCCGCCGTCTCCCCTTCGGCGGCGGCGGCGAGCACGGACGCGACCACCGGGCGGACCGGATCGGCGGCCCGTACCGGGGTGACCAGGATGTCGATGACGCCGCCGCAGGTCAGTCCCACGGCGAAGGCGTCGTCGTCGCTGTAGCCGAAGCGCTCCAGGACGGTCTCGCCGTCCCGCAGCGCCTGTTCGCACAGTTCGTAGACCGCGCCCTCGACGCAGCCTCCGGAGACCGATCCGATCGCCGTGCCCTCGGCGTCCACGGCGAGCGCGGCGCCGGGCTGCCGGGGCGCGCTGCCGCCGACGGCCACGACGGTGGCCACGGCGAAGTCACGGCCCTGCTCGACCCACCGGTTCAGCTCCTCGGCGATGTCCAGCATCTTTCTCGGTCTCCTTGAGGTCGCGAAGAGAGCCTGTGGCGAGGGGCGTCAGTGGACGCCCAGCCAGCTCTCGATCGGGTTGAGGGCGAAGTAGACGAGGAACACCGCCGCCAGTACCCACATGAAGGCGCCGATCTCGCGCACCTTGCCCTGGGCGGTCTTGATGGCCACGTAGGAGATGACGCCCGCGGCGACACCGGTGGTGATGGTGTACGTGAACGGCATCAGCACGACCGTCAGGAACACCGGGACGGCGGTGGCCCGGTCGGCCCAGTCCACGTGCCGGGCGTTCATCAGCATCATCGCGCCGATGACGACGAGGGCGGCGGACGCGACCTCCTGCGGCACGATCGCCGTGAGCGGCGTGAAGAACAGACAGGCCGCGAAGAACAGCCCGGTGACGACCGAGGCGAGGCCCGTGCGGGCGCCCTCGCCGACACCCGTCGCCGACTCGATGAACACCGTCTGGCCCGAGCCGCCCGACACCCCGCCGATCGCGCCGCCGGCGCCGTCGATGAACAGCGCCTTGGACAGGCCCGGCATCCGGCCCTTGTCGTCGGCGAGCTTCGCCTCGGTCCCGACGCCGATGATGGTCGCCATCGCGTCGAAGAACCCGGCCAGCACCAGCGTGAAGACGATCATGCCGACGGTCATCGCGCCGACCTCGCCCCAGCCGCCGAACTCCACGTCCCCGAAGAGCGAGAAGTCGGGCATGGACACCGCGCTGCCGTGCAGCTCGGGTGCGCCGGCCGCCCACTGCTTGGGGTCGGCGACACCGGCGGCGTTCAGGATCGCGGCCACGACCGTGCCGCTGACGATGCCGATGAGGATGGCGCCCGGGATGTTCCGGGCCTGGAGCATGAAGATCAGCAGCAGGGTGCCGGCGAAGAGCAGCACGGGCCAGCCGGCCAGTTCGCCCGCCGGGCCGAGCGTGACGGGGGTGGCCTTGCCCTGGTGCACGAAGCCGGACTTGTAGAAGCCGATGAGGGCGATGAACAGGCCGATGCCCATGGTGATGCCGTGCTTGAGCGCGAGCGGGATCGCGTTCATGATCATCTCGCGCAGGCCGGTGACGACCAGCAGCATGATGACGACGCCGTACACCACGCACATGCCCATCGCCTGCGGCCAGGTCATCTCGGGCACGACCTGGGAGGACAGCACTCCGGAGACGGACAGACCCGCGGCGAGGGCGAGGGGCACCTTGCCCACGAAGCCCATCAGCAGCGTGGTGAGGGCCGCCGCGAACGCGGTGGCGGTGATCAGGGCCTGCTGCGCGAGGGTGTCCCCGGCCGCGTCCCTGCCGGACAGGATCAGGGGGTTCAGCAGGAGGATGTACGCCATCGCCATGAAGGTCGTGACGCCGCCGCGCACCTCACGCGCGACCGTGGATCCTCTGAGGGATATGTGGAAGTACCGGTCGAGCCAGGACCGGCCGGCCGGGGCGCGGGTGCCTTCGCCCGCGTCTTCGGCTGTGGTCCTCGGCTCTACTGACTGCTGGGTCATGTGGGCCTGCTCCCAAGGTTCAAAGGGGCACCCGCGTCCTGCCTCGGCGCTCCGCGGGATTTGGGAAGGTGCTGCGGCCGCACGACCCGGGGGACGGCCCGAGACGAACGATTCGGTCGGTTTCCGGGAGCCGCGAGCGGTGCGGTTCCCGGCGCTCCGGGCGGCGCGGAGCGTGTGACGTTCCGTCGCGCCGCCCGGAGAGCTCTTACGCGGTGCCGGTCAGGTGCTCGGGGCGGACCGGCGTCCTGTTCAGCTCCAGGCCGGTCGCCGCGCGGATCGCCGCGAGGACCGCCGGAGTCGACGACAGGGTGGGTGCCTCGCCGATGCCGCGCAGCCCGTACGGGGCGTGCTCGTCGGCGAGTTCGAGGACGTCGACCGGGATGGTCGGCGTGTCGAGGATGGTCGGGATCAGGTAGTCGGTGAAGGACGGGTTCTTCACCTTCGCCGTCTTCGGGTCGACGACGATCTCCTCCATGACCGCCACGCCCAGGCCCTGTGTCGTGCCGCCCTGGATCTGGCCGAGCACGGACAGCGGGTTGAGCGCCTTGCCGACGTCCTGGGCGCAGGCCAGTTCGATGACCTTCACCAGGCCGAGCTCGGTGTCGACCTCGACGACGGCGCGGTGCGCGGCGAAGGAGTACTGGACGTGCCCGTTGCCCTGCCCGGTGCGCAGGTCGAAGGGCTCGGTCGGCCGGTGCCGCCACTCCTCCTCGACCTCGACGGTCTCGCCCTCCAGGACGTCGACCAGGTCGGCGAGGACCTCACCGCCGTCGGTGACGACCTTGCCGCCCTCCAGGAGCAGTTCGGCCGTCGCCCAGGCCGGGTGGTAGGAGCCGAACCTGCGGCGCCCGATCTCCAGGACCTTCTCGCGCACCAGCTCGCAGGCGTTCTTCACCGCGCCCCCGGTGACGTACGTCTGCCGGGAGGCGGAGGTCGAACCGGCGCTGCCCACCCGGGTGTCGGCCGGGTTGATGGTCACCTGCGCGACGCCCAGCTCGGTGCGGGCGATCTGCGCGTGGACCGTGACACCGCCCTGCCCGACCTCGGCCATGGCCGTGTGGACGGTGACGACGGGCTCACCCGCGACGACCTCCATCCGTACCTTCGCGGTCGAGTAGTCGTCGAAGCCCTCGGAGAAGCCGACGTTCTTGATGCCGACCGCGTAGCCGACCCCGCGTACGACGCCTTCGCCGTGCGTGGTGTTGGACAAGCCGCCCGGCAGCTGCCGTACGTCGGCGCCCTCGCTGGACTCCCACTGGCGCTCCGGCGGCATCGGCATCGCCTTGACGCGGCGCAGGAGTTCGGCGACCGGGGCCGGGGAGTCGACCCGCTGCCCGGTCGGCAGGAGGGTGCCCTGCTCCATGGCGTTGAGCCGGCGGAACTCCACCGGGTCCATGCCGAGTTCGGCGGCCAGCTTGTCCATCTGCGCCTCGTAGGCGAAGCACGCCTGGACCGCGCCGAAGCCGCGCATGGCGCCGCAGGGCGGGTTGTTGGTGTAGAGGGCGATGGCCTCGATGTCCACGTCGTCGATCACGTACGGCCCGACGGACAGCGAGGAGGCGTTGCCGACGACCGCCGGGGAGGCGGAGGCGTAGGCGCCGCCGTCCAGGACGATCCGGCACTTCATGTGGGTGAGCTTGCCGTCGCGCGTGGCTCCGTGCTCGTAGTGGAGCTTCGCGGGGTGGCGGTGGACGTGCCCGAAGAAGGACTCGAACCGGTTGTAGACGATCTTGACGGGCTTGCCCGTGCGCAGCGCCAGCAGGCAGGCGTGGATCTGCATCGACAGGTCCTCGCGGCCTCCGAACGCGCCGCCGACGCCGGACAGCGTCATGCGTACCTTGTCCTCGGGCAGTCCGAGCACGGGCGCGATCTGCCGCAGGTCGCTGTGCAGCCACTGGGTGGCGATGTAGAGGTGGACGCCGCCGTCCTCCTCGGGCACGGCGAGGCCGGACTCGGGGCCGAGGAAGGCCTGGTCCTGCATGCCGAAGGTGTACTCGCCCTCGACGATGACGTCGGCGCGCCGCCGGGCGGCCGCGACGTCGCCGCGGACGATCGGCTGGCGGTGCACGATGTTCGGGTGCGGGACGTGGCCGCTGTGGTGGTCGTCGCGGTTCTCGTGGACGAGGATCGCGTCCGGGGCGGTCGCGGAGGCCTCGTCGGTGATGACGGGCAGTTCGCGGTAGTCGACCTTGATCTTCGCGGCGGCGCGGCGGGCGGTCTCCGGGTGGTCGGCGGCGACGATCGCGACCGGCTCGCCGTGGTGGCGGACCTTGCCGTGGGCGAGGACCGGGGTGTCCTGGATCTCCAGGCCGTAGTTCTTCACGGCCGTCGGCAGGTCGTCGTACGTCAGCACGGCGTACACGCCCGGCAGCGCCAGGGCCTCGCTCGTGTCGATGGACACGATCTCGGCGTGCGCGACCGTCGACCGGAGGATCTGGCCCCAGAGCATGTCCTCGTGCCACATGTCCGAGGAGTACGCGAACTCACCGGTGACCTTGAGGGTGCCGTCCGGGCGGAGGGTCGACTCGCCGATGCCGCCCTTGGTCTGCGACCCCTGGGTGATCTTCGTAGGAGCGCCGTTGGCCGGCATCAGACCGCCCCTCCCTGCCGGGCGGCCGCGAGGCGGACCGCGTCCATGATCTTCTCGTAGCCGGTGCAGCGGCACAGGTTGCCCGAAAGGGCCTCGCGGATGTCCGCGTCGGTCGGGTCGGGGTTGCGCTCCAGCATCTCGTCGGCGGCGACCAGCAGACCCGGTGTGCAGAAGCCGCACTGGACCGCGCCGGCGTCGATGAACGCCTGCTGGATCGGGGCGAGCTCGGTGCCCTCGCCGGTCCGGGAGTCGGTGCCCTTGGCCTGCCACTGCCGCGATTCCTCAAGCGACGTACCGCAGCCACCGGTCCCGCAGGACCGCTGCCTGGCGTAGTCGGCGAGCCCCTCGACGGTGACCACCTCGCGGCCCTGAACCTGCCCGGCCGCCACCAGGCACGAGCACACCGGCACCCCGTCGAGCCGGACCGTGCACGAACCGCACTCGCCCTGCTCGCAGGCGTTCTTCGAGCCCGGAAGGCCCATTCGCTCCCTCAGCACGTACAGCAGGGACTCGCCCTCCCACACGTCGTCGGCTTCCTGCGGACGGCCGTTGACCGTGAAGTTGACGCGCATTACGCAGCTCCCTCGATGTTGCGGCGGGCCCCGCGGTAGGACTCCCAGGTCCAGGTCAGCGTGCGGCGGGCCATGACGCCGACCGCGTGCCGGCGGTAGCTCGCCGTGCCCCGGACGTCGTCGATGGGGTTGCAGGCGGCGGAGCACAGGTCGGCGAACTGCTGGGCGACCGAGGGGGTGACGATCTTCCCGTTGTCCCAGAAGCCGCCCTCCTCCAGAGCGGCGTTCAGGAACTCCTCGGCCGCCTCGGCCCGGATGGGGGTCGGCGCGGCGGAACCGATACCGGTCCGCACGGTCCGCGTCTCGGGATGCAGCGCGAGCCCGAAGGCGCACACGGCGATGACCATCGCGTTCCGGGTCCCCACCTTGGAGAACTGCTGCGGCCCGTCGGCCTTCTTCACGTGCACGGCGCGGATCAGCTCATCGGCCGCCAGCGCGTTGCGCTTCACGCCCTTGTAGAACTCGTCGATCGGGATACGGCGCGTCCCGCGCACCGACTCGACCTCCACCTCGGCGCCCGCGGCGAGCAGAGCGGGGTGGGCGTCGCCGGCCGGGGAGGCGGTGCCGAGGTTGCCGCCGACGCCGCCACGGTTGCGGATCTGCGGGGAGGCGACCGTGTGCGAGGCGAGGGCGAGACCCGGCAGTTCGGCGCGCAGGTTCTCCATGATCCTGGTGTAGGGCACCGAGGCGCCCAGCCGTACGCTCTCCTCGCCGACCTCCCACTCGCAGAGGTCACCGACGCGGTTCAGGTCCATGAGGTACTCGGGTCGGCGGTGGTCGAAGTTGATCTCGACCATCACGTCGGTGCCACCCGCAATCGGCACAGCGGTGGGGTGCTCGGCTTTCGCTGCGAGCGCCTCCTCCCAGCTGGCGGGGCGAAGGAAGTCCATGACCGGCTCTCTTCTTCGTCTTCTCGTGGGGCGTTCAGATTGAGCCAATCCGTGTGCGGCGGTCCCGGCTCGTTCATGTGCTGTTGACGCGTAGTGGCCTCAGTACACAGCGCGTTACTCCGACGGGGTCAGTCACGGAAACCATGAAGGAGTTGGCTGGCCAGGGCGGGCATCTTGTAGATTCATATGAACGGGGGCCCTCAGAAACCTCCTCGTTCTCCTGTGGAAACGCGCGACACAGCCGCGTGACCTGGAACACAGCCGGGGCAGGGTTTGATTTCGAGACAAAGAACGGCGGCGACGAGAATGCGGCTGCGCGCACTGCTGGACACGGACGCGCTGGGCCTCAAGCTGCTCGGCGGCGAGGACGAGCTGGACCGCACCGTGCGCGGGGTGATGACCACCGACCTCCGGGACCCCAGCCGCTATCTGTCGGGCGGTGAGCTGGTGCTCACCGGTCTGGCCTGGCGCCGGGACGCCGCGGACTCGGAGCCGTTCGTCCGGATCCTGGTGCAGGAGGGCGTGGTCGCGCTGGCGGCCGGTGAGGCCGAGCTGGGCGATGTGCCGGACGACCTGGTCGTCGCCTGCGCACGCCACCGTCTCCCGCTCTTCGCGGTGCACGAGTCGGTGGCCTTCGCGACCATCACCGAGCACGTCGTGCGGCAGGTCTCCGGGGAGCGCGCCGGCGACCTCGCGGCGGTGGTCGACCGGCACCGGCGGATGATGACCTCGGGTCCGGCCGGCGGCGGCCCCGACGTGGTCCTGGATCTGCTCGGCTCGGACCTGGACCTGCGGGCCTGGGTCCTCGCCCCCACCGGCCGGCTGATCGCGGGCTCGAAGGCCGCGGGCCCCGTGCCGCCCGCCGAGACCTGCGGACGGCTGGCGGCGGAACACCTGACCGCCACCCGCACCGGCCGCCGCGCCCCGCACCGCGTGCTCCTGGGCGGCAGCACCTACTCCCTGTTCCCGATCCGCTCGACGGGCCGCTCCGCGCAGACCGCCCGCGATGTCCGGGAGACCGTGCTGTCCGACTGGCTGCTGGCCGTCGAGGCGGACGCCGGGGACTGGGCGGAGGAGCGCCTGGACCTGCTGCACGGCGTCACGCAGCTGATCGCGGTCGAGCGGGACCGGAGGGACGCGGCCCGCACGGTCCGCCGCCGCCTCGCCCAGGAGGTCCTGGAACTGGTCCAGACGGGCGCGGCCCCCGCCGAGATCGCCGCCCGCCTGCGCGTGGCCGCCCCGGTGCTGCTGCCCGGCCTCGGCACGGCGCCGCAGTGGCAGGTGGTGGTGGCCCGCGTCGACTGGGACGGCTCGGACGTCGAGGGGGGACCGGTGGCCCAGGCCCTGCTGGAGGAGATCCTCGTCGACCCCCTGTCGGCGGGCCCCGAGCACTCGGACCGCATCGCCGTGGCCCACACGGGCGAGGAGGCCATCGCCCTCGTCCCGCTGCCCGCCGTCTCCACGGAACACGACGGCTCGGAGGCCGGCGTCCTCGCGGACGCGCTCCTGGAGTCCGTACGGGATCCCCTCACGGCGGGCCTCGACGACGACGGGCACCTGACCCTCGGGGTCAGCGCGGCCGTGCACTCCGCCGAGGGTCTGCGCGGCGCACTGGAGGAGGCCCGCCACGCGAGGCGCGTCGCCGCCGCCCGCCCCGGCCGGGTCTGCGCGGCGGGCCACCAGGAACTGGCCTCCCACGTCCTGCTCCTGCCCTTCGTCCCCGACGACGTCCGCCGTGCCTTCACGGCCCGTCTCCTGGACCCCCTGCGCGCCTACGACCGCCGCCACCGGGCCGAACTGATCCCCACCCTGGAGGCCTTCCTGGACTGCGACGGTTCCTGGACCCGCTGCGCCACCCGCCTGCACCTGCACGTCAACACCCTGCGCTACCGGGTGGGCCGCATCGAGCAGCTGACGGGCCGTGACCTGTCACGGCTGGAGGACAAGCTGGACTTCTTCCTGGCACTGCGGATGAGCTGACCCGCCCCGGCAACCGATCACGCCATGTGTCCCACGACTTTGTGAAATCCTTCACCCACCCCCTTGGCCCGGCACCGGGATTCGTGCTGAGATGCCGCCACCACTCAACAGCTCGATGGCGTGCTCGGGGAGGGCAACGTGGCGCATACCGCCATGTCTGGTAACGGAACGACCGCAGGTGACGATCCCCTCCAGACCGCGGTATGGCGGCTGCGCTCGCGCGCGTGCTGGGCAGACGCCGCCGCCCTGCTGGTACCGGCCACCCCAGCGGCGGCGCTGCAACGGGCCTCGCTGCTGGTGGAGCGGTGTCTGTATACCGAGCAGGGCTGGGAGGAGGCCGAGGACGCGCTGCGTACGGCCGAGGCGCTGGCCCACAGCGACGAGGAGCGGGGCGCGGCCGCTTGTGAACGCGGGTACTTGGCCTACGCGGCGACGTTGCTCGCGGTCCGTGACCGGGCCGACGAGGCGCGGGCGGCGCTGGGGAGGGCGGCGGCGCTGATCCCTCCGGGGGCTCCGCAGCGGGCGCTGCTGGACTTCCGCCGGGGGTTGCTCGCGGAGAACCTGACCCTGGCCCCGCAGGCGGCGCGGGCCGCGTATCGCCGCGCGCACGCGGGGGCGACGGCGCATCCCGATCCGTTGCTGCTGTCCTTCACGTGGCGTCACCTGGCCGGACTCGCCTTGCGGGACGGGGAGTTGGCGGAGGCGAGGCACGGTTTCGCGGAGTCGCTGCGGATCCGTGAGGAACTGGGCTATCTCGTGGGTACCGCCCCGGCGCTGGTGTCGCTGGCCGACACCGAGACCGAGCCGGAGGCGTCGCGGTTGCGGGAGGAGGCTCGGCGGCTGTTCCGGTTGCTCGGGGGTGTGCCGACCTGGCTGGCGCGGCAGTTGGCGCCGGTGCCGCCGGCCGCGACGGCCTGATACGAGGTACCGGCGTTGGTGCTGGGGGGCGTTGCGCAGCTCGGCGTAGCGGGGTGCCGCAGCGCCCACCCTCCCCCAAGCTCTCGGCTCCGCTCGAGCAGGGGGGACCCCCATCGCCCCAGCGGCACGACTGCCCGCAGCGGGGGGGTGCGACTGCCCGCAGCGGCCGACGCACGGAAGGGGCCGCGTCGGGGGGTGTCCGCCCGCAGCGGGCGGCGCGTGTAACGCCAGTCAGCCGGTAGGTGACCTGGTCGCGCCGTTCCGAGGACGGACATTCTGCTGTTCTGCTGCGCGGCCGTCGCCGCCGCACTCTCCTTCCACGGCCTGGTCGGCTTCGGCGAGCAGAACCTCGGGCTGTCCGACGGCTGGCAGTACCTCGTCCCGTTCGGCCTGGACGGCGCGGCGATGTTCTGCTCCGTGCTCGCGGTGCGCGAGGCCAGCCACGGTGACGCGGCGCTCGGCTCCCGGATACTGGTCTGGACGTTCGCGCTCGCCGCGGCCTGGTTCAACTGGGTGCACGCGCCCAGGGGGCTCGGCCACGCGGGCGCACCCCACTTCTTCGCGGGCATGTCGCTGTCGGCGGCGGTGCTCTTCGACCGCGCGCTGAAGCAGACCCGCCGCGCCGCCCTGCGGGAGCAGGGCCTGGTGCCGCGCCCGCTGCCGCAGATCCGTATCGTGCGCTGGCTGCGGGCCCCCCGGGAGACGTACAGGGCCTGGTCGCTGATGCTCCTCGAGGGTGTGCGCAGCCTCGACGAGGCGGTCGACGAGGTGCGCGACGACAAGCGCAAGAAGGACGAGGCCCGGCAGCGGCGCCGCGACCAGCAGCGCGTGGAGCGGGCCCAGCTGAAGGCGATCAGCCGGGGTCACCGCGGCTACCTCGGACGCGGTGGCGGCAATGGCGGTGGCCGGCAGCTGGAGGTGCAGGTGGAGCGCGGCTCCTCGCAGGTCTCAGCGGAGCCTGCCATATCCGGGCCGGAACAGCTGCCCGTACGCTCGCGTCCCTCCCTTCAGCCGGTCCGCAAAGGGACTGACCCCGTGACCGTCGACCTCACCGCGGAGGACGACACCATGGCGCTGCCGCGTCTGGACTCCCTGGAGCGCAAGCTCAAGGACCTGGAGCAGCAGTTCGGCTGACGGAGCGGTACACAGGACGGAAGGGGACGCGGCCCGTGGGCCGCGTCCCCTTCGCCGCTCACGCCGCTTCGGCCCCGAGTTCGAACCAGACGGCCTTTCCCACGCCGTGTGCCCTGACCCCCCAGGAGTCCGCGAGGGACTGGACCAGGAACAGGCCCCGGCCGTTCGTACCGTCGTCGGCGACCGGTACGCGCAGCCGGGGTCTGCGGGCCACGAAGTCCCGTACTTCCACCCGCAGTCCACGGGGTCCGACGGTGGCCGTCAGGACCGCGTCATGGTCGGTGTGGACGATGGCGTTGGTGACGAGTTCGCTGGTGAGCAGTTCCGCTACGTCGGATTGTCCGTGCTTCCCCCACTGTCCGAGCAGGTCCCGCAGTGCCTTACGGGCCTCCGGCACGGCCCGCAGGTCCGCTCGCCCGAGTCTGCGCCTCAGCTGCGGCGCCGCCACCTGCTCCGTGACGTCGTCGGCCTTGTCCTCCATGGTCTTCGCCGAGAAGGCCCCTATCGCTATGGGACCGCCTCCTCGTGCCTGCCTCTCCATGACCCCCGCCCGCGCGCCGATGTCGGTTCCCCTCCTGGTCGAACACGTTCACGGGGATCCATGCCCCATCGGGCACGCGGCAGTCATGTCGAATCGTCAACGACCGGGTGTTCGGCCACACGGACAGGGGCGGGGGGCCGGGCGGAACGGCTCCCCGCGGTACGGCGACGCAGGGCAGGGGGACAAGAGGGTAGCCGTTGCGCCTCCCGCTGTGGATCCTGACCGCCGGAGATCGGACGAACTGCCGATGTCCGTCTGCCGATCCTTCCGTACGCGGCCAGGGGACGGCGGGTCCGGTCGCGTGCGCGGTGATCCGGTGAAGTTGGCCGAAGTACGTCGGTCCCCCCTCCGGCACCGGCCGGTTTGGGCCGTCCTCCCGACCCCCGTGGCGGGAGGACGGCCCGGCCCTCTGGCGACGGCCGCTTCGTCAGTAGAGCTTGTTGACGGCGGTGGTCGTCGTCTTCTTGAAGGCGGCCACCGGGGCGTCGTCGAAGTCGCCCATCTGTCCCCACTCCACGACGGTGACGGTCCTGCCGTCCCGCCCGACGGAGAGCAGCGCGATGTCCGTGGCCCCCCAGGAGGTCTCGGTGTGCAGTCCGCGCACGCGGGCGCCCTCCTCGACCGGCAGCGAGCCGTAGTCCCGGCCCTCGGCCTCGATGTCGGGAGAGGACTCCTCGATGCGGTCGGCGCAGGTGCGGATCAGGTCGTCGTAGTGCTTCGCCAGGGCCTTGGCCTGGGCGGCCGTGCCCGTCACGACGGTCAACTGCACGGCGCTGGTGTCCAGGTCGGTTCGGAACTCCCGGTGCCGGTAGTCATAGGCGGGCACGCCCTCCGTGCTCACGCAGAAGCCGAGTTCCTCCGGGAACCCGTCGGTGACCGGCCCGGCGGTCCAGGACGACGTCGGGTGCGGCGGCAGCTGGGACGCCGACAGGAACGTGGGCGCGGCAGCCTTCGGCGCGGCGCCGGCGGCCGGTGCCGTGAGGACCGTGCCCGCCGCGAGGGCGGCGACGGTGAGTGCGGTGAGAGCGCTCGTTCGGATGCGCATGGACATGGGTGTTCCCCCGTGGACGAGTGCGTGGATGTGGATGCCGCGGCGAGGCCGGCTGGTCGGCCCGGGCCTGGTCGGTGCGACACCAAGAGCGTCAGCGGTCACGGCCGACGGGCGCAAGAACCTGCGGCCGGTCGGCCACCCTGGAACCATCCCAGCCCGTCTGACGTGCAGGTACAGGGATGCCTGGGATGCCGTCCCGGGCCGGGTCGGACCTTACGGGGGCGGGGGAAACGTGTCGGCACAGGAAGACGTGGACGACGTCGGGGAGTTCGCGGCGCTGCTGAGGGCGCTGAAGGAGCGCACGGACCGCAGCTACGGTTCGCTGGCTCGCCGTCTGGCCATGAACACCTCGACCCTGCACCGCTATTGCGCGGGTGACGCGGTCCCCCTCGACTTCGCGCCCGTGGAGCGTTTCGCGGCGCTGTGCGGAGCGACCCCGGAGGAACGCCTGGAACTTCACCGCCGCTGGCTCCTGGCAGTGGCGGCACGCCAGCGTCCACGAGCGGGCAAGACCGGGGCGATGCCGAGCGACGACGCCGCGGTCGAGACACCCCCCAGCACGACAAACGCCCCGGCGAACGAGACGACACCCAGCGCGAAAGACGGCCCGAGGGGCGCCCCGAACGGCCACCCGGCGGCCGCCGACGCCCCGCTCCCCCACCACCCCTGGTACCACCGCAGGCGGCTCGTCGTCGGTCTGGCCGCCGCTTGTGCGGTGCTCGCGACGCTCGGGAGCCTGTCCGCGCTGCCGGACGGGCGGCGTCCGTCCGACGACCGTGTCCGTACGGCCGGGCCGGCCGCCTCCGGCACGAGGAGGCCAAGGCACCGGAGCGGGACGCCCCCTCGCCCACCGCCCCGAGCAGCTCCCCCACGTCGAAGCGGCCCAGCCCCTCCGCCACCCCGAAGAAGAGGCCCGCCCCGGCGCCCTCCACCCGGGAGGCCACCCCGCCCACCGCCGGGAAGGCCCCCGCCACGCCCCTCACCTGGTCGGCCAACTCCCAGGCCTGGAAGTTCGGCTGCGGTCACGACTACGTCATCGGCAAGCCGCCCGAGCAGGTGCCGCCGCCCCCGGCCCCGCAGGACGCGGGAACCTGGGCGGCGACGCAGGACGCGGTGCACGGCGGGGAGACGATCGTGGAGCTGTCCGTGCAGGGGCGGACGGACACGGCCGTCGTGCTGGAGGCGCTGCGCGTGCGCGTGGTGGGGCGTACCGCGCCCGTGCGGGGCAACGCCTACGCCATGGACAACGGCTGCGGCGGTTCGCTCACCCCGCGCTACTTCGACGTGAACCTGGACAAGGACCGGCCGATCGCGCACGCGGTCCCCGGGAGCGACGAGGGCACCCCGATCCCGGCGGTGCAGATGCCATACCGCGTCTCCGCCCGGGATCCCGAGGTCCTGCTGGTCACCGCACGCACCGAGGGGTGCGACTGCCGCTGGTACCTGGAGCTGGACTGGTCCTCGCGGGGCCGAAGGGGCACGGTCCGCATCGACGACGCCGGCCGCCCTTTCCGGACCAGCGGCATCAAGGGGCTGCCCCGCTACGGGTACGACACCTCGGCCCGGCAGTGGGGGCCTTACAGCTGACCGCCCGGGCCTTACAGGCGGGGCACATTGCGCAGGTTGGAGCGGGCCATCTGGAGCATCCGGCCGACCCCGCCGTCCAGCACCATCTTGGAGGCGGACAGGGCGAACCCGGTCACCATCTCGGCCTTGATCTTCGGTGGGATGGACAGTGCGTTGGGGTCGGTGACGACGTCGACCAGGGCCGGGCCCTTGTGCTTGAAGGCGTCCTTCAGGGCCCCGGCGAGGTCCTTGGGCTTCTCCACGCGCACGCCGTGGGCACCGCAGGCCCGGGCGACGGCGGCGAAGTCGGGGTTCTTGTTCGCCGTGCCGTGGGACGGCAGCCCGGCGACCAGCATCTCCAGCTCGACCATGCCGAGCGAGGAGTTGTTGAAGAGGACGACCTTCACGGGCAGGTCGTACTGCACCAGGGTCAGGAAGTCACCCATCAGCATGGAGAATCCGCCGTCGCCGGACATCGACACGACCTGCCGCCCGCGGTCGGTGAACTGGGCGCCGATCGCCATGGGCAGCGCGTTCGCCATCGAGCCGTGGGAGAAGGAACCGATGACGCGGCGGCGGCCGTTGGGTGAGATGTAGCGGGCGGCCCAGACGTTGCACATGCCGGTGTCGACGGTGAACACGGCGTCGTCCGCGGCGATGTCGTCGAGCACGGACGCCACGTACTCGGGATGGATCGGCACGTGCTTGTCGACCTTGCGCGTGTACGCCTTCACCACCCCCTCCAGCGCGTCCGCGTGCTTCTTCAGCATGCGGTCGAGGAAGCGGTGGTTCTTCTTCTCCTTCACCCGGGGGATCAGACAGCGCAGCGTCTCCCGCACGTCGCCCCACACCGCGAGGTCCAGCTTCGAGCGGCGGCCGAGGTGTTCGGGCCGGACGTCGACCTGGATGATCTTCACGTCGTCGGGGAGGAAGGCGTTGTACGGGAAGTCGGTGCCGAGCAGGATCAGCAGGTCGCACTCGTGGGTGGCCTCGTACGCGGCGCCGTACCCGAGCAGCCCGCTCATCCCGACGTCGAAGGGGTTGTCGTACTGGATCCACTCCTTGCCGCGCAGGGCGTGCCCCACCGGGGACTTGATCTTCCCGGCGAACTCCATGACCTCGGCGTGCGCGCCGGCCGTGCCGCTGCCGCAGAAGAGGGTGACCTTGTCGGCGTCGTCGATCATCTCGACGAGCCGGTCGATCTCGGCGTCCCCGGGGCGGACCGTGGGCCGGGAGGTGACGAGGGCGGTCTCGGCGGCCTTCTCGGGGGCGGGCCGGTCGGCGACGTCACCGGGCAGAGTGACGACGCTGACGCCGCTGCGGCCGACGGCGTTCTGGATGGCGGTCTGCAGCAGCCGGGGCATCTGCTGCGGGCTGGAGATCATCTCGCTGTAGTGGCTGCACTCGGCGAACAGCCGGTCGGGGTGGGTCTCCTGGAAGTAGTTGAGACCGATCTCGCTGGACGGGATGTGCGAGGCGAGGGCGAGGACGGGCGCCATGGAGCGGTGGGCGTCGTACAGGCCGTTGATGAGGTGCAGGTTGCCGGGGCCGCAGGAGCCGGCGCAGGCGGCGAGCCGTCCGGTGATCTGTGCCTCCGCCCCGGCGGCGAAGGCGGCGGTCTCCTCGTGGCGGACGTGGATCCAGTCGATGGCGGAGTTGCGGCGGACGGCGTCGACGACGGGGTTGAGGCTGTCGCCGACGACTCCGTAGAGGCGTCTGACTCCGGCGCGGGTCAGGATGTCGACGAACTGTTCCGCGACGTTCTGTTTGGCCATGACTCTCGTCTGCCCCTTCGGTCTCCTGGGATCCCTCCGGGTTCCATCAAGTCACACGCTTCGCCGTCACGCCTCCCAGACGGCGGCGGCCGTACGGTCGTCCGCGTAACCCTTGACCCGCACCTGGGAGTCGGCGAGGAACGCGGCGAGGCCGGGCGGCTCGGGGCGGGACCAGCGGTCGGCCAGGTACTCGCCCAGTTCGGGTTCGCCGCGCAGGGGGTCGGCGAAGCCGGCGCTGCACATCAGCAGGGTGTCACCCGGGCGGGCGACGGAGGTGCGGAAACGGAAGGGTTCGCGGGGCGGTTCCGGGGCGGGCTCGTACGGGCTGGGCGGGGTCGGGATGCCCAGGTCCATGGTGAGCCGGTCGCCCTCGGGCGTCTCGGGGGGCGGCGATCCGAACCCCAGGACGGGTTCGCCCCTGACCTCGGTGACCTGCGGTTCGATGTCCTGCCACTCGCCTTCCCGCAGCCGGAACAGGCCACCCGGCCCGACGCCGAAGAAGACACGGGTACGGCATTCCGGGTCGGCGGACAACAGGAGGCAGCGCAGGCTCGCCGCGTACTCGTCGGGGTCGACGCCCTGTTCGGCGGCGCTGGCGCGGAGCTTGCCGAGACTGCGGTCGGTGAGGCGGTGCAGGCCCGACTTCAGGTCGCCGCGCCGGCCGGCCCTTATGTCCGCCACGAGCCGCGCGTGGCTGCGCCCGACGGCCCGCCCGATCCACTGAC
>NZ_GG657757.1:7100862-7102706 GCF_000158955.1 Streptomyces viridochromogenes DSM 40736 | reverse complement strand
TCCTGCTCGGGGGGCGGCCCGGGCTGCCCTGGGAAGGTCACCGGCCCCGGGGGCCGCGCGGGCGGTGGCTCCCAGGGTGCGCGGTGCGCGGAGCCGTCGGTGGGGCGGGGCCCGTCCGGCGCACCGGCGGACCCGGTGCGGGGCGCGGGCACCACCGGCTCGGCTCCGGCGGAGCCGGACCGCCCGCCCCGCTTCCACGGGCGGAAGGCGCGTCGTTCGTCCCGCCTCTCCTCGTCCGCCCCCGGGTCCGGGTCCGCTTCGTCCCCCACCGCTCCCGCCGCCGAAGCGAAGCGGTCGTCCAGGGAGTCGGGTGCGGGTGCGGGCCCCGTGTCGTCGGTGGAGTCGTCGTACAACTGCCTCCACCAGTCGTCCTCGTGACCGGTGGGCTTTCCCCCCTGCTGACTCATGACCCTGATTGTCCACCGCACGAGCCGGATGAAAACGGGGCTTGCGGAAAAACCGGCCCGTCACGGCGACGGGAACGGCGCCGACGAGTGAGCCGTAGAACGATCATGCGATATCGGGGCGCCCCGGGGGCCGCGACCGGCTGACCTGCGGGTCCTGACGCTGCCATGGTCCTGACCTGCGCCTTCTTCCCGAGTCCGGCAGTCTGGTCAGATGGGAGTGTGGGACCTCCTGCTGGTCGGGCTGGTCATCCTGCTCGGTCTGTGCGGAGTGCTGCTGCCCGCGGTGCCCGGGTCGCTGCTGGTGTGGGCCGCGGTCATGTGGTGGGCGCTGAAGGACCCGCAGCCCGTCTCCTGGTGGGTCCTGGTGGGAGCCACGGTCCTGTTGTTCGTCTCCCAGGGCGTCCGCTGGGCCCTGCCGCCCCGGCGGCTGCGGGCGAGCGGCACCAACCGCCGCATGCTGGCCTACGCAGGAGCCGGATCCACCCTCGGCTTCGTCCTGCTCCCCGTCCTCGGCGCGATCCCCGGCTTCCTGGCCGGTATCTACCTCTTCGAACGCCTCCGTCTCGGCCGCCGCCGCGACGCGGTCGCCGCCCTGCGCACGATCATGCGCTCGGGCGGCTCCAGCATTCTGACGGAACTGTTCACCTGCCAGCTGATAGCTGCGGCCTGGCTGGGCGCGGTCATCTGGGGATGAGCCCCCTCCTCACGGCCCCTTCCTCATGGCCCCTCCCCCACGCCTACGGCACGCGCTCGCCGAGTACCCCCTCGTGCGTCAGCAGCCGTACCTTCCGGTCCAGTCCGCCCGCGTACCCCGTCAGCGTGCCGTCCGCCCCGATCACCCGATGGCACGGCCGGACGACCAGCAGCGGATTGGCCCCGATCGCCCCTCCGACGGCCCGTACGGCCGCCCTGGGTGCTCCGATCCGCGCCGCGATCTCCCCGTAGGTCACGGTCGATCCGTAGGGGATGACGTCCAGCGCGGCCCAGACCTTCTCCCGGAACGCGGTGCCCTCGGTACGCCACGCCAGCCTGAACTCCTTCAGTTCCCCGGCGAAATAGGCGGCGAGCTGCTCCCCCGCCTCGCGGAAGGGCCCCTCGTCGCGCCGCCAGCCGTCCCCCACCACGCGTCCGCCCTTCTGCCCGGGCACGGACAGCGAGGTCAGTTCGCCGTCCGGGCCGGCGGTGAGGAGGAGCGGCCCGAGGGGTGAGGCCACGTTCGTCCAGTACGTCGGGGTCATCAGAACTCCCACTCCCCTGCTGCGCGCAGGTGGTTCAGGGCGTACGAGCGCCAGGGGCGCCAGCTGTCGGGGATGTCGGCCCCGGGCGGGGCCACGTCGGGGTCGCCGAGGGCGCGGGTGCGGATCTCGGGCGATGGTGCGGGCGTCCAGGCCGGGCACGGCACGCAGGGCGTCCTGTGCGTCGTCCCGGTCGGCGCCC
>NZ_GG657757.1:7020579-7099993 GCF_000158955.1 Streptomyces viridochromogenes DSM 40736 | reverse complement strand
TGTAGCCGAGCCGTCCGGCGAGACCGGCGACGCCCTCCCGGTCGACCACGCCGTGCGGCGATCAGCCGCATGGCCCGGCCCACCACGTCAGCGCGGACGTTCCACTCGGCGGAGCCGGGCACGGCGTCCGGGCGGCACCGCCGGCAGGCCCGGAAGCCCGAGCCCTGCGCGGCGGCGGCCGTGGTGAAGAACCGTACGTTGGCCCGCTTCGGGGTGACCGCGGGGCAGCTCGGGCGGCAGTAGATGCCGGTCGTCTCGACGGCGAAGAAGAAGGCGCCGTCGAAACGCCCGTCACGGCTGCGTACGGCCTCGTACCTGGGGTCTTCCCTCGTGTCTTCGTCCATCACGGTGTCCAGTCTCCGCCCCCGGCGGGGATGTCGCTGGCGGAAATCGGACACCGCGCTCGGACGGGGCGACGCGCCTACGAACGCCAGTGCGGTCCGCGCTTGGCTTCCATCGCGGCCCTTCCGATCGCCCCCTTCCGCTTCCAGTCCTTGCGGATCTCCGCCCGCAGACGGGCGTCGGTCTTGGCGACGATGCGCTGGTTCTCCCGGAGGAGCTTGCGGTAGCTCTCCAGCCGCCGCTCCGGCAGTTCCCCGGTCTCGATGGCGGCCAGCACGGCGCACCCCGGCTCGGCCTCGTGGGCGCAGTCGTGGAAACGGCACCGCTCGGCCAGGTCCTCGATCTCGGAGAAGACCTGCCCGACGCCTGTCTCGGCGTCCCAGAGTCCGACGCCCCGCAGTCCGGGGGTGTCGATCAGGACGCCCCCGCCGGGCAGGGCGAGGAGATTGCGGGTGGTCGTGGTGTGGCGGCCCTTGCCGTCGACGTCCCGGGTGGCGTGGACGGTCATGACGTCCTCGCCGAGCAGCGCGTTGGCGAGGGTCGACTTGCCCGCGCCGGACTGCCCGAGCAGCACGGACGTCCCTCCGCCGGCGATCGCCGCCAGCACGTCGAGCCCGTCCCCCTCGACGGAGCTGACGAGCACGACCGGCACGCCGGGCGCGCTCGTCTCCACGTCCTGGACGAGGTGGGCGCGGGTGACGGCGTCCGGGACGAGGTCGGCCTTGGTGAGGACGACGACGGGCTGCGCCCCGGACTCCCAGGCGAGCGCCAGGAACCGTTCGACGCGGCCGAGGTCGAGCTCGACGGCGAGGGACACGGCGACGATGGCGTGGTCGACGTTGGCGGCGAGGATCTGCCCCTCGGACCGCTTGGAGGAGGTGGAGCGGACGAACGCGGTGCGGCGTGGCAGATACGCGCGGACGTAGCGCGGGTTCCCGCCGGGTTCGACGGCGACCCAGTCACCGGTGCAGACGACCCGCATCGGGTCGTGCGGGGTGACGAACGTGGTGTCGGCCCGCAGTACGCCGTCGGCGGTGACGACGTCGCACTGGCCGCGGTCGACCCGGACGACGCGCCCGGGCAGCAGCCCGTCGGCCTCGTACGGGGTGAACGCCTCGGACCAGGCCTCGTCCCAGCCGTAGGGAGCGAGCGCGGTGAAAACGGATGCAGCGGAGCTGGCGGTCAAGGGTGACCCTTCCCAAGGTCGGCCCCCGGCCCGACGTCGGTCGGGTCAGCCGGCGGCCAAGGAGGTGGAGTGGATGAACTGGATGCGGGCAGCGCCCATCGCAATGACAGCCATCGGTCGACACCTCCTCGTTTCTCGACTCGCCTCGGCCCACTTCGTGGAACCGCCGTAACGCTATCCCGTCACGGCGGAGTTGCGTCAACCGCTTTTCGCGCAGTCGTGGCCGTTCAGTGTGAAGCCGTACGGCGGGGAGTTCTTGCCGCGCCAGGAGGCGATGAAGCCGAAGGCGAGGTCGGAGCCCGCGGGGACGGACTTGTTGTAGTCGGCGGCGGTGGCGGTGACGCGGGAGCCGTCCTGGGAGACGGAGGCGTCCCACATCTGGCCGACCCGCTGGCCGTCCCGGAAGGACCAGGACACGCGCCAGGAGTCGAGGGCCGCGCTGCTGGTGACGGTGACGGTGGCCTGGAAGCCGTCGGGCCACTGGTTGACGAGGTCGTACTCGACCCGGCAGGCGGGGTCCTCGCTCTCGCCGGGTTCGGTCCGGCCGGTGGGAGAGGAGGTGCCCTGCGGTTCGGTCCTGCGGTCGTCGTCGCCGTCCTCGGGCTTGCCCGGCCGCTCGGTGTGCTCCTCGCCCTCGGAGGCGGTGGCGGTGGCGGTGGCGGCAGGCTTCGAGGTCGCGGGAGGCAGCGAAGGGGGAGACGGCAGGGACGGGTTGGGGTCGGCCACCGGCTGACGGCGAGCGTCGCCGCGCGCGCCGAGGTCGTCCCCGGAGCCGCCGAACGGCATCATCGAGACGCCGAGGGCGAGCAGGGAGACCAGGACGGCGGCGACGAGGAGGCCGTTGCGGGCGACGCGCGCCTTCTGCGTCCCGTCCTCCTCTTCGCCGGCCGCCTTGCCCGCCGGGCCGGGGCGGCCGGCGCCGAGCCGCACCTCGGCGGCGCGGCGGCGGCGTTCCAGGTAGGCGAGCCCGCCCCAGCCGATCACCCCGCCGGCCAGGGCCCCGGGGAGTCCGCCGCCGTGCAGGCGCAGACAGGCGGCGGCCTCGGCGCACTGCACGCAGGTGGCGAGGTGCCGGGAGAGGTCGCCCGGGGCGTCGGCGGCACAGGAGCGGGTGACGGCGTCCAGCAGCCGGGCGTAGCTGCGGCACCGTGCGTCCATCGGGGTGTCGAGGTGGTTGCGGTGGCAGCGGTCCCGGAACAGGGTGCGCACCTGCTGGAGTTCCTCGGCGACGGTGTCCGGGTCGAGTCCGAGGCGGCGGGCGACCACGGGCAGGTCCAGGGCCTCCACCTCGGCCAGCCACAGCAGTTCCGCGTCGGCCTGCTGGAGGTCGCGCAGGCCGCGCAGCGCGAGCGGGCGCTGCAGCGGGGGTCCGGTGTAGCGGGCGGCCTTGTCGGAGTTGAGCCACAGACGCAGGTCGGGGTCGAGCTTGTGCCCCTGGCCGTCCTCCTCCCAGCTCGCGGCCATGGTGCGTACGGCGGTCAGCAGCAGGGGTATGCGGGGCAGCCGGGCGGGACGGCGGCCGGCGCTCCGGACCGGGCCGGCTTCGGCCGCACGGGCCTCGCGTGTGCCGTGTGCGAACGCCTCGCGGCCGAGCTGTGCGGCGGCGGTGGAGCCGGACGTGCACAGATCGGCGTAGGCGAGGACCGCGTCCCAGCACTCGGAGAACAGCGCGGCCTCGGCGGCGTCCTGAGGGGTCGGCAGGTCGGGCATGAGTCTCCTGCATCCAAAGCGAGATCAACTCACCACAGCGGCCATGGAGTTGGGGGGAACCTCGCGGCAGGGCAAGAGCTTTTCACGCCTCCCTCACAACTGACAAGCGCCCTGTTCAGATGTCAGGACAGGGCGGTGCGCCCCCACGACTCCGGCCTCGGTGTGTCGTACGGATGCAACCGCCCTGTGGCTCGACGCCGTGCCGAAATGAGGGACGACGTCACCAAAGCGTTATCAGACGGGGGTGTTCGCGTCCGCCGGCAGACTGTCCATGAAGGAGCTGACCGAGAAGACCGCGTTGCCGGCGCCGGGCGGACCGTAGCCGGGGGGCGAGGAGAGGCCGAAGTCCTCCATCGTCTGCCGGTAGGCCTGGAGCAGACGGATGTGGTACTCCAGGGGCGCGCCCTGCGGGTTGGCCTTGCCGAGCGGGGTCGTGGGCTCCGGGCACCAGGTGGTGAAGCGGGGCGTGATGCCGTGCGACATGAAGAAGCGCAGGCCCTCGGTGGTCGAGTCGATGGCCTCGTCGACCGAGGTGAAGCCGAACGGCTCGGCCATCTCCACGCCCGCCACGAAGTTGGGGATGACGTTGCGCGCGCCGAAGACCTCGGTCGAGTCGAGGATGCGCTTGTGCCACTCGTCGCGGCCGACGTAGCGCTCCTTGCCGGGGCAGTACATCTTGAACAGGTACTCGTCCCACACCTCGTAGTTGGGGTGGTAGATCTGCACGCCGTAGTCCTTGAAGCGCTGCACGTCGTCCTTGGGCAGCGCCTGGGCGACGACCTTGCCGATCCAGCGGCCCGGGAAGTGCTCCTCGATGGCCTTGGCGTACCGCCCGTAGAAGTCCGCCTCGTCCAGGCCCTGGACCTTCGTCGTGATCGCGCCACCGGTGAGCGTGTACGCGGTGGACGCCTTCGCGGTGTCGTACTTGTCGATGATCTCGAGCGCCTCGAGGACTTCGTCGACGTCCTTCACGCCCGTGTACGGGCGGCCCGCCGCCTTGTGCTGGCGCCAGTTGTGGTTGATGTCGCAGTACTGGCACTCCTCCTTGGCGCCGAAGTACTGGCAGACGCGGAACGCGGTCAGGTAGATCAGGTAGCCCCACTGGATGGTCGGGGCCACCTCCATGACCGACTTCCCGTTGGAGAGCTTGTGGCGGTAGTACTCCGGCATGGGGGGCACGCCCACGTCGGCGATGCGCCTGCCGTCGAGGTAGAGGCCGAGCATCCCGTCCTCGCCCGCCGCCACGCGGTACGGCGAGGAGGGGTTCACGCGGACCGAGACGACCGTGCGGCGCAGGTCGTAGGGGCCGCCGGTGAGGACGATCTCCTCGGGCGGGCGGCGCAGTGCGGCCTCGCCGAGCTCGGGCAGGGTGCCGTGGTCGAAGGAGAAGATGAAGTACGACTTCGGCTTGACCTCGCCGCCCTCGTTGTCGCTGAGCGCCGAGGGGTCGAAGGCCACACCGCCCCGGAGCAGGTCCTCCTTGAAGACCGCCTCCCGCGGAACGTGCGGGAATCGCTCCATCAGATCCTCGACCAGCGCGGTACGGCTGCCGCTGCCCATCCCGTGTCTCCTCCCGGTTCGGACGTACGACTCCTCACGGTATGCCGCCGCGAGCGCGGGAGTCGCACCGGGGTCCCCGATGCCCCGTTTGTCACCCCGGGTGGGCGGGTGCCACGGCGGAGCTCATCAGCCGCCGGGCCCTGCCGGTGCCGTCGGCGGGGACGGTCCACAGGTCCGAGCCGTAGGAGGTGTCACCAAGGCGCCCCACAGCCTTCCGGTATCGGCCTCAGGCCAGGCGTTCCAGGGATGCCAGGTCGATCGCGTGGGCCGGCGGTGCTCCCGCGTGCAGACGCGCGGCCTCTTCCGCGACCGTCATCCCGAGCCGGGCCAGTTCGTTGCCCTGGGAGCCCGCGAGGTGCGGGGTGACGAAGGCTCCGGGCAGGTCGTAGATGGGCGAGTCGGCGGGGAGCGGCTCGGGATCGGTGACGTCGAGGATCGCGGTCAGGCGCCCGGTGCGCAGTTCCGCGACGAGGGCGTCGTGATCGACCAGCGCGCCGCGGGCGGTGTTGACGAGCACCGCCCCCTCCGGCATCAGGGCCAGCTCGCGACGGCCGATCAGGTGGTGGGTCTCGGGTGTCTCGGGGGCATGGACGGTGACGATGTCGCTGGTGCGCAGCAGGTCGTCCAGCGGCAGCAGGGGGACGCCGAGCGCGGCGGCCTCCTTCTCGTCGACGTACGGGTCGGTGAGGGCGGGCCGCAGGTCGAAGGGGCGCAGCAGGTCGAGGAGACGGCGGCCGATGCGGGAGGCGCCGACGACGCCGACCCGGCGGCCGTAGTTGCCGATGCCCGGGACGACACTCCAGCCGGTGGAGGTGCGGTCGGCGCGCAGCCGCTCGCGGGCGGCGAGGATGTCCTTCCCGGCGAGCAGGATCATGGCGAGGGTGTACTCGGCGACCGGCAGGGCGTTGGCCGCGGCGGCCGTGGAGACGGTGATGCCGCGCCGCCAGATCCCGGGGGTGGCGAAGGACTTCACCGACCCGGCCGAGTGCAGCACGGCGCGCAGCCGGGGAGCCGCGTCGAGGACGGCCTCGTCAATCCGGGGGCAGCCCCAGCCGGTGATCAGGATCTCGGTCCGGGCCAGCGCGTCGCGCACGCCCGGGTCGGTGAAGTCCCGCACGACGAGCGCGGGGTCGACGTCCACGGACTCGCGCAGCCGGGCCAGCACCTCGGGCGGGAAGACCCGCGGCACGTTCTCGGCGTCCATGGCGAACAGTGCCTGGGGGCGCTGGCTCAAGGGGGTGACCTTCCGGCTCGGCGGCGCATGGGGAGGAAGAGCGGGCAGAAACCGCTCTCTACAACTTCTCCACGGTAGGCCGAGCCGGGAGGCGGGAGCAATCGAGGACCGGCCGAGGTAGGTTCCGGCGGGGGCTCTCCCGGTCCCCGCGTGACCGACTCGGGGAAGGACGACGCGATGAACGGGACCGTGACCAACTGGGCGGGGAACATCACCTACGCGGCCAAGGAACTGCACCGGCCGGGCTCGCTCGTCGCGCTGCGCGCGCTCGTCGCGGACAGCGACCGGGTGCGGGTCCTGGGCAGCGGGCACTCGTTCAACGAGATCGCCGAGCCGGGCGCGGAGGGGGTGCTGCTGTCGCTGGCCGACCTGCCGCCGGAGGTGGACGTCGACACGGTGGCCCGTACGGTCCGGGTCGGTGGTGGCGTGCGCTACGCGGAGCTGGCCCGCCGGGTGCACGGGCAGGGACTCGCGCTGCACAACATGGCCTCCCTGCCGCACATCTCGGTGGCCGGGTCCGTCGCGACCGGCACCCACGGCTCCGGGGTGCTCAACGGCCCGCTCTCGGTGTCCGTGCGCGAGGTGGAGATGGTCACGGCCGACGGCTCGACGGTGACCATAGGCCGGGACGAGGAGCGGTTCGGCGGGGCCGTCACGTCACTCGGCGCGCTCGGCGTCGTCACGGCGCTCACCCTGGACCTGGAGCCGGCCTTCGAGGCCGAGCAGCACGTGTTCACCGAACTGCCGCTGGAGGGCCTGGACTCCGGGACGTTCGAGACGGTGATGGCGACGGGCTACAGCGTCAGCCTGTTCACCGACTGGCGGGAGCCGGGCTTCCGGCAGGTGTGGCTCAAGCGGCGCACCGACCAGCCGCTGCCCGCCTTCCCCTGGGCCCCTCGCGCCACCGAGAAGATGCACCCCGTGCCGGGCATGCCCGCGGTCAACTGCACCGAGCAGTTCGGCGTGCCGGGGCCCTGGCACGAGCGACTGCCGCACTTCCGGGCGGAGTTCGTCCCGAGCAGCGGGGCGGAGCTGCAGTCGGAGTACCTGCTGCCGCGCGGGCACGCCGTCGAGATGCTGCACGCGCTGGACGCGATCCGCGGGACGATCGCCCCCGTCCTGCAGACCTGCGAGGTGCGCACGGTCGCCGGCGACGACCAGTGGCTGAGCCCCTCCTACGGCCGGGACACCGTGGCGGCGCACTTCACCTGGGTCGAGGACACGGCGACGGTGCTGCCGGTGGTACGGCGGGTCGAGGAGGCGCTGGCCCCCTACGGGGCGCGGCCGCACTGGGGGAAGGTGTTCACGCTCCCCGCGTCCGCCCTGCGCGGACTGTATCCGCGACTGGGCGACTTCCGGGCCCTCGCCCGGGAGTTGGACCCGCGCGGCACGTTCGCCAACGCCTTCGTGCGGCAGGTGCTCGCGGAGGCGTAGGCGGGCTTCCCGCGCGTCAGGTCGTGACGTGCGGCCGGGGTCAGGCCGTGGCGCGCGACCGGGGTCAAGCCGTGGCACGCGGCCGGGGTCCGGCCGGGGTGTGCGGCCGGGGTCCGGCCGGGGTGTGCGGCCGGGGTCCGGCCGTGGCGCGCGGCCGGGGTCAGGCCGTGGCGTGCGGCAGGTCTCGGGTACCCGAGGTCGTGACGCGGTCGACCTCGTCCTTGACGAGCAGGGAGAGCAGCGACGCCACGGTCAGCCCGGCCTCGGCGGGGTGACGCAGCACCTTGCCGGGGTCGATCCGGTACGTGTTGGTGCGGCCCGCCCGGGTGTGGGAGAGATAGCCGTCCTGCTCCAGGTCGGCGATGATCTTCTGCACGGCGCGTTCGGTGAGCCGGCAGTGGGCCGCGATGTCCCGGATGCGGGCGCTGTGGTTGTCGGCGATGACCGCCAGCACCCGGGCATGGTTGGTGAGGAACGTCCATCCGGTGTGTGACTCGGGCACTCCATCCATACCCCGACTCTACCGACCTCGGGTACACGCATTCAAAAACACGTACTTCGTTTCATGTATCAGTTGACGTGTGTGGGGTAGAGAAGCGACGCTGGAAAGCGGAGGCAGGGCGAGCGGACGAGGGAGAACAGGGCCATGCCGGAGCCTGCGTACTCTGCGCGGTCTCACACGCAGGGGGGTGCCGTGCCCACGGCGGACGACGGCGCACCGGAGGCGCTGCCGCCGTGCATGGCGACCATGGACGTCATTCCGGACGGCGACCGGATGACCGTGACCCTCTGGGGCGAACTGGACCTGGGGAGCCGACGGCTCCTGCCTGACCTGTACGACATCCTCACACTGTCGGGCAGCGGCATCGACCTGCGTCTGGACGCGGTCGGGTTCTGCGACTGCTCCGGAGTCAACACACTGCTCGACCTGCGCCTGCGCGCCCTGGACCAGAGCAAGTCGGTGACCGTCCGCTCCACCGGCCGCACGGTCGGGCGCGTTCTCGAACTGACCGGCACGAAGGAGCTGTTCACGGATCCCGGTCCGCAGGAGCTCCCGGCCGTCCCCACGCAGGCCGACGGCGACCGGGAGCTGCGTACCGAGGTGGCCCAGTTGCGACGGGCGATGCAGACCCGGCCCACCATCGACCTGGCCCGCGGCATCCTGATGGCCTCCTTCGGCCTGAGCCCCGAAGCGGCCTGGAGCGTGCTGGTCAGGACGTCCCAGAACACCAACACCAAGCTGCACCACCTGGCCCGCGACCTGGTGGGCACCGTGCGCGGCAGCACGCTGCCGGAGGGGGTGCAGCAGCAGCTCGCGGCAGCCGTCGCCGGCGCGGGCGCGAACGCACCGGACGATGCCGCCAGGTGCCCGTCCGGCGGAGCCGCCCGGGACGGGGACTGACACACCCGGCGCGCGGCCTGAGGCATCATCGTCCGGCCACGGCCGGCCACCCTCGGCCCTCACCTGGAGCGCACTTTATAAAGCCCCTTTCCAAACCCCTTGTCGAAAGTCCCGGCAGCCCATAGCCTTGCGCCGCGCCGGTGCCGACGTCGACCCGGCCAGGGCCGGTCTGGGAAGGAATGGGGCACCCGGTGAAGCGCACATCACGTGACATCCGCACCGCCAACCGCTACGAGGTGCTGCGCCAGATCATCGCCGAGTCGCCCACCTCCCGGCAGGAGCTGGCGGCCGCCACCGGCCTCAGCCTCGCCACGGTGGCCACACTCGTCGGTGAGCTGCTGGACCTGGGCATGATCACGGAGGTCGGCTTCGAGGACTCGGCCGGCGGACGCCCCCGGGGTCTGGTCGCGGTCAACGCCTCGGGAGGCGCGCTGATCGGCGTCGACATCGCCGAGACCTACGTCCACGTCGAGCTGTTCGACCTGGGGCTGAACGTGCTGGCCCGCGCCGACGAGGACGTCCGCGCGAGTGAGAGTCTGCCCGAGCAGGTGGTCGGCCATGTGGCCACCGCCGTCGGCTCGGTGGTCACCCAGGCGGGCATCGAGGGCGCCCGGGTGCTCGGGGTCGGCGTGAGCGTGCCGGGGCAGGTGGACCGCGCCACCGGCATCTCGGAGTACGCGCCCAACTGGGACTGGCACTCCGTACCGCTGCTCGACCTGCTCACCGAGCACATCGCCTACCCGCTGCACCTGGACAACCCGCTGCGGGCCAGCGCGGTCGCCGAGCTGTGGTTCGGGGCCGCGCGCGGCCGGAGCAACGCCGTGGTGGTCAACCTCGGGACCGGCGTGGGCGCCGGGCTCGTCCTGGGCGGCGGACTGCACCGCGGCGTGAGCAACAGCGCCGGCGAGTGGGGCCACACCACGATGGTGCTGGACGGGCGGCTGTGCCGGTGCGGCAACCACGGCTGCGTGGAGGCCTACGTCGGCGCGCGCGGCATCATGATGAACCTGCGCGAACTCAGCCCCGACAGCGCGCTGCTGCACCCCGAGGACCAGACGGCGACCATCGACGCGCTGGCACGCGGAGTCGCGGCGGGCGACCCGGTGGCGCGCCGGGTCGTCCACGAGACCGCCCGCTACCTGGGAGCCGGCGTCGCGGACCTGGTCAATCTGTTCAACCCCGAGATCGTCGTGCTGAGCAGCTGGGTCGGCATCGCCCTGGGCGAACCACTGCTGCACGAGGTGCGCGAGGCCGTGACCCGGCACGCGCTGCCACGGCCCCTGGCCGCCACCGAGATCGTCCTCTCCCCGATCCCCACCGACCCCGTGTGCCTGGGCGCGGCGACGTTCGCGCTCGAAGGCGCACTGCAGGCCGCCGGGCAGAAGAACGGCACACGCACCGCCCCCGCGCGGAGCCGAACCCGCACCGCCGCCACACCACCCTCGTAGCGACGGAGGCGACTCCTCCACCTCCCCCATTTGTTCGAAATCACGAACCGGACACAACGCTTCGAACAGACTTCGTCCAACCCCTTGCCGAAGCCTTAGCCGAAGCTCTAGCGTCCCGCACCGCACCCTCTCTTTGAGCCATCTGGCGCGAGCCCCCGGGCCGTACGCCATTCGGCAGTGAGCCGAAGAGCCGCAGCCGCACTCGAGACAAGGACGTCAGCATGTCGGCATCGAGCAACATGAACTGGGACCGCCGAAACGTACTGCGGGCCGCGATGGGCCTGGCCGCCGCCGGCGGACTCGCCGCGTGCGGCAGCAACACCGGACGCGGCGCGGGCGGGTCGGGCGACGCCCTCGTCCAGTACTTCCACGCGTACGGCGAGGCGGGCGTCGAGCAGGCCGTGAAGCGCTACGCGAAGGCGTACAAGGACGCCAACGTGGCCACCCAGTGGATCACCGGCAACAACTACGAGCAGAAGCTCTTCGCCGCGCTGCTCACCAAGAACGCGCCCGACGTCTTCGAGTTCCACCCGCAGATCCAGATGGTCAAGAGCGGCCAGGTGGCCGACCTGAGCGACATCATCGATCCGGTCAAGGACGACTTCAACCCGGCCGACATCAAGTCGCACACGGTCGACGGCAAGATATACGGCGTCCGGATGATCGACGACCCGCAGTTCCTCTTCTACCGGCCCTCGCTCTTCAAGAAGGCCGGGGTCCAGGTTCCGACCACGCTGGAAGAGTTGATCGAGGCTGCCGACAAGCTGACCACGAGCAAGGTCAAGGGCCTCTTCCTCGGCAACGACTTGACGTCGATCGACCGCCCGCTGATCTGGTCGGCCGGTGCCGACACGCTCACCGCGGACAACAAGCCCGCCTTCAACACGGACGCCGTCGCCGACGGTCTGAAGCAGCTGCGCGCTCTCTTCACCAGCGGCAACCTGCTCCTCGACGCCCCCGCCGACTCGTGGGACCCGTCGGCCCTCATCCAGGGCCTCACCGCGATCCAGTGGTGCGGCATGTGGGCCATGCCGGCCATGCAGAAGGCGCTCGGCGACGACATCGGCATCTTCCCGTTCCCGAAGGTCGGCTCGGCCGGCAAGCAGTCGGTCTACAACGGCGGCTGGTCGATGTTCGTCAACGCCAAGGGCAAGAACGTCGAGGCGGCCAAGGAATACGTCAAGTGGCTGTGGATCGACCAGAAGAAGTACCAGGAGGACTTCGCCACCTCCTACGGCTTCCACATCCCGCCGCGCACCTCGCTCGCCGCGTCCGCGACCAAGCTGAAGTCCGGCCTGCCGGCCGAGGGCGTGAAGCTCTTCAACGAGTTCGGGCACTTCGACAACATCGGCTGGACGCAGGCCATGATCGCCGCGTTCTGGGACGTGATCGCCAACACCGTCCGCAAGAACGGCGACCCCAAGGCCGCGCTCGATGCCTGTGAGAAGAAGGTCGACGCCGAACTCAAGAAGCTCTTCGGTTAGGCCGCCGGACGGATCTCGACATGTCGACCACCACCACACGCGGGGTCGCCCAGCCCGCCCCGGCCAAGGTCTCCAAGGCCCGGCCGCGGCGGGGCCTCGGGGCGAGCAGCACCTTCAACTTCTGGCTCTTCACCGGCCCCTTCCTGATCGGCCTGGTGATCTTCGTCTTCGTGCCCATCGGCTGGAGCATCTGGCTCAGCTTCTTCGAGGCACGATTCACGGTCACGCCGAGCGAGTTCGTCGGCCTCGACAACTACAAGCAGGTCCTGACGGACACGAACTTCCGGAACTCGCTCGTCACGTTCACCGTGTTCGCCGCGTTCATCGTGCCCGCCACCTGGGCCATGTCGCTGGGGCTCGCCCTGCTGGTCAACCGGCTGCGGTTCATGCGGGCGTTCTTCCGGTCGGTGTTCTTCCTGCCGACCGCGGTCAGCTATGTCGCCGCCGCGCTGATCTGGAAGATGTCCATCTTCAACGGCGTCCGCTTCGGCCTGGCCAACACCTTCCTCGGCTGGTTCGGCATCGACAACATCGCCTGGCTGGCCAACCCCGACCCGCCCTGGTACTGGCTGGTCATCGTGACCGTCCGCCTCTGGCTCCAGTCGGGCTTCTACATGATCCTCTTCATCGCGGCGCTGCAGAACATCCCGCGGGAGCTGTATGAGGCCGCCTCCATCGACGGCGCCAAGCCGGGCTGGCAGACGTTCCGGCACATCACGCTGCCGCAGCTGCGCGCCACCTCCACCGCGGTGATCCTGCTGCTGCTGGTCGCCGCCTACCAGGCCTTCGACGAGTTCTTCAACCTGCTCGGCAAGGCCACCTGGGGCCAGCCGCCGCTGGTCGAGCTCTACAAGATGGCCCTCGGCCAGAACCAGAACTACGGCGCGGGCAGCGCGGGCGCGGTCGTCCTGACCCTGCTCATCTGCGTCGTGACCCTCTTCCAGGGCAAGATCATGGGCTTCGGAAGGGGCGAGGAGTCCAAGTGACCACCACAGCACCCGACGTCAGGAAGACCGCCGAGCCGGTCAAGGCCAAGCGCGGCGGCGTCATCGGAAACACCGGCCTGTACATCGCGACCGGCGTCGCGGGCCTGCTCTTCCTCATCCCCTTCTATCTGATCGTCCGCAACGCGCTGATGACGGACCCGGAGATCACGGGCGAGGAGTGGAAGTGGCTCCCCACCTCCATCCAGTGGGGCAACTTCAGCGAGCCCTTCGACGACGTCACCGTCGACTTCGCCCGGGCCCTGTGGAACTCCGTGGTCGTGGCCGTCCTGCACACCTCGGGCATCCTGCTGATCTGCTCGCTCGCCGGGTACGGCCTCGCGCGGATCCCCTACAAGCACGCCAACAAGGTGTTCTACGCCGTCCTGGCGACGCTGATGGTTCCCACGGCGGTCACCTTCGTGCCCAGCTTCGTTCTGGTCTCGTCCCTCGGCTGGGTGGACAGTTACCGGGGTCTCATCATCCCGGGCCTCTTCAGTGGTTTCACGTGCTTCCTGTTCCGGCAGTACTTCCTTGGGTTCCCGAAGGAGCTCGAGGAGGCGGCGCGCGTGGACGGGCTCGGCTACTGGGGCGCGTACTGGCGGATCGTCGTGCCGAACTCGCTGAACTTCTTCGCGGCCATCGCCACGATCACCTTCATCAACGGCTGGAACGCCTTCCTGTGGCCCCTGGTCATCGGACAGGATCCGAGTGCCTGGACCGTGCAGGTCGCACTGTCGTCGTACATGACGAACCAGACCGTCAACTACCACCTGATCTTCATGGCCACCGCCATCTCGATCCTGCCCCTGATCTTCGTCTTCCTCTTCCTCCAGCGCTGGCTGGTGCAGGGGATCGCGCAGACCGGCATCAAGGGCTGAGCTAGGAGACCGATGTCTTTCCGCACCACCCCATCCGTCGACTACGTCGAGGACGTCTCCCCCGGCAGCGGGGCCCTGCCGCCCCGTGCCTGGTACGCGGCCTCGGACGCCCCGTCCCTGTCGCTGAACGGCAGCTGGCGGTTCCGGCTGTCGGCGACGATCGACGCCGAGGACGACTCGTTCGCCGGGGAGGGCTTCGACGCCGGTGACTGGGCCGAGGTCACGGTCCCCGGGCACTGGGTCCTCCAGGGCGACGGGGCGTTCGGGTCGCCGATCTACACCAACCACCTGTACCCCTTCCCGGTGGACCCGCCGCACGTCCCGACGGAGAACCCGACCGGCGACCATCTGCGCGTCTTCGACCTGCCGTCCGACTGGCCGGCGGACGGTGGCGCGGTGCTGCGGTTCGACGGGGTCGAGTCCTGCGCCCGGGTCTGGCTGAACGGCACGGAGCTCGGCGAGTTCAAGGGCTCCCGGCTGCCGCACGAGTTCACGGTCGAGCACCTGCTGAAGCCCGGCGGCAACGTCCTCGCGGTGCGTGTGCACCAGTGGTCGGCGGGGTCGTACCTGGAGGACCAGGACCAGTGGTGGCTGCCGGGCATCTTCCGAGACGTGACGTTGCTGCACCGCCCGGCGGGCAGCGCGGGCGACTTCTTCGTGCACGCCTCGTACGACCACACCACCGGTGAGGGCACCCTGCGCGTCGACTCCGACGTCGAGGGGCGGGTGACCGTCCCGGCCCTGGACATCGACGTCGCGACCGGCGAGACGGTGACGGTCGCGGTCGAGCCGTGGACCGCCGAGACGCCGAAGCTGTACGACGGTGTGCTGGCCACCAAGGGCGAGCGGGTGCCGCTGCGGATCGGTTTCCGTACGGTCGTCCTGGAGGACGGCCTGATCAAGGTCAACGGAACGGCCGTCCTCTTCAAGGGCGTCAACCGGCACGAGTGGCACCCGGAGCGGGGCCGTGCCCTCGACCTGGAGACCATGCGCGAGGACGTGCTGCTGATGAAGCGGCACAACCTCAACGCCGTGCGCACCTCGCACTACCCGCCGCACCCGGCCTTCCTCGACCTGTGCGACGAGTACGGCCTGTGGGTCATCGACGAGTGCGACCTGGAGACCCACGGGTTCACCGAGCAGGACTGGCGGGACAACCCGGTCGACGACGACCGCTGGACGCCGGCGCTGCTGGACCGGGCCGCGCGCATGGTCGAGCGGGACAAGAACCACCCGTCGGTGGTGTTCTGGTCGCTGGGCAACGAGGCCGGCACCGGGCGCGGCCTCACCGCCATGGCCGAGTGGATCCACGAGCGGGACCCCGAGCGGCTGGTGCACTACGAGGGCGACTGGAACTGCCGCGACACCGACGTGTACTCGCGGATGTACGCCTTCCACGACGAGGTCGACAAGATCGGGCAGCGGCTCGACGGCGGCACCCACAAGCGCCGGGAGCTGCCGTTCATCCAGTGCGAGTACGGGCACGCGATGGGCAACGGGCCGGGCGGGCTCGCCGACTACCAGGAGCTGTTCGAGAAGCACGAGCGGCTTCAGGGCGGGTTCATCTGGGAGTGGATCGACCACGGCGTGCGCCACGCCGAGCTGGGCTACGCCTACGGCGGTGACTTCGGCGAGGAGTTGCACGACGGGAACTTCGTGTGCGACGGGCTGATCTTCCCCGACCGGACGCCGTCGCCGGGTCTGATCGAGTACAAGAAGGTCATCGAGCCGGTCCGGATCGAGGGCGAGGGCGCGAGCGGCACCGTGCGGATCACCAACAAGCAGGACTTCGCGGACCTGTCCGCGCTGGCCTTCGAGTGGTCCTGCCAGGTCGACGGCGAGACCGTCGAGTCGGGTTCGCTGGCGGTGCCGGTCCTCGCGCCGGGCGAGAGCGCGGAGGTGAAGCTGCCGGAGCCGCCCGCGGACGGCCGGGGCGGCGAACGGCAGTGGACGGTGCGGGCGCTGCTCGCGGACGACACGGCCTGGGCCGCCAGGAACCACGTCGTGGCGTGGGGGCAGTTCGCCGTCGCGGCGCGGCCGCTGCCGGTCGTCCCCGCGACCGACCGGCCGGTGCGCGACGACGACCGGATCACCCTCGGCCCGGCCGAGTTCGACGCGCGCACCGGTGCGCTGCGGTCGATCGGCGGCGTGAAGGTGGGTTCGCCACGGCTGGACGTGTGGCGGGCGCCGACCGACAACGACGACGGCGCCGAGTGGCAGACGGACACCCGCTACGGGATGCTCTGGCGCACCCTCGGCCTGCACCGGATGCGGCACCGCCTGGCCTCGGTCGAGGTGGGCGAGGACGCGCTGACGGTACGCACCCGGGTGGCGCCCGCGGCCCGCGAGGTCGGCCTGGACACCGTGTACCGCTGGACGTCCGACGGCGAGCGGCTGCGGCTGACCGTGTCCGTGACACCGGAGGGCGACTGGACGGTGCCGCTGCCGCGGCTCGGCGTGCGTTTCGGGCTGTCCGAGGCCGACTCGGTGGAGTGGTTCGGCGGCGGCCCCGGCGAGGCGTACCCGGACACCAGGACGGCGTCCATGGTCGGCCGCTGGCAGTCGACGGTGGACGGCCTGCAGACGCCGTACGTCCGCCCGCAGGAGAACGGCGCCCGTGCCGACGTCCGCTGGGTGGAGCTCGGCGGGCTGCGGATCGAGGGCGACCCGGAGTTCTTCTTCACCGCGCGGCGCTGGACGACCGAGCAGCTGGAGGCGGCGCGGCACCGCACCGACCTCACGCCCGGCGACACGGTGTGGGTCAACCTCGACCACGGTCAGCACGGCATCGGCTCGCAGTCGTGCGGCCCGGGTCCGCTGCCGCAGTACTTCCTGAAGGCGGAGCCGGCGGAGTTCTCGTTCGTGTTCTCGGCCGCCCGGTAAGAAGAACGCCAGGTAAGAAACCGATTAATCGATTGACCAATTGATCGACATTCCGACAGTGTCGGGGCGTCATCCGCGGCCGGTCGGCCCTCGAAGCCGACCGGCCGCGACTGCTTTCACCACAAGGAAGTCGGTGAGTCGGTTGAATGTCGCCATCGAGGTCCGGGGACTGTCCCGGACCTTCCACACCACAGTCCGCCGCCCCGGGTTGCTGGGCGCTGTCAGATCACTGGTCAACCCCGAACGGGTGGCCAAGCACGCCGTCTCCGACATCACCTTCGACGTGGCCCCGGGCGAGCTCCTCGCCCTGCTCGGCCCGAACGGGGCCGGCAAGTCCACCACCATCAAGATCCTGACCGGCATCCTCACGCCCACCGCAGGCGAGGCCCGGGTCGCGGGCGTCGTGCCGTACCGGGAGCGCGAGCGCAACGCCCGGAACATCGGCGCGGTGTTCGGGCAGCGCACCCAGTTGTGGTGGGACCTGCCGGTGCGCGAGTCGTTCGCGATCCTCCGGGACATCTACGAGGTGCCGAGGGCCGAACACGCCGCCCGGCTTGCGGAGTTCGACGACATCCTGGAGCTGTCGTCGTTCTGGGACACCCGGGTCCGCCACCTCTCCCTCGGACAGCGGGTGCGCAGCGACCTGGCCGCCGCGCTGCTGCACGACCCGCCCGTGGTGTTCCTCGACGAGCCGACCATCGGCATGGACGTGGTGGTCAAGGAGCAGGTGCGGGAGTTCCTGCGGCACCAGGTGGAGCAGCGCGGCCGTACGGTCCTGCTGACCACGCACGACATGACCGAGGTCGAGCGGCTCGCCGAGCGGGTCGTGCTGGTCAACCACGGCCGGCTGGTGCTGGACGGCACCCTCGACGAGATCCGCCGCAAGTTCGGCTCGACGTGGCAGGTGCGGGCCACGCTCGCCGACCCGCACGCCGAGGTCGTACCGCCGCCCGGGACCACGCTGCTGCGGCACGAGGGCGCGCGGGTCGTCTTCGGCCCGGACGGGTCCGGGGCGCCCACCGTCCACCAGGCGCTCAAGGCCGTGATCGAGCGGTACGAGGTGACGGACATCGCCCTGGACGAGGCGGACCTGGAGGACGTGATGCGGGCCGCGTACGTGCACGTCGAGGAGGTGTGAGGTGGCCACGCCGCACGCCTGGCGCGCCGGCCGCGTCACCCCGCTCGGCGAGCTGAACGCCCCGCCCCGGATGACCGCCGTCGCCCTGCGGCTGGCCGTCCAGGTGGTGCTGGTCTGGTCGCTGTGGCGCGGCCTGTACGCGCACACGGGCACGACCGCGGGGCTGAGCCGCGACCAGGCGGTCACGTACGCCGTCCTGGCCGTGCTGGCCTCCCGGCTGCGGGAGCTGGACCAGTACGCGGGCCGGGACAGCGTCCTCCAGCACATGCACTTCGGCACCATCGTCTACTGGTACCTGCGTCCGCTGCCGCCGCAGCGCTACTACGCCCTGCGGGCCGCGGGCGAGCAGCTGTACGGGCTGGCGTGGGCGCTGACCGGGTACCTGATCTGTCTGGCCGCGGGGGTCGTCGAGCCGCCCCCGTCGGCCTCGGTGGCCGGGGTGTTCGTGCTCAGCATGCTGCTGGGCCAGTGGGTCCTGTACTACGTCATGCTCGTGCTCGACCAGTTGTGCTTCTGGACGATCCGCAACACCGCGGCGATGCTCATCCTGCTGTTCGCGCAGAACCTGCTGTCCGGGGTGTACGCGCCGCTGTGGTTCTTCCCGGACTGGTTCGTGACGATGAGCGCCTTCCTGCCGTTCCAGGCCACGCTGAGCGTGCCGTTGTCGTTGTACGTGGGGCGGATCCCCCTGTCCGACGCGGCCTTCCAGCTCTCGGTCCAGGCCGCGTGGGTCGTGGCGCTGGCGTTGTTCACCCGGCTGTTGTGGCGGCGGGCCGCCCGGCGCGTGATCTCGCAGGGAGGCTGACATGTCACTCAAGGCTCTGCGGATCGTGTGGCGCATCACCGCGCTCAACTTCCGCGCGCAACTGGAGTACCGCACCGAGTTCCTGCTGATGATCGCGATCGGGGCGATCTGGCAGGTGTCGGTGATCGTGTTCGCCACGGTGCTGCTGTCCCGGTTCACCGGGATGGGCGGCTGGGACAGCTCCGACGTGCTGCTGATCCCGGCGACGCGGATGCTGGCGCACGGGCTGTTCGTGCTGTTCCTGGGACGGATGCACTGGGCCGGACGGCAGGTCCAGGAAGGCCGCATCGACATCTACCTGATGCGTCCCATGCCGGTCCACCGCCAGATCCAGCTGGCGTTCTTCCCGACCAACGCCATCGGAGACCTGACGGTGGCCGCGGGCCTGATGGTGGGCGCGCTCGCCCGCAGCGACATGGACTGGACGACGGGCCGCGTCACCTACCTGATCGCGGCCGTCCTCGGCGGCATGCTGCTGGAGGCGGCCCTGTTCACGGTCGTGGCCAGTGCGTCCCTGCGCTTCCCGGCCGCCGACATGTGGGGCCGCTGGCTGGAGGAGCTCCTCGGCACCTTCGGCAGCTACCCGCTGAACGTCCTCCCGAGGGCGGTGGGCGGCCTCCTCACCTTCGGTCTGCCGCTGGCCTTCGTCGCGTACTTCCCGGCGGCGGTCCTGACCGGCCACGGCCACGGCACCGGCGTGCCCTACTGGCTGGCGGCGGCCTCACCGCTGCTGGGGCTGCTGGCGTATCTGGGGGCGCGACTGGTGTGGCGGTGGAGTCTGCGGCACTACAGCGGGATCAACGGGTGACGGTGGCCCGCCGTCAGTCGGGCACCACGAGCGTGGCCGTCTCCCCCGGTTCGACGCCGACCGAGCGGTCGGGCAGCTCGACGTCGATCGGGGGGAGGTCGGAGGGCGGCACGGCGATCTCCAGCTCGCCGCTGGTCAGGCGCAGCCGTATCCCCCAGTGGCCCTGGTAGGCGATGGAGAATCCGTACGCCGACAGCTCCGGCAGCGGCACGGGGTCCAGCCACAGCGCCCCGGAGCGGGTCTCCAGGCCGGTCAGTCCCCGCTGGACCAGGTCGAGGGTGCCGGCCATGGCGCCCAGGTGGATGCCCTCACCGGTGGTGCCGCCCTGAAGGTCGGCGATGTCGCCGCGCAGGGCCTCCTGGCAGAACTTCCAGGCCTCGGCGCGGCGGCATCGGGCCAGGACCCAGCCGTGCACCAGGCCGCTGAGGGTGGAGCCGTGGCTGGTGCGGGCCAGGTAGTAGTCGACGGTGCGCCGCCAGGTCTTCTCGTCCAGATGGTGGCCCAACCGTTCGAAGACGCCCTGTAGTTCGGCCGGTGAGAAGAGGTAGCCCAGCATCAGCACGTCGGCCTGTTTGGAGGCCTTGTAGTGGTTGACGCTGTCGCCCTCGGCCTCCAGGATCCGGTCCAGGCGCCGGATGTCACCGTAGCGCTCGCGGTAGGCGTCCCAGTCGAGTTCGGCGAGGTCGTCGTAGCCCTCGAACTGGCTGATGATCCCGTCGTGGAAGGGGACGTGGAGGGTGCGGGAGACGTCCTCCCAGCGGTCGGGCTCACCCTCGTCCAGGGCGGTGCGTTCGACGAGTTCGCGACGGCGGGGCTCCGGCAGGTCGCGCAGCACGTCGAGCGTCCGGGCGAGCACCCAGGCGGCCATGACGTTGGTGTACGCGTTGTCGTCCAGGCCGGGCCCGTCGGCGCCCGGGTAGGCCTCGTGGTACTCGTCGGGGCCGACCACGCCCCGGATGCGGTGCCGCCCCAGGGACGCGTCCCAGGTGGCCGAATCGGCCCAGAAACGCGCGATCTGCAGCAGCATCTCGGCGCCCTTGGTGTGGAGGAACTCGGCGTCGCCGCCGGCCTCGCAGTACTGCCACACGTTGTAGGCGACCGCGGAACCGACGTGGTGCTGCAGGTGGGTGTGGTCGGGCAGCCAGCGGCCCGAGCGGGGATTGAGGTGCAGCTGCTGTGTCTCCTCACGCCCGTCGCTGCCGCTCTGCCACGGGTACAGCGCCCCGCGCCTGCCGGTGGCCCGGGCCGCGGCGCGGGCCCGGTCCAGGCGCCGGTGGCGGTAGTGGAGCAGGGCGCGTGACACCTCGGGGAAGTGCAGGTTCAGGTACGGCAGGACGAAGAGCTCGTCCCAGAAGACGTGCCCGCGGTAGGC
This sequence comes from Streptomyces viridochromogenes DSM 40736, assembly GCF_000158955.1. GTDB lineage: Bacteria > Actinomycetota > Actinomycetes > Streptomycetales > Streptomycetaceae > Streptomyces > Streptomyces venetus. The sequence goes on along the minus strand of NZ_GG657757.1, from coordinate 7,079,323 downwards.
CTCGCCGTGCAGTCCGCGGGCCGGCACGCCCACGTCCAGGTCGGCGGTGTGCGGGGAGAGCGTCTGCAGCACGTGGAACAGGTGCAGGCTCAGAATGGCTCCCGCCTCCCCCGGGACGTCGAGTTCGGCCCGGCGCCACAGCTGGTTCCAGGCGGTGCGGTGCGAGGCCGGCAGTCCGTCGAAGCCCGGTGCCGCGCTCACCCGCTCCACGGCCGCCCGCAGCGGATCACTGATCGCCGAGTCGCGCGAGGTGTGGAGGGCGACCGTCTTGTCGACGGTGACGGTGCGGCCGGGGGCCAGGGTCAGCGTGAGCCGCTGCACGGCGCGCGCGGGTTCGTGCGCGTCCGCGACCGGTGCCGGGGCGGTCAGCCGGGCGGCCATGCCGATCCGGATGTCCGAGGTGCGGGTGCGGCACCGCAGCCACACCGTGCCGGGCGTGGCCGTACCGATGTGCGCGTGGGTCAGGTGGCGGCCGTCGAGGGCACGGTAGCGCGGCACCCCGCTGTTGGTGACTCCGGCGTCGATCGCCGCCTCGACCTCCAGCTCACCCGCGTATCCCTCGGCGGTGAACTCGGTGCGCAGCGCCGCCAGGTGCGGGTCGGCCATGTGCATCAGCCGCCACTGCCGTACGGACAGCGCCTGCCCCGGGCCGAGGGCGTAGCGGGTACGGCGCTCCAGCAGTCCCGAGTCCAGGTGCAGGGTCTGACGGTGGTCCAGGACCGTCGTCGTGTCCGGCGTGAGCCACTGGCCGCCCGGGAGGCGGAAGCGCAGCGGCAGCCAGTTGGGGAGGTTGACCAGGTCCTCGTTCTCGACGGGGCGTCCCGCGACGTTCGAGGTGAGCCGGTCGTAGCAGCCGGCCGCGTAGGTGCCCGGGTAGTGCACGTCGTCCGCCGCGCACTCGGGCAGCGCCCCGCGGGTGGCGAAGCAGCCGTTGCCCAGGGTGCACAGCGACTCCCGCAGCCGCTCCTCCGCGGGGCGGTACCCCTCGTACTCCCAGATCCGGTCCGTCACAGGGCGGCCCCCTCCTAGACGCGCTGCGGCACGACGGCCACGGGGCACTGGGCGTGGTGCAGCAGCGTGTGGGCCACCCTGCCGAACTGGAGCCCGAAGTGGCCCTGCCGGCGCCGGGCTCCGACGATCACGAGGTCGGCCGCGGCCGAGCGGTGCACCAGCACCTCGCGGGCCGGGCCCTCGACCGTCGCGCGGCGCACCCGTACGCCGGGGTGGTCGGCCACGGCGTCACGGACGAGTGCGTCGAGTTCGGTGCCCGCCTCTTCCGCGTGGTCCCGGCCGGGTGTCTCGGCGAGCGTGTCCGGGCCGGTGGTCCGGTATGCCGGGCGGCGCCAGGTCCGGACGACGTCCAGGACGCACCCGCGGGCCTCGGCCTCACGGAAGGCGAACCGCGCCGCCTCCTCGGTCGTGTCGGGTTCTCCGGCGCCGAGCAGGATCCGCTCATGGGTGCCGGCCAGTCCGGCCGGGTCGCCGCGCACCACGATCACCGGGCAGTGCGCGCGGGCCGAGACGGCCAGCCCGACGGAGCCGAGCAGCAGTCCCCTCAGTGCGCCGCGTCCACGCGAACCCGTGATCAGGGCGGTGGCGTTGTTGCCCTCGTGCAGCAGGGCGTCCGCCGCGTCGGCGAGGTGGACGTCGGTGGACACCTTCACGTCCGGGTTGCGCCGCCCGGCGCGCTCCGCCGCGGAGGCGACGATGTGGTCGGCCATCACCTGCGCCGCGGGGCGGCCCGGACCGGCCTTCGGGGTGAGGTTCTCGTACCGCTCCCAGAGGGAGCCGTGGACCAGCCGCAGTGGAAGACCGTGCCGGGCGGCCTCGTCCACCGCCCAGTCGATCGCCGGCAGGCTGCCGTCCGACCCGTCGACGCCCACGACCAGGGGGAGGTCCATCATCATCGTCCCCACCGCCTCATGCTCGGGCAGTCTGCAGATCCATTCTCACCGTCGCACCCGCGGCCGCTCGGCGCGAGGGGGCGGTCGGTCCCGGGCCAGGGACCAAGGGCCCTCGGCCGGGGCCGGGCGGCCCGTGGTGCGACGCGGGCGCCGGGCACACGCTGAAGTCAGCGGCCCCGGTCTCGGCGAGTGCCGAGACACCGCGGGCCCGCGTGACGGACCCGCCGCCCTGCCGCGGCGGGAGCTGAAGGGAGCCCGGCGATGACCTCCACCACCAACGTGTCCGCAGGCCTCACGGCCGAGCATCGCGAGCAGCTGATGCGCGTCGCCCGCGAGGTGTCGTTCGACGCCGGCACGCGCCTGTTCGAGGAAGGCCGGCGTGCCGACCGGTTCTGGATCGTGCGGACCGGGACGGTCGTGCTCGACATGCGCGTCCCGGGCCGGCGGGCCGCTGTCGTCGAGACCCTGGGGCACGGGGAACTGGTCGGCTGGTCGTGGCACTTCGCGCCGTACGTGTGGCATTTGGGCGCGGAGGCGATGAGCCCGGTGCGCGCCTACGAGTTCGACGCGGAGGCCGTGCGGGCCCTGTGCGCCCGGGACCCCGAGTTCGGCTGCGCGGTCGCGTCCTGGGTCGGCCGGGTGGTCGCCGACCGGCTGCACGCGTCCCGTGCCCGGCTGCTCGACCTGTACGCCCCCTACGGCGGCGGGAGCCCGGTATGAGCGGCCCCCGCTCCGGTACGCACCCCGGCCACCGAAGGAGAACGACCATGCACGGCAGCCCGCACATCGTCAGCGACGTCATGACGCACACCGTCGTGGCCGTCGGCCGTGACGCCGCGTTCAAGGACATCGTCGAGGTCATGGAGCAGTGGAAGGTCAGCGCGCTGCCCGTCCTGGAGGGAGAGGGCCGGGTGATCGGGGTCGTCTCCGAGGCGGACCTGCTGTTCAAGGAGGAGTTCCGCGACAGCGATCCGGACCGGTTCACCCAGCTGGGCAGGCTGTCCGACCTGGTCAAGGCGGGCGGGATGACGGCGGAGGACCTGATGAGCTCCCCGGCCGTCACCGTCCACACCGACGCCACCCTCGCCCAGGCCGCGCGCATCATGGCCCAGCGCAAGGTCAAGCGGCTGCCGGTCGTCAACGAGGAAGGCCTCCTCGAAGGCGTGGTCAGCCGGGCGGACCTGCTCAAGGTGTTCCTGCGGACCGACGAGGACCTGGCCGAGGAGGTCCGCCGCGAGGTCGTGAACCTCCTCTTCCCCACACCCGCCGGGCCCGTCCGTGTGGAGGTCCAGGACGGGGTCGTCACCCTCACCGGCCACGTCCGGGACACCGCCCTCGTGCCCGTCGCGGCCCGTCTGGTCCGCGCGGTCGAGGGTGTGGTGGACGTCGACTTCCGGCTGGCCGGGCACCCGGCCAGCAGCGAGCCGCGGTAGGCCGCGCGACGACCGGACGACCGGCGGTTTCCGTTCCGGAGACCGCCGGTTCCCTTCAGGTCAGTTTCCCTTCAGGTCAGTTCAGGTCAGTTTCCCTGCAGGTCAGTCGGGTCAGTCGGGGCGTCTTCGGGCGGGGCGTGCCGCTCAGCCCGTCATCCGCTTCCTCCACTGCGGTCCGACGCGCTCCCACTCCGCGTCCCACGCGGCCAGCCGCCGCCGGTCCAGTCGCGCGCGAGCGAGTCGTCCGCCGGCCCAGACCGCGACCGCGGTGCCGGACCCGGCCAGCAGGCCGGTGGCGGCCGCCTGGAACGCCGACTCCGTCGGAGTGAGGGGCTCGTCGACCAGCGCGCCGGTGCGGTCCGTCCACACCGTCACCCGGGTTCCGGCCGCGGCGGCCGGCTCGACCTGGGTCCGTCCGGTGTGCGCGCCGCCACCCGGGCCGGTCCAGCGCACCGTGGCCCACACCGTGTCGCCGTCGGAGCCGTCCGTCGACGCCTGCGGGGTCTTCGGCGCCTGCTGGGTCAGCACGGCCGGGACGGCATACGCATGAGCGCGCTGTGCGGCGAGGGCCCCGTCCGTGGCCCCGGCCGCGGCCAGCCCCACCAGCACCCCGCCCAGCACGGCGAGGACGCGGGCGACGAGCACGATCCAGGCCTCGATGCGGTCGCTGCGCCGGCGCAGCGGGTTGTTCCGCCACCGCCACAGCCGCACCCTGCCCACGTTCCTTCGGCGCGTCTCCGTCATCGCGTTTCACCCCTCACGGGCGTGCTTCCAGTCTGCGCCGCCAGTGCCTCACCGCGCCTCTCGCGGCGTCGGTCATCACGGCGGGCAGCGCGAAGACCCCGCCCCGGACGCCGCCGATCACAGCGTGATCCGGCGCCCGGTCACGGCCACCGGCTCGATGCTCAGCCACAGTTCGCGCCGGCCTCCCGCCCACGGGGTGCTGTACGCCTCTCTGTCGAGCCGGGCGCTCTCCTCCGGATCCGTCACGGCCCTCGCCGGGCCGCGCGCCAGCACGCTCCAGCCCTCGCTGAACGCCTCGTCGATGCGGTCGACCTCGAAGGCCACCTGGCGCCCGGCCGCCTCCGCGGGGGTGCTGCCGGAGTCGGTACGGAAGACGATCGCGCCCTCGACGACGCTGTAGTTGACCGGCACGACGACCGGCCCGGAGTCCCTGATCACGGCCAGCCGCCCCACTCCGTGCGTCGTGAGCAGGGAGCGGCACTCCGCCTCGGTCAGCTCGGTGAACCGGGGGGTGCGGGCGGCCCGTCCGAGGCCGGTGGGCAGCTCGGTGTCACCGCCGGTGAGGTGCCACACCGTGGTCTTCAGCGCCCCGGCCAGCTTGAGGAGGGAGCCGGCGCCCGGGGCCGCGGTCGGCTGCTCCTCCAGGTACTGGAGGTATGCCGTCGCCATGCCGGCGCGCGCCGCCGTCTCCTTGCGGGTCAGGCCGAGTTCCGTACGCCGCTGGGTGATCCGGCGCCCCAGGTCGCCCGCCGGGCGCCCCTCCACGGTGTGCGACGGAGCCTGTTCGGTCATGCCGCGTCACCTCTTCTCTTTCGTCAGGCCGCCCGGAAGGGGACGACCTCCTCGTGCCGCTCCCCGCCGAGCACGACCTTGAGCGCACCGGTGTCGGCGGCCCGCGCGAAGACGTCGTACGCCTCCTCCATGTCGGTCAGCGGGAAGGTGTGGGTGACCAGCCGTCCGGTGGGCAGGCGGCCCGCGGCCGCCATCCGGAGCAGCGTGGGGGTGGAGTAGGTGTCCACCAGGCCCGTGGTGATGGTGACGTTCTTGATCCACAGGTCTTCCAGGTGCAGGGTCGCGGGCCTGCCGTGCACGCCGATGTTGGCCACGTGCCCGCCGGGCCGCACCATGCGCGTGCAGAGTTCGAAGCTCTCCGGGACGCCGACCGCCTCGACGACCACGTCGGCACCCAGCCCGTCGGTGAGGTCCGCGATCAGCTGCTCGGGAGCCTCCCTGGCGTCCGCCACCGCGTCCGCGCCGAGCTGCCTGGCCGCGTCCAGCCGTGGCGTGGCGAGGTCCACGGCGACGATCCGCTCCGGCGCGAACAGCCGGGCCGTGGCGATGGCAGCGAGCCCGATGGGCCCGGCGCCGACGACGGCGACGGTGTCGCCGGGCCGTACGTGCCCGTTGAGCACACCGACCTCGTAGGAGGTCGGGAAGATGTCGGCCAGCAGCACGGCGTCCGCGCTGTCCAGGGTGCTGGGCAGCACATGCACGGAGAGGTCGGCGTACGGCACGCGGACGTACTCGGCCTGGGTGCCGTCGATCAGATGGCCGAGGATCCAGCCCCCGCCGCCCCGGCACTGGCCGTACATGCCCTCGCGGCAGTAGTGGCAGCGCCCGCAGGCGGTGATGCAGGAGACCAGCACCCGGTCCCCCGGGCGCACCGTGTGCACGTCACCGCCTACGTCGACGATCTCGCCGACCGCCTCGTGCCCCAGCACGGTGCCCGGGCGCACCTCGGGTACGTCGCCCTTGAGGATGTGCAGGTCCGTTCCGCAGATGGTGACGGCGTCGACGCGCACGATCGCGTCGGTCGCCTCCTTGGTGCCGGGATCCGGGACGTCCTCCCAGGCGGACTGTCCGGGGCCGTGGAAGACGTAGCCCCTCATGGCGTTCCCACCTTCCGTGCGGGGGCGATGTGCCCGGTTTGCACTGCGATTCCAGCTTGGCGCGGACCGGTGGCCCGCGCTTGGGCCGGTCGGCCCCATCCGCACGCCGGGCAGGGCCTCACGCAGCCGGCCCGCCGCACTGGGGCCGTTCGGCCCTACCGCGCTCCCCACCCGCCAGGCTTTGCTCGGACCATGTACGACTCCCCCGGCGGCTCCGCCACGCGGCCTGCGGAGCGCACGGCACGCGTGGTGACGCTGCACGACGAGATCGACCTGCTCACGGCACCGGCCCTGCGGGAGCGCCTCGACCTGCTGACCGCCGGTCCCCGCCCCGACCTGGTGCTGGACCTGCGCCCGGTGTCCTTCATCGACTGCGCCGGACTGGGCGTCCTGTGCCGGGCGCGCAATCGCGTGCTGGCCCGGCGCGGCCGGCTGCGGCTGGTCACCGACAGCGGTTTCCTCCGGCGCGTCCTGCGGCACGCCGGTCTGGCCGGGGTCTTCGAGGTGCTGCCCGGCATGCCGCCGCAGCCCAGGGAGGAGTGCGAGGAGGAGCGCGGCAAGGGTGTGGCAACGGTATGACAGGGGCCGATCGGCCCTAGTGCTTCCGTTGACCGCACGTGATGATCGTTGTCACGGGCGGTGCGCCGTCCGTCCTTCCGGCGTTCCGGGGAACGAGGGATCGAGATGACCGAGCCGCGCGCCTTCACCGAGGAGCACCCGATCCGGGTCTTTCTGCTCGACGACCACGAGGTGGTGCGCCGCGGTCTGGCCGATCTGCTGGACGCCGAGGCGGACATCTCGGTGGTCGGGGACGCCGAGAACGTCGAGCACGCGCTCGTCCGGGGCCCCGCGCTCCGTCCCGATGTCGCCGTGCTCGACGTACGCCTGCCGGACGGGGACGGGATCACCGTCTGCCGGGAGCTGCGCAGCCGGATGCCCGAGCTGGCCTGTCTGATGCTGACCTCCTTCGACGACGAGGAGGCCCTGCTCGACGCCATCATGGCCGGGGCCTCGGGGTACGTGCTCAAACAGATCAGGGGCTCCGACCTGGTCTCGGCGGTGCGCACCGTCGCCTCGGGGCGGTCCATGCTCGACCCGGAGACCACGGCCCGGCTGATGCGCTCGCTGCGCGCCGACCCGGCCGAGGAACCGGGCCTCGCCCCGGAGCTGGCGAGCCTGTCCCCGCGCGAGCGGGAGATTCTCGCCCTGATCGGGGACGGGCTGACCAACCGCGAGATCGGCAAGAAGCTCTATCTGTCCGAGAAGACGGTCAAGAACCACATCTCGCGGCTGCTGGCCAAACTCGGCGTACAGCGCCGCGTCCAGGCCGCGGTCCTCGCATCCCAGCTGGAGCGCCCCGGACCGAGTGAACGCCCCACCCACTGACCCCGACCGCCACCCGCACCGGCCCCCGACACCCCCCGCGCCCCGCCACCCTCCGCTCAGCATGCGGCCCCCCATCCAGCCCCCGGTCCCCGCGTCACAGCACCAGCCGCCCGGGGCCGAGCGCCCGGTCCGCTGCCCCGACCGCCGGAAAGGCGGCGCTCACCCCGTCCCGGGCCGCACCGGCACCCGCCACACCACCCGGGTGCCGCCGCCCTCCGGGCGCTCGCCGAGCCGGAGGTCACCGCCGAGGGCCACGGCCCGCTCCTCCATGTTCTTCAGCCCGCTGCGCGCGGTGCCCGCTGGGATCCCGCGTCCGTCGTCGGTCACGGTCAGTGTCAACTCGCCCTGCGCGTACCGCAGGTACACGTCGACGGAGCGCGCCCCGGCGTGCCGGGCCGTGTTGCTCAGCGCCTCGCCGAGCACCGCGAGCGCGTGATCGGCGACATCGCCCGGCACGTCCGTGTCGACCAGCCCCTCGATCCGTACCGCGGGAGCGAAGCCCAGGGACGAGGTGGCCGCCGTGACCGCGTCCGACACCCGGGCGCGCAGGCCGCCGCCCTCCCCTGTACGACCGCCCTGCACGCGCAGTCCGAAGATCGTGGAACGGATGATCTTGATGGTCTCGTCCAGGTCGTCCACGGTCCGCGAGAGCCGCTTCACGCCCTCCGGATGCTCGACGAAACGCTGGGTGCTCTGCAGTGTCATCCCCGCCGCGAACAGTCGCTGGATGGCCAGGTCGTGCAGGTCGCGGGCGATCCGGTCGCGGTCCCGCAGCAGCGCGATCTGCTCGGCGTCCCGGCGTCGTTCGGCCAGCTCCAGCGCCAGGGCCGCCTGCCCGGCGAACCCGAGCAGGGGGCGCGTGTCGGAGTCGGTGAACGGCGTACGGCCCGCCGCGCGCCCCAGCAGCAGCACTCCCCCGGCCTTGCCGCCGGCCTCCAGCGGCACTCCCACGACGGGCCCGAGCCCGGCCCACTGCGGCGCGTCCCGGCTGGTCCGCGGGTCCTCCCGGACGTCGGCGCTCACCACCGGCTCCGCCGTCGTCAGCACGTCGTTGACGAACCCGTCCTGCCCGGACATCACCAGGCCACTGCGCCGCTCCGCGCCCTCTCCGACGGCGAGCAGCGGCCTCAGGGCGTTCTCCTCCGGCACCCGCTCGGCGATCATCCCGACGTCGGCGTCGGTGATCTGCCGCGCCCGCTCCACGATCAGTTCCAGGACGTCCGTGCCCGGAGCGCCCGACAGCAGAGCGCGCGTGACCTCGGAACTCGCCCCCAGCCACCGCTCGCGCAACCGCGTCTCCTCGTACATGCGGGCGTTCTCGATCGCCACGCCCGCCGCCACCGCGAGGGTGGACAGCACCGACTCGTCCTCGGCGTCGAACTCCGCCGCGCCGCGCTTCTCGGTGAGGTAGAGGTTGCCGAACACGCGGTCGCGGGCCCGGATGGGCACGCCCAGGAACGAGTGCATCGGCGGGTGGTGGGGCGGGAAGCCGTAGGAGGCCGAGTGCTCGGAGATCTCCGCGAGGCGCAGCGGCTCCGGGTGCCGGATCAGCTCGCCCAGGATGCCGTGCCCGCTGGGCAGGTCTCCGATTCGGGCCCGCTGCTCCTCGCTGACGCCGACGGTGTGGAACTCGGAGAGCATCCGGTCGTCGCCGATGACGCCCAGTGCCCCGTACTCGGCGTCCACGAGCACCACGGCCGCCTCGACGATACGCCGCAGGACCTGGGCGAGATCCAGCTCCCGGCCGACCGACAGCACCGCCTCCAGCAGGCTGTGCACCCGGCCCTGGGCGCCTCGCGCCGCGTCGATCCGCGCCTGGAGTTCGTCCAGCAGCTCGTCCAGCCGCAGCTTGGGCAGGTGCTGCTCGGATCGCCCGGGCCGTTCCCCGCTCATCGTCTCCTCCGACCGGTTCCCGCGGACGCACCGGGTGGGCGCCTTCTCTGCTCACGATAGTGGGCGGTGGCCTGGTCAGACCGGTTTCCGGCCGCGGCCCGACCCGCGGATCGGGGTGAACAGGGCGGTCACGGCGAGCAGGACACACATCGCTCCGGCGGCCAGGGCGACGGGAGCCGTGCCCTGTTCCTCTGCGGCCCAGGTGAGGAGGGCCGCGCCGGCGGGGGCGGCCGCGTAGTGCAGGGTCCAGAAGGCGGAGGTGACCCGGCCCAGGAGATGTTCCGGGGTGACCTCCTGACGGAGTGACATCGAGCAGGTGCCTGCCACGCCGACGCAGGCCAGGAAGGCGGCGCTCAGGGCGGCGACGACCGGCACGTCACGGGCCCAGCCGAGACCGGCGAAGGCGAGCCCGCACACCGCGACCGCCCCGGTCCACGTCGGCCCGAAGCCGAGCCGCCGGCGGATCCGGGCCACCAGCAGCGCACCGGTGATGGTGCCCAGCGCGCCGAGCGCCATGACGGTGCCGACCGTGCCGTCGTCGTGGCCGAGGTCGTGCTTGAGGTGGTAGATGACCAGGTCGTTCAGGCCGAGCGTGAGGAAGCTGAACACGAACAGCAGGACGGTCAGCGAGCGCAGCACCGGATGGCCGCGGAGGAAGGCGACGCCGGTGCGCAGGTCCCGCCACAGTCCCTGGCGCTCGCCCGTCCGCTCGTCGCCTGCCGTACGCGTGCGGAACCGTACGAAGAACAGGCACGTGGCCGACACCCCGAAGCTGGCCGCGTCGACGCCCACGGCCGCGGCCGGGCCGGACCATGCGGCGACCAGCCCCGCGCACAGCGGCCCGAGGACGCCCGCAGCGGCGGCGGTGGCGCCCAGCCGCCCGTTGGCCTCGGTGAGCCGCTCGGTGCCGACCAGGCCGCGCACGACGGTGACGTAGCCCACCGCGAACAGCATGCCGACGGCCTCGCAGAGCGGCAGCACCACGTACAGCAGCCAGATCTGCGGGCCGAACAGCCACACCAGCGGGATCGCCCCGTACAGGCCCATGCGCACCAGGTCGCACACGATCAGCAGCCGGCGCCGGTCCACCCGGTCCACGACCGCCCCGGCGAACACCGCCGCCACGACCGACGCCGCGCCGCCCACCGCCGTCAGCAACCCCATCCGCGCGACCGAGCCCGTGGCCTCCAGGACCAGCAGGGGCAGGGCGATCAGGGCGAAGGAGTCGCCGAGCACGGAGAGCGTCTGCGCGGCCCAGAAGATCCCGAAGTCCCGTTGCCGCCACAGCGGCCGGGGGCCACGTAAGCCGTCGCCGGACGCGCCCGCCGGAGTGCCGCCGCCATCGTCGGCCGCGTCCGTCAGGGGGTTTCCGCCGTAGCCGGCCGCGTCCCCCGGAGAGTTTCCGCCGGAGTCCTCCTCGCTCCGCGCCGCCTCGTACGTCATACCGCCCGCACCGCCCGGCAATCCACCGTGCGCCCTGCCCGCACCATGCGCCCTCCCCCGCCTCCCTGCTCTCGAGCTCCCTGGCTCCCGGCTCCCGGCTCCCGGCTCCCGGCTCCCGGCTCCCGGCTCCCGGCTCCCGGCTCCCGGCTCCCGGCAACTTTACGGCTCCCGCGGCGGCCGGGGACGGCGACCGGACATGCCGCCAACTGGCGTGCGGGGCGCGGGAAAAGCGCTACCGAGAGGCACGCGGAAGGGGTAGCGTCACTCGCGTGAGGTGATCTCTCTGCGCGGTGTCCCGGACACCGCAGACGCGAAACGAACCCGCTTTCCGTGACGTTTCCGCAGGAGAGATCACCATGCACATCGTCCTGGGCGGCACCCCCGAGGACACCCTGGCCGCCTTCACCGCACGGGCGGCCGCGGACCCCGGCGTCGCCGGGCTGGTCCTCAGCGGCTCCCGTGTCCACGAGGGCATGCCGACCGTCCACTCCGACTACGACCTGCACGTCATCGTCAGGGACGAGACCGCCACCGCCCTGACCGAGCTGGACCGCTTCCGCTCGGCCCACCTCGACCTCGTGGTGATCCCGCTGGCGGAGTTCCGCACCCGCGGCATGCCCGGCCGCCCCGACAGCTTCGCGCGGTACTCCTACGTCCACGCCGAGCTGCTGCTCGACCGCCTCGGCGGGACCGTCGCCCGGATCCTCGACGAGAAGCGGACGCTGGGCGCCGAGGAGGCCCGGGCCGCCGTCGACGGCTGGCTCGACGCCTACGTCAACCAGACCTACCGCTCCCTGAAGAGCTACCGCGACGGCCACCCCGCCATGGGCCACCTGGACGCCGCCGAGTCCGTCCCGTACGCCCTGGAGGTGCTCTTCGCGCTGCACCGCCGCGTCCGGCCGTACAACAAGTACCTCCAGTGGGAGCTGGAGCGGACCCCGCTGGGCGAGAGGCGGTGGGACGCGGAGCGGCTGCTGCCCGTCGTGCGCCGCCTGCTGGCCGACGGGGATCCGCACACCCAGCGCGCGCTCTTCGCCGAGGTCGAGGAGGCGGCGCGGGCGGCCGGGCACGACGAGGTCCTCGACTCCTGGGGCTCGGACCTGAACCTGCTGCGTCACCCCTGACGTCGGCGCGTCTCCCACTGTTCTCCCGAACCCCCTTGCGTCCCACAGGCGTTGGCCCGAACCTGAGCACCGTTCACTTTTCATCCGTTCGCCTTTCCGTCCGCTCGCCCCCCGACCGGAAGACACCCCCCATGAAGAGACTGATCGGCACCCTCGTGGCCACCGCCCTCGCCTGCACAGGCCTCGCAGCCACCTCCGCCGCACCCGCCGCCGCAGCGGACTCCGGCTCCTTCAGCGTCCTCACCTACAACGTCGCGGGCCTGCCCGAGGGCCTGAGCTCCGGACATCCCGAGAAGAACACCCCGCTGATCTCCCCGCGCCTCGGGGCGTACGACATCGTCAACGTGCAGGAGGACTTCAACTACCACGCCGCCCTGTACGCGGGCGACGACCACGCCCACCGCACCGCGACCAGCGGCGGCGTCCCCTTCGGCGACGGCCTCAACACCCTCTCGGACCATCCCTTCGAGGACTTCCAGCGGGTGAAGTGGAGCAAGTGCACCGGCACCAACTGCCTCACCCCGAAGGGCTTCTCGCTGGCGCGGGTGCGGCTGGCCGAGGGCGTCTACGTGGACCTCTACAACGTGCACACCAACGCGGACGACACGGCCGACGCGCTCGCCGCCCGCCGGGCCAACGTCGAGCAGCTCTCCGACTTCATCCAGGCGAACTCCGCGGGCAACGCGATCATCGTCATGGGCGACACGAACACGCGGTACACGCGGAGCGGCGACAACATCCGCACGCTGCTGAGCGAGAACGGCCTGACCGACGCCTGGGTCCAGCGGGTGAAGGGCGGAACGCCCCCGGCCCAGGGCGGTGCCCCTCTCGTCTGCCCCACCACGGCGCCCACGGACGACTGCGAGGTCGTGGACAAGATCCTCTACCGGGGCAGCAAGCTGGTGAACCTGAACGCCACGCGCTACCACAACGACTGGGCGTCCTTCCTGGACTCCGCGGGCGGCAACCTGTCCGACCACTTCCCGCACACGGTCGACTTCTCCTACACCCTGGACTCCTCGCTGCGCGCGAGCGACTTCTTCGGCGGCCCGCACGGCACGGCCTTCAACGACGCCGACGACCTGCCGGCGACCCCAGCTCCCCGCACCCTCACCCTGCGCGGCGGCGCCCGGCTGGACGCGGTCTCCCTGACCCACGACGGCGGCACGGTCCTGACCCACGGGGGCACGGGCGGCACGGCGGCGTCCCTCACCCTGACGGCGGGCGAGCACCTGACCTCGGTGAAGCTGACACAGGGCCAGAAGGACGGCCGCACCCGGCTGTTCTCGGCGACCTTCACCACCGACAAGGGACGCACGCTGTCCACCGGTACGGCCACCTCCGACGCGAAGACCTTCACGGCCCCGGCGGGCCGGCAGATCGCCGGATTCACGGGCCGCGCCGGCGACGAGATCGACAAGCTGGGGGTGGTGTACGCACCGATCCGCTGAGGCATCTGCGACGGGACGGACACGGCGTCGAGGAGGGCTTTGAAGCGGAGCCTCTCACAGCGTGGTGGGAAGCGGCGGCGGGCGCGGAACCGGCGGTTTACGATCACACGGCGCGCCTGTGGGCCTCCACTCGGGAGCCCGTCCGCTGCTTCGCAGGCGACATGGCCCCGTTCGAGAGGTGACCCCAAGCCCCCCATGCCCAGAGCCGGCCTCACCCCCGACCGTCTCGTCGCCGCCGCGGCCGACCTCGCTGACGAGGCCGGTTTCGAGCACGTCACCCTGTCCGCCCTGGCCCGCCGCTTCGGGGTCAAGGACGCGAGTCTCTACTCGCACGTCAGGAACCTCCAGGACCTGCGCACCCGCCTGGCCCTCCTCGCGGGCGGCGAGATGATCGACCGGATCGCGGCGGCGGTCGAAGGACGGGAAGCCGGTAAGGAAGCCCTGGCCGCCTTCGCCGGGGCCTACCGGGCCTACGCCCTGGAACACCCCGGGCGGTACGCGGCGACCCAGATCCCCGTCGACCAGGCCCTCGCCACCGACTCCCCCGCGATGCGCCGCACGGCCGACGTCACCTACGGCATGCTCCGCGCCTACGGCCTGGAGGAACCCGACCTCACCGACGCCGTGCGGCTGCTGCGCAGCACCTTCCACGGCTACTGCGCCCTGGAGTCCACCGGTGCCTTCGGCGCACCCCGTGACGTACAGGCGTCCTGGGACCGGGCGATCGACGCCCTGCACGTACTGCTTCAGAACTGGCCCGGCGAGAAGGGGACGACTCATGCGTGACACGGCGGACCGGATAGCGGAGGTCTACGCGCTCGGCCCCGGCCCCTGGACCATGACCCCGGTGACCCGGGGCGCCCTGGGCCAGATCTGGAAGCTCTCCGGGAACGGGCACGCGTGGGCCGTGAAGGAACTCCTCTTCGGCTGCGACGAGACGCAGGTCGGCCGCGAGGCCGCGTTACGGGACGCCGCGGCGGACCTGGGCATCGCCTCGCCCCGGCTCCACCCCGACCGGCACGGCGCGCACGTCACGCTTCCCGGCTCCCCGGGCGGGTCGTACGTGAAGCTGTACGACTGGGTCGAGGGCGCGAAGGCGGACGCGTCCGACCCGGAGATCCTGGACTGGTTCGGCCGGACCATGGCCCTGCTGCACCGGGCCGGTGAGGGCACCGTCGAGGCGCCGAGCGACTGGTACGAGCGGTGCCCGGACGACGCCGAGTGGGAGGACGTGCTCAAGAAGGTGCGGGACGCCGGCCTGCCCTGGTCTCAGGAGCTCGCCCGCTTTGCCGCCACGTCCGCGCCGCAACTGGCCCACTGGGTGACACCGTCAGCGCCGAGCGGCCTGGTGACCTCGCACCTCGACCTCCAGCCCCAGAACGTCCTGGTCGGCCCGGACGGGCCGGTCCTGCTCGACTGGGACAACGCGGGGCCCGTCTCGGCAGAACGCGAGTTCGCGCGTGCCCTGTACGTCTGGTCGGGCGGCAACGACGTGAACATCGCATCCGCCCGGCGCCTGGCCCGGGCCTACCGCGAGGCCGGGGGCCCGGCCGTCATCACGGGCCCGGAGTCGTTCTCGATGCTGTTCGCCACGGACCTGAACTACATCCATGTGCAGGCCGAGACGGCCGTCGACCCCGCCGTGACCGACGCGCACCGCGAGTTCGCCGGCCGCCAGGCCGTCACCTTCCTGCGCGACGCACCGGACCTGGCCGCGATCGCCCTGCTGGTCGCCGCGCTCGACACATAGCGTCGGCATCCAGCAGGTCCTCCCAGGCTCCGGCGGTCAGTTGTCCCGCAGGAACTGCTGAGCGAGGCGGTCGCCGAGGGTGACCGCCGCGTTGTGGTTCTCAAGGGGGGAGACCTGGGAGTTCTTGAACAGGATGTAGGTCACCCCGGAGTCGGTTCCGCCGGACTCCGGGTCCGGGTCGATGCCGAGAGCCTTCGCGGTGGCGTACGAGGCCTCGCCGATGATCTTCGTGGGGCCGGTGTCGCCGACGACGGCGTACTCGACCTTGTTGTTGTAGATCACGGCGACCACGCCGCCGCCCTTGATGCCGGCAGCGGAGTAGTTCCAGATGCTGCTGGAACTGGGCACCACGACGTACGGCAGTGAATCGGCCTTCAGCGGCTTGCCGTTGGACTGGTGGAACGCCGTGTCGTCCTGGTACCAGGGGTCGGTGTCCTCGTTGCACTTCGAGGTGCGTTGGCCGTCGCAGTCGATGTCCATGTCGGCCTTCCAGAACACCGCGCCGTTCTTGCCGCACACGGGGATCGTGGCAGAAGTCTCCTCGTCCGTCCGGTACTTGCCGTTGGAGAGCTGCGAGCAGCCCGTCACCTTGGCGAGCAGGTCGGCCGCGCTGACCGTGCCCTCCTGTGCGGATGTCGGTGAGGGGGCGCCGGTGGCGGCCGCGGGGAGTACTCCGGCGGTGAGCAGGGCGGCCGAGCAGGTCACGACGAGGGTCAGTGGTCGCATGCGCACGATGGAACCCTTCTGTTAGGAAAGTTTCCTTACCTGACGGGAACCAAGGTGCCCTCTCGGCATGGCCGCGTCAATCCTTCGAACAGCGCCCCGGGCTCGCTATCGGCCACAGATTGACCGGAAACGCATCCGATGTCTTCGGTCCGGACCATTGACCACGTGACCTCGTGGCGCAACTCTGTATGGCGCTGCCAAACGAGTCACTGAACTCAGTACACCCATGTGAACGCCATTGTCCTGCTGACTTTCCATGCCCCCCACCTTCCGGAAAGCAGGTCGCATCCATGAGCGAGACCACGACGCCGACCGCGTAGACGGAGGCTCCCGTTCGTCAGACATCGGATGAAAGGGTCCGGCAGGCCATGCCCTGCGCCGTAAAGGCCCCCACCGCAAGGCCTCATTCGAAAGGGAGGAACATGACACGCCGACGCATGTCCACGGCGCTGACGACCGTCGCCCTGGCCGCCGTCACCCTGGCCGCTCTGCCGGCGGCCGGCCCGTCCCCGGCCGTCGCCGCGGGCGCGCGGCCGGCGGGCCGCCCGGCCGCCGCCCCCGACTGGTCCGTGGCCCTGGTCGACTCCACCATGACCCGCTACACCCCGAACACCATAGGCAGTTGGTCCTACCCGGTCGGCCTCTACCTCTACGGCCAGTACCTCACCTACCGGCGCACGCACGAGGCCCGCTACCTCACCTACATCAAGGACTACGTCGACCGCTTCGTGAAGAGCGACGGCTCCATGGACCAGCCCTTCAACAGCCTGGACAGCATGCAGGCCGGCCGCCTGCTGGTGATCCTGCACCACGAGACGGGCGACGACCGCTACCGCAAGGCGGCGAAGAAGATCCGCGACCGCCTGAACACCTTTCCGCGCACCTCCGACGGCGGCTTCTGGCACGCCGACACCGCCGGCCGCGCGAACCAACTCTGGGCGGACGGCGTCTACATGGTGAACCCGTTCCTCGTCGAGTACGGCAAGGAGTTCGACGACCGGGCGTACGCCGACGACGAGGCGGCCAAGCAGCTCTCCCTCTACGGCAGCCACCTCCAGGTCGCGAGCGGCCTGCTGAAGCACGCCTACGACGAGTCGAAGAGCGTGAGCTGGGCGGACCCGCGGACCGGGCTCGCCCCCGAGCACTGGTGCCGGGCGGTCGGCTGGTACTCCATGGCGATCACCAACGTGCTCGACGCGATCCCCGCCGACCACCCCCGTCGGGCCCAACTTCTGAAGATCTTCCGGAAGTTGGCGGCCGGCCTGGAGAAGTACCAGGACCCGGCGACCGGGCGCTGGTTCCAGGTGATCGACAAGGGCGGCAGCAGCGGCAACTGGACCGAGACGTCCTGCTCCAGCATGTTCACCTACGCCCTCGACCGCGGCGCCCGGCAGGGGTACCTCGACCGGCACTACACGGCCGTCGCGCGCCGCGGCTATCAGG
This sequence comes from Streptomyces viridochromogenes DSM 40736, assembly GCF_000158955.1. Taxonomy (GTDB): domain Bacteria; phylum Actinomycetota; class Actinomycetes; order Streptomycetales; family Streptomycetaceae; genus Streptomyces; species Streptomyces venetus. The sequence continues at coordinate 7,062,137 of NZ_GG657757.1, read as the reverse complement.
GCGTCCTGGCGAAGCTCTCGGTCGGCACCGACGGCCGCACCGAGCTCGCCGACATCTCCGAAGGCACGAACGTCGGCGACTACGCGTACTACATCGCCCGCACCCGGGCCACCAACGACTTCCACGGGCTGGGCGCCTTCCTGATCATGAACGAACAGCTGCGAGGTGATTAGTGTCATGAGCACATCCAGAAGGAGGCTGCTGGGTGCCGCCCTCGGTGGTGCGGCGGGAGCAGCGGTCGGTCTTCCGGCCGCGACCACGGCGCACGCGGCCTCCTGGCAGCAGAAGTGGGCGCCGTCCGCGAGCGAGGACGGCCTGGGCGCCTTCGAGACGATCGAGGACGACCGCGCGGACTCGCACACCGCCGGACAGCCGCACATCTACGCCACCGGCGACAACTGGCGCTTCAACATGCACACGGTCGACCGTGACACGTCGACCGACCGGCAGCGGCAGGAGGTCACCGGACTGCGCACCAGCGGCAGCAGCTACCTCAAGTGGACCCAGGGCCAGACCTGGCGGGTCACGTACTCCATGTACCTCCCGAGCTCGTTGAAGGCGACCACCACCTTCACGCACATCATGCAGATGAAGCAGCCGGGCGCGGGCAGCTCGCCGATCGTCGTGCAGTCCCTGCGCCGGGTCAACGGCAAGCAGACCATCGAGCTGAAGCTCGCCATCGACGACATCCTCGTCGGCCGAACCGATCTGGACCCCCTGCACGACAAGTGGACCGACGTCGACTTCCAGATCAAGGTCGGCAACGGGTCGGCGGGTTCGGTCCGCTGGATCCTCAAGAGCGGCGGCTCGACCGTCATCGACGCGTCGAAGACCGGCGTCGACACCTTCCTCGCGGACCGGGTGCGCCCGAAGTGGGGCATCTACCGCTCCCTCGGTGACACCTCCGGCTCCCTGCAGAACACCTACCTCCTGCTCACCAAGCTCCGCGGCTACCAGCTCGGATGAGGAGCGACACCCCATGACACCCCCCACCGTTCCCGGGCACCGGGTCGCGGCGATCGTTCTCTTCGCCTTCGCCGTGATTCTCGGGCTCACCCAACCCGCCGCTCCCGCCGCTCTCGCCGCCGCGTCGGCGAAGCCGCTCGACCTGGAGAACCCCCGCCAGGAATTCCTGCGCAACTCCGTCGGCGGCCTCTTCCTGCACTGGGGCCTGCGCACCGCGCCCGCCCACACCAGCTGCACCGAGTGGGAGAAGGACGTCACCGACGGAGGCTGGAACGCCGACTACTGGGTCAAAGAGGCCCAGAAGCTGCACACGCAGTACCTCGTCCTCGCCTCCTTCCACAGCCGCCTCGGCTACGCCCGCGCCTGGCCGTCGAAGATCCCCGGCTCCTGCTCGACCAAGCGGGACTTCCTCGGCGAACTGGTCACCGCCGCGAAGGCCAAGGGGCTGAAGGTCATCCTCTACATGACCGACGACCCCCAGTGGCACGCCGAGGGCGGGCACGAGTGGCTCGACTCGGCGGCGTACTCCTCGTACAAGGGCAAGGACGTCGACCTGACCACCCGGGACGGCTTCGGGCAGTTCAGCTACGACAACTTCTTCGAGGTCATGAACCGCTACCCGGACCTCGGCGGCTTCTGGATCGACAACGACAACGCCTACTGGGAGAGCAACAACCTCTACGCGCAGGTCTACCAGAAGCGCCCGAACTACACGATCAGCAACAACAACGAAGACACGCCGATCATGGACATGATCAGCAATGAGCAGAAGACCGGAATGACGCCGGCGTACGACTACCCGCAGGCGGTCTACACGGCCCAGCCCCGCCTCACCGAGGCCGACTTCAAGCTGCCCGCCACGGGCTCGTGGTGGTACGGCGGCACCGACCCGGCCGTCGACAAGATGCTCACCCTCGGCCGCCTCGTCACCAACGCCGGCTCGTCCGTGAAGGCGTTGATGGCCGAGACCGCCCAGGTCAACGGCAAGTTCCCGGCGAACCAGGCGGACTTCAACAACTTCGCGAACTCCTACCTCGACCCCATCTGGGAGTCCCTGCACGGCACCGAGGGCGGCGGCTACCTGTACGGCGGTCTCAAGCCGGGCTTCTGGAACGACGGCGCGCACGGCGTGACCACGATCAGCAAGACCGACGCCGACCGCCAGTACATCCACGTCCTGACCCCGCCCAGCACCAGCACCCTGCGCGTCCGCGACAACGGCTACCGCGTCGCCTCGGTCACCAACCTGCGTACCGGCGCGGCCGTTTCGTGGTCGCAGTCGGGCGGCGTCCTCACCCTCACCGGCCTCGGGAACTGGGACCCGTACGACACGGTGTTCAAGGTCACCACGGCCGGCCGCCAGGGCATCCTCTCCGGCGTCAAGGTGAGCGCGAGCGCCTCGGCGAGCTCCCACGCGGGCTCGGCCGCCGCTGACGGCGACTACCGCACCTACTGGGACAACAACAAGACCCTCCCGGTCAGCCTCACCTTCGACCTCGGCAGCTCGAAGAAGGTCCAGTACCTCGGGCTCAACCAGCGCGAGGACTCCGTCGCCTACGCCCGCTCGGACACCGAGCAGTCGGCGCGGATCAAGGACTACAAGGTGTATCTGAGCGCCGACGGCACGACCTGGGGCAGCCCGGTGAAGACCGGACAGCTGCCGAGCCGCCGCGGCATGCAGGGCATCGACCTGACCGCCGCGAACGCCCGCTACGTCCGCCTCCAGGTCGACTCCACCTGGGCCGCGTCCACCGACACGACCCGCTACCAGCGGCTGCGGATCGACGAGGCGTGGATCGGCACCTCGTACGCGACTCCCGCGAAGAGGGGACAGTCATGACAGGCATCACCCGCTTCACCCGCGTCAGATCACTGGTCGTCGCCCTGGTCGGACTGCTGATCGCCTCGGCCGTCCCGCTGCTGGCCGCCGCCCGTCCGGCGGCCGCCTCCGACAACGGCCAGTCGGTCCGGCCCGCCATGGGCTGGAGCAGCTGGAGCTTCACCCGCCGCTGGCCGACCGAGGCGAAGATCAAGGCCCAGGCCGACGCGCTGGCCTCCAGCGGCCTCAAGAACCACGGCTTCGTCTACGTCAACCTCGACGACTTCTGGCAGAAGTGCGACGACAACGGCTTCGTCGTCGACTCCTACGGCCGCTGGTCCGTGGACACGGCCAAGTTCCCCGGCGGCATCAAGGCGCTGGCCGACTACATCCACTCCAAGGGCCTGAAGTTCGGCTTCTACGTGACGCCCGGCATCGCCAAGAACGCCGTCACCAGGAACACGCCGATCGAGGGAACCTCGTACCACGCGAAGGACATCGCGGACACGTCGAAGACGGAGAAGAACTACAACTGCAAGAACATGTACTACATCGACTACCAGAAGCCGGGCGCGCAGGAGTTCGTGAACTCCTGGGCACGGCAGTTCGCCTCCTGGGGAGTCGACTACCTCAAGATCGACGGAGTGGGCAGCCACGACATCCCCGACGTCCAGGCCTGGGACAAGGCGCTGCGCGCCACGGGGAGGCCCATCAACTTCGCGCTGTCCAACAACCTCGCGATCGCGGACGCCGCCACCTGGCGCAAGCACGCGAACAGCTGGCGCACCCAGGGCGACGTGGAGTGCTACTGCGGTCCGGGTGACAACGGCAGCGGCTATCCGCTCACCGACTGGTCCCATGTCTCCTCCCGCTTCAACTCGGCGGCCTCCTGGCAGCCGCACGCCGGTCCGGGCGGCTGGAACGACCTCGACTCCCTGGAGATCGGCAACGGCGACCGGGTGGGCCTCACCGCCGACCAGCGCCGGTCCCACTTCACCCTCTGGGCGATGGCCGCCTCGCCGCTGCTGCTCGGCACCGACCTGACCGACCTCGACCCGGTCGACAAGGCGATGCTGACCAACGACCGGCTCATCGGGGTCAACCAGGACGGCGTCGCCGCCAAGCGGATCGTCAGCAGCGGGGTCAAGCAGGTCTGGAGCAAGAAGGAGAGCGACGGCCAGTACGTGGTGGCCCTGTTCAACACCGGTACGTCCGGCAACACGACGGTCTCCGTGGACTGGTCGCAGGTCGGCTTCACCGGCTCCGGTGATGTCACCGACCTGTGGTCCGGCTCCCACAAGGGTGTGATCGACGACTCCTACAGCGCGACCCTGCGACCCGGCGAGACCCGGCTGATCCGCGTGAAGCCGGTCAACTCCCTGAAGAACACGGCCGCTTCACCGGGGATGGCCGTCGCCCCGGGGGGATTCCGTTCATGAAACGACCCACCAGAACCGTGGCATGGGGCCTGCCCCTGGCTCTCGCCGTGCCGCTCGTCGGCCTCACCGGGGGCAGTGCCCGTGCGGCCACCGACTACCAGGCCGAGGACGCCACCATCTCCCAGGGCGCCGTCGCCACCAACCACACCGGCTACACCGGCACCGGCTTCGTCGACTACACCAACGTCACCGGCTCCTACGTGGAGTTCACGGTGAGCGCGACCGCCGCCGGGACCTCGTCGCTCGCCCTCCGATACGCCAACGGGACGTCCGTCAACCGGCCGATGGACATCTCCGTGGGCGGCACCGTGGTCGCCTCGGGCGTGTCCTTCCCGGGCACCGCCGACTGGGACACCTGGGCGACGAAGACCGTGAACGTGCCGCTGAAGGCCGGGTCCAACAAGATCCGCGCGACCGCCACCACCGACTCCGGCGGCCCCAACCTGGACCGTGTCGGCGTCGCGGCGGCGGCCGACAGCCAGGCGCCCACCCGCCCCGGTCAGCCCAGCTGTTCGGACATCGGCGAGAACGGCCTGACCCTCGCCTGGGGCGCCGCCACGGACAACGTGGGCGTGACGGCGTACGACATCTACGAGCACGGCAACAAGATCAGTGAGGCGTCCGGGAGTTCGGTCTCCAAGGCGTTGACGGGCCTCACGCCCGACACGACGTACAACCTCACCGTCATCGCCCGGGACGCGGCCGGCAACACCTCCTCCGCCAGCCCGGTCGTCGACTGCACGACCAAGCCCAGCTCCGACACCACACCGCCGAGCAGACCCGGCACGCTGTCCGCGGCCGGCATCACCGCGAACGCCGTCGACCTGACCTGGGGCGCCGCCACGGACGACCGGGCGGTCACCGGGTACGACGTGCGCAGCGGCACCACGGTCTACAAGACGGTCGCCAGCGGCACGTCGACCACCCTCACCGGGCTCGCCTGCGACAGCCCGTACGCCCTGAACGTCGTCGCACGCGACGCGGCGGGCAACGTCTCCCCGCAGAGCAACACGGTGAACTTCACCACCAAGGCGTGCGCCACCGACGGCGGTGTCCCGTCGTCCGTCTCCACCCTGTCCACGGGCTGGACCATCCCGTGGGGCACCTCCTGGCTGCCCGACGGACAGTCCGCCCTGGTCACCGAGCGGGACGACTTCCGCGTCTGGAAGGTCACCAAGGCCGGCGCGAAGACCCAGGTGGGGACCGTCCCCAACGCCGTCACCACCAACGGCGAGGGCGGGCTCCTCGGTGTCGCCGTCGACCCGAAGTGGGCGACCAACCACCACGTCTACCTCATGCACACCGCGTCCGAGGGCAACCGCGTGGTCCGTATGACGTACGACGGCACGAAGCTCGGCGACTACACGGTGCTGCTCCAGGGCATCAAGAAGAACCGCTACCACAACGGCGGCCGCCTCGCCTTCGGCCCCGACGGCTACCTCTACGTCTCCACCGGCGAGGCCCAGACACCCGACCTGGCCCAGGACAAGAACTCCCTGAACGGGAAGATCCTGCGCATGACGACGGACGGGAAGGCGGCCCCCGGCAACCCGTTCGGGAACTACGTCTACAGCTACGGGCACCGCAACCCGCAGGGCCTCGCCTTCGACCGCAACGGCCGGTTGTGGGAGGCGGAGTTCGGCAACAGCTCCAAGGACGAACTGAACCTGATCGAGCCGGGCGCCAACTACGGCTGGCCGACCTGCGAGGGCAACTGCGGCGTCTCGGGGATGACCAACCCCAAGGCCAGCTGGAACGTCTCCGAGGCCTCGCCCAGCGGCATCGCCATCGTCCGCAACGTGGTCTACATGGCGTCCCTGCGCGGCGAACGCCTGTGGCGGATCCCGATCAACGGCGACAACGAGAGCGTCGGCACCCCGACCGCGTACTACGTCGGCACCTACGGCCGCCTGCGCACGGTCACCAAGGTGCCGGGCGCCGACCAGCTGTGGCTGTCTACCACCAACAGCGACAACAACGGAGGTGAGGCGGACGGCTCGGACAAAATCTTCCGTGTCACCATCAGCTGAGGCACGGGGACACCCGGCCTCAAGATCTACTTTCGCGAGAGACCCTAGCCGGTCGCAAGCCGCGCCACCTCTTCGTACGACGGTGCCGCACCGCTCGGCGTCCGGCCCGCCCTGATGTCCGCCATCGCCTCCAGGGCCGCGCCCAGTGCCCGTCGGTACAGCAGAGAGCCGACGCTGACGCGGCGTACGCCGGCCTCGGCAAACTCGGCGACGGAGGGGCCGCCCTGCGAGTGGAGGACGTTGAGGGGGACGTCCAGGTGACGCACGAGCGTGGCGATCTGGCGCAGGTCGGTGAGGCCGGGGACGAACACCCCGTCCGCGCCCGCCCGGCGGTAGGCGTCGAGTCGGGTGAGGGTGTCCGTGAGGTCGCCTTCGCGGAGCCAGTGGGTGTCCGTGCGGGCGTTGACGAACAGGCCCGGAGCGGCCCTCTTGACCGCGGTGATCTTCGCCGCCAGGCGGTCGACGGGCCCGCAGCCGTCCTCCAGGTTGATGCCGGCGACTCCGACGGCGTACAGCTCCCGCGCGAACTCCGCCACCTCGTCCGGGTCGTCGCTGAAGCCCTCCTCGGCGTCGACGGACAGCAGGAACGGCTCGGACCCGAGGGCGTGGGCCAGCCGGAGCGTCTCGTCACGGGTCGCCGCCACCGCGTCCGGCAGACCCGCGACGGCGGCGACGCCCAGGCTGGTCGTGGCGATCGCCCGGTATCCCTGCGCCGCCAGCATCCGCGCCGACGCGCAGTCCCAGGCGTTGGGCAGCAGGAGCGGCTCCTCGGCACGGTGGAGGTCGGCGAAGGCGGGGGCCGTCTGCGCGGTCCTCCCGGTCTGCGCGGTCGTCCCGGTCTGCGCGGTGTCCGTGGTCTCCGTGGTCTGCGGCTGCTTCGGGTGTGCGCTCATGGGCCCACGCTAGGTCCGGATCGCTTCGGCCCCGGCCGAAGTACGTCCGTCTGGGCACCTTCCCCGGAGCGCTCGAGCGTGCCCCGGAGCCCTGTTCCGGAACGGTGAGCGGTGCCGCCCCCATCCGCTCGGCCATCCGGCGCATGACGTCCACGGGCAGCGCCCGGCTCTCAGCGGCCGTGGCAGCGGTGCGGGTGTCCCGCAGCAGCCGGCTCAGGACGCGGACCGGCAGCCGGGGATGGAGCGTGGCGGCGTTCCGGATGTGCTCGTGGGCGTCCTCGGTCAGGCGACGTTCACGCCGGAACCGTCGAGCCGGACCCGCACTTCGGGCCCCTCGTCCCAGCGGACCGTCAGCTCCCCGTCGCCGGAACCGCTGACGACGACGGTGTCCGGCAGCGGAACGGGGTTCTCCTCCGCCGTCAGCCGGGCCAGGGCGACGAAGAGGGTGGTGTTCTCGCCGGTGACGCCGGTGAGGGTCTCGTCCAGGCCGATCGCGGGCAGGAGTTCCGCCCGGACGCCCTCCGCCGCCGGCCAGCCGGTCACCCGCACCGGCGTGCCCGGCTCGGCCCCCGACACCCAGTGGGCCCGCACCTCCGACGCTCCCCGCGCCAGCACCACGCTCGTCACCCGTGCTCCGCCGCCCGCCGTGTGCCGCGAGGCCGCCCAGCCCTCGCCGGTGCCCAGCGGTTCGATGCCCGTGCGGCTCGGGTCGTCGCCCACGAACACGCTGTTGTCGTGCGACGGCGCCGGAGCCGTCACGGTCGAGTAGGCCAGGCGCGTGTAGTACGGGTCGTAGCGGACGTCCTCGCTGCCGTGGTTGTGCAGGCGGACCACGCCGTCGGAACGGGTGGACTGGAGCAGCCAGTTGGGCGGCCCGACGGGAGTGACGGCGTCCGTGCGCTCGGCGGGAGCGGGTTCCTCCGTGGCGGTCCACACCTCGTGGTCGGCCGGCAGAAGCAGGCCGAGGAAACCCTTGCTCGCCCAGTACGGGGAGGCCGGGCCCGAGTAGCCCTGGAGGACGGACTCGTCGGGGCCGTGCCAGCCCAGGGAGAGCAGGCCCCGGTCGTCCACCGCGCCCCGGTCGAGGAAGTAGCGCAGGGCTCCGGAGGCGAGGCGCCGCGTCTCGCCCGGAGACAGTGGTGTACGGCCCGTCAGGGCGCCCAGCCACAGCGGGGCCGTCGTCGCGAAGCGGTAGGTCAGGGAACGCCCCTGGTGCATGGGCGCGCCGTCACCGCCGAACAGGCGGGCGTAGTCGGAGAGGTGACGCGACAGGCGGCCCCCGTACAGGTCCAGCAGGTGCTCGTCGCCCTCCAGCCAGGCGTGCAGCACCGGGTAGAGGTGCATCGCCCAGCCGTTGTAGTAGTCGAACTTGCGGCCGTCGCCGTCGGTGTACCAGCCGTCGCCCACGTACCACTGCTCGATGCGCTCCAGGCCCCGGTCGACGGCCGCGCGGGAGGCGTCCGGCTCGTGGCCGACCTCGGCGAGGAAGCCGCCCACGGTGACGGGGAACAACTCCCAGTTGCACGGCCAGGGTTCGGCGGTGAGGGCGTCGCCGAGCCAGGCGGCCGCCCGCCGGCGTACGCCGTCGTCCAGCCGGTCCCACAGCAGCTCCCGTGTCAGCCGCAGGGCGAGCGCGATCGAGGCCGCCTCCACCAGCGGCTGACTGCGGTCCTCGATACGGGGCCAGACGCCCGAGACGCCGGCGGCGAGGCCGTCGGCATAGCGCTCCAGGGCCTTCTCGTCGCGGCGGAAGGCGGCCAGCAGCAGGGTGCGGGCGTAGCCCTCCAGGCCGTCGGAGAGCCGGCCCGACCAGCTGCTGCGGTCGCCGGGCAGGTGGTACAGCGCGCGGTCCCGCGTCGCGTACGGCTCGACGGCGGCGAGCAGGGCGTCGGCCGCCGCCTCCCAGTGGGCGCGGGTGTAGCCGGTGACGGGGCCGGTCGTGCGGTCGGCGGGCGGCAGTCGCATCGGTTCTCTCTCGTGCTCAGGACGCTCGGAACGCTCGGTACGGTCGAAACGGCTGGACGGTAGGTGAGACCTGGAGCGCCCCGGTTCCGGTCGGGGCGCCCCAGGGGTTCATCTCACCCGCACCTTGCCCTTCGGCACCAGATGCAGGGTGACGAGTTCGTCGCGGACCAGGGCCGCGTAGGCCGTCGCACCGCGCACGGAGGTGTGCGTGTTGTCCCGCGCCTCGTTGTAGAGGTACAGCGCCTTGGAACCCTCGACGCCCAGGGATTCGACGAGTGCCTTCGTCTTCGCGGTGAGGTCGATGAGCGGGACGCCCTGCGCGGCGGCGACGGCGCGCGTGACCGCCGGGTGGTCGACGCCCAGCCCGTTGACCAGGAGCGCGGTTGCGTTGTTCAGCGTGCCGTCGGGGTTGAACCAGCGTCGCACGATGGGAGTGACAAGGACCGGCTGTCCGCCCCGCTCCCGGACTCCCGCCACCAGGGTCTCCAGGTTGGCCCGGTAGGTGGTCTCGTCCGTGGTCTTGTCGTTGTGGGCGAGCTGGACGAGGACCAGGTCGCCGGGGCGGATCAGGGGCCGTACGGTGGCCCACAGCTTCGGGTTCCCCAGATACGAGACCGTACTCTCGCCGGAATCGGCGTAGTTGGCGACGGAGACGCCCTCGCGCAGGTACTGGGGCAGTTGCTGGCCCCAGCCGGAGTACGGGTCGCCTGGCTGGTCGCAGACGGTGGAGTCGCCGATCAGGAAGATCTGGCGGGTGTGCCGGGCCGGGGTGACGCGGATGCCGGCGAGGGCGGGCGCTGAACCGCCGATCCGCAGGTCGAGGCCGGGGGTGCCGTCGGGGCCGGTGGGCTCGCCCTCGGGGGTGCGGACGTTCACGGTGAAGCTGCGGGTGAGGCGTTCACCGGCCGGGGCGGCCGTCTCGGGCAGCAGGGTGCGGCGGGTTTCGCCGCTGACGCTCGTGCTGGAGGCGGCCTCCCCTCCGAGGGTGACCCGCACGTCGTAGGTGCCCGGGGAGACGTCGAAGTGGCAGGCGCCGGCGGCGCAGTGCGCGAGGCCCGGCCTGCCGCTTCCCCCGCCCGCGTGGGCGGGCACGGCGGACAAGGCGGTGCTCAGCGTCACAGCCGCCAGCACGGCGATGTTGAAACGTCTCACTCGCGGCTCCTCCGTCACGGTGACAAGGCCTGGCGCTGGACCGTACCGCGTGCGGCAAGCGCTTCCTAGACTATCGCTCGATTTCACAGGAGTGCTTCGCCGGGAGCGCGAAAGGCCTTTCGCGAAATCGATTCAACTGTCACTCTCGCTCACACCCGCAGACCCCCCACCTCCTGAAGGAGACACCTCCATGTCCGGATCCGCGCGCAGACCGGTCGGCCGCCGCAGCTTCGTCCTCGGCGCGACCGCCGTCGCGGGCGCCGCCCTCACCGGCACGGCGCACGCCGCCGCCTTCGGCTGGTCCGACGACGGCTCGAACTACGTCGTCGACACCGGCGCCCAACTGGTCTTCAAGGTCAGCAAGTCCACCGGCGACCTGACCTCCCTGGTGTACCGGGGCACGGAGTACCAGGGCTACGGCGGCATGAACTCGCACATCGAGTCCGGCCTCGGCGCCTCCACCGTCGGCATCAGGCAGTCGGGTTCGACGATCCTCGTCTCCGTCACGCACGGCACGCTGAAGCACTACTACGCGGCCCGCAGCGGCGAGAACAACGTCTACCTGTGGACGAACAAGGCCGACGCGTCCGTCTCGGCGACCCGGTACATCGTGCGCGTGAAGAAGGGCGCGTTCCTCAACGACGAGCCCGACTCCTACACGTACGCGCCGACCACCATCGAGGCCTCGGACGTGTTCCGGAAGTCCGACGGGCAGACCCGCTCGAAGCACTACGCCAGGCGGCGTGTCATGGACTACGACTACGTCGGCTGGTCCTCCGGCGGCGTCGGCCTCTGGGTCGTGCGCAGCAACCACGAGAAGGCCTCCGGCGGCCCCTTCTACCGCTCCCTGCTGCGTCACCAGAGCGCGGACGGCGGTGGCCTGTACGAGATCCTCTACTACGGCCAGAACCAGACCGAGGCCCAGCGCTTCGGCCTCCAGGGTCCGTACGTCATCGCCTTCACGGACGGCGGGGCGCCCTCCTCGGCACTGTTTCCGGGCACGCTGACCACTCCGTGGGCCGACGGGCTGGGCATCTCCGGGTACGTGCCGGCGAGCGGCCGGGGCAAGGTGGCGGGCGTCGGCATCTCCGGGCGGGACACGGCGTACCCGTACACGGTGGGGCTGGCCAACGCGGGGGCGCAGTACTGGGGTTCGGCACGCTCCTCGGACGGCTTCTTCTCCATCCCCGGGGTCCTGCCGGGCTCGTACACGCTGACCGTCTTCAAGGGCGAGCTGGCGGTGTACACCACGTCGGTGGGTGTGACGGCGGGCGGGACGACCACGCTGAACACGATCGCCGTCCCCGCCTCGAACGACCCGTCCAACGCGAGCGCGATCTGGCGGATCGGTGACTGGAACGGCACACCGGGCGGGTTCAAGAACGCGGAGCTGATGACGTACGCGCATCCGTCCGATGCGCGGGCCGCGTCCTGGACGGGCAACGTCGTCATCGGCAACGGGGAGACGGCGGCCTTCCCCTGCTACCTCTGGAAGGACGTCAACAGCGGCATCCTGGTGTACTTCAAGCTGACCTCGGCCCAGGCGGCCGCCGCGCACACCCTGCGCATCGGGGTGACGACGGCGTACGCGAACGGCCGCCCCCAGGTCACCGTCAACGACACCTGGACGTCCGCGATCCCCTCCCCGCCCACCCAGCCGAACACCCGGTCGCTGACCAACGGTTCGTACCGGGGCAACAACCACACGTTCACGTACAGCGTTCCGGCGTTCGCCTGGAAGACGGACGCGAGTCAGTACAACGTGCTCAGGATCGACGTGGTGAGCGGTTCGGGGACGACCGGCTACCTCAGTGCGGGCACGGCGATCGACGCGATCGACCTGCTCGCCTGATCTCGGTCAGGTACCGCGCGTCCACTGCTGGTTGGTTCCTCCGTTGCACGTGTACGTGATCAGGGCGGCGGAGTTGGCGGTGGACGCGCCGTTCACGTCCAGGCACTCGCCGGTGGCGCGCGACTTGACGTTCACGTACGAGCCGGTGGTGGTCAGCGACCACTGCTGGCTGGTCGCGGAGGCGTCGCAGTTCTCCTGCGTGACCGTGCTCGCGTTCTCCTGGACGCACAGGGAGCTGTTGCGGACCATCAGCTGGTAGGAGCCGCTTCCGGCGGACTTGAACCAGTACTTCTGGTTGACGCCGCCGTTGCAGTCGTACTGCTTGAGCTGGGCACCGGCCCAGAGCGACTGGCTCGTCACGTCCGCGCACTTGGAGGAGTGACGGGCGATCAGGGTGTTGTACGTGGCGCCGGTGCCGGAGACGGTTCCGGCCGCCGTGTCGACGGTGACCTCCGGCGACCAGGACATGGACATCGTGGTCGAGTTGGAGAACGTCAGCGGCAGCCAGACGTACCGGGAGTCGTTGACGGTCCCGCCGAAGGAGTTGCCCCAGCGGTCGCCCAGGTAGAGGTACGAGGTGCCCGAGGTGCCCTGCACGGGCAGGACGAACGCGGTCTGCGAGCCGTAGGCCGTGGAGTCGCCGATGTTCTTCATGGCGGACCAGGGGCCGGCGAGGTTGGTGGCGGTGGCGTACTGCTGCTGGTTGGGGTTCCAGCCGGTGGCGCCCGAGGTCAGCATGAAGTACACGCCGTTCCGCTTGAACAGGGCCGGTGCCTCGCGGTGGCCGCCGGGCCAGGGGTTGGCGACCAGGCTCGCTATGCCGGTGTAGTCGGCGGTGAGGCGGTAGATCTGGAGGTCGTAGTTCTCGCGGGCGGCGGAGATCATGTACCCGGCGCCGTCGGTGTCGACGAAGACGGTGATGTCCCGGGACATGTGCTGGCCGAGTGGCCGGAAGCTGCCCTTCCAGGTGTAGTCGCCGTCGACGGTGTCGGAGACGGCGACGGCGGCGCGGGCCTCGCTGTAGTCGGCGCCGTTCTCCTTGTGCATCCACATCACGAACTTGCCGGTGGCCGCGTTGTACATGACCTTGGGCCGCTCGATGTTGGCGGTGGCGAGCTCCGGGTCACTGGCCTCGGTCAGGACGTGGTTGCGGAACTCCCAGTTCTTCAGGTCGGTCGAGCGGTAGGCGTCGACGTACCGGAAGGTGTTGTCGGCGTTGCGGTGCTCGCCGAACCAGTAGTAGTACGAGCCGACCTTGAGGACTCCGCCGCCGTGCGCGTGGACGGGGCTGCCCGAGGTGTCCGTGAACTGGGTGCCGTTGGTGACGGTCTGGGACGCGGCCTGGGCGGGTCCGGCGGTGGCGAGTGCGCCGAACAGCCCCAGACACAGGGCGAGGAGAAGCGCGTACGCACGTCTCATCTCATGCCCCCGCCTTCGCGGTGTCGGCGACCGGGATGCCGAAGTCGGGGGTGCCGTCCGGCTTCCAGCCGAGCCTCTGGACGCGGGTGTGGCGGTTGGGGTCGTTCAGCGGGTCGCCGTTGATCTCCTTGTACTGGCGGGCGTGGTAGACGAGGACGTCGGTGCGGCCGTCCTCGGCGACCGTGAAGCAGTTGTGGCCGGGGCCGTACTGCTTGGTGGTGTCGTTGCTGGTGAAGACCGGGGTCGGCGACTTGGACCAGCTCATGGGGTCCAGGAGGTGGCTGTCGGCGTCGGCGGTCAGCAGGCCCATGCAGTAGTTGAAGTCGGTGGCGCTGGCCGAGTACGTCATGAACAGGCGGCCGTTGCGCTGCAGCACGTACGGCCCCTCGTTGACCTTGAAACCGATGCACTCCCAGTCGTACTCCGGGGTGGAGAGCCGCACCTGAGGGCCCTTCAGGGTCCAGGGGTTCGCCATCTCGGACAGGAAGATGCCGGTGTTGTTGTCCAGGCCGGGCTCGTGCTGCGCCCAGGCGAGGTGATCCCGACTACCTCTTCGCCCGCCTCCTGCACCAGGCGTGGTCTCCCAGGCCGTCTTCACCTGCCCCCGCTCCACCCAGGTGCCCTTGAAGGGGTCGGGGTGGGCGTTCTCCAGCACCCATATGCGGATCGCCCAGACGTCCTCGGCGGGCGCGGAGGCGAAGTAGATGTACCACTTGCCGCCGATGCGGTGCAGTTCGGGCGCCCAGATGTGCGCGCCCATGGGGCCGGTGGCGTGGGCGCGCCAGATGACGGACTCGGCGGCGGTGCCGAGTCCGTTCAGGGTGCGGGAGCGGCGCAGGATGATGCGGTCGTACTCGGGGGCGGTGGCGGTGAAGTAGTAGAAGCCGTCCTTGTGCCGGTTGACGTGCGGGTCGGCCCGGTTGCGGACGAGCGGGTTCACGTAGGGGGCGGCCTGCTTCGGGGACCTGGCGAGCTCGGAAGCCTGGGCCACGGCGGGGACGGCGGGAACGGCGGCGAGGGCACCGGCGGCTGCGGCGCCCTTCAGCAGCAGCCTGCGGCTGGGGGGTTCGGGCAGAGCGGGGTCGCGGTCGCGGCTCATGGGGAGGGGCCTGCCTCTCACTGGGGACACACGGCGTTGTCTGGTATGTCGAACACCATCTGTCATTACGAACGCCGAAAAGGTAAGGGTGTGTCACGGGGAGGTCAACGGGTCTGACGGGACGAAGGCGGCGGGATCTAGAAGGGGCGGCGGTACGGGTAGGCGTTCACCCGGTCGTAGATCGCGCGCAGCCACGGCTCACGGACGGCGGGCAGCCGGGCCAGTGCGGCGAGGAGAATGCGCGAGTCGGGCCGGAACAGGCTGTGCGACCGTGGCGGCGGGGGCTCGTCACGCAGGATGTCACCGCTCAGGGGCAGGGGCGACCGCTCGGCGTGGAAGGCCAGGTGGAGCCACACGTCGGCGGCCAGCGGCACGGCATGGGCGATGCCGGGCGGTGGTTGCCACGTCTCTCCGGTGCCCGGGTGGCGTGGGACCAGCGCGATGTCCGGGGCGGGGCCCGGGGGTGACAGACCGGGTCCGGCGAGGGCCGCCATCTTCCGCTGCGCGCCCTCGGCCGGCAGCAGGATGTCGAGGGCGCGGCCGAAGGTCTCGGCAAGGAGACCTTCGGGGACGTCCACGGGGACGCCCTCCGACGCGGCCAGCAGGTGGGCGAGCGCCACGCCGACGGCCGCCTCCCAGCGGGGATCCCACCATCCACCCGGCTCGACGGGCGGGATGGCCTCGCTCTCCCGCGTCAGTGCCTCCCAGTCGGCGGGGCGGGCGGAGCCGTCGGTGGTGAGGGGCTGTACCGCCTCCGGGGCGAGCCACACGGTCTGCCAGAACGTGCAGTCGTCGACCCGGGTCGCCACCGCCCGCCCGCACCGCGCACAGGCCAGATTGGGGCCGTCCCTGCCGTCCAGCCCGAGGCAGTAACCGTCGCACCGCTCGGGGATCAGGACGGTGCCGCGCACATCGCCCGGCGCGACGACGACCGCCCCGGGGGCCCCGAAGGACAGGGCGGGCACCGGCGCGAACACGCCCCGGGCCGCCGCCCCCTCCGCCCCGACCTCGCTCCAGAGCCGCCAGGGCGGTCCGAAGGGCTCGGGGTCGACGGCGTAGGTGCCGGACTCCATCAGGGCGGGGAGCAGTTCGTGTCCGTACCGCTGGTGGGCATGGGCGGGCAGCGCCACCCGCGACACCGGCACCGTCAACTCGGCACCGCACCGCGCGCACCCGAACACGATCACGCTCCCGCCCCCGCTCCCGAACTCCCCCTGATCAAGGGGATTATGGCGACGCGGCGACGGACCGCCAATCGCTTTTGCGGTCGGCTGCCTCCGTCAGGCGCTCTTGGCGTCGAACGTCCAGATGTACGGCTCGCCGTCGACCGAGTCCTCGGCCCAGTGGACCCGGTCTTGGCGGCCTCCGCCTCGGTGCTCAGGTCGACCTTCCGCGCCAGGATCTCGTAGGTGACCTCGCCGGGGTCCTCGTCGACCTTGCCCATGCCCCTCTCCCCCTCCTCCATCTCGCCGCCGGACGCCGGCGAAGGCGTCGGAGTGCTCCTGGCCTTCTGACCGGCCGGCTTCGCGTCGCGGACGGAACAGCCGGGATCACGGGGGACTCGGGACGCACGACTCGGCGTACGCCGCCGGCGAGAGCCCTGGCTGTTTCCGCGGCGGCGGTGGGACGGGTGCGTCGGGCGGAGCGGACCGCGACAGGCAGGCCGGTGGCGGGTCCGCACGCGGCGGACCGCAGGGGGCGGCCCACGGTGTCTTTCGGCCACGGTGTACGGGCGGGGCCGAATGCGGATGATCTTGAGTCACGCGCAAGTGCGCTGTCAAACACAGGTAAAGGAGAGAACTGCCGGGACAGCCGCCACACCCGAACCGGGCGCCGCACCACACGAGTTCACGCCGTGACCGAAAGAGGGCGACTAGCTTGTTTCGGCGCCGTGACGCTAGTCCGACGCCTCCGCCCTGTCCTTGCGTCCGCGCAGCCACACGTACACCGGGATCCCCGCGAACAGGAACAGCACGCCCTGGTAGACGGCCGCGTAACCGGCGCCCGCGATCAGCCAGAAGGAGAAGGCGAAGGAGACGGACGCGACGATCAGGTCGCGGACGAGGCCCGCCGGGCGGACTCGGTCGCGGGTGCCGCGGGCCAGCCAGTACAGCTGGGCGGCGGCCGACAGCAGGTACGGCACGCAGCCCGTGAACGTGGTGATCAGGACGAGGACGCGGAACGTGGTGTCCGGGCCCGCCGTGTAGTTGAGGGCGATGAGGAGCGTGCCGAGGACGGCGCAGGCCCAGACGCCGAAGCCGGGGACGCCTCCCTTGCCGACCCGGGCGAACGGCGCCGGGAAGAGGCCGTCACGGGCGGCGGCGTACGGCATCTGCGCGGCCATCAGGATCCAGCCGTTGAGGCATCCGGTGATCGAGGCGACCGCGACCAGGGCAATCGCGGTGCCGCCCCAGCCGCCGCCGGTGATCGTGTTCACCGCGTCGGCGAACGGGGCGCCCGAGTCGACGAGCCGATCGTGCGGGACCAGGCCGAACACGGCGACCGTGCCGAGGATGTAGACCAGGGCCGAGGCCAGCGTGCCGAGGACACTCGCCCGGCCGACCGTGCGCTCCGGGTCGCGGACCTCGCCCGCGCTGACCGCGGCCGACTCGACGCCGAGGAAGCTGTACAGCAGCAGCGCGGCGGAGGCGGCCAGCGCGCCGGAGACGCTCTGGCCGGAGGCGTTGAACGGGCCGAAGTTGTCCACGTCGACGAAGAACAGGCCGATGGTGGCGAGCAGGAGCAGCGGGACGAACTTCAGGACGGTGGAGACGACCTGCACCGCACCGACCCACCGGGTGCCCGCGAAGTTCGCGGCGGCGGGCAGCCACAGGGCGGCCAACGCGACGGCGGCCTGGAGGACATGGTTGCCGTGCAGCGGTATCAGCACGTCGACGTAGCCGACCACCGCGACGGCCAGGGCGGCGATGCTGACCCAGCACATCGTCCAGTACGACCATGCCGACAGGAACCCGGCGAACTCGCCGAAGGCGTCCCGCGGGTAGACGTACAGCCCGCCGGTGACCGGGCTGCGCCGTGCCAGCCTGCCGAAGAGCAGCGCGAGTCCGACCGCGCCGACCGAGAGCACGACGAAGGCGAGCAGGCTGACCGTGCCGTACGGGGCGACGGTGGCGGGCAGGGCGAAGATGCCGCCGCCGATGATGTTGCCCATGACGAGGGCCGTGGCGGCGGCGAGGCCGAAGGTACGGCGGGGAGCGGGCGCGGGGGCCGGGGCCGGCTCGGCGGGTTCGGCGGCCTCGGTGGGGGTGGGGACGGTCATGGGCGTTCCTGGTGCAAGCGGAGGGGGGGGAGGCCATGATCGTAACCCGCCATCCCACATGCTGGGCGACCTGTTCATGTAATGGACACAATCGGCTGGGGTCCGCCGCCGGATCTGGACTACCGTCGTCCGCATGACCAGCACCATCACCCTCGCCGAAGCCCTCGCCGCCGGGACCGTCGTCCTCGACGGCGGCATGTCCAACCAGCTCGAGTCCGCCGGGCACGACCTGAGCGACGAGCTGTGGTCGGCGCGGCTGCTCGCCGAACAGCCGGAGGCCGTCACCGAAGCGCACCTGGCCTACTTCCGGGCGGGCGCGGACGTCGCGATCACGGCCAGCTACCAGGCCACGTTCGAGGGCTTCGGCAAGCGCGGCATCAACCCCGGCCGGGCGGCCGAACTCATGGCGCTGAGCGTCGAGTCGGCCCGGGAAGCCGCCGGGCAGGCAGGTGTCTCCCGCCCCCTGTGGGTGGCGGCCTCGGTCGGCCCGTACGGGGCGATGCTCGCGGACGGCTCGGAGTACCGGGGCCGCTACGGGCTGACGGTGGACGAGCTGGAACGCTTCCACCGCCCACGGATGGAGGCGCTGGCCGCCGCCCGCCCCGACGTCCTCGCCCTGGAGACGGTCCCCGACGCCGAGGAGGCCGCGGCCCTGCTGCGGGCGGTGCGCGGACTCGGGGTGCCTGCCTGGCTGACGTACTCCATCGCCGGCGGCAGCACCCGCGCCGGGCAGCCACTGGAGGAGGCCTTCGCCCTGGCCGCCGACGTGGACGAGGTGATCGCGGTGGGCGTCAACTGCTGCGCGCCCGAGGACGTGGACGGTGCCGCCGCCACGGCGGCGCGGGTCACCGGCAAGCCGGTCGTCATCTACCCCAACAGCGGCGAGACCTGGAACGCCGAGGCCCGCGCCTGGACCGGCCGCTCCACCTTCACCCCCGACCAGGTGAAGGGCTGGCAGCAGGCCGGGGCCCGGCTGATCGGCGGCTGCTGCCGGGTGGGCCCGGAGGCGATCTCGGGGATCGCGGGGACGCTGGGGGCGGCGTAGCCGGAACCCCTGCCCCGGTCCGCGTCCCCCTACCCCCTAGCCTCTACCCCCGCTCTCCCGCCACCGCCGCGACCGCCATGGACCGCCACCCTTGCTGGAACCATCCCCGTGGGTGCGGGGAGCAGCGCATGGCGCGGGTGGCGTCGGTGGCGTCGTAGGGACCATCCCCGCGGGTGCGGGGAGCAGAGCGGCGGCGCACCGCGTTCGGTCAGCTTGCGGGGACCATCCCCGCGGGTGCGGGGAGCAGGACACCGCCAGGCTGTTGCCCTTCGCCCCCAGGGGACCATCCCCGCGGGTGCGGGGAGCAGATCTCACCCGACCAGGAGCGGGACCTGAAGTGGGGACCATCCCCGCGGGCGCGGGGAGCAGGTGCTTGGGCAGCAGCCCGAGGACGTCGAGGAGGGACCATCCCCGCGGGTGCGGGGAGCAGCGGACCGGCCCGGACGGCGGGCTCTTCTGCCCGGGACCATCCCCGCGGGTGCGGGGAGCAGTCTGCAGCCTCGCCACCGTGCCGCCCGAGCTGAGGACCATCCCCGCGGGTGCGGGGAGCAGCTGGAGACCGACGGGCCGGGCCAGGGCGGCGTGGGACCATCCCCGCGGGTGCGGGGAGCAGACGTTGGCCGTGTTGCCCTCGATCGTGTACACGGGACCATCCCCGCGGGTGCGGGGAGCAGGCCGCGGGCCGTCTGGGCGAGCAGCCGACGCAGGGACCATCCCCGCGGGTGCGGGGAGCAGGTCGGCACGGGCGCGACCGGCGTGAACGAGCTGGGACCATCCCCGCGGGTGCGGGGAGCAGTTCTGCTTCGCCTTCAGGCCGCGGATCAGACCGGGACCATCCCCGCGGGTGCGGGGAGCAGGCCTGGGCGCGGGTCACGCCGGAGCCGTGGCCGGGACCATCCCCGCGGGTGCGGGGAGCAGTTCGCCGTCGTCAGCGCGGCCGCAACGTTGATGGGACCATCCCCGCGGGTGCGGGGAGCAGGACCCCTTGCGCCCGAAGAACGCCAAGATCTGGGGACCATCCCCGCGGGTGCGGGGAGCAGAAGTGCGCTGAGGCCCTGGCTCTGCGGAAGGCGGGACCATCCCCGCGGGTGCGGGGAGCAGCGGAGCCCGATGGCGCCGATAACCGGGCCACGGGGACCATCCCCGCGGGTGCGGGGAGCAGATCACGGGAGCGACCACCGCCAAGCGCGAGCTGGGACCATCCCCGCGGGTGCGGGGAGCAGCAGTCGCACCGGGGGTGCCGCTGGAAGCCCTTGGGACCATCCCCGCGGGTGCGGGGAGCAGCCGATCGTCCTGATGGGCGCCCCGAGATAGATGGGACCATCCCCGCGGGTGCGGGGAGCAGGTGGATTCGTTGTCGCCCCAGTGCACGGTGGCGGGACCATCCCCGCGGGTGCGGGGAGCAGGGCCCTGCCCGGAAGATGATCAAGGTTCTGGGGGGACCATCCCCGCGGGTGCGGGGAGCAGGTCCTGGCCGATCTCGCGATGGAGCAGCCGAAGGGACCATCCCCGCGGGTGCGGGGAGCAGTGGGACGTCATCCTCAAGCCCATTTTTCAGGCGGGACCATCCCCGCGGGTGCGGGGAGCAGCCAAGTACCCCGGCTCGGCGATGGAGTCCAACGGGACCATCCCCGCGGGTGCGGGGAGCAGACTGTCTGGCCTGGGGGTTTATTGCCACCAAGACGCACTTTCACCAACTTTTGCAGATTTCGGCAAATGCGACACATGGCGACATCTAGACTCGCAGGTGCTTCTAATCGGCTCGCGGGCGAGCCAATCATCGTACGTCTCACGAGTGCTGTCTTCCTGCAGATTCTTCCATTTGCTTGTTTTGGCGTGTGGAGCCGGATTTTCCCTGTATCAATCACTCATGAGCGTTGGGGGGAGGGCTCGTTCCGATCTGTTGCCTCGGCTCGGGGAGCCGGCTCGGTCGGTGTGGGCCAAGCATGACCGTGACACCGATGGTTGGCTGCCGTTGTGGCGGCACATGGAGGACAGTGCCGCGGTAGCCGGCCTGTTGTGGGACCGGTGGCTGCCCGTAGGGGTACGGCGGCTGGTGGCCGAGGGCTTGCCCCAGGGCGAATCGGACGCACGTGCCCTCGCCGTATGGCTCGCCGGTGTGCACGACATCGGCAAGGCCACACCGGCGTTCGCCTGCCAGGTCGATCAGCTCGCCGACACCATGCGCGACCAAGGGCTGGAGATGCGCTCGGCGAGAGCGATGGGGCCGGACCGCCGGATCGCGCCACACGGTCTGGCCGGACAGGTACTGCTGGGTGAGTGGCTGGAGGAACGACACGGGTGGGCGCCTGCTCGGACCGGGCAGTTCACGGTCGCTGTGGGGGGACATCATGGTGTGCCGCCCGAACACGGCCAGATCAAGGCCCTGTACGAGCATGAGGAGTTGCTGCGCACTCCTGGTGCGAGCAACCGGGTCTGGCGGCAAGTGCAGACCGAACTGCTCGACGCCTGCGCCGAGCGTTTCGGGGTGGCGGCACTGCTGGGGAGCTGGCGGGCGGTCAGGCTGCCGCAGCCGGTGCAGGTGCTGCTCACCGCGCTGGTCATCGTCTCAGACTGGGTCGCGAGCAATCCGGACCTCTTTCCGTACTTTCCCGACGGTGCCTCCCACAATGACCAGGAGCGACTTGCTGCGGCCTGGCAGGAACTGGACCTGCCGGACCCCTGGCGGGCCGAAGAGGCGGGCCCAAGCGCTCAGGAGCTGTTCGCCTCCCGGTTCGAACTGCCGCCAGGAGCGGAGATACGTCCTGTCCAGGAAGCGGCCGTGACACTCGCCCGGGAGACGGAGACGCCAGGGCTGTTGATCGTCGAGGCGCCGATGGGCGAGGGGAAGACGGAGGCGGCGCTCGCCGTGGCCGAGATCTTCGCGGCGCGCTCGGGTGCAGGGGGAGTGTTCTTCGCCCTGCCCACGATGGCCACCGGCAACGCCATGTTCCCCCGCCTCCTCGAATGGCTGCACCGATTGCCAGGCGTGGCGGGATCTCGCCGCTCGGTGCACCTGGCCCATTCCAAAGCCGCTCTCAACGAGGACTTCGTCGACCTGATGGGCCGCGCAGGACGGGTCGTGTCCGTCGGTGTCGATGACGCGGCACCCACGTCTCGACAGCAGCGCGACGGACAGCACCGCGCGGGTGCCGAACTCGTGGCGCATGCCTGGCTGCGTGGCCGCAAGAAGGCCATGCTGGCCTCGTTCGTCGCGGGCACCATCGACCAGTTGCTGTTCGCCGGGTTGAAGAGCAGGCACCTGGCGCTGCGTCATCTTGCCGTGGCAGGGAAGGTCGTCGTCATCGACGAGGCGCACGCCTACGACACCTACATGAGCGTGTACCTGGACCGAGTGCTCTCCTGGCTGGGTGCGTACAGGGTCCCGGTGGTGGTGCTGTCCGCGACCCTGCCGGCCGCACGCAGGCGTGAACTCGTCGCGGCGTACTCCGGCCGGGCCGATGCGGTCGCCCTTGAGGACACGACTCCATCGGACGCGTACCCGCTGCTGACCGCAGTCGCACCGGGCGGAGCCCCGCTGGTCCGCCGTCCGCAGGCGTCGGCGCGATCGACGGAGGTACGGGTCGAGCGGCTCGCCGACGACCTGGACGTCCTCGCCGACCGGTTGGAGAGCGAACTGGCCGACGGCGGGTGCGTCCTGGTGATCCGGAACACGGTCAGACGGGTGCTCGAAACCGCTCGTGCGCTGCGCGACAGGTTCGGCGCCGAGAACGTGACCGTCGCCCACTCGTGCTTCGTCGATCTCGACCGGGCGGACAAGGACAGCACCCTGCTCCGTCTCTTCGGGCCTCCGGAAAAGACGGACGACAGGCCCACGGGCCGGCACATCGTGGTGGCCAGCCAGGTCGCCGAGCAGTCCCTGGACGTCGACTTCGATCTGCTGGTCAGCGACCTGTGCCCTGTCGATCTGCTCCTGCAGCGCACGGGCCGCCTGCACCGCCACCAGCGTGGACAGGACCAAAAGGAGCGGCCCGCGCCCTTGCGGACGGCGCGCTGCCTGGTGACGGGAGCCGACTGGACAGCGGACGTGCCCGCCCCGGTACAGGGGTCGGTCGCCGTGTACGGGCGGCACACCTTGCTGCGGTCGGCCGCGGTGCTCCTCCCCCACCTCGACGGCGGGGCCCGGCGACCGGTACGACTCCCGGCGGACATCAGCCCGCTCGTGCAACGAGCGTACGGAGAAGGTTCGGTCGGGCCTGAACACTGGCAGGACGTGATGAAGGAGGCACGCGAGCAGTTCGAGCGACAGCTCGAGGACCAGGCTGAGCGCGCCGCCGTGTTCCGTCTGGGAGACGTCGGCAAACCGGGGCGGCCGCTGTTCGGCTGGGTCGCCGCCGGGGTGGGTGACACGGACGACACTCCCACCGGGCGTGTCCAGGTCCGCGACAGCCGGGACAGCCTGGAAGTCGTCGTCGTGCAGCGGCGCGGTGACGGAAGCCTCGCCACCTTGCCGTGGCTCATGCCGGACCGCGGGAAGCGACAGCGCGCCGGCATCGAACTGCCGCAGGACGCGACGCCGACTCGGTTCGCGGCTCGTACGGCCGCAAGCTGCGGACTGCGGCTTCCCCTCCAGTTCTCCGGGGAGATCATGGACCGGGCCATCGAGGAGCTGGAGCAGCTGTACCTGCCCAAGTGGCAGGGCAAGGACTGCCCTTGGCTCTCCGACCAGTTGATTCTCGCTCTCGACGAGGATTGTCAGACCCGCCTGGCAGGATTCTCGCTCCGGTACTGCCCTGAAGACGGCCTCGAGGTGACCCGTGACGCAGACGACTGATTCCACTGGCGCCGGTGCGGACGGGGCGTTGTCCTTCGATCTGACCAGTCGGCCGTGGGTCCAGGTGCTACGGAGTGACGGCTCTCAGGACGAGTTGTCGCTACGTCAGATCTTCGCCCGCGCTGGCGAGTTACGACGGGTCACGAGCGATCTGGCCACTCAGGAATTCGCCTTGATCCGTCTCTTCTTGGCCGTCGCGCACGACGCCCTGGACGGGCCCAAGGACATCGAGGAGTGGGCGGAGCTGTGGGAGGACCCCGACTGCTTCACCCCTGTCCAGGCGTATCTGGGGGAGCACCGCGAGCGGTTCGACCTCTTCCACCCGGTCACGCCGTTTCTCCAGACCGCAGGGCTGCGCACGGCGAGGGACGAGGTCTTCTCCCTCAACCGGATCGTGGCCGACGTGCCCGCCGGGGAACCGTTCTTCAGCGCACGGATGCCGGGCGTGGAACGGTTGACCCCCGCCGAAGCCGCCCGCTGGGTCGTCCACGTCCATGCTTTCGACACCTCCGGTATCAAGACCGGGATGACCGGCGACGACCGGGCCAAGGGCGGCAAGGTCTACCCGCTCGGCACCGGCTGGGCGGGCGGGCTGGGCGGCGTCTTCGTGGAGGGCGAAACACTGCGTGAGACCCTGCTGCTCAACCTGGTGGCAGCGGATACCGAAGGGCTCGAGTTCTCCCCCGGCGACCGGCCGGCCTGGCGCCGTGAGCCTTGCGGGCCCGGTTCCGACGGGCGTTCCACGACCGGTCTCCGTGACCTGTACACCTGGCAGTCACGCCGGGTGCGGCTGCACTACGACGCGGACGGCGTCCACGGTGTCGTCCTCGGCTACGGCGATCCGCTCGCCTGGCGGAACATGCACCGCAGTGAGCCGATGACTCCCTGGCGGCGCAGCCCAGCGCAGGAGAAGAAGCTAGGGCGGTCACCCGTGTACCTGCCACTGGAACACGATCCGGCCCGCTCGGCCTGGCGGGGTATCGCCGCCCTCCTCGCAGACCGGCTGGAGGAAACCGGCGGCGCTGAGGCACCCTCGCGTCTGCGCCCGCGAATCCTCGAGTGGGTGGCCCGGCTGGTGGCCGAAGGGCTTTTCCCGCGCCGTTTCCTCGTCCGTGCCCGCGTGGCAGGCGTCCGGTACGGGACCCAGCAGTCCGTGATCGACGAGGTTGTCGACGACCGCCTGGTGATGCCGATCATCCTGCTTCACAGGCAGGACCCCACGTATGCCCACCAGGCCATCGCCGCGGCCGAGGATGCCGACCGGGCCGTACGAGCCCTGGGGGACCTCGCCTCTGACCTGGCCCGAGCGACGGGAGCCGAGCAGGAGGGGGCGAAGTCCGCGGCCCGTGTCGAGGGATTCGACGCGCTGGACCAGCCGTACCGCGGCTGGCTGTCCGCCATGGCGGAGGCTCCCGATCCCTTCGAGTACCGGCAGACGTGGCAGCGGCAGGTGCGCGAGGTGGTGGGGCGTCTCGGTGACCGTCTCGTCGACGCCGCGGGTGATGCGGCCTGGGAGGGACGGGCCCACACCGACAACAAGGGCGGCACGCACTGGCTGAACGCGGGCCTCGCCGACGTGTGGTTCCGGCGGCGGCTGGCCAGGGCGCTGGGCGACCCCGGTCATCCGGGCTCTGCGAGCAGCGGCGGAGGTGCCACCGCACCGGCGGACGACGGCCCGCCTGGGCCGAGTCCCACCGGACCGCCGGACACCGATCACGCCGAGACCGCGCCGGAGGTGCACGTATGACCACCGCATCCACACCAGCCCCGCCCACTCCAGTCCCGGTTCACCGGCGGGTCGCGGACCTCGCCGCCGCACACATCGGCTCCTGGCAAGAGTGCTACCTCAAGGACAGGTCTTCGGCGGTCGCGGCTCTCGCCCGCCTGCGTCGCGGCGCGGGCCGCGAGGCCGGCGAGACGCCCGACCTTTGGAGTCTGATCGACACCGATCCACTGCACACCGCGGCCGAGGGGACGCGGCCGCTGAGCGAGCCGGAGCTGGTCCGTGCCGAGAACGGGCTGCACGCGGCCCTCACCCTGTGGGCGTTCCATCAGCAGTCCCGCGGCGTCCCCATGCACCGCCGGCACACCCGTGAGCGGCCGGGTGGCCTGGGCGCGGCGGTCCGGCAACTGATGCCGATCGACGGCATCGACGAACCCGTCCGCAAACGTCTGGTCCGCGCGGGTACCGCCCCCGACCTCGTCACCCTCACGCTACGGCTGCGCGACATCGTCGCCCTGCTGCGCCGCGACGACATCCCGCTCGACTACGCGCTCCTCACCGGCCAGCTCTACCTCTGGCAGTGGCCCGACGGGCCCGCCGCCGTCCGCCGCCGGTGGGGCCGCTCCTTCCACGAGCAGCGGCGCCGGCCGGCCACCGACGAGAACACCACCCCGGACACCGACAAGGACGCCTCGTGAACCGCATCTTCCTGGACGTGCACGCCCTGCAGACCGTTCCGCCCAGCAACCTCAACCGGGACGACACCGGCGCGCCCAAGACGGCCGTCTACGGCGGTGTCCCCCGCGCCCGTGTCTCCAGCCAGGCGTGGAAGCGGGCCATCCGCACCTACTTCAGGGATGAGCACTTGCTCGATCCCGCCGAGCTGGGCGTGCGGACCAAGAAGGTCGTGGAGCTCCTGGCCGACCGGATCACCGGGCTCGACGCATCCGTCGACCGTGAGACGGCACTGAAACTCGCCGACGAGACGGTCAAGGCCGCGGGCTTCAAGACCGAGGTCCCCAAACGGAAGGCCGACCAGGCGAAGAAGGACGGGGGCGCCGCACCCGCTCCCGAAAGCAAGTACCTGGTCTTCCTCAGCTCCCGGCAACTCGACGGTCTGGCCCGCCTCGCCCTCGACGGTGCCGCCGACATCACGGCGTTCTTGAAGACCAAGGAGAACAAGGCCCGGGCCAAGGAGCTCGCGGACACCCGTCACTCCGTGGACATCGCTCTCTTCGGCCGGATGGTCGCCGACATCGCCGACATCAACGTCGATGCCGCCGTGCAGGTCGCACACGCCCTCAGCGTCCACCGGGTCGACAACGAGTCCGACTACTACACGGCCGTCGACGACGAGAACACCGAGGAGGAGACCGGCGCCGGAATGATCGGCACCGTCGACTTCAACTCCGCGACCCTCTACCGCTACGCCGCCCTCGGCGTGCACCAGCTCGCCGCCAACCTCGGCCAAGGCCTGCGCGACGACGAACCACGCACCGAACCGGTACGCCGCGCAGTCGAGGCGTTCGTGCAGGCCTTCGTCTCCTCTCTGCCCACCGGGAAGATCAACACCTTCGGGCACCACACTGAGCCCGACGCCGTCGTCGTCAAGCTCCGCACCACCCGGCCGATCAGTTGCGTCGCCGCCTTCGAGGACCCGGTCCGCAGCGACGGCGGCGGGCACCTGCGCGAAGCCGCCGACCGGCTCGCCGCCTACGCCTCCGACGTCGAACGCGCCTACGGCGATCCCGAGACCACCCTCACCTGGGTACTGCGCGTCGGCCCCGCCACGCAGAAGCTCGCCGAGCTCGGCACCGAGACCGGCACGCTGCGCGAACTCGCCACAGCTGTCGGCCAGGCCGTCGCGGAGCGCATGGAGAAGCCCGTATGAGCCGCACCGGCGTGCTCGTCCTTCGCCTGGCAGGCCCCCTGCAGTCGTGGGGGGCTTCCTCCCGCTTCACCCGCCGCACCACCGAATCGGCGCCGACCAAGAGCGGCGTCGTCGGCCTGCTCGCCGCGGCGGCCGGCGTCGAACGCGGCGACGACACAGCTCTCGCCCCGCTGGCGGCACTCCGGTTCGGCGTCCGTATCGACCAACCCGGCACCCGTATCCGGGACTTCCACACCGCCCATCACGGCGTCAGCGGCGTGTCCATGCCGTTGTCCGAACGGTTCTACCTCGCCGACGCCGTCTTCGTCGCCGCCGTCGAAGGCGACCAGACCCTGCTCACCGGCCTGCGCGATGCTCTGCTCGCCCCGGCATACCCGCCGTACCTCGGCCGGCGTTCATGCCCGCCCTCCGAACCGGTGGATCTCGGACTGCACGAGGATGCCCGCCTCGAAGACGTACTGACGAGCGTGCCCTGGCAGGCCTCCACCTGGTACCGCAGGCGCCACCGGACCCCGCAGACGCTGACCGTGCTGCGCGAGACGGCCACCGACGAGCCCGCCGCAGGGGCGGACGTCCTGCGCGACCAGCCGGTGAGCTTCGACGCCGCCCACCGGCAGCACGCGCTGCGCACCGTCGTCACCGTCCCCGTGGCCACTCCGATCCCGTCGGGCGGCGGCAACCCACAGGACGACGCACACGATCCGTTCGCCGCCCTCAACGCCCTTGATGGCCTTGACGGCCTTGACGGCCTGGAGGATGAGAGCGCCTGATGTTCATCTCCCGATTCCGCGTCAACACCGCACGGCCCGGCGCCCGCCGCCTCCTGTCCTCACCTCAGGCCATGCACGCGGCGGTCATGTCGTCCTTCCCTCACCTCCTGCCCTCCGACACCCCGGAGCCCGACGCCCCGCGAGTGCTGTGGCGTCTGGACCAGCGGGCCCGCGCCGAGGTACTGCTGTACATCGTCAGCCCCGACCGTCCCGACCTGACGCATTTGGTCGAGCAGGCCGGATGGCCCGCCGCCGCGGGCCCCGAGAACCCCGGCTGGCAGACCCGGCCTTACGCCCCGCTCCTCGACCGGCTGGCCGCCGGCGATCGCTGGGCCTTCCGCTTGACTGCGAACCCCGTGCACACCGTCCGCCGCAAGGAGGGCGAGCCTCGCAAGCTCACCGCTCACCTCACGCCCGTTCACCAGATGGGCTGGCTACTCGACGAGGAACGTCAGAAGCGCCTCGGTTTCCGCATCTGCGAGAAACCGGCGGACCGACGGCTCCTTCCCGAGGGCACCACCCACCACAACCGCCCCCACCCCGGGGACCGTTACCAGTTGGCCGTACAGGACACACGGTCCCTCTCCTTCGGCAAGTCCCATGGTTCCGGCGGACGTCGGGACAAGCCGGTCACGATCGTCACCGCCACCTTCGAAGGGCAGCTGGAGGTCACCGACCCCGACGCCCTGCGCCGCGCCCTCACTCAGGGCATCGGCCGGGCCCGCGGCTACGGCTGCGGCCTCCTCACCCTGGCACCCCCTGCCCAGTCCGCCCGGCGGACACCGTGAGCACGGTCTCCCAGCGCCGGGCACTCACTCCCCGGCAGCTCACCCGCGCCGACGAGCGCCTCTCCTTCGTCTACCTGGAACGCTGCACGGTCCATCGCGACGCGAACGCCATCACGGCCCAGGACGCGGAGGGCACCACCCACATCCCCTCGGCGACCATCGGCACGCTTCTCCTCGGCCCCGGAACCCGCGTCACCCACCAGGCCATGAGCGTCCTGGGCGAGACCGGTGCGGCAGTCTGCTGGGTCGGTGAACACGGCGTGCGTTATTACGCTTCCGGCCGCGCACTCAGTCGCTCCTCCGCCCTCATGGAGGCCCAGGCACGGCAGTGGGCCAACCCGCGCAGCCGCCTCGCCGTGGCCCGCGAGATGTACCGGCTGCGTTTCCCGGACGAGGATCCGGCCGGGCTGACCCGGCAGGAGCTCCTCGGCCGTGAGGGAAGGCGGGTCAAGGACTGCTACCGAGCCGAGGCCGCCCGCACCGGCGTCCCTTGGCGGGGCCGCCGCTATGTTCCCGGCGACTTCACCAGCGGTGACGCCGTCAACCAGGCCGTCACGGCCGCCGCCCAGTGCATGTACGGCATCGCCCATGCCGTCGTCACCTCCTTGGGATGCAGCCCCGCCCTCGGTTTCATCCACTCCGGCCACGAACTGTCTTTCGTCCTGGATGTGGCCGACCTCTACAAGACGGAGATCGGCATCCCGCTCGCCTTCGACGTGGCCGCTCAGGACGAGGAGGACGTCGGCCCCCGCACTCGCCGTGCACTGCGGGACCGCATCAACGAAACCTCCCTACTGAACAGGTGCGTCGACGACATCAAACACCTCCTCCTGCCGGAGACGACCGGATCCTCCGACCCCGGTGACGACCGGGATGTGGTCACGCTCCAGAGCGACCACGGCCACCAGGTCGCCTCCGGCGTCAACCATGACGGGCCCGAGGACTACGGAGACGAGCTCTGGTGACCGTTATCGTCCTCACCAACTGCCCGGCCGGACTACGCGGCTTCCTCACACGCTGGCTGCTTGAGATCTCCGCCGGCGTATTCGTGGGAAGTCCCTCGGCCCGGATCCGCGACGTGCTCTGGGAGGAGGTCCAGCAGTACGCGGGGCAGGGCCGCGCTCTGCTGGCCCACACCACGAACAACGAGCAGGGCTTCACCTTCCGCACCCACGACCACGCCTGGCACCCGACCGACCACGAGGGCGTCACGTTGATCCACCGCCCCGACCCGAACGCTCCCGCTTCCGGCAAGGCCCCAAGGAACGGGCCACCATCCGGCTGGAGCAAGGCCGCCAAACGCCGCCGCTTCGGGAGGGGTTGATGCACATCGATGCACCTATGACCCATTTGCCGGGTTCAATGAAAGTACTCAGAAATGGCGCCCGTCACCAGTAAAGCCGCAGGTCACCCAGTCCTGCTCCCCGCACCCGCGGGGATGGTCCCGGGGGCCGGCCGTAGCGGGCGGGGGTGTACTGCTGCTCCCCGCACCCGCGGGGATGGTCCCCAGACGACAGCGAACGCCGAACCGAACAGCAGCTGCTCCCCGCACCCGCGGGGATGGTCCCCACAAGCATTTCGAGATCGAAATCCCCGATTCCTGCTCCCCGCACCCGCGGGGATGGTCCCGCGATCTCGTCGGTCTCGAAGTACCGCTCCTCCTGCTCCCCGCACCCGCGGGGATGGTCCCCACGAGTGGCTCGTAACGAACGAAGGGGCCGCCTGCTCCCCGCACCCGCGGGGATGGTCCCCCTCCCGCCCCGAGGCACAACACGGTGGACGGCTGCTCCCCGCACCCGCGGGGATGGTCCCGAAGCCTGGCTGAAGGACCTCGGGAACCCGCACTGCTCCCCGCACCCGCGGGGATGGTCCCGCCAGAAAGGGGTGGAGGGGCCTGAGACCTCACTGCTCCCCGCACCCGCGGGGATGGTCCCACCTGCACGTCGGGCGCGAGGGTCGGACCCGGCTGCTCCCCGCACCCGCGGGGATGGTCCCCTCAACGACCAGCGGGCCATCCAGACCCGGCTCTGCTCCCCGCACCCGCGGGGATGGTCCCTCCAGCTTCAGGTGCCGCGCCTTGACCGGCCGCTGCTCCCCGCACCCGCGGGGATGGTCCCTGGGGGTGGACCACCATGCCCAGCAGGAACGGCTGCTCCCCGCACCCGCGGGGATGGTCCCGCTCATTCCTCGAAAACCTGCTGGCGTCCGATCTGCTCCCCGCACCCGCGGGGATAGTCCCACGGCCAACGTGTGCGCGCGCCGCGTGCGCCGCTGCTCCCGCACCCGCGGGGATGGTCCCCCGAGCCGCGAGTTGATGCGGACCACCTGCCGCTGCTCCCCGCACCCGCGGGGATGGTCCCGGAGCCACCGCGTGAGACCTGAGATGCTGACCCTGCTCCCCGCACCCGCAGGGATGGTCCCACCAAAGACTCGCGGGACCTGTTGGACCGTCTCCCGTGGCCTGCGCTGCCTCTCAGGTTCCTTGTCCCTGATCCCCGGCCGGACATGAACCTTCCTGAGCCGTGGGGTCGCCGAAATCCGGGCCTTCCTCATTGCCGGGTTCCCCGCCGGGACCTGGGGGACGAACTGTTATCTCGTCGCCCCCAGAGTTGACGGGCCGCCGTGACGTAAGGACCGGGCAGCGGCCCACAGGGCCGCCGACGCGGCCGGGTCAGCCTCGAGCTTGGCGACCAGACGCGCCCGGTCGGCCGTTGAGGAATCAGCGGTGACCAGGACCCGCGAACTCACACCACACGATCTTGCCTGGGTGTCGCAGCCCCACGCCCCACTTGTCCGCCAGCTCCGACACCAGCAGCAGTCCGCGTCCGCCCTCGCGGGGTTCTCCCTCGTCCTGCCGCGGCAGCATCGGCACACCGCCGTCGCCGCTGTCGTGCACCTCGATCCGTACGCCGCCGCCCTCGCCGTACGGCACGAGCCTGAGCAGGAAACCCCGGCCGGGCGGCACGCCGTGCACCAAGGCGTTCGTCGCCAGTTCGCTCACGCACAACAGCACGTCGTCGGCCCGCCCGCACTCTCCCCAGTCCCGCAGCGCGTCTCGCGCGAACGTCCGTGCGGCCGGTACGGACTGGCGCTCCCGGCGGTAGAACCGCTCGCGCGGAGAGGGGGGTTGGTGCAGGAGTGGAGTTTCGTCGTTCACGGGACGACAGTCACACTCCGTGGCCATCATGAAACAGAGCGCGCATCCGTACAGCTGCTTTGTACGAGTGCGCGACGGTGAAAGTACGCGCACGGGTGGGGAGTTCGCCGCCATGAGCACCACGACACGGTCACGACGGTCACGCAGGAACGCCTCGGCGATGAAGATGGTGGGCGCGCTGCTCGCCCTCTTCCGGGAGGCCGCCGGGCACACGCAGAGGTCTCTCGGGGAGATCTTCGTCGTCGGCGAGCAACAGATCGCGTCGATCGAGCAGGGCCGACGGCCACTCAAGCCGGATCTCGCCGAGCAGCTGGACCAACTGCTGGACACCAAGGGGGCTTTGGTGGCTGCGCTGTCGGAGATGCCGGAGGTGGATCTCATCCCGCTGTGGGCGGAGGAGTACCTGGATCGGGAGCGGGAGGCTATTGCGATCTCCTGGTACGAGGGCCTCGCCGTGCCCGGCCTGCTTCAGACGGAATCATATGCGCGGGCGGTCTTCCGAAGCCGCGTTCCTGTGTACGACGAGGACCAGATTGAGCAGTTGGTGGCAGCTCGCATTGAGCGTCGAGAGATCTTGCACCGCAAGGTGCCACCCACGACGAGCTTCGTCATTTGGGAAGCAGCGCTGCGGGACCACCTGGGCGGGGATGCGGTGTACGTCGAACAGGTACGGAGGTTGCGCCAGTACGTAGAAGTCCCCGGCATCACGCTCCAGATTCTGCCGCTGGGCCGCACTTCGCACGCCGGGTTGGATGGCCCATTCATTCTCCTGGAGACCCCCGAGCACCAGCGGCTGGCCTACATGGAGACCCACCGAGGAAGCCAACTGATCGCCGACCCCGACGGGGTGGGGATCCTTACCCAGAAGTATGCGATGCTGCGAACACAGGCCCTCAACACGGAGGAGACGAGGGCCATGTTGGACCGTCTTCTGGGAGAGCAATGAGCGGCACCGCACTTGAGTGGTTCAAATCGAGCTACAGCGGCAGCGAAGGCGGCGCCTGTCTCGAAGTCGCCTACGCCTGGCGCAAGTCCACCTACAGCGGCGACGAGGGCGGCAACTGCCTCGAAGTAGCCACCCACCCCTCCGCCATCCACATCCGCGACAGCAAAACCCCCACCACCCCCCACCTCACCGTCACCCCCGCCGCCTGGACCGCCTTCCTCTCCTCAGTGCCGACGGAGCCGTCGCAAGGCTGACCGGGACGCCGGTGTGAGTTCCTCAGAGGGCGGGACCGCGGCCGTCGCCCAGAGGGCGAGTTCACGGTCCCGTGGGCCGTACGCCGTGTAGGCCAGGCCGTTCTCGGCGTCCGGGGCGCGGTCGCCGAAGATCCGGACCGGGTGGGACGCGTCCCAGCGTTCCCAGCCCGGGTCGCCGTCCGTGG
Source organism: Streptomyces viridochromogenes DSM 40736 (assembly GCF_000158955.1). Lineage (GTDB taxonomy): Bacteria > Actinomycetota > Actinomycetes > Streptomycetales > Streptomycetaceae > Streptomyces > Streptomyces venetus. The sequence continues at coordinate 7,028,669 of NZ_GG657757.1, read as the reverse complement.
CGAAGCGGACCCACGCCGCGTGCATCGCGTCGGCCAGCTCCTGCGGCGCCCCCTCCCCGGCGAGTTTCCGGGACTCGGGCGCCTCCCCGGTGTCGAAGACGAAGCCGAGCTCCAGGGCGTGGCAGGCACCGAGGGCGGGGAGGTTCGAGGGCCAGGCGAACTCGTAGACGTACGAGGGTTCCGTACGGGCGTCGGCCAGGTGGTGCAGGGGGATGCGGAGCAGGTGGTCGGTGACGAGCTGGCCGACGGTCTCCGCCGTGCTCGCCCCGGGGTGCAGGGCGCGGTAGCCGCGCGGGACCTCGCTGCCGCAGTGGCAACGCGCCATGGCACCGGCCAGGGCGACGGCTCCCAGGCGGTCGACGCGGTCGAGGAGGCCACCGGGGACCAGCCAGAGCCGGTACTCGTCGCGCGTCCAGCCCATCAGCAGCTCCACACCGGGCGCGGCGCCGTCCGTGAGGGCCTGAAGGGGGTCACGCGGGACGACGTCACCGTCGATGACGAGGCCGAAGGCGGGGCCGCCGACGACCGGGCTGCTCAGCCGGCCCACCTCGGCCTGGGTGCGCAGCAGCAGGTCGCGGTCGACGGCGGCGAAGGCCTCGGCGGTGGCGGGGATCTTCAGCCGGGAGGCCATCCGGCGGACCATGCGCCGTACCTTGGCCCGGTCGGACGCCTCGGGCGGGCCGCTCTGGAGGATGGCCCGGCGGACCAGCCCTTGCGTCTGGGGGGCGGCGATGAGGGCGCCGATGCTGATCGCCCCGGCGGACTGACCGAAGAGGGTGATGCGGCCGGGGTCGCCGCCGAAGGCCTCGATGGCCTCGTACACCCAGGTCAGGGCGGCGATCTGGTCGCGCAGGCCGGGGTTCGGGGGCGTGTCCGGGAACAGTCCGTAGCCTTCGACGCCGAGTCGGTAGTTGATCGAGACGCAGACGACTCCGTCGCGGGCGAAGGCGTGGCCGTCGTAGACCGGGACGGCGGAGGAGCCCCTGGTCAGGGCGCCGCCGTGCAGCCAGACCAGGACGGGGAGGCGGGCTCCGGGGTCGGGTTGCGGGGTCCAGACGTTCAGGTTGAGGCAGTCGTCGCCCGGCACGACCGGGTCCGAGAGGTAGTGCGCGAAGGCGTCGGAGTACGGGGGCTTCGGCGGGGTGGGGCCGAAGGAGCCGGCCTCACGGACACCGTCCCAGGGTTCCAGGGGTACCGGCGGCCGGAAGCGGCGGGGGCCGAAGGGGGGCGCCGCGTAGGGGATGCCGCGGAAGACGGCGACTCCGTGCTCGTAGCGGCCCCGGAGGGCGCCGTAGGGCGTGCTCGCCACGGGGTCTGCCTGGACTGCCGTCATAGGTCCACCAGCCTCCTCACCGCGCTCGTGCACCGTGAAGATCAGAGCAACTCATTGTGGCCCGATATTCCGGTGCGCGAGCGGGTGAGAGGGCTGTTCGGCGTACCCGTCACTCGGCGTACACGGTGGCACTGCGTACACGGTTACTTCGCGTACATCAGCGTGCCGAACCCATGCCCGGGCCTCGGCTCTGCCGGCCGTTGCGGACGTCGTAGGGGATCTTGAGGCCACGAGCACCCCATGGCAGGCTCATGCCGCATGATCGATGAATTCGCGAAAGACAACCTGCACGCGAGACTGCGGCGGGACCGCAAGGCGCTGCTCTGGAAACTCGACGGCTTATCCGAATACGACGCCCGCCGGCCTTTGACAGCGACCGGGACCAACCTCCTCGGCCTGGTCAAACACGTGGCCACCGTCGAGGCCAGGTATTTCGGCGAGGTCTTCAACCGCCCTTTCCCGGAACCGCTGCCCCGGTGGCAGGACTACGACGGCAGCGATCTGTGGGCGGCCGAGGACGAGACCCGCGATCAGATCATCGGGTTCTACCGGCGCACGTGGGAACACTCGGACGCGACGATCGACGAGCTTCCCCTCGACGCCCCCGGCCACGTGCCGTGGTGGCCGGAGCCTTACCCCAACACGAACTTGTTCGCCATCCTGGTCCATGTCCTCGGCGAGTCCATCCGGCATACCGGGCACGCCGATATCCTGCGCGAAGGCCTCGACGGCCGGACCGGGGTGCGCGCAGAACACGAGCAGCAGATCGACGAGGAAGCCCGTGCGGCCTACTGCGCGAGGATCGAACAGGCCGCCAGGTCGGCCGCACCTGTCAAGGCTTAGAGGTCGTCTCACGTGACGTGATGTTCGTGCGGCATGATGCCGGGCGTGGGCGCTGATCTAACGAAGCGTCTGGTTCGTGACGAACTCTGGGGATCGGCATCACTCCCCTGCTGCTCCTGCTCGCCACCCTGGACGTGTGGCTCGCCCTCGCCGTTCTCCTCTGACTCCGGCGCGGCCGGACCGGCGCGCTTCATCCGGACCTGACACTCAAGCCGTGGGCCCTTGTTCGAGGTTTCGAAAGTTTTGACCGGCGGGAACCGTGAATTCACTTCCGTCTTCCCGCCGTCCGGCGCCCCACCTAGAGTAGGAAGCGCTTTCTGCCCGGTCGGGACTCCGGACCGCCGTGAGCAGCGCTGGTCGAAACTTTCCACGGCCCTCGGGCGGGCCGGAGAGGTGGGTTCTTCGATGGTCCGTACGGCGAGTGCGAGCGTGGCGGCCGGTCCGACGCTGGCGGTCGTGGCCCGCGAGGCGGGGGTGTCGGTGCCGACCGCGTCCAAGGTGGTCAACGGCCGCGAGGACGTGGCGCCCGAGACCCGTCGCCGGGTCACCGAGGCGCTCGACCGGCTCGGTTACGTGCGCAGACCCCGCTTCGACGCGACGAAGGCACCCCGGCTCGTCGACCTGGTCGTGCACTCGCTAGAGAGCTCGTGGTCGGGAGCGGTGCTGCACGGGGTGGAGGAGGCGGCGCACGACGCGGGCCTGGAGGTGGTGGTGTCGGCGGCGCTGACCCGCAACCGGGCCGGGCGCCCGGAGCGCGGCTGGCTGGACAAGCTCGTCGCCCGGGGCTCCTCCGGCGTCCTGTTCAACCTGGCCGAGCTGAGCGGCTCCCAGTACGCCTGGCTGGAGCAGCACCGCATCCCCTACGTGATGATCGACCCGGTCCAGGAGCCCCCGGAGGGGGTCGCGTCGGTGGGCGCGGCCAACTGGCAGGGCGGTCTGACGGCCACCGAGCATCTGCTGTCCCTGGGGCACGAGCGCATCGCCGTCATCGCGGGGCACCGGCGCACGATGTGCAGCAGTGCCCGGGTCGCCGGTTACCGCTCGGCGCTCGCGTCGGCCGGTGTCCGGCACCGCGCCGACTACGTGCGGCACGCCGGCTTCGACGAGGGCCGGGCCCGCCGCCGCATGCTGGAACTCCTCGACCTGCCCGAGCCGCCGACGGCTGTCTTCGTCTGCTCGGACCGGATGGCGCTGGGGGTGTACGAGGCGCTGGCCGAGCGGGGGTTGAAGGTCCCGCACGACGTGAGCGTGGTGGGTTTCGACGACCTGCCCGAGGCCCGCTGGGCCTCCCCCGCCCTGACCACGGTCCGCCAGCCGCTGTCCGAGATGGCGGCGACGGCGCTGCGGTCGCTGCTGCGCATGATGGACGGCCACCAACCGGAGAGCACGCGCACGGAGTTGTCGACGCGGTTGGTGGAACGGGCGAGTACGGCGGCGCGGCGGGTGTAGGGCGGCGTCCTCCTCGCGGGCGCGGACGGTCGGCCACGCGTTCACGTTGCACGGAAATGGTCGCGTTGACCTGGGGCCGTAGGTGGGGCCGTTGCATGAGAGCGGGCCCCACGTCACAGGGGCAGGGGGGCGTGTCGACCGGGGGGGGATGCGTTCGCTGTTGTTCGGCATCTCGTTCGGCAAGGCCGATCCGGCTGCTTCCGTGAACACCTTCCGCATGGGGCGGGTCCCGCTCGAGCGGAGCGTGGTGCTGCACGGAACCCCAGGAGTCCTCGACGAGCGGTCGTCCGCAGAACGGTAGGCGGCACCCGGCGGCCCGCGCTGTCCGATTCCTTCAAGACCGGCCCGCCAGGCCCTGCCTACGGTGGCCGCATGACCGCACGATTCAACGCCATCGGCCTCGTCGTCTCGGACATGGCCGCTTCCGTGACCTTCTACCGCCGGCTCGGGTTCGCCTTCCCGGAAGGCTCCGAGGACCAGCCGCACGCCGAGGCCGAGCTGCCGGGCGGGCTGCGGCTGCTGCTCGACACCGAGGAGACGGTCCGCTCGTTCCACGCCGGGTGGCAGCCGCCCACCGGCGGGGGCCGGTCCTCGCTGGCCTTCCTGTGCGACGGTCCCGAGGAGGTGGACAGGGTGTACGAGGAGCTGGTCGGCGCCGGTTACCACGGCGAGCTCAAGCCCTGGGACGCGTTCTGGGGGCAGCGGTACGCGGTGGTGGCCGACCCGGACGGCAACGGCGTCGACCTGTTCGCTCCGCTACCGGCCGCCCAGTAGGGCACGCACCGGTACACCGGCCAACTCCTTGACGTCCCGGGCCAGATGAGCCTGGTCCGCGAACCCGGCCCGGGCGGCCGTCTCCGCGAGCGGCACTCCGGCACGTGCGAGCGCGAGGGCGCGCTGCATCCGGAGCACCCGGGCCAGTGTCTTGGGGCCGTAGCCGAAGGCGGACAGCGAGCGGCGATGCAACTGCCGGGCGCCGATGCCGAGTTCGTCGGCGGTCGCGGCGACCGGGCGGCCCGCGTCGAGGGCGGCGACGACCTGCCGGAGCAGTGGATCAGGGGGGCCGGCGTCGGACGCGCATGCCAGGGCCACCTCCTCCAGCCCGCTCGCCGGGTCCGTAGCCCTGTTCACCCGGGCCGTGAGGCGCCGTACCTCCGAGGCCGGCCACAGGTCGGCGAGGGCGACCCGACGGTCACGCAGCTCGTGCGCGGGCACGCCGAGGAGGGCGGGCGCGGTGCCCGGGTGGAAACGGATGCCCGCCCAGCTGCTGGGCTCGCCCTCGGTCAGGTACGCGTGCGTGTCCGGGCCCGCGACCAGGAGCCGGCCGTCGTTCCAGAGAAGGTCCATACAGCCGTCGGGCAGGATGCGTCCCGCCCCGCCGCCGGCCGGGGTGTTCGTCCACAGGACCGCCCCGGCCAGCCGGGACGCCCTCTGCGTGTACATGAGTGAGAGGCTACGCCGTCCGGCCCGGGTGAGGGCCCTGGGGAGCGAGCGCCTGTCGCGGCACTAGTCGCCGTCGTCGCCACTGCTCCGGTTTCCGCTCCCGCGGCCGGCCTTCCTGGCGGTGTGCAGCAGCTCGCCCGCGGCACGCGTCACGGCTGCCACGACACGGACCCAGCGAGGCCCCCCGCGCTCGGCCCAGACCACACAGACGCACCCCCCGATGACGAGCACCAGGACACCGAGCAGTACCAGAACGGCCACATCCCCCACCTCTGCATTCGTACGGCTGTTCTGATTTTCTCACGCCAGGAAAAGATTCGGCGCGACGTGCACGCGCGGCACAGCGAACCTTCCTTTCCCGCTGCCCGACATGGCCGGTGCACCTTTGGTGAGGCTGGTCCGGTCGCGGCTGACGGCGGACGGTGAACACCCCCTGGGCGTGGCCCGGCCGTTCGGTCGGCGGCGTCAGCGACCCGGCCCCGTACGCTCAGCCGATGATCGCGACAGGCGCGTCCCAGGCGTTGCGGTCGACGGTGATGGTGTGGCCGCTGCGGGTCTCTTTGCTGTTGACCATGTACTGGTGGCCCCGGCTGTGGTCGGTGAACAGCTTCGGGTCCCACGGCCAGTCCTTGGTGGTGGTCGCCTGCTTGTCCCACAGCGCGTACCAGAGGTTGCCCGGCAGGTCCGTCTTGTTCGCCGCGGTGGCGATCGCCTTGGCGCTGGAGCTGCTGAATCCGTAGTAGCCGGCGCGGTACGTCTTGGCACGCAGCGTCTTCGTGAAGGAGCGCACGTAGGTCAGCACGGCGTCGTTGCACGCCTTGTCGGCGATGTCGTACGGCTCCATGTCGAGGTAGATCGGGCTGCCGGCCTTCATGCCGAGGGCCGACGCCTTCGCCACCGCGTCGGTGGCGTTGCGCGCACCGAGGGAGGCGGCGGTGGAGGCGGTGAACTTCTCCGGGTTCCCGCCGGTCTGGCAGGGAGGCTGGGCGCCGACGTAGAGGGGGATGAGCTTCCAGCCCAGGGAGTTGACGGACTTCACCCACGACGCGGTCAGGTTGGGCTGGGCGCAGCCACGGTTCTTGCCGCCGATGTAGACGGCGGCGCCGCCGTAGAAGCCGTCGGTCTTCCATGCCTTCATGGCGGCGAGCGAGGGGGCGGTGCAGGTGTCGAAGGCACGGCCCGTGAAGGTCTTCTGCGCGGGCCAGGCGGTCGCGGCCATCGAGGTCTGAGCCGCGATTCCGGCGCCGGCGACGACAACGGCGCCGGCCGTTGCCCATGCGATGTAGCGCCCCTTCTTGGACAGCCGGTGACCGGCCATTCCCCACCCCATTCGAAAGGCGGCCCCCCGGGCCGCCGCTGATGTTCTGTCCCCCACGAGCGCGAACGTGACCGCACCTCATGATGTGCGGTCACATCGAAGGTGCCTGACGCAGCGTGTGTAGCTCCGGTGTTCGAAGCAACACGCACTTTATCCGAGCTTTGACCGTGTCCGTACAGCACCCGGCTTCACACTCGTACGCCGGCTACGCCGCCCGCCCCCCGGTCGAGCGTGTCGTCGGAGTCGCGGAGGCGGTCGGCGGCGAGGGCGAGGCGCCAGCCGGTGAGGTAGCTCATCGGGGGCTCGCCGACCAGCGCGGTGAAGCGGCGGGCGAGGGCGGCGCGGGACACTCCGGCCTTGGCGGCGAGCGTGGCGATGGTCCACGGGTACGCCGGGTCGTCCTGGAGCAGGCGCAGGACGCCCCCGACGACCGGGTCGGCGAGGGCCTTGTACCAGGCCGGGGCCTCCGCCTCGGGCCGGGCGAACCAGGCCCGCAGCGCGGCGATGACCAGCAGGTCCAGCAGCCGGTCCAGCACGACCTCCTGGCCCGGCTCGTCCCGGACGATCTCCTGCGAGAAGTACGGCGTGAGCGGGCAGTCCCACACGTCGGTGGTGAGGGTGAGCAGCGGCGGCAGCGCGTCCAGCAGCCGGCCGCTGATCTCGCCCCGCATCGGGTAGGTGCCGATCAGCACCACGGTGGCACCGTCGAGCCGGTTGCCCCAGGTGCGCACGCCCAGGTCCATGGAGCCGTTGAGGGGGCGTCCGTCGGGGTAGCGGCACTCCTGGCCGGGCAGGATCAGCACCTGCGGTGCCGTGCCGGGGTCGTCGGCGCAGGTGTAGGGGTCCGGGCCGCGGGCGATGGCGAGGTCTCCGGCCCGCAGCCGCGCCGGCTCGCCCCCGTCGGGCAGGACGCAGGCGTCGCCGCGCACGACGAGCATCACACGGGAGCGCCGGCGTCACTTCTCGGCGGGCGGTGAGCCCTCCCCGTTGGCCTGGCTGTTGCCGCTCTTCGCGTGCGTGCTCTTCACATGGCTGCTCTTCACATGCGCGCGCAGCCGGGCCGAGACGTCCTCCGGCGGCAGGAAGCGGGACCAGCGTTCCGGGAACTCGGAGGGCATGTCGGGGTCGGCCTCCCCCTGGGCGGCGGCGCGGGCCACGTACTCGGCGACCTGTGCCTGCCGCAGCCGCTCGTTGGCCTCGCGGGCCGCGGCCGTGGCGGCGGCCGGCCAGACGCGGTCGATGGCGGCGTTGACCGCGGCCCCCACGAGCACCGCGAACGCGGACACACCGATCCACAGCAGCACGGCGACGGGCGCGGCCAGGGAGCCGTAGATCGTCGGGCCCTCGACGGTGCTGGTCAGGTAGATCCGCAGCAGGAAGCTGCCGAGCACCCACATGCCGAGGGCGACCAGCGCGCCGGGCACGTCCTCGATCCACGGGGAGCGGACGGGGACGGACACGTGGTACAGCGTGGTCAGGAAGGCGATCGACAGCAGGATCACCACGGGCCAGTAGAGGACCTGCACGACCGTCGTCGACCACGGCACGATCCGCACCACGGCGTCCGGCCCGGCCACCATCAGCGGCAGCGCGACCGAGCCGATCAGCAGGGCCACGATGAACAGCAGGAAGGCCAGCAGGCGGGTCTTGACGATGCCCCGGACGCCGTCGAGGGCCGTACATCACGGTGATCGTGTCGATGAA
>NZ_GG657757.1:6981294-7020305 GCF_000158955.1 Streptomyces viridochromogenes DSM 40736 | reverse complement strand
CCTTGAGCAACAGCCAGGCGGTCCTGCGCTTGGAGACGTTCCGGTAGAGAGCCCGCGCCCGGTGGAGGCGTCCGGAGGGTGTGTCGGGGGTTTCACTCGCTGGCTGCACCCCCTAACGGTATCCGTCGTGCCTGGCCCCACTCATCCACAGGCCGGTCTTCCGCGCCCCGGCCCCGTTCGCCGGTGAGCGAGGGGGTACCACGGGGTACGTTCGCACCATGACTGGCAGCACCCATACCGTGAGCAACCAGGTCCCGCCGCTGGTCGGCTACGACGTCTTCTCGGCCGACCGGGCCCTCACGGCGGCGGTCGAACGGCATCTGGACCCCGTTCTGCTCGACGAGGCGCTCGGCGAGCTGACGGGGCTCGGGCGGGCCTCCGGCTCGGCCCAGGTGCAGGAGTGGGGGGCGCTGGCCAACGAGAACCCGCCGCGGCTGCGCACCCACGACCGCTACGGCAACCGGATCGACGAGGTCGAGTTCCACCCGTCCTGGCACCGCCTGCTCGGCAAGGGTGTCGCGGCCGGTCTCACGGCGGCCTGGAACCGGCCGGGCGGGCACGTGCGGCGGGCCGCCGCCTTCCTGGTGTGGACGCAGGTCGAGGCCGGCAACGGCTGTCCGCTGTCGATGACGCACGCGGCGGTTCCGGCCCTGCGCACGGACCCGGAGCTGGCCGCCGAGTGGGAGCCGCGGCTGACGTCCCAGATCTACGACCGTGAGCTCAGGCCCGCCGGGCAGAAGGCCGGGGCGCTGTTCGGAATGGGCATGACCGAGAAGCAGGGCGGCAGCGACGTACGGGCGAACACCACGTCCGCGCGGCCGCTCGCCGAGGCCGGTACGTACGAGCTGACCGGGCACAAGTGGTTCTGCTCGGCGCCGATGTCCGACGGCTTCCTGGTGCTGGCGCAGGCTCCGGACGGGCTGACCTGCTTCCTGGTGCCGCGGGTGCTGGAGGACGGCACCCGCAACGTGTTCCTGATCCAGCGGCTCAAGGACAAGCTGGGCAACCGGTCGAACGCCTCCGCCGAGGTCGAGTTCGACGGGACCTGGGCGCGCCGGGTCGGCGAGGAGGGGCGCGGGGTGCGCACCATCATCGAGATGGTGGCGGCGACCCGGCTCGACTGTGTGCTGGGCTCGGCGGGGCTGATGCGGCAGGCCGTGGCGCAGGCGGTGCACCACTGCACCCACCGCGAGGCCTTCGGCGGGAAGCTCGTCGACAAGCCGCTGATGCGCAACGTCCTCGCCGACCTGGCGATCGAGTCGGAGGCTGCGACGACCCTGGCGCTGCGGCTCGCGGCGGCCTACGACGAGGGCGGCGAGCAGGAGCGGGCGCTGCTGCGGATCGCGGTGCCGACGGCCAAGTACTGGGTGACCAAACGGTGCCCGGCGGTGGCGGTGGAGGCGGCGGAGTGCCTGGGCGGCAACGGGTACGTCGAGGAGTCCGGGCTGCCCCGGCTGGTGCGCGAGTCGCCGCTGAACTCGATCTGGGAGGGCGCGGGCAACGTCCAGGCCCTCGACGTGCTGCGGGCGCTGCAGCGGGAGCCGGGGGCGCTCGACGCGTATCTGCGGGAGGTCGGCCAGGCGCGCGGCGCCGATCACCGTCTCGACGGGGCGATCAAGAACCTGCTGACCGAACTCGCCGACCTGGAGGGCGTGGAGGGGCGGGCGCGGCGGCTGGCGGAGCGGCTGGCGCTGGTGCTCCAGGGGTCGCTGCTGGTCCGGTTCGCGCCGCCGGAGGTGGCCGACGCGTTCTGCGCGGCACGGCTGGGCGGTGACGGGGGCGCGGCGTTCGGGACGCTGCCGCACACCCTGGATCTGGCGTCGGTGGTGGAGCGGGCCCGCCCGGTGTCCTGACCCGCGGGTCCGCAGCGGGGGTGGTGCTGCGCCGACACGGCACCACCCCTGCCGCACTGGCCCGTTCGAGCCACTGAACGCCGCTCGGGACGGCGCCGCTCAAGTTTCAGCCACGGCCGGGCTGTCCACCAGGGTTGCACGGGGTTGCAAGTTGCTGCTGACTGTGTGCGGAGTGTGCGCGCTGCCCGGGGGCAGACGGCAGTATGAGACGGACAGTCAGGAAAAGGCTTCCGGGGGGACACGCCTATGGACGTCACGCAGCTCGCCGCCGTGGACACCACGCGTGCGGCCCGGGTGCTCGACGAGGTCCGCGCCGCCCGGCTGGCCGGGCAGCCCGCTCCCGCGGCGCCGCGTCGGGTGATCGAGCAGTCCTGGGAGCGCATGCTGCGCAGCGGGGTGGATCCGGACCACGATTTCCGGTCCGGACTGCTGTCGCGCGAGGAGGTGCAGCGTCGGCGTGAGGCGTCGGCTTTGCGCCATGTGCTGCCGGTGCTGCGGGAGGGGCTGCTGGCGGTCGCGGACGTCGCCCACCACATCATGGTGGTCGCCGACGAGGAGGGCCGGGTGCTGTGGCGCGAGGGCAGTGCGCCGGTGCTGCGCAAGGCCGACGGGCTCGGCTTCGAACTCGGCGCGGACTGGCGTGAGGACGTCGTCGGCACGAACGGGGTGGGCACCCCGGCGGTGGTGCGCCGGCCCGTGCAGGTGTTCGCCGCCGAGCACTTCGTGCGGTCCCAGGCCGGCTGGACCTGCGCCGGCGCTCCCCTGACGGATCCGCGGGACGGCCGGCTGCTCGGCGTGGTGGACGTGAGCGGCCCGCTGGAGACGATGCATCCGGCCACGCTCGCCTGGGTCGACTCGGTGGCCAAGCTCGCCGAGGCCCGGCTGCGGGAGATGCACGTGGAGTCGCTGGAGCGGCTGCGGGCGGTGGCGGCGCCGGTGCTGGCCCGGCTCGACGGGCGCGCCCTGGTCGTCGACGCGGACGGCTGGACCGCCGCCGTGAGCGGCATGCCGTACACGCGGCGGGTCGCCCTGCCGAAGTCGCTGTCGCCGGGCCCGATGCGGCTGCCGGCGCTCGGGGCGTGCTCGGTGGAGCCGCTGGCCGGCGGCTGGCTGCTGCGGGCGGCCGGCGGCGAGCCGGCGCCGCGCGGGGCGAGCAGGGTCGTGCTGGACCTCAGACAGGCCCGCAGATGGTCGGTGGAGGTGTCCGGCGGCGCGGGCTCCTGGACCCGCGAACTGACTCCCCGCCACGCCGAACTGCTCTGCCTGCTCGCCGTGCACCGCACCGGCCGCAGCGCGTCGGCCCTGGCCGGTGACCTGTTCGGCGACCCGGCCCGCACGGTGACGGTGCGCGCCGAGATGTCCCGGGTGCGGCGGTACCTCGGCGCGTTCCTGGAGCACCGGCCGTACCGCTTCGCCGAGGACACCGAGGTAAAGGTGCTGCTCCCGGACGACCCACGCGATCTGCTGCCGTACTCGACGGCTCCGGCGGTGGGCGGGCTGCGCACGTCCGTGGCCATGCCCTGAGGTTCACACCCGGGTGCCGTCCGGCGGCCCTCGGGGGTGCATCTTTCGCATATTTGCGGGGTCTTCGTCCGCCACCCCGCCCACCTGCCGTAGCATCCCCCTACGGGCCACCCCACCTGCTCCTCCGTCAACGTACGGATCACAAGGCGCAGTTGGTCCGCCTCGGGAGGATGTTATGAAGCATCGCGGCAGACACCGGCGACGCAGACGGGGCAGGGCGCTGCGCGCGACCCTGGCCGGGACGGCCCTCGCGCTCACCGCCGCGGCCACGCTGATCAGTGCTTCGCAGGCCACGGTCGCCGACGCCCCCGGGGCCCTGAAGCCGATCAGCGCGTCCGAAGGGCCCGGGCGGCTGCCGCTGACCGAGCACCGGGTGCCCGAGCGGTGGCTCGACCGGCTCGCCTCCTCGATGGGCCGGCCCGTCGGGGTCGGCACGGTGCTGGCCGGCGCCGACCGGACCCTGCGTGGCGCGGCCGACTGCTCGACCGCCGAGAAGCACGCCCTGCCGGTGGAGCCGGCGGCCACGCGCGCGTACTGCTTCGGCGGCGCCGACACCCGGGGCTGGCGGCCCGGTGCGGTCACCACCTCGGGGGACGCCGACGACGACGGCCGCTGGGGCGGGAACCGCGTGATCCTCTCCGGCTGGACCCGCGGCGCCGCCGGGGGCGGCTCGATGGACGGCCCGGCGCCCGAGCGGGGCCTCGCCAAGGTCGCCTTCGTGGACGCCGACAACCTCGGCCGGCCCCGCTACACCTGGGCGCTGCTGGCCGTCCCGGTGGACGGCGGCCGGGACTACCGCGGGCTGGTCTCCTCGCTGTCCGGCATGGTCTGGTATCAGGACAAGCTGCTGGTGACGACCCGCGAGGGCGACCGGAACGCGCTGTACGTGTACGACATGGACCGCATCCAGCGCGCCACCGTCGACTCCGACGCGGTCGGCCGGGTGCGGGGCGGCTGGGCGGCGCACGGCTACCGGTACGTCCTGCCCGCCGTCGGCTCGTACGCCCTGCCCGGCGGGGACGACGTGCCGCGTCCGGCCGCCGTCTCCCTCGACCGCAGCACCGCTCCCGACAGTCTGGTCACGAGCGAGTGGGTGTCGGCGGACGGTGACCGGCACACCCGGCTGTGGCGCTACGCGCTGAGCCGGGACCCGGCCCGGTCCGGTCTGCTCGCCACCGACTCCTCCGGGCACGCGGACCCGGTCGAGGCGTACGAGACGAAGACGGCCGACGTACGGGGTGTGCTGTCGTACGGCTCGGGCTGGTACATCGACCGCGCCGCCGACCGGCCGGACGGACACGGGACGCTGTGGCGCCAGGACCGGGACGGCGCGCGGGCCACGGAGTGCGGGACCGACGAGACGCGCCAGTGCTGGAGCGGCGGATCGGGTTCGCTGTCCTACTGGGAGGCGACCGGCGAGGTCTGGTCCCAGTCCGGGCGGACGCTGTTCGCGCTGCCGCTGGCGTCGGTCGACCGGGCGCTGGACTGAGCGGCGAAGCCCCGACCTCCGTCGACACGACACCGGGCCGGATGATTTTCTGACCCTCATGACCACCATCGCCGTGACCACTTGGTCCCTGGAGCAGACCGCGCCGACCGACCTGCTGTCGGCCGCCGCGCCGGAGGGGGACGTCCGGATCGTCCGCTCCGAGGTACCCTCGCCCGAGTTCAGCCGGTTCCTGTACGCCTCGGTCGGGGGCGACATCCGCTGGACGGACCGGCTGAGCTGGTCGTACGCGCGGTGGCTCGAGCACCTGGAGCGCCCGGGCGTCGAGACGTGGGTGGCGTACGACCGGGGCACGCCCGCGGGGTTCGTGGAGCTGGAGGCGCAGGACGACGCGGTCGTGGAGATCGTCTACTTCGGGCTGCTCCCCGCCTTCCGGGGCCGGCGCATCGGCGGCCACCTGCTGTCGTACGGCACCGCCCGGGCCTGGGACCTCGCGGACCGGTGGGCGGGACTGGCGCCGACGAAGCGGGTCTGGCTGCACACCTGCAGCAAGGACGGCGAGCACGCGATGGACAACTACCAGCGCCGCGGGTTCACGCTGTTCGACACCAAGGTCGAGGAGGAACCGGACGCCGCTACTCCGGGACCGTGGCCTGGGGGGTTCCCCGTCTGACCAGTACGGACACCCCGAAGTACCCGAATGTGACCAAGGACACCCGTGTCTTGGATTCCGAGACACGGATGTCCGAATCTTGGACGAAGCTGGACTGTGTCCAGATCGCCGTGACACGCTTCCGTCATGTCTGGAACTGGAATCGCCTTGGTGAGTCGACGGCACGTCGACCTCGGCCGCATGTCCAGCGCCATCTGTCCGGCGCTCTGAGAGTACTCAGCCCGCGCCCGACAGACCCCTTCCTCTCCTCATTCCTGCGCAACGACGCGCCCTATGCCCATGCGCCCGCGCGCGCAGGTCAGAGCCTCCCGCCCGTCACCCGACCGCCACCCCTCATCGACGGCGCTACGCGCCGACCCCTGCCCACTGCTGTCCCGAAGGACGTATCAACCATGGCCGCCACCCCGCAGAAGCCTGCCGCCGCGACTCCCCGCCGCAAGGTGAGCCGTCACCGCGGTGAGGGTCAGTGGGCCGTGGGACACCACACCCCGCTCAACGGCAACGAGCAGTTCAAGAAGGATGACGACGGTCTCAATGTGCGGACACGCATTGAGACGATCTACTCCAAGCGGGGCTTCGACTCGATCGACCCGAACGACCTGCGCGGCCGGATGCGCTGGTGGGGCCTGTACACCCAGCGCCGCCCCGGGATCGACGGCGGCAAGACGGCGATCCTGGAGCCGGAGGAGCTGGACGACGAGTACTTCATGCTGCGCGTCCGCATCGACGGCGGGGCGCTGACCACCCAGCAGCTGCGGGTCATCGGTGAGGTCTCCCAGGAGTTCGCGCGCGGCACGGCCGACATCACCGACCGGCAGAACGTGCAGTACCACTGGATCCGGATCGAGGACGTGCCCGAGATCTGGAACCGGCTGGAGGGCGTCGGCCTGTCCACGGTCACCGCGTGCGGCGACACCCCGCGTGTGATGATCGGCTCGCCCGTCGCCGGTATCGCCGCGGACGAGATCATCGACGCCACCCCGGCCCTGGAGGAGATGAAGCGCCGCGTCCTGAACAACCCCGCGTACTCGAACCTCCCGCGGAAGTTCAAGACCGCGATCTCGGGCTCGCCGGTGCTGGACGTGGTGCACGAGATCAACGACGTGGCGTTCGTCGGCGTCGTGCACCCCGAGCACGGTCCGGGCTTCGACGTGTGGGTCGGCGGCGGCCTGTCCACCAACCCCAAGCTGGGCGTGCGCCTCGGCACCTGGGTGTCGATCGACGAGGTCCCGGACGTCTACGAGGGCGTCCTGTCGATCTTCCGTGACTACGGCTACCGCCGGCTGCGTACCCGTGCCCGTCTGAAGTTCCTCGTCGCCGACTGGGGCGCGGAGAAGTTCCGGCAGGTGCTGGAGGACGAGTACCTGAAGCGCAAGCTGGTCGACGGCCCGGCCCCCGAGCAGCCGTCCCAGCAGTGGCGCGACCACATCGGTGTGCACCGGCAGAACGACGGCCGGTTCTACGTGGGCTTCGCCCCGCGCGTGGGACGCGTCGACGGCGCGACCATCACGAAGATCGCCGACCTCGCCGAGGCCCACGGCTCGGGCCGGGTGCGCACCACCGTCGAGCAGAAGATGATCGTCCTCGATGTCGAGGAGGACAAGGTCGAGTCGCTGGTGGAGGGCCTGGAGGCGCTCGACCTCACCGCCCGGCCGTCCTCCTTCCGGCGCGGCACCATGGCCTGCACCGGCATCGAGTTCTGCAAGCTCGCCATCGTCGAGACCAAGCAGCGCGGTTCGCAGCTGATCGACGAACTGGAGCGCCGTCTGCCGGACTTCGACGAGCCGCTCACCATCAACCTCAACGGCTGCCCGAACGCCTGCGCCCGTATCCAGGTCGCGGACATCGGTCTCAAGGGCCAGCTGGTCGTGAACAGCGAGGGCGAGCAGGTCGAGGGCTACCAGGTGCACCTCGGCGGCGCGCTCGGCCTGGAGGCCGGGTTCGGCCGCAAGGTGCGCGGTCTGAAGGTCACCTCCGAGGAGCTGCCCGACTACATCGAGCGCGTCCTGAAGCGGTTCGAGGCGGAGCGCGAGGACGGCGAGCGGTTCGCCACCTGGGCGGCCCGGGCCAGCGAGGAGGCCCTGTCGTGAGCGAGCGCGCGGCACCCTTCTACTGCCCGTACTGCGGTGACGAGGACCTGCGTCCGAGCGAGGAGAAGCACGGCGCCTGGGAATGCGCGGCGTGCAGTCGAGCCTTCCAGCTGAAGTTCCTCGGGCTGCTGTCCCAGGGGCTGAAGCGATCCGACTCCGGAGGGGCACAGATATGACGACCACCCAGGAACAGCGCACCACCGAGGACCTGAAGGCGCTCGCCGAGCAGGCGGGCCGCGACCTGGAGGACGCCTCCGCCCTGGAGATCCTCCAGTGGGCGGCCGAGACGTTCGGCAAGCGCTTCTGCGTGACCTCCTCCATGGAGGACGCGGTGGTCGCCCACCTCGCCTCCCGTGCGATGCCCGGCGTGGACGTGGTGTTCCTCGACACCGGCTACCACTTCGAGGAGACCATCGGCACCCGTGACGCGGTCGACGCCGTGATGGACGTCAACGTCATCACGCTCACCCCGCGCCAGACGGTCGCCGAGCAGGACGCGGAGTACGGCCCGAAGCTGCACGACCGCAACCCGGACCTGTGCTGCAAGCTGCGCAAGGTCCAGCCGCTTGAAGAGGGCCTGAAGGACTACCAGGCCTGGGCGACCGGTCTGCGCCGCGACGAGTCCCCGACCCGGGCGAACACCCCGGTGGTCGGCTGGGACGAGAAGCGGCAGAAGGTCAAGATCTCCCCCATCGCCCGCTGGACCCAGGACGACGTGGACGCCTACGTCACCGAGCACGGCGTCCTGACGAACCCGCTGCTGATGGACGGCTACGCCTCCGTCGGCTGCGCCCCCTGCACCCGCCGGGTGCTGGAGGGCGAGGACGCGCGCGCAGGCCGCTGGGCGGGCCGCAGCAAGACCGAGTGCGGACTGCACGGATGACGACGACGATTCAGGAGAGCGACGTGACGACCGGAGCCACCGTCTGGCTCACGGGTCTGCCGAGTGCCGGCAAGACCACCATCGCCCACGAGCTGGCCGGCCGGCTGCGCGCCGAGGGCCACCGCGTCGAGGTGCTCGACGGCGACGAGATCCGCGAGTTCATCTCGGCGGGCCTCGGCTTCAGCCGCGAGGACCGGCACACCAACGTGCAGCGGATCGGCTTCGTCGCCGAACTGCTCGCCCGCAACGGCGTGCTCGCCCTCGTCCCGGTCATCGCGCCCTACCAGGACAGCCGCGAGGC
Organism: Streptomyces viridochromogenes DSM 40736; assembly: GCF_000158955.1. Taxonomy (GTDB): domain Bacteria; phylum Actinomycetota; class Actinomycetes; order Streptomycetales; family Streptomycetaceae; genus Streptomyces; species Streptomyces venetus. The sequence goes on along the minus strand of NZ_GG657757.1, from coordinate 7,011,534 downwards.
GGTGCGCAAGCGTCACCAGGCGGGCGGCACGGCCTACCTGGAGATCCACGTGGCGACTCCGGTCGAGGTGTGCAGCGAGCGGGACGTGAAGGGCCTGTACGCCAAGCAGGCCGCGGGCGAGCTCACCGGGCTCACCGGCGTCGACGACCCGTACGAGGCGCCCGAGTCGCCCGACCTGCGCATCGAGTCGCAGAACCAGACCGTGCAGGAGTCCGCGGCGTCCGTGTACGCCCTGCTCAGCGAAAGGGGACTGGCATGACGACGACCGTCGCCACCGTTTCCGAGGGGACTGACAGCCCGTACGCGCTCTCCCACCTCGACGCCCTCGAGTCCGAGGCGGTGCACATCTTCCGCGAGGTGGCGGGCGAGTTCGAGCGGCCGGTGATCCTGTTCTCCGGCGGCAAGGACTCCATCGTCATGCTGCACCTGGCGCTGAAGGCCTTCCGGCCGGCGTCGGTGCCGTTCTCGCTGCTGCACGTGGACACCGGGCACAACTTCCCGGAGGTCCTCGACTACCGGGACCGCACGGTCGCCGAGCACGGGCTGCGGCTGCACGTCGCCTCCGTGCAGGACTACATCGACCGTGGTGTGCTCAAGGAGCGCCCGGACGGCACCCGCAACCCGCTGCAGACGCTGCCGCTGACCGAGAAGATCCAGGCGGAGAAGTTCGACGCCGTCTTCGGCGGCGGACGGCGCGACGAGGAGAAGGCCCGGGCCAAGGAGCGGGTGTTCTCGCTGCGGGACGAGTTCTCCCAGTGGGACCCGCGCCGTCAGCGCCCCGAGCTGTGGAACCTGTACAACGGCCGGCACGCCCCCGGCGAGCACGTGCGCGTGTTCCCGCTGTCCAACTGGACCGAGCTGGACGTGTGGCAGTACATCGCCCGCGAGGGCATCGAACTGCCGCAGATCTACTACGCGCACGAGCGCGAGGTGTTCAAGCGCGCCGGCATGTGGCTGACCGCCGGCGAGTGGGGCGGGCCCAAGGACGGCGAGACCGTCGAGAAGCGCCTGGTGCGCTACCGCACGGTCGGTGACATGTCCTGCACCGGAGCCGTCGACTCCGAGGCCGACACCATCGAGAAGGTGATCGTCGAGATCGCCGCCTCCCGGCTCACCGAGCGCGGCGCCACCCGCGCCGACGACAAGATGTCCGAAGCCGCGATGGAAGACCGCAAGCGCGAGGGGTACTTCTAGAGATGAGCACCGTCACCACCGAGGAACTCTCGGAGACCACCCTGCTGCGGTTCGCCACCGCCGGTTCCGTCGACGACGGCAAGTCCACCCTCGTGGGCCGGCTGCTGCACGACTCCAAGTCGGTCCTCACCGACCAGCTGGAGGCCGTGGAGCGCGCCTCCGCGAGCCGGGGCCAGGAGGCGCCGGACCTCGCGCTGCTGACGGACGGTCTGCGGGCCGAGCGGGAGCAGGGCATCACCATCGACGTGGCGTACCGCTACTTCGCCACACCCCTGCGGCGGTTCATCCTCGCCGACACCCCCGGCCATGTGCAGTACACGCGGAACATGGTCACCGGTGCCTCCACCGCCGAGCTGACGGTCATCCTGGTCGACGCCCGCAACGGCGTCGTCGAGCAGACCCGCCGGCACGCCGCCCTCGCCGCCCTGCTGCGCGTCCCGCACGTGGTCCTCGCGGTCAACAAGATGGACCTCGTCGACTACGAGGAGAAGGTGTTCGCGGGAATCGCCGAGGAGTTCACGGCGTACGCGACGGAGCTGGGCGTCCCCGAGGTCACCGCGATCCCGATCTCGGCGCTGGTCGGCGACAACGTGGTGGAGCCTTCCGCGAACATGGACTGGTACGGCGGCCCGACCGTGCTGGAGCACCTGGAGACGGTGCCGGTCAGCCACGACCTGAGCCACTGCCACGCCCGGCTGCCCGTGCAGTACGTGATCCGGCCGCGGAGCGCCGAGCACCCCGACTACCGGGGGTACGCCGGTCAGATCGCCGCCGGTTCCTTCCACGTCGGCGAGGAGGTCACCGTCCTGCCCTCGGGCCGCACCTCGAAGGTTGCCGGCATCGACCTGCTGGGCGAGCCGGTCGACGTCGCCTGGACGACACAGTCGGTGACCCTCCTGCTGGAGGACGACATCGACATCTCGCGCGGCGACCTGATCGTGCCGAGCAAGGACGCGCCCGCGACCACGCAGGACATCGAGGCGACCGTCTGCCATGTCGCGGACGCCCCGCTGACCGTCAACCACCGGGTGCTGCTGAAGCACGGCACCCGCACGGTCAAGGCGATCGTCAAGGACATCCCGTCCCGGCTCACGCTCGACGACCTGTCCCTGCACCCGCACCCGGGACAGCTCGTCGCCAACGACATCGGCCGGGTGAAGATCCGTACCGCCGAGCCGCTGCCGGTCGACTCCTACTCCGACTCGCGGCGCACCGGCTCCTTCATCCTGATCGACCCGAACGACGGCCAGACCCTCACCGCGGGCATGGTCGGCGAGTCCTTCGCCTCCCCGGAGCCCGTCAAGGACGAGGCCGAGGACGACGGGTGGGACTTCTGACATGAACTCCCCCGACTTCTACTCCTCGTTCGCGAAGGAGGGCGGCCGCGTCGGCAGCGGTTCTCTCGGCAGCGGGCAGGGCGGAGTGGCGCGATGTGTGCGTTGACGTACGCGCACTGCCTGCGCGCCCTCACCCCCCACCGCCGTAGACGAAAACCTGCCGACCTCCCGGCCACGACCTGAGAGACCGTGACCGCCGGGCCTCCGAGAGGAACACCTCCCGTGCCTGCATCATCCGCTCTTCGCCGCAGCCTCGCGGCCATCGCCGCACTTCCCCTGCTCACGCTGGCCGCCTGCGGCTACGGCTCCGAGTCCAAGGACGACGGGGCCGCCAAGGTGGCCGCGGGGGCGAAGAAGATCGACGGTCTCGACACCGTCAAGATCGGCTACTTCGGCAACCTCACCCACGGCACCGCGCTGGTGGGCGTGCAGAAGGGCATCTTCCAGAAGGCGCTCGGCGCTACCAAGGTCGAGCCGGCCATCTTCAACGCCGGTCCCTCCGAGATCGAGGCGCTCAACTCCAAGTCCATCGACATCGGCTGGATCGGCCCCTCCCCCGCGATCAACGGCTACACCAAGGCCGCGGGCAAGAACCTGCGCATCATCGGCGGTTCGGCGTCCGGCGGGGTGAAGCTCGTCGTCAACCCGGACAAGATCAAGTCCCTGAAGGACGTCAAGGGCAAGCGGATCGCCACCCCGCAGCTCGGCAACACGCAGGACGTCGCGTTCCTCAACTGGGCCGCGGACCAGGGCTGGAAGGTCGACCCGCAGAGCGGCAAGGGCGATGTCACGGTCGTCCGCAGCGACAACAAGGTCACCCCGGACGCCTACAAGTCCGGGTCCGTCGACGGTGCCTGGGTGCCGGAGCCGACCGCGTCGAAGCTGGTCGCCGAGGGCGGCAAGGTGCTGCTCGACGAGGGGTCGCTGTGGCCGGACAAGAAGTTCGTGATCACGAACATCATCGTGCGCCAGGACTTCCTGAAGGAGCACCCCAAGGTCGTCGAGGCGGTGCTGAAGGGCTCCGTCGAGACCAATAAGTGGATCAACGCCAACCCGGACGCGGCGAAGGCGGCGGCGAACAAGCAGCTGGAGGCCGACTCCGGCAAGGCGCTGCCCGCCGACGTGCTCGACCCGGCGTGGAAGTCGATCCGGTTCACCGACGACCCGCTGGCCTCCACCCTCAACACCGAGGCGGAGCACGCCGTGAAGGCGGGGCTGCTGCAGAAGCCCGCCCTCAAGGGCATCTACGACCTCGCGCCGCTGAACAAGGTCCTCAAGGCCGAGGGCGAGCCCGCGGTCGACGACGCCGGTCTCGGCGCGAAGTAAGCCCACGAAGCCGCATCTTGCAGAGTTCCCAGGAGGTGACGACCATGGCCACGACCCTCGCCAAGGCCGCCGACGCCACCGCGTCGGCCACGCACGCCGCCCGGATCGAACACGTCTCGAAGTCGTATCCGGGCCCCGCCGGGCAGCAGCTCGTCCTGGACGACATCACCCTCGATGTCGCGCCCGGTGAGTTCGTCACTCTCCTGGGGGCCTCGGGCTGCGGCAAGTCCACGCTGCTCAACCTGGTGGCCGGCCTGGACCGGCCCAGCGCCGGCGAGATCACCACGGACGGCCGCCCGGCGCTGATGTTCCAGGAGCACGCGCTGTTCCCGTGGCTGACCGCGGGCAAGAACATCGAACTCGCGCTGAAGCTCAGTGGTGTTCCGAAGCCCGAACGGCGCGGCAAGGCCGAGGAGCTGCTCGAGCTGGTGCGCCTGAAGGGCGCGTACCGCAAGCGGGTGCACGAGCTGTCGGGCGGTATGCGGCAGCGCGTCGCGCTGGCCCGCGCGCTCGCCCAGGAGAGCAAGCTGCTGCTGATGGACGAGCCGTTCGCCGCGCTCGACGCCATCACGCGGGACGTGCTGCACGACGAGCTGACCCGTATCTGGCGCGAGACGGAGGTGTCCGTCCTGTTCGTCACGCACAACGTGCGCGAGGCGGTGCGCCTCGCCCAGCGCGTGGTGCTGCTGTCCTCCCGCCCGGGTCGGGTCGCACGCGAGTGGACCGTCGACATCCCGCATCCGCGCCGCATCGAGGACACCGCCGTGGCGGAGCTGTCCGTCGAGATCACCGAAGAACTTCGTGAGGAGATCCGCCGTCATGGCCAGCACTGATTCGACGACCGTCGCCAAGGACGGCAACGATCTCGCCGGACTGGAGGCGGGCCTCGACGCGCTGGAGACGCGGCAGACGGGCCGGCCCCCGTTCCGGCAGACCTTCGTCGAGAAGATCCTGCCGCCCGTCGTCGCCATCGTGCTGGTGCTGGCGGTCTGGCAGGGCCTCGTCTCGTTCAAGGTCGTCGACGACCCGACCAAGCTGCCGGCGCCGTCCGACGTGTGGAACGTCGTCCAGACCGCGTGGCTCCAGGGCGAACTGCTCGGCTACATCTGGACCAGCGTCTCGCGCGGTCTGCTCGGCTTCTGCTTCGCCCTGGTGATCGGCACGCCGCTGGGCCTGCTGGTGGCACGGGTGAAGGTGGTGCGCGCGGCCCTCGGCCCGATCCTGTCGGGTCTGCAGTCCCTGCCGTCGGTCGCCTGGGTGCCGCCCGCGGTGATCTGGCTGGGCCTGAACAACTCGATGATGTACGCGGTGATCCTGCTCGGCGCGGTCCCGTCGATCGCCAACGGCCTGGTGTCGGGTGTCGACCAGGTGCCGCCGCTGTTCCTGCGCGCGGGCCGCACGCTGGGCGCCACCGGCCTGAAGGGCACCTGGCACATCGTGCTCCCGGCGGCGCTGCCCGGTTACGTGGCGGGCCTGAAGCAGGGCTGGGCCTTCTCCTGGCGCTCCCTGATGGCCGCCGAGATCATCGCGTCCTTCCCCGACCTCGGCGTCGGCCTGGGCCAGCTGCTGGAGAACGGCCGCAACGCCAGCGACATGGCCATGGTCTTCGAGGCCATCCTGCTCATCCTGATCGTCGGCATCGCCATCGACCTGCTGATCTTCAGCCCGCTGGAGCGGTGGGTGCTGCGCAACCGCGGCCTGCTGGTGAAGAGCTGAGTTCCATGATCGACAAGCCTGTTCTCCTCGTCATCGCCCACGGCAGCCGCGACCCGCGGCACGCCGCGACGGTGCACGCTCTCGTCCGCCGGGTGCGCTCGCTGCGCCCGGACCTGCGGGTGGAGACCGGCTTCCTGGACTTCAACGTGCCCTCGGTGCGGGGGGTGCTGGAGTCCCTGGCCACGCAGGGCGTCCGGACCGTGGTGGCCCTCCCGCTCCTGCTGACCCGGGCGTTCCACGCGAAGGCGGACATCCCGGCGGTCCTGGCGGACGCGCCCTCGCAGCTGCGCATCCACCAGGCGGAGGTTCTGGGCCCGTCGCCGCTGCTGCTGTCCGCGCTGGAGCGACGGCTGTACGAGGCGGGCCTGTCCCCCGCCGACAAGTCCTCGACCGGGGTCGTCCTGGCCTCGGCGGGGTCCACCGACCCGGAGGCGATCGCAGTGATCGCAGAAATCGCGCGGGAGTGGCGGCACACCGGTTGGTGCGCCGTGCGGCCTGCGTTCGCCTCCGCATCTCTGCCCCGCACGGAGGACGCCGTCCGCGAACTCCGCGCACTCGGCTGCTCCCGGGTGGCCGTCGCCCCCTACGTCCTGGCCCCCGGCTTCCTCCCGGACCGCATCGCCCGGGGCGCGGCGCAGGCGGACGTCCTGGCGGACGTACTGGGCCCGGCGCCGGAGGTGGCACGGGTGGTGCTGGAGCGGTACGAGGCGGCACGGGTACCGGCGCCGGCGGCCGTGAGCGCCTGACCGGCCGGGCGGCCGGAGCGCGGAGTGACGGTCACGCGGCGGCCTCCGGCTCGGGCTGGAGGGCGAAGGAGTACGGCGCCCAGGGGCCGCTGATCTCCACGCGGAGGCCGGGGATGTTCCGCGCGGCCGTGAGGAGGCTTGTGCGGAAGGCGTCGACGCGGTCGGCGGGGACCAGGTAGGCGTCGTTGCCCACGTTCGTGCCGGGAGCCGAGCCTGCCAGGCTGCCGCGCTCGGGCGTGTGGGCGACGCGGTCGACGGCGAGGGCGCCGGCTGTTTCCGTGAGGTGCGCGGCGGCCTGGGCGACCGTGCGCCAGGCCTCCTCGTTCCTGCGTTGTCTGCGGCGGCGGATCGCCAGGTAGGCGCGGCCGACCCCGAGGCCGGTGGCCGGCTCCTGCGCGATGTCGGTCTCGGCCTCGGGCGGTGTGATGTCCGGCGTGGCGTAGATCTTGACGCCGAGTTCGACATGGCCGGTGAGGCGGTCCAGCAGGGACAGGAAGTACGCGCGGCGGGTGTCGAGGGCGTGCCGGGCGCGGTCCTCGTCACGGTAGACGGTGGCGAGGCGCAGCGGGAGGACGGCGGCGCCGCCGGCGACGAGTGCGGCGACCACGGCGTGGTGGGAGCGGACGGTGGTCTCCAGCCAGTCGAGGTCGTCGAGGTGGGCCTGCAGGGGCGCCTCGTCGTAGTCGGCGGCCGGGACCCGGCCGACGGCGAAGGCCAGCTGGGGAGCCGGGTCCGTGGGCTCCACCAGGTGGATCGGGTCTCCTGCGACCCCGCGCAGGCCCGTCACCGCGGCGGCGGCCTCGGGGGTGCGGCGCAGGACGGCGTAGGCGTAGACGCGGTGCGGGTCGGTCATGGCTCCGGCCTCCTGTCGGCCGCCTTGAGGGCGGCGATCTCGGCGCGCAGGCGTTCGTTCTCGTCGGCCAGGGACCGCTCGGAGCGGCCGGCCCGGGAGGAGAGGGAGGGGTCGTGTTCCCACCAGTCGATGCCCATCTCCTTCGCCTTGTCGACGGAGGCGACGAGCAGGCGCAGCTTGATGGTGAGCAGTTCGATGTCGAGCAGGTTGATCCGGATGTCGCCGGCGATGACCACACCCTTGTCGAGGACCCGTTCGAGGATGTCGGCGAGGTTGGCGGACTGGGCGCCGGACGGGTGGTCGTAGGGGGAGGGAAGGCGGGAGGCTCGGTTGAGTCCGCCTGCTGCCGAGGGGGCCGGGTGGGTCATGGTCGGGGGGCTCGTCTCCGGGCGGTGATCTCGTCGAGTCGGTCCAGCAGTTCGTCCTCGCGGCGGTCGTACTCGTCCTCGCCGATCCGGCCCTCCAGCAGGGCCCGTTCCAGGTCGACGAGGGCCTGCCGGACGGGGGCCGGGTCGTAGTACTGCGCCTCGGCGGCGGCCTGCAGCTGCTCGGCGGCCCAGAGGGTGGTGCGCAGGGGCGCGAGCGGGAGGGTGAGGATGCCGGTGAGCAGGCCCATGGCCGGTCCCCCGTCAGGCGGCGAAGCTGTAGGGGGGCAGGGGGCCGCGCAGCCTGAAGTCGTAGGCGGCGCCGTAGTCCTGGGCCAGGGTCCGGCCGGCCTCGCCGAACTCGTCGGCGCGGGCCCGTTCCACGAGGAACGACACGTTGAGGAAGTCGTCCTTGGACGGATCGGCCAGGACACTGGCCCGGGCCAGGCCGGACAGCCTCGCGACGATCTCGTCGGCCTGCCGCCGCTGCCGGGCGTCGACCTGCCGGGCGACCAGTTCGCCGAGGGCGAGGCGGTCCTCGTAGGTTCCGGTGCCGTCGCGGGTGCACTGGTTGAGCCGGCGGGCCTCGTCGGACCCGTCGAGCACCTCGCGCAGCAGGTCGTCCTGGGAGCGGGCGGCCTTGAGGTTGTACTCGGCGGTGCCGTGCAGTTCGCCGAGCCTGCGGGCGTAGTCGTCGCGCTTGGCCTCCAGGGCCGTCCTGACGGCGGTGTCGTCCGGGGCGAGCAGGCCGAACCGCATGGGGAGGACCGATCCGTCGGCCATGAGGCGTTCCTGGAGCTCCTGGTGGGCTCCGAGGTCACGCCGCTTGGGGCGCAGGTCGGGTGGTGCGGCGCTGACCACGGCGGCGAGCGGGCCGTGGACGAGGACGCGCGGGGGCTCGTCCGTCCCGCCGACGGTGCGCAGGCCGTCGAGCCGCAGGGGGTGGTCGGCGCGGGTGACGGCGTAGACGTAGACGCCGCTCACCGCTCGTCCTCCCGGTCCTTGTCGTCGCGGTCGAAGATGTCGCCGATCGCGTCGATGGCGCCGCCGATCGCACCGCTGGTCTTGCCCCGGGCGCCGCTCTCGACGAGGTTGCCGACGATGTCGGTGAGCTTGTCGGGGGCCTTGCGGCCGGCCTCCAGATCGAGGCGGTTGCAGGCCTCGGCGAAACGGAGGTAGGTGTCGACGCTCGCGATGACGATGCGTATGTCGATCTTCAGGATCTCGATGCCGACCAGGGAGACCCGCACGAACACGTCGATGACGAGCCCGCGGTCCAGAATCAGTTCGAGGATGTCGAAGAGGCCGGCGGTCCCCGAACCGCTGGAGGTGGCGGCGGGTTGGATCCCGCCGGACTGCGTCATGACGGTCACGGTGCGTTTCCTCTCGCGAGAGTCCGTTCTCGTGCCGCCCGTAGGTACGGGGGTGGTGGCGTGGGTGTTCACGTGAACACCAAAAACGATGACCGGGAACGGGAGTTGAGAGGAAAGGGGGGTGCTAGCGCTGCCGGTCGAGCTGGCCCCGGGCGTAGCGGCGCACCCGTTCGTAGCCCATGAGCCGGCCCTGCGGGTCCAGGGTGACGCGGTACGTCGCCATGATGGTCATGGTGTCGGGGACCCGCTCCAGCTCCACGACCTCGACGTCGGCCGTCCAGCCGTCCGGGGCGGGGCGGACGGCCGAGACGGAGTCGGGTGTGGTGCCGAGCAGCTCCGCGAGCTGGGCGGCCGCACCGCGCATGGCCTGAAGGGCCGTCAGCCGACCGGGGGGTGTCGTCTCGTGATCAGTGCTCGTCATGGTCCTACCGTGCCAAGTCCGGGGCACGTGTGGGGGGTGAATCGGCCAGACGCCTACACCGCCCGTTCGCTGAACGGTGTCGCCTGGTGGAAGTAGAGCAGCCACCGGCCGTCGATCCGCCGCCACAGCGAACTGCGGTGCGCGCGGCTGCCGTCGTACTCCGTGTCGTAGGTGAGGTGGACCAGGTCCGGGGCGAGCTGTGCGCCCCTCATCACGGAGACGGCGACGGGTCGGGGCCCCTGACCGGTGGTCGCGGCCAGGGAGGCGATGATGGCGGCCCGGCTCCAGTGCCGGCCGGAGGCGCCGAACTCGTGGAAGTCGGGGTGCAGCAGCGCCCCGACCCTCTCGGGCGAGCTGCGGATCTTCGGGGTGAGGAGGGCCAGTTCGAGCTCCATGGCGGCCTCGACGGCCGGGTTGTGCTCAGGCACCCGTCAGCTCCACCAGTTTGACGACGGTGTTCCAGTTACGGGTCGTGGCGACGATTCCCTTGTTGATGCGCGGTTTCGACAGGTGCTCGGCGAGTTTGGAGCGGCCCAGGCCGTCGGGGGCGTACAGGTACAGGGCGCGGTCGCCGAGGCGGAACTCCTCGGGGAGGTAGGCGGCCTGGTCGATCTCCGCGAAGCGCTCGGGTCCCACGGGCGCCGAGAAGTAGGTGACGTGGAGCTGCTTGGGCTCCAGGTCGGCGGCCGGGTACGGGCAGGCGTCGGCGACCGCCTTCAGATAGGCGTGGTCGCGCACGATCACGTCGACGGCGAACCCGAAGTGCTGTTCGACGGCGTGCGCGATCTCGGCGGCCAGCGACTCCTCGTCGCCGCGGCCGGAGGAGAACACGGCCTGGCCGCTCTGGAGGTGCGTGGCCACGTCCTCGTGGCCGAGACCCGACAGGAGGGAGCGAAGATCGGCCATCGGGACTTTTCTGCTGCCGCCCACGTTGATCCCGCGCAGCAGCGCCGCATACATCGTCGTCATCCGGACACGATAAGACGGCCGTCGTGCCCCGTGGGGGTGGGCACGACGGCCGGTGGGCAGCTGCCCGGCCCCGTAAATTACTCACCAGTCACCGTGGGGCACAACCGTCTGCTCAGGATCCACACAGCCGAGGAGCCCGGTATGCCCCTCTTGGGGCCCCGATAGGTGTAAGGGCCCACCGTCCTTCGCGGTCCTTCCCAGTGGGGAGGGGGTGCGGGCCATGGGGATGAGTTCCGGCCCCGTCACCTCACCGGGCAGCACGACGAGATGGCTTTATCCGGCCCATACCTTCGAATCGGAAGGGGGCGGCAGGGGGCCGCCGCCGCATCACGAGGGGGCAAGCCCGTCATGGGGAACGGAGAAGTGCGGGTGCGGGGCCTGGCCGCCCGGGCCGGCGGCTGGAGCGCGCGGCACCGATGGGCTGCCGTCGGCATCTGGGTGCTGTTCGTCGTCCTGGCGATGGGGCTCGGTTCGGCGGCGGGCCGGGTCGACGTCGAGGACAGCGACCAACTGAAGGGGGAGACGCACACCGCCGCGAGGATCATCGAGGACGCCGGAATCGACGAACCGGCGAGTGAGACCGTGCTGGTCCAGGCCCGAGGCGGTGCGCTCAAGGCCATGGACGCCGAGTTCCGGGACGCCGTCACCGCGGTGGTGAAGGCCGTCGAGGGGACCGGCCGGGTCACGGACGTGACGTCGCCGTACGACACGAAGACGATCTCCAAGGACGGGCGCAGCGCGCTGGTGCAGTTCGACATGCGCGGCGCGTCGGACACCGCCGGCGAGCGGGTCGAGCCGGTGCTGAAGGCCGTCGAGGGCGTCCAGAAGGACCACGGGTCGCTGCGGATCGAGGAGATCGGCGGCGCCAGCATGATGAAGACGTTCGACGACGCGTTCGGGGACGACTTCAAGAAGGCCGAGTACTCCGCGGTGCCGGTCGCCCTCGGCATTCTGCTGATCGCGTTCGGCGCGCTGGTGGCGGCGCTGCTGCCGGTCGCGCTGGCCGTCACGGCGATCATGGCGACCATGGGGCTGATGGGCGTCGTCAGCCATCTCCAGCCGATGAGCGACACCGCGAACTCCGTGATGCTGCTGGTCGGCATGGCGGTCGGCGTCGACTACTGCCTGTTCTACCTGCGCCGGGAACGCGAGGAGCGCGAGGCCGGCCGTGACGCGCGCACGGCGCTGCGGATCGCCGCCGCGACCAGTGGCCGGGCGATCGTCGTCTCCGGTGTCACGGTGTGCGTGGCCATGGCGGGCATGCTGTTCACCGGGCTCGCCGAGTTCGAGGCGATGGGCATGGCCTCGCTGATGGTGGTGGCCGTCGCGATGGTGGGGTCCGTGACCGTGCTGCCCGCGCTGCTGTCGCTGCTCGGCGAGCGCGTGGAGAAGGGCCGCATCCCGTTCCTGCGCCGGCGCCGGCGGGGCGGCGGTCAGGACAGTAGGTTCTGGACGGCCGTGCTGCGGCGCGTGCTCGCCAGGCCGGTGATCTCCGTGACGGTGGCGGCCGGTGCGCTGCTGGCCATCGCGGCTCCGGCGCTCGGCATGAAGACGCAGCAGCTCACGCTGGACCAGGAGTTCGGTGACTCGCTGCCCATCGTGCAGACGTACAACCGTCTCAACGACGCGTTCCCGGGCGGTTCCGAGCCTGCCGAGGTGGTCGTCAGGGCGGACGACATCAACGCGCCGGAGGTGAAGTCCGCGCTCGCCGACTTCCGTGACCGGGCGATCAGTTCGGGGGCGTCCCGCGGTCCGGTGGAGATCAGGCTGCACGACGCGCAGAACGTCGCGTTCGTCTACGTGCCGCTGGTCGGCGGATCCGACCAGGACCGGGCGGGCGAGAGCCTGGACACGCTGCGCGACGAGGTGCGGCCGGCCACGCTCGGCAGGGTCGACGGGGTCGAGGCGCCGATCACCGGGCAGGTCGCGGGCTCGAAGGACTTCAACGACCAGCTGGCCGGGGCGGTCGTACCGGTCTTCGCCTTCGTCGTGGTCTTCGCCTTCCTGCTGATGCTGCTGTCGTTCCGCTCGCTGACGGTCGCGGTCACCTCGATCGTGCTGAACCTGCTGTCGGTGGGCGCGGCCTACGGCATCCTCGTCGCCGTCTTCCAGCACGGCTGGGGCGCCTCGCTGGTGGGCGCGGAGGGCGTGGGCGCCATCATCACCTGGCTGCCGCTGTTCCTCTTCGTGATCCTGTTCGGCCTGTCGATGGACTACCACGTGTTCGTGGTCTCCCGGATCCGGGAGGCGCGGCTGCGAGGCCTGGCGACGAAGGACGCGATCCGGCACGGGGTGGTCACCACGGCAGGCGTCGTCACGAGCGCCGCCGTCATCATGGTCGCCGTCTTCGCGATCTTCGGGACGCTGTCCATGCAGTCCATGAAGCAGATGGGCGTCGGTCTCGCGGCGGCGGTGCTCATCGACGCGACGATCATCCGGGGTGTGCTGCTGCCGGCGGTGATGGCGCTGCTCGGCGAGCGGAACTGGTACCTGCCGAGGTGGCTGCACCGGCTGCCGGATCTCACGCACGACGAGGCGCCCCAGGCGATCGCGGGACCGGCGGCACGGGACGGGGGCGAGCCCCTCAAGGTCTGAGCCCCGCCGCCGCCCGAAGGGCCCGTTGGTTTCCGGATAAACCAACGGGCCCTCTCAGTGCGTGAGACGGCGCACGTGCAGGACGTCCCCGGCACTGCCGGGTACGGCGCCGGGGGCGTCCCGGAGGGTACAGGCAGCACGCGTGGACGCGGCTCTCGACCCTGCCCGCATGCCCCTGACCCGCCAGGCCGTCGCGGAGTGCGGGCGAAACGGCCCGGCGCGGGGCGGGCGCCCCGACCAGTGCCGCGGCAGGCACCGTTTGCCCGTCGAGGAGCGGCGTCCGGTGCGTGCTCTGGGGGTACCCCCTGCTCGAAGAGCTTGGGGGAGTGCCGGCCGGACGTCCTCGTACGGGACGTACTCGGGCTTTCGGCCGGTGCGGCGAGTGGGGGCCCCTGCTCGAAGAGCTCGGGGGAGCGTGCCGGGCGTCGCGACGGGGCGAACCTTGCCTGTCGGGGCACTAGCCCTGGTGGGCGCGCAGTTCGGCCTCGACGAGGTCGGCCGCGCGGTGCGTGCCGCCCTCCTCGGCCATCTCGCCCTGGATCACCTTCAGCCGACGGGCGACCTCCGGGTCGCCCACCAGGGCGAGGGCGGCCTCGCGCAGGGCCTCGCCGGTCGCCTCCTCGGTGGGGAGGTGCCGGGCGACGCCGAGGCCCTCAAGGACCGCCGCGTTGCCGAACTGGTCCGCGGCCTGCGGTACGGCGATCATCGGCGTGGCGGTGGCCAGGCCCTCCTGGCTGCCGCCCGCGCCCGCGTGCGTGACGAACAGGTCGGCCTGCTTGAGGATCGTCAGCTGCGGCACCCACGACCGCACCTCTACGTTTGCGGGGACGTCCGCGAACTCGGCCGGGTCGATGTGCTTGCCGATCGAGAGCACCAGGTGCCAGCCCGGCAGGCCGCCGAACGCCTTGACGCACTCCCGGTAGAAGCCGGGCCGCTTGGTGAAGGCCGACCCGAGGGAGACGAGCGCGACCTTCTCCGCGCCCGCCGGCCGCTGCCAGTCGCCCTCGGCGGTCCGGTCGCCCTGGCAGGCTCCGACGAAGGAGTACACGCTCTCGTCGACGCGGTCCGCGTTCGGCTGGAGCGCCTTGGGGATCAGGACGATCGAGCGGTCGGGCCGGCCGCCGAACGCGTCGGGGTGCAGGCTGATCCCGTTCTCCTCCAGCCAGGCCTGGAAACGGGCGAAGTAGGCGCGGCCCCGCTCGGTCTGCTTCGGCTCCGCCCACATGGGCTCGGCGACCTCCTCCTCGTACCCCTCCCAGGCGACCATGGCCGGCGAGAGGGAGATCGCGGGGACGCCCCAGCGGTGGGCGAGCACGCGGGCCGGGTACGAGGCGATGTCGTGCAGCACGAGGTCCGGTTCGTCGCCCTCGTAGGCCTCGATCAGCTGCGGCAGGGCCTGGATCGCGTCGTCGAGGAACGGCTCGACGTTGTCCAGGAGTGTGGTCCCCCACGCCGACGGGTCGTCGTCGGGCGAGGGCAGCGTCGAGTTCCACGGCTTCACCTCGGCACCGGTGGCCGCGACCTTCTCGGCGAAGGCCGGCGGGATCGCGTAGGTCACCCGGTGGCCGCGCGCCACGAGCTCGCGGATCACCTCGAGGCTCGGGTTCACGTGCCCGTGGGCGGCGATGGAGAACATGGCGATGTGAGCGCGACTGGTCATGCGGCGACCGTATGCGAGACGAGACGTCTCGTCAACGCATTTGGGCCTCATGAGGTCAGCGCCTCGTGCAGCCGCAGCCACCGCCCGGGCGTCACCTCGCCCACGAGCGCCCCCGGATCCAGGCGCGCGGCCCGGAACGCGGCGTCCACCCGCCGCCTCGGGTGGGCCCGCCGCAGGGAGGCGTGCAGCGAACCGCCGACCCCGGAGAAGCCCAGCTCGACCAGGGACCGCCAGCTCCGGTACGCGGCCTCGTCGAGCAGCGGGGTGGCACGCCGTTCGATGCGCAGCACCCCCGCGTCCACGCGTGGGACCGGCCGGAAATCCCGCCGGTCGACCCGGCCGAGCAGCAGCCACTCGTAGCGGGGCCAGCTGCGGACCGTCAGCAGCGTCCAGTTGCCGTAGTCGCCCGTGCGTTTGCGGGCGTACTCGAGCTGGGTGAGCAGGGTGGCGTCGGTGAGGGCGGGAGCGCGCAGACACCAGTCCACGACGGCGGCGGTCCGGGAGAACGGCACGTTCCCGGCGACCGAGAAGGGCGTGCGCGGCGGGCGGAGGGCGAGGAAGTCCCCGCCGACGACGCGCACGTGTGGCGTGCCGGAGAGGCGGCCGCGCAGGACGGGCACGAGCCGCGGGTCGATCTCGTACGCGCGCAGCTCCTGGCAGTGCCGGGCCAGTGGGACGGTCAACGCCCCTTTGCCGGCACCGACTTCGAGCAGCAGCGGGATCGGCCGGGCCTGTGGGGCGGCAAGTCGGGCGAAGCGTTCGGCGGTGGCGCGGTCGGCGAGGAAGTTCTGCGAGAGCGCGCGGGAGGTCGCGGTGGGGCGGGCCATGGCCTGCGGTCCTTGTCTTCCGTGAGGGGAAAAGGGCAGCCGAAGGCCCTGACCGGAAGACGGAGAACGCAGGAGAGGGTGAGACGCCGGCCTCGAAAGGCTCAGCGGGCGTGACTCCCCGGGCCGGTCAGGGCTCCGGGGCCGCGGCGCACCCGTACGGCGTGCGCGCAGCTCCGGGCGTGACCGGAGATGTTGATCGCGTTGATACCCACGAGCAGCACGCTAGGTGGTGCCGTCCGCGCCCCACAACGGAATTTCACCCGGGGGTCACACGGCCGGGCCCCGCACTCAGCGCTGGTAGCGCGCCAGCACCAGGTTGCCGTCCCGTTCCAGGCGTTCCCGCAGCTCGCGGATGTCGATCGCCCCGCTGTAGTACTCCTGGAGCGCCGGGGTCGCCACCTTGTCCTTCCACTCGGGATAGCCCCGTACGGTCTGGGCGGGTGCCGGGCGAAGGTGGGCGGCGAGCGCCGTGCCCGTGGACCAGCCGTGCTCGGCCGTGCGCAGAGCCGGGTCGTTCAGGGCCCGGGTGCCGGTGGGCAGCATCCAGTCGCCGAGGGCGAGACGGACCATGTTCCGCGGCCGCAGCAGGAAGTCGATGAAGGCGGCCGCCTCCTTCTGGTGCGGGCAGTCCTCGGCGATCGAGAGGGTCTGCGGGCTGACGCCCTGGGTGAGTCCGCCCGCGCCTGCCGGAGCGGGCAGCACCTGCCACTCGAATCCCTTCGGGGCCTGCTGCACGATCTGCTGGCGGTAGGAGAAGCCCAGCGGGACCATCGCGTACCGGCCGCCGAAGAAGCCGGGCAGGGTGTCCGAACCGCCACTGCCCAGGGTGGTGGGCGAGGCACTGCGGTCGGTGCGGACCTGGTCGTGGACGGTGCGCGGCACCACCTGATCGGCCGCCTCGAACCGGACCGTCACCTTGCCGTCCGACCCGCGGTGGAAGAGCTGTCCGCCCGCCGACAGGGAGAGGTTCAGCGTGGCGGAGACCGGTTCCTTCAGCGGCCAGGCGACGCCGTACTCGCCCTGGCCGCTGAGGCCTTCGGTGATCCGGCGGAACTCGGCCCAGGTCCAGGGGCGCTCGGGGGTCGGGATCCGGACACCGGACCGCTTGAGCCACTTCGCGTTGGCGATCAGCACGCGGGGTTCCTGGAGGAACGGCACGCCGTAGACGCCGTCGCCGAAGGTGGCCGTCTCCCAACTGCGCCGCGGGATGTCCGACTTCAGCCGGGCGGGCAGCAGGTCGGTGAGATCGGCGAGGTAGCCGCCGTAGGCGAAGTCCGCGAGGTCGTCGGAGGCGTCGTGGATGATGTCGGGTGCCTCACCGCCCTCGAAGGCGGTGAGCAACTGGTCGTGAACACTGTCCCAGCTGCCCTGCACGTACTCGACCCTGACGTCGGGGTGGGTGGCGTTCCACTCCTTCACCAGGTCCTTGTTCGCTTCGACCGACTCCTCCTGCCAGGCCAGGGACTGGAAGCGCAGGGTGATCCGGCTGTCGTCGCGGGTGCCTCCGGAGGAGCAGCCGGCGAGGAGCAGCAGGAGGACCGGGAGCAGCAGGCGCAGGTGTCTCATCAGCTCTTCACCGCCCCGGTGAGCATGCCGCCCGTGATGCGCCGCTGGATGATCGCGAAGACGACCAGCGAGGGCAGCGTCGCGAGGAACGCGGCCGCCGCGAGCGGGCCGAGGTCGGCGACGCCCTCGGCGCCGATGAAATGGGTGAGCACGACCGGCAGGGTCTGCTTCTCCGGCGTCTTGAGCAGCACCAGCGCGAAGAAGAACTCGTTCCACGCCGTGATGAACGCGAACAGCGCGGTCGCCACGATTCCCGGCGCGAGCAGTGGCGCGGTCACCGACACGAGTGTCCGCAGCCGCCCGGCCCCGTCGACCGCGGCTGCCTCCTCCAGTTCGGGCGGTACGGCCCGCACGTACCCGGCGAGCATCCACAGCGCGAACGGCAGCGCCCACACCACGTACACCAGCACCAGCCCGGGCACGGAGTTGATCAGCCGGAGGTGCTTCAGCACCAGGAACAGCGGGATGATCAGCAGGACGAACGGGAACGCCTGGCTGACCACCACCCAGCCCGTGACCGCCTTCGCGAGCCGGGTGCGGCGCCGGGCGACGACGTAGGCCATCGGTGTCGCGATCAGCACCGCGACGACCGCCGCCCCCAGCGCCGCGAGCAGGGAGTTGAGGGCGGCGTGCGGCAGCGGCTGTTCGTCGAAGGCCTGCCGGAAGTTGTCGAGGGTGGGGTCCTTCGGGATCCAGGTCGGGTGCGGACTGCCCAGCTCGCGCGGCGGCTTGAACGCGGTGGAGACGAGCCAGAGGAACGGGAAGGCGAGGAAGCAGAGGTAGGCGAGCAGCGCCGTGTACTGGCCGACGCGGGCCGGGGTGCGGGTCCTCACGCCTCGTCACCTCCCCTGAGGCGGCCGACGAGGAAGACGGCCAGGACGATGGAGATCACGGCCACCATCACGCACCCCATCGCCGCCGCGTAGCCGAACTGTCCGTAGCGGAAGGCCTCTTCGTAGGCGAAGAGCATCGGCAGCCGGGTCCGGCCGCCGGGGCCGCCGCTGGTGAGGACGTAGACCAGGGCGAAGGCGTTGAAGTTCCAGATGAGGTTGAGCGCGGTGATGGCCAGGGCGACCGGTCTGAGGGCGGGCCAGGTGACCGTGCGGAACCGGCGCCAGGCGCTCGCGCCGTCGACCGCCGCCGCCTCGTGGAGTTCGCGCGGGGTGTTCTGGAGACCCGCGAGCAGCGCGACCGTCGTCTGGGGCATACCCGCCCACACTCCCACGACGATCACGGCGGGCAGCGCGGTGGCGAGCCCGCTGAGCCAGTCGCGGCCACCGCCCAGGCCGAGGTCGCGCAGGGTCTCGTTGAGGATGCCCGCGTCCGGGTTGTAGACGAGCCGCCACATGATGCCGACGACGACCTCGGGCATGGCCCAGGGGATGATCGCCAGGGCGCGGGCCAGCCAGCGCAGCCGCAGGTCCTGGTTGAGCAGCAGGGCGAGGCCCAGCGCCAGCAGGAACTGCGGCACGGTCACCCCGACCGCCCACACCAGCCCGATCCGGAACGACTCCCAGAACAGCGTGTCGTGGAGCAGGTCCCGGAAGTTGAGCCCGCCGATCCACTGGGTGGGCGCAGTGCGGCCCGACTGGGCGTCGGTGAAGGCCAGCAGGATCCCGTACAGCAGCGGTCCGGCGCTCAGGACGAGGATGGGGATCAGTGCGGGCAGGACGAGAAACCAGGCGCCGTGGTCGACGACCCGGCGGGGCGGGCGTCTTCCGGGCTCCCGGTCGGCCGGTCTCCGCACCTCGGTCACCGATGTCACGGAATCAGCCCCTTTGCGCGGCTCGGCTGGCCAGGTCATGGTCGTGAAGGCGGTGTGCCTCGTCAAGGCCTCGCGCATGCCGCCCGACCTGTGCCGATGCGACACTGACGGGCGAATGGCCGGAACCGGACGGCGGCACACGCGGAAACCTGGACGACGGAGGCGGACGATGGACGAGGCACGGGCGCGGGACGTACTGGCCGCGGCGGGGGTGCTGCCCGGCGCGGGGACCGGCTCGGCCCACGCGGCACAGCTGCTCGCGCTGGGCGAGAACGCGGTGTTCGCCGCCGGTGACCTGGTCGTCAAGGTGGGCCGCGACGCGGAGCTTGTCGACCGGGCGCGGCGCGAACTGGACATCGCGCTGTGGCTCGACGAGGCGGGGGTGCCGGCGGTGCGGGCGGCCGCATCCGAACCCCTGCTGGTCGACGGACACCCGGTGACGGTGTGGCATCGGCTTCCGGACGCCGTACGGCCCGCCGAGCCGCGGGATCTGGCCGAACTGCTACGGGTCGTGCATGCCACGCCTCTTCCTCCTTTCGAGCTTCCCGGCCGTGATCTGCTGGGTGGTGTGGAACGGTGGCTGCGGCTCGCGGGCGATGCGATCGATCCCGCGGACGCGGCGTATCTGCGGGCGCGGCGGGACGGGTTCGCGACGGAGGCGGCGGGGCTGACGCCGCATCTGGCGCCCGGGCCGATCCACGGGGACGCGTTGCCGCGGAATGTGCATGTGGGTCCGGACGGGCCGGTGCTGGTAGATCTGGAGACGGTGTCGTCGGATCTGCGGGAGCACGATCTGGTGGTGATGGTGCTGTCGCACGACCGGTACGGGGTTTCGGACGCGGCGTACGAGTCCTTCGCGCAGGCGTACGGGTGGGATGTGCGGGTGTGGGAGGGGTGTTCGGTGCTGCGAGGGGCTCGGGAGACGGCCAGTTGCGCGTGGGTTGCTCAGCATGCGCCGAGCAACCCGAAGGCCCTTGTCGAGTTCGAGCGGCGGGTGGCGTCGTTGCGGGAGGGCGATGAGACGGTGAGGTGGTTGCCCTTCTGACGGGCTCCTCTACGCTTCGGCCAACTCCCGTACCGGCCACGCCCCGTCGACCAGTGCCGTCGTGTCGCCCTTTTTGCGTAGGAAGGTCTGGAAGTCCGCCGCCCACTGCGCGTACCACTCGATCTGGCGGTGGTGCAGGGTTGCCGGGCCGAGGGAGGCGATCTTGGGGTGGCGGGTGGCTATCGCGCCGGCGAGGCGGGCGGCCGCCAGGGCGTCGGACAGAGCGTCGTGGGCGGAGTCGAGGACCACCCCGTACTCGGCGCAGACCGCTTCGAGGTTGCGTTTGCCGCGGCGGTAGCGGTCGACCCAGCGGTCGATGGTGTACGGGTCGATGACCGGGGCCGGGTCCACGCCGCCCAGGCGGTCACGCAGGGACGGCAGGCCGTGGCGGCGCAACTCGGCGGAGAGCAGGGTCAGGTCGAAGGCCGCGTTGTAGGCGACGACCGGTACGCCGGTCTTCCAGTAGGAGGTGAGGACCTCGGCCATGGCGTCCGCCACCTGGTCGGCCGGTCTGCCCTCGGCCGCCGCTCGTTCGGTGCTGATGCCGTGCACCGCCACCGCGTCCTCGGGGATCGGCACTCCCGGGTCGGCCAGCCACTCCCGGCGCCCCGACGGCTCCCCGCCCCTGACCTCGATCACGGCCCCCGTGACGATGCGCGCCTCGCGCGGATCCGTGCCCGTCGTCTCCAGGTCGAAGCCGATCAGCAGCTCCCGGTGCCAGCCCATGGGCGGTCCCCCTTCTTGTGGTGCGTTCCCCCAGTGATCCCCACCTTCGCATGCACCACTGACAATCAGAGGATCGCCTTCCGCTTACCCGCCCGGGGCCCCGCTCACGACACCGGTCGCGAATCCGCCCACATCACCTCGAACTCCTCGCGATACGTGGGGAAGAGGCCGCTTTCGTCGATCTCGCCCGACTTGACCACCTTGCCGCCGTTGCGCAGCACGAACACCGGCGCCTCCATCCCGCGGGTGCGGCGCAGGTAGTTCTGCACCACCGCGATGCCGTCGGCCCCGTCGCCGTCGACCAGGTACGCCGTGAAGCGGGGCGTCTCGTCGAAGACCTGGATCTCGAAGGCGCCCGGGTCGCGCAGCCGGGCCCGGACCCGGCGCATGTGCAGGATGTTCATCTCGACGGCCCGGCTCAGCTCACCGCGCTTGAGGCCCAGTTCGCGCTCGCGCCGCTTGACCGCGCTGGAGGCCGGGTTGAGGAACAGCAGCCGCACCCGGCAGCCCGACTCGGCGAGCCGCACCAGACGCCGGCCGGAGAAGTTCTGCACGAGCAGGTTGAGGCCGATGCCGATGGCGTCGAGGCGTCGGGCACCGCCGAAGATGTCCTCGGCCGGGAACTGCCGCATCAGCCGCACCCGGTCCGAGTGGACGGCGACCACGTCGGCGTACCGGTCACCGACCAGGTCCTCGACCGCGTCGATGGGCAGCCGGCGCGCCGACGGCACGTCACCGCCCGCGCCGAGCATCTCCAGCAGCCGGGCCGAGGCACGCTCGGCCTGGTTCAGGACGGCCTCGGACAGGGCCCGGTTGCGGGAGACGACGTTGCGGGTGACCTCCAGCTCGTCCAGCGCGAGCTCCACGTCCCGCCGGTCGTCGAAGTAGGGCTCGAAGCACGGCCAGTGCTGCACCATCAGCTCGCGCAGCTGGGGCAGGGTGAGGAAGGACAGGACGTTGTCGTCGGCCGGGTCGAGCAGATAGCCCTTGCGGCGGCTGACCTCGCGTACGGCGACCGCGCGCTGCACCCACTCCTGCCCGGCGGGTCCGGCGGCGGCCACCACCCAGTCCTCGCCGTGGACGGGTTCGTAGACGGGCCTCAGCACGGCGGCGACGACCGCGCGCAGCCGCTGCTCGACGAGGTTCAGCCAGATGTAGGCCCGGCCGGCCCGCTGGGCGCGGGTGCGTACCTCGCGCCAGTTGTCGGCGTCCCAGTCCAGTTCCGGACCGATCGAGCCCGACGCGTCCATCGGCCGTGCCAGGGACACGGCTCCGGCCGGGACGTCTGCGGAGCTCCCCTCGTGACCTTCGTCACCAGGGGGCAGCTCCAGCCCTCCCGAGCCCACCCGCGCACCGCCTTCCGCTCCCCCGAGCACCGCCCTTGTCAACGATCAAGGAAGGGTACTCCGGGAGCGGTCGGCGGTGCAGCCCGATGGGCAGGGTGATTCTCAACTGCGCGGCTGCCAGTGCCCGTTCTGCCAGCCGAGCTCGGCCGGAGTGAGCGGATTCATGGCGGTGACGTCGCGCGGGGCGATGGAGAAGCCCTGCCAGTGGACGGGCATGGGCTGCTGGTCCTCGTCCCGGGCTATGTGGTGGAAGCCGATGTTCATCCAGACCACGGGGTGGTTCAGGGCCTGTCCGTTCACCCACTTGTCGACGGAGGAACCGGCTCCGGCCCCGCAGTTGCCGGGGTTGTTGCTGGCGAACAGTTCGCACTTGTTGTACTGCGTGACGTACAGGTCGTGCTTGGTGAAGCGGCGGCCCGGGTACTTGGTGGTCGGCCCCGGGACGATCTCGTAGGAGCGCGCGTGCCCGTCCTTGTTCTTGCCCGCCGCGCTGACCACACGCCACCAGCGGTAGTTCTTGCTGTCGCCGGCGAGTTCCTTGGTGATCTTGGTGCGGGTCGTCTTCGTGGTCGGGGCCCGCTGTCCGGTGGCCTGCGGGGTGACGGTGGAGTCGTACTGCTCGACGCTGTTCTTCGTGGAGCCGTCGAGGGCGAAGTCGAGCCGCCAGAAGGCGTTGTGGCTGTGGCTGGTGGCCTTGGCGGCGGCGCCCTTGCCGATCGGCCAGCCGCGGCCGTCACCGGCGTCGTAGTCGTCCCAGGAGAGGCTGCCCGTCGCGCCGACGTTCATGGTGATCGCGCCGTCGTCCTGGAAGCGCCACTCGGTCATGTACTCGTACCAGCCGACCTGGTTCACCGTGTAGACGAGGAGGTCCTTGCCCTGGGTCTGGTAGACCTTGTTCGCGGTGTCGCCCTGCATGCGGTAGGCGTGGCCGCGGGAGCGGGTGGTGGTGCACAGGCCCTTGACGTTCGGGTCCTCGTTCCAGGAGTCCGGGACCTTGATCGTCTTGATGGTGCCGCCGGGGCACTCGCCGGGGGCGAGGTTCATCAGGCCCTGGGCGAAGTCGAAGCCGGTCAGGTCGTCGTACTCGATGTTGCCGTCGTCGTAGGGGACGTGGATCTGGCCGAGCCTGGCGCTGTTGAGGACCTTGATCGGCTTGGTTTCGCCCTTGGGCTGGTAGGAGACGTTCTCCAGGACGAGGCCGGCCTTGCTGTCGTAGCGCCAGCACATCCGCCAGGTGGTGCCGGTGGACAGCTTCTGTTCGATGCGGTGGGCGGCGCCGCAGTAGGCCGCGGCGGGGGCGGCGGCCGCGGCCGGGGCGGTCTCCGGCCGGGCGTGGGCGGGTCCCGCGCCGGTGGTGGCGCCGGCGGCCAGCGCGGCCACGGTCAGACCCACGGCCGCCCGGGTACGGGCCCTGCTGTTTCTGTTCACACGCATGACGAGGTGACTCCCTGAGGAGGAGCGGGGTGGACGGGTGAGTGGACCGGGCGGGTCAGTGGCCGAGCTCGGCGACCTTGCGGGCGCTCAGGTCGATCACGAGCGACCTCATGTCGACCCACGGCCCGTTCTTGATCTTCGGGAACAGCCGGACGCAGCGGTGCTCGCCGCAGCGGTCGAGCACGGCGGGCTGGGCTCCCGGCGCGGCCCGGTAGACAGCGCCGCTGAGCTGGAGCTGGTCCGGCGAGGTGAGGGCCTTGCCGGTGGCGTCCTTGTAGTCGGCCTTGAGACCGGCGCCCAGCGGGTCGGCGATCAGCAGCCCGGCCGCCTCGGCCTTCTCGGCGCGGCTCAGGGGTGGCTGGACACCGTGCTGGGTACCGGTCGCGACCACCTTGCCGGTGCCCAGGTCGACGGTCCGGGTGACGAGGGTGTCGTCCTGGTAGTCGTAGAAGGTCACGTCCGCGCGCCGCGGGGCGGCCGGGTCGCCGGTGTCGCCCGTCTCCGGTTCCGCGAGGTCGACGCCGAGGGGCTGCGGCCCCCGCTTCCCGTCGACGCTCTCGCTGCCCTGGAACAGCTGCCGGCTGAGGGCGATCTTCTCGGCCCGCCGCAGCTCGTCGTCGGTCAGCGGATCCCGCCCCGTGCCCTTCTCGCCCTCGTCCGGCACCTCCTCGACGACCCCGGGCGCCACGGCCCGCTCCGGACCTGCCGCCTGCCGGGCGGACCGCCCCCCGGCGCCCCCCGTCTCCTCGGCCCCGGCCGTGCCCGGCAGGGTGACGCCGATCATCACGGCGGTTCCCGCGACCGCGATGGCCGCACCGGCCACGACCTTCCCGAGATGGCGGTGCACTATGTTGCGCACATCTTCCCCCTACTCCCCCAACGGCCCCGGGAGTACGTGTTGGCCCCAATGGTTTCGGCATACCGCGTATGCACTGGTCGCCCGGTAAGAGGGAGACAAGTCAGAGGTGGTTCCCTCACTTTTGGGGAGACTCGGGACCAAGGCGTCCCCACCGGCGCCGCACACCTGAAAGAGTCGTGTCCATGCAGGTCTGGCCTGGAGAGGCGTATCCACTCGGTGCCACGTACGACGGCGCCGGTACCAACTTCGCGGTCTTCACGGAGGCCGCGGACCGAGTAGAGCTGTGTCTGCTGCACGACGACGGCTCGGAGACCGCGGTCGAGCTCCGGGAGAGCGACGCCTTCGTGCGGCACGCGTACCTGCCGGGCATCATGCCGGGACAGCGGTACGGGTTCCGGGTGCACGGCCCGTACGCCCCGGAGCACGGGCTGCGCTGCAACTCCGCGAAGCTGCTGCTCGACCCGTACGCGCGTGCGATCAGCGGCTCGATCAGCTGGGGCGAGGAGGTCTACGGCTACCACTTCGACGATCCCGACCGGCGCAACGACCTGGACTCGGCACCGCACACGATGACGTCGGTCGTGGTCAATCCGTACTTCGACTGGGGCGACGACCGGCGCCCGCGCACCGAGTACCACCACACGGTGATCTACGAGGCCCACGTCAAGGGCCTCACCATGCGGCACCCGGGCCTGCCGGAGGAGCTGCGCGGCACGTACGCGGCCCTCGCGCACCCGGCGATCATCGAGCACCTCACGGAGCTCGGGGTCACAGCCCTGGAGCTGATGCCCGTACACCAGTTCGTGAACGATCACCGCCTGGTCGACATGGGCCTGAACAACTACTGGGGCTACAACACGATCGGCTTCTTCGCCCCGCACAACGCCTACGCCTCCTGGGGCGACCGGGGCCAGCAGGTGCTGGAGTTCAAGTCGGCGGTGAAGGCGCTGCACGAGGCCGGGATCGAGGTGATCCTCGACGTGGTCTACAACCACACCGCCGAGGGCAACCACCTGGGTCCGACGCTGTCCTTCAAGGGCCTGGACAACTCGCGCTACTACCGGCTGACGGACGACCCCCGCTACTACATGGACACGACAGGCACGGGGAACTCCCTGCTCATGCGGTCCCCGCACGTGCTCCAGCTGATCATGGACTCGCTGCGGTACTGGGTCACGGAGATGCACGTCGACGGGTTCCGCTTCGACCTGGCGGCGACGCTGGCCCGGCAGTTCCACGAGGTGGACCGGCTGTCGTCGTTCTTCGACCTGGTCCAGCAGGACCCGGTGGTCTCGCAGGTCAAGCTGATCGCCGAGCCCTGGGACGTGGGCGAGGGCGGCTACCAGGTGGGCAATTTCCCGCCCCTGTGGACCGAGTGGAACGGCAAGTACCGGGACACCGTGCGCGACCTGTGGCGGGGCGAACAGCGCACCCTCGCGGAGTTCGCCTCCCGGCTGACCGGCTCCTCCGACCTGTACCAGGACGACGGACGCCGCCCACTGGCCTCCATCAACTTCGTGACCTGCCACGACGGCTTCACACTGCACGACCTGGTGGCCTACAACGACAAGCACAATGAGGCCAACGGCGAGGACAACCGGGACGGCGAGAGCCACAACCGGTCGTGGAACTGCGGCGTCGAGGGGGAGACCGACGACCCGGACGTGCTGCGGCTGCGGGCCCGGCAGATGCGGAACTTCATCGCGACGCTGATGCTCTCCCAGGGCGTACCCATGATCAGCCACGGTGACGAGCTGGCCCGCACCCAGCACGGCAACAACAACGCCTACTGCCAGGACAACGAACTGGCCTGGGTCGAGTGGCCGGAGGGCGACGAGGAGGAAGGCGGGCTCAAGCGGGAGCTGCTGGACTTCACGCGCGCGATGGTGTGGCTGCGCAGGGACCACCCGGTCTTCCGCCGGAGGCGCTTCTTCCACGGCCGGCCCGTGGAGGGCACGCACGACGACCTGTCCGACATCGCCTGGTTCACCCCCGAGGGCGGCGAGATGACCCAGCGCGACTGGGACTCGGCGCGGGCCTCGGCGCTGACGGTGTTCCTCAACGGCAACGCCATCTCGGAGCCGGGCGCGCGCGGGGAGCGCATCACCGACGACTCGTTCCTGCTGATGTTCAACGCCTCGCCGAAGCCGCTGGAGTTCGTGGTGCCGGTCGACCACGGGCGGCAGTGGCAGGTCGTGGTCGACACGGCCCGCCCGGAAGGGGTGCCGCCGGACACCGGCCCGAAGGTGCAGGCCGGGGACCGGCTGACCCTCACGGACCGGAGCCTGACCGTGCTCCAGCGGCCCGTGTAGCTCCAGCGGCCCTGCGGCGCGGGCTCCGGCCCTCGCCGCCGCGTCGTCCGGGGGAAGCCACCCGTCCGGGCGACGCGCGGCGCACCTGGCGTGCGGGAGGGCACGAACGGCGGCGGGGCGGGTACGTACGTCTCCATGACGCCTGAGCGAACTGACCCGGTGGTGCCCACGGCCACGTACCGGCTGCAGTTGCAGCCAGACTTCCCGTTCGGGGCCGCGGCGGCCGTCGTGCCGTATCTGGCCTCGCTCGGGGTCTCGCACCTGCACCTGTCCCCGGTCCTGGAGGCCGTGCCCGGCTCGGCGCACGGCTACGACGTCGTCGACCACGCGCGCGTGCGCGAGGAGCTGGGCGGCGAGGAGGGGCTGCGGGCACTGGCGCGCACCGCACGGGAGCACGGGCTCGGCCTGGTGGCCGACATCGTCCCGAACCACATGGCCATGGCCCCGCGCCACAACCGCGCCCTGTGGGAGGTGCTGCGCGAGGGCCCGAAGTCGCCGTACGCGCGCTGGTTCGACATCGACTGGGAGGCCCAGGACGGCCAGGTGCTGCTGCCGGTGCTCGGCGGGCCGCTCGGCGAGGTGCTCGGGGAGCTGCGCGTCGACGGGGACGTCCTGCGCTACTACGACCACGCCTTCCCGCTGCGCGAGGGAACCGGGGACCTGCCGCTGCCGCATCTGCTGGACGCGCAGTGGTACCGCCCGGTGTGGTGGCGGCTGGCCCGGACCGAGCTGAACTACCGCCGGTTCTTCAGCATCTCGGAGCTCATCGGGGTACGGGTGGAGGACCCCGAGGTGTTCGAGGCCACCCACGGCAAGATCCTCCAGCTGCTCCACGAGGGCGTGATCGACGGGCTGCGCGTCGACCACCCCGACGGCCTCGCCGACCCCGACGGCTACCTCCGGCGGCTGCACGAGGCGACGGGCGGCCGGTGGACGGTCGTGGAGAAGATCCTGGCCGACGGTGAGCGGCTGCCTGCCTCCTGGCCCGTCGCCGGGACCACCGGCTACGACGCGCTGCGGCACGTGGACGGGCTCTTCACGGACCCGGCCGGGTTCGGGGACCTCCTGGGGCAGTACCGGCGGTTCGCGGCCCCTCAGACCGATCGCGGCGGGCACTGGGAGGCGACGGTACGGCGGGCGGCCTACAAAGTCCTCACGCACGAGCTGGCCACCGAGACGGACCGGCTGACCCGGGTGGCGGCCCGGCTGTGCGCGACCTCGCCGGAACCGGCCCTGCGCGACCGCGCGCCCTGGGCGCTGCGCACCGCGCTGCAGGAGCTCCTGGTCCGGATGGAGGTCTACCGGCCGTACGAGTCCGTCGACGCCGCTTCCGTGGTCACCGAGGAGGCCGCGGCCGAGGCCCGGCTCGCCTTCGCCGTGCCGGAGGAGGCCGGTGCGGTGGACGTCGTACGGGACCTGGTGCTGGGACGGTACGGCGACGGGCCCGCGCAGGTGGAGTTCCGGACGCGGTTCGCGCAGACCTCGTCGGCGCTGCGGGCGAAGTCCGTGGAGGACACGGCGTTCTACCGCTACGTGCCGCTGCTGTCGGCGACCGAGGTGGGCGGCGATCCGGGGCGTCCGGCACTGTCGCCGGAGGAGTTCCACGCGTACTGCGCGCGCGTGCAGCGGGACTGGCCGGTGACCGGGACGGTCGTCTCGACGCACGACACCAAGCGCAGTGCCGACGTCCGGGCGGCGCTGAACGTGCTCACCGAGTGCCCGGACCGCTGGGCGGACGTCCTCGCCGAGGTGACCCGCACCGGCGAGGGCGTGCCGGACGCGCAACTGGCGTGGGCGGCCTGGCAGACGGTGTTCGGACTGGGCCCGGCGGACGCGGAGCGGGTGCGGGGGGCGCTGCTGAAGCACGTGCGCGAGGCGGGTCTGTACACGAGCTGGACCGAGCAGGAAGCGCCGTACGAGGAGGCGGTGGCACGGTTCGTGACGGCCGGGCCCTGCGGGACGCCGGGCGAGCGGGTCGCCTCGTTCCGCGACGCGCTCGAACCGCACATCCGGGCGAACGTGCTGGGCACGGCCCTGGTCCAGCTGACGATGCCGGGCGTCCCGGACGTCTACCAGGGCACGGAGGCCGAGTACCGGGCCCTGGTGGACCCGGACAACCGGCGGGCGGTGGGCTTCCCGCCCGAGGTGTCGGGGGCGACGTCCGAGGAGAAGCTCACGGTGACGCGCGCGGCACTCGGCCTGCGGGCACGGCACCCCGGCGCCTTCGGCGACACGGCGACGTACACGCCCCTGACCGCCGAGGGCCCGGCCGCACGCCACTGCCTGGCGTTCGTCCGCTCCGGCACGGCACTGACGGCCGTGACACGCCTTTCGCTGCGACTCGAGGAGGCCGGCGGCTGGCAGGGCACCCGGCTGCCGCTGCCTCCGGGACGCTGGGCGGATGTCCTGGATCCGGGGCGGGAGTTCACGGGGCACGCGCGTGTGGCGGACCTGCTCGGGCGGTCGCCGGTGGCTCTGCTGGAGCGGGTGGGCGAGTGAGCCGGGGCCGGGCGTCAGGCGCGTCCTCGACGGAACGGCCCCCTCCGAAGGGCCGCCTCCCGATCCCTGCGGACCGTGCTTCCGGGCGCCCCACGGAGGCTCCCCCACCGCGCCCTTGACACCGCCCCGAGGCCGTGGGGTACTGCGACTGCGAACTCGGGCGGATGTGACGGGGGTGAGTGTCCTGCCGGAGCTGCGCTACCCGACGGTGACCGAACAGGTCTCTGCTGCCCGGGCGCTGACCGCTCACCGCCCCGGCGTCTGCACCCTCCGGCAGGTGGGTGTCTCCCGTGCGGGCCGGCCCCTGCATCTGCTGTCGGTGGGGCGCGCCCGCCGCGCGGTGCTGGTGGTCGCCGGCGCCCACGCCAACGAGCCGACGGGCTCCTGCACCCTGCTCGCGGTCGCCCGGAGGGTGCTGGAGCAGCGGCGGTTGCGCGACGGCATCTCCTGGCACTTCCTGCTGTGCGCGGACCCCGACGGGGCGAGCCTGCATGTGACGCCGGCGCCGCGCAGCCTGTTCGACTACCACCTCGGCTTCTTCCGCCCCGCGGGCCCGGAGCAGCCGGAGTGGGCGCCGTCCTTGCTGCCGCCCGACCGGCTGCCGCCCGAGACCAGGGCCCTGACCGGCGTCATCGACGAGCTGCGCCCCTATCTCCAGGTGACGCTGCACGGCACGGACCTGGGGGGCAGCTGGGTGCAGCTGACGAAGGACGTGCCGGGGCTCGCCGAACCGTTCGCCAAGTCCGCCGCCGAGCTGCACATCCCGGTCGAGACCGGCGCCTCGGACGCCGCGGGCTGGCCCGCCTCCGGACCGGGCGTCCATGTGATGCCCGCGCCGGGGGTCGGACCGGCGTACCCGAGCCTGCCGGACGACGCGCGGCACAGCACCTGGTACCACGCCCACCGGTACGGCGGTCTGACCGCCGTGGTCGAGGTGCCGATGTGGGCGAGCGACCTGGTGGACGACCCGGCTCCGCATCCGGCTCCGGCGGCGGCGATCGGGCGGCTGGCCCGCCGGCTGCAACGGGACGGGCTGGAGGTGACGCGGGTGCTCGACGAGACCCTGCCCCGGCTCGGCGGCCTGGACGGGCCGTTGCTGCGGGCCGCCCGGTGGGGACTGGAGCTGGTGCCGGGGCTCGCCTCGGACCTGCTCCACACTCCGCCCGCCGACCTCACCAGGGCGTACGTGGGCAGCGTGGACGCGTTCGCGCGCCGCGTGCCGCTGCGGGCGGCGGCCATGCTGCTGCGGGTGCTGCGCGGGACCGACGACCGGGCGGCGAAGCAGCTCGAAGAGCTCGTCGCGACC
>NZ_GG657757.1:6965721-6980402 GCF_000158955.1 Streptomyces viridochromogenes DSM 40736 | reverse complement strand
GAGCTCGCGGGGGACGCCGAGCCGGGCGGCGATGTGGGCGAGGCGCCGCGCGAGGCCGGGCAGGTCGTGGGTGAGCTCGACGAAATCCGCCGCCGATGTCGACGCCCTTGCAGGGAGCACTGGAGGAACGGGCGCAGTTCGTCCTGGAGGTCGAGGAGTGCGCGGGTCTCGGGCAGTGCGGCGCCGGCCGCGCCGTCGGGCAGCCATTCGGGCTGTTCCAGGAAGCCGGGCCGGAAGAAGTTCCGGAAGTACCGGCCGAGGGTGTAGGGGCCGGTCAGCCAGCCCTCGTTGCGGCGCAGCCCGTCCGGGTCGAGGCACAGCAGCAGGTTCCAGGTGGCGTCGGCGCCCTCGGTGAGCCGGGGGTCGGCCAGGGCGCGCTCGGCCAGGCGCAGCACGGTGGCGCCGCCGACGGGTTCGTTGGCGTGGGGTCCGGCGACGACGAGGGCCTGGCGGTCGCCGTGGCCGACGGAGAGCAGCCACATGGGCGTGCCCGCGCGGGAGGTGCCGACCCGGCGCAGCCGGGCGTTTCGGGGATGGCGGGCGACGAGGGCGGCGGCCCGGGCGCCCAGTTCGTCGACGGTCGGGTAGCGCGGGAGGGGCGGCAGAGCACACCTCCCCAGGGCGGCGCCGTCAGTTCACCAGGTGTACATGGCGTACGCACAGTCAGTCACGACTTCCGGGGTACGTCAACACCGTGGGAGGCACAGGGTTTTGGCCACCCTCAGCGAGGCGACAGCGGGTAACCCCCAGGCCAGAGCTGAGGGAGGGCTTCGTTTCCGGTCAGCCGGCCGACAGCCGGAAGGTCATCCGGCCGAAGCCCACCTGGTCGCCCTCGCGGACGACGGCAGCGCCGACGACGCGCCGGCCGTTGACCGTGGTGCCGTTGGTGGAGCCGAGGTCGCGCAGGACCCACATGCCGCCCTGGTGGCGGAGTTCGGCGTGCACCCGGGAGACCGTCTCGTGGTTGAGGCGCAGTCCGCTGGCGGGGTCGCGCCCTATGCGCAGCGGATGGCCGTGCGCCGGGTGGGGCAGCAGCAGCTTCGGCAGCCGCTCGGCCCGCCAGGCCCTGCGCAGCCGTACGGTGAACCCGGAGAGCGCCTCGACGGTGCCGAACACCGCGCGGGAGAAGCGGCTCTCCGTGGGCAGGTCGGCGGTGAGCACCGCCAGCTCGTCCGGGCGGCGGGCGGCGAGTGCCAGTTCCATGCGGTGGACGAACGTGTCGTGGGACAGGCGGCCCATGGCGACGCCGTCGCGGAGCACCTTCAGCGCCCTGTCGCGCTCCGCGTCGGAGAGTCGCGCGGGGTACGTGTTGAACTCGAAGGACGACGTCACGCTGGTGATTCTCGGGCAGCACGGCCGGGCTGTCCAGAAAACGGGAAAACGGCCGCCACGCGCGCGTACCCGGCGACACCCGCCGCAAAAGGGTGGATGCACCGGCGGATTGATCTCTTTTGACGCACCATGGACGGGCTACATCACGGTGAGCAGACGAAGGGGAACCGTCCGTGCAGTTCGAGGTGTGGGCACCGCAGGCAGACCGCGTGACGCTCCAGTGCGACGGCGTCACGCACGCGTTGGAGCGCGATCCGGAACGGACGGGATGGTGGTGGGGCGAGGCGGAGGCGCGCGACGGGTCACGTTACGGATTCGCGCTGGACGACGGTCCCGTGCTGCCGGATCCGCGGTCGCGCCGGCAGCCGGACGGCCCGGACGGTCTGAGCGCGGTCGTCGACCACCGGCGGTACGCGTGGCGCGCGCGGTGGCCGGGGCGGCCGCTGCCCGGCGCGGTGCTGTACGAGCTGCACGTGGGGACGTACACCCGCGAGGGCACGCTGGACGCGGCCGCCGGGCGGCTCGGTCATCTCGCCGAACTGGGCGTCACCCACGTGCAGCTGATGCCACTGTGCCCCTTCCCGGGCACGCACGGCTGGGGGTACGAGGGCGTCTCCCTGTGGGCGGTGCACGAGCCCTACGGCGGGCCCGACGCGCTGAAACGCTTCGTCGACCGGGCCCACGAACTCGGCCTGGGTGTGGTGCTCGACGTGGTGCACAACCACTTCGGCCCGTCGGGCAACTACCTGCCCGTGTTCGGGCCCTACCTGACGGACACGCACCACACGCCCTGGGGCGCCGCGGTCAACCTGGACGCGCCCGGCTCGGACGAGGTGCGCGCGTACCTGATCGGGAGCGCGCTGGCCTGGCTGCGCGACTACCGGATCGACGGGCTGCGCCTGGACGCGGTGCACGCGCTGGTCGACACGCGCGCCCAGCACTTCCTGGAGGACCTGTCGACGGCCGTGGACGCCCTGGCCGCCGAGGTGGACCGGCCGCTGTTCCTGGTCGCCGAGTCGGACCTGAACGACCCGCGGCTCGTCACCTCCCGGGACGAGGGCGGCTTCGGGCTGCACGCGCAGTGGAACGACGACTTCCACCACGCCCTGCACACCACGCTGACCGGTGAAGCGCAGGGATACTACGCCGACTTCGCGCGTGCCCCCCTCGCCGGGCTCGCCAAGACCCTCACCGGCGGCTGGTTCCACGACGGAACGTACTCGAGCTTCCGCGGACGGCACCACGGGCGCCCCCTGGACCGGACGCGGGTGGCCGCACACCGGCTCCTCGGCTACGCCCAGACCCACGACCAGGTCGGCAACCGCGCCCAGGGCGACCGGCTTTCGGCCCTGGTCTCCCCCGGACTGCTGGCCTGCGCGGCCACGCTGATCCTGACGGCCCCGTTCACGCCGATGCTCTTCATGGGCGAGGAGTGGGCGGCCGGCACGCCCTGGCAGTTCTTCACCGACCACACCGACCCGGAGCTGGCGGACGCGGTACGGCGGGGCAGGCGGCGGGAGTTCGCCGCGCACGGCTGGAAGGAGGAGGACGTGCCCGACCCGCAGGACCCGGCGACCCGGGACCGCTCCTGCCTCGACTGGTCCGAACCGGAACGCGAGCCCCACGCGCGCGTGCTGGCCTGGTACCGGCAGCTCCTCGCGCTGCGCCGGGAGCAGCCCGACCTGACCGACCCCGACCTCGCCGACACCAAGGTGGCCCACGACGAGGAGCGCCGCTGGATCGCCTTCCGGCGCGGGGACGTCGTCGTGGCCGTGAACCTGGCGCCGGAACCGGCCGCGCTGTCGCTCGGCGTCCCGCACGCGCGCGTGCTGGCCGCCTGGGAGCCGGTGGAGACGCCCGGGGCGGACGGGGTGCTGCGGGTGCCCGGTGAGTCGGGCGTGGTGCTCGCGCAGTACTGAGTGTCGGGGAGGTCAGCCGAGCTTGGCGCCCTGCGCCTCGATCACGGGCGCCAGGAGTGTCGGACTCGTGATGCGGGCGCCGCCGACCGCGGTGCAGACGGCGATGACGTCGTCGTGACCGCGAGCGTGGTGAGGCGTCGCGCCGGGGTCGCCTTCCGCGCCGGGGACGCGGTGGCGCCGGGCGTGGCTTTCACGGGGTCGCCCGAGCAGCCGGCCAGGCACGCGAGGGCGGCGGCGGCCGGCAGGGACGTCACCGCGACAGTGCGCTTCATGTGCGGAGGACAGCCGTGCGGGACCTCGCCCGCCCGACCCGTCAAAGGGCGTCGTCGGTGTCCCGCAGGTCCGTCACGCGTTCCAGCAGGATCGGCTCCCAGGCGTGGCGCAGCCCGGGTCCGCTGCCAGGGTGGTTCCGGATGGCGTCGCGGCTGTCGAGTTGCCGCGGCGAGGTGGATGACGCTGTCGCACCGGGCGAGCCACAGTCCGCGCAGGCAGGGCCGGGCGCCGTAGCCGGCGAGGGTGGCGGCGTGTACGGCGGCGGGCGAGTCGACGGTGAGGGCGAGGCCCGCGATGTCCTCGGCGGGGTCGCCGACGACCGCGTCGGCCCAGCCGAGTACGCCGCGCACCCGCCCGTCGGCGCTGACCACGAGGTGTCCGCTCGTGAGGGCGTGGTGGGTGAGGACCACCGAGCCGGGCTGGGCGGTGAGCTGGGCCGACGCGGCCGCGGTGAGCTGGTTCAGGCGGGCGGCGTCGAACTCGTCGGCGTCGGCGAGGCGTTCGGCGGAGCGTACGGCGGAGCGGCGCAGCGCCTCCAGGGAGCGCGGAGCGGCCCGCGGCACGCCGAGCGTCTCCGCCTGCCGGACCGGCACCTCGCGCAGGCCGGTGAGCACTCCGGCCAGGTCGGCCTCGCCGACGGCGGACACGTCGTGCTCCTCCCCCGAGCCGCCCGGCACCTTGGTGTCCAGTGTGTAGGTCAGCCCGGGCGCCCACTCGCCCTGGGCCACGCTGGCCGGCACCGCCACCGGGACGTGCGGGCGGACGAGGTCGCGCAGCCGCAGTTCGCGGCGCTGGCGCAGGGTGGCCTCGCGGTCGGGGGCGAGGCGCAGTACGTAGCGGGTGCCGACCCACCAGGTGGCGGGGGCGGTGCCGGCGCCGGCGGGCCGGACGTCGGGTCCGGCTCCGCCCCTGCCCTGCTTGGTCTCCTTGCCGTCCCTGCTGTCCGTCAGCAGGGAACGGACCAGGTCGCGGACGGTGTCCGCGGTGGGTGTCGGTGCCTGGGTCATGGTCGCGCCGTTGCCGTTCGGGAGGCGTGCGGGGGACATCGGTGGCGTCACTCCACTATGACCAGCTCGCGGGAGGTGGTGTTCAGACGGCGTCCGCCGTCCTCGGTGACGGTCACGATGTCCTCGATGCGCACACCGAACCGGCCGGGCAGGTAGATGCCGGGCTCCACGGAGAAGCACATGCCGGGCACGAGGGGCTGCTCCTCTCCCTCGATCATGTACGGCGGCTCGTGGGTCGTGACGCCGATGCCGTGGCCGGTGCGGTGGATGAAGTACTCGCCGTATCCGGCGTCCGCGATGACCGTGCGGGCGGCCCGGTCGACGTCCTGGCAGGCGGCGCCCGGCCGCACGGCGCGAAAGCCCGCCTCCTGGGCCGCGCGCACCACGTCGTGCACGCGGCGTTCCTCGTCGGTGGGTTCGCCGACGTGGACCGTGCGGGAGGTGTCGGAGCCGTAGCCGCCGCGCAGGCCGCCGAAGTCGAGGACGACCATGTCGCCGCGCTCCATGACGCGGTCGCCGGCCTCGTGGTGCGGGTCGGCCCCGTTCGGGCCGGAGGCGACGATGGTGAAGTCGACCGTCTCGTGTCCGTGCCGGCGCAGGTGCCGGTCGAGGTCCGCGGCCACCTCGGATTCCCGTCGGCCGGAGAAGCGGACGTTCCGGATCTCCTCGAAGGTCGCGTCGGCGGCGGCTCCGGCGGCCGCCATGAGGTCCAGTTCGGCCGCGTCCTTGACGGCGCGCAGCATAGGCAGGGCCTCGGTGAGCGAGGTGTAGGAGCTGGCGGGCATCGCCTTCCGCAGCGCCAGCAGGTGCAGGGCCCAGGCGTTGTCGCTGATGCCGAACCGGCCCGAGGCGTCGAGCAGGGCGGCGGTGGCGGCGTAGGGGTCCTTGCCGTCGGTCCAGTCTCGCAGGGCCAGGGCGGACGCGCCGGCCGCCTTCCGCGCGTCCGGAGCCTCCAGGGCCGGGACCACGAGGACGGGGTCCTGGCCGGGGGCGAGGACGAGCAGGGTGAGCCGTTCGGTGACCGCCGGCGGGGTGTAGCCGGTGAGCCACACCAGGTCCGGTCCCGGGGCCACCAGCAGGCCCGCCAGCCCCGCCTCGGCGGCGGTCCGCGCGGCGCGCTCCATGCGGGCCCGGTAGTCGTCGGCGGTGAAGGACGTGGCCGTGCTTCCGGTCATCCGGGCCTCCCAGGACGGACGAAGGGGCTACGGGCAGCATCCTGCCCGGCCGGAGGGGGCCGCGCGAGCCGTCTGCGCACTTCGCCCGGGAGCGGCCACTCATGGCAGACGCTTGTCCAGGCATCAACAGTAATGCTCGGACGCCCCGTGCCCCCGCCGCGCCGCCCCGACCGGCCTCGTCCACGGGGCGGCCGACGAGCCACGCGTGGGTGGTCAGGTGATGACGGCCGGGACGACCGTCAGCTGCTGATAGCCGCCGCCGCGGTGCCGGACCGTCAGCCTGACCTCGGAGCCGGGGCGGGCGCGGGCCACGGCCCGGGCCAGGTCGGCGGCCGTGTCGATGCGGGTCGTGCCGAAGACGAGGAGGACGTCGCCGCGCACCAGGCCCGCCGCGTGCCCCGGTCCGGGGACCTGGATCCCGACGACCCGGGCTCCCGGCCTCCCGGCGTCCATGACCTGCACGCCGAGTGTCACGGCGGCGGGCGCCGGCACAGCGGCGGACGGCGAGGGACCGGAGAGCCACGGCAGGTGCCGCTTCGCCGGGTCGATGACTCCGTCCTCGCCGATCACCGTGGCGCCCATCGCCCCCAGACCGACCCCGGACAGGACCAGGACCGCGCCGGCGAACGCGGCGAACAGCACGTTGAGGAGCCGCCGGCCGCGCCGCCGCGCGGCGTGCGGGCGCGGCCGGGCCGGCGGGGCGGCCCCGGTGGGCGGCGCCGCCCCGTCGGGCTCCTGACCCGGCATGGGTTTGGGTCGCAGCGCGGTCTGTTCCATGGCTCCCCTCCGGATGTGCGGATCGCTTCCGGCGGATGCGGAACGATCACGGCAGGTGCTCTACCCGGCACATCGGCGCACCACGAGCCACGAACGAGTGAGACTGAACGGTGCGGGTGGGAGCCCGGCGTTCTCAGCCCGTGTGCCCCTCCCCGTGGCCGCCGTGAGCACCGCCGTGGTCGAACTTCAGCACCTGGGACGGCATCACGACGAAGGGCCGCATCATGCCCATGTCCTCGTGCTCCAGCAGATGGCAGTGGTACATGAACCGGCCGTGCGCGCCGTCGAACTTCCCCATGACGCGCAGCATCTGGTTCCCGGGCACCCGGAAGACGTCCTTCCAGCCACGCTCGTTGGGAGCGAGCGGGACGGACGTGCCCGCGTCGTGGCGGATCGGCGTGCGCGTGCCGCCCACCGCCGGGTCGAAGCCCGAGACGTCGTAGGCGTCGCGGCCGAGGAGCTGGAAGTCGGCCAGGTGGATGTGCATGGGATGGACGATCGGCGCGAGGTTGAGGAAGCTCCACTGCTCGTGGCTGCCCTCGGCGACGGTGTAGCCGAGGGCGTCGTTGAACGTCCGTGCCGTACGCCGGTACGTGCGGGTCTTGCCGTCCGGTCCGGTGACCTGGATGACACCGTCCGTGGGGATCTGGATGTCGCCCGGGAGCTCGACCTCCGCCATCTCCCAGATCTCGGGGTGGCCGCCGGCGCCCCTGGTGGCGGGCGGGGTGAGGACGACCAGGCGGTGGCCGTGCCCGATGTCGTGGGTGAGGCGGCGGAAGGAGCCGGAGAGCACCGTGGGCAGCTCGAAGGTGTCCGGCTCGCAGGTCTCGCCGACCCTGAACTCCGTGACGGCCGGGTACGGCACGTCACCGGCCGGGTCCGGCACGCCGGGCGGCTGGTTGCGGCCCTTGTTGACCAGACGCAGCGTCCGGCCCTCGAACCCCCGGAAGTCGGCCAGCAGGTCGAACCGCTCGGCCGGCGCGGCGGTCAGGGCCGGCAGGGTCCCGTCGAAGTCGACCGGGACGGGGCGCGGCAGCAGTCCGCCGTCGCTGCCGATCTGGTGCAGGACGCCGGGGACCGGGTTGTTCTCCTCGTCGACGAGGACGAGATCGTAGATGCGCGCGTTGGAGGCGTTGACCAGCCGGAACCGGTACCAGCCCGCGTCGACGCCGGCGTAC
Organism: Streptomyces viridochromogenes DSM 40736; assembly: GCF_000158955.1. Taxonomy (GTDB): domain Bacteria; phylum Actinomycetota; class Actinomycetes; order Streptomycetales; family Streptomycetaceae; genus Streptomyces; species Streptomyces venetus. The sequence continues at coordinate 6,972,741 of NZ_GG657757.1, read as the reverse complement.
GGCCAGATGCGGCCGTTGACCGTGGTGTACGGGCCGGTGAACGGGATGGAGACCGGCTTGCCCGTCTCCGGGTTCTTGTCCTGGACGATGACCGTCTTGTGCAGCAGCCGGCCATTGAGACGGCCGTCCTCGTCGGTGTCGAGGTTGCGGTCGGCGAGCAGCAGCGGGATCTCCCGCTCCCCGCTCGGGAGACGGAGGGCGTCCTCCTCGTCGTCACGGACGAGGTAGGTGCCGTACAGGCCCGCCATCACGTTCCACCGGGTGATGTTCATGGCGTGGTCGTGGTACCACCACTGCACGGCCTGGTGGTCGTTCGGGTACTCGGAGAGCTGGGCGTCGCCGAAGGCGACCGCGTTGTCGGCCCAGCCGTCGTTGCCGCCGCCCGTCTGGGCGCCGTGCAGGTGGGTCACGGACCAGGCGGGCAGGGCCGCGACGTCCTTGTTCGGCTCGACGCCCTCACGTCCCGGTTCGGTACTGGCCTGCGGGCGGCCGTCCCGGCGCAGCTTCACCTCGACGGAGGTCACCGGGTACTCGCTGTCCTCGGGGATGCGGTTGGTCCAGGCGATGCGGACGCGCTGCCCGCGCCGGACCTCGATGGTCGGGCCCGGCACCGAGCCGTCGTAGCCCCACATCAGGGTCGGCGGGAGCTGCGGGTGCAGGCGCACCCAGGTCGGGCGCAGGGCGATCTCGGTCTCGCGCAGGACGTCGCCGGAGGCGGGACGCAGGACGGGTGGGACGGGCAACGGCTCGACGTACGGAGTGAGTTCGGCCGGTGCGGGTGCCTGCGGCTGCCCGGTCTCCCCGGGCTCCCCGGTGACGTCGGCAGGCTTGTCGATGATGTCGGTCAAGGTGAAACCCCCGTGTTGGTGCTTGTCTGTTCCCCTCACTCAGGAAGACCCCCGGAGCGCCGCCGGGGGTTCCTCGATGTCCCGTTCCGGATAGATCTGACTGGAAAGCGCCCTCTCAGCCGAGAGCGGGCACGGGCACGGCGGGTGGCCGGTCCGGGAGGAAGCGGTGGGCGCGCCGGGAGAGCCACTCGTCCTTGTAGCGGTCGACGCTCTGATGCCAGTTCAGGATGCCCGCCAGCCAGTTCCGCAGATCCGCCACGTACTCCCCCATGACGGCGCGCCCCTCGTCCGTGAGCTGGAAGTCGTCGTACAGGACGGGCAGTTCGTGTTCCACGACATGCTCGAACTGGCGCATGCGCTGACTCATCAGGTCGTGGACGACGCCGAGGGCGGCCGGGTAGTCGCAGCCGAAGAACGACTGCACGACGAGGATCGCGTTGTGGATCTCGCCCTCGTACTCGATCTCCTTCTGGTACGAGAAGACGTCGTTGAGCAGGCAGGCGAAGTCGAATGCGGCGTTCTCCAGCGAGCGGACGGGGCCGCTGCGGTAGAGCTCGGGCGGGACCGCCGGGCCGTGGCCCATCCGGGCCAGGCTCAGGGTGAGGTCGGAGCCGAAGGTCGCGCGGCGCATCTCCAGGTAGTCGACCGGGTCGGGAACGCGGTTCTGGAGCTGGTTGGACAGCTCCCACAGCCAGCTCTCGGTCATGGAGTCGATCGCGTCCTTCAGGGGGCGCCGCTGTTCGGGGGTCATCCCCGCGGTGGTGCGCAGCCACAGGTCGACGAGGCCGCGTTCCATGGCGTTGGCCGGGACCGGCGGCTCCTCGCCGGCGAGCGGCATGCAGGCGGAGAGGCGCGCCGTGGTCAGCCGGGCGGCGGCCAGGTCGCGGCGGTGGCCGTGGACCAGCGGGTAGTAGTCGTCGCCGTAGGTGCCCCAGGCGAGCCACTGCGCGCTGAGTCCGAGGGCCTCGGGCGTGGCGTCCGGATCGAGGCCCGCCGAGCAGAGCGCGAGGTCGTAGGCCCTGAGTTTGTCCTCGTCCCAGACGCCCTCGGCGAGGATGCCCATGCGCCCCACCCAGTCGCGCAGACGACGGCGGGCGTCGTCCAGGTGCGGGCTGAGCTCCAGCGGGAAGGGCATGCGAATGTCGGGGATCTTGGCGGGGCCGACCTTCTGGTACGGCACGTGCGTGTAGGAGCGCAGCCTCCCCCACTGCCCGAAAGGCGTGGGAGGTGCCCCCATCGCTCCGGCCGTGGCAAGCAGGGCGCGGACGTCGGCCGCGGAGGTTCCGAGGCCGGTGAACCCCGGCCACGGGCCGCTGCCGCGCGCGGCGTTCTCGTTCATGTAGCGGCTGGAGCGCAGATGCCACTCGTGGCCGCCGGACTGCCAGTCCTGGAGTCCCTTGGTGTACGCCGCCACGGCCACCACCTCGTCCGGGGTGAGGCCCTTCTCCAGGGCCACCGCGGGCACTTCGGTGAACGCCGTGTGCTCGAACTGGTGGAGGCGGGAGGTCAGGACGTCGTTGACGGTGTCGGCGGCCTCCTGCGTGGTGCAGCCGAAGAAGGTCTCCAGGACGAGCACGCCGTTGCTGTTCTCACCCTCGTCCTCGACCTCCCGCTGGTAGGAGAACAGGTCGTTGCGCAGGTGCACGGCGTCGGAGAACGTCTCCATGAGCACCCGCAGCGGCCTGGACCGTGCGACGGACATGGGCACTTCGGCGGTCGCGTACTCCACGAGCCCGGCCGACCAGGGCGCGCCGCCCACCTTGCGGCGCATCTCGATGTACTCGACGGGGTTGGCGATCCGCCCCTCGTTGATGTTGGACAGCTCCCACATGGACTCGTTGAGCAGGTGCTCGGTCGCCACGGCGAAGCGGCGGCGCCAGTCCTGGGACATCTTCGGCACCGTACGCGCCCACAGATCGGCGAGGCCCGCCTCCACCGGGTTCTCCGGTTCCGGTACGGACGTCGAGAGGTCCAGCGGCATGAACAGGGGCAGCCGGTCCAGGTGTGCCTTGCCGGCGACGCGGTCCTGGCTGCGCTTGTACATCTCCAGGAAGTGGTCGTCGAAGAAGAAGACCCACACGTACCAGTCGGTGATGAGGGAGAGCGCGGGGGCGTCGCAGTCGGGGTGGGTGTAGGCGCACAGCAGGCCGTAGTCGTGTGCGTCGAGGTCGGCCTGCTCCCAGACGCCGGACCCCTCCAGCATGCCCATCTCGCGCGCCCAGTGCGTCGAGTGGGCACGGGCCTCGTCGACATGGGGGTTCAGGCGCGCGGGGTGCGGCAGGTAGAAGTGCGGGAGTTCGAACGGCTGCGTCATGGCCGGGGCCCTACCCGGCACCCTCCGGCCGCATCCGCGGGGTGGGAAATGATCACACCATCGCGTGAATCATCGCCGGCTTCGGGACGACGGCGCCCCCTGTCCGGGGACCCTCACCTGGATCAGCGCGTGTGTGCCGCTGGTGCGCCAGCGCTGGTCCTCCGCCGCGACCAGCTCGGATTCCGTACGGCTGTCGAGGCCGGTGATCACGTCGGACTTCAGGGTGCGCAGGGCGGCGACCGGGCCGGGGAAGTAGGCCGTGACATCGGGGAAGGGGGTCGTCGGGGCCCACAGCCGGTCGCCCACGAGGCGGCGGTAGTTGAGGTCGCCCTTGACGATCGTGAGCGTGGCCGAGGCGAACTCGGCACGCAGGTCCCCCGGCATCTCCTCGTACGGCAGCGGGGCGCTGGAGAAGGGGTGGGCGCGCAGGACGAGACGGCCGTCGGCCAGGGCGGACCACAGCCGGCGCCCGTACGCGGCGGCCGCTCCCCCGGCGCCGGTGAGGCGGCGCAGTGCGTCGACGACGTCGGCGGTGGTGGCGTCGGAGACGTAGTAGGGGTACGGCTTGACGTGCAGGACCGCCCGTCCGATGCGGCCGCCGGCCAGGAGGTGGGCGATGAGGAGCAGATCGGGGACGAGTTCGCGGCCCGCGTTGTCGGCGACCAGGCACAGAGTGCCGTTGCCGCCGTCCGGGCCTTCGGCGTCGAGGAGCGACCAGAGCGTCTCACTGTCGTCGGCGACCAGGCCGGGCGCCGCGTCCGCGGCCTGTGCGCCTTCGGCGGAGAGCCGGAAGCCGAGGTCGGCGCGGTTGCCCCAGAGGGAGCCGTGCAGGAGGGCCTGTGCCTGTTCGCCGGCGGGCCGGTGCGCGTTATTGTAAAAAGACGGCCAGTTCCTCGTCGGTCTCGTGGGAGTCGAAGTTCGGCGAGTTTGAAGGGGCGGAAGGGGTCGATTCCTTGCCAGGGGCCGGGGCCGAAGTAGCCGACGGCCTGGAGCAGTCGGCGGTAGAACCAGCTCTCGGACCAGAGCCACGGCACGTCGAACCAGGACCGGCCGGCGTACTCGCGCAGTCCCCAGGTCTCCCAGAGGTCCCGGTCGTGCGCGTCGGCGGGGAGCGGTTCGATCTCGCCCTTGGTGCAGTTCGCCAGCAGTTCGTCGAGCGCGCGGTGCTGTCCGGGTTCGTACGGGAAGGCCTCACGCACCTGCCGGATGATCGCGGGGTGCCGCTCGGCCAGCACGCTGTGGGGGAAGGAGCCCGGCTGGTTGCCGAGGAGGACGGGTGCGGACGGGGTGTCGGGCATGCGGCTCACCGTAGCGCGCGGGCCCGCTGTCCTGGCCCATCCCTTCAGAGCGGCGCGAGTTCCCGTTCAGACCGGGGCGAGTTCCCGTTCCAGGCGGGCCGCGAGGCTCAGGTAGCGGGCACGGCGGGTTACCGGGACCAGGCCGCGGATGAGTATGTTCCACATCTCGGCCGTCCTGCGCGGCTGGCGGGCGACGGGCTCGCGGGAGCGGCCGACGACCCGGGTGCCGACGAAGAAACAGACCAGGGAGTGGGCCACCACGTCGATGTCGATGTCCGGGTGGACGTCGGCCTCCTTGACCGCGGCGACGAGCCGGGCCGTGACGATGTCCAGCCACTCCGTGAACGGGTGGCTGAGCGGCGGGCGGGGCCGGATCCCCCCGGTGGCGAGCCGCAGACCGGCCCGCAGGACCGGGTCCTCGACGGACATACGGGTGATGCCGAACGTGAGGCGCATCAGCGCCTCCAGAGAGGTGTGGCCGCGACTGTCGGTCTCCGTCGCCAGACGGCGGGCGGTGCGCGACTGGATCTCGAGGATCGCGTGCGCGAGATCCTCCTTCGCGGCGAAGTGGAAGTACAGGGCACCCTTGGTGACCGACGCGTGCTCCACGATGTCGCTGAGACTGGTCGATTCGTAGCCGCGACGGTCGAACAGGTCAGCCGCGGCCGTGATGATCGTCGAGCGGGTCTGCTCGGCTCGCAACTGCCTCACCATCGACTGAACTCTCCCGGGACGGAAATGAACGGGTCATGCCGTTTGTTTTTACCCCCTGTACACGATAACTCACCCTGGGACGGCGCTCACCACACCAGTGTGCCGGAGTGCGGGCGCACATCCGGCAAAACAAGCGCAACTGGTGAAAGAAAACAGCGCGTTCGGTATCTAACTGTGGGGGTTGTGCGGCCGGACGTAAAGGCGGGCCGGCAGGTGCCCATCCCCACCTACCGACCCGACCGCTCCCGCCTGGACTTTGTTAAAAAATTTTCCCGTACGGGGATCAGAAGGTCAGCTTCCAGCTGTTCAGCGTGCCCGTGTCCTGCGCCGCGGTGTCCTGGACGCGCAGCTTCCAGGTGCCGTTCGCGCTCTCGCTCGACGCGTTCACCGTGTACGTGGTCTTCACGTCGTCGGCGGAGTCCGAGGCGGCGGACTTCAGACGGTACGCCGAACCGTCCGGCGCGACGAGGTCGATGACGAGGTCGCCGCGGTAGGTGTGGGTGATGTCGACGCCGACCTGGAGGGCCGACGGGGCGTTGCCGCTGCGGCCGGTGACGCTGATCGGCGACTCGACGGCCGCGCCGTTGTCCGGGATGGCCACGGCGGTGGTGCTGGAGAAGGTCGTGCCGGTGGACGTACCGCCCTTGACGGCCTGGACCGTCTTGGCGGCGTCCGCGAGGCCGGCGCCGCAGCCGCCGGAGCAGGTGCCGGGCAGGGCACGGGCGTTGGTCTTGATGGCCGACTCGATCTGCGCCGGGGTGAGGGCGGAGTTCGCCGACTTCACCAGCGCGGCGAGGCCCGCGACGTGCGGGGTGGCCATGCTGGTGCCCTGGTAGTAGGCGTAGTTCTCGCTCGACGGCGTCTTGGTACCGGAGTTCAGCGTGGACAGGATGCCGCCCGCGGTGGAGGTACGGGTCTCGCCGCCGGGGGCGGAGATGTCGACGAGCGAACCGTAGTTGGAGTAAGAGGCACGGCTGCCCGCACGGTTGGTCGCGGCGACCGAGATGACGTTGTTGCAGTTCGCCGGGGAGGAGTTGGAGACGTTCTGGTTCTCGTTGCCGGCCGCGACGACGACGGTGGTGCCGCGGTTCACGGCGCCGGTGATGGCGCTCTGGGTGGCGCTGGAGCAGGCGCCGCCCCCGCCGAGGCTCATGTTGATGACCTTGGCGACGTTGGTGTTGGCCGGCACCCCGGAGACGGTGCCGCCGGACGCCCAGGTGATGGCGTCGATGATGTCGGAGTCGTAACCGCCGCACTTGCCGAGGACGCGGACCGGGGAGATCTTCGCGCCGTACGCGATGCCGGCGACGCCCTTGCCGTTGTTGGTGGCGGCGGCGATGGTGCCGGCCACGTGCGTGCCGTGCCACGAGGAGCTGGAGGCCGGGATGCCCTGGCCGCACTCGTTGTCGTTGTACCAGTCGCCCGGGTCGGCCGGGTTGCTGTCACGGCCGTTGCCGTCGACGGAGACGGCGGTGTCGGAGATGAAGTCGTAGCCGCCGACGATGTTCGCGGCCAGGTCGGAGTGGGTGACGTAGCCGGTGTCGATGACGGCGACGGTCACGCCGGTGCCGGTGGTGGTGTCCCAGGCGGCCGGGACGTTCATGCCGGCCGTGGACTCGAACAGGTCCCACTGCTTGGCGTACTCGGTGTCGTTCGGAGTGACGGCCGTCGGCTTGTTGAGGCGGTCCGGCACGACGTAGGCGACCTGCGGGTCGGCCTGGTACTGGGCGACGACGTCGGCGACCTCCGCCCGGGTGGGGCTGGTGCCCAGCTCGACGAGGGCGGCGCCGGTGCCGAGGCGGCGCTGGAAGTCGACGTCCTCGCCGGTCTTCTCGGCCTTGGCCTC
>NZ_GG657757.1:6961361-6964553 GCF_000158955.1 Streptomyces viridochromogenes DSM 40736 | reverse complement strand
TACCGGGCGGCACGTGCTGTACACGGTCTGGCAGAACAGCAGCACGCCGGACACGTACTACTCGTGCTCGGACGTGGTGTTCCCGGAGGGGGAGCAGAAGGAGACGCGGAAGGAGACCCAGAAGGGGACTGAGGAGGGGACCCAGAAGGAGACGGAGGAGGAGACGGAGCAGAAGGCGGATCAGCAGCGGGGAGGGGTGAGGAGCAAAGCCCCGCTGGCCTCCACCTCCGACCCCTCCTCCGGCCCGTCCACGCCCATGCTGGCGGGCGGCGCCGCTGCGGTGCTGGTGCTCACCGGCGGCGCCGCCCTGGCGGTACGGCTGCGTCGGCGCTGAACCGACGCCGCTCAGCCCCTAGTTCACGTCGACGGCGACACCGTTCGCGGTCACCGGGGCGTACTTGGCGGTGAAGAAGGCGTTGGCGAAGCACAGCGACGAGCCGGACACCTTCGTGAACTGCTGGTTGGTGAAGGCGATGCTGTGGTCGGCGTTGCTCGCCTTGCCGGTCAGGCCGGGCGCCTGGTAGACGCAGTTGATGGTGCCGAGCAGGGTGCGCAGCTTGACCGTGGACTGGACGGTGGAGCCCGCGGCCGGGGTCACGGAGACCGTGCCGTCGGAGGACACGCTGGTGGTGTAGGGCAGGTGGTCGACGGTGATGCCGCTGACGCCGAGCACACCGACCACGTTGGCGGTACAGCCGCTGGTGTCGAAGGTGTGCGAGGTCAGGGACTCGGTCGCGGTGCCGGGGGCGGCCGGGTTGGCGGTGACGGTGGCGGAGAACGCCGACGAGTTGCACGAGATGCCGCTGCTGCCGGTGGCGCTGGAGTAGAAGGTGGCGGCGGTGCCGCCGGCCAGGGACGCGTTGAGGACGTCCCCGACCGCGACGGCCGCGCCGCCCGCGGTCAGGACCGGGGTGTCGGCCGCCGAGGCGGGCGTGGCGAGGCCCAGGGCGGCGACGGCGGCGGTGAGGGTGAGGAGGGTGCGCGTACGCATGCGGGTGTACCTCTTTCTGTGAAGCGAGGGAGGGGGACGCGGGTGCGCGTCCGCCGCCGCCGGCCCGTCACGCCTTCTCCGTACGTGACGGGCCGGCAACGGCAGGCCGGTCACCGGCCGGAGGCACGCACGAGGACGCGGCTCCGGACGGGCCGGGGTGGGGGGTGGCTGGTGGCACGCCTCTCGGAGGAAGGGACCGTGCCGGGGCCTGGAGGGTCGGACTCGGGTGGTGGAAAGCCCGTGCGGAGACACCGGGCGGCGGGATTTCCCGTGCGGGGCGGGCGGTCCGGGTCACGCGGACGTGTGCCGCGTGGCGGATCCGGCGCCACGGATCCGGCGCCACGGATCCGGTGAGACGAGGAGAGTTGTAGACCTACTCGTCAGTCAACGTCAAGGCTTCACAGAGGAGTTGTGCGTGCGCTGAGTCTTCCCCGAGGGTGACGACTCACATGCGGCGCACATTCAACACTCTTTGTTCACACTTCCCTTGACCCTTCATGTAACCCCCGGTAACTTCCGAGTCGGCTACTGCGGCGTAACGAGAAAGCCCTTGCAACCGTCGGGAGTTGCGGGGAGACGTGCGTACGCGGTCGGTGTCCGCGCCAGGGCAACGTGCCACCGAAGTCCGATCCGCACCGACATGCACCTGGAGCAGACATGACCTCCTCCGCCGAGCACAGCCCCGAAAGACCGGACGGCGCCGCCGTGCCGGGCGTCAGCGATGTCCCCGCGCGAGGCGGGCGGGTCCGGGCACGCCGGGCCGCGGTGATGGCGGTGCCCGCCACCCTGGTCGCCGCCGGACTCGCGGTCATGACCGCCGAGGGGGCGCTGGGCGTGCAGTTCGCCATCTCCGGCATGCCGTTCACGGTCACCGCCACCGATCTGAAGGGCACCGGCTTCGCCCAGTTCGGCGACCTGAGAGAGATGGCCGAAGGCAGCCCGAACGCGGGTGACACCGGTGGCCAGGTGCTGGTCGTCAAGTCCGTGATCAAGGACGCCACGCTCACCAAGCTGTGCCAGAGCGTGGACCTGGGCGGCACGAACCTCCTCATCAAGGCGGGTGGCGGCGCGAAGAAGGTCAGAGCCACCGACCTGACGACCGACTCGACGGAGCTGTCCGGCGACGCCGCGTTCAGGAACATCGAGATCGGCAACGACGCCAGCAAGCTCAACAAGGCCGGTCCGCTGGGCAAGGGGCCGATAGGTGTGTTCAGCCAGCAGTCCGACACCGTGCGCATCAAGAACCTGCGGCAGACCAACTACGCCACGACGGCCGGTGTGTTCAAGCTGCCGGGGCTGAAGCTGAGCTTCAGCGAGAAGGGGTGCTGATGCCCGACGGTTCGCCCGGCAGGTTCCGGCCCGCGTTCCGCCGGTGGCGGGCCGGCCGGCCGTTCTGGGGCGGGCTGCTGCTCGCCCTGGGCGGGGCGGAGGTGCTGCTCACCCTGAAGGCGTCACTCGCCGTCATCATGCACGTCGGCATGCAGGGGCTGGCCGGCTATCTGCTGCCGACCGTGATGCTGCTGTGCGGCGTACTGATCCTCTTCAGCCCGGCCCAGCGCCTGTTCTACTCGGTCATCGGCGTGCTGGTCTCCCTGGGCACCTGGGTGACCTCGAACCTGGGCGGCTTCTTCGTCGGTCTGCTGCTGGGCGTCGTGGGCAGCTGCCTCACCTTCGGCTGGCTCCCGGACCAGGAGCCGCGCGTCAGCCGGCGCAAGCGCAGGAAGGAGGCGCGGGCCGCGAAGGCGGTGGCGCGACCCCTGGAGCGCGAAGCAAGCCAGAGCGCCTGAAACAAGCCAGTAGTCGGCCATCCCCTGGCGTCGCCCCGCCGCGGCCACTTGGCTGGACGGGGCGCGCACTCACCCACGAGGTGCGGGCGCGCCACGCGAACAACCGCCAGCGCAGGGAGAGTCCGATGGAGTTCACCCACCCGATTGTGATCGACCCGACCGGCCTCGACATTCACGTCGAGGCCACCCGGATCCGCGAGCGCGGACCCGTCACCCCCGTCGAACTCCCCCACGGCGTCCCGGCCTGGGCGGTCAGCAGCACCCCGCTGCTGAAGCGGCTGCTCACCGACCCGCGGGTGTCGAAGGATCCGCGGCAGCACTGGCAGCGCTGGATCGACGGCGAGGTCTCACCGGACTGGCCGCTGTTCACCTGGGTCGCGGTGACGAGCATGTTCACGGCCTACGGCACCGAGC
>NZ_GG657757.1:6913777-6961192 GCF_000158955.1 Streptomyces viridochromogenes DSM 40736 | reverse complement strand
AGTTCTGCTATCCGCTGCCCATCCAGGTCATCGGCGAACTGCTCGGTTTGCCGGAGGAGTTGGGTCCCGAACTGCGGGCCGTGGTGGACGGTGTCTTCCACACCTCGGCCGACGCGGCGGAAGTCACCGACATCTACGCCCGGTTCTACGCCGTCCTCGGTGAACTCGTCGCCGCGAAACGGGCGTCGCCCGGCGACGACCTGACCTCCGCGCTGATCGCGGCCCATGAGGAGGAGAGCGGCACCCGGCTGAGCGAGCAGGAACTGCTCGACACGCTGATGCTGGTGATCAGCGCCGGCCACGAGACGACGGTCAACCTGCTCGACAACGCCGTCCACGCGCTGCTCACCCACCCCGACCAGCTCGCGCACGTCCGCGACGGGCGGGCCACCTGGGACGACGTGATCGAGGAGACCCTGCGGGCCGAGGCACCGGTGGCCAGCCTGCCGCTGCGGTACGCCGTCGAGGACCTCCCGCTCGGCGAACTGGGCGGCCCGGACGGCGCGGTGATCCGCAAGGGCGAGGCGATCCTCGCCTCCTACGCCGCCGCCGGACGCGACCCGGAGCAGCACGGCCCGGACGCCGCCCGATTCGACGTCACCCGCGCTGCGAAGGACCATCTGGCCTTCGGCTACGGCGTCCACCACTGCCTGGGCGCCCCGCTCGGCCGGCTGGAGGCCCGCGTGGCCCTGCCGGCCCTGTTCGAGCGGTTCCCCGGCCTCGCCCTCGCCGTGCCGTCGGACGAGCTGCGGCCGGTGGACTCGTTCATTTCCCACGGCCATCGGTCGCTGCCGGTCCTGACCGGCTGACGGTCGGCCCGGCGGACGCCGGATCTCCGGGGGCCCTCAGCCGCACCAGTCCAGGGCGCCCCGGACGCCCACCCCGGCCCGCCGCGGCTTCCCTCCTGGACCCGGGAGTGGTGGAATCGCACCCGTCGGGCCAACTGCAGCCATCGGCGAACGAGTTGACCACCGGGAGGCCTCCGTGCCGGAGCACCGTGTCGACACCGGGAGCGCGCCTGGTTCCGGGAGACCCTCGACCTGTCGGAGCCGGTCGCGCTCACGGTGATCGCGATCGTGCACTTCATGCTGGACGAACACGACGCCGTCGGTATCGTCCGCCGGCTCCTCGACCCGCTGCCGTCGGGCAGTTGTCTGGCGATGTCGGTCGGCACCGCCGACTTCGCCCCGGACGAGGTCGGCCGGGTGGCCCGGGAGTACGCCGCGCGCGGCATGCCGATGCGACTGCGCACCCAGGACGAGGCCGCCGCGTTCTTCGCGGGTCCCGACCTGGTGGAGCCCGGCATCGTCCAGGTCCACAAGTGGCGGCCGAACCGCGCGGACGGTACGGAAAGCGGAGGTGAGGGCATCCCGGACGAGGACATCGCGATGTACGGGGCGGTCGCGCACAAGCCGTGACCACGGTCGCGCCGTTCGACCCGTCGAACAACATCACGATGCGGCGGCGGCAACTCACTGCATGTGGCCGCTCACTTGACGACCAGTGGTCACACACGGTTGGCTCCGGGCCAGCGAGAGTCATCGGGTCGTGCACGTTCACGACCATGCCTGTGCTCTCACCCTGCTCTTGCTCGGCCGCACAGCGAGGTCCGCCCCCCATGAACACTCCTCCCCCACCGCACACCGCAGCGAGACTCGCCCGAGTCGCCGCTCTGGCGTCCGCCGTGTGTCTGCTGGTGGCCGGCTGCTCCGTCCTCGGCGTGGCCCGGGACGGGAAGGACGCGGACGCGGCGGGCGGGTCGGGCGGCGGGATGAAGGTCGCCCTGGTCACGCACGGCGGCAAGGGCGACGCCTTCTGGGACCTGGTGCGCAGGGGCGCCGAGACGGCGGCCGTCAAGGACGGCGTCGACCTGACCTACGCCGGCGACGCCGACCCGGCCGCGCAGGCCGACCTGGTGCGCGACGCGGTCCGCGACAAGGTCGACGGCATCGCGGTGACCCTGGCCAAGCCGGCGGCGATGCGCGGGCCGATCGCCCAGGCCAAGGCGGCCGGCATCCCCGTCGTCGGGCTCAACTCGGGCATCGACGCCTGGCGTCCGTCGGGTCTGCTGGAGTACTTCGGCCAGGACGAGTCCGTCGCGGGCCGGGCGGTCGGCGACAAGCTCGACGAGGTGAAGGCCGAACACGCCCTGTGCGTGGTGCACGAGCGCGGCAACGTGGCGCTGGAGGCCCGCTGCGCCGGCGTGAAGAAGGCGTTCCACGGCGACACCGACAACCTGTACGTGGACGGCAGCGACATGGACGCGGTGGGCGCCACGATCGCGTCCCGGCTGCGTCAGGACACGAGCATCGACGAGGTCGTCACCAACGGCGCCCAGTACGCGCTCAGCGCGGTCAAGGCCGTGAGACAGGCCGGCAGCAGAGCGAAGGTCGCCACGTTCGACCTCAACGAGGACCTGGTGAAGGCGGTCCAGGACGGCGACGTGCAGTTCGCCGTGGACCAGCAGCCCTACCTCCAGGGCTACCTCGCGGTGAACGCCCTGTGGCTGTACCGCACCAACGGCAACGTCAGTGGCGGCGGGACCGCTCCGGTGCTCACCGGGCCGGCCTTCGTGACCAGGTCGAACGTGTCCGCTGTGGCCCGGTTCGCGGCCGCCGGAACCCGGTGACCGGGCGCTTCCTGTGACGGTGTCGCCAAAGATTCGGTCAGGCCCGGTCCGTGCGGTCACTTGTACGGATAACATCCTGCCCATCCCATGTGCCGCGTCCGGCACCCCCTCACCCCCGCGACCGTCCCCCGCACCCCCCGACCGTTCCGCCTCCCCGTTCCTCGCTCCCCGCTGATCGCCCTAGGACGACGATGTCTCGACGGACAGGTGCCCGGCGCCGTCTCGGTTCCATACGCCTCTCCCTGGTGCTTCTGGCCCTGGTGCCGAGCGTCACCCTCGCCGCCATGTGGGGCGTGACGACGATCCAGATGTTCTCGGAGGGGCTTCGGCTGCGTGACCAGACGGAGCTGAGCCGGTCGACCGGTGCCATGGGCACCGACGCGACACTCGCACTGCAGCGGGAACGCAGCCTCTCGGCGGCCTGGCTGGCCTCACCCAAGGGCTCCCGGGCCGCGCTCGACGGACAGCGGGAGGAGACCGACAAGGCGGTCGCCAAGCTGGTCGGGCAGGCGGACGCGATCGAGAAGGCGCCCTCCCGCGTCTCGGACCGGCTGTACTCGGTGCTGGGCTCGGTGGGCAGCCTGGAGTACTACCGGGACCAGGTGGACAACCCCACCGACATCACCGCCCAGCAGGCGCTCGACCAGTACTCCTCGATCATCGACGACCAGATCCACGCCTTCCAGGAGCTCTCCCAGGTCGACGACGGCGACCTCACCTCGCAGGCCGGCCCGCTGGTCGCGCTGGAGCACGCGGCGGAGCTGGTCTCCCGGGAGGACGCGCAGCTGACCCTGGCCTGGCCGGCCGGGCATCTGGACGACAAGGCCTGGGTGCAGTTCGCGGAGCTGGTGAACACCCGGCGCTGGCTGGTCCAGGACCAGGTCCTGCCCCAACTGACCGGCGACGCCAAGGCGCAGACCGAGCAGATCCTGGCGAGCCCGGAGTGGAAGACGCTGCAGGCCGTCGAGGACCAGGTGCTGGCGGCCCGCAACTCCAGCACCGAAGCGGACCGGATCGCCCTGCCGGACGCGCAGAAGCGGTGGAAGGCCGCCATGGGCAAACTGTCCGACCACTACGCGACCCTGATCGAGCAGCAGACGACGGGACTGCTCGAACGCAGCGCCGACCAGGCGGACGGGCTGCTGGTCAAGGCGGGCTTCCTGAGTGCCGGCGGGCTGCTCGCGCTGCTGGTGTGCGTCGGGATGTCCTGGCGGATCACCCGCTCGCTGTCCCGGCGGCTGCGCGGCCTGCGCCGGGCCGCCGTCAGCCTCGCACAGGAGCGGCTGCCCGACGTGGTGGCGCGGCTGGAGCGGGGCGAGACGGTCGACCCCGAGACGGCAGCGAAGACACTGGACTACGGCCACGACGAACTCGGCCAGGTGGCACGGGCGTTCAACACCGCCCAGCGCACCGCCGTGCACACCGCGGTCGAACTCGCCGACACCCGGCGCGGCTTCCAGAAGATCATCCTGGGCATCGCCCGGCAGAGCCAGAACCTCGTCAACCTCCAGCTCAGCAAACTGGACGCGCTGGAGCGTGAGCACAACGACCCCGACGTCCTCAAGGGCCTGTACGAACTGGACTCCACGGCCAGCCAGTTGCGCCGCTACGAGGAGAACCTCGTCATCGTCAGCGGCGAACGGCCCGGCCGCAGCTGGTCCGAGCCGGTCGCGCTGATCGACATCCTGCGCAGCGCGGTCGGCGAGGTCGCCGAGTACCAGCGGGTGGAGGTGCACACCGAGGAGGAGGTGTACGTCGCCCCGCCCGCGGTGGCCGACGTCATCCACCTGCTGGCCGAGCTCATCGACAACGCGACCTCGTACTCCCCCGCCCCGAGCCCCGTCACGGTGCGCGCCCAGATGGTGGCCAAGGGCCTGGCCGTCGAGGTCGAGGACCGCGGCCTCGGCATGTCGGAGGAGGACTACGCGTCCTTCAACGAACAGCTGGCGGTGCCCCCGCAGTTCGACGTGGTGGCGCTCGCCGACGACCTGCGGCTCGGCATGTTCGTGATCGCCCAGCTCGCCCACCGGCACGGCATCACGGCGACCCTGCGCTCGTCGCCGTACGGCGGGACCACGGCGATCGTGCTGATCCCGCACGAGATCGTGGTGCGGGAGTTCCCGGGCGGCGGGTCGTCCCGGGCGCGGGGCGCCGGTGTGAACGGTCTGGTGGCCACGGCCGGCCCGAGAGGCTCGGTCGGCGGAGCGACGGACGACGGCACTCCGGAGGACGAACAAGGTTCGGTGGACGCGGGGGGTTCGGTGGACGCGGGGGACGCCACGGACGCCGGGCCGGATGCCTCGGACGCCGGGCGGGTCGCGGCGTCCCAGGACGTCGAGGAGCCGCGCGGGGGCGACGCCCCGCGGGGGGCCGACCGCGCCGCCGTATCGCCCCGCGAGCCCCGCCCCCTCGTCGCGGCGCGCACGGCCTCCGCCACCGCACCGACCGCCGCCCGCGAGGTCATCCCCCGCCGGGACGGTCTCGCCCCGCTCCCCCGCCGGGTCCCGCAGACCAGCCTGGTGGAGGAGCTGCGTGAGGAGTCCGGGCCCGACGAGGACGGCTCTCCCGACGAGTTCACCGCGGAAGCGGCCGCCTCCTCCCTGGCCGGTTTCCAGCGCGGCACGCTCCGGGCCCGTGACGGCGACACCGAGCCCCCGTACGCCGAGGAGCAGGCCGCACCGCGCCGGGCCGCCGCCGACTCCGTCCCCTCGACTCCGCCCGCCGACCGCTGACGAAGGACACCGCAATGACACGCCCCATCCCCGCCACCCACACCCAGCTCGACCAGCTGCTGACCGGACTCGTGGAGCGGGTCGCCGACGTGAACCAGGCCGTGGTGCTCTCCGAGGACGGCCTGGTGGTGAGCAAGTCCACCGGATTCCTGCGCGACGACGCCGAGCGGCTCGCGGCGACCGCGTCCGGACTGATGAGCCTCAGCAAGGGCGTCAGCATGGACTTCCGGGGCGGTCCGGTGCGCCAGGCGCTCATCGAGATGGCCAACAGCTATCTGATCCTGACCTCCGCCGGCCCCGGCGCGCACCTGGTCGTGCTCACCGGGCCGGGCGCGGACGTGGGGGTCGTGGCGTACCAGATGAACATGCTGGTGAAGAAGATCGGCGAGCACCTCAGCGCGGCACCGCGGGGCATGGCCGGGCCCGTCGCCGACCCCGGCGTGTGAGGTGGGCGGAGGCGACTCGGCGGGCCGGCTCGTACGGCCGTTCACTCTGACCGGGGGCCGGACCCGGCCCAGCCGCGCCGACTTCACGCTCATCGCGACGGTCACCGCGGTCGATCCGCAGCCCGTGGCGGCGGTCCGGTGCCAGCCCGAGCACACCCGGATCCTGCGGCTGTGCGCCGAGCCGGTCGCCGTCGCGGAGCTGGCCGCCCGGCTCGACCTCCCGGTGAGCGTGGTCGTCATCCTGCTCTGCGATCTGCTGGAAGCCGGCCGGATCACCGTCCGCCCACCACGCCTCGTTTCCCGCACCACCCCGGACCTGGACCTGCTGCAGAAAGTGAGGGACGGCCTTGGCCGGCTCTGACTCCACCACGGACGCGTCTTCGGCACCCGACACGGTCAAGATCCTCGTCGCCGGCGGCTTCGGCGTCGGCAAGACCACCATGGTCGGGTCGGTCAGCGAGATCGCCCCGCTGCGTACCGAGGAACCCCTGACCATGGCCGGTCTGGACGTCGACGACCTCGACGGCATCGAGGAGAAACGGGCCACCACCGTGGCCCTGGACTTCGGCCGGATCACCATCAGCCGGGAGCTGGTGCTGTACCTGTTCGGCACGCCGGGACAGCAGCGGTTCTGGTTCATGTGGAACGACCTGGCCCTCGGCGCGCTGGGTGCCGTGGTCCTGGTCGACGTCCGCAGACCCGAGTCGAGCTTCGCCGCCATCGACTTCTTCGAACGCCGGGACATCCCGTTCGTCGTGGGCGTCAACGGCTTCTACGGCGAACACCCCTACCCGCCCGAGGACATCCGGGACGCGCTCGCGGTCCCGGAGCACGTGCAGGTCCTGCTGTGCGACGCACGGGACCGGGAGTCGTGCCGGGACGTGCTGATCGCCCTGATCGACCAGCTGATCGCGTCGGCGGTGCAGGCCTAGAAAGGCCGGGGCGACACCCGGGCCTGGAAAGGCCCGGGCGGCACCCGGGCCTGGGAAAAGGCCGGGGCGGCACGGCCCGCGGCCCGGGCGGTCGTCGCCGCCTGGCCGGAAGGGTGTGCGGCCGGTCAGACCAGCCCGGCCGACTTCAGCCAGGCCTTGGCCACGTCCAGCGGGTCCTTCTTCTCGAGCTGCACCTGTGCGTCCAGGTCGAGGAGGGCCTTGGTGTCGAGCTTGGCCGAGACCGCGTCGAGCGCCGCGGCGCCCTCCTTGGACAGCTCGCCCTTGCGGACCAGGGGCTGCACGTTCTGGAAGCCGAAGAGGTTCTCCGGGTCCTTCAGGACGACGAACTTGTCCCGGGTGATGGTCGGGTCGGTGGTGAAGAGGTCCGCGGCCTGCACGGTGTTCTTCTTCAGCGCCGTCTGGGTCAGCGGCCCGCCGGCGTCGAGGGACTTGAAGGACTTGAACTCCAGCCCGTACACCGACTTCAGGCCCGCCAGGCCCTGGTGCCGGGTCTGGAACTCGGGCGAGCCGCCGAAGTCCAGGTCCTTGGCGACGTCCTTGAGGTCCGCGATGGACGAGTCCGAGGTCAGCTTGTACTTCTTCGCGGTCTCCGCGTTGACCGTCACGGAGTCCTTGTTCTGCGCGGCCGACGGCTTCAGCAGCTCCAGCTTGGAGTCGAGCTTGGCGTCGATGGCGGTCGTGGTCTCCTCGACCGTCTTCGGCTTGGCCTTCGCGTCCAGGTAGGCGAGCAGCGAGCCGTTGTACTCCGGCAGCACGGTGATCGTGCCGTTCTTCATCAGCCCGTACGTGGTCTCGCGGCTGCCGATGTTGGGCTTGTAGGTGACCTTGATGCCCTTGGCCTTGAGGGCCTCGCCGTAGATGTCGGCGAGCAGGATGCTCTCGGCGAAGTTGTTGGAGCCGACGACGACGGTGTCGCCCTTCGCCCCGCCGCCCTTGAGCGGGTCGTCGGAGGTGCCGCCGGAGGAACAGCCCCCGAGCAGGGCTACCGCAGCGGCGAGCGCGACCGCCGCCGCGCCGGGGTGCCTCGATATGGACCGGGTACTGCTCTTCGGCGTAGTCATCACCCACTGATCCAAGCCAGCGGCCATTCGGTCAGTCAAGAGCAGCTTGGTTACCAATTGGCGTCATCTCCTGCGCACACCCGGCGACACCGCGGTCCGGGCCACCGCCCAGAACAGTGCGAGCGTGACCAGCGCGAGGACCGCCACGAGGGTCGCGCCGCCCACGACCTTCTCGTAGTTGCGCTGGTAAAGGCCGTCCACGATGTACCGTCCGAGACCGCCCAGGCTGACGTACGCGGCGATGGTCGCGGTCGACACGATCTGGATGGCCGCCGAGCGCAGTCCGCTCAGGATCAGCGGCAGCGCGACCGGCAGTTCGACCTGGAAGAGGATGCGCGACTCGTGCATGCCCATGCCGCGGGCGGCGTCCACGGGTGACGGGTCGACGCTGCGCATCGCCTCGTAGGTGGTGACCAGGATCGGCGGGACGGCGAGGATCACCAGCGGGATCATCACGGGCAGCATGCCGAAGCCCAGCAGGGTCGTCATCAGCACCAGCAGGCCGAAGCTGGGCAGGGCCCGTCCCGCGGTGGCCACCAGGGACAGGGCGTTTCCGCCCCGGCCGTAGTGGCCGGTGACCAGGCCGATCGGCAGTCCGATCGCGGCGGCGAGGAGCAGCGCCTGAAGGGTGTACCGCACGTGTTCCCCGAGGCGGGCGGGGATGCCGTCGTAGCCGTGCCAGTGGGCGCTGTCGCTGAAGAAGGAGTTGACGAAGTTCAGTACGTTCACCGGGCAGCATCCTCAAGGGCGGGCGCCTGCTTGCGCCGGGCCGTGCCGCTGGGCATCCAGGGCGTCAGCAGCACGCGGACGAGAACCAGCAGGGCGTCGACGAGGATCGCCAGCAGGGCCGTGGTGATCACGGAGTTCCACGTCAGTTCGGGCCGGTTGTAGATCTGCGCGTCGTGGAGCAGGTTGCCGAGCGCGCCCTGGTTGCCGATCAGCATGCCGACGCTGACGAGGGAGATGCTGGACACGGTCGCCACCCGCAGGCCGGCGATGATCGCCGGTACCGCGATCGGCAACTGCACCTGGAAGTAGCGCCGTACGGGTCCGAAGCCCATGGCGGTGGCGGCGGCCAGGGTCTCCTCGGACACCGAGCGCACGCCGTCGACGATCGCCGGGACGAGCACCACCAGGCTGTACACGGCCAGCGGGATCATGACGGTGAGTTCGGTCTGCCCGGTGTAGTCGATGAGCACGACGAAGAACGCCAGCGACGGGATGGCGTACAGCACGGTCGTGACGCCAAGGACGGGCGGGTACAGCCAGCGGAAGCGCACGCACAGCTGGGCGATCGGCAGCGCGAGCAGCAGCCCGGCCGCGACGGGCAGCAGGGCCTCCCTCAGGTGCAGCCCGATCAGTCCGAGCCAGCTGTGCTGGAGGTCGCTGGGGATGTCGAAGAAGTCGTGCAGGAAGCCGCTCATCCGGCGACCTTCTCGTCGTCGCGTCCCGCCGCGTGGGCGCTGCGGATCGCCTCACCGATGGTCTGCTGCGAGACGACTCCGGTCACCCGGCCGTCGGTGTCCACGGCGACGGCCCAGCCGGTCGGGGAGAGCACCGCGCAGTCGAGAGCGACCCGCAGGGAGTCGGTGCCGGGCACGAACGGCCGCCCGTGGGACAGCAGCCGGTCCGGCCTGATGTCCCCGGCCGCCAGGTCGCCCGGCTCGCTCCAGCCGAGCGGCCTGCCGTCCGCGTCGGTCACCAGGAGCCAGAGCGCGTCGGGGGCGGCGATCTGCTCGGCGGTCGCGTCGAGCGGGATCACCGGGCCGGTCGTCAGCTCGAGCCGACCGGACGGGAAGAACGACAGCCGCCGGATGCCGCGGTCGCCGCCGAGGAAGTCCTCGACGAAGGCGTCGGCGGGGCTGGACAGGAGCTCGGAGGGCGGTGCGTACTGGGCGAGGTGACCGCCGGTGCGCAGCACGGCGACCATGGTGCCGAGTTTGATCGCCTCGTCGATGTCGTGGGTGACGAAGACGATCGTCTTTCCCAGTTCTTCCTGGATGCGGAGCAGTTCGTCCTGGAGGCCCTTGCGCACCACGGGGTCGACCGCCGAGAACGGCTCGTCCATGAGCAGTACCGGCGGGTCGGCGGCGAGCGCCCGGGCCACGCCGACGCGCTGCTGCTGGCCGCCGGAGAGCTGGTAGGGGTACCGCTTGGCGAGCGCGGTGTCGAGGCCCACGCGTTCCATCAGCTCCGCCGCCCGGGCCCGCGCCTTCTGTTTGCCCCAGCCGAGCATGCGGGGCACGGTCGCGATGTTGTCGACGATCGTGCGGTGCTGGAAGAGGCCGGCGTTCTGGATGACGTAGCCCATGGACCGGCGCAGGGTGGTGACGGGCTGCCGCTGGATGTCCTCACCGTCGAGGAGGATCGTCCCCTCGCTCGGTTCGACCATCCTGTTGATCATCCGCAGGGTGGTGGTCTTGCCGCAGCCCGACGGTCCGACGAGGACGGTGATCGAGCGGTCGGGTATCTCCATGGAGAGCCGGTCCACCGCCACCGTGCCGTCCGGGTACCGCTTGGTGACTGATTCGATCCGTATCAAGACGCCGGGCCCTTCGGGTGTGCGGAGACTGTTGGCCATGGTCGTACGGTCTGTTGCCGGACGAGTCTAGACCGCGGCCGTTTCCGGACCCCGGGCGGCCGCAGGCCCCCGCGCGTTCAGCGGCAGGCGCACGGTGAACACCGTCGCCCCCGGCTCGCTGTCCAGCTCGATGCGGCCGCCGTGGGCCCGGACCAGGGAGTGGGCGACCGCGAGGCCGAGTCCGCTGCCGCCGCGGTCGCGGCTGCGGGCCTTGTCGACGCGGTAGAAACGGTCGAAGACGCGGTCCCGGTCGTCGGGCGGGATGCCGGGGCCGGTGTCCGTGACCCGCACCTCGGCCGTGCCGGGCCCGACGCACACCTCCACGGACACCTTCGTACCGGGAGGCGTGTGCACGGCCGCGTTGGTGAGGAGGTTGTCGACGACCTGCCGGATGCGCAGCGGGTCCATCCGCAGCCACACCGCCCGCGGCCCGGCCGGCCCGGTCAGCGGATGGTCGGGGCGGCCCGCGCGGAAGGCGTCCGCGGCCTGGTGCACCAGCTCCATCAGGTCGGCGTCCTGGAGCCGCAGCGGCGTCTCCGCCTCCGCCGCGTCCAGCCGGGCGAGCAGCAGCAGGTCATCCAGGAGGACCCCCATCCGGGCGGCCTCGGCGCGCAGCCGGGCCAGGTGCCGGTCGCGTTCCTCGGGGGCGTTGGCGGCGGCGTACTGGAACAGGTCGGCGTAGCCGCGCACCGACATCAGCGGGGTGCGCAGCTCGTGCGAGGCGTCGGCGACGAACCGGCGCAGCCGCTGTTCGGCCTCCGCGCGCACCGCGAGGGAGTCGTCGATGTGCTCCAGCATCGTGTTGAAAGCGGTCCGCAGTTCGTCCACCTCCGGCCCGCCGTCCCGGCCGTCGGCGCGCAGCGGCAGCCGGGCCGCCGACTCGGTCAGGTCGTGCGAGGCGATGCCGTTCGCGGTGTACGCCATGTCGCTGAGCGGTTTCAGGCCGCGGCGCAGCATCCTGCGGCCGAGGACCACCAGGGCCAGCAGCGCGAGCCCGAACGTGACGGCCTGGATCGTGATCAGCTGCCCGACCGTGTCCTCGATGTCGTCCATGGGCGCGGCGCTCACCAGCACCACCCCGGGTTCGACCTCGCAGGCGCGCAGCCGGTAGGCGCCGGCGCCCTCGAGGTGCTCGGTGCGCACGAGCTCCTCGTGTGTGGCGGCCTGGGCCCGGGCCAGGGCGGTGAAGTCGTCGACGTCGCGCGGCACGTCGGCGGGGTCCTCGGGCTTGCGCAGCTCGGGGGTGCCGTCCGAGACGTCGTACACGGCGTAGTACCAGCGGTAGTACTTCTTCCCCTGGAGGGTGCCGTGGTCCGCGATGCTCTTGGACTGGGCGAGCTGGGCGAGCTTGAGCTGGTCGTTGAGCTGGGCCGACAGGTAGTCCCGCATGTAGGTGGTCAGGGCCGTGCCGACGACGGCGAACACGACCAGCGCCAGGGCGCCGAGGCCCAGGGCCAGCCGGGTGCCCAGGCGCATCCCTCGGTAGGCCCGCCGCAGCCGGGCGATCACTCGGAGGCCTGTCGCAGGACGTACCCGAAGCCGCGCACGGTGTGGATCAGCGGGGCGGCGCCGTCGTCCGTCTCGTCGAGCTTGCGGCGCAGCCGGCTGACGACCAGCTCGACGACGTTGGAGCGGCCGCCGAAGCCGTACTCCCACACGTGGTCGAGGATCTGCGCCTTGGTGAGCACGGTGGGCGACTTGCGCATGAGGTAGCGCAGCACCTCGTACTCGGTCGGGGTCAGCGACAGCAGCTTGTCGCCGCGTCGCACCTCCCGGGTGTCCTCGTCCATCGTCAGGTCGCCGACCCGGAGCACGGACCGCTGGAAGGCGGGCCCGGCGCTGCGCCGCAGCACGGTCCGCAGCCGGGCCATCAGTTCCTCCACGGCGAACGGCTTGACCAGGTAGTCGTCGCCGCCCCGGGTCAGGCCCGCGACCCGGTCGGCGACGCCGTCGCGCGCGGTGAGGAACACCACCGGCACCATCGTGCCGGAGGCGCGCAGCCGGTCCAGGACCCCGAAGCCGTCCACGCCGGGCAGCATCAGGTCCAGCACCACGATGTCGGGGTGGAAGTCGGCGGCCCGTCGCAGCGCGTCCTCGCCGGAGTACGCCGTGACCGCCTCCCAGCCCTCGTAGCGGGCGACGGTCGCGACGAGATCGGCGATGGGCGGGTCGTCGTCGACGACGAGCAGTCGTACTTTCTCCACCCGCTCATAGTGCTTCACCGGTCCCGGGACTCCCTAGACGTACGGCGCTTCGCCGCGGCATCGATAAAAACTTGAAAGTTGAGCGACAGTATTTCGACAGCTCCCCCGCGACAAGCTCGGTGTCCCAGGATCCGATCAAGGAGCTGCCGACCGTGACGACCCTCCAACGACCCCCCACCGGCACACGGCCGGGCGTGCGCCCGGGAGTGGTGGGCCGCGCCGGCCTGTACGCGGTGCTGCTCGCCAACGCGGCCGTGGTGGCCGTCTTCTTCGTCCAGGCCGGTTTCGCCTCGAACGCGCTGATCGTGCTGGGCCGGCTGACCGGGCTGTACGGGGCGCTGCTGATGGCGTTTCAGCTGCTGCTGGTGGCCCGGCTGCCGTGGTTCGACCGGCGGATCGGCATGGATCGGCTGACGTTGCTCCACCGCTGGACCGGCTTCTCGGTGCTGTGGCTGCTGCTGGCGCACGCGGTGTTCATCACGTTCGGCTACGCGCGGTCCTCGGCCCTGGACCCGGTGAACCAGCTGGTGGACCTCGCCGAGACCACGGAGGGCGTCCTGCGCGCGATCGTCGCCCTGGCGGTCATCATCGTGGTCGGCGCGGTCTCGGCCCGCTGGGCCCGGCGCCGGCTGGCCTACGAGACCTGGCACTTCATCCACCTGTACACCTACGTCGCGGTGGTGCTGGCGTTCACCCACCAGGTGGCGGCGGGCACGACGTTCACCTCGTCGTCCGTGGCGAAGACGTACTGGTCGGCCGTGTGGGGCGGGGCGCTCGCCGCGGTGTTCGCGGGCCGGCTGGTGCTGCCGTTGTGGCGCAACCTCCGCCACCGGTTCCGTGTCACGGCGGTCGTCCCGGAGAACGACGACGTCGTATCGGTCTACGTCACCGGCCGCGACCTCGGCCGTCTCCCCGCCCGGGCCGGACAGTTCTTCCTGTGGCGGTTCCTGACGAAGGACCGCTGGTGGCAGGCCAACCCGTTCTCGCTGTCGGCCGCCCCGGACGGCCGCACCCTGCGCCTGACCGCCAAGCGGGCGGGCGACGGCAGCGCCGCCCTGCGCCATCTGAAGGTCGGTACGCGCGTGTTCGCCGAGGGCCCCTACGGCGCCTTCACCACCCTGCACCGCACCCGCCCGGACGCCGTGCTCATCGCCGGCGGGGTCGGCGTGACGCCCGTCCGGGCCCTGCTGGAGGAACTGCACGGGCACGCCGTCGTGATCTACCGGGTCGCCACCGACCAGGACGCCGTCCTCCACGGCGAACTGCGCGAGCTCGTGCTCGCCAAGGGCGCGGAGCTGCACCTGGTGACGGGGCCGCCCGTGCCGGACCGGTTGGCGCCCGGGGAACTGGCCCGTCTCGTGCCGGACATCACCGGGCGGGACGTCTATCTCTGCGGCCCGCCACCGATGATGAACGCCGTGCTCGGCAGCCTGCGCGAGCTGGGCGTGCCCAAGCCGCAGGTCCACTTCGAACGCTTCAGCCTGGCCGGATGACGAGGAGACTGTCGTGAAGCGAGCCATACCCGTCCTGGTCCTGAGCGTCGCGGGTCTGATCCCGGTCTGGCGGTACGCGCCCTCGCACGACGGCGGGGCGTCGTCGACCGTCACGGAGGCCGCGGCACCGGCGTCGACGCCCTCGGCCTCCTCGTCCGGCGGTACCACGTCCACGGTCGTGTCGGGCTCGGCCATCGACACCGAGAAGGGCCCGGTCCAGGTCGAGGTCACCTTCGACGGGCAGAGGATCGCCTCGGTCCGCATGCTGCGACAGCCGAACCACCCCCAGACGACGGCCGCCGTGCCCAAGCTGATCGAGGAGACCCTCCGGGCGCAGAGCGCCGACATCGACACCGTCTCCGGCGCCACGATCACCAGCGACGGCTACAAGGAGTCGCTCCAGGCCGCCATCGACGCGAAGGGCTGAGCCCATGCGGCGCGTCGAGCACGTCATGGGGTTCCCGGTGTCGGTGCGGATCGATGACGAGGACTTCCCCGAGGCACCGGTGGACGGACTCTTCGCCTGGCTGCGCGCGGTCGACGCGCGGTTCAGCCCGTTCCGGCCGGACAGCGAGGTGTCCCGGCTGGACCGCGGGGAGGTGCGCGAGCCCGGCCCCGAGCTGCGGGAGGTCCTGGGCCTGTGCGAGGAGTACCGGGTCACCACCGGGGGCGCCTTCGACGTACGTCTGCCCGGTCGCCGCCTCGACCCGTGCGCCGTGGTGAAGGGCTGGTCGGTGCAGAAGGGCGCCGAGCTGCTGGCGGCGGCCGGGGCCCGGCGCTTCTGTCTCAACGCGGGCGGTGACGTCGTCGCCGCCGGTGGCCCCTGGCGGGTGGGGGTACGGCATCCCGAGCACGCCGACCGGTTGTGCACGGTGCTGGACCTCACGGACCGGGCCGTCGCGACCTCCGCCCGCTACGAGCGCGGCGACCACATCATCGACGGCCGCACGGGCCGCCCGGCGACCGGGCTCCTGAGCCTCACGGTCGTCGCCCCCACCCTCACCGAGGCCGACACCGTGGCGACAGCGGCCTTCGCGATGGGCGCCGAGGGGGTCGAGTGGGCGGCGGAACGGGCGGGTTGTGAGGTCTTCGCAGTGGACGCGGGGCGGCGGGTGCTGCGGTCGGCGGGGTTTCCCGTCTATCGGTAGTACCTGGTCGCCCATGCCTTCGGCATCCGCCACCGAAGTTGGGAGGGGCTTCCGAAAGAGGTGTGCCATGACCGTGTACTTCTCCGGGCGGGGATACCAATTCCAGTGCCCGGTGTGTCATTTCTCGGTTGCCGGCCGAAGTGAGTCGAACTCTGAACGGCGTATACGGGCCGCCCAGCCACGGCACGATGAGGGATGCCCCGGGCAGCTCATCGACCCACTGCTCCTGCGGAACATGACGTCTGAGCAGGCGTGTGCTGCGGCAGAACGCCTGGGGCGGTGACCGCCGGCTGCGCCCGGTGCGAGACCTGCGCACGCGTTAGGCTCCTGGTGGATCACTGCCAACGGGTAAGGGGGACCGGACGCGTGAACGCGACGGTGACGGCGGTCAGCAGCAACGGGGTGTACTCGTTCACCAAGCCGAACAGGGACAGCATCACGCTGCTCGAAGGGCTCGGGGTGGAGGGCGACGTGCACGCGGGGGTGACGGTCAAGCACCGTTCGCGGATCGCGCAGGATCCCACCCAGCCCAATCTGCGACAGGTGCACCTCATCCACGAGGAGTTGTTCGCCGAGGTCGGCGAGGCGGGCTTCGAGGTGGCGCCCGGCGCGCTCGGGGAGAACATCACCACGCGCGGCATCGACCTGCTGGGCCTGCCGGTCGGCACGCTGCTGCGGATCGGTGACACCGCGGTGCTGGAGGTGACCGGCCTGCGCAACCCCTGCCTGCAGATCGACGCCTTCCAGGACGGGCTGCTGAAACAGGTCGTCGGCCGTGACGCGAGCGGCCGGGTGGTGCGCAAGGCCGGCATCATGAGCGTCGTGCGGGAGGGCGGGGTGGTGCGCCCCGGCGACCCGATCGAGGTCCGGCTGCCGGCCGAACCGCACCGGCCGCTGGAGCGCGTCTGACCGAGTCTGACCGAGCGGTCCGGCCGTCAGCCCTCCGGCAGAGCCTCCAGGAACCCCGCCGAGGGGACGAAGAAGAGGCTGCCGGTGACGGCCCGTGAGTAGTCCAGCAGCGGGTCGGGGCCCGAGCCCGGCCCGCCGAGGAACATCTTGCGCAGCATCGTCTCGGGGATCCCGGGCGTGCGCGCGTAGGCCACGAAGTACGTGCCGAACTCGCCGTGCCCGGGCCTGCCGAACGGCATCGCGGCGCGCAGTATCCGCTGCTCGGAGCCGTCCGGGCCGAGGACGGTGTTGACGTCCTTGTGGGAGCCGGGCGCGTCGAGTTCGAGGTTGGTGAGCTTGGTGCGGCCGATCACCTTCTCCTGCGCCTCGACGGCGAGGGCCTCCCAGGCGTCCACGTCGTGCAGGTACTTCTGCACGACGGCGTAGCTCCCGCCGCGGAAGGCGGGATCCTCCTCGCCCACCAGCGCCGCGTCGGCCGCTGCCGGCCCGACGGGGTTCTCGGTGCCGTCGACGAAGCCGAGGACGTTGCGCGAGTCGAAGTACGAGAAGGCCTGCGTCTCGTCCCGCACGGTGACCGTGCCGCGCAGCCGCCGCATGAGCTCGGCGGCGAGGGCGAAGCACAGGTCGGTACGGGCGGCCTTGATGTGGAAGAACAGGTCGCCGGGGGTCGACGGCGCGTGGTGCCGGGGCCCGGCCAGTTCGCGGAACGGGTGCAGTTCGGCGGGCCTGGGGCCGCCGAACAGCCGGCCCCAGGCCCGGGATCCGATGCCGGCGACGCAGCCGAGGCCGCCGTCGGGGCTCGGGAAGCCGACGGACCGTACCAGTCCCGCGAGGGCCCCCAGCACCTCCCGTACGGCCGCTTCCCCGCCGGTGTCGATCGTGGCTACCAGGAACACCGCGACCGACGCCGGCGGGTTCAGCACCGGCTGTGGCAGCGTCTCTCCCGGGGGCAGCGGTGACGTCATGGCTTCCCATCCCTTCGCCCGGCCGACAGGGCCCGCCCGCTCCCCCTCCGAGGCGGCGCGGCCCACGCCCCTGACACGATGCCCAGCGAACAGGCGGCCGGAACTCCCCTGCCGGAAAGGATGGTTGCTAGGACACCTCGTCCTGAAGCACCTTCACGTCCCACGGGCCGAGCGGCACCGCCTCGGCGTACGCGGTCTCCGACAGCACGTCCCGCACGGCCGCGGGCACCGGCACGGACACCTCGTCCCACGACCAGTTGTGCAGGAAGCGCACCCGGCGACCGTCCCGGGCGGTAGCCGAGGTGAATACAGGTCGTGACGAGTTGGCCGGGGCGGCCGTACTCGCGGACGATGCCGGCCTGCCGGGCGATGAACTCGGTGGTGAGCCGGTTCGTGCGGAACCGCTTTCCCGGCGCACGGGGTCCGGGTGCGCGGGCTCGGCGCCAGGGGCCGGGCCCGGTCCGCCAACTGGACCGAAGTCCCGAAGGGTTGGCTGCCGCCTACGGCTGGACAGAACCCCCTGCCTCGCGCAGGATGTGGGCGATGCGGCCCGACCCCAAACGCTTTCTCACCCACGCGGTACGTCGTGTCGCGCGCGCCGGGGATCCGGCGCAGGTGCTCCAGGAGCTCTGCGGGACGACGGTGCCGTCCGTCGCGGACGCCCTCGTCGTGTATCTCGCCGCTCCGGACCAGAAGGGTTCCGGGACTTCCGGGACTTCTTCCGGGGCGCGACTGCACTTGAGCGGCAGCGGCTGCCGCCCCACGGGGACCGCCGGGTCGCGCCCGGCCCCGGCTGCCGCCGTCGCCCCGTACCTCCCGGCCGACCCTTCGCCCGACGCGGGTGCGCTGTGGCAGCCCGGACCGCGGGAGGGGCTCGACGGCGCGATGGGCGGGGCGGCGCGCGTCACCGTGCCGATGGCGGAGTCCGGCGTACTGGCGAAGGTCCTCCAGGCGGGCGAGGCGCTGGGCAGGGACTCCAACGACCTGGATCCGGCGCTGGGCGAGCTGCTGGGGCCGAACGCCCGGCTGCCGGAGGGGAACCGGGTGCTGCTCGTCCCCCTGGCCGGTGCTCACGGAGCGGCGGGTGCCGCCCTGTTCCTGCGGCGGCCGGACCGGGAGGTCTTCCGTACGGAGGACCGGCAGGTGCTCTGCGAGCTGGCGGCCCATGCCGCGCTGGGCGTGAGCGGGCCACCGCCTGCCCCGCCCACTCCGGCACCGGCCTCCACGCCGACGCGGCGGGACGGGGACCGGCTGCGGTTCGTGGGTGCCGCGACCCGGCGGATCAGCCGCGCCATGGAGCTGGACGAGATCCTGACCGGGCTGTGCCGGGCCGTGGTGCCCACCTTCGCGGAGGCGGTCCGCGTCCACCTGCGCGAACCGCTGCCGGTCGGCGACGAGCGGCACGCCGGCCCCGTGGCGCTGCGGCTGTTCCGCGACGAGCGGTTCCCGACGGAGGAGGGTTCGGACGCGGTGCCGCTCGCGGACCCCGGGGCCGCCGAGTTGTGCGAGGTACGGCCCGGCAGCGCACTGGCCGAGGTGCTGCGGGGCGTGCGCCCGGTGTTCACCGACGCCCCCGCGGCGCGGGCCGCCCTGTCCGAACTGCTCGGCGACGGCGTCGAGTTCACCGTGCCGGAGGGACAGCGCGCGATCCTCGCGCCGCTGCGCGGCCGGCGCCGGGTCATCGGCGCGGCCGTGTTCCTGCGCCGCCCCGCAAGCGCGCCGTTCGAGGCCGCCGACCTCCTCGTCGCCGCACAGCTCGCGACACACAGTGCCCTCGGCATCGACAAGGCCGTCCTCTACGGCCGGGAGGCCTACATCGCGGACGAGCTCCAGCGCACCATGCTGCCCGAGACCCTGCCCAGCCCCGCCGGTGTCCGGCTCGCCGCGCGCTATCTGCCCGCCGCCGAATCGGCCCGCGTGGGCGGCGACTGGTACGACGTGATCCCGCTGCCGGGCAACCGTGTCGCCCTCGTCGTCGGCGACGTCATGGGTCACTCCATGACCTCCGCCGCCATCATGGGCCAGCTGCGCACCACCGCCCAGACGCTCGCCGGGCTCGACCTGCCGCCGCAGGAGGTCCTGCACCACATCGACGAACAGGCCCAGCGCCTCGGTGCCGAGCACATGGCGACCTGCCTGTACGCCGTCTACGACCCGGTATCGCACCGCATCACCATCGCCAACGCCGGTCACCCGCCCCCCGTCCTGCTCCACCAGGGCGGCCGGGCCGAGGTGCTCCGTGTGCCGCCCGGCGCGCCGATCGGGGTCGGCGGTGTCGACTTCGAGGCGGTCGAACTCGACGCCCCCACGGGCGCGTCCCTGCTGCTGTACACCGACGGTCTGGTCGAGTCCCGTCTCAGGGACGTGTGGACCGGTATCGAGCAGCTGCGCGAGAAGGCGGAGGCCACCGCCCTGCGCGCCGGGCCCGACCGGACGCCCTCGCTGGAAGCGCTGTGCGACGAGGTGCTCGACATGCTCGGCCCGGGTGACCGGGACGACGACGTCGCGCTGCTCGCCGCCCGCTTCGAGGGGATCGCGGCCGGCGACGTGGCCTACTGGTTCCTCGACCCGGAGGACACCGCCCCCGGCCGGGCCCGCCGCCTGACCCGGCGCGCCCTGGCCCGGTGGGGCCTGGAGGAACTCGGCGACTCCGTCGAACTGCTCGTCAGCGAGGTCGTCACCAACGCCGTACGGCACGCCTCCCTGCCCATCAGCCTCCGCCTGCTGCGCACCGACGTCCTGCGCTGCGAAGTCGGCGACGACGTCCCCCAGTTGCCGCGGCTGCGGCAGGCCCGGGCCACCGACGAGGGCGGACGCGGCCTGTACCTGGTGAACCGGCTGGCCCGGCGCTGGGGCGCGACCCGGCTCGGCACCGGCAAGGTCGTCTGGTTCGAGATCGCCCGGCCCTGAGGCGTCTCCCCGGCCCCCGACGCCCCATCGACCGCTCAATACAGCGGTGTGGATCAACCATTCAGAAGCGCCGGAGCGAGCCACCCGAAAGTGCCGAGTTCGTCCGTCACCCACACCCACCCCACGCGCACCCGCTAGCCTCTTCGTCACCGAAGGTGAACGGGGGTTGCCCATGGTGAACGACGATCGCACGCCGCCGGACTGCCCTGGGGGGCATGACGGCAATCCGGAGAGCGGTGCCGGCGTCCATCTCCAGAATCAGCTCGAGATCCTCATCCAGGACTTCCGCACGAGCATCGAACCGCCGATGCCGGTGTTCGTCGTGCACGGGCAGCAGAGCGGGGACGATGACGCGGTGGCCGGGCTGGTCCGGCAGCTGTACGCGGGCCAAGAGGCGCACGGCACGCGCTGCGCGGTGGCGCAGGACGCCTACGAGGGTGCCACGGAGGTGCGCCGGGCCGCCGCCATGGTGCGGGCGCTGAGCGATCCGAAGAAATGGGGCGGCCCGAAGGCCGTCTACCGGCGTTACGCGTTCCCGCGGCTGCGGCTGGTGCACGCCATCGACGACGCGGTCGCGGCACTCGGAGACAGCTGGCCGGCGCCCGCCCCGGGCAGCCCCGAGGCCGGGCAGGACCAGCGGCAGCGGCTGCTGAACCAGCTGGCCCAGCAGCGCTGGCGGCCGAAGAACACCGCGCGCTGGCACTCGGGGCTGCCGCTGTTCGACATGGCGCACATCCTCCCGGCGAGCCTCGTGACCGTGCTCGCGGCACTGCTGGCCCGCAGCGAGTGGTACGTGGCGGTGGGCGCCGGTCTGGTCTTCCTGCTCCTGCTGACGGTCCTCAACTACGTCCTGCCGGGGCGGGCGCCGATCTTCCTGTGGCTGCGCCGGGAGAGCCGCTGGTTCATGACGACGACCTTCCTCAGGGCGGCGGCCGTCCAGGAGGATCCCACCGAGGTCTCGCTGCTGCGGCCGGTGCGGTCCTGGAAGGCGATCGCGGCCCGGGCGTACGACGTGGCCGAAGCGCTCCGGGCGGGCGGTGACTTCCACCTCCAGCTGTGCGTGCTGGCGCTGCGGGAGGACCTGCGGGACAACCACCGCCGCTGGAGCTGGGACCTGCGCGGCTTCAAGCGGCCCCGCCCGCCGATGCTGTTCCTGCCGCACGCGGACGACCGCAACGGCGGCATCGAACTGATCCGGGCCGTCAGCGACGTCCGCAGCCGGCGCAGCGAGCTCGACCCGCTGCTCGTGGTCGCCGCGGTGCGCACGGACGACGTACCGCGCCTGGAGCGCAGCGTGGTCCAGGCGGCGCCCGCCCCGGAGGCCGCACCGCCCAAGTTCGGCGAGCGGCTGCGCACCTGGTACCGGGAGTGGGCGCGCAACCTGCGCGCCGAGCAGTCGCCCAGCCGGGAACGGTCCGTCCTGCCCTGGGTGATGAAGATCCCGCTGCCGCACGACCAGCTCGACCCGGTCGAGGAACACCGCCGCCATCTGCGGGCGTCCGCCCGGCCCACGCTCGCCCGGCTGGTGTGGGCCCTGCACACCCTGGTCCTGGTCATCGCCCTGCTGGCCGTCGGCACCGTGATGCGGGCCGACGCCCTGCACGACCAGTACTGCTCGGCGTCCGTGCTGACGGCCAACCGGGACACCCGGCGCGAGCAGACGCCCGGCGGTGGCACGGAGTGCATCGGCATAGCCACGGACGGCGTCCGCTTCGCCGACTGGCTGCCCGCGCCCCAGCCCCGCGGCGAGGTCGCGATGCTGAAGGCCAAGGACGAAAAGCCCTGGACGGTGGACCAACTGGAGGACCGCATCGCTGGACAGAACGCGGACGTCCTGGCCCACCACGCCGGCAAGTACGTCACCGTCGTCTACGCCGGGCCGCTCAGCGCCGACCCGGCGGCCGGCTCCTCGCTCGTGAAGGGCGCCGAGGAACTCGCGGGCGTATATCTGGCGCAGGCCGTCATCAATGAGAACTCCAGCGTGAAGCTGCGCGTCCTGATCGCCAACGGCGGCGTGGACCTGGGCCGCCAGAAGGTGATGGCCGAGCAGATCGCCGCATACGCCGCCCACGACCCGACCGTCGTGGGGGTCGTCGGTACCGGCCGCGACCTGAAGTCGAGCCGAGCGACGACGCGCACCCTGATGGAGGCCGGTCTGCCTGTCGTCTCCGGCACGAACTCCGCCACCTATCTGCCCCGCGAGTTCGCCAACTGGTTCAGCCTGGCCGCCACGGACGAGTGGCAGACCCGGCAACTCGGCCTGATCGCCGCTCAGTTGCGCACACCGGACCGACGGCAGTACGCCCTCGTCCTCGCCCGCGACACGGCGAAGACCGACGACGTCTACACCGACGAACAGGCGCGCTACGGCGAGCGGATGCTGCGGCGACACGGCTTCACCCTGCTCGATTCACGCCGCTACACCCTCAGCGGCGGCAAGCCCGAACTCCGCTCGCACGCCCAGGAGATCTGCAGTGACGGCAGGGTCCCGTCCGTGATCTACTTCGCGGGCCGGGTGGAGGACGTCGACCCCCTGATGGCCCAGCTGGGCACCGAGTCGGGCTGCGCCGGGAAGCCCCTGGCCATCCTCACCGGCGACGACCTGTCCAAGGCGGACTTCACCGGCGGCGGGGCCTCCCTCGCACCGGAGGTCACGCTGTACCACGCGGCCCTGGCCGAGCTGCGGACGGCCGCCACCAGGACCGGCTTCTACCTGGACGCGGCGAAGTACCTGCCGGGGCTGAAAGGCCGCCGCCTGCGCTACGACAGCCCGGCCCTGGCCAGCGGCCAGACCGCCCTGGCACACGACGCGACCCGCGCCCTGTTCTGGGCGGCCACCCGCGACGACCGGCCGCAGAGCCGCGCCTCGACCTGGGTGAACCTGCGCAACGTCAAGATCGAGGGCATGGCCACCGGCACCATCGACTTCACCCGCGCGCCGCTGTACGGCGACCGCACCGGGCACAGCATCGTCCTCAAGGAGGTCCGCCGCGCCGGTGACGGCACCTCCACGACCCGCGTGGTGTGCAGCCGCACCGCGGGGGACACGGACCGCCTCACCGAGAAGGAGTGCCGGATCGGCTGAGCGCCGCCTCAGCCCTGCTCGGGCGTCAGCCGCAGCGCGATGGAGTTGATGCAGTACCGCTGGTCCGTGGGGGTCGAGTACCCCTCGCCCTCGAAGACGTGCCCGAGGTGCGAGCCGCAGCGCGCGCACCGCACCTCGGTCCGCACCATGCCGTGGGACCGGTCCTCGATCAGCTCCACCGCGTCGGTGTCCTTGGGATCGAAGAAGGACGGCCAACCGCAGTGGGACTCGAACTTGGTCCCCGAGGTGAACAGGTCGGCGCCGCAGGCACGGCAGGAGTAGACGCCCTGGGTCTTCGTGTCCGTGTACTCACCGGTGAAGGCGGGCTCCGTGGCCGCCTGGCGCAGCACCGCGTACTCGCCCGGGCTCAGCTCCGCGCGCCACTGCTCGTCCGGCTTGTCGACGTCGTACGCCATGAGCTACCAGCCCCTCAGTTCGACAGACGGTCCAGGATGTGCGGGCCGAGGTCGGTGACGTCGCCCGCTCCCATGGTGAGAACGAGATCCCCCGGCTTCGCCATTCCCGCGATCGCCGAGGGGACGTCCGCCTTGTCGTGGACCGGCGTCACGTCCGCACCGGCCGCCCGGGCGGCGTCGATGATCAGCTCGCTCGTCACACCCGGGATCGGGTCCTCACGGGCCGGGTAGATGTCCAGCACGACCGACGCGTCCGCCAGGGAGAGCGCCTGGCCCATCTCCTTGCCCAGCTCCTGCGTCCGCGAGAAGAGGTGCGGCTGGAAGACGACCAGGATGCGGGAGTCGCCCGCCGCCGCGCGCATGGCCTCCAGGTCGGCGGTCATCTCGGTGGGGTGGTGCGCGTAGGAGTCGATCACCTGCACGCCCGCGGCCTCGCCCTTCAGCTGGAGCCGCCGCTTCACTCCTGTGTACGCCGCCAGCGCGGGGGCCAGCTCCTCGGCGGGGATGCCGAGCGCCACACCGGCCGCGAGCGCGGCCACCGCGTTGTGCGCGTAGTGCCGGCCGGGGACGGAGACCGTGAAGGTCAGCTCCTCGCCGTCCAGCACCACGGTGACCTCGCTCTTCAGGCCCTGCGGCACGACCGAGAGGACGCGCACGCCGGCGTCCTGCGACTCGCCGTACGTCACCACCCGCACATCGCGTCCCGCGACCCGGCGCGTCAGCTCCCGCGCGCCCTCGTGGTCGGCGGAGATCACCAGGGTGCCACCCGGGGTGACGCGGTCCACGAAGGTCTCGAACGACTCGTAGATCTCGTCCATCGAGGCGTAGTTGGCGTGGTGGTCGAGCTCGACGTTGAGGACGATCGCGACCTCGGGCGCGTACTTGTGGAAGCTGCGGTCCGACTCGTCCGCCTCGGCGACGAAGATCTCACCCTCGCCGTGCAGCGCGTTGGAGCCGGGCGCGTCCAGGTCGCCGCCGATCGCGTACGACGGGCTCAGGCCCAGCGCGCTCAGCGACACCGCCAGCATCGAGGTGGTGGTCGTCTTGCCGTGCGTACCGGCGACCGCGATCGGGCGCAGGCCCGTCATCAGGGCGGCGAGCGCGTCGGAGCGGTGCACCACGGGAATGCCCAGTTCGGCCGCGCGGGCCAGCTCGGGGTTGTCCTGCCGGATCGCCGACGACACGACCACGCAGCTGGCGTCGTCCGCGAGGTGCTCGGCGGCGTGCCCGATGTGCACGGTCGCGCCCAGGGCCCGCAGCGCCTCGGCCGTCGCCGACTCCTTGGCGTCGCTGCCCGCCACGCCGGCCCCGCGCTGCGCGAGGATCTTCGCGATTCCCGACATCCCGGCCCCACCGATACCGATGAAGTGCGGTCGGTCCATGGCGGGGGGAAGGCCGGGTGCCATGCGGGTCTCCAAGTTCGGGTGACGACGGTGAGCGCACCCAGCCTATTTCAGGAGCGCGTAGGGGCGTGCCAACCCCGGGGCGCGGGGCTGTATCGATGTGCGGCTCCGCCGCGCGGGCGCGATCAACCACGAACGACCCGCACCCGACGAAACAGAACGGCCCTCCCCTACGCCTTGCTGTGCGAGAACAGCTTCAGCACCGGCACGCCCACCTTGTGCCGCGCCCGGGACGCCCAGTCCCGATGGAAGAACTCCTCCACGTAGTGGGGATCGGTCAGCACGATGACCTCGTCCGCCCCGACCTCCGCCACCAGGGACTTCAGCGAGTCCAGCGGATGGTCCTCGATCAACCGCCCTTCCGCCGCGCTCCCGGACGCCCGCAGCGCCGCGAGAGAGACCTCCAGCGCCCGTTGCCCCACACTCAGCGCCTCCTGCCCCTCCGGCGTCTCCCCCTCGCGCACGGCCTCGTCGAGCTCGCCGAGCGCCACGTCGTCGATGGCCCGCAGCAGCCGGTCCGCCTGCTCGCCGCGCGGCTGGAGCAGCACCTGGAAGGAGACGCTTTCCTCCCCGTGCAAGGTGGTGACGAACTCCACGTCGGCGGACGTCAGCGCCTTCTCGATCATCAGTACGCTTGTGAACACCAGGCGCCCCTTCTCCTCCGAGGGCCTGCGGCCCCCACTCCACCGTGGGCCGTGCCGGGCCCTGCGGAAACCATCCTGCCCCGTGTTCGCACGGGTACTGCCGGATCCAGTGTGCCCCCCGGAAATCAAACGGAACGGCATATTTCGTCAATGAACGGACGGATGGCGACCATCGT
Source organism: Streptomyces viridochromogenes DSM 40736 (assembly GCF_000158955.1). Lineage (GTDB taxonomy): Bacteria > Actinomycetota > Actinomycetes > Streptomycetales > Streptomycetaceae > Streptomyces > Streptomyces venetus. The sequence goes on along the minus strand of NZ_GG657757.1, from coordinate 6,935,437 downwards.
CCCCGTTTGCGGACGTACCGGCCGGCCGGACATCCCCGCCGTCGGCACCTTGTACCCCGTGTCCGGCGCTTCAGTACGCCTCAGGACCGTCCGTACCTGGTGAACAGGAAGCCGTCCTCCTCCAGCATCGACACCAGCCGGAAGCGGCGCGGCACGGTGACGGCGGGGCCCCCGGCGATGCGCTGCGCGTCGCCCGCGGTGAGCATCGGGGAGACGGTCAGGCAGAGCTCGTCGAGCACCCCGGCCGCCACCAGCTGCCCCAGCAGCCGGGGGCCGCCCTCGGTCAGCAGCCGGGTGTGGCCGAGATCGGCGAGGGCCCGGACGGCACGGGCCGGATCCACGCCGATGCCTTCCCCGGCGGTCAGCACCCGCGCGCCGGCCTTCTCGGCGGCGGCGACGCGGTCCGGGGCGGCCGAGGCTCCGGTGAGGATCAGGGTGGGCACCAGGGGCGAGGTGAACAGCGGGAGCGAGAAGTCCAGGTCGAGGCCGGCGGTGACCACCGCGATCGCGGGTGCGGGGGCCTGCCCGGCCGCCTCGCGCGACGCGGCGAACTCGGCCCGCGCGCGTGCCGGGCGGTACCCCTCCTGCCGCACGGTCTCCGCGCCGACGACCACGACGTCCGCCAGCGCCCGCAGCGTGCCGAAGATCCGCATGTCGGCCGCGCTGGAGATGGGCTGCGAACGGCCGTCGTGCTGGGCGGCCCCGTCCAGCGTGGACACCATGTTGGCGCGCAGCCACGGCCGCGGGCCCCCGGGGCCCGGCTCGGGATACGCGTACGCGGCGGCCAGCTCCTCCAGGCCCCACTCCCGCCCGTCACCGCCCACCGCCCCCTCACCGGGGGCCGGAGCCGCTGTTTCATCGGTCACAGGGAACAGACGTCGCATGCCGTGCAGTGTTCCACGCGCCTGCGCGCCTGTCCGGCGGGCCGAGCCGTGGCCGCGGGGTCTGACACGCCCATCTGCGGCGTTGCCGTCAGCCGATTCCCCCGAGCTCTCGGCTTCGCTCGAGCAGGGGGGACCCCCATCGCATCGGCGCCCTCCTCCGCCCCGCAGCTGGACGCACCGGACCCCGCTCTCGGGCGTCACCAGGTCAACGCCGGATCCGGCACGGCTCGGCCCGCCGGACAGGCTCTAGCATGGTGAACCGTGTCCTCCTCCCCCGCCCCCTCCGGTACCGGCCCGATAACCGACGCGGCCCCCCTCTCCCTGTGCGCGCGTGAGCCGCATGTTCCCGCGGATCGGCTGGTCGCCGAGATGGTTCCGCCGCCGCGGTTCGACTCGGTGCGCTTCAGCACGTACATCCCGGACCCGAACCAGCCCAGCCAGACGGAGGCCGTCCGGGTCCTGGAGAGCTTCGCGGCCGGACTCGACCACGGTGCGGGCGGTTCCGGCAAGCGGCGGCTGTTCGGGTTCGGCAAGGCGGCGAAGAAGGCCCCGGCCGGACCGCGCGGTGTCTACCTCGACGGCGGCTACGGCGTCGGCAAGACCCACCTGCTGGCCTCGCTGTGGCACGCCACCCCGGCCGAGCCCGAGCTCAAGGCGTTCGGCACCTTCGTGGAGCTGACCAACCTGGTGGGCGCCCTCGGGTTCCAGAAGACCGTCCAGACCCTGTCCGGCCACCGCCTGCTGTGCATCGACGAGTTCGAGCTCGACGACCCGGGCGACACCGTCCTGGTCTCCACCCTGCTCGGCAAGCTCGTCGACGCGGGCGTCGCGCTGGCCGCCACCTCCAACACGCTGCCCGGCAAGCTCGGTGAGGGCCGGTTCGCCGCGGCCGACTTCCTGCGCGAGATCCAGGGCCTGTCGGCCCACTTCCGCCCGCTGCGCATCGACGGCGAGGACTACCGCCACCGCGGCCTGCCCGAGGCGCCCCCGCCGTACTCCGACGAGCAGGTGACCAAGGCCGCCCACGCCACCGAGGGCGCCTCCCTCGACGCGTTCTCGCCCCTCCTGGACCACCTGGCCCGCGTCCACCCCAGCCGATACGGCGCGCTGACCGACGGAATCGAGGCGGTGTGCCTCACCGGGGTGCGGCCGGTTCCCGACCAGTCGACGGCTCTGCGGCTCGTCGTCCTCGCGGACCGGCTCTACGACCGCGAGGTGCCCGTGATGGCCTCGGGCCTGCCCTTCGACCAGCTGTTCAGCGAGGAAATGCTGAACGGCGGCTACCGCAAGAAGTACTTCCGGGCCATCTCCCGGCTCACCGCCCTGGCCCGCGACGCGGGACGACTCGCGAACTCCCGGTAACCCACAACCCGATATCGCGCCCGACTGCCGTGCGACAAGGGCTGGTTCACGCCAGCCCACCCACGGTTTTCAGGCTCTCTTCAGCTTGAAACGTTAAGTTAACCCTGCAAACGACTTTGCAGGGTTAACGTGTTTCTTGACCAGTCATTGACCAAGTGTTGGTCAGCGCTAGATGCGTGAGTCACCGGAAGGGGGGCGCATGTACCGAGGTACGACGGCACGGACCGTGGTGTCGATCCTCGCCGCAGTCCTGCTCGCCCTTCAGTTCTTCGCACCCACGGCATCCTTCGCATCCGCGCACACATCCCGTAAAGCCGAGGCCAAGGCTCAGCCCGGAACTGAACCCTCCGGCACCTTTTCGCGCCCCGGACTCAAGGCCTCCGGGAAAGCTCTGCGCGACGAGACGGTCACCTGCCGCGCCGAACACCACGGGGCCCGACCGGCCCCTTGCGGACCCGCGACCGGTTCCACCACACCGACCACGCGCCCTCGGCGCCCGAGCGGACACCGCTGCGGCACATCCCGCCGACAGCACCGGACCGGTCCGCACCCGGCGACGCGCACCAACGCACGTCGAGATCCTCGGCGTCGCACACACCGGCAGCGCTCCAGGTCTTCCGCTGCTGAGCAGCAAGAGCAGTTCAACCCCCACCTCTGTCATGCCCGTCCGACGCGCCCCCACGCGCGCCAGGAGGATCACCACACTCATGCAACCCCTCATCGACAACGCCCGCATGTTCGGACAGCGCCCTGAGGAGTTCGCCCGCCTCGCCGAGGGCCAGTCCCCCGACGTCCTGTTCATCACCTGCTCCGACTCCAGGGTCGTACCGGCCCTGATCACGGGCGCCCGGCCCGGCGAGCTCTTCGAGCTGCGCACCGCGGGCAACGTCGTCCCCCCGTACGCTCTGGAGCACCCCACCTCCGAGGCGGCGACCATCGAGTACGCCGTGGAGGTGCTGGGCATCAAGGACATCGTGGTCTGCGGCCACTCGCACTGCGGCGCCGTCGGCGCGGTGGTGCGGGGCGACGACCTCGCCGCCGTACCGGCGGTGCGCGACTGGCTCGCGCACGCCGCCGATCAGCCCAAGTGCGAGGATCCGGCCGACCCGACGGTCGCCGAAGCCGTACAGAACCACGCCCTCACCCAGGTGCTGCGCCTGCGGTCGTACCCGTGCATCGAACGCCGGCTGTCCGAAGGCCGACTCGGGCTGCGCGCCTGGTACTACGAGGTGCACACCGGCATCGTGCGGGAACACCGCGCGGACACCGACTCCTTCGAGACCCTGTGAGGGAGACCATGACCAAGTTCCCTTATCTGAAGCAGGACTTCCTGGCCTCGATCGTCGTCTTCCTGGTGGCGGTGCCGCTGTGTGTCGGTGTGGCGGTCGCCTCCGGGGTTCCCGCGGAGCTCGGCCTCATCACCGGCATCGTGGGCGGGCTCGTCACCGGCCTGATGCGCGGCAGCAGCCTTCAGGTGTCCGGGCCCGCCGCCGGCCTCACCGTGCTGGTCTTCGAGGCCGTCAGCGAGTTCGGAGTGGCCACGCTCGGCGTGATCGTGCTGCTCGCCGGGCTGCTCCAGCTCGCCATGGGCTTCCTCGGGATAGGTCGCTGGTTCCGGGCGATATCCGTCTCCGTCGTCGAGGGCATGCTCTGCGGCATCGGACTGGTGATCATCGCCGGCCAGATCTACGCGGCGGCGGGCCTGAAGGCCCCGGAGTCCGGGCTCGGCAAGATCGCGGGCCTGCCCGGGGCGTTCACGGACGCGCTCGGCAGCACCAGCGCCCTGGCCTCCCTCGCGATCGGCGCGGGCACCATCGCCGTCATCGTGCTGTGGAAGAAGCTGCCGAAGGCGGTTCAGACCGTGCCCGGCGCCCTCGCGGCGGTCGTCCTGGCCACGGTGGCCACGCTCGCCTTCAGCCTGCCGGTCGCCACCGTTCAGGTCGAGGGTCTGCTCGGTGTCATCCAGCCGCCCGGGGCCGAGGCCTTCGGCGAGCTGGCGAGCCCGGCCATCTGGGGCACCGTCATCGCCTTCGCGCTGATCGCCTCCGCGGAGAGCCTGTTCAGTGCGGCGGCCGTGGACCGGCTGCACGACGGTCCGCGCACCGAGTACAACAAGGAGATGATCGCCCAGGGCGCGGGCAACACCCTGTGCGGTCTGCTCGGCGCGCTGCCGATGACCGCGGTCATCGTGCGCAGCTCCGCCAACGTCAACGCGGGCGCCAAGACCAAGGCATCCCGGGTGCTGCACGGCGTGTGGCTGCTGCTGTTCGCCGCCGCGATGCCGTGGGCCCTGGCCCTGATCCCGGTTCCCGCCCTGGCCGGCATCCTGGTGCACGCCGGCTGGAAGCTGATCCCGTTCCGTCAGATCATCGCCCTGTGGCGGGCTCACAAGGGTGAGGCGCTGATCCTCGTCGTCACCGCCGTGTCGATCGTCGCGGTGAACATGTTCGAGGGCGTGCTCATCGGTCTGGCCCTGTCGGTCGTGAAGACCGCCTGGGAGGCCTCGCACGTCAGGCTCGAGATCATCGACAAGGGCGCGGGCCCGATCCAGGCGTACCTGTCCGGCAACGCCACGTTCCTGCGGCTGCCGAAGATCCTGGACAGCCTGGAGAGCCTGCCGCAGGACCGTCCGGTCGAGCTCGACCTGAAGGGCCTGCACCACCTCGACCACGCCTGCCGCACGGCCCTGGAGAGCTGGGCCGAGCGGCACAGCGCGACGGGCACCGAGCCGGTGAAGGTGACGGAACCCGAGCAGTCGGTGGAGGCGGAGAAGGTCACGGCCTCCTAGGGCCTGTCGTTTGGATCAGGTCGGCCGAGAGCGACTGCGCCTCTCGGCCGACCCGAGCGGGGCGTGGTGCGTGCAGATGCAAGGCGGAGGAGGGCGGCGACGCGGAGCGTCGACAACCGACGACAACGCGGCAGATGCGCGTGCCACGCCCCGCGACGCCGGCATGATCCAAACGACAGGCCCTAGCGGCCCGGCCGGAACACCGGATCCCCTGGTCCGGGGCGCGCAGCACCTGCGCGCCCCGGACCTTCGTCTGTCGGGAGCCGTTCCGGTCCCGCAGGCATGGCCCCGATCCCGATTCCAGGCATATCGTTACAGCAACAGACGAAACGGGACCTCTGAACGGGGAGGTCGTCATGCTCCAAGAGGTGGTCGCGGCGGTACTGGCCGCCGGAGCCGCGGGTCTGGTCTATCTGGGCGCGGCGGCACGAGTCGTCAAGCAGTACGAGCGCGGGGTCGTCTTCCGGCTCGGCCGGCTGCACAGTGAGGTACGCCGGCCCGGGTTCACCATGATCGTCCCCGCGGTGGACCGGATGCGCAAGGTCAACATGCAGATCGTCACGATGCCGGTGCCCGCCCAGGAGGGCATCACCCGCGACAACGTGACCGTGCGGGTCGACGCGGTCGTGTACTTCAAGGTCGTGGACCCGGGCGCCGCGGTGGTCAACGTCGAGGACTACCGCTTCGCCGTCTCCCAGATGGCGCAGACGTCGCTGCGTTCGATCATCGGCAAGAGCGAGCTGGACGACCTCCTGTCCAACCGGGAAAAGCTCAACCAGGGGCTGGAGCTGATGATCGACAGCCCGGCCGTGGAGTGGGGCGTGACCATCGACCGCGTCGAGATCAAGGACGTGTCCCTGCCCGACACGATGAAGCGTTCCATGGCCCGCCAGGCCGAGGCCGATCGCGAGCGGCGCGCGCGTCTGATCAACGCCGACGCCGAGTACCAGGCCTCGAAGAAACTGGCCCAGGCCGCCCACCAGATGGCGGACACGCCCTCGGCGCTCCAGCTCCGGCTGCTGCAGACCGTGATGGCCGTGGCGGCGGAGAAGAACTCCACGCTGGTGCTGCCCATCCCGGTGGAGCTCCTGCGGTTCCTGGAGCGGGGCCGTGAGGAGGACCGGCCGCCACCGGCGGAGGACGCCCCGGTGGACAAGGAGGAAAGGGCCATGGAGGAACTGCGGCGCGCGGTCGAGCAGTGACGCGCGCTACGCGCGTGGTTCCCGCGACCGGCACCAGGTGATAGACACAGCGGGATCACTGTTCCTGTCCGCCAGCAGGAAGGTTTCCCCATGACCACATCCGGTCGTATCGCCACACGACGTCAGGTGCTCGCCGGGACGGGTGCCGTGGGCGCCGGGATCGCGTTCTCCGGCGCCCTGTCAGAGCTCTTCGCCGGCACGGCCGCGGCTCAGCCTCTCGGCCACGAGGGCTACGGCCCGCTCGTCCCCGACCCGAAGGGCCTGCTCGATCTGCCGAAGGGGTTCCGCTACCGGGTCCTGTCCCGGCAGGGCGACGAACTCCGGTCGGGTGAGGGCAAGGTCCCCTCCAACCACGACGGCATGTCGGCCTTCGGCGGCCGGGCCGGCCGTGTCCACCTGGTCCGCAACCACGAGAACCGCGCCGACGGCAAGATCCCGGTCCCGACCGTCGAGGGCCTCACCTACGACCCGGCCGGCAAGGGCGGCTGTACGGCGCTGACGCTGGACTCCGGCAACCGCGTGCTGTCCGAGCGCGTCGCGATCGCCGGCACGGCCGTGAACTGCGCGGGCGGGCCCACGCCCTGGGGCACCTGGCTGACCTGCGAGGAGACCGAGGACAAGGCCGGCACCAACGGTTACACCAAGGACCACGGCTTCATCTTCGAGGTCGACCCGGTCGACCCGCACCGCACCGGAGCCGTACCGCTGACCGCGATGGGCCGCTTCCAGCACGAGGCGATCGCCGTCGACCCCCGGCGGGGCGTGGTGTACGAGACGGAGGACGCCTTCGAGAAGCCGTTCGGCCTCTTCTACCGCTTCCTGCCCGAGAGGCCGCTGGGCGGCAGGGGTTCGCTGCGCGCGGGCGGCCGGCTGCAGGCCATGCGGGTGCCCGGGGTGCCGGACCTGTCCACGATCCAGGACATCGGCGCCGAGTTCGACCGCGTCGAGTGGGTGGACGTACCGGATCCGCTGGCCGCGGGGACGCCCATCCGGTTCCAGGACTTCGGCCGCGGGGGCATCACGCACGCGCAGAAGCTGGAGGGCTGCTACTGGGGCGGCCGGTCGGTGTACTTCGTGTCGTCCTTCGCGCACCGGTCGGCGGGTTCGGCGGCCGACCACTACGGGCAGGTCTGGCGCTACGACCCGGACCGCCGCAGGCTGACCCTGGTGATCGTGTTCGGCCCGGACACCGACCTCCAGCTGCCGGGTGAGTCGCCGGACAACATCTGCCTGGCTCCCAGCGGCGGCCTGATGGTCTGCGAGGACGGGGAGGGCGCCCAGCACGTGTTCGGTGTGACCCGGCGCGGCGAGGTGTACGCGATGGCCCGCGGCCGGCAGAACATCGGCACCCCGGAGGAGCCCGAGTGGGGTGAGTTCGCCGGTGTGACCTTCTCCCCCGACGGCGACACGATGTACGTCAACTGCTACAACCCCGGCACCACGTTCGCGGTGACGGGCCCTTGGCGCCGCTGACAACGGCGCGCCTCCGGCCGGGGCGGCGGGTGCGCGGCCCCGGCGCCTCGGCGCAGCCCTGAGGCGGCCCTGACGGCGGGCCCTGAGGCGGCCCGCCGTCAGGCGGCGAGCAGGGCGTCGATCTGGCCGACGGCCTGCTGCAGACCCTCCTCCATACCCATGGCGACCAGCTGTTCCATCTGCTCACGGGAGTCGAAGAGGGAGCGCATCTCCATACGGGTGCCGCCCTCGTGACCGGTGAGCCGCACCCGCACGGACATGGTCGGCATGTCGTCCTTGGGCTTGCCGTCGTCGTCGGCGAAGCCGTCGGTGAACTCCAGGGACGTCGGCGGGGTGACGGAGGAGATCCGCCACCAGCCGCGGTGCCGGTCGCCCTCCGGGCCGGTCATGAAGTAGGTGACCTCGCCGCCGGGGGTCAGGTCGTGCTCCTCCACGGTCGCCGGGTAGCTCGGCGGGCCCCACCAGCGCTCCAGCTGCCGGGGGTCGGCCCACAGCCGCCACACCCGCTCGACGGGGGCGGTGAAGTCGGCGATCAGGGTGAGGGTGAGGGTGTCGAGGTCCTTGTCGACGCTGGTGACGCTCATCGCTCGGGTCCTTCCGCGGTGTCGTTCTCTTCGGTCTCCGGGTCATCGGCGAGCAGCCGGGCCATCCGGTCCACGCGCCCGCGCCATGCCGACTCCAGCTCGTCGAGGGCCCGGCGTGCACGGCCCACCGCGTCGGGGTCGGTGCGCACGAGCTGCTCCCGTCCGCTGCGCTGCTTGGTGACGAGACCGGCCCGCTCCAGCACCGCGACGTGTTTCTGTACCGCCGCGAAGCTCATCGGATAGCCCTCGGCCAGCCGCGACACCGACAGTTCCCCGCGCACGCAGCGGCGCAGTATGTCCCGGCGCGTGGTGTCGGCCAGGGCGTGGAACAGCCGGTCCACCGTCTCGTCGCCCAAATCATCTACAACCATTTGGTTGTACGTTAGTCCTGCCGGCTCCCTCTGTAAAGCCGAACGGCGGACACTGAAGCGGACGGGCCGGGGTACTCGGTGGCCCATGAGCGAGAAGCAGCAGGTCAGCAGCTCGTACTGGCTCGACACGGCACCGGACGGCCACCACCCGGCGCTGACGGAGGACCTGGACGTCGACGTGGCGGTGATCGGCGCTGGTATCGCCGGACTGAGCACGGCGTGGGAACTCGCACGGGCCGGGCGGAGCGTGGCCGTGCTGGAGGCCGGGCGGGTCGCGGCCGGAGTCACCGGGCACACCACCGCCAAGGTCACCGCCCTGCACTCGCTCGTCTACGACAAGCTGCGGCGCACCCGCGGCCCCGAGGGCGCGCGGTTGTACGCGCGCTCCCAGTCCGAGGCGCTCGCCCACGCGGCGGCGATCGTCGAGGACCTGGGCATCGACTGCGAGTGGGAGACCCGGAGCGCCTACACGTACGCCCGCGACGCGGGCCGGGTGGAGGAACTGCGCGCCGAGGCACGGGCGGCCGCAGAGGCCGGGCTGCCCGCCTCGTTCGTGACGGAGACCGGGCTGCCCTTCCCGGTGGCGGGCGCGGTCCGGGTCACCGGGCAGGCGCAGTTCCACCCGCGCAAGTACCTGCTGGCCCTCGCCGCCGACCTGGCCGGACACGGCGGGCGGATCTACGAGGACACCACCGTCCTCTCCATGGACGAGGGCGAGCCGTGCCGGCTGTCGACCACGACCGGGGCGACGGTCCGGGCCCGGGACGTCGTCGTCGCGACGCACTACCCGATCTTCGACCGGGCCCTGCTGTTCGCCCGGCTGTCCCCGCGCCGTGAGCTGGTCGTCGCCGGGACGATCCCGGCGGACCAGGACCCGGACGGCATGTTCATCACGCCCGAGGAAGGCACCCGCTCGGTGCGCACCGCGCCCTCCGAGGGGGACCGGCGCCTGCTGGTGGTCACCGGCGAGCACTTCACGCCCGGCACCGGCGACCCGCGGAGCAGTTTCGAACGCCTCACCGCCTGGGCCCTCGACCACTTCCCCGACCTGGACGTCACCCACCGCTGGGCCACACAGGACAACGACCCGACGGACACCGTGCCGATGGTCGGCCCGCTGTACCCGGGTGCCCGGCACGCCTATGTGGCCACCGGCTTCGGCGGCTGGGGCATGACCGGCGGCATCATGGCGGGCCGTCTGCTCACCGCGCAGATCACGGGCGAGGAGTGCGCGTGGAGCGGGCTGTACGACCCTCGCCGGGTGCGTCCCGCCGTGCGTGAGGCGCCGTCGTTCCTCAAGACGCAGGCCAAGGTCGCCGGGCACTTCGTGGGCGACCGGCTGCGGCCGTCGCCGCCGGTGGAGTCCCTGCCGCCCGGCGAGGGTGCCGTGGTCCGCGCCGACGGTCACCGACTCGCGGTCTACCGGGACGACGACGGCGCTCTGCACGCCGTCTCCGCCCGCTGCACCCATCTGGGCTGCCTGGTCTCCTTCAACGGCGCCGAGCGCGCCTGGGAGTGCCCCTGCCACGGCTCCCGCTTCGGCACGGACGGCAAGGTGATCCAGGGACCGGCGACCAAGCCACTGGAGCAGCGGGACATCTGACGGCCGGGTGACACCCGCACGCGGCACGCATAACGGGCTGATCCCGCTCATATCTTCATACGGTGATCACCCTTCTCCGCCGTGCCACCGCGGTGTGCGCCCTCGGCGCCGCCCTCGCGGCCTGCGGCACCGCCGAGCCCCCGCGGGCCGCGTCCACACCGGCGTCCGCGCCCGCGTCCAGGCCCCCGACCCTCGCGCCCGGCCCCGCCGGCCTGACCCCCGTCTTCGCACACGGTTCCCGCACCCGCGGCAGGACCGTCGCGCTCACCTTCGACGCCGACATGACCGCCGGGCAGGGGGCGCGGGCGGCGGCCGGTGAGCGGTTCGACCATCCGCGGCTGATCTCGACGCTGCGCACACTGAAGGTGCCGGCCACCGTGTTCATGACCGGGCGGTGGGCCGAGGAATACCCGGACCAGGCCCGCTCCATCGGCCGGGACCCCCTCTTCGAGGTCGCCAACCACTCCTACAGCCACTACGCGTACACGCCGGACTGCTACGGCCTGCCGACCGTGCCCGGGACGCGGATGCGGTCGGACGTGGAGCGGGCGTACGCGGCCTTCCGGAGGGTCGGCGTACCCGAACCGATGCCCTACTTCCGCTTTCCCGGCGGCTGTTACGACCGGCGGGCGCTGAAGGCCCTGGCCCCGACCGGGGTGACCGCGGTGCAGTGGGACGTGGTCGGCGGCGACGCGTTCGAAACGGACCCGGACGTGGTCGTCCGGCAGGTGCTGGACGGGGTGCGCCCGGGGTCGGTGGTCGTGCTGCACTGCACCCGCAGTGCCGCCCCGGCGACCGAGCGGGCGGTGCGCGCGATCGTGCCCGGGCTGCGGCGCGAGGGCTTCCGGTTCGTGAAGGTGTCGGAGTTGATCGGGGCCGTGGGCGCGCGACCCTGACCGGCGACGCTGGAGGTATGAGCGAGGACGACTACTGCCTGATCGACGCGCCCAGGCCGCCCAGGGCGGAGGGACCGCCGTACGCGATGGGGGTCCCCCCGCTCGAGCGCAGTCGAGAGTGGGGGAGCGTGCTGTGCCGCGAGCCGACGGAATACCCGGAGTCGTACAAGGGCATCACGCTCTGCCCGGTCTGCGAGTGGCAGGAGGCCCAGCGCACCGCCTGCTCAGGGTGATCTGCGGGAGGCGAGCGCACCGGACAGGGCCAGCGCCGCGGCCGTCACCAGCGCCGCGGCCGCCAGGGGCAGCAGCGGCAGCGGCACGGTGCCCTTCTGTGAGCCGGTCACCAGGCCCTGCACCACCGCCTGCGCGGGTGAGCCGGTGGCCACGAGGGACAGCAGCGCCGCGAGCAGCAGGGCCAGCACGGCGCGGCCCGGCGACCGCAGCAGGGGCCGGCTGGTGAGAGCCCCAACGGCCGTGCCGAGCAGGGCGCAGGCCAGGGCGGCGAGCAGTCCGGCCCCGCAGGCGGGGCCGAGCGGCACCCGGGTGCGGTGGTCGGAGGCGACCGGATCGCTGAGCAGGGTGACGAGGAGGGTCGTGACCGTGCCGAGCGCCGCCGCGCCGGCCAGCGCCACCAGCAGGCAGGCCACCTGGGCACGCCCGGGCCCGACTGCCGCCGCCACACAGCCGCGCGCGGCATCCGGTTCGCCGGTGACGCAGATCCGCGCCAGCCACGCCGCGACGGGCAGCAGCGCGGCGGCGGAGTAGCCGAGCGAGTCGAGCACCGGCTGACCGGCCTGGATACTGATGGCGAGGAAGGCGGCGTACAGCAGGAACGGCGGCAGCCAGCGCTGGGAGCGCAGCAGCAGGGCGGCGTGATAGCGCAGCAGGGCGGTCACCGGCGGCTCCCGGTCGGGTCTTCCCGCTGGACCACGCTCGCCACGTGCCAGGGCGGGCGGGCCGTGAGCAGGGCGCGGAGCACGACGTCGGAGTGCGGGGCGGGGACAGTCAGGCGATAGCGGCCCGGTGCGGTCTCCTCGGCCGAGGAGACCGACGCGTGCACCTCCGCGGGCAGCCGCCCGTCCGGCGGACCCTGCGCGTCGACGATGACCTGTGGGCCGGACGGGACCGGCTCGGCGGACGCCCGCTCCACAAGGCTCCCGTCCCGCACGGCGTAGGTCGCGTCGGACAGGCCGGCGAGGCGGCGCGGATCGTGGTCGACGAACACCACGGAGCCGCCGGCCGCCGTGCGCTCCGCCACGGCCCGCTCCAACTCGGCGCGCGCCTCGGTGTCCAGACCGGTCCACGCCTCGTCCAGCACCAGCAGCTCCGGCTCGCCCAGCAGGGCCTGCGCGACCGCGACCTTCTGGCTGCTGCCCTTCGACAGCCGTGCCATGGGTGTATCGGCGTAGGCGGCGGCACCGAGGCGCTCCAGCCACTCGCCGGCGGCCCGGGCGGCGGCGGTGCGGGTCAGGCCGTGCACCCTGCCGAGGTGGGTGAGGTAACCGGCGGCGGTGAAGGGCAGGGCCGGCGGGAACCGTTCCGGGACGTACGCCGTGCGCGGGCGGCCGGTCATGCGGCCCTCGCTGGGGGCGTCGATGCCGGCGAGCAGCCGCAGGAGGGTGGACTTGCCGCTGCCGTTGCCGCCCTCGACGCGGATGAGCCGGCCCGGTGCCACCGTCAGGTCGACACCGCGTAACACCCAGGGGCCGCGCAGGCCGTAACGGCGGCCCGCGTTCTGAAGGCACAGGTCGGGTCGCATGCGGCCATCCTGCACGATCTCCCGGCTGGCACACTGGGATTCGTGAGCGAAGACCCGACGCCCGTGAGTGACAGCCCTTTCCGTTCCGAACCCTCGGCGCGCGATGCGGCACCGCAGTTCGTGCTGCCGCTGGTCGTGCGGATCGAGCGCACGGATCCGCCGGCGCGTACGGACGCGCTGGAGACGGCGGCGCGGGCCGTGCTGACGATCCTCGCTGACGAGCGGTCGGCCGGCGACGGCGAGTGGGCCCAGGCCATGCGCGACTGGCAGGACGCCAGGATCCGCAAGGTGGTGCGGCGGGCGCGCGGCGCCGAGTGGCGGCGGGCCGAGGCGCTGCCCGGCCTCACGGTCACCGGCAAGTCGGCTGAGGTGCGGGTCTTCCCGCCGGTCCCGCTGGACGGCTGGCCCAGGGACCTGGCCCGGCTCCAGGTCTCCGGCACCGACCTGGACGACCCGGAACCGCCGGTGGACGCGGACGCGACCGCCCCCGTGCTGTGGCTGAACCCCGACCTCGGCATGTCGGCCGGCAAGGCGATGGCCCAGGCCGGGCACGCCGCACAGCTGGCCTGGTGGGAGCTGTCCGACGAGGAGCGGGCCGCCTGGCACGACGGGGGCTTCCCGCTCGCCGTACGGACGGCCGACCGGGCCCGCTGGCCCGAACTGACGGGCAGCGGACTGCCGGTGGTGCGCGACGCGGGGTTCACGGAGATCGCGCCCGGCTCGTGCACGGTCGTCGCGGACCACCCGGCGCTGCGCCGGTAGCCCGTGCCGCGGCAGGCAACGTTTGCGCGACGGGGCGAACGTTGCCTGTCGGGGCACTAGATGCCCTTGCGGCCACTCGTTCGGAGCAGCCGCGGGCGCGCCGGACGCGGACGGGTGCTCCAGTGGGGTTACCGGACAACCCTCATTCAGGAGGCAGCCATGACCAGCGCCGCAAACTCTCCCTCCGGCGACGACCGGTCGCCCAGCGGTGCCGGCTACGACGGTACCGACGATTCCTCGACGCCCGGAGATCTCGCTCTGAGCGGCACCCTGATGATCGTCTACGGCCTCTTCGCCGTGTTCGAGGGCATCGTGGCGATCGCGAACGACGAGGTGTACACGAGCTTCGGCGACTACGTCTTCGAGTTCGACCTGACGGCCTGGGGCTGGATCCACCTGGTCATCGGCGTGCTCGCGGTGGCGGCCGGGTTCGGCCTGTTCACCGCTGAGCCCTGGGCGCGAATCGTGGCGGCGGTCGTGGTCGGGCTGGCGCTGATCGCGAACTTCATCTGGCTGCCGTACCAGCCGTTCTGGTCGATCATCATGATCGTGACGGGCCTGTTCGTCCTGTGGTCGGTGTTCAACTACCGCTCCTCCCGCACGGCGTAGCGCCGCCGAACCTCAAATGTTCCTCTGAAGGACGGCCCTGTGCGGTTCGGGGCCGGGCGGCTGGGCCATACCCCCCTCACGTTCGAGGATCGGGCCGTGCGGAGGAGGGGGACGATGGAGCGACTGGGGACGGGCATCGGGTGGCGACCGGAGATCGCGGACGCCGTGGAGCGCATGCCGGGGATCGACTGGGTCGAGACCGTGGCCGAGAACGTCTGCCCCGGGCACCTGCCCGAGTCGCTGCGGCGGCTGCGCGAGCGCGGCGTCACCGTGGTGCCGCACGGCGTCTCGCTCGGCCTCGGGGGCGCGGACCGGCCCGCCGAGAGCCGGCTGGTGGCGCTGGCCGAGCGGGTGGAGGCGCTGGGGTCGCCGCTGGTCACCGAGCACATCGCGTTCGTACGGGCGGGCGGCGCGCTGACCGCGTCCCCGCGTCTGGAGGCGGGCCATCTGCTGCCCGTCCCCCGGACCCGGGACGCCCTCGACGTGCTGTGCGAGAACGTGCGCATCGCGCAGGAGGCGCTGCCGGTGCCGCTGGCCGTGGAGAACATCGCCGCGCTGATCGCCTGGCCGGGCGAGGAGATGACGGAGGGCCAGTTCCTGTACGAGCTGGCCGACCGTACGGGCGTGCGGCTCCTGATCGACGTGGCCAATCTGCACACCAACCACGTCAACCGCGGCGAAGACCCCGTCAAGGCCCTCGCCGAGCTGCCCCTGGAGGCCATCGCCTACGTCCATGTGGCGGGCGGCTTCGAACGCGACGGCGTCTGGCACGACAGCCACGCCCACCCGGTCCCGCGCCCGGTCCTCGACATCCTGACGGACCTCGCGTCCCGGGTGTCCCCGCCGGGGGTGCTGCTGGAGCGCGACGAGAACTTCCCCGAGTCGGCGGAGCTGGAGGGGGAACTGGGCGCGATCCGCCGGGCGCTGGACGCGGGGGCCGTGGAGCGCGTGAAGACGGAGCTCCGCTCGGCGGGCGGCGCGGTCGTCGCCGCCCGGCGAGGGGAGACGGGGGCTGTCGATGCCGCGCTGACCGGTGACGTCGCCGAGGATGCGGCGCCGGGCGGGCGAGGAGAAGAGGCTGTCGGTGCCGCGCGGCACGAGGAGCTGCGGCCCGGAGCCGGGGCCGGGCTGCTCGGAGAGACCCGAGGCGTCGCGAGCGGGATGGTCGCTCGGGGCGGCGCCGGGCGGCCGGGCGGGGAGGTCGGGGCGACACGGGGCGCCTGCGGCCTTCCCCGGCCCGGTGACGGTGGAGCCGCTCGGCAGCGGCTCGGCCTCGCGCAGGCCGCGCTGCTGTCCGCGCTGGTCGCCAAAGCGCCCGTGCCCGAGGGGTTCGACCGGGCGCGGGTCGGCGTCCAGGCGCGGGCGCTCGCGGCCAAGCGGGCCGATGTCGTGGCCAAGGTCGCGCCCGAACTGCCGGTGATCCTCGGGGCGGAGTACCGCACGGCCTTCCTGGCCTACGCCCGGACCCAGCCCATGACCGACGGCTACCGACGCGACGCCCTCACCTTCGCCGAGCACCTGCTGACCGCGGGACGGCCGCAGGACACCGCGGCACGGCGGAAGCTGCGGGAGTGGTGGCTGGAGCGGTCCGGACCGGCACCGCGATCCCACCGTCCGGCCCACCGACTGGCCCGCGCCACACGCAGGGTGCTGCTGCGCCGCTAGGTCGTGTCCGCGGGCCGGTCGTCACGTCTTCGTCTGCCGTTCCTTCGGCACCGCGTCACCCGCCGGGGCGTCACCGCGGCCGTAGTGGTGCGTGGTGAACATGTAGAGCAGCCCGGTCCCCAGCACCACGGCACCGCTCAGCAGGACGATCCAGTTCTCCCACCAGGGCTTCTCCGGGGTGCGGGCCCAGCAGATGTTGACGATGGCGAAGATGCCGTAGGCCAGCGCCCCGACGTTCACCAGGAGTCCCCAGCGGCCCAGGGTGAACTCCCCTGCCGGACGCCAGCCCTTGAGCCGGGCGCGCAGCGCGGCCAGGACCACCATCTGGAACGAGGCGTAGATACCGAGGATCGCGAACGAGACGATGTTGGTGAGGGCGTCCTCGGAGGCCAGCGAGGCGAACGCGATGAGCATCGGCACCACCGCGGCCACCAGCAGCGCGTAGCCGGGCACCGCGCGGGCGTGGGAGAACCGCCGCAGCAGCCGGTGCCCGACGATCATCTCGTCGCGGGCGTAGGAGTAGATGAGCCGGCCGGCGGCGGCCTGGAGGCTGATCGTGCAGGACAGGAAGGAGATCAGCACCACGGCCATCACCGCCCGCGCCCCGCCCGTGCCCATGGCGTCGTACAGCACGGTCACCACCGGGTCGGCATCCTCGCCGGAGATGACCGCGTTGTAGTCCGTGACCGACAGCAGCAGCGACATGCAGGTGAACGTGGCCGCGGCGCCGCCGATGTAGATGGTGCGGCGCATCGCGCGGGGGATCACGCGGCCCGGGTGGGCGACCTCCTCGGCGGTGTCACCGCACGCCTCGAAGCCGTAGTACTGGTAGAAGCCGATGATGGCCGCCCCGAGGAACACCGGCAGGTAGGAGCCGTTGCCCTCGGTGCCGTAGGTGTCGAAGATGACGCCGATGTTGTGGTGGCGGTGCGTGGAGAGCAGGTAGATGCCGACGACGAGGGCGCCGATGAGCTCGCCGGTGAAACCGATGATGGCCGCCGCCGACAGTGCCTTGGTGCCGGCGTAGTTGATGAGGACGGCGATGGCGATGAGCACCGCGGTGCACAGCACGGTGGTGTGCACGGTGGGGTCGAAGCCGAAGAGGATGGCGATGTAGGGGCCGGCGCCGTAGGCGACGGCGGTGATGGTCACCAGCAGCGCCCACATGTAGATCCAGCCGGTCATCCACGCCCAGCGTTTGCCCCACAACCGCCGGGCCCAGGGGTAGACGCCGCCGGCGATGGGGTACTGCGCCACGATCTCGCCGAAGATCAGCGCGACGAGGAACTGGCCGCAGCCGGCGAGCACGAACGCCCAGATCATCGGCGGTCCGCCCTCGGCGAGCGCGGTGCCGAACAGGGTGTAGGTGCTGACCACCGGGGAGAGGTAGGTGAAGCCGAGGGCGAAGTTGGCCCAGGGGCCCATGTCCTTGCGGAACTCCGAGCCGGGCTCCCCTCCGGGGACGCCGGACGCCGGTTCGGGAGGCTGAGGACTCGTCACTGCCCGGCCTCCCGCCGGGAGGGGCCGGTACGGCCGGTGATCAGGTCGGCGGCGCGTTCGGCGGCGAGCAGCACGGTCACCATCGGGTTGATGGTGGGCATGGCCGGGAACACCGACGCGTCGACGATCCGTACGCCTTCGAAGCCGCGCAGCCGCAACTCGGGGTCGCACACGGCCATCGGGTCGTCCGGGGCGCCCATGCGGCAGGTGCCCGCCGGGTGGTAGACGGTGTGCGCGGCGCGGCGCCCGTACTCCGACAGGGCGGCGTCGGAGACGACGTCGGGGCCGGGGGCGACCTCGCGGACGAGCCAGTCGCGCAGCGGGCCGGTGGCGGCCACCTCGCGGGCGATCTTCAGACCGTCCACGATGGTGCGCTCGTCGTAGCCCTCCGGGTCGGTGAAGTACCGGAAGTCCAGGGCGGGGTGCTGGGCGGGGTCGGCGCTGCGCAGCCACATGCGGCCGGTGGAGCGGGCACGCGGCACGTTGGGCGTCATGGACACCCCGTGCGCGGGGACCGGGTAGCCGAGGCGTTCGGTGTTGACGGTGAACGGCAGCTGGTAGAAGTGGAACATCAGGTCCGGGCGGGGCTGCCCCTTGTCGCGGCGGAGGAACAGGCCCGCGTCGGAGTCCATCGCGGAGTTGGGCGGCAGCGGGCCCTCGGTCTCCCAGACGATCACGGACTCGGGGTGGTCCAGCAGGTTCTCGCCCACTCCGGGCAGGTCGGCCCGTACGTCGATGCCGAGGGCGCGCAGGTCGTCGGCCGGGCCGATGCCGGAGAGCATCAGCAGCCGCGGGGTGTCGATGGCACCGGCGCACAGCACCAGTTCGCGCTCGGCGCGTACGGTGGCGGACTCGCCGTCGGCCCCCCGGACGGCGACGCGGGTCAGCCGTCCCGAGTCGTCGGTGAGCAGCCGGTGCGCCCAGGTCTCCAGCAGGAGCGTGAGGTTGGGCCGGTCCAGCACCGGGTGCAGGTACGCGACGGAGGCGGAGGAGCGCAGGTTGCCCTCCGGCTGGTAGGCCAGCGAGAAGAAGCCGGTGCCGTCGGCGAAGGGCTCGGCGTTGAAGTCGTCGACGACGGGGACGCCGAGGGCGCGGGAGGCGGCGGTGACGAAGTCCTTGGCGATGGGGTTGCGGTCGGCCTCGGCCACCGGGACGATCTCGGTCTTCAGCCGGTCGCGGTAGGGGAGGATCGTCGCCGGGTCCCAGCCGGAGCAGCCCCGGTCCACCCAGTCGTCGAGGTCCTGCGGCAGCGGCAGGAAGCTGATCAGTGTGTTGTGCGAGGAACAGCCGCCGAGCACACGGGCCCGTGAGTGCAGGATGTGCGAGTTGCCACGCGGCTGCTCGACCGTGGTGTAGCCGTAGTCGAACTCGGAGCCGAGCAGGTTGATCCAGTTCCGCAGGCGCAGGATGCGCTCGTCGCCGACGTCGCTGGGGCCGCCCTCGATGACGCAGACGCGGCAGTCGGGGTCCTCGCTCAGCCGGGCGGCGAGCACGCAGCCGGCGGTGCCGCCGCCGACGATGACGTAGTCGTAGGCGGACTCGGCGCCGTGTGCGGAGGTGGGGGCCATGCGGTGCCCTGCTTTCTTTGTCGTTCGGTGCGCCACGGGCGGGCGGTGTGCTGCGGGAGGGTCAGCCCTTGAACCAGCCGGAGGGGGCGGGGGCCAGGTTCTGGTAGATGTGCTGGGCCTCCTGGTACTCCCGCAGCCCGGTGGGGCCCAGTTCGCGCCCGACGCCGGAGCGGCCGAAGCCGCCCCACTCGGCCTGTGGCACATAGGGGTGGAAGTCGTTGATCCACACGGTGCCGTGCCGCAGCCGCTGGGCGACGCGCTGGGCGCGGCTCGCGTCGGAGGTCCACACGCCGCCGGCCAGGCCGTAGCGGGTGTCGTTGGCCAGGCGCACCGCCTCGTCCTCGGTGTGGAAGCGCTCGACGGTGACCACCGGGCCGAAGATCTCCTCCTGGACGATCCGCATGGACCGGTCACAGTCGGCGAAGATCGTCGGCAGCAGGAAGAAGCCGCGGCTGAGGGCGGGGTCGTCGGGGCGGGTGCCGCCGGTGACGAGGCGGGCGCCCTCCTCCTGGCCGATGGCGATGTAGCGCTCGACCTTCTCGCGGTGTTCGGCGGAGCTGAGCGGTCCGCTCTCGGTGCCCTCGTCCAGGCCGTTGCCGAGCCGGATCGCCTGGGCGCGGCGGGCGTACGCCTCGACGAACCGGTCGTGCAGCGAGTCCTGGACCAGCAGGCGCGAGCCGGCCGAGCAGACCTGCCCGGAGTGCAGGAAGGCGGCGTCCAGCGCGTAGTCCACGGCGGCGTCGAAGTCGGCGTCGGCGAAGACGATGTTGGGGTTCTTGCCGCCCAGTTCCAGCGCGATGTTGCGCGGCCCCTCGGCGGCGCTGGCCATGATGGACCGTCCGGTGTTCAGGCCACCGGTGAAGGACACCAGGTCGACCTCGGGATGGCTGGTCAGGGCGGCGCCGACGGTCGCCCCGGAGCCCAGGACCAGGTTGGCGACGCCGGGCGGTGCGCCGGCCTCCTCGATGAGCCGGATCATGGCGATGGTGGTGAGCGGTGTGATCTCGCTCGGTTTGAGGACGAAGGTGTTGCCGGCGGCCAGGGCCGGGGCGACCTTCCAGGAGGCCTGGAGGAGCGGGTAGTTCCAGGGGGCGATGAGCGCGCAGACGCCGACCGGCTGGTAGACGACGCGGCTGAGGACGTCCGGGCCGACGTCCACGACCCGGCCGCCGTCCTTGTCGGCGAGTTCGGCGTAGTAGCGGAAGGCGTTCGCCACGTCCTCCACGTCGATACGCGCCTCGGCCAGCGTCTTTCCGGTGTCGAGCGTCTCGGTGCGGGCGATGTCCTCCTGGTCGCGCAGCAGCAGGTCGTGGACGCGCAGCAGCAGATCGGCCCGGCGGCGGGTGGGGGCCTGCGCCCAGTCCTCCTCCTGGAAAGCACGCCGGGCGGCGCGTACGGCGCGGTCCACGTCGGTGGTGTCGGCCTCGTCGACGGTGGTGACGACGGAGGCGTCGTACGGGTTGACCACCTCCCGCCTGCCGCCGGCCCCCGCCCGGGTCCACTCGCCGTCGATGTACAGCTCGCCCACCGCGGGGCCTCCTTCGCATCCGGCCGGTGCCGATCGGCTCGACGGTCAGCAAGATGGCCCATCGGGCGGTCGGCGGCCACGGGGCACACCGCCGCGAGGACGTCCGGGCGGTGCAGAGGACCCGGGTGGGCTAGTCGCCGGCCCCGCCCGTCGCGGACGGCGGTTGACGTAGGCCCCGCCATGAAGCGGAACGTCACATACCGACAACACTCCGTCCGGATCGTGAACGAGGCATGGTGTTTTCACGACCGTGTCACATACAAACAACATATGCTCTGGGTCCTTTTCCTGCTGGCGGCCTGGGCCGTGGCGGGCACGGCGTGCACGCGCCTGTGCCTGGCCGCCGTACGCGCCGCGGCCGTCGACGCGGACGCCGGCCGCTTCCGTGAACTGACCCTGTACGAGGCCGCGTTCCTCTCCGGCGGCCCCCGGCGGGTCGCGGACGTGACCCTCGTGGCCATGGCACGCCAGCGCCGTCTGCTGCTGGCCCACACCGGCTGGGCGACGGTCGTCGATCCGCTCGGGCGGGACGAGATGGAGCGGTCGGTCATAGGAGCCATCGGCCCCGAGGGACAGTGCCGGATCGCTCCGGTGCGGGCCACCGCCGCCACGGCGGACGCGGTGCGCGGGATCGCCGACCGGCTGGTGCGCGCGGGGCTCGCGGTGCCCGACGGCGCCCGTACGACGGTCGCGGTGGCCGTCCGTCAGGTGCGCGTGGCGGCCCTCGCCGTGTTCGGCCTGGGCGTGGCAGCGCTGCTGACGCCCGCTCCGCCGGACATGCCGCGTCATCTGGTCGCCCTGTGGTTCGCGCTGCCGCTGGCCCTGACGCTGAGCTGCCTCGCCATCGCCCGGGTCGAGGTCCACCCGTACTCGCGCTGGGCCTCCCCGGCCGGTCAGCGGCTGCTCGGCGCACTGACCCGGAACGCGGACGGCACCGCCGACGACCGTACGTTCCTCACGTCCGTGGCCGTGCGCGGCGTCCGCGCGATCGGCGAGCCGGGACCTGCGCGCCGCCTTCGCGCACCGCGAGGGACACGACTGACGGACCGGGGGCGCACAGGGGCATTGGGGGGCGACACCGGGGGCCGGTGCTTGCCTTCCCCGAC
>NZ_GG657757.1:6865345-6913677 GCF_000158955.1 Streptomyces viridochromogenes DSM 40736 | reverse complement strand
GTCGCCACGGTGCACCGAAGGGATACGTGATGAGAGCCGCCCTCCTCTACTCGGCCGCGGGGTCCTTGCTGCTGAGCGCCCTCACCGCGACGCCGGTCGCCGCGACGCCGGTCACCGGGGAGCGGGAGGCGGCCGAGCTGCGTGGCACCGCCGTGGCCGCGGCGCGGGCGAAGGCGGCCGGCGTCGACTTCGGCCCGTGTCCCGACGCGCGGGACCGGCCGGGCGGCATGCGGTGCGGCACCGTGACCGTCCCGCTCGACTACGCCCGGCCGGACGGCCGGCAGATCGAACTCGCCGTCAGCCGGGCCCGGGCCACGCACAAGGACCCGCACGACAGCAGGCACAAGGTCCGCCGCCAGGGCGCCCTGGTCTACAACCCGGGCGGGCCGGGCGCCTCCGGCCTGTACTTCCCGCTGGCCGGACAGCTCCCCGGGTGGAAGCGGATCGCGGCCGCGTACGACCTGGTCGGCTACGCCCCGCGCGGCGTCGGCCGTTCCGCACCGCTGTCCTGCGAGAACCCGAAGCACTTCTTCAAGGGGCCCACGCAGTCGCCCGCGCACCCCTCGGAGTCGTTCAAGAAGGCACGCGTCGCCGAGGCGAAGGCCTACGCGCGCGGCTGCGCCGAACGGACCGGCAGCGCGCTGCGGCACTACCACTCGCTGAACAACGCCCGCGATCTCGACGTGCTGCGCGCCGCGCTCGGCGAGGACCGGCTGACCTTCGTGGGCACCTCGTACGGCACGTACTTCGGGGCCCTGTACGCGACGCTGTTCCCCCGGCACGTACGGCGGATGGTGTTCGACTCGGTGGTCCACCCCGCCCCGGCACGGGTCTGGTACCGCAACAACCTCGCCCAGTCGGCGGCGTTCGAGCGCCGCTGGCAGGACGTCCGGGAGTGGATCGCCCGGCACCACGACGTGTACGGGCTGGGCGGGACCGCGCGGGAAGTGCGGCGCAGCTACGCGCGGGCGAGCGCGCGGCTGGCGGCCCGGCCGGCGGGCGGGAAGGTCGGGCCGGGGCAGTTGCAGGGGGCGTTCCTGCAGGCCGGGTACTACGACGAGCAGTGGCCGCACAGCGCGCGGGCGCTGTCGGCGTACCTCAAGGGCGATGCCCGGCCGCTGGTCGAGCAGGCGGCCCGGGATCCGGAGGCAGCCGCCGAGGCGGAGAACTCCCGCGCGGTCTACGTGGCCGTCGAGTGCAACGACGCCTCCTGGCCGACGGACTGGGAGGTGTGGGACCGGGACAACACCCGGCTCGCGCGGACGGCGCCGTTCGAGACCTGGGACAACGTCTGGACGAACCTGCCGTGCGCCTATTGGCGGGCGCCACGGCAGCGGCCCCTCGCCGTGGGCGCCCGGCCCGGCGCCCTGCCCCCGACGCTGATCCTGGCCGCCGAACGGGACGCCGCCACGCCGTACGACGGCGCCCTGGAACTGCACCGCCGTCTCGCGGGCTCGGTCCTGGTGACCGAGCGGGACGCCGGCGCGCACGGACTGGCGGGCGGCCCGAACGCCTGCGTCAACGGCCACATGGAGGCGTATCTGCTGACGGGGCGGCTGCCGGGAAGGCGTACGGACTGTGCCCCGCGTCCGGAACCGAAGCCGGACGCGGAGGCGAAGGCGCGTCGCGCGGCCCCGGGCGAGCCCGGGGCCGGACGGCCGCGTCGCTGATCAGGCCAGGCCGGCGACCAGTTCGGCGATGTCCTTGCGGCGGCCCGTGAAGAACGGCACCTCCTCGCGGACGTGCCGGCGGGCCTCCGAACCGCGCAGGTGGCGCATGAGGTCGACGATGCGGTGCAGCTCGTCGGCCTCGAAGGCGAGGATCCACTCGTAGTCGCCGAGGGAGAACGAGGCGACGGTGTTGGCCCGCACGTCCGGGAAGCCGCGGGCCATCTTGCCGTGGTCGGCGAGCATCCGGCGGCGGTCCTCGTCGGCCAGCAGGTACCAGTCGTAGGAGCGTACGAAGGGGTAGACGCTCACGTAGTTGCGGGGCGTCTCGTCGGCGAGGAACGCCGGGATGTGCGAGCGGTTGAACTCGGCGGGGCGGTGCAGCGCCATGTTCGACCAGACCGGTGTGAGCGCCCGGCCCAGCTTGGTACGGCGGAAGAGGTTGTACGCCTCCTGCAGCGCGTCGCTGGTCTCCGCGTGCCACCAGATCATCAGGTCGGCGTCGGCGCGCAGGCCCGAGACGTCGTAGGTGCCGCGGATCGTGACGTCCTTGGCGGCGAGCTGGTCGAACAGCTCCTGGACCTCGTCGGCGTACCCGGCACGGTCCTCGGGGAGCACGTCCTTCAGCTTGAAGACGGACCAGAGCGTGTAGCGGATGACCTCGTTGAGGTCCTTGGCCAGCTTGCCCTTGTTCGGGAGGCGGTCGGGCGCGGTGGTGGAGGCGTCGTCACTCATGCTCCTCATTCTCCCGCTCCGCCGTGCAGGCTCTGCACCGGGTGGGCGGTGAGCTCCTGCACACCCCGCAGGTCACCGTGGATCTGGTCCACGGCGGCGTACGCGCTCGCGATGCACGCCGGGACACCGACGCCGTCGTACGGGGCGCCGCACACGGCGAGCCCCGGGAGCCGGGCGACGTGCTCCCGGACGCGGGCCACGCGCGCGTGGTGGCCGACGGGGTACTGGGGCAGGCCGTCGTCCCAGCGGGTGACGCGGGTCGCGACGGGTACGGCGTCCAGGCCGGTCGCCGCCCGCAGGTCGTGCCGGGAGACGTCCACGAGCTCGGCGTCGTCACGCCGCAGGATCTCCGTCTCGCCGTACCGCCCGACGGAGGTCCGCAGGACGAGCAGGTCGGGGTCCTCGTCGGCGATCCAGCCCCATTTCTGCGAGGCGAAGGTGGCGGCCTTGATGGTGCGCCCGTCGACCGGCGGCACGAGGAAGCCGCTGCCCTCGGGGAGGGCCGCTTCGGCGCGGCGGTAGGCGAGGGTGACCAGGGCCATGGAGGCGTACTCGACGGCGCCGAGCTCGGCGGCGGCCCCGGGGCTGTCGGTGCGCAGCAGGGCGGCGGCGGCCTGGGCGGGGACGGCGACGATCACCGCGTTGGCGTGCCACACGTGCACACCGGAGACGATGCGCCACCCGCCGTCCGCCGGGGTGCGGCGCAGCTCCGTCACCGGCGTCCCCGTCAGGATCTCGCCACCGCGGGCCCGGACCGACTCCGCCACCGCGAGAGGCAGGGTGCCCACACCGCCCTGGATGCCCGTGAACACCGGGCCGGTCTGCTGGGCGGCGGCCGCCTTCGCCTGGATCTCGCGGACCCCCTCCGTCAGGGAGGTGTGGGCCCGGGCGGCCTCGAAGAGCTGCGGGACGGCCGAGCGCATCGAGATGCGGTAGGCGTCGCCCGCGTACACGCCGCCCAGCAGGGGCTCCACCAGGCGGTCGACGACCTCGCGGCCGAGGCGAGCCGCCACGTACTCCCCGACGGCCACGTCGTCACCGACCTCCGTGCGGGGCAGCTCGGCGTCCTGCTCGATGCGGGCGAGGCCCTCGTCGGACAGCACGCCGGACAGGGCGGCGGCGGTGCCGGGCACGCCCATCACGTGGCCCTTGGGCATGGGGCGCAGCGCGCCGCGCGTCCAGATCGAGGCCGTCGCCGTGGCAGGCGGCTGGAGGCGGTCGGCGAGGCCCACCTCCCGCGCCAGTGCCACCGCCTCGGGGCGCCGGGCCAGCAGCGACTCGGCGCCGAGGTCCACGCGTGCGCCCGCGATCTCCCCGGGCAGCAGCTTGCCGCCGACCCGGTCCGCGGCCTCCAGCACCGTCACCCGCGCCCCGCGCTCCAGCAGCCGGTGCGCGGCGGCCAGACCCGCGATGCCGGCCCCGATGACGACGACATGCCCCGTGCTCGCCCGGGCTTGAACTTCGCGCATGCCACCAGCCTCTCAGACCCCGCCGACAGCGCGCCCGCGCCCCGGTGTCCGTCACGAGTCCCGACCGTGACCACATCGGGACCGTCCCGGGCCAAACGTCCGGTGCCGTCCGGGCGTCGAAGAAGCGTCGGCAGTTTCCGACACCCGTCCGATCGACCCCCGGGGGATGCCCGTATGCGCACACGACGATCCGTACGACGTTCCGTACGCCGCCCCGTCCCGGCCCTGGCCGCGCTCCTGCTGGCCGCGGCCCTCGCGCTCACCGGGTGCAGCGCCGGGGACGACGCGTCCGGCGGCAGTGCCGCCGCCGACAACGCGGGCACCGGCTCCCAGGCGGACGGCAAGGCGGGCGCACGCGAGGCCGCCCCCGGCGGCGCTGGAAGCGGAGCCGGGTCGACCGCGCCGCCGAAGCTCACCGCGACCCACATCATCCGCACGGCCTCGCTGACCGTGCAGGTCAAGGACGTCCCCGAGGCCCTGGCCCAGGCCCGCGCCGGCACCGAGAACGCGGGCGGGTACGTCGGGGACGAAACCACCACCCGGGACGAGGAGGGCCACGAGCGGACCCGGGTCGTGCTGCGGGTTCCCGTGGAGAAGTACGACGAGGTCCTCACCGGGCTGGAGGGCGCGGGCAAGCTCCTCGACCGCAACGCGAAGGCGGAGGACGTCACCGACCAGGTCGTGGACGTGGAGAGCCGGATCAAGTCGCAGCGGGCCAGCGTGGCGCGGATCCGCGAGCTGATGGACCGCGCCACGAGGATCGGCGACGTGGTGACCCTGGAGGGCGAACTGAGCACCCGCCAGGCCGACCTGGAGGCGCTGCTCGCGCGCCAGGCGTCCCTGAAGGACCGCACGAGCCTGGCCACCATCACCCTCACGCTGTCCGAGACACCGGTGAAGAAGGCCGAGAAGGACGACGACCCGGGCTTCGTGGACGCGCTGGCGGGCGGCTGGGACGCGTTCGTGACGATGCTGCGCTGGCTCGCGGTGGCAGTCGGCGCGCTCCTGCCGTTCGCGGCGGTGGCCGCCCTGATCACACTGATCTGGCTGCGCGTCGTACGCCCCCGCCTCCCGCGCCGCCCGCGGCCCGCGCCCGCGCCGAGCGCGCTCGGCCCGCTGCCGACGGCCCGGCCGGCGCCCGAGTCCGGGGGCCCGCGCACCCCAGGCGAGCAGGACTGAAATGCCGTGCTCCCGTAGCGTGTTCGCATGAGCATGAGCCGTACGCGGGGTACACGGGAGCGACTGGTCGTGATCGGCGGCGACGCCGCGGGGATGTCCGCGGCGTCGCAGGCACGCCGTCTGAGGAAGCCCGACGAGCTGGAGATCGTGGCGTTCGAACGCGGCACCTTCACGTCGTACTCGGCGTGCGGGATCCCGTACTGGGTGGGCGGCGACGTCCCGGACCGGGACAGGCTCGTCGCCCGTACGCCCGAGGAGCATCGCGCACGGGACATCGATCTGCGGCTGCGCACCGAGGTCATGGAGCTCGACGTCGACGGGCAGCGGGTCCGCGCGCGTGACGTCGACTCCGGCGCCGAGTCCTGGACGTCGTACGACAAGCTCGTGATCGCGACCGGTGCCCGGCCGATCCGCCCGGACATCCCCGGCATCGACGCTCCCGGTGTGCACGGTGTGCAGACACTGGACGACGGCCAGGCGCTGATCGACACGCTGACGGGCACGCGTGGCCGTCGCGCGGTGGTCGTGGGGGCCGGGTACATCGGCGTGGAGATGGCCGAGGCGCTCATCAACCGCGGCTACGAGGTGACGGTCGTCAACCGGGGCAGCGAGCCCATGTCGACGCTCGACCCCGACATGGGCCGCCTGGTGCACGAGGCCATGGAAGGCCTGGGCATCACGATGGTCGACGACGCCGAGGTCACCGAGGTCCTGACGGGTGACGACGGCCGGGTACGCGCGGTGGCCACCCGGGACCGGGAGTTCCCGGCGGACGTCGTCGTGCTCGGCATCGGGGTGCGCCCCGAGACGGCGCTCGCGAAGACGGCCGGCCTCCCGCTGGGCACGCACGACGGCCTCCTCACCGACCGCTCGATGCGGGTCCGCGGCCACGAGAACATCTGGGCCGGCGGCGACTGCGTCGAGGTCCTCGACCTGGTCTCCGGCCAGGAACGGCACATCGCGCTCGGCACGCACGCCAACAAGCACGGCCAGGTCATCGGCACCAACGCGGGAGGCGGCTACGCCACGTTCCCGGGTGTGGTGGGCACGGCGGTCAGCAAGGTCTGCGACCTGGAGATCGCGCGCACGGGACTGCGCGAGAAGGACGCCCACCGTGTGGGCCTGCGCTTCGAGGCGGTCACCATCGAGTCGACCAGCCGCGCGGGCTACTACCCGAACTCCTCCCCCATGACGGTCAAGATGCTCGCCGAGCACCGCACGGGCCGCCTCCTCGGCGTCCAGATCGTCGGCAGGGAGGGCGCGGGCAAACGGGTCGACATCGCGGCGGTCGCCCTCACGGCGGGCATGACGGCGGAACAGATGACGGCCCTGGACCTCGGCTACGCCCCACCGTTCTCCCCGGTCTGGGACCCGATCCTGGTAGCAGCCCGCAAGGCGGCGACGAAGGTCCGCAGTTCGATGTAAGGGACGGCGCGGTCATTGCCATAGGGGCGCGGGGCTGTATTGATGTGCGGCTCCGCCGCGTGGGCGCGACCAGTTACAACGAGCCCGCACCCGGCAGCACCCCCGCCCCCCCACGGCGAACTCCCTAAGCAGTCCCAGCCGTCCCGTTGATCCGATCAATGGCCTGCCGCGCCTGCTCCGCCGGCGGCCGGGACGGCAAGGACGAAACCGACGCCGAAGCAGCCGTCACCGCCGGCGGCTGCTCCCCCGCCGGCTTCGCGTGCGCGGCGACCCGCGACGAACGCAACCGGTGGCTCACCGCCTCATCCAGCGTCACGGGCCGCCGCATCTGGGAGGCCAGCCGCCCGGCCTCCTGGCCGAGGCGCGCCACGTCCTCCCAGGGCAGCCGCACCACCAGCGTGAGCTCCGCCTCGCCGTCGGGCAACGCGTGCATCGCGGGAGTAACTCGGTCGTTCATCGCCTGTTCCTCACGTCGGCCCCGCGACCCGCCTTCCCCGCGCCGCGGGCGGTTGCCGACACATACGCACACCCGCACGGCTGCGTTCAGCCACATCCCCCTGATTCATCGGCGCCTCTGCGGGCACACGAGTGGTGTGGTCATCCCCGTCCATGACGTGAACCCCGTGCGGCGCACCCCCTGGGTGACGTACGCCCTGCTCACCGCCAACATCGTCGTGTTCCTGCGCACCCCCGGCATGGCCGGCTCCCTGACGGGCGACAGCAGCCTGGCCCAGCTGTGCCACCTCCAGGCGTTCCTGGACCATTACGCGGCGGTGCCACGGGAGCTGATCCACCATCAGCTGCCACGACTGGTGCCCACGGGCGACGTCGGAGTCGGCTCACAGGGAGCCGGCTGTGTCGTCGGGCCGCCGCCCTACGACAAGTCCCCGGAACTCAGCGTCCTGACAGCGATGTTCCTGCACGGCAGCTGGCTGCACCTGCTGGGCAACATGCTGTTCCTGTGGATCTTCGGCAACAACATCGAGGACCGGATGGGCCACCTCCGGTTCCTGCTCTTCTACGTCGTCTGCGGATACGCGGCGGGGTACGGCTTCGCGCTCCTCAACGCCGACTCGGGCGCCCCCCTGATCGGCGCGTCAGGGGCGATCGCGGGGGTGCTGGGCGCCTATCTGGTGCTCTACCCGAGGGCCCGGGTCTGGGTCCTGGTGCCGTTCCTGATCTTCCTGCCGCTGCGGCTGCCGGCCTGGATCGTGCTGGGCTTCTGGTTCGTCCTGCAGGCGGTGTACTCCTCCGGCGAGGGGGTCTCCGACGCCGGCACGGTGGCGTACGCGGCGCACGTCGCGGGCTTTGTCGCCGGCATGCTGATCGCCTGGCCGTTGCGGCCCGGCACGCCGCCGCCGCCGGAGCCGCGCGGCATCCTCTTCGGCAGGCGGGCGCGGCCGGGCTGGTAGGGCCCCTCGGCGCGCGGGTGCGTCAGCGGGCGGTCCGTGTGTGGACGTACTCCACCAGCCGCGTCAGCGCGTCCGGGTCCGTGGCCGGCATGACGCCGTGGCCGAGGTTGAAGACGTGCCCCTCCAGGTCCGCCGCCGCGTCCAGGACCTCCTGGGTCTTGGCCTCGACGGCCTCCGTCGGGGCGAACAGCACGGTCGGGTCGAGATTGCCCTGGAGCGCCTTGCCGGGGCCGACGCGGCGCGCGGCCTCGTCCATGGGGACGCGCCAGTCGACGCCGACGACGTCCGCGCCGGCCTCGCCCATGAGCGGGAGCAGCTCGCCGGTGCCGACGCCGAAGTGGATGCGCGGCACGCCGTAGCCGGCCACGGCGTCGAACACCTTCGCCGACGCCGGCAGCACGGAGCGCCGGTAGTCGACGGGGGCGAGGGCGCCCGCCCAGGAGTCGAACAGCTGGACCGCCGAGGCGCCCGCCTCGATCTGCACCTTCAGGAAGGCGGCCGTGATGCCGGCGAGGCGGTCGAGCAGATCGGCCCAGAGCTCGGGGTCGCCGTACATCATCGCCTTGGCGTTCTCGTACGTGCGGGACGGGCCGCCCTCGACGAGGTAGCTGGCGAGGGTGAAGGGGGCGCCGGCGAAGCCGATGAGGGGCGTGGCGCCGAGCTCGCGGGTGAGCAGGCCGATGGCCTCGGTGACGTAGGAGACGTCCTCGGGGGTCAGGTCGCGCAGTTGGGCGAGGTCCTCGCGGCTGCGGATCGGGCGCTCGACGACCGGGCCGACCCCTGGCTTGATGTCGAGGTCGACGCCGATGGCCTTGAGCGGGACGACGATGTCGCTGAAGTAGATCGCCGCGTCCACGTTGTGCCGGCGCACCGGCTGGAGGGTGATCTCCGTGACGAGTTCGGGCCGCATGCAGGACTCGAGCATCGGAATGCCCTCGCGCACCTTGCGGTACTCCGGCAGTGAGCGCCCGGCCTGCCGCATGAACCACACCGGCGTGTGGGGGACGGGCTCGCGCCGGCAGGCCTTGAGGAAGGCGGAGTCGTACGTGGCGGACGGCTGCTGGACCCGGGGGGCGTCGTTGGCACTCACGGGGCAAGTTTCGCACGCCGCGCATGGGCGTGATTCAGCCCCTGGAGAGGCGCGGGGTGTCTAGCCCGGCAGCCGGGCTCCGGTCCCCGTAATCTTCCCGCATGGCTGCGGCTCAGGGACGACTGTCGGACGGCGCTGGCGGAATGGACGAAGCGAAGGACACCGAGAAAGACCGGCGGGAGGCGGACACCGCCCCGCTGCCCTTCCGGGCCGCCGTCGACGCGCTCAGGTCGGCGCGGCTGCGGCCCCAGATCGAGGTCGAGCCGACCCCCGCGCCGAAGCGGCTCGCCCCCCACTCCTACGCGCTGGAGGCCGCGGTCGTCGACGGCGACCAGGACCTGGCCGACGGCCGGCTGGTGCTGCTGCACGACCCGGCCGGACACGACGCGTGGCAGGGCACGTTCCGGCTGGTGACGCTGGTGCGCGCGGAGCTGGAGTCGGAGATGGCCGCGGATCCGCTGCTGCCGGAGGTGTGCTGGTCCTGGCTGACCGGCGCGCTCCAGACGCGCGGACTGGCGTACGGGGAGCCGAGCGGCACGGTCACGCGGGCGAGCTCCCACTACTTCGGCGGGCTGTCCGCGCGCCCGGCCGCCTCGCAGATCGAGATCCGGGCGTCGTGGACGCCGCGCGAGGGTCTGGGCGGGGTTCCGGACACGGCCGCGCACCTGGCGTCCTGGTGCGATCTCCTCGCCCAGGTCGCGGGCCTGCCGCCGGCCGGGCCCGGGGACGCGTCGGTGGTGACGCTGCCGCAGCGGCGGGGGCCCCAGTCCCGCTGATCGAACCTGTTCCGACCCCGTACTGATCGAACCTGTACGGGGCGGTCAACCATGCCCTGTCGACGATCACACCTGCGTCCCTCTCTTGGCCGAATCACTTTGTCGATACGGCCACTTTCGACCGCGTAGCGACGCAGAGCGAAACCGTTCGACCTTCGAATGATCGACCGCGTGTCCGAATTGCACGGATTGTTATCACCGATTCGTGATCATTCTCTAAAGGCGGACGGGTTGGGTGCCGAAGACGACTGTGACCTTGAAAGCACGGTTCGTCCCGGCTTCACCCCCACGAGCCGGCCCCGTCCCGCACCCCAGGAGGCCTGGTGTCCGTTCTCCTCGAGCAGCCCGCAAGCCTGGTCGCCTACCGCCCGAACAAGCCCACCGCCATGGTGGTCGTGGCCGACCCGCGTGTTCGCTCCACCGTCACCCGCCACCTGTGGGCGCTCGGTGTACGCGATGTCATCGAGGCCTCGTCCATCGCGGAGGCTCGTCCCCGCATCGGCAACCCCCGCGACATCTGCGTCGCCGACGTCCATCTGCCCGACGGCTCCGGCCTCACCCTGCTGTCGGAGACCCGCGCCGCGGGCTGGCCCAACGGGCTCGCCCTCTCCGCCGCCGACGACATCGGCGCCGTGCGCAACGCCCTCGCCGGCGGTGTGAAGGGCTACGTCGTCACCGGCACGCGCACCAACGTCGGGCTCCCCACCCGCCCGGGCGCCGCCCCCATCGGCGCCGCCGCCGCCCGTCTGCACCGCCGCCCCCCGGGCGCCCCGAGCCACCCGGGCGGTTACCGCGAGCTGTCCGGCCGCGAGGTCGAGGTGCTGCGCCTGGTCGCCGAGGGCCAGTCGAACAAGGCGATCGGCGTTTCCATGGGGCTGTCCGCCCTGACCGTCAAGAGCCACCTCGCCCGCATCGCCCGCAAGCTCGGCACGGGCGACCGCGCCGGGATGGTCGCGGTCGCGCTGCGGACCGGGATCATTCACTGACCCTCATTCCGATGACCCTTTGTGATCAGTCACTCACGTGAACGGAACTCGGACCACCGATCCCGTCCATGCCTTCACGACCCGCGAACCCGATGTTTCCCCGACCTGACTGGTTTGCGACCCCCGGGTGCCCGTCGACGGAACGTTCCGTCGGCGGGCGCTGTCCATACACGGATACCCTTGACATGTGACCGACGCCCACGAGACCGCAGCAGACAGCTCACTGCGAACCACCGGAGGCGCCCCTCCGGACGACGGCGGAACTTCTGCTACGGAGGCGCCGATCCCTTTGCTGGAGCCGCGTGAGGGCATTCCGCCCGTGATCGCGGACGAGGCCGCCCTGGCCCGGGTGATCGCCGCCTTCGCGGCGGGCTCCGGCCCGGTCGCCGTCGACGCCGAGCGGGCGTCCGGCTACCGCTACGGGCAGCGCGCCTACCTGGTGCAGCTGCGCCGCGAGGGCGCCGGAACCGCGCTGATCGATCCCGTGGCCTGCCCCGACCTCTCCGCCCTGGGCGAGGCCCTGTCCGGCGTCGAGTGGGTGCTGCACGCCGCCACCCAGGACCTGCCCTGCCTGCGCGAGATAGGCATGGTGCCGACACGGCTCTTCGACACCGAGCTCGCCGGGCGGCTCGCCGGATTCCCCCGGGTCGGCCTCGGCGCGATGGTCGAGGGCGTCCTCGGCTTCGTCCTGGAGAAGGGACACTCCGCCGTCGACTGGTCCACCCGTCCGCTGCCGGAGCCCTGGCTGCGGTACGCGGCGCTGGACGTCGAGCTGCTCGTCGACCTGCGCGACGCGCTGGAGAAGGAACTGGACCGGCAGGGCAAGCTGGACTGGGCCCGCCAGGAGTTCGACGCGATCGCCTCCGCCCCGCCGCCGGAGCCGCGCAAGGACCCCTGGCGGCGTACGTCCGGGATGCACAAGGTGCGCCGGCGGCGGCAGCTGGCCGTCGTACGGGAGCTGTGGCAGACCCGGGACCGGATCGCGCAGCGGCGGGACGTCTCCCCCCGGCAAGGTGCTCGGGGACGCGGCGATCGTGGAGGCCGCGCTGGCCCTGCCGGCCAACGTGCACGCGCTGGCCGCGCTGAACGGGTACGGACACCGGATGGGCAAGCGGCAGCTGGAGCAGTGGCAGGCCGCGGTGGACCGGGCGAAGGGGCTGAGCGAGGCGCAGTTGCCGCAGCCGGGGCAGCCTGTCGCGGGGCCGCCGCCGCCCCGCGCCTGGGCCGACAAGGACCCGGTGGCCGCGGCGCGGTTGTCGGCCGCGCGGGCCGGGGTCTCGGCCCTGGCCGAGGAGCTCAACATGCCGCAGGAGAATCTGATCACGCCGGACACGGTGCGCCGGGTCTGCTGGGAGCCGCCTGCGGTTGTCGACGCCGAGTCCGTGGCGGCCGCGCTGGCAGGTCATGGCGCGCGTCAATGGCAGGTCGAGCAGGTCACGCCGGTGCTGGTGGAGGCTCTGTCCGCGAAGGAGGCCTAGCCGCCGCAGAGCTTCTCGTCGTACGGCGGCTGCGGGTGTGTCGTGGTGGTTCGCGCCCATGCGGCGGAGCCGCATATCGACACGGCCCCGCGCCCCGGAGAAGAAGGGCGCTTACTTCGTGGCCCCTTGCGTGAAGCCGTTGTAGATGAAGCGCTGGAGGAACAGGAAGACGATCAGGGTCGGGGCGATCACGAGGATCGCTCCTGCCGAGATGGTCTCCCAGTGGGCGCCGAAGGGGCCCTTGAAGCGGAACAGGGACGTCGAGATCACGCCAAGATCCTCGGAGGGCATGTAGAGGAACGGAATGTAGAAGTCGTTGTAGGTGGTGATGCCCTCGACGATCACCACCGTCGCGATCGCCGGCTTCAGCAGCGGGAGGATGATCCTGCGGTAGATCGTGAAGGCGTTGGCGCCGTCCAGGCGGGCCGCCTCGTCCAGCGAGGTCGGGATGGACCGGACGAACTGCAGGAAGATGTAGATCGAGACGATGTCCGTGCCCATGTAGAGGGCGATCGGCGCCCACAGGCTGTCGAACATGCCGAAGCTGTTCACGATCTGGAAGGTCGCCACCTGGGTCGTGACACCGGGGACCAGCGCGGCGATCAGGAACAGGGCCACGACCAGCTTCCTGAAGCGGAAGGTGAAGCGGTCGATCGCGTACGCCGTCATCGAGCCGATCAGGACCGTGCCGCCGATGGCGAAGAGCAGGATGAGAGCCGTGTTGGCGAACGCCGACAGCATGTGGCCGTCCTGGAAGGCCGTCGCGTAGTTGTGGAAGTTGAGCAGGTCGTCGGGGAGGGCGAGGGCGCCGCTGTCGTCCGCCATCTCCCGCTCGGACTTCAGGGACGTCAGGAGTACGGCCACCAGCGGGAGCAGGACCACCACCGTCGCGGCGACCAGGGACAGATACACCAGCGTTCGGGCCACCGCGCGGCGCGTCATGCGAGGTCCACCTTGTCGTCGGGGACGAGGCGCCGCTGGACCCAGGTCACCGCCAGGACGATCAGCAGCAGCACGATCGCGGCCGCCGAGGCGAGCCCTGTCTTGTTGAACTGGAAGGCCAGCTTCACGGTCTGGATCACGAAGGTCTCGGTGCCGGTCGCCCCGCCGGTCATGATGTACGGGATCTCGAAGACCGACAGCGAGCCGGAGACCGAGAGGATCACCGTCAGGGACAGCACCGGTTTGATGCCGGGCGCGATGACGTGGCGGAACTGGTGCCAGCGGTTCGCGCCGTCCAGCTCGGCCGCCTCGTGGAGCTCCCCGGGGATGGACTGGATCGCGCCCAGGAAGAGGACGAAGTTCAGGCCCAGGTAGCGCCAGACCGAGACGGCGGCGAGGGAGGTGTTCGCCGACGTCGGGGAGCCGAGCCACGCGCGGTCCGTCTCGATGCCGAGGAGGCCGAGGACCGAGTCGAGGGTGCCGCCGTCCTGGAAGAAGTAGAGGAAGACGAAACCGATCGCCACCCCGTTGATCAGGTACGGGAAGAACAGCACGCCCTTGAAGAAGTTCCGGAAGCGGACGTTGAAGCTGAGGATCGTGGCGAAGTACAGCGCGGCGACGATCTGGAAGACCGAGGCCGCCAGGTAGTAGCCGCTGACCCAGAAGACCTCGAACAGGTCGGAGCGGGTGAAGAGTTCGGCGTAGTTCTCGGCGCCCGTGTAGTGCAGCTCGGGGCTCACGCCGTCCCAGTCGGTGAAGCTGTAGGCGACCATGTTGGCGATCGGGGCGTACGTGAAGACGATCAGCAGCGTGAGCGGGGCGAGCAGGAAGAGCCAGGGGGTGGCCCCGCGCCACAGCGGTGCGGGGCGCGGG
The DNA here is from genome assembly GCF_000158955.1 of Streptomyces viridochromogenes DSM 40736. Lineage (GTDB taxonomy): Bacteria > Actinomycetota > Actinomycetes > Streptomycetales > Streptomycetaceae > Streptomyces > Streptomyces venetus. The sequence goes on along the minus strand of NZ_GG657757.1, from coordinate 6,899,645 downwards.
GCGGGGGCCCCTCCGGGCGCGGGCGGCCCGGGCACCGACTCCCGGGCCGCCCTTGCGGTCGTGTCCGTCATCAGGACCCCAGGGACTGCTGGGTGTCGGTCCACTTCTTCGCGAGGCCGTCCAGGAAGTCGTCCAGGCTGCCCTTGGTGGCGCCGCGGGCGAGGTCGACCAGGTCCTGGCGGTAGTCGGGCTTGTTGATGCCGACCTCCGACTGGTTGTCGATGGTCTTCACCTCGGCGCCCTTGGCATCGTCGAGGTCGAGGATCCTCACCCCGGCCTCCTCGTACGGCTTCAGGACCTCGGGCAGCGGGGCGGACCTGAGCGGGGACAGCGCCAGGTTGTCCGCCGCGTAGCCGGACTTGTCGGTGAACCAGTCGATCCAGGCGCGGGCGGCGGCCTTGTGCTCGGAGTGGATGTTGACGGCCTGGTTGTAGTCGGGCTGCGCCACCGCGCAGAAGGTGCCGTTCTTCTGGGCCGGGAAGGGCATGAAACCGATGTCGCCGGGGTCCGCGCCGGCCTGCTCCGCCGCGCCCCGCATCTGGATGACGGCCCAGGAGCCGAGCCACATCGTGGCGATCTCCCCCTTGGCCAGCTTGGGCTTGGAGGCCTCCCAGTTGGTCGTCGTCGGATCCTTCTCGACGAGCCCTTCGCGCACGATGTCGTAGAGCAGCGTGTCGGCGGTCCGGACGTCGGCGCCCTCGGCCCACGGGTCGCCCTCGGCGAGCTTCGTGGTGGCCTGTTCGTCGCAGCTGACCGAGCCGTTGACCTGTGTCCACTGGGTGAGCGGCCACATGTCCTTGAAGTTGGTGTAGTACGGGATCGCGTCGGTCCTGGACTTGATCGCCTTGAGGTCGGCGAGGAACTCGGCCGGGGTCTTCGGCCAGTCGGTGACGCCGGCCTCCCGCCACACCTTCTTGTTGTAGATGAACCCCGGGACCGCGCCGAGTGGGCTCTGGCCGTAGACCTTGCCCTCGACCGTGGTGTAGTCGGTGAAGCGGTACTTCTTGCTCCGCTCGGCCTGACGGCCCAGTGAGGCGAAGAACCTGGGGTAGTCCTTCTTCTCGATCACCCCGGGGATCATGAGGACGTCGCCGTAGTTCTCCGTGTTCATACGGATCTTGACTTCGCCCTCGTAGTCGGTGATGCCGTCGAACTCGACCTTCGCCTTGGGGTAGGTCTTTCGGAACTCGGCGGCGTACTTCTTCATCGTCCCGTCCTGCACGAGGTCGGTCCGGTGGGTGAGGACGGTGATGGTTCCGCTGACCTCGGCGGGGTCGTCGGGCGCCTCGGCATCCGCGCCCTTGGAGGAGCCTCCGGTGCCCGTGCAGCCGGAGGCCAGCAGGGCGGCGCCCACGGCGAGGGCGAGGACGGTACGGCGGTTCATGTGCATCAGCTCCGTTCGCGGAGAGGAACTCGGGACGGAAGAGCACGTGCGGTATGGCTGGTTCGGCACTCTGACAGCGCTTTCTCAACCGGTAAAGTCCCATTCCCGCCAACGATGTGAAAGCCACACACGACGCCACACACGACTCTTCTCTGAACCGGTTAAGGGAGTGCGCATGCTGGAGGCCACACCGCTCGGCGACGGATGGATCCTGCGGTACGAGTCGGACACGCCGGCGGCCTCGGTGCCGGGCTGTGTGCACACCGACCTGATGGCGGCCGGGGTGATCCCGGACCCGTTCCTCGGCCGCGACGAGACCGAGGTGGCGTGGGTGGGGCGCCGCGACTGGACGTACGAGCGGGAGCTCGGAGACCTGTCCGCGTCGGTCGCGCACGAGCAGACCGATCTGGTCTTCGACGGGCTCGACACCGTCGCCGAGATCTCCCTGGACGGGCGGCCGTTGGGGACGGTGCGGAACATGCACCGCTCGTACCGGTTCGACGTGACGGGGCTGTCGGGGCGGCTGTCCGTGCGGTTCGTCTCCGCGTACGCCGAGGCCGAGGCCGTACGGGGGCGGCTGGGCGAGCGGCCCGCCGCGTACGCCGAGCCCTACCAGTACCTGCGCAAGATGGCCTGCTCCTTCGGCTGGGACTGGGGGCCGACGCTGGTGACGGCCGGGATCTGGCGGCCGGTGCGGCTGGAGCGCTGGTCGACGGCCCGGATCGCCCGGGTGCGTCCGCTGGTCACCGTCGACGAGGGCGTGGGCGTCGTCGAGCTGGCCGTCGACGTCGAGCGGACCCGGGGGGAGGCGCCGCTCACCGTGGAGGCGACGGTGGGCGGGGTGCGGGCACGGGCGACGGTCGACGGGTCGGGCGGCGTGGTGCGGCTCCGGGTGCCGGACGCGGAGGTGTGGTGGCCGCGCGGATACGGCGAACAGCCGCTGTACGACGTGGAGTTGAGGCTGCTGTACGGTGAGGACGCGCTGGACGTGTGGCGGCGGCGGGTCGGTTTCCGGACCGTGGAGCTGGACCGCCGGCCCGACGCGCACGGCACCGGCTTCACCCTCGTCGTCAACGGCGAGCGGCTCTTCGCACGCGGGGTCAACTGGATCCCCGACGACGTCTTCCCGTCCCGGATCACCCGCGCGCGCTACCGGGAGCGGCTGGAGCAGGCCGCCGCCGCGGGCGTGGACCTCGTACGCGTCTGGGGCGGCGGGATCTACGAGAGCGAGGACTTCTACGACGCCTGCGACGAACTCGGGCTGCTGGTCTGGCAGGACTTCCCGTTCGCGTGCGCGGCCTACCCGGAGGAGCAGCCGCTGCGCGGTGAGGTGGAGGCCGAGGCGCGGGAGAACGTCGTACGGCTGATGCCGCATCCGTCGCTGGTGCTGTGGAACGGCAACAACGAGAACCTGTGGGGCTTCCGGGACTGGGGGTGGGAGCCGGCGCTGGCCGGGGACTCCTGGGGCGAGGGGTACTACCTGGGCGTGCTGCCGCGTGTGGTGGCCGAGTTGGACCCGACCCGGCCGTACACGGCGGGCAGCCCCTGGTCCGGGTCCTGGCGGCACCACCCGAACGACCCGGCACACGGCACCCACCACTCGTGGGAGGTGTGGAACCGGGAGGACTACGCCGACTACCGGCTGAGCGTGCCCCGGTTCGTCGCCGAGTTCGGCTGGCAGGCGCCGCCCGCGTACACCACGCTGCGGCGCGCTCTGCCCGGGGAGGAACTCGCGCCGGACTCCCCCGGCGTGCTGCACCATCAGAAGGCCGACGACGGCAACGGCAAGCTGGAGCGGGGGCTGGCCCGGCACTTCGCCGTGCCGGACGGGGACTTCGACCGCTGGCACTACCTCATGCAGCTCAACCAGGCGCGGGCGGGCGCGGCCGGGATCGAGCACTGGCGCGCGCACTGGCCGGTGTGCGCGGGCACGGTCGTCTGGCAGCTCAACGACTGCTGGCCGGTGACGTCCTGGGCGGCGATCGACGGCGACGGCCGGGAGAAGCCGCTGTACCACGAGCTGAAACGGCTGTACGCGGACCGGCTGCTGACGCTGCGGGCGCGGGACGGGCGGTTGGAGTGGGCCGCCGTCAACCAGTCGGCGCAGGACTGGAGGGGGACGCTGATCCTGCGCCGGATGTCCGTCGAGGGCGAGGTACTGGGGCAGGCGGCCGTGGAGCTGGCGGCCGTGGGGCGGACCGTCGCCCGGGCCGGTGTCCCGCGTGAGCTGACGCCGGTCGGGCCGAAGGAGTTCCTGGTCGCGGACGCGGAGGGACTCCGGGCACTGCACTTCCCGGTACCGGACCGTGACGTCCCTTATCCCGCACCGCGGTTCGACGTCGCGCTCGCCCCGGACGGCATCACCGTGACCGCCCGCACCCTGGTCCGGGACCTGCTGCTCCAGGCCGACCGGCTGGATCCGGGGGCGCGGGCCGACCGGGGGCTGGTCACGCTGCTGCCGGGCGAAGAGGTGACCATCGGGGTGAGCGGCTGGAGGACTCCGGACGTCCGGAGCGCTCGTTCGGCCCTGTACTGCGTGGAGCCCACCCGATGACGGCCACGCCGACCCCCCGCGTCACCATCAGGGACGTCGCCGCGCGCGCCGGCGTGTCCAAGGGTGCCGTGTCGCTCGCCTTCAACCACAAGCCCGGGCTGTCGGAGGCGACCCGGGACCGGATCTTCCGGGCCGCGCGGGAGCTGGGCTGGGCGCCGAACCTCACGGCCCGGACGCTGGCCGGGTCCCGCGTGGACGTGGTGGGGCTCGCGGTGTGCCGGCCGGCGCGGATGCTCGGGCTCGAACCCTGGTACATGGAGTTCGTCTCGGGCGTGGAGAGCGTCCTGGCCGAGCACTCCTGTTCCCTGCTGCTGCGGCTCGTCCGGAGCATGGACGAGGAGCTGCGGGTCCAGGAGGCGTGGTGGCGGGGGCGGCAGGTCGGCGGGTCGATCCTCGTCGACTTCCAGGCCGGCGATCCCCGGGTGGGCCTAGTGGAGGGGCTCGGGCTGCCGGTGGTCGCCGTCGGGCATCCCTCACTGACCGGGGGGCTCCCTTCCGTGTGGACCGACGACGCCACGGCCGTGACGGAAGCGGTGCGCTACCTGGCCGCGCTCGGGCACCGGCGGATCGCCCGGGTCGGCGGGGCGGCGGCCCTCGGGCACACGGCGATCCGGACGGCGGCGTTCGACGAGGCGGCGGGGGCGCTGGAGCTGGCCGGGGCGTGGCAGGTGGCGACGGACTTCTCGGGGGACGCGGGGGCGCGGGCGACGCGGTCGCTGCTGACCGCGGCGGTGCCGGACCGGCCGACCGCGATCGTGTACGACAACGACATCATGGCGGTGGCGGGGCTGTCGGTGGCGGCGGAGATGGGGTTGCGGGTGCCGGAGGACGTGTCCCTCCTGGCGTGGGACGACTCGCAGCTGTGCCGGCTGACGCATCCGACGCTGTCCGCGATGAGCCATGACGTGCACGGGTTCGGGGCGGAGGTGGCTCGGACGTTGTTCGGGGTGATCACCGCAGAGGGCACGGCCGGGTCGCATCCCGTGCCCACGCCCGTACTGACACCTCGGGGATCCACGGCACCCCCGAAGGTGTGACCTTCACCGCTCCGCCTGTCAGGACTGTGCAGCTACGTTACCCATAAGTAGCATGGGCCTGAGCGCGCGCTCAGCGCATCGCAGCAGCAATGCAGTTCCGGACCCTGGAGGAGAGCCATCGTGCCTCGTACCGTCAGGGACGTCGTCTTCGTCGACGGCGTCCGCACCCCGTTCGGCAAGGCGGGCCCGAAGGGCATCTACCACGAGACCCGTGCCGACGACCTCGTCGTGAAGGCGATCCGGGAGCTGCTGCGCCGCAACCCCGGACTCGACCCGAAGAAGATCGACGAGGTCGCCATCGCCGCGACCACGCAGATCGGTGACCAGGGACTCACCATCGGCCGCACGGCCGGGATCCTGGCCGGTCTCCCCCAGTCGGTCCCCGGCTACTCGATCGACCGCATGTGCGCCGGCGCCCTGACCGCCGTCACCACGGTCGCCGGCTCCGTCGCCTTCGGCGCGTACGACGTCGCCATCGCCGGCGGTGTCGAGCACATGGGGCGTCACCCCATGGGCGAGGGCGTCGACCCGAACCCGCGGTTCGTGAGCGAGAAGCTGGTCGACGAGTCGGCCCTGTTCATGGGCATGACCGCGGAGAACCTGCACGACCGCTACCCGCAGATCACCAAGCAGCGCGCCGACGAGTACGCCGTGCGCTCCCAGGAGAAGGCCGCCAAGGCGTACGCCAACGGCAAGATCCAGGCCGACCTGGTGCCGATCTCGGTCCGCCGCACCTCCCCCGAGGCCGGTGAGACGGGCTGGGGCCTGGTCACCGCCGACGAGCCGATGCGCCCGGGCACGACCCTGGAGAACCTCTCCGGTCTGAAGACCCCGTTCCGTGTGCACGGCCGGGTCACCGCCGGTAACGCGGCCGGTCTGAACGACGGCGCCACCGCCTCCCTCATCGCCTCCGAGGAGTTCGCGCGGGAGCACGACCTCCCCGTGAAGATGCGCCTGGTCGCCTACTCCTTCGCGGGCGTCGAGCCCGAGGTCATGGGCTACGGCCCGATCCCGGCGACGGAGAAGGCGCTGGCCCAGGCGGGTCTGTCGATCTCCGACATCGGCCTGTTCGAGATCAACGAGGCCTTCGCCGTCCAGGTCCTGGCCTTCCTCGACCACTACGGCATCGCCGACGACGACGAGCGCGTCAACCAGTACGGCGGCGCCATCGCCTTCGGCCACCCGCTGGCCTCCTCCGGCGTCCGTCTGATGACGCAGCTGGCCCGCCAGTTCGAGGAGCAGCCGCACGTCCGCTACGGCCTGACCACCATGTGCGTCGGCTTCGGCATGGGCGCGACGGTCATCTGGGAGAACCCGCACTTCGAGGGGGACAAGTGAGCACCACCGCCGAGCTTCTCAAGCAGGCTTCCGAGCTGTTCCCGGACGAGGTCGTCACAGTTGCGCACGTACGCCACTTCGACCTCCCCCTCGGTGCCGGGCGCTTCGCCCTGATCACCCTGGACAACGGCCACGACCACACCAAGCCGACCACCTTCGGCCCGGCGTCGCTGGCGAACCTGAACGCCGCGATCGACCAGGTCGAGAAGGAGGCGGCGGACGGCGAGATCGTCGGCGTCGGCCTCACCGGCAAGCCGTTCATCTTCGCGGTCGGCGCCGACCTCAAGGGCGTGGAGATCCTCAAGGAGTACGAGCACGCCCTCGCCATCGGCAAGGGCGGCCACGAGGTCTTCAAGCGGCTGTCCAAGCTGGCCGTGCCGACCTTCGCGTACTACAACGGCGCCGCGATGGGCGGCGGTGTCGAGGTCGGTCTGCACTGCACCTACCGCACCGTCTCCGCGGCCCTGCCCGCGTTCTCGCTGCCCGAGGTCTTCCTCGGTCTGGTCCCGGGCTGGGGCGGCTGCGCCCTGCTGCCGAACCTGATCGGCCCCGAGAAGGCCGTCTCGGTGATCATCGAGAACAGCCTCAACCAGAACAAGCAGCTCAAGGGCAAGCAGGTCTTCGAGCTCGGGATCGCCGACGCGATCTTCGAGGGCGCGGACTTCCTGGAGCAGTCGCTGATCTGGACCGCGGCCGTCCTCAAGGGCGAGCTGGAGATCGAGCGCCCGGTGATCGACCGCGGCGAGGCCTGGGACCAGGCCGTCGCCAAGGGCCGCTTCATCGCGGACTCCAAGGTGCACGGCGCGGCCCCGGCCGCCTACCGCGCCCTGGACATCATCGCCGCCGCCAAGAACGGCGACCTCCAGCAGGGTTACGACGCCGAGGACAAGGCGCTCGCCGACCTCATCATGGGCGGCGAACTGCGCTCCGGCATCTACGCCTTCAACCTGGTGCAGAAGCGCGGCAAGCGCCCGGCCGGCGCCCCGGACAAGAGCCTGGCCCGCCCGGTCACCAAGGTGGGTGTCGTCGGCGCCGGTCTGATGGCCAGCCAGCTCGCGCTGCTGTTCCTGCGCCGCCTGGAGGTGCCGGTCGTGCTGACCGACATCGACCAGGAGCGCGTCGACAAGGGTGTGGGCTACGTCCACGCCGAGATCGACAAGCTGCTCGGCAAGGGCCGGATCAACCAGGACAAGGCCAACCGCCTCAAGGCGCTGGTGTCCGGTGTGCTGGACAAGGCCGAGGGCTTCGCGGACGCGGACTTCATCATCGAGGCCGTGTTCGAGGAGATGGGCGTCAAGCAGAAGGTGTTCGCGGAGGTCGAGGCGGTCGCCCCGGCGCACGCCATCTTCGCGACGAACACCTCCTCCCTCTCCGTCTCGGAGATGGCCTCGAAGCTGAAGCACCCCGAGCGGGTCGTCGGCTTCCACTTCTTCAACCCGGTCGCCGTGCTGCCGCTGCTGGAGATCGTCCGCGGCGAGCAGACCGACGACGCCTCCCTGGCCACGGCGTTCGGCGTCGCCAAGAAGCTGAAGAAGACCGCGGTCCTCACCAAGGACGCCCCGGCGTTCGTCGTGAACCGCATCCTGACCCGCTTCATGGGCGAGATCCAGAACGTCATCGACGAGGGCACCCCGGTCGAGGTCGCCGAGAAGGCCGTCGAGCCGCTCGGTCTGCCGATGTCGCCGCTGGTCCTGCTGGAGCTGGTCGGCCCGGCGATCGGTCTGCACGTCTCCGAGACGCTCAACCGGGCGTTCCCGGACCGCTTCACGGTCTCCCCGAACCTCGCGGCCGTCGTCAAGGCCGGCAAGCGCGGCTTCTACGTCTACGACAGCGGCAAGCCCGAGCTCGACCCGGAGGTCGCCGCGCTGCTGAAGCAGGGCGACAGCGTCCTGACGGAGGAGCAGGTCCGTGACCGCGTACTCGACGCGGTGGCGCAGGAGATCGGCCTCATGCTCGACGAGGGCGTCGTCGCCGAGGCGCAGGACATCGACCTGTGCCTCATCACCGGCGCCGGCTGGCCGTTCCACCTGGGTGGCATCACGCCGTACCTGGACCGCGAGGGCGTCTCCGAGCGCGTGAACGGCAAGAGGTTCCTGGCTCCGGGCGTCGCGAGCGTCCCGGCGTAACGCGTTACCCCTGAGGGGGGTGGGGCGTACGGTAACAATCCGTGCACCCGCCCCCCTTTTCGCATGCCGTCATAGATAGGATCCTCACACAATCCGACCATTGTTTACCTGACTCTGACGGTCTCCACCCAAGACCGCCGGGTGTCCTCGAAGGAGTCCTGCGTGGCGTCCCCTCGTCGCCGAACACCCCGACGCCGGGTCTGGCCCAAGATCAGGCTCCTGCTCCTCGTGGCGGTGGTCGCCGCCGGCGGCACGGCGCTCTATCCCGTGTGGAAGGCGGCGAACCCGGACCCGCCCGAGCTGAAGGTCCGCTACCGGACCGACACCCCGGCGACGGCCACGGCGGCCAAGCCGTCGTTCGAGGTCTTCAACGACACGGACAAGCCACTGCCGTTGAGCGAGGTGACGCTCCGGTACTGGTTCACGGCCGACGGCTCCGCGGGGCCCTCCTCGTACGCCTTCAACTGCGTCAACGTCGTCTTCGGCTGCTCGAACGTCGCCGGGCGGATCGTCGCGATGGACAAGGCCACCGACACCGCCGACCACTACCTGGAGCTCAGGTTCACCGAGGGCGCGGGCGACCTGAAGCCCGGAGCGAACAGCAAGGGCATCGACGTCCAGCTGTTCCGCACCGACCACAAGGAGCTGAAGCAGTCCGACGACCGCTCCTTCGACGCCGAGATGACGTCGTACAAGGAGGCGGAGAAGGTCACCGCGTACAAGCGGGGCGTCCTCGCCTGGGGCGAGGAGCCGGACGGCACCAAGGCGAGCGACGAGAAGAAGGCCTCGGCGAAGGCCGACGCGCCCGCGCCGCTGCCGGCCCCGCCGGCCGGAGTGCTGTTCGACGACTTCACCTACCAGGGCGCCAAGGACCCGGCCCTGTTCAAGCACGGCTGGCTGGTCCGCACCAGCAAGGGCGGCCCGGGCATCGAGAACACCTGGTCGGCGGAGGGCGTCACCTTCCCCACCGCGAAGGGCGCCCTGGCCGAGGGCCAGGTCCTCAACCTGCGCGCCAGCACGGACGGCACCGAGGCCGGGACGAAGCAGGCGAGCCTCGGCACGGCCGCGAGCAAGTTCCGCGACGGCACCTACGCGGCCCGGATCCACTTCAGTGACGAGCCGGCCACCGGGGACTTGGGCGACCACGTCAACCAGACCTTCTACACCATCGGCGGCAAGGGCTCGAAGTACAGCGAGCTGGACAACGAGTACATGCCGAACGGCGGATGGGGTCGGCCGGGCCCCAAGCTCGACACCGTGACCTGGTACGACCACAAGACGAACGACCGGGTCTACCAGACCACGAAGAAGAGCCTCGACACCTGGCACACCATGCTGATCAGGGTGAAGGACGGCGTGGTCGCCTACTGGATGGACGGCAGGAAGCTCTTCCTCAGCAACGGGAAGTACGCCCCGCGCGCGGACATGTCCGTGAACTTCAACCACTGGTTCATCGATCTGCCGTTCAAGGGCGACCGCGCCTGGGACATGAAGATCGACTGGCTCTACTACAACGCGAACGAAACCCTGTCGGCGAAGGAAGTCCAGGCCGAGGTCGAGGACTTCACCGGCGAGGGCATGAACTACTTCGACACGGTTCGGGAGTCCCGGTGAGGAACAGGCGGTCCGGCGCCCACAGGCACGCTGCCGAGGCAACGGAGGACAAGCCGGTGGTGAGCAGGCGCTCCGCTCTGCTGATGGGCGGTACAGGAGGCGTCGCCATGGCCGGTGGCGGGGCGTGGCTGGGCAAGGTGGTGGCGCAGCCCGCGGCCGCCCCTGCCGCCGCGGGAGGCATCGGGGGCCTCACCACGCCTCCCCTCTACGCCCCCTCCGGGCGCCGCCCCAAGTACCGGCGGGCGAGCTGGTCCCAGCAGTTCCAGTCCGGCCATGGCTGGACGCCCGGCGGCGCGGGCACCGCGTCGGCCGAGGCGAACGACACGTCCGTCTTCGTCCGCGGCACCCAGTCGGTCCGGGTGACCACGGGCGGCTCCGGCAAGCAGTCCTACGTCCGCAGGACCGGCATGCCCGCGATGAGCATGACCGGCAAGATGATCCGGCTCGTCTTCCGCGTCGACGACGTGACGAACCTGGCCAAGATGGTCTTCTACCTGGGCAGCGGCTCCCTCGCGAACCACTTCGCCTGGACGTTCCACGCCCACTCCAAGACGTCGGCGAACTACGTGCAGTCCGGGGAGTGGGTGACCGTCCACCTCCAGTGGGCGGATGTCAACGCGGCGGCCGGGACTTACTCCATCGGCGCCGACGGCAAGCCGTCCACGAAGACCGGCTTCACCGACATGTCGTTCGCGGTGTACGACGACGCGGGCGGTCCGGTGACCTACCGGCTGCAGGCCGTCGAGCTGATACCGGACACGGTCTCGGTCTTCCCCAAGGGCGTCGTCTCCATCACCTTCGACGACTCCCACAAGTCGATCCACGACCTGGCCCGCCCGGTCATGGACCGCTTCGGCTTCCCCGGCACGGTCTACAACATCGCCGACGCCATCGGCACCGGCAGCTTCCTGACGCTGGGCCAGATGCGGTCCATGCAGGACTTCTCCGGCTGGGAGATGGCGGGCCACTCGTACGCGAACGCCGTGCACACGGCCAGCTATCCCAAGCTGACCGCGGAGCAGGCCGACGACGACTTCCGGAAGCTGCGCGAGTGGCTGGTGTCCAACGGCTTCACCAGTGAGCACTTCGCCTATCCGCACGGCGCGTTCCAGAAGACGACCGACGGTGTCCCGGTGGACCAGATCGCGAGCCGGCACTTCACCACGGCCCGGTCGATCATCTCCGAGACCATCGAGTCGTTCGCCCCGGCGATGCCCTACCGCCTGAAGGCACTGACCGGCATCAACGACGGCGACGGCATCGGCGGTACGGCCCTGTCGAAGCTGACGGGCACGGGCGGCCGGCTCGACCGGTGCGTGAACAGCGGTGACTGGCTGATCCTCTGTCTGCACAAGGTCACCGAGGGCGCCCCGGCCACGAGCACCGAGATCGGCAAGGCGGGTCTGGAGACGCTGATGAAGGCGATCGACGACCGGGACATCCCGGTGCTGACGGTCGAGGAGGCGATGGCCTCGTACACCTGAGGCCCCTGCCCATCGGGCCCGTGTACATGTGAGAGGGGCGGCCCCCCGGCCGCCCCTCTGCTCTGCTCTGCTCTGCTCTGCTGCGGCCCTACCAGCCGCCCTGACCGTTCCCCTGCTGCCAGGAGGGGTCCTGGTACGGGTAGGCGCCCTGCTGCGGGTGCTGCTGCTGGTACGGGTCGGGATGGCCCTCGTACCCGCCCTGCCACTGCTGCTGCCCGGCCGGTGCCGGCGCCCCCCAGCTCACGCGCTGCTGCGGAACGCCCGCATGCTGCTCCTCGTCGTAGCCGGGGATCGGCTGCGGCTGGGACGGGATACCGCCCGCCGGGCGGGGCCGGGTGCGCAGGGCCACGCCCTCCAGACGCATCAGCTGGAGCGTCTCGGTGACCTTCTTGTCGGAGTACGGGTCCTCTTCCTCGAAGATCTCCGTCACGTCGTTCTCGTGATCACCGGCCACGGACACCTCGACACCGCCCTGACGGGTGCCCCAGGAGCCCTTGTGCAGGGTGAACAGGGCGTAGAAACGCAGCGGGGTCAGCAGGGTCAGCTGGATCACGCCGTAGAGCGGCGCGAGCAGGAACATGCCGAAGCGCTTGACGAAGCCCATGCCGCGGCGCGGGAAGTCGAGGTACCGCACGTTGCGGAGGTACCCCATCAGCACCATGAAGATGAGGTAGTCGCCGATGTGGTTGACGAACTGGGCGGGCTTCATGATGGGCAGGATGACCATCGAGTAGAACATCGCCGTGCCGAAGACCAGCCACAGCGCGAGTTCCATGCAGGTCAGCCAGAAGGCCGGCCGGTACTTCTTCTGGTGCCGGAAGGCCCACAGCGACTCGCGGAAGAAGGACTTGTTCCAGCGGACCTGCTGGCGCAGGAAGTGCGGCAGCTTCTCGGGGACGGCGGTGTAGCCGACGGCCGTCTCCTGGAAGACGACCTGGCCCTCCATCAGGCAGTAGTTGGTCATGCGGCGGTCGTCACCGAAGACGGCCGGCTTGCCCAGGAACTGCTGGTTGAGGAAGTCCGGCAGGTACTTGCGCACCAGCGAGCCGCGGTACGCCGACAGCGCGCCGCAGCAGCACAGGACCGACTTCAGCCGCGAGTAGGCGGCCCGCTCGAAGAGGAACGAGTTGCCGTAGCGCAGGTCCTGGAGGCGGGTGAAGATGTTGCTGTCGTGGTTGAGCGCCAGGACCATGCCGGTGGAGGCCATGATCTTCTCGTCGGCCAGCGGCAGCAGCAGCTCGCGGACGGTGTCCCGGGACAGCACCGTGTCCGAGTCGACGCACAGGAAGATGTCGGAGTACGGGGCGGCCTCGAAGCCCAGCGCCAGCGCCTCGCGCTTGCCCTTGTTCTCGGGCTGCACGCTCACGGTGTACTTGACGCCCCTGGCCTCGAACTCGCGGCGCAGCTTCTTCGCCGCCTTGATGCCCGAGTCGTTGGCGCTCGCGTCGTCGATGATGTGGATCTCGTTCGGCAGGCGGCTCTGCGCGAGGAGGCTGCGCATGCCCTGCTCGAACATCACCGGGTCCTCGTTGTAGATCGGGATGACCGCGGTGACCCAGGCGTTCTCGAGGTACTCCAGCTCCTCCCGCCCGGCCTTGGCCGGACGGTAGAAGAGGGCGCCGAACATCTTCAGGGACAGCAGGCCCATCGCACCCAGCGAGTACAGGTGCAGGGAACCGGCGTCGAGCCGGGTGGCGATCAGCGCGGCCAGGCCCAGGAAGACGAAGTACGAGACCTTCAGATGCCGTCGCTTGCGATGTGCGCGGCGGCCGCCGGCTTCGACGGCCCCGGGTATGTACGTGTCCTCGGAGGTCACAGCTTGACCACCCGCGGGTGATCGGCGGCCTTGCCCCGGGTGTCGAAGAGTGCCCGGGCGCGGTCGGCGAGCTCGTCCAGGTCGATCTCGCGGTGCGGCTGGAGCAGGATGGTGAGGTCGGCGGCCTCGGCGGCGGCGAGGTAGTCGCCGGCACGCTCGACGGGCGCTCCGCCGACACGCCAGTCCTCGACCCGCGGGTCGAAGTAGACGAGCTCGGCTCCGCGCGCGAGGAGGTTCTCGGCGACGGCCAGGGCCGGGCTCTCCCGCTGGTCGGAGATGTCCGGCTTGTAGGTCACGCCGAGCAGCAGCACGCGGGACCCGCGCACGGCCTTGCCCTGGTCGTTGAGCAGATCGGCGGCCCGGTTCACCACGTGCACGGGCATCCGCTGGTTGATCTCCTGCGCCAGCTCCACGAAGCGGAACGGGATGCCCAGCGAACGCACCTTGTACGAGAGGTAGTTGGGGTCGATCGGAATGCAGTGCCCGCCGACACCGGGTCCGGGGTAGAAGGGCGCGAAGCCGAACGGCTTGGTGGACGCGCACCGGATGGCGTCCCACAGGTCGACGCCGATCTCCCGGCAGAACATCGACATCTCGTTGACGAGGGCGATGTTGACGTGCCGGTACGTGTTCTCCAGCAGCTTGGCCATCTCGGCCTCGCGGGTGCCCTTGGCCTCGACGACCCGGTTGACGAACCGCTCGTAGAGGGCGCGGGCGGCCTTGGTGCAGTCGGCCGTGATGCCGCCGACGACCTTGGGCGTGTTCTCCAGGCCGAAGGAGGCGTTGCCCGGGTCGATGCGCTCCGGGGAGAACGCGAGGTGGAAGTCGGCCCCGACGCGCAGGCCACCGGCCTCCAGCCGCGGCCTGACGACCTCGTCGGTGGTCCCGGGGTACGTCGTCGACTCCAGCACCACGAGCGTGCCGGTCCGCAGATGGGCGGCGATGTCGTCGACGGCGGCGTGCACCGCGCCGAGGTCCGGGGCACCGTGGTCGGTCAGGGGCGTCGGAACACACACGACGACCGCGGCGGCGTCGGCGATGACGCCGGCCCGGTCCGTGGCCTCGAAACCCTGCTCCAGCATGGAGCGCACGTCGGTGTCGGTGATGTCGTCCACATGCGAACGGCCGGTGTTCAGCCCGTCGACCACCCGTCGGCTGCGGTCGAGACCGACCACCTTCAGGCCCGCGGCGGCGGCGGACCGTGCCAACGGCAGCCCCACGTAACCGAGTCCGACAACGACAAGATCCACCGTGGAGGATCTGCTCACGACATCATTCCCCAACCCCGTTGCCACGGCGTCGGCCAGACGCAGCAGCAACCGGCCCCCCGAGCAAAATCGAACAAGTCCGAGGAGGTTAACAAGACCTTCACTTTTTGACCATGTTCACCCCAGGTGCGCCTTGTCACGCACACATCCGTACAACCCTTGACACGTCTCATGTGTCTGGAGCGACAGGAGCCTCAAGTGGAACGGGAGAGTCAGATCTCCCGCCAGGCCTCCAGCGCGAGCCCCGGCTCGTCCTTGCGGCGGGTGAGGAGCAGTGTGCCGGTCGACGGGGCGAGGGAGGCCGCGACGACCTCACCGTCCTCGTCGAGCGCCAGCGACACCGTGGCGTCGGCGGGCAACGGTGGCCCGGACTCGGTCCACCAGGCGCCGGCGGACTCCTGCTCGGTCGGATAGGCGGCGAAGGCGACCCGGCCGCTCGCCGACCGCTGGGCGAGAACGGTGCAGTCGTGCCCCTCGATCTCACACCGCACGGCGGACACCGGCCCCGGCCCGGCCGACGCGATGAGCGTCACCGGCTTCTCGCCCGGACGCCAGGCGCACAGGTCGCCGGAGGTGTCCGTGAAGAACAGGGTGGTGTGCTCGGCGGACGTGGCGAGCGCGCGCAGGGTTCCCGGCCGGACGGGCACGTCGACGCCTTCGGTGCGCACCGGCTTCTTCCCGTCCCCCTCCTGCCGCCAGTGCAGGATCCCGCCGGGCACGCAGGCGTACACCTCCACGAGCCCCGACTCCCCCGTCAGGGCGGCCAACTCCCCCTCCACGTCATGCCCTGCGAGGTCCAGCCACCCTCCCCAGCCGCCCTTCACCTTCTGGTTGCGCAGGCTCACCCCGCCGCCCTTGTTCCGGACGAAGACATAGCCGCGCCCCGCGCCGTCCACGGCGACGGCCGGCGGGCCCGTCCGGTCGCCCTTCTGATCCGGGTGCCCGATCGGAACCCAGTCCAGGGGAGCGAGCCCCGGCCGGAAGTGCGTGGAGTGCACGAGCCCCGACTCCCCCGGCACGGTGGGCCGCCACGCGGCCAGGTGGGCGTACCCGTCGGCGCCCTGGCCGACCGCCGCGCCCGGGCGCAGCTTCTGGCTGCCGCCGACGGTGCGGGGAGCGTCTTCCCAGGGGCCGGCAGGGCCGCGTTCCGCACGGCACAGGACGGCGTCGTCGGAGGGAAGGTAGACGGTGAGGCGGCCGTCACGGCCGCGGATGAGCCATTCGCCGTTCACCAGTTCACTTTATGCGGGCCGGACGGCCACGCGTGCGGCCCTACCGCGCCGGGCGGTCATGTTCCGTGCGACCCTGGCCACATGAACGACCACCTGCCTCTGCTTGTCGTCGTCGACGCCGCGAACGTCGTCGGGTCGGTGCCGGACGGGTGGTGGCGGGACCGGCGGGGGGCGGCGGAGCGGTTGCGGGACCGGTTGGCGGCGGACGGGGTGCCCGGGGTTTCCGGGGCGGTCGAGGTCGTGCTCGTGGTGGAGGGGGCTGCGCGGGGCGTGGAGTCCGTGCCCGGGGTGCGGGTGTCGTCGGCGCCGGGCAGTGGGGACGATCACATCGTGGAGGTCGTCGCGTCGGCCGGTGAGCGTGCGGTGCTGGTGGTGACGGCGGACCGGGAGTTGCGGAGGCGGGTCGGGGAGCTGGGGGCGGAGGTCGCCGGGCCCCGTACGGTGCGTCCGTAGGAGCCCGGCGTGGGTGCTGGGGGCGGGGCGTTCGCGCGGCATCGCCCCAGCGGCACGACTGCCTGCGGCTAGGCGGAACCGCCGGGTGTCGGCTGTTCCTTCTCTGCCTCCTGTAGGGCGAGGCGGCTGTGGGTGCGGCCGTAGAGGAAGTACACGACGAAGCCGACGACCATCCAGATGGCGAACCGCACCCACGTCTCGGCGGGCAGGTTGATCATCAGCCACAGCGAGGCGCACACCGACAGGATCGGGATGACCGGCACCCACGGGGTGCGGAAGGACCGGGGCAGGTCGGGGCGGGTCTTGCGGAGGATGATCACGCCGATGGCGACCACCACGAAGGCGAACAGCGTGCCGATGTTCACCAGGGCGGCGAGTTCGGTCAGCGGAGTGAACCCGGCGACGATCGCGATGATCACGCCCAGCAGGATCGTCGGCCGGTGCGGGGTCTTGAACCGCGGGTGGACGTGGGAGAAGAACCGCGGCAGCAGCCCGTCCCGGCTCATCGCGAAGAACACCCGCGTCTGGCCGAGGAGCAGGATCATGCACACCGTCGTGAGGCCGACCGCGGCGCCGAAGCTGATGAAGCCCGCGTACCAAGGATGCCCGGTCGCCTTGAAGGCTTCGGCGAGCGGCGCGTCGACGTCCAGCTTGCTGTAGTGCTCCATGCCGGTGACGACGATCGACACGAGGACGTACAGCGTCGTGCAGATCACGAGGGAGCCGAGGATGCCGCGCGGCATGTCGCGCTGCGGGTTCCGGGTCTCCTCCGCGGCCGTGGCCACGACGTCGAAGCCGATGAAGGCGAAGAACACGACCGAGGCCGCGGTGAAGATGCCCATCACGCCGAAGTTGGAGGGCGCCCAGCCGAACATCAACTGGATGAGTGGGGCCTGGAGACTGCTCCCGGCCTCCACGGGCTTCTCCTTCGGGATGAACGGGTCGTAGTTGTCGGCGTCGATGAGGAACGCGCCCGCGATGATCACGACAAGGACGACCGTCACCTTGATGGCGACGACGATCGACGTGATCCGGGCCGACAGCTTCATGCCGAGCACGAGGATGCCGGTGAGGACGAGGACGAGCGCGGCGGCGAGGATGTCGAAGCCGAAGACGTCGGAGCCCTCCCGGCTGCCCAGGCTCGCCGGCATGACCCAGCCCGCGTTGTCCATGAGCGACTGGATGTAGCCGGACCAGCCGACGGCCACCACCGCCGTCCCCAGGGCGAATTCCAGGACGAGGTCCCAGCCGATGATCCAGGCGGGCAGCTCGCCCAGTGAGGCGTAGGAGAACGTGTAGGCGGACCCGGCGACCGGAACCGTGGACGCGAACTCCGCGTAACAGAGCGCGGCCAGCGCACAGGCGACGCCGGCCGCGACGAACGCCAGGGCCACCGCGGGCCCGGCGTTGTCCTTCGCGACCGTGCCGGTGAGGACGAAGATGCCGGTGCCGATGATCACACCGACGCCGAACACGGTCAGATCCAGCGCGGACAAGGACTTCTTGAGCGCGTGTTCTGGTTCCTCGGTGTCGAGGATGGACTGCTCGACCTTCTTCGTCCGGAAGAGGGTGCTGCTCACGGGGTACCTCCCACGCTTGTCGTCCTCGACATGATCGAGAGGTGGCACCATCCGTATGCCCCGGCACGGACCAATTCACGCCAATGGGCCGGTTCCACCACCCTCACGGTGGGGACACCGGCCCATCAGAGCTCGTTCAGCCGCGTCAGTCGCGCGCGCTCTCCACCGAGTCCACGGCGTCCGCGGCGCTGCGCTCGTACCGCCCGTCCAGCTTGGCGACCAGCCCGGTCACCTGGCGGGCGATGTCCGGCGCGGTGAGGCCGATCTCGGCCATGACCTCGGCGCGCGAGGCGTGGTCGAGGAAGCGCGGCGGGATGCCGAAGTCGCGCAGCGGGACGTCGACTCCCGCGTCCCGCAGGGCCTGCGCGACCGCCGAGCCGACACCGCCGACGCGGCTGTTGTCCTCGACGGTGACGACCACACGGTGCCGCTCGGCGAGCGGGGCCATCGCCTCGTCGACGGGCTTGACCCAGCGCGGGTCGACGACGGTGGTGGAGATGCCCTGCCGGTCGAGCAGACCGGCGATCTCCAGGCACATCGGCGCGAGCGCGCCGACGGAGACCAGCAGCACGTCGGGCCGGTCGGTGCCGGGCTCGCGCAGCACGTCCATGCCGCCGACACGGCCCACGGCGGGCACGGCGGGGCCGACGGCGCCCTTGGAGAAGCGGACCACGGTCGGCGCGTCGTCGACGGCGACGGCCTCGCGCAGCTGCGCCCGGACCTGGTCGGCGTCGCGCGGCGCGGCGAGCCGCAGCCCGGGCACGACCTGAAGGATCGACATGTCCCACATGCCGTTGTGGGAGGCGCCGTCGGTGCCCGTGACACCGGCCCGGTCCAGGACGAAGGTGACCCCGCACTTGTGCAGCGCCACGTCCATCAGTACCTGGTCGAAGGCGCGGTTGAGGAAGGTGGCGTACACCGCGAACACCGGGTGCACCCCGCCCGTCGCCAGGCCCGCGGCCGACACCGCGCCGTGCTGCTCGGCGATGCCGACGTCGTAGACCCGCTCGGGGAACCGCTTGGCGAACTTCTCCAGGCCCACCGGCTGGAGCATGGCGGCCGTGATGGCGACGACGTCGTCGCGCTCCTCGCCGAGCTTGACCATCTCCTCACCGAAGACGGACGTCCAGTCGGCGCCGGAGGAGGCGATCGGCAGGCCCGTGTCGGGGTGGATCTTGCCGACGGCGTGGAAGCGGTCGGCCTCGTCCTGGAGGGCGGGCTGGTAGCCGCGGCCCTTCTCGGTGAGGCAGTGCACGATGACGGGTCCGCCGAACCGCTTGGCCCGGGCGAGCGCCGACTCCAGCGCCTCGATGTCGTGTCCGTCGATCGGCCCGACGTACTTGAGGCCGAGGTCCTCGAACATGCCCTGCGGTGCGATGAAGTCCTTCAGGCCCTTCTTCGCCCCGTGCAGGGTCTCGTAGAGCGGCTTGCCGACGACGGGCGTGCGGTCGAGGATCTCCTTGGTGCGGCTCAGGAAGCGCTCGTAGCCGTCGGTCGTGCGCAGCGTCGCGAGGTGGTTGGCGAGACCGCCGATGGTGGGCGCGTACGACCGCTCGTTGTCGTTGACGACGATGACGAGGGGGCGGTCCTTGGCCTCGGCGATGTTGTTCAGCGCCTCCCAGGCCATGCCGCCGGTCAGCGCCCCGTCACCGATGACGGCGACGACGTGGTCGTCCCGTTCGCGCAGCTGGTTGGCCTTGGCGAGACCGTCGGCCCAGCCGAGGACGGTCGAGGCGTGCGAGTTCTCGATGACGTCGTGCTCGGACTCGGCCTGCGAGGGGTAGCCGGACAGGCCGCCCTTCATCTTCAGTTTGGAGAAGTCCTGACGGCCGGTGAGGAGCTTGTGAACGTAGGACTGGTGGCCGGTGTCCCAGAGCACCTTGTCCTTGGGCGAGTCGAAGACCCGGTGCAGGGCGATGGTGAGCTCCACCACGCCGAGGTTGGGGCCGAGGTGACCGCCGGTCTTGGAGACCGCTTCGACAAGGAAGGTCCGGATCTCCTCCGCCAGCTGGTTCAGCTCCTCCGGGCTGAGCCGGTCCAGATCGCGCGGTCCCCTGATACGGGTCAGCAGCGGCACCCGTGCCTCCTTGCAGTAGAGCTGATCGAGCTGTTGCCGGGCGTGTCGAGTCTAATGTTCCGCCCCTGAGGACTGCGCCGTGGCCATGCGTCATACGTCACGCGTTCGGCTGTACCCAGCTTGCGCCCCACCTACGACACGACTGTGCCCGGCACCTTCCGATGCCGGGCACAGTCATGTCCCTTCAGGGGCGCGGGGAACTGCGCGACAAGCCACGACGCATCCGCGTCCGCCCACGCAGCGCAGCTCCCACGGCGCTACGCACGCCCCGCGGTCTTCTGCGTCTTACGCGTCACAGCGTCGATCACAACCGTGGCCAACAGCACACCACCGGTGATCATGTACTGCACCGGCGAGGCAATGCCCTCGAGGGCGAGCCCGTACTGAATGGACACGATCACCAGCACACCGAGCAGCGCGTTCCACGTACGCCCCCGCCCACCGAACAGCGACGTCCCTCCGATCACCGCCGCGGCGATCGCGTTCATCAGCAGGTCACCCCCACCGGCGCCCTGGTTCGCCGCCGCGATCTTCGACGCGATGAACAGACCACCCACCGCGGCGAAGGTACCGGAGATCGCGAACACCGAGATCCGCACCAGCTCCACGTTGATACCGGCCCGGCGCGACGCCTCGACGCTGCCGCCGAGCGCGAACACCTTCCGCCCGTACGCCGTGCGCCGCAGCACGAAGTCCGTGACCAGCAGCACCACGATGAAGATCACCACGGCCAGCGGCAGGCCCTTGTACTGGTTGAAGACGATGGCGACGGCGAACGCGAGGACCGCCAGCAGCGCCGTGCGCACGATGGTCTCGCTCAGCGGCCGCGACGGCACCCCCGCGGCCTCCCGCCGCCGGTTGCCCAGGAACGAGCTGAGGAAGTAACCGGCGGTCACCACGACGGCCAGCCCGTACGCCGCGGCGACGTCCGAGAAGTAGTAGCTGGTCAGCTGGGCCACGACCCCGTCCGGGTCGAGGTTGATGGTGCCGTTGTCGCCCAGGACCTGGAGCATGAAGCCGTTCCAGAAGAGCAGGCCGGCCAGCGTGACGGCGAACGCGGGGACACCGATCTTCGCGAAGAAGAAGCCGTGCAGCGCGCCGGCGACCGTGCCGGTGACGATGGCCAGCACGAAGGCGAGCCACTCGTTCATGCCGTTGGTGACGTTCAGCACGGCGAAGCCGGCCCCGGCGACACCGCTGACCGAGCCGACCGACAGGTCGATCTCGCCGAGCAGCAGCACGAAGACGATGCCGACGGCGATCATGCCCGTACCGACCATGGCGACGGACATGTCGGACAGGTTGCCCGCGGTGAGGAAGTTGGAGTTCAGGCTCTGGAAGATGATCCAGATGACGGCCAGGCCGACGACGACCGGAATGGATCCCAGGTCACCGGACTTCATCTTCCGCTTGAACTCGGTGACGTATCCCCCGAAGCCCTGCTCGCGCACCAGCAGCCGGGGGTCGACGACCGTGACGGCGGCCTTGGCCGCCTCGGGGTTCGCCACGACGTGGTCCCCGGGCGTGTCCGGGGCCGCGGAGGTCTTGTCGATGCTCACTTCTTGATCTCCCCATTGGTGCGCGCCGCACGACGGGTCACGGCGTTGTCCGTGGCGCCCGTGATGGCGGAGATGATCTCTTCCTGCGAGGTCGACTTGACCTCGAAGACGCCGTTGTTGCGGCCGAGGCGCAGCACGGCGACCTTGTCCGCGACGGCCTTGACGTCGGCCATGTTGTGGCTGATGAGGATCACGGCGTGGCCGCGCTCCCGCAGCCGCTCGACGAGGTCGAGGACCTGTGCGGTCTGCTCCACGCCGAGGGCGGCGGTGGGCTCGTCGAGGATGACCAGCTTGGGCTCGCCGAGCATGGAGCGTGCGATGGCCACGGTCTGGCGCTGGCCGCCGGAGAGCGAGGCGATCGGGATGCGCACGCTGGGGATGCGGATCGACAGCGTGTCGAGCAGCTCGCGGGAGCGGCGCTCCATCTCCACCTCGTCCAGGACGCCGCGCTTGCGGATCTCCCGGCCGAGGTAGAGGTTGCCGACGACATCGATGTTGTCGCACAGCGCGAGGTCCTGGTAGACGGTCGCGATGCCCAGGTTCTGGGCGTCGTGCGGCTTGTTGATCTGGACGGACCTGCCGTCCCACTCGATGACGCCCTCATCGATGGGGTGCACGCCGGCGATCGTCTTGACCAGCGTGGACTTTCCGGCGCCGTTGTCGCCCACCAGGGCGACCACCTCACCGGCGTGGACCTCAAGCTCTACGTCGGTGAGCGCCTGTACGGCACCGAACCGCTTGGAGACCCCGCGCAACGCCAGCACGGGCGTAGCGGACACGTGAACCATCTCCTTCGCCGCCTGACCCGGCGGGAGGTTGTGCAGAAGTGTGGGAAGAGTGATCACTCCGGCGCCCCGCGGAGCTTGCGGGGCTGGTGTGGCGGGGCGCCGGAGGAACTCGTGGGAACTCGTGGCAGCCGGTCCGCTGCGGGAGTCACGGGAGTCCGTACGCGGACTCCCGTGACTCCGGCGGGACCTGACGGCTGCCTACTTGAGGCCGGCCTTGTCGCAGGCGGCCTTGTACTTGCCCGTGCAGATCTCAGCGACCGTGTAGATGCCGTCCTTGATGACGGTGTCCTTGATGTTGTCCTTGGTCAGCGAGACGACCGGGACGAGCACGGAAGGGATGGCCTTGGTGGTCGGGCTGTCGACCTTGTCCTTGGCGATGGAGTCGAGTGACTTGCCCTGGGCGAGGGCGACGGCCATCTCGGCCGCGACGTCCGCCTCCTGCGGGTAGGGCTTGTAGACGCTCATGTACTGCTCGCCGGTCACGATGCGCTGCACGCCGGAGAGTTCGGCGTCCTGGCCGGTGACGGGTATGTCGGCGATGCCGGCCGCCTTCAGGGCCGTGATGATGCCGCCCGCCATGCCGTCGTTGGCGGAGTAGACGCCGACGATCTTGTCCTTGCCGAGGGCGGAGATGGCGCCCTCCATGTTGGCGTTGGCGTTCTCCGGCTTCCACTCCTTGGTGTCGTACTCGCGGCCGACCTTCACCTTGCCGTCGAGGACGGCGTGGGCGCCCTTCTTGAACTGGGCGGCGTTGGGGTCGGTGGACGACCCGTTCATCATGACGATCTGGCCGCTCTTGGCCTTGGAGCCGAGGGCCTTCAGCAGGGCCTCGCCCTGGGTCTTGCCGACGGTGACGTTGTCGAACGAGGTGTAGGCGTCGATCGGGCCCTCGGCCAGGCGGTCGTAGGCGACGACGGGGATGCCCGCGTCCTTGGCCTTCTTCACCGAGCCGGCGATGGCCTTGGAGTCCACCGCGTCCACGATCAGCACGTCGACCTTGTTGGTCACCATCGTGTCGACCTGCTGGTTCTGCGTGCTGGCGTCCTGCTTGGCGTTGGCGTAGACGACCTCGCCCTTGCCGCCGGTGAGTTCCTTGACCTTCTTCTCGATGAGCACCCGGTCGAACTTCTCGTACCGCGCGGTCGCGTTCTCCGGAAGGAGGAGACCGACCTTGATGTCGTCGCCCTTCTTGGGCGACCCGGAGGAGCCGGCCTTGTCGCCCGACTCCTTGGCGCTGCCACAGGCAGCAAGCGAAACGGCCATCGCACCGGCGGCCATCGCAACAGCGGCGCGACGCATACGCGTGTTCACTTCAGAAACCTCCCTGACGAGGCCGCGACATTGCGGCCGAGGTGGCTGGAAGTCAACTCGGCCACACGTGCGACGTCAAGAAGTAAATTCTTAACGAGATGGCAACGGTGCCATCCGTTCTCTAAGTGAAGGCAGGCGTCGCTGTCTGTAGCGTTCCAGGGGCAGTTCCGTCCAAAAGGGTCGAATCGCCCATCTCGCTGAGGGCGAGGGCGAGCGCCCCGAGCACCTCCGCGCGGCCGCCGAGCGCCCCCGGGAGCACGGACAGATGGCGTGCCGCACTGGGGATGGCGTAACGGCCGACGGACTCCCGGATCGGCCCCAGCACCAGCTCACCGGCCTCGGCGAGATCACCGCCGAGGACCACGCGGCTCGGGTTCAGCAGATTGCAGAGATTGGCCACTCCGCTGCCGATGTGGCGGCCGACGTCGGCGATCACCCGGCGGCAGCCCGGGTCGCCCTCCCGCCCGAGCCGCACGACGCCTTCCATCGTCAGGTCGGTGCCATGGCTGGACTGCAGGAGCGGGAGCACGTAACGCGCGGCCGTGAAGGTCTCCAGGCAGCCGCGGTTCCCGCAGCGGCAGACCGGGCCGGACTCGTCGAGTGTGATGTGCCCGATCTCCCCGGCCGTACCGCCCGGACCGCGATAGATCTTGCCGTTGATCACCAGACCGGCGCCGACACCGCTGGCGACCTTGATGTACGCCAGGTCCCGCACCCCCCGGCCGCTGCCCCAGACCATCTCGCCCAGGGCACCGAGGTTGGCGTCGTTGTCCACGTGCACCGGAACGCCGAGCCGCCCCCGCAGCTCCTCGGCGGGCTTGGTGCCGGTCCAGCCGGGCAGGATCGCGGTCGAGCCGAGGGTGCCGGACTCGACGTCGATCGGGCCGGGCACGCCGAGACCTACCCCGGCGATCTTGGACCGGTCGACCCCGGTCGCCTCGATCAGCCGGCTGACCAACTGCTCCGCCCGGTCGAACCCCTGCGCAGAGGAGGCGTCCACATCCAGCGGCTCGGACTCCTCGGCGAGCACCTGGTGCGCGAGGTTCCCCACCGCGACCCGCAGGTGGGTGTGGCCGAAGTCGACCCCGATGACGATCCCGGCGTCCCCGCTCAGCGACACGCTGCGGGCCCGGCGGCCGCCCGCCGAGGTGGGTGTGACCTCGACGGTGCCGCCGTCCTTCAACTCCCGCACGATGTTGGATACTGTCGCCGCGGACAGCCCGGTCGTCCGGGCGATCTCGGCCTGGGTGAGGGAGCCCGCCAGGCGCACGGCTCGTACGACCCGCTCCAGGTTGGCTCGGTGCAGCGACGACTGCGACCCCGGAGTCTCCACGACGACCTCCTGCGCGCGGGGCCGCTTCAATGAGACCCCGTCCATGTCCAACTAGTGAACTCTAAGTCGAGCCGTTCGGGTCGCCTCCCGTCAAGAGGTTGAACGGTTTCCGGGTCCATGGACACACACGTGCACGCCACCCCGTGATCGGGAGCGGCGTGTGCGCGAGCGATTCCGCAGGGTTACTTCAGGGCGCCGGCCGTCAGCCCCTGCACCACCTGCCGCTGGAAGACGATGTACGCGGCGAGGACCGGCAGCATCGCCATCACCAGGCCGGCGAAGAGCCCGGACCAGTCGCCCTTGTAGCCCTGGCTCACGGCCAGCTGGACGAGCCCCTGGGTGAGGACGCGCTTGTCCGGGTCGGTGTTGAGGACCGTGGGCAGCATGTACTGGTTCCACTGGCCGAGGAAGTTGAAGATGCCGACGCTGACCAGACCGGGCTTGGCCATCGGCAGCATGATCTGGAAGAACGTCCGGCTGTGCGAGGCGCCGTCGACGAAGGCCGCCTCCGCCACCGAGGTGGGCAGGGTCCGGAAGAACGCCGTCAGGAAGAACACCGTGAACGGCAGCGAGTAGGCGATGTAGACCAGGATCAGCCCGTGGATGGTGTTCAGCAGGCCCATGTTGTTCACGACGTAGAACAGCGGGACCAGCGCCAGCATGATCGGGAAGCTCATGCCGCCGATGAAGAGGAAGTAGATGAACCGGTTGCCCGGGAAGTCGAAGCGGGCGAGCACGTAGGCCGCCATCGAGCCGAGCACCAGGGTGCCGATGAGCGAACCTCCCACCACCAGCACGGTGTTGAGGAAGTAGTCGCTCATGTTGGCCTCGGTCCACGCCCGCGACCAGTTGTCGAAGTGCAGCGTGTCCGGCAGCGACCAGGGCGAGGAGAAGATGGACCGGTCGTCCTTGAAGGACGTCATCACCGCCCACAGCAGCGGCATGACCACCATGATCGCCCAGAGGACGAGGATGCCGTGGGAGAAGACGTTGAGGACCGTGCCCTCCTTCTTCTCCTTCGGGGGCGGACCCGGCGGGGCGTCCGTCTTCGCCAGGGGGGCGCCGGACTCGGCCGGCAGGGGTGCGGGGGTCTGCGTCGTCTTCATCTGGTCAGAACTCCAGCCGCTCGCGACGGCCCAGCCGCATCACCACGGCGGCGAAGGCCAGCGTGACGACGAGCAGGGCGACACCGATGGTGGTGGCGTAGGCGGCCTGCCCGTCACGGAACGCCTTCTGGTACACGTACAGGACCATGACGGTGGTCGAGTAGTCGGGACCGCCCGGCCCGGTCGTCATGATCTGCACGACCGCGAACGACTCGGCGCCCAGGGCGAGGATGCCCATGTAGACCCAGCCGGACTGCACGGTGTCCCACAGCAGCGGCAGGGTGATGCGGAAGAAGGTCGTGGCGCGGCCCGCCCCGTCCAGCAGCGCCGCCTCGTACATCTCCGCCGGGATGGAGGCCATGCCGGCGGAGAAGAGGACCACGAAGAAGCCGACCGTGGACCAGACGAGCACCCCCATCACGGCCCACAGCGCGAGATCGGGGTCGCCCAGCCACAGCGGCTGGACGTCGTCGAGACCGATCCCGCGCAGGACCGAGTTGATCGCGCCGCTGTCCGGGTTGTACGCGAACGCGAACAGCAGCGCGACGATGGCGATGGAGAGCACCTGCGGGAAGAAATAGACGATCTTGTAGAAGGAGGAGCCCCGGACACCGGAGACGACCGGGCCGTTCCTCCTCTTTCTGCCTCCCACATTGATCATGAAGGCGAAGAACAGCGCCAGGCTGATCGTCACCACCGGCAGCAGGAGCGCGAACAACAGGCTGTGCTGCAACGACTTCCAGAAGATCTCGTCGTCGAGCAACCGGCTGTAGTTGTCGAACCCGACCATCTTGAATTCGGGACTCAGGCCGGTCCAGTCCGTGAACGAGTAGTAGATGGACTGGATGAACGGCCAGATCACGAAGAGCGCGTACAGTCCCAGGGGCAGCGCGAGGAAGCCCACGATGAACCGGTACTTGCCGTGCTGCATCGCCACTCCGGTGCCGTTGCGGAAACGAGTTTCCGGTGCCGTTACTGGTGCTTGTAGTGCTTGATGGAGTCGTCCTTGGCGGCCTCGTCGGCGAAGCCCTGGATCTTCTTGACGGCCTCGGCCGGCGTGAGGCGGCCGGCCATCATCTCGCCC
Source organism: Streptomyces viridochromogenes DSM 40736 (assembly GCF_000158955.1). Taxonomy (GTDB): domain Bacteria; phylum Actinomycetota; class Actinomycetes; order Streptomycetales; family Streptomycetaceae; genus Streptomyces; species Streptomyces venetus. Next base: position 6,872,501 of record NZ_GG657757.1, on the reverse strand, counting down.
AGGCCGGACACCCCGATCTTCTCCTTCTGCAACTGCACGTACCAGTCCTGCAGACGGGGGTTCACCACGTTCTGGCCGGCCTTGTCCAGCGCCGCGACACCGGACTTCAGTCCCGGGGTGAGGGTGATGCCGTCGGTGCCGCCGTTGTAGGCGGTCAGTGACTTCACCTTGCTGGTGAAGTTCTTCGACGACGCCTCGCTGAGCATGATGCGCAGCTGCTCCATGCCGCCCGCGGCGTTCTTCGCCTTGGACGGGACGATGAACGGCTCGCCGCCGGAGGCCCAGATGGTGCCGAAGGGCAGCTTGTCGGAGGAGTCGAGTCCGGTCGGCGCCGAGACGGACAGCCCGAAGTCCTTCGGGATGACGTTGGCCGACTCGTTCTCCACCCAGGAGCCGTTCGGGATGAACAGCGCCTTGCCCTGGGCCCACGCGGTCTGCGACTGGATGTGGTCCAGGCCCGGGGTGCCCTTGAGGACGTAGCCCTTCTTGTAGAGCTCGTAGTAGGCCTCGAAACAGGCCTTGACCGCCGGGTGCTTCCAGGCGTTCGGCTCCAGGTTGTCGATGGCGTCGAGCACCTCGACGCCGCCCACCTTGCCGATCATCGGGTAGAGCGAGAAGGGGAGGTAGTACGGGTACTTGCCCGCGTACGTCCAGCCCGCCATGCCCTTCTTCTTGGCCTTCGCGCAGACCGCGAGCATCTGGTCCCAGGTCTCGGGGTACTGCTCGTCGAGCGAGTCGAGGGCCTTCTGCGAGTACCAGACGCCGTACACCGTGTAGGCGTAGTAGAAGATCCAGACCTTCTCGCCGTCGAACTGGCCCATCTCGACGATGCCGGGGCGCAGCGTGTCGCGGACCTTCTTGTTCGGGTCGTCGTAGGAGGGCGCGTCCAGCAGCGGGGTGAGGTCGGCGAGCTGGTTCTTGCCGACCAGGACGCCCATGTCCATCTGCTCGGCGCCGGAGTTGTCGATGAGGTCCGGCGGGGTGCCCTGGTTGAAGCGGGGCTGGAGGGTGGACTGGATCTTCTGGGTGGCGGAGAACTTCACCTTCACCTCGGGGAAGTTCTTCTGGTAGATCTTCACCGCGTCCTCGGCGTACTCCTTGCCGAAGCCGCCGTCGAACAGGACGAACTCCATGCCCGCGGTGTCGTTGACGCCGAGCGGGTTCTTCGCCGTCTTCTTGCCGGCCTTGGCCTTGCCGCCGGTGTCGTCGCCCCCGCTGCTCGCGCAGGCGGACAGGAAGCCAAACGTCGGTACGGAGATCAGTCCGAGCGCGGCGGACCTCTTGATCAGATCACGGCGGCCGACACCCTCGGTGCCGTGGTTCTCGGCGGAAGTGGATCCCATGCTCAAGTCCTCGCCTTCTCCAGGACTCAGGCGGTGAACCGGATCCTCCCGGCACCGCGGTCGGGTCACGCTGGGTCGTGCAGGAAAGTGCGGGTGGTGACGTGCGGATCGTGTGAAGCGCCCGACAGGTATAGTCCACTTCCCGCCAACGGATCAAGATCGAACACAAGGTTGGCCACGGGTCTTATCCGAGTTGAGACCTCACGGAAAGACGAGCGGTCCGCGGGGTGCCCGGCGGAAAAATCCCGGTCGCCGCCCGTGGGTCCCACAACCAACACCCTTGACACCCCTCGCCACTTGGGCAACTACTGGTCCTTGCGCACCGAAGTTGACAACGTTGTCCACTGCGCAGGGAGGGTACCCGTTGATGCAGCGGAAAGCTCGGCACAGATGGGGTTCGGCGGTCGTGTCGACGACCGCCTTCGCTTTGGCCCTGAGCTCACAGGGCGTGGCGGTCGCACGGCCCGGAGCCCCCGAGGCCGCCGACCGGAGGTTCGCGTCCTCCTTCGAGGCGGACGACCCGGTTCCGGACTGGTCGAACACCGTCGACACCGCCCCCGACGGCGGCAAGCGGGCCTCGGGGGTCGACGGCGGATACAGCAGCGGCATACCGGGCAACGTCACCGACCAGGTCACCGACGTCCGGGCCGGCGCCGAGAACACGGGCGGCGGTGAGGTGAAGGAGAACCTGGTCGACGGCGAGCCGAGCACCAAGTGGCTCACGTTCGAGCCCACCGGCTGGGTCGAGTTCGACCTCGACAAACCCGTCAAACTGGTGCGATACGCCCTGACATCGGCCAATGACCACGACGAGCGCGACCCGAAGGACTGGACCCTGAAGGGCTCCACCGACGGCAAGGAGTGGAAGACCCTCGACGCCCGTTCCGGCGAGTCCTTCCCCGAGCGGTTCCAGACCAGGACGTACGACGTGGCGGAACCCGCCGAGTACCGGCACTTCCGGCTCGACGTCACCGGTAACAACGGCGGCGACCTCCTCCAGCTCGCCGACGTGCAGTTCTCCACCGGCGGCGGTGACGGGCCGGTCCCGCAGGACATGCTCTCCCTGGTCGACCGCGGTCCGAGCGGCTCCCCCACCGCCAAGGCGGGCGCCGGGTTCACCGGGAAGCGGGCCCTGCGCTACGCCGGGCGGCACACCGCCGACGGACGGGCGTACTCGTACAACAAGGTCTTCGACGTGAACGTGGCCGTCGGCCGGAACACCCGGCTCTCCTATCGGGTCTTCCCGTCGATGGCGGACGGCGACCTCGACTACGACGCGACGAACGTCTCCGTCGACCTCGCCTTCACCGACGGCACCTACCTGAGCGACCTGCGGGCCACCGACCAGCACGGATTCCCGCTGACCCCACGGGGACAGGGCGCGGCGAAGGTGCTCTACGTCAACCAGTGGAACAACGTGGCCGCGCGGATCGGGTCGGTCGCGGCCGGGAAGACCGTGGACCGGATCCTGGTGGCGTACGACTCCCCGAAGGGCCCTGCGAGGTTCCGGGGCTGGCTGGACGACGTGACCATCGAGTCCGTCGCCCCGGAGCGGCCGAAGGCGCATCTGTCCGACTACGCGGTCACCACGCGCGGCACCAACTCCAGCGGCGGCTTCTCACGGGGCAACAACTTCCCGGCGACGGCGGTGCCGCACGGCTTCAACTTCTGGACGCCGGTGACCAACGCGGGCTCGCTGAGCTGGCTGTACGACTACGCACGCGCGAACAACGCGGACAACCTGCCGACGATCCAGGCGTTCAGCGCGAGCCACGAGCCCAGCCCCTGGATGGGCGACCGGCAGACCTTCCAGGTGATGCCGTCCGTCGCCGCCGGCACTCCGGACCTCGGCCGGGAGGCCCGGGAGCTGGCCTTCCGGCACGAGAACGAGACGGCGCGGCCGTACTACTACGGGGTGCGGTTCGAGAACGGGCTGAAGGCCGAGATGGCGCCGACGGATCATGCGGCGGCGCTGCGCTTCACCTACCCCGGCGACGACGCGAGTGTGCTCTTCGACAACGTGACGGAGCAGGCGGGGCTGACCCTCGACCAGGAGAACGGGACTGTCACCGGCTACTCGGACGTGAAGTCCGGTCTGTCGACGGGCGCGACCCGGCTGTTCGTCTACGGCGAGTTCGACAAGGCGGTGACCGAGGGCTCGTCGTCCGGTGTGAAGGGCTACCTGCGCTTCGAGACCGACGACCGGACCGTCACCCTGCGCCTCGCGACCTCGCTCATCAGCGTCGACCAGGCCAAGGACAACCTCCGCCAGGAGATCCCGGAGGGCAGGTCCTTCGAGGCGGTGAAGAAGGGCGCCCAGCGGCAGTGGGACCGGCTGCTCGGCAAGGTCGAGGTCGAGGGCGCGACCCCCGACCAGCTGACCACGCTGTACTCCAGCCTGTACCGGCTCTACCTGTACCCGAACTCCGGTTTCGAGAAGGTCGGCGGGAAGCACCAGTACGCCTCGCCCTTCTCCCCCATGCCGAACCCGGACACCCCGACGCACACCGGCGCGAAGATCGTCGACGGCGAGGTGTACGTCAACAACGGTTTCTGGGACACCTACCGGACGACCTGGCCGGCCTACTCGTTCCTGACGCCGTCCCGGGCGGGCGAGCTGGTCGACGGGTTCGTGCAGCAGTACAAGGACGGCGGCTGGACCTCCCGCTGGTCCTCCCCCGGCTACGCGGACCTCATGACGGGCACGTCCTCGGACGTGGCGTTCGCGGACGCGTACGTCAAGGGCGTGGACTTCGACGCGAAGGCGGCGTACGACGCGGCCGTGAAGAACGCCACGGTGGTGCCCCCGAGCTCGGGCGTCGGCCGCAAGGGCATGGCCACCTCCCCGTTCCTCGGCTACACGAGCACCGAGACGCACGAGGGCCTGTCCTGGGCGCTGGAGGGCTACCTCAACGACTACGGGATCTCCCGGATGGGCCGCAAGCTCTACGAGGAGACCGGCGAGCGGCGCTACAAGGAGGAGTCGGAGTACTTCCTGAACCGCGCCCGGGACTATGTGAACCTCTTCGACACGAAGGCCGGGTTCTTCCAGGGCCGGGACGCGAAGGGCGGCTGGCGGGTCGACTCGTCGAAGTACGATCCGCGGGTCTGGGGGTACGACTACACCGAGACAAATGGGTACGGATATGCATTTACCGCCCCACAGGACAGTCGAGGTCTGGCGAACCTGTACGGCGGCCGGAAGGGTCTCGCCGACAAGCTCGACGACTACTTCTCCACACCTGAGACGGCCTCCCCGGAGTTCGTCGGCTCCTACGGCGGCGTCATCCACGAGATGACGGAGGCGCGGGACGTGCGGATGGGCATGTACGGGCACTCCAACCAGGTCGCGCACCACGCGATCTACATGTACGACGCGGCCGGGCAGCCGTGGAAGGCGCAGCGGAACGTCCGCGAGGTGCTGTCGCGCCTGTACACCGGAAGCGAGATCGGCCAGGGCTACCACGGGGACGAGGACAACGGCGAGCAGTCGGCCTGGTTCCTGTTCTCCGCGCTCGGCTTCTACCCGCTGGTGATGGGCAGCGGCGAGTACGCGATCGGCTCGCCCCTGTTCACCAAGGCGACCGTCCATCTGGAGAACGGGCGCGAGCTGGTGGTGAAGGCGCCCGAGAACAGCGCGAGGAACGTGTACGTGCGGGGGCTGAAGGTCAACGGCCGGACCTGGACCAAGACCTCCCTGCCGCACTCGCTGGTCGCCGAGGGCGGGGTCCTGGAGTTCGACATGGGTCCGCGCCCGTCGTCCTGGGGCACGGGCGAGCACGCGGCGCCGGTGTCGATCACCCGGGACGACGAGGTTCCGGCGCCCCGCGCGGACGTGCTGAAGGGCGAGGGTGCCCTGTTCGACGACACCTCGGCGACGGACGCGGCCGCGACCTCGGTGGACCTTCCGGTCCGCGAGCGCGCCGAGGCCGTCCAGTACACGCTGACGTCCTCGTCCGACCGGACGAAGGCACCGGCCGGCTGGACGCTCCAGGGCTCGTCCGACGGCACGACCTGGCGGACGCTGGACCGGCGCTCCGGGGAGTCCTTCGCCTGGGACAGGCAGACACGCGCGTTCAGCGTGAGGTCGCCGGGTACGTACGAGAGGTACCGCCTGGTCCTCGACGGCGAGGGCACCCTGGCGGAGGTCGAACTGCTCTCCTGAGCAAGGGAGTGGGGGTCTCATGTCGCTTCCCGTGCCCGTCCCGCCCGAGGGTGTCGACCCGGCCTGGCTGCCGGCCGCCGCCTTCCGGGCGATCGGCGGCCGGCGGACGCTGGTCCGAGGGCCGGATCCGCTGGTGGAGACGGTGCACGGGGAGGTGGCGGAGGCCTGCCGACGGTTCGGGGGCCGGGTCGCGCGGGCCGCTTCGGACGGCTCGTACCACCTGGTCCTCGGCCTGGGGGACGACGGCCTCGGAGAGGAGGGCTTCACGGTCGCGCGCTCGGGCGGCGCGACGACCGTCACCGCCTCCGGCCCACGCGGGCTGCTCTACGGGCTGTTCCACGTCGTACGGCTCGGGGAGGCGGCGTTCCGGGGTGAGTGGGCGCCGGAGACACATCGCCCGGCGCACGCGCTGCGGATGCTCGACCACTGGGACAACGTGGCCGTGCATCCGGTCATGGGCCAGGTGGAGCGGGGGTACGCGGGCGGCTCGCTGTTCTGGGAGGACGGGAGGGCTCGGGGCGAACTCGACCGCGTGCGGGCGTACGGCAGGCTGCTCGCGGCGTGCGGGATCAACGCGATCTCCGTGAACAACGTCAACGTGCACGCGACCGAGGCCCGCCTGCTGACCGACCGGATCGGTGAAGTGGCGGACCTGGCCGACGCGTTGCGGCCCTACGGCGTCCGCACCCACCTGTCGGTGTCCTTCGCCGCGCCGATCGTGCTCGGCGGCCTGCCCACGGCCGATCCGCTGGACGCCTCGGTGCGGGACTGGTGGGCCGGGGCGACGCGGCGGGTGTACGAGGCGATACCCGACTTCGGCGGGTACGTGGTGAAGGCCGACTCGGAGGGGCAGCCGGGTCCGTTCGCGTACGGCCGCAGTCACGCGGACGGCGCGAACATGCTGGCCGCCGCGCTGGAGCCGCACGGCGGCACGGTCCACTGGCGGGCGTTCGTCTACGACCACCGCCAGGACTGGCGGGACCGCACCACGGACCGGGCGCGGGCCGCGTACGACCACTTCGTGCCGCTCGACGGGGAGTTCGCGGCGAACGCGGTGCTCCAGGTGAAGCACGGGCCGATGGACTTCCAGGTGCGGGAGCCGGTCTCGCCGCTGATCGGGGCGATGCCGCGCACCCGGCTGGCGGTGGAGGTGCAGGCCACCCAGGAGTACACGGGCCAGCAGCGGCACGTCTGCTGGCTGGGACCGATGTGGAGCGAGGTGCTGCGGTTCCGGCACGAACAGGACATCACCGTCGGCGAGTTGGCACGCGGCGGGCTGGTGGCCGTGTCGAACGCCGGCGACGACCCGTTCTGGACGGGGCATCCGCTGGCCCAGGCGAACCTGTACACCTTCGGGCGGCTGGCGTGGCGGCCGGACGCCGAGCCGCGCGCGGTGCTCGACGAGTGGATCGGGCTCACGTTCCCGGACGCCCCCTCGCCACTGGCCGACGGGCTGCACGCGGTGCTCGACGGCTCGTGGCGGACGTACGAGAAGTACACCGCTCCCCTCGGCGTGGGATGGATGGTGCAGCCGGGCCACCACTACGGGCCGAGCGTCGACGGTTACGAGTACAGCCCCTGGGGGACCTACCACTTCGCCGACCGGGACGGCATCGGGGTCGACCGCGGTGCGGCCACCGGCACCGGG
>NZ_GG657757.1:6855290-6865106 GCF_000158955.1 Streptomyces viridochromogenes DSM 40736 | reverse complement strand
GATCAACAGCTACTTCTTCCGCAAGTCGGGAGTGCCGGACGAGCGGGGGCGGCGGATCTACTGAAGGACCGCCACTCCCAGGGGGTCGAGGACCAGGGGTTCGCCCTGGTCCACCCGCTTTCCGGTGAGCAGGTCGGTGGCGGTGGCGTGGGCGGTCAGGTGGGCGGGTTCGGGGGCGTGGTTGAGGAGGAAGAGCAGGCGGGTGCCGTCGGGGGCGACCCGGGTCGCGGTCTCCACCGACGGGTGGTCGGCGTAGGGGCCGAGCAGGTCGTGGTGGGCCAGGATCCGGCGCACGACCTGGTCGACGCCCGGCTGGTCGAGGGCGGTGGCCACGTACCAGCCCTCGCCGGCGCCGTACCGGTTGCGGGTCACGGCGGGGGTGCCCGCGTAGAAGTCGGTGCCGTAGGTGGCGACCGGTTCGGCGCCGCGCGGGAGCACGATGTCGAAGACGAGCCGCGCCTGTGCCCCCAGCTCGGGGACGGTCTGGGCGAACTCCGGCGGCCGGGCGTCCCATTCGTCCACGCGGACGCCCATGAGGGGCGCGAGGGGGCCGGGGACGTCGGTGCGCAAGGCGCGGTCGTGCTCATCGACGCGACCGGAGAGGAAGGTGGTGAGGACCGTCCCGCCGCGCCTCGCCACCGCTTCGAGGCGGGTGGCGAGGTCGCCCTTGACCATGTACAGGGCGGGGGCGAGGACCACGTCGTGCGGGGTCAGGTCGGCCGTCTGCGGGACCACGTCCACGTCGGCGCCGGCCGCGCGGGCGGCCCGGTAGTACGCGTGGACCACGTCCGGGTACTTCACCAGCCGGGACGGGCCGTCGGAGATCTCCAGGGCCCACCAGCTGTCCCAGTCGAAAACGAGGGCGGTGCGGGCCGGGGTGCGGGCGCCCAGGGTGACCGCACCCAGGCGCTCCAGTTCGGCGCCCAGGTCCGCCACTTCGCAAAAGACACGGGTGTCGTCGCGTCCGGCGTGGCCGATGACCGCCCCGTGGTACTTCTCGCAGGCGCCCCGGGAGGCGCGCATCTGGAAGTAGAGGGCGGCGTCCGCGCCGTGGGCGATCGCCTGGAAGGTCGCGAGGCGGAGTTCACCGGGGCGCCGGAGCGGGTTGACGTCCCGGCAGGCGGTGGTGGACGGCGTCTGTTCCATCAGCCAGAAGGGGGCGCCGTCCTTCAGGCCGCGCATCAGGTCGTGGGCGAGGGCGGGCCGGGTGGGCGGGGCGTCCAGGGGCGGGTAGCTGTCCCAGGAGGCGAAGTCGAGGTGGGGCGCCCAGCGGTGGTAGTCGAGGGGGCGAAAGGTGCCCATGAAGTTGGTGGTGACGGGCGTGTCCGGATCGTGGGCGCGGATCACCTCCTTCTCGGCCAGGAAGCAGCCGAGGAGGGCGTCGGTGGTGAAGCGGAACCAGTCGAGGGTGATGCCCTGGAAGGCGGTGTGGTCGGGGCCACTCCAGTGCTCGGTGAGGGCGCTCGGCGGCTCGATCTGGTCCCAGTCGGTGTAGCGGTGCGACCAGAAGGTGGTCCACCAGGCGTCGTTGAGGGCGTCGAGGGTGCCGTGCCGGTCCCGGAGCCACTCCCGAAACGCCTCGGCGCACAGGTCGCAGTAACAGGCGCCGCCGTACTCGTTGTTGATGTGCCAGGCGAGCAGGGCCGGGTGGTGCGCGTACCGTTCGGCGAGACGACGGGCCATGCCACGGGCGTACCGCCGGTACGCCGGTGAGCTGGGGCAGAAGTTGTGGCGCTGGCCGTAGCGGTGGCGGCGGCCCTCGAAGTCGGTGCGGTTGACCTCGGGGTGCCGCTCGGCGAGCCAGGGCGGGAGGGCGGCGGTGCCGGTGGCGAGGCAGACCCGGCGGCCCTCTGCCGCGGCGCGGTCGAGGACGCGGTCCAGCACGGTGAAGTCGTAGGTGTCCGGGGCCGGCTGGGTGAGGGACCAGGTGAAGACGCCGACGGTGAGCGTGTCGACGCCGGCCCGGGTGAACAGGCGGTGGTCGTCGTCCCAGACGTCCTCGGGCCACTGCTCGGGGTTGTAGTCACCGCCGTACGGGATCCTCGGCGTGCGGGGCGCGGTCATGCGGTGAACTCCTCCTGGGTCTCGGTGATCACCGAGCGGCTGCCGTGCAGCAGGGACAGCAGCAGCGGGGCGGCCAGCAGGGCGGGCAGGGCCTCGGTCAGCAGGGCGGTCAGCGCGGCCGTCAGGACCAGCAGGGAGGCGGCGGCGAGGGTGGCGCGGCCGTGCCGGAACAGGAAGTAGGCGGCCAGGCGGGCGGTGTCCCGGGCGCGGAAGGTGAACAGCGAGGTGAGGACCAGGGCGTGCGCGCCCCAGAGGAGGGAGCCCACGCCGATCGCCGCGAGCAGCAGCGCCCACCAGCCGGGCAGGCCCGTGGCGAAGAAGTGGGTGAGGGTGAAGGCGATCACCGTCAGCCAGGCGAGCAGGGGTGTCCACAGTTTCAGCGCCGGCACGGCGTTGAGCCGCCAGCCGCGCACGTAGGCTCGGGCCGGGTGCAGTTCGGTGAGGTCGCGGCTGCGGTGCCGCAGGGCGTAGAGGGCGGCGGACAGGGCCGGTCCGAGGGGCAGCAGGCACAGGGCCGCGAGGGGGACGTTGGCCGGGTCGGGGCCCAGCAGGAGCAGTCCGGCCAGGCCCGGGGAGGCGGCGAGGAGCAGCAGGGCCTCGACGGTCAGGACGGTGTGGATCAGGGCCAAGGCGCGGGAGAGGGCCCCGGTCCCGAAGTCCGTCGCCCGTACGGTGCTCATGCCGCCTCCCGGTCCGGTGCTCCGCGGATCACCCGTTCTCCTTCTTGAAGCGCTCGTAGGCCTTGTTGTGCAGGTCGACGAGCTGCTGCATGTTCTTCGCCTTCAGCTCGGCGAGATAGGCGTTCCACTGGGACAGCGGGCGCTTGCCGAGGACGAACTGGAGGGTGTTCTGGATGACGGTGTCCTTGAGCGGGGTGTCCCAGAGGGTGGCCTGTTCCTGCTCGAAGGACTGGAGCGGGTGGGCCGGGTCGATGGGCAGCTGCCGGCGCTGGGCCATCGCGTCCTGGAACCTCTTCTCGTCCGGGCTGAACATCGAGGAGACGAGCTCCCAGCTGCCGCCGTAGGCGAAGACACCGTTGTAGAAGCCGAAGTCCTTCTGCATGTCCTTCGGCGCGTCGGGATCGGAACCCATGAGGCTGATGCCGGGCTTCAGCCGGTACTGGCCCGCGGAGCGGGTGTAGGTGACGCCCTCGACGCCCCAGCGAGACAGCTTCTGGCCCTCGTCGGAGTACCAGAGCCAGTCCACGAACTGCATCATGGCGACGAAGCTGTCGCTCTTCAGCGCCTTGCTGGAGACCATCACACCGTTCTCCAGCCGGCTGCCGCCCAGCACCACGGGACCGGCGGGCCCGAGCGGCACCGGGACCATCTCGATCGTCGCGCCCTCGACCTGCTTCTCCAGGTTGTACCGGTATTCCTGCACCAGCACCTGGGGATTGGCGCTCATCGCGTAGGACTTCTCGGCGAGGAGCTTCTGCACGGCCTGGTCGTCGGTCTGGCTGAAACTCTCGGGGTCCATGAGCTTGTCGGCAACCAGTTTCCGCAGGTACTCGACCATCTGGCGGTAGGCGTCCTGGGCGCCGGTGAAGACGTACTTCTGCGCCTTGTGATCGAAGCTGATGTTGTCGTACGACCAGCCGGCTCTGACGCCGAAGGCCTGGCCCAGGTAGCTGAACAGGGCGCCGCAGGGGAACGGGGTGTTGGTGCTCCAGCGGTCGGTCAAGGGGTACTTGCCGGGGTACTCCTCCTTGAGCGCCTTGAGGACGTCGTACACCTCGTCCCAGCTGGTGGGCAGGGTGAGGCCGTGCTTGTCGAGGACGTCCGTGCGGAAGGACAGCGAGTAGCCGGCCTTGGCCTTCTCGTGCAGGCCCGGCAGCAGGTAGTACTTGCCGTCGGACTGGCGGATGGAGTCGAGCTCGGGCTCCAGCTTCCACTTGCGCACCTTGTCGCGGAAGTTGGGCATGAGCTCGACGTAGTCGCTGACCGGGAGGACCGCGCCGGATGACACGAAGGCGACCTCGGAGGGGTGGTACGTCTTCGGGATCAGGAACGGGGCGTCCCCGGCCCCGATGAGCACACTGCGCTTCTTCTCGTAGTCGGCCAGCGGGACGTCGACCGGCTTGAGCGTCACCCCGGTGCGCTTGGTGAGCTCCTTCCAGAACAGCCAGTCGTTCTTCATCGGGTAGACCGGGTTGTTGTTGTGCAGGACCGAGAAGGACAGCGGCTTGGCGGCCTTGAACTGCTGCCCGGCCCGGTAGTCCTTCATCGCACCGTCCTGCTTCTTGGACAGGTCCTTCCCGTCCCCGCCCTCGTCCCCGCTGCCGCAGCCGGTGAGGGTGGCGAGGCCGACGAACCCGGCGGCGGCGAGTATCTGGCGCCGCGACAGCTGCCTTGCGTTCTTCACGGAGACTCCTTTGTTCCGTCAGCGAGTGGGGAGGCGGCGTCAGCCCTTGACCGCGCCGAGCATCACGCCCGAGACGAAGTAGCGCTGGACGAACGGGTACACGCAGAGGATCGGCAGGGCGGTGAGGACGATGGTCACCGACTGGATGTTCGCGCCGACCTGGCTGAGCTGCTCGGTGCCGGCGCCCGCGTTGCCGCCGCCGGTGGCGCCCTGGATGAGGTTGCGGAGGTAGACCGTGACCGGCATCAGGTCCGTCCGGTCCATGTAGAGGAACGCGCTGAACCAGGAGTTCCAGAAGGACACCGAGTAGAAGAGGACCATCGTCGCCATGACCGCCTTGGACAGCGGCAGCACGATCCTGAGCAGGGTGCCGTATGTGCTCAGGCCGTCGATCTGCGCGGCCTCCTCCAGCTCCGCCGGCAGGTTCTCGAAGAACGCCTTCATCACCAGCAGGTTGAAGACGCTGATCGCGTTCGGCAGGGCGATCGCCCAGACGCTGTTCTTCAGTCCGAGGCTGGTGACGAGGATGTAGTTCGGGATCAGACCGCCGGTGAAGAACATGGTGAACACGGCGATGCCGACGAGGACGCCGCGGCCCTTGAGGTTCTTCTTCGACAGCACGTAGGCGTAACAGGTCGTCAGCACCATCGCGACGGCCGTCGCCACCACCGTGTACAGCACGGTGTTGCCGTAGTTCCGCCAGAACATCGAGTCCTGGAAGACGATCTCGTACGTGGTGAGGTTGAACCCCTTGGGCAGCAGGGTCACCTCACCGGCCCGGATCTGCCGCTCCCCGCTGAAGGACCGCGCCAGGATGTTGACGAAGGGATACAGCGTCACGAGCACGACCAGGGTGAGGACCACCCCGTTGACGCCCTGGAAGACCCGGTAGGAACGACTCGGCTTCACCACAGGCTCGTCCCCACTGTGCGACGCGAGAGCTGGTTGGCGGACGTGATGAGCACCAGGCCGATGATCGCCTCGAACAGGCCGATGGCGGCGGCGTAGCTGAAGCTGTTGGACTCGACACCGGAGCGGTAGACGTACGTCGAGATCACGTCGGCGGTCGGGTACGTCAGCGGGTTGTACAGCAGCAGCACCTTCTCGAAGCCGACCGCCATGAACGTGCCGACGTTGAGGATCAGCAGGGTCATCATGGTGGGCCGGATGCCGGGCAGGGTGACGTGCCAGATCTGCTGCCAGCGGTTGGCGCCGTCGATGCGCGCGGCCTCGTACAGGTCCTCGTCGATCGTGGTGAGCGCGGCGAGGTAGAGGATCGTGCCCCAGCCGGCGGTCTGCCAGATCTCCGAGCCGACGTAGAGGGTGCGGAACCACTCGGGTTCCTGGATGAAGCGGATCGGCTCGTGGCCGAGCAGGCCGAGGGCGTGGTTGACGGGGCCGTCGCCGGCCAGCATCTGCATCGTGATGCCGGCGACGATCACGATCGAGAGGAAGTGCGGAAGGTACGACACCGACTGCACGAACCGCTTCAGGGAGCGCCGGCGCACCTCGTTGAGCAGCAGCGCCAGCACGATCGGGATCGGGAAGCAGAACAGCAGCGTGAGCCCGCCGATCCACAGGGTGTTGCGGAACACCTGCCAGAAGGTGGGGTCGTTGAGGAACATCTGCACATAGCGCAGCCCCACCCACTCCTCGCCGAACATCGAACCGCCCGGCTCGAAGCGCCGGAAGGCGATCACGTTGCCGATCATCGGCAGATAGCGGAAGACCAGGAAGAACAGCAGCGGCAGGATCGCCAGGGAGTACAACTGCCAGTCGCGGCGCAGCGCCCGGCGCCATCCGGTCCGGGCGGCCGCCCGTCCGCCGCGGCGGGGCGCGGCTCTGGCCGGAGGCGGGTCCTGGGTGCCCGGCGGGGCCGACGTGGTGGACGTGCTCATGCTCGGGCCTCCCGTGGGCATGGGACGCGGAACCGAAACTTTCGAGCTCTTACCGGTAACTTCGCGGCAACCTATGGCCACCAGAAAGCGCTGTCAATGGGTGCCGTCGCTGGCGTACGAGGCGTCCCCGCGGCGTTGAATTGCCGTCGAAGCTGGGGAGACCCCAGGGGCCTGCCGCCCGTAGGTCGCCGCAAGTTTCTGGATGACCACCGACTCCTGCGAGGTGCCCCTGTGCCCGCGTTCGACCTGCCGCTGACCGAACTGGAGCACCACCGCCCGGACGTCGAGGAGCCCGCCGACTTCGACGCGTTCTGGCTGGACACCCTGAAGGAGGCCGGGCAGACCGACCCGCTGGTGTCGGTGCGGCCGGTGGAGACGGGCCTGCGGCTGACCCGGACCTGGGACGTGACCTTCCGGGGTTTCGCGGGCGACCCGGTGCGGGCGTGGTTCAGCCGTCCTGCCGGGGGCGGTGAATCCCTGCCCGCCGTCGTGGAGTTCGCCGGGTACGGCCGTGGGCGCGGGCTCCCGCACGAGCGTCTGACGTGGGTCAACGCCGGGTACGCGCATCTGCTCATGGACAACCGGGGGCAGGGCGACCAGTACGGGTGCGGCGGTGAGACGCCCGATCCGCACGCCGGTGCCCCTGGCGGGCCCGGGCCGGCGGTGCGCGGGTTGCTCGCACCCGAGAACTACCACTATCGGCGGCTGATCACCGATGCGGTGCGGGCTGTTGCGGCGGTGCGGGGGCTGCCCGGGGTGGATGCCGGGCGGACCGTCGCGGTCGGGAACAGTCAGGGCGGTGGAGTGGCCTTGGCCGTGGCGGGACTCGTCCCCGATCTGGCGGCCGTGCTCGTCAGCGCGCCGCTGCTGTGCGGGATCCGGCGTGCGCTCGACCTGACGGACGCGGGGCCGTACGGGGAGATCGCCGCGTATCTGTCCGTCCATCGGGGGGCTGAGCAGGACGCCCTTCGCACGCTGTCCTACGTCGAGGGGGTGTCCTTCGCTCGTCGCGCGCAGGCGCCGGCTCATTTCGGGGTGGGGTTGCGGGATGTCGTGTGTCCGCCGAGTGGGGCGTATGCGGCGTTCAATCGGTACGGGGAGTTAGCCGGGACGGACCCGCGCCGGGAGATCCACGCGTATCCGTTCAACGGGCATGAGGGTGGGGATGCGGTGCATGTTCGCCGTCAACTTGACTGGTTGAGGTCGCGGTTGGGCGACCAGACGCCGTAGGAGTGCCGGTCTCGTGTCGAGTGCGGGTCTGTCCGGGCTGGTCGCGCAGTTCCCCGCGCCCCTTGAAAGGGGCGTTGTTGGTAGCCTCGTCGTGTCGTGAGGTATCCCAGCATCCAGCAGTTGCAGCTGTTCCTGCTCCTCGCCGAGGAGTTGCACTTCGGGCGGGCGGCGCGGCGTGCGTTCATGGCGCAGCCGACGTTCTCACGGCACATCACCGCTCTGGAGGAGCGGTTGGGCGTCGTCCTGGTGGACCGCACGACACGCCGGGTGGCGCTCAGCGCGGCGGGCGAGGCGCTCGTGGGGCGGGCACGGACCGTGGTGGAGGCGGCCGACGAACTGCGCCGCGAGGCCGAGGCGCAGGCCGACTCGGCAGCGGGCCGGATCGTGATCGGCTCCCTGGAGGCGATCACGTCGATGGACCCGATCCCCGCCGTGCTGGACGAACTCCGGCAGGCATGGCCGCAGGTGCAGGTCGACGTCGTACGGATGGGCTTCGACGCCGGCCCGGCGGTCCTGCGCGGGGACGTCGATGCGGCGTTCCTGTTCCTGCCCGTGCCCGACGGCGTCCAGACCCTGGCGCTGGCCGGCGGCCCGCGGTGCGCGGCGATGGCCGACGGCCACCCCCTCGCCGCCCGGGACACGCTGACACTCGCGGAGCTCGCCGAGGAGCCCCGCATCGGCTGGTCGGAGCAGGTCCCGAGGGCGTTCCGTGACTTCTGGTCCGCCGGCCCGCGACCGGACGGCGGCCCGGTGCGGTTCAGCCGGCACGCGATCGTCGACTACGAGAGCGCCCTGCCGCTGATCGCCATGGGCCAGGGGATCCAGTTCCCGCCCGGCGCGACCCGGTGGCTCTACCCGCGCCGTGGTGTGTCGTACGTCGACGTCACCGATCTCGAACCCTGGACGGCCGTGCTCGGGTGGCTGCCGAGCCGCCGGGACGCGCCCCTCGTCGCGGCCCTGCGGCAGGCGGCCGGACGTGTGCTGCACGGGCTCTCGTGCGACGGGGCCTGACCACCCGTTCCTCTGCCGCAGCCGTTTACAAGTGCGCCGCTCGGCGCTAACTTCCGCAACAAGCGGGGTGGGAGCGCTCCCATGTTGGTGGACCGGAACCCGCCCTCGAGCTGCTCCCGCCTCGCGCCTCCGCGCACACGCATCCGCAGGCCCGTCACCCCACGAACGGATGATGCTGTCATGATCCTGACACATATGTCGGGCGGATCCAAGCTGCCCCGATCGGCGCTCCCCTCCCGAGCCAGAGCCTTCTTCCTGGTCCTGCTGGCCCTTCTGGTGACCGTCCCGGCCCTCGGCCTGGTCATGACGGCCGGTGGTGAGGCGGAGGCGCACGGCACGCCCATGAAGCCGGGCAGCCGTACGTTCCTGTGCTGGCAGGACGGTCTGACCGACACGGGTGAGATCAAGCCGGTCAACCCGGCGTGCAAGTCCGCGCAGCAGGTCAGCGGCACCACGCCGTTCTACAACTGGTTCTCGGTCCTCCGCTCGGACGGCGCCGGCCGCACCCGGGGCTTCGTACCGGACGGCGAGCTGTGCAGCGGCGGCAACACCAACTTCACCGGGTTCAACAAGCCCAGCAAGGACTGGCCGCTCTT
Organism: Streptomyces viridochromogenes DSM 40736; assembly: GCF_000158955.1. Lineage (GTDB taxonomy): Bacteria > Actinomycetota > Actinomycetes > Streptomycetales > Streptomycetaceae > Streptomyces > Streptomyces venetus. The sequence goes on along the minus strand of NZ_GG657757.1, from coordinate 6,855,943 downwards.
TTACAACACCTCGGGGGCGACGGTCGACTTCTCGTACAACGCCTGGGCGGCGCACCCGGGTTGGTTCTACGTCTACATCACGAAGGACGGCTTCGACCCGACCAGGACGCTCACCTGGAACGACATGGAGGAGCGGCCGTTCCTGAGCGTCGACCACCCGCCGCTGAACGGCTCCCCGGGCACGGTCGAGGCCAACTACTCCTGGACCGGCAAGCTCCCCGCAGGCAAGTCGGGCCGCCACCTCGTCTACATGGTCTGGCAGCGCTCCGACAGCCAGGAGACCTTCTACTCCTGCTCCGACGTGGTCTTCGACGGCGGCAACGGCGAGGTGACCGGCATCAAGGAGCCGGGCAACCCGTCCGAGCCGGTGCCCGGCACGTGCACGGCCGCCCGGAAGACGACCGGCACCTGGAGTGGCGGCTACCAGTCCGAGGTGACCGTCACCAACACCGGCAACGTGCCGATGCTCGGCTGGATGGTCGACTGGACGCTCCCGGCCGGACAGAAGGTCGAGAGCCTGTGGAGCGGCAACGCGACGTACAACGGCCAGGCGGTGATGGTCCACAACGTCGGCTGGAACGGCGCCCTGGATCCCGGCAGAAGCACGACGTTCGGCTACGTCGTCTCCGGTTCCGGGGGTGACGGTACGACGA
>NZ_GG657757.1:6773833-6855017 GCF_000158955.1 Streptomyces viridochromogenes DSM 40736 | reverse complement strand
GGACGGTACGCGGCGAAGAAGCGGTCGGCGGCGCCGTCCGGGAGCAGGGTCCAGGCGGCGGCGAGGTCGCAGGCCGGGTCGCCCGCGCAGAGGTCGCCGAAGTCGACCACTCCGCAGAAGGTGCCGTCCGCGGTGAGGACGTTGGCCGGGTGCAGGTCGCCGTGGAGCCACAGGGGCGGCCCCGTCCACTCGGGTGCGGCGACGGCGTCCTCCCAGACCGCCCCGACGGCCTCCGGGTCCGGGACCAGACCCAGCTCCGCGACCGAGGCGAGCTGCCCGGCGAACCCGTCGGCACCGTCGGCGAGACGGCCGCCGCGGCCACGGCCGGCGGGAGCGCCGTCGGGAGCGGGGCGGTGGAGAGCCGTGAGGAAGGCGGCCAGGGCGTCGGCCGATTCCGCGGCGCGGGTGGCGGGGGCCCGGTCGGCGGGCGTGCCCCGCACCCAGGTGGTGACGATCCAGGGGCGCGGGAAGCGCTCGGAGGGTTCACCGAGGCGCTGCGGGACGGGGACCTCCAAGGGGAGGCGCCGGGCGATACCGGGCATCCAGGCGTGTTCCTTGCGGAGCAGCACGTCCGCGTCGGGCGTCGCATAGGGGAGGCGGACGGCCAGGTCGTCTCCGAGGCGCCAGAGCTGGTTGTCCCAGCCGCGCGCGCCGAGCCGCAAGGGGCGATCGGCCAGGTCGGGGTGCTGGTCGCGCAGCAGGTCCCGGATCAGTTCCGCGGTGATCTCGATCTCCGTGTGGGCCATGCGACGCAACGCTAGCCGGGCGGCGGCGCGTGCCGCCGGGCGTACGTCGGTAAACGGCCGGATGCGCCGAGCCCGGTAGACCCGTACGTCTCATATGTCGGTGTTATCCAGGTGTGCGATTCTGTTGTGAGGGTGCCCTGCCGCTCAGGTGCGGCGTGGGACCGCCGCGTCGTCGTTCGAGTTCCGGGGACTCCCACCTGCCGGTGGCCGCGGCACGGACGGGAGGTGGATGCGGAGATGCCCCAGTACGGCGATACCCGGGCGACCGTCCCCGGTCCGTCCCGTCCTCGCGCGCCGGAGGCCGCCGCGAGGGAGCGGGTGCTGGCCTTCGCCGGGGTGGCGCTGGCGGCGGTGTACGTGCGGAGCGAGGACGGTGCGGAGCTTCGGCTGGTGGAATCGGCCGGGGTGGCCGAGCCCGGCACTTACAGGCTGCCGAGTGCTGTCCCGGCGGCTCTGGACTCCCCGGTGGCGGTGCAGGAGCCGGGCGCCTCGGTCGCGCCCTCCCCTGGCGCCGAACCCGGGGCCGGCCGCTGTGGGTGGGCCGTGGCGGACGCCTTCCGCAGCGGGCGGGCCCTGTGGCTCGGGGGTGCCGTGCTCACCGGCCTTCCCGGTGCCGGCACCTCCGCCCCGCTCGGGGCGCTGCCGCTGGGGGCGGCGGGCGGCTGGCTGGGATGTCTCGTCGTGGTCGGAGAGGCCGGGGAGGGGTTCGGGGGCGAGCAGCGGGAGTTCCTGGAGCGGTACGCCGACGCCGTGGCCGAGCGGCTGCGGGGCGAGGCCGACCGGTCCGCCCCCGCGCCCCTGCTGGATTCCGCCCTGCGCGCCCTGGGGGTCGGCTCCTTCGCCCTGACGCCCGGCACCGGGCTGGTCGAGACGGACGCGGCCCTGCTCGAACTGGTCGGCATTCCCGAGGGCGCCTTCGACGGCAAGACCGACACTCTGCTCTCCTGCAGCGTGCCGGAGGACGCCCCCGCCCTGATGTCGGTCATCGAACCGTCCGCGCAGGCCCCGGCGCGCCGGGAGCTGGAGTTCCGCATCCGCCGGCCCACCGGCGAACTGTGCTGGCTGCGGCTGACCTGCCGTGTGCTGAAAGGGCCCGAGGGCGCACCGGTGCGGGTGCTGGGCGCGGTGACCGCCGCTCCCGTGCTGCGCCGGAGCGCCAGTGACGTCGCCCGCCTCCAGTGGCTGACGACCGCGCTCGACGACGCCGTGACGGTCCGGGACGTCAGCCGCGTGGTGGTGGCCGCGCTGCGAGAACCCCTGGCCGCCGACCGGGTGGCGCTGGCCGAACTGCTGGAGGACCGGCTGGCGGTCACCGTGCTCGATCCGCCGGGTGCCGGGGCCTGGCCGGACCTGTGGCGCTCCGAGTGGCGTTCGGAGTGGCCCGACGCGCCGGTCTCCGCGCTGCCCACGCTCCAGGCGGCGCTGCGGGACGGACGGATGAGCCTGTGGCCGGCGGGTACCGAGCTGGAGCCCGGGCTCGCCGGGATCGGCCCCGGCGGTCTCGCGGTCCTGCCGCTGCCCGCGAAGAGCAGGATGGCCGGGGTGTGCCTGGTCGGCTGGGACACGCCGCACGAGTTCGCCCCTGAGGAGCGGGCGCTGCTGACGGCGACCGCCGGGCTCGTGGGGCAGGCCCTGAAGCGGGCGCACGCCTACGACGCCGAGCAGGAACTCGCGACGATGCTCCAGCGCAGCCTGCTGCCGCGCCGGCTGCCCCGGCTGCCCGGGGGCACCGCCGTGGCCCGCTATCTGCCCGCTCGGCGCGGGCTCCAGGTGGGCGGCGACTGGTACGACGTGATCGCCCTGTCGGAGGGCAAGGTGGCCCTGGTCATCGGGGACGTGCAGGGGCACAGCGCCGGGGCCGCGACGATCATGGGCCAGATGCGCACCGCCGTGCGGGCCTACGCCGTCGAGGGCCACCCGCCGGACGTGGTCGTCGCGCACGCCAACCGGCTGCTCGTCGGTATGGAGACCGACCTGTTCGCCACGTGCTGCTACGTGGAGCTGGACATGGAGGAGGGCAACGCGCTGTTCGCGCGGGCCGGTCATCTGTCCCCGCTGGTACGTCATCCCGACGGCGGGACGGAGGAGGTCGCGGTCGAGGGCGGCCTCCCCCTGGGTGTCCTCGCGGACGCGGAGTTCCCGCTGACGGCGCTGGCGCTGGCCCCGGGCACGGTGCTCGCGCTGGTGACGGACGGCCTGGTCGAGTCGGCGGAGCTGCATGTGGACGAGGGGATGCGGATCGTGCGCGAGGCGCTGGCCGAGGCCGACCCCTCCGACCCGGGGCGGATGGCCGACGCCCTGCTCGGCGATGCCGGGCGCCGGGAGGACGACGTGGCGTTGCTGCTGCTGCGCTACGACGGGATGCGGGTCCGGCCGGTGCGGGCGGGCTGGGTGGTGTGGCGGCTGCCGGACGCCGTCATGCACGCCCGCCGGTTCAGCGCGCGGACGCTGCGTTCCTGGGACGTCGTGGCCGAGGCCGACACCATCCTGCTCGTGGTCTCGGAGCTGGTCACCAACGCGCTCGTGCACACGCAGGGCGCGGTCCGCGTGGAACTGACCCTGGCCACGGACCGGGTGCGGGTGACCGTGAACGACTCCTCGCCGCGTGCCCCGGCCAAGCCGGTGGTCGTGGACTGGGAGTCGACGGGCGGCCGGGGGCTCTTCCTCGTCGAGGCCATGTCGATGGCCTGGGGCTCGGTCCCGGTCGGCGGCGGCAAGCAGGTCTGGAGCGAGATCGTCGTGTCCCGGCCGGAAGGGGAACGGAGGCCCGCGTCGGAGTCGGCGGAGCCGGGGACCGGGCCGTGGATCGAGGCGGGCGGGGAACGGCCGCCGGGCAAGGAGCGGAGCTGGGGCATCGGCTGGAACCGGGACCGCGGCTGGGGCATGGGCCGCAGCCGCGGCAGGAACCGGGACCAGGACCGGGGCCGGAGCCAGGACCGGGGCCGGAGCCAGGACCGGGGCCCGGCGGAGCAGGGAGGCGCGGGATGAGGGGGCACGGGTGGCGTGTGGCCGCCGGGCTGCTCGCGGGCGTCGTCGCCCTGACCCTGGCGGGGTGCACCGAGGACGGCGGCGGGAGCGAGAACGGTATGACCGTCGGGCTGCTGCTGCCGAGCCGTGCGGTGCCGCGCTGGGAGCAGTCGGACAAGCCCATGATCGAGAAGCGGGTGAAGGAGCTGTGCCCCGACTGCACGGTGGTGTACGCCAACGCCGAGAACGACGCGGGGAGCCAGCGGCAGCAGATGAACTCCATGATCACCCGGGGCGTCTCGGTGCTGCTCCTGGACGTCGTCGACCCCAAGGCCCTGCGCTCCTCGGTGCGGGCGGCGGACCGCGCGGGCATCCCGGTCGTCGCCTACGACCGGCTCGCCGAAGGCCCCATCTCGGGTTTCGTCAGTTTCGACGGCGGTCAGGTCGGCCGGCTGCAGGGCGAGGCGCTGCTGAAGGGCATGGGCGCCAAGGCCGACGGCGGGGGCGTGGTGATGATGAACGGCGACCCGTCCAGCCCCAACGCCGCCTGGTACGAGGGCGGGGCCCGGTCCGTCCTCCAGGACAAGGTGCGGATCCTCAAGTCGTACACCACGCTGGGGTGGCGCACGGAGAACGCGCACGACCACATGTCCGCCGCGATCAGCGACCTCGGCCCGAACGGGTTCGACGGCGTACTGGCGGCCAACGACTCGATCGCCTCGGGCGTGATCTCGGCGCTCAAGAGCGCGGGCGTCGCGCCACTCCCCCCGGTCACCGGCCAGGACGCGGATCTCGACGCCGTGCGGCGCATCGTCGAGGGCGAGCAGTACATGACCGTCTACAAGCCCTTCCGCAAGGAGACCGACGCGGCCGCGGCGATGGCGGTCGCCCTGGCCCGGGGCAACGACCTGGGCGCCTTCGTCACGTCGACCGTGGACAGCCCCACCACCAAGGACATCCCCGCGGTGCTGCTGAACCCGCTCCCCGTCACGCGGGACGACATCGGCCGGACGCTCGTCCGGGACGGCGTCTACACCATCGACCAGATCTGCACCCCGAAGCTCCGGCCCGCCTGTGACCGGATCGGGCTGACCCGATGAGGGAGGTGGTCCCCCGTGGCCCATCCGCCCGTGCTGGCGTTGCGCGGTGTCTCCAAGCGGTTCGGCGGTGTGCAGGCGCTCGTGGACGTCGACCTTCAGATCCGGGCCGGTGAGGTGGTGGCCCTGGCGGGTGACAACGGCGCCGGCAAGTCCACGCTCGTGAAGGTGATCTCCGGTGTCAACCCCGCCGACCGGGGCGCCATCGAGTGGGAGGGACGGCTCGTGCAGATCAAACGCCCGCACGACGCGCACGCCCTGGGCATCGCGACCGTCTACCAGGACCTCGCCATGTGCGACAACCTGGACGTCGTCGGCAATCTCTTCCTCGGCCGTGAGATCGACCGGGTGGGCGTCCTCGACGAGGTGGAGATGGAGCGCCGCGCCCGCGATCTGATGCGCGCGCTGTCGATCCGCCTCCCCGACGTGCGGATGCCGGTCGCGGCGCTGTCCGCCGGGCAGCGGCAGGCCGTCGCGATCTCCCGCTCGCTCATGGGCGCGCCCAAGGTCCTGCTGCTCGACGAGCCCACCGCCGCTCTGGGGGTCGAGCAGACCAGCCATCTGCTCGACCTCATCGAGGAGGTGCGCGACCACGGTATGGCGATCATCCTCATCAGTCACAACATGGGCGACATCAAGGCCGTGGCCGACCGGGTCGCCGTGCTGCGGCTGGGCCGCAACAACGGGTTGTTCGACGTGAGCAGCGTGACGCAGGAGCAGATCATCTCCGCCGTCACCGGGGCGGCGGACAACGCCGTGGCGCATCGCTCGAAGGGCGACGAGGGGGCCTGGCCGTGAGCCGGGGCGGGTCGCAGCGGGACGGCGAGCCGGCCGGGACGGAGCGCGGTGCCGTACCGGTCACGGCCGACGGCCGGCCGCGCACCCGCGGCTGGTCCGACGGTCTGCGCGCCTACGCCCTGGAGATCCGGGGCATCTTCCAGGGCGGCGAGCGCGGGCCGCTCGTGGTGATCGCCGGGCTGATCGTGATCTGGATCGTCTTCCAGGCGCTGGACGACAAGTTCCTCTCGCCGCGCAACCTGTCCAACCTCAGTGTGGAGATCGTCGGGACCGGCCTGGTGGCCGTCGGCATCGTGTTCGTGCTGCTGATCCGGGAGATCGATCTGTCGGTCGGCTCCGTCAGCGGGCTGGCCGGGGCCGCGTTCGCGGTGCTGAACGTGAACCAGGGGTGGCCGGAGTGGACCGCGGTGATCGTCGCGGTGGCCGCCGGCACGGCCGTGGGCGCCTTCCACGGGTTCTTCTTCGCCTGGCTCGGGGTGCCCGCGTTCGTCGTGACGCTCGCGGGGCTGCTGATCTGGAACGGCCTGACGCTCTACCTGCTGGGCGCGAGCGGCACGATCAACATCGACGAGGAGGGCCTGGTCGCCTCCCTGACCAGCCGGCACTTCGAGGACCCGGCGGCGGCGTACGCGGTGGCGGCGCTCGGCACCGCCGGGTACTTCCTGGCCGCCCACCGCAGGCGCAGCCGTCACCGGGCCGCCGGGATGCCGTACCGGCAGACGGCCGAGATCTGGACACGCACCGGTGTCCTCGCGCTGGTCGCCTTCGCCGCCGCCTACACCCTCAACCGCTTCCAGGGGCTGCCGCTCGCACTGCTGATCTTCCTGGCGGTCCTCGTCGTCTCGGACTACGTGCTGCGCCGCACCCGCTACGGCCGGCGGGTGTACGCGCTCGGCGGCGGGGTCGAGGCGGCGCGGCGCGCCGGCATCGGGGTGGAGCGGGTGCGGGTCGCGATGTTCATGGTGTCGGGGACGCTGGCCGCGTTCGGAGGCCTGTTCGTGGCCTCCAGCCTCACCTCGGCGAGCCCCACCACGGCCCGGGCCGCCGGCTCCGGGATGCTGCTGATCAACGCGATCGCCGCTGCCGTCATCGGCGGGACGAGTCTGTTCGGCGGACGTGGCTCGCCCTGGTCCGTGCTGCTCGGGGTGCTGGTCATCCAGTCGATCGCCTCGGGCATGGGGCTGCTGGGGGTGGAGGACGCCGTGCAGTTCATGATCACTGGTGGGGTGCTGCTGGCCGCCGTCGCGGCCGACGCGCTCACCAGACGCGCGGAGGCCCGGCGCGGCCGTCCGTGACGGACGAATTGTTCCTCATGCACACTATGTCTTTTATCTTGTGAAATGCCTAATGAATGGCAAAGGTGGGTAGTGGCCACGCGTGTGGTCAAGGCCCGACGTCGTGCCCCGGAGTGCCATGAAACGGAGTTGTCTCGCCCGGCTGGCCGTGGCCGCCACGGTGGCCGTAGGCCTGGTCCTCGCGGGGTGCGGCGGCTCGGACTCGCCCCGGGGTGATCAGGCCGATCTCAGCGTGCTCGCCATGGACGCGCCCCAGATGCAGACGCTCAAGAAGCTCACCAAGGAGCACTTCACCGACGAGACCGGCATCAAGGTCGACTACACCCTGCTCCCGGAGAACGAGGCGCGGGAGCGCATGAACCGCGAGTTCGCCACCCAGGCCGGCACCTACGACGTGGCCAGCGTCAGCGCCTACGAGGTGCCCATCTACTCGGACAACGGCTGGCTCGCCCCGCTGGACCCCTACGTGAAGGGGGACGAGTCCTTCGACCAGAGGGACGTCTTCCCCAACCTGGTGTCCTCCCTGACCGGGGACGACGGCAAGACCTACGCCGAGCCGTTCTACGGCGAGGGCTCGTTCCTGATGTACCGCAAGGACCTCTTCCGCAGGGCCGGACTGACCATGCCGCCGAACCCGACCTGGGAGCAGGTCGCCGACCTCGCCGCCCGGGTCGACGGCGCGGACGGCGCCAGCGGCATCTGCCTGCGCGGCCTGCCCGGCTGGGGCCAGAACCTGGCTCCGATCAACACGGTCGTCAACACCTTCGGCGGCGCCTGGTACGACATGAACTGGAACGCGCGCCTGACCTCACCGGAGTTCAAGAAGGCCGTCGGGTTCTACGTCGACCTGCTCCGCTCCCACGGCCAGCCCGGCGCCGACCGGATGGGCGTGCTGGAGATCCTGGACAGCTTCGTCGAGGGCAAGTGCGCGATGATGTACGACGCCACGTCGCTGGCCTCGTCGATCGAGGCCGACGGGTCCACGGTCAAGGGCAAGGTGGGCTACGTCCCGGCCCCGCACGAGCGGACCGAGCGGGCCGGCTGGCTGTGGACCTGGGCGTGGGGCATCCAGCAGGCCTCCGCCAACAAGGACGCGGCCTGGAAGTTCATCTCCTGGGCCTCCTCCAAGGAGTACCAGGAGCAGGTCGGCCAGGAGCTGGGCTGGACCTCGGCCCCCGCCGGGAACCGCAAGTCGCTCTACGCCAATCCCGAGTACCAGCAGGCGGCCGGGGCCTGGTACCGGCAGGAGTACACGGCGGCCACGGACTCGGCCGACCCGAGGAACCCCGGCGTCACCCGGCGCCCCTACACCGGCATCGGCTTCCTGGGCATTCCCGAGTTCGCCGTGCTCGGTACGGCGGTCTCGGAGCAGATCTCCGCGGCCATCGCGGGGCAGCAGTCGGTGGACAAGGCCCTGGACAAGGCACAGGACCTCGCCCAGGCAGCGGCGGCGAAGTACCGCGGGGGGTGAGCTGCGCGGGTCGAGCGGGCATCACGACGCCGAGATCTCCAGCGCCCGGCCCGTTACGGCGCTTCCGCCCTCATGCAAGGGAGGCGGTACCGCGAGTGGCGTAGGTGCCCCTGTGGCGCGCCCGCCGCACGCGGCTATGACCGGCTCGACGGCGACGGGTACGGAACCGAGGGGCTCGACCGCCGGTGCCCGCCAAGGCGCGCCCTGTCCCAGGGCCGCCGCACTCGGATGAGACACCGCGATGTCGTGGCCCCCGTGGCCGACACGGATGCCGGGGACGGCCTGCCGCCCGGGACGGCCTGCCGCCCGGGACGGCGAGGGCCGCGCCCCCGGTTTCCCGGGAACGCGGCCCTCTGACTGCCGTGTGGTGCCGTGCGGTCCGCTTACTTGCGGATCAGGCTGCGCAGGACGTACTGCATGATGCCGCCGTTGCGGTAGTAGTCCGCCTCGCCGGGGGTGTCGATGCGGACGACCGCGTCGAACTCGACGCCGGTGTCGGTGGTGACCTTCACCGTGCGCGGAGTGGTGCCGTTGTTGAGCTCGGTGACGCCGGAGAAGGAGAAGGTCTCCTCGCCGGTCAGACCGAGGGTCGCGGCCGACTGGCCCTCCGGGAACTGCAGCGGCAGGACGCCCATGCCGATGAGGTTCGAGCGGTGGATGCGCTCGTAGGACTCGGCGATGACGGCCTTGACGCCGAGGAGCGCGGTGCCCTTGGCGGCCCAGTCGCGGGACGAGCCGGAGCCGTACTCCTTGCCGGCCAGGACGACCAGCGGGATGCCCTGCTCGATGTAGTTGCGCGAGGCGTCGTAGATGAAGGAGACGGGGGCGTCGTCCTTCGTGAAGTCGCGGGTGTAGCCGCCCTCCGTGCCCGGCGCGATCTGGTTGCGCAGGCGGATGTTGGCGAACGTACCGCGGATCATGACCTCGTGGTTGCCGCGGCGCGAGCCGTAGCTGTTGAAGTCGCGGCGCTCGACGCCGTGCTCCGTGAGGTACTTGCCGGCCGGGGTGTCGGCCTTGATCGCACCGGCAGGGGAGATGTGGTCGGTGGTGACCGAGTCGCCGAGCTTGGCGAGCACGCGGGCGCCGGCGATGTCCTCGACCGGGGCCGGCTCCATCTCCATGCCCTCGAAGTACGGGGGCTTGCGGACGTAGGTCGACTCGGGGTCCCACTCGAAGGTGTTGCCGGTCGGGATCGGCAGCGCCTGCCACTGGGCGTCACCGGCGAAGACGTCGCTGTAGGACTTGGAGAACATGTCCTCGCCGATGGCGTTGGCGACGACGTCGTTCACCTCGGCCTCGGAGGGCCAGATGTCCTTCAGGTAGACCGGGTTGCCGTCCTGGTCGGTGCCCAGGGCGTCCTTGGTGATGTCCACCTTCATGGAGCCGGCGAGGGCGTAGGCGACGACCAGCGGCGGGGACGCCAAGTAGTTCATCTTGACGTCGGGGTTGATCCGGCCCTCGAAGTTCCGGTTGCCGGAGAGGACCGAGGTGACCGCGAGGTCGTGGTCGTTGACGGCCTTGGAGACCTCCTCCGGCAGCGGGCCGGAGTTGCCGATGCAGGTGGTGCAGCCGTAGCCGACGAGGTTGAAGCCGACCTTGTCGAGGTACGGGGTCAGGCCCGACTTCTCGAAGTAGTCGGTGACGACCTTGGAGCCGGGGGCGAGGGTGGTCTTGACCCAGGGCTTGCGGGTCAGGCCCTTCTCGACCGCCTTCTTGGCCACCAGGGCGGCGGCGACCATGACGTACGGGTTGGAGGTGTTGGTGCAGGAGGTGATGGCCGCGACCGTCACCGCACCGTGGTCGATCTCGTACGACGTGCCGTCGGGGGCGGTCACGGTGACCGGGTTGGACGGGACGGCGGCACCGGTGCCGTCGGCGTGCTGCGGCGCGCCGGCGCCGTTCTCCTGGCTGCCGTAGGCCGGGGCGTCGGAGGCCGGGAAGGACTCGGCGCTGGCCTCGTCGACCGGTGAGGCCGAGGCGGCGGGCTGCGCGGCGGGGGCCTCGACGTAGTTGAGGACGTCCTTGGCGAACTGCTGGGCGGCCTCGGCGAGAACGATGCGGTCCTGCGGGCGCTTCGGGCCGGCGATGGAGGGCACGACCGTCGACAGGTCGAGCTCGAGCTTCTCGGAGAAGTCGGGCTCGGCGGCCGGGTCCAGCCAGAGGCCCTGCTCCTTGGCGTACGACTCGACGAGGGCGACCTGCTGCTCGGAACGGCCGGTCAGACGCAGGTAGTTGAGGGTCTCGTCGTCGATCGGGAAGATCGCGGCGGTGGAGCCGAACTCGGGCGACATGTTGCCGATGGTGGCGCGGTTGGCGAGGCTCGTGGCCGCCACACCCTCGCCGTAGAACTCGACGAACTTGCCGACGACACCGTGCCCCCGCAGCATCTCGGTGATCGTGAGGACCAGGTCGGTGGCGGTGGTGCCCGGCTTCAGCTCACCGGTCAGCTTGAAGCCGACGACACGCGGGATGAGCATGGAGACCGGCTGGCCGAGCATGGCGGCCTCGGCCTCGATGCCGCCGACGCCCCAGCCGAGGACGCCGAGGCCGTTGACCATGGTGGTGTGCGAGTCGGTGCCGACGAGGGTGTCGGGGTACGCCTGGCCACCCCGGACCATGACCGTGCGCGCCAGGTGCTCGATGTTCACCTGGTGGACGATGCCGGTGCCCGGCGGGACGACCTTGAACTCGTCGAAGGCGGTCTGGCCCCAGCGCAGGAACTGGTAGCGCTCCTTGTTGCGGCCGTACTCCAGCTCGACGTTCTGCTTGAAGGCGTCGTTCGTGCCGAACTTGTCGGCGATGACGGAGTGGTCGATGACCAGCTCGGCCGGCGCCAGCGGGTTGATCTTGGCCGGGTCGCCGCCCAGCTCCTTCACGGCCTCACGCATGGTGGCGAGGTCCACGACGCAGGGAACGCCGGTGAAGTCCTGCATGATCACGCGGGCCGGCGTGAACTGGATCTCCTGGGACGGCTGGGCCTGCGAGTCCCAGCCGCCGAGGGCGCGGATGTGGTCGGCGGTGATGTTCGCGCCGTCCTCGGTGCGGAGCAGGTTCTCCAGCAGGACCTTGAGGCTGTACGGAAGGCGAGCCGAGCCCTCCACCTTGTCCAGCCGGAAGATCTCGTACGACTCGTCGCCCACCTGCAGCGTGCTGCGGGCGTCGAAGCTGTTCGCCGACACGACAGTCTCCTTCATTGATGTGCGCGTACCACCACGATCCTGCCGCCACGGCATCTCGACCGATCCGCTAAGGTAAGGCTAAGTTAGGTAACCCTTACCGGGCGTGGCGGCTGCGGTGCACCTCGGCAGATATCTCGATGTCGAGATAACTCTAATACACCCGGGCCGGTTGGTCATGCCCCGGCGTCCGCCGTGGGTCATGTGCGGCCTTTTCCCGGGTATCCGAATCCGGTGTCCACCTGAGACGGACGACGAAGAGGAGTCAGGCATGCCGCTCACGTTCCGCAAGAGTTTCCGGATCCTTCCGGGGGTGCGACTGAACATCAACAAGCGCTCCTGGTCCATCACCACCGGCGGCGGAAAGAACGGCCCTCGATACACCCGCAGCAGCACGGGGCGCCGTACGACGTCGATGGATCTGCCCGGACCTTTCGGCTGGCGGCGCACGCACACCACCAAGCGACACTGAGGCCACCGGGTCGGATTGACGTCCCGTCACCCGAACGGACCCCCCGGTCGGACCTCATCTCATATCTGAGATAACCTCAACCACATGGCAGACGACTACCTCGTACGCATCGGCAGGCTCATCCGTGACGCTCGGCAGCACCGGGGCTGGACTCAGTCGCAGCTGGCCGAGGCGCTCGGCACCAGCCAGAGTGCGGTGAACCGGATCGAGCGCGGCAACCAGAACATCAGCCTTGAGATGATCGCGCGCATCGGGGAAGCCCTCGACAGCGAGATCGTGTCCCTCGGCTACGCCGGTCCGATGCATCTGCGGGTGGTCGGCGGGCGTCGGCTGTCCGGTGCCATCGACGTGAAGACGAGCAAGAACGCGTGCGTGGCGCTGCTGTGCGCCTCACTGCTCAACCAGGGGCGCACGGTGCTGCGCCGCGTCGCTCGCATCGAGGAGGTGTACCGCCTCCTGGAGGTGCTCGGCTCCGTCGGCGTCCGCACCCGGTGGATCAACGACGGTGTCGACCTGGAGATCGTGCCGCCGGCCGAGCTGGACCTGGCGGCGATCGACGCGGAGGCGGCCCGCCGCACCCGCTCGATCATCATGTTCCTCGGTCCCCTGCTGCACCGCATGGACCAGTTCAAGCTGCCGTACGCCGGTGGCTGCGACCTCGGCACCCGCACGGTCGAGCCGCACATGATCGCGCTGCGCCGGTTCGGTCTCGACCTCGCGGCGACCGAGGGCCAGTACCACGCCGTGGTGGACCGCTCGGTCCGCCCCGACCGCCCGATCGTGCTGACCGAGCGCGGCGACACGGTGACCGAGAACGCGCTGCTCGCCGCCGCCCGGCACGACGGCACCACGGTCATCCGCAACGCCTCCTCCAACTACATGGTCCAGGACCTGTGCTTCTTCCTGGAGGCCCTCGGCGTCAAGGTCGACGGCATCGGCACGACCACCCTCACCGTGCACGGCGTGCCGACCATCGACGTGGACGTGGACTACTCCCCCTCCGAGGACCCGGTCGAGGCGATGAGCCTCGTCGCGGCGGCCGTCATGACCGAGTCGGAGCTGACGGTGCGCCGGGTGCCGATCGAGTTCCTGGAGATCGAGCTGGCGGTCCTGGAGGAGATGGGCCTCGACCACGACCGCACGCCCGAGTACTTCGCCGACAACGGCCGCACCCGGCTGGTGGACCTCACCGTCCGGCCCTCCAAGCTGCAGGCGCCGATCGACAAGATCCACCCCATGCCGTTCCCGGGCCTGAACATCGACAACGTCCCGTTCTTCGCGGCCATCGCGGCGGCGGCCCAGGGCAAGACCCTCATCCACGACTGGGTCTACGACAACCGCGCGATCTACCTGACCGACCTGAACCGCCTCGGCGGCCGGCTCCAGCTGCTGGACCCCCACCGCGTCCTGGTCGAGGGCCCGACCCGCTGGCGCGCCGCCGAGATGATGTGCCCGCCCGCACTGCGCCCGGCGGTCGTCGTCCTCCTGGCCATGATGGCCGCCGAGGGCACGTCGGTGCTGCGCAACGTGTACGTCATCAACCGGGGGTACGAGGACCTGGCGGAGCGGCTGAACTCGGTGGGGGCGCAGATCGAGACGTTCCGGGACATCTGACCCGCCATCGACTCAAAGAGGTTGGGCAATCACCTCGACGCCTGTGCGGGATCGCGGAACTGCCCTGCCGTCGAGAGCGGGACGCCGCGCTATCCGCCTGACCCAGCACCCCAACCATCCGTTGACAACGTCAACAGGAAGGTGTGATGCTCGTCACCGGGTGACGGTATACGCTTCCTAGGGGTGTACCCACCTTGTCTGTGACGGGTGGAGCGGGGAGGGGTAAGTGGGGCTGGAGACAGTCGGCGGACGGTTCCGGATCACGGGGGCCTTGGGGCGCGGGAACATGGGGGAGGTGCACCGGGCCGAGGACCTCGAGGCCGGCCCGTACTCCCCGCACCGCCAGGTCGCCCTCAAGACGGTGCTGCGCGGCCGGACCGGGATCGCGGTCGACACCTCGGGGTCCGGCAAGGAGGTCGACCGCTTCCGCCGCGAGGTGCGGATCATGCGGATGCTCTCCCAGGGCCACCCGAACCTCACTCTGCTGATCGACGGCGGCGTGGACGACGCCCCGGGCGGCAGCGGTCTGCCCTACCTGGCCATGGAGCTGCTGGACGGTCATCCGCTCGCGGACCTCATCGACGAGGAGCCCCAGCTCCCGGTCTCCTGGGCCGCCGCGATCGGGGCGCAGATCGCCGCCGGGCTCACCGCTGCGCACACCGCCGGGGTCGTCCACCGCGACCTGAAGCCGGCCAACGTGATGCTGACCGGGGACGGCACTGTCAAGATCCTCGACTTCGGCATGGGCTCGATCGTCGACGACCCCGACCAGACGCGGCTGACCAGCACCGGCGTCAGCCTCGGCACGGCCCGCTACATGGCGCCCGAACAGTTCCGTGCCGAACGGGTCTCCGCCCCGGCCGACCTCTACGCGCTCGGCTGCATCCTGTACGAACTGCTGATAGGCCGACCGCCATTCTCCGCCCGCACCCACTACGAGCTCTCCGAACAGCACCTGCACGAGCGACCGCCGCAGCTGACCCTGGTGCGCCCGGACCTGCCCGCCGGGCTGGTCCGGCTGGTGGAGCGCCTCCTGGAGAAGGACGCCGAACTACGGCCGGAGAATGCCGCCCTGGTCCGCGAGGTGCTGGTCCCCCTCGCGCTCGCGCCGGACGCCACGGCCGCCCTGCTCGCTCCGCACTGGCAGGCGACGGACCCGGTGGCGCGGTTGCGCGCCCTGCTCCCCGAGCGAACCCCCGCCGCGTCCGCGCCGGTGCCGCGCCGGGAGCCGCGCCTGCCCGAGGCGATGGACGTCTTCGGTATCCACGCCGATCTGATCGCCGAATACGAGAGCTTCACCAGGAGCGGGACGGTGATCCGGGACGCCCGGATCGAGGGCTTCGTCGCGGACGACCTGAAGGCGAAGTCGCAGTGGCCCGACCCGTGGCTGTCGCTGAACCCGTTCTTCGCGGACGGCGGCCAGGTCACCGACCTCGTGCGGGACGGGGTGCTGCACCCCAGGTGCGCGGAGATCTTCCAGGCGGGGAAGAAGGAGACCTCGCCGCGCCCGGACGGCCGGCCGCTGACCTTCCACCTCCACCAGCGGCAGGCGATCGAGGCCGCGCAGGCGGGCGACTCCTACGTCCTGACCACCGGTACCGGTTCCGGCAAGTCGCTGTCGTACATCGTGCCGATCGTGGACCGGGTGCTGAAGGAGCGTCAGGCCGCGGGCCTGGGCGCCGGCGGCCGAGTGCGGGCGATCGTCGTCTACCCGATGAACGCGCTGGCCAACTCGCAGCTCGGGGAGCTGGAGAAGTACCTGCGTCACGGCTTCGGGAAGGGCCGCGAACTGGTCACCTTCGCTCGCTACACGGGCCAGGAGTCCACCGAGGAGCGCCGTGAACTGCGCAAGAACCCCCCGGACATCCTGCTGACCAACTACGTGATGCTGGAACTGATGCTGACCCGGCCGGACGACCGGTCCAGCCTGATCCGCATGGCCGAGGGGCTGCAGTTCCTCGTCTTCGACGAGCTGCACACCTACAGGGGCCGGCAGGGCGCCGACGTGGCGTTCCTGATCCGCCGGGTCCGTGAGGCCTGCCGGGCGTCGGCGTCCCTGCAGTGCATCGGCACCTCGGCGACGATGTCCACCGAAGGCTCCTGGGAGGACCAGCGGCGCGAGGTGGCCAAGGTGGCCGGGCGTCTGTTCGGCACGACGGTGCTGCCGGAGCGGGTCATCGGCGAGACCCTGGTCCGGGCGACGGAGGAAGCCCCCGAGCGCGTGCCCGCCGAGCGGCTGCGGGTGCCGGCAGCGCCGCGCGCGTACGAGGCGCTGACGAAGGATCCCCTCGCCCGCTGGGTGGAGTCGCGGTTCGGGCTGGAGCGCGAGGAGGGCACGGGGCGGCTGCGCCGCCGCGCCCCGGGAACCGTCGAGGAAGCGGCGGCCGAGCTGGCCGCCGCGTCCGGGGTGGCCGAGGAGAGCGTACGCGAGGCGATCCGGACGACCCTGGAGGCGGGCGCGCAGGCCAAGCACCCGGTGACGGAGCGGCCTCTGTTCGCGTTCCGGCTGCACCAGTTCCTCTCCAAAGGCGACACCGTCTACACGACGCTGGAGGATCCGCTCACCCGGCCGCTGACCCGCACCTACCAGCTGGAGCAGCCGGGCAGCGACGGCAAGCCGCTGTTCCCGCTGGCGTTCTGCCGCGAGTGCGGCCAGGAGTACCTGACCGTCTGGCGCACCGAGGACGGCGGCGCGTTCCGCTACGAGCCGCGCCGGGACACGTCCGCCTCCGGGGGCCGCGAGGGCGAGGGCTACCTGTACCTGGGCATGCCCGGGCAGGACTACGAGTGGCCGGCCGACCCGCAGAAGGCCGTGGACGACCGGCGGCTGCCGGAGTCGTGGCTGGAGCCGGACGCGCAGGGCGTGATGGTCGTCAAGAAGTCCTACAGGCCGCGCGTGCCCAAGCGCGTCGTCGTGGACGCCCGCGGTGACGAGTCGGGCGAGGGCGGCCTGGTGGCGGCGTTCGTGCCGGCGCCGTTCCTGTTCTGCGTGCACTGCCAGGTCTCGTACGAGCAGACGCGCGGCCGGGACTTCGCCAAGCTGGCCACCCTGGACCAGGAGGGGCGCTCCTCGGCGACCTCGCTCATCTCCGCGTCCATCGTGAAGTCCCTGCGGGCGGTGCCCGAGGAGAGCCTGGGCAAGGAGGCGCGCAAGCTCCTCACCTTCGTCGACAACCGGCAGGACGCCTCGCTGCAGGCCGGGCACTTCAACGACTTCGCCCAGGTCACCCAGTTGCGCGGCGCGCTGTACCAGGCCGCGGTGCAGGCGGGTGACGAAGGGCTGCACCACGACGACCTCGCCGAGGCCGTCACCGAGGTGATGGGGCTCCAGCCCCATGAGTACGCGGCGGGTACGAACCTGCCACCGTCCATGGAGCGACGGGCGGCGAAGGTCTTCCGGGATGTCGTCGGATACCGCCTCTACCGCGACCTGGAGCGCGGCTGGCGCATCACGATGCCGAACCTGGAGCAGACGGGTCTGCTGCGGATCGACTACGAGGACCTGGACTGGATCGCCGCCCGGTCCGACCGCTGGCAGTCCTCGCACGCCGTGCTGCGCGACGCCGACCCGGCGCTGCGCGAGGAGATCAGCCGTACGCTGCTCGACTACATGCGGCGTGAACTCGCCATCGATGTGCAGTACTTCCGCGACGACTTCGACACCCTGCAGCGTGCGAGCGAGGAGCGGCTGACCGGGCCGTGGGTGCTGGGCGACTCCGACCAGCCGTCCGTCGGCACCGCCTATCCGTACGGCTCGCGGCCGGGCATGGAGCGCTCCGCGCTGTTCCTCTCGGCGCGCGGCAAGTTCGGCAAGTACCTGAGGCGGAACATGCCGGAACTGCGCGAGGCCTCCGCCTCCCTGGACGACGTCCAGTGCGTCATCGAGGACCTGCTGAAGGTGCTGCGGGACGCGGAGCTGGTGCGCGAGGTGGAGGCGGTTCCCGAGCGCTCCGGTCCGGCCTTCCGCCGCCGCGCGTCGGAGAAGCGCACCGGCTACCGAGTGTCGGCCGCCGCCCTCGTCTGGCGGGCCGGTGACGGCGAGCGGGGCGCCGTCGACCCACTGGCGCGCACCTACAGCAGCGGCGAGGGACCACGCGTCAACCCGTTCTTCCGAGACCTGTACCGCACGGCGGCGGCCGAGCTGGCCGGCCTGTTCGCGCGGGAGCACACCGCGCAGGTCACGCCGGAGGACCGGCTGGAGCGCGAGCGGCAGTTCCGCGACGCCGAACTGCCCCTGCTGTACTGCTCGCCGACGATGGAGCTGGGCGTGGACATCTCCTCGCTCAACGCGGTGATGATGCGCAACGTGCCGCCAACCCCGGCGAACTACGCGCAGCGCTCGGGCCGGGCGGGCCGCTCGGGTCAGCCCGCGCTGGTGACCACGTACTGCGCGACGGGCAACAGCCACGACCAGTACTACTTCCGGCGTTCCCAGGACATGGTGTCGGGGCAGGTGGCCCCGCCGCGCCTGGACCTCGCCAACGAGGACCTGGTCCGCTCCCACCTCCAGGGCATCTGGCTGGCGGAGACCGGCATGAAGCTGGGCACCGCGATCCCGGACGTCGTCGACGTCGCCTACGACCCCGACGGCGGCGACCGCCCCGATCCTCACATGCCGCTGCCGCTGCTGGGCGACGTCCGCGACCTGTCCCTGGACGAGGGGGCCCGCCGGCGCGCGGTCGCCTCCGCCCGCACGGTCCTCGCCCCGCTGATCGCGGACTTCGAGGCGACGACCTGGTGGTACGACGAGTGGATCGAGGACCGGATCGAGCGGGCCCCGGAGAAGTTCGACGCCGCCTTCGACCGGTGGCGGGACCTGTTCCGGGCGGCCGTCATCGACCAGTACGAGCAGAACAAGCGGGTCGTCGACCACACCCTCTCCCCCGGTGAGCAGAGCCGGGCGCGCACCCGGCGCCGGGAAGCGGAGACGCAGACGAACCTGCTGCTGAACCGCTCCACCGACAGCAAGTCGGTGATGAGCGACTTCAACCCGTACCGCTACCTGGCGTCCGAGGGGTTCCTGCCCGGCTACAGCTTCCCCCGGCTGCCGCTGGCCGCGTACATCCCGCGCTCCGGCAACCGCCGCAACGCCGACGGCGACTACCTCCAGCGTCCCCGGTTCCTCGCGATCCGCGAGTTCGGCCCCGGCGCGCTCATCTACCACGAGGGCGCCCGCTACCAGGTCACACGGGTCCAACTGCCGCCGGACGCCTCGGGCGACCTGGCGACGGCGGAGGCCCGCCGCTGCGACGGCTGCGGCTACCACCACGACGTCAAGGCCGGCTCCGACCTGTGCGCGATGTGCGGCGAGCCGCTGCGCGGCAAGCGCACGGGCCTGCTGCACCTGCACACCGTGTACACCACGCCGCGCGAGCGGATCTCCTCCGACGAGGAGGAGCGCCGCCGGGCCGGTTTCCGCCTGGAGACGTCGTACGCGTTCCAGGACCACGGCGCCCGCAAGGGACGCCTCACCTCGCACGTCGCCGACGCGGACGGCGCGCCCGTCCTGGACCTGGACTACGGCGACTCGGCGACCGTCCGCATCACCAACCTGGGCCGGGTCCGCGACAAAGAGGGCGAGCCGGACGGCTACTGGCTGGACCTGGGCGACGGCCGCTGGCTCAACGACCGGGCCGCCGCGGACGCCATCGAGGGCACCGGCATGCCGGTGGTCGACGAGGACGGCAACGAGAAGCGCCGCAAGAAACGGGTCCTGCCGTACGTGGAGGACCGCCGCAACATCCTCGTGGTGACGCTGGACGAGCCGCAGCCCGAACCGGTCGCCCTGTCGTTCCTGTACGCGCTGGAGCGGGGCATCGAGGCGGCGTTCGAGCTGGAGGACTCCGAGCTGACGGCGGAGCTGCTGCCCCCGGACGACGGGCCGCGCCGCCGCCTGCTGTTCACCGAGGCCGCGGAGGGCGGCGCGGGTGTGCTGCGCCGCATCCAGCACGACAAGGACGCCCTCGCGACAGCCGCCCGCACGGCGCTGGAGATCTGCCACTTCGACCCGGACACGGGTGAGGACCTGGGCGGGCCGACGGAGCACGAGAAGTGCGCCCGCGGCTGCTACACCTGCCTGCTGACGTACGCCAACCAAGGGAACCACCGCCAGTTGAGCCGGCACACCGCCCGCCCGCTGCTGCTGCGCCTGGCCGGCGCCCGCACCGAGCGGGAGGACCGCGGGGAGTCCCGCAGCGAGGCGTTCCGCAGGCTCGCGCCGGCGGCGCCCGGCGGTGCGAGCGCCGCGCCCGGGGCTGCTTCGGCGTCCGCGCCGACCCCGGTGGAGACGGACCTGGCGGCCCTCGTCGCGCGGGGCGACCTGCTGGGCTGGCTGAGGGCGAAGGGCTACCGGCTGCCGGACGAGGTCGACGTCCTCGTCGGCACCGCGGCGGCCCGCCCCGACCTGGTCTTCCGCCTGGACGGCGTCAGCCTCGCCGTGTTCGTCGACGTCCCCGGCCGGCCGGCGGACTCCAGCCGTGACGTGGAGGCCGGCTACCGCCTGGAGGAGGCCGGCTGGGACGTCGTGCGCTTCCCGGCGGACGCGGACTGGGACGCCGTCGTCGAGCACCACGCCGGCTACTTCCAGCTTCGCTGACCGCCCCGCGCACCCCCGACTCCTCGACATACCGACTTCCTAGGAACTGAGACATCTCATGAGCCCCACGTACACAGCCGGCTCACTGGTCGCCGCCCGTGGCCGGGAATGGGTGGTGCTGCCCGAGAGCGCCCCCGACATGCTGGTGCTGCGCCCGCTGGGCGGGAGCGAGGACGACATCGCGGCCGTCTTCCCCACGTTCGAGGAGGTGCGTCACGCCGAGTTCGCCAAGCCGAGCCCGGACGACCTGGGCGACCAGCGTGCCGCCGGTCTGCTCCGTACGGCGCTGCGCATCGGGTTCCGGTCCGGCGCGGGCCCGTTCCGTTCGCTGGCGTCGATCGCCGTCGAGCCCCGCGCCTACCAGCTCGTGCCGCTGCTGATGGCGCTGCGGCAGCGCACGGTGCGGCTGCTGATCTCGGACGACGTAGGCATCGGCAAGACGGTCGAGGCGGGCCTGATCGCCAAGGAGCTGCTGGCGCAGGGCGAGGCGACCCGGCTGGCCGTGCTGTGCTCCCCGGCGCTGGCCGAGCAGTGGCAGGGCGAGCTGCGGGAGAAGTTCGGCATCGACGCGGAGCTGGTGCTGGCGTCCACGGTGTCGCGCCTGGAGCGGAATCTTGAGCTGGGCCAGTCGCTGTTCGACCGGCACCCGTTCACGATCATCTCGACGGACTTCATTAAGTCGACCCGCCACCGTGAGGACTTCGTCAAGCACTGCCCCGACCTGGTGATCGTCGACGAGGCGCACACCTGCGTGGCCGCCGACGACCCCGCGCAGGGCGGCACGTCGTCCGCGACGAACCAGCTCCGCTACGAACTGCTGCGGAAGGTCTCCGCCGACGCCGACCGCCACCTGCTGCTGCTGACGGCGACTCCGCACTCCGGCAAGGAGTCCGCGTTCCGCAACCTGCTCGGCCTGGTGCGGCCCGAACTGGCGACGCTGGACCTGGAGACGCCAGCGGGGCGGGCGAAGCTCGCCGAGCACTTCGTGGCCCGCAAGCGCGCCGACGTGCGCGACTACCTCACCAAGGAGGACGGCCTCGCCGACGACTCGCTGGCGGAGCGGACCGCGTTCCCGTCCGACCGCTGGACGAAGGACGAGCCGTACAAGCTGACCCCGGCCTACCGGGCGCTGCTGGACGACGCGATCGCCTACGCCCGCGACCGCGTCGAGGCGGCCGGCGAGCAGGGCAAGCGGGAGGCCAGGATCGCCTGGTGGTCGGTGATCGCGCTGCTGCGTTCCATGGTGTCCTCCCCGGCCGCCGCCGCGCAGACCCTGAAGACGCGCTCCGAGTCCGCCACCGCCCGCACCGCGCAGGAGGCGGACGTGCTGGGCGCCCCGGTGGCCGCCGACTCCGCCGACAACGACCGCCTGGAGGGCATGGACGTCGCGCCCGGCGCCGCCGAGTCGGAGGACGCGGGCGCGCGGCTGCTGGAACTCGCCCAGCGGGCCGAGCAGTTGGTGGGCCCGGCGGAGGACGCGAAGCTGAAGGCGCTGACCCGGCACCTGAAGGGGCTGATCTCCGAGGGGTACCACCCGATCGTCTTTTGCCGCTACATCCCCACCGCCGACTACCTCGCCGAGCAGCTCGACGGCAAGCTCGGCAAGAAGACGAAGATCGCCGCCGTGACCGGCACCCTCTCCCCGCAGCAGCGCCTGGAGCGGATCGAGCAGCTCGCCACCGAGGCCGCCGAGGCGGGCGACGACCCGGCCGTGCGCCGCGTGCTGATCGCCACCGACTGCCTCTCCGAGGGCGTCAACCTCCAGCACCACTTCGACGCCGTCGTCCACTACGACCTGGCCTGGAACCCCACCCGCCACGACCAGCGCGAGGGCCGCGTAGACCGCTACGGCCAGAAGCGCGACCAGGTCCGCGTCATCACGATGTACGGCGAGGACAACGGCATCGACGGCAAGGTTCTGGAGGTGCTGTTCAAGAAGCACCGCCAGATCAAGAAGGATCTGGGCATCTCCGTCTCCGTCCCCGACGAGACCGCGAGCGGCGTCACGGACGCCGTGGTGGAGTGGCTGCTGCTGCACGGGCGGCAGGGCAGCCAGGAGAGCCTGTTCGAGATGGACGGTCACCAGGAGTCCTTCGACCGCATCGAGCGGGAGTGGAGCTCGGCCGCCGAGCGGGAGAAGACCTCCCGCTCCAAGTACGCGCAGCGGGCCATCCACCCGGAGGAGGTCGCCCGCGAGGTCGCCGCCGTACGGGCCGCGCTCGGCGGTGCGGAGGAGGTGCGCGAGTTCGCGCTGGAGGCGCTGCGGGACCTGGACGCGCTGGTCCGCGACCCTCGTGACGGCAGCGGCGACTTCACCGCGCAGGTCGGCGGCACCCCGGCGGGGCTGCGCGACGCGCTCGCGGCCACGCTGGGCAACCGGCTTGTCGAGGAGGACCGCGAGATCCCGTTCCGCACGACGCCGGCGATCGGACGCGGCGAGGCCGCCCTCGTCCGCACCGACCCGGCGATCGGGGCCGTCGCCTCCTACGTCCTGGACTCGGCGCTCGACGCGAAGGCGCTGGGTCCCCGCCCGGCCCGCCGCTGCGGTGTGGTGACGACGGACGCGGTGGGCGTGCGCACCACGCTGCTGCTGGTCCGCTACCGCTTCCACCTCACCCTGCCGTCCCGCACCGGTGAGCGGCAGGTGGTCGCCGAGGACGCGCGGCTGCTGGCCTACGAGGGCCTGCCGCAGCGCGCCCGCTGGCTGGACGACGACGCGGCCGCCGCGCTCCTCGGGGCCCGCGCCACCGCCAACACCCACGAGCTGGCCGCCCGCAACGCCATCACCCGCGCCTTGGAGGGCCTGCCCGGCCTCGCCGACCACCTCTCCGAGTACGGCACCCGTCTGGCCGCCGAACTCGACGCATCGCACCGCCGCGTGCGCAAGGCCAACGAGGAGATCGTCCGCGGTCTGAAGGTCGTCCCGCAGGAGCCCGCCGACGTCCTCGGCGTGTACGTCTACGTGCCGCCCGCCGCCCCCGCCGCCTCTACCGTGTCCGGAGCCGAAGCCTGATGTCCGCCGCCGCCACCCGCACCGCCCTGGCCTTCACCGCCGTCACCACGGTCGGCGGTCTGCTCCCCGCCGACATGCTGCTGCGCATCGCCGAGGCGCGGAACCTGCCGGGCACCAAGCCCGCCGACTACGGTTTGCCCGCGTCCGTGCCCGTCCGGGACGAGGCCGAGCGCGCTTGGGAGTACCTCAAGCCGCTCTGGCGCGACCTGCGCGCCGCGCTGCCTTCGGACCCGGTCACGGGTGCGCCGTCGGCCGACCCGACGGGGCGGGCGGGCTCCGACTGGCTCGCCCAGTTGTTCCGCAAGCTGGACTTCGGGGCGCTGACGGAGGTCGGGGCTGGGGGTGTTCCGGCCGACTCCGATTCGGAGAAGCGGTTTCCCGTGTCGCATCGGCACGGTCCGGCGCTGGTGCATCTGGTGCCGTGGAACCAGGAGTTGGACAAGCGTCCGGCGGCCGGTCAGGTCCCGGCGCAGTCGATGCTCCAGGACTGCCTGAACCGCACCGAGGCCCACCTGTGGGCGGTGCTCACCAACGGGCGCCGGCTGCGGCTGCTGCGGGACTCGTCGTCCTTCGCGACGGCGGCGTACGTCGAGTTCGACCTCGAGGCGATCTTCGACGGGGAGCTGTTCAGCGAGTTCGTGCTGCTGTACTGCGTGCTGCACGCGTCGCGGTTCGCGGTGCCGGAGGGGGCTGCCCCGGCCGGGTGCTGGCTGGAGAAGTGGCGGACGGTCGCCATCGAGTCCGGTAGCCGGGCGCTGGATCACTTCCGTGACGGCGTTCAGGCGGCGCTGACCGTCCTCGGTACCGGGTTCCTGAGCCACCCGCACAACAACGAACTCCGTGAGCGTCTGGACGTCCACGCCTTCCAGACGGCGCTGCTGCGGCTCGTCTACCGCATGATCTTCCTCTTCGTCGCCGAGGACCGGGGTGCGCTGCTGGACCCCGATGCGGATGAACAGACCCGCGAGCGTTTCATCCGCTACTTCTCCACCGCGCGCCTGCGCCGACATGCCCTGCGCCGTCTGGGCACGGCCCACGACGACCAGTACCAGGCCCTCCTGCTCCTGATCGACGCGCTGGGTTCTGAGGACGGCCGTCCGGAGCTGGGGTTGAAGGGCCTCGGTGGCCTCTTCAACGACGGCCCCGCGGACAAGCCTCTGCACGGGGCGCGGCTGGCCAACCGCCACCTGTTCGAGGCGGTCAAGCACATGGCACGTGTGCGCGACACGGGCTCCGGCCGTTGGCGTCCCGTCGACTACCAGCACATGGGAGCCGAGGAGCTCGGCTCCGTATACGAGGCACTGCTGGAGCTGGTGCCGAAGCACAGCGTGGCCGACCGCACCTTCGAACTGGTCGATCGCATCGGTAACGACCGCAAGAAGACCGGTAGTTACTACACCCCATCGGCACTCACCGAGACGCTGCTCGACTCGACGCTGAACCCGGTGATAGACGATGCCGTCAGGCGCGGGGAGCAGCGGGCGAACGCGGAGGGTCGGCTCAGCCCCACCGATACGATCGTCGAGGAACTCCTCTCCCTCACAGTCTGCGACCCCGCCTGCGGATCGGGCCACTTCCTCGTGGCGGCTGCCCGCCGCATCGCCAAGCGGGTGGCCGCCGTCCGCGAGCGCAACCCGGAGCCCACAGCCGAGGCTGTACGGCATGCCCTGCACGAGGTCGTCGCGCGGTGCGTCTACGGCGTGGACCTCAACCCGATGGCGGTCGAGTTGGCCAAGGTATCGCTGTGGTTGGAAGCAATGGAACCGGGCAAACCCCTCAGCTTCCTGGACGCCCATATCAAGCATGGCAACGGTCTGATCGGGGTGACCCCAGCCCTGATGCGCGACGGCATCCCAGAGAAGGCGTTCAAAACGACAGAAGGCGACGACGATGCTTGGGCGCGGCAGTTGCTCAACCGCAACACGGAGGAACGCAAGGGCCAGGGCGTTCTGTTCGAGGCGCAGACGGAGACGAACGTCGCCAACACGTCCTTCGCCCGCAGCCTGCGCCATATCACCGCGTCTCCGGCCGACAACCTCACCGAGGTCCGCCGTAAAGAAGCCGCCTATCGTGACTGGTCCACGTCGGACGACTACCTCCACGCCCTACATTTGGCGGACGCCTGGTGTGCAGCCTTCGTCTGGGTCAAGCGCAAGGAGTCGTCACCAGCGATCACTCACAAGGTGTTCCGGGACCTAGAGGCACCTGACGGCAACGGGGCATCCCAGTCGACACACGACGAGATTGTGCGCCTACGTGACCAGTACGCCTTCTTTCACTGGCACCTAGAGTTCCCCGAAATCTTCTCGGTGTTGGAAGACGGAAACACACCGGCGGAAGCGGCTGCCGCCAGCCCGACAATGGGTTGGTCCGGCGGGTTTTCGTGCGTGGTGGGCAACCCACCGTGGGATCGTTCCGAGTTCGAAGACAAGAAATATTTTAGCGTGACAGAGCCGTCCATCGCCGAGCTGTCAGGCGTCGCTATGCGCAAGCGGATTGCCACCTGGCTTCAAGAGAATCCGGCCGAGGCTGAGCGATACCAGAGCGCGCGCCGAACACTGAAGTCCACTTTCATGTTCGCGGCAAACTCTGGCGTTTTCCCCCTGTGCGCCGAAGGGCTCACCGCCGGAGGCGTCACCAAGCTGCAGACGGACCAACTATTCACCGAGCTCTTTTCATCAATCTGCAGCCCAAACGGCCGGTTCGGATCCATCATCCCGACCGCCATCGCCACGAATGCCGGAGGGCAGTTTCTGTTCGGCGACTTCGTCCGCATAGGCACATTGGCATCGCTGTACGATTTCGAGAACCGCCGCCCGAAGTCTCCCGCTCTACCCAAAGGCGGAAAATGGTTCGCGAGTGTGGATTCTCGTTACAAGTTCTGCCTACTTTCCCTCACCGGGCGGGCCACCCGTGCGGATGCGAGCCGCATCGGCTTCTTCCTCTCGGAAACAACGGACATCCATGACTCAACCCGTGTCCTCGCCCTAGCCCCGGATGACCTGGCACGGATGAGCCCAAACACAGGCACCCTCCCCGTATTTCGCACACAGCGAGATGCGGATTTGACATCGACGATCTACCGGCGCTTTCCGGTATTGCAAAACGAAAAGTCATCAGATGGAAACCCGTGGAATATCGACTTCAAGTACATCATTCGGAGCGCTAATGACAGGGAAATCATTCGCCCACGCGCCGAACTAGAAGAAGAGGGCTGGGAACTTCAAGGGCACTCTTTCGTACGCGGCAATGAAAGAATGCTTCCCCTGTACGAAGCTAAGATGGTCAACTTCTTCAATCATCGAGCTGCCGATGTCATCAAGAGCCTCACTGCTGTCAACCGGCAGAACCAACCCCGCTATCTGCCTGCGACCGAGCTGCAAGATCCAGCGCGACAGGCGTTCCCGCTCAGCTGGGTTCAAGATGCTGGAACTATTTCGGTGGAGCGGAACGGCCGGAAGGTCGAAGTGCCAGGGGTCAGTATGCGCCTGGCTGAAGCACACTGGCAGCATGACTGGCTCTGCGGCTGGTGCGACGTGACCGCTTCAACTAACGAACGTACCGCCATTCCAGCCTTCATTCCCCGCGTAGCCACCCTCAATACCTATCCACTGATGCTGCCCCAGGTTCCGCCCAGGTTCGTCGCAGCCCTGATCGCCACCCAGTCATCCCTGGTGTTCGACTTCGTAAGTCGTCAAAAGATCAGTGATGCTCACATGAAGCTCTTCACGTGGAAGCAGCTACCTGTCCCCACCCCCGCTGTCCTCGAACCTCATCTCCCCTTCCTCCTACCTCGCGTCCTCGAACTCGTCTACACCGCCTACGACATGACTCCACTCGCCCGCGACCTGAGCGACGAAGGCGAACCGTACCGGTGGGACGAAGACCGCCGCACCCAACTGCGCGCCGAGCTGGACGCGTACTTCTTCCACCTTTACGGGATCTCCCGCAAGGACACCGACTACATCCTGGAGTCCTTCCAGTCGGAGTCGGGCGGCCTGAAGAACAACGAGATCGCCAAGTACGGCGAGTACCGCACCAAGCGTCTCGTCCTCGCCGAGTACGACCGCATGGCCGCCGCCGGGCTGACCCTGGAGAACCCGCTCACCGAGGGCGAGTCCGGTACCTACCGCTCCACCCTCACCCCACCCCCCGGTCAAGGTCCCCGCCACGACTGACCTGCCCCCGGGGGTGGCCCCCCCGGTGGCCATCCCCGGGCCTGCCCCACCGCTCAGCCAAGGAACAACGCACGTGGTACGTCGAAGCCAGACAGCAACCCTCGTTCGGTCGTCGTCCTGACCTCGGGTACCGACTGGGGCACCCGCGCCGCCGGGCAGCGGCGGAGCAGCGGGGCCGAGGAGCCCATACCCAAGCGGCAGCCCGCGAAGATCAAGGCCCTGCACCAAGCCCTTCACCTGGCCCGCGCGGCGATCGGCAGGAAGAACTGGCACGCAGCGCGTTACGCACTCAGCCGGGCCCGCGCCCTCACCAACCCCCTCCCCACGAACGTGGCCATTCGCGAGCGCGAGCAACTGTCGGAACTCCGCAGGAAGTTTGCGGCCCGCAATACGCCGGCTGCGAAGATGGCCAAGCAGGCGAAGGTGACTCAGGTCAAGCGGGCGGGCGGCGGCAAAAAGTCCGCCCCCAAGAAGGCCACGGCAAAGAAGGTTGAGCAGCAACCGAAGCCCGCACCCGTGCGCGACCTCGGTGACCGCTTCATCAACCGCGCAGCCCTCGGCTACGCTCCCACGAACAAGGCAGAGCATCGTTGTGTATCTACCCCCTCCGGCCAAGCTCTCGCAGGCCGGCCCGCCAGGAAGCATGACGCGTGACCTATGACATATCGGACGCTCAGGTCGCCGAATTTCGCGCCCATGGGCCCGCCATCATCGAGGCATACCTGGAATCCAAAGGTTGGCAGCGGAACCGCAGTGACAGCCCGCGTAACATCTGGTACTGGCAGAAGACCGCCTGGAACCTATGCCCGTACTGCGACGATCCAGATGGCCCGATCAAAGAAGATCCGTATTGCCCTGCTCATGACGATGCCACGTGGGCTCTCGTATGGCCCTACGGAGACGGAGCTACGGCTTACGACGCCTTGCGCACACTGTGTCAAGCAGAGGAACGCGGGCCGGAAAAGATCCTCCATGCACTGACCCTGCGCGGTCGCGACGAAGTCCGGGCACGAGGCGGCACTTCATTTTGGAAGGACATCGCGACCCCAAGTCTAGGTATCGAGTTCTTCGCGACACTCAACGACGTGCTGGCGTTGACTGCGGGACCCGACGAGGGTCCGGAGTCACCCAACAAGCACCCGTACGCGGTCGAACTGGTCTCCGAGAGCGAAGTGTTGTTCAGCTTTCCCCACGACGAACCACCGACGCGTGGCAAGTCACCCTCCGCAAGTCGGCAAGCGGCACAGCTTCTCTATGCAGCCGCATGCGGCCAGGAAGACTCCGACCGCGGCACTCATGTGGCGACGAGGTATGCAACCGGCGAGTGGACCACGGTAGAGGTCCTTGGACCGGAAGACCTACCTCCGTCAACTCCCCTCGAGAATAACGTCAGCTCGCTCGTCCACCAGTTCGGCCTACGAATCTGGACGTTCGACCTGGCGCTTCCTTCGAAGCGCCTCACCTCTTCCTTGTAAACCGTACGAGGTGTGCTGTCCGCTGCTCCAGCGGACAGCACACCCTCAAGTCGCTCAGCGCTCCGACGCGAACCGTACGAACTGGCTCCAGCCTTCGCGGCCGACGGCGAAGGCCGGACGGGTCACGTCCTTGGAGTCCCGTACGTGGATGACCTGTTCGGCGATCGCGATCTCCACACAGCTGTCGCCCTGGCTGCCGCTGTAGCTGGACTTGAACCAGGCGAGTTCCGATGTACCGCTGCTCATAGCTCTCCTCGCAGTCGCTCCAGCAGGTCCCGGGATTCTGTCGGGTTCAGGGCCTGCGAGCGCAGTGTGTCATAGCGTTGGCAGAGCAGAATCATCTCTTTCGGGTCGGAGATCAGCCGACCGTTCTGCTGTCCCTCGGAGTACCCGAGCCGTCGCCCCTCCGAGGTCTCCAGAATCTGTAGGGGGCCATCCAGGCACGCGTGCAACCGCGCCTCCACCGGCACCACCTGAAGCGTCACGTTGCGCGGAGCCGTGAGCTCAAGGACGTGGTCCATCAACCCACGCATCGCCTCGGCATCACCGAACTGCCGCCGGAACACGTGCTCCTCGACGATAAAGCTGAACGGCACCGTCGGCCGCTCCCGCATCATCACCTGCCGCTCCATCCGCGCGGCGAGCTGCACTTCCAGCTCCTCGTCCGTACGCAGCGGAATCGTGCCCTCGAACACCGCCCGCGCATACGCCTCCGACTGCAACAACCCCGGAACCAACCGGCACTCGTACGTACACAGACTCACCGCCTCCCGCTCCAGCCGAGCCCACCGCCGGAACCACGCCGCCAGCCCCGCCTCGCCCCGCGTGAGATGCCGCGCCGCCTTCCGCAACGCACCCGTGTTGCCCAGTGCCTCCTCCGCACGCTCCACGAACGCCTCGTCCGGCATCCGCCGCCCCAACTCCACGGACTCAACCGTGTGTTTGGAGTACTGGACCCGGGCGCCGAGGTCGACCCGGCTGAGCCCCGCATGCTCGCGCAACGCCTGGACGACCGCCCCGAACGTCCGCAGGCTGTCCGACGGATGCGGCTCCCGCTCCCACTCCCCCGCCGGAACCGCCCGCGCGCCGGCGCTTCCGGCCGCCGCCTCCCCCTCGACCCCGACCACGTCCATCCGCCGCCCCTTTCGTCCGCACCGCACCGCACCGCGACGGCAGTTCCACACGCCGCTCACTCGCCCACAGACTGGCGGATCATCAGACGTACCGTCCACTCTTCGTGTCCGTACGCTGACTCAGCGTACGGGGTGCCACACTCGTCCCCGCCCTGGCCCGACCGCCACTCTGAGACCACGGAGATCCAGGCCGACCGTCCGTGTGCACCGCTCACCTGCGGAAACACCCAGACGGCACGCCCCCTCCGTGCACTCCCGCCCATCACGGGCGGCGGCGGCCGGACTCGGCCGCGTCAGACGAGCTGGAAGGTGCAGTCATGCAAGACGGAACCCACCTGTACGCCCTCGACATCAGCGCGGCCTCGTTCACGAAGGCGTGCGGCGGCCCCTGCACGGAAGGGTGCGTGACCCTCGCCCGGATCGGTGAGGACGCCTGGGCGCTGGGCGACAGCAAGCGGCCGGACGCAGCACCGCTGCGGTTCACCACGGAGGAACTGAACGCCGCCGGTATCGACCCGGCCCGCTTCGGCCTCGGCGCCTGACACCCTCCCTCCCCCTCCCCTGTCGCCGGCCGGACCGGGTCCCTCCCCGCGTCCGGTCGGCGCTCCGCACTCCGGGAGCAGAACGTGCACCACCACGCCTACCTCTGGACCGGCCCGAAGACACGCTTCGACGACGAGGCCCTCCGACGGCCCCCGCACCCCGATCCCCCGCCAGCCGGGAGCAGACCGGAACTGATCGAGCGCTACCGCCTGGTGGCCGCAGAGTTCCGCACGTCGGACCTCCCGCCCCTGGAGACGGCGTACTGGCTCATCAAGCCCCGCTCGCTGGTGCGGGGCACCTGGGAGGAAGCGAAGGAGGCGGCGGCCTGGCTGGGTGAGCGGCTCGCCGAGTACGCCCCCCGGTTCGCCGCGGAGCACGACCGGGACACCGCGCGCCTGGCCCGGCTGGTGAACTCCGCCGCCGAACAGCTGCACGCGGGCGGCGACGTGTCGTACGGCCGCTACCTCGAACGCCCCTCCTACCTCGCCCTCGCCGTGGTGACGTGCTCCCCGAACCGCACGGCCCCCGAACTGCCGTGCCCCCGCGCATAGTCGGGGGCCCGGGTCTTCCCGTACCGCGCAGGCGCTCCGGCTCCGGTGAGTGAGCCGAGCCGGGAGTCGAGGGGCCGCCGGGCGGTGGGCGCACAGGAGGTTTGACAGGCACGGCAGTTCACTGGATCAGGTCTGTGTGCGGATGCTCGGGAGAGGCCGGACAGACGTAGAGCTGCATGTTGTCCGCCCTGCCCACTTCCACCTTCGTCGGCTGCGCGGGGGACAAGCCGGCGCGGTGACCGGCGGCGTAGGCGCCGGCCCGGTCCTCGTAGGGCGCCCAGCCGCGTCGCTCACCACCGTCCCATTCGAAGGAGGCGATGGTCAGCAGCGGGACCATCTGGGCTTCGCAGACGGCGCAGTACCGGCGGTACGGGTCGGTGCGGCCCCACGGCGGCCAGCCACCGACCTTTCCGCCGGGAGCGTCCGCCAGATTGCCGTCGTAGAACTCCGCCGGATACTCCGCGTACGAGCCGTCCACGTCCACGCCGGCTGCCTGCCATCTGCTCCAGTCCCCCACCACTTGCCTCAACTCCGGACCCCGATCAAGGCTGTTGGGATACTCGGTGATCGCTTCCGGTGCCAGCAGGCACGGCTCCGGTACGTAGCCCGGGTAGTTGACCTCGTACGGTTCCGGTGGCGTGGCGAGGACATCGCCGACCGAGGCGGCGGAACGCCAGAACACCGCGGTCGCGGGCTTCCAGTCCGGCTCGTGGTCGTAGGGGCACCAGAGGACCTGGAGCAGATCGGCCTCTCCGGGCGGCCGCAACAGGGGTACGTCGCGCAGGTACAGCTGGGCCACGGGCAACAGGGGCACCGGGCACTCCGCGGGCCGGGGTGGGCCGGCGTCGAATCGCTCCGCGAGCCGCGCGGCGTTCCGCTCCTTGATTTCCTCCTCCTCGGGCGTGAACTCGGGACCGTGGGGATCACGGTGCAGCCGGGCCAGCCTGCGCCTCGTCAGCCGTACGTCTGCCGGCGACTGGCGGAACCCGCTGTCCCCGTGCAGGTGCGAGGCTTCGCAGTGCGGCGACGGCTCCTCGGCCGGCCACAGCAACGGCCCCCGACCGAGCTGTCCCTGACCGAAGGCGACCCGGGACGGGGGTGCAGCCGTATCGCGGGACGCGCCAGTGGAGCCAGTTCGGGAAAGACCGCGGTCACCTCGACAGGCCGCGGCGGAGTCGTACGGACGAAAACCATGCCGGCGATCCTGCCACCAGCCACCGACAGTCCCTCGCCACCTCGATCGGCGCCCACGCTCAACCGACCGCGATGCCCCACCCACCGCACGGGAA
The DNA here is from genome assembly GCF_000158955.1 of Streptomyces viridochromogenes DSM 40736. Taxonomy (GTDB): domain Bacteria; phylum Actinomycetota; class Actinomycetes; order Streptomycetales; family Streptomycetaceae; genus Streptomyces; species Streptomyces venetus. The sequence goes on along the minus strand of NZ_GG657757.1, from coordinate 6,822,604 downwards.
CCCTCTGCCGCCTTCCCGCGTTCCTCACACAGCATCGCGCGAATCCGGCGTACCGCCCGCCTTACCCGTCCGTACGCCTACCCTCCGTACGGGGCGCGGCACTCGCCCCCACCCGCATCCGGCCGCCAGTCTGGCGCCATGAACCACGCAACACCCCAAGTGGGCGCCCCTGTCGCGACCTTCACCCAGCTGCTGTCGTCCACGCGGCGCGGCGCCCGGCTCGCCCGACTCCTCGCGGTGACCGAGCTGCGCTCCCGAGGCGCGTCCCACGACCTCACGGAGCGTGCCGAACTCGTCGTCGGGGAGCTGGCCGCCAACGCCGTCCTGCACGGCCGCGTGCCCGGCCGCTGCTTCCGGCTGACCCTCGTCCTCGACCCGGCCGCCGGCCGCCTCCGCATCGAGGTCAGCGACGCCCGCGGAGACCTCCGCCCGCTCCCCCGCCCCACGGACACCGCGCCCGACCCCCTCCCGACCGGCGGACGCGGCCTGACCCTCGTCACCGCCCTCGCCGACCACTGGGACTGCGTCCCCTACCCGCCCAGCGGCAAGACCGTCCGCGCAGTGCTCTCGTGCCCACGCGCCAAGTCACCCCGAACGCCGCGGTCACCTCTCCGCAGCGGGAGCGACGTACCGCTGCGGGCAACGGCCATCCCTGGACTTCCGTCGCGCAGAGATCTGGGCACAGCGCCGATCACATCTGTATCGGGCAGGCCGTCGCTGACCGACTGAATCGGCAGGGGCCGCGACGCGCAGAGTTCCGCAAGGGAAGCACGTGCCACCAAGGTGGCTTGAACCCTCGGCACGGCGCTCAGTTTGTGCGGGTGTTTGACAAATGCGGCCCCACGTAGCCGACTATCACCTTGCCTGTCGAGCCCGCTGTGTCGTCGTAGAAGTGGATGCGAGGCGCGATCCTTCCCTTGTTGTCGATCTTTATGTGGGCTTCCATGAACACCTTGCCCGAGGCGTCGACCTCCAGCGGCACAGGAAGCAGGCGTTGCTGCCGGAACTTCCTGTCGTTGCGCACGGAGTCGGACTCCACCATGGCCACACGCGTCACCGGATACGTGCGCATGCCCTGAGGGGAAGCCTCGCAAAAATCCCGGAAGGTTCCGTCGAATCCTTGCTCGCCGGCGCTGCTCGCCCCGTACGAATCCAGCGCCAACAGGGCGTCCCACACCTTCGACGCCCAGGTCGAGCTCTTCATGTCGTCGTCGAGGTCCTCCGCCTTGCTCGTGTCGTAGGTCAGAACAAGATGCCTCATACGCTCGTGCACGCGTTCGTTCAGTTCGGCGAAGGACATCGGCGCCGGTTCCTCCGCCGACGGCGTGTAGGCGTCCTCCGCCCGGCCGGCCTCCACCAGCCGCTGCTGCAGAACCGCCACTTGATGGCGCATCGCGGACAGCTGTGCCTGAGTGGCGTCGTGGTCGGCGATTTCGTCCTCGTAGCGGTCGGTCGCCTCCCGCAGCTGCTCATCGAGCGCACGCCGGCCACGCTCCGCCAGGTCCCGGGCGCTGGCGGCCTCACTCAGCTCTTCCAGCGCTTTGTCGATCGTCTCGTTGGCCGTGTTCAGCTGGGCACGCAGAGAGCCGACGGTCTCGTTCCCCGATGACTCAGCGGTCTGGGACCGTGCCGCGCGCAGATCCTTGAGGACCTCCTCGATGCCCGGAAACGCGGGCTCGGCGAGCAGGGGTGGCTGCGGTGTGGTGACAGCGTGCTGGCGCGGGTACCTGGAGATCCGGACGTCTGCGTTGCGGAACTCCGGATCACTGAGCCGCCGGTACGTCAGGAGGCGGTGCCGCCGACCGTCTTCGGCGGAGCCGAGGGCGACGTCCGGAAGATAGGTGCGGATCTGGCCGGGGAACACGTCGTGCCGGTCTCCGGCGATTTGTCGGAAGGCGGAGACGGCCTCTCGTTCCAGCCGGAACACCGAGGCGATTCCGACCAGATTCCTGACGACCCCCGTCAGTAGCTTTTCCCAGGCGGGATTGTCGTTGGGCGGCTCCGCCGCGAGGACCAAAGGCAGTTCTCGGGTGGGATCGGTGAGCGCGGACGTGAGCAGGCCGACGGAGTCGGGGCCGATCAGGTGAGGTGCTGTGGTGAGCCGAATCGTCCCGTCCGACACATTGAAGTGATCGAGGATCTCACGGACGAGCCGAGGCGGGACCGGTGTGACCTGCCGTCTGCCCGGACTGGGGTAGTGCTCCAGGTCGACACCGACGTACGCCACTTGCGACTCACGGTCGACAGCGGACGTGAGCGTCGTCTGCCAAGTCCCCTCCTGCCTGTCCTCCTTGCTCTCCCGTAGACGAAGCCGCAGCGCAGTCTGGTGGCCGTCGGTGTCGTAGGAGTCGGTCACGGTGAGGGTGTAGGTGTCCGTGAGCCGATGGACGCCCGAGGAAAGGTGCGTCCCCAGTCCCTTGCTCTCCAGCCAGGAGGTGAAGCACGAGCGAGCCCCGGCGAACATCTGCTCCTGCTCGTCGTCGGGGATCGGTAGTACCGCCCGGTAGACCAGCGGGTTCTCAGCGCGCGGCTCGTCTCGGACGAACTCGCCCCGGCCCCAACGCATTGCCTGCGGTGTGGGCTTGCGGCTGGGCATCACCAGTGGAGTGGGTCTCAATGCCGGCCTCCTGCTTGATCGACGAACGGGAGGAATACCCGATGGTGGCGAACAGAACCGATCACGGAGTGAGTGCGAGCGCGCCTGCGCCTACGCGGGCAGCGCGGGGAACACCACCACCGAGCCGTCCCGGTCGCGGGCGATCTCGATCGCCACGTCCGTCGGGCGGCCGTTGAGTGCGACGCCGTCACCCAGGCGGCGGATCTGGTACGCCGCGCGCAGGAGCCGGTCGACCTCACCGGTCGTGAAGACGGGGCGCTTGCTGTTCGGGCGCGCCAGCTCCAGCGTCGACAGGCGCACCAGCACACTGGCGATGCCCGACTCCAGCTCGTCGAGACGCCGCACGTCGTCCTTGAGGGCGCGGGCGAAGTTCTCGAACAGGTTGTCAGGCTCGCTCTGGGCTCGCTCGACCGCCTGGAGGACGTTGACGCGCCGCTTCAACGCCATGGCCAACTGCGCCAGTTCGACGTGGGTGCGGAACGTGCCGCCCTGGTCGTCCACGCCGGGGAACGACTCGGTCAGCGTGCCGATCTCGACGGGCTCGCCGGCGGGCAGCTTGTCGAGCGCGCTCCGCCAGCGGGCCAGACGGATGTCGGCCTTGCTCAGTGCCGTGTCGATGGTGTGCACCGCCGAGTCGAGTCCCAGCGAGACACCGAGCTTGCCCTGGTCGAGCAGGATGGCCGTGGCCTTGTCGATGGCGGGACGGCAGCCGTTGAGTGCGCTGTGCTCGTCGTCGAGCTTGTCGGCCTGAAGCTGCTCCAGCAGGTCCGTGATGTGCGCGATGGCCTGCTGCCGCTTGCGGTCGGCGTGCGCGCTCACCCCGACGGCCACCGCCATGAGCACGAGCGGAGCGGCCACGGTGAGCACCGTGCCACCCGCGGCCGCGGCGCCGGCGGTCGCACCCGCGCCGCCGACCGTGCCCGCCGCCGCTGCCCCACTGACCGGCACAATGGTCGCTTTCGCGGCGATCTGGCCCGTCGCCGCATGCACGAGGTCGCCGTAGAACCCGCCCGTCGATCCCTTCGGCTCCATCCAGGTGACCAGCCCCTGTCCCAACTCGGTGGCGACCCTCGCCGGGACCACCACGCGGCACAGGATCTCGCCGGAGGCCGTCGCCTTGGCGACCGTGGCGGAAGCCTTCGCCGACTCGGTGATGAGCTGCGACAGGTGCTGCGCCAGGGGGCTGGCGGCACCGAGCGGGATGCCACGGCTGCCGTCGAGCTTGTCGGGCAGCGGGTGCGCCTCGAGCGTGGCGATCGGCTGGTCGGCCAACGCAGCCAGCACACTGCGCAGTTCAGCCAGCCGCTCAGCCGTCATCGGCCCGTCCCCGAACACGGCCGGCACCTGGACATCACGTGTCGCCAGCGTCCAGACCGGAACGCTAGTTGCCTTGCGATAGTCGATCATCGTCCCCCCAGAATCAAGGTGCTCAAGCCTACGGCTGACGCCACACCAAGACGGTAAATTGCCCGTCCTGCTGAATCACAGCACCCGGGAGTCACTCCGCTGTATCGGGCCGTCCGGTACCGGGCCGGCTTGCCTTGACGGCCCAAGTGATGCCTCGTACCAGTTGTCTGCTCGGTGGCACCGGCGGCGTTCCGCCTCCCTCTCAACTTCACCCACCGCAGAGGCACTAGGCAACAAGTCACTCTAGAGAATGAGTCTGTTGACATCGCCAACATACCCACCCTACGGTGCCTGGTGTTGCGTAGGTAGGGGTTAACGGCAGTGGATATGTGGCGGGAAGACACGGGCGCCGACCGAGGACTGGCATAAGCGGGGGGGGCACCACGTAACGCCGGGCGGTCCTCGCGTCCCGGCCGCAGAGGAGTCGCAACAGCGTCGTCACTGGTTGGGGGATCAAATTGACGCGGAACCGGGTACGTCTCAGCGGCGGCTCAAGCTGGCAGACAGACTTCCGTCGCAGGACCACAGGGCGTCCCGTGCGAACCCCCATGGAGATCGCCCAACTCCACCGGAGCCTGAGTCACACCCTCCTCAACCTCCAGCGCGCCGTGGAGAGGTGGGCGGTGGCCGATGCGACCGACCTGTACGCCCTGGCGTGGGCCCAGGTAGCACAGGCCCCGCCCAGCGAGACCAGGAAGCAGCGGGAAGAACTCCAAGCGTTCAAGAAGGTGCTCAACTCCCCGTCCTGGCTGGAGGAAGGGCACCGGCGGGCAGCGGCCGGAATCCGGCAGGATGACCCGCGCCGGCAGACCTCCGCGGTGCAGCCGAACCCCCGACCGGCCGAGGAGCCCGCACGCCGCCGCGCACCGCGCCGCGTCGTCAAGCCCGCTGAGGTCACCGGGGCGAACCACACCTCCTTGCGTGCGGCGAGTTCCAGCTCGCGGAATCCGGCTCACACCACTGAGCCGCCCCAGTTGGAGACCGGCCGGCTGTCGGAGATCGCGACTGAACTCCGGCCGCTGCTGGAACAGACCGCCCACCTGGGCGCGACCACAAGCTGGTCCCGGATGCGCAAACGCTTCCCCGCGCTGCCGCGGCTTCACCGGGACGACGAGAGTGTCGTCCTGTGGCTGGTGGACGAGGAACGCCAGGACGGAGAGCCCCTTCTCTCAGCGCTCGTCACGGTCGGCGACCGGCAGATGCACCCACGTTTCCCGGTCATCGCGGAACAGCTCGGACTGCCGTGCCCCGGCACGCCCACCCAGCAACAGATGACATGGAGTTACGAAGTCTTGAAAGCCCACCAGTACTGGCGGCACCGGCCCTCGCGGCCCCGTGCTTGACGGGGTCAGGGTCATTCGCGACCGGGGGCCAGGTGGAGTCCGTGGTCTGCGGCCTGGCCGTCACCTCGCAGGGGCGACGGTGAAGTGGATCGTCTCCTGGGCGCGCGACCGAGTCACCAGGGCGGAAGTGGAAATACAACTAGCCGAACCAGTTCGCGAGGAAGTACCGGAAACGCGTCCAGAGCGTTCCTCACCATGACCGACTGATCCCGCAGTCCTCCGTTTCCCTTCCTCGCCGCTCCAAGGAGGCCCGGCCGATGGCCACCGTCCTGTTCAAAGACACCACCCACCAGGTAGCCGATCTGATCACCGACATCCGTCGCGGTGAGATCGCCCTGCCCGACCTGCAACGGCCCTATGTGTGGGAACCGGCCAAGGCGCGTGAGCTGTTCGACTCCATGTACAAGGGGTTCCCGGTCGGCTACCTGCTCTTCTGGGAAACCGGGGTCGAACCCGGTGCCCGACAGATCGGCGAAGGATCCAAGCCGGAGGCGGCTCGTCGGCTCATCGTCGACGGTCAGCAGCGCCTCACCTCACTCTTCGCCGCCATGACCGGCACCCCCGTGCTGAGGGAGGACTACCGTTCGACGCGCATCCGGCTTGCCTTTCGGCCTTCCGACGCCACCTTCGCCGTCACGGACGCGGCGATCGAGAAAGACCCCGAGTACCTCCCGGACATCAGCGTCCTGTGGGACACCGCCACAGGACGCCGCAAGGTCATCCGTGACTTCCTTACCCGGCTAAGGGACAAGCGTTCCCTTCCCGAGGCCGAGGAAGACCGGATCCAGGATGCACTGGACCGCCTTCACGACCTCGAGAGCTACCCGTTCAAAGGTGTTGTGCTCTCGGCCGACATCGACGAAGAGCAGGTCGCGGAGATCTTCGTCCGCATCAACAGTGAAGGTGTGAAGCTCGACCAGGCAGACTTCATTCTCACGCTCACCTCCGTCTTCTGGGAGGAAGGGCGCCGCGCTCTGGAGGACTTCTGCCGGCACTCGCGAACCCCCGCTCTCCACGGCGCATCACCCTTCAATTGGTACATCAGGCCAAAGCCGCCCCAACTGTTGCGCGTGGTCGCGGCCGTCGGCCTGGACTCCGCCGTGCTCAAGCAGGTGTACGCCGCCCTGCGAGGCCGAGACACCACCGGGAAGCTGTCCCCCGCACGGCGAGAGGAACGCTTCGCACAACTGCAGCAGGCACAAGAGCACGTCCTCGACCTCAAACACTGGCACGAGTTCTTCCTCTGCCTGGAGCACGCGGGCTTCCGCGGCGAGAAGATGATCTCAAGCCAGAACACGCTCCTCTACAGCTACGCGCTCTGGCTGATCGGCCGCGTCCGCTACGGCGTTCCCATCGACCAGCTCCGCTCCGTCATCGCGCGCTGGTTCTTCATGGCACAGCTCACCGGCCGCTACTCCGGGTCGGTGGAGTCCCAGATGGAGCAGGATCTCGCCCTGCTGCGAAACCTCACACCCCGGGACGCGCATGGCTTCACCACTGCCCTCGACCGGGTCGTCCGAGAAACCCTCACCTCGGACTTCTGGAGCATCACCCTGCCCAACACACTCAACAGTTCCGCCGCGAAGTCGCCCGCCCTGCTCGCCTACATCGCGGCTCTGAACATTCTGGACGCGGACGTGCTTCTGTCCACCATCAAGGTACGCACCCGGCTCGACCCGGCCATCCTCGCGCGTAAGGGGGTCGAGCGGCATCACCTCTTCCCCCGCAAGTATCTGCAGAAGTCCCTCGGCGTCACCACCAGCGCGCGCATCAATCAGATCGCCAACATGGCCCTGCTGGAGTGGAGCGACAACATCGCCATTTCCGACCAGGCGCCGACGCAGTACTGGCCCGCACAGCTGGCCGCCAAGAGGATCCCTGCCGATGTCATGGCCCGCCAGCGCTATCTGCACGCCCTGCCGGACGACTGGCCGTCAATGGACTACGAAACCTTCCTCACCACTCGTCGCACTCTGATGGCGCAGGTGGTCCGGGATGCTTTCGGGCAGCTGGAAAGCCCCTCCTACCACCCCGTCTACGACGTGCCGGCCCTCGTGCCCGAGCAGCGCTCGACAAGCCGAGTCCCCTCCCGCCGGATCAAACTGTCCGAGCTGCTGGACGCCGGTCTGATCAATGCGGGCACCGTCCTCACGCCCTCATGGGAGGAGTACGACCACGTAGCCGCCATCGACGACCAGGGACGCATCGTTCTCGACGGCCAGATCCACGACACACCGTCCGGAGCCGCCAATGCGGCCGGCGCCGGGACCAACGGCTGGACTTTCTGGCTTGCCGACACCCCGGAAGGGCAGGTCTCCCTGGCCGACCTAAGAGCTGCTCTGTCCGAAGAGAGCTGAACTCATCGAACTGTGGACGCCCTTCAGTCCAGCAGCCGCTCGGCACACTCCGGGACCCCGCGGATGTGTCGGCCGCCGGCGATCATGGCGAGGAGGAGACGATGGCCTTCGGTGTGGTGGATCTGCCCGGACACGGCGGCCTCGCGCATGAGAGTGACGGTGTTCTTGACGGGGATGCCGCGTGCGATGGCGTACTCGCCCGCGTCGCGGTCGTCCGTGATCCAGACGGCCCCGGCGAACTCCTGCCGTGTCTGGATGAGGGCGAGGGTTTCGGCTTCACCGAGGTGCCGTAAGGGCTCGGTCTGGGCGCCGCCGAAGACCGCGCGGCGCAGCCGGTCCGCGAGGGCGATCTCGGCCTCGGTGCACAGTTCGATCGGCTCACCCAGCCAGCCTTCGGCGCGGAGCCGGGCGAGGTCGCGTACGTAGGTGGCGGAGCGGCGGGCTTCCTCCGCCACCGCTTCGGTCCAGCGGCCGCAGCCGTCGAGCACCTTGCGGAGCAGATCCAGGCGTCCCACGCTGCCGAAGTTGCACAGGACCGTGTTGTCGGGGAAGAGGCTGACGCGGCTGGACGAATCCAAGGGACCTGTCATGGCTGGAATACCGGATCGCCCTTCTCGTCCTCCGGCAGGGGGCGCGCGGCGCGCGCGGGTTCGACTATGGCTCTCAAGTCGTCGACGGTGCGGCCCAGGTAAGCGGCCAGCGGGCGGAGGGTCGTCTCGCCGGCCTCGTACGCGGCGAGCAGCTCCGCCATCGGGACGAGCGGCGGGCGGGCCACCGCTGATTCAGCCCGGTGCCGGTAGTGGTCGTCGAGTCGCCCCGCGAGGACGTGACAGATCTCGGTCGTGAAGCCGCGGAACCGGTCACGGCGGGCAGTGTCGAGGAGACCGAGCCGATGCAGCCGCGCGGCCAGCGCACTCGGTGAGACCTTGAAGGCGACGACGAGTTCGCTGAGTTCGGCGTCAGTCGGGGCTTGCGGGTCAGTGACCGTGCGCTCCCAGGCACCCCGTACTACGGCTTCGGGCATCAGGAAGTGGGCGGCGAAGACGTTGGCCCGCACCTCCGTGTAGTCCTTCTGCCTGCCCGGCTGCGGTGTCGCGTCGGCGCGCAGATCCTGGGCGTCGCACGCGAGGAGGTGTCCGACCTCGTGGGCCAGGGTGAAGCGAGCCCGGGTCCACTCCTGGGTGGTCGCGAGCAGAACGATACGGAAAGCGTCGGACTGCCACGTCGCGCCGGACAGGGCTGCCTGAGAAGGGAACTCGACGAGCGCCACATCGATTCCGCAGTGCTCCGCAAGAAGCCGGGTAAGGGCTGGAAGGTCCATGCCGGCGGGCGATTCCGCCCCTCGCCGCGCGAGGTGTTCCGTGAGGTCGGCCGCGAGGCGTTCCCCTTGATCGACGTATCGTTCGAGCTCCGGGCGAGGTGCGGGCAGGTCGGGAATCGAGCGGCGGCGGTCGAGTAGTTCGAGGACCTCGTAGGCGGTCTGGAAGCGGCAGGCGAGCGCCTCGATCTCGGCCCAGCCGGCCCCCTCGGCCACCGTCCCGGCAGGACGGGCGGCGGAGCGGGGGCGCACCGGCTCGCGTCCACTGAGTAGGTAGTCCACCGTCGTGTCGGTGACTTCCGCGATGCGGGCGAGATCCAGGGAGCTGAAGCGGCGCACACCGCTGAGCGACTTGGAGAGTTTGTCCGGCGACAATCCGACCCGCTCGGCGAACGCGGCCTGGGAGAGGGAGGCTGCGCCCATAACCTTGCGTACACGGTCGATCACAGTCTCAGCCATTCCCTCACCGTACCGACGGCTTGCGGAAATCGCAACGCATCGGTGCGTGCGGCTCGCCTCGCGGTGGCTTACGGCCATCGCCGTCCTCAGCGCCCCGGCCACCTCATCAAAGCCTTCCTGCCCATCGTCCTTCGGCCAACTGAAACCGACGTCACGGGGCCGAACCCCCCGAGCCTGGAGCGACGGGCTCCGCGTCCTCACGGCCATCACCGACCCAGCTCGACGGGGGCTGCCCGAAGATGGCGCGTGCGGATCTGATCGTCAGTCGCCCGAAGAGATGGTTGCCGCCGGCGCCGAGCGCGGCACCGACACCGAGCGGCACCTGCTTGCTCAGCACCAGAACCCCCTGCTTGGTCCCGTACTTGGTAATGAACCGCGGGCCCAGCAGCTTGTTGGCCCGGTTGATTGCGCTCATGGGAATCGCACAGACGATGCGCCGTGCCCAGTAGGGGCCGGTGCGCCCGACGGCTTTGTCCAGCAGACGCACCGCTTTGTCGCCGAGGAGGACGGTCAGGACCAGGAGCCTGCGTCGCTCGACATCCTCGGGATGCAGGCCGTGAACCTCGGCCAGCGACAGTGTGTACAGCACCGATGCCTCCGTGAAGACCACCGCGTCGGCCAGAGCCGTGGGAATCCCGGCGCCGGGCACCATCCCCGCCGCGCCGGACGCTCCCCCGGAAGTAGTGACGCCTGCGAGGTAATAGCGGTCCAACCGGCGGATCAACTGCTGAGGAGTGTCGTCGGGGTGGACCCGCCGCTGGCGCTCGACGTGTTTCTTCGCCAGTGGCTGCTGGGCTACCAACGCCTTGTCGAGAACCTGCTGGAGTCGGTTCTTGGCGTCATCGGTCTGGCTCATCGGGATTTCTCTCCTATCGAATCTCGACGTTCGGAAGTCACTCGCCGCACATCGCACCATCTCGAAACGGGGCCGGCTTCATCGCACGCTCAAGGCACCCGTCATGCGATCACCGCATCTGCGTCCACCCGCGCAGCCCTTCCAGGTGCCGCGGCAGCCGGGAGCCCTGCCAGCCCAGGAGCAGCCGCTGCCGGGCGCGGGTGATCATGACGTAGTAGGCCATACGCAGGGTCGCCGCCGTGGGGTCGGTGGCGGAGTCCGACTCGGCGTCGGCGATGACGACGGTGTCGAAGTCGAGTCCCTTGGCGCTGGCGCGGTGGACGACGACAACGCCGGGGCGGTCGAGATCGAGGTCGCGGTAGCGGCCGGAGGGGGCCGCCGAGCTGTAGAGCTGAGGTTCGTGGGCGAGGCCGGCCCGTTCCAGGCGTCGCATCAGGTCGGACGCCGTGCGCAGCGAGTTGACGATGACGCCGATGCGATGCCGCGGCTGCTCGGTGGCCATCGTGGCGATGTCGTCGGCGAGGTCCTTGAAGCCTGGGTAGTGGCGGACGACGGGCAGCGGGCCGCTGCGGAAGGGCGGCTCGGGGCGGGTGCCACCGGTGCGGAACCGCTCGGCCAGGGCGGCGATCTCGCGGGTGTTGCGGTGGTTGCCGCCGACCTCGGCGCGGCTCGTGGAGCGCCCGAGTGCGGTGGTGATCTCGGTGAGGGTGGAGTTCGTCTCCGTGAGGCGCTGGCACTCGTCGGCGAACACCGTGACGGAGGCGGCGGCGATCCGGGCCAGGCGGTAGAAGCCCGGGGGCAGGTCCTGGCCCTCGTCGACGACGAGGTGGGGCGTGGCCGCGTCGTCCTCGCCGAGCTTCTCGGCGGCCAGGCCGGTGAGGGACGTCCAGTCGAACCAGCCGTCCTGGGTTCGCGGTGCGCCGTATCCGAAGTGGCGCAGGACCCAGCCGTGCACGGTGGCGGCCTCAACGGGAGCGCCGGGGACCGTGAGGCCCTGAAGGGTGTCGCGCAGGAGCTGACGAAGGAGGTTGGAGCGCGACAGGAGCACGGTGGGGCGGCCGGTGAGGGCGAGGTGGACGGCGCGGTGCGCGGCGATCAGGCTCTTGCCGCTGCCGGGCGGGCCGCTGACGACGTGGTGGCCGGTCAGCGGCAGGGCGTCCAGGCAGTCGCGCTGGGCGGGGGTGAGGCCGGGGTGGAGGACGGGGGTGTTCACGGTGGTCATGCGGGTCCTCCCAGGACAGTGGCGGCGGCGGACTCGCGGCTAGCGGTGAGGACGTCCGTGAAGTAGCCGGGGACGCGCGCGGAGCCGACGACCAGGGCGCGGTCGAGGAGGGTGTTGCCGGTCTGGCAGCTCGTCTCGGGCAGCAGGGTGCAGGCGTGGCAGGCGGCCCGGTTGAGGTTGCCGAAGCCCTGGCCGGTGTGCTCGGCGCACAGCGGATCGGCGGAGCACCAAGCGGCCGCCTCCAGCATCCTGACGAGCGTCTCGGCAAAGTGCGGTGCCTCGCCCTGCCGGACGAGGCCGCCGAGGGTGCCCTCCGCGTCACCGGCGGCCGTGTAGATCAGCAGGCCGCGCTGGCCGTACTCGGGGCGGCCGTACACGCGCTCGCGCAGGCTCGCGGTGGTGTAGCCGGAGTCGAAGGAGAGCTGGCGGATGAGGAGGTGGGCGAGGGTGTGCAGGAGGAGGAAGCGGGGCGAGAGGTCGCTGCCGACGGTCTCGGCGAGCTGCTCGTCGCGGAACGACGCGTCCAGGTCCGTACGGACGCCGTGGACGTGTGCCTGGACGCGCGGGTCGTTCTCCCAGGCGGTGAGGCGCTGTTCGTCGAGGGTGAGGACGATGCCTTCGCCGTAGACCTCGGTCGCGGGCAGCCAGCGCAGACGGCCGCTGGTGTCGGCGCGGACGAGGGTGCCGTGCGGGGAGTGGCGGCGGAAACCGGTCAGGGCCCGTACCTCGCGGAGACGGTCGGCGAGGACGACGCCGCCGATGTGCGCGTCGAGGGCGGCCCAGGGCTCCTCGGTCTCACTGGCGAGGCCGAGTCCGCCGCGGCGGACCGCGAACTCCGCCGTGGGTTCAGGAAGTTCGACGGCGTCGAAGGCGTACCACTCGTCGCGGCTCAGGTCGAGCTTCGCGGGCTCCGGCCGGTCGGCGGGCGGGGAGGCGGGTGCGCCGGTGGCCTCGGCGATGAGCTGGTCGATGACGCTGTCGGGGGCGTCGGTGTCCTCCTTGATGAATGCGCGGAACGAGTCGGCCCGGGACGTGCCGAGTGCGTCGAGCAGGTTCGTCCAGTAGCCGTGGCCGCGGACCGCGTCCGCCAAGTCCTTTTCCGCTCGCGGGGGTTCGTCGGTCGGGGGGATGTCGAGGGCCGAGAAGACCACCGGGTAGTACACGTTGCCGGCGGTGCGCTGCACGATGTGGACCTGCTGGCCGCAGGAGGCCTTGCCGTTCGGGCGCTGCCAGGGGTTGCGGCCCGGGCAGTGGCCGCCCTGGGGGCCGAGGATGTCGAGCAGGTCCCGCTCGGCCCCGCACGGGGTGCCGCCCTCCCGGGTCGCTCCGCAGCGCACCGAGAGCGCCTCGAGTCCGGAGGCGCGGTCGGCGACCCGGAAACTGAGCCGGCCTGCCTTCCAGGCTTGCTGCGACTCGGCGCAGGCGGCCCGCAGTTCGGGGGCCAGCTTGGAGTGGGCCCAGTACCACCAGTCGACGTCGTCGAGGTGTCCGTCCGCGCAGATGCGGACGAACCGCATGGGGGTGAGACGGGGTGCGGCGGAGCAGGACGTGCAGACGGGCGGCTCGCCGGGCTTCTCCTGCTCGCGCAGGAAGCGGACCATGGCCCGGCAGGATCCGCAGAACAGCCAACCGGGGAAGCGCACATAGGGGACGCCTGGTCGGTCGGGCTGGTCGTAGCGGTCGTTGAGGGTGTGGGGGGCGGCGTAGAAGCCGAGGACGCCCAGGCGGGCTGCCAGCCGCTCGGAGGGGACGGGCGTCTTGAGCTGGGGCCAGGTCTCGATGCCGGCGGCGACGAAGGACTCGCCCTGTACGTCGAGCACGGCACCGACGCCGAACGGCAGCACGGTCTGCGCCTGGCGGACCCGGAGTTTGCGTGTCACTTTCCTGCTCCTGTCACGGTGATCTGGCACTCCCGGTCGACGCTGCGCATGGAGTTGAGGGTCTCCCACAGGCCGTAGCGCTGCTCGAAGGACTTGAGCAGGTTGTGCTGCCCCTTTCCCTGGCTGCGGTAGTAGAGGCTCTTGCCCTCGGCCTCGGCCGCCTCGGCCTGCCGGTACCAGGCGTCCAGGAGGTCGCCTAGCTCTCGGCGGACGTCGGCGCGTACGGAGTCGGCGTCGGCTCCCGTGGCGTCGCGTTCGGCGGTCGCCGCGCGGTCGGCAAGGGCGTCGGCGATCCGCGCGGCCTCGTCCCTGTGCCGGGTGAGCAGTCCGGCCTGGTTCTCGGCGGCCAGGCCGAGCCGGTGGCGGACCAGGACGACCAGCGCGGCGTGCAGGGCGCGGCGGCGGGCGGGCCGGGACCAGGGGGTGACGCTGGCCGGTTCGACGTACCGGTACAGGGCCCGGTGGTAGTCGTTGAAGGTCTCGTAGTGCGAACGGTCGCGCGGGCGGGTGGCGTTGAAGTAGGTGACGACGAGGCCGGGCACCTGGTGGCGGCCGACACGGCTGGTGGCCTGGATGTACTCGGCGGTGGTCTTGGGCTGGCCCTGCATGAGCATGTACGCGAGCCGCTTCACGTCCACGCCGACGGAGAGCATGTTGGTGCAGGGCAGGAAGGAGACCGACCGCGGATCGGTCCGGGGCTTCTCCAGGCGGTCGAGGAGGATGGGCTGGTCGGCGCGCGCCACGCTGCTGTCGAGTTGCTGCACCTGCTCGCCGCGCAGGTCGCGGGTGCCCGCGCCCTCGTCGAGGGAGCGCAGCTGGGCGGGGATGTCGTCGCCGGCCGCGGTGACGGTGCGGCCGAGTTCGCGCAGGCTGTGGTGGTAGGCGACGAGCGTCCAGTAGTCGTCGCGGTGCTCCTCGGGGAGCTGGTGGACGCCCTGGAGCATGGCCGCCGTGGTGGCGACGGCGCCGCGGCCGGCGGTGTGGCCGAGCGCCATGACGCCGAGGTAGAGGCGGCCGGGGCGGCCGGTGTCGGGGACGGCGAAGAAGCTGTCGCGGGCGTCGAGTCCGGACGGCGGGAAGAGCTGGACGTCCTGGTGGTGCAGGGCGCGGACCTGTTCGGCGGAGCGGCGGATGGTGGCCGTGGCGGCGACGATCTTGGGCGGTCGGCCGTCCCGGTCCGTGCACAGTTCCAGGATGGCCGCCTCGTAGAGTCCGACCGTGGTGCCGAGCGGTCCGGTGAGCAGGTGCAGCTCGTCCTGGATGATCAGCGACGGGGGCGGGTTGCCGGTGCCGGTGCCGAACAGGCGGCCCGAGTCGGGTTCCCAGGCGAGCCGGGCGAACTTGTCGACCGTGCCGAGGACGAAGGTGGGCGGGTTCCGGTAGAGGTGCTGGTCGACGACGGCGACCGGCAGGACGTCGTGGAAGGCGCACTCGTCGCGGGTGCAGTTGAAGGCGAAGTCGTCCTTCTCCGCGCGGACTCCGTAGTCGGAGCGGACGCTGGACCAGGTCGCCGGCAGGATGCGGGTGCCGCACCACGGGCAGCGGTCGAGGATGAAGATGTCCTCGGGGTGCGAGGCCTGGCGCTGCTCGCCGAAGGCGCGCTCGGCCTTCTCGAAGTCGTTCGGGGTCGTGGTGTCGCCGACCCACAGGCCGATGGTGATCGGTCCGCCGCCCAGGCCGAGTCCGGGTTCGGTGCGGCGCAGGTGTTCCAGGGCGCAGATCGTGGTGGCGGCGCGCTGGAACTGCTGGGTGGTGAGCAGGCTGAGGGTGTAGCGGCTGAGCACGGTGGTGCCTTCGCCTTCGCCGCGGATCCTGCGCAGGGCGATGGTGAAGGCGGCCAGCAGCAGGTAGGCCTCGGTCTTGCCACCGCCGGTGGGGAACCAGATCAGGTCGGTGGTCTCACGGTCCCGGTGGCCCGGCTCGGCGACGCCATCGAGGGCGAGGAGGAAGAAGGCAAGCTGGAAAGGGCGCCAGGTGGCCTCGGAGTCCACGGGCGGATCGACGGCCACCGGCTCCGAGCGGTGCCGTCGCCGGCCGGCCTGGTCGGGGGCGGAGTGCCGCATCTGCAGCAGCATGGCGCGTTGGGCGATACGGAAGGCGGCGAGCAGTTCGGGGCGGTCCGGGTCGCACAGGGTGCGTACGCCCGCCTCGATCCGGGTCATCGCCTCTCGGATCCGGGCGAGGATACGCTCCGCTGCCTCCCGCCCCCAGTCCGGCACCTCGACGGACCGCTGGCCCACGTACCAGGCGTGGTATGAGGCGGCGAACTCAGCAAGTTCCTCGCGGAGTTGGTCGACGCCGACGGTCGGGTCGGCGAGGTGGGAGAGGGTGAGCGCGGGGGCGTCGAGCGGGCCTCCGGCGCGGATGGCGGGCACCTCGGCCCGGGGCAAGGCCTCACAGGCGAGGAGCGCGACGCCGCCTTGCTCGCCGTGCTCCTCTCGGACGGCGCAGCCGTGGCCTACGGCATGGGTGACCACATGCCGGTACTGCAGGCGCAGTTCGCGTTCCTCGGGGTCGCGGCTGGCGAGCCGGACGCTGGGGTACGGCAGCACGGTTCCGTCGGCGGGGCGGACGGTGAGCCGGCACTGGAACAGCATGTCGTCCCAGCTCGGCGCCTTGCCGTCGGAGCCGTCGTGCCGAGCCTCGTTGACCAGGGCCACGGTGACGAGCGTGCCCTCGCCGTAGGAGCGGCGGGTCAGCCGGATCGTCGCGCGCCCGTCGAGGACGGGGACCTCCTGCCGGTCCGGGCCGACCGTGTGCGTCTCGGGCTTGAGGGGCACGCGCTGCCAGCGCCGGCCTCGGCCCGCCTCGTTCCGCCGCGTCTCGTAGCGGGCGGCGGCGCAGCTGACCTCGACGTCCTCGGCGTCGGTGTAGAAGCTGACACCAAGGGAGGCGGGCAGCCAGCTGTTGGTCTCGGGCACCGGGTCGGGGGCCGGGTCCACGTCGGGGGCGTCCTGCTCGGTGCCGGGGGCCTCGGGGTCGTCGGCGGCGAGAGCGAGCTGCCGCTGGAGGTCGGCCTGTTGGGGGTAGAGCGTGCCCATCAGGTACTGCCGGTCGGGCGGCGCGTCGAGCACCTCGTCGTCACCGCCGGCGGGGCCGACGAGCTGGCGGGTGAGGTAGTCGACCAGCTCCTGGCGGGGGTCCATGTGCGGGTTCCTTCGGAAGAGAGTGCGTGGGGAGAGGGGACGATGTGGGATGCGTGGGCTTCAGCGGGGCCGCGGCAGCAGCCCGTGGCGGAGGAGCTGTCCCTCGAACTTCGCCTTGGCCTTCGGCTCGATCTGCCGGATGCGCTCACGGGTGACACCGAAGACGACCCCGATGTCCTCCAGCGTGTCCGGTTCGTCGCCGTCGAGTCCGGTGCGTCGGACGAGGACGTGCCGCTCGCGCTCGGAGAGATGCTCCACGACGTGCCGCAGGCGGGCTTGAAACTCCTTGCGGATCAACACCACGTCAGGTCCCGGCAGTCGGCTCGGTCCGATGATCAGGTCACCGAGGGCCGTGTCGTCGCCGATGATCCGGTCCAGGGAGTCGGTGGACCTGCTGATCCTGCGCACCTTCTCCACTTCGGCGAACGTGAGACCGCTGACGTAGGCCACGTTGTCGACGGTTCTGGGACGGCCCTCGTTCAGGAGCTTGCGCTCGGCGACAGCGACCTTGCTCACCTTCTCGTGCACATGCGCTGGCAGCCGGATCAGGGTGCCCTCGTCGGCGATGGCCCGTGTGATCGCCTGCTTGATCCACCAGGTCGCGTAGGTCGAGAACTTGAAGCCCTTGGTGGCGTCGAACTTCCGGACCGCGCGCATCAGCCCGATGGTTCCGTGCTGGACAAGGTCTTCGGTGTCCAGTCCGCGGCCCTGGTAGCCGAGCGCGATCTTCCACACGAGCCGCTGGTTGTGCAGGACGAGACACTCATAGGCACGCCACCGCTCGCTGCCGCGGGGCAGCGCGGCGATCTCCTCCGCGGGGACATCACGGCCAAGCCGGTCGCTACGGCCGAGGCCGTCCTCCCCGCCCCGGAGGAGAACGGCGAGGCCGACCTCCTCCTCCGCCTTCAGCACCACCTTGGCCGTGTGCCGCCGCCACCGGTCCGCCTCCAGCACCGCCCGGGCCGCGAGCACGGCCTCGGTCAGTCGCGGGGCCGTGGAGGGAGCGCCGGAGCGGACAGGTTGCTTGGCGGCCGGTGCCTTCGAGGCGGCGGCGCTAGGTGCGGGGGGCCGAGGCGGCCGAGGGCGGGTGATCGGGAAGTCGGCGGTCAGCTCTCGCGCTTCGCCGGCGCCGAGTCCGTGAAGTCGTACGACGCCGTCGTGGGCGAGCCTGCTGACGGCGCCGTCGGCGTCGGCGTAACGGGCTAGCATCCGCCGGGCCTGGGCCAGACGCGTGGCCGCTTCGGAGGGGACGGCGGACGGCAGTGGGGAAGCCTTCACCGACGGAGCCGCCGCGCGGCGGGCGGGTTTCACCTGGATACCCAGCGCGGCGAGTCCATTGCGGAGCCGTCGCCGCTGCTCGTCGGTCCTGAGCCCGAGCCGGTCCGCTTCGTCCGCGAAGGCCTGCCGACTGACCAGGCCCGCACGGGAAGCGCGGCGCTGCAGTCTTTCGATGACGGACGGCAACTCCGCTTCGACTGCGCGCCGTTCGACCTCGACCTCGACCATCGGCTCCCCCTCGCCCCGCACGATCGATGCATTCACACAGTCATCACATTCTGTGCATGCGTTCACTTGTACTCTTGATGCCTTGACAGTGTCAACAGGTAGGATGGGCACATGCCTCAGCCCGAACACCTTCCCGGCACGCCCGAGTTCCGCATCAAGCTCCCCCAGGACGGTGCCGAGGCGCGCGGACATCTGCTCGCCGAGTTCGGCGGCAACGGCACGCACAAGTTCCTCCTGGAGAAGGGCTCGACGGTGGCCGCCGAGGCGTGGCCGGGGCTCGGCGACCACGCCCGCCGGACCCGCGCGGAGCTGCGCGCGAGCGGCGGGCTCGTCGACGTCTCCGCCGACCGGTGGAAGGTGGCCCGGGACATCGAGTGCAACTCCTCCTCGGCCGCCGCCGCACTCGTGTACGGCTACGACGCCTCCGGCCCGGAGTCCTGGCGCACCGCCGAGGGTCATCCCCTCGCCGATTACCTGTCCACCGGCTGGCGTGCCCCGCGCAAGGCCTGGCTGGTACGCGGATCCAATGTCTCCGGGCACAACCTGGTACGGCAGTTGTGGCTGAAGGAGGGGCTCGTCTCGCTCACGGCCGCACATCTGCCTCCCCTGGAAGAGACCGATCCGACCAAGAGCACGCTGCGCCGCTTCGTCGAGGACGGGTACGAGGGGGCTGCCTCGTACAACCAGAAGCGGGGTCTCGTCGACGAACTGCATGCCTTCCTGACGCAGATGCGCATCGGCGACACCGTGGCCACCATCAGCGACGGTCGGCTGCATATCGGGAACATCACCGGGGACGCCGCGCAGGCCTCGTCGCCGGGCGGTCTGTCCAACCTGCGGAGGAACGTCTCATGGTTCACCAAGAGCCACGCGTACGAGGAACTGCCGGAGGGAGTGCAGCAGAAGCTGTCCGTCCAGCATGACGTGGTCGATCTGACCGTCGTTCTGGACGCACTGGACGAGCTCACCGGACTGACGGACCTCACGGCCCCCGTGGCAAGCGGGGAGCTGACTCTGCCGGACATCACCGGCACGCTCGCCGCCGACCTCCTCGTCCATGATCGCGCCTGGCTGGACGAGATACGGGAACTCCTCATCGACGAGCGACAGTTGGTTTTCTACGGGCCGCCGGGCACCGGCAAGACGTATCTGGCGATGAAGCTGGCCGAGTACTTCGGCGGGGGTCCGGAGCAGGTCAAGATCGTGCAGTTCCACCCCTCGTACGCCTACGAGGACTTCTTCGAGGGGTTCCGGCCCGTGGAGGATCCCGAGACGCGGGAGGTGGCCTTCCGGCTGACGGCGGGCCCGCTGCGGGAACTCGCCGATCTCGCCTCCCGCGAGGGCAACCGGCACATCCCGCACTTCCTGATCATCGACGAGATCAACCGGGCCAACCTGGCGAAGGTCTTCGGCGAGCTGTACTTCCTCCTGGAGTACCGGAAGAGGAGCGTCCGACTCACCTACTCCGGGGACGACTTCGCGCTGCCGCCCAACCTCTTCGTGATCGGCACGATGAACACCGCCGACCGTTCGATCGCGTTGGTGGACGCGGCGATGCGGCGCCGCTTCGCGTTCGTGGAACTGTCCCCGCGCACCGAGCCGACCGCCGGGCTGCTCGCGCGCTGGCTGAAGCACGAGGGCAGGGACATGGAGCCCGCTCGCCTGCTCGACGCCCTCAACGCCCGTATCGACGAGACCGATTTCGCGATCGGACCGTCGTACCTGATGAAGCCGGGCATCTACCGCGAGGGCGGCCTCGAACGGACGTGGCGCACCAAGATCCTCCCCCTGCTGGAGGAGTATCACTACGGCGAGAGCCTGGACGTGGCCGCCCGTTACGGCCTCGACTCCCTGCGCGAGCAGCGCCCGTGACCGTGCCCGCGTCCGTGCCCGAGGTGGCGTTGCGAGAGTACGGGCCCGCCGTCTCCGTACCGCTGGGCACCGAGGCCGGGCGGGCCCTCGCCGCCTCCGGGATCCTGCAGAGCGCGACCCCCGATCCCGGCCGGGACGGAAACTGGCTGCTGCGCGCGGGCAGTCGGGTCGGCGCCGTGCGTACGGGCGCCGGTACGGTCCTACGGATCATGCCCAAGACCCCGGTCAGGCGGCTGTTCTTCCTCCTCGGGTTCAGCCTCGACCCGGCGCGCGCCTGGCGCGACAGCCGGGAGGGCACCGTCGACACCGGCGCTCACGACGACGTCGTCCCCGCCCTCGCGCACGCCGTGGAACGACGGATCGACGCGGCGCTGCGGCAGGGGGTCCTCCAGGGCTACCGGGAGGTCGAGGAGTCCGCGCTGGTCGTGCGCGGCAGACTGCGTGAGACCGAGCAGATCCGTCGGCACTTCGGCCGTACGCCGCCGGTGGAGATCGTCTACGACGCGTACACCGCCGACACCGCCGAGAACCGCATCCTGCGGGCTGTGACCGAGCGGCTGCTGCGGCTGCCGGGTGTCCCGGGTCCGGTCCGGCGGCGGCTCGCCCACCAGCGGGTACGGCTCGCCGACGCACTGCCGCTGATACGGGGGCAGGAACTGCCTCTGTGGCAGCCGTCCCGCCTCAACGCTCGCTACCAGCCCGCCCTGCGGCTCGCCGAGGCCGTCCTGCGCGGCACCTCGCCGGAACACCGGCCGGCCGGCACCTCGCCACTGGCTGTGGACGGCTTCCTGCTCGATATGAACAAGCTGTTCGAGGACTTCGTCACGGTCGCCCTGCGCGAGGCTCTTCAGGAACACGGTCTGACCGCACGTCTCCAGGACCCCCACCACCTCGACCTCGCGGGTTTCGTACGGATGCGCCCCGACCTGGTCGTCCGCACCGGCGACGGCCGTACTCCGCTCGCCGTCGTCGACGCCAAGTACAAGGTCGAGAAGGCCGACGGACTGCACAATGCCGACCTGTACCAGGCGCTCGCGTACGCCACCGTGCTCGGTCTGCGCGAGGCGCATCTCGTGTACGCGGCCGGACGGCGGTCCGAGCGCTTCCACGAGGTGCGGGGAACAGCGGCGGGACCGGAGGGTCGGGCGATGCGGCTGTACCAGCACAGCCTCGATCTCTCCCGCGAACCAGAACAACTCCTCACAGCTTTCCGGAAGATCGCTGGACAACTGGCGTCCGGAAGAAAGGAAGCGGCCTGATGCCCCGGCTCGCCTTCGCCCAGAGTTTCTGGGACGGCTACGACACGTTGGAGAAGCCCGTCCGAGCCGGAGTGCGCAAGGCCATGGCGAAGTTCCAGGCCTTGAGTGTCGCCGAACTCAACGCCGACAAGGGACTTCACCTGGAGTCCGTCGAGAACGCCCGTGACAAACGGATGCGCACGATCCGCATTACCGGCTTCTGGCGGGGCGTCGTCCTCGCCCCCGACGACGGCAGCGACACGTTCCTGCTGGTCAACGTCCTGCCGCACGACGACGCCTACACCTGGGCGGCGAAGCGCCTGTACAGCGCGAACTCCGCGACGCGCGCCCTGGAGGTGCGCGACGCCGTCGCCCTGGACGAGCTGACGCCGCTGTACGAGACCGCCGCGCGCACGGCACCCCGGCTGCTGTTCTCGGACGTCTCCGACGGCACCCTGCGGGAACTCGGCATCGATGAGCAAGTACTGCGCGCCGCACGCTCGTTGGTGGACAAGGCCCAGCTGGAGGCGTTCTCCACCCTCCTGCCGGAGGACCAGTTGGAGGTGCTCCAGTACCTCGCCGAAGGCTTCAGTCCCGAGGACGTCTACCGGGATGTCGTCGCCGTCCGCCGGCCCGCCGACGCGCCCGCCGAACCGGTCGAGGACCTGGCCACGGTCATCGCCAACACTCCCGCACGCATTCGCCTGGTCACCGGGCCGCGGGAGTTGGAGGAGATTCTGGAGAAGCCGTTCGAGGCCTGGCGGGTCTTCCTCCACCCCTCCCAGCGGCGCGTCGCCTACCGCACCTCCTACGGCGGTCCCGTCCAGGTCACCGGCGGCCCCGGGACGGGCAAGACGGTGGCCGCCCTGCACCGGGTCAAGCACCTGCTCGGCCGTTCCGGGGACGGCCGTATCCTGCTCACCACCTACACGAACGCCCTCGCAGCCGGATTGCGCGACATGCTCGGGCTGCTGCTCGACGAGGACGAGAAGCTGCTGGCCCGGGTCGACGTGACGACGGTGGACGCGTGTGCCCATGGCATCATGCGTACGAGGTCGGCTGCCGTGCCCAAGCCGATCGGGGACCGGGAGCAGCGGCAGCTGTGGGAGAAGGCGGCTCGGCAGCTCGATCTGCCGTTCACCGCGCAGTTCCTGGCTCAGGAGTACCGGCACGTCGTACTCGGCCAGAACCTCCGTGACCTGGACGCCTACCTCGGTGCGAGCCGCCGCGGCCGCGGCACCGGTCTCGGCCCCACGCGCCGGCGAATGGTGTGGAGCGGCGTGCAGCGGTTCGAACAGTTCCTGCGGGACCGCGGCGAGACCACACACCTGCGCGTTTGCGCCCGCGCGGCGGAACTCCTCGGCGAAGAGCCGGCGCCGTACGCCCATGTGGTCGTCGACGAGGCACAGGACCTGCACCCCGCCCAGTGGCGGGTGCTGCGCGCCGCCGTCGCCCCCGGCCCCGACGACCTGTTCGCCACCGGAGACCCGCACCAGCGGATCTACGACTCCCGGGTCTCGCTCGGCTCCCTGGGCATCATGACGGTCGGCCGCAGCTTCCGGTTGCGCCTCAACTACCGTTCCACCGAGGAGATCCTCGCCTGGTCGGCGCGGCTCCTGGCACCCATCACCGTCGATGCCCTCGAAGGCGAGGGGACGGACTCGCTGGCCGGGTACCGGTCGCTGCTGCACGGGCGCCATCCTCAGGCGCAGGGGTACGCGACCCGGCAGGAGGAGACCGAGGCGCTGGTGGAGCGGGTCCGGACGCTGCTGGCCGAAGGCCTGGCACCGCACGAGATCGGTGTGTGCGCACGGTTCAACCTCTCCCTGGACACGGCCGAGGAGAAGCTGAAGGCCGCCGGCATCCCCGTGCTCCGGGTCCGAGGGCAGGTCGCGCAGGGGGCCGAAGGGGTACGGCTGGCGACGATGCATGCGATGAAGGGGCTGGAATTCCGGGCGGTGTCCGTGCTCGGTGTCGCCGAGGGCACCGTCCCGTTCGCCCGTGAGATCACGCCACGTGAGGCGGACCCCCTGCAGCATGACGCGGACCTGCTGCGGGAGCGCTGCCTGCTTTTCGTCGCCTGCACCCGGGCTCGCGAGGCACTGAGCGTGACATGGAGCGGAGCCGCGAGTCCGTTTCTGCCGTAGGCCGCCTGAGCGGTCGCCTCCTCCTCACTCCTGAGGAGCCAGGGCTCCCGTGGCGAGTCCGTCGCGGGCGACCTCGGCGAGCTGCCGGCTCAGCTCGTCGAGCTTGCGCAGCCCTTCCTCGAACGCGGACAGCGCCCGGAACGCGGAGCCGTACCGGCGCTGCTCCTCGATGTCCATGCGGGGGACGCGCGAGCCCCGCGCGTCGAAACGGTAGGTCCCGCTGGTGCTGGTGGAGCGGCGGGCGTTGGCGGAGCTGCGCAGGAAGCCCTGGAGATAGTCCGTGTCGAGTTGCTCACTGGCCGAGACCGGTTCCGGGCCGTCGTACTCCACAAGTCCCGCACGGGCGAGATCCGCGACGCTCGTGGTGGCACCGTCCAGCGAGCCCGGCCCGCCGCCGGGAGCAAGCTCGGGCAGGAAGGCGGCGAGCCGGAGTACCTGCTCCTGCAACTGCTTGCGCAGGGCCTCGTACTCACCGGGGTAGTCACGGTGACGGAAGCGCAGATGGCTGCCGGGGGTCAGGTCGACGGTGTCGTCGAGGAGTTCGATCAGCGGTACGTCCGCGGTCTGGTCGTCCCGGGGTTCCAGGTCTCCGTCGGGGTTGTTGTCGGTCAGGTCGACCATGCGCACGGTGTGGTGGGTGTCCGT
This sequence comes from Streptomyces viridochromogenes DSM 40736, assembly GCF_000158955.1. Lineage (GTDB taxonomy): Bacteria > Actinomycetota > Actinomycetes > Streptomycetales > Streptomycetaceae > Streptomyces > Streptomyces venetus. The sequence continues at coordinate 6,798,591 of NZ_GG657757.1, read as the reverse complement.
ACCCGAGGTGTTCTCGGGACGCCGTAGGCACCACAGATGGACGGGCAGGGAGTGCGAGGTCGCCGTCCCCGGGGGCAGGGCGACCACTTGGCGCACGATGCCCCGGCGTACGAGTTCCGACCGGATGCGGCGGCCTGCCTTGCGGTAGGCGACCGAGGCCGGCATGACCATGAGGACCTGGCCGCCGGGCGCGGTGTGCGCGTACGCGTGCTGGAGCCAGGCGAGTTCCCCTTCGGCCTTGGAGGGGGTGCCCAGTTCCCAGCGGGAGTCGAGCAGTAGCTGCTCTCTCCCCCACTCCGTCACACCTGCCGGCGGGTCACAGACGATCAGATCCGCCCTGAGGTCCGGCCATGCGTCCGCGCGCAGGGAGTCCCCTGCCACGACGCTCACCTCGGAGCGGCCCAGAAGTTCGGCACGCAACTGGGCAAACCGGGCGCTGTCGGTATCCATCTCCTGGCCTCGGCAGCGCGCCCCGCTCTCGGAGGCGACTGACAGGAGCAGCACCCCAATACCACAGGCGGGATCGAACACGGTGGCGCCGACCGGCAGCTCGGGGGCGAAGTGGCACACAGCCCTCACCACACGCTCGGACGTCACCTGGTCGGATCCAGCACGGCGGGCAGAGTCCATGAACCGGTCAGTAAGTCCGTTTACGAGATCAACGGGCGCCTCGGTCTCGGCAAGCTGCCGCACGCGGGCAGCGACATCGTCCGGCAGAGCCGGCTCGGACTCCCCGGCCAGCGCGGCGGCGACCGCGGCCAGGCCGGCGACCATCTGATCTCCGTAGGTGGTCCGCAGCGCCTGCCACAACTCGACCTCGGGAGAGACCTCCTGACCCTTGCGCTGCCTGTCCAGCCAGTCCTGGACCTCGGCGAGGGCGTAAAGCGGACTGTTCGCGCCGCCTCCCGCCGGCGCGGGGAAGTCGTCGTAGCGCCGGCGCCAGTTGGAGACAGCGGCCCGGGTGACTCCGGCCAGCCGAGCGATCTCGGCACCGGTGACCAGCGGGCCGACCGAGGAAGCGGCGTTGTCTGTCATAGCCCCAGCGTACACGGATCACAGTAGACCTTCTAGAGGGTGTTCCGTTGACAACGTACACAGCACGATGCCACTCTCCATCGCGTATTCGGACTTCCCGTGCACCACAGCCGCCCACGGAGGCATCCATGGCATCGAACACCGCCGTACGCACCGTCTACCGCCTGTCCGCCGTCGCCCCCACCCAGGAGGCCATGCTGGACGCCCTCGACCTCGAACTTCTGGACAGGCTCGGCGCCGACCCGCATTTACCCGATGCGCTCGGGGTCCCGGCCGTCTACGTCACCTGCGGCATGGAGATCGCCGAGGCCCCCTGGTGCGCCCTCATGGCGCGCACCACCGGAATCACGGTCACCGAAGGCGTCCGGCGCACCGCCGCCGTACTCCTGCTCGCCGTGGACGGCACGGTGTACGCCATCGGCTGTGACCAGGGCTACCGGCTGATCCCCGACCACCTCAAGGACAAGCGCTTCGGTCTCTCCTTCGCCGTCCGGCAGATGGACCCCAACCTGATCCGTGGCGCGGTCTCCCGGTCCCTCGGGCAGGCGCGCACCGACATCTCCCTGGTGCCGGGCGGCGCCCCGGTCCCGCTGCTCGGCATCCGTGACCACTCGCGCATCGTGCGCAGCCTGGGCGGCTACCTCGACGACCTGCCGCTCACCCGGTCGCGGTACACCCGCGGAAAGGCCGTCAGCGCCCAGGGCGGGTGCGGGCTGAGAATCGCCCTCGGGGTCGAACCCGAGGCGCTCCTCTCCGACCTGCGGGCCATCGCCAGAATCTGCCGCGAGGACTTCCCTCACCAGGAGCTGGAGTTCGTCGACCACATCGTGCCGGTCGAGGACACGGCCGCCCTCGGCGTGCTCGACCAGGCCCTGGACGACCTCCTCGGGCGTCCCGCCGACGGACGGATCTCCGTCTCCGTCCCGTCCGAACACCATGCTGCTTACGCGGAGGCGACCACGTACCTGACGCGGATCAACAGCCCCGGTGCCCTGCGCTCCGACGACTTCGACCTCGACTACGTCCTCACCCGGGCCCGCCTCGCACCGCCCGGCGCACGTCTCCAGGCGCTGCGTGAGGGAGCCGTGACCCTTGCCAGGGATCGTCGAGCCGGTGTGGCCCACGCGCTCGCCGTCACCAGCGCGCTGACCTGGCTGGAGGCCGGGATCTCCCTGGGCCCCAGACGCTTCTTTCTGATGGACGGTGAGTGGTACGAGGCCGGGTCGGCCTACGTGGACGAGTGCCGGTCTGCCGTGGCGGCGCTGTTCCCGCCGTCGCCCTCCGTCTCCCTCCCCGCATGGATCGACGGTGAGTCCGAGAACGCCTACAACAACAGGGTGGCCGACGAGGAGCGGACCGACTGGCTCTGCCTCGACACCAGGAACGTCGCCAATCCGCTCCGTGCGAGGGACCAGGTCGAGATCTGCGACCTGCTCATGCCCGACGGCACGCTCGTCCTCGTCAAGCGCGCGGGCGGTTCCGGTCCGCTGAGTCACCTGTTCAACCAGGCCAGGGTGGCGGTCGAGCTGCTCCAGGAGTCCGCCCGGGTCCGTGCGGAGTTCACCGCGAAGGTGGCCCGGCTCAGCCGGGGCGAACTCGTCCTCCCGGACGACTTCACGCCCAAGCGGATCGTCCTGGCCATGCTCCTCAAGAACCGCGAGAACCTGATCCCGGACTCCGTCTTCGGCTTTTCCCAGATCACCATCGCCCAGACCGCGAAGGCCCTGGCCGCACGAGGGGTGAGTGTCGAGGTCATCGGAATCCCGGGGAGCGGCGCAGATGCGCTCCCTGTCGACGCATGACGTGGGGGTTCGGGCGGCAGCCCCTCGACTGAAAGTGCACCGATGCGCTCTCTCGCGTGATCGTGCAACAACCGAAAGTGTGCGTCCCCCGGAACGGGAAAGTCGGCACCTCGTGGACGTACGACTGCTGACCTTCGGGCACAGCACCGCCGGCCGGGAGCCCATCACCGAGCTGCTGCGGCAGGCCGGTGTCGCGGCCGTCGTGGACGTGCGGACCGCTCCCGGGAGCCGCCGGAATCCCGATCTGCTGCGGGAGCGGCTCGCCGAGTGGATGCCGGCGACCGGCATCGCCTATCGGTGGGAACCCGCCCTCGGCGGGTTCCGCGCGCTGCCCGCGGACAGTCCGGACGTCGTGTGGCGCAACGAGTCCTTCCGCGGCTACGCCGCACACACCCGGTCCCCCGAGTTCGTCGCGGCCATGGACCGGTTGCTGCGGGAGGCGGTGCACGCGCGCACCGCCGTGATGTGCAGCGAGGCGGTCTGGTGGCGCTGTCACCGCCGTCTGATCGCCGACTTCGCCGTGCTCGCCCGCGGTGTGCCCGCCCTGCACCTCATGCACGACGGCCGTCTGAGCGCCCACCCGCCGACACCGGGAGCCCGTCTTCGCGACGACGGGCTCCTCGTGTACGACGCCCCCACCGAGCCGCCCGGGGGCTGAGCCGTCAGTACAGCTTGTTCACCGCCGTCACCGTCGTGGCCTTGAAGTCCGCCACCTGGGCGTGCTGGAAATCGCCCATCTGGCTCCAGCGGACGATGGTCACGGTCGCGCCGTCGCGGCCGACCGAGAAGAGGCCGATGTCGGAGGAGCCCCAGGTGGAGGCGGTGTGGATGCCGTAGACGTCGGCGCCCTCCTCGACGTTCAGCTTGCCGTAGTACTTCTGCGTCGCCGTGATGTCGGGGTCCTGCTGCATCAGCTTCTTCGCGCAGCCGGCGAGGTCCTTGCGCAGCAGTGCCGCGAAGTCCTTCGCCCACTGCTCGCTGCGTCCCTCGACCGTGAGCTGCTGGGCGTTCGTGTCGTACTCCGTCCAGTACTCCCGGTGCGTGGTGATGGACGGCAGCGCGTCACCCACGCACATCGGCAGCGGGTCGGGCTGGCCGGCGGCGACCGGACCGGCGTACCAGGGCGAGGTCGGGTGCGGCGGCAGCTCGGTCGGCTCCAGGAACCGGGGCGTGTCGGAGGCCGGTGCGGTGGCCGCGACGGCCGGCACGGCGGCTGCGGCGACACCGGCGACGGCCGCCAGCGCGGCCACGGTCGTACGGATGCCTCGGTTACGGATCTTCATGGTCTCCCCCATTGGTTTCCCCCGGCTTTCCCGGTCGGGTCCGCGGGCTGCTGCCCTTGCCCCCCGTACGACCCGCCACCGGCCGCATCCGTTGCCCTGCGGGCCTGCTACGGATCCGTCCCGATTGTCACGGGCCCGCTACCGCGGGTCGAGGCCCTCGCCGAGAGCGGCGATCGCGGCGGGGCCGTGGCCGGCGGCGAGGAGCGGGGCGCGGATGTCCCGGTCCAGGTCGGGGACGTAGCCCGATCAGGACGTCTGCGGGCCCTGGACATGTACAGTCCCGTCCCTCCTCCTACACGGCCGCGCGTACACGGCCGGACGGATGTGCGGGGTACCCCGGGCGGGAGAGGCGCATGCCGGGCGGCCTTCCCTGGGCGATACAGGGCGTAAAGCGACCGAAGAATGGATAGGGGCTATACGGCGAAACGCGGGGAGTGTCGGACGTGCCCGGATGCCGGGCGCAGCGGCTTCAGGGGAGGGAGCACGCATGGACGGCCGGCCCTTGTATCTGGAACCCCGGCTGGAACCACGGCTCAGGTCGCTCCTGGCGGCGGCCGGGACACTGCACTCGCTCACCGACGCGCTCGGCTCGCCCCTGCACGTCGTGGTGCCGGACCAGATCGCGGAGAACCTGGAGCGGTTCCGGTCGGTGTACCGCGCGCACCACCTGTCGGGCCAGGTCTTCTACGCCCACAAGGCCAACCGGTCCAGCGCGTTGCTGCGGCGCCTCGCCGCCACGGACGCGGGCGTCGACGTCGCGTCGCTGGGCGAGTTGCAGCACGCCCTCGGGGCCGGTTTCACCGCCGACCGGATCACGGCCACGGGGCCGAAGAACCCCGAGTTCCTGTGGCTCGCGGCCCGTACGGGCGTGACCGTCAGCGTGGACGGGACCGACGAGCTGGACCAACTGGCCTCCCTGGTGCGCACGTTCGGGCTCGCCCCGGTGCGGGTGCTGCTGCGGCTGTCGGGGTTCGAGGCGTCGGGGGTCAAGGTGCTGAGCCGTCGCAGCCGGTTCGGTACGCCCGTGAGGGAGTTGGACACCCTGCTGAAGTCGGTCGAGCGGCACGGGGACGCGGTCGAGCTGACAGGCGTCGGCTACCACCTGGACACCACTGGCATCGCGGAGAAGGCGACCGCCCTGGAAGGGTCCCTGGCCGCCCTGGAGGCCTGCCGGAGCCGGGGGTTACGGCCCCGGGCCGTGGACGTCGGCGGCGGGTTCGGCGTCAGCTACCTCGCCGAACGGGAGCAGTGGGAGGCGTACACGAGCGCGCTCACCTCCGCCGTGCTGGGCCGGCGCCCGCCCCTGACGTGGGGTGGTCACGGCTACGGGCTGCGCGACGAGTCCGGCACCCTGCGCGGCACGCTGGGCCTCTACCCCGCCCACCGCTCGGTCGCCGGCGCCGCCTACCTGGACGATCTGCTGGCCCAGCCCGCCGCCTCGCTGGGCGGACGCCCGCTGGCCGCGGTGCTGCTGGAGCACCTGTACGACCTGCACACCGAGCCCGGCCGGGCCCTGCTGGACCAGTGCGGACTCAGCCTGGCGCGGGTCCTGGAGGTCCGCGGCCCGGAACCCGGTGGGGAACTGCTCGTACGGCTGGCCGCGAAGGCGGACGACATCGCCCTGGAGGACCACGGAGTGCTGATGGACCCGGTCGTCGTCCCCAGAAGCGGAGCCGGGCCGGGTGAGGGGCCCGTCGCCGTGCACCTCTTCGGCGGTCTCTGCCTGGAGACCGACCTCATCACCCGGCGCACGGTGTTCCTGCCGCGCCGCCCGGATCCCGGTGACCTGCTCGCCTTCGCCAACACCGCGGGCTACGCCATGGACTTCCACGCCACGCGCGCCCAGTACCAGCCCGCCGCCCGCAAGGCGGCCGCCTGGCAGGACGGGGACGTGTGGCGCTGGTGCCTCGACGAACAGTTCTGGCCGACCACGCCCTCGGGGGGAGCCCAGTGAGGTACGACAGCATCACGGAGGCGATCGGCAACACGCCACTGGTGCGCATCGACCCGGCCGTGCACGGGCTGCGGAACATCGACCTGTTCGCCAAGCTGGAGATGCTCAACCCGTGGGGCTCGGTCAAGGACCGTGCGGCCTGGAACATGGCCCGCCCACTGCTGGCCGACGCGGTCGAACACGACAGCCAGGTCGTGGAGCTGTCCAGCGGCAACACGGCGAAGGCGCTGGCGGTCGTCGCCGGCATGCACGGCCTGGGCTTCAGAAGCGTCACCAACCGGATGCGGGTGCCGGAGATCAAGGACCTCCTGCTGCTGCTCGGCGCGGAGATCGAGGAGTTGCCGGGTCAGAGCGAGTGCCTGGACCCGAGCGCGACGGACGATCCGCTGACCCTCTTCCACCGCACCCTGTCCGCCTCCGGCGGCACCTATCTGCACACCGACCAGTACTTCAACCCGCGCAACACCGAGGCGCATCTCACCGGCACCGGGCCGGAGATCGTCAAGGACCTGGACGGCCGGGTGCCGGACTGGTTCGTGGCGTGCGTGGGGACGGCGGGTTCCTCCACGGGCGTGGCCCGCGCGCTGCGCGAGGAGAACCCCTCGGTGCGGGTGCTCGGTCTGGTCGCTGCCAAGTCCGACTTCATCCCCGGGATCCGCACCATCGACGAGGTGCAGGAGGTCGGCCTGTTCGACCCGGAGACGTACGACACGATGGAGTCGGTGACCGCCGACGAGGCGATCGAGGGGATGCTGACCCTGAACCGCCGCTGCGGCATCCTGGGCGGGCCCACCGGCGGCGCCGCCTACTTCGGGGCCGTCCGCCATCTGCGGGCGCTGGACGAGGAGTCGGCCGGGCGCCGGACCGCGGTGTTCATCGTCTGCGACCGGGTGGAGAGCTATCTGAGCTACGTCCGGCAGCGGCGGCCCGATCTGCTGGGCAGGCCGCCCCGGAAGAACTCGCCCGCCGACCTGACCGACGCCGAGGTCGCCGGGGCGCCGTCGGTCACCGTGGCCGAAGCCCGGCGGTGGATCGACACCGGCCGGCCGCTCGTGGTCGACCTGCGCAGCCCCTTCGCGTACGCGGCGCTGCACATCGACGGGTCGGTCAACATCGTCGACGAGCTGTTCTTGGAACTCCTGCGGGGCGGGCTGCCCTTCAGCCGGCGCACGCCCGTGCTGCTGGCCTGCCCGGTGGGCGAGCAGTCCGCCCGGTACGCGGCGCTGCTGACCCGGATGGGCCACCCGGAGGTGCGCAGTCTGGCCGGCGGCATCATCGCCTGGCGGGACGCGGGCGCGCCCCTGGTGCGGGACTGACCGGCATGACCGCACCGGCCGTCCGCGACGGCCTCCACCCGTGGCAGCAGGCGCTGCGCGCCCAGTTCCCCATCATCACCGGGCACCCGGAGCTGGCGTACCTGGACAGCGCGGCGACGGCGCAGAAGCCGCGGGCCGTTCTGGACGCCGTGCAGACGTATCTCACCACCGGCAACGCCAACTCCGCGCGCGGCACCTACACCTGGGCCAACCGGACCACGGAGCTGGTCGAGCGGACCCGTGAGCGCGTCGCCCGGTTCCTCGGGGACGACCGGCCCGAGCGCTCCGCCGTGCACTTCACCAGCGGCGCGACCGAGGGGCTGCGCACGATCGCCCGCGACTGGCTGCCGGGGTTCCTGCGCGACGGCGACGAGATCGTCGTACCGGACGCCGACCACCGGGCCAACATCGAGCCCTGGCTGGAGGCCCAGCGGCTGCTCGCCGGTGCGGGCGTGCGCGTCCGGGTGGTGCCGATGCCGTACCAGAGCGGTTCCGGGGACTACGACCACCGGGCGCTGGCCGAACGGGCCGGGCCGCGTACCCGGTTCGTCGCCGCGACCCATGTGCACCACGTCTACGGCGGTGACATGAACGTGCACCGCATCCGCGGGGCGGTCGGACCGGACGCGGTCATCTGTCTGGACGCGGCGCAGAGTGTCGGCCATCTGCCGGTGTCGGTGGCCGAGTTGGACGTCGACTTCGTCGTCTTCTCCGGGCACAAGGCGCTGGCCCTGCCCGGCTCCGGGGCGGTGTGGGCCCGGCAGGAACGGGGACCGGCCTTCGTGCCCGGTGGGTGGAGCGGCACTCCGAACACCGTGGGCATCGCCTCGCTGGAAGCGGCTCTGGACTGGCTGGACGCCGCAGGTGTCGAGCGGATCGAGCGCTGGACGGCCGGTCTGGCGGCCCGGCTCACCGACGGACTGCGGCGCCTGGACGCCTACGAGGTGCTCGGCTGCCCGCTCAGCCTGGCCGCCGACTCGACCGTGCAGCGGCGCCGGGGCATCGTGACCCTGCGGCACCGCGCCGTCGAGTCGGGCGATCTGGGCTTCGTCCTCTTCAGTCACGGCTTCATGGTCCGCTCGGACAACCACTGCCAGGGCGACGCGGGCGAGAAGACCGGTTCGGTGCGGGTGAGTCTGCATGTGTACAACACCGTTGAGGAGATCGACCGGCTGCTGTCGGTTCTCGCCTCACTCTCGTGACCGCGCCGACTATGCGTAATGGGAACCGTTTCCACCTGTAGGCTCGGGCCGAAGAGTCAGGTTCGAGTACGGCGAGGTGGCGCGACCGGATGGGGCTGAGTCTGGCGACGGCGCAGCGGTGGGTGGAGCGCTGGGAGCTCCAGCAGCAGCGGTACGCCGTCGACCGCGAGGAGCGGTTCACGGTGATCGCGGATGTCGTCGAACACGTCACGGCGGGGACACCCCGGCCGCTGGTCGTCGACCTGGGCTGCGGGCCCGGCTCCCTGGCGGCCCGGCTGGTCCGGCGGTTGCCGGGCGCGCAGGTGGTGGCCGTGGACCGGGACCCGCTGCTGCTGGAGCTGGGCCGGACGCATCACCCGGACGCGGCCCGCTACGTCGACGCGGAGATCGGGGCGCCCGGCTGGACCTGGGCCCTGGACCTGGACCGGCCCCTGGACGCGGCCGTCTCCACGACGGCCCTGCACTACCTCGACCGCGACACCCTCCTGCGCGTCTACCGGCAGCTCGCCACGCTGCTGCGGCCCGGTGGCGTCCTCGTCAACGGCGACCACCTTCCCCAGGACGACACGGGACCGGCCCGCATCGCCGCTCATGTCGGGCGGTGCCGGGCCGACCGGCAGCGGGTGTTCGCACAGGAGGACTGGGGGTCCTGGTGGACGGCCGTCGCCGACGACCCCGAGATGGCCGACCTCCTCGCCGAGCGCCGGTGCCGCACGGCGCCGCGCGGCACCGGCCGTTCCGCCGAACTCCCCCTCTCCACCCACCTGAGCCTGCTGCGGCAGGCGGGGTTCGACACGGCGGGGCCGGTCTGGCAGTACGGCGACAGCTGCGTGGTCGTCGCGGTCCGCTATCGCGCGCTCAGCTCCGGGTCAGGGTGATGTCCTGGTCCTTCACGGCGTGCAGGCGCGGCAGGGGCAGGATGCCGACGAGGCGCAGCTCCAGGACCGTGGCCTGGACGTGGACCGCGCCGGGCACGATCGCGCCGGGCGTGGGGCGGCCCGTGTTCTGCCAGCGGTGCTGCGCGCCGTCGCACACGGCCCGGGTGCCGCCGATGCCGTAACTGGTCGTCGAGGCGCCCTGTCTGACGGAGGAGCCGATGTAGACGGGGCCGGTGGCGTCCACGCAGGTATAGGTGCCGGAGAGGGTGATGGTGCCGTCGGCGGCGATCCGGCCCACCGCGTCGACCGTCACGTCCTCGGACGGAGCGGCGGCGGACGCGGTGGGGGGTACGGCGGTGGCGGGTACGGCGATGGCGGGTGCGGCGGTGGCTCCGGTCAGCAGGAGCAGCACGGCACCGGTCGCCGCGCCGAGGAGGGGACGTACACGCACAGGGGAACCTCCCGATAGGAGTGAGATGTCCCCTCCACTCGAACCGGGCTCCCGGGCCGACGCAACCGGTCCTCACCCCTTCGGCGGTGCATCCGCCCCGACCGTCGTGGAACCGTCCTGGGAATGTCCGGGGCCTGTCACGCTTCGCTCCGAGCCGTTCCGATCAGCTTCGAGTCGGGAGCATCGTCTGTCCGTAAGAGTCATACGAACCTACGGATGGCCCTACCGACGTGGAGGTGCGCCATGTGTGCCCACCAGACCCTGTGCCCCGCGACCGACTCCCGCGCCGCGCACGTCGTCGCCGCCCACCCCGAGCAGGGCTGGAGCCTGCTGTGCGACGGGGCGATCGTCTTCGACGACACCGGTGAGCTGCTGCCGGACGGACGCGTGGTGGAGCCGCACCGCGTGACGGCGGAGCGGATGGCCGTCGCGGCCTGACCGGAAGGTCACCTCACGGCAGCACCGCGAAGCCGTCCAGTTCCACCATCGCCTCCTCGTCCCACAGCCGGACCACCTCGACGACCGCCATGGCGGGATAGTCACGGCCCGCCAGCCTCCGCCACAGGCGGCCCAGTTCCGGGGCGTGGGCGCGGTACGCCCCGACGTCCGTGGCGTGGACGGTGACCCGGGCGAGGTCGGCGGGTGTGCCGCCGGCCGCCGCGAGGGCGGTGAGCAGGTTCGTCAGCGCCCTCTCGAACTGTTCGGGCAGGGTCCGCCCGACCACCTTTCCGTCGGTGTCGAGGGCGGTCTGCCCCGCCAGGAACACCACGCGGGAGCCGGTGGCCACGACGGCGTGGGAGAAGCCCGTCGGCGGGGACAGCTCGGGCGGGTTGACGCGCTCGGTGGTCACCGGGCCTCCTCGTGGGCTGCGTACAACTCCTTGGCGATGATGCCGCGCTGCACCTCGCTGGCCCCCTCGTAGACGCGCGGGGCGCGGACCTCGCGGTAGAGGTGTTCGAGCAGGTGGCCGCGTTGCAGCGCGCGGGCGCCGTGCAGTTGGACGGCCGTGTCGACGACGTACTGCGCGGTCTCGGTGGCGAGCAGTTTCGCCATGGCGGCGCGCTGGGGCACGTCCGGGGCGTCGTCGTCGTACGCCGTCGCCGCCGCGTAGACCATCAGGCGGGCCGCCTCGGTGCGCAGGGCCATCTCGGCGACCTGGTGGGAGACGGCCTGAAGGTCCTTCAGCTTGCCCCCGAAGGCGTCCCGGCCGGCGGTGTGGGCGAGGGTCGCGTCGAGGGCCGCCCGGGCCATGCCGACCGCGAAGGCGCCGACGCTCGGGCGGAACAGGTTGAGGGTGCCCATGGCGACGCGGAAGCCGCGGTCCACCTCGCCGAGCACGTCGTCGGCCGTCACCGGAACGGCGTCGAAGTCGAGTGCGCCGATCGGGTGCGGGGAGAGCATGTCGAGTGCGGTGCCGGTCAGGCCCGGGCGGTCGGCGGGCACGAGGAAGGCGGTGACGCCGCGTGCCCCCGCACCGGGAGCGGTCCGGGCGAAGACGGTGTAGAAGTCGGCCTCGGGGGCGTTGGAGATCCAGCGCTTCTGCCCGCTGAGCCGCCACCCGGTGGCGTGGTCCCCCTCGGCCCGCAACGCCAGCGCCGCCGCGTCCGATCCCGCGCCCGGCTCGCTCAGCGCGAAGGCCGCGACCGCCGTGCCGTCGGCCACCCGGGGCAGCCAGCGGGCGCGTTGGGACGCGGTGCCGTGGGCGTGGACGGGGTGCGCGCCGAGGCCTTGGAGGGCGAGGGCCGTCTCGGCCTCCGTGCAGCCGTAGGCGAGGGACTCGCGCATCAGGCACAGGTCGAGGGCACCGGAGGTGAACAGCCGGGCGAGCAGTCCGAGGCCGCCCAGTTCGGCGACCAGGGCGCGGTTCACCCGGCCCGGTTCGCCCTTGTCGGCCAGCGGGCGGAGCCGCTCGGCGGCCAGGATGCGCAGCTCGGCGCACCAGGCGAGTTGTGCCGGTTCGAGCGAGAATGCGGTCATCGCCGGTCCCTTCTCCGCCACCCCGCCTCCCGGGCCGGGCCACTCCGAGGCTATCGCGGACCGTTGACTGTCGTCACCAACACGATACGCTCCAGGAGCGAGCCCACCACGCCGAGGGGGCGAACCGTATGCATCCACGGAGCACGGCCCACGTCGACAGCTTCGCCCGCGATCATCTGCCACCCCCGGACCAATGGCCCGAACTCCGCTTCGACCTGCCGGAGCTGCGCTACCCCGAACGGCTCAACTGCGCCGCCGAACTGCTCAGCGGCCCGCCCGACGACCGCCCGGCGTTCCTCACCGAGACCGGCGAGCCGTGGACGTACGCCGATCTGCGCGCCCGCGTCGACCGCGTCGCTCACCTGCTCACCGGCGAACTCGGTGTCGTCCCCGGCAACCGCGTGCTGCTGCGCGGCCCCACCACACCGTGGCTCGCGGCCTGCTGGCTGGCGGTGCTGAAGGCGGGGGCCGTCGCGGTCACGGTGCTGGCCCAGCAGCGCCCGCACGAGCTGAGCACGATGTGCGAGATCGCCCGGGTCCGGCACGCGCTGTGCGACGTCCGGGCCGTCGACGACCTCGCCAAGGCCGAGGTCCCGGACCTGCGGATCACGACCTACGGCGGTGACGCCCCGGACGACCTGTTCCACCGCATGGCGCCCGGGACGCCGTACGAGGCCGTCGACACGGCGGCCGACGACGTGGCGCTGATCGCCTTCACCTCCGGCACCACCGGCCGCCCCAAGGGCTGTATGCACTTCCACCGGGACGTCCTGGCGATCGCCGACACCTTCTCCCGGCACGTACTGCGGCCGTGCGCGGACGACGTGTTCACGGGCAGCCCACCGCTGGGCTTCACCTTCGGCCTGGGCGGCCTGGTGGTCTTCCCGCTGCGGGCCGGGGCGAGCGCCCTGCTGCTCGAACAGGCCGGCCCGAAGCAGCTGCTGCCCGCCATCGCACGGCACCGGGTCTCCGTCCTGTTCACGGCACCGACGGCGTACCGCGCGATGCTCGACGAACTCGACGGGCACGACGTGTCGTCGCTGCGCCGCTGCGTCTCGGCCGGGGAGAACCTGCCGGCGGCCACCTGGCGGGCCTGGCACGAGCGCACGGGCGTACGCGTCATCAACGGCATCGGCGCCACCGAGCTGCTGCACATCTTCGTCTCCGCGGCCGACGAGCGGATCCGGCCCGGGACCACGGGCGTTCCCGTGCCGGGCTGGCAGGCGCGCGTGCAGGACGAGCACGGCGAGCCGCTGCCCGACGGGGAGCCGGGGCTGCTCGCGGTACGCGGCCCGGTCGGCTGCCGGTACCTCGCCGACCCGCGGCAACGGGAGTACGTACGCGGCGGCTGGAACATCACCGGCGACACCTACGTCCGCGAACCCGACGGCTACTTCCGGTACGTCGCCCGCGCCGACGACATGATCATCTCGGCCGGGTACAACATCGCCGGGCCGGAGGTCGAGGACGCGCTGCTGCGGCACCCGGACGTGGTGGAGACGGCGGTCGTGGGACGGCCCGACGCGGCACGCGGGCAGGTCGTGGTGGCCTTCACCGTCCTCAAGGAAGGCGCCGAGAGGGACGCCGAGGCGCTGCGCTCCTTCGTGAAGGCGGAGCTGGCCCCGTACAAGTGCCCGCGCGAGATCGTCTTCCTGGACGCGCTGCCGCGCACCGCCACCGGCAAACTCCAGCGGTTCAGGCTGCGCGCCGTGGGAGACCCGGACGACGACATCAAAACCGACCGGGAGTGAACCGCACGACCTAAGATGATCAACGTGTCCGACCAGCATGCACCACGGTCTCTCATCGTCACGCTCTACGGCGCGTACGGCCGATTCGTCCCGGGCCCCGTGCCCGTCGCCGAACTGATCCGGCTGCTCGCCGCGGTCGGCGTGGACGCCCCGTCCGTACGCTCCTCGGTGTCGCGGCTGAAGAGACGCGGACTGCTCGTGCCCGCCCGCACCGCCCAGGGCGCGGCCGGGTACGAACTGTCCCCGGACGCACGGCAGTTGCTCGACGACGGCGACCGGCGCATCTACGCCACGGCCCCGCCCGGGGACGAGGGCTGGGTGCTCGCCGTGTTCTCCGTGCCGGAGTCCGAGCGGCAGAAGCGGCACGTGCTGCGCTCGCGGCTGGCCGGGCTCGGTTTCGGCACGGCGGCGCCGGGCGTGTGGGTCGCGCCGGCGCGGCTGTACGAGGAGACCCGGCACACCCTGCGGCGGCTGCGGCTCGACGCGTACGTCGACCTCTTCCGCGGTGACCACCTCGGCTTCGCGCCGACCGCGGAGGCCGTCGCCCGCTGGTGGGACCTGGCCGCCATCGCCAAGGAGCACGAGGCGTTCCTCGACGGTCACGAGCGCGTGCTGCACGACTGGGAGAAGCGAACGGACACCCCGCCCGAGGAGGCCTACCGTGACTACCTCCTCGCCCTGGACTCCTGGCGCCACCTCCCCTACGCCGACCCCGGCCTGCCCTCCGAACTGCTCCCCGGCGACTGGCCGGGCGCCCGGTCGGCGGCGGTGTTCCGGGGGCTGCACGAGCGGCTGCGGGACGCGGGTGCCGACTTCGTGGGGCTGCTCGGCTCCCCGGGGTGAACGGCTCGGCCCGCGGGCTCAGCCGCCCAGCGTGAGGCGCGGCTTGGGCGCGTCCGTACGGCCCGTCCGGGGGCGGCGGCTGCCCGCGCGGTACGGGGCCGGCCATTCGGCGCCCGGGCCCGTGTAGCCCTGTTCGGCCGCCGCGTGCAGCGTCCAGTGCGGGTCGTAGAGGTGCGGGCGGGCCAGGGCGCACAGGTCCGTACGGCCCGCCAGGATGAGGGAGTTGACGTCGTCCCAGGAGGAGATCGCGCCGACCGCGATCACCGGGACGCCGGTGGTGTGCCGGATCCGGTCGGCGAACGGCGTCTGGTACGACCGCCCGAACTCCGGCCGCTCGTCCGCCACGACCTGTCCCGTCGACACGTCGATCGCGTCGGCCCCGTGCGCGGCGAAGGCCCGGGCGATCTCGACGGCGTCCTCGGCACTCGTCCCGCCCTCCGCCCAGTCGGTCGCGGAGATCCGGACGGTCATGGGCCGCTCCCCCGGCCACACGTCCCGTACGGCGTCGAAGACCTCCAGCGGGAAGCGGAGACGCTTCTCCAGCGAGCCGCCGTAGGCGTCGGTGCGGCGGTTGGTCAGCGGGGAGAGGAAGCCGGAGAGCAGGTAGCCGTGGGCGCAGTGCAGTTCGAGCAGGTCGAAGCCGGCCCGGGCGGCGCGCTGGGCGGCGGCGGCGAACTGCTCGCGGATGTCGGTGAGCCCCGCGCGGGACAGCTCGCGCGGGGTCTGGCCGTACGGCTTGTAGGGGAGCGCGGACGCGGCCACGAGCGGCCAGTTGCCCTCCGGCAGCGACTCGTCCATGCCCTCCCACATCACCTTCGTGGAGCCCTTGCGGCCGCTGTGGCCGAGCTGCACGCCGATCGCGGTTCCGGGCGCCTGCGCGTGCACGAACTCGGTGACGCGCCGCCACGCCTCGGCCTGCCGGCCGGTGTAGAGGCCGGCGCAGCCGGGCGTGATCCGGCCCTCCTCGCTGACGCACACCATCTCCGTCATCACCAGCCCGGCCCCGCCCAGCGCCCGCGCGCCGAGATGCACGAGGTGGAAGTCACCGGGGACGCCGTCGACCGCCGAGTACATGTCCATGGGCGAGACGACGACCCGGTTGCGCAGGGTCAGGCCGCGCAGCCGGAACGGGGTGAACATCGGCGGTGTGCCGGGCGGGCAGCCGAACTCGCGTTCCACGGCCTCGGTGAAGCGTGGGTCGCGGAGCCGAAGGTTTTCGTGCGTGACGCGGCGGCTTCGGGTGAGCAGGTTGAAGGCGAACTGGCGGGGCGGCTGGTCGAGGTGGAGGGCGAGATTCTCGAACCACTCCAGGCTGGCCCGGGCCGCGCGCTGCGTGGAGGCGACGACGGGCCGCCGTTCCGCCTCGTAGGCGGCCAGAGCCTCCTCCAGGGTGTCCCGTTCCTCCAGGCAGGCGGCCAGGGCCAGGGCGTCCTCGACGGCGAGCTTGGTGCCGGAACCGATGGAGAAGTGGGCGGTGTGGGCGGCGTCGCCGAGCAGGACGACGTTGCCGTGTGACCAGCGCTCGTTGACGACCGTGCGGAAGGTCGTCCACGTGGAGTTGTTGGACTTCAGGGGGCGGTCGCGGAGCGCCTGCGCGAAGATCTTGGCGCAGCGTTCGATCGACTCGGCCTCGTCGAGCTCGTCGAAGCCGGCCGCGTGCCAGACCTCCTCGCGCATCTCGATGATCACCGTGGAGGCGTCGGGGGCGAAGGGGTAGGCGTGCAGTTGCATCACGCCGTGCTCGGTCTCGGCGATCTCGAAGCGGAAGGCGTCGAAGGGGAAGTCGGCGGCGAGCCAGATGTAGCGGCAGCGGTGGGGGGTGAGGTGGGGGCGGAAGGCGTTCGCGTAGGTCTCGCGGGTGGTGCTGTGGACTCCGTCGGCGGCGATGACGAGGTCGTGGGTCTGCGGGAGGTCCTTCGGGGCCTCGGTGCGGAAGCGGAGGTCGACGCCGAGTTCTCGGCAGCGGGTGTGGAGGATCTCCAGGAGGCGCTTCCTGCCGAGTGCGGCGAAGCCGTGGCCTCTGGAGGTGTGGAGGGTGTCGCGGTGGACGATGTCGATGTCGTCCCAGCGGACGAAGTCCCTCTGGAGGGCTTCGTAGACCTGCGGGTCGGCGTGTTCGATGCCGCCGAGGGTCTCGTCGGAGAGGACCACTCCGAAGCCGAAGGTGTCGTCGGGGGCGTTGCGTTCCCAGACGGTGATGTCGCGGGTGGGGTCCAGGCGTTTGAGGAGGGTGGCGGCGTAGAGGCCTCCTGGGCCTCCGCCGATGATCGCGATGCGTCGGGGGTGGCTTGTGTCGTGATGCGGGTGCGGGTGGGTGGGGGCTGATCGCGCAGTTCCCCGCGCCCCTTTAGGTGCGTCCACTATCGTCCGCTCCATTTCGGGGGGCGCTTCTCTGTGAACGCTGCGTGGAACTCGGCGTAGTCCTCTCCTGTCATCAGGAGTGCCTGTGTCGAGGCGTCGAGTTCCACTGATGCCGCCAGGGGCATGTCCAGTTCCGACGTGAGCAGGGCCTTCGTCTGGGCGTAGGCCAAGGCCGGGCCCTGGGCGAGGCGGTGGGCCAGTTGTTGTGCTGTCTCGTCGGCCTGGCCCTCCTCCGTCAGTTCGCTGATCAGGCCGATGCGTTCCGCCTCGGTCGCGCGGACCGGGTCGCCCAGCATCAGCAGGCGGGTCGCGTGGCCCAGGCCGACGACGCGGGGCAGGAGGTAGGCCGCGCCCATGTCGCCGCCGGAGAGGCCCACCCGGGTGAAGAGGAACGCGAAGCGGGCCGTGGGGTCCGCCACGCGGAAGTCGGCGGCCAGGGCGAGTACCGCACCGGCGCCCGCCGCCACGCCGTGCAGTGCCGCGATCACCGGGAACGGGCACTCCCGGATGGCGCGGACCACCTGGCCGGTCATGCGGTTGAAGTCCAGGAGCTGGGCGGTGTCCATGCCCAGGGTGGCGCCGATGATCTCGTCGACGTCACCGCCGGAGCAGAAGCCGCGGCCCTCGCCGGCCAGGACCAGGGCCCGTACGGACCGCTCCCGGGAGAGCTCCGCGAGCAGGTCGCGCAGGTCGGCGTAGGCGCCGAAGGTGAGCGCGTTGAGCTTCTCGGGGCGGGCGAGGGTGACGGTGGCCACGCCGTCGGTGATGCCGACGCGCAGGTGCTCCCAGCCGGGGGTGCGGGCGGCGGAGCCGGTGAAGGGACTCATGACGTGCGGCCTCCTCGGGCGGGCACTGCCTCACTGAGCTCTACCCCTCGAAGTTATCACTCATCCGTGACTGTCGTCATGACTGCGCGATAGGCCGTCCGGGTAGGGATGGGTGTGAGCCCGGGTGTGCGCCGGGCCGGTCACATGCGTCACAGATCATCCACACCGGCGTAACGGCGGGCGCAGCCGTGCGCGGCACCGCGTTCACCTGGGTAAGCCGTGCGGCAAGGGGGCCGACGGCTCCCCCGCGGCGCCCCTCGGTCGCGTCCGAGAAGTGGCCCCGTACCATTCATCAGGTTGAAAGCAGGATGTCCTGCTCCATGAACGGACCCGCCGTGTACGAACTCTTCTCAGCCCCCGCCTCCTGGCGCGTCGCGCTGCCGCGGACCGCCGCGGCCGTGCCGGTGGCCCGTGCCCTGGTCCGTACGGCGCTGGCCGAGCGGGACCACGGGGCCGACTGCGACACCGCCGAGCTGCTCACGGCGGAGCTGGTGGCCAACGCCGTGGAGCACACCTCCGGCGAGGCCCCGATCGAGCTGGTCGTGGAGCTGATGGCGTCGGGCTGCCAGGTCGAGGTGCACGACACCGATCCGGCGCCGCCCGTGAACCTCACCTGTCCGACGATCGGGGCACCCGACCCGTGGCAGGAACACGGGCGCGGTCTGCTGTTGATCCGCGCCCTGAGCTCGTCGTGCGGGCACCGCCCGACCGAGGCCGGCAAGGCCGTCTGGTTCAGGCTGCCCGTGGTGCCGGCCCAGCGGCGCCCTTCGGCCTGACGGCCGCCGGCTTCAGCCGAGCGTCGCGACGAGGACGGCCTTGATGGTGTGCAGGCGGTTCTCCGCCTCGTCGAAGACGACGGAGTGCGCCGACTCGAAGACCTCGTCCGACACCTCCAGGTACGACAGGCCGTGGGCCTCGTGGACCTCCTGGCCGACCTTGGTGCCGAGGTCGTGGAAGGCCGGCAGGCAGTGCAGGAACTTCACGTCCGGGTTGCCGGTGGCGCGCAGGACGTCCATGGTCACGGCGTACGGGGCGAGGGCGGTGATGCGCTCCGCCCAGACCTCCTTCGGCTCGCCCATGGAGACCCAGACGTCGGTGGCGACGAAGTCGGCGCCGCGGACGCCCTCGTCCAGGGTCTCGGTGAGCGTGATGCGGGCGCCGCTGTCCTCGGCGAGCGCTCGGGCCCGGTCGACGACCTCCTCGGCCGGCCAGTACGCCTTCGGGGCGACCAGGCGCACGTCCATGCCGAGCAGGGCGCCGGTGATCAGGTAGGAGTTGCCCATGTTGAAGCGGGCGTCGCCGAGGTACGCGAAGGCGATCCCGCTCAGCGGCTTGGCGCAGTGCTCCGTCATGGTCAGCACGTCGGCGAGCATCTGGGTGGGGTGCCAGTCGTCGGTGAGCCCGTTGTAGACGGGGACACCGGCGTACGCGGCCAGCTCCTCCACCTTCCGCTGACTGTCGCCCCGGTACTCGATCCCGTCGTACATCCTGCCCAGCACCCGCGCGGTGTCCTTGACCGACTCCTTGTGGCCGATCTGCGAGCCGGACGGGTCGAGGTACGTCGTCGAGGCGCCCTGGTCGGCGGCCGCGACCTCGAAGGCGCAGCGGGTGCGGGTGGAGGTCTTCTCGAAGATCAGCGCGATGTTCCGGCCCCGCAGGTACTGGGTCTCGGTCCCGGCCTTCTTGGCGGCCTTCAGCTCGGCGGCCAGCTCGACCAGACCGCGGAACTCCTCCTCGGTGAAGTCCAGCTCCTTGAGGAAGTGGCGGCCGGCGAGGGCGGTCGGGACTGTCGCCATGGGGGCGCTCCAGGGATGCGGGTGGGGAACAACGACTCCTGGAATACTATACGAAGCTCAGCATGTATATACGGGGCGGTCGGGGGCCTACACCGGCTCCCGTTCGACCGGGCAGCTCATGCACCGCGGCCCGCCCCTCCCCCGCCCCAGCTCACTCCCCGGGATCTCTATCACCTCGATGCCCTGTTTGCGCAGGTGGGTATTGGTGGTGGCGTTCCGCTCGTAGGCGACCACCACACCGGGTTCGACGGCCAGGACGTTGCAGCCGTCGTCCCACTGCTCGCGTTCGGCCGCGTGCACGTCCTGGGTGGCGGTCAGCACCCGGATCTCGTTGAGGCCGAGCGCGGCGGCGATCGCGCGGTGCATGTGCTCCGGCGGATGGTCGGTGACCTTCAGCTCCTTCTCGCCGACGCCCGGCTCGATGGTGTACGAGCGGAGCATGCCGAGGCCCGCGTACTGGGTGAAGGTGTCGCCGTCGACCATGGTCATCACGGTGTCGAGGTGCATGAAGGCCCGCCGCTTGGGCATGTCGAGGGCCACGATCGTCTCGGCGGAACCCTCGGCGAACAGCTTGTGCGCGAGCATCTCGACGGCCTGGGGTGTGGTGCGCTCGCTCATCCCGATGAGGACGGCCCCGTTGCCGATGACGAGCACGTCCCCGCCCTCGATGGTGGACGGGTAGTCGGGCTGCCCCTCGGACCACACGTGGAAGGTCTCGTCGCGGAACAGCGGGTGGTGCCGGTAGATCGCCTCGAAGTGCACGGTCTCGCGCTGCCGTGCGGGCCAGCGCATCGCGTTGATGGAGACGCCGTCGTAGATCCAGGCGGAGGTGTCGCGGGTGAAGAGGTGGTTGGGCAGGGGGTCCAGCAGGAAGTCGTCCAGGTCCATGACGTGGAAGCGCACCGAGGTCGGCTCCGGGTGCCCGTCCAGGAACTCGCGTTTGGTCATGCCGCCGACCAGGAGCTCGGCCAGTTCCCGCGCGGGCAGGTGCTCGAAGGCGGCTCTCAGGTGGTCGGTGGCCAGCGGGCCGTACTCCTTCTCGTCGAAGACCCGGTCCAGGACGAGGGTCCTGGCCGCCGGGACCTGAAGGGTCTCGGCCAGCAGGTCACCGAAGAGGTGGACGGTGACACCGCGGTCGCGCAGCACGTCGGCGAACCCGTCGTGCTCGGCGCGGGCCCTGCGCACCCACAGCACGTCGTCGAAGAGCAGCGAGGTCTTGTTGCTCGGGGTGAGCCTTTTGAGCTCGATATCGGGCCGGTGCAGGATGACGCGGCGCAGCCGCCCGGCCTCGGAGTGGACGTGGTATGCCATGCCTCCATCCTGACCATCGGAGCGTCCGTTGACGCGCTGCTCGCACGTTTCCGCGGACTCTTGTTCGCGTCCGCCTGACGACAACGCGCCGGAGGGGTACGTCCGCGGTCAGCCGCTCGGCAGCGGCTGGAGCAGTTCGGGCCGGGCCAGCATGCGCCGGGTCGCCCGGCCCGGATCGTGCGCGGCCCGGGCGACGATCCACCCGGCCAGGGCGTGCGGCTCGGCGGGGTCGGCGGCCAGTTGCTCCGCGTATCCGGCGAGCGCGGCGGCCGTGTCACCGGCGGCGAGGTGCTCGTCGGCGGTGTGCGGGGCGACGGGGCGGGTGGCGAAGGCGTGGGTGCGGTCGTCGGGCCAGAAGGTGCGGTCGGCCCGGAAGCGGGGGCCGTCCGACGGTGCCCGTGCCGCGGGGTCGACGTTGCGCAGCCGCCACTCGGTGCGGTGCAGCGCCGCGGCCGTGCGGGCCCGGGTGAGGGCGCCGTCCGGGACCGGCTCACGCAGCCAGCCGTCCAGGGTGCGGGCGAGGCCGGACACCAGGGCCCGTCCCTGCGGGGTGAGCCGGCCCTCCGTGAGCAGGGTGCGCACGACCAGGCGGCTCTGCAGGCGGCGCAGCGCGAAGTGGTACCCGGCCGTGTCCGCCGTGCGCTCGTCCGGCGCCCCGGCCAGGCGGTCCCGCCAGAATCCCGCGACGCCGGTGAAGGCGTACACGCCGTGCAGCAGGCCGGTGAGGTGGCGGGGGTCGGTGCGCCAGGGGGCGTAGTAGCGCTCGGCCCGGTCGTCCTCCAGCAGCGGGAACAGGTGGAGGAGGGCGGCCAGCTTGCTGTGCTGGAGCTCGTGCACGAGGGTCTCGGCGAGGGCGAGCGGGGAGGACGGGCGGACGATGAGCATGCCGCCGAAGGAGTCGCCGCTGGAGGCCGACACCTGGACGAAGGGCGGTGGGGGCGGGCTGACGGCGGTGCGTCCGAAGGGCACGATCGCCCGGATCATGGCCGGGTCGACCCGCCCGGGGCCCGGCGTACCCGGGCGGGCGAGGATCCGCGCGGCCTCGCCGAACAGCCGTTGCCACTCGCGTGCCTCGCCCTCGTCGAGCCGGGCGGGGGGCAGGTGGTCGTCGAGATCGCGGTAGGGGTCGAGGTCTTCGAGTACGACGGTGAAAGAAGCCGTACCGTCGGAGGCGGGGTGGGTGAGGGTGCGCAGCGGCAACCAGGTGTCGGTGCCGGCACGCTGCGCCAGCGGATGGCAGGTCACCCGCACCGAGCCGGCCGCGCGGCCCGGTCCGGTGACCGTCAGCTCTCCCCTGGCCGCCGAGGCTCGGCCGACCGCCAGGCTCTCCTGCGCGCCGGGGAGTCTGACCATGCCGAGACCGGGCAGGGGCAACCGCCCGTCGGTCAGGGCGACATCGAAGGCGGTCTCCGTGCCCGCGTGCAAGGACGCCGAGAGGGCGAGCGCACTCAGGTGGCCCGCCTCTGCCCAGAGCGGCGGCCCGCCGGCCGTGCCGTGCACCCGGCGCAGCATGTGGGAGATCCAGCCGCCGGTCGCCGGGGCCAGCAGGAGGCGTTCGACCGGCTCGGGCGACTTCTCGGCCGCCTCCTTGAGCACCCGCCAGGCTTCGGCGACCGGGGTGAGAGGCGTGCGCAGGACGTCGAGATCGTCGAGGAGCGTGCGCAGGAGCAGCAACCGCCGCGCGCGCTCTGCCCGTTCGAGGAAGGCGACGGCCGCCGGCGAGCCACCTCCGGCGGCCAGCTCCGCGAACAGCCGGTCCGGCATACGGAAGGGAGCGAGGTGCTGCTCGCTGGTCATCGTCGCGGACCTCCGGTCGGGGTGGTGGACATGCGGGGACCCCGGTGCGTGTGCGGGTGTCGCACCGGGGTTCTGCCGTCGGGACGGCGTCGGCCTAATCGGCTCGGGCGCCCCCCGGTCCCTCACCACTCCTCATGCTGCTGCGGGCGCGCAACACCTCGGTCAGCAGTCGTGTGGTGGGGGGCAAGGTGGGGAGACCGTCCACAGCGCTCAGGGGCAGCGCCGCGAGGTCCGCCAGGTCGGACTCCCAGACATCCGTCCGGGCAGCGACGACGACCGGTTCAGGTGCGGCTGCGACGTGGCGCAGGGCGGGCGGCTGCTCCAAGGTGCTCCCCCTTCTCGCACGGTGGCACGCGATGCCCCGTGTCTTTCCATCATGGCCAATACCCCCGGGGGCGAAAACCGTACGATCACGCCACTGATCACTGGCGATCAAGCCGACGCGCCGACAAGGGCGCCAACGCGGCCAGAGCGGCGGCGAGTTCTGCCTTCAGTCCGGGGTCGTCGTCAACGGACACGACGGCGTCGAACAGGTCCCACAGTGCCTCCGGGTTCCGCCGGGCGAGCCCGCCGAGAATGTTGACAACATCGGTGCGCGCCTTGCTGTGACGGCGCAGTACGGCTGTGACACGGGGGTTCAGCGCGGTCAGGACCGTCTGCCGTTCCTCCGGGTCACCCATCAGTGGGTAGGCGAGCATCGCCTCCACTGCCCGCTGCAACGCTGTGAGGGATTGCGGTGCGGCGGGCGGTACGGCCGGCGGCAGGGTCTCGGTGCGATCGGGGTTCTGGAGCCGGATCTCGGGGTGCTGAAGAGTACGGCCCTCTTCCCTGAGGGCCGCGATGCGCGCTCGAACGGCCGGAAACAGTTCCTCCGGATCCGGCGGTGCGGGCAGAACGGCCCTCCGGTCGGCCAGCAGACCGAGCAGGACGTCGGAGAACAGGCCGGTGGCCCGGACGGGATCGTTGGCCGCCGCCCTGCCCCGGCCGGCGGCGCGCAGCACGGTCTGCCGGTGCACGAGGTCGGGCCGGCCCACGGGCAGGGCGTCGGCGGGCAGCGCCTCCTGGAAAGCGAGGTCCTCCTCGAAGGTCTCGCAGGCGTCCACGATCCACATCTGCTCGCGCAGCCCGGGCACGGCGTCACTCGTGTACCGGGTGAGCGCGGAGTCCAGGTCGATGCCCACCTTGTCGGCGACGCCCGCGTCCGCGCAGAACAGCCGCAGGCGCCCGGCCCGGTCCAGCACCCCGTGTCCGCCCCACCACACCCACAGCATGTCGCCCTGTGCTGCGGACAGTTCACGCACGAGGACCCTGCGCAGCGTCGCATGGTCCGCAGGACCGTGTGGGACTTGCGGGTCGTACGGTGGCAACGGGGCCAGGTGCAGGCGCACTTGCGGCTCCGGCACCCCGGCGTCCCGCAGCAGCCGCCAGAACCGTACGGCGTCCCGGGCTGGTCCGGGCAGCCGCCAGGCGTCGCCGGCCTCGTACGTCTCTATCCCGACGACGAGGGCATGCACGCGGGCCGGGTCGACGGGCGGAACCGGCCCGGTCATGGCAGGTGGTCGACGATGTGGCGGTACACGGCGGGGTTCGTCCAGTAGGCGCTGTGCGCGGCGGGGAACGGCTGGCCGCTGTCGACGCGGACATCGGTGACGCGGCCCGGGAAGAGTCCCGCGCCGACGTAGCCGAGCAGATCGCGTGGGTCGTACAGGTTCAGCCAGGTGGGGACGTGCGAGGGCAGGGGCGCGGGATGTTCGAGGGACGGCAGGGAGCCCGACTCGTAGAGGAAGGGTCCCTGGGAGCCGGCCGTCACCAGGAGGCCGACCTGCGGCAGCGGGGCGGAGATCAGCGTGTCGAGGGCGATGATGCCGCCGAGGCTGTGGCCGACCAGGGCGACGGGCGGCTCCAGGCCGGCGACGAGGGCGCGCAGGCCGTCCCGGAAGGCCGCGCCCCGGCTCAGGTAGCGCAGGATGTCACCGGCGGAGGGGTGGGCCGCTTCGGTGAGAGCACGTCGGCGGCGCTCCACGGCCCGCGCGGCCATGGCTCCGGCCGACCGCAGCAGGCAGGAGCGCAGTCCCCGCTCCGAACCCCGGGGTGGTGCGCCGAGGGCCTCGGCGATCCGGTCGGTGACGGCGTCCCGCGTCTGGCCTACGGGGACGAGCGGGGAGTCGGCGTCG
>NZ_GG657757.1:6756684-6773420 GCF_000158955.1 Streptomyces viridochromogenes DSM 40736 | reverse complement strand
GCCCGGTGCGCTGCGCGGCCAGTCCGGCCGTCGCCCGCTCCAGCAGGGCGGAGAGGGCCGGTTCACGCACCCCGGTTCCGTGAACGAAGACGACCGCCGTCATGTGCCCCCCGTGAACGAACACCCTTGGGGTGTCAACTTCCCACTATCGCGCGGATGTTGCGGTCAGGCAAACGGGCGCAGGTCCGTGTCACATCGGCATGGGAGCGATGTCGCACTCGATGCGGCGGCGCTGGCGGGCGGCCTGGAGCCAGGGGTGGTCGGTGCGCAGCACCGCGGCGAAGCCTTCCACCGCCTTGCGCTGGAGCACGTCCGCCTCGTCGGCCCGCCCGAGTCCCCGCAGATCGAGGGAGAGGTTGGAGGTGCAGGAAAGGGTGAGCGGATGTTCGGCGCCCGACACCTCGGTCAGCAGCGGCAGGTTGGCGGAGTCGATGGTGTGCGCCTGTTCGAAGTCGAGCCGTGCGTAAGCGGTGTTGGCCCGGCCGATGCCGACGGTGAGGGTGATGACGTGCTGCGCCCCGATCGTGTCGCCGAGCCGGCGCACCACGTCGTCCTCCACTTCCTGCGCGATGTCCAGGGCACCGAGGGCCCGCTCGGTAGCGGCCAGGTTCGCCCTGGTCACCAGCGTGTGCGCATGGTCCGGCCCGAGACGCCGCACCAGCCGGGCAACGGTGGACTCCGCGATGCGCCGAGATCCCTCCAGATCCCCGGCCAGGCGCCGGTCGACGCAGACGTTGGTCGCCGTGGTCAGCGAGTCGAGGTGCTCGTCGCCGTAGCGGGACCTGAAGTTGCGCAGGGTCTCCTCGGCGAGCTTGGCGCCCTCGGCGAGGTCCCCGTCCCGGCGGCGGCAGACACCGAGGTCACGGGCGATGCGCAGGCTCAAGGGGTGTTTCTCGCCGAGCGCGGTGAGCGCCCGGCGGTAGACGTCCTCCTGCCATTCGCGTGCCTTGGGGTACCGGCCCGCCTCCCGCATGTCGATGGCGACGCAGTGCAGGGTGTTGAGCGTGAAGAAGCTGGAGTCGCCGAGGAGCATGTCGCGCTGGCGGGCGGTCTCCTCGTCCAGTGGCAGCGCCTCCTTGAACTCCCCGCACAGTCTCAGGTCGACCCCCCAGCTGTGAGCGCCCCGCAGGGCGGCCTGGTCTTCGGGGCCGAACAGTGAACGGGCAAGTTCGGTGGCTTCCTTGCCCAGGTCCCGCGCCTCCTGGAACCGGCCCTGGTAGCGGCGGGCGTCGGACATCTCGCACAGGGAGTCGATGAGCTCCTCCGGCTCGACCTGAACCCGGCGGGAGACCTCCAGCGCCTTCTCGGTGAGCGGGATCGACTCGGAGATCTGGCCCACTTGGCGCAGCAGGAACGCAAGGCCCTTGGTCATCCGGATGACATAGATGTCTTCCTCGCCGGAGGCGGCGAGCCAGGCGCTCCACGCCTGGCGGCCGAACACCGCGGCGCCTTCGTGGTCGCCCCAGTAGTAGAGGAACCACATGGTGTCGTAGACCAGGTCACGCACATAGGGGTCGGTGCTGGTCACCGCCTGGGAGGCGAGGACGTGGGGCAGCAGCGCCTGGTAGTCGCGCCACTCCTGGGAGGACCCGTAGGGGCCACGGTTGGCGGCGGACAGCAGCTGGTGTGCGGCGTCGCGCATCCGCTCGCGTTCCTCCTCGCTCAGCTTGGCGAGGAGCACGGTCTGGAGCAGGCGGTGCATCTGCAGGGTGCCCGCGCGCGGGTCGACCTTGATCAGGGAGAACTGGCTGAGGTCGCGGATGGCCCGGTTCAGTTTGATCGGCTCGCGCAGCATCGGGTCGATCTGCGGCGTGATGTTGACGCCTCGGCTGCTCCGCAGAATCGACCTCGGGATCGGCTCGGGGGCCATGCTGGCGCAGATGTCGAGAAGCTGACGGGCGCCCGGATTGTTCTCCCTGATGCGCTCCAGGGAGATGTCCCAGGCGGCGGCGACCGAGACCGGGTAGTCGGGGCTCTGCTCGATCTCCAGGATCTCCGGGCTGCGCTGGGCGAGCAGGTCGAGGTACTCGTCGACCTCCATGCCGGTGACGCCGAGCCAGGCGCCCGCCTGCTCCACGGCGAGCGGCAGGTCGCCGAGCGCCTCGGCGAGCCGGTCGGCGTCCTGCCGGGGCAGGTCCTGGGCCCGCTTCTGGAGCAGCTCGATGGACTCGTCGCGCTCGAAGACGTTCACCGGCAGCGAGCTGGCCACCCGTTCCCAGCCCCGGTTCCGGGAGGTGACGATGACCTTGCCCGGCCCGTTGTGGGGGAAGTAGCCGCGCACGGCGTCGATGTCCTCGGCGTTGTCGAAGACCAGCAGCCAGTTGTCGTACGGCGTTCCGGTGCGCAGCGCCTCCAGTACGGCGGGCACCGCGGTGTTGGCCGCTGCGGCGCCCATGCTGTCCTGGCCGACCGGGGCGACGCCCAGCTGGGAGGCCAGGGAGGACAGCGCGGCCAGGATGAGGCTCTCGCGTTCGGCGGGGATCCAGCAGATGATCCGGTAGTCGCGCTGGTGGGTGTAGATGTACTCCAGCGCCAGTTGCGACTTGCCGACGCCGCCGAGGCCGTGCAGGGCGTTGGGCAGCACGGCCGCGGTGTCCTGGGCGGCGAGCTGCTCCTCCACGGCCCTGAGCAGCGCCTGTCGGCCGACGAACGAGGTGTTACGCATGGGGACGTTCACCAGTAGGGCCGGCGTCGCGGTCGTGGTGCTCTGCATGAGCGGCTCTGCCTCCGGGGTCTCTTGTCGGTGCGCGCCGGCCGTCGGAGACGGCGCGGATTCTCCAGTCAGATCGGCATTTCCCGAATCCGGGTCACTGCCCGCTGGGCTGGATGGAGTCGTATCGCCCGGGTTATTCACCTGTGGGGGTGGATGCGCGGACGCGGGGTCCTCGGCCGGTACGGGTGCGGTGGGCGCGTTCCTGGACAGATTCGGTTCGATGCGCCTGGCCCGCTCGGAGTAGGGGCCTGACAGCGCGCGCATCACCGCCAGTTCGCTGCGCGCCCAGCCGCGTTCGGCGGGGTCGGGCAGCCTGGTCCGCAGCGGGTCGTGCAGGGCGGCCCGCAGGGCGACGCCGCGCTCCCCGGCGGCGGGCAGCTCGCCCACCACGCTCACGGTGTGGGCGAGTTGGCTGCGCGTGTTGTCGCGAGCAGCGCCTCCCGGACGCCCCTCGGCGAACTCGGGGCGCCCCTCCTCCCCGCCCTCCCAGTCGATCAGCCCGCCCATGAGGATTTCGGCGAGGTGATCGGGGCCGGTTTCGGTATGACGCGTCGTCGCAGCTGCTCGACGAGGTCCAAGTCTATGGGGACGGCGGCCAGTGGGTGGCGAGCCGGCGGGCGGAGGGGGTGGCGAGGCTGAAGAAGCGTCGTACGGCGGCGGTGGCGGCGCGTGGGAGGCGCGGGGCGCGCAGGCCGAGAGCGGGAGCGCCCTTGCTCAGGGCGCCCGCCAGCACCACGGGCAGCGAGCGCCGTACGCCGCGCCCGCCGGTGACCAGGTCGGACCAGGCGGCGAGGGAGGCCGGTTTCAGGGAGAGGACCGGGACGGCGACCGAGCCGTCGCCCGTCTCGGGCAGCGGCCGCATCGGATCGGGGCCGCCGGGCGGCGCCCAGTGGCCGAGGCTGTCGTTGGGGGCGCCGAAACCTCCGGCCTCCAGGACGGCCGGGTACGGGTAGAGCGAGGACCGGTGGCGCAAGTGCGGTGGCAGCAGGTGGACGAGGGCGGTGGGGCCGGCGTTGGCCAGGCGGCCGAGGAGTTCGTCCGCGGCGGTGGCGGCCCAGCCGTGGGCGAGTCCGTCGGTGACGACGAGGAAGATCCGGCTGCCCCGGCCGTCGAGCAGTTCGGCGGGGTCGGCGACGGCCCGCCCCGTGGACCAGCGCAAGGTGGCGGTGCCGGTGCGCGGCACGGTCGTCCGGAGCGTGCGCACGCTCCGGAAGGCCCCGCTGTGCTCGGCGGCGCGGGCCAGGCGCGCGGCGCTCTCCTCCCAGATCCGCATCGTGGGCGCGTCGTCGAGCAGCAGCACCAGGTCGAAGGCGGAGATCCGGGCGGGCCGCAGGAACGGCATCCACAGCCCGTCGACGAGGCCCTGTTCGGCGGTGGTCTCCTCGTCCAGCTCCAGGTGGTCGCGGGACGGGATGCGGCGGGCCAGATGGTGCAGGGCGCGTGCGAGCAGGGCCGTGACGCGGCCGGGGCCGGCCGGGTCGGGTTCGGGCTGGGGCAGCAGCGGCGGCCCGAGGTGCAGGGTGAAGCGGCCTTCGGGGTGAGGTAAGAAACGGTCCACGGCCTGGGCGACAGCGCGTGCGGAGGGGACAGGTGCGGCGGAGGTGCGGCTCGCCGGTGGCCGCTCGGAACCGGCGTCCTCGTCGCCGGCCGAGGGCACGCCGGAGAGCGCGTCGTCGGTCACCGGCGGCCGGGACGGTGGTCCGGCCTCGGCGTCCTGCGGACGTACCGCCTCCACGGCCGGGGCCGGGGCATCCTGTGGGG
Organism: Streptomyces viridochromogenes DSM 40736; assembly: GCF_000158955.1. Classification (GTDB taxonomy): domain Bacteria; phylum Actinomycetota; class Actinomycetes; order Streptomycetales; family Streptomycetaceae; genus Streptomyces; species Streptomyces venetus. The sequence goes on along the minus strand of NZ_GG657757.1, from coordinate 6,768,946 downwards.
CGTCGACGGGACCGTCGTACCGGCTGCGGTGCGCGGCGAGCCACACCGCGTCGGCGAACTCCTGCCAGCGCGGTACGAAGTGATCGGGAGCGGCCGGGACCCGGTCTCCGCGCTCGCTCGCGTGGGCGAGCGGCTCGGGGTACACCGAAGGAGGCGGCGACGATCCCGATGCGGGATCCCCGTCGCCCGGTCCGGATGCGCGCTCCCGGGTCATCAGCGGCCCTTCGCGAGGTCGCGGAGCAGCAGTTCGACGAGCTTACGCCCGTCACCGTCGGCCTGGAAACCACCCGCGGTAGTCATCTGGACAGCGTTGAGCAACTGGTCGAGGGAGTGGACGCCGCCCGCCTGGACCCGCTGAACGAAGAGGTCGACGAGGTCTTCGGTGCCTCGCGGCCGGAGCCCCAGGTGGCCTTCCACCATGGCCAGTAGTTGCTCCCGGGTGGGGGTGTGCATCTCCATCGGCAGACAGCGGCGACGGAAGGCGGCGGGGAATTCCCGCTCCCCGTTGCTGGTGATCACCACGACCGGGAACTCCCGGCACTCAACCCGCCCGCTGCGCACCACGGCCCGGCTTCCGGGGTCGCTGGTGTGCACGCTCGCCGCGTCGGCGGCGTCACGCACCAGCTCCGGAACCTCATAACTTCCATTCTCCAGAACGTGCAGCAGGTCGTTCGGCAGGTCGATGTCACTCTTGTCGAGTTCGTCGACGAGAAGCACCCGGGGCCGTTCGTAGGGCAGCAGGGCGGTGCCCAGAGGCCCCAGTGTAATGAACTCGCCTATAACCGGTGCAAGTTGACGATCCTTTGACGTGGTCGGCGGGTTGACGGGCTGTTCGCCGTCTTCGAACACCGGCCCCGCGCCCGCCACGTCGCGCAGTCCCGCCTGCCAGGCGGCGATGGCCTGGGCGCGCCCCATCGCGTCATGAACGTACAAGCCGTCCCGCAGGCTGGTCCGGCTCACGATGTTCCATTCCAGTACCCGGCCGAGCCCCAGCTCACGCGAGATCAGGTAGGCGAGCGTCGACTTGCCGACGCCGGGCGGCCCTGTGATCAGGAGAGGGCGGCGCAGCAGCAGGGCGGCGTTGACCGTCTCTATCTGCTCCCCGTCGAGCTGGGGCGTGAGGCCGCCGGGCCCCAGGCGGCGCAGCGCGGCCTCGGTGTCGTCCGGGGGCGGGGCCTCGACCGGGCCGCCACGGAACCTCCGCCACGGCGGCGGGTCCGGCAGCACGGGTGGGGCGTCCCGCGGGTGTCCGGTGGCATGGAAGACGCGCCAGCCGTCCGCGGCCGTCCGTTCCTGTGCGCTCATGCCGAAGCCTCCTAGCTCAGCTGGCGAGACCGCCGGGGTCGGTGGTCAGGGTGTCGACGACACGCGTGGGGTCGTCCCATAAGAATCCGACATTTCGGGCAAGGTATTGCACCGCGTCCTCCGCTCCGCTCTCGGCGTTCAGACGCATGCGGTGAATCACGGAAGGAAGCTGCACGGGCAGCGTGACGGCCGCGAAGACCGCGGTCACCACTTCGCGCCGCTCCTCCTTGAACACACCTCTGCGGTCCCAGACGGCCAGCCCGACCCCCTCCGCGATCGCCGCTTTGAGTGCCTCCAGCGCGGGTGCCCCCGACGGCGCGTCCAGCAGCACCGCCGTACTTCGCGATTCCCCCGCGAGCGCGATCTGCCACGCGCGCAGCCGCCGGGCGTCCGCCTCCCTCCAGGAATGCACCGTGATGCCATGCTGCTTCAGAGCCGCCCAGCGCCGCTGCCACTGCTGCCGGACCACGGCGTTGTCCGTACGCATGCGTTCAAGGCTGCGTAGATGCACCCCGTACCGCAGGCCGAGCGGAGTGGGCTCACCGTCGCCGATGGCGAACGTCAACCCCGCCACATCGTGGTTCATCAGATCGTACGGAAGGAGGAACTCTATGTACGCAGGCGGTTCCCGGAGTCCGCTCGTCTCCGGTTCGCGCGGCACCAGCCAGAGCCGGGTGCCGCGCCGGAGCGCCTTGTCCACCGCCCGGCCGAGGTCGTCCAGGGGAATCGTGTCCGGCTCGCCGGGACGTGGGTCCCAGCGGCCGGGGGTCGCGTTCGTCCAGGTCCGCACGACCACGTCCGTGCTGCCGTCCCGGGCCGGCTCCACGGCGACGACGAGGGTGCGGGGGATGTCGGGCGACCACACCACCGCCGCGCGCCTCTCCCGGCGCAGCGCCAGCTCGGCGGCCAGACCCGCGCGCCCGGCCCAGTCGTCGACCCACGCGGTCAGCGCGAGGCGGTGTTCGACGGTCCGGGCGAGAAGGGCCGCGTGGTCGAGCAGGACGACGACGGGCGGCAGGCCGTCCTCCTGCGCGTTCCATTCGAAGAGGTACGCGAAGAGCTGCTCGGGGGTGAGTCCGTCGGGGAGGTCGAGGCCCACGAGCTCCTCGGCCAGCCCGTCCCGTAACCGCGCGGCGGGCAGGTCCCCGCGGGCGAGCGCGACGCGGGCGCTCTTCTCGTCCTCCTTGGACAGCGGTCCGGCCACGGCGGGCACGGGAGCGATCAGACGTGCGAGCTCGTCTCCGGCCGGAGCGCCTTCGAGGATGCGGACCACTCCGACAAGTACGTGCTCCCCGCCCGCCACGCTCATCGCGGCGGTCACCAGGCTCACCACGTCCTCACGGAGCCTGACACCGCGTACGTCCACCTGCCGGTGGAGCTGGCCTCCCAGCAGACTGGCGAACTGCACCCGGCTCGGCGCGTCCTCCACACAGCCCAGCTCGCAGAGGACGTCGGTGAGCTGCAACAGCAGCTCGAAATCGGGCTGATGTCCGGATTCACGTCTGGACCCGCCGGGCGCCGCACCTGTCTGCACCGACTTTCCCCCTGAGTCGGTTCACCTGCCTGACCGACCAGCGAAGTTAGCACGGCAACCAGCGGTTAACCAGGGACTGTTGGGATCGGGATCACAGCCTCGGGTCCACGGGCTCCGACTCCAGAGCCAGCACACCGAAGACCGCCTCGTGCACCCGCCACAGCGGCTCGCCCTCCGCCAGCCGGTCCAGTGCCTCCAGACCCAGCGCGTACTCGCGGATCGCCAGCGACCGCTTGTGGTTCAGGAACCGCGAGCGCAGGCGGGCGAGGTTCTCCGGGCGCGTGTACTCGGGGCCGTAGATGATCCTCAGGTACTCGCGTCCGCGGCACTTGATGCCGGGCTGCACCAGGCGGCCCTCCCCGTCGCGGACCAGCGCCCCGACCGGTTTGACGACCATGCCCTCGCCGCCCCGGCCGGTCATCTCCAGCCACCAGTCGACACCGGCCCGGACGGACTCCGGGTCGCCGGTGTCGACGTACAGCCGTCGGGTGGTCTGGAGCAGGCCGCTGCCGTCGTGCTCGACGAGCCGGTCGAGCAGGGCGAGCTGCTCGTCGTGCGGCAGCGCGGCGAGGCTGCGGCCCTGGACCGCGAGGATCTGGAACGGCGCCATGCGGACGCCGTCCAGACCGTCCGTGGTCCAGCAGTAGCGGCGGTACGCGTCCGTGAACGCGGCGGCGTCGGCGGACCGTTCGCCGGTGCGGGCCAGCAGGTCCGTCACATCCACGCCCCGCGCCGCCGCGCCCCGCAGGGCGGACAGCGCCTGCGGGAGCACCGCGCCGGACGCGGCCCCCACGGCGGCGTACTGCGACCTGAGCAGCCCAGACGCCTTCAGCGACCAGGGCATCAGTTCGGCGTCGAGCAGCAGCCAGTCCGTCTCCAGCTCGTCCCAGAGCCCGGCCTCGCCGGCCGCCGTGCGCACCCGGTCGAGGATCTGCTCGGTGAGGGCGTCGTCGTCCAGGAACGGGCGGCCGGTGCGGGTGTAGAGGGACCCGGTCGGCCCGTCCACGCCGAAGCGCTTGCGGGCCGCCTCCGCGTCGCGGCACACCAGGGCCACCGCCCGTGAGCCCATGTGCTTCTCCTCGCACACGACCCGGGCGACACCGTCCTCGGCGTACTGGGCGAACGCCTCGGCCGGGTGCTCCAGGAAGTGTTCATCAGCGGCTCCGCCGCGGGCCTCGCGGTGACTCGTGGCCGTCGGTGCCATGGTCGGCGGCAGGTACGGCAGCAGCCGCGGGTCCACCGCGAAGCGGCTCATGACCTCCAGGGCCGCCGCCGCGTTCTCCTCGCGGATCGAGATCCGGCCCTGGTGCCGGGTCTCCACGACCCGCCGGCCCTGCACGTCCGCCAGGTCCAGCGGGCGGCCGTCGTGCCCGCCGGGGGCCTCGGTGCGCAGCGGCTTCAGCGGCTCGTACCAGACTCGCTCGGCCGGTACGTCGACCAGTTCGCGCTCCGGCCACCGCAGCGCGGTGAGCCTGCCGCCGAAGACGGCACCGGTGTCCAGGCAGATCGTGTTGTTGAGCCAGGTGGCCTCCGGGACCGGAGTGTGGCCGTAGACCACGGCGGCCCGCCCCCGGTACTCCTCCGCCCACGGGTAGCGCACCGGCAGGCCGAACTCGTCGGTCTCCCCGGTCGTGTCGCCGTACAGGGCGTGACTGCGGACCCGTCCTGAGGTGCGGCCGTGGTACTTCTCGGGCAGCCCGGCGTGGCAGACGACCAGCCTGCCGCCGTCGAGGACGTAGTGGCTGACGAGGCCGTCGATGAACTCCCGCACCTCGGCGCGGAACTCCTCGCTCTCGCCCGCCATCTGCTCGACGGTCTCGGCGAGGCCGTGGGTGTGCTGGACCTTGCGGCCCTTGAGGTGACGCCCGTACTTGTTCTCGTGGTTGCCGGGCACGCACAGGGCGTTGCCGGACTTCACCACACTCGTTCCCGTGGGTTCTTCTCGTGCCCGATCATTGCGCGCGGGTCCACCCTCCCAGTCACCTTGAAGGGCGGGGGCTGCACCACCGTGCCCGGCAAGCTGCCCTGATTGGGCAGCCGACCCATGACCTCGTCCCAGACCCCGGCCACCCGCCAGCGGTTGAACCGGGTGTGCACGGTCTTCCAGTTCAAGCCATCGGGGGTCGGGACGTTGTGCCAGCCGCAGCCCGTCCGTGCCTTGAACAGGATCGCGTCGAGGATCGCCCGGCCGTCCATCAGCCGGTGGTTGGGCGGCTCCCAAGCCCGGATCACGGGCCCGACCAGCGCCCAGGTCTCGTCGGTCAGCGCCGGAGGAGCCAGCCGCCCCGTGTCGGCGAACCACTTGGTCAGCGTGCAGCCCTTGTTGGTGGTGCGGGTCGGCACCGGGCCCGTGATGGTGACGCGCACGTCCAGCAGGCCCAGCACCTCGCCCTGATCGGCCGGGTCCATGTCGGCCAGCCGGGTGCGGGCCACCTGCGCCAGCGCTTCGAGGTCGCGCGCTCGCTGCTGGGCGGCCTCGGTCTCGGCCTGCCACGCCTCGGCCTCGCGCTTGACGTCGCGCAGTTGGTCCAGCTCCTCGGTCAGCGCGCGGGTGGCTCCTTCGAGGGCGACCGTCGGCAGGTTCAGCTTGGCGTAGTCGATGGTCAGCTTGGTCAGGGCCTGCTCGCGCTCCTTGATCTGGCGGTCCAGGTCGGCGATCCGATCGGCGTGGTCGGTCTCGTTGGCGTCGTCCATCAAGCCGACCCACTCACGGGCCATCGCCCGGAGCTGTGCCGGGTCACCCAGCAACGTGGCCACCTCGGCCCAGACGGCGGCCTCAAGCTCGTCAGCCGGGAGCTGCTGACACTCGCACCTCGGCGCACCCGGGTAAGCCTCGACCCGCCCCCGGCACCGGTAGTGTCGACTGCCACCCTTGGCACTCTTGCCGCCGATGTACGTCTCACCGCACAGGCTGAAGGTCCGACCGCTGAGCGGGTAGACGCTGGCCTTGCCCTTGGGTTTGCCGGTGACCGTGCGCCCCAGGGCTGCGCACAGGTCTGTCACCTCGTCGGGCGTGAAGATCGGGTCCAGCTTGACCGTGACCGACTGCCCGTAGACCAGCTTGCCCTGGCGGTCGACCTTGGGGCCCCGGCCGTTTTTGGTGCTCTGGTTCCGGAACACGTAGACCGATTCGAGCACCGCCCCGGAGGTCAGCCGGGCGCGCAGGTTCTGGTACGACCAGGGCTTGCCGCCCCGGGTCAGCAGACCCTCAAGGTTCAGGCGTGCAGCCACGTCCCGGATGTTCAGCCCCTCGGCCACCAACAGCTCACGGGCACGGCGGAGGGTGGCCGCCTCGTCATCATTGATGGCCAGCCGGGACAGCCCCTTCTTGCCCGCGTTCTCGATGCGGTACCCGAACGGCGCGACTCCGCCGACGTGGCCACCGGCCATCGCCTTGCGCTCAAGACCGCTTTGCGTGCGCTCGGTGATCAGCCGGTGCTCGAACGCGGCGAAGCTGGCCAGCATGCCCAACATGGCCTCACCGGCCGCCGTGGTGGTGTCGAAGTCCTGGCTGGCCGACGCCAGCCCGACCCCAGTTCCTTGAGCTGCTCGGCCAGCCGGTAGAAGGTGGCCATCGAGCGTGCCAGCCGGTCGAACCGGTGCACGACCACCGCGTCAATCAGGCCAGCCCGGACGTCCGACATCAGCCGGTCGAACTGAGGGCGCTTGGCCAGCGTGCCGCTGACGCCCTCGTCCCTGTAGATGTCGACCAGCCGCCAGCCTTTCAGCTCGATGAACTTTCGGCACTCGGCCTCCTGCACGTCGAGGCCGTAACCATTGAGCTGCTCGGTGGAGCTGACCCGCAGGTACGCGGCCACGCGCTTGCCGCCGGGCGCGGCAGGTGTTTCGCTTTTCATAGCTGGGTCCTTGTCTCTCAGCGTTGAGGCCCGGCCGGGGGTGCCACCCTGGCCGGGCCGTCTCGTGTCAGATGAAGTCGGCGGTGGCGTCCACCCAGACCTCGTCGCCGGTCGTCCCGTCCACGGCGATCTGCTCGATGCGCAGCTCGTGCGCCTCGGGTGCGGCCGAGGTGGCTTGCAGCGCGTACCGGCGAACGGTGCTGGTGCTGGTGGTGCTGGCCGTCACCAAACGGCCCTGCGGGTTACGCCACTGGACCTTGAACACTGGGTCTCCTCACGAGGGCCGGGCGGCCTGAGCCAGCCGCCCGGCGGTGGGTGGTCGGTCAGCCGATGACCGTGAACTTGGTGGTCTTGGTCTCGCCCTTGGCGTCGGTGTAGGTGAACCGGCCGTTCTCGACGGTCCCGGTCCGCTCCCACCGGCCGACCTTCGCCTTGACGCCCAAGGCGTCGGCGATCTCACCGATAACGGGCAGAGGCGGAACGCGCCAACCTTGCTCCCACGAGCAGACAGTCTTGAGTGGGCGGCCGAACTCAGGCTGACTCAGGCCGCGTTCGCGGCGAAGTCGGCGCAGGGCGTCAGAGTTGAACCCAAGAGTGGGCATGGATGTTCCTCTGTGAGGAGTGCCCCAGGGTTGGGCCCGACAGAAGCGGCGTCACATCCATACCTATGGCTGCTACCTGAATCACCCCGGCCCGACAGCCGACACCACCGGGGGTGGCACCAGTAGAGCACGGGGCCACCCGCGGTGGTATTACCGGTGCACGAGTGGTGATCGCCAAGCACGAGAGGTGACCGCCGGCTGACCCGGAGAGCCCCAACATGACGACCGGCCGCCCGGTGCTCCGGCCAGCGGCACCGGGCATATACCGTCCCGGCCTCCCGTGGGGCCTCCGGCGGCCTCTCGTGCGCGCACGGGGCGTCCGGCCGTACCGCCAGCATGGGGCCCCGAGAGAGCCGCGCGAAGCCCACCCCAAGTCACCTTCAGTGACGGTCACTTGTTCTTGACACACTGCATATCTGCCTGCGCTACCATCTTTGTTGAGGGCCCTACTGGGGCTCTCCGCACCTGGGCGTATGCACGTCACGCAGAAACCAGGACGCTGCCCCGTTGGAGCTGGGGCCCCCTAGTCCGACAGGGGGCCTGACGCACAGGCCATGAAGACGGAGCAGCCGCCGAAAGGGATGTACTACTTTCACAACCTGGGCTGATCATCAGCCCAGCCGAGAACATTTGCGCTGCTGTGCGTCGAGCGCAGGTGTCTCGGTCCAAACCGAAGGGTTTGGATCGAGGCTGCCTGCGCGCAGACCCACCGATCCGACCCATGACAGGGAAGGTAAGGATCGGTGGACGGTACCGCCAACAACATCATTCTCGCCATCGCTGGCGTGGCCTCTGTGCTGCTCTTCGCGGTTAAGGGCTTCTTGGACCAGCTCCCCGACGTCTTCGACTCGTTCCGCCGTGCGCGCGAAGCATGGCAGCGCCTCTGGGGAAAGCAGGGCGAGGTGGCCACGCCCGACGAGACCGAGGAGCCGCCGCCCCCGGTGACGGTCCCGGCGGACGATCAGCAGGAGCCGCCTGCCGCCGCGTAGGCCCATCCTGGGCTCCCGTGGGGTCTCCCGCCGCACGAGAGCCCGGCACGGGGGCCCGGCCGTCCCCGCCAGCACGGGGCCCACGGAGATACCGTCCCTGGCTTCAGGCTGCCCGCCCGGTCAACCACCGCTGTATCAGATACAGTTGAAGCTCCCCGCCTAAGGGACACGACGTGGTCTGAAGTCCGGCGTCTTCAGAAGGATCTGGGGTTGCCCCAGTCCGCCCACGCCTTCTCCGACTGAAGTAGGTGTTGCAGGGTCATCAGGAGCGGTCCTGACCAGTCCGCCTGTTGAGTCCTGCACGTCGGCATGGCCTCAGCTTGATCACACGTATACACGTGGTGATCGGGCTGAGGTCTGCGCACCAATGGTCCGATCACCCACCGGGAAGGTACTCGGACCGTTGAACCTTTCTCTCGGCGTCAAGGGGCTGATCGTCGTCATCTGCATCTTGATCTCCGTCATCGTCGCCATGGTGGCGGGTGTCATCAGCCATCGGCCGAACACCCCGAAGGGCCCGGCGTTTCTGTATGGCGGTGGCGTCTTCGGTGGCTCGCTGACGCTGTGCCTGGTGGTGCTGACGTCGCTCGGCGTCCTCTGAACACGCGGAAGCCCCGGTGAGCACTAACCATCTCCGGGGCTTCGCAGTCAGGTGGCCGGGGCCAGTCGAAACAGCCGAGGCACCCCCGGACCGAACAGCACGCCGTGCGGGTTGTCGGCGGTGTCGATCCAGAACGGGCCAAGATTGGCCGCCAAGAAGGTCTCAAGCTCATCCATCAGGTTTTCATCCCAAGCGCCGCCGCTCGGCGGCTCGTAGTCGCCCAGTCGTACGACCCTCTGCCACCTGTCGCCGACGTACGCCTCAATGTGTAAGAGCTGCATGGCCAACAAGCTCCCACATCCGGCGTCACGCCAGTGGCTCCTTCAGACCGAAGCGTCCGCAGAATGCCTCGTTCTACGCGGCGGTCGCCCGCAAGCCATGACGGGACGGCCCCCGGCGGATCGCGCCCCGCGGCCCGATCCGCCGGACAGCCGTCACGCCGTGTCCGCCCTCAGGACAGCTGCGACTGCACCTGCGAGGAGATCAGCTCCAGGTGGTCGAGGTCGTCCAGGTCGAGGACCTGGAGGTAGATGCGGCTCGCACCGATCTCGGCGTAGCGGCCGATCTTGTCGACGACCTCGGCCGGGGAGCCGGCCAGGCCGTTGAGCTTGAGCTCGTCGGCCTCACGGCCGATGGCGGCGGCCCGGCGGGCCACCTCCTTCTCGTCCCGGCCGACGCAGACCACGAGGGCGTTGGAGTAGGTCAGGTCGTCGCCGCTGCGGCCGGCCTCCTCGGCGGCGGCGCGCACCCGGCCGAACTGGCGCTCGCTGTCCTCGATCGAGGCGAAGGGCATGTTGAACTCGTCGGCGTACTTCGCGGCCAGCCGCGGGGTGCGGGTGGCGCCGTGACCGCCGACAAGCACGGGGATCTTCGCCTGCGCGGGCTTGGGCAACGCGGGAGAGGCCGTGAGGTCGTAGTACGTGCCGTGGAAGTCGTAGGTCTTGCCGAGTTCCGTCGCCCACAGGCCGGTGACGATCTCCAGCTGTTCCTCGAGGCGGGCCAGCTTCTCCTTGGGGAACGGGATGCCGTAGGCCTTGTGCTCCTCCTCGAACCAGCCGGCGCCGAGGCCGAGCTCGACGCGGCCGCCGGACATCTGGTCGACCTGCGCGACCTGGATGGCCAGCACGCCGGGCAGCCGGAAGGTGCCGGCGGTCATCAGGGTGCCGAGCCGGATGCGCTTGGTCTCGCGGGCGAGTCCGGCCAGGGTGATCCAGGCGTCGGTGGGACCGGGCAGGCCGTCCACGGAACCCATGCGGAGATAGTGGTCGGAACGGAAGAACGCGTCGAATCCGAGATCTTCCGTGGCCTTGGCCACGGTGAGCAGAGTGTCGTAGGTCGCCCCCTGCTGGGGCTCGGTGAAGATGCGAAGGTCCATGATCCCATCCTGCACGCCGGGGCACGGGACCACGAGGTCGGTCCTCCGTGCCCACCAGTCTCCGGTCCCCGATCCCCGGTCGGGTGAAATTACGTCCATACCGCGTGTGCCCCGTGACCGGGCCAGTGACCGGCCCCGGTAGTGATCGTTGGCTCGGGCGGAGCCGGAGTCCCCGGCTTCCGCGCCGGGCGGTGAACGCCGGGGCGTCACCCGCGTCGGCCTCCCCGTGGGGCCATGGGCCGAGGAGGCCGTCATGTCCGAAGAGACCGTGCCGCAGCAGGGCGGGACCGGGCAGCCGAAAGGGCTGTTGCAGCAGATGGAGAAGCTGATGGCGGCGCTGAACGCGGACCTCTCCGATCTGCAATCTGAAGCGGGTTTTTCACCCAGGGAATCGAAGGCAGATCAGGCCAGGTCAGAGTAGCCACATACTTATACGACGGTCGCCTGAGCGCCTAACCAACTGCCAAGGAATCGCTGGTGCCGTAGGTCCAGCACCAGCGATTCACAGACACCCAGCTCAGCGGTGGCGCAGGTCGTTCAGGGCGCCCCAGCTGCCGGGGTCGTGCAGCGCGCTGCGGTCGAGCACGCGGGAGAAGGCGGAGCGCTGGCGCCGGGCCCGCAGCTCCCTCGGCCAGGTGGCCAGGGCCGCCTCGTCCGGGTCGGCGGGAGCGGCCGGGGTGCGGTCCGCCGACAGCAGCCGCCTGTACTCGGCAGCGAGCCGCTGGGCCTCGCCCGGCCGGGCCGACGCCGGGTCCCGCTTGATCTCGCGGAGGCGCTTCTTGATCTGCTTGCGGCGGGGGTCAGTCTTCGTCGTCGTCCTCCAGGGATCCGAACTCATCCTCAAACTTGGCGAGTTGCTCCAGCACGGCGTCTGCGCTGTCCGGCTCGCCGGGCGGCGGGGCCGACGGGCCCGGCGGCAGCGCGAGCCGGGTAACCGTCGGGGCGCCCTGCGGCTCCACGGCCACGACCCTGTACCGCAGCCCGCCGGGGCCGTCGATGTACATGGCACCGTTCTCGGTGTAGGGGGTGGGGGCGGCCCCGAGCGGCGGCAGCGGCTCCGGCGGGGTGAACGCCCCGGGCTCGCCCGCGCGCAGACAGGCACTGGCGGCCTCCAGGCCGTACTGCCGCCGGTCCTCCGGCAGGCTGACCGCTGCGAACCCCGCGAGGATCGCCTCCACGACGTCGGTGGCCTCCTGCTCGATGCGGCGCTCCAGGGAGACGCGCAGCGCCTCGGGTGCGTCGGCTCCGTGCAGCTTGCGCCGGGACTCGTTGAGGCCCTTGAGCGTGTTGACGGCCTTGAGCCGGGTGTCGGGGTCGTCGGTGGCAACGTACTGCGCCTGGGCCTTGCGCCAGAGGTCGTCCAGCTCGGCATCCCGCAGGGCGACCATCGAGCCCACGACGGGGCCGAGGTGGGCGGCTATGCGCTCCTCGATGATCTCGTGGACGCGCCCGGGGCTGAGCTGGACCTCCTTGGCGATCTGCCGTTCGGTCAGCCCTCGCACCTTGAGCCGGAAGATCTTCTCGTCACGCTCGGCGGTAGCGGCCCGTCGGCGGCGGGTCTGCGGGGGTGCACCTATGCGCTTTTCCTCTCTGTGCTCGGTCGGGTGGTACGGGTGGGGCTCATAAGGTGGACCGCACCGGGCAGTCCGGGTGATGGCACGGAGGGCCGCACAGCTCGGGCGCGCAGTACGGCTCGCCCATGCAGGGGGAGGCGTCTTCCGGCTGGCGCGCCGGGCAGCCGATGTTGTGCCGGTCCGCCGGGCAGCAGGGGTGCATCATGCAGCGGGACGGGGTCATGATCAGTCTCCCTGCGTGGGGGCAGCGGACCTGTTCCGATCTTGCGAACAGGCACCTGTTCCGATCTTGGGAACAGGTCGGGAACAGGAACGAGCCGGCATTGGGCCCGACCTGGGGGAATGGCTGTTCCGGACGCTCGGAACAGGTCCAGAACAGGTATCTGTTCCCTGTTCCCGCCCCCTAGGGGGGAACAGGGAGAACA
>NZ_GG657757.1:6741845-6756584 GCF_000158955.1 Streptomyces viridochromogenes DSM 40736 | reverse complement strand
TGCCTTGGCTCGGTCGCGCCCGGCGGTCGGCGGTAGCTCGTGCTCGTCCATCAGGCGGATGAGCTGATTGAGCTTGCTCTCCCGAGGCGTGGTGAGGAACGACTCTTCCGGGGGTTCCACGGTTACGTACGCCAGCGCCCCCGCCCGCCCATCGAACGGATCCTGGCCCGGCGCGGGGACGGTGGTCAGCTTCAGGCGCAGCTCCTCCCCGGCCTCGCCCTCCTTGGACTTCCGCCGGACGAGGATGCGCGGGTTGGTGGGGCTGCGGTCCTCCGGATCGCCGCCGAACTTGATCACGTACGCGTCGTCGGCGTCGTCCTCCTGCGAGCTGGCACCGCGAGCGTGCTTGCCCTCGTATCCCGTGTGGTGCAGAACCAGAACGCACACGCCCGTCTCGTCCTTGAGTCGCTGAAGCGCTCCGAATGCCTCCCCCAGCTCCTTGTTGCTGTTCTCCTCCATGCCAGGCGCGCAGCGGTGCAGCGTGTCGAACACGACCATGACGGCCCCGGACCGCTTGATCTTCCGTGTCAGGCGAGCCATGTCCTTGCTGCTGCGGGGGTCCAGGCCCTTGGGGGTGACGATCAGGTCCGTCACCTCCCGGCCGTCGTTGACGGCCGTCTCCCACGCCTGAAGCCGGGAGTTGAGCCCGCGCTGCCCTTCAGCAGCCACGTACACGACCGGCCCCTGTCGGTGCACCTTGTGCCCTGCCCACGTCCGTCCCGTGGCCACGGAGCAGGCCTAGGCCAGCGACACGAACGTCTTGTAGGTGCCGAACTTGCCGGATAGCCACGTAATTGACGACTGGTTGAGCATCCCCTCGATGAGCGGCTCGACCGGCGGCAGATTCTTCAACGCCTCCCGGTCCAGGAAGAACTCGTCCGCCTGGTCGTCGGCCTCCTCCATGAGCTGCTGGAGGGCTGTTGTGCGCTTAGGCGCAGGGACGCGCTCCAAGTGGTCGTCCAGGCCCGTGGAGCCCTCTCCGGGCGCCAGAGGCACCGCAACGCGGGCGACGTCGGCGCCCTGGAGAGTGAGCCAGGTCATCAGGTCGTCGGCCCCGTCGCGGACGCCTGGCTTGGTCTCGTAGTCGCCGTCCGGGACGACGTACACCTTGCGGCCCACCAGCGGAATCCAGCGCCAGTCCCGCAGCGGCCTGGACGGGGTCCCCTCGCCGCCCGGCTTGTACTGCCAGCCCCGGATGCCGTTTAGGCCGACCAGGCAGACGGGCGTGTCCTTCAAGGCCGTGACAGCGGCCAGGTGCTGCTTCGTTCCCTCCACGACGACCAGCGGCACATCCGGGTCGTTCAGCCGGTCGCGCACGAGCGGGTGAACGGTCAGGCCGTGCTTTCCGGCGTCGCACAGGTACCTGGGGCCCTCGTAGCTGTCGGGCATCCGCGAGACCAGGAACGTGGACCCGTCGGGGCGGTAGTAGGCGAACCGGAGCACTTCGTCCCGGGACTGGACCGTCCCCTTGGCGACCTCGGGTGAGATGACCGTCAGGTGCCGGCCGACGTGCTCCGGGGAGACATTCTCGAATTCACGGCCATCCACCCTTGCGACCCCGTTGAATCCATTCCGGCGGGGTATCCTCGTCGTAGACGTGGCTGGTCCCCGCGTTTCCTTCCGAGTCCTCCGGGTTGAGCCCCCGGAGGGTTTCGTTTGCGCTCATTCCGCCGCACCCCCGCCGACCGGACGCAGCAGCGTGCGCAGCTTTTCGATGTGCTCGTCGGTCAGCTCTGGTGCGCGGTCCACGATCTTCTTCACGTAGTGGTCGACCGAAAGCTGAGCGGCACGCGCCTTACGGGCGCGGTCTCGCGCGAACTCGGGGTCCAGCGGCTTACGCCGGGTGTACTGCCTGGCCACAGCGAGCCTCCAAGGATCGGCATGATCACCGGATTCCTTGGTCACCCCTGGCGGGGCTCCGAACTCCCGGGGCACCGATGGCTTACCGCTCCCGAGCTACTGCAAATGTAGCCGCTTAATTCGAAAACACCTAACCCCCAGCTCAGCAGGTGAACTCGATTTAGCTAATTCGACTTCCTGCACCTAGTGCCGGCTGATTAATGTAAATGAGGGCCCGCACCTGACATAGATCACCGGTTTGATGCGGGCCCATAACCAGCGTACTCTCATTTCGAAGCCATTCCCTCCCCTTGATCCGGGTGAATCAATGGACGAAATAAATGTCGCTGCGGCGGCCCGGCGGCTGGGCATTTCCGAGCCCGCAGCCCGCAAGATGATCACCGCCGGTCGGCTGCCCAATCGGGCCCACACCGGTCCGGCCCTGGTCGCCTCGGCCGATGTCGACCGCGTGATGCGTGAGCGGCGAGCCGAGGCCCTCCGCCGCCACCCGGACACCGAGGGCTTCGCGCGACAGGTGCGGGAGCTGCTGTGGCCCAGCGAGCGCATCGACTACGTCAGGCTCATGGACGGGCGCCGCGAGGTCGCCGACGCCAACCAGGCCCGGCACCTGTCCGCCCAGCCGCACGGCCGGGCCGTACTGCGCACCCTGACCCCCGACGCCGCAGCCATCTTCGGCTGGGCAGCGGTGGATGTCGCCGCGACTCCGGCGCGGGCCTTCACCGATATGTGCCGGTTCTGCTACGCGGACACCACCGCCCGGGTGCACGGCGGACTGCGGCCGACGGACTCCCCGGCGTACCGGGTGCTGCTGGGGTGCTCGCCGTGCCCGGCCGACCGGCAGCGCTGGGCCACCGAGGCGGAGTCCGGCCGACGGGCGATGGCCGCCCTGCGCCAGACCGATGAGTTCCGCGCCGCGCAGGCCGGAGCCGAGCAGGCCCGAGAGGCTGCCTCTGTTGCCGTCTCCCGGCTGCGGACGGCGGCCCGCGTCTACGCCGCCGTGGACCCCTCCAGCGCCCGTCTCGCGGGCGTACAGCGCGCCGGGGTCACAGCCTCGGGCGGCCTGCCCTGCGGCTGCACCCGGGACGTCTACTGCGACGCGCACGCCGCCGCGTTCGGCACCCACGACCGACGGGCGGCCCGGCAGTGAGCGCCGCGCCGGTGTGCGCGTGCATGGGTGAGGGGCGGCAGTGGCGGCCGTGCCTGTATCACTTCAGCTTCTTGTCGGCGGCCGAGCGGGCCCGCCTGATGATCCGCTTGCGTATCCGTAACCCCCGCCCAGCCCTGAGGAGTTGACCATGCCCGGTGAACTGGACAAGACGCACGCGGAGATCGCGGCGGCCGGGCGGGAGGCCCTGGCCGACGTGCAGCGGGCGGCCGACGAGACGACCGCCGCGATCATCCGCGTCATCGAGCAGCAGACGGGGATCAGCCTCCGGCCTCCGACCGCGCCGTCGGTCATGGACGCGACCCGGGAGCAGCTCCAGGCGGCCGACACCCGCGCCCAGCACGCCCTCGCCGCCACGGAGATCGTGCTCCGCCGGTGGACGTGGGGCGACGCGCAGACCCTCGGCGAGCTGATGCCCTCGCTGCCCGAGGAGGTACGGGAGATCGTGGCCGAGCACCTCGTGCGCGCCGGGCTGAGCTGATGGGCTCGGAATACGCCGTGAGCCCCCACCAGCGGCGCCGGGCCCTGCGTCACGTTCAGGCGCATCCCGGCCTCACGGCCCACGAGCTGACGGAGCTGCTGGCGGCGTACGACCGCAGCCTGTTCAGTGGGGTGCTGCGCAGCCTGCGTGAGTGCTGCCAGGTCAAGGTCGACGACGCGGGCCGCATCTGGCCCGCGTGACCCTGCCGGCTGATTTACCTAAACCGGCAGCGGAGCCGTCCGGCGGGATCGCAGAATCCCGTCATGATTGCTGCCGCTGCCGACTCGTTCACCTGGGTGGACTTGCTCAAGTTCCTGCCCGGCTGGCTTGCGTTCGTCATCACCGTCGGGACGCTCATCCGCAAGTGGTGGACCCGGCGCCATGTGCTCGCCCTCGGGCCGGATGACGACGAGCTGCGCGCCCAACTGGTTCAGCTTCGCTCATGGCTCGAAGAGGTGCCCTCCGGCACCCGCGCCGACTGGTTCCTTGGGTCGGAGCGCAAGGAGGCAGCCCGCCGCCTTCGGGACTCAGCGGCCCGCCGGAGCGACCGGAAGCTCCGCGCTGCCCTGGGGCGCGCTGCGAGCACCTGGGACGAGATTTTCGAGCTGGCACCTCCTCCGCCCCGGATGGTGTTCCGGGCATTCGGCGGTACGCACGAGTCCCGGGAGCGCGACCCCGAGAAGCGCAAGAGAGATGCGATGCGGGACGCCGCCGACCTTGATCGGTTTCAGAAGATGGCGACGCTGGCGGGTAAGGCACTCACCGAGGTCGACGCAGCTCTCGACCGGCTCAACGAGCTGGAGCGCAAGACCATCGGCCGGTCATGACGGAGCCCCGCCGGTACGCCCGGCGGGGCTCGTCGTCGGGGCGGTCAGAACGAGACGATCATCTTGAGCAGCGCGTCGTGCACCCCGGACATGATCGGCGTGGACGCGAGCAGCAGCGTCACGCAGACGAGGATCATGGCCCGGAACTTCTCGCCGCTGGCGCTCATGGACGTCACCAGGACGGCCAAGAGGATGAACAGGACAGCGGTCATGCCTCCGGTCATGCGTAGCCTCCTTCGGACCGGACGGTGCGGATGTGCCGCTTGACCGTCTCGGCGTTGGCGTCCGGCAGCGCCCGGACGATGTCGTCGGTGTCCCTCGTTCCGGACTCGAACAGGGCCCGGAACGCGTCCTTGACGGATCCGGATTGCGACGGATCCGCCTGTCCGGATCCGGATCCGCCGGACTGGGCGATCCGGATCCGGTCCGCCGTCTGCTCCCCGGCCGCCGCCAGGCGCTCGGGGGTCAGTCCGTCGGCGGCCGGGGTGATCCACTCCAGCGCGGTGACGGATCCGCCGTCGGCAAGGGCGGATTCCTCGTCGCGGATCCGCGCCCGGGTGCGGGAAAGCTCGCGCCGGACGGCGACGGTGGCCAGCTCGGCGTGCACCTCGGCCCGCTCGGCTGCGGCCCACTGGGCGGACGCCGGGTCCAGCTCGGCGCCGGTCGCCTTCATGACGACGTGCCAGAAGCCCTTCGCCACGAGGGAGACGGCGGCCCCGCGAGACCGACCCCCAGGGAGCCGCTAACGGCCCCGTGAGCGGCTATCAGCCCCCTGGGGAGGGCTGGGCACCCTAGCCCGCCTTACGCGGCGTACGGGCCCGCTCAGGGTCGTAGCGGTTGATCCACTCCAGCACCAGGCAGCCGATCCACGCCGCGTCGAACACGAACGCGATCATGTAGGCGGTCCAGGTCGGGCCGACCATGGCGAGCAGGGCGCCGATGGCCACCGTCGACCACACGACAGCCCCGAGGACGATGAACCCCGCGATTGCCGTGACCGCCGTGAGCGCCTGGGCGTCCCGGTCGGCCGGGGGCACCGGCAGCTCGACGGTGTAGGTCTCCTGCACCTGGTGGGTATTGCCGTCGATGGTCTTGGGGACGGTACGGGTGCGCTGCTCAGTCCTGGTCTTCACGGGGGGCGCCTCCTTCCAGGCGGGCCAGCAGACGCGCCTCACGTCGGCTGTCAGGTCGTCGATTTCGGGCTGCTGGGCCTGTACGTCGGCGAGGGCTGCCGAGGCCTCCTCGCGGGCCCTGGCCGCCTTCAGCAGGGCGGGGGTGTCATGCACCATGAGTGGTGTCCTCTTCTGCACGGAGGGGGATGGTGAAGCCGTCCGGGGTCTGTGCGACCAGGCCCCGGCGGCGCAGTTGTGCGAGTACGTCGTGAGCGCGGTTGCGCTCGATGCCCAGCTCCCGGGCGAGGTCAGCCGCGCCCATCGGGCCCCCAGCCACATCCAGCGCGCTGAGCGCCTGCACCTGGCGTGGGGTGAGCGCGTCCGCCGTCCGTCCGGGCGTCCGTGTGCGCGTCTGAGCTGGGATTTCCGCGCGGACGGACGGGCGGGCGGACGCCTTCGTCAGCTCGACCGGCGCAGCCTCGAACTCCGGCCGCACCACGGGCCCGGCGAGGGGCAGCGCAGCCAGCACCCGCTCCGCGAGCCACAGCGCGTAGGCGACGCGCGGGCGGCGCAGCGCCTCCCACACGAGCACCTGGCCCGGACCGCTCAGCAGATGCGGCGCCCACCCGGCGGCCACGGCGTCCTTGAAGACGACGTGCGCGGCCTCGGCCGTCTGGCCCCGGTGGGCCAGCTTGCAGCTGAACTGGTCGCGGATGGCGGTCGGCAGCACCTCGGCTTTCGGGTCCTGGACGCCGAACCAGACGTGCACCCCGAGTTCACGGCCGGTCTCCACGACCGTGATGAGCCGCTTCAGCCCGGCCTCGGAGAGCTGCCGGATTAGCCGCGTCTCGTCGAGCACCAGCGCCAGGTGCGCCGGAGACAGCTCGCGGGCGCGCAGCGGCAGTTCCCGCTCGACGAGGTCGGCGAGCCGGGTCTCGATCTCGTCCAGGTCGGTCAGGACCCGGGCCTTACCGGCGTACAGCCGCCCGGCACGCCCCACTTGCCGTCCCAGACCTCCAGCGTCCAGCGCGGGTGCCGGATCGCGTAGGCGGACAGGACGCGGAGGGTGGACGACTTGCCGGAGCCGGTCATGCCGACGGCGAGGATGTGCTGATCCGGCCGGATCCGGATGGATCCGCCGAGCAGTCCCCGCCGGGCGACGCGGACCGTCGGGCGGATCCGCTCCGGACGCCAGCGGAACAGGCGGCGGATCGCGGCCCCGGGCAGGAGCGACAGAAGCCGCTGGCTCACCGGCCGGTGCACCCGGGCCTCACCGAGGGCACGCAGCTTGACGCGCTCGCGGCGGGTGATCTGCCACGCACGCCAGCGGTGCCGCAGGTAGAGGAACAGGCCGACCGCGAGGCCGACGCCGATGAGGGTCATCACGCGGACTCGCCCCCGTCCGCCTCCAGGTAGCGGATCAGGTCGGCGGTGCGGACGCGCTGCTGGCCCAGGGCCCGCACGACGGTCACCGGAAACCGGCTCTGTGCGGCCAGCGTGAACGCGGTCGTACGGCTGATGTTGAGCGCACGGGCCGCCTGGGTCAGGGAGACGAGGGCGGGCCAGCGGCGGACCTCGTCGAGGGTTGCGGGTTCGCCCACGGGGCGCCTCCGGTCGGGTCAGGACCCGGACCAGCCCACACGCAAAAAGACCACGGACCGCGTGTTGCTGGTCCATGGTCTATGGTCGTGTTGTTGGTCCCAGAGTACGCCGGAGTACGGCTCAGTTCCGCAGAGTTCGGACGCGTACGGACCCAATGTGAGCTGGGCAGACTCCTTTAGCTAATTCAGCCGGCTGCCGGGGCTCATACGCTGAGGGTCCGCCGCGCCGAGCTGATGAGCCGCTGGGCGTCGGGGCCGTACACGGCGGACTCCCGCAGGGTGCTCCAGGTGCGCAGGTAGAGGGCGATGGAGTCGGCGTCGTCGATCCACAGCTCCGCGTGCCAGTTCTCCACCATGACGAGCCGCTCGTCATGCACCCAGAACCCGCCGACAGGCGGAATTTTCAGCGAGGCCGTGAACGGAATGACCCCGAGGGCGACGGTGTCCAGCCCGACGAGCCCGGCGAGGCGGTCGAGCTGCGCCGCGAGCACGGCAGGCGGGCAGATGAGTGAGCGCAGCGCCGCCTCCCCGATCAGGATGTTGAACCGCTTGCCCCGCCCGTAGAGCAGCTCCTGCCGCCGGAGCCGGGCGCGCACGGCCTCGTCGGTGTCGCGCGGTGAGCGCTGGAGTTCCGCATACCGGGTGAAGACGTGCCGGGCGTAGTCGGCCGTCTGGAGGATGCCCGGCACGGTCACGCTCTCGAACCCGTGGACCACGGCCGAGCGTTCGTACTCGGCGGCGATGGTCTGCTGGACGGGCTGGTGCCCGGCGGCGAGCTGGCGTCGCCACGAGCGGATGTGAGACTCGAACCCCCTCAGCCGGGCGAGGAGTTCGCTGTAGGCCTGGGGCTGGCCCGTGGCCTCGGCCCAGGCTTTGAGGTCTTCGGGGGTGGCGGTCTGCTTGCCGTTCTCCAGCTTGGAGATCTTCGGCTGAGGCCAGCCGAGCACTTCGGCGAGGCGGGTACCCGTGAGACGGCCGCCGGGCGCGGTCATCCTCAGCTCGCGCAGGCGCACCCCGAGCGCCTCGCGGGCGTGCTGGTAGTCGGTCGCCATGGGTACCCGCCGTCGGTCTAGTTGGGGGTGGCGTGGTGCCAGGCGGCATCCCGCAGCCGGGCGTACCGCACCACCTCCGCCGGTTCGGTGATCAGCTCCACGCCTGTCAGCTCGTCCGCATCGGTGAAGTCGAGCCGGGCGACGAGCCGGGAGTCAAAGATCCAGAAGTCCTCGCTGCCGAGGTGCCGCCACTCGGCCTCGCTGCGGCTAAGGGTGCGGATGTCCTCCCCGAGGGCAGCGTTGCGCTCGGCGTTGCACAGCAGGTACCGCTGCCCGGGGGTGGGCGGGTCGTCGAGCAGCCGGACACGGCTGACGGTTTTACCGGTGGCCGTCGCCTGACGGATGGTGGTGCAGTACCAGGTGCTCATGTCCCAGTCGACGCGTCCCTCGGCCTGGAACTGCGCATAGGTGGCGGTGGTCTCGTCGCTGGCGTAGCGGCGGCGGGTCTCCAGCCGCCAGGCCGTGTGCCTGAACGTCTCGAACAGCCCGTTGAAGGCGTCCAGGCCGATCATGCGGGCCTGGCGGGTGGCGTCACGGGGTGCCCAGTCGGCGAGCAACTCCCGGGGCACGACGACGGCCACCTCACCGGGGCCGAGGTGCTGGAGCTGGGCGACGTCGGCGGGGTCGGTGAGCGGCGGGCCGTGCACGATGACCTCGCCGGTGTTGAGATCCTCGTGGACGGATGGGCAGCCCGTGTCACCGCTGCCCGTGCCGTTGAAGCGGATGTTGCGCGCCATGGGGTGGTCCCTCCCTCGCTGAGCGGGTCGGTGATCAGCTTCGCTGGGGGGCTCGCGCCCCGGCTACGCCGCCGGTACAGCGGCGGACGAATCCTCGGGTATATCCCGCCGCTGATTAAGAATAATCGCGAATTCCGCCTACCGGCCTCAACTGCCCGACGGCGACGCTCGGTTCATGGTCACAACACGACAAGAACCAGACACCACGGACGCGATGACGGCAGTCGAGTCGCTGCGAGAGGCACTGACGGCGGCGGGGATCGTACTGCCCTCGCTCGGGATGGACCCGGCCTCGCCCTCGCTGAACCTGGTGAACCTGGGCCGGGTGCGGGCGGATGTCGCGCTCCGGCTGGCCGAGGCGATCCGGCGGGGGTGCGCATGAACGACTACGCGCCCGAGGTCGGGGAGCTGGTGTGGGACGAGGGCGCCCGCAAGGTCGGCCGGGTGATGGACAAGATCGGCCCCCGGTGGCAGCTGAAGCCGCCCGGCGGCGGGCGGAAGTGGGACGCGCGGGGGCCCCTGCGGCCCGCTACGGCGGCGGAGAGGCTGTCGGCGGGCGTGGCCCTGGCCAATGCCCGGAGCCGGGGTGAGAGGCCGTGAGCGCCCCCGCTACGGACCGCGCGGCCCTGTCGGCGGAGTGCACGGTGGCTCTGCGGCCGGGGTACCGAGGGCTGCACGAGGAGTGTCGCCAGACCCGGGACATCCCGCTGCCCCACGGGCGCGGGCTGCTGCTCCAGCGGCGGTGCGGGTGCGGCTGTCACGGCCGCCGGGCGTCGTCGCCTGTCGGGACTCATCCCTCAACGTGAATGCCGGCTCAGCGCGTTGAGCGGAGCCGTAGCAAATCCGGCGCCCTTCCGTTGTCAGCGGCGACTGCCACAATTCCGTGCATGAGTGATGAGCTGCCATCGCCGAACATGTCCCTCACCCTCGATGCCCCGGAGAACGCTCCCCGGGTGAGTGAGTGGCTGCTCGGCACGAGCGCCGTACTGGCGTATCACCTCGGCAAGACCGACACGGCGCGGATGATCGCCGACGTGTCGTCGGTTGAGGTCAGGCTCTGGGACACCGATTACAACCAGGAGGGCTACCGGATCGTGCTCGTGGTGGAGCCGGGCCTGTACCCTACGTACCACGACGATGTTCTGGATGAGATCGCCGGGGTGGTACGCGAGGTGCTCTGGGGCTCGGGCAAGAGCATCAGCGAACTCGTCGCCCGGCCCTCGATCCCCCGCCTCGGTCCGGACTGGCGCAGGCAGATCAAGAACGCCGACGGCCCCAAGCCCAGCAACCAGGGCCGTAAGGTCCAACTCGAACCCAGTCACCCGGTTGAGGATCAGCTCCGCTTCACCAACGAGTGGGAGCTGGACGTCTACCGGGTGCTGAGGGAACGACAGCACGCACTACCCGACAACGAGACGATCGGGATCATGCCTCTGGGGGGCATGCGGGTTCGCGGGTGGACCTTTGAGCCCGACCTGCTGATCACGTATCGCGGGTACGCCGGGGTGATCGAGATCGACGGGCCGCAGCACAAGGGCCACGCCGGACGAGACCACAGCCGCACTCGCCTGTTCCTGCACTCCGGCGTGAAGGTGGTCGACCGCCTGAACGTCGAGGAAGTGAAGAGCCGGGCCGAGGTCGAGAAGTTCGTGAGCGACTTCCTGGCGCAGCTCCAGCGGTAGACAGCACGGAGCCCCCGCCACGAGACGGGGGCCCGGTGTGCGACGAGGGTCAGTCGACCCCTTTCCAGTCGATTCGGACGGACGCAGGGTCAAGGCCACCGGCAGCCACCCCCAGCGGACGGCCACGCCGACCAGGCAACAGGGTGACCGTGGCCAGCAGCGCGAGGACCTTGCGGCGCCGCTCCAACGGGTAGGTCTCTCGCCACCAGGCAAGGGCGTCGTCCGGGTCGGCGTGCTGCCGCCGGGCCAGCTCCGGCAGGTCGGTGCTGTCGAGCGGGCCAGGCTCCGCCGCCAAGGCTGCGGCGGCAGCGGCCTCGGTGATCTCCTGCTCGATGGCGGCGATCCGCTCCCTGATCTTGCGGGACGCGGCCCGGTACTCCACGGGTTCCGCCTCGTCGTCCCCGGCAAAGGCTTCCGCCAGCGTCTCCAGCCGTGACGTCAGGGCTGCGTGACGGGCGTTCAGCTCTTCGGTGGACGGTTGTGTCGGGGTCACCGCGACGGGCGCCGAGAAGGCCGCTCGGGCGTCCTCCCGGCACAGCCGGGCAACCAGCACGCGCTCCACAAAGTCGTCCACCGGCCCGGCGGTACGGATCAGGTGCGCGCTGGAGGTGCACCGGTACTGCTGGCGCTGTCCTGCCCGGGCACCGCCGGGGCGAACCACGGCGCCACAGCCGTCCCGGCCGCACAGGTACAGGCCGGACCCCAGGTACTTGGGCTGGCGGCCTTCATCACCGGCCGAACCTGAACGCCGCGACGGGTCGTTCAATACGTTGCGCAGGGCCAACCACACGTCGTACTCAACGATCGCGTCCCATTGCGCCGGACCGGCGTCCTCGCCCTCGTGGGCCACCCGCCCGGCAATCCGGGGCGACAGCAGCACTCCCCGCAGGGTCTGAATGGTCCAGGTCTTGCCGCGCGGGGTGGGGATCTTACGCTCGTTCCAATCGCGGCAGATACCGGTCAGGGTCCGACCTGTCTCAGGATCGGCTGCGTAGGCGAGCACCGCGTTGGCAGCCTCACGGATCAGAGCGGCCTCTCCCGGGTCCACCTTCGGCACCTGGGGCGTCTGGTCCCTGGTGGCCTTGGGCCTCACAGCGCGGAAACCGAAGGTACGCGGGCCGCCGTGGTTGACCCCGGCTCGGCGGTTGGCGGCGTGCTTGTCCTTCATCCGCTCAACGGCGTGCTCGACCTCGTGCGTACTCACGCTGGCGAGGATACGAGCGACCATGCGGCCTGATGCCGTGGCGAGATCCAGCTCGCCCTGTTTGACCGGGCGGATGACGACGTGCGTGCGCTCCACAATCTCGATGAGCGGCTCAAGGTCGCGGGCCTGCCGGTACAGGCGGTCGGTGTGCCAGACAAGCACCGCGTCGGCCTCGCGCGCAGCCAGTATGTCCAGCAAAGCCGCGTAAGCGGGCCGCCGTTTGCACGGGCGCCGCTCTTGCCGATTGCAGTGCGGTCGCCGTCAGCCTTCACGTCGACCACGCGCCAGCCGAGTTCAACAGCCAGCTTTCGGCAGGCTTCTTCCTGCCGGGTGACACCCTCGGCCTTGCCGCTGGGGTCATGGGAGATGCGGGTGTAGATGACCGCCCTGAGCGGCTCCGTCCTGTTTGTGGCCATGCTTCAAAAATACGCTACAACTCGCTAGTTAGACCTGTCGGCGTTGGACGCGGACCTTCAGGCTGCCGGGGACGCCGGCCGTGGGCCGGGCTCGGCCGAGGAGGGGCAGGCCGGCTGAGACCCGCCCCCGTGCCCTATCCCGCCTCCATCTCCGGCAGCACCTGCTCCCGGTCCGCGAGTCTGCGGAGCATCTCCAGGACGCGGTCGCGGGACTCGTCCGCCGCGTCGATGGCCTCCATGCACTGCCAGTACGTGCCCTCGTCGTCCGCGGCGCAGGCGAGGCCGACCAGCGCGATGCCGACCTCGCCGAGGAGGCCGCCGAGGCACATCAGGGTGTGACGGGCGTCGCCCAACTCGGTGAGCTGGCCCGCCCGCAGCTCGCCGGGGGCCAGTTCGGGCGGGTCGAGGACGCCGCAGCCACGGCCCGCCAGTTCGGTCAACCCCAGCGCCTCACCACGCAGTTCGGGCGGGCCGGAGACGGCCAGCCGACTCCCTATGGCCTGTGCGAGAGCCTGCGCCTGCCACACCTCGGCCAGGATCTCCGGCACGTCGCCGCCCGCGGCCAGGGACCGCCTGCTCGTCACGATGAGCCGCACCGCTTCCATGCGCTGCCCCCGTCCTGTCGCGACGCGCTTGGCGCGTCCATCCGCCCGAACTCCCTTGTTCACTACCCAGAGTGAAGGGCTCTGAGACGAAAAGCCAGAGGAAGACGGAAATTAGCGGACAACAATTCGGATTCGGGCCGCATTTTGGTTACTCACTGTACAAGCGGACGACGCGACTCCTAGAGGGGGAACCTCCGCTCGTTCCGGTCGATCTTGGCGTCCAGCGCGGCCAGCGGGTCGATGCCGAGCACCTCGCACAGCTGGAGCAGATACGCGAGCACGTCGGCGACCTCGTCGGTGACGCGGTGCGCGGTGTCCGGGTCGGTCATGACGCGGGCCGACTCCTCGGGTGTCAGCCACTGGAAGATCTCGACCAGTTCGGACGCCTCCACGCTGAGCGCGGCGGCCAGGTTCTTGGGGGTGTGGTACGGCTGCCAGTTCCGCGCGGCCGCGAACTCGGCCAGCCGGCGTTGCAGTCGCGCCACGTCCAGGGGCTCGCCGTGGGGTCCGGGCTGCGGTTCGTCGCGTGGATCAGTCACGGCTCAGGTGTACCACCGTGACGCCCTCCGCCCCGCAGGCCCACGAGGCGTCGCTGACCGCGCCGACGAGCCGGATGTGCCCGCGCTCGCACATCCGGGCCGCCAGCCGCAGCAGTTCGTGCCGTTGCGCCACGTCGAGGTCCCGGTCGAAGCCGTCGGCGAGGACGGTGAGCGTCTGGAGGGCGGCGGGCACCTCTCCGGCCGGATCGACCTCCAGGACACCGGGGCCGGTGAAGAGGACCAGGGCGAGGGCCAGGTACCGCAGTTCGCCGTCGCCGAGCCGCCGCAGGTCCGTCGCGGTGCCGTCGCCCCGGTCGAGGGCGGCACTCAGGGCCCCGGCCCGGCTGCCGGTGCCGTTCGGCCGCGCACGCACGTCCGGTGCGGGTCCGGCGAGGACGTCCGCCACCGGTCCTGCGAGGACGTCCGCCACCGGCCCCGCGCAGCCGGCGCGTACCGCCGCGACGAACTGCGTGTGCCGGCGTGCGCATTCGGCGCGGGTGCGCCACAGGACGTCGGCGAGGTTTCCGCAGCCGCCGAGCAGCCGTCCGGAGCCGGCCGGAACCGGGCCGCGCATCCGGGCCGGATCGGGATCGCAGGCGAAGACGGAGCGCAGGGCGACCACCATCTGCTCGGCCGCGGCCAGCACCCTGCGCTGCCCGGGCGTCTTGCCGGCCACGCGCAGCGGCAGCAGGGCGGTGCCGAGCCGGTCGTCCGGCAGCGGGCCGCGGGTGACGGGCGTCGGTCCGGCCGTGTGCCAGGCGGCCTGCACGGCACGTTTCCCGGGGTCGCGCAGGGCGGTCTCCAGCAGGACCAGTCCGTCGGCGGTCAACCGCTCCCCCACGACGCGCAGTTCGGGCTCTGCCTGTACGGCGACGTCGAGCCGGACGGGTCCGGCCGGGCCGTCGGCCGTGCACCCGATCCGGAAGCCTCGCCGGCGCTGCGCGTCGGGCCGGGCTCGCTCCGGCACACAGGCGACGGGGTCCGGGAACACCTCACCGAGCCCGGCGCCGCCCCCGAGCCGGGCGAGCGCCTCGTACGCGCGCAGCGCGCTGGACTTGCCGCTGCCGCTGGGACCGGCGAACAGGGTGAGCGGTCCGAGCGGGAGCACGGCACGGCGGTGCGTGGTGAAGGCGGACAGCCGCAGCTCGGTGATCCGGGGGCGGCCCGGGTGCACGGCGCCGTCCGTGGGAGGGCCGGGCTGTACGAGGGGGGCGGGAGCGGGGGGCTGGGTCATATCCGGACGGTAGGGCGTCGCGGAACGCCACCGGCAGGACGAACCGTTCCGTCTGCGGGGCCTTCCTACGATCGAGCGACCCGGCCTCCGGGCGGGGACTCACACCCCCGGAATGCCGACCCCCTCCATCAGCCCGGTCACCTCGGTCCCCGCCGGAGTCAGCAGGAACACGTTGCGGTCCACCCGGTGCATACCGCTCGCCAGGCCGAAGACCACACCCGTGC
>NZ_GG657757.1:6738674-6741617 GCF_000158955.1 Streptomyces viridochromogenes DSM 40736 | reverse complement strand
GGGCGAGCCCTCCCACTGTTCGTCGGTGACATCGTGGCTGTTCACCGGCATGTGCCGTCCTGGCTCGCACTGGCTGTCTGCATCGGCCAATTGTTGCGCACGGTCACCCGTTCGGCCCAACAGCGACACGCTCCGCGACGCCAAAGCACCTCACAACGGCCGGAAGGCGGCTGTGTGACGGGCGTAACTCGTAGTGATCGAGCAAAGTGACATCCGCGTAACGGGACGTTCGTACCGTCGACGGCATGACCACGACCCCCCGCCCGCGGCCGGAGACGCAGCAGGTGCGCACCGTCTGCTCGTACTGCGGTGTGGGCTGCGGCCTCGTCCTCGAGGTCGGGACGGGGCCGGACGGGCGGCGCACGGTCCTGAAGGCCTCCGGCGACAAGGCCCATCCGGCGAACGCGGGCCGGCTGTGCACCAAGGGCGCGACCACGGCCGACATGCTCGCCGCGCCCGGCCGGCTGACCACCGCGCTGGTCCGGGGCGACCGGGGCGAGGAGCCGGTGCCCTCCCCCGCCGCCGACGCGATCGCCGAGACCGGCCGGCGGCTGCGCGAGATCGTCGAGACGCACGGGCCGGACGCGGTCGCCTTCTACGTCTCCGGGCAGATGAGCCTGGAGGCCCAGTACCTGGCGAACAAGCTGGCCAAGGGGTTCGTGCGGACGAACCGGATCGAGTCGAACTCGCGGTTGTGCATGGCGAGCGCGGGCACCGGCTACAAACTGTCGCTGGGCGCGGACGGGCCGCCCGGTTCGTACGAGGACTTCGAGCAGGCCGACGCCTTCCTCGTCATCGGGTCGAACATGGCCGACTGCCATCCGATCCTCTTCCTGCGGATGATGGAGCGGGTCAAGGCCGGCGCCAAACTGATCGTCGTCGATCCGCGCCGGACCGCCACCGCCGCGAAGGCCGACCTGTACCTCCAGGTCAGGCCGGGGACCGATCTCGCTTTGCTGAACGGCCTGCTGCATCTGCTGCACGCCGGCGGACACGTCGACGACGCGTTCGTCGCGGCCCGCACCGAGGGCTGGGAGGCCCTGCCCGAATTCCTCGCCGACTACACCCCGGCGGCGGTCGCGGAGATCACCGGGCTCGCGGAGGACGACCTGCGAGAGGCCGCACGGCTGATCGGCGCGGCCGGCCGGCGGTGGATGAGCTGCTGGACCATGGGCCTCAACCAGTCCACGCACGGCACCTGGAACACCAACGCCCTGGTCAACCTGCACCTGGCGACGGGGGCGATCTGCCGGCCCGGCGCCGGGCCGTTCTCCCTCACCGGCCAGCCCAACGCCATGGGCGGGCGCGAGATGGGCTACATGGGCCCGGGCCTGCCGGGCCAGCGGTCGCTGCTCGTGGCGGAGGAACGGTCGTTCACCGAGGAGCTGTGGGAGCTGCCGCCCGGGACGCTGCGCACGGACGGGGCCGGGCAGGGCACGGTCGAGATGTTCCGGAAGATGGCCGAGGGGGAGATCAAGGCCTGCTGGATCATCTGCACCAACCCCGTCGCCTCCGTCGCGGGCCGCCGCACGGTCATCGAGGGCCTGGAGGCCGCCGAGTTCGTCGTCACACAGGACGTGTTCACGGACACCGAGACGAACGCGTACGCCGATGTCGTCCTGCCGGGCGCGATGTGGACCGAGTCGGAGGGCGTCTTCGTCAACAGCGAGCGCACCCTCACGCTGGCCCAGCGGGCCGCGGACCCGCCCGGGGAGGCGATGGCCGACTGGCGGATCATCGCGGAGGTGGCGTGCGCGATGGGGTACGAGAAGGCGTTCTCGTACGACAGCGCCGAGCAGGTCTTCGACGAGATCCGGCGGTTCCGGAACCCGAAGACCGGGTGGGACCTGCGCGGGGTGTCCTACGAGCGGCTGCGCGGGACGCCCGTGCAGTGGCCGGCCGCCCGGGAGGACGGGCCGGCGCGCAATCCGATCCGGTACGTCGGGGACGGTGAACCGCGCTTCCCGACCGAGAGCGGTCGTGCCGTCTTCTTCGCCCGGCCCCATCTGCCCGCCGAGGAGATGCCCGACGACGACTACCCGTTCGTCCTCAACACCGGGCGGGTGCAGCACCAGTGGCACACGCTCACCAAGACCGGGAAGGTCGCCAAGCTCAACAAGCTGAACTCCGGGCCCTTCGTGGAGCTCCACCCGCGGGACGCGGACGCGCTCGGCGTCGCCGAGGGCGATCTGGTCGAGGTCGCCTCACGGCGTGGGCGGGCCGTGCTGCCGGCGGTCGTGACGGACCGGGTGCGGCCGGGGTGCTGCTTCGCGCCGTTCCACTGGAACGACCTGTTCGGCGAGTACCTGAGCATCAACGCGGTGACGAGCGACGCGGTGGATCCGCTGTCGTTCCAGCCGGAGTTCAAGGTGTGCGCCGTGTCGCTGGCGAAGGTGGCGAGGCCCGGGGACGAGGAACCGGCGGCTGTCGTCCCCACGATCGTGACGCCGCGCGGAGCCGGCCCCTTCGGGCTCGAACCCTCCCCGCCGCCGGTGCTCTCCGCGCAGGAACGGCGGTACCTCACGGGCTTCCTCGCCGGGCTCGGCTCGGGCGCCCCGGGCGTGCCGGTGCTCCCGCCCGACGCGCCCTTCTCCCCCGAGCACGCCCTGTGGGTCAACGGCGTCCTGGCCGGCATGTACTCGCGGAGCGCGACGGCCGCGCCGCAGGAGCCGGCCGGCCGTGAGGTCGTCGTGCTGTGGGCCTCGCAGACGGGCAACGCCGAGGAGTTCGCCGCCGCCACCGCCGAGCGGCTGACCGCGACCGGGCACCGTACGACCCTCGTCGGCATGGACGAGGCCGATGTCGGCACGCTCGCCCGCACCGCCGACCTGCTCTTCATCACCAGCACCTTCGGGGACGGCGACGCACCGGACAACGGCTGTGGCCTGTGGGACGTACTCGCCGCCGAGCAGGCCCCCCGGCTGGACGGCGTGCGGTACGCCG
>NZ_GG657757.1:6718868-6738431 GCF_000158955.1 Streptomyces viridochromogenes DSM 40736 | reverse complement strand
AGCCGACGCACGCACCCGGGCCCAAGGCCAGGTCCAAGCCTCCGGCCACGACCGCCCGGCTCGTCGGCAACCGGCTGCTCAGCCGGCCCGGCGCGGGCAAGGAGGTCCGGCGGTTCACCTTCGACACGAGCGGGACGGACCTGGCGTACGAGGCCGGGGACGCGCTCGGCGTGCGGCCGGTCAACTCCGCCGCCCTCGTGGCGGAGTGGCTGGCGGTGACCGGGCTGGACGCCGGGGCGGCCGTCGAGGTGGGCGGTGCGGGCGAGGTGCCGTTCGCCGAGGCGCTGCGCCGGCACCTCGACATCACGAGGATCACCCCCGACCTGCTGCGCTTCGTCGCCGAACGGGCCCGGGACGACCACGAGTTGCGCAGGCTGCTGCGGCCCGACAACAAGGACGGTCTCGCGCGGTGGAGCTGGGGCCGGCAGGCCGTGGACGTCGTCGCCGAGTACGCGGCGCGGGCGAGTGCCCAGGAGTGGGTGGGAGTGCTGCGCACACTCCAGCCTCGGCTGTACTCCATATCGTCGAGCCCCCTGGTCGACCCGCGGCAGGTGTCGCTGACGGTGTCCGTGGTGCGGTACGAGAACCTGCGCGGGCAGGCCCGCGGCGGGGTGTGCTCGCCGTTCCTCGCCGACTCCGGGCCGGACACCGAGGTTCCGGTGTTCGTGCAGCGCTCTGCGCACTTCCGGCCCCCGGCCGACGCGTCGGCACCGATGGTCATGGTCGGCCCCGGGACCGGCGTCGCGCCGTTCGTCGGGTTTCTCCAGGAGCGGCGGGCGCTGGGCCACCGGGCCCCCAACTGGCTGTTCTTCGGCGAGCAGCACCGTGCGACGGACTTCTACTACGAGCAGGAGCTGACGGCACTGCTCGACGAGGGCACGCTCACCCGCCTGGACACCGCCTTCTCCCGCGACCAGCGCAACAAGGTGTACGTGCAGGACCGGATGCGCGAGCACGGGCCGGAACTGTGGCACTGGCTGCGGGACGGCGCCCGCTTCTACGTGTGCGGCGACGCCTCCCGGATGGCGAAGGACGTGGACCGGGCGCTGCGGGACATCGCGGTGGCACACGGCGGGCTGAGCGAGACGGAGGCCGCCGCGTACGTGAAGCAACTCGCGGCGGACAAGCGGTACATGCGGGACGTGTACTGAGCGCGCGGTGGTTCCCTCACTCCCCTCACACTCCGCGTCTACGCCCCCCTGGGGCCCCGCTCTCCGGTGGCGTCAGGCCGTGGCACGGACGAAGCGGAGGGTGGTGGTGACGGTGGTCCGGCCGCGGATCATGCCCAGCTGGTTCCAGCCCATGCCGAACTGCTCGCGGTCCACGCCGAACTCCGCCTCCAGGGTGAGCCCCGCCGTGTCCCCGTCCTTCAGGCGTGCCCTGAGGGAGAGCGGCCTGGTGACGCCGCGCACGGTGAGCCGGCCGACGACGTGCACCTGGTCCCCGTCGCGGAGCTCGGCGCTGCTGGCCGCGAAGGTGATCTCGGGGTGGTGGCCGGCGTCGAAGAAGTCGGCGGACTTCAGGTGGGTGTCGCGCTTGGCGTTGCCCGTGTCCAGGGTGGCGACGTCGAGGGTCAGGGTGCCGACGGCGGAACCGTCGGGCCGGACCTCGCCGGTGCCGCTGACGGCGCCGAAGCCGCCCTTGACGGTGACCAGGCCCCACATGGTCCTGTGCCGGATGCCGACAGTCGAGGTGGTCGCGTCGAGCTGCCACAGTCCGGTTTCCACGGCGACGGTCATGATCTTCTCCCACACTCAGGTCATCCAAATTTGGATGACTGTCTCGGTGACCGCACGCTAGCGGCTCGTCCAAATTTGAACAACCCCTCTCCTCCAAATTTGGACGACAGGTACGCTGGAACGCATGGCCGAACCTCAGGAGCACCCCGCCGACCTGCCCGAATGCCCCGCCGGGGGCGGCGGGCTGCTGCCGGCCGAGCTGCGCGCCTGGATGCTGCTGCTCGCCGCGACGGGGGCCGTGGAACAGCGGCTGCGTACGGTCGTGAAGGAGAAGCTGGACGTCTCGCACGACGAGTTCCTGGTGCTGTGCCTGCTCGCGGAGCAGCCCGAGGGCGGCCTGCGCATGACCCGTGTCGCGGAACTCCTGGGCCGCCCCAAGACCCGCCTCACCTACCAGATCGCCTGCCTCCAGCACGCCGGCCTCGTCACCCGCCGGTCGGTGTGCGGCGACCGACGCGGCATCGAGGTCGCCCTCACCGACAAGGCCCGCCGCCTGCTGGCCGAGACCTCCGGCACACTCGCCGAGACGGTCACCGAGGGCCTGACCCGCTTCATGGGACCGGACCAGTGCGCGGCGATGCGCGGGCTCATGCCGGACCTCTCCCAGGAACCCCGAGGCACTTGAGCGACTGTCTCTACACCGTCGTAGAATTCGGGCGGGAACACGGGCACGACGACGCTCGTTGTCCCGAGTGCACACCTCACTTAAGGAGCGACTCCTTTGTCCGCCAGGCCGACGGACCCCCCGGGGCACAGTCCCCGACCCTCCCGCCACGACACGAGTGATCTCGGCACACGGCGGGGTGCCTCTTCGCGATCGATGCGCCTGTGAGTGCCGTACAGGCTCTGCTGGGCCTGCTCGCCGTGTTCGTGCTGACCGCCGGCACCGGCTACTTCGTCGCCATGGAGTTCGCCTACGTCTCCGCCGACCGGCTCGCCCTCGCCCGTGCGGCCGAGGCCGGGGACCGCGGGGCCTCCCGCGCCCTGAAGGTGCTGGAGCGGCTGTCGTTCATGCTGTCGGGTGCGCAGCTCGGCATCACCGTCACCGGACTGGTCGTCGGCTTCATCGCCGAACCGTCGGTGTCCGCGCTGCTGAGGCCCGCCCTGTCCGGGCTGGGCCTGCCCGACGCGGCCGTGAGCGGCATCGCCGTCGCGCTCGCCTTCGTGCTGGCCACGGTCGTGCAGATGGTGCTGGGCGAGCTGGCACCGAAGAACCTCGCGATCGCCGTTCCGGAGCGGCTGGCGAAGGCGCTGGCCCCGTCCACGCTGGCGTATCTGAAGATCGTCGGCCCGGTGGTGCGGATCTTCGACAACGCGGCGAACAAGCTGCTGCGCAAGGCCGGCATCGAGCCGGTCGAGGAGCTGCACCACGGCGCCACGCTGGAGGAGCTGGGCCATCTGATCGGGGAGTCCCACGAGCAGGGCGCGCTGCCCAAGGACACCGCCGCGCTGCTGGACCACGCCTTGGAGTTCTCCGAGCGCACCCTCGACGAGGTGATGGTGCCGCGCGCCGACGTCGTCTTCGTCCGCAAGGACGCCGGTGCCGACGAGGCGGTCGGCCTGATCGCGGCGCACGGCCATTCCAACTACCCGGTCCTCGGTGACCATCCGGACGACATCGTGGGCGTGTTGGGGGTGCGCGAGCTGATGGCGCTGCCCGCGGACCGCCTCGCCGCCGCCACCGCCGGTGCGGTGGCGCGCCGTCCGCTGCTCCTGCCGGACACGCTGGCGCTGCCGGACGCGGTGACACGGATGCGGGAGCAGGACGACGAGTTCGCGGTCGTCCTCGACGAGCACGGCGGCGTGGCGGGCATCGTCACATACGAGGACATCGCCGAGGAACTGGTCGGTGACATCGCGGACGAGTCCGACACCGTCACCGTGCTCGCCGTCCCGGACGGCGACGGCTGGCTGGTGGACGCCGGCCGCCGGCTGGACGAGGTCGCCGAGGCGACCGGTGTCCGGCTGCCCGAGGACGACGACTACGACACCGTGGCCGGCCTGGTCGTGGACCGGCTCGGCCGCTTCCCGACGGTGGGCGACCGGGTCACGGTCGAGCTGCCCGAGGGCGGCCGGGCCGTGATCGAAGTCCGCACGCTCGACCGGCACGTGGCCGACCGGGTGCGGATCAGCCCGCTGGTGGAAGCCGAGGAGACGGCGTGAGTTTCCCGATGGCGGTCTTCGTGACCGTACTGCTGCTGATCGGCAGCGGCTTCTTCGTGGCGGCCGAGTTCGCCCTGGTCGCCGCCAAACGGCACCGCATGGAGAAGGCGGCGGCCGAGGGGCGGCGCGGCGCCGGAGCGGCGCTGGCCGGTATGCGTGAGCTGTCGCTGATGCTGGCCGGTGCCCAGTTGGGCATCACGGTGTGCACGCTGGGTCTGGGCTCGGTGTCGAAGCCGGCGATCTCGCACGAGCTGGATCCGCTGCTGCACACGCTGGGGCTGCCCAGCGCCGTGAGCTACGGCGTGGCGTTCGCCGTGGCGATGGTCGTGGTGGTGTTCCTGCACATGGTGGTCGGTGAGATGGCCCCCAAGTCGTGGGCGATCGCCCACCCGGAGCGCTCGGCGATGCTGCTGTCACCGCCCTTCCGGGCCGTGGTGCGGGCCGTGCGTCCCCTGATCCGGCTGCTCAACGCGGTGAGCAACGCGCTGGTACGGCTGTGCCGGGTGGCCCCGCGCGACGAGCTGGCCCCGGTGCACGACCGGGAGCAGCTGACCCACCTGGTGGAGGAGTCGGAGCGGCTCGGGCTGATCAGCGCGACCGACTCGGAGTTGCTGACCCGCTCGCTGACCGAGCCGGAGACGCCGGTCGCCGCGCTGACCGTCCCGGCCGCGCGGATCACGTGGGTCGAGGGCGGCGCGGACGTCGACACCCTGCTGCGACTTGCCGCCGACCATGACCGCACCCGGCTGCTCGTCCGGGAGGACGGCGCCGTCCTCGGCTCCGTCCACGCCCGTGACGCCCTGGTGGCCCGGGCCCGGGGCCGGGCCACGACCGCCCGAGAGCTGGCCCGCCCGGTGCCCGAGCTGACGGAGGCCGCCACGGTGGCCGACGCGATCGAGGTGCTGCGCCGCCGCCGCTCGTCCCTGGCCGTCGTCCGTGACGCTTCGGGCCGGCTCACCGGCCTGGTCACCCTGGACGATCTGCTGGCCCGGCTGATGCAGCCGGCGGCGGCCTGACGGGGGCGGGGCCGAACCTCCAGCACATCTGCACACCGCGGGCGAGGATGCCGCGGCACGGCGCACCGGGCGCCAAGTCCGGGGCACGGCGTGGGGATTTGGCGCCGAAGTGCCCGCTTCGGAATTCGGGGCGCAATACCCACGCCCACGGCTCGGCGACGGGCCGTGTGAAGGAATGCGCCCATTCGGTGTGCCCTCGGTCATGACGGTGAAGACGTCACGCGAAAAGCGGGGTGCGGCGCGGGCAGCCGGGTGGCCGTCGTGCGGCAGGGAGTGATTTGATCCTGCGCACGGCGGAGCCACAGGTGCGCAAGCCCGGTTCTTCGATCCGGCGGTCACCCACGCTCCTCGCCATTGCGACATTCACGCGAAGGGAAACACCCCCATGAACAACACCCCCCGGGTCGACATCGTCGAGCTGTCGGACGCGGACCTGGAGCAGGTCTCCGGCGGCAACGCGGGCGCCGGCGCCTCCGCGGGTCTTGCGGGCGGCCTCGCGGGCGGCCTCTCCGCCGGCCTGGTCGGGCCGCTGACCGCCGAGGTCTGCGGGAACCTGCAGGGAGCGCTGTCGGCGGACGGCGGCACTGTCGGCGGCAACGCGGGCCTTCACACGACCTCGCTCTGACGAACCCCGTACGAAGGGCCCCAGGATCGATTCCTGGGGCCCTTCGTGCTGCTCACGGTCGCAATGTTGGGGAATTCGCGAAGCACGTGACGGAAATATGTACACGACGGGGGTGGGTAACACCGCGGAACGGAATGACGCAGACTTACACGGGCCCCTCAGACCCGGCTGTAAAAGCGATAGGACCATCCCTGTGAAACCCGACTCGACCCGGAACGAAGAACTTCCCATCTACGAGAGCCTCGTACGCGAACGCGGTGACGTCGTGAAGGAGGCCCGCGTGGTGTCCGAGGAGACGCAGCACCAGGCGACGCAGGCACTGAACGGTGTCGCGACAGTGGGTCATGGCCCCAGTTCGTGAGTGAGTGAGTGGCGCCACCGGGTGGCCGCACACCTGAACGTCGCCGGAGGCCGCAGGATCGCCGCGATCCGCCGGCCGGGGGCGTGCCCGGTGGACTCGCCCCCGTCCTGACGCTGTACCGCGTGTCCCGCCGTCCACGCCGCCTCACTTCTTCTTGGGCGCGGACGGCTTGTGCACGGCGGTCCTGCCGGACGCCGCCCGGGTCCGCTCGGCGGTCACCCCGCAGCCCGGCGGAAGGCCCACCCCATCCCGGGTTCCGTCACGCAGCGCAAGAGCCGCCGTACGGTCGGTGTGCACAGCGCGGTCATCACCGCGGCCGCCACGGCGGTGACGACGACCACGCCCACCGGCTCCCGCACCCAGGCCGGCTCGTACCAGCCCCAGTACTTCGCGGCCTGCGCGAGGAAGCCGTGCAGCAGATAGCCGGACAGCGTGCCCGCGCCGAGCACCGTGAACCAGGTTCTGCGCCCGGGGACCCAGGCCAGGAAGCAGGCGACCAGGGCGACCGAGCAGCCGAAGGCGGCCGGCGTCATCACCGGCCCGTACCAGACGGGGGCGGCCAGGTCCCGGGCGCTGTCGGCGTGGAAGAACCAGGCGTAGTTCATCCGCGGAACCGCCCAGTACGCCACTCCCAGGGCGCTCACGGCCACCGGCACGGCGAGGATCCGCGCCTCGCGGCGGCGCACCAGCCGGAAGTGCTCCGGCCGCAGCAGCAGGCCGAACACGAAGTACGGCAGGAACTGCAGGGTGCGCTGGAGGTCGAGGTCGTTGCCGATGGACGGGGAGAGCGTCGCCAGCATCGCGACGGCCAGGGCGAGCGGCAGCGGCCACCGCACCCGCCGCCAGATCGGCGTGGTCAGCCGCCAGACGAACAGCGCCGCCAGGAACCAGGTCAGGTACAGCGGGTCCAGCAGGCTGACGGGCCGGTCGGGGTCCTGGCTCGTCCAGCGGGTGAACAGGGTGTAGGCCGTCTCGAAGACCACGTACGGCACGAGCAGGCCGGTGACCAGACGCTTGAGGCGCCCCGGGCTTCCGTCGAAGGTGCGCGAGAAGTAGCCGGAGATGATGATGAACGCCGGCATGTGGAAGGCGTAGACGAGCATGTACAGGGCGGTGACGGCCCTGCTGTCCGGCCGCAGCGGCTCCCAGGCGTGCCCCACGGCCACCAGCACGATCGCCAGGTACTTGGCGTTGTCGAAGAACGCGTCCCGCTGCCTGACCGGGCGGGCCGGCGCGGCCTGTTCCGTACTTTGGGTCTCCCGGGTTTCCTCGGCCACCGGGCGGGCCGTGCTCACCGTGTCACTCACGAGCCCTCCCGAAGCGACTCGAAGCGGCGGTGCCTCGTCTTGCCGGGAGTAAGAGGGTGGCGTCTGCGCAGAACATCGCCCGAACCCTAATCACAGGGCCGTGCCTTCGTTCAACTCGTAACGGGAGGGGCTCGCTTGGGTTCATGCCCTCGTATACGTGCCCGGACCGGCGTTCGTCTCCCGGGGGGGCGACGATGCCCGACAGCGTCAGGTCTCCTTCCACACCATCACGGTCAGGACCGCGCTCGCGACGGTGACCGGAGCGGCGGACTGGTTCAGCAGCCGGACGCGCATGCTGCGGCCCGACGCGAGCCGTTTCGTCAGGGGTACGACCGCGAAGGTGCCGCCGCCGGTCCCGACGACCTCGTGGATCGGGTGGTCCGCGCGGTGCTGGTCGCCTTCGTACTCCGACATGCGTGCCTGGACGACCGAGCCGGCCGGCAGCCCGTCGACGTGCAGGCCGAGGCTCCCGGTGAACCGGGCCGGGCCACGGGCGAAGACGCTCCCGCCACTGGCGTGGTCGCCGGTCTCGTCGGCCCACTCCGAGGTGAACTCGATCGAGTCCCAGTCACCGGGCGCGAGCTGGTACCGCCCGGCGACACCGAGGTTGACGTACTGGGGCATGGGGTCCTCTCCTTTCCACCGGCCCGCCGGCCGGGCCAGGGCGTCGGCGACGTCTCGGCGGAAGTCGGCCATGTCGAATCCGCGTGGGTCGACCTTCCAGTCGCTCCACTCCAGGTGGCCGATCGTGCTCTTGGCGCCCCAGCCGTGCGCGCGGCACACGGCGGCGGTGGCCTTGACCATGGCGACGTACTGGACCTCCGGCCACGGGTCCTTGCCGTCACCCTTGTTCTCGCACTCCCAGCCGTAGAAGCGGGCGTTGCCGTCGACCGCGCCCGCCGAGCCGTCGTGTTCGTGCGTGGCGGGTGGGTATGTGCCGTACGACTCGCCGATGACGGCGTTCAGCACGTCGCCGTCGCCGCCGCCGGCGTGGTTGGCCCGGCCGTTGCCGGTCAGGTGGACCACGCCGTCCTTGGTGATGCAGCCGGTGGCGAGCGGACCGGGCAGGGCGCTGTGGCCGTGGTAGATGAGGTCGACGACGTCCGTGCCCGGGCCGGTGACGGTGTGATGGATCGTCACCCCGTGCACGGGACCCCACGGGCCCTTGTGGTTACGGTTGTTGGTGCGCCAGCCACCGACTTCGTGAACGGCGCAGCCTTCGGCCTTCAGCGCGGCGACGAGCCGGTCGGCGGTGAGCGGAGTGGCCATGAGTCAGTCCTCCGTTCCGGCGCGTGCGTGCCGGTCTGAAGAGGATGCGATCGCATCTGGGGAGCCTGCCCTCACCATTCTTCCGCCGCTCGACTCGTCGCTCACCTCGCTGGGGCCATGTCCGCGAAATCGGCGGGATTACGACGCTGGCGCACCTGGCGGGGCAGGGGTGCCGTCAGTGGCCCGGCGTAGGGTCCGCTGCCATGAGCATCCCCGCCGTCGAGGAGTCCTGGGCCCGCGTCGACGCCTGGCTGGCCCGGCACGCTCCCCGCACCCACGCCACCCTGCGTCCACCGGCGCCACGGGCCGGCATCGAGGCGGCCGAGCGCACGCTCGGGGTGCCGTTCCCTCCGGACCTGGTGGCGTCGCTGCGGTGCCACGACGGGGTGGAACCCGGCCACGATGGACTGGAGTTGGCGTCCTACGGGGTGTTGTCCGCGGTCGCGGACATCGTGCGGAGCACGCCCTTCCTCCGAGGCGTCGTGGGTGAATCCGAAGACGGTGCGAAGCGGCTGCCCCTCACCCGGGGCAGCGCGCAAGGGGCTTCGGACGCCCTGTTCGTCGCATGCCGTCCCGGACCCCACCACGGCCGGGTGGCCGGCTGCTTCGACGGGTTCATGCCCTCCCTTCCGCCCTCGCCCTCGCCCTCGCTGCGTCACTTTCTGGCCGACTTGGCAGAAGCCCTGAACGGCGGCTTCCCTTTTCTCGGGCACCTCCCCTCGGTCGTGGACGGAAGGCTCGTGTGGGAGGCGGAGACCACGGTGCCCGCCGACCCGGTCTCCCCGCTCACGCACGCCGGCACGCTCGCCGAACCGGAGTCGGACCCACAGGCCCTGCGGCGGCCGGTCTTCCCGGACGACGCGAACGCCCCGCCGCCACCGCGGCGGTCGGGGACGCGGAGTCTCGCCTTCGTCCGCACCGGCCGCCCCAGCACCGCACCGCTCCCGGACCAGCCCGACGTCGTGTTCGCCGCCGGTCTGGCGCCGGACGACATGCTGCGCCGGCTCGGCGCGGTCCCCGGCACCGTCCGGCCGCGCGACCGACGGCAGGCGCAGCGGGCGGTGGAGTCCGCGTGGGCCGCGCACCGGCCCCTGGTCCGCGTCGGTGAACGCGGTGGCTGGGCGTTCGCCACGCTGGAGGGCGGTGCCGCGCAGTTCGCCCGGCCCGCGGTGCTGCGCGCCCTGTCGGCCGGCACGCGGGTGGTGGTCCTGACCAGGCAGGGGCCGGAGGTCGCTCTCACCTTCGCCGAGGACGGAGTGCCGTGCCCGCAGGAGCGGACACGGCGCGTCATGTCGCCGCGCAAGCCCCACACCGCGGGCGGGCCCTGGGCGCGGCGCCTCGGCGTGGACCTCTGGCCGGCTCCACCGCCGCCTACACCCGCTTCCTGGCCGTGCTGGAACGGGAGTTCGGCATCACCTACGATCCGGCCGAGGAGGGATCGACGGAGCTGACCGGTGCGCTGCTGCTGCCCCTCCTGGACGACCTGCCGGACGCCGAGAACGAACCGCCGGCGCGGGTGGGGGACTTCGACCTGGCCCGGCTCGTGCAGAGCATGCCACCTCAGCACCTGCGCGTCGCCGTCGCGGCCCAGCTGACCCGGCTGGCGTCGGAGACGCGCATCGACACCTATCCGGAGGTGGCCGAGGCCCTGGACCGGATCCGTCGCGGCCTGCCCGTCCGCTGTGACCAGGACGATCCCCTGGGCGTACGGATGCGCACACTGAACGCGGAGGTCCATGCGGCCCGGGAGCTGCTGCGCGACGACGACACCGGGCCCGTGTCCGGCGGGGACCTCGCCGCGTGGGTCGCCCGGGACCAGGCGGCCCACGCGCTGCGCGAGTTCGTCCGGCTTCCCCTGCTTGCCGCCGACGTCCGCGAGAGGTGATCCCGCGACGGCCGGCAGAGGGCCGGTCCGGTCAGGGCCGGGGTGTCTCGTCCGGTTCCGCCGCGGTGCCGGCAGCGGTACGGCGGCGGGCGAACCAGGCGACCGTCCACAGGGCCACGCCGCCGAGCAGCAGGACCCCGGCGATGCGGTACTGGTCCGCGGGGCGTCCGGAGGACCAGGGCAGGACCAGGTAGAGGCAGACGACCGCCCCCACCACGGGCAGCACGCGCCCGGCGCGGAAGTGCGGCCGGTCGACCTTGTCCTTGCGCAGGACCAGAACGGCGAGGTGGACGGCCACGAAGACCGTGAGCAGCAGCAGCGTGGTCGTCCCGCCCAGCAGCGCCACGACCGGGCTGTCCGGGTTCAGCGAGACGAAGGCGACGAGGCCGAAGGCGATGACGGTGGTGAACAGGATCGCCGCGTGCGGAGTGCGCCGTACGGGGTGGGTCTTCGCCAGGAAGGGCGGCAGTACCCCCTGCTTGCTCATCCCGTAGAGCAGACGGCTCGCCATCATCATGTTGATCAGCGCGGAGTTGGCCACGGCGAACATCGAGATGAACGGCAGCAGGTCGGAGATCGGCAGGTCGGGCGCGGCGGTCTTCACGACCGTGGCGAGCGGGATCTCGCTGGAGGCGAGCCGGCCGACGGGGACCACGGCGACCGCGAAGACCGACACCACGATGTAGATGAGTCCGGTGATGCCGAGTCCGGCGAACATCACGCGGGGGAAGATGCGCGCCGGGTCCCTGGTCTCCTCGGCCATGTTGACCGAGTCCTCGAACCCGCCCATGGCGTAGAAGGCCAGGGAGGTCGCGGTGCTCACCGCCAGGAACATGCTCTTGTCGGAGGCGGTGTCGAAGACGACGACACGGGAGAAGTCCGCGTCGCCGCCCGCGATGAACCAGCCGCTGACCAGGATGACGAGGATCAGCCCGGAGAGCTCCACGGCCGTCAGCACCACATTGACCTTGAGGCTCTCGGCGACGCCGCGGAGGTTCACCAACATCACCAGGCACATGAAGCCCAGGGCGATCAGCAGGACGAGTCCGCTGCCCGCGTCGAGCCGGAAGCCCGCGACGAGGTTGACCGCGAAGGCCCGGGAGGCCGCCGACGCCGAGGTGATGCCGGAGCACATCACGGCGAAGCACACCAGGAAGGTCAGGAAGTGCTTGCCGAACGCCTTGTGCACGTACAGGGCGGCGCCCGCGGCCTGCGGGTACTTGGTGACCAGCTCCAGATAGGAGCAGGCGGTGATCATCGCGACGACGAACGCGACGACGAACGGCAGCCAGGCCGCGCCGCCGACCTCCCCCGCGATCTGTCCGGTGAGTGCGTAGATCCCGGTCCCGAGGATGTCGCCGATGATGAACAGCAGTAACAGCCACGGGCCCATCACCCGTTTCAGCTCGGGCTGGTCGTCGGTGCTCGTCGCGGGCGAACTCGGTGGCACGGTGCGGGACATAGGCAGAGTCCTTGTCGTGGTGGCGGCCGTGGTCCTGTGGTGCCGGAGCGTTGGTGCATCGTCGATCTACCCCGATGTGGTGGAAGAGAAGGGTGTGCCTGTCGTGCCACCGTCAGGTCTTGGCCAGCAGGGCCCGCAGTGCGATGTTGAGCTCCAGGACGTTCACGCGGGGCTCGCCGATGAAGCCGAGGGTGCGGTCCTCGGTGTGGTCGTCGACGAGCTTCTGGACCCGGGCGACGGACAGGCCGTTCTTCTCGGCGACCCGGTGGACCTGGAGGTCCGCGTACTGCGGCGAGATGTCCGGGTCCAGGCCGGAGCCGGAGGAGGTGACGGCGTCGGCGGGCACCTGGGAGGGCCTGACCTTGTACCGGGCCGTGGAGTTCTCCTTGACGACCTCGGCCTTGGCCTGCTCCACCGACCTGATCAGCTTCGGGTTGTCGGCGGAGAGGTTGGTGGCACCGGAGAGGACGAGCTTGTACCGGGTGTTGACCGAGTTGGTCCCCAGTCCGTTCGCCGGCCGCGGCTGGAAGTAGCCCGGGCCGTAGCCCCGCTGGCCGATGAGGGACGAGCCGACGACCCTGCCGTCCGCCCTGACCTGCGAGCCGTTCGCCTTGTCGTGGAAGAGCGACTGCGCCACGCCCGTCAGCGCGAGCGGGTAGAGGACACCGGTCAGCAGGGTCAGTACGAGGAGGGCGCGCAGGCCCGCCCCGAACAGCCGGGCCGTGTTCACGACGGAGTTGTTCATGGTCCTTCAGCACGCTTTCGAGGAGTTACAGCCCGGGGATCAGAGAGATGAGGAGGTCGATGAGCTTGATGCCGATGAACGGCGCGATCAGACCGCCCAGCCCGTAGATCGTGAGGTTGCGCCGCAGCATGCGGTCCGCGCTGACCGGCCGGTACCGCACGCCCCGCAGGGAGAGCGGCACCAGCGCGATGATGATCAGAGCGTTGAAGACGACCGCCGAGAGGATCGCGGAGTCCGGCGAGGACAGGCCCATGATGTTGAGTCTGTCCAGGCCCGGGTAGACCGCCGCGAACAGCGCCGGGATGATCGCGAAGTACTTGGCGACGTCGTTGGCTATGGAGAACGTCGTCAACGCTCCCCGGGTGATGAGGAGTTGTTTGCCGATCTCGACGATCTCGATGAGCTTGGTCGGGTCGGAGTCGAGGTCGACCATGTTGCCGGCCTCCTTCGCGGCCGACGTGCCCGTGTTCATCGCCACGCCCACGTCCGCCTGTGCGAGAGCCGGGGCGTCGTTGGTGCCGTCGCCGGTCATCGCGACCAGCTTGCCGCCCGCCTGCTCGCGTTTGATGAGGGCCATCTTGTCCTCGGGGGTGGCTTCGGCGAGGAAGTCGTCGACCCCGCCCTCGTCGGCGATCGCCTTCGCGGTGAGCGGGTTGTCGCCCGTGATCATGACGGTCTTGATGCCCATGCGGCGCAGTTCCCCGAACCGTTCGCGCATGCCGTCCTTGACGACGTCCTTGAGGTGGATGACGCCCAGGACGCGTGCCCCGTCGGGGTCTTCGACCGCCACCAGCAGCGGCGTGCCGCCCGCCTCGGAGATGCGGGCCGCGATGCCGTCCGCGTCCCCGGCGACCGCGCCGCCCCGCTCCTTCACCCACGCGATGACGGACCCGGCCGCGCCCTTGCGGACCCGGCGTCCGCCGACGTCGACGCCCGACATCCGGGTCTGCGCGGTGAAGGCGATCCAGTCGGCGCCGGCGAGCTGCCGCTCGCGCAGGCCGTATCTCTCCTTCGCGAGGACGACGACGGAGCGGCCCTCCGGCGTCTCGTCGGCCAGCGACGACAGTTGGGCGGCGTCGGCCAGGTCGGCCTCGGCGGTGCCCGCCACCGGTACGAACGCGGCGGCCCGGCGATTGCCGTAGGTGATGGTGCCGGTCTTGTCCAGCAGCAGCGTCGACACGTCCCCCGCCGCCTCGACCGCACGCCCCGACATGGCCAGGACGT
The DNA here is from genome assembly GCF_000158955.1 of Streptomyces viridochromogenes DSM 40736. GTDB lineage: Bacteria > Actinomycetota > Actinomycetes > Streptomycetales > Streptomycetaceae > Streptomyces > Streptomyces venetus. The sequence continues at coordinate 6,724,635 of NZ_GG657757.1, read as the reverse complement.
TCCGCTGGACCAGCCGGTCCATGCCCGCGATGCCGATCGCGGAGAGCAGCGCGCCGATGGTGGTCGGGATGAGGCAGACCAGCAGGGCGACCAGCACCACCATCGTCAGGTGCGTGCCCGCGTAGCCGGCGAAGGGGGGCAGGGTGGCGCAGGCCAGCAGGAAGACGATCGTCAGCGAGGCGAGCAGGATGTTCAGCGCGATCTCGTTGGGCGTCTTCTGCCGGGCCGCGCCCTCGACCAGGTTGATCATCCGGTCGATGAACGTCTCGCCCGGCTTCGCCGTGATCCTGATGACGATCCGGTCGGAGAGGACCTTGGTGCCGCCGGTGACGGCCGAGCGGTCGCCGCCGGACTCCCGGATGACCGGGGCGGACTCGCCGGTGATCGCCGACTCGTCGACGGACGCGACGCCCTCGACGACGTCACCGTCGCCGGGGATGACGTCACCGGCCTCGCAGACGACCAGGTCGCCGATCCTCAGCTCGGTGCCGGGCACGACCGTGCCGTCCACCCTGCGGGCCACGCTGTCCGTCTTGGCCTTGCGCAGGGTGTCGGCCTGCGCCTTGCCCCGGCCCTCGGCGACCGCCTCCGCCAGGTTGGCGAAGACGACGGTCAGCCACAGCCAGGCGCTGATGGTCCAGCCGAACCAGTCGCCCGGGTGCGCGCAGGAGAAGACGGTGGTGAGCAGGGAGCCGATCCACACCACGAACATCACGGGCGACTTGACCATCACCCGGGGGTCGAGCTTGCGGAGGGCTTCGGGGAGCGAGGTGAGCAGTTGCCCGGGGGCGAACAGGCCCGCTCCGACACGGTCTCGGGGTTCGGTACGGGTGGTCATGACGCCAGCCCTTCTGCCAGCGGGCCCAGTGCGAGGGCCGGGAAGTACGTCAGACCGGTGATGACGAGGATCGCGCCCACCAACAGCCCGGTGAACAGCGGCTTCTCCGTCCGCAGCGTGCCCGCGGTGACCGGCACCGGTCTCTGTCCGGCGAGCGAACCGGCCAGCGCCAGCACGAACACCATGGGCAGGAAGCGGCCGAGGAGCATCGCGATCCCGAGCATGGTGTTGTACCAGTCGGTGTTCGCGTTCAGGCCGGCGAAGGCCGAGCCGTTGTTGTTCGCGGCGGAGGTGAAGGCGTACAGCACCTCCGAGAAGCCGTGCGCGCCGGAGTTCAGCATCGAGTGCGGCGGGGTCGGCAGCGCCATGGAGGCGGCCGTGAGGACGAGCACCAGCGCCGGGGTGATCAGGATGTAGCAGGCCGCCAGTTTGATCTCGCGGGTGCCGATCTTCTTGCCCAGGTACTCCGGCGTACGGCCCACCATCAGGCCGGCGATGAACACCGCGATGACGGCCATGATCAGCATGCCGTAGAGGCCGGAGCCGGTGCCTCCGGGCGCGATCTCGCCCAGCATCATGCCCAGCATGGCGACGCCGCCGCCGAGGCCGGTGAACGAGGAGTGGAAGGAGTCGACCGCGCCGGTCGAGGTGAGCGTGGTCGACACGGCGAAGATGGACGAGGAGCCGACGCCGAAGCGGACCTCCTTGCCCTCCATCGCGCCACCGGCGGCCTGGAGCGCCGGGCCGTGGTGGGCGAACTCAGCCCACATCATCAGGGCTGTGAATCCCAGCCAGATGGTGAACATCGTGGCGAGGACGGCGTAGCCCTGCTTCACCGAGCCGACCATGACCCCGAAGGCGCGGGTCAGCGCGAACGGGATCACCAGGATCAGGAAGATCTCGAAGAGGTTGGTGAAGGGCGTCGGGTTCTCGAAGGGGTGGGCGGAGTTGGCGTTGAAGTATCCGCCGCCGTTCGTGCCCAGCTCCTTGATGGCCTCCTGCGAGGCGACCGCCCCGCCGTTCCACTGCTGGGCACCCATGCCGTGCCCATGGAAAAACTGGCCGACCTCGTGGATCCCGGAGAAGTTCTGGATGACCCCACATGCCACGAGGACCACGGCGGCGATCGCCGCGCCCGGCAGCAGGATGCGGAGGGTGCCGCGCACCAGGTCGGACCAGAAGTTGCCCAGTTCACCGGTGCGCGATCGGGCGAAGCCCCGCACCAGCGCGATCGCGACGGCCATGCCGACGGCCGCGGAGACGAAGTTCTGCACCGCGAGACCGGCCGTCTGCACGACGTGCCCCATGGTCTGCTCGCCGTAGTACGACTGCCAGTTCGTGTTGGTCACGAACGACACGGCCGTGTTGAACGACTGCGCCGGGTTCACCGAGTCGAAACCGGGCGAGCCGGGCAGCACGCCTTGGAGCCGCTGGAGCAGGTAGAGGAACAGCACCCCGGCCGCCGAGAAGGCGAGGAGGCTCCTCAGATAGGCCGGCCAGCGCATCTCGGTGTCCGGGTCGGCACCGATGCCCCGGTAGATCCACCTCTCGACCCGCCAGTGCCGGTCGGAGGAGTAGACCCGGGCCATGTAGGCGCCGAGGGGGACGTAGGCGAGCGCGAGGGCCGCCACGAGGGCGAGCAGTTGAAGCACGCCGGCGAGTACGGGACTCATCTGCGCTCAGAACCTCTCCGGGAAGAGCAGAGCGAGGACGAGATAGCCCAGCAGGGCGACGGCCACGACCAGGCCGACAAGGTTCTCGGCGGTCACAGCTTCGTCACCCCCTTGGCGACGAAGGCCACGAGCGCGAACAGCACGATCGTGGTGACGACGAAGGCCAGATCGGCCATCGCGGACTCCTGGAGTGAGTTTCGAGAGAGCAACGGACTCTTCGAGGAAATCGCTCCATGGCCGGATCCGGTCGTTCCTTGACGGCTCTCATACGGCGACGCCCGCACCTTTGACGGGACCCATACGGACCTGGTCCGGGCCGCGCCGGCGGCCGGGCCCAGGGAGCCGGCGAGAGCGCCGGCGGGGTCGGAGAGGACGTCGGCGTCAGACCGGTTCCGGTTGGGGTTCCGGCCGCGACGCCGGGGCGGGCTTCGGATCCCACAGGTTGATGGTCCGTACGTAGCCGTAGATGACCGAGCCCATCGCCAGCAGGAGGAGCGGCCCGAACAGCCACGGACGTGCGGCCAGCTCCGTCGGCAGGTAGCGGTAGGAGACCAGGAGCGCACCGAAGACCGTCGTCCCGTAGGCGACCAGCTGGGTTCCCGACCGGTCCCAGCCGTGTTCGAGCGAGCGCAGCGCCGCCTCGATCGTGAGCGTGAAGACCACGCCGGCCACGAGGTCCACGCCGTAGTGGTAGCCGAATCCCAGCGTGGCGGTGAGCGTGGCGATCAGCCAGAAGGTGCCGGCGAAGCGCAGCGGGCGGGGGCCCTTGCGGGAGTGGAGGAAGATCGCGGTGGCCCAGGCGGTGTGCAGACTGGGCATGCAGTTGCGGGGGGTGATCCCGTCGAACGGCATCGGCTGCGGAGCGGCGGCCGGTGGCGGAACGTCCGGCCACAGGTTGGCCAGCGCCCAGTGCGAGGTGACCGGCGCGTCCGACCACCACAGGCTCATCCCGTCCCAGTGCTCGGTGCCGGTGCCGTAGGCGTAGATCGGTCCGACCACCGGGAAGATCATGTAGATGCCGGGTCCCAGGAGGCCGATCACCAGAAAGGTGCGCACCAGGTGGTGGCTCGGGAAGCGGCGCTCGGCCGCCACGTTGCGCAGCTGGTACAGCGCCACGAGGACCGCGGCCACCGCGAGCTGGCCGTAGACGAAGTCGAGAATGTTGAAGCCGACCGGGCCGCTGGCCTCGACGAGCCGGCCCACCAGCCACGACGGGTTGCCCAGCGCCTGGTCGGCGGTCGCCACGTACTGGTCGAGCACCATCGGGCGGGCCTTCGAGGTGATGAACAGCCACGTGTCGCCGGTCTTGCGGCCGGCCACCAGCAGCAGGCCCAGCCCGACGCCCTTCAGCAGCAGGACGCGTTCCGCGCCGGTGCGGCGGGTGAGCGCGACGACCCCGTAGCCGAGGAGTACCCACAACGCGCCGTTGCCGAAGGGGTGGCCCTCGGTGATCTTGATGCCGGCCGCCCACCGCACCAGCTGGAAGACGACGTCGATGCCCATCGCGATGCCGAGCGCGATGAAGCGCTGCCGCCAGCTCAGCACCACCATCATCAACGCCATACCGGCGTACAGCAGGGCGCCCGACTTCGGCGCGACGATCACCTCGCGCACCTGGCGGGTGATCGGCCCCGGCACGTCGTAGTGGCGCGCGACGAACTCGAGCGCTATGAGGAAGCCGAGGGCCACGGCGCCCGCCGCGGCCCACAGTATGCCCCTGCGTCTGGTCGGCGAGGGTATTCGCGTGGATATAGGCATCAATTGTCTTATTCGGTTTGCGTGTTGTTAAGTGAGTAGATCACCTCTCGTAGGTGATCGTCGCGCGATCGAACATGTTATCGGAGTGGTGTGCCCCCGGGCTGGTCGGTTCCGGGACTTTCCACGATCGCTCGGCGGCGCTCGGGGTTGTCCGCCCCCGGGTGGCGGCCGGCGTCCCACTCCGAGCGCTGATTGCCGTCGGAGGGGACCCTGTTGTCGCCCAGCCAGATCATGGTTGACCGCGCGGATCACGTCGGTGGTCACACCGGCGGCGTCCATGATGGCCCGGCTCTTTGGGCGGTCAGATCGTCGTACCGGTGTACGGCGCCACCGGAGGATGCGGCTGTCGTCATGGGGCAGCGCCCCCCAAGTGATGCCCCGTTTGTCCTGGTTCGACGCACCGTGCGCGACCTTACGGAGTCATGACGCATGGGCGCGGCCCCCTGGCGCGGGACCGGTGCGGGCCTAGCGTGGCCGTATGCGCGTACTGGTCACCGGCGGTGCCGGGTTCATCGGGTCCCACGTCGTCACCGCGCTCCGGGAGCGGGGGCACGAGGCGGTCGTGTTCGACGTGCGGGAGGACCCCGGAGCCGATGTACGGGATCCGGCGGCCGTCCGCCGGGCCCTGTCCGGCGCGGACGCCGTGTGCCACCAGGCCGCGATGGTCGGGCTCGGCGACGGGGTCGCCGACGCGGCGGAGTACGTCTCGCACAACGACCTCGGGACCGCCGTACTGCTCGCCGCCATGGCGGAGGCGGGCGTACGGCGTCTCGTGCTGGCCGGGTCGATGGTGGTCTACGGGGAGGGGCGGTACGAGTGCCCCCGGCACGGGGTCGTCCGGCCCGGGCCGCGTGCCCTCGCCGACCTCCGCGCGGGGCGGTTCGAGCCGCCGTGCCCGGCCTGCGGGGCGGACCTTCTCCCCGGGCTGGTCGGCGAGGACGCTCCCACCGACCCCCGGAACGTGTACGCGACGACCAAGCTCGCCCAGGAGCACCTGGCCGCCGCCTGGGCCCGCTGCACCGGCGGGTCGGCGGTGTCGCTGCGCTACCACAACGTGTACGGACCGGGCATGCCCCGCGACACCCCCTACGCCGGGGTCGCCTCCTTCTTCCGCTCGGCGCTGGCCCGGGGCGAGGCGCCGCGCGTGTACGAGGACGGGCGGCAGCGGAGGGACTTCGTGCACGTCCGGGACGTGGCGGAGGCCAACCTGGCCGCGGTGGAGGCCTCGTCGCCCACAGGTGCGCTCACGGCGTACAACACCGGCAGCGGTGACCCGCACACCGTCGGCGAGATGGCGCGTGCGCTGGCCGCCGCGTACGGCGGGCCCGAACCGGTCGTCACCGGCGAGTTCCGGCTCGGCGACGTCCGGCACATCACCGCGGACTCGGCGCGGCTGCGGGACGGGCTGGGGTGGAAGCCGGCGGTCGGGTTCGAGGAGGGCATGGCGGAGTTCGCGCGGGCCGGGATGCGAGCCGCATAGCCCTCGCGACGAAAAGGA
>NZ_GG657757.1:6479177-6718768 GCF_000158955.1 Streptomyces viridochromogenes DSM 40736 | reverse complement strand
CCCCCGGACGATGGCGAGGCCCAGGCCCGCGCCGGCCGGGGGCGTGCGGGCGTGCGTGCCGCGCCAGCCGGTGTCGAAGACGCGCGGCAGGTCCTCCTCGGGGATGCCGCCGCAGGCGTCCGTCACCGACAGCACCACGCCCTCGGTGGAACGCTCCGCGGCGATGGCGACCGTGCCGTCGGCCGGGGTCCGGCGAATCGCGTTGACCAGCAGGTTGCCCAGCACCCGGCTCATCTCCTTGCCGTCCACCTCCACCGGCACCGGCTCGACGCGGCCGCCCACCAGCCGCACCCCGTGCTGCCGGGCGAGCGGGTCGGCTCCGGCCAGCGCGTCGCCGACCAGGTCGTACAGGGAGACGCGGGTGGGGGCGAGGGGGAGCGTGCCGGCGTGGATGCGGGAGAGTTCGAAGAGGTCCCCGACCATGTCGTTGAGGCGTTCGACCTCGGTGCGCATCTGCTTCAGGTAGCGGTCGGGGTCGGCGGCGACGCCGTCCTCCAGGGCCTCCGACATGGCGCGCAGACCGGCCAGCGGGGTGCGCAGGTCGTGCGAGATCCAGGCGACGAGTTCCCGCCGGGAGGTCTCCAGGGCGCGTTCCCGCTCCCGTGACTCGGCGAGCCGGGCACTGGTGGCGGCCAGTTCGCGGCTCAGGGACTCCAGTTCGGCCGTGGCCGGCCCGTCGGGGGCCGCGAAGTCCCCGCCGTCACCGAAGGAGCGTGCGGCCGCGGCGAGCGCACGGCTGCGGGCCACGACCCAGCGGCCCAGCAGCAGCGCGGTGGCGAGGGAGACGACGGCCGCCATGGCGACGACGGTCGTGACGACGCTCAGGTCGTGCGCGGAGAGGAACATCGCCCAGGCGACGGCGAGGGTGCCGGCGAGCATCGCGACCACGCCGACCGCCGCGACCACGGCGAGCGAGGCGGTGAGCGAGCGGCGCCGGATCAGGCGCAGCGCGCCCGCACCGGCCAGACCGGTGGCCGCCGCGCCGGCGAAGGCGTACAGGGCGATGAGAAGGGTGTCGTTCACGATCCGGCCTCCTCTCCGGTGGCTCCCGCGGCTCCCGTGGCGTCGAAGCGGTAGCCCACGCCCCACACGGTCTGGATCAGGCGGGGCCGGGCCGGGTCGTCCTCGACCTTGCCGCGCAGTCGGCGGACGTGGACCGTGACGGTCGACAGGTCACCGAAGTCCCACCCCCACACCTCGCGCATCAGGTCCTCGCGGCCGAAGGCCCGCCCCGGATGGCGCAGGAAAAAGGAGAGCAGGTCGAACTCGCGTAGCGTGAGGGCGAGTTCGCTGCCGTTCTTGGTGGCGCGGCGGGCCGCTGGATCGACGGCCAGACCGGCCGCTCCCAGTCGGTGCCCGGGGGCGGCGGGCCTGCTGCGGCGCAGCACCGACTCCACGCGCAGGACCAGTTCGCGCGGGCTGAAGGGCTTGGTGACGTAGTCGTCGGCGCCGACCTCCAGGCCCAGGATGCGGTCGTCCTCGTCGCCGCGGGCGGTGAGCATGATGACCGGGACCGGGCCGTGCCCCCGCATCCGCCGGCACACCTCCAGGCCGTCCATCCCGGGCAGCATCAGGTCGAGGACGACCAGGTCCGGCCAGTGCGCGGCGGCGCGGGTCAGGGCCGTGGGCCCGTCATCCGCGCGGTCGACGAGGTATCCGGCGCGGTCCAGGTACCCGGCGACGACCTCGGCGACGGTCGGATCGTCGTCGACGACCAGGATCCGCGGGGGCCCGTCGGGGGTCTCCTCGTGCTGTTGGGGCTGTTGCATGTCTCCAGCCTGGCACCGGGCCGCCCGCGGTGCCCGGCCCGGACGCCCCCCGGGCCGCCGACGTCCGCGTTTCGTAAGGAGCGGCAGTCCGGTATGTACTGATTCGCGTTCGTAGGGTGAGTCCCGTGACGACGACTCCTTCGGACGTCGACGTGGTGCTGCCCTGCCTGAACGAGGCCGAGGCCCTGCCCTGGGTCCTCGAACGGATCCCGCCGGGCTGGCGCGCACTCGTCGTCGACAACGGTTCCACCGACGGCTCGGACCGGGTCGCCCGCGCGCACGGCGCGACCGTGGTGCGCGAGCCACGCCGGGGCTTCGGCGCGGCCTGCCACGCCGGGCTGACCGCGGCCACCGCGGACGTGGTGTGCTTCTGCGACTGCGACGCCTCCCTCGACCCGGCGCTGCTCGCCCCGTTCGTGCGCGAGGTGCGCGACGGCGGGGCCGACCTGGTCCTCGGCCGGCGGCGCCCGCAGGGGCGGGGCGCGTGGCCCGCGCACGCCCGCGCCGGAAACCTCGCGCTCGCGCGGATGTTGCGCCGCCGGACCGGGCTGCGTCTGCACGACCTCGGTCCCCTGCGCGCCGCCCGCCGCGAGCCGCTGCTCGCGCTCGGCCTCACGGACCGGCGCAGCGGCTATCCGCTCCAGATGGTCGTCCGCGCGGCCGACGCGGGCTGGCGGATCGCCGAGTACGACGTGCCGTACCTGCCGCGCACCGGGGCCTCGAAGGTGACGGGCACCTGGCGCGGCACCTGGCAGGCCGTACGGGACATGAGCCGCGTACTGGCCGAGTCCCCGGGCGGGGAAGGGGCCGTCAGGTGACCACACTTCTCGTCATCGCCAAGGAGCCGCGGCCGGGCCGGGTCAAGACGCGGCTCACCCCGCCGTTCACGCCCGGGGAGGCCGCGGCGCTGGCGGAGGCCTCGCTCGCCGACACCCTGGACGTGGTCGCGGCGACCCCGGCCACCCGCCGGATCCTCGTCCTCGACGGGGAGCCCGGCCCCTGGCTGCCGGCCGGCTTCGAGGTCCTGCGGCAGTGCGCGGGCGGTCTGGACGAACGGCTGGCGGACGCCTTCGCGCGGTGCGACGGACCGGCCCTGCTGATCGGCATGGACACCCCGCAGGTGACGCCGGAGCTGCTCGCGACGGACCTCGCGGACGGTGACGCGTGCTTCGGCCCGGCGGAGGACGGCGGCTTCTGGGCCCTCGGTCTCGCCGTTCCCGATCCCGCTCTGCTGCGGGGCGTGCCCATGTCCACGCCGGTGACCGGCGCCGTCCAGCGGGAACGGCTCGTCGCGGCCGGGCTGCGGGTACGGGAGCTGCCCCGGCTCCGGGACGTCGACACCGCCGCCGACGCCCACGCCGTCGCCGCCCTCGCCCCGCACGGACGGTTCGCCGCCCGGCTGGCCCGGTGCGCATCGGTCACCGCACGATGAGCGCCCCGCCCGCCACCGCCCTGGCCTGGGCGAGTGCCGACCCGTATGCCGCCGCCCTGCGCGCGGGTCGTGGGCCGCTGTTCCTGCGGCGCTCCGACGGCTGGTTGCTGCCGCTGGAGGTGGAACGCTGGTGTGCCCGGGCCGACCGCGTCGACCGGGACGTGCTGGACCGGTGCGAGGGGACCGTGCTGGACGTGGGCTGCGGGCCCGGGCGGCTGGTGGCGGAACTCGCCGCCCGGGGCCGGGCCGTCCTCGGCATCGACGTCAGCGAGGCCGCCGTCGACCACACCGTGCGGCTCGGCGGCCAGGCGCTGCGGCGCTCGGTGTTCGAGCCGCTGCCCGGCGAGGGCCGCTGGGACACCGTCCTGCTCATGGACGGCAACGTCGGCATCGGCGGCGACCCGCGTGCCCTGCTGGGCAGAGCGGCCGAACTCCTGCGCCCCGGCGGCCTGCTCATCGCCGAGACCGCCCCGGCGGACATCGACGAACGTGTCCACGTCCGCATCACCGACGCGCACACGGCCGCCGGCGCCGCGTTCCCCTGGGCGCGGCTCGGCTCGCGGGCACTGCTCCGGCACGCACGGGGGTGGGAGCGGGCCGGTCAGTGGACGGCGGGCGGCCGCCCCTTCGTCGCCCTGCGCAGCCGCAGCACCAGCAGCAGCGCCGAGCCGCCGAAGAGGACGGCGCTGATCAGCAGCCAGCGGGCGAGGAAGCCGTCCGGGGAGAGTCCGGTGGCGGACCGGTAGCGCCGCTCGACCGCGCCGCTGATCAGCGGGAACCACACGAGCAGGAGCAGCGCGGACAGGGCCGCGGGTACGCGCACGTACGGCACCCACTCCCGGCGCGCGCCCAACCCCCGTACGACCGCCCGGTCCGCCGCCGCGTACAGCGGCAGCAGCACCAGGTCGTGCAGCAGCGCCGCCCCCACGACCCACAGCGCCACGCCGAACCAGTCGTCCGCGAGCAGCCGCACCCCGGCATAGGCGGTGAGCGCGAAGGAGCAGGCGAGCAGGAGGAGTTGGAGGGGGCTCCCCACGAGGATCCTCGGTCGGCGCATCACAGGTCTCCGAACGTCATGCGGGCCACCCACTTGGTGTTGAGCACACCGGGCGCCGCGGGCACGATGACCCGCGCCGGGTGGCCGTGGTCGGGGGACAGTTCCTCGCCGTTGACGTACAGGGCGAGGAGGGAACGCGGGTCGGCCACCTGATCGGCGCTCAGGGCGGCGCTCCGGAAGGCGCCGTGCCGCTGGAGCGACTCGACGAACACGTCCGGCGGGTCGCCGTCGTACCCGACGAGCGCCGCGAGATCGCGCAGCCGCACGCCGCGCCACCACTGGTCCGACGTCGACCAGCCCTCCACACAGGCGATGGGCAACGCCGAGCTGTGCAGGGGAAGTTCGGCGAGCCGGGCGCGGCTGAGGCGGACGGTGCCGGTACGCCCCGTCACCACGAGCCGCCAGGCGTCCTCGCCCGTCTCGGCCGGGTCGATCCCGGCGTACGCGGCCGTCTTGTTGATCTGGAACCCGTTGGGGCCGCTGCCGGGATCCTCGCCGCCGTGCGGTGCGAGGAGGGCGGTGCGCCGCAGCGGACCGTCGAAGTTCTGCCCCACCGTCGTCGCGAACAGCAGCAGGGAGCCGCCCCCGACGAACCACAGGGCGCCACGTCGGGAGACGGTCGGCTCGGCGGGGCGCGGCGTCACCAGGTCGTTCGTCTCCTCCCGCTTCTCCCCTCGCTCCTCCCGCAGCTGCCTCACGTTGCGCAGGACGACGGGCGTCTTCAGCAGCGCGTGGGCGACGAAGGCGGCGAAGAACACCCACGCCCCGTAGAAGTGCAGCGGGTAGAAGGAACCGGGGAAGACGTAGTCGAGCTGGATGTTGAGCACTCCGGTCACGAACTCGAACAGCCCGCCGCCCACCAGGAGCAGCAGCGAGATCCGCTCCAGGGCGTGCGCGAGCGAGCGGGCCGGCGGCAGTGCGAACAGCCTCGGAATCACGGACCACAGCTTGGCGAGCAGGACGGGGATCAGGGTGACGCCGAGGGTGACGTGGACGCCCTGGTTGAGCCGGTACAGCCAGTGCGGGTTCGTCGGCCAGGCGAAGAGGTAGAAGCCGAGGATCCCCTTCTCCGGGGTCTTGTCGTTCACCGGCGACAGGTCCGGGTTGTAGGCGGCGTACGAGACCAGGCCCGTCACGAACAGCACGGTGATGCCGACGAGCAGGACGAGGCCCAGCACCGAGGTGAACCAGGGGCCGCGCAGGGGGCTGCGCCAGAAGCCGGGAGAGGAGGGAAGCCGTGGGTCGTCTCGCATGGCCCGACGGTAGGCCGGGATCCCCCCGGGAAAGCGTGCGCGACCCATGACGAAACGCTGACGTCCGGCCCGGACGGCGGCCCGCGCCCGCCCTGTCGGCCTAGCGTTCCGGTGTGACCCGCTCCCTCCGCCGTGACCTGTACGCCGCCGGGGCCGCCGCGCTGCTCGTGGCGGCGGCCGTCCTGGCCGGCCGCCGCATCCAGGACACCAGCCACACCTTGTTCGTCGACTGGCCTCCGCTGCTGGCGTCCTGGGGCCCTCACCTGGGCCCCGGCACCCCGGCGGCCGTCCTGGTCGCGATCGCCACCGTCGTCCACGGGCCCGCCCTCGCGGCCCGTCTCCCCTGGCGTGCCCTGCTGCCGGTGGCCTGGGGCACGGGCGCGGCGTGGATCTGCTCCCTCGCGCTGGTCGACGGCTGGCAACGCGGCATCGCGCGCAGGCTCACCACCCGCTACGAATACCTCCAAGTCATCGACCGCTTCCACGACATCCCGGCGGCCCTGCGGGACTTCACCCGGCACATCCTTCTCGACTCCCCGGACAACTGGCCCGCCCACGTCGCCGGCCACCCGCCCGCGGCCACGCTCACCTTCGTCCTGCTCGACCGGGCCGGGCTGCGGGGCGGGGGCTGGGCCGGCATCTGGTGCATCGCCGTCGGGGCGACGGCCTGTGTGGCCGTGCTGGTCGCGGTTCGTGCCCTGGCCGGTGAGCGACTCGCGCGCCGGGCGGCGCCCTTCCTCGTGCTGGCCCCGGCCGCCGTGTGGATGGGCACCTCGGCCGACGCGTACTTCGCGGCGGTGGCGGCGTGGGCGGTGGCGCTGCTGGCACTGGCGGTCACCGGCCGGTCCTTCTGGTGGGCGGGCGCGTCCGGGCTGCTGTTCGGCCTGACCTGCTACCTGTCGTACGGACTCACGCTCGTCGCGCTGATCGCGGCGGCGGTACTGGCGCTCGGCCAGGGCGGGATCCGGGAGCGCCCCGCCCTGCTGGTGCCGCTGCTCGCCGGACTGGCGGTGGTCCCCACGGCGTTCACGCTCGCCGGGTTCGACTGGTGGGAGGCGTACCGCCTGCTGGTGACGCGCTATCACCAGGGCGCGGGCGGCATCCGGCCCTACGGCTACTGGGTGTGGGCCAACCTGGCCTGCGCGGTGATCGTCACGGGCCTGGCGACGGCGGCGGGGCTGCGGCGGACGGGCGCCGTGCTGCGCGGGCGGCACACCGAGCCGCGAGACGGCGTCCGCCTCGCGGTCCTCGTGTGCGGCGCGCTCCTCGCCCTGCTGCTCGCCGACCTGTCCGGCATGAGCAAGGCGGAGACGGAGCGCATCTGGCTGCCCTTCGCGGTGTGGCTCCTCCCGGCCTGCGCGCTCCTCCCCCGCCCGCGCGCCTGGCTCACCGCCCAGGCGGTGCTCGCCCTGCTCCTCAACCACCTGCTGCGCACCGGGTGGTGAGGCGCGGGGCTAGGACCCGTCGTCCTCCAGGTTCCCCTCCGTCTCCAGGTACACCTGCCGGAGCCCCTCCAGCACCGCCGGGTCGGGCTTCTCCCACATGCCGCGGGACTCCGCCTCCAGCAGGCGTTCGGCGATGCCGTGCAGGGCCCAGGGGTTGGCCTGCTGGAGGAACTCGCGGTTGGCGGGGTCGAGGACGTAGGTCTCGGTGAGCTTGTCGTACATCCAGTCGGCGATCACGCCGGTGGTGGCGTCGTAGCCGAACAGGTAGTCCACCGTGGCGGCGAGTTCGAAGGCGCCCTTGTAGCCGTGGCGGCGCATCGCCTCGATCCACTTCGGGTTGACGACGCGGGCGCGGAAGACCCGGGAGGTCTCCTCGACGAGGGTGCGGGTGCGGACCGTCTCGGGGCGGGTCGAGTCGCCGATGTACGCCTCGGGTGCGGTGCCGCGCAGGGCGCGGACCGTGGCGACCATGCCGCCGTGGTACTGGAAGTAGTCGTCGGAGTCGGCGATGTCGTGCTCGCGGGTGTCCGTGTTCTTCGCCGCGACCGCGATCCGCTTGTAGGCCGTCTCCATCTCCTCGCGGGCGGGGCGGCCCTCGAGTTCGCGGCCGTAGGCGTAGCCGCCCCAGACGGTGTAGACCTCGGCGAGGTCGGCGTCGGTGCGCCAGTCGCGGGAGTCGATGAGCTGGAGCAGTCCGGCGCCGTAGGTGCCGGGCCGGGAGCCGAAGATGCGGGTGGTGGCGCGGCGCTCGTCGCCGTGCTCGGCGAGGTCCGCCTGGACGTGGGCCCGGACGTGGTTGACCTCGGCCGGCTCCTCCAGCGAGGCCGCCAGGCGTACGGCGTCGTCCAGCAGGCCGATCGTGTGCGGGAAGGCGTCCCGGAAGAAGCCCGAGATGCGCAGGGTGACGTCGATGCGGGGACGGCCGAGCTCCTCGTGCGGGACGGCCTCAAGGCCGGTCACCCGGCGCGAGGCGTCGTCCCAGACGGGGCGGACGCCGAGCAGCGCGAGGGCCTCCGCCACGTCGTCGCCCGCCGTGCGCATCGCGCTCGTGCCCCACAGGGAGAGGCCGACGGACGTGGGCCAGTCGCCGTTGTCCGCGCGGTAGCGCTCCAGGAGGGAGTCCGCGAGCGCCTGGCCGGTCTCCCAGGCGAGGCGGGAGGGGACGGCCTTGGGGTCGACGGAGTAGAAGTTGCGCCCGGTCGGCAGGACGTTGACCAGGCCGCGCAGCGGGGATCCGGAGGGGCCCGCCGGGACGAAGCCGCCGGCCAGCGCGTGGACCGTGTGGTCGAGTTCGGCCGTCGTCGCCGACAGCCGCGGGACGACCTCGCGGGCCGCGAACTCCAGGACGGCGGCGACCTGTTCGCCGTGCCCGGTGGGAACGGCGGCCGGGTCCCAGCCCGCGTCGTCCATCGCCTGGACCAGGGCGCGGGCCTTGTCCTCGGCCTCGTCGGCCGTCGTACGGGTCGCCGCGGACTCGTCCAGGCCGAGGGCCTCGCGCAGGCCGGGCAGGGCCGTCACGCCGCCCCAGATCTGGCGGGCACGCAGGATGGCGAGGACGAGGTTGACGCGGTCCTCCCCCTGCGGCGGGTTGCCGAGGACATGCAGACCGTCGCGGATCTGGGCGTCCTTGACCTCGCAGAGCCAGCCGTCGACGTGCAGGAGGAAGTCGTCGAACCCGTCGTCGTCGGGGCGGTCGTCCATGCCGAGGTCGTGGTCGAGCCGGGCGGCCTGGATGAGGGTCCAGATCTGGGCGCGGATCGCGGGGAGCTTCGCCGGGTCCATGGAGGAGATCTGGGCGTACTCGTCGAGGAGTTGCTCCAGCCGTGCGATGTCGCCGTAGGAGTCGGCGCGGGCCATCGGCGGGACGAGGTGGTCGACGAGCGTGGCGTGGACGCGGCGCTTGGCCTGGGTGCCCTCGCCGGGGTCGTTGACCAGGAAGGGGTAGACCAGGGGGAGGTCGCCGAGGGCGGCGTCGGGGCCGCAGGCGGCGGACAGTCCGGCGTTCTTGCCGGGCAGCCACTCCAGGTTGCCGTGCTTGCCGAGGTGGATCATCGCGTCCGCCCCGAACCCGCCGTCCTCGGCGGCCGCGGCGATCCAGCGGTAGGCGGCCAGGTAGTGGTGGGAGGGCGGGAGGTCCGGGTCGTGGTAGATCGCGATCGGGTTCTCGCCGAAGCCGCGCGGGGGCTGGATGAGGATCAGCAGATTGCCGAAGCGCAGGGCCGCGAGGACGATGTCGCCCTCCGAGTTGCGGCTGCGGTCGACGAACATCTCGCCGGGGGCCGGGCCCCACTTCTCCTCCACCGCCGTGCGCAGATCCTCGGGGAGCGTGGCGTACCAGCGGCGGTAGTCGGCGGCCGGGATGCGGACCGGGTTGCGGGCGAGTTGCTCCTCGGTGAGCCAGTCCTGGTCGTGGCCGCCGGCCTCGATCAGCGCGCGGATCAGTTCGTCGCCGTCGCCGGAGGCCAGGCCCGGCACCTCGGTGTCCGTTCCGAAGTCGTAGCCCTCGTCGCGGAGCCGGCGCAGGAGGGCCACCGCGCTCGCGGGGGTGTCCAGGCCGACCGCGTTGCCGATGCGGGAGTGCTTGGTCGGGTAGGCGGAGAGGACCAGTGCGAGGCGCTTGGCGGCGGGCGGGATGTGCCGAAGTCGCGCGTGGCGTACGGCGATTCCGGCGACGCGGGCCGCGCGCTCGGGGTCGGCGACGTAGGCCGGGAGGCCGTCCTCGTCGATCTCCTTGAAGGAGAACGGGACGGTGATGAGGCGGCCGTCGAACTCGGGGACGGCGATCTGGCTGGCCGCGTCGAGCGGGGAGACGCCCTCGTCGTTCTCCTCCCAGGCGGTGCGCGAGCCTGTGAGGCACAGGGCCTGGAGGATCGGGACGTCCAGCGCGGTGAGCGCGCCCGCGTCCCAGGACTCGTCGTCGCCGCCGGCCGATGCCTCGGCGGGCTTGGTGCCGCCCGCGGCGAGGACGGTGGTGACGATGGCGTCGGCGGCGCGGAGTTCGTCGATGAGCTCGGCCTCGGGGGCGCGCAGGGAGGCGACGTACAGGGGCAGGGGCCGCCCGCCCGCCTCCTCGATCGCGTCGCAGAGGGCGCCCACGAAGGCGGTGTTGCCGCTCATGTGGTGGGCCCGGTAGTAGAGCACGGCGACGGTCGGGCCGTCGGCTCCCTCGCGGGCCGTGCGCTCCAGCGGGCCCCAGGTGGGCGCGGGCGCGGGTGCCTCGAAGCCGTGGCCGGTCAGCAGGACCGTGTCGGAGAGGAAGCGGGCGAGCTGCTCCAGGTTGGCCGGGCCGCCGTGGGCGAGGTAGGCGTGCGCCTCGGCGGCGATGCCGACGGGGACGGTGGAGGCGGCCATCAGCTGGGCGTCCGGGGCCTGTTCGCCGGTGAGGACGACGACGGGGCGGCCGTCGGCGAGGAGCAGGTCGAGTCCCTCCTGCCAGGCCCGGACGCCACCGAGGAGGCGTACGACGACCAGGTCGGCACCGTCGAGGAGACCGGGGAGGTCCTCAAGGGCGAGGCGGGCCGGGTTGGCGAAGCGGTACGGGACCGGGCCGGCCGCCGCGCGTGCGCTGAGCAGGTCGGTGTCGGACGTCGACAGGAGAAGGATCATGCGGCGTGTGGCCTTCCTCGGGGTGTCCGCGCCCCGGGCGGTGGTAGGACGGCGGGAGTTCCTGGCTCGCCCGGCCGGTGGGGGCCGGGCTCACAGTGGCGGGACCGCGCCGGACTCGCACCGGGCTTCCTCCCCTGTCGCCGTCGTGGCGTCGGCGGACCGGATGATCCGCCGCGGATCATAGTAAGGGGCAGGCGAAAAGGGCGGGGCGTACAGCGGGTGTGATGGTAGGTATGCTCGCCGCCATGTCCACGCCTGCCCTCCGTTCATCGCCCCAGGCCACAGCGGTCTCCCGGGACCGCGGTGACGCCTGCCCGGGGACGCTGCGGCTGCATGCGGCGGACGACGGCGCACTGGCCCGCGTCCGGGTTCCCGGCGGTGTACTGACCCTTCGGCAGGCGGAGGTGCTCGCCGACGCGGCGGAGCGGCTGGGCGACGGCGACCTGCATCTGACCTCGCGCGGGAACGTGCAGCTGCGGGGTCTGGCGGACGGCTGCGGCGGCGAGTTGACCGGGCTGCTGGACGCGGCCGGGATGCTGCCGTCGCACGCGCACGAGCGGGTGCGCAACATCGTGGCCTCGCCGCTGTCCGGCCTCGACGGGCGGGGCCTGCTGGACGTACGGCCCTGGCTGACGGCCCTCGACGCGGCGCTGTGCGCGAGCGAGGCGGCGCGGGCCCTGTCGGGGCGTTTCCTGTTCGCGCTCGACGACGGACGCGGTGACGTGGCCGGGCTCGACGCCGACGTGACGGTCCGGGCGACGCCGGACGGCGGGGCGCAACTCGGCCTGGGCATGGCCGGAACAGCGCTGCACGTCGCCGTCGAGGACGCGGCGCGGGCCGCGCTGGTGGCGGGCGAGACCTTCCTGGAGGCGGCGCGGACGAGCGGGGCGCGCGTCTGGCGTGTCGAGGAACTCGACCGCCCGGTGGACGAGTTGCTCGACGCGGTCGGCCGGCGTCTGACGGCCGAGGGCATCCGTCACGAGCCGCGCACCCGGGAGACCGGCCGCACCGACGGCCCGCCCCCGGGGGCCCTCGGCACGGCCCTCTCCGTGCACGTACCGCTGGGACGGCTCACGGTGCGCCAATGGCGCGAACTGACCCATACCGCCGCCGAGGAGCTGCGTCTGACGCCGTGGCGCGGTGTGGTACTTCCCACACAGGGGACGCCTGCGGACGAGTCCCTCGCGCGCCTCGCCGCCACCGGCCTCGTCACCGACCCCGACTCCCCCTGGCTGCGCGTGGGCGCCTGCATCGGCAGGCCCGGATGCGCCAAGTCGCAGGCCGACGTACGGACCGACGCGGCCGGGGCCCTCGGCGCGGTCGAGCCGCACGGGCTGCCCCTGTACTGGTCCGGGTGCGAACGCCGCTGCGGGCACCCCCGGGGCGACCGCGTCGACGTGGTCGCCGCTCCGGGAGGCGGCTACCGACTCTCCACCGCCGTGCACGGCCAGGAGTCCCGGACCACCTCGATGGACGACCCCGCCCGACTCGCCACCGCCCTGGCGGCGATCACCTCATGAGCCGTATGACGACCGAGAGCAGTGTGAAGACCACCGTGACCACGTACGACTACGAGAAGGACGGCCCGGCGATCTACCGCCAGTCCTTCGCCACCATCCGCGCGGAGGCGGACCTCGCGGCCCTGCCCGCCGACGTCAGCCAGGTAGCGGTCCGGATGATCCACGCCTGCGGGATGGTCGACCTCGTACGGGACCTGTCCTACTCACCGGCCGTCGTGGCCCGTGCCCGGCAGGCCCTGCGCTCCGGTGCGCCCATCTTCACCGACGTGCAGATGGTGGCCAGCGGGGTGACCCGCAAGCGGCTGCCCGCCGGCAACGACGTGCTCTGCACCCTCTCCGACCCGTCCGTGCCCGCACTGGCGGCGCGGCTCGGCACCACGCGCAGCGCCGCCGCGCTGGAGCTGTGGCGGGACCGGCTGGAGGGCTCGGTGGTCGCCGTCGGCAACGCGCCCACCGCCCTGTTCCGGCTGCTGGAGATGATCGAGGAGGGGGCTCCCCGGCCGGCCGCCGTCATCGGTGTCCCGGTCGGCTTCGTCGGGGCCGCCGAGTCCAAGGACGCCCTGGCCGCGCATCCGTCCGGCCTGGAGCACCTGGTCGTGCGCGGCCGTCGCGGGGGCAGCGCCATCGCCGCCGCCGCGCTCAACGCGATCGCGAGTGAGGAAGAGTGAGCGGCGAGCAGTCCAACGCGGGGCGGCTGTACGGGGTCGGGCTCGGCCCGGGCGACCCGTCCCTGATGACCGTACGGGCCGTCGAGGTCATGGCCGAGGCGGATGTGATCGCGTACCACAGCGCCCGGCACGGCCGTTCCATCGCCCGCTCGATCGCGGCGAAGCACATCCGCGAAGACCACATCGAGGAGCGGCTGGTCTACCCGGTCACGACCGAGACCACCGACCATCCCGGCGGCTACAAGGGCGCGATGGAGGAGTTCTACGCCGAGGCGTCGGCCCGGCTCGCCGCGCACCTGGACGCGGGGCGGACGGTCGCGGTCCTCGCCGAGGGCGATCCGATGTTCTACGGCTCCTACATGCACATGCACAAGCGGCTGGCCGACCGCTACGCGACCGAGGTGATCCCGGGCGTCACGTCCGTGTCCGCCGCGGCCGCCCGGCTGGGCACACCGCTCGCCGAGGGCGAGGAGGTGCTCACCATCCTGCCGGGCACCCTGCCCGAGGAGGAGCTGACCGCACGGCTCGCCTCGACGGACGCCGCCGTGGTGATGAAGCTGGGGCGGACCTTCACCAAGGTGCGGCAGGCCTTCGCGGATTCCGGGCGGCTGGGCGAGGCCCGGTACGTCGAGCGGGCCACCATGGCCGGGGAGCGGCTCGCCGAACTGGCGGACGTGGACGCCGAGTCGGTGCCGTACTTCTCGGTGGCCGTGCTGCCCAGCCAGGTGGACGCCGAGCGGCCTCGGACGCCGGAGCGGGGCGAGGTCGTCGTGGTCGGGACCGGGCCGGCCGGTCCGCTGTGGCTGACGCCCGAGACACGGGGTGCGCTGGCCGCCGCCGACGACCTGGTCGGCTACACGACCTACCTGGACCGGGTGCCGGAGCGTCCCGGACAGACACGGCACGGCTCGGACAACCGGGTCGAGTCGGAGCGCGCCGAGTTCGCCCTGGATCTGGCCGGGCGCGGGCGGCGGGTAGCGGTCGTCTCCGGCGGCGACCCGGGCGTCTTCGCCATGGCGACGGCCGTGCTGGAGGTCGCCTCCCGGAAGGAGTACGCGGATGTGCCGGTGCGGGTGCTGCCGGGCGTGACCGCCGCCAACGCGGCAGCGGCCCGCGCGGGCGCCCCGCTCGGGCACGACTACGCCGTCCTGTCCCTCTCCGACCGGCTCAAGCCGTGGGAGGTCATCGCCGAGCGGCTGCGCTCCGCCGCCTCGGCGGACCTGGTGCTGGCCCTGTACAACCCGGGCTCACGCAGCCGCACCTGGCAGGTGGGCAAGGCACGCGAGCTGCTGCTGGAGCACCGGGCGCCCGACACCCCGGTCGTGGTGGCACGGGACGTCGGCGGAACCGGCGAACGGGTGCGGATCGTACGGCTGTCCGACCTGGATCCGGCCGAGGTCGACATGCGCACGATCCTGCTGGTCGGCTCCTCCCAGACCCGGGCGGTCCGCCGCGGGGACGGCGAGGAGATCGCCTGGACCCCGCGGCGATACCCGGAGACCGGGCCCGGACCGCTCTCCTGACGATCCGGGACGCACGGCGCGGGGCCACGAGGAACGCCTGCCCCCGCGCCGTCGGCCGAAGGCACGGGCCCGGCGGGATCGGCTGAGGAGCCGGTGGGTAGGACGCAGGAGCCGCCAGAAGATCGCCCGGCGCCGGCGCCGCTCCCCGGGTCTGAGCCCGGCGGGTCTCCGGCAGGGCCGGGTCGTTCTCAGCCGGTGGTCCGGGAGTCACCCTCAAGTCGCTCCCCGACCCACCGGGCCGCCGACTCCGGGTCGGAGACGACCGGGACGCCCTCGGGGACGGGGGGCCGGCGGACCACGACCACCGGCAGCCCGGCCT
Organism: Streptomyces viridochromogenes DSM 40736; assembly: GCF_000158955.1. Classification (GTDB taxonomy): domain Bacteria; phylum Actinomycetota; class Actinomycetes; order Streptomycetales; family Streptomycetaceae; genus Streptomyces; species Streptomyces venetus. Next base: position 6,704,176 of record NZ_GG657757.1, on the reverse strand, counting down.
CCCGGGCGGCCGTCAGCTTCGGCGCGGTGGCCCCTCCCCCGCTGTCCTTGGTCACCACGACGTCGATGCGGTGGCGGCGGATCAGCTCGCGCTCTCCGTCGAGGGTGAACGGGCCGCGCTCCAGCAGCACCTCCAGCCGGGCCGGGTGCGGAGCCTCGGGCGCGTCCACCGACCGTACGAGGAACCACAGCTCGTCCAGCGCGGCGAACGCGGCCAGGCCCATCCGCCCGGTGGTGAGGAACACCCGCCGGCCGAGCGCGGGCAGCAGCAGCGCGGCCTCCTCCAGGGAGCCGGCGTCGTGCCAGTCGTCCCCCTCGACGGGGACCCAGCCGGGGCGCCGCAGGGCGAGCAGGGGAACATGGGCGGTGGCGGCGGCCCACGCCGCGTGGAAACTGATCGTCCCGGCGAAAGGGTGGGTGGCATCGATGAGTACGTCCACCCGGTGCTCGCGCAGCCACGCGGTCAGCCCCTCCACCCCGCCGAAGCCGCCCACCCGTACCTCACCCGGCGGCAGCCGCGGACTCGCCACCCGCCCCGCGAGGGAGCTGGTCGGGGTCACCCCGGGTGTCGCGTGCAGGAGTTCGGCGAGACGGCGGGCCTCCGAGGTGCCACCGAGGATCAGTACGTGCATGGAAGTCCAGGTCCGTTCATGAGCAGCGAAGTGAAGGGCGGCCGCAGGGCCCAGCTGGAACACACCGGCCTGCGCCCCGGCTGGACCACCGGCGCGTGTGCGACGGCGGCCACGACGGCGGCGTACACCGCCCTGCTGACCGGCGAGTTTCCCGACCCGGTGACGATCACCCTGCCGAAGGGACAGACGCCGTCGTTCGCGCTGGCCGCCGAGGAACTGGGCGACGGGCACGCGATGGCGGGGGTCGTGAAGGACGCGGGCGACGATCCGGACGTCACCCACGGGGCCCTGGTCCGGGCCACGGTACGGCCGCTGCCCGCCGGGGCCGGGGTCGTGTTCAGGGCGGGGCCCGGGGTCGGCACCATCACCCGCCCCGGCCTGCCCCTGCCCGTCGGCGAGGCGGCCGTCAACCCCGTCCCCCGCCGCATGATGGGCGACCACGTCGCCGAGGTCGCCGCCCGGCACGGCGGCACCGGGGACGTCGAGATCACCGTCTCCGTGGACCACGGCGAGGAGATCGCCCGCTCCACCTGGAACCCCCGGCTCGGCATCCTGGGCGGCCTCTCCATCCTGGGCACGACCGGCATCGTCGTGCCGTACTCCTGCTCGGCGTGGATCGACTCCATTCGGCGGGGTGTGGACGTGGCCCGGGCGGCGGGCCGTACGCATGTCGCGGGCTGCACCGGGTCGACCTCGGAGAAGACGGTCGTCGCCGAGTACGGCCTGCCCGAGGACGCCCTGCTCGACATGGGCGACTTCGCGGGCGCGGTGCTGAAGTACATCCGCCGCCACCCCGTCGACCGGCTGACCGTCTGCGGCGGCTTCGCCAAGCTCTCCAAGCTCGCCGCCGGCCACCTCGACCTGCACTCCGCCCGCTCCCAGGTCGACAAGGGCTTCCTCGCCGAACTGGCCCGGCGCGGCGGCGCGGACGAGGCCCTGGCCGCCGAGGTGGCCGGGGCCAACACCGGCCTCGCCGCGCTCCAGTCCTGCATCGCGGCCGGGGTGCCGCTCGGCGACCTGGTCGCCACCACCGCCCGCGACGAGGCCCTGGCCGTGCTGCGGGGGGCTCCGGTGGCGGTCGACGTGATCTGCATCGACCGGGCGGGGACGGTGGTGGGGCGCAGCGCGGTGGCCTGACGGCCGCTCACCGTGCTCAGCACACGTGGCGTTCCCGCTCCGGCGAGTACAGGTGGCTGTCCCGGAACTGCTCCGCTCCCAGCGTCCGCCCCACCATGATCACGGCGGTGCGCAGCACACCGGCCTCCTTCACCTTCCCGGCGATCTCCTCCAGCGTGCCGCGGATGACGATCTCGTCGGGGCGGGAGGCGTAGGCGACGACCGCGGCGGGGCAGTCCGCGCCGTAATGCGGGAGGAGCTCCTCGACCACGCGGTCCGCGTACCTGGCGGCCAGGTGCAGCACGATCAGCGCGCCGCTGCGGCCGAGCGTGGCGAGGTCCTCGCCCTCGGGCATGGCGGTGGCCCGGTTGGCGACACGGGTGAGGATCACGCTCTGGCCTACGGTCGGCACGGTCAGCTCCCGCTTCAGGGAGGCCGCCGCGGCGGCGAAGGCCGGGACGCCCGGGACGACCTCGTAGGGCACCCCGGCCGCGTCCAGCCGCCGCATCTGCTCGGCCACCGCGCTGAACACGGACGGGTCCCCGGAGTGCAGCCGGGCCACGTCGTGCCCCTCCTCGTGGGCGCGCAGCAGTTCGGCGGTGATCTGGTCCAGGTCGAGCTGCGCGGTGTCCACCAGCCGGGCGTCCGGCGGGCATTCGGCGAGCAGTTCACGCGGGACCAGGCTGCCCGCGTACAGGCAGACCCGGCAGGCGGCGAGCGTGCGGGCGCCGCGCACCGTGATCAGGTCGGCGGCACCGGGGCCCGCACCGATGAAGTACACGGTCATCTGTCTGCTCCCGAAAGGGTGTCGAGTCCTGGGGTGGCTGGTCCTGCGGTGCCGAGTCCTGGGGCGCCGAGGCCCGCGGTGCCGAGGGTTTTCCGCACGGCCCACTGGGTCACCGGCATCGCCTGCCGCCACCCGGTGAAGCCCCCCACCGGCACGGCGTGCGAAACCGCGAGCCGCACCAGCTCGCCGCCGTGTCGCCGGTGGGCGTCGGCGAGCAGCGCCTCGGACTCCAGCGTCACGGTGTTGGCGACCAGCCGCCCGCCGTCGGGCAGCGCCTCCCAGCACGCGTCGAGGAGGCCGGGCGCGGTGAGTCCGCCGCCGACGAACATCGCGTCGGGGGGCGGGAGCTCGGCGAGGACGGCGGGGGCGGCACCGGTGACGACCCGCAGGCCGGGCACACCGAGCCGGTCCGCGTTGCGCGTGATCCGCTCGGCGCGCGCCGGATCGCGCTCCACGGTGACCGCGCGGCACGAGGGGTGGGTGCGCATCCACTCGACGGCGATGGATCCGGAACCACCGCCGATGTCCCACAGCAGTTCACCGGGCGCGGGCGCGAGAACCCCGAGGGTGGCGGCGCGGACGTGCCGCTTGGTGAGCTGCCCGTCGTGCTCGTACGCCTCGTCCGGCAGCCCGGGCACGGCGCCGAGCCGCAGGGTGTCGGGGGCGCGGCGGCAGTCGACGGCGACGATGTTGAGGGGGTCGCCGGGCGGGTGCTGCCAGTCGTCGGCGGTGGACTCGGCGGTGGCGTGTTCCTTCTCGCCGCCCAGTTGCTCCAGGACCCGCATCCGGCTGGGACCGAAGCCCCGGTCCCGCAGCAGGGCGGCGACCTCGCCGGGGGTGGTGGCGTCCGCGCTGAGGACGAGGAGGCGCCGGCCGTGGTGCAGGGCGGCGGCGAGGCGGGCGGCGGGCCGGCCGACGAGCGTGACGACCTCCACGTCCTCCAGGGGCCAGCCGAGCCGGGCCGCGGCGTAGGAGACCGAGGAGGGGTGCGGCAGGACGCGCAGGGCGTCCGTCTCCTCGGCGAGGGCGCGTCCGATGCCGTAGAACATGGGGTCTCCGCTGGCCAGCACGGCGATCCGGCGCCCGGCGTGCGCGGCGAGCAGGCCGGGGACGGCGGGGCGCAGCGGCGACGGCCAGGCGACGCGCTGTCCGGTGCACCGCGGCGGCAGCAGATCCAGCTGGCGCGCGCCCCCGATCAGGACCTCGGCCTCGCTCAGCGCGGCACGGGAGACGCCGGGCAGCCCCGCCCAGCCGTCGGCCCCGATCCCGACGACGGTCACGGTGGCGGTCGGTGCGGGGGGTGCGGGCGTCACTGCGCGGTACCTCGGCTTTCGGGGACGACAGAGGCGCACTCTACTGGGCGGTGACCAGCGCATCCTCGCTCGGGTGGGCCGTCGCCGCCCTCTCCCCGATCACGGTTGGGGTTTCAAGTATTGGTCCCGTGGCCGAGTCGGGACCACCCACGTAACATGAGTAGTCGCACACGCCCCGGGAATGCGGTAACACCCGGTGACCGTGGAACAAAGGTGCTCCGTATGACGACACTGACGGAATACATCGGGGAACCAACAATCGCGGACGGTCCCGCTGTCTGGCGTATCGCCCGCGAATCCGGAGAACTCGACGTCAACTCTCCGTACAGTTACCTGCTGTGGTTCCGCGATTTCGCGCACACTTCCGCGGTCGCTCGCGACGGAAACGGCGCACCGATGGGTTTCACCACCGGCTACCGCCGCCCCGACCGGCCCGACGTGCTCGTCATCTGGCAGATCGCCGTCACCGGGGCCGATCGCGGACGGGGCCTCGCCGGCGCCATGCTCGACCACCTCACCGGCCGACTGTGTGCGCAGAGCGTCATCGACCGGGTGGAGACGACCATCAGCCCGGACAACACCGCCTCCCAGCAGCTGTTCCTCTCCTTCGCCGAACGACACAGGGCACCGTTGAAACGCGAACTCCTCTTTCCCGCGGAGCTGTTTCCCGAGGCCCACGAGCCCGAGTACCTGTACCGCATCGGACCACTGCGCTGAAATTCGGCGGCGCCGCAGAAGTGCCGGTGCTCAGGCTCTTCCCGCACCTAGGAGTGTCATGACGAAAAGGCAGCCGGATCTGAGCGTATTCGAAAGCCTCGAATCCGAGGTACGCAGTTACTGCCGAGGGTGGCCCACCGTCTTCGTCCACGCGCGGGGAAGCCGCCTTCGCGACGAGCACGACCGCACCTACGTCGACTTCTTCGCGGGTGCCGGATCGCTCAACTACGGCCACAACGACCCCGCTCTCAAGCGGGCCCTCCTCGACTACATCGAGGCCGACGGAATCACCCACGGCCTGGACATGGCCACCACCGCGAAGCGCAGGTTCCTGGAGACCTTCCGGAATCTGGTGCTGCTCCCGCGCGAACTGCCGTACAAGGTGATGTTCCCGGGCCCGGCCGGAACCAACGCCGTGGAGGCCGCGCTGAAGCTGGCCCGCAAGGTGAAGGGGCGCGAGGCGATCGTCTCCTTCACCAACGCGTTCCACGGCATGTCCCTGGGCGCGCTGGCCGTCACCGGCAACGTCGTCAAGCGGGCCGGCGCCGGCGTCCCGCTGGTGCACGGCACCCCCATGCCGTTCGACCACTACCTCGACGACCGGGTGCCGGACTTCCTGTGGTTCGAGCGGCTGCTCGACGACCAGGGCTCGGGTCTGAACAAGCCCGCCGCGGTGATCGTCGAGACGGTGCAGGGCGAGGGCGGCGTCAACGTGGCCCGGGGCGAGTGGCTGCGGGAGCTGGCCGATCTCTGTCACCGGCACGACATGCTGCTCATCGTGGACGACATCCAGATGGGCTGCGGACGCACCGGGGCCTTCTTCTCCTTCGAGGAGGCCGGCATCACGCCGGACATCGTCACGCTGTCGAAGTCCATCAGCGGCTACGGCCTGCCGATGTCGCTGTGCCTGTTCGGGCCCGGCCTGGACGTGTGGGAACCGGGTGAGCACAACGGCACCTTCCGCGGCAACAACCACGCCTTCGTCACCGCGACCGCCGCGCTCGAGACGTACTGGACCGACAACCGGATGGAGAAGCAGACCATCACGCGCGGGGAACAGGTCGAGCAGGCGCTGCACACGATCCGCGACGAGCACCCCCGGCTCGGCGCCGCCGTCCGCGGACGCGGACTGGTGTGGGGGATCGAGTTCACCGAGAAGCACCGCGCGTCGGCCGTGGCCCGCCGCGCCTTCGAACTCGGGCTGCTGGTCGAGACGTCCGGGCCCGAGGACGAGGTCGTCAAGCTGCTGCCGGCACTCACCATCCCTCCGGAGGAACTCGACGAGGGGCTGCGGATCCTCGCCCGGTCGGTACGGGAGACGACGTGATAGTCCGGTCACTGAGCGAGATCGAGAACACCGAGCGCCATGTGAGGGCCGCTTCCGGTACCTGGGAGAGCAAACGCCTCGTGCTCGCCAGGGACAAGGCCGGCTTCTCGCTGCACGAGACCGTGCTGTACGCGGGCACGGAGACGTCGATGCGGTACGCGCACCACGTCGAGGCCGTGCTGTGCGTCGCGGGCGAGGCCGAACTCACCGACGAGGAGACGGGCGAGACCCACTGGATCAAGCCCGGCACGATGTACCTGCTCGACGGCCACGAGCGGCACACGCTCCGCCCCAAGACGGACTTCCGCTGCGTGTGCGTCTTCAACCCCCCGGTCACCGGGTGGGAGGACCACGACGAGAACGGCAGCTACCCGCCCCCCGAACCCAACGCCTGACGGAAGGGGACCGGCCAATGACCGCGACCACCACGGCCGTCCAGGACCTGTACCCCACCCGGGGCCCCGCGGAGGTCATCACACCCCGCAGGGATCCGGTCGTCTGGGGGCCGACCTCCCCCGGTCTGGAGTCGTTCGAACGCGACGGCTTCCTGACCGACGGCCACCTGCTGACCGACGACGAGACCGAGACCTACCGCACCGAACTCGACCGGCTGCTCCACGACCCGGGGCTCCGCACCGACGAACGCCGCATCGTCGAACCCAGGACCCAGGAAGTCCGGTCGGTGTTCGAGGTGCACAAGATCAGTGAGGTCTTCGCGAACCTGGTACGCGACGAACGCGTGGCGGGCACCGCCCGCCGCATCCTCGGCTCCGACGTGTACGTCCACCAGTCCCGGATCAATGTCAAGCCGGGCTTCGGCGCTTCGGGGTTCTACTGGCACTCGGACTTCGAGACCTGGCACGCCGAGGACGGCCTGCCGCGGATGCGCACGGTGTCGGTCTCGATCGCGCTGACCGAGAACTTCGCCACCAATGGCAGCCTCATGATCATGCCGGGCTCGCACCGAACGTTCGTCGGCTGCGCCGGCCGGACGCCGAGGGACAACTACAAGAAGTCCCTCCAGATGCAGGACGCGGGCACACCGTCCGACGAGGCGCTGACCCGCTTCGCCGACGAGCACGGCATCCGCCTGTTCACCGGCGCGGCGGGCTCGGCGACCTGGTTCGACTGCAACTGCATGCACGGTTCCGGCGACAACATCACGCCGTATCCGCGCAGCAACGTCTTCATCGTCTTCAACAGCGTGGAGAACACGGCGGTGGAACCGTTCGCGGCGCCGGTGCGGCGGCCGGAGTTCATCGGGGCGCGGGACTTCACGCCGGTGCGGTGACCAACCCCCTGCCGGGGGCCCGGGGGTCGCCCCCGGAGAACACAGCATCGGGGCGCGGGACTTCACGCCGGTGCGGTGAGATCAGGGCGACGGGGCCGGGGACCCCTCTCCTCCGGACACCGGGGTGAGGAGTTCCGCGCACCAGGCGAAGCTCGCCGTCCCCGCTTCGTGCGCGACGACGAATCCCGTGGCACAGGCGGCGATCGAGGAGACGGCGGTGGGCAGGTGGTAAGGCGCCGCCAGCTGCTGCCGGGTGACGAGATCCCAGAGGACGACACGCCGGTCCTCGCCCCCGCCGAGGGCGAGGACTCGGCCTCCGGGCAGCCGCACCGTGGCCAGGGCGGTCACCCGCTGCCGCAGGCCGGTGAGAGGTTCGGACACCCCCGGACGGTCCAGGTCCCACACGCGGACCGCGCCCCCGTCCCCACCGGACACGGCCACCGTCCGTTCCCCGGGCAGCACGGCGGTGGCCACCGCCTCGATGCGCCGGTCGCCGCGGGTCAGCGCCGCCACTTCGGACCCGGTCGACACGTCCCACACCAGCAGGGAGCCCCTGCGGTCACCGCTGACCACGAGGCCGGGGGTGCGGCCACCGTCGGCCAGGGATATCGCCGTCACCCGGCCGCCGTGCCCGGTGAAGGTCGGCAACCGCGTCCCCGTCCGCAGCTCCCACACGGTCGCGACGGCCGTGTCTCCGCCGGCGACCAGGACCTGCCGGCCGTCCGCGGTGCGGCCCACGGCCACCGCCCTGATCCGTCCCGGCCCGCCGGGAAACCTGTGGACCAGCTTTCCGGTCGTCAGCTCCCACATCCGCAGTGAACCGTCCCGGCCGCCCGCCACGACGACCGGCCCCAGGTCCGGCACGTCGGCCGTCGCCAGCGCCCGCACCAGCAACCGGCGCCCCGAGTCGTCCAGCACGTGTCGGTGGTCGCCCGTCGCCAGGTCCCGCACCTCCGCACCCCGCTCGCCGCCCCCGGCGACGCACAGGGCCGGCCGCTCCTCCGGCGCGGCGATGGCCACCGCCTCCATCACCTCCTCGTGCCCGGTCTCCGGGGCGTCGGGGCGGGCGTCCACGACGTCCCAGACGACGGCGTTGCCGTCGGCGCCGCCGCTCACCGCCACCAGCCGCTCGTCGATCAGCGCCACGTCGACGCTGTGCACGCCACCGGGATGCGCGGCGAAGACGTGGGTCCGCCGTCCGGTGCCGAGTTCCCACACGGCGACTCGTCCGTCGGCGCAGCCCGTGACGACCCGTCCGCCCCCGCCGTCCTCGACCAGCGCGAGGGAGGTGATCACCCCGTGGCCCGCGGTCACCAGCTCGTGCAGCCGCCGGCCCGCGGCGAGGTCCCACACCAGGACACGCCCCGCGCGGTCACCGCTCACCGCGACGTGCCGGTCGCCGGCGGTACCCGCGGCCACGCGGGTCACCCGGTCCGCGTGCCCCGTCAGCACGTGCGGCCTGCGCCCGTCCGCCGCGTTCCACACCAGCACACGGCCGTCGTAGCAGCCGGTGACGGCCACGACCGTGCCGTCGCCCAGCGTGGTCGTGGCCACCGCGCGGACGAAGTCGGCGTGCGGTCCGAGGGTGCCCAGCGGCTGTCCCGTCCGCACGTCCCAGACCCGGGCCGCCTGCTCCTCACCGACGGCGACGGCGACCGGGGTGCCGTCCGGCAGTCGCGTGGCGGCCAGTCCGGAGATCAGCACCAGAGAGCTGTCCAGCCGGGTCAGGCGGCCGTCGTCCGGGTTCCACAGGAGCAGCGTCTTGCCCTGCCCGGCGGCCACCGCGCGGGTGCCGCCCTCCGGGAGGGTGACGGTGACGAGCGTCCGGATCGGCCCGATGCCGGCCGCCCGCCGACGGACCCGGTCGCCGGTGCGCAGGTCGTGGACGTACAAGTGACCGTCCTCACCTCCGGAGACGAGGACGGGGCGGCCGTCCGCGAGCCGGGCCGGCGCGATCGCCCGGACCGGCCCCGACAGACCGCCGAGGGTGCGCAGGGTCCTGCCGCTGAACGGGTCCGACAACCGTGTCCGGTCGAGGTCCCCGGTGCTGACGACCGCGTACGTCCCGCCGCACTCCGATACCCCGGCCCCCTCGTCGTCCGGCACCTGAGTCAGCATCACCCGGGAGACCGGCCCGGCATGCGGGCCGAGGGTCTGCAGCCGTGCCGTGGTCGCCGTCCGGCTCGCCGCCCAGACCGGCCGGGTCGGTGCCGGGGGCAGGCCCGGCTGGGAGGCCAGCGTGTCGGACAGCCCGGTGTCCCGCCACACGGTCGCGTCGAGGCACAGCAGGTCCCGTCGTACGGCCGTGATGTGCCGGAGCGGATGGTGTGCCGTGGTCTGCCGGTAGACGTCGGCGTGCAGCCGGGCCCGGTGACCGCGGGCGCGGTGCAGGTGCCGTACGAGCCGCTCCGGGTCCGCGTGCAGCAGGTACGACACGTCCTCCAGCAGCGCGTCCAGTTGGTCCGGGCCGGCGTCCACCGCGTGGTCGGCCGCGTGTCGCCGCAGATAACGGTCCGCCCTGGACCAGTCGCGGACACCGTGCTCGGCCGGCACGGTCGACAGCAGGGCCCGCAGTACGGCTCCGGGATCCGTGCGCTCCGCCAGGTACTCGGCCGGCGCCCGGTGGAAGAAGCGGTAGAGCTTCCCGCCGTCCAGGGCCGGATCGGCACCGGGGTCGTGGGTGGACCGGAGGTAGAACCGCGCCTCGGTGAGAGCCTCGGCCGTGTCCCTCAGCCGCGGCGGCAGCGCCCCGTCACGGGCGTCGGGGCGCAGCGCGAGGGCCACCTGGTGCACGAGGCCGGACGGCATGCCCTGCCCGGCCGCCCGGGCGAGCGCCGCCAGCACCGCGCCGGTCCAGGGCAGTTCGGCGGTGAGCGTGCGCAGGTTCAGTTCGAGCATCCCCGGCAGATCGCACGGCAGGTCCCGGGCGATCTCGTCCCGGGAGAGGAGTGTGCCCGCCCGGGAGAGTCTGCGCAGGTGGGCGCCGTACACGGCCGCGGTCAGGAACGCCCCGTGCTCGGCGGGGCCCGACAGGCGGCGCGCGATCATCTCCGTGACGTCGGCGGGGTAATCGGTGTCCAGCAGCCGGCCCAGGTAGGTGGCGAGGTGCTCGGCCAGTGACGCGGGTCGTTCCGCGTCGAGGTCGAGGAGTCGATCGGGGTGGCCGGCGACGGCCGCATGCAGGTCGGGCAGGCTGTCCGGCCACAGCCGGGTACCGACCAGCACCCGGCAGCCGGGCACCGGATCGCCGCCCTCGCCCGCGAGCGGCAGCAGCACGTGCCGCAGCAGCCCGTCGGGGTCGTCGGCCTCGTCGAGCGCGTCGAGTACGACGGTGACGTCGCCGACCGCGCGCAGAGCCGCGGCCAGTTCCTCGGGGGTCGCGTTCGTCGCCTCCGCCCGCGCAGGCGGACGTCCGCCCAGTTGCCTGGGCGTGCGCAGTGCCCTCACCTGCCGGTGCAGCGAGTCCACGACGTCCTGGGTGGACAGGTGGTGCGCGTGCACGGCCAGCAGCCGGGGATCGGGCGGGGGGCGGAAATCACGCAGGTCGAGCCGGTCCCGCAGGGGACGCAGCTGGGGGTGGACGGTGCACACCGTCACCCCGAGGAGGGCCGACTTGCCCGCTCCGGGTCTGCCGATGACGGCCAGGAGGCGGTTCCGCCGGGGGTCGCAATCGCCGAGCCACTCCTCGATGCGCTTGAGCTCGGTACGGCGCCCGCTGAAGAAGAACGCCTCCGCGTCCGGGGTGCCGGCGGCCCGGGCGGCGAAGTGGTGCAGGTCCAGCCGGGGATCCAGTTTTTCGGCGTAGCGCCGCAGAGCGGCGACCGCTTCGGCCCGGAACTGCTCCGCGGCGTCGACGGCGTGGTGCGGGTTGCGGAGGAACGGCGCCGGTGGCTGGGAGGCCTCGTCGTGCTTGGTGCACACCACGTCCTGCTTCGGCATGCCCTCGGCGGCGTCGATGCGCTCCAGTTCGGCGTCGATCTCCTCCGCCAGCAGGGTCACGGGAACGTGTTCCAGGTCGGGAGGAACGTCCAGCGCGCGGCGGGCGATGCGGTCGATCACCGAGGCGGTCGCCTTGCTGAAGCGCGCTCCGTAGGTGATCTTCCTGGCGGCGCAGGCCGCGATCACCCAGGCGTTGCGACTCTCCATACCGAGCAGGCGCTGGGTGAGCTGCGAGGTCAGGGCCGTACCGCCGCCGCACACGTCGAGCAGGAACAGGACCGGCCCGCCCTCTTCGTGTTCGGCGTCCCGGAGCAGGTCGTCGAAGTCCACGCTGGTGCCGCGGATCTTCTTGGGGAGCGTCGTGGTTCCCGTCATCGCCAGGTACAGCACGGTTCCGACCGTCTGCGCATGGCCGCTGAAGTGCACCACGAGGGGATCCTGCCCGGCCCGGTGGCGCGCCGCCCGCCACGCGAGGCGGAACTCGAGGGGTGTCGGGTCGAGCAGGGGCCCGGTGACGTCCAGGCCGGCCCGCTGGAGGGCGTGCGCGACGTTCCGCACGGAGTCGGCCACGCTCGGCAGGGGTTCGAGCGGCAGCACCCCCTCGGCCTCTTCCTCCTCGGTCGGGACGCGCGCGGGGAAGCTCCCCGCGCCCACCACGAGTGCGTGCACTGTCACGGCCGTATTCCCCCTCCGTACGGCATGAGTTCCCGGGTGTGCGGCAGCTGGTGACGGATCAGTCCGTGAAGTAGGGCGCGAGGGCGGCCGCCGTCAGTCCGGCCGAGAGGTAGCCGCCGAGGGTGTGGGGATCGAAGAGGCCGATGTCCGTGGTCGCGTGCACGTCGACCGGGAAGGCACCGCCCAGTTCCCGCGGCACCGCCAGCAGGTCGCCCACGTCGGCGATGTTCACCCAGTGCCGCACGCCAGGGGGCCGCGTCCCGCGCCCGTCGACGGGTTCGGGGTCCAGCTTGCGCATGAGCGCGGGGAGCCCCAGCGGCGAGCCGAGGGTGAGCAACAGGTCGAGTTCCAGGTCCGGATGGGCGTGCAGGGTCTCGTACGCCACCACGCTGCCCAGCGAGTGGGCGACGACGACCCGTGCGTCGTGGTCGCGGACGGCCTGCGCCACGGTCGCCCGAACCGCCTTCCGGCGCCCGGGACGTGAGGTGTACGCGTCGGTGTCCTGAAGCATGGCCACCACGAGGCGGGACAGCAGTTCCGCCAGCCGCCGCCGGGCCTCGGACGGCGCGTCGTCCCCGGCGCGCTGTTCGACGAGCCGGTTCACGGCCCACCGCAGCGGCGAGAGCATGCCGGCCTGGCCTTCCCGGGGCGGCGCCACTCCGGCCGCCTCCAGCCATTCCCAGGCCTCGCCCTCCTGGGCGGGCGTCAGGTCCTCCAGAGTGCTCCCGTCCGCGGACTGCTGTTCGGGCCGGTAGTCATCGGCGAGTTGGTGGGCGTAGTAGGCCATGACCAGGCTCGGCACCGGCACATGGGACAGCCCTGCCGCGTTCAGGCCCCTGCTCAGCCGCTCCGCCGCGGCGGCGGCCTTGAGCTCCGCGGCCTGCTGCGGCGACGCGCCCCGCACGAGGTTCCCGATACCGTGCACAAGCACCACGGTTCCCATCCCCACCACCCCCATGGCCCGACCGAAGACCTGATGCGGGGAGTGTTCTACCCCGTGCGCGACCCGCCCAACACCGGACATGTCGCACTCGTCCGCTCCGCTCCGCTCTGCCGGCCGGAGCACGCAGTCGTCGCGCCTCAGCTCTCCGGCCCGCCGGCCCCGTTCCGCTCCGTCCAGCGCGCGCGGTGTGCCTCCGCCTGCCGCCGTGCCTCCCGCACGGCGGACCGGGGCAGCGGCACGGCGCACAGCTCGGCCAGCGACCCGCCCATCGTGGCGACGAACCGGCGCCCGGTGTCCGTCAGTTCGCTCCCGTCGGCCAGCATCGCCTCGTTGGTCTCCGACGCCGCCTCACGCCACCGGGCACACCGCACATACGCCCGATGGCGCTGAGCCGGGTCGGACACGACAGCGGCCTCCCGGGACCAGAAGCGGGCCACGGCCAGGAAGGCGTACGTGCCGTGCAGCAGGCCGTACAACGGCCTCGGGTCGTCCCGCCACGGCGCGTAGTACCGCGCTCCCGGCTCTGTCGCACCGGGCTCGGCGAGCAGGTCGACGAGGTGCATCACGGCCGCCAGCTTGCTGTGCTGCATCTCGTGGACCAGTGTCTCGGCCAGGTCGCGAGCGTGCGCGGGCCGGGACAGCGTCACTCCGCCGAACATCTCGGCCGCGCTTGCGCTGTGGCGCGCCCGGGCCCCCTCGGCGAGGGGCACCGGAGTCAGCGTGCGCAGGCCGGCATCCAGCTCGGCGGCGTACTCGGCGTGCCGGGCCCGCAGCAGCCTCATGGCCGCCGCGGCCATGGACCGCCAGGTACGCAGTTCGTCGGCGGGTAATCGGTACGGTCGCTCGGCGCCCGTCGCCACGGCCTGGTCGACGTCGTCGATCAGGAGGCACGCCTGCGGCTCGGCGGTCGCGCTCCGCAGCGGCCACCAGTCCGCGTGTTCGGCGCGCAACGCCGTCATCGGCGGAAGGTCCACGCGCAGGCCGGTCCCGGTTTCCAGGACTGAGCCCGCGCGGTTGCCGCGCAGCAGCAGGGCGGTCCCCGGAGCGGTGTCGGGCAGGCGGGCCGCGCCCAGCCCCGGCAGGACGGCTCCCGGTCGGACGGCGGTCAGGCCGATCGAGGTGTCCAGTCCGGTGGCGAGGGCGGACGCGGCCGCCACCTCGGCCAGCGGCAACGGGTCCGCGGTCGCGGGCGCGCTCGTGTCGAGCGCCCGCCAGGTCGTCACCAGCCGTGGCCCCACCGAGGGGTGGCCGAGGATGCGCCGGGTCACGTCGGGCGCCGTACGCCGGGCGTCGGACAGCACGCCGAACAGCCGGTTCACAGCGGTCTGCGAGTCTCCGCCGCACTCACCGGCCCGGTCCAGGACGGCCCTGAGCAGCAACAGCCGCCGGCTGTACTCGCTGTCCCCGAGCAGCCGTACGGCCGCGGCGCCCCCGCCGCCCCGGGCGAGCGCGGCGAGCCGCCGGCCGTCCAGACGGAACGCGGCCGGTGTCACCGTCGTGTGTTCCGGACTCAGGCCAGCTCCCGGAGCCGTGCGGTGTCCTCGGCCACGCGCCGGTGGACATGGCGGACCAGAGCCGCGAGGTCCGGGCAGTACACGCTCGGATTGCCGAATCCGCCGTCGGCCGCGTCGTAGCGGTCGGTGTAACGGCCGCCGCCGCACACCCGCAGCAGCGAGCAGGCCCGGCAGACGGAGGCCAGCCCCGCCGCGCCGCTCTGCCGCCGGGTCACCTCGGGGTGGTCCAGGGCCCGGCCGAACGAGTCCCTGGCCACGTGCAGTCCCGTGCGGGTGGCGCCCTCGTAGCTGACCCGCAGCGTGTCGTCGAGCGCGATGGAACCGTCCGTCTCCACCACGACGTAGCGAATGGGTTCCAGGCCCAGGCCCTCGACGCGGGCCCGCCCACCGAGGAGCAGGGCGACGAGGTCGCCCAGCATCCGCACCTCGGTCTCCCGGACCGGCGCGCTGTACCAGCGGTCGAACACCGCTGCCAGCCAGTCCCCGTACGGCGTGTCGGGCCGTCCCGCGACGCGCCCCGGGGGCGGCGCGGACCAGTTGCCCAGCGGCAGCAGGAAATCGATCATCGGAGGCCGGTGACGGAGCAGCTCCTCATAGGTGGCGACAGGGTCGTTGCGCAGGTCGACGGTGCACAGAAGCCCGGCGAACAGGCGCCGTCGGGGGGCGGCTGCGAGGCGCTGGACGGCCTGCGCGACCTGGTCGTGGCTGCCCCGGCCGTCGGGATGCCGACGGTGCCGGTCGTGCTCCGACCGGCCGCCGTCGATGCTCACCCCCACCCTTATGTCCAGTTCCGCGAAGAGGTCGAGCCAGGCGTCGGTCAGCCGTACCCCGTTCGTCTGCACGGAGGTGCGGACCCGGACCTCCGGCCCCACCTCCCGGGCGATCTCCGTCACGATCTGGCGCAGCCGCCGCGGACCGGCCAGCAGCGGCTCTCCGCCGTGCAGGACGACGGCCACCTGCCGCAGTCCGTGGACGCGGACGTGTTCGGCGATGCGGCGCGCCGTCCAGGTGACCACCGCGGGGGACATCACGCGCGGCTGCTGCCGCCAGGTCTGGTCCGCGGCCGTGTACATGTAGCAGTAATCGCAGGCGAGGTCGCAGCGGCTGTGCACCTTGAGTATGAAGGTGTGGAACGGAAGCGCCGCCGCCCGTCCCGGTGACAGCGCCACGGCGCTTTCCGTGAAATCCTCGCGCGCCACATCCGGCTCACCCGTTTCGGTACTCATCGAGCTCCCGTGTGCGAACGAAATTGCGCTCCGAACCAGGACGGTTTCCTGCGGCGTACCGGACGATCCGATGACCGCCCGAAGCGTCGCACTTGTCGGTAGACTCATTTGAGTCTGACAGCAAGGCATCAGTTTGGCAGCCGAGTTGAGGGGCCAAACCACAACTGTCCGGCAGTCCTCCACTCGTGGCGGATTCTCGACTCAATCGGGACGGTGGGGCTCCGTATGGATGATCAGGTCGAAACACGGGGGGTGCTGGATTCTCCCCTGGTTGATCTTTCGAATTTTCCCTTCGACGCAATCCAGTCACTGCCCGAATCCGTGATAGTGAGTGCCTTACGGCGTGTGCGGCAGGAAGCGGCACGCCCCGAGGCCATGTTCACCACGAATCACGACAAGGGGCCCAGCGGCGGTGACGTGCAGGAGGAGTGACCTCCCGGGTCTGCCCACCGCCCGTTCCCTGCGCCCGATCACCACCGACGAAGCGAAGCGGAGCCGAGATGTCTGAGGCGGACGGCCGGATCTCCCGCCCCCGTGTGGCCGCGTTCTGTTCCACGGCGGAGGACATCGGCCAGACGACCACCCTGCTCAACACGGCTGTACTGCTTGCCCGTTCAGGCCGCAAGGTGCTCGTCCTCGACGGCCGCAACGCCGACGTGCGCACCCGGCACTACGTCCGCTCGGTCGCCCCGGCCGTCGCTCTGCTGCCGAACGAGGAGGGCGGTCCGACCCTGGAGGAGTGGTCTCCCTCCCGTGTCGCCCATCCGATCGGACTGGCGACCCTGAAGGGCCCGAATCCGCTGGCCGCGCTGTCCGGGGCGGGCCCGGATCATGCCGCCTTCCAGGGGTACGACGACGTCCTCATCGACGCACCGATGCCGCGTACCGAGGAACAGACCGCACAGCTCGCGCGGCTGCCGGACCTGCTCGTGGTCTGCTTCACCGCCGACTCCTCCTTCATCGAGGACGCGGCCACGCTGGCCCGGCGCCTCCTGCGGCACGCCGACCGCCCCCTGGACGTCATCGCACTGGCACTGCAGACCGACTGGTCGCACGAGGACCAACTGCGCATCGCCCGCGACCGGGTCGGGCAGAGCTTCGCGCGGCTGCACGGCCGCCCGGTGCGCTACCTGGAGATCCCCTACCACGCGATGTCGGCCCGCAGCCCCCGGCTCGGCACCGAGCTGGACAACGGCAACGGCTTCGACGAACGGGTCCTGCCCGCCCTCGAACGCCTCGTCGCCGCCCTGGACCGGCCGCGCCCCGTCACTCCGAAGCAGGTCACGCTCGTCCACACCTCGCGCCACGCGGTCTGGGCCGACTGGATCGAGTCCCAGCTGCGCGCCGTCGGCGTCACCGTCGTACGACGGACCTACAGTGGCTGGCGTCCCGAGCGCCCGGCGGACGACGCCGCCGTGCTGCTGCTCCAGCCGACCACGGTGCGCCCCGACGAACAGCAGGCACTGCGGACCCTGTCCGATCCGGGGATCCGGATGGTGCTGATGGACGGCGAGGCCCTGCCGCCCGGGTTCGCCCACCACCAGCAGATCGACCTGCGCCGCCACGACGAGCAGCGGGCCGCCGAACTCCTGCTGCGCGGGCTGTCGCTCCCTGTCCCGCGCCGTCTGCCCTACTCCCCCCACCGCTTCCCCAGCCTCCCCAACCGCACGAACATCGCCGCCCGCAGCGTCACCTTCGTGGGCCGCGAGACCCTGCTCGACGACATCCGCGAGGCCCTGCGCAGCCTCGCCGACCAGAACCGCCCCTGCCTGCTCCTCGGCGCGCCCGGCGTCGGCAAGTCCGAAGCCCTGCTCGAGTTCTGCCACCGGTTCGGCGGTTCCTACGACGTCGTCTGGTGGTTGCGGTCGGACACCCCCGACAGCGTCCGGGCATCACTCGCCGCACTCGGTGACGCCCTCGGCGAACCCACCGTCCAGGACCCCAGCGACCACATCCGGGCGCTGCGGGCCAAGAGCGACACAAGGGGCGAGCGCTGGCTGCTGGTCTGCGACGAGATCGACGACGTGACGTCCCTGGGCGAGATGACGGCGATGCTGCCGACGCCGTCCGGCAACTGCCACATCCTGTTCGCCGCACGTTCCGGTCAAGGCCCCGCGCCGGCCGACGCCGTGCAGGCCGCGCCCTTCTGCCAGGAGGAGAGCGAGGCACTGCTCCTGACGCTGCTGCCCGGTCTCCAGCCGTCCCACGCCCGGGCTGTCGTCCACCGGGTCGGGCCGCTCCCGCTCGCCCTGCGCCTGGCCGCGTGCTGGATCGGAGCCGCGGCGACCCGGGCCGAGGAGAAGGACAACCTCACCGGCGCTCAGGCCCGGCAGGCCGCCGTCGAGGCCTTCATCGACACCTGGACCGACCAGCAACAGGCCCACGGCCCGGGATCGCTGACCGGCACACAGATCCTGCTGCGGATGGCCCGCTCCTCCGTACGCTCCAGCCCGGCGGCCGAGGCGTGGTCCCACGAACCGGCGGGCGCCGCGGCGCTGAGCTGGCTGATCGACGCCTGTGCGCTGATCACCGGTGCGGGGGTCGACCTGAGTGTGCTGCGCTCACGGCCCATGAGAGTGGCGCTGGCCCAGGCAGGGCCGGACGACACCGCGGACGGGCAGCCGGTCCGCCCGGCGGACGTCCTCCTGGTCGACGCCGCGTTGTGGGCACTGCACCAGCACGGCCTGGTCGAGTTCGACTTCGCCCGCCCCGGACAGGCCGTCCGCCAGCACCGGGTGCTGCGGGACCTCGTCGTGGCCGGGCTCGGCGACGATCCACGCGTCGAGACCCAACTGCGCGCGGCGCTCGGCGAGCACCTGCTCGGCATGGCCGCGAGCCCCGCTCCTCCCGACTCCGAGACGGTCAGCCGGCGCGGCAGACAGATCGAGGCGCTGCGGCTCTGGAAGGACCCCCGCCCCGCGGTACGGCAGTCGCTGCTCAGCCACCTGGCCGACCTCGTCCGGACCCAGGAGGAAGAGTCGCTCAAGGAGTGCCTGCGCCTGGCCCGGCTCGCACTGGGGTGCTGGACGGAACACGATTCCCCCGAGCACCGGCGGCTGCGCGCCCTGCTGTCCGACGCGCAGTTTCTGCGGGGCGAGTACGAGGAGTCCGGCAGTCTCGCCCTCGGCGTGCTGCGCGAATATCGGGGGCACCTCGGCATCACCCATCCCCGCTCCTTGGAGATGGCCGACGGCTATGCCGCGCACCTGGGCACCGCGGGCTATGTCGGCGACGCCCTCGACGAGGCCCTGCACGTCGCCCGCGGCATGACGAGGCTGCTGGGCCCCCGGCACAGCACCACCGAGCAGGTCCACCGCAACCTGGCCTGGTGCTACGCCGCCGCCGGCGACTACACCGAGGGCATGCGGCTGTTCCGCCAGGTCTACGAACATCGCCGGGCCATCGGCGGCGACGACGACCCCGCCGTCAGGGGCATGGTCCCCTGGCTGGCCGAGATGCACCGCCTGCTCGGCCAGGACGCGGAGTCGTACCAGTTGCTCAAGCACGGATGGACGCCGCGCAGCACGGCACGGCCCGCGATCAACCGCGTCCCGATCACGGTCCTGGCGGAGAACGGGCTGGCCGTGAGCGAGCGCAGGCTCGGCGATCCCGACCGGGCCTGGGAACGCGACACCCGTGCCCTGGACATGGCCGTCAGCGTGCTGGGCGAGCAGCACATGATCACCCAGCGATGCCGGTTCAGCCTCGCCATCGACCACCATCTGCTGGGCGAGCACCAACCGGCGGTGGACTACGCCGAACGCTGTCTGCACACTCTGACGGGCCGGTACGGCCCCGCACATCCGTCGACCCACCTGTGCCGTATGCGTCTGGGGGTTCATCTGCGGGGCGCGGGCCGGCTGGAGGAGGCCCGCGAGACCGGCCTGGCCGCCAACACCGGACTCGGGACGGTCCTCGGCGGACGTCACCCCTGGACCCTGGCTTCCTCCATCGCCCTGGCCGGCACCCTGGTGGCGTGCGGAGACCGGGAAGCGGCGGTGGAACTGGAGGAGACCGCCCAGCGCGGTTACGACCACCTCGGCCTGAACCGGCACCCGGCCAGGGCGATCGCCGCCGACAACCTGGCCATGACCCGCGCCGAACAGCGCGGCGCGGCGGGCAGCGGCGAACTGCCCCGGGTGCGCCGGGACATCGACGTGGAGCTGTTCGTGTGAACCAGAGGCCCAGTGCAGCGCATACGTCGTCTGCCGGAAGGAGTTGCACCTAGATGAACCCGGACGCCTCCGCGGCGGTGAGCGATCCCAGGCTCCTGATCGTGCCGCAAGTCAGCCAGAGCTACGGCCACCTGAGCAAGGAGTGCCGTGCCACGGTCGCGGCCTGCCCGGAGATCCGGTCGATTTCCCACGTCGTCAGCAACACCGTCGTCTTCGCCGTCCGCGAAGCGGATGCCGTGCCGTTCCCCACCGGGATGTCCTGGGAGGACGAGGCCGACACGGAGGGCCGGCCCGGGCGCCGGCTGGTCCGCTGGGTCCTGGAGACCGACGAGGCGATGCGAGCGCTCGACGTGGGCTATCTGATGCGGACTCTCGTCGTCACCCCGGAAGGCGGGATGCAGTGCTCACGTCTGCACTCCGCCCAGTACCTGGTGGGCATCAGCCCGTCCGGCCCCGGTTGCGACGCCATGGACACCACGATGAACAGACTGGTCACCAAGATCAGGACTGGGCGTCAGATGGTCGACGAACTGCCCGGGGGTCGCCCTGGGGAGGTGAAGGAGCCGCTGGTCCAGGGGAGTTCACTGTTCATGCACGTCCTCTCCCGCGACGCCCAGGAAGCACAGCGGCTGCGGGGCATATGGCACCGCCACCTCAACCCGCGCGACCTGCACTACGCCGCCTACTACCGCGACTGGTCCCTGGTGTGCTCCGGTGACGCCTTCGAGCACCAGGAGCTGGAGGACTCCTTCGCGGTCGTCTCGGTCGCGGCCCGCCGGGCGATCTACCGCGACCTCGTCAGCCGCCTGCGTGAGCAGCTGACCGATCTGGCGGGCATCATGGCGCCCGTCACCCGTGCCCCGATCCGGCGTCTCGTCCTCGATGTCGTGGACGGCGCCTTCTACATGCACTGGCTGGGCGACGCGGCGGGCGACTTCGTCGTCGGAGTCACGTTCCGCCAGCCCCAGGTGGCCGTGGCGGAGGAGCGCCTGCTCGATCTCATCGCAGAGGTGCGGGTCCCTCACTGAACGCTTCGCCCAGCTCGCGCAGTACCCGGTCGGCGAGCTGCGCGAGCATGTCCTGCGCCCGCTCGCCAGGCCCGGTCGCGGGTGCCGGCGGGCCGCTCAGCGGAGCGGCACCGCCCCGGTCCAGGCGGGGCAGGGACTCCATCGAGATCTCGAAGCCTCGGCAGATGGCGAACAGCTCTCCCTGGTCGCGTCCGGAGGGTTCCGCCTCACCACCGCCCGGACCGGCCTCCTCCCACCAGCGGACGATCGCCTCGCGGAACGCCTCCAGCAGTCTGCGGGCCAGTACGACCGCTCCCATGCTCTTCAGTGCGGAGTCGTCGACGAGCAGCAGGCGCGGCCGCGGCGGCCGCCCGGCGGCCGTCCGGGCGACGGGCACGAGGCTGGGCCGTGGCCCCTCCCCCTCCTCCAGCAGCCGGTCCAGCGCTTCCTGGGCTTCCCGGAAGTGCGCCCGCACCGGCTCCGGCACCCGCTCGTGCGAGGGACCGGCCACCGGATGCGTGGCGACGACGCGCGGGTTGTCGAGAGCGTGATCGATGCTGTCCACACGTTCCAGGAGGGTCTGCTGCTGTCCCTGGAGGACGTCGAGCCGGTGGGACAACTTCTCCAGCACGGTGTTGTCCTGGCTTGCCCGTAGTCGCTCCGCGAGGCTCTGGACACCGCTGCGCAGTGCGGTGTCGAAGCGGGGGTCGTCAAGCACCAGGGGCATGGTCCCGGTGACCTCGGCGACCTGCCGGCGCATCGCTCCGCACGCGTGACCGTTGACCACGACGAGCATCTCGATGCCCTGGGCCGCCGCGGCGTCGCGCGCGTTGCCGAGGAAATTCTCGATGCCGGTGACACTCGCACGGGTCAGCAGCGAACGCACCGGCAGCACTACGATCCACGCGGTCCGGGTGACCTCGATCCAGCGGGGCTCGCCCGCGCCCGGCGGCCCCTGAAGGTCCCCCAGGCCACGCGGCGA
Organism: Streptomyces viridochromogenes DSM 40736; assembly: GCF_000158955.1. Taxonomy (GTDB): domain Bacteria; phylum Actinomycetota; class Actinomycetes; order Streptomycetales; family Streptomycetaceae; genus Streptomyces; species Streptomyces venetus. The sequence goes on along the minus strand of NZ_GG657757.1, from coordinate 6,682,533 downwards.
CGCGTTGTGCCACCACTGGTCGCCGGCGAGCACGCGTTCGAGCCGACGTGCCGCTTCGCTCATCGGCCGCTTCTCGTGGGTCGTCCGGATCGCCTCGTGCACGGCCTCGACGTCGATCCTCGGGCTGCGGCCGAGCGCCGCCTGGTCCCAGGCCCCTTCGCAGATCCGCAGGATCTGCCGGGGCACCCCGTCCGAGAGGATCACGATCTGCGCCACGGCCGGGTCGGAGAAGGGCGCACAGGGCGCGTCGGACGGCGCGCGCCCCGACCGGAGCAGGTGTTGTTTGATCAGCTCCTCGGTCGCGGGCCGCTCCCAGCTGTCGAGCCACAGCGGCAGCACCCGCTCGTGCAGGGAAGCCGGCAGGGAGCTCCAGAGATCGGGCCGGACGCAGAAGATCAGCAGGCCGCCCTGGTTGACGTACCGGTTGACGAGCATCTCGAAGGCGTTCAGGAACAACGCCCGGTCCTGCGCCGTCCATTCGACGATCTTGTCGACCTCGTCCAGGACGAGCGCGTACGGCCGGTCGCTCTGCCCGTAGACGAGGCTGAACACCGAGAACGCTTCGAAGACACCCTGGATGCCCTGAATCGGCTGGGTGACACCTCGCTGTTGCAGGGGAGCCGCGGGCGCCTCTCCGGACAGCCAGCGCCAGATGTCGGCCTGGTACGCCTTGTTGGGGAGCAGGGCGAGGGCGGTGGCGAAGGCGCGGTGGTCGGTGACGCCGCGCAGGTGGCGGCGGAGATGGCTGTGGATGAGCTCTTCGTCGAGGTCGAAGGCGCGCGCGATCTTCTGCGGATCCAGCCTCCGGTCCCGCAGCCCGCGCAGGAACTCGTCGCGGGCCGCTCCCAGGCGACCGGTGTCGTCCTGTTCGAGCAGCTCCGCCGTGACGTCCGCGTAGAAGTCGGTGATGGCCTGCTCGAAGTCGGCCATGGCTTCGAGGTTGTCGCGAGGGCTCATGATGCGGTGCTGGAAGACGGACCGCATGTCCAACGAGGGCTGACCGATCACCCACAGCGCAGGCGTGGGGGTGCTTTGCCTGAGCATGTCCGTGACCTGGGCGGCGAGGTGGCTCTTGCCCAGTCCGAACTCACCGACGAGGGCGAGGACGCGCCCCCTGGTGGAGGAGTCTCCCGACTGGTTGAGGTAGCGCTGCACCTGTTCCATGAGCTGTTCGTTGATCCGCCTGCGCACATGGATCGCCGGACGCGGGGGACCGGTTCCGACCTGGGTGGTGTCGTCGAATCCCTCCAACTGGACGCTCGTACTGCCTCGGAAGGGGTTCTCCTCCGCGACTGGGAAGGCGTCAGGGCTCATCTCGTCGGTCCTCTTCGTCATCAGGAAGTTCATTGGGTTCAATACCGGCCGTCTCGCCTTGTTCCTTCGCGGGGTCGTCCGGATCGGACGGCTCCTCTCTCAGGAATGCGTCCGGATTCGGGGCTCCTCCTCTGAGGAAGTTGTCCGGGTTCGGTTGGTTCTTGTCGAACCGGAGAAGTACGCGACTTCGCCGCAAGTAGGCTTCGTCGGCCTGCAGTGCGTCGTCCGCCGCCTCGCGCAGAAAGGTCTGGAGCTTCGAAATGCTGACGAAGACCCAGGGCGCCGGCTCGCAGTCGAGCAGATCGTCGTGGATGGCGACCTTGGGGTTCGGGATTCCGGGAAGGTCCATCCACAGCCGCAGGTACTTGCCCCAGTCCTCACGCGCGAGCCCTCCTGTCTTGAGGAGTGTGACGCCCCGCAGTTCACTTTCGTCGAATATCAGGCCGATCTCTTTCTCCAGCGCGGTGTATTCCGTCTCGACGAAGAACACCACCCCGCGATCGGCCTTCTGATGGCAGAACCGGAGGAAGGCCCATCGGGAGTCCTGGTCCTCCCACTTGATGTGCGGAATGATCACGGCGAGTCTGCGGCCCAGTTGCGCCAGCGCGTCGGTGAGCGCGTGCCAGGAGTGGTAATGGTCGGGCGAGTCGATCTCGGGACCACAGACATCCGTGAAGCCGGGTGTTCTCCTCAACTCGGCCACGACGGTGCGGAAGATGCGGTTGATCACCGTGCTCAGCTCGGGCGCCTCCTGGTGCCCGCTGGGCGACGACTCCAGATCGCGCCCGTTGTTGCGCACACCGGTGACCGGCACGACGGAGATCGCATCGGACTGCTCGCGAAGACGCCATGGGCGGGGCGTGTCACCTTGCCGCTCGACATCGGGCCGGCCGTCGTCGCCGCTCTCGGGCTCTTCGAGCCCTCTGACGAACTCGTGGACGCAGCGGTGCAGGAGACTGCTCTTGCCGGTGCCGGGCAGCCCGCTCACCACGACCAGGTGCCCGCGTCCGTCACGGTCCGGGGTGATGTTGCGCGCCACCTGTATGAGCTGGTTGCGGAAGGCGTGCACGGCCGGGGGCACGTGGTCGAGCTCCACCCACAGGTCTTCGTGACCTTCGATGCACCACGGAACCAGCGGCTCATAAGGGAGCCACGGCGGTTCGCCTCCCGCGGGAGGCGTTCCGAACATGTTGCAGTGGATGAATGGCATGGTGTGTTCCCCCGAGGTTGCGCTCCGGGCGTCCCGTCCCCTTGGATCGCCCGGTGTCGTACGTGGTGTGGCGTGCCGCCGGGATGCCGGTGACACCGTGCGCGGCACCGTCGGCGCAGGCGCGTGGTGGGTGGCGAATGGTTGGGCACCGCCGGCACACGGTGCGGCCCGGTGCCGTGCGCGGCCTTCTGCGATCGGTTCACGCCTCCCCCTTTCGCTCCAACTCGATTGACGGAACACCTGTGATGACGATCCGTCTGTTGTCAGTCGCCCCGCCGAGCGTGCGACTCCGCCCATCAGCTCACATGAGCCGCCGCAGCCCTCTCAGGGCGATCCCCGCTACGGAGACCACGTACTCATTCGGGTTCCGGTTTCAGACCCTGGCCTGTTGGCTGGGCGTGCCGGGGCGGCGGTGCGATGGCGGGCTCCGCTGCGAGGGCGGGGTCCCGGGGGCGCACCGGCAGCCGGCTGATGAGCCGCGTGACGAGGATCTGCGCGGCGAAAAGGATCAGTGCGACGACCAGCGCCAACGCCACTCCGTCGGCGGGCTGCCGGGCGCCGGGACAAACGGTCGATCTGGGCCACGACAATACCGAGAACGAGGAATTCCGGCTTAGGGAAGGCCCACACCACGACGAGGGCGATCAATGTGGCCTTGAGGAGGACGCCGGCCGTCACGGCGACCAGGACGCTCTTCAGGGAGCGTTTGACCTCGGCGGCCAGGGCGACGCCGGCACCGACGACCATGCGTGGCAGGCCGATACGGGATCTGCCTCGTAACAGTCTCAGTCCCAATGCCTTCGCTCCGTCCGCCCTGGTAACGGGTTCCGTCGCGCGGCACAGGTATGGAAACCGTGCGGTTCGTCATTGTCGCAGCCGCGCGAGTGGCTCATCATGCACCACACGCGCACCATCGCGGTCGCAGATCGGCTCACAAACAACGCCTTCTCACCCCCGTAGCCGCCCGCTCGACAAGGCGCACCCAATTCAGCTTATCGGGATACTCGCCTGTCGGGCAGGGGATCGGCGTCTCTCTTGTCGCTCATACGGATCATTCAGCCCAGGGGCGCCGTTCGGGCACGCACAATACGCGGTCGGGGGACATCGCGGGGTTGACACGAGGTATCCGCTCGCTTTCCGGTGGATCGGCGAACCGAAGCGACCGCGAAATGAGACGGTTCTTTCACCGGACGCCGAAACAGACGACGTCACGGGTTCAGCGGCAGGTGTAGGCGAAGGACGCGGACGCCGTGTGCCGGCTGGGGGACTTGATGACCAGCCACGCCGTCGCCTTGCTGGTGCCCTTGCCGTGGAAGGTCCACAGCAGGCGCAGCCGCGTCTCCTCCTGCCCCTTGCCCAACCGCTCTTCGCGCGGACCCGACGAGGTGCCGTCGCTGCGGTTCCACTCGTAGGTGAACGTGCCGGCCGCGCCGTTGGTGTTCACCACCGCGACCACCTCGGCCGTTCCGTCGCATCCGAGGACGCTGCTGGTCTGCGCCGTGACCTGGGTGATCCGCAGGTCCCCCGTCTGCCGTTGCCAGAGCAGCCAGGCCAGCACGATGACCAGGACGGCCGCCGCCAGGCCGTATCTGCGCAGCCAGTGCGGTCGGCCGCGGGGGGCTTTTCGGCTCCCGCGCTCCCCCGTGCCGTGCCAGACGTCGACGGCGGTGTCCGTCAGCCCCAGGGGCGGGACGCCCGGTCCGAAGTGCAGGACTTCGGACTCGGGCGCGGGCTTTGGCGCGGGCGCGGGCTCTGGCTCTGTCTCCGGCCCGGGCTCTGAGTCGGTACTGGTCCAGTGGGCGTCGAGGGCGGTCGGAACGTAGGTGGCGTCGACGACGTCCCTGATGGTCGGTTGCACATCCGGGTCCTGCAGGGTCGGCTGCAGGGCCGGCTCCGGTAACTCCCACGGCACCACCGGGCGCTCGCCGCGGTCCGTCATCCTCGCCCCTCCGTTCGGCTCGCTCTCAGAGACTCAGATCGACCGGCATCAGCCGGGCTCACCCTCCACGGCCACCGGAGCCCCCTGCCGCGGAGTCACCGCCGAAGTCCCTGCCGACCCCGGGCCGGTGCCGCTGCCGGCGACGGAGGTGCCGGAGTCGGTGCTGCTCTGCCTGGTGGAGTTGAGTGACTGCGTGCTGGGGCTGGGGCTGGTGTTGTCGTCATCCCCCGGGCCCGTGCCGTTGCCGGTCCCGGGTTCGCCGTCGCCGGTACCCGGGTTTGCGTGGCCGTGCCCCGGGCGCGGGGTGGGGTCCTCTCCGGTGCCGGAGCCGGTGCCGGTGCCGGAGCCGTCCGGCCCGGTTCGGGGCTCGTCTGTGACTCCTGTCCTCGGGTCCTCGTGCTCGTCAGGAACCCCGTTGTCCGGTTCTTCGGTCACATCGCGGGGAGGCTCGTCTTCGGGAGAGTCCGTGACTGTGGGGTCGATGTCGTTGAGCTCGGTGGGGCTGGGGTGCGTGTCGTTCTCCACACCGGTGCCCCCATCGGTGTTGGTTCCGGTGTCGCCGGGCCCGCCGCCCTTCTCCGTCCCGGAGCCGGTATCACCCGCCCGGGTCCGGGCGTCCGTGCCCCTGTTCCCGGCGTCACTGCCGGAGCCGGAGCCGGAGCCGGAGCCGGTGGCGTCATCGGCGGGCGCCGCGCCCGCCCCGTCGGAGTCCGCGCCCGCCTCGGGCGTGCGGTCAGGCTCGCTGCCCCGCGTCCCGTTCGACGAGCCGGTGTCCTTCCGCGCGTCGACCCTGGTGACCGCCTCGGTGTGGGCACCGGCGTGCGCTTCGACCCCGTCCGCCGAGCCGTTGGGCATCACGCTGAGCAGCCCCGCCACCGCCACGGCGGCCGCGCCGGTGAGCACATCGGCCCGCCTGCGCAGCCGCTTGCGGCGCCGTGCGGTCAGCACGGTGCGGGCCAGTTCGGCCGAGGAGCCCACCAGACGAGCGTCCAGGCGTGAGATCGCCGACGGCACGAGGGCCGCCGCCACCGCGGCCAACCGACTCTGGCCACTTTCCTCCCAGTCGGCTCCGTACGCGTTCTCGGCCACCCATTCCAGTTCCCGCAGGAAATCGAGAGCGCTCGCGGGCCTGAGCGCCGGGTCCTTGGCCATGCCGTGCAGGACCAGCCCACGTACCTCTTCCGGCACTCGGTCGATCCGCACCGGCTCCTCGACGTGCTGGCGCAGGAAGTCGACTGGTTCCGGCCCTTCGAACGGGCGCACGCCGGTCAGGCACTCGTAGAGGGTGGCGGTCGCCGCGTACACATCACCGGCCGGGGTGGCGGCCTCCGTCCTCCACTGCTCCGGGGGCATGTACGCGCAGGTGCCGCTGAGATTGTGGCGGTCGCCGGTGCGCGCGGAAATCCCGAAGTCCACCAGCTTGGTCTGGCCGTCCCAGTTCACCAGCACGTTCTCGGGCTTGAAGTCGCGGTGCACGACGCCGACACCGTGCGCGGCGGCCAGCCCGCGCAGGGAGCCTTTCAGCACGACGAGTGCGGCCTCGGGGTGCGTGGGCCCCTCTTTCCGCAGCAGCGCGCGAAGTGCGGCGCCGTAAACCAGTTCCATGACGATGGCCGCGCCCTGCTCGGCTTCGACATACTCGTACAGTCGCGTCACATGAGGCGACGTCAGACCACTGAGAAGCCGGGCCTCGTTTCGCAAGGCAGCGCGAAATTCCGTCTTCGAACACAGTTCCTCATTGAGGTACTTGATCGCGACGTTCCGGCTGGTCGCGGTGTGACGGGCGATCACCACCCGCCCGTTCCCACCCTTACCGAGTTTCCTGAGGTCGACATATCCGGGAACGGTCCACGAATCGTCATCCCGTTCGACTTTCCACCCGTCGCGCCCGGTCGCTCCTGCCACATTTCCCCCTGGTGTTCAGTTGCGCTGCGGCTCCTCCGACGAGGCAACCGGGGAAATTCTTCCAGCGGAAAAAGATCCAATACACCAAGAAATTTCACAGTTCTGCAACCGTCATCACGCACGTCAATGTGTGCCATGCCTGGAGGTGACGAACCGCACCAGCTGCCAGGGCAACCGGTACGGCTCACGTCCTGTCAGCCAGCCCTCACGCGTCGAGCGCCACACATTCCCGCAACAGCGGCTCCAGGCGCATTTGAGCACCTTCGCGGTCGAAGACCTGAAGGGCGTCGAGGCAGGCCACGATCCACCGCGCCTCCTCCTCGTCGACCTCACTCTTGACCGCCACGGCGGTCAGCGCGCTCTCCCAGTCGAACCATCCGTCCTTGTACTCCTCCGTCAGGGCCCGGTATCCGGTCGCGAGCAACGGATCCGCGTACAGGCCCGTGTCCCTGGCGAAGGCGTGGGCGCGGGCCCGGTCGGTACGCAGGTCCGCCATGCGGCGCAGCGCCTCGTCGGGGTCGTCCAGTTCGCGGTGCAGCCGATGGGCGTCGCCGACCAGTCGCGGCCAGCCGCCGGTCAGCTCGTGGAGCCGGTCCAGCCGGTCCTCGCGCTGGAACATGTCGACACGCTGCGCCCAGCCGCGCAGGCTGCGGTGGTCGTGGCGGCGCAGCACCACCGGGTCGGCCGTGGTGGGTTCGGCGCCGGTCAGCAGGGGGCGCCACAGGGCCAGCTGGCTGGTGTCGGTGACGAGGACGACCGCGCGGGTCACACCAGGGGTGACGGGCAGCAGCGTCTCGGCGAGGTCGGCTGCCTCCCTGCAGGTCTCGGGGCGAACCGGGTCCCGGTAGTTGACGAAGTCGCTGATGACGACACGTCGTTCGCCGGGACGCCCGCCGGTGAGTTCCTGCTTGTAGACGCTGGGCTTGCCTACGGGTGGCAGCATCCAGCCCGCGATGCCCGCGGTGAGCGTCCGCAGGGTGTGGGCGACCTCGCCGACACCGGTGGCGGGGCTGCCCAGGACGATCCTCGTCTGGTTGGACCGCCGGCCGAGGAGATCGTCCAGCTGGGTGTTGGTGAGCGGTGCGGGCCGGCCGTCGGGCAGTTCGGGACGGCCTTCCTGCACGATGCTCTCCTGGAGTTTGTAGTCCTCCTCGGCCCTGAGCAGTCGGGCTTCCACTTCGTGGGAGGTGCCGATCATGCGCAAGGCGTTGGGGCCACGCAGATGCCAGCCCAGGCCGTCGTGGTTGGGCGCGAGGATGCCGAGACCGACCATTTCGGAGAGGTAGGCGCGGAAGCCCTCGGTGTCGAGTTGCTCGAACCCCTTGCGCCAGTACGTCTCGCACTCCTCGCGCAGTTCGGTATCGCTCAGCCGCACCTCCAGCCCCCGGTGGCGAGCGTGGTACGCCAACACGTTGGCGATCACGTCGTAGCGGTGGTCGAGGCTGAGGGTGTCCTTGAAGGCGGCCGAGATGCTGTCCCTGAGTCCGGCGTCCGACTCCACGACCTCGATATCGGCGAGCTCTACCACGTAAGGGGGTTCGTTGAGTCCGTCCGGGCCGCGCCGCGCACGCTTGCGGTGCATCAGCTCCACCAACCGATGGCCGAACATCTGGAGCAGGAACGGCTGGTACGAGCAGTAACCGAGCACCCGGTTGACGAGATCCAGGTCCTGGAACTCGAAACCGAGCGCCCGCATCGGCTCGACCAGCAGCTCGGCCGCATACTGGGGAGCCAGCGGGCCGATCACCTTGGGGGTCTGCGCGAGGTGACCGAACGGCCCGTTGCTCGCGAGTTTGGAGAAGCGCTGCACGGAATGCAGACCGGCGAAGACGACCTTGGCCCGGTCCTTGGTATCGTCCCCGAGGCCCTTGAGCTTCTTCGTCTGGTTGAACCGGGGTGCGTCCGCCTCGAAGAACTGGTCGCACTCGTCGAGCAGGATCAGCAGTCGGCGGCGTGAGTCCGCGTCGGTCCAGGCCCGGATGCCCGCGCGCACGCGCTCGGAGATGTCGGCGTTGTCCTTCGCGGCCTTGCGGCCCTGCGGCGGGTCAAGTACCTGTGCCTCGGTCAGCTTCCGGACCAGGACGCTCCACAGCGCCTCCGGGCCGAGCGAACTGCCCTTGCCGATGTTCTCCTGGTCCAGGTTCACGTACACCGCTTGGTGATAGCCCGGGCGCTGCTCGACGAATTTGTCCCCGGCGTCGGCGAGCAGTGCGGACTTGCCGAGACCCCGGCCGCCGTAGATGACCTGGGTGCCGCGCGGGTCGATGATGCTCTTGCGTTCGGCGTCACGGCCGTAGAACATCTCACCACCGATCCGGCCGCGCTTCTCCCTGATGTACGGGTTGACCCCGGAGAACGGCAGCAGCGTCTGCGTGGACGTGCTGACCTGCCGGTTGCCCCATGCCGCGAGATAGGCGAGGGCCGCGTCGTCCACGACCAGGAGTGGTTGCAACCGGTCCGAGCCGACGGCGAGTTCCACGCGGGCCTCGCGGCTGAGCGTGCCGAAGTAGGCGACCAGGAGACCCGCACCACTGGTGTCGCGTTCCGCGAGGCTCATGACGACCTTGGCGGGCGGGCGGCCCCAGACCATCAGTACCCGCAGCGTGCCACCCTGCTCCCGGATCTGTGAGCCAAAAGCGGGTGCCTTCGCCCTGCCGTTGATCTCGACCTCGGTGGCCTCGAAGAAGCGGTACTCGCGCCGGCGCAGGTTCGGCGACCGCTCGTCCAGCGGCCTGGCGCTCTTGGCGTCGTAGCCGAGGAGCTTGAGGAGTGGGGGCAACTGACGCCGCCCGGACACTTCGAGCCGGTCCTTCGGCTCGGTCGCGCCGAGCTCCCGCCACGCGTCCAGGGCGTCCGCCGCCAGTGCCGCCTCGTCGCTGGAAAGAGCACTGTAGTCGAGGACGGACAGCGTCGGATGCTTGCCGCCGGACCGGACGAGGTCCACAAGCTCGCGGTCGATGCCTCGGGGAAGGCTGTCGGGTACCGCCGGGAAGAAATCCGTCAGGTGGGGTTCGCTGCCCTCGATCTCCGGGACGGGTTCGCCGATCTCCAGGAAGTAGACGAGGTCCGCCGCGGTGGCCAGGCCGCCGGTGTCCAGGTGGCGCAGGACTTGAGCGCGCCCGTCCGCGGTGAGGTCCAGCGCGTCGAGCCGGGCACGGATCCGGGCGGCAGCCTGCTGCCGGAAGTCGGGCAGGTCGTTCCGCACGGTGTCCAGAGCCCGGCGTACGTCCCTCAGGTCGTGCGTGCCGGTGCCGTCGAGCCGGTCCCGGGCGTCGGCCAACAGTTCCTGCAGGCGCAGATCCTGGTCGTCGGTCACAGCACCGTCGGCCTGCGCGCGGTGCAGCTCGGCGACGAGTTCGTCGTGTTCCCCGCGCAGCTCCGTGCGCCGGACGGCCTCCTGCTCGTCGATATCGGCCAGGGTGGGCGGGGTGAAATCGCCGGACTGCGCGGCGGGCAGCAGCCCACGTCCAGCCAACTCGACGACGGTACGGGCGGCGCTGAAGGCATCGCGGGAGAGCCGCTCGGTGAGGGCGTCCTGCCAGGTGCGGTCGACCGCGGTGAGGAGCAGGTCGAGCGAGGGCCGCTCGTCCGGGGTGTCGCAGACCTTCAGCAGTTCCGCGTCCAACACCTTCTCGGGGACCATCGAACCGCCGGGACGTGTGGTCGCGGAGTCACCGGCCAGCAGGGCGAACAGCTCCTCCATGGAGGCGCGTGCAGCCCAGGCGGTTGCGGCGGCGTCGGCACCCGAGCGCCGCGCCAGCTGTTCCAGCTCCGCGATCACCGCATCCTTGCCGTCCAGCAGCGACCGGCGCAGGGAGGAGATCTCCTTGACCGCCCTGTTGCTGTCGGAGCGATCGCCGCGGCGGATACCGTCGACCGCCAGACACCACTCCTTGACCAGTCCGACAGCCCGCTCCACGAGGTGCACCAGGTCCTGACGCCCGGAGCCTTGGAGCGGCTTGCCGCTGACCGAGCGGTGCTTGCGGTCCATTCGGTCGATCTCGTTGTTGATCTCGGTCAGCTTCGACAGGCGTTCGGCCTGGTCCCGCACCTGCGGTACCGCGTCGCGCTGATCGCGGACCACGGTCGTCAGCAGCGATCCGAGCATTCCGCCGTCAGGGGCCAGCCAGCGCTTGGCGATCTCCGTCGCCCGCGCGAACCGCAGCTTCGGCGGCACCAGCAGCGCACGGCACTGCTCGCCGAGCTCTCGCAGCCGGGCCTCCGTCTCGGAGACATCGGCGATGACGACCAACGGGGAGGCGATCATGAGCACACCGCTGAGGGCACGGTCGGCGACAGCGGCCGCGGCCTCGGCAAGCCGGTCCGGCAGACGGGGCACCAGCGCCTTGAGCTGGGCGCCCGCCAGGTGGTCGCCGGTGACCAGTGCCGTACGCAGCAGGGCGGGCAGCAGCAGGAGCTCGCTGCCCTCCGTGTCATGGCTCGCGTGTGCGCCGTACTGCTGGAGCAGGCCCGTGGTCAGCCGGGCGCCCTGGCTGTCGCCGGAGGTCAGCAGCGCGGCGGCACCGGCCAGGCGGAGCGCCGCCACCTGCGGCTCGGGGTGGCCGCCGGCACGTGCCACATGGTGGGCGAGTCCGAAGCGCCGCTCGACGACGAGCCGCGCCAGAGCCCGCTCGGCGTCGGTCTCCTCCTCGTCTGCCTCGTCTTCGGTCATGGCCGTGACCGGCGCGGGAGCCGTCTCCGGATCGGGAGCCGATTGCGGCACGGGAGCCGCTTCCGGAGCCTTCGCGTGCCGGTCGTGTGGCCTGCTCGGACCGTCGACGGTAGGCGTGGGCGCGGCGTCACCGTCCGGGGAAACGAGCGGTGCCGGGTCACTGGAGGTACGTGTCTCGGTCAGCGCGTCGCCGGTGTCGGCCTCACCGGGGACCGCCGCAACGGGCTCGGCGGCTTCCGTACCGGGGGCGGGGTCAGGCGCGGTTCCCCGCGTGGAGCGGTCGGCGGACACTCCCGTCGCCTCCCCGTCCGCCCGTTCACCCTCCCGGCCGGCCTCGCGCTGCTCGATCACCGTACTCTCGGCGGGATCGCCGGCCTCTGCCTCCGCCTGCGCGAGGCCCTGATCGAGGCCCTGATCGAGGGCCTGATCGAGGGCCTGATCGGGGGCCTTCAACTGGGGCAACGTCAGTTCCGGAGCCATGACCGCCGCCATGGCACAGGCGGGCAGCCCCCGCACGACCTGCTCCTGCAGAGCCAGGATCTCCGCCGCGGCGTCCGCCTGCCGCCCCAGACGGATGAGCTTGGCCAAGGCGGTGAGTGCGGCGCCCTCCTCCCGTTGCGCCTGCTCCCACACCGGTGTGTCCAGCAGACGGCGGGCCGCGCCTCTCACGGCTTCGGCGGCAGAGGCCGCGGGGCTGTCCGGGCGGCAGACGACAGCCAGCAGTTCTCGCAGGGTCTCCCGTGTCCGAAGGTCATGTTCGTGCGCCGCCCGGTGGGCCTGCGCGGCGCGCGTCATGTCCTCCAGCCGACGAGGCACCCCCTCGATCCCCGTCGCGCGGAACACCGCCTCGGCGCTGTCGAACACCGCGCTCAGCGCGGTCAGCGGTACCAGGTCCTCGTCCTGCGGAGGGCGGCCGTCCGCAACCGCGTCCGCCACTTTCTCCACGGCTTGCCGGGCTCGGGCGAGGGCGAGTTCCAGCTCCCCGCAGACCTCGTCGGGCCGTCTCGCCCCGAAGGGCCGGTCGTCGGCCGCGGTTCCGGACATCTCGTTCGAGGAGGCCGCGAGCGGCGGCCCCTGCTCCTGCTCCTCCTGCACCACACCGGACAGGAAACCCGGGTACGCCGCCGCGATCGACCGTGCCACCTCAGCGACAGCGGAGAGCCGTGCCCCCTCGTTCTCGCCGGCCATCGCCACGAACCAGTCCTGGTCCGCAGCCCAGGCAAGGATGTGGGCATCGGCGACGGAGGCATTGCACCACGCGAACACCGTGGCCCGGACCAGCGTCGCTCCCCACCGGGAAACGGGGTCGGCAGCGGACTCGCCGTCCGACGCTATGACAAACGCGACGAGCTGGTCCATCACCGTCTGGGTGAGACCCCTGAGCCCGCAGTTGCAGGCGCGTTGCCGGGCTTCGCGCCGCAGCCGGGCGAGAACGTCCTGACACAGCGCATGGCCGGCCCGTCGAGGGGCCGCCATGCGGATGCCCAGGTTGCCGAGCAACTTCTGCCGGTCCTTGGGCGGCAGAGAGTTGAAGGCGAGTTCCACCATGTCGACCGTGAGGTCGCTCAGAGCGGCGGCGGCCGGGTGCTCCAAGGCGTTGAGGGCGGCGGCCAAGCCTGAGAGTTCCTCGGCCGAGACGCCCGGCGGGGACAACGGCGGCCCCGTCACGACGTGGTAGCGGTCATGCATGTATACGAACTCCGTTTCTGTGGCTGGCTCTACGGGATCGGCTCACCCAATGCCGCGGAGCTTGGGAGAGGAGGTGAGCGTGAGGCCAGAGGAAGCCTTGGACACCCTCAGCGGCCGCGTATGTGCTCGGTGACGAAGGTGTAGCCGTAGGGCAGTTCCCAGCCGTCCGCCTTGCCGAGCCTGCGGCAGTACTCCCGGAAGGCCGCTCGCTGGGCACCGCTGGGCGAGCAACCCGGCCGCAGACGGCGGAGGTGGCCGGAGACCAACTGGGCGGACAGCGGGCCTGCGCCGCCCGGTTCCGTATCCGTCCCGCCCCAGGGGCGTATCACTCGCCGTCGTGCCGGGCGGTAGCCGATGAGCGGTATCGTCGCCTCCCTGTCCCGGGCGGGGAAGTGCGGTTGGCCCCAGGCGTCTCGGCTGCCGAGGACCGGCTCCAGGAGCCGTTCGGCGAGGAGTTCCGCGACCGCCGATTCCAGGGCGGCGGCCTGTGACCGGACCGGTCGACGTCCGTAGACCGCGCTCGGCAGGGCCGAACGGTCCATCAGGGCATGACCGTCCAAGGTGAGCAGACCGCAACGGCGCACGGTGCGCATCACCAGCAGGCGTGGGCCGAGTCCGACCGCGCTGTCACCGTGGCGATCACTCCCCGGGACGTCCTCCCTGGTGAGCACACGAGGGTCGTAACCGTGCCCGGTCTCGCGATCGCCGACCTGGAACCGTTCCTCGAGCAGCGTCGTGGCCAGGTGGATCACCGTGTCGCCGTGGAGACGGCGCAACTCAAGCATCAGGCCGGGGAAGAAGTCGTGAGGCCAGGCTATTCCGGTCAACCGGCCCGATTCGCCGACGAGTTCAGCGGTGACTTCCTGTGTCGCCTCCTTCTCGTCCAACACCTCACCGGCATGGTCGAGTTCGAGGACTATCGCGGGGGGCGCGCCCTGGGACCGACGAAGTTCCTGCACGACGTACGGATGCAAGGGAAACCAGCCGTCGATGAGATGGGCCAGCCGCAGGGGTGCCCGCCAGACGGTCTCCTGCGCGTCGTGCCGCAGGAGATCGCCGGTGCCGAGGGCGGCGTCGTCGGCGAGGGGCAGATCGATCGGGTCGGGCTCCGCTCCCGGCTCCGGCTCCGGCTCCGACTGGGCCTCGGGCAACGTGGACTTCCAGCCGCGTCCGCCGGGGGTCAGGGGACCCCCGGGTGCCTCCGCGTCACCGGGATGGTGGGACCGCCACACGCCCCCGCCCTCGAAGGCGTCGTCGAGAGTGATCCGGGATCCGTTCTCGAACAGCCCGTGGTCGCTGTCTCCCTGGACGACATCGGCGAGTGCCACGTTCGCCCGGCAGACCGCCGCGGCGTACCCCACTCCCCTGAGGCGTTCGGCCGCGCCCGGGAACCCGCGAAGCCGCGGTCCGACCGCTGTGTACACGGTGACCGGAGCGGTGAGACCGTAGCGCCGTCTCCCCGGGGTGGCCGCGCGTTCCACCGCTGCGGCGAGCGACCTGAGGTCGTCGCCGCCCAACGGTCCGGTGTCCCGCCAGCAGTCCGCGAGGGAGGCCCGGGTCATGGCGTAGTGACCCCAGGTGCGCAACTCGGCGCTGGAGTCGAGGATCCCCCGCACCGTGTCGAGGAGACCGAGCAGCCCCGCGCGCAGGTCGTCGTCGTGCGTGCCGCCCACCAGAGCGGCGAGTGACACGGGAACGAAGGGACTGAGCAACTGCTCCCGTGCCGTCGTCAGAAGATGGTCCGCATAGGTCGTCAGGTCATCGCGCCGGGCCGCCTCCGGGGACGGATAGCACACGTCGACGACGACATGCCCGTCCTCGTTGATCCAGCGCCGGCGCGTGCGTAAGCGGTGGAGCTGGGCCGGTGACAGGCTCAGGGCCGGGCCGAAGGCGTGGAGATCCGGGACGAGGAGTTCCCTACGCCGTGGCTCGGCATCGGTTCCCGGCGCGCCCGGGCCCTCGGCACCCGCCGGCGCCCCCGACACCCAGGCCGGTACGTCACCGAGGGCCCCCACCTGCGGGTGGGCACCCTCCCGATGGACGATCTCGGCGTACAGCGGGTCCGATCCGGTAGCGACACACACCATGGCACCGACCGGGAGCACGGGAGCACACTCGCCGAAGGTGATCACGGGGAAGTCGTCGAGACGCAGTGGGCTGCCGCCGTAGCCGTCACCTCCGAGGTCGTACCCGAAGTACACGGCGTTGAAGGCGACGGTGGTGTGCACCGGCGCCGGACGGGCCGCGACAACGGCCTCGAGATAGCGCCGCAGCCGATCCCGTTCCTCGTCGGGTACGGCGTCGTAGCCCTTCGTCATGACAGAGCTCAGCAGGGCGCAGTCACCGTACGGATCCGGTACCCCCGTCCCCCCGCGTTCGCCGATCGTTGCTGACACGTACGGGTCCCCACCCATGACACCTCCGCCGCACTACAGGTCACCCCGGCCCGCCTGCGGTAATCCCGCAGACTATGCCCGCGCTTGGGGTTCCTGTGGCACTTTCATCACTTTGCGATGGCCGAGCTTCTTGTTCAGGGCGTATGCGCCGAAGCGGCGCATGGGTGAGCGCACCTGAAGGACATGAAGGTCGGGCACGCCGCTGTAGAGCTTGTTGCGGGGGTCCTACGAGCATGGTGAAGCGTTGGCGAGGGCACTGAGCACACTCGACCGGCACGGCTCGGGCAAGCTCGGCTGAGAGGATCCCTGTGGCGACAGGCTGTTCACGAGCAGGAAGCTCAAGTCGCCCGTCAGGAAGTCGTCTCTGATCTTGTGGTGGGTGGGGTGAGCTGACGGATGCAGCGTGCGAGCGGATGGCACCACTGCGCCGCGGGTTGACGGCCGTGGGAGGCCGTGACGGGATCACCGCCAGGTGGTCAACAGCGCGCTGGGCGGTTGCGGACCGGGGCCCCTGGCGTGACCTGCCCGAGCCGAGGGTCTCGTGTGACCCCTCGGATCAGCCGGCGCTCCCACCGCAGGCCGCGGCCCTGGTCACCAGACGGCGGTGCGGCCCCAGGAGGAGCACGTCCCAGTACAGGTTGTCGTAGCCCAGGCTGAAGGCCACGACGTCCCGGCTCATCAGCCGCTTGTAGAACCCGTTCTCCGGGGCCGGGTCGGTGGCCTTGTCCACGAACCATCCGTCGTGGTTGTAGCCGTAGAGCAGGTGCTCCCTGTAGTACGAGGAGAAGAGACTGGCATCGTTGAGCCGGTCCCGCGTGTTCCTGCCGTCGCTGCCGACGAAGCTGAGCCGCCCCAGCTTGTTCATGTCGGCTGCGTGACTCCTCGCCACGTCGGACGCGCGCTCGGAGATCCGAAGCGCCGGCAGGCCCTGACCGGCCCGCTCCTTGTTGATCTCACACGTGATGTAGTCGATGTTCGGGCTGTACGTGGGGCGCTGTGCGGCCTGCTGTGACCGGGCCCCGTGGAGGGGCTCCGCGGCCCCGGCGGCGGGCAGCGGAGAGACCAATCCGAACATGGCGGCCGCCGCAAGCACGGCGGCCCTCATCGTCAGGCGATTCACCTTGGCACCTCTCTGGGCAGCACACCGGGCCGAGCGACCCGTCGGCCGCAGTGTTCCCGCGCCGACCGGACGCCGACGCACAAGACGAGGCCATGTCACACGGACGAATCAACGGTTGAGGACAGATGGGCGTGACGGGGCCGGTGAGACTGGCCTGGAACGGAAACGCCAGGGACGACTTCCCGCTACCCGAGAACGTCGCGGTCGACGTCGGTATCGGTCGCCGCCAGCACCGCGACCCGAGTCCGGGTGGGATCGAGCACGGCGAAAGCCAGGTCCGAGGTGTCATGGTGGAACCAGTCCGTGAACGCCATGAACCGCAGCCACCGGTGATCTGCCGCGCGCCGCACCGCTTCCAGGAGAGGTACCCCGGTGGGCAATCCCATGAGCGCGTAGAAACCCTCCCAGGCGTACAGCCGCGCGTACGCACCGCCCTGCCCCTGGCCGTTCACTCCGCCGACGTACGAAGCCGAGAAGAGTTCGTTGAGAACATCGTCGGGTGTCGTCGCGCAGGCGAGCGCGCTTCCCCGGCGGCTGCCCTCACTCGCCAGACAGCGCAAGGGCAGTTCCTTGATGAAGGAGATGCCGAAGTCGTCGGGGCTGAGCGGGCTCGGCAGCGTGAAGAACCGTGCCTCGGTCTCACGGGCCCATCCGCCGGCCCGGAAGGGTTGGGCAGCCGCGTTCGCCCGTCCGTCGTCCCGAGCGTCCCCGGCACCGCGACCGGCGACCGCACCGCCGTCGGTCGAAGGAGCCTCCGGGAAACGCGACCGAAGCTGCTTCGCGGTCTTGATCGAGCCCAGCCCCCGGACACGAACCCCGAACCGATGCTCGATGTCCAGTCGCGTCCTGGGCAGCCGAGCCAGCGGGTGCCCCAGCTCACCCAGCTTCTCGGCGTACGCGTCCAGGGAGCGCCGGCCGGTCCCCGAGCCGATCAGCGCCAGCTCTCCGAGGAGACAGGCCCGCATCTCGACCGCCGACCCCTGGATCCCGTCCGGCAACTCGCCGAACAGAGGCTCGATGTCCCGCAGGTGCTGAGCCTTGACGAGCTTCGCGGCCACGGACCGCAGCAATCGGTCGCCCTCGCCAGGGGGCATGGCCTCTTCGGGCAGCAGCCGTCCCACAAGGTCCGCAGCAAACCTCACAGCGTCCCGCGAACGCGTGTCGGCGAGGGTCTCGGCGATCCGCCCCACAGTCCACGCCACGGAGGCTCCACGGGGCCCGTCGCCGCCCTCCGTCCGGCACAGTCGCTCCGCCGCTTCGTACATTCCTTCCGGCCCGAGCTCACCCAGACGCTGCGATTCCGGCCCGGGCCGCTCCTGGCGATGTCGTTCGCAAGCGGCGTCGCCGGGCGGCACTTCGTTGCGGCTCACACCCCCGAGTCTACGAGCAGGAGATCAAGTAACTTTGCTGAGACGGCGACGCCCACTCGGACCTCTGGCCGAAGCTGGAGCGCGCCCAAGCGCTGGCGAACGGAGCGCTGGTGAGGTCACGCGAGGCCCGCGCGGACCTCTCCTCGGAGGAGTCGAGGTCTCGTCGGCCGACTCCTGGGTGACCCGGGCGTCCAAGGAGGCCGACAAGTACGAGGACGACCCGACCGGCAGTAAGTCCGACGCCGACAAGCCGGATGAGGCGAAGGTGCGGGCGGCCACACGGGACGTTCAGCACGCCAAGACGGCGCAGACCAACGCGGCGCCGGCCGTCAATGACGCGCAGAGCGCGCTGGACGCGGCGAAGAAGATGGCCGAGGATGCGCGCGCGATGCGCGAGGACGCCGCTCGCGAAGCCAAGAACAGAACAATGACCGGCCTTCTCACCAGGCCACCCACTCCGTGGTGCCGGAACCGGTGAGCCCGAGTTCGCGCGCGCCGAGGGAGACGAAGAAACGCTCCACGTCCGCGTCGGTGACCTCGCCGAGAGTCGGCGGTGACCAGCGGGGGTTGCGGTCCTTGTCGATGACCTGGGCACGGATGCCCTCGACCAGGTCGGGCGTGCTCAGTGTCGCGCAGGAGACCCGGTACTCCTGCTCCAGCACCCGCTCCAGTGAGCCGAGTCGGCGGGCACGGCGCAGGGCGGTCAGGGTGACCTTGAGCGAGGTGGGCGACCGGGCGAGCAGGGTCTCGGCGGTCTCCTTGGCCCCCGGGTCGCCGTGCGCGAGCAGCCGCTCCACGATCTCCTCGACCGTGTCGGAGGCGAAGCACGAGTCGATCCACTCCCGCTGCCCGGCCAGTTCCCCTCCCGGTGCGGGCCTCACATGCCGGTCCAGAGCTCCCCGTACGGGCGTGCCGGCGAGGTCGTCGACGAACCGCCCCAGCGCCTCGGACGGCAGGTAGTGGTCGGCGAGCCCGCACAGCAGTGCGTCCCCGGCGCCGATCTGCGCGCCCGTCAGCGCGAGGTACGTGCCGAGTTCGCCCGGGGCGAGGGCGAGCAGGTAGGTGCCGCCGACGTCCGGGACGAAACCGATGCCGGTCTCGGGCATGGCGATCCTCGACCGCTCGGTGACGACCCGGACGCTGCCGTGCGCGGAGACGCCGACGCCGCCGCCCATGACGATGCCGTCCATGACGGCGACGTAGGGCTTGGGGTAGCGGGCGATGCGGGCGTTGAGGTGGTACTCGTCGCGCCAGAACGCGGCCGAGGCGGTGCCGTCCCCGTCGCGGGCGTCGTCGTGGATGCGGCGGATGTCGCCGCCCGCGCACAGGCCGCGCTCCCCCGCACCGGTGATGACGACGGTCTCGACGGCCGGGTCCTGCTCCCAGTCGGTCAGCGCCTCGTCGATGCGGCGCACCATGGCGTGGGTGAGGGAGTTGAGGGCCTTGGGCCGGTTGAGGACGATGTGGGCGGCCCGGCCCTCCGTACGGAACTGGACATCGGTCACTGGAGTACCTCCGTCAGGCCTCGGGCCACGATGACGCGCATGATCTGGCTGGTTCCTTCCAGGATGTGGTGGGCTCGCAAGTCACGGACGATCTTCTCGATGCCGTACCTGCTGAGGTTGCGGTACCCCCATGCGACTGGAGGGTTCGGTCGGCCAACGAGTACCCGGTGTCGGTGGCGAACCGCTTCGCCACCCCGCGACTACGTGTCAGCTTTCTTCGACCTTCACCTGCGGGACAAATCCCAGCCGCTCCTCGACGGCCCCGAGACCACGCATCCTGAGGACGCATCCCAGCAGCCGTGACCTGGCACTCGAAGCACGATCCGCGCGCAGGGCCAGGCCAGGCCTGCGCGGTCGTCCAGGCACCGGACCTCCGGAGCTGTGGACGCATTGCACAGAAACAGTGGACCGAGCGCTAACGACTCCCTGCCGCCGGCCCTGACACCCTGGCAGCCAGCCGGATTCCATAGCCGGTGCTGACTCATTCGGCAGCAGGTGCTGACTCATTCGGCCGCGAACGTCCGTGTTCGACAAACCAAAAAAAACGGGGACCAAAATGCACAGTAGCCGCACTGCTACATCCCTTGCCGTGACCGCATTGACCGCCGGAACACTCATGCTCGGCACCGGTACCGCCCAGGCCGCCGACAAATACTGCACTCTTGCCGAGAATTTCAGGGCCGGCCAGGCGTGTTTCTATTCATACGGCGACAAGCTCACCGTGACCGACATGCTCGGCGATGGCTACCGCACCGTGTCCGTGTGGAAGCTCACCGACCGAGCGAACGACAACAAGGTCATCCGCACGGGTGAATGCCACAACTACTCAGGCGCCGGCACGACGAAAACGTGCAACTACAACTTCCCTGAAGGGACTTACGGCGCCAGCAGTCGGTACCTGATCATCTTCTCCTCCGAGTCCCGAAACGGCCCGTACGAGAAAACTGGCTGGGTCAGCAACGTGATGACGGGCTACGTGTCGGGGCGCTGAGAACCACCAGTCCCCCTTTGGTGACCTGTTGCCGGTCAGTCGGCGACATCGACGCCGTAGCCGCGGGCGAGGGCGGCCAGGCCATGGTCGTACCCCTGCCCGACGGCGCGCAGTCGCCAGCCCTGTCCTCGACGGTAGAGCTCGGCGAGAATCATGGTGCGTTCGGTGGTGGCGGCGTCGAGGGTGCCCCGGGCGGTCGGGGCCGCACCGATCCCGCACGTGGCGGTGATCTCGACGGCCCCGACGTCGGAGAAGGTCGCGGCACCGTCGACCGCGGCGGCGATGACGATCTTGTGGATCTCCAGGGGCAGACACTCCAGGTCGGTGGTGACCGCCTGTTCCGTCGGACCGTCCGTGGAGAGCCGTACGGTGCCGCCCGGGTGCTCGGGCGTGCCGTAGAACACGAAGTCCTCGTCTCCCGGGACCTGTTCCTGTGCGTCGACCGCGAAGGCGACAACGTCCACGTCACAGACGGTCTGCTGCCGCCACGTGGCAGCCACTGTCCAGGGGGTGCCGGTGTCGGACAGGTCGATGACGGCGCCTCGGACCAGCACCTCGGCCGTGTCCGGCCGGCTTGCGGCCGCCGCAGTCGGCACCGGTGCAGGGGCGGGCGCGAGGAGCCAGTCCGCGTCGTGGACGCGGAGGCCGAGGGTGGCGATGCGGCTCATGCGCCGGTCCGATTCGCCTCCGGGAAGCACGACGACGTCGGAGACACTGGCCGAGAGGTTGACTGCCGCGGAGGCGCCGAGAGCGACGGCACGAGCACGTGCTTCCGCGGCTGCCTCGTGGGTGCCGCCCAGGACCAGGACCCTGCGTCCGGTGAGCGACTGGACCGCACCGGCAGTGGGCGCGGTTGGCGTGGCCGTGCGCTGCGCCGGGAAGCTCAGCACGGGTTCAGGCCCTGCGGTCGTCGCGTTCCCGGGCGTCTCGACCTTGCGACGCTGCCGGGCGGTGCCCTTGGCCTGGCCGGGCTGTACGTTCTCCAGCAGCCGCAGATACATCGGCTCGTCGAGCAGGGGGACGCCCTCGTCCGCGGCACGACGCAGTTTCCCGGACGCGGTGCTGGGGTCGTTGGTCACGACGACGCTGGTCTGGCCGCTGACCGAGGTCATCATGTTCAGCCCGGCCGCCACCGAGCGGGCGACCAGTTCCTCACGCGAGACCTGGGTGTCTCCGGTGATGGCGACCTTCATGCCCTGCGTCAGGGGCCCGCCCGGAGTGAAGCGGCCCGGATTGCGGTACGCACAGGGCGTCTTGGGAACATATGGCTGGTAGTCCTGGCGAGGCGGGCAGTCCAGGAGGGGCAGGGACAAGCCCAGCCGTTCGGCGGCACCCAGCGAACCACGCAGGATGCCGGAGAGGACCCGTACGTCGTCCTGCGCGTCGTGGGCCCGCTCCTGGCGCACCCCGTAGTGAGCGGCGAGGGTGCCCAGCTTGAGATCGGGCGTCGCGGACCCGACCAGACGGTTCAGGGCCAGCGTGCACAGCCGCCTGCTGACCGGCACCCAGGAACGGACGTGGGCGAACTCATGGGCCAGGAAGTCGTAGTCGAACTGCGCGTTGTGGGCGACCAGGACACGGCCGCTGAGCAGCGCCCCCACCTGCGGCGCGATCTCCTCGAAGGTGGGCGCCCCGGCAAGCCGGGCGGGGGTGAGACCGTGGATGTGCACCGGACCGGGGTCGCAGCCCGGATTGAGGAGCGTGGCGAATTCCCCCGTCTGGTTGCCGCGTGCGTCCAACGTGAGGATCGCAAGCGAGAGGACACGGTCCCGGCCCGGCCTCAACCCGGAGGTCTCCACGTCCACCAGCGCCCAGTCGTGGAAGTAGTCCGACACGGTGGGCCACTTGGGCTCCGACGACAACAGGGCCATACGAGACTCCCCTCCCCCGAGGGTGGCAAACTGCACACCTTCTCCACAGTGATGATCAATCGGTGGGATTTTCGCATACTGTGGACGCTGTTCGTGGTCGGCCTGTCACGGAAGGCCGGTTCGGCAGCACAGTCCGAGATGTCGATCCCTGGTCACGCCGGCGACGACACCATCAACACCGAGCCCGGGCTAGGCCATTACCGCCGTCGCGGCCACCGACCACCGTCATTCCGCTGCACTATCGTGGCTGCCCAGATTGGGGGCCGGGACGAAATGCTCAACAGGTCAGGTGCCGAGAATTACTTCTCGGGGTATGGATCGCGGGTCATCGAGCTGCCGATGGACTTGCGCGGGCGACCTGTGGTGATCGAGGCGTGGGGCTGGATCGCCAGCTTGGGTTTCGAGGTCGTCGGCGTGACCGAGCCCCGGGGGCGGTACACGGAGAAGTTCGCCGGCTCGTCGGGGATCGGGCGGGAGAGGGCGCACATCCTCCTTGAGCCCGGGCAGTGCGAATCGGTGCGGATCATGCGGGGCTGGAGGATGCGGGGGCGGTGGAAGATCCGCTTCTTGGACGCGATGTCCGTGGGGCCGCTGCCGCAGAAGGTCAAAGGTGGCGCCTCGCGGTTCTTCCAGTGCCCAGCGCCGGGCACCCGACTCGCCGTGGAGTTCGGTGATGCCGGCGGGCGGCTGGGCATCTACAACGAGAAGGGGCGGTGCATCCGGGTCCTCGCGGGGCGTGACCACAGGTTCGATGACGTGGTCGTCGTACCCGACGTGAAGGGCGTGCTCTCAGTTGAGGGGCCGGAGTTGAAGTGGGGGTCAATGACTGATTGGTCGTTGCGGATCGAGGACTCCGCCCCGCGATGAACCGCACTGGTCCCCTCGTTCGCCCTCGCCACATGATCAACGGCGAACCCTGACGCGGGCACGCCGGTGGCACCGGCATGGTCGACCGCGAGACCGTCGTCTTGCTGACCCCGGCCCGCGCGGCCACGTCGTGGACAGTGACCCCCATGTCACCACCCTTCCCGGCCACCGAAGTTGCCGGGTGCCACCCACACCACCCACCTGACCTGCACGTCCACCGAACCCGAGCCCGCCACGGCAAGCCCGTCGACGCCTTCCCCTGCAACTGGCGACACCCGATGAAGTGCGGGTCATGCCCGAGCAATCACGCCCGGACCGTTGACGCGGTGGCCGGATGGGGCTTCATAATCGGGCACTCGCTGTCATCGATGACACAAGTCAACGATGACACTCCGGGCCACGGCACTGATGGTCGGCTCGGCCCGGGGTGCACTTTGTCGGTCCGTCGCGCAGAAGCCGCAGTCACCGCTGCGCGGACGGCCGCGGGACAAGGAGACACCATGAGCTCTGCACGCGTATCCCGGCACGTCCGCATACGGATGATGGCGGCGGTGGCGACCGTCTGCGCCGTGTCGGCAGCCCCGCTCGCCCGCCAGGCCGTCGCAACCGACACCCCGGCGTACACCGAGACCTTCAGGCCCCAGTTCCACTTCACCCCGCAGAAGAACTGGATGAACGATCCCAACGGCCTCGTGTACTACCAGGGCGAGTACCACCTGTTCTACCAGTACAACCCGAACGGCAACTCCTGGGGCGACATGTCCTGGGGGCACGCGGTGAGCAAGGACCTCGTGCACTGGAAGGAGCTGCCGCTCGCCCTCTCGCACGACGACGAGGAGATGGTCTTCTCCGGCAGTGCGGTGGTCGACCGGAACAACACCACCGGGTTCGGCACGAAGGAGAACCCGCCCATGGTGGCGATCTACACCAGCGCCTACAGACACGGCGGCAAGCAGGCCCAGTCGCTCGCCTACAGCACCGACCGTGGCCGCACTTGGACCAAGTACCAGGGCAACCCCGTGATCGACATCGGCTCCACCGACTTCCGCGATCCCAAGGTCCAGTGGTACGCGCCGACCAGGAGCTGGCTGATGACGGTGTCGCTGTCCGCCGAGCACAAGGTGCGGTTCTACTCCTCCAAGAACCTCAAGGACTGGGAGCCGCAGAGCGAGTTCGGGCCGGCCGGCGCGACGGGCGGCGTGTGGGAGTGTCCCGACCTGTTCCCCCTCGCGGTCGACGGAGACCCGAAGAAGATCAAGTGGGTCCTGGTCGTCAACATCAACCCCGGTGGCATCGCGGGCGGTTCCGCCGCCCAGTACTTCGTCGGAGACTTCGACGGCAAGAAGTTCACCCCTGAGGACAAGGGCGCCTACACCCCGCCCACAGGCAAGGTCGTGCAGGACTTCGAAGACCCCGGCTTCGGTGACTGGACGGCGACCGGGACCGCGTTCGGCGAGGGGCCGGCAACCGGGGCGGTGGACGGCCAGGGAACCGTCTCGGGCTTCGACGGCAAGGGCCTCGCCAACAGCTTCCACGGCGGTGACGGCGCCACCGGCTCCCTCACCTCGCCCTCCTTCACCGTGACCAGCCCGTACCTGAACTTCAAGATCGGCGGCGGGCGGCATCCGCACGAGGCCGGAACCGTCCTGGACAGCCCTCCGCCCGTGGGCACGGTCCTCGCCGACTTCGAAGGCGGCACCTACGGCGGCTGGACGGCGACCGGGGACGCCTTCGGCACCGCACCGGCCCACGGCACCCTCCCCGGCCAGCAGCAGGTCTCCGGGTTCCTGGGAGACGGACTGGTCAACACCTTCCTGAACGGCGACGCCACCACCGGCACCCTCACCTCACCCGAGTTCACCGTCGACAAGAAGCACATCAACTTCCTCATCGGCGGCGGCAACCACCCCGCCGGCTCCGGCAACCCCACCGCCGTCGAGCTCCTCGTGGACGGGCAGGTCGTCCGCAGCGCCACCGGGAAGGACGCCGAGGCGCTCAACTGGGCTTCGTGGGACGTCAGCGACCTCGCCGGCAAGAAGGCGCGGATCAGGATCGTCGACGACAACACCGGCGGCTGGGGCCACCTCAACGTCGACCACATCGTCATGTCCGACACCCAGGCCCAGCGCGTCTCCACGGAGACCTCCGTCAACCTGCTCGTCGACGGCAAGGTCGTCCGCAGCGCCACCGGCTCCGACAGCGAGGCCCTGGACTGGGCGTCCTTCGACATGCGCCCTTACGAGGGCGAGAAGGCACAGATCCAGATCGTGGACATGAACACCGCCGGCTGGGGTCACGTCATGGCCGACCCGTTCACCGCCGCCGAGAAGCCCGCCAAGTCCGTCGTGCACCGCGCCGACTGGGCCGACTACGGCAAGGACTACTACGCGGCGGTCTCCTGGGAGGACGCGCCGGGCGGCAAGCGCTACATGATCGGCTGGATGAACAACTGGGACTACGGCCAGTCCGTCCCCACCTCCCCCTGGCGCGGCGCGCAGAGCATGCCGAGGGAGATGGCCCTGCGCACCGTGGACGGCCGGATCCGGCTGACCAGTGAGCCGGTGCGCGGCCTGGAGTCCCTCCGTCCGAAGCGCCCGGTGAGGGCGTCCGGCGTCACCGTCACGAGCACGTCCAAGCCCTTGATCCGCCCCGCTGTCGGAGGCAAGGCACTCGACATCGAGGCGACCTTCTCCCTGAAGGACGCGGAGCGCTTCGGCCTGAAGGTGCGTACCGGAGCGGGCGGTGAGGAAACCGTCATCGGCTACGACACCACCACCCAGGAGCTGTACGTCGACCGCACCCGCTCCGGCGCCGGGGACTTCAACAGCACCTTCCCCGGCATCCAGACCGCGCCCCTGAAGGCCGAGAACGGCAAGGTCAAGCTGCGTGTCCTCGTCGACTGGTCGTCCGTCGAGGTCTTCGGCGGCAACGGCGAGGCCGTGATCACCGACCAGATCTTCCCCGACCCCTCCAGCACCGGCGTCGAGGTGTTCGCCGAGGGAGGCGGCGCCACCCTCGACCACCTCCAGGCGTGGCAGCTGAAGTCCATCTGGAGGTGACGCGGCGTGGCCGCGCGCCGGTCGGCCAGGAGCGGCTTCCGGCGCGTGGCCACGGATGCGTGGCCAGGTGGGTCGAGGAGCGTCAGGACTGAGGCGTCCTCCTCGATCAGCGGGATGAGGGCGGCGTTGAACGGGGCGCCGTACGGGGCGTTCAGGTGTGCCTGGAAGGCGTCCTCGTCCCGGGAGACCTCGATGAAGGAGGCGGACACCCGATGACCGGCCTTATCCCCGTGGCCGTCATCTTTGCTGCTCGAGCGGCTGGTCAGCCGTTGGAGGCGCTGCGGGATGCCCGGCGCAGCGCTCGCCACCGGGCCGCCCCGGACGCGTCCGGGCGAAATCCGGGCGCGATGCGTACGGGCCGACACGGTGGGCCGGTGATGAGGCTGGACATCAGGACCGACTCGTCGCCGAGTCTCACCTCGTGCACATCGGCGGCCGCCCCCGGACTCCTGCCCGGGTGTGGCTCAGGCGTCGATGATGACGGGGATGATGAGGGGCTTGCGGCGGTGGGTGCGGAACGCCCAGTTCGCCACGGCGCGGGCGACGAGCTGTTCGAGTTGGCGCGCATCCCCGACGCCTTCCTCGGCGGCGGTGGCCAGGGTCTTCTCGATGACCGGGACGACCGGCTCGAAGGTGGCGTCGTCGTGGACGAAGCCCCGGGCCAGGAAGTCGGGAGGCTCGGCGAGGGCGCCGGTGTCCGCGTCGACGATCGCCACCACCGTGACCACGCCTTCGGCGGCGAGGGCGAGGCGGTCCTTGAGGGACGCTTCGGTGGCGCCGCCGACCTCCATGCCGTCCACGTAGACGTTGCCGGCGGGGACCTTGCCGGTGATGGATGCGCGCCCGTCGACCAGGTCGACGACGACGCCGTCCTCGGCGATGACGACCCGCTCGGGGTCGACACCGGTACGGATGGCGAGGTCGGCGTTGGCCCGCAGGTGGCGCCATTCGCCGTGCACGGGCATGACGTTGCGGGGTTTGACGATGTTGTAGCAGTAGACGAGTTCGCCGGCACTGGCATGCCCGGAGACGTGCACCTTGGCGTTGCCCTTGTGGACCACGTGGGCGCCCCACCGGGTGAGTCCGTTGATCACCCGGTAGATGGCGTTCTCGTTGCCGGGGATGAGGGAGCTGGCGAGCAGAATGGTGTCGCCCTTGCCGATGCGGATCTGGTGGTCTCGGTTGGCCATCCGTGACAGCGCGGCCATCGGTTCGCCCTGGGAGCCGGTGCACACCAGAGTGATCTTGTGGTCCGGGAGCTTCTCCAGCTCCTTCGTGCTCACGACCAGACCGGAGGGGACCTTCAGATAGCCCAGGTCACGGGCGATGCCCATGTTGCGGACCATCGACCGGCCCACGAAGGCGACCTTGCGGCCGTGCTGGTGGGCGGCGTCCAGGACCTGCTGGATGCGGTGCACATGGCTGGCGAAGCTGGAGACGATGACCCGGCGTGGCGCGGTGCGCATCACCTGCTCGATCGCCGGGTTCAGCTCACGCTCGGAGGTGGTGAAGCCGGGTACTTCGGCGTTGGTGGAGTCGGTGAGGAACAGATCCACGCCCTCCTCGCCGAGACGGGCGAAAGCACGCAGATCGGTGATGCGCTCGTCGAGAGGGAACTGGTCCATCTTGAAGTCGCCGGTGTGCAGCACCATCCCGGCCCGGGTGCGGATCGCGACCGCGAGGCTGTCGGGGATGGAGTGGTTGACCGCCACGAACTCGCAGTCGAAGGGCCCGAAGCCACGCCGGTCGCCCTCCCGCACCCGCACCGTGCGCGGCCGGATGCCGTGTTCCTTGAGCTTGGCCTCCAGGAACGCCAGCGTCAGCTTGGAGCCGACGACGGGGATGTCGGACCGCTCGCGCAGCAGGTACGGCACGCCGCCGATGTGGTCCTCGTGACCGTGGGTGAGGACCACGGCCACGATGTCGTCCAGCCGGTCCCGGATCGAGGTGAAGTCCGGCAGGATCACGTCCACGCCGGGCTGCGTCTCCTCGGGGAACAGCACGCCGCAGTCGACGATGAGCAGCTTGCCCGCGTGCTCGAAGACGGTCATGTTGCGGCCGATCTCACCCAGGCCGCCCAGGGCGATGACCCGCAGCCCTCCTTCAGGAAGGGGCGGTGCGGCTTTCAGCTCGGGGTGCGGATGACTCATACCCTGACGGTACCCGGAGAGCGGCACAGGATGATCCACTACCTGTGCGATCTCTTCCTCCCGACAGGGTCGGGGCACCACCACGGGTTTCCGGGGACGATCCGACGAAGCCGGCGGCCGGACAGGGAGGGGTCAAGGCGGTACCGCCTTCGGTGGGTCAGCCGTGCGCCCGGTGGTGCCGGCGAAGATCTCGTGCCCCCTGTCGTGGCGGCCTTCACCGCGCACTACATCGCCGTCTCCCTCGCCGTCTCCCTCGCCGTCTACTGACGGTGGAGCCGTTCGGACACGAGCATCCTCTCTGCGCGTCACACCCCCGCCGCGCGCGGGTGTGACAGCCCGCCGATACCGGCGGGCCCGCTCACCTCAGGCTGCGGCCGATGGACTGGACGATTCGCCGGTGCGCCGGTATTCGGCATTGATGCTCTGGGCTTCTTCGAGCTGGTCTTCGAGGATGATGATCCGGCATGCGGCCTCGATCGGGGTGCCCTGGTCGACGAGCTCACGCGCGCGGGCCGCGATGCGCAGTTGGTAGCGGGAGTAGCGGCGGTGTCCGCCCTCGGAGCGCAGTGGTGTGATCAGTCGCGCTTCACCGATGGCGCGGAGAAAGCCGGGAGTGGTACCGAGCAACTCGGCAGCCCGGCCCATCGTGTAGGCGGGGTAGTCGTCGTCGTCGAGACGGCTCAGCGATTCGTCTGCTGTCATCTCACCTCTCTGTGGAACGCGTGGAGGGGCCTTGGTGCCGTTTGGCACCAAGGCCCCGAAGGAACTGCAACACCATCTGCCGGCCCTAGTGCTGCGCCGGCCTTCTGTTTCCGCCCAGCCGTCTGATGCTCCGACGGGGGTGCGGGGATCGCGAATGCGTGACCGGAGACCACCTACCTATCGATGTCCTGCGGCACCCGGGCTCACGTCTACCGCCCGGGCGATCCTGATGGTGCTCGACTCCTCCGTTCTTCCCTCGGACTCAATCACTTGCAAACAGGGACTACGTACTGCTGGTACTGCAACCGCGTCTACTGCGGTCCTGCTCACGGCGGCCCCTCGTCACTTCGGGCCACCCGGTCCGGTCGTCAGTCCCGTCGCCGTCGTACACAACCTGGCTTCGAAACTCCACCACCGCACCGTCATACGTGGACTGCTGCCCGGCAGTTCGTGTCTGCCGGGCCTTGCTCGATCTCGGCTACGAAAGAAACCGTAACCCCTAAGGCATCGAATGTCTACTCCAGCGAGTGCAGATTTGCTGCGGCTCGACGATGAGGTATCCCGCTGAGCTGCCTCGAAGCACGCCCCTGGCTCGCAGCCGCCGCACATGCGCACTCCTGACCTGTAGTGCGGCACCAGGGGAGCCGTATACGCCCGTCTCGCCCGGTTGCGTTGCGCCAGCGTCCACGCCGCCCTGGCGTGCCGGTGCATAGAATCCGATCCCATGCCGAAACCTGACGAGCTGCTCGTTGCGATAGCCGCCCTCGTGGAATCCGGGCGGAGCAATCAGATGCCCCTGACCGTGGTCACCAGTGGTGCTGTCATCACCGGTCGACTGGCTCCGGAAGCCATGTGGAGGCAGAGGGTGTCTGAGGTGCTGACGGACTCCGCCGACCTGGGCGAGTTCTCCGCCGTCTTCGACACCCCCACGAGGAAGGACGGACCGCCCACGCATCTGCATTTCCACGTCGCCCGGATCCTGCAGGGTACGGTGGGGATTCCGGAGACAGGCGGGATGTACCGCGTCGCGATCGAGGACGTCACTGCCTGGACCGTGGGCGACTTCAGCTACTCCGACCACTGACTCACCGACCCACGGCACACAGTGAGGCCGCACCGGCACGCTTCCGTTCTAGTGGTCGTCGCAACACCCCAGTTCAAGGGGTGCAACGGACGTCGAGATCCGGACGGAAGCCTGCCGGATCATCGGCATCAACCGCCGCACCGGCAAGCGTTGGCTCCACGGCCGGCAGGCATCCGGGACGTACAGGGCAGCCCCGCCCATCGTTAACACGGGGCTGCCCTGTCAAGCACCCGAACCCCCGGCTCGCCCCGAGGAACCCGTCGGCCCATCGCGCTACCTCACCGAGGCCGACCGCATCCCATCGCTGACCGGCTCCGGGAGAAGGCGTCCGTCCGCGAACCGCGCCCCAAGCCCGGCAGGAACGGCGTACCCCCAGGCTGCGGGAGTTCCTCCAGGACCACGTGACCCGGCGGTGGAGCCCAGAGCAGATCTGCCACGCTCTACGGGCGCGCTTCCCCGCCCACCGGGAGATGCACGTGGTCCACAAGAGCCTGCTCGACTCCGAGCACGTCCGCCGCGCGGGAGGTGGCTGTCCCCTACGGGTGCGTGCCGTCCCCACCCACCCCCGACCAGCCGCACCTCGCAGGTCGAAGAGACAGACTCCAGGGGCCGGGCCGTGGGCCGCGTGGGCGGCGCCGGCCGGTGCGGATTCGGTTGACGTCGAGTTTGCTCAGTCAGGGACCGCGAGGTGGTCGGCGGCGCCCCCGTGCCACTCGATCATGAACAGGGTGGCGTCGTCGCTGGTGCTCCCGCCCCGTTCCGTCTTCAGCGTGTGAGAGAGCCGGGTCACGTCCGCCCGCACGCCCCCGGACGTCTCCTCCGCAAGGCGGTTGACGCACTGGATGAGGCGTTCCTCACCGAACCGCTCCCCGCCGGCGAGGTGTTCCTCGATGATGCCGTCGGTGTAGCACAGGACCCGGTCGCCCGGCTGGAGCAGGTGCTGCGCGATCCGGGGCTGCTCACCGCCGAAGCCGACGGGCAGCGTTGTTGCGCTCTCCAACCGCTCGACGACCCGGCCCTCGCGGATCAGCAGAGGCGCGGGGTGGCCCGCGTTGACCAGTTCCAGCTCACCGGTGGCGATGTTGAGGTGCATCAGCTGCGCCGTGACGAAGTGGTCGGGCCCGAACTGCCGTGAGATGGCGTCGTCCATGTACGCGTACTTCTCGGAAAGGCTGACGAACACGCGCCGGGCGTGCCGGTAGGCGCCGATGACGATGGTCGCCATCGCGGCGGCGTCCAGGCCGTGGCCCATCGCGTCGGTCACGGCCACATGCAGGATGTTGTCATTGAGGGCGTAGTCGAAGCTGTCGCCGGCCAGGCGGTAGGCGGGCTCCAGGATGCCGGCCACCTCGACCTGCGGCACGGACATCGACAGCGGCGGCAGCAGGCTCCACTGGATCTCCGCGGACACGCTCATCGGCTCCTGGCGCCGGACCAGGAGGAACTGGTCGGTGTAGGCACTCTTGGTGACCAGCATGTCGGCGACCAGACCGGCGAGCCGACGCAGCAGCCGCCGGTCGTCGTCGCCCACGGTATCCAGGGTCACGGCCACCACGCCGACCTCGTCGCTGCCGTCCAGCAGCGGCAGGTACATCCGCACGCCGCCCTGGTCCTGCGGTACCTCGACGACGTCCGCGCGCAGGAAGGCCCGGCCGGCGGGGGAGTCGGCAACCGGCTGGGGCCGGCCGACGTGCAGCTTCCTGCCCGGCAGCGGCACCAGCAGCTCCTGCGCGTAGTCCTGGAGCAGGATGGAGACGTCACGGCCGCCGATCCTGGCCACTTCCTCCGCGATCAGCGGGGCGATCAGCTGCGGTGGCATCACCCGCGCCCGGTCCAGCAACACGCCGAGCAACCGCTCACCGAAACTCTCCGACCGGTCCACCTTCTCCTTGGCCATGACTCGTCTCGCCACCTCCTTCGCGCCACCCACGCCGCTCACCGCCTGCGCACAAGATGGCCTGAAAGGCAGCCTGAGCGGCTCATTACGCCATGTGCGGCATGTCAGCACACGTCGTCGCGCGGCTTTGGAAGCGGCGCCAGACGGAAACCGGCTGGGCATACCTCGTAGGGCTGCCGACGTACCGACACCGAGAAACGCGATGCACACGCGGAATTCAGCGCGGTGGACCTGGCCGTCGGTGCCGTCCTTCGGGCGGAGGCACCCGGAACATCGCCCGCCGTAGCCGGCCGGGCAGAAGGGCCCGCCCGGCCATCACCAGTCCGATGCCCAGCAAGGCGCCTCCGATGGCGACGCAGCCGGAAGACAGCCAGCCGACCTCGTGCTCATCGGCCCAGTCCCCGAGGGCTGCGGCGACGAGGAAACCCATCAGACATGCGGCGGCGCTGATCAAGGCATACCACCAACGGGAGAGCGCCAGATCACCCCTGGACGTGCATTGAGCGGGACCGTTTGGTCGCGGGCCCTGTCCGCCTACGGTGAGCCGCCAGGGGCCGACGCAGCCAGTCACCGATCTCCCCGATGCCGATCAGGAACGCTGAGGAAGCGGCGCATGCCGTCAGGGAAGAGGTCTGGCCGACGGCCTGGCCAAGGAGCCACAGAGCCAGGACCAGCAGCAACCACCAGGCGGTCAGGGACCAGGCATGCCGCACCACACAGCCGCCGTGGTACGCGGCCGGTCAGCAGCGCGACGCCAGCAGGCAACAGAACCAACAGGCCGGCACGTCATACGTGGCACCGTGTCAGAGATGCGCGAGGGTGGCCGGGAGCCGGTCGACGAAGACCAGCCGGTGCTTCGCGCCGGCACGGCCTGCCCTGGGCATACCTACATTCTGGGCTGCGGTTACGCATTTCGTTCCACGAGAAAACGCATCAATGACAGCAGGTCATTGAACGCCCAGGCATCCGCTCCCACCTGTTCGAGGCAGTCCTGAGCGGCCTGACGCAGACGGGTGGCCTCCGCCTCAGCCCATGCCCTCCCACCGGCCTCCTCGACCCACTGTGTCGCCTTGGCCACGTCTTCGCTGGTGAGAGGGTCGGCACTGCGGTACAGGGCGGCCAGGCTGCGCGACGCATCGGTTCCTGCCTCCAACGCGGCGACTACGGGGAGGCTCTTCTTTCGCGATGCCACATCCGCGCCGACAGGCTTCCCGGTCACACCAGGGTCTCCCCACACGCCGAGAATGTCATCAACCAGCTGGAACAGCATGCCCAGGTGACCACCGAAGGCGCACATGACAGCCGCGGCTTCGGCGTCCGCTCCTGCTGTGAGCGCACCGAGTTCACAAGCTGCGGCGATCAACGCGCTGGTTTTGCCCGACACCATGGCGTTGGTCTCAGCGAGAGTCACCTCGACGCGGTCCTCGAACGCGAGGTCCATTGCTTGCCCGACGCAAAGATCGTGGACGGCTTGCGCCAGGATCTTCACCAACCGCTCTGGGTCGTCACAGCCCGAGGACGCGAGCAGCCGGTATGCCTCAGCGACGAGCAGGTCGCCTGCCAGTACGGCCTTCGAGGTCCCGAACAAGGACCATGCTGTCGGCCGGTGACGGCGGACCGTGCCCTCGTCCATCACATCGTCATGGAGGAGGGAGAAGTCATGGACCAACTCGACCGCCACAGCGACAGGGATGGCGGACTTCACCGCGGCCTCGCCGCCTATCGCGCGAGCGCAGGCGACGGCAAGGGTCGGCCTGACGTATTTGCCCTTTTGTTCGCACGGCCGACCGTTCGCGTCCCACCAACCAATGTGGTAGCCGACTATATGGCTGATTTCTTCCGGCAGGGCGTCTACGGTGGCGCGATGCAGGGGGGAGATCAGCTCACGCGCCTCGGCCATCATGTCCAGTGCGTCGCGTTGCGCAGAAATACTGTTCACGTTGATTCTCTCATCCCTACGTCGGGCGTGAGGACGTGCCCTCGACATCCGGTGAACAAAGGAGATCACCTTGTTGTTTGCCTTGTCACCAGCGCAATGCTCAGTCCGGAGCGGCGACTTTACCGGAGTAGTTGCCCGCGCGAGTTTTGACCGTCTGGTGACGGTATTGGGGACCGTATCAGCCCCGCTTGATTAGAGACAAGATCAACAAGTGTCAACTGCACGTCAGATGAGGCCGATCGAGGCCATGACCGCAAGCGGCCAAACGGCTATCAAATATGCACTGGGAGTCGCCTTGCCATGCGGCTACTTCGCATGGCCGGTAGCCGGTGAATGGAGTGACGTGGGGGTCAATGACGACGGTGTCCTCATTCGGGGGGCACGGCTCCCCGAGGCAGCCGGTGCGCCTTGGGGGTACGGCGGGACTGAGCACGAAAGACCGGGTCGGACAGGACCGCGCAGGCCGTTGCGACGAATACCAACCGTGGCCGAGATCACGGGGAAACCGCGTGTACAGCCGGGCTGACGGTGTGACATGTTGTGGCCGCAGGGCGGCTACCGCTGAGTAGCTTCGGGGGGGGGCAGAAATGAGCCGCATACGGGTGGTGAAGTTGTGCTCGACCGCTGCGAGTTCGTCCACGTCCCACATACCAGGTGCAGTGGATGAGGCCGTCCTGAGGTGCGAACCACCTGATCAGAGCACGGATGGCCTCGACGAGCGGGCCGGCGCGGCCGGTCTGCTGCTCACACCCGCCGCTCGAGCAGCGGCTTCAGCTCCTCTCACAACGGCTCGGTCGCCGTCCACACCCGGCGGCGACGATCGCAGCCATCCGCAGTTCAACACACTGTCACCGCAGCTGAAGTCATCAAACTGGTCTTGAACCGCATTGCGCGTGAAAGCACGGGGGATATGATCAACGCACAGCGAGAATTGCGTGCAACGACTGAGGTCGATGAGCCGATGAGACGACTGCTCCGGCTCATCGAGCTACAGGAGCAGTCTATAGCATCGTGCTCGGAATATACCCAGTCACTGCAGAAGCAGGTTTCCGCACTGGCGTCATGCATGTGGCCTCCCCTGCACCAGGCGTCAGAACTGGAGATCGTGAAGGATGCCGATCGGATAGCAGAAATCCAGGACAGCATCGTCGAGCTGCCCGCTGAAGAAATCATGCTGTTGCGGCCCGCATTTGGATCGCCAGACGAGATGAACCGGGACCTGGAACGTTTCCAGTCCGCCCGAACCCGCGGGATAACGGTCCGATGTATTCAGCAGCAACTGCACACCAGTCTGCGATTCCGTTCGTACTTCCGACAGCTCACATCACTGGGCTGCCAAGTACGCACGTCACCCCTGATCCCTTTCCAGGCCACCGTAGTCGATGGCACCTTATCGTTTATCTCGACAGACGTCGACGGATCGCCGGAAAAGATGCTGCTGGTCACGAATTCACATCTTGTCGGGTGTATGCGTCGCGTCTTCGAGTTCTGCTGGGACGCTGCCAGCGATTCCGCTGCGCAACCGAAGCTGGGGATCCGTGGCTCCGGGCACCCCGAGGCCGACGTGAGCCGGCCACGCGTACCCGATCTGGCACCAGACCAGCTGACGGTGCTGCGCCTTTGGGCCAGTGGTCGACCTGATACCGCCATTGCGCGAGAACTGCAGGTTTCACCCAGGACGCTTCGCAGGACCACCGCGACGCTGATGCGACGACTCGGCGTCAGCACCAGATTCGAAGCGGGAATGGTCGCCGCACGTTCGGGTCTTCTCAATTGACCGGTTCGTCCGACGATCGGTGACGAGCGGACGCACCCGTCGCGGCGACGCCCTGGCTCAATGCAGTCCTGGGCGTCGCCGCGGCCGACCGACCGGTCAGCCGGCGACCTCACTCCCGCAGACGAAGCCGCTCGAGCACACCGCGCGCCAGACGCGGAGACCACCAGTTCCAGGTTCCCGCGATGCGCATGAACGCCGGTACAAGAACGACACGAACCAGCGTTGCGTCCACAAGGACGGCCAGCGCAAGTCCGAGACCGAGCATCCGCATGAGGGAGACGCCGCTGGTGGCCATCCCGGCGAATACGACGGCCATCATCACCGCGGCTGCCGTCACCACCCGGCCGGACCGTGCCAGACCGACCGCCACCGCAGTGTCGTTGTCGGCCCTGGTGCGTCCTGACTTCTCCCACTCCTCGCTGAACCGGGCAAGCAGGAACACTTCATAGTCCATGGAGAGCCCGAACGCGATGCAGAACAACAACACCGGAACCGTGGCGGTGGTGTAGCCCGTACTCGTCGTGCCGAGAGCGCCGAGATGACCGTCCTGGAAGATCCAGACCATCGCACCGAAGCTCGCGGTCAGCGAAAGCGCGTTGAGAACGAGGGCTTTCAGCGGCATCACGACGCTACCGGTGAGCAACAGCAGCAGCACGAACGTGGTGACGGCGATCCAGGCCAGTGCCTTGGGTATGCCCCGGGCGATACTCGCGGAGGTGTCACGGGTCTGCGGACCCAAGCCGTCGAACAGAGTGTGGCCCGGAGCGGGAACCATACGCAACGCATCCAACTGCCGTGCCGCGGCGGAGGAGTACGGGTTCAGCGGAGTCTGCACCGTCAGGTAGGCCACGCTCGCCTTCGTCGCTGCCGGCGCGCCCGGACCCACACGCTGTCCGTCGCTGTACGTAGCAGCCGGAGCGACGACGGATTTCACGGATTCGACGCGCGACAGGGCCGTGGCGTAGGACTCGACCTTGGCCGGATCGCCGATACCCTCCACGACGATCCGCACCGTGCCCACGACATTCTCGTCGAATCCGTCCCGGATCGTGTCGCCCACCTGGTGCGACTGCGCGCTGGCCGGGAGGACTCGGTCGTCGGGGAGGCCGAGTCGCAAACCGAAGACCGGTGCGAGGGACACCAACAACACAGCGAGGACGGGCAGGGCGAACACGATCGGCCGGCGCTGCACCGACACCGCCACCCTGTGGAGCCACGAGGATTCGACCGCCTCCGTCTCACGCAGCGGCTTGCGGTTGATCCGGGTGCCCAGAAGGCTCAGCAACGCGGGAACCACGGTCAACGTCAGCACGATCGACAGAGCGACCACCGCCGCGCCGGCGTACCCGATCGACTTCAGGAAGTAGATGGGGAAGAACGTCATTCCGATCAACGCGATACCGACGACCAGCCCGGAGTACACAACCGCCCGACCGCCGCGCCGCAGCGCGATCGCGATGGCCTCCTGCTGTCCGCTGCCCTGGGCGATTTCTTCGCGGAACCGTCCGATGATGAGCAGCGAGTAGTCGATCGCCAGCGCCAGGCCGAGCCCGGTCGTGATGTTCATCGCGAACACCGACAGGTCGGTCACCAGCGTCAGCAGATACAGCACCGCCGTGGTGCAGACGATGGCGATGATTCCGACCACCAGCGGGATCGCGGCCGCCACCCAGCTGCGCAGGAACCAGACCAGCAGGAGGAATGTCAGCACGATCGCGACCGATTCGGCCACGCCGAGGTCACGCGCAGAGGTCGTGGCTATTTCCGAGAAGGTCATGGCCTGACCGCCCGCGGTGACGGTGACCCCGTCAGCTTCACCGGCGTAGCGGTCGGACAGGGCCTTGGCGGTTTTCTGCGCGGCGTTGTCGTCGCCCTTCAGCGTGGCGACCACGAGCCCCACGTGGCCGTCGCGGCTGATCAGGTGCGCACCGCCCTGCGGCCCGGTCCACGGGGAAACGACCGTCCGCACGCGCGAGTCGTGTCGCATTCCAGCGACGATGTCCTTGGCCCGAGCCGTGGTCTTGGCATCCGTGGCGCCCGAAGCGGATTCAATCGCGAAAAGGAACTGTGCGCCGGACAGGCCGAATTCGTCGGCAAGTACGTTCGCAGCGTGGGTGGATTCCGCGCCAGGGTCCTGGAATCCGCCGGCCAACAGCCGATCGGGGACCTTCGATCCGAGCCCACCGCACAGGACGAAGGCCAGGAGGACCAGCGCCAGTACGCGTTTCGGGGCGCGTATGGCGAATCCTGCCAGACGGTTGATCATTTCTCCTCTTTCGAATCCCTGCCGGCTGCGGACCGGTAGGCGCAGTGTTGCGGCATTGCGGCGATCAGAATCGTGCCTCGGCTCGCATGGGCATACGAGTCGGCTGGATGAATGCGCCGATCGCAACCTCCTTCACCTCGCTGCCGGGAATCGTCCGGAATCGCCAGCGCGCGGCGATGGTCGCGATCTGCAGCGTGATCTGCGTGAGCGCGAAGACGTTTCCCGGGCACTGACGCGCTCCCATGCCGAAGGGGATGTAGGTGTCGGGTGACATGCGTGCCCTGTTCTGCGGCAGCCACCGATCCGGGTCGAACCGCATCGGATCGGGGTGGAAGGCCGGATCGCGGTGTACGGCGATCGGGCAGGCGAAGAGCAACACCCCGCCGGGGATCTCGACGTCGCCGAGGGTCGTCGGCTCGGTGATCTGCCGAAGCGTCAACCAGGGCGAGTACTTCCGCAAAGACTCCGTCACCACACGCTTGGTGACATCCAGCCGCTCCAGATCGGCGAACTCGGCCGGTCGCCCGTTGGTGAGCACCGCGTCCAGCTCGGCATGCAGCGCCGCCTCGACGTTCGGGTTGGCACTGAGTTCGTGGAAGATCCAGGCGAGTGTGGCTGCCGCCGCCTGGGTGCCGGCGACCAGGAAATTGAGCAGCTCGTCGTGCACCTGAGTGTCGCTGAGCATGGCGCCTGACTCGTCATCACGGGCCTGCAGCAGGGCACCCAGCAGATCCCCCGGATCGTGCTCGGGATCGGCGGCCAGCTCCGCTCGTCGACTCGTGATGATGGTGCGGGTCACGGCTTTCAACTCGGCGAGCATCACCTCGAACCGGCGATTGGACGGCAGTGGCAGGCGGTCCGTCCAGGCGGGCCGGGTGCCTCGTCGCACGAGCAGCGTCATCACCGGCGGCAACAACCGGTGAATGTGCCCGGCCGTCTCAGCGCCGAGCGTGCCCTGGAACAGCGTCGCCGCCATGGTTCGCACGGCCAGCTCGTGCATCTCCTCGTTGAGGAGGATCTCTTGGCCGTCCCGCCAGGACTGCGCGCACTCGGCTCCCTGCCGTGCCATGACCGACGCGTAGTCGGCGATGCGGGCTTTGGCGAACGCGGGCGCGATCAGCCGGCGTTCCTGGCGATGCCTCTGCCCCTGCAGGACGATCACGCCCTCGCCGGTCAGCGGTCTGGTGCGTTCGGCCAGGATGCCCTGATCGGAATGGGTGACGAAGGCCTTGCGTATCAGTCCGGGCTCGGTCACGACGTACCCGAGGTACCCGCCAATCTTGATCCGCACCACCGGCCCGAGCGCTGACAGTGTCGACAGAAACTGGTGCGGGCGCCGTGCGAGGCGCAGCGCGTGGCCGAGCAACGGCAGGCTCCCCGGAGCGGTGGGAGCGCTGCGCGAGGCCTGCCGTTCATTGATTGCCGTCACAGTGCGGATCTCCATCTGGTTGTGCCAGGACGAGCCCGAGATGCCCTCCCGGCGCTCAGGTACGGTGCCGGCGTCCGTGTGTGCTCCAGACCCTCATCGGCGGGCGGAGCCGTGCCCTCACGACAGGAGAATCGCCGCGGTCAAACCGAGCATCCCGACATCGATGCACCGGAAACCAAACTTCATGGCCTTCCGGACCTGGCCTTTGACATTCCCTTGGTAATGCTGCACAGCGTGCATCACGACCACGGGCAGCAGCAGTGGCGCGGTCAGCGGGTTCAGGTCTCCCACCGTGAACAGGAGCACCGTGAGCACGATGCTGTAGCCGTACAGGAGCCAGATGACGCCCTGGAACGTCTGTGGATTCAGCACGACGGCCAGCGTCCGGCGGTGCGCGGCCCCGTCTCCGGCGCGGTCGGCCACGTTGCCGTATGAGACCGGCATCAGGAACCAACTGCCAGTGAGCAGCCCGATCAGGACCGCGGTGCTGGTCACGGTATGCGCGATCATCAGGTACGGGATGACCGTGACGACGACCGTGAGGCCGGAAATGAACAGCTCCAGCCCGCCGGGAACGTAGCTGAACCTCAGACCGCCGGAGTACTGCAGCGCGATACCGATCACGACTGCCCAGACAGCCAGTGCCAGCAGGACATTGATTCCCAACGACAGCGCCGTGGTGACGACGGCGAGGGTGGCGACCGTGACGACAGTGACCACGAACCCAACCGCCTGCCGTACCGTCAGCAGCCCCGCGACCAGGGGCTTGCGAATCATGGTCGGATAGTCGGCCGCGCCATAGTTCGCTATGTCGCAACCGTCCCGGAAGCCCATGATGTCGTCCATCGCACATGCCGAACTCTGGATCGACAGCAACAGCAGCGGAACCAGCACCAGCGCCGGTATCGCACCGTGCAGGGACACCGAATCGGAGTACAGCAGCGCGAGAAGAATGATCCAGTGGTACAACCGATGGTAGACACGCAGCTTTCCAAGCTGCACATAGGTCGTCCATTTCGGCGCGGGTCGGGCAGGGTTCGCTGCTTCGGTAGAGACAGTCACGACACCACTCACTTCGTGCTTGCCGGAGATCCGGAAACATCGGCGATTCGGGCGGCGAGCACCGAGCGACGGATCTTCCCGGTCGCCGTCTTCGGCAGACTCGCGAAATCAACTACTACGGGGGAGTCAAATCCCGACAGATCCGCGACCGCTTCCCGCCACGCGTTCTCGTCGAAGGCGCCCTCCCGGGTCACCGCTACGGGCACGATCCGGCCGTTCTGCTCGAGCACGACGACCTCGAGCAGCCACGGCATCCGTTCCAGCAACAGGTCTTCCACGGCGATCGAGCTCGGCACCGTA
The DNA here is from genome assembly GCF_000158955.1 of Streptomyces viridochromogenes DSM 40736. Taxonomy (GTDB): domain Bacteria; phylum Actinomycetota; class Actinomycetes; order Streptomycetales; family Streptomycetaceae; genus Streptomyces; species Streptomyces venetus. The sequence goes on along the minus strand of NZ_GG657757.1, from coordinate 6,642,019 downwards.
CTCACGCGGTCCACTTGGCGATCGATCAGCGTGAGCCGGCCGAATCGGTCCTTCTCGCCCCAGTCACCGGTGTCCCACCACCCGCCGTCGCTGCGCCCGGCGCGCGCGGCCTCCGGTCGATTCGGGTAGGTGGAGAACAGCGCCTTGGTGCGCACCTGAATGCGCCCCGGCGTACCCGCGGACACCTTGGCTCCGTCGGCGTCGACGATCCGGATCCGGGTGACACCGGGAACTCCCCGGCCCACGGGATGGCCCTTCATCCTTCGGCCGAGATCACTGCGCTCACGGCTCCGGCTGAACCCCTTCACGTGCATACGAGCCGAGATGGCGCCCAGTTCGGACTGGCCGTACAACTCGAAGAACGCGGCGAACTTTCGACCGCTGCCGCGCAGAAAGCGCTGCACGGTGGCCGGATGCAGCACGTCGAACGTGGCGTAGAACCATCTGACCGATCGGAACACGCCCGCGTCGGCCAGGTCCTCCCACACCATGTACGTGTTCGGAACGGTCTCCAGGAACGTCGGGCGCCACGTCCCCACGATGCGGCTGACGGTCACCGGATCCGTGCCGGCCAGCAGAATCAACGGAGAATTCCGCCGCAGCGAGAACAGCAGGGCGACCACCGTGGCGCCGTGCGAGGGCGACAGGGCGAAGACGGAGTAGCCCTTCATGCGGAAGACTCGGTGCCCCAGCGCACGCAGATAGCCGTGATAGTCGATCACAGCTCTCGTGTACTCGACGAGCTTGGGCACACCGGTCGTTCCCGACGTGTGTGTGACCACGTACGGCGCCGAATCCGGCAGCGCCACGGCAGGGGCCGTACGCGGAGACATGGTCGCCACCCGCCCGGCCTGCACCGACCAGTCGTCCAGCCGCCGACCGTCCCCGACAGCGGCATACGACGCGACACGTGCGCCCGTGGTGATCACCCGGTCGACGCCCGTGGTCGGTGCCAGCATGTGCCCGACCGTTTCGGCATCCAGGGTCGGGCTGATCAGGATCGGGACCGCGCCCACCGCAGACAGACCGGAGACCACCACCAGCACATCCACAACGGAGTCGAGCCATACCACGCACCGGTCACCGACGCCGACGCCTTCGGACTCGAACAGCGTCGCCGCCCGTGCCGCCGCATCGGCGATGTCGCTCGGGGCGATCTTGTCGTCCGCCGCCGCCACCGCGATCGGCTGGTGGTCGACGACCCACGGCTCCGCGTCCCGCCGCACTGCCATCAGCTCGTCGAAGAGCAGACGATGATTGCGCGCCATGTTCCCTCCCATGCATCGTTGTTCTCGAAGTCCGCGGTTCGGGGAAGAGCCGGAGACCGGTGATCCGGCGCAGCCGTACGCGTCGGCCGAGCCTTCAGGTACCGGATCGGTGTTCCATCGAGACGTCAGCGAACTGGTGCGTTTCCGGGCGCTGGGTTCTTGGCGCCGCGAACCCACTGGAACGAGCCCTTGCGACGGACGTGGACATCGGTGAGCCCATGTGCCGCAAACATGCCGGGGAGTTCGTCGTCGTCGAAGTAATGGACTCCACCGGGCAGCGCCGACATCAGCTTGGCCGGACCGTGCTTTGTGCTGGGGATCATCACCGTGAGGACGCCGCCCGGCCGCAGCACGCGGACCATCTCCGCGAGCGCGGCAGCACGATCCGCGACCAGTTGCAGCACTGCGGTGGAGACCACGCCGTCGACGCAGCCGTCGTCGAAGGGCAACCGGCCCGCGTCGGCCAGCAGGAACCCGACCCGGGAGTCCGTGCACGCTCTGGCCGCCCTGGCCAGCATCGGCGCGGAGATGTCGACGCCCAGGACGACGACATCTCCTCCGGCGCTGTCGGCCAGGACCCCGGTGACATGCCCCAGCCCGGACCCGACATCGAGGATCACGCCCTTGGACGGCAGCACCAGCCACTCGGTCGGAGTCCGGGATCCCTTCAGCACCGCCCGCACCAGCGCCTGGGCGAATCGATAAAAACCCGCGCCGGCCTTGGAGGCCCAGAACGCCTGGATGCCGGTGCCTTCCGCGTCGGCGACGCTGCCGGGTGGTTGCCGAAGGGTATCGAGGTAGCCGTCCTGGACGAGCGGATCGATCCCCCGCACGGCGAGCAGCTCGGTCGCGCGTCGCAGTGCGGGAGGAAGGTCGGTTCGCACGGTCATGACGCCACGGTCGTGGAAAGGGCTGCCCGGTCGATCTTGCCGAGCTTGGTCCGCGGGATGGCGTCCACGATCCACAGCCGGTCCGGCATCTTGTGCCGCGCAAGCGACGTGCGCAGGGCGGCCTTCAACCCTTCCAGATCGATCGGGGCGTCCGGATCGGCCGACACCACACAGGCACCGATCGCCTCACCGAGCACCTGGTCGGGGACGGGGAAGATCGCGGCGTCGGCCACGGCCGGCAGCGCCCCCAGAGCCGTCTCGACCTCGACGCACGAAACCTTCAAACCGCCCCGGTTGACGAGTTCCTTGGTCCGACCGCGAACGTGCAGCCGGCCCTCGTCATCGACGATCCCGAGGTCACCGGTGTGGTACCACCCGTCGACACCCACGCTCTCCTGTCCCCAGTAACGCACCGGGACCTTCGCGCGGTACACGATCTCGCCGAGCACGCCGCTGGCCACGGACCCCGTACCGTCGAGCGCGACGATCTCCACGTGTCCGTCGGCCGGAGTGCCCTCCGGCCCGTCCATCGGCCGGCGACCGACCGCACCGGCCTCGATGTCCGCGCGGTCGGTGGTGAAGGTGTAGAAGCCTTCCGAGCAGCCGTAAATGAACAGCATCTCGACACCGAGGACGGCGTACACCTGCTCCAACAGCGCCGCGGGCAGCGGTGATGCGGCGGAGACCCCCCACCGCAGGGAGGACACGTCATGGCGCTCGCCGTCCAGACGGTCGAGCATCATCCGCAGATGGGCCGGAGTCCCGGGCAGCACCGTGACCCGCTCCGCCGTCACCAGATCCAACGCACCGCTCGGGGAGAACCGGTCCATGACGACCAGACGGCCACCGCTGGCCAGCCCCATCAGCGTCATCTTGAGGCCGAAGCCGTGGGCCATCGGCGGGTAGATCAGCCAGACGTCGTCGCTGTTCGGCCGCATCGCTTCCAGGAAGGCCGCGGTCTTGGACCACAGCGCCCGGTAGGTCTCGACCACCAGCTTCGGCTGGCCCGTCGTACCGGAGGTCATCAGCAGCAGCGCGACCCCGAGATCGTCGACGCCGGTGTAGTCGCGCCGCGTGTCCGGCAGATCAGCCGTGTCGTCCAGCAGGTCGGCGAAGGTCGTTCCCACCGGCTCGTCAGTGCCTCGCACGATCGTGTGAATCTTCGGAAACGCCTCATGCACCGTGCGCAGCGGTTCCATACCGTCGTCGGCCCCGGCCCGCGGCTGGTACAGCAGGGCGACGGCATCGGTGCGATCGACCAGCGACACCAGCTCGGGTCCGGTCAGATCGTGGTCGACACCGACAAATGTGATCCGCGAGGTCCACGCCGCCACCATGGAAATCAGGTATTCCGGGGAATTGGGCAGCTGGCAGACGACACGGTCCTCGGCCTGGATGCCGAGCCTCTGATAGGCCGCCGCCATGCGCTCGACACGGTTCCAGAACTCACGGTAGGTCAGAGACTGGCCCTGGAAGGTGAGGGCAGGCCGGTCGGCCCGCTCCTGGCATACGGCGTGCAGCGTCGCGATCAGTTCGTTCACAGGTTGTCCCTCGATATCGATGTGTTGACTCACCGACTGGCGTCGATCACTCGAACACCCACGGCGCCACCGGTGCTTGCCCGCCGTCTTCGAAGGGCTCGAACAAGGGCGCAAGACGCTCGTCATGAACCAGCGCATCAAGGTCACAAAGGACCTCGGCAGCTGGAATACCGGCCTCGACCAGGACCTTCTCCCAGTGCGCGGCCGGAGCCTCACGGAATCGCTCCGAAAGCCTCTCGTCGTTCCCGTCGTGCAGCGACATCCCCAGCGCTTCGCCCAGAACGCGGCGGTCGGCACCCTCGGCAAGGGTGATCGCCAGGTAGCCATCGGCGGTTTCCAGTGGCTCATCCAGGAGGTCCCATCGCGGACGGCCCGCTGTCCGCCGCGACGCCTCACGATGGGAACCGACCTGGGACTGCAGGGCCATCGACCCGCACAGCAGCGACGTCTCGGACTTCCAGCCGTGGTTCCGGCGCTCGCGCTGGAGGAGACCAGCCAGAACACCTTCACAGGTCACCAGGGCGCCGAAGATGTCGCAGAGCAACACACGGGTGGTTCGCGGCCGTTGGAGGTGCGGCGTATTCGTGTCGGCCAACGCTGTGTAGGCCTGCACCATGAACTCTGTACCGAGCACATGGTCCCGGTCGACGAGGGGAGCCCAACCGGATGCCTCGGCGAACACCAGTCCGGGCTGAACACGCGCCAGTTCTTCCGCGGTGAGCCCCCACTCCACGGCCTTACCGGGGCGCCAGTTGTGGAGGAAAACATCGGATTCCGCGATCATCTCGCGGAGTTGGTCACGCCCTTCCGGGCGCGCGACATTGACAGCTACCCGTCCCTTGCCGCGATGGTAATAGGCCCCCATGCCTCCGATGTCGCCCTGCGGCGGTTCGATCCAGGTGACCTCGGCACCGAGCATGCGCAGCAGGAGCCCGGCCAGTGGGCCCTGAACACGGGTCGTGGCCTCCACGACACGCATACCGCTCAGCGGGAGGGGATGCGCATCGCCCGGCCGGCTCGCGGGTGCCGGCGCGGAGCGTTCCCGGCCCTGTCCGGCCAACGGCGTCAACTTGGGATGACCGGCCGACCAGCCAGGCCCAGCGGATACCTCCGCATACGTCCGCAACGGCGACAAGCTCAGCCGGAACTCGTCGGCTGCCGCGCGTATCTGAGACCATTGTGCGGACGACGCTGCGATGTGCAGGTCACCAGGAAGTACGCAGTGCCCCTTGACATATCGATACTGAAAAGTGGACCAGGACCGACCCAGAACGGCGCCGTCCACGCCCAGGCTCCGCCAGAAGCCGGCCCAGCGCTCGGGGTCGAACGTCTCGATCTCGAACAGTTGGCCGTCCGCGCTGGCAAACGGCGGCGGGGAGCCGTTGCCGCGCATCGAGGGCGCCCAGTCCTCCGGTGATGTGGCCTCACCGATGTACTGACCGGCCAGGATCGTCGCCGCCCGCAGCACGGACGTCCGCACCGTCTCGATGTCGATTCCACGAGAACGGCCGATCTCGGCAGCCAAGGCACCGTGGCCCGCCAGCAGACCACATGCGGCGGAGGCCACATCCAGGCCGAAACGGCGAGGGCGGCCGGCCTCCGCGCCATTCACGAACATCAGCCCAGAAAGCGCCTGCATCACTGCTTCGCTTGCTGGATTTTCCGAGGGTATTCGTGATCCGCCGTACCACGATATTTCCATGCTTTCCAGCAGCGGACTCGCCGATTGCTCTGCGGAAGCGGCCAACCAGGGTGCAACGCGACTATCGAGCACCTCCTGGGCGAGGTCCATCTCATTCATCCTTTGACCATCGAAGATACGCCTGCCCTGCGTTCGAGGGAGCAATTTTTCGCCCCCCCTTTGAACTCCTGATCAGCGAAAAAGAATTTAGCAGTAGCCGGCGATGACAGGGAGCCCACAGATATCGCGTAGATGGCTGGGTGGTGCCATGACCGCCTTCGGCCACACCAGAAGGCCTCGCGGTCTTCTTGGTCACAGGCCCATCTGGGTCAGCACGGCATCGCCCAGCGCGGTGCCGCGACGCCCGAGGTCGAAGGGCAGGTCGAAGTGGTCGCGCCCGGCCACCGTCAGATCGACGGGTCGCAGGCCGCGGTGCGCCAACGCGTTCACGAAGTCGACGTGCTGCCGGGCGTATTCGGCGGTCTCAGCGGCACCCCTCGCGACGATGACCTTCGCCGTGGCAAGCGGGAGATGGTGGATGGGGCTGTTGGCGGCCGCCGCGGATCCGTCCATGCGCACCTTGTCGTTGACGTAACTCAACCGCACCGGCTCAAGGTCGTAGACGCCGCTGAGCAGCACTGTCCCGGAGACGTCCCAGGGCTCCTCCGCGGCGGCGCACAGCGCCATCGCCACGAGGTGCGCTCCCGCCGAACTGCCGCCCGCGAAAAGGAGGTCGCGCCGGGTACCCAGCTCCGCGGCGTGGGACGCTATCCACCCGAGGGCCCGCCGTATTGATGTGACCATTGATCCGATGCCGTGGTCCGGTGCGAGGCCGTAGCCGACGGCAATGAATCCCGCACCCTGCTCCACCAGGTCGGGAGCAGCGAACGCGGACGCCTCCTTGTTCATCTCCTGCCAGTGACCACCATGTACGAAAACGAACAGCGGGGCCTGGGGACGTCGCGGCGGATAAAAGTCCAGCAACTCCGCCGCGCCGGGCCCGTAGCGAACGTCAAGCCGGTGGTCAAGGATTTCCCTGGCCCGGTCGCTGTCTGTCGCATAACGTGTAAGATGCGCAGAGAATTGCGGCACGCAGGAACTCGGGGAATACTCCCGGTCGAGTTCCTCCTGGGTCATGTCGCCGTAGATATACATCTCGTTCTCCTCATCGACCGAAAGAGGTAGCCCATGCCTACCGCAAGGGATGCCCAGAATCTCGACATGGCAGATCCGCTGTATTCACGGCGGGAAAAGTTTCTGCTGCCGAAAGAGATCGTCTACTTGGATGGGAACTCACTGGGGGCACTGTCCGGCCGCGTCCCGGCCACGTTGGAGACGGTGGTTCGCGACCAGTGGGGCGATCACCTGATCACGGCATGGACCGAGGACGACTGGTGGGGCGCACCGCTGCGGATCGGCGATCGCATCGGCCGCTTGCTCGGAGCCGCACCAGGTCAGATCGTGGTGGGCGAGTCGACCTCTGTTCAGACGTTCAACGCCTTGGTCGGAGCTGCGCGGCTGCGACCCGGGCGCAGGCTGTTGGTCACGGATCCAGACCACTTCCCCACCAACCGATACCTGGCGGAGTCGGTGGCTCGCCTGTGCGGGCTGGATGTCGTCGCTGTTCCGGTGCCCGACGTGCACGGCTTCCTGCGGGAGCAGGGCGAGCAGGTGGCTGTCGTCTCCTACGGAGCCGTGGACTTCCGCACCGGACGGTTGTGGGACATGGCCGAGGTCACCGCCGCCGCTCACGCCGCGGGCGCCGTGGTGGTGTGGGACCTGTGCCATGCTGCGGGCGCGCTGCCTGTCGCGCTGGACGACCAGCGCGTCGACATCGCCGTGGGCTGTACGTACAAGTTCTTGTCCGGCGGTCCTGGCTCCCCCGCGTTCATCTATGTGGCGCGCGGGCATCACGACACCTTCGAGCCGCCGCTCACTGGTTGGCATGGGCACGCCCGGCCGTTTCATATGGAGCAGGGCTTCGAGCCGGCGCCCGGCATCTCGCGGACCAGAATCGGTACACCCCCGGTGCTCTCTCTTCTCGCTCTCGAAGCGGCCCTGGAGGTTTTCGACGGCGTCGAGATGGCCGAGATACGTGCCAAGAGTCTGTCGCTCGGCGACTTCTTGATCGAATGCTTCGACCAACACCTGGCGTCCTTGGGCTTCGAGCTGGTGACTCCGAGGGAGGGCGCCCTGCGGGGCAGCCAGGTGACGGTGGCTCACCCGGACGCCCACGCACTGATGAGGGCCTTGATCGCCAGAGGAGTCATCGGGGACGTGCGGCCCCCGAACATGCTGCGCTTCGGCTACAACGCGCTGTACGTCTCCCACGCCGACATCCACCGAGCGGTGACGACGTTGCGCGACATCGCGCTCTCCGGTGAACACCACGACCCCCGATTCACGACCCCGACGCTGATCACCTGACAGGCGCCGGACGGTGCTGGGTCCGGACGGCCCCGCCCGAACCCAGCGCCGCTGTCGGGGGCCCAGACCTCAGCCCTTGTAGGCCTCGATGACTCCATGAGGTGTCCAGGAGTCGATCGTGATCCTGTTGATCCTGGAGAACCCGCAGTGCCGCAGCCACTCCTCGTAGTCCCGCCATGGATAGAGGGTGCTGCCGCGGAAAGGCAGCGTGGAGAAATAGACGCTGTCCAGTCCGGCATACAGCGGACCGGTGCCGTCGTCGTCGGAGAAGGCATTGAAGATGAGCACACGCTGCCCGTCGGCCATCGCGTCAAAGGCTTTGCCGAGCAGAGCCTTGTTCTGCTCTGGCGTCCAGATCACCAGCTGGTGCGCGAACAGAACGCAGTCATAGCCGGTCGGATAGGCATCGTCGAACAGGTCCGCCGCATGGGTGTCGATGCGATCGGCCAGGCCATGCTGGGCGATCTTCTCCTTGGCGACGTCAAGTGCGCCGGGTCGGTCCAGAACGGTGATGCGCAGATGCTCGTGGGCCGAGGCGAGGGCGATCGCGTTGACCGCGTCCCCACCGCCCACATCGAGCACCCGCTGGACCTGTGAGTAGTCCACGCCTTCGAGCAGCACCGGGTTCGACAGGGTCGACCAGGAGTTCATGCACCGGTAGAACAGCTGCTCCAGGCCCTCGGTGTTGGCCAGGCGGGTGTAGAGGTCCCGTGTGTCGCCGGGGAAGTGGCGAATGCCGATGTTCTCACCCGTGCGCAGGGACTCCGCGTAGTCCATGGCCGGCAGGTAGGCGATCTTGGCTTGGAACTCCACGATGGCCCGCAGCACCGGCCAGCTGCCTTCGCGGAACGCTTCCTCCACGATGGCGCAGTTTTGGTAGCCGTCCGGGCCCTTTGTCGTGAGACCGAGCGACGTCGTCCCCAGCAGCAGCACCTGGGCCGAGTGCGTGCTCAGGCCGGTACCGGCCGCGATGGACTCCGCGGAGGCGCCCGGTGCGCTGTGCAGACACTCGAAGAGCCCGAGCTCGCACGCCGCGTTGAGTTGCTGGAACGCGGCATGTCCGAACAGGATCGGCACCAGTCCGCGCATCGTCAGGGCAGGGGCGGTGGTCACGACCAGCCCTCCAATCTGAATGGGTGGGATCGGGAGTCAGAGGAGTGTGCGGACGGTCCACAGTTCGGGAAAGAAGCGGTGCTCGTTCACCGACCGAAGCCAGTCCAGGCCCGCCGTGCCGCCCGTTCCCGGCTTGCTGCCGAGCATGCGTTCCACCACCAGGAGATGCGTGGCGCGCCAGCGGGAGAACTGATATGACACCTCGGTCAGCAGCTCCGCGACTCGATGGGCCTGCCTCCAGCGAGTCGGCTCCTGGTAGACGGCGAGCCACGCCTGTTCCACAGCCGGGCTGGGCGTGTACGGCGCCCCTGGCTCACGCTCGTAGACGCCTCGTGGAATCTTGGCTCCCATGCGGACCAGCAGGCTCAGCGCCTCGTCGTAGAGACTCGGGGCATACAACGCCTTTTTGAGTTCCGGATAGAGGTCCATGGAGCGGGAACACTGAGCCACGGTCCGAGGGTCCTTGTTGCCGAGCGCGAACTCCAGCGTCCGATACATGAAGGACTGAGTGCCGGATGCCTCGCCGAGGATGTCACGGAACGCAAGGAACTCATCCGGCGACATCGCCGTCATCGTGTCCCATACGTTCACCAGCAGCCGCTGGACGCGCACGGCACGCGACAGGCTCTCACACGCCTGGTCGACCTGGCTCTCGCGAAGCTGTTCGCGAGCCTGGTCCACCTCCACGAGTACAGCCCGGAACAGCAGTTCCTTGACATGACTGATGAGCAGGAACGTCAGTTCCCGCGGAGAGTCGGATCGCGGTTGCTGCAATTCGTGCAACCTGTCCATGTGGGCGTAGGTGACGTAGGGGGGTGCGCCCTCACTGCCGTTCTGCTGCCTTGGACAGGAACTCGGCTGCTCCATGCGGTTTCTTTCTCCATGGGTCAGGCTCTGATGGACGCTTGTGACGTCACCGGATGCGGCCGGTGTTCAGCGAGTCAGTGCGTCGCTGGTGAGGTCCACCGGCCAGTCGAGCACGCGCGTCTTGGAACAGTCTGACGAAATCAGGGGCGATGCGGTCCGGCTTCTCGTAATGCCGTCCATGGCGCCGCTCGTATTCTGCGAACCAGACGTCGTCGGCGTGCAGGAAGAGTATGTCGTGCAAAGCCATGTTTCGTACCGCGAACAGCGGTATCGGCGACCTGTTGACGGGGAATCCGCTGTTGCGCGCTGCGGGCTCTTCGCAGGTCGGGTGGAACTGCCCCAGCATGAAACCCCTGGCTACGACGCGGTCCTTGGTGAGTTCGTGCGCCTTGTCGATCAACCAGTAGGCATCGCGGGGCAGATCCGGCACCGCTACGAGCAGCGAGTGGAGGTTGGAGTTCCGCGAGTCCCACTCGTGGGTGGCGAAATATTCAACCGCGTTGTCGACGGTGTCCACCATGTGCGAGAGGCCGAACTCCGGTCGCCATTCCGCGGTATAGAGCACGAGACAGCCGGCTCTCCGTGAGGGCTCGACGAACGGACACACAGGACCGCTGCGACCGAGCTCCGCATGGGGCTTGGTTATGTAGCCCGTCAGCCAGTCATCAATCAGCTTGGCTATCTCTGCGGCTGGTTCTGTCAGCCTAACATCAATGTCCGGCACTGTATCGCTTTCAAGTCGTGTAGGGCGGTCCGGGTCCTCCTGTGGGGGACTTCCCGTAAAGGTGCTCAACAGGCAAAAGGAGGGGCGGCGCGCGCTTGCGTGAGGTCGCAGGGTTCGCCGCTTCATGGACCTGGTCTGGTTTCCGTGCAATGACCCAGGACCACGTTCCACGGTTTCCGATAGGTGGCCGCAGTTCAGGTATGACTTTGCCAGATGTCGCCCATGGGGAATAGCTCCGTTATGACCGACGGCGGCCATGGCCACCTACGGACACAATGGCGCCTCGGCGCCGTTTCGGGATGCCGGGACCGCAATTGACCAAGTGATGAACTGCTCAGTAACCTCTGGCGGATGACCGCCCCGGCCCCCAAACGGCGACGGGCTCCGAAGATGAGCCCGCAGCTGCGCCGCCAGATGATCGTCCGATCCACCCTCGCACTGATCGCGGAGCACGGCCTGGCAGTGACCACTCGTCAGGTAGCCCGCGCCGCCGGCATCAACGAAGCGACGATCTTTCAGGTCTTCGCCGACAAGCACGAGTTGCTCAACGCCTGCATGGCCGAGGCCGCGCGCTGCGACGATGTCCTGCGCGAGCTTGCCGACATTCCTTTGGGCGCCTCAGTGACAGCGCGTCTCCTCGCGGCTGCCGGAGCGCTGGAGACGTACCTGATGCGCATGGGTACGGTGGTCGCTTACCTGGAGGCGGTAGGGCACACCAGGGCGCGGCGCGAGTCCACCGCCTCCACCGCTGGAATGCGGGAGGTCCGCGAGGCCGTCGAGTCCGTCGTCGCCTCCCTGGCGGCCCTGCTGGCCCCCGAGGAGGGCTCCCTGCGGCTGCCCCCACTTCAGATAGCCCAGGCCTACTTCGATCTGCTGTTCGCCCGCTCCCGGGAACTCGACCGCCCGCTGTGCGACTCGCAACTGCCGGACCTCGTGCAGCTGCTCGTTCACGGCGCTCTCGTCGCCGGTTCGCCCCGTCGATGACATGCGACGCCGGTCCGGCAGGGCCGAACCATGGGTTGCCTCAGCGACGCAGATCACCAACTGCGTGCCTTCATGGAGCCTGCGGCCCTGGGTAATGTCAGCCCCAGAACCCAAAGTTACCGCTTAGTAGATCTCGAACTCTCGCTCTCGCAGGCCCGAGGAGCCCTCATGCAACTCACCGCGATCATCGTGTCGCTGGTGCTCGCCATGGTCGGTGTCGCACTGTTCGGCCGAGCCATCGCGCAAATCTACCGCTTCGTGAAACTCGGCCAGCCGGTCCCCGCCGGACTGCGGACCAACGATCCGGTCGCGCGGACGCTCACCGTGGTCCGGGAGTTCCTCGGCCACACCCGAATGAACCGGTGGGGGATCATCGGCATCGCCCACTGGTTCGTCGCCGTCGCCTTCTTCAGCCTGCTTTTCACGCTCGCCAACGCCTTCGGGCAGCTCTTCCAGGCCGATTGGATGTTGCCGGTCATCGGCGGGTGGCTGCCGTACGAGCTGATGGTCGAGCTGTTCGGCGCGACGATGACCCTGGGCATCCTCACCCTCATCGTGATCCGGCTGCTCAACCTGCCCTCTCGGGCCGGTCGCAAGTCCCGGTTCGCCGGCTCCAAGGCCTGGCAGGCGTACTTCGTCGAGTACGTCATCCTCACCATCGGCCTGGCCATCCTCACCCTGCGCGGCCTGGAGGGGGTGCTGCACCACGTCGAGGCCTACGAGCCGGCGTACTTCGCGTCGTATCCCCTCGTGTTGGCCTTCAAGGGGCTGAGTACCAGTGCCCTGCAGAACCTCGTCTACCTGACGGCCGTGATCAAGATCAGCGCATCCTTCATCTGGATGATCGTCGTCTCGCTCAACACGAACATGGGTGTCGCCTGGCACCGTTTCCTGGCCTTCCCGAACATCTGGTTCAAGCGCGAGGCGAGCGGCGGGACCGCGCTGGGCGCCCTGCAGCCGATGACGTCCGGCGGCAAGCCGATCGACTTCACCGACCCGGGCGAGGACGACGTCTTCGGCGTCTCCCAGGTCGAGCAGTACTCGTGGAAGGGCCTGCTGGACTTCTCCACCTGCACCGAGTGCGGCCGCTGCCAGTCGCAGTGCCCCGCCTGGAACACGGGCAAGCCCCTCTCCCCCAAGCTGCTGATCATGTCCCTGCGGGACCACGCCCACGCCAAGGCGCCGTACCTGCTGGCCGGCGGCGGCAAGACCATGGAGGGCGAGGAGAAGGCCTCCGAGGAGCAGCTGAAGGACGTCCCCGCCGCGGCTCTGGCCGAGGCCGAGCGCCCCCTGGTCGGCACGCTGGAGGAGAACGGCGTCATCGACCCGGACGTCCTGTGGTCCTGCACCACCTGCGGCGCCTGCGTCGAGCAGTGCCCGGTGGACATCGAGCACGTCGACCACATCGTCGACATGCGCCGCTACCAGGTCATGATCGAGTCCGCGTTCCCGTCCGAGGCGGGCACGATGCTCAAGAACCTGGAGAAGAAGGGCAACCCCTGGGGCCTGGCGAAGAAGCAGCGCCTGGAGTGGCTCAAGGAGGTCGACTTCGAGGTCCCCGTCGTCGGCAAGGACATCGAGGACCTCACCGAGGTCGAGTACCTGTACTGGGTCGGCTGCGCCGGCGCCCTGGAGGACCGCGCCAAGAAGACCACCAAGGCCTTCGCCGAACTCCTCCACATCGCGGGCGTCAAGTTCGCCATCATGGGCGGCGACGAGAAGTGCACCGGTGACTCCGCCCGCCGCCTCGGCAACGAGCCCCTCTTCCAGGAGCTCGGCATGGAGAACGTCATGGCGCTGAACATGGCGTTCGGCGAGGAGACGGACGAGGAGGGCAAGGTCGTTCCCGAGACGGCGAAGCCCAAGTCGGCCAAGAAGATCGTCGCGACCTGCCCGCACTGCCTCAACACGCTCGGCAACGAGTACCCGCAGCTCGGCGGCGACTACGAGGTCATCCACCACACCCAGCTGCTCCAGCACCTGGTGGACGAGGGCAAGCTCATCCCGGTCACGCCGGTCGAGGGCATCATCACGTACCACGACCCCTGCTACCTGGGCCGCCACAACAAGATCTACACACCGCCGCGCGAGATCATCGCCGCCGTCCCGGGCATCCGCAACGAGGAGATGCACCGCCACAAGGAGCGCGGCTTCTGCTGCGGCGCCGGTGGTGCGCGCATGTGGATGGAGGAGCGGATCGGCAAGCGCATCAACAACGAGCGCGTCGACGAGGCCCTCTCGGTCAACCCCGACATCGTCTCCACCGCCTGCCCCTTCTGCCTCGTCATGCTGACCGACTCGGTCAACGGCAAGAAGAACGACGGCAAGGCCAAGGAGTCCATCCAGGTCGTCGACGTGGCACAACTCCTGCTGGACTCGGTCAAGACCACCCCCACCGACGAACCCGAAGGCGGCGACGGCCAAACAGCCGCCCAGCCCCAACCACAACCGGTCAAGTGAGCCGGTGACCTAAACCCGCAAGGACAGCCGTAACGGCCGGGACCGCACCACACGGTCCCGGCCGTCGCCGTATCCACAGCCGTAAGCCTCTCGCTGCCCGTACACGCCGAGCTGCCCCAACAAGCGCCTGACGGGGGCCGCCGTGTGGCCGAGAGCGCGGCCGAGACCGTGGAGCATCCTCCGAGTCCGCGGAGCCGAACCGCGGGCGGCCCAGGCGGCGACCAGGGACAGCCTCAGCAGTCGGTGGGGCCGGCTGGTTAACCCGAGCGGGAGCGCTGCGCTTACGGTCGGGTGCCGTCGATGCGCTCGAGGAGCGTTCGCGCTTCGACGGTGCGGCTGTGGTCCGGGCCGAAGGAGGCCAGGCAGGCATCATGAGCGGCTGAAGCCTTGCGACGGGCATCGGGAGCGCGGCGCAACCCCAAGAGGGCATTGGCAAAGGCCAGTTCGACGGCGCCCGTATCTGGATTGCGCTGGTCATCGGGCAGAGCGCGGTACAGCTTTTCGGCGCCCTGTGCCTCGGTGAGGGCCTCTTCGTGGCGGGCCTGGCCGTTGAGGCTGCGAGCCAGGCCGAGTCGCAGGACGACGGACGCCCGGTCACGTACGCGGTGGGCGGCCAGGGCCTCGCGGGCGAGTGCTTCGGCCTCCTGGTGGCGCCCCTGCGCATTGAGGGCGAAGACCAGCCCATTGCGGGCGGCCGCTGCCAGGAATGGCATCTCCGGGCCGGTACCGCGGCCCGCGGCCTCGGCGACGGCCGCGCATTCTGCCTCACACTCGGTGTACTGGCCGAGCGAGGTCATCTGCTGGGCGCGGTCCGAGCGCAGCTTCAGGGTCAGCCAGTGATCGGCTCCAAATATCCTGCTGAAGGCAGGCAGCGCTTCGTCGTAGGTGGCGAGTGCCTCGGCGTGGCGGCCTTGGGCGCCCGTCGCGAGCGCGGCGATGTTCAGCGCCACGGCTGCGTACTCGTCGTCGCGTGGCCGCGATCGGGCCACGGCGCGGGCTTTGGCCTCCGCCTCGGCATAACGCCCGGCTTCGTAGAGGGCTTTGGCCTCCACCACAGGCGTCCCCGCCATTCGTTGGGCATCGCTTCGGCCACGCCGTCGTAAGAATCTCATGACCGGGAGCATACGGATGCTGCGCAGGCTGCTCGGCGAAGATGCAAGGAGGGTGAAGGCGATGCCATGCTGGGTGCCGCGGCTGCGTAATCGTCGGCGAAGGTGGTCAAAGTCGTAGCCCTTGTCGCCGCGGAGTTTGGCGGGACGCCGCCGGCGCGGTCCGCGGCGGGAGCCTTGGAGCTGCCGCCTTCGCGATGGAGGCGCGGCCGACAGCCCGCGGCCCTGCAGTCGATCGAAGCCACCGCAGACACGCCTGTGCCTCAGACCCTTGCCAGTACCTGACGCTCCATCAGAGCGAGCGTCACAGGAGCGTCAGGGCTGCCCTGGGCGGCTCCGGCCACGCACGGGGGCACCACACGCCCGTCGCCCCAACAGTGATCGAAACCGCAGGTCAGGAGGTTCCGACCGACCTGCGATGTGCTCCACCTCGCGCACTTCGGGAAACAGGTCGAGCACATCGGCCACACCCGAGAAACCCGAGAAAACAGCAGGTCAGAGCCCCTTGGTAGCGGGCTCCAAAATCGCCACACACTCCACATGATGCGTCATCGGAAACAGATCGAACGCCCGAAGCGTCCGCACCCGGTATCCCCCGTCCCGGAAGTACCCCAAGTCCCGTGCCAGCGCGGCCGGATCGCACGCCACGTACGCGATCCGCCGGGCCCTCAGCGACGTCAGATGCTCCACCGTCTTCCGGCCCGCCCCCGCCCGCGGCGGGTCGAGCACGATCAGGTCGACCTCCGTGATGCCCGTGCGCGGCAGCACGCTCTCGACCTTGCCCTGTTCGATGCGCACGCGGTCGAACTCGGCGAGGTTGTGCCGCGCGTCCTCCACCGCCCGCTTGCCGGACTCGATGCCGAGGACCGCGCCCTGGTCGCCGACCCGGTCGGCGAGGGCGCCTGCGAAGAGGCCGACGCCGCAGTAGAGGTCGAGGGCCATGTCGCCCTTGCGGGGCAGCAGGCCCTGCATGACCGCCGTCACCAGGGTGTCCGCCGACTTCGGGTGGACCTGCCAGAAGCCGCCGCCTCCGACCCGGTGGGTGCGGCCGTCCGCGCGCTCGCGGACGAAGGGGCGGCCGTGGACGCGGTGGACGCCGCCGGAGCGCTCGTCCACGCGCAGGACCGACACCGGGCGGTCCAGCTCGACCAGCGGGAGGCGCGCGCCCGGCTTCGGCGTCAGGACCACCTGGCGGTCCTGTGAACCCGTCGCCGCGATCGCCTCGACGGAGTCCATGCCGGTCCAGACCCGCTTCTCGATGCCGAGTTCGCTGACGCCCTCCGCGGCGATCATGCAGTGGTCGATCGGCTCCACCTCGTGCGAGCGGTGCCGGCGCAGGCCCGCGCGGCCGTCGGCCGTGACCGCGTACTGGACGCGGGTACGCCACGCGGGGACCTGGCCCGCGGGCACCTTGTCGCCCTCGGCGGGCAGCACCGTGCCGTCCCAGCCGGCCTCCTCGGGCGTGAGCCCGGCGAGGCGCTGGAGCTGCTCGGCGATGACGTCGGCCTTCAGGCGGCGCTGCGCGCCCGGCTTGGCGTGCTGCCAGTCGCAGCCGCCGCAGCGGCCGGGGCCGGCGAACGGGCACGGCACGTCGATGCGGTCCTTGGAGGCGTCGAGCACCTTCACCGCATCCGCGCGCAGGAACCGCGCGCCCTCCTCGCCCTCGGTCACCCGGGCCACGACCCGCTCACCGGGCAGCGCGTGCCGGACGAACAGCACCTGGCCCTCAAAGGTGCGGGCGATGCAGTGACCACCGTGGGCGACGGGGCCTACCTCGACCTCGTACTCCTCCCCCACCAGCGACTTCCTCGGTTCTGCCTGCATGGCGGGGTGACTCCAAAACGCGTGAGGGGGACGGGCCGAACGGAAACGGCCGGACAACAGCCCACCAGTCTACGTGGGTGCCGCCCGGCCGTTTCACACGAGCCGTCGCCTCTTCACACGAGCCGCCGCCTCAGGGCTTCGGCTCCGAGGACTCCTTCGGACGCTCCTGCGCCGGACCACGCCGTACCGCACCGGGGGCGTTCCAGTCCTGCTGCCTGCGGGCCCGCCGCTTGGCCGCCTCGGAGGACTGGAGCTGGTACGGCACCGAGGTCACCATGATCCCCGGGGTGAACAGCAGTCGGCCCTTGAGTCGCAGGGCGCTCTGGTTGTGCAGCAGGTGCTCGTACCAGTGGCCGACGACGTACTCGGGGATGATCACGGACACGGCGTCCCGTGGCGACTCCTTGCGCAGTCCCTTGACGTACTCGATGATCGGCCGCGTGATCTCGCGGTAGGGCGAGTCGAGGACCTTCAGCGGCACGTCGATGCCGCGCCGCTCCCACTCCTCGCGCAGGGCCTTGGTCTCCGCCGGGTCGACGTTGACGCTCAGCGCCTCCAGCGAGTCCGAGCGCATCAGCTTGGCGTAGGCCAGGGCGCGCAGCGTCGGGCGGTGGATCTTGGAGATCAGCACGACGGAGTGGATCCGGGAGGGCCGCACGCTGTCGTCGCTCGGGCCCTCGGGGGCGGCGATCTCATCGGCGACCCGGTCGTAGTGCTTACGGATGGCCGTCATCGTCGCGTAGAAGATCACCATGCCGAGCAGGGCGACCCACGCGCCGTGCGTGAACTTGGTGAGCAGGACGACGACCAGCACGAGGCCGGTGAAGAAGGCGCCGAAGGCGTTGATGGCGCGCGAGCGGACCATGTGGCGGCGCTTGGCCGGGTCCGTCTCGGTGGCCAGGTGGCGGTTCCAGTGCCGGACCATGCCGGTCTGGCTGAGCGTGAAGGACACGAACACGCCGACAATGTAGAGCTGGATCAGGCGGGTGGAGTCGGCGCCGTAGATCCCGACCAGCAGCCCGGCGGCGCCCGCGAGGAGCACGATGCCGTTGGAGAAGGCCAGCCGGTCGCCGCGAGTGTGCAGCTGGCGCGGCAGGTAGCGGTCCTGGGCGAGGATCGAGCCGAGCAGCGGGAAGCCGTTGTAGGCGGTGTTGGCGGCGAGGAACAGCACCAGCGCGGTGGCCGCGGCCAGGATGATGAACAGGAAGCTGCCCTTGCCGAAGACGGCCTCGGCGACCTGGGAGATCACCGGGTTCTGGACGTAGCCCGGGCCGAGCGGGACGCCGTTGTGGACGAGGTCCTTGGCCGGGTTCTCGGCCATGCGGACGTCGGTCGCGGCGGCCAGCGCGATGATGCCGCAGAACATGGTGACGGCCAGCAGGCCCATCATCGCGAGGGTGGTCGCGGCGTTCTTCGACTTGGGCTTGCGGAAGGCCGGGACGCCGTTGGAGATGGCCTCGACGCCGGTGAGGGCGGCGCAGCCGGAGGAGAAGGCGCGCAGCAGCAGGAAGACCAGGGCGAAGCCGGCCAGCCCCTGGTGTTCGGGCTTGATGACGTAGTCCGCAGTCGGTGCCCGCATGCTGTCGTCCAGGACGAGTCCGCGGAAGGCCCCCCAGGCGATCATGGTGAAGACGCCGGCGACGAAGATGTACGTCGGGATCGCGAAGAGCGTGCCCGACTCGCGCACACCGCGCAGGTTCATCAGCGTCAGCAGCACGATCACGCCGATCGCGCAGGCCACCTTGTTCTCGACGACGAACGGAATCGCGGAGCCGAGGTTCTCGATGCCGGAGGAGATCGACACGGCGACGGTGAGGACGTAGTCGACGAGCAGCGCGCTCGCGACCGTCAGGCCCGCCTTGGGCCCGAGGTTGACGTTCGCCACCTCGTAGTCGCCGCCGCCGCTGGGATAGGCGTGCACGTTCTGCCGGTACGAGGCCACCACAGTGAACATCAGCACGACGACCGCGACGGCGATCCAGGGGCTGAAGTGGTACGCCGTCACACCCGCGATCGACAGGACCAGCAGGACCTCGCCGGGCGCGTACGCCACGGAGGACAACGGGTCGGAGGCGAAGACGGGGAGTGCGATGCGCTTCGGCAGGAGCGTTTCACCCAGCCGGTCACTGCGCAGTGCGCGCCCGATCAGGATCCGTTTGGGCACGTCGGTCAGTTTGGACACAACAGAGGATCGTAAGCGTTCGATTGCGGGCTCGACCACCCGCCACCCCTCATCGGTGTCCCGTCTGCTCTCCGAGTGAATTCAGAGGCCGCTGCGGCTGCGGATTCCGCAGGTCACCCGCTTCTCATGCCTATATGACTAAGCCCTGTCCGTCTCCCGGCCGTTGCCGCCCCCAGGAGGTCCCATGCACCCGACCGCAGAACTGATCGGCGCCGCGGCCACCCTCATCGCCCTCGGGTTCCTGACCGCGGCGAGCATCCGCAGCATCAGCCGCCGCAAAGGCGTCTCCCCGGGCGCCCGCTAGCCGGTTCGCTCCCAGGACCCCTCCAGCTCCGCCACCCGGGCCTCCAGCTCCTCCCGCCCGATGCCGCCGGTCCGGGTCGACGGGATCGTGCAGGCGTACGCCCCCGCCACCGCCCCGAAGCGGGCGCAGCGGTGGGCCGGCTCGGCGTTCAGCCAGGCGTGCAGGAACGCGGCCGCGAAGGCGTCGCCCGCGCCGTTGGAGTCGACCACCGGCCCCGGCGGCGGGGCGGCGGGTACGTGGGTCAGGTCGCCGTCGGCCAGCAGGTACGCCCCGGCCGCACCGGCGGTGGCCACGACCGCCCGGGCACGGCCCCGCTCGGCGATCCGCCGCATGGTCCGCTCCGGGTCGGCCAGTGCCGTGCTGGAGAGGAAGACCAGGTCGGCCTGGTGGGCGAAGGGCTCGTGGTAGGGGTTGGACCCGTCCCAGTCGTGCAGGTCGGTCGAGATCGTGACGCCTGCCTCGCGCAGCAGGGGCAGCGCCTGGGCGCACGGCTGGGTGATGACGACGTGGGCGTGCCGGCTGAGGGCGGCCAGCTCGCTTACCGTGGCCTCGGGCAGCCGGTCCGTGTCGGCGGCGCGTGTGGCGTCGTACAGGGACAGCCGTCTGCCGTCGGGGCCGACGAGGTTGACCGCGCGTTTGGTGCCGAGCGGCTGCGGGACGGCGGTGAGGGCGATGCCGTGGTCGCGGTGCAGGGCGCGGACCAGGTCGCCCTCGGGGTCGTCGCCCAGCATGTCGAGGTGGTGGGTGCGCAGCCCCAGTGCGCTGGTCCCGAGGGCGACGAAGTCGCCGCTCTGGCCCGCCCGCGTCACGATCCCGGGCCGGATCATGTGGCTGTCCGCGAGCGGCACGGGCAGCTCGGGCACGTGCACGATCGTGTCCACGCCCGCGCCGCCCAGGACGAGAACGTCGATCTCGGTACTCATGGCGTGTTCCTCCCCCCGGGGACGCCCAGGCAGGGCCCTCGGCAACCCCCGCGACTTTGCCGATACGTTGGAGTCGGGCAGTCGAACGCGGCACCGGCCCCCGAGGGGCATCATGGCCTGTTTCCACCGGCATGATGGTGCATGGCGGCCCGCACCCAGGCCGCGACGTGGTACCCGGCGAGCCGAAAGAGAGACATGAGCACGACAGCCATGAGGGCCAGAGGGCCTGCAGGAAGCACGGTGTGACGCGATGCATATTGTCATCATGGGTTGCGGAAGGGTGGGGTCCGCCCTGGCCCAGAACCTGGAGCAACAGGGCCACACGGTCGCCGTGGTGGACCAGGACCCGACCGCCTTCCGCCGCCTGGGGTCGTCCTTCGGCGGTCGCCGGGTGACGGGGGTCGGCTTCGACCAGGACACCCTGCGTGAGGCGGGCATCGAGGAGGCCGGCGCCTTCGCCGCCGTCTCCAGCGGTGACAACTCCAACATCATCGCCGCGCGCGTGGCCCGCGAGATGTTCGGCATCGAGAACGTCGCCGCCCGCATCTACGACCCCCGCCGCGCCGAGGTCTACCAGCGCCTGGGCATCCCGACCGTCGCGACCGTCCGCTGGACGGCCGACCAGATGCTGCGCCGTCTGCTCCCCTCCGGTGCCGAGCCGCTGTGGCGCGACCCGACCGGTGGTGTCCAGCTCGCCGAGGTGCACACCTCCACCGCGTGGGTCGGCCACAAGATCAGCCGGATCCAGGAGGAGACCGGAGTACGCGTGGCGTTCCTGACCCGGCTCGGCGAGGCGGTCCTGCCCACCTCGCAGACGGTGTTGCAGGAGGGCGACCTGGTGCACGTGATGATGCGCACCGACGAGGTCGACACGGTCGAGGCGGCGTTCGCCAAGGGTCCCGAAGAGGAGGGCGGTCACTGATGAGGGTCGCCATTGCCGGAGCCGGCGCGGTCGGCCGCTCGATCGCGGGCGAGCTGCTGGAGAACGGTCACGAGGTCCTGCTCATCGACAAGGCGCCGACCGCCATCTCGGTCGAACGCGTCCCGCAGGCCGAGTGGCTGCTCGCCGACGCCTGCGAGATCACGTCCCTGGACGAGGCGGCGCTCCAGCGCTGCAACGTCGTCATCGCCGCGACCGGCGACGACAAGGTGAACCTGGTCGTCTCGCTCCTCGCGAAGACGGAGTACGGCGTTCCGCGTGTGGTCGCCCGGGTGAACAACCCGAAGAACGAGTGGCTGTTCAACGAGTCCTGGGGCGTGGACGTCGCCGTCTCCACGCCGCGTCTGATGTCGGCCCTGGTCGAGGAGGCGGTGAGCGTCGGCGACCTGGTGCGCCTGCTCCGCTTCAGCCACGGCGACGCCAACCTGGTCGAGCTGACCCTGCCGGAGGAGTCGGCCCTGGCCGGCACACAGGTCGGCGATGTCGAGTGGCCGCAGGACACGTCCCTGGTCACGATCATCCGCGGCACCCGCGTGCTGACGCCCTCCCGGGAGGACTCCCTGGAGGCCGGAGACGAACTCCTCTTCGTGGCCGCGCAGGCGCGTGAGGAGCAGCTGGAGGACCTGCTGTCGGTCCGCCGGAACAACGCGGCGAGCTGAGAGCGGGGATCCCTGCGGGGAGCATGCGGAGGGGCGTCCTGAGTACTCAGGACGCCCCCTCCGCTCTGCATCCGGGGGCTAAGCCCCCTGCGGGACCTACTCGGCGGACCGGGCCGCAGCCTCCCGTTCCCGCTCCTCCGCCGCCTTCTCCTCGGCCTCCATCTCCGCGAACACGTCGATGGGCGCGGGCGCCTTCGCCAGGAATACCCACGTCAGCCACACGGCGAGCAGGAACGGCGGGATCTTCAGGGCGATCAGGACCCACCCGAGCTGTGTGGTGTCGGCCCACCAGTACAGCGGGAAGAGGATCGCGCACTTGGCGAGCAGGATCGCGCCCCAGGCGTAACTGGCCTTCGCGTACGCCTTCTTGCGGCCCGGGTTCCGGGTGCGCCAGGAGAGGTTCTCCTTGAAGACAGGGCCGAGGATCAACCCGATCAGCGGGACACCGCACAGGGTGGTGATGATGTACGCCAGGGCCAGGCCCAGCGTGTACAGCATGCCGGGCAGATAGAAGTCCTTGGCGTTGCCGGTCATCATCGCGAAGACGACACCGAAAGCCACACCGAAGACGCCGCTGAAGGCGTGCTTGACGGTGTCCTTCGTCACCAGCCTGACCACGACCAGCACCAGCGACACGGCCAGCGCCGCGATCGCCGACAGGTGCAGATCCTTGTTGATCGTGTAGATGGTGACGAAGAGCAGGCCGGGCAGCACCGTCTCGATCATGCCCCGCATGCCGCCGAACGCCTCGAAGAGGGCGGCCTCGGTGACCGCCCGGGCATCGTCCGCAGATGTCTCTTCGGTCGGCTTGTCGAGCGACGTCACCGGCTACTCCCGTCCGAGGGGTCTCAGTTCGTACTTGGGATTGAACAACACACGGCGGCCCCGGCTCATCGAGACCCGGCCCGATGCGATCAGTTTGCGCCCCGGCTCTATCCCCACGATGGAGCGCCTGCCGAGCCACACCACGTCCAGCGCGGCGGAGCCGTCGAACAGCTCGGCCTCCAGGGCCGGGACTCCGGCGCGCGGCCGCAGGGTGACCGTGCGCAAGGTACCAGTTACCGTCACTATCTGCCGGTCCTGGCAGTCGCCGATCCGGATACAGCCGGTGGTCTCGGTGTCCTCGCGCAGCTCCTCGGACTCCAGGTCCTCCTGCGACGAGGAGAGCCGGTCGAGCATGCGCCGGAACCGCCCCGCCGACTTCTGCGAACGAGGAACAGCACTCATGTCTGAAGCGTACCGGGGCCCGCCGACAACTCCGTAACCTCGCAGCGCGCGCCCTACTTCTCGAAGCGATAGCCCATCCCCGGCTCGGTGATGAAGTGCTTCGGATGTGAGGGATCCGCCTCCAGCTTCCGCCGCAGCTGTGCCATGTACACGCGCAGATAGTTCGTCTCCGTCCCGTACGACGGCCCCCACACCTCCTGGAGCAGCTGCTTCTGCCCGACGAGGCGCCCGCCGCCTCGCACGAGGACCTCCAGCAGGTGCCACTCGGTGGGCGTCAGCCGTACGTCCTTCCCGGCGCGGACGACCTTCTTCGCGGCCAGGTCGACGGTGAACTCGTCGGTCTCCACCACCACGTCGTCCTCACCGCCCCCGGCCGGCTCGGCCCGGCGCACGGCGGCCCTGAGCCGGGCGAGCAGCTCGTCCATGCCGAACGGCTTGGTGACGTAGTCGTCGGCGCCCGCGTCCAGCGCCTCGACCTTCTCGTCGGAGGAGTGCCGCGCGGAGAGCACCAGGATCGGCACCCGGGTCCAGCCGCGCAGGCCCCTGATCACGTCGACGCCGTCCATGTCGGGCAGGCCCAGGTCGAGGACGACCACGTCGGGCTGGCGGGCGGCGGCGAGCTTGAGGGCCGTGGCGCCGTCGTGGGCGGCGTCGACCTCGTACTTGCGTGCCTTGAGGTTGATCACGAGGGCGCGCACGATCTGCGGCTCGTCGTCGACCACGAGCACACGGGTCATGAGGCCTGCCTTTCTGGTTCCGCTGGGTGGAAAGGCTCCGGGCGCGTTTGCGCCGCGCGGAGCGTGAGGACCATGGTGAGCCCGCCGCCGGGCGTGTCCTCGGCGTCGAGCGTGCCGCTCATGGCCTCCGCGAAGCCGCGGGCCACCGCGAGCCCGAGGCCCACTCCGGCGCCGCGCGGGGCGTCGCCGTAGCGCTGGAAGGGCTCGAATATGCGGTCCTTGGCCTCGTCGGGGACGCCCGGCCCCCGGTCGACCACCCGCACCTCGACCCGGTCGGCGAGCGCGCTGGCGGCTACCAGCACGGGCGGGCCGGACGGACTGTACTTGACGGCGTTCTCGACGAGGTTGGCCATCGCCCGCTCCAGCAGCCCGGGGTCCACCCGGACCATCGGCAGGGTCTCCGGGACGTCCAGGTCGACGCTGCCCTCGGGCACGCCGCCGAGCGCCATCGGCACCACCTCGTCGAGGTCGATCTCGCGGATCAGCGGGGTGACCGTACCGGTCTGGAGCCGCGACATGTCGAGGAGGTTCCCGACGAGGTGGTCGAGGCGGTCGGCGCCCTCCTCGATGCCCTCCAGCAGCTCCGCCCGGTCCTCGTCCGACCACTCGACGTCCTCGGAGCGCAGGGAGGACACGGCCGCCTTGATCCCGGCGAGCGGGGTGCGCAGATCATGGCTGACGGCGGCCAGCAGCGCCGTACGGATGCGGTTGCCCTCGGCGAGGGCGCGGGCCCGGTCGGCCTCCTCCTGGAGCCGGCGGCGGTCCAGGACGACTGCGGCCTGGGCGGCGAAGGCGGCCAGCACCCTGCGGTCCTCTGCGGGCAGGACGCGGCCGGTCAGGGCCAGCGCCATGTGGTCACCGACCGGGCACGTCCACGTCCGCCTGGTCGGGCCGCTCGACGGGGCGCCCCTGGCCGACGCGGCCGGCGCAGGTCCACGGCGCGACGTCGCTCGCCCTCTCCAGCAGGGCCGCCGACTCCATGCCGAACGTCTCCCGGACCCGTTCCAGCAGGTCCTCCAGGCCCGTCTCGCCCCGCAGCACACTGCCGGCGAGGAAGGACAGGATCTCGGACTCGGCCCGCAGCCGGGCCGCCTGGTGGGTGCGGCGGGCGGCGAGGTCCACCACGGAGGCCACCGCCGCGCCGACGGCCACGAAGATCACGATGGCGACGATGTTCTTCGGGTCGGCGATGGTCCACCGGTGCACGGGCGGTGTGTAGTAGTAGTTCAGCAGCAGGGACCCCACCGCCGCCGAGGCCAGCGCCGGGAACAGCCCGCCGAGCAGGGCGGCCGCCACCGTCAGTGCCAGGAAGAGCAGCATGTCGTTGGCGAGGCCGAGGTCGACGGCGCTGAGCAGCGCCGCGAGAGCCGGCGGGCCGGCGACGCCGACCAGCCAGCCCCACACCCGCCGGGACCGTCCGAGGCGCGTGTCGCGGGCGACCGGCAGCCCGCGGCCCTTGGCGACCTCCTCGTGGGTGACGATGTGCACGTCGAGGTCGGGCCCGGACTCCCGGGCGACCGTCGCCCCGACACCGGGTCCGAAGACGTACTGCCAGGCCTTGCGGCGCGAGGAGCCCAGCACGATCTGGGTGGCGTTCACACCGCGGGCGAAGTCGAGCAGGGCGGCCGGTATGTCGTCGCCGACGACGTGGTGGAAGGTGCCGCCGAGGTCCTCGACCAGGGTCCGCTGCACGGCCAGTTCCTTGGGCGAGGCCGAGGTCAGTCCGTCGCTGCGGGAGATGTAGACGGCCAGCACCTCGCCGCCGGCGCCCTTCTCGGCCAGTCGCGCGCCCCGGCGGATCAGCGTCCGGCCCTCCGGGCCGCCGGTCAGCCCGACCACGATCCGCTCGCGCGAGCCCCAGATCGCCGACACCCGGTGTTCGCTGCGGTACTGGGTGAGGTAGGCGTCGACGCGGTCGGCCACCCACAGCAGCGCCAGCTCGCGCAGGGCGGTCAGGTTGCCGGGCCGGAAGTAGTTCGACAGGGCCGCGTCGACCTTGTCGGGCAGGTAGATGTTGCCGTGCGCCATCCGCCGTCGCAGTGCCTCCGGCGACATGTCCACCAGTTCGACCTGGTCGGCACGCCGTACCACCTCGTCGGGGACGGTCTCCTGCTGTCGTACCCCGGTGATCGACTCGACGACGTCGCCCAGCGACTCCAGGTGCTGGATGTTGACGGTCGAGATCACGTCGACGCCGGCGGCCAGCAGCTCCTCCACGTCCTGCCAGCGCTTGGCGTTGCGGGATCCGGGGATGTTCGTGTGGGCGAGTTCGTCGACCAGGGCGACGTGCGGGCGGCGGGCGAGGACGGCGTCGAGGTCCATCTCGGGGAAGACACCGCCGCGGTACTCCAGCCGTTTGCGCGTGACCTGCTCCAGACCGTGGAGCAGCACCTCGGTGCGCGGCCGGTCGTGGTGTTCGACGAAGGCCACCACGCAGTCCGTGCCCCGTTCGACGCGGCGGTGCGCCTCGGAGAGCATCGCGTACGTCTTTCCGACGCCCGGTGCCGCACCGAGGTAGATCCGAAGCTTGCCGCGTCCCATGGCCTCATTGTCTTCCGGTCTGCCGTCCGCGCAGCGTCGACCCTACGACCGGCGGTTACGGCAGACGGGTGCCAGGCGCGGCAGTGGGACCGTCTTTGACGGAACCCTGACGCGCCCGGCCGCTCAGAGGCTCACGCGGGATTGTCGCCGTGGGTGAGGGTCTCCCAGGCGACGAAGAGGTTGTTGCTGCCGGCGGGGCGGCCCCGCAGGGTCAGCGTCTCGGTGTTGGTCATGGCGTGTCCGAGACGGTTGGCCAGGGCGTTGTGGCCCACCTCGGAGACCGGTCCGAGCCCGAGCTTGAGGGAGCCGCCGCACAGCCAGCCGGGGACGGCCGCGCCCAGCTGGTACTTGGCGTGGAGGCCGAGCCCGTGCCGCAGTCGCTCGCCCACGTCGGTGCCGTAGAGGTCCTGTCCCTGGATGCGGCTGGTCTCGGCCACGTGGGAGATGGCCGAGAGGCCGTAGCCGGTGTGGGTGAAGTCCCGGCAGGTCTCCTGGCTGAGCCCGCCCACGAAGGTCGACTGCCCCTGCCAGTACTTGACGATCTTGTCCCTGGTGTCGAGGTGCTGGCTCGGCACGGTCTTCGGCAGGTCGCCGTCGGAGTCCAGGTAGACGTAGGCGGCCGTACGCGTGCGGAACCTCGCCATGGCCTTGTCGTACGACGCCTTGTCCTCCAGGAAGACGGAGATGCCGACGGCGGCCTCCGTCATCGACAGCTCCCAGTTCCCGTTGGAGTTCGAGCCGTTGATGATCTCGGGCAGGTAGACGGTGCGGAGCATGGTGGCGAAGCGGCCGGAGCCCGCCCAGTTCCCGTTGTACGTGTACTTGATGATCTCGGCTGCCTTGGGCCAGGAGGAGCCGGCCCAGCCGGTCTGCAGGGGCGCGTTGCTGTTGGTGTGGTCCTTGATGACGGCAGACCAGGCGTCCATCAGCTCGATCGCCTTGCGGGCGTGCCGTTCGTCGCGGGTGACGTACCAGGCGAGGGCCTGGGTGTAGGCGGCGATCGCGTCCTCGCGTTCGTCGGTGCAGCCGTGGTTGGGGTTGGAGTACGAACCGCACTCGACGACGGCCCGGGGCCTGGGCGTGCGGTTCAGGTCGGCGTACTCGCTCTCCATCATCCGGTCGAAGGCGCCCTTCCAGGGCTGGGCACCGGAGCCGACCTTGGAGCGGGCGAAGTCGAGCTGCGCCGCGGAGACGGTGACACCGGGGTGGACGAAGGTGCCGGGGGCGCTGGGAGCGGCGTCGGCGGGCCAGGCGAGGGCACCGGCGACGAGGGCGGCCGCGGCCGCGAATAATGCGGTTCTGCGCATGACGTGAAGGCCTTTCGTTCTCGTACGTGAACGTAAAGCGCCTTTATGAACAGACGCGTGGGACGCAGACGGTAGGTACAGACCAATAACCCGTCAAGGCTCCACGCATGAGAAAGGGCCGCACCCCTGGGGGATGCGGCCCTGATGTCACTGACGAACGCTCAGCGGACCTCGGTGATCTCGGGTCCGCGCTGGAGCTGGCCCATTCCGCCGGCGAAACGGGAGCCCTCCTCCTGCTGGACGCCCTCGGGGACCATCTGTGCGTCGTTCGGCAGCTTCAGGACGATCGGGTCGCGGGGCGCCATCGGGCCCTCGCCGCGGACCACGACCGTGTCCCGGAAGATCTGCTCGAGCAGCCCGGCGGCCTGCGGCTGCACCGCGCCCTGGCCCGAGATGACCCCGCGCAGGAACCAGCGGGGGCCGTCCACACCGACGAACCGTACGACCTGGAAGCCGCCGGTACCGTCCGGCAGCTGCACCGGCACCTGGGCGCGCAGCTCCCAGCCCAGCGGCCCCTCGACCTCGTCGACGATGCCGCCCTGCTGGGTGATGCCGGTGCCGATCTCCTCGCGCACCTCGCCCCAGATGCCCTCGCGCTTGGGTGCGGCGAAGCCCTGGAGCTGGATCGCGCTGTCCTGCAGCACGACCGTCGCCGCCACGATCGCGTCGCCCGCCACCTCGACGCGCAACTCCATGCCGTCGACGCCCGGCACGAACAGACCACCCAGGTCGACCCTGCCCTCGGCCGGGTCGTGGACCTCGGAGCTGTCCCAGGGCCCGTCGGGCCGCGGCGCCGGCTCGAGCCTCAGACGCTCGCCCTGGCCGCCTGCCTCACTGTCGACACCGTCGACGACCTGCTCGGCCTCGCCGGCCGCGTCCTCGGCGGCATCCCTCTTCTTGCGACGTCCGAACACGTCACTGTCCTTCCCGGTCGGATACGACCGAAGCGTATCGATTCCCACCCGCCTGACCGCCCAGGGCGGCCTGACCGCTTGTGCCGCTCGTCCCGTCCACCACGGCGTGGCCTCCGGTGGACCCGAAGCCCCCCTCGGCCCGCGCGGAGTCGGGAAGCTCCGCCACCTCCTGGAAGCGGACCCTCTCGACCTGCTGGACTACCAGTTGGGCAATCCGGTCGAAGCGCTCGAACCGCACAGCCTCGCGCGGGTCGAGATTCACCACGATCACCTTGATCTCCCCACGGTACCCGGCATCAACCGTCCCCGGGGCATTCACCAGGGCGACGCCGCAGCGGGCGGCAAGACCGGAACGCGGGTGCACGAAGGCCGCGTACCCCTCGGGCAGCGCCACAGACACTCCCGTGGGCAGCACGGCCCGCTCGCCGGGCGCCAGTTGGCACGCCTCGGTGGTGCGCAGATCGGCTCCCGCGTCACCGGGGTGCGCGTAGGAGGGAAGCGGGACGTCGGGGTCGACGCGCCGGATCAGCACGTCCACCGGCTGACGGCTCACGGGGCTGGTGGGAGTCATGGGGTCTTCCGGGCTCACGGTGCTCGTGGGGGTCTTGGGAGTCGCGGGAGTCGCGGGAGTCGTGAGGTTCTTCGGGTCGTTCGTGGCGGCCGTGGAGCTCAAGCGGCCTTCCGGACTCACGGGTTCACCTCGAAGGCGCGGGCGCGCCGGAGCTGATCGGGGTCGCTCATGGCGGCCTGGATCTCCTCCTGGCGGCCGTGGTCGACGAAGTGGTCGACCTTCACCTCGACGAAGAGCGCGTCGGCGCGGAGGGCGACGGGCCCGTCCGGGCCGCCGACCCGTCCGGTGGCGGTCGAGAAGATCTTCCGCCCGGCCACCGCCGTCACCTCGGCCTCCAGGTACAGCGTGGTACCCACGGGCACGGGCCGGACGAAGTCGGTCTCGAGCCGTCCGGTCACGGCGATCGTGCGCAGCAGCCAGTTCAGCGAGCCGAGGGTCTCGTCCAGGGCCGTGGCGAGCACTCCGCCGTGCGCGAGGCCCGGAGCGCCCTGGTGGGCGGGCTGCACGGTGAACTCGGCGGTGAGTGATACGCCCTCGCCCGCACGTGCCTCCAGATGCAGCCCGTGCGGCTGGTCGCCGCCACAGCCGAAACACTGGCCGTAGTGCGCACCGAGGAGCTCACCGGGCGCGGGAGCGTCCGGATGTCGCACCGGTTGCACGGCGTCGGCCGGCGGCTGAAGAGCTGCGGAAGTACGACTCACAGCCGGAGACCTTACCCGCGCGTCGGCCCGTTCCGGACACCGTGTCAAGCTTGGCTCCATGCAGCTCTCCGCCGCCCCTTACGAAGAACGGCTCACCGCTCCCCGGTCCTGGTGGCTGATCTCGTTCCTCGTCGGGGTCTCCATGGCCTTGATCCTGCTCCCCTTCGGCACGCTGCCGATGCTCGGCGGGCTGGCCGGCGGCACCGCGGTCGCGGCCGTCGCCGCGAGTTCGTACGGCTCGATCCGCATCCGTGTGGTCGGCGATTCCCTGATCGCGGGCGAGGCCAAGATCCCGGTGGCGGCACTGGGCGACGCGGAGGTGCTGGACGCCGAGGAGGCCCGCGCCTGGCGCACCCACAAGGCCGACCCGCGCGCCTTCCTGCTGCTGCGCGCCTACATCCCCACGGCTCTGCGCGTGAAGGTCACGGACCCGGAGGACCCGACTCCGTACCTGTACCTGTCCACCCGCGAGCCGGAGCGTCTGGCGGAGGCGCTGAGGGCGGCGAAGGCCGCGTAGCACATGTGCGCGGGGCGTCACCCGGCATCCGGCGTCCCTCGGGCGGCGGCCGGGCTCAGCGGCCGTCGTCCCGCTTGCCGCGTCTGCTGTCTCGCCCGCCGCGCTCACTGTCCCGCTTGCCGCGGTCGTGGCGGCCCAGGGGGTCGTGCGTGATCTCGCCCATCTCCAGGGCGTCCGCGGGGCGTTCCAGGGCGGGAAGGGCCTCGAGGGCCTCCCAGGGCACCTGAATCCTTCGCAGGTCCTCGCGGATCCGGGTGGCGAGCTTTCTGGTCTCGCTGCGGTTCATGGCCGCTCCGACGGCGGCGCCCACCAGGAAGGGGATCAGATTCGGCATGTTGCGGACCATCCGCTTCGTGATCCGCTGGCGCAGTTCGCGCTTCATGCGGCTGTTCAGCGCGACGCTCACGGTCGACGGCTTGGTCGCGTCGATCCCGCGCTCCCCCGACCAGGAGTCGAGGTACGCGGTGCTGCGCTGCTTGAGGTTGCCGGGCGGCCGTAGGCCGTAGACCTCGTGGAGCTCGGCGATCAGCTTCAGCTCGATCGCGGCGACGCCGGTGACCTCGGCGGCGAGTTCCGTCGGCATCGCGGGCGGCACGGGGAGCATCGCCGCCGCGCCGACACCGGCTCCGACCGTCGCGGTCGCCGCCGCCGCGCCCGCGACGAGTTTGTCCGCGAGCTCTTCCGGACCCAGGTCCGGGAACTGCCTGCGGAGGGTCGCCAGGTCCCGTACGGGGACCCGCGGGGCCAGTTCGATGATCCGGTCGGCGAGGTGCGCGAGCGTGGCCCGGGCCCGTACCGAGCCCTTGCGGGCGCCTTCTCTGGCCCGTTCCCGGAACGTCCCCGCCGTCCGCCTCTCGACGGGTGCGGGGACGTCCACGGACGCCGGGAGGTCAGCCCGGTCCGCTGCCGGTTCGAGCGAGGCCGCCCCCGTACCGGTGGAGCCTCGCTCGTTGTCACGCGCGCCTTGCCACGGGCCGTCCGTCGGCCCTTCGTCCGCTTTCCGCTTGGAGAAGCGGCGCTTCCAGGGAGGGGTCGAGCCAGTCACGGCCGACCCGTCCTCAGTCGCAGTCGCGGCAGATCGGCTGACCGTTCTTCTCCCGGGCCAGCTGGCTGCGGTGGTGCACCAGGAAGCAGCTCATGCAGGTGAACTCGTCCTGCTGCTTCGGGAGCACCCGGACGGCGAGCTCCTCGTTCGAGAGATCGGCGCCGGGCAGTTCGAGGCCTTCGGCGGCCTCGAACTCGTCGACGTCCACTGCGGAGGCCGACTTGTCGTTCCTGCGGGCCTTCAGCTCTTCGAGGCTGTCCGAGTCAACGTCGTCGTCGGTCTTGCGTGGAGTGTCGTAATCGGTTGCCATTGTCGCTCTCCCCCTCTGGGTGTCTGTGGTGTCTCCAGCGCACGTAACGCGTGAGAGGCCGGACTTGTGCCCGACCTGAGGCGGAGATTTTGCCTCACATCAAGGTCTGTTACTCAATCGACACCCAACCGGACCCCTCACGAGTGATCGGCTTGGATGGCGATGGGGACCGTACACGGTCCGAATGTCGCACACCAAAGGCGTCTCACCGTGTACTTCCCGTGATCAAGACCCCCGAAAACCGGGATTTTCCCGGCTTTCCGACAGGGTGCATGATCACGGAGCGTAGATGGCCGGAAAGGCGTCTCTGTGATCGATCACACACGGCATGCAAGCGGAGAGGTCTCAGAAATTCCGCGCAAAGCGAACATCCCCGTGTGCCGCCGAGTTGATCGGCGCCATGATCTCAGATGGGCAGCGTGACCCGCATGACGAGCCCACCTCCCTCGCGCGGCTGGGCGTAGATGTGCCCGCCGTGCGCCCGGGCCACGGAGCGGACGATGGACAGGCCGAGCCCTACACCCTTGTCGCTCCCCGTTCGCTCCGTGCGCAGCCGCCGGAACGGCTCGAAGAGGTTGTCGATCTCGTACGCCGGCACGACCGGGCCCGTGTTCGAGACGACCAGGACCGCGTGGCCGTGCTGGACCTCGGTGGTGACCTCGACCCAGCCGTCCTCGGCCACGTTGTAGCGCACGGCGTTCTGGACGAGGTTGAGCGCGATGCGCTCCAGCAGCACCCCGTTGCCCTGGACGACGGCGGGCTTCTGCTCGCCGCGGATCCGCACGCCCTTGGCCTCGGCCTCGCCGTGCACCTGGTCGATGGCCTGCGAGGCCACCTCGGCGAGGTCCACCGGACCCCGCTCGACGATCTGGTTGTCGCTGCGGGCGAGCAGCAGCAGCCCCTCGACGAGCTGCTCGCTGCGCTCGTTGGTGGCCAGCAGCGTCTTGCCGAGCTGCTGGAGCTCCACGGGCGCGTTCGGGTCGGACAGGTGCACTTCGAGGAGCGTGCGGTTGATCGCCAGCGGCGTTCTCAGCTCGTGCGAGGCGTTGCCGACGAAGCGCTGCTGGGCCGTGAAGGCGCGTTGGAGTCGCTCCAGCATGTCGTCGAAGGTGTCCGCCAGCTCCTTCAGCTCGTCGTCCGGGCCGTCCAGCTCGATCCGGCGGGACAGGTCGGAGCCCGCCACCGTGCGTGCGGTGCGGGTGATCCGGCCCAGCGGGGACAGGACGCGGCCGGCCATGGCGTAGCCGAAGGCGAAGGCGATGACCGCCAGCCCCAGCAGGGCCAGGAGCGAGCGGCTGAGCAGGCTGTCCAGGGCGTGCTGGCGCTGGTCGTTCACGCACTGGTTCATCGCGTTGTTGAACTCGCTGGGCGAGGCCTGGTCGGGCAGGTTGCAGATGTCGCTGGTGACCTTGCCCTCGACGATCTTGAACGGCAGCTCGCTGCCCACGTTCAGCGCCTGCGCCGCCAGCAGGTAGATGATCGACAGCAGCAGGATGCCGGCGATCAGGAACATGCCGCCGTAGAGCAGCGTGAGCCGTATGCGGATGGTCGGGCGCAGCCACGGGAAGGGCGGCACGGGCCTCCTGGGGTCCCAGGTGGGCTTCGGGGGCGCCTGCGGAGGCGCGGGTGTCGCTGCCATGGGATCAGATCCGGTAGCCGGAGCCGGGGACGGTGACGATCACGGGCGGCTCGCCGAGCTTGCGGCGCAGGGTCATGACCGTCACGCGCACGACGTTGGTGAACGGGTCGGTGTTCTCGTCCCAGGCCTTCTCCAGCAGCTGCTCCGCGGAGACGACGGCGCCCTCGCTGCGCATCAACACTTCGAGGACGGCGAACTCCTTGGGCGCGAGCTGGACCTCCTTGCCGTCGCGGAAGACCTCGCGGCGGTTGGGGTCGAGCTTGATCCCGGCGCGCTCCAGGACGGGCGGCAGGGGCACGCTGGTGCGCCGGCCGAGGGCGCGGACACGGGCGATGAGCTCGCTGAACGCGAACGGCTTGGGCAGATAGTCGTCGGCGCCGATCTCCAGGCCCTCGACCCGGTCGCTGACGTCGCCGGACGCCGTGAGCATCAGCACGCGCGTGGGCATGCCGAGCTCGACGATCTTGCGGCAGACGTCGTCGCCGTGCACGAGCGGGAGGTCGCGGTCGAGGACGACCACGTCGTAGTCGTTGACGCCGATGCGCTCCAGGGCGGCCGCACCGTCGTACACGACGTCGACGGCCATAGCTTCCCGGCGCAGTCCGGTGGCCACCGCATCGGCGAGCAGCTGCTCGTCCTCGACGACGAGTACGCGCACGTCACTGGTCCTTCCTGATGTCCGCCCGCACGGCCCTTCACGGGCGCACGCGGGCAGGGGTCTTCCGTGGTGTGTTGCTCTCCATCCTGCCCTTTTCGGCCATAAGTCGGAGGTAAGGCAGGTGAGAGGGCCGGACCCGGGAGGGAATAAGAGATTTTCTCCTCCGGTTAGGTTTCCACGGAGGGGAGCTTGGGGAGGACGGCTTTACATCCCACGATCACACTCTGCTGGTACCGCACCACCATGCGGTGCGCATCAAGCCGCTTGTCCGCGGAGC
Organism: Streptomyces viridochromogenes DSM 40736; assembly: GCF_000158955.1. Lineage (GTDB taxonomy): Bacteria > Actinomycetota > Actinomycetes > Streptomycetales > Streptomycetaceae > Streptomyces > Streptomyces venetus. The sequence continues at coordinate 6,607,679 of NZ_GG657757.1, read as the reverse complement.
GGGCGTGGGTGTCCGGCACCGTCGCCGCCCAGCTGAGCGGCGCTGGGCATCCACCGGAGACGTGATCGTCCCTTCCGAACGGCACACCCCCGTGCCATCGACCCACGACCCAGGACGAGGGGGCGCAGCATGGACGCATTCACCGCAGGACTTCTGCAGCGCATAAGGACGACCGAGTCCGATCTGTCCCGGGCTCGCGACGAGGGCGACGACTTCCTCGTCGACGTGGAACAGGGCGAGCTCGACGACCTGCGCCGTCTCGCCGCCGAGCACGGTGTGGAGGTCGGCGCGACGAGCGTCTGACGAGGCTGTACGGAGCGGGCCCCGGCGAATCCAGCGCCGGGGCCCCGCTTCGTCGTCCTGCGGCCGTGTTCACGCGGTGTTCAGCGTGTCGTCGGCCCTCGTACGTCGGACGGGCCGTCTCAGTCGTGCCAGGCGCGAAGTCCTCCAGGAGGCGCTGGAGGGGCTCGAAGACCCCCGGGGTCCCCGCGACCGTGAGATCGCCCGACGGGCGCTCTCCGGGGCGTCCACCGGTCAGCGCGCCCGCCTCACGGGCGATCAGGTCGCCCGCCGCGAGGTCCCAGGCGTGCAGACCGCGCTCGTAGTAACCGTCGAGGCGTCCCGCCGCCAGGTCGCACAGGTCGACCGCGGCCGAGCCGCCGCGCCGGATGTCCCGCAGCAGCGGGATCAGCCGCCGGGCGACCTCGGCCTGGTGGGTGCGGACCTCGGCGACGTAGTTGAATCCCGTCGAGACCAGTGCCTGGTCCAGGGGCGGCGCGGGGCGGCAGGCCAGCCTGCGTTCGCCGTCCCAAGCGCCGGTGGCCCAGGCACCGCGGCCGAGCACCGCGTGGAACGTCTCGCCGCGCATGGGGGCCGTGACGACCCCGACGACGGTCTCGCCGTCCTGCTCGGCGGCGACGGAGACGGACCAGGTGGGCAGCCCGTACAGGTAGTTCACCGTGCCGTCGAGCGGGTCGATCACCCAGCGGACGCCGCTCGTGCCCTCCGTGGCGGCGCCCTCCTCACCGAGGACGCCGTCGTCGGGGCGGTGCTCGGCGATCAGACCGGTGATCAGTTTCTCCGCCGCGATGTCCATCTCCGTGACGACGTCGATGGGGCTGGACTTGGTGGCGGCGACCGCCAGGTCGGCCGGGCGCCCGTCCCGCAGCAGCGCGCCCGCACGCCGGGCGGCCTCCTGGGCGAGTTCGAGCAGTTCGGTGTGCAGGGGGTCGGTCACGGGGCTCCTCACGCGTAGGGGCTGTCGGCGCCCGCGGCGGCGGGCCGGGGGGCGCGGGCCGGGCAGCAGCCGACCGGGCAGAGGTGGTGGCTCGCGCCGAGGGGGCCGAGGGCGCACGGCGTGACCTCCTGCCCGCGCTCGACGGCGGCGCGCTCCACGACGAGCTCGCGGACCGCCGCGGCGAACCGGGGGTCGGCGCCGACGGTGGCCGAGCGGCGCATCGGCAGCCCCAGTTCCTCGGCCTTGGCCTTCGCCTCGGTGTCGAGGTCGTAGAGGACCTCCATGTGGTCGGAGACGAAGCCGATGGGCGCGATCACCATGGCCGGGACGCCCGCCGCGTGCCGCTCCTCCAGGTGGTCGCAGATGTCCGGCTCCAGCCACGGGATGTGCGGGGCCCCCGAGCGGGACTGGTAGACGAGCTGCCAGGGGTGGTCGACGCCGGTGCGCTCCCGGACGGCCTCCGCGATCAGCTTCGCCACGTCCAGGTGCTGCCTGACGTACGCGCCGCCGTCGCCGTGGTCCTCGACGGTTCCGGAGGTGTCGGCGGAGGCCGTCGGGATGGAGTGCGTCGAGAAGGCGATGTGCGCCCCGTCCCGGACGTCCTCGTCGAGTTCGGCGAGGGAGCGGATCACCCCGTCGATCATGGGCTCCAGGAAGCCCGGGTGGTTGAAGTAGTGCCGCAGCTTGTCGATCTTCGGTAGCTCCAGGCCCTCGGCCTCCAGGGCGGCCAGCGCGTCGGCGAGGTTCTCGCGGTACTGGCGGCAGCCCGAGTAGGAGGCGTAGGCGCTGGTGGCGAGGACCAGGACGCGGCGGCGGCCGTCGCCGACCATCTCGCGCAGCGTGTCCGTCAGGTACGGCGCCCAGTTGCGGTTGCCCCAGTAGACCGGCAGGTCCAGGCCGTGCTCGGCGAAGTCCTTGCGCAGGGCGTCCAGCAGGGCGCGGTTCTGGTCGTTGATGGGGCTGACCCCGCCGAACAGGAAGTAGTGCTGCCCGACTTCCTTGAGGCGTTCCTTGGGGATGCCGCGCCCACGCGTCACGTTCTCCAGGAACGGGACCACGTCGTCCGGGCCTTCCGGGCCGCCGAACGAGAGCAGGAGCAGGGCGTCGTAGGGGCTGGCGTCGCGCGCGTCTGGCATGACTCGATCCTGCCACCCTGCACCGACAGCCGGGAAACGGCGGGGTGACGCCTCGGCGGCGGCCCGGTCGGGCGGCGCTTCGAGCTGGCTCGAACCGGTGCACGGCGGCACGACCGGGCCGTAAGCTGTGTCGACTGCGTTCGCAGCTTACTGAGCCTTTCGGAGCCCCCGTTGCCCAGCCCCTACCGCGCCCTGTTCGCCGCCCCCGGCAGCAAGGGTTTCTCCGCCGCGGGCTTCCTCGGCCGGATGCCCCTGTCGATGATGGGCATCGGCGTGGTCACGATGGTCTCCCAGCTCACCGGGCGGTACGGCCTGGCCGGCGCCCTGTCGGCCACCATCGCGCTGACCGCGGCGCTGGCCGGACCGCAGGTCTCGCGCCTGGTGGACCAGTACGGGCAGCGGCGGGTGCTGCGGCCGGCGACCCTGATCTCGCTGACCGCCGCGGCCGTCCTGCTGTGCGCGGCGCACTACCGGTGGCCGGACTGGGTGCTGTTCGCGGCGTGCGTCGGCATCGGCTGCGTCCCGAGCGTCGGAGCGATGGTCCGGGCCCGCTGGGCGGCCCTGTACCGGGGCACCCCAAAGCTGCACACCGCGTACTCCTTCGAGTCCGTGGTGGACGAGGTCTGCTTCGTCTTCGGACCGATCATCTCCATCGGTCTGTCCACGGCGTGGTTCCCCGAGGCCGGTCCGCTGCTGGCCGCCTGCTTCCTGGCGGCCGGCGTCTTCTGGCTGACCGCGCAGCGCGCCACCGAGCCCGCGCCGCACCCGCGCGAGCGGCAGGGCGGCGGTACGGCGTTGCGCTCGCCGGGCCTTCAGGTCCTGGTGGCCACGTTCGTGGCGACGGGGGCGATCTTCGGGGCGGTCGACGTGGTCACCGTGGCCTTCGCCGAGGAGGAGGGGCACAAGGCCGCGGCGAGCGTCGTTCTCGCGCTGTACGCGGCGGGCTCCTGCGTCGCGGGGACGGTCTTCGGCCTGATGCACTTCGCCGGTGCGCCGGAACGTCGGTGGCTGCTGGGCGTGTGTGCCATGGCCGTGAGTATGATCCCCCTCCTACTGGTCGGGAACTTGCCGTTTCTGGCTGTGGCGCTGTTCGTTGCGGGTCTGTCCATCGCTCCGACGATGATCACGACGATGTCCCTCATCGAGGAGCACGTACCACGCGCGCAGCTCACCGAGGGCATGACCTGGGTGAGCACGGGACTGGCGGTGGGGGTCGCACTCGGCTCCTCCGCGGCCGGCTGGGTGATCGACGCGGCCGGGGCGCGTGCCGGGTACGGGGTTCCGGCCGTGGCCGGTGCCGTCGCGGTCGCGGTGGGTTTCCTGGGGTGTCGCCGGCTCAAGCGGCCGGCGCCGGGTCGGGGAGGCTCCGTTGAGCAGCACGGCGAACGGAAAGAACGGCACGTGGCGTAACTGGGGCGGCAACGTCTCCGCGCGTCCCGCGCGGGAGGTCACCCCGGCCTCCGTCGACGAGCTGGCCGCCGCCGTGCGGCGGGCCTCCGAGGACGGCCTCAGGGTGAAGGCCGTCGGCAGCGGGCACTCCTTCACGTCCATAGCCGCGACGGACGGCGTGTTGATCCGTCCTCAGCTGCTGACCGGCATACGCGGCATCGATCGCGACGCCATGACCGTCACGGTGGAGGCCGGCACCCCGCTCAAGAGGCTCAACTTGGCCCTCGCGCGTGAGGGACTGTCGCTGACGAACATGGGCGACATCATGGAGCAGACGGTCTCCGGGGCCACCAGCACCGGCACGCACGGCACGGGGCGCGACTCCGGTTCGATCGCCGCCCAGATCAAGGGCCTGGAGCTGGTCACCGCCGACGGCTCGGTCCTCACCTGCTCCGAGAAGGAGAATCCGGAGGTCTTTGCCGCCGCCCGGCTCGGCCTCGGCGCCCTGGGCATCGTCACGGCGATCACCTTCGCCGTCGAGCCGCTCTTCCTGCTGACGGCCCGTGAGGAGCCGATGCCGTTCGACAGGGTCCTCGCGGACTTCGAGGAACTGTGGACCGAGAACGAGCACTTCGAGTTCTACTGGTTCCCGCACACCGGCAACACCAACACCAAGCGCAACAACCGCAGCGCGGGCCCGGAGAAGCCGGTGCCCCAGCTCCAGAGCTGGTTCGAGGACGAGTTCCTCTCCAACGGGGTGTTCCAGGTGGCCAACTGGGTCGGCCGCGCGGTGCCCGCCACGATCCCCGCGATCGCGCAGATCTCCAGCAAGGCCCTGTCCGCGCGGACGTACACCGACATCCCCTACAAGGTCTTCACGTCACCGCGCCGGGTGCGTTTCGTGGAGATGGAGTACGCCGTACCGCGCGCGGCCGTCACCGCGGTGCTGCGCGAGCTGAGGACGATGGTGGACCGCTCCGGCCTGAAGGTCAGCTTCCCGGTGGAGGTGCGCACCGCGCCGGCCGACGACATCACGCTGTCGACCGCCTCCGGCCGCGACAGCGCGTACGTCGCCGTCCACATGTTCCAGGGCACGCCCTACCAGCGGTACTTCACCGCGGCCGAACGCATCTTCACGGCCCATGAGGGACGCCCGCACTGGGGGAAGGTCCACACCCGGGACGCCGAGTACTTCTCCCGGGTGTATCCGCGCTTCGCCGAGTTCACGGCGTTGCGGGACCGCCTCGACCCTGATCGGCGGTTCCAGAACGACTACTTGCGGCGGGTTCTGGGGGCGTAGGCGACGCACCGGGGGCGCACTCCCGGGGGCTTCGCTCCCGTGCGCGTCCGGAGTGGATTCCGTGGCCGACCCCGCTTGCACCCCTCCGTTCCGTTTCTGGTGATTACGTGAACTTCCCCACGTTCAAGATCACGGAAAGGGGGCATGGGGCGACCGAGTCGCACCTCTTGCCAGAAGTTGGACGGCGTGCCAATCCACGCACGTGGCCCAAATGGAGTACTGTGGCGAACCCTGGGCCCGGTCTCCCATCAGGGTGTACGGGGCCTTCAAGGACCGCCGGGAGGGGGGCTAGTTGCACAGGGTGACAGGGTTCGTTACTTAGCGTTGCGAACAGGTAACCGTGCCATAACGGCGATCCAGGGCCCGTGCCCGACACGCCGGGCAACTCGGCAAGGTTGTGGCAGGCTGCACCCGGGCAGGCCACACTCGACTAGCGGAAGCAGCGACGCACGTGACGTCGGCAGGCACCACCCGGGAGGTCCCCATGCCCGAACTGCGTGTCGTGGCCGTCTCGAATGACGGCACACGGCTGGTGCTGAAGGCTGCGGACAGCACGGAGTACACGCTTCCCATCGACGAACGGCTCCGCGCCGCCGTGCGCGGCGACCGTCCCCGCCTCGGCCAGATCGAGATCGAGGTGGAGAGCCATCTCCGCCCCCGCGACATCCAGGCACGTATACGAGCGGGCGCGACGGCGGAAGAGGTCGCGCAGCTCGCCGGCATCCCCGTCGACCGGGTCCGCCGTTTCGAGGGGCCGGTGCTGGCCGAGCGTGCGTTCATGGCCGAGCGCGCCCGCAAGACCCCGGTCCGCCGCCCCGGTGAGAACTCCGGCCCGCCGCTGGGCGAGGCCGTGCAGGAGCGGCTGCTGATCCGCGGCGTCGACAAGGACACCGTCCAGTGGGACTCGTGGCGTCGCGACGACGGCACGTGGGAGGTCCTGCTGGTCTACCGCGTCGCGGGCGAGCCGCACTCGGCGAGCTGGACGTACGACCCGCCCCGGCGGCTCGTCCAGGCCGTCGACGACGAGGCGCGCATGCTCATCGGCGAGTCCGACGACCTGGCCGCGCCCGAGCCCAGCTTCCCGTTCGTCCCGCGGATCGCCCGGCTGCCACGCGACCGGCCGCTGGACCGTCCCGCCGACCGGGAGCGGCCCAGCCTGCCGGCCCAGGCGTCCGAACCGGCCGAGGAGACCACGGGTGAACGGGACTCGCTGACCAGCCTGCTGGAGGCGGTGCCGAGCTTCCGCGGCGACCTGGTGGTACCGGAAATCGCGGCGCCGGAGCCCGAGGAGGAGCCCGTCGCCGAGCCCGAGGCGGAGGAGCCTCCGGCCCCCGCGGCCTCGGCCGGTTCCGCCTACGCGGACGTCCTCATGCCGCGTTCGGTCGGGAGCCACCGCGACCGCCTCATCGGATCCACGGACCGGCAGGCCGAGGCCGACGGTGTCCGGCCGGGTCGCAGAGCCGCCGTCCCGAGCTGGGACGAGATCGTGTTCGGGACGCGGCGCAAGAAGCAGGAGTAGCCGGGGTCACGGCGTTGACACCGGCCGCATGACGGGGAGAGGGCCGTGCCTTGGTGGCGCGGCCCTCTCCTCATGCCGTCCTACTGGGGATCCGCCCCCACCGCGACCGGCCGGTCAGGGTCCGAGGACCACTCCGACCACGACCCCACGTACAGCTCCGCCGGAACACCCGCGACCGCCAGGGCGAGGACCTCGTGGGCCGCGGAGACGCCCGACCCGCAGTACACGCCGACCCGTTCGTCCCCGGTCACGCCAAGCCCCTTGAAACGCGCGCACAGTTCCTCGGCGGGCAGGAGGCGGCCGTCCGGCCCCACGTTCTCCGTGGTGGGCGCCGACACCGCGCCCGGGATGTGCCCCGCCACCGGATCGATCGGCTCGACCTCACCCCGGTACCGCTCCCCCGCCCGCGCGTCCAGCAGCACCCCGGACCGCGCCAACTCCGCGGCGGCGTCGGCGTCGAGCAGTCCCGCCGCACCCGGCTCGGGCACGAAGTCGCCCTCCGTGGGTGTCGGCACGGTCTTCTCCAACGGCCCCTGCCAGGCCGGCAACCCGCCGTCGAGGACTCGCACGTCCGGGTGGCCCGTCCAGCGCAGCAGCCACCACGCCCGGGCGGCCGCCCAGCCCTGACCGCCGTCGTAGACGACCACCGGCGTCCGGGACGACACGCCCGCCCGGCGCATCGCGGCACCGAACCGTGCGAGGTCCGGCAGCGGATGCCGGCCGCCCTCACCCGGCGCGGAGGCCAACTCCCGGTCGAGGTCGACGAAGACGGCCCCGGGCAGGTGCCCTGACTCGTACTCGGCCCGGCCGTCGTACGGCGGCTCACCGGCCGCCTTGGCCGCGGTGAGCTGCCAGCGGACGTCGAGCAGGACCGGCGGGACGGCGGCCGCCAGGTCGTTCGCGAGGTCGGATGCGGAGATGGTGGCGTTCATGGCTCCATCCTCGCGCACGGGGGTGGCCGAGCCCTTCATGTCCGGCTACTCTGCTCGGCCGGACCGGGGCGATCACGTGGCGTACGGGAACAAGCACATGCTGTACAGCTGAGCGACACATGCCCACAAGCGCGCCGCAAGGGACAGCACCCGCACCTCGGGCATTCTCCCGGGCATGGTCGCCCCGCAGGACGGGCCCCACGAGGGCTGCGGAGAGCACGGCCTTTGCGAGGCCGAGAAGAGAGTGACGATGACCGACGCACGGGAGTTCGCCGACCCGAACGGCGAAGCGCCCGCTCGGCACACGCCCGGCTCACCCTGCTGGGTGAGCCTGATGGTGCACGGGCTGACCGCGACCGAGGACTTCTACGGAGCCCTATTCGGCTGGGAGTTCCGGCCGGGCCCCCAGCAACTCGGCCCGTATGTGCGCGCGCTGCTCGACGGGCGCGAGGTGGCCGGCATCGGGCTGCTGCCGCCGGACCGCCATCTGCCCCTCGCCTGGACGCCCTACTTCGCCTCCCCCGACGCTGACCTCACCGCCGACTCGGTGCGCAGCCGCGGCGGCACCATCGCCGTGGGCCCGCTGGACGCCGCCGACACCGGCCGTCTCGCGATCGGCTCCGACCCCTCCGGCGCGGTCTTCGGCCTCTGGCAGGCCGCGGCGCACCTCGGCCCGGCCCTCTCGGGCGTCCCCGGCACACCCGCCTGGAACGAGCTGCTGACCTTCGAGTCGGCGAGCGCCGCCAAGTTCTACCGGACGGTGTTCGGTTACGAGGAGGAGGCGGTTATCTCCGCCGGCTTCGACTACGTGACCCTGCACCGTGGCGGTGAACCCGTCGCCGGCATCCACGGCCTCGGGCATGCCCTCCCCCGCGACCGGGGCCCGCACTGGGTGACGTACTTCCAGGTCGCCGATGTCGACGACGCCGTGGAGCACCTGGTGTTCCTGGGCGGACACGTCCTCAGGCCGGCCCACGACACCGCCCACGGCCGGGTGGCGTCGGTGGCGGATCCGGAGGGGGCGCGGTTCGCGCTGCTGCAACGGCGGCAGTGACGGCCGGCACCCGACCCGGGCGGTCGCCGCGGTCGCCGCGGTCACGCGGCAGCGGCAGCGGTGGCGGACCAGCCGGCGGGAGCCGGCAGGTTACGCGACCCGCGTCTCGAGCATCTGGGAGAGCCGTGTGATACCCCGTGACGTATGGGACTTCACGGCACCGACCGATATGCCCATCGTCTCGGCGATTTCCGATTCTTTCAGGTTCATCCAGTGTTTCAGGATCAGCGCCTCGAATTGACGGCGAGGGAGCCTTCTGAGGGCCTTGACCACCGCCCGCTGATCGTTATTCAGCAGGGCCTGCTGTTCGGCCGAGCGCACCACGGGCTCGCACAGCCGGGGCTCCGCGTAACGACGGGCGATCACAAGGCGCCGCAACCTCATCCGGGCCAAGTTTCGCACCACCGCCCGGAGGTAGCCCGCCGCCGCTTCCGGAGAGCGTAAATCATCCCAATTCTTGTGGAGCTGATAGAAGGCCTCCGCGACGATGTCCTCTGCATCGGAATCCGCACCCAACGTGACGGCGAGCTTGATCAGACGTGACCGATAGGTGACGAAGAGGTGGGCAATTGCCGTCGATCGATCGGATTCGTGCGTGCTGCGCAGAATAAGCGCTGAGGTCATCTCCGAAAACCTAGTCTCCCCGTAGCCCGCACCCTCATGGGCGGGCCGACTCTTCTTCATCATGCCATGGGTGACTCCGCGCCATCCGGCCGGTTTCGGCCACCTCGACGACGAAAAGCGGACCCGGAAAACGAAGGACGGCATTCCGCATCCGCTTCGGTCCGCGACTCGAATACCGGCCGGCAGTTGCTGTGACGGACGTCACTACGCCTGTTGGGCGTTGGCTGTAAACCGATTGGCGGTTCGCGCAACCAAGAGATGTGAAGTGAGCGAGCGGGGCCCCGCCAGGGGCACGTGCCACGATCGACAGGACGCCGCCGTACGTTCCATGGGTGAGCGGTTTCATGGACCAGGCGAAACGGCACGCAAAAGGAGCGGCACGACCAAGCCGCCCTGTGCAGCTACACGGGGGAATGATTTATGAAAGGCGCAGGACTTCTTGTCCTGGAAGCGGTGACGACATGGTTACCGGAGGAGCGTGAGACGGCGTCCGCGATGGTGGCGGAGGGCAGGATCACCGCCGAGGAGAGTCGCGACCTCGGGCTGACCGCGGTCCCGGTGTCCGGGACATCGGCACCCGACATGGCGGTACTGGCCGCTGAGCGGGCACTCGACGCCTCGACGTGCGATCCCGGTGACATCGGCCTGGTGGTGCACGGCTGGCTGTACCACCAAGGCCACGACTTCTGGTCGCCCGCCCACTACATCGCCGCCCGGGTCGGAGCCGGCTCCGCACTCCCGCTCGGCGTCCAGCAGATGTCCAACGCGGGCGCCGCGGCACTCGGCGTGGCCGTGGACAAGCTCATCGCGGACGCACGCCCCCAGGTCGCGCTGGTCACCACCGCGGACCGTTTCTGCCCTCCCGGATTCGACCGCTGGGCCGCGGACTACGGAGTGGTCTACGGCGACGCCGGTACAGCGGCACTCCTGCGCCGTGTGGATACGGGGCGGCCCCGTTCCGGACTCGTTCTGAAGTCGCTCGCCTTCGTGACGGACGCCCAGTACGAGTCGATGTACCGCGGTCGGGACGATTTCAGCCCGGCGCCTCTCTGGCGCGGTGGCCGTGTCGATGTCAAAAGACCCAAGAAGGCTTACCTGGAGGAGCACGGGGGAATCACCGCCTTCACCGAGTCGGCGCGAGCGTGCGTGCGCGCTGTCCTTCTGAAGGCGCTCGCCGAAGCAGATCTCGAGCCGGGCGACGGCCGTATCCGCTATGTGGCTCTGCCCCGCCTCAGTGACAGTGTTCTCGACATGATGTATCTGCCCGTCCTGGAGGGACTGGTGGCCGGGAAGACGCTGCGGGAGCGAGAGGGCAGCGGACATCTGGGGGCAGGTGACATGTTCGCCAATATGGCCCATGTCTCCGCGTCACCGGAGCTCGAGTCCGGTGAATTCGCCGTGTTGATCGGCGGCGGTGGCGGCTTTACCTGGTCGTGTGCCGTGGTTCAGGCCGTCTGACCCTCCCGGGAACTCACTCCTTGTATTTCACCAAGAACGTACGAGAGGTCAGTCGTGCCAGAAAACCGGACCCAAAATTATGACGTCGTCATCAATGGGGCGAGTGTTGCAGGCTGTACGGCGGCGATTCTGTACGCACGCCAGGGAGCCAGGGTGGCGCTGCTGGAACGCCGTTCCAGCATGGACGCCCACAAGGTGCTGTGCACCCACTACATACAGGCCGCGGCCTATCCCGTGATATCCGAACTCGGCTTGACCGACGCCCTCGACGGCATCGGCGCCATACGCAACTCCGCGGACTACTGGACGAAATGGGGCTGGATCAGACCGGAAGCCGAGACCGGCCCCGGTGTGCTGCCGCACGGCTACAGCGTCCGCCGGCAGTCGCTCGACCCGTTGCTGCGCCGGACGGCGGCCGGCACCGACGGCGTCGACCTGCGGCTCGGCCACACCGTGAACGAGTTGCTCGTGGAGGACGGCCGGACGACCGGTGTGGCCGGCACCTCGGCCGACGGCTCCTTCGACCTGCGGGCACCGCTCGTCGTGGGCGCCGACGGCAAGGACTCCACGGTCGCGCGTCTGGCCGGTGCCCCGTCCGAGACCGCGGAGAACCATCGCTTCAGCTACTTCGCGTACTTCCGCGGGCTGCGCCACCCCGAGGGCCGCACCTCCGCGCGTGTCTACTACCTCGACCCCGACAACGCCTACGTGATGCCCAACGAGGACGGGGTGACCGTCGTCGCCGCCGTTGTGTCCAAAGCGCGGCTCGACGACTTCCGCGAGGACATCGAGGGCGCCTACCTCGACTTCGTCCGCTCGTTGCCGGAGGGCCCCGACATCGACAAGGCCGAGCGGATCTCCAAGGTCATCGGCACCGTGAACTACCCGCTGATCGCCCGTCAGCCCTCCGGTCCCGGGTTCGCCCTGATCGGTGACGCCGCCCTCACCAGCGACCCCCTCTCCGCGGTGGGGTGCGCCTGGGCCATGCAGTCGGCCTCGTGGCTGGTCGAGGCCACCGCCCCGGCGCTCACCGGGGACGACCCGCTCGACGGTGCGCTCGCCGACTACGCGAAGCGGCACGCCACCGAGACCGGCGCCCATCAGCACCTCATCGCCGACTACGCCCTGGCGCGCCCCTTCAACGAGATCGAGGCGTTCATGTTCGAGGGCGCGGCACGCGATGCCCGCCTGGCGGAGCACTTCCACATCTTCGGCTCCCGCCTGATCACGGTGGAGGACTACATGGCCCCCGAGATCGTCGCCCGCACCGAGAAGGTCACCGGCTGGAGCCTGTCGGAGGAGTCCCTGCGGATCCTGTCCGGCGGAGCGCCGGGAGCGGGAACGCACACGACCGGCCCCGACGGCACTCGCCAGGAGAGCACGGAGGCCGCCCGATGACCGCGCCGGCCACCGTCCTGACGCACCGGGAGTTGTGGGACGCCTGGTCCCGTCTGTGGAACGGCGACTTCGCCATCGCCGACACCATCCTGTCGCGCACCATGCGGGTCAACATCCCCCAGCACGGCATGCCGGACCCCGCGACCCTCCACGACGGTCCGTCCGTCGCCTCGTGGATCGCCGCCTTCCGTTCCTCCTTCGACGACGACGCCCGGATCACCGGAGAGCTGGGCCCGTTCATCGTCGGCGACTACGCCATCGGCCGATGGGTGTTCGAGGGCACCTGGCAGGGTGGCCGCCCCGCCGCCGCCACCGCCCCCGCCGGCACCCGTGTCGCCTTCCGCGGCGTGGACATCCTGCGCTTCGAGGACGGCCGGATCGCCGAGTACTGGCTCTCGGACGACCAGCTCGACCTCTACGCCCAGCTCGGCGTCCTCGGCGGCACGACCGCGGGGTCGCAAGGGGCCGACCCGGCGGAGGAACTGCGCGAGCGGCTCGCGGAACTGCCGGAGGACGCCGGGCGCAAACTGCTCCTGCAGCACGTGCTCGACGCCGCGGCCGATGCGACGGAGATCGCGGAGCTGCGTACCGCGTCCGGCGACGAGAGCTTCCTGACCCTCGGCGTCAACTCCCTGACCGCCGTGGTCCTCGGCGAGCTGCTCGACGAGCTGACGGGCGTCCCGCTGACCCCGACGACGGTGTTCGACCAGCCCACTCCGCGGGCGCTCGCCGACCACCTGTGGACCCGGCTCACCACCAGCGCCGAAGGCGCGCCCGTGTCCCTGTCGGCGGCCCTGAACCGGCTGGAGGACGCCGCCGCCGAACTCACCGGTGACGACGCCGACGGGCGTCTCCGCGCCGAACTCGCCGGACGGCTCGGCGCCCTGCTGGACCGGCTCACGCCCGCGCCGGAGGGGGCCGTGGCAGGCAAGCCCGTCCAGGCGACGTCCGCCGAGGAACTGCTGGCCTATCTGGACACCAGGCTCCGGCCCCTGGACGACGCCGGGTGATCCCGCCGCGGCCCTCGCCCCACGACTCCCGGACCCGACCCGTGCCTAGCGAAGAGAAGCTGAGGATGCCCGAGCAGAGCATGTCGGACGAGAACACGTCCACCGAAGCGCAGTTGTTGCAGTACCTCAAGCGCACGACCGCCGAACTCGACCGTGTCGAGGCCCGTCTGCGGCAGGTGACGGAACGGGACACCGAGCCGTTGGCGATCGTCGGCATGAGCTGCCGGTTCCCCGGCGACGTGACCACCCCCGACGAGCTGTGGCGGCTGGTGGACGAGGGCCGCGACGCGATCACCGGGTTCCCGACCGACCGGGGCTGGGATCTGGAGAACCTGTACGACCCGGACCCGGAGAGCATCGGCAAGAGCTACGTCCGCGAGGGCGGCTTCCTGCACGACGCGGCCGACTTCGACGCCTCGTTCTTCGGCATCTCGCCGCGCGAGGCCGTCACCGTCGACCCCCAGCAGCGTCTGTTGCTGGAAACCACGTGGGAGGCGTTCGAGAACGCCGGGCTCGTCCCGGACACCCTGCGCGGCAGCGACACCGGCGTCTTCGTCGGCATCATGTTCGACGAATACGGCCTCCGCTTCCTCAAGTCCCCGGTCGAGGGCTTCGACGGCTACCTCGGTGTCGGCAGCGCGGGAAGCGTCGCGTCGGGCCGCATCTCCTACTCCTTCGGATTCGACGGCCCCGCCGTGACCGTCAACACCGCGTGCTCCTCCTCGCTGGTGGCCCTGCACATGGCGGGTCAGTCGCTGCGGCGCGGCGAGTGCGGCCTGGCGGTCGTGAGCGGTGTGATGCTGATGGCCACGCCCTTCTCCTTCACGGAGTTCAGCCGGCAACGCGGTCTGGCGGCCGACGGGAGGGCCAAGTCGTACGCCGCCGGAGCCAACGGCACCTCCTGGGCCGAGGGTGTCGGTTCCCTGATCGTGGAGCGCCTGTCCGACGCCCGCCGCCACGGGCACCGCGTCCTGGCCGTGATCCGCGGCTCGGCCGTCAACCAGGACGGCGCGAGCAACGGGCTCACCGCCCCGCACGGTCCTTCCCAGGAGAAGCTGATACGTGAGGCGCTGGCCGCCGCCGGGCTCAAGGCGAGCGACGTGGACGTGGTCGAGGGGCACGGCACCGGCACCAAGCTCGGCGACCCCATCGAGGCCAAGGCACTGCTGGCCACCTACGGCCAGGGACGCGACGGCCGACCGCTGTGGCTCGGTTCGCTGAAGTCCAACGTGGGTCACACCCAGTCCGCCGCGGGAATCGGCGGCATCATCAAGATGATCAAGGCCATGGAACACGGCCGACTGCCCCGAACCCTGCACGTGGACGCGCCGAGCCCACACGTGGACTGGTCCTCCGGCGACGTCCGGCTGCTCACCGAGCCGGTCGAGTGGCCCGCCTCCGACCGGGCGCGCCGGGCGGGTGTCTCGAGCTTCGGCATCAGCGGCACCAACGCCCATGTCATCCTCGAGGAGCCCGCGCCCTCCGACAGGGCCGGCGCGGCGCCCGAGGCCGCTGTGCGACCGGAGCCGCCCGAGGGTTTCGTTCTCCCCTGGCTGCTGTCCGGACGAAGCGCGGAGGCGCTGCGCGCCCAGGCCCGGAAGTTGCTGGCGGCCCTGGGCGGGGAGCACCCCCTCGACATCGCCTACTCCCTGGCCACCTCACGTGCTGCGATGGAGCACCGCGCCGTCCTCACCGCGGGCGACCGGGACACCCTGCTCTCCGCCCTCGAGGCGGTCGCCGACGGCACCCCCACCGCATCCGCCGTCCAGGGCCAGGCCCGGGCGGCGGGGCGGACCGCGTTCCTCTTCACCGGCCAGGGCAGCCAGCGGCTCGGCATGGGACGCGAACTGTACGCCACGTACCCCGCGTTCGCCGCCGCTCTGGACGCCGTGTGCGACGCGCTGGACGAGCACCTCGCCCGCCCGCTGCGCCAGGTCGTCTTCGCCGACGAGGACGCCGACGGGCTGCTCGACCGGACCGAGTACACCCAGCCGGCCCTGTTCGCCCTGGAGGTGGCGCTGTTCCGGCTGCTCGAAGGCTGGGGTGTGCGGCCCGACTTCGTCACCGGCCACTCCATCGGCGAGATCGCCGCCGCGCATGTCGCCGGAGTGCTCTCGCTCCCGGACGCGGCCAAGCTCGTCGCGGCCCGCGGGCGGCTCATGCAGAACCTGCCCGGCGGCGGCGCGATGATCGCCGTGCAGGCCACCGAGGAGGAGGCCCTCGCCGCCCTCGCCGGCGCCGAGGACCGCGCGTCGGTCGCCGCGCTCAACGGCCCCGGCTCACTCGTCATCTCGGGTGACGAGGACGTCGTCACCGCCGTCGCCGCGCGTTTCGAAGGGCAGGGACGCAAGACCAAGCGGCTCACGGTCAGCCACGCCTTCCACTCGCCCCACATGGACGGCATGCTGGACGACTTCGCCGCCGTGGTGGAGAGCCTTTCGTTCGCGGCTCCCGTCATCCCCGTGGTCTCCGACGTCACCGGAGAGGTGGCCGGTGCGGACACCCTGGGCCGGCCCGAGTACTGGGTCCGGCACGTACGCGAAGCCGTCCGCTTCAGCGACGCGGTCGCCACCCTGCGGGAGGCGAAGGTCAGGACGTTCGTCGAGATCGGCCCGGACGGCACGCTCTCGGCCATGACCCGCCAGTGCCTCGGCGACGAACACGACGCCCTGGTCGCGCCGTTGCTGCGCCGGGACCGGCCCGAGCCCCACTCCCTCGTCACGGCCGTCGCCGAGCTGCACGTCCGCGGTGTCCTCGTGGACTGGGAGGCGTTCTTCGAGGGCTTGGGCGCACGCCGTGTCGACCTGCCCACCTACGCCTTCCAGCGGCAGCGGTACTGGCTGGACGAGCCGGACGCGCCCGGCGACGTCTCCTCCGTCGGCCTCACCGCGGCCGACCATCCGCTGCTCGGGGCCGTCACCACTCTGGCCGCCGGCGACACGGCGGTCTTCACCGGTCGCCTCTCCGGTCGGACCCACCCGTGGCTCGCCGACCATGTCGTCTTCGACAGGACTCTGGTGCCCGGTACGGCATTGCTGGAGCTGGCGAACCTGGCAGGTGCCCACACCGGGCACGAGACGGTGGAGGAACTGACGCTCCAGGCACCGATGGTCCTGCCGGAGGAAGGCGGCATCCGGGTCCAGCTGATCGTCGGCGCTCCCGAGCCGGACGGCCGCCGTCCGGTGACGGTGCACTCACGGCCCGACGACGAGGCCGGGGACGACGAGGCGGCCTGGACGCTGCACGCCGCGGGCCGGCTCGCCCGCGCCGAGGAGGCCACGCCGGAGTCCGGCATCACCGAGTGGCCGCCGCGGGACGCCGTCGAGGTGGACGTCGACGGCCTCTACGACCGGCTGGCCGACACCGGCTTCGCCTACGGTCCCGCCTTCCAGGCCCTGACCGCCGTATGGCGGCGCGGGGACGAGCTGTTCGCGCAGGTGGACCTGGCCGAGGAGCCGGCGGCTGAGGCAGCGCGGTTCCGGCTGCACCCGGCGCTGCTCGATGCGGCCCTGCACGCCCTGGCGTGGGAGGAGCTGCGTGACGGCACCCCCTCGGGCCGACTGCCCTTCTCCTGGAACGGCGTACGGCTGCACGCGCTCGAAGCCTCCTCACTGCGAGTCCGCTACACCCGCCAGGATGCCGACACGGTCACGCTGACGGCCGCGGACCCGGAGGGCAACCCGGTCATCACCGTGGAGGGGTTCGTCTCCCGCGCCGCCTCGGTCGGGCAGTTCGGCACCGCCCGCGTGACCGCTCCCGACGGACTCCACCAGGTGGACTGGACGGAGCTCCCGTCGGCTTCCCGCACCGCCCCGGCCCGCACGGTGCGGCACTTCACCACCCCGGCGGCCGCGCTGGAGGCGCTGGCGGGTGGGAGCGGCATGGCCCAGGACACCGTCGTGCACTGTGCCGGGGCCATCGGCACGGACCTCGCGGGCGCCCTGCGGGAGACCACCGGCCAGGTGCTCGACCTGCTGCGGACCTGGCTGACCGAGGGGCCCGAGGCGCCGTCCCGGCTGGTGCTGGTCACCCGCCGGGCCGTCGCGGCGCGGCCCGACGAGGACGTCTCCGACCTGGCCGCTGCCCCGGTGTGGGGTCTGGTCCGGTCGGCCCAGTCGGAGGCGCCGGAGCGTTTTGTCCTCGTCGACCTCGACGGTGACGATGACATCGGCGAACAGCTCCGAGGCCCGGACCTCGCGGCGGCGCTGGCCTCGGGTGAGCCTCAACTCGCGGTGCGGGGCGGCACATGGCTCACTCCTCGCCTGGTCAGGGCCGCCGTCTCGGCCGCCGTCGAACCGGATCCCGCCGCCTGGCAGGGCACGGTGCTGATCACCGGCGGCACCGGCGAACTCGGCGCTCTGCTAGCCCGTCACCTGGTGACCGAGCACGGCGCCCGCAGGCTGCTGCTCACCAGCCGGTCGGGACCTTCCGCGCCCGCAGCCGCCGAACTGACCGCACAGCTGCGAGAGCTGGGAGCGGGACGTCAACCGTCGCGGCATGCGACGTCAGCGACCGCGAGGCGCTGGCCGGGCTCCTGCGCACCGTCCCGGCCGAGCATCCGCTGACAGCCGTGGTCCACACCCGCGGGCGTTCTCGACGACGGGGTCGTCACGTCACTGACCCCCAAGCGGCTGGACACCGTCCTGCGCCCCAAGGCGGACGCGGCCCTGCACCTGCACGAACTCACCGAGGGCACCGGTCTGAAGGCGTTCGTGCTGTTCTCCTCGGTCGCCGGCACGCTGGGCAGCCCGGGACAGGGCAGCTACGCGGCGGGCAACACCTTCCTGGACGCGCTGGCCCAGCACCGCGCCGCCCGGGGGCTGCCCGCCACCGCGCTCGCCTGGGGCATGTGGCAACCCAGCGGCGGCATGGCCGGCACGCTCGGGGCCGCGGACCTCAAGAGGATGGAGCGCTACGGAGTGCTGGCCATCACTCCGGAGCAGGGCACGGCCCTCTTCGACGCCGCGTGCGCGACCGGACGGCCCGTCCTGGTCCCCGTGCGGCTGGACCGCAAGTCACTGCGCGACTCGGCGCGGGCGCTGCCGCCGCTGCTGCGCGGACTGGTGCGCGGCACGGCACGGCGCTCCGCGGCCGCCGCCGCGCCCGCGACGGGCGTCCCGGCCGGCCCGACACTGCGCGACCGGCTGGCCGGGCTCGCCGGAGAGGAACGGGCGAAGGCCGTGACCGAGGCGGTGTCGGCCGCTGTCGCCGGGGTGCTCGGCCACAACAGTGCCGACGCCGTCGACGCCGAGACGTCGTTCAGGGATCTGGGATTCGACTCGCTGACCTCGCTGGAGCTGCGCAACGCGGTGAACCAGGCCACCGGTCTGCGGCTCCCGGCCACCGCGGTCTTCGACCACCCGACGCCGGAGCAGTTGGCCGCCTTCGTGGACGGGCAGCTGGGGGCCGTCCCGGCCGGCTCACCGGCGACGGGCCAGGACGGCGGGGGCACCCTGGTCTCCCTCTTCCGCGACGCCCACGAGCGGCACCGGCTCGGGGACGCGGTGGACCTGCTGGTCACGGCGTCCCAACTGCGCCCGTCCCGCGACGAAGGGGCGGCGCCGGCCGCCTTCCCGAAGGCCAGTGGGCCGGAGGGGGGTCCCGTGGTGGTCTGCTTCCCCTCCATGATCGCGATCTCCGGGCCGCAGGAGTACGCCGCCTTCACCGCCGCTCTCCCGAGCCGTGCCGTGTCGGTTCCGCCGCTTCCCGGCTTCTCTCCCGGCGAGGAGCTGCCCGCGTCGCTGACGGCCCTGGCCGACGCGCAGGCGCAGGCCGCCCTGGATCTCGCCGGAGACCGGGGGCTGGTGCTCCTCGGCCGGTCCACCGGCGGCTGGATCGCCCACGCCGTGGCGCGGCGGCTTGCGGAGCGGGGCGCGGCGCCCCGGGCGGTGGTGCTGATCGACACCCTCGCCTGCCCCCTGGACCTGGACGACCTCTCCATGGTGGCCGACCAGATGCTGGCGCCGGAGAGCAGCGTCTGGATGGACGACCACCGGCTGATCGCGATGGGCGGCTATCTGCGCGTCTTCGACGGCTGGGCCCCTGAGGGCATCGGGGTGCCGACGGTTCTGGTGCGGGCGCAGGAGCGTTCCGGGTCGCACGACCGACCGCGCTGGCCGCTGGCCGACACGGTCGTCGACGTGCCCGGTGACCACTTCACCATGCTGGGCGAGCACGCGGCGACGACGGCCCGCGCCGTGGACGAGTGGCTGCGCGCGGCCCTCGCCGCGGACCGGGGCGGGGAGAGCGGATGACCCGGCCCCTGCTGACGCTGGAGAGGATCGAGTCCGCCATGCCCGACCGCACGGTCGCGGTGGAGTCGATGGCACGGCCTCTCGGTCTGAGCCGCGCGAAGGTCGCGCTGTTCCGCAGAGTGCACGGACTGCACACACTGCGGCTCGACGAGGAACTCCCCTTGCTGGACCTGGTGGTCTCGGCGGCCCGGGACATCGTGGCCGGGCTCGCCGAGCCGGACCGGGTGCGGTACGTCATTCACGCCCGGGCCATCCACCAGGTGGCACCGGCGGCGACGGACGTCGCGCGCCAGGTGCGGGACCAGCTCGGTCTCGGGCACGCCCAAGCGTTCTCGATGACGCAGCAGAACTGCGCCACCGGACTCGGCGCCCTGGAGGTCGCCGCCGCGCTGCTGCGCGGCGGCGACCCCCGCGACCGGGCGCTCGTGTGACCGGAGAGAAGTCCTTCTCCCCGCTGGTCCGGCTGGTTCCCAACACCGCGATCATGGGTGAGGCCGCGGCCGCCTGCCTGGTCGCGGTGGAGGGCCCGGCCCACCCCGTCCTGTCCCATGTCACCCGTACTCTCGGCGACTTCGCGGATCTCCTCTCGCTGCCCGCCGAGGAGCTGGCCCGTTTCGGCAAGGCGTACGCTCCGACGCTCGCGGAGGTGGTCCGGCAAGCCGTCGCCGAGGCCGGGCTCACCCTGCCCGACATCGACCTGATCATCCCGCACAACGTCAACCTGATGGCGTGGCGGCAGACCAGCGCGGAACTGGACGTCCCGGCCGAGCGCGTCTTCCTGGACAACGTCGCGCGGTACAGCCACTGCTTCGCCTCCGACGTCTTCGTCAACTACACGACGCTGCGCGAGGAGGGCCGGCTGACGGAGGGCCGGCACTACGTGATGGCCTCGGTCGGCGCGGGCGCCACTTTCAACGCCGCCGTCCTCACCTATCGGGGGCCGCGATGACCATGAACGGAGGGAGGAGTTCGACAGTGAGCACGGGAGTCACGACCCTTGAGGCGATCGCGTCCTTCGCGCCCGAACGGAAGGTTCCGATCGAGGACCTGGTGGACCGGCTGGGGCTGCGCCGTACCAAGCTCCGGCTCTTTCAGCGGGTGCACGGCCTCAAGGAGATCCGCTTCGATCCGGAGCTGAGCCTGTTCGACGTGGTGTTGCCGGCGGCCCGCCGCGTGCTCGCCGACGAGGACACCGCGAGCCGTGTCCGTCATGTGCTGTACGCCCACACCACGCAGGCGGTGACGCCGGCGCACATCGATCCCGCGCGGGAGATCAGGGACCGGCTCGGGCTGCACCGGGCCGAGGCCTTCGGGCTGAGCCAGCAGAACTGCGCCAGCGGGATGGCGGCCGTCGACGTGGCCGGTGAACTCCTGCGGGCGGAGGGGGGGCCGGGCGACTGTGCCTTGGTCGTGACCGGGGAGCAGGCGTTCTCGCCCAAGATCCAGCTCATCGAGGACGTGGCGATCATGGGCGACGCCGGAGCGGCCTGCCTGGTCACGCTCGACGGGGCGGGAGACGCGGTGCGTTCCTACGCCACCAGGACCCTGGGCGAGTTCTCGGCCGCGATGCTGCTGGACGAGGAGAGAGCGCTGCGCTTCTCCAAGGTCTACGCGCCGGAACTCGCGGCGGTGATGCGACAGGCCGTCGCCGAGGCGGGGCTCGGATTCGCGGACATCGACCTGATCGTTCCGCACAACGTCAACCTTCAGTCGTGGCGGCAGACCATCAGCGAGCTGGGCATACCCCGCGAGCAGGTGTTCCTGGAGAACGTGGAGCGCTTCAGCCACTGCTTCGCCTCGGACGTCTTCCTCAACCACACGACACTGCGGGAGGCCGGCCGGCTGGTGCCGGGACTGCATTACCTCTTCGCCACCGTCGGCCTGGGCGCCACCTTCGCGGCCATGGTCATCACACATGGGGCGTCCGTCACTGCGCAGGGCGCGCAGCGGGACGCGGGGAGGGAAGCGGCATGACCACCACCGAATTCCGTGTGCAGGGGCTGCCGGTGTCAGCGATCGCCGAAGAGTTCGGCACGCCGCTGTACGTGTACGACACGGACGTGCTGCGCCACACGTACGAGGAGCTGCGTGCTCTGACGCATCCCGCTGTCGACATCTACCTGTCGCTCAAGGCCAACCCCAACATCAGTGTCTGCGGCTACCTCGGCAGCCTCGGCGCGGGCGCCGAGGTGTCGTCCCTGGTCGAGCTGGAGACGGCGCGGCGAGCCGGTGTCGCGGCCGAGGACACGATCTTCCTGGGCCCCGGCAAGACCCGGGCGGAGCTCGAGGCGTGCGTGGCCGCGGGACTGCGCGCCATCGTGTGCGAGTCGCTGGAGGAGCTGGCGGAGGTCGACGAGATGGCCGTGTCGGCCGGCCGTGCCGACGTGCCGGTCATGCTGCGTGTCAACCCTGACTTCCACACCAAGGGGTCAGGGCTGGCGATGGGCGGAAAGCCACGCCAGTTCGGCATCGACGTGGCTCTGCTGCGCAATGCCAAGAGGGTGCTGAAGGGACTGCGGCGCACCCGGGTCATCGGTTTCCACGCCTATATGGGTACGCGTTTCCTCCGGCACGAGGATTTGATCCACAACACACGCGAGATTCTCGCCGTCGCGTCGGCCCTCGCCGCCGAGACCGGAATCGAACTGGACATCGTCGATTTCGGTGGCGGCTTCGGGATACCGTACTTCGACAATGAACCGGACCTTAATATTCCGGAACTCGCGGCAGGCATCGACGCCACGGTCACACGATTTCTCGAGGACCACCCCGACTGCCGGCTGATCAACGAGCTCGGCCGCTACCTCACCGCCAGGTGCGGGACGTACGTGACCCGGGCGCTGTACGTCAAGGAGTCCATGGGCGAGCGGTTCGTGGTGGCCGACGGCGGGACCAACCACCACATGGCCGCCGTCGGGGTGGGCAGCTTCGTCAAGCGGAACTTCCCCATTCGTTCGCTGACCCGCTACCACGCGGAACCGACCGGCGCCTACACGGTCACCGGTCCCCTGTGCACCCCCAACGACGTCATCGGCAAGCGGGTGGCGCTCCCCGAGGTGCGGCCCGGGGACCTCATCGGGGTGGAGCGCTCCGGGGCGTACGGCCCGTCGGCGTCACCCGGGCTCTTCCTCAGCCACGGGTTCCCTGCCGAGGTCATGGTCCACGAGGGCACCGCCCATCTGGTCCGCCGCCGGGACGTCCTGGACGACCTGCTGGGCAAGCAGCACCTCATCGCTTTCTGACGTTTCCGCTCCCCCCGCTATTCGGCTTTCCGACAAGAGGATGGAACCCCATGGAGAACACGGCAGTCGTGGAGTCGGTCGAGACCGCGCTCACCGAGGTGCTCGAACGCGAGGTCAGCGGGCTCACCCCTGACGTGCGGCTCTTCGAGGACCTGCACCTGGACTCGACCTCGGTGATGGAGATGCTCATGTCCCTGGAGGACAGCATGGACGTCGCCATCGACCCCGAGACCCTGGACATGGACGACTTCATGACCGTGGGCACGCTCACCGCGTACCTGCAGCGACTGCTCGGCGAGGGAAAGTGACGATGCCAGTCCTGCGCTCGGCCGCCGCGATCGCCGACCCGCCTCGCCGGCCGTACCACGACGACCCGTCCATCGTCGGCTTCTTCCGTGACCTGGTGGAGCCGTTCGGCTCCACCGTCGACGAACAGCGCCTGCTGGACGGCGCCAACGTCTCCCACCGTGACCTTGTGGACCACCTGGTCACGGCGGACGGGATCGACGGGCCGGCGGACCTGGTGGTCGTCAGCCATGCCCTGCCCGACGTGCACCCGTTCACCGCTGTCGCCTCGCACCTGAACATGCTGCTCGGCGGCGCGGCGCAGAGTTTCTGCGTGTCCGAGCAGGGCCTGGCGGCCCCGTTCACGGCGCTGCGGATCATCGCCTCCTACCAGCGCGCGGGACGGGCAGGACGTGCTGTGCTCGCGATCCTGGAGCAGACCACCCTGCCGACCCCTCATCCGCTCGTGGACACCCTGGATCTGACCGACTCCGGCGTCCTGCTCGTCCTCGACGACGCGGGTCGGCCGGGCGGGGAGGACGGACCGGCCCTGTCCGGCGTCGAGTCGTTCGCGTCCCCGGAGGACACCGCCGCCCGGCTGAGAGAGCTGGCCGCCGCCGACCCGGCCGGGACGCTGCTGGTGCTCGGCCCGGGGGTCCAGGACGGCTCGGTGGACCCGGCGGGGGCGCGGGTCAGCCGCACCGGGGACACCAGCTACTGCACGAGCGTCTGGCTGGAACTGGCCCGTCACTGGCAGGAATGGCGTCAGGAGGTCGCCACGGTGGTCCTCTGCGACGTCGATCCCCTGACGAAGGAGGGGCAGCTGGCCGTGTTCCGCTCCCCCTCGGCTCCCGGCCGGGCCGGGTAGGGCGGCCCCATGCGCATCGGGATCGATGTCCTCGGCCTCGGCGAACTGGACCGTCTCCAAGCCCGCTCCTGGTTCCGCCGGTACACCTACGCCGCGGAGGAGCTGACACTCGCCGACGGTTTCGGCCGGGAGCGCGCGCGGGAGTTCCTCGCCGGCCGGTTCGCAGCCAAGGAGGCGGTGCTCAAGGTGCTCGGCACGGGATGCCGCGGTGGGTTGTTGCCCCGGCACATCTGCGTCACCCGTGGGGCACGGTCCGCGCCGCTGGTGCGGCTGACCGGTGCGGCGGAGCGCAGGGCCGCGGAGATCGGGCTGACGGACCTGACGGTGTCCATCGCCCACAAGGGGGAGCACGTGGTCGCTGTGGCCCTGGGCCGCGGCGACCACGAGTCGGCGCCGGAGGCCGGTGACGTCAGGAGGACCGCACGGACGGTCCTGGAGGAAATCGCCTTGCGCGAGTCGGTGCCAAGCGGTCGGTCGGAGTGAGGTCGAAGTATGTCTGAAGCGGTTTCCGCGACACTGTGCGCGCGAATGGCTCAAAAGGACGCCCATTACGGCGGGAATCTTGTTGACGGCGCCCGGATACTTCAATTGTTCGGCGATGTTGTGACAGAGATCACCGTCCGAATGGATGGGGACGAGGGTCTGCTCAGTGGCTACAGCGAGGTCGAATTCAAGGCCCCCGTGTATGTCGGTGATTACCTTGAGGTGAGCGGACGCCTGGTGGGCAGGAGTAGACTCCGGCGCGTCGTGGAATTCACGGCACGGAAATACATTGCCGCCCGTTACGAGCAAGGGACGACACGAGCCGAGTTGCTCGGGGAGCCCGTGGTCGTCTGCCGGGCGGTGGGCACCGCCGTGGTTCCCCGCGACGCCGCGCGGCGTCGGCCGGCCAGTGCCGGGGGGACTGCGGACGCCGACGTGTCCCGAGCAGAGTGAGAAAGGTGTCATGTCCTTATCCACAAACACGTCCCCGCAGCCCAGCCGGGTGCTGCTCGTCGCGGTGGCCAGCGCCTTCCTGGTGGGCCTCGATTCGATGATCACTGTTCCGCTTGTGCCGGCCATCGCCGAGGACACCGGAACCGAGGCGCGGCTCGGTGGTCTCTTCGTCAGCGCCTACGCCCTGTTGTTCGCGCTCGCGGCCCCCCTGTGCGGCGCCATGTCGGACCGCCTGGGCAGACGCACGATCCTCACCGGCGGCCTGGTCGCCTTCACCCTCGGCAACGCCCTCACGGGCATCACCTCCGACTTCACCCTGCTGCTCGCCTGTCGCGCCCTGGCCGGCCTGGGCGCCGCGATGATCATGCCGAGCGTCTACGCGATGATCGCGGACACCTTCCCGTTCGAACGCCGGGGCAAGGTCATGGGCATCGTGGTGGCAGGTCTGCTCAGCTCCACCGTCATCGGTGTGCCGCTCGGCTCCTACCTCGCCCATCTCCTGGGCTGGCGCGTCGCGTTCTTCGCCGTCGGCGGGGTGGCCGTGCTCGTCTGCGCCCTGGTGCTCGCGTTGATCCCCCCGGTACAGCCGCCGGCGGCACAGCAGCAGAGCGCCAAGAGCCCGGTGGCCGTCTACCTCGGCATGGTCGGCCGCGCCGTGACGACACCCGCCGTGCTCTGCGTACTCGGCTGCACCTTGCTGTGGTCCTTCGCGCTGTACGGCATGTTCTCCAACATCGGCATCTTCTACGCCGAGCGTTTCGGCTTCAACGAGGCCCAGACCGGTCTCGCCATCATGGGATCGGGCGCCGGCAGCATGGCGGGGGCGCTGCTCGGCGGCCGAATCGCGGACAAGCTTGGCAAGCGCACCGTGATCGTGGTGGCCGCCCTGGTCGCGGCAGCCGGCGTGACCTCCGTGGCCCTCATCGGCGACCACATCGTCCCCGTGCTCATCGTCTTCATCGTGTGGGGTACGGCGGTCGGCGTCGGCCAGCCGTCCCTCAGCGCCCTGGTGAGCGAGCTGCGGCCGGAGACGCGCGGCACCGCGCTGGCGCTCAACGGCTCCGCCCAGTACGGCGGCATGATGCTGGCGACCAGCATCGCCGCCCTGCTGCTGGACAACGGCGTCTCCTTCGCCGTGATCGGCGCGATCTGCGGTGCCTGCGCGCTCGCCGTGCTGCCGCTGCTCGTCGGCGTCCGGGTGGCCGGCAGGGCCGATGCCGCCGCCGTGGCGGGAGCGCCCGCGCCGGAAGCCGGGGCGAAGGCATGAGCGACACCCGTGCCGCGGAGACCGACGCGGGCAAGGTGGTCTTCGAGCGTTTCGTCGATCTGTGGAACGGAGAGGTGGACTTCGCCGACACACCGGAGTTCATCGCCGACGACTTCACCGTGCACAGCGCCGAACTCGCCCGCTACCTCGGCTTCCCCGACTCCAGGCGCATCACCACCCGCGACGGCCTGCTCGACTGGGTCACCTCCGTCCGCACACTGCTGCACGACGTGCGCTTCACCACGCGTCCCGGTCCGCTCAGGGAGGGCGACCTCGTCGCCGGCGGGTACACCGTGACCGGCACCTACGCCGGTGGCGCCCCCACCGCGACCGTCGCGCCGGGGACCGCCGTCCGCTACTCCGGCATGTCCATCATCCGTCTCGAGAACGACAAGATCGCCGAGTACTGGGTGCTGTCCGACGCCCTCGGGCTGCTGTCCCAGCTGGGCGCCGTACCAAGACCCTGACCTCACGCACCCGACGGGTCGCGCCGACGGCGCGTCCGGGGACGGCCGTGCGCCGCCCCGGCGCGCCGTCCCCGGCCCCGGCACGACCGGGGCCGGGTACCGCATCCGGGCGATCGAGCCATTCGACATGGCGACGGGGGAGTCGTCGCCTGAAGGGAACTGAGCAAGTTGTCCGAGAACACGCTCCTTCACCATCTCCTGGACGCCGCCGCGCAGGCCTGGCCCGAGCGCCCGGCCGTCAGCAGACAGGAGTCCACCTCGACGTTCACGGCGCTGCGCGACGCCAGTCACCGGCTGGCCGCCTGGCTGCACGCCCAAGGGGTCGGCCGAGGGCGGCGCGTGGTCATCGCGGTGCCCTCGGGTCCGCTGGTGCCCGCGCTCGTCTTCGCGGCATCCCGCCTCGGCGCCCCGTGGTCCGTCCTCCACGAGCAGGTGCGGGGCGTACCGCTGGAGCATGTCCTCGACGACTGCGAGCCGAGCCTCGTCGTCGCCGAGGATCCCGCGTCGCGCCAGGCCGCGCGGGACCGCGGCGTCGTCGCAGCCGGCCCGGAGGACCTGCTTCCGATCGCGTTCCCCGAGCCCGGCACGGCCGCCCCCGTGGAGCGGCTCACCCTGCCCGAGCCGCTCGCCGTCGACCCGGTCTGCCTGATCTACACCTCGGGCACCACGTCCCTGCCCAAGGCCGTGGTGAGCACCCATCAGCAGGTCGTCTTCGCCGCTCGGGCCATCCAGCAGGTCCTGCGGTACCAGGACGACGACGTCGTCTACTGCCCGCTGCCGCTCTCCTTCGACTACGGCCTCTACCAGATCTTCCTCGGCGCCCTCAGCGGTGCGCACGTGGTGCTCGGCGGCGCGGCCGAGGCCGGTCCGGCCCTGCTGCGCAGCCTGCTGGACAGCAAGGCGACCGTCCTGCCCGCCGTCCCGTCGGTCGCCGAGTCGCTCGTGTGGCTGCTGAAGCGGGCCACGGCCCAGCGCCCGCCGCTCAGGCTGGTGACCAACACCGGCGCCGCCCTGTCGACCGAGACGGTCAACGCCCTGCGCGCCGCGCTGCCCGGACTGCGCGCCCAGGTGATGTACGGCCTCACCGAGTGCAAGCGCGCCGTGATCATGCCGCCGGACGGGGACCTGGAACGCCCCGGTTCCTGCGGACTTCCGCTGCCCGGCACCGAGATCCTCATCGTCGACGACCGCGGTGAGCCCGTGCCGGCCGGCGTCGTCGGCGAGATCGTCGTCCGCGGCCCGCACGTGATGGCCGGGTACTGGCGACGGCCCGAACTGCACGCCCAGCGCTTCCCGCGCCGCGACGGTCTCTTCCCCGAACTGCGCACCGGTGACTACGGCCACCTGGACGAGGACGGCTATCTGTACTTCTCCGGTCGGCGCGACGACCTGTACAAGGAGCGCGGCTTCCGGGTCAGCGCCACCGAGGTGGAGGCCGCCGCGCACCGGGTGCCCGGAGTGGTCTCCGCCGCCGTTCTGCCACCGTCCGGCAAGAGGCCTGCCGTCCTCGCGGTGGTCGCGGAGATGAGCGCCGAGCAGGTTCTCGGCGGGATGCGTGATCAGATCGAGGAGTTCAAGGTCCCGAGGCGCTGCGTCGTTCTGGAGGAGCTACCGCTGAGCGGCAACGGAAAGGTCGACCGCAAGAAGCTCGCCACCGTCGTCGAGGGCCGCTCCGGCCTGCCCGGCAGGGCATGAGGAGAGGGAAGCCCGGATCATGAGCACACTCTTCGACGTCGTCGTCCTCGGAGCGGGCCCCGGGCGGCTACACGGCCGCGGTCCGGTCCGCGCAACTCGGATCTGATCGGTCCGGAGGTGACGGAACTGCTCCCCGAGCTGACCCTGGCTCAGCAGTGGGACCTGACGGTGCATGAGGTCGCCCCCGGACGACAGCGTCCGGCGGCGCTCAGGCGGAGGGGACGGGCAGGACGTCCGGCGAGAGCGCGCCGACACGGGCGGAGGCGCTCGTCATACGGCGAAGATGGTGACGTCGGCACAGTACCTCGTAGCCGACCTCCGCGGCGGGGCCGCTCACGTCGCCCACCACGACCTGCTCACCTTCCAGCACCATCTCGCCGCCGACCGTGCGCGCATTGTGCGTGGCACGCGCCCCGCACCAGCACATCGCCTCCACCTGGAGCGTCTCTATCCGGTCCGCCAGCTCGATCAACCGCCGGGAGCCCGGGAAGAGCTTCGTACGGAAGTCGGTGGTGATACCGAAGGCGAAGACGTCGAGACGCAGATCGTCCACGACCCGGGCCAGCTGGTCTATCTGCTCCGGCGCGAGGAACTGCGCCTCGTCCACGATCACGTAGTCGACCTTGCCGCCCTGCGACAACTGGTCGACGACATGGCCGTACAGATCCATCACCGGCGCCGCCTCGACCGCGTCGGTCACCAGGCCGAGCCGGGACGAGAGCTTCCCCTTCCCCGCACGGTCGTCCCGGGTGAAGATCAGAGCCTGCAGTCCCCTCGCCGACCGGTTGTGCGCGATCTGGAGCGCCAGCGTCGACTTCCCACAGTCCATGGTTCCCGAGAAGAAGACCAGCTCAGGCATGTCGAGTTGAGCACCTTTCGGTGGGGGTCCGGGGACGTCAGGAGCGTACTTCGAGCAGGGGCACCCATTGCTCGGCAGGGGTCATCGAACCGTGGTTGCCGACCATCGCCGACTCCTTCGGCTCCCGCTCGGAGGCGATGAGCAGGACGTCGTCGCGGGCCGCGGCGACCACGTCGCCGATCCGGCCGTAGACCCGTTCGTCGATGTGCGGGCCGAACCAGCCCGCCGCGATGGCCTCGTCGCGGGAGGCCACCCAGAACTGCTCGCCGAGGACCTCGCGCCAGCAGGTCAGGACGTCGTTCGCGGCACCGGGCACCGCGTACACGTGCCGGGCACGGCCCTCCCCGCCGAGCAGGGCGACCCCGGCGCTCAGCTCCCAGTCCTCGTCGAAGTCGATGCGGTGCTGCTCGTCGAAGGGCACGTCGATCATGCCGTGGTCGGCGGTGACGTAGAGCGCGCTGCGCGGCGGCAGTTGCTCGGCCAGGCGCTGGACCAGGCGGTCGGCGTACATGAGCTGGCCGCGCCAGGTGTCGGAGTCGACGCCGTAGCGGTGGCCGGCGCCGTCGACCTCGGCGAAGTACGTGTAGACGAGGGAGCGGTCGCCCGCGGCGAGTTGCTCGGCCGCCAGGTCGACGCGGTCCTCGCCGGACAGTCGCCCCAGGAACGTTCCGCCACTGAGGGCGACCTTGGTCAGCGGGGTGTTCTGGAAGGTCGGGGACGACACCTGCGCCGCGTGCACGCCCGCCTGGTGCGCCAGCTGGAAGACCGTCGGGTAGGGCTGCCACGGGCCGGGCGGGGCCCAGGGCTGCCAGCGCAGCTGGTTCATCAGCTCGCCGGTGTCGGGGTTGCGCACGGTGTAGCCGGGCAGGCCGTGCGCGCCGGGCGGCAGGCCGGTGCCGACGGAGGCGAGGGAGGTCGCGGTGGTCGCCGGGTAGCCGGCGGTGAGCGGACGCCCGGTGCCGCCGCGCGAGGTGGCGAGCAGGGACGTCATGAAGGGGGCATCCTCGGGGTGTGCCCTGAGCTGCTCCCAGCCGAGGCCGTCGATCAGGAACACGCAGTTCCGGTCGGCGGGCGTCAGCTCCGTGATCGCGGCGGTCATTTCCGGTACGCCGAGGCCTGCGGCGAGTGTGGGCAGCAGGTCCGCGAGGGAGCCGCTGCCGTACTCGGGGACCGGCGCGGAGGAGACGGTGAGCGGTTCGGGATGGGGGTCCCAGGCCGTCGTGGACTGTGTCATCAGCGGGTGGTGTCCGCGGTCGCCTCGGAGAGGGACTGCGCGAAGGCGAGCGCCTCGCGCACGGTCTCCGGTCCGTCCCCGGCCTCGCTGACGCGCAGGCTGAGGTCGTCCGCCGTCGAGTTGCCGGTGTAGCCGTGGTCCGCCTCGCAGTTGGGGTCGCCGCACGCGGCCGGCTCCAGGTCGATACGGGAGACGGCGCCCCAGCCGATGGTGAGGACGACCTCGCGGGGCAGGGTGCCCGGCTTGTAGGACTCGGGGTTGGCGACCACCCGGCTGACCACGATCGACGAGATACGGCCGAGCTTCACGGACTCCGTCGACGTCGTGGCGTAGGGCGTCGGGGAAGTGCTGTCGGCGGCCTGCTCGTCGGTGTGGCTGACGATGAAGCGGTGGTCCGTGAGGACGAGCACCGTCACGTGCCGTCGGACCTCGTTCTGGTCGAACGTCGTCTCCTGATGGACCAGGTACGACCGGATGGGCTCGCCGCCCACGGCGGCCTCCACCGCCTCGGCCACGAGGGCCGGGTAGTAGCCGCTGCGCTCGATCGCCGCCCGCAGCCCCTGGGTCGTCGTACTGGTCTTGGCCATGACGCCCATCCTACGGGGGACCACTGACTGCGAGAGACCGCTCGCCCCCTGTCAGTACGCGGGGAGGGTCCGCGGGCCGAGGTCGTCGCGGGCCGGCGGTGGTGCGAGGCGGACGGAGGCGCCCAGGACGCTCAGGCCGTGCGAGGCGACGACGACCGGCTCCAGGGTGATCGCGACGACCTCGGGGTGGTCGTCGACCAGCCGGGACACACGCAGCAGCAGCTCCTCCAGGGCGCGGGTGTCGGCCGGTGCGGAACCGCGCCAGCCGAACAGCAGGGGTGCCGTCCGGATCGACCGCACCAGGGAGGTCGCTTCCTTGTCGGTGACCGGGATCAGCCGGTGGGCCGTGTCCCCGAGCAGCTCGGAGGCGGCTCCGGCGAGGCCGAAGGAGAGCACGGCTCCGGCCGCCGGGTCGATCACGGCCCGCACGACGACGTCCACCCCGCGCGGCGCCATCCGCTGCACCACCGGGCGCAGCTCCTCGGGCGCGCCGAACTGCTCCGTCAACTCGGCGTACGCACGGCGCAGTTGGTCCTCGTCCAGCAGGTCCAGACGCACGCCGCCCAGGTCGGCGCGGTGCCGCAGGTGCGGAGCGGTGGCCTTGAGGGCCACCGGGTAGCCGAGGCCACGCGCGGCCTCGGCCGCGGCGTCGGGGCTCGGGGCGGGCAGGGCGCGGTGGACGTGGATGCCGTAGTGGCCGAGCAGGTCGCAGGTCTCTTCCGTGCCGAGCGTGAACCCCTTCCCGCGCGCGAGGAGCCCGTCGATCAGCGTGGCGGTGCCCTTCTCGTCGATGTCCTCGTACTCGGGCACCCTGCCGGGGTCCACGGCGTCGCGCCGCCACTGCGCGTAGGCGACGGCCTGGCCGAGAGCGCGTACGGCGCGTTCGGCGGCGGGGTAGGCCGGAATGAGGTGGGCGCCCTCGGGGGGTTCTCCGGCGGGCGTCGGGTGCGACGTGACCATGGGGGCATGGGGGCTGCTTTGCAGCGGATTGTCCGCCTCGGCCTGTGGTGCCGTGCTCGCCGCCGCCGACAGGGCCTCCGCCAGGCCGCCGAGTTCCACGTGGACGACCAGGACGGGTTTGGCCGGAGCCGCGGCCGCGGCCGAGCGCAGCGCCTCGGCGAGGGCCGCGTCCGCGACGGAGCCCTCCCCCACCGCCGGTATGGCGGTGACGACCACCGCGTCGCAGGAGTCGTCGGCCAGCGCCCGCGACAGGGACGCGTGGAAGTCCGCCGCCGAAGCCGCCGTGGTCAGGTCGAGCGGGGGGTGGGGCCGCAGCCCCTCGGCGAGGCACGCGTCGTACGTGAGCAGGCCGAGCGACTCGGAGTTGCCGAGGATCGCCACCCGGGGTCCGGCGGGCAGGGGCTGGCGGGCGAGCAGCAGGCCCGCGTCCACCAGGTCGGTGATGGTGTCGACCCGGATGACACCGGCCTGCCGCAGCAGCGCCGAAACGGTGGCGTGCGGCAGCCGGGTCGCCCGTACGGCATGCCCCTGGGGAGCGGCCGCGTGCCGGGCGCCCTGGACCACGACCAGCGGTTTCGCCGCGGCCGTCCGGCGGGCGAGCCGGGTGAACTTGCGGGGGTTGCCGATGGATTCCAGGTACATGAGGACGACATCGGTGTCGGGGTCCTCGTACCAGTACTGGAGGAGGTCGTTGCCGGAGACGTCGGCGCGGTTGCCGGAGGAGACGAAGGTGGAGACGCCGGTCACGCCCGTGACGCCGCCGCCGCGCCGGTGCAGCCGGGAGAGCAGGGCGATGCCGATCGCGCCGGACTGGGCGAACAGGCCGATCCGGCCCGGGCGGGGCGTTTCGGGGGCGAGGGAGGCGTTGAGCCGGACCTGCGGGGAGGTGTTGATGATGCCGAAGGCGTTCGGCCCGATGATCCGCATGCCGTACGTGCGCGCGTGCCGCACGAGGGCGCGCTGGCGTTCGCGTCCCTCGGGGCCGCTGTCGGCGTACCCGGCGGAGACCACGACGAGGCCCTGCACGCCGTGTTCACCGCACTCGGTCACGATCTCGGGGACGTGCTCGGCGGGCACGGCGACGACCGCGAGGTCGACGGGGCCGTCGATGTCGCGCACCGAGCGGTGCGCGGGCACTCCGTCGAGCTCCTTCTCTCCCTCGGGCAGGGCCTTGTTCACCGCGTACAGGCGGCCGCGGTACCCGGCGTCGCGGATGTTGCCGAGGACGCTGCGGCCCACGCCACCCGGGGTGCGCCCGGCGCCGATGACGGCCACCGAGCCGGGCGCCAGTAGCCGCTGCACGGAGCGCGCCTCGGCGCGGTGTTCGCGCGCGTACTGCACGGCGAGGGAGCGGTCGGTGGGTTCGAGGTCGAACTCCAGCCGGACGACTCCGTCCTCGAAGCTGCGCTTCTGGGTGTACCCGGCGTCCGTGAACACCTTGATCATCTTGGTGTTGGCGGGCAGCACCTCGGCGGCGAAGCGGCGGATACCGCGCTCCCGGGCGACAGCGCCGATGTGTTCGAGGAGGGCGGAGGCGACGCCGCGCCCCTGGTGGGCGTCCTGGACCAGGAAGGCGACCTCGGCCTCGTCGGCCGGGGCGGACGCGGGTGTTCCGTCGGCGCCGATCCGGTCGTAGCGTACGGTGGCGATGAACTCGCCGCCGACTGTGGCCGCGAGTCCCACCCGGTCCACAAAGTCGTGGTGCGTGAAGCGGTGGACGTCCTTGGCGGACAGGCGAGGGTACGGCGCGAAGAAGCGGTAGTACTTCGACTCGTCGGAGACCTGCTCGTAGAAGCTGACCAGGCGCTCGGCGTCATCAACGGTGATGGGCCGGATGCGCGCGGTACCACCGTCGCGCAGCACCACGTCGGCTTCCCAGTGGGCGGGATACTCGTGCCGGTCCGGCGAGGTCTGCATGGGCCCCAGAGTACGGCTAGCGTCCGACAGCGGACGCGAGGCAGTCTGTGGAGGGCGTCAGTCGGGTCGAGGCCGCGACCCGACGGCACCCCGGGGCGGTCCCAGGACCGCTCCGGTACAGCTTCACGATATGGAAAACTGGTCTAGACAACCCTGAAAACCGAAGGGCAGCAACACATGGCTGAGCGCCGCGTCAACGTCGGCTGGGCCGAGGGCCTCCACGCCCGCCCCGCCTCCATCTTCGTCCGAGCCGCCACGGCCGCAGGCGTCCCGGTGACGATCGCCAAGGCAGACGGCAACCCCGTCAACGCGGCTTCCATGCTGGCCGTCCTCGGCCTCGGTGCGCAGGGCGGCGAGGAGATCGTCCTCGCCTCCGACGCCGAGGGCGCCGACGCCGCCCTGGACCGGCTCGCGAAGCTGGTCTCCGAGGGTCTCGAGGAACTGCCCGAGACCGTCTGAGTATTTCTCCGCGCCTGATCCGGCGCGCTTGGAGGGGCCCGTCCGATTTCATCGGGCGGGCCCTTCGCTTTTTCCCCGAATTACGGTCCGCGGGCAGCGCAAATAATCCCCACGAGAAATGCCCGTTCTTTGTATACGGCTTCCGTGTTAATGCCGGAGGCTCGCCGTGTTTACGGGATGTTGCGAGTTCCTCACGCGTTCGGCGCGCTCCCCGGCCGAACCGAATCGCAGGCGGTGCGCGGCCGTCGCTCGCTCGGTGTGCAGCGCCGTGACCGCCCGCGCGCGCTCACTGTCCCCGCGCGCCACCGCGTCCACGATCGCACCGTGCTCGGTCCAGGACTCCACGGGGCCGGCCGGCGCCTCCACCGCGTACATCCAGGCGATCTTGTGGCGGAGCTGGGTGAGCACCGAGGTCAGCGCGGGGCTGCCGGAGGCCTGCGCGAGCGTCTCGTGGAACCAGCCGCCCAGCGAGCGCAGGTCATCGCTGTTGCCCCTGCGGGCGCGTTCCTGACCCAGCCGGACCAGCCCGCGCAGGACCTTCAGATGCGGCGCTGGGCGGCACGGGCGGCACGGGCGGCACCGAGCGGCTCCAGCAGCGTGCGCATCTCCAGCAGGTCGGCGGCCTCCTGCTCGGTGGGTTCGGCGACACAGGCGCCCGCGTGCCGCCGGGTCACCACGAAGCCCTCGGCCTCCAGGGTCCGCAAGGCCTCCCGGACGGGAACGCGCGAGACGCCGTAACGGCGCGCGAGGAGTTCCTCGGTCAGCCGGCCGCCACGCTCGTAGACACCCGCGACGATGTCGTCCCGGATGGCCGTGCACACCGAGTGCGCGGGAATACGCATGACCGACCTCCGCTTAATCCCCGTGAAACGTCGACGAGTGACGTGTGTTCCGTGACTCTATTGCAATCAGCGGGAATTTCCGACGGCGATCCGGAATCCATGGATATTTTTTGGACGGCCGGCCGTCACATACGCCGAAAGCCCCGGCTCGGGGAGCCGGGGCTTCGGTGAGCGGTGGGGTGCGTCGCCTAGACGTTCACGCCGTGCGAGCGGAGGTAGGCCACGGGGTCCATGTCCGAGCCGTACTCGGGACTCGTCCGGGCCTCGAAGTGCAGGTGCGGGCCGGTGACGTTGCCGGTCGCGCCGGACAGGCCGATCTGCTGGCCGGGGGTGACCTTCTGGCCGACCGAGACACCGATGGACGACAGGTGGCCGTACTGGGTGTACGTGCCGTCGTTCATCTTGATCACGATGTTGTTGCCGTAGGAGCCGCCCCAGCCGGCCTCGACGACCTCGCCCATGCCGACGGCGTGGACGGAGGTGCCGGTGGCGGCGTGGAAGTCGATGCCGGTGTGGCTGCCGGAGGACCACAGGCCGCTGCTGGCCTGGTAGCCGGTGGAGACGTACGAGCCGGAGATCGGGGGCACGAAGGAGTTGAGGCGCTTGCGCTCGGCCTCACGGGCGGCGCGCTCCTTGGCCTCGCGGGCCTTCTCGGCCGCCTCCTTGGCCTTCTTGGCGGCTTCGGCGGCCCGCTCGCGCGCGGCCTCCTCGGCCTTCTTCTTGGCGGCGGCCTCTTCGGCGGCCTGCTTCTGGGCGGCGGCCTGGGCGTCGATCTGCTGGGCCACGGTGTCGCCGAGGGTGACGACCGGGGTGAGGCCGGTCTGCTCGGCGGCGGGCTCGGCCGCGAAGGCCGGAGCCGCCACGGTGCCGATGACGCCGGTGGTGGCGAGGGCCGCGACGCCCGCCGCGCGGGCCGTGCCGCGCTGAATCCTGCTGGGACGCCGGTGCTTCCCGGTGGCGCGCGTGAACGCCATGAAGTGGCTGATCCTTTCCTTCCCTCTCGCCTACCGGGTTAGCTGACGGGTTCGGAGCAGGAAGGTCTCCTACGGACCCCCTCGCGATGCGCGCGGGCGTCCGATTCACCCCAGGGACTGCGGTGGGTCCCCGGCTCCCCTGGCTCGCGCCGTACGGGGACTCGGCGATGACTGTCCGGTGCCGCGGGTGCGGCGCACTGCCTGACGAACAGCCCGGATGACGCTAAGCGGCGCCACTTTCAATTCCCAAACGAATCCCAGTTTTTGTAGCGCATCCCACAGGGCAGACGGGCAACTCCCACACCAATTCGGGCATAAAGGGGCCCTGGTGCCTTGACGACAACCAGGGCCCCTGCGCGCGCCGCCGCTACTCGGCGGCCACGACGGTCACTTCGCCGATGCCGAGGGCCTCCACAGGGCCCTTGATCTGCGCCGCGTCACCGACGAGGACGGTCACCAGACGGTCCACCGGGAAGGCGCTGACGGCCGCCGCGGTGGCCTCCACGGTGCCCGTCGCGGCGAGCTGCCGGTACAGCGCTGCCTGGTAGTCGTCGGGCAGGTGCTGCTCGACCTGGTCCGCCAGCGTGCTCGCGACGGCCGCCGCCGTCTCGTACTTCAACGGCGCTACGCCGACCAGGTTCTGCACGGCGACGTCCCGCTCGGCGTCGGTCAGTCCCTCGGCGGCCAGGGTGCGCAGCACCGTCCAGAGGTCCTCAAGGGCGGGCCCGGTGTTGGGCGTGTCCACGGAACCGCTGATGGCGAGCATCGCGGCACCCGTACCGTCCGGGGCGGACCGGAGGACCTGGGCGAACGCCCGCACGCCGTAGGTG
The DNA here is from genome assembly GCF_000158955.1 of Streptomyces viridochromogenes DSM 40736. Lineage (GTDB taxonomy): Bacteria > Actinomycetota > Actinomycetes > Streptomycetales > Streptomycetaceae > Streptomyces > Streptomyces venetus. The sequence continues at coordinate 6,570,946 of NZ_GG657757.1, read as the reverse complement.
TAGCCCTTCTCCTCGCGCAGGACGCGGTCCAGGCGGGAGGTGAGGGTGCCGCCGAGGCAGTACGTGCCGAGCACCTGGGCGGGCCACACGCGGTCGTGCCGGTCCGAGCCGATCCGGCCGATCAGCAGCTGCGTCTGGACGGCGCCCGGGCGGTCCACGATGACGACCCGGCCCGTGTCGTCGGCGGTCACCGGCGGCACCGGCCGCGGCTCGGCCGAAGAGCCGGTCCAGGCGCCCAGCGTGTCGCCGAGCAGGGCGTCGAGGTCGATGCCGGTGAGGTCGCCGACGACCACGACGGTGGCCGTGGCGGGGCGGACGTGCGTCTCGTAGAAGCCGCGAACCGCCGGGGAGTCGATCGCGGCGACCGTCTCCTCGGTGCCCTGCCGGGGCCGCGACATGCGCGAGCCGGCCGGGAACAGCTCCTTGGAGAGTTCCTTGGCAGCGCGGCGGGAGGGGTTGGCCAGCTCGTGCGGGATCTCGTCGAGACGGTTGCGGACCAGCCGCTCGACCTCGCTGTCCGCGAACGCGGGCGCCCTGAGGGCGTCGGCGACCAGGGCGAGTCCCTTGGCGAGCCGGGACGCCGGCACCTCCAGGCTGAGCCGGACGCCGGGGTGGTCGGCGTGCGCGTCGAGGGTCGCACCGGCGCGCTCCAGCTCGGCGGCGAACTCCTCCGCCGAGTGCTTGTCGGTGCCCTCCGAGAAGGCCCGGGCCATGATCGTGGCCACGCCGTCGAGGCCGGCCGGCTCCGCGTCCAGGGGCGCGTCCAGCAGCACCTCCACGGCGACGACCTGCTGGCCGGGGCGGTGGCAGCGCAGCACCGTCAGGCCGTTGGCGAGCGTGCCGCGCTCGGGGGCCGGGAAGGCCCACGGCCGGGCCTCGCCTTCCCGCGGCTGGGGGTGGAAGTCCATCGTGGCGAGCTCGGTCACTTGGCCGCCTCCTCGTTCTCGTTCGTGACCGCGGCTGCGGTGTCCTCGGTGGTGCCGGCGTCGTCGGTGGTCTCCCCTTCGCCGGCCTCGCCGGCGACGGGCTCGTAGACGAGCACCGCGCGGTTGTCGGGCCGCAGGCGGGCCTTGGCCACCTCCTGGACCTCCTCCGCCGTCACCTCCAGCACGCGCTGCACGGCGGTCAGGGCGAGCTGCGGGTCGCCGAACAGCACCGCGTACCGGCACAGTTCGTCGGCACGGCCGGCGACGGTGCCGAGCCGGTCCAGCCACTCGCGCTCCAACTGGGCCTGGGCGCGCTCCATCTCCTCTGCCGTGGGGCCCTCCTCGGCGAACCGGGCGAGCTCCTCGTCGATGGCGGTCTCGATCACCGGCACCTCGACGTCACCGGACGTCTTCACGTCCAGCCACCCCAGGGAGGGCGCCCCGGCGAGCCGCAGCAGGCCGAAGCCGGCCGCGACCGCCGTACGGTCCCGCCGCACGAGACGGTTGTACAGGCGGGAGGACTCGCCGCCGCCGAGAATCGTGAGGGCCAGGTCGGCCGCGTCGCACGCGCGCGTGCCGTCGTGCGGCAGCCGGTAGGCGGCCATCAGGGCGCGCGCCGGAACCTCCTCCTCGACGACCTCGCGCAGCTGCTCACCGATGGTCTCCGGCAGCGAGCCGTCCCGCGGCGGGTGCTTGCCGTCGTGGCCGGGGATGGAGCCGAAGTACTTCTCGATCCAGGCCAGGGTCTGCTCCGGGTCGATGTCACCGACCACGGAGAGCACGGCGTTGTTCGGCGCGTAGTAGGTGCGGAAGAACGCGCGCGCGTCCTCCAGGGTCGCCGCGTCCAGGTCGGCCATCGAACCGATCGGGGTGTGGTGGTAAGGGTGGCCCTCCGGGTAGGCGAGGGCGGTCAGCTTCTCGAAGGCGGTGCCGTACGGAACGTTGTCGTAGCGCTGGCGGCGCTCGTTCTTGACGACGTCGCGCTGGTTCTCCATCGACTCGTCGTCGAGGGCGGTCAGCAGGGAGCCCATGCGGTCGGCCTCCAGCCAGAGGGCGAGCTCCAGCTGGTGAGCGGGCATGGTCTCGAAGTAGTTGGTCCGCTCGAAGCTGGTGGTGCCGTTCAGCGAGCCGCCCGCGCCCTGGACGAGCTCGAAATGGCCGTTGCCCTTCACCTGCGCGGAACCCTGGAACATCAAGTGCTCGAAAAGGTGAGCCAGGCCGGTACGCCCCTTGACTTCGTGGCGCGAGCCGACGTCGTACCAGAGGCACACCGCCGCGACCGGGGTCAGGTGGTCCTCGGAGAGCACCACGCGCAGGCCGTTGGCCAGGCGGTGCTCGGTCGCTGTCAGGCCCCCGGTGCCTGCCTGGGCTGTGGCCGTGTGACCCATGGGCATGTACGTCCCTTCGATCGCGGCGCGGTCTTCACAACCGCGGATTTCTGCCGGTCCTGCCACTGTATGCAAGCGCGCGAAGCGCCGGTGAAGTTCCCGGGGGGCGTACGCGCAGAGCGAGACGGCGTGACCCGCCGTGCCGGGGCCGGACGGCGCGGCAGGCGTCCAGAGGACGGGTCCTGGTCCCGGTTGTCGGTGCGGCGGTCCACAATGGTCGGCGTCAGATCCGGATCGCAGAGGCAAGGAGCCGGCAGCGATGGCCCGCCGCAGCACGAAGACCCCGCCGCCCGACGACTCGTACGAGGAGAGGATCCTCGACATCGACGTCGTCGACGAGATGCAGGGCTCCTTCCTCGAGTACGCGTACTCGGTCATCTACTCCCGCGCCCTGCCGGACGCCCGAGACGGTCTCAAGCCCGTGCACCGCCGCATCGTCTACCAGATGAGCGAGATGGGCCTGCGCCCCGAGCGCGGGTACGTCAAGTGCGCCCGCGTCGTCGGCGAGGTCATGGGCAAGCTGCACCCGCACGGCGACGCGTCGATCTACGACGCCCTGGTGCGCATGGCCCAGCCCTTCTCGATGCGCGTCCCCCTGGTCGACGGGCACGGCAACTTCGGCTCGCTGGGCAACGACGACCCGCCGGCGGCCATGCGGTACACCGAGTGCCGGATGGCCGAGGCGACAAGCCTGATGACGGACTCCATCGACGAGGACACCGTCGACTTCAACCCCAACTACGACGGCCAGGAGCAGGAACCGGTGGCGCTGCCCGCCGCCTTCCCGAACCTCCTGGTCAACGGCGCCTCGGGCATCGCGGTCGGTATGGCCACGAACATGCCGCCGCACAACCTGCGCGAGGTCATCGCCGCCGCCCGCCACCTGATCAGGCACCCGAACGCGGATCTCGACGCCCTGATGAAGCACGTCCCGGGCCCCGACCTGCCCACCGGCGGCCGCATCGTCGGCCTGTCCGGCATCCGGGACGCCTACGAGACGGGCCGCGGCACCTTCAAGATGCGCGCCACCGTGTCCGTGGAGCCCGTGACGGCCCGGCGCAAGGGCCTCGTGGTCACCGAGCTGCCCTTCGCGGTCGGCCCGGAGAAGGTGATCGCCAAGATCAAGGACCTGGTCGGTTCGAAGAAGATCCAGGGCATCGCCGACGTCAAGGACCTCACCGACCGCGCGCACGGCCTGCGCCTGGTCATCGAGATCAAGAACGGCTTCGTGCCGGAGGCGGTTCTGGAGCAGCTCTACAAGCTGACGGCGATGGAGGAGTCCTTCGGCATCAACAACGTGGCGCTGGTCGACGGCCAGCCGCTCACGCTGGGCCTGAAGGAGCTGCTGGAGGTCTATCTCGACCACCGCTTCACGGTCGTGCGGCGGCGTTCGGAGTTCCGCCGCGGCAAGAAGCGCGACCGGCTGCACCTGGTCGAGGGTCTGCTGACGGCCCTGCTGGACATCGACGAGGTCATCCGTCTCATCCGCTCCAGTGAGAACTCGGCGCAGGCGAAGCAGCGCCTGATGGAGCAGTTCTCGCTGAGCGACGTCCAGACGCAGTACATCCTCGACACGCCGCTGCGCCGCCTCACCAAGTACGACCGCATCGAGCTGGAGACGGAGAAGGACCGGCTCAACGCGGAGATCGAGGAACTGACCCGGATCCTCGAGTCGGACGCGGAGCTGCGCAAGCTGGTCTCCTCGGAACTGGCCACCGTCGCCAAGAAGTTCGGCACCGACCGGCGTACGGACCTGCTGGAGTCGGGCGGTGCCCCCGTCGCCACCGTGCCGCTCCAGGTGGCCGACGACCCGTGCCGGGTGCTGCTCTCCTCGACGGGTCTGCTGGCCCGTACGGCGAACGGCGAACCGTTCGCGGAGAACGCCGGCGCCAAGCGCGTCAAGCACGACGTGATCGTCTCGGCGGTGCCGGCCACCGCCCGCGGCGAGATCGGCGCGGTCACCTCGGCGGGCCGGCTGCTGCGGCTGAACGTGATCGACCTGCCGCAGCTCCCGGAGTCGATGCCGACGCCGAACCTCGCGGGGGGTGCCCCGCTGGCGGAGTTCCTCTCCCTGGAGGACGACGAGACGGTGGTCTGCCTGACCACCCTCGACGAGTCGTCGCCGGGCCTGGCGATCGGCACGGAACAGGGCGTGGTCAAGCGCGTGGTGCCGGACTACCCGTCCCACAAGGAGGAGCTGGAGGTGATCACCCTCAAGGAGGGCGACCGGATCGTCGGCGCGGTCGAGCTGCGTACCGGAGACGAGGATCTGGTCTTCATCACCGACGACGCCCAGCTGCTGCGCTACCAGGCCTCGGTGGTGCGTCCCCAGGGCCGCCCCGCGGGCGGCGTGGCGGGCATCAAGCTCGCCGAGGGCGTCAAGGTCATCTCCTTCACGGCGGTGGACCCGGCCGCGGACGCCGTCGTCTTCACGGTGGCGGGGTCGCGCGGCACCCTGGACGACTCCGTCCAGACGACGGCCAAGCTGACCCCGTTCGACCAGTACCCGCGCAAGGGACGCGCCACCGGCGGCGTCCGCTGCCAGCGGTTCCTGAAGGGCGAGGACTGCCTGTCACTGGCCTGGGCCGGCCCTGCCCCGGCCCTCGCCGCGCAGAAGAACGGCACCCCGGCCGAACTCCCGGAGATGGACCCGCGCCGCGACGGCTCGGGTGTGTCCCTGGCGAAGACGGTGGCGGTGGTGGCGGGGCCGGTCTAGGCCGGCTCCGCGCGGTCCTCCTCGGGATCGCGCACGTACCGCAGGACGCCCCACATGCCGCGCTCGTCGGCGTGCGGGGCGTCGCTCCGGCACGCGTCGAGTTCCTTGTCGAGGGCGGGCGCGTCGATCCCGGAGCCGATGAGGACCAGCTGGGTCAGGCGTTCCGCGTCGGTCGGCCACGGCTCCGGGTAGAAGCGCAGGAACCGCCCGACGGCATGGACGGCGTAACGGTTCCGGACGTCGTACGGCCCGAAGTCCACGTAGCCCTTGATCCGGTACAGCCCCTGGGGCCGGCTGTCGAGGAACTCCATCAGCCGGCGCGGGTCGAGGGGCTCCCGCGAGACGAACGACAGGCTGTCGTAGGCGGTGTGCAGGTGCCCGGTGTGGTCGTGTCCGCCGGGCTCTTCGCCGTCGTGCGCGTGCGGAACTCGTTCGTGTGCGTCTCGTTCGTGCAGGTCGTGCTCGTGCAGGTCGTCGAAGGACAGCTGCCCGATGCGTTCCTCGCTCGGCCGGCAGTCGAAGAGGAACTCGGGGTCGATCCGGCCGTAGGTGGCCGGGACGACGGCGGCGCGATCGACGAGGGACCGGACCAGCCCGAGTACGCGGTCGCCGTCGGCCGCCCGGTCGGTCTTGTTGACCACGACGAGGTCGGCCAGCGCGAGATGCCGGTCGATCTCGGGGTGCCGGGACCGGGTGTCGTCGAACTCGGCGGCGTCCACGACCTCGACGAGCCCGCCGTAGACGATCCCAGGGTGCTCGCTGGCCAGCACCATCCTCACCAGTTCCTGCGGCTCGGCCAGCCCGCTCGCCTCGATGACGATGACGTCGATGCCGAGGGAGGGCTCGGCGAGCCGCTCCAGGTACTCGTCCAGCTCACTCGCGTCCACTGCACAGCACAGGCATCCGTTGCCGAGCGAGACCGTCGAGTCGCCGAGTGCTCCGGCCACGGCCATCGCGTCGATCTCGATGGCCCCGAAGTCGTTGACGATGGCGCCGATACGGCTGCCGCCACTGCGGTGGAGCAGGTGATTGAGCAGGGTGGTCTTCCCCGAGCCGAGGAATCCGGCCAGGACGACGACCGGGATCTGCTGCGGTTCCTGGCTCGGCTGACTCACCGTGCGACCTCTCTCATGCCGAAGCGTGCACCGGCTCGCGGCCCCGGCACACGCAGGAAAACGGGATGCCGCCCCAGAATACGAGCCAGGCCCGGAGGCCGCTGCGAGGCAACTCAGGTTAGGCTCACCTCTGTGAGTACGTGTTCAAGCGTCTCCCGGGACCTCGACGAGCCTGTTTCGGGAACCGCGGCCACCGCGAGGACCTGGCTGTTGCTGGAACAGCCCGGGCCCTGGGGTGCCAAGGCGCTCACCTCGAGCCACCTGGACCCCGCTCTGGGGCGTGCCCTGGAGGCCGCCGCGAAGGACACGGGTGTCCGGATCGTGCTCATCCGCCGCCCCGGGCGCCACGCGGACCGCCGGATGCCCGCGACACGCAGGGTCTACGTCGCCCACACCGTCCCGGGCAACGTGTGGCTGCGCGCCGCCACGACCTCGGACCCCGGCCAGCTGCTCGATCTCGACTTCGCCGCACTCGGCCGCGGCGACCACCGCACCTTCGACGCGGTGCTCGGCGGGCGGCCCCATGACGGTGATCCGCTCGCCCTCGTCTGCACCAACGGCAAACGCGACCGCTGCTGCGCCCTCCTCGGCCGGCCCCTCGCGGCGGAACTCGCCACGTCCGGGGTCGGCGGCGTCTGGGAGGTCACCCATCTGGGCGGCCACCGCTTCTCCCCGACGGTGCTGGTACTGCCGTACGGATACGCCTACGGCCGGGCCGAGGCCCACACCCTCAAGGAAGTCCTGCACGGCGCTCGGGAGGGGCGGATCGTTCTGGAGGGGTGCCGGGGCGGATCGGCCTGGGAACGGCCCGGTCAGGCGGCCGAGCTCGCCGTACGCGCCAGGACCGGCGAAGACGCCGCGCAGGCGCTGAGCGTCGTACGGACGGCCGGCGCGGCACCGCGCTGGGAGGTGACCGTCGCCCACACCGACGGGCGCCGCTGGCAGGTCGACGTCGCTCAGGGAGCGGGCCTGCCGCCCCGTCCGGAGAGCTGCGGGGCCTCGGTCCTCGGGTCGCCCGCGCGCATGGACGTGGTGGCGGTCCACGAGGTCAGGGTGGCCACGGCCCTCGCGAGCTGACCAGGGCTCCGGGACGTCCGCCCAAGCACTGATCAAGAGATCCGTGCCACACCCATTACGGCAGGTAGGCGGGCCCACGTACCTTCTTGGGTATGAGCCCCACTCCCCCCGCGCGCCGCCTGCGCCTCGGCCTGCCCCGGCGGGTGTTCTCGCAGGTGCTGCTGATGCAGGTGGCCATCGCCGCGGGGGTCGCGGTCCTCGCGACCGGGCTGTTCCTCGCGCCTCTCGGTGACCAGTTGGACGACCAGGCGATGCGCCGGGCGCTCGCGATCGCGCAGACGACCGCCCAGCAGCCCGAACTCGCGCGGGACGTGCGGGAGACCCCTCCCTCGCCGAACGGTCCGGTACAGCGGGAGGCGGAGCGGATCCGGAAGGCCACCAAGGCCGAGTACATCGTGGTCATGGACTGGCGCGGCGTGCGCTGGTCGCACCCCGACCGGAAGCAGATCGGCGGCATCGTCTCCACCGACCCCGGCCAGGCCCTGGCCGGCAAGGAGGTCATGGAGATCGACAGCGGCACGCTGGGCCGCTCCGCCCGCGGCAAGGTGCCCCTGCGTGACAGCGACGGCAGGGTCGTCGGCGCCGTCTCGGTGGGCATCGCCTACGACAACGTCCGGGCCCGGCTGATCCACGCGATCCCAGGACTGTTCGCGTACGCCGGAGGCGCGCTGGCCGTCGGCGCGCTGGCCGCGTGGCTCATCTCCCGACGGGTCCACCGGCAGACCAGGGACCTGGCCTTCTCGGACATCGCGGCGCTGCTGTCGGAACGCGAGGCGATGCTGCACGGCATCCGGGAGGGCGTCGTCGCCCTGGACCGCGCCGGACGCATCCGCCTCCTCAACGACGAGGCGCAGCGCCTGCTGAGCATCGGGGAGACGGCGGTGGGCCGTTCCCCGGACGAGGCGCTCGGCACGGGCCGCACGGCCGACGTGCTGGCCGGGCGGGTGACCGGTACGGACCTCCTCACCGTCCGCGGCCAGCGGGTGCTGGTCGCCAACCGCATGCCCACCGATGACGGCGGCGCCGTGGCCACCCTGCGCGACCGCACCGAGCTGGAGCAGCTGGGCCGCGAGCTCGACTCCACCCGCGGCCTGATCGACGCGCTCCGCGCCCAGGATCACGAACACGCCAACCGTATGCACACGCTGCTGGGGCTGCTCGAACTGGAGATGTACGACGACGCCGTCGAGTTCGTCGGCGAGGTCGTCGGTGACCACCGGGCCACCGCCGAACAGGTCACCGAACGCATCGAGGACCCGCTGCTCGCCGCCCTGCTGGTCGGCAAGGCGACCGTCGCGGCCGAGCGCGGCGTCGCCCTGTGGGTGTCGGACCGGACCCGGCTGCCCGACCGGCTGATCGACTCCAGGGGGCTCGTCACCGTCGTCGGCAACCTGGTGGACAATGCCCTCGACGCGGTCGCCGGCGAGCCCCACGCGCGCGTGGAGGTCGAACTGCGCGCCGAGGGGCGTACGGCGATCCTCAGGGTGCGCGACACAGGGCCGGGCATCCCGCTGGAACACCGGGAGTCGATCTTCACCGAGGGGTGGTCGACGAAGAAGCCGCCGGCGCACCGCGAACGGGGCATCGGGCTCTCCCTGGTGCGCAGGTTCGCCGAGCGGCTGGGTGGCAGCGCGACCGTGGGCGAGGCGCACGGCGGGGGCGCGGAGTTCACCGTCGTCCTGCCCGAGGCGCTGGCCGGTCATGGTCCGGAACCGGCGCTGGCCGCGCCGTCAGCTCCGCAGACCGCCAAGAAGGAGTCGTGATGATCGAGGTCCTGGTCGTGGACGACGACACCCGGGTCGCGCGGGTCAACGCCGCCTACGTCGAGAAGGTGCCGGGCTTCCATGTCGCCGGCGAGGCCCACAGCGCGGCGGAGGCACTGCGCCGGCTGGAAACGCTGCCCCGGCTGGACCTGGTGCTCATGGACCACTACCTGCCCGACGAGACGGGGCTCGCGGTCGTCCAGGAGATGCGCCGGCGCGGCCACCAGGCCGACGTGATCATGGTGACGGCGGCCCGGGACGTGTCGACCGTGCAGGCGGCGATGCGGCACGGCGCGCTGCAGTACCTGGTCAAACCGTTCGCCTTCGCGGGCCTGCGCGCCAAGCTGGAGGCGTACGCGGAGCTGCGCCGCACCCTCGACGGCGGCGGGGAGGCGGAGCAGGCGGAGGTGGACCGCATCTTCGGGGCGCTGTCGGCCCCGTCGGAACCCGACCTGCCGAAAGGCCACTCCCCCACCACCGCGGAGCTGGTCCGCCAGGCCCTGATGCATGCCGACGGGCCCCTGTCCGCCCAGGAGATCGCCGAGCGGACCGGAGTGAGCCGCCAGACCGCCCAGCGGTACCTGAAGCTGCTGGAGCGCACGGGACGGGCCAGGCTGACCCTCAAGTACGGCGACGCGGGCCGCCCGGAACACCGCTACGTGTGGGCGACCCGCTCCTAGCTCCCGGGAGCCTTACGCCGCCCCCGCGCCGGTGAGCGACCGCACCTCGGTCTCCGCGTGCCTGGCCTCGTCCGGCACCTCCGCCGAGGTGACCGTGCCCAGCCAGCCCGCGAGGAAGCCCAGCGGGATCGAGACGATGCCCGGGTTCTGCAGCGGGAAGTACTGGAGGTCCACGCCCGGGAACAGCGAGTCCGGGCTTCCCGAGACCACCGGGGAGAGCACCACGAGGACCACGGCCGGCACCAGACCGCCGTAGACGGCCCACACCGCGCCGCGTGTGGTGAAGCCCCGCCAGAACAGGGAGTAGAGCAGCACCGGCAGATTCGCCGACGCGGCGACGGCGAAGGCGAGGCCCACCAGGAACGCCACGTTGAGATCCCGCGCCAGCAGGCCGAGCGCGATCGCCACCACACCGACCCCGACGGCCGCGACCCGGGCCACGGCCACCTCGCTGCGCGGCTTGCCGCCCCGGCGCCGCAGGGACGCGTAGAGGTCGTGGGCGACGGAGGCCGAGGAGGCGAGCGTGATCCCGGCGACCACGGCGAGGATCGTGGCGAAGGCGACCGCGGCGACGATCGCGAAGAGAACCGTGCCGCCCGTGGAACCGGCACCACCGCCCAGGTCGAGCGCCAGCAGTGGAACCGCCGTGTTGCCGGCCGCGTTCGACCCGCGTACGGCGTCCGGGCCCAGGATGGCGGCAGCGCCGAAGCCGAGCACGATCGTCATCAGGTAGAAACCGCCGATCAGCCCGACGGCCCAGACGACCGAGCGACGTGCGGCGCGGGCGGTGGGCACGGTGTAGAAGCGGGACAGGATGTGCGGCAGCCCGGCCGTGCCCAGCACCAGGGCCAGGCCCAGACTGATGAAGTCGAAGCGGGCCGTCCAGTCCCCGCCGTACTTCAGACCGGGCGCCAGAAACGCCTCCCCGTGGCCACTGCGCTCGGCCGCCGTGAGCAGCAGCCGGTCCAGATCGCCGTGGAAGCGCACCAGCACGAGCGCCGTCAGCACGACCGTGCCGCCCAGCAGCAGGACCGCCTTGACGATCTGGATCCACGTCGTCGCCCGCATCCCGCCCAGCGACACGTAGATCACCATGAGCGCGCCGACACCGATCACGGTCCAGTCCCGCGCCGCCTCGCTGGTGCCTCCGAGCAGCAGCGCCACCAGGCTGCCCGCGCCGACCATCTGTGCGACCAGATACAGCACGGACACGGTGACCGAGGAGGTTCCCGCCGCGATCCGTACCGGCCGCTCCCGCATCCGCGCCGCCACGACGTCCGCCATCGTGAACCGGCCGCAGTTGCGCACCAGTTCGGCCACCAGGAACAACACCACCAGCCAGGCCACGAGGAACCCGACGACATACAGCAGCCCGTCGTAGCCGAACAGCGCGATGAGTCCGGTGACCCCGAGGAAGGACGCGGCCGACATGTAGTCGCCCGCGATGGCAAAACCATTCTCCATGGGAGAGAAGAGCCGTCCGCCCGCGTAGAACTCCTCCGCCGATCCGCGCCGGTTGCGGCTCACCCAGGTCGTGATCCCCAGCGTGACCGCGACGAACGCGCTGAACAGCAACAGCGCCAGTGTCTGGTGTTCACCCGTCACGAGGCACCGCCGTCCACACCGCGCGTCAGCTCCTGTGTGTCCCAGCGCAGTTCGAGCGCCGCCCGGTCCCTGCGCAGCCGCGCGTGCCGAGCGTACGCCCAGGTGAGCAGGAACGTGGTCGCGAACTGCCCGAGCCCCGCCGCCATCGCCACGTTCACCGCTCCCGCCACGGGACGCGCCATCAGCTCCGGCGCGGTCGTGGCGGCCACGACGTAGCCCACGTACCAGGCGAAGAAGGCCACGCAGGCCGGCACCACGAACCTGCGGTACCGCCGCCGCACCTCCTGAAAGGCCGCGCTGCGCTGCACCTCCAGATACACATCGGCCGCCGCGCCCCGGCTCTCGTCCTCCCGGCGCGCCGCCGCAACCACCGCCGGAACGGGCTCCCCGGCCCCGGCCGACTCACCCCAGCCGGAGGCGAGTGCGTCGTACCAGGGATCGTCGTACCTCAGGTGCCCGGCGTCCTCGGTCGGCTCCCGGCCATGGCCGTCGAGTCGCTCGGCCGAACTCTCCTGACCGGCCCCGGCTGTGCGGGGACGGCCCTTGCTCTGCTGCATGCCCAAGGATGGACAGAACGGGAAGATCCCCGACTCTTCTTCCCCTCGCTCTTCACCCCATCAGGTGACTCAACCCGCTGGTGGCCGCACCAGCCCCTTCCCATAGGCGTAACGCACGGCCTGCGCACGGTCCTTGAGACCCGTCTTGGTGAAGAGGTTGTTGATGTGGGTCTTCACGGTCGCGGTGGAGACATGCAGTCTGCGGGCGATCTCCTGGTTGCTGAGCCCGTCGGCGATGAGCACCAGCACTTCCGTCTCCCGCGCGGTGAGCCCGTCCGGCACCTCCGGGGGCGCCGGCGGTCTCGTCCCGCCCTCGGCCAGGCGCTCGAGCAGCCGCCTCTGAACGCTCGGCGAGAGCCCCGCCTCCCCCGACAGCACGCTGTGCACGGCCCGCACGATCACCTCCCCGCCCGCGTCCTTCGTGAGGTAACCGCGCGCTCCGGCCGCCAGTGCCGGGAACAGCGACTCGTCGTCGGCATACGTCGTGAGCACCACGACCTGCGTCCCGGGGTACTCCGCACGGATTCGGCCAGGATCACGGGCAGGAGCCGCCAGCGACGCTCGCCGTCGATCCGGCTCGCCCGGAACTGCCGCGTGATCACCACGACGGCAACGACCACGATCACCAACGCGTCGACGAGCCCGGACATCACAGCCTCCGTGAGCGGGAAGGGAGACGTCGGCCGCGGGTGCCGCCGACGCCTTCGACGCTACGGAAATCGCCTGGTCACGGGATCGGAGCCCGGGTGGATCGTCGTCGGGCGGCTCTCCACCCAGGGGTGGAGAGCCGGGTCGGGTCACGGCCGGGCCGTACGGCTCCTGCCAGCCCTGATCCGCCGTCCGAAGCCGGGCGGATCAGCTATGCATCGATCCGCGACCGGTCCAGCGTGGCCGCCGAGTTGGAGATGAACTCCTTGCGCGGCGCCACGTCATTGCCCATCAACAGGTCGAAGACCTGCTCGGCGGCTTCCAGGTCGGAGAGGTTGATCCGGCGCAGAGTGCGGTGGCGCGGGTCCATGGTCGTCTCGGCCAGCTGGTCGGCGTCCATCTCACCGAGGCCCTTGTACCGCTGGATCGAGTCCTTGTAGCGGATGCCCTTGCTCTGGAACTCCATGAGCTTGTCGCGCAGTTCGCGGTCCGAGTACGTGTAGACGTACTTGTCCTGGCCCTTCTTGGGCTGGACGATCTCGATGCGGTGCAACGGCGGCACCGCCGCGAAGACCCGGCCGGCCTCGACCATGGGCCGCATGTAGCGGTGGAACAGGGTCAGGAGCAGCGTACGGATGTGCGAGCCGTCGACGTCGGCGTCGGTCATCATGATGATCTTGCCGTAGCGGGCCGTGTCGATGTCGAACGTTCGGCCCGATCCGGCTCCTATGACCTGGATGATCGCGCCGCACTCGGCGTTCTTCAGCATGTCCGTCACGGACGACTTCTGGACGTTGAGGATCTTGCCTCGGATCGGCAGCAACGCCTGGAACTCGGAGTTCCGCGCGAGCTTCGCCGTGCCGAGCGCGGAGTCACCCTCGACGATGAACAGCTCGCTGCGGTCGACGTCGTCGCTACGACAGTCGGCCAGCTTGGCGGGCAGCGATGAGGACTCCAGGGCCGTCTTGCGGCGCTGCGCGTCCTTGTGCTGCCGGGCGGCGATGCGCGTACGCGCCGCGGCGACCGCCTTCTCCAGCACGACACGGGCCTGCTGTGCGGCGTCCCGCTTCGTGGACGTCAGGAACCCCTTGAGCTCCTTGCTGATCACGTTGTTCACGATGCGGCGGGCCGCCGAGGTCCCGAGGACCTCCTTGGTCTGGCCCTCGAACTGCGGCTCGGCGAGACGCACGGTGACGACCGCGGTCAGGCCCTCCAGGGCGTCGTCCTTGACGATGTCGTCCTCGGCGACGCGCAGGAGCTTCTTGGTGCGCAGCACCTCGTTCATCGTGGTCGCGACGGCCTGCTCGAAGCCTGCGACGTGGGTGCCGCCCTTGGGGGTGGCGATGATGTTCACGAACGACCTCAGCGTCGTGTCGTAGCCCGTGCCCCAGCGCATGGCGACGTCGACGTCGAGCTCACGGGTGACCTGGGTGGGGGTCATCTGACCGTGCTCGTCGAGGACCGGGACGGTCTCCCTGAAGGTGCCCTGACCGGAGAACCGGAGGACGTCGCACACCGGCTTGTCGCTCGCCAGGTACTCGCAGAACTCGCTGATTCCGCCGTCGAAGCGGAAGGACTCCTCGCCCTTGCTGCCGCCCTCGCCGAGCCCGAACTCGTCGCGGACGACGATGGTCAGGCCGGGTACCAGGAAGGCGGTCTGGCGGGCTCGCTGGTGCAGCGTCTCGAGGGAGAGCTTGGCGTCCTTGAGGAAGATCTGGCGGTCGGCCCAGTACCGCACGCGCGTGCCGGTGCGGGTCTTGGGGATCTTCTTGACCTTGCGCAGGCCGCCGGCCTCGAACTTTGCGTCCGGGCCGCTCGCGGAGAAGGCTCCGGGGACACCGCGCCGGAAGCTGATCGCGTGCGTGTGGCCACCGCGGTCCACCTCGACGTCCAGACGGGCGGACAGGGCGTTCACCACGGAGGCGCCGACACCGTGCAGACCGCCGGAGGCGGCGTAGGAGCCGCCGCCGAACTTGCCGCCCGCGTGCAGCTTGGTCATGACGACCTCGACACCGGAGAGGCCGGTCTTGGGCTCGACGTCGACCGGGATACCGCGGCCGTTGTCCCGGACCTCGACGGAGCCGTCGTCCTGGAGGATGACCTCGATGTGGTCGCAGTAGCCACCGAGTGCCTCGTCGACGGAGTTGTCGATGATCTCCCAGAGGCAGTGCATCAGGCCACGGCTGTCGGTCGAGCCGATGTACATGCCCGGACGCTTGCGCACGGCCTCGAGCCCCTCGAGGACGAGCAGGTGCCGCGCGGTGTAGTTGGAACCGTCCCGGTCTGCTCCTGCCAGCAGAGCTGTGGATGGCACGGACGTTTCGGCGGTCACGCGGTTCGCTCCTCGCTGAATTTCGAATGGGGCCCTCACGGGTAAGGGCGCGGCATCAGTCGCCGGTGAGAGGGTACCGAGGCCTGGTAGAGCCGTTGTAACGCCACCCTCCTCGAGAACTCAGACTAGTCCACGCTCGCATACTTGTTCGATCCCTCGATGGAGTGAAGTACACATCACGTTCCCTTCCAGGCATGAACCATTTAGGCTCCGGGCACGTCCTCATGAACAACCGGCAACCCAGCCGGGAGGACCGACCACCGATACACCGCGAAGCCCCGTAAGACACATAGACACGCAATACGGCACATTCGCCGCCAACCGGCAGCAGACAGCCACCTCGGAAAGATTTTTCGAGGAAAAGCCACGAGCGGGAACGTTTTGGGGCTGGTTGGATGTTGACCCTGGTACGACAGCTCGTCGAGCTAGAGAAGAGGCGACGTGACTACTGTTCTGACCCCCGCGAGCCCGTTGACGGCCGCCGATCGCTGCGACCGCTGCGGCGCCCAGGCATACCTGCGCGTCGTCTTGCTCAGCGGCGGAGAACTGCTCTTCTGCGCCCACCACGGCCGCAAGTTCGAGCCGGAACTCAAGAAGATCGCCGCTGAGATACAGGACGAGACGGAGCGGCTCACGTCCGCTCCCGCGACTGCCTCCGAAGAAGAGCGCTGACACTCGCGTCCGACGACGAGCCAGCCCGGCACAGGCCGGTGAACGGGCGGCTGCTTCTCCTCCGAGAGGCAGCCGCCCGTCCTCGTCATCGGAAGTCTGCTCAGGCTCTCCCGGCCCCCTCCGCCCTCACCCCCGTGTCCAGCCGAGCGTGCGGATGATGTCGGACACCCGCACATACACACCCGGATTGCCGGCTCGCCCGCAGCCGATGCCCCAGGACACCAGTCCGATCAAGCGCCCCTGGGCCACCAGCGGTCCTCCGCTGTCGCCCTGGCAGGCGTCCCGGCCTCCCTGCACCTCCCCGGCGCACAGCATGCTCCTGGCGTCGTAGGTGCCGTCGGCACCGCCCGGGTACGCGTCCTCGCAGAGAGCATCGGGCAGCACGCGCACGCGTGCCGCACGCAGACTGTTGGAATACTCGCCGGCGCCTGAGGTGTCACCCCATCCGTACACCGTCGCGCCCCCGCCCACCGCGTACGCGGGGTCACCGTCGGCCGCCATGGCGATGGCCGAACCCGCGGGGAGCGGTTGGGCCAGGGTGATGACGGCGAAGTCGCCGACATTGCTGACACCGTCGTAGGCGGGATTCACCCAGGTCTCCCGCACGGCGACCTCCAGGCCGTCCCTGCCGGAGAGCAGGTTGGTGCGTCCGGCTATGACCCTGAGGTCGCTTACACGCTCCGGCGGCCCGCCCAGGACCTCCTTGCCCAGGCAGTGGGCCGCGGTGAGCACGGTGCTGTGACCGACCGCCACACCCCCGCAGAACTGCCCCGCACGCGTACCCCCGAACCGGTCACGACTGGACAGGGCCACCGTCCACGGGCTGTCCGACGCCTCGACGGGGAAGCCACCTATGACCACGCTGTCGGCGGCCACAGGGGCGGTGGAGCCCGCTGACAGGGCGGATACCGCGGCTGCCAGGACCAGTGGCCGGGCCAGGACCCGGACCAGGCGACGACGCATACTCACTCCTCACTCCGTGGTATCGGTGAGACACCCAGAGTGATTCACCCCGTGATACCTCGCACCTGCGGCGAGGCAGGCACGACGAAGGCCCGGCCCCCTCGGGGACCGGGCCTTCCGCGCCGTACGGCTCGACTAGTCGAGGTAGTCGCGCAGCACCTGCGAACGCGACGGGTGGCGCAGCTTCGACATGGTCTTGGACTCGATCTGGCGGATCCGCTCACGCGTGACGCCGTAGACCTTGCCGATCTCGTCGAGGGTCTTCGGCTGACCGTCGGTGAGACCGAAGCGCATCGAGACGACGCCCGCCTCGCGCTCGGACAGGGTGTCCAGGACGGAGTGCAGCTGCTCCTGGAGGAGCGTGAAGCTGACCGCGTCGGCCGGGACGACCGCCTCGGAGTCCTCGATGAGGTCACCGAACTCGCTGTCGCCGTCCTCGCCCAGCGGGGTGTGCAGCGAGATGGGCTCACGGCCGTACTTCTGGACCTCGATGACCTTCTCCGGGGTCATGTCGAGCTCCTTGGCCAGCTCCTCCGGGGTGGGCTCGCGGCCCAGGTCCTGGAGCATCTGGCGCTGGACGCGCGCGAGCTTGTTGATGACCTCGACCATGTGCACCGGGATGCGGATGGTGCGGGCCTGGTCAGCCATGGCGCGGGTGATGGCCTGACGGATCCACCAGGTGGCGTACGTGGAGAACTTGTAGCCCTTGGTGTAGTCGAACTTCTCGACCGCGCGGATCAGACCGAGGTTGCCCTCCTGGATGAGGTCCAGGAAGAGCATGCCGCGACCGGTGTAGCGCTTGGCCAGGGAGACCACCAGACGGAGGTTGGCCTCCAGGAGGTGGTTCTTGGCGCGACGGCCGTCCTCGGCGATGATCTCCAGCTCACGCTTGAGCTTCGGCGCCAGCTTGTCGGAGTTGGCCAGCTTGTCCTCGGCGAACAGACCCGCCTCGATGCGCTTGGCGAGCTCGACCTCCTGCTCGGCGTTGAGCAGGGGGACCTTGCCGATCTGCTTGAGGTAGTCCTTGACCGGGTCGGCGGTGGCACCGGCGGCGGCGACCTGCTGGGCGGGCGCGTCGTCCTCGTCCTCGTCGGAGAGCACGAAGCCCGCGTTCTCGGTGGTGCCCTCGGGCTCCTCGCCGGCCTTACCGGGAGCGGCCTCCTCGAGCACTTCCTCTTCGAGAAGCTCGACGTCGTCCTTCTTGGCGCTGGTCTTCTTGGCCGCGACCTTCTTGGCAGGCGCCTTCTTCGCGGCCGCCTTCTTAGCGGTCGTCTTCTTGGCCGCCGCCTTCTTGGCGGGCGACTCCTCCTCGGCCCCGGGCTCGGCGGCGGGTGCCGCCGGCGTGGCCGTGGCGGTGGGCTTCCTGGTGGTCACCGCCTTGGCCGCGACCGACTTCGTGGCGGTGCGCTTGGCGGGACTCTTCGCTGCGACGCTCTTTCGGGTGCGCTTGGGCTCTGCGGCACTGACCATCAGCGTCACACCCTCTTCCTCGAGGATCTGGTTGAGGCTGCGCAGTACGTTCTTCCACTGAGTGGCCGGAATCTGGTCAGCTTCGAAGGCCCGACGCACGTCATCGCCGGCGATCTGCCCCTCAGCCTTTCCCCGCTCAATGAGCGCCATGACAGAGACGGACTCGGCGATCTCCGGCGGGAGCGTACGGGATGTGCTGGCCGACACGAACAACCTCTCGGAACGTTGGAAAACGGCTTCCGGCCCCGTCCACAGTGGACAGGAGCCGACCGCCGGCTTGGGGATGGGCCGACGGCGCGGGCGGGGGCCGGGGAAGATGCACAGCGCCGTGAACGGCGTCCGCATTCCCTCCGCGGCTGTCACCTCTTAGGTCATCGCGTTCCCACCATGAGCGTTACGCCCAATTCGCGTGGCCCGAGTCACACCCCGTAAGCGAATAAAGACGGCCAAAGGCGGGCAAACGAGGTCACACTGTGTTGTGACCTGATCGCTCCAGCGGAACCGGGGCCCATCGCACCGTCGGACCCCGCGGGATCACGAGGATCCCACAGGGTCCGACGGGAGGCGGTTCACCGATCGGGCACTGCCACAGGAGGGGGGTGGCACACCCGGCCGCGCCGCCCGTGGAACGCGGTCAGTGCTCGCGCGGGGCGGGCACTACGCGCTCCACCTCGGGGTGGAGTGTGAGGAGTTGCCGCATCGCCGCCTCGGCGGCAGGGCCGTCACCGGTGGCAAGGGCCTCACAGATGCGTCCGTGGTGCGCCAGCGACGTCTCGTTCGGCCGCTCACAGCCCGTGACGGGACCACCCGAGACCTGGAGGGCCGCCGACACGATCCCGGACAGATGCTCCAGCATGCGGTTGCTTGCGACCTGGATGAGCAGCGAGTGGAACTCGGAGTCGGCACGGGAGAAGGTGAGCGCGTCACCCTGGGCCATCGCGTGCCCCATGATCTCGACCATGTCCGTCAGGCGCTGCTGAACGTCCTCGCGCCCGTGCCCGGCGGCGAGGCGGGCGGCGAGCGGCTCGATCGTCCACCGCAGCTCGCTCAGCTCGCGACGCTGATCGTCACGCTGCGGCCCGAAAGCGCGCCACTCGATGATGTCCGGGTCGAGGAGGTTCCAGTCACTGACGGGGCGCACGCGTGTGCCGACGTTCGGGCGGGCGCTCACCAGGCCCTTGGCCTCCAGGACGCGGAGCGACTCGCGGACGACGGTGCGCGAGACCTCGAAGCGCTGGCCGATCTCCTCGGGCACCAGAGGACGGTCCGCGCCCAGGTCGCCGGAGACGATCATCTGACCCAGCTGCTGTACGAGTTGGCCGTGCAGCCCGCGTCCGCGGCTGCCCGCGGCGCGCCGGCCCACACGGCCCAGCTCGGGGTCCGCGCCGTCCCAGGCAGGGGCCCCGACGCGGTCGACGGCGGGCGCCTCGGCGTAGGGGTAGCGGTCGAGTTCGCCCGGGCTCGCGAGGCCGGAGTCAGCGGAGCGGGCGGCGGTCATCATGGTGTGCGCAAGGGTACTCACGCATCCTTTGTCGGCGCCGTCTTCAACTCCCTTGAGGTCTTTGGTGAAAAGCACACGAAAGGGTGATCGCTCACGGCGTCGCAATTGACGCCTTATCGGAAAGAAATGGGCGTTCTGCGGGGAGTTGTGGGCATGGCCGGACGAAGCGTTACGGACAGTTGTCAGCGGAGCCTGCTGCGCAGTGTGGTGAGCAGATACGCGCAGAGCAGAGCGGTCAGCGACAACGTCAGTGCGCCACCGACAGGTTGGGAGATCGCTCCGAGAGCGGCCTCCAGGTAGCGCTCTCCCCCGAAGGGCCACCGCGGCAGCAGGACTTCCCGCAGACGCAGGGGAAGTCCCGCCGCGGTCCGCACGGACGGGCCCGCCAGGACCTTGTGCACCAGGGGTACGACGAGGAGTGGCACGGCGGCCACCGCCGCGAGTCCCGCCGTGGTGGACCGGAAGACGCCCGCGGCCAGGACGCCGGCCCAGGCGCAGCCGACCACGAGCCCGACCCAACTCGTACTGAGCGAGAGCCAGTCTGAGGGAACCTGGACGAGTTCCCGTCCGTAGACGAGATAGAGCACTTCGGCGTCACAGCCGACGGCCAGGACGGCAAGCGCCAGCGCGGTGACCGAAGCGACCAGCAGTTTGGCGGCCAGCAGCCCCAGTCGGCGGGGCACGGTGCCGCGATCCGCCGCCAGAGCGGGGTGGCGGAACTCGTCGCCGAAGGCCAGCGCCCCGAGCAGTCCGGCGCCGAGCGCTGCGGGCGGCAGGGGCAGCTCCCGGGGCCATGCTGCGAGCAGGCGCGGTTGCGGGGTGTGCCCGATGCGTGCCAACACGACGGCTGTCACGGCGGACACAAGGAGGACGACGGCCCCGGTGAGGAAACCGGTGCCGATTCCGGCAGCACGTCGGATCTCGTAGCGGAGGGGGCGGAGAGGGCTGGGGGCGGGGCGGACGGAGATGGGAGGCGGGAGAGGGGGCAGCGCGTCGAGCCTGCGGGCCGGGTTCGCCGTGTGACCGTTGGCCAGGTGGGGAGGCCCGGCCGAGTCCGCCTGAGGAGTCACGGCGGCACTGCCCACTGGGCCGCCTGCGGGCACATCCGGACCCCCGTGCGACATAGCTGCGGGCTGCGCGTGACCGGCGGAGGGCAGCGGCTCGTCGACGAACGGCTCGGGTGTGTCAGAGGTGGGGTGCTGCTCAGCGGCGGCGGGCTGCTGGGGGGCAGGGGGCTCATCGTCGACGAACGCCTCGGACGTGTCAGCAGCGGGGCACTGCTCGCCGGCGGGGGGCTCGGGTGTGACAGCGGCGGGGTGCGGCCCGTCATCGGCCGGCTCAGGTGTGCCGGAGGTGGCCGGCTCAGATGTGCCAGAGGTGGCCGGCTCAGATGTGCCGGAGGTGGCCGGCTCAGATGCGCCGGAGGTGGGGCGCTGCTCGACCGCAGCGCGCTCAAGTACGTCAGCGTCCGGCCGCAGCTCCCCGCCGACCGGCTCAGGCGCGACACCCTTGAGCCGCAGTGTGAGAGTCGGCCACGGCTCGGCCGCGGCTGCCGCGGCCGCCTCACCGGACGCGTCGCGGGGTGAGGCCGGCACGTCGGGAGAGCCAGGGCGCGTGGCGGTTGCCCGATGTGCGTCGGTCGCGTGCGTCGGCTCGTCGTCGGTATGGGGCTCGCCATTGGCGGACGTCCTCACGGCACTGGTCTGGTGCCACTCGTCCGCACCCCACCCCGCGCTGACACGACCCCGGTCACGGCCGCCGTGCGGCCCGCCCTTCCGAGCGACGCCCGCGCCGGGCCCCATGTCTCCGATCTCGTCGGCGAGTTGGTGGACGACGATGCCGTGGCGGAACGCGGTCTCACCGATGTCCGCACAACTGCTGCCGTACACGGAGAGGCGGTTGCCGTCCTCGTGTACGACCTCCACGGAGCGCTGCGCGGTGCGGGCCTGCTTGGCCAGGAGCGCTCCCAGACGGGCCGCGTGCGGGCTGCGTACGGCGACCCGGGGACGCAGGCGGGTTCGGGAGAACTCCGCTGCCTCCTGGTCGGCCACTAGCTTGCCCTGCTCCAAGGTGACGACGCGGTCGGCCGCACGTGCGGCCTCCTTGGGGTCGGCCGTGGTGAACAGGACTGTGCCGCCCTCGGCGGCGTGTGCGCGCAGCATGCCGTGCAGCCAGTTGCTCTCACGGCTGGAGAGCCGGTCGGCGGGGTCGTCGAGGACGAGGGTGTGCGGGTCGGCCAGGAGCGCGCAGGCCAGGCCGAGACGGCGGTCCATGCCGCGCGACAAGGTGCCGAGGCGTTCGTCGCGCAGGCTGCCGAGCCCGACCGTCTCAAGGGCTTCGTCGGCACGCCGGACCGAGACTCCCGCTGCGGCACACAGCATGCGCAGGTGACCTCGAACCGTGCGCCCCGGGTGCCCCGGCACCTCGCCCAGCAGCACACCGACCTCGCGCGAGGGATGGGCCATGCGGTGCAGGGGGCGGCCCCGGAAGTAGGTGACGCCACGGCCCTGTTGCAGTTCGAGCATGAGTCTGAGGACCGTCGTCTTGCCGGCGCCCGGTGCTCCGAGCAGCGCGGTGACGCGGCCCGCCCGCGCCTCGAAGGAGACGTCGTCAGCTGCGGGCGGCAGCTCCTTGCGGGGGTTGCTGGTCAATCCGAACGCCTGGATCACTCGCAGCAAGATAGCGCGCTATGTCCGTTTTTTCGGGCAGCGCACGGCCTGCCGTGGCTACGGCGATGGGCCATGCCCGGCCACAGAAGGTCGCCTCCGAGCCTGGCCTCACACCTCAGGACGCAGCATCGGCGGGTTGAGCAGAGTCGCGCCGCCGGCCCGGAAGAGCTGGGCGGGGCGGCCCCCCTGGCGGGTGGTCGTCCCCCCGGTGGGCACGAGGAAGCCCGGTGTGCCTGTGACCTTGCGGTGGAAGTTGCGGGGGTCGAGCGCGACGCCCCAGACCGCCTCGTAGACACGGCGCAGTTCCCCGACGGTGAACTCGGGCGGGCAGAAGGCCGTGGCCAGCGACGAGTACTCGATCTTGGAGCGAGCGCGCTCCACACCGTCCGACAAGATCTGCGCGTGGTCGAAGGCGAGCGGCGCGACCGGCTCGGCGTCCCGTCCGTACCCGCCCTGCCGCAGCAGTTCCTCGACCGGAGCCCAGCGCGCGTTGCTGGCGTCGCCGCCCGCTCTGGGCGCGGGGAGGTCGGGAGCGAGGGCGAGGTGGGCGACACTGACGACCCGCATCCTGGGGTCGCGCTTGGGGTCGCCGTAGGTGGCGAGCTGCTCCAGGTGCGCGCCGTTGTCCTGGGCGGGCACGGACGGGTCATGGACACGCAGTCCGGTCTCTTCGGCCAGCTCGCGCGCCGCGGCCTGCGCCAGGTCCTCGTCGGCCCGCACGAAGCCGCCGGGGAGCGCCCAACGCCCCTGGAAGGGCGGTTCACCCCTGCGTACCGCCAGCGCACACAGGGCATGGCGGCGCACGGTCAGCACGACCAGGTCCACGGTGACGGCAAAGGGCGGAAAGGCTGACGGGTCGTAGGGCATGCGGCGATCATAGTCGTCTGCCTGACGATAAACACTCCTTTCGCCCCGCGCATCGGCCACTGATCCACTTCGGTCCGGCATGCTCTCCGCCGACTGTTCCCGCTGGCCGGCAGCCGCACGTCCTTCCAGTTCACACCCCCAGTTGCAGGCCGTCGGCCGCCTCCTCGACCATGGCGAGGCCGAGTCGGCTGACCCGCACGGAGAACGGTGCTCCCGCCACCCGCAGCCCCGTCAAACCGATCTCGCCCAGGGGCGCGCCGCGCATGGGGCAGAGCGTGATCGTCCCTGCCGGGGCGTCGGGGCGAATGCCGGCGAGCGCGGTCACCAGCAGGACCCCGGCAGCCGCCGGTGTAGCCGCCGGGCGGCAGGCGGCCGGGTGCGGGAGGGGAGCGCTCCCCTCCGTGCGCTGTTCACCGGCGTACATCTCCGGCAACCGGTAGGCGAAGGTCTCGGCCGCCCCGAGTACGCCGCGTAGCAGCGAGCTCGCTTCCTTCTCGTAGCCGACGGCGGCCAGACCCGCGACGGCGAGGGCCGTCTCCTGGACCCGTACGGCCCCGGATCGGTGGCCGAAGGGGTTGAATCCCGCTTCCTTCGCGCCCAGCCCGCGCAGGCCCCAGCCCGAGTCCATGAGGGGGCTGCCGAGCAGCCGGGCGAGTTTCTGGGTCTGCACCTCGTCGAGCAGTCCGGGTGCCAGCGCTCCCCCGCCCAGCAGGCCGGTGTCGAGGAGGTGGACGGCGGCCACGCCCAGGTGGGGCACGGGCCTGCCGTCCAGTGCCCGGGCCGCGGCGGGCCGGCCACCCCCTCGGTCGTCGACCCAGAAGTCCGTCCGGAACGCGGTCCGTAAGGTCTGCGCCCACTGCCGGAGTGCCGTCGCTCCCGCGCGGCCGCATGCGTCGAGCAGGTCGGCACCGAGCAGCGCCGCTCGGTGGGCATGGGCCTGTATCTCGCACCGGGCGGGACCGCCGGGGTGCGGGTCACGCAGGTACGTGTGCTCACCCACGGTGGTGCGCAGCCAGGTCAGGCAGCGCTCGGCGGCGGGCAGCAGCTCCTCCGTCTCCTGGTCGCTCAGGCCCCAGCGGCGGGCCTCGGCGAGCAGTGCCGGGAAGAGCAGCGTGGCCTCCGTGCCGGTGCACTGCGGGGGAAGGTGCGGCCCGGCGTCCCGTCTCGGGCCGGGAATCATCCCGGACTGCGGCCCCGGGCCGGTGAGTTGTGTCCGGGCGAGGGTCCGCAGTGTCCCCGCCGCCAGGCCCGTACCGAGCGGCAGGGCCATCCGGGCGGCCACGAGGGCGTCGGCGGGCGCCAGACCACAGCGCCAGGGCACGCCCGCCGCCAGGTGGGTGTCGGCGGGATGGGCGGAGTCACGCAGCAGGAGTGCCTGGAGATCCTCGATGCTCGTCCGCAGGAGCGCCGGGACCCTGAGGTCGTCGCCTTCCGCACGCGCGGCGGCGAGTGGGCTGGTCGCCGCACGGCCGACGACCCGGAGAGGACCGGCGCCGTCCGGACGCATCCGCAGTTCGACGCTTGTGCTGCCGCCTGGCGGCAGGTCGAGCTCCCATCGCAGCAGACCGGCCGAGGCCAGGGCGTCCGAGGGCGGAGGTTCGGCCGTCACGGACACGTTGCCGGTGTCACAGGACCAGCGCAGTCCGGAGGCGTGGACGCTGGCGGGCAGTTCCGGCCCCGTGCTGCCCGAGGCGATCGATCCGAGGTCGGCCAGGTCCGTACCGAGGGACACTTCGACCGGCAGGCGCAGCGGGCGGGGCGCGGCGCTGTGCAGGGTGATCCGCTCCGTGCCGTCCGCGTACCGGTTGCGTTCCACGATCACATCCGGGTCCGGTCCTGCTTGCGGGGACGTGCGCAGCGTGCCCACGAACCTGGCGCGGTCGGCCGCGGCCATCCGGGCCTGAACGGGGAGGGGTTCCCGTCCGGCCACGCGGATCTCGCACCGGGAGAGCACACGTCGTCCGGCGCGGTAGAACCCCTCCAGTCCCCGGCCGGTCATCTGTCCGGTCTCCCTCGAGATGGCCAGGCCGGGCAGGGCGACGCAGATCATCACGGAGTGGGCGGGCGGCAGGTCGGCGGACCAGCGCAGTCCGGGGATCGTGGCGCCCCTGGGAGGAGCGGGGGACGTGGGCGCCTGTCCGGCGGGGGACGGAGTCCGACCTTGAGCAGCCGGTCGGCTCTGGGTCGAAGTCGGTGCGGGCTGCGAGGGCGAGCCGTACGTCGACGTGAAACCGGGGCTGCGGGACCGGCCCGCCCGGCTGGCGGACGAACGGCCCGGGCCCGGTGGCGACGGCGGGCCCGAGTCCCGGCCGGAAGGCGACAGAGCGCGCGAGGTGCCTGTGGGAAACCTGGGTCCAAACCCGTCGACACGCGCCTCCGGCCGTGGACCGATGTCCTGATCACCCGACCCGGTTGTGCCTGCCTCGGGCATTTCGGGGTCCGGCCCCTGGGGCGGCAAGGGCCCACCCAGAGAGCGTTCGTCGTAGGTAGCGGCGGCGGAGGGCGGAGTCGGCTGGTGCATGAAGAGGCTTCCTCTGCGCTCTGTGCGCCTCGATCGGGTTCGGCGCCGGTGCCGGGGGGCTCCGGCGGAGCAGGGGCGGTGCGGCGCCACGGCCCGTTGAGCCGTTCCGCCACTCAGGTGAACGGCGTCAACCTCCTCCGGGTCACGCCCATGGCCCGGCCCCGCCTTGCCCGCCGAAGCCACCGGGTCGGCACTCACTCCTCCCCCTCCGGGCTGTGACCGGGCTGCGCGTCCTCCTGGCCTGCGTCGACGCGCGGCATGGCCGTCTTCCGTGTCGGACGCGCACGAAGGCCGGCTTCCGAGGCACCGGCAGGTCGTGCGGTGCCCGCAGGTCGCGCGGTGCCCGGCTGCGTACGCCGCCGGGGAGCCCGCATGCCCGGGGCACGTTCTCCCGCGCGCGTACGGCCAGGGGCCGCGCCGGCCGCGCCAACCGTCCCGACGGAACGGGGACGGCGTCGACGACGTGAGGGCACCGCTGTCGACGTGGGTGCGGTCGCCGGGGAACCGTCCGCCGGCCCGGCGGAGCCACCCGCCGTCACGGCCGCTCCGTCCGCCCGGGCTTCCAACCCGTCGGCCTGAGCCTCCAGGTTCTCGGCCTGAGCCATCCGGCCATCGGCCTGGGCCTCCGAGCGATCGGCCCCAGCTTCGGGGCCGTCGGTCTCGGCGCTCCCCCTGTCATTGCGCTCCACCCGCAGGCAGCTGCGGATCGACTCCGGGTCGAGACCTTCGTTGCACGCCTGGTGCAGGAGGCGGGCGAAGAGGTAGTCGGGATCCGCGCCCAGGGCCATGGCGAGCGCTTCCCGGGCCTCCAGTTCGTCACCCATGGACCATGCGACCCAGCCGGCCAGCGTGAGCGGCGCGGCCGCATGCTCGGCGTAGGGTCCGACGCAGCGGCGGGCCAGTGATCGCCACAGGCGCAGGGCGCGTCCGGCTTCGTCCCCCTCCATCCACTCGGCCGCACGGTCACGGGTCCCACGGTCCTGGAGGCCGAGGATCAACCGGGCGGCCTCGTCATGCCCGAGAAGCTCGTCGTCGCGGAGATCCGCCAGGAGCATGCCGGAGACCGGCTGTGCCTCGGCGAAACGGTCCAGGACGCGCCCGGCCAACTCCAGCGTCTCGTCGGCCACGCCGGCACGACCGACGTCGTCCAGGATCCTCGGGACCAGCGCCATGCTGGCGGTGTCGAGGGCGGCCTCCTGCGCGAGGGCGGCGGCGCTCTCCCAGGGGAGCAGCCGGGCCCGGAGCTCCCGCAGGCTGCCGCGCACCTGGATCCCCGCGTAAGTGGCCGCGGCGGCCAGCACGGATGTGCCCGGCAGTCCCATGGGGGCTCCCTCGGACGGGCAGCACACGGCGTTGTCACAGCAGTAGGACCAGTAGCGGCCGTCGGAGATGCACAGGGCCTCGACCACCGTCACGTCCAGGGAACCGCACTCCACGCGCAGCTTGTGGGCCAGCGGCTTCAGCCGCTCCATGACCTGCTGTCCCGTCTGGCCCTTCTCCGGTTCCTGGCACACGAAGGCGACCATCGACTCCGGCCGGGCCCCTCGGCGCTCACTGCCCTTCACCAGTCCGGTGGCCAGTTGCCGGGCGGCGGACGGCCAGTCGTCCGCGTTCGCGGGGATGCCGAGCCGGGCCCGGCCCCCGAACCGCCCGCGTCCGTCCTTGTCGTGCAGCGCGACCAGGACGATGCTGTCCTCGGGCCGGTACCCGAGCAGATACGGCAGTGCGTCGGCCAGTTCGGCCGGGGTGCGCAGCGTGACCTGGTGGTCGCCACCGTGACCGTCGTAGGCGGGGCTGGGGACATGCAGCCCGGCCGGGTCGCCGGCTTCGCGGTGCCGCTTCTCCCGCGCACCGGCCTCACGCTCGCCGAAGGCCTCGGGCCCGGGGATGTCGCCGTTTTCAGAGGATCCAGTCGTTTCGCTGTGGTTCGTCATGCGAAGACGATCTCGCGGAATACAAAGCTCCGCTTGAGCCTGTGGATAAGTCCGAGCAGGGACACGTCACAGGCGAAGAGCGGCGATGCACCGCTCGCGGTGTCAGTGCCGTCCTGTTGTATGGATCGCATGGAGCACACGAGCAACGCGGATCTCCGGGCATCGGCCGACGCGGTCCTCGCCCGTCTCGTCGGGGACGCCTCGGGCACGGCCCGGCTGCGCGAGGACCAGTGGCGGGCGATCGAGGCACTGGTGGCCGACAGACGCCGGGCCCTGGTCGTCCAGCGCACGGGCTGGGGCAAGTCCGCGGTCTACTTCGTGGCGACCTCGCTGCTGCGGGCGCGGGGCAGCGGTCCGACCGTGATCGTCTCCCCCCTGCTCGCGCTCATGCGGAACCAGGTCGAGGCAGCGGCACGGGCCGGCATCCACGCCCGGACCATCAACTCCTCGAACACCGAGGAGTGGGACGCCGTCCAGGACGAGATCGCCGCCGGTGAGGTCGACGTCCTGCTCGTGAGCCCCGAGCGGCTCAACAATCCGGACTTCCGGGACCAGGTACTGCCCCGGCTCGCCGCAGCCACCGGGCTGCTGGTGGTGGACGAGGCCCACTGCATCTCCGACTGGGGCCATGACTTCCGGCCGGACTACCGACGGCTGCGCACCATGCTCGCCGACCTTCCCCCCGACGTGCCGGTGCTCGCCACCACCGCCACCGCCAACGCGCGCGTGACGGCCGACGTCGCGGAGCAGCTCGGCACCGGGGGCGGCTCGGACGCCCTCGTGCTGCGTGGCCCGCTGGACCGGGACAGTCTGAGCCTGAGCGTGCTACGGCTGTCGGACGCCGCGCACCGGATGGCCTGGCTCGCCCAGCACCTCGACGAACTGCCGGGTTCGGGGATCATCTACACGCTCACCGTGGCCACCGCCGAGGAGGTCACCGCGTTCCTGAGGCAGCGCGGACACACTGTCGCGTCGTACACGGGCAAGACGGAGAACGCCGATCGCCAGCAGGCCGAGGAGGACCTGCTCGGCAACAAGGTGAAGGCGCTGGTCGCCACGTCGGCGCTCGGGATGGGCTTCGACAAGCCCGATCTGGGCTTCGTGGTGCACCTCGGCTCGCCCTCCTCCCCCATCGCCTACTACCAGCAGGTGGGTCGCGCGGGACGTGGCGTGGAGCATGCCGAAGTGCTCCTGCTTCCGGGGAAGGAGGACGAGGCGATCTGGGAGTACTTCGCGTCGCTCGCGTTCCCCTCGGAAGACCTGGTGCGCCGCACGCTCGACGTCCTCGCGCACGCGGAGAAGCCCCTGTCGCTCCCCGCGCTGGAGCCCCTGGTGGAGCTGCGCCGCTCCCGCCTGGAGACCATGCTCAAGGTCCTCGACGTCGACGGGGCGGTCAAGCGGGTCAAGGGCGGCTGGATCGCGACCGGGCAGCCGTGGGCCTACGACGCTGACCGATACGCGTGGGTGGCGCGTCAGCGCAAGGCCGAGCAGCAGGCGATGCGCGAGTACGCGTCGACGACGGACTGCCGTATGGAGTTCCTGCAGCGCCAGCTGGACGACGAGGCCGCGAAGCCGTGCGGCCGCTGCGACAACTGCGCGGGCCCTCGCTTCGCCGCGGACACCTCCGAGGAGGCACTCGACGCGGCGCGCGTGGACCTGGGGCGGGCCGGTGTCGAGGTGGAGCCCCGCCGGATGTGGCCGACGGGGCTGCCGGCGATCGGAGTGGATCTGAAGGGGCGTATCCCGGCCGGTGAACAGGCCTCGGCCGGACGTGCGTTGGGGCGTCTGTCGGACATCGGCTGGGGCAACCGGCTGCGCCCGATGCTCGCACCGCACGCGGCCGACGGTGCCGTTCCGGACGATGTGGCGAAGGCGGTCGTGAGCGTGCTGGCCGACTGGGCCAAGGGACCCGGCGGCTGGGCCCCGGGCGCTCCGGACGCCCAGCCGCGCCCGGTCGGGGTCGTCACCGTCGCCTCGCGCACACGTCCCCGGTTGATCCACTCCCTGGGAGCGCGCATCGCGGAGATCGGCCGGCTGCCGCTGCTGGGCGCCGTCGAGTACACGGGCGACGCGCATCCGGGCTCGCGGAGCAACAGCGCACAGCGGCTGAAGGCGCTCGACGGGGCGCTGGACGTGCCGCCCGCCCTCGCGTCCGCCCTCGCCGAGGCCCAGGGCCCGGTCCTTCTCGTGGACGACTACACGGAGAGCGGCTGGACCCTCGCGGTCGCGGCCCGCATGCTTCGACGCTCGGGTGCGCAGGGGGTGTTGCCGCTGGTGCTGGCCGTGCAGGGCTGACGGCGCATCGGGAACTCGACCGCCACGTCGCGTGCCGGCCCGGCGCCGGCCACGCGACCGGGCACCGGCCACCACACCGCTTGCGCATGCCTCTGGACGCCGCGCACCTGCTTGACGTACGAACGTGTCGGGCTCGAGCGCCCCAGGGTGGCCTGTCGGCGCACGGGGTAGGGATATTAGCGGCGCATCATCTGATAACGGTCGGCTGCCCCAATTGCTCGTTGCCGCATTCACGTTCGACAGGAAGAATTGAGGTCCGCTCCCCGCACGGCATGTCCGCCGCTCCGGCAGGGCTTCGCCGCGGTGTGCGCTCCCAGGAATCCGACCCCGCCCGCAGTGTGGGCGCGTAGCCGAAGGGAGGACCGTGACCTTCGGATTCGCTCCGGCCTCGGCAGCGGCGTCGACATCCGCCGCGTCCGCCAACCGCTTGCTCGAACCCGCGGAGTGGGCCGCCGCCGGGATCCCGCTGCTGCGCAACCCTCGCGAGATCGTCAGCGGACTGCACGCCCGGCACCACCCGCAGCCGGCGACCGCTGTCGTCGCCGTGCTCGACCCTGACGAGCGGCTGCGGGCGAGCGCCTCGTTCGTCCGGCGTCCGGCCCCGGCCGACGGCTGGATGTTCCGCAACGTACTGCTGGCGCAGCTGCGCCGGGTCATCCCGCACGATCTGCGGCGCCGCACACCGGTGCGCACCGCGGTGCTGCTCTACTGCCGTGAGGGCGACGCGCGTTGGACGGAGGAGGACGGCGCGTGGATGTGGGGGCTGCGCGACGCCTGCACCCTGCACGGGCTGCGCTGCGGGGCCTACATCACGCTGACCCGTGACGGCTGGCAGGTCCTGGGCGAGGGCCGCGGTGGACGCCGCCCCCACTCCGCCTCGGAACCGGAGCCGTTCGGCATGTCCGAGGCGCCGCCGCCACCGCCGCGCACCGGCGGCGCGGCTTCCGAGATACTGCGCCGCGCGGCGGCGGCGCGCTGAGGCCCCGGCCAGGTCTGTCGGCACCGATCGGGGCCACGCCACGTCGCACAACACACCATGGTCCCTGTGACCGGCAGTCGCCGCGTAGGACCGCAGTTCCCGAACCGGGCTGAGCCCGGACGGGAGCCGACCGCGTACAGCCGCAGAGCACGCTCCCCCGACGGTGCGGGGTCGCCGCGCAGTCACGGTGTCCAGCTCTCGGGGGCACGCCGAACCGCTCACCGTGCGGCGCCGCCGGAGCGGCGCCTGAAGCCGACGACCAGCGCCCGGCCGGGCGCGGCCGAACCGGCTCAGACGCCGGCGCCCAGCACCGAGTTGATCCGCTGCGGATCGCCACAGACGATCAGCAGGGCGGTGGCCCGGGCGTGAGCCAGGGACAGCGCGCTCGCGGCTGCGGTCTCGGATTCGCCGTTGACGGCGACCACGACCACCGGCCGCGAGGCGGCGCGGGCCGCGACGGTGGCGTCCGTGTAGAAGACGTCGTCCCGGGCGTCGTGCTGGGCCCAGTAGGAAGTCTCGCCGAAAGACAGCTCGTGGGTGGCCCACGGGTGCTGTTCACCGGTCGTGATCACCAGGACGTCGCTGGGGGCACGACCGGAGTCCAGGAGCAGGTCCACGGCTTCCTCGGCGGCGTCGAGCGCGCCTCCGGCGGAAGCAGGGATCAGCTGGATCTGCGGAGCGGCCGGAGCAGCGGGGCCCGACGGACCGGGCTTGGCGGCCGCGTCACGCGCCGTGCGCTGCACCGGCGGCGCAGGCCGCAGAGGGCCGGGACGACCGGGACGCGACGGAGCCGCGGGACGGGGGCCGGGTACGGGACGAGGGGTCGGCGCGGTGCGGCCGCTGGCCGGAGTGGCGCGGGGACCCTGGGCACTCTCGTGAATCTGAGGCTCCTCGGGAATGAGAGGCATGAGTTGATATTTATCAAACGTTGGTACGGCCCGCGTCGGCGGGTGGCGCATGCGTGCGAACAAAACCGTCAGAAATCGAAGCCGAGCTGACCCTCGATTTCCGGAACGCTTCCGTCCGTCCAGTTGCGGACCTTCTTGAGGTGCCGCCACTGGGGCAGCGCATCAAGATACGCCCACGACAACCGGTGGTAGGGGGTGGGGCCCCGCTCCGCCAGTGCGGCCTTGTGCACGGGTGAGGGATACCCGGCGTTGTCCGCAAAGCCGAAGTCTGCATGGTCGATACCCAGTTCGGCCATCATTTTGTCGCGCTGGACCTTGGCGATCACCGAGGCCGCCGCGACAGCCACGCACGACTGATCGCCCTTGATCACCGTACGGACCCGCCAGGGCGCACCGAGATAGTCGTGCTTGCCGTCGAGGATGACCGCGTCCGGGCGAACCGGCAGGGCATCCAGAGCACGGCACGCCGCCAGCCGCAGCGCGGCCGTCATGCCCAGCTCGTCTATCTCCTCAGGGGAAGCGTGCCCCAGAGCGAACGACGTGACCCACGTCCGCAGCACCTCCGCGAGTTCGGTACGCCGCTTGATGGTGAGCAGCTTCGAATCCGTGAGGCCCTCGGGCGGCCGACGCAGGCCGGTGATCGCCGCGCAGACGGTGACGGGCCCGGCCCACGCACCTCGCCCCACCTCGTCGACACCTGCAACGATCTTCGCTCCGGTCGTGGCTCGAAGGGAGCGCTCGACGGTGTGAGTAGGCGGTTCGTACGGCATGGCGCCCCTAGATTACGCCGCCCGGAACCGCCCGCGACACCCTGGCCCACTCGAACGGCGCCAGAGCCCTCGCCAACCCCGGTCAGGCGCCGCTCGGCCGCAGCAGCGGAACCATCAACTCGTCGATCATCTCGTCGATTTCATGGTCTTGCCATTCGCAGCCGCACATCTTGTTGCGGTACATCATCATCGCCGGGATGGCGTCGAAGACATATCCGTTCGCCGCGTCCGAACGCACCTCCCCTCGCGTGATTCCACGCTCGATGACCTCTCGCAGCATCTTGATGGTGGGCTCCACAACCCCGTCGAAGATCACGGCATGGAAGCGCTCCGCTTGCACCGTGTCGCACTCGTGAATCACTGAGCGAAGCGCGAAACCCGGGCGGGAGAACATCGCGTCGCGGGCCCGCCGGCACAGCGCCACCAGATCTTCGCGGACACCACCCTCGTCCGGCGCCTCGTCGAAGTGCGGCAGTCCGGCTCGCAGGGCGTCGGCGACGAGGTCCTCCTTGGAGGACCAACGCCGGTACACCGCGGCCTTTCCGGTCTGGGCGCCGGCGGCGACACCTTCCATCGTCAGGCCGTTCCAGCCGACGGTACTGAGTTGGTCCAACGCGGCGTCGAGGATCGCGCGTTCGAGCACGGCGCCGCGGCGGCGGGCGGCCGTCTGAGCGGGGGCATCCGCCCAGCTCGGGGTAACCATCTGACTCTCTCCAACGAGCGACTGAAGCGGGCATTCCGGGGATGGGGTGCGCCTTGGGCGGCAGCAAAGGGGGACGTGCCGCACGACGACGCCTTGAGTGAACGCTTGCGTTCACTGTCGAGGACTCACTACCGTTGACGCGACAGTGAACGCCATCGTTCACTAACGCTTTCGTGGGGGACCCATAGTGACAACCTCTCCGTTGCTCCAGGACAAGAAGCCGGGCGCGGCGCGCCGGGACGGACATCCCGGCATCGCGCTCGCCGTCATCGCGGCCTGCCAACTCATGGTGGTACTCGATGCGACGATTGTGAACATCGCGCTCCCGCACATTCAAGACGCGCTCAAGTTCAGCACCACCGACCTCACCTGGGTCGTCAGTTCCTACACACTCACCTTCGGCGGACTGCTGCTCCTCGGCGGCCGCGCCGGTGACATCCTCGGCCGTCGCCGGGTCTTCATGACCGGCATCCTGCTCTTCACCTTTGCCTCGCTGCTCGGCGGGCTCGCCCAGGAACCCTGGCAGTTGCTGGCCGCGCGGGTCCTGCAGGGCGTCGGAGGCGCGATCGCGTCGCCCACCGCGCTGGCACTCATCACCACCACGTTCCCCGAGGGCCCGGAACGCAACCGGGCCTTCGGCGTCTTCGCCGCGGTCTCCGCGGGTGGTGGCGCCATCGGCCTGCTCGCGGGCGGCATGCTCACCGAGTGGCTCGACTGGCGCTGGGTGCTCTTCGTCAACGTGCCGATCGGCTTGCTGATCGCCGTGCTCACACCGCTCTACATCGGCGAGTCCGAACGGCACACCGCCCGCTTCGACATAGCGGGCGCACTCACCTCGACCGCGGGCATGGCGTCTCTCGTCTACGGCTTCATCCGGGCCGCGGACGAGGGGTGGCGGGACAACCTGACCATCGGGTCCTTCGTTGCCTCGGTGGTCCTGCTGCTGGCCTTCGGGGTCATCGAGTCCCGGGCCAAGGAGCCGATCACCCCGCTGCGGATGTTCGCCGACCGAAACCGCTCGGGCACCTACGTGATCATGCTGAGTCTGGCCGCGGCGATGTTCGGCATGTTCTTCTACATCGTGCTGTTCGTGCAGAACGTGCTCGGGTACAGCCCGATCCAGGCGGGCGTAGCTTTCCTGCCCGTGACGGTCGTGATCGCGCTCGGCGCGGGTCTGTCGCAGCGGTTCCTGCCGGTACTGGGACCCAAGCCGTTCATGCTCGCGGGCTCGGCCCTGGCGACGATCGGGCTGGCCTGGCAGGCGCTCATCAGCTCCGACAGCTCGTATGTCGGCGGGGTCCTCGGTCCGATGCTGGTGTTCGGCTTCGGCATGGGACTGAACTTCGTGACGCTGACCCTCACCGCCGTCTCCGGTGTCGCGCAGCACGAGGCGGGCGCCGCGTCCGGGCTGCTCAATACGACCCAGCAGGTGGGCGGATCCCTGGGTCTGTCCATCCTGACGACGGTCTTCGGCACGGCGACCAAGGACGAGGCGGAGAAGCAGCTTCCGCAGTTCATGGCCGAGGGCTCCGCCGAGCAGAAGGCGGAGTTCGCCGCGACACACCAGCTGCCGGCGCCATGGGGGCACGAGGTGCTGGCCCAGGGCATCTCGGCGGCGTTCGTCCCTGCCGCGGCGATGGCCGCCCTCGCCCTGGTCACCGCCTGGCTGGTGATCCGGGTCCGCAAGAGTGACCTGGAGGCGCTCGCCGGCTCGGCCGGGCCGGGGCTCGGCTGACGAACGGACAGGGCGAGCCGGCTCCGGCGGCTCGTCGGCGAGCTCCACACAGGCCTGCCGACGACTGACGGGCCGGTCCGCCACCGGCCGCGGGCGTCCGGACCGTGCCCGGGGGACGGACGATGAGGGCAGCGGTCCGGCCGCCCGCGTGCGTCCCACGTGACGCAGGAACGCGCCCCACCAGTGGATCAGTACAGTGAGCAGGACCTCCATGACCACCCCCTTCTCACGCGCTCACCAGCGGGTACTCCAGCACGTGCGACCTCACGGCGCGCACAGCGGATGTCATGACAACGGGCGGCCGATCACGGAGAGTTCCTGAAGCGCACGGAGAGTTTCCGGGGCGCAGGAAGGTTCCCGTCGCGCAAGGGAGTGTCCAAAGCGCAGGAAGTTTCGCCGGTGCGGGGAGAATCCGCCAGCGCCGCCGGGCTCCCGCAGCACACGGATACTCCCGCCGCACACGGATACTCCCGCCGCACAGGGAAACTCCCGCCGCACGGGGAAACTCCCGCCGCACCGGCGAGTCCCGACCGTCAGACCGACACAGGCACCCAGTCCGGCAGCGGCTCCGTCCGCCGCACCCACTCGACAGGGGGCGCCCCCGCCTTCCCCGAGGCGATCACACCGCCCACGATGGCGCAGGTGGTGTCGACATCCCCGCCGACCTGGGCGGTCGTCCAGAACCCCCGCTCGTAGTCACCGAGGTTCCTCGCTGCCGACCAGAGGGCGAAGGGCACGGTGTCATGGGCGGTCGTCCGCCGCCCGCACCCCAGGACCGCCGCGACGGTGGCCGCGTCGCCGTAGTCGAGCATGTCCCTGGCCCGTCGCAGTCCCGCGCCGACCGCGCTCTTCGGCACCAGTTCGATGACTCCGTCGAGGAGTTCCTCGGCGCGGGGCGGCCCGCCGGGGGCGGCGGCGAACGCGGTGGCCGCAGCGACGGCCATGGCGCCGACGACGGCCTCGCGGTGCTGGTGGGTGGTGTAGGCGGAGATCTCCGCCTGGTGGGTCGCCTGCTCCGGGTCGTCGGCGTACCAGGCACCCAGCGGGGCGATCCGCATCGCCGCGCCGTTGCCCCAGGAGCCCTGCCCGTTGAAGAGGGCGGCGGCGAGCTCGCGCCAGTCGCCGCCCTCCCGGACGAGGCGCAGGAGGCGGTTGACCGCAGGACCGTAGCCCCGGTCGAAGTCGTGGTGTTCCGCGAAGGAGTGGGCCAGGGCGTCCTGGTCGATGCGGTGGTGAGTGGCCAGGACGGCGACGACGGATCCGGCCATCTCCGTGTCGTCGGTCCACTGCCAGGGCCCGGACGGCACCTCGTGGCGCTTCAGCAGCGGGTAGTTCACCGGCACGAAGTACTGGGAGCCCAGGGCGTCCCCGACGGACAGTCCGCGCAGGCAGGCCAGGGCGCGGTCCAGGCGCCCGACGGAGGAGGAGTCAGCGGTCATCGCCCTGCCACTCTATCCGGAGATCCCGTACGGCTCGGGATCTCGCCAGCGGTCGAACGGCCGGTCGAGGGTGTACTTGCCGTCGTCTCCCAGAACGAGCATCCGCACCTCGCCGTTCCCTGGGTTCGACAGCGACTCGAACTCCGCGACCGTCCAGTGGAACCACCGCATGCAGAACAGCCGCATGGCCAGCCCGTGAGTCACGATGAGGACGTTCGGCGGGTGGTCGGGGTCCTCGAAACTGCGGAACAGGCTCTCCAGGAAGCCGCCGACCCGGTCGTAGACGTCGGCGCCGGACTCCCCCTGGGCGAAGCGGTAGAAGAAGTGACCGTACGCGTCACGGTAGGTCTTCTGGAGGCGGACGTCGTCGCGGTCCTGCCAGTTGCCCCAGTCCTGCTCGCGCAGCCGGGGCTCCTCGCGCACGCGTATGAGGCCGGTGTCGAGGTGGAAGGCCCGCAGCGTCTCGTGCGTGCGGCGGTAGGGGGAGACGTACACGCTGACGCGTTCACCGCCGAACAGCGCGCGCAACCGCTCGCCGGTCGCCTCCGCCTGCCGTCGGCCCCGCTCGGTCAACGCGAGGGCGTGGTCGGGTTCACGCTCGTACACGGAGTCATCAACATTGCCCGTTGACTCGCCGTGCCGGACAAGGACGATGCGCCGTGGTCGTGCCATGCCGAAACCCTAGATCGAGTGAGGGCCCGTCGAGCACTCGTACCGCCCCCATACAGCGTAGGTCACACAGATTCCGCACCACAGATCACACCGGTCGCACGCTCACCAACCGGAATCCGCTCTTCCAAGCCCGCCCGCGTCACACCGTCCAGCTCGGCTCCATGTCCACGACGTCCCCGGTGAGCGCCGCCACGTCCGCCTCCGTCTGGGCTCTCAGGGCAAGCCGCTCCACGCGTTCGGTACGGTACTTGCCGTGCTCGGCGGCCGACCGCCACATCGACAACACCAGGTACTCACACCCGGGCGCCTCGCCGAAGAGCCCGCGCACCATGCCGGGCGAGCCGGCCATCGCCGGGTTCCACACCTTCTCCTGCATCAGCACGAAGTGCTCGGCCCGCTCCTCATGGACACGACAGAGCGCCACGCGCAGCAGGTCCGCGTCCGTGAAGCGCGGTTCGAAGCCGGTCTTCACGTCGAAGCGGTAGTCGAACAGCCTGACCTGGGCGTCCTTGAACGTGCCCGACTGCGCCGACGCGAGCCGGTCGTGGGACCGCGCCATGAAGGAGTCGTAGAAGGCACGGCTCTCCCAGAACGCGAAGATGTGCGCCACGTCCTGCCGCCCCCGGCTCCAGCCACCCCCCTGTCCCCGAAACCCCGGCTCCCCCAGAAGCCCCGCCCACTTCCGCTGCCCCCGCTCGAACCCGCGGCGGTCCACCACGGTGCAGCGAATCCACTTGACCAGCACCGCGCCATGGTAAGGCCAGGAGCGTGGCGTCGGTCACTCTCGACTGGACCGCTCTCCGGCACGCGCACGCGTACGCGTGGCAGGATGGACAAACAGTCGTGAGCGCCAGGCAGTTGGGGCGAACGGGCGGTCGGTACGGGGAAGGGGACAGCAGTGGACGGGCTCAACAAGGGGCTTCGCAAGGTCGAGATCGCGATGCGGTGGGATCCCAGTCCGGCGGGGCAGCCGTCCACCGATCTGGACCTCGTCGCGGCGACCTATCCGGCGGACGATCCGTACGGCGACCCCACCTATGTGGTGCACTTCGACAGCCGCTCCCCCGACGGCACCATCTATCTCAACCGGGACAGCAAGGACGGCCAGGGCTTCGGCTACGACGAGGTCATGACGCTCGAACTCGAACGGCTCGACAGCCGGTACGCGCGCGTGGTGGTCGGTGTCGTCATCCAGCAGCGCCCTGCGGAACGCACCTTCGTCAGCGTGGCCAATCCCGGCCTGCGTATCCGCGAGGGGTACACGGTCCTGACGGAGGACGACTTCGGCGGTGTCCTCGGGGCCACCGCCGCGACGGTGGCGGAGTTCGTCCGGGACGGCTCCGGCCCGTGGGAGTTCCGCCCCGGCCTCCGGGGCTTCGAGGGCGACCCGGTGGACTTCGCCCGGACGATGGGCGCGGCACACCGTCCATGAGCCCTGGGCTCTGAACGACAGGATGTGAAGGACAAGAGGGGCACCACCCGAAGGTGGTGCCCCTCTGTCATCGGTTCAGGTGACCGGCGTCAGCTGCAGCCGCTCGTCGAGCCGCAGCCCTCGCAGATGTAGCAGGAACCGGCGCGCTGCATCTTCGTACCGCAGGAGAAGCACAGCGGGGCGTCGGCCTGGATGCCCAGCTGCATCTCGACCAGTTCGGCACTGGTGTGGG
Organism: Streptomyces viridochromogenes DSM 40736; assembly: GCF_000158955.1. Lineage (GTDB taxonomy): Bacteria > Actinomycetota > Actinomycetes > Streptomycetales > Streptomycetaceae > Streptomyces > Streptomyces venetus. The sequence continues at coordinate 6,532,377 of NZ_GG657757.1, read as the reverse complement.
CCTGCTGCGGGGCGGGCTTGGCCGCCTCGTCGTCCTGAGGCCTGGTGAGGGCCTTCAGCTCCTGCGCCCGGGGCGCCGACTGGGCCAGGCCCTCGACGTCGACCTCGTCCTCGGACGGCTCGTACGAACCGGTCTCCAGGTGGCGCTGGCGCTCCTCGGCGGAGTGGATGCCGAGCGCGGAGCGGGTCTCGAAGGGCAGGAAGTCCAGCGCCAGGCGGCGGAAGATGTAGTCGACGATCGACTGCGCCATCCGCACGTCCGGGTCGTCCGTCATGCCGGCGGGCTCGAAGCGCATGTTCGTGAACTTCGAGACGTACGTCTCCAGGGGGACGCCGTACTGGAGGCCCACGGAGACCGCGATGGAGAAGGCGTCCATCATGCCCGCGAGGGTCGAGCCCTGCTTGGACATCTTCAGGAAGACCTCACCGAGACCGTCGTCCGGGTAGGAGTTGGCCGTCATGTAGCCCTCGGCGCCGCCGACGGTGAAGGACGTGGTGATGCCGGGACGTCCCTTCGGGAGGCGCTTGCGGACCGGGCGGTACTCGACGACCTTCTCGACCTTGGTCTCGACGACCGCGGGCTCCTCGGCCTTCTCCTCCTCCTTCTTCTTGGCGGAGAGCGGCTGGCCGACCTTGCAGTTGTCGCGGTAGATCGCGAGCGCCTTGACGCCCAGCTTCCAGGCCTCGAAGTAGATCTCCTCGACCTCCTCGACGGTCGCCGACTCCGGCATGTTGACCGTCTTGGAGATGGCGCCGGAGATCCACGGCTGGATCGCGGCCATCATGCGGACGTGGCCCATCGGGGAGATGGCCCGCTCGCCCATGGCGCAGTCGAACACCTCGTAGTGCTCGGGCTTGAGGCCCGGGGCGTCGATCACGTTGCCGTGCTCGGCGATGTGGGCGACGATCGCCTCGTTCTGCTCTTCGAGGTAGCCCAGACGGCGCAGGGCCTGCGGGACGGTGCCGTTGACGATCTGCATCGAGCCGCCGCCGACCAGCTTCTTGAACTTGACCAGCGCGAGGTCGGGCTCGACACCGGTGGTGTCGCAGGACATCGCGAGGCCGATGGTGCCGGTCGGCGCGAGCACGGACGCCTGGGAGTTACGGAAACCGTTCTTCTCACCGAGACGCACCACGTCCTGCCAGGCCTCGCTGGCGGCGGCCCAGACGGGGGTGTCCAGGTCGTCCATGCGGACGGCCTTGTCGTTGGCGTCGAAGTGCTGCTTCATGACGCGCTTGTGGGCGTCGGCGTTGCGGGCGTAGCCGTCGTACGGGCCGACGACCGCCGCGAGTTCGGAGGAGCGGCGGTAGGCCGTACCCGTCATCAGGGAGGTGATGGCGCCGGCGAGGGCGCGGCCACCGTCGGAGTCGTAGGCGTGGCCGGTGGCCATCAGCAGGGCGCCCAGGTTGGCGTAGCCGATGCCCAGCTGGCGGAACGCGCGGGTGTTCTCACCGATCTTCTGCGTCGGGAAGTCGGCGAAGCAGATCGAGATGTCCATCGCGGTGATGACCAGCTCGACGACCTTCTGGAAGCGCTCGGCCTCGAAGGACTGGTTGCCCTTGCCGTCGTCCTTGAGGAACTTCATCAGGTTGAGCGAGGCGAGGTTGCAGGACGTGTTGTCCAGGTGCATGTACTCGCTGCACGGGTTCGACGCGGTGATCCGGCCGGACTCGGGGCAGGTGTGCCAGCCGTTGATCGTGTCGTCGTACTGGATGCCGGGGTCGGCGCAGGCCCAGGCGGCCTCGGCGATCTTGCGGAAGAGCGACTTGGCGTCGACCTCCTCGATGACCTCGCCGGTCATCCGGCCGCGCAGCCCGAACTGGCCGCCCTGCTCGACAGCCTTCATGAACTCGTCGTTCACACGGACCGAGTTGTTGGCGTTCTGGTACTGGACGGACGTGATGTCGTCGCCGCCCAGGTCCATGTCGTAGCCCGCGTCGCGCAGGACGCGGATCTTCTCCTCTTCCTTGACCTTGGTCTCGATGAAGTCCTCGATGTCCGGGTGGTCCACGTCGAGGACGACCATCTTGGCGGCACGGCGGGTGGCGCCACCGGACTTGATCGTTCCTGCGGAGGCGTCGGCACCGCGCATGAAGGAGACCGGGCCTGAGGCGTTGCCGCCGGAGGAGAGCAGCTCCTTGGAGGAGCGGATCCGGGAGAGGTTCAGGCCGGCGCCGGAGCCGCCCTTGAAGATCATGCCCTCTTCCTTGTACCAGTCGAGGATCGACTCCATGGAGTCGTCGACGGACAGGATGAAGCAGGCGGAGACCTGCTGGGGCTGGGCCGTGCCGACGTTGAACCAGACAGGGCTGTTGAAGCTGAAGACCTGGTGCAGGAGGGCGTACGCCAGCTCGTGCTCGAAGATCTCGGCGTCGGCGGGCGAGGCGAAGTACTTGTGGTCCTCGCCGGCCTTCCGGTACGTCTTCACGATGCGGTCGATCAGCTGCTTGAGGCTGGTCTCGCGCTGCGGTGTGCCGACGGCACCGCGGAAGTACTTGCTGGTGACGATGTTGACCGCGTTCACCGACCAGAAGTCGGGGAACTCCACGCCGCGCTGCTCGAAGTTGACCGAGCCGTCGCGCCAGTTGGTCATGACGACGTCACGGCTCTCCCACGCCACCTCGTCGTAGGGGTGGACCCCCGGGGTGGTGTGGATGCGCTCGATACGCAGGCCCTTGCTCGCCTTGGTGCCCTTGGCGCGGGAACTCCGTGCCGGACCGCTCGCCGTCTCTGTCATGCCGCCTCCCTGTACGGGCGAAAACGCCCTGAAGTGCCCCGTTGTTCCCGTGGCACGGTGTTCTGTCTGGTGTTGCGGGCATCCACTCACACAGCCCGCAACAGGTCTTCACATCGCCGCCGCCCGGCCGGGCCCGGAGCTGGCTTCCGGGTCCGGCCCGCCGGTCAGTCGGCGGCGCCTGCGGGCTCGGGGACCGGTGTCGTCCCTCCGGGCCCGCGGTCGTCTTCCTGGCTCCCCGCCCCCGCGTCCTCGCGGTCGCCGTCGTCCACCTCGGGGCGTCCCGTCTCTTCCCTGAGTTCCGCGATGGCCGCCTCGAAGTCCTCGAGCGAGTCGAACGCCCGGTAGACGGAGGCGAATCGCAGGTAGGCGACGAGATCGAGCTCCTGCAACGGGCCGAGTATGGCCAGCCCCACGTCGTGGGTGGTCAGCTCGGCGCTTCCGGTGGCCCGCACCGCCTCCTCGACCCGCTGGCCGAGCTGGGCGAGCGCGTCCTCGGTGACGGGCCGTCCCTGGCACGCCTTGCGCACACCATTGATGATCTTGGTGCGGCTGAAGGGTTCGGTGACTCCGGACCGCTTGACCACCATCAGCGAACACGTCTCCACGGTCGTGAAACGACGGGAGCAGTCCGGACACTGGCGGCGCCTGCGGATCGACGTGCCGTCGTCGGTCGTACGGCTGTCGACGACGCGGCTGTCGGGGTGCCTGCAGAAGGGGCAGTGCATGAACTCCCAACCCTCCTCACAGCAGACTCAATAGCCTCGCGAGACCTCTTGCGCCCCACGAAGCAGCCCCAAGCATAGGCGATGACCATGAGCGCGGAGACCCGGGGGACCACAACTTGTGGGCTGCCGATGCAATCCAACCACTAGATGTGGGGATTGGCTCATACATCCACGCCATATGCGCGCGTCGCGCGCGTCAGCGCAGGTGACACGCGACCGGTCGGACCGCGCCGACCTCGTACGACCCGGGCCGCACCGCCGTTCGCGCCCCCACGACCCGCCCGTCGCATCCGTTCGGGGCACAGCTGTATCGCTACGGCACATGCGGAGATACCGTGGGCGCCGCGAGGAGGGGGCGTGGGACTCCCGCACAGATGCGGGCTGCTCCCAAGGCAAGGGAATGCCGGATGGCAGACTGGGACAACAGTCCACGAGGCGATCACCCCGGCGGTGAAGAGTACAGCAATGGGCCCTTTTGCCCGTCAGGCGGCGCGGTAGCCAATACACCCGGACACATGATCGCGTCAGTCGAATCGCGATTTTTCACTCGAACGTGTGTTTGGCGCAACCTTTCGAAAGCAACTACCGTTGTCCAGCAGGGAGACCATCGAGAGGGGCCGACGTGACCACCACCGCAGACAGTGCCGCCATCACCGCCCAGGACCGCTCCCAGGGCCGACTGGAGCCGGTGCATGCGATGAGCGAAGCCACGAACCCGGAGGGGCAAAAGCGCTCCCTGCCGGGCCGACCTCCCGGCATCCGGGCGGACAGCTCCGGACTCACCGACCGCCAGCGCCGTGTGATCGAGGTGATCAGGGACTCCGTGCAGCGGCGTGGCTACCCGCCGTCGATGCGTGAGATCGGCCAGGCCGTCGGCCTCTCCAGCACCTCCTCCGTCGCACACCAGCTGATGGCACTGGAGCGCAAGGGCTTCCTGCGCCGCGACCCGCACCGGCCGCGCGCGTACGAGGTGCGCGGTTCTGACCAGGCCGCCTCGGTGCAGCCCACGGACACCGCGGGCAAGCCGGCCGCTTCGTACGTCCCGCTGGTCGGCCGTATCGCCGCCGGTGGCCCCATCCTCGCCGAGGAGTCCGTCGAGGACGTCTTCCCTCTCCCCCGCCAGCTCGTCGGCGACGGTGAGCTGTTCGTCCTGAAGGTCGTCGGTGACTCGATGATCGAGGCCGCGATCTGTGACGGCGACTGGGTCACGGTCCGCCGCCAGCCGGTCGCCGAGAACGGTGACATCGTGGCCGCCATGCTCGACGGCGAAGCCACCGTCAAGCGCTTCAAGCGCGAGGACGGCCATGTCTGGCTCCTGCCGCACAACGCGGCCTACGAGCCGATCCCGGGCGACGACGCGACCATCCTCGGCAAGGTGGTGGCCGTGCTGCGCCGCGTCTGACGCCGCGCACCGCGTCGGGTGGGCCCCACCAGCCCGCCCCCTGACCGGGCCCCGGGACCCCTGCGCCGGTTCCGGGGCCCTGCGCTGTCCAGCCCCGACATGCGCTTCCGCTGTGACGTGCAGGTTGTCCGTGGGCTTCGTCAGACATGCGCAAGAGCTACATCTGAGACGTGCACGGGCTCTGTCTGTGACGTGGGAGGCGGCCTGCACTCGAGCGGCAGGCCGCCTCCCAGGGCTTACTCGGCTTCCGTCTGCTTGGCCACCGCGTCGATCGCCGACAGTGACTTCCGCACCTGATTACGGTCCGTCGTGTACCAGAAGTCGGGCAGTGACGCCTGCAGATAGCTGCCGTACCGGGCGGTCGCCAGACGCTGGTCCAGGACGGCGACGACACCGCGGTCACCCGACGCGCGCACGAGACGGCCGGCGCCCTGGGCCATGAGGAGCGCGGCATGAGTGGCGGCGACCGCCATGAATCCGTTGCCCCCCGCCTCCTCCACGGCCTTCTGCCGGGCACTCATCAGAGGGTCGTCCGGGCGCGGGAACGGGATCTTGTCCATGACCACCAGCTGGCAGCTGGGTCCGGGGACGTCCACGCCCTGCCACAGCGACAGGGTGCCGAAGAGGCACGTCTTGGGGTCGGCCGCGAAGTTCTTGATGAGCTCGCCGAGCGTTTCCTCCCCTTGCAGGAGGATCGGGAACTCCGGAATCCGGGACCGCAGCTCCTCGGCTGCCAGCTGGGCGCCCCGCATCGAGGAGAAAAGGCCCAGGGTGCGCCCGCCCGCCGCCTGGATCAGTTCCGTCAGTTCGTCGAGCATGTCCGCGCGGTCGCCGTCCCGCGCGGGGCGCGCCAAGTGCTTGGCGACGTAGAGGATGCCCTGCTTGCGGTAGTCGAACGGCGAGCCGACGTCGATGCCCTTCCACTGCGGGAGGTCGTCGCCCTCGGAGCCCTCGGGGGCGAGGCCGAGGGAGGCGCCGACGCCGTTGAAGTCGCCGCCCAGCTTCAGCGTCGCTGACGTCAACACCACGGAACGGTCCGCGAAGAGCTTCTCCCGCAGCAGCCCCGACACGGACATCGGGGCGACACGCAGGGAGGCACCGAAGCGGTCGTGGCGCTCGTACCAGACCACGTCCCACTCGGAGCCGTTCGTGATCCGCTCCGCCACGTCGTGCACGTTCTCCACGGAGGCCAGGGCCTGTTTGCGGACGGCGTCCTCGTCCTGGACCGACTTGTCGCGCGTCGCGCCGATCGCGGAGATGACGGTGCGGCACGCGTCGCGCAGCGCCATGAGGGCGTACCCCAGGTCCTCGGGAATCTCCTCCAGGCGCCCCGGCAGCGCAAGCTCCATCAGCCGCTCGAAGCCCTCTGCGGCGGTCTGGAGCTGGTCTGCGGCCTTCTCGTTGACGAGTTTCGCGGCACGGCGCACCGCACGATTGACCTGGCCGGGAGTGAGTTCGCCGGTCGCGACTCCGGTGACCCGCGAGACCAGCTCGTGTGCCTCGTCGACGATCAGCACCTCGTGCTGCGGGAGCACCGGGGCGCCCTCGATGGCGTCGATCGCGAGCAGCGCGTGGTTGGTGACGACGACGTCGGAGAGCTTGGCCCGCTCACGGGCCATCTCGGCGAAGCACTCCGCCCCGTACGCGCACTTCGAGGCGCCCAGACACTCCCTCGACGACACCGACACCTGCGCCCAGGCCCGGTCCGAGATGCCGGGCGTGAGGTTGTCACGGTCACCGGTCTCGGTCTCGTCGGCCCAGTCGCGCACCCGCAGCAGGTCCTGGCCCAGCTTGCTGGTGGGCGCGGCCGCCTCGAACTGGTCGAAGAGGCCCTCCTCCTCGTCCTGCGGAACGCCCTCGTGCAGGCGGTGCAGACACAGGTAGTTCGACCGGCCCTTGAGCATCGCGAACTCCGGGCGGCGGCGCAGCAGGGGGTGCAGCGACTCGACCGTTCTCGGCAGGTCGCGTTCCACCAGCTGGCGCTGCAGGGCCAGGGTGGCGGTCGCGACGACCACACGCTCCCCGTGCGCCAGAGCGGGCACCAGATAGCCCAGCGACTTGCCGGTGCCGGTGCCGGCCTGGACCAGCAGGTGAGAGCCGTCATCGATCGCCTCCGCGACGGCTTCGGCCATGGTCACCTGACCGGGGCGCTCCGTACCGCCGACGGCAGTGACGGCAGCATGCAGGAGTTCGGGGAGTGAGGGCTTCGTCATAGCGCGACCACCCTACGACCCAGCACTGACAAACGGGTGATCAAGGAGGCAACGGGGGGCGGGATCAAGGTCTGCGGCTCCTCGACGAGGTCGGGACAGCGGGAACTACGGCGGCGCCGCCCGCGTTCAATGAGTGATGGCACGGTGACACAGGGCTACAGAGCTGCAGAGCTACATCACATTTCGGAGGGACCGGTCCCGGACCATGAGGGCGGCGCGCTTGGCGGGCAGGTCGACCTCGGAGGAGAACCGGAAGCCGGCGGTCAGGAAGGCGGCGATGGAGGGGGTGTTGCGAATGTCGGGTTCCGCGATGACGCGCGCGCAGGACGGGCGCCGCGCGAGAACGAGATCGGCCACGGCTCGCAGCAGGAGACCGCCGAGACCACGCCCTCGGTCGGCGACCGCGCCGACGAGGAGGTGGAGTCCGGTGTCGTGGGGCTTGGCCGGGTAGTGACGGGCCAGCGGATCCAGGTCCGCCCGGTAGATCTCCCAATAGCTCATCGGTGTTCCGTCGAGCGCGCCGATGCACGGAATGCTGCGTCCGTCGCCGCCGAGCTGGGCCCGCAGATGGTCCTCGGTCACGCTCGGTGGTCCGGACAGCTCCCAGAACGCCGCGGCTGCGGGGTCGTTCATCCAACGGCTGACGAGCGGAAGGTCGCGCTCGATCCGTACGGGGACGAGGTGGAAGATGCCCGCGGACGTGTCGACGGGGCCCCAGCCGGCGACGCGGTCGAGGAGATCGTCCTCGGTGGGGAGGAAGGGGAGAGCCGAGGGGGCGAAGGTGTCACCGGTCATGGTGTGGGAGAGGGAAGGCTCAGCCGTGTCGTGAGCCGGCCACCGCGCTCCGTAGCTGTCCGCCTCCTCTTTCGCGATGAGGGCGAGGAACTCGTCCGGAAGATGCAGGTCCATGGTGTCCTCCCCCTGCCCGTCCGCACCGGAGTCGGCCAGGGGACCGGACTCGGCATCGGAACCGGAAGCGGCATCTGAGCTGACGTCGTCAGGGACGGGGGCAGCGGAATCAGTACCGGTGGTCGGGTCGGCAGGAGGCACCAAACGCTCCTCTCGGGAAGGCGGGTGAGGCGGATCCTCAGGGATGAAGGAGGTCGGTTGTGACCGGAGGACGGTCAGGGTGATCAGGAGTGCAGGGGGTTGGCGATGGTGACGTAGACGGACTGGGTGTCGACCGGGCCGACGAGTTCGTCGAGGCCGTGCAGGCGGGTCAGCAGGTTGGCCTTGCAGCGCAGCACGGGTGAGTCGAGCAGGTGGGCGGGCAGTGGGGTGCGCAGCCGGGCCGGACCGGAGGCGGCGCTTGCGAGGAAGCGGCGGAAGGCGGCGAGCAGCAGCCGTTCATCGGCCAGTCGCTGGGAGCCGAACGCGCCGATGAGGCCGAGCACGTTGTTGATCGCCAGGTAGTAGGTGAAGCGCTCGTCGGTGACCTCGTCGCGGACGAACGTGTCGCTCTGCCTTCCGATGCCGGGCAGACGCGTGTCGAGGTCCGCGCGTCGGGACTCGCGGAAGTAATAGCCCTGGTTGTCGCGGTAGCGCCCGCCCGTGGGCCAGCCGTCGGCGTCCAGCAGGAGCAGGGTGTTCTGCTGGTGCGCCTCCAGGGCGATGCCGGCCTCACTGTCCAGCCACAGGACGGGACGCACGACGTGCTCGAGGTAGCGCAGGAACCACTCGGCGGCGACCGCTCCGAGAGGTCGGCCGGTCCGGCGGGCGAGACGAGTGACGACCTCGGCGAGCCGGGACCGCATGACCGGGTCGTGGGTCTCGTGGGTCTCGGGGTGGTCTGGAGCATTTCCGGGCCGGACCTGGGAGCGCGGGCGCGGCGAGATGAGTCCGGCGAGGCAGGACACATCGTCCGAGGCGCTGAACGGGTTGTGGCGGATCATCACGTCCAGTCCGGCCGACGGGGCGCCGTCGGCGGTGTCGACAGCGAGCCAGGCGGGGTCGCGAACGATGTCGAAGCCCGGGTGCGCGGCCCGCCACTGCTGCGCGAGCCCGCTGCGGAGCAGGCGGTGGACCTCGACGCCCCGGTGCAGTTCCTTACGGAGGTTTTCACGACGGGAGTTGGTGATGCGCAGGCCCAGCGACAGTTTGAGCATCGCGGGGGCGCCGGTCCGGTAGACGGTTCGTACGGAGGAGGTGGGGTGCCAGGGGGCGCCGTGGGTGCCGAGGTCACGGAGCAGTCCGCTGTCCAGCAGGGCCGCGGTCTCCGGCCGGTGCCGGATCTCGCGTGCCTGCCAGGGGTGCAGGGGCAGGAGGGCGTATCCGTCCGGCAGTGGGAGTCCGGTTCCGGCCAGGCGGGCGGTGAGCAGGGCCGCGGCGACGGGGCGGCCGCGTTCGGTCCAGGCGGAGTCGGTGGCGAGGACGGAGGGGGCGACAGCCATCCAGTGCAGGGGGAAGGACCCGCGCGACTCGGGCGAATAGAGGGGTGCTTCGGACTCGGAGAGGCCCTCGCGGCTCTTCGGGGTCGGGTGCAGGGGGTGTCCGAGGACGAGGGCCTGTTCAGCGGCCAGGAAGCGGTCGGGATCGTCGACCGGGTGTTCCCGACGGTCGTGGATGAAGGCGGCGACGCGGCGGAGAGAGTCGGCCACCCCCGCGACCAGCCCGATGCCGGTGTCGCATGCGCCGCTGATACCGGAGGCACCTGCGGAGGCCTCCCTGGTGAACAGGGCGGCGACCGTGACGGCGTCCGCCGGTGGTGCGTGATCAGGGGTGTCGGCGAGGCGTGGAGGACCGAAGCGGTGCCAGCCCGTAGGGGACCAGTAGCGGACCGGTACGAGCAGTGCCGTGCCGGTGGAGGGAAGGGGGATGCGGAGGATGCCGTCGCAGGGGGCGGGTCGGCCGGTCTCACGCACCCAGCAGCGCAGCAGGGTCTCGACGGCCGCTGCCTGCGCGGCGGTGTGCGGGTCGGGGTGGGCCAAGAGGTCTGCGGCCGGAGCGCCGACCCGCGTCCGGCCGTCCAGCACCTCGGTGTGCTGCGCCCCGGGCCTCTGCCGCGGAACCACCGGGTTCGCCGATGTCCCCACGGCCAGGGAGTCGGTGCGGCCTCGTCCAGGAGTCGTTCCTTGGTCCTGGGGCTGGGGCGTGGCGTTCAAGTGGGTTTCCTTGTCGGGTGGTTCCGGGTCGTGGGGCGCGGCCTGCGAGCAGAGGAGTTTTCATCGGCTCGCTTGCAGGAGAGCGAGGGGTCGTGGTGTGGCGGCGCATGCCGTGCGTGGACTCCCTCGGCTCGCAGGCTCACGGCGCGCACGGAGCGTTCGTCGGAACGCCGTGGCGTCGGGCCACGGCCTCGACGGCGTCGGCCAGGCGGTCCAGCACGGCGGCTGCCTGTTCGTCGCTGATCGTCAGGGGCGGCAGCAGCCGTACGACGTTCGCGTGGCGGCCGCCGAGTCCGACGATGAGACCCCGTCGCAGGCACTCCCGCTGGACCGCGGCGGCCAGTTCGGGGGTGGTGGGGAGGGTCCGCTCCGTGCTGTCCGGCATCGCCGAGTGCCCCGGGTCGTCGTCCACCAACTGCACCGCGAGCATCAGCCCCCGGCCCCGTACATCGCCCACGCACGCGAACTCGTCCACCAGCCCCTGGAGTCGGCGCAGCATCCGCGTCCCGAGATCAGCCGCGCGCTGGGCGAGGTGGTTCTCGCGGACGTGGGCGAGGGTCGCCGTTCCGGCGGCCATGGCGAGTTGGTTGCCGGGGAAGGTGTCGGCGTCGGCGTCCGGTGTTCCGGCGTCGAGGTCGTCGCGGTAGACCACCACGGCCAGCGGCAGGCTGCCTCCGATGGCCTTCGAAAGGACCATGACGTCGGGGGTCACTCCGCTGTGCTCCACCGCCCAGAAGGCGCCGGTCCGGCCGACGCCCGTCTCGATCTCGTCGGCGATCAGCGGGACGGACCGGTCGGCCGTGAGCTGCCGCATGCGCCGCAGCCAGGCGTCAGGAACGGGGATCACCGCGCCCTCGCCCTGGACGGGCTCGACGATCACCCCGGCGGGGAGTGGCACGCCGGGCCCGGGGCCGTCGAGGAGGGACTCGGTCCAGTGGGCGGCGAGGCCGCCGCCGCGCTCGCCGCCCACGTCGGGCGAGCAGCGGTGGTCCTGCGGGGAGGGCAGATGCGCGACCCGTCCGGCAGGTTCGCCCGCGGGCGCTTCGAGTGGCCCGGTGGTCCTTCCGTGACCGTCACCGGTGAACGCGAGGAGGCCGGTCCGCCCGGTCGCCGCACGGACCAGGTCGCAAGCGCTCTCCATCGCGTCGCTGCCTGCCGGTCCGCAGAACCGGACGCGGGCGCGGTCGGCGAGTCCGGGAGGCAGGGTGCGGAACAGTTCGGTGACGAAGGCGTCTTTGACGGGGGTGGCCAGGTCGAGGACGTTCAAGGGCGCGCCGGAGTCGAGGACCCTGCGGATGGCTTCCAGGACGACCGGGTGGTTGTGCCCGAGCGCGAGGGTGCCTGCGCCCGAGAGGCAGTCCAGGTAGCGGCGGCCGTCGGCGCCCTCGATAGTCAGCCCGCGGGCCCGCACCGGCACGATGGGCAGGGCGCGGGCGTAGGTGCGGGCCGCGGACTCTCGCGCGGACTGGCGGCGCAGAATCCCCTCGTGTGTGGTGCGCGCGCCGGTCGCCGTGCGGTCGGCGGCGCCACCGGGGAGGGACTTCCCCGGCGCAAGCCCCACAGCGGCCGCCTCGGACGCGCGTCCCACCTGGGTCGATTCCGCCACGACTTCCCTGACCTCCCACTGGGCACGGGCACAGGGGACCGCACACGGACAGCAGGCCCCTCACCCCTACCAACCCCGGTCCGCTCACCGGGTTACGGGTTGCTTCAAGATCCTTGCCGTGACGGAACTGTTGCGGATCCGTCGGCCCTCCCCCACAGCCACCGCATAGTGTGTGGTGCCGTTCCCGGACGCCGCGCGGAGGCGGCCCGAACGTCCCGTCAGTCAGCGGAAGACGGAACCGACGCGCCGGTCGTCCACACTCGTTCCACCTCAGGGGGAGTCACATCATGCGATCCATACGGACGTCGTCCACCGTCGGCCGAGGGGGGAGGGCGCGCCGCAGGATCTCCCCCGTGCCGGCCGCCGTGGCTCTCGCCTCGGTGCTCGCGCTGACCACTACCGCCTGCGAGTCGGGCGACGCCGCGGCGGGCGGTGAGGCCTCCGCGTCCGCGAGCGCCTCCGACGACGGCAAGCTGAAGATCCCGGCCGACCTCAGGGACCGGCTCCGCGAGCACGGCATCGACGTCGACAAGTGGAAGGACGGCGCCTGGAAGAACTGGGACCGGGACGACTGGCTGCGCGAGGCCAACGAGTACATCAACCCCATCATCGAGGGGCTCTGGAACCCGGACCGCATGCGGGACGCGGAGGAGCCCGACCAGGGTGTCGACGACAGCGACCTCTCCGGTGACCAGGGCGTGACCGACCCCACGCCCGAGCCGGTCGACGCCCAGGCCGTGCCGCCGTCGTACCACGCCAACGTCCCCACGGCCGGAAAGGTCTTCTTCGACTCCCCCGAGGGCTCGGCCGTCTGCTCGGCGACGGTGGTGAAGGATCCGGCCCACCCGGGCAAGTCCAACCTCGTCTGGACGGCGGGCCACTGCGTGCACGCGGGCAAGAAGGGCGGCTGGTACCGCAACATCGCGTTCGTGCCGTCGTACAACGACGACGGCAAGCCGGTCGCCGAGTTGGAGAACGCCACCAGGGAGGACGTCGCTCCCTACGGTGTCTGGTGGGGTGACTGGGCTCAGACCTCGGACCAGTGGATCGAGCAGGGCGGCTCGACGGGCGGGGACGGCGCGCCGTACGACTTCGCGGTCATCCATGTGACGCCGGAGAAGGGCAGCGGCGGCAAGTCGCTGGAGGAGACGGTCGGTTCGGCGCTGCCGGTCGACTTCGACGCGCCTGCCGTACCGAAGGCGAAGAGCGTCACCGCGATCGGCTACCCGGCCGCGCCGCCGTACGACGGGCAGAAGCTGTTCCGCTGCCAGGACCAGCCCGGTCGGCTGTCGCTGACCGCGTCGGATCCGACGATGTACCGCATCGGCTGCACCATGACCGGCGGCGCGTCGGGCGGCGGCTGGGTCGCGAGCGGCTCGGACGGCAAGCCGGCGCTGGTGTCCAACACCTCGATCGGTCCGGTGAAGTCGGGGTGGCTGGCCGGACCGCGTCTGGGTGATGTGGCCGAGGGTGTCTACGACTCGGTCAGCAAGAAGTTCGCGGGCCGGTGACGGCCGGCTGAGCACCGTCGGCGGCGGGGCGGGCAACCGCCCGTGGACTCACGGAAACCTTCACCGCCCCGCCCCGGTACGCCCTCAACTCCCCGGGCATAGTGGGGAGTCGCGCCGGGAAGCCCCGGCGCCCGGTGTGTGACATGCACACACAGCACCACACTCGTACGTACCAACGGGGGTCAATGCACCATGCGTTCCACACGTATGCCCGCGGCACCGAAGCGCGGGCGCCGCGCCGTTCTCGCCGCCACCGGGCTCGTCGCCGTCCTGGCGCTCACCGCGACCGCTTGTGACGGTTCCGCGGACTCGGCGAGCGACAAGCCCGACGCCACCACCTCGCAGGCCACGGACGGCGGCGGCAAGGCCGAGATCCCGGCCGACCTCGCCGGCAAGCTCAAGGAGCACGGGATCGACGTCGACCAGTGGAAGGACGGCGGCTGGAAAAACTGGGACAGGGACAAGTGGCTCAGCGACGCCAAGGACTTCGTCAACCCGGTGATCGCGGGCCTCTGGAAGCCGGAGCGGATGAAGTCCGCGAAGGAGGCCAACAAGACGGTCACGACGAAGGACGCGTCGGCCGGCCGGGGCGTCACCGACCCGGACCCCGCGCCCGTCGAGGCGCAGGCCGAGAAGACGCCGTACCACGAGAACGCGGCGCCGGTCGGCAAGGTCTTCTTCGACTCCCCCGACGGTCCGGCCGTCTGTTCCGGCACGGTGATCAAGGACGTCAACCACCCGGGCAAGTCCAACCTGGTGTGGACGGCGGGCCACTGCGTGCACGCCGGCGGCGACGGCGGCTGGTACCGCAACATCATGTTCGTCCCGGCCTACAACGACCTCGGCAAGTCCGAGGCGGAGCTCGGCAACGCGAACCCGGCGGAGATCGCCCCGTACGGCAACTGGTGGGCGGACTGGGCCTCGACCTCCAACCAGTGGATCCAGGGCGGCTCGGAGACCGGCGGCGACGGGGCCGCGTACGACTACTCCGTGCTGCATGTGAAGCCCGAGCAGGGCGCCAAGTCGCTGGAGGAGACGGTCGGCGCGGCACTGGACGTGGACTTCTCCGCGCCGTCCGCGGCCGAGGCCGCCAAGATGGGCGCCTGGGGCTACCCGGCAGCGCCGCCCTACAACGGCCTGAAGATGTTCAAGTGCGTCGACGTCCCCGGCCGGTTCTCGCTCAGCCCGAGCCTGCCGACGATGTACCGCATCGGCTGCGACATGACCGGCGGTTCGTCCGGCGGCGGCTGGTTCCGGGTGCGCGACGGCAAGTCCGTGCTGGTCTCCAACACCTCGATCGGCCCGGCCGACAACACCTGGCTGGCCGGCCCGCAGCTGGGCCGGGAGGCCGAAGCGCTCTACCAGAACATGAGCAAGACCTACGGCGGTCGCTGACCGCACACGCCACGAAGGCCGCACACGCCACGAAGGCCGCACACTACGAAGGCCCGCCCCCGAGCTGCTCGGGGGCGGGCCTTCTGCACAAGTCAGGCGAGGGGTGCCGGAACGTACGGCGCGAGCTCCGCCGCCAGTTCCTCGTGCACCCGCACCTTGAGCAGGGTGCCCTCCGGAGTGTGCTCCTCGGAGAGCACCTCGCCCTCGTCGTGGGCACGGGCGACCAGCTTGCCGTGCGTGTACGGAACGAGAGCCTCGACCTCGACCGAGGGGCGCGGCAGCTCGTTGTCGATGAGCGCGAGCAGCTGGTCGATGTTCCGGCCCGTGCGGGCCGAGACGGCGATGGACCGCTTCTCGACGCGCAGCAGGCGCTGCAGTGTGAGCGGGTCGGCCAGGTCGGCCTTGTTGATCACGACGATCTCGGGTACGTCGGTGGCGCCGACGTCCCTGACGACCTCGCGCACGGCGGCCAGCTGCTCCTCCGGGTTCGGGTGCGACCCGTCCACCACGTGCAGGATCAGGTCGGACTCGCCGACCTCCTCCATCGTGGAGCGGAACGCCTCGACCAGGTGGTGGGGCAGGTGGCGGACGAAGCCGACGGTGTCGGCCAGCGTGTACAGCCGTCCGCTCGGGGTCTCGGCCCGGCGCACGGTCGGGTCGAGGGTCGCGAACAGGGCGTTCTCGACCAGCACGCCCGCGCCCGTGAGGCGGTTGAGCAGCGAGGACTTGCCGGCGTTGGTGTAGCCCGCGATGGCGACCGAGGGCACCTTGTGGCGCTTGCGCTCCTGGCGCTTGATCTCGCGGCCGGTCTTCATCTCCGCGATCTCCCGGCGCATCTTCGCCATCTTCTCGCGGATCCGCCGCCGGTCCGTCTCGATCTTGGTCTCACCGGGACCACGGGTGGCGAGGCCGCCGCCCTTGCCGCCGCCCATCTGCCGGGACAGCGACTGACCCCAGCCTCGGAGCCTCGGCAGCATGTACTGCATCTGCGCGAGCGCGACCTGCGCCTTGCCCTCGCGGGACTTGGCGTGCTGGGCGAAGATGTCCAGGATCAGGGCCGTACGGTCGATGACCTTGACCTTGACGACGTCCTCGAGGTGGATCAGCTGGCCCGGGCTGAGCTCACCGTCGCAGATGACGGTGTCCGCGCCCGTCTCGAGGACGATGTCCCGCAGTTCCACGGCCTTGCCGGAGCCGATGTACGTCGCTGCGTCGGGCTTGTCGCGGCGCTGGATCACACCGTCGAGCACGAGCGCGCCGGCCGTCTCCGCGAGGGCGGCGAGCTCCGCGAGGGAGTTGTCCGCGTCCTGAGCGGTTCCCGTGGTCCAGACGCCGACGAGCACGACCCGCTCCAGGCGGAGCTGGCGGTACTCGACCTCGGTGACGTCCTCGAGCTCGGTGGAGAGGCCCGCCACACGGCGCAGGGCCGCGCGGTCGGAGCGGTCGAACTGGTCGCCGTCCCGCTCTCCGTCGATCTCGTGGCTCCAGGCGACGTCCTCTTCCATCAGGGCATCGGCCCGAAGACCCTCGGGGTGGCTGTGCGCGAAGCGCTTGGTGTCCTGGGAAGGGGAAGAAGAGGAGGTCATTGGATCCTTACGTAGCTGGGAAACCGTTTACGGCGACGAAGTGCTGTCCCGGACCGGCCGGAACCGGCCCGTCATTGTGCACAACGCAGGAGTCCTCCGGGAGATTCCCGGCGCTCCGTGCCGCGCCGACCCGTCGATAGTCGCACGGCACGGGGCGTCTCGTCACCGTGTTATCGGGCCGCCGCGGTCGCGGACGCCGAGGGCTTCCAGTCCGGGTGTCCCGGCATCGGCGGGGTCTTCTCGCCGTACAGCCAGGCCTGGAAGAAGCCGCTCAGGTCGCGTCCGGAGATCTCGGCGGCGAGCCGGACGTAGTCCTGTGTCGAGGCCGTGCCGTCCTGGTGGCGGCTGACCCAGGCGCGTTGCAGGCGGTCGAAGGCCGGGCCGCCGATCTCCTGGCGCAGGGCGTACAGGACGAGCGCGGCGCCGTCGTAGACGTTGTGCCGGAAGATGCCGACCTTGTTCCCGGGCTCGGGTGCCTTGGGGGCGGCGGGCGGTCCGCCGGCCGTGCGCCACCCGTCGGAGGCGCCGTACGCGTCCCTCATCCGGTCCCGCATCGTCTTTCCGCCCCGCTCCTCGGCGTACATCGCCTCGTACCAGGTGGCGTATCCCTCGTTGAGCCACAGGTCGGACCAGGTGCGAGGGCTGACGCTGTCGCCGAACCACTGGTGGGCCAGCTCGTGGACCATGATCGACTCGATGTACCACGCCGGGTGGGCGTTCTCGGTGAAGAGCTCCCGCTCGAAGAGGGAGAGGGTCTGGGTCTCGAGTTCGAAGCCGGTGGAGACGTCGGCCGCGAGCAGGCCGTACGTCTCGAAGGGGTAGCGGCCGAGCTTGCTCTCCATCCAGGCGATCTGGCCGGGGGTCTTCTCCAGCCAGGGCTCGACCGCCTTGCGGTGCCGGGTCGGTACGACGTCGCGCACCGGCAGTCCGTGGGGGCCGGTGCGGTGCAGCACCGTGGAGCGGCCGATGGAGACCTGCGCGAGTTCGGTGGCCATGGGGTGCCGGGTGCGGTAGGTCCATGTGGCCGATCCGCCGGACCTGTCCACACCGGTGGGCAGACCGCCCGCGACGGCCGTGTGGCCCTCGGGCGCGGTGATCCGGATGGTGTACATCGCCTTGTCGGAGGGGTGGTCGTTGCAGGGGAACACCAGGTGCGCGGCGTCGGCCTGGTTGGCCATGGCGAGGCCGTCGGCGGTGCGCACCCAGCCGCCCTCACGGCCCTTGGGCGGCCTCGGGTCGCTGGTGTGACGCACGGTGATCCGCATCCGATTGCCGTCCGGCACGGTGGCACCGGGGGTGATCACCAGGTCCTCACCGGCGGTGCTGAACGTCGCGGGCTCGCCGTCGATCTCGACCGAGCGGACGGTTCCGTGGGCGAAGTCGAGGTTGACGCGGTCCAGGTCGGCGGTGGTCCGGGCGTCGATGGTGGTGACGGCCTGCAGCGGTTCGCTGTTGCTGCCGGAGTAGGTGAAGGAGAGGTCGTACGAAGCCACGTCGTAGCCGGGGTTGCCCAGGTACGGGAAGAGGCGGTCGCCGATGCCGAGCGGAACGACGGGGGCGCTCGCCGCGAGGAGGCAGACGGAGACGGCCGAGGCGAGCAGCGCCGCCGCCGTTCTCCGGGGGCGCGGGCGGGGGGCGTGGCTGTGGGGGGTGAGAAGCATGCCCCACGGCTATCAGCGCGCCGGAGCGCGACGGGGACGACACGCGTCCGTCCCACCCGAACCGGGGACCGGGGTCTGGGCCGGTAGCCGCCTTCGTGTGCCCGGTTCCGGCCCGGCTCAGCCGCCCTGGATCTGCGGCCGGGACCGGCTCAGCCGCCCTGGATCTGCGGCCGGGTCCGGCTCAGCCGCCCTGCGTCTGCGGCTGGGCCCGGCTCACGTCGTACACCCCGGCCACGTTGCGCATCGCGCGCATGAGGGCGGGCAGGTGGCCCGCGTCCGGGAGCTGCACGGTGTACGTGTGGCGAACCTGCTGCTGGGTCGGGGGTTCGACGGTCGCGGAGACGATCTCGGCGCCTTCGAGGGCCATGGCCTCGGTGAGGTCCGCGAGCAGATGGGGACGGACGAACGATTCGGCGACCAGCGTGACCCGGCACTCGGTGGCCTCGCCCCAGCGCACGCCGACCTCCGTACGCCCCCCGTCCTTCATGCGGTCCACCGCCGCGCACTCGACGCGGTGCACGGTGACCGCTCCCCCGCGAACGGCGAAACCGGTGATCTCGTCGGGCGGTACGGGTGTACAGCATCGGGCGAGCCGGACGGTCGCGCCCGGCCGGTCGGTGAGGACGTTGCCGGGGATCGGTCCGTCCTGGTCGGGGGTGTCGGCGGTGGCGGGGCGGGGAGCCGCCGCGCGGTCCTCGGTCTGCCGGTCCTCCCGGGTCTCGGTCCGCTGGGCCTCGGCCTGCACGGGGTGGGCGGCGAGCCACCGCTGGATGGCGATCCGGGCCGCCGGTGTGTGCGCGTGCTCCAGCCATTCCCGGGAGGGCTCGGACGCCGGGTCCTGGCCCATGAGGAGCTGGACGGTGTCGCCGTCCTTCAGGACGGTGCTCAGCGTCGCCAGGCGGCCGTTGACGCGGGCGCCGATGCAGGCGTGCGCGTCCTCGCCGTACTGCGCGTACGCGGCGTCCACGCAGGTCGCGCCCTCGGGCAGGCCGAGCGTGCCGCCGTCGGGCCGGAACACGGTGATCTCGCGGTCCTGGGCGAGGTCCTCGCGCAGGGTCGACCAGAAGTGGTCCGAGTCGGGTGCCGCCTCCTGCCAGTCGAGGAGCCGGGAGAGCCAGCCGGGCCGGGTGGGGTCGACGCGCTCGCCGTCGGCCGGGTCGTCGGGAGCCGGGGCGTACGGGTTGCCGAGCGCGACGACTCCGGCCTCCGCGACCTTGTGCATCTGGTGCGTGCGGATGAGGACTTCGACGACCTGCCCGTCCTCCCGGGCGACGGCGGTGTGCAGCGACTGGTACAGGTTGAACTTCGGTACGGCGATGAAGTCCTTGAACTCCGAGACCACCGGCGTCATACAGGTGTGGAGTTCGCCCAGGACGCCGTAACAGTCGGCGTCCTCGTTCACCAGGACCAGGAGGCGGCCGAAGTCGGAGCCGCGGAGCCGGCTGCGTTTGCGGGAGACGCGGTGCACGGAGACGAAGTGGCGGGGCCGGATGAGGACTTCGGCCGGGATGTCGGCCTCGCGCAGCACGGTTCGCACCTCGTCGGCGACCTCGGCGAGCGGGTCGTCGGCGCGGGCGGCGTTGCGGACGATCAACTCCCTTGTGCGGTCGTACTCCTCGGGGTGCAGGATCGCGAAGACCAGGTCCTCCAGTTCGGTCTTGAGCGCCTGGACGCCGAGCCGTTCGGCGAGCGGGATGAGCACGTCACGTGTCACCTTGGCGATGCGTTCCTGTTTCTCGGGTCGCATCACGCCGAGGGTGCGCATGTTGTGCAGCCGGTCGGCGAGTTTGATCGACATGACGCGCACGTCGTTGCCGGTGGCGACGAGCATCTTGCGGAAGGTCTCGGGCTCGGCCGCGGCGCCGTAGTCGACCTTCTCCAGTTTGGTGACGCCGTCGACGAGGTAGCGGACCTCCTCGCCGAACTGCCGGCCCACCTGGTCGAGCGTCACGTCCGTGTCCTCGACGGTGTCGTGGAGCAGGGACGCGGTCAACGTGGTGGTCTCGGCGCCGAGTTCGGCGAGGATCAGGGTGACGGCGAGCGGGTGCGTGATGTACGGCTCGCCGCTCTTGCGCATCTGGCCGCGGTGCGAGGACTCGGCCAGGACGTAGGCGCGGCGCAGGGGTTCGAGGTCCGCGTCGGGGTGATGGGCGCGGTGTGCCTCGACGACGTGGCTGATGGCGTCGGGCAGCCGGTCGCGGGCGGCCGGGCCGAGCAGCGCGGCACGGCCGAGGCGGCGCAGGTCGATCCGGGGGCGGGCCTTTCTGCGGGGGGCTGTCGGTGTCACCGGTCCTGACACCGCGCCCGGCATCGGGCCTGGGGTCACGGAATTCGTGGCCTCCGCACTCATGGGCACCTCCGGCTGCGTGGACCGGCGGACGGGTGCCCCAGGGCGGACACGGCTCACGGGGCGGCTTCGGTCCCCCGTCCGGGCCGGTGCTTGATGCTACCGAGCCCACCACGCGCGGCTGACCGCCTCTCGCCGAGCGTGAAACTGATCACCCATTCGAGCGATGAATGTGAGGTTTGTACCCCTGTACATCGCGTTCGCAACCATCCGCTTCCCGCCAAATGGCCGGTTCGAAACGGTGGTTTCGGGTCGCGTGGCCGACGGAGCGCGACTGTTTCAGGCCGGTCGTCCCTACCTCACGGGGCCGTCGCGGTCTCCAGCCACCCTGCGTCGATCTCGCCCTCGGCCACGATCAGCGCCGGGCCCGTCATCTCGATCTGCCCGTCGGGACGCTCGGTGATCACCAAGGTCCCGCCGGGGACGTCGACCGTGTACGTCGCCGGTGTGCCGGTGACCGCCGGGTCGGCGCCGTCGCGGCGGGCGGCGGCCACGGCGACCGCGCACGCGCCCGTGCCGCACGAGCGGGTCTCGCCGGAACCCCGCTCGTGCACGCGCATCGCGACGTGCCCGGGGCCGCGGTCGACCACGAACTCGACGTTCACACCGTCCGGGTAGGCGGCGGGCGGACTGAAGGGCGGCGGGGCGTACAGGTCACCGGCGTGCGTCAGGTCGTCCACGAACGCCACCGCGTGCGGGTTTCCCATGTTCACGTTCCGCGCGGGCCAGCTGCGCTCTCCGACGCTCACCGTGACGTCGCCCTCGGGGAGCAGCGCCTTGCCCATGCCGACGGTGATGTCGCCGTCCTTGGCGATGTGCACGGTCTTCACCCCTCCGCGCGTGGCGATCGCGAGGTCCCCTTCGGTGACGTGTCCGGCGCGCTGGAGGTAGCGCGCGAAGACGCGCACGCCGTTGCCGCACATCTCGGCGATCGAGCCGTCGCCGTTGCGGTAGTCCATGAACCACTCGGCCTCGGCCGACATGCTCTTCGCCTCGGGGTGGGCAGCGGATCGCACGACGTGCAGCAGGCCGTCACCGCCGATGCCCGCGCGGCGATCGCACAGGGCGGCGACTGTGGCCGGGGGCAGGTCGAGGGTGTTCTCGGGGTCCGGGACGATCACGAAGTCGTTCTCGGTGCCGTGACCCTTGAGGAAGGGGATCCGCATGCTCATGCCCCGATCGTACGGGGCGCCGAGCGGGGAGGGCCCTGCGCTAGCGGAGCCTGGCTACGCGCCAGACCGCCAGGACGACCACCGCCGCCACCATCACCGCGTACGCGAGGGCGACCCGCCAGTCGGGTCTGCGGCCGGAGCCCTTGGCCGGCAGGCCCGGCCACGTGTAACCCACGCGGCGGGCCGCCATCATGCCCCAGCCGGCCGCGCACGAGCAGATCAGCAGGCCGAGCATGGCGATGACGGCCCCGCTGTCGCCGAAGTCGAAGGCCAGCGGGAACGCGAACATCAGGGAGCCGAGTGCCGCGAGGCCGACGATGGGGGCGAGCTGCCAGATGCGCAGCCGGCGCTGCGGCCGCAGCTCGACCTCGACCTCGTCGGCGAACATCTCGCCGGGCTCGGGGCCGTCGTCGGTCACACCCTGCGTCTCGTCGGGCCCGTCGGAGCTGAGGCTGTCCGTCTCCTGCTCCGGTCCGTCCCGGTGCTCGGGTCCGTCCCGGTGCTCCGGCTCATCCCGCTCGGCGGTGATGTGCTCGGTGCTTCGTGCGGTGTCGCGAGGGCCGGCCTCCATCGCCACGCGCCCTCCCAACTAGGACTCAACTCGGTCGATCGAAGCTCGATGATGGCACGCCGCCGAAGGCCCGGATGACGGCCTGGGCGTCCCGATGCCATGACGTGATCAGGCTGTAACCGGTCGTTCGACCAAAGACAGCGCGAGCCGCGGAAGTTCTGTGAGGTCGGCCGCAGCCCCACTCAACCAGTGCACCCGTGGATCGCGCCTGAACCACGAATCCTGGCGGCGCGCGAAGCGCTTGGTGGCACGTACGGTCTCGGCCCGTGCCTCCTCGAGGGTGCACTCCCCGGCGAGCGCCGCGAGCACCTGCTGGTAGCCGAGCGCGCGCGAGGCCGTACGCCCTTCACGCAACCCCTGCGCCTCCAATGCGCGCACCTCGTCCACGAGACCGGCGTCCCACATCCGGTCGACCCGGCGCGCGATGCGCTCGTCCAGCTCCGGCCGTGCGACGTCGACGCCGATCTGGAGCGTGTCGTACACCGAGTCGTGACCAGGGAGGTTGGCGGTGAAGGGCCTGCCGGTGATCTCGATCACCTCCAGGGCCCGGACGATCCTCCGGCCGTTGCTGGGCAGGATCGCCCGCGCGGCCTGGGGGTCGGCAGCGGCCAGCCGGGCATGCAGGGCGCCCGAGCCGCGCAGGGTGAGTTCCTCCTCCAGGCGGGCGCGGACCTCCGGGTCGGTGCCGGGGAACTCCAGGTTGTCCACGGCCCCGCGCACATACAGTCCGGAGCCGCCGACCAGGATGGGCCAGCGGTCCTCTGCGAGCAGCGCATCGATCCGCGCCCGGGCGAGGCGCTGGTACTCGGCGACGGATGCCGTGACGGTCACGTCCCAGATGTCCAGGAGGTGATGCGGGACGCCGCCGCGCTCCTCGGGCGTCAGCTTGGCGGTGCCGATGTCCATCCCTCGGTAGAGCTGCATGGAGTCGGCGTTGACGACCTCGCCGCCGAGACGCTGAGCCAGGAAGACGCCCAGATCGGACTTTCCGGCCGCAGTTGGTCCGACGACGGCGATGACGCGGGGGGCGGGGGGTGCACTGCTCACCGACCCAGTCTCGCAAACCTCGCACCCCGCTCTCGAACGAGTTACGTGACGCCGCGGCCACGGGGTCGTTGCCCGTTCGAGGTCCTGCCGCCGGATCACAGAGGCGGTGGCCCGGGCCGTGCAAACGGACGCACCGGGCGACGCGGGATTTCGCCCGCACGAGTAACGTATGGAGTGGATATGGGCGTTTTTGCACGGCTTCTCCGGCGGTCGAAGGCCACGGAGGAGGCGCCTGCCGCCGAGGCTCAGGCCGACGCGGCGAAGGACGGCTCCGAGGCGGACAAGGCGGCGGAGGCGGCAGAGGCCGCGACGGGGAAGGGGTCTGACGGGGCAGCGGAGCCGGCCGAACCCGCGGCCGAGGCTCCCGAGGTCACCGAGACCGAGAGCGTCGACATCCCGAAGCAGCAGTCCACCGACAAGGCGGCCGACAACGAGGCCGGTGACAACGCCCGTACGTGACCGTGCCGCGCGAGGGAAGGTGAACCATGGGTCTCCTGCACAACGTGAAGGCCAGACTGGGCCCGGCCAAGGGAAAGGTCTCGGACCTCGCGCAGCGGCACGAGGGCAAGATCCACCACGGCCTCGACAAGGCCGCCGAGGCCGTCGACAAGAGGACCAAGGGCAAGTACAGCGACAGGATCCACTCGGGCACGGACAAGGCCAAGGGCACCATGGGCCGACTCGCGCACCACGGCGAGGGACCGGAAGCGGGCGGCGCGACACCGCCGCCGAGCACGGGCGGCGCCCCACCGAGCACGGAAGGCGCCACACCGGACCCGGGTGGCACGGCGTCGGGTGCGGGCCGTACCCCACCACCGTCGGACCCGGGTGGCACCCCGCCACCGTCGGACGCGGGTGGCACCACGCCACCATCGGACGCGGATCGCACCACGCCGCCGGACGAAGCCCCACCGCCCACTTCCTGAAGCGCGCATCGGCACACACCTCGGCGCACGTGCCGACCCGTCGAAGGGCACAACGGCGGACGGCCGTGGAGCATGAAAGCTCCCGGCCGTCCGCCGTTTCCCGTGCCTGGGGCCGGGGCTACGACCAGCCGGCCACGATGTATCCGACGCCGTACGGCGCGTCCTCGTACAGCAGTGATCCGCCGAGGCCCGCGTCCTCGGCCGCACCCGCCAGAACCTGCCAGGGGGCACGGCCGGACGCCTTCAGTTCGTGCGCGAGGTCCGGGTCCAGCTCCGCCAGAGCGGCCAGGTCCCCGGCGCCGAGCGCCCGCGCGACCTCCGCGTCGAAGGGGGCCGCCCGTTCGTCCAGATAGCCAGGGGCCTTGAGCGTCCGGCACGCGCTGGCATCACCCATCACCAGCAGCGCGACCCGCTCGGACCGGGCGGCGATGTCCCGCCCGATCCGGGCACACTCCTCGGGCGGGAGCCGGTCCCCCACGCCGAGTCCCTCGACCGGGGCGTCGGACCACCCGGTCCGCTCCAGCAGCCGGGCGGCCACCGCCAGCGCGTACGGGAGCCTCCGGCCCGTGTACGCGCCCGCGTTCCGTCCCAGCCGGACGTCGAGACCGACGCCGAAGCCCCGGAACGAACCCGGCGTGCCCTCCGGGTATGTCTCGCACCCGGAGCCGTCCACCGGCCCGACGACCACGAGCCGGCCGGGCCGGGCGGCGGCGAGCACGCCCAGGGCGTCCGTGCAGGCGGCCCGGGCGGGATCCAGCTCCGGGGCCGCACCGGCGGCGACCTCGGGAACCAGCAAGGGCGGACAGGGACAGACAGCGGCGGCGACAAGCATGATCGGCAGGGTAACCCTGGTGGGCCGCCCGCAAGCGCACCGCGTCCAGGGGCCTCATCCCGCCCTCACCTCGCCGGGCCCGGCCCCGGCCAGGACCGGCCGCAGCCGCGCTGAGGCCACAGCCGGGCTGACGCCGCAGCCCCGGCTCAGTCGCAGCCGCAGCCGCTCGTGGCAGCCGGGAGCGGCTCGGGCACGCCGATCTTGGGGAGGCCCAGGAGGACGCCGGTCGGCTGGGACGGCTTCGCCGACTTCTCGGCATTGCGCTTCTCCCAGGCGTCACCCGCGCGGGTGCGGCGCACGTCCAGCACGGCGCCCTCGGCGAGGAGGTGGTGCGGGGCGGCGTAGGTGATCTCGACCGTGACCACGTCACCGGGGCGGACCTCCTGGTCCGGCTTGGTGAAGTGGACGAGGCGGTTGTCGGGGGCGCGGCCGGACAGGCGGTGGGTGCTGTCGTCCTTGCGGCCCTCGCCCTCGGCGACCATCAGCTCCAGCGTGCGGCCGACCTGCTTCTTGTTCTCCTCCCAGGAGATCTCCTCCTGGAGGGCGACGAGACGCTCGTAGCGCTCCTGGACGACCTTCTTGGGGATCTGGCCGTCCATCTCGGCGGCCGGGGTGCCCGGGCGCTTGGAGTACTGGAAGGTGAAGGCCTGGGCGAAGCGGGCCTCGCGCACCACATGCAGCGTCTGCTCGAAGTCCTCCTCGGTCTCGCCGGGGAAGCCCACGATGATGTCGGTGCTGATCGCCGCGTGCGGGATGGCGGCGCGGACCTTCTCGATGATCCCCAGGTAGCGCTCCTGACGGTAGGAGCGGCGCATGGCCTTCAGGACCGGGTCCGAACCGGACTGCAGCGGCATGTGCAGCTGCGGCATCACGTTCGGCGTCTCGGCCATGGCGGCGATGACGTCGTCGGTGAAGTCGCGCGGGTGCGGCGAGGTGAAGCGGACCCGCTCGAGGCCCTCGATCTTCCCGCAGGCCCGAAGCAGCTTGCTGAAGGCCTCACGGTCGCCGATGTCCGAGCCGTACGCGTTGACGTTCTGCCCGAGGAGCGTGATCTCGGAGACGCCGTCGGCGACCAGGGCCTCGATCTCGGCGAGGATGTCGCCGGGGCGGCGGTCCTTCTCCTTGCCGCGCAGGGCCGGGACGATGCAGAAGGTGCAGGTGTTGTTGCAGCCGACGGAGATGGAGACCCAGGCCGCGTACGCGCTCTCGCGGCGCGTCGGCAGCGTCGAGGGGAAGGCCTCCAGCGACTCGGCGATCTCGACCTGTGCCTCCTCCTGGACGCGGGCGCGCTCCAGCAGGACCGGCAGCTTGCCGATGTTGTGCGTACCGAAGACGACGTCCACCCAGGGCGCCTTCTTCACGATGGTGTCGCGGTCCTTCTGCGCCAGACAGCCGCCGACGGCGATCTGCATGCCGGGGCGGCCGGCCTTCTTGGGCGCGAGGTGCCCGAGGTTGCCGTAGAGCTTGTTGTCGGCGTTCTCCCGCACGGCGCAGGTGTTGAAGACGACGACGTCCGCCTCGCCGTCGGAGCCCTCCGGTGCGCGGACGTAGCCCGCGTCCTCCAGCAGACCGGCCAATCGCTCGGAGTCGTGGACGTTCATCTGGCACCCGTAGGTGCGTACCTCATATGTGCGCGTGCCGCCCACTGACTGGCTCCGGTCGATGCTGCTCATGGGGACAAGGGTAGGCGGTCGGCGGAAGTGACCCGGTCGCCTGTGGACAACCGGGGGCGGCCGCCTCACGCCTCGATGAGTCCCGCCCGGATCGCGTACCTGGTCAGCTCCAGCCGGTCGCGCATGCCGAGCTTCTGGAGGAGGTTGGCGCGGTGGCGTTCCACCGTCTTGGCGCTGATGAAGAGCAGTTCGCCGATCTCCTTCGAGGTGTGGCCCTCGGCGACCAGCTTGAGGATCTCCTCCTCGCGCTCGGTGATGGGCCGTTCCGGCAGGCCGCCGCCCGCGTGCAGCCGCTCCAGGTAGGAGCGGACGAGTGCCCGCTCGGCCCCGGGGTAGATGAAAGGCTCGTCGCGCACGGCCGCCCGGCAGGCCTCGACCAGGTCGCGGTCGGCGACCGACTTCAGGACGTAGCCGCTGGCTCCGGCCCTGAGCGCCTCGAAGAAGTACTCCTCGTTGTCGTACATGGTCAGGATGAGGATGTGCAGCCCGGGAAGCCGGCGGGAGAGTTCACGGGCCGCCTGGAGGCCGGTCATGCGGGGCATGGCGACGTCCAGGACGGCCAGGTCCACGGGGGTCTCCCGGGCCTTGGCGACGGCCTCGGCGCCGTCCCCGGCCTCGGCCACGACCGTGAGGTCGGGCTCCCCGTCCAGGATGAGGCGCACTCCCCGGCGTACGAGGGTGTGGTCGTCGGCGAGCAGCACGCGGATCGGTGTGGACATCAGCGGGGTCCTTCAGTCACTGGTGTGCGCGTCACCGGTACGCGCAGCCGTATGGCGGTGCCGCCGCCCGGGGCCGGTTCGAGGGTGAGGGCCGCGCCGATCAGCAGGGCGCGTTCGCGCATGCCGGTGATGCCGGCGCCCTCCGGGGCGTCGCCGAGGCCCGTGCCGTTGTCGCGGACGAGGAGCTCGACGCCGCCGGGGACCGGCTGGAGCCGGAGTTCGGCGCGGTCGGCGGCGGCGTGCCGGGCGGTGTTGGTCAGGCCTTCCTGGGCCACCCGGTACACGACGAGTTCCGACTCGGGGGTCAGGGCGGGGAGGTCGCCGGTGACGTGGTGGCGCACGGTCAGCCCATGTGTCGTGAACTCGTTGGTGAGCGAGCGCAGGGCGCTGGCCAGGCCGAGTTCCTCCAGGACACCGGGGCGCAGCCGACGGGCGATCCGGCGGATCTCGTCCAGGCCGGCCCGGGTCGCCTCCTGGGCCTGGCCCACTTCCTCGCGCAGGTCCTCGGGGGCCCGGTCCGCGACACGCTTGAGCTGGAGGAGCACGGCGGTCAGGGTCTGCCCGACCTCGTCGTGGAGCTCCCGGGCGATCCGGTGCCGCTCGCTCTCCTGCGCGGACAACGCCCGGGCGGCGCCCGCGGCCCGCTCGGCCTCCAGGCGGTCGAGCATCGTGTTGTACGTCGTGATCAGCCCGGCCGTCTCCGCGGGCCCGGCCACCACCGGGCGGGAGCCCGGACGCAGCAGGTCCGCGGTGGCCATGGCCCGGTCGAGTCGCTGCAGGGGCACGAGGCCGAAGCGCAGCACGAGCGCGTTGCCGGCGAGCAGCATCAGCAGCCCGCCGAGCAGGACGAGCGCCTCTCCCGCCAGCACGGGCGTGGAGACGGTGACCGGGCCGAGCAGCAGTGCGGTGGCCACGACCAGGCCCGCGGCGTTGAGCGAGAAGATCCGCCAGAACAGCGACACGTTCCTGGATCCGCCCCTTCCGCCCTTCGCGTACGACTCCGCCCCCTCCACCCTCTCCGGCGACCGGCCACTGCGTATATCCGTCACGACACCCATGTCGTCACCGTACGGCCGGATGGCAGCATGCGGAGTTGACCGATCCGTTGATCGACACCGCTCACGACACCGACACCAGACCGCTCACGACACCGACACCAGCAAGACGATCAAGACGATCAAGACGAACAAGGGGAAGAAACGTGTCAGCTCCGCGCCTGAGGGCGACGCCGCTGCCGGGAATCGGGGTCCAGTACGACCTGGAGACCCGGGAACACCGCCATCTGTCGGTGGTGGCGCACCGTGACGGCACCCGCACGGTGAACGTGTACCGGGCCGACGATCCGGACTCCTGCGCGCACTCCCTGCGGCTGACCGGCTCGGAGGCCGGTTCGCTGATCGACGCGCTGAAGCCGTCCCACCACAGCCCGAGTCTGCTGTACACCACGGACCTGGGACTGGTCGCCGAGCGGATCGAGGTGGCCGCGACCTCGCGCTGGAACGGGCGGGTGCTGGGCGACACCAAGATGCGGACGGACACCGGCGCATCGGTGGTGGCGGTGCTGCGCCGGGCGGAGGCCATCCCCTCGCCCGCACCGGACTTCCGGCTGGCGGGCGGTGACACGCTGATCGTGGTCGGCACCCGTGAGGGCGTCGACGCCGCCGCGACGATACTCGGGCGGGAGTGAGCCGGTGCACTCCGCGGTCCTGCTGATCGAGTTCGGTTCCATCATCCTCGGCCTCGGCCTGCTCGGCCGGTTCGCCGGCCGTTTCCGGCTCTCGCCGATACCGCTGTACCTCCTGGCCGGTCTGGCCTTCGGCGAGGGCGGTCTGCTGCCGCTGGGCGCGAGCGAGGAGTTCGTCGCCACGGGCGCGGAGATCGGCGTCATCCTGCTGCTGTTGATGCTGGGCCTGGAGTACACGGCGAGCGATCTGGTCTCCAACCTCAAGACGCACTACCCCTCCGGTCTGGTCGACTGCGCGCTCAACGCGCTGCCGGGGGCCGCGGTGGCGCTGCTGCTCGGCTGGGGGCCGGTGGCCGCGGTCGTCCTGGCCGGTGTCACCTGGATCTCGTCCTCCGGGGTGATCGCGAAGGTGCTGGGCGATCTGGGCCGGGTCGGCAACCGGGAGACGCCGGTGATCCTCAGCGTGCTCGTGCTGGAGGATCTGGCGATGGCGGTGTACCTGCCCATCGTCACGGCCCTGGTGGCGGGCGTCGGGCTGCTGGCCGGCAGTGTGACCCTGGCGATCGCGCTGGGCGCGGCGGGGCTCGTGCTGTTCCTGGCCGTGCGCTACGGCAGGGTCATCTCGCGGTTCGTCTCCAGCGACGACCCGGAGAAGCTGCTGCTGGTGGTGCTGGGTCTGACGATCCTGGTCGCGGGTGTGGCCCAGCAGCTCCAGGTGTCCGCGGCGGTGGGGGCTTTCCTGGTGGGCATCGCGCTGTCGGGTGAGGTGGCGGAGGGTGCGCACACCCTGCTGAGCCCCCTGCGCGACCTGTTCGCGGCGGTCTTCTTCGTCTTCTTCGGGCTGCACACCGACCCGTCCAGCATCCCGCCCGTCCTGCTGCCGGCCCTGGCCTTGGCGGTCGTCACCGCCCTGACGAAGATCGCCACCGGCTACTGGGCGGCCCGGCGGGCCGGGATCTCCGTGAAGGGCCGCTGGCGTGCGGGCGGTGCGCTGGTGGCCCGCGGCGAGTTCTCGATCGTCATCGCCGGTCTGGCGGTCTCGGCGGGCATCGAACCGTCTCTCGGCCCGCTGGCCACGGCCTACGTCCTCATCCTGGTCGTCCTGGGCCCCCTCACCGCTCGCTACACGGAGCCCGTGGCGATGTGGTGGAGCCGGCGCCGCGAGCGCCGGGACCTGCCGGAGACGACACCCCGGACGACCGAGGCGGAGGCGCCGGTGGCGGACTGAGGAGCCGGGGGTGCTGCGGGGCGGCCCTCTCCGCCCTTCGGCACCCCGGGTCATCAGTCGCTCCCGTCCGGCCATCCCCGGGCGGTCAATCAGCTCCGGCACCCCCGGGTGGTGAGTCAGTCCCTTCTGGCACCCCCGAGTGGTGAGTCAGTCCCTCCCGGCACCCCCGGGTGGTGAGCCAGTCCCTTCCGGTACACCTCCGGCCGTCAGCGGTCCCGTCCGGCAAACCTCCGGCGCATCCCCGGACCGTCAGCCGGTCCGGTCCGGCGCCCACCCCTGCCTCCGCAGCACCTCCATGACGTCCGGTGCCTCGTAGTGCTCCCCCTTGAGCACCTTGCCGTCCGCGCGGCGGGAGACCGATCCGTCGGGGCCGATCTTCGTCATGTTGGAGCGGTGGATCTCGGCGAGCACCGCGTCGAGGTCGATGCCGTGGACGAGGGCCGTGCCGTAGGCCACGTAGACGACGTCGGCCAGTTCGTGGGCGAGCCGGTCGAGCGGGCCCCGCACCGAGACCTCGGCGACCTCGGCCGCCTCCTCCGCGAGGAGTTCGCCTCTGTGGGCGGCGAGGTCCGGGGAGATCTCCGTAGGGGTGCTGCGCGCGTCCAGGCCGAAGGCGAGGTGGAATTCACGGACCAGGTCTGCGGGCGAGGAGCTCATGGGGGCGACTGTAGTGGCCGCCACTGACACTCCCTTCGCCCCGGGTCGGCCCCCGCGCTGTGAGCCCTCCCCTGGTCAGCGGGGCACCCCGGCTGGCAGGATCTCGCGCATGTCCCAGATGTTCCCCCGAATCGGCAGGCGCCGGGCCCTGCAGGGCGGCGCCGCCTCCCTGGTGGTCCTAGGGCTGCTGCTGTGGTGGCTGCGGCCCTGGGCCGAGGAGCCGCCGGGCGGGACAATCAGGTTCAGCACGGGCACCCGCGCGGGGGTCTACCACGAGTACGGCGAGCTCCTGCGCACCGCGATCGACCGGGACATGCCCGACCTGAACGTGCGCCTGCAGACCAGTGCCGGTTCGCAGGAGAACGTCATGGACGTGGCCACGGGCAAGGCCGACTTCGCGGTCGCCGCGGCGAACGCGGTCGCCAAGTACCGGATCGACCACGGAGCGGCGCCGACCGGCTGCGCGGAGTGGCACGCCTGTTACGACGACTACGCCCAGCTCGTCGTGCCGCCCGACTCGGACATCCGCTCCGTCGCGGACCTGCGGGGCAAGCACGTGGCCATAGGGCTGCCGAACTCCGGGGTGCGGCTGATCGCGAACGGGGTGCTCAAGGCGGCCGGTATCGACCCGGAGAAGGACATCAAGCCCTCGTCGGACGGCATCGACACCGGGCCGAGGCGGCTGGGACACGGCCTCGACGCGTTCTTCTGGTCGGGCGGCCTGCCCACGGACGGGCTCAGCAGGCTGGCCAAGAAGTCGGCGTCGGCCTTCCGGTTCGTGCCGATCGACGCCCGCCTCGTGGCCAAGCTCCACGACCAGGGCGGTGCCACCCGCTACTACCGGGCCACCAAGATGCCGGAGTCGGCCTACCCCACCATCCAGCGCGGCGACCCGGTCCCCACCCTGGCGGTGTCGAACCTGCTGGTCACGCGCAAGGACATGGACCCCCGGCTCACCGAATGGCTGACCCGTACCGTGATCGACAGCCGGGACGGCATCGGCGCGACCGTCCACTCCGCCCAGCTGGTGGACGTCCGCACGGCGATCTACACCGACCCGCTCAAGCTGCACGCCGGCGCCCAGCGCTACTACCAGTCGGTCAAGCCGTAGCGCCCGGGCCCGCCCCTGCCGACCGCCGTCAGGAGGTGGGCCCGGACCTGGGCACGCGCACCGTCACCCGCAGCCCGTGCGGCTCGTGGTGGTCGTACCCGATCGAACCGCCGCCCGCCGCGAGCAGCGCCCGCGAGATGGACAGCCCGAGGCCGGAGCCCTTGATGTTCTGATGGCGCCCGCTCCGCCAGAAGCGGTCACCGATGCGGGCCAGCTCCTCGTCGGTCAGACCGGGGCCGTGGTCGATGACGACGACGGTGGAGGTGTCGCCGTTGAAGGCGACGGTCACCTCGACGGTCTGGTCCTCGGGAGTGAACTTCACCGCGTTGTCGATGACGGCGTCCAGCGCGCTGGACAGCGCCACCGGGTCGGCCCACGCGGTCGTCGGCGGGCAGTCGCCCACCAGGCGCACGCCCTTGGCCTCGGCGGTCGGGGCCCAGGCCGCCACCCGTTCGGCGGCGAGCGCACCAATGTCCGTGATCTTCAGATCCGCCTCGCTGTGCTCGGCCAGCGCCAGGTCGAGCAGGTCGTCCAGGACCTGCGCGAGACGCTTGCCCTCGGCCTGGACGGAGGCGATCTCCTGGTTGCCCTCGGGCAGTTCGAAGGAGAGCAGCTCGATGCGCAGCAGCAGCGCCGCGAGCGGGTTGCGCAACTGGTGCGAGGCGTCGGCGACGAAGGCGCGCTGCTGCTCGAGCACGTCCTCGACGTTGTCGGCCATCTCGTTGAACGACCGGGCCAGGCGCCGCAGTTCCGGCGGCCCGCCGGCGGCGGCGACCCGGGACTTCAGCCGCCCGGTGGCGATGTCGTGGGTGGTGGCGTCGAGGACGCGCACGGGCCGCAGCACCCAGCCGGTCAGCCGCAGGGCGGCGCCGACGGCCAGCAGCATCGCGGCGGCCTCTCCCGCGCCGATGACCAGCCAGCCGTGCAGCGTGCGCGAGCGCATCTGCCCGGTGGGCGAGTCGGTGACGACGACCGCGACGACATCGCCGTCCCGGATGACCGGCGAGGCGACCACGAGGTTGCGGCGCTGCCAGGGCCACACCTGCTGCGGGTCGTGGCTGCGGCGGCTGAGCAGCGCCTCGTCGAAGGCGTCCCGTACCTCGCCCTCCTTCGGCAGCGACCAACTGGCCGGTGCCTGAGCCATGGCCCTGCCGCTGCGGTAGAAGACCCCAGCCTTTATGCCGTAGACCTCGTGGTAACTGTCGAGCTCGCTGCTGAGCACGGTCAGACGCTCGTTCTCGAACACGCCTGCGTCGGTGGGCGAGTCGGTGACGAACTGGGCGAGGGCGGCGAAGCGCGCGGTGTCGTCGATCCGGTCGACGACGACCTTCTGCTGCTGGGCGCCGGCCAGACTGACGGCGAGCGGGACGCCGAGCGCGAGCAGCACGGCCGCCATCAGGACGATCAGCAGCGGGAGCAGACGAGTGCGCACCCGGCCCCGCTATCCGGCAGGCGCGACGAGCCGGTAGCCGACTCCGCGTACGGTCTCGATGAGGGCCGGCATGCGCAGCTTGGCGCGCAGGGAGGCGACGTGTACCTCCAGGGTGCGCCCGGTCCCCTCCCAGCTGGTACGCCACACCTCGCTGATGATCTGCTCCCGGCGGAAGACCACCCCGGGCCGCTGCGCGAGCAGGGCCAGCAGGTCGAACTCCTTGCGGGTCAGCTGGATCACCGCCCCGTCGACGCTGACCCGGCGCGTGGGCAGCTCGATGTGCACGGGGCCGAGCCGCAGCTCGGTCTCGATGCCGCTCGACGTGTCCTCGTGGGAGGTGCGCCGGCTCACGGCGTGGATCCGGGCGAGCAGTTCCCCGGTGTCGTACGGCTTCACCACGTAGTCGTCGGCGCCGAGGTTGAGGCCGTGGATGCGGGAGCGCACGTCGGAGCGTGCGGTGACCATGATCACCGGGGTGCTGGTGCGCTTGCGGATCTTGCCGCAGACCTCGTATCCGTCCTGGTCGGGCAGGCCGAGGTCGAGGAGGACGACACCGAAGCAGTCGCTCTCGGGGACGAGAGCCTGGAGGGCCTCTTCACCGCTGCGCGCGTGCGTGACGTCGAACCCGTGCCGCGCCAGGACAGCCGACAGGGCGGCGGCGACGTGGTTGTCGTCCTCGACGAGCAGCAGTCTCATCCGGGCCCCCTTCGGTTCACTGGCCGTACGCTCTGGATGTGTACAAATCACGTGCACACGCGCGCGTGCATCCTGTGCAGTCACGCTGATGGATGAGGACGGCGTCAAGAGGGTTCCGGTTGCGGAGAGCTTCCGTTACCCGGCCGATATGCGCGCTGCTCATAAGTGCTACGACACGTGTCCGATTGCTATCGGATCGTGATGCTCAGATTCCCCTCAGATGTAATGACGCAGGTCGTGGAGCATCACTACTGTCCTCCGAAACCGAGGAGGACGGAGCCTTAGAGCGATGACCGAAGTATCGGTGGCCAAGGAAGATGTGGCCGCGACCGGCGAACTGGTCGTCCTGAAGAGCGTCAACAAGCACTTCGGCGCGTTGCACGTGCTCCAGGACATCGACATGACGATCGCCCGTGGCGAAGTCGTCGTCGTCATCGGGCCCTCCGGGTCCGGGAAGTCCACCCTGTGCCGCACCATCAACCGCCTGGAGACGGTCGACTCCGGCTCGATCACGATCGACGGCAAGCCGCTGCCCGCCGAGGGCAAGGAGCTGGCCCGGCTGCGTGCCGACGTGGGGATGGTCTTCCAGTCCTTCAACCTCTTCGCGCACAAGACCGTGCTCGAGAACGTGATGCTCGGCCAGATCAAGGTCCGCAAGAAGGACAAGAAGGCGGCCGAGGAGCGGGCCCGGGCCCTGCTGGACCGGGTCGGCGTGGGCGCGCAGGCCGAGAAGTACCCGGCGCAGCTCTCCGGCGGTCAGCAGCAGCGTGTCGCCATCGCGCGGGCCCTGGCCATGGAGCCGAAGGTCATGCTCTTCGACGAGCCCACCTCGGCGCTCGACCCCGAGATGATCAACGAGGTGCTGGAGGTCATGCAGCAGCTCGCCCGCGACGGCATGACCATGATCGTCGTCACCCACGAGATGGGCTTCGCACGGTCGGCTGCAAACCGCGTGGTCTTCATGGCGGACGGCCGAATCGTCGAGGAGGCTGCGCCCGACCAGTTCTTCAGCAACCCGCGCAGTGACCGTGCCAAGGACTTCCTGTCGAAGATCCTGCACCACTGACGGCGAGGGTCGCGCCGGACGCGGCCCACGCCGCCCGCCCTTCGAGGGCCCGCATCTCCTTCATCAGTCAAAGGATGTTCACCATGAAGCTCCGCAAGGTCACCGCCGCCTCGGCCACCGTGTTCGCTCTCGCCCTGACCGCCACCGCGTGCGGCGGCAACAACAGCACGGGCGGCGACTCCGGCTCGGGTGGCGGCAAGTCGATCACGGTCGGCATCAAGTTCGACCAGCCCGGCCTCGGCCAGAAGACCCCGCAGGGCTACGCGGGCTTCGACGTCGACGTCGCCACGTACGTCGCGAAGAAGCTCGGTTACAACGCGGACCAGATCGAGTGGAAGGAGTCGAAGAGCGGCGACCGCGAGACCATGCTGAAGCGTGGCGACGTCGACTTCATCGCCGCGACCTACTCGATCACGCCCGAGCGCCAGAAGTTGGTCGACTTCGCCGGTCCGTACCTGCTGGCCCACCAGGACGTGCTGGTCCGCGCCGACGACAGCAAGATCAAGTCGCCGAAGGACCTGAACAACGCCAAGCTCTGCTCGGTGACCGGCTCCACCTCGGCGCAGAACGTCAAGGACAAGCTGGCGCCCAAGGCGCAGCTGCAGCCCTACCCGACGTACTCCGCCTGCCTCCCCGGCCTCCAGAACGGTGCCGTGGACGCGCTGACCACCGACGACTCGATCCTCGCCGGTTACGCCTCCCAGGCACAGTTCAAGGGCAAGTTCAAGCTCGGCGGCTTCAAGCTGACCAACGAGAACTACGGCATCGGCGTCAAGAAGGGCAGCGACCTCAAGGACAAGATCAACAAGGCCCTTGAGGACATGGTCGCCGACGGCGCCTGGCAGAAGGCCGTGGACAAGAACCTCGGTCCGGCGAGCTACAAGAACGAGCCCGCGCCGAAGATCGGCGACATCAAGAGCTGAGGCCCACGCCTGACAGGTGCGCCGCTGTCCGAGGCGGCGCACCGGGGCATCCCTATACGCGGAAGCGCGGGAGATCGTGTTCGACTTTCTTGAGGATTACGACCTACTGGGGGCCTTCTGGACGACAGTGCAGCTCGCTGTGCTGTCCGCCGTCGGCTCTCTCGTCTGGGGCACCCTGCTGGCCGCCATGCGCGTCGGCCCGGTGCCGCTGATGCGCGGCTTCGGGACCGCGTACGTGAACATCGTGCGGAACATCCCGCTGACCGTGATCATCCTGTTCACGTCACTGGGACTGAACCAGACGCTGGGTATCTCCCTCGGCGCGGACGATGTCGAGACGATCAACTTCCGGCTCGCGGTCCTGGGCCTGATCTTCTACACGTCGTCCTTCGTCTGCGAGGCGCTGCGCTCCGGCATCAACACCGTGCCGGTCGGGCAGGCGGAGGCGGCTCGCGCGATCGGCCTCACCTTCCGCCAAGTGCTCGGCCTGGTCGTGCTGCCGCAGGCGTTCCGTTCGTCCGTCGTCCCGCTGGCGAACGTGCTGATCGCCCTCATCAAGAACACCACGGTGGCCGCCGCCATCGGTGTCGCGGAGGCAGCGGTGCTGATGAAGGAGATGATCGAGAACGAGGCGCAGCTGCTGCTGATCTCAGCGATCATCGCCTTCGGTTTCGTGGTCCTGACACTGCCGACCGGCCTGATCCTCGGCTGGGTGGGCAAGAAGGTGGCGGTGAAGCGATGAGCTCCGTCCTGTACGACGCCCAGGGTCCCCGTGCCAAGCGGCGCAACGTCGTCCTCACGGTGATCTTCCTGGTCGCCACCGCTGCCCTGCTGTGGTGGGTGTACAAGGCCCTCAAGGACAAGGGCCAGCTGGAATGGGCCCTGTGGGAGCCGTTCTTCTCCGGCACCGAGGCCTGGTCCACGTACATCTGGCCGGGTCTGCAGAACACGTTGAAGGCCGCCGCCCTGGCGGTGATCATCGCGCTGCCGCTCGGCGCGGTCCTCGGAATCGCCCGTCTGTCGGACCACGCGTGGGTCCGGGTGCCGGCCGCGGTCGTGGTCGAGTTCTTCCGGTCCATCCCCGTGCTGGTCCTGATGATCTTCGGCCTCGCCCTGTTCGCCCAGTACACCAACGTCTCCTCCGACGACCGCCCGCTCTACGCGGTCGTCACCGGTCTGGTGCTGTACAACGCCTCGGTCCTCGCCGAGATCGTCCGTGCGGGCATCCTGTCCCTGCCCCAGGGACAGGGCGAAGCGGCGAAGGCGATCGGTCTGCGCAAGGGCCAGCTGATGCGCCTGATCCTGCTGCCCCAGGCCGTCACCGCGATGCTCCCGGCCATCGTCAGCCAGCTCGTCGTGATCGTGAAGGACACCGCGCTCGGCGGCGCCGTCCTCACCTATTCCGAGCTGCTCTCCTCGGCGAACACGATGAGCGGCTACTACGGCGCCAACGTCATCGCCAGCTTCACGGTCGTGGCCGTCATCTTCATCGCGCTCAACTTCGCCCTCACCTCGTTCGCGAGCTGGCTGGAGCGCCGGCTGCGGCGGGCGAAGAAGTCGACGGGTGCGGTCGTGGGTGCGAACGACGCGCAGATCGCCGGCACGGCGGGGACCGGCGGCGGAGGCACCGTCTGACACCCGGTCACCTCACGTGACACACTCAGGGGCAGTGGCATGATCGCCACTGCCCCTGGTCACTTGACGCAAGCACCGGCAATGGGTTGCATACGTTCTGTGATCGTGCACCCTGCTCCAACTTCGTGTTCACCCACGTCTCTCAGGACAACACCACGGGCAGGGGGCGCCGCGCCGTGGACCCGGTGATCATCGTCGGGGCCGGCCCCGTCGGGCTCACGCTCGCCCTGGCGCTCGCGCGTCAGGAGGTGCCGTGTGTCGTCCTCGACGAGGGACCGGGCAAGGACGAGCCCCGTGCGGCGCGCACCGTCGTCCTGCGCGAGGACACCGCCGCCCTCGTGGAACGACTGGCCGGGGTGTCCCTGGCCCGGGCCGGTGCCCGCTGGGTCGGATGGCGGTCGATGCGCCGCCGGCAGGTGATGCGCGAGATCGTCTTCGACGGCTCCGAGCCGCCCCCGCTGCACATCGCCCAGCACGTCCTGACCGGCGTCCTGCGCTCGGCCCTGTCGGGTGAGCGGTTCGTCAAGGTCGCGGTGGAGAGCCGCCTGGACGGCATCGAACAGGAGTCCTCGGGTGTGACGGCCCATACCCGCGGGCCGAAGGGCACGTACTGGCGTGGCAGTTACCTGGTCGGCTGCGACGGCCCCCGCTCGACCGTGCGCAAGATCCAGGACATCCGTTTCCCGGGCCGTACGGCGGTGGAACGTCACGCCGTCGCCACCCTGCGGACGGAACTGCCCTGGTCCGACGAGGCGTTGCTGCACCGCATGCCGCCGTGGCGCATGTCGGGCCCCTCGGCCGGCGAGGTCACCGCGCGCCCGCTGCCGGACGGCGTCTGGCGCCTGGACTGGCTCCTGCCGCCCGGCAAGGACCTGGTCACCCCCGAGCTGCTGCTGACCCGTATCCGGGAGACCCTGGCGGGCTGGGCGGGCGGAGCCACCCCGCCGTACGAGCTCCTGGACACCGGCGTCCACACCGTCCACCACCGTCTGGCCCGCCGCTGGCGCGCCGACCGGGTCTT
This sequence comes from Streptomyces viridochromogenes DSM 40736, assembly GCF_000158955.1. Classification (GTDB taxonomy): domain Bacteria; phylum Actinomycetota; class Actinomycetes; order Streptomycetales; family Streptomycetaceae; genus Streptomyces; species Streptomyces venetus. The sequence continues at coordinate 6,493,700 of NZ_GG657757.1, read as the reverse complement.
CCTCGCCGGGGACGCCGCCCACCTGCTCGGCGCGATGGGCACGCACGGCCTGGACGAGGGCCTCAGGGACGCCGACAACCTCGCCTGGAAACTGGCTCTGGCCTGGCATCACGGGCCGCACGAAGCGCTTCTCGACAGCTACCAGACCGAACGGCGGGCGGTCGTGGCCGCCCGGCTGCGCGCCGCCGACCAGGCGCTGCCGCTGCTGCGCGGCGGCGGGGGCCTGCGCTCCTACGTGCCCGGCTCGACCCGGGGGCACGACACGCTGCTCACGGAGGGGCACCTGGGGCACGGCCAGCTCGGCGCGCCGGGGGCGTACGCCGACTCGCCGCTCGCACCGGGGCAGCTCGAAGGGGAAGTCCCCGTCGACACACCGCCCGGAGCACCGGTGACCGACGTACGGGTCACCGCGGAGGACGGCACGTTCGTGCGGCTGAGGGACCGGCTCGGCCGGGGTTCGCTGCTCGTGGTGCTGATCGCGCCAGGCACGAGTGTGTGGGAGCGCAAGCACTGGGCCGGCGCCGGCATCATGCCCCGGCTCGCGGCCGCGGTCTCGGCGCTGCCGCACCCCGCCGAGCTGCTGGTCGCCGAGAGCTACCCGGGTGCGGCCGCGCACACGGTGCTCCTGGTGCGCCCCGACGGGCACCTCGTCACCGCCCTGAACGGAGTGCGCCCCGCCGATCTCTACACGGCGGCGCAGGCCACGGTGGGCGGACCCGCGAAGGCGCAGGCCGAGGCCGGTGCGTCGGCCGGCTCGCGCTGACACCCGGGCACTGGAGTGACGTGACCCCTGTCACCGTGCGTCCGCATGGTGACAGTGAGTTGACCGGCCCGGACGGTCATGGTGTACTCCGGTGCGTGACCGACACCTGTGTGCGCCTGTGGCGGAGGGTCCATATGGACCTCCTCCGCTATGCGGGCTGCGTGTGTCGCCCGTCCTGCTGACTTCGCGTCTTCCCCCTCCCCGCGCGCGCCGCGCTCTGTCTGCCGCGGCTCCGACGCGCCTGCCTCGCGAAACCCTCGACAGGATCTTCAGGACGGCACCCGTGTCTGTATCCCCTTCCGCATCCCCGTCTGTCCCCTCCTCCGTCTCCGGCGCCGGTTCGGCGCCGACCCAGGCTGACCTCTTCGACTTCGTGCGCCGCATGGCGGCCGACACCGAGCTCATCGCCTCCCTGCCGCTCGACCCCGAGGGCCGCACCTGGGTGCGGCTGGACGGGCCCGGCGGCAGCGAGGCCTGGCTGATCGGCTGGCCGCCCGGCACGGGTACCGGCTGGCACGACCACGCCGAATCCGTCGGCGCCTTCCTGACCGCCTCGGGCGAGCTCAAGGAGAACTCGCTCGCCGCGCGGCTGCCCGCCGACGGCTGGAAGACCCTGGAGCTCTCCGACGATGTCGACCGGGAACGCCGGCTGACGGCGGGCCAGGGCCGCGCTTTCGGCCGGCACCACGTCCACGAGGTGCTCAACGACTCCTCCGACCGGCACGCGATCTCCGTGCACGCCTACTACCCTCCCCTCCCGCGGATCCGCCGCTACAGCCGCAGCGGACCGATCCTGCGGCTCGAGCAGGTGGAGCGACCGGAGGACTGGCAGTGAGCGACAAGGGTGAGCAGGTGAACGCCGACGTCCGGCCTCCCGTCGGCATCGACGAGTTGCTGGAGCACGTACGAGCGGGCTACGAGCGGATCGAGCCGCAGCAGGCGTACGAGGCCGCCCGGGCCGGTGACGCACTGCTGGTGGACATCCGCTACGCCGCTCTGCGCGACCGGGACGGCCTCATCCCCGGCGCCGTCGTCGTCGAGCGCAACGAGCTGGAGTGGCGCCTCGACCCGCAGGGCAGCCATCGTCTTCCCGAGGCCACGCGTCACGACCTGCGTGTCGTCGTGATCTGCAACGAGGGCTACGCCTCCAGTCTGGCCGTCCGGTCCCTGCGCGAGCTGGGACTGCACCGGGCCACCGATCTGGCCGGCGGATTCCAGGCCTGGCGAGAAGCGGGGCTTCCCGTGAGGTGAGCACTCCGCCGGTCCCAAAGTAGGGTGATCACTCCGGCCCAGAATGAGGTGGTCACTCCGCCGGGCCCGGCGCTGTCTCCTCCACGAGAAGCTCAGAACTGTTCCTCCCCCAGGAACTCCGTGTCCTCGCCCTCCTCCTCCAGCGCCCGCCGCACCACGCGCAGGGCCATGCCCTCCGGGTAGCCCTTGCGGGCGAGCATGCCGGCGAGGCGGCGAAGCCGCTTGTCGCGGTCGAGCCCACGGGTGGAGCGGAGCTTGCGGTCGACGAGCTCCCGCGCGGTCTCCTCCTCCTGCTCGGAGTCCAGCCGGGACACGGCCGCGTCGATCAGCGTGGAGTCGACACCCTTGGTCCGCAGTTCCTGGGCGAGCGCGCGCCGGGCCAGTCCGCGGCCGTGGTGCCGGGACTCCACCCAGGCGTCGGCGAAGGCACTGTCGTTGATGAGGCCGACCTCTTCGAACCGCGACAGCACCTCCTCGGCGGCGTCGTCCGGGATCTGCCGTTTGCGCAGGGCGTCGGCGAGTTGCTTGCGGGTCCGCGGGGTCCCGGTGAGCAGGCGCAGGCAGATCGCCCGCGCCTGCTCCACCGGGTCCGCGGGAGGCTCCCCCTCCTCGGCCCTCGACGAGGAGAGGGCACCTCCGTCCTCGGCGATCACCTCACCGAAGCCACGACGGCGGCGCCCACGCCCTCGGCGCGCCCCGCCGTCACGCGAGCCGTCCCGGGGTGAGCCGCCTCCACGGGAGCGGCGACCGGACGAGCCGCTACCCCCGGAGGCCTCGCCGTACAGCTCTTCGTCGCCCTCGTAGAACCGGTCGTCGCCGGACGTGTCCTCCCCGTCCACGGCCGAGCCCGTGTCGCCTCCGGTGCCCCTCCCCCGTGGGGCGCCGGAGGCGGCGTACTCGTACTCCGCCCAGTCGGTTCGTCGTGTCACGGGTCAGCTCTTGGCTGCGGCGGCCTTGGACTTGCTGCTCTTGGCCGCTGCGGGAGCAGGCACCGCCGCCGCGTCGGCCGGTGCCGCGGAGACCGCGGCGTCCGTGCCCGGCTCGGCCGCCGGCTCCTCGGGACGCACGCCGACGCCCAGCTTCTCCTTGATCTTCTTCTCGATCTCGTTGGCCAGGTCGGGGTTGTCCTTCAGGAAGTTGCGCGCGTTCTCCTTGCCCTGGCCGAGCTGGTCGCCCTCGTACGTGTACCAGGCGCCCGCCTTGCGGACGAAGCCGTGCTCCACGCCCATGTCGATCAGGCCGCCCTCGCGGCTGATGCCCTGGCCGTAGAGGATGTCGAACTCGGCCTGCTTGAAGGGCGGCGCGACCTTGTTCTTGACGACCTTGCAGCGGGTGCGGTTGCCGACCGCCTCGGTGCCGTCCTTCAGGGTCTCGATGCGGCGGATGTCGATACGCACCGAGGCGTAGAACTTCAGCGCCCGGCCACCGGTGGTGGTCTCCGGGGAGCCGAACATCACGCCGATCTTCTCGCGGAGCTGGTTGATGAAGATCGCGGTGGTCTTGGACTGGTTGAGCGCGCTGGTGATCTTTCGCAGGGCCTGGCTCATCAGGCGGGCCTGCAGACCCACGTGACTGTCGCCCATCTCGCCCTCGATCTCCGCGCGCGGGACGAGCGCGGCGACGGAGTCGATGACGATGAGGTCGAGGGCGCCGGAGCGGACCAGCATGTCCACGATCTCCAGGGCCTGCTCGCCGTTGTCCGGCTGGGAAAGGATGAGGTTGTCGATGTCGACGCCGAGCTTCTTCGCGTACTCGGGGTCGAGGGCGTGCTCCGCGTCGACGAAGGCGACCTGGCCTCCGGCCTTCTGCGCGTTCGCCACCGCGTGCAGGGTCAGGGTGGTCTTACCGGAGGACTCCGGTCCGTAGATCTCGACGACACGGCCGCGGGGCAGGCCGCCCACGCCGAGGGCCACGTCCAGGGCGGTGGAGCCGGTCGAGATGACCTCGATGGGCTCATTGGTACGGTCGCCCATGCGCATGACCGCGCCCTTGCCGAATTGCCGTTCAATCTGTGCGAGAGCGGCATCCAGGGCCTTCTCGCGGTCGGTTCCTGCCATGGGTTCCACCCGATTTGCTTGAGTCGATCGCTTCACGTCAAAGACGCTAACGCCTGCCACTGACAATGCGCCCCGACGCACGTCCGGCCTGTGGATAACTCGGGCACTTCTCTACCCAAACTACGTCGAACTGCCCGCCGTTGAGCCTCGCCGGTACCTCCATAAGAATGGATGTTCGATTTTCGTGTCAAGCGCACCACACGGCACACCCGCGGCCTCGCGGTTGACCTTGCCGCAGGGGCAGCCCCGACCCTTCCGGTCATGAACGGTGATGACGACGCCCTCCTCACGGAGCAGATCGCCTACTACCGCGCGGGGGCGGCCGAGTACGACCGGCCCTACGCGGAGCGCGCGGAACTCCAGCGGCCCCTGGCCAGGACGGACGGCCTCCCGATCAGCGGAGACGTGCTGGAGCTGGCCTGCGGAACGGGCCAGTCGGTCCGACGCCTGGATCCTGACTGCCGCTCGGTCGGTCGACGCCGGGATCAGGAGGAATCCTGCCCAGGTTCTCCGCCTCCGGGCCCGGGCTTCTCCGCCCCGGGCCGCCGTGCCCACAGCTGCCGCGCCCGTGTGATCGGGCCAGGCCCCTCTCCCCGTCGGCGATGGCCGTGCACCCGGGGGTCGTCCGTGACGTCGTACCGCTTCACGTACGCCCCCAGGAAGGCCTGGAGCGTGGCGACCGCGGGGATGGCGATCAGCGCGCCGACGGCGCCGAGGAGCGCGGTGCCGGCGATGACCGAGCCGAAGGAGACCGCGGGGTGGATGTCGACGGTCCTGGAGGTCAGCTTGGGCTGGAGCACGTAGTTCTCGAACTGCTGGTAGACCACGACGAACATCAGCACCCACAGCGCGTACCAGGGGTCCACCGTGAACGCGATCAGCATGGGCAGCGCACCCGCGAGATACGTGCCGATGGTGGGGATGAACTGCGACACCAGCCCGACCCACACGGCGAGCACGGGCGCGTAGGGCACGTCCAGGGCCTGCAGCAGGACGAAGTGGGCCACGCCGGAGATCAGGGCCATCAGACCGCGGGAGTAGATGTACCCGCCGGTCTTGTTGACGGCGATCTCCCACGCGCGGAGCACCTCGGCCTGCCGGGCGGGCGGCAGGACGGAGCAGATCGCGCGGCGCAGCCGGGGGCCGTCCGCGGCGAAGTAGAACGAGAACAGCGCGATCGTCAGCAACTGGAAGAGACCCCCGATGACCTGGGCGGACACGTCCAGGACACCCGTGGCACTGTTCTGCACGTAGTTGCGCAGCCAGTCGGAGCGGAGCAGGCCCTCCTGGATGTCCACGCGCTTCAGGTCGGTGTTGAAGTGTGTGTTGATCCAGTGGATGACGGAGTCGAGGTACGCCGGGAAGCCCTCGATCATCTTGATGATCTGGTCCGCGAGGATGGAACCGAGCAGCGTGACGAAGCCTGCGGCCACGATGATCACGCCGATGAAGACGACGAACGTGGCCAGCCCCCTGCGGACGCCGCGCGAGGCCATCCAGCTCACCGCCGGTTCTATGGCCAGCGCCAGGAAGAACGCGATGAGGATGTTGATCAGCAGGCCGGTGAGCTGGTGGAAGGCCCAACTGCCCAGCTGGAACACGGCGACGAGGGTGAGTGCGAGCACCATGGCGCGGGGCAGCCACCGCGGCATACGGTTGTTCGGCCCTGCGGCGGTCCCGGTGGGCGGTGTCGTACCGAACGGGGACGACTGCCCGGCTCCCTGCCCGGCCTCGTCAGTCACTGCCTGCCCGGCCTCGTCAGTCACTGCCTGCCCGGCCTCGTCAGTCACTGCCTGCCCGGCCTCGTCGGTCACTGCCTGCCCGGTCTCGTCAGTTGGTGCCACGGACCAAGTCTCGCCCACGCCACCGACAGCCGTCTGCCCGCCTGCGATCTTCGTGACCGGCCCGTCAGCGGCCTCCACGAGAGGTCAACGCTTCTCCCCCGGCACGTCCATCACCGTGCACACCACCTGCCAGACCCGCTTGGCGTCCCAGCCGGCGTCGAGCGCCTCGTGCACCGTGCGCCCGCCCAGCTCCGACATCACGTGGTCGCGCGCGAAGGTGTCGGCGTAGCCAGGACCGAAGTGCTCCGCCATCCGCTGCCAGAAGACCGTCAACCGCATGCCCCCAGTATCCCGCCCCTGGGGTGGGCCTGGGCCGGGACCGCCTGTCGGCACCGCTTTGCGCCCTACGGTCTGACCCATGGCCGACACAGGAGCTTCCGCAGTCCCCCCGACACCCCCGTCGCACAGCCCCGTCGCACGCGCGGAGCGCTTCGTCTGGCTCACCGCGCGCGTGCTCGAGCGGCGCCTCTTCGCCCACCACTTCCGGGGCGCCACCGCCGACCCGGTGGAGACCGCCCTGGACGCCTACCGCAACGAGGACGGCGGGTACGGCCACGCTCTGGAGCCCGATCTGCGCGGCCCGGTCAGCCAGCCCCCGCACACCGCCCACGCGCTGCGGGTCCTGGACGCGGTGGGGCGTTGCGCCGGCCAGCGCGTGGAGCGTATGTGCCGTTACCTGACGTCGGTCTCCACCGCGGACGGTGCCCTTCCAGCGGTCCATCCGAGCCAGCGCGACTACCCCACGGCGCCCTTCGTGACGGTCGTGGACGACCCGCCCAGCGCCCTCCTGGCCACGGGGCCGGTGGTGGGGCTGCTGCACCGCAACGAGGTGTGGCACGCCTGGCTGTTCCGGGCCACGGAGTTCTGCTGGCAGGCGGTCGAGTCGCTGGAGGAGTCCCACCCGGACGAGATCGAGGCCGCCGTGGCCTTCCTGGACTCCGCCCCCGACCGCCCGCGTGCGGAGGCGGCCGCCGACCGCCTGGGCCGCCTGGTACGCGCCCGCCGCCTCGCGGCACTGGACCCCGACGCCCTGGACGCCTACCCGGTCGGCCCCGGCTACGCCCCGGGAGAGCACCACTTCCCGCACGACTACGCGAGAACACCGCGCTCCCTCGCGCGCGCGTGGTTCACGGACGACGAGATGGCCCGCTCCCTCGACCACCTCGCGGCCCAGCAGCAGGAGGACGGCGGCTGGCCTGTGCGTCGGCGCCACTGGGCCCCGGCGCCCGCCTTGGAGGCCCGCCCCGTGGCGACGATCGAGGCCCTGCGCACGCTCCGGTCCCACGGTCGCCCCGTCGGCTGATCACCCCGCGCCCATGGCCCGCACCCCGGCGGTCACGACCACGGCAGCCCCGACGACGAGCAGGAACGGGGCGCGCAGCATCAGCGTCACGGCCGCGGCGGCGAGCCCCGCGGCCCGCGCGTCCAGCACCAGCGTCTGCCCGTCGGCGAACGTCTGCTGGGCCGTGAGGGCCGCGAGCAGCGCGACGGGCAGCAGCGCGGCAAGCCGCTTGACGGCGGGCCGCTCCAGAGCCCCCGCGGGCACCAGCAGCCCGGCCAGCTTGACGGCGTAGCACCCGAGGACGGTCACCCCGATCGCGATCCAGACGTTCACCGCTCAGCCCTCTCTCGACCGCGCCGGCCGTCCGCCCACAGCACGACCGGCGCCGCCAGCGCGGCCAGCAGAACCGGCACCCCGGCGGGCAGCACGGGCAGCAGCCCGAGCCCCAGCAGCACGGCGAGTCCGGCCACGGCCCGCTCGGTGCCGGTCCTCAGCATCGGCGCGAGCAGGGCCAGGAACACCGCGGGACCGGCGGCGTCCAGCCCCCAGGCGTCGGTGTCCCCGATGGCCTCGGCGCCCAGGGCACCGAGCAGTGTGGTGAGGTTCCACAGCAGGTACAGCGTCAGCCCGGTCACGAAGAACCCGATCCGGGCGCTGCGCCGCGTGGGCTGGGCGAGCGCGACGGCGGCCGTCTCGTCGATCACCCACTGCGCGGCGAACGGCCGCACCGCGCGCGGGAGGGCCAGCAACTGCGACAGCCGCAGACCGTAGAAGGCGTTCCGCACGCCCAGGAAGAAAGCCCCGGCAGCGGCCGTGAACGGACTTCCTCCTGCCGCGAGAGCCCCCACCAGGGCGAACTGGGACGCCCCGGTGAACACCAGCAGACTGAGCGCGCACGTCTGCATCAGCGTGAGTCCGCTGCCCGCCGACGTCACCCCGAAGGCGAACCCGGAGAGCCCGACAGCCACCCCCACGCCCAGGGCGTCCCGCACGACGGCGCGGTCCGGCTTCCCATCGGTCCCGGTATCTCTGAGAGCTGTCCGTTCTGCCACGCCCGCACGCTACGAGCAGCCGCTATCCCGGGTCTTGTACGTTCTTGCGCTCCCGCTGATACGCCCCCGGAGGCACACCGACCATCCTGCTGAAGTGCCGGTTGAGATGCGGCTGATCGGTGAACCCGACGGCCACGGCGACCTCCGAGGGCGCCGTCCCCAGGTCCAGCAGCAGCCGTGCCCGCCGTACCCGCGCATCCGTGAGCCACGCGTGCGGCGGCATACCGTAGGCGTCCCGGAAGGCCCGCAGCAGCGCGAACGGTCCGGTCCCCAGCTCGGCGGCCAACCGCTCCAGACTCGGCGGCCGGGCCAGCCGCTCCTCCAGCACCCCACGCGCGCGTGCCGCGATCCGGGCTCCAGCCGTCCTCACCTCCCGCCGCGGCATCGGACCGCCGTTCAACCGCAGCAACCTGGTCACGGCGACCCGCAGCAATGTGTCGGCGGCCAGGGCGTTGCCCTCGTCGGCCGCCCGCAGCACCTGGTGCACCAGCCCGACGGCGTACGGATCACTCACCACCGGGGCGACGAACCCCGGAGTCCCCCGCAGGGCCGTGGTCTCGGCCGCGATCTCCGCCACCACGTCCACCGACGGATACACGGCCCCGTACCGCCACCCCTCGGGCACCCCCGCCCGCCCGGTGTGCGGTGTGTCCGGGTTCACCAGCGCCAGAGCCCCGGCGCCCGCGTACTGGTCACCCCCGCCGTGGTGGAAGACCTCCACCCCGTAGACGATGGCGGCGATCACGAAGTTCTCGTGCGTGTGCCGCACGAACGTCTTCCGCACGTAACGGGCCCGCAGCAGATCCACACCCGGCAGCTCGTCGTACTGCCAGTGCCGCGCCCGCTCGCTCATACCGCCATTGTCCCGCTGCACCACGGGCGGCGGCCCGTTGTCAGTGCCGAGGTGCACGATGGACCCATGGCCAGCCACGCACACCGAGCCCTGGACACGTTCTCCCCCGCGACCCGCGCCTGGTTCACGGGGGCCTTCTCCGCGCCCACCACCGCCCAGACCGGGGCGTGGCAGGCCATCCACGAGGGCTCGGACGTGCTGGTCGTCGCGCCCACCGGCTCCGGCAAGACCCTGGCCGCCTTCCTGGCCGCCCTGGACCAGCTGGCCTCGACACCGCCCCCCGCCGACCCGAAGAAGCGCTGCCGTGTCCTGTACGTCTCGCCGCTGAAGGCCCTGGCCGTGGACGTCGAGCGCAACCTCCGCAGCCCCCTGACCGGAATCCGCCAGGAATCGGTACGCCTCGGTCTGCCCGAGCCCGAGGTCAAGGTGGGCATCCGGTCGGGCGACACCCCCGCCGCCGAGCGCCGCGCCCTGTCCACCCGCCCGCCGGACATCCTGATCACGACCCCCGAGTCACTGTTCCTGATGCTGACCTCGGCCACCCGCGACGCGCTGACCGGGGTGGACACCGTGATCCTCGACGAGGTGCACGCGGTGGCCGGCACCAAGCGCGGCGCACACCTGGCGCTCTCCTTGGAGCGGCTGGACGAGCTGCTCCCGAAGCCCGCCCGCCGCATCGGCCTGTCCGCGACGGTCCGCCCGGTCGACGAGGTGGCCCGTTTCCTCTCGCCCCGCCGCAAGGTGGAGATCGTCCAGCCGGAGTCGGGCAAGGAGTTCGACCTCTCCGTCGTCGTCCCGGTCGAAGACCTGGGCGAGCTGGGCGGCTCCCCGGTGACGGACGGCTCGGAGGGCGCCGAGCGCCCGTCGATCTGGCCGCACGTCGAGGAGCGGATCACCGACCTCGTCCAGGCCCACCGCTCCACGATCGTCTTCGCGAACTCCCGCCGCCTCGCGGAGCGCCTGTGCAACCGCCTGAACGAGATCGCCTACGAACGGGCCACGGGCGAGCCTCTCGACGAGCACCATTCCCCCGCCGAGCTGATGGGCGGCTCGGGAGCCGCCCAGGGCGCTCCGCAGGTCATCGCCCGCGCCCACCACGGCTCGGTGTCGAAGGAGCAGCGCGCGCTGGTCGAGGAGGACCTCAAGGCGGGCCGCCTCCCCGCGGTCGTGGCCACGTCCAGTCTGGAACTGGGCATCGACATGGGTGCGGTGGACCTCGTGGTGCAGGTGGAGTCGCCGCCCTCGGTGGCCTCCGGCCTCCAGCGCGTCGGCCGCGCGGGCCACCAGGTGGGCGCGGTCTCCACCGGCGTGGTCTTCCCGAAGTACCGCGGCGACCTGGTCCAGGCGGCCGTGGTCACCGAACGCATGCGTACCGGCGCCATCGAGTCCCTCAGGGTCCCCGCCAACCCCCTCGACGTGCTGGCCCAGCAGGTCGTCGCCATGACGGCGATGGACAGCTGGCAGTTCGACGACCTCCTCGCCGCCGTGCGCCGGGCCGCCCCGTTCGCCTCACTGCCCGAGTCCGCCTTCACGGCGGTCCTGGACATGCTGGCCGGGCGCTACCCGTCCGACGCGTTCGCGGAGCTGCGCCCGCGCGTGGTGTGGGACCGGGTCACCGGCGAGATCACCGGCCGCCCCGGCGCACAGCGTCTCGCCGTCACCTCCGGGGGCACGATCCCCGACCGGGGCCTGTTCGGGGTCTTCCTCGCCGGAGCGGACCCGAAGAAGGGCGGCGGCCGGGTCGGCGAGCTCGACGAGGAGATGGTCTACGAGTCCCGCGTCGGTGATGTCTTCACCCTGGGCACGAGCTCCTGGCGCATCGAGGACATCACCCGCGACCGTGTCCTGGTCTCCCCGGCCCCGGGTGTACCGGGCCGGCTGCCCTTCTGGAAGGGTGACCAGCTCGGCCGTCCGCTGGAGCTGGGCCGCGCGGTGGGCGCGTTCCTGCGCGAGGTCGGCTCCCTGTCCGAGGAAGACGCCCGGTTCCGCCTCGTCGCCGCCGGTCTGGACGCCTGGGCGGCGGACAACGTGCTCTCCTACCTGGCCGAACAGCGCGAGGCCTGCGGCCACGTCCCGGACGACCGGACGATCGTCGTGGAGCGCTTCCGCGACGAGCTCGGCGACTGGCGCGTGGTGGTGCACTCCCCCTTCGGCGCCCAGGTGCACGCCCCCTGGGCGCTCGCGCTCGGCGCCAAGCTCTCCGAGCGGTACGGCATGGACGCGCAGGTCATGCACGCGGACGACGGCATCGTGCTGCGCCTGCCGGACGCCGACCTGATGGGCCTGGACCTGCTGGACCAGGAGCCGGTCAAGATGGGCCGGGAGTACGACGCCGAGCAAGCCCCGGTGGGCGCCGCCGACGTCGTCTTCGACAAGGGCGAGGTCGACCAGGTCGTCACCGACCAGGTGGGCAGCTCTGCCCTGTTCGCCTCCCGCTTCCGCGAGTGCGCCGCCCGTGCGCTACTGCTGCCGCGCCGCAACCCCGGTAAGCGCACCCCGTTGTGGCAGCAGCGGCAGCGTGCTTCGCAGCTGCTTCAGGTGGCGAGCGAGTTCGGCTCGTTCCCGATCGTGCTGGAGGCGGTCCGCGAGTGCCTCCAGGACGTCTTCGACGTTCCCGGGCTCGTCGAGTTGATGGGCGACCTGGAGTCCCGCAAGGTACGCCTCGTAGAGGTCACGACGGCCGAACCGTCCCCGTTCGCGCGCTCCCTGCTCTTCGGCTACGTCGCCCAGTTCCTGTACGAGGGCGACTCCCCGCTCGCCGAGCGCCGCGCCGCGGCCCTGTCGCTGGACTCACGGCTGCTGGCCGAGCTGCTGGGTCAGGCGGAGCTGCGCGAGCTGCTCGACGCGGAGGTGCTGACGGAGCTGGAGCGGGAGCTCCAGTGGCTCACCGAGGACCGCCGCGTCAAGGACGCCGAGGGCGTCGCGGACATCCTGCGCCTCCTCGGCCCGCTCACGGACGCGGAGCTCGCCGAGCGGGGCGCCGAGCCGCAGTGGGCGCAGGAGCTGGCCGGTGCGCGCCGCGCCATCCGGGTGCGGGTCGGCGGCGCCGACCACTGGGCGGCGATCGAGGACGCGGGCCGTCTGCGCGACGCACTGGGCACAGCCCTGCCCGTCGGCGTCCCGGAGGCCTTCACGGAGCCGGTCAAGGACCCGCTCGGCGACCTCCTCGCGCGCTACGCCCGCACCCACGACCCGTTCACCTCGGCCAAGGCGGCGGCCCGTTTCGGTCTGGGCACGGCCGTCACCGAGGGCGCCCTCCAGCGGCTCGCCGCGGCGGGCCGGGTCGTCCAGGGCGAGTTCCATCCGGCCGGGATCGGCCAGGAGTGGTGTGACGCGACCGTGCTGCGCCGGCTGCGCCGCCGTTCCCTGGCCGCGCTGCGGCACGAGCTGGAGCCGGTGCCTCCGCCGGCGCTCGCCCAGTTCCTCCCCCAGTGGCAGCACATCGGCAAGGGACACTCCCTGCGCGGCATCGACGGGCTGGTCCGGGCCATCGAACAGATGCAGGGCGCGTCCGTACCGGCCTCCGCGCTGGAGAAAGCTGGTCCTGCCCTCCCGGGTGGTGAACTACACCCCGGCGATGCTGGACGAGCTGACCGCCGCCGGAGAGGTGGTGTGGGCCGGGGCCGGTTCCCTCCCCGGCAAGGACGGCTGGGTCTCCCTCTACCTGGCGGACGCGGCCCCCCTGCTCCTGCCGCCCCCGCACCCCCTGGAGCTGACGGCCCTGCACCAGTCCGTCCTGGACACCCTGTCCGGCGGCTACGGCCTGTTCTTCCGCCAGATCGCCGACCAGGTCCGCGCCACCACCCACCCCGACGCGACCGACCCCCAGCTGGCCGACGCGCTCTGGGACCTCGCCTGGTCCGGGCGATTGACGAACGACACGCTCACCCCCATGCGCTCCCTGCTCGGCTCGGGCCGCACCGCCGGTTCCACGGCCCACCGTGCCAAGCGCGCGGTCCCGCGCGGCCGCTACGGCTCCCTGACGGCGGCGGCCCGCAGCGCGTCCCGCACCGGTCCGCCGACCGTCGCCGGCCGCTGGTCCCTGCTCCCGGCGCACGAGCCGGACCCCACGGTGCGGGCGCACGCCCTCGCCCGCACCCTCCTCGACCGGCACGGCGTGGTGACCAGGGGCGCGGTCTCGGCGGAGGGTGTCGAGGGCGGGTTCTCGGCGACGTACCGCGTGCTGGCCGCCTTCGAGGAGAGCGGCCAGGCCCGCCGCGGCTACGTCGTGGAGGGTCTCGGCGCCGCACAGTTCGCGATGGACGGCGCCGTGGACCGCCTGCGCGCGGTGTCCACCGCCCGGGACCGCGGCCAGGACCTGCCCGGCCCCCCGCAGGACCCTGGCCTCGACCCGTTCCCGGCCCACGACTTCGCGGGACCGGACGACTCGGCCACCTCCACCGACCACACCGACGACCCCGGGCAGGACGACTTCACCGACTTCGGCGCCGCCTTCGAGGCCCCCGCCCCCCGGCCCGCCCCGGGCGAGTACGTCTCACCCCGCGACTATCCCCCGCAGAGCGCCCCGCCCTGGCAGAACGGCGGACGCGCACCGTACGATCCCGGTTTCCCGGGTCGCCGCAACCGCCCCGATCCCGCGTCCCGGGCCGTCGTCCTCGCCGCCGCCGACCCGGCGAACGCGTACGGCGCCGCCCTGCCCTGGCCCGAGCCCCCGACCGGCGCCGGACACAAGCCGGGCCGCAAGGCGGGCTCGCTGGTGGTTCTCGTCGACGGTGAGCTGACGCTCTACATGGAGCGCGGTGGCAAGACGCTGCTGGCCTGGGCCACCGACCCGGACGGCGACCCCACCGACGACCCCCGCCTGAGCGCCGCCGCCGAGTCCCTGGCAGCGGCCGCCCGCGCGGGCTCCCTCGGCACGGTCACCGTGGAGCGCGTCAACGGCGCCCAGGCCCTGACCTCCCCCATCGGCGCCCTCCTGGAAGGAGCGGGCTTCATCGCGACTCCCCGCGGGCTGCGTCTGCGCGCCTGACCACCACACCGCGCGTGCGGGCCGCGCCTGCGCGCCCGACGACCGCACCCCGGTGCACCGGCGCGCCCTCGCCCCGCCCCGTCCCCCTCACAGCCGACCGGACCGGGCACCCCTCACCGTGCCACCCTTGACCCATGCCCGAAGGTGACACGGTCTGGCAGACGGCGAGGCGACTGCACGACGCCCTCGCGGGCAAGGTGCTGACCCGCAGCGACCTCCGGGTGCCCCGCTTCGCCACGGCCGACATCACCGGCCGCACGGTCCTCGATGTCACCCCGCGCGGCAAGCACCTCCTGACCCGCGTCGAAGGCGGTCTGACCCTGCACTCCCACCTGCGGATGGACGGCGCCTGGAAGGTCTACGCGAACGGCCGGCGCTGGGGCGGCGGGCCCGGCCACCAAATCCGCGCGATCCTCGGCAACGCCGACCGT
>NZ_GG657757.1:6458065-6478958 GCF_000158955.1 Streptomyces viridochromogenes DSM 40736 | reverse complement strand
GGCAATGTCTACAAGAGCGAGCTCTGCTTCCTGCTGGGCGTCACCCCCTGGCTCCCGGTGGGCGACCTGCCCGCCGAGCGCGCCGCCAAAGCTGCCCGAGCTGGCCAAGAGGCTGCTGGAGGCCAAACCGCGACCGCCCGATCCGCAGGACGACCGGCAGCCGCGGCCAGGACCTCTTCGTGTACGGCCGGGCTCCCCGCCCCTGCCTGCGCTGCCGCACCTCCGTCCGCGTCGCCGACCAGGGCGACGGCTCCCGCGAACGCCCCACGTACTGGTGCCCCACCTGCCAGCCGGGTCCCGCTCCGGCGGCAATCCGGCGCAGCCACCCCAATTGACGACCCGTCAGAAATGCTCGTACGGTCCGTACATGCCCGTCACGGCGTACGACCTCACCGGCCGGACCGCGTTCGTCACCGGCGCCGCGAGCGGCATCGGCCGCGCCTCGGCCCTCCTGCTCGCCGAGGCGGGGGCCACCGTGCACTGTGCGGACCGCGACACCGACGGCCTGCACGAGTCGGCCTCCCTCATCAAGGACCGGGGCGGCACCGCCCACACCCACCCCCTCGACGTCACCGACCGCTCCGGGCTGAGGCAGGCCATCACCTCCTGCGAACGTCTGGACGTCCTGGCCGCGATCGCCGGAATCATGCACAGCAGCCCGGTACTGGAGACCCGGGACGAGGACCTCGACCGGGTGCTGAACGTGAACTTCAAGGGAGTGCTGTACGCCTGCCAGGAGGCGACCCGCCTGATGATCGAGCTCGGCACCCGGGGCAGCATCGTCACGATGGCCTCGGGCGCCGTCGACACCGGCGGCCCCGGGCTGCTCTGCTACGGCGCGGCCAAGGCGGCGGTGGTCCAGCTGACGAAGACCCTCGCGACGGAGGTCGGCCGGTACGGCATCCGGGTCAACGCTGTCGCTCCGGGCTGGATCCGCACCCCGATGACCGACCGCCACGACGACGCGGCCCAGGCGCACACGGAGGGCGCGATGGCCCGGATGTCACCCCTCGGACGGGTCGGCGACCCCGACGACATCGCCCACGCCGTCCTCCACCTGGCATCCGACGCCTCGTCCTTCACGACCGGCCAGATCCTCCGCCCGAACGGGGGCGTGGCGATGCCGTGGTGAGGCCCACCTCTCCCTACCTGCCGGCAACCCCCGCATCACCCCCGGACTTCACCCCGCCGGGACACCACCCCGCGGGCTCCCGCTCCCCACACCCTCCGCCACCGCCCCGAACCAAGCACCCCACTCGCCTGGGCCTTCGGCACACAGTGCACCGGCAGCACGCTCAGCCCCCAGCCCCCGGCGGCGACGGCCGCCTCCAGCACCCCCGCCTCCGGTACGACCACCAGCCGCACCACGGCCCACCACCACAGCGCCCCCAATCCCAGCACCGCTCCGCGGACCCCCCAGCGCCCTATCCCCGTCACGGCCGCAACCTCCAGCCGGACGTCATTCGGCCACCGGGGCGCGCGGGCAGGGCGCACCACCGGCACACAGGCGCACCGCACACCCCGCCACACCGCGCCGCGACACCACGAGCGGCGAAACTCCCGGCCGGCCCGTCGCCGTCGTCCGCTGCCGCGCCCGCCAGGGTCACCCGTTCTCGGCCTGGAACATCCAGTGATGCTTCTCCAGGTCCGCCGTGATGCCGATGAAGATGTCCTGGCTCACCGGATCCGGCTCACCGGTGGCCTCGACCCGCTCCCGCATCCGCGCGATCACCGCGCCCAGCGCCTCGACGAGGGTCCCGACGGCGGTCGTGTCGTCGACCCACCCCTCGGGCGTCACGCCGATCCCACTGCCGACGGCCACGGTCGCGGCACGCCCGTCCGGCGGGATCCCGAGCGCCGCGGCACGCTCCGCCACGATGTCCGAATACTTCCGTGCCGTGTCGACGACCTCGTCGAGCTGGAGGTGCACGGAACGGAAGCGCGGCCCTACCACGTTCCAGTGGATCTGCTTCGCCACGAGGGCGAGATCCACCAGGTCCACAAGCGCGCCCTGCAACGCCTCCGACACGGTCTTGAGGTTCGCGTCGGACAACGGGCTCTTCACGACGTACATCCGCACACCTCCGTTGACTGCCCTGCCATCCCCTCAACGATGACCGCCGCACGCAACACCGGCAAACGCACAGAAAAGGGACAGTCGGGCGCCCGGAAGCCCTCGCCAAAGCGAAAACCCCGAACGGCACCCCTCCGGATCACCGGAGAGGCCCGGCCGGGGCCTCACACACCTTCTCAGCGCCTCGTCGGCGTCACGCGCGCACGCGGGAAACCCGCGCCCACGCGCAACACTCACGCGGCGACGACGTCCACCGCCTCGGCGGGCGCCTTGATGGTCACCCGTTCCGGTGGCACGCCGGTCACCGATACGGAACCCAGCATCGGTCGAACCGGCGTGGGTACAGGCTCGCTGGGGGTGGCCGCTGCAGACTGGGCCAGCTCGGCGAGGGCGAGCTCGTCGCTCACTTCCCGCATGAGCTCGGACATCCGTACGTCCAGCGCGTCGCAGATGGCGGAGAGCAGCTCGGAGGAAGCCTCCTTCTGCCCCCGCTCCACCTCGGAGAGATAGCCGAGTGAGACTCGGGCGGACGAGGAGACTTCGCGCAGAGTACGGCCCTGGCGCTGGCGCTGCCGACGCAGCACGTCACCCAGCAGGCGACGGAGCAGAATCATCGGTGGCTCCCTCCTCGGACCGCGTAGCCGCATCCATTACGCCCCACCGTACCGCCTTGCGCCGCGGCCGTGCGGGGAGCGATGTCGTGTTCACTCAGGGCTGCAAACATCAAAACCCCCCGTTCCGTTCCGTATCCTGTGCCCGCTCATTCCCAGTCTGTTCGCCCGCAAGCCCCTCCAGGAGCAGTGCGAGTACGCTCCGTACACTCTCTCTACGAATTTCCTCGCGGTCGCCGTTCAACCGCAGAGCCTTCACTTTTCCGCCGCCGGCAGAACCGGAATCGGTTCCGAACGGCCCTTCCACGGCCACGAAGACCGTCCCGACGGCCTGCCCGTCCTGCGGCTCCGGTCCCGCGACACCGGTGGTCGCGATGCCCCAGTCGGTGCCGAGCGCCTTGCGCACGCCGGCCGCCATCTGGGCCGCGACCTGCGGATCCACCGCTCCCTGTGCCGACAGCAGGGTGGCGTCGACACCGAGCAGTTCACGCTTCAGTTCGGTGGCGTAGGCGGTCACCGAGCCGCGGAAGACCTTGGACGCCCCGGGGACGGATGTGATCTCCGCGGCCACGAGGCCACCGGTCAGCGACTCCGCGACAGCGAGCGTCTCGCCCTTCACCGTGAGTAGTCGCACCACGTCAGTGGCCGTGGAACTCACGCTTCCTTCTCCTCCAACGCGGCCTTGCGCTCGGCGATTCCCTGCCTGCGCAGCACAATGGCCTGTTTCACATAGTCGAGTCCGGTCACCACCGTCAGAACGACCGCCGCGGCCATCACCCACCACCTCAGAGTGGCCAGCCACCCCGTCAGTGCCAGCACGTACATGCCTACGGCCACGCCCTGGGTGAGGGTCTTGAGCTTGCCTCCGCGGCTGGCCGGGATGACGCCGTACCGGATGACCAGAAAACGCAGCAGCGTGATCCCGAGTTCCCGCCCGAGGATGACGCCGGTCACCCACCACGGCAGATCCCCGAGCCCGGACAGACAGATCAGCGCCGCCCCCATGATCGCCTTGTCGGCGATGGGGTCGGCGATCTTCCCGAAGTCGGTGACCAGGTTGTAGGTGCGCGCCAGATGACCGTCGAAGAGGTCGGTGATCATGGCGATGGCGAAAGCCGCCCAGGCGAGGGACCGCCACGCCGGGTCGTATCCGCCGTCGGCGAGCATCAGCGCGACGAAGGCCGGCACGAGGAGCAGCCGGAGCATGGTCAGGAGGTTGGCGATGTTCCAGACGCTGGCCTGGTTGACGGCCGCGGCCGCCAGCTTCGCGCCGCGCGGGGGTTTCGCATCGCCCTGCTCGTCGAGAACGGCACTCCCCGAATCCTCGTCGGAGGCAGCCCCGCTCGCCTCCGCGCCTGCAGCGGCGGCCCCGGCGGGCCCACCTTGTCCCGCCCCGGACGGCGTCCCGTGCCCCGCGCCGGACGACTCCCCGTTGTCGGCCGACCGCGCGGCCGCACGGCCGACCGCCGCTCCGGGAACCGTCCCCGAGGCCGCAGCAGCCGGGGAAGCCGCACCGGCGGCGGCCCTCCTCGCGCCGGAGGGGCCTCCCGCCGCGGATGCCGGGACACCGGTCATCTGCCCGCCTCCTCACTCCACGCAGGCGACGCGAACGAGCTCTGCAGCGGCTCGGCCACCAGGTCGACACCCTCCGTACCGACCACCTTCGCCTCGACCAT
Organism: Streptomyces viridochromogenes DSM 40736; assembly: GCF_000158955.1. Lineage (GTDB taxonomy): Bacteria > Actinomycetota > Actinomycetes > Streptomycetales > Streptomycetaceae > Streptomyces > Streptomyces venetus. The sequence continues at coordinate 6,474,597 of NZ_GG657757.1, read as the reverse complement.
ACGGCCGCTGCTCAGCCCCGCGCCGCTCGTGAGCAGCACCTGGCCGTCCGTCTCCGGCGCCTGGTGCGCGGCACGGCCGTACACGCCCTCCTCGTCGTCCACGGACTCGACGAGGACGTGCACCGTCTGACCGACACGCTCCTCGGCGCGCTGCGAGACGAGTTCCTCGGCCAGTCGTGAGACGCGGGCCAGCCGCTCGGCGACGACGTCCTCGTCGAGCTTGCCGTCGTAGGTCGCCGCCTCGGTGCCCTCCTCGTCGGAGTAGCCGAAGACACCGATCGCGTCCAGCCGGGCGCCGTTCAGGAACCGCTCCAGCTCGGCGAGGTCGGCCTCGCTCTCCCCGGGGAAGCCCACGATGAAGTTGGAGCGCACGCCGGCCTCGGGCGCCTTGTTCCGGATCGTGTCGAGCAGTTCCAGGAACCGGTCGGTGTCGCCGAAGCGCCGCATCGCGCGCAGCACGCCGGGCGCGGAGTGCTGGAAGGACAGGTCGAAGTAGGGAGCGACCTTCGGGGTGGAGGTCAGCACGTCGATGAGGCCGGGCCGCATCTCGGCGGGCTGGAGGTAGCTGACGCGCACCCGCTCGATGCCGTCGACCTCGGCGAGCTCGGGCAGCAGCGACTCCAGCAGACGGATGTCGCCCAGGTCCTTGCCGTAGGAGGTGTTGTTCTCGGAGACCAGCATGATCTCCTTCACGCCCTGCTCGGCCAGCCACCGCGTCTCGTTCAGCACATCGCTCGGGCGACGGGAGATGAAGGAACCGCGGAAGGACGGGATGGCGCAGAAGGAGCAGCGCCGGTCGCAGCCGGAGGCGAGCTTCACGGAGGCGACCGGGGAGCCGTCCAGTCGGCGGCGCAGGGGCGCGCGGGGGCCGGAGGCCGGAGCGAGGCCCTCCGGAAGGTCCGCGGGGGCGTGCCCGGGGAGCGCGACCGCGTCGGCGGAGTCCTGACGCTCGGCCGGGCTGATCGGCAGCAGCTTGCGCCGGTCGCGCGGGGTGTGCGCGGCGTGGATGCCACCGTTGAGGATGGTCTGGAGCCGGTCCGAGATGTTCGCGTAGTCGTCGAAACCGAGCACGCCGTCGGCCTCGGGGAGGGCCTCGGCGAGTTCCTTGCCGTACCGCTCGGCCATGCAGCCCACCGCCACCACGGCCTGGGTTCTGCCATGTCCCTTGAGGTCGTTGGCCTCCAGGAGGGCGTCGACGGAGTCCTTCTTGGCGGCCTCGACGAAACCACAGGTGTTGACGACGGCGACGTCCGCTTCCTCGGCGTCCTCCACGAGCCGCCAGCCGTCCGCCTCCAAACGGCCTGCGAGCTCCTCCGAGTCCACCTCGTTACGGGCGCAGCCAAGGGTGACGAGTGCGACGGTACGGCGTTCAGGCATGGGCTCAAGAGTACTTCGTCCCACCGACACCCCATGTCGACGGGGTTGGCCGGTCCCGGCCAACCCCGTGCGGCGGACACCCCTTCGGGCGAGTTACCCGGCCTCGGGGTCGCCCTTGGTGTACGTGAGGCGTTCCACGGAGCCCGGCTTGAAGTCGTCCTCGATCTTCTTGCCGTTGACGAAGAGGTCGATGGCGCCCGCGTCGCCGAGGACGAGGTGCACCTTCGAGCTGTCCTGGAAGGTCTTGGAGTCGCCCTGCTTGAGGACTCCGTCGAAGAGCAGCCGGCCGTTGTGGTCCTTGGCGGAGATCCAGCTGCGGCCGTCGGCGGCGGCCACCTGGACCGTCACCTTGTCCTGCGGCGCGGCCGCGATGGCGCTGTCGGACGGCTCGGGCTCGGGATCGGCGGGCTTCTTGGTCTTGGTGGTCGGTGAGGCGGAGCCTTTGGTGGTGGGCGTGGCGCCCTCGGCGACGCTGGCCTCGCCGCCGCCGTCGTCGCCGCCCTGGAACATGGTGAACCCGACGAAACCGATCACGGCGACGATCGCGGCGACCATGGCCGCCGTCCAGTTCGGCCCCCGCCGCTCCGGGCGGATACGTTCCGCCTCGAACAGGGGGGCTGCCGGGGTCGGTGCCGGGCGTCCGCCGTGCTCGTCGCCGTACTGCGCGAGCAGCGGCGCCGGGTCGAGGTGGACGGCCTTCGCCAGGGTCCTGATGTGCCCGCGTGCGTAGACGTCGCCACCACAGGCGGTGAAGTCGTCCGCCTCGATGGCATGCACGATGTTCATGCGGACCCGGGTGGCGCTACTGATGTCGTCGACGGTCAGCCCGGCAGCGATACGTGCCTGCTGCAGGACACGGCCGATGGAGGGGCGGGCTTCCTCGCGGGCTTCTTCGACGCGCTCGTCTTCGAACGGACGCTCGTCTTCAGGGGAGTTGCCGATGGACACGGGGGCGCCTTTCGAGCGTGTAGCCGCCTGTGCTGGAAGTTCAGTCTAGGGGGGTATCAAAAGGGTGGGGCAAGCGGGCGGTGGCACTTTGTAGGCCATCGGAATGGCCCGACATTCCGATGGTGGGGTCGCTCATTTTCGCTTCGCTCAACTTGACGTACACCGGCGGGAAACGGTTGCTCGACGAACCCTTACGGGTGAGTCACGGTTCGGACACCCGGTTGCAGTACACGCTCGGCGAGGCGACCGCCGTGTGTCCCGTTTCCCTACCCATCAGACTCCCCCCGGATCAGGGCGAGCACGCCATCCAGCTCATCAGGCTTCACAAGAACGTCACGTGCCTTGGAACCCTCACTGGGCCCGACGATGTTCCGGGACTCCATGAGGTCCATCAGCCGCCCGGCCTTGGCGAAGCCGACGCGCAGCTTGCGCTGGAGCATGGACGTCGAGCCGAACTGGGTGGAGACGACCAGTTCGGCCGCCTGGCACAGCAGGTCGAGGTCGTCGCCGATGTCCTCGTCGATCTCCTTCTTCTGCTTGGTGCCGACCGTGACGTCGTCCCGGAAGACGGGGGCCATCTGGTCCTTGCAGTGCCGGACGACGCCCGCGATCTCCTCCTCCGTCACGAAGGCGCCCTGCATACGCACCGGCTTGTTCGCGCCCATCGGCAGGAACAGCCCGTCACCCTTGCCGATCAGCTTCTCGGCGCCCGGCTGGTCGAGGATGACCCGGGAGTCGGCCAGCGACGAGGTGGCGAACGCCAGCCGCGACGGCACGTTCGCCTTGATCAGGCCGGTGACGACGTCGACCGAGGGTCGCTGAGTGGCCAGCACCAGGTGGATGCCGGCCGCTCGCGCGAGCTGGGTGATGCGCACGATCGCGTCCTCGACGTCCCGGGGCGCGACCATCATCAGGTCGGCGAGCTCGTCGACGATGACCAGCAGATACGGGTACGGCTGGAGCTCCCGCTCGCTGCCCTCGGGCGGCTTGGCCTTGCCCTCGCGCACGGCCCGGTTGAAGTCGTCGATGTGCCGGTAGCCGTAGGCCGCCAGGTCGTCGTAGCGCAGGTCCATCTCGCGCACGACCCACTGGAGCGCCTCGGCGGCCCGCTTGGGGTTGGTGATGATCGGCGTGATCAGGTGCGGGATGCCCTCGTAGGCGGTCAGCTCGACCCGCTTGGGGTCGACGAGGATCATCCGCACGTCCTCGGGGGTCGCCCGCATCATGATCGAGGTGATCAGGCAGTTGATGCAGGACGACTTGCCGGAGCCGGTGGCGCCGGCGACCAGCATGTGCGGCATCTTCGCCAGCGAGTGCATGACGTAGCCGCCCTCGACGTCCTTGCCGAAGGCGACGAGCATCGGGTCGTCGTCCTCCGCGGACTCCGCCAGACGCAGGACGTCACCGAGGTTGACCATCTCCCGGTCGGTGTTCGGGATCTCGATGCCGACGGCGGACTTGCCGGGGATCGGGCTGATGATCCGCACATCCGGGCTGGCGACGGCGTAGGCGATGTTCTTGGTCAGGGCGGTGATCCGCTCGACCTTCACGGCGGGGCCGAGCTCGACCTCGTAGCGCGTGACCGTCGGGCCGCGGGTGAAGCCGGTGACGCTCGCGTCCACCTTGAACTCGGTGAAGACGGTGGTCAGCGACTCGACGATGGCGTCGTTGGCGGCGCTGCGCGCCTTGCCCGGGCCGCCGCGCTCCAGCAGGTCGAGCGCCGGCAGGGAGTACGTGATGTCCCCGGACAGCTGGAGCTGCTCCGCGCGCGCGGGCAGGTCACGGGGCTCGGAGGGCGGCGACTTGGTGAGGTCGCGGACGCCCGGCCTCGGCTTCTCCTGCGCGGGCTTCTCCTGCTGGGCCTTCTCCTGCTTGGGCTTCTCCTGCTGGGGGCGGGCACCCGGGACGGGCGTCGGCGTGGTGGGTTCCTGGTCCCCGACCCGCACGCCCTGGGTGAGGTCGGCGACGATCGGCGAGGGCGGCATCCCGTGCAGGACGGCACCGTCGAGCGCGGCGGCGGCCGCCGCGGCGATGTCCACGGCGTCTCTGGGCCGGTCCATGTCGGGCTGCGGCACGGCGGAGCGCCGGGGCCGGCCGCGGCGCCGCGAGAGGGCCTCCTGCTCGGCGCTGTCGGGGTCGTACGCCTCGGGCGCCGGCGTGCGCCTGCCGCGCGGCCGGGCCGGCAGCGCCTCCCGCCACTGCTCGTCGTAGCGCTCGTCGTCCTCGCCGAACTCGTAGTCGGCCGGGTCGCGGACGATCCCGAGCCGCATACCGAGCAGGCGCAGCCGCTGCGGGATGGCGTTCACCGGGGTGGCCGTGACGACGAGCAGCCCGAAGATCGTCAGCAGCACGAGCAGCGGCACGGCGAGCACGTCACCCATGGCGTACGACAGCGGGGTCGCCACGGCCCAGCCGATGAGGCCACCGGCGTCCCTTATGGCCTGCATGCCGTCGCCTCGGGCCGGCGAGCCACAGGCGATGTGGACCTGGCCGAGCACGCCGATGACGAGCGCGGACAGGCCGATGACGATGCGTCCGTTGGCCTCGGGCTTCTCCGGGTGGCGGATGAAGCGCACGGCGACGACGGCGAGCAGTATCGGCACGAGCAGGTCGAGCCGGCCGAAGGCGCCGGTCACCAGGATCTCGACCAGGTCGCCCACGGGGCCCTTGAGGTCCGCCCAGGTGCCCGCGGCGACGATCAGCCCGATCCCGAGCAGCAGCAGGGCGACGCCGTCCTTGCGGTGCGCCGGGTCGAGGTTCTTGGCGCCCTGCCCTATGCCGCGGAAGACAGCGCCCACGGCGTGCGCGACGCCGAGCCAGACGGCGCGCACCAGCCGGTAGACGCCTCCGGTGGGGCTCGGTGCCGGTTTGGGCGCGACCTTCTTCGCCGCGGCCTTCTTGGCGGGCGCCTTCTTCGCTGGGGCCCTTTTCGCGGCGGCCTTCTTCGCCGGAGCCTTCGCTGAAGCGGCCGCCTTCTTCGCGGGCGACTTCTTGGCTGCGGAGGGACGTGAGGCCATGGGTGTGAGGTTACCGGGGGAGACGACGGGGGACACGTGTGCCTACCGCTTCACCCGTTCGTGTCGCTCCGGGAGAGGCAAGAAATTGACGCACACTCATGGGCGGGCAACCACGGCTGCCCGGGCGTCAGTTCTGCGAGGAGACCGACGAGGTGCTCCCGGTGCCCGGCTCGAGCGCGTCCAGCGCGCGCCGCAACCCCGTGAGCTTGCGCTCCAGATGAGCCGCCGTGGCCACCGCCGCGGCGTCCGTCGACTCGTCGTTGAGCTGCTTGGTCAGCGCCTCGGCCTGCTCCTCGACGGCCGCGAGCCGCGCCGAGAGCTCGGCGAGCAGCCCCGCCGACTCCTTGGACTCGCCGCCCGCGTCCTTGCCGTTGCCCTCCAACTGGAGCCGCAGCAGCGACGCCTGCTCACGCAGCTGGCAGTTCTTCATGTACAGCTCGACGAAGACGGACACCTTCGCGCGCAGCACCCACGGGTCGAACGGCTTGGAGATGTAGTCGACCGCGCCGGCCGCGTAACCCCGGAAGGTGTGGTGCGGCCCGTGGTTGATGGCCGTCAGGAAGATGATCGGGATGTCCCGGGTCCGCTCCCGGCGCTTGATGTGAGCCGCCGTCTCGAAGCCGTCCATTCCCGGCATCTGGACGTCCAGCAGGATGACCGCGAAGTCGTCCGTGAGCAGCGCTTTGAGCGCTTCCTCCCCGGACGATGCCCGCACCAGCGTCTGATCGAGCGCAGAGAGGATCGCCTCCAGCGCAAGCAGATTCTCCGGCCGGTCATCGACCAGGAGGATCTTGGCCTTCTGCACCATGGCCCGCCCTCCTCGCCCCGGCGTGGGGCCTCCCCTGTCCGCAGGACCTGAGGATGCACCGGTGGGTGCTGCCCCAGGGGACGACTCCCTTGCGCCGCCCGTCCTTGTGCCGGTCATCGTAGCCGCACCCTGCCTGTCGCCACACCCTGTCACCGCGATGTCACTGTGCACGTAGCAGAAACGCAGCAGGAGACCAGAAGGTTCCCCAGATCCCGTACTTCTACACGACTATGCGCACATCGAGTCCGCAACAGCGTGTGAACACCGAACCTTCCCGCCAACGTTGCGCAACGGTCCAACGTTCCCCTCACTCCCCTCGCATCCACTGGTCCATCACCGTGAGCAGGTGATCGGGGTCGACCGGTTTGGTGACGTAGTCGGAGGCGCCCGACTCGATCGCCTTCTCCCGGTCGCCCTTCATCGCCTTCGCGGTCAGCGCGATGATCGGCAGCCCGGCGAACTGGGGCATCCTGCGGATCGCCGTGGTCGTGGCGTACCCGTCCATCTCGGGCATCATGATGTCCATCAGGACGACCGCCACATCGTCGTGCTGCTCCAGCACCTCGATGCCCTCACGGCCGTTCTCGGCGTACAGCACCGACAGGCCGTGCTGCTCCAGGACGCTGGTCAGCGCGAAGACGTTGCGGATGTCGTCGTCGACGATCAGGACCTTCTGACCACCGAACCGGATACCGCGCTGCGGCCTCGGCGCCGTCTCATGCTCGGCCGGCGACCACTGCTCCGGCTGCGCCGGGCGCGGCGGCAGCTCCGGCATCCTGCGGCGCCGCCGGAACAGGGCCGCCGGACCGTTCTGCGTCTCGCGGTACGACGTCACCTCGGGCGGCGTCTCGACGTCGGACGCCTCGGACAGGTCCGGCGTCGATGCCACCAGGCCACCGGCCTCCAGGGCGGGCAGCTGCTGCTGGTAGCCCTGCGGCGGCAGTTCGCTGGGGTGCAGCGGCAGGTACAGCGTGAACGTCGAACCGCGGCCCGTCTCGCTCTGTGCGTAGATCTCACCGCCGAGCAGCTGGGCGATCTCCCGCGAGATCGACAGCCCGAGGCCCGTACCGCCGTACTTGCGGCTGGTCGTGCCGTCGGCCTGCTTGAACGCCTCGAAGATCACCCGCATCTTGCTGGAGGCGATGCCGATCCCGGTGTCGGTCACGGAGAACGCGATCAGCCCCGCGTCCGGATCGGTCAGCGACCCCGTCTCCAGCAGCTGCTCCCGGATCTTCTGGGGCACGTCGTCCCGCGCCGGCCTGATGACCAGCTCCACCGACCCCGAGTCGGTGAACTTCACCGCGTTCGACAGCAGGTTGCGCAGCACCTGCAGCAGCCGCTGCTCGTCGGTGTGCAGCGTGGCGGGCAGCTCCGGCGAGACCCGCACGGACAGGTCCAGGCCCTTCTCCGCGGTCAGCGGGCGGAACGTGGCCTCCACGTAGTCCACGAGCTGGACGAGCGCGATACGCGTCGGGGAGACGTCCATCTTGCCCGCCTCGACCTTCGACAGGTCGAGGATGTCGTTGATCAGCTGGAGCAGGTCGGACCCGGCACCGTGGATGGTCTCGGCGAACTCCACCTGCTTCGGGGAGAGGTTCCCCTCGGCGTTGTCCGCGAGCAGCTTGGCGAGGATCAGCAGCGAGTTGAGCGGCGTACGCAGCTCGTGCGACATGTTCGCCAGGAACTCGCTCTTGTACCGCATCGACACCGCGAGCTGCTCGGCGCGCTCCTCCAGGACCTGCCGCGCCTCCTCGATCTCGGTGTTCTTCACCTCGATGTCGCGGTTCTGCTGGGCCAGCAGTTCGGCCTTCTCCTCCAGTTCGGCGTTGGACGCCTGGAGGGCCTTCTGCCGCTGCTCCAACTCCGCCGAGCGCTCACGCAGTTGCTCGGTCAGCTCCTGCGACTGCGCCAGCAGCAGCTCGGTCTTGGTGTTGACGGAGATGGTGTTGACGCTGGTCGCGATCATCTCCGCGATCTGGTTGAGGAAGTCCCTCTGGATCTGTGTGAAGGGCGTGAAGGACGCCAGCTCGATGACGCCGAGCACGCTGCCCTCGAACAGCACCGGCAGCACGATCACCTGCGCGGGCGGTGCCTCACCGAGCCCCGAGGAGATCTTCAGATAGCCGCTCGGCGCGTTCTCCACCAGGATCGTGCGCTTCTCCTCCGCGGCCGTCCCGACCAGCGCCTCACCCGGCTGGAACGACGTCGGCATGGAGCCCATCGAGTAGCCGTAACTGCCGAGCATGCGCAGCTCGTACTGGTCCTCGTCCGCGGCGCTCATGTCCTCGCCGTCGACGAGCGGCATGGCGACGAAGAACGCGCCGTGCTGCGCGGACACCACGGGCGTCAGCTCGCTCATGATCAGCGAGGCCACGTCCTCCAGGTCGCGACGGCCCTGCATCAGCGCGGAAATACGGGCCAGGTTGCCCTTCAGCCAGTCCTGCTCCTTGTTGGCGATCGTGGTGTCGCGCAGGTTGGCGATCATCTTGTTGATGTAGTCCTGGAGCTCCTGGATCTCCCCGGACGCGTCCACGTCGATCTTCAGGTTCAGGTCGCCGCGGGTCACCGCGGTCGCCACGCGCGCGATGGCACGCACCTGCCGGGTCAGGTTCCCGGCCATCTCGTTCACGGACTCCGTCAGGTCCCGCCACGTCCCGTCGACGTCACGCACGCGCGCCTGGCCGCCGAGCTGCCCCTCCGTGCCCACCTCGCGGGCGACGCGGGTGACCTCCTCCGCGAAGGACGACAGCTGGTCGACCATCGTGTTGATGGTCGTCTTCAGCTCCAGGATCTCACCGCGCGCGTCGATGTCGATCTTCTTCGTCAGGTCACCCTTGGCGATGGCCGTGGTCACCATGGCGATGTTGCGCACCTGACCGGTCAGGTTGGACGCCATCTGGTTCACGGACTCGGTGAGGTCCTTCCACGTACCGGCCACACCCGGCACATGCGCCTGCCCGCCGAGGATGCCGTCCGTGCCCACCTCACGGGCCACCTTGGTGACCTGCTCGGCGAACGAACTCAGCGTCTTCACCATCGTGTTGATGGTGTCCGCGAGCTGCGCGACCTCACCGCGCGCCTCGATCGTGACCTGCCGCGTCAGGTCACCGTTGGCGACCGCCGCCGAGACCTGGGAGATGTTCCGCACCTGCGTGGTGAGGTTCTTGGCCATCAGGTTGACGTTGTCGCTCAGGTCCTTCCAGATGCCCGTGACACCCGGAACGTGCGCCTGGCCGCCCAGGATGCCCTCGGTACCCACCTCACGGGCCACCCGGGTCACCTGCTCGGCGAAGGAGGACAGCTGGTCCACCATCGTGTTCACGGTCGTGACGAGCTCGAGGATCTCGCCCTTGGCGTCGACGGTGATCTTCTTCGACAGATCGCCCCGGGCCACCGCGGTCGTGACCTCGGCGATGTTGCGCACCTGGATGGTCAGGTTGTTCGCCATGCCGTTCACGGACTGGGTGAGGTCCTTCCAGGTGCCGGAGACACCCTGCACCTCGGCCTGACCGCCCAGGATGCCCTCGGTACCCACCTCACGGGCCACTCGCGTGACCTCCTGGGCGAACGACGACAGCTGGTCCACCATCGTGTTCAGCGTGTTCTTGAGCTCCAGGATCTCGCCGCGCGCATCCACGGTGATCTTCTGGGACAGGTCACCCCGCGCCACCGCGGTCGCCACCTGCGCGATGTTCCGCACCTGCGCGGTGAGGTTCCCGGCCATGCCGTTCACGGAATCCGTCAGATCCCGCCACACACCGGCGACCCCGGGCACCTGAGCCTGACCGCCCAGCCGCCCGTCCGTACCCACCTCGCGCGCCACCCGGGTCACCTGGTCGGCGAACGCGGAGAGCTGGTCGACCATCGTGTTGATGGTGTTCTTCAGCTCCAGGATCTCGCCGCGCGCGTCGACGTCGATCTTCTGCGACAGATCGCCCCGGGCCACGGCCGTCGTCACCTGCGCGATGTTCCGCACCTGGGAGGTGAGGTTCCCGGCCATGGAGTTGACGGAGTCCGTGAGCTCCTTCCACGTGCCCGACACACCGTCCACCTGGGCCTGACCACCAAGGCGGCCCTCCGTGCCCACGTCCCGGGCCATCCGGGTCACCTGGTCGGCGAAGGACGACAGCTGGTCCACCATCGTGTTCACGGTGTTCTTCAGCTTGAGCATCTCGCCGGAGACGTCGACCGTGACCTTCTGCGACAGATCACCGTTGGCCACCGCCGTCGTCACCTGTGCGATGTTCCTCACCTGCCCGGTGAGGTTCCGGAACGCCGTGTTGACGGAGTCCGTCAGGTCCTTCCACGTCCCCGCCGCACCCGGCACCTGCGCCTGACCGCCCAGCTCACCCTCGACACCGACCTCACGCGCCACACGCGTGACCTCGGCACCGAACGCGGACAGCTGGTCCACCATCCCGTTGACGGTGTTCTTCAGCTCCAGCATCTCGCCGGCCACGTCGACCGTGACCTTCTGCGACAGATCACCGTTGGCCACCGCCGTCGTCACGGCGGCGATGTCCCGCACCTGTGTGGTGAGGTTCCGGAAGACGGTGTTGACGGAGTCCGTCAGGTCCTTCCACGTCCCCGCCGCGCCCGGCACGTTCGCCTGTCCGCCGAGCCGCCCCTCGGCGCCCACCTCGTTGGCCACGCGCGTGACCTCGTCGGCGAAGATCCGCAGCGTCTCGGTCATCTGGTTGATCGTCTCGGCGAGCTGCGCGACCTCACCGCGCGCCTGCACCGTCACCTTGCGCGACAGGTCACCGTTGGCGACCGCCGTCGTCACCTCGGCGATTCCACGCACCTGAGCCGTGAGGTTCCCGGCCATGGTGTTCACCGAATCGGTGAGTTCCTTCCACACACCCGCGACCCCGGGCACCTGGGCCTGACCGCCCAGCGCGCCGTCGGTACCCACCTCACGGGCCACCCGGGTCACCTCGGAGGAGAACGCGGACAGCTGGTCCACCATCGTGTTGACGGTGTTCTTCAGCTCCAGCATCTCGCCGGCCACCTGGACCGTGACCTTGCGCGACAGGTCACCCTTGGCCACGGCCGTCGTCACCAGCGCGATGTCCCGCACCTGAGCGGTGAGCCGGTACGCCATCGTGTTGACGGAGTCCGTCAGGTCCCGCCAGGAACCCGACATGCCACGCACGCGTGCCTGCCCGCCCAGCTTGCCCTCGGTGCCCACCTCACTGGCCACACGCGTGACCTCGTCGGTGAACGTCGACAGCTGGTCGACCAGGTTGTTGACGGTCCGCCCGACCTTCAGGAACTCGCCGCGCAACGGCTGCCCGTTCCCGTCCTGCACCTGCGTCCGCAACTCCATACGCGGCGACAGATCACCCTCGGCCACCGCGGACAGCACCCGGCTGACCTCGGAAACCGGCCGGACCAGGTCGTCCACCAGCGCATTCGAGTTGTCGATCGCGGTCGCCCAGGAGCCCTCGCAGGCACCCGTCTCCAGCCGCTCCGTCAGCTTGCCCTCGCGGCCCACCATCCGCCGTACCCGCGACAGCTCACCCGTCAGGTGCAGATTGCGGTCGGCCACCTCGTTGAAGACGGCCGCGATCTCGGCCATCACGCCGTCCCCGGACACCGTGAGCCGCTTGCGGAAATTCCCGTCCCGCATGGACACCAGGGCCGCCATCAGCCGGTTCAGGGCCGCCGTGTCCACCTCGGTGGTGCCGTTGCGCGCCTTGCCCGGGTGGCTCGGGTGGCTCGGGGACTGTCCGCCCTTCGCGCGCGCCTTCTTCCCACGCGTCGCTGCGCCAGACTCCACTGTGTCCCTCCCGCAGGGATCGACCGTCACTGCTGTGCTCGGGTACCACGCTCGGCGTACCGGTTACTACTGCGTATTCTCCGCCCTGCATACCAGGCCGTGCCCAGGGGGCTGCTGCCCGCCCTACGCAGAAGACACTCAGCCTGCCCGGACCTTCACAAGAAGCTTGCCCAGTGTTTCACCCTGGCCGAACCAGGCCATAACAGTTCGGCAGCTTCGCACATCGTCCGCACACCCTCCGGACGGAAACACTGCAGACCGGCATCCGCACGGACCGCGAAGGTAAGTAACCTTGCATCCGGCTGTCCAGCCACGCCGGTGTCCGTCCGGCCTGGGCGGTGGCACGAAGACGAGCGGGCATCGGAGGGGCGGCCGCACACATGACCACCGGACTGATCCCTGGGGGACAGCCCCCGGAACCCCGGCCGACGGGCGACCTGCCGCACCAGCGGCTCGAGCCGGTCGGCCACGCAGCCCAGCACGTCGAGAACCGGTCGAGGAGTTCTGTGATCACCGCGCGCGCGGCCGCCAGCTTCGAGCCCGTCGGACGATCTGTCGCGAGCGCCCGCTCGTTCGTCCGCGACACCCTCCAGGGCTGGGGCTTCGCCGACATCGTCGACGACGCCGTCGTTCTCACCAGCGAACTGGTGACCAACGCCGTGGTCCACGCCGGCACCTCCGCCGACCTGCTCTGCCTGCGCAGCGACGAGGGCGTGCGCATTGAGGTGGCCGACCGCTATCCCGAACGTGAGATCCCGCTCCAGGGCACGGCCGTCAACATGGGCAGCCCCGACCGCGAGGGCGGCCGCGGCCTCCAGCTGTGCGCGGCGCTGGCCGGCCGCTGGGGCGTCGAGTACACCCCCACCCACAAGACGGTCTGGTTCCGGCTCGACCTCCCCGCCCGCGTCGTGGGCACCCGCGCGGCCGGCCCGGCTCTCCCCGCCGACCTCCTCCCCCTCGCCGACGGCCGGGTCCGCGTGGCCGTGGTCCAGATCGACCGCACCGGCCACGTCACCGCCTGGAGCGAGGACGCCGAGGAACTCTTCGGCTACCCGGCCGAGCAGGTCACCGGCAAGCCCCTGACCGACCTCGCGGCCTGGCCCCACACCCCCGGCACCAGCACCGGCATCGCGGAGGCCCTCCAACTCTCCCGCTGGGAAGGCAGTTACGGCATCCGCGCCTCCAACGGCCGCGTCACCCCCGTCTACGCCTCCCACCTGCGCGTCCGCGACACCGGTGGCGAGCCGTCAACCGTGTGCCTCCTGGTACGTGACCACGAACGGGCCGTTCTCCAGACGCCCCTGCGCGTCCCGGCCGACAGCGCCACCACCTCCGAGGGCCAGAGCACCGACCCCTTCGAGGTGTTCATCGGCTCCCCCGCCCCGGACGACCTCGACGGCCTCCTCCAGCGCACGGTCGAACGCGCACGCGACATGCTCGACGGCGACTCGGCGTTCCTCCTGCTCGCCACCGACGACGAGACGGAACTGGAGGTCCGCGCCTCCACCGGCCTCCCTTCGGCCCGCCAGCGCTTCGCCCGCGTCCCCGTCGAGGCGGGCCCCGGCCGCTACGGCTCGGCCCGCATGCCTGCCGTCCACGACGACCTGACCGCGGTCCCCGGTGCGGTGCCACTGCTGAACGGCACCGGCATGCGCTCCGTCGTCACCGTCCCGCTGAAGGTGGAGGGCCGCCTCACCGGCTCCCTCGGCGTCGCCGCCGAAGCCCCCGCCAGATACTCCAACGAGGAGGCACTGCGCCTCCAGTTCGCCGCCGACCGCATCGCCCTCGCCGTCGAATCGGCCCGTCTGGGTGAACTGGAACGCCTGCGCCGCGGCTCCCTCAGCTTCCTGGTCGAGGCGTCCGACCTGCTGGCCGGCACCCTGGACCGCGACCAGACCCTGGCCCTCATGGCCCAGATGACGGTCCCCACCCTCGCCACCTGGTGCGCCGTCTACACGATCGCCGACCAGGCCTCCGAGCCGTACCTCTCGTACGTGCTGCACGAGGACGAGGAACTCATCGACGGCATCAAGTCCCTGCTGTCGAAGGTGCCTCCGCCCGACCCGGTCCCCACGCCCGGCGCCCGCGTCTGGACGGCTCCCGGCGAGGTCGCCCACCAGGCGGCTCTGCGCAGCTCCATGCGCAGCCTCGGCCTCAGTGGCGGCCCGACCCACCAGGTCACCCCGGGCATCGGCCCGACCCTCGCCACGGCCTCCGCCGTCGGAGGCGAGACGGTCGTCCTGCCCCTGGTCGCCCGCAACCGCGTCATCGGCATGCTGACGCTCGGCAAGCCGACCGACGAGCACTTCCGCCAGGAGATCCTGGAGCTCGCCGAGGACCTGTCCCGCCGAGCCGCCCTGGCCCTGGACAACGCCCGCCTCTACTCCGAGCGCACCGCCATCAGCCAGTCCCTCCAGCGCAGCCTCCTCCCGCCGGAACTTCCCACGATCGAGGGGAGTCGAGGTCGAGGTCATCTACCGCGCGGCCGGCGAGGGCAACGAGGTCGGAGGCGACTTCTACGACGTCTTCCCCATCAGCGAGGGCTCCTACGGCTTCGCCATCGGCGACGTCTGCGGTACGGGCCCGAACGCGGCGGCGGTCACGGGCCTGGCCCGGCACGCCCTGCGCCTCCTGGCCCGCGAGGGTCTCAGCGGCCCGGCGGTCCTGGAACGCCTCAACTCCGCCATCCTCGACGAGGGCGCCCGCAGTCGCTTCCTCACGCTCCTTTACGGCGAGATGCGCCCGCAGGAGGACGGCAGTGCGGAGCTGAAGGTGGTCTGCGCCGGCCACCCGCTCCCGCTGCGCCTGCGCCAGGACGGCTCGGTCGAACCGGCGGCCGAGCCCCAGCCGCTGCTCGGCGTCATCGAGGACCTGGAGCTGTACGAGCAGACGGTCACCCTCGATCCGGGCGATGTCCTCCTGTGCGTCACGGACGGTGTCACCGAACGCCGTGAAGGCGCCCGCATGCTGGGCGACGACGGCCTGGCCGATGTCCTCACGACGTGCACGGGCCTCACGGCCGGCGCGGTCGCGGCCCGCATCATGCGCGCGGTGGAACGCTTCGCATCGGACGCCCCGTCCGACGACATGGCGATCCTGGCGATGCGCGTCCCGGGCCTCCACAAGGACTAGGACATGCAAAAGGCCCCACCCGTGAGGGTGGGGCCTTTTTTCCGGAGCCCCCAAGCGGAATCGAACCGCTGACCTTCTCCTTACCATGGAGACGCTCTACCGACTGAGCTATAGGGGCCTGTCGCTTTGGGGTTTTCCCCGCGGCAACGGAATAGATCATACCCCGAACAGACCCGTGCCCCCAACCACGTCAGAAGGCCGGCTGCAGCAGCCCTCCGAGGGCATTGCAGGCGGACACGATCCGCTGCATGTCCCGCTTCGTCAGCGTCGCGTCCACGGGGAGCGCGAGCGTCTCGTCAGCAGCCCGCTCCGTCTCCGGGAGGGACACACAGCGCCGGAATTCGGGCAGGCGGTGCACCGGCGTCTTCACCGGCACGCGGCACTCGACTCCCTTGGCCCGCACGGCCCGTGCGAAGGCGTCACGGTCCGGCCGTCCGTTGCCCGGTACCCGCACGACGTACTGCTGGTAGGTGTGCCCGTCACCGTCGTCCGGCGTTCGCACACCCCTCAACTTCGCATGGAGATAGGCCGCCCGCTCCCTGCGCTGGGCGATCTCGTCGTACGGCGCCTCGGACTCTCCCTGCTCCAGGACGAGCAGTCCTTGTCGCGCTCCCAGCGTGTGCATCCGCCCGAGGTCGGCGAGTCGCCCGAAGCGGTGGACGACAACCACCGCGGCGGTCCGCGGAGTTACGGCCGCTTCCACAGCGGCCGCGTCGAGGCAGTAGGTGACAGGATCTATGTCGGCGAACACCGGCATCGCCCCGGCCATGGCAACGGCCTCGGCGACCTCGACGTTCCCGAAGGCCGGCACGACGACCTCGTCACCGAGTCCGACACCGGCGGCCCTGAGCATCGCAGCAGTACCCATGCTGTGGATGCTGATCGCACAATGTGAACTTCAAGTGACGCGCAACAAAAAAGGGTTGGACCCGTAACCGAAGTTACGGGTCCAACCCATTCAATATTTGTTCGGCGGCGTCCTACTCTCCCACAGGGTCCCCCCTGCAGTACCATCGGCGCTGTAAGGCTTAGCTTCCGGGTTCGGAATGTAACCGGGCGTTTCCCCTACGCTATAACCACCGAAACACTATGAAACTGTTCAGCCGCACCACGCGTGGCAGCGTGGGGCCGTTCGTGGTTTCAGAACCAACACAGTGGACGCGAGCAACTGAGGACAAGCCCTCGGCCTATTAGTACCGGTCAACTCCACACGTTACCGTGCTTCCATATCCGGCCTATCAACCCAGTCGTCTACTGGGAGCCTTACCCTCTCAAGGAGGTGGGAATACTCATCTCGAAGCAGGCTTCCCGCTTAGATGCTTTCAGCGGTTATCCCTCCCGAACGTAGCCAACCAGCCATGCCCTTGGCAGAACAACTGGCACACCAGAGGTTCGTCCGTCCCGGTCCTCTCGTACTAGGGACAGCCCTTCTCAATATTCCTACGCGCACAGCGGATAGGGACCGAAC
>NZ_GG657757.1:6454785-6455037 GCF_000158955.1 Streptomyces viridochromogenes DSM 40736 | reverse complement strand
CGAGTGCACTGGGGCCGGCACTGAAGGCAGCCAATCGGCCGTACCTTCAGACACCCAACAGCGTGCACAACACACTCCCCGCTTCCCTCAACGTTCCACGCTCCGAAGAGCAGTACTAGAAGGAGAAGCCGATCAAGTATGCCGAGTAGTCAACGTTCCACCCATGAGCAACCAGCATCAGACATTCGCTGATGTACTGGCCTCTGACCTCGTCCCGAAAAAATCGGTAAGAAGTGCTCCTTAGAAAGGAGG
>NZ_GG657757.1:6440620-6453350 GCF_000158955.1 Streptomyces viridochromogenes DSM 40736 | reverse complement strand
CCCGTCGTCGCCTTGGTGAGCCATTACCTCACCAACAAGCTGATAGGCCGCGGGCTCATCCTGCACCGCCGGAGCTTTCCACCATCACGGATGCCCGCGATGGTCAATATCCGGTATTAGACCCCGTTTCCAGGGCTTGTCCCAGAGTGCAGGGCAGATTGCCCACGTGTTACTCACCCGTTCGCCACTAATCCACCCCGAAGGGCTTCATCGTTCGACTTGCATGTGTTAAGCACGCCGCCAGCGTTCGTCCTGAGCCAGGATCAAACTCTCCGTGAATGTTTACTCGGCCAGTAAATTAATACAGCCGGTGCTACACCACGAGAGCGGAACAGTCAGGCGGAATAAGCCCGACCGTTCACAGCGTCCTCGCTGTGTTTATTTCAAAGGAACCTCGTCCCAGCCTGATGGCCGGAGACGGGGTATCAACATATCTGGCGTTGACTTTTGGCACGCTGTTGAGTTCTCAAGGAACGGTCGCTTCCTTTGTACTCACCCTCTCGGGCTTTCCTCCGGGCGCTTCCCTTCGGTCTTGCGTTTCCGACTCTATCAGATCTTTCCGATCCGATTTCCTCGGTGCTTTCCAGGTTCTCGCTTTTCGCGGTTTCCTTTCCGGCGGTTCCGACTTTATCAGAAGTTTCTGAGTCGGATTTCCTCTCCTCGGCCGGGCATCGTTCCCGGGCCTGAGTCGGCCGGGTGCCCCTTCGGAAGGAGTTGTAAACCTACTGGAGCGAGGCGCCTCGATGCAAATCGAGGCGCCTCGCTCCCAGTTGACGCTTGCTCCGGCCCGACGGACCGTCAGACCTCCACCACGACAGGCAGGATCATCGGGCGGCGGCGGTACGAGTCGGAGACCCACTTGCCCAGCGTGCGGCGAACGAGCTGCTGCATCTGGTGAGGTTCGACCACACCGTCCTGGGCGGAGCGTTCGAGGACCTCCGTGATCCTGGGGATCACGTCGCTGAAGGCGGAGTCCTCGATGCCGGAGCCCCGGGCCTGGACGTGCGGCCCGCCGGTGATCTTGCCGGTGGACGAGTCGATGACCACGAAGACCGAGATGATGCCCTCGTCGCCGAGGATCTTGCGGTCCTTGAGGGCCGGCTCACCCACGTCGCCGACCGAGAGGCCGTCGACGTAGACGTAGCCCGCCTGGACCTTGCCGGAGATCTTCGCCTTGCCCTCGACAAGGTCGACGACGACGCCGTCCTCGGCGATGACGATGCGGTCGTGCGGGACGCCGGTCAGGGCGCCCAGCTCGGCGTTGGCGCGCAGGTGGCGCCATTCGCCGTGCACCGGCATCAGGTTCTTGGGGCGGCAGATGTTGTAGAAGTACAGCAGCTCGCCCGCGGAGGCGTGACCGGAGACGTGGACCTTGGCGTTGCCCTTGTGGACCACGTTGGCGCCCCAGCGGGTCAGGCCGTTGATCACGCGGTAGACCGCGTTCTCGTTGCCGGGGATCAGGGACGACGCCAGGATCACCGTGTCGCCCTGGACGATGCGGATCTGGTGGTCCCGGTTGGCCATCCGGGAGAGCGCCGCCATGGGCTCGCCCTGGGAACCCGTGCAGACGAGGACCACCTCGCTGTCCGGGAGGTCGTCGAGCGTCTTGACGTCCACGACCAGGCCCGGGGGGACCTTCAGGTAGCCCAGGTCCCGCGCGATGCCCATGTTGCGCACCATGGAGCGGCCGACGAAGGCGACCCGGCGGCCGTACTCGTGCGCCGCGTCCAGGATCTGCTGGATGCGGTGCACGTGGCTGGCGAAGCTCGCGACGATGATGCGCTTGCGGGCGCCGGCGAAGACCTGCCGCAGGACGTTGGAGATCTCCCGCTCGGGTGGGACGAAGCCCGGGACCTCGGCGTTCGTCGAGTCCGAGAGGAGGAGGTCGATGCCCTCCTCGCTCAGGCGCGCGAACGCGTGGAGGTCCGTGAGGCGGCTGTCCAGCGGGAGCTGGTCCATCTTGAAGTCGCCGGTGTGGACCGCCATGCCCGCGGGAGTGCGGATGGCCACGGCCAGCGCGTCGGGGATGGAGTGGTTGACCGCGACGAACTCGCAGTCGAACGGGCCGATGCGCTCGCGGTGTCCTTCCGCCACCTCGAGGGTGTACGGGCGGATGCGGTGCTCCTGGAGCTTGGCCTCGATGAGGGCGAGGGTCAGCTTGGAGCCGATCAGCGGGATGTCCGGCTTCTCGCGCAGGAGGAAGGGGACGCCGCCGATGTGGTCCTCGTGACCATGGGTGAGGACGATGCCCTCGATGTCGTCGAGGCGGTCCCTGATGGACGAGAAGTCCGGCAGGATCAGGTCGATTCCGGGCTGCTCCTCCTCGGGGAAGAGCACTCCGCAGTCGACGATCAGCAGGCGGCCGCCGTACTCGAAGACCGTCATGTTGCGGCCGATCTCGCCGAGACCGCCGAGCGGGGTGACTCGCAGGCCGCCTTCGGGGAGCGGCGGGGGCGGGCCGAGTTCGGGATGCGGATGACTCAAAAGACTCTCCTCACCACGCGCGCCACGTACCGGTGGGGCACGTGGCGCGCGTGACGTTCGTGCAGAAGCAGTTGTCGTGGTGGGTGCGGGACCGGTGGCCCGCGTATTC
Source organism: Streptomyces viridochromogenes DSM 40736 (assembly GCF_000158955.1). Classification (GTDB taxonomy): domain Bacteria; phylum Actinomycetota; class Actinomycetes; order Streptomycetales; family Streptomycetaceae; genus Streptomyces; species Streptomyces venetus. The sequence goes on along the minus strand of NZ_GG657757.1, from coordinate 6,450,757 downwards.
AGTTGTGAAGCAGGTGCGCGGGGACCGCGCGAAGTCTGGTGTCAGAGCTGTACCCCGCCGGCGGCAAGATCGATCTTGAGTTGGTCGATCTCCTCGGGCGCGCACTCGACCATGGGGGCGCGCAGGGGCCCGGCGGGCAGGCCCTGCAGGGTGAGCGCCGCCTTGGTGGTCATCACGCCCTGGGTGCGGAACATGCCCGTGTAGACAGGGAGCAGCTTCTGGTGGATCTCGGTGGCCTTCTGGACGTCGCCCGAGGTGTACGCCTCGACCAGGGCGCGCAGCTCGGGGGTGACGACGTGGCCGACGACCGAGACGAAGCCGACCGCGCCCACGGAGAGCAGGGGCAGGTTCAGCATGTCGTCGCCGGAGTACCAGGCGAGGCCGGAGGTGGCGATGGCCCAGCTCGCGCGGCCGAGGTCGCCCTTGGCGTCCTTGTTGGCGACGATCCGGGGGTGCTCGGCGAGGCGGACGAGTGTCTCGGTGTTGATCGGGACGCCGCTGCGGCCGGGGATGTCGTAGAGCATGACCGGCAGCTCGGTGGCGTCGGCGACGGCCGTGAAGTGCCGGTAGAGGCCCTCTTGCGGGGGCTTGTTGTAGTACGGCGTCACGACGAGCAGGCCGTGCGCGCCGGTGCGTGCCGCGGCGCGGGCGAGTTCGATGCTGTGGTGGGTGTCGTTGGTGCCGACTCCGGCCACGACATGGGCCCGGTCGCCGACGGCCTCCAGGACCGCCCGTACGAGATCCGCTTTCTCCGCGTTGCTGGTGGTCGGGGACTCGCCGGTGGTGCCGTTGATGATCAGGCCGTCGTTGCCTGCGTCCACCAGGTGGGCGGCGAGCCGCTGCGCGCCGTCGAGGTCGAGTGCGCCGTCCGCCTTGAAGGGCGTGACCATGGCGGTGAGGACCCGCCCGAAGGGGGTCTGCGGAGTCGAGGTCGGAGCCATGGGTTACACGCTACTCGTTGCTCAGGACCGGGTCTGCCCTAGGGGCAGGCGACAAGTGGTGACAAAGGTGGAGCCCGGCACTGCCTGCTCGGGGGTTCAAGCAGTGCCGGGCCCGTTTGATCAGGCTAGATGAACTTCGCGAAATGCCGCAATACGGACACCTCGCGCGGCTGAACCGTACATCTGTACCTGATCGGGGAACCGGGCCGCGTTACGGCGCCACACGTCCGTTGGCGTTGAAGGCCGCGTACGTGAGCGGCATGAGCCGGGCCCACTCGGCCTCCATCTTCTCGCCGACCATCTCGATCTCGCGCTGCGGGAAGGACGGGACCTTGGCCAGCTCGTGCTGGGTGCGCAGGCCGAGGAAGTGCATCAGCGAGCGGGCGTTGCAGGTGGCGTACATCGAGGAGTACAGGCCGACGGGGAGGACGGAGCGGGCGACCTCGCGGGCGACGCCGGCGGCGAGCATCTCCTGGTAGGCCTCGTACGCATGCCGGTAGGAGTCCTCCATCACACGGCCGACCAGTTCCTGCTGGGCCTGGGTGCCCTCGACGAAGACGTACTTGCCGGGGCGGCCCTCCTGGACGAGCCTGCGGGACTCGTCGGGGACGTAGAAGACCGGCTGGAGCTCGCGGTAGCGGCCGCTCTCCTCGTTGTAGGACCAGCCGACGCGGTGCCGCATGAACTCGCGGAAGACGAAGATCGGGGCGCTGATGAGGAAGGTCATCGAGTTGTGCTCGAAGGGGCTGCCGTGCCGGTCCCGCATCAGGTAGTTGATCAGGCCCTTGGAGCGCTCGGGGTCCTTGTTCAGCTCGTCCAGGGACTGCTCGCCGAGGGTCGAGACGCGGGCGGCGAAGAGGACGTCCGCGTCGGACGCGGTGTGCTTGACCAGCTCGACGGTGACGTCGCTGCGGAAGCTGGGCTTGGGGTCGTCGGCTGGGGTGTCGGTCACGGTTGGCAGGGCCTTCCCATCTCGTCGTGTGGCGACGCCACTCTACGGCTCGACGAAAGCAGCGCGATCGGTGGCGTGCCGCAATGAAGTCGGTGAAACAGGGCACCTCTGAGGGAGTTCTTTCGTCTCTACTGATGAAAGTGATCCGTTCCACCTCCGAAGGAGAAGCACCCCTGATGTTCGGTCGGCGTGAACCCGTACCGTTTGCCTTCGTCGCCGAGGCCGACAGGTTCCGCAGCAATGTCACTCCCCCACCGCGCGAGCGGCCGTCCGTCGGTCAGATGGCCGGGCGCTGGCTGCTGGGTCTGACCGTCGTGGCGGGCCTCGTGGGGTCCCTGGTCATCGGGACTCCCGCGCTGTCGTCCGACAGTCCGGACTCGAACCCTCAGCAGTCCCAGGCGTCGCAGAAGCACTGAGCGGCCGCCGGTCGGCCGTGACTCCATCCGGCCCCCCGCCGGTGGTGACCGGGGACACAGATCGGTAGCCTCACCGGGCACAGCCCACGCATGGATCGAGTGAGGACCCGCCGTGCCCCTGCCCTTCCTGACGGCCGACCGCGTTTTCGAGGCGGCGGACGACGTTCCGCTGCCCTACGACGACCGTGACCGCTGGCGGCGGCCGTACCGGCCCGGGCCGTGGCGCGTGGCCGCGGCGGCGCTCTCGCTGCTCCTCGCCTCGTTCGTGCTGTTCGCGGCGGTCATCATCGCGGTGACGGCCGAACTCACCTCGGCCGCGGTCGTCTTCGGGCTCGCGCTGCTCGTCATCGCCGGGGCGCTGCGGTTGCTGCGCATGGGCGTGTGGGTGAGCCCGCGCGGGCTGCGGCACGTGGGTTTCCTCACCACGCGTACGGCGTCCTGGGCACAGGTCTTCGCCGTGCGTACGGTGCAGCAGCCGGTGCGCTGGCTGGGGCTCCCCCGGACCGTGCAGGGTCAGGCGCTGCTGCTGGTCCGGCAGGGGCAGTCGGCGGACGGTGCGCCGCCGCTGATGACCACGCACAACGCGGACTTCCTGGGCCGGGCGGAGGCCTTCGACCGGGCGGCCGACTCCGTGGAGGCGTGGGCCGAGGAGCACCAGGCGCACTGACGTCCCGATCTCATGCCGGTGGGGCCGGACCGTACGCGGTCCGGTCCCACCGGCATGAGCGGGGTGCGGTTCAGGCCGCTTCGGGCTGCCTGCCCTCGTGCAGGGCGATCGCGCGTTGCATCGCCTTGCGGGCACGCGGGGTGTCGCGGGCGTCGTGGTAGGCGACGGCCAGGCGGAACCAGGTGCGCCAGTCCTCGGGGGCGGCCTCCGTCTCGGCCTTGCGCTTGGCGAAGACCGCGTCGGCCGAGTCGCGGTCGATCCGCCCGCTGGGGGTGCGCTTCAACTCGTCGACGGGCAGGCCGCCCTCGGCCTCGAGTTCGGCGGCCAGCGCGTTGGCCTTGCGGACGAACTGGGTGTTCTTCCACAGGAACCACACGCCGATGACCGGCAGGATCAGCACCGCGACACCGAAGGTCACGGTGAGGGGGGTGCCGGCCTCGATGAGCAGGACGCCGCGGCTGCCGACCAGGACGAAGTAGACGACCAGGACGGCGGCCGTGAGGGCGTAGGTGAGCTTCGCGCGCATGACGGTCAGCAGCTCAGCTCAGGTCCAGGAAGTGTTCCAGGCCGAAGGTCAGGCCGGGGACGCTTCCCACGCGGCGGGCGCCGAGCAGGATGCCCGGCATGAAGCTGCTGTGGTGGAGCGAGTCGTGGCGGACCGTCAGGGTCTCGCCCTCGGCGCCGAGCAGGACCTCCTGGTGGGCGAGGAGCCCACGCAGCCGGACGGCGTGGACCGGGACGCCGTCGACGTCGGCGCCGCGGGCCCCGTCCAGGGCCGTGGTCGTGGCGTCCGGGGCCGGGGCGGTGCCGGCGGTGCGGCGGGCCTCGGCGATGAGCTGGGCGGTGCGCGTGGCGGTGCCGGAGGGAGCGTCCACCTTGTTCGGGTGGTGCAGCTCGACGACCTCGACGGACTCGAAGTACGGGGCGGCGATCTGCGCGAACTTCATGGTCAGGACGGCCCCGATGGAGAAGTTGGGCGCGATGAGCACGCCCGTCTCCGGTGACCGGTCCAGCCAGCCCTTCAGCTGCGCGAGGCGCTCGTCGGTCCAGCCGGTGGTGCCCACGACCGCGTGGATGCCGTGGCTCACGCAGTAGTCGAGGTTGGCCATGACCGAGTCGGGCGTGGTCAGTTCGACCACGACCTGGGCGCCCGTCTCGGCCAGCGCCTCCAGCTGGTCGCCCCGGCCGAGGGCGGCGACCAGCTCCATGTCCTCGGCGGCTTCGACGGCTCGTACGGCTTCCGAGCCGATCCGGCCCTTGGCGCCGAGGACCGCCACGCGCAGCTTGCTCATCTTGTGCTTCCTTAACCAGGGGGATTGTCAGGCGACGGCGTCGTGCAGGCGGGCCGCCTGTTTGTCCTTCAGCGGGCCGATGACCGACAGGGAGGGCCGCCGCCCCAGGATCTCGCGGGCGACCGAGCGGACGTCGTCCGGGGTGACCGACACTATCCGGGACAGCATGTCGTCGACGGACATCTGCTCGCCCCAGCACAGCTCGCTCTTGCCGATGCGGTTCATCAGCGCTCCGGTGTCCTCCAGGCCGAGGACCGTGGAGCCCTGGAGCTGACCGATCGCCCGCCCTATCTCGTCGTCCGACAGACCGTGCTCGGCGACGTGGTCGAGTTCGTCGCGGCAGATCTTCAGCACGTCGTCCACCTGCGACGGCCTGCATCCCGCGTACACACCGAACAGGCCGCAGTCGGCGAAGCCCGAGGTGTACGAGTACACGCTGTAGGCCAGGCCGCGCTTCTCCCGGACCTCCTGGAAGAGGCGGGACGACATGCCGCCGCCCAGGGCGGTGTTCAGCACGCCCAGGGCCCAGCGCCGCTCGTCCGTGCGGGACAGGCCCGGCATGCCGAGCACGATGTGCGCCTGCTCGGTCTTGCGGTCGATCAGCTCGACCCGGCCGGCGGTGCGCAGGGCACGCCGGCCGCTGCGCGGGGCGACGGGCTCGGCGCCGGTGTCCCTGAAGGCGCCGGCCTTCTCGAAGGCGGCACGGACCTGCCGTACGACCTTGGCGTGGTCGACGTTGCCGGCGCAGGCGACCACGAGGTGGGTCGGGTCGTAGTGCTTCTTGTAGAAGCGGCGGATGCGGTCGGCGGTGAGCGCGTTGACCGTGTCGACCGTGCCGAGGACCGGGCGGCCGAGGGGGTTGTCGCCGAACATCGTGTGCGCGAACAGGTCGTGCACGCAGTCGCCGGGGTCGTCCTCGGTCATCGCGATCTCTTCGAGGATGGCGCCGCGCTCGACGTCGACGTCCTCCTCGAGGATGAGCGAGCCGGTCAGCATGTCGCAGACGACGTCGATGGCGAGGGGCAGGTCGGTGTCGAGCACGCGCGCGTAGTAGCACGTGTACTCCTTCGCCGTGAACGCGTTCATCTCGCCGCCGACCGCGTCGAGGGCGGCGGAGATGTCCAGGGCGGACCTGCGGTTCGTGCCCTTGAAGAGCAGGTGCTCCAGGTAGTGCGTGGCGCCGTTCAGCGCCGGGGTCTCGTCGCGGGAGCCGACGTGCGCCCAGATGCCGAAGGTCGCGGAGCGGACCGAGGGCAGGGTCTCGGTGACGATGCGCAGGCCGCCGGGGAGGGTGGTCTTGCGGACCGTGCCGATGCCGTTCTCGCCCTTGATCAGGGTTTGGGTACGGGCGACGGCCCGCGCCTCCGAGGAGGTGCGGGCCGTCGCCGACGAGCTGCTCGACGTCACTTGTCGGTGTCGTCCTTCGTCTCTGCGTCTTCTTCGACCTCGATCACCGGGATGAGGGAGAGCTTGCCGCGGGAGTCGATCTCGGCGATCTCGACCTGGACCTTGGCGCCCACGCCGACGACGTCCTCGACGTTCTCCACGCGCTTGCCGCCGGCGAGCTTGCGGATCTGCGAGATGTGCAGCAGACCGTCCTTGCCCGGGAGCAGCGACACGAACGCGCCGAAGGTGGTCGTCTTCACGACCGTGCCCAGGTAGCGCTCGCCGACCTCCGGCATGGTCGGGTTGGCGATGCCGTTGATCGTGGTGCGGGCGGCCTCGGCGGACGGTCCGTCGACCGCGCCGATGTAGATCGTGCCGTCGTCCTCGATCGTGATGTCGGCGCCGGTGTCCTCCTGGATCTGGTTGATCATCTTGCCCTTGGGGCCGATGACCTCGCCGATCTTGTCCACGGGGATCTTGACGGTGATGATCCGCGGGGCGTTCGGGGACATCTCGTCCGGCGTGTCGATCGCTTCCATCATCACGTCGAGGATGTGGAGGCGGGCGTCACGGGCCTGCTTGAGGGCCGCGGCCAGGACGGAGGCCGGGATGCCGTCCAGCTTGGTGTCGAGCTGGAGGGCGGTCACGAACTCCTTGGTGCCGGCGACCTTGAAGTCCATGTCGCCGAAGGCGTCCTCCGCACCGAGGATGTCGGTGAGGGTGACGTAGTGCGTCTCGCCCTCGATCTCCTGGGAGATCAGGCCCATGGCGATACCGGCGACGGGGGCCTTCAGCGGCACACCGGCGTTCAGCAGCGACATGGTGGAGGCGCAGACCGAGCCCATGGACGTCGAGCCGTTGGAGCTCAGCGCCTCGGAGACCTGGCGGATCGCGTAGGGGAACTCCTCGCGGGTCGGCAGGACCGGGACCAGGGCGCGCTCGGCGAGGGCGCCGTGGCCGATCTCGCGACGCTTCGGGGAGCCGACGCGGCCGGTCTCGCCGGTGGAGTACGGCGGGAAGTTGTAGTTGTGCATGTAGCGCTTGCGGGTCACCGGGGAGAGGGTGTCCAGCTGCTGCTCCATGCGGAGCATGTTGAGGGTGGTGACGCCCAGGATCTGGGTCTCGCCACGCTCGAACACCGCGGAGCCGTGGACCCGCGGGATGGCCTCGACCTCGGCGGCCAGGGTGCGGATGTCGGTGACACCGCGGCCGTCGATGCGCTTCTTCTCCTTGATGACGCGCTCACGGACCAGGGTCTTGGTCAGCGAGCGGTACGCGGCGGAGATCTCCTTCTCGCGGCCCTCGAACTCGGGGAGGAGCTTCTCGGCGGCGAGCGCCTTGACGCGGTCCAGCTCGGCCTCGCGCTCCTGCTTGCCGGCGATGGTCAGCGCGGAGGCGAGCTCCGGCTTGACGGCGGCGGTGAGGGCCTCGAGGACGTCGTCCTGGTAGTCCAGGAAGATCGGGAACTCGCCGGTGGGCTTGGCGGCCTTCGACGCGAGGTCGGCCTGGGCCTTGCAGAGCACCTTGATGAAGGGCTTCGCGGCTTCCAGACCGGCGGCGACGACCTCCTCGGTCGGAGCCTCGGCGCCGCCCTTGACGAGCTGGATGGTCTTCTCGGTGGCCTCGGCCTCGACCATCATGATCGCGACGTCGCCGTCCTCCAGGGTGCGGCCCGCGACGACCATGTCGAAGACGGCGTCCTCGAGCTCGGAGTGCGTCGGGAAGGCGACCCACTGGCCGTTGATCAGCGCGACGCGGACGCCGCCGATCGGGCCGGAGAAGGGCAGACCGGCCAGCTGCGTGGACGCGGACGCGGCGTTGATCGCCACGACGTCGTACAGGTGGTCGGGGTTGAGCGCCATGATCGTGGCGACCACCTGGATCTCGTTGCGCAGGCCCTTCTTGAAGGACGGGCGCAGCGGGCGGTCGATCAGGCGGCAGGTGAGGATCGCGTCCTCGGAGGGGCGGCCCTCACGGCGGAAGAAGCTGCCGGGGATCTTGCCGGCGGCGTACATCCGCTCCTCGACGTCCACCGTCAGGGGGAAGAAGTCGAGCTGGTCCTTGGGGTTCTTGGAGGCGGTGGTGGCCGACAGCACCATGGTGTCGTCGTCCAGGTACGCCACGGCGGAGCCGGCGGCCTGCTTGGCCAGGCGGCCCGTCTCGAAGCGGATGGTGCGGGTGCCGAAGGAGCCGTTGTCGATGACGGCCTCGGCGTAGTGGGTCTCGTTCTCCACTAGCGTTATCTCCTCGTCTTCGTCCCGTCGCTGCCCGTGTGGCAGGGGGACGGTTGCGGAGAAGCGCTCCTTGCGGTGCGGGCCGGTCTTCGATCGAAGCACCCGGGGCTCGCTCTCCCCCGGGGGCCACTACCGAGGACCGGCGGCGGCTGGGTGCGCCTCTCCTCGTTCTTGTCGTGCTGTGTCGTCCGTATTGCGTTGTGCTACCACACTACAAAGCAGTGGTGACACTCCGCACGTACAGCAAAGGGAGCGGTCCCCTTTCCTTCGGGAACCGCTCCCCTCACGGCGTCTTACTTGGCGCCCGCCGCACCGCGGCGGATGCCGAGGCGGTCGACCAGCGCACGGAAGCGCTGGATGTCCTTCTTCGCCAGGTACTGGAGAAGGCGGCGACGCTGACCCACCAGGATCAGCAGACCACGGCGGGAGTGGTGGTCGTGCTTGTGGGTCTTGAGGTGCTCGGTCAGGTCCGAGATGCGGCGCGAGAGCATGGCGACCTGGACCTCGGGGGAGCCGGTGTCGCCCTCCTTCTGGCCGAACTCGGTGATGATCTGCTTCTTCGTAGCGGCGTCGAGCGGCACGCGTACTCCTCGTAGTCTGTGGTGGGCCACCGAGTGCCCCCGGTCTGTGTCTCGGGGGAGCTTCCGTTACTCGGGAGGCGGGGATCCGCTGGGCGCGGCCTCCAGAGCGCTGGGCTCCGGGGGTGCGTACACAAACGGCCGTCGACCAGGGTACCAGGCGGTCGCGGGCCTCTTTACGGTGGTCCGCGAACCGGCCGGACGGAGCCGGGCGGGCGACTAGGGTGAGCGGGCTCGGGTCCGTCCGCACGTCGGCGGTCGCGGTCCGGGCTCAGGGAACGATACGCCGGGAAGGGGTCGCTGCGGCATGGCGGAGACGGCTGAGGAGATCAAGGCACGCAAGGAGCGGGAGCGGGACGAGCTCTACGCCCTCGACATCTCCGGTGTCGAGTGGCACAGCGCGCCGGGCACCGAGGAGCACGAGGAGCGGGTCGAGATCGCCTACCTGCCCGAGGGGGCCGTGGCGATGCGGTCCTCGCTCGACCCGGAGACGGTGCTGCGTTACACCGAGGCGGAGTGGCGGGCGTTCGTGCTGGGGGCTCGGGACGGGGAGTTCGATCTGGAGCCGGGGCCGCGCGACGGGGGGCCGGGGGCCGGGCAGTAGCTTTCGCGGTTTCCGCAGTTGTTGCGACTTCCGTAGCTTCCGCGGTTTCCACAGGGCGCGTCGAGGGGTGAGCCGGTGGTCGGCCGCCCCTCGTCGCGCTTTTTTGTGACCTCAAGACGCCTGGATGACAAGGTGGTTCGCGATTCTTCACGCCAATCGCCCTATTTGTTCACCAAGGTGTTCGCTGCATACGTCACTTTCGGGCAGCTTCTTGGCGGGTTGTGACGTGGTGGACAGGCGCTCGTGGGTGGACGGGCCTGCCGAGGTGGGGCTTGTGGTGATTAGGCTGGGACGAGACGTGAGAGCCCGTGGAGCGGGCGTCGGCGTCCCAGGGGGAGCGCGGGGGAGCCTGGATCGGATGACCTCGGACGACCTCAAATACGACCTCAGAACGACTTCGTACGACGTCGGACGACAAGCAAGGGTCGCCCCAGCACGGCATGAGGGTGCTCGACCACACCAGGAGGAACACTGTGAGCAGCGATCGGGACGGGAACCGCGGGGGCTGGGCGACACCCGGCGATGACCAGCCCGACGCGGAGTCCGCGGCAGAGGTGACGGGCGAGTTCACCATCGACTACGCGCCGCCGGCCTGGTACACGCAGAACGCCTCGGGCAGTTCGAGCTCGGGGCCGGGGGCGGGGGCATCCGAGGAGTCCAGTGCTTCCGGCGCACCCGGGGCCCGTCCGGCCGGGGGTGCCGGGGCGTCCGGCGGTCCCGGTGGCGCTGGGGGCTCCGGGGGCTCCGGTATGTCCAGCGGGCCGGTTCCGCCCCTGCCCGGGCTCACTCCGCCTCCGCATGCCAATCCTTCCGGTGCGTCTTCGTCGTTCCCGGGGCAGACCTCCGGTCCCGCCTCGACTCCGGCTCCGGCGCCCGCTCCGGCTCCCGGAGCGCCGTTCACGCCGCCCGCGCCTCCGCCCGCTCCGGGTGCTCCGTTCACGCCTCCGGCGCCCGCGCCTGGTCCGGGTGCGCCTTTCACGCCGCCCGCGCCGTCCGCCGGGGGTCCTTCTGCCGTACCCAAGCTCCCCGTGGGGGTTCGAGCCGCAGGGGTCTCAGCCGCAGGGCGG
>NZ_GG657757.1:6421426-6439093 GCF_000158955.1 Streptomyces viridochromogenes DSM 40736 | reverse complement strand
GCCGGACCATCACGGTCAGCCGCAGCAGGCCGGGCAGCCGCAGCCGCCTGTAGACCCCCGGACCGGCGCGGCCTGGCCGCAGCCCATGCAGCACGACCAGCGGCAGCCGACCAACCCCGGCGCCGCGCCGCTCGGTTACACCGCCGCCGTGGAGCTGTCGTCCGACCGGCTGCTCAACAGCAAGAAGCAGAAGGCGAAGAGCAGCCGTCCGGCGGCCGGTGGCGGCCGGTTCAAGATCGGTGGGAAGAAGGAGGAGGCCGAGCGGCAGCGGAAGCTGGACCTGATCCGCACGCCCGTGCTGTCCTGCTACCGGATCGCCGTGATCAGCCTCAAGGGTGGCGTCGGCAAGACGACCACGACCACCGCGCTGGGCTCCACCCTCGCCACCGAGCGGCAGGACAAGATCCTCGCCATCGACGCCAACCCGGACGCGGGCACCCTCGGGCGCCGCGTGCGGCGCGAGACCGGGGCCACCATCCGCGACCTCGTCCAGGCGATCCCGTACCTGAACTCGTACATGGACATCCGGCGGTTCACGTCCCAGGCGCCGTCCGGGCTCGAGATCATCGCCAACGACGTCGACCCGGCCGTGTCCACGACGTTCAACGACGAGGACTACCGGCGCGCGATCGACGTACTGGGCAAGCAGTACCCGGTGATCCTCACCGACTCGGGTACCGGCCTGCTCTACAGCGCCATGCGCGGTGTGCTGGACCTCGCCGACCAGCTCATCATCATCTCCACCCCGTCCGTGGACGGCGCCTCCAGCGCGAGTACGACGCTGGACTGGCTGTCGGCGCACGGGTACTCCGACCTCGTCGCCCGCTCCATCACCGTCATCTCGGGAGTGCGCGAGACCGGCAAGATGATCAAGGTCGAGGACATCGTGTCGCACTTCGAGACGCGCTGCCGGGGCGTCATCGTGGTGCCCTTCGACGAGCATCTCTCCGCCGGTGCGGAGGTCAACCTCGACATGATGCGGCCGAAGGTGCGGGAGGCGTACTTCAACCTCGCGGCGATGGTCGCCGAGGACTTCACCCGCCACCAGCAGGCGCACGGTCTGTGGACGTCCGACGGCAACCCGCCGCCGGTGGCAGCCCCGCCGATGCCGGGTCAGTCCGCCCCCGGGCAGGCCGTCCCCGGGCAGGCCCCGTATCCCGGGCAGCAGCAGCCCGCACCGGGACAGCAGATCCCCGGACAGCCGGGCCCGTACCCGCAGCAGCACCCTCAGCAGCCGCAGCCGGGCCAGCCGTACGCCCAGCCCGGACAGCCCTACCCCCAGCCGGGCCATCCCCAGGCCCAGCCGCCGGGGCAGCCGTACCCGCAGGCACCGGGCCAGCAGCCCTACCCGCAGCCGGGCCAGCAGGGGCACCCGGGACAGCCGGGGCAGCCGGGCCAGCCGGGGCAACCGCCCGCCCAGCCCGGACAGCCGTACGCCCAGCCCGGGCAGCCCCCGGCCGTCCCCCCGCAGCCGGGCTACGGCTACCCCCAGCCGGGGCAGCCCGGTCACCCCGGATACCCGGCCCAGCCCGACGGGCAGACCCCGCCGCCCCCGCCTCCGACGCAGTAATCGCCTCACCCGATCGGCCCCTTTCGAGGGGCCGATCCCCTTCGTGGCCCATGCCGTTCCCTTCGGCGCGGGCCACGGCGCGTTCGAGGGCGAAATCCGTTGCCAGGCCCTGGCCAGGAGGGCGTCAGTGGTCTCGACCAATGGGCGCGAAATGCTCGCCAATTCGTTATTTCCGCAGGCCACAAGGGGTGAACGCGCCGTTGACGGGTGGAGACGGCCGCTGATACACACACATCATCCATCTGACACCTGATCAACCCGTCCTTCCCGTCCGAGCGATGACGCGAGGTCCGACCATGGGCACGAACGATCAGACACGCAGCCTCCCGCGCGGCCTCAGGCTCGTCGCCGCGGCCGGGGCAGCCGCGCTCACCCTCACCGCCGGTCTCACGACCCCGCTCGATCCGGCGCCCCGGCAGGCCCGGGCGGCCGACGACGGCAGGAAGGTGCTGACCGTCGCCGTGGCGCAGAGCGTGGACTCGCTCAGCCCGTTCCTGGCGGTCCGGCTGCTCAGCACGAGCATCCACCGGCTCATGTACGAGTACCTGACGAACTACGACCCCAAGGACAACCACGCCATCGCGGGCCTCGCCACCAAGTGGGAGCCGTCGCCGGACAAGCTGACCTGGACGTACACGATCCGCTCCAACTCCAAGTGGTCGGACGGCGAGCAGGCCACCGCCGAGGACGCGGCGTGGACGTTCAACAAGATGATGACCGACTCCGGCGCTGCCACGGCGAACGGCAGCTACGTCGGGAACTTCCGCAAGGTGACGGCCCCGAGCCCCACCAAGCTGGTCATCGAGCTGAAGAAGCCGCAGGCCACGATGACCGCCCTCGACGTGCCGATCGTGCCGAAGCACGTCTGGGAGAAGGTCTCGGACTTCTCCGAGTTCAACAACGACAAGAGCTTCCCGGTCGTCGGCAACGGGCCGTTCACGCTGACCGGCTACAAGGCGGACAGCTATGTGCGGCTCAAGGCCAACAAGAGCTTCTGGCGCGGCACGCCGAAGTTCGACGAGCTGGTGTTCCGCTACTACAAGGACCAGGACGCGGCGGTGTCGGCGCTGCGCAAGGGCGAGGTGTCCTTCGTCGCCGGGTCGCCGTCCCTGACGCCCGCTCAGGCGGCGTCCCTGGAGGGCGCGGACAACATCCAGGTCAACGACGCCCCCGGCCGCCGTTTCTACGCCCTCGCCACCAACCCGGGCGCCCAGGCCAAGAACGGCGAGAAGTTCGGCGACGGGCATCCCTCCCTGCTGGACCAGCGGGTGCGGAACGCCCTGTTCCTGGCCGTGGACCGCGAGGCCGTCATCGACAAGGTGTTCCAAGGGCACGCCGTCGAGGGTGAGGGCTACATCCCGCCACGGTTCCAGAACTACTTCTGGAAGCCGTCCGCGAACCAGAAACTGGCGTACGACCCGGCCGAGGCGGCCCGGCTGCTCGACCAGGCGGGTTACAAGAAGAACGGCGACGGCAAGCGCGTCGGCAAGGACGGCAAGCCCATCACCTACCGCGTCCTGTGCCACGCCACCGACCCGAACGACAAGGCGGTCGGCAAGTACCTCCAGGAGTGGTGGGGCGAGCTCGGCATCGGTGTCCAGCTCAACTGCCTGGACAACGTGACCGACCCCTGGCTCGCCGGCAAGTACGACCTGGCCTTCGACGGCTGGTCGGTCAACCCCGACCCGGACTTCGTGCTGTCCATCCACACCTGCGGGGCGCTGCCGGCGACGCCGGAGGAGACGGGCGCGACGGACAACTTCATCTGCGACAAGAAGTACGACGAGCTCTACGCGCAGCAGCTCGCCGAGTACGACCCCGCCAAACGGGCGGACATCGTCAAGCGGATGGAGTCGCGGCTGTACGACCTCGGGTACATGAACGTCATGGCGTATCCGAACGCGGTCGAGGCCTTCCGGACGGACCAGATCAGGTCGATCACGACCATGCCGGCGAAGGCGGGGAACATCTACGGCCAGGACGGCTACTGGAGCTGGTGGTCGGCGGTCCCGGCGGATTCGAGCGGCTCGTCCGACAACGCGTCGTCGACGGGGGTCGTGGTCGGGATCGTCGCGGGTGTCGTGGTCCTCGGCGGGCTCGGCGCCTTCGCGGCGATGCGGCGGCGGGCCACCGCCGGGGACCGCGAGTAGCGCGGGCGAGCGGGTACTCATGACCGCTGAAGCGACTCCCGCGCTGGTCGGGGATACGCAGCAGACGGCCCCCGGGCCGCGGGTACGCAGGGGCTCCGCGTACCCGCGGTACCTGGCGGGCAAGGTCGCGGGCGCGGCCGTGTCGCTGCTGGCCGTGCTCGTCACCAGCTTCTTCCTCTTCCGGCTGATCCCCGGCGACCCGGTGAAGACCATGACGGGCGGCCGTCAGGTGTCGGCCGGGCAGCTGGCCGCCTACCGCGAGGAGTTCGGGCTCGACCTGCCGCTGTGGCGGCAGTTCACGGACTACTGCGGCAAGGCGCTCACCGGCGACTTCGGCACGTCGTACCAGTTCCGTGCCCCCGTCGTCGACAAGATCACCGAGGCGCTGCCGAACACCCTGCTGCTCACCGGGACCGCCTTCGTCCTCTACACCGCCCTGGGCGTCTTCCTGGGCACGCGCTCGGCGTGGCGGCGCGGCGGGCTCGGCGACCGGTTCAACACCGGTCTCGCGCTGACCCTGTACTCCATTCCGTCCTTCTGGCTCGGGCTGCTGCTGATCATCGTGCTGTCGGTGGGCATCGGCCCGCTGCCGGGGATGTTCCCCACCGGCGGTATGGAGTCGGGCGGCAAGGAGGGCTTCGCGTACGTCGTGGACGTGGCCCACCATCTGGTGCTGCCGGTGGTGACGCTGGTGGCCGTGGAGTACGGGCAGACGCTGCTGGTCACGCGGTCGGCGCTGCTGGACGAGATGGGCAGCGACTATCTGACGACCGCGCGGGCCAAGGGGCTGCGCGACGACCTCGTGCGCCGCCGGCACGCCGTGCCGAACGCGCTGCTGCCGACGGTGACGCTGATCTTCATCAATCTGGGCCGGACGGTGGCGGGCGTGATCCTCGTGGAGACGGTGTTCTCCTGGCCGGGCCTCGGCGGGCTGTTCTACCAGGCGCTGAGCGTGCCCGACCTGCCGTTGGTGCAGGGCCTGTTCTTCGTGTTCGCCGCGGCGGTGATCGTGATGAACACCCTCGCCGACCTGGTCTATCCGTTGCTCGACCCTCGGGTGGCCCGATGACGACGACCGACCCGGCCCTGAGCCCGCGCGCCCTCGCCCGGCAGCGGCGCCGGGCCTCCGTCGCCCGCTTCTGGCGGCAGTACCGCGCCGAGCGGGCGGGGCTGTACGGCCTGACGGTGCTCGCGCTGTGCGCGCTGCTGGCGTTGTTCGCGCCGTTGTTCGTCGGCTCGGACGTGAGCAGTGTGACGGGCGCGCCGGGGCGTCCGATGACGAGTCCGAGTGCCGAATTCCCGCTCGGCACCGACCAGTTCGGCCGGGACCTGCTGGGCCTGGTGGTCTGGGGCTCGCGGGTGTCGCTGCTGGTGGGGCTGCTCGCCGCGGTGCTGTCGGTCGCGATCGGCACGCTGATCGGGGTCACGGCGGGGCACTTCAAGGGCTGGTACGCGACGGTGATGATGCGGATCACCGACTGGTTCCTGGTGATGCCGACGCTGGTACTGGCGATCGCCCTGGCCACCGTGATGTCCCGCTCGCTGACCACCACCGTCGTCGCGATCGGCGTCACCACCTGGCCGACGACGGCCCGGCTGGTGCGGGCGCAGACGCTGGCGGTGGAGACCCGGCCGTACATCGAGCGGGCGAAGGCGCTCGGCGGTGGGCACTGGCACATCATGTCCCGGCACGTGCTGCCCAACGTGATGCCGCTGGTGCTGGCCCAGACGACCCTGATCATCTCCACGGCGATCCTCGCCGAGGCGACGCTGGCCTTCCTCGGTCTCGGGGACCCGACGATCGTGTCGTGGGGCGGGCTGCTCCAGGACGCGCGGGAGGCGGGTGCGGTCAGTGCCGGGGACTGGTGGTACCTGGTGCCGCCGGGCGTCGCCATCGCCGTGGTGGCGTTGGCGTTCACGCTGTGCGGGCGGGCCGTGGAGTCCGTCCTCAACCCCAGGCTGGGGGTGTCGCGTTGAGTCTGCTCGACGTCAGGAACCTGGCGGTGACGTACCCGGGCGGGGCGGCCGCCGTGCGGGGGGTGGACCTGCGGCTGGACGCGGGCCGCAAGCTCGGTCTCGCCGGGGAGTCCGGCTGCGGCAAGTCCACGCTGGCGCTGGCCCTGCTGCGGCTGCTGCCGTCCGGGACCCGCGTCACCGGCGAGGTCCTGCTCGACGGCGAGGACGTGCTGACGATGAAGTGGGGCCGGGTCCGGGCGGTCCGCTGGGCCGGGGCCTCCGTCGTCTTTCAGGGCGCGATGCACTCGCTCAACGCCGTGCACCGCGTCGGCGACCAGATCGCCGAGCCGATCCTGCTGCACAAGAAGGCGACTTCCGCCGGGGCGAAGAAGAAGACCGGTGAGTTGCTGGAGCAGGTAGGCCTGCCCGCCGCCCGCGCGGACGCCTACCCGCACGAGCTGTCCGGCGGCCAGCGCCAGCGCGTCATGATCGCCATGGCCCTGGCCTGCGACCCGCGGCTGATCATCGCCGACGAGCCGACCACCGCGCTCGACGTGATGGTCCAGGCGCAGATCCTGCGGCTCATCGAACAGCTCGTCGCGGACCAGGACCTCGGTCTGATCATGATCAGCCATGACCTGGCGGTCCTCGCCGACACCTGCGACCGGCTGGCGGTGATGTACGCGGGCCGTGTCGTGGAGGAGGGTCCGGCGGCCCAGGTGTACGAGGACGCCCGGCACCCGTATGCCGGCGCCCTGTCGGCCGCGTTCCCGCGTATCGGCGACCCGGCGTCGCGGTTCGCACCGCAGGGGCTGGCGGGCGACCCGCCCGATCCGGCGGCGCTGCCGTCCGGCTGCACGTTCCATCCGCGGTGTCCGGTGGCACTGGAGTCGTGCGCCGAGCAGGACCCGGTGCTGCGAGCGGCGGGGCCGGAACGCCGGGCGGCCTGTGTCCTGGTCGACCCGCCGGAAGGCGAGCCCGAAGCCACGGACGAGCAGGCGATTCAGGAACCGGAGGCCCTGGAGGAAGCGAGGCCCAGCACGCCATGACCATCTCCCCCACGTCCCCCGAGGTGACCACGGCACCTCTCCTGAGTGCCCAGGGCCTGTACGTCACCTTCCCCGGCCGGCACGGAGGTCCCCGGTCCCGTGCGGTGGACGGCGTCGACCTCGACATCCGGCCCGGCGAGATCGTCGCGCTGGTCGGCGAGTCCGGCTGCGGCAAGACGACCCTGGCCCGCTGTCTGCTGGGTCTGGTCGAGCCGACCGCCGGCCGGGTCACCTTAGACGGCCGCCCGCTGGAGTACTCCGGCCGCTCCCTCAAGGCGTACCGCAAGCGCGCCCAGCTGGTCCTGCAGGACCCGAGCGGCTCGCTCAACCCGCGGCACACGGTCTACGACGCGGTCGCCGAGGGCCTGCGCATCCACGGCCACGGCGGCGACGAGCGGACAGCGGTCGCCGACGCCCTCTCCCGAGCCGGGCTACGGCCCCCGGAGCGCTTCTTCCTGCGCTACCCGCACGAGCTGTCCGGCGGACAACGCCAGCGCGTCGTCATCGCGGGCGCGCTCGTCCTGGAACCCGAACTCCTCGTCGCCGACGAGCCGGTGGCGTCCCTCGACGCGTCCGTGCGCGGTGAGATCCTCGCGCTGTTGCTGCGGCTGCGCACCGAACTGGGTTTGTCCGCGCTGGTCGTCACGCACGACCTGGGTCTGGCGTGGAACATCGCCGACCGGGTCGCCGTGATGTACCTGGGCCGGATCGTGGAGACGGGCGCGGTGGAGCAGGTCCTCACGGCCCCGCGGCACCCCTACACCCAGGCGCTGCTGTCCGTGCTCCCGGAGGCTCCCGGCGCCCCGGTGGTCCTGACGGGCGAGCCCCCGGACCCGTCCCGCGTGCCGTCCGGCTGCCGCTTCCACGCCCGCTGCCAGATCCTGTCGAGCGGCGAGGCGGACCGGGCGGGCGTGGCAGACGCGTGCAGGAGCCAGGACCTTGAGGTGCTGAGCGGGGGCGGAGAATCGCAGGTGGCCTGCCATTGGGCAGTTGCGCCATCGTCCTCAAGGGGCGCGGGGAACGACGCGACAAGCCACGAGGCACCCGCGGAGGGCACTCAGCAGCCCTAGACGGCCCCCTCGGCGGCCACCAACTCCCGGCACTTCTTGACGTCCTGCCCCATCTGCTCCAGCAGAGCGTCAAGCGTCTCGAACTTGGCCTGCCCGCGCACGAACGCCAAGAAGTCGACCGCGACATGCAACCCGTACAGATCGAGCCCGACCCGGTCGATGGCGTAGGCCTCCACCGTCCGCTCGGTCCCCTCGAACTGCGGATTCGTGCCGACGGAGATCGCCGCCGGCATCGCCTCGCCCTGCGCGTGCAGCCACCCGGCGTACACACCGTCGGCGGGAATCGCGGTGTGCGGCAGCGTCTCGACGTTGGCCGTCGGAAAGCCCAGCTCGCGACCACGCTGCGCACCGCGTACGACAACGCCCTCCACCCGGTGCGGGCGGCCCAGGATCTCGCCGGCGCCCTCGACGTCGCCCTCGGCGACCAGCCGCCGGGTCAGCGTCGAGGAGAACGGCTCCCCACCGCCCGCCTCACCCGTCACGTACAGGTCGACGACCTCTACCTCGAAGTCGTAGGTCTTGCCCTGCGTGGCCAGGAACTCCACGTTGCCGGCGGCCTTGTGGCCGAAGCGGAAGTTGGGACCCTCGACGACGGCCTTGGCGTGCAGCTTGTCGACGAGCACCTTGACGACGAAGTCGGCCGGGGACAGCTTCGAGAACTCGGTCGTGAAGGGGAGGATGAGTACCGCGTCCACACCCAGGTCGGCCATGAGTTCGGCGCGGCGGTGGTGCGCCGCGAGCAGCGGCGGGTGGCTGCCGGGGCGCACGACCTCGCTGGGATGCGGGTCGAAGGTGACGACGACGGCGGGCACACCCAGCTCCCGGGCGCGGTTCACCGCATGCCGGATGATCAACTGGTGTCCGCGGTGCACTCCGTCGTAGGAGCCGATGGTGACGACGCTGCGCCCCCAGTCCTGGGGGATGTCCTCCAAGCCACGCCAGCGCTGCACTGTGCCTGCTCCTTGTCGAAAGCTCGTCGAACCCGTGTCCGTGGTTGTCCGAGGTTGCCTCGTACGCAGGTCTAAGGGTGCCATGCCGGGTGCCCCCGGCACGCATCGGCATGGGGGCTGTGACAGGGTGCACGACACCGTACTCCGGCCCGGCGCCCGGGACGCAGGTCACGCGGGGACGCGTACGCCCGCCAGGTTCTCGATCATCCGGCGGGAGCTGGGCCCGACCAGCGCCGCCCACTGCCCGGGTGCGTCGGCCAGCCAGCCGGCCGCGCGGGCGGCGAAACCGGGCACGTGCCGGCCGAGGTCGACCAGGGCGCGGTCGAAGCGGGCGGCACCCTCGGGGGTGCGGACGAGGAGCAGGCCGACGCGGTGGACGAGGTCGCGCAGGTCGTCGCCGCTGTTCCGGGCGACGGCGTGCAGCAGCGTGTCCAGCACGTCGGTGTCCTGCTCGCGGTCCATGAGCAGGTCGCGCAGTTCGCGGCGCAGCGGGCGGGAGGCGGGGATGCCGGGCGGGGTGAGGACGCCGGCGAGGGCGCAGCGCAGTCGCACCGGGCCGCCCTCCAGCAGGCCGGTGACCAGCGGCAGGAGCACGGCCCGGACGGAGGGGCCCCGGTCGAGCCGCTGGTCCACGTAGGCGGCCGTCTGCCCGGCGAGTTCCGGCCGCCGCTCGGTCGCCTGCCGCAGCAGAGCGGCGACACGCGGGGCCAGGCCCGGCGAAGTGGCGTCGGCGAGTGCCCGCAGCGCCTCCTCCGCGTCCGGCCGCTCCAGTCGGGCCGCGAAGGCACGGAGGACCGGCTCGGGGTGAGTCAGGAGGGCACCGGCCGGCACGTCCGGAGGGAGCTGCGGGTCGCCCGCGGCGAAGTGCTCCAGCGCCCGTGGGAGATACCGGTCCCGGGTGTGCGGGTCCTGGATGAGGAGGGCGAGTGCGCCGCCGTGCAGGGGGCGGTCGGCGGGGCGGGCGAGCAGGGTCAGGGCGGTGTAGCGCAGCAGGGCGCGGTCGCCGCCGGTGCTCACGTGGGGCGCGGCCCGCAGGCCGTGCGCCACCGCGGCGGCCCGCCGCGCCGGCCGTTCGTCGCGGGCCCACCGGTCGACGGCCCGGCACACCGCCGACGGTTCCTCCTCGGCCAGCACGGCGAGCAGTTCGTCGGCCCGGCGGTGCGCGCGGTCGGCGAGCGCGTCCGTCAGGTCGTCCAGGGCCCGGTGGCGGTGTGTGTGCAGCAACGCCTGCGCCGCCGTGGCCACGGTGGCGTGCGGGGTGGCGGGCAGCGGCTGCTCGTCCACGAACCAGCGGGCGAGCAGCGGCTGCACGGCGGTGGGATCGGCGGCCAGCAGCCGCGCGACGGCGTCCAGGAACCGGGGTCCGGCCTCGCACGGCGGGCCGTCGGCGTGCACCAGCCGTCGTAGCAAGGTGAAGCGCGTGTCCTGCGGCAGCCGTACATCGGTCCAGAAGGCGGGCCCGACCTCCTCCGGCACGGGCCGCTCCTGCCGCCGCCAGGCCACGATCCGGTCGGCGAGCAGCCGCAGCACCTCGATGTAGGGCGTCGCGTCGGGCACGGCCCGCAGGGTCCCGGTGAGCAGGCGGGCGGCCCACCAGGAGCGGGGACCGGCGTCCAGGGCGTGCACCAGGTCGGCCAGCCTGGAGGCCAGTCGGCCGGTGCCGTGCTGGCGGGCGAGGTACAGCAGGGCCTGCACGACGGGCCCGACGCGGTGGTGCGGTACGGGCTCGGACTGCGCGGCTTCGGGGCGGTGGACAAGGACCTGGAGGGCCTCGTCGAGGTCGAGGTGCATGCCCTGCAGCCAGTCGGCGAGTTCCTCGTGGGCGAAGCGGTAACCGGGGCCGGCGGGCACGAGGAGGCCCTCGGCGAGGACGGCCGGCGCCCAGCCGGTGCCGCCACCGAGCCGCTCCGGGGCGGGCCCCCACGGGAACACCACCTCGAACGCCTCCCGGTCCAGGTCACCCGGACCGGGACCGAGCGTGCGCCGGGCGGCCTCGTGCACCTGCCCGGCCACCTTGGCGGCCAGCCGGCGTACGGCGGTGCCGCGCAGGCCGCTGCCGGCCGCCAGGCGCTGGGCGATGCGCAGGGACACCAGGTCCAGGTAGGCGGCGAACACGTCGTCGCGGTCGACGGTCGCGGTGGGGCCACCGGGGGCGGCGAGGCCATGGGGAACGACGGCGAGTCCCGGGGCGTACGAGGCATCGCTGACGTCGGGGTGTTGGAGACGTCCGGCACCTTCCGGGGCGTCGGAGACAGCGGGGGATTCGGAGACGGCGGGGAGATCGGTGACGGCGGGGGAATGAGTGACGGCGGGGGAATCAGTGACGGCAGCCCGGATCTCGGCGAGAAGCCGGAGGGTCAGAGGATGCCGGGCGTCCGCCTCGACGAGGGCGTTCTCCGGAATGCCATGGCGCCGACGGGCCTCCCTGGCCTCGTCCTCGGTGAGATCGCCGACCGGCACGCACGCCGGGTCGCTTTCGGCGTCGCCGGGCCGGTGCAGCACCTCCGCCGGGAACCCCGTGCCCTCCCAGTACTCCGCCCGGCACGCCACGACCAGCCGCGCTCCCGTCTCCCGCAGCCACCGCACCGTCCCGTCCGTCCAGTCGGCCGACCGGCGGGCCAGGGCGGGCGGCATCTGCTCGGGGCCGTCGAGGAGGAGCAGCAAGGGTCGGCCGAGGGAGGCGGCGAGGGAGGCGAGCCGCTCGGGGGTGGTGTCGCCCAGGTCGGCCGGGCCGGAGGAGGCGCGGGACTCCGCCACGGCCGAAGCGGCTCGGGTCAGCGCCCGGCGGGCCGCGTCCGCCACCGACGTGTCGTCGTCCCGGAGTTCGGAGCCGCGCAGCCACAGCGTGGGGTGTCCGCTCTTCTCGCGGCGGGCGGCGAGCGCCGCGAGTTCCGTCGTACGGCCGCTGCCGGGCGCCCCGACGAGGCCGAGGACGGTCGCCGGACCGTCCGTGAACGCGCCGAACTCGGCCGCCACGGCCGCCCGTTCGACCGGCTCCGGCAGACCGGCGCGGTCGGGCGGGCCGGCCCGCCGCACCGAGGTGCCGGTCAGCTCCAGCACGCCCCCCATGTTGAGATCGGCACCGTAGGCGGGGACCGTCAGCGCGTTCTCGGCGAGCAGTTCGGCGAGCGGATCCGCCGCTCCGGGCACCCGTGCGTGCAGCGGTACGGCGAAGCCGACGTCGCTGTGACCGGAGCTGAGAGCGGTGCCGAGGACCCCGACGACGGCGCCGGTCTCCGTGTCGAGCACGGGGCCGCCGGCCGCTCCGCCACCCCGCCGCAGCGCGTCCCGCCCCGCCGTGCCGACCGCCAGCTTCCAGCGCGCCGTCGAGGTGGTGGACGCGGTCCCCGGGCCGCGTACGTCACGGGGGGTCGAGCCCAGCACACGGGCCTCGCGCCAGCCGTCGGCGGCGATCCGCACATAGGCGCCGGTCGCGGCCCCGCCCCGCACGGTGACCGGCAGCGGCGGCACGCCGAGCCCCTCGGTGCGTACGAGGGCCAGGTCGAGCGCGGGCAGCGGGGTGACCGCGTCGGCGGCCACCACCCGGCTGCGGCCCCCGGCCCCGTGCAGAACGAGCCGGGCCAGACCGTCGACGGCCTCGTGGCTGGTGATGAGCGTGCCGCGCAGGTCGGCCAGGAAGCCGGTGCCACGGGGGCGGCCGGCGAGGTCGTGGATACGGACGAGCGCTTCGCCGGGGGGCTGGGCGGCCTGCTCCGCCGCCGTCGACGCCTGGTCCGGCGCCTTCGTTGCCTCGTCCCCTGTTCCGGGGAGGTCCTGGGAGCCTTCCGCGCTGCCGTCCGTCTCCCGGGACCGGTTCCGCGACGTCATCGTCGAGCCTCCCCGCCGTACACCCGTGCCCTTGCGTTCGACGGTAGGGGCGGGATGATCAGCGGGACAGATCGCTCGGGGAAAGCGCCCCCTTCCACTCCCCCGGTTCACTCCGAGCGCCCGCACGGACGGGTGAACGGAGGGGGATGGCTGGATACACCCTAGGGGTGGGGGAACCGAGGGGGGAGCGTGGAGCGGCGGCGGTGGAGGTACCCCGTGGTCGCCGCTCCACGGCGGACAGCCGGTGCCCGTGCCCCGGCCCGTCCGTCAGTGTCCGTCAGCGCTTCATCTGCGTCCGTATGCGTCCGTCAGCCGAAGACGGCCAGGCTCTTGGCCTTGCCCCGCTGCTCCTCGACGAGGGCGAGGAAGCGGCCCTGCGGGTCGAAGACGGCGACCGGGCCGGAGCCCGCGTACTCGTCGGGCATCTCCAGCCGTACGCCGTTGGTGAGCAGCTTGGCCCGCCGGGCGTCGACGTCCCAGCGTGGGAAGGCGGCAGCGGCGGCCTCGGCGATCGGCATCACGGCCAGCTCCTGCTGGTGCTGGTCGAGGGTGCGGGCCGCGTCGAGCTTGTACGGGCCGACGCGGGTACGGCGCAGGGCGGTGAGGTGACCGCCGACGCCGAGGTCGGCACCCAGGTCACGGGCCAGGGCCCGGATGTACGTGCCGGAGGAGCAGACGACCGAGACCACCAGGTCGAGTACGGGCGTGCCGTCCTCGGCGACGGCGTCCCTGACGTCGTACACGCCGAAGGAGGACACCGTGACGGGCCGGGCCGGGATCTCGAACTCCTCGCCCTCCCTGGCCCGCTTGTAGGACCGCACTCCGTCGATCTTGATGGCGCTGACCTTGGACGGCACCTGCATGATGTCGCCGGTCAGCTTGGCGATGCCGGCGTCGATGGCCTCGCGGGTGACCTTGGAGGCGTCCGTGGCGGAGGTGATCTCCCCCTGGGCGTCGTCCGTGAGGGTGTTCTGCCCGAGCCGGATGGTGCCGAGGTACTCCTTCTCGGTCAGTGCGAGGTGACCGAGGAGCTTCGTGGCCTTCTCGACGCCGAGGACGAGGACGCCCGTCGCCATCGGGTCGAGGGTGCCGGCGTGCCCGACGCGACGCGTGCGGGCGATGCCGCGCATCTTGGCGACGACGTCGTGCGAAGTGAAGCCCGACGGCTTGTCGACGATGACGAGGCCGTCGGGCGTGGTGTGCTTCTGGGTCATTCGGAGGTGTCGTCCGTCTCGTCGTCCTCGTCCGGCTTCCGGTACGGGTCGGCCTCACCGGCGTACTTCGCGCCGGCGGAGGCCTCGCGCACCTTCGCGTCGGACTGGCGCGCCTTGTCGAGGAGGTCCTCGATGTTCCGGGCCGTGTCGGGGAGGGCGTCCATGACGAAGGTCAGGGTCGGCGTGAACTTCACACCGGCGGCCCGGCCGACCTCGGAGCGCAGGATGCCCTTGGCGCTCTCCAGGCCGGCGGCGGCAGCCGCTCGCTCCTCGTCGTCCCCGTACACGGTGTAGAAGACGGTCGCCTCCCGCAGATCACCCGTGACCCGGGTGTCCGTGATGGTGACGTGCGAGCCGAGCCGCGGGTCCTTGATCCCGCGCTGCAGCTTCTGGGCCACTACTTCCCGGATGAGGTCCGCCAGCCTCTTGGCCCGCGCGTTGTCGGCCACTGGTCCGTCTCCCGTTCTTTCCTGTCTGGGTCGTTCTTGGGTCGTCAGTCGTCTTCGCCGTGGAAGCGCCGCCTGACGGACAGCAGTTCCACCTCGGGGCGGCCGGCGACGAGCCGTTCGCACCGGTCGAGCACCTCGCTCAGGTGCCCCGCGTCGCCGGACACCAACGCGAGACCGATGAGAGCCCTGCGATGGAGGTCCATGTGGTCCACCTCGGCCGCGCTCACCGCGTACTTGCGCTGGAGCTCGGCGACGATGGGGCGGACGACGGAGCGCTTCTCCTTCAGCGACCGTACGTCGCCGAGGAGCAGGTCGAAGGACAGCGTCCCCACATACATGTGTGTATCCGGATGACCCGCCGGTACGGGATCGATGGCCCTGCCGTGTGGTTGGCAGGGACATCAAGAACGGTACCGCGAACCTGCCGGTGGCTCGACGGGGTTTTGCCCACCCACCCGCCCGACGCGGTCGGCCAGGAGGCCCGGGCCCCCGGGACTCCGCCCCGAACCCCGGCGGGAGCCTTGCGCAGCACCCCTTGCAGGACCTTGCCCAGCACCTGCCGAAGCCCTGCCCAGCACCCCCGCAGGAGCTTGCGCAACACCGGGAACCTTGCGCAGCACCCCCGCAGGAGCTTGCCCAGCACCCCGGCGGAAGCCCTACCCAGCACCTCCGTCCGAAGCCCTGCCCAGCATGCTCGGCCGAAGCCCTGACCAGCACCCCAGCCCGGAGCCGTGCCCCGCATGGGCGGCCGGAGCCCTGCACAGCGCTTCCGGTGGAAGCCCTGTCCAGCACCCCGGCCGGAGCCCTGTCCCGCGTCCTCGTGTGAGCTTCGCGCCGCATTCCATCGGGAGCTTTGCCCCGCGCCTCAGCGCGGGCTTCGCTCCCGTGTGGCCGCGAGGTGCTCGGAGGATGCGAACGGCCAGTCGGCCGACGCGGTGTGTGCCGCGTCGGCCGACCAGGGAACCGTGGGTTACACCCGCGGCTTCTCGCGCATCTCGTACGTCGCGATGACGTCGTCGACCTTGATGTCGTTGAAGTTGCCGAGGTTGATACCGCCCTCGAACCCTTCGCGGATCTCGGTGACGTCGTCCTTGAAGCGACGCAGGCCCTCGATGTTGAGGTTCTCCGCGACCACCTTGCCGTCGCGGATGAGGCGCGCCTTGGTGTTGCGCTTGACCTCGCCGGAGCGGATGAGAACACCCGCGATGTTGCCCAGCTTGGACGACTTGAAGACCTCGCGGATCTCCGCCGTACCGAGCTCGACCTCTTCGTACTCCGGCTTGAGCATGCCCTTGAGGGCCGCCTCGATCTCCTCGATCGCCTGGTAGATGACCGAGTAGTACCGGACGTCCACGCCCTCGCGCTCGGCCATCTGCTGCGCACGCCCGGCGGCGCGCACGTTGAAGCCGATGACGATGGCGTCGGAGCCCATGGCCAGGTCGATGTCGGACTCCGTGACCGCACCGACGCCGCGGTGCAGGACGCGGATGTCGACCTCTTCGCCGACGTCCAGCTGGAGCAGCGAGGACTCGAGCGCCTCGACGGATCCGGAAGCGTCACCCTTGATGATCAGGTTCAGCTGCTGGACCTCGCCGGCCTTGAGCACCTTGTCCAGGTCCTCCAGCGACACGCGGCGCGTGCGCTTGGCGAACGCGGCGTTGCGCTCACGGGCGGCGCGCTTCTCGGCGATCTGACGGGCCGTACGGTCCTCGTCGACCACCAGGAAGTTGTCGCCCGCACCCGGGACGTTGGTCAGGCCCAGGACCTGAACCGGCGTCGAGGGACCGGCCTCGGCAACGCTGTTGCCGTTGTCGTCGTGCATCGCCCGGACTCGGCCGTACGCGTCGCCGACCACCATGGTGTCGCCGACCCGCAGCGTGCCGCGCTGGACGAGGACCGTCGACACGGCACCACGGCCGCGGTCGAGACGGGACTCGATCGCGATGCCCTGCGCGTCCTGGTTCGGGTTGGCCCGCAGGTCGAGCGAGGCGTCGGCCGTGAGGACCACGGCCTCCAGCAGGGAGTCGATGTGCAGACCCTGCTTGGCGGAGATGTCGACGAACATGGTGTCGCCGCCGTACTCCTCGGCCACCAGCCCGTACTCGGTGAGCTGACCGCGCACCTTGGTCGGGTCGGCGCCCTCGACGTCGATCTTGTTGACCGCGACGACGATCGGGACCTCGGCCGCCTTGGCGTGGTTGAGCGCCTCGACCGTCTGCGGCATGACACCGTCGTTGGCCGCGACGACGAGGATCGCGATGTCCGTCGACCGCGCACCACGGGCACGCATGGCGGTGAACGCCTCGTGACCCGGGGTGTCGATGAAGGTGATCTTGCGCTCTTCGTCGTTGACCTCGGTCGCGACCTGGTAGGCACCGATGTGCTGGGTGATGCCGCCGGCCTCGCCCGCGATGACGTTCGTCTTGCGGATGGCGTCGAGGAGCCGGGTCTTACCGTGGTCGACGTGACCCATGACGGTGACGACGGGCGGGCGGACCATCAGGTCCTCCTCGTCGCCCTCGTCCTCGCCGAACTCGATGTCGAAGGACTCGAGGAGCTCGCGGTCCTCCTCCTCCGGGCTGACGATCTGAACCGTGTAGTTCATCTCGTCGGCGAGGAGCTGCAGCGTCTCGTCGGAGACGGACTGCGTGGCCGTGACCATCTCGCCGAGGTTCATCATGACCGCGACGAGCGACGCCGGGTTGGCGTTGATCTTCTCCGCGAAGTCGGTGAGCGAGGCACCGCGCGACAGGCGAACGGTCTCGCCGTTGCCGCGAGGCAGCATCACACCGCCGACCGACGGGGCCTGCATGGCCTCGTACTCCTGGCGCCTCTGCCGCTTCGACTTGCGGCCACGACGCGCCGGACCGCCGGGACGGCCGAACGCACCCTGCGTGCCACCACGGCCACCGGGACCGCCGGGACGACCGCCGAAGCCGGGACGGCCACCGCCGCCACCGAAGCCGCCGCCACCGCCGGGACGACCGGCGAAACCGCCGCCGCCACCGGGACGACCGGCACCGCCACCGCCACCGGGACGACCGGCGAAGCCGCCGCCACCGGGACGACCGCCACCGCCGGGACGACCCGCACCGCCCGGACCGCGACCGCCGCCGCCACCGGGGCCGGGACGCGGGCCGGCAGCGGGACGCTGCGGCATCATGCCGGGGTTCGGACGAGGACCGGCGGATCCGCCGCCGGGACGCGGGCCGCCGCCCTGCGGACGCGGCATCGAGCCCGGGTTCGGGCGGTTGCCGCCCGGAGCCTGCGGACGCGGACCGCCACCCTGGGCGCCGGGCGCCTGGGGACGGGGACCGCCGCCACCGGGACCACCGGGGCCGGGACGACCACCCTGCGGACGGGGCGCCTGCGGGCGCGCCATACCGGTGGAGCCACCCGAGGTGAAGGGGTTGTTACCGGGACGCGGACCG
>NZ_GG657757.1:6418066-6421326 GCF_000158955.1 Streptomyces viridochromogenes DSM 40736 | reverse complement strand
GCGGACCGGCCGGACGACCGCCCTGTCGCGGCGCCGTGGGCGCCGGGACGCGGGCCCTGGCCACCAGAACGCTGGCCCTGGCCGCCACGGTCCTGGCCCGGACCGCCGGAGGGGCGGCCACCGGGCTTGGGAGCACCGGGACGCGCGCCGGGCTTCGGCGCGGCCGGGGACGGCGTCGAGGGCGGCGCCTGGAACTCGGGCGCGGCCGGGGCCGGACGCGGCGCGGGCTTGGGGCCCGGCGTCGGACGCGGACCGGGGGTCGGCGCCGGAGCCGACGGAGCCGACGGCTCCTGGGCCGTCGGCGGCTTGGGGGCGGCCGGCGGCTTGGGTGCAGCCGGACGCGCCGCCTGCGCCGGAGAAGGCGCGGCGGGACGGGGGGCGGCCTTCTTGGGGGCCGCGGGCTTCGCGGACCTGCCGTTGCCACCGCCCTGCTGGAAGGCGTCAGTCAGCTTGCGTACAACGGGCGCTTCGATGGTCGAAGACGCCGAACGGACGAATTCACCGAGCTCCTGGAGCTTGGCCATGACGACCTTGCTCTCGACACCGAACTCCTTGGCGAGTTCGTAGACCCGGACCTTAGCCACTTCGCTCCTTTGAGGTCCGGGTGAAGCCGGACCGTCGCTAGTTCATGGGCGTACTCATCGCGTACTCATCGAGTGCTCATCGCAATCTCGACCTGCTTTCGACTCGCGAGGTACCTAGACCGCACGGGGTTCCGTGCGGCACGTTCTTACCGTGTTGCCTGCTCGGCAACCATTGTCCGCTCGACGTGCTGGCGCAACGCCTTTGTGTCGAGCGCTCCCGGGGCGCGCAGTGCCCTCGTGAACGCCCGGCGGCGTACCGCCTGGTCGAGACAGACCGGGGAGGGGTGTACGTACGCACCCCGGCCGGGCAGCGTACCGCGTGGATCAGGAACGCATGCGTCCTTGATCGCTACGATCCGCAACAGATCGGCCTTGACCGCTCGCTCCCGACACCCCACACAGGTGCGTTCAGGGCATGCGCGGGCGCGCGTCCGGCCAGACACAGCTAAGTCTACCTCCCCGTACGCGCCTCACCCCTTTGGGGCGGGATTCGAACAGTTGCCGCGCCCAAACCTGTCGTGATCTGAACGACACGCGGCTTGGATCTATTCCCCGGCCCGTTGCCCGGACCGCTCCCCGGACTGCTCCCCGGCCGGTTCCGTGTCCGGGCGGATGTCGATCCGCCAGCCGGTCAGCCGGGCGGCGAGGCGGGCGTTCTGCCCCTCCTTGCCGATGGCCAGGGACAGCTGGTAGTCGGGCACCGTGACACGGGCCGACCGGGTCGCCATGTCCACGATCTCCACCTTGGAGACCCGGGCCGGGGACAGCGCGTTCGCCACCATCTCGGCCGGGTCCTCCGACCAGTCGACGATGTCGATCTTCTCGCCGTTCAGCTCGCCCATCACGTTGCGCACCCGGCCGCCCACGGGGCCGATGCAGGCGCCCTTGGCGTTCAGACCGGACCGGGTGGACCGTACGGCGATCTTCGTGCGGTGACCGGCCTCACGGGCGATCGCGGAGATCTCCACGGACCCGTCGGCGATCTCCGGCACCTCCAGGGCGAAGAGCTTCTTCACCAGGTTGGGGTGCGTGCGGGAGAGCGTCACGGACGGACCGCGGACGCCCTTGGCCACCCGGACGACGTACGACCGCAGACGCATGCCGTGCCCGTACGTCTCCCCCGGCACCTGCTCCTGCACCGGCAGGATGGCCTCGAGCTTGCCGATGTCCACGAGCACGTTCTTCGGGTCGCGGCCCTGCTGGACCACGCCGGTGACGATGTCGCCCTCGCGGCCGGCGTACTCGCCGAGCGTCGCGTCGTCCTCGGCGTCACGCAGGCGCTGCAGGATGACCTGCTTAGCCGTGGTGGCGGCGATACGGCCGAAGCCGGTGGGGGTGTCGTCGAACTCGCGGGCCTCCTGGCCCTCCTCGAGGTCGTCGGGGTCCTCCTTCGCCCACACGGTCACATGGCCGGTCTCCCGGTTGAGCTCCACGCGCGCGTGACGGCGGCTTCCCTCGGTGCGGTGATAGGCGATGAGGAGGGCCGACTCGATCGCCTCGACCAGCAGGTCGAAGGAGATCTCCTTCTCCCGAACCAAGCCCCGCAGGGCGCTCATGTCGATGTCCACGGCTACGCCTCCTCTTCCTTCTTGTTGTCCTTGTTGTCCTTGCGGCCGAACTCGACCTGCACGCGCGCCCGGACGATGTCGTCGAAGGCGATTCTGCGGGCGGTGGCCTTGCGGCCCTTCACTCCGGGCACCTCGGCGTCGACACCCTCGTCGTCGACCTTCAGGATCCTGGCGACCAGCTCGTCGCCCTCGGCCAGCTGGAACTTCACCAGCCGGTCCGTGGCGCGGACGTAGTGCCGGTGTTCCGTGAGGGGGCGCTCCGCGCCCGGGGTGCCGACCTCGAGGGTGTACTCCCCCTCGCCCATCGCGTCCGTCTCGTCGAGCTTCGCCGAGAGCGCGCGGCTCACATCGGCGATCCGGTCCAGGTCCGCGCCCGTGTCCGAGTCGACGACGACGCGCAGCACACGCTTGCGTCCGACCGAGTCCACCGCGATCTCGTCGAGATCCAGGCCCTGGGAGTTGACGAGCGGCTCCAGCAGTTCTCGCAGCCTCTCGCTCTGGGTGGTGCTCATCCGGGTGACTCCTCGGCCGCGTGTGCTGTTGTGGGATGGGGCGCGTGTCTGGTCAAAGGGTATCCGGTCGCGGGGAGTGTTGCCGTCCACCCGGTGACGAACGGTGCCGCTGAGTGGTCCCGGGCCGGAGCCCGGGTACCGTGATCATGGGCGTGCAGCCCTGAGAGTCACTTCCTTCTCGTTCGAGCCCCCTTGAGGACGTCTGACGTGCCGTTCCCCTCATCGCCGCGCGCCCGCTCGGGCCCGCGCAGAAGGAGTCTGCTCGCCGTCGGCTCGACGGCACTCGCCCTGGCGGGCTGCACCGCCGGCTCCGAGGATCCCGGTGGCCGGAGCGACGCTCAGTCGGCCGCCGAGCGCCGGGCACGCGCGCGTGCGGCGCGGGACAGCGAGGGGCTGGTGGAGCGGTACGACGCGGTGATCGCCGCCCGTCCCGCGCTGGCGGGGCTGCTGCGGCCGCTGCGTGAGGAGGCGGCGCGGCACGCGCGGGCCTTCGGAGGGGACCGCCGCAAAGCGCCTGCCTCCACAGCCCTTTCCGCCCCTGACTCCTCTGCCTCCTCTGCCGCTTCCCCCGTCGCCCCTTCGGCCGCTGCCGTGCC
>NZ_GG657757.1:6389186-6417658 GCF_000158955.1 Streptomyces viridochromogenes DSM 40736 | reverse complement strand
CGCGCTGCCGTTCCCGGTCCCGGACGCGGCGGCGGCCGTGCGGCTCGCCGCCGAGCTGGAGGACCGGGTGGCCGGGGTGTACTCGGACCTGGTGCGCGCGGCGGGCGGCCCGCGGCGGTCCCTGGCCGCCGGGGCGCTGCGGGAGGCGGCGGTGCGGGCGGTGCGCTGGCGCGGCGAGAGCGTAGCCTTCCCTGGGCTCGTCGAGCGGGCGGGCACGGCTCCGCCCCGGGCGGCGCCCACGGCGTGACGCGCAGGGGCGGGCACGCACCGCGGACAGCACGAAGGGAACGACTCGCGCATGGTTTTCGAACCGCCGACGCGTCTGGTCAGGGCGCTCGGCGAGACGGCCCCGGACGGTGACGGCTGGCTGGAGAAGCTGGCCGAGGCGGCTCAGCAGGCCGTCGCGCTGCGCGAGTTGACCGTGGAGCGGGTGCAGGTGCCCGGCGGGCGCAGCAGCCTGGTCGTGCTGGTGCGCAGGGCCGACGGAACGCCCGCCGTGCTCAAGCTCGCGCCGGCCCGGGCCCGGCCGGAGGCGGAACGGGCCGCGCTCGCGCATTGGGGCGGGCGGGGTGCTGTTCAGTTGCTGGAACCCCTCGCGACCGAGGGTGTGCTGCTGCTGGAGCGGCTGCATCCGGATGTGTCGGTGCGGTCGCTGCCGGAGGCGAAGGCACTGCTGGAGGCGGCGGGGACGCTGCGGCGGCTGTGGGTCGAGCCGCCCGCCGACTTCCCCTTCGAGACGGTGGCCGAGCGGACCGGGCGGCAGGCCGAGGCCATGCGGGCGAGCGCGCAGAGCGACCCCGAGGTGGCCCAGCTGGTCGATCTGGCGCTCGGGGCGCGTACGGAGCTGCTGGCCGCGCCGCCCGACCACCGGCTGCTGCACGGCACGTTCCGGCAGAGCAAGGTGCTGTCCGGTGAGCGCATGCCGTGGCTCGCCGTGGGGCCCGACCCGGTGGTCGGCGAGTCGGCGTTCGATCTGGCCCGCCTCGTCCGCGACCGGGTGGAGGACCTGATCGCGCAGCCGTCCGGTGCCGCGACGACCCGGCGGCGGGTCAAACGGCTCGCGGAGTCGCTCGACGTGGACCAGGAACGGCTGCGGGGGTGGACGCTGTTCCGGGCCGTGGAATCGGGAGTGCGGGCTCGACGGGTGGGGCGGCCGCGGGACGCGGAGTTGCTCCTGGAGTTCGCCGGCTGGCTGTGAGGGTCCGGCTGTGGTGGTGCTCACGCCCGTACCGGTACGGGACACGGGCCCGAGACCGCGACGCGTGAGCCCGCGCGGAACACCGGGCGGGCTCACGCGTCGCGGTAGCGCCCGGGCGGGACGGACCCGCGCATGAGCGGAGCGTGACTCGCGGCTGGTGGCTGGCGGCTGGCGGCTGGCGGCTGGCGGCTGGCGGCTCACATGCGATCACACCGCGAGTCCGACGGAATCCCGCGACAACCGTTTCGCGAGCCGCACAGGCCCCGCGGCAGCCGCCCCGCAGCACCACACCGCGAACCGGACGACCCCCGCGACAACCCACCCCGCACCACCACACCGCGAAGCGGACAGCCCCGCGGCAGCCGCACCGCGACAACACACCACGAGCCGCACAGGCCCGCGACACTCACACCACGAGCCGGCAAGCGCGCGACAACACACCGCGAGTAGAAAGCAGGCCTGCGACATCGCACTGTGAGACGCCGCAGGCCAGGCTTCGCGGCGGCCGCCCGCAGGGTTACGCCGTGAGGCGGGCGACGGCCTCCTCGACCGTCAGTTCCTCGCGCTCGCCGGTGCGGCGGTCCTTCAGTTCCACCACGCCGTCGGCCGCGCGCCGGCCGGCCACCAGGATCTGCGGGACGCCGATCAGCTCGGAGTCGGTGAACTTGACGCCCGGGGAGACCCCGGCCCGGTCGTCGACCAGGACGCGGACGCCGGCCGCGGCCAGCTTCCCGGAGATGTCCAGGGCCAGTTCGGTCTGGAGGGCCTTGCCGGCGGCGACGACGTGGACGTCGGCCGGGGCGACCTCCTTGGGCCAGCACAGCCCCTTGTCGTCGGCGCTCTGCTCGGCGAGGGCGGCGACCGCACGCGAGACGCCGATGCCGTAGGAGCCCATGGTGACGCGGACCGGCTTGCCGTTCTGGCCGAGGACGTCGAGCTTGAGCGCGTCGGCGTACTTGCGGCCCAGCTGGAAGATGTGGCCGATCTCGATGGCCCGGTCGAGCACGAGGCCGGTGCCGCACTTCGGGCAGGGGTCGCCCTCCTGCACGACCACGACGTCGACGTACCGGTCGACCTCGAAGTCGCGGCCCACGACGACGTTCTTGGTGTGCGTGCCCGCCTTGTTGGCGCCGGTGATCCAGGCCGTGCCCGGGGCCACTCGCGGGTCGGCGATGTACGTGACCTTGTCCAGGCCCTGCGGACCGACGTAGCCGCGGACCAGGTCGGGACGGGCCGCGAAGTCCGTCTCGGTGACCAGCTCGACGGCCGCCGGGGCGAAGTGCGCCTCGACCTTGTCCATGTCGACCTCGCGGTCGCCGGGGACACCGACGGCGACGATCTCGCCGTCGACCTTGACGAGGAGGTTCTTCAGCGTGGCCGAGGCCGGGACGCCGAGGGAGGCGGCGAGGGTCTCGATGGTCGGGGTGTCCGGGGTCGGGATGTCCTCGGCGGCCGCCACGCCGGAGGCGTCGACGGGCTTCAGCTCGTAGGTGATCGCCTCGGTGTTGGCCGCGAAGTCGCAGTTCGGGCAGTCGGCGAAGGTGTCCTCGCCGGCCTCGGCCGGGGCGAGGAACTCCTCGGACTTGGAGCCGCCCATCGCGCCGGCCGTCGCGGCGCAGATGCGGTAGTCGAGGCCGAGGCGCGCGAAGATCTTCTGGTAGGCCTCGCGGTGCAGGGCGTAGGACTGGGCGAGGCCCTCGTCGTCGGTGTCGAAGGAGTAGGAGTCCTTCATCAGGAACTCGCGGCCGCGCAGGATGCCCGCGCGGGGGCGGGCCTCGTCGCGGTACTTGTTCTGGATCTGGTAGAGGATGACCGGCAGGTCCTTGTAGGAGGAGGCCTGGTCCTTCACCAGGAGGGTGAAGATCTCCTCGTGGGTCGGACCGAGGAGGTAGTCGCCGCCCTTGCGGTCCTGGAGGCGGAACAGCTCGGGGCCGTACTCCTCCCAGCGGCCGGTGGCCTCGTAGGGCTCGCGCGGCAGGATGGCGGGGAGCAGGACCTCCTGCGCGCCGACGGCGTCCATCTCCTCGCGGACGATCCGCTCGACGTTGGCCAGCACCTTCTTACCGAGGGGCAGCCAGCTCCAGATGCCGGCGGCGGTACGGCGTACATAGCCGGCGCGGACGAGGAGCTTGTGGCTGAGGACCTCGGCGTCCGCCGGGTCGTCGCGCAACGTCTTCGCCAACAACTGGGACATGCGCTGGACCGGTGCGTTCGCCATGGTTCCTCTGCTCCTGCTACGTGTGGGTGATGGCAGGAGGTTATCTGTGGGGTACGGGGCGGTGGAAATCGGTTAGCGGCGCAGCAGCGGAAGCGGAGCGCCCATCACGGCGTACGGCTTGGGGGCGCTCGGGAAGAGGACCTGGCGGGCGAGGTCCTGGTAGCCGAGGGAGCGGTAGAGGGCGCGGGCGGGGCTCGCGGTGTCGATCGCGGAGAGGATCGAGCGGGGTTCGGCGGCACCGTCGGTGATCGTGGTGATCAGGGAGCGGCCGATGCCGCGGTTCTGATGGCCGGGGTGGACGTGAAGTTCGGTGATCACGAAGGAGTCGTCAAGCCACTGGTCGTTACGGTTGGCTCTGAGGTACGGCTCCACGACGGTGGACCACCAGTGGGTGCGGTCGTTGGGCATCCCGTAGACGAACCCGACGAGGGTGCCGCCGACTGTCGCCCCGAGGGCGCGGGCGCCGGGGTAGGTCATGTGGCGCAGGACGATCTGACGGCGTACGGCTACTTCGTCGGGGCCTAGACCGAATGCCACGGCTTGGACTTCCAAGGCCTCGTCGACATGGGCGGAGAGGTCGAGGGGGCCGATCACCAGGTCCATGGCGGGGAGCCTACAGGGGGGTCCGGTTTGTCGTACGGGTGCCGGCCGCATGTGGTTGCCCGCGCAGTTCCCCGCGCCTCTCAGGGCGTTTCAGAACAGCACGCTCATGAAGGCTCCGACCTCTTGGAAGCCGACCCTTTGGTACGTCCTGCGGGCCGCCGTGTTGAAGTCGTTGACGTACAGGCTGGCGACCGGGGCGACGTCGGCCAGGGCGTAGCGCAGCACGGCCGCCATGCCGGGGGCGGCCAGGCCGGTGCCGCGGTACTCGGGGGCCACCCACACGCCCTGGATCTGGCAGGCACGGTCCGTCGCGGCGCCGATCTCGGCCTTGAAGACGACCTTGCCGTCGGCGTCGAAGCGGGCGAAGGCCCGGCCGGAGCCGACGAGTTCGGCGACGCGGGCCTGGTAGAGGAGGCCGCCGTCGCCGGCCAGTGGGGAGACGCCGACCTCCTCGGTGAACATGGCCACGCAGGCCGGCATGATCTTCTCCATCTCGTCCTTGCGGACGCGGCGGAGGTAGGGGTCCGGGGCGACGGTCTCGGCCTCGGGCAGCCGGTCGGCGACCATGAGCGGCTGGTGACGGCGGACCTCGCGGGCCGGGCCCCACTGGGGTTCCAGCAGCCGCCACAGGTCGGCGGTGGACTTGGCGGGGCCGACGATGGAGGAGCAGCGGCGGCCGGCCCGGCGGGCGCGGTCGGCGAAGGCGCGCACGGCGCGCGGGGTGGCGCAGATCGGGACCAGGTTGGCACCGGCGTAGCACAGGGACGTCAGCATGCCGTCCTCGTACCAGCCCCACATCTCTCCGCCGAGCCGCCACGGGTCGAGACCGGCGATCTGCACCCGTGACGTCACGAAGGCGTTCGCGACCGGCTCACGGTCGAGTACGGCGAGCGCGGCGTCCAGGTCGCTCGGTTCGAGGACCCGGGAGGTGGTCTGCGTCAACACGTGCGGGGCCCTCACACACTGGGGTCGGCTTGGTCTCCGCACTATAGCTGCGCTGCTCGGGTGGGGCGCCTTGGAGCTCGGGAGTGACCGTTTACCGGCGGGTGCGGGTGCGTTGTGGCTCGTCGCGCCCACGCGGCGGAGCCGCATACCGACAACAGCCCCGCGCCCCCAAGAAACGCGCAGTGCCCCGCGCCCCCGAAGAACACACAGGTCCCCGCGCCCCCGCCGATGACGTCAGCCGGCGACCGCCACCGACGGTTCGCCCGAGATCACGCCGTCCTTCTCCATCTGCTCGGCCAGCTTCATGGCCTCCTCGATGAGGGTCTCGACGATCTTCGACTCGGGGACGGTCTTGATGACCTCGCCCTTGACGAAGATCTGGCCCTTGCCGTTGCCGGAGGCGACGCCGAGGTCGGCCTCGCGGGCCTCGCCGGGGCCGTTGACGACGCAGCCCATGACGGCGACGCGGAGGGGGACGTCCATGCCCGTGAGGCCGGCGGTGACCTCTTCGGCGAGCTTGTAGACGTCGACCTGGGCGCGGCCGCAGGAGGGGCAGGAGACGATCTCGAGGCCGCGCTCCTTGAGGTTCAGCGACTCCAGGATCTGGATGCCGACCTTGACCTCCTCGGCCGGAGGCGCGGAGAGGGAGACGCGGATGGTGTCGCCGATGCCCTGCGAGAGGAGCGCGCCGAAGGCGACCGCCGACTTGATCGTGCCCTGGAACGCCGGGCCCGCCTCCGTGACGCCGAGGTGCAGCGGGTAGTCGCACTGCGCGGCGAGCTGCTTGTAGGCCTCGATCATCACGACCGGGTCGTTGTGCTTGACGGAGATCTTGATGTCCCGGAAGTCGTGCTCCTCGAAGAGGGACGCCTCCCACAGGGCGGACTCGACCAGGGCCTCGGGGGTGGCCTTGCCGTACTTCTGGAGGAGGCGCCTGTCGAGGGAGCCGGCGTTGACGCCGATCCGGATGGGGGTGCCGTGGTCCCGGGCCGCCTTGGCGATCTCCTTGACCTTGTCGTCGAACTGCTTGATGTTGCCCGGGTTGACCCGGACCGCGGCGCAGCCCGCCTCGATGGCGGCGAAGACGTACTTGGGCTGGAAGTGGATGTCGGCGATGACCGGGATCTGCGACTTGCGGGCGATGGTCGAGAGGGCGTCGGCGTCGTCCTGCGTCGGGCAGGCGACCCGGACGATCTGGCAGCCGGACGCGGTGAGTTCGGCGATCTGCTGGAGGGTGGCGCCGATGTCGGAGGTGCGGGTCGTCGTCATCGACTGCACCGAGACGGGGGCGTCTCCGCCGACCGCCACGGGTCCGACCTGGATCTGCCGGCTCTTCCGGCGCTCGGCGAGCTTGGTCGGAACGGACGGCATGCCGAGAGAAATCGCAGTCATCTGCTGTGCAACCCCAAGTCGTGGATCAAGGTCCGGTCCCGTGAGCAGCGGGCTCCGGGCTCCGAGATTACGGCACATGCCTCGGCCCGGGCACATCCCGCCCGCACAGCCACCCGATGGGAGGCGGCCCGGCACGGAGTGTGCCGGGCCGCCGTGAACTCCGTCTGACTAGGAGATTCGCACCGGGTTCACCACGTCCGCGATCAGCACCAGGATCGTGAAGCAGATGAAGATCCCGGCGACCACGTACGCCACCGGCATGAGCTTCGCCACGTCGAAGGGGCCGGGGTCAGGCCGGCGCAGCACCTTGGCGATGGCGCGGCGCAGCGACTCCCACAGGGCACCCGCGATGTGACCGCCGTCGAGCGGCAGCAGCGGGAGCATGTTGAACAGGAACAGGGAGAGGTTGAAGCCCGCGACCAGCATGAGGGCCATGGCCAGCTGCTGGGTGGGCGGGATGTCCAGTGTGAAGATCTCGCCGCCGACGCGGGCCGCGCCGACCACGCCCATCGGGGAGTCGGCCTCGCGCGGGGCGCCGTCGAAGGCCGCGTTCCACAGGGCCGGGATCTTGCCGGGGAGGTCGGCGAGGGAGTCGACGGCGTCACCGATCCGGTCGCCCATCCAGGTCACGGACTCGCCGAAGTCCTGCTTGACCACGCCCGTGGCGGCGCTGAAGCCGAGGAAGCCGGCCTGGACGTACTGCCCCTGGACGATCTGTCCGCCGGAGTCCTTCTTGGCGACCTGGTTGGTGGCGATCTTCGCGTGCAGGGTGACGTCCTGGCCCTTGCGCTCGACGACGATCGGCACCTCCTTGCCGGGCGTGGCGCGGATGAGGTCGGAGAGCTTGTTCCAGTCGTCGGTCTTCACGCCGTCGAAGGAGACGATCTTGTCGCCCGCCTTGAGGCCGGCCGCCGCGGCCGGGGAGGGCGCGTCGCCCTTCTCGCACTTGTCGCGGTTCTCGCTCTGGGCGATGACGCACTGGGAGACGGAG
Organism: Streptomyces viridochromogenes DSM 40736; assembly: GCF_000158955.1. Lineage (GTDB taxonomy): Bacteria > Actinomycetota > Actinomycetes > Streptomycetales > Streptomycetaceae > Streptomyces > Streptomyces venetus. Next base: position 6,410,311 of record NZ_GG657757.1, on the reverse strand, counting down.
CTGACCGTGTTGGTCTGCTGGGTGATGCCGAAGCCCATCAGGATGGAGAGGAACAGGGCCACGGCCAGGACCAGGTTCATGAAGGGGCCCGCGAACATCACGATCACGCGCTTCCAGGGCGCGCGCGTGTAGAACATGCGCTTCTCGTCGCCCGGCCCGAGTTCCTCGTAGGCGGCGGAGCGGGCGTCCTCGATCATGCCGCGCCACGGCGAGGTGGAGCGGGCCTCCAGCCGGCCGTCGGGGCCGGGCGGGAACATGCCGATCATGCGGATGTAGCCGCCGAACGGGATGGCCTTGACGCCGTACTCGGTCTCGCCCTTCTTGCGGGACCAGATGGTCGGGCCGAAGCCGACCATGTACTGCGGCACGCGGATGCCGAAGAGCTTGGCGAACGACAGGTGTCCCAGCTCGTGCCACGCGATCGAGAACAGCAGGCCGACCGCGAAGAGGACTATGCCGAGGATGAACATCAGGGTCGTCATGCACGGGCCTCCGCCGTCTGTGCCGCCAGTTCCCGGGCCCGGGTCCGCGCCCAGGTCTCCGCTTCGAGGACGTCCGACACGGTGAGTGAGGTTCCCGAACGCGGGGTGCCGTGTTCCTCGACGACCCGCGTCACGGTCTCCATGATGCCGTTGAACGGCAGGCCCCCCTGGCGGAACGCCTCCACGCACTCCTCGTTGGCCGCGTTGAACACCGCCGGGGCGGTGCCCGCGAGCTCGCCGACGTGCCGGGCGAGGTTCACCGACGGGAAGGCCTCGTTGTCGAGCGGGAAGAACTCCCAGGTCGAGGCCTTGCTCCAGTCGAAGGTGGGCGCCGCGTCGGGCACGCGTTCGGGCCAGCCGAGGCCGATGGCGATGGGCCCGCGCATGTCGGGCGGGGTCGCCTGGGCCAGTGTCGATCCATCCGTGAACTCAACCATCGAGTGGACATACGACTGGGGATGCACGACGACCTCAATGCGGTCGAAGGGAATGTCGTAGAGCAGGTGCGCCTCGATGACCTCCAGGCCCTTGTTGACGAGGGTCGCGGAGTTGATCGTGATGACCGGGCCCATGGCCCAGGTGGGGTGTGCGAGGGCGTCCTCGACGGTCACGCTCGCGAGCTCGGCCTTGGTGCGGCCGCGGAAGGGGCCGCCGGAGGCGGTGACGACCAGCTTGCGGACGTCGGCGCGGGTGCCGGCGGCCAGGGCCTGGAAGAGGGCGGCGTGCTCGGAGTCGACCGGGATGATCTGCCCGGGCTTGGCGAGGGCCTTGACCAGCGGGCCGCCCACGATGAGCGACTCCTTGTTGGCGAGCGCGAGGGTGCGGCCCGCCTCCAGGGCGGCCAGGGTCGGGGCGAGACCGATGGAGCCCGTGATGCCGTTCAGGACGGTGTGGCAGTCGGACGCCGCCAGCCGGGTGGCCGCGTCCGGGCCGGCGAGGATCTCGGGGAGCGGCTCGCCCGTACCGTACTGCGCGGTGAGCGCCTCGCGCAGGGCCGGTACGACGTCCTCGCGGGCGACCGCGACCGTGCCCGCCCGCAGGCGGTACGCCTGCTCGGCGAGGAGGGCGACCCGGCCGCCGTTGGCCGACAGGCCGGTGACCCGGAAACGGTCGGGGTTGCGCAGCACGAGGTCGATGGCCTGGGTGCCGATGGACCCGGTGGAGCCGAGGATCACCACGTCCTTCGGGCCGTCGCCCGCCACGGGGTCGTAGACGAGGTGCGGGTCGGCGAGGGGGGCTGGACTGTCGCTCATTCCTCCATTGTTGCCGTAAGGCCGGCGTGTGCGGACAGCGCATCCCCTTCGTGGGGGCGCGCGCCGTGTCGGCCCGCGCCCCGTGAAGGGTTACCGGATCGGCCGGTGCACGTTCTCCCGCTGGGATGGTCCCGGTGTCGCGTCGGCGATCCAGGGGCCGTCGCCCGACGGGTCGATGATGCCCTGCTCCAGCCACTCGTAGGTGCCGGAGAGGACGCCCTTGACGACCTTGCGGTCGAGGTCGTCGGTGTTGGCCCACAGGCGGTTGAAGAGTTCCTCGACGCGGATCCGGGCCTGGCGGCAGAAGACGTCGGCGAGCTGGTAGGCCTCGCGGCCGTGGTCACCCTGGCTGCGCAGGTGTTCGGCGCGTACACAGGCCGCGCTCATGGCGAACAGTTCCGCCCCGATGTCGACGATCCGCCCGAGGAAGCCCTGCTTGGACTCCATCCGGCCCTGCCAGCGGGACATGCCGTAGAAGGTGGAGCGGGCCAGCTTGCGGGCGGTGCGTTCGACGTAGCGCAGGTGCCCGGAGAGGTCCACGTCGTGTTTGAACTGGCCGTAGGAGGTGGGGAGCTGGCCCGGTCCCGCGACCAGTCTGGGGAGCCACTTGGCGTAGAAGGCGCCCGCGTTCGCACCGGCCTTGGCCTTGTCGCCCAGGGACTTGCCGGGGTCGATGAGGTCCCCGGCGACCGTCAGGTGGGCGTCGACGGCCTCACGGGCGATGAGGAGGTGCATGATCTCGGTGGAGCCCTCGAAGATGCGGTTGATGCGCAGGTCGCGCAGCAGTTGCTCGGCGGGGACCCCGCGCTCGCCGCGCGCCCGGAGGGACTCGGCCGTCTCGAAGCCGCGGCCGCCGCGGATCTGGACGAGCTCGTCGGCCATCGTCCAGGCCATCTCCGAGGCGTACAGCTTGGCCAGGGCGCCTTCGATGCGGATGTCGTTGCGGTTCTCGTCGGCCATCTGCGAGGCGAGGTCCGTCACGGCCTCCAGGGCGAAGGTGGTCGCCGCGATGAAGGAGATCTTGGAGCCGACCGCCTCGTGGTGCGCGACGGGCTTGCCCCACTGCTCGCGGGCGGCCGACCACTCCCGGGCGATCTTCAGGCACCACTTGCCGGCCGCGACGCAGGACGCGGGCAGGGAGAGCCGCCCGGTGTTCAGCGTGGTCAGGGCGATCTTCAGGCCCTGGCCCTCCTCGCCGACGCGGTTGGCGGCGGGGACGCGGACCTGATGGAAGCGGGTGACGCCGTTCTCGATGCCCCGCAGGCCCATGAAGGCGTTGCGGTTCTCGACGGTGACTCCGGGCGCGTTGGTCTCCACGATGAAGGCCGTGATGCCGCCCCGGTGGCCCTCGCTCTTCGGCACCCGGGCCATGACGACCAGCAGGTCGGCGACGACGCCGTTGGTGGTCCACAGCTTCACCCCGTCGAGGACGTAGTCGTCCCCGTCGGGCACGGCGGTGGTGGCGAGGCGGGCCGGGTCGGAGCCGACGTCGGGCTCGGTGAGCAGGAAGGCGCTGATGTCCGTGCGGGCGCAGCGCGGCAGGAAGCGTTCTTTCTGCTCCTCGGTGCCGAACAGTTTCAGCGGCTGCGGCACGCCGATCGACTGGTGTGCGGAGAGCAGCACGCCGATCGCGGGGCTGGCGGAGCCCACCAGCCCGAGGGCCTTGTTGTAGTACACCTGTGTGAGGCCGAGCCCGCCGTGCTTGGTGCCGATCTTCATGCCGAAGGCGCCGAGTTCCTTCAGCCCGTCGATCACCTCGTCGGGGATCCGGGCCTCGCGCTCGATGAGGGCTCCGTCGACCTTCGTCTCGACGAAGTCGCGGAGCTTGGCGAGGAACTCCTCGCCACGCTGGGCCGCCTCGTCCTCCGGGACGGGGTGGGGGTGGATGAGGTCGAGCCGGAAGCGGCCGAGGAACAGCTCCTTGGCGAAGCTGGGCTTGCGCCAGTGCTGTTCCCGGGCGGCCTCCGCCACCTCACGGGCCTCCCGCTCGGTGACGGCGGGACGGGATGAGGGAGTGGTGGAAGCGGACATGAGGGTCACCTCGCCGCATCTAGGTTTATTGAGGACTGTACGTTACCGACCAGTGCTACTGGATCGTTGGTACCCGAAACCGGACGCCCCCACCAGTCCTCGCGCGTCCGTTCGGCGGAAGGGACGGTCCGCGTCCGGACTTGTCGGGCGACCGACGACGGTGTTGCATCGGGGTGCCGATCCGGAGTCCGGCCGCCTCTCCGGAAATAGGTATCGAAGCGCTTCGACAACCTATGGACACCCACCCCCGCTGGGGCTACTGTCGAACCACCCTCACCCGCCCATATCAGCAATGCGCATTGTCGAAGCGCTTCACAAAGCTTGGAGAGCTGGATGGTCACCCTCGCCGAGGTCGCCCAGCACGCCGGAGTCTCGGCGAGCACGGTGAGCTATGTCCTCAGCGGCAAGCGGTCCATCTCCGCGAACACCCGGCAGCGGGTCGAGCGGAGCATCCGCGAGCTCGGGTACCACCCGAACGCCGGGGCCCGCGCCCTGGCCAGCAGCCGGTCCAACATCATCGCGCTGATGATCCCGCTGCGCACGGACATGTACGTGCCCGTGATGATGGAGATCGCCATCGCGGTGGCGACCACCGCCCGCACGCACGGGTACGACGTGCTGCTGCTCACCGGTGAGGAGGGGCCCGACGCGGTGCGCCGCGTGGCGGGCAGCGGGCTGGCCGACGGGATGATCCTGATGGACGTCGAACTCGACGACGAGCGGCTTCCGTTGCTGCGTGCGACGGACCAGCCGTCCGTGCTGATCGGGCTGCCGTCCGACACCACCGGCCTGACCTGCGTCGATCTGGACTTCAGGGCGACGGGCGCGCTGTGTGTGGAGCACCTGGCGAAGCAGGGGCACCAGGACGTCGCCGTCATCGGAGAGGCCCCGGCCGTCTACGAGCGGCACACCGGCTTCGCCGAGCGCACCCTCGACGGGCTCCGTTCCCGGGCGCGGGAGCTGGGCGTGCGGCTGCTGCACCGGCCGTGCGAGGGCGGGTACGACGCGATGGCGGTGACCCTCGCCAGGATCCTCGACGAACGCCCGGACACCTCGGGGATCATCGTGCAGAACGAGTCGGCGGTCGAGCCGCTGCTCGCGCTGCTGCGGCAGCAGGGCCGGGCCGTGCCGGAGGACGTGTCGGTGGTCGCGATCTGCCCCGACCAGGTCGCGACGCAGGCCTCGGTGCGGCTCACGTCGGTCTCCCTGCCCGCGCAGGAGATGGGCCGGCACGCCGTGGAACACCTGGTCGCCAAGCTGGCGGGGCGCGGCAGCGACGAGGTCGTGCTGCTCGCGCCCGAGCTGACGGTCCGGTCGAGCACGGGGCCCGCGCCGAGCCGGCCGTAGTCGCTGCCGCTCACTGAACAGCGCCCCCTCCAGGGCACCTCCATGTCTTCTTCCGCACAGGAGCACGCCACGTGAATCAGCCTGCTGAAACCCAGCCCCAGGTGAGTCTGGCGCAGTCCTCCCCCACCGTCGGCACGCTCCGTGAGCGGGACGGCGCGCTGGAGTGGAGCGGTCGCCAGGAGACCGTACGGATCGAGCCGTGGGGTCCGGACGCGGTCCGGGTGCGTGCCCGGCTCGGCGGCCCGGTCCTCGAAGGGCTCCCCGGCGCACTGCTCGACGAGGCTCCCGCGACACCGTCCACGGTGAAGACCGAGGACGGTCGCGGGCAGCTGACCGTCGGCAAACTCACCGTCGAGGTGAACGCCGAGGGCCTGGTCCGCTTCCTGCGCACGGAGGACTCCGCCGAGATCCTCGCCGAGGACCGCGCCCACTTCTGGTGGCCCGGCTCCCGCCTCTACACGGCCGTCGGCAACGGCCACCACCGCCTGGAGCAGCGCTTCGCCGCGTACGACGGCGAGAAGCTGTACGGCCTCGGCCAGCACCAGCACGGGCGCTTCGACCAGAAGGGCCTGGTCCTGGACCTGGTGCAGCGCAACGCCGAGGTCGGCATCCCGGTGCTGACCTCCAGCCGCGGCTACACCCTGCTGTGGAACAACCCGGCGATCGGCCGGGTCGAGCTGGCGCACAACGGCACCCGGTGGGTCGCCGACTCGGCCCGGCAGATCGACTACTGGATCACGGCGGGCGACCCGGCCGCCGCCCAGCGCCGCTACAGCGCGGTGACCGGCCCGACGCCGATGCTGCCGGAGTGGGCGGCGGGCTTCTGGCAGTGCAAGCTGCGCTACCGCACCCAGGACGAGCTGATGGCGGTGGCCCGGGAGTACAAGCGGCGCGGCCTGCCCATCTCGGCGATCGTCTGCGACTTCTTCCACTGGACGCACCTCGGCGAGTGGAAGTTCGACCCGAAGGAGTGGCCCGACCCGGCGGCGATGGTGCGCGAGCTGGACGAGCTCGGCATCAAGCTGGTGGTGAGCGTCTGGCCCTCGGTGTCGCCGCTGAGCGAGAACCACCCGGTCATGGAACAGCGCGGGTACTTCATCGGCACCCAGTACGGGCCGATGGCGCACGCCGACTGGCCCGACAAGGAGGTGGCCTCCACCGTCCAGGTGGCCTTCTACGACGCCACCAACCCGGAGGCCCGTGAGTTCGTGTGGTCGAAGGTGAAGGAGAACTACCTCGACCCGTACGGCATCACGGCGTTCTGGCTGGACGCCTGTGAGCCGGAGCTGAAGCCGGGCTTCCAGGAGAACCTGCGCTACTGGGCGGGCCCGGGCCTGGAGGTCGGCAACGCCTATCCGGCCGAGAACGCCCGCACGTTCTACGAGGGCCTCGTCGCCACCGGCGAGGAGGAGATCGTCACCCTCAACCGCTCGGCGTGGGCGGGCAGTCAGCGCTACGGGGCCGCCCTGTGGTCCGGTGACATCGGCACCGACTTCCCGACCCTGCGCCGCCAGATCGCCGCCGGGCTCAACACGGCACTGTCGGGCATCCCGTGGTGGAACACCGACATCGGCGGCTTCCACGGCGGCGACCCGGACGACCCGGCGTACCGGGAGGTGATGGTCCGCTGGTTCCAGTTCGGCGCGCTGTCCCCGCTGATGCGGCTGCACGGCTTCCGCGACCCCGGGATGCCGCTGGGCCCGGGAATGACCGGCGGTCCGAACGAGGTGTGGTCGTACGGCGAGGAGGCCGGGGCGGTCCTGGAGAAGTACCTGCGGCTGCGCGAGCGCCTGAAGCCGTACGTGCTGGACGTCATGCGCGCGGCCCACGAGGAGGGCCTGCCGGTGATGCGGCCGCTCTTCCTGGAGTTCCCCGCCGACCAGGCGGCCTGGTCGGTCGACGACTCCTACCTCTTCGGCCCGGACCTGCTGGTCGCCCCGGTGCTGACGGCCGGCGCCACCGCCCGTACGGCGTACCTCCTCGGCGGGGGCGACCTGGACGGACGCGTGGACGGGCGAGACGTACGAGGGCGGCCGGTCCGTGACCGTCGACGCGCCGCTCGACCGCATCCCGCTGTTCCTGCGCGACGGGGCGCGGCTCCCGGTGGCGGAGTAACGGCACGAACGGAGGCCGGGGCCGGCCGCGCATGAACGGTGCGTCCGCCCCGGCCCCGCGACGGATCAGCTGCTGCTGACCGTCAGGTTGTTGGTGGTGAAGTTCAGCCCGCCGGACGACGAGGTGACCTCGTAGCCGAACTGCACGTCACCGATCGTCTCGTTGCCCATCCACTTCTTGGTGTCCTTGATCCACTTCAGGATCGACAGGATGTTCACGGTGCCCGAGCTGGAGTTGGAGGTGCGGACGAACGAGAACACCTCGTTGGAACCGTTGGTGCCCTTGAAGACGTTCCAGGAGTGGCCGCCGAGGCTGACACTGCCCTGCGAGCTGCCGAGCGGGCCGACCGGTCCGGTCTTGTTGACCCAGAGCATGATCTCGTAGTCGTGGTCCGTGTCCCAGATGTCGTACGACGTGTTGTACGCGCCGGACGACGGGACACTGACGTTGTAGCTGCTGGAGAGCGAACCCAGCGAGGTGATCGACTTGTTGATCGCCTTCGTCTGGTTCGGGTAGGACTTGATGCCTCCGGTGTTGGGGTGATCGGCCCAGACTCCCCAGTTGGTGCCGGAGTTGGCCCAGATGCACTGGGCGCCGGCGCCGCCGCCCCAGATGTTGTTGTAGAGCGTGTAGCCGTTCAGGCTGGTGTTGCCCCACTGGTCGCAGGAGTTCCAGACGGCGGCGGAGGCGGGGGCTGCGGCGAGTCCGACGGTGGCGCCGAGCGCCAGCGCGGGGGCGAGCAGGGCCTTGGTCACCCTGCTCAAGGTGCGTGATGCCATGGTGTCCCTTCCATGGGTGGGGGGGATGGGGGGTACCGCGCCCTCAGAGCGAGGACGTGGTCGTCGTGGTGGGGTGGGCGCCGTGGACGGGTGCGGAGCCGGTCATGGGCGCAGCACCGCCGTTCCGTAGCGGCCGAGGGTGACCCGGTCGGTGACGGCCGCCCCCGTCAGCAGGTCGTGATGGGTGCCGGGCACCTCGACGGTCACCGGCTCGCGGCCGTGGTTGAGCACGAACAGCAGCTCGCCCCGGCGTACCGCCTCGACCTGCTCGGGGAGGCCGTCGAGCACCGGCCGGACGCCCGCGCCGCCGGCGATCCGGGCCAGCAGGTCGCGCAGCGCCTCGGGCTCCGGGAGCGTGGAGACGTACCAGACCCGGCCCTTGCGCAGGAGCGCGGGCAGGCCGTCGAGTTCGCCGCCCTTGTAGGGGACGGTCTCCTCGGCGGTGCCGTCGCCTTCCAGCTCCTCGGACCACAGCGTGCCGTGGAAGCCCTCGCACGCGACGGTCTCCCCCGCGTCCAGCGGCCACCACTCGTGCAGCGTGCGGATGCCGAACAGTTCCCGCAGCCGGGCGTCCATGCCGCCGGGCCGCACCCGGTCGTCCTCGTCGGCGACGCCGGTCAGGAAGCCGCAGACGAGGGTGCCGCCCTGCCGTACGTAGGCCAGGAGGTTGTCGATCGCCGCGTCCGTGAGCAGGTACAACTGAGGGACGACGACCATGGAGTACGGCGTCAGGTCGTGCTCGGGGTGGGCGAAGTCGGTGGTGAGGTGTGCCTGCCACAGAGCCCGGTGCCAGGCGCGCAGCACGTCCGGGTACTCCACCCGGGTGGACGGACGGCCGTCCTGGGCTCCGGCCCACCAGGCGTTCCAGTCGTGCAGGACGGCGATGTCCGCGGTGCTGTGCCGGCCGGTCACCTCCGGGGCGATCGTCGCCAGCTCCGCGCCGAGCCGCTTGACCTCCTGGAACGTACGGCCCTGCTCCCCGGCGTGGCTCACCATGCCGGAGTGGAACTTCTCCGCGCCCTGCCGGGACTGCCGCCACTGGAAGTAGCAGACGGCGTCGGCGCCTCGGGCCACGGCCTGGAGGGACCACAGCCGGTTGAGGCCGCGCGGCTTGGGGTGGTTCACGCCCCGCCAGTTGACCGGCCCGGCCGCCTGCTCCATGAGCATCCATGGACCCCCTGCCTGGGAGCGGGTCATGTCCTGGACGAGCGCGCCGCTCTGGGCGCCGAGCGGATCGCGCGGATCGGGATAGAGGTCGACGGAGACTACGTCCTCCTGCCCCGCCCAGCGCCAGGCGTCCTGCCCGAACCACAACGGCATGAAGTTGCTGGTGACCGGGATGTGCGGGGTGTGCCGCCGGACGATGTCGCGTTCGGCGGTGTAACACTCCAGGAGCATGTCGGAGGTGAAGCGCCGGAAGTCCAGCACCTGGGCGGGGTTGCGCAGGTAGTGGGGCAGGCGGGGCGGCAGGATGCCGTCCCAGGTGTCGTAGCCCTGGCTCCAGAAGGCGGTGCCCCAGGCCTCGTTGAGGGCGCCGAGCGTGCCGTACCGCTCGCGCAGCCACCGCCGGAAGGCGGCTGCGGCCTCGTCGCCGTGGTCGAAGGTGCAGTACTCGTTGTTGATGTGCCACATCGTCAGCGCCGGGTGGCCGCCGTAGCGGGCGGCCAGGTCCTCGGTGATGGCGGCGGCGTAACGCCGGTAGGTGGCGCTGGAGTGGGAGAAGTGCTGACGGCCGCCCCACCACTCGGTGCGGCCGTCCTCGGTGACGGGCAGGGTGTCCGGGTGCAGCCGGCCCATCCAGGGCGGGGGCGAGGAGGTGGGCGTGGCGAGGACGACGCCGACGCCGTTGTCCCCCATCAGGTCCATCAGGGTGTCCAGCCAGCCGAACTCCCGTGCCCCGGGCTCCGGTTCGAGCTTCGACCACGAGAACACCCCGAGGGTGACGGAGTTGACGCCGGCGTCCTTCATCAGCCGGACGTCCTCGGACCAGGTCTCCTCGGGCCACTGCTCCGGGTTGTAGTCGCCGCCGAAGAGGAGACGGCCCCGGGTGGCGTCGCCCAGGCCGGGCCGTTTGCTCCCGGTCATCGGACGGGCTCCCCGTACTGGACGCCGCGTCCGTTGGTGGCGATGTACACCCGGCCGTGGATGCGCGGGTCGCCGGTGACGGTGGCGCCGATCCAGCCCCACTGGTGCCGGTCGTCGTTGATCCGGGTCCAGGTCTTCGCCTCGTCGTCGGAGCGGTACACGGCGGTGATGCTCTCGGTGGAGCCGACCAGGTACAGGGCCGGGTGGGAGACGCCGTCGGCGGCCTTGCCGAAGCCGAGGGTGTACGAGGCCCGGCAGCTGCTGACCTTGGTGAAGCTCGTACCGCCGTCGGTGGACCGGTACAGCCCGTTCCACTTCAGGCTCAGCCACAGGTGACCGGAGCGTCCCGGCGTCACCGCCAGCTGGAACTCGCTGTCGCCCGAGTCCAGGCCGGTGGCCCGCGCGGTGAAGGTCGTGCCGCTGTCGGTGCTGGCGAAGAGCGTGCCGGTGCTGGTGTCGAAGGCGTAGAAGCGGGCCGGATCCACGGGGTCGGCGACGGGCACGGCACCCTTCGGGAAAGAGGTGACCTCCGACCAGGTGCCGCCGTTGTCCGCCGAGCGGAAGCCCGGGTCGGCCGCGCCGAAGGACCACAGCAGCACACTGCCGTCCGCGTTGGTGGCGATCGGTCCGGGCGCGGACTTGGCCATGGTCGGCTGGGCCTTGAAGGGCGCCCAGGTCCTGCCGCCGTCGTTCGAGTACGCGCCGTTGCCGTTGTCACCCCACCCGGCCCGGACGACGTACGACGGCCTGGCCGCGGCGAGCGCGAGCCCCGTCGCCGTGCCGAACACCGGGTTGGACGCCATACCGCGCGAGGGGGACGCGGTGAGCCGCTCGTGGTACATCACGCCGATGTCCCCGGAGCCGCTGATCAGGTGCGCCTGTCCGGCCGGAGGGGAGATCAACTGGCGTACGGACGCCTCCTCCAGGCCGCGGATCTCCGGGGCCCAGTGCTTGAGGTCGCGGGTGCCGTAGAGAGTGGCCCCCGTGCCGTAGACCACGTGCCCGGAGTCGAACGGGTCGAGCCCGACGGCCTGGATCCACCAGCCGAACTTGGGCTGGTCGCCGCCCCACTTGAGGTAGGGCGTCTCGGAGACGTCGAGGACCGCCTCGTCCTTCAGGGACGTCCAGGTGCGGCCGCCGTCGGTGGTCCGGTACAGGGTGTCGACCAGGGCCCAGCGGTTGTTGGTGGAGACGACGACGGTGCCGGGGCGTCGGGCGTCGACGGCGACACCGCCGTACCCGAAGGAGTCGGTCCCGCCGTCATCGCTCGCCCCGCCGGGCTTCACCGGCGTGACCTCGGTCCACGTCCCGTTCGTCGTGCGCAGCTTGTGCACACTGCCGTCGGACTGCCCGTTGGGGCCGGGGGCGTCGGCGTACGTCACGTACAGCTCGCGCGTGTGCCGGTCGTACGCGGCCCGGACCGGCACCTTGGCGGCGGCGCCGGTGGGCTGCCCGGGGACGGCTTCCCAGGTGGTGCCGTCGGCGGTTCTGTAGAGGTTCGCCGAGGTGCCGTCGGAGTCGCCCCAGCCGGCGTAGACGGTGCGCCCCGCCGCGACCAGGAGGGTGACGCCCTGGCCGGTGGCGCTCGGGGCGGCCGGGAAGCTCACCGCCTGCCAGCTCGCTCCCCGGTCGGTCGACCTGAGCAGCCCGTCGTGCCGGGTGCCGAGCCACAGGGTGTCGCTGTCCCTGGGGTCGACGAGCAGCCGCTCCCCGCACCCGCGCCCGTCCTCGTTGGCGCCGAGCTTCACGGTGAGGTCGGTGCGCTTCCAGGTGGCCCCACGATCCTCGGACCGCAGCACGGCCCCGTTGCCGGCCCAGGACTGCGCGTACGTGCCGAGAGCGAGGTACAGCCGGTCGGGATGCGCAGGGTCGACGGCCATGGCCTCCACGCCGAGCAGGTTCCAGTCGTCCCAGCCGATGTGGTCGGTCAGCGGGATCCACCGGTCGGTGCGGTCGTCCCAGCGGTAGGCGCCGCCGATGTCGGTGCGGGCGTAGGCGAGGCCCCGCACCGAGGGGTGGAACAGCACACCGGTGACGAATCCGGTGCCGCCCTGGACGACGTTGCGCCAGCGGTACCCGGCCCCCTCGGTGACGGCGGCCTGCGCCCGCCCCTGGACGACCGGAAAGGCGGCGACCGCGGCGGTGGCGGCGAGCACAGAACGTCTGCTGAGGCGAAACGCGCGCATGACATACCTCGGTTCCTGCAAAGACGGGGAAGAAAGATGTCCTCTTGGGGGCGCGGGGAACTGCGCGACAAGCCACGACGCACCCACAGGCAACGATCGACGGACAGCCCTGCGGTCAGCCCTTGACGGCTCCGGTGAGCATGCCCTTTCTGAAGTGCTTCTGGACGAACGGCGACAGAACGGCCACCGGCAGCAACGCCATCACCATCACCGCCATCTGAATCGCCAGCCCCGACAGCTGCCCGGTCTTGATGGCCTGCCCGAGACCCACCGGCGCCTCCTGCCGCTGCACGAGCTGGATCATGACGTTCTGCAGCGGCATCATGTCCTGGTCGTTCAGGTAGAGCGACGCGTTGAACCAGGCGCTCCAGTACCCGACGGCGTAGAACAGCGTGATCACCGCGAGCACCGCCCGCGACAGCGGCATGACGATCCGCCAGAGGATCCGGAGGTCCCCGGCGCCGTCGATGCGCGCGCTGTCGATGAGTTCCTGCGAGATGCCCATGAAGAAGCCCCGCAGCACCAGGATGTTGAAGACGCTGATGGCGCTCGGCAGGATCAGCGCGAGGTAGCTGTCCGTCAGGCCGAGGGACTGCACGAGCAGGTAGGTGGGGATGAGGCCGGCGCTGAAGAACATGGTGGCCAGCAGCGTCATCAGGATCCACCGGTGGCCGAAGGACTCGCTGCGGGACAGTCCGTAGGCGCACAGGACGGACACCGTCATCGAGAACAGCGTGCCGACCAGGGTGACGAGGATGCTGATGATCGCGGCGCGGGTGACCTGGCCGCCGCTGAGCAGTTCCTGGTAGGCGATGAAGGTGATGCCCTTGGGCACCATCACCAGGCCGCCCGCCTCGTCGATGGTCTTGCGCGAGGAGAGGCTGGTGACGACCACGATCCAGATCGGGAAGAGGATCGCCAGGCAGGCGAACGCCAGGGCGATGCCCTTGCCCGCGAGACCGGCCTTCGAGGGCTCCTCCTCCCACGCCGGGCGTGGCGGTGCGGCCCACGGGCGCGGCTTGCGCACCGGTTTGTCGATGACGGCGGTCACTTCTTGTACACCCCCTGCTCGCCCATGAGATGGGCCACCTTGTTCGCGGCGAGGACCAGGCCGATGCTGACCACGCCCTTGATGAGACCGGCGGCGGCCGCGTAGCCGAAGTCCTGGTTGCGCACGCCGTTCCACCACACGAAGGTGTCGAGGACCTCTCCCGCGCCCGGTCCGACCGCGTCGCGTTGCAGCAGGATCTGCTCGAACCCGACGGTCAGGGCGTCGCCGACGCGCAGCACGAGCAGGAGCGCGATCACCGGGCGCAGCGCGGGGAGCGTGACGTGCCACATGCGGCGCCAGCGTCCGGCGCCGTCCATCGCGGCGGCCTCGTACAGATCCGGGCTGACCGAGGCCAGGGCGGCGAGGAAGACGATGATCCCCCACCCGGCGTCCTTCCATACGCTCTGCGCGGTGAGCAGGAAGGGGAAGGTGTCCGGGTTGGTCATGATGTCGATGCCGTCGTACCCGTTCTGCCGCAGCAGCTGGGAGAGCATCCCCGCGCCGCCGAACATCTGCTGGAACACGGCGATGACCAGCACCCACGAGAAGAAGTGCGGCAGGTAGAGCACCGCCTGGGCGACGGCCCGCACACGGGGCCGGACCACGCTGTTGATGAGCAGCGCGAGCAGGATCGGGATCGGGAAGAACAGCACGAGCTGGACGAAGAACAGCACCAGCGTGTTCTCGACGGCGTTCCAGAAGGCCGAGTCCTCGAAGATCCGCTGGAAGTTCTCCAGGCCCACGAAGGGGCTGTTCAGGATGGCGATGACGCCGTTGTCGCTGACGTAGGGATCGTAGTCCTGGAAGGCGACGACGTTGCCGGCGATGGGCAGGTAGTTGAAGACCAGCACCAGCAGGACGGCCGGCAGCGTCATGAGGACCATGACGCGATCGCGTCGGAACCTGTGCCGGAGGGTCAGCTTGCCCGCGGGTGGTTTCTCCCGGGGACCGATGGCGTCACCGGACGCCACCGGGGTCTTCTCGGGCGCTGCGGCCTCGGTGCTGCTCCGAGGCACCGTGCTGTGCGACACGGCTGTTCTCCTTGCCTCAGAGCCCGGTCAGCTTGCCGCCGAGCCGTTCTCGTCGAGAAGCTTCTTGTACCAGTCGCGCAGCTTGTCGCCGCCATTGCTCTTCCAGTCGGCGACGGCCTGCTGCATGTCGCTGATCTTCTTGCGGCCGCGGACGATGTCGTCCTCGAGCTGCTCGAAGTCGTTGGAGAGGTTGGTGTACCGGGCGGGCTCGGTGATCTGCATGCCCCAGAAGGAGGACTTCTTGGCGAAGGCGCCCATGCGCTGCTGCCAGAGGACCTGGCCCTTGGCGACCTCCGGGAAGTCAGGGTGCGCGAGGGTCGCTGCGGGGCTCGCGACCATGACGTAGGCGTTCATCACCTCGATGTTGCCCTGGTCGGTCTTGACGGGGACGCCGTCCTTGACGGTGTAGTGGGTGCCCTCGACGCCGTAGTTGGTCATCATGTACTCCTTGGTGCCGTACGGCGCCGCGGTGACATTGGCGACGGCCAGCACGTCGCGGATGACCGACTCGGGGGCCTTCTTGTTGACGAAGGCGAAGATGCCGGCGGGCTGTTCGGCCCACAGGGTGGGATCGCCGCCGTCATGACCCCAGATGTCCATGCCCCAGATCTTGAAGTCCGGGTTCTGCGTGGCCTGTTCGGCGGTGCGGCCCCACCACTGGGAGATGTTGTTGGGGTAGATGAGGAATTCGCCCGCCGCGAACTTGGGACCCGCGTCGGGGGCGTTCTTGCCCATCTTGGAGTCGGGGTGGACGACCCCGGCGGCGAAGAGCATGCGGGACCACTCCAGCGCCTCGAGGAACTCCTCGGTCTCGACACGGTTGACGAGCTTGCCGTCGACGAGGTTCCAGCCGAGCGGCTTCTCGCTTCCCGAGAGCACACCGAAGGCCTGGAAAGCGGTCCACTTCATGTCCAGGCAGGCCCACCGCTTGGCCTTGGCGTTGGTGATCTCCTTGGCCAGGGCCATGAACTCGTCGCAGGACTTCGGGACTTCGTAGCCCTCCTTCTCGAAGATGTCCTGCCGGTACAGAGGCACCATGGAGGGGGCGGACGACTGCGGCATCGGCAGGCCGCGCAGCTTGCCGCCGAAGATGGAGCGCTGCCAGGCGCCGGTCGGGATCGCAGCGAGGTTCGGGTACTCCTTGACCTTGTCCCCGGACAGGTAGGGGCCGAGGTCGGCGAACTTGCTGATGATGGCGCTGGGTATCTTGCCGCCCATGTTCCACCCGGGGACGACCACCACGTCCGGGACGTCGCTCGAGGCGAGGACCGCGCCGAGCTTCTGGTCGTAAGTGTTGCCGTCCTGGTTGTGCCAGACGACGTCGACGCCGATCAGGTCGTTCATCGCCCTGTAGTAGGAGTTGTTCTGCTTCGGCGGCGAGCCCCAGAACGGCGACATGACGGTGACCTTGCCGCCCTTGCCGAGCTTCTTCGCGACCGAGGTCTTCAGGGTGGAGAGGTCCAGCTTGCCGGTGAAGCCGATTGCCGAACCGTTCTTGGACGGGATGTCCGGCTTCACCATGTTGCTGGCCACGTACGCCGGAAGGATCTTCTTGGCGTCCTTGCCCGAGGTCGTGCCGTCCCGCGACCCGCCGTCCGAACCGCCGCAGGCTGCGAGCAGCGGCATTCCACCGGCCA
Source organism: Streptomyces viridochromogenes DSM 40736 (assembly GCF_000158955.1). Lineage (GTDB taxonomy): Bacteria > Actinomycetota > Actinomycetes > Streptomycetales > Streptomycetaceae > Streptomyces > Streptomyces venetus. Next base: position 6,394,314 of record NZ_GG657757.1, on the reverse strand, counting down.
CCGCGGCGGTGGCGACCGCGGTGGAGGCGAGGAAGGATCTCCGGCTCGGTCCGGAGGAGGCGGAGGCGGCGTTCGGCGTCATTGCGTCAACCCTTCATGGCACACCAGGACACCCGGCGGAGGGCCGTCGGCTGCGGTGTCTCGAGTGGAACTGGCTGAGCTGAAGCGGGACTTCGACCCACATACCGGGATGCCCCTAGTCGAAGCGCTTCGATGTGGTGTGAGGTTAAGTGAACGCCCCAGGGTGCACAAGGGTCGTCCCCAAACTTCCTCCCAGGCATGAGAACGGACCTTTCCTCATGCAACGCTTGAAGTGACGGTGTCGATCCCTTGACACCCGACCCCTCGTCGAATCAGCATCGAAGCGCTTCGAAAGCGCCTCGCCGATCCGTCGAATGGGATCCCCACGTGACCGCACACACGCCACCCACCCACCCGTTCCGCGATGCGCGGCTGCCGTTCGCGAAGCGCGTCGACGATGTGCTGGGGCGGCTGACCCTCGACGAGAAGATCTCCTTCCTGCACCAGTTCGCCCCCGCCGTGGAGCGGCTCGGCATCGCCGCCTTCCGCACCGGCCAGGAGGCGCTGCACGGCGTCGCCTGGATGGGCCCGGCGACGGTGTTCCCGCAGGCGGTCGGTCTCGGCGCCACCTGGAACCCGGAGCTGGTACGGCGGGTCGGCGACGCGGTGTCCAAGGAGGTCCGCGCGATGCGGGCCGAGGACGACCGCGTCGGCCTCAACGTCTGGGCCCCGACGGTCAACCTGTTGCGCCACCCCCTGTGGGGCCGCAACGAGGAGGGCTACTCGGAGGACCCGAAGCTCACCTCGGCGATCGCCACCGCCTATACGCACGGCCTGCGCGGCGACCACCCCACCTACTGGCGCACCGCGGCCGTGCTGAAGCACTGGCTCGCCCACAACAACGAGACCAACCGGTCCACGACGTCGAGCTCGGTGCGCCCGCGCGTGCTGCACGAGTACGACCTGCGGGCCTTCCGCGAGACCGTCGAGGCCGGTGCGGTGGCCGGGGTGATGCCGGCGTACAACCTGGTCAACGGCCGCCCGAACCACGTCTCGCCGTACCTGCGCGAGCAGCTGCGGACCTGGACCGACGAGGAGCTGCTGGTCTGTTCGGACGCGGGGGCGCCGAGCAACCTGGTCGACTCCGAGCACTACTTCGACACGCACGAGGAGGCCACCGCGGCCTCGCTCGTGGCGGGCGTCGACAGCTTCACCGACCACGGCACCGACTCCTCGCAGATGACCGGGCGTCTGCGCGGCGCCCTGGAGCGGGGCCTTCTGAAGGAGTCCGACCTCGACACGGCCGTCCGCCGTCAGCTCTCGGTCCGCTTCCGGCTCGGCGAGTTCGACCCGGAGTACGACCCGCACGGCGCGACCGGCGAGTTCGACACCCCGGCGCACCGCGCCCTCGCTCAGGAGGCCGCCGAGCAGGCCGTCGTGCTGCTCAAGAACGACGGCGTGCTGCCGCTCGCCCCGGACACCCGGGTCGCGGTGGTGGGCCTGCTCGCCGACGAGTGCAAGCTCGACTGGTACAGCGGCACGCTGATCCACCGCTCGACCCCGCTGGAGGGCCTGTACGAGCGGTTCGGTGCGGAGCGCGTGGAGTTCGCGGAGGGCGTGGACCGGATCCGGCTGAGGACGTCCGCGGGCGCGTTCCTGCACGTGCCGGTGGCCGAGGGGGCCGCCGACGAGGTGCGTGGCGCCGAGGGCGCGCTCGACCCGGCGCTGCTCGCCGGCCGCACCGACCTGCCGCCCCTCACCACCGACGCGGCGGGCACCGAACTGGCGCTGGTCGACTGGGGCGAGGGCGTGCTGACCCTGCGCGCACCGGACGGCCGCTACCTGTCGGTCGCCGACGACGGCCGGGTCCGGGCCTCCGCCGACCAGCCGGGCGGCTGGGTCGTCCAGGAGACCTTCCGTCTGGAACGGCACGGGAACGGGCACCTCCTGAAGCACCTGGGAACGGGTCGCCACGTGTGTGTCTCCGCCGACGGCGTGAAGGTTGCCGACGAAGATCCCGAGGTGTTCGAGCTGGTCGTCGCCGAGCGCGGCGAGGAGGCGGTGGCGCGGGCCGCCGCGGCGGCCGACGTGGTCGTGGTGGTCGCGGGAAACGACCCGCACATCAACGGCCGCGAGACCGAGGACCGTACGACCCTGCGACTGCCGGAGCACCAGGAGCGGCTTTTGCGGGCGGCCCGGGCGGCGAACCCGGCGACGGTGCTGGCGCTGGTGTCCGCCTACCCCTACGCGGTCGATCCGGCCGACCTCCCGGCCGTGCTGTGGACCGCGCACGGCGGCCAGGCGGCCGGCACCGCCCTGGCCCGTGTGCTGGCCGGTGACGTCTCCCCCGCCGGTCGCCTCCCGCAGACCTGGTACGCCGACGACGCCGACCTCCCCGGCCTCCTCGACTACGACGTGATCGGCAGCCGCCAGACGTACCTCTACTTCGAGGGCACGCCCCTGTTCCCCTTCGGGCACGGCCTGTCGTACACGTCGTTCTCTTACGGCGGCCTGACGGCCCGGGCCGAGGGCGGGTCGGTGCACGTCTCCTTCACGGTCACCAACACCGGTGACGTGATGGCCGACGAGGTCGCCCAGCTCTACACCCGGGCCGTGCACCCGTCCGTGCCGCGTCCGCGCCGTGAGCTGCTGGACCACCGCCGCGTCAGCCTCGCGCCGGGGGAATCGGCCGGCCTGGACTACGAGGTCCCGGTCGCCGCCTTCGGGTTCTGGGACGTGGCTCGGGGCCGGTGGCGTGTGGAGCCGGGCGCGTACGAGCTGCTGGCCGGGGCGTCCAGCGAGGACGTCCGGCTGCGGACGACCGTCACGCTCGACGGCGAGCCCACCCTGCCGCGCGCGGTCGTCGCGGCCGGTCTGGCGGCGGCCGGCTTCGACGAGCAGGACGGCATCGGGATCGTCGACCGCACGAAGGTGTCGGGCGACGCGGTGACGCCGGTGGACGGGGCTCGTGGCGAACTGGTCTACCGCCGCTGCGACTTCGGGCTCGGCATCACCGGGGTGACGGTGGAGGTGGCCGGGGAGGGGTCGGTCGAGCTGTCCCTCGACGGCGGCCCGGCGCTCGCGGTGCTGTCGCCCGCCTCGCCCACGTCAGGCCCGTACGACTACGTCTCGCTCGGCGCGTCCGTCGCCGCCGCGGGTGTGCACGACGTCCACCTCAGGCTGCGCGGTCCGCTGCGGCTCGCGCACGTCGGCTTCTCCGGTTGAGGGTCCGGAGCAGGCCGGCACACAGAAGGGGCCCGGCACCGGAAGGCATCGGTGCCGGGCCTCTTCGCACAGCCTATATGAAAATGGTTCCCATGTGCTAGAGGTCGATCCCGGTCAGGACCAGCACGCGCTCGTACGTGTAGTCCTCCATCGCGAACCGCACGCCCTCGCGGCCCACGCCGGACTGCTTGACGCCGCCGTACGGCATCTGGTCGGCGCGGTAGGACGGCACGTCACCGATGACGACACCGCCGACCTCCAGGGCGCGGTGGGCCCGGAAGGCGGTCTGGAGGTCGTGGGTGAAGACGCCCGCCTGGAGGCCGTACTTGGAGTCGTTGACGGCGGCGAAGGCCTCGGCCTCGCCGTTCACCTTCTGCACGGTGAGGACCGGCCCGAAGACCTCCTCGCAGGAGATCGTCACGCCGGCCGGGACCTCGGCCAGGACGGTCGGCGCGTAGGAGGCGCCGTCGCGCTTGCCGCCCGTGAGCAGCTGGGCACCGGCGTCGACCGCCTCCTGGACCCAGGCCTCGACGCGCTGGGCGGCGTCCTCGCTGACCAGCGGACCGACGTCGGTCGCGTCGTCGGCCGGGTCGCCGGTGACCTGGGCCTCGACGGCGGCGACTACACGCGGCAGGAGCCGGTCGTACACCGAGGCGTCCGCGATGACCCGCTGGACGGAGATGCAGGACTGGCCGCCCTGGTAGTTGGAGAAGGTGGCGATGCGGTTCGCCGCCCGGTCCAGGTCCTCGTCGCTCGCCCAGTCGGCGAGGACGACGGCCGCGCCGTTGCCGCCCAGCTCCAGGGTGCAGTGCTTGCGCGGCACCGACTCCATGATCGCGTAGCCGACCTTCTCGGAGCCCGTGAAGGAGATGACGGGCAGGCGCTCGTCCTGCACGAGGGCGGGCATCTTGTCGTTGGCGACCGGCAGGATGCTCCAGGAGCCCTCGGGCAGCTCGGTCTCGGCCAGCAGCTCACCGATGACCAGGCCGGACAGCGGGGTGGCCGGGGCCGGCTTCAGGATGATCGGCGCGCCGGCGGCGATGGCCGGGGCGACCTTGTGGGCGCAGAGGTTGAGCGGGAAGTTGAAGGGCGCGATGCCCAGCACGACGCCCTTGGGGAAGCGGCGGGTGAGGGCGAGCCGGCCCTGGCCGCCGAGGTCGGTGTCGAGCCGCTGGGCCTCGCCGCCGTTGAAGCGCCGGGCCTCCTCGGCCGCGAACCGGAACACGGACACGGCCCGCCCGACCTCGCCGCGCGCCCACTTCAGGGGCTTGCCGTTCTCGGCGGAGATCAGCCGGGCGATCTCCTCGGTGCGCTCGACGAGGCGCTTGCTGACGTGGTCGAGGGCGGCGGCCCGCACGTGGGCGGGGGTGGCGGCGAACTCGTCCAGCACGCCGTGCGCGGCGGCCACGGCCTCCTCGACCTGCGCGTCCGTCGGCACGCTCACCTGGCCGACGAGCCGTCCGTCCCACGGGGAGGTGACGTCGAAGGTCTCCTCGCCGGTGGCCTGGCGGCCGGCGAGCCAGAAGGCGTGGGTGGCTGCCACATCTGTGTTCGGCATGTGGGTTCCGGCCCTTCGGCGTTGGGGGTGATCCTGTTGCTGCGGGATCCACGGTAGGCGCGCGATGGCCGAAGGTCGTTTGTCCAACCCGTAGCAATGAGGGGTGTGGACACTACGGTTCGGCACTACGGATCGGCTACTCGGTGGAGGTGGCCTTCAGGGCGAGCCAGAGCTCCATCCGCGCGTCGGCTTCGTCCAGGGACCGGCCGAGGATCTCCTCGACGCGCCGCATGCGGTAGCGGAGGGTGTGGCGGTGCACGCCGAGGTCGGCCGCCGCCGCGTCCCACTGGCCGTCTTTTTACAAAAAGGCGCGCAGGGAGGCGA
>NZ_GG657757.1:6353364-6388318 GCF_000158955.1 Streptomyces viridochromogenes DSM 40736 | reverse complement strand
CGAGGCGGGCGCGGGCCGGTCCCGCAGCCGCTGCACGTCGCCGGTGAGCCGCGCGGCCCGCCGCCCCGCCCATTCCGGTGCCGTGGCGACGACGGCACCCGAGGCGTCGTACAGCGCGGCCCAGCCGTCGACCTGGGAGGCCAGCGCGGCCAGCAGCCCTCCGGCCCGCCCGTCTGGGCCTGCCGGGTCAGCTCGCGCTGGGCGGCGAACCCCGCCGTGACGGCCCGGTACTGGTCGGCGGCGATCGCGGCGGACACGGCCTTGCTTATGGCGAGGAAGGGGGTGCGGCGCGGGACCTCCAGCAGCGGCAGGCCCTCCTCCTCGGCCGCGTCGACGAGCGCCTTGGGGATCTCCTCGTAGTTGACGCCGACGGCGAAGCCGAGACCGACCACCCCGGCCCCGGCCAGCCGCCGTACGTAGCGGCGCATGGCCTCCGGGTCCTCGGCGTCCAGTTTCAGCGCGGTGACCAGCAGCAGCTCCCCGCCCTCCATGTAGGGGACGGGGTCGGCGAGCTCGCTGACGTGCGCCCAGCGGACCGGCACGTCGAGGCGGTCTTCGCCTGCCCGCACGGTGAGTTTCAGCGCGGAGTGGTGGACGAGCGAGGCGAGCGTCGGGGGCATGAGGCCTTCAGGTCTACGTCAGGGCTGTGTGTTCTTTGTGCTCTTTTGGCCGCCACGTATGAACGACCTGTGACGATTCTGCCTCACCGTACGGTTCTCCGCGTACTCGTAACCGGTCGACGGACTTCAGCCCCGAAGATCCACCAGCAGCGGTGGCGCGTGCTCGCCCTTCACGTCGGTGAGCGACAGCACGGCATGCCCGGCCGGCACCGCGTGCGCCAACTCGGACGCGGACCAGCGTTCCCGCTCTACCTGGCGCACGGTCACCGCCCGCGCGGTCGGGGCCTTGCCGGTGATCACACGGCGCAGCATGTGCACGGCCTTGCCCGCGGGCGTCTCCGCGATGATCTGCCGGTCCGTGACGTCCCGGGCCTCGGTCCACTCCTTGCCCCACACCTCGGCGAAGTCCTGCCCGTCCCACGGGGTGAGCCCCGACAGGGCCATCCGGCAGCCGGTGGCGCCGAGCAGCGGTCCGCGCAGGGGCCGGGCCACGTCGTCCAGGGTGCGCAGGGTGAGCACCACTCCGGCATTTCCGGACCGCAGCCGCTGGATGCCGCGGACGGCCTCGGGCGTGACGGCCCCGGTCGCGTCGTCCAGCACCAGGCAGGCGAACAAAGACCGGTCCTCACGGACCGCGACACTGGCCGTGAACTGCGCGAGCACGAGGCGCGCCAGCATCCGGGAGGCGTCGGCGTGCCCGCGCTCGGGCAGGTCGATCCGCACCCGGACGGGGTGGTCGAGGGCCTTCAGGGTGAAGGGCCGGGTGGCCCCGGAAGTGTCGAAGAACGAGGCGAAGGCGGGCCGGTCCAGCAGGGCGATCCGGTCCGCGAGGACCCCGCCGACGTCTCCGGGCTGTCCCATCTGGCGCTCCCGGGCGTCGAGTTCCCGCAGCAGCGACTCCTGCCCGGCGTCGTGCAGGCCCTGCCGCAGAGCGGCGAACGGGCCCGGCGACCCGTCCAGCAGCCCGCGCAGCTCCGGTACAGACGGGAAACGCCCGTGCACGGCCCGGAACGGCCCGAGCAACTGGGCCAGGACGGTCGTCGAACGACGGCTGTCGCTGCCCGGGTGCGGATCGGCGAGATCCCCGGCCAGTGCCTCGGCGAGCACGGCCGCGGCCTCGTCCGGGTCGGTGGTCCCCCCGTACAGGTCGAGGTCGTACTCGGACTCCTGGTTCCCGATCCGCACGACCACGTCGTACGCGTCGGCCGGCCCGAGACCCGCCCCCGCGGCCCCCACCACGACGACGGCGGCCCGCCCGGCGAGAGCCTGCAGGCACAACGACTCGGCGACCGGCCGCACGACGGCACCGGTCTTGCCGGAGCCGGCGGGGCCGACGGCCACGAGCGAGGTGCCGAGCAGATCGGGCCCGAGGGCGAGCCCCGCCCCCCGGTACGTGTAGGGGTTGCGGGGGTCGTCCACGGCGGTGCCCAGCCGCACCTGCCCGGTGACCAGGTCGTGCCGGGCGAGCCGGGACGGCAGGTCACGGTCTCCGGAGGGGTGGAGGCAGGCGGCGGCGCCGTCCCGCAGGACGATCGAGCTGAAGGTGGCGAGGCTGTGCCGCCCGGAGCGCACGCCCTGCCAGGCGCGCACGATCCGGGCGTGGTCGACGTCCCGCATGAGCCCGGAGCGGGCTTCGGCGGAGAGCCGCTCGGCGGCGTCGGCCACCCCTGCGGCACGGAGTTCGTTCCACTCGGCCGGGTCGTCCTGCGGGGCAGGATGCGACTCCTGGGACGCCTGCCTGCGGAAGCGGGGAGCGACGAACCGGCGCCACACCTCGCCCCAGCGGCCCAGCCGGCTGACCCCGACCATGATCGCGAGGGCGACGAGCAGCTCGTACCCCTCGTACACCAGGAACGTGCCGGTCTCACCGATGCCGCTGTCGCCGCCGCGCCAGGCATCGGGAACGATCAGGTCGAACGGCACCCACCACCAGTTGCCGAGGTATCCGTTCTGCAGCAGCGACCAGATCAGCCACCCCACCAGGAAGGCGATCAGAGCCCCGCTGAGCAGCTGCCGGGTGGGGATCTCCTCGGGCTCCTCGGCCGGCCGCGGCCGGTGCCCGAACCGCCACACGCCGGGCGACGCCTCGGGCCGGGGGGTGCGCAGCCAGGTGAGGAAGGAGGACCCGTCGGGCATCGGCGGCACGCCTGGCGCCCGGTCCGGCCGGGGCGGCACGGCGGAGCCGTACGACGGCGGGTCGCTGCCGCCGGGCGGCGCACCGTGGCCGCTCGGCGGCGCGTCGTGCCCGCTCGGCGGCGCCGCGGGCACCTCCGGCGGTCCCGCCGGACGCGGCACGGGATTCGCATGCGTACCCCGGGCCTCCTGCGTCCCGTCGCTGTCCATCGCCCTTGCCCCCTGACCAGCCGCTCCATCCACCATCAGCGAGCCAATCTAACGCCCTCCCCTGGGGAGTTCACCGCTTACACGGCCGGGTAAGGGACACCAGGTCGGGGAGACCGCCATGTCCACCCCGGACAAGCCGCTTGGCCGACAACGCCCACATGGAGCATGACCACCCCCCTCCCCCCGCCCTAGCCTGCGAGAAAAGAAGCGCAGTGTCCCCGCACCCCCCGTCCGCACCACCCCAGGAGCCCCTCATGACCGCACTTCCGCAGGAGCGCCGCCTCGTCACCGCCATTCCCGGTCCGAAGTCGCAGGAGCTGCAGGCCCGCCGTACCGCCGCGGTCGCGCAGGGCGTGGGGTCCGTGCTGCCCGTGTTCACGGCGCGCGCGGGCGGCGGGATCATCGAGGACGTCGACGGCAACCGGCTGATCGACTTCGGCTCGGGCATCGCCGTGACCTCCGTCGGCGCCTCCGCCGAGGCCGTCGTCCGCCGGGCGTCCGCACAGCTCGCCGACTTCACCCACACCTGTTTCATGGTCACGCCTTACGAGGGGTACGTCGAGGTCGCCGAGGCGCTCGCCGAGCTCACCCCGGGTGACCACGCCAAGAAGAGCGCGCTGTTCAACTCCGGCGCCGAGGCCGTCGAGAACGCCGTGAAGATCGCCCGGGCGTACACCAAGCGGCAGGCCGTGGTGGTCTTCGACCACGGCTACCACGGGCGCACCAACCTGACCATGGCGCTGACGTCGAAGAACATGCCGTACAAGCACGGCTTCGGGCCGTTCGCGCCCGAGGTGTACCGCGTGCCGGTCGCCTACGGCTACCGGTGGCCGACCGGGCCCGAGAACGCCGGGCCCGAGGCCGCCGCGCAGGCCATCGACCAGATCAGCAAGCAGGTCGGCGCGGAGAACGTCGCCGCGATCATCATCGAGCCGGTGCTCGGCGAGGGCGGATTCATCGAGCCGGCCAAGGGCTTCCTGCCGGCCGTTCGGAAGTTCGCCGCCGACCACGGGATCGTCTTCGTCGCCGACGAGATCCAGTCCGGTTTCTGCCGTACGGGGCAGTGGTTCGCCTGTGAGGACGAGGGGATCGTCCCGGACCTCATCACCACCGCGAAGGGCATCGCCGGCGGTCTGCCGCTCGCCGCGGTCACCGGGCGTGCCGAGATCATGGACGCCGCACACGCGGGCGGCCTGGGTGGCACCTACGGCGGCAACCCGGTCGCGTGTGCCGGTGCGCTCGGCTCGATCGAGACCATGAGGGAGCTCGACCTCAACACCAAGGCCAAGCACATCGAGGCCGTGATGAAGGCGCGCCTGTCCGCCATGCAGGAGAAGTTCGACATCATCGGCGACGTCCGCGGCCGTGGCGCCATGATCGCCATCGAGCTGGTCAAGGACCGTACGACGAAGGAGCCGAACCCGGAGGCGACCGCCGCGCTCGCCAAGGCCTGCCACGCCGAGGGCCTGCTGGTCCTGACCTGTGGCACCTACGGCAACGTGCTCCGCTTCCTGCCTCCGCTGGTGATCGGCGACGACCTGCTGAACGAGGGCCTCGACATCATCGAGCAGGGTTTCGCGCGTATCTGACGCCGGCACCGCGCATCTGAGCCCCCGTCGGGGCAGGTGAGCCGCTCCGGTTCCACTACCGGGGCGGCGAGCGGCAGAGCGTGTGAAGAAGGTGTGCGAGGTGGATGACAGGAGGCCCTGCGGCCTGTCATCCGCCCCGGCCCTGCCGTAGGTTCTCACCAGATGAGAGATACACCCCGCCCACAGGGGACTGTGGGTGACATCAGGCCGGGGCCTCCCCAGCTTCGACCTGGTCGTGCCCTCGCGCACACAACCGGAGCCTGAGGCTCTGGATCTCCTCACCGATCGGACAGTCGCCCGCCCCAAACCCCCCGGGGCGCGCGACGTTCCGGTCCGGACGGCCGCCCCGGAACCACCCCCCCCCTGTTCCGGGGCGGCCGACCTCCCTCTTCCTCCTCTTCAGGCACCCTCGCGGGACCGGCCGTCGCCGGCTTCCCGCGCGGCCTGTTCCAGCCGGGCCCGGTGCTCCTCCCACCACTTCCGGTCGCCCTCCGGCACGCTGCCGGAGGCCTTTGTCAGGCCGACGCTCCCGTCGATGAGTTCGCGCACGATGTCGGCGTGCCCGGCGTGCCGCTGCGTGTCGGAGACGACCCGCACCAGGATGTGGTGCAACGTCACCTTCCGCCGTTCCTCGGGCCACCACGGGACGTGACCGGTCGCGTCCAGCGGCAGTGTCTCGATCGTGCGGTTCGCGTGCCGCCACGCCTGCCGGTAGAGCCCGACGATCTGCTCGCGTGACTCGTCGAGGGTGGCCCACATGTCCGCGCCGGGTTCGGCGTCCTCCGTGTACCACCAGGGGGGCGGCGGTTCCTGGGCGAAGTATGGCCGTCCGAACGTGTCGCCGAAGTACCCCAGCTCCACCCCGGCCACGTGCTTGACCAGCCCGAGCAGATTGGTCCCGGTCGGCGTGAGCGGGCGGCGGACGTCGTACTCGGAGAGCCCCTCGAGCTTCCACAACAGCGCGTCGCGGGCGTCCTGGAGATAGCGGAGCAGGTCCGCTTTCGGGTGGGGTTCGGTCATGCCGGGCAGTCTCGCACCCGGCACTGACAGTTCACTCGGGCCGGACCGGGTCCGGGCGGTGGATGCCGGGTGGGCGATAGCCCAGGACGTCGGCGAGGCCCAGGAGATCAGCCAGCAGCCAGATGATGGCGAGCCACATCTCCGTGCCCTGGAGGCCGGGCTCACGGCTCGGGCCGGTGCCGTCGGGGGCGGGGCCGAAGGGGAAGCCCTGATGCGGGTGCCGGCGGCGCAGGGCGGCGGTGAGCTGGGACGTGGCCCAAGCCCGGGCCTCTTCGGCGCGGTGAGTGGTCTGCCGGACGCAGAGCCACGAGGGGTGGATCACGTCCAGGACGTTGCAGGCGTTCTCCCGGCCCGGTGAGAAGTGGCGGGGGTCGCGGGCGTGGTCGAGGACCGTGTCGATCACGCGCTCGGCGTACGGCACGGGCAGTGGTCGAAGCGGCCGTCGTCGTTTCCCGGGTGGTTCAGGTGATCCTCCGCAGCGGCCGCGAGTGGAGGTCTGTGCTCGTGCCAAGCTGTGCCCCATGCCGATCCCCGCGAACCCGGAACGCGACAACCCCACCGCGCGGGACAGGAGCACGCCCGCACGGCCGGGCCTCCTCGCCCTCCTGGTCGGCTTCCCGGCCCTCCTCTTCGCCCTGGTCACCTGGCAGGTGGTCGTGGACGGTCCGCTCGTGGCGGCCGACGAGCGCCTCAGCCGCCTCCTGATCGACCCGGACCGCTGCTCCGAACTCCTCGCCGACCTCGGCAACGTCCAGGTCGCGGTCCCGGTCCTCGTCGTGGCCCTCGGATACGCCGCCCTGCGGACCCGCCGTACGGCCCGCTGGTGGCTGCCCGTCTCCGCCGCGGCTCTCCTCATGACCCTGGTTCCGGCGCTGATCATCCCGCTGAAGAAACTCACGGACCGCCCGGGCACCCCGGCCGTCCCGCCCGGCACCGGCTACTACCCCTCGGGCCACACCGCCACCGCCGCCATCGCCTACGGGTGCGCGACCCTGCTCCTGATCCCCCTGCTCCGCACGGCCCCGGCCCGCCGCGCCCTCGTCACCTGCTGTGCCGCGCTCGTGCTCGGCACGAGCTACGGCCTGGTCCGCCGCGGCTACCACTGGCCACTGGACGTGGTGGCCAGCTGGTGTCTGTGTGCGGTGCTGCTCTCGTCCCTGTGGCTGGTCCTCCGGCGGTCGGCGGCCGCCCCCAGGACGGAGGTCGCTCCCCGCACCCCCGCGGCAGCGCCCTAGTCGTCGTGCTCCGTGGCCAGCCGCGCCGCCGCCTCGTGCATCGCCAGCTCCAGCAGGGCCGGGTCCGTCAGCATGCCCGAGCCGTCCGGCGCCACGAGCCAGCGCACGCCGCCGGGTGACGAACGGCCCGGGTACGGCACGACGATCCAGGTGCCGGCGCCCGCCGTGCGGATCCCCGTGCCGAGCCAGCGGGCCGCGGTGCCCGGCGGCACGAAGAACCCCATGCGCGCGTCGCCGAAGTCGACCAGCACGGGGCCCGGCCGGTCGAGGACGCGGGTGAGCACGTCGAGCGTGCGGTAGCCGAGTTCGCCGGGCAGGATGAGCACGTCCCAGGCGCTGCCGGCCGGCAACAGGGCGACCCCGAGCGGGTTGCGCTCCCACTCCCAGCGGCAGGCCTCGGGATCGGGTGCGACGGATGCGAGCCACTCGACGGCCGTCTTCGCACCGGTCATCGGAAAGACCCCCTTCTTCCTCGTGCAACTCGTGAACCTCGCGACCGCGCATCGCGTCCCGAGGGGCGTCACGAGGGAGAAGGGGGTCTCCGTACCGTCATTACGCGGGTTTTCGCACCTCGTTGGAGTGAACCGGAGTGAACCGGCTCACACCCCGCTCGCGCCTGCCGGTTCAGCTGTCGAATCCCAGGCCCAGCCGGTCCATCGTGCGCAGCCACAGGTTGCGGCGTCCGGCCTGGGCGTCCGCCCGGGCCAGGGACCACTTGGTGAGGGCGATGCCCGTCCAGGCGAAGGGTTCGGGCGGGAAGGGCAGGGGCTTCTTGCGGACCATGTCGAGTTCGGTGCGTTCCGTGCGCTCACCGGACAGCAGGTCTAGCATCACCTCGGCGCCGAAGCGGGTGGCGCCGACACCCAGGCCCGTGTAGCCGGCCGCGTAGGCGACCTTTCTCTGGTGGGCGGTGCCGAAGAACGCCGAGAAGCGGGAGCAGGTGTCGATCGCGCCGCCCCAGGCGTGGGTGAAGCGGACGCCCTCCAGCTGCGGGAAGCAGGTGAAGAAGTGCCCGGCGAGCTTGGCGTAGGTCTCCGGGCGGTCGTCGTACTCGGCGCGGACCCGGCCGCCGTAGGGGTAGACCGCGTCGTATCCGCCCCACAGGACGCGGTTGTCGGCGGACAGCCGGAAGTAGTGGAACTGGTTGGCGCTGTCCCCGAGGCCCTGGCGGTTCTTCCAGCCGATGGACGCCAGCTGCCCCTCGGTGAGCGGCTCGGTCATGAGCGCGTAGTCGTAGACCGGGACGGTGTAGGAGCGGACCCGCCGGACCAGGCTGGGGAAGATGTTGGTGCCCAGGGCGACCTGGCGGGCGCGGATCCGGCCGTAGGGGGTGCGTACGGCCATGCCGGCGCCGTAGGGCTTCAGGGTCAGCGCGGGGGTGTGCTCGTGGACGCGGACGCCCAGCTTCACGCACGCCTGCTTCAGGCCCCAGGCGAGCTTCGCCGGGTGCAGCATGGCGACGCCCCTGCGGTCCCACAGGCCGGCCTGGAAGGTGGGTGAGTTCACCTGCTCCCGTACCGCCTCGGCGTCCAGGTACTCGACGTCCTCGGCGAGGCCCCGGCGGACCGTCTCCTCGTGCCAGTCGCGCAGTTCCGCCGCCTGGTACGGCTCGGTGGCGACGTCGATCTCGCCGGTGCGTTCGAAGTCGCAGTCGATGGAGTGCCGGGCGACCGCCGCCTCGATCGCGTCGAGGTTGCGGGCGCCCAGTTCCTGGAGCCGGTGGATCTCCTGCGGCCAGCGGGCGAGGCCGTTGGGCAGGCCGTGGGTGAGGGAGGCGGCACAGAAGCCGCCGTTGCGGCCCGAGGCGGCCCAGCCCACCTCGCGGCCCTCCACCAGCACCACGTCCCGTCCCGGGTCGCGTTCCTTGGCGATCAGAGCCGTCCACAGTCCGCTGTAGCCGCCGCCGACGACCAGCAGGTCGCAGGTCTCGGAGGTGGTGAGGGCGGGCTGCGGGCGGGGCCGGCCGGGGTCGTCCAGCCAGTACGGCACCGGCTGGGCGTCGGAAAGCGAATGAGTCCACCGGTTCATGGCGCCAGGGGCCATGATTTCAACTCCCTACGGTCATGCCTTTTGTCTGTTGCGGCGATTGCCGACAACCATGGAAGTCAGGACGAACAGTACGGCGACGACGAACATGGCGGTGCCGATGACATTGATCTGAACGGGCGTTCCGCGCTGCGCCGAGCCCCAGACGAACATGGGGAACGTGACGGTCGAGCCGGCGTTGAAATTGGTGATGATGAAGTCGTCGAAGGAGAGGGCGAAGGCGAGCAGTGCGCCCGCCGCGATTCCGGGGGCGGCTATCGGCAGGGTGACGCGGACGAACGTCTGGAACGGGCCCGCGTACAGGTCCCGGGCCGCCTCCTCCAGTTTCGGATCCATCGACATGACGCGCGCCTTGACGGCCGTGACCACGAAACTCAGGCAGAACATGATGTGCGCGATGAGGATCGTCCAGAAGCCCAGCTGGGCGCCCATGTTGAGGAACAGGGTGAGCAGCGAGGCCGCCATGACGACCTCGGGCATCGCCATGGGCAGGAAGATCAGCGAGTTCACGGCGCCGCGGGCGCGGAACCGGTAGCGGACCAGCGCGAAGGCGATCAGGGTGCCGAGGAGGGTGGCGCCGAGTGTCGCCCAGACCGCGATCTGGAGGCTGACGGACAGCGAGCCGCACAGGTCCGAGACGCCGCACGGATCCTTCCAGGCGTCCAGGGAGAACCGCTGCCATGCGTAGTTGAAGCGCCCCTTCGGTTTGTTGAAGGAGAACACCGTCACGATGACGTTCGGCAGCAGCAGATATCCGAGGGTCAGCAGTCCCGCGATGACGACGAGTTTTCTTTTCAGCCAGTTGACGAAGGGCATCAGACCAGATCCTCCGTGCCGGACCGGCGGATATAGAGGGTGACCATGAGAAGAATGGCCGCCATGAGGATGAAGGAGAGTGCCGCGGCCGTCGGATAGTCGAGCACTCTCAGGAACTGCGTCTGGATGACGTTTCCGACCATGCGGGTGTCGGTGGAGCCGAGGAGGTCGGCGTTGACGTAGTCGCCGGCCGCCGGGATGAAGGTCAGCAGCGTGCCGGAGACGACGCCCGGCATGGACAGCGGGAAGGTGACCTTGCGGAAGGTCGTCGAGGGTTTCGCGTACAGGTCTCCCGCGGCCTCGTGCAGGCGGCCGTCGATGCGCTCCAGTGAGGTGTAGAGCGGCAGGATCATGAACGGCAGGAAGTTGTACGTCAGTCCGCAGACCACCGCGAGCGGGGTGGCGAGGACGCGGTCGCCGGCGGTCCAGCCGAGCCAGTTGGTGACGTCCAGGACGTGCAGCGTGTCGAGGGCGCCGACGAGCGGGCCGCCGTCCGCGAGGATCGTCTTCCAGGCGAGGGTGCGGATCAGGAAGCTGGTGAAGAACGGCGCGATCACCAGGATCAGGATCAGGTTCCGCCAGCGACCCGCGCGGAAGGCGATCAGATACGCGAGCGGGTAGCCGAGCAGCAGGCACAGGATCGTGGCGGTGCCCGCGTAGAGCACGGACCGGACGAACTGCGGCCAGTACGCGGACAGCGCGTCCCAGTACGTGGCGAAGTGCCAGGTGACCTTGTAGCCCTCCTCCAGGGAGCCCGTCTGCACGGACGTGGAGGCCTGGTAGATCATCGGCAGCGCGAAGAAGACCAGCAGCCAGAGGATGCCGGGGAGCAGCAGCCAGTACGGCGTCAAACGGCCCCTGCGCTTCGGGGGTTTCGGCTCGGGTGCTTCTGGTGCGAGCGGTGGTGGCGCCTCGGTGAGTGTCGACATCAGACCGCCTCTTCCACTCCGGCGTCCGCGTCCTGGCTCGCGTCCAGACCGAAGGTGTGGGCGGGGTTCCAGTGCAGGACGACCTCGGCGCCGGGCACGAGGCGGGGGTCGCGGTCGATGTTCTGGGCGTAGACCTCGAAGTCGGAGCAGACGGGGCTGTCGACGACGTACTGCGTGGAGACGCCGATGAAGCTGGAGTCGGCGATCCGGCCGGTGATGCGGTTGCGTCCCACGGGTATCTCGCCTGCGTCGTCCGCGTGGGTGAGGGAGATCTTCTCCGGGCGGACGCCGGCCAGCACCCTGCCGCCGGTGCTCGCGGGCGCGGAACATCGCGCCCCGGGCAGGACGAGCTTGCCGCCGCCCGCCTTCAGCACGATCTCGTCGCCGCTCTTCGAGTCGACCTCGGCCTCGATGAAGTTCGAGGTGCCGAGGAAGTTCGCGACGAAGGTGGTCCGCGGGTTCTCGTAGAGGTCGGTCGGCGCGCCCAGCTGTTCCACCCGGCCCGCGTTCATCACGGCGACCGTGTCGGCCATGGTCATGGCCTCCTCCTGGTCGTGCGTGACGTGGATGAAGGTGATGCCGACCTCGGTCTGGATGCGCTTGAGCTCCAGTTGCATCTGGCGGCGCAGCTTGAGGTCGAGGGCGCCGAGCGGCTCGTCGAGGAGGAGCACCTTGGGGTGGTTGATCAGGGCGCGGGCCACGGCGACGCGCTGCTGCTGGCCGCCGGAGAGCTGGTGCGGTTTCTTGCGGGCCTGCTCGCCGAGCTGGACCAGCTCCAGCATCTCCTCCACCTGCTTCTTCACCGACTTCAGACCGCGCCGGCGCAGGCCGAAGGCGACGTTCTCGAAGATGTCGAGGTGTGGGAAGAGGGCGTACGACTGGAAGACGGTGTTCACCGGCCGCTTGTACGGCGGGAGGGCGGTCACGTCCTGGTCGCCCAGTGACACCGTCCCGGAGGAAGGTTCCTCCAGTCCGGCGATCATGCGCAGGGTCGTGGTCTTGCCACAGCCGGAAGCCCCGAGCAGGGCGAAGAAGGAGCCCTGCGGCACGGTCAGGTCGAGCGGATGGACGGCGGTGAAGGCGCCGTAGGTCTTGGCTATGCCCGTGAGGCGGACGTCGCCGGTGGGGTCTGCCTTGGTCGTCCTGGTCGTCTTGGTCGTCATCGAGGTCACGCCCCCGTCAGCTTCGCGAACTTCGCTTCGAACTCGGTCTCTTCCTTCGAGCTCAGTGAGCGGAAGGCGTGCGACTTGGCGGCCATGGCCTTGTCGGGAATGATCAGCGGGTTGTTCGCGGCGTCCTTGTCGATCTTCTCCAGCTCGGGCTTCACGCCGTCGACCGGACACACGTAGTTGATGTAGGCGGCGAGTTCGGCGGCCGGCTCCGGCTCGTAGTAGAAGTCGATGAGCCGCTCGGCGTTCGTCTTGTGCCGGGCCTTGTTGGGGATCAGCAGGTTGTCGGTCGACGTCATGTAGCCGCTGTCCGGGATGAGGAAGTCGATGTCGGGGCTGTCCGCCTTGAGCTGGACGACGTCACCGGCCCAGGCGACGCAGGCCGCGAAGTCGCCGCTGGTCAGGTCCGAGGTGTAGTCGTTGCCGGTGAAGCGGCGGATCTGGCCCTTGTCGACGGCTTTCTGCAGGCGGGCGATGGCCGCGTCGTAGTCGTCGGCGGTGAAGTCCGCCGGGTCCTTGCCCATGTCGAGCAGGGTCATGCCGACGCTGTCGCGCATCTCCGACAGGAAGCCCACCCGGCCCTTCAGCCTGGGGTTGTCGAGCAGGTCGGAGACCGACTTCACCTCGACGCCGTCGAGGGCCTTCTTGTTGTACGCGATGACGGTCGAGATGCCCTGCCAGACATAGGAGTAGGCGCGGCCCGGGTCCCAGTCGGGGCTGCGGAACTGGGCCGACAGGTTGGCGTAGGCGTGCGGCAGGTGGGCCGGGTCCAGCTTCTGCACCCAGCCCAGGCGGATGAGCCGGGCGGCCAGCCAGTCGGTGAGGACGATCAGGTCGCGGCCGGTGTCCTGGCCCGCGGCGAGCTGCGGCTTGATCTTGCCGAAGAACTCGTTGTTGTCGTTGATGTCCTCGGTGTACTTGACCTTGATGCCGGTGCGCTTGGTGAACTGCTCCAGCGTCGGGTGGTGCTTGCCGCTGTCGTCGACGTCCATGTACTCGGTCCAGTTGGAGAAGGCGACGGTCTTCTCCTCGGCCGAGTGGTCCTGCGCCGAGACGCCGCCCTGCGACTGGCCCGCCGCCGGGATGCCGCATGCGCTCAGCGTCCCGAGTCCGCCGACCGTCAGCGCCCCGCCCGCGGAGGCGCGCAGCAGCGACCGCCGGGTGAGAGCGGCCCTGCCGTTCCTGAAACTGCGCCGTATCGCGGCCACTTGGGCCGGGGAGAGGCGGTCGGGCTCGTACTGCTCCATGCGCGTGGTGCCCTTTCGGAGGGTGGGCGGCCGTTGGTCAGGCGGCCTGTGTACGACTAGCGATCCCCGAAGACGGTGCGGTGCCAGTCCTTGGCGGCCACCGCGGTGTTGTCGAACATGACGTGCTTGATCTGGGTGTACTCCTCGAACGAGTACGCCGACATGTCCTTGCCGTAGCCGGAGGACTTGTAGCCGCCGTGCGGCATCTCGCTGATGATCGGGATGTGGTCGTTGACCCACACACAGCCCGCCTTGATCTCGCGGGTGGCACGGTTCGCCCGGTACACGTCCCGGCTCCAGGCGGAGGCGGCGAGCCCGTACGGGGTGTCGTTGGCGAGCGCGATGCCCTCGTCGTCGGTGTCGAACGGCAGCACGACCAGGACGGGGCCGAAGATCTCAGACTGGACGACCTCGCTGTCCTGGGCCGCGTCGGCGATCAGGGTGGGCCGGTAGTAGGCGCCCTTGGCGAGCTCACCCTCCGGTGCTTCTCCACCGGTCACCACGCGCGCGTAGGCCCGTGCCCGGTCGACGAAGCCGGCGACCCGGTCGCGCTGGACGTGCGAGACGAGCGGGCCGAGGTCGGTGCCGGGGGCGAATGGGTCGCCGAGCCGTACGGTCTCCATGAGGGCGGCGGTGCGTGCGACGAACTCCTCGTACAGCGGTCGCTGCACGTACGCGCGCGTGGCGGCCGTGCAGTCCTGCCCGGTGTTGATGAGGGCGCCGGCGACCGCGCCGTGGGCGGCGGCCTCCAGGTCGGCGTCGTCGAAGACCACGAAGGGCGCCTTGCCGCCGAGCTCCAGGTGCAGGCGCTTGACGGTGGCCGTGGCGATCTCCGCGACGCGCTTGCCGACGGCGGTGGAGCCGGTGAAGGAGGTCATGGCCACGTCGGGGTGGCCGACGAGGTGCTCACCCGCCTCCGGCCCGGTGCCGGTGACGATGTTGATCACGCCGTCCGGGATTCCGGCGTCCGTGGCCGCCTGGGCGAAGAGCAGCGAGGTCAGCGGGGTGAGCTCGGCGGGCTTGAGCACGATGGTGTTGCCCGCCGCGATCGCCGGGAGGACCTTCCAGGCGGCCATCTGGAGGGGGTAGTTCCAGGGCGCGATCGACCCGACGACCCCGATGGGCTCGCGCCGGACGTACGAGGTGTGCTCGCCGGAGTACTCACCGGCGGACTGTCCCTGGAGATGCCGTGCGGCGCCCGCGAAGTAGGCGGTGTTGTCGATGGTCCCCGGGACGTCGAACTCGCGGCTCAGCTTCAGGGGCTTGCCGCACTGGAGCGACTCGGCACGGGCGAAGTCCTCGGCTCGGTCGGCGAGGACCGCCGCGAACCGGTGCAGCGCGTCGGAACGCTCGCCGGGTGTGGTCGCCGCCCAGCCCGGGAAGGCCGCGCGGGCGGCGGCGACGGCCCGGTCGACGTCGGCGGTGCCGGCCAGCTCGTAGGTGAGGACCTCCTCGCCCGACGCCGGGTCGACGACCGTGTGCGTGCGGCCGGAGGTGCCCCTGGTCGGACGGCCCGCGATGAACTGCGCGCCTTCCGCGAAGCGCTCCTCGGCCGGGAATCGGTCCGGGGTGGCGTTGCCCGGGTTGTGCATGTGGCTCTCCTCCGTGTCCCCGTGGTGGGGGCCGGCGTGGCTCAGGCTCGATTTGAGTGCCGATCCTGACAGAGGTATGTCACTCCAACAAGGGATTCCGTTGTTGATTTTTGGTTACGCAACGGAATCTGTCGACCAGGTGTCGAGTCGTCCGGAGAAAGACAGGACGGTGTGTCAGTGGTGCGTGCCAGACTCGCCCGCATGGAGAAGACCACGGGGGCGGTCGGCTCCCTGGACGCCCTGATCGCGGCGTCCAGGGCCGGCGCGAAGATCAAGTATCTGTACTTCTGGGGACACCGGCCAAGGCCGGACGGCCGGATCGGACCGAGCTGTCTGAGCCAGTGGTGGCCGGCCCCGTTCACGGTGGACGGCGTGGCCTACGCGACGGCGGAGCACTGGATGATGGCGGGCAAGGCCCGGCTCTTCGGGGACGCGGACGCGGAGCGTGCCGTGCTGGCCGCCGGGCACCCCGCCGAGGCGAAGAAGGCCGGGCGGCTGGTGCGCGGTTTCGACGAGGCGATATGGCGGCGGGAGCGGTTCCGGATCGTCGTGGAGGGCAGCGTCCACAAGTTCGGCGCGCATCCCGAGCTGCGCGGGTTCCTGCTGAACACCGGCGAGCGGGTGCTGGTGGAGGCGAGCCCCGTGGACCGGGTGTGGGGCATCGGGCTGGCCGCGGACGACGAGGCGGCGGCGGATCCGGAGCGGTGGCGTGGGCTGAACCTGCTGGGGTTCGCGCTGATGGAGGCGCGGGAGCGGCTGCGCACGGCTTGAGTCGCGCGGGGCATGAGGCGGGGCCGGTCCGCGGACCGGCCCCGCACTCGGATGCTTCGTTCAGGAAGCCGCGCCGAGTCCCCCCATGATGCTGGCGAAGAGCAGGAAACCCAGCAGCGGCAGGATCACCGTGGCGATGATGCCGCAGACCAGGCCGGCGGTCGCCGCACCCTTGTTGGTGGCCTCACCGCGGGTGGCCCTGCCGCGGCCGATGGCGCCGAAGATGATCGCGAGGATGCCCAGGATCACGCCGAAGAACCACATGATGAACGTCACGCTGCACACCACGCCGATGATGCCCAGCACGAGTCCGGTGGTGCCCATGCCGTTGCTCGGCTGCGCGGGCATCGCGTAGCCGGGCGCCTGCGGGTAGCCCACGGGCGGCGCGGCCGGGTAGCCGGGGCTGCCCTGGGGGTAGCCGTAGCCCGGGGCGGCGGGAGGCTGCTGCGGGTAGCCGTAGCCGGGGGTGCCGGGAGGCTGCTGCGGGGGCTGGGACGGCGGGCCGAAACCACCGGGCGCGGGATTGGTGTTGGACATGGACGTTCTCCCCTCCGTTGTCAGACCCAGGCATCGTAGTGGCCAAGTCCGCAGTGGAGAGCGGTCGTTTCAGCGGTGGGACGGGGCGGTGGCGACCGGCCCGTGGGCGCCGTAGGACGAGTCGTCGTCGTAGTCGTCGCTGTTGATGGCGGCCGTGATGCCGACGGCGATCAGGACGATCACCGCGATGCCGAGGATGATCCCGATGATGCCCATGATCAGGCCCGCCTGGGCCTGGCCGTGGTTGGTGGCCACTCCGGCCTCGGCCCGCTTGCGGCCCTTGATGCCGAAGACCACGGCGAGGATGCCGGTGATCAGGGAGACGACGCCGTACAGGCAGAAGAGCGTGCACGAGACGATGCCGAGCACCATCGCCGCGATGCCTATGCCGTTCTGGGGGGCCGGGGGCATGCCGGGCCAGCCGTAGCCGCCCTGCGGGTAGCCGGGGTAGCCGTAGCCTCCGGTGGCGGGGCCGGTCGGGGCGACGGGCGGGGGCGGGACCGCGCCGGTGCCGGCGGGCGGGGTGAAGCTCACGCTCGGCATCGAGGTGACCGTGGCCTGGTCGTGCACGGACGGTGGCCCCTGGGTGGGCGGCCGGCCCTTGTCGAGCGACGGGCGGCTCTCAGGGGGTGCCCACGGGTCGTGGCCGCCGCCGTCCGGTTGCGTAGCGTCCGTCATGGTGCATCCCCCCTGGGTTGATCGTGCCGCCATGCTACGGGGCGCTCCGGCGGGTCCCACAGTGCGGGTCCGTCGGGGCTGGTCGCGCAGTTCCCCGCGCCCCTGGAGGGGTTGTCCGACGGCCTACGATGGGCCCGAGTCACCGATCAGCCGATCACCCGCGCCCGCCCGCCCCGTGCCGGCCCGGGCGCCGTTCCGGGGAGGAACCCTTGACCGAGCATCTCGTCGACCCCCGCGCACCGCGCGACCTGAAGGCGTTCGTCGCCGGACTGCCCAAGGCCGAGCTGCATGTGCACCACGTGGGCTCCGCGTCTCCCCGGATCGTCTCCGAACTGGCCGCCCGGCACCCCGACTCCAAGGTTCCGACCGATCCCGCCGCCCTGGTCGACTACTTCAGCTTCACCGACTTCGCCCACTTCATCGAGGTGTACCTGTCGGTCGTCGATCTGATCCGCACGCCGGAGGACGTCCGGCTGCTGACCTTCGAGGTGGCCCGGGACCTGGCGCGGCAGCAGGTGCGGTACGCCGAGCTGACCATCACCCCGTTCTCCTCCACGCGTCGGGGCATCGACGAGCGTGCCTTCATGGACGCGATCGAGGACGCCCGCAAGGCGGCCGAGTCCGAGTTCGGGACCGTGCTGCGCTGGTGCTTCGACATCCCCGGCGAGGCGGGCCTCGTGGCCGCGCAGGAGACGGTCCGGCTCGCCACCGACGACCGGCTGCGCCCGGAGGGCCTGGTCTCCTTCGGTCTCGGCGGGCCCGAGGTCGGTGTGCCCCGGCCGCAGTTCAAGCCGTACTTCGACCGGGCGATCGCGGCCGGTCTGCACTCCGTGCCGCACGCCGGCGAGACCACCGGCCCGGAGACGGTGTGGGACGCCCTGACGCATCTGCGGGCCGAGCGCATAGGTCACGGCACCAGCTCCGCGCAGGACCCGAAGCTGCTCGCGCACCTCGCCGAGCACCGGATCCCGCTGGAGGTGTGCCCGACCTCCAACATCGCCACGCGCGCGGTCCGCACCCTCGACGAGCACCCGATCAAGGAGTTCGTCGAGGCCGGGGTGATCGTCACGATCAACTCCGACGACCCGCCGATGTTCGGCACCGACCTCGACAACGAGTACGCGGTCGCCGCCCGGCTGCTCGACCTCGACGAGCGGGGCCTTGCCGACCTGGCGAAGAACGCGGTCGAGGTGTCCTTCCTGGACGAGCCGGGCAAGGCCCGGATCAAGGACGAGATCGACGCCTACACCCTGCGGTGGCTCGACCGGTGACGCCCTCCCCCGAGCACCCCGAGCACCCCGGGCACCGCGAACGGCCGGTGACCGCGGTGGCCCACCGGGGCGACCCGTACCGCGTCCGCGAGAACACCGTCGCCTCGCTGCGGTCCGCACTCGACCGGGGCGCGGACGCGGTGGAGATCGACGTACGGCTCACCCGGGACGGGGTGCCGGTGCTGCTGCACGACGAGACGCTGAAGCGGTTCTGGGAGCACGAGCGGCCGCTGCTCGCTCTGTCGTGGGCGGAGGTGCGCGGGCTCACCGGCGGCGGGCTCACCGGCGGCGGGGTGCCGGCGTTGACGGAGGCGCTGGCAGCGACCGACGGCCACCGGGTGATGATCGACCTGCCCGGCTCGCCGGACGTACGGGCGGTGCGCCGGGTCATGGACGCCGTGCGCGAGAGCGGGGCGGCGGACCGCGTCTACTACTGCGCGGGCGCCGACGCGATGCTCGCCGTACGGGCGGCGGATCCGGCGGCCGAGATCGCCCTCACCTGGACGACCCTGGCCCCACCCCGGCCCGTCCTGCTGGAGGCGATCCGCCCGCGCTGGCTCAACTACCGTTTCCCGCTGGTGGACCGTCCCCTCGCCGAGCGCGTGCACCGCGACGGCTACCTGCTGTCCGTGTGGACCCCCGACACCCGCCGCTCCATGCGCCGGCTGCTGGCGGCGGGCGTGGACTCGATCACGACGAACCGCGTCGACGTGCTGTGCGCTGCACGCGCGAGCGCTGCGGCACCGTCGCCGGGTCGGCCGGGGCCGGCCGCGTGACGTACTGCGGCACCGGCGCGCTGTCCGTGCCGGTGTCGCGGACGAGGCCGTAGCGGGTGGCGCCCAGGGCGGGGCCCTCGTTGACGTCCCTGTCCACGGCCTCGCGGTTCGAGGGGAAGACGGTCAGGCCGTAGTCGCAGCCTCGTTCGTTCTGGGTGAGCGTGACGGTGCCGTCGAGGTAGAAGTACTCGTTCAAGGACCGGAAGCTGTCCGGTCGCGCGGCGAGCCGAGATTGCCGACCGCCCGCAGCATGGTCTCCTGGACGATGTCGTCGACGTCGGCGTGGCCGTTCGGGGCCCGGCCCACGATGTTGTAGACCAACGGCAGCCAGCCCGTGACCGGCTCGTCCAGCGCCTGCCGGTCACCGGACTGCGCCGCCGTGACGGTGCCGCGCCAGTGCTGACTGTCCACGGTGGCCTCTCGACGCCTGGTGTCACTGATGTTCCGCACGCACCCTCTCAGGCGGTCCCGGGGCCCTCGCCATGCCGGGGATCACAAGGTGGAGACGGCGTGAAGGGCCGGCCGGCGATAACACTTTTTTCAGATCCCGTTCAGCGCCCGCCCCAGCTCGCCCCGCCGCCGTATGCCCAACTTCTTGTAGGCACTGGTCAGATGGGTCTCCACGGTGCGCCGGGCGAGGTGCAGGAGGGCCGCGATCTCGGCGTTCGTGCGGCCGCCGGCCGCGAGTTGGGCGATGCGCAGTTCGCTGCCGGTGAGGGCCCCGGAGCCGGTGCGGGCGCCGGCGGCGCGGCGGGCCCCGCCCTCGCGCAGAGCCTCCTCCGCGAGCGTCCGCAGCCGCAGCGCGCCCAGGCGTTCGGCCCGCTCGGCGGCTGACCGAAGGCACTCCCGGGCCCGGGCGCGGTCCCCGGCGGCGGTCAGCTGCCTGCCCTGCGCGAGGAGCGCGGCGACCAGTTCCCCCTCCGTGGCGGCCGGCGCGTCCGCGAGGAGTCGTACGGCCTCCTCGGCCAGGTCCAGGCCCCGGCGGCCGCCCGTGACCGTGCCGAGGACCCGGAGGGCGCGGCCCACGATGCGGGGCGTGCCCCAGGTGCGGGCCAGCCGCAGCTCCTCCTCGGCCAGCGCGAGCGCCTCCTGCGGACTGCCGAGGGCCAGGCGGCACTCGGCGGCGGCGGACCGCCAGGGCGTGACGACCGGGCTGACCACCTCGCGGGCGCTCTGGCGGCGGCCGCACTCCAGGAAGTCGTGCAGCGCCCCGGCCGTGTCGCCCGCGGCGGCGCGCTGCACGCCCCGTGCGTACAGGAACCGGTTCAGCTCCCAGTTGTCGGGCGCCTCGCGCAGGTCGAAGCCGTCCGCGAGCCGTCGGGCCTCGGCGCTGCGGCCGGTCTCCACGAGCGCGAGGAGGGTGGTGGCGTGGATGTTGGAGGGGCCGTTCGCCGGGGTGGGGGGTTCGGCCGGCAGCAGCGCGTACTCGCCGCGCGCGGCGGCGATGTCGGCCCGGGTGTTGAGCAGCGCCGCGTGCATCGGGTGCAGCAGGTCGGGGCGCTGGCCGGCCAGGCCGCGGTCCACGAGGCGGTCGGCCTCGTCGAGTTCGTCGGCCCACTGGGCGACCGCGGCCGCCGTCCCCAGCAGGAAGGGCTCGGTGAGCGGGTGGGCCGGCTCGGCGAGCAGCGCGCGCACCTGCCGCATCGCGTCGTCCGCCGAGGTCAGCGCGGCGGTGGCCGCGTACCGCACGAGCAGGGCCCGGGTGGCCGGGCCGACGAGTTCCGGCGAGCGCTCGGCGGTGGCGGACAGACAGCGGTACACGTCCCGGCGGACCGTCTGGTCCTGGTCGGAGAGCAGTGCGGACGCGGTCTGGAGGGTGGCGCCCAGGTCGGGATGCCCGGTGAGCTGACCGTCCACCGTGCGCAGGACCTCCACGGCGGCGCGGGCCCGGCCACGCCCGGCCAGGGCGGTGCCGAGGGCCACGGCGGCCCGCACCCGGTCCTGCGGTGTGCCGTGCAGGGACAGTGCCTCGGTGAGCCGGGGGATCCCGGCCGAGGACTCCCGGCCCGCGCACTCCAGGGAGCCCAGTTCGGTCAGGAGGCGCTGTCGGTGGTCGTCGGGCAGCGGCTCGTCCAGGGCCCTGCGCAGGAAGGCGACGGCGTCGTCGGAACGGTCGTCGCGCAGAGCGAGCGAGGCGGCGTCCCGCAGCACGGCCGGTGCCCAGGTGCCGCCCGCCGGGCCGGACAGCAGCAACTGCCGTGCCACGGCCCCGGTGGCGGCGCCGCGGTGCAGCATCGCCTCGGCCGCGGCCCGGTGCACCGCGCGCCGCCGGGCGTCGGGGACACCGGCGAGTACGGCGTCCCGCAGCAGCGGATGGGCGTAGCGGGGGCGGCCGTCGGGGCCGGGGCGCAGCAGGCCGAGCCCGGTCATCGCGGTGAGCCAGCCCGCGACCCGGGCCGGGTCGGCACCGGCGAGCTCGGCCAGCAGACCGGCCGGTTCGGCCGCCGTCGGGTCCTCTCCCTCCTCTGCCTCCTCGAGTGCGGCGAGGACGCGAGCCACTTCCGCCGTGCCGGGTCCGGCGCTGTCCAGCCACCACTGCACGGCGGCCGGATACGAGCCGGGGTAGAGGGCGGCGGACGTCTCGGGTACGGCGGGGTACGGGACGGGGGCGCCCGGAGCGCCGGCCGTGATGTGGCTGAAGGGGCCCGGGCCACCGGCCGCGCAGGCGTCGGGAGCCCCGGCCTCGTACGACCCGGACGCGCTCAGGTCGTCCAGGAGGGCCCGCAGCAGCAGAGGGCTGCCCGCTCCTGCCCGGACGCAGTTCTCGACCCACGCGACGGGGGCGCGGGGATGTTCCGCGCGGACCAGGCAGGCCGCCGAGCGGGCGGTGAGCGGGGCGAGCGTGTGGGTGTCGACGAGGGCCGGCGAGAGGGTGTGCGCGAAGCCCGGCGCGGGCGGGTCGATGTCGTACTGACTGCGTTCGGTGACGGCCATCAGGACCGGCACGGGTAATCGGTCGACGTGCCGGGCGGTCTCGACCAGCCAGCGGTACGAGGGGCCGTCGGCGAGGTGGACGTCGTCCACGGCGAGCAGCAGCGGGGACTCACCGCCGTACGCGTGCAGGGCCCGCCGCAGCAGGGTGGCCTGCTCCCGTTCGTCACCCGTCGGGTCCGGCTCCTCCAAGTCCGCCGAGACGCCGAGAAGCCGACGTACCGCGGCGAAGGGCTCGACGGACCGGCCCGGCGCGCAGCGCGAGCGCAGCACGCGCACGCCCTCGGCGGCGGCGTCCTGCGCCGCGGCCTCCAGGACGCTGGTCCGGCCGGTGCCGGTGGCTCCCCGGAGCAGCACCAGACCGCCCGTACCGGAGCGGGCACGGGCGATCCCGGCCGCCAGCAGGGCGGCGGCCGGCCGGTGTTCGCCGGGCCGGGCACGCTGTCGCCGCGGGGACTCCGGCTGCTCGCGCTGCGGATCGGGCATCCTGCCTCCTGGCTCGGACGTGGTGTGTGCTCTCGTTCGAGGACGGCCGGTGCGGGGCACCCGTGCCGTGACAAGTGACACGGGGGCGGGATCCGGCCCTGGTGGAACCGAACGGGCCGTTACTCCTCGGTCTCCGTCGGGTCGTACCTGGTCACACGGGGGCCGGTCTCGTGGTCCGCGCGAGGCCGATCTCGTGGTTCCGCTCGTGGTGATCCACGATTGCGCCGCGTTCTCGCGTCGCAGAAGGGTGGTGAGTGCACATACGCCACCGGCGCCACCCGGGTGGCGCGTACGCGGACATAGGGGAAACGGTTGCTCAGCTCATCGCGGACCACTCGCCCCGGCACGGCCGACTCCACGGTCCGGATACCCGTGGCCGTGCATGCCACGGACCCGATCTCCCGCGAGGGGGCGGTCAGCCAGTTGCGCCGCTTCCCGGAGATCGACCTGCGGGAGGAGACCGCTTCCGGTCCCGGCACGGTGGCCCTGCTCATCGACGACGTGCTCGACGACACGGCACTGACCCGGCTGCGCCGGCTGGTGCGCAGCGAGGGCGCGCGTGCGGTGCTCGTCGTGGGGGCCCTGCGGGAGACGGAACTGCTCGACGTCATCGAGTGCGGGGTCGGTGCCATCGTGTGGCGGCGGGAGGCCACCGCGACCCGCCTGGTGCAGGCCGTGCTCGCGGCCGCCCGCGGCGACGGGGACCTGCCCGCCGATCTGCTCGGCCGGCTCATCAACCAGGTGGGCACCCTGCACCGCGGCACCGCCGGCCGTCCAGGCGCCCCGGCCTCGGGGATGACACCGCGTGAACTGGACGTGCTGCGGCTGGTGGCCGAGGGACTCGACACCGGTGAGATCGCCAGCAAGCTGTCCTACTCCGAACGCACCGTCAAGAACGTGATGCACGGGCTGACCACCCGGCTGCACCTGCGCAACCGGGCCCATGCCGTGGCCCATGCCCTGCGGGAAGGCTACATCTGACCGAACGGGCACCCCAATTCGCCCCTGTGGGCAGCGCCTTCTGCCCTGCCGCCGTCCCCGGCGCCCCTGCGGGCGCGGACGGGAGAAAAGGCACGATCGGTCAGGGCGGGGCAGCGGGTGACACGCGGGGACGAGCACGGCAGGGCGGAAGCGGGAGCGCATCGGTGATCCACGAAGTGGACGAGGTCCTCAAGGGCCTGCTCAGCGGTGGAGCGCTGGCCGGATCCGGGATCGACGTCGCCCTGGACGCGCCCACCCGTGACTGGGCCGCCCGCCGCAACTCGCCCACGATCAACGCCTATCTGTACGACATCCGCGAGGACATCAACCGCCGTCAGCGGGGCCATGTCCCGGTCCACGACGAGCGGGACATCGTCGTCAAACGCCGTCAGCCGCCGCGCTGGTTCCGGCTGTCGTACCTGGTCACGGCGTGGACGAAACAACCCCAGGACGAACACCGGCTGCTGTCCGCCGTGCTGGCCACGCTGATCCCGCGAGAGCTGCTGCCGCCCTCCGAACTGCCCTCCTCGCTCGCCGCGCTGGGACTGACGATTCCCGTGTCGGTGGCCGGTATCCAGACGGAGTCGCGTTCCCTCGCGGAGATCTGGTCCGCGCTCGGCGGAGAGTTGAAGCCCTCCCTGGACCTGGTGATCACCGCGCCCTTCCCGGCCTACCCCGAGTACGACGCCGGGCCGCCCGTCACCGAGGGCGCGGTGGTGCGCACACGTGCCCTCGACGGCACACCGCAGGGCACGGAGGAACGCGCCCACCGGCCCCGGCAGGTGGAGGCGGCGAAGGAGGCCCGGAGGGCCGCGCTGCGCGCCCGAGGACGGAACACGACGACATGACCACACGATCCCCGGGTCCCGACACGGCCGGCCCCGGCCTGGAAGACCCCGGCCCGGAGAGCCCCGGCCCGGCCGACCCCGGCCAGGAGAGGCCCCGCCCGGGGAGCCCCGGCCCGGGAGGACCACACCCCTCCCCCGTCGACGCCCTCCTCACCCGTCTCTCCGAACTGCGTCACCGCGTCTCCCTCCTGGTCGAGCACCGTTCCGCCGATGACCCGACCGCCGGTGACCCGCTGCGCGGCCTGTACCTCTCGGAGGAGGCCGTGCGGCATCTGCTGCGGCCGGCCGAGCCGCTGGCACTCGACTGCCCCGGGCCCGGGGGGCCGCCCGGTGACCGCCTGGCGGACCTGTCCGCGCGGCTCGGTCTGACCGCGCTGGACAGCGCGCTGCTCCTCACCGCCCTCGCCCCGGACCTGGACCGCGGCTTCGAGCCGCTGTACGGCTATCTCAACGACGACGTCAGCAGGCGCCGGGCCACCGTCGCCCTGGCCCTCGACCTGTGCGGCGTCTCCGTCCACCTGGCCGGGGCCCGCGCCCGGCTGCGCCCGACGGCACCGCTGGCCACCCTCGGGCTGCTGACCGTGGAGGAGCCCGAACGCCCTTTCCTCAGCCGCTCGTTGCGGGTGCCGGACCGGCTCGTCGCGCATCTGCTCGGGGACGACACCCCCGACGCGGCGCTCGCCGGGCATCTGCATCCGCTGCCCGCACCACCGCCGGACACCCCGGGCGTGGAAGACGCGGAGTTCTCCCGCTTCGTCCACCGGCTGGCCGGCCGGCTCACCGCAGGCCCCCCGGTCACCGCGTATCTGCGGGAGCGCCGCGAGGGCGACGGACTGCCCTGCGTCGCCGCGGCGCTGCACGCCTCGGGCGTCTCCGCCGTGCGCTTCTCCGGCCCCGAGGACCGCGTTCCGGAGCTGTTGCGCGAGGCCCGGCTGTGCGGCCACGCCGTCGTCGTCACCGGGCTGCCGAAGCAACCGGCAGCGCTCTTCCGGCAGTTGGCCGAGGCTGCCGATGTACCCGTGCTGGTCACCGGGACGGGCCCGTACGACCCCCAGTGGTGCGACGGGGACCCGCTCGTCCTGGACGCGCCCGCGCGGCGTGCGGGCGCGGTGGGTGCCTGGGCGGCCGCCCTCGGCGGGGAGCCGGACTTCGACCTGGCGGCCACCGTCGCCCCGTACCGCCTCGCAGGCGACCACATCACCCGTGCCGTCCGCGCGGCGCAGGGCCTCGCCGCGTTCGAGGGCACCCCGCTGTCCCCCGCGCACCTGCGGCTCGCCGCCCGCCGGCAGTCGGCCTCGGGCCTGGAGCAGCACGCCCGCCGGATCCGGCCCGCCGTCGACTGGCGGGACCTGGTCCTGCCCGAGGGGCCCCTGTCCCAGCTGCGGGAACTCGCCCTGCGCGCCCGCCACCGCGACCGGGTCCTCGGCGACTGGCGGCTCAGCGCGGGCGGCGGCCGGGGCAGAGGTGTCCTCGGCCTGTTCGCGGGCGAGTCCGGCACCGGCAAGACGCTCTCGGCGGAGGTGGTCGCGGCCGACCTCGGTCTCGACCTCTACGTGGTCCAGCTGTCCTCGGTGGTCGACAAGTACGTCGGTGAGACCGAGAAGAACCTCGAACGCATCTTCACCGAGGCCGACCGCACCGATGCCGTGCTGCTCTTCGACGAGGCCGACGCCGTCTTCGGCAAGCGGTCCGAGGTCAAGGACGCGCACGACCGGTACGCCAACCTGGAGAGCGCCTATCTGCTCCAGCGGCTGGAGTCGTTCGACGGTATCGCGCTGCTCACCACCAACCTGCGCGCCAACATCGACGAGGCGTTCACCCGGCGGCTGGACCTGGTGGTCGACTTCCCGTTCCCGGACGCGGACCAGCGGCTCGCCCTGTGGCGGCACAGCCTGTCGCACGTGCCCAGCGCGGACGGCATCGAACTGGGACCGGTGGTCCGGGACTTCGAGCTGGCGGGCGGTTCGATCCGGAGTGCCGTGGTGACGGCCGCCTATCTGGCCTCCGGGCGGGAGGAGCCGGTCACGGCGGCCGACCTGCTGGAGGGCGCCCGCCGCGAGTACCGCAAGGCCGGCCGCCTGGTGCCGGGGGAAGGCACCTGGTAGCGGCCGGCCTTGCGGGGTCAGGGCCTGTCCGTCATCCCTGCGACGGGCGGACGATGTCCCATTCCTGGTCGTCCGTGTTGGAGCAGTCGAAGAGCGTCAGGTTGGTGTCGTTGACGCCCGTGCTGTAACCGGCCACGTCCAGGCACTTGTTGTTGCTCGCGAAGTTGCGGATCCAGTAGGCGCCGCTCTCCTGCTTGTCGACCCACCACAGCTGGTTGTCGTCGGTCGTGCCGTCGCAGGTGAACTCCTGGATCCTGGACCGCACCGGAGCCGCGCCCTTGGCCGGCAGGTCCACGCACAGCCGGTCCTTGACGTTGCGGATCACGAAGAGCGCGCTGCCGCCCGGTCCCGTCTTCGGGAACTTCACGTCGAGGTCCCACAGCTGGTTGTCCTGCGGTGTCTCGTTGCAGGTGAACTGGCGTACGGGGCCCTCGGCCTGGCCATTCTCGTAGCCCGGGACGTCCACGCACCTCTTGGTGGTGGTGTTGCGCAGCACGACGTTCGTCGCCGGCACCACGGGCTTCGGGGGCTTCTTGGCCGGGGGCGGCGCGGCCCCGCCGCCTCCGCCGCCTCCGCCGCCGTCGTCACCGCCCTCCGGCTCCTGCGGGGTCGGCGACGGTGGTGGCGGCGCCGAGGTGAGGGCAGGGGTGGGGCTCGGGGAGGGGGCGAGGGTGTTGGCGGCCTCGACGGCCGGCGAGGGGTTGGCCTTGGTGCCGACGGCGGGCTTGTAGGCGATCCACAGCATCACGAAGGTGAGCGTGAGGGCGAACAGGATCCCGAAGAACGTCGCCAGCCAGCGGGGCAGGAACCCGCGTTGGACGAACGTCCCCTCCACGGGCACGGCCTGGGCGCCGGAGCGCTGCACGGCGAGGGTGTAGGGACGCTGTTCCTTCGCGCCGAACCAGATGATGTTCTTCGGCTTGAGCGTGGTCTTCACGAACGCGGCCCGGCCCGGCTCGATCTGGACATTGGCCGGATGCAGGTCGTAGGACAGCTCGTCACCGTTGTCACTGCCGCTGAGGGAAGCGGTCAGCTTGGTGTTGCCCAAGTTGTCCACCGCCAGCCGGGGCCGACCCCGGAACCGACCCTTCACCGTCGGCGGCACCAACTCCGCGCGCACCTCCGTGAACGGCGTGACGGTCAGGTTCCCCTCGGGAACCGTCGTCGCCTCCGGATGCTCGCTCGGCGTGATCCGCACCGCGTACGGGTTCGGCCCCGCCGTCGCATCCGGACTGCGCGGCGGCGCGAACGTCAACTCCACCGTCCCCGTCGTACCGGGATACAGACGCAGAGAAGACGGCTCGACCGACGTCCACGGCGCGACCGGCCCCACCGCTTCGAAGCGGTACTCATCGACGACATCACCGGTGTTGCGCAACCGCAGCCGCACCGTCGTGCTGCCGCCGGGGTCCACCGTCGCGGAGGCGGGCTCGAGAGAAGTCCAGAGAGTCATGTCCTCATACCGTCAGCTTGATGGCTTCGAGCCAGAGCGAGTTGTCGAAGGTCCCGGCGGTGTTGAGGTCGGGGCGCGCCTTGTTGCAGACCTGGCCGCTCCAGTCGCGGTCGCGGACCTTGGCCTCGTTGCAGGCCTGACCGGAACCGACGTTGTAGACGAAGTTCACCAGGAACGGGGTGTCCCTCTTCGTGCCGCCGATGTAGTTGTCCTTGCCGTCCGCGACGATCGCCGTCCAGCTCGGCCGCCACGCGCCCTGGCCGTTGGTCGACTGCGGGTCGTGCACCATGGCGTTTCCGGCGGACCCCCCAACGCCGTACACCGCCACGTTGAGCGCCTTGATCGGCTTGTTCTGCCCGACCGTGCCGCTGACGGTGCCGTCGCACACCGGCTTCTGCCAGCCCTCGCCCTTGACGAAGGCGCGGTAGCAGATGTGCCGTCCGCCGGGGTCGCCCGCGGCCAGGCGGTTCACCGCGGTCGCCGCCGTGTCCGCCTTCGGCTTGGCCGTCACCGTGGGGGCGCCGCCCCCGCCGCCTCCTCCGGAGCCGCCGCCCGCCCCACCGGGGTCGGGGGACGGCGGTGCGCTGGTCTCCGTGGGGGCCGGTGGCAGAACCGGTGAGGGCGTCGGCGAGGCACTCGGGGCGAGGGTGGCACCGGCGGCCACCGTCCGCTCGGCTTCGCTGGTCACGGCGGGCTTGTAGGCGATCCACAGCATCGCGAACGTGATCGCCAGGCCGAGGAAGAGACCGAAGAAGGTGGCCAGCCAGCGCGGCAGGAACCCGCGCTGGACGAACGTCCCTTCCACAGTGATCGGGTCGACGCCCGAGCGCAGCACGTCCAGCGTGTACGGACGCTGTTCCTTCGCGCCGAACCAGATGATGTTCTTCGGCTTGAGCGTGGTCTTCACGAACGCGGCCCGGCCCGGCTCGATCTGGACATTGGCCGGATGCAGGTCGTAGGACAGCTCGTCACCGTTGTCACTGCCGCTGAGGGAAGCGGTCAGCTTGGTGTTGCCCAAGTTGTCCACCGCCAGCCGGGGCCGACCCCGGAACCGACCCTTCACCGTCGGCGGCACCAACTCCGCGCGCACCTCCGTGAACGGCGTGACGGTCAGGTTCCCCTCGGGAACCGTCGTCGCCTCCGGATGCTCGCTCGGCGTGATCCGCACCGCGTACGGGTTCGGCCCCGCCGTCGCATCCGGACCGCGCGGCGGCGCGAACGTCAACTCCACCGTCCCCGTCGTACCGGGATACAGACGCAGAGAAGACGGCTCGACCGACGTCCACGGCGCGACCGGCCCCACCGCTTCGAAGCGATACTCATCGACGACATCACCGGTGTTGCGCAACCGCAGCCGCACCGTCGTACTGCCGCCCGGGTCCACCGTCGCGGAGGCGGGTTCCAGGGAAGTCCACAGGCTCACTGTCGCGACGCTAGCCGGGGTGCCGGTGGCACGTCAGGAAGCGCGGGGGCACGATGGCCTGACCGAAAGGACCATGCCGCGGGGCCGTCGGGTCGCGGGGGACTGTGCCCCGGTCGCCGTCAGGGCCAACAGGGTGCGGAAATCGGCGTTCATGAGGGCGCGCCCGCGCCCGCGTCCTGCCCTCGCGGGCAACCGGATTGCCCCCGCTCCGGCACCGGAGGCCGTTTCCGGGACGCTCCGCCGCGCGCGAGGGTGAGAGCTGTTCGTGTCTCGTACCCCGAGGAGAGCAGAGCATGCCGTCCTACCTGTCGCCCGGCGTCTACGTCGAGGAGGTGGCCAGCGGCTCGCGCCCGATCGAGGGGGTGGGGACCTCGGTGGCGGCCTTCGTGGGGCTCGCGCCGACCGGACCGCTGAACGAGCCGACCCTGGTGACCAACTGGACGCAGTACGTCGCGGCGTTCGGTGAGTTCACCGACGGGTACTACCTCGCGCACTCCGTCTACGGCTTCTTCAACAACGGCGGTTCCGCCGCGTACGTCGTCCGGGTGGGCGGCTCCGCCGAGGACGCGTCGGCCGGCGCCGGACGGGGGCCCGCGGCCGTCACAGGCCGGTCCGGCGCCGCCCCGGCCGAGCTGCCCGCGGGTGAGCCGAAGCAGCTGGGCACCTTCACGGTCACCGCCATCGCCCAGGGCGATCTGAGCGTCGAGGTCGCCGACCCGGAGGGCGAGGGCCCCGCCGAGCGGTTCAAACTGATCGTCAAGGACGGCGGCAAGGCCGCCGAGACGTTCGACGTGACGGCCAAGAAGGGCGGCCGCAACTACGTCGTCACCCAGGTCAAGGAGCGCTCCAAGCTCATCACCGTCACCGAGGCCGCGCCGGCCGCGCAGCTGGCCCGCCCGGACAACCAGACGGTGGCGCTGGCGGCCCCCGCGCCCGCACCGGCCGCCCCGGTCGAGACGGCGGACGCCTCGCACCCCGGCCCGGCGCAGTACCTCGGCGACTCCGCCGACCGCACCGGCTTCGGCGGCCTGGAGGCCGTGGACGAGATCTCCATGGTGGCCGTCCCCGACCTGATGGCCGCCTACCAGCGCGGCGCGATCGACCTGGAGGCCGTCAAGGCCGTCCAGCTCGGGCTGATCGCGCACTGCGAGCTGATGGGCGACCGGGTCGCCGTGATCGACCCGCCGCCGGGCCTGAACGCCCGCCAGATCCGGGTCTGGCGCCAGGAGACGGCCGGTTACGACTCCAAGTACGCCGCCCTGTACTACCCCTGGATCAAGACCTTCGACCCGGCCAGCGGCCAGTCCCGGCTCGTGCCGCCGAGCGGCCACGTCGCCGGCATCTGGGCGCGCAGCGACTCCGAGCGCGGGGTGCACAAGGCGCCCGCCAACGAGGTCGTGCGCGGCGCCGTCGACCTGGAGATCCAGATCACCCGCGGCGAGCAGGACCTGCTCAACCCCATCGGGGTCAACTGCATCCGCGCCTTCCCCGGCCGCGGCATCCGCGTGTGGGGTGCCCGCACCCTCTCCTCCGACCCGGCCTGGCGCTACCTCAACATCCGCCGGTACTTCAACTACCTGGAGGAGTCGATCCTGATCGGCACGCAGTGGGTGGTGTTCGAGCCGAACGACCACAACCTGTGGGCCCGCATCCGCCGCAACATCTCGGCGTTCCTGGTCAACGAGTGGCGCAGCGGCGCGCTCTTCGGCCAGCGGCCCGAGGAGGCCTACTACGTCAAGTGCGACGAGGAGACCAACCCGCCGGAGTCGGTCGACGTCGGCCGGGTCATCTGCGAGATCGGTATCGCCCCGGTGAAGCCCGCCGAGTTCGTGATCTTCCGGCTGGCCCAGTTCTCCAGCGGCAGCGGCGAGCTGGAGGAGTAACCCGCCCGTCCGCCTCCCCCCTCGTACGCCCCTGACAACCTCCTCCACCTCCTTCACAAGGACAGCGAACGCATGAGTCTCCAGCCGGGTGACGCCCTCACCTCACACAACTTCGGCCTGCAGATCGACGGTGTGATGGTCGAGTACCTCGCCGAGGTCAGCGGCCTCACCCTCGAACAGGACGTCATCACCTACCAGCAGAACTCCGCACAGGGCAGGCCCGAGGTGTCCCTGCTGCCGGGCGTGCAGAAGAACGGGCAGTGCACCGTCGTGCGCGGTATGACCCAGTCGGCGTCGTTCACGCAGTGGATCAACGACTCCATCGCGGGCCGGATGGCGACGGCCCGCAAGAACGCCTCGATCATCATGATGGACTTCGAGGACAACCCGGTGAAGCGGTACAACCTGCGCAACGCCTGGTGCAGCAAGATCGACACGAGCACGGTGAAGGCCGGGGAGGCGGCCGCCCTGACGGAGACCGTGACCATCGTGTTCGAAGAACTGGTCATCGAGTAATGCGGCGTACGGCTGCGAGGGCGGGCGGGGGCGCGCCCGAGGCACGGGTGGAGGCCCCGGCACAGGCCCCGGTGGAGACGGGGCCCGGGCCGGGCCCGGTCCCGGCCGTGGACTCCCCCGCCTCCGCCGCGCAGGCCCCGCCTCCGCAACAGGACCACCTGCGCACTGAGTTCCCCTTCCAGCTGCCGCGCGGCTACGTCGACGAGTCCGGCACCGTCCACCGCGACGGGGTGATGCGCCTGTCGACGGCGCGGGACGAACTGGTCCCCCTGCGGGACGTCCGCGTCCAGGAGAACCCGGCGTACCTGTCGGTGGTCCTGCTCGGCCGGGTCATCACCCGGCTGGGCGCGCTGCCCATGGTCCACGACGGGATCGTGGAGAACATGTTCGCCTCGGACCTGGCGTTCCTGCAGGACTTCTACCGCCAGATCAACGCCGAGGGCCACACCCGGGCGGCGGTGGAGTGCCCGCACTGCTCCGAGCCCTTCGAGGTGGAACTCGGCGGGAGCCGCCTGGGGGAATCGTGACGTACGCGACCGACCGGCTGCACGAGGAGATCGCGTACGTCGCCTACCACTTCCACTGGAGCATGGACGACATCCTGAACCTGGAGCACCACGACCGCCGCCGTTTCACCGAGCAGATCGCGTCCTTCGTGACGCGGGCCGGGGCGGAGGGCTGAGGGGTGGGGTTCTTCGAGCGGGTGCGGGGGCGAGGGCGGAAGGACCGCGGGGGGCCTGTTCCGCAGGCCCCGTCTGCCGGTGGGGACGGGGGTTCGGTCCCGGAGGTGCCGTCTGCTGATCTGGGCGGCGGCTCCGGGGCGCAGGCTCGCGCGGTGGTGGCCGCCTCTTGGCCGAAGCTGCCGCCGATTCAGCGCGCCCTGACTCCGGAGCAGCGGGCCGGGGTCGCGGATGCCGGGTTCGGTGGGCGGCTGCCGACGTGGCAGAACCCGTCGTTGGCCGGTACGGAGTCCCACTCGGTCCTGGACGGCAGGTCGAGCGCCGTACTCGGCGACGTCCCGCGCTCCACGACGGCCCGTCCGATGTTCGGCCTGGAGCGCCACGCGGGTGCCTTGCCCGTGGCCGGGTATGAGCCGGTGCCGGAGCGTGCACCGGCAGTGCCGCTGCGGGCACTTCCGCCGAGGGGGCCGGAGGCGGCTGCTGCTCCCCGGACTCCGGTTGTCGGACGGACTCCCGCTGTTGGACGGACTTCGGCTGTTGGACGGACTCCGGGCAGGGGTCCTGCGGCAGGTGGCCGACGGGGCGGCGGGAGCGGACCCGTCGTGCAGCGGGCGCCGAGTGGCGGTGGTGGCCGGGCTGGGTCGCCGGGCGGATCGTCCCGAGTGACCGGCGCTCCCAGGGCTTCTGGTGCCGGAAGAGCAGCGGCCGGACCGTCGCCAGCAGGTAGTCAGCAGGTCACTGAGAGCGGACCCGTCGTGCAACAGGCGCCCGGGAGTGGCGGCGACCGGGCAGTGTCGCCGGGCGGGCCGTCACGAGTGACCGACGCTCCCCGGCCTTCCGGTGCCGGAAGAGCAGCGGCCGAGCGGTCGCCAGCAGGTGGTCAACAGGTCACCGGGAGCGGACCCGTCGTGCAACAGGCGCCCAGGAGCGGCGGTGGCCGGGCGGTGTCGCCGGGCGGCACGTCGTCGCGGGTGTCGCCCGCCATGCCCCCGGGGGCGACGACCGGTACCCCCGGAAACCCCGGCGCTGCAAAGGCTCCTACCAGGCATTCAACCGCCACTGGCCACCCAGGCACGGGGAACGGACCCGTCGTGCAGCCCATGTCCGGGGACGGACAGGCAGCCGCCTCGCCATCGCTGTCCCCCACCGTGCCTCCGAGTGCGACCGGCACCCCCAGAACCCCTGGTGCCGAAAAGGCACCGACCAAGCATCCAGCGACCGGCGGTCACCAAGGCACGGGGACCGGACGCGTCGTTCAGCGCATGCCGAGGAGCGGCGGCCGGGCGGCGTCGCCGGGCGGCGCGTCGTCACGGGTGTCGCCCGACGCGGGCGTTGGCGTGAGGCCCGTTGCCTCGGAGAGCCTGACGACCGGCTCGGCGGCAGGTGCGGGGGCCGTACCGGCTCCCGCCGGCACGCCGTCGTCCGCGCCCGCGCCCGCGCGTCCGGGCCGACAGACGGGCACGGGCGGCACGGGCGGCACGGTCGGCCCCAGCAGCCCCAGCAACCCCAGCCAGGCAGCCCCGGCAGATGAGTCAGGGCGCCCGGAAGCCCCAGTAGCTCCCGTGCACAATCCCCTGCGTCCGGCCACCCCGGCGGCCCCGGCCGGTGAGCCGCAGAGTGCAGCTGCCCCTGCGGCTCCGGCGAGTGAATCCGTGCGCTCCGCTGCCCGTCCGGCTTCTCACAGTGATCCGGCGCGTCCAGCCGTCCCCGCCAGCCGGCCGCTGCCCCCCGCCGCGCCCACAGCCCCTGCCCGCACGCCCGCGCCCTCAACTGCCCCTGCGGATACTCCGGGTGGACAGGCCCGACCGGCCGCCGTTCCCTCGGGAGCGGCAGCACGAGGAACCGCCCCGGCGCTCCACGTACCTGCGACGCCCCTGTCCGAGCCGGGTTCCCTGACAAAGGCGCGGACCGGGACGGGAGTTCGGGTCGTACAGCGGCACGCCCTGCCGAGGCAGGCCGCCCCGACCGCGGCCAGGCCGATACGCCCCGCGCAGACCACCGCCGACACAGCGGGCGGGTCACCCACGACAACGAACAGCACCCCAGCGCAACTTCCTACGGCCGAAGCCCCCGGACCCACGGCAGCCGAGCCGAATACACCCTCGGTCGGCACCACCGAGCCCCGGAACACGCAGCCGAGTAACGGCGGCACCCCGGTACAACGGGCGCCTCTCCCTCCTGCCCACAACGCCACCGCACCCCTGCCCGGTCCCGCTCCCCTGCCCGGGCCCCAGAGCACCAACCCGAAATCCGGCGCACTCCCCGTGCAGCGGCCGACCACCGGCCAGCGCACCCCGGGTCGTCGCGCGGTACCGTCCGCTGCCGCGGGCCCGGCCGCCCCGGCCCAGACGCCGCCCGGCCCGCCCGACGCCCCACAGCCGCCCTCCGTCACGGCCACACCCGCAACCCCCGGCAACAGCAGCCGGACGAGCCACCCGTCGACCACGCCCGGCACCCCACGACGCACAACCGTCTCCCCCGACTCACCGAGCCCCACCGTCCAACGGCATCCGTCCGACGCCGCACGCTCTCAGCACTCCACGGCCACCGGCGCCACCACGACACCCACCGGCTCCACACCGGCACCCGGCCCCACCCCGCGCCCGCCCCGCCCGGGCCTCGGCGCCCCGCTCCCCAGCGCGCCCACGCACACGAGCCCTGGCACACCCCGCACCACTCCGGCCACCGCGACCACCACCCGCCGCTCCCCCGTCGGCGCCCCGCTCACCAAGCCGATCGAGCCCGCACCACCCGGCGCTCCCCTCCCGGTCGCCCCGCTCACTCCGCCCCGGCCCCACCAGCCGACCTCACCCTCCTCGACGCCCACCGTTCAACGCTTCGGCCGCAAGTGGAAGAGCTCGACCAAGGCCCCGGTGAAGTCGGCCACCTCGGCCACCGGCGCCCTCGCCGCGGCCGCCGCCGCCACGGTCGCCTCCACCCTCACTCACCACATGGCGCCCCCCGCACAGCGACCCACACCCACCCCCTCACCGCCACCACCCCCCTACT
>NZ_GG657757.1:6346440-6353228 GCF_000158955.1 Streptomyces viridochromogenes DSM 40736 | reverse complement strand
CCGACTTCCAGCTCGACGAGCTCGTCCACCGCCTCATAGGCCGCATCACCCGCCTCATCCGCACCGAACTGCGCCAGGACCGCGAACGCATCGGCAGACTCCGCGATCCCCGCCACTGACCCCGAAGAAAGGCCCCCGATGTCCCGCCAGGATCCGGGATCCACCATCTGGTTCACCCTCAGCATCGACGGCGAGAGCCTCGGCTACTTCAACGGATGCGAAGGGCTGTCCTCGCAGGTGGAGATCGAGCAGCGCCAGGAGGGCGGCAACAACGGCTTCGTCTGGCAGCTGCCGACCCGCGTGTCGTTCTCGACGATCCGGCTGACCCGCCCGCTCACCCCGGACACCACGAAGGTCGCCAAGTGGATCTCGTCCCTGCAGACCGGGATCAAGCGGCCCACCGCCCAGATCACGGCGCTGCGCGCGGACGGGTCGGAAGTCGCGCGGTGGGGGCTCATCGACGTGCTGCCGGTGAGCTGGACCGGCCCCTCCCTCGACCCGGCGAACCCGGCCGTGGCGACCGAGGTGCTGGAGATCACCCACCACGGGTTCACGGACTGAACGACCGCAACGGCCTGAACGGACTGACGGAGGAAGCGGGACATCATGGCCAAGGGCAGCAGGCGCGGCGCCGGCAAGAGCCTCATACGCGCCGCACTCGCCATCCACGAACCGCCGAAGGGCAAGAGCAGAACGCCCGGCGGCCTCATCAAGACGTTCGACTTCGACTTCAACCCGGCGCAGCTGTCGCTGAGCCGCCGGGCCCAGTGGAAGGCGACCCCCGCGCAGATGGAACGCGTCGGCCCGCTCCCGGAGTTCATGGGCGCCGAGCCCCGGGAGATGAGTGTCGAGATCTTCCTGGACTCCTCCGACGAGCCGAACAGCAACACCGTCCTGAAGAAGGTCGACTCGCTGCTCGCCTGTTGCGAGGTGACGGCCAAGAGCCTCGCCGCCAAGCAGCCGTCGCCGCCCTGGGTCGTCTTCCAGTGGGGGTCGTTCTCGACGGCCCGGTTCACGGCGTACGTCAGCTCCGTGGAGGCGGACTACACGCTGTTCTCGACGACGGGTGTGCCGATCCGCGCCACCTGCCGGCTGCAGTTGCACGAGATCGCCGGCAAGACGAAGCGGCAGAACCCGACCTCCGGCGCGCCCACCGCGCAGCGGGTGCACCGGGTCGTGGCGGGCGACTCCCTGCAGTCGCTGGCCTGGCGGGAGTACGGCAACGCGGCCGCCTGGCGTGCCATCGCCGAGACCAACGGCATCGACGACCCGGCGCGGCTGCCGACCGGCGTCGAACTGGTGCTGCCGGCCGCCGAGGAGGTGCGCTACTGATGGTGCAGTCCGCGTTCTCCAGCGTCGTCGACGTGAAGATCGGCGGCGCCCCGCTGCCGCCCGAGTTCGCCCCGGACCTGGTGGAGAGCTATGTCGACCAGGGGGTCGGTGTCCCGGCCGCGTTCCGGCTCACCTTCCGCGACCCGTACCGGCTGCTGCTGGGCAAGCTGAAGATCACCTTCGGCACGGAGGTGGTGTTCGCGCCGGTGGCGGACGGTGAGGGTGCCGGGGATCCGCTGCTGACCGGTGAGGTCACCGGCCTGGAGGCCGACTACGACGGCACCGGCAGTTACACCGTCGTCCGCGGCTACGACGTCGGGCACCGATTGCTGCGCCAGCGCCGGGTGGCGGCCTACCGCAACCAGAGCGCCTCCGACATCGCCCGCAAACTCGCCGGCAAGGACGACGTGCCGATCGGGCGG
Organism: Streptomyces viridochromogenes DSM 40736; assembly: GCF_000158955.1. GTDB lineage: Bacteria > Actinomycetota > Actinomycetes > Streptomycetales > Streptomycetaceae > Streptomyces > Streptomyces venetus. The sequence continues at coordinate 6,351,474 of NZ_GG657757.1, read as the reverse complement.
ATCGAGTCGACGAAGACGGTGTACGAGTTCATCAGCCAGTCCAACGTCACCGACTGGGACTTCCTCGCCCGGCTCGCCGACGAGAACGAGATGGTCATGTCGGTGGACGCGGACGGCAAGTTCCAGTTCGTGAAGCCCAAGTCGGCCTCCGGGGCGCCCTCCCCGGGGACCGACGGCGACAAGAGCCCGTTCGTCCTCCAGGGCGGGCACGACATCCTGCGCCTGCGGGCCGCCGTCACCGCCGCCGACCAGGTGGCCAAGGTCGAGGCGCGCGGCTGGGACGTGACGACGAAGACGAAGCTGACCGCCACCGCGGCGGCCACCGGCAATCCCGGCATCACCATCGGCACCACCCCGGGCGCGGCGGCCGGGAAGTTCAAGGCCGCGAAGCTCGTGGAGACGGGAACGCCCTACGACAAGCAGAACGAGGTGCGGTTCGCCGCCGACGCCCTCGCCGACGACGTCACCGGCTCGTTCGCCGAGCTGGAGGTCGTCGCCCGGGGAAACCCCAAACTGCGCCCGGGAGTTCCGGTGGCGCTGGCAGACGTCGGCGAGCCCTTCGAGGGCAAGTACACCGTCACCTCGGTGCGGCACGACTTCGGCGACGGCAAGCACTACGAGGCGTGGGTGACCGTCAGCGGACGGCAGTGGCGTTCGCTGTACGGGCTGGCCTCGGGCGGCGGGTCGCAGACCGCGCCCCGCATGCCGAGTGTGGCGAACGCGCTGGTCACCGACGTGAACGACCCGCTCAAGCAGGGGCGGGTGCGGTTGCAGTTCCCGTGGCTGGACGACAGGTACGTCAGCGACTGGACGCGGACCGTGCAGATGGGCGGTCTGGGCGGCGGCGGGGTGTTCCCGATGGACGTCAACGACGAGGTGCTGGTGGCGTTCGACCGGGGTGCCCTGGACCATCCGTTCGTGATCGGCGGTCTCTACAACGGGCGGGACAAGCCGACCCCCGTCGGTGACGTGCCGCTGCACGACGCCGTCCGCAAGAAGGCGAGCCGGCACACCGTCTCCGACCGGGACGGCAACCGGATGGACCTGCTCAGCCAGAAGACCGGCCTGCGCAAGCAGGGGGTCCGGCTGGCCTCCGGAGACAAACAGCTGACCATCAACCTGGACCGCACCAAGACCGAGATCGTGGTGGACAGCAAGGGGTCGGTGACGATCAAGGGCAGCCGGTCGGTGTCGGTCGAGGCCGGCACCGACCTCACGCTGAGCGCGAGGCGGTCCGTGAACATCAAGAGCGGCGGGTTGGTCAACATCCAGGGCCGCGGGCTGGTCAACCTCAAGTCGCTCGGCGGAGCGGTCACCGTGGACGCGATGGGCGCGCTCAATCTCAAGGCGCTCGGCGCGGCGACGTTCACCGCGGGCGGCACGGTCCAGGTCAACACCGTTGCGAATGTCGGCATCCGGGCGATCACCATCGCGCTGCAGGGCGCGGTGTTGGTCAACAGCAAGCCGTATCCGCTGCCGTGACGACCGTCGAGCTCTTCAAGACCGTCAGCATGAGGAGAAGGCAGGTGGCCCACTGATGGCCCAGCAGTTCGTGGGCTCCGGCTGGTCGTTCCCGCTGCGTATCGGGCCGACCGGCGGGATCGCGCTGGTCAGCGGGGAACGGGAGATCGAGGAGGCGATCCGGCTGGTCCTGTCGACCGCGCCGGGCGAGCGGCCGATGCGGCCGGACTTCGGCTGCGCGATCCACGACCTGGTGTTCGCGCCGGTCAACGAACAGACCGCGGGCCGGATCCAGCACGAGGTGTACGTCAGCCTCGACCGCTGGGAGCCGCGCATCGAGGTCGACGAGGTCGAGGTCAGCGCCGGCACCGACCAGAGCGTGCTCTACATCGACGTCCGCTACTCGATCCGCGGCACCAACAACCCCCGCAGCCTGGTCTTCCCCTTCTACGTCATTCCGTCCCACGAGGAGCCCGACGCCCCCGGCGCGGGCGCCGCCCCCGAAAGCGACCGCTGATGGCCCTGCCCTCACCCAACCTCGACGACCGCCGCTTCCAGCAGTTCGTCGACGACGCCAAGCGCTACATCCAGCAGCGCGCCCCGGAGTGGACCGACCACAACGTCTCCGACCCGGGCGTCACCCTCGTCGAGACGGTCGCCCACATGGCCGACCAGATCGTCTACCGGCTCAACCGGGTGCCGGAGAAGAACCATCTGGCGTTCCTGGACCTCGTCGGGATCACCCTGTTCCCGCCGTCCGCGGCCCGCACGGACGTGACGTTCTGGCTGTCGGCACCACAGGAGGAGCCGGTGCGGGTGCCGGTCGGCACGGAGGTCGCGACGCTGCGCACCGAGAGCGAGGAGGCGGTCGTCTTCGCGACGGAGCGCGAACTGACGGTGGTGCCCAGCGCGTTGCGCCATCTGCTGGTGCAGCACCGGGGCGAGCCGGTCGTCGACCGGACGCACGACCTCGCGGCCGGGGACAAGGACCTGCTGTGCTTCGCCGAGTCGCCCGGCCCGGGTGACTGCATGCTGCTCGGTCTGACCGCGGCGGTGCCGCACTGCGCGCTCGCCCTGGACCTGGACAGCCGGGTCGACGGTGTCGGTGTGGACCCGCGGCAGCCGCCGCTGGTGTGGGAGGCGTGGACCGCGGACGGCTGGCAGCCCTGCGAGGTCGACCGGGACGCCACCGGCGGCCTCAACCGTCCCGGCGAGGTCGTGCTGCACGTCCCCGGCGGACACGTGCTGTCCCGCAACGCCGGCCAGGAGGCCGGTTGGCTGCGCTGCCGGGTCACCGATCCCCTGCCCGACCAGCCGTTCTACACCACCTCGCCCACCGTGCGGGCCGTGGAGGCGTTCACGATCGGCGGCACCACGGCCACCGTGCACGCCGAGACGGTGTACGACGAGGCGCTCGGTGAGTCCACCGGGCTGCCGGGGCAGCGGCTGCGGCTGGCCCACGCCCCCGTGGTCGGCGACGACCCACCGGTGCTGCTGCAGACCGCCGAGCACGACGGCTGGACGGACTGGCAGGTCGTGCCGAACTTCGCCTCGTCGGGGCCTGACGACCGGCACATCACCCTCGACGCCACGACCGGCGAGATCGCGTTCGGCCCGGCCGTGCGCGAACCCGACGGCTCCCTGCGGCAGTACGGGATGGTCGCCCCCAAGGGCGCCCCCGTCCGGGCCCGCCGCTACCGCACCGGCGGCGGCCGCGCGGGCAACGTGGCCCGCGGCGCCGTGCAGATCCTGCGCACCTCCATCCCGTACGTCTCCGAGGTCGTCAACCGCGAGGCCGCGCGCGGCGGGGTCGACGGGGAGACGGTGGAGGAGGCGAAGGTCCGGGCCCCGATCACCCTGCGCGCCCAGGAGCGGGCGGTGACACTGCGCGACTACGAGGAACTGGCCCGCCGCGCCGCCCCCGAGACCGCGCGCATCACCTGCCTGGAGGGCAAGGAGGGCGAGCACGGAGCCTACGCCGTACGGGTGCTGGTCGTGCCGCAGGCCGTGCCCGACCCCGGCGGCCGCCTCCGTTTCGAGCAACTGGTGCCCGGTGACGCCCTGTTGGACCGCATCACCCGGCATCTGGACGAACGGCGCCTGATCGGCACCCGGTTGGCCGTGGGGCCGCCGTACTACCAGGGCGTCACGGTCGTGGCCACCGTGCACTCCTTCCGGGGTGTGGACACCGATCGGGTGCGCCGGCAGGCTCACGACGCGCTGTACCGGCATCTCGATCCGCTGACCGGCGGCTCGAACGGGAAGGGCTGGCCGTTCGGGCGGCCCGTCCAGGCCGGGGAGGTGTTCGCGGTGCTGCAGCGCGTGCCGGGTGTCGAACTGGTGGACGCGGTGGTGCTGCACCCCGCCGACCCCCTCACCGGCAAACGCGGGGAGCCGACGGACCGCATCGACCTGTCGGCGCCGTCGCTGGTCTTCTCCTTCGACCACCGCGTCCGGGTGATCGGGGACGGTTCCTCATGAGGGGCTCGATCGACGGCCTCGGATCCTCCGCGCCGATCGGGGCGATGCTGCCGGCGGTGTTCGCCGACGACGACCTGGCCCAGCGGTTCGTCGCCGGGCTCGACGACGTGGTCGCGCCGATCCTCAGCGTTCTGGACTGCCTCGACACCTACTTCCGACCGTCGCTCGCGCCGCTCGACTTCACCCAGTGGCTGGGGAACTGGGTCGGCGCGGAGACCGAGGGCGGCGAACCGGAGCCGTTGCTGCGGGCCGCCGTGGCCGCCGCCGCGTATCTGCACCGCATCCGCGGCACCCGGCGGGGGCTGTCCGAGACGGTACGGCTCGCCTTCGGGGTGGCGCCGGAGATCACGGAGAGCGGCGCCGCGAACTGGAACGCCCGCCCGCTGGGCCCGTTCCCCGGCGATCCACGCCCCCACCTCCATGTCCACCTGCGCCTTCCCGCGCCCACCACGGCGGACCACCACCGCCTGGACACCCTCGTGTCCGCCGCCCGCCCCGCCCACATGCCGTACACGGTCCAGGTGACCGCGACCGCCGAAAGGACCCCGCAACCATGACGACCCCCCAGAACTGCGCCGAATGCGGCACCCGTGCGCAACCGGGCCAGTCGTTCTGCGACGCGTGCGGCGCGGTACTCGGCTGGACGGACAGGCCTGCCGCCGCGGCCGGGAGTTCCGGTGCTGCCGGTACTGCCCGTGCCGCCGCCACCGATGACGCTCGCAGTGCCTCCGGCGCCTCCAGTGCAGGTGACCAGGCCGGTGCTGCCGGTACCACGTCCCGTTCCTCCGGGGCATCCGGCGCCCCTGGGGCAACCGGAGCCACCGGAGCCCCCGACGGATCGTCGCGCGAGGCCGCCTCCGCCCAGGCCGCCACCCCCGGCCGGGACGCGTTCTCCCGCCCGGACGGCGGTTCGGGCCTCTCTCACACCTCGCGGGACCGCCTGGGCGCGGGCAGCGCGACGCAGGCCCCCGCCGCCCCTGCCGCCCCTCGGCCGGAACCCGACGCCGCCACCTCCCCGCCCTCCGGCGACACGAACCACCCGGCCCCGGACGACACCGCCCCCACCGAACCCGTCCCCCCGGCCACCCCGAA
>NZ_GG657757.1:6255704-6346165 GCF_000158955.1 Streptomyces viridochromogenes DSM 40736 | reverse complement strand
GATGCCGATGGCCGGTGACGCACCGACCCCGGGCCGGCTCCCCTGGTGGCGACGGTTCGGCCCCTTCGGCAGCAAGGAGGCGCCCTGGGCGGGCGACCGCCCGGCGCTGCGCCGCGCCTTCGACCGCGTCCTGTCCTGGCTGACCGCCGCGATCGTCCTGACCCTGCTGATCGTCCTGGCGTTCAACATCCCCAAGGGCGTCCAGGCCACCCGCGACCACTTCGCCAAGCGCGCCCCGGTCTCCCCGGACCGCTACACGTCCTCCCGCCACTACCCCGGCCACAAGCCGGACCTGGCGTTCGACAAGCTCAACGACACCTGGTGGGGCCCGGGCGTGGCCGAGTCGGGCCAGGGCCAGTGGATAGAGGCCCGCTTCGACCAGCCGGCCCGCCTGCTGGACCTGATCATCACGCCGGGCATCTCCACCCGCGCCGAGGACCTGCGCAAGTCGGCGCTCCCGCACCGTGTCACGGCCACCATCACGGGCGCCGACGGCAAGACGACCACTCGTCAGCTCACCCTCGACCAGGGCGCCGGCCCGCAGCGCCGTGCCTTCCGCGTGGGCGAGGTGTCCGCCGTCCGCTTCACCATCGACTCGGCCTACGGCACCTCGGCGAAGAAGCAGGTGTCCATCGCCGAGATCGAGTTCTTCGGCCCGTCGAGCGCGAACAGCGGCTGAGCGCATCCCCGGAACAACACCGCGGCCCCGGACGGAGACCGACCGTCCGGGGCCGCGAGCAGTCCGCGCGGGCGCTTACGCGTCCAGCGACGTCATCACGTGCTTGATCCGCGTGTAGTCGTCGAAGCCGTAGCCCGAGAGGTCCTTGCCGTAGCCGGACTTCTTGAAGCCGCCGTGCGGCATCTCGGCGACCAGGGGGATGTGCGTGTTGATCCAGACACAGCCGAAGTCGAGCTTCTTGGACATCCGCATGGCCCGGCCGTGGTCCTTGGTCCACACGGAGGACGCGAGGGCGTACTCGACGCCGTTGGCCCACTCCACCGCCTGGTCCTCGTCCGTGAAGGACTGCACGGTGATGACCGGGCCGAAGACCTCCTTCTGGATGATCTCGTCGTCCTGCTTCAGACCCGAGACGACGGTCGGCGCGTAGAAGTAGCCCTTGTCGCCGACCCGCTTGCCGCCGGTCTCCACGCGCGCGTGCGCGGGCAGGCTGTTGATGAAGCCCTCGACCTGCGCGAGCTGGTTGGGGTTGTTGAGGGGCCCGAACAGCACGTCCTCGTCGTCCGGCTGCCCCGTCTTCGTCTCGGACGCGGCCTTCGCCAGCGCGGAGACGAACTCGTCGTGGATGGACTCGTGGACGAGCACGCGCGTGGCGGCCGTACAGTCCTGCCCGGCGTTGAAGTAGCCCGCGACGGAGATGTCCTCGACGGCCTTGGCGATGTCGGTGTCCTCGAAGACCACGACCGGCGCCTTGCCGCCGAGCTCCAGGTGGACACGCTTGACGTCCTTGGCGGCGGACTCGGCGACCTGGATGCCGGCCCGCACGGAGCCGGTGATGGAGGCCATCGCCGGGGTGTCGTGCTCGACCATCAGACGGCCGGTCTCGCGGTCGCCGCAGATGACGTTGAAGACGCCCTTGGGGACGATCGAGCCGATGATCTCTGCGATGAGGACCGTCGAGGCCGGGGTGGTGTCGGACGGCTTCAGCACGACGGTGTTGCCCGCCGCGAGCGCCGGGGCGAACTTCCACACGGCCATCATCATCGGGTAGTTCCACGGCGCGACCTGCGCGCAGACGCCGACCGGCTCACGGCGGACGATGGAGGTCAGGCCCTCCATGTACTCGCCGGCCGAACGGCCTTCCAGCATCCGCGCGGCGCCCGCGAAGAAGCGGATCTGGTCCACCATCGGCGGGATCTCCTCGGAGCGGGTCAGCCCGATGGGCTTGCCCGTGTTCTCCACCTCGGCCGCGATCAGCTCCTCGGCGCGCTCCTCGAAGGCGTCCGCGATCTTCAGCAGGGCCTTCTGACGCTCGGCGGGCGTGGTGTCGCGCCAGCCGGGAAAGGCCTCGGCGGCCGCCGCCATCGCGGCGTCCACGTCCGCCTGCCCGGACAGCGGAGCGGTCGCGTACGCCTCACCCGTCGCGGGATTGACCACCTCGGTGGTCCGTCCGTCGGCGGCGTCCCGGAACTCACCGCCGATGTAGTTGCGCAGACGACGAAGCTCGGTGCTCACTGCCGGCCCTCCAGTTCGGATGTCCAGTACTTGAGACACCCACCCTAGTCGGCGGGACCACGTTTTCAACACCCCCTCCCCCGTCGTACATGCGGAATCCGCAGTTGCAGGGGATGCAAACAACGGATTTCATCGATCACACCTTGCGGAAGTATCGAGACCTCGTGCACAGTGACCCCGTGGCCAGTCGAAGCGCAGACCAGAGGGACTCCCGCGAGTCCAGGAACGGCGGTCCCCAGCTGGACGCCGTCTCCCTCGCCATCATCGAACAGCTCCAGGAGGACGGCCGCCGGCCGTACGCCGCGATCGGCAAGGCCGTCGGCCTCTCCGAGGCGGCCGTGCGCCAGCGCGTCCAGAAGCTGCTCGACCAGGGCGTGATGCAGATCGTCGCCGTCACGGACCCGCTCACCGTGGGCTTCCGCAGACAGGCGATGGTCGGCGTCAACGTCGAGGGCGACGTGGAGTCGGTGGCGGACGCTCTGACGGCCATGTCCGAATGCGAGTACGTGGTGATGACCGCAGGCTCCTTCGACCTGATGGTGGAGATCGTCTGCGAGGACGACGACCACCTCCTGGACGTCATCAACAAACGCATCCGGGCCGTCCCCGGAGTGCGCTCCACCGAGAGCTTCGTCTACCTGAAGCTCAAGAAGCAGACCTACATGTGGGGAACCCGATAACCGTGAGGACCCGATAGCCGTGAGCAAGGACCTCTCCCAGACCGCGTACGACCACCTGTGGATGCACTTCACACGCATGTCGTCGTACGAGAAGGCCCCCGTCCCCACCATCGTCCGGGGCGAGGGCACGTACATCTACGACGACCAGGGCAAGCGCTACCTCGACGGTCTCGCCGGCCTGTTCGTGGTGCAGGCCGGTCACGGCCGGGTCGAGCTCGCCGAGACCGCCTTCAAGCAGGCGCAGGAGCTGGCGTTCTTCCCGGTGTGGTCCTACGCCCACCCCAAGGCCGTCGAGCTGGCCGAGCGCCTCGCGCACCACGCCCCGGGCGACCTGAACAAGGTCTTCTTCACCACCGGCGGCGGCGAGGCCGTCGAGACCGCCTGGAAGCTCGCCAAGCAGTACTTCAAGCTGGTCGGCAAGCCCGCCAAGCACAAGGTCATCTCCCGCGCGGTCGCCTACCACGGCACCCCCCAGGGCGCCCTGTCGATCACCGGCCTGCCGGGCCTGAAGGCCCCCTTCGAGCCGCTGGTCCCGGGCGCGCACAAGGTCCCGAACACCAACATCTACCGCGCCCCGCTCTTCGGTGACGACCCCGAGGCCTTCGGCCGCTGGGCCGCCGACCAGATCGAGCAGCAGATCCTCTTCGAGGGCCCGGACACCGTCGCCGCGGTCTTCCTGGAGCCGGTGCAGAACGCCGGCGGCTGCTTCCCGCCCCCGCCCGGCTACTTCCAGCGGGTCCGCGAGATCTGCGACCGGCACGACGTGCTGCTCGTCTCCGACGAGGTCATCTGCGCCTTCGGCCGGCTGGGCACGATCTTCGCCTGCGACAAGTTCGACTACGTCCCGGACATGATCACCTGCGCGAAGGGCATGACCTCGGGCTACTCCCCGATCGGCGCGTGCATCGTCTCCGACCGCCTCGCCGAGCCGTTCTACAAGGGCGACAACACCTTCCTGCACGGCTACACCTTCGGCGGCCACCCGGTCTCCGCGGCCGTGGGTCTCGCCAACCTCGACCTGTTCGAGCGCGAGAACCTCACCCAGCACGTCCTGGACAACGAGGGCGCGTTCCGCTCCACGCTGGAGAAGCTCCACGACCTGCCGATCGTCGGCGACGTCCGCGGCAACGGCTTCTTCTACGGCATCGAGCTGGTCAAGGACAAGACGACCAAGGAGTCCTTCGACGCGGACGAGACCGAGCGGATCCTGTACGGCTTCCTCTCCAAGAAGCTGTACGAGAACGGCCTGTACTGCCGTGCCGACGACCGCGGCGACCCGGTCGTCCAGCTCGCCCCGCCGCTGATCTCCGACCAGTCGACGTTCGACGAGATCGAGCAGATCCTGCGCGCCACGCTCTCGGAGGCGTGGACGAAGCTCTGACCGCCGTCGCTCCGATCGTCTGCATGGATGATCAACACCAGCCCCGGTGCCGCCCGTTCGAGTGAGAAACGGCGGCCCGGGGCCGCGTGCTGTCCGGCGTCCCGCCGCCTTCTGCCTAGCGTGCCAAGTGACTGATCGGCCCTGCCTTCGTTCCCCCGGACGGGGGAATACACGGGAACTACGGATCTGAACCGAGGTGTACGCACATGGAGGCCCCGCCGGACAACGACGTGCTCTGGGCACGCGCGCTGCACTTCCAGCACGAGGACGGCTCCCCCGCGCTCAGCGGTGTCTCGCTCGGCGTCCGGGAGGCCGAGATCCTCGCCGTCAGCGGCGCGCGCGGCAGCGGCAAGACGACCCTGCTGCGGTGCCTCTGCGGCCTGCTGCCCGTCCGGCGGGGCGAGGTCTGGTTCAACAGCGTGCCCGTGCACACCATGGGCCCCCTCACCCGGGAGCGCCTGCGCCGCGACCGCTTCGGCTGGATCGACCCGGCCCCCACGCTGGTCCCGGAGCTCAACGCCTGGGAGAACACCGCCCTGCCGCTGATGCTGCGCGGCACCAGCCGGCGCCGTGCCAAGAAGGCGGCCCTGGAGTGGCTGGAGCGCCTGGACATCGGCGAGAGCGCCCGCAAGCGACCGCACCAGCTGGTGCAGGCCGAGCGGCAGCGCGTGTGCATCGCCCGCGCCCTCGCCCCCGCCCCGTCGGTCCTGTTCGCCGACGAGCCGACGGCACCCCTGCACCGCGCCGACCGCGCCCACGTGCTGCGCACCCTCACCACGGCGGCCCGTTCCCACGGCATCACGGTCGTCCTGGCCACCCACGACCCGGAGACCGCGGCGCTCGCCGACCGCACGCTGTCCCTGATCGACGGGCGGTGCGTCCAGACGGTGCACCTGCCCCCGGTCCCCGAGACCGCCGAGCCGAAAGGCCGGGCGGCGTGCTCGCTCTCCGTCTGACCCGCGACGCCCACCCCGCCGTCCAACTGCGCCGTCTCCTGGTCACGGCCGCCTCGGCGGGCACGGCGTTCCTGCTGCTCTGCGCCCTGGGCTACGCCATGGGCCACCCCGGCTCCCCGGGCAGCGGCCTGCTGCGCCTGGCCTGGTGCGCCCCTCCGCTGGCCGCCACGGTGTACTTCGCGGTCGCGGTGGCCCGCACCGACCCCGGCACCAAACCCCGCCCCGGCCTCTCCGCGATCGGCCTGGGCCCGCTGCGCCTGATGGCCGTCTCGGCGACGACGACGGCCCTGTCCGGCACGCTGGGCTCGATGCTCGCCCTGCTGTTCTTCCTGCATCTGCGCGGCGACCTGACGGGCATGCCCTTCGACGGCGCCGCCGCCGACTACCTCGCCGCGGGCCGGCCGCTGCCCCTGCCCGGGGCCCTGACCCTGCTCGCGGTCGTGCCCCTGGGCGCGTCGATCGCGGTCGCCCTGACGCTGCGGCCGAGGGAGGCGGGTCCGGCCCCGGCCCCCTCGGGCCCGACGTACGGCCGCTTCGGGGCGTACCGGCGCACCAGCGCGCCCGAGACGTTCGGGACGTACGGCCGCTTCGGACGGCAGATCGTCCGGCCGACGGACAACGGCGGCGGCGAGCCGGCCGGGCCGGCCGGGTCCGAGGGGACGAACGGCGCGCCCGCGTCGGCCCGGACGGGTGAGACCGTCCCGGCGACGGCCACGGCCGTGCGGAGCGCCGGGGCCGCGGTGAGCGTGGCCGACGAGCCCGCCACGCACCGGGAGGCCCCGGACGCCGTGGCACCGGACACCACCGCCCCTCCCGCCGTTTCGGACGCGGCCCTGCTCGACGCCCCCACCGCCGCCCCCTCCGGTCTCCCCTGGGGCATCGCCGTCGTGACCGCGGGTCTCGCGGTGGAGACCTACACGAGCCGCACCGCGCCCACGCCCCCCGACCTCACCTTCTCCGGCGCGGCCCCCGGCGTCCTGCTGGGCTGGGCGCTGGCCGCCGTGGGCCTGGCCCTGGCCGGTCCGGGCCTGACCCACCTGTGCGGGCGGCTTCTCCAGGCGGCCCGCCCCGGCGCCCTCCGCCTGCTGGCCGGCCGGGTCCTCATGGCGGAGGCCACCCGGCTCGGCCGCCCCCTGGGCGTGGTCTGCGCGGTGCTGGCGGCCGCGTACGCCATGGCGTCGCTGCACGGCCGGGACGGACTGTCGCTCGGTCCGCTCACCACCCTCGGCGTGGTCCTCGTGACCGGCTGCACCGTGGCGACACTCCTCACGGCCGCCGTCGAGGCCCGGCAGACGCGCACCGACACCACCGCCGCCCTGGTGCGGCTCGGCGCCCCCGCGACGATGCTGCGCGGCGCCGCCCTCCTGCGCGCGGGCGCGCTGCTCGCCCTGTTCGGTCCGCTCACCCTGACGGTCGCCGAACTGGCGGCGCTGCCCCTGGCGCACTGAGCACCCGTACGAAAAAAGTCCCCGGACGGCGATGAGTTCCGCGCCGGGCCCCGGTCTGTACCCGCGTAACGACACGGACCCGTTGGGAGAGACCTCACATGTACCAGCAGATGATCTTCGTGAACCTGTGCGTCACCGACCTCGACGCCTCCAGGAAGTTCTTCACCGAGCTCGGCTACGCGATCAACGAGCAGTTCAGCGACGCCACCACCGCCTCCGTCGTGATCAGCGAGACCATCGTGGTGATGGTGCACACCGGTGAGAAGTACGCCCAGTTCACGAAGAAGGAGATCGCGGACTCGAAGAGGACCAGCGAGGTGCTGATCGCGCTGAGCGCCGAGAGCCGGGAGAAGGTCGACGAGCTGGTCGAGAAGGCGGTCGCGGCGGGCGGCTCCGTCAGCGGCGAGACCCAGGACCACGGTTTCATGTACGGCCGTGCCTTCGACGACCCGGACGGCCACACCTTCGAGGTCGTGTGGATGGACCCGTCGGCCGTCGAGGGCTGAGGACACCGCGCTCAGAAGGGCCCCTAGCATGGGCGGGTGCAGACGATGCCCGCCCACGCGGCCCACCATGACGACCGTGAGATAGAAACGCTCGAGGAGTTCGACGCGACCGTCTCGGCGCGCGGGACGCTCGCCGGTCACCGCGTGCAGGCCGTCGACCTGACGGACCGTACGCGCGAACTGCTCGGCACGGACACGACGGGCGCGGTCTTCCTCGGCTGCGCGATGCGCGAGGAGGCCGCCGCGAAGGTCCGCGCGGAGGGCGCCCTGGTCTTCCCGCCGGTCCCGGACCTGCCCTTCGACCCGTACCGCGGCCTGGTCTACTCCCCGGACGAACTCTTCACGTCACTGGCCGACGGCTACGAGGCCACACCCGACGCCCGCGCGTACGCCTGGTTCCAGCGGACCAAGGCGGACGGGGACATCTACGCGTCCATGCTGCGCGCGGTCCACGACGACTCCGTCTCGGACGCGCTCGACGAACTCCTCACCGGCGCCCGGGTCGTGGGCGTGATGGGCGGCCACGCGATGGCCCGCGGCACCGAGGAGTACGCGGGGGCCGCACGGCTCGGCCGGGAGCTGGCCCGCGCCGGATTCACCGTCGCGACCGGCGGCGGCCCGGGCGCGATGGAGGCGGCGAACCTCGGCGCGTACGCAGCCCCGTTCGGCGACGAGATGCTCACCGAGTCGCTCGAACTGCTCGCCAAGGCGCCGCACTTCACGCCGTCGATCACCCAGTGGGCGTCCGCCGCCTTCGAGATCCGCGCCCGCTGGCCGCAGGGCGGCCGCTCCGTCGGCATCCCGACCTGGTTCTACGGCCACGAGCCGCCGAACGCGTTCGCCTCGCACATCGCCAAGTACTTCGCCAACGCCACCCGTGAGGACGGCCTGCTGGCCCGGTCCACCGCGGGCGTGGTGTTCCTGCCGGGCGCCGCCGGGACCGTGCAGGAGATCTTCGACAACGCGACGCCGAACTACTACGAGTCGCGCGGCGAGCCGACGCCGATGGTGCTGGTCGACCGGACGCACTGGACGGAGAGGCTGCCGGCCTGGCCGCTGCTCCGGTCGCTGGCCAGGGAGCGCTCGATGGAGGCGCGGATCGCGCTGGTGGAGCGGATCGAGGAGGCGCCGGAGGCGTTGAAACGTCTCGGCGGTTAATAAGAAGGCAAAGCAAGTGCTTGCAAGCTGCATATGCGTTGACACTACTTATGCAGCGCTTATAGACCTGTGAGCCTCCCGGTAGTGCTGATGCTCAGTCAACACTGCCTCAGCCCCCCGCATTTCACATCCTGTAAAGGACAAACGTGGCAGTTCTGTCCGTATCCCACCGCGCACGTGCCGTGCGCATCCTCGGTGTCGTCTCCGCCTCGGCCGCGCTCGCGCTCGGTGCCTCCGGCACCGCGCTCGCCTGCAACATCAGCGAGTTCTCGGCCGAGGCGAAGTGCGATGGCGACAAGGGCGTCATCACCGTCACCGACGTGGACCCCGCCGGTGTCCCGGCAACGGTCACCGTGTACCTGGAGAACAACGGCGCCGACGTGAAGAAGGTCGGCGAGCAGGTGGTCAAGGGCTCCCGCGAGGGCACCACCATCACCTTCACCGAGAACTGGAAGCCGAGCGCGGAGTACCGCATCCACGTGAAGGCCACTCCGTACGTCGACGAGGACATCAAGGAGAACCTCGTCACCCCGGCCACGGCCTGCAAGAAGGCGGAGGAGCCCCCGGCTTCGACTCCCCCGGCCTCGACTCCCCCGGCCACGCCGACCCCGTCGGCCTCCGCCTCGAAGCCCGCCGAGGAGACGGACACCCCGGCTCCGGAGCCTTCGGAGAGCGAGAGCACCACGCCGGCGGGCAACGCGCCCGGCCCGGCCGGTGACTCCAACCTCGCCGAGACCGGCGCCAACTCCAACACCGGGATCATCGCCGGTGTCGCGGCGGCCCTGGTCGTCGTCGGTGGCGGTGCGGTGTTCTTCGGCATGCGCCGTCGCGGGGCGAACAGCGACAGCTGACGCCTGCGGCACACCATGACGTGGCCCGTCCCCTGTCACAGGGGCCGGGCCACGTCCCGTCTCGTCCGCACGTCCCCGGACGCGGGGCGGTCAGCCCAGCACCGCGATCTCGGCCGCGTCGAACTCCACCCCGACCTCGTCCCCGACATCCGGGGCCACCCGCAGCGCGCACGCCGCCTCCAGACGCGGCGCGTCCTTCGGCTGGAGGTGGACGGAGACATGGGTGCCCTTGAAGGTGCGGGCGGTCACCGTGCAGCGCAGGCCCGCGTCGGCGGGCACCAGGCGTACGCCGGTAGGCCGGACGAGGAGGGTCCGGCCGCCCTGCGGGGCGCCCTCCGGCACCGGCACCTTGCCCCACGGCGTGTCCGCGGCCTCCGCCCCGACCGTCGCCTCGACGACGTTCTCGAAGCCGAGGAACCGGGCCACGAACGCGTCGGCGGGCCGCTGCCACACCTCAAGGGGCGTGCCGGACTGGGCGATCCGTCCGTCGCGCATCACCACGACCCGGTCGGCCAGCGCGAAGGCCTCCCCCTGGTCGTGCGTGACGGCCAGCACGGTCGTGCCCAACCGGCCAAAAAGTTCCTTCAGTTCGACGACCAGCCGCTCCCTGAGCGAGCGGTCGAGCTGGCCCAGCGGCTCGTCCAGCATCAGCAGCCTCGGGCTCGGCGCGAGGGCCCGGGCCAGCGCCACCCGCTGCTGCTCCCCGCCGGACAGCGCCGCGACGGCCCGGCGGTCCGCGCCCGGCAGCCCGACCAGCTCCAGCAACTCCTCTACTCGCTCAGCCTGTTGCCGCTTGTGCGCCCCGTGCATCCGCAACCCGAAGGCGACGTTGCCGCCGACGTCCCGCTGCGGGAACAGCTGGTGGTCCTGGAACATCAGCCCGACGCCCCGCCGGTGCGCGGGCATGCCCGCCTGGTCGCGTCCGTCGAGCACCACGCGCCCGGAGTCCAGTGGCTGCAGCCCGGCCACCGCCCGCAGCAGGGTCGACTTGCCGCTGCCGCTGGGCCCGAGCACGCACACGATCTCGTGCTCGGCGACCTCCAGGTCGACGGCGTCCAGCACGGCCCGCCCGCCGAAACGGACCGTCGCGCCCTCCAGGCTCAGCAGCATCTAGAACTCCCCGGTCCGGTCCGTCCGCAGCTTCTCCAGCACGAGCAGCGCCACGGCGCACACCACCATCAGAATCGTCGAGAGGGCCATCGCCTGGCCGTAGTTCAGCTCACCGGGCCGGCCCAGCAGCCGCGCCACGGCCACCGGCAGCGTCGGCCGGTCCGGCCGCGCGATGAACACCGTCGCCCCGAACTCGCCGAGCGAGACCGCGAAGGCGAACCCGGCCGCGACCAGCAGCGCCCGCCGCACCATCGGCAGGTCCACCTCCCGCCACACCCGCCAAGGCGAGGCCCCCAGCACCGCGGCCGCCTCCCGCAACCGCACGTCCACCGCCCGCAGCACGGGCAGCATGGTCCGCACGACGAACGGCACCCCGACCAGCGCCTGCGCGAGCGGCACCAGGATCCACGACGACCTCAGGTCCAGCGGTGGCTCGTCGAGGGCGATCAGGAACCCGAAGCCGACGGTCACCGCGGACACCCCGAGCGGCAGCATCAGCAGCGCGTCGAAGCCGCGCACGAACCGCCCGGCGTCCCGGCGGGTGAGCGCGACAGCGGCGAGAGCGCCGATCACCACGGCGATGAGGGTGGCGGCGACGGCGTAGGACAGGGAGTTGCCGATCGCCTCGATGGGCGGGACCAGGAACACTCCCCCGTCGTTCCTGGTCAACGCCCGGTAGTAGCCGAAGCCGGCCGCGCCCACGGACCGCTGCACCAGCACGGCGAGCGGCAGCAGAAGCAGCACGAGGACGGTGACCAGCGCCCCGCCCAGCAGCGCCCACTGCCCGGCGCCGCGCGGGCGGCGTGCGGTCACGGAGGCATCCACCAGCCGCAGCGCGGTCTCCCGCCGCCGTACGGTCCAGGCGTGCAGGGCGAGGATCGCGCCCACCGCGACGAACTGGATCAGCGTCAGGACGGCCGCCGTGGACAGGTCGAAGATCTCCGACGTCTGCCGGTAGATCTCCACCTCCAGGGTGGAGAAGGTGGGCCCGCCGAGGATCTGCACGACACCGAAGGAGGTGAAGGTGAACAGGAAGACCATGAGCGCGGCGGCGGCCACGGCGGGAGCCAGCGCCGGGAGCGTGACCCGCCGCCAGGCCTTCAGGGGCGAGGTGCCGAGCATCCGCGCGGCCTCCTCCTGCCGCGGGTCGAGCTGCGCCCAGAGTCCGCCGACGGTCCGTACGACGACCGCGTAGTTGAAGAAGACGTGCGCGAGCAGGATCGCCCACACGGTGGTGTCCAGCCGCACGCCCCACAGCTCGTCGAGCAGCCCGCCCCGCCCGACCAGTGCCAGGAACGCCGTGCCGACGACGACCGTCGGCAGCACGAACGGCACGGTCACGACGGCCCGCAGGACCTGCTTGCCCGGGAAGTCCAGGCGCGCGAAGACGTAGGCGCCGGGAAGTGCGACGAGCAGGGTGAGCGCGGTCGAGACGAGCGCCTGCCAGGTGGTGAACCACAGGACGTGCCGGACGTCGGACTGCGCGAGCACCTCGCCGATCCGCCCGAGCCGCCAGGCCCCGTCGGCCTTCAGACCGCGCGCGACGATCGCGGCGACGGGGTAGGCGAAGAAGACCGCGAAGAACGCGACGGGCACGGCGAGGAGACCGAGCCGCGCGGCGTTCCCGCGTGTCCTGCGTGCTACTTCAGTACGAGTGAGGTCCACGACTTGACCCACTGGTCACGGTTGTCGGCGATCTTCGCCGGGTCCATGGTCTCGGGATCCTTCGCCTGCGGCCCGTACTTCACGAACTCCGGCGGCACCTGGGCGCCCTCGCGCACGGGGTAGACGAACATGTTGAGCGGCATGTCCTCCTGGAACCTCTTGGTGAGCAGGAAGTCGAGGAGCGCCTTGCCGCCCTTGGTGTTCTTCGCGTTGCTGAGCAGCCCGGCGTACTCGACCTGCCGGAAGCAGGTGCCCTCGGCGACGCCGGTCGGCGCGGTGCTCGGCTTCGGGTCCGCGAAGACGACCTCGGCGGGCGGCGAGGAGGCGTACGACACGACGAGCGGCCGGTCGCCCTTGGCCTTCTTCCCGCCGGCCGAGCCGGAGAACTCCTCGTTGTAGGCCTGCTCCCAGCCGTCGACGACCTTCACACCGTTGGCCTTGAGCTTCTTCCAGTAGCCCTCCCAGCCCCCGTCGCCGTACTTCGCGGCGGTGCCGAGCAGGAAGCCGAGGCCGGGCGAGGAGGCGGAGGCGTTCTCGGTCACGAGCAGGTTCTTGTACTGCGGCTTAACCAGGTCGTCGAGGCTCCGCGGCGGGTCCAGCTCGTGATCGGCGAAGTACTTCTTGTCGTAGTTGACGCAGATGTCGCCGGTGTCGACGGGCGTGACCCGGTGCTTGTCCTGGTCGACGCGGTACTCGGCCTTGACCTGGTCGGAGCCCTTCGCCTCGTACGGCTGGAAGAGCCCGTTGTCGAGGGCGCGGGACAGCAGGGTGTTGTCGACGCCGAAGAAGACGTCGCCCTGCGGGTTGTCCTTGGTCAGGATCGCCTTGTTCACGGCCTGCCCGGCGTCGCCGTCCTTCAGGACGTTCACCTTGTAGCCGGACTGCTTCTCGAAGGCCGCGATGACGTCCTTGGACACGGCCCACGAGTCGTGGCTGACGAGGGTCACGGTCTTGGAGTCGCCGGATCCCTGGGAGCCGCCGGACGACCCGCAGGCGGCGAGCGTGCCGGCCATGCCGAGTCCGACGACCACCGCCGTCAGCCGCTTTTTCTTGTTGCTCACTGGATTCCTCCTGGAGGACCAGGAGAAGACGCGGCCCTGCCCGGGACTTCAAGGGGTCCCGGGCAGGGCGCAACAGCTCGAGTGGTGACCGATCTCCCTACCCAGAATGACCTGGGCCAGGTTCGGAGGGTCTGCGGCCGTGTGCCGCACTCTCAGCGCTGTGGCGCTCCCCTGTCGGAATATGCAGGTGTCGGATATGCAGATGTTCTTACGCCGGTCAGACTACCGTTCGGTGGCCGCGAGCTGACCACACGCCCCGTCGATCTCCTGACCCCGGGTGTCCCGGATCGTCACCGGCACACCATGCGCGGCGATGGCCTCCACGAACGCCTTCTCGTCCTCGGGCCGCGAGGCGGTCCACTTGGAGCCAGGCGTCGGGTTCAGCGGGATCAGGTTCACGTGCACGGGCCTGCCCTTGAGCATCCGGCCGAGCCGGTCACCGCGCCAGGCCTGGTCGTTGATGTCCCGGATCAGCGCGTACTCGATGGACAGCCGCCGCCCGGACTTGGCGCTGTACTCGAAACCGGCGTCCAGCACCTCGCGCACCTTCCACCGCGTGTTCACGGGGACGAGGGTGTCGCGCAGCTCGTCGTCGGGGGCGTGCAGCGAGATGGCCAGCCGGCACTTGAAGCCCTCGTCGGCGAACCGGTGGATGGCCGGGACGAGCCCCACCGTCGAGACGGTGATCCCGCGCTGCGAGAGCCCCACTCCGTCGGGCTCGGGGTCGGTCAGCCGCCGGATGGACCCGATGACCCGGTTGTAGTTGGCGAGCGGCTCGCCCATGCCCATGAACACGATGTTGCTGAGCCGCGCCGGACCACCGGGGACCTCACCGTCCCGCAGCGCCCGCATGCCGTCCACGATCTGGTGCACGATCTCGGCGGTGGACAGGTTCCGGTCCAGCCCCGCCTGCCCGGTCGCACAGAACGGGCAGTTCATCCCGCACCCGGCCTGCGAGCTGATGCACATGGTCACCCGGTCCGGGTACCGCATCAGCACCGACTCGACGAGCGTCCCGTCGAAGAGCCGCCACAGCGTCTTGCGCGTGGTGCCCTGGTCGGTCGACAGATGCCGCACGACCGTCATCAGCTCCGGCAGCAAGGCCTCCTGGAGCCGGCCGCGGGCACCGGCCGGGATGTCGGTCCACTGCTCCGGATCGTGCGCGTACCGCGCGAAGTAGTGCTGCGAGAGCTGCTTGGCACGAAACGGCTTCTCCCCGACCGCGGCAACGGCCTCCTTGCGCTCGGCAGGAGTGAGATCGGCGAGATGCCGCGGCGGCTTCTTGGCTCCGCGGGGGGCGACGAATGTGAGTTCTCCGGGCTTAGGCATGGCTCAACCAGTGTGGCAGATCCATTCGGGTGCCCCGGGGCCGGTGCGGTCCGCCCCTCAGCCCGGACTAAAATCGAATGTGTGAACGATTCTCCGCCGTCCCGTCTGGACCTGCTGCTCTTCGCGCGCCGTGTCGTGGTGCAGCAGGCGAGGGCCGCGCTGGCCCAGCTGGACCGGTGGATCACCGATGAGCAGCGCCGGGAGGCGGAGCACCGACGCGGTGAGGACAGGCGTCCGCCCCCGCCCGAGTGGCTGATCGAGCGGGGGCTGGACAAGAGGAACCTGGTCGCCGTGCACACCGGCGACTGCTGGAAGGTGACGAAGAGCGGCAGGTGCGTCGGCGCCTCACGGGCCCAGGCACTCGACGCCCTTCGTCAGCAGGTACCGGCGTGCACGTACTGCCGCCCTGACACGGCACTCGGTTTCCTGGAGTAGAACGCCGGAACCGGCGCCTACTCGCCCGTGTGCTCCAGATGATCCTTGAGGAGCTGCTCGTTGCGCGGCAGTTCCTTGCGGACCTGGGGGCGTACGACGAGCGGCACCAGCATCTTGCCGACGCCGTGGCCCTCGAAGTCGACGTCGATCGTCACACGGGAGCGCCGGCCGTCGTCGAAGGGCTCGACCTCGCCGTGCACCCGGGCCCGGACCGGACCGTCGACACCGCGCATGGCCCAGCTGTGCGGCGGGTCGTACTCGGTGACCTCCATGGTCATCGGCATGACGCGGCGGCCTACGTGCCGGGTGACGCGGACCCGGTTGCCGACGCCGACGGGGCCCTCGTCGAGGCGCTCGGCGGAGACGGCGCTCAGCTGCCACTCCGGCATGTGCCGGGCGTCCATGACGTAGTCGTAGACGTCCTCGGGACGGCGGTCGACATCGATGGTCTCTCGGATGATGGACATGATGACCCCCTTTGCGAGGTACATCTGAATCGTCCCACTTCACTCCCCGGCGCGTCTCCCCGAGACGTCTCCCCTGGACGACAAAGAGCTCCCGCCCGGCCGGACGGGAGCTCGTTGACGAAGCAGGCAGGTTCAGCCGGACCCGACGAAGAGCACGAGGAGCAGCCAGACCACCGGAGCCGTCGGCAGCAACGAGTCCAGCCGGTCCATGATGCCGCCGTGCCCCGGCAGCAGGGTGCCCATGTCCTTGATGCCGAGGTCCCTCTTGATCATGGACTCGCCGAGGTCGCCGAGCGTGGCGCTGACCGCGACCGCGAGGCCGAGCAGCAGGCCCTGCCACCAGGCGCCGTCGTCGATCAGGAACTCCATGCACAGCGCGCCCGCGACCATGGCGAAGGTGACCGCGCCGACCAGGCCCTCGCGGGTCTTGCCGGGGCTGATGCGCGGGGCGAGCTTCGTCCTGCCGAAACGCCATCCGACGGCGTAGGCGCCGGTGTCGCTGACGACCGTCAGGAGCAGGAAGGTGAGCACCCGCTGCGGCCCGTCGTCCGCCGTCAGCATCATCGCCACGAACGTCGCCAGGAACGGCACGTAGAACGCCGCGAAGACGCCCGCCGTGACGTCTCTGAGGTAGTTCTCGGGCGGTTCCGTCATCCGCCACACGAGCACGGCCAGGGCCGTGAGCGCCATGGCGACCCAGGCGCCCTCGGCGCCCCGGACGTACCCCGCGACGACCATGGCGGCACCGCCGAGCGCGAGCGGCACGAGGGGTGCCCGGATGCCCTTGCGTTCGTCGAGCCGCTTGGTCAGCTCCCACAGACCCACCACGACGGCGACCGCGACGACGCCGACGAACACGGCCTTGACGATGAACAGCGACGCGACGATCACCGCGCCGAGCCCGACGCCGACCCCTATCGCGGCGCTGAGATCGCGCCCCGCGCTCTTCTTCTGCGGCTTGGGGGCCGGCTGTGCGGCGTCGGGCATGGGCTCCGGATTCGTCTCGTGTCGGACCGGGGCGCCGCTCAGCCGACCCACGCCCCGGTCGTCATCCTGGTGACCGCCGAACTCGGCTACGTCGGGCACGATGGGCATGGGGCGAGTCTGAGGCGCTTCATGCGCATCGTATGCGGGACCCGCCTGAGCGGCTCCCTGGACGTACGCCTGGCCAGGGCTGTGGACATGCCCGTGGCCGGGCCCTTGGTCGGTGGGCCCCCAGTACCCGGCCTGTGGCGGCGCCCCCCAGGAAGAGTCGTTCATCAGACCTCGAGCAGCTCCGCTTCCTTGTGCTTCAGGAGCTCGTCCACCTGCGTGACGTACTTCGCGGTGGTGTCGTCGAGCTCCTTCTCCGCACGGCGGCCCTCGTCCTCGCCGACCTCGCCGTCCTTGATCAGCTTGTCGATGGCTTCCTTGGCCTTGCGGCGCACGGAGCGGATCGAGATCTTCGCGTCCTCGCCCTTGCCCTTGGCGACCTTGATGTACTCGCGGCGGCGTTCCTCGGTCAGCTCGGGGAACACCACACGGATGATGTTGCCGTCGTTGCTCGGGTTGACGCCCAGGTCGGAGTCGCGGATCGCCTGTTCGATGTTGCGCAGCGCGCTCTTGTCGAAGGGGGTCACCACGGCCATGCGCGGCTCGGGCACCGAGAACGAGGCCAGCTGGTTGATCGGGGTCGGCGCACCGTAGTAGTCGGCCACGATCTTGTTGAACATCGCCGGGTGCGCACGCCCGGTGCGGATCGCGGCGAAGTCCTCCTTGGCGACCACGACGGCCTTCTCCATCTTCTCCTCGGCCTCGAGGAGGGTCTCTTCGATCACCACTTGCTCCTGCGTGTCTTGAGTAGGCCCGGCTGCGGTTCCATGTGGGGCGGCGGCCGGCTGCGTCGCGTCTTCTTCCTGCACGGTTCCCGACCGGCGGGACATTGTCCATCCCCCGGCCCGGCTCCGTCCCGTCCGTCCCCCGGACGGGGTTGTTCTCGGGGACTCAGTCCCGGCTGCCGGGGTCCCCCACCAGCGTGCCGATCTTCTCACCCTTGACGGCACGCGCGATGTTGCCCTCCGCCAGCAGCTCGAAGACCACGATCGGGAGCTTGTTGTCGCGGCACAGCGTCACGGCGGTGGCGTCGGCGACCTTCAGGTCGCGCGTGATGACCTCGCCGTAGCCGAGGTGGTCGAACTTCACCGCGTCCGGGTTGGTCTTCGGGTCGGAGTCGTAGACCCCGTCCACGCCGTTCTTGCCCATCAGCAGCGCCTCGGCGTCGATCTCCAGGGCGCGCTGCGCGGCGGTGGTGTCGGTGGAGAAGTACGGCATGCCCATCCCGGCGCCGAAGATCACCACACGGCCCTTCTCCAGGTGCCGCACGGCCCGCAGCGGGATGTACGGCTCGGCGACCTGGCCCATGGTGATGGCGGTCTGCACCCGGCAGTCCACGCCGACCTTCTCCAGGAAGTCCTGCAGGGCGAGGCAGTTCATGACGGTGCCGAGCATGCCCATGTAGTCGGAGCGGGCCCGGTCCATGCCGCGCTGCTGGAGTTCGGCACCGCGGAAGAAGTTGCCGCCGCCGATGACGACCGCGATCTGCGCGCCGTCGCGCACGACGGCCGCGATCTCACGGGCGATCTTGTGCACCACGTCGGGGTCGACGCCCAGGCCCCCACCGCCGGAGAAAGCCTCTCCGGACAGCTTCAGCAGAAACCGGCCGCGCACTTTGCCGTCGTCGCTCTTCTGGGCCTTGGTGGTCATGGGGGATCCCGCCTCTTTCACGTGTTGCACATACGAAGAAGGCCATTGCCGGTGGGGCGTGGTTCGCATCCCATACGGCAATGGCCTCCTCGTCAGATCTGCTGTCGTCCGCCACCCATGTGACGGCGTACACGGACGACTGCTGCCGACCCTATCGGGGTCGGGCGTCGATCGCGGTACGGACTCAGATGCCGACCTTGATGCGCGCGAAGCGCTTCAGGGTGACACCGGCCTCGTCCAGGACCTTCTGGACGGACTTCTTGTTGTCGAGCGCGTAGGGCTGGCCGAGCAGCGTGGCGTCCTTGAAGAAGCCGTTGAGGCGACCCTCGACGATCTTCGGCAGGGCGGCCTCGGGCTTGCCCTCGGCGCGGGTGGTCTCCTCGGCGACGCGGCGCTCGGACTCGACGACCTCGGCCGGGACGTCCTCCTTGGAGAGGTACTTCGGCGCGAAGGCGGCGATGTGCTGGGCGACGCCCTTGGCGATCTCCGCGTTCGGCTTGTCCAGCTCGACGAGGACACCGATCTGCGGGGGCAGGTCGGGCATCGTGCGGTGCATGTACGCCGTCACGTAGCCGTCGCCGAACTGCGCGAAGCGGTCCAGGACGATCTTCTCGCCGAGGTTGGCGTTGGCCTCGTCCACGAACGCCTGGACGGTCTTGCCGGCCTCGATCTCGGAGGCGAGCAGGGCCTCGATGTCGGCGGGGGCGGTCTTGGCGACGTGCTCGGCGATGGTGTTGGCCACCGCCTGGAACTTGTCACCCTTGGCGACGAAGTCCGTCTCGCACTTCAGCTCGACGATGACACCGGAGGAGTTGTCGTCGGCGATGATCGAGACGACGGCACCGTTCTCGGCGGAGCGGCCCTCGCGCTTGGCGACGCCCTTCTGGCCCTTGATGCGGAGCGCCTCGACGGCCTTCTCGACGTTGCCCTCGGCCTCGTCCAGCGCCTTCTTGCAGTCCATCATGCCGGCGCCCGTGAGCTCACGGAGCTTCTTGACGTCGGCGGCGGTGTAGTTCGCCATGAGTCTGTGAATCTCTCTCGAAGTCTGGAAGATCGAAGATCTGCGGATGCGCTCCATGGAGCCGGGGGGCGCTGTCCATCCGCTGACCTACGGGTGAACGGCGGGAGCGGACTTCATGTCGCGCGCTCCCGCCGTCACCTCGGACTGACGGGTCAGGCCTGCTCGGCCTCGGCGGCCTTCTCGCCCTCGGCCGGCTTCTCGGCCTCGGCCGGCTTCTCGGCCTCAGCCTCGGCGGCGGGGGCGGCCTCGGCGGCCGGAGCAGCCTCGGCGGCCGGCGCGGCCTCAGCGGCGGGGGCAGCCTCGTCGGCCTTCTTCTCGCCCTCGAGCAGGTCGCGCTCCCACTCGGCCAGCGGCTCGCCGGCGGCCTTCTCGCCCTTGCCCTCGGTGGCGACACCGGAGCGGGAGATGAGGCCCTCGGCGACCGCGTCCGCGATCACACGGGTGAGCAGCGTGACGGAGCGGATCGCGTCGTCGTTGCCCGGGATCTTGTAGTCGACCTCGTCGGGGTCGCAGTTGGTGTCGAGGATCGCGACGACCGGAATGTTCAGCTTCCGGGCCTCACCAACGGCGATGTGCTCCTTCTTGGTGTCCACGATCCAGACGGCGCTGGGCACCTTCTGCATCTCGCGGATACCACCGAGGGTCTTCTCCAGCTTGGCCTTCTCGCGCGAGAGCACGAGAAGCTCCTTCTTGGTCAGACCGGACGCGGCGACGTCCTCGAAGTCGATCTGCTCGAGCTCCTTGAGGCGCTGCAGACGCTTGTAGACGGTCGAGAAGTTGGTGAGCATGCCGCCCAGCCAGCGCTGGTTGACGTAGGGCATGCCGACGCGGGTGGCCTGCTCGGCGATGGCCTCCTGCGCCTGCTTCTTCGTGCCGACGAACATGACCGTGCCGCCGTGGGCGACGGTCTCCTTGACGAACTCGTAGGCGCGGTCGATGTACGACAGCGACTGGAGCAGGTCGATGATGTAGATGCCGTTGCGCTCCGTGAAGATGAAGCGCTTCATCTTCGGGTTCCAACGACGGGTCTGGTGACCGAAGTGGACGCCGCTTTCCAGCAGCTCCCGCATCGTGACGACGGCCATGGCCGTATCTCCTTGATTTTCTCGGTTGTGCCGCGGATGCCGGACGGCTTCCGCGCCTGACGCCCACTGCGCGCCGTGCCACGAGGGACCGAGGGGCGCTGATACGGCCCATTGCCGGGGTACGTATCGAGGCGTGCGAAGTCGACCCGGTGACCCGGATCGCCACCAGAATTGTACGGGACCCGCGGGGCACCCGGTGACGCCGTTGTCCACAACCGGTGGATGACCCACAGCCTGGGGCTCTGACGAGCGCTGCTCCGGGACGCTTTCCCCATGCGAGTGAACCGATGTGTCCGCGTGTGTACGCGGCTGATCCTGCTGCTGCTCCTCACGGCGTGGGCCTTGCTGGCCCCACCACCACGGCTGCTCGCGGCGGGCTCCCCCGTCGGAGATGCCGCCGTGCCGGCGGTCGGCCGCGCGTGGCCCGTCGGCTCACGCCCCCCGGTCCTGCGCGGCTGGGAACCCCCGGCGACGGTCTACGGCCGGGGCCACCGAGGCGTGGACCTGGCGGCGGCACCCGGAACGCCGGTGCGGGCCGTGGCCGCGGGCCGGGTCTCCTTCGCGGGCCGGGTGGCCGGCAAGGGAGTGGTCTCGGTGGAACTGACGGGGACCGGCGACCCGCCCCTGCGCACGACCTACGAACCGGTGACGGCGTCGGTGGAACAGGGCGACGAGGTGGACCCGGGCGAACTGATCGGCACGGTGGACCCGACGGGCTCGCACTGCACGGCTACGTGCGTGCACTGGCCGACTGCGCCGCGGCGACACCATCTTGAACCCACTGAATCCTGCCACCGTGGATCCGAGCGAGGACACGTCTCGCTCCTGCCGGTCTTACGGGACCACCTAGCTGCGGGCAGTCGACCGCTGGGGCGGCACGGGTGGGCGCAGCGGCACCCGCACCGCCGGGTTGCACGCCCACCCGCCCCGGGCGCAGACAGGTCTCAGCCCCGCACACCCCCGCAGCACATCCCCACAGCCGCATCCGCAACGACCGCCGGCTCCTCCGCAGCCCCCAGCTCGATCCTCCGCACGGCCGCGTCCACAACCCCCTGCACCAGCATCGCCGCGAGCCGGGGCTGCTCATGCCCCATCTCCCCCAGCGCCTCGACGATCATCGCGACAAGCCCCCCGTGCGCCGCCCGGATCTTCTCCCGCGCCCCCGCGTCCAGCTCACTCGCGGAGATCGCGACCACGGCCCGGTGCCGCCGGTCCCCGACCAGCTCCAGCTGCTGCCGCACATACGCCTCGACCTTGGCCTCGGGCTCCCCGGCCCGCTCCATCGCCGCCGACACGTCCGCCGCCCAGACGGGAAAGTCGACCTCGCACAGCTCCTCGACCACGGCCGCCCTGGACCGGAAGTACTCGTAGACGGAGGATCGCGCGAGGCCCGTCCGCTCGGCGAGGGCCGGGAAGGTCAGCGCCTCCGTACCGCCCTCGGACAACAAGGAACGAGCCGCGTCCAGCAGGGCGGCTCGCTGCATCGACCGGTGCTCGGCCACGGAGGCCGCTCGAATCCTTGGCACGTCAACCACTTTACGGACGCGCCCGGCCCGGCGGGAGTGGCTCCTGCCGACCCGCCGTCATCGGGCCAGGTCAGCGGCCGAAGCTCGCCAGTTTCGCTCTCAGCTGGAGCACCGACTTGGTGTGGATCTGACTGACCCGGCTCTCCGTCACGCCCAGCACGTTGCCGATCTCGGCGAGGGTGAGGCCCTCGTAGTAGTACAGCGTGACCACGGTCTTCTCCCGCTCGGGCAGCGTGTTGATGGCCCGCGCCAGGAGTCTTCGCAGCTCCCGGTCCTCGGCGACCTCCACGGGGTTGTCGGCGGCGGTGTCCTCCAGCGTGTCCATGACGCTCAGGCCGTCGCCGCCCTCGCCCCCGGCGTGCAGCAGCTCCTCCAGGGCCACCACATTGGCCAGCGACAGCTGGCTGAACACGGCGTGGAGCTCCTCCACCCCGATGCCCATCTCGGCGGCGACCTCGCCCTCCGTCGGTGTCCGCCGCAGCCGCGCCTCCAGGGTGGCGTACGCCCTCTCCACGTTCCGCGCCTTCTGCCGCACGGACCGCGGGATCCAGTCCAGCGCCCTGAGCTCGTCGATCATCGCGCCACGGATCCGCGTGATCGCGTACGTCTCGAACTTGATCTCCCGGTCGATGTCGAACTTCTCGATCGCGTCGATCAGCCCGAACACCCCGGACGAGACGAAGTCGGCCTGCTCGACGTTGGACGGCAGGCCCACGCTGACCCGTCCGGCGACGTACTTCACGAGCGGCGAGTAGTGCAGGATCAGCTGCTCCCGCAGCCGCTCGTCGCCCGTCGCCTTGTACGACCGCCACAGCTCGTCGAGCGTCGAGGGAGCGGGCGGCCGCACGCTGCCACCGTCACGGGCGGCTGGGGGGATCGCCGCCCGGTCGGACCCGGAGGTGTGCTGGGGCATTCGTCGCCTTGTGCCGTTCTGCTGCGGAGTGGTGCTGCTGGGGTGGGCTGTCTGTCTGATGTCGAGTTGCCTGTCCGTGTCGGGATCCTCGTGAGCGTAGCGTGACTGCGGTGTCGCGGTGCGCGAAGGGCGGAGGCCGAGGCGGGCGCAGATATGTTCCGGAAGGCCTTCCGCCGGGTTGCCGCGGCCGCTCGGTGTGATCACCGGAGAACCCCAACTGGGCGAATTTCCAAGGGGTGTCGGGGTTCCCCCGGACGGCCGAACGGGTCGGGTCACGGTGGTGCGGCAGCGCCGCGGACCGACGTCATCGCCTGGCGTGTCAACTTCCAGCCGTCGTCGTGTCGTTCGACGTAACCGAGTGCCCGTAGTTCGTACAGCCTCGCGATCGCGTCGTCCTGCGTGGTCTGAGCACCGCGGGCGATCTCGTCCGGGCGGGCCGCCCGCCGGGCCGGCAGCGCGGCGAGCACCTGCCGGGTGGCCGGCTCCAGCAGGTCGCGGGGCAGGACGGGGCCACGCCGGTCGGGAGCCAGCTGTCCGATGTCCCCGACCAGTTCGACGATGTCCGCGGCGTCGGTGACCAGGGTCGCCTCGCCCCGCAGCAGTTCGTGCACGCCGGCGGACAGGCCGCTGGTGACGGGGCCCGGCACACCCATCGTGAGCCGGCCGAGGCGCTGGGCCGCCCGCGCCGTGACCAGGGAACCGCTGCGGTGGGCGGCCTCGACGACCACGGTGCCGCGGGTGAGGGCGGCGATCACCCGGTTCCGCAGGATGAACCTGCTCGGCGTCGGATGGTCCCCGGGAGGCAACTCCCCCACGACAAGCCCCTGGTCGGCGATCCTGGTGATCAGCTGGGCGTGTCCGCGCGGGTAGGGGCGGTCGACGCCGCAGGCGAGGACGGCAACGGTGGCGCCGCCCGCGCCGAGGGCACCGCGGTGCGCGGCGCCGTCGACCCCGTAGGCCCCGCCGGACACCACGACCCAGCCCTGTTCGGCGAGGCCGGTGGCGAGGGTGGCCGCCATGTGGGCCCCGTACTCGGTACAGGCCCGGGCCCCCACGACGGCGACGGACCGCAGCGCCCACATCCGCAGACCGGCCCGCCCCCGCACCCACAGGCCCAGCGGCCGGGCATCCCCGAGATCGTCGAGCTGTCCCGGCCACTCCACCCCGCCGGGGCAGACGAACCGCACCCCGGCGTCCTGGGCGACGGCGAGATCCTCACGCGGCCGCGCCGCCCCGGCCCTGGCCAGCAGCCCGGCCCACCGCTTGCCGCTCACCCCGGGCAGCGGCAGGCCGCGCTCCATCAGCCGCCGGGCCACCTCCCGCACCCCGAACTCACGCACCCACCGCCCGCCGACCTCGTCGCCGGGCTCGATGACACGGGTGAGGAAGACCCGGGCGAGCAGTTCGTCGTCCGGTGGGCCGGTGAGGCTCACGTCAGGGCTCCGATGGCCATGGGGACGCCCCTGGGCACTCCGGTGCGCAGCTGGAGCGCGAGCGCGACGTCCGTCGCGTCGGGCCGGTCGTGGCCGACGAGATCGGCGACGGTCCAGGCCACGCGCAGGACGCGATCGAGGCCGCGGGCGGTCAGGACGCCCCGCTCCAGGCTCCGCTCGGCCTCGTCCATCGCTCCCGACGCGGCGTACCAGCGGCTGCGCAGCTCACGGCCGGGTACCTCGCTGTTGGTGTGCCACGGGGTGCCGGCGAGGCGCTCCGCGGCCCGCTCCCGGGCCGCCCGCACCCGGCCTGCGACCGTCGCGGTGGACTCGCCCCGTGCCCCGCAGGCGGTCAGCTCGGTGCGGGTGACGCGGTCCACCTCGACGCGCAGGTCGACCCGGTCCAGCAGCGGACCGGAGAGCCTGGCCTGGTAGCGGCGGATCGCCGACGGCGGGCACTCGCACAGATCGTCCCGCTGGGAGAAACGGCCACAGGGGCAGGGGTTGGCCGCCAACACCATGAGGAACTTCGACGGGAAGCGTACGACTCCCGCGCTGCGGGCGATCACGACGTGCCCCGCCTCCAGCGGCTGGCGCAGGGCGTCCAGGGCCCGGCTGCTGAACTCGGGCGTCTCGTCCAGGAACAGGACACCCCGATGGGACATCGACACCGCGCCGGGCCGTGCGATGCCCGGGCCGCCGCCGACGAGCGCCTGCATCGTGGCCGAGTGGTGCGGCGCGCAGTAGGGGGCGGCGTCGATCAGGGGCTTGCCCGGGGGCAGCAGGCCCGCCACGGAGTGCACGGCGGTGACCTCCAGGGACTCCTGCCGGCCCAGTCGGGGCAGGATGGCGGGCAGTCGCTCCGCGAGCATCGTCTTGCCGGCGCCGGGAGGCCCTTCCAGGAACAGGTGGTGTCCGCCGGCCGCGGCCACCTCCACCGCCGTGCGCGCGGAGATCTGACCGACGACGTCCTCCAGGTCGTGGCCGTGGTCGTGCTGGGCCGCGCCCACGCTGTGCATGCCGGTGGCCGCGCCCGTGCCCGGCATGCGCAGGCCGGCGAGGAGCGGATCCGGGCGGCCCGGTCCGTCCGCTTCCTCGTCGGGTACGGGTTCGTCGGCCAGGACGGCGATCAGCTGGCGCAGGCTGCGCACGCCCAGCACGGAGACCTCGGGCACGAGGGACGCCTCGGCGGCGGCACTCTCCGGCACCACCACCTGCTCGTACCCCGCGTCAGCCGCCGCCAGCACCGCCGGCAGCACCCCTCGCACCGGCCGCACCCGCCCGTCCAGCCCCAGCTCCCCGATCATCACGATGTCGGCGAGGACCCGTGGGTCGATGCGCTCCGCCGCGCCCAGGACCGCCGCCGCGACGGCCAGGTCGAAGCCGCTGCCCGATTTCGGCACCGAGGCCGGGCTCAGGCCGACCGTGAGTTTCTTCTGGGGCCAGGCCGCGCCCGAGTTGACGACGGCGGCGCGCACCCGGTCCCGGCTCTCCGTGAGGCTCTTGTCGGGCAGTCCCACCAGTGTGAACGCCGCGACGCCCGGTTCGAGGTCGGCCTGCACCTCGACGACCACGCCCTCGACACCGACCAGCGCCACCGAACACGTACGGGCGAATCCCATCAGGCCACCCCTCGCACGTGCTCGACCACGGCCGCGCCGCGGGCCGGCAGCAGGACCCCGACCACGTCGATGCGGACCCCGCCGGGCGGCGCGCCCCCGTGGGTCTGGATCCACCGCTCGGCGAGGTCCCGCAGGCGCTCCGCCTTCCGCGGGGTCACGGCCGCCATGGGATGCCCGAAGGGACCTGCCCTGCGGGTTTTCACCTCGCAGACGACCAGGACGTCCCCGTCCCTGGCCACGATGTCGATCTCACCGGTCCGGCCGGAGCGCCAGTTGCGCTCCAGCACCGTCAGACCGGCCTCGGCCAGCCGCCGTGCGGCCAGGCTCTCGCCGTACTTGCCCATGGCGCTGCGCGCCCGCTGTGCGTTCATGTCGGCACCACCTCCGGCGCCAACGATCACGCACCCGTCCCCACGAAGTGGATCTTGGTGGACGGCTCAGCGATTGTGGATAACCCCGTCACCCACCCGGTCTGCCACCCCGTCACCCACTCGGCAGCTCGAGATCGCTCTTGTTCAGCTCCTCGATGTTCACATCCTTGAACGTGAGGACCCGGACCTGCTTCACGAACCGCGCCGGCCGGTACATGTCCCACACCCAGGCGTCCGCCATGGACACCTCGAAGAACACCTCACCCTGGACCGAGTGCACCTGCATCTCGTAGTCGTTGGTCAGGTAGAAGCGCCGCTCGGTCTCGATCACGTATTTGAACAGACCGACGACATCGCGGTACTCCCGGTAGAGCTTCAGCTCCATCTCGGTCTCGTACTTCTCGAGGTCCTCGGCGCTCATGGCATGTTCCCCTTCAGCCGTGCGATCCCACCATTGTGCGCCAGTACCGTGAGCCCTCAGACGATTTCCGGGTCAAGGATCACGGGCCTGGCCGGGGGACCTTCGTCGAGCAGCGTGCGCAGCAGCCCGGCGAGTCTGGTCGGATACACCGTCTCATGTGCCCGGGTCAGTTCCGGACACGTCCACCAGCGCGCTCCGGCGACACTGCGCCGTTCCAGCTCGGTCAGCCCCGCGGCCTGGATCTCCGTGCGGTCCGTTCGAGCCAGGTAGTACCACTCGTCCTGGTCCCAGCGGCGGCCCGCGAACGGGAACGAGCACATCCGCCGCCACAGCACCGGGCCGAGCTCGACCTCGGTGATGCCCGTCTCCTCGGCGAGTTCCCTCAGTGCGGCTTCTTCACGGGTCTCGTCGCCCTCGACGCCGCCACCGGGGGTGAACCACCAGTCGTCGGCCGGATCGTCGGGCTCGTGCCCGTGCAACAGCAGGATGCGGTCCTGCGGGTCGAGCAGCACCACCCGGGCGACCTTGCGCGGCCCGCCCGTGTGGGTGTCCTCGCCGGGCCCCACGGCCTCAGCGGACACCTGCGGGCTCCGCGCTCGCCCGCCGGGCCCGGGCGGCGCCCGTGCGCTTGGCGATGGGCCCGTAGGCACCCCCGCCGAGGACGAGCACCGCGCCGCCGATCACCAGGGCGATGATCGTCCGCAGCGGTCCGGGCGAGGACAGAGCGCCGAGCGCCTCGAAGCCGGTGGGGCGGGGCAGCATGCCGTTCATGGGATAGACGACGGCGTCCACGCGCGCGTCGACGGCGGAGCGCGCCACCGTGCCGCCTGCGGCGTCGGTCAGATGGGCGGTGGAGTCCAGGGAGCTGCCGCGCTCGTCACCGAGCAGGAACAGCCGGCCCTCGGGAACGGTCACGGTCGGGAAACCGGTGATCTCGGCCGGCTCGCCCTTGGTCAGATAGGGCTCGTCGATCTCCTTGCCGTTGACCTTCAGCTTGCCGTCCTGGCAGCAGGAGACCGTGTCGCCGCCGACGGCGACCACGCGCTTGACCATCGGCGCGTTGGCCCAGGTCGCGTCCTTGAAGACGACGACGTCGCCACGGCGCACCTCGGCGCCGTCGACGCGCTGCGCGAGGATCCGGTCGCCCGCGGCGATCGTCGGGGTCATCGAACCGGTGGGCACGGTGTACGGACGGTAGACCACCGCTCCCCAGGCGAATCCCCCGAGGAACAGCACGAGGCCCAGCGCGACGGCCAGTCCGGACAAGCGCTGTCCGGTCCGGCTGCCCACCGGGCCCGTGTCTGAGCCACCGCTGCGCGGGGCCGTGTGCGTCATGCTCTCGCCACCCATGGGTCCGCACCCTACCCGGGGGTACCGACCAGGGTCAGCCCGCCGGCGGAATCACTGCTTCCTGCGGCGCCACCACACCACCGGCACCACACCGGCGAGCGCGAGCCCCTGCGGCGCCGCCGGCAGACCGGCCGCGGCCGGCTGCGCGTTCAGACCGCTCTGGTCGAAGGTGTCAGGCACCGGCAGGTTGTCCCAGCGGTTGACCGGCCAGGCGATGACGACGGCACGGCCGACGACGTCCTTCACCGGCACCATGCCGTGGTGCGCGTCCGCCTGGTTGTAGCGGGAGTCCCGGGAATTCTGCCGGTGGTCTCCCATGACCCAGATGTAGCCCTTGGGAACCTTTACCTTGAACTGACCGCCTTGGTCGTCGACGCTGCACGGCGTGTTGCCGGCGTAGACGTACGACTTCTCGTCCAGCGCCTTGCCGTTGACCGTCAACGGGCCGGTGTTCTTGCACTCGATCGTGTCGCCGCCGACGCCGATGACGCGCTTGATGAGGTCCTTCTCCTCCGCCGACGGCATGAGGCCGATCCAGCTGAGGAACGTCTGGAGCGCGTTCGGCTCAGTCGTCGGCTCGCCCGCCAGCCAGTTGTCGGGGTCGTGGAAGACGACGACCTCGCCCCGCTCGGGCTCGGAGCCGAACCAGGGGGTGAACTTGTCGACCAGCACACGGTCGCCCTGCTGGAGCGTGTTCTGCATCGAGTCGGAGGGGATGGAGAACGCCTGCACCAGGAAGGTCTTGATCAGCAGCGCGAGCACCAGCGCGATGCCGATCAGGATGGGCAGCTCCTTCCAGAAGGAGCGTGGCTTCTTCGCTGTGCGGGCCGTACCGCCCGGCCCCTGTCCCTCGGCTGTCCTGTGCTCGCCCGTCACCCTGTCGCCCTCGGCTGCCCCGGAGTCATTCCCGGAGGTCACGGCGCTGTCCGCGGCCGGGACGGTGGATTCCGCGGGGCTCCCGCGGTGCTCCTCG
The DNA here is from genome assembly GCF_000158955.1 of Streptomyces viridochromogenes DSM 40736. Lineage (GTDB taxonomy): Bacteria > Actinomycetota > Actinomycetes > Streptomycetales > Streptomycetaceae > Streptomyces > Streptomyces venetus. The sequence continues at coordinate 6,317,467 of NZ_GG657757.1, read as the reverse complement.
CCGTCGTGTCCGGACCGTGCGCCAACCGCCACATCCCCCACGCCAACTCCTCACTCTGTGCCGCCGCCTGCCCCATACGCGGCGCAGGCCCACCACTCCCATAACGAGCGGGAGTTCCGCAGGGGTCGGGAGCTGGATCGTTCCGTTCGAATCGTCGGAAGCAACCCTATGCGACAGCGGGGGCGCAGCGGTCGACCCGGTCCAGTCCGACACGGAGGCGTAGGTCTGTGGTTCGTCGAGCATGTTCCAGTGCCCGAAGGGCCAGGCGATGACCATGGCGCGGCCCACCACCTCGTCCTCGGAGACCGTGCCGCCGTAGTCGCGGTCCTGGTGGGCGCGGGAGTCGGCGGAGTTGTTCCGGTGGTCGCCCATCACCCACAGCCGGCCCTGGGGGACGGTGACCTGGAACGGCGTGTCGGACGGGGCGGCGCCGGGGTACAGGTAGTCCTCGTTCAGCGGGATGCCGTTGACGGTCACGCGCCCTTGGCCGTCGCAGCACTTGACGCGGTCACCGCCGACCCCGACGACCCGCTTGATGAGGTCCTTCTCGTTGTCGGACGGCAGCAGACCGATGAAGGTGAGCCCTTCCTTGACCTGCTTGACGACGACGGGGTCGTCCTTCGGGGTCGTCGTCTGCTCGTCCTGGAGCCAGCCGCCGGGGTCCTTGAAGACGACGACGTCCCCGCGCTGCGGCTTGGAGCCGAACCACGGGGTGAGCTTGTCGACCAGCACGCGGTCGCCGATCTGGATCGTCTGCTCCATGGAGCCGGACGGGATGACGAACGCCTGGACGAGGAACGTCTTCAGCACGAGCGCTATGAGGACGGCGACGCCGACGAGGAGAGGGATCTCCTTGACGGCGCCGCGCCTGCGGCGCCGCTTGACCTTGCGCTGGAGTTTGCGGCGCTCGGCGCGCGTACGGCCGCTGCCGGACGGGCGGAGGTGCGCCGCGCGCCGGTGGGCAGCAGGTTCTCCGCGGCGTTGCTGACGACGCCGCGCGGTTTGCCGCGGTTACCCATGGGCGCCCGCCCTTCCGGCGGCGGGGGCGGGCACGCGCGCGTAGGCGTCGGGGCGGTGCAGGCGGACGGCGTGGCCGGCGGGCCAGACGATCCAGTCGGCCCGGCCGATCACCTCGGCGACCGGCACCATGCCGCCGCCCGGCGAGCCGAGGTGGTCGCGGGAGTCGCTGGACCGGCTGCGATGGTCACCGAGGACGAAGAGGGTGCCGCCGGGCACGACGACGTCGAAGGACACCGTGGACGGGCTGTCGCCGGGGTACAGGAAGCGCGACTCGTCGACCGGCCGGCCGTTCACCTGGATCCTCCCGTCCTTGTCACAGCAGACCACGTGGTCTCCCCCCACGCCTACAACGCGCTTGATGTAGTCCGCGTGCCCGAAGTACCCGGTCCCGTCGAACACGACGATGTCTCCCCGCTGCGGCGCGGCACCGAAACGGTACGCGAACTTATTTACGAGAACCCGGTCTCCGATCCTCAATGCCTTTTCCATGGATCCGCTGGGAATCTGGAACGGCCGCAGCACGAACGTAGTGAGCAAGAGCAGGAACAGCAGGCAGGCCAGCAGCGTCAGAGTGATCCGGCCGCCGGGCAGCCACTCAGCGACACGTGACACCAATGCGAAACGCGACCGTTCCTCCGGCCCTCCGGGGTCCGAGGTCTCCTCGGAGTCGGAAGGGCGGGAGGAGCGGTCGCGCTCCGTCGACTGTTCTTCGGTGTCCATCGGAGCCAGATGCTATCCGGCCCCGACGCGAACCCCGGAGAGCGCTCAGCTCTCGCGCTTTTCCTTGATCTTCGCGGCCTTGCCGCGCAGCTCGCGGAGGTAGTACAGCTTGGCGCGGCGGACGTCACCCTTGGTGACGAGCTCGATCTTCTCCACGATCGGGGTGTGCACCGGGAAGGTGCGCTCGACGCCGACGGAGAAGGAGACCTTGCGGACCGTGAAGGTCTCGCGCACGCCCGAACCCTGGCGACGGATCACGACGCCCTTGAACTGCTGCACACGGGAGCGGTTGCCCTCGATGACGCGGACGTGCACGTTGACCGTGTCGCCCGGGCGGAAGGCGGGGACGTCGCTGCGCAGCGACGCGGAGTCGACGGTGTCGAGCAGGTGAGACATTTCGTCTGCTTTCTTCGCTGATGCCACAGGTCATCAACGGAAACTAGGTGTTCTGGATCAGAGCTGTGCGCGTCGGGACGGGCGTCGTCTCCCCCTGTGGCAGGGGCGCGCGCCGGACGGACGCACAACAGCGACCTATTCTGCCAGGCCCTCGGTCCTGCGCCAAAATCGGCCGTACGGCTCGCCCTCGGGGTCCGGTGCCCAGCCCAGGATGGAGAGCATCTCGCGGTCCTTCTTGTCGAAGGCCTTGGGGTCGCACCGCTCGATCAGGTCGGGCCGGTGCGCCGTCGTGCGCTTCAGGGCCTCGTCACGGCGCCAGCGGGCGATCTTGCCGTGGTGGCCGCTGAGCAGCACCTCGGGGATGTCCCGGCCGCGCCACTCGGGCGGCTTGGTGTAGACGGGGCCTTCCAGGAGGCTCGCCATGGCGCCGGGCGCGAAGGAGTCGTCCCGGTGGGACTCGGCGTTGCCGAGGACGCCCGGCAGCAGCCGTGCCACGGCCTCCGTGACGACCAGGACGGCCGCCTCGCCGCCGGCGAGGACGTAGTCGCCGATGGACACCTCGTAGACCGGCATCCGCGTCGCGTACTCGTCGACGACCCGCCGGTCGATGCCCTCGTAGCGGGCCGGCGTGAAGATCAGCCAGGGGCGCTCGGAGAGGTGGACGGCGAGTTCCTGGGTGAAGGGGCGCCCGCTGGGTGTGGGCACGATCAGGGCGGGTGCCCCGGAGCCCGACTCGTAGCCGTCGGCGAGGACGGAGTCGAGCGCGTCACCCCAGGGCCCGGTCTTCATGACCATGCCGGGGCCGCCGCCGTAGGGCGTGTCGTCGACGGTGTTGTGACGGTCGTAGGTCCAGGAACGCAGGTCGTGCACATGGACGTTCAGCTGCCCACGCGCGCGTGCCTTGCCGACCAGGGAGACGTTCAGCGGTTCCAGGTACTCGGGAAAGATCGTGACGACGTCGAGGCGCATTACGACTCTTCCCGGCTGGACGCGATCTCGGCCCGGTCGTCGATCAGGCCCGGCGGCGGGGTGATGACGGCCTTCTGCTCCTCGAGGTCGATCTCGGCGACGATCTCCTCCACGAAGGGGATCAGCACCTCGCTGCCGTCGGGGCGCTCCACGATGAACAGGTCCTGGGTGGGCAGGTGCGAGATCTCCGTGATGCGCCCGACCTCGGTGCCGTCCGCGGTGACCACGTCGAGGTCGATGAGCTGGTGGTCGTAGTACTCGTCCTCGCCCTCGGGCAGCTCGTCCGGGTCGATCTCGGCGATCAGGAGGGTGTTGCGCAGGGCCTCGGCGCCGGTGCGGTCGCTGACGCCCTCGAAGCGCAGGAGGAGACGGCCGCTGTGCACGCGGCCCGTCTCGATGGTGAGCGGTCCCGTGGCGGCGGGATCCGTGGTGAGTACGGCGCCGGGCGCGAGCCTGAGTTCCGGCTCGTCGGTGCGTACCTCGACGGTGACCTCACCCTTGATGCCATGGGCACGGCCGATCCGTGCGACTACCAGCTGCACGTGTCCAATCTCCTGTCATACGACTGCGGGCCGGGGACGGCCCAGTGGCCCTCCCCGGCCCGAGCCGGTTGCGTTGAAGCGTCAGCGGACGTGGTCCACGTCGACAAGGTCGACGCGGACGCCGCGACCGCCGATGGCGCCCACGACGGTACGCAGGGCGCGCGCGGTGCGGCCGTTGCGGCCGATCACCTTGCCGAGGTCGTCCGGGTGGACCCGGACCTCGAGCACGCGGCCGCGGCGCAGGTTGCGCGAGGCGACCTGCACATCGTCAGGGTTGTCGACGATGCCCTTCACGAGGTGCTCGAGAGCCTCCTCGAGCATGCTCAGGCCTCGGTCGACGCGGACTCGGCGGCCGCCTCGTCCTTCTTCTCAGCCTTCTTCTTCTGGGTGATCGCCTCACCCTTGCCCTCGTCCTCGCCGGCCAGGGCCTCGAACGACGGACGCGCCGCCTTCTCGGCCTGCGTCAGCAGCGGAGCCGGGGCGGGCTCGCCCTTGTACTTCTGCCAGTCGCCGGTCTTCTTGAGGATGGCGAGCACGGGCTCGGTCGGCTGGGCGCCGACACCGAGCCAGTACGCCACGCGATCGGCGTCGACCTCGATCACCGACGGGTTGTACGTCGGGTGGTACTTGCCGATCTCCTCGATGGCCCGGCCGTCACGGCGGGTACGGGAGTCGGCGACGACGATGCGGTAGTGAGGCGAACGGATCTTGCCCAGACGCTTCAGCTTGATCTTGACTGCCACGGGAGTGGGTTCTCCTGGATTTGACGTGGTTGGGCACGGCGAGAGAAGCCGCGTGGGGTTGCGGTACCCGAGTGCCCGATGGACGCGTCAGCCGGAGGAGAGAGGGGTCCTGTGCGGCTGTCGAGTACAGCTAGCCATTGTGCCATACCCTGCGGGCCGCTCTCGGCCGGGGTGCGACCTGCCGTGCGGGCAGGCCGGAGCGGCACCCGACGTGGAGGTGGGGTACGCCGGGTGCGCGGACTCCCGTCCAGACCGGCAGCCACGAGATGCCGGTGCGGACGTCAGCTCGCCACCGCTCCCGCTCCCACCACGTCCGGGATGCGGAACGGCTTGCCGCAGCCGCCGCAGACGATGGGGGCCTGGGCGAGGACCGACGGTACGACGCGGACGTTGCGGCCGCAGTCGCAGACCGCCTTGACGCGCACACCGCCGCCGGAGGAACCGTGGCGGGCCGCCGGGCCCCGGAAGGTGCGGGAGGTGTCGGAGGAGGTCGCCGCCGTGTGCGCCTTCAGGGCCCGCTGGAGGCGTTCCATCGTCGGGCGGTAGCGGCGCTTCGCCTCGGGGGTGAGCGTGACCAGGGAGAATCCGCTGCTGGGATGCGGTTCCTCGGGGTGGTCCAGGCCCATCTCCTCGGCGATCGCGAGGAATCTGCGGTTGTGGTAGCGGCCGGCGCGGGAGGTGTCGCGGACACCGCGCGCGGCGGCGACGCCGTGGACTGCCTCATGGAGCAGTCGCTCGAAGGAGAGCTCGTGACCGCACGCGGACGACGACTCCCCGATCAGGGACTCTGGCGCGGCAAGGTCGGGCAGCTCGGGGTGGTACCGCTGAATGTCGGCCCACGCCTGTGCCAGCTCTGCGGCGAGAACAGGTGGTGTCTGTGTCGTGCTCACGTAATGACAACGAGCCTGGGTGCCTCAGTGTTCCGATTCCGGGGCATCCCAAATATTTTGCACGTACCCGTCAGTTGCCTCTGATGCGTCCCGACGAGGGCGGGTGCGCTGATCTGTGGAGAAGCCTCGCAGCTCACCACAAGGTGGTGCGTAGCCCCGTGTACGCCCCGGCGTGTAGACCATGTCCGCGCGCGGGGGTCTCAGAGGTCCGCGGGAACGCAAGAGGCGTTTCGGCCGCCCCGCGCCCCACTCAGTAAGCGCGTGCCACGACCGCGACGTTACCGGGTGCGTCGTCGGTCTCCGGCACCGACCCGTCCTCGGCGACCAGACACCGTACGGTCACCGCGTGATCGGCCAGCTTGGCCTCGCCCTCCTCACCGAGCGCGGCCCACGGGATGCGCGCCCAGCCGCCGGCGGTGGCGGCCTCGACGGCCTCCTCGAAGGTCGACACCTCGGCCGTCCGTGACGCGCGGCGCTCGCGGGACTGCTTCAGCAGCAGGGCCTGGTCCTTTTCGAGGACCTCCGGCAGCAGCGACACCAGTGCGTCCAGGGACACCGGCTCCTTGCCGCCGGGGATGCGGCGCGCCAGCATCGCGGTGCCGTTCTCCAGATCGCGCGGGCCGACCTCGATACGCACGGGGACGCCCTTGAGCTCCCAGTCGACGGCACGACGGCCGAAGGGGATGTCGGTGCGGTCGTCGACATGGACGCGGACTCCGGCCGCCTTCAGCCGGTCGCCGAGCTCGCGGACCTTGGCCAGAACCGCCTCGTCGCCCTTGATCGCGAGGACCACGGCCTGGATCTGGGCCAGTCGCGGCGGGACCCGCAGGCCGCCGTCGTCGCCGTGCATCATCACCAGGGCGCCGATCATGCGGGTGGTGGAGCCCCAGGAGGTCTGCCAGACCAGTTCCTGCCGGCCGTCCTTGGACAGGTACCGGGTGTTGAAGGCCTTGGCGAAGTTCTGGCCCAGTTCGTGGCTGGTGGCCATCTGGAGGGCCTTGCCGTCGCCCATCATGCCTTCGAGGGTGAGGGTGTTGATCGCCCCGGCGAACCGCTCCTTGACGGTCTTGCGGCCGGGGACGACGTCCATCGCGAGGACGTTCAGCATGAAGTCCTCGTAGACCCGCCGGTGGATGTGCGAGGCGAAGTCGCGCGCCTCCTCGTACGTGGCGTGCGCGGTGTGGCCCTCCTGCCAGAGGAACTCGGACGTGCGCAGGAAGAGCCGCGGCCGCAGTTCCCAGCGCACGACATTCGCCCACTGGTTGATGAGCAGCGGCAGGTCGCGGTAGCTCTGCACCCACTTCGAGAAGGAGGCGTTGATGATCATTTCGGAGGTGGGCCGGACCACGGCGGGCTCTTCGAGTTCCTTGCCGCCGCCGTGCGTGACCACGGCGAGTTCGGGCGCGAAGCCCTCGACGTGGTCCGCCTCCCTGGTCAGGTAGGACTCGGGGATCAGCAGCGGGAAGTACGCGTTCTGGGCGCCCGTCTCCTTGATGCGGGCGTCCATCTCCGCCTGCATCCGCTCCCACAGCCCGTAGCCGTACGGCCGGATGATCATGGTGCCGCGCACCGGCCCGTTGTCGGCGAGCTCCGCTTTGGTGATCAAGTCCTGGTACCAGCGCGGGAAATCGTCCGCCTGAGGGGTGAGTACGGGTGCCTTGGCCATGGCGAGATGGTACGGGCCCGCGTTACCGGAATGTGAAATCTCGCCATAGGCACATGACAACTCATAAGCCCTGCCGCATTCCACTGGACGACAGGTCGAGGGGGGAGTTTCCTGGCATACGGGGGTAGTGCGAGCGCACTGTCACGGGGGCCATGTAATCGGGCAAGAGGCAACTCTCGGCGGATTGGGGCGCTTACTTATGACACCTACGCTCGTGCGGCAGCACCTGCCCCGCGCGGGGGCCGCACCCCGCGTGGACCTGCGTGCACGCGCGCGTGACTGGTCCGAGATCCAGGAGCGGATACTCGTACCGCTCTACGAGGCCGTCTACGAGCGACTGGACGTGGGTTCCGCCACGCGGCTGCTCGGCCTCGGCTGCGGTTCCGGACTCGCCCTGCTGATGGCCGCCGCCCGGGGAGCGGCGGTCACCGGTGTCGACGCTTCCCCCGAAAGAATGACCCTCGCACGGGAGCGGCTGCTGCCCGAGGCGTGGGGGACGCGTGAGCACGGGGACACCCGGCTGGTGGACGGCTCGCCCCGGGACAGCGCGGAGCAGGGCACTGCCGCGTACACCCTGGTCACCGCCTTCGAGCCGATCGGGTGCCTCGCGGGCGACTCGGAGGGACTGGGCGGGCTGCTCACGGAGGCGACACCGCTGGCCGTGCGCGGAGCGGCCGTGGTGCTGGTCGGCTGGGGCCCACCGGAGCGGTGCGCCACGGCGTCGGTGCTGCGGGTCGCCACCAAGCTGGCGGAGCCGCTGCGCAACACGGGCAGCTGGCGGCCGTCCCTCCGCGACGACCTGGAGGACGTCGCCCAGCGGGCCGGGCTGAGGCCGGACGGGTCCGGCCGGGTGGCGTGCCCGTTCGGGTACGCCGACGTGGACAGCGCGGTGCGCGGGCTCAGGTCGACGGGTCTGTTCGACGCGGCGATCGCGGCGACGGACCAGGTGCAGGTGGACAAGGAGCTGGCCGAGGCCCTGCACCCGCACCAGCGCCAGGACGGCACCGTGTGGATGCCGAACGTCTTCCGGTACCTGATCGCCCGGACGCCGTGACGCCCGGCGCCTGACAGAACGGCCGAAAGAGCGCCCCTTCGCGGAAGGGGCGCCCTCGGTGTCGTGCGGGGACGGGCTCTCAGCCCATGAACTTCTTGAACTCGTCGGGGAGTTCGAAGTCCTTGCCGCCCTGCTGCGGCAGCCCGAAGGCGCCTTGGCCCTCGGCGGCGGCCGCGCGGCGGGCGGCCTCCTCCTGCTCCTGCTGCTTGCGCTTCATCGGGTTGCCGGAGCGCTGCTTGCCCTTGGCCTGCTTCTGCTTCTTCTTGGTCCGGCCGGGGCCACCGCCCATGCCCGGCATCCCCGGCATCCCGGGCATCCCGCCGCCCTGGGCCATGCGGGACATCATCTTGCGGGCCTCGAAGAACCGCTCGACCAGGTTCTTGACCGCGCTGACATCGACGCCGGAGCCCCTGGCGATACGGGCGCGGCGCGAGCCGTTGATGATCGTCGGCTCCTGGCGCTCGGCCGGGGTCATCGACTTGATGATGGCGGCCGTGCGGTCGACGTCCCGCTCGTCGAGGTTGTTGATCTGGTCCTTCATCTGGCCCATGCCGGGGAGCATGCCGAGCAGCTTGGAGATGGAGCCCATCTTCCGGACCTGCTCCATCTGGGCGAGGAAGTCGTCGAGGGTGAAGTCCTGGCCCTTCTTGGAGGCCAGCTTCTCCGCCATCTTCTGGGCTTCGGCCTGGTCGAAGGTCTTCTCCGCCTGCTCGATCAGGGTGAGCAGGTCACCCATGTCGAGGATGCGGGAGGCCATCCGGTCCGGGTGGAAGGCGTCGAAGTCGTCGAGCTTCTCGCCGTTCGACGCGAACATGATCGGCTTGCCGGTGATCTGCCGGATCGACAGGGCCGCACCACCGCGGGCGTCACCGTCGAGCTTGGAGAGCACCACGCCGTCGAAGCCGACGCCGTCGCGGAAGGCCTCGGCGGTGTTGACGGCGTCCTGGCCGATCATCGCGTCGACGACGAACAGGATCTCGTCCGGGGAGACGGCGTCGCGGATGTCCGCGGCCTGCTGCATCATCTCCTGGTCGATGCCGAGGCGGCCGGCGGTGTCCACGATCACGATGTCGTGGACCTTGGTCCTCGCGTGCTCGATGGAGTCCTTGGCGACCTTGACCGGGTCACCGACGCCGTTGCCCGGCTCGGGCGCGTAGACCGCGACACCGGCCCGCTCGGCGACGACGCTGAGCTGGTTGACGGCGTTGGGGCGCTGAAGGTCGGCGGCGACCAGGAGCGGCGAGTGGCCCTGCTCCTTCAGCCAGCGGCCGAGCTTGCCCGCGAGGGTGGTCTTACCGGCACCCTGCAGACCCGCCAGCATGATCACGGTGGGCGGCTGCTTGGCGAAGCGCAGGCGGCGGGTCTCGCCGCCGAGGATGGTGACCAGTTCCTCGTTGACGATCTTCAGGACCTGCTGGGCCGGGTTCAGCGCCCTGCTGACCTCGGCTCCGAGGGCACGCTCCTTGAGGTTCTTGATGAACGTGCGAACGACCGGCAGCGCCACGTCGGCCTCGAGAAGCGCGATCCGGATCTCGCGCGCCGTGGCGTCGATGTCCGCCTCGGAGAGCCGTCCCTTGCCGCGCAGGTTCTTGAAGGTCGCTGAGAGGCGATCGGAAAGAGTATCGAACACGGCGCTCGCGGTCCTCGGGGTCGGAGACAGACTGGGGAATCGCCCTCCAGGGTATCCCGGCGTGACAAGTCGCCGGGTCGGCCTCACCCACGCAGTGTCTCCTCCAGCTTCCGCGCCACCGACTCGGCCTCGTCCCCGGGCAGGGGGGCGCCCTCCGGGCCGGTCACGTAGAAGGCGTCCACGGCGTTGGCGCCGAGGGTCGAGACGTGCGCGCTGCGCACCCGTACGTTCGCGTCCTCCAGGGCGCGGCCGATGCGGAAGAGCAGCCCCGGGGCGTCCTGGGAACGGACCTCGATGACGGTGGCCAGCCGGGAGGCGGCCGGGTGGACCGACACCCTGGGTGGCGGGGCGATGACGCCCCGGCGGCGCGGATAGGCCGCGTCCCGCTCGGCGAGGCGGCCGGCGATGTCCAGGGAGCCGTCCAGGGCCCGTACGAGGTCCGCGCGCAGGCGGGCGGCCTGCGGCAGGGAGCCGTACTCGGCGGCGACCCGCCAGTCCAGCAGCAGCACGGAGCCGTCGACGCCGTCGGGGAGGTAGAGGGACCGCAGCTCGGCCGTCCGTACGGTCAGCCGGTGCATGGCGAGGACGCCGGCCACCGCGGGCAGCACACCCGGCTGGTCGGGGACGGCGATGAGCAGCTCCACGCCGAGCGGCTCGGGGGCGCCGGAGGGCTCCTGCCCGGCGGGCTGCTCGGTCTGGGCCCGCAGGGCGAGGACCGGGCTGCCCGTCGCGACGGCCTCGAGGGCGAGCCGCTCCTGCTCGGCGGTGGGCGCGGCCTCCTCGGGGTCGTCGGGGGCATCCCCGGCGAGCACCGCCGAGACCCGCTGGACCAGGTCGGCGACGAGCGAGCCGCGCCAGGCCGACCAGGCGGCCGGGCCGGTGGCCAGGGCGTCGGCCTCGGTGAGGGCGTGCAGCAGTTCCAGGGTGCTCTGGGAGCCGACGGCCTCGGCGACCGAACGCAGAGTGGCCGGGTCCTCCAGGTCACGCCGGGTGGCCGTGTCGACGAGCAGCAGGTGGTGGCGTACGAGGGTGGCGACGACCGCCACGTCCTGGCGGTCGAAGCCGATGCGGGCGGTCACGTCCTTGGCGATGATCTCGCCTGCCACGCAGTGGTCGCCGGGCCAGCCCTTGCCGATGTCGTGCAGCAGCGCGGCGACCAGCAGCAGGTCGGGGCGGCTGACCCGGCGGGTGAACTCGGAGGCGCGTACGGCGGTCTCGATGAGGTGCCGGTCGACGGTCCACAGGTGCACGGCGTTGCGCTGCGGGCGGCAGCGCACCCGCTCCCAGTCGGGCAGCAGCCGGGTGATCAGCCCCTCGGCCTCCAGCGCCTCCCAGACCTCGACGGTCGGGCGGCCGGAGCCCAGCAGGGTGACGAGCTGTTCGCGTGCCTCGGCGGGCCAGGGCGTGGGCACCGGGCGCACGGTGGCCGCGAGGCGCCGCACGGCGTGCAGGGAGAGCGGGAGTCCGGCCTGTGCGGCGGCGGCCGCGGCACGCAGCGGCAGCACGGGGTCGCGCTCGGGGCGCGCGGCACGGGCGAGCACCACCTCGCCGTCCTGCTCCACCACGCCTTCGGCCAGCGGAGAGCGCTCGGCGGTCGGCTTCCCGCCGCCCAGCATGGCGCGCAGCCGGGGCCGCACGGCGCGTGACCGCAGTACGCGTCCCACCTCGCGCCAGGTGACGTCACTGGCGTACGAGATCACCCGCGCCGCTTCGTACACCTGCCTCAGCAGCGTGTCCGCGTCGAGCAGGCCGAGTTCGGCGGCCACCTGGTCCTGCTCCTGGAGGGCGAGCCGGTCGGTCGCGCGCCCGGTGGCGAGGTGCAGTGCGTCCCGTACGTCGAGGAGCCGGCGCCGGGCGTCGGCGAGGCCCTCGCGCGGGGCGTCGGCGAGCCAGGAGGCGGCGACGGCGCGCAGCGCGGTGGCGTCGCGCAGTCCGCCGCGGGCCTCCTTCAGATCCGGTTCCAGCAGGTACTGCAACTCGCCCTGGCGTTCGCCGCGTTCGGCGCACAGTTCCTGGAGTTCGGGGAGGCGTTTGGGAGCCTGGTTGCGCCAGTCGGCCAGGACGGCCGTGCGCAGCCCGGCGGTGAGGCCGAGGTCGCCGGCGATGTGCCGGGCGTCCAGCAGACCGAGCTGCACCTTGAGGTCCTCGCCGGCGGTCTTGCGGGCCTCGGCGGGTGTGCGGACGGAGTGGTCGAGGGCCAGGCCCAGGTCCCAGACCGGGTACCAGAGCCGGTCGGCGAGGGCGGCGACGGCCTTGGGGTCGCTGCCGTCGTGCAGCAGGAGCAGGTCGAGGTCGCTGCGCGGGGAGAGTTCACCGCGCCCGTAGCCGCCGACCGCGACCAGGGAGGCACCGCGCAGTCCTTCCGCACCCGAGGCGAACAGGCGGGTGAGCCAGTCGTCCGTGAGTTCCGCCAGGGCCGCACGGCGCGGCGGCCCGGACCGCGTCTCCTCGGTGAGGAGCCGCAGCCGGGCCGCCGCGTAGCCGCTGGGTCCCGAGTCTTCTGCTTCTTTCCGCACGTCCGTACCCGTCACCCGGCGACTCCTGTTCTGTCTGCCTGCCTCAGAGGTCCTTGCAAGGACCCTCAGAGCGCGTCGGGGCCGCGCTCGCCGGTCCGGACCCGGACGGCCGTGTCGACCGGGATGGACCAGACCTTGCCGTCACCGATCTTGCCGGTGCGGGCGGCCTTGACCACGACGTCGATCAGCTGCTCGGCGTCGTCGTCCTCGACCAGGACCTCGATGCGGATCTTGGGGACCAGGTCGACGGTGTACTCGGCACCGCGGTAGACCTCGGTGTGGCCCCTCTGACGACCGTAGCCGCTGGCCTCGGTGACCGTCAGGCCGTGTACCCCGAAGGCCTGGAGGGCCTCCTTGATCTCGTCGAGCCGGTGCGGCTTCACGACGGCGGTGATGAGCTTCATGCGTCCACCTTCTTGCTCGCGACGGCGGCGACCGGGGCCGTGACGGCGGTCTTGGCGGCACCGCCACCGGCGCCGCTGAAGTCGTATGCGGTCTCGGCGTGCTCGGCCTGGTCGATGCCGGCGACCTCGTCGTCCTCGGGGACCCGCATGCCGATGGTCTTGTCGAGGGCGAAGGCGAGGATCGCGGAGACGATCAGCGAGTAGGCGAGCACACCGCCGACACCGGCGAGCTGCTTCCACAGCTGGTCGAAGCTGTGGTTCCCGTAGAACACGCCCGTGGCCTCGGACTGGCCCTTGCCGCTGGCGAAGAAGCCGATGAGCAGGGAGCCGGCGATGCCGCCGACGAGGTGGACGCCGACGACGTCGAGCGAGTCGTCGTAGCCGAACTTGTACTTCAGGCCGACGGCCATGGCGCACAGGACACCGGCGATGGCGCCGACGGCGATCGCGCCCATCGGGGTGACCGAGCCACCGGCCGGGGTGATGGCGACCAGACCGGCGACCGCGCCGGAGGCGGCGCCCAGCGTGGTGAACGCGCCGTGGCGGATCTTCTCGTAGGCGAGCCAGGCCAGCATGGCGGCGGCGGTGGCGACCTGCGTGTTGACGAACATCAGGGTGCCGACGCCGTCGTCGTTGCCGAGCCACGATCCGGCGTTGAAGCCGAACCAGCCGAACCACAGCAGACCGGCGCCGAGCATGACCAGCGGGAGGCTGTGCGGACGCATCGGGTCCCGCTTGAAGCCGACCCGCTTGCCGATGACGAGGATCACGCCGAGCGCCGCGGCACCGGCGTTGATGTGGACCGCCGTACCACCGGCGAAGTCGATCACGCCCAGGTCGAAGGCCCAGCCGCCCTCACCCCAGACCCAGTGGGCGACGGGGAAGTAGACGATCGTGGCCCACAGTGTGATGAACAGCGCCCAGGCGGAGAACTTCACACGGTCCGCGAGGGCACCGCTGATCAGGGCGGGCGTGATGATCGCGAACATCAGCTGGAAGACCATGAAGGCCAGGAGCGGGATGTTGTACGTACCCCACAGCTCCCCCTTGTCGACCCCGGTGAGGCCGACCCAGTCCGAGTTCCAGCCGATGAAGCTGCCGGAGTCGGTGCCGAAGGCCATGGAGAAGCCGAACATCACCCACAGGATGGTGACGATCCCGAGGCTGATGAAGCTCATCATCAGCATGTTCAGGGTGCTCTTGACGCGGACCATGCCTCCGTAGAAGAAGGCCAGGCCCGGGGTCATGAGCATCACCAGGGCGGAACAGATGAGCATGAACCCTGTGTTGGCGGCAGACAGCTTGGGTGCTTCTGCGGCAAGGGTGATGGCTGGTGCCATCGGCGTCTCCTCGTCGTTGGTACGGCCCCGTGCGGGCGAAGCCTCATCGAGCGGATTGAGGGATGGGCCGGTTATGCGCCACGAGATTGGCGCAGCGCGGTTTCGATCGACGCCCCTCGCTGTTTCGCCGCCGTGACGAAGGCGCCCGCTGTGTTACGCGTCGATGAACTGCCGGATTGCGGGTGCGCCGATCGTTATCGTGGCGCAACCTTGGCTCGCGCGCCCCTCGGGCAGGCACAGGCCGACCGCGGCCGGCCTTCCGATGACCTGGCATGGGGGAGCCGAGTCGGGCAGTTCGGGAGGGCCGGCCGCGGCCGGGGTTCAGGGGTGCGGGCGGGTCTCAGGCGGTGGGTCAGACCGCCTCTGCGGTCTCGGGCAGCTCGGCGGCGAGCCGCTCGGTGAGGTCGACGACTTCGCCTAGGTCGCCGAAGTCGCGCGCGGCGGTGTCGACGGTCTTTCGGATACGGGTGTTGACCCGCTCGGAGCGGACCTTCTTGGCGACCTGCATGGCGTCGGTGGCGAAGACCGTGCTCTGCTCGGGCTCGCGCTGGAGGAGGTGCACGGTGGCCATGCCGATCAGGTTCAGCGCGTAGGACCGCTGGTGCTCGCCGTCCTCGGCGAAGAGCTTCACGGCCCGCTTCATCAGGGGCTCGGCCAGCGAGGCGTAGGTGGGGCTGCGGCCGGCGACGTAGGCCAGGTCGCGGTACGAGTGCGAGTTCTCGCCGTACAGCTCGGCCTCGGAGAAGAAGCGGATCCAGTCGGGGTCCGGCTCGTCCCATTCGTCGGCGTCGGAGAAGGTGTCCTCGGCCATCCGGACCGCCCGCTTGCACTTGCCGGGCTGGCCCATGTTGGCGTAGGCGCGGGCCTCCATCGCATACAGCATCGACTGGGTGCGCGGGCTCGCGCAGTCCCGGCTGCCGTACTGCGCGAGGTGGATCAGCTCCAGCGCGTCGTCGGGGCGGCCGAGGTGGATCATCTGGCGGCTCATGCTGGAGAGCACGTAGGAGCCGAGGGGCCGGTCGCCGGCCTCCTTGGCGGCGTGCAGCGCGAGGACGAAGTACTTCTGGGCCGTCGGCTGGAGCCCGACGTCGTACGACATCCAGCCGGCCAGCTCGGCGAGTTCGGCGGCGACCTTGAACAGCCTTCGGGTGGTGGCCTCGGGCTGGGGCTCCTGGAGCAGGTCCGTCACCTCGTGCAACTGGCCGACGACCGCCTTGCGGCGCAGGCCGCCGCCGCACTGTGCGTCCCACTGCCGGAACATCACCGTCGTGGACTCCAGGAGGTCCAGCTCCGGCTTGGAGAGCCGGCCGCGGGCGCGCCCGGAGGAGCCGGCCGCGGGCTCGGGCTCCGGCCGCGGGGCCGACGGGGAGGGCACGAGCCAGCGCTGCATGGGCTCGATGAGGGCCGGGCCCGCGGACAGGGCCAGCGAGCTCCCGAGGAAGCCGCGCCGCGCCAGCATCAGGTCGCTGCGCGAGAACTCGCTGAGGTGGGCCACGGTCTGCGGGCCCGTCCACGGCAGGTCGACGCCGGTCGCGGAGGGTGACTGGCGTGCGCTGCGCAGCCCCAGGTCCTCGACGGAGACGACGACGCCGAAGCGCTCCGAGAACAACTCGGAAAGGATCTTGGGGATCGGCTCGCGGGGGTTCTCGCCGTCGAGCCAGCGGCGCACGCGCGAGGTGTCCGTGGAGATGTGGTTGGCGCCCAGCTGGCGGGCCCGGCGGTTCACCTGGCGGGCGAGCTCGCCCTTGGACCATCCACTGCGTACGAACCAGGAGGTGAGCAGCTCGTTGGGGCGCTTGTCAGCGTGCGTCGCGTGTGCAGCGTTCGTCCCGCTTCCGCCGTTGCCGCTCACTGGAACGCCCCCATCCCTGAGACC
Organism: Streptomyces viridochromogenes DSM 40736; assembly: GCF_000158955.1. Taxonomy (GTDB): domain Bacteria; phylum Actinomycetota; class Actinomycetes; order Streptomycetales; family Streptomycetaceae; genus Streptomyces; species Streptomyces venetus. Next base: position 6,301,701 of record NZ_GG657757.1, on the reverse strand, counting down.
ACTTGCCGCCGAGTGCGCCAAGCCCTATCAGCATGCCGGTTCGCACTGCCGTCCGTCCGGTCCTTGTCACCCTTCGAACGGAATACCGACTTGCCTCCGGCATACCCATGAGCGCATGTGCCCCCAGGACTCGTGCACACAAAGTAATCCTACGATCACCCGTCCAGCCACGGCTCACACGGAAACGCCACCATTCGCCACCCCTTCGAATGAACTCATGTACGGCTCCGCACGATTCACTTGACACAGAACAACCAGGGGCGGGTGCAGCGATGCAGTCCGGGGCGCGTGTCGCCGGGCGCACCACCCTGGGAACTTCCGGGCGCTGAGTGAACCGACCACCGCTGGGAAGGCGGAAACAGAGAGTCACGCATCGCGTCCGCTGCGTAACCGCCGGTGCGTGGGACCCGTTGGAGGGGGCATGGGCTTCACGATCGGCATCAGCCGGGGCATGCGCGACATCCGGACCGGCTCGCGCCGTCGCGGCCGCACGTCGGACGGCACCGCCGTGGCCGAGTACACCGGCCTGTGGGGCTGGGACGTGGTGCCGGGCGCCCGGGCCTCGGGGGGCGCCTGTTCCTGCGGCCACCGCGACTGCCCGGCGCCGGGCGCGCATCCGCTGGACTTCGCGCCGGTAATCCGTGCCGGGGCGATGCTGGACGACGTGACCGAGGCCTGGGGCGAGTACCCCGGCGCCTCGGTGATGCTGCCGGTCGGGCGGGCGTTCGACGTCATCGAGGTGGCCGAGCCCGCCGGGTGCCGCGCCCTGGCCCGGCTTGAGCGCATGGGCCTGCCGGTCGGCCCGGTCGCCGCGACCCCGGACGGCCGAGCCCACTTCTTCGTCGCCCCCGGCGCCGCCGCCGACCTGCCCGGTCTGCTCTACCGCATGGGCTGGGACGACCCGGCCGCCCTCGACCTGCGCGGCCTCGGCCCCGGCACGCACATCACGGCACCGCCCTCGGACCGGGGCGGCCTCGGCCCGGTGCGCTGGCTGCGCTCCCCCGCCCTGGACTCGGCGTCCAGGCCACCGGAGGCCCGTCTGGTGCTGGGCACGCTGGCGTACGTCGCACACCGGTCCCGGGCCTAGCCGGGAGGCGTTCGTACACAGCGAAGTGCCCGCCCCGAGCAGGTCTCGGGGCGGGCACCGGCATGTCCGGATGTGCGGGGGTGGTACAGCGGCGGTCTCCGGAGCTCACTCCCCGATAAGGGCGTCAACGAACGCCTCCGGCTCGAACGGCGCCAGGTCGTCCGCGCCCTCGCCGAGCCCGACCAGCTTGACCGGCACGCCCAGCTCGCGCTGGACCGCGACCACGATGCCGCCCTTGGCCGTGCCGTCCAGCTTGGTGAGCACGATGCCGGTGATGTCCACGACCTCGGCGAAGACCCGCGCCTGGACCAGGCCGTTCTGGCCGGTGGTGGCGTCGAGGACGAGCAGCACCTCGTCCACCGGGGCCTGCTTCTCCACGACCCGCTTGACCTTGCCGAGCTCGTCCATGAGACCGGTCTTGGTGTGCAGGCGGCCGGCGGTGTCGATGAGCACGACGTTCGCGCCCGTCTCCTTGCCCTCCTTGACCGCGTCGAAGGCGACCGAGGCCGGGTCGCCGGCCTCCGGTCCGCGCACGGTGTGGGCGCCGACCCGCTCGCCCCAGGTCTGGAGCTGGTCTGCGGCGGCGGCCCGGAAGGTGTCGGCCGCGCCGAGGACCACGCTCTGGCCGTCGGCCACCAGGACGCGGGCCAGCTTGCCGGTGGTGGTGGTCTTGCCGGTGCCGTTGACGCCGACGACCATGACAATGCCGGGCCCCCGGCCCTCCGGCTCGGTCTTGACCGTACGGTCCATGTCCCGGCCGACCAGCGTGACGAGCTCCTCGCGCAGCAGGGTGCGCAGCTCCTCGGGGGTGCGGGTGCCGAGTACCTTCACCCGCTCGCGCAGGCGCTCGACCAGTTCCTGGGTGGGCTGCACGCCGACGTCGGCGGTGAGCAGCGTGTCCTCGATCTCCTCCCAGGTGTCCTCGTCGAGGTGCTCGCGCGACAGCAGCGTGAGCAGGCCCTTGCCGAGGGCGTTCTGCGAGCGGGAGAGCCGGGCACGCAGCCGGACCAGGCGGCCCTCGGTGGGTTCCGGGATCTCGATCTCGGGAGCTTCGGTGGGCGGTTCCTCGACGGTGACGGGAGCCGAGCCGCCCGGGAGATCCACCTCCTCTATCGTGCGCCGCGGTTCCTCCCGCGGCGTCTCGGCCTCGTCGCCGACGTGCGGCTCGGCCGGTGGGGCGGTGATGTCGGGCGTCGTGGGCGGGGGCGGCGGCGGCTGCTTCCTGCGCCGGCTGCCGACGATGAGCCCGCCGAGCGCTCCGAGCACGACCACGGCGATGACTACAGCAAGGATGACGATGTCCATAACGCGTCCAGTATCAGCCATGAGGCCCCGGGTCACCCTGCTTGTGCCGTCCTCCAGGGACAAGGGCCGTCGGATCTCCACGCCCCTGGATGTCTGACGCGTCGTCAGCTAACGTCCCCCGGACACCCGCCCGGCGAAGGGAGACGTCCCATGCCCGTCACGGTCGCCCGCTTCAACCTCGTCGCTCCCGGGGCCGGCCCCGCCGAGCTCGCCGCCCGCTACCGGACGGCCCTGGAGATGGCCGCGTACGCCGACGACCGGGGCGTCGGCACCGTGCAGACGGAGGAGCACCACGGGGCCGGCAACAACTGGCTGCCGTCGCCGTTCGTCTTCGCGGGGGCCGTCTTCGGCGCGACCCGGCGTGTCGCGGTCACCGTCTCGGCGGTCATCGGCCCGCTGCACGACCCGCTGCGGCTCGCCGAGGAGATCGCCGTGCTGGACCTGCTGAGCGGCGGCCGGCTGGTGACGGTCGCCGGCATCGGGTACCGGCCCGAGGAGTACGACCTGTTCGGTGTGGACTTCGCCCGGCGCGGGCGGCTCCAGGACGAGCTGCTGGAGACCCTGCTGCGGGCGTGGACGGGCGAGCCCTTCTCCTACCGGGGCCGCACGGTCCGCATCACCCCGCGCCCGTACAGCGACCCGCATCCGCTACTCCTGGTCGGCGGCTCGTCGAAGGCCGCCGCACGCCGGGCCGCCCGGCTGGGACTGCCCTTCTTCCCCAGCGCGCACCTGCCGGAGCTGGAGGCGTACTACAAGGAGCGGCTCGCCGAGTACGGCACCGAGGGCTGGGTGATGATGCCCGCCGCCGAGACACCGCTGCTGCACGTGTCCGAGGACCCGGACCGTACCTGGGCGGAGTACGGGCAGCACTTCCTGCACGAGGCGCGGACGTACGCCTCCTGGCAGTCGGGCGGGGTGCGGTCGGCGGTGAAGTCGGCCGCGACGACGGTGGAGGAGCTGCGGGCGGAGGGCGTGTACCGGATCCTCACGCCGGAGCAGTGCGTGGAGCTGGGGCTGGACAGCCTCGTCCTGCATCCGCTGGCGGGCGGGATGCCGCTGGACGAGGGGTGGCGGAGTCTGCACCTGTTCTGCGAGCGGGTGCTGCCCCGGCTGGCCGGGGGGTGAGACGACAGACCGCCGCCCCGGCTCGGGCAGTGGCCGAACCGGGGCGGCGGCGGGTTACGGGGAGAGGGGCAGCGGGGACTTTGGCCCTTCCCCCCGAGTCTGCGGGACGGGCTCAGCCCATCTCCTCCAGGGCCTTGCCCTTCGTCTCCTTGACGAACTTCAGGACGAACGGGATGGAGAGCGCGGCGAACGCCGTGTAGATCACGTAGGTCACGGAGAGGTTCCAGTCGGCCAGCGACGGGAAGCTCGCGGTGATGGCCCAGTTGGCGATCCACTGCGCGGCGGCGGCCACGCCCAGGGCGGCGGCGCGGATCCGGTTGGGGAACATCTCGCCGAGCATGACCCAGACCACCACGCCCCAGGACAGGGCGAAGAAGAGGACGAAGACGTGCGCGGCGACCAGGGCGATCCAGCCCTGCGCGGCCGGCAGCGTGCCGTCGACCAGGGGGTGGGAGAAGGCCCAGGCCTCCAGGGCCAGGCCGACGACCATGCCGACCGAGCCGATGATCGCGAGCGGCCGGCGTCCGACGCGGTCGACGAAGATCATCGCGATGACGGTGCCGAGGATGTTGATGATCGACGTGGTGAAGGAGTAGAAGAACGAGTCCGTCGGGTCGACGCCGACCGACTGCCACAGCGTCGAGGAGTAGTAGAACGCGACGTTGATGCCGACGAACTGCTGGAAGACCGACAGGCCGATGCCGACCCAGACGATCGGCTTGAAGAAGAAGCTCCCGCCGAGCAGGTCCTTGAAGCTCGACCTGTGCTCGCTCTTCATGGCGCCCTCGATCTCGGCGACGCGGGCGTCCAGGTCGACCTTCTTGCCCTCGACCTCGGTGAGGATCTCACGGGCGCGCTCGTGCTTGCCGACGGAGATGAGGAAGCGCGGGGACTCGGGGATCGCGAAGGAGAGCAGGCCGTACAGCACGGCCGGGACGACCATGACGCCGAGCATGACCTGCCAGGCCTCAAGGCCCATCAGCTTGCCGCGCTGGTCGCCGTCGGCGGCGTTCAGCAGACCCCAGTTGACCAGCTGCGACACAGCGATGCCGATGACGATCGCGGCCTGCTGGAAGGAGCCGAGCCGGCCGCGGTAGGCGGGCGGGGCGACCTCGGCGATGTAGGCCGGGCCGATCACCGAGGCCATGCCGATGGCGAAGCCGCCGACGACACGCCAGAAGGCGAGGTCCCACAGGGCGAAGGGGAGCGCGGAGCCGACGGCGCTGATGGTGAACAGGACCGCGGCGATCTGCATGCACCGGATGCGGCCGATGCGGTCGGCTATCCGGCCGGCGGTGGCTGCGCCGACGGCGCAGCCGATGAGGGCGATGGCGATGACCTGGGCGAGGGCCGCGGAGCCGACGTCGTAGCGGTCACGGATGGCCTCGACGGCGCCGTTGATCACGGAACTGTCGTAGCCGAAGAGGAAACCGCCCATCGCGGCCGCCGCCGCGATGAAGATGACGTGCCCGAGATGCTCGGGGTGAGCCGTCCTGGCTCCTGAACTGGGTGCCTGCGCTGTGCTGGTCACGTGTACTCCTCGGGCCACCGGCAACGCTGCCGGAGGGGGTCAGCCCTTCGAGGTCCACCTGAAGGTACCTGAAGGTAAAAGGAACGTTGCAGAGACTATGCCTTCAAGTTTCGAAGTCAATAGGTCCGTCACTGTGAATCTGCGGCAGGAGTGTGTCAGTGATGTGTTCAAGAATTGAAGTCACTGAGCAGCGCAGGTGAGACCGGTGTAGACCACACGCTTCTAGCGGAGGCGCTGGCTGATGACCTTCGACACACCGTCGCCCTGCATGGAGACGCCGTACAGCGCGTCGGCGACCTCCATGGTGCGCTTCTGGTGGGTGATCACGATCAGCTGGGAGGCTTCCTGGAGCTCCTGCATGATCCGGATGAGCCGCTGGAGGTTGGTGTCGTCGAGGGCGGCCTCGACCTCGTCCATGACGTAGAACGGGCTGGGCCGTGCCTTGAAGATCGACACGAGCAGCGCCACGGCGGTCAGTGACCGCTCCCCGCCGGAGAGCAGCGACAGCCGCTTGACCTTCTTGCCCGGCGGGCGGGCCTCGACGTCCACGCCCGTGGTGAGCATGTTGTCGGGATCGGTCAGGATCAGCCGCCCGTCACCCCCCGGGAACAGGCGCGAGAACACGCCCTCGAACTCCCGGGCCGTGTCCCGGTAGGCCTCGGTGAAGACCTGCTCGACCCGCTCGTCGACCTCCTTCACCACCTGGAGGAGGTCCGCCCGCGTCTTCTTGAGGTCCTCGAGCTGCTCGCTGAGGAACTGGTGGCGTTCCTCCAGCGCCGCGAACTCCTCCAGGGCGAGCGGGTTGACCTTGCCGAGCTGCTGGTAGGCACGCTCGGCGGCCTTCAGGCGCTTCTCCTGCTCGGACCGGAGATACGGCTTCGGCCTGTTGCGCGGATGCTCGGGGTCCTCCGGCAGCTCCTCGCCCTCGGCGGGGGGCGAGGGCGGCACAAGCTGATGCGGCCCGTACTCCGCCACCAGCCCTGCCGGTTCGACACCCAGTTCCTCCAGCGCCTTGGTCTCCAGCTGCTCGATCCGCAGCCGCTTCTCGGCGCCGAGTACCTCGCCACGGTGGACCGAATCCGTCAACTTGTCGAGCTCGGCCTTGAGATCGCGTCCCTCGGTGCGGGCGCGGGCGAGTTCCTGCTCACGGCGGGCCTTGGCGGCGTCGGCCGCTGTGCGCTCCTCGTCGGCGCGGGCCAGGGAGACCTCGACGTGCGCGAGCAGCTGCCGGGCGCCCGAGCCGACGGCCTCGGCGACGGCGGCCTCGTGCCGCAACCGGGCCCGCCGCTGCTCGGCACGCGCGCGTGCCTCGCGTTCCGCACGGGCGGCCCGGTCCAGGGAGTCGGCCCGTCCGGCCAGGCCCTTGACCCGCTCCTCGTGCGTACGGGCCTGGAGGCGGGCCTCCATCTCGGTCTGGCGGGCGTTGGCGCCGTCGGCGGCGAGCCGGTCGCGCACGGCGGTGTCGGGCTCCTCCTCGATCGGCATCTCCTCGGCGACGGCGAGCCGCTCGGCGAGTTCCTCGGCCTCCGCCAGGGCCTTGTCGAGGGCTTCCTGCGCCCGGGCCGCGGCGGCCGTGGACCGCTCGGCCTCTCCCGCTGCGCCCCGTGCCTGCCCGGCGAGCCGGCCGAGCTGCTGGGCGACGGACGACTTCTCCCGGTCGGCGGCCCGGCGCCGCTCCCCCACGTCCTCGACCAGTGCGGCGGTCTCCTTGCGCCGCTCGACGGCGGCGTGCTGGGCCTCGGTCAGCTCCTCGCAGAGGACGGCGAGCTCTTCCAGCTCGGCGGCAGCCTCGTCGACGGAGGCCTGGACTTCGAGGAGGCTGGGGGCGCCGGCGGAGCCGCCGTGGGCCAGGTGCGCCCCGAGCAGGTCGCCTTCTGCGGTGACGGCGGTGAGGTCGGGGTGGGTGAGGACGAGGTCCTCAGCGTCTTCCAGGGTGCTGACGACGACGATGCCGTGCAGGACGCGGCGGACTGCGGGCATGAGGTCGCCGGGGCCGCGGACCAGGTCTGCCGCGAAGGTGTGTCGTGCGTCTGCGGGCTCGTCGTGGCTGGTCGCGCCCACGCGGCGGCAGCCGCATGTCGAACTCGGCCCCTCGCCCCCGGGGGCGGCAGCCCCTGCCATGAGCAGAGTCGCCCTGCCCCCGTCCTGCTTGCGAAGAAGTCGGATCGCGTCCGCTGCAGAGGCCGGGGTCGTGACCGCGATCGCGTCCGCCGCCGCTCCGAAGGCCGCTGCGAGGGCGATCTCATGTCCGGGGGTCACCGTCAGGAGTTCCGCCGCCGGGCCGAGCAGGCCGGAGAGACGGTCCTTCGCCGCGAGCAGTATGCCGGTGCCGTCCTTGCGGCGCAGGCCGAGCGCGAGGGCTTCGTGCCGAGCCTGAGTGGCGGCCCGCTTGCGTTCCGCAGCCGTGGCCTCCTCGCGGGCTGCCGTGAGGGCGGCCTCGGCATCGGCGAGCTGCTGTTTCGCGGCCTCGTGCTGTTCGGCGAGTTCGAAGTCGCCGGCGTCGAGGCCGTCGACCTCGGCCTTGAGGGCCTCGTACTCCTCCTGCGCGGCGACGGCCCGCTCCTGGGCCTCGTCGCGGGCGGCGGCCAGGCGTTCGATCTCGGCCTGGGCGGATGCGGCACGCGAGCGGGCCGCGTTGACCTGGCCGTTCAGCCGGGCGAGGCCCTCACGCCGGTCGGCGATGGCGCGGGCGACGTCCTTCAGGCGCCGCTCCTCCTCGGCGAGCGCGCGTTCCAGCTCGGCGCGGTGCGCGACCGTGTCCTCCAGGGCCCGTTCGGCCGCCTCCAGGGCCGCCTCCAGCTCGGCCTCCTGCTCGCGGATGCGGGCGGCCTCGCGCTCCATGTCCTCGGGGTCGCGTCCGCGCCGCTCCTCGGGGGGCGCGGAGGTGGCGCTCTTCACCCGGGCGTCGGCCAGCGAGATCGTGCCGCGCACCCGTTCGGCGAGTTGGGAGAGCTCGTACCAGGTCTGCTGGGCGCGCTGGAGCCGCGGCGTGAGCTGCCGGACCTCGTCCTCCAGGAGGGCCTCGCGCTGTTGTGCCTTGCGCAGCTCCTGCTCGGCGGACTCCTTGCGCTCCTTCAGCGCGGCCTCGTCGGCGACCTCGGCCTTGAGCGCGTCCCGCAGCCGTACGAGGTCGTCGGCCAGGAGGCGCAGGCGGGCGTCGCGCAGGTCGGCCTGGATGACGGCGGCCCGGCGGGCGACGGCGGCCTGGCGGCCGAGGGGCTTGAGCTGGCGTCTGAGCTCGTCGGTCAGGTCCTGCACGCGCGCGAGGTTGGCCTGCATCGCGTCCAGCTTGCGCAGCGCCTTCTCCTTGCGCTTGCGGTGCTTGAGGACGCCGGCCGCCTCCTCGATGAAGGCGCGGCGGCCCATGGGATCGGCGTGCAGGACGGAGTCGAGCTGGCCCTGCCCGACGATGACGTGCATCTCGCGGCCGATGCCGGAGTCGGAGAGGAGCTCCTGGATGTCGAGGAGGCGGCAGGTGTCGCCGTTGATCTGGTACTCGCTGCCGCCGTTGCGGAACATGATCCGCGTGATGGTGACCTCGGCGTACTCGATGGGCAGGGCGCCGTCGGAGTTGTCGATCGTCAGGGACACCTCGGCACGGCCCAGCGGCGGACGGCCGGTGGTGCCGGCGAAGATGACGTCCTCCATCTTGCCGCCGCGCAGCGACTTGGCGCCCTGCTCGCCCATGACCCAGCTGAGCGCGTCGACGACGTTGGACTTGCCCGAGCCGTTCGGTCCGACGACGCACGTGATCCCCGGTTCGAACCGGAGTGTGGTCGCCGAGGCGAACGACTTGAACCCACGGAGAGTCAGGGCCTTGAGGTGCACGCCGCCGGACTCTACCGCCCGGGTTCGTCTCACTCCATGAACCCACGGTTTCGCCGCTGAACGCGCAGGGCACACCAGACGTTAAAGAAGGTGAAAGGATGCGGGGGCAAGAAAGAAGGGACGCCGATGGCGTCCCTTGCACTTCTGACTTAGCGGTTGTGACGGGCGGCCCAACCACTGCTGGTGCTTTTGTGGAGCGTGCAGTGATCAGGTGAGCGCAGGCTCCGCCTGGTGTGCGTCAACGCTCTCCATGATCCTGTCGTGAGAAGCGGCAGCCGTCAGCGCCTCGTTCTCAGCCTGGATCCGTACGAGCTCGGATTCCAGGTCCTGGACGCGCTGCTGGAGCCGTCGCATCTCGGCGAGGAGTCGAGGGTCGGAGCCGCCGACGTAACCGAGAAGCGCCTTTGCCATGATGGATGGTCCTCCACAATGAGTGACCGACCGATGCGGTGTGGGTCGTGAGGGATTCGCACCCGCGATGCTTGGCAGGCCTGGAGTTGTACTGCCGTTCAGCCATGCCAAACAGCTAAGGTGCGCGGGGCTTTCAGCGTCTCACCAAAAAGTTTGACGGTCAACACGATCACGCCCCGTATTGGGGGCAACCCGGGCGCAAGCGGCCTGGAACGGCGGCGCTGCGGCTTCTGCGGGGCCCTCGGGGCGTGTCGATCATCCTTGCGTGTGCAGCCCGCCAGAGCAAGCGTTTCTTGGCAATCACCAGCAAGTTTCCGTCCGGGGAGGCCGCCCGGGGCCGGTCCGCGGGCGGCTGCGGGAGTCGCCCGGCGGTGCGGGGTCAGCGGATGGCGAAGCCCTCGTAGCCGCCGCGAGGTGTGTCCCAGATCTCGGTGACACCGTCCACGCGGCCGGGCGTGTCGTGACCCTGGAGCCACTCCAGCAAACCTTCACAGCCCTCTCGCGCGCCCTCCGCGACGACCTGGACCCGTCCGTCGCCCAAATTGAGAGCAAAACCACTCAGGCCGCCGATCTCCAGGGCCTTGGCCCGTGTGAACCAGCGGAAACCCACACCTTGGACGCGTCCCCGCACCCAGGCGACCAGTCGCACATCCTCGCTCATGACTGCAACCTAACCGCCCAAACTCTGTCCGGGCACTTCCTCCACTTGCGCCATGCGGTACCGTCCCCACCCAACGAATCTCATATGAAACTCACACGATCGAGTGAGTTTGGTGTTGATCTCGAGGACGAGTCGACCGCCAGGACGAGGAAGGCCAGGACATGGGACGCCACCGACGCTCCGCCGCCGGCCGCGCCGCCACGGGCATCACGCAGGCCGACGGCTACGCGGAGGGCCACGACCCGCAGTTCTCCACCGCTGAGGACGACGGGGCGACGCTGGGCATCGCGCCCTACCTGAACCCGGAGGCGTACGCCGGCACCTACGCGAAGAGCGAGGCCTACCTGTTCGGGGAGGGCTCCTCGGCGGGTGACGACGTGTACGCCTCCTCTGTGCTCCGCCCCCGGACCGACGACACGGCCGTCTTCGCCAGTGACGGGTTCGAGCCCGACGGCGGTGTCCGGCGCGGCGGCTCGCACCGCCGCCGCAAGAAGGCCGCGAAGCCGATGCGCACCGGACTGCTCGGCGTGTCCGCCGCGGTCGCCCTCGGCACGGTCGCGGTGGCCACGGGCGCGGTGCCCGGCCTCGACAACTACAAGCTCGGCGGCGACAACGGCGGCGACAAGGTGCAGGCCGCGGACACGCCGACGAACTCGCCGAGCGAGCTGGGCGGCACCTCGGGCGGCGCTGACGACCGGGGCGGCACACCCACGAGCCGGGACGCCGAGCGCTCCCTGTCGCCGTCGCCGTCCGCCTCGAAGTCGTCGGCCGCGCCGACGAAGACCCCGGAGAAGCCGGAGAAGACGCAGGAGAAGACCCCGGAGAAGACCCCGGAGAAGAAGGCGCCGGCGGCCACTCCCAGCGAGAAGCCGGAGAACACGCCCTCCCGGACGGCCACCGAGGCGCCGGAGCGGTCCAGCGCCCCCGCGGCCCTCTCCGAGGAGTCCGCCGCGGCGGCCCAGGTGCTGAAGCTCGTGAACGAGGAGCGGGCCAAGGTGGGCTGCAGCCCGGTCGCCGCGAACAGCGCGCTGACCGACCTGGCGCAGAACTTCAGCGAGGACATGGCCAAGCGGGGCTTCTTCGACCACACCGACCCGGACGGCGCCACACCGTGGGACCGGGCCGGGAAGGCCGGGATATCCAACCTCGGCGGGGAGAACATAGCCCGGGGGCAGGCCGACGCCGCCGCCGTGATGGACGCCTGGATGAACAGCCCCGGCCACCGCGCCAACATCCTGAACTGCGACTTCAAGACGCTGGGCGTCGGTGTCGAGCTCGGGTCGGGCGGCCCCTGGTGGACCCAGGACTTCGGTTACTAGACCTCGGCGGCAGACCCCTCCCTCACTAACCACCAGTTAGCGCAACCTGTCGGTTAGCGCTGTGCTGGCGTATTCTGTGTGCATGACCACCACCCAGGAGCTCACGGAGGGGCTGGACGACCTCCCGTACAACGTGTTCGCCAAGGCATGCCCGTCGCGTGGCACGCTCGAGCACGTCACGGGCCGCTGGGGCGGGCTCATCCTGTGCGCGCTGTTCGAGGGCTCCCTGCGCTTCAACGAGCTGCGCCGCCGTGTCGACGGGGTGAGCGAGAAGATGCTGTCCCAGACGCTGCACGCGCTGGAGCGTGACGGCTTGGTGCACCGTGAGGCCCAGCCGACCAACCCGCCCCGCGTGGACTACGAACTGACACCGCTGGGACGCGGCGTGGCCGAGCGGCTGCACGGCCTGATCCACTTCGTGGAGGACAGCATGGACGAGGTGCTGGCCGCGCGAGAGCGGTACGACTCCGCTAGGGCGTGACCCGCGGCGGACGCTGGCACTTCGGGCAGTAGTAGCTGGACCGGTTCATCCAGGGTCGTCGGCGCATGGGTGTGCCGCAGCGGCGGCAGGGCAACCCCTCGCGGCCGTACGCGTCGAGGGACCGGTCGAAGTATCCGGACTCGCCGTTGACGTTGACGTAGAGGCTGTCGAAGCTGGTGCCGCCCACCGCGAGGGCCGCGTTCATCACGTCCCGCACATGGCCCAGGAGCGACAGGGTGCGCGGGCGGGTGAGGGTCGCGGTCGGGCGCTCGTAGTGAAGGCGGGCGCGCCACAGGGCCTCGTCCGCGTAGATGTTGCCGACGCCGCTGATCAGCGACTGGTCGAGCAGGGCCCGCTTGATCGTGGACCGCTTGCGGCGCAGCGCACGGTGGAAGGCCTCGTCGTCGAAGAACTCGTCGAGCGGGTCGCGGGCGATGTGCGCGATGACGTCGGGCAGGCCGTCGGGGGTGTTGTCGTGCAGCGACAGGCCGCCGAAGGTGCGCTGGTCGACGAAGCGGAGTTCGGTGTCCAGGGCGTCGGTGAAGCGGACGCGGATGCGCAGGTGCTTCTCGTCCGGGGCCGTGTGCGGCTGGACCAGGAGCTGGCCGCTCATGCCGAGGTGGGCCAGGATCGACTGGTCCGTGTCCTCCAGGGGCAGCCACAGGTACTTGCCGCGACGGCTCGGGGTGCCGATGCGGTGGCCCTTCAGGCGGTGCGCGAAGTCGTCGGCGCCCGCGAGGTGGCGGCGCACGGCGCGCGGGTGCAGCACCTCGGTCTCGGCGACGGTGCGGTGGGCGACCCACCGCTGAAGTCCGCGCCGTACGACCTCGACCTCGGGCAACTCGGGCATGGGGTCCCCCGTCACAAACCTGTGGACGACCCGAGCGCCCGCCCCCGGGCAGGGGCGGGCGCTCGGGTGCGCTGTGCGGTGCCGTCCGGCCGGTACGCCGGGCGGCGGCTGTCAGCCGTCGACGCTGCCGTCGACGGTCGTCTGGGCGGTCTGGACCGCCGCCGACTGCGTCGCCTCGGCGTCCTTGGCCGCCTTGGCGCGTTCGTCCGCGGCGGCCCGAATGGACCGCCAGGCGGACTCGGCGGCCTGCTGCTCCGCCTCCTTCTTGCTGCGGCCGGTGCCGGTGCCGTACGAGACGCCTCCGACGCGGGCGGCAGCAGTGAAGGTCTTCTCGTGGTCGGGGCCGGTCTCCGTGACCAGGTACTCGGGCACGCCGAGCCCCTCGGTCGCGGTGAGCTCCTGGAGACTGGTCTTCCAGTCCAGGCCGGCTCCGAGGTTCGAGGACTTCTCGATCAGGGGGTCGAACAGGCGGTGCACCAGCTCCGCCGCGGAGTCCAGTCCCTGGTCGAGGTAGACCGCACCGATCACCGCTTCGAGGGTGTCGGCGAGGATGGATGCCTTGTCCCGGCCGCCCGTGCCCTCTTCACCGCGGCCGAGCCGGATGAAGGAGCCAAGGTCGAGCCCACGGCCCACCTCCGCGAGCGCACGCGAGTTCACCACCGCGGCCCGGAGCTTGGCCAGCTGGCCCTCGGGCAGATCGGGGTGGGTTCGGTACAGCGTGTCCGTGACGACGAGGCCGAGCACGGAGTCCCCGAGGAACTCCAGACGCTCGTTCGTCGGCAGACCGCCGTTCTCGTACGCGTACGAACGGTGGGTCAGCGCTCGCACCAGAAGGGCGGACTCGACCTTGTAGCCGAGCCGCCCTTCCAGAAGCGTGTGGGACGAGGCCTGGTTGTCCGCTGAGGTCTTCTTCGGCGTGGACACAGTGCCTCTCACCAGCCGCTCAGACCTCGAGGACCTGGCGCTTGTTGTAGGTGCCGCACGACGGGCACGCGATGTGCTGCTGCTTGGGCTCGTGGCAGCGCTCGCACGCAACCAGGGTGGGGACCGCAGCCTTCCACTGCGACCGGCGGTGGCGCGTGTTGCTGCGCGACATCTTCCGCTTCGGAACAGCCACGGCTACTTCTCCTGCTTCTCGTCGACGCCCGGTTCGGCGCCGCTCATCTCGTCCTTCTCGCCGTCCTTCATGGTGCCGGCGAGTCCCTGCAAAGCCGCCCAACGAATGTCGACGGCGTCGTGGTGGTGGTCCGGGTCGTCCGCCAGCCGCGCGCCGCACTCGGCGCACAGACCAGGGCAGTCGTCCTGGCACACCGGCTGCATCGGCAGTGCGAGCACCACCGCATCACGCAGCACGGGCTCGAGGTCGAACAGGCCGTCCTCGAGGAAGAGCCTGTCCTCGTCGTCCTCGGCGTCGTCGCCCGGTTCCGCGATCACGCGGCCCCGGTCGTCGGCGTCAGGGTACGAGAACATCTCCTGGAATTCCGCTTCGACGTCGAGCTGAAGCGGCTCCAGACACCTTACGCACTCCCCCTCGGCCTCGGCACGGGCGGTGCCTGTGACGAGCACCCCTTCCATGACCGACTCCAGGCGGAGTTCGAGCTCCACCGGGGCGCCTTCCGGCACTCCGATGACTCCCTTGATACCGAAGTCCGTGGGAGCGTCGACCGTGCGGGTCAGGCGCTGCAGCGCACCGGGCCGCCGGCCCAGCTCGTGCGTATCGAACACGAGGGGGTTGCGGTGGTCGAGGCGGGCGTTCAGAGCCATTCCTGCTTTCGATCTTGCGAGCTCAGAGGGTCGCTGCCCTTCGGTGTTCCGGGCAGCGTTGATCGCGGACGTACACGCGACCGAAGAGCCAGGATACTGGACCATTCGCTGTCGGCCCAATCCGGTGCTCAGCCGTTGCCGCGGCCCTGCTCGTAGGCCCGGAGCTGCTCGGCGCTGATCATGCCGGTGTCGAAGAGACTGGTCTCGTCGAGGGCGTACCCCTGATGCCCCTGGTGGGTCTGGTGGCCCTGATGCCCCTGCTGGGCCTGCTGGGCCTGCTGGGCCTGCTGGGCCTGCTGGGCCTGCTGGGCCTGCTGGGCCTGCTGGGCCTGATTCGGGTCGTACGCGGCCTGCTGGGCGTCGTAGCCCTGGTAGGCGTAGGGATCCGCCTGCTGGTAGCCGTACGGGTCCTGCTGGGCCGCGTAGGCCTGCTGCGGGAAGCCGCCGTAGGGGTCGGGCTGCTGCCGGCCGGGGGCGTCTCCCGCCGGGTCGTAGCCGGCGACCGGGGCGTACGCCGGCTGCGGCGGGCCGTAGTCCTGCTGCCGGGCGGGCTGTTCGGCCGGCGGCCGCTGCTCCGCGAGGGAGGCCAGGTCGGCCAGGTAGTCGGCGTCGCTGGAGTGCTGGAGGGTCCCGGTGTCGTCGGCCAGGGCGCCGAGGTCGTCGGTGGCGATCCGGCCGTGCAGCTTCTGCCGGCCGCGGCCGACGGCCTCCAGGGTCTTGGCCAGGACCGCCTCGAACGCGCCCAGCTTGACGTGGACGTACTCGTCGGCGCTGCGGCGCTGCGTCTCCGGGTCGTGGCTGCGCTCGGGGGCGTCCTCGTCCTCGTAGCCCTGTTCGTCCGTGCCGGGGCCGGTGCCGAGGAGCTTCTCGCGGCCGCGGCCGACGGAGCCGAGGGTCTTGGTGAGGACGACCTCGAAGTTGGCGAGCTTGGAGTCGACGTAGTCGTCGGCCTCGGCGCGGACCTCCTCGGCCTCCTGGCGGGCCTCGGCGAGGATCCGGTCGGCCTCGGCCTGGGAGCGGCGGGCGACCTCGGTGTCGGAGATCAGGGAACCGCGTTCGGCGTGCGCCTGGCCGATGATCCGCTCGGCCTCCTGGCGGGCCTGCTCGACCATCTGCTCGCGGCCGCCGATCAGCTCCTGCGCCTGGGCGAGGGAGTCGGGCAGCGCCGCGCGGACCTCCTCCAGCATGGAGAGCAGTTCGGCGCGGTTGACCACGCACGAGGCCGACATGGGCATGGACCGGGCGCCGGAGATCGCGGAGACGATCTCGTCGAGCTTCTTCTGCACGTCCACCGTGTGCTCGCCACTCTCTACAGATGCGTTGGAGACGGACGGGACGACTGTAGTCCCATCAGTCCTTACGCAGACGCTCGTTGAGGACCTGGAGAACCTCCGCCGGCACCAGGTGGGACACGTCGCCGCCCCAGGTCGCGACCTCCTTGACCAGGGAGGACGACAGGAAGCTGTAGGTGGGGTTGGTGGGGATGAAGAGGGTCTCGACGCCCGAGAGGCCGTTGTTCATCTGGGCCATCTGGAGCTCGTAGTCGAAGTCGCTGACGGCGCGCAGGCCCTTGACGATGGCGGGGATCTCGCGCTGCTTGCAGAAGTCGACGAGCAGGCCGTGGAAGGCCTCGACGCGGACGTTGCCGTACTCGGCGGTGACCCGGCGGATCAGGTCGATCCGCTCCTCGATCTCGAACAGGCCCTTCTTGGCCTGGTTGATCATCACCGCGACGTAGACCTCGTCGTACAGCCTGGAGGCGCGGGAGATGATGTCGAGGTGTCCGTTGGTGATCGGGTCGAACGACCCGGGACAGACGGCGCGGCGCACTTGTGATCCCTCGCTCTCCGGTCCGGTCATCGTGCGTCTTCGCACGTTGAGGCGGCGCGACCGTACCAAAACGTTCCCTCGCCGTAGCGACGGGCCCGGAGGGCTTCGAAGCCCTCGGGCCACCGGAATTCACCGCCTCTGGTGCTGCGCTCCACGGTGACGAGGGCTTCTTCTGCGAGCCAGCCTTCCGAGCGGAGTGTGAGCAGGATCTCGCGAAGATCGTCGTCCGTGACGGCGTACGGGGGGTCGAGGAAGACGAGGTCGTACGGGTCGCCGGGGGGTGGTGTGCGGATGATCTGTTCCGCTTTGCCTGATCTGACCTCGGCGCCGGGGAGTCCGAGGGACTTCACGTTGTCGCGGACCGTGCGGGTCGCTCGGGGGTCGGCCTCGACGAGGAGGGTGTGGCTCGCGCCTCGGGAGAGGGCCTCCAGGCCGACGGCTCCTGATCCCGCGTAGAGGTCGAGGACGCGTTCGCCTTCCAGGGGGCCTCCCAGGAGGGATTGCCAGGTGGAGAAGAGACCTTCGCGTGCGCGGTCGGAGGTGGGGCGGGTGCCGGTGCCTGGTGGTACGGCCAGGCGACGTCCGCCGGCTGCGCCGGCGATCACGCGGGTCATCTGTGGTCCTTGGTTGTGGGCGGCTTCCGGTACCAGTGTGGCTGGTCGCGCCCGCGCGGCGGTAGCCGCATACGAGTTACGGCCCCGCGCCCCTTGAAGGCCAACACCTGTCACCCCTTGTCCAAGTACTGCTCCCTTTCCTCGTCCAACAGGGCCTCCAGTGCCGTCCGTAGTGCCGGGAGGTTCGTCAGCTCCGGGTCGGCGGCCACTACCGCCGCCGCCTCTTCCCGGGCCTCCGCGATGATCTCCTCGTCCTCGATGACCGCGAGCATCCGCAGGCTGGTGCGGGCGCCCGACTGGGCCTGGCCGAGGACATCGCCCTCGCGGCGCTGTTCCAGGTCGATGCGGGAGAGCTCGAAGCCGTCGAGGGTGGAGGCGACGGCGCCCAGGCGCTGGCGGGCGGCGCTCGCCTCGGCCATCTCGGTGACCAGGAGGCAGAGGCCGGGGGCCGAGCCACGGCCGACGCGGCCGCGGAGCTGGTGCAGCTGGGAGACACCGAAGCGGTCGGCGTCCATGATCACCATGGCGGTGGCGTTGGGCACGTTGACGCCGACCTCGATGACCGTCGTGGCGACCAGGACGCCGGTCTCCCCGGCGGCGAAGCGGCGCATGACGGCGTCCTTGTCGTCGGGGTGCATCCTGCCGTGCAGGACCTCCACCGTGAGGCCGCTCAGCGGCCCCTTGGACAGCTGGTCCGCCACGTCGAGGACCGCGAGCGGCGGGCGCTTCTCCGCCTCGTCCTCCGGGGACTTCTTCTTGCCGGCCTTCTTCGGGTCGTCCTCCTCGTCCCCGATGCGGGGGCAGACCACGTACGCCTGGTGGCCGTTGCCCACTTCCTCGCGGACCCTTTCCCACGCGCGGGCCAGGAAGTGGGGCTTGTCGGCGGCCGGGACCACATGGCTGGCGATCGGCGAACGGCCGGCGGGAAGCTGGTCGAGGACGGAGGTCTCCAGGTCGCCGAAGACCGTCATGGCGACCGTGCGCGGGATGGGCGTGGCCGTCATGACGAGCAGGTGCGGGGGCTGTTTGCCCTTGCCGCGCAGGGCGTCGCGCTGTTCGACGCCGAACCGGTGCTGTTCGTCGACGACGACCAGGCCTAGGTCGTGGAACTGCACCTTGTCCTCGATCAGCGCGTGTGTGCCGATGACGATGCCGGCCTCGCCGGTGGTGAGGTCCAGCAGGGCGTGACGTCGGGCCGCCGCGCCCATGGAGCCGGTGAGCAGCACCACCTTGGTGGCCTGCTCGGCTCCGCCCAGCATGCCGCCCTCGGCCAGCTCGCCCATCATCTCGACGATCGACCGGTGGTGCTGCTGGGCGAGCACTTCGGTGGGCGCGAGCATGGCGGCCTGCCCGCCCGCGTCGACCACGGCGAGCATGGCGCGCAGGGCCACCATCGTCTTGCCCGAACCCACCTCTCCCTGGAGCAGCCGGTGCATCGGGTGGTCGGTCGCCAGGTCGTCGAAGATCTCGCGGGAGACCCGCTGCTGGCCGTCGGTGAGGGTGAACGGGAGGCGTGCGTCGAAGGCGGAGAGGAGGCCGTCGGGGGTGGGTCTGCGGGGGACCGCGGGGAGCTGGGTCTCCGCGTGGCGGCGGCGGGCGAGGGCGACCTGGAGGACGAAGGCCTCGTCCCACTTGAGGCGGGCGCGGGCGTCCTCGATGTCCGCCTTGGTGTGCGGGCGGTGGATCTTCAGGAGGGCCTCGGGGAGGGGGACCAGGCCACGTCCCTGGCGCAGGGAGTCGGGCAGCGGGTCGACGGCCTCCTGGGCGGTGGGCAGGACCGTCTGGAGCGCCTTGCCGATCTTCCAGGACTCCAGTTTGGCCGTGGCCGGGTAGATCGGGATGAGGGTGCCGGCCCAGGCCTCCACGGCCTCGTCGGGTTCGTCGGGGTTGCCGCGCAGCAACTCGTAGGCGGGATGCGCGAGTTGGAGGCGACGGTTGAAGACGGAGACCTTGCCCGCGAACATCGCGCGCGTGCCCGGCAGGAGCTCCTTGTGGGGCTTGTGAACGCCGTTGCCGAAGAAGACCAGTTGGAGCCGGCCGCTGCCGTCCGTGATGGTGACTTCGAGGCGCTGGCCCTTGCCCCGTGGCGCCTTGGCGGAGGCGAAGGTGTGCAGGCGGGCGTCGGCGACCTGGGCGACCACCGTGACGTGCTCGTCCATGGGGAGGTCGGCGAGGTGGGTGAGCTGGCCGCGCTCCTCGTACCGGCGCGGGTAGTGGTGGAGGAGGTCTCCGACGGTGAGCAGGCCGAGGTGCTCGGCCATCACCTTCGCGGTGGCGGGGCCGAGCACCGACTTCAGGGGTTGTTGCAGCGGTTCTTCCAGTGCGGGCACGAGATCCATTGCACACCACGCCACTGACATCGTCGTAGAGGCCGGGGCCCGTATCGCCGTAAAGTTCCCGGAAACCCCTGGTCAGGCGGTTGGTCAGAGCCCTAGGATGACGCGCTCCCGGCCCTCCTCGCGGTCACCGCCTCACCGGGACCGCCCGACCCCGCGCCGTCGCGAGTCTCCCCACCGGCGCCGTGATGATGGACTCCCAGACCTCACAGGCATCCCAGTCACCTCATTCGCCCCAGCCACCTCATACGTTCCAGGTCGACCTGCGTGGTCTGGTGGACCTGCTCTCCCACCACCTCTACTCCAGTCCCAGGGTGTACCTGCGCGAGCTGTTGCAGAACGCCGTGGACGCCATCACCGCCAGACGCACGACGCAGCCCGGCGCTCCGGCCCGGGTGCGGCTGTACGCGGAGGGCGGCGCGCTGCGGGTCGAGGACACCGGCGTGGGGCTCACCGAGGCCGACCTGCACGATCTGCTCGCCACGATCGGGCGCAGTTCCAAGCGCGCCGAGGACGTGCAGGAGGCACGGTCCGGCTTTCTCGGGCAGTTCGGCATCGGGCTGCTGGCCTGTTTCGTCGTCGCCGAGCGGATCCGGGTGGTCAGCCGCAGTGCCCGTACACCTGAGGCTTCGCCGGTGGAGTGGACGGCGTGCGACGACGGTTCGTACACCGTGCGGACCCTGCCGGACACCGAGCGTCCCGAACCGGGTACGACGGTGCATCTGACCGCGCGGGCGGGGGCCGCCGAGTGGCTCGCGCCGGACCGGGTCCGCTCCCTCGCCCGGGACTTCGGGTCGCTGCTGCCGTACGACGTCCGGGTGGACGACGAGGCGGTCACCGACCTCCCGGCCCCCTGGGACCGGTCGTATCCGAGCCCGGCCGCCCGCCGCGTGGCCCTCGCCCGGCACTGCCACGACCTGTTCGGCTTCACCCCGCTGGACACGATCGACCTGGCCGTGCCGCTGGCCGGCGTCCGCGGGGTGGCGTACGTGCTGCCGGCCGCGGTCAGCCCGGCCCAGCGCGCGGGGCACCGCGTGCACCTCAAGGGAATGCTGCTGACCGAGCGGGCCGATCAGCTGCTGCCCGACTGGGCGTTCTTCGTGCGCTGTGTGCTCGACACGGACAGCCTGCGGCCCACGGCGTCCCGCGAGGCGCTGTACGAGGACGAGACGCTGGCGGCTGTCCGGGAGGCGCTGGGCGAGCGGATCCGGACCTGGCTGACCGGTCTGGCGGCCGGTGATCCGGAGCGGCTGGCCGCGTTCCTGTCGGTGCACCACCTGGGTGTGAAGTCCCTGGCCCGGCACGACCGCGAGATGCTGCGCACGATGCTGCCGTGGCTGCCGTTCGAGACGACCGGCGGGCGGCTGTCCCTGGAGGAGTTCGCGCAGCGGCACCCGGTGGTGCACTTCACGCGGACCGTCGAGGAGTACCGGCAGGTCGCGCCGATCGCGTCCGCGCAGGGCATCGGCGTGATCAACGGCGGCTACACGTACGACAGTGAGCTGGTGGAGGCGCTGCCGTCGGTACGGCCGGGCACGGTGGTCGCCGAGTTGGACGCCGACACGGTGACCGCGCATCTGGACGCGGTCGACCCGGCGGAGGAACTGGCCCTGTCCGGCTTCCTGGCTGCGGCACGGGCCCGGCTCGACCCGCTGGGCTGCGACGTGGTGCTCCGGGCCTTCCACCCGCTCTCCCTGCCCGCGCTGCACCTCGACGACCGGGACGCCCGGCACGAACAGGCCCGGGCCGACGCCGAGGAGCGGGCCGACGACCTGTGGGCGGGCATCCTCGGTTCCCTGCGCGGGAGCGCCCCACGCGCGCGTCTGGTGCTCAACCACCTCAACCCGCTGGTCCGGCGGATCAGCGCGCTGCCCGACCCGGAGCTGATCGGCACGGCCACCGAGTCGCTGTACGGGCAGGCCCTGCTGATGGCGCAGCGCCCGCTCAGGCCCGCCGACTCGGCGCTGCTCAACCGCGCGTTCATGGGGCTCCTGGAGTGGGCCACGCACAGCGAGGACGGTCAGGCATGAGCGACATCACGAACTTCGACGCGCTGCGCGGGGCGATGGCGGAGAACTCCGAGCAGCCCGAGGGCCCGGCCCGCAACGCGCGCGCCGAGGAACTGCTGGCCGCCGCCGAGAAGCTGAACATCCCGCTCGCCGTGATCGAGGCGCTCGGCCACCAGCTGAAGGTCTACAACTACAGCTCCGAGAAGGGGAAGATGTTCGTCCCCTTCGCCCGCCTGCTGCGCATGTGGGACGAACGGCCCGAGGACTTCGACGAGTACGAGACGCACTCACTGCACTGGGTCTTCAAGTGGGTGTCGGCCGGCATGCTCGACCAGCCGCACATCCCGCTCGCGTCGATCGAGAAGTGGCTCGGCGAGATGGAGCACCGCTACCGGCTCGCCGGGCACTCGGAACGGGCCGTGCGGAGCGCCGAGCACAGTGTGGCCGCGCATGTCGGGGACGTGGCCCGGGCCGAGCGGGCGTACGCCGCGTGGCTGGCCGCCGACCGGGACACCATGGCCGACTGCCACGCGTGCGAGCTGCACGGGCAGGGCTGGTGGCAGGCGGAGCGGGGCCGGGACGAGGAGGCGCTCCGGCTGTGGCGGCCGGTGCTGGAGGGCGAGTACACCTGCGCCCACGAGCCGCACACGGCCCTGGCGTCCTCCCTGCTGCCTCTGCTGCGGCTGGGCCGCACGGACGAGGCGCGCGCCCACCACCTGCGGGGCTTCCGGCTCGTGAGGGCCATGGAGAGCATGCGCGGGGCGTACGCGGAGCACGTGGAGTTCTGCGCGCTGACCGGCAACGAGGCGCGCGGTCTCGAACTGCTCGCGGAGCGGCCCGCGTACTTCACGGACGACGGGCATCCGCA
Organism: Streptomyces viridochromogenes DSM 40736; assembly: GCF_000158955.1. Classification (GTDB taxonomy): domain Bacteria; phylum Actinomycetota; class Actinomycetes; order Streptomycetales; family Streptomycetaceae; genus Streptomyces; species Streptomyces venetus. The sequence goes on along the minus strand of NZ_GG657757.1, from coordinate 6,279,682 downwards.
GAGCAGGCTGGACTTCATGAGCGTGGTGGCTCTGCTCATGGACCGCCTGACCGGCCTCGGGCTCGGCGACCGGCAGGTGCCCGGCCCGGCCGGCCGGGAGTGGACCGCCCTCGAACTCGCCGCACACGCGCGTACGGAGGCCCTCGCGCTGGCGGCACGCTTCGACGAGCGCAACGGCACGACACACGTCAGCGAGCGGGCACGCGCGCGTATGGCGCGAGAACCGCTGGCGGAGCGGCTGCCGCTGGGGGTGCGGTCGTCGGCCCGAGCGGTCCCTCCGCCCGCTCCCCCGGCGGTCCCGCCCGGTGGCTCCGGACGGCCGGATCTGCCCGCCCTGCTGGCCGAGGCACGGCGACGGTCGGACCACCTGCGGCCGCACGCCGTGGAGGCGTGGGCGGCGGTCGCCGAGGCCGCGGAGGGCGTCGAGCTGGACCCGCGCGACCAGGCCGAGATCGCCGACCACCGGGCGATGGACCTCGGCCCCGAGGGCATCGCGCTCTTCGAGCGGGCCGCGGAGCTGTACGCGGCGGCGGGCGACCCCGGGGAGGCTCTGGCGGCACACGCGCGTGCGGCGTACGTGCGCGCGCTCGCCGGAGACGTGGACGGGGCGTTCGCGGCCGTGTCCGGCCCGTACGACGAGGTCCTCGCGCTCCACGCCGCCGGAGAAACGGGGATACGCCAGACGGCGTCCGTCCTGATGGGGCGGGCCCGGATCCTGATGCGGCGGGCGCACGAGGCCGAGGGCCCTGGGGCGGAGGCGGTGCGCACCGAGGCCGGGGCCGCCGTGCGGGAGGTCCTGGCGCTCGTCGAGGGGCGGACCGGGCAGGACGTACGGCTGGCCGCGCGGGTCGCCGAGGCGCAGGCGATGCTCGCCGAGCTGGCGGGGCTGGGCGGGGACCTGGAGACGGCCGCGGGGCTCTTCGCGCGGGGCGCGGCGGCGTTCGTCGCGGCGGGCCTGCCCTGGTTCGCGGTGGAGTACGAGGCCCGGCTGGCCTCGCTCGCCCACCACCTCGGCGACATGGCGGAGGCGGAACGGGCGCTGCGAGCCGCCCTGGAGCACGGTGGGGCCCATCTGGAGGCGCCCGGAAGGGCCCAGCTGCACCTCCAGCTCGCCGAGGTCGTCGGCGGCCGTGGTGAGGCCGTGGAGGCCGCCCGGCACGCCCTGGAGGCCGCGCACTGGGCCGACGAGGCGGGGGAGGGCGTCACGCTGGGCGCCTGGGCGCGGCAGCAGCTCGGCGGGTTCCTGCTGCGGCAGGGCCGGTGGGCCGAGGCCGCTGAGGTACTGGAGTCGGCGTTGCCCGATCTGAGCGCCGAGACGCACGGCGACGGGGCGATCGTGCAGACGCAGTGGTGGCTCGGCGACTGTCTGAGCGAACTCGGCGAACACCGCGCCGCCGCCGAACGGCGCCTCCAGGCCGCCGAGATCGCCCGGCACTGGCCCGAGCAGCACGACCACGCGACCCTCGCCCACCTGGCCGGGGAGTCCCTCGGGCAGGCCGGGCTGCCCGCCGAGGCGGACCGGGCCTACGCACGCGCGGGCGACCTGTGGCGCGAACTCGGCAACGTCCAGGGCCTGGTGCGCTCCCTGCGTGCCCGCGCCTGGATCGCGCTGCGGGCACCGGGCGGCCTGGCGGAGGCCCGGGACCTGATGGCGGACGCGTTCCGGGAGTGCGAGGCGGCGCGGGACACGGCGGCCGACGTCGAGGCGCGGCAGCAGTACGTCGCCGAACTCGGCAACACCCACCGGCAGTTCGGAGACCTGCTCGCCCGATCCGTCTCCGGGAGCCCTGACGACGACTGCGTCCGGGCCGTGTTCGAGGAGGCCCTGTCCCAACTGCTGCGGTCCGCGGAGGTGTTCGCCTCACTCGGGGAGGAAGCCCTGCACAGCCGCACGGATGCCGAACTCACCGCCGGCCTGCTGGAGATCGAGATGGGCCGCCCCGCCGACGCGAGGGCACGCGCGCGTGCGGTGCTGGCGGCCTACGACGGCCATGACGCCACCGAGGACGACGGGGGCCGCTCGGTCGTGGGGGCCCGGCGTGCGGAGGCGGAGCACATGCTCCGCCTCGCGGCGGACGACTGATCGCCGGGCCCGCTCACTCCACGCCGATGAGCAGCAGGGACCCCTGCCGTCCGCCCCGGTACACCACCGTGTCGACGGCGAGGTACCCCTCGCGGACCCGTCCCTCAAGGTGCTCGGCGACGGCGTCGGGCGCCTCGTCGCCGAGCACCAGGGTGACCATCTCGCCCCCGGCCGCGAGCATGCGGTCCAGGACGGTCTCGGCGGTGGCGGTGACGTCCGAGCCGATCACGGCCACGTCGCCGTCGATCAGGCCCAGCACATCCCCGGCCTGGCAGATCCCGGCCATCGTCCAGGACTGGTGTTCGGCGACGGTGACCTCGGCGTAGCGGGTCGCTCCGGCCGCCGAGGTCATCGACACGACGTCCTCGTCGAAGCGGCGCTCCGGCTCGTGCACGGCCAGCGCGGCGATGCCCTGGACCGCCGAGCGGGTCGGGATGAGGGCCACGCGGATGCCCTCGGTACGGGCCTGCTCGGCAGCCGCCGCGGCGGTGTGCCGCAACTCGGCGTCGTTGGGCAGCAGCACGACCTCGCGCGCGTGGGCCCGCCGTACGGCCTGCACGAGCTCGCCGCTCGCGGGCGGCTCCCCGGGGCGGGCGAGCACGGTGGTCGCGCCGGCCTCCCCGTACAGCCCGGCCAGGCCCTCGCCGGGTACGACGGCCACGACGGCACGCTGGGCGCGCTCGCGGGGAGGGCGCTCCGCCCCGGTGGTGTGCACGTCACCGGCGCCGAAGTGCGTGATGCGGATCCGGTGCGGCCGCCCGGCCTCGATACCGGCCTCGACGGCGGCGCCCGCGTCGTCGACATGGACATGGACGTTCCACAGCCCGTCGCCGCCGACCACCACGAGTGAGTCCCCGAGCGCGTCCAGCCGCTCCCGCAGCCGTGTCACGGCCGCGTCCTCGGCCTCCAGAAGGTAGATCACCTCGAAGGCCGGGCCGTCGGGGCCCGGCGCGGCGGGGCCGTCGGCGCACTCGCCCGGCCCGGTGTGCGCACCCGGCGCCGTCCCGTCCGCCTGGCCGGGCACCAGGTGTGCGTGTGACTCCACCGAGCCCTGCGCCCCTGCCGCCACCGGGCTCTGCGTCCCTGCCGCCACCGGCGCTGACGCCCTCGCACCCGGCACGCCCGCCGCCCCCGCGCTCAGCCGTACCGCGCTCGCCGCCGTCGCCGTCCCTCGCGGCCGCTCCCCCGTGAACGTCTCCACCAGGGCCCCGAGCACCGCCACCAGCCCCCGTCCGCCGGCATCGACCACCCCGGCGCGTTCCAGGACGGGCAGCTGCCCCGGGGTCCGGGCGAGCGCCGACAGCGCACCCTCGTAGGCGGCCCTGGCCACCGTCCCGCAGTCGCCCTCGGCACCGCAGGCGGCGTCCGCGGCGGCCGCGGCGACCGTGAGGACGGTGCCCTCGACGGGGTGGGCCACGGCCTGGCGGGCCGAGTCGGCCGCGTGCCGCAGCGCGAGCCTCAGCCCGTGGCCGTCGGCCCCGGCCGTGTCACCGCCGGCCAGCACCTGGGCCATGCCGCGCAGCAGCTGGGCGAGGATCGTCCCGGAGTTCCCACGGGCGCCGATGAGCGCCCCGTGCGCCATCGCCCCGGCGGCGTCGGCGAGCGTCGGCCCCTCGGGGCCGGACCCCGCCGCGTGCCCCGCGAACACGGCCTCGACCGCCCCGACGGCGGACTCGACGGTCAGATAGAGATTCGTGCCGGTGTCGCCGTCCGCCACGGGATAGACATTGATCGCGTCGATTTCCTCACGCGCCCGCCCCAGGGTCTCGAGAGCGAGACCGCACCAGGTGCGCACCGCGAGAGCATCGAGGAATGTCTGCGGCACCTGCGCCACCGTGCCTCCCTCAGCTGCTGGACGTGGCAGGCAGCGTAGACCCCGGGGCGGCGCTCACCGGAAGCGGGCCAGGTGAGGGCACGGACCGACCATGGTAGTTTCGTCCTCCTGGGGCAGTCGTTGTATGCTGCTCCGGTTGCCCGATCCAAATCGGGCCATTCCCCCGGCAACGCCACTCAGATCCTCGATCCTGATCCCGGCCTGCCGGGATCAACCGTAAGTGCATCTGAAGTCTTTGGAGTGACCGGTGGCTGCCAACTGCGACGTCTGCGGCAAGGGGCCGGGCTTCGGCAACAACATCTCGCACTCGCACCGCCGTACGTCCCGTCGCTGGAACCCGAACATCCAGCGCGTGCGTACCGTGGTCGGCGGGACGCCGAAGCGCGTGAACGCTTGCACCTCGTGCATCAAGGCCGGCAAGGTCTCGCGCTGACGCTCAGCTAGCGCGCGGCCACTGCTGGTTCGCTGCAGAGCCGGTCCACCTCTGGTGGGCCGGCTCTTTGCCATGCCCGAGACACTGTGCCCGAGCGGCTAAGCGTCCCCGCGGAACCGCCAGCCGTGATCCACCGGCCCGATCCCCTCACCGAGCGCGAACCCGGCCGCCACGGCCCCGGTGACGTACTCCTTCGCCGCCGCCACCGCCTCCGGCACCGCCCGGCCCTTGGCGAGCTGTGCGGCGATCGCGGAGGCCAGGGTGCAGCCCGTGCCGTGCGTGTGCCGGTTGTCGTGACGCGGCGCCCGCAGCCAGTGCTCCTCGGAGCCGTCGGTGAGCAGGTCCACGGCGTCCCCGGGCAGATGGCCGCCCTTGATCAGCACCCACCGCGGCCCGTACGCGAGCACGGCCGCGGCGGCCCTCCGCAGCCCCTCCTCCGACTCGACCCGCACGCCCGTGAGCTGAGCCACCTCGTCGAGGTTCGGGGTGGCGACCGTCGCCACCGGCAGCAGCTTCGTGCGGACGGAGTCCAGCGCGGACGCGGCGAGCAGGGGGTCGCCGTGTTTGGAGACGCCCACCGGGTCGACGACCGCCGGAGCGTCCGTGCCCGCGAGCAACTCGGCCACCGTCTCCACGAGTTCGGCGGAGGCGAGCATCCCGGTCTTGACCGCCTGGACGCCGATGTCGTCGACGACACTGCGGTACTGGGCCCGTACGGCCTCCACCGGCAGCTCCCAGGCCCCCTGCACGCCGAGGGAGTTCTGGGCGGTCACCGCCGTGATGACGCTCATGCCGTGCACACCGAGGGCGAGCATCGTCTTCAGGTCGGCCTGGATGCCCGCGCCGCCACCCGAATCGGAGCCCGCCACCGTCAGGACGCCCGGGATCATGTCTCTATGTCTCCGAAGTGGTCCCAGCCGCCCTTGCTGGTCCACGGCGCCCCGTCGACCGTCACCTGGGGCAGGGCCGAGGGGTTGAGGACCTCGCCGATGACCTTCCAGCGGGCGGGCAGCTTCACGTCCGACGGAAAGGTCGCCACGATCGCGTGGTCCTCTCCCCCGGTCAGCACCCACTGCATCGGATCGACGCCCACGGCCTGCCCGATGTCGTTCATCTGGGACGGGATGTCGACCGCCCCGGAGCGGATGTCGATCCGCACCTTGCTGGCCTCGGCGATGTGCCCCAGGTCGGCGATCAGCCCGTCGCTCACGTCGCACATCGCGGTCGCCCCGAGCCCGGCGGCGGCCGGACCCGCGTGGTACGGCGGCTCGGGCCGCCGGTGGGCCTCCACGAACGCGCGCGGCGAACGGAAACCGCGGGACAGCACCGCGTACCCGGCCGCCGACCAGCCCAGCCAGCCGGTCACCGCGACGAGGTCGCCGGGCTGCGCGCCCGCCCGCGTCACCGGCTCCTGGTTGCGCAGATCGCCGAGCGCGGTGATCGACACCATGATCGAGTCGCCGCGTACGACGTCCCCGCCGACGACGGCGGCACCGGCCACCTGGCACTCGTCGCGCAGGCCGTCCATCAGCTCGCTCGGCCACGTCACCGGCAGTTCGGCCGGGACGACCAGACCGAGCAGCAGCGCGGTCGGTACGGCGCCCATGGCGGCGATGTCGGCGAGGTTCTGCGCGGCCGCCTTGCGGCCCACGTCGTACGCCGTCGACCAGTCCCGGCGGAAGTGCCGGCCCTCCACCAGGATGTCCGTACTGGCCACGACCCTGCGGTCGGGCGCGGCCACCACGGCGGCGTCGTCGCCGGGGCCGACCCGGACCGCCGGGGTGGTGGTCAGACGGGAGGTGAGCTCCCTGATGAGCCCGAACTCACCGAGCTCACCAACAGTGCCCTTCATTGCCCGTTCTCCCCTTCTGTCCCTGTCCATACCCGCTCGCGAGGCCTCGCGGTCCTCGCTACGGTCGTTGTGACCGTCACGTTCTGCCGGACCCGCGCCCCGGCGCGCAAGACCCGGTCACCGCGGGTCTCCCCGTGGCGAGCGGCGACGCGATACCGTGGCGTTCCTTTTCCCCACATGATCCTCGTGGCCGCCCTGGAGGTTCCGTGGTACAGGCGTACATCCTGATCCAGACGGAGGTCGGCAAAGCGTCGACCGTCGCCGAGACGATCAGCAAGATCCCTGGGGTCCTCCAGGCCGAGGACGTCACAGGACCGTACGACGTGATCGTCCGGGCCCAGGCCGACACCGTCGACGACCTCGGCCGCATGGTGGTCGCCAAGGTCCAGCAAGTGGACGGCATCACCCGCACCCTGACCTGCCCGGTCGTACATCTGTAGCCCCCGTCTACCCTGTGCCGGTGAACTCTTTCCGTCACCGGCACCGTTCTGTTCTCCGCGTTGTCCGCCTGCCCGCTCTCGCGCTGTTGATCACTGCGACGGGCTGCTCATCGGCAGACGACAGCGCGTCGGCGGCGGTTCCCAGTCCGGGCGCGAAGGTCACGGAACTGTGCCGGAACCTGGACAAGGTACTGCCCGGGAAGGTGGACGGTGAGCGTCGCGAGGATCCCGAGCCCGCGTCGGCACTGACGGCGGGCTGGGGCAGCCCGGCGATCATACTTCGCTGCGGTGTGCCTCAGCCGCCCAAGATGGTCGATCCCGGGGTCGCCGGAGGCCATGATCCGGATGCGGTGGCCGGGGGTGTGAACGGCGTCGACTGGCTGATGGAGAAGCAGAATGACGGGGGGTACCGGTTCACCACGGCCAATCGTGAGGTGTACGTGGAGGTCGGGGTGCCGAAGGGTGTGGACAGCTCGGGTGTGCTGATCGATCTGGCCTCGGCTGTGAAAAAGGCGATCCCCGAGGGGATCGCCTCCTGAGCGCCGTGCGGCTCCGAGTCGGTCAGCGCAGGCCCGTCGACCGGTGAAGAGCCGCCTGGACGAGGCGGTCCACCAGCTCTGGGTAGCTGACGCCGCTCGCCTGCCACATCTGCGGGTACATCGAGATGGGCGTGAAGCCGGGCATCGTGTTGATCTCGTTGATCACGAACTCGCCGTCCTCGGTGAGGAAGAAGTCCGCGCGGACCAGGCCCTCGCAGGACGCCGCCTCGAAGGCCTCCACCGCCAGGCGCTGGACCTCGGCGGTCTCCTCCGGCGTCAGCGGGGCGGGGACGATGCCGGGCGTCGAGTCGATGTACTTGGCCTCGAAGTCGTAGTACGCGTGCGCGTCCGGCGGCGGGATCTCGGCCGGGACCGAGGCACGCGGGCCGTCCTCGAACTCCAGGACGCCGCACTCGATCTCACGGCCGCGCAGCGCGGCCTCGACGAGGATCTTCGGGTCGTGCCGCTGGGCCTCGGCGATCGCCTCGTCGAGGCCGGCGAGGTCGTCGACCTTGGTGATGCCGATCGACGAACCCGCGCGGGCGGGCTTCACGAACAGCGGCCAGCCGTGGTCGCCGGCGAAGTCGACGATGCGCTTGCGGGCGGCCTGCTCGTCCTGCCGCCACTCGCGCGGCCGGACCACCAGGTAGGGGCCCACCTTCAGCCCGAACGAGGTGAACACCCGCTTCATGTAGTCCTTGTCCTGGCCCACGGCCGAGGCGAGCACGCCCGACCCCACGTACGGGACGCCGGAGAGCTCCAGGAGGCCCTGCAGGGTGCCGTCCTCGCCGTACGGGCCGTGCAGCACCGGGAAGACCACGTCGACCTCGCCGAGCGCCTTGGGCACCGATCCCGGCTCGCTGTAGACGACTTCGCGGTTGGACGGGTCGACGGGGAGGATCACGCCGCCCTCGTCGGACTCGGCGAGCACGTCCACGCTCGGCTGCCGCCGGTCGATGATCGCCATCCGCTCCGGTGCGTCCGCCGTGAGCGCCCAACGGCCGTCCTTGGTGATGCCGATCGGCAGGACGTCGTACTTGGTCCGGTCGATGGCCTTGAGGACGGCGCCGGCGGTGACCACGGAGATCCCGTGTTCGGAACTGCGCCCGCCGAACACGACGGCCACACGCGGCTTGCGAGGCGGCTGCTCAGGGCTCTGGGGGAGGTTCTCGGTGCTCATATCGGCTTGAGAGTACCCGTTGGTAGGGCCCGGAGTCAGCGCCCGCCGCCTCGCGTCGCTCAGCGTCGTTCGGGCTTCGCGCTGCGCGACATCAGCTCCTTGAGAGCGACCACCGGGGGCTTGCCCTCGTGCACGATGCCGACGACCGTCTCCGTGATCGGCATGTCGACGCCGTGCCGGCGGGCCAGATCCAGCACCGACTCGCAGGACTTGACGCCCTCGGCGGTCTGCTTGGTGACCGCGATGGTCTCCTGGAGGGTCATGCCCTTGCCGAGGTTGGTGCCGAACGTGTGGTTGCGGGACAGCGGCGAGGAGCAGGTGGCCACCAGGTCGCCCAGGCCCGCGAGTCCGGAGAAGGTCAGCGGGTCGGCGCCGAGCGCCATGCCGAGCCGGGTGGTCTCGGCGAGGCCGCGGGTGATGAGCGAGCCCTTGGCGTTGTCGCCGAGGCCCATGCCGTCCGCGATGCCGACGGCCAGCCCGATGACGTTCTTCACGGCTCCGCCCAGTTCGCAACCCACCACGTCCGTGTTGGTGTACGGGCGGAAGTACGGCGTGTGGCAGGCGGCCTGAAGCCGCTGGGCGACGGCCTCGTCGGTGCAGGCGACCACGGCGGCGGCCGGCATCCGCGCGGCGATCTCACGGGCCAGGTTGGGCCCGGTGACCACGGCGATCCGGTCCGGGCCGACCTTGGCCACGTCGTCGATGACCTCGCTCATCCGCATCGCGGAGCCGAGTTCGACGCCCTTCATCAGCGACACGAGGACCGTGTCGGGCGCGAGCAGCGGCGACCACTCGGCGAGATTGCCGCGCAGGGTCTGCGAGGGCACCGAGAGGACCGTGAAATCGGCGTCCGCGGCGGCTTCCGCGGGATCCGTGGTGGCCCGCACGTTCTCCGGGAGCTCGACGCCCGGGAAGTAGTCGGGATTGGTCCGGGTGGAGTTGATCGCCTCCACGAGTTCCGGGCGGCGCCCCCACAGGGTGACCTCGCACCCGGCGTCGGCGAGCACCATGCCGAAGGCCGTGCCCCACGAACCGGCGCTCAGCACCGCTGCCTTGACCGGCTTGCTCACTTGCCCAGCCCCTCTTCCTGCACGGTCTGCCCGGACTTCTGATGTGTCTGCGCCTGGGTGCGGCGCCGCTGTTCGATCCGCTCCCGGCGCGGGTCGTAGGGCGTCTCGGGCGCCTTCTCGCCGCGGATCTCCTCCAGCTGGTGGGTCACCGCGGCCATGATGACCTCGGTGGCCTCCTTCAGGAGCTCCGCGGTCATCTCCCGGTCGTAGAACCGCGTGAGATCCACGGGCGGCCCGGCGAGCACCCGGTGCGTCTTGCGCGGCAGCAGGTTCGGCTTCTTCGCGTACGGCGGCAGCAGCTCGTTGCAGCCCCACTGGGCGACGGGGATGACCGGGCACTTGGTCTGCAGGGCGACGCGCGCGGCACCGGTCTTGCCGGTCATGGGCCAGCCCTCCGGGTCGCGGGTGAGGGTGCCCTCGGGGTAGAAGGCGACGCATTCACCGCGGTCCACGGCGTCGATCGCGGCCCGGAAGGCGCTGAGCGCGTCCGTGCTCTCGCGGTAGACGGGGATCTGCCCGGTGCCGCGCATCGCGGCGCCGACGAATCCCTTCTTGAAAAGCCCGCTCTTCGCGAGGAATCGCGGGACGCGCCCGGTGTTGTACTGAAAGTGCGCGTAAGCGAAGGGATCGATGTGCGAATTGTGGTTCACCGCGGTGATGAATCCACCCTCGGCCGGAATGTGCTCGATTCCGCGCCAGTCCCGCCTGAGCAGAACCACCAGCGGCGGTTTGCAGATCACCGCGGCCAAGCGGTACCAGAAGCCGATTCTGCGGCGGGGCACGCGGACACCTTCCTCTAGGGCCTGAAAGCGGGGGCCACCGGGGGCCGCACAAGTGTCGCCCCAGGCCGCCGGTCTGTCGAGAACACCGTACGCCCCGACACGCCGCCCGCCCGAGGCCCCGGGTGACAATGACCGCGACAAGAGAGGGACGGAACATCTGTGCAGTGGACCTTGGTCGTACCCCTGAAGCCCCTGGCCCAGGCCAAGAGCAGGCTCGCTGACACCGCGGACGACGGGCTGCGGCCGGACCTGGCCCTCGCCTTCGCCCAGGACACGGTGGCGGCGGCGCTGGGCTGCCCCGCGGTGCGGGATGTGGCAGTCGTCACGGACGACGCCCGGGCGGCGCGTGAGCTGACCGCGCTGGGCGCCGCGATCGTCCCGGACGAGCCGGGCGGCGGCCTCAACGCCGCCCTCGCGCACGCGACGGGGGTCGTTCGGTCGGCCCGCCCCGGAAGTCCGGTGGCGGCACTGAACGCCGATCTTCCTGCGCTGCGCCCCGCGGAATTGTCCCGGGTACTCGAAGCCGCCGCGGAATTCCCGCGCGCATTTCTCCCGGACGCGGCCGGAATCGGTACGACCTTGCTGGCGGCTGCCCCCGGGCGGCCATTGTTCCCGGCGTTCGGCACCGATTCCCGGGCCCGGCACCGGGCCTTTGGCGCCGTGGAACTGTCCCTCACCGCCGTGGACTCGGTCCGCCAGGACGTGGACACCGGCGACGACCTGCGCAGTGCGCTGGCCCTGGGGGTCGGCCCTCATACGGCCGCGGCCGCCGCGCGGTTGCTGATACCCGGGCAGTAGGCTGCGGCCATGCAGGCCACCGCGTACACGTACGACCCCGAAAGCCGCAGCGGGCAGGTACTCCTGGACGACGGCACCCCGGTCCCCTTCGACGCGGCCGCGTTCGACGCGGGGGGCCTCAGGCTGCTGCGCGTGGGGCAGCGGGTGCGGATCGAGGTGGAGGGCCCCGAGAACGCCCCCAGGATCACTCTGGTGACCCTGCAGACCCTCTGACCACTCCCTGAACACACCGCGGGCCGGACTCCGTGCGGGAGTCCGGCCCGGCGCGTGAGTACCCCGGTGCCGCTACTTCTTGCGGGCGGTGGTCTTCTTCGCGGTGGTCTTGCGCGCCGTCGACTTCTTGGCGGGCGCCTTCTTCGCGGTGGCCTTCTTCGCCGGGGCCTTCTTGGCCGTGGTCTTCTTCGCGGCGGTGGTCTTGGCGGCGCCCGTGGTCTTCTTCGCGGGTGCCTTCTTCGCCGTGGTCTTCTTCGCGGCCGCCGTCTTGGTGGCGGCCTTCTTCGCCGTCGTCTTCTTGGCGGTGGTCTTCTTCGCGGCGGCGGCCTTCTTGGTGGTCGCCTTCTTCGCGGCGGCCTTCTTGACCGTGGCGCCGGCGCCGCCGGTCAGGCTGCCCTTGGGCGCCTTCTTGACGGAGACCTCGCCGCCACGCGGCAGCTTCTTCGAGCCGCTGACCAGGTCCTTGAAGCCTTGGCCCGCGCGGAAGCGCGGCACGGAGGTCTTCTTGACCCGAACCCGCTCGCCCGTCTGGGGGTTACGGGCGTAGCGCGCCGGACGGTCGACCTTCTCGAACGAACCGAAGCCGGTGACCGAGACCCGCTCCCCCGAGACGACCGAGCGGACGATGGCGTCCAGTACGTGGTCGACAGCATCGGCGGCCTGCTGGCGGCCGCCCATCTTGTCGGCAATCGCTTCTACGAGCTGCGCCTTGTTCACGTCTTCCCCTTCGGAGACATCGCCAGAACGAAAGTGTTCAAGCTTTTTCGCACGTTAGGCAGATATATACCGCAAATCAAACACGAAACGGGCTTCTCACCCTTGTGCCGCAACGAACTCGGCGGTGTCGTCAGGTTCAGCGTTCCTCGTCGGGGATTCGTCCCTCGTCGAGGTCCGCGGTGAACCGCTCCAGCCGCCTTGCCGCGTCGGCGAGATCGTGCTTGGCCGCGGCCGTAATGACCAGCAGCTTCCGGGTCAGCGCCATCCGTACGCCCTCCGGGACTTGCAGTGCGCGCACCCTTGCATGCGCTTCCTTGAGTTGGCCCGCGACTGCCGCATAGAGCTCGAGTTGGCCGTCGTGTTCCATGCACAGATTGTGCCATCTGGGGCGAGTTGTCGCCTGCGCAGGGGACAACTGCCGCCCCAAACGGCCTTCCAGGCACACGCGGAAGTCGCGGCTGTACATCTCGCGTACCCCAACAACCACCGGCGTAACGCGGGAAGTTGACAGCCGGGCCGGGCTCGGGCAGGGCCGTTCGGGTGCAGACACGGCTGTACCCCCGATCGGGCTGATCGGGGGTACAGAGGGGGTGTTGCGGTGGCCGAAAGTCGCCTTGTCCAGGCGCGGCCGGCCGTGCTCCGGATCAGATCTGGAGCGTCTGCGGCTTGAAGGCGGGGCGCTTCGCCTCGTACGCGGCGATGTCCGCCTCGTTCTGGAGGGTGATCGAGATGTCGTCGAGGCCGTTCAGCAGCCGCCAGCGGGAGTTCTCGTCCAGCTCGAAGGAGGCGGTGATGCCCTCGGCGCGCACCTCGCGGCTCTCCAGGTCGACGGTGATCTCGGCCTGCGGGTCCTTCTCGGTGAGCTCCCACAGCGCGTCCACGGTCTTCTGCTCCAGGACGACCGTGAGCAGGCCGTTCTTGAGCGAGTTGCCGCGGAAGATGTCGGCGAAGCGGGACGAGATCACGGCCTTGAAGCCGTAGTTCTGCAGCGCCCAGACGGCGTGCTCACGGGAGGAGCCGGTGCCGAAGTCGGGGCCGGCGACCAGGACGGTCGCGCCCTCCCGCTCGGGCTGGTTGAGCACGAACGAAGCATCCTTGCGCCAGGCCTCGAACAGCCCGTCCTCGAACCCGTCCCGCGTGACCTTCTTGAGCCAGTGGGCGGGGATGATCTGGTCGGTGTCCACGTTGCTGCGGCGCAGCGGGACGGCCCGGCCGGTGTGGGTGGTGAAGGCTTCCATGATTCTCAGACTCCAGCGGGCGTACGGGTGTCGGCGGCGGACAGGTCGGCCGGGGAGGCCAGGTGCCCCAGGACGGCGGTGGCGGCCGCGACCTGCGGGGACACCAGGTGCGTACGACCGCCCTTGCCCTGCCGGCCCTCGAAGTTGCGGTTGGAGGTGGACGCGGAGCGCTCCCCCGGGGCCAGCTGGTCGGGGTTCATGCCCAGACACATCGAGCAGCCCGCGTGCCGCCATTCGGCGCCGGCGTCCTTGAAGACGACGTCCAGACCCTCGGAGACGGCCTGCAGACCGACCCGCGCGGAACCCGGGACGACCAGCATCCGTACGCCGTCGGCGACTTTGCGGCCCTGCAGCAGCTCGGCGGCGGCGCGGAGGTCCTCGATGCGGCCGTTGGTGCACGAGCCTACGAAGACGGTGTCCACCTTGATGGACCGCAGCGGCTGCCCGGCCTCCAACCCCATGTACTCCAGGGCCTTTTCGGCGGCGTAGCGCTCCGATGCGTCTTCGTACGAAGCGGGGTCGGGGACGGACGCCGAAAGCGGTGCGCCCTGGCCCGGGTTGGTGCCCCAGGTGACGAACGGGGACAGTTCGGCGGCGTCGATGACGACCTCGGCGTCGAACTCGGCGTCCGCGTCCGTCCTGAGCGTCTTCCAGTACTCGACGGCGGCGTCCCAGTCCGCGCCCTCGGGGGCGTGCGGGCGGCCCTTGAGGTACGCGAAGGTGGTCTCGTCCGGGGCGATCATGCCCGCGCGGGCACCGGCCTCGATCGACATGTTGCAGATGGTCATGCGGGCCTCCATCGAGAGCTTCTCGATGGCCTCGCCGCGGTACTCCAGCACGTAGCCCTGGCCGCCGCCGGTGCCGATCTTCGCGATGATCGCGAGGATCAGGTCCTTGGCCGTGACGCCCTCGGGCAGTTCGCCGTTGACCGTGATCGCCATGGTCTTCGGGCGGGACATCGGCAGCGTCTGGGTGGCCAGCACGTGCTCCACCTGGGACGTTCCGATGCCGAACGCCAGCGCGCCGAAGGCACCGTGCGTGGAGGTGTGCGAGTCGCCGCAGACGACGGTGGTGCCCGGCTGGGTCAGGCCGAGCTGCGGGCCGACGACGTGCACGACGCCCTGCTCGACGTCGCCCAGCGGGTGCAGCCGCACGCCGAAGTCGGCGGCGTTCTTGCGCAGCGTCTCCAGCTGGACCCGGGAGACCGGGTCGGCGATGGGCTTGTCGATGTCGAGGGTGGGGGTGTTGTGGTCCTCGGTGGCGATGGTGAGGTCGAGGCGCCGGACCGTGCGGCCGCTCTTGCGCAGACCGTCGAAGGCCTGCGGGCTGGTCACCTCGTGCAGCAGGTGCAGATCGATGAAGAGAAGGTCGGGCTCGCCCTCCGCGCGCCGGACGACATGGTCGTCCCAGACTTTCTCCGCGAGTGTCCTACCCATCGCTGTTCCCTCCGGCCGACGACGATCCGCCGGCCCAACTAGAGATCTTGAGGAGGCGGGCCCCTGCCCCGGATTCCGGGCATCCGCCGCCAGGCCCGTACGTCACGGGCCGTTGTGACTTCGTGTCTTCCAGAGTGGCGGGTTCCACGGAAAATTGAACTTGCGTTTCACAGAGTGAGACGCGAGTATCGTTTCATGGACAACAGTAGCGGCGTCGGCGTTCTGGACAAGGCGGCCCTCGTCCTGAGCGCTCTGGAGTCCGGTCCGGCCACCCTCGCGGGCTTGGTCGGCGCCACCGGACTGGCACGACCCACGGCCCACCGCCTGGCCGTGGCGCTGGAACACCACCGCATGGTGGCGCGTGACATGCAGGGCCGTTTCATTCTCGGCCCCCGTCTCGCGGAACTGGCCGCGGCCGCTGGTGAGGACCGCCTCCTCGCCACCGCCGGCCCGGTGCTCACCCACCTCCGTGACATCACGGGCGAGAGCGCGCAGCTCTATCGCCGCCAGGGCGACATGCGCATCTGCGTCGCCGCGGCGGAGCGCCTGTCCGGACTCCGGGACACGGTCCCGGTCGGTTCGACGCTCACCATGAAGGCCGGTTCCTCGGCGCAGATCCTCATGGCCTGGGAGGAGCCGGAGCGGCTGCACCGCGGTCTGCAGGGCGCCCGCTTCACGGCGACGGCCCTGTCGGGTGTACGACGCCGTGGGTGGGCCCAGTCGATCGGTGAGCGTGAGCCGGGCGTCGCGTCCGTCTCCGCGCCGGTGCGGGGGCCGTCGAACCGTGTGGTGGCCGCCGTGTCGGTGTCCGGGCCGATCGAGCGGTTGACGCGTCACCCGGGGCGGATGCACGCGCAGGCTGTGATCGACGCCGCCGGGCGTCTCTCCGAGGCGTTGCGGCGCACCGGCTGAAGCAGCGAGGCGTTCTCGGGGAAGGCCGGCCTCAACGCCGCGGCAGGCTTTCCCCGACTCAGCGCCATGGCAGGGGCGGTTTCGTCGTCGCGTGCGGGCCGTCAGTGGTTGTTCGCGCGGTTCCCCGCGCCCCCAAAAGCCAAGGAGTCCCTCCACCGAAGTGGAGGGACTCCTTGTAGGTGTACCCCCGACCGGATTCGAACCGGCGCTACCGCCTTGAGAGGGCGGCGTGCTAGGCCGCTACACAACGGGGGCGTGGACACTGCGTTTCCGCAGGTCCGAGCTGGTCTACCTGGACTCGAACCAAGACTAACTGAACCAGAATCAGTCGTGCTGCCAATTACACCATAGACCAATGTGGTTTAGACCAGTCAGTACCCCCGACCGGATTCGAACCGGCGCTACCGCCTTGAGAGGGCGGCGTGCTAGGCCGCTACACAACGGGGGCCCTAGCAGTTCCGAGATGATCGTCGACCCTTCGGAACCAGTACCCCCGACCGGATTCGAACCGGCGCTACCGCCTTGAGAGGGCGGCGTGCTAGGCCGCTACACAACGGGGGCCTTGCAGATAAGCTCTGCGAGCTGGCCTACCTGGACTCGAACCAAGACTAACTGAACCAGAATCAGTCGTGCTGCCAATTACACCATAGGCCACTGGAACGCAAGCCCCTGAGGGGGTCCTTGTTCTAGTTGTGCGCCTGGGGGTTTCTGCCTTTCGGCCCGCTCCCCGCGGCGCAGGAAGAACATTACCTGAAGGTGGACGGGGCTCCAAAACGACTATCCGTGCCGAGCAATGAGGGCAGTTCGGCGAGGGAGGCGATGCGGTGCGGCCCGATGGGCGGCTCGATCGTGGCGTGCGCACCACCGCGGTCGATCCAGACCGACAGCAACCCCGCGTCCGCCGCACCGCGTCCGTCGATCTCCGGGTGGTCGCCGACGTAGGCGACCTGGTGCGGAGCGAGGCCGATTGCCTCGCAGACGGCGTGGAAGGCGCGGGCCTCCGGCTTGGAGACGCCGAGCTCGGCCGCGCACAGGATGGCCTCGAAGCGGTCGTGGACGCCGAGGACGCGCAGCTTGCGGTCCTGGACGTGGAGGCTGGAGTTGGACAGCACGGCGTGCCGGTGGCTGGCGGCGAGGGCGTCGAGGACGGGCAGGACGTCCGGGAAGAGGGTCCAGACCTCCTCGTAGTGGGCGCGGTAGCGCCGGAACCACGCATCGGCCTCGTCGTCGGTCAGCTCCTGGCCCAGGAACACCCGTACGCGGTCGCGCCGCTGGGCCTCGAAGGTGGCCTCCCCGGCCGCGAAGCGCGCCCACTGCAGGTCGGTGATCTCCCGCCAGCGGGCGAGAGCCTGCTCGACGGTGTCGTAGTCGTCGAGCAGGCCCTCGGTCGTCAGGTGGGCGCGCATTCCGAGGCGGTCGGCGGTGGTGTAGTCGAAGAGGGTGTCGTCGACGTCCCAGACCACGGCTTGGATGCTCATGGTCCGACCGTACCCACCGCGGCCCGCGCTCAGCCCAGGGTCATCGTGCCGGAGAGCGCGAGGTCCGGCCCCCTGTCCGTCGCGGGAGTGGGCGGTGAGCCTCCAGGTGTAGCCGCCGGACGGAGCCGGAGGTGGGGGTGATCCGATGGATGGTCCGGTCGAGGCTGGAGGGGCCCGCGGTGGCCGGGGCGCCGCCGTCCAGGGTCGGGCCGATCCCGCCGAACGACGAGGTGAGCACGGTGCTCGTGGCGCCGGTGACGAGGGAGCGGGCAAGCAGCGCGGGGTCGGTACCGCCGGTGACGAAGCTCGGGTCGCCGAGCAGGAGTTGATCGCCCACGACGGCTTCGAGCCGGGCGTCGGACCTGGTGAGGGCGGTGGGTTCGGTGCCGGGCTCGGCGTCGACCCGGATCGCCTGCCGGTCGGCGACCAGCCGGCGGTCGCTGAAGGCGGGCTGCGGGGCCGCGGTGTCACCGGTGACCTACGTGCGGAAGGCCCCGTCCGCGAAGTCGACCAGGCCCACGGACGTCTTTCCGTCCAGCGCGTGGACGATCGCGAGGCGGCGGACCGAGCCGCCGTCGAGGTAGGCGGTGGGCCGGGCGCCCGCGGGGAAGCCGGTGACCGGGGTGTCCTCGGTGAGGCCGTCGGCGACGGCGCGCAGCACGTGCAGGGTGCCGGTGCCGTCCATGGTCGGCACGCTCCAGCCGACGGCGTCCCGGAAGGCCTGGCCGGAGGGGATCGTGACGGTGGCGGTGACGCCCGTGGAGCGGTGCTTCTGTGTGACCGTCCGGCCGCTGCGGGTGGTCACGACGTCGGTGCCGGTGGCCAGGTCGTCCGGGCCGGCGTGCGCGGGCGGGACGACGTCGGGGTAGTCCACCGTGGTGACGGTGCCGCCCGTGGCCGCGCGGTACTGGAAGCCGGACGCGCCCGCCCACGGGTGGTCGCCCGACAGGCGCTGCTCCGTGACGAGCCGCACGGTGCCCACCGGGTCGTCGACGGCCGGTGCCGCCTGCGCGGGTGCGGTGAGTGCGGTGCAGGACAGGGCCGGCACCCCACCGATGGCCGCGTGGACACGTCTTCGTGAACGGCTCATGGCCTCTCCCCCGGCACCAGGGTGCACACGCGCACCGTGTGCACAGGGGGATCCAACGTCTCCTCCGGAGACGGGGGTTGGCCGGAGGGGTGAATACCGGGTGACGGCTGGGCGGACACGGCGAGGGCGGCGCCCGGACCGGACGCCGCCCTCGTGGTGTGTGCTCTGTCTCGTTACGCGGCCAGCTTCGCCAGGGCCGCGTCGATCCGGGCCAGGGTCGTCTCCTTGCCCAGGACCTCCAGGGACTCGAACAGCGGCAGGCCGACCGTGCGGCCGGTGACGGCGACCCGGACGGGCGCCTGCGCCTTGCCGAGCTTGAGGCCGTGTGCCTCGCCGGCGGCCAGGACGGCCTCCTTGAGCGACTCGGCGGAGGTCCAGTCGGCGGCCTCCAGCTTCTCGCGGGCCGTGCGCAGCAGGGCGTCCGAGCCCTCCTTCATCGCCTTGGCCCAGGACGCCTCGTCCTCGACCGGCTCCGGCAGGAACAGGAAGTCGACGTTCTCGGTGATCTCGGAGAGCACCTTGAGGCGGGTCTGCGCGTGCGGGGCGATCGCCTGCCACTTGGCCTCGTCGAAGGCCTCCGGGGCCCAGGGGGCGAACGGGGCCTGGAGCCACGGGCGGCAGCGCTCGGTGAAGTCCTTCACATCGAGCAGGCGGATGTGGTCGGCGTTGATGGCCTCGCACTTCTTCAGGTCGAAGCGGGCCGGGTTGGGGTTCACGTCGGAGATCTCGAACGCCGCGACCATCTCGTCGATCGTGAACACGTCCTGGTCGGCCGAGAGGGACCAGCCGAGCAGGGAGAGGTAGTTGAGCAGGCCCTCGGGGAGGAAGCCGCGCTCCCGGTAGAGGTTGAGGGAGGCCTGCGGGTCGCGCTTGGAGAGCTTCTTGTTGCCCTCGCCCATCACGTACGGCAGGTGGCCGAAGGACGGGATCTGCTGGGCGATGCCCAGCTCGAGCAGCGCCTTGTACAGGGCGATCTGGCGGGGGGTGGAGGAGAGCAGGTCCTCGCCACGCAGGACGTGGGTGATCTCCATGAGGGCGTCGTCGACCGGGTTGACCAGCGTGTACAGCGGGGCGCCGTTGGCGCGGACGATGCCGTAGTCCGGGACGTTCTCCGGAGTGAAGGTCAGCTCGCCGCGGACCAGGTCGGTGAAGGTGATCGTCTCGTCGGGCATGCGGAAGCGGACGATCGGCTTCCGACCCTGGGCCTCGTACTCCTCGACCTGGGCGTCGGTCAGGTCGCGGCAGTGGCCGTCGTAGCCGGAGGGCTTGCCGGCGGCGCGGGCGGCCTCGCGGCGGGTGTCCAGCTCGTCCTGGGAGCAGTAGCAGCGGTAGGCGTGGCCGGCGTCCAGGAGCTTGGCGGCGACGTCCTTGTAGAGGTCCATGCGCTGCGACTGGCGGTACGGCGCGTGCGGGCCGCCGACCTCGGGGCCCTCGTCCCAGTCGAAGCCCAGCCAGCGCATCGAGTCGAGCAGCTGGGTGTAGGACTCCTCGGAGTCGCGGGCCGCGTCGGTGTCCTCGATGCGGAAGACGAGCGTGCCCTGGTGGTGCTTGGCGAAGGCCCAGTTGAACAGGGCGGTGCGCACCAGGCCCACATGGGGGTTACCGGTGGGCGACGGACAGAAACGGACGCGTACGGGGGAGCCGGGTGCGCTAGCCACGCTTGACAACCTTGTTGGTGAGAGTGCCGATGCCTTCGATGGTGACGGCGACCTCGTCGCCGACGTTGAGGGGGCCGACCCCAGCCGGGGTGCCCGTGAGGATCACGTCGCCGGGGAGCAGCGTCATGGCCTCGGAGATGTTGACGATCAGGTCCTCGACGGAGTGGATCATCTCGCTGGTGCGGCCCAGCTGGCGCTGCCGGCCGTTGACCGTGAGCTGGATGGTCAGGTCACCGGCGTCCAGGTCCGTCTCCACCCAGGGGCCGAGCGGGCAGGAGGTGTCGAAGCCCTTGGCCCGGGCCCACTGCTTCTCGCGCTTCTGGACGTCGCGGGCGGTGATGTCGTTGGCGCAGGTGTAGCCGAAGATCACGTCCTTCACGCGCTCGCGCGGGACCTCACGGCACATCCGGCCGATGACCACGGCCAGCTCGGCCTCGTGGTGCAGTTCCTCGGAGAAGGACGGGTACTGGATCTCGTCACCGGGGCCGATCACCGAGGTGGACGGCTTGAAGAAGGCGAACGGGGTGTCGGGCACCTCGTTGCCCAGCTCGCGCGCGTGCTCGCCGTAGTTGCGGCCGAAGGCCACGACCTTGTTGGGGAGCACCGGCGGCAGGAGCCTGACCTTGCTCAGCGGTACCTTCGTGCCGGAGAGCTCGAAGTCCGCGAACGGGATGCCCTTGATGATGTCCAGGACGAGTTCGTCCTGCTTCTCGCCCTCGATGGCGCCGAAGGCGACGTTCCCGTCGATGGAGAACCTGGCGATGCGCACGGGATGCTTGGCCCCTTGACTGAAGCGGCTGGAGTCTGACGCTCCAGGCTAACGCGGGGAGGTGTCCCCGCCGCGCGCACAAGGAAGGGGCGTCCCCCGCCTGCGGGGGGGCGCCCCTCGATCTTCGTGTCCCGCCGCCCTGAGTATCCGGCGGCCGGTGCGCGTACTACCTGGTGTCACTCCGCGGCCGCGGCGGCCGCGACGGGGACGTCATCGAGGACGGTGCGCTTGGGGTTGGCGGTCTGGGTGGGGAGTTCGACGCGGTGCTCCGGCTGGTCCGGCGTCTGCAGTTCACCGGCGTCGTCGAGGTGCGCCAGCGTCGTGCGTCGCGGGTTGGCGATCTTGTGGAACATCGTCGTCGTCTTCACTGTTTACTTGACCCTGTTCTGTGACGGGCACCGGGAGGGCGCGTAGGAACCCTCGGACGGGTGCGGGTTGTCGGTTTTGCCAACTCTGTAAAGCGTCAGGCTAAACATGGGATTCCCGGCGCAATCGCGAGGAGAGCATGATCGGCATGTGAGTTTTCTCACGAATCAGGGGGCGAATCGGTCAATTCGGGCCGGCCTGCCACCCCACCGAAACGGACATTGACCCACTGAAGCCATCATTCCGCTCCTGATCATGGCGACTGGGACACCCGTCACGGCTCGACGACTCGCGGGCATACGCCCGAAATGGGCGAACTCACTTTCTACGCCCGGTGATCCGGCGCTCACGTGGTGTCACCTATGTCACGGCCTGGCCTACGGGCCTTGTTGGAGATCCTGTGCTGTGCTGGAATCTCACGGACCGCCGCAGGGATCGAGCCGGCGCACAGGGGGCGCACAGACGCGCCGAGTGGCGGCAAGAAGGGGGAGCCAGCGCCGGTTACCCACGACCACCACGGGGGCGTACTCAGGGCGTCCCCAGAACGCCGACACCGTGCCCCGCCGTTCATCCGACGGGGTGCCTGGTCCAGAGGTTGCGACGCTAGTGCAGGGACGTTTCAAGAGGGATGGCAACGCTTCGGCGGAGCCGGAGCCGCACGGCGGGACTGGCCCCATGAATGGCGGCCCCTCGCCCCAGCACGCCCAGAACCCGGGCCCGGCCGGTGACAGCGGTGAGCGCTCCGGGCGCCCCGGCGCGTCGGCCCCTCCGGGGCCCGCGAGCCCGGCTCCGCCCCTGAAGCCGCCGACGGGTCCGGTAGGCCCCGGACCGCGAATAGCCCTGCGCAACTGGCGCATCTCCACCCGTCTGGTGTCGCTGCTCGCGCTGCCGGTGGTCGCGGCCACCTCGCTGGGCGCGCTGCGTATCAACTCGTCCATGGACGACATCCAGCAGCTCGACAACATGAAGCTGCTGACGGACATGACGAAGCAGGCCACCGAGCTGTCCGCCGCCCTCCAGGAGGAGCGCGACCAGTCGGCCGGCCCCCTCGCGCACGGCGGCAAGGCGACCGACTTCACGGTCAAGGGTCTGCGCGAGAAGACCGACCGTGCGATGAAGAACTTCCTCGACAGTTCCGAGCAGATCGACGGCGCCAGCAAGGACGGAAACCTCAAGGGCGTCCGCGAGTACCTCGTCCAGCTCGCCGGCGAGCTGGGCGACCTGGAGCAGATCCGCAAGAGCGCCTACGCCTCCGAGGGCAACTCCACGCAGACCGTCGAGGCGTACCACCGTCTGATCGAGAACCTGATCGACCTCTCCCAGGACATGGCGGAGGCGACCAGCAACCCGGACATGATCCAGCGCACCCGTGCGCTGGCGGCCTTCTCCGCGGCCAAGGAGTACTCCTCGATCCAGCGCGCGGCCCTCGCGGCGGCGCTGCCCGCGAGCAACACCACGACCGGCAAGCTCTCGCCGAACGACCGGCTGTACGCCGAGTCGGCCCTGGAGAGCCAGAAGTCCGAGATCCGCAGCTTCAAGAGCATCTACGGCGAGGACTCCGCCGCCGAGCTGCTGAAGCCCATCGAGGACGGCGGCAACTCCACGATCAAGGCCACCGACACCTACGCGGGCCGCGCCCTGGTCTCCGCGAGCGGCCTGGCACAGCAGGACAAGCGCTCCTACCGCGACTGGCTGGACGACAGCTCCACCAAGATCCAGCAGATGAAGAACATCGAGCACACGCTGCTCGAGGAGATGGAACAGAAGGCCCGCGAGCTGCGCAGCGCCACCGAGCGCGACGCGATCATCTCCGGTGCGCTGATCCTGATCGTGCTCGGCGTGTCGCTGGTCGGCGCGTTCGTCGTGGCCCGCTCCATGATCCGCTCGCTGCGCCGCCTGGAGGAGACCGCGACGAAGGTCGCCTCCGACCGTCTGCCCGAGCTGGTCAAGCAGCTGTCCGAGTCCGACCCGCAGGACGTCGACACGTCCGTGGAGTCGGTCGGTGTGCACTCCCGGGACGAGATCGGCCGGGTGGCCGCGGCCTTCGACGACGTGCACCGCGAGGCGGTCCGCCTCGCCGCCGAGCAGGCCCTGCTGCGGGGCAACGTCAACGCGATGTTCACCAACCTCTCGCGCCGCTCCCAGGGTCTGATCCAGCGCCAGCTGTCGCTCATCTCCGAACTGGAGTCCCGCGAGGCCGATCCGGACCAGCTGTCCTCCCTGTTCAAGCTCGACCACCTCGCGACGCGTATGCGCCGTAACGGTGAGAACCTCCTCGTCCTCGCGGGTGAGGAGCCCGGCCGTCGCTGGACCCGCCCGGTCCCGCTGGTCGACGTGCTCCGTGCCGCCGCGTCCGAGGTGGAGCAGTACGAGCGCATCGAGCTCGCCTCCGTGCCGACCACCGAGGTGGCCGGCCGGGTCGTCAACGACCTCGTCCACCTGCTCGCAGAGCTGCTGGAGAACGCGACCTCGTTCTCCTCTCCGCAGACCAAGGTCAAGGTCACCGGTCACGCCCTGCCCGACGGCCGGGTGCTGATCGAGATCCACGACACCGGTATCGGTCTGTCGCCGGAGGACCTCGCGGCGATCAACGAGCGGCTCGCCTCTCCCCCGACGGTGGACGTCTCCGTCTCCCGCCGCATGGGTCTGTTCGTGGTCGGCCGGCTGTCGCAGCGCCACGGCATCCGCATCCAGCTGCGCCCGTCCGACTCCGGCGGTACGACCGCGCTGGTCATGCTGCCCGTCGACGTCGCCCAGGGCGGCAGGAAGCCGCAGCCCAAGCAGCCCGGCCAGCCGCCGCTCGGCGGTGGCGGTCCGGCCGCCGCGCAGGCAGCGGCCGGTGCGGCCGCGGCCCGGCGTGCGGCCGGTGCCGGCCAGGGCGCCGGCGCCCTCGGTGCCGGTCCGTCCGGTGGCGGGTTCGGCGGCGGCGCGCCGTCCGGCGGCGGCCGGCTGAGTGCCGGTCAGGGCCCGCGGGCCGCGCTGCCCGGGCGGGACGGGGACGGTGGCCGTCCGGGTGCGCCGGGCGGTGCGCGTGGACCGCAGGGTCCCGAGAAGTCCCCCTCGCTGTTCGAGCAGAGTGCTCCCGCCGCG
>NZ_GG657757.1:6214923-6255393 GCF_000158955.1 Streptomyces viridochromogenes DSM 40736 | reverse complement strand
TCAGATGCCGCGGATCGACGACCGGCAGGGCCCGGGCGCGACGGCGGAGATCCCGGCCGTGCCGCGTGACGACAACCGGCAGGGCCCCGGCTCTCCGGCCGACTTCGGCACGGGTGCTCCCCAGCACGCGGACCCGTTCGTCCGCCCGGACGTCTTCGGCGCCCCGGCCGGCCGCCGCGACCCGTCACCCTCCGCGAGCCAGTACCCGGCCCCGCAGTCGTACGACAACGGCTCGACGGGCCAGTACCCGGCGCCGCGTCAGGACAACGGTGCGACCGGCCAGTACCCGGCCCCGCAGTCGTACGACAACGGCTCGACGGGCCAGTTCCCGGCGCCGCGTCAGGACAACGGTGCGACCGGCCAGTTCCCGGCACACCGGCAGGACGGCAACGCCACCGGCCAGTACCCGGCCGCCCGCCAGGACAACGGCTCCGGGCGGCCGACCCTCCCGGGTCCGGCCACACCGGCCGACCCGACGGGCCGGGGCCAGTACGAGCGGCCTCAGGTCAACGGCGCCCGGGGCGATGCCGACTTCGGCGCCCCGCGTCCGCCGGCCCGGCAGGAGCCCGAGGCCCTGCCGCCGGCGTCCGGTCCGGGCGACGGGCGTACTCCGCTGTACGACACGCTGGAGACCAACTGGTTCCACGGCGCTCAGCAGGAACAACAGAACAACCAGCAGGACCAGCGGGAACAGCAGGACCGGCAGCCGCAGAGCAACGGCTCGGCTCCGGCCCCGCAGCAGCCGCAGGGACCCACCGGTCCGCAGCGGTCCGCCCCCGCCGGCTGGCGCAGCTCGCCGAACGACGATCTCGTCCGGCAGGCCGAGCGCGTCCGTCAGCCCGCCGCAGGTGGGATCACCACCTCAGGCCTGCCTCGCCGGGTGCCCCGGGCGAACCTCGTTCCGGGCACGGCTCAGCAGCAACCGCAGCAGAGCGGTCCGCAGATCTCGCGCGCCCCCGATGACGTGCGCGGTCGGCTGACCAATCTCCGTCGGGGTATAGCACAGGGTCGTCAGGCCGGGTCCACGCAGACCGGCAGCTACCCTCGGCCCTCTCACCAGCAGGAGCGTTAGTTGAGTCCGATGAGCCAGGCGGCACAGAACCTCAACTGGTTGATCACCAACTTCGTGGACAACACCCCCGGGGTGTCCCACACCGTCGTCGTGTCCGCCGACGGCCTCCTCCTGGCGATGTCGGAGGGCTTCCCGCGCGACCGCGCGGACCAGCTCGCGGCCGTCGCCTCCGGCCTGACGTCCCTGACGGCGGGCGCCTCGCGGATCTTCGAGGGAGGCAGCGTCGCGCAGACGGTCGTGGAGATGGAACGGGGGTTCCTGTTCCTCATGTCCGTCTCGGACGGCTCGTCACTGGCCGTCCTCGCCCACCCCGAATGCGACATCGGCCTCGTCGGCTACGAGATGGCGCTCCTGGTCGACCGCGCGGGCGCGGTCCTCACCCCCGACCTGCGA
The DNA here is from genome assembly GCF_000158955.1 of Streptomyces viridochromogenes DSM 40736. Classification (GTDB taxonomy): domain Bacteria; phylum Actinomycetota; class Actinomycetes; order Streptomycetales; family Streptomycetaceae; genus Streptomyces; species Streptomyces venetus. The sequence goes on along the minus strand of NZ_GG657757.1, from coordinate 6,253,928 downwards.
GCTGAGCTCCAAGGCAGTCTGCTCCATTGATCGGCCCCGGCAACACCCGTCTCACCACATCACCGTCCGGCCGCCACACACCCCACACAGGCCTCGTCAGACGGCTCGACTGACCGACTTGCTGTCCCGCCCGGAGGACCCATGACCCCGCCCCACGCCTCTCATGATCCGTACGCGGAGCCGTACGAGGACGAGGGCGACCAGCCGCTGGTACGGCCTTATGCCATGACCGGTGGCCGGACGCGGCCGCGCTACCAACTGGCCATCGAGGCACTGATCAGTACGACCGCCGACCCGGCCGCGCTCATGGCGCTGCTCCCGGAGCACCAGCGCATCTGCCACCTGTGCCGCGAGGTGAAGTCGGTGGCCGAGGTCTCGGCGCTGCTCAACATGCCGCTCGGGGTGGCCCGGATCCTGGTCGCGGACCTCGCCGAGGCCGGTCTCGTCGCGATCCACCAGCCGGGCGGCGACGAGGCCACCGGTGCGCCGGACGTGACACTGCTCGAAAGGGTGCTCAGTGGACTTCGCAAGCTCTGACGCGGGTCGTTCCACCACGTCCGCGAAGATCGTGGTGGCAGGCGGCTTCGGCGTGGGCAAGACCACGTTCGTCGGCGCCGTCTCGGAGATCAACCCGCTGCGCACGGAGGCCGTGATGACCTCCGCCAGCGCGGGGATCGACGACCTCACCCACACCGGGGACAAGACCACCACCACGGTGGCCATGGACTTCGGCCGTATCACCCTGGACCAGGACCTGATCCTGTACCTGTTCGGTACGCCGGGTCAGGACCGCTTCTGGTTCATGTGGGACGACCTGGTGCGCGGCGCGATCGGCGCGGTGGTGCTCGTGGACACCCGGCGCCTCGCCGACTGCTTCCCGGCCGTCGACTACTTCGAGAACAGCGGCCTGCCGTTCGTCATCGCCCTGAACGGCTTCGACGGCCAGCAGCCGTACACGCCGGACGAGGTGCGTGAGGCGCTCCAGATCGGGCCGGACGCCCCGATCATCACGACGGACGCCCGGCACCGGGCCGACGCCAAGAGTGCGCTGATCACGCTCGTCGAGCACGCTCTGATGGCACGGCTGAGGTAGCACAGCAATTCAGAAGCGGCATACGGCAGTTGTCGTAGATACACCGGAGCCGACTGTGTCCTTTGACACGGTCGGCCCCGGTGTTCATAACGTTTCGGCAGAGGAATCCGGTGGTACGGCCACGCGTCGCGCACATCCGGTCTCGCTGCGCTCACAATCGCCCCGCCTTTTGGCGGGGCTCGCTCTTTATGACCGTTTTATCTGCGGCTTACATCGCCGGGAATCCGCCCCCCGGACTGTTTGGAAGAGCGCAGGTCGTCGTGCTGGAATGCCTGAACTGCCCAATAGTCAATGACGTACTCGTCAGCCGATGGCGTGTTGGGCTCTGAGACACTGCGGCACAACGTTGGTGCCGACCGCCGAGAGGTTGTTGGTCGAGTGAGGCGAAGCAAGAACAGTCCCGAGCCGTCGGCCCGGGGCAACTTCACCCCGCCGCCGCGCACAGCGGCGCCCGCCCCCGTGCCCGGTTCGGAGCCGACGGCCGCGCCCGCCCAGAGCGGTGGCCGTCTCTCCCCGCGCAACTGGCGCGTGGCGACCAGGCTCAACGCGATCCTGCTCATACCCGTGCTGGTCGGCCTCGTCATGGGCGGCTTCCAGGTGAAGAGCTCGATCGACACCTGGCAGGAAGCCGAGGACGCGAAGAACACCGCACGCCTGGTGCGGGCCTCCCTCCTCTACGCCAACGCCCTCTACAACGAGCGTGACGCCTCGGCGGCGCCGCTGCTGAAGGGCAGCGCCCAGACCGCCCAGGACAAGGCGACCGTCACCCAGGTCCGCAAGTCCACCGACCAGGCGGCCGACGCCTTCGACGCCGCGGCCGAGAACATGCCGGCCAAGCCCGGTCTGGAGCGCCGGCTGGACCTCTTCCGCAAGGCGGAGCCCAAGCTGCAGACGCTGCGCCAGGCCGCGTACACCCCCAAGCTCAAGGGCGTGCAGACCGAGGAGGGCTACGTCGAGATAGCCCACCCGCTGACGGAGTTCGCCAACGAGCTGGGCCTCGGCACCGGCAACATCACGAGCTACGGCCGGACCGTGTACGCCATGGAGCTCACCAAGGCGGCCCTGTCGCTGCAGCGCTCCATCGGCATGCACATCCTGGTCAAGCCGGGCCCGGACGAAGGCAACCTGGCCAGCCAGCGCATCGCGCTGTCCTCGTACGCCTACCTCGAGCGCATCGCCATCGGCGAGTACATCGGTGGCGGCACCGAGCAGGACGCGAACAAGCTCAAGACGGCCGAGGCCCAGATCAGGGCCGACGGCGCCGCGATGGCCCGCGAGGCCAAGGCCAAGAACCCGGACTACGTTCCGCCGCCGTCCAACCCCACGACGATGGTCTCGGCCGTCGCGACGCTGCAGAGCACGGACCCGAGTGCCCGTGCCGCGCTCGCCGAGAAGGGCGTCACCGCGGAGAACTGGTGGGCGGTCAACACGCTCAAGTTCAACGCGTACGAGAAGATCGAGACGGACATGGCCGACAAGGCCGTGAGCGAAGCCTCCGACATCGCCGACGGCGCCCAGCAGGACGCCTACATCACCGGTGCCGCCGTCGTCGTCGCCCTGCTCCTCGCCTTCATCCTGGCCGGCGCGGTGGCCCGCCAGATGAGCCGCTCGATGCGCCAGCTGCGCAACGCCGCCTTCGGTATCGCCGAGCAGCGCCTGCCGATGCTGGTCGACCAGCTCTCGCGCACCGACCCCGGCCGCGTCGACACCCGCGTCCAGGCCATCCCGATCTCCACCACGGACGAGATCGGCGAGGTCGCCCGCGCCTTCGACCAGGTCCACCGCGAGGCCGTCCGGCTCGCCGCCGAGCAGGCCCTGCTGCGGGGCAACATCAACGCGATCTTCACCAACCTGTCGCGCCGCAACCAGTCCCTGATCGAGGGTCAGCTGACCCTGATCACCGACCTGGAGAACAACGAGGCCGACCCGGACCAGCTGGAGAACCTCTTCAAGCTGGACCACCTCGCGACCCGTATGCGCCGCAACGGCGAGAACCTCCTCGTCCTCGCCGGCGAGGAGCCCGGCCGCCGCTGGGACCAGCCGGTGCCGCTGGTCGACGTGCTCCGCGCGGCCTCCTCCGAGGTGGAGCAGTACGAGCGCATCGAGCTCTCCGGCGTCCCGGAGGCCGAGATCCACGGCCGCGCCGTGACCGACCTCGTGCACCTGCTCGCCGAGCTGCTGGAGAACGCCACGACGTTCTCCTCCCCGCAGACCAAGGTTCGCGTGACCGCCACCCGTCTCCCCGACGGCCGGGTCATGATCGAGATCCACGACAAGGGCATCGGCCTCACCGCCGAGGACTTCGCGGACATCAACCACAAGCTGGCCAACCCGCCGACCGTGGACGCCGCGATCTCGCAGCGCATGGGCCTGTTCGTGGTCGGCCGGCTGTCCGACCGGCACGGGATCCGCGTCCAGCTGCGCCCCTCGGGCGAGCAGGCCGGTACGACGTCGCTGGTCATGCTGCCCGACGCGATCACCCACGGCGGTGGCGGCGAGCACCATGTGGACCGCGACGAGTTCACCGTCTCGCAGATCATCCCGGAGCAGAACTTCGGCGGCGGCGAGAACTTCAACCAGCAGCCCATGCGCACGGCGGCGGAGCTCGGCTTCGACGACACCCGTTATGCGGACGTCCCCGACGACATACGCGAGCTGGACCCGGTCGGCCGCTCCCTGATGCGCGAGGAGCGCAGGGCGGCCCTGGAGGCCCAGTCGCACGAGCAGCCCGCCCTGCCCGGGCAGAACTCCCAGGAGCCCACCGAGGCGACCGGGTACCGCGACGAGTACAACGGGCAGCAGGGCTACGACAGCGGCCCGGGCTACGACACCGGCCGGACCGGCTACCCGGAGCAGCAGTACGACCGTCAGGCGGCCTACGAGGAGCAGCAGCAGGCGCCGTACGAGGAGCAGCGGCACGCGGCGTACGACGAGCCGCAGCGGCCTGCGTACGACGAGCAGTACTACGCGCCGAACGGCGGCCTGCCGCAGAACGACACCTTCTCGCCGAACGGCGGCTACCCGGAGCCCTCCTATGCGGAGCCGGCCCAGGAAGAGCCCTCGGCGCCGGGTGCCGACGTGCCCGACAGCTTCCCGGCCTTCGAGCAGCGGCGTTACCAGGACGACTGGCCGCAGCAGGACGGCTACCAGAACGGCTACCAGAACCAGTACCCTTCTCAGACCCCGGAAACGGAATCTGCGCAGGCCGCTGACGCGAACGAGCAGGACCGCGTAGGCTTCGACCGTCCGGGACCGGCCCACTCCGCCGCCCACTCGCTGACCGACTCGGGGCTCCCCCGCCGCGGTTCCGCCGCGAGCGGTGCGAACGGCACGGGCGGCGCCCGGCAGGCGAGCCAGGAGCCTCCGGCCTCCACCCCGGAGAGCAACGGCGACAGCAACTGGCGCTCGGCGAACGACGAGCGCTGGCAGCAGGCCTCGCAGCTCCGGAAGCCCAGGGCGGGCGGGGTCACCTCCTCCGGCCTGCCGAGGCGGGTACCCAAGGCCAATCTGATCGAGGGTGCCGCCGAAAGCACCCCCCAGGGAGGCCCACAGGTCTCCCGCGCCCCGGAGGACGTCCGGGGCAGGCTGAGCAACCTGCGTCGCGGCGTACAGCGCGGACGTAACGCAGGCAGTGAAACGAACGGCCAGGGCTTCGGTCCTGACAGCACCTACAACCAGGAGCGTTAGTGTGAGCCCGATGAGCCAGGCGGCACAGAACCTGAACTGGTTGATCACCAACTTCGTGGACAACACCCCGGGGGTGTCCCACACGGTGGTGGTCTCCGCCGACGGACTCCTTCTGGCGATGTCCGAAGGCTTCCCCCGCGACCGCGCCGACCAGCTCGCGGCCGTCGCATCCGGTCTGACGTCACTGACGGCCGGTGCTTCCCGGATCTTCGAGGGAGGCGCCGTGAACCAGACGGTTGTGGAGATGGAGCGGGGATTCCTCTTCATCATGTCCGTATCCGACGGCTCTTCGCTCGCGGTTCTCGCACATCCGGAGGCGGACATCGGCCTCATCGGATACGAGATGGCGCTGCTTGTGGACCGAGCCGGTACGGTCCTGACACCGGACCTTCGTGCGGAGCTCCAGGGGAGCCTGCTCAACTAACAGACGGACGGTGCGTTTTGGCGTCCCCTGGCCGTAAGGTCTTGGGACGCGGCTCCACAGCGATGGGTGCCAGGCACAGTCGGAGGAGGAGAAAGTGGCAACACCCCCAGGCGGTTCGTCTTCGGGCAACTGGTCGTACGGCCCTGCCCAGGGCCAGGGCGACGGTGGGCAGAACCCGAACCGTTACAACTTCCCCTCCGCACCGAGCCACCGGCAGCCGTACGCGCCACAGGGCCCCGGCCCGTCGCCGTACGACCAGCCGCCGGCCCCGCGTATCCAGCCTGTGCAGCCGCAGCGCCGCAGCCCCGAGCCGGCGCCCGCCGGGGCGTCGAACAACCCGTTGGTGCGTCCGTACGCCATGACCGGTGGCCGGACCCGCCCGCGTTACCAGCTCGCCATCGAGGCGCTGGTGCACACCACTGCGCAGCCGCACCAGATGCAGGGCCAGTTGCCCGAGCATCAGCGGATCTGCAACCTCTGCCGGGAAATCAAGTCGGTCGCCGAGATCTCGGCGCTCCTCACGATCCCTCTCGGCGTGGCCAGGATCCTCGTCGCCGACTTGGCGGAGGCGGGACTGGTCGCGATCCATCAGCCCGGCGGCGACGAGAACGCCGGCGGCCAGCCAGACGTGACACTGCTCGAAAGGGTGCTCAGTGGACTTCGCAAGCTCTAGCGGCGGTCCTTCCCGCTCCACCACCTCGGCGAAGATCGTGGTGGCGGGTGGCTTCGGCGTGGGCAAGACCACGTTCGTCGGGGCCGTCTCGGAGATCAACCCGCTGCGTACCGAGGCCGTCATGACGTCAGCTTCGGCCGGCATCGACGACCTCACCCACACCGGGGACAAGACCACCACCACGGTGGCCATGGACTTCGGCCGTATCACCCTGGACCAGGACCTGATCCTGTACCTGTTCGGTACGCCGGGCCAGGACCGCTTCTGGTTCATGTGGGACGACCTGGTACGCGGCGCGATCGGCGCGATCGTCCTGGTGGACACGCGCCGCCTCGCCGACTGCTTCCCGGCCGTCGACTACTTCGAGAACAGCGGCCTGCCGTTCGTCATCGCCCTGAACGGCTTCGACGGCCAGCAGCCGTACACGCCGGACGAGGTGCGTGAGGCGCTCCAGATCGGGCCGGACACGCCGATCATCACGACGGACGCCCGGCACCGGGCCGACGCCAAGAGTGCGCTGATCACGCTCGTCGAGCACGCTCTGATGGCACGGCTTCGGTAGTCAGTTGCTTGTGGGACAGCCCCTGGCGGCCTCTGGGCTGCCGGGGGCTGTCGCGTTGGCGGGGGCTGTCGCGTTGCCGGGTGCGGGGTTGTGGGGGCTGATCGCGCCCACGCGGCGGAGCCGCACATCGATACAGCCCCGCGCCCCCAGAAACGAAAACGAGAGGCCCCTCCGTGTGGAGGGGCCTCTCATGGGGCTGGGGGTCAGCGCCAGCTGTGCGGGGCCCTGAAGCCCGGCTCGCGCTCGAGGCGGCGCCAGCCGGCCTTCACGCGGCCGCGGTGCGACGGGGTCGGGTCGGTGGGGCGGGCGGCGGCGCGGGCCAGGAGGATCGCCGTGATGGCGGCGACTTCCTCGGGCTCGGCGTGGCCCTTCTCGACGCGGATGTCAGGGGTGTCCATGGGTGTCAGTCTCCGTGAGGAAGATGTCCGCCAGGTTACTGCGGCGGGTTGCCGTGCTTGCGGGAGGGCAGGTCGGCGTGCTTGGTCTGGAGCATCGCCAGGGACTTGATCAGTACCTCGCGGGTTTCCGAGGGGTCGATCACGTCGTCGACGAGTCCGCGCTCGGCCGCGTAGTACGGGTGCATCAGCTCGGACTTGTACTCCTTGACCATGCGGGCCCGCATGGCCTCGGGGTCCTCGGCGTCGGCGATCTGGCGGCGGAAGATGACGTTGGCGGCACCCTCGGCGCCCATGACGGCGATCTCGTTGGTCGGCCAGGCGTAGGTGAGGTCCGCCCCGATGGACTGGCTGTCCATGACGATGTACGCACCTCCGTAGGCCTTGCGCAGGATCAGCGAGATCCGGGGCACGGTCGCGTTGCAGTAGGCGTACAGCAGCTTCGCGCCGTGGCGGATGATTCCACCGTGCTCCTGGTCGACGCCCGGCAGGAAGCCGGGGACGTCCAGAAGGGTGATGATCGGGATGTTGAAGGCGTCGCACATCTGGACGAAGCGGGCCGCCTTCTCGGAGGCCTCGATGTCCAGGACACCGGCGAGCGACTGGGGCTGGTTGGCGACGATGCCGACGACCTGGCCGTCCATGCGGCCCAGCGCGCAGATGATGTTCCGCGCCCAGCGCTCGTGGACCTCCAGGTACTCGCCGTCGTCGACGATCTCCTCGATGACCTTGGCCATGTCGTAGGGCCGGTTGCCGTCGGCCGGGACCAGGTCCAGCAGGACGTCCGAGCGGCGGTCCACCGCGTCGGAGGACTCCGCGCGGGGCGGGTTCTCGCGGTTGTTCTGCGGGAGCAGGGACAGGAGGTAGCGCACCTCGGCGATGCACGTCTCCTCGTCGTCGTAGGCGAAGTGGCAGACACCGCTGGTCTCGGCGTGCACGTCGGCGCCGCCCAGGCCGTTCTGGGTGATCTCCTCGCCGGTGACGGCCTTGACCACGTCCGGGCCGGTGATGAACATCTGCGAGGTGTCGCGGACCATGAACACGAAGTCCGTGAGCGCCGGGCTGTAGGCGGCGCCGCCCGCGCACGGGCCGAGCATCACCGAGATCTGCGGGATGACACCCGAGGCCTTGGTGTTGCGCTGGAAGATGCCGCCGTAGCCGGCGAGCGCCGATACGCCCTCCTGGATGCGGGCACCCGCGCCGTCGTTCAGGGAGACCAGCGGGGCACCGGCCGCGATGGCCATGTCCATGATCTTGTGGATCTTGGTGGCGTGGGCCTCGCCCAGCGCACCGCCGAAGATGCGGAAGTCATGGGCGTAGACGAAGACCGTGCGGCCCTCCACCGTGCCCCAGCCGGTGATCACACCGTCGGTGTACGGCTTCTTGGTCTCCAGGCCGAAGCCCTGGGCCCGGTGCCGGCGCAGCTGCTCGACCTCGCGGAAGGACTCCGGGTCGAGGAGCAGCTCGATGCGCTCCCGCGCGGTCAGCTTGCCCTTGGCGTGCTGCGCCTCGGTCGCCTTCTCGCTCGGGCCGGCCACCGCCTGCGCACGGATCTCGTGCAGTTCGGCCACGCGTCCACGCGCGTCGGTCGGCTCACCCGGCGCCTCATCCAAAACGGTCATGTAGTGACCTTACGAAGACAACCGAGGATTGCGAGCCGTCGACTCCTCACAGTCTCCGGCGTGTTTTCCTGGTACCCCTGAACAGAACCATGGCGGGGTACAGCCTTTTCGACTGCTCAGAGGGTGTGCGGCTTGTAGGGGTCGCACAAGGCCGTCAGTCGAGAGTCACCTCACAAACATGCGTGGCGCATGCCTCCCCCGGGGTGACGCGCACCCGCAGCCGGCGGCCCGCGGAGAGCACGTCGACCGACTCGTCCGCGCGGACGACCCCGCGGACCGGGCGGTGCCAGATGATCTCCAGCGGCCGGCCCGTGCGGGGCGGTTCGCTCACACAGAGGGTAGCGGTCCGGCCCCGGCGGACGGTCAGCACGCTCGCGCCGGCGGAGGCCGTGAGCGGTCCCGCCGTGCCGGCCCGCCAGAAGTTCGCGGCCGTGCAGCCGAGGGAGGGCACGGTGACCGCCTGGCGGCCGGCGTCGTTGGCGAGGACCGACAGCCAGCGGCGGTCGGCGGCGCGGCGTGCGACCGCGCGGCGGGACGCCCTCGGCATCAGCAGGTAGGCGTACGTGGCGTCCGCCGGGTCGGTGCCGTGGTCGAGCCAGAGGGTCTGCCAGCGGCGGGTACGCCGCTCCGGGGTGCTGCCGGTGTTGATGTCGGACCAGGCTCCGGTGCGGTCCTCGCGCAGCACCCGCGGCTCGCCGTCGAGCAGGACCCAGCCGCCGTGGTCCTCCAGGTGGGCCCAGTTCCCGGCCCGGGTGAAGCGCTGGGTGCCCGCCTCGCCGAGGTTGCGGTTGTCGACGACCGTCTCGACCGGGACGCCGTCGGCGCAGCTGATCCCGGCGCCCAGGCAGATCACCGCGTCCGCGACGCAGAACCAGGACTTGCGGGCCTGGAGGGTGGAGCCGAGGCCCTTGAGGTGCTGGCCGAGGGCCGCGTACTCACCGTCGGTGGTGCCGCCGACCCAGCGCGCGTCCGGGCGGGCCTCGCCCCACTCGCCGCCTTCCCGGTCGGCGAGGCGCTTGGTGGAGACGGTGGTGCCGGGCAGGCGGTACCAGTCGACGGTCGGCCAGTACCAGTCCGTGTACTGGTCGCTCGCTCCGGCCCACCAGCTCACCATCCCGGCGCCGGTGTGCCAGCCGCGCGGGTTCTCGCCGTTGCCGCACTCGTAGTGGGCGATGCGGTCGCTGGCCATGGCGATGTTCACGGTGAAGCCGGGGCGGCGGTGGACGGCGCGGTCCATGGCGGCGAAGAGGCGGTGTCCGGTGGGTTCGGGGGCGGCCGGGACGGGCGAGGCGGCGACCGTGTGGAGCCGCGCCAGGTCGGCCACGCCGAACTGGCGTGCCGTCAGGATCGGGCTGACCGTGTCGCGTTCGATCCAGCCCTTGATCCGGGCGTGCCAGCGGTCGCGTTCCGCCGGGCTCGCGCCGGCCGCGAGCAGGGCGATGGCCGCGATGAGCTGCTGGCCGTGGAAGTGGTCGCCGCGCATGACCTGGCGGTCGTCGGTGGTGAGGTAGCCGCGGCTGATGGCCCGGCCGTTGACGCTGTCCATGACGAGCCCGTCGTGGATGAGCGGTGCGTAGGCCTGTTCGACGCTGTCGAGGATGATCTGCCGGTTCGGGTCGGTGACCTCCCAGTCGGACCCCGCGAGCAGGGTGAACAGCCGGCCGAGGCCGTCGAGCACGACCTGCCCGTACGTGCCCGAGTAGGCGACCCGGGTGTGCTGGACGAAGGAGCCGTCGGCGTAGAGGCCGTCGCCCCGGGTGACGTACGGGAAGACCGGGGAGAGCGCGTCGCGGGCGAGGGCGATCTTGGCCGGGGCGCGGCCGAGGATGCCGCGCAGGGCGACGGAGCGGCACAGGTCGACACGGTTGGCGCCGGTGGACGTGCCGGAATAGTCCCGATGCCGAGTCGAGTCGAGACGAGTGTCGACTGCGGCCAGCCCGCGGCGACCGCGGGCTCCCCCAACCGTTGTACAGACAGCGCGTGATGTCCGTGAAGCCAGGCCCGGGCTGCCGATTCTGCCCCTCTCCCACCCATTTCCTATACGGGTGGTGGAGGGGTTTTAAACCGTGGCGGAAGAAGAGGTTCTGAGCCCCCCCACAAGTTTTCGGAGACCAACCCGGGTTCCGCGGTCGACCCGGTCCCCTGCTGGACGTAGGCCTGGGTCATGGTCCACAGGCGGCCGTAGCTTCGGGTGATGCCGGCCGGCGGGTCGAAGGGGTGGCCGGGCCAGAGGGAGTTCGCCGCCGGGGCCATGCCCGCGCGCAGGTCACGGGCGAGCCGGCCGGTCTCGGCGAGCCGGGCGGCGTACGGCTGCGCGGCCGGGTCGTAGCCGGTGCCGAGGGCGATGTCGAGCCAACGTCGTCGGAGGGTGTCGTAGGGGTCCGTGTCGGAGTCGCCCGGGGCGGGGAGCGTGGGCGTCGCACCGCCGGTGGCCGCCAGGGCCGCGGCCGCCAGCAGCAGGGCACGGCGGCTGGGCCCGGGCAGGGCGACGGCGGCCCGGGCCGTGAGGCGGGAGAAGACGCGACGCTGGAAAGTCATGTCCATGCCCTACCACGGGGAGAGGTCCACCTGAACGGACGATTCGGCCGGAGTGACCGGGAGACCGGGAGACCGGAGTGACCGGGGAGGGGCGACGGCTCCGGGTGCCGGGGCCGGGTCAGCCGAAGCGGTCGAGCAGGCGCCGGCACAGCCCCGGGGCCAGGGCGCGGACACGGGACGGGAGGGTGAGCCAGCCGGGGACGTAGGCGTCGTCGCGGCTCTGGCGCACGGCCTCCCAGACCACGCCGGCCACGGCCCCGGGCGAGATCTGCCGGGGCCGGGAGCGGTCGTAGGACCTGCCGCGGCGGGTGTGGAAGGGCGTGTCGACGGGGCCGGGCACGACGAGCGTGACACCCACGCCGGTGCCGCGCAGTTCCTGGCGCAGCGCCTCGGCGAAGACGGCCAGACCGGCCTTGGCGGCGGAGTACACCGCTTCCTCCCGGATGCCCAGGCAGCCCGCCAGCGAGCCGAACAGCACCACCCGGCCGCGGCCGGCCGCGATCATGGAGGGCAGGACCTCGCGCACGAGGTGGAGCGTGGCGTTGAGGTCCAGGGCCAGTACGCGGTCGATGTCGGTGTGCGGCATGGCGGCGAAGGGGCCGGCCCAGCCGATGCCCGCCCCGGCGACCAGGACGTCGATGCGGCCGGTCGCGCGCAGCGCGGACTGGGCCAGCAGGCGCGGGCCGTCCGGGGCGGCGAGGTCGGCGGGCAGCACGACGGCCGAGGTGCCGGACGCCGTCTGCTCCAGGCGGTTCCGGTCGCGCCCGCTGAGGAGCAGTTGCCAGCCGTCCATGGCGAAGCGCCGTGCCGTGGCCGCCCCGATGCCCGAGGACGCACCGGTGACGAGGGCCACGCGCCGGTCCAGGCGCCGCGGCGGGCCGTGCTCGCGCGCCCTGGCGGGGCCGGGGGACGTGGAGCGGTAGCGATGTGAAGCGGCGCCCGCCGGTGGGTCGTGGGCCGATCCGGAACCGGTGAGTGTCACGAGTCGGTCTCCCCTGCGCTGTGCGTCGGCCGTGGGCTCGTCTGTCTCCATACGGTCCCTAAAAACGGAACCCTGTCTCTCAGGACACCGCCACCGGACATCGATCCGGCGGGTCCTGCCCACCCGGTCCGGCGGGGCCCGCTCCCTTGGTGAACCGAGGCCGGTCCGTTCCGCACCGGAGTCCGGCGGGACCACCCCTGCGTGCCGCGCGGTGCCGCCAGGCGGCGGTATGGGCGGCCCAAGCCGGGTTCGAAGACACACCGGCCGCAATGTTGAGCATGGAACGGAATAGGTCTACGGTGGGCCGCGTTGATGTAGTTCAACGTTCAACATCAATCGCAGGAGGAGCACACCCCATGAGCATCTTCAGCCGCAACGACGCCGAGACCACCACCGCCGCCACGGACCTGACCGCCCTCACCGGCGACTACACGATCGACCCCGCGCACTCGACGATCGGTTTCGTCGCCCGGCACGCCATGGTCACCAACGTCAAGGGCAGCTTCCAGGACTTCACGGGCACGCTCCACCTCGACGGCACCGACCCGTCGCGCTCCACGGCCTCCATCGACGTGGTGATGGACAGCATCGGGACGGGCAACGCCGACCGCGACGGCCACCTGAAGAGCGCGGACTTCTTCAAGACCGACGAGTTCCCGACCATGACCTTCCGCTCCACGAAGGTGGAGGACCTCGGCGGCGGCGACTACCGCGTCACCGGCGATCTGACGATCCTCGGCACCACTCGCCCCCTCTCCATCGACCTCGAGTTCAACGGCGCCGCGAAGGACCCCTTCGGCAACGAGCGCGTCGGCTTCGAGGGCAAGGCGGAGATCCTGCGCTCCGAGTGGGGCCTGACCTGGAACGCCGCGCTGGAGACCGGTGGTGTCCTGGTCTCCGACAAGATCAAGCTCAACTTCGACATCTCGGCGATCAGGAACGCCTGAGGCCGGCAACGGTGCCGCACGGGCCCGACCCGTGCGGCATGGCCGAATCGGGCCCCTTGTGTGAAGTCTGTCGGCGTTCTCATAATCCAGCAGCAGAATTTTGACCGGTCCATGCCAGCACGGGGCCGTTCTTTTTTGACCCTGCTGCTGACATGCGCTCGTCAAACGGATGCTTCGGTTGCACGTCTCCCCGAGTCAACCCCCCACGGAAGGCATCACGTTGAAGAGACTTCTCACGGCCCTCAAGAGATGCGCGGTCCTCGGCGCCGCCGCGCTCGCGATCGCCAGCCTCCAGCCCGTCTCCGCCGCGCAGGCCGCCCCGTCGCCCGTCGTCGGCGGGACGCGCGCCGCGCAGGGCGAGTTCCCGTTCATGGTCCGGCTCTCCATGGGCTGCGGCGGCGCGCTCTACACCCAGCAGATCGTGCTCACGGCCGCGCACTGCGTGGGCAGTTCGGGCAACAACACGAGCATCACCGCCACCGCCGGGGTCGTCGACCTCCAGTCCACCAGCGGCCGGGTCCAGGTCCGCTCCACCAAGGTGCTCCGCGCGCCCGGCTACAACGGCACCGGGAAGGACTGGGCGCTGATCAAGCTCGCCCAGCCCATCAACCTGCCGACCCTGAAGATCGCCACCACCACGCAGTACAACACCGGTGACTTCACCATCGCCGGGTGGGGCGCGAACCGCGAGGGCGGTTCCCAGCAGCGCTACCTCCTCAAGGCCACCGTGCCCTTCGTCGGTGACGCCGCCTGCAAGGCCTACGGCGGCCTCTACAGCGACCTCGTCGCGAACGAGGAGATCTGCGCCGGGTTCGACGCGGGCGGTGTCGACACCTGCCAGGGCGACTCCGGCGGCCCGATGTTCCGTAAGGACAACGCCGGCGGCTGGATCCAGGTCGGCATCGTCAGCTGGGGCGAGGGCTGCGCCCGGCCCGAGGCCCCCGGCGTCTACACGGAGGTCTCGACGTTCGCCTCCGCCATCGCCTCGGCGGCGTCCACACTCTGACCCGCCCCATGGCTTTCCGGGCCCGGCACCGCGCGGTGCCGGGCCCGTTTCGCCGCCGTCACCGGCCGGACTCCAGCTTCCTGACCGCCGCGCCCACCCGGGCCGCCCGGCCGGACGCGGTCCGGGCACGGAGCACGCCGAGCATCACGAGGTACCGGTCCGTCCGCCCCAGCGCCTCGAAGGCGGCCGCGGCCCGAGGGTTCCGCCCCAGCGCCGCCGCCAGGTCTTCAGGGACCCCGGCCTCCCGCTGCGACGCGTACGCCGCCTCCCACCGCCAGTCCTCCCTCGCCGCCGCCACCTCCGCGAGCCCGGCGGGCCGTATCCGCCCTGCGGCGGCGAGCTCCCCGACCCGCCGGACGTTGACCAGGAACCAGAGGCTGCCGGGGCGCCGCGGGGTGATCCGCTGGAGGTAGTACGACTCGTCGAGCCCCTTGCGCTGCCCGGTGATCCAGCCATGGCACAGCGCCAGGTCGTTGACGTCGGCGGCGCTGACGGAAGGGATGCCCGAATCCTTCTTGGCGACCTTGACCCAGAGGCCGGGACACGGGGCGGGGTGGGCGGTCAGCCAGGAGTCCAGGGCGGCGACGGTTGTGAAGGCGAGCGGGCCTCCGGAGGCGGTCATGGCGCCACCGTAGGGCGCGAGTAGGACAGGAGCTGTCCGCTACTGCAGAGCCGTCCGCTACGGGAGCAGGGCGGCCGCCTGTTCACGCGCGTGGGCGACGGCGTCCGGGAAGACGCCCAGACCGTGGGCGACGAGCGCCCCCTCGTGCAGGAGCATCAGCGTCCGGGCCAATGAGTCCGCCCCCTCGGGTGCGATCTCCGCGGCGAGACGTGTGAACAGGTCGAGCATCCACGCCTTCTGGCCGGTGATGATCGGGTGGGCCGGGTGGGCGGGGTCGCTGATCTCCGCGTGCGCGTTGACCATGCCGCAGCCCTTCGGGCTGCTCTCCGGCACCCATGCGCGTGAGGCGTCGAAGACCGCCAGGACGCGCTCCCCCGGGTCCGGCCCCGCCGCGTCGAGCCGCTCGCCGAGGAAGGCCCGCCAGCGCTCGTCGCGGTCCGCCAGGTACTCCACGACGATCTGATCCTTGGAGCCGAACCGGTCGTAGAGGGTCTTCTTCGTCACCCCGGCCTCGGCGGCGATGAGGTCGACGCCGACGGCGTGGATGCCGCGCTCGTAGAAGAGCCGCTCGGCGGCCGCCAGGGCACGGCGGGCGGCGGGCGTCATGGTGATACGGCGCGGGGTCTCGGCGGGGGTACCCATGGCACTCGAGTATACCGATCTGTATAGTGCGCGGGACACGGGTAAACCGATCTGTCTACTGGTTGTGATGTCGTGAACATCCTCCTTTCCATCGCCTTCGTCCTGTGCTGGAGCTCCGGTTTCATCGGGGCCAAGCTCGGTGCCGGCAGCGCGTCCGCGATCACGGTCCTGATGTGGCGGTTCCTGCCGCTGGCCGTCGTGCTCCTCGCCGTCGCCCTCGTCATGCGGTCTGCCTGGCGGGGGCTCACCGCCCGGGACGTGACCCGGCAGGCCGTGATCGGCCTGCTGTCGCAGAGCGGCTATCTGCTCAGCGTCTACTACGCCATCCAGCTCGGTGTCTCCAGCGGCACGACGGCCCTGATCGACGGAGTGCAGCCACTCGTCGCCGGAGCGCTCGCGGGACCGCTGCTGGGGCAGTACGTCTCGGGACGGCAGTGGGTGGGCCTGGCCCTCGGGCTGAGCGGCGTCGCCGTGGTCACACTGGCCGACGCGGCGGCCGGCACCGACGCCGCCTGGTGGGCGTACGCCGTGCCGCTGCTCGGCATGCTGGCCCTGGTCGCGGCGACGTTCCTGGAGAGCCGGTCGCGCTCGCGGGTGGCCCCCTCGGTGTCGCTGACCGTCCACTGCGCCACCAGCGCGGTCCTCTTCTCCCTGCTGGCCCTGGCCACCGGGGCCGCCGCGCCGCCCGCCGACGCGGGGTTCTGGGTGGCGGTCGCCTGGCTCGTGGGGCTGTCCACCTTCGGCGGCTACGGGCTGTACTGGCTCATCCTGGAGCGTTCCGGGGTGACCGAGGTCAACACGCTGATGTTCCTGATGGCGCCGGTCACCGCCGTGTGGGGCGCGCTCGCGTTCGGTGAGCCGTTCGGCGCGCAGACCGCTCTGGGGCTGGCCGTCTGTCTGGCGGCGGTCGTCATCGTGCACCGGCCCGGCGCCCGGCCCGGTCAGACGGAACAACCGGTGGATCAGGGCGGCCGCGACCGCCTGGCCTCCGTTCCGTGTCCAGCCCCGAGTCCGACAGACCCGAACCACCGGCTCTCCGGTGGCTGTTCGGGACGTTGACGCCGGGCCGCTGAGGCCCGCTCACCCCGCTGCCGGATCGCCGTCCGACGTGTCATGTCCGTCGTCGGCCTTCGGGTGCGGAGCTACGGCGCTGAACTCAGCGCCAACGGCGGCGAGCCGCGAGCAACCACACATACCGCCTGGTCACAGGCACCGGCCCCGCACGCGGGCCGGGAAGCGCTACGCACGCGAGCCGGGAAGCGCCACGGGGCAGAGCTCAGCCGCGCGGGGCCGGCTCAGAAGCCGCCGCCGAAGTCGCCTCCCCCGCCGAAGTCGCCTCCACCGAAGCCCCCTCCGAACCCGCCCCCGAAGTCGCCCGCGTCGAAGTCCCCGCCGGAGATGTCGCCGCCGTCGTAGCCGCCGAAGTCGCCGTAGCCGGAGCCGTAGTCGGCCGCGTAGGCGGGGCCGGCCATCATGCTGCCGAGCAGGGTGCCGACGAGGAGGCCGGGCAGGAGGCCGCCGCCGAAGTAGCCGCCGGCCCAGGGGCCGTACGCCGGGCCGGCCTCCCAGTACGGGCGGCGGCCGTGTTCGGTGTCGACCTCGCGGATCACCGGGTCGCGGCCCTCGGCGAGACGGGTCCGGTCGGCCGCGCAGACCGGCACCTCGCGCTCGGTGCCGGCCGGGGGCGTCCAGGAGGCGTCGGCGACCGAGGGGCCGTGGCGCGGGTCGAAGAAGCAGGGCGGGCGGCGCTCCGGCAGCGGGCCGCCCGCACGGCGGGCGGCGAGCGTCGCGAGGGAGAACCGGCCGTCCTCCACGGCCTCGGTGACGGCCTTGACGTCCTCCGGTCTCGTCGCGGCGTCCATCAGGGACTTGGCCTGTTCGTAGGCGTCGAGGGCGCGCTCGTAGTCGGCGCGCATCGCGTCGTCGGCGCCGGGCTCCCCGGGGTGGAAGTCGAGGCGGTCGAGTTCCTCGCCGAATGCGGTGATGTCCTCGTCGACCACCACCCGCAGCTTCGCCAGCGCGGCCCGCTGCTCCTCCTCGTGGCGGCGGCGGTTGCGCCGGACCACCGCGTAGGCGCCCGCGCCGCCGGCCGCGACCAGGACGCCGAACGTGACGAGACCGCCGACCGGCACGTCACGGCCCGAGCCGTCGCTCCAGCTGCTCGGCGCCGAACCGCCCACGTTGCGCAGGGCGTCGTCGACGAAGTCGTTCAGCTGGGCCTTGGCGTCGCCCGCGCCCTGGACCGCCTTGACCAGGTTGGACACCGACTGGCGGCTCATCACCGCGCTGTCGGCCCGGGCGTCGAACGCGTCGCCGAGGCGGATGCCGTACAGGCCGGTGATGCCGGTCTCGGTGCGGAGGTTACGGAAGAGGTCCTGCGTGGGGTAGCCGGCCGGCAGGACCGCCACGAAGACGGGCTTGTCGGCGTCCTTGATCTTGGCGGCGAGTGCCTCCGCGTCCGACGCGGCCAGCTGGTCGGAGGCGGCCGGGTCGACGTAGACGGGACTCTGGCGCAGTTCCTGGGCGACCTTCGAGAGGTCGGTGGCCGCGTGTGCGCCGGGCGCACCGGCCATCAGCACCGCCAGTACGGCGGCGACCGGCACGATCAACAGACGTACGAGGGTACGCGTCAGCGCGGCCTTCATATCTTCGAAGTTACCCGAATCGGCACAGAATGGGAGATCGGCCGGGGCGGGGATTTCGGGGGGCGACTGCCCCTACGATGCCTTCTGGCTTACTGCCGTGCGCGGGTCGGCCGGTCCGGGCCGGCGGTCGCAGCTGAAGGGGCGGAGACAGAGGCATGTTCGGAAGACGCAGGGCCGCGGACATGACGGTGTCCGCACTCGCCGAGCTGGATCGGTCGCGTACGCGGGCCGACCTGTTGTGGGAGCTGTTCCGGCACGCCGAGGCGGAGGTGACGGGGGCGATCGGCTGGTACCTGGCGCGCCGCCGGGGGCCGTCGCTGTGGTCGCGTTCGCTGCGGGCGCTGGCCGCGCTGCTGGGCATCGTCGGCACGCTCACTCCGCTGGTGCACGCGGCGGCCCCCACGACCGTGCGGCCCGAGTGGGGTTTCGTGTTCCTGGCCGGCGGGGCGGGGTGCGTCCTGTTCGACCGGATCTTCGGTTTCTCGGCGTCCTGGACCCGCTACATCCGTACGCAACAGGCCCTCCAGCAGATCCTCAAGCGGGCGCAGTCCGAGTGGGCGCAGGCGTTCCTGCGGACCACCGACTCCCCCAGCGACAAGGAGCAGGCGGCCCTGCTCGGGGTGATCGAGCGACTGCGCACGGACGCCCAGCGGATCATCGAGGACGAGGGCACGGCATGGGTCGGCTACCTGGCCGACGGCGTCGAGGAGCTGACCCGCTCCACCACCCACGCCACCGGCCAGCGTCCCCAGACCGCGGGCCTCTTCCGCCTCGACCGGGCGCCCGGACGTGACCGGGGCGGCGAGATCCCGGCACCGCGTTCCCGGGACACGGCGATGTGAGTCGCGCCCCGGGAGAGTCGTCGGCTACTCGGCCGGATCCACCCCGGCCCGCAGCAGCCCGTAGGTGTACGCGTCCTCCAGGGCCTGCCAGCTCGCGGCGATGACGTTCTCGGCGACGCCCACCGTGGACCACTCGCCCGCGCCGTCGGACGTGGAGATCAGGACGCGGGTCGTCGAGTTGGTGCCGTGCCTGCCCTCCAGGATGCGGACCTTGTAGTCCACCAGCTCCAGCTTGGCGAGCTGCGGGTAGATCTTCTCCAGGCCCACGCGCAGGGCCCGGTCGAGGGCGTTCACCGGGCCGTTGCCCTCGGCCGTGGCGACGATGCGCTCGCCCTTGGCCCAGAGCTTGACCGTGGCCTCGTTGGCGTGGGAGCCGTCGGGCCGGTCCTCGACGATGGCGCGCCAGGACTCGACCTCGAAGTACCGCAGCGGCCTGCCCTGGACCTCGGTGCGCAGGAGGAGTTCGAAGGAGGCGTCGGCCGCCT
This sequence comes from Streptomyces viridochromogenes DSM 40736, assembly GCF_000158955.1. Lineage (GTDB taxonomy): Bacteria > Actinomycetota > Actinomycetes > Streptomycetales > Streptomycetaceae > Streptomyces > Streptomyces venetus. The sequence continues at coordinate 6,234,763 of NZ_GG657757.1, read as the reverse complement.
CGTACGTGTAGCCCTCGAGCTCGCGCGCCTTGACCCGTTCGACCACCCGGCCGACCAGCTCCCGGTCGCCGCCCAGGTCGACGCCGAGCTCCTTGCCCTTGAGCTCGATGGAGGCCCGGCCGGCCATGTCGGAGACCAGCATCCGCATGGTGTTGCCGACCAGCTCCGGGTCGATGTGCTGGTACAGGTCCGGGTCGACCTTGATGGCCGAGGCGTGCAGTCCCGCCTTGTGGGCGAAGGCGGAGAGGCCGACGTAGGGCTGGTGCGTGGAGGGGGTCAGGTTGACCACCTCGGCGATCGCGTGCGAGATGCGCGTCATCTCGCGCAGCCGGCCCTCGGGCAGGACCTTCTTGCCGTACTTCAGTTCCAGCGCCGCCACGACCGGGAAGAGGTTGGCGTTGCCGACGCGCTCGCCGTACCCGTTGGCGGTGCACTGCACGTGCGTCGCGCCCGCGTCGACGGCGGCCAGGGTGTTGGCCACCGCGCAGCCGGTGTCGTCCTGGGTGTGGATGCCGAGCCGGGCGCCGGTGTCGGCGAGGACCGTGGAGACGACCGCCTGGATCTGCGCCGGGAGCATGCCGCCGTTGGTGTCGCAGAGGATCACCACGTCCGCGCCCGCCTCGGACGCCGTGCGGACCACCGACTTCGCGTACTCGGGGTTCGCTCGGTAGCCGTCGAAGAAGTGCTCGCAGTCGACGAAGACCCGGCGGCCCTGCTCCTTGAGGAACGACACCGTGTCGCGGACCATCGCCAGGTTCTCGTCCAGGGTGGTGCGCAGGGCGAGCTCGACATGGCGGTCGTGGGACTTGGCGACCAGCGTGATCACCTGCGCCCCGGACTCCAGGAGCGCTCTGACCTGCGGGTCCTCGGCCGCGGTCGCGCCGGCGCGGCGGGTGGAGCCGAACGCGACCAGCTGGGCGTGCCGGAAGTCGATCTCCTGCTGGGCGCGGGCGAAGAACTCGGTGTCGCGGGGGTTCGCGCCCGGCCAGCCGCCCTCGATGAAGCCCACGCCGAAGTCGTCCAGGTGCCGGGCGATGGCGAGCTTGTCGGCGACGGTGAGGTTGATGCCCTCCCGCTGGGCGCCGTCGCGCAGGGTGGTGTCGAAGACGTGGAAGGAATCGTCGAGCTCGCTGGTCTCGGTCATGGTCTCAAGGCTCCTGAGGATTGGATCTCGGTCGTACCGGAATGACCGGCTCCACCGCCCCCACATACTCCCTCGCGCTCTCGCTTCTGGCGGCGGGTGGGCCAGAAAAGCGAAAAACCTCTCGCGGGTGCGAGAGGTCTGCGCGCGGGTCGAGGACGACGGTGTCCGCCCGTACCTGGTCGTACGTGGCGGTCACTGCGGACCGGCGCGCCTGCTGCCAATAATCGTGGCGAACGAGAGCACGGGGGCAGTCTGGCACAGCCCCCGCACCTCACTCACGGTTGTCTCAGAATGCGGTCGGTCACCCGAGATGGCGGACATAGACGTGCGAGGTGTCGTACGTGTCGCCGGGCACGAGGTCGGGCGAGGAGCTGCTGAAGGCGACCTGGCGGCCGTTCCGGTCGAGCACCGGGGCGGACACGCTCTGGTCGTTCGGGCCGCCCTCGGTGTCCGGGCTGGCCAGGACGGTGCGCCCGGTCCGCAGGTCGCGTACGTACGCGCGATACGTGTAGCTGGTGTCGCCCGGGTCGGCCGAGACGAAGGCCAGATGCCGGTTGTCGCCGCTGAGCTGCGGATGGGCGGTGAAGGCGGCCGGGTCGGCGGCGTCGATGCGCCGGAGTCCTCCCGTCTTCAGGTCCCGGACGAAGACGTTGTGCCCCTTGTTGGTGTCGTCCGGGGTGAGCCGCGAGTCGAGCGAGTTGAAGACCGCGTACCGGCCGTCGGCGCTGATCTGCGGGAACTCGGTCTGCCCGTCGGACGTCCTGCCGTCCGGCGCCCGGTCGGCCTGGATCAGCTCGCCGCTCGGCACGTCACGGACCCAGGCGTCGCTCCAGTCGCCCGAGGCGGGGTGCGGGACGAAGAACTGGTAGCCGACACGGCTGCCGTCGGCACTGATGGACGGGTTGGTGGCGGCGGTCTTGCGGTCGCCCGGGGCGGGGACCTGGCTGATGCGGACGGCCTTGCCGCTGGTGCGGTCGACGCGGTAGACGCGGCCTCGGACATCGTCGCCCTGGGTGAGTCCGGAGCGCTCGGCGACGAAGGCGACGTAGCGGCCGTCGGCGCTGATGGCGGGCTGCCGGGCGGTGTCGTAGCCGGTGTCGACGGTGTCCTTGACGCGCTGGACGGTGCCGGCCTTGAGGTCCTTGACCCAGAGGTGGCCGAGGCCGTCGCCGGTGCCGGTGGCGCTGAAGGCCAGGTACCGGCCGTTGCCGCTCAGGGCGACGTCGTCGACGGGGCCCACGCCCGCCGCGGTGCTCACCAGCCGGGTCGTGCCGGTCTTCAGGTCGCGCACGAAGGCGTCTGCGGCGCCGTCGGTGTCACCGGCGACGAGATTGTCGGCGGTGGAGACGAAGGCCAGATGCCGGCCGTCGGCGCTCAGACTCGGCCCGCCGGAGGCGGCGTTGCCCTCGGAGCCGTCCGGGGCGACGCTCGCCTTCTCGGTCCGCGGCACCGGCGCCGGTGCGGCGGTCGCGGGCAGCGCGGCGGTGATGCCGAGCGTGACGGCCAGGGCCACGCCGAGCGCGCCGGACGTGGCCCTCCTGGTGCTGGTCATGTGCTGTTCCCCCTGTGTTCCCCGCAGTCCCCGTGTTCCCCGTGGACGCTGCTCCCCCGGCCCCGCGCCGAGGGCTCCCCCAGAGCCAACATCACCACGACCACCGGGTCAATCCGCCGTATTGGGTACGACCCGGGCGCGCGTTCAGGTGTCCGTGAGGAGGCTTTCCGCCAGGAACTCGCGTACGTGTGTGAGGACTTGTGCCCGGTCGGTGCCGCGCAGGCCGATCGCCACGTGGAGGGAGAGGCCGTCCAGCAGCGCCCGCAGCCGGACGGCGAACCGGTCCGGGTCGACGCGGCGGAACTCGCCGCGCGAGATGCCCTCGGCGAGCAGGGCGACCAGGTCGCGGTGCCAGGCGCCTTCGATGGCGGCCTGCCGGTCGCGGGCGTCCGCGTCGGCGGCAGCGGTCTGCGAGCGGTTCCAGACCTCCAGCCACAGCGTCCAGTGGGGGTCGCGGTGGCCGTCGGGGACGTACAGGTCGACGTAGGCGTCGAGGCGTTCGCGGGCGGGGGCGGCGCGGGTCAGCAGCCGTCCGCGCTCGGCGCCCAGCCGGCCCTCGCTCCACTCCAGGGTGCGCAGCAGCAGCTCGTCCTTGGAGCCGAAGTAGTACAGCAGGTGCCCGCTGCTCATGCCGACCTCGCGGCCGAGCGCCGCCATGGTGAGCTTCTCCAGGCCGCGCTCGGCGATCATTTCCATGGCTGCGGTGAGCACGTCCTCGCGGGGCGGGGCCGGCCTGCGCCCACCAGCCATCTGTGGCTCCTAGATCTTCGGCTGCTGCTGTGTGATGCAGTGGATTCCCCCACCACCGGCGAAGATCGTACGGGCATCCACCAGCGTTACCGTCCGCTCGGGGAACAGCCGCCGGAAGATGCCGGCCGCGATCTCGTCGCGCGGATCGTCGAAGCCGCACAGGACCACGCCGCCGTTGCAGAGGTAGTGGTTGATGTAGGAGTAGTCGGCCCAGTGGCCGTCCGTCTCCAGGGCGGTCGGCGCGGGGACCTCCACCACCTCCGGTCGGCGGCCCCGCGCGTCCGTCTGCGACTTCAGCAGCCCGATGACCTCCTTGGTCACCTCGTGGTCGGGGTGCGCCGGGTCCGGCTGGGAGTGCGCCACGACCACGCCGGGGCGGGCGAAGGCCGCGACGATGTCGACGTGGCCGAGGGTGCCGAATCCGTGCGGAGGGTAGTCGCCCGTCAGTCCGCGCGGCAGCCAGATGGCCTTGCGGGTGCCGAGTTGGGCGTGGATCTCGGCCTCGACCTCCTCGCGGCTCCACTGCGGGTTGCGCTCGGGGCCGAGCTGGACCGTCTCGGTCAGCAGCACCGTCCCCTCGCCGTCCACGTGGATGGCCCCGCCCTCGTTGACGAGCTTCGAGGCGTACGTCCGGGCCCCGGCGAGGTCCGCGATATGTGCGGCGACCTTCGCGTCGTGCTCCCAGCGGGCCCAGCTCTGGGCGCCCCAGCCGTTGAACGTCCAGTCGACGGCGGCCAGTTCACCTCTCCCGTTGGTCAGGAAGGTGGGGCCGATGTCGCGCATCCAGGCGTCGTCGAGCTCGCGTTCGACGGTGTCGATGTCCGGCCCCAGCAGCGCGGCGGCCCCGGCGGTCTGCCCGGGCCCGCACACCACCGTCACGGGCTCGAAGCGGCGCACCGCGCGGGCGACCGAGGCCCAGGCGATCCGGGCGGCGGCCAGGTCCTCCGGGTCGTCGAAGGTCGGGTTCGGGCCCGGCCAGGCCATCCAGGTGCGCTCGTGCGGGGCCCACTCGGCGGGCATGCGGAAGCCGTCGGCGGCTGCGGTCATCGTGGGGTCCTCAGAGGAAGTAGAGACGGTTGAGGGAGACGGACTCGGCGGGTTCGGAGCGCAGCGGCTCGCCGTCGAGGGTGACGAGGCCGGTGCGCTGGTCGACGTCGACGGCTCCGGTACGGGAGTTGAGGCGCAGGTCGGCCGGGCCGATCCCGCGGGTGCCGCGCACGGCGACCCGTCGGCGGCGGGTCGGCATGCCGTCGCGCCCCTGGTCCAGGGCTGCCTGGGCGACGAACGCCACCGAGATGTCGGCCGGTGTCCCCCCGTGCGCACCGAACTGCGGCCCCAGGACGAGGGGTTCGCAGGTGTCGGTCGCCGCGTTAGGGTCGCCGGTCACGCCGTAGGCCGGGAAGCCGGACTTCAGCACCAGTTGCGGTTTGGCGCCGAAGTACTCCGGGCGCCACAGCACGATGTCGGCGAGTTTGCCGACCTCCAGGGACCCGACCTCGTGCGCGAGGCCGTGTGCGAGGGCCGGGTTGATGGTCAGCTTGGCCATGTAGCGCAGGACGCGGTCGTTGTCGTGCTCGTCCGGGGCGCCGAACTCGGTCTTCATCTTCCCGGCCATGGCGAAGGTGCGGCGGACCGTCTCGCCCGCGCGGCCCATGCCCTGTGCGTCCGAGGAGGTGATGCCGATCGCGCCCAGGTCGTGCAGGACGTCCTCGGCGCCCATCGTCCCGGCACGGATGCGGTCGCGGGCCATGGCGGCATCGCCGGGCAGGTCGGTCTTGAGGTCGTGGACCGAGACGATCATGCCGTAGTGCTCGGCGACGGCGTCCCGGCCGAAGGGCAGGGTGGGGTTGGTGGAGGAGCCGATGACGTTCGGCACACCGGCCATCTTCAGGACGTTGGGGACGTGCCCGCCGCCGCAGCCCTCGATGTGGAAGGCGTGGATGGTGCGGCCCTCCAGCACCCGGAGGGTGTCCTCGACGGACAGGCACTCGTTCAGGCCGTCGCTGTGCAGGGCCACTTGGACGTCGTGCTCCTCGGCGACGCGCAGGGCGGTGTCCAGGGCGCGGGTGTGGGCGCCCATGTCCTCGTGCACCTTGAAGCCGCAGGCGCCGCCCTCGGCGAGGGCCTCCACCAGAGGAGCGGCGTGGGACGACGAACCCCGGCCCAGGAAGCCGATGTTGACGGGCCAGGCGTCGAACGCGCTGAACGCGTGCCGCAGCGCCCAGGGCGAGTTGACGCCGACGCCCCAGACCGGCCCGAACTCCTGCCCGATGATCGTGGTCACGCCGGAGGCGAGCGAGGCCTCCATGACGCGCGGCGACAGCAGGTGGACGTGGGTGTCGACGGCCCCGGCGGTGGCGATGAGGCCCTCGCCGGAGTAGATCGAGGTGCCGGTGCCGACGACCACGTCGACCCCGTCGAGGGTGTCGGGATTCCCGGCCCGCCCGATCGAGCAGATCCGGCCCTCACGGATGCCGATGGAGACCTTCCGGACGCCCTGCGCGGCGTCGATCACCACGACGTTGCTGATGACGGCGTCACAGGTCTCCCGGACCGCGGCGGCCCTGAGGTGCATTCCGTCGCGGGCGGTCTTGCCGAACCCGGCGAGGAACTCGTCGCCGGGGCGCTGGGAGTCGGACTCGACCTTGACGACCAGACCGGAGTCGCCCAGCCGGACGCGGTCGCCGGCCCGGGGGCCATGGGTGGCGGCGTACTCGTACGGGGTGAGGCGGCGGGCCTCGGCGGGGTGGCCTCCTGGGCGGCTCATCGCTCGTCCTCCTGGTCAGGTGTGTCCGGTACGCCGAGGTAGCCGCAGGCGGCGGCGCGGCGCAGTGCCTCCTCACGGGCGCCGGGTGCGTCCAGCGGCCCGTCGACGAGCCCCGCGAACCCGATCGCGACGCGCCGCCCCCCGATGGGCGCCAGCCCCACCGCGACGCTCTCCCCCGGCCCGAACCGCACGGAGGACCCGGCGGGCACGGCGAGCCGCATGCCGTAGGCCCTCCGGCGGTCGAAGTCGAGCCGTGGGTTGGCCTCGAAGAAGTGGAAGTGGGAGGTGACGGAGACCGGCACGGTCGCGGTGTTGGTGACCGTCAGCCGCTCGGCCGGCTCGGGTTCGGGGTGCCCCGGCCCGGGCAGCAGCGCGCCCGGAGCGTCCGGCGCCGAGCCGCCGCCGACGGGGTCGGAGACGACCGCGAGCCGGGAGCCGTCGTCGAAGACCGCCTCGACATGCACCTCGGTGACGACGTCGGCCACGCCGGGCAGGACGTCGTCGGGTCCGAGCACGGAGCGTGCGGCCTCGACGGCCTCAGCGAGCCGCTTGCCGTCCCGAGCGGCCTCGCACACCGTGTCGGCGATGAGCGCGGTCGCCTCGGGGACGTTGAGCCTCAGTCCCCTGGCCCTGCGGGCGCGGGCGAGCTCGGCGGCGCCGAAGAGCAGCAGCCGGTCGCGTTCGGTCGGGGTCAGCCGCATGTCACTCCCTCCATTTAGAGCATCACTCTAAACATGAAATTCCCTTGACCGAAAGGTTGACGGAGGGGCGACGCACACATCACATTGAACGTCGCTCTAACCAAGGGAGACCAGCATGCCGATGGAACAGCGCGGAGTCGACACCATCCCGGAGGAGGAGCGCACCAGCGGGCCGCGCGACCTCGTCACGATCCTGCTCGGCTCCAACCTCTGCCTGGGCGTGATCGTCTTCGGCTGGCTGCCGCCGTCCTTCGGCCTGGACTGGTGGTCGTCGGTCAGCGCGGTGCTCGCGGGCACGGTGGTGGGCGTGCTGTTCACGGCCCCGCTGGCGCTGGTGTCGCTGCGCACCGGCACCAACCTGTCGACCTCCTCCGGCGCCCAGTTCGGGGTGCGCGGGCGGCTGGTCGGCTCGGTGGTCGGGCTGCTGCTGGCCCTCGGCTACACCGCGCTGACGGTGTGGATCGGCGGGGACGTGATGGTGAGCGTGCTGGGGCGGCTGGCCGGGCTGCCCCAGGGCGGGGTGTCGTACGGCATCGTCTACGGGCTGCTCGCCGCGGCCACCGTCGCCGGCGCGGTGTACGGCTACCGGGTGCTGCTCGCCATGTCCCGGGTGCTGGCGTTCGGCATGACGGCACTGCTGGCGGTCGGTGTGATCGCCTACGCCCCCGGTTTCACCACGGCCGCGCTGCCGGAGACCGGCGGCTACCTGCTGGGCGGCTTCTGGCCGACGTGGCTGCTCGCGGCCGTGGCCGCCGGGCTGTCCGGACCGGTCGCCTTCATCACGCTGCTCGGCGACTACACCCGCTACATCTCCCCGGCCCGCCACTCCTCCCGGCGGGTACTGCACGCGACCTGGCTGGGGCTGGTGCTGGGGCTGCTGGTGCCGCAGCTCTTCGGCACCTTCACGGCGTTCGCGGCCCGGGCGGCGGCCGACTACGCGGGCCCGCTGGTCGCGGCGGCCCCCTCCTGGTACCTGGTCCCGCTGCTGCTCGCGGCGTCCGCGGGCTCGGTCGGCAACGCGGGTCTGATGCTGTACTCGATGGGCCTCGACCTGGACGCGATCCTGCCGCGCGCCTCCCGCGCCAGGGCCACGTACACGGTCGCCGTGGTGGCCACGGCCTGCGTCTTCGCCGGGCACTACTACTCGAGCGCGCAGAACGCGATGACGTCCTTCGTGCTGCTGCTGACCGCGATCGGCACACCCTGGGCGGTCATCACCCTCATCGGCTTCGCCCGCTGCGGCGGGGTGTACGACGCGGACGCCCTCCAGGTCTTCAACCGGCGCGCCCGGGGCGGCGTCTACTGGTACCGCGCCGGCTGGAACGTCCCGGCGACACTCTCCTGGGCCGCCGGAGCGACCGTCGGCGTCCTGGCGGTGTCCCTGCCGTCGTACGAGGGACCGCTGCTGGCCCTGACCGGCGGGGTGGACTGCAGTTTCGTGCTGTCGGGGCTGGTGGGCGGGGCAGCGTACGCACTGACGACCCCGGGCTCACTCAAGAGCGAGCCCGGGGCCGACGCCCCGACCGCGGCTTCCTGTCCGGCCGAGTCGGGGGGTGGGTGGGCATAGGCCCCGGGGATCCGGGGGCGGGGCGAGCCCCCGGCAACCAGGGCCATTCAGCCCAGCTGGTGCATCCACCCGTGCTTGTCCTCGGCCGTACCGCGCTGGATGTCGAGCAGGGCCTGGCGCAGCCGCGACGTGACTTCCCCCGGCTCTCCCCCACTCTGCTTCCACTCCGCCCCGGCCCGCTTCACCGTACCGACCGGCGTGATCACGGCGGCCGTCCCGCAGGCGAACACCTCGGTCAAAGACCCGTTCTCCGAGTCCCGCTGCCACTGCTCGACCGACACCCGGCCCTCCTCGGCCTCGTACCCGAGGTCACGGGCGACGGCGAGCAGGGAGTCCCGCGTGACACCCTCCAGGATCGACCCGGTGAGCGACGGCGTGACGATCCTGTCCCCGTACACGAAGTACAGGTTCATGCCGCCCAGCTCCTCGACCCACGTGTGCTCCACGGCGTCGAGGTAGCAGACCTGGTCGCACCCCTTGGCCGCGGCCTCGGCCTGCGCGAGCAGGGACGCCGCGTAGTTGCCGCCGGTCTTCGCGTCGCCCATGCCGCCGGGCACGGCCCGGACACGGTCCTCGGAGACCCAGATGGACACCGGCTTCACCCCGCCGGGGAAGTACGCGCCGGCCGGGGAGGCGATCACCAGGAACAGGTACTCGTTGGCCGGCTTCACGCCCAGGCCGACCTCGGTCGCGATCATGAACGGGCGCAGGTAGAGGGACTCCTCGCCGCCGTGCGCGGGGACCCACGCCTTGTCCTGCTTCACCAGCGCGTCGCACGCCTCGATGAACGTCTCGACCGGCAGCTCGGGCATCGCCAGCCGGCGCGCGGACCGCTGGAAGCGCTCGGCGTTCTTCTCCGGGCGGAACGTGGCGACCGAGCCGTCGGGACGGCGGTAGGCCTTGAGGCCCTCGAAGATCTCCTGCGCGTAGTGCAGGACCGTGGTGGCGGGGTCGAGGGAGATCGGCGCGTACGGCACGAGCTGACCGTCGTGCCAGCCGCGGCCCTCCGTCCACTTGATCGTCACCATGTGGTCGGTGAAGTGGCGGCCGAACCCGGGGTGGGCCAGGATCGCCTCGCGTTCTGCGGCGGAGAGGGGGTTGGCGGAGGGCTTGAGCTCGATCGTGGGCGTCGTCATGGGTTGATGTCCTTCACCGGTTGTAGTGACGGGCCGCGCTCGGTACTGCTCTGATGGTGACCAGTGCTAGGACGTCCGAGCATTCCCTCATTCCGCGGCCTCACGTTCGATTATCGCCCGGGGGCGGCGGCGGAAGGAACGGGGTGAATGCGACCCGGTGGTCGATGGTGGCACCCGGCGGGAACATGCGGAAGCCGCCGGGCGCGGATGCGACCCGGCGGCTTGGCGAGAAGCAGCGGCGGGTCAGCCGGCTACGCGTACGGCGAGCGCGTCGCCGATCTCCGAGGTGGAGCGGGCGGGCTTGCCGGTGCGCTCCGCGAGGTCGGCGGCGACCGCCGCGTCGATGCGGTCGGCCTCGGCCTCGTGGCCGAGGTGGCGCAGGAGCAGGGCGACGGACAGCACCGTGGCGCTCGGGTCGGCCTTGCCCTGGCCGGCGATGTCCGGGGCCGAGCCGTGCACGGGCTCGAACATGGACGGGAACTCCCCGGACGGGTTGATGTTGCCGGAGGCCGCCACGCCGATGCCGCCGGAGACGGCCGCGGCGAGGTCGGTGACGATGTCGCCGAAGAGGTTGTCGGTGACGATCACGTCGAAGCGCTCGGGCTGGGTGACCAGGTAGATGGTGGCCGCGTCGACGTGCATGTACTCGGTGGTGACCTCGGGGAACTCCTCGGCCACCTTGTTGAAGATGTTCGTCCACAGGTGACCCGCGAAGGTCAGCACGTTGTTCTTGTGGATCAGCGCCAGCTTCTTGCGGGGGCGGGCCTGGGCACGCGCGAAGGCGTCGCGGACCACGCGCTCGACACCGAAGGCCGTGTTCACGGAGACCTCGGTGGCGACCTCGTGCTCGGTGCCCTTGCGGATCGTGCCGCCGTTGCCGGTGTACGGGCCCTCGGTGCCCTCGCGGACCACGACGAAGTCGATCTGCGGCTCACCGGCCAGCGGGGTGGCGACGCCCGGCAGCAGCTTCGAGGGACGCAGGTTGACGTGGTGGTCGAAGGCGAAGCGGAGCCTCAGCAGGAAGCCGCGCTCCAGGACGCCGGACGGCACGCTCGGGTCGCCGATCGCGCCGAGCAGGATGGCGTCGTGCTGCTTCAGGGCGTCGAGGTCGGCGTCGGTGAGGGTCTCACCGGTGGCGTGGTAGCGCCGGGCGCCGAAGTCGTACTCCTTGGTCTCCAGCTTCACATCCTGCGGAAGGACGGCGGAGAGGACCTTCAGGCCTTCGGCCACGACCTCCTGGCCGATGCCGTCACCGGGGATCACTGCGAGATTGATGCTGCGAGACATGCGGGCACCCTACTCTTCGTCCCATGGGATGACACAAGGCGTCCGCGATACGGACACGTCGACCATCGTTCACCCGTATGTCGGACCGGTGTTGGGCCTCGCTGGGAAATTGACTCCCATGGAGACTCCCGACTTCGGCATCCCCCGGCGGCTCGCGGACCGGATGAGCATGGCGGAACAGTACGAGTATCTGCGGACGCGCCTGTCGCGCCGGCGCACGCTGGTGACGGCGGGCGCGGTGGCGAGCGGGCTGCTGACCGGCTGCGGCTCCGGTTCCGGTTCCGGTTCCGGCCAGGGCGGCGCCACGGCGACCGGGAGCCCGTCGCCGAGCACGTCGAAGGCGCCCGGCTCCTTCATCACGCCCTTCGGGCGCCATCTCGCCTTCGGCGCCGACCCGAAGACCCAGATGCGGATCTCCTGGCAGGTGCCGCTCGCGGTGAAGAAGCCGTACGTCCGGGTCGGCCTGCGCCCCGACGACCTGGGCCGCAAGGTCGAGGCCGAGCTGCGCGATCTGCACACCCCCGGGCTGAAGGGCGTTCGGCCGGCGGTCGAGCAGTACTACCTGCACGCGGCGCTCGACGGTCTGCGCCCGGGCACGACGTACTACTACGGCGTCGGTCACGAGGGCTTCGACCCGGCGTCCCCGAAGCACCGGTCGACCGTCACGACCTTCCGTACGGCACCGGCGAGCCCTCCGGAGCGGTTCGTGTTCACCGCGTTCGGCGACCAGGGCGTCGGCGAGGAGGCGGCCCTCAACGACCGCACGCTGCTGCGCCGGAACCCGGCCTTCCATCTGCACGCGGGTGACATCTGCTACGCCGATCCCACCGGCAAGGGCAAGGAGTCGGACGTCTTCGACGCCGGGCAGTGGGACCGGTTCCTCAAGCAGACCGAGCCGGTGGCCAGGTCGGTGCCGTGGATGGTGACGACCGGCAACCACGACATGGAGGCCTGGTACTCACCGGACGGCTACGGCGGACAGCTCGCCCGCTTCTCCCTGCCGGACAGCGGCTTCGACGCGCGCACGGCACCGGGGGTGTACGCCTTCACGTACGGCAACGTCGGCGTGGTGGCTCTGGACGCGAACGACGTGTCCTACGAGATCCCCGCCAACTTCGGCTACACGCAGGGGCGGCAGACGAAGTGGCTGGAGAAGAAGCTCGGCGAACTGCGGGCCGACGCCTCCGTCGACTTCGTCGTCGTCTTCTTCCACCACTGCGCCTACTCGACGTCCACGCACGCCTCCGACGGCGGGGTGCGCGCCGAGTGGCTGCCGCTGTTCGCGCAGCACGAGGTGGACCTGGTGATCAACGGGCACAACCACGTCTACGAGCGGACCGACGCCGTGAAGAACGGCGAGGTGGGCAGGCCGGTGCCGGTCGGCGGGACGACGGATCCGAGGCGGGACGGGATCGTGTACGTCACGGCGGGCGGCGGCGGCAAGGAGCTGTACGGCTTCCCCGACGGCGTGAAGGAGAGCTACGAGGGGAACATCGCCGACCGCGAGTCGGTCGCCACGTTCCGGTGGACCAAGTCCCAGGACACGAAGGCGGAGTCGGTGCAGTGGTCTCGCGTGCGCTACCGCGGCTTCTCGTTCCTGTCGGTGGAGGCCGTGAGCGGCGCCGCGCCGAGGCTGAAGGTGTCGGCGCTGGCGTCCAGCGGTGAGCGGATCGACCATTTCGAGGTGCGGCGCGGGGCGTGACACCCCGCACCGCGCCCCGTCGGGCGGCTCCCGGTTCCGGTGCGGCTCGCGGCTCAGTGGCCGCTGGATCCGCCGTTGTCCCTGCGGTCGAGGGCGCGCTGGAGCGCGGCGGCGGCGTTCTTGCGGTCGGACTCGCTCATGCGGGAGACGTGGCGGACTCGGCGGCGGACGGTCGTCTCGGCCATGGGAAATCGACTCCTTCGACAGCGTGGAGCGCGGAGAGGGATACGAGACGCCGGAGGGGCGGGGAGCGGTGCCGCAGGGGTTGCCTGCACGGGGCCCGGCTCACGACCGCCATTCGCTTGGTCGAGCGAGACGTTCGGCTCCTACAAAAGTAAGGGAGGCGGGAGCGTCTGTCTCCACAATTACTCGGACTTCCTACTATCTGAGACGGTGGACCAGGTCACACCGCGCTGACCTGCGGTGATTTCTAGAGCACGTCGCCGTCACGCCAGTCGAAGACCAGCTCGTGCGCCGGGTCGAGCGGACCGGCGAGGGCGGGCCGTACGTACGTGCTGTCCTCTTCCTCCGGCAGCCGGACGACGCCGTCCCGCGGGTTGAGGGCGTGCACCTGGCCGCGCCAGAGCCGCCAGCCCCGGGAGGTGTAGAGCCGGGCGCCGTCTTCGCTCGCGGAGAGGGCGCCGAAGTCGTAGGCGCGGTCGACGACGCGTTCCAGTTCCGCCATGACCCGCCCGCCGAGGCCGGTGCGGCGGACGTCGGCGCGGACGGCGACGTTCTCGACATACCCGGCCCGCAGCCACCGGCCACGGTGCCGCACCCGGCGCATCACGACCGCCCCGTGCGCGGCGAGACCGGAGGCGTCGTACACGAGGGCGTGCATGCCGCCGAGGCCGTGGTCCCAGTCCTCGTCACCGAAGTCACCGTCGAACGCGGCGTCCAGCAGGGCCCGTACGGCGTGGAGGTCGGCGGGGGCGAGGTCGGCGGTGTGGGCGGTGTGCGCTCGGGTGGTCATCGGCCCAGTATGCGAACGGACGGGGCAGCCCTCGACCGATTATCGGAGCACTGCCGCCCTACCGGTGTTTTTCCGCCGGACATGCCGACGGGCCAGGTCTGTTCGACCTGGCCCGTCGGTTGCGCGGGGGCTCAGCCCATGTGCGGGTACGTGTAGTCGGTCGGCGGGACCAGCGTCTCCTTGATGGCGCGGGTCAGGGTCCAGCGCATCAGGTTCTGCGGGGCGCCGGCCTTGTCGTTGGTGCCGGAGGCGCGGCCGCCGCCGAAGGGCTGCTGGCCGACGACGGCGCCGGTCGACTTGTCGTTGATGTAGAAGTTGCCGGCCGCGTAGCGGAGCTTGTCCGCCGTGTAGGCGGCCGCGGCGCGGTCGTTCGCGATGACCGAGCCGGTCAGGGCGTAGTCGGAGACGGACTCCATCTGGGTCAGCATCTCGTCGTACTTGTCGTCCTCGTAGACGTGCACGGCGATGATCGGGCCGAAGTACTCGGTGCGGAACACCTCGTTCTCCGGGTCGGTGCACTCGATGACGGTCGGGCGGACGAAGTAGCCCTCGGAGTCGTCGTAGGTGCCGCCCGCGACGATCGTGCAGGTGGCGTCCTGCTTGGCGCGGTCGATGGCGGCCTTGTTCTTGGCGAAGGCACGCTCGTCGATGACGGCGCCGATGAAGTTCGACAGGTCGCTGACGTCACCCATCTTGATGCCGTCGACCTCGGCCGCGAGCGCCTCCTTGAAGCCCGAGTTCCAGATCGAGGCCGGGATGTACGCCCGGGAGGTGGCGCTGCACTTCTGGCCCTGGAACTCGAAGGCACCGCGAGTGAACGCCGTCTTCAGGATCGCCGGGTCGGCCGACGGGTGGGCGACGAGGAAGTCCTTGCCGCCGGTCTCGCCGACGAGGCGCGGGTAGGTGCGGTACTTCTCGATGTTGTTGCCGACCGTCTTCCACAGGTACTGGAAGGTCTTGGTCGAGCCGGTGAAGTGGATGCCGGCGAGGTCGCGGTGCTCCAGGGCGACCTTGGAGACCTCGATGCCGTCGCCGGTGACGAGGTTGATGACGCCCTTGGGCAGACCGGCCTCCTCCAGGAGCTGCATGAGCAGCACGGCGGCGTGGGTCTGCGTCGGGGACGGCTTCCAGACGACGACGTTGCCCATCAGGGCGGGGGCCGTCGGGAGGTTGCCCGCGATGGCGGTGAAGTTGAAGGGCGTGATCGCGTAGACGAAGCCCTCCAGCGGGCGGTGGTCCAGACGGTTCCACACGCCCGGCGAGTTCGCCGGGGGCTGCTCGGCGAGCAGCTTGCGGGCGTAGGAGACGTTGAACCGCCAGAAGTCGATGAGCTCGCAGGGCGTGTCGATCTCGGCCTGCTGGGCGGTCTTGGACTGACCGAGCATGGTGGAGGCGGCGAGCGTCTCGCGCCAGGGGCCGGACAGCAGCTCGGCGGCGCGCAGGATGATCGCCGCGCGGTCGTCGAAGGACATGGCGCGCCAGGCGGGCGCGGCGGCCAGGGCCGCGTCGATGGCGTCCTGGGCGTCCGCCTGCGTGGCGTTGCGGTACGTGCCGAGCACGGCCCGGTGGTTGTGCGGCTGGACGACCTGGAAGGCCTCGCCGCCGCCCATCCGCTTCTCGCCGCCGATGGTGCAGGGCAGGTCGACGGGGTTGTCGGCCAGCTCCTTCAGCTTGGCCTCCAGGCGGGCCCGCTCGGGCGAGCCGGGGGCGTAGCCGTGCACCGGCTCGTTGACGGGGGTGGGGACCTGGGTCACAGCGTCCATGTTTTCCGTAACTCCTTACTGAGCGGTGTTTCGGTCTCGGCCCTTGACGGGCTCTCGGCCCTTGTCGGGCCCTCAGCCCTTGGTGAGCATCGAGCGGGCGAAGAAGCGCAGGTTGGCCGGCTTCTCCGCGAGACGCCTCATGAAGTAGCCGTACCAGTCGGTGCCGTACGCGGTGTAGACGCGCATGCGGTGGCCTTCGGCGGCGAGGCGGGACTGCTCCTCGCCGCGGATGCCGTAGAGCATCTGGAACTCGTACTCGTCGAGCTTGCGCCCGGCCTGGTGGGCGAGCTCCTGGCCGATGGCGATCAGGCGGGGATCGTGGGACCCGATCATCGGGTACCCCTCCCCTTGCATCAACGTCCGGAGGATCCGGACGTATGCCCGGTCGATCTCGTGTTTGTCCAGGTACGCGACCGAGGCGGGCTCCTTGTACGCGCCCTTGACCAGGCGGACCCGGCTGCCGTTCGCGGCGAGGCGGCGGGCGTCGGCCTCGGTGCGGAAGAGGTACGCCTGGATGACGCAGCCGGTCTGCGGGAAGTCCTTCCGCAGTTCCTCGTGGATGGCGAACATCGAGTCGAGGGTGGTGTGGTCCTCGGCGTCCAGGGTGACCGTGGTGCCGATCTCGGCGGCGGCCTCGACGACCGGGCGGACGTTGGAGAGGGCCAGTTCGTGACCGCCGGCCAGGGCCTGCCCGAACATCGACAGCTTCACCGACATCTCGGCGCGGGTGCCGAGCTCCAGCGGCTTCAGGCGGTCGATCAGCTCCAGATAGGAGTCCCGGGCGGCGGCGGCCTGCGCCGGGTTGGTGATGTCCTCGCCGACGACGTCCATCGTCAGCTCCAGACCCCGCTCGGCGAGACCCTGGACGACCGGGACGATGTCGTCGACGTCCTCGCCCGGGATGAAGCGGTCGACGACCTGCTTGGTCACCGGGGCCGCCGAGATCAGGCGTCGCATCCGGTCGCTGCGAGACGCGGCGAGAATCACGGGACCCAGCACGGGGCACCTCCAGAGCACAACCAACGGATGGCCGGACACCGAGCGGATGACGCCTCGGGTACGGCACGGAGAACCACCGTGAAACCTAAGGATCCCTCCGATCGTGAGCCATCGACAGCTGTCACGCATCCGTGCCGCAGATCTCAGACAGATGTATGAAGGGTCCCCTCGGGTGCGCGACAATGCCCGCATGACGTCGGAACACCGGGGCGACTACGAGGAGCTGGTCGACGAGATCTCGGAGCTGCTCGGGGCGCCCGCGACACTGGAGAACCGGGACTTCGAGCTGATCGCCTTCGGCGCCTACGACAGTGAGGGCGAGCTCGATGCCTCGGCCCTGGACCCGGTGCGCACCCGCTCGATCCTCACCCGCCGCTCGACAGCGGCCGTCCGGGCCTGGTTCGAGGGCTTCGGCATCACCCGCGCGACCGGTCCGGTGCGGATCCCGCCGACGCCGGAGGCCGGGGTGTACCGGGGGCGGATCTGCCTGCCCGTCCGCCACCGGGGTGTGGTCCACGGTTACGTCTGGCTCCTGGACGACGATCCGGGGCCGAGCGAGCGCCAGCTGTCCGCCGCCATGCTGGTCACAGCCCGCATCGGCGCCCTGCTCGCGGACGAGGCGCAGCACGGTGCCGACCTCAGCCGCGAACTGCGGGCGGTGCTCACTGCGGAGCGCGACTGGCAGCGGGACATGGCCATCGCGGAACTCCGCACCGCCCTCGGCACCCGCGCCGACGGCCCGCACACGATGGTGTGTGTCGCTCCCTGGCCGTCGGCGGACCCGGACGACGCGCCGTCGGGCCGTGCCGTACCGGGCGCGACAGCGCTGTGCACGCTGCCGTGGGGGGCGTCGGGCCAGTGCGTGGCAGTGCTGATCCGCTTGCGCTCGACGGATGTCCTGACTCCGGCGACGACGGCGGCGGGGCGGTTGCTGGAGCGGGCGCGCGGGGGGAGCGGGCCGGGCGACCGGCCGCCGGGCACAGGGGGCGGAGCGGCCTCCCGTGGGCCGTCCGCCGGTGTCGCCACTCCCCGCTCCGGCCTCGCCGACCTGGGCACCGCCTGGCGGGAGGCGTCGGCGGCAGCACGGGCGGCCCTCGCGGAATCCCGGCTGGGACCTGTCGCCCCTTGGGCGGCGATCGGGCCGTTCCGGCTGCTCACCGCGCTGCCGCCGGACGTCGCCCGTGACCCCGCCGTGCACGCCCTCCTCGTCCCCGTGCACCAGGAGCTCGCCCGTACCGCCGAGGTCTACCTCGACTGCGCGGGCCAGGCCGCCCGCGCCGCCGCCGAGCTCGGCATCCACCGCCAGACCCTGTACTACCGCCTCTCCCGGATCGAGAAGCTCACCGGCCTCGACCTGGACGACGGCGAGGACCGCCTCCTGCTGCACATGACCCTGAAGGCACACCGACTCTGAGGGACCTGCCCGGATGCCGCTGCTGCTGCTCGGCCGGGGAGTGGCCGAGGGCGTCCCGAACCTGATTGTTGAAAACGATTATCAATGCTACGGTCGGGCGCATCCCCTTGACCACCCTTTTACCCGGAGGGCCCCGTGCGCCTGCCCGCTCGCCGCCTGCTCCCCGCCACCGCCCTCACCGCCGCCTCCGCCCTGCTCACCGGCTGCTTCACCGGCACGGAGCAGACCACGGACGCCTCCGGGCCCGGAGGGAAACGCATACGCGTCGCCATGCTCCAGCCACCCCGCTCCGGCCTCTCCCCGCTCTCCGACGACGCGTTCAAGCTGTCGCGCTGGTCCACCGCCGAGACCCTGGTCGAGCTCGACGAGGAGGGCGACGCGCGACCCGCCCTGGCCACCGAGTGGAGGCGGTCCGGCAGAAGCTGGACCTTCACCCTGCGCGACGGAGTGACGTTCCACGACGGCACGAAGCTCACCCCCGAGACCGTCGTCGAGTCCCTCACCAGGGCCGCCGGCGCCTCCCCCAAGCCCCGCATCCTCGACGGCGTCGACCTGACCGCGAAGGCCGACGGCGACCGGGTCACCGTCACCACCGCCACCGAAGACCCCCTGGTCCCGCAGCGGCTGAGCTCCCCTCAGCTGGCGATCCTGGCGGCCAAGGCGTACCGGGGGAAGACGGTCGACCCCGTCGGCGCCGGCACCGGCCCGTTCGAGCTCACGAAGGTCGACGGCACCTCCTCCGCCACCCTCGACCGCTACGACGGCTACTGGGGCGGGAAGGCCAAGTCCCCCGGCATCGACGTCACGTTCGTCCCGGACGGCACCGCCCGCGCCGCGGCGCTGCGCAGCGGCGAGGCCGACATCGTCGAGGCGATCCCCGTCTCGCAGGCCGCCGTCCTCGACCAGGACCTCGTCACCGAGGTCCCCATGCCGCGCACCAACACCCTCTACCTCAATACGGAGAAGGGCGCCTTCAAGAACCCCGCCCTGCGCGCCGCCGCCCGCGAGGCCGTCGACGCCGAGGCGATCGTGAAGGGGGTGTACGAGGGCCGCGCCGACGTCGCCGAGGGGCTGCTCGGGCCCGCCCTGCCCTGGGCCGCCGGGCTGCGCACCCCCGTCGAGCACACCGAGGCGGGCGATCCGGCCGGCAGGACCGTCACCATCGGCACGTACACCGACCGCTCCGAGATGCCCGAGGTGGCCGCCGCGCTGCAACAGCAGCTTCAGCAGGCCGGATTCAGGGTGAAGCTGGACGTGCGCGAGTACGCGAACATCGAGTCCGACGCGCTCGCCGGCCGCTTCGACGCGTTCGTCCTCTCCCGGGCCACCGTCCTGGACTCGGGGGACCCGGCCGCCTATCTGTACAGCGACTTCGCCTCCGACGGCACCTTCAACCTCTCGCACCTCACCGACGCGGGCATCGACGAGGCGCTGAAGAAGGCCGCCGGCACCCCGGCCGGCGACGCCCGCCGCAGGGCGGTCGTCGAGGCCGAGGCCGCCGTCCTGGCCCAGGACGCGGCCGTCCCGATGCTCCACGAACGTGTGATCCAGGGCGACGCCGCCGCGGTCGTGGGCGCCGCCCACGACCCGCGCGAGCGCGAGCTCGTCACGGCGGACACGTACGTCAAGTGAGGTCCCTCGCGAAGAACGCGGCCTGGCTGACCCGTTGCGCCGGCCTCCTCGCCGTCCTGGCCGCCGTCGGGCTGCTGCCCTGGCTCTCCCACCGCGACCCGGCGCTCACCGTGCTGCGTGCCCGGTCGGCCGAGCGGGAGGCGACCCCGGAGGCACTGGCCGCGATCCGCGCGGACCTCGGGCTGGACGCCGGTCCCCTGTCCCTGCTGGGGCGTTGGGCCGGGGACCTGCTGCGCGGGGACCTGGGCACCTCCTGGGTCTCGGGCCATGACGTCCTGCCGTCCGTGCTCACCGGGCTCCAGGTGTCGCTGGCCCTGATGGGCGCGGCCCTCGGCGTGGCGGTGCTGCTGGCCGCCGCGCTGGTCGCGCCGGTGCTGGTGCGCGGACACGGCTCGGCCGGGGCGTTCGCCGCGATGCTCGCGGCCGTACCGGAGTTCCTGCTGGCCACGGTCG
>NZ_GG657757.1:6081857-6214823 GCF_000158955.1 Streptomyces viridochromogenes DSM 40736 | reverse complement strand
GCCGCGTACCTGGTGCTGCCCGCGCTCGCCCTCGGCGTCCCGGCGGGCGGGCTGCTCGGGCGGCTGGTCGCCGACGCGCTGCCCGCCGTGCTCGACGAGCGCTGGGTGGAGCTGTGGCGGGGTGCCGGGGTGAGCCGGGCCCGGATCGCCGGGGCGGCGCTGCGGCGCGTCCTGCCGCCGCTGGTCCCGCAGTTCGGGATGGTCGCGGTCGGTCTGACCGGCGGGGCGGTGGCCGTGGAGACGGTTTTCGCGGTGCCCGGCATCGGCCGCACGGCCCTCGGCGCGGCCAGGTCGCAGGACCTGCCGCTGCTGCAGGGCTCCGTCCTGGCGCTGCTGCTGCTCGGCCTGGTCGCGGGCGCCCTGGCGGCGGTCGTACGGCGGCGGCTGCTGGGGCCGGCCCTGCGCGACGCCGGGCTGACGCTGCCCCCGGCCCGCCCGGTCCGCGCGCACCCGGCCGTCCCGGCCGCACTGGCCGCCGTCCTGCTGCTGAGCATCGGCTGGGGACTGCTGCGCGACCCGTACACCGTGGACACGACGGTCCGGCTCGCCCCGCCCTCCTGGGCGCATCCGCTGGGCACCGACGGTCTCGGCCGTGACGTGCTGGCCCGGCTCGGGCACGGCGCCGCCTCGACGGTCGGCACGGCGGTGGCCGTCTGCCTGCTGGGCCTGCTGATCGCGCTCGCGCTGGGCTTCCTGCCGGGCATCGCCTCGGGCGCGGCCGACATCGCCAACGCGCTGCCGCCGGTGATCGTCGGCATCCTGGTCGCGGCGGCCGTCGGCCCCGGCACCGGCGGGGCGGCCCTGGCGGTCGCGCTGCTCTCCTGGCCGGCCCTGGCCGCGCACGCGGCGGCGCTGGTGCAGGAGGTGCGGGCGTCGGCGTTCCTGACCGGCCAACGGGCCATCGGGGCGAGCCCGTTCTGGATCCTCACCCGGCATGTCCTGCCGTCCGTCGCCGCCCCGGTCGCCCGCCACGCCCTGCTGCGCCTGCCGGGTATCGCCCTGGCCCTGGCCTCGCTGGGCTTCCTGGGCCTGGGCGCCCAGCCCGCCCGCCCCCGAGTGGGGCCTGCTGCTGGAGGAGTCCCGGGCCTATGTGGAACGCGCACCCTGGCGGCCCTCGCCCCGGCGGTGGCACTGGCCCTGCTGGCCGGACTCGCGGTGTCGGGCGCGGCGCTCACCCAGGGCCGGGAGGGTACGGCCAGTCACCCCGGCTCGGGTCGAGATCGAGAAGGAGGCCCTCGTTGGAGTCTGAGGCACAGCCGCCGTCCGAGGCACTGCTGTCGGTGCGCGACCTGCGGATCGCCTTCGACGGGGTCGAGGCCGTGCGCGGACTGTCCTTCGACGTCCGCCCGCGTGAAGTGCTGGCGATCGTCGGCGAGTCGGGAGCGGGCAAGTCCCTCACGGCCCGCGCGCTCCTCGGCATGCTGCCGCGCGACGCGACCACGAGCGGGACGATCAGCCCGGACCTCTCGGCCGCGCGCGGCCGCCGTATCTCGCTCGTCCCGCAGGACGCGCTGTCGGCGCTGTCCCCCGTGCATCCGGTGGGCGACCAACTCGCCGCCGCCGTACGGTCGGTGGCCCGGGTCTCCCGTGCAAAGGCCCGGGCCCGGGCGGTCGCGGCCCTGGAACGTGTCGGCATCCCGGACGCCGCCCGCGGGGCGCGGGCGTATCCGCACGAGTACTCCGGCGGGATGCGGCAGCGCGCGGTGATCGCCATGGCCACCGTCAACGCACCGGAGGTCGTGGTGGCCGACGAACCCACCACCGCCCTCGACGGGGAGCGCCGCGACCAGGTGCTGCGGCTGCTCGCCGAGCGGCGGGAGGCGGTCGGCGCCGCGCTCGTCCTGGTCACGCACGACATGGACGCCGTGCGCGGGCACGCGGACCGGGTGCTGGTCCTGTACGCCGGGCGTCCCACCGAACTCGGCCCGGCGGACGAGGTGCTGGACCACCCCCGGGCCCCCTACACGGCCGGCCTGTTGGCGTCCCTCCCGCGGAGCGCCACCCCGGGCCGCCGTCTCCCGGCCCTGCGCGGCACCCCGCCCGCCCCGGGCACGCCGGCGCCGGGCTGCGCCTTCGCCCCGCGCTGCCCGATCGCGGCGGGCCCCTGCCACACCACCGAGCCGGAGCCCCGGCAGGCGGCCGGACGCCTGGTCGCCTGCCACCGCTGGGAGGAACTCCCCCACCCGGCCGCCGACTTGTTCCTCCAGGAGCGCCGCCCCGCATGAGTGAAGCCCTGCTCGACGTCCGCGACCTGGTCGTCCGCTACGGCCCGGTCACCGCCGTGGACGGCGTCTCCTTCTCCCTGGCCGCCGGCGAGACCCTCGCCCTGAACGGCCCGTCCGGCTGCGGCAAGTCCTCCACGGCCCTGGCGGTGCTCCAGCTGCGCCGCCCGGCAGGCGGTGAAGTCCGCTTCGAGGGGCGGGAGCTGACCTCGCTCACCGAACGCGAGCTGCGTCCGCTCCGGCCCCGCATCCAGCCCGTCTTCCAGGACCCGTACGGCTCCCTGAGCCCCCGCCACCGCATCCGTGACGCCATCGCCGAACCGTTGAAGGTCCAGGGCCGCTGGCACCCCACCGACGGACCGGCCCGGGTCGCCGGACTGCTCGACCGGGTCGGACTCGACCCCGCGTACGGCGACCGCCGCCCGCACGAGCTCTCCGGCGGCCAGTGCCAGCGCGCCGGCATCGCCCGCGCCCTGGCCTGCGAACCGCGCCTGCTGGTCCTGGACGAACCGGTGTCGTCACTCGACCCGTCGGTACGGGCGGGCGTGCTGAACCTGCTCGCCGACCTCCAGGACGACCTGGGCCTCGGCTACCTGTTCATCTGCCACGACCGGGCGGTCGTACGGCACTTCGCGGACCGGGCGATCGAGATGCGCGACGGCCGCGTCACGTCCGGGTAGCGGCCTCGATCACCTGGCGCAGCCCCTCGGCGAGCTGGCCGGCCTCGGGCGCGCTCTTCGGATCGAAGGTCCACTGCGCCATCAGGCCCATCATCACGGTCAGGTAGAAGTAGCCGAGGGTGTCCACCCGCTCCTCCGGGATCTCGTCCTCGTTCCCGCCGTGGAAGAGCGTGACGATGCCGCGCGCCCCTTCACGCTGGGCCCGCGCGAGATGCTCCCGCACCTCCGGCAGTTGGTCCCCCATGGCGACGATCTCCATGCTGAGCCGCCACATCGAACCGGGCTCCCGCATGGTGGCGATGATGTTCGCCCAGACCTCGGCGAACCGCTCCAGCGACCCCGGCTCCCCGGTCAGCTCACCGCCTCCCTCGAAGGCGCCGGACATGCCCTCCACCATGTCGACGTAGGCCTGCGCCAGCAGCGCGTCCTTCGAGCCGTAGTGGTAGCCGATCGACGCCAGGTTGGTCCCCGACTCCTTGACGATGTCGCGCGCGGTCGTGCGCACGAACCCCTTCGCCAGCAGGCAGCGCTTGGCGCCCTCCAGCAGATCCTCACGGTGTCCCATGGCAGTTCACCCTATCCCGAGATCCAGACGATCGTCTTATACAAGCGTACTAGACAAGCGTTTAAGACGCTCGTACAGTCCTGCCCATGACGACAGAGACGCACCCTCCCGCCCGCGCCGGCCGCCGTGAATGGACGGCCCTCGGCGTGCTGATGCTTCCGCTGCTGCTGGTCTCGATGGACGTGTCCGTCCTCTACTTCGCGATCCCCGCGATCAGCGCCGACCTGGAGCCGAGCGCCACCCAGCAGCTGTGGATCTTCGACATCTACGGCTTCGTGCTGGCCGGCCTGCTGATGACCATGGGCTCGCTGGGCGACCGCATCGGCCGCCGCAGGCTCCTGCTGGCCGGCGCCGCCGCCTTCGGTACGGCCTCCCTGGTCGCGGCCTACGCGAACAGCGCCGAGACCCTGATCGCCGCCCGGGCCGTCCTCGGCATCGGCGGCGCCACCCTGATGCCGTCGACGATGGCACTGGTGCGCTCGATGTTCACGGACCCCGCGCAGCGCACCAAGGCGATCGGTGTGTGGTCGGGGGTGATGACGGCCGGCATCGCGCTCGGCTCGGTGATGAGCGGGGTGCTCGTCGAGCACTTCTGGTGGGGCTCGGTCTTCCTGGTCAACCTGCCCGCGATGCTGCTGCTCCTGGTCCTCGGCCCCGTCCTGCTGCCCGAGTCGCGCAACCCGCACCCCGGCCGCTTCGACCTGCTGAGCGTCCCCCTGTCGATGGCGGCGGTGCTCCCGGTGATCTACGGCCTGAAGGAGCTCGCGTCGGAGGGCTGGAACGTGGGGTACGTGATGTCGGTGACGGTCGGACTGCTCTTCGCCGCGCTCTTCGTCCACCGCCAGCGCACCACCGCGTCCCCGCTGATCTCGCCGGAACTGTTCCGGGTCCGCGGCTTCAGCCCGGCCGTCGTCCTCAACCTCGCCGCCGCCTTCGGCATGATGGGCTCGGCGTACTTCACGACCCAGTACATCCAGTCGGTCCTGGACAAGAGCCCGCTTCAGGCGGCGCTGTGGAGCCTGCTGCCGTCGGTGCCCATCGGACTCGCGGCCCCGGTCGGCGCACAGCTCGTGACGCGGGGCGTGCCGCGCGCGTACGTGGTCGGCGGCGGCTTCGCGGTCAGCGCGGGCGGCTATGTGATGCTGGTCCTGGCCGGCACGGACTCCCTCTGGCTGCTGCTGGCCGCGTGCGCCGTCCTGGCCTGCGGCATCGTCGCCGCCATGTCCCAGGTGGCCGACCTGGCCCTGAGCGCCGCCCCGGTGGAGAAGGCGGGCGCGGCCTCGTCCCTGCTGGAGACCGGCACGGAGTTCGGCGGCGCGCTGAGCATGGCGTTCCTCGGCTCCATCGGTACGGCCGTCTACCGCCACGAGATCCCGGCCTCGGCGCCCGCTCCGGCCCGCGAGACACTGGGCGGCGCCCTGGCCGTGGCCGACCGCCTTCCGGGGCGCGCGGGAGACGCCCTGGCGACGGCGGCGCGCGAGGCCTTCACCAGCGGCATGCACGCGGCCGCGATCACGGGCGCGGTGCTGCTGGCCGCGGCGGCGGCAGCGGCGGTGATGACCCTGCGGCGCATCCAGGTACGGGAGCCCGCACCGCCGCAGGCGCGGAACGCGACCGTCTGAGCGGACCCACAGCACAGCGAAACGCCGGGCGGGCTGATCGACTCAGCCCGCCCGGCGTTCGAGGTCCGGGGCGGAGCCCCGGGACGGCTCAGGCCAGGTTCACGGAACGGGACGAGGTCGCCCCGATCTCCGCCGCCACCTCGGCCAGCACACCGGGGGTCACCGTGTCGTCGACGGTCAGCACGGCCAGCGCCTCGCCACCGGCCACGGCCCGCGACACCTGCATGCCGGCGATGTTGATGCCCGCCTCGCCGAGGATGCGGCCCACCGTGCCGACGACACCCGGCCGGTCCTCGTACCGCAGGACCACCATGTGGTCGGCGAGCGCGAGGTCCACGTCGTACTCACCGACGGCGACGATCTTCTGGAGGTGCTTCGGGCCGGCCAGCGTGCCGGAGACCGACACCTCCTCGCCGTCGGCGAGGGTGCCGCGCACGGTCACGACGTTGCGGTGCTCGGTCGCCTCCGAGCTGGTGGTCAGCCGCACCTCGACGCCGCGCTCCTGGGCGAACAGCGGGGCGTTGACGTAGGAGACCGTCTCGTCGACGACGTCCTCGAAGACACCCTTGAGGGCGGAGAGCTCCAGCACCTTCACGTCGTGCTGGGTGATCTCGCCGTACACCTCGACGTCGAGGCGGACCGCGACCTCACCGGCGAGCGCGGTGAAGATCCGGCCGAGGCGCTCGGCCAGCGGCAGGCCCGGCTTGACGTCCTCGGCGATGACACCGCCCTGCACGTTCACCGCGTCCGGCACGAGCTCACCGGCGAGGGCGAGGCGCACCGAGCGGGCGACGGCGATACCGGCCTTCTCCTGGGCCTCGTCCGTGGAGGCGCCGAGGTGCGGGGTGGAGACCACCTGGTCGAACTCGAACAGCGGCGAGTCGGTGCACGGCTCCTTGGCGTACACGTCGAGGCCGGCACCGGCGACCCGGCCCTCCTTGAGGGCGGAGTACAGCGCCTCCTCGTCGACGATCCCGCCGCGCGCGGCGTTGACGATGCGCACGCTCGGCTTGACCTTGCGCAGCGCCTCGTCGCCGATCAGGCCGAGGGTCTCGGGGGTCTTGGGGAGGTGGACGGTGATGAAGTCGGAGACCTCGAGCAGCTCGTCCAGCGACACCACCTTGACGCCCATCTGCGCGGCGCGGGCGGGCTGCACGTAGGGGTCGTAGGCGACGACCTTCATGCCGAAGGCGGACATCCGCTGGGCGACGAGGGCACCGATCCGGCCCAGGCCCACGACACCGAGGGTCTTCTCGGCCAGCTCGACGCCCGTGTACTTGCTGCGCTTCCACTCGCCGTTCTTCAGCGCGGCGTTCGCCTGCGGGATGTTGCGGGCGGTGGCGAGCAGCAGACCGCAGGCGAGCTCGGCGGCGGTCACGATGTTCGAGGTGGGGGCGTTGACGACCATCACGCCGGCCTTGGTGGCGGCGGAGACGTCCACGTTGTCCAGGCCGACGCCGGCTCGCGCGACGACCTTGAGCTTCTTCGCGGCGGCGATCGCCTCGGCGTCGACCTTGGTGGCCGAGCGGACCAGGATCGCGTCCACGTCGGCGATGGCCGGGAGCAGCTCGGCCCGGTCCGCGCCGTTGCAGTGCCGGATCTCGAAGTCCGGGCCAAGCGCGTCGACGGTGGCGGGCGACAGCTCTTCAGCGATGAGTACGACGGGTTTCGAGCTCACGTGAGTCCTCACAAGTCCAATGCTGCGGACGGCCGTCCCGACGGCCGCAGGCGGTGGAGGGGGGCTAGCCGCGTGGAAGACGCACGACGCTGTGGGCCTGACGCGTATGTAGTGCAGCAGTCTAGTGGCGCCGAGGGCGTCGTCCTGTGCCGCTGCGGAAGGATCACCCGTCCGTGGCCGGACAGGATGGACAACGCCGTACCACCGACGTTACCCCGGGTTCACCGAAAGGGCCGGAGCGGGGTGCTCCGGCCCTCGGGCTCTCGGCTTACGCCTCTTCGTCGACCCAGCTCATGAGCTTGCGCAGCTCCTTGCCGGTGGTCTCCAGCAGGTGCTCGGAGTCCTGCTTCTTGTACTCGTTGTACTTCTTCAGGCCGCCGTGGTACTCGTCCATCCACTGCTGGGCGAAGGTGCCGTCCTGGATCTCGGCGAGGACCTTCTTCATCTCGGCCTTGGTGGCGTCCGTGATGATGCGCGGGCCGGTGACGTAGTCGCCCCACTCGGCGGTCTCGGAGATCGACCAGCGCATCTTCTCCAGGCCGCCCTCGTACATGAGGTCGACGATCAGCTTCAGCTCGTGCAGGCACTCGAAGTACGCGATCTCCGGCTGGTAGCCGGCCTCGGTCAGCGTCTCGAAGCCGGCCTTCACCAGGGCGGCCGTGCCACCGCAGAGGACGGCCTGCTCACCGAACAGGTCGGTCTCGGTCTCCTCGGTGAAGGTCGTCTTGATGACGCCGGCGCGGGTGCCGCCGATGCCCTTGGCGTACGACAGGGCCAGCGCGAAGGCGTTGCCGGAGGCGTCCTGCTCGACGGCGGCGATGCAGGGAACGCCGCGGCCCTCCTCGTACTGGCGGCGCACCAGGTGGCCCGGGCCCTTCGGGGCGACCATGCAGACGTCCACGCCGGCCGGGGGCTTGATGAAGCCGTAGCGGATGTTCAGGCCGTGACCGAAGAACAGCGCGTCGCCGTCGCTCAGGTTCGGGGCGATGTGCTCCTCGTAGACCTGGGCCTGGATCGGGTCCGGGACGAGGATCATGATGACGTCGGCCTCGGCGGCGGCCTCCGACGGGCTCACCACGCGCAGGCCCTGCTCCTCGGCCTTGGCCTTGGACTTGGAGCCCTCGTGCAGACCGACGCGGACGTCGACACCCGAGTCACGGAGCGACAGCGCGTGGGCGTGGCCCTGGCTGCCGTACCCGATGACCGCGACCTTGCGGCCCTGGATGATGGACAGGTCGGCGTCGGCGTCGTAGAACAGCTCGGCCACTTTGGGTTCTCTCCTCGGGAGTGCAGGTGTTGCGTCCCACCGTATGACGGGGGGCGGAAGGGAAGTCTCAGGGTCTCGGAATACGGGCGGCCGACGGCGCGCCGACCGCCCGTTTCAGGTCTTACGCCGACCGGTCCAGGGCGCGCAGCGACCGGTCCGTGATGGAGCGTGCGCCGCGGCCGATCGCGATCGTGCCGGACTGGACGAGCTCCTTGATGCCGTACGGCTCCAGCATCTTGAGCATCGCGGTCAGCTTCTCGCCGGATCCGGTGGCCTCGATGGTGACGGCCTCCGGGGAGACGTCGACAGTCTTGGCGCGGAACAGCTGGACGATCTCGACGATCTGGGAGCGCGTCTCGTTGTCGGCGCGCACCTTCACCAGAACGAGTTCGCGCTGCACCGCCTGCGACGGCTCCAGCTCGACGATCTTCAGCACGTTGACGAGCTTGTTCAGCTGCTTGGTGACCTGCTCCAGCGGCAGGTCCTCCACGCCGACGACGATGGTGATGCGGGAGATGTCGGGGTGCTCGGTGACGCCGACCGCGAGCGAGTCGATGTTGAAGCCGCGGCGGGAGAACAGGGCGGCGATCCGGGCGAGGATGCCGGGCGTGTTCTCCACCAGGACGGAGAGCGTGTGCTTGGACATGATCTGCTTCCTCTGCTTGAAAGTCCTGACGGCTCTCAGTCGTCTTCGCTGTCGCCGAAGTCGGGGCGGACGTCCCGGGCGGCCATGATCTCGTCGTTGGAGGTGCCGGCGGCGACCATCGGCCAGACCATCGCGTCCTCGTGGACGATGAAGTCGACGACGACCGGGCGGTCGTTGATGGAGTTCGCCTCTTCGATGACCTTGTCGAGGTCGGCCGGGTCCTCGCAGCGGATGGCGTAGCAGCCCATGGCCTCCGACAGCTTCACGAAGTCGGGGACGCGGGTGCCGCGGGCCTCCGGGTTGATGTCCTCCGGGCCGGAGTGCAGCACGGTGTTGGAGTACCGCTGGTTGTAGAAGAGGGTCTGCCACTGGCGGACCATCCCGAGGGCGCCGTTGTTGATGACGGCGACCTTGATCGGGATGTTGTTCAGGGCGCAGGTGGTGAGCTCCTGGTTGGTCATCTGGAAGCAGCCGTCGCCGTCGATGGCCCAGACGGCCTTGTCCGGTGCTCCGGCCTTGGCGCCCATGGCGGCCGGGACGGCGTAGCCCATGGTTCCGGCGCCGCCGGAGTTCAGCCAGGTGCCCGGCTTGTCGTACTCGATGAAGTGGGCGGCCCACATCTGGTGCTGGCCGACGCCCGCCGCGAAGATCGTGCCCTCGGGCGCGAGCTGCCCGATGCGCTCGATGACCTGCTGCGGGGAGAGCGAGCCGTCGTCGGGCTGGTCGTAGCCGAGCGGGTAGGTCTCGCGCCAGCGGCTGAGGTCCTTCCACCAGGTGCTGTAGTCGCCCTGGTGGCCCTCGCTGTGCTCCTTCTGCACGGCCTGGATCAGGTCGGCGATGACCTCGCGGGCGTCACCGACGATCGGCACGTCGGCGGCGCGGTTCTTGCCGATCTCGGCCGGGTCGATGTCGGCGTGGACGATCTTCGCGAAGGGCGCGAAGCTGTCCAGCTTGCCGGTGACGCGGTCGTCGAAGCGGGCGCCGAGGGCGACGATCAGGTCGGCCTTCTGCAGACCGGTGACGGCGGCGACCGAGCCGTGCATACCGGGCATGCCCAGGTGCTGCGGGTGGTCGTCGGGGAACGCGCCGAGGGCCATCAGGGTGGTGGTGACGGGCGCGCCGGTCAGTTCGGCGAGGACCTTCAGCTCGGCGGTGGCCTTGGCCTTGAGCACGCCGCCGCCGACGTAGAGCACCGGCCGGCGGGCCTGGGTGATCAGCTTGGCGGCCTCGCGGATCTGCTTGGCGTGCGGCTTGGTCACCGGGCGGTAGCCGGGCAGGTCCATGGCGGGCGGCCAGGAGAAGGTGGTCTTCGCCTGGAGGGCGTCCTTGGCGATGTCGACCAGGACCGGGCCCGGGCGGCCGGTGGAGGCGATGTGGAACGCCTGGGCGATGATCCGCGGGATGTCCTCGGCCTTGGTGACGAGGAAGTTGTGCTTGGTGATCGGCATGGTGATGCCGACGATGTCCGCCTCCTGGAAGGCGTCCGTGCCGATCGCCTTGGAGGCCACCTGGCCGGTGATCGCGACCAGCGGCACGGAGTCCATGTGCGCGTCGGCGATCGGGGTGACCAGGTTGGTGGCGCCGGGGCCCGAGGTGGCCATGCAGACACCGACCTTGCCGGTGGCCTGCGCGTAGCCGGTGGCGGCGTGGCCGGCGCCCTGCTCGTGCCGGACCAGGACGTGGCGCACCCTGGTGGAGTCCATCAGCGGGTCGTAGGCCGGGAGGATCGCACCGCCGGGAATGCCGAATACCGTGTCGGCGCCGACCTCCTCGAGAGAGCGGATGAGGGACTGCGCGCCCGTCACCTGCTCGGGGGCGGAGTGTCCTCCGGATCGGGGCCGGGGCTGCGGGTGGTGGGCCCCGGTGGCCTGCTCGGTCATCGGCATTCTCTTCTCAGATGCTGAGGGTTTTTGCGAGATTTGTACGGTTTTCGGCTGTTGCACGAGAGGCGCCTGTGCAACAAAAAACCCCTCGTGCCAAAAGGCAAGCGAGGGGAGCGCGCCGGGTGGAGTCGCTGAGCGGTCAAGGCTCAGCGTCAGCCGACGCGCTTTCCAAGTACGAGAATTCGGGTGCGCATGGCACAGACCCTCCCCCCGACACACACTCACTGTCAAGTGGGTGGGACGGGAGTCTCATTATGTGAGCGAAGGACCGTGCCGCCTCCGATGACGGCCGACACGCCCGAGCTGTACACCCGTGGGGACCCGCCCGCGAACGCCGGCTCGGCCGGTACGTTCGGCACCGGGTAGTGGCCGGAAGTGAGCGCCCGGCGCAGCCGGTACTCGTCGAGCGGCCCGGAGAACGCCATGCCCTGCCCGTGGGTGCAGCCCATCGCGCGCAGGGCGACGACCTGCTCGGGCAGGTCCACCCCGTCGGCCACGGTCTTCAGTCCGAGGTCGTTCGCGATGCGCAGCAGCCCACTGGTGATCTTGTACAGCCGGGCGGACTCGACGACGCCGTCGACCAGGCCGCGGTCGAGCTTCAGCACGTCGACGGGGAGCCGCCTGAGGGTCGTGATCGCCCCGTAGCCGCTGCCGAACCCGTCGAGCGCGATCCGGACCCCGACCCGCCGCAGCGAACCCAGACGCCGCTCCAGCTCGTCCAGGGAGACCCTCGGGTCGATGTCGGACAGCTCGATGATCAGCGACCCGGACGGCAGCCCGTGCCGCGTGAGCAGCGCCTCGATGGTGCCGAGCGGCATCGACCGGTCCAGCAGCCGGCGGGCGCTCATCCGGACGACGACCGGCACGGACAGCCCGGTCGCGTGCCGCTCGGCGGCCTGTTCGACGGCCTCCTCGATCATCCAGCGGCCCAGCTCGGCGGTCTTGTCGCTGTCCTCCGCCACGCGCAGGAACTCCGCGGGGGTGAAGAGCACCCCCTGGGAGGAGCGCCAGCGCGCCTGCGCGGAGACCGACGTGATCCGGCCGTCCGTCAGACACACCACCGGCTGGTGCAGCAGGGCGAACTCGCCGTCGTGCAGCGCGGCCCGCAGGCGCGTGGCCAGCTCCGCCTTGCGGACGACGTCCTGCTGCATCTGGGGCTTGTACAGCTCGACGCGCCCCTTGCCGCCGGCCTTGGCGCGGTACATGGCCAGGTCGGCGTTGCGCAGCAGTTCGCCGGCGCCGAGGCCCTGCTCCGCGAAGGCGACGCCGATGGAGGCGTTGACCCGGACGTCGTTGCCGTCGATGAGGTACGGCTGGGACAGCGTCGTCCTGAGGCGGTCGGCGAGCTCCAGGATGTGCCGCTGCCGGGCCTCCCGGTCGCGGGTGTTGTCCCCGACGATCAGGGCCGCGAACTCGTCGCCGCCCAGCCGGGATGCGGTGTCGCCCTGCCGGACCGACTCGTGGAGTCTGCGGGCGGCCTGCACGAGCAGTTCGTCCCCGGCCTGGTGCCCGATGGTGTCGTTGACGGCCTTGAAGCCGTCGAGGTCGATGAAGAGCACGGCCGTGTTCCGCAGGGCCACGCCCCGGTCACAGGCGCGGCGGCCCGAGAGCGCGTGCTGGACGCGCTTGGTGAACAGGGCGCGGTTGGGCAGGTCCGTGAGCGGGTCGTGCTCGGCGTTGTGCTGCAACTGGGCCTGCAGCCGCACTCGCTCGGTCACGTCTCTGCTGTTGAAGATGAGGCCGCCGTGATGGCGGTTGACGGTCGACTCGACGTTCAGCCAGGCGTCTTCGCCCGACCGGAAGCGGCACTCGATGCGGGTGGTGGGTTCCTCGACCGGGTCGGCGGCGAGGAAGCGCCGCACCTCGTGCACGACGCAGCCGAGGTCCTGCGGGTGGATGAGGTTGGCCAGTTCCGTACCCACCAGCTCCTCCGCCGGGCGGCCGTACACACCGGCGGCGGCCGGGGAGACGTACCGCAGGACGCCGCTGGGTGCGGCGATCATGATGACGTCGCTCGAGCCCTGCACGAGGGAGCGGAAGTGGTTCTCCTTCTGGGCCAGCTCCTGGGTGAGGGTGATGTTGTCGAGCAGCATGATGCCCTGGCGCACGACGAGCGCGAGCACGACCGTGCCCCCGGTCAGCAGGACCACGCGGTCGACGCTGCGGCCGTTGAGGACGTTGTAGAGGATGCCCAGGGTGCACACGGCCGCCGCGAGGTACGGAGTGAGAGCGGCGAGGGAGCCGGCGATGGGCCGGGCCGCCGGGTACCGGCTGTGCTCGCCCGCGGGCAGGGACGGGTGGTGGTGCGGGCCGCTGCGCTGCCCGGGCACGTGCTCGTGCACCACGCGGGTGTGTCCCGCCGTGTGCCGGTCCGGGCCGACCCGGTCGGCGTCCGGCGTCCGGGACGCGGCCCACGGGGCGTACGCCAGGAGCAGCGAGCCGGCGAACCAGCCCGCGTCGAGCAGCTGCCCGGAGCGGTAGTCGTGGTGCAGCAGCGGCGAGGTGAACAGGGCGTCGCACATCACGGTCAGCGCGAGCGCGCCGATCGCGGTGTTGACCGCCGAGCGGTTGACCGCGGACCGCCGGAAGTGCAGGGCGAGCACCATGCTGACCAGCGCGATGTCGAGCAGTGGGTACGCCAGCGACAGCGCGGTGTGCGCCACGCCGGGGCCTTCCGACTTCGCGGCCTGGGCGAGGGCGAGGCTCCACGCCAGGGTGAGCAGCGAACCGCCGATCAGCCAGGCGTCCAGCCCGAGGCAGACCCAGCCGGCCTTGGTCACGGGCCGCTTGGCGAACACGAGCAGCCCGACGATCGCGGGCGGCGCGAAGCACAGGAAGAACAGGTCGGCGTAGCTGGGACTGGGCACGGGCAGCCCCAGAACGACCTCGTACCACCCCCAGACCAGGTTGCCCAGGGACGCCATCGCCGAGGAGAGGCCGAACAGCAGCCAGGCCGGTCGAAAGCGGGTGCGGCGGTTCCGGGCGCAGAGGAAGCACGACACGGCGGCCGCGCCCGCCGCTGCGCTCAGCCCGAAGTCACCCATGATCAGGGCCACTTCGGACGAACCCCAGCCGAACGCGGAACCGACGGCGTATCCCGCGCAGACCAGGACGAGCACGAGTTTCAGGGCCGGGCCCGGCCGACGGCCGGGGACCGGCGTACGGGGCAGCAGCGCCCCCGGTGACGAGGGCTGTGCCCGCAGCGCCCCGTCGAGCGTGGGTGTGGTCGGGGGCGCGCTCACCGGGCCCTCCCGGTCCGCGCCGCTCCCGGGTCCCGCAGGCGCGGGTGCGCCGGCTGGGCATGCCTTCCGTGGCTGCCGGGCCTGCGGTGGTGATGGCCGTGGTCCGTGTCATGGTCACTGAGGCGGATGTGGTGGCCGGCGTGATCGGCGTGATGGCCGCTTCTGCCTGCGGCCGTCCGCCAGGGTCGCCGCCGGCAGCCCCGTCCCGTCGGATCGCTCGTCCATAGGCCGTGCATCGCCTGTCGCCCCCCTCACAGTCCGAAGTGTCCGTCCCCCGGCGCCGAACGGTCCGCGGCGCTGCCCCTGTCGGACGATACACCAGTCTCGTCACTCAGGGACATAGGTTCTCTACTCTCCGTGACGATCAATAGATATATGAGTACCCACCGCGCCCGAAGGATTGCGGACGGTACCCAAGGTCGGATCAGTCGGTTGATGCACCCGTCGTCAGGATCACGTTGCGGAGCGGCTCCCGGTTCACATAACGGTTCAACTGGTCCACCAGGAGCCGCTCGGCGCGCGGAAAGAACGCGGAGGTGGGACCGCCGACATGGGGGCTGACGAGTACCCCCGGCGCACGCCACAGCGGGTGTTCGCGCGGCAGGGGCTCGGGGTCGGTGACGTCCAGGGCGGCCGTGATGCGGCCGCTCTCCAACTCGGCGAGGAGGGCCTTGGTGTCGACGACGGGACCGCGGGCGACGTTGACCAGGAGCGCGCCGTCCTTCATCCGGGCCAGGAAGTCGGCCCCTGCCAGGCCACGGGTGGTCTCGCTGAGCGGAGTGGACAGGATGACGACGTCCGCCTCCGGGAGCAGCGCGGGGAGTTCGGTGAGCGGATGCACCGGCCCGCGCGCCGTGGTGCGCTCAGAGCGCGCGACGCGCGCCACCCGCGCCACCTCGAACGGAACGAGCCGGTCCTCGATGGCCGCGCCGATCGATCCGTACCCGACGATGAGGACGTTCTTGTCGGCGAGCGCGGGCCGGAACCCGGCGAGCCACTCGCCCCGGTCCTGTGCCCGGACGAAGTCGGGGACACCGCGCAGCGAGGCCAGGATCAGGGTGAGGGTGAGCTCCGCGGTGCTGGCCTCGTGCACCCCGCGCGCGTTGCACAGCCGCACGCCCGGAGGCAGGTGCCTGATCCCCGGCTCGACGTGGTCGATCCCGGCGGACAGGGTCTGCACGACCCGCACGTGGCTCATCTCCCGCATGGGCCGTACGCACAGCGGGCTGGGCTTCATGTAGGGGACGACGTAGAAGGCGCAGTCGGCCGGGTCCGCGGGGAACTCCTCCTCGCCGTTCCAGAAGCGGTAGGCGGGCCCCTCGGGGAGTCCCTCGATCTCGTCCGGCGGGATGGGCAGCCACACGTCAGCAGTCATGCTCTGGAGGCTATGTCAGGAGCGCGCCACAGCAGAGGTTAGGTTGGGGTGGCCGGAACAGGGAGGGTCACGACCAGGTGGAGCGCAGGACGATCGGCGCGGCGGCACTCGCGGTGGGGGCCGTCGGACTGGGGTGCATGCCGATGAGCTGGGCGTACAGCGCGTCGCTGCGGCGTGGCGACGAGTCGCTCAGGGCGGTGCACCGGGCGCTGGACCTGGGCGCGTCCCTGTTGGACACGGCCGACATGTACGGCCCGTTCACCAACGAGCTGCTGGTGGGGCGGGCGTTGAAGGAACGGCGGTCCGACGCGTTCGTGTCGACGAAGGTCGGTCTGCTCGTGGGCGACCAGCACATCGTCGCCAACGGCCGCCCCGGGTACGTCAGGCGGGCCTGCGACGCCTCACTGCGCCGGCTCCAGACGGACGTCATAGATCTCTACCAGCTGCACCGGGCCGACCCGGAAGTCCCCGTCGAGGAGACGTGGGGCGCGATGGCGGAGCTCGTCCGGGCCGGGAAGGTGCGGGCGCTGGGCCTGTGCGCGGTGGGTGCTCGGGCCGGCCGGCGCTCCGGGGCCCGCGTGCACGACGCGACGATCCGGCAGCTGGAGCGGGTACAGCAGGTCTTCCCCGTGAGCGCGGTGCAGGCGGAGCTGTCGGTGTGGTCACCGGAGGCACTGGAGACGCTGCTGCCGTGGTGCGAGACGCGGGGCATAGGCTTCCTGGCCGCGATGCCGCTCGGCAACGCCTTCCTGACCGGCAGGCTGCGGCCCGGCGCGGGGTTCGAGGTGGACGACCTCCGGGCCCGGCACCCCCGTTTCACGGGCGAGATGATGGCCGCGAACCAGCCGATCGTCGCGGGCCTGCGCCGGGTGGCACGCCGGCACGGCCCCCACGTCACGCCCGCTCAGGTCGCCCTCGCCTGGATCCTCGCCCAGGGCCGCCACGTGGTCCCGGTCCCGGGCACGAAGCAGGAGCGCTGGGTCACGGAGAACACGGCCGCGGCGCGGCTGCGCCTGACGGCCGAGGATCTGAGAGAGGTCGCGTACCTGCCGCCGGCCCAGGGGTCGTGGGACTGATCCGGTCCGGCGGGCGCGCGACCGGCGGGGAGCGTTCGGGGCAAACCCGTGCAGGGCGCCGCGTTCGCGGGCTCGGTGTTCCGTGATCGGGAACTCGGGAGGCGCCGCAGGGGTATGACAAGGAGAACCCGTCCGCGCCGAAGGGACCATGATCGTGCAACGTCGAGCCGTGCCGGCCGTGTTGGCCGCCGCCGCGCTCCTGCTGACGGCCGGCTGCTCCTCCGACGGCGGAGGGACGTCCGGCGGCGACGGGAACGCCTCCCCCAGCCGTTCGGCGCCGCAGTCGTCCGCTCCGGGGCAGGCCGCCGAGGAGACACCTCCCGCCAAGGGCTCGGTGACAGTGGTGCGCACCGTCGCCGAGGGGCTGAACTCGCCCTGGGGACTCGCTCCCCTGCCGGGCGGCGGTCTGCTCGTCTCCTCCCGGGACGACGGGACGATCCTCCGGGTCGACGAGAAGAGCGGGAAGAAGACCGAGCTGGGTGAGGTGCCGGGCGTCTCGGCCGCCGGCGAGGGCGGCCTGCTCGGCATCGCCCTGTCCCCCGACTTCGCCTCGGACCGCATGGTCTACGCGTACTTCACCTCGGCCTCCGACAACCGCGTCGTCCGCATGCTGTACGACGAGAAGAAGCCCGCCGGTGAGCAGCTCGGCGCTCCGGACACGGTGTTCAAGGGCATCCCCAAGGGCGTCATCCACAACGGCGGCCGGATCGCGTTCGGCCCGGACAAGATGCTGTACGTCGGGACGGGCGAGAGCGGTGACACGGGTCTGTCCCAGGACAAGGACTCGGTGGGCGGCAAGATCCTGCGGCTGACCCCCGAGGGCGAGCCGGCGCCGGGCAACCCGTTCCCCGACTCGCCGGTGTACTCGTACGGACACCGCAATGTGCAGGGCCTCGCCTGGGACGGCAAGCAGCGGCTGTTCGCCTCGGAGTTCGGCCAGGACACCTGGGACGAGCTCAACGCGATCAAGCCCGGTGACAACTACGGCTGGCCGGAGGCCGAGGGCAGGTCCGACGACAAGCGGTTCCACAACCCGGTCGACCAGTGGAGGACGGCCGCGGCCTCCCCCAGCGGCATCGCCCATGCCGAGGGTTCGATCTGGATGGCGGGCCTGCGCGGCAAACGACTGTGGCGCATCCCGCTGAACGGCACCGCGGCCTCGGCCGAGCCCCAGGCCTTCCTGGAGGGCGAGTACGGCCGGCTGCGGACGGTGGTGGCGGCGGGCGGCGACCGGCTGTGGCTGGTGACCAGCAACACGGACGGCCGGGGCGCTCCGAAGGACGGGGACGACCGGATCCTGGAGCTGCGGGTGACGTAGGCCCGCTCAGTCCTCGTCCCCGCCGGGCTCCTGCGGCGGGCGAACGACGACCTTCCCGGACGCCAGGTCTATCGGGCCGCGTCCGGGATCGCCGTCGCCGACGTCCTCGCGGGTCAGTTCCAGGCGGTTCTGCTCGTCGCGGGTGTGTTTGCGGCCGGGTGAGAAGAGTTCCTCGAAAACGTTGAACACGGATCCTCCCTGAACCGTGACACCCCCCGACGTCCTTTTCAGCGTAAACCTCAGCCCGTCGGACCGGGCATGAGGGAATCGGCCGGAAAAAGCCCCATCCGGTGCGCCAGCGCCGCCGCCTCGCCCCGGCCGGAGACGCCGAGCTTCGCCAGGATGTTGGAGACGTGGACGCTCGCGGTCTTCGGGGAAATGAAGAGTTCCTCGGCTATCCGGCGGTTGGTGTGGCCGGCGGTGACCAGGCGCAGCACGTCCCGTTCCCGGCTGGTGAGCCCCAGCGCACCGGCGGGGTCCGCGGCGGCGGCCTGCTCCGGGGCGGACGTGAGCGGGAGGCGGGCGCGCTGGGCGAGTGCTCCGGCGGCGTCGGCGAGCGGCCGGGCGCCGAGGTGGCCGGCGACGGCGTGGGCGAGGCGCAGCAGTTCCGTAGAAAAGATCGCGCTCGTGGTACTCGCCGCCGCCCGTCAGCAGGGACTCGGCCAGCCGGTACCGGACGCGGGCGAGGTAGTAGGGCCGCTCCAGGGGTTCGAAGGCGGTGACCACCTCCGACCAGGTGCCCGGGGTGCTCCGGCCCTCGGCGCGCAGGAGTTCGGCGCGCACCCACTGTTCGTGGGCGAGCCAGACGGGGGCGTTCGTGGTGAGGCGCTTGACCGCCCCGAAGATGCCCGCGAGCGCTTCCTCGCGGCCGTCGCGCGCCGCGGGCAGCGTCCGGGCGTCGGCCTCGGCCGTGGCCGCTTCGAGCAGCAGCGGCCAGGCGTAGCGCAGGGGGCCGGGCGGGAAGCCGGACTCCAGGGCGCGGGCCAGTTCGGCGCGGGCGTCGGGGAGGCGGCCCTCGGCGACGGCGACCCTGATGGTGAGGCAGGCGATCGGGAGGTCGTGCTGCGGCATGGGGTCGTGCGGGCCGTAGGAGGCGCGGCCTTTCGGCGAGGTTTCTGGCGGCCTCGGGCACCTGTTTTTTGGGCGAGCGCGAGGAACGCCCGGTGGATCGCTGCGGCCCCCTGCGGACCGGCCGACTGCCTCCGGCGCTGCGCGTTGACGGCCGCCTCCGCGGCCTCGTCCCAGCGGCCCAGGGAGATGAGCGACTCGGCGAGGTTGCCCCAGACCCAGCCCTCGGCGTCCCGCAGGCCCATCCGGCCGGTGAGCCGCAGCCCCTCGCGCAGGATGCCGACGGCCTCCTCGGAGCGGCCAGATGCCTTCCAGGGTGGACGGCAGGTTCACATGGCTGCGGCCGGCGATCGCCGCGAGCCCCCGTGCGACCACCTCGTCCTTGACCTCGAACAGGTGGGTGAGTCCGGCGTCGATCTGCCCGGCCTCGACCATGAGGCCGCCGAGCGTGAGCCGGGCGTTGAGGGCGATGTCGTCGGCGCCCACCATGCGCGCGTACTCCACGGCGCGTTCGGCCGCCGTCAGCGCCTCCGGGCCGGGTCGGCGGAGCATCGACCAGTGGGCGACCATGGCGAGCACCTCGGCGTGCACCTCGGACGGCGGCAGGCCGCGGACCAGGTCCTGGGCGGTGGCGATCTCCTTCCAGCCGTCGCCGCGGGCGAGGCTCTGCACCAGCCGGGAGCGCTGGATCCAGAACCAGGCGGCGCGGTGGGGGTCGTCCTCCTCGTCCAGCAGGCGCAGCGCCCGCTTGGTGATCTTCAGGGCGCGCTCGCGCTCCCCGCAGAGCCGTCCGGCCACGGCCGCCTCGGCCAGCAGGTCGAGGGTCCCGCCGCGCCGTTCGGGCAGTTCCAGCGGGTAGGCCTCGGCGAAGTCGACGGGGCGCAGGGTGCCGCGCACGGCGTCGGGTGCGGCGTCCCACAGTTCCATCGCCCGCTCCAGCAGCCGCAGTTGCTCGGAGTAGGCGTGGCGGTGGCGGGCCTCGACGGAGGCGTCGAGGACGGCGGGCAGGGCCTTGGCCGGGTCGTGGGCGTGGTACCAGTAGCTGGCCAGGCGCGTCGCGCGCTGGTCGGCGGGGACGAGGGCCGGGTCGCTCTCCAGGGCTTCGGCGTAGCGGCGGTTGAGGCGGGAGCGTTCGCCCGGGAGCAGGTCGTCGCTGACGGCTTCCCGGACCAGGGAGTGCCGGAAGCGGTAGCCGTCGCCGCCGGGCGCGGGGGCGAGGATGCTGGCGTTCACGGCGGTCCGCAGCGCCTCGATGAGGTCGTCCTCGGCGAGCCGGGCGACGGCGGACAGCAGCCGGTACTCGACGGTGGAGCCGCCCTCGGCGACGATCCGGGCGACCTGCTGGGCGGTCTCCGGCAGCCGTTCCACGCGGACCAGCAGCAGGTCGCGCAGGGAGTCGGTCAGGCCGGTGCGGCAGCCCTCGTGGGCGGCGACGGCGAGCTCCTCGACGAAGAAGGCGTTGCCGTCGGAGCGTTCGAAGATCGCGTCGACCTGGTCCGGGTCGGGTTCCTGGGCGAGGATGCCGGCGACCTGGAGGCACACCTCCTCGCGGGTGAAGCGGGCGAGTTCGAGGCGGCGGACGGTGCGCAGGCGGTCGAGTTCGGCGAGCAGGGGCCGCAGCGGGTGGCGGCGGTGGATGTCGTCGGAGCGGTAGGTGGCGAGGACGACGAGGCGGCCGGTGCGCAGGGTGCGGAAGAGGTAGGAGAGCAGGTGCCGGGTGGAGGCGTCGGCCCAGTGCAGGTCCTCCAGGGCGAGGACGACGGTGTGCTCGGCGGCGACGCGCTCCAGCAGGCGGGCGGTGAGCTCGAAGAGGCGGGCCATGCCGTCCTCGTCGTGCCGGGCCGCCTCGCGCGCGGCCGCGGTGCCGATCTCCGGGAGCAGCCGGGCCAGTTCCTCCTCCTGCCCGGCCGCCGCGGCGGCGAGTTGGGCGGGCAGTTCCCGGCGCAGGGCGCGCAGTGCCGTGGAGAACGGCGCGAAGGGCAGTCCGTCGGCGCCGATC
Organism: Streptomyces viridochromogenes DSM 40736; assembly: GCF_000158955.1. GTDB lineage: Bacteria > Actinomycetota > Actinomycetes > Streptomycetales > Streptomycetaceae > Streptomyces > Streptomyces venetus. The sequence continues at coordinate 6,194,182 of NZ_GG657757.1, read as the reverse complement.
TCGACACAGCCGCCGAGCGCGACGACCGCGCCCCGGCGGCGGGCGGCGTCGGCGAACTCCTCCAGGAGGCGGGTCTTGCCGACTCCGGCCTCGCCACCGACGAGCAACGCCTGGGGGTCGCCGCCGGCGCCACCGGCGAGCACCTCGTCCAGCGTGCCCAACTCGGCGGCCCGGCCGACGAACACGGGGCTTACGGACCTGGTCTCCACGGCCCCGAGCATCGCATGCGGGTCCGACAGCCCGGCACCGGTTTTCCCACGACCGGCCACACCGGCGGCTGTTTCCGTCCCGTGGGCAACGACACCGGCGCCCGCGGCCGCTCTCTCGGGGACGGCCGGGGCGCCGGGTGGTGCCGTCGCGGTGTTCACGCCGCCCTGGCGAAGGGGTGCCTGCGGAAGCGGCGGCTATGGCTCTCGTGCTCGGCGGATCCTTCGGCGGCTTCGCGGCGGGCGGCGCGGCGGGCGCGGGCGGCCTCGCGGACCTGGCGCTCGTGCTCGGCCCGGCGGATGAGGTCGGCGGTGCGCATCTGCTGCATCTCGTACTCGTACATGGCGTGTCCTCGGTGAGATTCGAGTGGGAGGGCTTCGCTTTCTGCGATGCCTCCACTTTCGTCTCCCAGGCGGGGCGGCCACATCGGGAGAGTTCCGCATCTTCGGCGACGCGTGGGGCCTTAGACACGGCTGAGGGGCCTCAGGCCCTCCGTAAGGTGCTTACGGAGGGTATGAGGCCCCTCGGTTTCCGCGCCGGCTCAGCCCGCGGACGGCAGTCCGAGCAGGATGCCGGTGTACTTGAGGACGGCCAGGAACAGGCCGATCACGCCCAGCGCGACTCCCGCCCAGGCGACCGACTTGATCCAGGGGGCCTGGATCCTGCCGGGCGTGCCGAACGCGGGCCGGGCGAGCGTCACGACGCCGACGACCAGCGCGAGCAGCGCGAACAGGCCGCCCCACAGGGCGGTGGCCTGCCAGGCGTCGCCGTAGACCGCCTGGATCTGCTTGGCCACGCTCGCACCCTGTGCGGTCCGCAGCTGGCCGACGAGGTTCTGGCGGGCGGCGGCGATCGTTCCCAGCCAGCTGCCGGTGAGCGAGACGACGCCCAGCGCGGCGGAGACCACGGCCGCGGCGCCCTGTCCGACGCCGGAGGGGCTCGCGTCCTTGGTCTCGGCGGCCTCGGCCGCGGCCGGGACCTCGGTCTCGGTCGCCTCGTCGGACTTGGTGGTGTCCACCGCCTTCTCGTCGGTCGTGGCCTCGGTGGCCTCGGTCTCGTCCACTGCGTTCGTTGCCATGTCTCGCACCGTAGGGTCGCTGTCTGAGAAGTGTCTTAATGATCGTTGTGAGCGGCACGCGCGTGTGCGTCACGCCACTCGGGTGCCAGCACGGACCACACTTCGAGGTCGTGCCGTACGCCACGGTAGTGGTGCGCCGCGCGCCGCACACCGTCGCGGGTCAGACCGAGCCGCCGCGCCACGTTCAGGCTCGGCTGGTTGCCCGAGGCGGCGACCCACTCGACGCGGTGGATGCCGCGCTGTTCGACCGCCCAGTCGATCAGCACCCGCATCGCGCGGGTGACGAGGCCCCGGCCGGTGGCGGCGGGCTCCAGCCAGCAGCCCACCTCGCACGTGCCGTTCGCCGCGTCGAAGTTCGGGAACAGCACCCCGCCCACGAGCCTCCCGTCCAGCCACAGGCCGTGCAGGGACCCTGTGTCGGCGGCGCGCTTGTCGGCGTACAGCTGGAGCTTCGCCCGGGCCGAGAGCAGGTCCGTCTCGGTCGTCCCGAACGGGATGTACTGCCCGATGAACTCCCGTCCCCGGTCCAGGTGTGCCAGGAACTCCTCGGCGTGCCAGGGCTCAAGGGGCCTCAGCTCGGCGTCGTCACCCAGGGATATCGCGTACATCCGGCTGCCGCTCCTCCTCCGCCAGGACGTCCGCCACCTCGGCGTCCGTCGCGGCGGCCAGCCTCTCATGGGCGGCACGGCACTCGGGCGGTTCGATGCTGATGCGCGGCAGGCGCTTGTCGAGCCAGCGGGGCAGCCACCAGTTGGCACCGCCGAGCAGGTGCATCAGGGCGGGCACGAGCAGCGTGCGCAGCACGAAGGCGTCCAGGGCGACGGCCGCGGCCAGGGCGATGCCGAACATGGCGATCACCCGGTCGCCGCTGAGGACGAACGCCAGGAAGACGGAGATCATGATGACCGCCGCGGAGTTGATCACCCGGCTGGTCTCGGCGAGGCCGACCCGGACGGCACGCCGGTTGTCGCCGGTCTCCAGCCACTCCTCGTACATCCGGCTGACCAGGAAGACCTGATAGTCCATGGAGAGGCCGAAGAGCACCGACACCATGATCACGGGCAGGAAGGGCTCGATGGGCCCCGCGCTGCCGAGGCCGAGCAGTTCGCTGCCCCAGCCCCACTGGAACATCGCGACGACCACCCCGAAGGCGGAGGCCACGGCCGCGACGTTCATCGCGGCGGCCTTCAGCGGGATGCCGATCGAGCGGAAGGCCAGCAGGAGCAGCAGACAGCCCAGGCCGATGACGACCCCGACGAAGAGGGGCAGCTTGGAGACGATGACGTCGGCGAAGTCGTCGTAGCCGGCCGTCAGACCGCCCACCTGCACGTCGAGCGAGGTGCCCGACTCGGCGCGGGGCAGCACGTCCTCGCGCAGCCGGTCGACGAGGTCGCTGGTCTGCTTCGACTGCGGGGAGGACTCCGGTACGACGGTGAGGTAGGCGGTGTTTCCGCCCGGGTCGAACGTCACCGGGGTCACCGAGGCGACACCGTCGGTGGCGCGGAGTGTGCCGTCGAGGTTGTCCAGGGCGAGCCGGTCGTCGGCTCCGTCGACCTTCGTGACGAGGGTGAGCGGGCCGTTCACGCCGGGGCCGAAGCCGTCGGCGACCAGGTCGTAGGCCTGGCGGGTGGTGGACGTCTTGGGGTCGTTGCCCTGGTCGGAGGTGCCCAGGTGCAGGGAGAACGTGGGCAGCGCGAGGACGGCCATGACCACCAGGGCGACGGCACCGAGCACCTTGGGGTGACGCTCCACGAGCGCCGACCAGCGGGCGGCGAAGCCGGTGGGCAGCTCGGGCTCGGGCCCGTGCTCGGCCAGGCGGCGGCGCTCGCGGCGGCTGAGCGCGCGCATGCCGATGACGGAGAGCAGCGCGGGAAGCAGCGTCACGGACGCCGCGACGGTGAGGATCACGGTCAGGCTCGCCGCTATGGCGACGCCGTTGAGGAAGCCCAGCCGGAGGATCAGCATGCCCAGCAGGGCGATGCAAACGGTGGCACCCGCGAAGACGACCGCCCGTCCCGTGGTCGCGACGGCGTTCGTGGCCGCCTCCGCGACGGACAGCCCGCGTTTCAGGCCGCGCCGATGTCTCGTCACGATGAACAGCGCGTAGTCGATGCCGACGCCGAGCCCGATCAGCATGCCGAGCATGGGCGCGAAGTCGGCGACGCTCATGGCGTGCCCGAGCAGCACGATCCCGGCGTAGGCGGTGCCGACGCCGACCAGGGCGGTGGCGATGGGCAGCAGCGAGGCGGCGAGCGAGCCGAAGGCGAGGAACAGCACCACGGCGGCGACGACCACGCCGACGATCTCGGCGACGTGCCCGCCGGAGGTCCCGGTGAGCTCGACGGCGCTGCCGCCCAGTTCCACCTGGAGCCCGTCGGTCTCGGCGCTCCTGGCGGTGTCCACGACGGCCTGCGCCTCGGACCTGCCGATGTCCTGGGCCTGCTCGTCGAAGGTGACCGTGGCGTACGCGGTACGGCCGTCCTCGCTGATCCGGCCGGTGCCGGGGCCGTCGTAGGGGCTGGTCACGGAGGCCACGCCGGGCAGGTTCCCGACGCGGTCCAGGGTGCGGGTCATGGTCTGCTCGACGTCGGCGGCGCGGACGCTGCCGGACGTGGTGTGCCAGACGACGGTGTCACTGTCGCCGCCGAGCCGCGGGAAGCCCTCCTGCAGCAGCTGGGTGGCGCGGCCCGACTCGGTGCCGGGGACCTGGTAGTCGTTCGAGTACGCGGAGCCGGCGACGGCGGCACCCGAGGCGACCCCCGCCAGGGCGAGGAGCCACAGCAGAACGGTGACCATGCGGCGTTGGACACACCAGCGTGCGAGGGCTGCCACGGAACGTGCTCCCAGGGTGAATTTTTTGGATCTTCGGCCGGGAGCAGTCGTCCATGAACTGAACAGCCAGCAAAGAACGCATGAGCAATGCGCAGCCACTCTTACAGGCGTAAGAGATCGTTTGTCGGTTTCGTGGGCTTATTCACAGTGGCCGTGATCAGTCGAACTGGTCCCCCAGCGCCATCACCATCACCCCCGCGATCAGCAGCCACAGCGCCCGCCGGGTGCGTCCCCGGGAGCCCAGCACGGCGGCGAGGGCACAGACCGCTGCCCCGCCGGCATACGCGGCCGGGACGAGCGCGGTCGCGGAGCGGGTGAGACGCAGCAGCGCCGCGGCCAGTCCCGCGAGGGTCAGCAGGGCGCCGGTCCCGGCCGCCGTCCAGCGGGCTCGCCGCGCGTCCTCTTCCGTGACCTCGGCCTCGGCCTCTTCCTCTGCCTCCGGTATCTCCGGGCCGGTGTCGGAATCAACGCGTCCACTCATGGCCGAGACGGTAGCGCGTCGTGAAGGAAAACCAGGTGCGGGGCCCGAAGGCCGCCTGTTAGCGTCCCGCGGTCCGAGGAAACGCCCGCGGCACCCCGCCGCCCGGCCGAAGCAGGTGCATTGTTTGACGGTCCGACCGAGCTCCTACGCATCCCCCGTCTTCCTCAAGGACTCAAGGAGCCCGTTCACCGATGTCGGACATCATTTCCCGGACCTCGAACGACCCCCTCACTGACCGTGTGAGCCACCCCGGCTACCCGCGCAGCAACACCTACGACGCCCGCTGGACCATCGAGAACCAGATGGGCCCGCACGCGCTGTGGCTGCTGGAGTGGCTGGCCCCGGCCCTGGGGCTCGACACCCTGAGCCCCGGCTCGCGCGTGCTCGACCTGGGCTGCGGACGCGCCATGACGTCGATCTTCCTCGCCAGGGAGTACGACGCTCAGGTCACCGCCGCCGACCTGTGGGTCAAGCCCGACGAGAACGCCCGGCGCGTCGCCGAGGCGGGCGTGGCCGACCGCGTCCTGCCCGTGTTCGCCGAGGCGCACGACCTGCCGTTCGGCGAGAACAGCTTCGACGCGATCGTCTCCGTCGACGCCTACCAGTACTTCGGCACCAATGACCTGTACCTGCCCGAGCTGACGCGGCTGCTGAAGCCCGGCGGGCGGATCGGTGTCGTCGTACCGGCGCTGAGCGAGGAGATCGAGGGCATCGAGCCGCCGGAGCACCTCAAGCCGTTCTGGGAGCCCGGCTTCTGGTGCTTCCACACCGCCGCCTGGTGGCGTCGCCACTGGACCCGCAGCGGGGCCGTGGAGGTCGAGACGGCCGACTGGCTCGATGACGGCTGGCAGGACTGGCTGCGGTGGTGCGAGGTCGTCGCCGAGGAGCACACGGACGAGTGGCACGTCCGGATGGCCGGCCAGTGCGCCGAGATGCTGCGACTGGACCAGGGCCGCACGCTGGGCTTCGTCCGGGTCGTGGGACGTCGCCGCTAGACACCCATGAGCAGGGGGGATGCACCGGGTCCGGTGCATCCCCCCTGTCGGGTTCCGCGAAGGTCAGCCCTCGCTGACGCCCAGCTTCTCCAGGATCAGCTCCTTGACGCGCGCCGCGTCGGCCTGACCCCGGGTGGCCTTCATGACCGCGCCGACCAGGGCGCCGGCCGCCGCGACCTTGCCGCCGCGGATCTTGTCCGCGACGCCCGGGTTGCCGGCGATCGCCTCGTCGACGGCCGTCGTCAGCGCGCCCTCGTCGGAGACGACCTTCAGACCGCGCTTGTCGACGACCTCGTCCGGGGTGCCCTCGCCCGCGAGGACGCCCTCGATGACCTGCCGGGCCAGCTTGTCGTTCAGGTCACCCTTCGCGACCAGCTCGGCGACCCGGGCGACCTGCTGCGGCGTGATCGCCAGCTCGTCGAGCGCCTTGCCCGACTCGTTGGCGCTGCGGGCCAGCTCGCCCATCCACCACTTGCGGGCGGAGGCGGCGTCGGCCCCGGCCTCGATGGTGGCGACGATGGGCTCCAGCGCACCGGCGTTGAGGATCGCCTGCATGTCGACGGCCGAGACGCCCCACTCCTCGCGGAGCCGGCTGCGGCGGACCAGCGGCAGCTCGGGCAGCGCGGACCGCAGCTCTTCGACCCACTCGCGCGACGGGGCCACCGGGACGAGGTCGGGCTCCGGGAAGTACCGGTAGTCCTCGGCCTCCTCCTTCACACGGCCCGAGGTCGTCGACCCCGTGTCCTCGTGGAAGTGCCGGGTCTCCTGGATGATCGTGCCGCCGGAGGACAGCACGGCCGCGTGCCGCTGGATCTCGAAGCGGGCCGCGCGCTCCACGGACCTGAGCGAGTTGACGTTCTTCGTCTCGGAACGCGTGCCGAACTTCTCGGTGCCGTTCGGGCGCAGCGACAGGTTCACGTCGCAGCGCATCTGGCCCATCTCCATCCGGGCCTCGGAGACGCCGAGCGCCCTGATGAGCTCGCGCAGCTCACGGACGTAGGCCCGCGCGACCTCGGGGGCGCGCTCGCCCGCGCCCTCGATCGGCTTGGTGACGATCTCGATGAGCGGGATGCCGGCGCGGTTGTAGTCCAGCAGGGAGTGGGACGCGCCGTGGATACGGCCGGTGGCGCCGCCGACGTGCGTCGACTTGCCGGTGTCCTCCTCCATGTGGGCGCGCTCGATCTCCACGCGGAAGGTCTCGCCGTCCTCCAGCTGCACGTCGAGGTAGCCGTTGAAGGCGATCGGCTCGTCGTACTGGGAGGTCTGGAAGTTCTTCGGCATGTCCGGATAGAAGTAGTTCTTCCGGGCGAAGCGGCACCACTCGGCGATCTCGCAGTTCAGCGCGAGGCCGATCTTGATCGCGGACTCGACGCCGGTCGCGTTGACGACCGGGAGCGCGCCGGGCAGGCCGAGGCAGACCGGGCAGGTCTGCGTGTTGGCGTCCTGGCCGAGGGCGGTCGAACAGCCGCAGAACATCTTGGTCTTGGTGCCGAGTTCGACATGGACCTCGAGGCCCATGACGGGGTCGTACGACGCGAGTGCTTCCTCGTACGACACCAGGTCGGTCGTGGTGGTCACGGTGAGTACTTCCCTCTCAGCCCAGCAGGACGTCGTCGTCGCCCAGCCGCTTCAGCTCGCGGTAGAGAATCGCGAGGCCGGTGACGATCGCGACGGCGGACACGGTGGCGTCGATCAGGACCAGGGTGTCCTTCTCGGCGCGGGCCTTCTTCAGCCGCTTGGCGACGCCGATCGCGCCGAACGCGGTCCCGGCCATGGACAGGTACGTGCCGGACTTGGACTTCTTGAAGCCCTTGGCCTTGGTCAGTGCACTCACAGCGACGGAGCCTCCTCGATCAGCGGGTGGCCCCACTTTTCCACGAAGGCGGCCTCGACGGCGGCACCCACCTTGTACAGGCGGTCGTCCTTCATGACGGGGGCGATGATCTGCAGTCCGACCGGGAGGTTGTCCTCCGGGGCGAGACCGCACGGCAGCGACATGGCCGCGTTGCCCGCCAGGTTGGTCGGGATGGTGCACAGGTCGGCGAGGTACATCGCCATCGGGTCGTCGGCGCGCTCGCCGATCGCGAAGGCGGTGGTCGGGGTCGTCGGGGAGACGATCACGTCGACCTGCTCGAACGCCTTGTCGAAGTCCTGCTTGATCAGCGTGCGGACCTTCTGGGCGCTGCCGTAGTAGGCGTCGTAGTAGCCGCTCGACAGGGCGTACGTGCCGAGCATGATGCGGCGCTTGACCTCGGGGCCGAAACCGGCCTCGCGGGTGAGGGAGGTGACCTCCTCGGCGGAGTGCGTGCCGTCGTCGCCGACGCGCAGGCCGTAGCGCAGGCCGTCGAAGCGGGCGAGGTTGGAGGAGCACTCCGAGGGCGCGATCAGGTAGTACGCCGACAGCGCCAGGTCGAAGGACGGGCAGTCCAGTTCGACGATCTCGGCGCCCAGCTCCCGCAGCAGCTCGACGGACTCGTCGAAGCGCTGGATGACACCGGCCTGGTAACCCTCGCCGCGGAACTGCTTGACCACGCCGACGCGCATGCCCTGAACACTGCCGTTGCGGGCGGCTTCGACGACCGCCGGGACGGGCTCGTCGATGGAGGTCGAGTCGAGCGGGTCGTGCCCGGCGATCACCTCGTGCAGCAGCGCCGCGTCGAGGACCGTGCGGGCACAGGGGCCGCCCTGGTCGAGGGAGGAGGAGAACGCCACCATGCCGTAGCGCGACACCGCGCCGTAGGTCGGCTTCACCCCGACCGTGCCGGTGACGGCGGCGGGCTGGCGGATGGAGCCGCCGGTGTCGGTGCCGATGGCGAGCGGGGCCTGGAAGGAGGCGAGCGCGGCGGACGAACCGCCACCGGAGCCGCCGGGGATCTTGGTCAGGTCCCAGGGGTTGCCGGTCGGGCCGTAGGCGCTGTTCTCGGTGGAGGACCCCATGGCGAACTCGTCCATGTTGGTCTTGCCGAGGATGACGACGTCGGCGGCCTTCAGGCGCTGGGTGACCGTGGCGTCGTACGGCGGGATCCAGCCCTCGAGCATCTTCGAACCGACGGTCGTGGGCACGCCCTCGGTGGTGAAGATGTCCTTGAGCGCGAGCGGCACGCCGGCCAGCGGGCCGAGCTTCTCGCCCCGGGCGCGCTTCTCGTCGACGGCGCGGGCCTGGGCGAGGGCGCCCTCGCGGTCGACGTGCAGGAAGGCGTGCACCTTCTCGTCGACGGCCTCGATGCGGGCGAGGTGGGCCTCGGTGACCTGGACGGCCGTGAGCTCGCCGGAGGCGATCCTGGCGGCGGTCTCGGCGGCCGTGAGCTTGATGATGTCGGTCATGGCTTGTTAGTCCTCCCCCAGGATCCGCGGCACCTTGAAACGCTGCTGCTCCTGGGCCGGGGCGCCGGAGAGCGCCTGCTCGGGGGTGAGCGAGGGACGGACCTCGTCCGGGCGCATGACGTTCGTCAGCGGGAGCGGGTGCGAGGTCGGCGGTACGTCTTGGTCGGCGACCTCGCTGACGCGGGCGACCGCGCCGATGATGTCGTCCAGCTGTCCCGCGAAGTGGTCGAGCTCTTCGGGCTTCAGCTCCAGACGCGCCAGCCGGGCGAGGTGGGCGACCTCCTCGCGCGTGATGCCAGGCATGCAGCGATCCTCTGGGGTGGTGAGTGAGTGTGGTTTGGGCCCAATCCTATGGGGCCGCGGGCCGTGCCCGTGAAACGGTTTCCCGGAGGGGGGTGGCGCCACGGCCCCGGCACGGCCGGGGCGCTCCGGACGGGGGAAACCTAGCCGATGCGGCCCGAGTCCTCCGCGGTCGCCGCCGGCAGTGCGGCGCGGGGGCGCTGCCAGCCGCGGGAGCCTCGGGCGCGGAGCCAGGCCGTGGTCTCGTCCGGGGGCATCGCGGCGGCGACCAGCCAGCCCTGGACGGCGTCGCAGCCGAGGTCGCGCAGGCGTTCCCAGGTCTCGTCGTCCTCGACGCCCTCAGCGACGACGAGCAGGCCGAGGGAGTGCGCGAGGTCGACCGTGCAGCGCACGATCTCGGCATCCTCGGTGTCGACCGCGAGCCGGGCGACGAACGAGCGGTCGATCTTCAGTTCGCTGACCGGGAGCCGTCGCAGGTGCACGAGCGACGAGTAGCCCGTGCCGAAGTCGTCCAGGGACATCTTCACGCCGTGCGCGGTGAGCCCGTTGAGGGTGTCGGCGGCGCGCTGCGGGTCCTCCAGGAGGACGTGTTCCGTTATCTCCAGTTGGAGCGCTCCCGCGGGCACACCGTGCCGGGCCAGCCGGGCGGCGACCGAGCCGGCGAAGCCGGGGGTGTGGACGTCGCGCGGGGAGACGTTGACCGCGACCGGGACGAACAGGCCCTGGGCCCGCCAGCGTGCGACCTGGCCGAGCGCGGTCTCCAGGACGTACTCGGTGAGATGGGGCATCAGGCCCGAGGACTCGGCGATCGCTATGAACTCGTCCGGCGGCACCTTGCCCCGCTCGGGGTGCACCCAGCGGACCAGGGCTTCCAGACCGGCGACCTGCCCGTCGAAGCGGACCTTCGGCTGGTAGTGCAGTTCCACCTCGTGGGCGTCCAGCGCCCTGCGGAGGTCTCCCAGCAGACCGAGCCGGTCCGGGGTGTTGGAGTCGCGCTTGGACTCGTAGACCTCGACACCCGTACGGTCGCGCTTCGCCTGGTACATCGCCACGTCCGCCCGCCGCAGCAGTCCTTCGGCGTCCAGGGCGTGGTCGGGGAAGACGGCGACTCCGGCGCTGGCCTCCAGGACGAGGGTGAGGCCGTCGAGGTCGAGCGGGGAACTGAGGGCGGTGACCAGGGTGCGGGCGACCTGGGTCGCGGACGTCGTGGAGTCGGCGACGGGCAGTAAGACGGCGAACTCGTCCCCGCCGAGCCGGGCGGCCTCAGCCCCGCGCGGCAGCGCCACCCGCAGCCGGTCGGCGATCTGCAGCAGCAGCCGGTCACCGGCCAGATGGCCGAGGGTGTCGTTGACCGACCGGAAACGGTCGAGGTCGATCAGCATCAGGGCGGCGCGGGCGTCGATGCGCTCGGCGTCGTCCAGCGCCGTCCAGATGCGCTCCAGCAGCCACTGGCGGTTGGGCAGCCCCGTCAGCGGGTCGCGCAGCTGCTCCTCGGCACGGGCCCGGGCGATCCAGAGCGTGGAGTCCAGCGCGATGAGCGGGATGGAGAACAGCGGCAGCAGGATCGGCTTCGCCACGGCCACCACACACACCAGCGGCGCGATGCCCAGCAGCGCGACCGCGACCAGACCCTGTCTGACCAGGGCGGTGCGGGCGACGGTGGGCAGACCGGGGCGCGGGGCGTGCAGGTACCAGAGCAGGGCGCGGCTGACGGCCAGGTAGGCGAGGGCGACCAGGGCCACTTCGGGTGCGGTGTAGAGCGTCCAGCTGTCCGGGTGGGAGGGGGCCTCGACGGACGGGACGGATCCGAAGGCGCCCAGCACCAGGGCGCCGGCGCCGATGCCGAGGAGGTCGACCGCCCCGTGGAGGATGCCCTGGCGCCAGCGGTTGCGGCGGGCGACGCCGACCAGCACGACGACCGTGAGGCTGACCATGCCGGCCGGCAGCCAGCCGTAGAGCAGCAGCACGGCGAGGGTGAGGGCGGCGCCCGAGCCGGTGCCGCCCCACCAGCGGGATCGGCCCAGCATGACCAGGTGGCCGACGATGATGCCGGTCAGCACGGCCAGCGCCCAGCCGGCCGTGCCGGACGGGAAGAGCGCGTGGCCGCCGGTGAAGGCGCGGTAGAAGCCGGCGCCCAGGACGAATCCGGCCGCTGCGACGACCGCCGCGGGCAGCGCGGGCCAGGAGTGGTGCCGTTCGGGGTCCGCGTCCGGACCCGCGCCCGTCAGCCCGGGGGCGTGTTCGGTGACCGGCTGTGTGGTGCCGCGGCCGTCAGCCGCGGCGCGCCCCCCGGCACCGCGGGCGTCCGCGGTGTACTGTCCGACGGCGCGCACCTCCACGCCCGGACGCCCCGCCGGCCGTCCGGCCCCACGGACTGCACGCCATACGACCGCCATGCGGCGCAGGCGCAGCCGTGAGCCCGGCACGGCGCTCTCGGTCGGTTCCATTCCCGTCCCTCTCACAGCCGGCGGTGCCCACGCCACGCGGCCCGGTGCCCGACAACCCTTCGGCGGCCCGCGTTGGAAAACCCTTCCCCGTGCCCCGCGCGAGCACGAAGATGCCCCGACCGCAGCTGGGCACGGCAGGCGCACATCTCAACAGTAGGCCGCAGAAGGCTTCCACGGGCAGCGGTCGCGGACGGTTGCCCGAATGCGCCCCGGCCACCCGTATGCATCTGGTATGCGCCGAACGGGTGGCCTTCAACCGCTACTCCTCGGCCGAAAGCGCGACTTCTGCCGCCGCGTCCGGTCCCTGCTCCAGCAGGACCCCGAAACCGTCCTCGTTCAGGACGGGGACCTTCAGCTGCATCGCCTTGTCATATTTCGATCCGGGGCTGTCACCCACGACGACGAACGAGGTCTTCTTCGAAACCGAACCGGTCACCTTCGCACCGCGGCTCTGCAGCGCCTCCTTGGCGCCGTCCCGGGTGAAGTGTTCGAGGGTGCCGGTGACGACCACGGTGAGACCTTCGAGCGGGCGCGGACCTTCGTCCTCGCCGGTGCTCTCCGCCTCCATGCGGACGCCGGCGGCCTTCCACTTACGGATGATTTCGCGGTGCCAGTCCTCGGCGAACCACTGCTTGAGGGAGGCGGCGATGGTCGGGCCGACGCCTTCGGTGACCGCCAGCTCCTCCTCCGTGGCCTGGTCGATGCGCTCGATCGAGCGGAACTCGCGGGCCAGCGCCTCGGCCGCGACCGGTCCCACATGACGGATCGACAGGCTGGTGATGATCCGGGCCAGCGGGCGCTCCTTCGCCGCCGCGATGTTCTCCAGCATGGCGAGCGCGTTCTTGCGGGGGTTGCCCTCCTGGTTCGCGAAGATCGTCGCGACCTTCTCCTCGCCGGTCTTGGGGTCGCGCTTGGGCAGACCGCTGTCCGGGTCGAGGACGTACGCCTTGATGGGCAGCAGCTGGTCGATGGTGAGGTCGAACAGGTCGCCCTCGTCGACCAGCGGCGGGTCCTTCGGCTCCAGCGGGGCGGTGAGGGCGGCCGCGGCGACGTAGCCGAAGTGCTCGATGTCCAGCGCCTTGCGGCCCGCGAGGTAGAACAGGCGCTCGCGCAACTGGGCCGGGCAGGTGCGGGCGTTCGGGCAGCGCAGGTCGACGTCGCCCTCCTTCATCGGCCTGAGCGCCGTACCGCACTCGGGGCACTCGGCCGGCATCACGAACTCGCGCTCGCTGCCGTCGCGCAGGTCGGCGACCGGGCCGAGGATCTCCGGGATGACGTCACCGGCCTTGCGCAGCACCACCGTGTCACCGATGAGGACGCCCTTGGCCTTGACGACGTCCTGGTTGTGCAGCGTGGCGAACTCGACCTCGGAGCCCGCGACCGTGACCGGCTCGACCTGGGCGTACGGCGTGACCCGGCCCGTGCGGCCCACGCCCACACGGATGTTGACGAGCTTGGTGTTGACCTCCTCCGGCGCGTACTTGTACGCGATCGCCCAGCGCGGGGCGCGCGAGGTCGAGCCGAGGCGGCCCTGGAGCGGGATCTCGTCGAGCTTGACGACCACGCCGTCGATCTCGTGCTCCACCGAGTGGCGGTTCTCGCCGTAGTGGGCGATGAACTCCAGCATGCCCTCGAGACCGTCGACCACCCTGTTGTGCCGGGAGGTGGGCAGGCCCCAGGTCCCCAGCAGGTCGTACGCCTGGGAGAGGCGGGTCAGGCCGGTGAAGCCCTCCAGGGCACCGATGCCGTGGACCACCATGTGCAGGGGGCGGGTGGCGGTGACGCGCGGGTCCTTCTGGCGCAGTGAACCGGCCGCGGCGTTGCGCGGGTTGGCGAAGGGCTTGTCACCGGCCTCGACCAGCCGGGCGTTGAGCTCCTGGAACTTCTCCATCGGGAAGTAGACCTCGCCGCGGATCTCCACCAGGTCGGGCACGCGGTCGCCCTTGAGGCGCTCCGGGATCTCGGCGATCGTCCGGACGTTGGGCGTGATGTCCTCGCCGGTACGGCCGTCGCCACGGGTCGCCGCCCGGGTGAGGCGGCCGTGCTCGTAGGTGAGGTTCACGGCGAGGCCGTCGACCTTCAGCTCGCACAGGAAGTGGTAGTCCTGCTCGCCCAGTTCCCGCGCGATCCGCTCCGCCCAGGCGGCGAGCTCCTCCTCGTTGAAGGTGTTGTCGAGGGAGAGCATGCGCTCGCGGTGCTCGACCGCCGTGAACTCCGTGGCGTACGCGCCCGCGACCTTCTGGGTCGGCGAGTCCGGGGTGCGCAGCTCCGGGTACTCGTCCTCCAGCGCCTCCAGGGAACGCAGCAGTTGGTCGAACTCCGCGTCGCTGACGACGGGAGCGTCCTTCACGTAGTAGCGGAAGCGGTGCTCCTCGATCTGCTCCGCGAGGCGCGCGTGCTTCTCCCGTGCCTCGGCGGGCACCGTCGTCGTCTCCGCTTGCTTGTCGCCGGCCACCGTGTCGTCCTCCCGTTACTCTGGGTTGTCCGCGAGGGATCTCGCCGCCCGGACGCAGTGGGCGAGGGCCGAGCGCGCGTACCCCGGGGAGACCCCCGCGAGTCCGCACGCCGGGGTGAGCGTGACCGCCTCCGCGAGAAGCCCCGGTGACAGTCCCAGCCTGCGCCACAGCGTCCTGACACCCATGACGCTACCGGCAGGGTCTGACAATGGGCCCTCGGTGCCCGGGACGACACCGGCGAAGAGCCGGGTGCCGCCCTCCACCGCCTCCCCGATCGTCTCGTCGTCACGCTCGGTGAGCAGGGAGAAGTCGAAGGAGACGGCCGCCGCGCCCGCCCGGCGCAGCAGGGCGAAGGGCACGTCCGGTGCGCAGGAGTGGACGACGACCGGACCGTCGGAGTGCACCCCGACGAGCTCGCGGAGCGTGGCCTCGACGACCTGCCGGTCGACGGCCCGGTGGGTGCGGTAGCCGCTGGCGGTCCTCACCTGGCCGCGCAGGACGGCGGTGAGGGACGGCTCGTCGAGCTGGAGGACGAGGTGCGCCCCGGGGATCCGCCGCCGCACCTCGGCGAGGTGCAGACGCAGGCCCTCGGCGAGGGAGGCGGCGAGGTCGCGGCAGGCACCGGCGTCGGAGAGGGCCACCTCGCCGTTCCGCAGCTCCAGGTTGGCCGCGAGGGTCCACGGCCCGACCGCCTGGACCTTCAGCGGCCCCTCGTACTCCTGCGTGAACTCCTCCAGTGCGTCGAGATCCTCGCCGAGCCAGGAGCGGGCCCGCTTGGTGTCCCGCCCCGGCCGGTCGCCGAGCCGCCATCCACTGGGCTCCACACGCGCGTACAGCTCGACGAGCATCCCGGCGGTCCGCCCGATCATGTCCGCGCCGGGGCCCCGGGCCGGCAGTTCGGGCAGGAACGGGAAGTCCTCGAAGGTGCCGGTGACGGTCTTGGCGGCTTCTCGGGCGTCGCCGCCCGGCATGGATCCCACGCCGGTGGCGGCACCGAACCTGAACTGGCTGTTTTCACTCACCGGAGAAGCCTACGCAGCGACGCGGCCGGGGTCAGTTCCCCGGTCGTATCGTCAGGTCGTTGACCTCCGCGTCCCTCGGCAGGTCCAGGGCCGTCAGGATCGTCGTGGCCACCGACTCCGGGTCGATCCACTTCGAGGCGTCGTACTCCTTGCCCTCCTGCTGGTGGACCTTGACCTGCATCGGGCTCGCCGTACGGCCGGGGTAGACCGAGGTGACGCGGACGCCGTTCGCGTGCTCCTCGTGGCGCAGGGAGTCGGCCAGGGCCTTCAGGCCGTGCTTGGAGGCGGCGTACGCGGACCAGCCGGCGTGGGCGTTGAGGCCGGCGCCCGAGTTCACGAAGACCACGTGTCCCCGGGCGGCGCGCAGCTGGGGCAGGAAGTGCCGGGTCAGCTCGGCGGGGGCGACGAGGTTGACGTTGAGCTGGTGGCGCCAGGTCCTCGGGGTGAGTTCGCCGACCGGGCCGAGGTCGACGACCCCGGCGATGTGCAGCAGCGAGTCCACACGGTCCGGCAGCGACTGGTGGGAGAAGGCCCAGGAGAGCTTGTCCGGGTCGGCGAGGTCACCGACCAGGGTCTTCGCCCCGGGGAACTCCGCCGCCAGCTCCTTCGCACGGCCCGCGTCGCGCGCGTGCAGCACGAGGTCGTCCCCGCGCGCGTGCAGACGGCGGGCCACCGCCGCGCCGATGCCGGAGCCCGCCCCGGTGATCACATGAGTAGCCATGCCCGCCATGCTCGCATCAGAGCAGGGTCACTCGATGCCCCGGCTCTCCTCCAGGTACGCCAGGGCCCCCACCGGCTCCTCCGCGAAGAACACCAGGTCGGTGAGCGGGCGGGGCAGGAAGCCCTCGTCCTCCATGCGGCGGAACTGCTGCTTCAGGCCGTCGTAGAACCCGGCGGTGTTGAGCAGCACCACCGGCTTGTCCGTGTGGCCGTGCTTCTTCAGTTCCAGGATCTCGGTCGCCTCGTCGAGGGTGCCGGTGCCGCCCACCATGATCACCACGCCGTCGGCCTTCTCCAGGAGCAGCCTCTTGCGCTCGGCGAGGTCCTTCGCGACGACCATCTCGTCGACGCCCGGCCGGGCCTTGGCGGCGAGGAACTGCACGGAGACGCCGGCGAGCCGGCCGCCCGCCTCCTGCACCCCGTCGGCGACGACCTTCATGAGGCCGACGTCGGAGCCGCCCCACACGAGCGTGTGACCGCCCTTGCCCAGCAGCTTGGCGAACTCCCGCGCGGGACGGGTGTAGCGCTCGTCGAGGTCGGCGGCCGAGAGGAAGACACAGATGTTCATGGGCCCACCGTACGGGTCCGGTCGGCGGTGGCGGCGACCCGTATTTTCGACTGCTTGTGCGGGAGCCGTTCCCAGTCCTCCATGAACCGCGCGGTCAGGCCGTGTTTCGCGGCGAGTTCGATCAGCGTCGCCGTCCGGTAGTAGAAGTCCTCGCGCAGCACCTGGTGCTCCGCGCCCTCGGTGCGGTCGTAGGTGAAGTCGAAGAACCCGCCGGGCGCGAGGATCCGCCCGACGTGGGCGAAACACTCCTCGATGACGTGCGGCGGGGAGTGCGAGAAGACACTGTGCGCGTGCACCACGTCGAAGTGCGCGTCGGGCAGGAAGGCGAAGGTGAGGTCGTCGGCTAGCGCCAGGTAGGGCAGTTTGGGCTGGAGGTTCTCGGCCACGAGGGTGTCCTGGGCGGCGAGGAGGATGTGCGGTGATATGTCGATGCCGTAGTAGTGGCCGGCGTCGAGGTGGTCGATGAACAGCCGCCCGGCGCGCAGGTTGCCGCAGCCGATCTCCAGCATCCGGTGGTGCGGCTTCAGGCCGTGTCCCACCAGGTAGTCGAACTGCATGCGCCCGATCCGCGCCCACGCCTCGCGCGACGGGCTGTGTCCGACCGCCGCCTCCGCGCTGCGCGCCGCGTCGGAGGCCATCACGGCACGGTAGTAGGCGATGTGGTCGCGGTACCGCAGCCGCAGCCAGGCGTCCCGCACCGCGCGCCGGGCATGCGCGGGCACGCGCTCCGGGTGGCGCAGGGCGTACCGGACCTGGTGGGTCAGGGTGCTGCGGTTCCTGGCCGGTTCCGTGGCTCGCATGGGACCTCCTGCGGCGGTGGGAAGAACTCCGCTTCAGCGTGCGCTGTACCGGAGAAGTCGGCTACCCCGAGGAGGGCCATCGTGACCACCGGGCATCGCATCACCATCGAGCCGAGCGGGCGGCACGTGCGCGTGGTGCACGACGGGCAGGTACTGGCGGAGAGCGACCGGTCGCTGGTCCTGCGCGAGACGGGCTGTCCCGAGCGGTACTACTTCCCGGCCGAGGACGTACGTCTGGACCTGCTGACGCCGTCCGGCACGCACACGCGCTGCCCGTTCAAGGGCGACGCGTCCTACTGGTCGCTGCCGGGCGCCGCGGACCTCGTCTGGGCGTATCCGGAGCCCAAGCCGGACGTCGCGGAGATCAAGGACCACCTGTGCTTCTACGAGGTGGAAGTGTTCTGATCGGCGGACGCGCCGCCCGCCTCACCGATGAAGACCGTGCCGTGCGGCAGTCTGCACAGACATGGACAAGAAGATCCTTTCGCGTGACGGCACCCGCATCGCCTTCGAGAGCACCGGCCAGGGTCCCGCCGTCGTCCTGGTGAGCGGCGCGATGTCGACGGGCGGCACCCTGGCGCCGCTGGCCGTGTCGCTTTCGGAGCGTTTTCAGGCCGTCGTGTACGACCGCCGGGGTCGTGGGGCCAGCGGCGACACCGCGCCGTACGCCGTGGAGCGCGAGGTCGAGGACCTGGCGGCGGTGGTCGAGGCGGTGGGCGGCGAGGCGTGCCTGTACGGCATCTCGTCGGGCGGGGCGCTGGCGCTGGAGGCGGCGGCGAGCGGACTGCCGGTGCGGCGCGTGGCGGTGTACGAGACGCCGTTCGCGATGACCGAGGAAGGGGCCGAGGAGCGCGCTGAGTACACCGGGCGGCTGAAGGAGGCACTCGGTGAGGGGCGGCGCGGGGACGCGGTGGAGCTGTTCCTGCGGCTGACCGGTCTGGCCGAGGGGGTCATCCAGGGCGCCCGCCAGTCCCCCATGTGGGCCGGCATGGAAGCCATCGCCCCGAGCCTCGCCTACGACGACGCCGTGATGCGCGACGGCCGGGTCCCGCGCTCCCGGCTGGCCTCCGTCGGCGTGCCCGTCCTCGCGGTCGCGGGCGACGCGAGCCCGGCGTGGCTCCGCGAGGCGGCCCGGGCGATCGCGGAATCCGTCCCCGAGGGGGCGTACCGCGCCCTCCAGGGCCAGACCCACATGGTGGAGCCGAACGTGCTGGCGCCGGTGCTGCTGGAGTTCTTCTCGCGGGACTGAGGCGCGGGACCGAGAGGGGCGAGGTCACGGCCGGGGCCGAAAGAATCCCACCGGTCAGGCCACGCCCGCCGGGGTCCGCTTCGTCGAGGCGATCGTCGCCGAGCCGACCACGCGCGTGCCGTCGTACAGCACGATCGCCTGGCCGGGGGCGACGCCGCGGACCGGCTCGCTGAAGGTGACTTCCAGGGAGCCGTCGACCAGCTCGGCGGTGACCTCGGTCTCGCCGCCGTGGGCGCGGAGCTGGGCCGTGTAGGTGCCGGGGCCGGTCGGGGCGACGCCGCACCAGCGGGGCTTGACGGCGGTGAGGGCGCTGACGTCCAGGGCGGACGCCGGGCCGACGGTCACCGTGTTGTCCACCGGGGAGATGTCGAGGACGTAGCGCGGCTTGCCGTCGGGGGCCGGGGTGCCGATGCGCAGGCCCTTGCGCTGGCCGATGGTGAAGCCGAACGCGCCCTCGTGGGTGCCGAGCTTCGCTCCCGACTCGTCGACGATGTCGCCCTCCGCCTTGCCGAGCCGGTCCGCGAGGAAGCCCTGGGTGTCGCCGTCGGCGATGAAGCAGATGTCGTGCGAGTCGGGCTTCTTGGCCACCGCCAGCCCCCTGCGTTCGGCCTCGGCGCGGATCTCGTCCTTGGTGGTGACGGTGTCGCCCAGGGGGAACATCGCGTGAGCGAGCTGCCGGTCGTCCAGCACGCCGAGGACGTACGACTGGTCCTTGGCCATGTCGGACGCCCGGTGCAGCTCGCGCGTGCCGTCCTCGTGCACGATCACCTGGGCGTAGTGGCCCGTGCAGACCGCGTCGAAGCCCAGCGCCAGCGCCTTGTCCAGCAGCGCCGCGAACTTGATCTTCTCGTTGCAGCGCAGGCAGGGGTTGGGCGTGCGTCCGGCCTCGTACTCGGCGACGAAGTCCTCGACGACGTCCTCACGGAAGCGGTCGGCGAGGTCCCACACGTAGAACGGGATGCCGATGACGTCGGCGGCGCGGCGGGCGTCGCGCGAGTCCTCGATGGTGCAGCAGCCTCGCGCGCCCGTGCGGAAGGATTGCGGGTTGGCGGAGAGGGCGAGGTGGACGCCGGTCACGTCGTGGCCCGCCTCGGCCGCACGGGCGGCGGCGACGGCGGAGTCGACTCCGCCGGACATGGCGGCCAGGACGCGGAGGGGACGGGAGCGCTGCGGGGTGTCAGTCATAGCCCCTCCAGGGTACGGGGACGCGGGAACCAGGGCTCGCGAGTATGCGTTGACGATCACATGGGACAGCGGAAGGCTTCGACGGACGGCGACCGGAAGGTCGGGCGCCGCGCGTTGCTGATCGGCGGGCTGGTGGCGGCGACGGGCACGGCCGTGCTGGCCCGGGACGAGCTCGCGCGCCTGTGGTGGCGGACTCCGGGCGTCGAGAAGCCGCGCAAGGAGGGCGAGGTCGACTACGCGGGCGCGCGCTGGGTGGCGGCGTCGGACGCGAACTGGCGCCGGGCGGACCGGCCCGACGACTTCGGCATAGACATGGTGATCGTCCATGTCACGCAGGGCAGCTTCGACAGCGCGGTGAAGGCCTTCCAGGACCCGGGGCACAAGGCGGCCACGCACTACATCGTCCGCCAGGACGGGCACGTCACGCAGATGATCCGCGAGCTGGACGTGGCGTACCACGCGGGGAACCGCGACTACAACGAGCGCAGTGTCGGCATCGAGCACGAGGGTTTCGTGGACCGTCCGCAGGACTTCACGGACGAGATGTACGAGGCCTCGGCCCGCCTCACGGCCCGGATCTGCGCGCGGTACGACATACCCGTCGACCGCGAGCACATCATCGGCCACGTGGAGGTCCCGGGCACGGACCACACGGACCCCGGGCCGCACTGGGACTGGAAGAAGTACATGCGGCTGGTGCGTGAGGCGCGTACGGCTCCGGCCTGATCCGGCCGGGGGCGCGGATCAGGCCGCGTTACGTCAGCCCCGCCGCCCTGGCCCGTTCCACCGCCGGGCCTATGGCCTTCGCCAGGGCCTCGATGTCGGCCTCGGTGGAGGTGTGGCCGAGGGAGAAGCGGAGGGTGCCGCGGGCCAGGTCGGGGTCGGTGCCGGTGGCGAGGAGGACATGGCTGGGCTGGGCGACGCCGGCGGTGCAGGCGGAGCCGGTGGAGCACTCGATGCCCTGGGCGTCGAGCAGAAGCAGCAGGGAGTCGCCCTCGCAGCCGGGGAAGGTGAAGTGGGCGTTGGCCGGGAGGCGGCCCTCCGGGTCAGGGTCGCCGCCGAGGATCGCGTCCGGCACGGCCGAGCGGACCGCGGAGACGAGGGCGTCGCGCAGGGCGCCGATCTCGCGGGCGAACCACTCGCGCTGCTCGGCGGCCAGCCGCCCGGCGACCGCGAAGGAGGCGATGGCGGGCACGTCGAGGGTGCCGGAGCGCACATGCCGCTCCTGGCCGCCGCCGTGCAGCACGGGGACGGGGGTGTACTCGCGGCCGAGGACCAGGGCGCCGATGCCGTACGGCCCGCCGATCTTGTGGCCGGTCACCGTCATCGCGGCGAGGCCGGAGGAGGCGAAGTCCACGGGGATCTGGCCGAAGGCCTGGACGGCGTCCGAGTGCAGGGGGACACCGAACTCGGCCGCGGTGTCGGCGAGTTCGCGGATCGGCAGGATCGTCCCGATCTCGTTGTTCGCCCACATGACGGTGGCGAGGGCCACGTCGTCGGGATTGCGGGCGATCGCCTCACGCAGGGCCTCCGGATGGACGCGGCCGTGGGCGTCGACCGGGAGGTACTCGACGGTGGCGCCCTCGTGTTCGCCGAGCCAGTGCACGGCGTCCAGGACGGCGTGGTGCTCGACGGGGCTGGCGAGGACGCGGGTGCGGGCCGGGTCGGCGTCACGGCGCGACCAGTAAAGGCCCTTGACGGCGAGGTTGTCGGCCTCCGTGCCGCCCGAGGTGAAGACGACCTCGCTGGGGCGGGCGCCGAGGGCTTCGGCGAGGGTCTCGCGGGCCTCCTCGACGGTGCGGCGGGCCTGCCGGCCGGATGCGTGGAGGGAGGACGCGTTGCCGGTGGCACCCAGGTGGGCGGTGAGCGCCTCTGCCGCCTCCGGGAGCATCGGGGTGGTCGCGGCGTGGTCGAGGTAAGCCATGGTGAGCCCGATTCTACGGCTCCCCTTCGATCGGCCTCAGCTCAAGGTTGGCCGAACCCGGCGTGGCTCAGAAGCTCCACGAGACGGAGTTGTCCGCCTGCATGAACGCCACCAGGACCAGCAGGTCGGCGACGCCCAGGCCGAGACCCAGGAAGGCACGGCCGCGACGCTTGGTGCCGCGCCACAGGGCGACGGCGGCCAGCACGATGGCGACGGGGCCGAGGAAGACGTTGAGGACGAGGAGGCCGAGCAGGCCCAGGATGAAAGACGCGACGGCCATGCCGTCGGTGTCGCGGATGCCGGTGCGGCGTGTGGCCGGAGCGGTGAGCTGCATGGTGATCGACTCCCGGTGATCGGATCGGTGGAGCGGCGGCCGGTGCGTGGGCGCGGCGGTCAGTGAGCCCGCGTGTGGCGGTCAGTGGGCCTGCGTGTGGCGGTCAGTGGGCCTGCGTGTGGCGACGGCGGCCGTGGCGCTCGCGGAGCGCGAAGATGCCGAGCCAGACCGCGATGACGACGCCCGCGGCGACGGAGAAGGTGAGCGGCGCGTGGGCGACGGTGCCCAGGACGACGCCCAGCAGCAGGAGCGCGGCGACGATGAACAGCACGGTTAACAACCCCCAGAGTTTCGGTGAACGATTGTGGTTACACTTGTTCACTGACTTCCCAGTCTAGCGGCTCTCAAGACTTTCCAATTACAGAGAACAGTTGTTAACTGCATGGTATGAGTCACACGCTCGGCATCCGGCAGGCCCAGAAGCAGAAGACCCGGCAGGCACTCCTGGACGCGGCCCTGGGGCTGCTGGAGGAGCAGAGCCTGAGCAGCCTCGGGCTGCGCGAGGTCACCCGCGCCGTCGGTGTCGCCCCGACCGCCTTCTACCGCCACTTCCGCTCCACGGCGGACCTGGGCGTGGCCCTGGTCGAGGAGGCGCTGGGCAGCCTGCACCCGATGATCCGGACGACGGTGTCCACGACGGACGACAGCCAGGAACGCATCACGCGCGCCATCGAGCTGATCGCCCGTCACGTCGACGGGTACCCCGCCCATGTCCGATTCATCGCCCGCGAGCGACATGGCGGAGTTCAGCCGGTACGGGAGGCGATACGCGAGCAACTGGCCCGGTTCGCCCAGGAGGTCAAGGACGAACTGGCCGAGGACCCGGTGTCCGAGGGCTGGTCCGAGGACGACCTGCTGATGCTCGCGCACCTCTACGTCGACCAGATGCTGATCACCGCGTCGCTGTTCCTGGAGGCGCTGGAGGGGCCGGCGGAGGAGCGGGAGGAGCGGACCCGGAACGTCGCGCAGGTGGCGACCCGCCAGATGCGGCTGATCGGGCTGGGCCGTCACCACTGGCTGGACTGACCCGGCCCGCACGACGCACGGGGGCGGCGCGCTGGTCCCCGAGCGCGCCGCCCTCGCGGCTTCCGGCTGTGCCTACCGTGCCTGCCCCTGACCACCACCGCCCGGCGCACCGCAGCCGCCGCCCTGCCCGCCACCGGGACCGCCCTGCCCGCCGCCGGGCGCCCCACTGGGCATCCCGGAAGGCATCCCGGAAGGCGCCCCGGACGGGGCACCCGACGGCTTGGCGCCTCCCGAAGCACCTCCCGAAGCGCCACTCGACGTACCGCTCGACGTGCCGCTCGAAGCAACTCCGGACGGAACCCCCGGCGGAGCCCCCGAAGGCGCCCCGGACGGCACACCCGACGGCGCCCCGCTCGGCATCCCCGAGGGCGCCTGGCAGGCCTGCCGCTGCTGCCCGGACCCACCGCCACTGCCCGAGGACGACGAGGAGTCACCCGAACCGCAGGCCACCAACGCCAGGGCCGACGACAGCACCAGCAGGGTCACGGCCGGAACGAGACGCGCACGCTTCATGAGAGACAACTCCAAGGCAGATGAGGGAGTCCTGAGGCGGGCACTCAACCAACGCCGCATGGGCCTTCCTTGGGCCCGCCCTGTGACCGCCCTGTCAGCGAGGCAAAGCGCACCTCAAGACACCCGCCCGACCTGCGGTTTCACCCCGGCGCTCCGCCCGGGCGCCGGTACAGCCCCGTGACGGAAGCAGCCGTCCGGGCCAGCTCCTCGCGCACCTGAGGGGGCGAGAGGACCTTCACCTGGTCGGCGAAGGCGAGCAGTTGGCGGGTCTCGCCGAGGACGCCATACGTCAGCCGCACGGTCACCCACTCGCTCTCACCGTCGTCCTCGGGAAGCCCCGCCAGCAGGGGCGCCGTCAGCCGCAGGAACATGTCAAGCCGGTCACGCCGCACCCTGACCGTGACGTCGAGCCCCTCGGGACGCGCCTCGACCTGCCGGCGCAGGACCTCCCAGACGTCGGCGAGTTCGACGCCCGGGCGCCGCCGCACCGGATCGTCGAGGAGCCGGGCCGCGCGCACCCGGTCCGCCCGGAAGAGCCGCGGTGCGGCCCGCCGGTCGGCGACCAGGTACCAGACGCCCGCCTTGGCGACGAGGCCGTACGGGTCGACGGTGTACGTCCGCACCTGGCGCTCTCCGCTGTGCCGGTAGCGCAGCCGCAGCCTGCGGTCGGCGAAGACCGCGTCGCGCAGCACCTCCAGGTCGACGGCCGGTTGCGGGCCGCCCCGCCAGCGGGTGGCGTCGACGAGGATGCGGCGGGAGGCCGTCTCGGCGGCCGGGCGGTGCGGGGCCGGCAGTGCGGCCATCACCTTGCGCAGGGCCGAGCCGAACGCCGCGTCCAGCCCGAGCGCGGTGTGCGCGCCCTGCGCGGCCAGGACGAACAGTGCGCGGGACTCGTCGGCGGTCAGGCCCGTGACGTCCGTACGGAACCCGGCGAGCAGTTCGATGCCGCCGTGCCGTCCGCGTTCGGCGTAGACCGGCACGCCCGCGGCCGACAGGGACTCGACGTCGCGGTAGACGGTGCGGACGGACACCTCCAGCCGCTCGGCGAGTTCGCGGGCCGGGACCCGGCCACGGGTCTGCAGGAGCAACAGGATCGACAGCAGTCGGTCGGACTTCACGGCATCAGCATCGTGCCGTGCGGGAGTTCGCAGCAAATGTTGACGGCCGTTGTCAGGTTATCCGGGGATGCTCCTCTCGCCCACCCACACAGGAGGAGACGCGATGACCACCGACCCCCGCCCGCTGTTCGCCCGCGCCACCGAGCAGGCCGCCGCGCTGATCCAGGCCGTGCGCGCCGAGCGGCTCGACGGCCCCACCCCGTGCTCCGAGTTCGACGTGCGCACGCTGCTGAGCCATCTCACCGGCGGGGCCCGCCGCATCGCGATCGCGGGCGAGGGAGGCGACGCGGTCGCCGCCCAGCCGTTCGCGGAGGGCGTGCCCGACGACGGCTGGGCCGTCGCGTACGACGAGGCCAGGATCCGTGCCGTCAAGGCCTGGGCGGGCGACGACCGCCTCGAGGCGGTGGTGCGTCTGCCGTTCGGCGAGATGCCGGGCCGCACGGCTCTGTCGGCCTACGTCATGGAGACGGTGACCCATACCTGGGACCTGTCCGAGGCCCTGGGCCGGCCGCTCGCCCTCGACCCGGAGCCGGCCGAGTTCGCGCTCGCCGTCGCCCACCGCATGCTGCCCGACGAACAGCGGGACGAGCGCACGCCGTTCGGCTCGGCCCGGCCGGCCCCCGAGGGAGCCGACACCTACGACAGGCTGGCCGCCTGGCTGGGGCGTACGCCGCTCAGCCGAGCCTGACCCGGGCGAGCTGCCGGGACTGCGCGACCAGCCGGCCGGCGCTGTCCCACACCTCGGCGTCCTCCTCCAGGAAGCCACCGGCGAGGTTGCGCGTGGTGATCGACACGCGCAGCGGGCCCGGGGCCGGGCGGCAGCGGACGTGCACGGTCAGCTCGACGGTGGGCACCCAGCCCTTCAGCCCGAGCTCGAAGGCGGTGGGCGGCAGGGCGTCCACCGTCAGCAGCAGGGAGAGCGGGTCGGCGTCCCGGCCGTCCGCGAGACCGAACCAGGCCCGCATCTCGCCGTTGCCGGAGGGCTGTCCGAGGGCCCAGCCCAGGGTCGACGGGTCGAGCTTGAGCATCAGCCGGTCCGTGATGGCCGAGCTGCCGTCGACGGGGGCGGGCCCGTCGTCGGGGCCGAAGCACTGCTCGATCGGCGGAATGGCGGGCGGCACGGCCGTCGTGCGGACATCGTCGGGCAGGGCGCCCAGGTCGCCGTAGGAGGCGAGGACGCGGATGCGTTCGACCTCGCGGCCCTGGTCGTCGTACTGGAAGAGGGAGGCCTGGCCGGTCGAGAGGGTCCGGCCGGTGCGGACGACGTCGGTGCGGACGACCGCCGGGCCGGGCTGGGACGCGGTCAGGTAGTGCGCCGAGACGGTGAAGGGGTCGGCGTGCGGCAGGGCGTCCGCGAGCGCGCGGCCCAGGACCGCCAGCAGGTAGCCGCCGTTGACGGCGCTGATGATCGTCCAGCCGGCGGAGAGGTCGATGTCGTAGACGCCGGGCGCACGGCGGGTCACCGCGGTGTCGCGGTCGAACTCGCTGTCGCCGATCGTGGCCCGGACGGCCGGGACGGAGGCTGCTTCTGGCATGCCTGAACAGTACAAGAACTAACTACTAAGCGGTAGCTTTGCGGGCCTCCGATGGTCATGGACAACTTCCGCGCCGAGTCCGCCCCGCGCGGCTGGGCCGTGGCCGCTACTCGGCCGGGGCGCACTGCGCGGCCAAGCTCGCCGTGGCCCACCCCGACCGCTACCGGGCCGCCGTGAGCCTGTCCGGCTACAACGACCCGATCGGCGAGCGCGACTCGCTCGCCGCGCGGACCCCCGCCCTGCGCGCCGAGAACGACCCCTGCCTGCTGCTGCGCGGAGCGCGCGTGCCGCCGCGGATCGCCCTCTACCTCTCCGGCCAGCCGCACGACGGCTACGAGGCGGCCGTGGCCCTGGAACAGACCGCGAAGGCCCCGACGACCGTGCACGTGGTGTATGTCCCGCGGAGCGCGGGCGGTCACACCATGGCGCTGTGGCGGCCGCAGGTGGTCCCGGCGTTCCGCTGGCTCACGGAGGTCACCGGCCGCGGCCCCGTCACGGCAGGAGGGGCTGCTCCTCCTCGCTCACCGTCGACCGCCGGTGCCACGCCCGCGGAGCTCGCCAGTGGTACCGCATGGCGAGCAGCCGCAGTACGAAGGCGGTGATCACCGCGAGGGTGCTGGTGAGCGGGGACAGGGCGTCGTAGCGGATGCACAGCACGACCATCGTGGCGCCGACGATCGCCGGCACCGCGTAGAGGTCGCGGTCCCAGCGCAGCAGCGAGGGCACCTCGTTGGCGAGCACGTCCCGCAGCACACCCCCGCCCACCGCGGTGACCATCCCCAGACAGGCCGAGGCGGTCAGGTTGAGCCCGTACTCGTACGCCTTCGTCGTCCCGGCGACGCAGAACAGGCCGAGGCCGGCCGCGTCGAAGACGTTCACGGCGACCTGGATGCGCTCCACATGGGGGTGCAGGAAGAAGACGAGGAGGGTGGCGAGCAGCGGGGTGAGGAAATAGCCCAGGTCCGTGAAGGCGGCGGGCGGGACGGCCCCGATGACCAGGTCACGGAAGAGCCCGCCGCCCAGCGCGGTGCCCTCGGCGAGCACGGCCATGCCGAACACGTCGAAGTTCTTGCGGACCGCCAGCAGCGCGCCGGAGATCGCGAAGACGAAGATGCCGATCAGCTCGAGCGAATGCTGGACGGACGGGGTGAAGAGTTCCTGGAGCACCCGAACATTTTTACCCATGACCGAGCCCCCGCCCCCCGGTGTGCGGGGGCGGGGGCTCGGGCGGGATCACTTCTCCACTGCGGACGTGGTGTTCTCCTCGGCCGCCTCGTGGGCCGAGGAGAGCAGCTTCGTGTCCTGCGGCTGCTGGTCCTCGAAGTTCTCCGGGTGGTGGCAGGCGACCTGCTGCCCGGCCCGCAGCTCCACCAGCGGCGGCTCGGTGGTCTTGCAGATCTCCGTCGCCTTCCAGCACCGGGTGTGGAAGCGGCAGCCGCTCGGCGGGGCGATCGGCGAGGGCACGTCACCCTTGAGCAGGATGCGCTCGCTCTTCACGCCCCGGCGCTTCGGATCCGGAATCGGCACGGCCGACAGCAGGGCCTTCGAATACGGGTGCATCGGCGACCTGTACAGCTGGTCGCGCTCGGCCAGCTCGACGATCTTGCCGAGGTACATCACCGCGATGCGGTCCGAGACGTGCCGGACCACCGACAGGTCGTGGGCGATGATCACGTACGTCAGGCCCAGCTCGTCCTGGAGGTCGTCCAGCAGGTTCACCACCTGCGCCTGGATCGACACGTCCAGCGCGGAGACCGGCTCGTCCGCCACCACCAGCTTGGGGTTGAGCGCGAGCGCCCGGGCGATGCCGATGCGCTGGCGCTGGCCGCCGGAGAACTCGTGCGGATAGCGGTTGTAGTGCTCGGGGTTGAGGCCGACCACCGACAGCAGCCGCTGGACCTCCTTCTTCACCCCGCCCTCGGGGTCGACGCCCTGAAGCTTGAAGGGGGCGCCGACGATGGTGCCGATCGTGTGCCGGGGGTTCAGCGAGGAGTACGGGTCCTGGAAGATCATCTGCACGTCGCGGCGCATCGGGCGCAGGTCACCCGTGCCGAGGTGCGTGATGTCCTTCCCCTGGAACTCCACCGTGCCGCCGCTGGGTTCGAGCAGCCGGGTGATCAGCCGGCCCATGGTGGACTTGCCGCAGCCCGACTCGCCCACGACGCCGAGCGTCTCGCCCTTGCGGACCTCGAAGTCGATGCCGTCGACAGCGCGCACCGCACCGGTCTGCCGCTGGAGCAGGCCCTTGCGGATCGGGAAGTGCTTCTGAAGGCCGGTCACCTTCAGCAGGACGTCGCCGTCGGCGGTGGTGTCCTTGGTGAGGACGCTCCCACTCGCGTCCGGTTTGCCCGTCTTTGTTTCGTCTTTGTCGTCGCTCACAGCTTCGGCGCAATCTCTTCGGTCCAGATACGCTCCCGCTGCTCCTGGGTCATGTGGCAGGCGGCCCAGTGCGAGCCGCCGACCTCGGTCAGCTCGGGGCGGACCGTGCGGGTGACGTTGTCCTTCGGGATGTCCGCGTACGGGCAGCGCGGGTGGAAGGCGCAGCCGGACGGGAGGTTGATGAGGGAGGGCGGCGCGCCCTTGATCGGGATGAGCCGGTCGGTCTCCTCCCGGTCCAGACGCGGCATCGAGCCGAGCAGACCCCAGGTGTAGGGGTGGCGGGGCGCGGAGAACACGTCCTCGGCGGGACCGCGCTCCACACACCGGCCGCCGTACATGACCAGCAGGTCGTCGGCCATCTCGGCGACCACGCCCAGGTCGTGGGTGATCATGATGACCGCGGAGCCGAACTCCTTCTGCAGGTCCCGGATCAGGTCGAGGATCTGCGCCTGCACGGTGACGTCCAGGGCGGTGGTCGGCTCGTCGGCGATGAGCAGCTCGGGGTTGTTCACCAGCGCCATGGCGATCATGGCGCGCTGGCGCATACCGCCGGAGAACTCGTGCGGGTAGCCGTCCACGCGCTTGGCGGGCTCGGGGATGCCGACCCGGTCCAGCATCTCGATCGCCCGCTGCTTGGCGACCTTCTTGCTGACGTCGTGGTGGACCCGGTAGGCCTCCACGATCTGCTGCCCGACCGTGTAGTAGGGGTGCATCGCAGAGAGCGGATCCTGGAAGATCATGGCCATCTTCCGGCCGCGCAGCCGCCGTACGTCGTCGGGGTCGGCGGCGATCAGCTCCTGGCCGTCCAGCCACACCTCGCCGGAGACCTTGGCGCGTGCCGAGCGGTGCAGGCCCATCACACCGAGCGAGGTGACGGACTTGCCGGAGCCGGACTCGCCCACGATGCCCAGGGTCTTGCCCTTGCGCACGTCGAAGCTGACGCCGTCCACCGACCTGACCAGACCGTCGTCCGTGTCGAAGTGGATGCGCAGATCCCGAACGGACAGGAACGCGTCGTCCGCGGTGGACGGGGCGACGGAGTCCGGTTCGCCGAGCGCGGCTTTGTCGAGCTTGCTCACGAGTACCTCACCCGGGGGTCGATGGCGGCGTACACCAGGTCGACGATCAGATTGCAGAAGACGATGAAGAACGCGGCGACCAGGGTCACGCCCATCACGATGGGAAGGTCGTTGTCCTTGATGGCCTGGACCGAGTAGGCGCCGATGCCCTGGAGGGAGAAGACGGTCTCGGTGAGCACCGCGGTGCCGACCAGGGTGCCGAAGTCCATGCCGAAGATCGTGACGATCGGGGTGAGCGCGGAGCGCAGGCCGTGCTTGGACACGACCGTGGTCTCCTTCAGACCCTTGGCCCTGGCCGTTCTGATGTAGTCCTCACTCATCGTCTCCAGCATGCCCGCCCGGGTGAGCCGGGCGTACAGGGCGGAGAAGAGGAAGGCGAGACTGATCCAGGGCAGCAGCAGGTGCCAGGCCCATTCGGCGGGGTTCTCGGTGAACGGGATGTAGTCGATGCTGTCCCAGATCGGGATCTCGTAGACGAAGAGCGCGTTGAGGATCTGCCCGGTGAAGAAGATCGGGAGCGAGACGCCGGCGAGCGCGATGAACATGGAGATCCGGTCGATCGGCTTGCCCTTGCGCAGTGCCGAGATGACACCGGTCGTGACACCGGAGACCAGCCAGATCACCGCGGCACCGATGGCCAGCGAGAAGGAGACCGGGATCCGCTGCTCCAACTGGGGCCACACCTCGATGTGGCTCTTGAAGGAGTACCCGAAGCAGGGTGCGCTGCAGTGCGTCGCGTCGGGACCGAACGTGTAGTCGGCGCCCACCACGAGGCCCTTGAGGAAGTGCCAGTACTGCTCGTAGACGGGCTGATCCAGTCCCAGGTTCTGCTTGATCGCGGCAACGGACTCGGGGTTCGCGTCCTTGCCCACGTACTGGGTGGCCAACTGGTCGGCCGTCTGGCCCCCGAGGCGGGGCACCAGGAAGAAGATGGCGAAGGTGACTGCGCTGACCACCAGCAGCAACAGCACCGCGCCCATGACGCGTCGGAGGATGTACGCAGCCACAGCTGTACGGCTCCGGGTGGCCGCGGCGGGATCGTCCGCCGCGGCCACCCGGTGCCTTCACCTGCCTTTCAGAGGTTCCGGCCTGCTGGTTACTTCGAGGAGCCCATCAGCAGGTAGTCGTACATGCCGAGGTAGGCCTGCGTGACCGTGACGTTGGTCGCGGACTTCGGCCGGAGCAGCAGGTTCTTGCGGTAGACGACCGGGACGACCGAGGCGTTGTCGAGCACCATCTTGTCGATCTCGCCCCAGGCCTTGGTGCGGGCCGCGTCGTCGGTGTTGGCGATCGCGTCCGTCAGGGCCTTGTTGATCTTCGGGTCGTCCAGCTCCATCAGGTTGTTGCCGCCCGAGGGCTTGATGGCGGCACCGTTGACGACCTGGTCGAGGAAGCCGTAGCCGGTCGGCCAGTCGGCACCCCACGCCATCGAGAGCATGCCGAGCTTGTTGGCGTGGACGTAGCTCGGGACACCGGCGAAGTTGGAGAAGTACTTACCGGCCGGGAACTGCTTGATCTCGACGTTGATGCCGATCTTCTTCAGCGACGCCTGGACGGCGGTGGCCTGGGCGACCTCGGCGGGGCGGTCGGAGCGAGCGGTCAGGATCGTCTTGAAGCCGTTCGGCTTGCCGCACTCCTTCAGCTCCGCCTTGGCCTTCGCCGCGTTGCCCTTGTTGCCCTCGGTCGCGTAGGTGTCGAACTTGGTGTAGCCGTTGACCGACGGCGGCAGCAGCGTGGTCGCCACGTCACCCTTCGGCGTGCCGCCCATGGCGTCGAGCACGGACTGCTTGTCGAGGCCCCACTGCACGGCCTTGCGGCAGTGGATGTTGTCGAACGGGGCCACCTTCAGGTTCAGCGCGATGTACTGCGTGGCACCCGCGTACGAGCTGTCCGTCTGGCCGGCGTTCTTGCCGGCCAGCACCTTTGGCTGGGTCTGCGGAGCCACACCGGTGCCCGCCGCGTCACCCGTGATCTTGTCCGAGAGCAGGTCGTTGTCGATCGTGACCTGGTTGACCTTGAACTTGATCGTGACCTTGTCCGGCAGGGCCTTGCGGTTCGGGTCCGTCTTCGGGTCCCACTGCGGGTTGCGCACCAAGGTGGCGCCGCGACCCTCCTCGTAGGACTGGAACTGGTACGGACCGGAGGACACGATGTGCTGGACGTACTTCGCACCGTCGTCCTTGGCCTGCGGCACCGGCGCGGTCTGGGAGAACGTCGCCAGGTAGTCGAAGTCGGCGAAGGGCTGCTTCAGCTTGAAGACGATGGTCCGGTCGTCCGGCGTCTCGATGGACTTGATGCCGTCGGCCGACTTGTCCTTGTAGGGACCCTTGTACTTGTCACCGCCCTCCAAGTACGACTTGAAGTACGTCGGCCCGTTGGACAGGGCCTCGGGCGCGAAGTTGGAGCGCTCGACGGCGTACTTCACGTCCTTGGACGTCACCGGCTTGCCGTCCTGGAACTTCACACCCGCACGCAGCTTGTACGTCCAGGTCTTGGCGTCCGGGCTGGACTTGCCGAGAGACTCGGCGAGGTCGGGAACGACCGTGAGGCCGTCCTTGCCCGCCGCCGGTTTGAACGTGGTGAGCGTTCTGCCGTAGAGGCGGGAGAAGTTCTGCACCCAGCCGTAGTACGTGTTGCCCGGGTCGAGCGAGTCGGGCACGTCCGAGTGCTCGTACGAGACCGTCCCGCCCTTCTTGCTCGACGCGTTGACGATCGAGTTCAGCGCGGCGTCCTTCTTGCCGCTGCCTCCCCCGTCGTTGTCGTCACCTCCGCCGCCGCACGCGGCAGCACCCAGCGACAGTGCCAGGACCGACGCAACGCCGGCGGTCACCCTTCTCGTCTTCACCTGAGGAAGCCCCCTCATTCGATGGATCACTTGCTGCGAGGGTCGAGGGCGTCACGCAGCCCGTCACCCAGCAGGTTGAAGGCCAGGACGGTGATGAAGATCGCCAGTCCGGGCACGAACATGTACTGCGGATCAGCCGTGTAGAGATCCACAGCGTTGCTGAGCATGCCGCCCCAGGAGGCCTGCGGCGGAGCGATACCGACACCGAGGAAGCTCAGCGCAGCCTCGAAGAGGATGTTCGTCGGGATGATCAGCGTCGAGTAGACGAGGATCGGTGCGACGAGGTTCGGGAGCAGTTCCCGGAACAGGACGTACGGGCCGCGTGCGCCGAGGCTGGTTGCGGCCTCGATGAACTCCCGCTTGCGCAGGGTCATGGTCTGCGCGCGCACGATGCGGCCGATGTACGGCCAGCTGAAGAAGCCGATCACGAAGATCAGCACGCAGATGCGCAGGGACAGTCCGTCGAGACCGAAGAACCCGTCCTGCACGGACGCCGAGATCGAGATGGCGAACAGGAGCAGCGGGAAGGCGAGGAAGGTGTCCATCAGCTTGCTGATGATGCTGTCGACCCAGCCGCCGTAGTAACCGGCGACGACACCGAGCACGGTGCCGATGCACACCGACAGCAGCGTGGCACCGCCCGCGACCAGCAGGGAGACCCAGGAGCCGTCGATGATGCGGGCGAGCATGTCCCGGCCGTACTGGGGGTCCACACCGAGGGGGTGGTCCCAACTCATACCTCCCCAGCCGCCCTTGGGTGCGAGCAGCGCGGGGTCGATGAGGTCCTGGTTGAACTTGTTGGGATCCAGGTTGAAGATCCACTGAATCGGCTTGGAGAACACCGCCAGCAGCGTGAGCAGGATGACGACGACGCCTCCCGCCATCGCCACCTTGTCCCGCTTGAAGCGCATCCAGGCGATCTGGGTGAGCGAGCGACCCTCGATCTGGCTCTTCTTGACCCCGGAGAGCACGGCCTCGGGCTGTGCTCCGGCTTCCGCCCCGGTGGTCTCGATGGGTGCGGTCACGGTGCGATTGACCCCTCTCGGGCCGGCGATCGCCGAGCCCCTGGCTGCCGCTGTAGCGGTTTGTATGTCTCGTACACAAGACCGACCCGGCCCGTGTCTTGCGGGGAGTCTTCAATGCTTTGGCGATCTGTTGCCAGACTTGGCGATGAAAGGATGCGTAAACGTGATGCTGTCTGCGGGGTTCCGTTATCCGGACAGCGGGTAACGGGGGTCGGACGTGCTGCGTCTGGGGGATTTTAGGACAGGGCCCCCCATTTCGCCCTTATCTACGCGCGGAGAGCTGAGGGGTCGTCGCCTTCGGAGGGCGGTCCGGGAGAGGTCTGCGAAGCCGTCCGGGACCGGTCAGTACCGGCCCTGCGCCGGCGGGTATCCGTAGCCCGAGACCG
This sequence comes from Streptomyces viridochromogenes DSM 40736, assembly GCF_000158955.1. Classification (GTDB taxonomy): domain Bacteria; phylum Actinomycetota; class Actinomycetes; order Streptomycetales; family Streptomycetaceae; genus Streptomyces; species Streptomyces venetus. The sequence goes on along the minus strand of NZ_GG657757.1, from coordinate 6,160,354 downwards.
GGGCGGTGGCGTGGGCCTCGCGGTCGTAGAAGGGGCGGGCCTTCGCACGCAACCACATGGCGACCGGGTCGTGTTCGTCCGACATCGCGACGGTCGACACGGGCAGGCCGTCGGGTACGGCGCCGAGGGACTGCTGCATCATCGCGCGCACGGAGTCCACGGCCGGGGGCGAGGTGTCGTACACATCCAGGCCGATGGCGAGGTACGGCGCCCCGAGCGCGGGCTGCACCCAGGCGCGGCGCAACGAGCGGACGGCCGGGGTGCGGTGGGCGTTCTGCGCGAGCAGGGCGTAGAACTGCGGGATCTCGATGGCCGGTTCGGACAGCCGCAGGGGGCCGGCGGGCTGGCGGTCCAGGCCCGTGGCGATCCGGCGCAGGTCGAGCCAGGGGATGCCGACGCCGCCGCCGGGGGCGTGCGGGTTGAGCCAGAGGCCGTAGTGGTCGGGGTAGAGGGCGCGGGCGACGTCGACTCCGTCGACCACCTCGTACGAGCGGTTCCAGCCGCTGGCCGAGAGTTCCTGTGCGGAGGTGACGCAGGGCGCGTAACCGTACCCGTCGACCTCCATGTTGCCGTACTGGGCGTCGGGCGAGCCGGCCTGGCCGTGCCACAGCAGCATCCAGATCTGGCCGGAGTGCGGGGTGGCCAGCGCGCGCAGGAGCGCCTCGTAGGCGTCGTAGCGCCCGGGCGTGACCTGGCGCAGCATGTGCTCGACCTGTCCGGCCGCGGCCGTGCCGCTCGCGCTCACCTTTACCGCCCCTTCGTACCAACGCCTCGACCGTGACCTAGCTTAAGCCCGCGCGGGAGCCCGGAGCTTGGTGCCGCCCTGCGGGTACGGGCGGCGTGTGGTTCCCGCGCCCCTTCGGGGCGTCGCCCTACCGCTGGTAGAAGGGCCGGACCCGGTTGCGCATCCAGTCACCCACGGGGTCCTCCGCCACGTCCAGGAGCACCAGGTTGACGGGCCAGGGGGCCGGGGCGGCGGTGACGGCACGGGTCAGGGCCTCCAGGGGGAGGGCCCGCAGGTCGCCTTCCCACTGGGAGAGTTCGACGCCCACGAACATCACCGGGTCGGCGGTCTCGATCGCGGCGAGGCAGCGGCGGGCGGTGAGGACGACGCCGGTCGCCTCGAACTCCGCGGAGGCGGCGGCGAGGAAGTCCACCGGGTCGTCCTGCCAGTCGGGTTCGAAGAGGCGGACCCGGCCGCCGCTCGCGGGGCCGTCCAGCGGGGTCCGGCCGGCCCGGCAGAGGTCGGCGACGGCGGGCGGCGGGAGCGGGATGCCGACCACACCGCCCGGGTTGACGGCTATCCCCGCGTGCGGGGGAAGACCGCGGGCGAACTCCACGGCGGGGGCGATGGTGTACGACATGTGGGAGCCGACGACCTGGCGGAACTGCTCCTCGGAGCTGAACACCGGCACGAACGCCTGGCCGTCGATCTCGATGCCGGGCAGGTCGAGGGGGCCGCTGTTCGGGCCGCCGCCGCTGGGCAGCGGGATCCAGACGAAACTCCGGCCGAGCACCTCGATGACCCGCCCGGCGGCCGACGGCCCGGCGCCGAGGGAGGCCGAGAGCACCTCCTCCAGCTCGTTGCCGGGCCATCCACCGTGCGGGTGGGTCTGCGTCTGCGCCGGGAAGTCCGCGGAGAAGTCCGCCGGGAAGTCCATCTGCCTACCGCCTGCCTGAAACCACTGCTGTGGCTAAGAAGGCTAGCGGCTCACGCACGGCGAGCGGTCAGCAGACGTGGCGCGGGCGCGTACGACCGGCTGTGTCCTGCACCGAGGCTGGGCCGCAGGCGGCCGAACCATGGTGCACGGGCGAACGCGACCGGTACGAGACCATGCCGTGGGCGGACCGGTGCACGGACGGCCGGCGGAGCGTAGGGCACGGGTGCCCGGCGCCCAAGCCGCCGTGCCTGAACCCGTGCGGGCGCCCTGCGGCTCACGACGCGGCGATCACTACCCCGACCACAGTGCACGGGCGAACGCGACCGACCCGAGGCCATGCCGTGGGCGGACCGGTGCACGGACGGCCGGCGGAGCGCAGGCCGCGGATGCCCGCGCCCAAGCCGCAGTGCCTGAACCCGTGCGGGCGCCCTGTGGCTCACGACGTGGCCATCAGTACCCCGACCACGGTGCACGGGCGGCCGCCCAACCGCCGGGCACGGGCGCGGGGGCCCGGTGCGGTGGCAGTCGTGTTGTGTGGACCTCGGCCCGTGGGGGTCAGGTGGTGAAGCCGATGTGGTGCAGGGTGTTGGCCGTGTTGCGGTCGGCGAGGACGGCCGAGCCGCAGCCGGCGGGGAGGTCGCCGCGTTCCACCGAGCGCAGCAGGCGGGTGCTCGCGGCGCGGTGGCGCAGGAAGGCGTAGCGCGAGACGCCGCGACCACGGTCGCGCTGACCGGCCAGGGCCTGCTCCGGTGTGACGTCGAGGAGCAGGAGATGCAGGGTGCCGCCCCGGCGGCGGGCCTCGCGGGCCAGCCAGCGGCGGACCCAGGTCTGGGTGCCGCAGTCGTGCACCACGACCCCCTCGCCGGTGCGCAGGGCGCGGCGCAGCCCGGCGTAGTGGGCGAGGCGGACGAGCGGGCGGTAGACCGCGTAGGGCAGGAAGCGCGGCATACGGCCCTCCCAGCGGTCGCGGGTGTCCTGGGAGTCGACGCGCCGGCCCGGCACGGTACGCCGCATCAGCGTGGACTTGCCGCTGCCGGGCAGGCCCGTGACCACGACCAGGTCGCGGGGGCCGAACAGCAGCGCCTGCGGGCCACGGCCGGCGCGGTCGCGCAGATCGCGGACGACCGGCACGGGCAGCGGCGGGCCGCAGACCGCCCGGGCCGGAGCGGCCGGCTGCTCGGGCAGCGCGATGCCCGACGTCGTGGCGTACGCGGTGGTCCTGTTCACCGTGATCGTCCTCCCCTGGGGCCAGGTACGGAGTCCCATCCCCGCCGAGTGTAAAGAGAAGGTAATGCCCGATGTCTCTTGTTTCAGTCCTCTTCCTGCAACAGGCCTGCTACAGGGGGATCCCCCTGCCACCCCGCGAGGATGCGTGCAATGATGTGCCCGCCAACTGCATACCGGCCGTTTGAATCCGCGCGGGAGAGTTCCCAGCATCGCTGACGCTGGGGCGCCGAAGGAGCAAGTCCCTCCCTTGAATCTCTCAGGCCCCGTTACCGCGCGGGCGAGGCACATCTGAAAAGCGGGTCGCCCACCGGGCGGCTCCACCCAAGGTGCAAGCCGTGCCCCGTGTGGTCATGGCGAACCTCTCAGGTTCCGATGACAGATGGGGAGGAACGACCTCGCCCGTCATGCATCTGGGAGACACCGACCGTGAGCAGTACAGGAGAACTCCGTCACACCGCGCTCGATGCCCTGCATCGCTCGCTCGGCGCGACGATGACCGACTTCGCCGGCTGGGACATGCCCCTGCGCTACGGCTCCGAGCGCGACGAGCACAACGCGGTGCGCACGAAGGCCGGGCTCTTCGACCTCTCCCACATGGGCGAGATCACCGTCACCGGCCCGCAGGCCGCGGCCCTCCTCGACCACGCACTGGTCGGCAACATCGGCGGCGTCAAGCCCGGCCGCGCCCGCTACACCATGATCTGCCGGGCCGACGGCGGCATCCTCGACGACCTGATCGTCTACCGGCTGGCCGAGACCGAGTACATGGTGGTCGCCAACGCCTCCAACGCCCAGGTGGTCCTGGAAGCGCTGGTGGAACGTTCCGCCGGCTTCGACGCCGAGGTGCGCGACGACCGGGACGCCTACGCCCTGATCGCCGTGCAGGGCCCCGAGTCGCCGGGAATCCTGAAGTCCCTGACCGACGCCGACCTCGACGGCCTGAAGTACTACGCCGGACTGCCCGGCACGGTCGCGGGGGTCCCGGCCCTGATCGCCCGTACCGGGTACACCGGCGAGGACGGTTTCGAACTGTTCGTGAAGCCGGAGCACGCGGTCGAGCTGTGGCAGGCCCTGACCAAGGCGGGCGAGGGCGCCGGGCTGGCCCCGTGCGGGCTGTCCTGCCGCGACACGCTGCGCCTGGAGGCGGGCATGCCGCTGTACGGGCACGAGCTGAGCACCTCCCTCACCCCGTTCGACGCCGGGCTCGGCCGGGTGGTGAAGTTCGAGAAGGAGGGCGACTTCGTCGGGCGCGAGGCGCTGGCGGAGGCCGCCTCCCGCGCCGAGCAGAACCCGCCCCGCGTCCTGGTCGGCCTGGTCGCCGAGGGCCGCCGGGTCCCGCGCGCCGGGTACGCGGTCGTCGCCGGCGGCGAGGTGATCGGCGAGGTCACCTCCGGTGCCCCCTCCCCCACGCTCGGCAAGCCGATCGCGATGGCCTACGTCGACGCCGGGCACGCCGCTCCCGGCACGCCCGGTGTGGCCGTGGACATCCGGGGCAGTCACGAGCCGTACGAGGTCGTGGCGCTGCCGTTCTACAAGCGGCAGAAGTAGACACTGGCCGTAGGCCGCCACCGCGGTCCCGGGCCCGTCATCCTCCCGCTCACCAGCGGTTCCCTTCATCAGCACTCCCGCGCGTACAGGAGAATTCAGGCCATGAGCAACCCCCAGCAGCTGCGCTACAGCAAGGAGCACGAGTGGCTGTCGGCCGCCGAGGACGGCGTCTCGACGGTCGGTATCACGGAGCACGCCGCCAACGCCCTCGGCGACGTCGTCTTCGTCCAGCTCCCCGAGGTCGGTGACACGGTGTCCGCGGGCGAGACCTGCGGCGAGCTGGAGTCGACCAAGTCGGTCTCCGACCTGTACTCCCCGGTCGCCGGTGAGGTCACCGAGGTCAACGAGGACGTCGTCAACGACCCGTCCCTGGTGAACTCGGCCCCCTTCGAAGGCGGCTGGCTGTTCAAGGTGCGCGTCACGGACGAGCCGGGCGACCTGCTCTCCGCCGACGAGTACACCGCGTTCTCCGCCGGCTGAGGAGTCCCGCCCCTATGTCCGTCCTGAACACACCCCTGCACGAGCTCGACCCGGCCGTGGCCGCCGCGGTCGACGCCGAGCTGCACCGCCAGCAGTCCACGCTCGAGATGATCGCCTCGGAGAACTTCGCTCCGGTCGCGGTCATGGAGGCGCAGGGCTCGGTCCTCACCAACAAGTACGCCGAGGGCTACCCGGGCCGCCGCTACTACGGCGGCTGCGAGCACGTCGACGTGGTCGAGCAGATCGCCATCGACCGCGTCAAGGAGCTGTTCGGCGCCGAGCACGCCAACGTCCAGCCGCACTCGGGCGCCCAGGCCAACGCGGCCGCGATGTTCGCGCTGCTCAAGCCGGGCGACACCATCATGGGTCTGAACCTCGCGCACGGCGGGCACCTGACCCACGGCATGAAGATCAACTTCTCCGGCAAGCTCTACGACGTCGTCGCCTACCACGTCGGCGACGACGGCCGGGTCGACATGGCCGAGGTGGGGCGGCTGGCGAAGGAGTCCCGGCCGAAGCTGATCGTCGCGGGCTGGTCCGCCTACCCGCGCCGGCTGGACTTCGCCGAGTTCCGCCGGATCGCGGACGAGGTCGGCGCGTACCTGATGGTCGACATGGCCCACTTCGCCGGTCTCGTCGCCGCCGGGCTGCACCCCAACCCGGTGCCGCACGCGCACGTGGTCACCACCACGACCCACAAGACGCTGGGCGGCCCGCGCGGCGGTGTGATCCTCTCCACGGCCGAACTGGCCAAGAAGATCAACTCCGCGGTCTTCCCCGGTCAGCAGGGCGGTCCCCTGGAGCACGTGATCGCGGCCAAGGCGGTCGCCTTCAAGGTCGCGGCCTCGGAGGACTTCAAGGAGCGCCAGCGCCGTACGCTGGAGGGCGCCCGCATCCTGGCCGAGCGTCTGGTGAAGGACGACGCCCGGGCCGCGGGGGTGGACGTCCTGTCCGGCGGCACGGACGTGCACCTGGTCCTGGTCGACCTGCGCGACTCGGAGCTGGACGGCCGGCAGGCCGAGGACCGCCTCCACGAGGTGGGCATCACCGTCAACCGCAACGCGGTCCCGAACGACCCGCGTCCGCCGATGGTGACGTCCGGTCTGCGGATCGGCACGCCGGCCCTGGCGACCCGGGGCTTCGAGACCGAGGACTTCGCGGAGGTCGCGGACGTCATCGCCGAGGCGCTGAAACCGTCCTATGACGCCGAGGCGCTCAAGGCCCGGGTGAAGGCCCTGGCCGACAAGCACCCGCTGTACCCGGGTCTGAACAAGTAACGAACACCGCTCGGGGTCGCCGTGCCGCCACAGACGGGCGCGGCGACCCAGCCCCTGTGCACCACCCCGTAGTCAGGAGTACCCCCGTGGCCATCTCGGTCTTCGACCTGTTCTCGATCGGCATCGGCCCGTCCAGCTCCCACACGGTCGGCCCCATGCGGGCGGCCGGGCTGTTCGCCCGGCGGCTGCGCAACGAGAAGCTGCTGGAGTCGGTGGCCTCGGTGCGCGCCGAGCTGTACGGCTCGCTCGGTGCCACGGGCCACGGCCACGGCACGCCCAAGGCGGTGCTGCTCGGACTGGAGGGTGACTCGCCGCGCACGGTGGACGTGGAGACGGCCGACGAGCGGGTGGGCACGATCAAGGCGGACGGCCGGCTGAGGCTGCTGGGCGAGCACGAGATCGCGTTCTCCTTCGACGACGACATGGTCCTGCACCGCCGCAAGACCCTGCCGTACCACGCGAACGGCATGACCCTGTGGGCGTACGACGCCTCGGGCGCGGAGCTGCTGACGAAGACGTACTACTCGGTCGGCGGCGGCTTCGTCGTCGACGAGGACGCGGTCGGCGCGGACCGCATCAAGCTCGACGACACCGTGCTGAAGCACTCCTTCCGTACGGGTGACGAGCTGCTGCGCCTGACGGAGGAGACGGGTCTGTCCATCTCCGCCCTGATGCTGGAGAACGAGCGGGCCTGGCGGAGCGAGGAGGAGATCCGCGAAGGCCTGCTGGAGATCTGGCACGTGATGGAGGCGTGCGTGACGCGCGGCATGTCCCGCGAGGGCATCCTGCCGGGCGGTCTGAAGGTACGCCGGCGTGCCGCGAACACCGCGCGCAAGCTGCGCTCCGAGGGCGACCCGAAGGCCCTCGCCATGGAGTGGATCACCCTCTACGCGATGGCGGTCAACGAGGAGAACGCGGCCGGCGGCCGGGTCGTCACCGCCCCCACCAACGGCGCCGCCGGCATCATCCCCGCGGTTCTGCACTACTACGTCAACTTCGTCCCCGGCGCCGACGAGGAGGGCGCGTGGTCCGCTTCCTGCTCGCCGCGGGGCGCGATCGGCATGCTGTTCAAGGAGAACGCCTCCATCTCCGGCGCCGAGGTCGGCTGCCAGGGCGAGGTCGGCTCCGCCTGCTCGATGGCCGCGGGCGCCCTGGCCGAGGTCCTCGGCGGCTCGCCCGAACAGGTCGAGAACGCCGCGGAGATCGGCATGGAGCACAACCTCGGTCTGACCTGCGACCCGGTCGGCGGCCTGGTCCAGATCCCGTGCATCGAACGCAATGGCATGGCGGCGGTCAAGGCCGTCACCGCCGCCCGCATGGCCATGCGCGGCGACGGCTCCCACAAGGTGTCCCTGGACAAGGTCATCAAGACGATGAAGGACACCGGCGCGGACATGTCGGTCAAGTACAAGGAGACGGCCCGGGGCGGGCTGGCGGTGAACATCATCGAGTGCTGAGCGCCGGCGCACCGGGCGTCTTGCGATGCGAGATGGCGATACCGAAAAACAAGATGGCTGACATCGTTGCAGTGACCATGTTTCATGCGTGAAGGACGACGATGCCCGCCCCAGCCCCTGGTTCAGCCCCGACGCCCGTCAACCCGCGGTCCCGCGTCCTCGTCGCCAGCCTCATGGGCACGACGATCGAGTTCTACGACTTCTACATCTACGCGACCGCCGCGGTGCTGGTCTTCCCGCAGCTGTTCTTCCCGAGCAGCGACCCGACCACCGCGCTGCTGTCGTCCTTCGCGGTCTTCGGCGCCGCGATGGTCGCCCGTCCGATCGGCGCCGTGGTCTTCGGGCACCTCGGTGACCGGCTCGGCCGCAAGAAGACGCTCGTCGTCTCGCTCCTGACCATGGGCATCGCCACGTTCCTCATCGGCGTCCTGCCCACCTACGCCCAGGCCGGCTGGCTGGCCACCGCGCTGCTCGTGCTGATGCGGCTCGCTCAGGGCTTCGCGCTCGGCGGCGAGTGGAGTGGCGCCGCCCTGGTCGCGACCGAGAACGCCCCCAGCGGCAAGCGCGCCCTGTACGGCACGTTCCCGCAGCTGGGCGCCCCGCTCGGCTTCATCATCGGCAACGGCCTGTTCCTGGTCATGGGCGCGCTGCTGCCGTCCGCGGCCGGCGCCGACCCCTCCCAGCCCTCGGACGCCTTCGTCAGCTGGGGCTGGCGCATCCCCTTCCTGTTCTCCGCCGTGATGGTCGCGATCGGGCTGTGGGTGCGCTCCCGGCTCGTCGAGTCGGCGGTCTTCGCCAGGACCCGCGAGTCCGGCGGGGTGCGGCGGCTGCCGCTCGCCACCGTGGTGCGCAGCCACGGGAAGCAGCTGGTCCTGGGCACCTTCATCATGCTGGCGACCTATGTGCTCTTCTACCTGATGACCACGTTCTCGCTGAGCTACGGACGCACCGCGAAGGACGCCGCCGTGCCCGGACTGGGGTACGACTACACGACGTTCGTACTCATGATGATCTTCGGTGTGCTGTTCTTCGCCGCGTTCACCCTGGCCTCCGGTCCGCTCGCGGACCGTTACGGGCGGCGTGCCACCCTGATCTGGATCACCGTCGCGATCATGGTCTTCGGACTGGTCTGGGTGCCGCTGATCGAGCTGGGCACCCTCGGCGTCATGCTGTGGCTCGTGCTCGGCTTCACCCTGATGGGCATGACGTTCGGGCCGATGGGCGCGCTCCTGCCCGAGCTCTTCCCGACCAGCGTGCGCTACACCGGCTCCGGCATCTCCTACAACGTCAGCTCGATCCTCGGGGCGGCGGTCGCCCCCTTCATCGCAGTGGCGCTGTGGGAGACCGGGGACGGCTCGCCGTGGCTGGTCGGCGTCTACCTCTCGGCGATGGCGGTGCTGACGCTGATCGCACTCCTGCTCGTCAAGGAGACCAGGCACGTCTCCCTGGACGACCGGGAGGCCGCCGCCGCCGACGCGACCCGCGCCCCGGCCGACTCCCCCACCTCCTGAAACCGACCGTCAAACCGACCGGCGTTCACCACCGCCGGGTCGCGAGCCTCCTCGCGCCCGGCGTACGGCTTCCGTCGCGGGGCATAACAACAACCCCTGACCCGAGGGGACTTCAGCCCCACCCGCACCAGAGGGAGTCCCATGCTGCGCGGTATCGACGTGAGCGCCTACCAGTCGTCCTCCTACGACACCGACGGCCTCTCCTTCGTCTTCGTCAAGGCGACCGAGGGGCGGTCCTACGTCAACCCGAAACTGGCCGCCCAGACGAAACGGGCCCGGGACGCCGGGCTGGTCGTCGGCTTCTACCACTTCCTGTGGCCCGGCAACCTCAGCGCCCAGGCCGAGTACTTCGTCGGCAAGGCCCCGGACCGCCCGGGCGACATCCTCGCCGTCGACTGGGAGACGACCAGCAGCGGGACGCACGCGAGCAACGCGGAGAAGGACCTGTTCATCCGCAAGCTGAAGGACCTCCGGCCGAACAACCAGGTCGTTCTCTACGCCAACCGCCATTTCTGGCTCAACATCGACACGACGTCCTATGCGGGCGACGGACTGTGGATCGCCGACTACGTCTCAGCGGGCAAGCCCCGCATCGAGGCGAAGTGGCGCTTCCACCAGTACACCGACGACCCGCTCGACAAGAACGTGGCCGACTTCGCGAGCATGGCGGCGCTGCGGAGGTGGGCCGAGGACGCCTGAGCTAGCCGCTGAACTCCGGCGTGCGCTCCGGGGACGCCTCCGCCAGGGCCCTGGTGACCGCGTCGACGCCGCCGCGCAGGCCGTAGACCGGGGTGTCGGGCTGCTGGCGCCAGGAGTCGTCAATGCCGCCCGCGTCGACGGTGTCGAAGCCGAGGGCTTCGATCAGGTCCCGTACCTTGCGCTTGGCCGCCTCGTCGTCACCGGCCACCGGGAGGGCCATGCGGTCGGGGGCACCGGCCGGGAGCGGGCGGTCCAGGATGTCCTGGGCGTACGTGCCGTTGAAGGCCTTGACGACCGGGTGGCCGATCTGACGTTCGGTCCAGCGGCTCTCGGTGAGGCCGTCGTCCTCGATCGCGGCGATCCTGCCGTCGCGCTGCCGGGGGTAGTAGTTGCCGGTGTCGATGACCGCGACGCCGTCCGCCGCCTCGTCGAGGAGACCGGAGGGAAGGTCCGGGACCGCCTTCAGCGGGATGGTGATCACCACGATCTCGGCGCCCCGCGGCGCCTCCCGGACCGTCACGGGCGTCGCGCCCGTCTCCTCCGCGAGGGCCGAAAGTGTCTGCGGGCCGCGGGAGTTGGCGACGGACACGTCGTGACCGAGGGCGGTGAGCCGCCGGGTCAGGTTGCCGCCGATGTTGCCCGCTCCGATGATGCCGATCTTCATGTCGTCGCCTCGTCCCTCGGGAGATGAACAGCGCCTCGTGAAGTGCTGGTGACCATGGTCAACCTCCGGGGCGGGTGGGTTATTCCGGCTTCGGGGCAGGTGCGAAAGCCTGGACCTGCCCGGCCGGGAGCGGCTGATCGGGGCGCTGGAGGAGCTGCGCCGGGGCCATCCGCACCTGGCGACGGTCCTGGTCACCCACCACCTGGAGGAGCTGCCGCCGCACACCAGCACGCCCTGCTGCTGCGCGAGGGCCGTCCGCTCGCCGCCGGCCCGGCGGCCGAGGTGCTCACCGCCGACCATCTCGGCAAGTGCTTCGACCTGCCGCCGGCGCTGGAGCGGCACGACGGCCGCTGGAGCGTCCGCACGGCACGCCGGGCATGACCGTGAGCGCCGCCCGCCGGGCATGACGAGGGGCCCGGTCCGTCCCAGGACGGACCGGGCCCCTTCGTTCAAGACCGTCGGAGCCGGAGCGGCGGCGACTACTTGTTCAGGTAGGACCAGAACTCGTCGAAGCTCAGCTTCTTGTCGCCGTCGAGGTCGCGGGCCTTGATGACGACCTCGGCGACCGACTCGGTGACGTTCCAGTCGCCCGACTGTGCCAGGGCGGTCTTGAACTCGGTAGCGGTGATGTAGCCGTCACCGTCCGTATCGATCCGCTCGAACTGCTTGCGTGCTTCCTCGATGTCCGCCACCGATCCGCCCCTACTCTCGTGTTCTGCGCCGTACCGACGCGTCTTGCTGACGCAGGTCAGATTAACCGCCCGCGCGGGTCTCCAGCGCGGCGACCACCCACGCGAACTCCTCCCGGTACGCCGCCTCGGGCCCGGCGCCCTTCACGATCGCCAGCAACTCGCGGTAGCGGGCCACCCTGTCGGTGGCGTGCGACCGCAGCCGGTCCAGCACGGTGGCGGGGTCGGCGTCGCCCAGCAGCTCGCGCAGCACCTGATCCGCTTGCGGCGAGCCGGGGGCGATGCCGCGCTCGCGGGCCTCGGCACCGAGCTGCACGAGCCGCCGGGAGAACCACAGGGACGCCCCGGCGGGTGTGTCATGACCGCGATCGGCCGCGTTGAACTCGGCGACCTTGCGCATCTGGGCCCTGAAATCCGGGTCCCGGAGCATCTCGGCCAGCTCCAGCCAGGCGTCGACCTGCTCGGGGGTGGGCTCTTCGGGCAGGTCGGCGGCGGTGTTCCGCATGCGTTCGCGGATCACCGGGTCCGCCGTGTCCAGCCCGTGGAACACCTCGTCCACGAACTCCTCCACGATGCGCCGCCGCTCGGCCGCCGACAGTCGTGCCAGTCTGTTCACGAGCGTCATCTCCTCCGCTCCGGAGCCACGTTGGACGACCGTCGACAGCACCGCGCGCGTCACCTTCAGCGACCGGATCCGGGCGTCCAGCGCGAGCACGTGCGCGGCCGCGACCTGGGCGACCGTCGTCTCACCGGCCAGCACCCGCCGGACGTCCACCAGCCCGAGTCCGAGCTCGCGCAACGTCCGGATCAGCTCCAGGCGCGCCACGGACGCGGCGTCGTAGAGCCGGTATCCGCCCGCGGACCGGGCCACCGGCGGCAGCGCGCCCTCGTCGGACCAGAACCGGATGGTGCGCACGGTCAGTCCGGTGGTCCGGGCCAGTTGGCCGATGGTGAGCAGTCCGGTGCCGTCGTCGATCATGTCTGGGAGTCTGGACCTTCCAGTGGGTGGAGACTCAAGGAGCGCGTCGGTGACCGACACACTGCGGGGCATTCTCGACGCCGCGGCGCGGGGTGTCTTCCCGCCGGCGGACGGCGGAACGACGATCGTGGGGCAGCCGTCCGCCCGGGACGCGGGGGTCCTCGCCTTCACGGCTCACTCGGTCGTCTTCACGGACGAGGATCCGGACTGGGTACGCCACACGCTGGCCGGCACCGACGGCGACCGGCTCGCGGCCACGATGAACGCCCGCTTCCTGACGGCGCTCATGGACCGGACGGGCCGTGGGTCCGACACGATAGACGTGGTGCTGACCGGTGCCGCCCTGCCCGGGGAGCCCGCGCTCGCGTTGGCGGAGATCGACGATCCCGGCCATCCACGGGTGGTGTCCGCACGGCGACGGCGGGACGACGTGCGGGTGTGGGCGGCGGACGGCGGGGTGCTCGTCCTGGGGCGCGGGGTGGCCGGACGGTGGGAGGTCGCCGTCGAGGTGGACGAGGGGGCGCGGCACCGGGGGCTGGGGCGGCGGCTCGCGGCCGCGGCGCGGCACCTGGCCGGGGGCGCGCCGGTGTGGGCCCAGGTGTCGGCGGGGAACGCCCGCAGTCTGCGGGCGTTCCAGGCGGCCGGCTACCGGCCCGTGGCCTCGGAGGTGCTGCTGTATGACACTCACCGGAAGATGCCGGTGTGGCCGAGCGAGTAGCGTCCGGGCTGTGGGTAAACCGCGAGGCCGTGCGGTCCGCTGCCGACCGGGATGCGGGCGAGCTGCTTGCCGGTGCGGGTGTCGATGGCGTACACCTCGGCGTCGTAGCGGCCGGACAGCCACAGCACCTTGCCGTCGGCGGAGACACCGCCCATGTCGGGGCTGCCGCCGTCGGGCAGCTGCCACTTCTTGGTCAGCTCGCCGCGCGTGAAGTCGAAGACGGAGATCGTGCCCTCGCCGCGGTTGGACACGTACATCTCGCGGGAGTCGCGGCTGACGTACAGGCCGTGGCAGCCCTTGCCGGTGGGCAGCAGTGTGGGCTCGGTGAACCGGTCGCCGTCCAGGACCCACATGCCGTGGGCCATCATGTCGGCGATGTAGAACCTCTTGCCGTCGGGTGAGACCTTGACGTCCTGCGGCATGGCACCGTCGAACGGCAGCCGCCGCTGCCCGACGACCTCCATCTTCTCGGTGTCGACCTTGAGCAGTTCGCCGCTGAACTCGCAGGAGACGATGAAGTAGCGCCCGTCGAGGGAGAAGTCGGCGTGGTTGACGCCGTAGCAGGAGACCGGGACGGTCTTCCTGACCTCCATGGTGTGCGGGTCACGGAAGACCAGTTCGCGGTCGAGGGAGGCCATGACGACGGCGTACCGGCCGTTGGGCGTGAAGTAGAGGTTGTAGGGGTCGTGGACCTCCACGTCCTTCCCCGCCTTGCCGGTCTTCGGGTCGATCGGGGTGAGGGTGTGACCGCGGTTGTTGTTGACCCACAGCGTCTTCAGGTCCCAGGACGGGACGACGTGCTGGGGCTGCCGGCCCACGCTGATCGTCTCGATGATCTCGTAGGTCTTGGGGTCGATGACCGAGACGGTGTCGGACTCGGTGTTGGGGACGTAGACCCGGGACGGGAAGTCCTTGACCACGGGCGACAGCTTGTTCGGGCGGTCGGCCGCGTACACGTCCTGGGGGTCGAGGACCGGCGGCATGCCCGGCAGTCCCCGGACGGGCTTCCTCTCGGGCGGTGCGGGCACGGCGGCCTTGGTGCCGTGTGCCTGGGAGGTCCGTTCCCCGCCGTCGGTACCGCAGGCGGCGAGTACGGCGAGGGCGGCACCCGCGACGAGGGTGCTTGTGACGAGGTGGCGGTGCATTCGACCATTTAAGGTGTGCTTTACCGGGAAAGCGGTGATTCCCCTGTCCGGCGGCCGAGTGACCTGTCACCGGCCGTGCGGCCGTTCGGGCGCCGGGCCCGGAGGCGGTCCTCAGCGGTCGGCGACCCGCATCTCGAACCAGGTGGTCTTGCCGCGGGGCAGCAGGTCGACCCCCCAGCGGTCGGCCAGCTTGTCGACGAGGAACAGGCCGCGGCCGCTGATGTCCATCTCCTGGACCGGCATCAGGCACGGCAGTCCGCGGGAGGGGTCACGGACCTCGACGCGGATCCAGCCGCGGCGCCGGTGCAGGCGCAGTCCGAAGACACGGGCGCCGGTGTGGCGTACGGCGTTGCCGACCAGCTCGGAGACGAGCAGGACCGCATCCTCCGTGGTCTTGGGGGTGAGCCCCCAGTGGCGGAGGATCACGACCTGGGTCAGCCGTCTGGCGGTGGCCGCGGACTCGGGGCGGGACGGCAGTGGAACCTCTGCCTCCGTCGGGTTGCCGTACAACTCCAGCGCCTTCAGCGCGTGTTCGTCCTCGACGGTCGGCGACCAGCGCGCCGCGGCCGCATGTGCGTGTCCCCGCGGCTGTTCCATACCCTCCAGCCCCGCCATGCCCCCCATCATGGCCGTGCGGGTCGCCCTTGGGGGCCGTTCCCGGGGAATACACCCCCGGAAACGGGTCGTCACCCGGCGATCCGATGACATATGCCGACGGCACTTCGGAGCCGCTCACAGTGGGCCCGACCTGCGATGACGGACCGTTCCGAGGCATGGGACGAGCTGTCCCGGCCGGATACGCTTAAGGCTGCCTTAAGGCTGTCATAAACCGCCCCATCGAGGGACCCGGACCAGACGCCGTGTCAATTGCAAGCCCCTGTGGAGTGTTCAGAGGAACTTCGCCTTGCCCGGCCCCTCCTCCACGAAGCTGCGCATCCCGCGCTCGCGGTCCTCGGTGGCGAACAGACCTGCGAACCAGTTCCGTTCGATCGTCAGGCCCGTGTCGATGTCCGTCTCCAGGCCCGCGTCGATCGCCTCCTTGGCGGCGCGCAGCGCGAGCGCCGGGCCCTGCGCCAGCTTCGAGGCCCAGGCGTGCGCCTGCGTGTACACCTCCTCCGCGGGTACGACCCGGTCCACCAGGCCGATCTCCCGCGCCTCGTCCGCCTTCACCATCCGGCCGGTGAAGATGAGGTCCTTGGCCTTGGAGGGGCCCACGAGCCGGGCCAGGCGCTGGGTGCCGCCCGCGCCGGGGATCAGGCCGAGCAGGATCTCCGGCTGACCGAGCTTGGCGTTCTCGCCGGCGATCCGGTAGTCGGCGCAGAGCGCGAGTTCGCAGCCGCCGCCGAGCGCGTAGCCCGTCACGGCCGCGACGACCGGCTTGGGGATCCGGGCCACCGCCGTGAACGAGTCCTGCAGGGCGCGGGCGCGCAGGACCATCGCGGTGTGGTCCATCGCCTGCATCTCCTTGATGTCCGCGCCGGCCGCGAACACCTTCTCCCCGCCGTAGACCACCACGGGCCCGCACGTCCCTCCCGGCGCGCGGGCCTCCTCGGCGAGTTCCTTCAGCCGGTCCTGCGTGGCGATGTCCAGCGCGTTCATGGGCGGACGGTCCAGGCGCAGCGTGCCGACACCTTCAGCGACTTTCGAGAGAGACGGTCATAGGTAGTAGGTTGAACGGGGGCTAACAGATTTGGGGGCGTGCGGTGGGTCACATCGGCCGGGGGTCCGGGGGTTGCCCCCGGGCAAACACAGCACGGGGGCTAACGGGATTGGGGGCGGTGCGGTGGGTCACATCGGCCGGGGGTCCAGGGGTTGCCCCCGGGCAAACACAGCACGGGGGCTAACAGATTTGGGGGCGGTGCGGTGGGTCACATCGGCCGGGGGTCCAGGGGTTGCCCCCGGGCAAGCACCGCACGGGGGCCAACGGCAAGGGCCCCGGTGCGGTCCGTCACACCGGGGCCCCTGCCGTCAGGCCGGGGTCACTTCTTCCACTTCTCCCAGGACATGTTCCAGCCGTTGAGCCCGTTGTCCGGGTCGACGATCCGGTCCTCGGAGTTCTTGACGACCACGACGTCGCCGACCATCGAGTGGTTGAAGAACCACGCGGCCGGCACCTTCTTGTCCCAGCCGCCGCGCACGTCGCGCAGGCCGATGCAGCCGTGGCTGGCGTTGTAGTTGCCGAAGGCGCCGCCCGCCCAGTAGTTGCCGTGCAGGAAGGTGCCGGAGGTGGTCAGGCGCACGGCGTGCGGGACGTCCTTGATGTCGTACTCGCCGCCGTAGCCGACCGTCTCGCCGTTCATC
This sequence comes from Streptomyces viridochromogenes DSM 40736, assembly GCF_000158955.1. Classification (GTDB taxonomy): domain Bacteria; phylum Actinomycetota; class Actinomycetes; order Streptomycetales; family Streptomycetaceae; genus Streptomyces; species Streptomyces venetus. Next base: position 6,143,998 of record NZ_GG657757.1, on the reverse strand, counting down.
CGGGTCACCGTGAGCATCTCGCTGACGACCATCTGGCCGTTCCAGGTCTCCATCCCGGGCTTGCCGGTGGTGACCGGGATGGTCTTGACGGTCTTGCCGTCGCGCGTGACCTTCATCGTGAGCTTCTTGGCGTCGACCACGGAGACCTGGTTGCGGCCGATGGTGAAGTCGACGGTCTTGTCCTGCTCGCCGTAGACGCCGGGGCGGCCTTCGACGCCGTCGAGGTCGAGGTCGACGGTCACCTTGGTGCCGGGCTTCCAGTACTTCTCGGGGCGGAAGTCGAGACGGTCGTTGCCGAACCAGTGACCCTCGACGTCGACGGCCGGTTCCGTCCTGATGCGGATGGCCTTCTCGACGTCGTCCGGGTGGGTGATGCCCCGCGAGAAGCGGATGGAGAACGGCATGCCCACCCCGACCTTGGAGCCGTCCTCGGGGGTGAAGCTGCCGGTGAAGGTGTTGTCCGGCGTCAGGGTCGTGAAGCCGGTGTCCTCCGCGGCCGTGCGGCCTTCGGAGTCCTTGGCGACCGCGTGGACCTTGTACTTGGTGGCCGCGGCCAGATGGGTGGACGGCGTCCAGGTGGCGCCGTCCCCGGATATCTTCCCGGCGATCTTCCTGCCCTTGCCGTCCTCGACCTCGACCTCGGTCAGCTTCCCCTTGGCGGCGGTGACCTTCAGCGCGCCGCTGGTGTCGACGGACTTGGCGCCGTCCTTCGGCGTGATGCTGACGACGGCCTCGGACTGCTTGCTCCGCGCGGCGTCCGAGCCCTTGCCCTCGCCCCCGCCGGCACCGGAACCCGTCCCCCCGCCACCGCACGCCGTGACGGCCAGCAGCAGCCCCCCGGCTATCAGTGCGAGCGCTCCGTTCCGCCCGCCAACCGACGCCCCCGATATCGGTCGCCCGTTCACGTGGTTCTCCCCTCCCCGGGCCTGGTCAGGCCCCGCGCCCCTGCGCGTCCCCCGCGCACCGGCGAATAGTAACCACAGGGTGAACGGCACCGGCGGCCCGCGAATGTCACCGTTCGGTCCCAACGGAACGCTGCGTCAACCCACCCCCGTGTCGGACTACTTCACCGCACTGCCCGCCTTCCATGCGTTCCAGCCCATATTCCAGCCTCCGAGCCCGTTGTCGGGATCGACCTCTTTGTCATTGCTGTTGACGACCTCGACGACGTCCCCGACGAGGCTGCGGTCGAAGAACCAGCCGGCCGGGGTGGCGGCACCGCCGCCCTTCACGTCGCGCAGTCCGACGCAGCCGTGACTGACGTTGCTGTGCCCGAAGACGGAGTGGTGGGCCCAGTAGTTGCCGTGCAGGAAGGTGCCGGAGTCGGTCAGGCGCATGGCGTGCGGGACGTCCGGGATGTCGTACTCGCCCTTGCCGTCGCGCTTCTTGAAGCCGACCGTGGCGCCGTTCATCCGGGTGACCTCGAGCATCTCGGTCACCACCATCTTGCCGTTGTACGTGGTGGTCTTGGGGGCGCCGGCCGTGACCGGCACGGTGGCGAGCGTTTCGCCGTCGCGGCGGACCTCCATGGTGTGGCGGGCGGCGTCGACCACGGAGACCTGGCTGCGGCCGACGGTGAAGGAGAACGTCTTGTGCTGCAGGCCGTAGACCCCGCGGGCCCCCTCGACGTCCCGCAGGCGCAGGGCGACGGTGACCTGGGTGCCGGGTTTCCAGTACTCCTCGGGACGGAAGTCCAGGCGGGTCCTGCCGAACCAGTGCGGGCGGATCTCGACGGCGGGACTGGCGGTGACCCGCACCGCGCGTTCCACGGCGGCGCGGTGGGCGATCGCCCGGTTGAACTCCAGTGAGACGATCATTCCGGTGCCGACCGTGGCGCGGTTCTCCGGGGTGACGTAGCCGATGAAGCGTTCCTCGGGGACGTACGTCGTGAAGGTGGTGTGCCGGGCCGAGCGGCGTCCGTCGCCGCCCACGGCCACCACGTCGACGGTGTACTTCGCCGCCAGCGCCAGCCGCTTCTCCTCGGGCTCCCAGGTGAGCCGGTCGGCGGACAGGCGCCCGCGCACCGGGGTCTCCTGCGCGTCCTGCGACCTGACGACCTTCACCGACTCCAGGCGTCCGCCGGGCACGCGCACCCGCAGCTTCCTGCCGGGGCGCACACCCCTGCTGCCGTCGTCGGGCGAGACCCGGATGACGTCCTCGGGCGCCGGGGGCGCGCCGAAGGCGCCGGCGATCCCGCCCATGTCGTCCGAGGTACAGCCCGTGGCCCCGGCCATCAGCCCTGCCCATGTCACTACGGCGGCCAGCGCGGCCCTCGCGCGCCGCGCGCGCCCTTGTACGTGCCTCACGAGGTGCCCAACGACCGGCCGCGTCCCCGGGAAACGACCATGCCCGCCCCCGGGGAAACGTGAGTGCGACCCATGCTCTGGGCAGAACAGTGGGGAGGACGACGCGCAGGGGAGCCGCGACCCGGGCCGCGCACGGGGCCGCACCTCTCTGTCCCCCGTCGTCCCACGAGCCGCGGGAGGCTGACAGGTGTCCAGCGCAGCCGAGCAGGAGGCGGTGGCCGCTCGTCGGGCCGCCGGGAACGGGCGCCAGGCCGCCGCGAACGGCGTACGGCGGACCGCCGCGCCGCCGCCCACGGTGCCTGCCTGGCCGGGCGCGCCGACGCCGCTGGGCGCCCGGTTCCGGGTCGGTCCGGACGGGGTGGCGGGGACCAACTTCGCCCTGTGGGCGGGCGGGGCCGAGGGCGTGGAGCTGTGCCTCTTCGACGAGGCGGGCAAGGAGTCGCGGGTCCGGCTCGGCGAGCTGACCCACGAGATCTGGCACGGTTTCGTGCCGGGCGTGCTGCCCGGCCGGCGCTACGGCTACCGGGTGCACGGCCGGTGGGACCCCTGGACGGGCTCCCGCTGGAACCCGGCGAAACTGCTCCTCGACCCCTACGCGCGCGCGGTGGACGGGGACTTCTCGCTGCCTCCCGAGGTGTACGGGCACGTCCGCGACTGGCCGCAGCAGCACGTCGCCGACACCGTGCGCGACGAGCGGGACTCGGCGCCGTACGTCCCCAAAGGCGTCGTCGTCCACGATGACGACGACTGGGCCGACGACCGCCGCCCGAAGACGCCGTGGGCCGACTCCGTGATCTACGAGCTGCACGTCAAGGGCTTCACCCGGCTGCACCCGGAGATCCCCGAGGAACTGCGCGGCACCTACGCCGGTCTCGCGCACCCGGCCGCGATCGAGCACCTGGTCAGGCTGGGGGTGACGGCGGTGGAGCTGCTGCCGGTGCACCAGTTCGCCCACGAGGACCACCTGCTGCGCAGAGGCCTGCGGAACTACTGGGGCTACAACTCCGTCGGCTACTTCGCCCCGCACTCCGGCTACGCGGCCTCCGGGACGACCGGTCAGCAGGTCGGCGAGTTCAAGCGCATGGTGCGCGCCCTGCACGCGGCCGGAATCGAGGTCATCCTCGACGTGGTCTACAACCACACGGCGGAGGCGGGCGAACTCGGCCCGACGCTCTCCTTGAAGGGCATCGACAACCGCGGCTACTACCGCCTCCAGGACGACCCGCGCCGCTACGCCGACTACACCGGCTGCGGCAACACCCTGCACGTGGTCCAGCCGCACGTCCTGCGGCTGATCACCGACTCCCTGCGGTACTGGGTGACCGAGATGGGCGTGGACGGCTTCCGTTTCGACCTGGCGGCGGCGCTGGCCCGTTCCATGCACGACGTCGACATGCTCTCCCCGTTCCTGGCGGTCATCGCCCAGGACCCGGTGCTGCGCCGGGTGAAGCTGATCGCCGAGCCGTGGGACGTGGGGTCGGGCGGATACCAGGTGGGGGCGTTCCCGCCCCTGTGGACGGAGTGGAACGACCGGTACCGGGGCGCCGTCCGGGACTTCTGGCGGCACGCCCTGCCCGATGTTCGGGAGATGGGCTACCGCCTGTCGGGCTCCAGCGACCTGTACGCCTGGGGCGGGCGCAGGCCGTACGCGTCGGTCAACTTCGTCACCGCGCACGACGGTTTCACCCTGCGCGACCTGGTGACCTACGAGCGCAAGCACAACGAGGCCAACGGCGAGGGCAACCGGGACGGCTCGGACGACAACCGGGCCTGGAACTGCGGTGCCGAGGGCGAGACGGACGACGAGGGCGTACGGGCGCTCAGGCGGCGGCAGCTCAGGAACCTGCTCACCACCCTGCTGCTGTCCACGGGCGTGCCCATGCTGGTCGCGGGCGACGAACTGGGCCGCACCCAGCGCGGGAACAACAACGCCTACTGCCAGGACAACGAGATCGGCTGGGTGGACTGGAGCCTGCTGGAGGACCCCGGCTGGAGGGCGCTGTTCGAGCTGACCTCCCGGCTGATCAAGCTCCGTCACCGGCACCCGGTGCTCAGGCGCCGGGCCTTCTTCTCGGGCCGGGCGCAGACCGCGGACGGGCTGCGCGACCTGGCCTGGTTCACCTCCCGGGGCACCGAGATGACGGAGCAGGACTGGTACGCGCCGGCCGCCTCGCTGGCCATGTACCTGTCCGGACGGGACATCCCGGGCCGGGACGAGCGGGGGCGGCAGATCCTCGACGACAGCTTCCTGGCCGTCCTGCACGCGGGTGAGACGCCGGTGAGCTTCGCGCTGCCGGGGCCGCCGTGGGCGGAGCGGTACGAGGTGGTCGTGGACACGAGTCTGGAGGAGCAGGGGGAAGCGCCGGGCGTGGTGCACCCGGCGGGGACGGAGATCACGGTGCCGGCCCGGGCGGTGCTGCTGCTGCGCGTGGCCGGCTGAAGCATCGTTTCGCCGGCGGGCGATGTCGCGGCCCGTCCGGCGGGCCTTGTCGCCGCCCGTTGCGGGTGCGTGAACTCGCCGGGGATCTTCTTGACCCCGCCGTCGCACCGCTGGCAACGTCCGTACCGAGCCGCGGCCCCTCCCCCTCCCCCTCTCTGAATCCCAGGACCTCCGCATGCCCGAAATATCCCGTCGTGCCCTAGGGGCTCTCGTCGGAAGCGGTGCCGTGGGCGCCGTCGCCGGTACGGCCGGTGCCGCCGGTGCCACCGATGCCGCCGGTGCCACCCCCGTCGAGCGTCCCTTCACGGCCCGTCCCGGTGCCGGATCCGGCCGGCGCCCCAACTTCCTCGTCATCCTGGGTGACGACCTCGGCTGGGCCGACCTGTCCTCGTACGGCGCCCCGCACATCAGGACGCCGAACCTGGACCGGCTGGCCCGCCAGGGCGTGCGCTTCACGGACGCCTACTCCGGCTCCTCGACCTGCTCGCCGACCCGGTTCAGCCTCTACACCGGCCGCTATCCGGGCCGTACGAAGGGCGGCCTCGCCGAGCCGATAGCCGACAAGTCGCAAGGCCTGGACCCGAACCACCCCACCCTCGCCTCCCTGCTGAAGAAGGCGGGCTACGACACCGCGCTCATCGGCAAGTGGCACTGCGGCTGGCTGCCCGACTTCAGTCCGACCAAGTCGGGCTGGGACGAGTTCTTCGGGAACTTCGGGGGCGTGCTGGAGTACTACTCCAAGCTCGGCCAGCTCGGCGCGTACGACCTCTACGAGGGCGACGCCGAGTACCAGGACCTGAGGTACTACACGACCGTCCTCACCGAACGGGCGGTGGAGTACGTGCGCCGGGACCACGACCGGCCCTGGCTGCTCAACCTCAACTTCACCACCCCGCACTGGCCCTGGCTCGCCGAGGGCGACGAGGAGACCGCCGCCGGGATCGCGGCGAAGATCAGGGCGGCGAAGAGCCAGGCCGAGGTCAGCAAGGCCCTGAACCACTACGACGGCGGCTCGGTCGCCAAGTACACGCAGATGGTGGAGAGCCTGGACGCGGCCGTCGGCGAGGTGCTCGCCGCGCTGCGCCGCTCCGGGCAGGAGGACGACACCGTGGTGCTGTTCGCCAGCGACAACGGCGGCGAGCGCTGGTCGTACCTGTGGCCGCTCAGCGGCGGGAAGTTCTCCCTCCAGGAGGGCGGCATCCGGGTGCCGGCGATCCTGCGCTGGCCCGACCGGATCGACGGCCGCCAGGTCAGTCACGAGCCCCACTTCTCCCCCGACTGGACCGCGACCCTGCTGGAGCTGGCCGGCGCCCGGCACGACCCGGCGTACCCACTGGACGGCACGAGCCTCGCCGGGTACCTGCTGCGGGGCGAGGAACCGCCCGAGCGGGACCTGTTCTGGCGGGTGCGGGGCAACCGGGCGCTGCGGCGCGGCGACTGGAAGTACTACCGGGACGCCAAGGGAACCGACCACCTGTACAACCTGGCCGAGGACCAGCGGGAGCAGGCCGATCTCGCCCCGGACCGGCCGGAGCTGCTGGCGGAGCTCAGGTCCTCCTGGGAGAAGATCGCCTCCGGTCTGCTGCCGTACCCGGACTAGCCGAGGAGCCCACCGGTAGGCCGTCGCGCGGTCGGGAGGTACCCCCAGGTCGTAGGGCCACAGGACGAGTCGGAGTCGCCAGAAACTCGGTGGGCAGTGTCAGTGGCGGTCCGTAGGCTCGCTGCCGATGGCCACTACACCCGCACCCGCCCAGGACCGTTCCGCCGTGCGTACGCTGCTGCGTCTGTGGCCGTACGTGCGGCCCGTGCGGGCGCGGCTGTTCAGCGCCGCGTTCGTGGCGATACTCGCCTCGTGCGTGGGTCTGGTGATCCCGCTCGTGCTGAAGTGGCTGGTGGACGGACCGGTCGCGGACCACGACCCGGGCGGGGTGTGGCTCGGGGCGCTGTTCCTCCTGCTCCTCGGCTTCACGGAGGCGCTGCTGTTCGGCCTGCGGCGGTGGCTCGTGGCGCGGCCGCTGTCCCACGTCGAGGCGTCGATGCGGGCGGCTCTGTACCGGCACCTCCAGCGGCTGCCGGTGGCGTTCCACGACCGGTGGGCGTCCGGGCAGTTGCTGTCCCGGGGGACGACGGACCTGATGCTGCTGCGTCAGTTCCTCGCCTTCCCGCTGACGTTCCTGCTGGTCAACGGGGTGACGATCCTCGTCGGCGTGGTCATCATGCTGCTCCAGGACTGGACCCTCGGTCTGGTCGTCCTCGGGCCCGCGGTGCCCCTCATGGTGACCTGCGTGATCTTCGAGAAGCGGTACGCCAAGGTGGCCCGGCTCGCCCAGGACCAGGTCGGCGACCTCACCACGGTCGTCGAGGAGAGCGTGCTCGGCATCCGCGTCATCAAGGGCTTCGGCCGCCATCGCAGCCAGGCGCGGGCGTTCCGGGAGCTGTCGGGGACACTGCGCGGCACGGAACTGCGCAAGGCGCGGCTGCTGGCGACGATCTGGGGCGTCATCGTGACGCTGCCGGAGGTGGCGATCGGGGCTGCGCTGGTGGTGGGGGTCGCCCAGGTGGCCGACGGGGCGTTGTCGGCGGGCACGCTGGTGGCGTTCCTGTCGACGGCCCTGGCGTTGCGGTGGCCGGTGGAGTCGATCGGCTTCCTGCTGGCGATGAGCCAGGAGGCGGCGACGGCGACGGAGCGGTACTTCGAGGTGATGGACGAGGGCGTCGAGGACCCGGGGGCGGCCGCTGCCGCACCGAACGCCGAGGACGAAGGCCTGCGCTTCGACAACGTCCGGTTCCGCTACCCCGACGCCCCGCCCGGCTCCGCGCCCGTCCTCGACGGCGTCACGCTCCACATCCGGCCCGGCGAGTCCATGGCCCTGGTCGGGGCGACGGGCAGCGGCAAGACCACGCTCACCGCGCTCATCCCCCGCCTCTACGAACTGACCTCGGGCCGCATCACCCTGGACGGCGTCGACATCGCCGCCCTGTCCAGGGAGGCGCTGCGCACCAAGGTCGCCGTCGCCTTCGAGGAGCCCACGCTCTTCTCGGCCGGAGTCGGCGACAACGTTCTCATGGGGACGGACGGCACGGCCGGCGAGAGGGAGCTGGAGCGCGCCCTGTCCGTCGCACAGGCCGACTTCGTGCACGCGCTGCCGCAGGGGACGCAGACCCGGGTCGGCGAGCAGGGCCTCAGCCTCTCCGGCGGGCAGCGGCAGCGGCTCGCGCTCGCCAGAGCCGTCGTGGGGCAGCCGGAGTTCCTCGTCCTGGACGACCCCCTGTCGGCCCTGGACGTGCACACGGAGGCCGCCGTGGAGGCCGCCCTGCGCCAGGTCCTCGCGGACACGACGGCCCTGATCGTGGCGCACCGCCCGTCCACCGTGCTGCTCGCCGACCGGGTCGCCCTGCTGTCCGGCGGCCGGATCACCGCGGTCGGCACCCACCAGGAACTGCTGCGTTCGAACGCCGAGTACGCGCACTTGATGTCCGGCGAACAGTCAGGCGAACAGTCAGGCGAACAGTCAGGCCAAGAGGAGGGTGCACGATGACGGCGGCCACCACCACACCGGCCGACGAGAAACCCGACGACGACCGGCCCGGCGCCCGGACCCCCGCCACCGGCGACCCGTTCGACCAGGACGTCCTGCCGACACCTCCGGGCGCCACCGCCGCCCTCCTCCGTTCCCTGCTCGCGCCCAGGAAGGCCCGGGTCACGGTCACGACGCTCCTGCTGCTGCTCCAGCAGGCGGTCGTACAGGCGGGTCCGCTGCTCGTGGCGTACGCCATCGACCGTGCCGTACCGGCGTTCCGGGCGCAGGACCACGGGCCGCTGATCGCGGTCGGGGCCGGCTACCTCGCGTGCGCGCTGGCCGCCGGTGGTCTCCAGTTCGCGTTCGTCGCCGCCGCGGCCCGGGTGAGCCAGGACGTGCTGCTCGACCTGCGCGGCCGGATCTTCCGTCACGCGCAGGCGCTGAGCGTCGACTTCCACGAGCGCTACACCTCGGGCCGGCTCATCTCCCGCTCCACGACGGACGTGGAGTCGCTGCGCGAGCTGCTGGACGAGGGACTCCAGGAGCTCGTGACGGTCGTCCTGTCGTTCGTCTACATCTCGGCGATGCTGCTCTGGCTGGATCTGGGCCTCGGCGGCGTGGCGATGGCGTCCTTCGTGCCGTTGTACGCCCTGGTGCGGCTGTACCAGCGGCGGGCCGGGCGGGTGTACCGGGCGCGGTCCACCGCCATCGCGGCCGTCATCGTCAAGTTCGTCGAGACCATGAACGGCATCCGGCCGGTGCGCGCCTTCCGCCGCGAGGCCGTCAACGACACGGACTTCGGCGCGCTCAACCACCGGCACGAGCGGACCAACGGCGACGCGCTGCTGGAGATGGCCCGGTACGTCACCGGCTCGCGGCTGGTCGCCAACACCGCGGTCGCGGCGATCGTGCTGTGGGGCGCCTACCGGGTCGCGGACGGCACGCTGGCCCTCGGTGTGCTGGCGGCGGCCGTGCTGTACCTGCGGCGGCTCTACGACCCCATCGACCGGCTGGGGATGTTCCTCAACTCCTACCAGTCGGCGGCCGCCTCGCTGGAGAAGATCGCCGGGCTGCTCGCGCAAGCCCCGTCGGTGCCCGCACCGGAGACTCCGCGGCAGCTCCCGCCGCTCGCGAGCGAACACCCGGGGCGCGAGGTCGTCTTCGACGGGGTCCGCTTCGGCTACCGCACCGGCGGCGAGGTGCTGCCCCGCTTCGACCTCACGGTCCCGGCCGGGCAGACGGTCGCGGTCGTCGGTTCCACCGGCGCCGGCAAGTCGACACTGGCCAAGCTGCTGGCCAGGTTCTACGACCCCTCCGGCGGCCGGGTGCTGCTGGACGGGGTCGACCTGCGTGACCTCGCCGTGCCCGAACTGCGGCGCGGGGTGGTCATGGTGACGCAGGAGGCCTTCCTGTTCTCCGGCACGGTCGCCGAGAACATCGCGATCGGCCGTCCGGACGCCCGCCGCGAGGAGATCGAGCGGGCGGCGAAGGAGATCGGCGCGCACGACTTCATCAGCGCCCTGCCCGACGGCTACGACACCGACGTACGCAAGCGGGGCGGCCGTATCTCGGCCGGCCAGCGGCAACTGGTGGCGTTCGCACGGGCGTTGCTGGCCGACCCGGCGGTGCTGATCCTCGACGAGGCGACCAGTTCGCTGGACATCCCGGGCGAGCGGGCGGTGCAGCGGGCGATGGCGACGGTACTGAAGGGCCGTACCGCCGTGGTCATCGCGCACCGGCTGTCGACCGTCGAGATCGCGGACCGTGTCCTGGTGATGGAACACGGCCGGATCGTGGAGGACGGAGAACCGGCCGAACTCATCGCGGGCACGGGCAGGTTCGCGGATCTGCACCGGGCCTGGCGGGACAGTCTGGCGTAGCGCGGAGCGCCGCCAGGTCGTCGTCCGGCCTGGCGGCGGACAGGAGAAGCGTTCGCATAGCGAACATGAACTTCCGGTCAACGAACCTTTTCCGGCCATAGTGTTGACGCGCTCCTGACAGCAAGCGCACTCCCCTGCCACGCTTCCCACGACTGCTCCACGGCAACCCCACGGCAACACCTCCACCTCCCCAGGCCGGGCGACCCCCGGTCCAGCAGAAGGAGTCAGTGTTGAGAAGCAGTTCCTCGCGAAGAGGCACCTCCCACAGACGCACTCCCCACACCCCTCGCCGCACCGCGGCCGTGGCCCTCGCCGGCGTCGCCGCGCTGATCGCCGCCGCCGTGCAGACCGGCACCGCCACCGCGGCCCCCGCGACGGCGCCGGCGGCCGCGAGCAAGGCGAAGCCCGGCACGGAGTCGGTCCGGCTCACCCCCGCCCAGCGGGCCCAGCTGATCCGGGAAGCCGACGCCGGCAAGGCCGAGACCGCGAAGGACCTCGGCCTCGGCGCCAAGGAGAAGCTGGTCGTCCGCGACGTCCTCAAGGACAGCGACGGCACCGTGCACACGCGCTACGAGCGCACCTACGACGGCCTGCCGGTCCTCGGCGGCGACCTGGTCGTGAAGAGCACGAAGGCGGACGCCACCGCCTCCGTCGTGAAGGCCACCCGCGCCGCCATCAAGCCGGCCACGACGACCGCGGCCGTGTCCACCGCCAAGGCGGAGCGGCAGGCGCTGTCCGCGGCGAAGGCGGGCAAGGCCAAGAGCCCCGACGTCGACAAGGCGCCCCGCAAGGTGATCTGGGCCGCGAGCGGCAAGCCCACTCTCGCCTACGAGACGGTCGTCGGCGGCCTCCAGGCGGACGGCACCCCGAACGAACTGCACGTCGTCACCGACGCCGCCACCGGCGAGAAGCTCTTCGAGTACCAGGGCATCGAGACCGGCACCGGCAACACGATGTACAGCGGCACGGTCACGCTGGGCACCACGCAGTCGGGGTCGACGTACAACCTGACCGACGGCGCGCGCGGCGGCCACAAGACGTACAACCTCAACCGCGGCACCTCCGGCACGGGCACGCTGTTCTCCGGCCCCGACGACGTGTGGGGCAACGGCAGCGCGTCCAACGCGGAGACCGCCGGCGCGGACGCGCACTACGGTGCCGCGCTGACGTGGGACTACTACAAGAACGTGCACGGACGTTCAGGCATCCGGGGTGACGGCGTCGGCGCCTACTCCCGCGTCCACTACGGCAACAACTACGTCAACGCCTTCTGGTCCGACAGCTGCTTCTGCATGACCTACGGCGACGGCTCGGGCAACACCCACCCGCTCACGGCCATCGACGTGGCCGGCCACGAGATGACGCACGGCGTCACCTCCAACACGGCGGGCCTGAACTACAGCGGCGAGTCCGGCGGTCTGAACGAGGCGACCTCCGACATCTTCGGCTCGACCGTCGAGTTCTACGCCAACAACTCGGGCGACGTCGGTGACTACCTCATCGGCGAGGAGATCGACATCAACGGCGACGGCACGCCGCTGCGCTACATGGACAAGCCCAGCAAGGACGGCGCGTCCAAGGACAGCTGGTACTCGGGCATCGGCTCGATCGACGTGCACTACTCGTCGGGCCCCGCGAACCACTTCTTCTACCTGCTCAGCGAGGGCAGCGGCACCAAGACCATCAACGGTGTCACGTACAACTCGGCCACCTCGGACGGCCTTCCGGTCACCGGCATCGGCCGGGACAAGGCGGAGAAGATCTGGTTCCGCGCACTGACCACCAAGTTCACCTCGACCACCAACTACGCGGCCGCCCGCACCGGCACCCTCGCGGCCACCGGTGAGCTCTACGGGACCGACAGCGCCGAGTACAAGGCGGTCCAGGACGCGTGGGCGGGCATCAACGTCGGCACCCGCTCCGGCGGCGGAGGCGGCGGCGGAACGTCCTTCGAGAACACCGCCGACGTGGCGATCCCGGACCGGGGCGCGGCGGTCACGTCGCCGATCACCGTCTCCGGGCGGACCGGCAACGCGCCGTCCAACCTCCAGGTGGCCGTGAACATCGTCCACACCTACATCGGTGACCTCCAGGTGCAGTTGGTCGCGCCCGACGGCACGGCGTACACGCTGAAGGGGTACGGCACCGGCGGCAGTGCGGACAACATCGACACCACGTACACGGTGGACGCCTCCTCCGAGGCCGCCAACGGTGTCTGGCAGCTGCGGGTCCAGGACAACGCTGCCGTCGACACCGGCTACATCAACAGCTGGAAGCTGACCTTCCCGTAGGCCGCGGCGCACGGTCGGCGGCTCCATGTCAGGGCGCCGTCCCGGCGGGTTCGACTCCCCCAGGACGGCGCCCGCGCCGTTCCCCGGGCGCACATACCGCGCCGTCGATTTCCGGCCAACATCACACGCACTCCTGACATGTACGCGTCCGGGGTGCCAGTCTTCCTCCACCCGCCGCACAGCACCCCAGCAGTTCCCCCACACTTAGGAGCTCGTGTGACCTCCCCTCTCTACGCGCGTCACAAGCGCACCACCCTGGCCATCGCCACCGCCGTCGCCGCCGGCGCGCTCCTCACCACCGGACTGACCTCCGGCACCAGCGCCGCGGCCGACTCCGCCTCCGGCAAGCCGGCCCTCGCCGCCGCACCCGTCCTGCTCTCCGCGCCCGCCCGCACCACGCTCATCAAGGAGCAGCAGGCAAACGCCACGAAGACCGCCGACGAGATAGGCCTCGGCGCCCAGGAGAAGCTGGTCGTCAAGGACGTCGTGAAGGACGCCGACGGCACCGTCCACACCCGCTACGAGCGGACCTACGCCGGCCTTCCGGTCCTCGGCGGCGACCTCGTCGTGCACGAGTCGAAGTCCGGTGAGACCAAGGGCGTCACGAGAGCGACGAAGGCCGCTCTCAAGGTCGCCTCGCTCAAGCCCACGGTCACCGCCGCCAAGGCGGAGAAGCAGGCCGTGACCCTGGCCAAGGCGGACGGCTCGGAGAAGACCGAGGCGAACTCCGCGCCCCGCAAGGTGATCTGGGCTGCCGACGGCAAGCCGGCCCTGGCCTACGAGACGGTCGTCGGCGGCCTCCAGGACGACGGCACCCCGAACGAACTGCACGTCATCACCGACGCCGCCACCGGCAAGAAGCTCTACGAGCACCAGGCCATCGAGACCGGCACCGGCAACACCACCTACAGCGGCACCGTCACCCTCAGCACCACCCAGTCCGGGTCGACGTACAACCTGACGGACGGCACGCGCGGCGGCCACAAGACGTACAACCTCAACCGCGGCACCTCCGGCACCGGCACGCTCTTCTCCGGCTCGGACGACGTCTGGGGCACCGGCAACCCCTCCAACGCCGAGACCGCCGCCGCCGACGCCCACTACGGCGCCCAGATCACCTGGGACTTCTACAAGAGCGCCTTCGGCCGCAACGGCATCCGGGGCGACGGCAAGGGCGCCTACTCGCGCGTCCACTACGGCAACAGCTACGTCAACGCCTTCTGGTCGGACAGCTGCTTCTGCATGACCTACGGCGACGGGTCGGGCAACACCAACCCGCTGACCTCGCTCGACGTGGCCGCGCACGAGATGAGCCACGGTCTGACGTCCGTCACGGCGGGCCTGAACTACAGCGGCGAGTCCGGTGGTCTGAACGAGGCCACGAGCGACATCTTCGGCGCGGGCGCGGAGTTCTTCGCCAACAACTCCTCGGACGTCGGTGACTACCTCATCGGCGAGGAGATCGACATCAACGGCGACGGCTCCCCGCTGCGCTACATGGACAAGCCCAGCAAGGACGGCGCGTCCAAGGACTCCTGGTCCTCCAATCTCGGCAGCGTGGACGTCCACTACTCCTCCGGCCCCGCCAACCACTTCTTCTACCTGCTGTCCGAGGGCAGCGGCTCGAAGACCATCAACGGCGTGACCTACAACTCGCCCACCTCCAACGGCTCCACGGTCACCGGCATCGGCCGCACCAAGGCGCTGCAGATCTGGTACAAGGCGCTGACGACGTACATGACGTCGACGACCAAGTACGCCCAGGCCCGCACGGCGACCCTGAACGCGGCCTCGGCCCTGTACGGCGCGAGCAGCACCGAGTACAAGGCGGTCGCGGCCGCCTGGTCGGCCGTCAACGTCGGCTGACCGAAGCTCGACCGAGGGCGGTACCCGGATCCACGACAGGTCCGGGTACCGCCCTACTCTTGGTGACCGTGTCTCATCCGGATTCGCAGGACTTCACCTACGCCGACGTCGGCGCCACCCGTGAGCAGGGCTTCTGCCCGCCGGGCTTCCACCCCATGAATGTGCGCACCCGTCTCGGCGAGGGTGAGGAGGTCTTCCGCCGGGCCTCGGAGGCGGTGCTCACCTGGGAGATGCACCGGACGATGGGCGTCGGCGTCGACACGAGCGCGGACCGGGCCGCCCCCGGTGTCGACGTCACCGTCACCCTGGCCGGCATGATCAAGGCCCCCTGCCGGGTGGTCTGGACGGTCGAGGAACCCCGCCGGGCGGGCTGGGCCTACGGCACCCTGCCCGGCCACCCGGAGACCGGCGAGGAGTCCTTCGTGGTCGACCGCACGGGCGACGGCACGGTCTGGCTCACGGTGAACGCCTTCAGCAGGCCGGCCAAGTGGTACGCGCGGGCGGGCGGGGTAGCGACCAGGGGCTTGCAACACGCGTACGCCCGCAGGTGCGGCAACGTCCTACGGAACATCGCGACGCAGGGTGGCGAATCGCCCTGAGGGGCGCGGGGCTGTATCGATCGGCGGCTCCGCCGCGTGGGCGCGACCAGCCCCCACGCGGCCCGCAGACGGCGAACTCACCGCATCAACAACCCCGCAGCCTCCACAAGCTCCTCGGACGGCCCGGCCACAAGCCCCAACTCCGCGCTGGAAGCCAACAGCCGATGCGCGGGAAGGATCCGCACCGTGTACCCAAAAGGCCCGGTGCGATCCAGGGACAACGCCCCTTCATAGACCCACCGCCCGTCCCGCTCGGGGGACCCGACCGGCTTCAACGGAACGATCGTCGCGTCCCCGATGCGGTCCTCCTCGTCCACCCGCCCCGACACCACCTGCACATCCACGTCGTCCGGCCCGAGCTCCCCGAGCCCGACCCGCACCCGCAACCCCAGGGTCGTACCGAGCTCGGCCAGCGCCTCGGACGCCGACGTCTCCACGTGGTCGACCGTGACGCCCGGCCACGCCGCCCGCACCCGGCCCTTCCACTCCGCGAGGTCACGGGCGGTGTCCGGATCCATCGACCGGTGGGCGAGCGCCGCCGGCGAGTAGAGCCGCTCGACGTACTCGCGCACCATCCGCCCGGCCAGCACCTTCGGTCCGAGCAGGCTCAGGGTCTGGCGGACCATCTCGAGCCAGCGGTCGGGCAGCCCGCTCCGGCCGCGCTCGTAGAAGCGGGGTGTCACCCGCTGCTCCAGCAGGTCGTACAGCGCCGCGGCCTCTATGTCGTCGCGGTGGTCCGGATCGGTCGCCACCCCGTCCGCCGTCGGGATCGACCACCCGAAGTCCGGCTGGAACCACTCGTCCCACCACCCGTCGAGGACGGACAGATTGAGACAACCGTTGAGCGCGGCCTTCATCCCGGACGTGCCGCACGCCTCCAGCGGCCTGAGCGGATTGTTCAGCCAGATGTCGCAGCCCGGGTACAGCTTCTGCGCCATCGCCATGCCGTAGTCCGGCAGGAACACGATCCGGTGCCGCACCCTCGGATCGTCCGCGAACCGCACCAGCTCCTGCACCAGCCGCTTCCCGCCGTCGTCCGCGGGGTGCGCCTTGCCCGCCACGACGATCTGCACCGGCCGCTCGGGGTGCAGCAGCAGGTCCATCAGCCGGTCGCGGTCGCGCAGCATCAGCGTCAGGCGCTTGTACGACGGGACGCGCCGGGCGAAGCCGATGGTGAGGACGTCCGGGTCGAGCACGCCGTCGATCCAGCCCAGCTCGGCCGTGGCCGCCCCGCGCTGCCGCCAGGAGGCCCGCAGCCGCTCCCGCACCTCCGTCACGAGCTGCTCGCGCAGGCCCCGCCGCAGTTCCCAGATCTCCTGGTCGGGGATGTCGGCCACCGCGTCCCAGCGGTCCGAGCCGCCGACGGTCAGCGCGTCCTCGGCGCGCTGCACGCCGATCTGCCGGGCGCCGAGCCGGAACACCTCCGGCGCGACCCAGGTGGGCGCGTGCACACCGTTCGTCACGGAGGTGATCGGCACCTCGTCGGCGTCGAAGCCGGGCCACAGCCCGGAGAACATCTCGCGGCTGACGTTGCCGTGCAGCAGCGACACACCGTTGGCGCGCTGGGCGAGGCGCAGGCCCATCACGGCCATGTTGAACAGGTTGGGCTCCCCGCCGGGGTAGGTCTCGATACCGAGCCGCAGGACGCGCTCGACATCGATGCGCGGCAGCTCGGCGTCGGGCCCGAAGTGGCGGGCGACCAGCTCACGGTCGAAGCGGTCGATGCCGGCCGGGACGGGGGTGTGGGTGGTGAAGACGGTCCCGGCGCGCACCGCCTCCAGTGCCGAGTCGAAGTCCAGGCCCTCGGCGCAGAGTTCGGCGATCCGCTCCAGGCCGAGGAACCCGGCGTGCCCCTCGTTGGTGTGGAACACCTCCGGCGCGGGGTGCCCGGTCAGCCGGCAGTACGCGCGCACCGCCCGTACCCCTCCTATGCCGAGCAGCATCTCCTGGAGCAGCCGGTGCTCGCTGCCGCCGCCGTAGAGCCGGTCGGTCACGCCGCGCTCGCCGAGGTCGTTCTCCTCGACGTCCGAGTCCAGCATCAGCAGCGGGACCCGGCCGACCTGCGCCTGCCAGATCCGGGCGCGCAGCTGCTTGCCCCCGGGCAGGGCGAGGGCGACCTGGGCGGGGGTGCCGTCGGGCTCCTCCAGGAGGACCAGGGGCAGCTCGTTGGGGTCGAGGACGGGGTAGTGCTCCTGCTGCCAGCCGTCCCGGGAGAGGGTCTGGCGGAAGTAGCCGTGCCGGTAGAGCAGCCCGACGCCGATCAGCGGCACGCCGAGGTCGCTGGCGGACTTCAGGTGGTCGCCGGCCAGGATGCCGAGGCCACCGGAGTACTGCGGCAGGGCGGCGGTGACGCCGAACTCGGGTGAGAAGTAGGCGATGGCGGCGGGGAGTTCGTCGGGCTGGGCCTGGTACCAGCGGTCGCCGGTCATGTAGTCGTGCAGATCGCCCTCGACCGCGGCGAGGCGGCGCAGGAACCGGCGGTCCTCGGCCAGCTCGGCGAGGCGCTGGGGCGGCACGCTGCCCAGCAGCCGGACCGGGTCGCCACCGGAGGTGGCCCACCGCTCGGGGTCGACGGACTGGAACAGGTCACGGGTCTCCGCGTGCCACGACCAGCGCAGATTGCGGGCCAGGTCGCTGAGCGGCCGGAGGGGTTCGGGGAGAACGGGTCGGACGGTGAATCGACGGATCGCCTTCACGGGTTCCACCTCGGCGCGTTCGCTGGTTGACGCAGGGCTTTGACACAGGGCTTCATCGACGTCTCCTACGACAGTACCGGCGTCGGCGCCGCCGCCGCTGAAGCTCCGCCGCCGGACCCCCGATCGGCCGGAACCGGCCCATCCCCGGATATGGCCGATTCCGCCCCCATAGGCGTCCTTGTGGTGCTTCACCCGCCACGAGAGGCTTCCCGTGGCGACCCGGCCCGCGCCCGCCGTCCGCGGCACCGCGCGGCAGCCGTACGCCGAGTCGAGGAGGGGAACTCGGACCATGGCACGGACGCGCACCCGGCGTCTGCGCTGGACGGGGGGCCTGGCCGCGGCGATCTGCGCCGCGGCGTTTTCGGCCATCACCCTGCCCGCGCACGCCGTACCGGAGGGGCGGATACTCGGCGCCGGAGAACCCGGCGCCGTGGACGGCAGTTACCTGGTGACACTGAGGAAGCACACCCCGGCGCCGTCGGCGGCGGGAAAGAGCCTGGCCGAGCGGTACGGGGTGGACATCAGCCACACCTACGGCGCGGTCCTGAACGGCTACGCGGTCAGGGCGGACGCGAGACGGGCCCGGTGGCTCGCCGCCGACCCCCGGGTCGCCTCGGTCGTCCAGGACACCCGGGTACGCCTGGAGAGCACCGGGCTCACCCAGCGCAACCCGCCGTCCTGGGGTCTGGACCGGATCGACCAGCCCGGCCTGCCGCTGGACCGCGGATACACCTCACCCGGGTCGGCGGGTGCCGGGGTGACGGTGTACGTCATCGACACCGGCGTCCGGACCACCCACCGGGATTTCGGCGGCCGGGCGAGCCACGGCTGGGACTTCGTCGGGAACGACGGGGTCGCGGCGGACGCCAACGGCCACGGCACACATGTCGCCGGCACGGTCGCGGGGAAGTCCCACGGCGTCGCCAAGAAGGCCAGGATCGTCTCCGTGCGCGTCCTCGACGCCGCGGGCGGGGGCACCACAGCCCGGGTGATCGCCGGGATCGACTGGGTGACCCGGCACGCGCGCAAGCCCGCGGTCGCCAACCTCAGCCTGGGCGGGTTCCGCAACGCACAGCTGGACGCCGCCGTCCGCACCTCCATCGCCTCCGGCGTCACGTACACGGTCGCCGCGGGCAACGACGGCCGGCCCGCCGGTCTGTACTCGCCCGGGAGCGTGGAGCAGGCGATCACGGTCGGCGCGACCGACCGGAGGGATACAAAACCGGCCTTCTCCAACCACGGCCCGGCGCTCGATCTGTTCGCCCCGGGCGTCGCCATCACCTCCGCGTCCGCCGCCAGCGACACCGCGCAGGCCACGTACTCGGGCACGTCGATGGCGTCCCCGCACGCCGCGGGCGCGGCCGCGCTGTATCTGGCTGATCATCCGAAGGCGACTCCGTCCCAGGTCGGGAGGGCTCTGACCACATCGGCGGCGACCAAGAAGATCTCCGGCGGGGGGCCCGGCTCGCCGGACAAACTGCTGCGGGTGCCGGGCGGGTAGGGCGAAGCCGCAGCCGTGCGCGGGGGCCGGCCTCGTCCGTGACGGACGAGGCCGGTCTTGTGTGTCGACATACGCGTGAGGAGTTAACAAAGTGCCGGATTGCCCACCCGAATAGGGTGGGAAGGCTCCTCCGGGTACCCCTCTCAGGAGCACCACGCAGGACCCACCTCCCCATAGACATCCGCCCACCCACGTTGACGCGGACAGGAGCGGTCATGCCCGCCAAGCACCATTCGTCACCACCCCCGACCCGCCGCACCGGGGCGCGCGCGCCCAGCGGCGAAGCACACCCCGTGCGCCCGGCCGACGCCGGTCCACCGGCACCGCAACCACCCCCCGCGCATGCGGCGACCGCCGTCGGGCGCATACCCGTCCTCGACGTCCGCCCGGTCGTCCTGCGGGGGCGCCGGCCGGCCAAGGCCGTGACCGGTGAGAGCTTCGAGATCTCGGCGACCGTGTTCCGGGAGGGGCACGACGCGGTCGCCGCCAACGTCGTCCTGAGGGATCCCGAGGGCCGGCCCGGGCCGTGGACGCCGATGCGGGAACTGGCCCCCGGCACGGACCGGTGGGGCGCCGAGGTCACCGCCGGCGAACCCGGCCTGTGGACGTTCACCGTGGAGGCCTGGGGCGATCCGATCGGCACCTGGCGCCACCACGCCGAGATCAAGATCCCCGCGGGCATGGACACGGACGTCGTCCTGGAGGAGGGCGCGCGGCTGTACGAGCGCGCCGCCGCCGGTGCGCCCGAGGACGGCCCGCGGGAGGTGATCCTGGCCGCCGTGGACGCCCTGCGGGACGAGAAGCGCCCGGCGTCGGCGCGGTTGGCGGCGGCGTTGACGCCGGAGGTGGACGAGGTGCTGGCCCGGCATCCGCTGCGGGACCTGGTCACCACCTCCGAGCCGCTGCCGCTGCTGGTCGAGCGGGAGCGGGCCCTGTACGGCTCCTGGTACGAGTTCTTCCCGCGTTCCGAGGGCACCCGCACCCAGCCCCACGGCACCTTCCGCACCGCCGCCCGCAGACTGCCGGCGATCGCCGCGATGGGCTTCGACGTGGTCTACCTGCCCCCGATCCACCCCATCGGCACCACCTTCCGCAAGGGCAAGAACAACTCCCTCTCCCCCGGCCCCGACGACGTCGGCGTGCCCTGGGCGATCGGCTCGCCCGAGGGCGGCCACGACGCCGTCCACCCCGCCCTGGGCACCCTGGAGGACTTCACCTGGTTCGTGGACCAGGCCCGGGACCTGGGCCTGGAGGTCGCGCTGGACTTCGCCCTGCAGTGCTCCCCGGACCACCCCTGGGTGCAGAAACACCCCGAGTGGTTCCACCACCGCCCCGACGGCACCATCGCCTACGCCGAGAACCCGCCCAAGAAGTACCAGGACATCTACCCCATCGCCTTCGACGCCGACATGGACGGCCTGATCGCCGAGACCGTGCGGGTGCTGCGGCACTGGATGGACCACGGGGTGCGGATCTTCCGGGTGGACAACCCGCACACCAAACCGGTCGTCTTCTGGGAGCGGGTGATCGCGGAGGTCAACCGCACCGACCCCGACGTGATCTTCCTGGCGGAGGCGTTCACCCGCCCGGCGATGATGCACACCCTGGCCCAGATCGGCTTCCAGCAGTCCTACACCTACTTCACCTGGCGCAACACCAAGCAGGAACTGACCGAGTACCTCACCGAACTGTCGGGCGAGGCCGCCTCCTACATGCGGCCCAACTTCTTCACCAACACCCCCGACATCCTGCACGCCTACCTCCAGACCGGCGGCCGGCCCGCCTTCGAGGTCCGGGCCGTGCTCGCCGCGACCCTCTCCCCCACCTGGGGCATCTACTCCGGCTACGAGCTGTGCGAGAACACCCCGCTGCGCGAGGGCAGCGAGGAGTACCTCGACTCGGAGAAGTACCAGCTCAGGCACCGTGACTGGGTCACCGCCGAACGCGAGGGCCGCACCCTGACCCCGCTGCTGACCAGGCTCAACACCATCCGGCGGGAGAATCCGGCCCTCCAGCAGCTGCGCGATCTCCACTTCCACGAGGCGGACCAGGAAGCGGTGATCGTCTATTCGAAGCGGAAGGGTTCGAACACGGTTCTGGTGGTCGCCAACCTCGATCCCCACCACACCCAGGAGGCCACGGTCTCGTTGGACATGCCGCAACTCGGCCTGGACTGGCACGAGTCGGTGCCGGTGCGCGACGAGCTCACCGGCGAGACCTACCACTGGGGCAGGGCCAACTATGTGCGCCTCGAACCGGGCCACCGGCCCGCGCATGTCTTCTCGGTTCTGCGACCGTCCAACCCGCAGATCGGAGGGTCACCCACAACATGATCGTCAACGAACCCGTCCAGGACACCTTCGAGGACACTCCCGCACGGGACCGCGACCCTGATTGGTTCAAGCGCGCCGTCTTCTACGAGGTGCTCGTCCGCTCCTTCCAGGACAGCAACGGCGACGGCGTCGGTGACCTGAAGGGCCTGACCGCAAAGCTCGACTACCTCCAGTGGCTCGGCGTCGACTGCCTGTGGCTGCCCCCGTTCTTCAAGTCCCCCCTGCGGGACGGCGGCTACGACGTCTCCGACTACACGGCCGTGCTGCCGGAGTTCGGCGACCTGGCCGACTTCGTGGAGTTCGTCGACGCCGCCCACCAGCGCGGCATGCGCGTGATCATCGACTTCGTCATGAACCACACCAGCGACCAGCACCCGTGGTTCCAGGAGTCGAGGAAGGACCCCGACGGGCCCTACGGCGACTACTACGTGTGGGCCGACGACGACAAGCAGTACCCGGACGCGCGGATCATCTTCGTCGACACCGAGGCCTCCAACTGGACCTTCGACCCGGTCCGCAAGCAGTACTACTGGCATCGCTTCTTCTCCCACCAGCCGGACCTCAACTACGAGAACCCGGCCGTGCAGGAGGAGATGATCTCTGCGCTGAAGTTCTGGCTGGACCTGGGCATCGACGGCTTCCGGCTGGACGCGGTGCCGTACCTGTACCAGGAGGAGGGCACCAACTGCGAGAACCTCCAGGCGACGCACGACTTCCTGAAGCGGGTGCGCAAGGAGATCGACGCGCAGTACCCGGACACCGTGCTGCTGGCCGAGGCCAACCAGTGGCCCGAGGACGTCGTCGACTACTTCGGCGACTACCCCAGCGGCGGCGACGAGTGCCACATGGCCTTCCACTTCCCGGTCATGCCGCGCATCTTCATGGCCGTGCGCCGCGAGTCCCGCTACCCCGTCTCCGAGATCCTGGCCAAGACGCCGGCCATCCCCTCGGGCTGCCAGTGGGGCATCTTCCTGCGCAACCACGACGAGCTCACACTCGAGATGGTCACCGACGAAGAGCGCGACTACATGTGGGCCGAGTACGCCAAGGACCCACGGATGCGCGCCAACATCGGCATCCGGCGCCGCCTCGCACCCCTGCTGGACAACGACCGCAACCAGATCGAGCTGTTCACGGCCCTGTTGCTGGCCCTGCCGGGCTCACCGATCCTGTACTACGGCGACGAGATCGGCATGGGCGACAACATCTGGCTCGGCGACCGCGACGCGGTCCGCACGCCGATGCAGTGGACGCCGGACCGCAACGCCGGGTTCTCCTCGTCCGATCCGGGGCGGCTGTTCCTGCCCACGATCATGGACCCGGTCTACGGCTACCAGGTCACCAACGTCGAGGCGTCGATGTCGTCGCCCTCGTCGCTGCTGCACTGGACGCGGCGCATGATCGAGATCCGCAAGCAGAATCCCGCCTTCGGCCTCGGCTCGTACACCGAGCTGCCGTCGACGAACCCGGCCGTGCTGGCGTTCCTGCGGGAGTACGAGGACGACCTGGTGCTGTGCGTGAACAACTTCTCGCGTTTCGCGCAGCCCACGGAGCTGGATCTGAGCGCCTTCGAGGGGCGGCACCCGGTGGAGCTGTTCGGCGGGGTCCGCTTCCCGGCCATCGGCGAGCTGCCGTACCTGCTGACCCTCGGGGGCCACGGCTTCTACTGGTTCCGGCTGCGCAGGGACGCCGTGTGAGGTCCGGAAGGGCCTGTTGAAGCCAGATACCGCGGGGCGGGCCGCAAACCCCCGTGGCGGGGCGTTTCCTCCGCCCCGCCCGGGGCACGCATCAGTAACACCCCACCCACGCGCGTGAGCCGGAGGGCGCGGTCCGGGCCCGCTGAGGGCGCCGGAGGCGCACCGAGAACGGGTGAAAGGACGCGACGCCATGTCGGAAGCCGTCACACGCACCGTCACCACCCCGCCCGGCCTCCTTGCCTCCCTCGACCCACTGCTGCGGGAATGGCTGCCGCGGCAGCGCTGGTTCGCGGGCAAGGGGCGACCGGTCACCGGGTTCACGCTGGTCGCCGCCACCGAACTGCTCCCGGGCACCGCCAAGCTCGGCCTGTACCACCTGCTCGTCCGCGCCCACCAGCCGCTCGCCCCCTCCCACGGCGCGCCCGGCCACCCCGGTGACTGCTACCAGCTCCTGATAGGCGTGCGCGAGGCGCTGCCGCCTCGGCTGGCGCCCGCGCTGATCGGACATCTGTCGGCGGGGCCGCTGGCCGGCCGGACGGTCTACGACGCCCTGCACGACCCCAGGCCCGCCGAGCTGCTCCTGGAGGCGCTGCGCACCCAGGCCCGTATCGGCGGGCTCCGCTTCGAGCGGGACCCGGAGCAGGAGATCCGGTCCCAGCTGGTGCCGCGCGTGGTGACCGCGGAGCAGTCCAACTCGTCGATCGTCTACGGAGATACGTTCATCCTGAAGCTGCTGCGCCGGATCGTGCCCGGCGTCAACCCCGACCTGGAGCTGCCGCTGGCGCTGGCCCGCGCGGGCTGCCCCCAGGTGCCGGCTCCGACGGCCTGGATGGTCGCGGACGTCGACCCCGCGGCGGACCCGGTGCTCGCCACAGGTTCGGTGGACCTGGCCGGCCAGCCGTACGTCCTGGGGGTGCTCCAGCCGTTCGTGCAGGGCGCCTCCGACGGCTGGGAGCTGGCGCTGCGGGAGCTCGCCAAGGGCGAGGACTTCGGTGCCGAGGCGCGGGCGCTGGGGCGGGCCACCGCCGAGGTGCACACCGCGCTGGCCCGGGCGTTGCCGACCGTCACCCTCGGTCACACCCAGCTGGAGCTCATGGTCGCCGGCATGATCGAGCGGCTGGAGGCGGCCGTCCAGGCGGTGCCCGTGCTCCGGCCCTACGCCGACGGCCTCAGGTCGGCGTTCACGGCGCTGGGCGATCTGGCCGCCGAGGGCCGCACCTGGACCGCGCAGCGCGTGCACGGCGATCTACACCTCGGGCAGTGCCTGCGCTCGCCGGCCGGCGAGTGGTGGCTGATCGACTTCGAGGGCGAGCCGGCCCGGCCGCTGGCCGAGCGGCGCATGCCGCAGCCGGCGGTGCGGGACGTGGCCGGCATGCTGCGGTCCTTCGACTACGCGGCCCGCTCGGCCGATCCGCCCCAGCCGGACTGGGCCGAGACCTGCCGGTCCGCGTACTGCTCCGGATACGCCGACGCCTCCGGCCGCGATCCGCGCACCGACCCGGTGCTGCTGCGCGCCTACGAGACGGACAAGGCGATCTACGAGGTGGTGTACGAGGCCCGGCACCGTCCCGACTGGCTGCCGGTGCCGCTGGCCGCCATAGACCGGCTCGCCGAGTCCGGCCACCTGACCTGACTGACCGATCTTCGCCCAGGAGGCTCCGCCCGTGACCCCCCGCCCTGAGTCCAGCGGTTCGCGCCCCAAGGGGACGGCCGGGGAGAAGATCCCCGAGCAGCCCACGGCCGCCCAGCAGAAGAGCGCCGCGAAGAAGACGGCGGTGCCGAAACAGGCAGCGGCCAAGAAGGGGACGGCAGCCGCGAAGAAGGCCGCCGCCAAGAAGACGTCCTCGGCACGGTCACCGGCGACGAAGTCCGCAACCGCCGCCAAGAAGGCGGCCCCTGCCAAGACGACCGCCGCGCAGAAGGCCGTCGCGCAGAAGGCCGCCGCGAAGAAGTCGGCTCCCGCGAAGGCGACCACGACCAAGGCGACCGCGGCGAAGGCCACCGCCAAGAAGGCGGCCGCGACCAAGGCAGCCGCCAAGCAGACGGCCGTGAAGAAGACAGCGGCGAAGAAGGCGACCGCGAAGACGGCGGTCGCGAAGGCGGGCGCCGAGAGGGCGACCGCGACGAAGGCGACGGCCACCAAGGCCGCCGCGAAGACCACTGCCGCCGAGTCGCCCGCGAAGAAGGCCCCTGCCAAGAAGGTCACCGCCAAGAAGTCCTCCCCCGGGAAGGACGCCGCGGAGCAGGCTTCCCCCACCCAGGTCGTTCCGCCGGAGACGGAGATCGCCGTCTCACCGGCCGTCGACGCGGTGGACCGGGAGCGGCTGCTCTCCGGCACGCACCACGCCCCCCACTCCGTGCTCGGCGCCCACCCCGTCCCCGGCGGGGTCGCGTTCCGGGCGTTCCGGCCGTACGCGCGGTCGGTGACCGTCGTCTCCGGGGAGTTGCGGGCGGAGCTGCACGACGACGGGGAGGGGTTCTTCTCCGGGCTGCTGCCGCTGACGGAGGTCCCGCTGTACCGGCTGCTCGTCGAGTACGAGGGGACGGTGCTGGACACCGAGGACGCCTACCGGTTCCTGCCCACACTGGGCGAACTGGACCTGCATCTGATCGGCGAGGGCCGGCACGAGGAGCTGTGGACGGCGCTGGGCGCGCACCCGACCACCCACCAGGGCGTGACCGGCACCCGGTTCGCGGTGTGGGCGCCGAACGCGCGGGGCGTGCGCGTGGCCGGCACCTTCAACTTCTGGGACGGCACCGGGCACGTCATGCGGTCGCTGGGCTCGTCCGGGGTGTGGGAGCTGTTCCTGCCGGACATCGGCGAGGGCGAGCTGTACAAGTTCGAGATCACCCGCCCCGACGGTTCGAAGACCCTGCGTGCCGACCCGCTGGCCCGCCGCACGGAGGTGCCGCCCGCGACCTCGTCGGTCATCACCTCCTCGGAGTACGAGTGGGGCGACGCCGACTGGCTGGCAGGGCGTGCCGAGGCCCCGGCGCACGAGTCGCCGTTCTCGGTGTACGAGATCCATCTGCCGTCCTGGCGACCTGGACTGACGTACCGTCAGCTCGCCGAGCAGCTCCCGGGGTACGTGAAGAACCTGGGCTTCACGCACGTCGAGCTGATGCCGGTCGCGGAGCATCCGTTCGGCGGCTCCTGGGGCTACCAGGTCACCGGCTTCTACGCGCCGACGGCCCGGCTGGGCACGCCGGACGACTTCCGGTACCTGGTCGACAAGCTGCACCAGGCCGGTATCGGCGTCCTCATGGACTGGGTGCCGGCGCACTTCCCGCGCGACGACTGGGCGCTGGCCGAGTTCGACGGCCGGCCCCTGTACGAGCACGCGGATCCGCTGCGGGCCGCGCACCCCGACTGGGGCACGCTGGAGTTCGACTTCGGGCGCAACGAGGTGCGCAACTTCCTCGTCGCGAACGCCTCGTACTGGTGCGAGGAGTTCCACATCGACGGCCTGCGCGTGGACGCCGTCGCCTCGATGCTCTACCTCGACTACTCGCGTGAGCCGGGCCAGTGGACGCCCAACGAGCACGGCGGCCGGGAGAACCTGGACGCGGTCGCGTTCCTCCAGGAGATGAACGCGACGGTGTACCGCAGGGTGCCCGGCGTGGTCACGATCGCCGAGGAGTCGACCGCCTGGGACGGTGTCACCCGGGCCACCCACCACGAGGGCCCGAGCGGCTTCGGCGGGCTGGGGTTCGGGCTGAAGTGGAACATGGGCTGGATGCACGACTCGCTCCAGTACATGAGCCACGAGCCGGTGCACCGCAAGTACCACCACCACGAGATGACGTTCTCGATGGTGTACGCGTACAGCGAGAACTACGTGCTGCCGATCTCCCACGACGAGGTGGTGCACGGCAAGCGTTCCCTGGTGTCGAAGATGCCCGGCGACTGGTGGCAGCAGCGCGCCGGGGTCCGGTCCTACCTCGGCTTCATGTGGGCCCACCCGGGCAAGCAGCTGCTGTTCATGGGGCAGGAGTTCGCGCAGGGCGCCGAGTGGTCCGAGGCGCACGGGCCCGACTGGTGGCTGCTGGACCCGGGGTACGGGGCCGAGCCCGACCACCGGGGCGTGCGTGACCTGGTCCGCGACCTCAACACCGTCTACCGCGCCACGCCGGCGCTGTGGCGGCTCGACACGGATCCGGCCGGATTCGAGTGGATCGTCGGGGACGCCGCCGAGGACAACGTGCTCGCGTTCCTGCGGCTGGACCAGGAGGGCACCCCGCTGCTGGCGGTGTCGAACTTCGCGCCGGTCGTGCGCCAGGACTACCGCCTGGGCGTGCCCGAGGACGTCCCCGCCTGGCACGAGGCGGTCAACACCGACGCCGAACGCTACGGCGGCAGTGACGTCACCAACCCCGACCCGGTCAAGCCCGAGGCCCAGCCCTGGCACGGCCGCCCGGCGAGCATCCGCCTGACCCTGCCGCCCCTGTCCACGGTGTGGCTGCGCCCGGCTTAGGTGGTCTGTGACGCGCCGGGGCGGAAGCGGCTCATTCCGCCGCTCCCGCCAGCGTGTGCGCGATGTGGTCGGCGAGCGGCGCCAGCCAGTCGCTGCGTGCGTTGCCGAGCAGGTGGTCGCCGTGCGGGACCGGCAGGTAGGTGCCGTGCGGTGCCAGACGGGCCAGCGGCTCGCCGTTCGTCACGCCGGGGATGACGTCCTGGCCGCCGTCCACGACCAGCAGCGGGGCCGTGATGCGCGGTGCCAGGTCGGCGAGGTCCACAGCGCGGGCGAAGGCGCGCGCGGGGTCGGCGCCTGCGGCCCGCCGGGTCATGATGTCCCGCACGGGCGGGGGCAGTCCGTCCCAGTCGAGACGGAAGGGGCCGCTCACGGTGGCGACGGCCGCCACGCGCGGCTCCAGTGCCGCGGTCCGCGCCGCGTAGTAGCCGCCCAGGCTGAGACCCACGAGCCCGATCCGTGCGACACCGAGGGCGTCGACGACCCGGCCGACGACCTGCTCGTAGTCCGGTGTGAGGACGCTCGTGGCGGCGAGGGCACCCTGCCCGGGTCCGTCCATCGCGAACACCGCGAGTCCCCTGGCGAGCAGTGCGGACGCCACGCCGAGGAACTCCTCCTTGGCCGAGTCCAGGCCGGGGACCACGACCACCGTCCCGGGAGCGTCCGAAGGTCCGCGCAGCCAGCCGGTGAAGCCCTCGCCGCTGACGCGCCGCGCCTCGGGCTCCAGCACGGTCAGCGCGCGGCTCAGCGCCTGGTCCGCCTCGGCCGCGGCCCGGCCCGCCTCCGCGTACGGCGCGAGTGTGGCGAGGTGGAACCACCGGGCCGCCATCAGGAGGTACTCACCCGCGGAGACGGACGATCCGGCCCGCTCCGCGCGCTCGACGCAGGCGCGTCCGGTGCGCGAGAAGGCCGGTCCCCAGTCGGCGACGGAGGTGAGGCCGGCGGTGACCCGCCGGTACTCGTGGGGATCGATGCCCGCGCCGGTGGCGCGTGTCCACTGGGCGGCGGCGAATTCGGCGGTGTTCATCGGGTTCCTCCCGTCAGCAGGACGGCCTTGCCGCGTATCCGGCGCTCGCGCAGATCGACCAGGGTGCCCGCGGTGTCCGTCCAGTCGGCGATCCGGCCGATCTCCGGGTGCAGCCGGTCCTGTGCCACCAGGCGCACCAGCGTCGCGAGGTCGGGCCCGTAGGGGGCGCCGGCGTAGTGGAAGTGCTGGAGGGTCACGCGCTCGGTCCCGCCGAGGAGCTCGAAGAAGTCGAGGGTCGCCGGGGTGCGGCTCGCCTGGCCGAACCAGACGACCAGTCCGCCCGGCCGCGCCTTGGAGAGGGCCACCGGCAGATCCGGTCCTCCCGTGGACTCCAGCACGACGTCGAACGGCCCTTGAGCCGCCGCCGGCTCGTGCACCACCTCGGCGCCCAGCTCCGCGAGCCGCTCGCCGCGCTCCGGCGTGGCCGTCACCGCGGTCAGCTCGGCTCCGGCCGCGACGGCGAGTTCGGTGACGTAGTGGCCGACCCCGCCCGAGGCGCCGGTCAGCAGCACCCGGGCGCCGGCCAGGGAACCGGCCGTGCGCAGCAGTCGCAGAGCGGTGATGCCGGCGAGGGGCAGGGCCGCCGCCCGGACGCTGTCGACGCTGTCCGGGAGCGGTGCGAGGGAGTGCGTGGGCACCGCCGCGTACTCGGCCCAGCCGCCCTGCGCCGGATGTCCGGCCACCCGGGTGCCGATGGCGGGGCCCGAACCGTCGGCCGCGGCCTGCACGACGAGTCCGGCGACGTCCTTGCCGGGCAGCAGCCCCGGGCGGGGGTGTTCGAGGAGGAACGTCTCGCCCCGGTTCGGTGCGAACGCCTCGACCTTGACCAGCGCCTCGTCCGGCTCCGGTACGGGCGGGGGGAGCTCGGCGAAGGCGACCGGACGGGCCGCCTCTCCCGTGGGAATGAGTCTTCGCATGCCGACCATGCAACCTCCGCGACCGCCCCGTGATCCAACAACGAACCAGCAGGACCGACAACGTTCGGTTGTCGCTTAGAGTGAGGAGCCGTGGATCTCGACATGGCGCAGGTACGGGCCTTCGTGCGCGCCGCCGAGGAACTGCACTTCGGGCGGGCGGCCGGCACACTCGGCCTCTCCCAGCAGGCGCTGTCCAAGCGGATCGCCCGGCTCGAGTCACTCCTCGGCACCGAGTTGTTCCAGCGCGGCGGCAAGGCGGTCGGCCTCACGGATGCGGGGCGGCGTTTCCTCGGGCCGGCCCGGCAGGCCCTGGCCTCGGCCGAGTCGGCGGTCGCGGCCGCGGTGGGACCGGATCGCCCCCTGCGGCTCGACGTCTGGGGGCACCTCTACGCGCCGATGCGGACCCTGGCGCAGGTCGCCGGACGTGCCGGGGAGCTGGTGCCGGGGCACGGACGCGATCTGCCGTCGGTGATGGCGGCCCTGCTGCGCGGCGACATCGACGCGGCGTTCGGCCGGGTTCACCCGCCCCTGCACGCCGGGCTGGCCCATCGCCTGGTCCGCCTGGAGCCGGTGGACGCGGTACTCAGCGCGGACCATCCGCTCGCCGCCGAACCGGCGCTGCGGCCGGAGCAGTTGGGCGGCAGCGTGCTGTGGGCGCCCGGTGCTCTGGACCGGCTCGACTTCCTGCACCGGTTCGCCCACCGGTTCACCATCCCCACCACGGCCACGACCCTCAACCTGGGTCTGGCCCATTTCCTCGCCGAGGTGGCGGAGGACCCGCGACGCTTCTCGCTGCTGCCCGCCGACGTGCCGCTGCCGGACGTGCCGGGCCTGCGTTCCGTCCCGCTGGTCGACCCCACGCCGCTCTACGCCTGGTCGCTGCTGTGGCGCACCGGCAGCGGGCACCCGGGGCTGAACGCCCTCACCGCCGCCTTCGCCGCGCAAGCCGGGCGGAGCCGATGGCTGGAGTACGACCCGGCGCGCGACTGGCTGCCCGAACCTCCCGCGAACGCTCCTACGGGCAAGGCGGGTTGACATCTGGCCCTCGTGACAGGGCTGTGACCGGAGGAGTGGCCTCCACCACAGCCCCTCCGGTCCGGTCCTGGTGGGGTGTCCGCATGGATGCCACCCCGCTCACCTCGCGGGCCCCGCGGTGCTGATGAGCTTGGTCTCGTTGGCCTGTGCCGTCGGCGCGCTCGTCGCCGGGGCAGGGGTTGTCGCGATGGCGCTTCCCGGACGGCCCGAGCCGTGGCCGGACCATCTGATGCGCCGTGCGGCGGCGACGGCCGCGTGGGCGGCGGCGGCCGTGTACTCGCTGGGGTTCTTCGACGTGCTGATGTCGGAGCAGGCGTTCGGTGACGGCGCAGACTCGGTCCCGGCCCCGGCCTGCCGCGACGGCTTCGATCCGGACACGGTCCGGGGACTCTCCCACCACCGTTCCTCGTACCTGCCGCTGCGCTTCGACTGCGTCCGCGAGGACGGCTCCGTGTACTCCGGCGCCCCGGGGGACTACGGGTGGATGAACGCGGCGAGCGCGTCCCTCGCCCTGTCCGCCGCCCTGCTGGTCATCGGTGTGGGCTACGCGAGTGAACTCCGGGCCCGGAAGACACCGGGAGCAGCGTCATGACGCTGCTCCCTCGGTTTCCCGGAGACCGCCCCCTGCCCCAGGGAGCCGATGCGGGAGGGCGTCCTGGGGAGCGGGGCGGTGTCGGGAGTCTCCACCCCGAGGTCGCTCCCGCTGTGGGCGGCCCCGTACCCGGCGGCACGAGGCCGCTCCGCTACACGAACGCGTCCGCCAGGGCTTTCGGCAGCTCCCCGGTGTGCAGCACGCCGAGCCGCTGGGTGGCCCGGGTGAGGGCCACGTACAGGTCGCTGGTGCCGTACCGGCCCGGCTCGACCACGAGGACGGAGTCGAACTCCAGCCCCTTGGCCTGGCGCGGGTCGAGGAGGACGACCGTGTGCGTGAGGTCCGGTTCGGCGTCCGCCGTCACACCGTCCAGCCGGGCCGCGAGGGCACGGTGCAGCTCCCGGGGGGCGATCACCGCGAGCCGTCCCTCGGCGGGGGTGAGCTCGTCGACCGCCTTGGCGACGGCGCCGGGCAGGTCGTCGGTGGCCCGTGCCCAGGGGCGTACGCCCGTGGAGCGGACGGAGCTCGGCGGTTCGAACTCCGGGTGCTCGGCGCGCACCACGGCCGCCGCCACGTCCATGATCTCGGCGGGGGTGCGGTAGTTGACGCCGAGCCGGGTGTGTTCCCAGCGGTCCTCGACGTACGGGTCGAGGATGCCCGCCCAGGAGCCGACGCCGGCCGCCTCGGCGGTCTGCGCGGGGTCGCCGACCAGGGTCATCGAGCGGGTCGGGCTGCGCCGCATCAGCAGCCGCCACGCCATGGGCGACAGTTCCTGCGCCTCGTCGACGATGATGTGCCCGAAGGCCCAGGTGCGGTCGGCCGCGGCGCGCTCGGCGGCGCTGCGGTGGTCGTCCTCCTCGTGCCGCTCGGCGAACCGCTCGGCGTCGATGATGTCGTGCGCGGACAGCACCTCGCTGCCGTCGGGGTCGCTGTCCTCCTTGTCCTCGAACTCGTAGGTGCGGGAGGCGTACGACACCTCCAGCACGCCCTGCGCGTAGGCGATCTGCTCCTCGCGCTCGCGGGCGGCGCGCTCCCGGGCCAGGCGGTCGTCGTCGCCGAGGAGTTCGGCGGCCTCGTCGAGCAGCGGCACGTCCGCGACCGTCCAGCGCCGGGTCACGGGGCGGCGTACGGCGTCGGCGTCCTCGGCGGGCAGGAACTCCTCGGGCGCGGCGAGGAAGTCGGCGACGAGCCGCTGCGGGGTGAGCACCGGCCACAGCTGGTCGATGGCGGACCAGACCTCGGGGTTCTCGGCGATGTCGTCGCGGATCTGGGTGATGTCGCTGGGGTCGAGCAGGCTGGAGCCGTCGAACGGGTCGGTGCCGATCCGCTCGGCGTACAGCTCGGTGAGGGTGTTGAGGATGTGGCCCTCGAAGTGCTCGCGGGCCGCGTTGTGCGGCAGCGTGGCGGCGCGGGTGCGCTCGCGGGCGACGTTCACCAGACCGTCGTCGAGCATGAGGACCTCGCGGTCGTGCTCGATGGCGATCACCGGGTCGGGCAGCGCCTGCCGGGAGCGGACGACCTCGGCGAGGACGTCGGCCATGTCGGCCCGGCCCTTCACGGCGGCGGCCTCGGGCGTGTCGGTCGCGGTCGCCTTCACCCCGGGGAACAGCTCGCCGACGGTCGCGAGGAGCACGCCCGTCTCGCCGAGGGAGGGCAGCACCTCGCCGATGTAGCCGAGGAAGGCCGGGTTGGGCCCGACGATCAGCACGGCGCGCTTGGCGAGCAGCTCACAGTGCTCGTACAGCAGGTAGGCGGCGCGGTGCAGGGCGACGGCCGTCTTGCCGGTGCCGGGGCCTCCCTCCACCACCATGACGCCGCGGTGCGGGGCGCGGATGATGCGGTCCTGGTCGGCCTGGATGGTCTGCACGATGTCGTTCATCCGGCCGGTGCGGGCCGAGCCCAGCGCGGCGAGCAGCACGGCGTCGCCGGTGGGGTCCTCGTGGCCGGTGCGGGTCTCGTCCCCGAGGTCCAGGATCTCGTCGTGCAGGTGGGTGACCCTGCGGCCGTCGGTCGCGATGTGCCGCCGGCGCCTGAGGCCCATCGGAGTGTGGCCGGTGGCCAGGTAGAAGGGCCGGGCGACGTCGGCGCGCCAGTCGATCAGGACGGGCGTGCGCTCCGCGTCGTCGGTGCGCAGCCCGATCCGGCCGATGTGGTGGGTGGTGCCCGAGGTGAGGTCGATCCGGCCGAAGCACAGGGAGCCGTCCACCGCGTTGAGCGCGGCGAGCAGCCCGGAGCGCTCGGCTACCAGGATGTCCCGTTCGAGTCTGGCCTGCATGGGGGTGTTGCCCTGCGCGAGCGCGTCCGTGACGGAGGTCTCGGCGTCGCCGCGCAGCGCGTCCACGCGCGCGTACAACCCGTCGATGAATTCCTGCTCCTGCCGCAATTCATCGTCCGGAAATTCGGTGTTTGACAATTCCGCTCCCGCCCGGATATACTGTGCTCACTGAACTTCGCGCGACTTCTTTCGACTTGAAGTCGCGAACAGACAAATATACGCAAGGAAATCCCCCGAGCGCAATTGCTCGGGGGATTTCCTGTGGTCCGGGCGGGTCGCCTACAGCACGTCGGCCAGCTCCTCCAGCAGCCGCCGCTTGGCTCGCGCCCCCACCATCGACTTCATGGGCTCACCGCCGCGGAACACCATGAACGTCGGCATCGACAGCACCTTGTAGGCATTGGTCGTCGCCGGGTTGGAGTCCACGTCGAGCTGCACCACCTTCAGCCGGTCGCCCTCCTCGGAAGCGAGGGCTTTCAGCACCGGCCCCATCTGCCGGCACGGCGGGCACCAGTCGGCGGTGAACTCCACCAGCACCGGCAGGTCCGCGCCGATCACCTCCGCCTCGAAGTCCGCGTCCGTCACGTCCGTCACGCCGGTCACGTCGCTCACCAGTCCCCTCCCAGTTCGCACTGCGGCTCCGGACCTCCCGGAGCCTCCGCCTCGGCGGCCAGCTCGGCCCGGGCCAGTTGCCGGGCGACGGTGTCCCGCACCCCGCTCAGCTGACCGATCAGGGAGTCGAGCTCGTCCAGCTTGCGCCGGTAGACCGCGAGCGACGCCGGGCAGGAGTCCCCCTCGGGATGCCCCGCCCGCAGACACTCCACGAAGGGCCGCGTCTCCTCCAGGTCGAACCCGAAGTCCTGGAGCGTCCGGATCTGCCGGAGCAGCCGCAGATCGCTCTCGTCGTAGGTCCGGTATCCGTTGCCCGCGCGCCGTGCGGGCAGCAGCCCGCGTGACTCGTAGTACCGCAGCGTCCGCGTCGTGGTCCCGGCCCGTGCGGCCAGCTCGCCGATTCGCATGCGTACGAACGTAATCCTTGCCCCTGGCGTCAAGGCAACAGTGGTTCGCCTCGCACGATCAGCGAGTTCCCGCGGTCTCCGGCTCCCTGTCCTCGACGGGCTCCGGCGCCGTCTTCCCCTTGCGCGGCAGCAGCAGCGCCACGACGACCGTGCCGACCCCCAGAATCACAGCCCCCACCACACTGGTGTGCGCGACCGCGTCGGCGAAGGAGGCCCCGACCGCGTCGGCCATCTGCCGGGCTCCTGCGCCGAGTTGCTCGGCCTGCGCGCGCAGCCGCTCCGCCTGCTGCGGATCGCTGGTGTGCGCCGCCTGCTCGGCCAGCTGCCGTGCCTTGTCCCCGATGCCCCGTGCCACGGCGTACCCGGCCCCGACGGAGTCCTGGGCCGTCTCCAGGGCGGAGGCGGGCAGCTTGCTGCCGGTGGTGGCGTCGGAGAGGTGCCCGGAGTACGACGTCGCCAGCAGTGAGCCGAGGATGGCGATGCCGAGCGAGCCGCCCAGCTCCAGCGACGTGTCGTTCACGGCGCCGCCGACGCCCAGTTCGGACTCCGGGAAGGCTCCCATGATCGCGTCCGTGCAGGGCGAGAGCGCCAGCCCGATCGCGAGCCCGAGGACGATCAGGGGCGCGACGAAGTCGCCGTACGACGACCCGGCGTCGACCCGGGTGAGCAGGGCGAGGGCCGCCGTACCGCCGACCATGCCGGCCGTGACGGTCCACTTCATGCCGACCCGCGGGGTGAGGTAGCCGGTGAGCGCCGAGCCCACGAAGACCGCGCCGGCCAGCGGCAGCATGCGCAGGCCGGTGTCCAGGGCGTCGTAGCCGAGGACGAACTGCAGGTGCTGGGTCAGGTAGTAGAAGGCGCCGAAGACCGCCAGGAAGAACAGGGCGACGGCGAGGTTGGACCCCGCGAAGCGGCGGTCGGTGAAGCGGCGCACGTCGAGGACGGGACGCGGGTGGCGCAGCTCCCAGAGCACGAAGGCGACGAGCCCGGCGCCCGCGACGACCGCCGCCGTGATCGCCTTGGTGCCCCAGCCGAAGTGCGGGCCCTCGATGATCATGTAGACGAGCGCGCCGATCCACACCACCGACAGCAATCCGCCGACGTAGTCGATGCGCTCTCGGTGACCGGCCTTGGACGGCGGTACGAGGACGAAGGCACCGACGACGGCCAGTGCGGCCACGGGGACGTTGATGAGGAACGTCGACGACCAGCCGTGCCGCTCCAGCAGCGCCCCGGCGACCAGCGGTCCCGCGGCGATGGCCAGTCCGGCCGTCGCGGTCCACAGGGTGATGGCCTTGGCGCGTTCCGCACGCGGGAACGTGGCCGCGAGCAGGGACAGCGTGGCGGGCATGATCATCGCGGCGCCGCCGCCCATCACGGCACGCGCCGCGATGACCGTCGTGGCGCTGTCGGCCAGGTAGCCGAAGACCGCGCCCGCGCCGAACACGACGAGCCCGAGCACCAGGGCGCCCCGGCGGCTGTACTTGTCGCCTATCGCACCCAGCAGCAGCATCAGCGCGGCGTACGGAACGGTGTAGCCGTCGATGACCCACTGGAGGTCGGCGCTGGACAGACCGAGGTCCTCGGTCATCGCGGGTGCGGCCACGGTGAGGGCGGTGTTCGCCATCACGATGATCAGCAGGCTCAGACAGAGCACGAGGAGCGCCCACCAGCGGCGTGCGTAGGGACGCTCCCTCCTCTCGGCCGGTTCGGTCATGACGAGTCGCACGACGGTTCGCCTTCCTCACTGACTCGCGGAGTTGCACAGGAGTGTGCATTTGCACAACGCTGTGCAATGTACGCCCGTTGCACAGCACTGTGCAAGTCGATGGAGGGGAGGCACAATGACGTCCATGACCACGGGCAGCACCAGCCGCGCCGACGCCAACCGGCGCCGCATCCTCGACGTCGCCCTCGCCGAGCTGCTGCGGGACCCCGACGCGTCCATGGACCAGATCGCCCGCGCCGCGGGCGTCGTACGGCGGACCGTGTACGGGCACTTCCCGAGCCGCGAGGGGCTGATCAGCACGCTCGTCGACGAGGCCGTCCAGGCTCTGTCGGCCGCGCACTCGGCGGGCCGCGAGGGCGTGGAGGACCCGGCCGAGGCCGTGGCGCGTTCGGTGCTGGCGGTGTGGGAGATCGCCGACCGCTACCGGCTGCTGGTCGCGCTCGCCCAGCGCACGGTCACCATGCAGGGCATCCGGGAGCGGCTCGGACCGGTCCGTGAGGAGAGCATCGGACTGCTGCGGCGCGGACTGGACGAGAACGTCTTCAGCTCACCGCTTCCGGCGCCGGCCCTGGCCTACGTGCACGAGCAGACGCTGTTCGCGGTCATGGAGGCCGTGAACGACGGCCTGCTGACAGCGCGAGAGGCGGGCCGCTGCGCCGCGGTCACCGTGTTGACCGCGGCGGGCGTGCCCGCCTCGAGAGCCACCGAACTGGTGGCGAAGCTGAACGATTGAACTTCTTGGGGTGATGACCGGGCGGCTGAGTGACGGGGGGACACCCAGCCGCCCGGATTCTGGGGGGCGGCGCGGCCGTCAGGCCTTCGCCAGCTCCTTCTCGCCGCCCTGCTCGGGCACCTCGACGTGACCGTCGCCCGGAGCGTCGTCGTGGTCGTCCAGCAGCGTCTTCTCGTCGAAGGGCAGCCGGCCCGCGAGGACCTCGTTGACGCGCTCCTTGTCGATCTCCTTCGTCCACGTGCCGATCAGCACGGTGGCCACGGCGTTGCCGGCGAAGTTGGTCAGGGCGCGGGCCTCGCTCATGAAGCGGTCGATACCGACGATGAGGCCGACACCGTCCACCAGGGCCGGCTTGTGCGACTGCAGACCACCGGCCAGGGTCGCCAGGCCCGCGCCGGTGACACCGGCGGCGCCCTTGGACGCGACGAGCAGGAAGAGCAGCAGCGGGATCTGCTCGCCGATCGACATGGGCGTACCCATGGCGTCGGCGATGAACAGCGAGGCCATGGTCATGTAGATCATGGTGCCGTCGAGGTTGAAGGAGTAGCCGGTCGGGACGGTGATGCCGACCACCGGCTTGCTGATGCCCAGGTGCTCCATCTTCGCGATGAGCCGCGGCAGCGCGGACTCGGAGGAGGAGGTGGACAGGATCAGCAGGAACTCCCGGCCCAGGTACTTGAACAGCGCGAAGATATTCAGGCCGGAGACGACGCGCAGCAGGGCGCCGAGCACAACGATGACGAAGAGGAAGCACGTGACGTAGAAGCCGAGCATCAGCACGGCGAGGCTCTTGAGCGCCTCCAGGCCGGCGGAGCCGGTGACCGCGGCGATGGCGCCGAAGGCACCGATCGGGGCGGCCCACATCACCATGGCGAGGATACGGAAGACGAGCCGCTGGATGTGCTCGATGCCGCGCAGGATCGGCTGGCCGGCCGAGCCCATGCCCTGCAGCGCGAAGCCGGC
Source organism: Streptomyces viridochromogenes DSM 40736 (assembly GCF_000158955.1). Lineage (GTDB taxonomy): Bacteria > Actinomycetota > Actinomycetes > Streptomycetales > Streptomycetaceae > Streptomyces > Streptomyces venetus. Next base: position 6,106,106 of record NZ_GG657757.1, on the reverse strand, counting down.
GAGCAGAGCGATCAGCAGGGTCTGCAGGACCGACTCGTTGGTGAAGGCCGACACGATCGTGGTCGGGATGATGCCCAGCAGGAAGTCGGCGGTGTTCGCGGTGGCCTCGGAGTCGATCTGCGCGTGACCGGCGTCCTTGACCGCGTCGGTCACCGCGAGGCCGGTGCCCGGCTCCAGGATGTTGCCGACGACCAGGCCGATGCCCAGCGCGACCAGCGACATCACCATGAAGTAGCCCAGGGCGATACCACCGAGGGCACCGACCTTGGCGGCCTTCCGTACCGAGCCGATGCCCAGCACGATCGTACAGAAGATGATCGGCGAGATCATCATCTTGATCAGGGCCACGAACCCGGTGCCGATCGGCTTCAGCCCGACAGCGAAGTCCGGTGCGGCCAGACCCACCGCGATACCGGCAGCGACCGCGATGATCACCGCGATGTAGAGGTAGTGGGTGCGGTCCCGCTTGGGTTTGCGTGCGGCAGGTGCCGTATCGGCTGCGCTGGTCACGGCGGCCCTCCTTGACGACGTCGTCGGCATCACCGGCGTGCGGCTCACGTCCGGGAAAACTCCGGGAAACTCCGAGAAACAGGGAGCGGGACTCCCGGAGATGCGTTATGGGGAATGCCGTGACTATGTCCTGCTCTGTGAGCGCGGTCACCCTTCCGTTCATTTAGTTCACAATCAGCCAAGGGGCAGACTGACGACATGCGCATCTCCGTACCCCGACCTCGCAGCCTGGCGGCCCAGCTCTTCGCCATGCAGGCGGTGCTCATCGCCGTCGTCGTGGCCGGATGCGCACTGTTCACCTACGTCAGCGACCGCAGCCAGGCCGAGGAGGCCGCGACGCGCCAGGCCAGGGCGGTGGCACGGTCCGTGGCCGACTCCCCCTCCGTGCCGGCGGCCGCGCGCGCCTCCGACCCGACCGCGGAGCTCCAGCCGTACGCGCTGAAGGTCATGCAGGACACCGAGGTCGACTTCATCACGATCATGAACCCGAAGGGCATCCGCTGGACGCATCCCGACCCGGACCAGATCGGCCAGACCTTCCAGGGCCACACCGAGCGTGCCCTGAGGGGCGAGACCTTCACCGAGACCTACACCGGCACCCTCGGCCCCTCGGTCCGCGCGGTCACCCCGATCCGGGACGGCACGCGGATCGTCGGCCTGGTCAGCGCGGGCATCCGGGTCGAGGCGATCAGTGAGCGCGTGCAGAGTCAGGTCACGGGCCTGCTGGGCGTCGCGGCCGGGGCACTGGCCCTGGGCGCCGTCGGCACCTACGTTGTCAACGCCCGGTTGCGCCGCCACACCCACGGTATGAACGCATCCGAGCTGAGCCGGATGCACGACTACCACCAGGCCGCCCTGCACGCGGTACGTGAGGGGCTGCTGATGCTGGACGGGCAGTACCGTGTGGCGTTGATCAACGACGGGGGGCGGGAGCTGCTCGGCGTGGAGGGGGACGTGGTGGGCAGGTCGGTGGCCGAGCTCGGGCTCCCCGCCCCGCTGACGGGCGCGCTGCTGGCGTCGGAGCCGCGGGTGGACGAGGTGCATCTGACGGCGTCGCGGGTGCTGGTGATCAACACCTCGCCGGTGTCGGGCGGCGAGCGGCGCGGTACTGTCGTCACGCTGCGCGATGTCACCGAACTCCAGTCCCTGATGGGCGAGTTGGACTCCGAGCGGGGCTTCACGCAGGCGCTGCGCTCACAGGCGCACGAGGCGGCGAACCGGCTGCACACGGTCGTCTCGCTGATCGAGCTGGGCCGGGCGGACGAGGCGGTGGAGTTCGCGACGGCCGAGCTGGAGCTGGCGCAGGCACTGACCGACCAGGTCGTCGCGGCGGTGAGCGAGCCGGTGCTGGCGGCGCTGCTGCTGGGTAAGACCGCCCAGGCGAACGAGCGGGGCGTGGAGCTGATGGTGTCCGAGGACAGCAGCCTGGACGACGGACTGCTGCCCGAGACCCTCCCCGCGCGGGACCTGGTGACCATCCTGGGCAACCTGATCGACAACGCCGTGGACGCGGCCCAGGGGAGCGCGCGGGCCCGGGTGACGGTCGCCGCCTACACCGAGGACCGGGACGGCGCCCCGGAGCTGGTGCTGCGGGTCTCGGACACGGGCCCGGGCGTCGACCCGCAGCACGCCGAGGCGGTCTTCCAGCGGGGCTTCTCGACGAAGCCGGCGGGTCCGGGTGGCCGGGGGCTCGGACTGGCGCTCGTACGGCAGGCGACCCAGCGGCACGAGGGCTCGCTGTCGGTGACGGAGGCCGACGGGGGTGGCGCGGAGTTCGAGGTGCGGCTGCCGCTGGGCGAGGCGAAGGACACGACGTCCTCAGAGCGGGTCCGCGAGCACCCGGCGCCCGGGCAGCCCGCCCGGAAGGACACGACGCCCGCGGAGCCCGTCCAGGAGAACCCGACGCCCGCGGAACCCGCCCGAGAGAACCCGGCGCCCGCGGAACCCGCCCGGGAGAACCCGACGCCCGCGGAACCCGTCCAGGAGAACCCGACGCCCGCGGAACCCGCCCGAGAGAACCCGGTGCCCGCGGCGCCGGCCCGGGAGGACCACGTGCCCGGAGGCCCGGCTCCCGCCGTCCCTCCGTCCACAGACCCCGCGTCCCGTGGCGCGGTTTCCGGGGGCTCTACATCGAGGGGCTCTGGAGGCCACGTATGACGAGCGACACGACGAGACAGCAGGCCATCCGCGTCCTGGTTGTGGAGGACGACCCGGTGGCCGCCGACGCCCACGTCCTGTACGTCGGCCGGGTCCCGGGCTTCGTCGCCGTGGGCAAGGCGCACACGGGCGCGGAGGCCCGCCGGGCCCTGGACCGCACCCCGGTGGACCTGCTCCTGCTCGACCTGCACCTGCCCGACGTGCACGGGCTGCAGCTGGCGCGCTCACTGCGGGCGGCCGGGCATCACGCCGACGTGATAGCGGTGACGTCGGCACGCGACCTCACCGTCGTCCGCGAGGGCGTCTCCCTCGGGGTCGTGCAGTACGTCCTGAAGCCGTTCACCTTCGCGACCCTGCGGGACCGGCTCGTGCGGTACTCCGAGTTCCACGCGGCGGTCGGCGAGGCGAGCGGCCAGGACGAGGTGGACCGGGCGCTGGCGGCCCTGCGCGCACCGGGCCCGGCCGCCCTGCCGAAAGGCCTGAGCGCACCGACGCTGGAGCGGGTGACCGTGGCCCTGCGCGACAGTGCGGAGGGCCTCACCGCCGCCGGTGTCGCCGAGACGGTCGGCATCTCCCGCATCACGGCCCGCCGTTACCTGGAGCACCTGGTCGACGCGGGCCGCGCGGCCCGCCGCCCGCAGTACGGGACGGTGGGGCGGCCGGAGTTGCAGTACCGCTGGGTCACCGGGTAGTGACGGGTCGTCAGACGCGACGGGGCGGGATCGATCCGGCGCACACGCATTGACCTGACTAGACCACTCAACTTAGGTTCACGACGCAGCCGTCCCGGCCACAACGAAGTGCGCCCGTAGGAGGTCGTGCCCGTGCGCCCCACCGCCGCCCTCACACCCTTCCTCGCCCTCGTCCTCGCCGCGACCACCCTCACCGCCTGCGGCGGGGGCTCCGGCAGCGACCCGGACACCGTGAAGGTCTCCTTCAAACAGTCCACGGACAACTCCGTCAAGGTGATGGACACCTACCTCGCGGACATCAAGAAGCAGTTCGAGAAGGCCAACCCCGGCAAGAAGGTCGAACTCGTCCCCATCAAGGCCCCGGACTCGGAGTACTACACCAAGCTCCAGCAGATGCTCCGCTCCCCCAAGACCGCCCCCGACCTGGTCTACGAGGACACGTTCCTCATCAACTCGGACATCACCAGCGGCTACCTCAAGCCCCTCGACGCGTACCTCGCCAAGTGGCCGGACTGGAACCGGTTCATCGACACCGCGAAGGCGGCGGCCAAGGGCGAGGACGGCAAGACGTACGGCGTCCCCGACGGCACCGACACCCGCGGACTCTGGTTCGACAAGGGCGTCTTCGCCAAGGCCGGCCTCCCCGCCGACTGGCAGCCGAAGACCTGGAACGACGTCCTGAGCGCCGCCCGCGCCATCAAGAAGAAGGTCCCGGGCGTCATCCCGCTCAACGTCTACACGGGCAAACCGGTCGGCGAGGCGGCCACCATGCAGACCTTCGAGATGCTGCTCTACGGCACGAACGACGGCGGCACGGATCCCCTCTACGACAAGAACACGAAGAAGTGGATCGCCGGCGGCCAGGGCTTCGAGGACGCGCTCGGCTTCGTCGAGACGGTCTACAAGGAGAAGCTGGGCCCGGACGTCTCCGACGCCCTCGACCCGAACGTGATGACCCGGGTCCGCGGCGAGTGGCTCCCGAAGGGCGAGCTCGGCATCGCCCTCGACGGCTCCTGGCTGCCGCAGGACTGGCTGCCCGGCAGCGGCCACGAGTGGCCCGAGTGGTCGAAGAAGCTGGGCCTCGCCGCCATGCCCACGCAGCACGGCCAGGCGCCCGGCAAGGTGAGCATGTCCGGCGGCTGGACCTGGGCCGTCCCCGCCAAGGCGGGCAACCCGGACCTGGCGTTCGAGTTCATCAAGACCATGCAGACCAAGGCCAACGCGCAGAAGTGGTACGTCGCCAACTCCGGCATCGCGGTCCGCGAGGACGTCGCGAAGGACCCCGCGTACGCCACCGCCCAGCCCGGCATCAAGTTCTTCACCGACCTGGTGCGGAGCACCCACTACCGACCCGCCTACCCCGCCTACCCCAAGGTCTCCACGGCCATCCAGGAGGCCATGGAGGGCGTGACGACGGGTGACACCACGGTCGGCGAGGCGGCCCGCGGTTACACCGACGCCCTCAAGGACGCCACGGACAACCAGGTCGTCGAGCGGTGAGCGGCGGTACGCGCCGATGACCGCCACAGCACCGCACCCCGAGATCGGAAAGGCGCCCCGGCCCCCTGCTTCCCTCCGCCCCCGGCGGGGCCCGGGCGTGCTGATCCGCACCCTCCCCCTGGTCCCCTCGGTCGTCCTCCTGCTCCTCTTCCTCGCCGGCCCGATCGTCTACTGCGTCTGGATCGCCTTCACGGACCTCCAGCTCACCGGCCAGGCCCAGGAGTCGTTCGTCGGCTTCGACAACTTCACCCGGGCCTTCGGCGACGAGGCGTTCCTCAACGCCGTATGGCTGACACTGGTGTTCACGGTCGTCTCGTCGCTGATCGGCCAGAACACCCTCGGCCTGGCCCTCGCGGCCCTGATGCAGCGCGCGTCCAAGCCGGTCCGCACCCTCACCGGCGGCATCGTCGTCACGGCGTGGGTACTGCCGGAGGTCGTGGCGGGCTTCCTCCTCTACGCCTTCTTCCGCCGGGAAGGCACACTGAACGCCATCCTGGACTGGCTGCACCTGCCGTCCCAGAACTGGCTGTTCACCCTGCCCATCCTGGCGGTGTCCTTCGCCAACGTCTGGCGCGGAACGGCCTTCTCCATGCTGGTGTACTCGGCCGCGCTGAACGAGATCCCCAAGGAGATCACCGAGGCGGCCGAGGTGGACGGGGCGGGCGGCCGGCGCCGGATGTGGCACATCACCCTCCCGATGATCCGCCGCTCCATCGGCACGAACCTGATGCTCAACACCTTGCAGACCCTCTCGGTCTTCGGCCTGATCTGGGTGATGACGAGAGGCGGCCCGGGCGGCAGGAGCCAGACGCTCCCGCTCTTCATGTACGAACAGGCCTTCCAGAACAGCCTCATCGGCTACGGCACGGCGGTGGCCCTGCTGCTCCTGCTGGTCGGCTCCCTGTTCTCGCTCGTGTATCTGCGCCTGCTGCGGACGGAGGTCTGACCCCCGTGGCCCTGACCCTCTCCTCCCGCCGCACGACCCGCCGGCTCGCGGCCGACGCGGGACTGCTCGTGGTCGCCGCGGCGTTCGTCCTGCCCCTGGCCTGGGTGGTCCTGTCCTCCCTCGACCCCCGTGCCGACCTCCGTGTGAAGGCCCCCGACGGCCTCACCCTGGACAACTTCGACGCGATCCTGACCTCGGACATCACCTTCACGCCGCTGCTCAACAGCCTGGTGCTGTGCGGCAGCGCGACGCTGCTGACGGTGGTGTGCGCGGCGCTGGCGGCCTATCCGCTCTCCCGCTTCCGCTCCCGCTTCAACCGCCCGTTCCTGCTGACGATCCTCTTCGCGACCAGTCTGCCCATCACGGCGATCATGGTCCCGGTCTACGCGCTGTTCGTCCAGGTGGACCTGATCGACACCATGCAGGGCACGATCTTCTTCTTCGCCGCGTCCCAACTGCCGTTCGCGATCTGGCTGATGAAGAACTTCATGGACGGCGTACCGAAGGAACTGGAGGAGGCGGCCTGGACGGACGGGGCGGGCTCCCTGCAGTCCCTGGTCCGCATCGTCCTGCCGCTGATGGGGCCGGGCGTGGCCGTGGTGACGGTCTTCTGCTTCGTCATGATGTGGGGCAACTTCTTCGTCCCCTTCATGCTGCTGCTCACCCCCGACCAGATGCCGGCGTCCGTCAGCATCAACGACTTCTTCGGGAATCGGGGGATGGTGGCGTACGGGCAGTTGGCGGCGTTCTCGATCGTGTACTCGACGCCGGTGATCCTTTTGTACGTGTTGATCGCCCGGAGGTTGGGGGGTGGGTTCGCGCTGGGTGGGGCGGTGAAGGGCTGAGCGGCGTTTGTGCTGGGGCGGGGCGTTGCGCAGCTCGGCGCCGCGAGGTGCCGCTGCGCCCACCCGTGCCGCCCCAGCGGCACGACTGCCCGCAGCTAGGGGCGCGACGTGAGGGGCCGTGTCGGGGGGTGTTCGCCCGCAGTGGGCGGCGCGTGTGACGCCAGTTGGCCGGTAGGTGGCCTGGTCGCGCCGTTCCGAGGACGGACACCCCCCGGCGCGGCCCCGACCCCCCACCGGGCGATCACCGCACCAAGCACGGACGCTTGGCGTCGAACTCCCACCCCGGAACCAGGTACCGCATCCCCACCGCATCGTCCCGCCCACCCAACGCCTTCTCCCGGTACAGCTCATGCGCCGCGAGAAGCCGGTCCATGTCCAGTCGCACACCCAGGCCCGGCGCATCAGGGACCGCGACTTCGCCGTCGGCGATGCGCGGCGGGTCGACGGTCAGCCGCTCCAGCCCCTCCTGCCAGATCCAGTGCGTGTCCAGGGCGTTGTACTCGCCCGGCGCCGCCGCCCCGCAGTGGGTCACCATGGCCAGCGAGATGTCGAAGTGGTTGTTGGAGTGGCAGCCCCAGGTCAGCCCCATCGCGTTGCACAGCTGCGCCACCCGCACCGACCCCTGCATGGTCCAGAAGTGCGGGTCGGCCAGCGGAATCGACACCGACTGGAGTGCCAGCGCGTGCGCCATCTGGCGCCAGTCCGTCGCGATCATGTTGGTCGCCGTCGGCAGCCCCGTCGCACGGCGGAACTCCGCGAGGATCTCCCGCCCGGAGTAACCGCCCTCCGCCCCACAGGGGTCCTCCGCGTACGCCAGCGTCCCGACCAGCGGCCGGCACAACTCCACCGCCTCCCGCAGCGACCACGCCCCGTTCGGGTCGAGGGTGATCCGGGCCTGCGGGAAGCGCTCCTTCAGCGCCCGCACGGCCCGTACCTCCTCCGCTCCCTCCAGCACGCCCCCCTTGAGCTTGAAGTCCCGGAACCCGTACAGCTCGTACGCCGCCTCCGCCTGCCGGACGATCGCCTCCGGCGACAGCGCCTCCTCGTGCCGCACCCGGTACCACTCCACCGGGGAGTCGGGCTCACGGACGTACTCCAGGTCGGTCCGGTCCGGGTCACCGACGTAGAACAGATAGCCCAGCACCCGCACCGAGTCCCGCTGCTGCCCGTCACCCAGCAATGCCGCGACCGGCACGTCGAGATGCTGCCCGAGCAGATCGAGCAGCGCCGACTCGACCGCGGTGACGGTGTGCACCGTCGTCCGCAGGTCGAAGGTCTGCGCACCCCGACCCCCGGCGTCCCGGTCGGCGAACCGCTCGCCGATCTCGCGCAGCACCCGCTTGTAGTCGCCCACCTTCGCCCCGACGACCAGCCCCTCGGCGTCCCGCAGCGTCCGCGCGATCTTCTCCCCGCCGGGCACCTCGCCCAGCCCCGTACGGCCCTCGGAGTCCGTGAGAACCACGATGTTGCGGGTGAAGTACGGCCCGTGCGCGCCGGAGAGGTTCAGCTCCATGCTGTCCCGGCCCGCGACGGGGTAGACGGCGAACGCCGTGACGGTCGGCTGTTGCCGGATGCTCATCGGATGTCCCTTCTCGGATGGGTTCGGATGGGTGATGCGCAGACCAAGGACGCCGGGGTTCACAGGCCGAGGGCGTCGAGCACCCACTCGACCACCAGCACCCCGCCCAGTCCGAGCACGGCGAGCACCGTCGTGTAGGACGTGCGGACCTTGATCGCCTCGATGACGGAGAGGTTGAAGTACTCCTTGAACAGCCAGAACCCGGGGTCGTTCACATGGGAGAACGCGATGGAGCCGCAGGCGACGGCCAGCACCATCACCTCCGGGTGCGCCCCGCTGCCCGCCAGGAGCGGCAGCGCCACCCCGGAGGCCGTGACGACGGCGACCGTGGCCGAGCCGAGCGCGATGCGCAGGATGACGGCGACGAGCCAGGCGAGGACGATCGGCGAGATGGACCAGCCGTCCGTGGCGTCCTTGATGTAGTCGGAGATCCCGCCTTCAACCAGGACGTTCTTGAAGGCCCCGCCCGCGCCGATCACCAGCAGGATCATGGCCATCGCCTGGGCCGCCGAGGTGCAGGAGGCGGCGACGTCGGCGAGGCTCCGGCCGATCCGCGGCCCGAACGCCCAGACCGCGAGACACAGGGTCAGCAGCAGGGCGATCGGTGCCGAGCCGACGAAGGCGACGACGTGCAGGAACGGGCTCTCGCCGGAGGTGGCCATGTCGGTCACGGCGGCGGCGACGATCAGCACCACGGGGAACAGCGCCACGAACAGCGACCAGCCGAGCCCCGGCATCTCCTCCTCGGTGAACTCCCGTTCGCTGACCAGGCCCTTGGGGATGCCGGGCGTCAACCGCGCGACGAACGGAAGCCGGGGCCAGGTGAGGGCGATGAGCACCCCGGCGGGCACGGCGACGAACAGGCCGTAGAACAGCGTCAGTCCGACGGAGGCGTGGAAGGTCGCGGCGACGGCGGTGGGGCCGGGGTGCGGCGGCAGGAAGCTGTGCATGGTGGACAGGGCGATGGACATCGGCAGGCCGACCCACAGCAGCTTCGCCCCGGTGACCCTGACCAGGGTGAACGCGATGGGCACGATGATGATGAACGCGACCTCGTAGAACATGGTCACGCCGATCAGCATGGACGTGACCACCATGGCGACCTGGACCCAGCGCGGGCCGAAGGCGTCGAGGAGCTTGCCGGCTATCCGCTGTGCGGCGCCCGAGTCGCCCATCACCCGGCCGACCATGGCGCCGAGCCCGATGGTCAGCATGGTGTCGCCGATCTGGTCCCCGATGCCCTCGGAGAGGACGTCCGGGATGGTCGCCACCGGAATGCCCTGGACCAGTGCCACCCCGACCGCCACGAGCAGCAGCGCGGCGAAGCCGTTCAGTCTGAGCCTGGTCATGAGGAGAAGCAGGATCAGGACGCTGATCCCGACTACGAGCAGAGGCAAGGCAGTTCCCCTTTGAACTGGTGGGAGCTCATCCCTGTATGCAGATGCTGTCCACGTATGCAGATGGAGGCTAAGTGGGTGAACCTGCGGGGTCAATGGTCGTGCGATCACGGATTGCCGGGGACCGGATCGCGGCGGACCTACGATGAGCCCATGCAGGAGAGGAGAGGCGTCCGCGGCGTGAAGTCGGCGGCCCGGACCGTCGCGCTGCTGGAACTGCTCGCCGGGCGGGGCGAAGAGCCCTCCCGCCTCGACCAGCTCGCGCAGGACCTGGGCGTGCCGCGCAGCAGCATGTACCAGCTGCTCCAGACGCTCGTCGACTCCGGCTGGGTCCGTACCGACGCCACCGGCTCCCTCTACGGCATCGGCATCCGGGCGCTGCTCACCGGCACCGGCTACCTCGACGGGGACCGGCGCATCCGCCTGGTCCGGCCGTACCTGGACGAGGCGTCCGACGCGCTGGGCGAGACGATCCACATGGCACGGCTGGACGGCCGGGACGTCGTCTATCTCGCCACCCGGGAGTCGCACGAGTACCTGCGCACCATCAGCCGGGTCGGCCGCCGTGTCCCGGCGCATGCCGGTGCGCTCGGCAAGGCGCTGCTCGCCGAGCGCACCGACGGTGAACTGCCCTTCGGCGACGGCCCGTTGACGGCCCTCACGGAGAACACGCACACCGACCGGGCCGCCCTGCTGGCCGACCTGGCCGGGGTGCGCGCACGCGGCTACTCGGTCGACCGCGAGGAGACGGTGCCCGGCATCGCCGGCTTCGGTTTCGCCCTGCGCTACGGCACCCCGGTCGTCGACGCCATCAGCTGTTCGGTCCCGGTGGCCCGGCTGACGCCTGAGCACGAGGCCCGCGTCATCGACGTGATGCGGGACGTCCGGGCGAGGATCGAGTCCGGGCCGCCACCGGTGGCGGGCGTGCCCGACTGGCGCTGAGGATCAGGTCGCGAAAGATCAGGGGCATTCGCGAAAGATCAGGGGCAGTTCGCGAGAGATGAGGGGTGGTGCGCGAGAGGGATCGTCAGCCGGCGGCTGCGTCGGGCAGGACCCCGGCCCGGAACGGCTCCACACCCTCCAGCGTCCGCACCCGCGTCGGCTCGATGAGCAGCATCACCCGGCGCTCCCCGGGCAACAGCCACGGGTACCGGTCCTCCCCGAGGTACTTGCGCGCGAGCCGGTCCATGCCCCGCTCCGCCTCCTCGCCCTCGACGAACCGGACGACCTTCCCCCGGATCTCCGCACGGTCGTACGGGTTCGCGGGGTCGTGGTGGGACAGGGAAACGTACGGATTGCGCCGCAGATTCTCCTCCTTCACCCGCCCGATCGAGGTGTTGACCATGACGTACTCCCCTTCGATGTCCGCCCACATGGGCGACACCTGAGGCGCCCCGTCCGCACTCACGGTCGCGAGGTGCCAGAAGTTCGTCGCCAGCAGACGCTCGCGAATATGCCCGTTGAGCTTGCCGTTCACGTTTTTCACTGCCTTTCCGGACCCACGTCCGCCGGGTCCGGCGCCATCCTCACCACCGCCCCGCCCGGCCTGGCAAGACGATCTTCAGCCCCCTTCCAACCCGCGAGTAGCCGTAGCTTCCTACAATCCGTGATCCTGGCCGAACAGACCGTAGTCGCCGCAGTCCCGCGCCCCTAGCTTGTGGCGCGTGCGCCGACCTTCGCCCCGCCCGAGTGAACCGACCCCGACCCCCACGCCGCCGCCCTTCAACGCCCCCGCCGCCCGCCGGCTGCGCGCCGCGCTCGGGATGACGCCCGACCACGTCGCCCACGACATGCGCGTCTCGTACGGGCACCCGCACATCACCCCGGGCCACGTCATCGCCTGGGAACGCGGGGCCGCCGCCCCGTCCGGATCCGAACTCACCGCCCTGGCGGGCGTCCTGTGGTGCTCGCCCGGCGAACTCATCGGCAGACCCCGCACCCTGCGCGAGCACCGCATCGCCCGCGGCCTCGCCCCCGAGGACGTCGCCCGGACCGTCGGGCACGAACTCCACGCGTACCTGCGCATGGAGGCGACCGACTCCTGGCGCGGCAGCGACCGGCAGTCCGCCGCCCTCGCCGATCTGCTCGGCCTCCGGCTGCCCGACTTCGTCGCCGTCACGGGCCGTGACGCCAGACTCGGCGACCTGCTGCGCAGCGCCGTCACCACCCGATGGCAGGCCTACGTACGCCCCGTGGCGAAGGTCGTCCCCCTGGACCGGCGGTTCCTGGAGGACGCCCTGCAGGAACTGCACCAGGACTACCAGGGGCACATGGCCGCCACTCTGAGCTGGGGCGGCGGCAGCAGCGAGGCCGGTGACCTGGCGCGCGACTTCCTCGACCGGATCGTCGAGCACTTCTGGACGACGGTCCAGGAGAACCCGGCCTGATCCTGATCCCGGATGCCGCCCGGCCCAGGCCCCCGGACGTCGCCCGGCCTAGAACACCGACTCGGCCTCGTCCATCCGGTCCTTCGGCACGGTCTTCAGCTCGGTGACCGCTTCCGCGAGCGGCACCATCACGATGTCCGTCCCGCGCAGCGCCGTCATCCTGCCGAACTGCTCCTGGTGCGCCGCCTCCACCGCGTGCCAGCCGAAGCGCGTGGCGAGCACCCGGTCGTAGGCGGTCGGGGTACCGCCGCGCTGGACGTGGCCGAGAATGACCGGCTTGGCCTCCTTGCCGAGCCGTCGCTCCAGCTCATGGGCGAGTGCCGTGCCGATGCCCAGGAAGCGCTCATGGCCGAACTGGTCGATCTCGCCCTTGCCGTAGTCCATGGAGCCCTCGGCCGGGTGGGCGCCCTCGGCGACGCAGACGACCGCGAACTTCTTGCCGCGGGCGAAGCGCTCCTCGACCATCTTCACGAGATCGGCCGGGTCGAACGGACGCTCCGGCAGACAGATCCCGTGCGCACCGGCCGCCATGCCGGACTCCAGCGCGATCCACCCGGCGTGCCGGCCCATGACCTCGACCACCATCACCCGCTGATGGGACTCGGCGGTGGTCTTGAGGCGGTCCATCGCCTCGGTGGCGACGCCGACCGCCGTGTCGAAGCCGAAGGTGCGGTCCGTGGAGGAGATGTCGTTGTCGATCGTCTTCGGGACGCCCACGACCGGCAGACCCGCGTCGGACAGCATGCGGGCCGCCGTCAGCGTGCCCTCGCCGCCGATCGGGATCAGCGCGTCGATGCCGAACTGGTGGATCATGTCGGAGGCGTTCTCGCAGGCCTCGCGGAGCCGGTCGCGCTCCAGCCGGGACGAGCCGAGGATGGTGCCGCCGCGGGCGAGGATGCCGCTGACCGCGTTCAGGTCGAGGGTGCGGTAGCGCCCGTCCAGCAGGCCCGCGTACCCGTCCTCGAAGCCGATGACCTCGTCGCCGTAGTTGTCGACCGCTCGGTGCACGACCGAACGGATCACGGCGTTCAGGCCAGGGCAGTCGCCGCCTGCGGTGAGGACTCCGATACGCATCGTGCTGTGTCTCCTGCTCGCTGTGGATACCGGTGAGCCTCCGCCGATTGTTTCACGCTCCACAGCCCGATGGGGCAGCCCCACTCTGACGGGCGCCTTATCTAGCGGCGGAGGTATTGTCAAGGCGGTTCTGCTCGCCTCGGTGGGCGATTTTTCGACGTCCCGCACAGCCCACAGAGACACCCCGGACATCCCCCCTGAGACCGGACCTCCCCCTGAGACGAAACGGAGAGCGCGCGTGACCCGCAGCGTGTACGTGACCGGCATCGACCGCGGCGACGGACGGCAGGTCGTCGAACTGGGGGTCATGGAGCTCCTCACCCGGCAGGTGGACCGGGTCGGCGTCTTCCGCCCCTTGGTCCACGACGGGCCCGACCGCCTCTTCGAGCTGCTGCGCGCACGCTACCGGCTCGCCCAGGACCCCGCGACCGTGTACGGCATGGACTACCACGAGGCGTCCGCCCTCCAGGCCGAGGCCGGCACGGACGAGCTGGTGTCCACGCTCGTCGACCGCTTCCACCTGGTCGCCCGGGACTACGACGTCGTCCTGGTCCTCGGCACCGACTTCGCCGACACCCAGCTCCCGGACGAGCTGTCGCTCAACGCCCGGCTGGCGAACGAGTTCGGCGCGTCGGTGATCCCGGTCGTCGGCGGCCGCAAGCAGAGCGTCGAGTCCGTGCTCGCCGAGACGCGCAACGCCTACCGCGCCTACGACACCCTCGGCTGCGACGTCCTGGCCATGGTCACCAACCGGGTGGCCCCTGAGGACCGCGACGAGATCGCCGGCCAGCTCGGCTCCCGGCTCCCCGTGCCCTGTTACGTGCTGCCCGACGAGCCCGCGCTGTCGGCCCCGACCGTCTCGCAGATCAGCCACGCCCTCGGCGGCAAGGTGGTGCTCGGCGACGACTCGGGCCTGGCCCGGGACGTGCTCGGTTTCGTCTTCGGCGGCGCGATGCTGCCGAACTTCCTCGGCGCCCTGACCCCGGGCTGCCTGGTCGTCACCCCCGGCGACCGGGCCGACCTGGTCGTCGGCTCGCTCGCCGCACACAGCGCCGGCACCCCGCCGATCGCGGGCGTGCTGCTCACCCTGGACGAGGTGCCCGGCGACGACATCCTCACCCTCGCCGACCGCCTCGCCCCCGGCACCCCGGTGCTGTCGGTGGCCGGCACCAGCTTCCCCACCGCCGAGCAGCTGTTCTCCCTGGAGGGAAAGCTGAACGCGGCCACCCCGCGCAAGGCGGAGCGGGCGCTCGGCCTGTTCGAGCGGTACGCCGACACCGCCGGCCTCGCACGCCGCGTCTCCGCGCCGAGCAGCGATCGCGTCACGCCGATGATGTTCGAGCACAAGCTGCTGGAGCAGGCCCGCTCCGACCTGCGCCGCGTCGTGCTGCCCGAGGGCACCGAGGAGCGTGTGCTGCACGCGGCCGAGGTGCTGCTGCGCCGGGGCGTGTGCGAGCTGACACTGCTCGGCCCGGTCGACCGGATCCGCAAGAAGGCCGCCGACCTCGGCATCGACCTGGGCGAGTCCCAGCTGATCGACCCTGCCGCCTCCGACCTGCGCGACGCCTTCGCGGAGAAGTACGCGGCGCTGCGCGCCCACCGCGGCGTCACCGTGGAGCTGGCGTACGACGTCGTCTCGGACGTGAACTACTTCGGCACCCTCATGGTGCAGGAGGGCCTCGCCGACGGCATGGTGTCGGGGTCGGTGCACTCCACGGCCGCGACCATCCGCCCGGCCTTCGAGATCATCAAGACCAAGCCGGACGCCGACATCGTCTCGTCGGTGTTCTTCATGTGCCTGGCCGACAAGGTGCTCGTCTACGGCGACTGCGCGGTCAACCCCGACCCGAACGCCGAGCAGCTCGCCGACATCGCCATCCAGTCGGCGACGACGGCCGCGCAATTCGGTGTGGAGCCGCGCATCGCCATGCTGTCGTACTCCACGGGCACGTCCGGCTCCGGCGCCGACGTCGACAAGGTGCGCGAGGCCACCGGGATCGTCCGCAGGCTGCGGCCCGACCTGAGGATCGAGGGCCCGATCCAGTACGACGCCGCGGTGGAGCCGTCGGTGGCGGCGACCAAACTGCCCGGCTCCGAGGTCGCCGGGCAGGCGAGTGTGCTGATCTTCCCCGACCTGAACACCGGCAACAACACCTACAAGGCCGTGCAGCGCTCGGCCGGCGCCATCGCCGTCGGCCCGGTGCTCCAGGGGCTGCGCAAGCCGGTCAACGACCTGTCCCGGGGCGCCCTCGTCCAGGACATCGTGAACACCGTCGCCATCACGGCGATCCAGGCCCAGTCCCCCGCCCCGTCCCCGAGCGAGAAAGCAACCGCCCAGTGAGCTCCACCCGCGTCCTCGTCCTCAACTCCGGTTCCTCGTCATTGAAGTACCAGCTGCTCGACATGCGCGACAACGACCGGCTGGCGGTGGGCCTGGTCGAGCGCATCGGCGAGCAGACCTCCCGCCTCAAGCACACCCCGGCGGGCGGCGAGAGCCGGGAGCGCGGCGGGGCGGTCGCCGACCACGACGCCGCTCTGAAGGCCGTGGCCGAGGAGCTCGCGAAGGACGGCCTCGGCCTGGACTCGCCCGAGCTGGCCGCGATCGGGCACCGGGTGGTGCACGGCGGGAAGTTCTTCACCGAGCCGACCGTCGTCGACGACGCCGTGCTCGCCGAGATCGAGCGGCTCATCCCGGTGGCCCCGCTGCACAACCCGGCCAACCTCACCGGGATCCGTACGGCACAGGCGCTGCGGCCCGACCTGCCGCAGGTCGCGGTCTTCGACACCGCGTTCCACACCACGATGCCGGAGTCGGCCGCCCGCTACGCGATCGACGTGAAGACCGCCGACGAGCACCGCATCCGGCGCTACGGCTTCCACGGCACCTCGCACGCCTACGTGTCCCGGGCCACCGCCGAGCTGCTGGGCAAGGACCCGGCCGAGACGAACGTGATCGTGCTGCACCTGGGCAACGGGGCGTCCGCCTCGGCCGTGCGGGGCGGTCGCTGCGTGGACACTTCCATGGGGCTGACGCCTTTGGAGGGGCTCGTGATGGGTACGCGCTCCGGAGACATGGACCCGGCCGTCATCTTCCATTTGATGCGTGTTGGTGGAATGTCCGCCGACGAGATCGACACTCTTCTCAACAAGAAGAGCGGTCTGATCGGTCTGTGCGGCGACAACGACATGCGGGAGATCCGCCGTCGCGTCGACGAGGGCGACGAGCAGGCGGAGCTGGCGTTCGACATCTACATTCACCGCCTGAAGAAGTACATCGGTGCCTATTACGCCGTACTCGGACGGGTGGACGCGGTCGCCTTCACCGCCGGTGTGGGCGAGAACGCGGCTCCCGTGCGGGCGGCCGCCCTGGCGGGCCTGGAGGAGCTGGGCCTGGCGGTGGACGGCGAGCGCAACGCCGTACGCGGCGACGAGGCGCGGCTGATCTCGCCCGAGGGCGCCCGGGTCGCGGTGGCGGTGGTCCCTACTGACGAGGAATTGGAGATCGCGACACAGACCTACGCGCTGGTAATTGGTTCAGGGAATCACACCTGAGCGGCATCCCGCCCTTTTGTATTTTCCGCCAGACGGAATATTCCGTTGCGAAACAAACCGATAGGATCGCCCCATGCGCCGTTCGAAAATCGTCTGTACTCTCGGCCCCGCGGTCGACTCCCACGAGCAGCTTGTCGCGTTGATCGAGGCCGGCATGAACGTGGCCCGCTTCAACTTCAGCCACGGCTCGCACGCCGAACACCAGGGCCGGTACGACCGGGTCCGTGCCGCCGCCAAGGAGACCGGCCGGGCCATCGGGGTCCTCGCCGACCTCCAGGGCCCGAAGATCCGCCTGGAGACCTTCGCCGAAGGCCCGGTGGAGCTGGTCCGCGGTGACGAGTTCACCATCACCACCGAGGACGTCCCGGGCGACAAGACGATCTGCGGGACGACCTACAAGGGCCTGCCCGGTGACGTGGCCAAGGGCGACCAGATCCTCATCAACGACGGTAACGTCGAACTGAAGGTCACCGGCGTCGAGGGCCCCCGGGTGAAGACGATCGTCATCGAGGGCGGCGTCATCTCCGACCACAAGGGCATCAACCTGCCCGGCGCGGCCGTCAACGTGCCCGCGCTGTCCGACAAGGACGTCGAGGACCTCCGCTTCGCGCTGCGCATGGGCTGCGACCTCGTCGCGCTGTCCTTCGTGCGTGACGCCAAGGACGTCCAGGACGTGCACCGCGTGATGGACGAGGAGGGCCGTCGCGTCCCGGTCGTCGCCAAGGTGGAGAAGCCGCAGGCGGTGCAGAACATGGAGGACGTCGTGATGGCGTTCGACGGTGTGATGGTCGCCCGCGGTGACCTCGCCGTCGAGTACCCGCTCGAGAAGGTCCCCATGGTGCAGAAGCGCCTGATCGAGCTGTGCCGGCGCAACGCCAAGCCGGTGATCGTGGCGACCCAGATGATGGAGTCGATGATCACCAACTCCCGTCCGACCCGCGCCGAGGCCTCCGACGTGGCCAACGCGATCCTGGACGGCGCCGACGCGGTCATGCTGTCGGCGGAGTCCTCCGTCGGCGCGTACCCGATCGAGACGGTCAAGACCATGTCGAAGATCGTCACCGCGGCCGAGCAGGAGCTGCTGTCCAAGGGCCTGCAGCCGCTCGTCCCGGGCAAGAAGCCGCGCACGCAGGGCGGTTCGGTGGCCCGGGCCGCGTGCGAGATCGCCGACTTCCTCGGCGGCCGGGGCCTGGTGGCCTTCACGCAGTCCGGCGACACCGCCCGCCGGCTGTCCCGCTACCGCGCGCAGCAGCCGATCATCGCCTTCACCACCGACGAGGGCACCCGCAACCAGATGGCGCTCAGCTGGGGCGTCGAGCCGTACGTGGTCCCGTTCGTGAACAGCACCGACGAGATGGTCGACCTGGTCGAGCAGGAGCTGGTCAAGCTGAACCGCTTCAACGATGGCGACATCGTGGTCATCACCGCCGGTTCGCCCCCCGGCGTCCCCGGCACCACCAACATGGTGCGCGTCCACCACCTGGGCGGCGCCGCCAACTGATCCACCGATCCGGAAGGGCCTGAAGGCCCGCGTACGGCGCCGAGGGCGCCCCCTGTGACGGCAGGGGGCGCCCTTGCTTGTAGGTGACGAAGTACACCTACCGGAAATCTGTTTCCTGTGTAACTCTTGTGAAGCCCTTGGGGAAAGGGCACGGGGGAAGTGTGCCTGACCAGCACACGGGAGTCTCTGACCAGAGCGCGGACGTGTACCGACGGAAGTCACCGTCGGCCGTCCGCGCACGGCTGCCGCCGCACACCCACACTCGCGCCCGCCTTCCTCTTGGATCGAACATACGTCCAGTAGACAGGCGACAACATGCGAAGAGCCTTGCGCTCACGGGGGTTAGCCGGCACCGCACTGGTGGCGGCGTCCGCCGTACTGACAGGACTGGTGTACGCGACCCCCGCCCGGGCCGACGATCCGCCGGCCGAAGACCCTGATGCCGGTCAGTTCCGGATCAGCCTCGGGCAGGACGCCCGGATGAACCGGTGCGTGGCCGGTACGGCGCTGCACATAGGCGGCCCCACACTCAAGGCCGCCGCGGCCAAAGCCCTCAACGGAACCGACGCCGACCTCACGGCGGCCCTCGAAGGTGCCCAGACGGGCCTCGGCACACTCGGCGACGCCCGCGGCAAGGACAACGACGGCGTCACCCAGTACTTGGACCAGTCCAGGAAGCGCACGGAGCGCTGGGAGACGGCCAACAAGATCTACGCACAGACGGGCTGGGACTCGGGCACCGAGTACCACGCTCCCGAGTTCGACAAGGACGTCGTCGCCTTCACACTCGGTCCGCAGCGGGACCTGTACGGCCGGCTCGGCCAGGACGGCCGGAGTGTGCCCACCAAGGCCTCCGTCGACCAGGCGAGGAAGATCGCCGCCGACATCAAGGGCCAGGACGACTGGAACGACTTCGCCACGGACTCGATGTTCCGCGACACCGACGTCCGCGGCCCCTACAACTGGACCACCGCCAGCGACGTCGCCTCCTTCCTGCGTCACGGCGGCTTCGTCACCAAGCCGCTGGACGAGGGCTCCGCCGAGTACCGCATGGAGGTCGAGTCCCTCAAGGTCGCCTGGGGCGGCTGCGACAGTTTCAACCCCGTCGACGCCCGACGGAACCTCACCCCCGTGGTCCTGAGCGCCCATCAGGAGTGGGAGCAGGAGTACGCCGCCCAGGCCAAGCCGCGGAGCACCATCATGGCCGCCGAGGCGTCCGCTTCGGCCGAGGCCCGCAAGACCACCGAGGCGATGATCGAGTCCATCGGGCAGGCGTGGCTGGCCGAGCAGATCCTGCTCTGGCAGAAGTACTGGGCCGGCCAGCCCAAGGACAACATCCACCGGCCCAAGGCAGCGGTCTTCACCCAGGCCAAGACGGACCTCGCCAACGCGCAGAAGAAGGCCGCCGAGCAACTGACCCTGGCCAACAAGGCCGTGGCCGTGGCCAAGACGGCCTCGGAACAGGCCGGCACCGCGCAGAACGACGCGTACGCCATCGCCGACGCCGCCAAGACGCCGCGCGGCCGTGGCCTGCTGTACGCCCAGCAGTCGGTGCAGGCCGCCAAGGCCTCGTACGCCGCTGCCCAGGCGGCCGCGAAGGCCACCCAGACCGCGGTGAACGCCGCCAAGGCGACGGTGGCGGACAGCAAGGCCCTGTTCGCGCTCTCGCAGACGCAGGCGCACGCCATCAACACCGAGTTCCGGCGGATCGCCGCGCAGGAGGCGGCCGCCCAGGCGAAGGCCGCCCGGGTGTCGGCGGACGCGCTGGCAAAGGAAGCCGCTGCCAACGCCACGAAGGCGAAGAACGCGCAGGCGACGGCGGAGGCCGCCGAGAAGACGGCGAAGCAGGGCGCCGCGACGGCGGCTGCCGAGCGGGCCAAGGCCGAGAAGGAACGCGACAACGCCAAGCGGGAGCGCGCCAACGCGGCGGCCGAACGGTCCAAGGCGAAGGACGCCGAGCAGCGGGCGCAGTCGGACCGGGATGCCGCCTCCCGGGCTCGCACCGCCGCGGAAACGGCGGGCGGCACCGCCGCTGCCAAGCGCGAAGAGGCCGAGGAGGCCGAAGCCCAGGCGTACTTGGCCCGCGACCTGGCCGTCGCGGCCGAAAAGAAGCGGGACGCCGCAAAGTCCAGGGCGGCCGCCATGGAGGCCGCCGCCGAGGCGGCCAAGGGTTCCGCCGCTGCGGGTGAGGCTCGTGAAGCCGCGACGGAAGCCCGCTCTGCCGCCACCGAGGCGACGGACGAGGCGCGCGACGCACGGGCCGCGGCCAATGACGCGAGCGAGGCCGCCGTGAAGGCTCGGGCCGCCGCCACGCGCGCTGACGCCGCAGCGTCCCGCTCCCGCGCCGCGGCCGACAACGCGTGGTCCGCGTACGAAACCACGCGCGCCGCGGCCGCCACGGCACACGCCGCCGCGGCCGAGGCGATCGACGCCGCGGCAGCGGCCAAGAAGAACGCCGCCGACGCCGAGGCCGAGGGCAAGAAGGCCGCCGCAGCGGCGGTCACGGCACGTAAGGAGGCCACGGCAGCGAAGGCCGAGGCCGCCAAGACGGCCGCGTGGGCCGCGACCACGGCCGGTTACGCCTTCGCCGCGGGCGAGGCGGCCACCGCCGCCCGGGACTCCGCCGCCGAGGTGATCAAGCCCGCCAACCAGGCCATCGCCATGGGCACTCCGTACAAGGAGACCGACGTCTCGGCCGCGTTCGCAGTCCTCGTGGGGCAGACGTCCAAGCCGATCGCGGAACGCCAGGCCGCCGCCGCCAAGGCCAAGGCCGATGAGGCCGCCAAGGCGGCCAAGGCGGCCAAGGCCCTGGCCGAGAAGGCGAAGGGCGACGCCAAGCTCGCAGCCGAGGCCGCCGCCGCGGCAGCCGACGACGCGGCCAAGGCCGCGGCCTCGGTAGCCGCCGCACGCGCTTCCGCCGCCGAAGCCGCCACAGCCGCGGAAGCGGCGAAGAAGGCCGACGCGAACGCCCAGAAGTACGACCAGCAAGCCGGTACTGACGCCGTCTACGCCGGCATGGCCGCGAACGAGGCGGAGTCAGAGGCGGCCGCGGCGGACCGGGAGGCCGACGAGGCGGAGAAGGACGCCGCCAGTGCCCGTTCCGCCGCCACCGCGGCGGAGAAGGACGCGGCGAGCTCCCGCAACACCGCCACCAAGGCGGAGCAGGACGCCACCGCGGCCGAGACGGCGGCCAAGAATGCCGACGGTGCCGCGAAGGACGCCGACCAGGCCGCCGACCGCGCGGAGCAGGAGGAGCGCAAGCGGCTCGAACAGCAGCGCCGTGAAGCCATGGAGGCGGGTGAGACCGGTGTGCCCGGAGGAAGTGCGGGCCCGGCCCTGAGCGCCGACGACGAGGCCGTCCTGCGGGCCCAGTGCGGCCAGCAGTGTGTCGACGACTACCGTGCCGCTCAGGCAGCCGTCTCGCTGAGCGTGATCGACTGGGTGAAGGCCAACGGCGGCGAGATCCTGCTGGAGGTGCTCGGCGTCAACAACGTCAAGCGCTGCTTCGGTGAGGACGACATCGAAAGCTGCCTGTGGTCCTTCGTCGACGTGGCGTCCCTCGCACTGGTCGTGGGCAAACTTCCTGCCGTCGGCAAAGCGATCGTCCGGGTCGCCAGCGGTATCGCCGAGTTCTTCGAGAAGGCCGCGTGGGGCAGGAAAACCCTCACCAGGCTGAAGGACATCATCGAGAAGTTCCGCAAGGGCCAGCTCGGCGAGTGCGTTCTGGACGCCGCGGACCTCTTCAGCGGCGCGGCCGGGGCTTCCAAGGCCAAGGGGCTCGCCGCCGCCAAGGCGGCAGGGGGCAAGAAGCGGTTCTGCGGGATCGACCACATCTCGCCGATCGACGGTGACTGGTGCACCAAGCGGGGTGCGCACGTCAACCTGAAGAACGGCCGCGAGGTGGGGCTGCAGACCACCAACGTCAAGGGCGGCATCATGGGCTACGCGATCGACGTCAAGGCGGGAGCGGCCACCAATGACGAGATCCGCGCGGTCGTCCAGACGCTCATCGACGACGACCGGCTGCGTGAGGACCTGATCGCGAAGTCGACGGATGCCATGCGCATCTTCAACCAGGACGCCGCGAACCAGCGGTACAACGAGAAGTTGGAGACTGGTCAGAAGCCCCGGCCGCTGAGGTGGGGCTGCAAGACCAACTTCGCGCCGAAACTGAAGTTCCTCATTGACGCGTTGAAGGAGATCAGCCGCCAGAAGGGTGTCGGGTAGGCACCGACACAGAGTTGAAAAAAAGGGGGCCGGTTCGTGATGCGGGCCGGCCCTCCGCTCTTGCGTCAGCCGCAGACGTGGTGCCCTCGGGCGATCGCGCTGTGCAGGACCGTACCGCTGTCCCCGGACACGTCCGCGTCGGTCCGGCGGAAGGTGAAGTGCACGTCCGCCGGGGAACGGGGCACCACGAGGGTGAGCTGGTCGGCCGGTTCGGGCCAGAGCCCCTCCTCGGCACGTATCCCGGCCGTGGCGAACGCCTCGCGCAGCTGCGCGGCGGTCACGGCCGAGGGCAGTTCCTCCGTCTCGCCCGATACGCCGCTCGGCAGGTCGACGGACCCGCTCCCGGTGCTCAGTGCCACGGCCAGGAGCTTGTCGCAGCAGACCTCGAGACGGACATCGCCGTAGCGCACGTTGCGCGGCTCGCCCCTCTTCCGCCGCCTTCCCGGGAAGTACTCCCCATCTTGAGGCGGCCCCAGCCGCTCGGACACCTCAGCGAGGGACGCGCCGGGTTTGAGAACGCCGATTCCACCGGACTCGGCGAATTCCGTCAGCACGTCCACGATGGTCATGCCTCGATCATCCCCTATCTCTCGGGACAGCGGCGAGGGCGCCCTCTGGTGGCCAGGGGGCGCCCTCGAGTCCGACGGGGGACGTCAGTCCGTGACGTACTGATGCAGCCCGGGCACGGTCAGCGTGCCTCCGAACTGGCCTGCCTGGGTGACCTTCACGTTGGTGAAGTAGATGAGCGGGATGTTCAGGGGCGGCGGGTGCTCCGGGTCGAACGTGACCGGGATCAGGCCGAGCAGGTTTCCGGAGATGCTCTCCGTGTACATCACCGTCTTGCCGTCGGTGATCGTGGACTTCGAGCCCTTGGCCGCCTGGACGTGGTGGGTCTTGCCGGACGCCTTGTCCTTGACGAGCTGGTGCAGGTCCCCGATGTCGGTCCCGTCGTTGATGACGTACTTCAGGACCTTCTTTGTGGCGCCGCTCGCGGTCTTCACCTCGACGATGCCCTGGTAGTCGGCACCCTTCAGCGTCAGCGAGCTGGCCTCCAGGCGCCAGGGCTCGTCGGGCACGAGGATCTTGTTGTCGATCCCGCCCTCGGCGTCCGTGGCGGCCGGGCAGTCCTCGGGGTCTACGGAGGGGCTCTCGGACGGGCTGGGGGAGGCTGTGGCCTTGTCCGCCGCCTCTTCGGCCGCCTTCTTCGCCGCCTCGGTGGTGTCCTCAGCCGCCTTCGACGCCTTGTCGGTCGTGTCCTTCACCGCGTCCTCGGCCGTGTCGGTGACCTTGTCGGTGGTCTCCTTGACGGTGCCGGACGCGTCGGACTTGCTCGCGTCCCCGGACTCGCTCGTGTCCCCGGACTCGCTCGTGTCCCCGGAAGGCGACGAGGACGCGGACGGCGTGGGGCTCGGGCTCTCGGTGGACTTGCCGCCCGTGAGGATGCCGCCGATCGCGTCGCCGATGCCGTCCAGCAGCCCGCCACCACTCTCGGACGCCGACGGACTCGGCGTGGCCGCGTCGTCCTCGCCCGACGTGCCAGACGAGGCCGAAGGGGTCGGCGTGGGCTCGGTCTTGTCGCCCGAGTCGTCGGAACCTGAATCCGACGAACCAGACGAACCCGTCGAACCCGACGGGGCCTTGTCCGCGTCCTCGCCCGAGCCGCCGGCCGACGCCGACGGAGCCGGCTCAGCAGCGTCCTGGTCCTTCTTGCCGTCGGCGTCTCCGTCACTCGCCGAGGGCGAGGGAGAGGCGCCGTCCTTGTCGTCGTCCAGCGCCGCGACGCAGTCCTTGTACTCGTCCGCCTTGAGGCTGTTCGAGGTCGACGGGTGGTCGTCGGCGAGGGCGAGCGTGGGGGTGAAGCCCATACCCATGAGCACCGCGG
>NZ_GG657757.1:6041979-6081544 GCF_000158955.1 Streptomyces viridochromogenes DSM 40736 | reverse complement strand
TCCGCCTTGCCCGGCGCCCAGGAGATCCCGAGCGCGCCGCCGAGCATCGCCAGCAGGAAGCCGATGAGGAAGCCGCCGATGTTGGAGACCACCAGCGACACCAGAGCGAGGATGATCGCCGCGACACCGGCGAAGACCCGCGTCGCCTGCTGGAACCACATGGTCAGACCCAGCGTGATGAGCAGGACCCCGATGATGAGGGAGCCGGCGCCCGCTGTGGTCGCCATGGTGAGCGACATGGTTCCGAGCTTCAGGGTGGCGTAGGGGAAGTAGGCGATCGGCACCCCGCCGAGGATGGTGAACAGGCCTGCCCAGAACGGCCGGGTGCCCCGCCAGTCACGGAATCGCCGACGCTGCCGGGTGAAGGTCCCGGCGCTCTGGACCGGAGTCTCGGCACTCATGGAAAACAGCTCCCTCGGTCCGGTGGAGGTACGTACCGGCTCGGCCGTAGGCGTGTGGAGAAGCCGGAAAGTCTAAGTCTGTGTGGGTGCCCGGCTCATGGCCGGGCCGGGCCCGCAGGGCGGGGAAGCCGCTGCTTCCCCGCCCCTCAGAAGCAGTTCAGCCGCCCCTGGGGTGCCCGTGGGCCGGGGGCCGTCAGTAGCACTCCATGCCCTTGTCCATGCCGAGCTTCATCGACAGGCCGCTGAGCTTGAACGTGCCGGCCGTGGTCGCCCACGCCGTCTGCTTGACGCCGTAGAGATCGGCCTCCCTGGCCTGCTGGGCGAAGCCGCCCGGCAGCGTGGTCTTGGTGTCCTTGACAGCAGGACCACGGGTCTTGTCCTTGACAGCGACGCCGATGTCGATGTCCTTGAACTCCGCGTCGGCGTCGAGCTGGGCGACGTCGATGTAGAGGTTCTCGGCCTTGACCGGCTTCTTGGCGTCGTTGCCCGCCTCAAGACGGAGGTAGACCGTCTTTCCTATGAGGGGGATCGGCGTCGCGACCGACTGGCACATCTTGCTGATCGTCGCATCGTCGAACGACGAGATCGCGACGGGAACCTGCGTCTTCTTCTCACCGTCGGTCGAGGTGTAGACGCTGTCGATTCCGCCGTACTGGGCGAAACCCTCACCGTGCAGGTGATTGGCCGACACCTTGAACTGCTGACCGGAAACGCTGAACGAAGCGGCCAGCGCCCCCTGCGCGAGTCCGACACCCACACATGCCGCAGCGGCGACGCTGGGCACCATGACCACAGCGAACCGCTTCCATCTGGTCCCGCCACGCACCTGGGACTCCATATTTCCTCCTTCTCGGACGTACATCTCCTGACCTGCCTCGCCACGAGTCGCGGCTCAGCCGGGCAGGGATGGGAGAAGTGCTACGTCCTCGGGAAGGAGAGCGCCCGCACTCGGAGGCGCAACTCGCGCCCGAATCACCGGCGATCACCCCCGAGCGACAACCACTGGTCGCGCCTGACACGCATCACGCACAACCCTGCTGGACAGGCTTCGCCGGAAGGGCGAAGACCCCCCTGTCCAAGAGCCGGCGCCACTGCCGCCGGCTCTGCTCGGTGGGGACCCAGGATGTCCCGTGACCCAACCGGCTGCCGGGGTACGGGAATGGACCGAGCGTGGCCGATCGTGGTCCATTCTGGCCGCCCGCACAAGGGGGTTCGTTACTGGCTGGTAACGGCCGGATAACCGAACACCGACCCGTTGGTCTCGGGCGACGACACACGGTGTTGCCTGACGGCGGTACAAAGCTGTTGATCGATGGACAGAATCCGACAGATCAACGCCCACGACTTACTCGCAGTAACAGCGGCCGCGATTACCAAGTTTTGGTAAAGCGCGGCCGCGGTGACGCTCTGTCGGCAGATTTTTCACGCGGGCACCACATGCCCGCGTGTTTAACGACTGGTCAGAACAGGGCGCGCGCCAGGGCCCTGCGGGCCGCGATCACGCGCGGATCCTCGGGCCCGACCACCTCGAACAGCTCCAGCAGCCGCATCCTCACGGTGTCCCGGTCGTCACCGACCGTACGCCGCACGGTCTCGATCAGCCGGCCGAAGGCGTCCTCCACGTGCCCGCCCACCAGATCCAGGTCGGCGGCGGTGATCTGCGCCTGCACGTCGGCCGGCTTCTCGGCCGCGTCCCTGCGCACCTGCTGCGGGTCGATGCCCTGCACTCGCTGGAGCAACTCGGCCTGGGCGAGGCCCAGTTTGGCCTCCTCGTTGCCCGGGTCCTGGCTCAGCACGTTCTTGTACGCCTGGATGGCACCGCCCAGGTCGCCCGAGTCCAGCGCCTGGACGGCGGACTCCAGGAGTCCGTCATGCAGGCCGGCCGGTCGCTCGGGGGCCACCTGGACATCGCCGCCCGGCTCGGCGTCGGGATCGACGGTGAGGCCGGTCAGGCCGAAGCGCTGCTCGGCGACCTGCACCAGCTGGTCCAGGGTCTGCCGGATCTGCGTCTCGTCCGCGGCCCCCTGGAAGAGCGGCAGGGCCTGGCCCGCGACGACCGCGAACACCGCGGGGATCCCCTGGATCCCGAACTGCTGCATCAGCATCTGGTTGGCGTCGACGTCGATCTTGGCGAGCAGGAAGCGGCCGTCGTACTCGACGGCCAGCCGCTCCAGGACGGGGCTCAGCTGCTTGCAGGGCTGACACCACTCGGCCCAGAAGTCGATGACGACGGGCACCTCGGCGGACCGCTGCAGGACCTCCCGCTCGAACCCCGCCTCATCGACGTCGATGACGAGATCGGCCGGGGAGATCGCCCCCGCGCCGCCCTCCCGGGCGGCCTGGGCTCGCGCCTGCTCCGCCTTCGCCTTGGCCTCCTGGGCCGCCTTCACCGCGGCGAGGTCGACGACTCCGCTCATGGACATGTTCCGTGGCTGCATGCGTCTATCCTCCCCCGTACTGCGCGCGCGTGTGAAAACCGGTGTGAAGCCGGGCTGATCTGTGCCGTTCGGCGCCGGGGTCCCCACCCCACGCCGTCGTGTCTCAAGCCCGTGTACGCCCTTCACGAGCTTTCGCTACGAGACGTAGCGTAATGCCATGCCCCGGCCCCGGAACACCACCCCCCGGTGATCTCCCTCACGGCCGCACAGGAACCGTCGGTTTATGGTCAGGGCATGCAGAGCCGCAGCCCAGCCAGCCGCACCGGGCGCCCGCGCAGCGCCACGGCGGACGCCGCGATCCTGGCCGCGACGCGCGAGGCTCTCGTGGACCTGGGCTGGTCCAAGCTCACCCTGGGAGACGTCGCCACCCGCGCCGGGGTTGCGAAGACGACCCTCTACCGCCGCTGGGCGGGCAAGAACGAGCTGGTCGTCGACGCGGTGGCGGAACTCTTCGACGAACTGGAACTCCCGGACCGCGGCTCCCTGGCCGCGGACATCGAGGGCGTGGTCCTCCAGTTCGCCACGATCCTGGCCCTGCCGGAGGCGAAGAGTGGCCTGATGGCGGTGGTGGCGGAGGCCACCCGCGACGACGCCCTGCGCGAACGCATCCGCGCATCGGTCGTCGACCGCCAGAAGCGCCTGGTGCTGGAGGGCCGCGCACGGGCCCAGGCGAGAGGCGAACTGCCTCCCGAGCCGGACCCCGAGTCCGCGTCCCGCACGGTGGACCTGATCTTCGACATGGTGGCGGGGGCCGTCGTCCACCGCACCCTGGTCAGCGCGGAACCAGCGGACGAGGAATGGGTCAGAAGCTTCACGCGGGTGCTGCTGCTGGGCTTGGCAAGCCGCTGAGCCTGCGGGCATGCGTGCCGCCTGGGGCGGCACGGGTGGGCGCAGGCGGCACCCCGCCACGCCGGGCTGCGCACCCACCTCACCCCAGCCGCAACGCGAGCACTCAGAAACCGGCAGGCTCCGTATACACCCCCCACTCGTCCCGCAGCACCCCGCAGATCTCCCCAAGGGTCGCCTCCGCCCGCACCGCATCCAGCATCGGCTCGATCATGTTGGCCCCACTGCGCGCGGCGGCCAGCATCCCGTCGAGCGCGGTGCGCACGGCAGCGTCGTCGCGGCCCGCCTTGCGCCCGGCCAGCACCCGCACCTGCTCCCGCTCCACCTCGTGACTGACCCGCAGGATCTCCAGGTCCCCGGTCACCGACCCGGTGTGGCAGTTCACGCCGACGACCTTCTTGTCGCCCTTCTCCAGTGCCTGCTGGTACCGGAACGCCGACTCGGCGATCTCCCCGGTGAACCAGCCGTCCTCGATCCCCCGCAGGATCCCGGAGGTGATCGGGCCGATCGGGTGCTGCCCGTCGGGGTGCGCCCGCAGCCCCCGTTCCCTTATCTGCTCGAAGATCTTCTCCGCGTCCGCCTCGATCCGGTCGGTCAGCTGCTCGACGTACCAGGAGCCGCCCAGCGGGTCGGCGACGTTGCCGACGCCGGTCTCCTCCATGAGCACCTGTTGCGTGCGCAGCGCGATCTCCGCCGCCTGCTCGCTCGGCAGGGCGAGGGTCTCGTCGAGTGCGTTGGTGTGCAGCGAGTTCGTCCCGCCGAGGACGGCGGCCAGTGCCTCCACGGCCGTCCGTACGACGTTGTTGTACGGCTGCTGCGCGGTGAGGGAGACGCCGGCGGTCTGGGTGTGGAAGCGCAGCCACTGCGCCTTATCCGACGTCGCCCCGTAGACGTCCCGCATCCAGCGCGCCCAGATGCGGCGGGCGGCGCGGAACTTCGCGATCTCCTCGAAGAAGTCGACGTGCGCGTCGAAGAAGAAGGACAGGCCGGGGGCGAACACGTCCACGTCGAGGCCGCGCGAGAGCCCCAGCTCCACGTACCCGAAGCCGTCCGCCAGCGTGTAGGCCAGCTCCTGTGCGGCCGTCGACCCTGCCTCGCGGATGTGGTAGCCGGAGACGGAGAGCGGCTTGTAGGCGGGGATGCCGGCCGCGCAGTGCTCCATCAGGTCGCCGATGAGCCGCAGGTGCGGTTCCGGCTGGAAGAGCCACTCCTTCTGGGCGATGTACTCCTTGAAGATGTCCGTCTGGAGCGTGCCGTTCAGGACGGACGGGTCGACGCCCTGCCGCTCCGCCGCCACCAGGTACATACAGAAGACGGGTACCGCCGGTCCGCTGATCGTCATCGAGGTCGTCACGTCCCCGAGCGGGATGTCCTTGAACAGGACCTCCATGTCGGCGGCCGAGTCGATGGCGACACCGCAGTGCCCGACCTCGCCCAGCGAGCGCGGGTCGTCGGAGTCGCGCCCCATCAGCGTCGGCATGTCGAAGGCGACCGAGAGCCCGCCCCCGCCGTTGCGGAGGATCATCTTGTAGCGCTCGTTGGTCTGCTCGGCGTTGCCGAACCCGGCGAACTGCCGGATGGTCCACGTGCGCCCTCGGTAGCCGGTCGCGTACAGGCCGCGAGTGAAGGGGTACTCGCCGGGCCAGCCGATCCGCTCGAACCCCTCGTAGGTGTCACCGGGCCGCGGCCCGTACACCGGCTCCACGGGATCACCGGAGAGCGTGGTGAAGTCGGCGTCGCGCTTGCGTGCGGCGTCGTACCGGGCCTGCCAGCGTCGGCGGCCTTCCTCTATCGCGTCAGCGTCCATACCTTCGAATTTACTAGGACGTCCAAGTAAATGTCGATGGGAGACCGCCGTACGTTGCTCCGTACGGCGGTGCTGTTACGCCTTGGCGGCCGCGGGCGAGTCCTCCGCGACCTTGGCCTCCAGCTCGTGGCTGATCCTGCGCTCCACGAAGAACGCGGCCGTCGGCACGGTCCCGGCGAGCAGCACCCACAGCTGCTTGCCCACCGGCCACTTCGCCTTGGAGCCCAGGTCGAAGGCGAAGATCAGGTACAGGACGTACAGCCAGCCGTGCGCGATGCCGACGACGCGCGTGAAGTCCGCGGCGCCGTCCATGTCGAGCAGGTACTTGGCGATGACGCCGATGGTCAGCAGGACCAGCAGCACGCCGGTGACGTAGGCCATCACGCGGTAGCGGGTCAGCACGCTCTTCTTCATGCCGTCGAGCGTAACGACCCGTTCCGGGAGATCTTGCCCCGGGTCAGCCCTCCTCGAAGTCCCCCGCGGCGACCCGTAGCGGACGCAGCATGGCGAAGATCTCCGCGCACTCCTCCGCGTCGTACGCCCCGAGCCCGAAGTCCATCGCCATCAGGTCGCGGGTGGCCGCCTCGACCACCTCGCGGCCCTTGTCGGTGATGCTGGCGAGGGTGCCGCGCCCGTCGTTGGGGTTGGGCCGCTTGCCGACGAGACCCGACTTCACCAGCCGGTCCACGGTGTTCGTCACGGAGGTGGGGTGCACCATGAGCCGCTCGCCGATCTTGGACATGGGCAGCTCGCCGGACTTGGAGAAGGTGAGCAGCACCAGTGCCTCGTAGCGCGCGAACGTCAGCCCGTACGGCTTGACCGCCGCGTCGACCTCGGCGAGAAGGATCTGCTGGGCCCGCATGATCGAGGTGATCGCGGCCATGGACGGCACGTTTCCCCAGCGCTGCTTCCAGCGTTCGTCGGCACGCGCGATCGGATCGAAGGAGAGACTGAGCGGCTTCGGCACGAAGCCGACCTTACCGGCCGGTCACATGGCGGTCAGCCCCGTCTCGGCTTTCGGGCACCGGGGGCCTCGGGCATGATCTCGAAGACCCCCGTCCACCGGTCGTCGTGCAGGCAGGCGTTCATCGGCTCGACCAGCGCGGCGTGGTCGGGGTCGGTCCGCCAGCGCTTGATGGCCTCGAAGCTCTCCCACTCACTGGTGAGCAGCCACTGACCGGGGTCGTCGACGGAGCGGCAGAGCTGTTCGCGCAGATGCCCGGGTGACCGCACGGCCCGTTCGAGCACGCCCTGGTACGACTCCACGAAGTCCGCTTCCCTTCCCGCGCGGACGCGCAGCAACCGCACCACCCGCACCCGGGCCGGCGCCGCGTTCTCCCCCGTCACGACGGGTCGAGGACGACGGGCAGCTCCGCCAGTCCGCGGAAGGCCGGGAACGGCACGGTCAGCCAGCGCGCGTCCTCCGGCGCCACGGCCAGGGCCATGTCCGGGTGCCGTCCGAAGAGCGTGCCGAGGGCGATCTGCATCTCCAGCCGCGCCAGCGGCGCGCCGATGCAGTAGTGCGGGCCGAGGCCGAACGCGAGGTGCGTCGCCTGGACGTTCGGGCGCTCGATGTCCATGCGGTCCGGCTCGGGGAACATCTCCGGGTCCCGGTTGGCCGACGTGAGCGAGATCTGCACCAGCGCACCCTTGGGGATGAGCACGTCGCGGATCTTGATGTCCTCCTTCGCGTAGCGGAAGGTCGAGTTCTCCACGGAGGTCTCGAACCGGAAGATCTCCTCGACGGCCGCGGCCATCGCCTCGGGGTCCGTCATGGCCAGGCGCTTCTGCTCGGGCCGGCTGAGCAGGTGGTAGACGGCGTTGCCGATCTGGTACGCGGTCGACTTGTGCCCGGCGAACAGCAGCACCCACGCGGTGGAGACGAGTTCGCCGTCGGTGAGCGCGCCGTCCTGGTCCTGTGCCGTGACGAGTGCGCTGAGCAGGGCTCCGTCCGGCTCCCGGCGCTTGCGCGCGATCAGGTCCACGAGGTAGTCGCGCAGGTTTCCCTCGGCGATCTCCAGCTTCTGCCTCGCCTCCGGGCCGAAGCCGGTCTGGGCGACGGTGGCGGACCACTCCTGGGCCTGCTTGCGTTCGTTCTCCGGGACGCCGAGGAGCTCGCAGATCACGTGCAGCGGCAGCGGGAAGCAGAACTCGGTGAGGAGGTTCACGGGCTCCGACGCCGGGCAGCGGTCCAGCAGCCCGTCGGTGATCTTCTGGACCTGCTCGCGCAGCGACTCCACGCGCTTGGGGGTGAACGTGGCGCCGACGATCCTCCGGAGCCTGGTGTGCTTCGGAGGGTCCGAGAAGAGCATGTTGTCGTCCAGCGCGATCGACGAGTCGCCGAAGATCCGGTGGTAGGCGTCGATGGCGCCGTACATGTCCTTGCTCAGCCGGGGGTCCGCCAGGGCGGCGCGGGCGTCGTCGTACCGCGTGATGAGGTACGTGTCGACGCCGTGCGGGGGCGACAGCGGGCACACCGGGGCCGCCTCCCTGAGCGCGGCGTAGACGGGGTGCGGGTTCGCGCGGAACTCCCGGCTGCAGGACGAGGCCGCGGCAGCGGCCTCTTCGGACGACATTCCCTCGGATGCGAACGCTTGCGTCATGACTGGTCCCGGTGGCAGAAGTTCCGTCGGTCGGTCACACCGTTTCCCGTCCGGCGTCGCGCGGCAAACGCTGCTGGGCCATACGAGTCGGAACCCCCGAATGCGCCGTGCGCCCCGAGTGGTTGACCCGGCCGGCGTATGCCGGGAAGTCCCGGATCGCGCGCTCCGGGCCCACTTGGTAAACATTTTGAACGGGCCGGTCCGCCACTTCACGAACCGGCACTCGCCGAATGCTGAGGAAGCCAGTGAGCGGACGCGCAGCGGAATCCATACCAGTTCTCGTCGTGGGCGGATCCCTGGTGGGTCTTTCCACATCCGTGTTCCTGGGGCGTCTCGGGATCGAGCACATGCTCGTGGAGCGGCACGCCGAGACGTCGACGCACCCACGCGGCCGTGGGAACAACGTGCGCACCATGGAGCTCTTCCGGACCGCCGGGCTCGAGCGGCGCGTGCGGGAGGCGGCCTTCGCGCTCGCCGGGAACGACGGTGTCCTCCAGGTGGACACCCTCACCGGGGGGCAGCGCCGCTGGATCATCCAGGACATCTCCGCCGGCATGGACGTCTCCAGGGTCAGCTCGTCGAACTGGTGCCTGTGCAGCCAGAACGACCTGGAGCCGGTCCTGCTCAGCCGCGCCCGCGAGGGCGGGGACATCCGCTTCGGCACCGAGCTGCTGTCCTTCACCCAGGACGAAGACGGGGTCCAGGCACAGGTCATGAGCCGGGAAACCGGCGAGACGTACACCGTGAACGCCGCATTCCTCGTGGCCGCCGACGGCCCGAGAAGCCCCGTTCGCAATCGCCTGGACATCGGCCAGTCGGGGCCCGGTGCCCTTTTCCACAACATCAGCGTGACGTTCCGCAGCAAGGCCCTCAAGGAATACGTCGGACCGCAGCGCTTCATCGTCTGCTACATCACCGATCCACAGGGGGAAGGCGCTCTGCTGCCCGTGGACAACGAGGAGCGCTGGGTCGTCCACATTCCCTGGTTCCCGGATCGGGGTGAATCCCTTGAGGACTTCACCAGCGAGCGCTGCGCGGCGCATATTCGCGCGGCCGCCGGTGTTCCGGACCTCGATGTCGAAATCACCGGAAAGGCCCCTTGGCACGCGTCGAAACGCGTCGCGGACAGCTATGCGCGGGGCCGGGTCTTCCTGGCCGGGGACTCGGCTCACGAAATGCCGCCCACCGGGGCGTTCGGCTCCAACACCGGAATCCAGGACGCCCACAACCTCGCCTGGAAGCTCGCCGCGGTACTGCGCGGCTGGGCCGGCCCGCCGCTGCTCGGCACCTACGAGGACGAACGCCGTCCCGTCGCCGTCGCGACGAGCACCCGGGCCTCCCAGCAGGCGGCCGAGGAGGAGCACCCCGGATTCACTCCGGCGACGGGACGCAACGACGACCCGGCGGACCTCATGACGGTCGCGCTCTGCTACCGGTACGCGTCGAAGGCCGTGGTGGGTGGCTCCCCCGATCGGCCGGTCGTCCCGGACGAGTTCCGGCTCGGCGCAGAGCCCGGCAGCCGCGCACCCCACATGTGGGTCACCCGGGGCGGCGACCGGATCTCCACGCTGGACCTGTACGAGCGTTCCTTCGTCCTGCTCGCCGGTCCCGAGGGCCAGGAGTGGCGCGGCGCGGCGGAACGGGCCTCCCGGACCCTGGGCGTTCCGGTCGAGGCGTACCTCGTGGGGGACGGCCCCGATCACGACCTGGTGCCCGAACCGGACACCGACTGGGCGCAGCTGCACGGCACGGCCGAGGACGGTGCCGTCCTCGTGCGCCCGGACGGTTTCGTCGCCTGGCGGGCGCCCGGCCGGCTGCCGTCCCCCGACCGCCTGCTGACGAACGCACTGCGCACCGTGCTCTGCCGCGACTGAGCACGGTGCGTCCCCACCGAACGACCGACACCGAGGACACGCCGATGACATTCGAAGACGGCCCCGTCGCGGGCCGAGTGGACGT
Organism: Streptomyces viridochromogenes DSM 40736; assembly: GCF_000158955.1. Lineage (GTDB taxonomy): Bacteria > Actinomycetota > Actinomycetes > Streptomycetales > Streptomycetaceae > Streptomyces > Streptomyces venetus. The sequence goes on along the minus strand of NZ_GG657757.1, from coordinate 6,071,490 downwards.
CCATCACCATTTCACCGCGCCGGCCTGGCTGGACTGGGCCGAGGAACGCGGTGTCGTCAACCGCGAGCGGCTGCCCTGGTGGACGCGCTGGGACATGAACGCGGCCCTGGAGGTCATGGACAAGACGGGCATCAGCACGTCCGTCATGACCGTGGCGATGCTCGGACGGTTCCGTGAGCGCACGGAACGTCAGGAGAGCGCTCGGATCGCCCTGCGGGCGGCGGCCGACGTCGTCGAGGAACGCCCCGCGCGCTTCGCCTTCTTCACACCGGTGTTCCTGGACGACCTGGAGCTCTCCCGATGGAGCCTGCGCTACGGGCTCGACGAGCTGGGCGCCGTCGGCGTGAGCACGAGAACGAGCATGGACGGCGTCTACCTGGGCGACGAATCCCACGACCGCCTCCTGCGGGAGCTGAACGAGCGGTCCGCCGTCATCAGTACGCACCCCATGGAGGTGCCGGCCGGCAAGGACGGCGGTTCCGGACTGCCGGGGATGCCGCCCTTCGTCTGCGACTTCCTCATGGACACCACGCGGGCGGCCGTCAACCTCATCAGGAACGGCACCCTGGACCGCTACCCGAACCTCACCTTCGTGCTGCCGCACGGCGGCGGCTTCCTGCCGTACATGGCCACCAGGCTCGAACTCTTCGGCGGGCACCTCACCCCCGGGATCGAACCCGGCCGGGTCCGGGACTACCTGCACCGGTTCTACTTCGACACGGCGGGCCCCATGTCCCCCTCCGCCACGCCCACACTGCTCGCCACGGTGGACCCCGGCCGGATCCTCTTCGGCACGGACTGGCCGCCCACGCCCGCACAGGTCGTCGCCGACATCGCGGCCCCCGCTCTGGACAGCGACCCCGCCCTCTCCCCGGAGCAGCTCCGGGGCATCAACCGGGACAACGCCCTGCGTCTGCTGCCGGTGCTGGACCGCTCCGCCCGGTAGCCGGGAAACAGCCGGGAAAGCAGAAGGGCCGCTGCACCGGCAGCGGCCCTTCTCTCGTGCTTTGTTTGCTCTGTTCACCGGCCGGCCGGTGAACGGTCCCGCTCCCAGTGGTAGAAGCGCTGCGCCATCGCGTCCTTCGGGCCGCGCCAGGTCTCGGGGTCGTAGGGGCGGACGTACGCTTCGAGCCTTCTGCTGATGTCGAGGAACTCGGGGCGCCCGGCGACCCGCGCGATGGCGGGGCCCGGGTCCTGTTCGGCCTCGATGAAGTGCATGTACACATCGCCGAACTGGAAGAGGGAACGCTGGGTCACCCCGACGAGGTGGGGCAGGTCGCCGCGGTCGGAGTCCGCGAAGACCTCGGCGATGTCCGGAGCCGAATGCGGGGCCATCCGGGCGACGATCAGGGCGTGGTGCATGAGGTCTGTCTCCTTGTGCGGCGCCGTTCAGGCGGGTGTGGCGGGTGCCGTCGGCCGCTCGTCGGCGGCCTGCTCGATGCGGTCGCGGATGAGGGCCAGCTGGACGGGCGAGTTGCGGTTGATGATGTCCGTCATCCCCGCGTCGTCGACGGGCGCGTCGGGCTTCATGGCGAAGTCCTGCGTCCAGTGCATGCGGACGCCCCGGGGGGTCTCCTCGTACTCCCACAGGATGTTCATGTACTCGAAGGGCCCGGTCTCGACCCGGCGGGCCCGGACGCTGAGCTTCTCGCGGTCGGTGGTCCGTTCCGAGACCCAGCTCCACACCTTGCCGTTCTCGTCGGGGTGCATGGTCAGGCGGAAGGTCACCGTGTCGCCCTCGCGGGACAGCACCTGGGCGTCCGCGTACTCGCTGAACAGCTGCGGCCATCTCTCGATGTCGTTGGTCATGTCCCAGACGAGGTCGAGGGGTGCGGCGATGGTGATCTCGTTCTCGGTGTGTCCTGCCATGTCAGGCTCCTGCCGTGAGGGTGCTGTTGACGAGGTCGAGGAAGTCGCGCGGCGTCCTGCACCGTTCCGCGTCGGTGGGCAGCGCCCGGCCGTGCCCGTTCTCCAGCTCGCCCACGATGCCGAGCAGGCCGAGCGAGTCCAGCCCGAACTCGGCGAACGGAGTGTCCGCCCGGGCCGCGAGGTCCTGCGGGTCGACGGTGACGCCGGCCGCCTTCTTCATCAGTGCGGCCAGCTCTTCCAGGGTCACTTCACTGCTCATGCGTGTTCTCCTTGTCGTGCGGTGCGGCGGTTCCCGGGTCCCGGCGCAGTACCAGCGCCGCGTTGGAGCCCATGAGGCCGCGGCTGAGGACCAGGGCCGTGCGGAGCTCGGCCGGGCGTGCCGTCGAGGTCACCAGGTCGATGTCGTGGCAGACGTCGAAGACGTTCGGTGTGGGCGGGACCTGCCCGTGTTCCATGGCCATCACGGCTGCCACGACGTCGAGCACGGGCGCCCCGCAGTAGGACCGGCCGATGCCGGTCTTGGGGGCGGTGACGGGCACGCGGGTGCCGTGCGGGCCGAGGGCGTCGGCGAGGGCGAGGGCCTCGGCACGGTCCGCCTCCGGCACGCCCATCGCGTCGGCGAAGACCACGTCGATCTCCTCCGGCGCGCAGCCGGCCTCGTCGAGGGCACCGCGGATCGCGTGGGCGAGTCCCTCGCGTGAACGGTCCCAGCGCGAGGCGCCGGTGAACGTGGCCGCGTGACCGGCCACGACGGCACGGACGGCCGCGTCACGGCCGCGTGCCCGGTCCTCGTCCTCGACGACCAGCACGGCGCCGCCCTCGGCCGGCACGAAGCCGCAGGCCGCGGGGGTGAAGGGACGGTAGGCGCGCGCCGGGTCCTCGGCCGTGCTGAGTTCCGGGTAGCCGAGCTGGCAGACCATCGAGTACGGAGCGAGCGGCGCCTCGGCCGCGCCGACCACGACCACGTCGGTGCCCCGCCCCACGGTCCGGGCGGCGTGGGCGACGGCGTCCAGTCCGCCGGCCTCGTCGCTCGCGACCACGCCGCAGGGGCCCTTGAAGCCGCCGCGGATCGATATCTGGCCCGTGCTGGCGGCGTAGAACCAGGCGATGGACTGGTAGGGGCCGACGAAACGGGACCCCTGCCCCCACAGCCGCTGCAGCTCCCGCTGGCCGAACTCACCGCCGCCGGATCCGGCTGCGGTGACCACTCCGACGGAGTACGGGGAGTCGGCGGCGGCGTCGCTCAGTCCCGCCTCCTTCAGGGCCGCACCGGCGGCGGCCATCGCGTAGTGGCTGAACCGGTCGGTCTGGACGAGGAAGGTCTCCTCGATGAGCGCCGAGGGGTCGAAGCCCCGCACCTCGCCGGCGACGCGGAGCGGAAGGTGCCCGCAGCCCTCCCGGGTGATCCGGTCGAGTACGAACAGCCCCTCCTTGACGGACTTCCAGTAGGTCCCGGTGTCGGTTCCGTTGGGCGCGACCACGCCGATCCCGGTGATCGCCGTGCGCCGGGTCGCTCGAGCACTCATCGTTTCCTCCCGCCCGGCCCCGTCAGGAGCACCGCGGACTGGAACCCGCCGAAGCCGCTGCCCACGGAGAGCACGTGGTCGAGCTTGCGCGGGCGTGCGGTACGCGGCACGTAGTCCAGGTCGCACTCGGGGTCCGGGGTCTCGTAGTTCGCCGTCGGCGGGACCACCTGGTGGGCCAGGGCCAGCACACAGGCGACGACCTCGATCGCGCCGATCGCGCCGAGCGAGTGGCCCACCATGGACTTGATCGAGCTCATGGGCGTGTCGTAGGCGTGGGCGCCCAGCGACCGTTTGACCGCGGCGGTCTCGTGCCGGTCGTTCTGCCGGGTGCCCGAGCCGTGCGCGTTGACGTAGTCGATCCGGGTGGGATCCAGCCGGGCCTGTTCGAGCGTGGTGTCGATGGCCCTGGCCATCTCCAGTCCCTCTCTGGTCAGGCCGGTCATGTGGTAGGCGTTGCCGAAGGTGGCGTAGCCGCCGATCTCGCAGTAGATGTGCGCGCCGCGGGCCCGGGCGTGTTCGCTTTCCTCCAGGACGAGCACCGCGGAGCCCTCGCCCATGACGAATCCGTCGCGGTGGGCGTCGAAGGGACGGGAGGCGTGCTCCGGGTCGTCGTTGTTCGGCGACGTCGCCCGGATGGCGTCGAAGCAGGCCATGGTGATCGGGGAGATCGGGGAGTCCGAGGCTCCGGCGATGCACAGGTCGGCGCGGCCTTCCGCGATGGTGTGGAAGCCGTAGCCCACCGCGTCGAGTCCCGAGGTGCAGCCGGTCGACACGGTCTGCACCGGCCCCTGGGCACCGAACCGCTCGGCGACGTCGGAGGCCAGGGTGCTGGGCGCGAACGCCCGGTGCAGCTGCGGTTCGGCGGCCCGGTGGTCGACGTCCCAGCGTTGTCCTCGTTCGCTGACCAGGACGTAGTCGTGCTCCAGGCGGGTGGTGCCGCCCACGGCGCTGCCGAGCGAGACGGCCACCCGCCAGGGGTCCTCGGCCGCGAAGTCGACGCCGCTGTCGGACACCGCCTCCGCCGCCGCGACGAGGGCGAACTGGATGTACCGGTCGGCGCGTTCGGCCTGGGCGGGATCGAGTCCGTGCGCGAGCGGGTCGAAGTCGCATTCGGCGGCTATCCGGGAGCGCAGTCCCTCGGGGTCGAACAGGGTGATGCCGCGCGTCGCGGTGCGGCCGCTGGAGAGCAGGTCCCAGAAGGCCGGTACGCCGATCCCGCCGGGGGCGACGACGCCGATACCGGTGACCGCCACCCGCCGGGTCATGAGGGGACCCCTCGTCGTTCGGGCTGGGCGCCGTCCCCGTGCACGGCCGGGTGCGGTCCAGCGGCCCCTTCCCCTGCCGAGGTCTCGGTGTCGACGTGGCCGAGGCTCGGCTTCGGCGCCAGCGGGGCCAGGTGGAAGACCATCCGGGCCTCCAGGTCGCCGACGTTGCGGAAGCGGTGCCGCATGCCGATGGGGATCATCAGGCCCTGGTCGGCCCGGAGAGGACGCGTGTCGTCGTCCAGGTCGACCTCCAGCTCCCCCTGGACGACGAACACGAACTCCTCGGAGTACGGGTGGTAGTGCTCGCTGATGCGCTCCCCCGGCTGCATGATGGCCAGGCCCATGAAGCCGCTCGTGGAACCCACCGTGAGGGGGGTGAGCAGGGTGCGCAGGTCGCCGCCGCGCCTGCGGTTCGGCTCGGTCTCGCTGATGTCCACGATGCGCGGGCGCGTTGTGTCCATGGTCCGTCTCCAAGGTCGGTCGGTGGGGGTGGGTGTTCAGGGACGGTGTCGTCCATGGGCTGTCAGGGCTGGTCGGCAGCCCTGCGGTCGGTGATCGGCGTCATCTCGGTGTGCGCCAGGAGGCGGGTGGCGTCCCGTTCGCCGGAGAGCGCTCCTGTCACTCCGAGTGCGGCGCCGTCGAGCAGCCGGGCCAGCACGGCGGCCTTGCGCCCGCCGTGGATGCCGAGCGCCCTGGCCGGGTCGGCCTCGGGGTCGCGCGTGTCGATGAGACGGACGACCAGGTCGTCCCGGTGGAAGACGGTGCTGCGGTGCACGGGGCTCGCGGGATCGTCCGCGGCGGCCTCGTCCTGCTGGGAGAGCAGCCGCGCCAGCGCCATCCCGCAGCCCTCCCGGGCCGGGTAGTACAGCGCGTGCCGCCGCAGGTCGTCCGGCTCCGCTCCGCCGCGCGCCACGTGGTGCACGGCCGGCATGGCCGCGCGGATGAAGAAGGCGCGTGCGGACGCGGGGTCGGCCAGGTCCCTGCTCAGTTCCAGGTGCGGGTTGAGGGCTTCCTCGACGGCCCGTACCTCGGGCTGCCGGGAGACGTGGCGCAGCGCCGTCTGCAGATCGCCCTCCACCTCGACGGTGCGCACGACGCGGTTGCCGTGCATGAACAGGGTCGTGCGGCGCAGTCGGGTGGAGTCGTCGACACGGGCCCGGGGCGGTGCGTATCCGGCGAGGATCTCCGCGACCTTCGACTCGGAGCCGGGTTTGACCGTGAACGTCAGGGCGTGGCGTGTCACTCCGTCGCCCACCCGCACGGCTCCCCGGAGTTCCTCGCCGGCCCGGTCGGCGAGCGGGACGGCCCGCCCCGTCTCACGGACGATGGTGTAGCGCGTCGACCGGATGTCACGGACGCAGTCCTGCATGGGCCGGACGGTCTCGATGTGCTCCTCGCTGTTCACCCAGGCGAGATACGGCGGGGCCGTCTCCCATTCGCTCGTGATGAGCCACTGGGACGGGTTCTCCACGGACTGGCACAGCTGGTCGCCGAGGTGACCGGGAACCGACGCGACCCGGCTGCGCATGTGCTCGTAGGCGTCGAGGAACTGTTGCTGGGTGCCTTCGTGGAGGTCGACCAGCAGGATCACGCGCAGCCTGGAGCCGTCGAACGCCGACTGGGATGTATACGTCGAAGTGTCCATCCGGCAGACCCTTCCTTCGCGGGGCAGACGGCGGCCGCCGTATCCGGCAGTCGGATGACGGTCGACCCTGAGCCCTCATCGTGGGTCGGCGTGTCGGACTCCGCGAGCCGCGCGGGTCATCAGAGGGAACTGCCCGGTGCGGGGGGCGCGTTTGCTCCGGGCGCCGTGCCGGGCCGCCGGAACAGGAAAAAGCCCCGGCTCGTCATGAGCCGGGGCTTTGCTCCGTACGGGCTACTCGGCGAGGTGCCGCTCCACGGTCTCCACCTTGGAGGTGAGGCCGTCGGTCACGCCGGGGCGGATGTCGGCCTTGAGGACCAGGGAGACGCGCGGCGCCCGCCGCTCGACCGCGGCGACAGCGCGCCCGACGACGTCCATCACCTCGTCCCACTCCCCCTCGATCGAGGTGAACATCGCGTCGGTGCGGTTCGGCAACCCCGACTCGCGCACCACGCGGACCGCGTCGGCGACGTACTCCCCCACGTCCTCGCCGACGCCGAGCGGCGTCACGGAGAAGGCGACGATCACGCGTTCACCACGCCTTCCTGGCGGGCGCGGGACGCGATCAGGGCGTCCTCGGTCTCGCGCCGCAGCTTACGGTCGGCGAAGAACCCGCCGGTGGGCAGCACCGAGAGGACGAAGTACAGCGCGGCGGTCTTCAGGGACCACTTGGCCCGGTTCCACGCGTCGGCCCAGAAGATCACGTACAGGACGAACAGCACACCGTGGACCATGCCCATCACCGGCACGGCGTTGAAGTCCGTGGTCCGCTTCAGCACCGAGCAGACCAGCAGGAGGAGGAAGGAGATCGCCTCGGGGGCCGAGACCAGGCGGAGGCGGCGGATGGCGGTGGCGGTCTTGAGGTCCACGGGTCACCTTCGGTGGGAGAGACGCGGCGGTCTGGACGAGGTCTGTACGGTCTGACGGTTTGTGAACGCACGCACAAGCGTCCCGCCCATTGTGACAAACCGCCGCGGGCCCTCCGGCCGGGGGTCGGTCCGCGCGCCCCTAGGGGTGCCATCAGGGTCGTTCTCCACCCACGGGCCCTGTCCGCGGGGCCCGGCCTGCGGCTACCTTTCCCTTTCGTGGCGATGTTCCGACTTCAGAGCAGCAAGGTGCTCGCCGTCGACATGACCGGAGACGCCGTGAAGGCGAAGAACGGCTCGATGGTCGCGTACGACGGCGAGATGGCCTTCAAGAAGCTCAGCGGCGGCGGCGAGGGCATCCGGGGCATGGTGACCCGGCGGCTGACCGGTGAGCAGATGACCTTGATGGAGGTGAAGGGGCGGGGGACCTGCTGGTTCGCGGACCGGGCCTCCGAGATCAACCTGGTCGGTCTCCAGGGCGACAAGCTCTACGTGGAGTCGAGCAACCTGCTCGCGACCGACGGCGGGCTGCGCACGGGGACGGAGTTCACGGGCCTGCGCGGCGCCTCGCAGGGCAACGGGCTGTTCACAACGTCCGTCGAGGGGCACGGCCAGGCGGCGATCATGTCGGACGGGCCGGCGGTCGTGCTGCGGGTGAGTCCGCAGTACCCGCTGACCGTCGACCCGGGGGCTTACGTGGCCCACCAGGGCAATCTGCGGCAGTCCTTCCAGTCGGGTGTGACGTTCCGCACGCTGCTCGGGGAGGGCGGCGGCGAGGCCTTCCAGATGCGGTTCGAGGGGGACGGGCTGGTGTACGTGCAGCCGAGCGAGCGGAACACGATCGCGGGAGACGTGTGACATGGCCTTCCGGGAGATCAACGGCAAGATGGTCGAGGCGACGGTGGCGCCCGGCCAGCGGCTGTTCAGTCAGCGCGGGGCGATGCTCGCGTACCAGGGCGAGGTGTCCTTCACGCCCAACATGGCCGGCGGTCAGGGCGGGGTCATGTCGATGATCGGCCGCCGGGTCGCCGACGAGGACACGCCCCTGATGACCGTCGAGGGCAGCGGCACCGTCCTCTTCGGGCACGGCGGGCACCACATCCAGGTGATCCGCCTCTCCGGCGACACGCTGTACGTCGAGGCGGACCGCCTCCTGGCCTTCGAGGGCACACTCCAGCAGGGCACGATGTTCCTGGGCTCGCAGGGCGGCGTCATGGGCATGGTCCGCGGCCAGGTCAGCGGCCAGGGGCTGTTCACGACCACGCTGAAGGGGCACGGGGCGGTCGCGGTCATGGCCCACGGGGGCGTCATCGAGATCCCGATCACCCCGCAGCGGCCGGTCCACGTGGACCCGCAGGCCTACGTCGCCCACCACGGCGAGGTCCGCAACAAGCTGTCCACGGCCCTCGGCTGGCGGGACATGGTGGGCCGGGGCTCGGGCGAGGCGTTCCAGCTGGAGCTCAGCGGCAGCGGTGCGGTGTACGTCCAGGCGTCGGAGGAGAAGCTGTGAGCACGTACGGATCCCCGGGCGCCGGCCCCGCGGTCTTCGACCCGGCGACGCTGCCGCCCGACGACAACGTCAACGCGTACACCTTCTGTGTGGAGCTGAAGGGGAGCCAGTGGTTCCTCCAGAAGGGGAAGATGATCGCCTACTACGGCTCGATCGACTTCAACGGCGTCGGACACGGCCGGCTCGACCGGCTTGTCCGTACGTCCTTTCATTCGCCTCTGCACGCGAGCGACTGGGTCGTGGCGGAGGGCTCGGGCAAGATGCTCCTCGCCGACCGGGCCTTCGACGTCAATTCGTATGACCTGGAGGACGGCAATCTGACCATTCGCTCCGGCAACCTGCTCGCTTTTCAGCCAAGTCTGTCGCTGAAGCAGTCAATCGTGCCGGGTTTCCTGACCCTCATCGGAACCGGAAAGTTCGTGGCCGCGTCGAACGGCCCGGTGGTGTTCATGGAACCCCCCATTCGGGTCGACCCTCAGGCCCTGGTCGGATGGGCCGACTGCCCCTCCCCCTGCCACCACTACGACCACGGGTACATGACCGGCGTAATGGGCGGTCTACGTGCACTGACGGGCTTGGGGGGCGCCTCCGGCGAGGAGCACCAATTCGAGTTCGTCGGCGCCGGCACCGTGCTGCTCCAGTCGTCCGAGACCCTGATGGCCGAGCAGGCGACGGGGGCCGTTCCGCACCAGGCCGGCGTGCCCGGCGGCGGGCCGTCGGGGCCCCAGCCCGGCCCGTCCGGCGTACCGCGCCTTCCCGGACAGCTGGGGGACCTCCAGCGTCGCTTCGGGCTGTGAGCGGTAGTCTGCAGAGTGTGACATCGAACGCCTGCGCACCAATGTTCGGCAGGCGTGCGACGACACACGAAAACCCTCACTAGTTCGCCTTTCAACCTTTTAGGTAGACTTCATTCATGGAGACCGAGACGGCCACGCGCTGGCTGACCGATGCGGAGCAGTGCGCCTGGCGCACCCACCTGGAGGTCAACAGGCTGTTGACGTACCAGCTCGAAAAGGACCTGCAGCCGTTCGGCCTGACAATGAACGACTACGAGATCCTGGTGAACCTCTCCGAGTCGGAGGACCAGCGGATGCGGATGAGCGACCTCGCCTCCGCCACCCTCCAGTCCAAGAGCCGCCTCTCGCACCAGATCACGCGCATGGAGAACGCGAACCTGGTCCGGCGGGAGAACTGCGAGTCCGACCGCCGTGGGCTCTACGCGGTCCTCACCGACCACGGCATGGCGACGATGCAGCAGGTGGCGCCCCACCACGTGGCGTCCGTGCGCAGGCACTTCATCGACCTGCTGTCCCCGGAGGCCCTGACGGAACTCGACAAGGCCCTCAAGCCCATCGCGGAGCACCTGCGCGACCAGCGCGGACGCCCGTGACCACAGACCGCACCGGCTAGGCGAGAGGCAGGCGGAGTTCGAACAGGGCTCCGCCTGCGGGCCCCTGGCCGGCCGTGAGGGTGCCGCCGTGCCGTACGGCGACGTCCCGGGCGATGGCGAGCCCCAACCCGGCCCCGCCGTCGTCACGGCTGCGGGCGGCGTCCAGCCGGACGAACCGTTCGAAGATCCGCTCCCGGTCGGCCTCGGGGACACCCTCCCCGTCGTCCGCCACCCCGACCACGGCCGTACCACCCTCCGGCCCCACACGCACGGTGACGGCCGACCGGGCGTGCCGCTGGGCGTTGTCGAGCAGATTGGCGAGCACCCGGCCCAACTGCCCCCGCGAACCGGCCACCTCCACCGGCTCCGCGTCCACCGTCACGCCCGCCCGTCCCTCGGTCTCCTCCCGGGCCAGCCCGGCGAGGTCGACCCGTGCGTCGCCCAGCCGCTCCCCCGCGTCCAGCCGGGCGAGCAGCAACAGGTCGGCGGCGAGCCGCTGGAGCCGCACGGTGTCCTCCACGGCCCCGTCGAGGTCCAGCAGTTCGGGATGCGCCGCGGCCACCTCCAGCTGCGTCCGCAGCGAGGCGATCGGGCTCCGCAGCTCGTGCGACGCGTCGGCGACGAACCGTCGCTGCCGCTCCACGGAGGTCTCCAGGGCCGCGAGCGTCTCGTTGGTGGTGCTGGCGAGCCGGGCGATCTCGTCGTGCGTGTCCGGCTCCGGAACGCGCCGGGCGAGGTCCTCCGAGTGGGTGATCGCGGCCATCTCGCGCCGGATGCCCTCCACCGGCCTGAGCGCGCGCCGGGTGACCAGCCAGGTCACTCCCGCGACGACGCCGAGCAGCAGCGGGAACCCGATCAGCATCACCGTGAGCGCGGTCCGCACGGCCCCGTGCTCGGCGGCCAGCGGGGAACCGGCGTAGACCTTGAGACGCCCGCGGTCCTCGGTCTCCACCTCCACGGCGGCGAACCGGTAGTCCTCCGTGTCGCCGTCGATCGTCACGGACCCGTTGCTGAAGACGCTCTTCCCGGCGATCTCCCCGGGCTTGAGTGCCTCTTCGTGGTCGTCGGGGTCGTCGTCATCGTCCTCGCGCGGCGCGACCGGTGGCTGCGGCTTCACCCGATCGGAGTCGGTACCGCTGATTTTCTCCAGATCCTCGCTGGCCGCGACCAGCCGCTTGTCCTCGTCGAGGACCTGCACCGGCCCGTCGTCGCCGTCCAGCCCCGACAGCTTGCCGTACGGCGTCCCGGCGGCGAGCTCGGAGGCGACCGCCCGGGCGGACCGCTCCGCCTGCGTGCCGGCCTCGCCGATCAGATTGGACCGCAGGGACAGCAGGACGGCGGCCCCGGCGGCGACGAGCGCCACCGCGACCACGAGCGTGGCACCGAGCGTGGCCCGCGCCCGGACGGACCCGAACAGCCGCCTCACGGCGACGCCTCCAGCCGGTACCCGGCCCCACGGACCGTCCTGATCAGCCCGGCCCGCAGCTTGCGCCGCAGGGTGCTGACGTACACCTCGACGATGTTCGGATCCCCCTCGTAGGCGAAGTCCCACACGTGCTCGAGGATCTCCGACTTGGACACCACCTCCCCGGCCCGCAGCACGAGGTGCTCCAGCACGGAGAACTCCTTCGCGGTGAGGGCGATCTCGTCGTCCCCCAGAAACACCCGCCGAGCCGCCGTGTCCACCTTCAGATCCCCGTGCACATGCACGGGCGAGGCCCCCGCGCCCACCCCGCGCCGGCGCAGCAAGGCCTTGATCCGGGCGACGAGCACGACGTACGAGAACGGCTTGGTCAGATAGTCGTCCGCGCCGGTGTCCAGCCCCTCGGCCTCGTCGTACTCACCGTCCTTGGCGGTCAGCATCAGGATCGGCACCTCGTGCCCGGCGGCGCGCAGCGCGGCGCAGACCCGGTAGCCGTTGAGGCCCGGCAGCATGATGTCGAGGATGACCAGGTCGTAGGTGCCCTCCGAGGCCTGGTGCAGCCCCTCCCGTCCGTCGTGGACGACGTCCACGGCGTACCCCTCGGCCGTCAGGCCCCTGGCGAGCGACAGGGCCAGCCGCTTCTCGTCCTCCACGATCAACAGGCGCATGCGTAAAGAGTGGCAAAGCCAACCTGAAGATCCTTTCAGGGGCCTTCAGCTTCCTCTCAGCCTCCCTCAGCCAGATTTGAAGGCGTCGAAAACGAAACGACTCGGGAGGAATCCGCATGAAGCGCAACATCGTGATCGCCGCTGTGACCGCCGCCGCTCTGATCGGAGGCGGTACGGCCACGGCCCTCGCGACCACGGGAGACGACGGGGGCTCGGCGCGGCAGGCGGCGAACACTCGACTGTCGGACGACGACGGCCGGGACGACGACGGCGCGGACGACCGGGACGACGACACCGCGAAGGTGTCTTCCGCCCACCTCACGGCGCCCGAGGCGATCTCCTCCGCGCTGAAGCACACCCCCGGCACGGTCGTCTCCGCCGAGCTGGACGACGAGGACGACAGCGACAAGGTGATCTGGAAGGTCGACGTCCTGTCCGGCGACGACACCTGGCACAGCGTGAGCGTCGACCCGTCCAGCGGCAAGGTCCTCGGTACGCACACCGACGACGAGGACGACACGGCGCAGGTGCGGGCAGCCCTGAAGGGCGCTTCCGTGACGGCCGAGGAGGCCGCGAAGGCTGCTGCCGGCAAGGGCGTCGTGACGTCCGTCGACCTGGACGAGGACGGCAAGGACAAGTCCTGGGAGGCCGAGACGCGCAAGTCCGGCGGGGCCGAGCAGGACTGGAAGATCGACCTCGACTCGGGCAAGGTCACAGCTGACGTGTCCGACGACCAGGACTGATCAGCAACTGTCATTTTCCATCGCCCCGGCGTCCATGCTGACGCCGGGGCGATGCGGCACTCGGCGCCACGAGGTGCCGCCGCGCCCACCCTCCCCCAAGCTCTCGGCTTCGCTCGAGCAGGGGGGACCCCCATCGCCCCAGCGGCACGACTGCCCGCAGCTAGGGCGCCACGCAAGGGGCCGTGTCGGGGGGTGTCCGCCCGCAGCGGGCGGCGCGTGTGACGCCAGTCAGTCGGCAGGTGACCTGGTCGCGCCGTTCCGAGGACGGACACCCCCCGGCGCGGCCCCGACCCACAGGCCCGCCAAAGGCCCGCCGCTCGCTCAGCCCTCCGTCAACCCCGCGACCAACTCGTCAGCCGCCCGATAAGGATCCAGCTCCCCGCCCACGATCCGCTCCGCCAGCGCCCCGAGGCGACGATCCCCGTGCAGGTCCCCGATCCGCTCCCGCAGCGCCGTCACCGCGATCGTCTCGACCTCCCGCGCCGCACGCGCGGCACGCCGCTCCGCGAGCACCCCCCGCTCCTCCATCCACGCCCGGTGCTTCTCCAGGGCCTCGACGACCTCGTCCACACCCTCCCCCCGCGCGGCGACCGTCTTGACGATGGGCGGTCGCCAGTCCCCCGGCCCCCGGGCCTCCCCCAGCCCCAGCATGTGGTTCAGCTCGCGGGCCGTCGCATCGGCCCCGTCCCGGTCCGCCTTGTTCACGACGTACACATCGCCGATCTCCAGGATCCCGGCCTTGGCCGCCTGGATCCCGTCCCCCATCCCCGGCGCGAGCAGCACCACGGACGTGTCCGCCTGCGAGGCGATCTCCACCTCGGACTGTCCCACACCCACCGTCTCGACGAGGATCACGTCGCACCCCGCCGCGTCCAGCACCCGGATGGCCTGGGGCGCGGCCCACGCAAGGCCTCCCAGATGCCCCCGGGTCGCCATGGACCGGATGTACACCCCGGGGTCCGACGCGTGCTCCGACATCCGCACCCGGTCACCGAGCAGCGCACCCCCGGAGAACGGGGACGACGGGTCGACGGCCAGCACGCCGACCCGCTTGCCCTGCTTGCGATAGGCCGTCACCAGCGCCGAGGTCGACGTGGACTTGCCGACCCCCGGCGACCCGGTCAGACCCACCACGTACGCCCCGCCCGTGAGCGGCGCGAGTGCCGCCATGACCTCCCGCAGCTGCGGGGACGCCCCCTCCACCAGGGAGATCAACCGGGCCACGGCCCGCGGCCGGCCCTCCCTGGCCTGGGCGACCAGCGTGGAGACGTCCTGCATCACAGCTCCGTTCTCATCTCAAGGGGCAGGTCCGAAGACCGGTCCTAGGCCTTCGGTACCCGCACGATCAGAGCGTCACCCTGACCACCACCACCGCACAGCGCGGCAGCGCCCACACCACCACCGCGCCGCTTCAGCTCCAGCGCGAGATGCAGCACGAGTCGCGCGCCGGACATCCCGATCGGGTGACCCAGCGCGATGGCGCCACCGTTGACATTCACCTTTTCGGTGGACACCCCGAGGTCCTTCATCGACTGCACGGCGACCGCCGCGAACGCCTCGTTGATCTCGATGAGGTCGAGATCCTCGACGCCCAGCCCCTCCTTCTTCAGCGCGTGCTGGATCGCGTTGGACGGCTGGGACTGGAGCGAGTTGTCCGGCCCGGCCACGTTCCCGTGCGCCCCGATCTCGGCGATCCACTCCAGGCCGAGCTCCTGCGCCTTGGCCTTGCTCATCACCACGACGGCGGCGGCACCGTCGGAGATCTGCGAGGACGAACCGGCCGTGATCGTGCCGTCCTTGGCGAACGCCGGACGCAGCTTGCCGAGCGACTCCGCGGTCGTGTCGCCCCGGATGCCCTCGTCCTTGCTGAACAGCACCGGGTCACCCTTGCGCTGCGGGATCTCCACCGGCGTGATCTCGGCCTCGAACAGGCCGTTCTTCTGCGCGGCGGCCGCACGCTGGTGCGACAACGCGGCGATCTCGTCCTGCTCGGGCCGGGCGATCCCCAGCCGGGTGTTGTGCCGCTCCGTGGACTCGCCCATGGCGACGCCGTCGAAGGAGTCGGTCAGGCCGTCGTAGGCCATGGCGTCGAGCATCTCGACCGCGCCGTACTTGAAGCCCTCACGGGACTTGGGCAGCAGGTGCGGGGCGTTGGTCATGGACTCCTGGCCGCCGGCGACGACCACGTCGAACTCACCCGCACGGATGAGCTGGTCCGCGAGCGCGATCGCGTCCAGGCCCGACAGACACACCTTGTTGATGGTCAGCGCCGGCACGTTCATCGGGATGCCGGCCTTGACCGCGGCCTGGCGCGCCGGGATCTGCCCCGCCCCGGCCTGGAGCACCTGCCCCATGATCACGTACTGCACCTGGTCGCCACCGATTCCCGCACGGTCGAGGGCGGCCTTGATCGCGAAGCCGCCGAGGTCGGCTCCGGAGAAGGACTTCAGCGATCCGAGCAACCGCCCCATGGGCGTACGCGCGCCCGCGACGATCACCGATGTCGTGCTGTTCGATCCAGACATGAGCTGCGATCCCCTTACCGGCTGCACTGCCGAGGAGTGAACGAGGGTTTACTTCGAATGTACTGAGTGGCACTCCGTGCCGTCATCCGGCTGTCGGTGTGATCGCGCGCACGTTGCGTAACCACCTCCGGGGCGCTGCACTGAATTCATGCTGACGCGAATCGACCACATCGGGATCGCCTGTTTCGACCTCGACAAGACTGTCGAGTTCTACCGTGCCACCTACGGCTTCGAGGTGTTCCACTCCGAGGTCAACGAGGAGCAGGGCGTGCGCGAGGCCATGCTCAAGATCAACGAAACGTCCGACGGCGGGGCCTCCTACCTGCAGCTTCTGGAGCCGACCCGCGAGGACTCCACCGTCGCGAAGTGGCTCGCGAAGAACGGGGAGGGCGTCCACCACATCGCTTTCGGTACGGCGGACGTCGACTCGGAGGCCGCGGACATCAAGGACAAGGGCGTACGCGTGCTGTACGAAGAGCCCCGACGCGGTTCCATGGGGTCACGGATCACCTTCCTGCACCCCAAGGACTGTCATGGCGTACTGACAGAACTGGTCACTTCGGCACCTGTTGAGTCACCTGAGCACTGACCCTCGTACATAAGGGCCGGTAGGGTTGGGTCCGGTCGCCGCTCAGTCCAGGGTGACCGCGGTCCCGCCGTGCGACGGCAGGACTACCGGGGTTCCGGGTTTCGGGGGACGAGCGTCGGGGCAGCAGCCCGTGCTCCGCCGATGATCTGACACCATTCCCCGGGGGCCCCGTTCGGTGGATGGACGGAGCTCGTTGGAGAGAGTTGCGACCAGGGGACGGATGGGACCGCGCAGTGCGGGGCTACGAGAGCCAGGAGCGAGAGCCGGCGGCTGACGTCGACCACCTCTCTCGGTTCGAAGCCGAGATGAAGCGGCTGAAGACCGAACGGGAAAAGGCGATCCAGCACGCCGAGGACCTCGGCTACCAGGTCGAGGTGCTGCGCGCCAAGTTGCACGAGGCGCGGCGCACCATCATGTCCCGGCCCTCCTTCGAGGGGGGCGACGTCGGCTGGCAGGCCGAGCAGTTGCTGCGCAACGCGCAGGTGCAGGCCGACCAGATCCGCGCGGACGCCGACCGCGAGCTGAGCGAGGCCCGGGCCCAGACCCAGCGGATCCTCCAGGAGCACGCCGAGCAGGCGGCCCGGCTCCAGGCCGAGCTGCACCAGGAGGCGGTGACCCGGCGCCAGCAGCTGGACCAGGAGCTGTCCGAGCGCCGCCAGACGGTCGAGTCGCACGTCAACGAGAACGTGGCGTGGGCGGAGCAGTTGCGGGCCCGCACCGAGCAGCAGGCCCGCCGGCTGCTGGAGGAGTCCCGGGCCGAGGCCGAGCAGTCCCTGGCCACCGCCCGCGCGGAGGCCGAGCGGCTGGCCAACGAGGCCCGGCAGCGGCTGACCAGCGCGGCCGAGGAGGCCCGTGCCGAGGCCGAGCAGATCCTGCGGCGTGCCCGCACGGACGCCGAGCGGCTGCTGAACGCCGCCTCCACGCAGGCGCAGGAGGCCACGGACCACGCCGAGCAGCTGCGCACGTCGACGGCCAGCGAGTCGGAGTCCACGCGCCGCGAGGCCCAGGAGCTGAGCAAGGCCGCCGAGCAGCGGATGGCCGAGGCCGAGGAGGCGCTCCGCAAGGCGCAGTCCGAGGCGGACAAGCTGGTCACGGAGGCCAAGGAGGCCGCCGCCAAGGCCCTGGCGAGCGCCGAGTCCGCGAACGAGACGCGCACGCGCACGGCCAAGGAGCAGGTCGCCCGGCTGGTCGAGGAGGCCACGAAGGAGGCCGAGAACACCAAGACCGAGGCCGAGCAGCTGGTCGCGGACGCCCGCGCCGAGGCGGAGAAGATCGTCGCGGAGGCCGCCGAGAAGGCCCGTACGCTCACCGCCGAGGAGACCGCGACCCAGCTGTCCAAGGCGGCCCGGACCGCCGAGGAGGTCCTCACCAAGGCGTCGGAGGACGCCAAGAAGACCACCAAGGCCGCGGCCGAGGAGGCCGAGCGGATCCGCCGGGAGGCCGAGGCCGAGGCGGACCGCCTGCGCGCCGAGGCGCACGACATCGCCGAGGAGCTCAAGGGCGCGGCGAAGGACGACACCAAGGAGTACCGCGCCAAGACCGTCGAGCTCCAGGAGGAGGCCCGCCGGCTGCGCGGAGAGGCCGAGCAGCTGCGGGCGGACGCGGTCGAGGAGGGCGAGAGGATCCGCGCCGAGGCCCGCAGGGAGGCCGTGGCGCAGATCGAGGAGGCGGCGCGCTCCGCCGAGGAGCTGCTCGCCAAGGCGAAGGCGGACGCGGACGAGCTGCGGACGACGGCCCAGACGGACAGCGAGAAGGTCCGTACGGAGGCCATCGAGCGGGCGACGACCCTGCGCCGGCAGGCCGAGGAGACCCTCCAGCGCACCCGGCAGGAGGCCGAGCGGCACCGCGAGGAGGTCATCGAGCAGGCCGAGTCCCTCAAGGCGGACGCCGAGCGCGCGGTGCTGGAGCTCCACGAGGAGACCGAGCGGGCCATAGAGGCCCGCCGCACCGAGGCCGCCGAGGAGCTGACGCGGCTCCAGACGGAGGCGGAGGACCGGCTCACCGCGGCCGAGCAGGCGCTGTCGGAGGCCCGTGAGGAGGCCTCCCGGATCCGCCGCGAGGCCGCCGAGGAGAACGAGCGGCTGCGGTCGGAGGCCGCCGAGCGGATCCGTACGCTCCAGCAGCAGGCCGAGGCGGAGGCCCAGCGGCTGCGCGACGAGGCCGCCTCCGACGCGTCCGCCGCGCGCGCCGAGGGCGAGTCCGTCGCCGTCCGCCTGCGGTCGGAGGCCGCGAACGAGGCCGAACGGCTGAAGTCGGACGCGCAGGAGAGCGCCGACCGGGTGCGCGCGGAGGCGCAGGCCGCCGCCGAGCGGCTGGCCACGGAGGCGTCCGAGACGCTGGCCGCCGCCCAGGAGGAGGCCAACCGGCGCCGGCGTGAGGCCGAGGAACTGCTCGGCAGCGCCCGGCAGGAGGCCGACCAGGAGCGCGAGCGGGCCCGCGAGCAGAGCGAGGAGCTGCTGGCCTCGGCGCGCAAGCGCGTGGAGGAGGCGCAGACCGAGGCCGTCCGGCTGGTCGAGGAGGCCGACCGGCGGGCCACGGAGATGGTGTCCGCGGCCGAGCAGCACGCCCAGCAGGTCCGGGACTCCGTCGCCGGGCTGCACGAGCAGGCCCAGGAGGAGATCGCCGGGCTGCGCAGCGCCGCCGAGCACGTGGCGGACCGTACGCGGCGCGAGGCGCAGGAGGAGGCGGACCGGGTCCGTTCGGACGCCTACGCGGAGCGGGAACGGGCGAGCGAGGACGCCGCCCGGCTGCGGCGCGAGGCGCACCAGGAGACCGAGGCCGCCAAGACGCTCGCCGAGCGGACCATGTCCGAGGCGATCACGGAGGCGGAGCGGATCCGCGCGGACGTCGCCGAGCACGCCCAGCGGGCGCGTACGGAGGCGTCGGACGCCATCGCCGAGGCCGAGCAGAGCGCTTCGCGCACCCGGGCGGACGCCCGTGAGGACGCCAACCGCATCCGTTCGGACGCGGCGACGCAGGCGGACACGCTCATCACCGAGGCGCGCAGCGAGGCGGAGCGTCTCACCACCGAGACGGTCCAGGAGACCGACCGGCTGCGGATGGAGACGGTCACCGAGGCCGAGCGGGTCCGTACCGAGGCCCTCTCCGAGGCCGAGCGCGTCCGGTCCGAGGCGGCCGCGAAGGCCGATCGGGTGCGGGCCGAGTCGGCCGCCAAGGCCGAACAGCTGGTCGGCGAGGCACGTGGCGAGGCGGAGCGGCTGCGGGCCGAGGCCGCCGAGACGGTCGGCTCGGCGCAGCAGCACGCCGAGCGGGTCCGCGGCGAGGCCGACCGCGTCAAGGCCGACGCGGAGGCGGAGGCGGAGCGGCTCGTCACGTCGGCGCGCGAGGAGGCCGACCGCACGCTGGACGAGGCCCGCAAGGACGCCAACAAGCGGCGCTCCGAGGCGGCCGAGCAGGTCGACAAGCTCATCACGGAGACCACGGCGGAGGCCGACAAGCTGCTCACCGAGGCGCAGCAGCAGGCGCACAAGACCACCGCGGAGGCCGAGTCGCAGGCCGACACGATGGTGGGCGCGGCCCGCAAGGAGGCCGACCGGCTGGTATCCGAGGCGACCGTCGAGGGCAACTCGCTCGTGGAGAAGGCCCGTACGGACGCGGACGATCTGCTGGTCGGCGCGCGCCGGGACGCCACGCAGATCAGGGAGCGCGCGGAGGAGCTGCGCGACCGGATCACCGGGGAGATCGAGGAGCTGCACGAGCGGGCCCGCCGGGAGTCGGCGGAGGCGATGAAGACGGCGGGCGACCGCTGCGACGCGCTCGTCAAGGCCGCCGAGGAGCAGCTCGCGAAGGCACAGGCGAAGGCCAAGGAGATCGTCTCGGAGGCCAACTCCGAGGCGGGCAAGGTCCGTATCGCCGCGGTGAAGAAGGCGGAGGGGCTGCTCAAGGAGGCCGAGCAGAAGAAGTCCACGCTGGTCCGGGAGGCCGAGGAGCTCAAGGCCGAGGCGATCCGCGAGGCGAAGCGCACGGTCGAGGAGGGCAAGCGCGAGCTGGAGGTCCTGGTCCGCCGTCGCGAGGACATCAACGCCGAGATCTCCCGTGTCCAGGACGTCCTGGAGGCGTTGGAATCCTTCGAGGCCCCGTCACCGGCGAAGGACAACGGGGTCAAGGCGGGCGCGACGGTCGGCGCACCCCGTTCGGGTGGCAAGTCCTCGGAAGGCTAGAAGCCGCCCGGGGTCCGGGCCAGACTGGAGGGTGATTCCGGTGTCTGCCGGGGCCGTTGACCGAGTCTTTGGCAAGCCGTCCTGCGGGGAGCCACCCAAAAGGGGTGTCATTTTCCAGATCAAACGCGCATCCGCTCGATGACACACCGTTTCGGCCCCTAGGATTCCACCTATCACCTCACCGGTCTCTTTCGACAGGAACCCCATGAGCGACACTTCCCCCTACGGCTTCGAGCTTGTGCGGCGTGGGTACGACCGCGCTCAGGTGGACGAACGTATCTCCAAGCTCGTCTCCGACCGTGACAGCGCTCTCGCCCGCATCACCGCTCTGGAAAAGCGCATCGAAGAGCTCCACCTCGAGACGCAGAACGCCCAAGCCCAGGTCAACGACGCCGAGCCGTCGTACGCCGGTCTCGGCGCGCGTGTGGAGAAGATTCTCCGCCTCGCCGAGGAAGAGGCGAAGGACCTGCGCGAGGAGGCCCGGCGCGCGGCCGAGCAGCACCGCGAGCTCGCCGAGTCGGCGGCCCAGCAGGTGCGCAACGACGCCGAGGCGTACTCGGCGGAGCGCAAGGCCAAGGCCGAGGACGAGGGTCTGCGGATCGTCGAGAAGGCCAAGAGTGACGCCTCCCAGCTGCGTTCCGAGGCGCAGAAGGACGCGCAGTCCAAGCGCGAGGAGGCGGACGCCCTCTTCGAGGAGACCCGCGCCAAGGCCGCGCAGGCCGCCGCCGACTTCGAGACGAACCTCGCCAAGCGCCGGGAGCAGTCCGAGCGCGACCTGGCCTCCCGTCAGGCCAAGGCCGAGAAGCGCCTCGCCGAGATCGAGCACCGCGCCGAGCAGCTGCGCCTGGAGGCCGAGAAGCTGCGCACGGACGCCGAGCGCCGCGCCCGCCAGACGGTGGAGACGGCCCAGCGTCAGGCCGAGGACATCGTGGCCGACGCCAACGCCAAGGCCGACCGTATCCGTTCGGAATCCGAGCGGGAGCTCGCGGCCCTCACCAACCGCCGCGACAGCATCAACGCCCAGCTGACGAACGTCCGCGAGATGCTCGCCACGCTCACGGGCGCCGCGGTGGCCGCCGCCGGTACGCCGGCCGAGGACGAGCCGATCTCCCGTGGGGTCCCGGCCCAGCAGTCCCGGTAACAGCCCGGCATACGGAGTCTGAATCTCCGCAAAGCCCTCTGCCGCTCGGGTGGCAGAGGGCTTTGTCACGTTCTAGCGTGGCGGCATGATTGAGCTCGAGGGGCTGACCAAGCGTTACGGCGAGAAGGTGGCGGTCAACAACCTGTCCTTCACCGTCAGACCGGGCATCGTCACGGGCTTCCTCGGGCCCAACGGTGCGGGCAAGTCCACGACCATGCGGATGATCCTGGGTCTCGACCACCCCACCGCCGGCAGCGTCCGTATCGACGGCAAGCACTACCACCAGCTCAAGGAGCCGCTGACGTACATCGGCGCCCTGCTGGAGGCCAAGGCCTGGCACGGCGGGCGTACCGCCTACAACCACCTGCTGTGCCTCGCGCAGAGCAACGGCATAGCGCGCAGCCGGGTGCGGGAGGTGCTGGAGACGGTCGGGCTGACGGCGGTCGCGCGGAAGAAGACCAAGGGCTTCTCGATGGGCATGGGGCAGCGGCTCGGCATCGCCGCCGCGCTGCTCGGCGATCCGCGGATCCTGATGTTCGACGAGCCGGTGAACGGCCTCGACCCCGAGGGCATCCACTGGATCCGCACCCTGATGAAGTCTCTGGCCGCGCAGGGCCGGACCGTGTTCGTCTCCTCCCATCTGATGAGCGAGATGGCCCTGACGGCCGAGCACCTCGTCGTCATCGGGCAGGGCCGGCTGCTCGCGGACACCTCCATGGCCGACTTCATCGCCCGCAACTCACGCTCGTACGTCCGGGTCCGCAGCCCGCAGCGGGAGCGGATGCTCGACGTGCTGCACCAGGCCGGGATCGTCGCCGTCGAGAGCGGTGACGGGGTGCTGGAGGTGGACGGCGGCAAGGCCGAGCTCGTCGGTGAACTGGCGGCGCGGCACGGGCTCACGCTGCACGAACTGAGCCCGCAGCAGGCCTCACTGGAGGAGGCGTTCATGCAGCTGACCGCGGAGTCGGTGGAGTACCACGCACACAGCGAGACGAGCCCGCCGCCGCCACAGCAGCAGTGGGGCGACGGCTGGAAGAGGGGCTGAGCATGGCGACGACCCAGGTCGTACGGTCGGAGTGGACCAAGATCCGGTCGGTGGCGTCCACGGTGTGGACACTCTCGCTGGTGGTGGTCGTGACGGTCGCCCTCGGCATGCTGATCTCGGCCCTGTCGAAGAACGAGTTCGACAGCATGAGCGCGCAGGACCGGGCGCAGTTCGACCCGACGTTCATCAGTTTCGCGGGGATGAGTCTCGGTCAGCTCGCGATGATCGTGTTCGGGGTGCTGGTGGTGTCGAACGAGTACAGCACCGGCATGATCCGCACCTCGCTGGCCGCGGTGCCCAAGCGCGGCTCGTTCCTGTTCAGCAAGATCTCGGTGGCCACCGCTCTCGCCCTCCTGGTCGGCCTCGTCACCAGCTTCGCCGCGTTCTTCCTGGGACAGGCGATGCTCGGCGAGCACCGGGCGGAGATCGGCGACCCGGGGGTGCTGCGGGCCGTGATCGGCGGGGGCCTCTACATGGCCCTCATCGCGATGTTCTCGATGGGCGTCGCCGCGATGCTGCGCTCGCCGATGCTGTCGCTGGGCATCCTGATGCCGTTCTTCTTCCTGATCTCCAACATCCTCGGGAACGTCGACGCGACGAAGAAGGTCGGCCGGTTTCTTCCGGACCAGGCCGGCAGCAAGATCATGCAGGTGGTCACCCCGATCGACGACGACACCCCGTACGGGCCGTGGGGCGGCCTCGGGATCATGGGGCTGTGGGTCCTCGCGGCACTCGTCGGCGGGTACGTGCTGCTGAAGAAGCGCGACGCCTAGGACCGGGTGTCGCGTCCCACCCTTTACTTTGATTTGAGTGGAACCGTCAGCTCGTCGATAAGCTCCTAACCCTTACGGGGGCGTGTGCCCCGCTGTCCTGAACCTTGCGATGGGTGCGGAGCATGATCGAAGCAGTCGGCCTGACCAAGCGCTACGGCGACAAGACCGCTGTGTACAACCTTTCCTTCCAGGTGCGGCCCGGGGCCGTCACCGGCTTCCTCGGGCCGAACGGTTCGGGCAAGTCGACGACGATGCGGATGATCCTCGGTCTGGACAACCCGACGGCCGGGCAGGTGACGATCGGCGGTTTTCCGTACCGCAAGCTGCCCAACGCCCCTCGCCAGGTCGGGGCCCTGCTGGACGCCAAGGCGGTGCACGGCGGCCGGGCGGCCCGCAACCACCTGCTGAGCCTGGCCCAGCTGTCGGGCATCCCGGCCCGGCGGGTGGACGAGGTGCTCGGGGTCGTCGGCCTCCAGGACGTGGCCAAGAAGCGGTCCAAGGGCTTCTCCCTCGGCATGGGGCAGCGGCTCGGCATCGCCGCCGCGCTGCTCGGCGACCCGCAGGTGCTGCTGTTCGACGAGCCCGTCAACGGCCTCGACCCCGAGGGCATCCTCTGGGTGCGCAACCTGATGAAGGCCCTGGCGGCGGAGGGCCGTACGGTCTTCGTCTCCTCCCATCTGATGAGCGAGATGGCGCTGACCGCCGACCACCTCATCGTCATCGGGCGCGGTCAGCTGCTCGCCGACATGAGCGTGACGGCCTTCATCTCCGCGAACTCCGCGGACTTCGCCCGCGTCCGGACGCCCGACACCGAGCCGCAGCAGCGTGAGAAGCTGTCGGCCGCGCTGACCGAGGCGGGCGGTCATGTGCTGCCCGAGCAGGACGGCGCGCTGCGCGTGACCGGGCTGCCGCTGCCCCGCATCAGCGACATCGCGCACGGCACCGACGTACGGCTGTGGGAGCTGTCGCCGCACCAGGCCTCGCTGGAGGAGGCGTACATGCGGATGACGCAGGGCGCGGTCGACTACCGCTCGACCATCGACCAGAAGGAAGGCCTCCAGCAGCCGCTGCCGCCGGGCGCGCAGCCGCCGATGCCGGTGCCGGGCCAGGGCCAGCCCGGCTGGTACGCCCCGCCGCCGCCCCAGCAGGGCAGCCAGCCGTTCGGGATGCCGCCGCAGGGGGCGCCGGGCCAGGCGCCGTCGGGCCCGTACGGCGCGCCCGGGGTCCCGGGCGCCCCTGACGCCTCCGGCGTGGGTACGCCCAACCCGTACGCCCACGCCCAGTCGGCGGGCCGGGCCCCGCAGGCGCCCGCGCAGGGCGCACCGCAGCCGCCGCAGGCCCCGCCCGCGGGCCCGGCGCCCCAGGCGGCGGCGCCCGCCACCGCGCCCGCTCCCGTCCCGACCTCCGACCTGACCAAGCCCGAGGACGCCCGATGAGCAGCCCCCAGCCCCAGATGCCGCAGGCCGCACCCAGCTGGGAGGCGGCACCCGGTGCCGCGCATCCCGCCTCCGGCGCGGCTCATCCCGCCCCCGGCTCGCCGTATCCCGGCTACACCTCGCCGATCCCGGTCGTGCGCACGCACCTCGGTCACGCCATCGCCTCCGAGTGGACGAAGATCAGGTCGGTGCGCTCCACGATGTGGACGCTCGGCGTGTTCGTCCTGCTCGTCGTGGGCATCGGCCTGCTGACCGGCGTCGTCGTGTCGAGCTCCTCCTCGGACCTGGCCGGCGAGAACGCGCTGTCCCTGGGCTTCTTCGGGCTGCTGCTCGGCAGCATGTGCATCATCACGCTGGGCGTGCTGACCACGGCGTCGGAGTACGGCACGGGCATGATCCGCACCACGATGGTCGCGTGCCCGAGTCGCGGCCGGGTGCTGGCGGCGAAGGCCATCGTGTTCTTCCTGGTCGCGTTCGTGGTGACGCTGGTGTCCTCGTCGGTCGTCGCGTTCCTGCACGTGGCCATGCTGGCGGACAACGGCGCCAAGGACCCCACCGGTGGCGAGTGGCTGAAGGGCACGGTCGGCATCGCGCTCTACATCGCGCTGCTGGGCCTGCTCTCGCTGGTCGTCGGCTCGATCATCCGGCACTCGGCGGGCGCCATCACCATCATGATCGGCACCGTGCTGGCCCCGCTGGTGATCGCGCTGTTCATGTTCTCGGAGTCCCTGGAGGCCGTGCGCGACGCCCTGTTCGAGTACTCGATCCCGAACCAGCTCAGCGTCTTCTACGCCAACTCCCTCAGCCAGTCCGGCCCGTCCGGCTGGGACCCGCTGTGGATCATCCTCGGCGTCACGGCCGTGGCGTTCGGCGGCGCCTTCGCGCTGCTGGAGAAGCGGGACGTGTAGGCGCGGGAAGGTCGTCGCGGGCCGCGAGCGGCCTAGAATCTCGGCGCGTTACGGGACCGCCGCACCCCGGGGGTGCGGCGGTCCCGCGCGTTCCAGCAGGCCTTGTGCCAGTGCCGGCGGTCGTCGACGCCCGTGTGCTCGGACCAGGCCACCACGTGCGGCACACCGTCGGGGATCATCTGGTCGCAGCCGGGGCAGCGGTACGACTTGCCCTGCGCGCTCGCGCCGGCCACGTGCCGCACGTTCCAGTTCTCGCCCTGCCAGTCCTCCGAGGCCTGCCAGCCGCCGTAGCGGCCGGGGCGGTCGTCCTCGGCGCTCCGGCCGGAAGAACCGGCGCCGTTGGGTCGGTTGCGACGCGGAGACACGGGACACCTCTCGGGGCTATACAGGAAGCACGGGCCGTGTCCAGCCTACGCGGCGCGGACGGGGGTACGCGTACGGTACCAATCGCCACAAGTCCCTCGCCGGGCGAGGCGGGCTCCCCGCCGGGTCTCCCCCGGGCTCCGCGCGGAACGCCCCATTCTGCAGACAATCCGCAAAATACTCCGCCCGGCCGTGTCCTCGGCACGTGTCAGACGGTTATGCCCTGTGGGGGAGCTCCGTGTCGGAGCCAAGGAAGCAGGAAAGCAATGCGCGTTGGAAGTTTCGTGTTGGCGGCCCAGTTCCCCGGTCAGGGCGAGGGGGAAGCGCTGCACCGCGCGGTCCGCTCGGCCGAAGTGGCCGAGGAGGCCGGGCTCGACACGGCCTGGCTGGCCGAGCACCACTTCGTGCCGTACGGCACCTGCCCGTCGGCCGTCACACTGGCCGCCCTGCTGCTCGGCCGCACCCGCCGTCTCCGGGTCGGTA
Organism: Streptomyces viridochromogenes DSM 40736; assembly: GCF_000158955.1. Taxonomy (GTDB): domain Bacteria; phylum Actinomycetota; class Actinomycetes; order Streptomycetales; family Streptomycetaceae; genus Streptomyces; species Streptomyces venetus. The sequence goes on along the minus strand of NZ_GG657757.1, from coordinate 6,045,144 downwards.
CGGCGGTCAGCGTCCTGCCCACCGCCCACCCCGTGGCCCTCGGCGAACAGGCCGCGCTGCTGCACCACACGAGCGGCGGCCGTTTCACGCTCGGTGTCGGCCGGGGCGGCCCGTGGGTCGACCTGGAGGTGTTCGGCGCGGGCCTGGAGGCGTACGAGAAGGGGTTCCCGGAGTCCCTGGACCTCCTGGTGCGCTGGCTGCGCGAGCCGTCCGTGGCGGCCGACGGGGAGCGGTTCCGCTTCCGTGAGGTCCCGGTGGTGCCCCGGCCGTCGGAGGCCCTGGGCGAGGTCGCGGGGCCGGAAGTGGTCGTCGCCTGCACCTCGCCGTCGAGCGTGCGGCTGGCGGCCGAGCGCGGCCTGTCGATGCTGCTCGGGATGCACGTGGGGGACGAGGAGAAGGCAGAGATGGTCGCGCTGTGGCGGCAGCACGCGCGGGCGTGCGGCCGGCCGGCCGAGGAGATCCTCGGCGCGTCCCATGTGTCGGCGGGCATCTGCCAGATCGCGGACCGGCGGGTCGACGCGGCGGAGACGCTGATGAAGGCGATGCCCGGCTGGCTGAAGCAGGGCCTGGAGGCGCACGTCACGGTCGACGGGCGTACGCGCCGGATGCGCGACCCGCTGGCCTACACCGAACTGCTCTGCGGGCTGCACCCGGTGGGCACCCCGCGTCTGTGCGCCGACCGGCTGGCGGCGACCAGCGAGCGGACCGGCATCTCCCGCTTCGCCCTGCTCGTCGAGGGCTCCGGTGATCTGGCGGCGACCGAGGAGAACGTACGGCGGCTGGGGGCCGAGGTGCTCCCCCAACTCGTCTGAGAACGCGGTGCTTTCCTGGGGGCTTGCCGCTCCGGTACAAAACCGCACCTCCCGCGTACGGAGCGGCAAGCGAGCGGCGCCTCAGCAGTCGCGGAACTCGGGCGACTGGTTCAGCACCTGGCTGCGGACCGAGGTGAAACGGTCCAGCTTCTCGTCAACCGAGGAGTCAAGCGGGAACACGGCCACCCGGTGGCAGTTCTGGAAGGCCAGCCGCACACCGAAGTGCCGTTGCAGCGCGCCGCGTATCGCGTCACTCGCAAGCGCACGCAGCAACTGACCGCGTGCCTGCTCGTCCGGCGGGGGCGTCTGGTTGTCGGCGAACGCACCGCCGTCCACCTTCAGCTGGGCCACCAGGGAGCTGATCATCTCCCACGCATAGGGCAGGGAGGTCCGGACGCAGTCGACGAATTCCGCTTCGTCGACCTCGCCTCGCTCGGCCTGTTCGAGTAGGGCCGGTGAGACGTCGAGCGACATGAGTTCTCCTCTCGCACCCCCGCCCGGCGGGCAGGGGTTGCCGGACAGATAAGGGAGTTCGCGATACCGGACACGCTGCGTACACACGTCGCGACCTCCCGTTCATACGGTAAGCAACCGACGGTGACGGCACCAGGAGAATGAGCAGATGGCACACTCTCAATGAGCACACCATGCACACAATCGGCCATTACTGAACACGCGTTTTCCAGGGCGAATCGCGTCGACAGGTGCCTGTCGAGTAGCGTTGCCGACCATGCGTCTCGTCATTGCCCGCTGCTCCGTGGACTACGCCGGGCGGCTCACCGCCCACCTTCCCTCGGCCCCGCGCCTGATTCTGGTGAAGGCGGACGGCAGCGTCTCGATCCACGCCGACGACCGGGCCTACAAGCCCCTGAACTGGATGTCGCCGCCCTGCACGCTGAAGGAGGGCACCGGCGAGGACGAGGGCGTCTGGACCGTCATCAACAAGGCGGGCGAGAAGCTCATCATCACGATGGAGGAAGTCCTCCACGACTCCTCGCACGAACTGGGTGTGGATCCCGGCCTGATCAAGGACGGCGTGGAAGCGCACCTCCAGGAGCTGCTCGCCGACCGCATCGAGACGCTCGGCGACGGCTACACCCTGATCCGCCGCGAGTACCCGACGGCCATCGGGCCCGTCGACATCCTGTGCCGGGACGCCGAGGGCAGGACCGTCGCGGTGGAGATCAAGCGGCGCGGTGAGATCGACGGCGTGGAGCAGCTGACGCGCTATCTGGAGCTGCTGAACCGCGATCCCCATCTCGCCCCGGTCCGCGGCGTCTTCGCCGCGCAGGAGATCAAGCCCCAGGCCCGTGTCCTCGCGACCGACCGGGGCATCGGCTGCCAGGTCCTCGACTACGACGCGCTGCGGGGCATCGAGGACGACAAGCTCCGGCTGTTCTGACACACCCCCACGACGAAGAGGGCCGGGTCCGCGGAACGGACCCGGCCCTGCTGTGTGTACGGGTGTCAGATCACCGGGGCCGAGCCGCTCTGCGAAGCGCTCGCGGTGGTCGTGGTCGGGCTGCTCGGCGCCGGGCCGCTGGCCGTGTCCGAGGTGCTCGGGCTGGTCGTCGGCGGAGTCGTCGTCGGCGGCTGCGAGGTCGGCGGCTCGGACGTGGGCGGCTGCGAGGTCGGCGGCTTCGAGGTCGTCGGGGGCTTGGACGTCGTGGGCGGCTTCGAGGTCGACGGCGGCCTGGACGTCGTCGGAGGCTTCGACGACGTGGGCGGCTTCGTCGTGGCCCCGGGGTCGCCGGTGCTCGGCGAGCCGCTCGGTTCGCCCGTCGGTGTCGGATCGTCCGCGGTGCCCGGCGTACCGTCCGGGCCCGGGTCGGTCGGCCGGCTCGTCGCCGCGCCCGTGTCGCCGTTGCTGTCGTCGGCGGGACGGTCGGCGCCCAGGCTGCCGCCGCTCAGACCCTGGCTGGCCGAGGGGTTGACACCGACCCGGTCGGACGGCGGGTTCTGGTCCTTGTCGGAGGTGGCGCCGAGCGTCACCACCGTGCCGAGCACGGCGACGAGGAGGGCACCGGCGCCCGCGGCCACCAGGTTGCGCCGGGCCATGCCCTTGATGCCGCCCCGGGCCGCCCGTGGGGAGGCGGGCGTGGAGCGGTGGGTGACCAGGGTCGGGGAGGCGGGCTTCTGGAGGGTCGGGAAGGCCGCCGGAACGCCCTCGGCCGGGGATGCCGACTCCTCGTACCGGGCGTCGGGCACCTCCTCCCCCGTGGTCGGCCCGAGGCTCAGCGGGGTGCCCGAGCGGTCCGCGACCAGGGCGAGGGCGCGACGGCCGGCGACGGTTCCGCGCTTGTCGGAGAGGGCGCCGTTGCTTTTTCTTACGGCGGCCTCCAGTTCGGCACGG
>NZ_GG657757.1:5848691-6041382 GCF_000158955.1 Streptomyces viridochromogenes DSM 40736 | reverse complement strand
GTCTCGGCCGGGGACGTGTCCTCGAAGGGGCCGAACTCGTCGGCGGCACCCGAACCGGTGCGCAGCCGGTCCCGCTGCCGCAGCAGGGCGCCGGCCTGCACGAAGCGCAGGGGCAGTCCCTCGGACTCGAACCAGAGGTCACCCGCCCAGTTGGACTCCTCCTCGGTGAGGGACCGGCCGACGGCGTACTCCAGCAGTTCGCGTCCGGCCGCGCGGTCGAGGCCGCCGAGGGGGACGTCCTCGACGGCGGCGTCGGCCGAGGGCGCCGGCACGTCCGGGGTGGCGCCGAGCAGGAAGGCGCACTCGGGGGTGGCCTCCAGCAGCTCGTCGAGCGCGGCCCCGCCGAACTCGAGGTCGTCGAGGACGACGACCGCGCCGATCTCACGGACGTGGGTCAGCAGTTCGTCCCGTTCCGGGCGGTGCAGGGGAGCTTTGTACACCGCGTAGAAGAGGTCGTACAGCAGTTCGCCGGAGGTGCTGCCGAAGCCGTTGAGGCGGACGACACCGTCGGGGGCGAGGTCCGAGCAGTCCTCGGCGACGAGGTCGAGGAGGCGGGTGCGGCCGGAGCCGGCGGGGCCGACGAGGCGGACGGTACGGCCGCGGGCGAGCAGCCGCACGAGCTGTTCGCGCTCGTCCTGGCGGGCCAGCAGCGGCAGGGCGGGCTGCGCGGGGCCGGGCGGGACGGGCGGCAGGGCCGCGCGTTCGGCCTCGGCCCGCTCGGCCGTGCCGAGCTTGGTGGGACGGGCGGGCCGTTCCGCGGGCGGGCAGACCTCTATCTCACTGCCGTCGACGGGGTTGACGGTCAGCAGGAAGTCGCCGGAGACGAGCTGCACCGTGCGGGCGAGCGCGGGCGCGTGCTGGCCGAAGTCGGGCGTGAGGGATTCCCGGGGCGGACGCTGGCGCGGCCCCTGGCCGTCGCCCTCGTGGCCGTACTCCTCGGGTCCCCGGGTGTTCGGGTCCATAGGTCAAGCCCCCCAAAAGCGAGTGTGTGCTCTGAAAGCCCCTCCCGGCCTTGCTGCACACCGCGCTGTCGCTTCTGGTCCGGGCCCGCTAGAAGGGTGTCAAGGCAGCGGGCAGCCGAACCCTAAACCTTCGCACAGTATCTACGACAGTCCGGGGTGCCGTGTCGTGCGAGACGTCACGTTCTCGTGAGGATTGTGCGTGTCACACGACCGGACGGTGTTCGTCCGGGTCTCCCCGGTCGCCCGGTTCACACCCGCACGCGTCGTCACACGCGGGGCAGTGTCTCCACCCCGATGCCCCCCTCGATCGCCAGGATCCGGTGCAGGCGGGTGGCGACCAGCAGGCGCTGCATCTGCGGCGGCACGCCGCGCAGGACCAGGCGCCGGCCGCAGCGGCCGGCCCGCCGGTGTGCCCCCATGATCACGCCCAGTCCGGTGGCGTCCCAGGAGTCCAGTTCGGACAGGTCCAGTACCAGGTCGCCGACTCCGTCGTCGACGGCCGAGTGCAGGACCGTACGGGCGTCCGCCGCGCTCCGGACGTCGAGGCGGCCCCCGACGACCAGCTCGGCGTGGTCGCCCCTGATGTGCATATGCGCTCCCCGTGCGTGCGTCTCGTGCTCCGCGTTCTGATATGGGTGATGCAACCTCTGACTGCGTGGAGGACACAGAGGTTGCTTCTTGTAAGCGAACCGATACCGAATTCACCCCGGGGTGTGATGACCCCGGGGCGTGTGCGGTTTCAGTGCTTGTAGAAGCCCTGCCCGCTCTTGCGGCCGATGTCACCGGCGTCAACCATCCGGCGCATCGACTCCGGAGGCGCGAACTTCTCGTCCTGGGACTCGGTGTAGATGTTGTTCGTGGCGTGCAGCAGGATGTCGACGCCCGTCAGGTCCGCCGTCGCCAGCGGGCCCATGGCGTGGCCGAAGCCCAGCTTGCAGGCCAGGTCGATGTCCTCGGCGCTCGCCACGCCCGACTCCTGGAGCTTCGCGGCCTCGACGACCAGGGCGCAGATGAGACGGGTCGTCACGAAGCCGGCGACGTCACGGTTGACGACGATGCAGGTCTTGCCGACCGACTCGGCGAACGCCCGGGCCGTGGCCAGGGTTTCGTCACTGGTCTTGTAGCCGCGCACGAGTTCGCACAGTTGCATCATTGGCACCGGCGAGAAGAAGTGCGTGCCGACGACCCGCTCCGGGCGCTCGGTGGCGGCGGCGATCTTGGTGATCGGGATCGCGGAGGTGTTGGAGGCGAGGATCGCCTCGTCCTTCACGATCTTGTCGAGGGCGCCGAAGATCTCGTGCTTGACTTCGAGCTTCTCGAAGACGGCCTCGACGACGACGTCCGCGTCGGCCGCGGCGTCCAGGTCGGTGGTCGCTGTGATGCGGGCGAGGGCGGCGTCGGCGTCGTGCGCCTCCAGCTTGCCCTTGGCGACGAACTTGTCGTACGACGCCTTGATGCCGTCGGTGCCCCGCTTGAGCGCCTCGTCGGTGACGTCGCGCAGGACGACCTCCCAGCCCGCCTGTGCGGAGACCTGGGCGATGCCGGATCCCATGAGGCCGGCTCCGATGACGGCGAGCTTCCCTGCCACTGTGCGACTCCCCTGACGCGCTGTTTATGTCTGCCTCTCCGGCGGACACTAGCGCTCGTGAGGGCCCGTGTGACCAGTAAGTAATGCGCGTCACGTCTCACATGACGGACATCACACCAGCAGGGGTCACGGGGCGCCTCGGACGGCGTAGTTGAGCACCTTCTCGCTCAACAGCCCCTCCATCTCGTCCAGCAGCACCAGCGTCTCGCGGGACACCTCGTCGCGGTCGCGCCCGGCGACCATCGCCCGGGCGATGGTGCCCATCACCGTCTGGTGGAGCCAGTTGAGCTGCCCGGCGATCAGGGTGGGCATCGGGTCGTCGTCCGCGGCGCCGGTCTCCTCGCGCAGGGTCGCCTTCAGCTTGTCCTGGACCTCCTGCTGGATGGCCCACAGCCGGGAGCGCAGGGGCGGCGCCTCGTGAATGACCTTCATGAACCGGTCATAACCCTCGATGAGGCCCACCCGGGGCGACACCGCCTCGACCTCGTCGCGCAGTTCGCGCAGTACGGCGGCGGCCGCGGACTCCCCCACGTCCCGCGCGCGCACCCAGCGCGAGAGCCGGTCGACGACGCCCTCGCTGCGGTCGAAAAAGAGGTCCTCCTTGGCCGGGAAGTAGTTGTAGACGGTGTTCACGGAGACGTCGGCCGCCTCCGCGACGTCCGCGATCGTCACCGTCACGAACCCGCGCTCCAGGAACAGTCCGGTGGCGATGTCCGAGATGCGCTGTCTGGTCTCGCGCTTCTTCCGCTCCCTGAGCCCCTCTGCCATGCCCCGATCCTAGCTTCCTTGGGCCCGATGAACCTTTGGAGCTCACACATATTTAGGGGCAATGAAAACTTGGGGCCGTTGCAAAATTTCAGGGACTCTGTTTTTCTGGACGGCATGACCATCATCAGTACGGCCGGTCTGGCCCGTACCTTCCAGACGAAACGCGGCCCCGTGGAAGCCGTGCGCGGTATCGACCTGACGGTCCGCGAGGGCGAGATCCTCGGCTTCCTCGGCCCGAACGGGGCCGGCAAGACCACGACCCTGCGGATGCTGACCACCCTGCTGGCCCCGACCGGCGGCGCGGCCACCGTCGCGGGGTGCGACCTGGCCACCGACCCGGCCGGGGTGCGGCGGGCCATCGGTTACGTGGCGCAGTCCGGCGGGGTGGACCCGCAGATCACCGTGCGGGAGGAGCTGGTGACGCAGGGGCGCCTGTACCGGCTGACGAAGAGGCAGGCCGCCGAGCGCGCCGGGGAGCTGGCCCGCGACCTGGGCCTCACCGAGCTGTTCGACCGCAAGTGCGCCGCGCTCTCCGGTGGGCAACGGCGCCGCCTGGACATCGCGATGGCGCTCACCCACCGCCCGAAGGTGCTGTTCCTCGACGAGCCGACGACCGGCCTCGACCCGGGCAGCCGCGCCGACCTGTGGGACCTGGTGCGCCGGCTGCGCGACGAGCACGGCACGACCGTCTTCCTCACCACGCACTACCTCGACGAGGCCGACGCCCTCTCCGACCGGCTGGTGATCGTCGACCAGGGCGTGGTGGTCGCCGAGGGCACCCCGGGCGTGCTGAAGCTCGAGTACGGCGGCTCGCTCGACGCCTCGCTCCAGGACACCTTCCTCGCCATCACCGGCCGCAGCGCCGCACCGGCCGACCAGACCCCCCTCGCCGTATAGGAGCAGAGGACTCACGATGCTGTTGCACGACACCGCGCTCGTCTACGGGCGCTATCTCCGCCAGTCCCTGCGTTCCCGCTTCGCACTGCTCTTCGGCGTGCTGATGCCGCTGCTGTACCTGCTGTTCTTCGGCCCCCTGCTGACGGATCTGCCGCTGGGCGGGCAGGGCAGCTCGTGGCAGGTGCTGGTGCCCGGGCTGCTGCTCCAACTCGGACTGTTCGGGGCGTCCTTCGCGGGCTTCACGATCATCATCGAGAACGGCCAGGGAGTGGTGGAGCGGATGCGGGTGACGCCGGTCAGCCGCCTCGCCCTGCTGCTGGGGCGGGTGCTGCGGGAGGCCACCGTGTTCGTCTTCCAGGCGGTGCTGCTGGTGCTGGCAGCAGTGGCGATGGGCCTGCGGGCCCCGCTCGCGGGCGTCCTGATCGGCTTCGCGTTCGTCGCGCTGCTGACGGTGTCGCTGGCCGCGCTGTCGTACGCGCTGGCGATGAAGGTCCGCACCCCGCAGGAGTTCGGCCCGGCGATCAACGCTATGACGATGCCGATGATGCTCCTGTCCGGCCTGATGCTCCCGATGACGCTGGGGCCGAGGTGGCTGGACGTGCTGTCCCACTTCGTTCCGTTCCGCTATCTGGTGGACGCGGTCCGGGACGCCTACGTCGGCTCGTACGCCACGGAGCACATGCTGTACGGCGTTCTGGTGGCCGTCGGCTTCACCGCGCTGGCCGTGACAGTGGGCACACGCGTGTTCCGAACCGCCGGGGCGTAACTACGCTGGCCACATGGTCAATCTGACGCGCATCTACACCAGGACCGGCGACCAGGGCACCACCGCCCTCGGCGACATGAGCCGGGTCGCCAAGACCGACCTGCGGATCTCCGCGTACGCCGACGCCAACGAGGCGAACGCGGCGATCGGCACGGCGATCGCGCTGGGCGGCCTGGACGAGGAGATCGTCAAGGTCCTCACCCGTGTCCAGAACGACCTGTTCGACGTGGGCGCGGACCTGTCGACGCCGGTGGTGGAGAACCCGGAGTTCCCGCCGCTCAGGGTCGAGCAGTTCTACGTCGACAAGCTGGAGGCGGACTGCGACCGCTTCAACGAGCAGCTGGAGAAGCTCCGCTCCTTCATCCTGCCCGGAGGCACCCCCGGCGCGGCCCTGCTCCACCAGGCCTGCACGGTCGTCCGACGGGCGGAACGCTCGACCTGGTCGGCCCTCGAAGTCCACGCCGAGACGATGAACCCCCTGACGGCCACGTACCTCAACCGCCTCTCCGACCTCCTGTTCATCCTCGCGAGGACGGCGAACAGGGAGGTCGGAGACGTGCTGTGGGTGCCGGGCGGCGAACGCTAGGTTCTGCCTCGCGCGGCGTGCCAGAGGCCGTTGGCGGAGAGGACCCCGCCGACGATCATCATCACCATGCCGACCTTGGTGAGGGTCACGACGGGGACGTCCACGTCTGCGGTGAACCGCCACAGCAGCAGGCCGATCAGGAACGTGACGACACCTTCGGACAGATACTGCTTCGCCTTGCTCATGAGTGGGTCCTCTCCTTCGATGTCGTGACCGCCTCCGGCTCACCCGCAGGGGCCTTCCGCGGCCAGATCAGATAACTCAGCGCGATCAGTCCGTGGATCCCGGCCGCGCGCCAGGCCGTGTAGCGCCAGCTCTCCAGGGAGGTCACACGGCTCGGGTCGTCCACGTACCAGATCGCGAGCTGAAGGAGCACGGTCGCGACGACCGCGCCCGTCAGCGTGCCCAGCCAGACCTTGCACTCGTGGCGCGCCCGGGCCATCCCGTAGCGCGGGGGCCCCAGCGGGGGCGGGGCACCGCCCAGCCGATGGGCGGCGTGGCCGTCGAGCCATTTCACGGTGCGGTGGCCGTGGCCGACGGTGTAGCCGATGTACAGCGCGGCCAGCCCGTGCGACCAGTTCGGCTCGGCACCGCTCCTCAGGTCCAGCACGGTGGCGACCAGCAGGACGACCTCCAGCAATGGCTCGCACAGCAGCAGGCCGAGTCCCAGCCGTGGCATGCGCAGCAGGTAGCGGGCGCCCAGGCCGGCCGCCAGCAGTACCCAGAAGCCGATCTCGCAGGCGGCGATCAATGCGACGATCACGGTTCGCTCCTCTCGGTCACCTTTTCAGGCTCCCGTGCGGTGCGTGCGGAATCGTCGTCGCGACTGACGAACCCCGGGTACATCGAAAGATGCAGCCAGAGCCCCTACGCGGGGATCATGCGCGAGGCGCGAGTGGCCGTGTTGGATGGTGCCATGGCCGCACGACTCCCCCGACCACGCCGTTTCGACGCCTACGTCGCCCTGGGCAGCCTGCTCGGCGGGCTGCTGCTGTGGGGTGTCGGCCTGGCCACCAGGCCACGCACCGAGGTGTATGTGCTCCTGCCGGGGCGGTGGCCGGTCCTGCTGCCGCTGTTCGTCCTCGCCGGCTGCGAGCTGCTGCGCCGGACCGCCCCACGCATCGGGCTGCTGATCGGCACGGCCGCGATCGTCCTGGACGTCGTCACCCAGGGCAACCTGGTCTCGATCCTCATCTACACCGACCTCATGTACGCGGCCGTCCTGTACGGCCCGCCCGCCTCGGCCCACCGCATCCCGCGTATCACCGGGCTGCTCTCGGTGGCCGGGGCCGTGGTGCCGTTCGCCGTGTGGCGTGAGCCCGAGGCGTTGCTGATCGGGGTGGTCACGGGCATCGTGGCCTTCGGCCCGGCCGCCACCGGTCTGATCGTCCGCAACCACCGCGAGGCCGCCGAGGCGGCCCGGCTGCGTGCCGAACAGACCGCGCTGCTCGCCGAGATGGACCGCACCCAGGCCGTCACCGCCGAACGCGCCCGGATGGCCCGGGAACTGCACGACATGGTCGCCAACCATCTGTCCGCGATCGCCATCCACTCCACCGCCGCCCTCTCCCTCGACGACCCGAAGACCTCCCAGGAGGCCCTGGTCGTCATCCGCGAGAACAGCGTGGAGGGGCTCGCCGAGATGCGGCGGCTGATCGGCATCCTGCGCGACAGCAGCGGCGACGTGGAGCCGGCCGCGGCCCCGACGCTCGACGGCCTCGGCTCGCTGGTGGAGAACGCCCGGACCAACGGCCTCGACGTCACCCTGGACGCCGAACGGGCCGAGGTGCCCGCGCCCGTGGAACTCGCCGCCTACCGCATCGTGCAGGAGTCGCTGACCAACGCGCTCAAGCACGCCGCCCCCGGCCGGGTCACCGTGTCCCTCGCCCGGCGCAACGGCTCGCTCGCCGTCGACGTGACCAGTCCCTACGGCGACCGGGACGGCCCGCGCGCCCCCGGCTCCGGCGCCGGTCTGGTCGGCATGGAAGAACGCGCGGCCCTGCTGGACGGCACCTTCGAGGCCGGCCCCGAGGACTCGCCCGAGGGCAAGGTCTGGGTCGTACGCGCCGCCCTCCCCGTCAACGACACCGCCGAAGGAGACACCACATGAGCCGGACCGTCCGGGTCCTCGTCGCCGAGGACCAGTCCGCCGTCCGCGCGGGGCTGGTCCTGATCCTGCGCAGCGCGCCCGACATCGAGGTGGTCGGCGAGGCGGCGGACGGCGAGCAGGCGGTGGCGCTGGCCCGTGAGCTGCGGCCGGACCTGGTGCTGATGGACGTCCAGATGCCGCGGCTTGACGGGGTGTCGGCCACCCGGCAGGTGGTCGCGGAGGGGCTCGCCGACGTGCTGGTGCTGACCACCTTCGATCTCGACGAGTACGTCTTCGGGGCGCTGCGGGCGGGCGCGTCCGGCTTCCTGCTGAAGAACACCGAGGCCAGGCAGCTGCTGGAGGCCGTACGGACGGTGGCACGCGGGGAGGGCCTCATCTCCCCGGCCGTCACCCGGCGGCTCATCGCCGAGTTCGCCGCGAAGCCCGCCCGGGAGCCCACCGCCGACCTGTCCGTCCTGGACCGGCTGACCCGGCGCGAGCGCGAGGTGCTGTCCTGCCTGGGCGAAGGCCTGTCCAACGCGGGCATCGCCGAGCGGCTCGACATGGCCGAGGCGACCGTGAAGACCCATGTCAGCCGGCTGCTGGGGAAGCTGGAGCTGCGCAGTCGGGTGCAAGCGGCGGTGCTGGCACAGGAGTTGGGAATCTGACGGGGACGAGTGCGGTGGTCCAGACCTATTGACCGGTGGTCCAGACCTTTCTATTCTCACCGCACCATGAGGGGCGTGAGGCTCAGTCACGCCCCGACAACCCCACGAGGAGGCGCAGCATGCGCTTCAGACACAGAGCCGCGGCAGGCTTCGCCACCCTGTTGCTCCCGCTGGCCACGATGGTCGGCCTCGCCACGCCCGCCCAGGCGGCCACGTCCGCCACCGCGACCTACGCCAAGACGCAGGACTGGGGCTCCGGCTTCGAGGGCAAGTGGACGGTGAAGAACACCGGCACGACCGCCCTCAGCTCCTGGACCGTCGAGTGGGACTTCCCCTCCGGCACGTCCGTCACCTCCGCCTGGGACGCCGACGTCACCTCCTCCGGCACCCACTGGACCGCGAAGAACAAGTCCTGGAACGGCGCCCTCGCCCCCGGCGCCTCCGTCTCCTTCGGCTTTAACGGCAGCGGCTCCGGCTCCCCCGCCAACTGCAAGCTGAACGGCGGCAGCTGTGACGGCGGCAGCACGGAACCCGGCGACAGCGCACCCAGTGCTCCCGGCACCCCCAGCGCCTCGGACATCACCAACACCTCGGTGAAGCTGTCCTGGTCCGCCGCCACGGACGACAAGGGCGTCAAGAACTACGACGTCCTGCGCGACGGCAGCAAGGTCGCGACCGTGACGGCAACCTCGTACACCGACACGGGCCTGACCGCCGGCACCGACTACTCGTACACCGTGCGGGCCCGTGACACCGCCGACCAGACCGGCCCGGTCAGCGGCGCCCGCGCGGTGCGCACCACCGGCGGCACCACCGAGCCGCCGCCCACCGGCGACAAGGTCAAGCTCGGCTACTTCACCGAGTGGGGCGTCTACGGCCGCAACTACCACGTGAAGAACCTGGTGACCTCGGGCTCGGCGTCGAAGATCACGCACATCAACTACGCCTTCGGCAACGTCAAGAACGGCCAGTGCACCGTCGACGACACCTACGCCGCCTACGACAAGGCGTACACCGCCGACCAGTCCGTCAGCGGCACCGCCGACACCTGGGACCAGCCGCTGCGCGGCAACTTCAACCAGCTCCGCCAGCTCAAGGCCAAGTACCCGCACATCAAGGTGCTGTACTCCTTCGGCGGCTGGACCTACTCCGGCGGCTTCGGCCAGGCCGCCGCCAACGCCGCCGCGTTCGCCAAGTCCTGCAAGGCCGTCGTGGAGGACCCGCGCTGGGCCGACGTCTTCGACGGCATCGACATCGACTGGGAGTACCCGAACGCCTGCGGCCTGACCTGCGACACCTCCGGCCCCGCCGCCTTCAAGAACCTGATGTCGGCGCTCCGTACGGAGTTCGGCCCGAACTACCTGGTCACCGCTGCCATCACCGCCGACGGCTCCTCCGGCGGCAAGATCGACGCGGCCGACTACGGCGGTGCCGCACAGTACCTCGACTGGTACAACGTGATGACGTACGACTACTTCGGCGCCTTCGACAAGGACGGCCCGACGGCCCCGCACTCGCCGCTCACCTCGTACCCCGGCATCCCGCAGGCCGGCTTCAACTCGGCCGACGCGATCGCCAAGCTGAAGGCGAAGGGTGTGCCGTCCAAGAAGCTCCTGCTCGGCATCGGCTTCTACGGCCGCGGCTGGACCGGCGTCACCCAGTCCGCCCCGGGCGGCTCGGCGACCGGCGCGGCTCCGGGCACGTACGAGGCGGGCATCGAGGACTACAAGGTCCTGAAGAACTCCTGCCCGGTCACCGGCACCATCGCCGGGACGGCGTACGCGTACTGCGGCAGCAACTGGTGGTCGTACGACACCCCGTCGACCATCGCCGGGAAGATGAGCTGGGCCAAGAACCAGGGCCTGGGCGGCGCGTTCTTCTGGGAGTTCAGCGGCGACACCGGCAACGGTGAGCTGGTGACCGCCATCGACAAGGGCCTCACGTAGCAGACGTACCAGGCGACATTGACGCTCCCCCAGACTTCGTCCGGGGGGACCCACCCAGCGGGTGAACGTGGCTACGCCACGTTCACCCGCTGTCCGGGCGGGGCCGCCTCAAGCCACGCGAGGAAACCGGTCAGCGCGTCCTCGCTCATGGCCAGCTCCAGACGCGTGCCCCGGTGCAGACAGGCGAGGATCACATGGTCGGAGAGGAGCGCCAGCTCCTCCTCGCCCGCCGGGACCCGGCGGCCGGCCACCTCGATCGCGGAACGCTCGAGGATGCGGCGCGGGCGTGGCGAGTACGAGAAGACACGGAACCACTCGACCCGGTCGCCGTTGTACCGGGCCACCCCGTACGCCCAGCCCTTGCCGTTGGTGTCGCCCTTCTCCGGGGCGTCCCAGCGCAGACTGGCGTCGAAGGTGCCGCCCGAACGCTGGATGAGCCTGCGGCGCAGACCGAAGACGAAGAGGCCCACCACCACGAGGGCCACGAAGATTCCGCACACAGTCAGAGCGAGGACCATCGGCACCGACCTCCTCGTCTCCTAGGTAACGGAACGTAAAAAACACCCACATCCACCTCAGCCGCGGCTGGGTCCGGATCACTCCGGTACCCAGCCGCGGCTGAGTGACGTCATCACACGGCGGGCGGGGTCAGCGCGCCGCCGTGGCCGCCCGCAGACGGACGTCCGCGCGGCGCTCGGCCTCCGCGTCATCCTCCGCCTTCGCACGCTCCAGCTCCCGCTCCACGCGCTGGACATCGATCTCGTCCGACAGCTCGGCGACTTCGGCCAGCAGCGAGAGCTTGTCGTCCGCGAACGAGATGAAACCGCCGTGGACCGCGGCGACGACCGTCCCGCCATCGCTCGTACGGATGGTCACCGGGCCCGACTCCAGCACACCGAGCAGCGGCTGGTGACCGGGCATGACGCCGATGTCGCCGGACGTGGTGCGCGCGACGACCAGGGTGGCCTGGCCTGACCAGACCTCACGGTCGGCCGCGACCAGCGCGACGTGCAGCTCAGCAGCCAAGGGTGGCTCCTCGGGTCACCACCCGGCGGGAGTGCCGGGTGTTGGTTACAAGTCTAGTGGGCGTGACGGAGGGGGCGGGACGAACCCCGCCCCCTCCGGTGTGAGCACGAGGCTCACGTCGAGCGCGAGGCTCAGGAGACGCCCAGCTCCTTCGCGTTGTTCTTCAGGTCCTCGAGACCACCGCACATGAAGAACGCCTGCTCCGGGAAGTGGTCGTACTCGCCGTCGCAGATCGCGTTGAACGCCGCGATCGACTCGTCCAGCGGCACGTCCGAACCGTCCACACCGGTGAACTGCTTGGCGGCGTGGGTGTTCTGGGACAGGAAGCGCTCCACGCGACGGGCACGGTGGACGACGAGCTTGTCCTCCTCGCCGAGCTCGTCGATACCGAGGATCGCGATGATGTCCTGCAGGTCCTTGTACTTCTGCAGGATGTTCTTCACGCGCATCGCGGCGTTGTAGTGGTCCGCCGAGATGTACCGCGGGTCGAGGATCCGGGACGTCGAGTCCAGCGGGTCCACGGCCGGGTAGATGCCCTTCTCGGAGATCGGACGGGAGAGCACCGTCGTCGCGTCGAGGTGGGCGAAGGTGGTGGCCGGGGCCGGGTCGGTCAGGTCGTCCGCGGGGACGTAGATCGCCTGCATCGAGGTGATCGAGTGACCACGGGTCGAGGTGATGCGCTCCTGGAGGGTGCCCATCTCGTCGGCCAGGTTCGGCTGGTAGCCCACCGCGGAGGGCATACGGCCGAGCAGGGTCGACACCTCGGAACCGGCCTGGGTGAAGCGGAAGATGTTGTCGATGAAGAACAGCACGTCCTGCTTCTGGACGTCACGGAAGTACTCCGCCATCGTCAGGCCAGCCAGGGCCACGCGCAGACGGGTGCCCGGGGGCTCGTCCATCTGACCGAAGACCAGGGCGGTCTTGTCCAGAACGCCGGACTCTTCCATCTCCGCGATGAGGTCGTTGCCCTCACGGGTGCGCTCACCGACGCCCGCGAAGACGGAGACGCCCTCGTGGAGGTTGGCGACACGCATGATCATTTCCTGGATCAGCACGGTCTTGCCGACACCGGCACCACCGAACAGACCGATCTTGCCGCCCTTGACGTACGGGGTGAGCAGGTCGACGACCTTCAGGCCCGTCTCGAACATCTCGGTCTTCGACTCGAGCTGGTCGAACGCGGGGGCCTTGCGGTGGATGGACCAGCGCTCACCGTCGTAGGACTCGTCGCTGTTCAGCACCTCACCGAGGGTGTTGAACACCTTGCCCTTGGTGAAGTCGCCGACCGGGACGGTGATGCCCGCGCCGGTGTCGGTCACGGCGGCCTGGCGGACCAGGCCGTCGGTGGGCTGCATGGAGATGGCACGGACCAGGCCGTCACCCAGGTGCTGGGCGACCTCCAGGGTCAGCGTCTTCTTCTCGCCGGCCAGCGCCGGGTCTGCGACCTCGACGTGAAGGGCGTTGTAGATCTCCGGCATCGCGTCGACGGGGAACTCCACGTCGACGACCGGGCCGATGACCCGCGCGACGCGGCCCGTCGCCGTGGCCGTCTCAACAGTGGTGGTCATTTATCGGTCACTCCCCGCGGTCGCGTCGGCCAGGGCACTGGCACCACCGACGATCTCGCTGATTTCCTGGGTGATTTCGGCCTGGCGGGCCTGGTTGGCAAGCCGGGTGAGCGTCTCGATGAGCTCACCGGCGTTGTCGGTGGCCGACTTCATCGCGCGCCGCGTGGCGGCGTGCTTGGAGGCGGCCGACTGGAGCAGCGCGTTGTAGATCCGGCTCTCCACGTAGCGCGGCAGCAGGGCGTCCAGGACGTCCTCCGCCGAGGGCTCGAAGTCGAACAGCGGGAGGATCTCGCCCTTCTCGGGCTTCGCCTCCTCAGCGACCTCGTCGAGGCTGAGCGGCAGCAGCCGCGCCTCGATCGCCGTCTGCGTCATCATCGACACGAACTCGGTGTAGACGATGTGGAGCTCGTCCACGCCACCCTCGGCCGTCTCCGTCTCGATCGCCTCGATCAGCGGAGCCGCGACCTTCTTGGCGTCCGCGTACGACGGGTCGTCGGTGAAGCCCGTGAACGACTCCGCGATCTTGCGCTCGCGGAAGTTGTAGTGGGCGACACCACGGCGGCCGACGATGTAGCTGTCGACCTCCTTGCCCTCAGCCTCGAGTCGCTCGGTGAGCCTCTCGGCGGCCTTGATGGCGTTGGAGTTGAAGGCGCCGGCCAGACCGCGGTCGCTCGTGAGGAGCAGGACCGCGGCGCGGGTCGGGTTCTCCGCTTCCGTCGTCAGCGGGTGCTTGGTGTTCGAGCCGGTCGCGACCGCCGTGACCGCGCGGGTGAGCTCGGTCGCGTACGGCGTGGAGGCCGCCACCTTGCGCTGCGCCTTGACGACGCGCGAGGCGGCGATCATCTCCATCGCCTTCGTGATCTTCTTGGTCGCGGAGACGGATCGGATGCGACGCTTGTAGACCCGGAGCTGGGCTCCCATGAGTCAGGTCCCTTCCGTCGTCACTTGCTCGCAGCCGGAGCGTCCTCGCCGAGCAGCTTGCCGTCGGAGGTCTCGAACTGCTTCTTGAACTCGGCGATGGCGTCGGCCATGGCCTGAAGGGTGTCGTCCGACATCTTGCCGCCCTCGCGGATGGAGGTCAGCAGGCCCTGCTCCTTGCGGTGCAGGTACTCCAGCAGCTCCTTCTCGAAGCGGCGGATGTCGGCGACCGGGACCTCGTCCATCTTGCCGGTGGTGCCGGCCCAGATGGAGACGACCTGGTCCTCGGTGGCCATCGGCTGGTACTGCGGCTGCTTCAGCAGCTCGACCATGCGCTGACCACGCTCCAGCTGCGCCTTGGACGCGGCGTCCAGGTCGGAACCGAAGGCGGCGAACGCCTCCAGCTCACGGAACTGGGCGAGGTCCACACGCAGACGGCCGGACACCTGGCGGATCGCCTTGTGCTGCGCGGAACCACCGACTCGGGAGACGGAGATACCGACGTTCAGCGCGGGGCGCTGACCGGCGTTGAACAGGTCCGACTCCAGGAAGCACTGGCCGTCGGTGATGGAGATGACGTTGGTCGGGATGAACGCCGAGACGTCGTTGGCCTTGGTCTCGACGATCGGCAGACCGGTCATCGAGCCGGCGCCCATCTCGTCGGAGAGCTTGGCGCAGCGCTCCAGCAGCCGGGAGTGCAGGTAGAAGACGTCACCCGGGTAGGCCTCACGGCCCGGCGGGCGGCGCAGCAGCAGCGACACGGCGCGGTAGGCGTCGGCCTGCTTCGACAGGTCGTCGAAGATGATCAGGACGTGCTTGCCCTCGTACATCCACTGCTGACCGATGGCCGAACCGGTGTACGGCGCCAGGTACTTGAAGCCGGCCGGGTCGGACGCCGGGGCGGCGACGATGGTCGTGTACTCCAGCGCGCCGGCCTCCTCCAGAGCGCCGCGCACGCCGGCGATGGTGGAGCCCTTCTGGCCGATGGCGACGTAGATGCAGCGGACCTGCTTCTCCGGGTCGCCCGAGCGCCAGTTGTCGCGCTGGTTGATGATCGTGTCGACGGCCAGGGCGGTCTTGCCGGTCTGGCGGTCACCGATGATCAGCTGACGCTGGCCACGGCCGATCGGGGTCATGGTGTCGACGGCCTTGTAGCCGGTCTCCATCGGCTGGTGGACCGACTTGCGCTCCATGACCGTGGGGGCCTGCAGCTCCAGGGCACGGCGGCCCTGGGTCTCGATCTCGCCGAGGCCGTCGATCGGGTTGCCGAGGGGGTCGACCACGCGGCCGAGGTAACCCTCGCCGACCGCGACGGAGAGAACCTCACCGGTACGCGAGACCGGCTGCCCCTCCTCGATGCCGCTGAACTCACCGAGGACGATGGCACCGATCTCGCGCTCCTCGAGGTTGAGGGCGAGGCCGAGGGTGCCGTCCTCGAACTTCAGCAGCTCGTTGGCCATGGCCGAGGGCAGACCCTCGACCTTCGCGATGCCGTCGCCGGCAAAGGTGACCGTACCGACCTCCTCGCGCGAGGCCGCGTCCGGCTTGTACGCCTGGACGAAGTTCTCCAGCGCGTCCCGGATCTCCTCCGGCCGGATCGTGAGCTCCGCCATCTGGGTTCCCTGCTCTCCTTGTTGGGCCCGAAGTTTCTTAGGGGGTCTGGGGGCGACCCCCAGGATTCTTCTGCACGGCCCAACCAGGGCCGTCGTAAGTACGTGTTGCCTATTGAGTTGCTGCTCAGCTCGCCAGGCGGCGGCTCGCGTCCTCCAGCCGGTCCGCGAGGGAGCCGTTGATGACCTCGTCGCCGACCTGCACCCGGACTCCGCCGAGGACCTCGGCGTCCACGTCCAGGTTGAGGTGCATCTGGCGGCCGTAGAGCTTCGCGAGGGCGGCGCCCAGGCGCTGCTTCTGCGGGTCGCTCAGCGGAACCGCCGAGGTGACGATGGCCACCATGCGGTCCCGGCGCTCGGCGGCGAGCTTGGACAGGGACTCCAGTCCCGCCTCCAGGCTACGTCCCCGCGGCGCGGTCACAAGGCGCGTCACCAGACGCTCGGTGGCCGGCTGTGCCCGGCCGCCGAGCAGGCTGCGCAGCAGCTCGCTCTTGGCCGTGGGGGTGGCCTTGCGGTCGGTCAGCGCGGCGCGCAGCTCGGTGCTGCCGGAGACGATCCGGCCGAACCGGAACAGCTCGTCCTCGACGTCGTCGAGCTTGCCCGCCTGCTGGGCGGCGGTGAGGTCGGCGATGTTCGCCAGCTCCTCCAGCGCGTCCACCAGGTCGCGCGACTGCGACCAGCGGGAGCGCACCATACCGGCCACCAGGTCGACGGCCGGGCCGCTGACCTTGGTACCGAGCAGGCGCTGGGCCAGTTCGGCCTTCGCCTCGCCGGGCTGCGCCGGGTCGGTCAGAACCCGACGCAGCGAAACCTCGCGGTGGAGCAGCGCCGTGACGGCGGCCAGCTCGTCAGCGAGCCGCGCCGCGTCCACGGACGTGGAGTCCGTCAGCGCGTCGAGACGCTCTCGTGCAGCTGCCAGGGCCTCGCGGCTCGCTCCGTTCATCGGCCTGCCTCGGCCTTCTCCTCGAGGTCGTCGAGGAACCGGTCGATCACGCGGCTCTGGCGGGCGTGGTCCTCGAGGGACTCGCCGACGAGCTTGCCGGCCAGGTCGGTGGCGAGCTTGCCCACGTCCTGGCGCAGCGCGGAAGCGGCGGCCTTGCGGTCGGCCTCGAGCTGGGCGTGACCGGCGGCGACGATCTCCTCGCGCTGCCGCTGGCCCTCGGCCCGCATCTCGGCGATGAGCGCGGCACCCTGCTCCTGCGCCTCCTGGCGCAGACGCGCGGCCTCGTGCCGGGCCTCGGCGAGCTGTGCCTTGTACTGCTCAAGGACGCTCTGGGCTTCGACCTTCATGGTCTCGGCCTCTTCGATACCGCCTTCGATCGCCGCGCGGCGCTCCTCCAGAACCTTGTTGATGTTCGGAAGCAGCTTCTTCCAGAAGAAGAAGAACACGATGGCGAAGGCGATGGTGCCGACGAGCAGCTCGGGGCCCGGAGGAACGAGCGGGTTCTGCTCTTCCTCGGCCGCCAGCTGTACCAGGTTGGCGATCACATCAGTGCCTTTCGTCGATACGTGTCGGTGGGGAAGTCTTACTTCACACCGAACACGAACGGCATGACGATGCCGATGAGGGCGAGCGCCTCACAGAAGGCGAAGCCCAGGATCTGGTTGGCACGGATCAGGCCGGCGGCCTCGGGCTGACGGGCGAGGGCCTGGGTGCCGTTACCGAAGATGATGCCGACGCCGATGCCGGGGCCGATAGCCGAGAGGCCGTAACCGACGGAACCGATGGAACCGGAGACAGCGGCGAGGGTCTCAGTGGCAGCCATGCTGAATCTTCCTTCTCTTAACGGACCGGTGGGGGTTGGCCACCGGACGACATGGGGGTGGAGTGGGGCGGCTCAGTGGTGCTCAGCGAGAGCGCCCTGGATGTACGTGCTGGCGAGGAGTACGAAGACGTACGCCTGGACGGCCTGCACGAAAAGCTCGAAGCCGATCATGGCGATGGTCATCACGAAGGAGACACCGGCCGCCGGGATCATCCAGCTGTTCAGCAGGTACCAGGAGGCGACGGTGAACATCACCAGCATCAGGTGGCCGGCGAACATGTTGGCGAAGAGTCGCACGGCGTGCGTGAACGGACGGACGAGCAGGTTCGAGAAGAACTCGATGACCATCACGAGCGGCAGCACCGGACCGAGCGACTTGTCGTAGCCGGTGACGTTCTTGAAGAACCCGACGAAGCCGTGCCGCTTGAAGGTCAGCGAGACCCACGTCACGTAGACGATCGCGGCCAGGACCGCCGGGAACGCGATGATCGACGAGACCGGGAACTGTGCGAGCGGGATCACGGACCAGATGTTCATGATCCAGATGAAGAAGAACAGCGAGACCATCAGGGGGACGTACTTCTCGCCCTCCTTCTTTCCGAGGGTCTCGTAGACGATGCCGCGGCGGACGAAGTCGTAGCCCGCCTCACCGACCATCTGCAGCTTGCCCGGCACGACCTTTGCCTTGCCGAAGGCCGCGTAGAAGAAGCCGATGACGAGGATCGAGGTGATGATGGCGAGCAGCATCACCTTGTTGAACTCGAATCCTCCAACCGTGGCGATCGGCTTGAAGAGGAACGAGTGCAGGCCCGGTGCCGGAAAACCACACCCGTCGGACATGATCCGACAGCTCCAGTCAAAGGCGAGCTGGGTCTGGTCAGCACTCACCGCGGGCTCCTTCGGTGTGACGCATGGGTACGGCAACCTCGTTGTGTCGGCGCGGCGCGCAGCCGCGGATCGGCACCGGACTGGTGTTACGGATGTGAGGGCGGCTGGGGGGCATCGAGCCTCGCGTTCGTGCAGGCGTCAGCTCAGATGCCCGCGCCCGCGATGCCGCAGTTGGCACCGGACGATAGCAGGAGTTCCCCGTGCTCTTTATCGCGCCCCTACTCGTCACGACGGCGGCCCGGTCTTCTCGGGCTTCTCACTCTTCGCGGAGTCCGGGTCGATGTAGAAGAGCTTGGCCTTCATGTGCGCACGAGCCTGCGCAGCCATCCACACGACGGTCGCGACGACGATCCCGGCGGCGAACGCCTTCGGGTTGAAGAGAGAGGTGCCCTTGAAGAGGGCGACGAAAAGAAGAAGCAGCAGGAGCTGAGCCATGTAGAGCATCAGCCCCATGGCCTGGAACAACTGCGGGAGCGTTTTTGCCGTCCACTGGAGAACGAAAAGGCCGATTCCCATGAAGAGGATGGCCAGCACAGCGCCGACGGCGGCTCCGACAGCTCCCTTGCCTCCGGCCACCACGCCGCTGACGGCGACCGCGACCGCACCGGCAGCGGCTGTGGGAACAGCGCACTGCAAGAGGTTCCGGGCGTCATTGGACGGCATGGCGGCAACTCCGCTTTCGCAGGGGGCAGGGGTGTCGTCATGGACGAGCGTAGTCCCGGGCTGAGTGGAGACCTCACACCAATGGACCGTCGCACTGCGGTCCTTCGGCTTCTATCCGGGGGGTTCTCGTGAACCGTATCACAAACTATTTGATGCAGTCTTTACCTGGCACTGTGCGGGCTGTCACACATGAGAGCGAAGCTGCGCGTCTGTGCATGAACGACGCCGACTTGTCTGGTATTGGGGTACTTCGCTCCCCCATCACAACCCCACGACTTGGCAATGCTCTAGTCAGATTCTTACCTTGTCCCCGCCCGACCCCGATCCGCAAGACGCGAACGGGGGCCGATGGCGCTCGCCCCGTTGACTCCTGCGACCCCGGACACGGCCGGCGTGCGGTTCTCGGGCGTGAGGGCGGCCGGCTGTTCGGCGGCGGACGCCGGCGTCGAGGCCTCGGGGGACAGCGCCACGACCGCTTCACCGCGCCGGTAGCGCGGCGGCACGAAGCGCTCCATCCAGCGCGGGGCGCGCGGCGTGAACCGCGGCAGCAGGAGCAGGGCCAGGCCGATCGCGCTGAGGAACACCACACCGAGCACGATCCACATGGACGCCGAGTTGACCGAGTAGGCGAGCGCCCCGAAGGCGATCAGCGCCGACCAGAAGTACATGATCAGCACCGCGCGGCTGTGCGAGTGGCCGATCTCCAGCAGCCGGTGGTGCAGATGACCGCGGTCGGCGGCGAACGGCGACTGGCCGCGCCAGGTGCGGCGCACGATCGCCAGGATCAGGTCGGCGGCCGGCACTGCGATGATCGTCAGCGGCATCAGCAGGGGGATGAACACGGGAAGCATCGCGTGGGTCGTTTCCCGGTCACCGCCGAGATTGACATTGAGCGCCTCGACGTCCAACTGGCCCGTGACGGACACAGCGCTCGCCGCGAGGACCAAACCGATCAGCATGGACCCGGAGTCGCCCATGAAGATCCGGGCAGGGTGCATGTTGTGCGGCAGGAAGCCGAGGCACATCCCCATGAGCACCGCGGAGAACAGAGTCGCGGGGGCCGCCGCTTCAGCACCGTAGCCGTACCAGATCCGGTAGGTGTAGAGGAAGAACGCCGCTGCGGCGATACACACCATCCCTGCCGCCAGGCCGTCCAAGCCGTCCACGAAGTTGACCGCGTTGATGGTGATGACCACGAGCGCCACGGTGAGCAGGTTTCCCTGCCATGGGGTAACGGACACCGTTCCGACGCCGGGGACGGGGAGCCACAGAATCGTCAGGCCTTGCAGGATCATGACGCCGGCCGCGATCATCTGGCCGCCCAGCTTGATCAAAGCACCCAGCTCGAACTTGTCGTCCAGCACACCGATCAGCCAGATCAGCGCCGCCCCGGACAGCAGTGCCCGGGGCTCGTTCGACGTCTCGAAGACCTGGTTGAGGTTGGTCAGGTGGTCGGCGACCAGCAGGCCCGCGCACAGGCCGAAGAACATCGCGATACCGCCGAGCCGCGGAGTGGGTTCCCGGTGCACGTCACGCGCCCGGATCTCCGGCATCGCTCCGGCCACGATCGCGAATTTCCGTACCGGCCCTGTCAGCAGATACGTCACCGCGGCCGTGATGCAGAGCGTCAGGAGGTATTCACGCACAGGCTTCCCCACAGATCTCGCTGGCCATATCAGCCCCACACCCTAGCGAGGTGCGCATATGTGTGGGGACTTCCGGGTAGCGACGATGGTTGCACGAGTAGCTGTGCACCCTGGTGCGCTTACCCCGACTCAGGCCGGATACGGCGGAAATCCACCGGCCAGCTCCCGCACTTCTTCACGGGCCCTCGCGGTCTCGGTCACCCCCGTGAGCACCCCGGTGAGCAGCTTGGCGATCCGCACCATCTCCGCCTCGCCCATGCCCTGCGTGGTGACCGCGGCCGTGCCCAGCCTCAGTCCCCGGCCGTCGCCGTGCGGCAGCGCACAGCAGTCCAGGACCAGGCCGGCGGCGGCGAGCCGGCCCCGGGCGGCACGGCCGTCGACGCCGAGCGGTGCCGGGTCGGCGGTGATCAGATGGGTGTCCGTGCCGCCGGTGGTGACGACCAGGCCCTCGGCGGCCAGCCGAGCCGCGAGAACCCTCGCATTGGCGACCACCTGATGGGCGTACGCGGCGAACGCCGGTGTCGCCGCCTCGCCGAACGCCACCGCCTTGGCGGCGATGGTGTGCATCTGCGCGCCGCCCTGTGTGAAAGGAAACACGGCCCGGTCGACCCGCTCGGCCAGCTCCGCGCGGCACAGGATCATGCCGCCGCGCGGTCCCCGCAGCACCTTGTGAGTCGTCGCACAGACGATGTCCGCGTACGGCACCGGGTTGGGCGCCGCTCCCCCGGCGACCAGCCCGATGGGGTGCGCGGCGTCCGCGATGAGATACGCGCCCACCTCGTCGGCGACCTCACGGAAGAACGCGTGGTCGATGTGGCGGGGGTAGGCGATCGAGCCGCACACGATCGCCTTGGGACGCCGCGTGCGTGCCAGGGTGCGCACCTGCTCGTGGTCGATGAACCCGGACTCGGCCTCCACGCCGTATCCGACGAAGTCGAACCAGCGGCCGGAGAAGTTGGCGGGCGAGCCGTGTGTGAGGTGGCCGCCGTAGGGCAGGCCGAGGGCGAGGACGGTGTCGCCGGGGCGGAGCAGCGCGGCGTAGGCGGCCAGCACCGCCGAAGAGCCCGAGTGCGCCTGGACGTTGGCGTGGTCGGCGCCGAACAGCGCCCTGGCCCGCTCCACGGCGAGGCGTTCGGCGACGTCGACGATCTCGCAGCCGCCGTGGTGCCGCGCTCCCGGGTAGCCCTCGGCGTACTTGTTGGCGAGCGCCGAGCCGAGGGCGGCCAGCACGGCCGGCGAGGTGAAGTTCTCCGCGGCGATCAGCTGGAGCGTCGTCGACTGCCGCTCCCGCTCCCCGAGCAGGATGTCGGCGAGTTCCGGGTCCTGATGGCGCAGAACGTCGGCCTCGAGGGCAGGGGTGACCGTCATGGTGGGCTCCGGGCAGCGCATTTCTGGGGGTTCGCCGTGGTGACGTACGTCCAATGTAGGCCCGGGGCCCCCGGGGCGCTCGGTCGCTACGCCCGTGCGGGGACACCCGTGAGCGCCGTGACGACCGGGTCGAGTGCCAGGTGTATCTCGTCCCCGATGGAACGGAAGAACGTCAGGGGCGCCCCGTACGGGTCGTACACCTCGTCCGCCTCGGCGTTCGGTGCCAGCAGCCACCCGCGTAGAGCCGCCGCGGCACGCACCAGCGCCCGCGCGCGTACGACCACGCCCTCTTCGAGGGGCGGCAGGGTCGCCGGGTCGATGGCCTTCACCAGGCGGGTGAACTCCTTCAGCGTGAAGGTCCGCAGGCCCGCCGAGTGCCCCATCGAGATGACCTGCGCGCGGTGGTCCCGGGTGGCGGTCAGCACCAGGTCGGCACGGATCACGTGCTCGTCGAGGAGCTCGCGCCCGGTGAAGCCGGAGGCGTCCGCGCCGAAGTCGGCCAGGACCGTCTCCGCGTGGGACTCCATGGGCGCGCCCTCGTGGCCCCAGGTGCCGGCACTCTCCACGATCAGCCCGCCGCCCAGGATGCCGAGCCGCTCCCGCACGAAATGGCGGGTCAGCCGCTCGGTGATGGGCGAGCGGCACACGTTGCCGGTGCTGACGTGGAGGATGCGGAAGCTGTCACGCGGAAGCCCCACGAACGTCGTCGTGATCTCCGCCGCGCTTTCCCCGTTGCCTATGCCACGCCCCGCTCCAGGGGCCGTCAATTCGCCACCTCGAGGTCGGGTACGACCTTTCGCAGCTCGTCCGCCGAGATCGCGCCCGCCCGCAGCAGCCGCGGCACCTCCTGGGTCACGTCGACGATCGACGACGGGACGTTGCCGGGGGTCGGACCGCCGTCCAGGTAGACGGAGACCGAGTCGCCGAGCATCTCCTGCGCGGCGTCGCAGTCCTCCGGAGCCGGGTGGCCGGTGAGGTTGGCGGACGACACGGCCATCGGACCCACCTCGGTGAGCAGCTCGATGGCGACCGGGTGCAGCGGCATGCGCACGGCGACCGTGCCACGGGTGTCCCCGAGGTCCCACTGGAGGGACGGCTGGTGCTTGGCGACCAGCGTCAGCGCGCCCGGCCAGAAGGCGTCCACCAGCTCCCAGGCCAGCTCGGAGAAGTCCGTGACCAGACCGTGCAGGGTGTTCGGGGAGCCGATGAGGACGGGCGAGGGCATGTTGCGGCCCCGGCCCTTGGCCTCCAGCAGGTCGCCGACGGCCTCCGAGGCGAACGCGTCCGCGCCGATGCCGTACACCGTGTCCGTCGGCAGCACCACCAGCTCGCCACGGCGGACGGCGGACGCTGCCTCGCGCAGACCGGTCACACGGTCGGTCGCGTCATTGGTGTCGTATCGCCGTGCCATCTTTAGCTGGCCTCCTCGTACACGTGCTGCTGGGATGAAGACTGCGAAAGCTGTGGAGACTGAGACCGCGGTGTGCTCACGGCAGCGCCTTGCGGGCCGTGGCGAAACGCGGGCGGTTGTTGAGGTCCGGGTGGTCGGCCGCGTCGGCCCAGCCCCGCTCCTCGGTGAAGATCCACGGCACCTGGCCGCCCTGGGTGTCGGCGTGCTCCACGACCACGACGCCGCCGGGGCGCAGCAGCCGGTGCGCGGTGCGCTCCAGACCCCGGATGAGGTCGAGGCCGTCCTCGCCGGAGAACAGGGCCATGTCCGGGTCGTAGTCCCGCGCCTCGGGAGCGACGTACTCCCACTCGGTGAGCGGGATGTACGGCGGGTTGGAGATGACCAGGTCGACCTGGCCGTCGAGGTCCGGGAACGCCGTCAGCGCGTTGCCCTGCCGCAGCTCGACCCTGGACCCCTCGACGTTCTTGCGGGTCCACTGCAGGGCGTCCTCGGACAGCTCCACCGCGTGCACGCGCGAGCGCGGCACCTCCTGGGCGAGGGCGAGCGCGATGGCGCCGGAGCCGGTGCACAGGTCGACGATGCACGGCTCGACGACGTCCATGGCCCGTACCGCGTCTATGGCCCAGCCGACCACGGACTCGGTCTCGGGACGCGGCACGAACACTCCGGGGCCGACCTGGAGTTCCAGGTACCGGAAGTAGGCCCGCCCGGTGATGTGCTGGAGCGGTTCGCGGGCCTCGCGGCGGGCGATGACCTCCCAGTAGCGGGCGTCGAAGTCGGAGTCCCTGACGGAGTGCAGCTCGCCGCGCTTGACGCCGTGCACGAACGCGGCGAGCTCCTCCGCGTCGGTGCGCGGCGAGGGCACGCCGGCGTCGGCGAGCCGCTGGGTGGCCTGGGCCACCTCCGCGAGCAGCAGATTCACGCGAGTCCTCCGGTACTCAGTACTCCTACGTCTCTTACGCGTCCTACGCGGCTGCCAGCTTCGCCGCCGAGTCCGCGTCCACACAGGCCTGGATCACCGCGCCGAGGTCGCCGTCCAGGACCTGGTCCAGGTTGTACGCCTTGAAGCCGACGCGGTGGTCCGAGATGCGGTTCTCCGGGAAGTTGTACGTGCGGATCTTCTCGGAGCGGTCGACGGTGCGGACCTGGCTGCGGCGGGCGTCGGCGGCCTCCCTCTCCGCCTCCTCCTGCGCCGCTGCGAGCAGCCTGGAGCGCAGGATACGCAGTGCCTGCTCCTTGTTCTGCAGCTGGCTCTTCTCGTTCTGGCAGGAGGCGACGACTCCGGTCGGGAGGTGCGTGATGCGCACGGCGGAGTCGGTGGTGTTGACGGACTGTCCGCCGGGTCCGGAGGACCGGTAGACGTCGATGCGGAGGTCGTTGGGGTTGATCTCGACGTCGATCTCCTCGGCCTCGGGCGTCACGAGGACACCGGCCGCGGAGGTGTGGATACGGCCCTGGGACTCCGTCGCCGGGACGCGCTGCACGCGGTGCACACCGCCCTCGTACTTCAGCCGCGCCCACACGCCCTGCCCGGGCTCGGTGGCGCCCTGGCCGCCCTTGGTCTTCACCGCGACCTGCACGTCCTTGTAGCCGCCGAGCTCGGACTCGGTGGCGTCGATGATCTCGGTCTTCCAGCCGACGCGCTCGGCGTAGCGCAGGTACATGCGCAGCAGGTCGCCGGCGAACAGGGCGGACTCGTCGCCGCCCGCGCCCGCCTTGATCTCGAGGATGACGTCCTTGTCGTCGCTGGGGTCCCTGGGGACCAGCAGGAGGCGGAGCTTCTCCGTGAGCTCCTCGCGCTGCTGCTCCAGGTCCTTGACCTCGGCGGCGAAGTCGGGGTCGTCGGCCGCCAGTTCGCGCGCTGTCTCGATGTCGTCGCCCGTCTGCGTCCAGGAGCGGTACGTGGCGACGATCGGGGTGAGCTCGGCGTAACGCTTGTTCAGCTTGCGCGCGTTGGCCTGGTCGGCGTGGACCGACGGGTCGGCGAGCTTCTTCTCCAGGTCGGCGTGCTCGGCGACGAGTTCCGCGACGGCCTCGAACATCTTGGGCTCCTGTGTACGGACGGGGGTGAAGGGCGGGCGACCAAAAACGCCGGTCCCGGCGCGCCCTCGGTGGGGGCGCGGCCGTGGACCGGCGAATTGAGGCTCGCTACTTCTTGGAGCCGGCGGCCTTGCCGAAGCGGGCCTCGAAGCGGGCCACACGGCCACCGGTGTCGAGGATCTTCTGCTTGCCCGTGTAGAACGGGTGGCACTCGGAGCAGACATCGGCGCGGATGGTGCCGGACTCGATGGTGCTGCGCGTGGTGAACGACGCGCCGCAGGTGCAGCTGACCTGCGTCTCGACGTACTCGGGGTGGATGTCGCGCTTCAAGGTGTCTCCTAGGTTTCGGGAGGGCGCCGGGTCGCTGACGCGGGATGCGGGAGCGTGAACCGGAGCCGACGTACCAGTCTGCCAGGACTGGGGCCTACTCCCAAAACCGGGGGTTGCCGTTGTTTGTTCCCCGCGTGCCGGTGGAGCGGGTCGCAGGCGCGGACGCCACTGGATCGCCGTGGGCGGGCGCGGATCGTTCGTGGCTGGTCGCGCCCACGCGGCGGAGCCGCATATCGGCTGAGCCCCGCGCCCCTCGGAGCGCTGCCCTCAGGGCGCGCTCACGACACCCTTGGCTTCGCCCGAGGCCGAGCCGGACGTCGCCGACTTCGGGATCGGCTTGTCCTGCTCCAGGGCGTTCCAGATCTCCTGGGCCTTCTTCTTCTGGAGGAGGACGCGGTTGGGGTCGTCCGGGTCGTAGGCGACCGGCATCGTGACCATGTGCATGTGGGACGGGCTGATGCCCTTGAGCCCGTCCGCGAAGGACGCGAGCTTGTTGACCGAGCCGAGGTCGGAGTCGGCCGTCACCGTCTTGGTCGCGGTCTCCGCGAGGTCGAGCAGCTTCTTGGGGTTGCTGAAGACGCCGACGTCCTTGACCTGGTTCAGCAGGGCCTTGATGAAGGCCTGCTGGAGCTGGATGCGGCCGAGGTCGGAGCCGTCGCCGACGCCGTGGCGGGTGCGGACCAGGCCGAGGGCCTGCTCACCGTCGAGTCTGTGGGTGCCGGCCCGCAGCTTCAGGTGGCTGTCGGGGTCGTCGATGCTCTTGGTCGTGGTGACCTCGACGCCGCCGAGGTCGTCGATGAGCTTCTGGAAGCCGGCGAAGTCGACCTCCAGGTAGTGGTCCATCCGCAGGTCGGTGATCGACTCGACGGTCTTCACGGCGCAGGCGGCCCCGCCCGTGGAGTAGGCGGAGTTGAACATCACGCCGTTCGCGGCGGGGTACTCCTTGCCCTTGGTGTCGGTGCAGGAGGGCCGGTCGATGAGGGTGTCGCGCGGGATGGAGACCACGCTGGCCTTCTTGTGGCCCTTGTAGATGTGCACGATCATCGCCGTGTCGGAGCGGGCGCTGCCGTCGTCGGTGCCGCCGCCGATCTTCTTGTTGCCGCCGGCGCGGGTGTCGGAGCCGAGGACGAGGATGTTCTCGGAGCCGTTGTCGGCCTTCTTGGGCCGGTCGGTGCCGAGGGCCTGGTCGATGTCGACGCTCTTCAGGTTGCCGTTGAGCTTGAAGTACACGTACCCCGCTCCGGCGCCGCCGAGGACGACGATGCCGGCCGCGGTCCAGGCCATGACCATCATGCCCTTGTGACGCTTGCGGGGCTTGCGGCGTCGGCCCTTGGCGCCGTGGCGCGATCCGTTGGTGCCGGTCCCGTCCGGTATACCCGGACCCGGCGTGCTCTCGGCAGACATGTGCTCCTCAGCTCGTCTACGGTCTGTTACCCCCTGCGGTCGGTGCCAGCGTTCTCGATCGGGGACTTCCCCTGGCACCATCGTCGCTCCGCCTGGTCAGACGGGGAAACTCGGGAAAGGGTTGCACAACGGACTGTGCCCATCGCGTGCGGCGGCGGACACGGTGTGTGTTCGGACGAAGGGGGCGTACCCCGCTCACCTGCGATTTCAGCCGAAGACGTCGTACTGCTTGAAATCGGTACCGATGGACTTCCTTGTGGCGAACATCTCGCCGGTCCGGTTGCCGGTGTCCTTGGAGCACAAGAGGGCCGCTCCCGCGAACGGGGGCGGCCCTCTTGTGCGATTCCTACCTCAGTCGCCGTTGCCCGGCGTCGGGGTGGTCTTCTGGATCTGCATCAGGAACTCGACATTCGACTTGGTCTGCTTCATCTTGTCGAGGAGCAGCTCGATCGCCTGCTGCTGGTCGAGCGCGTGCAGCACCCGGCGCAGCTTCCAGACGACGGAGAGCTCCTCGTTGCCGAGCAGGATCTCTTCCTTACGGGTGCCGGACGCGTCGACGTCCACCGCCGGGAAGATGCGCTTGTCGGCGAGCTTCCGGTCGAGCTTGAGCTCCATGTTGCCGGTGCCCTTGAACTCCTCGAAGATCACCTCGTCCATGCGGGACCCGGTGTCCACCAGGGCGGTGGCGAGGATGGTCAGCGAGCCGCCGTCCTCGATGTTGCGCGCCGCACCGAAGAAGCGCTTCGGCGGGTACAGCGCCGTCGAGTCGACACCACCGGACAGGATGCGGCCGGAGGCGGGCGCGGCGAGGTTGTACGCACGGCCCAGACGCGTGATCGAGTCGAGCAGCACGACGACGTCGTGACCCAGCTCCACCAGGCGCTTCGCACGCTCGATGGCGAGCTCCGCGACCGTGGTGTGGTCCTCGGCCGGACGGTCGAAGGTCGAGGAGATGACCTCGCCCTTCACCGACCGCTGCATGTCGGTGACCTCTTCCGGACGCTCGTCGACGAGGACGACCATCAGGTGGCACTCGGGGTTGTTGTGCGTGATCGCGTTGGCGATCGCCTGCATGATCATGGTCTTGCCGGTCTTCGGCGGGGCCACGATCAGACCGCGCTGGCCCTTACCGATCGGCGAGACCAGGTCGATGATGCGGGTGGTGAGCACGCCCGGGTCGGTCTCCAGGCGGAGCCGGTCCTGCGGGTAGAGCGGGGTGAGCTTGTTGAACTCCGGGCGGCCGCGGCCGTGTTCGGGCGCCATGCCGTTGACGGAGTCCAGGCGGACCAGCGCGTTGAACTTCTCGCGCCGCTCGCCTTCCTTGGGCTGACGGACCGCACCGGTGATGTGGTCGCCCTTGCGCAGGCCGTTCTTGCGGACCTGGGCGAGGGAGACGTACACGTCGTTCGGGCCGGGCAGGTAGCCGGACGTGCGGATGAAGGCGTAGTTGTCGAGGATGTCCAGGATGCCCGCGACGGGGATCAGGACGTCGTCCTCGGCGATCTGCGGCTCCTGCACGTCGTCGCGGCCACGACGGCCACGGCGGTCGCGGTAACGCCCGCGACGGCCACGACGGCCGCCCTCGAAGTCGTCGTCGTCCTGCTGGCCGCCGCGGTCCTGGCGGCCGCCGCCCTGCTGGTTCTGCTGCTGGCCGCGCTGGCCGCCCTGCTGGTCGTCGCCCTTGTTGCCCCGGCGGTCGCGGTCCCGGCCGCGGTCACGGTCACGGCGGTCGCGGCGGCGGCCCTCGCCACCGTCGCCGGAGTCGGACTTGGCGTCGTTGTTCTGGGACTGCTGCTGCGACTGCTGCTGGGCAGACCCCTCGCCCTTGGACTCGTTCTTCGCCTCGGCGGCGACCGTCTCGGGAGCGGAGGCCGGGGCTCCGGCGTCGGCGGTGGCCCGGCGACGGCGGCGCTCGGAAGGCGCATCGTCTTCGCTCGCGCGGGAGGGGCCCCCAGCGGGCTGGCCGGGGATCTCGATCTGCTGCTGGGCCGCGGCCTTGTCGGCCTGCTCGGCGGGGGCCTCGGAGGCCTGCTTCGCGTCCGCCTTCTTGTCGGCCTTCTCCGCGTTGTCGCCCGTACGGGCCCGGGAGGTGGCGCGGCGCTTCGGCTTGGCCTCTGCGGGGGCGTCGGCCTTCGCGGCCGGGGCGGCGCCGCCGGACGCCTGCGCCTCCTTGATGACCTCGATCAGCTGGCTCTTGCGCATGCGCGCGGTGCCCTTGATGCCGAGGCCGGATGCGACCTGCTGCAGCTCGGCCAGCACCATGCCCTCGAGGCCGGTACCGCGGCGCCGCCGGGAGCCGGCACCGCTGGCAGGCGCGGAGGCGTCCGTGGCGGGCGCGGCAGCGGTGTCCTCGACACGTGCGCCCATCAGATCGGTGGTGTCGCTCACGAAGGGTCCTTCCCTGGAGCGGACGTCGGCCTGTCTGGCTCGGCGACCGGTTGTGCTGTCCGGCTTCGGTCTGTGTGGTGTGAACCGTGCCGGGGCGGTGGTCCGCCTAAGCGGCGGAGGAATCTGGTGATGGCGCTTCCTTATGCCGTGGCACCCGGTTTCAGTGTCATGCGGCGTGGTCGCACCGGTTCCGGAGCGTGCCCTGCGCCCCGCTCAGTGTCCGTGTACGGCGTACGGTCCGACGTACGGAACACAGTGCGGCTTGGGGAGCTCCCGGAAGAATGTCTGTCCCGGACGGGGACACGAGGCACCTCGCCATGGTGGGGTCGGGTGCAGACTTGAGGTTAACACTACCGGATCCAACAAACATTCCCCCTCTCCAAATCCGGCAACCGTGTGCTTTTAGAAGTCACTGGGGGTCGCGAGCGGGAGCACGCTCGCGCCCTGCTGGTCGAGGTGCAGCCGGTTCGCCGCCCAGCCCGTGCCCGCCAGGGCCTCGACCTTGTCGGCGGTGCCCGCGTCGGCCAGCGCCATGACCGTCGGCCCGGCACCGGAGATGACCGCCGGGACGCCCTCGGACCGCAGCCGTTCCACGAGCGCCGTGCTCTCGGGCATGGCCGGGGCGCGGTACTCCTGGTGCAGGCGGTCCTCGGTGGCGGGCAGCAGCAGCTCGGGGCGACGGGTCAGGGCCTCGACGAGCAGGGCGGCCCGGCCGGCGTTGGCGGCAGCGTCGACGTGCGGGACGGTGCGCGGGAGCAGGCCGCGCGCCGTCTCGGTGAGTACCGGCTTCCCGGGGACGAAAACCACCGGAACGATGGAATCGGCGGGGTCCATCCTGATCGCGCGGGCCGCGCCGCCCTCCATCCAGGACAGGGTGAAGCCACCCAGCAGACAC
Organism: Streptomyces viridochromogenes DSM 40736; assembly: GCF_000158955.1. Lineage (GTDB taxonomy): Bacteria > Actinomycetota > Actinomycetes > Streptomycetales > Streptomycetaceae > Streptomyces > Streptomyces venetus. Next base: position 6,011,191 of record NZ_GG657757.1, on the reverse strand, counting down.
GCCGCGACGTTGTCCGGGTGGCCCTCGATCTCCGTGGCCAGCTCGAGCAGCGCGGTGTCGTCGAGCTTGGCCTCGGCGCCTATGGTCACGGCGCGGGCGGCGACGATTCCGGCGCAGATGGCGGCCGAGGAGGAGCCGAGGCCCCGGCCGTGCGGAATGCGGTTGGCGCAGACGATCTCCAGCCCGCGGGGCTGTCCGCCCAGCAGGTCGAAGGCGGTGCGCAGGGAACGGACGAGGAGGTGCTGCTCGTCGCGCGGGAGGGTCTCGCTGCCCTCTCCCGCGATGTCGATGTGCAGCCCGGAGTCGGCCACCCGGACGACCACGTCGTCGTACAAGCCCAGCGCGAGGCCGAGGGCGTCGAAGCCCGGGCCGAGGTTGGCGCTGGTGGCGGGGACGCGCACCCGGACGGCGGCGGCGCGGAACGCTGGACCGGCCATCTCTCGATGACTCTCCTTGAGCTGCGTGATTGTCGAATGACGTGGGACGGACATTCGATGGCGTACGAGAACCCTGGGGGCCGCTGCCGGCCGGGGTGGCCGGCCGCTGTACCGGCCGTGGAGACGGCGCGGCGCCGAGCCCTGTGCTGAGGCATATGCGGCGGGCGGGTTCAGTACAGCCTATCGAAGGAAGGTTCTGTGGCGACATAGGGCGCACAGGAGGCGCACGATGCGTGTCGTAAGCCCCCTGTGCACCCCCCGTAGGGAAGTCCCTCGGACAAGCGCCGTCTTGCGCCGGACCGTGCCGGACGCTGCACCGGCGCTCGGTGCGTCGGCGCACGTCAGACCGGTCCGAGGGCGCCCCTCAGACGAGACCCAGGCGCTCCGCCGCGGTCGCCGCGTCGACGGGAACGGTGACCGGCTGCGGGGCTCCGGCGACGGCCCAGTCGGGGTCCTTCAGACCGTTGCCCGTGACGGTGCACACGATCCGCTGCCCCGGGTCGACCTTGCCCTGCTCGGCGGCCTTCAGCAGGCCGGCGACCGACGCGGCGGACGCGGGCTCGACGAAGACGCCCTCCTGCGAGGCCAACAGCCGGTAGGCGCGCAGAATCTCACGGTCCGTCACCTCGTCGATGAAACCGCCCGATTCGTCCCGCGCCGCGAGGGCGTGCTGCCACGAGGCCGGGTTGCCGATGCGGATGGCGGTGGCGATGGTCGACGGGTCCTTGACGATCTCGCCCCGCACGATCGGCGCGCTGCCGGAGGCCTGGAAGCCCCACATCCGGGGGGTACGGGAGGCGACGCCGTCGGCGACGTACTCCGTGTAGCCCTTCCAATAGGCCGTGATGTTGCCCGCGTTGCCGACCGGCAGCACGTGGATGTCGGGCGCGTCGCCGAGCATGTCCACGATCTCGAAGGAGGCCGTCTTCTGACCCTCGATACGTACCGGGTTGACCGAATTGACCAGCGCCACGGGATAGTTGTCGCTCAGGCCGCGCGCGAGGGTGAGGCAGTCGTCGAAGTTGCCGTCGACCTGGAGGATCTTCGCGCCGTGCACGAGGGCCTGGCCCATCTTGCCGAGCGCGATCTTGCCCGTCGGGACCAGCACGGCGCAGACCATCCCGGCCCGCACGGCGTACGCGGCGGCGCTCGCCGACGTGTTGCCGGTGGAGGCGCAGATGACGGCCTTCGCGCCCTCCTCCTTGGCCCTGGTGATGGCCATGGTCATGCCGCGGTCCTTGAAGGAACCGGTCGGGTTCGCGCCCTCCACCTTGAGGTGGACCTCGCAGCCCGTGCGCTCGGAGAGCACCTGCGCGGGCACGAGGGGCGTGCCGCCCTCGCGGAGCGTCACGACCGGCGTGGTGTCGGATACCGGCAGCCGGTCCCGGTACTCCTCGATGATTCCGCGCCACTGGTGGGTCATTGCTGGTTACTCTCCTTCAACCCGCATGATGCTGGCGACACCACGCACGGTGTCGAGCTTGCGCAACGCCTCGACGGTCCCGGTGAGGGCGGCGTCGGACGCACGGTGCGTGACGACGACGAGGGAGGCCTCGCCGTCCTTCCCCGACTGGCGAACCGTATCGATCGAGACTCCGTGCTCGGCGAAGACGGTCGCGACCTGGGCGAGAACACCCGGTTTGTCGGCCACGTCGAGGCTGATGTGGTAGCGCGTGACGACGTCGCCCATCGGGGACACCGGCAGGGCGGCGTACGCGGACTCTCCCGGTCCGGTCGCGCCGCCGATCCGGTTGCGGCAGACGGCGACGAGGTCGCCGAGCACGGCGGACGCCGTCGGGGAACCACCCGCTCCGGGCCCGTAGAACATGAGCTGCCCCGCGGCGTCGGACTCGACGAACACGGCGTTGTAGGCGCCGCGCACGGAGGCCAGCGGGTGGCTCAGCGGGATCATGGCGGGGTGCACGCGCGCGGTGACGGACCCACCATCCGCGGCCCGCTCGCAGATCGCGAGCAGTTTGATGGTGCAGCCCATCTCCTTGGCGGAGGCGAAGTCGGACGCGGTGACCTCGGTCATGCCCTCGCGGTAGACGTCGTCGAGGCGCACGCGCGTGTGGAAGGCGATACCGGCGAGGATGGCGGCCTTGGCGGCGGCGTCGAAGCCCTCGACGTCGGCGGTCGGGTCGGCCTCCGCGTACCCGAGCGCCGTGGCCTCGTCGAGCGCCTCCTGGTAGCCGGCGCCGGTCGAGTCCATCTTGTCGAGGATGAAGTTGGTGGTGCCGTTGACGATGCCCATCACCCGGTTGATCTTGTCGCCGGCGAGGGACTCGCGCAGCGGACGGATCAGCGGGATGGCACCGGCGACGGCGGCCTCGTAGTAGAGGTCCTTGTCGTGCTCGTCGGCGGCGGCGTGCAGGGCCGCCCCGTCCTGGGCGAGCAGCGCCTTGTTGGCGGAGACGACGGACGCCCCGTGCTCGAAGGCGGTGGTGATGAGCGTCCGCGCCGGCTCGATCCCGCCGATCACCTCGACGACGACGTCGATGTCGCCCCGTTTGACGAGGGCGGTGGCGTCGGTGGTGACGAGCTCGGGGGCGATGCCCTCGCGCACCCTGTCGGGCCGCCGTACGGCCACGCCCGCGAGCTCCACCGGGGCACCGATGCGGGCCGTGAGGTCGTCGGCGTGCGTCGTCATGATGCGCGCCACCTCTGAGCCGACCACTCCACAGCCCAGCAGCGCCACCTTCAGCGGACGCGTACGCATCATCCGACCTCGTTTCCTCATACCGTCTACGGTTGCACCAGTCTCACTCACCGGACGGGAGTTTCTGCCCTTCGTCCGGATCGTGAGACATCGATTTCATTTGTACCGGGGTGGCGGACAGGAGATCTTCCACCCCCGCCGCCGGTTCGGCTCAGCCGACGTCGAGACGCAGCAGGTCCTCCTCGGTCTCCCGGCGGACGATCGCCCGGGCCTCGCCGCCCTGCACGGCGACGACCGGCGGCCGCAGCACGTGGTTGTAGTTGCTGGCCATGGACCGGCAGTAGGCGCCCGTGGCCGGCACGGCGACGAGGTCACCCGGCGCCACATCGGCCGGCAGGAACGCGTCCTTCACCACGATGTCCCCGCTCTCGCAGTGCTTGCCGACGACACGGGCGAGCATCGGCGCGGCGTCGGAGGTGCGGGAGACCAGCGCGACGCTGTACTCGGCGTCGTACAGCGCGGTGCGGATGTTGTCCGACATGCCGCCGTCGACGGAGACGTACGTCCGCAGCCCGTCGAGCGGCTTGATGGTGCCGACCTCGTAGAGCGTGAAGGCGGTCGGGCCGACGATGGCACGCCCCGGCTCGACGGAGATGCGCGGCGTGCGCAGCTTGGCGGCCTCGCACTCCCTCGTCACGATCTCGGTGAGCGACTTGGCGATCTCGTGCGGCTCACGGGGGTCGTCGTCGCTGGTGTACGCGATGCCGAGCCCGCCACCGAGGTCGATCTCGGGCAGTTCGACGCCGTGCTCGTCACGGACGTCCTTGAGCAGCGAGACGACCCGGTGGGCGGCGACCTCGAAGCCGGACATGTCGAAGATCTGCGAGCCGATGTGGCTGTGGATGCCGACGAGCTCCAGCCCGTCGAGCTGCAGGGCACGCCGTACGGCCTCGGCGGCCTGCCCGCCGGCCAGCGGGATGCCGAACTTCTGGTCCTCGTGGGCCGTGGCGATGAACTCGTGCGTGTGTGCCTCGACGCCGACGGTGATCCGGATCAGGACCTTCTGCCGCTTGCCCAGACCCTGCGCGATGTGGGCGACGCGGACGATCTCCTGGAAGGAGTCGAGCACGATGTGCCCGACGCCGGCCTCGACGGCCCGGGTGATCTCGTCGACGGACTTGTTGTTGCCGTGGAAGGCGATGCGCTCCGCGGGCATGCCGGCGGAGAGGGCGGTGGCCAGCTCACCGCCGGAGCAGACGTCGACGTTCAGCCCCTCCTCGTGCAGCCAGCGCACGACGGCACGGGACAGGAACGCCTTGCCGGCGTAGAACACGTCGGCGTCCTGGCCGAAGGCGGTGCGCCAGGCCCGGGCCCGGGCCCGGAAGTCGGCCTCGTCGAGGACGTAGGCGGGGGTGCCGAACTCCTCGGCGAGCCGCGTGACGGGAATCCCGCCGACGGTGACGACACCGTCCGCGTCACGCGTCACGGTCTGCGCCCAGACCTTCGGGTCGAGGGCGTTGAGGTCGGCGGGCGGCGCCGAGTAGTGGCCCTCGGGGAGGACATCGGCGTGACGGGGCCCGGCGGGGTGTGCGGAACGGCTCATGTCGTACGTCTCTTCTTGGCTCTCAGAGGTGTTCAGGTGCGTCGATGCCGAGCAGGGACAGGCCACCGGCCAGCACCGTCCCGGCGGCTTCGGCGAGGGCGAGCCGGGCACGGTGGGCGGCCGAGGGTTTCTCCTCGCCGAGGGGCAGCACGGCGGGGAGCACGGGCAGCGTGGCATCGGCGACGGTGACGAGGTGCCGGGCCAGGCGGTCGGGGGTGTGGTGCGTCGCGCTGGCGGCGAGGAGGCGGGGGTGGTCTCCGAGCGCGGCGAGCAGCGGTGCCGTGTCACTCGCGTGCACGGGGCCGGGCTCGGGTGCGAAGCCCAGGTCGGCGGCGTTGCGCAGGAGGGCCCGGGTGCGGGCGTGGGCGTAACGGACGCGGAAGAGGGGGTTGGTCTCCCGCTGGACCAGATGATCGCCGGTGATACGGGGCCGGTCGTGGGCGGCGGGGTGGAGCAGGGCCCAGCGGGCGGCGTCACGGCCCAGGGGGACGGGGTCGGCGGGGGCCGGGACGGGGTGGACGGTGACGTCGATGTCGGGGAGGGGGTAGTCGATGTCGGGGAGGGGGTAGGGGCCCCGGGAGTCGATGCTGGTCCCGAGGCGGGTCTCCCATTCCGGGGCGGGACGGCCGTCGCAGGTGACGCGGACGGAGTCTCCCTGGCTGCGCAGCACACGGGCCACGGCGTCGGCGACCACGACGGCACGCACCTCCGCCGGACACCGGAGCCGGACGGCGGTCCCGCTGAACCCGGTCGTCACGTGGCCGTACCGCCGCCCACGCCGCAGGATCTCCGCGACGAGACCGGCGGAGGCGGTGCTCCGCAGACTGACGTTGAGGAACCCGGGCCCGGTGACGACCACGTCGGTGAAGCGGCACTCGTCGAGGAGCCGCGCCCGCAGGATCTCCGCCACGCGCCGCGGCTGCTGCCCTGCCGCACCGGCCAGCTGGAGCGCGATGTTGGTGGCGTAGTCGCCACAGCCCCCGGGCCCCGGCGGAGTGACCACGGCCCGCTCCGGCACGGTCACGCTGAGCTCACCCGCGTCGACAGCGCGACGCACGGCGTGCAGCACGGCGCGGGAGAGCTCGGCGGGGGTCACGGGGACAAGCGTATGGGAGGAGGGGGGTGGGTATGCGAGCCGGTTTGGGCGAGGGTCCGGGATGTGGACGCGACGTCGCGCCGGAGGCCGCGCGGCTACCGGTGGGCTACGGCAGGTCTACGTCCGCAGATCTACGGCACGACTACGGCACGGCCGGCTGATCGGCTGTCGCCACCTGGGCACCGTCACCGTCGGCGCCGGAACCACCGCCCTGTCGCCCCCCACGCCGCTCGCGCTCGATCAACTCCCTGACCATCCCGACGAGTTCGCCCGGCTCGAACGGCTTGGGAAGGAAAGCGTCGATGCCCACTTCGAGCCCGGACTCGACCTCGTGCTGGCTGCACGCGCTGACGATGGCGAGGGGCACGTCACGGGTACGCGGGTCGGCCCGCAGGCGCGCGGCGGTCCGGAGCCCGTCCAGCCGAGGCATCACCACATCGAGGGTCACGACATCGGGCCGCACCTGATGGACGACATCAAGACACTCGGCACCATCGGCCGCGGTCACGACCTCCAGCCCCTCCAGCTCGAGGTTGACCCTGATCAGCTGCCGGATGACCTTGTTGTCGTCCACAACAAGCACCCGGCCCGACGCGCCTGGCACAACTCGAGAGTAGGTCGGCCCCGGCCACCGCGTCCGGGTTTTCCCCACTTCCACCCCGCACGGGCGCCCCACACACCCGCCCTCGACAGCGGAAACCCGTTCATGACCACCCCGAGGGAGCTGGTAGTGTTCTACCCGTCGCCGCGAGCAACGCGACCGACACGCCCCCGTAGCTCAGGGGATAGAGCAACGGCCTCCGGAGCCGTGTGCGCAGGTTCGAATCCTGCCGGGGGCACCTTGCATGAGGTGCCCAAAGACCCCGCCATCAGCGCTTTTGCTGAGACGGGGTCTTCGCGTGTGTGCAGGCGTGTGCGGCCCGGAGCGGCCGCATGTCGGGGGCTGTGGACGAGGCGTGGACGGGATCTTGAGACGTCTGCCCAGGTCAGCTCCGGCAGACGGCAAGACCCCCGGACAAGTCCAGGGGCCTGAGGGGCGGTTCATCGGCGGTGCACCGCAGTAGCCGATCTCGGTCGTCTGACCGTCGCGGTAGAGCACAGTGCAGTGCCCGCCTTGAGGGCAAAAAACAGTCCCCAGTAGTACTGCTCGTGTCCTGAAGCTTCAGTCGTCACTGTTGCCTCGGTATCGCGCCGGCTTGCTGGGGGCCTGAACCACATCCTGTCCAAGTCACTAGCCGGCTAGACGTCCTCATCGACTTTGCAACTCTTTCGGTGTTATGGCCTACTAACCACGATGTACACCAGGCGCCATAAGTCAATACCCTTTGCGTAGGTTTCGAAGGAAACCTCTCGCGATCACCTGCGACTGCGGCATCCGGCTCGTCCGCGGGTCGACGGGGAGCCGGTCGCGGCCGAGCGATTACCCAGGTCAGCCCATATCCGGTAGCCGTTGTGCCGAGCAGGCCGGCCGGTGCTCGATACGGCACCGTTGAAAGGGATCTGGCGGACACACGCCGTAGACGGTGACGCGACCGTCGGAGAGCTCGATCCACCGACGCTCCGCCGGCACCGTATGGGCCAGTGCGGCCGTGTGCAGGTTCGAATCCTGCCGGGGCACCCAGCATGAGGTGCCCAAAGACCCCGTCACCAGCGGAAACGTGAGGCCGGGGTCTTCGCGTGTGTGCAGGCGTGTGCCGCCCGGAGCGGCCGTATGTCGGGGTCTGTGGACGAGGCGTAGACGGGATCTTGGAGCGTTCTCCCAGGTGAGCCCCGCAAAGCGATGTGGCCCCGGACCCGGGACAGGTGTGGGGCCACAGCGCAAGGCGGTACCGACTCCCCTAGTCGGCGGTGACCCCCCAGTAGGCGATCTGCGCGGGCCTACCGTCGCGGTAGAGCACTGTGCAGTTCCCCCGGGCGCGGCGTGGGAAGTCCAACTGCTCGGAGTCGAGCGCGGCGTCCCACTCCTCGTAGGTAGGCCGGCCGTGAGGAGCCCACGCTCGCACCTCGTCATCGGTCAGCGGCCGCATGAACGGACCGTCATCGGTGTCCTCGGCCTCGATCATGAGAGGGAAGTCCAACACGGAGCCCGTGCCGCCGGTGAAGATGTACTCATGCCACTCCGGGGCGCGCCACAGTTCCTCGACGGACCGCCCCTCGAAGCCGTGGTTGTCCCGCGCCAGCTCGTCTTCCTGCTCCTGCCGGAACGCGGCCGCCAGATCACGCTGATACGGGCCCGTGTGCGTCCATGCGTTGCCACCCATCCGCGTCCCCTCTCCACTCGAACTGCTTGTTCAAAAGCGGAGCGTAAGAGACGGCACTGACAGGGCACCCCGCCCCGACGACGGTCACACCCTGGAAACCACCCACAGGCCCCGCAGGGATGGTCGGCAGCTCGCTGAGACGCACTGACTCAGGCCAGACTCCAAGCCTGGCGATGGCGAGCGACGCCGTACACCTGCTCCACCTGGTCGGCCGTGAGAACGCCTGAGAGGGGAGCGAGTGCCGATACCTGGCGCTCCTGGTACACCCGGACATCAAGCTGCGTAGCGACCACCTTCAGCTCGGTGACACCCACGAAGACGAGCACCGGCTCCACCGGCACCGAGAAGTCGCAATAGCGCTCAAGCACTCGGGCGACCCGCTTGGCCTCCGCCCGGCTCTTGCGTGCGTAGGGTGCGGGTTTCCCGTGATCGACTTTCACGGAATCGTCCCCGACCCATACGGCCCGCTTGTGGTGGTGCTTCGTATTGATGCTGAACACTCCACCAGGCCCGATCAGTAAGTGATCGATATCCACCTTGTTGGCCAAGGGAACGGAGTGCAGGACCCGCCAGCCGTGGCGCCCCAAGCGGTTCAACTCGGCTCCCACTCGCCGCTCCCCCGCCAATCCCTTTCGCCAGGAGTCCCATTCCGAGGGCCGCCGAAGAAGCCGTGAAACGACTCGCTCCATCAGCCCCGGGCCGGATTCGGCGAGCAGATCACGCAACGCCTGCCCGGGAGGGTTGACGGCCAGGTCGTCGGCCGGCGTCAGAGGCGGCAGCATCGGACGCGCCTGAACCTCCGGCGCCCTGTCTGGCGGGACAGGCTCGGTGAGGTTCTGTAAGTGCTTCGTGAGCACGGCGATCACGTCGTCACGACACTCGGCCCGCAAAACCGTGATATCCCCCGTCGTGATGTCCGCCCAACCGACCGCGGTGCCATCAGGCAGGTTGACGTACAGACGATCATGCCCGTACCGCTTCCAGCGCGTGACGTGCAGTTCCACAAGGCCCCCTGTGCTCCCGCGTTGACGTTGCAGATATGCCAGCAGCAAGCGAGACGAGGTCACAAGACCGCAGGGCAAGCACCGCGACCCAGCTCGCCCTTTCCGGACGAAGCATCGGCGCAGGTAGGGCACGAAACGAGGGAGCCCCCAGGCGACATGCCCGAGGCCTCAGTGTGGGTACAGGTTGTCTCACTCGTACTCGCGGAGCAGGTCCTCGATGCGACGGTTGGCGACATCCTGCCGTCCGTCGAGGCATTTCGCGTAGCGGGTAAGCAGGACCTCCACGCTGTTGCCGGCGCGCTCGGCCACCTCGGTGGGGTCGACACCGGCGTTGAGCCACGTCGACAGCGCCGAGTGCCGGAGGTCGTACGGTCGACTCGCGAGCGGCGAGGCCGCGACGGCCGGCGGAAGCGCGAGGAGCCGAGCTTCCTGCCACACGCGGTAGTAGGTCGAGGACGGGACGACCGAGCCCTTCTCGCTGAAGAACAGCCGCCCGTCGTCCGCCGTGCCAAAGGTGGCCAAGTGCTCGCGGAGCACGGCCACGAGGTGAGGCGGGATCGGCACCCGCCTCACGTCCTCGATCGGCCGGTTCTTCAGCCCGCGGTCGTCATGGGTCTCCCCGAGTCGGTCCACTGCTTGCCGACAGACGGACGGGTCCGGTGGAGCAGCGCCGAGCCCCAGCCTTGCTCGGGAAGGTTCAGATCCGTCTCGGCAAGGCCGACCGCTTCCGCCGGCCGGAGACCGCCGAAGTACATGGCGGCGAACAGACCCACGAGGCGACGGCCACGGGCGCGCCGGTACCCGCCCACGTAGGAGACAGCCGCCAGGAGGTTCCGTGCCTGCTCCGGGTTGGCGACAACCCGCGGATCGACCTGGTTAGACACCTTTGGCTTCTGCCAGCGGACAGCCGTGATGGGGTTCTCACGCAGCTCCCCCAGATCGACGGCGTAGTTCGCGGCGTTGACGAGCGTCCGACGCTTGCGCCACACGGTCTCCGCCGCTGCAGCCGTGCCGTCGAGCTTGAGCTTCAGCGAGTCGAGGACCGTGCGAGCCGTGGCCGCTTCAGCGAGATCGGCGAGCGGCCGGGACGCCTTGGACACCCAGTGGAGAACGTTCCGCACGTCCTCCGGAACTTCTCGGTCATCGGGCCCGGGCAGCACGAAGGCCCAGTTGCGCAGTGCTCTGCGGATGTTCTCGTCGGATGGTCGTCCAGCGCGCTCGTCGAGGAGTTCCAGCGTCACGCTGGTGAGGGCTTCGTTGATGCCATCCCGTGTGTTGGGGGCGGCATGAGGCCATTTCATGGCGAGGTATCGGAGAGCGAAGGCGTACCAGGACACGGCCGACTTCTTCTCTTCCATCGAGGCCGGAAGTCCCGACTCCGTGTCGAACTCCTCGCCCTCGGGCATCGCACGCATGAGCTTCGTGCGGTAGTGGTCGGCAAGTGCCTTGGAACGGAAGGACTCCGAGAACACATTGCCTGCGACGGACCAGCGGACACCGTACGAGGGCGCTTTGGTAGGAGACACGTGCGCGATGCCGAAACGCGCGTTGGGTGAGTCCGGCGCGCTTGGCGATCTCACGGCGCAGGTAGATCGAGAGGCGCCGCCAGAGAGCTCCGGCGTGGGCGTTCCAGAGCACGGCCGCTTCGTAGTCGTATGCGTCCGGGTCGAAGGGCGTACCGAGGGCCGGATCTGTGTCGTCGCGCCGGGCACCGCAGCGGCAGGGCCAGCCGCTGGAGGGGCGGTTGTGGACCGGGCCGAAGCTCGGTGCGGTGAGGGTGGCGAAGACAGTAGAGGCGGAGCGAGCGCTTACCTTCCGGGCCAGGCATCAGCCATCACGAAGGAGACGACGGTTCCGCCGAAGCGGCTCGGTGCGGCGTGCCACGACTCGGCCAGAGAATCAACCAGAAGCAGTCCACGCCCGTGGGAGTCGTTGGCGTCGGGGTGCCTCAGCCGCACGTTCGCCGGAAAGCCCGGGTTGTGCACGTCGACCCGAAGTGAGGCTCCCTCACGGAACCACTCGACCCGGACAAGCCAGGGTTCGTCCGACCGGCCGTAAGCGATGGCATTGGTCACCAGCTCCGAGATCATCAGCGCACAGTCATCGACGGAGCAGGCCGGGTTGTACGGGGCGATGAACTTGCGGAACCAGCGCCGAGCCCGCGGTACGGACTCAGCGACAGGGTGCAAGGTCATCGCGCCGAGACGCGGTGATTCCTCAGACGGGTAGCGGTCGATCATGTAGGCCATCAGGTGCTCACTTCCTGCCGCTACCGTCGCAGTCGAGGCAGCGCCGCTTCGATGTGGCACGGGTGCGATCGGCGGCGGTGGCAAGCGCCAGGGTCGTACGCGAGCCGACACGCTTCCAGCCACGCCCCCGGCAACCCAGGCAAGGTAACTGCGCGCCCTGATCCGGCCGCTGACTCGTCACACCGCGCCTCCTCCCAGTGAAGTGGCCTTAGCCACTTCCTGGATAGTGGCATTAGCCACTTCATCGATGCAAGCGATTCGCCGCAACTGCCCCCCTCAGGTGAGGGGGTAGCCCTGCTCGAACGCCCAACGATGCGGCGGGTAGGTGGCCTCAGCCAACTCCAACGGCCGGTCCTGGACGTCGAAGACGACGTGGTGGACGATCAGGACGGCTGAGCCGACCGCAAGTTGAAGGTCCTCGGCCTCTTCCTCCGAGGCCGCACGCGCGCACATGCGATCTTCCGCGTAACTGCCCTGCCGTCCCGTCATGTTCTCGACGTACAGCAGCGTTCCCTCTTGGATCCGCTCCGGCTCCAGAAGCTTCGGCGCACGCTGACCGACATCCGGAGCGAACCACGAGGTAGACAGCGTGATCGGCCCGTCCTGATTGTTGGTCACACGCCGCCGATGCACCGCCCGACGATCCTTGACCAGACCCAGCGCCTCAGCCACGTGATCCGGCGCCTCCAGCCAACCGGCAGAGGTGATCACGGCGTACTCACCAGGCGTGTAGATCTTCCCGGTCTGCCGAGCGCGGCCGTACAACTCACGTGCCCGCCGGTTGACCTCCAGGCTCCGCACGTACGTGCCCGATCCCTGGCGCTTCTCGACGAGCCCTTGATGGCTCAGCGCCTCCAACGACCGTGCAGCCGTGGGCCGGGACACCTTCCAGTCCGCCGCCAACTGCCGCTCGGACGGCACCTCATCACCCGGTCGCAGGTCACCCCGAAGAATCTGATCACGGATGTAGTGCGCGATCTGGAGATACTTCGGCTGAGCCTCCTCGATCTGCGGCATCAGTCCTCCTCACCCAAGGCGAGCCCCAGGCGAGTAGGCGGGCACCCCGCTCCCGAGCTGAGGCCTGCTTCTCGATACAAGTGGCTATGGCCTCTAGCCACTATAGGGTGAGTGGTCAACCCCTCACCCCGTAGGCTGAGACGCATGACGCGGTTGATCGTCGCAGCAGGAGGAGGGGGCGACGCAGTCGCCGCCGCAATGATTCACGCCGCCCTCTACGGCGACGAGGACCAGGCGGTGATCCTCACATACGCGTGGGACCGCCTCTTGATCGACCCGGTTCCGGGCCCCCGAGGACCAGAGAACTTCACCGGTCTCCTGGCCCTCACCCCAGCAGTCTGGGCAGTGCCGGCCGAGGCCCGTCCGATCGCTCCGGCAGGCTCGACTCTCCCCCGACTTGCAGCAGAGCTCCCGCACACGCTCGCGCTGATCGATCCGCGCCACGGGGTCGAGGGCGTCACCCGCCAACTCGAAAAGCTGGTGGACCATTTGTCACCAGAGTCAATCGACCTTCTGGACGTGGGTGGCGACATCCTCGCCCGCGGCGACGAGCCAACGCTGAAGAGCCCACTCGCCGACGCCGTCACACTCGCCGCGTGCTGCCAGGTGAACGCTCCCGTCCGCCTGCTGGTGGCGGGCCCCGGCCTCGATGGCGAACTCCCTCTCGACGAACTGCGCGGCATGCGCGGCCCGCTCATCCACACCCTCACAGCGAGGGACGTCGAGCCGATCAGCTCGGTCCTGGAGTGGCATCCCTCCGAGGCAACCGGGATGCTCGCGGCGACAGCCCGAGGCGTACGCGGCACCTGCGAAATGCGAGACGCCGGCCTCCCTGTCCCTCTCACGGACGAAGGACCGACGGTCCATGAGGTCGACCTGGACGAGACACTGACCCGCAACCAGTTGGCCCGAGCCATCCTGACGACCGCCACCCTGGACGAGGTCGAGGCACACAGCCGCGAAATCTGCGGCTACTCGGAAATCGACTACGAGCGCAACAAGGCCGCATGGCTCAAAGAACAGCCACCGGCGCAGCTCGGCCCAGAGGCCGTACTATCTCAGCTCGACCAGTTCGAAGCCGAGGCCCACAGCCGCAGAGTCACCCACACGACGTTCCGCCGCATCACCGAGGCCCTGAACCTCAACGGCTCCTTGCGCGAAGACCTGCGCCAGCTGCTCATCAACAGCCGTCCGAAGCAGTACGACGCCCCCCTGTGGCGCATCACAGCCACTACTGAGTAACAACCTTCTTCACGGGTTCAAGGCGGCTCCGTAAGTTGTTGGATGGCCCGGAAGGGCGGGGTGTGGCTCAAGGCGGCGGCTTGTCGAGTGTGGCTCGGAGCGAGTGGCCGCCGCGCCCTTCGGGGCACCTTGGCTGCTGATTGAGATGTGCGCGCCTTGTGCGGTCGCTGTTTACGGAGCAGACAGCGGGGTGTTCCTCGGGCCGACGGTATGCCGTGCGGTGCGAGGAGGGACGAGTGAGTGAGCCACGGGCCCGGGTATGGGCCGGCGTCGATGCAGGCAAGGGACATCACTGGGCAGCGGTCGTCGACGAGACCGGTGCGACTCTGTGGTCGCAGAAGATCGACAACGACGAGTCGGCCATCCTGATCGCACTGGGCGAGATTCTCGGCCGGGCGGGCGAAGTCCACTGGGCCGTGGACATCTCCGGGACGTCCTCCGCACTCTTGCTGGCCCTGCTTGCGGCCCATGGCCAGCAAGCAGTCTACGTGCCCGGCCGCACGGTCAATCGCATGTCAGGCGCCTACCGCGGCGAAGCGAAGACCGACGCCCGTGACGCCTATGTCATCGCCGAGACGGCACGCCACCGCAGCGACCTCGCAACCATCGATGTGCCCGCGCAGCTGGCCGCCGATCTCGCGCTGCTGACCGCTCACCGGTCAGATCTGGTCGCCGACCGGGTGCGGATGACCAACCGGCTTCGTGACGTGCTGACCGGCGTCTTCCCTGCCCTGGAGCGTTCCTTCGACTACTCGAACCACAAGGGCGCGCTGATACTGCTGACCGGCTACCAGACTCCGGCCTCGATCCGCCGCCGTGGCCGAGCCCGGCTGACAGCCTGGCTGGCGGCCCGCAGCGTGCGGGGCGCCGACGCAGTGGCGGCAACCGCGCTGGAAGCCGCTCAGGCCCAGCAGACGGCCCTCCCGGGCGAGGAAGTTGCCGCGCAGATCGTCGCCGACCTGGCGGCCCAGATCATTGCCCTGGACGAACGCCTCAAGCGGATCGACCGGCAGATCCGCGACACCTTTCGCCACCACCCACAAGCGGAAATCATCGAGTCAATGCCCGGTCTGGGCCCGATACTTGGCGCAGAATTCGTTGTGGCGGCCGGCGACCTGGCGGCCTACGCGGACGCCGGCCATCTGGCTTCTGCGGCCGGGCTCGTACCCGTACCCCGCGACTCGGGCCGCCGAACCGGCAACCTGCACCGGCCCAAGCGCTACAGCCGCCGCCTGCGACGGGTGTTCTACATGTCCGCGCAGACCAGCATCATCCGCGAAGGACCAAACCGGGACTTCTACCTGAAGAAGCGAGGTGAGGGCTGCAAGCACGTCCAGGCCGTCATCGCACTGGCCCGGCGACGCACCAGCGTCCTGTGGGCACTACTGCGCGACAACCGGGCATTCACCAGCGCCCCGCCGGTCACGCAAACGGCTTGACTCCGTCATTGAGACTCGCTCCGCTCCCCGCGCGCGGCCCGGCCCCCGGCCGGGCCTGCGCTCATGTCTCCGCCCCGCTCCAGCCCAGCCGGCGCCCGTGCCGCGCGCTACAGCAATCAGCCGCTTGCCGTCAGAGAAGGGGTACCCCGTGGCTGGGGCGGCCGGCTCCACGGCTTTAGCCACCTCCCCGGTCCGGGTCCCGCGTCGAGCAAGACCAGGGGGCCACTCGTGCACATTGCGGGCAGGTCCAAAGCCTGCCCGAGTTGCCAACCAGCGTACGGCCCCCTGGTCTTGCTCGACCCCAGACCGGGCAGGCCACCGGCCAAACCCACTCCGCCGACCTCGACGATCGTTCAGGCGAGACCCCGAACCCGGCACGGCGAAGCACGAACCGGTGCATTCATGAGCGCAGCTCAACACCCACAAGGCCCACCACCCCCGCCAACAGACACGGAAGCGCGCACGCAGCGCCGAAAGCACCCGTAGTGATCCGGCTTCGCAAGGCCCGGGGAAGTCCATGGTGGTGAGGTCGGCGCCGGTAGGCTGTGAGCTGCCCTGGGCTGCTTGCCAGTGGCAGAGGAATCGCGGCAGCAGCGGAGAGTAGCAGGTAGTAACGAATGACCTTCGAGTCGCAACAGAGAGTAAAGCTACCGGTCGGCGTAGAAGGCTGGGTGACCATTGAAGTCGCCACTGCAGCCGCTGATGGTGGATGGACACTGTTTGTTGTTGATGACCACGGCACAATCCACAAAGTGCCGCTTTCCGCCGCAGAGGCATCTCAGGTCGGCGTTCTCACCCAAGACGGGGGTGCACCTTCGGCTCGCGTGCTGGCCGGGATGTGGACCCGCTGGATGTTTGCAGCCGCCACGAACGCACGCACCACTCTGCTTGCCTCCTCCCCCTTGCGCCCGTACGCCCACCAGATGAACGCCGTCTATGGGGCGATGCTCCCGCAGCCGTACCTGCGGTTCCTGCTCGCCGACGAGCCGGGCACGGGTAAGACGATCATGGCCGGGATGTACCTGCGCGAGATGCAGAGACTCGGCCTGATCCGTCGCGCAATCGTCGTGGCACCGGCCAACCTGGCGACGAAGTGGCAGGCGGACTTCGATCGGTTCTTCGGCGGCGGTCTGCGCCGTATCACCGCCGACACCGTTCGCGAGCACGCCCTCGATACGGGACACGACCTGTGGGTGGTCTCCCTGGAGCTCGCTGCCGTGAACGGCGCAGTCCAGGACGCCATCCGGCCCGACAAGGCCGGCTGGGACATTGTTGTGTTCGACGAGGCGCACCGGCTCACACCCACGGCTGCGGCGTATCACCAGGTCGGACGGCTGCTCGCTCAGAACACTCCGCGCGCCCTCCTGATGACGGCTACGCCGCACCGTGGCTCGGAATGGCTTTTCCGTCACCTGCTCCACCTTGTAGACCCGGACATTTACCCCGACCCGGGGGCCAAAGCAGATGACAATCTGCAGCCGCTCCGGCCAGGGCCTATTCACTTCCTTCGCCGCATGAAGGAAGACCTTGTCGACTACGACGGCGTGACGAAGCTGTTCCAGGGGCGCACCGCCAAGAACTTTCGCATCCCCTTGTCCGCGAAGGAATACGGGATTTACCAGCAGGCTCTGGCCATGGTGGACCAGTTCTTCCAGACGAATGCTCAACCACTTGCGCGCATGGTGTACGGCAAGCGTGCTGCCTCGTCCCTCTACGCGCTCGCCGAAACGCTACGGCGTCGGGCTCAGCACATGGGCGAAAAAACAGAGGCGGAGGCAGCGCTCGAAGCAGAGCGCCTTGACGAAGCGGACGAGGAGGCCAAGGACGAAGCCCGGATCGTACACGCGACTTCGCGGGCCAATCGCGCCGAGCAGAGCGCCATCAAAGACTTGCTCCGACAGATCGAAGCGATCCTAGCCGATCGAGGGTACGAACCTTCGAAGTGGCGTGACCTCACAGCAAAGTGTCTCGCTGCCAATGGCATTCACCCGGGCAACGGCGAGCAGGCCGTGATCTTCACGGAGTACGCCGACTCCGCCGCCTGGATCGTAAAGCGACTTGCTGACGAGGGTTACAGCGCCCGCATGTACTCGGGCCGCCAGCGCAGCGCCGACCGTGACGAAGCCCGCTCCGCATTCATGCGGAGCGAGTACCAGATCATCGTGACCACGGACGCCGGCAACGAGGGCATCGACCTCCAGGCCGCCCACGTCCTCGTGAACTACGACATCCCGTGGTCCCTGGTCCGCCTCGAACAGCGGATGGGCCGTATCCACCGAGTTGGGCAGACCCGGGACGTCTTCCTCTACAACCTCGTGGCCGTGGACACCCGCGAAGGGGAAACCCTTCACACTCTCCTCGAGCGCTTCGTCACCGCCGCGAACGAGCTTGGCGGGCAGATGTTCGACAGTCTCTCCGCCGTTGCCGAGATGACCGGCGTTCAATACAACCAATGGCTGACCGATCTCTACGGTGACGATGAGAACAGGCGCGCCGCTGCACTCGCCGCGGTCCGCATGGTGCAGGCCGTCGATCTGAAGCGTGCCGCCAAAACCGCGCGCGCCCAGGAAGAGGGCTTGGCGACGCAGGTCGACGCCATGGCGGCCCTGGTCCTGCTCCAGCAGGACCTCCTTGAGCGCATCAACCCTGCAATCGTGGACGCGTACCTCACCCGGCTCGACGACGCCGAGCTGCTGCACAAGCGGTCCACCGCCATGGGAGAAGGGATCCTACTGCTCAGCGCGCAGGAGCCCTTTCCCAAAGGGCTTGGAGGCACAACCGAGGCCCGGGTCGCGACGAGCGGTGAAGCGCTCTTGGAAGCTGCCAGGCACGTCGACACGTCCAACGTGCTTCCGCTCGGCCCTGGCGAGTCGGCCTTCTCCGACCTCATCGCCATGGCCGATGACGCCTTGGGCCCGGACATGTTCCAGAGCGGCGCCGCAGATGACCCCACGAGTATCACCAGCTATGACCTGTACGCCTTCGAGGCAGTGCTGAGCGAGGCTGGAGGAAAGAGGAATACGGCTTGGGCCGCGCTGGTCCGAGTAGACGACGCGGGACAGGCATACCCAGTGCGCTGGGAATCGCTCGCCAACCTTGTCCCCACGCGCAAGCAGGGAACTGCTCCGCACCCAGCACGTGACGAAATCGCTATCGAAACAGCCAAGGCCCTCGCGGGTAAGACCCAGAGCGAGCAGCAGAAGGTCCGGAGTGAGTGGTTCGCCCGCGCTGGCCGGGACCTCAACAATCTGCCCCTAGACCTGACCGTCGCGATCGAGTCCAAGGAAGAGCGGCTGGCGCTGCGCAAGCACCTGGAGCGCCAAGCGGCCAAGCGTCTTGAAGCGCTGGAATCGTTGAGCCAGGTCGGCATCAGCGACCCCAAGCTCAAGGCACGCCTTCGGGTGCATGCCGCTGCCGCTCCCGCGACACCCGAGGAGAAAGACTCGGAGACTATCGCGATGCGCCTGGTCGAGCGTGCTCTAGTCGCTGACGGCTGGAAGGTAGCCGACGTCCACACGGACAACCGCGGCTACGACCTCCACGCCGTGCGTGGGAGGGATCAGCGACTTGTGGAGGTCAAGGGCGTGTGGGGCTCCGCCGCCTCGGACGGCATCCGCATGACGGGCAACGAAGTTCTCATGGCCACCCAGCATCGCGGCGACTTCTGGCTTTACGTCGTGGACCAGTGTAAGAACGGCACAGGCGTTCTCTTCGGGGCGTACCGGGACCCCGCCAACATCTTCTCCGCTGAAATGCTGAGCGAAGCCGTCTTCCGCGTGCCGGGAAGCAGCCTCGCCCGACACCGCACAATTTCCAACCAGGAGTCCATGTCGTGACCCGCATGATTGAACGTTGGTTCCCCTGCGCCGAGGTAAGTGAGGCAGCAGGCGCCGGGTGGGGGCACGGTAAGGTCGAGAAGACCCTTTTTCCATGGTTTGCCGCTCGACCCGTCGCCCAGGCAAAAGCAGCTGTCATCGCTAGCTTGCTTCCTTGGCCTCAGGACGAAGCAGAGCAGCTACGGCTGCAGGGTTTGGTGCGTCGAGCAATGAAGGGACGCTACTCGGCATGGGATGAGCTCTGCACGGAAATCGCGAAGGCGAACCCAGAAGGCGCCAAGGTCCTTGACCCATTTTCTGGGCGCGGGATGATTCCGCTAGAGGCGGCTCGCCTGGCCATCCCAGCATTCGCAGTTGACTACTCCCCAGTTGCCGTGTTGGCCAGTTCACTCCTTGTCGACTTCCCTTTCCGGGACTGGTCACATGAGCCGCAGTTGCCATTCGGCGAAGAGACGATGCTGCCCTTGGATGGTCAGCGTCTTGTGCAAGATACCGAGACAGTCCTAACGGAAATTGGCCATCGCCTCGATGATGCGCTGAGTGATTTCTATGCAGCCGTTGACGGCGTTCGCCCGTGGGCGTACTTGTGGTCTGTGACGCTACCTTGCCAGGAATGCGGAAATCGATTCCCCCTCGTGGGCTCCCTTGAGCTGCGCAAGGCCAGCAAGAAGAAGCAAAAGGGCACGGAAGTCAGGCTCGATGATCCCGGCCAGTCCTTTTACGTCGACGCAGATGCAGTAACGGGAAAATATGAAGTGGTCGTCCATGATGGCCCACCCCGGCGTACCCCAACCCTGACGAACGCTACCGATAAGAGCGGACGCAAAATCGCGGGGAAATCAGCTGTATGCCCCTTCTGTAGTCACGTGCACCCGCTTGACATCCACCGCCGCCTAACGAATGCCGGCCAGGGGCGGGATGCTCTCCTAGTAGTGGCAGACCTTGATGACTCCGTGGGGAAGCGCTACCGGGAAGCGTTGACTGCAGACATTGACGCGGCAGCTCAAGCCGCCATCGCCCTCCAAAACGAGCCTCCGTTCTCCCCCTTTCTTCCCGCCGTTCCCGATGAGGCAATCGCTCCAGGTAACAACAACATCATTGGGCCATCGATCTACGGCGCTCGAACCTACGGCGACCTCATGTGCGCCAGGCAAACCCTTTCCTTCGTGCGACTTTGCCGAATCATCGGGCAGGTTGCAGATGAATTGCTAAGCCATGGACTGAGCATCGATTACGTCCGAGCTCTTTCCGGCTACGCGGCGTCGGTGATGGTGCGCAGGATTCGTAGGTCGACACGCGGGGCGGTTCTCGACGTCAAAGTACAAGCAGCGCACGACATCTATTCCAATCAAGGTTCTATTACCTTCAGCTACGATTTCCTGGAAACGGGGCTGGGTGGCGGCCAAGGCACTTGGCAATCGCTTTCCAGCGGAACCGTCTCTACGATTCGCGGCCTCTCTGCCGACAGGCGAGGCGTTCCAGTCCAAGTCGAGCGCGGCACCGCAACTACCCTTCTCCTGCGCGACAGCTCAGTGGATGCGGTAGTCACTGACCCGCCATACGACCAAATGATCGCCTATGCGGACTCCTCAGATATCTCCTTTTCTTGGATGAAGCGCGCCCTATTTACGACTTGGCCTGACCTCATGTCAACAAATGACCCGACAGGCGTCCAGGAGAAGACCGAAGAAATCATCGTCAAGAGAGTTCGCGGCGAAGCGCCTGACGAGCATCGAACAAGAGCTCACTATGACTCTAAGATTGCGCAAGCATTTAAGGAGATGCGGCGCGTCGTATCAGATCGGGGAATCGTAACGATTGTCTTCGGGCATGGGGAGCCTGAGGTTTGGGATCGACTCCTGACCGCCATCTCTCAGGCCGGTCTCATCATGACAGGTTCGTGGCCGGCGAGCACTGAGTCTGGAAGCCATCAAGGGAAAGCGAATATTTCCACCACATTGACGATGGCTTGTCGCCCCGCCCCGGCATCCCGTCCTGATGGAAGAAAAGCAGCAGTAGAGGCGGAAGTGAAGGCCGAGGTTAGATCACGGGTCTTGCTGTGGGAAAAATCCGGCCTGGCGCCCACTGATATGTTGATGGCAGCTGCTGGCCCAGCGATGGAGGTGGTTGGCCGTTACGGCAAGGTCCTCGACGCGCGAGCAGAGCCAGTTGATATTTCCACGTTCTTGCCCCTAGCGCGCCAGGCAGTTCAAGAGGCGATGGCCGTCGAGATCGACCACCATCCGCTGGAGGTGTTTGACGCACGCACACGTTTCGCGCTGTGGTGGGTGCGAGTTTATGGTCGCCAGGTGACAGCAAAATCTGAACTTCGTTGGCAGGCACTGGCTGCATCTATGGGCCTGGCTGAAGTCCGAGATCTCGTTCCCGACGCGGACAAGGGATGCCGCTTCGTCACCTCTAACTCGTTCGAGCCTCACATCGATGCCGAATCATCCGTCATTGATGTAGTGCTGGCGATGGCGAAGGCTTCCGAGGATGGCCTTGCTGCGGTCGGAGAAGTGTTGGTCGCCTCCGGCCGTGATCCAGACGATGCCTACCCTTGGGCTGCCATGAAGTTCCTCGCCGACCGGCTGCCCGATTCCGACGCCGATGCCATCGCCTGGACGCGCATCCTGCGGAACCGTACAGGGGTCGGGAGCGCTACTCGGACTGCCGCTCAGGCCAAGATCTCGGAAGCCAAGAGGCGGGACGCCGCTGGCGAGCAGCTGGAGTTGGGCTGATGATCGTTTAGGTGCGGGGCAAGGCACAATGAGTAGTCAAGTAGATCCTTGAGGGGGCAGAGAGCCAGTGAGTAGCGCCAGTGTGACGCCGTGGTGGCAAGCGTTGAAGATCAGGCCCGAGATCATCAGTGCCTCGGGGCAGATCGACGATGTGCAGATGTCGCTGTTCCAGGCCGTCCATGGAACGGGCGCGCTACGCCCGGAGTACGCCAACCCGATCTACTACGGCGACATCACGCATCCCACCGGACGGCTCGTCGACCTCCTGGCAGAAATCGCCATCCGCCTTGGCGGTGGCGACGATTACTTGAAGGCCCGCTCAGTTACCCGCCTCGACCAGGGAATGGGCGGCGGTAAGTCCCACGCCTGCGTTGGCTGCTACCACTTGGCTGCATCCTCAGTCGACCTGGCCGCCACAGATCTTGGCAAGGCAGTCTTCACCAAAGCACGCAGCATTCTCGGCCGCGACCTCCCCGCGGACCTGAACAAGCCGCACGTCGTCGTCTTGCCGTGCGACAACATGACACCGGGCGCGCCCGATAAGCAGTACGACGGACCGGCCAAGAGCTTGTACGAGCGCTTCCTGTGGCGCCTGTTCTCGCACGACTACACCCTCTACGAGCGTTACGCGCCGTTCTTCAACGACAAGGGCAAGATCGTCGAAGCTCTCCGAGCGGTCGACCGCCCTGTGCTCGTCTTGATCGATGAGATCATGGACTACGTTGGCAACGGGCTGGACGGCGCGGGTAGCCCTGAACTCGCTGCTCAGGACATGGCCTTCTTGCGCGCCCTGCTGGATGCCTCCAATGATGTGCCACACGTCGCCATGGTCGTCGTCATGATTGGCTCCGACACAATCTCCCTCAGCGATGCCGCCAAGGAGCGTCGGGCTGACCTCCATGGCTTGTTGGAGCGCAACGGCATGCCGGCCACAGTCACGGCCAGCGCGGACTTTGCCGACATCCTGCGGAGGCGGCTGTTCGACCAGACCCCCGCATCTGAGGTCCTTGCTGCGACCGCAGCGACCTATGGCGATGTCATGACCGACAAGGCTTGGTCCAAGAACGTCTGGACTGCGATCACAGCGCCTTGGCGAGAGGATTTCTCGACGGCGGTGGCTCGCACGTACCCCTTCCATCCTCAGCTGATGCACCTGGCTGAGAAGGAGTGGGCCCAGATGTCTGGGTTCCAGAGAGTGCGCTCGACGATCCGGATTTTCGCTGCGACCGTGTTCGCGCTTCAGCAGCGTGGCAAAGCAGGTGAGTGGGTACCGTCGCTCATCGGCCCTGGCGATCTTCCTCTCTCTGACAACAACGTCAGGGAAGCCATTCTCGGCTCAGGACTTGTCGGCGACGAGCGGACGATCGCGAACTTTCGGTCGCTGGCAGAGATTGAAATCGTCAATCAGACCGATGATGGTGGGGCCGCCCGGCGTCTCGACTTGTCTCGCGATCCCGCCAGCTGGATCGACCTCAACCCGCGGGCGTGTGAGCGAGCAGCCACCTATATCTTCCTGACCAGCGTCGTCGGTGTGCGACCCGGCGGACGTCGTGGCGCATCTGCACCTGAGACGAAGGCAGCGACAGTAGTTCCCGATCGACGCTACGTCGTCGCTGACGCTGACGGCGTCGTCGAGGATGTGGTCAACCAGGACATCGGAATGAGCGCGGTGGAGGTGATCCCCGGCCAAGGGAACAACAAGCCAGCTCGGTACTACTTGTCGACCAAGCTCACCTACCGGATGCTGGTCAACAACATCAAGCGTTCAATCGTTGGTGAAGCAGAAGCCGCCGCGACGACAGGCAAGGTCTCCGAGCGAGACAAGATCATCGCCGAATTCGCGGAGCGCCTGTCGAACTCGGGGCCCTTCAAGAAGAAGATCTTCGTTGAAGCAGATCCAGGTCGAACTCCGGCGGACGTCCTAGTTACGGCTGGAATCGACGATGCGCGAACGACTCGTCTCGTCGTCCTGGACCCGGCCCAGTTCTCGCTGCGTAATGGTGCGGAGCAGGTCACCATGGCGGCGATCACCGCGGCCGTCGGCCTCGGAGACGGCCGCGACAGGCAGCCGGTAGAGTGGGCCTCGTCAGCCGTTTTCGCTGTTGCTAACTCCCAACGGCGCACGCACGCCCGAATGATCGCGAACGAATACCTTGCGCGTCACCGCGCGCTTCAAACTCCCGAAGTGCAGGGCGACGATGAACTCAAGGCCACGGGTACCCGCGAACTGGCAGAGACCAAAAGCCAGTTGGAGAAGGCGATAAAGCGTGCCTTCCAGCACGTGGTGTACGTGGCACAGCCAGACCTTAACTCAGACCGAACTCTTGACCAGTTTATCTTCGACGACGAGCATCACACCGCTCTTGACGGCACGCTCGTGTGGAAAGGGCTCGTCGAACGGGAGAAGGCGTTCAATAACAGCCAGTTCACAGCTAAGGCGCTACTCCACAACCTGCGCGAACAAGACTACGGCCGGCCGCTGCCGGAGATCCGCGATGCCTTCTGGAATGCCCCGCGGCTGCCCTTGCTGTACGGCGGCGATCGTGACCTCCAGCATGCTGTCTACCAGGCTGTCCAGGCTGGTGACCTCCGCATCGTCGACGCCGGCGACAACGACGTAGCCGTCACTGATCCGACGCAGGTCAATCTCTCCTCGCTCGGACTCCGCCTCGCGCAGCCGAACATAGAGCCCCAGGCTGAGGAGTCAGCTCCCGTAGACGGGGCGGGCCATGCTGGTCCTGCCGACTCTGGTGCGGACCCCGACGGCGGAGATAGCGCTCAGACGGGGGCAGCTGCATCTGATGAGGGAGCAGCAAGTAGCGAGAGTGGTCCTGCCGAGAAGTTCGTGTCATTCCCGCTCGTAGGAGCACTCCTCGACAATCCGACCCGGGTCGATGGCCTAGCTCAGGTCTTCCGCATCCTCTATTCGGTCCTGGAGGACAACAAAGTCTCTTATGCCCAAGGCACTCTTCAGCTGGTTCTTGAGGCGGACGTCGCCGACCGGTTGGCCGAGGCTGCCAAGGCGCTCAACCTGGCGGTCACGGTGAGGGACCAGTAGGGGAGCCGCAGGGGCTTGTCCTACCTGGGTCGATCATGTGCACTATGGCGGGAACAGCAACGTGGCTACAGAAGGGCCGCTAGACCAATTAGGGGGCACGGAGGATATCCCTCTCAATGCGATCCCAACTGGGCCGCTCCTCATCAAGGTGATGGACGACGGTTAGCAGCCTGCCGTCGAGTGCAGCGTCTACCCCTAGAGAGCGGCGACGGCGCTGCGCTCGGCCTTCAGTAGGTAGCCCCTCGCCGAGGACACCTACCAGGACCTCGTGGGTGGCCGGGCCGAGCGCATTCGCTGTGATCCACTTTCCCCGGACCGGGATGCCGGCAACGCTTCCGACGATGGGCCGACGTTCGAAGAGCTTACGCATCACCGCGTCGGCCTGGATGTCGGCCTGATTGGCAGACTCCTCAAGTACGCGTCGAACAGTCCCTGACTGCACCCGGATTGTGCGCCGTCGTGCTACGCGGTTGTCTCCTCCTTCCATTGTTCCATCTTCGGAGAAGTCGGTCGCTGGACCAATGACCGGCCGATGCCGGGACCGTTCAGGGGCTATTACCCATCGCTCGCCGTTGGTGGTCTTCACCCAATCGGTTGCGATGTTGTTGGTCACCTTCTCGTCGTCGGGAAGGAACACGTCCACAACCACCCCGGAAGGGCCGATCCAGACCCAGCTCATGAAGTATGGATGTCCCGTATTGCGAATGGACCAGTTCGCGAGTGTGAGGATGCGGTCTTTTTGCGGCTTCGTTGCGGTGGTGGGGAATAGCGATTTTTCCTTGCGGCTGCGTCCCCGGGCTTCCCCAGCTATGACCCCAGCATCAAGGTGGAACAGCAGGTCTGGCCTCGGTCCCTTTCTTCCGTAGACGCCGATGAGCTGACGAGGGAGGACATCGAAGCTGTTCAGGGACCGCTTGTCGGGCTTCCACGCAAACAGGGTCTCGCTCACGGCGGACATGACGCCAAGACCTGTGCACTCGCTGACGAAGCTTCGGATGTGCCGAGATGTGGCGGTCAGCCGGGGGTAGTGAGCCGTCAGTGGAGTCCCGTTCTTTGTGTCAGCGACGTAGCTAGTCAACAGGTTCACCTCGTGGTCGTGGACTCCTTCATCGATCACGCCGCGCAGGTCGCACGCCAGCGCGTTGATGCCGACCAGCTGCGAAAGGGAGACTGGTAGGGGTCTGCGGCCTACCTCGGTCGCGGTCACCACTTCCGCGAGGCCATCGGAGCCGATCGTCACTTTGGTCCGCCACAGCCTCGCGTGCACGATGTTCATGACGCCAGGATAGAGCGCAAGCCTGGTACCGATAGAAGGAGTTGGGTCCTTTGAGGGACCAAGCGATGTCCAACCGTTTTCACCAGGGTTGAGTACGCGATCGAGTAATAGCCAAGAGTTGTGGGTGAGCTGGTCTCAGCTTGTGCTGCGGTTGGTGAGGCCAGTTCTGGCGGTATTACGGATCCGGTTGGTGCGGCCAGCTTCGGCGAGGATCTCGATGGCCCTAGTGTTCGTCCCGGCGGCCGTCTTGAGCTGGAGCCAGTTGGGTGACGCGAGCAGGTCGTCCCGCTCCCAGGGCAGCTTGAGCGTGACGGCGCGGAAGATCAACCACTCCCGCAGGCGCTGGGCCAGGAAGGGGTGGTCGATCGTGGCCTGGGTCATCGTCTGTGCCCCCCTCGTCGGGACGGGGATAGAGGCCAGCGGCCCGATGGTCCAGGTGCCGCAGTACGGCGGACTGCGCCATCGTCTGGTCTGGATCAGCCAGGACGCGGCTGACCGGACAGCATTGGGGAACTTGGCGCCGTGGGTCTTCGCGAACGCCTCGATGGCCTTCTCGGCGTGACTGCGGTCCTCGGCGTTGCAGATCTCCTGCATAGCCTTTGTCACACGCGGCTGCGTGGACTTGGACAGGCAGTTGTTGAGTTGCGGGTTTGTGAACCCAGCACCTCTGCGGCCGGGTAGCGGGGAACGCCCCGGCGAGCGCCCGCGGTCGGTGGCGGCCGAGGTTCAGGCGGCCAGCATCAAAGGTGTTCGTCGTCAGTCAGCCGGCCAACCGCGGTCATCAGCTCTGGCCGTGTCTGGGCCGCACGAGGTTTCCGAAGCCATAGAGCAACAGGCCGCACAGAGCACACACGCCTATGGATCAGGAGGATCCAACAGTCTGCCTCGTCCACTCGTCGTAACGCCAGCGCAAAGCCTCCTCATGTGGAGGGTGCGCCAGGTCACGGAGGTTCGGAGTGGTGATCCCTAGTTGAGCGAGCGTGGGTCCCTCTGGCCTGGTGACTACTTCCAATGTCGCTGGGTGAAAGGCGAAGAGGTGGGCATCGAAAGCCCGGTGCAGAGCTGCGTTGAGCGGTATGCCGTTACGGGGATCATTCGTGCCATCATCCGCGACGGGCCGCAAGTGGGCGGCTTCCAGCATCTCGGGGACGCTGACGCCGGAGAGAGGACAGCGGGGAGAGTACCGCTGGAAGACCCGCAGCTTGAAGCGGGGTTGTTCGGGCCTCACTCTGACACTGCGCTGCGCGTGACGACTTCCGCTCCCCGTCAGGATGAACGGCTCCTCGTCGGAGTGGTCCTCGCTCAGCAGCTGCTCTGGCGGGGACTCGTCGTAGGACAGAAGAAACGTACTGCTTTGGTCGTCCCACCCTTCCACCCAGGCGAGCCGGACAACGCGCCCGTCCGGGCATGACGTGGGCGTGGCCAAGACGAAGATGGGCAAGCGCAGCTCCGCGGCTCCCTTCAAGGCGTCGATCTCTGAGGCGTCGGCCATGTGCCCTGCAGCCTTGGGGTACTGGTAGAGCACGTTCTGCTCGGTGAGGATGTCTGGGAATCCTGAGCCCGTGTCCAGGAAACCTGCCGCTAGGTCGGCGTTGCGCAGGTCCATGATTCTGGCTGCATCCAGCCACACACCGTGACCTTCTCTGTAAGCGGCAAAGTCGTACAGGGCCTGTGGCGGTACGCGGTCCCAGTCATCCTTTCTGGCCTTCAGGTTCAACCATGCAGCTTGTCGGCAAATTCTCTCGCCATCGATCGTGTCCGGCTTAAAGTCGACGACGGTGAAGCCCAGTGAGCTCAGCAGTCGGTTGGCATCAGCCTTCCCACCGCTGATGCGCCGCTTGGGCGGAGCGCCGTGCTGGTAATGGTAGGCCACATTTGCTATGGCCTTGGCGTCGTAGAGCTTGTTGTCGTGCTGCACATAGAACTGAAGGGCCTCATCGAAGTCGTGGTCGGCCAGAAAGGCCTTCCGCCCCACCCGGTCGTACCCCTTCAACGCCTTGAGTACCGCATCGCGACCAATCCCACCCCTACTCATAGGGCAAGGGTAGGGGGCCACGTGACAGCGATGCCGGTGAACTCTGCGACACTCGCCCACGGATCAGAGTGCTGCTGATCCCCGTGCACCCAGATGCAGGCCCTCCCGGCCCGGGCGGCGTCGGGAGGGCTCAGTCAACTAACCGCACAAATCGCAGATGCCCGTCGAAGGCAGTTGGACGAAGCAGCGCTCACAGACCCGCAGGGGCTTATCAGTGCGCTCTCGGCGGCGCCCGACGGCTGCTTGCAGTCTGGGAGCGAGGGCCGGCACACCACCGCCAGGCGGCAAAGCCGCCCCAAAGTGGCGGTAGCAAGCAAGACGAGCGTCGGCAGCGTGGTGCTCACGTTCCAGCTCGTCATCTACCGGCGGCTCTCCAGCGACCGCCAGAACGTCTTTGTAACCGCTGCCCACCTTGCCGTCGTCCGTATGGACCACCAGAGCTGTCAGTGGTGGGTCGCCGCGACGGTGGGCTTCACGTACCACCCGGCCCAAGATCGGACCGATCCAGTTATGCAGGAGAGTCTTGGTCCGGATGCCGGTCCGGCTCTGGATCTCCTCCGCCAACTCCTTGTAAGTGATCACTGCGTGGTACGTCTGCGCTACGCCTATGAGAATTGCGTACGCCTCAGAGCCCCAGGCTTCGCGTGCCTCCTGGCCCGTCGGCTTGGTGCCGCCGATCACACGCTCAGACTCACCCTGTCTCATCCCCCACCCCGCGACGCTCTCGATCGTTGGCCCTCTCTTGCATGTTCCCCTACGGGAGGACCACGGCGCCATGGTTCTATGCGTGCTCCACCGCCGTACACCAACCGGTACGCCAACAGCATTGGCAACGACCGGGCGATCCGAGCCCCCGAATCATCGAGCGGCTCGCCTTCAAGCAGCCCAGGTACGACCATGCCGAGCGGCTGCGTTGAACCCTGCAGTACAGCAGCGAAGTACAGCAACCACGACGACCGTAGTTGGCCGCCAGCACCCTTCAACGGCCGGCTGAGCAGCTCACTCGACCTCAATGCCCCCTCAGCCGAGAGTTCGTGACCAAGATGTCGTGCCAGATCCTGCGGGGAACCAGGGGGAACACCGAGGAATCAGTCGACCGCCGGCCAGGCGTAGACATCGCTCCGCCGCAGGTCAGCACCGGAGCAAGCCCCAGATGCCCTCAGCTTCCCAAGCTCAGGTCTCGGTCTACGCGACCGTTCAGATGGAAGAGGAGCCACTCAAGCCAGTCCGGTGTGACACCAAGCGACGAGGCCCAGCCGTGCATGCAACTTACGTAAGTGGCGTATCGGGTTGGCCAATGGCGGGTGCCGGCCGCCTTCCAGCTGGACCACCCGAGGGCGTTCAGCGAGCGAAAGACCCGGTCGTCGAGGATCAAGGCCCGATCACATATGGCTTCACGGTCGTCCACGGCCGCGAACCATTTGGTGAAGAAGGATCGCCCCACTCCCTTAAGGGCGAACTGCCGGTAGGCCCCGCTCAGATCTCCGCCTCGGACCGCTACGCACGTGGTCCGAAGGACTCTGGGCAGGCGCGGATCGGACAGGGCCGCTTCGGTGTACCGCGGCCCACGTCCGTTAGTAGTACCTGAGCCCCAGATCATGACAGCCACGAACAGGTCACGCAGGCCATCGGGGTCGTCACCAGCGTGGTCACGGAGACGGACCAAGTCGCCCCGCTCGATGAGACGGTCACCGCCCGGCCCACTCGCAGATTCAACGCCGATATCGAGTACATGCGCCGCCCCGTGCGACGCCAACCGCGGGCGCCACGTTCCTGGACGGAAGCGCACGGGCTTCCGTACGGATTCGCCGTAGCGGACAACGAGCCTCTGAAGCTGCTCCACCATGCTCCCCCTGGTTATGACGGCGGCGTGCCGTGGGCCGTAGCGTATGGAAAGCCGACCATGAATGCAGGTGAAGGACCCCGTACACGGCCTCTTGGAGCACCCACGGACACTGAAAGCCTGCACGCGCGACGTGCTGTACCGACTCGCGCGCGCATGAAGCTTTCACACCGTTGACTATGCGCCCTACCCAGTGCCTACACGACGCTGCACGCTGGGTGCCGGCCGAGTCTTCGAGCGAAGTATCCGGGGGGGGGGAACGATGGGCGAGTGGAAGCAGAGCAAGTGCGGATGGCCGACGGCATCTGGAAGGCGTTGCCAGAACAAGACGCTCAAGGGCACCTCACGTTGCTACCTACACCAAGGTGACTGGACGAAGCGCGGCCAGGCCGAACTGAAGAAGAGGGTGAGCAAGCGCCGCAAGAAGTAGTGCACGGGCGGGGGTGAGTGTCCAACTGCGTGACATTGCCGACGCACAACGGTGAACGAGCGCGGAAGCATACGAACCATCGACGCAGGTGAGGAGCACACCAATCCCAGGCCCAGCCCCCACCCAAGATGCTTCGGGACGAAGAGGGCGTGGGTTCAGGTATCAGCGTAGAGGCTTCCTGCGCAGCTTGGGGAGGGGCTTGGCGGTACCGAACTGCCAGTCAAGACGGCTGCCAGGATCCTTCTCGACCTTCAGCATGACCGACTGGGAAGCGGAGAACTTGAGGACGAGTCCAGCGCGGAACATTCCATCCGCTTGCCTGTCCCAGACAAGATCACTGTTTGTCCTGGCCCACACCGCCGCGAATCTGCCAAGTGCAGGGCCGTAATCCGCTGCGTTGCCCGGGACCCAAGCCGCCTCCGGAGCCATGTGCGCAGGTTCGAATCCTGCCGGGGGCACCTTGGATCAGGTGCCCAAAGACCCCGTCTTCAGCGGAAACACTGAGTGCGGGGTCTTTGCGTATGTGGAATTCGTAGGCTCCGTCAGGAGATGAGTGAGCGGCCTGTCGGTGCCAGGCGCAGGGTCCGGGGGGGTGCTGTCTGTTCTCGGTTGAGGGCCGGCAGGATCTCGTCGCGTGTGAGGGGATGGGAGTGCACCTCGGTGAGGTGTCGACGGTGGGCGTCCTCGTCGGGGTACGAGGTGAGGACGACGGCGACGTTCTCTCCGGTGCGGACCGGCAGCCTGGGGAAGGTGTTGGGGGCTGTCTCGGTGGTCAGCGCGGCGAGTGGGGCGGGGCCTGTCTTGTGGAGCACGGGGAGGAGGCCGTCCCGGATCAGTTCGATGGCGTGGGGGCGTCGGGGCGGGAAGGACCACATCGTGGCTGTCACCAGTCGGTCCGGTGCTGGAGCGCCGGCCCGGGGTCGCTCGGACGGGCGGACCGTGAGGGCGCTCTCGGTCGACAGGGGACGTAGGAGGAGGACGTCGTCCGAGTCGATCATGGTGGCGTTCGCCTGGGGGCCGTGCTGGGACCAGACCGGGCCGCCGTAGAAGGCCGTGAGCGCGTGGCGCCGTACCTCCATGTCCCGGAAGCCGCGCAGCCAGACGAAGCGGTCCGGATCGTCGAGGTCCCGGAACTGGCCGAGTACGTCCATCCCGGCCTCTTCCTGAGTCTCGACGAATTCCCGGTCGAACAGCTCGATGAGCTCGTCGCGCCGGCCGGGGCGCAGCGTGTACTGGCGAAGCTCGATCACGGCGGGGCGGCCGACGAGGTCGGTGAGGGGCACGGTGAAGCTCCCGTTCGGTGCTCTTCTCTGGGGGTGGGGCTGCCGGCTCGCTGGGGCGAGGCGGGCCCGGATCGAAGCTAAGGGGGCCGCGTGCCAGGTGCTGTCAGGGTTTCCCGGGGAGAATGCGGCCATGTCTGCCGGTCGACTGCTGTCGGTGCTGCTGTTGCTGCAATCCCGTGGCCGCATGTCGGCGCGGGGGATCGCCGACGAGCTGGGGGTGTCCGTGCGGACCGCCTACCGCGACCTGGTGCGTCTGCAGGCCGCCGGGGTCCCGGTCTACGCGGAGCCGGGCCGCGGGGGCGGCTATCAACTGCTCGACGGCTATCGCACCCGCCTCACCGGGATGAGCGAGGGCGAGGCACGGGCGTTGTTCTTCGCCGGACTGCCCGGCCCCGCCGCCGATCTGGGGCTCGCGGCGGAGGTGGCGGCGGCACGGCTGAAGCTGCTGGCCGCGCTGCCGGTGGGGCTGCGCGAGGAGGCGGCGCGGACCGCGGCGGTGTTCCACCTGGACGCTCCCGGCTGGTACCGGGAACCCGAACAGACGCCGCATCTGCCCCTGTTCGTCGACGCGGTGCTCACCCGGCGTGCGGTGGACGTGCGTTACCGCCGCTGGCGCGCGCCAAAAGAAGTGCGTCGCCGCCTTCGCCCCTACGGCTTGGTGCTCAAGTCCGGCATCTGGTACGTCGTGGCCGCCGGAGAGAGCCGGACCGCGACCTACCGGGTCGCCCAGGTCCTCGAAGCGGCGCTGAGCGACGAACAGTTCGACCGGCCGCAGGGCTTCGACCTGGGCGCGTACTGGACCTCGTACCTCGACGATTTCCAAGAGCGCCGCTACACCGGCAGCGCCACCATCCGTCTGTCCCCGCGGGGACGCCGGCGCCTGCCCGACAACGTCCCCCCGGCGGTGGTGCGGGCGGTCGACTCCACGGCGTCCGCCGTCGGCGACGACGGATGGGTCGAGGCGGTCATCCCGACCGAGAGCACCGAGCACGCCTGCGGCGAGCTGCTGCGGCTCGGCATCGACGTCGAGGTCCTCGCACCGGCCGAACTGCGCCAGGCCATGGCCGTCACTGTGGGCGTCCTCGCCCGAGCCTACGGACTGCACTGACACGACTGCCGACTCGTCATGCCCCACAGTCGGTGTCCCACAGCTGGTGTCCCACAGCCGGCCTCAGCTGCGACGAGTACCTCTTGCGGGTGGCTTTGGCTCGGATGCCGAATGAGTACAGAGGGTTATTGGGCATGCACAATCTGTGAAAACCAGCATGCCCGGAACCGGCAAAGGAAACTGGCCCGACGGAGTCGTACTCCTGGGAGACGCGTCCGCGGGGCCCACTCAAGGTGCCGACAGATTCGCCATGGCGGGTCAGGGAGTCTTCGACCAGATCCTGCCCATGCGCTTCGTCACCTCAGCCTCCCGAGTCTACGTCTCCTTGGCGGAGATCGACCCGAACGGTGACCGCAAACCGTTCATGGGTGCGGCACCGCTCAAGGTCTACAACGTGGTCCCCAAGGACGACAACACCGTGCACATCCGGATCGACATCGACTGGCCCGAGGAGCTGGTCGTCGTGGCGTCCGTCTTCTATTTCAACGGGTCCTGAAGCGTTTTACCGCTCCAGGACGTCCGGTCAGCGGGTGGCGAGCAGTTCGAGCGTGTCGATGACGCGGTTGGAGAAGCCCCATTCGTTGTCGTACCAGGCGACCACCTTGACGTGGCGGCCGTCGACGCGGGTGAGGGCCGAGTCGAAGATCGACGAGGCGGGGTTGCCCACGATGTCGGAGGAGACGAGCGGGTCGTCCGAGTACTCGAGGACGCCGGCGAGCGGCCCCTGGGCCGCGGCACGGTAGGCGGCCAGTACGTCGTCGCGCGTCACGTCGCGGGCGACGGTCGTGTTGAGTTCGACGATCGAGCCCACCGGCACCGGGACGCGGATCGAGTCGCCCGACAGCTTGCCGTCGAGGTTCGGCAGCACCAGGCCGATCGCCTTGGCGGCGCCGGTCGTGGTCGGCACGATGTTGACGCCGGCGGCCCGGGCGCGTCGGGCGTCGCGGTGGGGGCCGTCCTGCAGGTTCTGCTCCTGCGTGTAGGCGTGCACCGTCGTCATGAACCCGTGCTCGATGCCGGCGAGGTCGTCGAGCACCTTGGCCAGCGGCGCGAGCGCGTTGGTGGTGCAGGAGGCGTTGGAGACGATCGTGTGCAGGTCCGGGTCGTAGGTGTCGGTGTTGACCCCGAAGGCGAGCGTGACGTCGGCGCCGTCCGACGGGGCGCTGACGAGCACCTTGCGTGCGCCCGCGTCGAGGTGGGCCCGGGCCGCCTTGGCCGAGGTGAAGCGGCCGGTGGCTTCCAGGACGATGTCGACGCCGAGTTCGGCCCAGGGAAGCTGCGCCGGTTCGCGTTCGGCCAGCACCGTGATCCGGCGGCCGTCGACGACGAGGGCGTCCCCGTCGACGGTCACCGGGCGCCCGAGCCGGCCGGCCGTGCTGTCGTAGGCGAGCAGCCGGGCGAGGGTGGCGGGCTCGGTGAGGTCGTTGACGGCGACGATCTCGAGGGCGCTGTCGCGCTCCAGCAGGGCGCGCAGCACATTGCGCCCGATGCGGCCGAATCCGTTGATGGCGATGCGAGTCATGAGTGGTGTCCCTTCCCTTCCCCACCAGGCTCGCCCGCGGCCCGCGCCGCTGACAGTGGCGGGACCGCCACGGTTCAAAAGGATCCCGCCACGATCCCGCCACGCCTGCGGTGCCGGGCGTGACGGTCACTCGCCCCGGGTGAAGGTGCGCCGGTACTCGCTCGGGGTGGTGCCGAGGATGCGCTGGAAGTGCAGGCGCAGGTTCGCGCCGGTGCCGAGTCCGACGTCGGTGGCGATCTGTTCGACGCCGCGCTGCGAGCGCTCCAGCAGTTCGCGGGCCAGGTCGATGCGGGCGCGCATCACCCACTGCATCGGCGTGTAGCCGGTCTCCTCGACGAAGCGCCGGGAGAACGTGCGCGGTGAGACCCCCGCCCGCCGCGCCAGTATGTCGAGGGTGAGGGGCTCGCCGAGCCGGTGCAGCGCCCACTCGCGGGTGGCGGCGAATCGTTCGCCGAGCGGCTCGGGGACGCTGCGCGGCACGTACTGGGCCTGGCCGCCGCTGCGGTAGGGGGCGGCGACCAGACGCCGGGCCGCGTGGTTGGACGCGGCGACCCCGAGGTCGCCGCGCAGGATGTGCAGGCACAGGTCGATGCCGGAGGCGGCGCCGGCCGAGGTGAGCACGCTGCCCTCGTCGACGAACAGCACGTTCTCGTCGACCTGGACGAGCGGATGCCGGGCCACGAGGGCACGTGTGTAGTGCCAGTGCGTCGTGGCACGCCTGCCGTCGAGCAGACCCGTGGCGGCGAGGGCGAAGGCGCCCGTCGAGATGGCGGCGAGCCGTGCGCCCCGGTCGTGGGCGGCGATCAGTGCCTCGACGACGGCCTGCGGCGGGTCGTCGCGGTCCGGGAACCGGTAGCCGGGGACGAAGACGATGTCGGCCCACGCCAGCGCGTCGAGGCCGTCGGCGACGTAGTACGCGAGGCCGTCACCGCCGGTCACGAGACCGGGTGTCGCCCCGCACACCCGCACCTCGTACGGCATGCTGGCGCGGGTCGTGAAGACCTGCGCGGGAATGCCGACATCGAGCGGCTTCGCCCCCTCGAGCACGAGGACGGCGACACGATGCAGGCGGGAGGCGGGCACAGGGAGAGGTTACGTGGGGCGCGACTTCGAGACGCCTCGTGCAGGGACGCCCCGTGCGGAGACGCCCCGCGCGCGGGCCGGGCACAACCCGCCGACATTTTTTCGGTGGTGATGTCGAGAACCCGCGGCCCGCTCCGTCCCCGGGGTGAGAGCGGCCAGAATGGGTCGCACCAGCACTGAGGAGAGGCATCATGGCCAAGTACCTGCTGCTGAAGCACTACCGGGGCGCACCGGCCGCGGTGAACGACGTGCCGATGGACCACTGGACGCCGGAGGAGATCTCCGCGCACGTGCAGTACATGCGGGACTTCGCGGACCGGCTGGAGAAGACCGGGGAGTACGTCGACGGGCAGGCACTCGCCCCCGAGGGGACGTGGGTGCGGTACGACGGTGAAGGGCGCCCGCCGGTCACCGACGGGCCGTTCGCCGAGACCAAGGACCTCGTCGCCGGCTGGATGGTGATCGACGTCGACAGCTACGACCGTGCCGTCGAGCTGGCCGGGGAGCTGTCGGCCGCACCCGGGGCGGGCGGGAAGCCGATCCACGAGTGGCTGGAGCTGCGCCCGTTCCTCGCCCCGTCGCCCACCGTCACGGACTGCCACGCCGGTGGATGAGGCGCTGCTCAGAAGCCTCACGCCGAGCGTGCTGACCGTCCTCGTCCGCCGCGGAGCAGACTTCGCGGCGGCCGAGGACGCCGTCCAGGACGCGCTCGTCGAGGCGGTCCGCGTCTGGCCGGCCGACCCGCCCCGGGACGCGAAGGGCTGGCTGATCACCGTGGCCTGGCGGAAGTTCCTCGACCAGGCCCGCGCGGACAGCGCACGCCGCCGCCGTGAGGACCGGGTCGACGAGGAACCGGCGCCCGGCCCCACGCCCGCCGTGGACGACACCCTCCAGCTCTACTTCCTGTGCGCCCACCCCTCGCTCACCCCGTCCTCCGCCGTCGCCCTCACCCTGCGCGCGGTCGGCGGACTCACCACCCGCCAGATCGCCGAGGCCTACCTCGTGCCCGAGACGACCATGGCGCAACGCATCAGCCGGGCCAAGCGCACCGTCTCCGGTGTGCGGTTCGAGCAGCCCGGCGACGTCGCCACCGTGCTGCGCGTCCTCTACCTGGTCTTCAACGAGGGCTACTCCGGCGACATCGACCTCGCCGCCGAGGCCATCCGGCTCACGCGGCAGCTCGCCGCCCACATCGACCACCCCGAGGTGGCCGGGCTGCTCGCCCTCATGCTGCTCCACCACGCCCGGCGTGCCGCCCGGACCGCGCCCGACGGCAGTCTGGTGCCGCTCGCCGAGCAGGACCGCGGCCGGTGGGACACCGCGTCGATCGCCGAGGGCGTCGGGATTCTGCAAGCGGCCCTCGCCCGGGACCGGCTGGGCGAGTTTCAGGCCCAGGCCGCCATCGCTGCACTGCACGCCGACGCGCCCACGGCCGGGGAGACGGACTGGGTGCAGATCGTCGAGTGGTACGACGAGCTCGCGCGGCTGACGGACAACCCGGTCGTCCGGCTCAACCGCGCGGTCGCCGTCGGTGAGGCCGACGGGCCGCGCGCGGGGTTGGCGGCGCTCGCGGCCGTCGACGCCTCACTGCCCCGTCACGCCGCGGTGGCGGCGTACCTCCACGAGCGCGACGGCGATCTGACCACGGCGGCGCTGCTCTACGCCGAGGCCGCCCGGAAGGCCACCAACCTCGCCGAGCGTGACCATCTGACGCTCCGGGCCGCCCGGCTCAATTCCCGCCGCTGTCGCTGACCGGACCCGCTCGGCCTGGACCGCAGCGAGGCTTCCCGTGCCTCTGGCAGACCGGTCAGAGGCCTCCCGTGCCTCTGGCAGGCTGGTCAGCGGACCTGGCCAGTGAACTCCCGCACGGCATCGGCACCCCGGCCCAGCGCGCGTCTACCGCACGGTGCAGGAGGCGCTGACCAACGTGCGCGAGCACGCGCCGGGCGCCTGCGCGACCGTGCGGCTCTGGCGGGACGGCGACGGCTCCTTCGGCATGACGGTCACCACCACCGCGGCCACCCGGCCCTCCCTGCCGCTGCCGGGCTCCCGCCGGGGCCTCGTCGGCCTGAGGGAACGCGCCGAACTCCTCAAGGGCGCCTTCGACCCCGGCCCCGCCGCCGACGGCGGCTACGAGGTGCGGCTCCGCATCCGGCCCGGACGGGGTGAACGACCTCACCGGCCGCTCTTCGTGAAGTGACGGCGTGCCGCCACTGCCAGCAGGGCGGCGCCCGCGCAGCCGACCAGGAGCGTTCCCCATGCCGGTACGTGGGCCGCGCGCAGGAGGCCCGCGACGCCGAAGCTCGTGTTCCAGCCGGCCTCCGTGACGGCCGAGCCGAAGCCCTGAACGGCCAGGATGGTGCCGAACAGCCAGAGCAGGCCCTGGCCCGAGCTGGTGTCCGACTTCTTGTTCTGCTGCTTGGGCATGACGCATTCCCCTCCGTTTTCCGATGCGGTCGCATCACATCGTGCAGCGCGTAGGGATATGATGCAAGTGCATCGGAAAGTGGGAGGAGCGGAGCGTGCCCAAGCAGGTCGACTACGAAGCACGGCGACTGCGGATCGCCGACGCGGTCTGCGCCCTGATCGCACGGTCGGGGATGGAGGCCGTGAGCCTTCGTGACGTCGCCGCCGAGGCCGACGTGTCCATGGGGGCCGTGCAGCGGTGCTTCCGCACCAAGGAGGAGATGCTGCTCTTCGCGCTGGAGCACATCTCACGACGGGTCGGCGAACGCGCCGAGGAACGCATCGCCGCGACCTCCGCCCCGCAGGCCGCATCCACCCTGCTGACCCACACCCTCTCCGAACTCGCCCTGCTGGACGAGGAGTCGAGGACGCAGGCGCATGTCTGGCTGGCCTTCGTCGGCCATGCCCCGGCCGGCGAGAGACTGGCGGCCGTCCTGCGCGACACCTACGCCAAGCTGCACGACCTCGTCGAGTGGCTCATCCGGTACGGCCAGGACACCGAGGAGATCCCGCAGCACCTCGACCCCGCCCACGAGGCACACTCCCTGCTCGCCGTGGCCGACGGCCTCACCGTGCACGTCGTCGCGGGGTACCACTCCCCGGAGACGGCTCTGGCCGTGCTGCAGCGCCAAGTCGACCGCCTGCTCCGGTAATTACCAGTTCATTATGCTAAGTGCTGGTTCATGACTTTCCACGACTTTCGCCCCGTGCGTACCATTGTCTACGGTGGTTAGGAACGACGCTGCTCATATCCCGCACCGATCATCGAGGTGACGGTCATGACGGAGACCACACAGCGCAGGAACACCACAACCTCCACGACGGGCAAGCAGGACGGCGCCCCACAGGGCCGCCGTAGCGCGGGCGGGCCCGCGGAAACCCGCGGAAACACCGCGATCGCGGACACCGTCGTGGCGAAGATCGCGGGCATGGCGGCCCGGGAGGTACCCGAGGTGCACAACCTCGGCGGAGGGATGACCAGGGCCGTCGGGGCCGTGCGCCAGCACATGCCCGGCGGCGGCACCGGCGTCACGCAGGGAGTGAAGGTGGAGGTCGGTGAGCGTCAGGCCGCCGTCGACCTGGATGTGGTCGTCGAGTACGGCTCCGCCATCACCGACACCGCCGCGGACGTCCGTACCAATGTCGTCAACGCGATCGAGCGGATGACCGGCCTGGAGGTCGTGGAGGTCAACATCGCCGTCGACGACGTCCATCTGCCGGACGAGGAGGACGAGTCCGAGCCGGAGCAGCGGCGCGTGGCCTGAGCCCTGTAGGGCGGGGCGCGCAGCGCGGACGTCGGTTCGCGGGGGTCGAGTGCTGCGGCGTCGCGGGGCTCCCGCGACGCCGCGGCAGGTTGGCGTGCTCGCCGATGCCGCTAGCGGGATGACGGGGAACGGGACCGCCGCGCCGGGCGAGAGCGGCCCGCCGGTCGGGCCGCCGGTCGGGCCGCCGAGTAGCCCGGGGGCAGCGGGCGGGGGCCGAGTGGCCGACGGCCGGGTAGCCGACGGCCGAATGGGGACCGAGTTGCCGAGGGCCGGCGAGGGCGTGCCTCTCGGTGAGGGCCGAGGGGGCGGGCCCAGCCACCCCGGCCGGACACCGGCCGGGCATCGGCCGGACATCGGCCGGGCATCGGCGGGACATCCGGTGCGCGCCGTAGCCGGGGACGCGGCGGTCAGGCCGAGTGTTTGCGGGACGACGCCGACTTCTTCGCGGTCGTCTTCTTCGCGGTGCTCTTCGCCGTGCTCTTCGCGGTGGTGCTCTTCGACGCGGTCTTCTTCGCGCCCTGCCCCGACTTGGCGGTCGACTTCTTCGCCGCCGCGGTCTTCTTGGCCGGCGTCTTCTTCGCGGTGGACGTCGATTTCTTGCCGCCGGTCTGCTTGGGGGCCGCACGAGCCGTCTTGCGCTGCGGGAGCGACTTGACCTCGGCGTGTTCGCCGGCCTCCTCACCCCGGGACTCGCGTGCCGCGCGGACGCTGTTCTCCAGGGCCGCCATCAGGTCCAGGACCTTGCCGCCCGTAGCGGGCGCCGGGGCCTGGGGCGGGGCCTCGCCGGCGGCCTTCGCGGCGATGACCTCCTCCACCGCCTCGCGGTACTCGTCGTGCAGGTCCTCCAGGTCGACCTCGCCGAGGGTGTCCATCAGGGCGTCGGCCAGATCCAGTTCCTTGTCGCGGACCGTGACGTCGGTGTCGGGGGCCAGCCCCTCGGGGGCGCGGACCTCGTCCGGCCACAGCAGGCCGTGCATGGCGATGGCGTCACCGACGACCCGGAGCATGCCCAGGCGTTCGCGCCCCCGCAGGGCGAACTTGGCGATCGCCACCTTGTTGCTGCGCTTCAGCGCCTCCCGGAGCAGGGTGTACGGCTTCGCGGCGGGGGCGCCGCTCGCCTGGAGGTAGTACGCGGCGTCCATCTGCAGCGGATCGATCCGGTCGGCCGGGACGAAGGCGACGATCTCGATCGTCTTGGCCGTCGGGATCGGCAGGCTGGACAGGTCGTCCTCGGTGATCGGGATGATCGTGCCGTCCGCGTCCTCGTAGCCCTTGCCGATCTCCCCCTGGGTGACCTCGCGGTCCTCCAGCTCGCAGAACTTGCGGTAGCGGATGCGGCCGCCGTCCTCGGTGTGGATCTGGCGGAACGAGATCGAGTGGCTCTCGGTGGCGTTCACCAGCTTGATCGGAATGCTGACCAGGCCGAAGGAGATGGCGCCGTTCCAGATGGATCTCACGTGCAGCACCCTTCCGGTCACTGTCGGGAGCGTTCGTCATGGTTTGCGTGGGATTCTTATCGTATGGCGCCTATCACAGAGGTGGAGGGGCGACGGCTCGCCCTCAGCAATCTGGAGAAGGTGCTGTATCCCGCCACCGGCTTCACCAAGGGCGAGGTGCTGCACTACTACGCGACCGTCGCCGAGGTCCTGCTGCCCCATCTGCGTGACCGGGCGGTGTCCTTCCTGCGGTATCCGGACGGGCCGGACGGCCAGGTGTTCTTCACGAAGAACGTCCCGCCGGGTACGCCCGAGTGGGTCACCACCGCCGAGGTGCCGCGGGTCGAGGGACCCTCGCGGATGGTGCTGGTGCAGGACCTGCCGAGCCTGATGTGGGCTGCGAACCTGGTGACCGAGTTCCACACCCACCAGTGGCTCG
Organism: Streptomyces viridochromogenes DSM 40736; assembly: GCF_000158955.1. Classification (GTDB taxonomy): domain Bacteria; phylum Actinomycetota; class Actinomycetes; order Streptomycetales; family Streptomycetaceae; genus Streptomyces; species Streptomyces venetus. The sequence goes on along the minus strand of NZ_GG657757.1, from coordinate 5,970,363 downwards.
TCGGCACGCCGGACGAGGCCGACCGGATCGTCTTCGACCTCGATCCGGGGCCGCCCGCCGGTATCGCGCAGTGCTGCGAGGTCGCGCTGTGGCTGCGGGAACGGCTCGCGGCGGACGGCATCGAGGCCTACGCCAAGACCTCCGGCTCGAAGGGGCTGCATCTGCTCGCCGCCGTACGCGGGGCGTCCTCGGAGCGGGTGTCCGAGTACGCCAAGGCGCTGGCCGTCGAGGCGGAGAAGGCCCTGCCCCGGCTCGCGCTGCACCGGATGACCCGGAGTCTGCGGCCGGGGAAGGTGTTCGTCGACTGGAGCCAGAACGCCGCGCGGAAGACCACGGCGACCCCCTACACCCTCCGGGCCCGCCCCGAACCGGCCGTCTCGGCACCCGTGACCTGGGAGGAGGTCGAGGAGTGCCGCTCGCCCGGCCGCCTGGACCTCCGGGCCACGGACATCGCGCCCCGGGTGCAGGACTACGGGGACCTGCTCGCCCCCCTGCTGGATCCGGAACGGGCCGGGCGCCTCCCGTAGCCCCGGGGCACGGGGGCAGCCGTCTCCGCCCCTACCCCGTCCCGGCCGGCCGGCGCGCGCCCGTCCTCACACTCGCGTCCAGGTGTTCCGGTCCCGTGCCATCGCGTGCAGTGCCTCCACGTCCGCCGGTTTCAGGACACCGCCGTGGCCGGCGAGGCCCGGGACGTCTTTGTCGGTCAGGACGCGGACCTCGCGCGGTGCGGCCGGGACCGACACGGAGGCCGGTTCCACCAGGGTGAGCACCGGGCGGACCTCCGCCGTCAGGGCGTACGAGGCCCGGTCGGCGTCGGCACGGAGGCGGCGGAGCAGAGGGTCGGGGTCGCGGCGGCCCAGGGTGACCGTGGGGTCGGCGACCGTCACGCGCTGCTTGCGTGCGTACAGGGTGTGCAGGGCGAACAAGCCGCCCGGGCCGATCAGCAGATGGTGGATACGGCCGCCGCCGGGAAGCGGGACGGAGTGCAGGGCGTGCCAGCCGGCGCCGTCCAGACGGTCCAGGGCGTCCCCGACGGTCTGCTCGGCCGCCAGGGCCCGGCGGCGCGGGTCGGGGCGCAGCCGGCGGGTGGGGCCGGGATCGCGGTCGAGGGCGACGAGGAGGGCCTCGCCGGGGCGGTTGGGGGCCAGGTCGTCGTCGGGGTGCAGGGCCAGCCGGGCGAGCTCGGCCGGGGTCGGCACCGGGGGCGGCCCTACCGCCACCGGGCCGGTGATGAAGGGCGCGAGGGCCAGGAGCACCTCGTCCTCGCGGTCCTCGCCGAGCAGGTTGACCCGGGCCGTCTCACGGTCGTACCAGGCGATGTTCCGGCCGTCCGGGAGGCAGACGTACAGCCGCTCCTGGCCCTGTCGCCAGGTCGGTATGACGCGCAGTCCGTCCATGCACCATCACCCCAGTCCATGGGAACAGGCACCCCAGTCCATGGGAACAGGCGGGGTGCTGCCGGGGCAAGAACCCGGCTACCTTTGGAAGGAGTTGGGCGGTGATGGTGGGGAGGCGCCGTTGCGTACCCGCAGGAAACCCGATGTGCCGGCTCCTCAGAGCCCGTGGAGCGAGGTCGTCCCCGGGCTGTGGATGGGCGGGCACGAGTACGCGGCCTCCGTGGGCCGGCTGGAGTTCGCGGTCGTACGGGACGAGTTCGATCTCGTGCAGACGCTGCTGCGGCTGCCGGGGCACGGGCCCGATCCGGGCGTCGCGCACCACGTCTGGCCCATTCCCGACGGACCTCTCGACGGGACAGAGCTCGCCGGGGTGATCCGGCTGGCCGAGGCGGCCTGCGAGGCTCTGGACGAGGGCCGCAGGGTCCTCGTGCGCTGTTACCACGGGTACAACCGCTCCGGCCTGGTCGTCGCGCACGCGCTGATGCGCCAGGGGCGCTCCGCCGACGCGGCGATCCGGCTGATCCGGGACCGCCGGTCGCCCTGGGCGCTGCACAACGACCTGTTCGTCGACTACCTGCGGGCGGGGCTGGCCACGGCCCGGCTGCTGGAGGAGCTGACCGAGTAGCCGGGCGCACGGGCTCCCTCGCGCGTCAATGGGACTTCCGCAGAATTAAGGTGAACGGGGCCGACGGTCGGTCCGAGTCGCGTGATCACTCTCGAACCGCAGGAGTCCAGTGCCCGTCCGCCGTCCCGGCAGAGCCGCCCGCCGCGCCGCCGTCCTCGTCCTGCTGCTGGCCACCGCCGCCGGCTGCGGGGACGCCGGCGGGCTCGAGGGTGCCGGCGCGACCCCGACGGCGGCCGGCCCGGCCCGGCTCTGGCCGGAGCTGACCCCGGCGTCCAGTCCCGCCTTCGAGATCGGCGAGGTGAACACCGAGGCGGTCAAGGGCGTCACCGTCCCCCGCGACGACGACATCCGGGAGGTGGACCCGGTCAGGATCGTCCGGGCCGAGATCGCCGCGCACGCGGGCGACTACGACGGCGCCAAGGCGCCCTACCGCGACACGGCCCGCCGGATGGCCGACTGCCGCGAGGGGCCGGGACACGGCCGGTGCCCGGTCCTCAGGCCGTACTACCGGGACCTGACCGGTGACGGGCGCGACGACCTGACGCTGGGGTTCCCGCTGCTGCCCGGCAAGACCACCGCGGTGCGCGTCTACACCGTGGAGAAGCACCGGCTCATGCAGGTCATGGCGTGGGAGGACGCGCTGAGCGGCGTCGAGCTGGCCGGTCGTTCCCTCGTCATCCGCTCGCCGTCCGAGGTCGCCGGTTACGAGTACCGCCTGCAGTGGACCTGGGACCCGGAGCAGCGGGCCATGCTCCTCACCCACGACGAGATGCTGCGCACCGGCTCGCGGAAGCACTCCCGCCACCCCTCCGCCCCGCCCTCCGCCTCTCCCTCGGCGAGTGCCGGATGAGACCCGCCCTTCCCCGGTGGTCCGGGACGCTCGCCGCGAAGGCCGCCGCCTTCATCACGGTGATGTGCTGCGCGCTGGCCGCCCTGCTCGGCGTCCTGGTGCACGTGCAGGTGACGAACCAGACCGTCGGCCAGGCCCGTGACCAGGCGTTGCAGCGGCTGGCCATGACGACGGAGCGGTACGAGGCCGGGGATCCGCTCAGGTGGGGTGCGGGGCTGGATCCCCCGGGCCTGCCCCGGCGGCTGCGGGACCTGGCGGTCTCCGGGGACCGCGGCACGATGGTCGCCGACTTCGCGGGCCGCCCCACGATGTGGGCGGCGGGGCCCGCCGACGGCGGCCGGGCCCTGGCGGTGGCGGTCGACTACTCCCAGCAGGCGCGCACCATCGAGGGCCTGGACCGGGCGATCCTGTGGTCCTCGGGCCTGGCGATCGGGGCGACGCTGCTGGTCGGCGCGTTCGCGGTGACCCGGGTGACGCGGCGGCTGCACACCACGGCCCTGGTGGCCCGGCGGATCAGCGCGGGTGACCTGGACGCACGCGTGAACGACCCCCGTACGCGGCCGCGCGCGAAGGTTCCGGCGCGCCCGCAGGACGAGGTGGCCGCGGTGGCCGCGGCGCTTGACTCCATGGCGTCGTCGTTGCAGAGCAAGCTGCTCTCGGAGCAGCGGTTCACGGCGGACGTGGCGCACGAGCTGCGGACCCCGCTGACCGGGTTGCACGCGGCGGCCGAACTGCTGCCGCCGGGCCGCCCGACGGAACTCGTGCGGGACCGGGTCGCGGCACTGCGCACGCTCACCGAGGACCTGCTGGAGATCTCCCGGCTGGACACCGGCCGGGAACGGCTGGAGCTGGACACGGAGCGGCTGGGACCACTGGCCGCGCGGGTGGTGCGGGGCACGGGGAAGGGCACGGAGGTCAGGGTCGTACGGGATGTGTCCGTGGAGACGGACCGGCGCCGGCTGGAGCGGGTGCTGGGGAATCTCGTGGCGAACGCGCACAAGCACGGGCGGGGGCCGGTCGTGCTGACGGTGGACGGGCCGGTGGTGACCGTGCGCGATCACGGGGACGGTTTCCCGGAGTACCTGGTGGCGCACGGGCCGCAGCGGTTCCGGACCGAGGGGGGTGCGAAGGGGCACGGGCTGGGGCTGACCATCGCGTTGGGGCAGGCGGAGGTGCTGGGGGCACGGCTGGAGTTCGCGAACGCGGCGGACGGTGGGGCGGTGGCGACGTTGAGAGTGCCGGTGGAGTGAGAGCCCGGGGCCGCGAGTCGTCGTCAGGACTCCCCCCTGTGCTCCGGTGCTGACACTCGGCCAGATCAAAGCACTCCACACGCCTCATTTAGGTAGATTCCGGACATGAGCAAGGCCGGAATCACCGTGGCGACGGCGGACACGCCCGCACCCGCCGTCCGCCGCCTCCCCCGGCGCCGTGGCGTCGAACTCGCCCTCATCGTCCTGGGCGTGCTGCTGTCCGTGTACGGCTACTGCGACGTCGGCCTCGCGCAGCACGGCACCCTCCCGCCCGGTGCCGTCGGCTACGGTGCCGGGCTCGGCGTGCTCGCACTGCTGGCGCATCTGGCCGTACGCCTGCGGGCCCCGTACGCCGACCCCCTGCTCCTGCCCATCGGTGTGCTGCTCAACGGGCTCGGCCTGGTGCTCATCTACCGGCTCGACCTGGAGACCCCGGGCGACCGGGCGGCACCGGCCCAACTGGTCTGGTCGACGCTGGGCGTGGCGCTCTTCATCCTGGTCGTCCTGCTGCTGCGCGACCACCGGGTGCTCCAGCGCTACACGTACGTCTGTGTCGTCGCCGCTCTCGTGCTGCTCATCCTGCCGATCCTGTTCCCGGCGGTGAACGGTGCCCGCATCTGGATCCGGATCGCCGGGTTCTCCATCCAGCCGGGCGAGTTCGCGAAGGTGCTGCTCGCCGTGTTCTTCGCCGCGTACCTGGCCGCGAACCGCAGCGCCCTCGCCTACACCGGCCGCCGCTTCTGGAAGCTCCAGTTGCCCACCGGGCGGGTCCTCGGTCCGATCGTCGCCGTCTGGCTGGTGAGCGTCGGCGTCCTGATCCTGGAACACGACCTCGGCACGTCGCTGCTCTTCTTCGGCCTGTTCGTCGTCCTCCTCTACGTCGCTACCGGACGCACCGGCTGGATCGCCGTCGGACTGGTGCTGGCCGCGCTGGGTGCGGTCGCCGTGGGCCGGCTGGAGCCGCACGTGCACAGCAGGATCGAGACGTGGCTGCACCCCTTCGCGTCCATCGAGGCGGGCGAGGGCGCGAACCAGCTCACCCAGTCGCTGTTCGCCTTCGCGGAGGGGGGTGTCCTCGGTACGGGCCTGGGCCTCGGCCACTCGGTCCTCATCGGCTTCGCCGTGAAGTCGGACTTCATCCTGGCCACCGCGGGTGAGGAACTGGGCCTCGCGGGGCTGTCCGCGATCTTCCTCCTCTACGGTCTGCTGGTGGAGCGCGGTTACCGGGCCGGCCTCGCCCTGCGCGAACCGTTCGGGAGGCTGCTCGCGGTCGGCCTCGCCTCGCTCGTGGCGCTCCAGGTGTTCGTGATCGCGGGCGGTGTGACCGGCCTGATCCCGCTGACCGGCATGGCGATGCCGTTCCTGGCGCAGGGCGGCTCGTCGGTGGTCACCAACTGGGCGATCGTGGCCCTGCTGGTCCGGGTGAGCGACTCGGCCCGGCGCCAGCACGACGGGCGGGTCACCCCGTGACGCGGCACATCCGGCGCGCCGGAGTCTTCTGCGCCCTGCTGCTGGTGGCCCTGCTGCTCAACGCCGCCCGCATCCAGGTCGTCCAGGCCCCGGCGTACGACGGCAACCCCGCCAACCGGCGCCCGGACATCGCCCGTTACGAACAGCCGCGCGGCGACATCCTGGTCGGCGGCCGGCCCGTCACCGGCTCGAAGGACACCCGTGAGCACCTCCGCTACGAACGGACCTACGCCCACGGCCCGCTGTACGCCCCGGTCACCGGATTCGCCTCCCAGCTGTACGGGACGACACTCCTGGAGAACGCCGAGGACGACGTGCTGTCCGGCACGCACCCGTTGCTGGTGCCGTTCCCGCTGTGGAACGACTTCACGCGGGCGCGGTACCGGGGCGGCGACGTCGTGACGACCCTGGACCCGGCCGCGCAACAGGCGGCGTACCAGGGGCTGGCCGGGCGTAAGGGCGCGGTGGCGGCACTGGATCCGTCGACCGGCCGGATCCTGGCCCTGGTCTCCGCCCCGTCCTACGACCCCCAGCCGCTGTCCGGCAACGGAACCGCGGCGTCCAGGGCGTGGCGGCGGCTGAACGCCGACCCGGACCGCCCGATGCTCAACCGGGCGGTACGCCGGACCTACCCGCCGGGCTCGACCTTCAAGGTCGTCACCGCGGCGGCCGCGCTCGACGCCGGCGTGATCAGGAACCTGGACGTGCCGACCGACTCCCCGGACCCCTACACCCTGCCCGGGACGCGGACCCGCCTGTCGAACGAGTCCAGGCACTGCAGGGACGCGACGGTCCGGGAGGCCTTCACGTTCTCCTGCAACACGGTGTTCGCGAAGCTCGGCGTGGAGGTGGGCGCGGCGGACATGGCGGCCACGGCACACGCCTTCGGTTTCAACAGCGACCATCTGAGGGTCCCTTTCCCGGTGGCGCGGTCCACCTTCGACTCCTCGCTCGACCGGGCACAGCTCGCGCTGTCGTCGATCGGCCAGTACAACACGCGCGCCACACCCCTGCAGATGGCGATGGTCGCGGCCGCCGTCGCGAACGGCGGTGAGGTGCGGGAGCCGTATCTGGTGGAGCGGACGACCCGGCCCGGCGGCAGCACCCTCGCGGCGGCCGGTTCGCGCCCGGCCCGCCGGGCGATGACGCCCTCCACCGCCGTCCGGCTGCGCGCGCTGATGCGGGACGTGGTCAGACACGGCACGGGACGCGTCGCGGCGATCCCCGGCGCCGAGGTCGGCGGCAAGACCGGCACGGCCCAGCACGGCTTCGGCAACTCCGGTACGCCGTACGCCTGGTTCGTCTCCTGGGCGCGGGGCGACCACGAAGCGGCAGCGCGGGTCGCGGTCGCGGTGGTGCTGGAGGACGCGCAGGCGGACCGCGGGAACATCAGCGGAGGCGACGCGGCGCCGGTCGCGCGGGCGGTGATGTCGGCGGTGCTCAACTCCCGGGAAGGGGTGCCCAGTTCGTGAGACGGGGGTACCGCGGCAGGCATCTCCCGACCTACCGTTCGGTCCATGACTCAGTCTGCCGCCACGTACGAGCTCGCCCAGGTCAACATCGCCCGCCTCAAGGCCCCGTTGGACACCCCGCTGCTGAAGGACTTCGTCGACAGCCTCGACCCGGTGAACGCGGACGCCGACGCGGCCGACGGCTTCGTCTGGCGCCTCCAGGACGACAACGGGGACGCGACCGACATCTCGGTCTTCGGTGACTCCTGGCTCATCATCAACATGTCGGTCTGGCGCGACACCGATGCCCTGACCGCGTTCATGTACCGAGGCAGGCACCGGGAGATGCTCGCCCGCCGCCGTGAGTGGTTCGAGCGCGTCCAGGAGGCCATGGCCACGCTCTGGTGGGTCCCAGCGGGCCACCGCCCCACAGTCGCCGAGGCGGAGTCCCGCCTGCTCCACCTCCGCACCCACGGCCCGACCCCGTACGCCTTCACCCTGCGCACGTCGTTCCCGCCCCAGGGGGCGACACCGCTGCTCGGTGAGGTGCCGGAAGGGCTGGGCTGCTCCGCCTAGCGCCGGATGGTTGATCCCTCGTCCGTCCTCGCCCACGAACGAGGGATCAACCGTCGATCCGCTGACCGGCCTCGATGGCCCCCCGCACCTCCGCGACCCGCTCCCGCTCCTCGACCGCGAAGCGCTCGGCGTCCAGTTTCTCGGCGATCTCCTCGTCCTCGGACATCAGCAGGTCCAGGTCGGAGTCACCCATCTCCAGGACGCCCATATCGACATAGGCCTGCTGGAGCCGTTTCCCCCACAGGCCGATGTCCTTGACGCAGGGGACGATGCGGCTGAAGAGGAGTTTGCGGAAGAGGGCGAGGAACTCGGACTGCTCGCTGCAGGCCTCCGCCTCGGCCTTGGGGATGCCGAAGTTCTCCAGCACCTCGACCCCGCGCAGCCGGTCACGCATCAGATAGCAGCCCTCGATGACGAACTCCTCGCGCTCGCGCAGTTCGGCGTCGGTGAGCTGCTTGTAGTAGTCGCGCAGGGCCATCCGCCCGAAGGCCACGTGCCGGGCCTCGTCCTGCATGACGTAGGCGAGGATCTGCTTGGGCAGGGGCTTGTCGGTCGTGTCCCGGATCATCCCGAAGGCGGCGAGCGCGAGCCCCTCGATCAGGACCTGCATCCCGAGATAGGGCATGTCCCAGCGCGAGTCGCGCAGGGTGTCGCCGAGCAGGGCCTGGAGGTTGTCGTTGATCGGGTACAGCAGCCCGATCTTCTCGTGCAGGAACCGGCCGTAGATCTCCGCGTGCCGGGCCTCGTCCATCGTCTGGGTCGCCGAGTAGAACTTGGCGTCCAGGTCGGGGACCGACTCCACGATCCGGGCGGCGCAGATCATCGCGCCCTGCTCACCGTGCAGGAACTGGCTGAACTGCCAGGAGGCGTAGTGCCGGCGCAGTTCGCCCTTGTCCCGCTCCGTCAGCTTCGCCCAGTGCCGGGTGCCGTAGAGCGACATCGCCTCGTCCGGGGTCCCCAGCGGATCGTACGGATCGACCTCCAGCTCCCAGTCGATCCGCTTCTGGCCGTCCCACTGCTTGTCCTTGCCCTTCTGGTAGAGGGCCAGGAGGCGGTCGCGGCCGTCGTCGTACTCCCAGTTGAAACGGGCCGCGCCGGTCGCCGGCACCTGCCATACGGGCTCTTCCGGATCCTTGGAGTACAGCTCGAAGGTCGGCATGTCCCGCAGATTCACACGTGGTAGACGCCGAGTCAACAAGTAGCGCGCGGGGGATTGACGAGCTTGCTGACAGGCAGTCTCATAAGGGGGACGGTGACGTGTGCACAACGAGGTGGGCAGCCATGACGACCCTGACGGAAGCCGACGCGCTCGACGGCCTGCGCGACGCCCTCGGCCTGCTCAAGGACCGGGAGCAGGTGGCCCAGCGGCTGCTCGACTCCTCCGCCAAGCATTCCTTCGACCCGGACGAGGAGCTGGACTGGGACGCGCCCTTCGAGGAGGGCAAGTGGTTCTGGCCGCCGGAACTGGTGTCGCTGTACGACACCCCGCTGTGGAAGCGGATGAGCGAGGAACAGCGCATCCTGCTCTCCCAGCACGAGGCCGCGGCGCTGGCGTCGCTCGGCATCTGGTTCGAGATCATCCTCATGCAGCTGCTGGTCCGTCACATCTACGACAAGGCGGCGACGAGCGCACACGTGCGCTACGCGCTGACCGAGATCGAGGACGAGTGCCGGCACTCCAAGATGTTCGCCCGGCTGATATCCCACGGCGGTACGCCCTGGTACCCGGTGAGCCGGGTGCACCAGCACCTCGGCCGCCTCTTCAAGACGATCTCGACCACACCGGGTTCCTTCACGGCCACGCTGCTCGGGGAGGAGGTGCTCGACTGGATGCAGCGCCTGACGTTCCCCGACGAGCGGGTCCAGACGCTCATCCGCGGCGTCACCCGTATCCACGTCGTGGAGGAGGCCCGCCACGTGCGCTACGCCCGTGAGGAACTGCGCCGCCAGATGGTGACGGCACCCAAGTGGTCCCAGGAGTTCACGCGGATCACCTCCGGGGAGTTCGCCCGGGTCTTCTCGGTGGCGTTCGTGAATCCCGAGGTGTACACGAACGTGGGGCTGGACAAGCGGGAGGCTCTCGCGCAGGTGCGGGCGAGTGGGCATCGGCGTGAGGTGATGCAGACGGGGTCGAAGCGGTTGACGGACTTCCTGGACGACATCGGGGTGCTGCGGGGAGTGGGGCGGCGGTTGTGGAAGTCGTCGGGGTTGCTGGGGTAGGACTGCGTCGGGCTTGGCCGGGGTCCTGTGCTGTCCGCTGCCGGGTGCTCGGCGTCGGTGCGGGGGGGGCGCGGGGCGTTGCGCAACTCGGCGCGACGAGGTGCCGCCGCGCCCACCCGTGCCGCCCCAGCGGCACGACTGCCCGCAGCTAGGTACGTGCGCAAGGGGCCGTGCCGGGCGGACACCCCCCGGCGCGGCCCCGACCCCCCACCGGACGGTTACGCTGCCGGGCATGACGCCCACCGCCCCCACCCCCGCCTACCGGCGCCTCAGTGTCGAGGAGCGTCGCAGTCAGCTGCTCGCCGCCGCGCTGTCGCTCTTCGCGCACCGCGCGCCGGAGGACGTGTCCCTGGACGACGTGGCGGAGGCGGCCGGGGTGTCGCGGCCGTTGGTGTACCGGTACTTCCCGGGCGGCAAACAGCAGCTGTACGAGGCCGCCCTCAGGTCCGCCGCCGACGAGCTGCGGCACTGCTTCGACGAACCCCGCGAGGGCCCCCTCCTCCCCCGCCTCTCCCGCGCCCTCGACCGCTACCTCGCCTTCGTCGACGAGCACGACGCCGGCTTCAGCGCCCTCCTCCAGGGTGGCAGCGTCGTCGAGACATCACGCACCACCGCCATCGTCGACGGCGTACGCCGCGCCGCCGCCGAGCACATCTTCCAGCACCTCGACGTCACCGAGCCCGGCCCCCGTCTGCGCATGACCGTCCGGATGTGGATCACCGCCGTGGAGGCCTCGTCGCTCATCTGGCTCGACGAGGACAAGGAGCCGCCGGCCGCGGACCTGCGCGACTGGCTGGTCGAGCAGTTCGTCGCCATGCTGAGCGTGACCGCCCGCCGCGACCGGCAGACCGACGCCCTGGTCCGGTCCCTCGCCGAGGATGTCTGACACTGGTCCCGTGAAGAGCGAAGACACCCCCTTCGAGGGCGGCCCCATGGACGGCAGGGTCCTGCCCGTCCTGCTCGGCATCACCGGCCACCCGCCGAAGACGTACCGCATCCCCGTCCCGGACCCCGACGGCGGCCCGCCGACCGTGCTGGTCTACCGCCGCGTGCCCCGGGAAGAGGGCAGGGTCCGCATGACCCAGCGCTGGAAGTACGAGTACGCCCCCGAGGGCGTCCCGCCCAGGCGACTCAACTGGCCGTGGTCGAAGCCAGACGCCACGCCGCCGGGCAAGCCGGACGACGCCGACGGGTGACCCGGTTGCGCCGAACCGCGCACACTCGGCGCGCGCACCGCTCGCACACCCCTGATCCTCACGATGTCCGGTGGCAAAGGGCCACCCCCACATCGGAGGTGATGGAATGTCAGGAAAACTCGGACGTCTGGCTCTGGCCTGCATCGCGGCGACGGCAGCAGGCGCCGCCCTCGCACCCGTACCCGCCACAGCCCTTCCCGAGCCCAGCCCCGGGCCCGGCCCCGCCCCGGACACGGCCTCCGTCGCCGTGGCACCGGACAGGGCCTCCGTCGCCCGCCTCCTGACAGACCTTCAGGAGGTCTACCGCGAGGCGGAGAAGGCCACCGAGGCCTACAACACCACCGAGGACAGGCTGAAGAAGCAGCGCGCCGAGACCGACCGCCTGGACCGCGCCCTCGCCCGCGCCCGGCTCTCCCTGCACGACAGCCGCCGAGCGGCCGGCCGGCTGGCCCGGCAGCAGTACCAGGGCAGCACCAACCTCTCCCCGTACGTACGGCTGCTCCTGGCCCGCGACCCGCAGCGCGCGATCGACCAGGGGCATGTGATCGGCCGGCTCGCGCAGGAGCGGGCGGACACCGTCGGCCGGCTGACCGGCGACGAGTACGAGGCGCACGACCTCGCCCGCACGGCCCGCACGGCCCTCGACGAGCAGCTCGCCCTCACCGAACGGCGGAAGAGGGAACGCGACGAGGTCCACGCCCGCCTGCGGGACGTCGAGGAACTGCTCACGTCCCTCAACCGCGACCAGCTCATCGCGCTCGCCGAGTTCGAGAGGAACGGGATCAGGAAGGCGCAGGAGGAGGTCATGGCGTCCGGCGCGCTCAGCGGCGTGCGCACCCCGACGGCCGGGGGCGGCCGGGCCCTGCGCTACGCCGTACGGCAGATCGGCAAACCGTACGCGTGGGGCGCGGAGGGCCCGACGTCGTACGACTGCTCGGGGCTGACCTCACAGGCGTGGGCGGACGCCGGGACGCCCGTCCCCCGGACCAGCCAGGAGCAGTGGAAACAGCTGCAGCGGATCCCCCTGACCGACCTGCGTCCGGGAGACCTGGTCGTGTACTTCCCGGAGGCCACGCACGTGGCGCTGTACCTCGGCAACGGCATGGTCGTACAGGCGCCCCGGCCGGGTGCGACGGTGAAGGTGTCACCGATCGCGGCCAACCCGGTCCTGGGCGCGGTGCGCCCCGACCCGGACGGGAAGCCCCTGCGGCGGTTCGAGCCGCCGGAGCTCCCCGAGGGCGCCACGGACGGGTCGGACGAGGGATACGCGGCAGGAGGGGGCTACGCGGCGCCCGCGCCGGACACCTCGGCCAGGTAGGCCTGCGTCTTCTCCGGGTCGTAGAAGAAGTTCTCGAAGTCGGCCGGGTTGTTGAAGCCGTTGGCGAACCGGTCGGCGACCGGCTGGAGCTCACCGGCGGCGCCGATCAGGTTCAGGATGTGCTCGGGCGGCGGCGCGAGCATCGCGTTGGTCCACTTGGTGACGTGCTGGGCGGTGTCCCAGTAGCGGTCGAAGGTGGCCCGCATCCACTCCTCGTCGAACGGCTTGTCGCCGTGCTCGACGATCGAGGAGAGGTACGCGGCGGCGCACTTGGAGGCCGAGTTGGAGCCCTGCCCGGTGATCGGGTCGTTCGCCACGACGACGTCCGCCACGCCCAGCACGAGACCGCCACCGGGGAGGCGGCCGATCGGGTTGCGGACGGTGGGGGCGTAGCGGCCGGCCAGGGTGCCGCCCGCGTCGGTCAGTTCGACCTTGGTGGCCCGCGCGTACTCCCAGGGGACGTACCGCTCCATGAGTTCCAGGGTCAGGGAGAGGTGCTCCGCCGGGTCCTTGACGCCGTTGAAGGCGTCGAGCGGGCCGCCGGGTATGCCCTCCCAGAACAGGATGTCGGCACGGCCGGAGGTGGTCAGGCACGGCATGACGAACAGCTCGCCGACGCCCGGCACCAGGTTGCAGCGGACCGCTTCGGTGTCCGGGTGCTCGGGGCGCGGGCCGAGACCGTGCACGTACGACACGGCCAGCGCGCGCTGCGGCTCGCTGTACGGGGAGCGCTCCGGGTCGCGGGCGAACATCTGGACCAGCTCGCCCTTGCCGGCCGAGACGAGCACCAGGTCGTACGTGCGGGAGAAGTAGTCGAGGTCGCCGACGGCCGCGCCGTGGATGACGAGCTGCCCGCCGCGCTGCGCGAACGTCTCCATCCAGCCGGCCATCTTCACCCGCTGGTCGATGGACTGCGCATACCCGTCGAGCCGGCCCAGCCAGTCGATCGCGCGTGCCGCGGGGCCCTCGGCCCAGGAGCCGGGTGCGGCGACCGAGACGCCGAGTCCTTCGATCTTCGGGGCCTGGGACTCCCAGAAGTTCAGCTGGAGGTCGCGCTCGTGCTGCAGGGCCGTGTGGAACATGCACTGCGTCGACATGACCCGGCCGGTGCGGATCTCGTCCGCCGTCCGGTTGGACATGAGGGTGACCTCGTATCCCTGGGACTGGAGGCCGAGAGCTATCTGGAGCCCGGACTGACCGGCTCCGACGACGAGTATCTTCCGCATGCGGGGCTTTCCTCTACTCGGGGGTTTCGTCGAGCGCGTGGCCCACGAGGGCCAGGAGGGTCTCGATCACGGAGATCCGGCGACGCGCGTCCATGATCATGACAGGTATGTGTCGCGGGATGGTCAGCGCCTCCCGCACGTCCTCCGCGTCGAACATCTCGCTGCCGTCGAAATGGTTGACCGCGACGACGTACGGCAGCCCGGAACTCTCGAAGTAGTCCAGTACCGGGAAGCTGTCCTGCAGACGGCGCGTGTCGGCCAGGACGACGGCGCCGATCGCGCCGCGCACGATGTCGTCCCACATGAACCAGAACCGCTGCTGGCCCGGCGTGCCGAACAGGTAGAGCACCAGGTCGTCGTCGAGCGTGATGCGCCCGAAGTCCATGGCCACGGTGGTGGTGGACTTGCCCGGCGTGGCGGTGAGGTCGTCGGTGGCCTCGCTCGCCTCGGTCATCAGCGCCTCGGTCTGCAGGGGCGTGATCTCCGAGACGGCGGTGACCAGCGTGGTCTTGCCCACGCCGAAGCCGCCCGCCACCACGATCTTCGTGGCGATGGGAGCGCGGGTGCGGTCCGTCTGCCAGGCGTGCATGCTCTCGTCGGGCTGGACGGACGGTGATGTACCAGTGACGCCGTGAGCGGCGTCAGAGACGACGGAGTCCACTCAGCACCCTTTCCAGCAGAGCTCGGTCCGGGCGGCCCGTGCCATGGCCGGTGCCCGTTCCGTACACACGGATCTTTCCCTGGTCGGCGAGGTCGCTGAGGAGCACGCGGACCACGCCGAGCGGCATCTTCAGCAGCGCGGCGATCTCGGCCACCGTACGCATCCGGCGGCACAGTTCGACGATGGCCTGGAGCTCCGGCATCACGCGGGTGGAGAGGGAACCGTTCGTCAGTTCCTTGCGCTCCTCCGGTGCCTCCAGTGCGGCCGTGCTCGCCACGAACGTCTCCACCAGGAGGACGTGGCCGAAGCGGGTCCGGCCGCCGGTGAGCGAGTAGGGGCGGACCCGGGCGGGTTTGCGGCCACCCCCGCGGACCGGGAGATGATGCTTGGGCGTACTGCTCATCGGGCCCTCCCCGTCGTCGTCTGGGAATGCTCCAGGGATTTACGGAGTTCGCTGCGGAGCTCGGGCGTCAGGACGTGGCCGGCGCGGCCCACGAACAGGGCCATGTGGTAGGCCAGCACGCTCATGTCGCAGTCCGCGCTGCCGTGGACGCCGAGCAGCGAGCCGTCGCTGATGGACATCACGAACAGGCTGCCCTCGTCCATCGCGATCATCGTGTGCCTGACCCCGCCGAAGTCCATCAGCTTGGCGGCGCCGACGGTGAGGCTGCCGATGCCGGAGACGATGGTGGCCAGGTCGGCGGCGGAGCCGCGCGGGCCGCTCCGCCTGGTCCCGCGGTCTTGCAGGGCCTCCCTCGCCTCTTTGTTGCGGTGGTCGTCGGATGACAGCAGGAGCAGTCCGTCGGACGAGACGACCGCGACCGAGAGGATGCCGGGGACCTCCTCGACGAGGTTGGTCAGCAGCCAGTGCAGGTTGCGGGCCTCACTGCTCAGTCCGATCAGTCCGAAGGTACTGGGAGCGGTCAACTGCTTGCCTCCTCGACTGTGCCCCCCGTGGCTTCTTCGGAATCAGCTGGTACTGATGTGCCGGTCGTCGGCCGCTTGTGCGAGGCCGTCTTCTCGGCGATCTCCGCCTCCACCTCGCGGTAGCCGGCCTGGGCGCCCTGCCGGAAGCCGCCGAGGCGGCGGCGGAGGGCGTCGGCGTCCACGGAGCCGCTGCGCCGGCGCGGTTCGGTGGTCGGAGCGGTGATCTTCGGAGTGCGCTTGGGGAGGCCCTTGTCGGTGACGCGTTCGTGTTCGACGTCGGCCTCCGCCTCGGCTTCGCCTTTCGGCGTGGTGGTTCCCACCCGCACCCCCCGTGCGGGTTTTCGTGATCGTGTGGCCCCTGTGGGGCGTCTCGCCGTCGGCGGCCGCGGGGGCGTGGTGGGCCGGGTGCGGCTGCGCCTGACACGCCGAGCTCCGTCCCGCCCTGCCGGGCCGGCGCTTGGGACGCCGTCCCCGCCTGCGGCGCCGCGGGCGATTCGGCCTGCTGCGCCGGGATCAACAGCTCCATCGTGGTCTCGGCGGGCGTCTCCAACGGGGCGACCGGGGCTTCGGCTGCCGCACGGGCGGGTTCCGTGGGCGCGGTCGGTGCGTTTCCTGCCGGCGCCGCCGGTCGTGCCTCGTCCACCGGTTCCGGATGCCCGACGGCCTCCGTGACCTCCGCCGCGTCCGCGACCTGCCTGGACTCCCCGTACTCCCTGGCCTCCCCGGGCGTCGGGAGCCCGGCGGGCTCGGCGGACCCGGCGCTCTCCGCCGGCTCGGCGAGCTCTGCCGCCGCGGCGGTCTCCTCTCGCTCCACTGCCTTCTCCGCCAGCGCCACCAGTGGGTCGGTGCCGCCGGCGCGGCCGTACAGGACGTTGGAGTTGGCCTCGGCGTCGGCGCCGGGGAGGGAGAAGCTCTGCGTGGTGTTCGAGAGGGGGCCGGACGTCGGGACCGCCGCGGGCGTGGCCGCCGCGAGCAGGGCGCGGGGCAGGACGACGACCGCCGCGACACCGCCCTGCTTCTGTTCGCGCAGCTGCACCCGCACCCCGTGGCGGTGGGCGAGGCGGGCCACGACGTACAGGCCGAGGCCGAGACCGTCCTCGCCCTCCTGGTCGTAGGGCGCCTCCGGGTCGAAGTCGCCGAGGCGGGCGTTCAGCCGCTCCATCCGGTCCTCGGTCATGCCGATGCCCTCGTCCTGGACCGAGAGCATGACCTCGCCGTTCTCCAGCAGCCAGCCGGAGATCTCGACGGGCAGGTCGGGCGGGGAGAACGAGGTGGCGTTCTCCAGGAGTTCGGCCAGCAGGTGGGAGAGGTCGTCCGCGGCGAACCCGGCGATGTGCGCGTGCGGCGGCAGCGCGGCGATACGGACCCGCTCGTACCGCTCGATCTCGCTGACCGCGGCGCGGACCACGTCCACCAGCGGCACGGGCCCGGCGGCGTGCTGGACGTGCTCGGTGCCGGCGAGGACCAGGAGGTTCTCGCTGTGCCGGCGCATGACCGTGGCGAAGTGGTCGAGCTTGAACAGGGTGGAGAGGCGGTCCGGGTCCTGCTCGCGCTCCTCCAGGTTCTCGATGACGGCCAGTTGCCGCTCGACGAGTCCGAGGGTGCGCAGCGCGAGGTTGACGAAGGTGCCGCCGATGGCCGTGCGCAGCCGCTCCAGCTGGGCGGCGGACTCGGCGAGTTCGCCGCGCAGTTCCTCGCGCGCGTCGGCCATCTTCTGCCGCTGGCCGACGAGGTGCTTGCGGTCGGACTCCAGCGTCGTGATCCGCTCGGTGAGTCCGGCCGCGCGTGCGTGCAGGGCGTTGACCGAGCGGACGACCTGGGCGAACTCGTCGTTGCGGCCGGTGAACTTCACCGGCTCCTCCGCCACCGGGTCCTCCGCCTCGGCGAGGCGCTTGGAGCCCAGGCGCAGGACCGCGAGGGGACGCGTGAGGCTGCGCGCCATGCCCGTGGCGACGCCGACGGCGAGCAGCATCAGGGCGCCGAGGACGGCGATGCGGATCTCCAGCGCGGTGACGTCCTCGTCGCGCAGCACCTCGAGGTCCTTGGTGCGGCGGTCGTAGAGGGCGGACTCCACGCCGCGCATCAGGTCGACCCGGGCGGAGAGGGCCGCGTCCAGCTTCTTGCTGTCGGTGGAGAGTTCGCCGCTGGAGAGGGTCGGCTGGTCGGTGAGGGTGGCGAGGTACTTGTCGGCGGAGTTGACCTCGGTGCCGGTGACCGTGGAGTCGAACGAGCCGCGGGCCGACTTGGGGGCGGTGCCGCGGAAGTCGGCCAGGGCCGCGTCGGAGCGCAGCCGGGCCTGCTGGGCGGCGGCGCTCAGGGCGTCGCGCTGCCGGGCGTCGGCGCCGGAGGAGCCGGAGGTATCGGTCGGCAGGCCGGTGACGGGGTCGATGACCGTCCCGGTGCCGCGCGGCACGCTCAGGGCGGCGAGCAGCAGTCCCCGGGCCGCTGCGGCCTGCTGGACGGCGGAGTCCAGCTCGGCCAGGGCGTAGCTGCCGGATCCGGCCCGGGGCGGCGTCTGCTGCGCCAGCTGCTCGGCGAGCCGGTGGAGTTCGGTGATGGCGGTGGAGTACGCCTGGTGCGCTTCGAGGGCGCTGCTCTTGCCGGTGAGCGCCGCCCGGCGCACCGCCGATATCTGGTCGAGGTCGGAGCGGAGCGCGGCGGACGTGTCGGTGTCCGACCGCAGTTCCCCGACCTGCCGGTCCACGCGGGCGCTGCGCTGCTCGGAGGGCGCCTTGGACTTGGGACGGCCGGCCGCGATGTACGAGGTGACGTCGTCGCGCTCGTCGGCGAGGGAGTGCGCGAGGGCGAGAGCGTCCTGCGTCTGCTCCGCGAGCGTCACGAGCTCCTGCGAATCGTGGAGTTCCCCGGAGGCGGCGAGGACCGACGGGGCCCCCGCACCGGCGATGGCCGCGGCGACCACGGCCACGGCCACGATGAGCCGGTTGCGCACATGCGTGGGGCGGCCCTTGCCGGTGGGGGGCGTCGGCTCAGCACCCTGAACGGGGGCCGTCTGCTTGTCCTTGCGACGAGGCCGCGACTTCTGCACCGGTGCTCGCATTCCTGACTCGTGAACTCATGGGCCCGGATGACGCTCCGTCAACTGACGCGCACTCCAGGTACACTTCCCGACCCTCCCAGCGCCGGTGGGCAGCGCACGCGCATCACCTGACCCGCCACCCGAAGGAGTGAACCTCGGAGGAGAGTTGAGGGGCAAGTTCCGCCGGCCCTTGCGGGAGCCTTGCGCGGCAGGCCGGTTGGACGCCGGAGGAAGGCGGTGGCAATATTCGCCACCACGCCTTCCCGGAACAAAGCATTCCCCCCCAAACGGGGCGCCTGACCTGCAATCCCGGCTCGATCCTGCGACCATTGCCAGCCTTTTGCGGACCTTGTGAAGGGCTCGTGCAGACTGGCTGGATGCGCACTGAACTCGCCTCGCGGCCCGGAGACGCGGACCGCCCCAACGAGGACTTCGCAAGCGTCGGACTACCGGCCTCCGGGCAGGGCGGTTCGGTCGTCGTCCTGGACGGTGTCACACCACCGAAGGACGGGACGGGCTGTCTGCATTCCGTCCCCTGGTTCACGGCTCGCCTCGGCGGAGCCCTGACCGAACTGACCGTTTCACTCCCGGATGTTCCTCTGGTAGACGCCTTGTCCCGCGCCATCGCGCGTACCGCCGAGGCGCATGCCTCAACCTGTGACCTTTCTCACCCCCGCACACCTCAGGCCACCGTGGTCATGGCCCGCTGGTCCCCCGAGACGGTGGAGTACCTGGTGCTGTCGGACTCCGTTCTCCTCGTGGAGTCCCCGGACGGGGTGGTGACGCCCTTCCTGGACGACCGGCTGTCCCTGCTCCCCCGCTCCGCTCTGGCCACGGACGCGCTGGTGGACTCCACGGTCCGCAACAAGGAGGGCGGCTTCTTCACGGCGGCGGCCGACCCCTCGGTGTCCCGGCGCGCGGTGACCGGAACCCTCCCGCACCACGAGGTGCGCGCCCTGGCCGCCCTGACGGACGGCGCCGCGCGCTGGGTGGAGCGCTTCCGGGAGGGCGACTGGACGGACTGCTTCCACCTCGTCCGCGAGGAGGGACCGCGGGCACTGGTGGACCGCGTCCGGGCGCTGGAACGGGCGGACACCGCCGGGGCCTTCCTGGGGCGCAGCAAGACGCACGACGACGCGACGGCGGTGTTCGTCGAGTTCTAGCCACTCGACTCCCAGCCACTCGGCATCCAGCCACTCGGCTCCCAGCCACTCGGCATCCAGCCACTCGACTCCCGGCAGCTCGGCCCCCGGCAGCTCGGCTGCCAGCCGCTCGGCGCGGGGTGCTACCGCTCCATGCCCCGGTTGAGCTGGTGCAGCAGCCGGGCCAGTTCGGTGACCTCGCCGGTGTCCCAGTCG
Source organism: Streptomyces viridochromogenes DSM 40736 (assembly GCF_000158955.1). Taxonomy (GTDB): domain Bacteria; phylum Actinomycetota; class Actinomycetes; order Streptomycetales; family Streptomycetaceae; genus Streptomyces; species Streptomyces venetus. The sequence continues at coordinate 5,950,801 of NZ_GG657757.1, read as the reverse complement.
GCCAGGCGGCCGGCGTAGCGGGCGCGGCGGGCCTCGCGGACCCGGCGGACCCGGTCGTGGCCCTCCTGGGTCAGGGCGACGAGCCAGGCGCGGCCGTCGGCGGGGTCGGGCTCGCGGGCGACCAGACCGAGGTCCTCCAGGGCGCGCAGCTGGCGGGACATCGTGGCCTTGCCGACGCCGATGTAGGCGGCGAGCTCGGTGGCCCGCTGCTTGCCGCACTCGTCCAGTCTGACGAGGAGGCCGTACGCGGACGACTCCAGGTCGGGGTGGACCTCCCGGGCCATCTCGCCCTGGTTGGCCCGGGCCCGCCGCAGCAGCACGGTCAGCTCCCGCTCCAGCGCGAGGAAGGCGGGCTGGTCCACGCCGCTCCCGGCCAGACCGGCGACCCGGTCTCCGTCGTCGTTGCCTTCCTCGTGCACGTCAGCCCCTGCCTCGGTTCTCGCCCACTACCTGGAATTCTCCGCCATCCGCCGCCATCGGCGCAGCTCGGCAAGTATTCCGCAGGGTGCAACCCCCGTGTACACAGGGCCACCACACGGTGAAGGCCCGGGCCTCCCTCACGGGGCCCGGGCCTTCCCTCATCCGATGACCTCCGTCACGCGGCCACCGGAACCTCCGGCGTCGCGCCCTCGGCGGCGGGGGCGAGCGCCAGCTCCAGGACCTGGCGGACGTCGGTGACGGCGTGGACGTCGAGCTTGTCCAGCACCTCCGCCGGGACGTCGTCCAGGTCGGGTTCGTTGCGCTTGGGGATGATCACGGTGGTGACGCCCGCCCGGTGCGCGGCGAGCAGCTTCTGCTTCACGCCGCCGATCGGCAGGACCCGCCCGGTCAGCGAGACCTCGCCGGTCATCGCCACGTCCGTGCGCACCAGGCGGCCGGACAGCAGCGAGGCGAGGGCCGTGGTCATCGTGATGCCGGCGCTGGGGCCGTCCTTGGGGACCGCGCCCGCCGGGAAGTGGATGTGCACACCCCGGTCCTTCAGATCGCCCACCGGCAGTTCGAGCTCGGCACCGTGGGAGCGCAGGAAGCTCAGCGCGATCTGCGCGGACTCCTTCATCACGTCCCCCAGCTGACCGGTCAGGGTCAGCCCCGCCGCGCCCGTCTCCGGGTCGGCCAGCGACGCCTCCACGTACAGCACGTCACCACCGGCGCCGGTCACCGCGAGGCCCGTTGCCACACCCGGTACGGACGTCCGCCGCTCGGCCGGGTCCTGGGCGGACTCGGGCACGTGGTGCGGCCGGCCGATCAGACCGCGCAGATCATCCTCGGAGACGGTGAACGGCAGCTTCCGCTCACCCAGCTCGTGCTGGGCCGCGACCTTGCGCAGCAGCCTGGCGACGGACCGCTCCAGGTTGCGGACGCCGGCCTCGCGGGTGTACTCGCCGGCGAGCTTGCGCAGGGCGCTCTCGTCGATGGCCACCTCGTCCCGGCCGAGCCCGGCCCGCTCCAGCTGGCGGGGCAGCAGGTGGTCGCGGGCGATGACGACCTTCTCGTCCTCGGTGTAGCCGTCGAGGCGGACGATCTCCATACGGTCGGCGAGCGCCTCCGGGATCGCCTCCAGGACGTTGGCGGTCGCGAGGAAGACCACGTCCGACAGGTCCAGCTCGACCTCCAGGTAGTGGTCCCGGAAGGTGTGGTTCTGCGCCGGGTCGAGCACCTCCAGCAGGGCGGCGGCCGGGTCGCCCCGGAAGTCCGAGCCCACCTTGTCGATCTCGTCGAGCAGCACGACCGGGTTCATCGACCCGGCCTCCTTGATGGCGCGGACGATCCGGCCGGGCAGGGCACCGACGTACGTGCGCCGGTGACCACGGATCTCGGCCTCGTCACGGACGCCGCCGAGGGCGACGCGGACGAACTTCCGCCCCATCGCGTGGGCGACGGACTCGCCCAGGCTGGTCTTGCCGACGCCGGGCGGCCCGACGAGGGCGAGCACGGCACCGCCGCGCCGCCCGCCGACCACGCCCAGGCCCCGGTCGCTGCGCCGCTTGCGCACCGCCAGGTACTCGGTGATCCGCTCCTTCACGTCCTCGAGGCCGGAGTGCTCGGCGTCGAGAACGGCCTGGGCGCCCTGGATGTCGTACGCGTCCTCGGTGCGCTCGCTCCACGGCATCTCCAGGACCGTGTCGAGCCAGGTGCGGATCCAGGAGCCCTCGGGCGACTGGTCGGAGGACCGCTCCAGCTTGTCGACCTCCTTGAGCGCGGCCTCGCGGACCTTCTCGGGCAGGTCGGCGGCCTCCACGCGGGCGCGGTAGTCGTCGGACTCCTCGCCCTCCTCCTCGCCGTTCAGCTCGCGCAACTCCTTGCGGACCGCTTCGAGCTGACGGCGCAGCAGGAACTCGCGCTGCTGCTTGTCGACGCCCTCCTGGACGTCCTTGGCGATGGATTCGGCCACGTCCTGCTCGGCGAGGTGCTCGCGCAGCTGCCGGGTGGCGAGCTTCAGCCGGGCCACCGGGTCGGCGGTCTCGAGCAGTTCGACCTTCTGTTCGGTGGTCAGGAACGGCGAGTAGCCGGAGTTGTCGGCGAGCGCCGAGACGTCGTCGATGGCCTGGACACGGTCGACGACCTGCCAGGCGCCGCGCTTGCGCAGCCAGGCGGTGGCGAGCGCCTTGTACTCCTTGACCAGTTCGACGACCTGGCCGGGCAGCGGGTCGGGCGCGGTGTCGTCGACGCGGGTGCCCTCGACCCAGAGGGCGGCGCCCGGGCCCGTGGTCCCCGCGCCGATGCGCACCCGGCTCCGGCCGCGGATCAGGGCGCCCGGGTCGCCGTCGGCCAGTCGGCCGACCTGCTCGACGGTGCCGAGGACACCGGTGTTCGCGTAGGTCCCGTCGATCCGCGGCACCAGGAGTACCCGGGGCTTCCCGGGCGTTGACCGTGCAGCGGCCTGAGCGGCCTCCACCGCGGCACGGACCTCGTTGTCGCTCAGGTCCAGTGGGACCACCATCCCGGGCAGCACGACCTCGTCGTCGAGCGGCAGCACGGGCAGGGTGAGCGGTGTGGACGTCGAAGCCATGATCTCCCCTTCGGCAGTCAAGTTGAGCTATGCCGACTCAATGCTTGGGAGGGGCCGGATGTTCCCCGACGCGTGTTCGCTGTGAGCGATCTAGGACGAGGTGGGGAGTTCGCCCAGGTGAGAGGCGTGTTCGCGATGTTGGCGCCGCAGCACCGGCCAGGTCGCGACACCGATCGCCAGGGCGATCGGGTGACCCCAGTTCGTCAACGGGTCGGTGAAGGCGAGCAGGTCCTGGAGCAGCATCCAGCCGAAGCCGGCCAGCAGCGGCACGCGCAGCCACGGCGGGAGCAGACCGGCCAGCGCGCCGACGCCGGCGGCGACGCCGAAGCTGATGCCGTAGTCGAGCCGGTGCAGGGAGCTGTCGGGCAGATGTCCGGCCAGCACCGCGATCCCCACCGGGACCTCGGTCGCCAGGGTGGCCAGGACGTGCCCGAGCAGGAAGACACCGGCCGTGCGCAGGCCCCCGACCCGGCGCTCCAGCGCGGTCAGCACGAGCACGAACCCGATCGCGAACGGCGAGGCCACCCCACCCGCGACCCACAGCGCACTGCCCACCAGCACGAACTCCGGCGCCCGCACCAGGTGCGCCACGTCGGTACTGGAGCCCTGGAGCAGGGCGTGCACCAGGGCGGGGTCCGCGTAGGCGGAGATCAGCGAGGTGACGCAGAGCAGGAAGGCGTACCCGAACGCGAACGGCGTGCCCGTGGGAGTGGGCAACAGCCGCCAGGGCCGTACCGCACCGAGCCGGCGCCCGAGCCACGCCACCCACACCGGCACGGAGCCACCGGAAGCCTCCGCCTCACGCACGCCGAAGCCCACGACCTCACGCGGGCCGATGCCCGCGGATTCACGCCGGCCGGCGCCTGCGGACTCCCGCCGACGGTTGCCTTCGGACTCCCACGGGCTGGGGCCCGAGACCTCACGCGGGCTGCGGCCCGCGGATTCACCCGTGCCGGCGCCCGCCGCCCGGCTCCCGCCGGTGTCCGCGGGCCCACGTGAGCCGACGCCCGCGGATTCACGCGGGCCGGTGCCCGCAGGTGCCCAGGGCCCGCCGCCCGTCGGCAGCGGCGTACCGCTCCCGAGCAGCTCGGCACCCGGGGCCAGGGCGGTCAGGGGCTCGGCGTCCATTGATGCCGAACCGCCGTCCACCGCGGGACCCGGGCCGCGCGCTTCGCCGGTGCGCTGTCGCGGTACTCCGTCCAGCAGCCCGGCCCCGTCGGGAACGGGCGGGGCCGCCGGTGTCGGGGCGGCCGCTTCGTCGGCCGGTGCGGTGCGGTCCACGGGGGCGCTCCTTCCATCACGTCAAAGCCTTCGCCACCCTCGCGCCACTGTCTGTGACGGACGCCACGCGTGGGCCCCTTCACGGCAACCTCACGGCCACGGGGAAATTCCCCGCGCCCCACGTCCCGCACCTGCCAGGATGCCCCCATGCCCACCTCGAACGACATCCCTGACGTACTGGACCGTCGCGAGGGCCCGCACGGCGAGGTCGTGCTGCGGCGGCATGGTGAGCGGCTGGAGATCATCGCGAACGGCTGCTTCCTGATGGACACCTCCGACGGCCGCTCCGAGCGGCGGCTGGTCGACGCGGCCCTGGAGGCCCTGACCGGCAGGACCCGCCCCGACGTGCTGATCGGCGGACTCGGCGTCGGCTTCTCCCTCGCACACGCGGCGGCGGACACGCGCTGGGGAGGGATCACGGTCGTGGAACGCGAGTCCGCGATCGTCGAATGGCATCTCGGCGGCCCGCTCTCCGAGATCTCCGACCGAGCCCTCGCCGACCCCCGCACGAGAATCGTCGAAGCCGATCTCGTCGCCTACGTCAATGAGACATCCGACACGTACGACGCCCTCTGCCTCGACATCGACAACGGCCCCGACTGGACGGTCACCGAGGGCAACGGAAATCTCTACCGAGAAGCCGGACTGGCAAGCTGCGCACGGGTGTTGAGACCTGGCGGGGTCCTGGCCGTCTGGTCCGCCCAGGCCTCTCCGGAATTCGAAGAAACCTTGCGGAATGCCGGGTTCCAACAGGTGCGTACCGAAGAGATCCCGGTTGCCCGGGGCGTTCCGGACGTCGTGCACCTCGGCATCCGCCCTGGATAGCAAAGGTGTGCTGACTCCCCGTACGCTGCTCCTCTGACGCCGATCATTCAAGCGTCAATCGCACACCATGCGCAGGCACAGCCAGTCAGGAATCACCCCACTGATTCCGGAAAGCACACCCCAGGGGCGGGCGATGGAGCAGACACACACCTCCCACAACGGTTCGGCGACGGCCACCCCGGGCGCACAGCGCCGGGTTCTCGTCGTCGAGGACGACGCCACGATCGTGGATGCCATCGCGACCCGTCTGCGCGCCGAGGGATTCCTCGTGCAAACGGCGGGTGACGGTCCGGCCGCGGTCGACACGGCCGAGGCCTGGCAGCCCGACCTGCTGATCCTCGACATCATGCTGCCCGGCTTCGACGGTCTGGAGGTCTGCCGCCGTGTGCAGGCCGCCCGTCCGGTGCCGGTGATGATGCTCACCGCGCGCGACGACGAGACCGACATGCTGGTCGGGCTCGGGGTCGGCGCCGACGACTACATGACGAAGCCGTTCTCGATGCGGGAGCTGGCGGCACGCGTGCACGTGCTGCTGCGCCGCGTGGAGCGGGCCGCGCTCGCCGCCGCGACGCCGCGCAGCGGCATCCTGCGCCTCGGCGAGCTGGAGATCGACCACGCGCAGCGCCGGGTGCGGGTGCGGAGTGAGGATGTTCACCTCACGCCGACCGAGTTCGACCTGCTGGTGTGCCTGGCGAACACCCCGCGCGCGGTGCTCTCGCGCGAGCAGCTGCTCGCCGAGGTCTGGGACTGGGCGGACGCCTCCGGCACCCGTACGGTCGACAGCCACATCAAGGCGCTGCGCCGGAAGATCGGCGCGGAGCGGATCCGCACGGTGCACGGCGTGGGCTACGCCCTGGAGACCCCGACGCCATGAGCGGCGGGCCTGCCGCACGGCGAGGCCCCGGGGAGCCGGAACCCTGGGGCGGAGTGAGCCCGTTCTCGATCAAGACCAAGCTGGGTGCGCTGGTCGTCATCGCGGTGCTGATCACCACGGGCCTGTCGGTGATCGCGGTGCACACGAAGACGGAGCTGCGCTTCATCACGGTCTTCTCGATGATCGCCACACTTCTCATCACGCAGTTCGTGGCCCATTCGCTCACCGCGCCGCTGGACGAGATGACGGCCGTGGCCCGTTCCATCTCGCAGGGCGACTACACCCGCCGGGTGCAGGAGAACCGCCGTGACGAGCTGGGCGACCTGGCCGTGACGATCAACGCCATGGCCGACGAGCTGGAGGCGCAGGACCGTCAGCGCAAGGAGCTGGTGGCGAACGTCTCGCACGAGCTGCGCACCCCCATCGCGGGGCTGCGCGCGGTGCTGGAGAACATCGTCGACGGTGTCACGCAGGCCGACCCGGAGACGATGCGCACGGCCCTGAAACAGACCGAGCGGCTCGGCCGGCTGGTGGAGACGCTGCTGGACCTGTCACGCCTGGACAACGGGGTCGTACCGCTGAAACAGCGGCGCTTCGAGGTGTGGCCGTATCTGTCCGGCGTCCTGAAGGAGGCCAACATGGTCGCCTCGGTGCGCGCGGGCATCGCCACCGGCTCGGGCAGTCACACGCGTACGGACGTCCATCTGCACCTCGACGTCTCCCCGCCGGAGTTGACCGCGCACGCCGACCCGGAGCGCATCCACCAGGTCGTCGCCAACCTCATCGACAACGCGGTCAAGCACAGCCCGCCGCACGGCCGTGTGACGGTCAAGGCGCGGCGCGGCGTGCTGCCGGAGTCGCTGGAGCTGGAGGTCCTGGACGAGGGGCCCGGCATTCCGAAGTCCGAGTGGCACCGCGTCTTCGAGCGGTTCAACCGCGGCAGCGCCAAGCGGGCGCACGGGGCCGGCAGCGACGGTGGCACGGGACTCGGTCTCGCCATCGCCCGCTGGGCGGTGGATCTGCACGGCGGGCGGATCGGAGTGGCCGAATCCGAGCGAGGTTGCCGGATTCTTGTCACTCTTCCGGGACTTCCATCTGTGCCAAGTTGACGTAAAGTTCGAAGCGGAGCCACAAGATCCACGGGCGTCCGCGCTGACGGACACGTGTGATCAGGCACAGGCCCGCGCCATCGGCGCGTGAGGCCGTGCCCCGCCTATCCCTTCTCAAGCGGAACCACGCTTGTTTCCCGCCATTTCAAGCCCCGAAACACGCTTCAAGATGTGACTTGCACGACGTTGCGCGGGCCCGACCTGACCTTCCCGGTCCGGGAGGCGTAGCCTTGATTCCCGCTGTCCATCACCTTGTGAAGCGGAAGAGGGCGGTTGCCGCCGTGTCGCCACAGTCCCCCAGTAACTCGAGCATCTCGACCGACACCGACCAAGCAGGGAAGAACCCCGCTGCCTCGTTCGGTGCCAACGAGTGGCTCGTCGACGAGATCTATCAGCAGTACCTCCAGGACCCGAATTCGGTAGACCGAGCCTGGTGGGACTTCTTCGCCGACTACAAGCCTGGGGCGGCCGCCGCCTCGGCTCCGGCGGGTACCGCGGCCGCGGGGGCCGCGGGGACCACCACCGCTCAGCCGGCCTCTCAGGCCGCTCCCGCCCAGCCTGCGGCCCCCGCCCAGGCCGCGAAGCCCGCGGCCGCCGCGCCGGCTCCCGCCCAGGCGAAGCCCGCCGCGCAGGCCCCGGCCCAGGCCGCCGCCCCGGCGAAGGCAGCCCCGGCCGCCAAGCCGGCCGCTGCCAAGCCGGCCGCCGCCGCCATAGAAGGCCGAACCCGCCGGTGAGGCCCCCGCGGGCCCCGAGCAGGTCGTGCTGCGCGGCCCCGCCGCCGCGGTAGCGAAGAACATGGACGCCTCCCTGGAGCTGCCCACGGCCACGTCCGTGCGCGCGGTCCCGGTGAAGCTGCTGTTCGACAACCGCATCGTCATCAACAACCACCTCAAGCGGGCGCGCGGCGGGAAGATCTCCTTCACGCACCTCATCGGCTACGCGATGGTCCAGGCCATCAAGGCGATGCCGGCGATGAACTACTCGTTCGCGAAGGTGGACGGCAAGCCGACCCTGGTCAAGCCGGACCACGTCAACCTCGGTCTCGCCATCGACCTGGTCAAGCCGAACGGCGACCGCCAGCTGGTCGTCGCGGCGATCAAGAAGGCCGAGACGCTGAACTTCTTCGAGTTCTGGCAGGCCTACGAGGACATCGTCCGCCGCGCCCGCGACGGCAAGCTGACGATGGACGACTTCTCCGGTGTCACGGTCTCCCTGACCAACCCGGGCGGTCTCGGCACGGTCCATTCCGTGCCCCGCCTGATGCCCGGCCAGTCCGTGATCATGGGCGTCGGCTCCATGGACTACCCCGCGGAGTTCCAGGGCACCTCCCAGGACACCCTGAACAAGCTCGGCATCTCCAAGGTCATGACGCTCACGTCGACCTACGACCACCGGGTGATCCAGGGCGCCGCCTCCGGCGAGTTCCTGCGCCAGGTCGCGAACCTCCTGCTCGGCGAGAACAACTTCTACGACGAGATCTTCGAGGCGCTGCGCATCCCCTACGAGCCGGTCCGCTGGCTCAAGGACATCGACGCCAGCCACGACGACGACGTCACGAAGGCCGCCCGGGTCTTCGAGCTGATCCACTCCTACCGGGTCCGCGGCCACGTCATGGCCGACACCGACCCGCTGGAGTACCAGCAGCGCAAGCACCCCGACCTGGACATCACCGAGCACGGCCTCACCCTGTGGGACCTGGAGCGCGAGTTCGCCGTCGGCGGCTTCTCGGGCAAGTCCCTGATGAAGCTGCGCGACATCCTCGGCGTGCTGCGCGACTCGTACTGCCGCACCACCGGCATCGAGTTCATGCACATCCAGGACCCCAAGCAGCGCAAGTGGATCCAGGACCGCATCGAGCGCCCGCACACCAAGCCGGAGCGCGAGGAGCAGCTGCGCATCCTGCGCCGGCTGAACGCGGCGGAGGCCTTCGAGACCTTCCTGCAGACCAAGTACGTCGGCCAGAAGCGCTTCAGCCTGGAGGGCGGCGAGTCCGTCATCCCGCTGCTCGACGCGGTGCTGGACTCGGCCGCCGAGTCCCGCCTGGACGAGGTCGTCATCGGCATGGCCCACCGCGGCCGCCTGAACGTCCTCGCCAACATCGTCGGCAAGTCGTACGCGCAGATCTTCCGCGAGTTCGAGGGCAACCTCGACCCGAAGTCGATGCACGGCTCCGGCGACGTGAAGTACCACCTGGGCGCCGAGGGCACCTTCACGGGCCTGGACGGCGAGCAGATCAAGGTCTCGCTCACCGCCAACCCCTCGCACCTGGAGGCGGTGGACCCGGTCCTGGAGGGCGTCTCGCGCGCCAAGCAGGACATCATCAACAAGGGCGGCACGGACTTCACGGTCCTGCCGGTGGCGATCCACGGCGACGCGGCCTTCGCGGGCCAGGGCGTGGTGGCCGAGACCCTGAACATGTCGCAGCTGCGTGGCTACCGCACCGGCGGCACGGTCCACATCGTCATCAACAACCAGGTCGGCTTCACGGCGGCTCCCGAGTCGTCGCGCTCCTCGATGTACGCCACGGACGTGGCCCGCATGATCGAGGCCCCGATCTTCCACGTGAACGGCGACGACCCCGAGGCGGTCGTCCGCGTCGCGCGCCTGGCCTTCGAGTTCCGCCAGGCGTTCAACAAGGACGTGGTGATCGACCTCATCTGCTACCGCCGCCGCGGTCACAACGAGTCGGACAACCCGGCCTTCACCCAGCCGCTGATGTACGACCTGATCGACAAGAAGCGCTCGGTGCGCAAGCTCTACACCGAGTCCCTCATCGGTCGCGGCGACATCACCCTGGAAGAGGCCGAGCAGGCGCTGCAGGACTACCAGGGCCAGCTGGAGAAGGTCTTCACGGAGGTCCGCGAGGCCACCTCGCAGCCGGCCGCCGCGGAGCCCACCGACCCGCAGGCCGAGTTCCCGGTCGCCGTGAACACCGCGGTGACCTCGGAGGTCATCAAGCGGATCGCCGAGTCGCAGGTCAACATCCCCGACCACATCACCGTCCACCCGCGTCTGCTGCCGCAGCTGCAGCGCCGGGCGGCGATGGTCGAGGACGGCACCATCGACTGGGGCATGGGCGAGACCCTCGCCATCGGCTCCCTCCTGCTGGAGGGCGTCCCGGTCCGCCTCGCGGGCCAGGACTCGCAGCGCGGTACGTTCGGCCAGCGCCACGCGGTCATCATCGACCGCACCACGGGCGACGAGTACACGCCGCTGCAGTACCTCTCCGAGGACCAGGCGCGGCTGAACGTCTACAACTCCCTCCTCTCCGAGTACGCGGCGATGGGCTTCGAGTACGGCTACTCGCTGGCCCGCCCCGAGGCGCTCGTGATGTGGGAGGCGCAGTTCGGCGACTTCGTCAACGGCGCACAGACGGTCGTGGACGAGTTCATCTCGTCGGCCGAGCAGAAGTGGGCCCAGACGTCCGGCGTCGTCCTGCTCCTGCCGCACGGCTACGAGGGCCAGGGCCCGGACCACTCCTCGGCCCGCCCCGAGCGCTTCCTCCAGATGTGCGCCCAGAACAACATGACGGTCGCCACACCGACGTCGCCGTCGAACTACTTCCACCTCCTGCGGTGGCAGGTGCACAACCCGCACCACAAGCCGCTGGTGGTCTTCACGCCGAAGTCGATGCTGCGCCTGAAGGCGGCCGCGGCGAAGGCGGAGGAGTTCACGACGGGCCAGTTCCAGCCGGTCATCGGCGACGCCTCGGTCGACCCGGCCGCGGTCAAGAAGGTCGTCTTCTGCGCCGGCAAGGTCTACTACGACCTGGAGGCCGAGCGTCAGAAGCGCGGCGTCACGGACACGGCGATCATCCGCATCGAGCGCCTGTACCCGCTGCCGGGTGCCGAGCTCCAGGCGGAGATCAAGAAGTACCCGAACGCCGAGAAGTACCTGTGGGCCCAGGAGGAGCCGGCGAACCAGGGTGCCTGGCCGTTCATCGCGCTCAACCTGATCGACCACCTGGACCTGGCGGTCGGCGCGGACGTCCCGCACGGCGAGCGCCTGCGCCGCATCTCGCGTCCGCACTCCTCGTCCCCGGCGGTGGGTTCCGCGAAGCGGCACCAGGCCGAGCAGGAGCAGTTGGTGCGTGAGGTGTTCGAGGCGTGAACCGCCGCTGACCACCGTTCGCTCCCGAGGGCCCCGTCCCGAACCTCATGGTTCGGGGCGGGGCCCCGGTCGTGGGCGCGACTAGGACCTCAACCGCCGGCTCAGCTCGTCGTAGGCGTGCCGGGCCTCCGCCGCGAACAGCTCGTCACCCGCCTCCCGGGCCTCCCGTGCGGCGCGGCGCAGATGGCCGGCCGCCTGGTGCAGATGGTCGGCCCGCCGACCGGTGTATTCGCCGAGCCGCCCCAGTTCGATCTGTACGCGACCGCGTTCGTACCAGCCACGGGCTGCCACGCCCCGGTCGTACGCCGCCGAGACGGCCCGGCTGAGGTGCCGGTCGGCCTCGAGCAGGTCCGTACGGTCTCTCGCCCGGCGAAAGCGCGCGTGCAGGGCGCGGCCGAGCAGAATCAGTCGGGGCGCCCACTCCGGGCGGTCCTCGGGCGTCGCCCGTACCGCGCCTCTGAGCACGTCGACAGCCGCGGTCACGTGCTCTTCGGTATCAGCCGAGTCGAGGAGCATCTCGCCCCGTTCCGCCAGGAGGGGAGCGAGCGCCGGGTCCTCCGCGGGCGCGTGCGAAGCTGCCCGGGCGAGGACGTCACAGGCAAAGGAGTACGCCGCCGGTCGCCGGGCGGACAGCGCACGGTACATACGGGCGATCCGCAGGGCCAGGCAGGCGCGCGGGCCCGCCGCGAACTCCAGGGCGTGCTCCGCTTCTCCAAGGGTCAGGAGTACCGCCTCCTCGTCCTCGCCGGCTCGCTCCTGAGCCTCCGCCAGGTCGAGCAGCAGACCTGCCGTCCGGCTGGGCCCGTCGGGCTCCGCGCCGAGCAGTTCGCGTGCGGCGGCGAGTTCCTCCACCGCCTCGACGGCGAACTCCCGGGCCTCCTTCCCGTCCGTGGTGGTGCGGGCGATCGTCAGCAGGACCCGGCCCAGTTGCAGGGGAACGTCGGCGGAGCGCCGAGCCCAGAGGGGCTGCACCCTGGCCAACGTCCGCAGACTGCCCGCGGCCTCGCGCAGCAGCAAGGCGGAGTCTCGGATCTCGGCCAGTTGTTCGAGTGCCCGGGCCCGTTCGAGCACCGCGCCCAACAGGGTGTCCTCGTCCGCCAAGCGTGTGGCACCGTCCAGCTCGACGCTCGCGGAGTCCAGGAGGTCTTCGGCCCTGCGGAGATCTCCCGCCTCTCTCCGGTCCCGCGCCTGCGTCATGCGCAGCCTTCCCCGCACGAGCCGGGCCCTGCCCACGGTCGATCCGGCCGGCGCCGGCGGCCCCAGGGTCCTGTCAACGGCCTCATCGGCCTCGTCCAGCAGCGCGGGGTCGGGATTCCACCGGTGCAGGGCGAGCAGGGCTTCGGCGAGTTCTAGGTTCGCCTCGCTCACGAGCGGACCCGGCGGCCCCGTCACGATCACGCGCAGCTTCTGGATCGCCGTCCACAGGGCGCGCCCGTCCTGTTCGCGTGCGTACCGTGCGAGCAGCTCGCGTGCCGCCGCGAGCTGCTCGTCGGGCACCGGAACCGCCCTGCGGCGGTCGGTCGTGAACCGCCGCACCACTTCGGCCGCGACTGCCGCGAACGGGGCCGGAACTCCGGCCGTCGGCCCTGGGGCGGACGGCCGGAAGTCGGCCAGAGGCGGCGCGTCGGTCCCGGACAGCTGAGCGGCCGCCATCGCCGTGAAGTTGGGCGGATCACCCTCGAAGTGCCGCTCCACGTACGCCGAACAGAACTTCAGGACCAGCACGGCTTCGTCCTTGGCGAGCCTCTCCAGCAGCAGTTCCCTGACGCCCGGGGCGAAGTCGTACCACGTCTCGCCCTCCGTTCCCGCCGGGTTGGCGTGCGAGAGCAGGCCTCCGAGCAGCACCTCCGCCAGTGGGGACGGCCCGGTCGCGGACCGGAACATCATGTGCTGGACACCCAGCATGACGGGCAGCGCGAGGGGTGCCGCCGCCAGGTAGGCGGCCAGTCGCTGGGCCGTCGGTGAGGCGTCGGAGCGGAATCTGGTGACCCGGTCCTGAGCTGTCGGGAACCGCTCGGGCCCGTGCTCCGCCGCCTGATGGTCCGGCAGGACCAGGGCCGCCGCGCCTCGGACCTCGCGGGGCCCGGCCCCGCTCACCCACCTCGCCCAGCGCTCCAGCGCCTGCGGGGAGAGGGGCAGGACGGGGACGGGCAGGCCGTCCTCTCTCGCCGCGCCGGAGGAGCCCTCGGGGACGAAGTCACAGCGGCCTCCTTCCGGACCGAGCCTGCGTAGTTCGCCCGGTCGGGGTGCCAGGGCGGTGCGCGGCCAGAGCCGCTGCGGCAGGGGCTGGAGGACGGCGACGGGTGCGGACTGCGCGGCGAGGCGGTGAAGAAGGCGTTGCGCGGCGCCGCTGCGCCACAGAGGTCCGGCCCCGTCGGTGATCACCAGCGTGAACTGACGCCCGGTCGGATCCACGATGTCCTCGGCCGGGCGCGGGCGGTCCCCCGAACGACCCGACGCCAGGACCGGCCTGCCGTCCGGCGACTCGTGCAGCCGGTGCAGCCGTACGTCGCGGAAGACGCCGATCCGGCCCAGGACCTGGAGCATCTGTTCGGCCACCTGCTCCCACACCACCATGGACGAGGAGGAGTCGACGAGCAGGTGCAGGGACATGGTGCGGCGGGTCACAGGTGTGAGCACCGGCACGGTCAGGCCGGTGCGCGCGCTCCGCTCGGCCGTGGCCCTCTCGTCCAGGACAAAACGGCTGGGGGCGCCTCCTCGGTGCCGTTGCAGCTGGCGCAGTGCCCGCTGGAGGGTGAGGAGCCCTGGCAGAGAGCTGGGTGCCGGTACCGCGGTGGGCGGTACATGGCGGGGCGGATCCACCGCCGGCAAGGGCAGCCGAAGACCCGGGGGCAGCCCTTCGGGGTCGGCCGGTTCGGCCGACCGGCGCCCTGCGGGTGCGGCCGGCCGGAGTCCGGTGTCCCCGGCCGGCCGGCCCTCCGGCGAGGCGGTGCGGGTGGAAGGCCCCATCTGTCGTGCGAGCCAGACCGCGTCGGCGAGGGACTGCGCATCGTCCGTCCGCAGGCCGCCCTGCCGGAGAAGGGCGATGAGTTCGGCCAGGGACGGCTCCGTCATCCGTGTCACCCCCGCTGGTCCAGCGGCCTCATCAGTAGCTCAGCGAGCCGGCCCCGGGTTTCGGCGTCTCCCGAGTACACGGAGAGGTACAGGGCGTTGAGGAGCTGGTCGACGGCCAGCGGCCCCTGGAGGGAGCGCATCAGGAACCGCTGGATGAGCTCCTCCCCGCCTGCCGCGGCCTCCTCGCCCAGGTGGGCCCGGACCACGGCGGCGAGCCGTTCGTGATCCGGTTGTGGCAGGAAGAGATGCAGGCAGCGGCGCAGCAGAGGTGCGGGAAAGTCCCGTTCGCCGTTGCTGGTCAGAACGACGAACGGGAAGGCCCGGCAGCGCACCCGGCCCCGGGTCACCGGCACGCGTTCCCCCTCATGGGTGAAGACGAAGGCCTCCGGACTGCGGTCGGCCACCCGTTCCAGTTCGGGGATCGTGAACTCGCCTTCCTCCAGGACGTTCAGCAGGTCGTTCGGCAGGTCGATGTCGCTCTTGTCGATCTCGTCGATGAGCAGCACGCGCGGCCGTGACCAGGGCAGCAGTGCCGTACCGAGGGGGCCGAGCCGGATGTACCGGCCGATGTCGTCGGTGGAGTGCCCCAGCTGGGCGTCCTGAAGACGGCCGATGGCGTCGTACGAGTAGAGGCCTTCCCCCAGGGTGGAGCGGCTGACGACGGGCCAGGTGAGCACGTGGCCGAGACGCAGTTCGTGGGCGACGGAGTGGGGGATGGTGCTCTTGCCTGTGCCCGGAGCGCCGGTGACGAGCAGGGGCCGCCTGAGGTAGAGGGCGGCGTTGATGAGCTCCAGGTCCTCTCCGAGCGGTTCGTAGGAGGCCGCGGAACGGCCCTGTCCGAGGCGCCGCACGGAGGCGGTGTCGAGGTCCATCGGCGGAGGCAGCACGGGTCCGCCGTCGAAGCCCCGCCACGGCGGCGGGGTCGGCAGCTGGTCGATTCCGTCGTGCGGTTCGCCCGCACCCCTGTAGATCAGCCAATCGCTCACTGCGGGTCGCTCCTCGCCAGTCTCACGGTGTGTCCAGGAGGTCTGCCGTAGCCGGCCGGCGGCCGGGTTCGTGGTGGAGTACTGCCAAGTGCCGGGCCCAGTCGTGCGGTGTGCTGCCGGCGGCGTGATCCGCGCGCAGGGCCATCACGGCCGCGGCGACCTCCGCCGGGGTGCGGAGCCGGTCGATCATCCGGCGCACTTCCTCGGTCACCTGCTCGCGCTCCTGAGGTGTGGCGTGGGCGCGGTACCAGACAAGGGTGGTGAAGCCGGCGTCCAGTGCGTGGCTGAGGGCTGTGCCGGCCGGGCCGCCGTGGACGGGGCCGCAGTGGAAGAGCACCACGTCCGGGGCGGGCGACGCCTTGTGGGCGTCCAGCAGTTGCACCATGCGCGCGGACGGGTCGGCGGTGAGCGGCCGCAGGGTCCCGCGGGTGGCTCGCGGCACTTCGGAGGGGTCCGGGCCGTGTGGCCACTGGTCGACGATGCTGACCGGGCGCACGAGTCCCAGGGGACCGCTCTCGTGCGTCGTGGGACCGTTCACGCGCCATGCGTCGAAGGGCAGGTCGAACAGTTTCCGTGGCACCAGCACTTCGAGCGGGGCGGCGTAGTCCCCCACGTCCGCCCGCAGGAAGGACCGGCTCAGGCCGTCGAGGAGGCTCTGCGGCGGATCGACGAGATCGGTCACGGCGAGGTCCTCGCCGGCGTCGACGAGTTCCGCGTCGCCGGTGGGTCCGACCAGCCGAACGGTCCAGTGGTAGTGGTTCTCCAGCCACCAGTCGTCGCGGAGTTCCAGCACGACGACGGCCGCCTCGGTGGCGGGAGGCGCTGCCGGGTCCGCGTCGGCTCGGCCGGTCCATGGTCCGGCCCCGGTTTCGGGAACGGGTTCGTCACGGAGGGCGGACGTACCCTCGCCCGAGGGTGGGTTCGGGTCAGGTGCCGCGGTGTGTCCTTCAACCGGCGTTTCCGGTTCGGCGCGTCGCTCGGCACCTCCGCGGCCCGCGGCGACACCGACGCGTTCGCGTACGACGGCCAGGCGGCCGATCTCCGACCGCACGTGCTCCGGGAGCGAACCGGCGCGTTCCAGTGCCCAGTCCTGGAGGGTCAGCGCGGCCGTCGGGGCGAGTTCGTGCACGCTGCCCGCGACGCGCAGGAGGTAGCCGAGGACGGCTTCCGTCTCGCTCTTGCGTACCGGGTCGTACAGCAGCCCGGCCCCGTCCCGCCAGCTGACCGGCGGGGGCATGCGCAGTTCGAACTGGCCCGGGCACGCCTTCTCGACCAGGCTCAGCACCGTGCCGCTGTCGGGCGCGTCCGGGAGTTCGGCCAGCAGGCCCAGTGCCTCGACCCGGTCTTCGGGACGCCAGTCGCTGCTCGAGTTGGGGAGCTTGGACTGCTCGCCGGTCCAGGTGCGGGCGACGTCCCGGTCCCGCTGGTGCACGGCCCAGTGCCACCGGTCGTGGGACCGGATCAGCTCCTGGTACGGCTGACCGGCCCGGCCCGGCGACCGCAGCTCGCGCAACGCGGTGATCTGGACACTGGTGCCGCCGTCGCTGTTGTTGCTCCGCGCCTTGACGACGGCCACGACGGCACCACGCCCGAGGTCGGCCACCGGACCGCCCGAGAGGCCGGCCTTGATCTCGCCGCCTTCGATGCCGAGCCGTACCCCGTACGGCTCGTCGGTCCCCTCGACGGCGCACGCTCCGCTCCGGGCGCGCACTTTTCCGCCGTCGATCCGGAAGCCGCGGTACTCGAGTCTTCCGCTCGCCCCGCCGGGGGGCGTGGACAGGTCGGAGAGCCACACACAGGGATGCTCGACCTCCTCGTCCAGACCGATCACCGCCAGGTCGGGTAACGGCCAGGAGCCCCGATCGAACCGCCCTGCGGGGTCGTGCTCGGGCAGGCAGTACAACAGCCGCGCGGTGACCGTAGCCTCCCGCCTGCCGCCATTCTCCTCGGGCCGGACCGGGTACACGACGCTGATCTTCGGCTCCCCCCGCCACACACCGGGCGGTGCTTCGGCCAGGACATGAGCACAGGTCAGGATGCGGCCGGGGGCGATGAAGAAGCCGCTTCCCCACAGGTCGGGGGCCGGCCGCCCGCCGCCGCCCGGACCGCCGATCCAGACCGTGGCGTCGTACAGCAGCCCCTTCAGTCTGTCTTCGCCTCCGGACATGACGTGGACGCCGCGATCAGGCGATCGTGTTCACCACCGGCGGTACCGGGGCGACGGCCCCGGCCGTGGCACCGCTGTCCGGGTGGGCGCCGCCCTGGCCGCCACGCCAGGTGAGCGTCACCGTCACCGATGCCTTGGCCTCTCCGTCGGCGAGGACGCTCACCACGCGTCCGGCCTTCGCCGCCAGTTCCACGCCGAACGCGACGCTGACCTCGTCCGGCGCCGCTGCCGCCGTCGCCTGACGCATGGTGGTCGCGACACCTCGGACGAGATCGGTGAGGCCTTCCACGCGTGCTGCGAACGCCTCCATGTGCCCTGTGTCCGTGTAGTCGCCCGCCGCCTGCCGCAGCCGTTCGGCATCGGAGACTCTCGCCTCGACGATCGTGCCGTCCGGCAGCTCGATCTGCGTCGTGTCCGCCATGCGCACGCGCCCCCCCTCGTCCGGGCTTGCGCGCATCGGCGCACCGGCCCCCGTTCGCAGTGTCCCGATTATCCGACGGTCCGCGCTCCCGGCGCGGGCTTTTGCGCACACCGACGTCCAGGATCTCGGGCCCCGCCGGGCGGGATAGCCTGGGTCTGTTCGTTACCGCCCATTTCTTTGCGGAGCACCCGTGTACTTCACCGACCGCGGCATCGAGGAGCTGGAGAAACGGCGCGGCGAGGAGGAGGTCACCTTCGAGTGGCTCGCCGAGCAGCTGCGGACGTTCGTCGACCTCAACCCCGACTTCGAGGTGCCGGTGGAGCGCCTGGCCACATGGCTGGCGCGGCTGGACGACGAGGACGACGAGTAGGAGTCCCGACCCGGGAACCGCGGGCCGCCCGGGAACCGCGGGCTGGACGAAACCGGACGCGAGCGCGAAACCCGCGTGGTCGGCGTCGCAACACGAGGGCGATTTGTTCACCTTCGCGCACTTATATGCCCCCCTTCACCCTCACACCGGATGTCTTGACTTTCCCCGACCACGATATATCGTGATTGGAGGGAGACGCGATATGGCGCGTCGCATCGGGGAGGTCTGCATCATGTCCGAGTGGTCCGTCACGGAGCCGAGGAAACTCACCTTCGACGAGCCGGTGAGCGACCTTCACGTGCGCCTGGTCAACGGAACGGTGAACGTGGAGGGCACGGACGAGGGTTCCGCCCGCCTCGAGGTCTCCGAGCTCGAGGGGCCACCACTGGTGGTGACCCAGCAGGACGGGATCCTGACGGTGGCCTACGAGGACCTGCCCTGGAAGGGCTTCCTCAAGTGGCTGGACCGCAAGGGCTGGCGCCGCAGCGCGGTGGTCTCCCTGGCGGTCCCGGCGAGTACGCGGGTCGAGGTCGGTGTGGTCGGCGCGGCCGCGGTGATCTCCGGGATCGAGGGCCCCTCGGTCGTCAAGGGAGTCACCGGGGACACGACCCTCGTGGGGCTGTCCGGCCCGGTCCGCGCCGACACGGTCTCGGGGAGTGTCGAGGCCCAGGACGTGACGGGCGACCTGCGGTTCAACTCCGTCTCCGGCGACCTCACGGTAGTCGAGGGTTCCGGCTCCTCCGTACGGGCCGAGTCGGTCAGCGGCTCCATGATCGTCGACCTCGACCCGGAGGGCCCCACGGATGTGCGGCTGACCAGCGTCTCCGGCGAGATCGCCATCCGGCTGCCGTATCCGGCCGACGCGGAGGTCGAGGCCAACACGGCGAGCGGCGCCGTGACCAACGCCTTCGACGATCTGCGGGTGCACGGACAGTGGGGCGCCCACAAGATCACGGGCCGCCTCGGCGCGGGCAACGGCACACTGCGGGCCACCACCGTCTCCGGCTCCATCGCCCTGCTGCGCCGCCCCGCCGGGGAGGACGAGGGCGAGGCGCCGAGAAAGGACCCGCGGCCCGGCACCGGCGGCTCACCGGCCGACCCGACCGACCACCCGCAGGCCGGCTCGGGAGACAATTCCGTCTCCGACCGGGGCGCCGGCGCCACCAGCGTCCCGGCCGACGGCACGACCGACAAGAAGGTGCTCTGACATGCCCCCCGTCTTCGCCCACGGCCGCCTCCGCCTCTACCTGCTGAAGCTGCTGGACGAGGCCCCCCGCCACGGCTACGAGGTGATCCGCCTGCTGGAGGAGCGCTTCCAGGGGCTGTACGCACCGTCGGCGGGCACGGTCTACCCGCGCCTGGCCAAGCTGGAGGCCGAGGGCCTGGTCACCCACACCACCGAGGGCGGCCGCAAGGTCTACTCGATCACGGACGCGGGCCGCGCCGAACTGGCCGACCGCAGCGGCGAGCTGGCCGACCTGGAGCTGGAGATCAGGGAGTCGGTCGCGGAACTGGCGGCGGAGATCCGAGCCGACGTGCGCGGGGCCGCGGGCGATCTGCGCCGCGAGATGCGCGCCGCGGCCACCGAGGCCCGCCGGGGCACCGGCACCGGACCTCGCGGCGCGGAGGACACCGTCCTCGGGGACTCCGCGAACCACGGCGACAAGGAGGCCTGGCGCATCGCGAAGGAGGAGATGCGGCGCGCCCGGCAGGAGTGGAAGGAACAGGCCAGGCGCGCCAAGGACGAGAGCCGCCGCGCCCGCGAGGACGCCCAGCGCGCCCGCCGCCAGGCCAAGGAGGCCCAGGAGCAGGCCCGCGCCCAGGCGCAGGAGCAGGTGCAGCGCATCGCCCGCCGGGTCCAGGACCAGGTACAGGACCACTTCGCGCGCGGCGACTGGCCGACGGGACTGCGCGAAGGCCTGAGCGAACTGGCCAAGGAGGTCGGTGAGTTCGGCAAGGACTACGGCAAGGACTTCGGTTTCGACTGGACGGGCACCGGCAGGTCGGCCTCGCAGCCGGAGCACGCACAGCCGGCCGCCGAGGAGTTCCCGGCCGCCTACGAACCGGCCTGGGCCCACGAGGACGCCGCGGACTCCACCGGCGACCCCGCCCGCGACCTGGACCGCCTGCTCGACCGTTTCCGGGACGACATCCGCGACGCGGCCCGCGACCACGGCGTCACGTCCGACCAGCTGCGCGACGCCCGCCGCCACCTCTCGACGGCCGCGGCCCACATAGGAGCACTGCTGCGCGCCCCCGGGAAGTAGCCGGGCGCGGACACCGGCCGGGGCGGCCCTCCTTCACCCGGCCTTGGCCTCGCCGCCCCCGTACAGCACCCGCGTCAAGGACTCGTACGTCACCCCGTGGTCGGCGAGGACCTCGGCCGGTACTCCGGGGCGCACGGTCAGGGCCAGCAGGATGTGCTCGTCACCGATGTGCCGGTCGCGCCGGGCGAGAGCAACCCGCAAGGAGTGCTCCAGGACCCCCTTGGCAGCCCGCCCGAAGGAGGGCCGCCCCGACCACCACCGCTTGTCCTGCGTGTCACCGGCCATGGCGCCGACCCCGTGCACCTCCTCCACCCGGGCCACGATCTCCGCCACATCGATCCCGAGCCCGGAGAGCGCGTCGGCCTCGGCCCGCGACAGTCCGGCACGCCGCCGCGCCTCCCGCAGCGCCTCCCGTACGGATTCCCTCCGCTCACCGAGCCCCAGGGCGGTGAGCGCGAAGGAGCCACGGCTCCCCTCCCGGTCCAGGAGAGCGAGCAACAGATGCTCCGGCTCCACACACTGCCCTCCCCCTCCCCCGTCCACATAGGCGAACGCGCTCTTCACGACATCCCTGGCGTCTTTCGTGAACCGCTCGAACATCAATGCCTCCCGTACTTCTTGTGCACGGCCTGCCTGCTCACACCGAGTTCGGTGGCGATCTCCTGCCACGACCAGCCCTGGTTGCGCGCGTTGCGCACCTGCACGGCTTCCAGCTGCTCCAGCAGCCGGCGCAGCGCGGCGACGGCCCGCAGGCCGACCCGTGGATCACGGTCGCCCGCGCGCTCGGCCAGATCGGTTGCTTCGGTCATAACGTCAACCTACGTTGACACTACCCTCACGTCAACCCAAGTTGACATGCAAAACGGCCGGCCCAAGAACGGACCGACCGTCGAACAACCGCGAGAAAAAACCACTCAGGGATTCGTCAGCACGACCTTCCCGAACTGCTCACCCGAAGCCAGCCGTTCGAAGCCCTCACGCGCCCGGTCCATCGGCAGCACCTCGTCGATGACCGGCCGCACACCGGTGGCGGCACAGAACGAGAGCAGGTCCTCCAGCTCGTCCTTGGTGCCCATCGTGGACCCCACGACCTTGAGCTCAAGGAAGAAGATCCGGGTCAGCTCGGCGTGCGAGGGCCGGTCGCCACTGGTGGCACCGGAAATCACCAGGGTGCCGCCGGGCTTCAGCGACTTCACCGAATGCGACCACGTGGCAGCACCGACGGTCTCGATCACCGCGTCGACCCGCTGTGGCAGGCGCGCCCCGGCCTCCAGTGCCTCCACGGCCCCCAGCTCCACGGCCCGCTTCCGCTTGGCCTCGTCCCTGCTGGTGGCGAAGACCCGGAGACCGGCGGCCTTGCCCAGCACGATGGCGGCCGTGGCGACGCCCCCGCCGGCGCCCTGCACGAGTACGGAGTCGCCGGGCCGGACACCCGCGTTGGTGAACAGCATCCGGTAGGCGGTCAGCCACGCCGTCGGCAGACAGGCGGCCTCCTCGAAGGAGAGCTCCTTGGGCTTGGGCAGGATGTTCCAGGTCGGCACGGCGACCTGCTCCGCGAACGTGCCCTGGTACCGCTCGGTGAGGATGGAACGGGGCTCCTTGGGGCCCACCCCGTGCCCGCTCTGTCCGATCACGGAGTGCAGAACGACCTCGTTGCCGTCCTCGTCGACACCGGCGGCGTCACAGCCGAGGATCATCGGCAGCTTGTCCTCTGCGAGGCCCACGCCGCGCAGGGACCAGAGGTCGTGATGGTTGAGGGAGGCGGCCTTGACCGTGACGGTGCTCCAGCCGGGGCGGGGTTCGGGAGCCGGGCGCTCCCCCAATTCCAGGCCGGACAGCGGCTGGTCGCGGTCGATTCGGGCGGCGTAGACAGCGAACATGACCTTGACGATAGGTTCCCGACCGGCCCGAGCGTAACCACCGCCCCGTGTGAGACACACCCTCTTGCCAGGTGCTCTGCGTTGTTGCTGGGGCCGCGTGGTCCGCAGCTCGGCGGAGCGGGGTGCATCCCCCAAACCTCTCGGCTTCGCTCGAGCAGAGGGGACCCCCATCGCCCCAGCGGCACGACTGCCCGCAGCTAGGGCGGCTGGACGGGGTCACGACGCGCCCGCAGCCGCCAACGGCGAGAAGGGGCCGTGTCGGGGGGTGTCCGCCCGCAGCGGGCGGCGCGTGTAACGCCAGTCAGCCGGTAGGTGACCTGGTCGCGCCGTTCCGAGGACGGACACCCCCCGGCGCGGCCCCGACCCACCCCCCGGCGTCAGGCGGCCACAGCCCTCCGCAGACAAAGAAGCGGCCACAGCCGCCGCAGGCAAAGAAATGGCCCCGCCCACCCGGGCAGGGCCACCTCCCCACGCACCAACGGCGTCAGCGCCGAGCAACCCCCTCGGCCCGAGCAGCCGCCGCCACAGCCGCCGTCACCGCCGGAGCGACCCGCTCGTCGAACGGCGACGGGATGACGTAGTCGGCCGCGAGCTCGTCCCCGACCACGGCCGCCAGCGCCTCAGCGGCGGCCAGCTTCATCCCCTCCGTGATCCGCGAGGCCCGCACCTGCAAGGCACCCGCGAAGATCCCCGGGAAGGCAAGCACGTTGTTGATCTGGTTCGGGAAGTCCGACCGCCCGGTGGCGACGACGGCCGCGTACTTGTGCGCGACCTCGGGGTGCACCTCAGGGTTCGGGTTCGCCATGGCGAAGACGAACGCCCCCTTGGCCATGGACGCGACCGCGTCTTCCGACACCGTCCCGCCGGACACTCCGATGAACACATCGGCCCCGGCCAGCGCCGTCTCAAGGGATCCAGTGATCCCCGCCTTGTTCGTGAACCCGGCCAGCTCCCGCTTCACGGGCGTGAGGTCGTCCCGGTCCGCCGACACGACACCCTTGCGGTCGGCCACCGCGACATCCCCGATCCCGGCCTCGACCAGCATCTTCGCGATGGCGACACCGGCCGCCCCGGCGCCGGAGATGACGGCCCGCAGCTCCCCGAGCGCCCGTCCGCTCAGCCGGGCGGCATTCCGGAGGGCGGCCAGCGTCACGACCGCCGTGCCGTGCTGGTCGTCGTGGAAGACCGGGATGTCCAGCCGCTCCTGCAGCTTCCGCTCGATCTCGAAGCACCGCGGCGCCGAGATGTCCTCCAGGTTGACCCCGCCGAACGACGGCGCGAGCCGCACCACCGTCTCGATGATCTCGTCGACGTCCGTGCAGTTCAGCGCGATCGGAACCGCGTCCACACCGCCGAACTGCTTGAACAGAATCGCCTTGCCCTCCATCACCGGGAGGGAGGCCTCGGGCCCGATGTCACCGAGCCCCAGCACGGCCGTACCGTCCGTCACGACGGCCACGACCGATGACTTCCACGTGTAGTCGTGCACGAGCTCCGGCTGCTCCGCGATCGCGCTGCACACCTTCGCGACGCCGGGCGTGTACGCCAGGGACAGGTCGTCCTTGTCACGGACCGGCACGGTGGCCTGCACAGCCATTTTGCCGCCGCGGTGCAGCGCGAACGCCGGATCGAAGGAGTCGAGGGGCTCCGCACCGCCCTCGCCGCCCGTATGGTCCGTCGTGCTCTCGCTGCGAGGATTGACGATCTCCGCTGCCACTTCGTTTTACCCCTTAAATCTTCATTGGTTCGAGGGTTGCCACTCCTGGTGAGGGTGGGCGGGACCGCGCAAGGCCCTGATGGTGCTGTGTACGGGATACGTACGGGCGCATGCGCGACGGGCGCGCCGCACACGCGCCCTGAGCCCCGGATGAGGGGTGTAAACATCCTTCTTACCGGACGGACCGAGCGAACGACGAGTCCATAACGCGAAGGTCACATGCCGGTGCCCTGACTCTTCGTTTAATTTCAGGACAAGACCTGGACAAACCGTCGACGACCACTCAAGTGGCCGCAAAGTCTTCGGCCTGCGTCCCGAAATCGCGGGATTCACCGAAGATCTTCCGGCCGGAAGGAAGCATTCCTATAGAAGGTCCGGCCGTGATGTACCGGAGTGGTGCGGTTCGGGGATCGCCCGTTATCCGATTTTGACATGGCTGGCCCCCAGAATGGCGCAGTCCGAATGGCAAGATGCCGTAATCACACGAGGTCGCGACAGTCGAAGACACGTGCCCCCGTCGACCCAGGCACCGCCGAACCCATCGGCTGCGCCTCGCCCCATCGGCAACTCCACCCATCCGCCGGAGGAACCCACCATGACCGCAAGCTCCA
Source organism: Streptomyces viridochromogenes DSM 40736 (assembly GCF_000158955.1). GTDB lineage: Bacteria > Actinomycetota > Actinomycetes > Streptomycetales > Streptomycetaceae > Streptomyces > Streptomyces venetus. The sequence goes on along the minus strand of NZ_GG657757.1, from coordinate 5,926,098 downwards.
CCCGTCGTACGACCGCCGCGCACTCCCGGCTAGCAGCGGTCGGTGCGATCGCGGTCGCAGGCGCGCTGATACTCACCGGATGCGGTGACCAGACCGAGGGCGGCACCTCGGAAGGCGGCTCCGCGTCCTCGGCGCCGCTCGCCGACAAGCTGCCGAAGTCGATCCGCGACAAGGGTGTCGTCAAGGTCGGTTCCGACATCGCGTACGCCCCGGTCGAGTTCAAGGACAACTCGGGCAAGACGGTCGGCATCGACCCGGATCTCGCCGCCGCCATGGGCAAGCAGCTCGGGGTCGACTTCCAGTTCGAGAACGGCACCTTCGACACGCTGATCACGGGTCTGCGCTCCAAGCGGTACGACATCGCCATGTCCGCGATGACCGACACCAAGGACCGCCAGGAGGGCATCGACTCCGACACCGGCAAGAAGGTCGGTGAGGGCGTCGACTTCGTGGACTACTTCACCGCCGGTGTCTCGATCTACACCAAGAAGGGTGACGACCAGGGCATCAAGACCTGGTCGGACCTGTGCGGCAAGAAGATCGTGCTGCAGCGCGGCACGGTCTCCGAGGACCTCGCCAAGGCCGAGTCGAAGAAGTGCCCGGCCGGCAAGAAGATCGCCATCGAGGCTTTCGACAACGACCAGCAGGCCCAGACCCGTCTGCGCGCGGGTGGCGCGGCCGCCGGCTCGTCCGACTTCCCGGTCGCCGCGTACGCGGTGAAGACCTCCGGTGGCGGCAAGGACTTCCAGCTGGTCGGCGAGCAGGTCGAGGCCGCTCCGTACGGCATCGCCGTCGCCAAGAACCAGACGCAGCTCCGTGACGCCCTGAAGGCCGCGCTGGACGCCGTCATCAAGAGCGGCGAGTACGAGAAGATCATGAAGAAGTGGGGCGTCACCGACGGCTCCGTGCAGCAGGCCACCATCAACGGCGGCAAGTGACCGCGCCCTAGCGGCACTGAAAGGCAACACCCGTGACTGTTGACATCGACAAGACGTCGGGCCCGGCCGACACACCCCCGAGCGGACCGGAGGCCATCAAGGCCATCCCTGTCCGGCACTACGGGCGGTACGTCTCCGCCGTCGTCACGCTCGCCCTGCTGGGCGGCATCGTCTACGCGTTCTCCCAGGGCAAGATCAACTGGGGCGCGATCCCGGACTACTTCTTCGACGACCGCATCCTGGACGGCGTGGGCAAGACGCTCCTGCTGACCGTCCTGTCCATGGCGATCGGCATCGTCGGCGGCGTCCTGCTCGCCGTGATGCGCCTCTCGAAGAACCCGGTGACCTCGTCGATCGCGTGGTTCTACATCTGGTTCTTCCGCGGCACCCCGGTCCTGGTGCAGCTGATCGTCTGGTTCAACCTGGGCCTGGTCTTCGAGTACATCAACCTCGGGCCGCTCTACAAGGACGAGTGGTCGGACTTCATGACCCCGTTCCTGACGGCGCTGCTGGGCCTCGGTCTCAACGAGGCCGCCTACATGGCGGAGATCTGCCGGGCCGGTCTTCTCTCGGTCGACGAGGGCCAGACCGAGGCGTCGCACGCGCTGGGCATGAGCCACGCCAAGACGCTGCGCCGGATCGTCATCCCGCAGGCGATGCGCGTGATCGTGCCGCCGACGGGCAACGAGGTCATCAACATGCTGAAGACGACCTCGCTGGTCTCGGTCGTCCAGTACCCCGAGCTGCTCCGCGCGGCCCAGGACATCGGCCAGACCTCCGGCGCCCCCGCCGAGATGCTGTTCCTGGCGGCGTCCTGGTACCTGCTGCTGACCTCGGTCTTCAGCGTCGGCCAGTACTACCTTGAGCGGTACTACGCGCGTGGTTCGAGCCGGTCGCTCCCGGCCACGCCGTTCCAGAAGATCAAGGCGAACGTGCTGTCCCTGTCCAACCGCTCGGCCTCGACGGGAGGCACCGCATGAACGCCATGGTCAAGGCCGAGGGCGTCCACAAGTCCTTCGGCCCCGTAGAGGTCCTCAAGGGCATCGACCTGGAGGTGAAGTCCGGCGAGGTGTTCTGCCTCATCGGCCCCTCCGGCTCCGGCAAGTCCACCTTCCTCAGGTGCATCAACCACCTGGAGAAGATCAACGCCGGCCGCCTGTACGTCGACGGCGAGCTGGTCGGCTACCGCCAGAAGGGCGACAAGCTCTACGAGCTGAAGGACAGCGAGGTCGCCGTCAAGCGCCGGGACATCGGCATGGTCTTCCAGCGCTTCAACCTGTTCCCGCACATGACGGCCGTCGAGAACGTCATGGAGGCACCGGTCCAGGTCAAGGGCGTGAGCAAGAGCCAGGCCCGCTCGCGCGCCCAGGAGCTCCTGGACCGGGTGGGTCTGGCCGACAAGGCGGGCAACTACCCCTCTCAGCTCTCCGGCGGCCAGCAGCAGCGGGTCGCCATCGCGCGGGCCCTCGCCATGGACCCGAAGCTGATGCTGTTCGACGAGCCGACCTCGGCGCTCGACCCGGAGCTGGTCGGTGACGTCCTGGACGTCATGCGCGACCTGGCCGAGTCCGGTATGACGATGGTCGTCGTCACCCACGAGATGGGCTTCGCCCGCGAGGTGGGCGACAGCCTGGTCTTCATGGACGGCGGTGTGGTGGTCGAATCCGGTCACCCGCGCGAGGTGCTGACGAACCCGCAACACGAGCGGACGAAGTCGTTCCTGTCCAAGGTGCTCTGAGCGCACACACGCGAAGGGGGCGGTACGGAGTTCCGTACCGCCCCCTTCGCACGTCCGCGCCCGGTCACCTCACGGCGAGCAGAAGGGTGTCGGAGGGCTAGCACCACACCGGCCTGGCCTCCCCGAAGCCCTTCTCGCGCAGCACGCGCGCGTGCCACGCCGCCGAGGGCACGTCGCCGTCGGCGTGCTCGCCGTAGATCTCGCAGCGCCGGGCCGTGGGCTCCGCGAGAACCTGGTCCTTGGCGGCGAGCTGCCACCATTCGGACCAGTCGAGGGCGCCGTCCCGCTTGGCCTGATCCATACGGGCATGGCGCAGGGCGCGCTCGGCCGCGTTGATCCTTGGCGTCGTCTCGTCGATCATGTGGTCCGCGTTCGTTACGAGTCGTGGGGCAGCTTCGCCGGCCAGTCGGGGGCCTTGAGGTCGGCAGTGACGAAGCCGACCCGATCGTCGTCCGCGAAGGTGCCCTGCGCGATGGCGAGGAGCGGGGGACCCCCACCGAGCATGATCTGGAACCGCATCTCGCGGTCGGGCATGTACCACTCCTGCTGCCGGTCCCAGCTCTCCTGCCAGGCGTGCCAGTCGGTGGTGGCCGTGGTGGTGTCGGCGTCCGTCATCGAGCGCGTCCCTCGTAATACCCTGTAAGCACCATCAGCTGTTACAACCGCGCTCACGACCATAAAGCCCCTCCGTAAGGACTACAAGTGGAACTGGCCTATTACTCGGACTACGCCGTGCGTCTCGTCAACACCGAGGAACCGGCCCGGGGCAAGGACACGCTGACGTCGGTCGAGGCCGTCCGCGAGCTGTTCGGCGCCAACCAGCCGGCGGCCCGGCGCGCCACCGACGCGGACGTCACGCGCTTCCGCTCGGTCCGGGCCCGGCTGCGCGCGGTCTTCGAGGCGGCCGACGCGGGCGACGAGACGCTCGCCGTCGACCTGCTGAACTCCCTGCTGCTGGAGTTCCCGGTGAGCCCGCAGATCTCCGGGCACGACTTCCGTGACGACGACGGCCGTCCGCTGTGGCACATGCACCTGGCGGACCACCCGTCCAACGCGACGGCTGGCTATGCGGCGATCGCGGCGATGGGCCTGGCGTTCCACCTGACGGAGTACGGCGTGGACCGGCTCGGCCTGTGCGAGGCCGCGCCCTGCCGCAACGCCTACCTCGACACCTCCACCAACCGCTCCCGGCGCTACTGCTCCGACCGCTGCGCGACCCGCGCCAACGTGGCGGCCTACCGCGCCCGCAAGCGCCTGGAGACGGCCCGGCCCGACAGCACGGGCCTGGCGGCGGACAGCGCCCAGCCCAGCAGCGCCCAGGGCGAACGGCGGCCGGGCCTGAGCGGCCGGTAGCGGAACCGGACCCTCCCCAGCACCAGGTCGTCGGGCACGACGCCGTAGTCGGTGCTGTCGCCACCCGCGTACGCGTTGTCCCCGAGCACCCACCAGCCGGTCTCGCGCCGCTCGGCGATCCGCTTGACGACCAGGAGGTCCTGCTGGAAGGGGTGCCGCAGCACGATGACGTCGCCCGGCTTGATCCGGGCTCCGTAGTGCACCAGGAGCCGGTCCCCGTGGTACAGCGTGGGCACCATGGACGGCCCGGTCACCTCGGCCACCCCGAAGGGCGGGGCAGGCCTCCCCCGATCGGACTCCTGCGACAGCTCCGGCATCACCCGGCACCTCCCCGGTTCTTCCTCCACCAGTCTCAGTCTCACCCCGGACTTTTGTCCTAAGCCCAAGGGGGCACTCGCTAAAACCCCTCCTCCACGGAGTAATGTCCCCTGTGAGAAGACGATCACGAGGAAGGAATGCTCCATGCTTTCCCGCCTGTTTGCCCCCAAGGTCAAGGTCAGCGCGCACTGCGACCTGCCCTGCGGTGTGTACGACCCTGCCCAGGCCCGCATCGAGGCGGAGTCGGTCAAGGCTGTCCAGGAGAAGATGGCCGGCAACGACGACCCGCACTTCCAGGCGCGCGCCACCGTCATCAAGGAGCAGCGCGCCGAGCTCGCGAAGCACCACGTCTCGGTGCTCTGGAGCGACTACTTCAAGCCCCCGCACTTCGAGAAGTACCCGGAGCTGCACCAGCTGGTCAACGACACCCTGAAGGCCCTCTCGGCCGCCAAGGGGTCGACCGACCCGGCGACCGGCCAGAAGGCGCTGGACTACATCGCCCAGATCGACAAGATCTTCTGGGAGACCAAGAAGGCCTGAAGTCCATGGGCACCCGAAGGGGCCCGGCCGGGCAGTCCCGGCCGGGCCCCTTCATCATGGTCGTGATCAGTCGTGGGCCGTGATCAGTGGAACCGGGGCACGATCAGGTAGATCCCGTACGCCACCACGGCCGCGCAGCCGAGGAAGCACAGGACGGCCTGGGCGAGCCCGAGAGCGTGCGTGTCGCCCCGGCGTTCAGGGGCGGAGGTGCCGCCCTCGGCTGTGCGGGCGCCCCCCGATCGGGCGAGGCCGAGGACGCCGAGGGTGAAGACGACGACCACGGCGACGGTGGCGCCGACGCTCACCGCGGTGCCCTCGCCGAGCGCGGTCCAGTTCAGATGCATGCCGACTCCCCTTCGTTCAGGCGGCCGCGCCGACCTTGGCCGGCTGCTCGGTGCGGATGGTGACCTGGTGCGCGTCGTTGACGTCGTACGCGTCGTTGACGTTGTGCGCGTCCACCGGGTTGCGGCGCGAGACGGCCACGAGGCCGGCGGCGAGGGCCACACCTACCAGGGCGACGACCGCCGTACCGAGGTCACCGCCGCCCCGCACGACGCTCGCGGCCGGGCCGCCCACCAGCGCGGCGGCGGGCAGCGTGATCAGCCACGCGGCCGCCATCCGCCCCGCGACGCCCCAGCGGACCTCCGCGAGCCTGCGGCCGAGGCCGGCACCGAGGATGCTGCCCGTGACGCGGGCGCGGCACGAGGGACTCGGGGCCGCGTTCGTCGCCGGTTTCTCCGGCTGGACGGTGATGCGCGACCCGGCGGGCCGCACCTACTGCCTGACCGACCGGGACCCGGAGTCGGGCCGGCTGCGCGGCTCGGACGCCCTCTGGTCCCCCAACCGGGCCGCGCGCTCCTGGAGATAGCGCTGCTCGGGCAGGCTGAGGGTCCGCGCCGCCGCCGACTCGTAGGCGGCACGGGCGGCTTGGGGTTCGCCCGCGCGCTCCAGGAGGTGACCTCGTACGGCGTCCAGGCGGTGGCCGGTGAACTCGCCCGCCAAGGCGTCCAGTTCGGCCAGGCCCGCGCGTGGGCCCCGCACCATGGCGACGGCGACCGCGCGGTTGAGGCGCTCGACCGGGCCGGGCACCAGGCCGACGAGGACGTCGTACAGGCCCAGGATCTCGGTCCAGTCCGTCTCCTCCGACGAGGGCGCCTCGTCATGGACGGCGGCGATCGCGGCACGGAGCTGGTACGGCCCGGGGCGGCCCCGGGAGAGCGCCCGGGTGATCAGCGCGACGCCCTCCTCGATCGCTGCCTTGTCCCAGCGGTCGCGGTCCTGCTCGTCGAGGGGGACCAGCTCGCCGTGCGGTCCGCTGCGCGCGTCGCGGCGGGCGTCGGTGAGCAGCAGCAGCGCGAGCAGGCCGGCCACCTCACAGTCGTCGGGGAGCAGCCGGTGAACAGTGCGGGTCAGGCGTACGGCCTCGCCCGCCAGGTCGCGGCGCTGGAGCGCGGCGCCGGAGGTGGCCGTGTAGCCCTCGTTGAAGATCAGGTAGAGGGTCTGCAGGACGGACGGCAGCCGCTGCTCCCACCGGTCCGGGCGGCCGAACCGCACGCCCCGCACCTTCTGCTTGGCCCGGCTTATGCGCTGCGCCATCGTCGCCTCCGGCACCAGGTACGCGCGGGCGATCTCCGCTGTGGTCAGACCACCGACGGCACGCAGCGTGAGCGCGATCTGCGCGGTCGGCGTCAGGTCGGGATGGCAGCACAGGAAGAGCAGCGACAAGGTGTCGTCGTCGCGGGGTGCCCGCTCGCCGGGCGGCGGGGCGATGAAGGCGTCGCGGGGTGTGAGAGCCGCGGCCCGTTCCTCGCGCTGCCGCCGGGCGCGCTCGCCGCGCAGGGCGTCGATCAGCCGGCGTGAGGCCACCTTGATCAGCCAGCCGCGCGGATTGGCGGGCACGCCTGCCCCGGGCCACTGCCCGGCCGCTGCGAGGAGCGCCTCCTGTACGGCGTCCTCGGCGGTGTCGAAGTGGCCGTACCGTCTGACCAGCGCGCCGAGGACCTGCGGCGCGTTCCGGCGCAGCAGGTCCTCGATCTCGGGTGCGTTCGTCACCGGTACGTCCGTCGGCGTCGGCCGGTCCTCAGATGTCCCCGGAGCCGTCCATGATCGGACGGATCACGACCGGGTGGTTGGGGGCGCCGGCCGGCTGGGGGCAGCGGGAGACGCGGTCGGCGATCTCGGTGACCCGCTCCAGGCTCTCGCACTCCAGGACCCAGTAGCCGGCCAGCAGCTCCTTGGTCTCGCTGTACGGCCCGTCCGTGATCACGGCCTTGCCGTCGTCGCCCAGGGTGACGTGCCGGGTCTGCGCCGGCTCGGCCAGGCCCTGCCCGTCGACGAACTCGCCGGTCTCGGAGAGGTCGTCGTTGATGGCGCCCATGTAGGCGAACATGGCCTGGACCTCCTCCTCGCTCCAGGCGGGAGAGTCCGCCGACTCCTTGCCGCGCATGGCCTCGTAGTCCGCCTGCGTGCCCTGCACCATGACCAGGTACTTCATCAGTCCGCTCCTTCGGCTCGCACCGCCCGGCCGGGCGGCTCTTCACAGGGGACGTCGGAGCCGGGCCGGGATTCTCGACACGGGCTCAGGAGTTTTCCGCGACGGTCTCTCCAGGGGCTTCTTCGGGCGGGGTCACCGCACGTGGCGCGGGGGCCTCGGCGGGCCGGGGGTGCTCCCCGGGGTGGACGTGCTCCCCGGGCCGCGTCCGCTCGTCGGCGTGGCCGGTCTCGGCAGCCTCCGCGTCATAGGCCGTGCACTCGGGGTTGCGGCAGGGGCCCGCCACCCACAGCGGGACCCACGCGCCCAGCGTCTTGTGACGCCGGACGACCGTTTCCACGGGCTGTCCGCAGGCCGGACAGACGTGTCCTTCGCTGCCCATGTCCTCAGACTAGGACGCTCGGGGGCTCAGCGCTTCCTGCCGTAGGTGCGCACCAGTGCCCCGTTGCCGAACGTGCGCGCCGACTCCAGGGTGAACTCCGAGATCGCGCATCCGGAGCCGAACATCGGCATGCCCTCGCCGTAGACGAGCGGGTACGTCTTGATGACGAGCTCGTCGACCTCGTCGAACAGTTCGCCCGCGAGCTGCGAGCCGCCGCACAGGTAGATGCCGAACTCGCCGTCCTCGGCCTTCAGTTCCCGGACCTTTCCGACCAGGTCGTCGGCGATGATCTCGACGTTCTGGTCGGGCGAGGCCCCGAGGCTCCGGGAGGCGACGTACTCGCGCAGATGGGCGTAGGGGCTGGTGATGCCTTCCTTCAGGGCGAGGTCGTAGCTGCCCCGGCCCTGGATGATGGTGTCGAACCGCTTGTTCGGCAGGTCGTCGAGGCCGAGGGCCCGGCGCCCGTGGGTCGCCATGGTCTCCGGGTATTCCGCCTTGAGGAAGTCGATGAACTCCTCGTCGACGAAACGGAGCATCGCGGTGGCGTCGCCGCTCGGGTCCCCGATGAAGCCGTCGATCGAACAGGCGATGAAGTACGTGAGCTTTCGCAAGCCGGTCTCTTTTCGTAGGCTGCCGCTTGAATGACTTCAGTTGTAGTACTTCTACTGTAGTGGTTTCAAGGGAATATCCATCCGCCGTCGCAAGTGGGAGAAGGGACTCCACATGGTCAGCAACCCCGGGCGCCGGGCCGCGCTCGTCGACGCCGGTGTCGAGGTGCTCGCGCGCGAGGGGGCGCGCGGGCTGACGTTCCGCGCGGTGGACGCGGAGGCCGGCGTGCCCGTCGGCACCGCATCCAACTACTTCACCGGACGCGCCGACCTGCTGCGCCAGATCGACACCCGGCTGCACGTACGCCTCGCGCCCGACCCCGACGTGGTCGAAGAGCTGCTGGCCCGGCCCAAGGACCGCTCACTGGTCACGGCCTTCATGCACGACCTCATGGGGCGCGCGACGCGCGACCGCACGGGCTATCTGGCCCTCACGGAGCTGCGCCTGGAGGCCACCCGGCGTCCCGAGCTGCTCGCCTCCTACACCAAGTCGGTGCGCGGCGACCTGGAGGAGGCCATGGAGTTCCACCGGACGGCCGGGCTGCCCGGCGGCGACGAGTCCGTCGCCGTGCTGTACCTGGCCATGCTCGGGCTGCTCCTGGAGCACCTGACGCTGCCGGGCGTCCTGGAGGGCGTGCTGCCCGGGGTGAGCGTGCCGGACGGACTGGTGGAGCGGATCGTGGCGACGGTGCTGCCGGAGGGTCCGCAGGAGTAGGCCGCGGATCAGGCCTTGCGGGCGCGGGGCTCGCGCCACATCGGCCACATGGCCGGGCCGCCCTCCGGGAGGTCGAGGACCGGGCCGCACGACGCGAAGCCGAGGCGCTCGTACAGCTCGCGGCTGCGGGCGCTGCTCGCCTCCAGGTAGGCGGGCAGCCCCTCGCGGTCGCAGCGGTCGAGAACCGACTCGATGAGCGCGGTGCCGAGGCCCTCACCCTGACGGCCCGGCGTCACACCGATCATCCACAGGTACTCGTGGGCCCGTCCCGAGGGATGGACGGCCGCCGTCAGCCGGCCGATCTGCTCGATGCGCTCGTTGTCCGGGGCGACGGCCTCCCGCATCCGAGCCGGACCGTCGTCCTCGCCGCCGCCATCTCCCTCGCCGTCAGGGTCGTCGGCCGGAACGGACATCCACAGCGCACAGGCCGAGCCGTCCTCGGTGACGTCTATGCGACCGGCCTCGAGCACGATGTCGGTGAACGCGGCCATGAGCCGCGGGTGGTGGGCACGGCGGTCCTCGGCACCGGGGAAGACCCAGCCGCTCACGGGGTCGTTCCGGAACGCCTCGTCCAGGAGCCGGACGACCAGTTCCCGGTCCCTCTCGCCCGCCGTCCGGATCGCCACACCCATGTCCCGCCCCTTTGTTCGTCCCGACGGGCGTTGATCGTAGGGCGCTCGGGAACCGGGCCGGAGACCCGCGCGGGAGCTTGGCGGGATTTCGTCGAACGACTGCCCAAAGCACCGGGGTGTTGCCGGGTCGGCACCGGATCGGCAGGCGTTCACGGAGCGGCGGTGCGTCAACTCGTGGGGCGGATACCGCGGTAGGGAGGCGGGCCCCGCACACCGTGGGGCAGTGCGGGGCCCGCCTGGCCGGATGCCCCGGGGCCGTGCGGGGTCAGGAGCCGCACGACCCCGGCACTCCGGGGCCTCCTGCCCTTCGGTCACCCGAAGGGCCGTCAGGTACTGCTGCCGCGGGCCGCGGGCCCTGGGCCCAGGGATGGGGCGGAATGGGGCCTTGGGCCGCGGGCCTTGGGACGTCAACTGCTGCGCCGTGTCACGAACTCGGCGAGGGCCAGCAGGCCACCCGCCGCCTCCGGGTCCGGTACCGCTCGCGCCAGTTGCTGCATCGCACGGGCCATCCGGTCGGCCGCCTGGCCCTGGGCCCAGTCACGGCCACCCGCCCGCTCCACGGTCTGGGCGATGTGCTCGAGGTCCTCCTTCTCGCTGGGTCGTGCGTACAGTTCGGCGAGTTCGGCCGACGCCGGGGTGCCGGACGCGAAGGCCGCCACGACCGGCAGGGACTTCTTGCGGGCGGCCAGGTCCGCACCGACGGGTTTGCCGGTACGGCGTGGGTCGCCCCATATGCCGATGACGTCGTCGATGAGCTGGAAGGCGAGCCCGGCCTCCCGGCCGAACGCATCGAGCGCCGCCACGTCCGCGTCCCCGGCGCCCGCGTAGAGCCCGCCGATCGCGCAGGCGCTGCCCAGCAGCGCGCCCGTCTTGGCCTCCGCCATGGCGAGCACCTCGTCGAGCGTGACATCGGCGGGGCCGCGCCGCTCCAGGGCCGTGTCCGCGTACTGCCCGGCGCACAGTTCGACCACGCAGTCCGCGAGCAGGGCGGCGGCCGCCGGGGCCGCCGGATGCGGGTCCTGCGCGAGGAGCCGCAGGGCCAGCGCCTGGAGGGTGTCCCCGGCGAGGATCGCGCCTTCGTCACCGAACACCGTCCATGCGGTGGGACGGTGCCGACGGGTGGCGTCCCGGTCCATCACGTCGTCATGCAACAGCGTGAAGTTGTGGACCAGCTCCACCGCGGCGGCCGCCCGGACCGCCCCCGCTCGTGCCTCGGATCCGCCGAGTGCGGCCGCCGCGGCGAGGACGAGCGCGGGCCGGATCGCCTTGCCCGCGCCGCCTTCTGCCGGGCTGCCGTCGGCGTGCTCCCAGCCGAAGTGGTAGCGCGCGATGCGCCGCATCGGCCCGGGCAGTGAGCCGAGCGCGGCCCGCAGCACGGGGTCGACCTCCGTGCGGGCCCGGTCGAGGAGCATGACCGCCTCGTGCCCCTCGGGCGGTGCCGGCCGGCTGTCCCGCTGTGTTCCGATGGGTCCCCGCCCTTCCGGCGCCCCGGCTCCGTGCCGGGGCTCGGTGCCGCACCGTGCACGGGGTGCGGGCAGCGTCGGCTCCGTCCTGAACTCCGTGAGGGAATCACCCATGGGACCGCCTCGGGGGAAGAGCGGACGGTGGCGCTTCCGCTGCCGCTGGGCGCGTACCCCGAGGATGTACCCGCCCGGACGGGCGGGGACACGGCCGGCACATGGGGAGCGTCACCGCCAGCGGCCGATCTCGACGTTCTCCAGGACACCGAGCGCGTCCGGTACCAGGACCGCTGCCGAGTGGTAGGCCGTGACCAGGTATTTGATGATGGCCTGTTCGTTGATGCCCATGAAGCGCACCGACAGGCTCGGCTCGATCTCGTCCGGGATGCCGCCGGCCCGCAGACCGATGACGCCCTGGTCGCTCTCGCCGGTACGCATGGCGATGATCGACGTCGTACGCTCCGGGGTCACCGGGATCTTGTTGCACGGGAAGATCGGCACACCCCGCCAGGTGGGGATGCGGTTGCCGCTCATGTCGATGGTCTCGGGGACGAGCCCGCGCTTGTTGAGCTCACGGCCGAACGCGGCGATCGCCCGCGGGTGGGCGAGGAGCAGTTTGGTGCCGCGGCGCCTGCTCAGCAGCTCGTCCAGGTCGTCCGGGCTGGGCACGCCGTCGTGCGGCTGGATCCGCTGGTCGTACTCGCAGTTGTGCAGGAGCCCGAAGTCGCGGTTGTTGATGAGCTCGTGCTCCTGGCGCTCCTTCAGCGCCTCGACCGTCAGCCGGATCTGCTGCTCGGTCTGGTTCATCGGCTGGTTGTAGAGGTCGGCCACGCGCGTGTGGATGCGCAGGACGGTCTGGGCGACGCTCAGTTCGTACTCACGGGGCCTGGCCTCGTAGTCGACGAAGGTGTGCGGGATGTCCGGCTCGCCGGAGTGGCCGGAGGAGACGTCGATCTCCTTCTCGCCGTACTTGTTGGAGCGCTGCTCGGGGATCGAGCGGTGCCGCTGGAGGTGTTCGCGCAGCGAGTCGGAGCGCTCCGCCACCTGCTCGACGTCCTGGCGGGGCAGGACGAGCACGGTGCACGCGGTGAGCGCGCGGGCCGTGTACTCCCAGATGGCGTCCTCGTCGAGCAGCGCCTGGTCGCCGAAGTAGGCGCCGTCGGCGAGGACTCCGAGGGACTCGTCAGCCCCGTACGGACCCGTGCCGAGCTTCTCCACCCTGCCGTGTGCCAGCAGGTACACCTCGTCGGACGGGCTGCCGAACGAGGCGATCACCTCGCCCGCCGCGACCTCGCGCTGCTCGCAGCGCCGCGCCAGTTCAAAGAGCACCTCGTCGTCCTCGTACGCCCGCAGCGCCGGCAGTTCGCCCAGCTCCGCGGGGATGATCTCGACGCGGTCGCCGGTCTTCACGAATGTGATCCGGCCGTCGCCCACGGCGTACGTGAGCCGCCGGTTCACCCGGTACGTGCCTCCCTGAATGTCCACCCAGGGGAGCATGCGCAGCAGCCAGCGGGAGCTGATCTCCTGCATCTGCGGCACGGACTTGGTCGTGGTGGCCAGGTTCCGCGCGGCTGCCGTGCCGAGACTCTGCTGCGGCCTGGTGTCCTCCGTGCGGACCTCTTCGCCTACCGACATAGAGCACTGCCCTCCCCGGTTGTGCCCGACGCCCATATGCCTCGGGCATCGATGTGCACGCACAAGCCTTCCTGACGCAGCGTGGCAGTGCTATTACACGAACGAGCGGGAATGGATCTTCGCCTGACTGGGCAGAGGGCGTCGCAGTCCGGCGTCCGGCGATGACGACGGCCGGGCTGCCGGCAGGTGGCGACAACCCGTGCGAACGTGTCGGTAATGCCTCTGGGAGCCCGGCCGAACCGGTCCTAGCGTGGTGATCCGTTCTCCACCACACCAGACCACTCCAGGAAAAGGCCTGCTCATGCAGTACGTCGCGCCGATCGGCATCGGCATCCTCTACGCGCTGTCGATGTCTTTCGTCCGCGAACCGCACCGGCGGCGGCTGAACGCGATCATGGTCGCCGGAGCCGGAGCCGCGTACCTCAGCGGCGGCGGCATGGGCGGCTGGGAGTTCCCCTTCACCGCGCTGCTCGCCTACGTCGCCTTCCGCGGCCTGGAGTCGTGGACGTGGATCGGCGTCGGCTGGCTCCTGCACACGGCCTGGGACGTCGTCCACCACGTCAAGGGCGCCCCGATCATCCCGTTCGCCCACACCTCCTCCCTGGGCTGCGCGATCTGCGACCCGGTGATCGCGATCTGGTGCCTGCGGGGCGGGCCGTCGATCGTCGAACTCTTTCGCGACCGACGGCGCGGCGGACGCCCCGCAGCGACGCCGACGGCGGGCTGAGGCGGGGCAGGGCCGAGGGCCAGGCCGTCCCGCTCCCGGGTGACAATGGCGGGGTGACCAGCACCGACGACGGCGAGGCGCCGCGCCTCGGGACCCTGCGTCCCCGGCTGCCTTCGCCCGTGCAGGAGCTCGTGGACAGGCGGTTCGAGCGTCGGGGCGTCCGGCTGCTGCTGAAGCGGGACGATCTGATCCACCCGGAGCTGATCGGCAACAAGTGGCGCAAGCTGGCGCCGAACCTCGCGGCGGCGGACGGCCGTGCCGTCGTCACCTTCGGCGGGGCCTACTCCAACCACCTGCGCGCCACGGCCGCGGCCGGCCGGCTGCTCGGTATCCCCACGGTCGGTGTCGTCCGCGGGGAGGAACTGGCCGACCGCCCCCTCAATCCGTCACTGGCCCGCTGCACGGCCGACGGCATGCGGCTGCATTTCGTGGACAGGACGGCCTATCGCCGCAAGTCCGACCCTCGGGCCCTGGCCGCGATCCTGCGGGCGGCGGACGCCGAGGAGGCATACGTCGTCCCCGAGGGCGGCAGCAACGCCGCGGCCGTCCGCGGATGCCAGGCGCTCGGCACCGAGCTGCGCGACCGGGCCGACGTCGTCGCCGTGGCCTGCGGCACCGGGGGCACGCTGGCGGGACTGGCCGCCGGCCTCGCCCCCGGGCAGCGCGCCCTGGGCATACCGGTGCTCAAAGGCGGCTTCCTGACCGCCGAGGTCAGTACCTTGCAGCAGCAGGCTTTCGGCGGCTCGCGCGGCACCTGGGACCTGGACGACCGCTTCCACTTCGGCGGCTACGCGCGCGTGCCCGAGGAGCTCGACGCCTTCGCCACGGACTTCGAGCACCGGCACGGTCTGCCCGTCGAACGTCTGTATGTCGCCAAGCTGCTGTACGGACTCGTCACCCTGGCTGCCGAAGACGCCTTCCCTCCCGGGACGACGGTGGCGGCCGTGATCACCGGCCGCCCCTTCCCGTGATGCCAGGGGCCCGTGACCGCCCCTTCCGGCACGCCCGGCGGAGCCCTACACCGCTTCCCGGAACGCCGCCGCCTCCTCCAGGTCCAGCCTCCGCAGCAGCGTCCGCAGCATCTCGTCGTCGATGTACCGCGCGTCCCTGAGCCTGACGAACGTCTCGCGCTCGGCGCTGATCATCTCCCGCGACAGCCGCCGGTAGGTGTCGTCGACGGTCTCCCCCGTGACCGGGTTGACCTGCCCGAGCCGTTCCCAGACGGCGTTGCGGCGGCGCTCCAGGACGATGCGCAGCCGGTCGGCGAGCGGAGCGGGCAGGGCGTTGCGCTCGTCGGAGAGGAGTTCGTCGAGGCGCTGCTCGGCGGACCGGGACGCCTGCGCCTGGGCGTTGGCCTCGGCGAGCGTCTCGGCCTGCGGGTCCCGCCCCGGGATCTTCAGCAGCCGGATCAGCGGGGGCAGCGTCAGGCCCAGGACGACGAGCGTCCCGATCACCGTCGTGAAGGTGAGGAAGAGGATGAGGTTGCGGTGGGGGAAGGGCTCGCCGTCGTGCAGGGTGAGCGGGATGGAGAAGGCGATGGCGAGAGAGACCACGCCTCTCATGCCGGCCCAGGCGATGACGAACGGCCCCCTCCAGGTCGGGTTCTCCTCCCGCTCCCGGATCCGGGCCGACAGCAGACGCGGCAGGAAGGTCGCCGGGTACACCCACACGAACCGGGTCACGACGACCACCAGGAAGACGGCGAACGCGTACCAGGCGGCCTTGGCACCCTCGTACTGACCGAGGCCCCTCAGCACCACCGGCAGCTGCAGTCCGATCAGTGCGAACACCGCCGACTCCAGGACGAAGGCGACCATCTTCCACACCGCTTCCTCCTGGAGACGGGTGGCGAAGTCGACCTCCCACGCGCGGTGCCCCAGGTAGAGCGCGACGACCACGACCGCGAGGACGCCGGAGGCGTGCACCTGTTCGGCGACGGCGTACGCGACGAAGGGGATCAGCAGGGAGAGCGTGTTCTGGAGCAGCGCCTCCTTCACGTGCGTGCGCAGCCAGTGGATCGGCGCCATCAGCACCAGCCCCACCACGACACCGCCGACCGCCGCGAGCAGGAACTCGCCGATGCCCTGGGCCCAGGTCGCGCCCTCCCCGACGGCGGCCGCGAGGGCGACCCGGTAGGCGGTGATCGCGGTGGCGTCGTTCAGCAGGGACTCGCCCTGGAGGATCGTGGTGATCCGCGACGGCAGCCCGACCCGGCGTGCCACCGCCGTCGCCGCGACCGCGTCCGGCGGCGCCACCACCGCCCCGAAGACCAGGGCCGCGGTCAGCGGCAGTTCCGGCACGATCAGGTACAGGGCCCAGCCGACGGCGAAGGTCGCGAACAGCACGTACCCGACGGACAGCAGCGCGACCGGCCGCAGCTGCGCCCGCAGGTCGAGGTAGGAGCTGTCGGTCGCGGCCGTGTACAGCAGCGGAGGCAGGATGAGCGGCAGGACGACATGCGGGTCGAGGGTGTAGTCCGGCACGCCCGGGACGTAACTGACCGCCAGCCCGGCAGCCACCAGCAGCAGCGGCGCCGGCACCGGGGTGCGCCGCGCGGCCGCGGCGATCGCGGCGCTGCCCGCCACCAGCAGCAGCAGTGGCATCACGTCCATCGTTCTCGCCCGCCCTCTTTTTTCCACGCGTTCTTCCGCGCGACCGTCGTAACCTGGCAATCATGAAACAGTGCACGCACGCCGACGCGCTGCCGCACCCCGAACCCGTCCCGCTCAGCGAGACGTGTCCGGAGTGCCTCGCGGAGGGCATGGATCCGGTGCAACTACGGCTGTGCCTCAGCTGCGGTCACGTCGGCTGCTGTGACTCCTCGCCGGGGCGGCACGCGGCGGAGCATCATAAGGAGTCCGGTCATCCCGTGATGAGGACGCACGAGCCCGGGGAGGCCTGGCGCTGGTGCTTCGTCGACCATGTCCTGGTGTGACCCGGCGGAACCCGGGCTCAGGACGGTTCGACCAGGACGGTTCGACCGTCTGACGTCTGGGTACGTCAACCCGGCGCGCGCTCTTCCCATTTGGGCCCGCCCAACCCCTAGACACGGAGCGTGTCCACAGGTTTACTGTGAGTGACGGCAAGGGGTTGGGTCCCGGGGACAGGACCGTCGAGAGCGCGATAGCGTCACCGCTGAACCACGTATCGCGTTACCCCCGGGGAACGACCCCCGGCTCTGAAACGCTTGTACCACCATGGAGGTGAGGGTGTCCCAGATCGCAGGCGAGCCCGCGACCCAGGACTTCGTGGAAGTCCGGCTGCCGGCCGCGGGTGCCTACCTGTCGGTGCTGCGTACGGCCACGGCCGGACTCGCGGCCCGTTTGGACTTCACCCTCGACGAGATCGAGGACTTGCGCATCGCGGTGGACGAGGCCTGCGCGATCCTGTTGCAGCAGGCCGTGCCCGGCTCGGTGCTCAGCTGTGTCTTCCGCCTCGTCGACGACTCACTCGAGGTCACCGTCTCGGCACCGACCACGGATGGTCATGCCCCCTCGCGGGACACCTTCGCCTGGACCGTCCTGTCCGCTCTGGCGGGCAAGGTCTCCTCTGCCGTGGACAAGGACAAAACCGTTTCGATCAGCCTCTACAAACAGCGCGGCGCGGGACCCGGGCCGGCGTGAGGAACGAGGACGGGCCGGTGCGGGACGAAGAGAGCAGCACACGAGAGCTGCCGGCCGAGGGCACAGGCACGGGCGCGGAGACGGGCCCGAGCGGAACCCGGCGCATGGCGGCCGGTATCGACGGCATCCCCGAGCAGGCCCGCCCGCATCCGGAGGACGACTCCGCGGGGGCCGTCCTCCCGGGCGACGGGCGGCTGCACCGGGAAGGTGCCGTGCGGAGCGCGCCTCCGGGCGGGGGGATCACCGCATCCCCTGCCCAGGGAGGTCCACCCACTCACGCGAAGTCGAGAGTGGCGGAGGAGGCGAGGGCTCGGGGAAGGGCGACGGGCGGGACGATGAGCGAGCACGAGCGACACTCCGAGGACGATGCGCCGAGCGCGCACCACGCACAGGCCGCGCAGCACGGCTCTCCCGACCGCAGCGGGGCGCGCGAGCTGTTCCTCAAGCTGCGCGCCCTGCCGGACGGCAGCCCCGAGTACGCGGAGCTGCGCAACCAGCTGGTCCGGATGCATCTGCCGCTGGTGGAGCACCTCGCGCGCCGCTTCCGCAACCGCGGCGAGCCGCTGGACGACCTCACCCAGGTCGCCACGATCGGGCTGATCAAGTCGGTCGACCGCTTCGACCCGGACCGCGGCGTGGAGTTCTCGACGTACGCGACCCCGACGGTCGTCGGCGAGATCAAGCGGCACTTCCGCGACAAGGGCTGGGCGGTGCGGGTGCCGCGCCGGCTCCAGGAGCTGCGCCTGGCGCTGACCACGGCCACGGCCGAGCTCTCCCAGCTGCACGGCCGCTCCCCCACGGTCCATGAACTCGCCGAGAAGCTGTCGATCTCGGAGGAGGAGGTCCTGGAGGGCCTGGAGTCCGCCAACGCGTACTCCACGCTGTCCCTGGACGTCCCCGACACGGACGACGAGTCCCCGGCGGTCGCGGACACCCTCGGCGCGGAGGACGAGGCGCTGGAGGGCGTGGAGTACCGGGAGTCCCTCAAGCCGCTGCTGGAGGACCTTCCGCCGCGCGAGAAGCGGATCCTGCTGCTGCGCTTCTTCGGCAACATGACCCAGTCGCAGATCGCGCAGGAGGTCGGCATCTCGCAGATGCACGTCTCGCGGCTGCTGGCGCGCACGCTGGCGCAGCTGCGGGAGAAGCTCCTCGTCGAGGAGTGACGGCTACTTCTCCGTGTCGCCGGGGCCGCCGGGCCCGCGGATTCCGAGGGCCCGGGTCGTCTCGGGGTTCACCAGCAGGACGAGCGCCGCGACCGCCACGACCGCGAGGGCGATCCCGGCCGGAATGGCCATGCTGTCGGCCTGGAGCAGGTTGTAGGCCACCGGCAGGGCCAGGAGCTGGGTGATGACGGCCGGGCCCCGGCTCCAGCTGCGGCGGCCGAGCAGCCCTCGCGCGGCGAGCAGCGGCAGCAGCGCGAGCACGACCAGCGTGATGCCTCCGGTCACGGCCTGCTGCCGGTCGTCGGGATGCCCCGTGAGACCGAGGACGACGACCCAGACGCCGCCGACGACCAGCGCGAGTCCCTCCAGTGCCGCCAGCAGCGCGGCGTACGTCAGGCGCCGGGGGCGGGGGCCGGTGGTTTCCTCGGTCGTGGGGGTCTGCTCACTGCTCACCCCTGAAGAGTAGCCCTCGTCGTACGCGCCCCTGAGGCGAGGTTCACCCCTGCTCTCTTACCGGATCCCTACCTCGGTCTGGGCCCGGTACCACCCAGTAGGTACGCTGCCACTCATGCGTGCACTCCTCGTGGTCAATCCGGCGGCAACCACCACAAGTGCGCGCACACGCGACGTACTGATCCACGCGCTCGCCAGCGAGATGAAGCTGGAAGCGGTCACCACCGAGTACCGCGGCCACGCGCGCGACCTCGGCCGGCATGCGGCGGAGAGCGACGACATAGACCTGGTGGTGGCCCTCGGCGGCGACGGCACGGTCAACGAAGTGGTCAACGGCCTCCTGCACGCCGGTCCCGCCCCGGGGCATCTGCCCGGCCTCGCCGTGGTCCCCGGCGGCTCCACCAATGTCTTCGCCCGCGCCCTGGGCCTGCCCAACGACGCGGTGGAGGCGACCGGCGCTCTGCTGGACGCGCTGCGCGACGGCAGCGAACGCACGGTCGGTCTGGGACTGGCCTCGGGCACGCCGGGCTCGGAGGACGAGGCGGTACCGGCCCGCTGGTTCACCTTCAACGCCGGGCTCGGCTTCGACGCCGGTGTGGTCGGCCGGGTGGAGCAGCACCGCGAGCGCGGCCGGAAATCCACACACGCTCTCTACGTTCGCCAGGTCGTGCGACAGCTCCTCGGTGAACCGAACCGTCGGCACGGGACGATCACACTGGAGCGGGCCGGCGAGGAACCGGTCACCGATCTGGTGCTCTCCATAGTCTCGAACACCTCCCCGTGGACGTTTCTGGGGAATCGCCCGATCTACGCGGCACCTAAGGCCTCGTTCGATACCGGTCTCGATATCTTCGGTCTCAGCCGCCTGTCCACTGCGGCGGTTGCCCGGTATGGCACCCAGTTGCTCACTTCGTCCCCCGAGCGCGGACCCCATGGCAAGCACGCCACCTCTCTGCACGACTTGACGGAGTTCACCTTGCATTCGAAGGTGCCGCTCCCCCTCCAGATGGACGGTGACCACCTGGGGTTGCGAACGAGCGTGACGTTCACAGGCGTACGTCGAGCACTGCGTGTGATTGTGTGAGCAGAAGGGGCTAAAGTCCTTTCACTCGAACGTTTAGGCCAGGATCCACCCCATGGAAGTACGGCTGTGACCTAGTCGACACCGAAGAATCAAAAAAAACTTTCCAGAAGGGGTTGTGTCCGCCGCCGAGGTTTGCGAGTCTCTACGTGGCGATCGGGACGGCCCGCAACATCGGCCTCCACTGATCGCCAGAACCCCTCTTCAACTCACAGGACCTCGTCAGGGAACCTGGCGGTCGGCCCTTCACTTGTTGAGGGATTCGTGAAAGCGTTCACATTCACAAGCAACGTGCATGTAATACCAAGGAGAGGTAGCAGCCATGGACTGGCGTCACAACGCCGTTTGCCGCGAGGAAGACCCCGAGCTCTTCTTCCCCATCGGCAACACCGGTCCTGCGCTGCTGCAGATCGAGGAAGCCAAGGCCGTCTGCCGTCGCTGCCCGGTTATCGAGCAGTGCCTGCAGTGGGCGCTCGAGTCCGGCCAGGACTCCGGCGTCTGGGGTGGTCTCAGCGAGGACGAGCGCCGCGCCATGAAGCGCCGCGCCGCCCGCAACCGGGCCCGTCAGGCCTCCGCCTGACAACCCACCCCTGCTGACAGCCTGAGCTTGGCGGCGCGTACAGCGAGTACGCATCTCCCGCCCCCGAGCCGCAGCGCGCAGTTCCCCCGATGCGCTTAGTTAAGCAGCAACGAGCTTTAGCCCCGGGCCAGTTCATGGCCCGGGGCTCAATGCTGTGGTGAGCGGGTTCCGCGAGGGCTCCGGGTGCCGCTACTTCTCCCCCCGCACCGGAATGTCCAGGATCACGCGAGTTCCACGTTCCGGGGCCGGAACCATGTCGAAAGTGCCGCCCAACTCGCCCTCCACCAGAGTCCGTACGATCTGGAGGCCGAGGTTGCCCGCGGTGTGCGGATCGAAGCCCTCCGGCAGGCCGACACCGTCGTCCTGGACGGTGACCAGCAGACGAGCCTCCTTCGTGGTGCCGCCGCGGACCGCCGACACCTCGACCGCGCCGGTGTCGCCCTCACGGAATCCGTGCTCCAGCGCGTTCTGCAGCACCTCGGTCAGCACCATCGACAGCGGGGTGGCGACCTCGGCGTCGAGAATGCCGAAGCAGCCGGTGCGCCGGCCCGTGACCTTGCCCGGGGAGATCTCCGCGACCATCGCCAGGACGCGGTCGGCGATGTCGTCGAACTCCACACGCTCGTCCAGGTTCTGGGAGAGCGTTTCGTGCACGATCGCAATCGAACCGACGCGCCGTACCGCCTCTTCGAGGGCCTCCCGGCCGCGGTCGGACTCGATGCGGCGGGCCTGGAGGCGGAGCAGGGCCGCCACCGTCTGGAGGTTGTTCTTCACGCGGTGGTGGATCTCGCGGATCGTCGCGTCCTTGGTGATCAACTCACGCTCGCGGCGACGCAGTTCCGTCACGTCACGCAGCAGGACGAGCGAGCCGATGCGGGTGCCCTTGGGTTTGAGGGGGATCGCGCGGAACTGGATGACCCCGTCACTGGCCTCGATCTCGAACTCACGTGGCGCCCAGCCGCTGGCGACCTTGGCGAGAGCCTCGTCCACCGGGCCCCGGGTCGGGGCGAGTTCGGCGGTGGTCTTGCCCAGGTGCTGGCCGACGAGGTCGGAGGCGAGGCCGAGCCGGTGGTAGGCGGACAGGGCGTTCGGGGAGGCGTACTGGACGATGCCGTCGGCGTCGAGCCTGATCAGGCCGTCGCCCACCCGGGGCGAGGCGTCCATGTCGAGCTGCTGGTTCGCGAACGGGAAGGAGCCGGCCGCGATCATCTGCGCGAGGTCGGAGGCGCTCTGCAGGTAGGTGAGCTCCAGGCGGCTCGGTGTGCGCACGGTGAGGAGGTTGGTGTTGCGCGCGATGACGCCGAGGACGCGCCCCTCCCGCCGGACGGGGATCGACTCGACCCGGACCGGGACCTCTTCGCGCCACTCGGGGTCGCCCTCACGCACGATGCGGCCCTCGTCGAGGGCGGCGTCCAGCATCGGGCGGCGGCCGCGCGGGACGAGGTGGCCCACCATGTCGTCCTGGTACGAGGTCGGGCCGGTGTTGGGGCGCATCTGGGCGACCGACACGTACCGGGTGCCGTCGCTGGTGGGGACCCACAGGACCAGGTCGGCGAAGGAGAGGTCGGAGAGCAGCTGCCACTCCGAGACCAGCAGATGAAGCCACTCGAGGTCGGTGTCGTCGAGGGCCGTGTGCTGGCGTACGAGTTCGTTCATGGAGGGCACGTGTGCGAGCGTACCCGGGGGTTTGTACGGCTCTGAAATGTACGGCCCGGCTCTGCGAGCCACTGCCCGGCCTGGCTCCGCCCCTGAAACACCCGCGGGCCGCGGCGCCTGAGAGGGACCCTCAACCCTCCCGGCACCGCAGCCCGGAGCAGCATCGGCCGCGGGGTGTGCGGTCCCGGTCGGCCGAAGGACGAGGATCCAAGGCAGTCAGGGCAGAGAGCCTCGGTTCCTCTGTCCGCCTTCCTGTGCGGGGAAGACGGAGGCTGGTGCGCGCTTCACGTGTGCGCCTCACACGCGTTCTCACCACGCATTGTGGACTAGACCACTCAGGGGTGTCCATGCGTTGGAGGCTGTTCGTTGTTGTTATGTCTCCGACTGGTCGGACGCACTGGCGTCCATCAGGCAGCCTAACCCGTGTGGGTTCCTGTGCGGGGCCAGATGGACATGGCAATTTCCGCGACCGCCTCCAGTTCCTCCCGGCTCGCCCCGTCCCGCGCCTGTTGTGACATGCCCTGGATCATCGCCCCCGTGTGCCGGGCCAGGGCGGCGGAGTCGGTGTCCGGGGGCAGCACTCCGGCGGCGACATCGGCCCTGATGCGGCTCTCGAACGCGGCGATGTTGGCGTTGCGGCGGTCCCGCAGCGACTGTTCGACCTCGGGGGTCGAGCAGTTCGCGGCGGCGTGGACGACGAGACAGCCGTGCGGATGGCCGGGCTCCGTGTACGCGGTGGCGGCCTCGCGCAGCGTGCGCTCGACGGCGCTCCACGCGGTGGGCTCCTCGGCGAGTGCCCGGTCGGTGAACGATCCGTAGCGCGTGCCGTAGACGTGCACGACCTCCTCGAACAGGGAGCGCTTGTCGCCGAAGGCCGCGTAGAGGCTGGGGGCGCCGATGTCCATGACACGGGTGAGGTCGGAGACGGAGGTCGCCTCGTAGCCGTGCTCCCAGAAGGCCAGGAGCGCCTTCTCCAGCGCGGTCTCGCGATCGAAGGAACGGGGACGGCCACGGGGCCTGCCCTTCTTGCTCCCTCCGGTGGCCGTCGCCCTCCCGGTGGCCACCGCCTTCCCGGTGGCCGCGGCCGCGGCTCCCTCGGCCTTCGCGGTTCCGTCGTCGTTCACCATGGAGTGCATTTTATAGCGGGCACTAGAGAAATGTCGGCGGGCTGCTGTACGGTCTTTTTTGTAGCGACCGCTAGAGAAATCAGGAAGGGGAGCCGTCATGGACGTGCTCAGGGGCAGGACGGCACTCGTCACGGGGGCGAGCAGGGGCATCGGGCGCGGCATCGCCGAGCGGCTGGCGCGTGACGGTGCGCGGGTCGCGGTGCACTACGGCAGGAACGAGGCGGCGGCGAAGGAGACGGTCGCGTCGATCGAGGCGGCGGGCGGCTCGGCCTTCACAGTGGGTGTGGAGCTGGGCACCCCGGGGGACGCCGAGGCGTTGTGGGCGGAGTTCGACCGGCATGCGGACGGGCTCGACATCCTGGTGAACAACGCGGGGATCGGCAACACCCGGCCCATCGAGGAACTCGATGAGCAGGAGTACGACAAGGTCTTCGCGGTGAACGTGAAGGCGCCGCTCTTCATCCTCAAGCACGGCATGACGCGACTGCGGGACGGAGGCCGGGTCGTCAACATCTCCTCGGGGCTGGCCCGGACGGCGGTGATGCCGGACAACATGGCCTACGCCATGACGAAGGGCGCGCTGGACGTCCTCTCCCGGGACCTCTCCAAGGTGCTGGGTCCTCGAGGTATCACGGTGAACTCGGTGGCGCCGGGGATCATCAACACCGACAACACGGCCCGGTTGCTGCGCGGGACGGCCGACGGCTGGGCGAAGGCGGCGGCGATATCGGCGCTGGGCGGGGTGGGCGAGCCGGCCGAAGTCGCCGACGTGGTGGCGTTCCTGGCCTCGGACGCGGGGCGGTGGGTCACGGGGAGCTGGGTGGATGTGACGGGAGGCTCCCTCACCTAGGCGTGGCGCCCCCGCCCAGCCCGGGCCCTCCTGGCCCTCCTGGCCCTCCTGGCCCCTGATGCTCCTGGCCCCCATGCCTCCCCTGCCCTCAGCGTGTCTCCGTCACCTTCGCCAGCGCGCGGGGTGCGTCCGGGTCCTGGCCGCGGGCGATGGTGACTTCGTAGGCCAGGAGCTGCAGGGGGATGATCTCCAGGACGGGCTGGACCTCCTCGGCCACGTCGTCCGTCGGCAGGACGAAGCCGGCCGACGCCTGCCCGACCTGGCTCCTGGGGCCGATGACGACCAGGTCGGCGCCGCGGCCGCGCAGCCGGTCGAGGACGGGCTGGAGCGCTTCCCCGCCCTTGCCGTCGGTGACCACGGCGATGACCGGGGACACGTTGTCGACCATGGCGAGCGGTCCGTGCAGCAGATCGGCGCCGGAGTAGGAGAGGGCGGGGATGTAGCTGGTCTCCATCAGCTTGAGGGCGGCCTCCTTGGCGGTGGGATAGCCGTAGCCGCGTGAAGTGATCACCATGCGCTCGGCGAAGCGGTAGCGGGCGGCGAGGGCGCGCACCTCGTCCTGGCGGGTGAGCAGTTGCTCGGCGAGGTCCGGCAGCACGTGCGCGGGCGCTCCGTCACCGCCGCGCAGGCCCTCGACGAACAGGTAGAGCGCGAGGAGGGAGGCGGTGTACGTCTTGGTCGCGGGGAGTGCCTTCTCCGGTCCGGCCATGATGTCGATGTGGTACTCGGAGACATCGGCGAGCCGTGAGTCCGGGTTGTTGGTGACGGCCAGCGTGACGGCACCGGCCTCGCGGGCGGCCCGGGTCGAGGCGACCAGGTCCGGGGAGCCGCCTGACTGGCTGACGGTGACGACGAGGACGTCGGTGAGGTCGGGCCGGGCGCCGTAGGCCGTGGTGGTGGACATCGAGGTGAGCCCGCAGGGCAGGCCGAGCCGGATCTCCAGAAGGTACTTGGCGTAGAGGGCGGCGTTGTCCGAGGTGCCGCGGGCGGTCAGCAGGACGAAGCGGGGCGCCCGGGCGGCGATCCGTCGTGCCACGTCCTGGATGGCGGGGGCGCCGTCGGTCAGGATCCGGCGCAGGACGGCGGGTTGTTCCGCCATCTCGCGGGCCATGATCCGGCCCGGGAGCTCGTCGAGGGGGTCCGGTGCGGGGGCGGCAGTCATGGCGGGGTCCTTCCGGAGCACGGGCAGATGCAGGTCTCATTCCACTCCCCCACACCGTGGAACGCCCACGCGGGACGGGCACTGTTCACCTGCTGGAGACCTGGTCGGCATGGTGCGGCCGGCTGCGCGGGAGCGGGAGCCCGCACCCTGGGAGCGGCACCCCCGCTCTGTTAGATTGGTCTAAACCACCACACGACCCCTCCCGGGTTCGGTCCCAGTTGAGCGTTCCTCTCAGATCGGCAGGCCCAGCGTGGAAGTTGTCATCGTCCCGGACGCCCAGGCGGGCGGCGAGCTCATCGCCGAGGCCATGGCGCAGCTGCTCCGACGCAAGCCCGGCGCCCTGCTCGGCGTGGCCACCGGCTCGACGCCGCTGCCTGTCTACGAGGCGCTGGCTGCGAAGGTGCGCTCCGGTGCCGTGGACGTCGCGCGGGCGCGGATCGCACAGCTCGACGAGTACGTGGGGCTGCCCGCCGACCATCCGGAGTCGTACCGCTCGGTGCTGCGGCGTGAGGTGCTGGAGCCGCTCGGGATCGGGATGGACCAGTTCACGGGACCGGACGGCACGGCCGATGACGTGCAGGGGGCGTGCGAGGCGTACGACAAGGCTCTCGCGGACGCCGGGGGTGTGGACTTTCAGCTGCTCGGGATCGGGACCGACGGGCACATAGGGTTCAACGAGCCCTGCTCGTCACTGGCCTCCCGGACGCGGATCAAGACGCTGACCCAGCAGACCCGGATCGACAACGCCCGCTTCTTCGACGGCGACATCGACCAGGTACCGCACCATGTGATCACGCAGGGCATCGGCACCATCCTGGAGGCCAGGCACCTGGTGCTGCTCGCCACCGGCGAGGGCAAGGCGGACGCGGTCGCGGCGACGGTGGAAGGGCCGGTCGCCGCTGTGTGCCCCGCGTCCGCGCTCCAGCTCCACCCGCACGCGACCGTCGTCGTCGACGAGCCCGCGGCGTCGAAGCTGAAGCTGGCGGACTACTTCCGGCACACATACGTCAACAAGCCGGACTGGCAGGGGATCTAGGTGTGTTGATCACCAGCGTTGTTGACGCCTGTCGGGCTTGATCATGGCGAAGACCTCCGGTGTGGTGGAGCTGTCCAGGACTGCACCGCACGGAGGTCTTCGTGTCCCACCGCAAGTCCGCCGATGGCCACGGTGAGGGTGATGTGCGCGGCGACGGCCAGGCGGCGGCGCGCCGCCGTGGCGTACCAGGCCGCATCGCGGCGGTCGTTCATCAGCCGCAGCATGGTCCGGTCGCAGCCGGTGAGGCGCGTCGTCGTCATGGCTGGTTCCTCCCGTAGACCTCGTCCGTGAGCGGCCGGAACGGTTCGAGGGAGAACAGGGCCTCGACCGGCAGTCCGAAGAACTTCGAGATCTTCAGCGCCAGGTCGAGGCTCGGGTTGTACTGCCCCCGCTCGATGTAGCCGATGGTCTGGTAGTGGGCTCCCACTGCCTCGGCCAGGCTCTGGCGCGACACCTTCCGTTCGGCGCGCACCATGGCCAACCTGTTGTGCACCTGCTCGCTCATGTATAAGAAGCACTAC
The DNA here is from genome assembly GCF_000158955.1 of Streptomyces viridochromogenes DSM 40736. Classification (GTDB taxonomy): domain Bacteria; phylum Actinomycetota; class Actinomycetes; order Streptomycetales; family Streptomycetaceae; genus Streptomyces; species Streptomyces venetus. The sequence goes on along the minus strand of NZ_GG657757.1, from coordinate 5,899,309 downwards.
ATTCGGAGAGAGGCTTACAACCCCGCGATCACCTCGGCCGCCGCCCGGCCGCAGACGCGGGCCGCTCCGTGGGTGGCGATGTGGAGGGCGCCTCGCGGGGTGGCCTGGGGGACGCCCATCTCGACCACGATCGTGTCGGGGCGGGCGGCCAGCAGGGTGTCCAGGGCCGAGGCCATCCAGGGGTGGCGGTGCTCGTCGCGGACGACGGCGACGATGCGGCGTGGACCGGCCGCCTGGAGGGCCGCCCGCCCGGCCTCCTCCCCGGCCTCGCCCTCCTCGCAGTCCTCGGCGGCGGAGAAGGTGCCCGTCACCGTGCCCGGCAGGAGGTGGAAGAGTTCGGCGGCGACGCCCCAGGGGGTCTCGTCGCCCACCGCGATGTTGGCGACGGGGGTGAGGGCGGCGACGTAGGGCGGTTCGGTGAGGGGCTCGAAGCTCTCCGGGCTTCCCGTGCCGGGGGCGGCGGTCACCGTCAGCGCGCGGCGGGCGGCGTGCAGGCCGACCTCACTGCCGGTGGTCTCCGCGGGCGTGCGGCCCGCCGTGCTCGCCCAGCGGGCCAGGGCGCGTACCCGGTCCGCGGCGTCGGCCAGGCGTTCCTCGGGCAGGTCGCCCGTGCGTACGGCCGCGACCAGGGCGTCCCGCAGCCGGAGTACGGTCGCGTCGTCGGCCAGGCCGCCGCCCACGCAGATCGCGTCGGCACCGGCGGCGACGGCGAGGACGCTGCCGTGTTCGATGCCGTAGGTGCCGGCGATGGCCCGCATCTCCATGCCGTCGGTGACGATGAGGCCGTCGTAGCCGAGCTCGCCGCGCAGCAGGCCGGTCAGGATGCGCCGGGAGAGCGTGGCGGGCCGGTCGGGATCCAGGGCCGGGACCAGGATGTGGGCGCTCATCACGGCCCGGGTGCCGGCGGCGATGGCCGCGCGGAACGGGGTCAGTTCGCGGTCCGCCAGCACGTCGGCACAGACGTCGATGCGCGGGAGCGCGTGGTGGGAGTCGACGGCCGTGTCGCCGTGCCCCGGGAAGTGCTTGGTGCAGGCGGCGACCCCGGCGGACTGCAGGCCGGTCACGTAGCCCGCGGTGTGCCGGGCGGCCAGTTCGGTGTCGGCGCCGAAGGAGCGGACGCCGATCACCGGGTTGCGGGGGTCGGAGTTCACATCGGCGGAGGGCGCCCAGTTGAGGTTGACGCCGCAGGACGCGAGACGGCGGCCCAGCTCGTGGGCGACCCGGTGGGTGAGCTCCACGTCGTCGACCGCGCCGAGGGCGTGGTTGCCCGGGAAGGAGGAGCCGCTGCGCACCTCCAGGCGGGTCACGTCACCGCCTTCCTCGTCGATCGCGACCAGGACGTCGTCGCGCTCGGCCCGCAGCTGGGCGGTCAGCGCGGCCAGCTGGCCGGGTGAGGCGATGTTGCGGCCGAACAGGCCGACGGAGGCGAGGCCCTCGCCGAGCCGGCGCAGCAGCCAGTCGGGGGCGGTGGTGCCGGTGAAGCCGGGCTGGAGAACCGTCAGGGCGTCACGTGTGAGCGTGTCGGTACCGCTGGCGAGTGTCGTCATCGGGTGGGGTCATCCCTTCACGGCGCCCGCGGTCAGGCCCGCGGCCATCTTGCGCTGGACGAGGAGGAACAGGGCGACGATCGGCACGGCCATCATCGTGGCGCCGGCCATCATCGGGGCGTATTCGGTGCCGTGCTTGGTGGTGAAGTTGCCGAGCCAGACGGTCGCGGTCTGGTTCTTCTGGCTGAGCAGCATCAGGGCGTACAGGTACTCGTTCCATGCCTGGATGAAGCCGTAGACCGAGGTGGCGACCATGCCGGGGGCCAGGAGCGGGAAGACGACCCGCAGGAAGGCGCCCGTGCGGGAGCAGCCGTCGACCATGGCCGCCTCCTCCAGCTCCTTGGGGATGTTGACGATGAAGCCCCGCAGCGTCCACACCGTGAAGGGGAGGATGAAGGTCAGGTAGGTGATGATGAGGCCGGTCAGCCGGTCGTACTGGCCCAGGTCGTTGAGGAGCAGGAACACCGGGATGATCATGGCGACCAGCGGCACCATCTGGACGGCGAGGATGCCCACGATCACGATCTTCCGGCCGCGGAAGGCGAAGCGGGAGATGGCGAGCGCGGCCAGCAGCCCGACGGCCATGCCGATGACGACCACCGCGAGCGACACCACGAGGCTGCGGCCCACCGGGCCCCAGAAGTCGGCGATGTCCAGTGCCCGGCCGAAGTTGGCGAAGGTGATGCCGGTGGGCAGCAGGCTCGGGTCGGGGTCGATGGCGTCCTTGGCCGGCTTGAACGCGGTGTTGAGCATCCAGTAGAGCGGGAAGCCGGCGGTGACGAAGACCAGGAGGCCGAGGAGGTTCCACCAGAGCTTCGGAGCCCGGCGGGGGGCCAGGGTGCTGCTCATTCGACCTCTCCGATCTTCAGCATCTGCCGCATGTAGACGGCGACCACGCCGAGCAGCAGCAGGACGGTGATCAGCGCGATGGCCGAGCCCTGCGCGTAGTCGTTGACCACGAACGCCCGGTCGTAGGAGTAGGTGTTGAGGACCTGGAACTCCGGCTCGGGATGGCCACCCCGCATGACGAACACCTGGGGGAAGACGCCCATGTCCCAGATGACCGACAGGGTCGTGAGCATCACGATGATCGGCTTGAGGACGGGCAGGGTGACATAGCGGAAGACGCCCCAGGAGCCGGCGCCGTCCAGGCGGGCCGCCTCCTCCAGCTCCTTGGGGACCTGGGTGAGACCGGCGCTGAGTGTGATGACCACGAAGGGCACAGCTCCCCACACGACCAGCAGCATGATCACGGCCAGCCCCTCGGGACCGCTCGCGAACCAGTTGTGGCCGATCATCTCGACGCCGGGCAGTTTGCTGAGCAGCGCGTTGAAGACGCCGTAGTCCGAGTCGAAGAGCCACTTGAAGACCGTGGTCGCCACGATCACGGGCATGCCCCAGCTCGCCACCAGCACGATGTTGATGAGCACCTTCAGCCAGCCCGAGACCCGCTGGAGCAGCAGGGCGAGCGCCATGCCGATCACCATCGTGAAGACGACGGCTCCGGCCGCGAAGACGAGGGTGCGCAGGACGACGGCCCAGAACTCGCCGTCGCCCACCACCTTGGCGAAGTTGTCGAGCCCCACCGACTCGGCCGGCTGGAAGCCCCACAGCTGGGACTGCCCGAACTTCTGGAAGGAGAGGGTGACCAGGCGGGCCAGCGGATAGCCCATGACCGCCGCGAGGACCAGCAGGCAGGGCGCGAGCAGCAGCCAGGGGATCGCGGCCCCGCCCGACGGCCGCCGCACGCGTGGCAGGTCATCGGCTGGGGGTGGCGGTGCCTGCCGCGGTGGCGGCACCTTGGCGGGGGTGGTGGTGTCTGCGGCACTCATCGCGCGCTCCTTGGCGGTCCCTCAGGTCTTGGCGGCGGCGGGGCTCCGCCGATGAGGGAGCCCCGCGCGAAGGTCACTTGGTGTTGATGACCTTGTCGATCGCGGCGTCCGCCTCCTTGGCGGCGGCCTCGACGGACTTCTTGCCGGTGCCGATGCTCTGCAGCATGGTCTGCAGGATCTGCGCCTTCTCGACCTGGCCCCAGCCGGGTGCCATCGGGACGAACCAGCTGGACTCGGCCGCGGTGGCGGGGACCGCCGTCTTCGGGTCGTTCTTGAGCGTCGCGAGGTCGGTCTTGTTGTTGGGCAGGTTGCCCTTGGCCATCAGGCCCTTCTGGCCGGAGGAGCCGGTGAAGGCGTTGATCCACTCGGCGGCCAGGGCCTGTGCGTCGGACTTCACCGGCACGGCGAGGTCGCTGCCGCCCAGGAAGACGGGCATGTTCTTGCCGGACGGGCCGGGCATCACGAAGTTCTCGAGGTTGCCCTTGAGCTTGCCGGTCTTGTCGTTCTTCGGGTCCTCGGAGGTCGCGCCCTCCCAGGCGGCGGCGAAGATCATGGCGGACTTGCCCTGGCCGTAGACGATGTAGCGGTCGGACTCGTCCTTGGTCTTGTCGCCGTGCATGTAGGAGTCGACGACGTTCTTGAACTCCTTCAGGCCCTTGAGGGACTCGGGCGAGGAGAGGGAGGCCTTCCACTGGCCGCCCGACTCGGTGGCGATGGCGCCGCCGGCGTCGTAGACGAAGGACATGGCCGCGTACCAGTCGCGCGTCGGCTGGTACCAGGCGCTGAACTTGCTGCCCTCCTTCTTCTGGATCTTGTCCAGGGCGGCGGTCAGCTCCTTGTAGGTCTTCGGGGGCGTCTTCACTCCGACCGAGGCCGCCACGTCCTTGCGCCAGTTGGCGACGCGGCCGCCGGCGTAGTACGGGACGCCGTAGGTCTTGTCCTCGTAGGTCACCGAGGCCTTGAGGCCGTCCAGCCAGGCGTCCGAGTTGTCGAACTTCGCCGCGTCGAGGGGGGCGAAGGCGCCCTTGACCATGTAGCCGAGCATCTCGGTGTTGCCCATCTCGACCACGTCGGGGACCTCGTCCGTGGCGAGGACGGCGTCGAGCTTGGCGTTCTTGTCGGGCCAGCCGTAGTACTCGTGGTTGATCTTGAGGCCGGGGTGCTTCTTCTGCACCGCGGCGTCGGCTGCCTTCACCAGCTGCGGCCAGTTGTTCTGGGCGTCGACGGTGAGCCAGACCGTCAGCTCCTTGGCGTCCGCGCCCTTGTCCGAACCCCCGCCGCCGCCTTCGCCGCCGCACGCCGCGATGGAGACCATCATGCCCGCGATACCGATCGCGGATATCAGCTTGCGCTTCACGCCACCCTCCTCAGGGATGCCACGAACCCCCCTGCTCCCCGCGGTGAACGTGGGGCACCAGGACCTGGACCAATGGTGTAGACCAGTACGGGGAGCTTGGACCAGACCAGCAGGCCTGTCAAGGGTCCGGTATAGGCTCTGACCAGCCGTTATGCGACCTACATATGCAGGAACCTTTAAGTAAGAAGCCAGCGAAAACCCAGGCGGGCACGGCATACTCCAGGTAGACCACTCGGATTTGTGGACTAGACCAAAAGAGGCGCCGACGGTATACAAGTGGGATCGTGTCGGCAGAGGAGCCGGGAAGGCGGAGCATGAGCACCGACGTCAGCAGTGCGGAGAACGAGAACGGGGCGCCCGTCCGTACCGCACGCGTGCCCAAGTACTACCGCCTGAAGAAGCACCTGCTCGACATGACCGACACACAGGCGCCCGGCACGCCGGTCCCGCCCGAGCGCACGCTCGCGGCGGAGTTCGACACCTCGCGCACGACCGTGCGCCAGGCGCTCCAGGAGCTGGTCGTCGAGGGTCGGCTGGAACGCATCCAGGGCAAGGGCACCTTCGTCGCCAAGCCGAAGGTCTCGCAGGCTCTGCAGCTGACCTCGTACACCGAGGACATGCGCGCCCAGGGCCTCGAACCCACCTCGCAGCTGCTGGACGTCGGCTACATCACCGCCGACGACCGCCTGGCCGGCCTGCTCGACATCACGGCCGGCGGACGGGTGCTGCGCATCGAGCGGCTGCGCATGGCCAACGGCGAGCCGATGGCCATCGAGACCACCCACCTGAGCGCCAAGCGCTTCCCGGCGCTGCGCCGGTCGCTGGTGAAGTACACGTCCCTCTACACCGCGCTCGCCGAGGTCTACGACGTCCATCTCGCGGAGGCCGAGGAGACCATAGAGACCTCGCTGGCCACCCCGCGCGAGGCCGGCCTGCTCGGCACGGACGTCGGCCTGCCGATGCTGATGCTCTCCCGGCACTCACTGGACCGCGAGGGCCAGCCGGTGGAATGGGTGCGGTCGGTGTACCGCGGGGACCGGTACAAGTTCGTCGCGCGGCTGAAGCGGCCCGCGGAGTGAAAGCGGAATGAAGGACGGGGCTCCACCGCTGCTGGGGCCGGGTTTCGGTTGGGTACCGCATTACGGACGAGGGGTTCCGTACGCGGCTCACCCTGACCTAGATTGCCTGCGCATTACACAGGTGATCACTGAGGGGACGGAGCCGCCTGATGTCGCAAGCCCCAGAAGCCAGTAGAGGGCCAGTGGTGACGCCGATGCGCGTCGTCATCGCCGTCTGCCTCATAGCGCCCTTCGTGGCCATGCTGTGGGTCGGCTCCTACGCCAAGACCGACCCGGCCTTCATCGGGATCCCGTTCTTCTACTGGTACCAGATGGCGTGGGTGCTGATCTCCACCGCGCTGACGATGATCGCCTACAAGCTGTGGCAGCGTGACCAGCGCGCCCGCTCGGCCGCGAAGGGCGGTGCGTCGGAGTGAAGGACGGCGTGAACGGCGTCGCGCTCGCCGTCTTCATCTTCTTCTTCCTGGCCGTGACGGCCATGGGCTTCCTGGCCGCGCGCTGGCGCAAGGCCGAGAACGACAGCCTCGACGAGTGGGGCCTGGGCGGCCGTTCGTTCGGGACCTGGATCACCTGGTTCCTGCTCGGCGGTGACCTGTACACGGCGTACACCTTCGTCGCCGTGCCGGCGGCGATCTACGCGGCGGGCGCGGCCGGCTTCTTCGCCGTGCCGTACACCATCCTGGTCTACCCCCTGATCTTCACGTTCCTCCCCCGCCTGTGGTCGGTGTCCCACAAGCACGGGTACGTCACGACCTCCGACTTCGTGCGCGGCCGTTTCGGCTCCAAGGGGCTCTCCCTGGCCGTGGCCCTCACCGGCATCCTCGCGACGATGCCGTACATCGCGCTCCAGCTGGTCGGCATCCAGGCCGTGCTGGACGTGATGGGTGTCGGCGGCGGTGAGAACACCAACTGGTTCATCAAGGACCTGCCGCTGCTGATCGCCTTCGGTGTGCTGGCGGCGTACACGTACTCGTCGGGTCTGCGGGCCCCCGCGCTGATCGCGTTCGTGAAGGACACGCTGATCTACATCGTCATCGCGGTGGCGATCATCTACATCCCGATCAAGCTGGGCGGCTTCGACGACATCTTCGCCAAGGCGGGCGACGCGTTCAGCCAGACCAACCCGGCGACGGGCGCGCCACGCGGTGCGCTGGCCCCGCCGGAGACGGGCCAGTGGACCTACGCCACGCTGGCGCTGGGCTCCGCGCTCGCCCTCTTCATGTACCCGCACTCCATCACGGCGACGCTGTCCTCGAAGAGCCGTGAGGTGATCCGCCGCAACACCACGATCCTGCCGCTGTACTCCCTGATGCTGGGCCTGCTGGCGCTGCTCGGCTTCATGGCCATCGCGGCCGGGATCAAGGTGCAGAACGGGCAGCTGGCGATCCCGCAGCTGTTCGAGACCATGTTCCCGGACTGGTTCGCGGGTGTGGCCTTCGCGGCGATCGGCATCGGAGCGCTCGTGCCCGCGGCCATCATGTCCATCGCGGCCGCGAACCTCTTCACCCGCAACATCTACAAGGACTTCATCAAGCCCGACGCCACGCCCGCACAGGAGACCAAGGTCTCCAAGCTGGTCTCGCTGCTGGTGAAGGTGGGCGCACTGGTCTTCGTCCTCACCATGGACAAGACGGTCGCCATCAACTTCCAGCTCCTCGGCGGCATCTGGATCCTCCAGACCTTCCCGGCGCTGGTCGGCGGCCTGTTCACCCGCTGGTTCCACCGCTGGGCGCTGCTCGCGGGCTGGGCGGTCGGCATGGTCTACGGCACGGTCGCCGCGTACGGTGTCGCCTCTCCCACCCAGAAGCACTTCGGCGGCTCCGCCAAGGAGATCCCCGGCATCGGCGAGATCGGCTACATCGGCCTCACGGCGTTCGTCCTGAACGTGGTGGTGACGGTGGTCCTGACCTTCGTCCTGAAGGCCGTCAAGGCCCCCGACGGCATCGACGAGACCAGGCCGGAGGACTACACGGCGGACGCGGGCGACCCCGGGGTCCAGGTGGAGCTTCCGCCGGCGACGGCGGGCACCTCGCACTGAGTCGCAGGTGACACGGGCCGCCGGTGAGAAACCGGCGGCCCGTTGTCATACCCGTCCGCCACACTCGGACCATGGACATCCTCATCCGGCGGGTGAAGCCCGCCGAACACGACGCCCTCGGCGAGATCACCGCCCAGGCCTACCTGAAGGACGGCCTCCTCGACTTCGGGGAGAGCGACTGGTACCTCGGCGAACTCAGGGACGTGGCCAAGCGGGCCGCCGCGGCGGACGTCCTGGTGGCCACCCAAGGCGAACACCTCCTCGGTGGCGTCACCTTCGTCCCCTCCGGCGGTCCCATGACCGACATCGCCCGGCCCGGGGAGGCCGAGATACGGATGCTCGCCGTCGCCCACGAGGCCCGCGGCCGCGGCGCCGGAGAGGCCCTCGTCCGCGCCTGCGTCGACCGCGCCCGTGCGACGGACGGCTGTGTCCGCGTCGTCCTGTCGACGCAGCGCACCATGCACTCCGCCCACCGCATCTACGAACGCCTCGGCTTCGTCCGTGTCCCAGAGCGCGACTGGAACCCGATTCCGGAGCTTCCCGACATCACTCTCCTCACCTACGAGTTGACGCTGTGAAACCGTCGCGACACTACATCTAGGGGTGCTTTCACCACCCGGCACAAGATGTATGCTCATGCTCGCTGTCGCCGCAGGGGAATCCGGTGCGAATCCGGAACTGTCCCGCAACGGTGTGCCCATGCCTTCTTATGCGTGTATGGGAGTCAGTCCGAGGACCTGCCGACAGCGCGCCCGGCCGCCCGGCCGGTGCGCCCTGACGTCCGGGCCTCGCGGAGTGGGTCGGTGGACGCGACGCCGTGTGCGCTCGTGTGCTGCCCCCTGCCCTCGACGAGGCCCCCGTGCCGAGCGAGGGAGAGCCCCACGTGACCATCGCGCCAGCCGATCCGGTCTCAGCCGCCGCAGAACAGCACGACGGTCCCGGTGCCGCGCTGTTGCGGACCCTGACCGAGCTGACCGCCGACCTCCCCGACACCGACCCCGGCCGGGTCGCCGCCGCCGCGTTGCGCGGCCGGTCGGCGCGGGCCGACGAGGCGGAGTTGCGGGACCTGGCGACGGAGGCCGCGGCCGGTCTGATCTCCGAGGACCCCGCTTACTCCCGGCTGGCCGCCCGCCTGCTGACGATCGGCATCCGCGCCGAGGCCGCCTCCCAGGGCGTCACGTCCTTCACCGAGTCCGTCGTGGTCGGGCACCGGGAGGGCCTCATCGCCGACCGGACCGCCGAGTTCGTACGGCTGCACGCGGCCCGGCTCGACGCCCTGATCGACCCGGCCGCCGACGACCGCTTCGGCTACTTCGGACTGCGCACGCTCCACAGCCGCTACCTGCTCCGGCACCCCCTCACCCGCAAGGTCGTCGAGACACCCCAGCACTTCATGCTGCGCGTCGCCGCCGGTCTAGCGGAGGACCACACCGCCAGGTCCGTCGACGAAGTGGCCGCGCTCTACGAGCTCATGAGCCGGCTCGACTACCTCCCCTCCTCCCCCACCCTGTTCAACTCCGGCACCCGGCACCCCCAGATGTCGTCCTGCTACCTCCTCGACTCCCCCAAGGACGAGCTGGACTCGATCTACGACCGGTACCACCAGGTGGCGCGGCTGTCGAAGCACGCCGGGGGCATCGGCCTCGCGTACTCCCGTATCCGCGCCCGCGGTTCGCTGATCCGCGGCACCAACGGCCACTCCAACGGCATCGTCCCGTTCCTGAAGACCCTGGACGCCTCGGTCGCCGCCGTGAACCAGGGCGGCCGCCGCAAGGGCGCCGCCGCGGTCTACCTGGAGACCTGGCACTCCGACGTCGAGGAGTTCCTGGAGCTGCGCGACAACACCGGCGAGGACGCCCGCCGTACGCACAACCTGAACCTCGCGCACTGGGTGCCGGACGAGTTCATGCGGCGGGTGAACGCCGACGCGCAGTGGTCGCTGTTCTCCCCCTCGGACGTGCCCGAGCTGGTCGACCTGTGGGGCGAGGAGTTCGACACCGCGTACCGGGCGGCCGAGGCGAAGGGCCTGGCGAAGAGGACCCTGCCCGCCCGCGAGCTGTACGGCCGCATGATGCGCACCCTCGCGCAGACCGGCAACGGCTGGATGACCTTCAAGGACGCCGCCAACCGCACCGCCAACCAGACGGCCGAGCCCGGCCACGTCGTCCACTCCTCCAACCTCTGCACGGAGATCCTGGAGGTCACCAGCGACGGGGAGACGGCGGTCTGCAACCTCGGCTCGGTCAACCTCGGCGCCTTCGTCGACACATCGACCGGTGACCTCGACTGGGACCGGCTGGACGCCACCGTCCGCACCGCCGTGACCTTCCTGGACCGTGTCGTCGACATCAACTTCTACCCGACCGAACAGGCCGGGCGGTCCAACTCCCGCTGGCGTCCGGTCGGCCTCGGCGCGATGGGCCTTCAGGACGTCTTCTTCAAGCTGCGCCTGCCCTTCGACTCGCCGGAGGCCAAGGCCCTCTCCACCCGTATCGCCGAGCGGATCATGCTCGCCGCGTACGAGGCCTCGGCCGACCTCGCCGAGCGGAGCGGTCCGCTGCCGGCCTGGGAGAAGACCCGTACGGCCCGGGGCGTGCTGCACCCCGACCACTACGACGTGGAGCTGACCTGGCCGGAGCGCTGGGCGGCGCTGCGGGAGCGCATCGCCGCGACCGGCATGCGCAACTCGCTGCTCCTCGCGATCGCCCCCACGGCCACCATCGCCTCGATCGCGGGCGTGTACGAGTGCATCGAGCCGCAGGTGTCCAACCTGTTCAAGCGCGAGACGCTGTCGGGCGAGTTCCTCCAGGTCAACTCCTACCTGGTGGACGAGCTCAAGCGGCTCGGCGTGTGGGACGCCCGCAGCCGGGAGGCCCTGCGCGAGGCCAGCGGCTCGGTGCAGGACTTCGCCTGGATCCCCGAGGACGTGCGCGCCCTCTACCGCACTGCGTGGGAGATCCCGCAGCGCGGCCTGATCGACATGGCGGCGGCCAGGACCCCGTTCCTGGACCAGTCCCAGTCCCTGAACCTCTTCCTGGAGACGCCGACCATCGGCAAGCTCTCCTCGATGTACGCCTACGCCTGGAAGTCCGGGCTGAAGACGACGTACTACCTGCGCTCGCGCCCGGCGACCCGCATCGCCCGCGCCGCCCAGGCCACCGTCCCCGCGCAGGCCACCCCGGATCCCGAAGCGGTCGCCTGCTCCCTGGAAAACCCCGAGTCCTGCGAGGCCTGCCAGTAATGAGCACCCAGAACCTTCTCGACCCCGGCTTCGAGCTCACCCTGCGCCCCATGCGCTACCCGGACTTCTACGAGCGCTACCGGGACGCCATCAAGAACACCTGGACCGTGGAGGAGGTCGACCTCCACTCGGACGTCGCCGACCTCGCCAAGCTGTCACCGGCGGAGCAGCACCTGATCGGCCGCCTGGTCGCCTTCTTCGCCACGGGCGACTCGATCGTCGCGAACAACCTGGTGCTGACGCTGTACAAGCACATCAACTCCCCCGAGGCGCGGCTGTATCTGAGCCGCCAGCTCTTCGAGGAGGCCGTGCACGTCCAGTTCTACCTGACGCTCCTCGACACCTATCTCCCCGACCCGGAGGACCGCACGGCGGCCTTCGCGGCCGTGGAGAACATCCCGTCCATCCGCGAGAAGGCGTCGTTCTGCTTCAAGTGGATGGACTCGGTGGAGAAGCTGGACCGGCTGGAGACGCAGGCGGACCGCCGCCGCTTCCTGCTGAACCTGATCTGCTTCGCCGCGTGCATCGAGGGACTGTTCTTCTACGGCGCCTTCGCCTACGTCTACTGGTTCCGCAGCCGGGGCCTGCTGCACGGCCTCGCCACCGGCACCAACTGGGTGTTCCGCGACGAGACGATGCACATGTCCTTCGCCTTCGACGTGGTCGACACCGTCCGCAAGGAGGAGCCGGAGCTGTTCGACGACCAGCTCCGGCAGGAGGTGACGGACATGCTCCGGGAGGCGGTCGAGGCCGAGCTGCAGTTCGCGCGCGACCTGTGCGGTGACGGCCTCCCGGGCATGAACACCGAGTCGATGCGGCAGTACCTGGAGTGCGTCGCCGACCAGCGGCTCACCCGGCTCGGCTTCGCTCCGGTGTACGGCTCCGAGAACCCCTTCTCCTTCATGGAGCTCCAGGGGGTTCAGGAGTTGACCAACTTCTTCGAGCGGCGGCCCTCCGCGTACCAGGTGGCGGTGGAGGGCACCGTCGACCTGGACGAGGACTTCTGAGCCGGCTCGCTCTCCCTGGCCTCCTGGGCCTCCCGGATCTGACGGTCGATGCGCCTCTCGCGCACCAGGCCGAACACGGACGGGAGGATCAGGAGGACCAGGATCCCGAAGGTGGCGGTCAGTCCGATCAGGGCTTCGATCTGGTTCGTGTTCATGGACACCACTGTCGCGCCGATTGCTCCTTACCGTCAGTGGCAGTACTGCCGTAGACCCTCGAATTACTGCCAAGGACGAGGCACACTGGGGGCATGCTGCAGAACGTGGCCGTCGCCCTCCTCGACGGTGTGAACCCCTTCGAACTCGGTGTGGTGTGCGAGGTCTTCGGCACCGACCGCAGCGACGACGGCCTGCCGGTGTACGACTTCGCCGTCGCCTCGGCCGAGGGGCCGGTGCTGCGCATGAACTCGGGCTTCTCGCTCCAGGTCGGGCACGGCCTGGAGCGGCTGGAGGCGGCCGATCTGATCGCCGTGCCGGCCGGGCACAGCTACGCGAGCCGGGACTTCCCGCCGGATCTGCTGGACGCCCTGCGTCACGCGGTCGACCGCGGCGCCCGGGTGCTGAGCGTCTGCTCCGGGGTCTTCGTGCTGGCCGCGGCCGGGCTGCTGGACGGCCGCCGCTGTGCCACGCACTGGAAGCACGCGAAGGACCTCGCCCGGCAGTACCCACGGGTGGTCGTCGAACCGGACGTGCTCTACGTCGACGAGGACCCGGTGATCACCTCCGCCGGCACGGCCGCCGGCATCGACGCCTGCCTCCACCTGGTGCGCAAGGAACAGGGCTCCGAGGTCGCCAACAAGATCGCCCGGCGGATGGTGGTGCCACCGCACCGCGACGGCGGCCAGGCGCAGTACATCGAGCGCCCGCTCCCCCACCCCGAGGGCGACACGATCGGCGAGGTCCTGGCGTGGATGGAGCGTCATCTCGACGAGGAGGTCACCGTCGAGCAGCTCGCCGTCCACGCCCACATGTCCCCGCGCACCTTCGCCCGCCGCTTCCAGCAGGAGACGGGGACGACTCCCTACCGCTGGATCCTGCGCCAGCGCGTTCTGCTGGCCCAGCGGTTGCTGGAAGCGACGGACGAGACGATGGACGCGATCGCCGGCCGAACGGGGTTCGGCAACGCGGCGACGCTGCGCCACCACTTCGTCCGGGCGGTGGGGACGACACCGAACACCTACCGGAGGACGTTCAGAGGCCCCGAAGCGGCCTGAGGCGACACGGCTGTCACCTCCGCACCGGCCGCAGCCGCAGGTCGTGCGGCCGGAGCGTGATGCCGACCCGCGTTGCGGCATTCGAACCGGCCACCTGTTCGAAGCGGTAGCTGGTGGCCAGGGCCGCCGTGATCAGCGTCAGCTGCGCCATGGAGAAGTGGTCGCTCGGGCACTTGCGGTTGCCGGTGCTGAACGGGCTCATGGCGTGCTTCGGGATGTCCTTGACCCGGTCCGGGAGCCAGCGGTCGGGGTCGAACTCCAGGTTCCGCTCGTACGACTTCGCATCGCGCTGGATCGCGTACGGGCTGTAGACGATGTCCGCACCGGCCGGAATGCGATATCCACCGAGTTCCGTGTCCCGCACCGCCCGCCGCGTCAGAATCCAGACGGCGGGACGCAAACGCATCGCCTCCACGACGACATTGTTGGTGTGCCTGAGGTTCCGGACGTCCTGGAATGCCACCGGCCTCCCACCGGTGACGGCTTCTACTTCCTCGCGCACCTTGTCCGCGTGTTCCGGATGTTCCGCGAGCATGTGCAGGAGCCACATGATCGTGGACGCGACGGTTTCGCTGCCGGGAGTGAGGATCGCGACGACCTGGTCGTGGATCTCCTGTTCCCCGATGGGGTCGCCATTGTCGTCCTTCGCCTCCAGCAATGCCGTCAGCAAATCGTCCGGCTTTTGACCGGATGCTCGGCGCTCGGCGACGATCTCGTCGATCAGGAGATGCAAATCGGCCAATGCCCGGTTGAATTCGCGGTTGGCAGGAAGCGGCAGCATGTAGAGCGGTCCGAGCGGCACCACCATCCGCCGGTACATCCCGCGGAAGACGGTGGCGAGCGCGACGCACAGCCGCTCCGCCCGCTCGTCCATATAGTCGCCGCGCAGCAGGCAGCGGGCCGCGACGCGCACGGCCACCCGAAAGGACTCGGAGGTGCAGTCGATGGTCTCCCCCGGCTTCCAGCGCTCGGTCAGCGCATGCGCCTCCTCCTCCATGATCGGCCCGTAGGCGGGGATGGCGTCGAGCCGGAAGGCGGGCTGGATGGTGCGCCGCTGGCGCCGGTGCACCGGGCCGTTCGCCGTGGCCACGCCCTCCTTGCCGAGCAGGCCCTCCAGGGACTCCCACAGCGGCCCGGCGATGATGAAGTCGTTGCTCAGCGCGAGCGCGCCGGTGAGCTCCGGGGTGGTCACCGCGTACACCGTCTTCGGCCCGAGTTTCAGCCGGACCACGTCACCGTGGTCCCGGAGCCGGGACATGAACTCCAGCGGATCGCGCACCAGCTTCCAGCCGTGCCCGAGGAAAGGCACACCGCCGCCTGCCCGGGGCGGCTCACGCAGGTCGGGAGCGGGAGGGGCTTCGGGCTGTGCAGACTCGACGGTCATTTCTCACCTGCCGCTTCGTTGTTGACGTACGGGGGCGTGGACCGGTCGTCCCAGCTGTCGACCATGTACCGGCCGGACTCGTGATGGAACCAGTAGACGGAACTGAACCAGTTCCGCATATTGCTCACACAGGCCCGCACGGCGGCGCTCAGTTCCTTTCCCCGCACGGTACCGTCGGCGAGGTCGTCGGCGAACCGTATTGCTTCCTCTTCGATGTCGAGGAATTCCGTTATGCAGGTCTCGACACGGCGCCGGACTTCCACGATCGCCTGTTCCAGCGTCAGCCCCTCATGGGTGATGAGACTGATTCCGAGATTGTGCACCTCGTCGCCCGCTATTTCCTTCGGCAGTGAGCAGAGGTCGTTGTACCAGGCGGCGAACTCCTGGCTCAGCAGTGCCGCCCGTCGATATGCCGGGTGTTTCCGGACGGCGTCCGGGAGTTCGCAGCCCGCGGCTGGCTCCAGCAGGTCCGTCCAGATCCAGTGGGCGAAGGTGAGCCGGCGCAGACGGAGATATTCCTCGACCGTGGGCACGATTCCGCGGGTGCGGTTGTGGAACTCCCGGTCGTAGGCGTCGATCACCGCGTGGAAGTGCCGGGCGAACCGGAGGTTCCACGTCCGCGGCAGAAACGCGTACAGCCGCGACACGCTGTCCGCGAACCCGGCGACCAGTGGGTCCTCGTGGTGCAGGTGCTCCGCCGGTGCGTCGAGCGCCGAGTGCAGGCGGTCCCGCAGGCGCCGCCAGGCGACCGGACGACCGTGCACGATGTCGCGATCGTGCCGGTCGTCCCAGACGAAGAACCAGGCGCTGTAGTCCGCTATCGCCTGCATGACCTCGTCGGGGGCGCCGACGTAGTACCCCGCCATGAGGTCCGTGTAGCACAGGCCGTCGGCATATTCCTCAACCTTGTCCGCGGGCATGAGCCGCTTTTCGAGCAGCCAGGCGCGGGTCTTCTCCTGGCACTTCGGCCAATACGCGTGGAGTTGCCGGGTAAACGTCGCCTCGATCACCGGGAGAGAGAGCGACGGTGGAACTGCGATCGTGGTCGGTGTCGATGTGGTGCCGTGTGACAAAGCATGCACGAACTAACCCCTCTCAGCCGCCAGTTGGCGCGAGCGCCCCTCCCTTCGTGCCGGGCGTGCGCCGTTGCATACCCCGCTCACCCCATTCAGCACCACAACTGACTCTTCTGGGAACGCATTTGCTTCATTCACTACCCCACAGTGCCGGGATCCTCCCGGTGTGTGACGGGCACCGGATCACAAGAAGAGCAGATGCGATCGAACGTGCGACGCACAGACGAACGGCACAGACGAACGGCGCCTGTTCGGGATGAGAAACCCGAACAGACGCCGTTCTCCTGGTGAGGCTGAGGTGAGGCCGACGCCTCAGTCGTTGGCCACCACGGGGTAGCGGGGCTCGTTCTCGGCCATCTGCCGCAGCGCGTCCTTGCGTTCCCGCTTGGAGAGCCGGTCGATGTACAGGTAGCCGTACAGGTGATCCGTCTCGTGCTGCAAACACCGAGCGAAGTATCCGGTGCCGCGCACCTTGATCGGGTTGCCCTTCTCGTCCTGCCCGGTCACCTCGGCGTAGTCGGGCCGGGCGAGCGGCGCGTACGCGGTGGGCACCGACAGGCAGCCCTCGTTGCTGTCGTCCAGCCGGCGCTTCTCGGCGGGCAGTTCCACGAGCTTGGGGTTGCAGACGACACCGGTGTGCCGGACGCCCTCGTCGTCGGGGCAGTCGTAGACGAAGACCTTCGCGTCGACGCCGATCTGGTTGGCGGCGAGACCGACGCCCTCGGCGGTGCGCTGGCTGGCGAACATGTCCGCGACGAGCTGCTGGAACTCGTCGCCGAAGTCGGTGACGTCCTTGCACTCCTTGTGCAGCACCGGGTTCCCGACCACCGTGATCGGCCGCGAGGTCCCCCGCTCCCGCCAGGCCGCCTCGCGCTCCTCGCAGTCCTCCGTGTCGACCACGTACCCCTCGTCGTCGACGGGAAGCACGCCCGCACGCTGCTGATCGGTGTCCTGCTGAGCCATGACGTTACGTACGCCTTCCTGAACAAATCCAAGCTGGGATGCTGATACAGGGTACGGGGAAGGCGCCCCCTCAGGGGCGCGGGGAACTGCGCGATCAACCCCCACCACAGCGCCGCACCCGTCGGACGACCTAGCACACCTCTTCCAGATCCCGCCAGTCACGAGAATCCGGACTGTCGGCCACCCACCCGTCCAAAAGCCCCCTGACCAGCGAAGCCGGCGCAGCCAACCCGCACTCCCGCTCCGGCACCCACAGCTGCCCGTCCGTCCGGTGCCCCAGCGGCCCGGGATGCCCCGGCTCACTGTGATCATGCGGGTCGAGATGCTCCCCGTCGCCCTCGTCGGAGGGCATCCGTGACTCCGAGCACATCCGGCACAGCAACCGCACCGAAGAGGACCAGTCCTCCGCGGCGAACCCGGCGTCCGCCGCGAGCTGCTCCAGCGCGTCCCGGTCCGACTCGGTCGCCGCCTCCAGCAGCACCACCCAGGTCGGCACCGGGGACGGCGCCCACAGCTCGATCTCGTCGAACACCGGGTACGTGTGCCCGGCGGCCGTGGTCCGCTCCCCGTGCGGCACGCCGTCGTGCAGGACGACCTCGCCCCAGCGCCGCCCCGACGACGGCAGCGGAATGGACAGCACCTCGATCCGCGCGGGATCCAGCCGCCGCCCCCACACGACCTCGGCCTCCCCTTCCGGGGACAGCCGGACGGCCGCGCTGCCGAGGTCCATGCCGACGGGCTCACCGGCGTCGTGGGCGGCCCCCGGCGCCCGCAGCCCGTAGGCCTGCCAGGCGCGCCGGGCCAGCGGCCAGTCCTGGAGGGCGGTCGCGGCGATGCCGACGTTCCACCAGTCGGGCGCGCCGGTGTCCCGGTCGAGCAGGGCCACGGCCCTCAGGCCCGCCGCCCGCGCCTGTTCCCAGTCGTGCCGGAACTTGTGCAGCAGAGCGAGGTTGAACCAGGACTCGGAGAGCCACGGCTCCAGGTCGGCGGCACGTGTCAACAGCGCGCCGGCGTCCTCGTACCGGCCGTCGCCGATGAGTGTGAACGCCCGGTCTGTGGCCTGCCGCCAGGAGGCGGAGGGCCGGTTCCGTCCCTTGCCGAAGATCCTCACGATTCCCGCCTGCCAGTTCCGTGCGGTGGGCTGGCCATAGCTGTGTTGCGAGCCCCCGGACACCTTCTCCTTCGCATCCAACCACGTGCGGCCTCGAGGGCGCTCATTACCCATGGGTTACCCAGCCACGGGCAGGGTCAGACTGCTCCTTGCCAGTACCCGGGCCAGTGATTCCACCACCTCCGGGGCGTACTCCCCGGCGGTGGCGAGCCGGAGTTCCTCCAGCGCCGTCAGCGGCCCGCCGGGACCACCTTCCCGGGACTTCTCCTCGTACGCATTCACCGCACGGACGATCCGCGCGGCGAGCGGCTGTTCGGCGTAGGGGTCGGCCTGCCGCTCCACGACCACGGCCACCGCTTCGTCGACGCCCGTCTGCCGGACGACGGCCCCGCCGAGCAGTGCGATACGCCGCTGTTCCGCGGCGGGCAGAACGGCGGTGGCGCCCGCCGGGACCGGGTCGACGAGGCTCAGCTGGCCGATGTCGTGCATGAGCGCGGCGTACTCCAGCACTGTCAGCTCGGGCTCGGTGAGGCCCAGGTCACGCCCCACCGCCTGGCTGAGCGCGGCCACCCGCCGGGCGTGCCCGCAGGGGGTGTACCCGGCGACCTCGGTGGCCCGCGCGAGGGAGGCGATGGTCTGCCGGTAGGTCGCCCGGACGGCTGCGTAGCGCCGGAAGGACATCTGGGCGAGCAGCAGGGGCACGGAGAAGACGGGCAGCGCCCACAGGCCGACGACGGCGACCGCCAGCGCCATCACCGCACCCGTGGCGATGACGGCCGACCCGATGCCGAGCACGGCGCGCAGCTCGTCCCGCAGCACGGGCCCGAAGGGCCAGCCGGTGCGGGAGTGGGCCAGCGCGGCGGCGAGCACCGCGTCGCACAGCGCGGTCAGGGAGAGCAGCGCGAGCAGCAGCAGCGCGTAGGCGGGGCCGCCCCAGTGGTCGAACATGCCCCGGTTGTACGGGGGCTGGAAGCACACGGCGACGAACCCGACGGTGAGCATCCGGCGGGCCAGGTGGTCGAGCGTGGGCCCCTGTCCCCGGGCGACGTGCGGCACGCTGCCGAGCAGCGAGGCGGCCAGGACGACGGCGACGGCCTGGGCGACACCGTGGTGCGTGGGCCGGCCGCCGGCCTCGCCGAGCAGCGCGTACGACAGGGCCGCGGCGGCGCCGAGCGGCGCGGGTTCCCTGACCTGCGCCCCGTTGCGCCGTGTGAGCTCCCCCACGGTGACGAGGACGCCGAAGGCGAGAGCGACCCGGCGTTCCTCCAGCCCGTTGTTGTTTGTTGCGGCGAGGGATCCGGCGGCGAGGAGGGCGGCACAGGCGTGGACGAGGGTGAACAGCGGGGGCGGCCGGTAGGCGCTCATCGGTGTGCTCCCGGCCTGCTGGGGAGGGGCGCGCCGGGCGGGGGAACGCGGGGCGTGCGGGCGTCGTCGGCGGTCACGGCGGGGCGCCATCCCACCCGGCCGACGGCCTCCACGAGAGCCGCGACCATCACCGGGTCGAACTGGCTGCCGGCGCACCGCTCCAGCTCCGCCAGGGCCACCGCGACGGGCCGGGCCCGGCTGTAGCTCCGGGTGGAGGTCATCGCGTCGAAGGCGTCCGCGACCGCCACCACCCGGGCGGATTCCGGGATCTGACGGCCCAGCAGCCCGTACGGGTACCCGCTGCCGTCCAGCCGTTCGTGGTGGTGCAGTACGGCTGCGCGGGCCTCGCCGAGGAAGCCGATGCCCCGCACCATCTCGTGCCCGTACTCGGGGTGCAGCTCGATCACCCGCCGCTCCTCGGGCGTCAGCGGCCCGTCCTTCCTGAGCAGCCGGGTGGGCACGCCGAGCTTGCCGACGTCGTGCAGGATCCCGGCGAAGCGGAGCACCTCGACGCGCTCGTCGGCCATGCCCAGCTCACGCGCGATCATCATGGAGGCCTGCCCGACGCGCTCGCTGTGCCCGCGCGTGTAGCCGTCCTTGATGTCGACGGCCTGGACCAGTGCCCGGATGGTCGCCTGGTGGGCGGCCCGTTCCCGGTGGTACTGCGCGAAGGCCCACCAGGAGACGCACATCGGCAGCAGCACGAGCAGCGCGGCCACGGGTCCGTACGGGCTGCGCCACAGCACGGCCATCATCAGCCCGGCCAGCCCGTGCACGGCGATCGGCGCCAGGGAGCGCTCCACCAGCCCCCGCCAGGCCCGCCGCACCGGCACCCGCTCCGCCACGACCAGGATTCCGCCGTCCAGCAGCGCGAGCACCAGGCAGAACGCCAGCACGGCCGCCCCGGCCGGTCCGAGGGCGTAGGGGACGTCGCCTTCGAGCACGGCGTTCCGTCCGCCGAGCGCCGTGTGCACCCGGGCCGCGGTCCACACGCCGAGGACGAGCTGGGCCGCCCGCCAGATCCGGCGCAGCGCCACCGGCCGCTGCCCGGCGGGAGACAGCAGCGCACCGGGCACCGCCACCAGGGCGGCGGCGGGCGCGGGCAGCAGGAAGGCACCCGCGAGCAGCACGGGGTAGAAGGTCCCGGCGGGGTGGGAGATCCCGACGAACCGGGACCGGGCGACACGCTCGCAGCCCGCGTACAGCGCGGCGAGCAGCGCGACGGCCCACCAGGGCGTGCGGATGCCCGGCGGCGGCAGCAGGCAGAGCAGGGCGGCCAGGGCGACACAGGCGACATACACACGTGTCCGCGCCGGTACCGCTTCCATGAGCCCCTCCCCGGCCATGACCGTCAGGCCCGGAGCCTAGGACGCCAGAGGGGGCTCCGCGGGCCGATAGCCCGCGGGTTAGCACGTTCGAGTGACGCCTTCGAGGATGACTACCCCCTCGGGAGGGGGGTAGTTGAAAGGCGCAGGAGTCTCAGGACTCCGTCGGCGTGGCGGGCGAGGCGGTGACGTCCTTGTCGGGGACCGCCTGGCCGGAGCGGATCAGGTCGATCCGCCCCATGACCTTGGCGCGCAGGTCGCCCGGCACGTCGTCATGCCCGCAGCAACGCTTGACCAGCTTTTTCACGGCCTGCTCGAGCCCGTACTTCTCGAGGCAGGGCGAGCATTCCTCGAAGTGGTGCTCGAACTTCACGCAGTCCGAGTCCGGCATCTCACGGTCGAGGAACTCGTAGAGATGATCGAGGATTTCGCTGCAATCCGTCTCGTGCGGCTCTCCGCAGCTCATGACCCCGAGCCTTTCGCTTCGTTCGACTCTCCGGCGCCGGCCGGGACCATCCCACGGTCGCGGGCGTAGTCCTCCAGCATGCCGCGCAGCTGACGGCGGCCCCGGTGCAGCCGGGACATCACCGTACCGATGGGTGTCCCCATGATGTCGGCGATCTCCTTGTAGGCAAACCCCTCGACGTCCGCCAGATACACGGCGATGCGGAACTCCTCGGGGATCGCCTGGAGCGCTTCCTTCACGTCCGAGTCGGGCAGGTGGTCGAGCGCCTGCGACTCCGCGGAGCGCAGACCCGTCGACATGTGCGACTCGGCGCGGGCGAGCTGCCAGTCCTCGATCTCCTCGGCCGCGCTGCGCTGAGGTTCGCGCTGCTTCTTGCGGTACGAGTTGATGAAGGTGTTGGTGAGGATCCGGTACAGCCACGCCTTGAGGTTGGTGCCCTCGCGGAACTGGTGGAAGGACGCGTACGCCTTGGCGTACGTCTCCTGCACCAGGTCTTCGGCGTCGGCCGGGTTGCGCGTCATGCGCAGCGCGGCCGAGTACATCTGGTCGAGGAACTCGAGCGCGTCCCGTTCGAAGCGCGCACTGCGCTGCGCGGCCGTCTCGGCGGCCGTGCCGCCCTGGCCGTCGGGCTGCTCCGCCTGGCCGTGTTCGGTCCCTGCGTCGGTCCCTGTGACCGGACCCACCTCCTCAAGTGTTCTCGTGAGACCGAAAGCGGTCTCACCCGAATCGGAGGATAGACGACGATCCGGCCCGCCCGCCGCCCGAATCGGGGCGGTCCTGGCCGCGTGCAGCACCGTCCAGTCCAGGTCGGCGCGGCTGCTGCGGGTCGGGCAGATGGTCGAACCCATGCGGCGGACTCCCTCTCCTACGGCGTCGGTGCTGGTCTCCAGCACGTACGTCCCGCACAACAGTGACCGCCGCCCCGGCATTCCCGAAGCTTTACCCGAGCGCCCCGGTCCACTCGACGACCGCGTCCGTGATGACCGCCACGGCCTCGTCCTGCGAGATCTCCGCACGCTTCGGCACGGCGAAGCCGTGATCCCCGTGCGGAACCTCCACGAGCCGGTAGGGCCCCTCGGGGAACTCCTCCGGCTTCCCGAACGGGTCGTTGCCGCCCTGGACGACCAGCGTGGGCACCCCTGAACCCAGCAGTTCCTCCGCTCGGGACTTCTCGGGCTTGCCCGGCGGGTGCAGCGGGAAGCTGAGGGCGAGGACGGCGTGGGCGCCGAGCTCGGTGGCGGTGCGGCAGGCGACCCGGGCCCCGGCGCTGCGCCCGCCGGACACCACGGGCTGGCCGGGCCCGGCCAGCGCGGGCCAGATGCCGCGCCAGCCGACGTCCAGGGTCCTGGGCGCGGGTGCCAGTTTCTTCCCGGCCACCCGCCAGGGCTGCTCCACGCGGGCCACGGTCACGCCGTGCGCGGGCAGGACGGCGGCCAGGGCCTTCAGGTCACGGGCCTCGATGCCGCCGCCGGCGCCGTGGCTGACGGCGAGAACCAGCCGCGCCTTCTTCGCCTCGTGCCAGGTGATGCGGGCGGGGCCGGCGTCGGTCTCGACGGTTTCCGTCGTCGCGTTCGTCACATGCGTCACGTCAGAAGAGTGTGCCCTCTTCGGGCCCTTCCAGCTCCTTCAGCAGCTCCGGCCCGTTGTTGCGGACGTTGCTGACGGCCGTGGTGACGGGGTAGGCGCGCATCAGCCCGGCGGGCGGCGGGGCGAGCAGTTCGAGCAGGTCGCCGGCGTCCGTGCGGGACGGGTCCAGCCAGGCGTCCCAGCGGTCGGACGTCAGCATCAGCGGCATCCGGGGATGGATGTCGGCCAGGGCCCGGGGCCCGTCGGCCGGGGCCACCGCGAGGGGGCTCTGCTCCGCCTCCGTCGTGATGACCGAGCACGTCACCCACCAGGCCTGCGGGTGGTCGTCCGGCAGCGTGCGGTCCCGCCAGAACTCGTACAGCCCGGCCATCGCGAAGACCGACCCGTCCGCGGGCGTCACGAAGTAGGGCTGCTTGCGCGGGCGCTTCTTCTTGCCCTCGACCTCCAGCTCGCGCTCCTGCGTGCCGGTGACCCACTCGTAGTAGCCGTCGGCGGGCAGGATGCAGCGCCGGGAGGTGAAGGCGCGACGGTAGGACGGCTTCTCGTGGACGGTCTCCGCCCGTGCGTTGATCATCCGGGCACCGCCCTCGGGGGTCTTCGACCAGGACGGGACGAGGCCCCACTTCAGCTTGCGCAGCTGGCGAACCGGGCGCGGGTCGGCCACGTCTTTCAAAGGGCGGTCGAGGACGGCGTAGACCTCTTTGGTGGGCGCGACGTTGTAGTCCGGCTCCAGAGTCTCCTCGGGCTCCCACTTCTCGACCTCAAAGATTCCTGCGAGATCCTCTGGCCTACGACTCGCTGAATACCGTCCGCACATACGTGCCACACTGCCAGATTCCATCCGCCCACAGGGAGCCAACGCCTTACATGGACAGCACCGCAACCGCCTCGCTCGCCTCCCTCTGGGACGAGGTCTCCGGTACGCAGCCCGACCCCGACCTCTGGGTGGTGATCGCGACCCTGGCCGCCGCGCTGGCCGTGGTGGTCCCGCACGGTCTGTGGCGCATCTCCCGCAACGCCATCACCATCGCCCACGAGGGCGGCCACGGGCTCGTGGCCCTGCTCACCGGCCGCACCCTCACCGGCATACGTCTGCACTCGGACACCAGCGGCCTGACCGTCAGCCGCGGCAAGCCGCACGGCATCGGCATGATCCTCACCGCGGCCGCCGGCTACACCGCCCCTCCCCTGCTGGGCCTCGGCGGCGCGGCCCTGCTCGGCGCCGGCCGCATCACGCTCCTGCTGTGGGTGGCCACGGCCCTGCTCCTGGCCATGCTCGTGATGATCCGCAACGCCTACGGCGCCCTGACCCTGATCATCACCGGCGGGCTGTTCGTCGTGGTCTCCTGGCTGGCCGGTCCGCAGGTACAGGCGGCCTTCGCCTACGTGGTGGTGTGGTTCCTGTTGCTGGGCGGGGTGCGGCCGGCGTTCGAGCTCCAGGCGAAGCGGTCGCGGGGCGGTGCGGGTGACTCGGACGCCGACCAGCTGTCGCGGCTGACACATGTGCCGGCGGGCTTGTGGCTCTTCCTGTTCCACGCGGTGTCGTTGTGCTCGCTGATCGGGGGAGGGCGCTGGCTACTGGGCTTGTGACCAGCCCACCTCAGGGCGCGGGGCTGTGCCGATCTGCGGCTCCGCCGTGGGGCGCGACCAGCCACGACGCAGCAGCACTCGAACCACTGCCTGCTTATAAAGTGGGGGCCATGGCCCCGAACACCGCAGACACCGCCCTCTGGCCCGCCCCGCACGCGAGCGGAGCCGTCGACGCGACGGTCCACGTGCCGGGGTCCAAGTCGGTCACCAACCGCGCCTTGGTCCTCGCCTCCCTGTCCTCCGAGCCCGGCTGGCTCCGCCGCCCGCTCCGCTCCCGCGACACCCTGCTGATGGCCGGCGCGCTGCGTGCCATGGGCATCGAGATCGAGGAGGGCGTGGGCCCCGACGGCACCGGCGAGGCCTGGCGGGTGCTCCCCACGGGCCTGCGCGGCCCGGCCACGGTCGACGTCGGCAACGCCGGCACGGTGATGCGGTTCCTGCCGCCGGTCGCCGCGCTCGCCGACGGTCCCGTCCGGTTCGACGGCGACCCCCGCTCCTACGAGCGTCCCCTGACCGGTGTCATCGACGCGCTGCGTCAGCTCGGCGCCCGGATCGACGACGACGGCCGTGGCGCACTGCCCCTGACCGTGCACGGCAGCGGCGCCCTGGAGGGCGGCCAGGTCGCGATCGACGCGTCCTCCTCGTCGCAGTTCGTGAGCGCCCTGCTGCTGTCCGGCCCCCGCTTCAACCAGGGCGTCGAGGTCCGCCACACCGGCAGCACGCTGCCCTCCATGCCGCACATCCGGATGACCGTCGACATGCTGCGCGCGGTCGGCGCGCAGGTGGACACGCCCGAGTCGGGCGGCGAGCCGAACGTCTGGCGGGTCACGCCGGGCGCCCTGCTCGGCCGGGACCTCGTCATCGAGCCGGACCTGTCCAACGCCCAGCCGTTCCTCGCGGCGGCCCTGGTGACCGGCGGCAAGGTCGTCATCCCCGACTGGCCGGCCCACACCACCCAGCCCGGTGACCGGCTGCGCGAGATCTTCACCGAGATGGGCGGCTCCTGCGAACTGACCGAGTACGGGCTCGTGTTCACCGGCTCGGGCTCGGTCCACGGCATCGACGTCGACCTGGGCGAGGTCGGCGAGCTGACGCCGGGCATCGCCGCGGTCGCGGCCCTCGCGGACTCGCCGTCGACCCTGCGCGGCGTGGCCCACCTGCGGCTGCACGAGACGGACCGGCTGGCCGCGCTGACGAAGGAGATCAACGAACTCGGCGGTGACGTCACCGAGACCGCCGACGGGCTGCACATCCGCCCGCGCCGCCTGCACGGCGGGGTCTTCCACACGTACGACGACCACCGCATGGCCACGGCCGGCGCGATCCTCGGCCTCGGGGTGGAGGGAGTGCAGATCGAGAACGTGGCGACGACGGCGAAGACCCTGCCCGACTTCCCCGACCTGTGGACCGGGATGCTCGGGGCGTAGGGCGCAGGGATCACGTCATGCGGCGCTACGGCAAGCACACCGACGAGGACGACATCCGCACCCGCCCGGGCCGCCGGAACACCCGGCCCCGGACGAACATCCGCCCCAAGCACGAGGACGCCGCCGAGGGGCTCGTGCTCACAGTCGACCGGGGCCGTCTGACCTGCCTGGTCGAGGACCGTGTGGTGATGGCGATGAAGGCCCGCGAACTGGGCCGCAAGGCGGCGGTGGTCGGCGACCGGGTGGCGCTCGTCGGTGACCTGTCGGGCAGGAAGGACACCCTCGCGAGGATCGTGCGCATCGAGGAGCGGACCTCGCTCCTGCGCCGCACCGCGGACGACGACGATCCGTACGAGCGCGTGGTCGTCGCCAACGCGGACCAGCTCGCCGTCGTGACCGCCCTCGCCGATCCGGAGCCGCGCCCGCGGCTGATCGACCGCTGTCTCGTGGCGGCCTACGACGGGGGCCTGGACCCCCTGCTGGTGCTGACCAAGTCGGACCTCGCCCCGCCCGAGAAGCTGCTGGAGCTCTACGGCGACCTCGACATCCCCTACGTCGTCACCAGCCGCGCCGAACTGGACAGCGGCGTCGCCGTCGACCGGGCGCGCGAGCACCTCGACGGCAAGATCACGGCCTTCGTCGGCCACTCCGGTGTCGGCAAGACGACCCTGGTCAACGCGCTGGTCCCGGAGGAGCGGCGGCGTACGACGGGGCATGTGAACGCGGTGACGGGCCGTGGCCGGCACACCACCACCTCGGCGCTGGCGCTGCCGCTGTCGGGCAGTGACGGCTGGGTGATCGACACACCGGGTGTGCGGTCCTTCGGGCTGAACCACGTGGACCCGTCCCGGGTCATCCACGCCTTCCCCGACCTGGAGCCGGGCACCGAGGGGTGCCCGCGCGCGTGCAGTCACGACGAGCCGGACTGTGCGCTGGACACGTGGGTGGCCGAGGGGCACGCGGACCCGGCGCGGCTGTACTCGCTGCGGCGGCTGCTGGCCACGCGGGAGCGGAAGGAAGGCGACTGACCTCCGCGTTGTTTGTCAGGGCGTGTGGATGGCAAGTGCATAATCGCACCGAGCCGGACGCCGGACCGACCGCACGCCGGGGAATCCGGCGAACCAGCTCCAGCCGACTCAGCGGTCGCTGAACGTGGGACACGGGAGGAACGACTCATGGCGTGGCTGCTGGTCATCGTGGCCGGGTTGCTGGAGACCGGCTTCGCCGTGTGTCTGAAACTGTCCCACGGCTTCACGCGGCTCTGGCCGACGGTCGCGTTCTGCATCTTCGCCCTCGGCAGTTTCGGACTGCTGACCCTGGCGCTGCGCAGACTCGACGTGGGTCCCGCGTACGCGGTGTGGACGGGTATCGGCGCGGCCGGCACGGCGATCTACGGCATGATCTTCCTGGGCGACCTGGTGTCGACGCTGAAGATCGTGTCGATCAGCCTCGTCATCATCGGCGTGGTCGGCCTGCAGTTGTCGGGGTCGGCCCACTGACGTCGCGTCAGCCGGCCGTTCGTTGAAGGGCGGTGCCGACCAGGCCGGCGACACCGCCCTCGCCGGCCGGCGCGGCCACGCAGGACAGGGCGAGCCGGACGGCGAGTTCGCAGGAACGGGCCAGGTCTGCGGTGTCGGACTGGGGCGTGCCCGGTCCGGCCAGGACCTTGACGGCGCGGTCGCGGACGAGGGTGACGAAGTCTCCGGGTGAGGGCAGTGGGCCGTCGGCGCGGCGCTGGGCCGGCACGACGGAGGTGGAGGGGACGGCCGACAGGGGCGGGGTGGGCAGCCGTTCGGTCCAGCAGCCGGTGAGCATGGCGCGGACCAGGGAGTTCTCGCGGGCGGCGGCGGTGGTCCACTCGGCGGTCGCGGTGAGCCGTTCGCGATGGTCGCCCTCGCCGGCGAGGGCGCGGTCGACCCCGGCGAGATAGCCGTCGGCTTCTCTGCGCACGAGCGCCCGGGCGAGCCCGTCCTTGCTGCCGAACTCGTTGTACAGGGTCTGCCGGGACACTCCGGCCGCCGCGGCCACGTCCACCATGCGTACGGCGGACCAGGGCCGGCGCACCAGTGCCGTGTAAGCGGCGTCCAGTAGAGATTCCCGCGCTGCAGGCATCATCGCCTCCCCTTGGGGCGAGCGGCTGTGCGCCCAGATTTGACGCGCCCGAAACCACTGTCAAGGGCCCGCGACCACACGCAGGGGCACCTTTCAGCCGTACCCAGTTGCGGGCAGCGGCCACCGCCTCAGCTGCGGGCAGTCGTCACCGCCTCAGCTGCGGGCAGTCGTGCCGCTGGGGCGATGGGGGGGTCCCCCTGCTCGAGCGAAGCCGAGAGCTTGGGGGAGGCACCCCGCGACGCCGGGC
Organism: Streptomyces viridochromogenes DSM 40736; assembly: GCF_000158955.1. Lineage (GTDB taxonomy): Bacteria > Actinomycetota > Actinomycetes > Streptomycetales > Streptomycetaceae > Streptomyces > Streptomyces venetus. The sequence goes on along the minus strand of NZ_GG657757.1, from coordinate 5,871,344 downwards.
TGCGCAACACCCCCCGGCACCAACACCCGGCACCTCACGGACGCCGACCCCCCACAACGCCCCCACACCCGCCCCCAGACTCGCGGTAGCCCCACCCCCACCACGGCAGATACCGTTCGACACATGCCCGACTACCTCGACGACCTGCGTCTCGCCCACGTCCTCGCCGACGCCGCCGACGCCGCGACGACGGACCGGTTCAAGGCCCTCGACCTCAAGGTCGAGACCAAACCGGACATGACCCCGGTGAGCGAAGCGGACAGGGCCGCCGAAGAACTCATCCGCGGCCAGCTCCAGCGCGCCCGCCCCCGGGACGCGATCCTCGGCGAGGAGTACGGCGTCGAGGGCACCGGCCCCCGCCGCTGGGTGATCGACCCCATCGACGGCACCAAGAACTACGTCCGCGGCGTCCCCGTCTGGGCCACCCTCATCGCCCTGATGGAAGCCGGGGAGGGTGGCTTCCAGCCCGTCGTCGGCGTGGTCTCCGCCCCCGCCCTCGGCCGCCGCTGGTGGGCCGCGAAGGGCCATGGCGCCTTCACCGGCCGCAGCCTCACGAAGGCCTCCCGGCTCAAGGTCTCGCAGGTCGGCAAGCTCGCCGACGCCTCCTTCGCGTACTCCTCGCTCAGCGGCTGGGAGGAGCAGGGCCGCCTGGACGGCTTCCTGGACCTCACCCGCGAGGTCTGGCGCACGCGCGCGTACGGCGACTTCTGGCCGTACATGATGGTCGCGGAGGGCTCCGTCGACATGTGCGCCGAGCCGGAGCTGTCCCTGTGGGACATGGCCGCGACCGCGATCATCGTCACGGAGGCCGGCGGCACGTTCACGGGACTCGACTCCCGCCCGGGCCCGCACAGCGGCAACGCGGCCGCGTCGAACGGCCTGTTGCACGACGAGTTGCTCGGGTATCTCAACCAGCGCTACTGAGCACCCCCTGCTGTTACCGTGCGCCCCCTTGTTGACCCTCCCTTTACCTGCCACCCTGAGAGTCCACCCGCTTGTGAATTTGTGAAAAAATGAACAAACGGCGGGGACACTCCCAGGAGGTGGCTCCATCCATGCTCGTCCGTGACGCCATGACCACCGTCGTCCTCACGATCGGCCCGGCCCACACCCTTCGCCAGGCCGCCGCGCTGATGTCCGCCCGCAAGGTCGGCGCAGCCATCGTCCACGACCCCGACGCCGGCGGCATCGGCATCCTCACCGAACGCGACATCCTCAACTCCGTGGGCCTGGGCCAGGACCCGGACCAGGAGCGCGTCCACGCCCACACCACCACCGACGTCGTGTTCGCCGCGCCGGCCTGGACCCTGGAGGAGGCGGCCCGCGCCATGGCCCACGGCGGCTTCCGCCACCTCATCGTGCTGGACCGCGACGAACCCGCCGGCATCGTCTCGGTCCGCGACATCATCCGCTGCTGGGTACCGGCGCGGCAGCACGTGCCCGCCTGACGGCACCCACGGCACAGCGCGGACGGGCCGGGCCCCGTCGTGGGGGCCCGGCCCGTCTCTACCGCAAGCGGTCCAGCGCTGGAGTTCAGCCGCGCAGGGCCTGGACCGCGGCCTCCAGCCGCTTGCCGTAGTCCTCGTCGGCCCGACGGAAGTTGTCGATCGCCCGCCCTGCGATGTCGTCCCGCGAGACCTTGGCGATGAAGCCCGCCAGGTTGGCGATCAGCCGCTCCTTCTCGTCCTCGCTCATCAGGCGGTAGAGGTTGCCCGCCTGCACGAAGTCGTCGTCCTCGGCGTGCACCGGGGCCGGGTGGTTGCCCGTGACGCCGTGCACGGCCGTGGCGGACCACAGCGGACGGTCCGTCTGGAACGGGCCGCCGAAGCTGTTCGGCTCGTAGTTCTTCGCGCCCCGGTGGCGGCCGTCGTAGAGGTGGCCGTCACGGGAGTTGGTGCGCGCCACGGTGGCGTGCGGCCGGTTCACCGGCAGGTGGTCGGCGTTGATGCCGACGCGGTAGCGGTGGGCGTCGCCGTACGCGAAGAGGCGGCCCTGGAGCATCTTGTCCGGGGAGGGGCCGATGCCCGGCACGAAGTGGGCGGGGCTGAAGATCGACTGCTCGACCTCGGCGAAGATGTTCTCCGGGTTGCGGTTGAGCTCCAGCTTGCCGATCTCGATCGGCGGGTAGTCGGCGTGCGGCCAGACCTTGGTCAGGTCGAACGGGTTGAAGCGGTACGTCGCCGCGTCCGCCGCCGGCATGATCTGCACCTGCACGGTCCAGGTGGGGAACTCGCCGCGCTCGATCGACTCGCGCAGGTCGCGCTGGTGGGAGTCCGGGTCCTCACCGGCGAGCCGGTCGGCCTCGGCCTGGGTGAGGTTCCTGATGCCCTGGTCGGTCTTGAAGTGGTACTTGACCCAGAAGACCTCGCCGGCTTCGTTCTGCCACTGGTAGGTGTGCGAGCCGAAGCCGTCCATGTGGCGGTAGGAGGCGGGGATGCCGCGGTCGCCGAACAGCCAGGTCACCTGGTGCGTGGACTCGGGCGACAGGCTCCAGAAGTCCCAGACGTTGTCCGCCTCCGTGGACCCGGTGTACGGGTCGCGCTTCTGGGTGTGGATGAAGTCCGGGAACTTGATGGCGTCCTTGATGAAGAACACCGGGGTGTTGTTGCCGACGAGGTCGTAGTTGCCCTCCTCGGTGTAGAACTTCAGCGCGAAGCCGCGCGGGTCGCGGACGGCGTCCGCCGCACCCAGGTTGCCGGCCACCGTCGAGAAGCGCAGGAACGTCTCCGTCTCCTTGCCGATCCCGGAGAGGAAGGCGGCGCGGGTGTACGGGGTGACGTCGGCGGTCACCGTGAAGGTGCCGTAGGCGCCGGCGCCGCGGGCGTGCACCACGCGCTCCGGGATGCGCTCCCGGTTGAAGTGGGCGAGCTTCTCCAGCAGGAGCTGGTCCTGGACGAGTACCGGCCCGCCCGCGCCCGCGGTCTCGCTGTTCTGGTTGTCGGCGACCGGGGCACCGGCCTCCGTGGTGAGCGGTCCCTGCGTCACGTACGCCTCCTGCGCCATTCCTGACCGATCCTGTCCATCGACCAAAGTCACTCTCGATCCTACAATAGACATTGTCTAAAGCAAGTGGGACTCTAACTTCACACCTGTTCGGGACCTGGTCCCTTTTGCTGTTAGGCTGGTGGCTATGAGTGACCTTCTGGAACGGCTGCGCGGACGCGGTTGGCGGATGACCGCGCAGCGACGTGTCGTGGCCGAGGTCCTCGACGGCGAGCACGTCCATCTGACGGCCGACGAGGTCCACGCCCGGGCTGTCGCCAAGCTGCCCGAGATCTCCCGGGCCACCGTCTACAACACACTCGGCGAGCTCGTGTCGCTCGGCGAGGTGCTCGAGGTCTCCACCGACCAGCGCGCGAAGCGGTACGACCCGAACGCGCACCAGCCGCACCACCACCTGGTCTGCGCCCACTGCGGCGCGATCCGGGACGTCCACCCGGTCGGCAACCCGATGGCGGACCTCCCCGACTCGGAGCGCTTCGGCTTCACGATCTCGGACGTCGAGATGACGTACCGCGGCGTCTGCCCGAACTGCGCGGCCGCCTGACCCACCCGCGCGACAGCCCCGGCACCCCTCGGTGCCGGGGCTTGGCCGTGCCCGCACACTTCCCGTATCTGACGGGTCGTCATATGGTCAACGGCACCCACCAGTCCGTTCCGCACTCCGCGAGGAGACCGAAGTGGGAGAGCCGTATCCGAAAGTCATCGCCCATGACCTGACGCGCGCCTTCGGCCGGGGCCCCCGTGCGGTCGCCGCCCTCGGCCCCCTCGACCTGACCGTCGCACCCGGCGAGTTCGTCTGCCTCGTCGGCCCCTCGGGGTGCGGCAAGTCCACCCTGCTGCGTATCGCCGCCGGACTGCTCCGGCCCAGCAACGGCACGCTGGAGATCCGCACCGCCGGCCCACGCCCGGCCGCCATGATCTTCCAGGACTACGGCATCTACGACTGGAAGACCGTCCAGGCCAACGTCCGCTTCGGGCTCGACGTCCAGCGCGTCCCGCGCCGGGAGGCCGATGCCCGGGCCGCCGGCTGGCTGTCCCGCCTGGGACTCGCCGACTTCGCACACGCCTACCCCGCGACCCTCTCGGGCGGCATGCGGCAGCGGGTCGCCATCGCCCGCGCCCTCGCGGTCGAGCCCGAACTGCTGCTGATGGACGAGCCCTTCGCCGCCCTGGACGCCCAGCTCCGCACGATCCTCCAGGACGAGCTGCTGGAGCTCACCCAGGCACTGCGTACGACGACGCTGTTCATCACCCACAGCCTGGAGGAGGCCATCGTCCTGGGCGACCGCGTCCTGGTGATGTCCGCCCGCCCCGGCCGGATCATCGCCGAGCACCGCCCGCCCTTCCCACGCCCGCGCACCGGCGACGTCCGCGCCACCCCCGAGTTCTCCGCGCTGAAGAGCGAGCTGTGGGACCTGCTGCGGAAGGAGGCGGTGCCCGCATGACCACGGTCGCTCCCGAGACGAGAGGCTCGGTCCTGGTCCGCCGCCCGGGCCCGCGCGAACTGCGCCCCGTACGCACCCATCGCCGCCGCCGCACCCTGGAACTGTCCCTCGCCGCGGCCGTGCCCGCCCTTCTGGTGCTGCTCTGGCAGCTGGCGGCCGCCCGGGGCTGGATCGACGAACGGGTCTACCCGGCGCCGTCCACCATCCTCGTGGACGGCTGGGACCGGGCCGCGGCCGGAGATCTGTGGCCGGACGTGTGGGCGACCACCCGGCGCGTCCTGGCCGGCTATGCGGTCGGCACGGCGGCGGGCTACCTGCTGGGCCTGCTGATGGGTTCCCTGCCGCTGGTACGGGCCGCCCTGGAACCGCTCCTCGACGCGCTGTACGTCGTCCCGAAGCTGGCCCTGCTCCCCGTCTTCCTGAACATGTTCGGCCTGGGCGAGGGACCGCAGGTGGCCCTGGTGGCGGCCACGGTGTTCTTCTTCGTCTGGATCTCCACGATGTCGGCGGTGATGGCGGTCCCCGACGGCCACCGCGACGCCGGCCGGGTCTTCGGCGCCTCCCCGTGGCAGATGTTCCGCCACGTCCTGCTTCCGGCCTCCCTGCCGGCCGTCCTGGTCGGCGCGCGGATCGCGGCGGGCGTGGCGGTCCTGGTCATCGTCGCTTCCGAGCAGATCGCCGCGAGCGACGGCCTGGGCCACCTGATCTTCGACTCCCGGGCGCTCTTCCAGAACGACGTGATGTTCGTCGGCATCGTCTGCGTCGCCGTCCTCGGCGTGCTCTTCTCCGAACTGGTCCGCTTCGCCGGGCGGCTGCTCACGCCGTGGGCACCGCGCGACCGGGGACGGGGGCAGTCATGAGGCGACATCTCGCCCTGCTCCTGGGCGCCCTGCTGGTGACGGCGGCCTGCTCGTCCCCGTCCTCCGGGACCTCGGCACCGGAGGCGGACGAGCGGACGCGCACGGTCCGCCCGGTCGACGGCTGCGGCACCGGCTCCTGGACGGACCCCGCCGACCTCGCCCCCGACCGCTCACCGGCCCGCTGCCGCCCGGGCTCCCCGCCCGCGCGACCCCTCCCCGAGACCCGGAAGCTGACCATCGCGACAGGCACCCTCGGCGCGGAGTACGTGGCACCACTGCGGGTCGCCCTGGACAAGGGCGAGTTCGAGAAGGAGGGCCTGGACGTCACCCTGAAGGTACTGCCGACACCCGAGGCACTTCCGCTGCTGGCCAAGGGCGAGGTCGACGCCCTCTGGGCGGCCCCGGAGGCGGCCGTGATGAACGGCATCCGGGGCGGTTTCACCATCCGCTGGGTCGCGGGCAACTTCTCCCCCGGCCCGAAGTCCAGGAGCGGCCTGTGGGTCCGGCTGAAGGACGGGGAGACGGCGACCTCCGTGCGCATGGCCGACCGCAGACTCGGCACGATGATCGGCAAGGGCTCGGTGATCGCCTACCCCATGGAACAGGCCCTGGAGCAGCACGGCGGCGGCCTCGACCGGATCCGCTACCAGCAACTCGGCTCGGCCGACGTCCTCACGGCCCTGCAGAACGGAGGCGTCGACTCGGCGTGGCTGCTGGACCCGGTGTGGCGACGTGTCGACGGCGAACCCGGCTACGCCTTCCTGGGCGGCCAGCCGGCCGGCGAGCCCCTGGGCGGCATGCTGTACGGCCCGAGCCTGCTGAACGACGACGTGGACGCGGGGGTGGCCCTGCTGCGGGCGTACATCCGCACGGTGAACACGTACTTCGCCACCGACTACAAACAGAAGGAGAGTTACGTCACATACTTGGCGAACCTTCTGAAGACCGACGCGGCGATCCTCCGCTCCACCCCGTCGCTCCGCATGGACTGGGAGATCCGCAGGGGCACGACGGACCGCCTCCAGGCGGCGTACCGGGCCCAGGGAGTGGCGGAGGGTGATTCGCTCCCGGAGTCGCGGACGGTGACCCGCTCCCTCTACGAGGAGGCGGTGGGCCACCGCCGCTGAACACACCGAGGGCCGGAACCCTTTCGGATTCCGGCCCTCGGCCTTCAGTAGCGGGGACAGGATTTGAACCTGCGACCTCTGGGTTATGAGCCCAGCGAGCTACCGAGCTGCTCCACCCCGCGTCGGTGAATGCAACGTTACGTGAGCGGAGAGGGCAGATGCAAATCGGTTAGTGAGCCGCAGGCGCACGGCCGACCTAGCCGCAGGCGCACGGCCGACCTAGCCGCAGGCAGTCGTGCCGCTTGGGGCGGCACGGGTGGGCGCAGCGGCACCCCGCCACGCCGGGCTGCGCACCCACCCCCAGCACCGACGCCGAGCACCCGCTCACGACCCCGGCGTCAAGCAGACAGCTCCTGTCGCAACGCATCCCGCAACCGCTCCGCCCGCTCCGTCACCGACACCGGCCCCAGCGACACGGCCCGATCAGCCCACCGCTGCCCCTCCGCCAGCTCCCCCCGACGCGCGTAGACCAGGGCCAGCCGCAGCGCCGCCCGCCCATGCCCCGCATCGGCCGCCCGCGTCCACCACACGGCGGCCTCGGGCTCACTCCCCTCCCGGGCCAGCAGCAGCCCGAGATTGAACGCACCGTTGCGGGACCCGGCCTCGGCCGCCTCCCGGTACCACCGGGCCGCCTCGACGACGTCACCCCGGGCCGCCGCGAGCATGCCCACCCGCACCTGCGCCCGCCGGTGGCCCTGCGAGGCCGCCCGCTCGTACCACTCCTCGCATTCGCTGCGCCGGTGCACCGGCTCTCCGAGCTCGTGCGCCGGCTCCGGGGGCCGCCGCGCGTCGAGCACGGTGGCCAACCGGTACGCGGCCTCCGCGCTCCCGCCTCCGGCCGCACATCGCAGGTGCCGCTCGGCCTCCTGCTCGTCGCCGTCCCGCAGCCGTGCCATGCCGACCTGGAGCGCCGCCTCGGTGTGCCCGGCCGCGGCGGCCTGCTCGTACCAGCGCAGCGCGGCCTGCTCCTCGCCCCGGCCGGCGTGGAGGATGCCCAGGTTGAAGGCGGCGTCCACGCTGCCGGCCTCCGCGGCCTTGGAGAACCACGGCTCCGCGCCCGACTCGTCCCCGCCCCGCAGCAGCAGGATCGCCAGCGCGTTCGCGGCCTCCCGATGCCCGGCGTAGGCCGCGCGCCGGTACCACTGCTCGGCCTGCTGGGTGCGCCCCTGCTCGGCGCAGAGCAGCCCCAGGTTGTACGCGCCGTTCACGTCGCCCGCGTCCATCGCGGCCCGGTACCACCGCTCGGCGGTCTGGGTCTCGCCCCGCTCGGCGTGCAGTGCGCCCAGCGCGTTCGCCGCGTTGCCGTCGCCGTCCTGGGCGGCCCGCAGCCACCACACGGCCGCGTTCTCGGTGTCGCCCGCGTCGCGCAGCAGGAATCCGAGGGCGCAGGCGGCCCGCGCCTCGCCGTCCTTGGCGGACGTCAGGTACCAGCGCCCGGCCTCCTTGAGCTCACCGCGCTTCTCCAGGATCGCCCCGAGGTGCAGCGCCGCCCGCCGGTGGCCGCGCGCGGCGGCCTGCCGGTACCACTGCTCGGCCTCCGCCTGCGCCGGGACACCGTTGTCACCGTCGGCCTCCCGTGTCGCGTTCCGGTCCAGCGCCCGCGCCAGCCGGTACGCCGCCTCCCGGTGCCCGCGTTCGGCCGCGACCCGCAGCCACTGCGCGGCCGCGGCGTCGCCGCGGTGCTCCAGCAGGTCGGCGAGGGCGTACGCGCCCAGGGTGTGGCCCTGTTCGGCGGACTGGCGCAGCCAGTACTCGGCGGCGGGTTCGTCGCCGCGCTCGCGGTGGTGCCGGCCGAGGGCGTGCGCGGCCGCCGCGGATCCGGCGACGGCGGCGATCCGCCACCAGCCGGCGGCCTCGTCGGCGTAACCGCGCTGGTGGAGGAGGACTCCGAGGTTGTTGGCCGCGGCACGGTCGCCGGCGGCGGTGGCGGCACGCAGATGGGATTCGGCACCGTCGAGATCACCACGGCGCAGCAGCATGGCCCCGAGGACACTCATCGCCTCGACGTCGCCGGCCTCCGCGGCGAGCCGCTGACGCAGCTCTTCGGCCGCCTCGTCGGCGATCTCCCCGGTCTCGTCCGGGGTGTCGGTGTCCTCCCGGCTGGAAGGCTGCACAAAACGCCCTGTCTCGAACAGAGTTGCCTTGTCCCCCATAACGTCCATCGTCGCACCACCCGCAACCGGGGTACACCTGGTATACCGCAGCCATTGAGGTCACTACAGCGTTTTGTCGACATGCCCACAGAGAGACAAGTCAAACACAGATTGCACAACTCCCCCCGGCGGCGCGGCCACAGCACGCCGCAGCACAAGCGTTCACACATCACGAAGGCCCGGATTCCTGTGTGGAATCCGGGCCTTCGGTGTCGCACTGTCACTCGGACATCGCGACTTCAGTAGCGGGGACAGGATTTGAACCTGCGACCTCTGGGTTATGAGCCCAGCGAGCTACCGAGCTGCTCCACCCCGCGCCGTTGTGTTCACAACCGTATCACGGCGCGGGACGGGCATTTGACCAGGCCAGGGCGCTAGCTGCTCGGCTTTGGACTCGGACTGCCGCTCGGACTGCCGCTGGGCTTGCTCTCGCCGCCCCCGGCACCGCCGGGCCGGCTCGCCGAGGTCTGCGCGTCCTCGGCCCGCCGCAGGGCGTCCTCCAGGTCCTTCTGCGCCCGGCCGTACGCCTCCCAGTCGTTCTTCTTCAGGGCGTCCTGGCCCGCGTCGAACGCCTTCTGGGCGTCTTCCAGGGCCTGTTGGACCGTCGGGTTGTCGGACGTCGGCGGTGGTGTCGTATCCCCGTCGGCCGGCGGCTCGGGGCTCGTGCCCTCCGCTCCGAAGACCTTGTTGAGGGCCTCGTCGAGCGTGTTCTCGAAAGCGGTCTGGCCTCCGTAGGTCACCAGGACCTTCCGCAGCAGCGGGTACTTCAGTCCACCACCGCGTACGTAGACCGGCTCCACGTAGAGCAGTCCTCCGTCGAGGGGGACCGTCAGCAGATTGCCGTACTCCACCTCGGAGTCGCCGCCTCTCAGGAGCCTGATGGACTCGGCGATGTCCTCTTGGGAGTTGAACTGGCTCTGGACCTGCTTGGGTCCGTTCACCGTGGTGTTGGTCGGCAGTTTCAGGATTCTGATCTTGCCGTAGTCACTGGTGCCGGCTTCCGCGTCGACCGCCATGAAGGCACTGAGGTTGTCCCGGCCGTTGGGCGTGAAGGTCGTCGTCAGCGAGAACGCCTGCGCCTGCTGGTCGGGCATCTTCATGCTCAGGTAGTACGGCGGCACCGCACTGCCCGAACGGTTCGTCGGGTCGTCCGGCACCTGCCACACCTCGCTGCCGCTGAGGAACGTCGTCGCGTCCTTCACGTGGTAGCGGGTGAGCAGCTCCCGCTGGACCTTGAACAGGTCCTGCGGGTAGCGCAGATGGTCCATCAGGCCCTTGGAGATGTCGCTCTTGGGCTCCACCGTGTCCGGGAATGCCTTCATCCAGGTCTTCAGGACCGGGTCCTTGGTGTCCCACTGGTAGAGCTTGACCTTGCCGGTGTACGCGTCGACGGTCGCCTTCACCGAGTTGCGGATGTAGTTGACCTGGTTCTGCTGGGCCACCACCGCGCGGTTGTCGTTGGTGGCGGTCAGCGAGTCGGCCGTGGTGTCGCCGAGGGTCGTACGCGAGGAGTACGGGTATCCGTTCGTCGTGGTGTACGCGTCGACGATCCACTGGATCCGGCCGTCCACCACCGCCGGGTAGGCGTCGCCGTCGATGGTCAGCCACGGGGCGACCGACTCGACGCGCTCCTTGGGCGTGCGGTTGTACAGGATCCGCGAACCGTCGCCGATGGCACCGGAGTAGAGGATCTGGGGCTCGCCGAACGCCACCGCGTACGCGGCCCGGTTGACCGGGTTGGAGAGGTCGACCCCGCTGTCGCCCTTGTAGCTGGTGGTCTTCTCGCCGTTGTCGTCGGAGTAGTCGATCTCCTTCTGGGGACCGCCGACGATCGAGTACGTGGTGGTCTTCTCGCCGTAGTAGACGCGCTGCTCGTACGTGCCGAGGTCACCCTTGGACGGCAGGTCGGACTCCGTGAAGACCGGCCGGCCCTGGGCGTCGGCGCTGGTGCCCTCGGCGGCGACCGCTCCGAAGCCGTGGGTGTAACGGAAGTGGTTGTTGATCCAGTTCTTCTTCGGGATGCCCGCGAGGTTCAGCTCACGCAGGCCGATGACCGTGTCCTGGTCCTTCCCGTCCTTGGCGTAGCGGTCGACGTCCAGATTGGTCGGGAACGCGTAGTAGTTCCTGATCTGCTGGAGCTGCTGGAACGTCGGCGAGGCGATGTTCGGGTCCATGATCCGGACGCTCGCCGTGGAGTCGACGTCGTCGCGCAGCTTGGTCTTGTCCTCGGTCTTGCTGGTGCCCGAGTAGTCGGTGACCTTGGTGCCGTCGATGCCGTACGCCTTGCGCGTCGCCTCGAGGTTCTTCTCGACGTACGGCGCTTCCTTGGCCTGCTCGTTCGGCTGGACCTGGAACTTCTGCACGATCGCCGGGTACAGGCCGCCGATGAGGATCGCGGAGAGCACCATCAGGCCGAAGCCGATCACGGGCAGCTGCCAGGTGCGCCGCCAGAGGGTGGCGAAGAACAGCAGCGCGCAGATGACGGCGATGCAGAACAGGATCGTCTTGGCCGGCAGGTAGGCGTTGGCGTCGACGTACCTCAGGCCCGTCCAGTTGTCGGTCGCGCGGAAGTCGCTGGACTTGACCGCGAGTCCGTACCGGTCGAGCCAGTACGCGACCGCCTTGAGGGCCACGAAGACACCGATGAGCACCGACAGGTGCCCGGTGGCGGCCGCCGTGGCGCGGGCGCCCGGGCTGGTGACGCGCAGCCCGCCGTAGAGGTAGTGCGTGAGCGCGGCGGCGATCACGGACAGGATCGCGGCGGCGAAGCCGAAGCCGAGCAGGAACCGGTACCAGGGCAGGTCGAAGGCGTAGAAGGCGACGTCCAGTTTGAACTGGGGGTCCTTCTGCCCGAAGGGCACGCCGTTGACCCACATCAGCCAGGTCCGCCACTGGCCCGACGCGGAGGCGCCGGCGATCAGCCCGACCAGGGCGGTGATCCCGAGCAGCAGCCACTTCTTGTAGGGCGCGATGCCCATCCGGTAGCGGTCGAGGTTCTGCTGCTCCATCGACATGGCGCTGAGCGGCGGCCGGAGCCGGTGCGCCAGCCAGATGTTGAAGCCGACCGCGAGGGCCATGAGCAGACCGAAGACGAAGAAGAGCCCGATCTTGGTCCACAGGGTGGTGGTGAAGACCGACGAGTAGTTCACCGACCGGTACCAGAGCCAGTCCGTCCAAAAGCCCGCGAACATGGTGAACGCCATGCCGAGGACGGCCAGGACGCCCAGCGTCATGAGCAGGGTCCGGACTCGCCGGGACGGGCGGCCCACTCTGATCCGCGGCCCCGTCGGGCCTCCGCCGCGGTCCGGCATCTGGAAAGCCAAGGTGCGCACCTCGAATGTCGCTGTTGATTCGTCAGGCCCGCGTCTTCACGGACCCTGCGCGGCCCCCGTGATCGTGGGCCCCCACCTATGCAACTTACTCACCCTTTACTCGGTTCCCGATTCCGGTCAGGAACGAGGCAGGATTGTGACCATGTCCAACACTCCCATGGCTGCGAACCCGCTCACCCGGGCCGTCCTCGAGATCGACGAGTACGTCTCCGGCCTCGGCTGGGACCAGCCCGCCCGCCTTTTCGCCCTCGTCGACACCGCACGGCTCCGGGCCGAACAGCCCTCGCTCGCGGACCGGCTCGGTCTGGACGAGGAGCCGGAGAACTCCGGCCTCACCCCGATCGAGCAGGACGAGGTTCCAACGGGCAAGCCGCTCGACGAGTTCCTCGCCACCATCGCCTGGCCCGACGCGGTGGTCGGCTGCGCCCTCGCCGTGGAACGCCTGATGCTGCCGCCGTCCGCGGAGGCCCAGGTGCCCCAGAACCTCGACGACGCCGCGCTGTCGAAGTGGGTGGCGGAGCACCCGGAGCGCCAGGAGGTCCGGATGACGGTCGCGGTCCAGCGCGACGGCACCCGCGAGTCGGCTCTGCGGCTGCGCGAGAAGGACTCCCCCACGGAGGTCCTCACCGGCTCCGACCTGGTGCCGGGGCTGGCGCAGGCCCTGGCGGCGACGTTCGAGGAGTAGCCGGGCGACCGTGCGGCCCGGACCGGGCTCCGGCCGGCCGCACTACCTGCCGCCGGTTCCGGTCGACCGCGCTACCTGCCGCCGGTTCCGGTCGGCCGCATTGCCTACCGCCGGCTCGGGGCCGGCCGCACTAGCCGCCGCACTTCGGCAGAGCGGCGGTGTCGCCGCTGCGCAGATCCTTGAGGGCGCCCAGGGCGTCCCCGATGGTGTCCACCTTGATCAGGGTGAGGCCCTCGGGGGTGTCCTTGGCCGCGGCGGCGCAGTTGTCGGCGGGCGTCAGGAAGTACCGCGCGCCCTTCGCCCGCGCGCCCACGGTCTTCATCTCGATGCCGCCGATCGGCCCGACCTTGCCCCGGTCGTCGATCGTCCCCGTGCCGGCCACGAACTTGCCCCCGGTCAGACTGCCCGGCGTGAGCTTGTCGTAGATGCCGAGCGCGAACATCAGACCGGCGCTCGGCCCGCCGACGTCGGCCAGCTTGATGTCGACGGTGAACGGGAACGTGTGGTCGGTACCCGCGGAGATCCCCACGATCGCGCGCTTCTCGCCGGTGTCGTCCGACGTCGTGGTGGTGATGGTGATCCCCTGCGTCCTGGTCGGTGTCCGCTTCTCCTTCTCCGCGGCGGCCTGCTCCTTGGCGGGCACGATCGTGAAGCGGACGTCCTGGCCCGGCTTGCGCTTCGTGACGAGCTCGGCCACGTCGGCCGGCTGCTTCACCGCCGTACCGTCGACGGCCTTGATCACGTCCCCGGCGTGCAGCTTGCCCTCGGCCGGGGAGTCCTTGACGACCGTCGAGACGATCACCCACGACTTCACCGGGACGTCGAGTTTCTTCAGCGCGGCCACCTTGGCGCTCTCCTGGGACTGGCTGAACTCCTCGGCGTTCTCCTGGGTGGACTGCTCCTCGGTCTTGCCGTCCGGGTAGAGCGTGTCGTGCGGCACGACCTTGTTGTCGTGCGCGAGCCAGCCGTAGACGGCCTCGACGAGGTTCATCCGGTAGTCGGCGCTCGTGACACGGACCGTGGTCATGTTCAGATGGCCACTGGTCGCGTAGGTCTTGTGCCCCGCGATCTGCAGCACCGGCTCGCCGTCGTGATCGCCGAGCGTGTTCACCGTGGGCCCCGGGGACATCTCCGAATACGGCACGGGGATGAACACTCCCGCGCACAGAAGCGCGATCAGCATCAGGGTGGAGGCGAGCATCGTCGCGGTGCGGCGTGGCATGACTCGACAGTACGGGACGGTCCTGTCAGCGCACCGTCAGGGCCGCCCGTCCGGGGCGGCCCTGAGCTCTCAAACCACTGTGACCTGCTGCTTTTCCGGCATTCAGCTACCCGGTCGGGGCTTCTCCATGGCCTCCCGGAAGCGGGCGTACCCGATGAGTTCCGGGCCGTCGCCACGGGCCTTTCTGGTCCGGTTGGCCCAACTGCCCCAGAGGCCGCCGCCGATCGCAGCCACAAGCGGAATCAGCAACCAGGCGAGCGCCGCCATGCCGACCTCCAACCCCTTTGAGCGTCCGCAACTGACTGATCAGCAGATTAACCATCCGCAGTGACAACGCTCACGCCAGGGGTGCGGTTACGCAACCGGAGCGGCCGCCTCCCGGATCAGCAGGCGCCGACCCACTCCTCGGTGCCGTCCGAGAACTTCTGGTGCTTCCAGATGGGCACTTCGTGCTTCAGATCGTCGATCAGCTTCCGGCACGCCTCGAAGGCCTCTCCGCGATGCGGACACGAGACGGCGACGACCACGGCGAGGTCCCCGACCCGGAGGTCTCCCACCCGGTGCACGGCCGCCAGCGCCCGCACCGGGAAGTCGGCGACGACCTTCTCGGCGACCCGCCTCATCTCGGCCTCGGCACTGGGATGGCACGAGTACCCCAGCTCCGCCACGTCGGTGCCCCCGTCGTGGTTGCGCACCGTCCCCACGAAGAGCGCGGTGCCGCCGGCCGCGTCGTCCCCGACGGCCCGGAACACCTCGTCCACGGAGAGGGCCGTGTCCCGAATCCCGATCAGCTTGATCGGGTCCTGCGCGGCCTGCTCACCGGGGTGATCGATCGTGGATGCCATGCCTCCATCGTGCCGCACGCGACGGACGGCGCGGAATAGAGCCATCGACCGGCACGCGCGCGTACGCGTTGGACTCTCCTACGAGGGCACGGGACAGGCCCGGCCGGGACAGCGCGGCGCGTCAGATCCGGCGCCGGGCCTTCCGGGCCCGCCGCACCACCGCCGCAGCGCCCAGCAGCGCCACCGTCGCACCCGCGGCACCCGCGGCCGTCGCGTCCTTGCGGCCCAGTCGCCGCCCGGCCACCGTGTGCCGGCCGGAGACCTCCTCCAGGAGCTCCGCCAGCACCTCCTCGTTGGTGTACCGGGGCCGCCACCCGGCATCGTGCAGCCGGCTGCCGCTGACCACCCAGGGGTACATCGTGTAGGCCAGGTCGCCGGCCGGAGACGGGGTGAGCCCGATCCGGTGCAGTCGCGCCGCCGCACCGAGCGCGACCGCCGACGGCAGCTCCATCCGGCGGATGCCGCTGAGCTCCTCGACCTCCTCCTGCTCCAGCCATCCGTCGCAGCCGACGGCCAGTTCCCCGTCGACCTTCTCCAGGACGGCGTACTCCAGCGCGCTGCACAAGTCCTCGACGTGGCAGAACTGCCACGCGGGCCGCGAACCGGCGACGACGAGCAGTCGAGGGGACTCGAAGTACCTGGTCAGCGCGGTGTCGGTGCCGCCGACCAGGACGGCGGGCCGCACCACGGTGACGTTCAGCCCCGGGTGCGCCCGCGGCGCCCGGCGCGCCAGCCGCTCGACTTCCAGCAGGTCGCCGACGCCCGTCGCCTCCGCCGTGGCCTGCAGTTCGGCGTCCTCCGACAGCGGCAGCTCGTTGTCCGGCAGGGCCCCGTAGACCATCGTCGAGGTGCACAGCACGACCCGGTGCACGCCGGCCGCCGCGGCCGCCGTCAGGACCGTCTGTGTCCCCCGTACGTTGTAGGCCGTCCGGGCGGCCGCGTCGGTCTCCAGGTCCAGGTCCAGCGCCAGGTGCACCACCACGTCGGCGCCGCGCAGCTTGTCCGCGATGGCCGGATCCCGTACGTCCAGGATGTGCCACTGCGCCGCCGCGCACTCGCCGCGCCGCTCGTCGATGGCCACGACCTGCTTGACCTCGTCCGACGCGGCGAGCCGCTCCGTGAGCAGGGCGCCGACGCCGTAGGCGGCGCCGGTGACCGCGACGACGGGTCCGCGCGCCGCGGCGCTCGCGGAACTGGTTGACTGGTTTCGCGCTGCGCGAACCTGCGGATCTGGGGAACTCACCGGGCGTCTCCAGCGGTTGTCTTCAGTACGAGCGCGTGCGACGCATGCGTACCAGGTGGCATCCATCCTGCCGCAGGCTGTCAGTCGGCGAAGCACCGAGGCCCGATCCGCCCCGGGTGTCTACGCTGGGTGGTGTTGTCGGGCAGCCGCGCCGCCGGAAAGAACCGGCGGCCCTACCAGCCGAGGAATCCCGTGAGTGACACCCCATTCGGATTCGGCCTTCCGCCGGAGGAGCCGGACGACGGCGACGAGGGCAAGAAGAAGGACCAGGAGAGCGGTGGTGGTCAGGGACCGGCCAATCCGTTCGGTTTCGGCGGTCTGCCCGGAGCCGGAGGCTTTGGCGGCGGCCCCGGCGGCCCCGGTGCGGACAATCCGTTCGCAGCCATGTTCGGCTCCCTGAACCCCAATGACCTGGGCGCCGCGTTCCAGCAGCTGGGCCAGATGCTCTCCTACGAGGGCGGCCCGGTGAACTGGGACATGGCCAAGCAGATCGCCCGCCAGACTGTCTCCCAGGGCAGTCCTGACGGCACCAAGGACACGAGTGTCGGCCCCGCCGAGCGCAAGGCCGTCGAGGAGGCCGTCCGCCTGGCCGACCTCTGGCTCGACGACGCCACGTCGCTGCCGTCGGGCGCCGGCTCCGCGGTGGCCTGGAGCCGTGCGGAGTGGGTCGAGGCGACCCTGCCCGCCTGGAAGGAGCTCGTCGACCCGGTCGCCGAGCGCGTCGGCACCGCCATGGGCGACGTCCTGCCGGAGGAGATGCAGGCCATGGCCGGCCCGCTGATCGGCATGATGCGCTCGATGGGCGGCGCCATGTTCGGTACGCAGATCGGGCAGGCCGTCGGTGTGCTCGCCGGTGAGGTCGTCGGCTCGTCCGACATCGGCCTGCCGCTGGGCCCGGCCGGCAAGGCCGCGCTGCTGCCGGTGAACATCGAGACGTTCGGCAAGGACCTGAGCGTCCCCCAGGAGGAGGTGCGGCTGTATCTCGCCCTGCGCGAGGCCGCCCACCAGCGCCTCTTCGCGCACGTGCCGTGGCTGCGCTCGCATCTGTTCGGCGCGGTCGACGGCTACGCCCGCGGCATCAAGGTCGACACGGCCAAGCTGGAGGACGTGGTCGGCCAGTTCGACCCGCAGAACCCCGAGCAGCTGCAGGAGGCACTCCAGCAGGGCATGTTCCAGCCCGAGGACACGCCCGAGCAGAAGGCCGCCCTGGCCCGTCTGGAGACGGCTCTGGCCCTCGTCGAGGGCTGGGTCGACGCGGTGGTCCACGCCGCCGCGAAGCCCCGTCTGTCGTCCGCGGACGCCCTGCGGGAGACGTTGCGCCGCCGCCGTGCCTCGGGCGGTCCGGCCGAGCAGACGTTCGCCACGCTGATCGGTCTGGAGCTGCGCCCGCGCCGTCTGCGTGACGCCTCCCGGCTGTGGGCCTCGCTCACGGACGCGCGCGGTGTCGACGGCCGGGACGCCGTGTGGGCCCACCCGGACATGCTGCCGACTGCCTCCGACCTGGACGACCCGGACGGCTTCGTGCACCGCGAGCAGATCGACTTCTCCGAGCTGGACAAGATGCTCGGTGAGGCGGCGGACAAGCCCGACCTCAGGAAGAAGGACGACGGCGAGGGCAAGGGCGACGGCAAGGGCGACGTCGCCGAGTGAGCCTGATCGACGACGCGGTCCTCGTGCTCAAGGGCTACGAGGACCAGACGGAGCTGCGCCAGGCCTACCTGGACCACCTGGCGGAGCACCCGGACGGCCTGTGGAAGGCCTGCCGGGCGGGCCACATCACGGCGAGCGCCCTGGTGGTCGACCCGGAGGCCGGCCGGGTGCTGCTGACCCTGCACCGGAAGCTGCGGATGTGGCTTCAGATGGGCGGCCACTGCGAAGCGGGCGACTCCTCCCTGGCGGCCGCGGCGCTGCGTGAGGCGACGGAGGAGTCCGGCGTCTCGGGTCTGTCGCTGCTGCCGGGCGGCCCGGTGCGCCTGGACCGGCACCCGATCCCGCCGCCCTGCCACTGCCACTTCGACGTCCAGTACGCGGTCGTGGCACCACCGGGCGCCGCGCACGCCGTCAGCGACGAATCGCTCGACGTGCGCTGGTTCGGGTACGACGAGGTCGCGGACGTGGCCGACGAGTCGGTGGTACGTCTGCTGGAGGCGACGCGCGCGAGGCTTGCGGCCTGAGCATGTGCGAGGGGCGACCGCTGTGGCGGCCGCCCCTTGCCTTCGGTCCCGACGGCGGGCTGAGCTCTCTGAGGGGGCGCGGGGACTGCGCGACCAGCCACACACGGCCTGCAGCCGAGAACCGGTCCGCAGCCCCCTGGACCCCGTCGGCCGAACCCGCGGAGCGATCAGCTCCAGACGTTGCCCTGGTTCTGCCCCCGGGCCCCCTGCTGGCCCATGCCGTACTGCGCGGCGAGACCCGAGCCGATCTGTGCGCCCTGCGGCGGCAGCAGCTCACTCGGCTGGACCAGGGCGAAGCCGGTGCCCATGAAGCTCAGCTCCCACCCCTCGCCGGTGCTGCCGCGGCGCCGCCACACCCCCGAGGAGTGCGTCTGGGCCTGCATCTGCACCCGCAGGCTCGTCGACCAGGCGACGATCGCGTCGGCGTCGCAGTTGACGTACTTGTCCGGCGTCACCTGCAACAGCAACGGCATGCCCGAGGTCATCAGGGCGACCCTGCCCCGGCCGGTGATGTTGAGCTGGTACTTCCCGGAGCCGGAGATTCCGTACATGCTGTCGACCGCGACGACCTCGTGGTGCAGGGAGGAGTCCATCGCCAGCACGTAGCTGCTGTCGACGGTGAGGCCGTCCTGCTCCACCTCCATCACGTGGATGTGCTGCTTGAGGTTGGCGAGGTAGACCGTGCCCTGCCCGTGGCAGCGCATCAGGTCGAGTCCCTCACCGGTGTGCGCACGCGCGCGTGCCTGGTCGTTGCTCTGGTACTCGGCGTCGAACTCGACGAGGCCCTGGTAGGCGACCATGGTGCCCTTGCGGGCCAGGATGTCGTCGTGCCCCTCCAGGGCGACGCGCAGCATCTGCTTGTTCTGCAGGCTCCAGCGGTCCTGGGTCTGCTGCTCGTTGTAGGCGAAAATCGGGCTCTGCATGGCTTTCTGGCTCCCCCTCAGCCCCGGACCCGGAGGCGGTCGGTGCTGTCCTCGCTGGGCTGGACGACGACGATGCCCTGACCGGAGAAGGCCATCTGGTAGGCCTCACCGCTGCCGCGGCCGATCAGCGACTGCGCCCGGAAGCTGCGCTTGCCCTTCACCTTGAGGTTCGGGGACCAGGCGACCAGGGCGTCGGGGTCGACGTACGTCTCGTCCTCGCCGCCTCCGCAGTCGACGACGATGGGCTTGCCCCGGGAGGTCAGCGCGACCCAGCCCTGCCCGGAGATCCTGGTGTTCCACAGTCCCTGTCCGGCGAACTTCGCCAGGCCCTTGACCCGCTCGATGCCCCACGTCAGATGGGCGTCGAAGGCGAGCAGGTTGGTGGCGTTGACGGAGATGCCGTCGCCGCCCAGGTTGATGACGACGACGTTCGCGCCGTAGTCGGCGAGGTAGAGCAGTCCGTCGCCGGAGCACTTCATGAGGGGCGCGCCCTCGCCGGTCATCCAGTCCTTGGCGATCTGGCGTACGGCCGGCGGGTTGGGCTCGTACTGCACGAACCCTTCGTAGGCGACCATCGACCCCACGCGCGCGAGGAGGTCGTTCCCGGTCTGCATGGCGACCTTCAGCATGTGGTTGCCGTGGTTCTCCATGCGGGCGGTGACGGGTGCGGGGGCGTGGCCCGCGAGCTGCTGTGTCATGACGGGCTCCCTCAGACCTCGTACGGCTGGACGACGATGAAGTTGCCGGGCGCACCCCGGAACTGGAGATTGACGCTCTCCCCGGTGTCGCCGGGGTAGGCGTTGCGGCGCATCCGCACCTGGCTGGAGACGACGACCTGGGCGGCGGCCGACCAGGCGACCACGGCGTTGCAGTCGGCGAAGGTGGTGGGTGTGACGGGCAGGACGACGGGCGTGCCGTGCGTCTTGACGACGATCGTGCCGGTGCCCTGGAACTGCATCGTGAACAGGGCGCCCCCGGGAATGCCGTGGCCCTCGATGCGGCGGACCTCGTACTGGAGGGTCTCGTCGAAGGCGAGGACGTTCTCCGCCGAGACGCAGACGGCGTCGCCCTGGAGCTCGATGGGGTGCAGCATGGTCGAGTTCTCGGCGAGGAACACCTGTCCCTGGCCCGTACAGCGCATGAGCTGCATCTCCTGGCCGGTCGCGTTGCCCACGATCCGGCCGGCGAAGCCGGCGCCCTTGTAGCTGAAGTCGACCTTGCCCTGGTAGAGCACCATGCTGCCCTGCCGGGCCAACACGGGCTGACCGCCGATGCCGAGGTCCACGCGCACGAGCTTCTTGTTCTGCTGTGTCCAGCGCTGCCCGGTGGGGGTCTCCTTGAACTGCTGGAGCGCCCCGGCCACGCCGGGGCCCTGCGGAGCGCCCTGGGGAGCCCCTTGGGGAGCGCCGTAGGGGGCCTGGGCCTGCGGGGCCTGTCCCGGCTGTCCGAACGGCGGCTGCTGGCCGTAGCCGGGGGGCGGGGTGGGCTGGCCGTAACCGGGCGGCGGGGCCGGGGCCTGGGGCGCTTGGGGCGCCTGAGGCGCCTGGGGGTAGCCGTAACCAGGGGGCGGCGGGGCCGTCTGGCCGGGGGCCTGGCCGTACGGCGGCTGTTGCCGGCCGGGCTGGCCGTACGGCGCGGGCGCCGGGGCCGGGGGTGGCACCGGGGAGCCGCCGGGCTGGGGGGTCATGGGCGCGACGATGGTCGGGGCGGCGTGCACCTGGGGAGCGGGACCCGGCGCCGGAGGCGGCGTGGCGCCCGCCGGGGGCGCGAAGCCCTGCGCGGCGGGCTGGGGCGCGGGGGCCGGGGGCGGTGCCTGCGCAGGGGCGGGCGCGGGTGCCGGGGCGGGTTCCGGAGGTGCGGGGACGCCGAACGCGGGCGGTGCGAAGCCCGGGGCGGTGCCGGCCTGCGGCTGCTGGGGGGCGGGCGCGGGCGTCTCCTCCTCGGCCACCTCGCCGCCGAAGTTCTTCAGCAGCGCGTCGAGTCCGCCGTCGAAGCCCTGCCCGACGGCGGCGAACCGCCAGACGTCCTTCAGGTACAAGTCGCCCAGCATGACGGCCCGTTCGGTGGAGAACTCCGAGCCGCTGAAGGGATAGCGGGCCACTTCCTCGCCGCCCGCGACGATACGGATGTAGCCGGGGGCGATCTGCGACATCTGCCCGGCGCCGTCGAGCGTCGCCGTGAAGGACAGCTTCTGGATCTGTGCCGGGATCCGGTCGAGCGTCACCCGGAAGCTCTCCGTGTCGCCCGCCTGGGCGCCCAGGAGCTGAACGGCCTCCTCGGGGGACTTCGGCTGGTTGTAGAAGACGAAGTACCGGTCGTCCGAGAGCCGTTCGTCGGCGTCGAGGCCGAAGCAGCTGATGTCGAAGCTCAGTCCGGGGCCCGAGATCTGCACGCCTACGTACAGATCCGTGCCCGCGGTGAGGTCACTGATCCTGGCCTTGTGGCCGCGTTGGAATTCCCTGGCCATGCGTAACGACCGTCCCCCATCCAGAACGTGATTGCGTCGCGCCAGGCTAACGGCAAACGCTGACACCGGACGCCGTCGGTACAGACCCGGTACAGAATCCGCGCCCGGCCGTATCCGCTGCTCGCCCCGGGAAAGCGGTCACTCACCCCGGCCACTCCCCCAGCCGCTCACTCCCCCAGCCGCTCACTCCGCCGGGCGTTCACCACGCGCACCGGGCACGTGCGGCAACCGCTCGGCGGCGACGACGCCTTCGAGATAGCCCCGGGCCCGCTCCGTGCGCGGATAGGCCTTCAGCAACTCCCAGAAGCGGGGGCCGTGTCCGGGGACGAGCAGATGGGCGAGTTCGTGGAGGAGGACATAGTCGACGACGTACTCGGGCATGCCCTGGAGACGGTGCGACAGGCGGATGCTGCCCTCGGACGGGGTGCAGGATCCCCAGCGCGTGTTCTGGTTGGTCACCCAGCGCACCGAGGCGGGCCGGGCCCGCCCGGCGAAGTACTGGTCCGAAAGCTGCCGGGCCCGCGCGGCCAGCTCGGTGTCGCCGAGGGACCGCTTGCTCTCCTGGGCCGCCAGCTTGTCGAGCATGACGTTCACCCACCGCTGCTCCTCCGCCTCGGACATCCGGGCGGGGATGAGCACCACGGTGCGATCGCCCTCGCGGTACGCGGAGACCGTTCTGCGGCGGCGGCTGCTCCTGCGGACCTCGATCGCGCTCGCCCCCGAGCCGCTCGGCGGCTGGCTCGTCGTGCTGCGGTGTGGCTTTCCGGCGCGGTGCAGTGGGTCGGCGGACACGCCCCGACGTTACCCGCTGCACCCGGGTAAGTCCCGGCTCCAGGACGGTTCGCTGCCGATGCCCCCTCCGGCCGCCGGATTTGTACGACGATTTCACGTGCCTGTGGACAACTTCCGGCAGCCTGCGGCGGGTTTGGGCATGCTGGCTGTTGTCGGCGAAGCGCTGGGCGGGTCGGTCCGGGACCAGGGGCCGCACGTGCGGCCGGTCTCGGGCTGCGTTCACGCCAAGCCGACATATGGGGATGATCTATGACATACGGGGGCCCTTTCATGCATCCGATGGTGAAGCCCGCGCTCAGGCGCGGCTGGCGCGACCTCAACACCGTGCAGTTCGGGATGACACCGGCGCATGCGATGACACTGGGCCCGATGGACCTGGCGA
>NZ_GG657757.1:5834030-5848183 GCF_000158955.1 Streptomyces viridochromogenes DSM 40736 | reverse complement strand
CTCGGCGGCCCGCGCGGCCCCGGAGGAAGGCGACCCGGGTTTCTCGCTGGTGATCGTCGCTCCGCGGGACGACGTCGCGGTGCACGCGCCCGACCCGGCCGCCGCCGAGCCCCTGATGTCCTCGGGGACGCCCCATCTGTACGCCGGTGTCGTGGAGGGGACCGGTGTGGTCGGTCCGTTCGTCCTGCCCGGGGAGACGGGATGCGCGGGCTGTCTGCACGAGAGCCGTACCGACCGGGACCCGACCTGGCCACGGCTGGTCGCCCAGTGGCGCTCGGGCAGGCAGCGGCAGGTGCGGCCCTGTGACCTGACGCTGGCCACGACCGTGGCGGGACTGGCGGCCGCCCACGCACTCGCCTTCCTGGACGGCCGGGTGCCGACCACTGCGGGGGCCCGCTGGGAGGTCTCCCTGCCCGCTCTTCACTGGCATGCGCGGCCGGTCCTGGCGCATCCTGCATGCCCGTGCGCTGCGGCGGAGAGAGGAAAAGGGGAGCACCTCTCGGAGGACGGGGAGTCAGAGGAGACAATGGCGGTGCAACGGCCGTCGGCGCAGTGCCGTGAGGCAGCGACGGAGCGGCCGGCTGGGACTTGGAGGGCGCATGTCTGATCTTCCCCGGAAGGCGGTCACCAGGACCGCCAAGCTCGCCGCGCTCCCGCTCGGCATCGCCGGGCGGGCGACCTGGGGATTCGGCAAGCGGATCGTCGGCGAGTCCGCGGAGCTCGTCGGCCGCGAGCTCCAACAGCGCACGGCCGAGCAGCTGTTCAAGGTGCTCGGCGAGCTCAAGGGCGGCGCGATGAAGTTCGGCCAGGCCCTGTCCGTCTTCGAGTCGGCACTGCCCGAGGAGGTCGCCGGTCCCTACCGGGCCGCACTGACCAAGCTCCAGGAGGCGGCGCCGCCGATGCCGACGCGCACCGTGCACGCCGTTCTGGAGGAGCGGCTCGGTGAGGGCTGGCAGGAGCTTTTCCTGGAGTTCGAGGACAAGCCCGCGGCGGCGGCCTCGATCGGTCAGGTGCACCGCGGGGTGTGGCATGACGGTCGCGAGGTGGCGGTCAAGGTGCAGTACCCGGGCGCGGGCGAGGCCCTGCTGTCCGACCTGAACCAGCTGAGCCGCTTCTCCCGCCTGCTCGGTCCGCTGATCCCCGGCATGGACATCAAGCCGCTGATCGCGGAGCTGAAGGACCGCGTCTCGGAGGAGCTGGACTACGGTCTGGAGGCCCAGGCCCAGCAGGCCCATGCGGAGGAGTTCGCGGACGACCCGGACGTGCTCGTGCCGCAGGTGGTCCACCAGTCCGACCAGGTCCTGATCACCGAGTGGATCGACGGCGTCCCGCTGTCGGAGATCATCGCGGACGGCTCCCAGGAGCAGCGCGACCGGGCCGGTCAGCTCCTGGCCCGCTTCCTGTTCTCCGGCCCCACCCGTACCGGCCTGCTGCACGCCGATCCGCACCCGGGCAACTTCCGGCTCCTGCCCGGCGGCCCGGACGGCGAGGACGACTGGCGTCTGGGTGTCCTGGACTTCGGCACGGTCGACCGGCTGCCGGGCGGCCTGCCGGCCACCATCGGCGAGTCCCTGCGCATGACTCTCGACGGGGAGGCCGAGGCGGTCTACGAACTCCTGTGCGCGGAGGGATTCGTGAAGGAGACCATAGAGCTGGAACCCGACGCGGTGCTGGACTACCTGCTGCCGATCATCGAACCGGCCCAGGTCGAGGAGTTCACCTTCACCCGAGGCTGGATGCGCAGTCAGGCGGCCCGGATCGCCGACCCCCGCTCCCCCGCCTACCAGCTCGGCAAGCAGCTGAACCTGCCGCCGTCGTACCTGCTGATCCACCGGGTGACCCTGAGCACGATCGGCGTGCTGTGCCAGTTGGGGGCGACGGTGCGTCTGCGCGAGGAGTTGGAGGAGTGGCTGCCGGGGTTCGTTCCCGAGAGCCCGGCAGACGGCGAGGAGTCCGCGGCGGAGGCATGAGCCACTGGGCCGTGCGCTTCACCACCAGTCCGAGTCGAGCCGCCCCTCGATCGACCTGAGGTTCTCCCGGGCGCAGGTCGCACAGAAGTGGCGACGCGTGCCGTGCTCCACGGAGCAGGTCCAGGTGAGCTGCGCGGCTTCGGCCGAGGCTCCGCAGCGTGCGCACACGAGACGGGCGGGCCCCGCGGCGAGACCGCCGTCGTCACTTCCTCCGGGAGGAATCGTCACCCGCCGACGATAACTCCGTGCCCGGCGGTTACGCGGCACAACGCACCGCGGGGGCCGGTCCGTTCGTTACGGACCGGCCCCCGCGGGGGAGAGCTAGGCCTCCCGGGCTCGGGAGGCCACCGCTTCAGGATGGGTCGGCTACTGCATGACCGCCAAGGCGAGCGCCCGGCGGGCGCGCCGGGAGGCGCGCTCCGCCTTGCGCTGCATCCGGCGGGCGGTCGCCAGGCGCACGGCCGGGCGTTCCCGCTCCGCCTCCTGCAGTCGCTCACGCATATGCGCGCGAGCCATGGCTTCTGGGATGAGTTGCATCTCTCGGGTCCTGTTCTGGCGCGAGTCCTTCGCGCCGCTGGTGGTGAAGTCTTGGTTCGCGGAGCCGGCGGGCTCGTATGTGGACGGCTTCATCGGGGCCTGTTTCTGGGGATCGTGCGTGAGAGGACGGTCGATCGTTCCTGCGGTGTTCATGCCGTGACCGGGTTCTTGCGCGGGCGGCCACGCGGCCGCTTCCGGGCGACGACGACACCCTGGACGAACAGCTCGCCACCCCAGACGCCCCAGGGCTCACGCCGCTCCTTGGCACCGGCGAGGCAGGCCTCGACCAGCGGGCAGGTACGGCAGAGGGATTTGGCGTACTCGACGTCCGCGGGCGACTCGGCGAAGAAGACCTCCGGGTCGTAGGACCGGCACGGGACGGGTACGCCGAGGTTCTCGATGGCGTCGTCGAGCGCGGTGAGCGCGGTGAGCGGGGTCAAGGCGGAGTCCTCCGTGGAGCAGGGCTTGGGGATCGTTTGCGAAGGCGGTACTGACGGGGCGTGCGCTTCGAGTTGCACGGTTCGTCTTCCTCGTCTGGTCGTTCCGGCCTGTTGGCCGGGGGGCGGCTGGTACCGGGTTCTTTCCTTGTCCCGAGGCTCCTTCGGTCCGTCGTCCCCGGTCAGGGACAAACAGAAGGGCCGCGGATCCCGGATGGGGTTCCGCGGCCCTGAAGGCGCCGGCCTGATCGAATCAGGCTGGATCACTCCAGGGTTCTGGCCCACGGAAGGCCCACATCAGGTGGTGCTGCGTCGTCTGCTTCCGGAATCCGGCACCGGTCGCCGTAAAGGCATAGGCCTGCGCCTGTGCCGCTACTGCTGCTTCCAGTGCCTTGGTCGGTCGCTCATTGCGCTCTCGGACGGGAAGACCCGCGGGGGCAACGGAGGAGGACGCCGGACGTGCGGCACGAATGCCGGACAGACCGGTGCCCAGGTTCGAAACGCCGAGCATGCACGTGGAGACGGCCGAGCGATCGGTCATTTTCACGATGCTGATGGAGCTGGTGTTGATGCTGATCACTGGACTCGCCTCCTCTCGGCGTCTCGGGGGACTGGATGAACCAGCCCGACGGATATGCAAGTACAACACGGAATCAGGGCCTCCGAGAAGGCCGCTGTTCTCGTGCCTAAGAACCTATGGGGATTGCTGGGGCATGCGCAAACTATTTTTTCGACGAGTTCGTGTCAGACCTGATCCGTATCCCCTCCGCCGTACTGGCCTGCGCAGATGGCCAGCACGTCGGCTCCGTAGCGGGTGAGCTTGCGCATGCCGACGCCCGGGATGCGCGCCAGCTCGTGCTCGTCGTCGGGCGAGGTCTCGGCGATCGCCATCAGGGTCCTGTCGGTGAAGACGCAGAAGGCGGGCTGGCCGCTGCGTCGCGCCTGGTCGGCTCGCCAGTCGCGCAACTGCTCGTAGAGTCCCTCGTTCATGTCGGAGGGGCAGTCGTCGCACCGCATCAGCTTCATCTCGCCGGCGTCCGTGAGGGTGCGGCCGCAGACCCGGCAGCGGGCCGGGGTTCGCTGGACCCGCCTCGGGGCGGAGCCCCTGGTTCCGGTTATTCCGCGCTCGATACCGCCCGCGCCTGCGGTGCTGGTACGGCCGGTGGTCGCCGTCGAGCCGGGGCGCAGCCCGTCGAGGAAACGGCTGGGGCGGCGGTTGGGGCGGCCGCCGGGCGAGCGGGAGAGGGCCCAGGAGACATGGAGGTGCTCCCGCGCGCGGGTGACGCCGACGTACAGCAGGCGGCGCTCCTCCTCGATCTGTTCGTCGGTCTTGGCGTAGGTGATCGGCATCATGCCCTCGGCGACGCCGACCAGGAAGACCACGTCCCACTCCAGCCCCTTGGCCGAGTGCAGGGACGCCAGGGTGACGCCCTGCACGGTCGGGGCGTGCTGGGCGCCCGCCCGTTCGTCGAGCTCGGCGACGAGGTCGGCCAGGGTGGCGCCGGGTTTGGCGGCGGCGAAGTCCTGGGCGAGGTTCACCAGGGCCGCCAGGGACTCCCAGCGTTCCCTCACGGCGCCGGAGCCGGCCGGTGGCTGCGGCGTCCAGCCCTCCCCCGACAGCACGGCGCGCACCTGGGAGGGCAGGTCGACAACATCGTCGAGGAGGGAGTCATTGCCGCCGAAGCGGGCGGCGCCGCGCAGGGCGACGCCCGCCTTGCGCACCTCGGGGCGGTCGAAGAACCGTTCGGCGCCGCGCAGCTGGTAGGGCACCCCGGCGTCGGCGAGGGCCTGTTCGTAGGTCTCGGACTGCGCGTTGGTACGGAACAGGACGGCGATCTCAGCGGCCGGGACACCCGAGTCGACGAGTTCGCGGATGCGGCGGGCCGCGCCCTCCGCCTCGGCGGGCTCGTCGGTGTACTCGGTGTAGAGCGGCTCGGGCCCCGGGGCGCGCTGGGATACGAGCTCCAGACGGTGGTCGGCGGCGCGGCCCCGGGCCTGGGAGAGCAGGCCGTTGGCGAGGTGGACGACCTGGGGCGTGGAGCGGTAGTCGCGGACGAGCTTGACGACGGTGGCGCCGGGGTGGCGGGTGCGGAAGTCGAGCAGATGGTCCGGGGTGGCCCCCGTGAAGGAGTAGATGGTCTGGCTGGCGTCGCCGACCACGCAGAGGCTGTCCCGCTCGCCCAGCCAGAGTTCCAGCAGTCGCTGCTGGAGGGGGCTGACGTCCTGGTACTCGTCGACCACGAAGTGCTGGTACTGCGTGCGCACCTGCTCGGCGATGTCGTGCCGGTCCTGGAGGACGGCCACGGTCAGCAGCAGCACGTCCTCGAAGTCGATGACGGAGCGCTCGCGCTTGACGTCCTCGTAGGCGGCGTAGAGCTGGGCGATCTCGGCGGGGTCGCGAGGGGCCTCACGGCCGGCCTTGACGGCGGCGGGGGCGTAGTCGGCGGGGACGGTCTGGGTGACCTTGGACCACTCGATCTCGGCGGTGACGTCCCGCAGCTCGCCCCGGTCGAGACGGATGCGGCAGGCGGCGGCCGCGTCGGCGACGAGCTGGATCTTGCGGTCGACGAGCCGGGGCATGGAGCCGCCGATCGCTTTCGGCCAGAAGTACTGCAGCTGTCGCAGGGCCGCCGAGTGGAAGGTGCGCGCCTGGACGCCTGCGGCGCCGAGCTGGCGCAGCCGGCCGCGCATCTCCCCGGCCGCGCGGTTGGTGAAGGTGACGGCGAGCACGCTGGAGGGGTGGAGGATGCCGGCGCGCACTCCGTAGGCGATGCGGTGGGTGATCGCCCGGGTCTTGCCCGTGCCCGCGCCCGCCAGGACGCACACCGGACCGTGCAGGGCCGTGGCCACCTCGCGCTGCTCGGGGTCGAGCCCCTCGAGCACCGCGTCGGCGGAGTCCGGTACCTGCGGGAACAGGGTGGAGTGCGTTGCTGCTGTCACACAGCCATGCTGCCAGGTCGCGGGAGACGGCTGTGCCGGTTGTCCACAGGCAGGCGCCGATAGTCGTACCAATGCGGCAGGCGTCACGTGCGGTGCGGCACGGGTCCGGGAATGGTGGACCTTTCACGTACGTTCCACCGAGGCGACCACCCGTCCCCGAGCCGTTGAAGGAGCACCAGAGACATGCTGGGCACTGTGACGATGTACAGCACCACGTGGTGCGGCTACTGCCGCCGGCTGAAGAGCCAGATGGACCGCGAGGGCATCGCGTACACCGAGATCAACATCGAGCAGGACCCGGAGTCCGCCGCGTTCGTGGAGAAGGCGAACGGCGGAAACCAGACGGTGCCCACCGTCCTGTTCCCGGACGGCTCCACCCTGACCAACCCGTCGCTGGCTCAGGTGAAGCAGAAGATCGGCGCGTAGTCGCCCCACGGTTGTGCGGGGAAGGCGGTTCCTGAGGCAGCTCAGGAACCGCCTTCTCGATGGGCGTGTGCCGACGTGCGTGCTTGATCGCCGTCAGGCGACGCTCCTCGTCGGGAGCGGCTTGCCGTACCAGAGCTCGATCAGGCGGGCCGCGATCGATATGCCGTAGGGCGGGAGCACCTCGCCGGACTCGAAGGCGGCCCGCAGTTCGTCGCGGGAGAACCAGCGGGCCTCGCGGATCTCGTCGCCGTCGACCTCGATCTCGGTCGAGGTGGCGCGGGCCAGGAAGCCCAGCATGAGGCTGGACGGGAAGGGCCAGGGCTGGCTGGCGACGTATTCCACCTGGCCGACGGTGATGCCGACCTCCTCGTGGACCTCACGGCGCACGGACTGCTCGATGGCCTCGCCGGGCTCGACGAAACCGGCGAGTGTCGAGAAGCGGCCCTCGGGCCAGTGGACCTGGCGGCCGAGCAGGAGACGGTCGTCCTCGTCGGTGACGGCCATGATCACGGCGGGGTCCGTGCGCGGGTAGTGCTCCGCGCCGCAGGCCTGGCAGCGGCGGATGTGGCCGGCCGCGGCGATGACGGTGCGCTCGCCGCATCGGGAGCAGAAGCGGTGCGTGCGCTGCCAGTTCTCCAGGCCGACGGCGTGCACCATCAGGCCCACGTCACGGGCCGACAGCAGCAGGCCGGCCTCGCGCAGACCGGCCGGGCGCGCGGACTGGTCCATGCGCCCGGGCAGGGAGTCCTTCTGGAGGGCGAAGTAGCTGACGCCGTCCTCGTCGTTGCCGAGGAAGTAGCGGTGCGCCTCGGTGAGAGGGGCCTCGAAGGAGGGCGTCATGACGAGTTCGGTGCGCCCGTCCGCCGTCTCGTCGATGAGGACCTGGCCGCCGGAGACCACGAAGCAGCGCGTGCTGGGGTGGCTCCACGCCGCCGCGAGCCAGGCCTCGTCGAGCCGGTGGTGCGCGGCCCGGTCGATGCCGCTCGGGGCGGTGAGCGAGATGGGTCGGTCGGCGTTGTGGTCGGTCCAGGTGGTCACGGGTGCTTCCAACTCCCCGGTGGAACGGTCGGGTTCGGCGGGCTGATCAGCGGGACGTACGGCGAGAGGCGGCCGGGGTCGGCGTTCGGGAGGTACGGGGCGGCCCTTTCAGTGTGCCCCGCGCGCGCTGCCGGTCCGGACGGCGCGGAACGCTCAGGGCGCATGACGCCAGTGCTCGGCGAGATCACCCCACAGGTACGCCGTGGTCTCGGCGCCTTTGAGGAGCAGGTCGAGTTCGACTTTCTCGTTCGGGGCGTGCCAGCCGTCGGACGGGACGGAGATGCCGAGGAAGAGCACCGGGGCGCCGAGGACGTCCTGGAGGTCCGCGGCCGGTCCGGAGCCGCCCTCGCGGGTGAAGCGGACGGGTTTCTCGAAGGCCCGGCCCATGGCGCGGGCGACCGACTGGAGGGCCGGGTGGTCCAGCGGTGTCAGGCAGGGGCGCGTGGCGCCGGTGAATGTGATCTCGCAGCGGATCCCGGCGGGCACCTGCTGCTCGGCCCAGGCGCGTACGGCCTTCTCCACGTGGTCGGGGTCCTGGCCCGCCACCAGCCGGAAGGACAGCTTCACCATGGCGGAGGACGGCACGATCGTCTTGCTGCCGGGGCCCTGGTAGCCGCCGCCGATGCCGTTGACCTCAGCGGTGGGGCGGGCCCAGACGCGTTCCAGGGTGGTGTACCCGGCCTCTCCCCGGGTGGCGTGCGACTTGGCCGCGCGCAGCCACTGTTCCTCGTCGAAGGGCAGTTCGGCGAAGAGTTCGCGCTCCCGGTCGCTGAGTTCGATCACACCGTCGTAGAAGCCGGGTATCGCCACGCGCGCGTGCTCGTCGTGCAGGGCGGCGACGAGGCGGGCGGCGGCCGTCGCCGGGTTGGGCACCGCCCCGCCGAAGGAGCCGGAGTGGATGTCCTGGTCGGGGCCGTACAGCCGGATCTCGCACTCGGCGAGGCCGCGCATGCCGGTGCACACCGTGGGGGTGTCCTCGGACCACATGCCGGTGTCGGAGACGATCACGGCGTCGGCGGCCAGCCGCTCGGCGTGCTGCTCGACCAGCGCCCGGAAGTGCGGTGAGCCGGACTCCTCCTCGCCCTCGACCAGTAGCTTCAGGTGTACGGCCGGGGTGGTGCGGCCGGTGGCGGCGAGGTGGGCGCGGACGCCGAGGGTGTGGAAGAAGACCTGGCCCTTGTCGTCGGCCGCCCCGCGCGCGTAGAGACGGTTTCCTCGGACGACCGGCTCGAAGGGCTCGCTGTCCCAGCCGTCCTCCCGGGCGGCGGGCTGCACGTCGTGGTGGCCGTAGACCAGCACGGTCGGGGCCTGCGGGTCGTCGGAGGGCCACTCGGCGAAGACCGCGGGCGCGCCCGGGGTCTGCCAGACCTCGGCCGTCGGGAACCCCGTCTGCTTCAGCTCGGCGGCGAGCCAGTCGGCGCTGCGTCGTACGTCGGGGGCGTGGTCCGGCTGGGCCGACACCGACGGGATGCGCAGCCACTCGGCGAGGTCGTCGAGGAAGGCGGCGCGATGCTGCTCGATGTACGTACGGACGGCGCTGTCCGGGGTCTGGCTCATGGTCACGAGCCTATCGGCCCGCACCGACGTCCTCGGAGTGCGGTTCCTCACCGGCCTCCACGGCGGACGGGTCGTCGAGCAGCAGCCGTTCCAGGGCGGCACGGTCCGGCAGCTCGTCCGGGCGCACGACCTCCCCGCCGCGCACGTACAGGAACGCGGCCGTGACCGACTCCGGGGGCACGCCCTGCTGCTCGGCCCAGGCGAGGCGGTAGACGGCCAGCTGGAGCGGGTCCGCGGTGCGGGAGCGGCTGGTCTTCCAGTCGACGATCTCGTACGTCGCCTCCTCCCCGTCGCCTTCCTTGTAGACGGCGTCGATGCGGCCCCGTACGACGCGGCCGGCGATGGCGAGCTGGAAGGGGGCCTCCACCCGGTAGGGCGTGCGGTGCGCGTACTGGGTGCGCTCGAAGGCGTCCTTGAGGGCCTCCAGGTCCTGTTCGTCGGCGATCTCGGCTTCGCTGCCGGGGAGCTCCTCCGGCTCCAGCATGGGCAGCGTCAGCTCTTCGAAGCGGGCCTCGACCCAGGCGTGGAAGCGGGTACCGCGGCGTGCGGCGGGCTGGGGCGGGCGGGGCATGGGGCGGGCCAGCTCCTGCGCGAAACCGTCCGGGTCCTCGGCCAGGCGCAGCAGCTGGGACGCCGTGAGGGACGCCGGGAGGTGGACTTCGGTGACGTTGTCGCGGGCGCGCAGGAGCTCGCCGGTGAGGGCGTCGAGGTCGCGGTCCCAGGAGGCGACGGTGCGGGCTTCCTCGGGGGTGAGGGGCGGCCTGCGGTGCCGGTGTGCGTCCGGGAGCTCCGGTGGCCCCGCCTGGTGGGGAACCGTGGGGCCTGCCACTGGCCGTGCGTCCCCGCCGGCCGGCTCTTCCGTGTAGCGGTCTTCGTCGAACGGCTTCGTTTGGAACGGGCCCTCGTCGAACGGCTTCGTTTCGAACGAGCCCTCGTCGAACGGGTCCGGTTCGTCGAACTCGCCGTCGCCGAACGGGTCCGGTTCGTCGTACGGAGGCTCGTCGTCCTCGGGGGGCGGCGGCCATTCCGGGTCGTCGAAGGCGTCCGGGTCGTGCACGGCCGCGGGATGCCCGTCCCTGCTGGGGACGCGAGGTCCCTCCCAGGGTGGGGCCAGGACGGTCTCGGCCGCCCGCCGCGGGCGCCGGGCCAGGGCCGCCCTCGGTCCAGGGGCCAGGGGCCCACAACCTGGGTCGGGCGGGTGGCCTGGTGCAGGGCCGGGTTCTCCTCGTCCTCGGCGGGTTCGTCCGCCCAGGCCTCGATCTCGCCGTACCCGGCCGCGCAGTGGTCGTGCAGCGCCTGGAGGAACGCCGACGGGCCGCGGCACTTCTTCTGGGTGGGTCCCCACCAGTGGCCGGACCCCAGGAGCAGGGAGCGGGGGCGGGTGAAGGTGACGTAGCCGAGGCGCAGTTCCTCGGTGTGCTGGTGGTCCTTCATCGCCTCGTGGAAGTCCTTCAGGCCCCTGGGGTCCCAGGACGCGACGTCGGGCAGCGTGTCGGCGTCGCCGCGCAGTGCGTGCGGCAGGACCTTGCCCTGGGAGGTCCACTTCTCGCGGCCCTGGCTGCTGGGGAAGGTGCCGGTGACCAGGCCGGGGACGACCACGACGTCCCACTCCAGGCCCTTGGACTTGTGGGCCGTGAGCACCTTGACGGTGTTCTCGCCGCCGGGCAGGGCGTTGTCGAGGCCCTTCTCGTACTGGGCGGCGGTGCGCAGGAAGCCGAGGAAGGCGAGGAGGGTGGCCTCGTTGTCGCCGGCGGCGAAGGAGGCGGCGACGTCGAGGAAGTTGGACAGGGTCTCGCGGCGGCGGGCGGCCAGGGCGTGCGGGGACGCCGACAGCTCCACCTCGAGGCCGGTGACGGCGAGGACGCGGTGCAGGACGTCCATCAGCGGGTCGGCCAGGGAGCGGCGCAGTTCGCGCAGCTCGGTGGCGAGGCGGGCGAAGCGCACGCGCGCGTCGGGCGAGAAGGGCAGACCGTCGTCGTCCCCGTGGCCGTCCAGCGGCGTCTCCAGGAACGTGTCCAGGGCGTCCGCGAGGGAGATCACCTCGGCCGGGTCGACCCCTTCGACGGCCTCGGCGAGCCGGCGGTCCGGGTCGTCCTCGCCCGTCACGCGCGCGTGGGCCACGAGGCGCCGGGCCCGCCGCCCCAGCAGGGCGAGGTCGCGCGGGCCGATGCGCCAGCGCGGGCCGGTCAGCAGGCGCACCAGGGAGGCGTTGGCGCCGGGGTCCTGGAGGACCTCGCAGACGGCGACGAGGTCGGCGATCTCGGGCAGGTGCAGTAGCCCGGACAGGCCGACCACCTCCACCGGGAGGTCCCGGGCCACCAGGGCGCCCTGGATCTCGGCGAAGTCCGTCGCCGTACGGCACAGGACGGCGATCTCGCCGGGAGCCGTCCCGGTCCGCACGAGGTGGGCCACGGAGTCCGCGGCCCAGTCGATCTCCTCGGCGTGGGTGCGCAGCAGAGCGCACCGCACGATGCCGTCGCGTTCGGCGCCGGGGGCCGGGCGGAGGGCCTCCACGCCCGCGTGCAGGGCGCGCAGGGGCTCCGCGAGGCCGTTGGCGAGGTCGAGGAGGCGGCCGCCGCTGCGGCGGTTCTCGCTGAGCGCCTGTCGGGTCGCCGGGCGCCCGTCGGCGTGGGCGAAGTGCTCGGGGAAGTCGTCGAGGTTGGCGACGGAGGCGCCGCGCCAGCCGTAGATCGCCTGGCAGGGGTCGCCGACGGCGGTGACCGGGTGGCCGGTGCCGTCACCGAACAGGCCTGCCAGGAGGACGCGTTGGGCGACCGACGTGTCCTGGTACTCGTCGAGCAGGACCACCCGGAACTCGTCGCGCAGGACGTGGCCCACCTCGGGGAGCCGGGCGAGCTGGGCCGACAGGG
Source organism: Streptomyces viridochromogenes DSM 40736 (assembly GCF_000158955.1). Lineage (GTDB taxonomy): Bacteria > Actinomycetota > Actinomycetes > Streptomycetales > Streptomycetaceae > Streptomyces > Streptomyces venetus. The sequence continues at coordinate 5,836,408 of NZ_GG657757.1, read as the reverse complement.
CGATCTGGTCGCCGAAGTCGAGCAGGTCCCGTTCGCGCTTGGCGGCCCGGTAGCGGGTCACCAGCTCGGCCAGTGCGCGGCGGGCGGCGGCCGCGTCGGGGACCTTGCGCAGGTCGGCGTTGGTGAGCTTGGCGCCGCGCAGGGTCAGCAGCAGTTCGGCGTCGTACGCGCGCAGGGTCTCCGGGCGTACGAGGTGCTCGGCGAGTTCGGCGTCGAGGGCGAGGAGATCGCCGACGAGGTCCGGGAAGGAGCGGGTGAGGGCCGGGTAGGGTCCGGGGGCCTCGCGCAGGACGCGCGCGGCGAGCTGGAATCGGGTCGCGTCGGCGAGCAGCCGGGACGTGGGCTCGAGACCGATGCGCAGGCCGTGGTCGGTGAGCAGGCGGCCCGCGAAGGCGTGGTACGTGGAGATCACCGGCTCGCCCGGCGGGTTGTCCGGGTCGATGGCGTCCGGGTCGGTCACGCCGGCCTTCACCAGCGCCTTGCGGACGCGCTCGGCGAGTTCGGCGGCGGCCTTGTTGGTGAAGGTGAGGCCGAGCACCTGCTCGGGGGCGACCTGTCCGGTGCCGACCAGCCACACCACGCGTGCCGCCATCACCGTCGTCTTGCCCGAACCGGCACCGGCGACGATCACCTGCGGGGCGGGCGGCGCGGTGATGCAGGCCGTCTGCTCCGGGGTGAACGGGATACCGAGGAGTTCCTTGAGCTGTTCGGGGTCGGTGATACGGGCTGGCACGTCGACGAGGCTATCGGCGGCCACTGACAGTGGTGACCGGATCAGCTTCCGGGACGGAAGAAGCGCAGGTCAGCGCAGGTGGTGCGATACCTCACTCCACGACGTGGCGGCCCTCCTGCCGCGCGCTGCACGAGGCCCGGAAGGCGCAGTGCGTGCAGTGCTGCCCGGCGGTCGGCGTGAACCGCTCGTCGAGGACCTTGCCGGCGGCGGTGGCCAGCAGGTCGCCGACCCACTCCCCCGCCAGCGGCTCCTGGGCCTGCACCTTGGGGAGGGTCTCACCGCCGTCGCGCTTCGCCGCGCCCTGCCGGAGGTGGACGAGTTCGGCGCCGCCGGGTTCGGGGCGCACCCCGTCGAAGGCGTCGTCGACGGCGCCCTCGCGGACGGCCAGCTGGTAGACGGCGAGCTGCGGGTGGCGTTCCACCTCCTTGCCGGTGGGCGCCTGCTTGCCGGTCTTGAAGTCGACCACGTAGGCGCGGCCGTCGCCGTCCGCTTCGACGCGGTCCATCTGGCCGCGGATGCGCACCTGGTAGTCGCCCGCGTCGAGGGTGACGTCGAAGTCGTGCTCGCTGGCGACCGGGGTGCGTCCGGTGCGGTCCATGACGTGCCACTGCAGGAATCGTTCGAGCGCCACGCGCGCGTTGTCCTTCTCCTGGTCGGACTTCCAGGGTGCGTCGAAGGCGAGGGCGTTCCACACCGAGTCGAGGCGCTCCATGAGGACGGAGAGGTCGGCCGGGGTGTGCCCGGATGCGACCTCGTCGGCGAGGACGTGCACGACGTTGCCGAAGCCCTGGGCGGCGGTCGCGGGCGCGTCGGCCTTCACCTCGCGGCCCAGGAACCACTGGAGGGCGCAGGTGTTGGCGAGCTGGTCGAGGGCGCTGCCGGAGAGCACGACGGGCTGGTCGCGGTTGCGCAGCGGCACCTTGGACTCGGTCGGCTCGAACATGCCCCACCAGCGGTAGGGGTGCGCGGACGGCACCAGGGGGCGGCCGTCCTCGTCGGCGAGGGCGGCGAGCCGGGCGAGGCGACGGGCGGCGGCCTCCCGGAGGGCGTCGGAGACGCGCGGGTCGACGGTGGTGGCACGCAGTTCGGCGACGAGTGCCGCGACGGACAGCGGGCGGCGGGGGCGTCCCGTGACGTCCCTGGGTTCGACGCCGAGTTCGGTCAGGAAGCGGGAGGGCTGGTCGCCGTCGTCCGCGGGGGCCTTGACGGCGGTGACGACGAGCCGTTCACGCGCGCGTGTGGCGGCCACGTAGAACAGGCGGCGCTCCTCGGCGAGCAGCGCGCCCGGGGTGAGGGGTTCGGCGAGTCCGTCGCGGCCGATGCGGTCGGCCTCCAGGAGGGAGCCGCGGCGCCGCAGGTCCGGCCAGAGGCCCTCCTGGACGCCCGCGACGACCACCAGGCGCCATTCCAGGCCCTTGGAGCGGTGTGCGGTCATCAGACGGACGGCGCCGGGGCGTACGGCTCGCCGGGTGAGGGTGTCGGCGGCGATGTCCTCGGCCTCGATCTCCTCCAGGAAGTTGAGGGTGCCCCGGCCGCCGGTGCGCTCCTCGGCGCGGGCCGCCGTCGCGAACAGCGCGCAGACGGCGTCCAGGTCGCGGTCCAGCGTTGCGCCCGGCCGCGCCGCCCCGGCGGGCGGCCCGCTCCA
>NZ_GG657757.1:5822251-5833782 GCF_000158955.1 Streptomyces viridochromogenes DSM 40736 | reverse complement strand
CCGGCGAGGGGTGAGGTGAGGAGGGTGAGGGCGGTCTCGGTGTCGAGCCAGGAGGTCGCCTCGGGCTCGCCGGACGCCGCCGCGCCGGCGGCCCCCGAGGCCTCCGCCGCCGCCACCGCCCGCAGCGCCGTCAGCAGCGGTGCCACCGCCGGTTCGTGGCGCAACGGTACGTCGTCGCCGTCCACCTCCACGGGTACGCCGGCCGCCGTGAGGGCGCGGCGCACGGTCGGGATCGTGCGGGAACCGGCGCGTACCAGGACGGCCATCTCGCTCCACGGGACGCCGTCCTCCAGGTGGGCCCTGCGGAGGATGTCGGCGATGTTGTCCAGTTCCGTGCCGGACGTCGGGTACGTGTACGCCTCGACCCGGCCGCCGTCCCGGACGGGCGCGAGTTCGCGATGGGCGCGCACCTTCTCGGCGGGCAGCCGGGTCAGCGGCATGCGCTGGGTCAGCAGGCGGGTGGCGGCCAGCAGGGCGGCGCCGGAGCGTCGGGAGGTGCGCAGCACCTTGACGGGGGCCGGGCGGCCGTCCGCGCGGGGGAAGGCGTGCGGGAAGTCGAGGATGCCGTTCACGTCGGCCCCGCGGAACGTGTAGATCGACTGGTCGGGGTCACCGAAGGCGACGAGCGTGCGGCCCCCGCCGGCCAGGGCGTGCAGGAGCCGCACCTGAGCGGGATCGGTGTCCTGGTACTCGTCGACGTAGACGGCGTCGTACCGGGCGGCGAGCCACGCGGCGGCCTCGGGCCGGCGGGCGAGGAGCACCGCGCGGTGGACGAGTTCCGCGTAGTCGAGCACGCCCTGCAGGTCGAGCACGTCGAGGTACTCGGCGAGGAAGGCGGCGGCGGCGCGCCAGTCGGGGCGTCCCGTACGGCGGGCGAAGTCGTCCAGGGCGTCGGGGCCGAGGCCGAGTTCACGGGTGCGGGCGAGGACCGCCCGGACCTCGTCGGCGAACCCGCGCGTGGTCAGGCAGGCGCGCAGCTCGTCCGGCCAGCGCACGTTCGCGAGCCCGAGCCGCTCCAGATCGACCTGGCCGGCGAGCAGCTCCCGCACCGAGACGTCCTGCTCGGGGCCGGACAGCAGCCGCATCGGTTCCACGAACAGGTCGCTGTCCTGGTGGGCGCGGACCAGGGCGTAGCAGAACGAGTGGAAGGTGGTCGCCTGGGGAGCGCGGGCCGCCCCGGTCCGCTGGGCCATGCGGTCGCGCAGTTCGACGGCCGCCCTGCGGCTGAAGGTGAGGACCAGGACGCGCTCGGGGTCACCGCCGCGGGCGATGCGCTCGGTCACGGACTCGACGAGCGTGGTGGTCTTTCCGGTGCCGGGACCTGCGAGGACGAGCAGCGGTCCGGTGGTGTGGTCAACCACGGAGCGCTGCGAGGCGTCCAAAAGAGGGGGATCCACTCGGGCAGGAGGGGTACGTACCAGTCGGTAAGCGCCACGGCTCCCCCGCCGCACCCGGGGGTGCGAAAGGCCGTTGGTGGAGGAAGAGGAGCTCACGTGGTTCGCCGGTCCTGGTGGAAGTGCTGGTGGGCGGGCCACCGCGCGTTGCGGGCGGTGACCGCGGGGTGACGGGGACGTGTGCGGCCGACGCTACGCCGACGGGTGGGGCGGAAGCAGGGCTTCCCCTTCTTCCCGCCGGTCACTCGCGGCACTCATGGCACTCACGCCCCTCGTCTCACGAACGTACGTCATGCCGCTCCTGTGCCCCGATTCCCCCGTCCGGATCACGGGTCACACGAGGGGGCGTCCGATGCCGGAAGCTGTCAGGTGTGACCCTCCGCGCGTTCGCCGCCGTCCCAACGCGCCCGTCTCATGTCGAGGCGGGGCAGATGGCCCTCGGCGGCCCGGCTCGCCTCTTTCAGGGGCGTGCCCTCCTCGCGGTAGTGGCCGAGCGCCCGCTGTTCGTGCCCCGGGAGCAGGACGCCGTCCGCGCGGACGACGCGCCACCACGGAACGGCTCCCCCGTAGAGGGCCATGACGCGGCCGACCTGCCGTGGACCGCCCTCGTCGAGCCACTCGGCGACGTCCCCGTATGTCATGACACGGCCCGGCGGGATCAGTTCGGCCACATCCAGGACCCGCTCGGCGTACGCGGGCAGCGCCTGCGCGCGCTCGTCCTCGTACCGGCCCCCCTCAGGGCTCTGCTCACTCATCCGTCCCATCCTGCCCCACCCCACCGACAACGGGCCGCGCCTGCTCCGGAGCGTTCGCCTCGCCCGGCGGGCGCACGTCGGGCAGACTGTCCGACCCCGCATGTGCACCCTGATGCCCCCGTGTGTCGGTGCGGCATGCCACCATCGTGCGGGCGGTGACCGGTGATACGAGACCAAGAAGAGACCATGAAGCAGCAGGGTGCGCACCCGGACGACACGGAGGGCACCTCTGACGCTGCGTCGCGCCCGGACACGCCGGACGACGGCCCGAAGGCGGGCGGGAAGCAGGCCCGGCCGGTCTCCGGGGAACCGGACATCGTGAACATCGACGAGGTGGAGGGCGACGAACCGCTGCTCCCCGCGCGCGTGCACCGCCCGTCCGATCTGATGCGGCTGCTGGTGGGCGTGCTCGCCATCGCGGTGCTGATCGGGATCGCCGCGTTCGCGCACGGCACCACCTCGGGCCTCGAACAGGACATCAACAAGGGCACCGGGCAGGCACCCGACCTGCTCATCAAGATCGCGGGACTGGCCTCCAGCATCGCGATCCTGCTGGTGCCGGTCGCCTTCGCCATCGAGCGGCTGATCAAACGGGACGGGCTGCGGATCGCCGACGGCGTGCTCGCGGCGGTCCTCGCACACGGTGTGACCCTCGCCACCGACCTGTGGGTGGCCCGGGCCGCCCCCGACTCGATCCAGGAGGCGCTCACCCAGCCCTCCCCCGGCGACATCCACGCGCTGACCGACCCCGTGCACGGCTATCTGGCGCCGGTCATCGCGTACATGACGGCCGTCGGCATGTCCCGCAGACCCCGATGGCGCGCCGTGCTGTGGGTCGTGCTGCTCCTCGACGCCTTCTCGATGCTCGTCACCGGGTACACGACACCGTTCTCGATCATCCTGACCGTGCTGATCGGCTGGACCGTGGCCTACGGCACGCTGTACGCGGTCGGCTCGCCCAACGTCCGGCCCACCGGGCAGACGCTGATGGCGGGCCTGCGGACCGTCGGCTTCCACCCGGTCAGCGCGTCCCGCGAGGACACCTCGGACAACCCGGACACCGGTGACCGGGGCCGCCGCTACTTCGTCACGCTGGAGGACGGCCCGCCGCTGGACGTGACGGTCGTCGACCGTGAGCAGCAGGCCCAGGGCTTCTTCTACCGCGCCTGGCGCAATCTGACCCTGCGCGGCTTCGCCACCCGGAGCAGCCTGCAGTCGCTGCGGCAGGCCCTGGAGCAGGAGGCACTGCTGGCGTACGCGGCCATCGCGGCCGGCGCCAACGCGCCCAAGCTGATCGCGACCTCGGAACTCGGCCCCGACGCGGTGATGCTCGTCTACGAGCACAGCGGCGGGCGCACTCTCGACTCGCTGCCGGACGAGGAGATCACCGACGACCTGCTGCGCGACACCTGGCACCAGGTGGAGGCCCTCCAGTCCCGGCGCATCGCGCACCGCAGGCTGGTGGGCGACGCCATTCTGGTGGATCGTTCCGGCACGGTGATCCTCACCGACCTGCGCGTCGGCGAGATCGCGGCCGGCGATCTGCTGCTGCGCATGGACATCTCCCAGCTGCTGGTGACCCTTGGTCTGCGGGTCGGTGCCGAGCGGGCGGTCGCCTCGGCGGTGGGCGTGCTCGGGCCGGACGCGGTGGCGGACTGTCTGCCGATGCTCCAGCCCATCGCGCTCAGCCGCTCCACGCGCGCGACGCTGCGCAGACTGGCCCGGGAGCGGGCGCAGCGCGAGCGCGACGCGGTTTTGGAGGCGTCCCGGCAGGCCAAGCAGGCCCGCCTGGAGGAGGCCTCCGAAGACGACACCGCACCGGTCCCGGACAAGCCCGACAAGAAGGCCGTACGGGCGGAGCAGCGGGCCGAGAAGCGGGCCATCGACGAGGCCCTGGAGGAGGCGCGCGAGGAGGACCTGCTCACGCAGATCCGGCACCAGGTGCTGCGGATCAGGCCGCAGGCACCGGTCGAGCCGGCCCGGCTCGAGCGGGTGCGGCCGCGCACCCTGATCAGTTTCATCGCCGGCGCGATCGGCGCGTACTTCCTGCTGACGCAACTCACGCACATCGAGTTCGGACCGCTCATCTCGAACGCCGACTGGGGCTGGGTCGCCGCGGCCGTGCTGTTCTCCATGGGCAGTTACGTGGCGGCGGCGATGGCGCTGCTGGGCTTCGTGCCCGAGCGGGTGCCGTTCCTGCGGACCGTGGCGGCGCAGGTCGCCGGGTCGTTCGTGAAGATCGTCGCGCCGGCCGCGGTGGGCGGTGTCGCTCTCAACACGCGCTTCCTCCAGCGCGCGGGAGTGCGGCCGGGGCTCGCGGTGGCGAGTGTCGGCGCGTCACAGCTGTTCGGGCTCGGCTGCCACATCCTGATGCTGCTGTCCTTCGGCTATCTGACCGGAACCGAGAAGACGCCGTCGCTGTCGCCGTCCCGGACGGTCATCGCCGGTCTGCTGACGGTGGCGGTGCTCGTGCTCGTGGTGACCTCGGTGCCGTTCCTGCGGAAGTTCGTCGTCACGCGCGTGAGGTCGCTGTTCGCGGGTGTCGTGCCGCGCATGCTGGACGTGCTCCAGCGGCCGCAGAAGCTGGTCACCGGTATCGGCGGCATGCTGCTGCTGACCGCCTGCTTCGTGATGTGCCTGGACGCGTCGATCCGCGCGTTCGGCGACGATTCCACCTCGATCAGCATCGCCAGCGTGGCCGTCGTCTTCCTCGCGGGCAACGCGCTGGGCTCCGCGGCACCGACACCGGGTGGCGTGGGCGCCGTCGAGGCGACGCTGACCGTCGGTCTGATCGCCGTCGGGCTTCCGAAGGAGGTCGCGGCACCGGCCGTCCTGCTGTTCCGGCTGCTGACCCTGTGGATTCCGGTGCTGCCGGGCTGGCTGGCCTTCAACCATCTGACCCGCAAGCAGGCCCTCTGACAGAGCTCGCCCGTCGGCCGCCGTTCAGACCAGTAAGCGGCCGCCGTCAGGCCAGAGACAGGCCTTCTGGCCACATCAGCCCCTCTTACCTCGTACGGCACGCGCCCCGCGCGTCCGGCTCCGTACCGCCGCAGGATGGAACCATGCCACGCCTGCTCCGGCTGCGCGCCGCCGCCCTGACCGCCACCGCCGTGCTGCTGTCCGCCGTGCTGGGTGGCTGCGGTGACGACGGCGCCAAGGACGAGGACCTCACACAGCAGCAGTTGAACTGGAAGGCCTGCCCGGCCCCGGACGAGGCCCAGGGCGGAGGCACCGCCCCCTCGCCGCTGCCGGACGGCGGCGAGTGGCAGTGCGCCACCATGAAGGCGCCCCTCGACTGGCACGACCCCAAGGGCGACACGATCGACCTCGAGCTGATCCGGGCCAGGACCAGCGGCAGCGAGAGCGAGCGCATCGGCTCGCTGATCTTCAACTTCGGCGGCCCCGGCCAGTCGGGCGTCACCACCCTGCCCGGCTTCGGGGAGGACTTCGAGACTCTGCGCACCCGCTACGACCTGGTCAGCTTCGACCCGCGGGGCGTCGGCCGCAGCGCCCCTGTGTTCTGCGAGAACGACCAGCAGCTCGACGCGTACTTCCAGCAGGACGCCACACCGGACGACGCCTCCGAACGCACCGAGTTCGTCGACAACACCGAGGACTTCAACCAGGCGTGCGAGCAGAACTCCGGGAAGAAGCTGCCGCACGTGCGTACAACCGACGCCGCCCGCGACATGGATCTGATGCGTCAGGTCCTCGGCGACAACAAGCTGCACTATTTCGGCTTCTCCTACGGCACCGAACTCGGCGGCGTCTACGCCCACTTGTTCCCCAAGCGGGTCGGCCGCGCCGTGTTCGACGCCGTCGTGGACCCCACTGAGAACCCCGAACAGAGCTCGCTCGGACAGGCCGAGGGATTCCAGCTCGCGCTCGACAACTTCGCCGAGGACTGCGTGTCGAAGACCGAGAAATGCCCCATCGGCGACAGCGCGCAGGACGTGAAGAACCGTATCGCCGCGCTGCTGAAATCCCTCGACAGCAAGCCGATCCCAGGCGTCTTCCCGCGCGAGCTGACCCAGAGCGCGGCGACGAACGGCATCGTGCAAGCCCTGTACTCGCAGGACCTGTGGGAGACCCTCACCGAGGGCCTGAACCAGGCGTACGGCGGCGACGGCAGCATCCTGATGCTGCTGTCCGACTCGATGAACGGGCGCAGCAAGAACGGCGAGTACGACAACTCGGTCGCCGCCTTCACCGCCATCAGCTGCGCGGACGCCAAACCCCGCTACGACACCGCCTACGTACAGCGGAAACTGCCGGAGTTCCGGGCCGCGTCCCCCCTGTTCGGCGACACCTTGGCGTGGGGCATGATCGGCTGTACCGACTGGGCCGTGCCGGGCGCCGCCGACCATCCGGACGTGAGCGCGCCCGGCTCGGCGCCGATCCTGGTCGTCGGCAACACCGGGGACCCTGCCACCCCGTACGAGGGCGCGCGGAAGATGGTGGACGCGCTGGGCAAGGGTGTCGGTGTCGAGCTGACGTACCGGGGGCAGGGGCACGGCGCCTACGACAGCAAGAACACGTGCGTACAAGGCGCGGTGAACGGCTATCTGCTGGACGGAAAGGTGCCGCCGGCGGGGACGGTCTGCACCTGAGCGAAGCCACTGTCCCGACAAAGCTGCAGGTCAGAAGGTTATCCACAGGCCGCAACGACCGACGCAGCGTCTGCCTACCATGGCCTGACCGCCATCCGCGGCACGGTGCGGACGGCATGCGAGGGGGGATGGAGCCCATGGCGCGTTTTCCACGGTGGACCGCTCTGGCGGTCGCCTCGGCACTGCTGGCCGCGGGATGCGGCGGTGATTCGTCCGACGACAAGAGCGGTGGACTCTCCTGGGGCCGGTGCGAGGCCACCTCCGACGCCCCCGCGCCGGGCAGCGACTGGCAGTGCGCGACGCTGAAGGTGCCGCTGGACTGGTCCGAACCGAACGGCGAGACGATCGGGCTGGGGCTGATCCGCGCCAAGGCCCGCGGGGACCACCGCGCCGGCTCGCTCCTGTTCAACTTCGGCGGCCCCGGCGCCTCGGGCATGTCCATGATGCCGTCGTACGCCCCGACCGTCTCCAAGCTCCGTGAGCGGTACGACCTGGTGAGCTGGGACCCGCGTGGGGTGGGCGCCAGCGAGGGGGTGCGCTGCCGCGGCGACAAGGAGATCCAGGCGGCCGAGTCGGTGGACACCACCCCGGACACCCCCGCCGAGGAGAAGGCGTACCTCGAGGACGCCACCGCCTTCGGCAAGGGCTGCCAGGAGGACGCCGGAAAGCTGATGGCGCACGTCTCGACCGCCGACTCGGCCCGCGACATGGACCGCATCCGAGAGGTCCTCGGCGACGCCAGGATGCACTACTTCGGCATCTCCTACGGCACGGAACTCGGCGGCACCTATGCCCACCTGTTCCCGAAGAAGGTGGGCCGGATGACGCTGGACGCGGTCGTCGACCCGGGCGCCGACACCGTCGGCCATGCCCGGAACCAGGCGCAGGGCTTCCAGCGCGCGCTGAACGGCTACCTCGAATCCACGGGCCAGGACCCGGCGGAGGGCACCCGGAGGATCGCGGACCTGCTCCGGCGGATCGACACCCGGCCCCTGCCGACCGCCACGCCCGGGCGGAAGCTGACCCAGTCGCTCGCGGTCACCGGGATCATCCTGCCGCTGTACAGCAAGGACAGCTGGCCGACACTGACCAGTGCCCTCGACACGGCGGAGCGGGGTGACGGCTCGGAGCTGCTGGCCCTCGCCGACCGCTACAACGAACGCAACGCGTCGGGGCAGTACGGCACGACGACCCACGCCCAGCGGGTCATATCGTGCCTGGACGACAGGCAGCGGCCGACCGCGGCGGAGACGAAGAAGCTGCTGCCGGAGTTCGAGAAGATCTCCCCGGTCTTCGGCACGTACCTCGGCTGGGACACGGCCGGCTGGTGCCACGACTGGCCGGTGCCAGGGCAGCACGACAGCCCGGAGGTGAGCGCCCCGGGCGCGGCACCGGTCCTGGTGGTCGGCAACACGGGCGACCCGGCCACCCCGTACGAGGGTGCGCGGAGGATGGCCGACGAGCTGGGCAAGGGCGTCGGTGTGATGCTCACCTGGCGGGGCGAGGGGCACGGCGCGTACGGCAGCGGGAGCGACTGCGTCGACTCCACGGTGGACACCTACCTGCTGGACGGCTCGGTGCCGAAGGACGGCAAGGTCTGCTCATGACGACGGCGGGGCCTTCGGGCACCCGTGGTGCGCGAAGCCCCCGCCGCTCGGAAGGGAGAGCCGTATCCGGATCAGTAAACCGGCTTGTCCGGCTCGATCTGGTTGACCCAGCCGATCACACCGCCGCCGACGTGGACCGCGTCCGAGAAGCCCGCGGACTTCAGCACCGCGAGGACTTCCGCACTGCGGACACCCGTCTTGCAGTGCAGGACGATCTTCTTGTCCTGCGGGAGGTTCTCCAGGGCGGTGCCCATGAGGAACTCGTTCTTCGGGATCAGCCGAGCACCCGGGATGGAGACGATCTCGTACTCGTTGGGCTCGCGGACATCGATGATGTCGATGCTCTCGCCGTCGTCGATCCACTCCTTGAGCTGCTTGGGAGTGATCGTGGAGTCGGCGGCCGCCGCCTGGGCCTCCTCGGAGACGACGCCGCAGAAGGCCTCGTAGTCGATGAGTTCGGTGACGGTCGGGTTCTCGCCGCAGACCGCGCAGTCCGGGTCCTTGCGGACCTTGACCTGGCGGTACTGCATCTCCAGGGCGTCGTAGATCATCAGTCGGCCGACCAGCGGGTCACCGATGCCGGCGAGCAGCTTGATGGCCTCGTTGACCTGGATCGAGCCGATGGACGCGCACAGCACGCCCAGCACGCCGCCCTCGGCGCAGGAGGGGACCATGCCGGGGGGCGGGGGCTCCGGGTACAGGCACCGGTAGCACGGGCCGTGCTCGGACCAGAAGACGGAGGCCTGGCCGTCGAAGCGGTAGATCGAGCCCCAGACGTACGGCTTGTTCAGCAGCACGCAGGCGTCGTTGACCAGGTAGCGGGTCGCGAAGTTGTCCGTGCCGTCGACGATCAGGTCGTACTGGCTGAAGATGTCCATCACGTTGTCGGCCTCGAGCCGCTCCTCGTGAAGGATCACGTTCACGTACGGGTTGATGCCCTTGACGCTGTCGCGGGCGGACTCGGCCTTGGGGCGGCCGATGTCGGCCTGGCTGTGGATGATCTGGCGCTGCAGGTTCGACTCGTCGACCTCGTCGAACTCCACGATGCCGAGGGTGCCGACGCCCGCGGCGGCCAGGTACATCAGCGCCGGCGAGCCCAGGCCGCCGGCGCCCACACACAGCACCTTGGCGTTCTTCAGCCGCTTCTGCCCGTCCATCCCGACATCGGGGATGATCAGGTGGCGGGAGTACCTGCGGACCTCGTCTACGGTGAGCTCGGAAGCCGGCTCGACCAGGGGTGGCAGCGACACGGGGACTCCGTTGGTCGGTCAATCACTACGGTTGTTCTCCCCGTAACAGTGCCATGCGCTTTTTCATTCCGAGACACCTGTTCCGATCCGCGAGACGATTTCGTCCCAGTAGCCGGGCATGGTCTCCCAGGGGTCGGTGCGCCCGCCGCAGTCCGTGCGGTCGGTGAAGTAGATCGTCGCGGCGCCCTGCCAGCGGGAGATCCGCAGCGCCTCCTCCAGGTGGGGGCGGGGCACGCCGTGGACGAAGTGGCAGAAGCGCTCGGGCGCGTGGTCGGCGGTCCACTCGGCCACCTGCGACCAGCGGTAGTCGCTCCACGGCCCGGAGAAGGTGACCAGCTGGTCGGCGAGCTCGGCGTAGCCCGGATGCGGATGGATGCCGTGGCCGAGGACGATGTGGGCACCGTCACGCATCCCCCGGAGGGCGGCGACCGTGCGGCGCACCTCGGACAGCCCGGCATGGTCCGCCGGGCAGCGGTCCAGGAGGAAGCCGTCGACCCGGTACCAGTCGACGAAGCGGTGGGCGTCCCCGAGCAGTTCGCCGAAGGTGCGCGTGCCGTACCGGGTACTGAGATGGCCGAGGACCCGGACGCCCGCGTTGCGCAGACGGCCGGCCGCCTCCAGGCAGTGCGGGTCGGGGCGGGCGCCCGGCCCGTCGGTCACGTTGAGGACGACCCAGTGCAGCGGGGTGCCTTTTTCTGGCGAGTGTGCCCCACTCGGTGGGCGCGAGCAGGGGATGCGCGTAGCCGGGGACACCGACGCCGGACCGGAGCTCCGTGCCGGAGGTGCGCGACAGCCTGCTGGTCAGATGCGGCATGCCGCCTCCATCCAGATGTCGGCGAGGGACTCCTCCAGCCCGATCCGGGGGCGCCAGCCGAGCCGGTCGCGCGCGGTGCGCACATCGGCCTGCTGCCAGCTGCCGCAGCCGTCCGGGTACGGGAAGGTGACCGGGGGCGCGTGGTCCGAGTCGGAGCGGGGGTGGCCGATGACCGGGCGCAGGGCGCCGGGAGGGCCGTCGAGTTCGTGGAGGGCGCCGCCGTACCCGGCGACGCGGGCGAGGACCGCGGCGGCGTCACGGAGGCGTACGGCGCGGCCGGAGCCGATGTTGATGACGCCCTGCGCGGCGGAGAGCGAGGCGGCGTGCACGGCTCGGGCCACGTCACGGACGTCGACGAAGTCGCGCTGCGCACCGAGACCGCCGAGCTTCAGTTCGCCGTCGCCGGACTGCATGGCGCGGCGCATGGCCTCGGCGAGCCGGCCCAGCGGGGAGCCGGCGGGGGTGCCGGGTCCGGCCGGTGAGAAGACGCGCAGCACCACGGCGTCCAGGCCGGAGCCGAGGACGAGTTCGGTGGCGGCGAGTTTGCTGACGCCGTACGGGCCGCCGGGCCGGGGCACGGCGTCCTCCGCCGTCGAGGAGCCGGGCTGGCTGGGACCGTACTCCGCGCTGCACCCGATCTGCACCAGCCGGGCTCCGCAACCGCTGCGGCGCAGGGCCTCGCAGACGGTGGCCACGGCGACGGTGTTGTGGCGGGTGAGCTCCCGGGCACCGCCCCGGGTGGCGCCGGCACAGTTGACGACGACACCCGGGTGGACCGCGTCGAGGAAGCGGGTGAGGGCGCCGGGGCTGCCGGACGCGAGGTCGAAGCGGACGTCGGCGTCGTCGCCCCGGCCGAGGGCGGTGAGCTGCACGGCAGGGTCGGCGAGCAGGCGGTCGGCGACGAAGCGCCCGATGTAGCCGTTGGCTCCGATCAGCAGGACTCTCATCGCGCGGCTCCCGCGGCGGCCGGGGCTCCTGGGTGGGTGATCATGTCGGTTCTCCTTGGGCGGGACGGGACGGGGCGGGACGGGACGGACGGGGTGGTGCGGGCGCCTTCGGCGGTGGGGCCGGTGTCAGTGGCTGCGGGGAGCCTCGACGGCT
>NZ_GG657757.1:5659931-5821980 GCF_000158955.1 Streptomyces viridochromogenes DSM 40736 | reverse complement strand
CCACGGCCGGGGCGTACGTGAAGCCGTGGGTGGTGAGGAGGCGGGCCAGGAAGAGGAGGGCGCCGAGGGTGAGGACCTCCGCGTAGGCCGAGGGTTCGTCGAGGACCGCGGTGCAGAGGGTGAGCAGCGCCGTCAGGGCGCCCAGGAACAGGGCGAAGGCGCCGAGGAGCAGCGGTCGTACCGCGGCGGCGAAGTCCTCCAGGCCGCGGCTCGCCGCGAGCTTGCGGCGGGCGCGGGCGGTGAAGAGGTGGGCCGTCCAGGCCGCGGGCGCGCAGGCCAGGGTGAGGGCCAGGACGGGGGCGGCGGTGAGCGGCCAGGGGCCGTCGGCCGTGCCGGTGGGCAGGCCGTCGGGGCCTCCGGCGACGGCGCTGCGGAGCAGGCCGTCACCCAGGAGGGAGTAGGCGAGGAGCCAGCAGACCCACGCGCCGGTCGGGCGGGGGGTGGCGCGGTCGCTCGGACTCAGGGGGCCGCGGCGTGAGGCGGCGCGGAGGGCCAGGGCCACGGCGAGAGTGCCGGCGGCCACCGCGAGGAGGCGGGACCGGCCGTGGGCGAGGTGCGTGGCGGTCACGGCGGCGGCGCACAGCGTGCCGGGCAGGAGAGTCAGGAGGACCCAGCCGGCGCGCACCCCTGGGCCGTCGGGCGTGGCGGGCCGGGGCCCGTCCCCGTTCCGGGACACTCGCGCGAACATCTCCTCCGCCAGCGAGAAGACGTCCCGGTGGCGGAAGCGGGCGGCGGACCGGTCGGTGAGGCCGTGCGCTTCCAGGCCTGCCGCGATCTCGAGGGGGTCCACCGCGCGTTCGCACAGCTCGCGGTGGCGGTGCATCAGCGCCTTGACGGGGTCGGCGGCACCGCGCCGCGTGGCGGCCGGTCCGCGGCCGGTGGTCTTCTCCGCGGCGGCCGGGTCCGTGGTCACGGGGCTCAGCGCCTGCTCCGGGTCGGAGTCCCACGCCCCGGGGCGGCCCAGTTCGTCCAAGTCGTTCATCGTGCTCCCTCCGGGGCCGGGACGGGGCCGGCGTCTCGTACGGGTCGGTCCATCGCCCAGCCGGGGGCGCTCCGAGCGGCGAGCGGGGATGTCGAAGCCGACCAGCGGACGGGGACGTGGGCCTCGGCGGGGTGGGCGAAGGGCAGCGGCTCCCCCGCCTGGTCGAGGACGACGCGGCGGACCGGGGTGCGCGAAACGATCTCGAGGTAAATGCCGTGAAATGCCTCGATGTTCTGCTCGACCGTGAACAGTTCGAGGGCACGGGCGCGGGCGGCGGCACCCAGGCGCGCACGGCGTTCGGGGTCGCGCAGCAACGCCACGCACGCCTCGGCGAGCGCCCTGGGGTTGCGGGGCGGGACGACGAGGCCGGTGCCTCCGATGACCTCGACGACCGCGCCGACGTCGGTCGACACCGTCGCGCGCCCGCAGAGCATGGCCTCGACGAGGCCGATCGGGAAGCCCTCGACGACGCTGGACAGGACCGTCACGGCGCCCGAGGCGTAGCGTCGGAGCGGGCGGGGAGCTCCGGCCCGCCGATCTCCTCGAAGGACACCGGGTTGTCGCCGGCGGTGTGCGGGCCGTCGGCCTCGTCGGGGAAGAGCTGGGCGGCCAGTGTCCGGCAGTGGCCGAGGTAGGCCGTGCCCTCGGGGCCGGTGGGCGCTCCGACGATGCGCAGGCGCGTCGCGGGCTCCCGCTTGCGGATCTCCGCGAAGGCGTGCAGCAGCGAGACCAGGTCCTTGGCGGGCTCGACGCGCCCGACCCAGACGAGCGTGCCCGGGTCGGCACACTCCGGGGACTCGCCGACGTCCGCGAAGGGCCGGGCGTCCATGCCGGGGTGGACGGTGCGGAGCTTCTCGCGGTCGGCGCCACAGCGCTCCTGCCAGCGGCGGGCGTGGGCGTTGCCGGCCGTGACGAGGACGGCGCGTGCGTAGGCCTCGGTCGCGAGTCTGTTGTGGAAGGCCGCCAGCAGGGACCGCACGGCGGGTGGGGCGTCCGGGGCGGTGAGGTAGTGCGTCCGCAGGCGCACGCCGTACTCGGTCACCAGCAGGGGCACGCCGGTGAAGTGCCGGGCCAACAGGCCCGGCAGGGCGGCGGTGCCGCCGGACGCGGCGTGGCAGAGGTCGACCGTGCCCAGCCCGTCGTCCTCGTACCAGTCGAGGGAGAGCGGGCGCAGGGCGCGTTCCAGCTGTCCGGCCACGGCGAGCAGATCCGGCACCCGGGCCTCGCGTGCAGCCCGGTGTGCGCCGGGCGCACGACAGGCGCGTTCGAGCGTGCGGACGGCTGTCTCGGAGCGGAGCGCTCCTGCCAGTCCGCCCTCCTCGCGGGCGAGTTCGGCCAGCCCGTACAGCGCGTTGGCGAAACGGTCCGCCTCGGGGGTCCGCGCCGTCCCTGAGGGTCCTTCGGCAGCCGCTGGAGCGCCTCCGGACACCCCGCACAGCACGGCCGCCAGTTCGCCGAAGCACTCGGTGAACCGCCGACGGGCACGGCGGCCGAGGACCACTCCGTCGTCCTCGGCCATCCACAGCGGCGCGGTGCGCACCCTGCGGACATGCGGGGGCAACGGGATCCAGCCCTCGTCCTCCTGGTGTTCGCTGCGGCTGAGCGCGTAGACGTCGAACTCGTGCTGTCCGAGCCCGCGCACCAGCCGGTCGCACCAGAGCCTGGCGTCACCGCTCACGTACGGATAGCCACCCTCGGTAAGCAGTCCGATGCGCACGAGTGCACCCCCGATCTCCCGTATGGGGAGCCGCCGTTGCCCGGCGGCTCGCAGCGGGAAGAAGGTATGCGGACAAGGCGGTGGTGCGACGGACGGTTGTCCGTCGCACCACCAAAAGGGGTGAACGGTCGTAACTTTCCCGTGCGGGTCGCGTTTTGTCGCGCTAGGAGATCAACCGGACACGGCTCGTCACGCGATGGCCAACTCCCGCCGGGCGGCCCTGCGCCGGGCCGCGAGCTCCGGGTCGAGCGCCGGTACGGCGGCCAGGAGCTGCCGGGTGTACGGGTCCTGAGGGTCCTCGTAGACCTGGTCGGCCGGGCCGGACTCGACGATCCGGCCGCGGCGCATCACCGCGACCCGGTCGCTGACCTGGCGTACGACGGCGAGGTCGTGCGCCACGAAGACCAGCGCCAGCCCGAGCTCGCGCTGCAGCTCTCCCAGGAGGGCGACCACTTGTGCCTGTGTGGTGACGTCGAGCGCGGAGACGGGCTCGTCGCAGACGATGACGCGTGGGTCGGCGGCGAGTGCCCGCGCGATGCCGACGCGCTGGCGCTGACCGCCGCTGAACTCGTGCGGGTAGCGGTCGTGGTGCGCCGCTTCGAGCCCCACGCGCTCCAGAAGTTCCCGTACGCGCTCCCGGATGCGCCCCTCGTCCCGCTCTCCGCGTGCCCGCAGCGGGTCCGCGATGGACTCCCCCACGCTGCGGCGCGGGTTGAGGGAGGAGACGGGGTCCTGGAAGACCATCTGCACGTCCGGGCGTACACCGCCGCCCGGCTCGATCCGTCCCGCCGTGGGTTCCAGCAGCCCCACCAGCATGCGGCCCAGGGTCGTCTTGCCGCTGCCGCTCTCGCCGACCACGCCGAGCGTCTCACCGCGGTGCAGGGTCAGGGACACGTCGTCCACGGCCGTGAACGCCCGCTTCCCGCGCCCGAACTCGCGCCGCAGACCCGTGGCCCGGAGGACCACCTCGCCGGACACCTCGGAGGGGGCGCGCGACGCGTCCACGCGCGGGACCGCGGCGAGCAGGTCCCGGGTGTACGGCTCCGACGGCGCGCCCAGGACGGCGGTGACCGGCCCGTGCTCCACCGCCCGGCCGTGCCGCATCACCAGCACCTCATCGACGCTCTCGGCGGCGACGCCGACGTCGTGCGTGACGAGCAGCAGGCCCATGCCGGTCTCCTCGCGCAGCGTGTGCAGCAGGTCGAGGACCTGGGCCTGGACGGTCACGTCGAGGGCGGTCGTCGGCTCGTCGGCGATCAGCAGCCGGGGCTCGCACGCGAGCGCCATGGCGATCAGGGCGCGCTGGCGCATGCCGCCGCTGAACTCGTGCGGCCGGGACCGGGACCGCCGGACCGCGTCCGGGATGCCCACCCGGTCGAGGACCTCCACGGCACGCGCGCGTGCCGCCCGCCGGGACACGCGCGCGTGCACCCGGTACACCTCGGCGATCTGGTCTCCGATCGCGTAGTACGGGTCGAGGGAGGACAGCGGATCCTGGAACACCATGGCGGCTCGCCCGCCGCGCAGCCGCCGCAACTCCTCGTCGGAGGCCCGCTGCACGTCGGTGCCGGCCACCTCGACCGTGCCCTCGACCCGCGCGCCGGTGCCGCGGTGCAGACCGAGCAACGCGGACGCCACCGTCGACTTGCCGGAGCCGGACTCGCCGACCAGGGCCAGGGCGGCGCCCTCCTCCAGGCGGAAGGAGAGTCCGTCGACGGCACGCAGCGTGCCGAAGTCCACGCGGAGGTCTGTCACGTCGACCAGGCTCATGTCAGCACCACCCGTCGGTCGGCCACCGCGTACAGGACGTCCGCGACGGCGTTGGCGAGGACCACGAAGAATCCGATGACCAGGACCATGCCGACCACGACCGGCAGGTCGACGACGTTGACGGCATGGACGAGTTCCTGTCCGACGCCGGGCAGGCCGAACAGTGTCTCGGTGAGCACCGCGCCGCCGATCGCCGATCCGACGTTGTTGGCGTTCAGCGCGATGACCGGCGCGAACGCGCCACGCAGGGCGTGCCGTCCGACGATCGACCGTTCGCCGACGCCGTACGCGCGGAAGGTGCGGATGTGGTCTTCGGCCAGCGTCTCCAGCATGGAGGCCCGGGTCAGCCGGGCGAACGCGGCGGCCTCGATGAGGGCGAGCGACAGCCAGGGCAGCAGCAGGTTCCACGCCCATTGTTCGGGGTCGTCACCGAGCGCCACGTACTGCGGGAAGGGCAGCAGCTGAAGTTCCCCGCAGACGACGATCATCAGGACCAGGCCGATGACGAAGACCGGGGTGGCGGTGCCGGCGAGGGTGATGCCGGTCAGCACCCGCTCGGAGAGCCGGCCGCGCCGCCAGGCGGAGAGCACACCGGTGCCGACGCCGAGGACCAGCCAGATGACCATGGCGCCGGCCACCAGGGACAGGCTGACCGGGAGCTTGGTCAGGATCAGCTGCGTGACCTGCTGGTCGCTCTGGTACGACAGGCCGAGGCAGGGCGCGGAGCAGTGCTGCACGGACGTGCCGGTCGAGTAGTCCTGGCCGGCGACGAGGCCCTGCAGGAAGTGCCCGTACCGTACGAACAACGGGTCGTCGAGGTTCAGCTGCCGGGCCACCTGGTGCACCTGTTCCGGTGAGCAGCGCGGACCGCAGGTGATCTGGGCGACGTTGCCGGGGGTGGCGTAGAAGACGACGTAGACGATCACCGAGATGACGAGCAGGGTGACGGCCGCGCCGACGGCGCGGCGCAGGACGAAGCCGGGGACGCCGTTCATGCCGTGCCTCCCGCGTCCGCCTTCGACTCCCGCCTGCGTCCCGTCCCGATGCGCAGCCGGGAGGCCGCACGCGGGTCGAGGGCGGTGCGGACGCCGTCGCCGAGGACGGTGAGGGCGAGCACCGTGATGAACAGGGCGCCCGCGGGCAGCAGCAGGTACTGCGGGGCGGCCTGGTACCAGACGTCGGCGGCCGTGAGCATCTGCCCCCAGGAGGGGGTGGGCGGCTTCACGCCCACCCCGAGGAAGGACAGGGCGGCCTCGACGGTGATGTTCGTCGGGACGAGCAGCGCGGCGTACGTGATGATGGGCGCGGCGACCCCGGGCAGGAGTTCGCGGCGGGCGATGCTCCAGGTGCCCCAGCCGCTGAGCCGTGCCGCGGCGACGTGGTCGAGTTCCTTGAGGGTGAGCGTCTGCGCCCGCACGATCCGGGCGATGTTGCCCCAGCCGATCAGGCCGACGACGAGTGCGACGAGCACGGGCCGCGGGAAGCTCGGCGGCACGATCGCGAGCAGCGCAAGCGACATGATCATGAGCGGCATGGCGACCATGACGTCCGTGAACCGGCTCAGCAGTTGATCAACCCATCGCTTCCCCAGCGCGGCCGCGACGCCCACGGTGGTCCCGATGGCGACCTGCACCACGGTCGCGGCCAGGGCGACGCCCAAGGACACGCGTGCGCCGTGGACCAGACGCGCGAACAGGTCCCGGCCGGTCTGCGGTTCGACGCCGAACCAGTGGTCGGCGCTCGCTCCGCCGAGGGACCCGATGGGCACGCCGCCGCGCGCGGAGTCCACGAGGGAGGGGTGGTAGGTGGTCGGGTCCTGGCCTTCCAGGGCGGTGAGCAGCGGCGCGGCGAGAGCGACCAGGACGAGCAGCGCGACGACTCCGGCCGCTACGAGGGCGGCGCGCTGCGTGCGCAGCCGCCGCCAGAACTGACGAGCCCCCGAGGCGGCCGGGACGGTGGTGTCCGTCGCGGCCGCCTCGACGGCGAGAAGTGCCTCACTCACGGTGTCACTTCACCGCGACCTGGGAGATGTCCAGCACGCCGGTCCAGTCGCTGATCACGACGTTCTTGACGTCCTTGCCGACCAGTCGCTTGTAGACGGGGTGGAACAGCGGGACGGTGAGGGCCTTCTCGCCGATCTTCTTGTCCAGCGCACCCCACCTCTCGGCGGCCTGGTCGAGATCCGTCAGCTTGTTGATCGCGTCGATCTCGGCATTGACCGACTTGTCGTTCAGCAGGCCGGTGTTGAAGTTCGCGCCGTCCTTGACGATCTGCCGGCCGTCGAAGATCGGGGCGAGGAACGGGCCGCCGGAGGGCCAGTCGGCTCCCCAGTGGGCGAGGAAGAAGCCCGGCTCGGTCTTCACGCTGTGGATCTTGTCGGAGTAGTCGTTGTCCTCCAGGCCCTGCAGCTTGACCGTGATGCCGGCCTTCTTCAGCGCGTCCTGGATGGCGGTCGCGATCTCGGGGCTGGTCTCGAAGTCCTTGGCGTTGGAGTGCGTCAGCGTGACGGTGAGCCCGTTCGGGTGGCCGGCCTCCTTCAGCAGCTCCTTGGCCTTGGCCGGGTCACCGGCCTTGCCCGCCGGGAAGAGGTCGTAGGGCGTGTACCCGAAGGACTTCTGGTCCGGCAGGAAGGTGGTGGCGGGCTCGGCGAGCGCGGACCCGCCGGCGGCGTTGACCACGGACGACCGGTCGATGGCGTACGAGATCGCCTGCCGCACCTTGGGGTCGTCGAACGGCTTCACGGTCGGATTGAACGCGATGTAGTTGGTGTAGCCGAAGTGCCCGGTGCCGACGCGCGAGGCGAGGTCCTTGTCGCCGGTCACCTTGGCCAGTTCGGCGGGGCCGAGGTTGGTGTCCGTGGTGACGGCGGCGGCGTCCGCCCCCTGGGACGCGGACAGCCGCTGGTTGATCACGGCCGAGTCCAGCCCCGACCGTACGTCGATCTTGTCCGGGTAGGCCTTGCGTTCGGCGTCGGTCGAGGCGGACCAGTGCGGGTTGCGCTCCAGGACCAGCCGCTCGCCGTCGTTCTCGTTCCGCACGACCTTGTACGGCCCCGACGAGACGGGGTGCTCCTCGTACTTCGTGCCCGTGTCCTTGCTCTTCGGGACGGGCGTGAACTGCGTCTGTGTGGCGAGGTAGGGGAACTCGCCCTCGGGCTTGTTCAGACGGAAGACGATGGTCCGCTCGTCCGGCGTCTCGATCGCGTCGAGGCCCTTCTTGTCCTTGTACGGGCCCTGGTAGTCGGCGGCCCCGACCAGCCAGTCCCGCAGGTAGGGGGCACCGCCGGAGAGTTCGGGTGCGAAGGAGCGCTCGATGCCGTACTTGATGTCGGCCGAGGTGATCGGGGTGCCGTCCTCGTACGTGAGGCCCTTCTTCAGGGTGTACGTCCACACTGTCGCGCCCTTGCTGGGGCGCCCGGTGTCGGTGGCGAGGTCCGGGACGACCTCGGTGCCGGCGGCGCCGTTCTCGCGGTTGCGGGTGGTGAGCGTACGGAAGACCAGGGACGGGACGTTGCCGCCGCCGGAGGTGTACAGCCGCGCCGGGTCGAAGTCCTCCTGAGGGCTCGCGTTCAGCACACTGAGGGTGCCCCCCTTGTGGGGCGTGGAGTCGCCGCCGGCGCCCTTGGCATCGTTGTCCTTCGGCCCGCAGGCGGCGGCACCCGCTGCCAGGACCAGGCTGACGGATGCCGCGGCCACGCGGCGCGCTGTGACGGACGGTTGGCGCATCGGAATGACGACCTCTCGGATGATGTCTCGGATCGCGAGACGAAGAGACGAAGGGTGAGACGAGACTGAGCAGACGTCTCCCCGGGCGCCGGGTCGTCGAAGATGCCGCGACCGGGGTCACGGACAGGCCGTGACGGAGGTCACAAGGAGGGGGTCGGGTTCGCGACGCGCGCCTGGGGCGGGCGTCAGCAACAGTGGATGTCGGCCACGCAGAGCGGGGTCACGCCGATGAGCGCCAGCTCGATGGCGGCGCGAACGGATACATGACGGGGCGACATGCCCAGAAATATGAACGAACTTTCGGCGCCTGTCAACGCGGGACGTGGGCCGCTCCCTGTGACGCCTGTCAACTCCTGGGATACGGCCAGGGATTGGCCCGGCAGTGGATGCCGTCGTGGTCGAGGAACTTGGTCTGCTGCTGCATGACCGGGGCGAGGTCGCCGTTCTTGTCGCAGGTGACGTGGTTGTAGCCGAGGCGGTGGCCGACCTCGTGGTTGATCAGCATCTGCCGGTAGGCGTGGATCTTGTCACCGTACGTCTCCGAGCCCTGCGCCCACCGGTAGGCGTTGATCATCACGCGCTCGGTGGCGAGCGAGTCGCAGGAGACGTTGTCCACGGTGGTGTCCAGGCCGGACTTCTCGCACCAGTCGGCGGTCGTGCCGGGGCTGGCGAGGGTGATCACGAAGTCGGGGTTGCCGGAGTGGATGCGCTCGAAGGTGCGGGCGCCGTTGTGGGCCCAACTGCGCTGGTCGTTGAGCGTCTTCTGGACGGCCTCGGCGAAGAGCACGCCGTCGAGCCCGAGCCCCTGCTCCACGTCCACCCGGTAGGTGAACTTCTGCCCCGAGCCGGGTGCCTTGGCGATACCGGGGACGGCGTCGAACTTCCCCGAACCCTTGAGCTTGGCGCCGAGCGGGTAGGTCCTGGCCATCGCCTCGCCGTACGTCAGCGCCTTCGTGCCGGAGTCCGGGGCGGGCGCACGGCCGTCCGCCCGGGAGGCGGAGTCCCGTACGTCGCCGCGGCCTTGGTCGGCGGCGGACTGCGACTGCGTGCCGGCATCGCCGTTGCCGTCGGCGACCTGACCGGCGACGATCACGGCCAGCACGGTGGTGACGGCGGCGGCCGCGATACCGGTGAAGGTACGGCCCTTGGCGCCCTTGCCCGGCGCGGGTGCACCGGTGGGCTCCGCGTCGTCATCGTGAGCGTCGTCGTGATCGTGTTCGTGGTCGCCGAAGCGACCGCCTGCCGAGGCGCTCGGGTTCCAGCTGGTGACGGAGGCGTAGGCGTCCGCCGCGCGGGCGGAGGCGGGCGTGCCGGGCGCGAAAGCGTCGTCACCCTCGCCGAAGGCGTCGAGGTACTCCTGCCGCGGTCCGGGCACGGGCGCCCGTCGCTGCCGAGGTATCGGCGCGCCGTCAGCCCTCAGCTCACCCCAGCCGCCCCCGGCCTCCCGCTGCTCGGGGTGCCCGCCGCGGGCGTGGGGGAAGCCGTGCGGAGGGGTGCCGTCGGACAGCCGGGGCACCCCGCGCGCGGGGGTGCCGTCCGGAGGCCGTGGAACACCTCGCGCCGGCGTGCCGTCCTGAAGCCGCGGAACGCCCTGCGCGGGAGTCCCGCCGGGCGGACGCGGCGTGCCTTGCGCGGGTGCCCCGTTGCCCGGGGCGGGGCGGGGCCCCGGCATGCGCCGAGGGGCCGGGCCCTGGGGCGGCCGGCCCGTCTGTCCGGAGCGCGGCGGTGCCGCGCGGTCGCCCCGGCCGGTGTCCGGCGCCTGGCCCTGATCCTGACCTTCACCTTGACCCGGCCACTGTCCCGGCCCGGTCCGGCCTTCCCGTACTGCGGTTGTGTCCGCGGTGTCGCCCTTGGCGACGGGCCCGCGACGGCTGTGGCGTCCCACCTCGCGCCTCAGCCCCCCATGCTCTCGTCAGTGTGTTCCTCGTCGGCGGCCGGATCCGCCCGGGCGTCCGCGTCCCGCGTCCGCCGCTCACCCAACTCTCCCGCATCTTCGAGAAGTTCGCGAAACGCCAAGGCCACCGTCTCCGGGTACTCCATCATGGCCACGTGTCCCGCGTCCGGCAACGTCACGAGACGTGAGTCACGGAAAGCCCGGGCCGCCCGCTGCGCCATGCGGAAGCCGACCAGCTGGTCCCGGCCGCCGTAGACGAGAAGCGTCGGCGCGAGGACCCGTTCGGCCTGGCGCCACAGACCCTGCTGGCCGCCCAGCGTGTACGCGTTGACGATGCCACGCGCGGAACGCGCCATGGCGTCCCAGAAGTACGGCAGCCGCAGCCGCCGTTCCATCTCCTGCACGGCGTTGCGGAAACCTTCCGGCGTCACCCGGCCCGGATCCCCGTAGCACAGCGCCATCACACCGTGGACCCGTTGCTCCGCCGTCCATCCCCGGGTGAGCCGGGTGAAGAGCAGGGCGACGCCGGGCACCGCGAGCAGCCCCGTCGGAACGGCGGAGCGCTGCACTCGGATCTCGGGCA
Source organism: Streptomyces viridochromogenes DSM 40736 (assembly GCF_000158955.1). Lineage (GTDB taxonomy): Bacteria > Actinomycetota > Actinomycetes > Streptomycetales > Streptomycetaceae > Streptomyces > Streptomyces venetus. Next base: position 5,811,309 of record NZ_GG657757.1, on the reverse strand, counting down.
GAGCGGGCGACACGAGCGTGAGCGTACGGACGAGATCGGGCCGTACCGCCGCGACACGAGTGGTGACGGCGCCGCCGAGCGAGTTGCCGAACAGGTGGACGGGGCCGCGCCCGGTGGCGTCGAGGTAGCGGATCACCGCACGCGCGTGGCCGGTGACGGAGTAGTCGCCGTCGTCCGGCGGCGGGGAGTCACCGAAGCCCGGCAGGTCCAGTGCCTCGCTGTCGACGACGTCGTCCAGCAGCGGCATGAGCGCCGACCAGTTCTGCGAGGAACCCCCGAGCCCGTGCACGTACAGCGCGGGAGGCAGCCCCTCGCGCACGGGGCGTCGCGACCGCACCGTCAGTGTGACCCCGGGAAGCTCGACCGACCTGAGCCGCTCGCCCTCCGCGACCCTGACGCCCCCCACCTTCGGCAGCACGTTGGCGGGCGGCACGAACGGCAGCTCGGTCGAAGACATGCGGCAATGTTACGAGACGATCACGTAGTGGCTCATGTGTTCGCCGTCACAGGAATCGGCCATCGGGGAGCGACTGCCATTGAGGAGCCAGGAGGGGGCACCCGAGAATCAGCCGGCGGGATGCGCACTGCGTCACGTCCCGGACGCGGATCGCATAGCGTCCGGATCGGGTGTCTCCTAGGCTCGTACAGAGGGCACCCGCGTGTGGCCCCTGCATCCCCAGGGACGTTCGTAGGAAGGGAGCCCAGCATGGCCGTTGACCCCACCGACCCTGAGACGTTCGAGGCCGAGGACGCGCCGGAAACGCCTGAGTTCGACGTCGAGGCCCCCGAGGTCGACGCGGCCGAGCAGCACGCGGACATCGCGCCGAAGGGCGACGACCCGCTGACCGGCGTCGACCCGGACCGTGCCAACGAGGCCGATCTGGTCGAGCAGGCCCGGGTCGTCTCGCTCGACGAGGACGACTACCGCTGATGCATGCCGCCGAGGGCGACACTGAGCACCGGTGAGCAGGAAGGGAGGCGCATTTTGCCCGCTCTATCCCTGTTTGAAACCTTCTCAACCACTTTCGTAACCGTCCGGTCCGTGAAATTCTGCGCTCTCACCGCGCACACCACGGTTACCGAAAAGTACGATGGCGACGCGGCCAGATCCGCAGGACGACTATGGGAGGCGGCGTGACAGCCATCGAGCAGACAGAGGCGGTTCGCCCACGGGGCACACGCCTGCCACGCCGTGCCCGACGGAACCAGCTCCTGGGAGCCGCCCAGGAGGTGTTCGTGGCCCAGGGCTACCACGCGGCCGCGATGGATGACATCGCCGAGCGCGCCGGTGTCAGCAAGCCCGTGCTCTACCAGCACTTCCCGGGCAAGCTCGACCTCTATCTCGCGCTGCTGGACCAGCACTGCGAAGCGCTCATCCAGTCCGTGCGGAGCGCGCTGGCGTCGACGACCGACAACAAGCAGCGCGTCCGCGCCACGATGGACGCCTACTTCGCGTACGTCGAGGACGACGGCGGTGCCTTCCGCCTGGTCTTCGAATCGGACCTGACGAACGAGCCCGCCGTGCGCGAGCGCGTGGACAAGGTCACCAACGAGTGCGCGGAGGCCATCTGCGACGTGATCGCCGAGGACACCGGCCTCTCGCGCGCGGAGTCGATGCTGCTCGCCTCGGGCATGGGCGGTCTCGCACAGGTGGTGGCGCGGTCCTGGCTGCACAGCGACCGCAGCGTGCCGCGCGAGCAGGCCGTGCAGCTGCTCACCTCGCTGGCCTGGCGCGGTATCGCGGGCTTCCCGCTGCACGGGACCGACCAGCAGCACCACTGAGGGCCGCCTTGTTCCCGCCCGATGTTCGCTCGTGGCGTTCTCGGGCGGAGCGTGCGGATCCCCTCACCGGGCTAATGTGTGCTGCGTACGGCGCGGAAGGTCGCGCACATCACTGACCGTCGGAGGGACATAGCCGTGGAGGTCAAGATCGGCGTGCAGCACGCGCCCCGCGAGATCGTTCTGGAGAGCGGTCAGAGCCCCGAGGAGGTCGAGCGCGTGGTGGCCGAGGCTCTGGCCGGGAAGTCACAGCTGCTCAGCCTCGTGGACGAGCACGGCCGCAAGGTCCTGGTTCCGGCCGACCGTCTCGCCTACGTCGAGATCGGCGAGCCGGCTCCGCGCAAGGTGGGCTTCGGCGCGCTCTAGGCGCACCACGTGGGACGGGGCGGGGCGGCCATGGGCCATCCCGCCCCGTTCGCGTTCTCCCCACCCGCGCGGCACACGGATCACTCCACGGATGGAGCACAAATCGCCCACAGGGGTGGATTGGATTCCGCAGGTCAGGGGTAAGACGGGCTACGACCGATTTGGGCAGGCCGGCCGTGTGGGAGGGACCCCGACATGCTCCTGGAAGCGCTGAGCTCCGCGATCCTCGGCCTGGCTCTGGCGTGGGCGGCGTCGCACCGCCTGCCGCACCGTCTCCCGGCCCGCCCGCTGGTCCTGTCGACCGGCGTCGCCGGCGCGCTCTTCGGCGCGTTCGTGATGCACAGCGCGCTGGAGGCCGGGCATCTGCTGGTGGTCCTGCTCGGTGCGGTGATCGTCTCGGCGGCCTCGCTGTCGCTGCTGCTGCGTCCGGCGGGGCGCCTGCGCCGACGATCAGCGACGGCGTAGCCGAACCGCCAGGGGCGCGCGGAACCGCGCGCCCGGCGGGGACCACCTGATGACGAGCGCTAGGCGGCCAGGCCCAGCGCGGCCATCCGCTTGGTGTGGGCCTCGGTGATCCGCGAGAACATCTTGCCGACCTCCGCCAGGTCGAAGCCGTCGGCGACGCCTCCCACCAGCATGGTCGACAGGGCGTCCCGGTCGGCGACCACGCGCTGGGACTGCGACAGGGCCTCGCCCATCAGCCGCCGCGCCCACAGCGCGAGCCGGCCGCCCACCCGGGGGTCGGCGTCGATCGCGGCCCGCACCTTCTCCACGGCGAAGCCGCCGTGCCCGGTGTCGTCGAGGACCGCCAGCACCAGACCGCGGGAGTCGGAGTCCAGCCGCGCGGCCACCTCACGGTAGAAGTCGCTGGCGATCGAGTCGCCGACGTACGCCTTGACGAGCCCCTCCAGCCAGTCCGAGGGAGCCGTCTGCTTGTGGAACCCGTCGTACGCGGCGACGAACGGCTCCATCGCCTGCGTCGGCTCCTCGCCGATCTCCGCGAGCCGGTCGCGCAGCCTCTCGAAGTGGTGGAACTCGGCCGACGCCATCTTCGCCAGCTCCGCCTTGTCCTCCAGCGTTGGTGCCAGCTTGGCGTCCTCCGCGAGCCGCTCGAACGCCGCCAGCTCCCCGTACGCGAGCGCTCCGAGCAGGTCCACGACCGCGGCGCGGTACTGCGGGTCGGCGGAGGCCGTCGCCCAGTCCTGGGCGGCGACTCCGGTGTGTTCGGCGGGGGCGGTTTCCGAGGCGTTCTCAGGCTTGTCAGAGCTCGTCATGAAGCGCACAATAGCCCGCCCGCCGGGAGGCGTAAGGCCCTGGTCAATCACTGTGACGACGACTACGTGACCAAATCGGCCATCGCATGTGCGGGAATCCGGGGTATGGTGGTAATGCGCCTGCTGGTACGTTGCCGTACCTCGACAGGCCGCACGTATGAGGATGCCCGGTCGGTGGCCCGATCGGCTCCGACCCGACAGCCCTCGTCGGCCGTCCGCCACAGTGCGTACGAGATCCGGAGGGGGACACCCTCAGCGGCATGAGCGCTAGAGCGTCGGCGCGGTCCCGTGCTCTACGGCCCGCCCGTAGGCAGCCGACGTCCCCGGCACGGTCTGACACGACCCCGCGCTCGCCTCGCGCCGCCCACACAGAAGAGGCAGCACCCTGACTACGTTCCGAGAGCTCGGAATCCTCCCCGAGACCGCCGAAGCCCTTGAGGCCGTCGGCATCATGACCCCCTTCCCCATCCAGGAGATGACGCTCCCTGTGGCCCTGTCGGGCAAGGACGTCATCGGCCAGGCCAAGACCGGTACCGGCAAGACGCTGGGCTTCGGTCTCCCGCTCCTCGAGCGCGTCACCGTCCCCGCCGACGTCGAGGCCGGGCGCGCCGAGCCCGAGGCGCTCACCGAGGCCCCGCAGGCGCTCGTCGTCGTCCCCACGCGCGAGCTGTGCACGCAGGTCACCAACGACCTGCTGACCGCGGGCAAGGTGCGCAACGTCCGCGTCCTCGCCATCTACGGCGGCCGGGCCTACGAGCCCCAGGTCGAGGCCCTCAAGAAGGGCGTCGACGTGGTCGTCGGCACCCCGGGCCGGCTGCTCGACCTCGCCGGGCAGAAGAAGCTGAACCTGAAGCACGTCAAGTCCCTCGTCCTGGACGAGGCCGACGAGATGCTCGACCTGGGCTTCCTGCCCGACGTCGAGAAGATCATCAACATGCTGCCGGTGCGGCGTCAGACCATGCTGTTCTCGGCGACCATGCCGGGCGCGGTCATCGGCCTCGCCCGCCGCTACATGTCGCAGCCCACGCACATCAGTGCCACGTCGCCGGACGACGCGGGCGCGACGGTCGCGAACACCAAGCAGTACATCTACCGCGCGCACAACATGGACAAGCCCGAGATGGTCGCGCGCATCCTCCAGGCCGAGGGCCGGGGGCTGGCCATGGTCTTCTGCCGCACCAAGCGCACGGCGGCCGATCTCGCGGACCAGCTGAAGCAGCGCGGTTTCGCCTCCGGCGCGGTCCACGGCGACCTCGGCCAGGGCGCCCGTGAGCAGGCGCTGCGGGCCTTCCGCAACGGCAAGGTGGACGTGCTCGTCTGCACCGACGTCGCCGCCCGCGGCATCGACGTCGAGGGCGTGACGCACGTCATCAACTACCAGTCGCCGGAAGAGGAGAAGACGTACCTGCACCGCATCGGCCGTACGGGCCGCGCGGGCGCGAAGGGTACGGCGATCACGCTGGTCGACTGGGACGACATCCCGCGCTGGCAGCTGATCAACAAGGCGCTGGAGCTGGACTTCAACGACCCGCCGGAGACGTACTCCACCTCCCCGCACTTCTACTCCGACCTCGGCATTCCCGAGGGCACGAAGGGCGTCCTGCCGCGCTCGGAGCGCACGCGCGCCGGGCTGGACGCGGAGCAGCTGGAAGACCTGGGCGAGCCGGGCGGCCGGGCGCCGCGCGGGCGCGGAGGCCGGGGCCGTGGCGACCGGGACCAGTCCCGGTCGGCCGACCATGAGCGTTCGCCGCGTACGCCGCGACGCCGCCGCCGTACCCGCAGCGGGGCGCCGCTGGACGGGGCACCGGAGTCCGTCGGCACGACCACGCCGGAGACCACGGTCACGGGCGGCGCCGCCGAGGCGGAGGCCGTCACGGCACCTCGCACCCCGCGTCGCCGTCGCCGCACCCGCGGCGGCGCCCCGTCCCAGTCGGCGCCGGTCGCGGCGGTCGAGACGCCCGCGTCCGAGCAGGCGGAGAACGCCGTGGCGACCGCGGAGGGCACCGGCACGGAGGCGACTGAGGCGGCGGCCAAGCCGCGCCGGCGCCGTACGCGCAGGTCGGAGACCCCGGTGGAGACGCCGGCGGTGGAGACCGAGGCCGCGGTGACGCCGTCGGCCACGGAGCCGACGCCCTCGGCGAAGGCCCCGGCGGACGCGGACGCCGCGTCGGTCGCGACCGCCACAACGCCGCGCCGCCGTACCCGCAGGACCACCACGGCGTCCGCGGCCGAGACCGCGGTCGACACGGCCGAGGGCACCATAGAGGCCACCCCGGAACCGACGGAGACGAAGCCGCGGCGCACCCGCAAGGCTGCGGCGAAGTCCGAGGCCCCCGCCGACTCGGCCGAGGCCACGGAGACCAAGCCGCGCCGCACGCGCAAGGCCGCCACCGCGGCAGAGGAGGCCGTGGACACGGCCGAGACCGCCGAGGCCAAGCCGCGCCGTACGCGGAAGACCGCCGCACCGGCCGAAGCGGCCGTCGACACCGCCGAAGCCGCGGAGACCAAGCCCCGCCGCACCCGCAAGGCGGCAGCCGCGACGGACCCGGTCGACACGGCCGAGGCCACCGAGGCCAAGCCCAGGCGCACCCGCAAGGCGACGGCAGCGGCCGAGGCCGCCGTCGACACCGCCGAGGGCACGGAGGCCAAGCCGCGCCGCCGCACCCGCAAGGCCGCCGAGAGCGCCGCGACCACCGCCGTCACCACCGCCGAGATCCCGGCCCAGGCCGCTCACGACCCGGAGGCCGCCGAGGCCAAGCCGCGGCGTGCCCGTAAGGCGACGGCCAAGGCCGAGGCGAGTGCCGACACGGCCGAGGCGACCGACGCCAAGCCGCGCCGTACGCGGAAGACGGCTGCCGCGGCTCCGGACGCGGAGGCCACCGAGGCCAAGCCGCGCCGTACGCGGAAGACGGCCGCGGCGGCCGAGGCCGCCGTCGACACCGCCGAAGGTACGGAGGCCAAGCCGCGCCGCCGCACCCGCAAGGCCACCGAGAGCGCCGCGACCACCGCCGTCACCACCGCCGAGATCCCGGCGCAGGCCGCTCACGCCCCGGAGGCGGCCGAGGCCACGAAGCCGCGCCGCACGCGGAAGTCCACGGCGTCCGCCGAGGTCTCGGAGGACGCGGCCGAGGCGAAGCCGAAGGTCCGCCGCACCCGCAAGGCCACGGCCACCGCGGAGCCCACGGAGGGCTGACACTCCCCCCCCGGCGGCCCGGTCCCACCCAGCGTGGGGCCGGGCCGTCGGCCTTCCCCCGGGGTGCGGCCGTCGCGGACGCCGCCCGTCGGCGCGCACCCGCGACCACACCCTCACCCGTTACCCTCACCCCGTGACCAGGCAACCGACCTTCACCCCGCCGCCGGGCGCCCGCGCATACCCCCTGCGCACGACCCGCGGCGAGTTCGCCGTCGTCGACTCGTCGCCGAGGACGGAGGGGGAGGTCAAGGGCGTCGCCCTGATGGTGCCCGGATTCACTGGCAGCAAGGAGGACTTCGGGCTGCTGCACGAGCCGCTCGGGGCGCGTGGGTACCGGGTCGTCGCCGTGGACGGGCGGGGACAGTACGAGTCGGACGGGCCGGCGGACGACGAAACCGCCTACGCCCAGCGGGAACTGGCGCGGGACGTGCTCGCGCAGGCCGCCGCGCTGGGCGTGCCCGTGCACCTGGTCGGCCATTCGCTCGGCGGGCAGATCGCCCGTGCGGCCGTACTGCTCGACCACTCCCCCTTCCTCTCCCTCACCCTCGTCTCGTCCGGCCCGGCGGAGATCTCGGTCTCGCAGCGGCAGCGTGTGAAGCTGCTGCGGGACGCGCTCGCCTCGATGTCGATGGAGAAGGTGTGGGAGGCCATCGAGGCGATGGGGCCTCCGGAGGAGGTCGGCGGGCCCGCCCGCGGCCTCGGCGACCAGGAGCAGTTGCGCCGCCGCTGGCTGGGCACCAAGCCCGCCCAACTCCTCGCGACGGGGCGCCAGCTGTGCACCGAGCCGGACCGCGTCGCCGAACTGGCGGCCGTGCCGCTGCCGTTCCATGTGCTCTCGGGGGCGCACGACGACACCTGGCCGCTGGCGGTCCTCGACGACATGGCCGCACGGCTGTCCGCGCACCGCACGGTCGTCATGGGCGCCGAGCACTCCCCCAACGCCGACCAGCCCCTGCCCACGGCCCGGGCCCTGGCCGACTTCTGGGACAGCACCCGCGCGGCCTAGTACAGGGTTCGCAGATGTTCCCAGAAGCCGTCCCGCAGCGCACGCCGCAGGTCCGCCTGCCCGCGCAGCGAGTACTGCAACAGCCCCTCCGCCTCCACCAGCAGATCCTGATCCACCGAACCGGGCAGGTAGGGGTGCCCGGGCAACAGCTCCACGAGCGCGTCCCGGCCGCGCGCCGCCAGCCACTTCGCGGCGATCTGGGCGCCCACGAACCGCACGTCCTCGCGGGTGGGCCGGCCCGTGGTCGCCTCGTAGGCGGCGGCCGTGCGGCGGGAGACGTACGGCTTGAAGAAGTCGAGGTCCAGGGTGCGCTGGCTGTCGACCTCCCACAGCAGCGGTTCCGCCTGGTTGCGGCCCTCCGGTGCCTCGATGCCCCAGAGGTGGACGCGGGCGCCGTACCCCTGGGCCGCCTCCACCGCCGACACCAGGTCCTCGTCGCCGCCGAGCAGGGCGGCGTCGCTGATGGCGCGGTGCCGGGCGAGTGACTCCAGGTCGGTGCGGATGAGCGAGTCGACGCCCTTCTGCTGGTTGTTGGCGTTCAGGTTGCCCAGCCGCACTTTCACGTCGGGCAGTTCGGCGATGCTCTGCTGCTCCGCCGTGTGGATGCGGCGGCGGGCACCGTCGTACCAGTAGACCCGCAGCAGCCTGCTGTCGGCGAAGATCGTGCGGGCCTTGTCGATGAGCGCGTCGATCAGGCCCTCGGGGTCCAGGTCGAAGGCCCTGCGGTCCTCCGTACCGGCGACGAGCCGTCCCGCGGCGGCGTAGAGGTACCCGGCATCGACGAAGATCGCATGGGTCGAGGGCGTCTTCGCCACCTCGGCGAGCATGCGCTGGAGCAGCTCGTTGGTGCGGTCGATGCGGGCGCTGAGGGCCGCGAGGTCGTCGTTCATCACCTCCATTGTCCCGGCGGTCACGCTGCGAGCACAAACGGTCCCGGTCGGTCTCGTAACGACACTCTTACGGCTCAGTAATTAGCCGATCGAAAAATTTCCTTAGCGTAGGGAATGTTTGACCCATGCAGCCCTGTTGACTCATACGGAACACCGAGCGGCGCAGCCTGGTGGACCACGCACTCAAGTAGTTCTCCTCAGGAGGATGACCAGACGAAGGGAGAAGCCCTTGCGCTTCGAAATCATGCGACTCGACGACGTCGACGGCACGCCTGTGGACTCGACCGTTGTGGACGCCGCCTCCGTCAACCGCATCGTTCAGCAGGCCGCCGCCATCGGGCAGCGCCTGTGGATCCGCCCGGCCGAGACCACGGCCTCATAACGCGCGCGGCTCTCCCCACACCTCGAAGCCCCCGCCCGGCACCGGCCGTGCGGGGGCTTTGCTGTTCGGACCACCGTGGCCGGGGGCGTACTGGCTGAGGGGCGCGGCGACAGCGGGAACAGGACGGTGGGCCGGATGTCGGTGACGGGCCGGCCGCACCCGGAACTGCACGAACAGGCCGCCGCCGAGGCCGCGCGGCTCGGTGCTCACCGGCCCCCGGCCGTGACGCGCCCGGTCAGCTCCCCCGAATCACCTGCGTGACCCCGTTGATGATCTGCTGCACGGCGATCGCGGAGAGCATCATGCCCGCGAGCCGCGTCACCAGGACCACGCCACCGTCCTTGATGATCCGGATGATCACCAGCGAGTAGCGCATCACCAGCCACAGCACGACGTGGATGGCGAGGATGGCCGTCCACACCGACACCTGCGTGGCGACGCTGTGCGCCTTCTGCACGGCGAGGATGACCGACACGATCGCCCCGGGCCCCGCCAGCAACGGCATGCCCAGCGGCACGAGGGCGACGTTGACGTCCTTGGTCTGCTTCGGCTCGTCGGTCTTGCCGGTCAGCAGATCGAGCGCGATGAGCAGAAGCAGCAGCCCACCCGCGATCATCAGCGCGGGCACGGAGACGTGCAGATAGTTCAGGATCTGATGCCCGAGCAGCCCGAACACCGTGATCACCCCACCGGCGACACAGACGGCCTGAAAGGCCATCCGCTTCTGCACCTTGCCGGGCCGCCCGGCGGTGAGCGCGAGGAAGATCGGGGTGATCCCCGGGGGATCCATGATGACGAAGAGCGTGAGAAAGAGAGAGCCGAAGACGGCGATGTCGAACATGACAGTGATGGCCTTGCGAGTGTGGCGGGGGCGGGCGGGGCAGCCGGCAACGCCGAGTGCCTGAAAAGAAACCTGGAGGAGAGGAACCTCAGACGGCCCCGCCGGCCCCCGGCACGGGAAACGCCCCGAAGGCCCGCCGCGTGATCTCCCCGTACACCTCGGGATCCGTCGTGTACTCCCCGAGCACACAGGTCTTCCGACTGCCGTGGTAGTCCGAGGACCCGGTCACAAGAAGCCCCAGCTCCTTCGCCAGCCCCCGCAACCGCGCGCGCGTGTCCGCGTCATGGTCCATGTGGTCGACCTCGATGCCGTCCAGCCCGGCCACGGCCATCTCCGCGATCGCGGCCTCCGGCACCGTACGCCCCCGCTTGCTCGCCCCGGGGTGCGCGAACACCGCGACCCCGCCCGCGCCCTTGATCAGCCGGATCGCCTCGAAGGGGTCGGTCTCGTGCTTCTCCACGAAGACGCGGCCGCCGTCGGCCAGCCAGTCCTGCGTGAAGGCGTCGCTCACGGTCGGCACGACACCCAGCTCGACGAGCGCGCTCGCCACGTGCGGGCGCCCGACGGATCCGTCACCGGCGATCCGGGCCACCTGCTCCCAGGTCACCGGGACGCCCAGCTCCCGCAGCTTGGCGATCATGCCCTGGGCCCGGGGCACCCGGTCGTCCCGGACGAGCTCACGCTCGGCGAGCAGCGCCGGTTCGTCGGCGTCGAAGAGGTAGGCCAGCATGTGCATGCCGATCCCGTCGAGGCGGCAGGAGAGCTCGGCCCCGGTGACCAGCGTGAGCCCCTCGGGCAGCGCGGCGATCGCCTCGGCGTGCCCACGGGTCGTGTCGTGATCGGTCAGGGCGACGACGTCCAGCCCGGTCGCCGCGGCCTTGCGCACCAGCTCGGCCGGAGCGTCCGTGCCGTCGCTGGCAGTGGAGTGGGTGTGCAGATCGATACGCACGACACGAACTCCAGACACGGACGACACGAACAGGGCTGCTCAAGGATAACCGCATTTTCAACACCCACTGTCACACCCGAACCCCCCAAGCGCCCCCTACACCAACGCCCTCAAAGGGGCGCGGGGAACTGCGCGACCAGCCACACCCAGCCGGCAGCCGCCAACGCACCCAAACCCCCACCCCAGTAGGCGCTACGGCTGAAGCAAGCGCGGCGACAACGCACCGCACGGCACCAGCTCCACCTCGGCCCCCGCATCCCGCAGGTCCGCCAGCACCAGCTCGTCGTACATCAACAACCCCGACTGCTCGGGCCACACCACGGCCCACAGCCACATCCCCAGCGCCTCACCGGCGAAGACGGCCCGGTCGTCCGGCGCCCCCGACACATGCCACAGCGGCGTCGGCCGCCCCGCGGCGAGCACCTTCGCCTGAGCCGGCTTCCCGACGTCCATGGAGGGCCCGGGGTCCGGCCCATCCATCCCCGCGTACCGCGCGCCGAGGCCGACGCCGAGTTCCTCCGCGACCAGGATCAGCTCGCCCATCCCGCCGAGCGGCCCCGGCCCCGTGCAGGCCACCGCCGTCGCCCGTCCCCCCGTACGGTCGTCCCCCGCGCAGGCCACGCCCGTGAACAGCCAGCCGACCGGCAGCGGCCAGGGCATCCACACCGGCACCTGGGTGCGGTGCACCACGACGTTGAGGGCGTCGACGCTGGGCGGTATCACGGGCTGCACCGGATGGACGGTGCCGTGCACATCGCACTGCCAGGAGTCGGAGAAGAGACCGGGAGCCCTGACCCGGCCACCGCACTTCGGGCAACTGGGTTCGCCCCTCATAGGGCCCCACGGTCCTACCCCCGCCCCGCCGCGTCAAGGACGATCACCCAACCGGACGGAACCCTTCACTCAGGAGCTAGGTGTAGCTTGCATTAATTAGCATGGCTAACTTAGTGTGTGCATATACCAACTACCTCACCCGGGAAAGGGAGCACCCATGGACCCCTTCGACGCCGGAGCGGGCGGCCTTCTGAAGCAGCCCAAGTCCGTGTGGGCGACCGCCGGGGCGTCGGTCGTCGCCTTCATGGGCATCGGACTCGTCGACCCGATCCTGCCGTCCATCGCCCAGGGCCTGCACGCCACCGCGAGCCAGGTCTCCCTGCTCTTCACCTCGTACTTCCTCATCACCGCCGTCGCGATGCTGGTGACCGGCTTCGTCTCCAGCCGGATCGGCGGGAAGAAGACCCTGCTGCTCGGCCTCGCGTTCGTCGTGGTGTTCGCAGGGCTCGCCGGGACCTCCGGGTCCGTCGGCGAACTGGTCGGCTTCCGGGCCGGGTGGGGCCTCGGCAACGCGCTGTTCGTCTCGACGGCCCTCGCGGTCATCGTCGGCGCGGCGGCCGGTGGCAGCGCCGCGGCGATCCTGCTGTACGAGTCCGCCCTCGGCCTCGGCATGGCGTGCGGGCCGCTGCTGGGCGCGCTGCTCGGGGACGCCAGCTGGCGCTACCCGTTCTTCGGCACGGCGTTCCTGATGGCCGTCGGCTTCCTGTGCATCACGGTGTTCCTGAAGGAGCAGCCGAAGCCGGCCCGCAAGACCTCGCTGCTGGACCCGGTCAAGGCCCTCGGCCACGGCGGTCTGGCCTCCGCGGCGGCCTCGGCGTTCTTCTACAACTACACGTTCTTCACCGTGCTGGCCTTCACCCCGTTCGTGCTCAACATGAGCCCGTACCGGTCTGGTGCGGTGTTCTTCGCCTGGGGCGTGCTGCTCGCCGTGTTCTCGGTGATCGTGGCACCGCGTCTGCAGAAGCGGTTCGGCTCGCTGAAGGTGCTCGGCGGTTCGCTGGTGCTGCTCGCGGCCGACGTGCTCGTCCTCGGCTACGGCTCCCACACCACGGCCGTCGTCTGCACGATCCTGTCCGGTGCCTTCATCGGCGTGAACAACACCGTCTACACCGAGCTGGCCCTCGGCGTCTCGGACGCGCCCCGGCCGGTGGCGAGTGCGGGCTACAACTTCGTCCGTTGGTTCGCGGCGGCGGCCGCCCCGTACTTCGCGCCGAAGATCGAGGAGTGGACCGACCTCCACATCCCGTTCGTGGTGGCGGCGGTCACCGCGCTCGTGGGTGCCGGCGTGGTCGTCGTACGGCGCAAGGCCCTCACACACGAAGCCGAGGAGCTGGAGCCGAAGCACGCGACCGAGGACAGCGTCGCCGTCTTCGCCAACTGAGGCTTTCCGGCCTGGTGTTGGTGAGCTTCCTCACTCCAGCGGGACGGACTTCCGGGACGGATCCCGGAGGTCCGTCCCCTGGTTCAGCCACCGTTCCTGGAGCGCCTGGGCTCCGTGCACACGCTTCCAGGCGGCCTCGTTCGGGGTCATGGGAAGCAGCGGCAGGAACCGTACGGGGTCGAGGGGTTCGTCGAGCTCCAGGTCCTCGACCAGGCCGCCCGGCTCGGCCACCAGGACCGAGGTGAAGGGCGCGCCGGGCCACAGGGGCTCACCGACGTCGAGGGAGGCACCGGGGGCCACGACCAACCCCTCCACCTGCGGAGACGCGGCGAGCACGGCGAGCGGGCGGAGCACCTTGCCGGTGTCGGCGAGCCCGGCGCGGACGGAGAGGACCAGCTCGGCGCGCGGGCCCTTGACCGGGTCGGCGACGACCGCCGTGGGGTCCGTCATGGGGTGCGCGGACATGCCGAGCGTGGCGTAGCGGACGATGTCGCCCTCCTGGAAACGGAGCACCTCGATGCGGTCCGTGCCCAGGAAGGTGACCGCCGCCCGCGCGTCCGGTTCGCCCAGCGCGGTACGCAGCCGGGCCTCGACCAGAGGAAGAACATCTGCCATGCGGCGAGCATAGAACTCGTCAGTAGCGGGCAAACAAGCGCCTTGACACGTCGGGCGGCTGATACTCTTGCCCGGTGGTTCGGGGCAGCACGCAGCAGCGTCGCGATCAGGCTCCGACGCCGATGGAACTCCCTTACGAGGGACCGGCCGGAGGAGGTGGGACTGCAATGGATCGAAGTCGACCGTGCAGTAGCACCACGCTCTTCCGCCGCTGACGTAGCTGTTCTGGCTCCGGCTGACTGCCACCTCTCGCACTCGCTCCACCGCGGAAGAGCGCTTCGTTTCGCTTTGCCTGATCTGCCTCAGTAGCTGAATCAGTAACGAGACTCGCCACCATGACGGTGCGGTGCTCCCCGCTTTGTGGACGTGCCAAACATCCTCGGTCCCAACGTCCTCATTCCGGGTAGTTCCACCCGTCGCCGGTGCCTTTCGTTGCACGCCCGCGAAGGAGCCCGCCATGTCGATGATCCGCGACCTGCGCGCCGTCGTCCGTCCGTCCCGCGTGTCGCTGCGCAAGGACGGCGGGACCTACGACGCCACCCGCAGCCCCGCGACGCCCTCGGCCGTCGTCGACTGCGCCGTCTACCGGGACGGCCGCCGCATCGAGACCGAGATCCCGCTGACCCCGCACGAGGCGGTGCTTCTCGCGCGCCGTGACGGGGGCTTCGTGTGGATCGGCCTGCACGAGCCGACCGAAGCCGAATTCGCCGGGATCGCCGGGGAGTTCGGGCTGCACCCGCTGGCCGTCGAGGACGCCGTCCAGGCCCACCAGCGGCCCAAGCTGGAGCGGTACGACGACTCGCTGTTCACCGTGTTCAAGACCATCCACTACGTCGAGCACGACCAGCTCGACGCCAACAGCGAGGTCGTCGAGTCCGGCGAGGTCATGTGCTTCACCGGACGGGACTTCTTCATCACCGTCCGGCACGGCGGAAAGGGCTCCCTGCGGGCGCTCAGGCACCGCCTCCAGGACGACCCCGAGCTGCTGGCCAAAGGCCCCTCGGCCGTGCTGCACGCCATCGCCGACCACGTCGTCGACGGGTACATCGCGGTCGCCGACGCGGTGCAGGACGACATCGACGAGGTGGAGACCGAGGTGTTCTCCCCGGGCCGCCGCAAGGGCACACCGCGCGGCACCGACGCCGGCCGGATCTACCAACTCAAGCGCGAGGTGCTGGAGTTCAAGCGGGCCGTGGCGCCGCTGCTGCGGCCCATGCAGCTGCTGAGCGAGCGGCCGATGCGGCTGGTCGACCCGGACATCCAGAAGTACTTCCGGGACGTCGCCGACCACCTGGCCCGCGTCCAGGAGCAGGTCCTCGGCTTCGACGAACTGCTCAACTCCATCCTCCAGGCCAACCTCGCCCAGGCCTCCGTGGCCCAGAACGAGGACATGCGGAAGATCACCTCGTGGGCCGCGATCATCGCCGTGCCGACGATGGTGTGCGGGGTGTACGGCATGAACTTCGACTACATGCCGGAGACGCACATGAAGTACGGCTACCCGGTGATCATGGGCATCACGGTGACCATCTGTGTGGGCATCCACCGCATGCTGAAGCGGAACGGGTGGCTGTGAGCAGCCTGGATAGGCTGGACCCCATGACGGATGAGCTGCTCGGCCGCGCCCTCGTCGAGGAGGCCACGAAGAAGTCCGGCCTCATCTGGGTCCAGGGCCCCGACGGCCCGGCGCGTGCGCTGTGGCACGTGTGGCACGAGGGTGCCGCGTGCCTGGTCGGCGACGGGCCCGGCGAGCAGCCGCTGCCGGGTCTGGCCGACGGGGCCGAGGCCCGGGTGACCGTCCGCAGCAAGGACAAGGGCGGCCGGCTGGTCTCCTGGACCGCGCGGGTCACGCAGCTCGCACCGGGCTCCGAGGCGTGGGACGCGGCGGTCGCCGAGCTCAAGGGCAAACGGCTGAACGCGCCCGACGGCGAGGCCATGCCCGACCGCTGGGCCCGCGAGTGCCGGGTGCTGCGGCTGGAGCCGACCGGCGCGAGGGCGCCGATGCCCGACGGCTCCCTGGCCGAGGCCCCGCTGCCGTCCCCGGCGATCACCCGTCGGCCGGTCCCGGCGGGGCTGCCCCGGCTGCTGCTGAAGAAGCGCAAACGCCCGTGACCCGCGACGGGCGCGCGGCGGCCGAACGCGCGTAGCGGGCGCTACGACGTCGGCAGCTGCTTGCCGTAGTCCACCGTCTCGTTCCGCTCCGGCTCGCGCAGGCCGAAGTCCTCCCCCCAGGCGGAGAACGTGAGGGTGCCCGCGCCGCCGGCCCGCTCCAGGCGCAGCGGATACGGCTTGCCCTCCAGGGAGACCTCCAGGGCCCCGCCCGCGCCCTTGTCACCGGTGATGCGGATGGTGCGGACGCCCGCCTGCTCGTCGTGGCCGTCCGTCGCGAGTGTGCCGTGCAGGGTCAGCAGACCGTCGAGGAGGACACCCATGTCCGTGAAACCGCTGAACTTCTGGTACGAAGGGTCGCCCTGCGGCACCTTCACGAACTTGCCGCCGAGCTTGGAGGCCGCGGCCGCGTCCGCCTTGCCCTCGCCCTGGCCCTCGCCGTGACTCCAGAACTCCGCGTCGGCCTTGACGAAGAGCTGCTCGCCGACGCGCAGCAGCCGGAAGGTCGCCCCCTCGGTGGTGACCGACCCCTCGCCGCCGTCGTCCTTCAGACGCATGTCGAGCCCGTACGTGCGCTCGCCGCTGACGACGTTGCCGTGCACCCGGACCGCCCCGGCGGACTCGGCGGCCGTGCGGGTCTTGGCCTGGATCTTCCCGGCGGGGAGTCTGCCGACCCCGTTGGTGCCCTCGTTCGGATCCTCCGAGCAGCCCGTGAGCACCGTTCCCGTCACGAGCAGCGCGCACATCGCGCTCGCGAGTGCGGCACTGCGGCTACGGCCCTGGCGAATCGGAGTCACGGGTGGGGCTGCCTCTCTGACGGGAGACCTGAACGGCGTACCGCAGGGTACCGGGGTCGTGCGGGCCGTTCGGAGCCAGTCCGTCCGGACCGTCCGCCGACGCACCGCCGATCGGGACGGGCTAGCCTGAAGCCCACCCGAGCAGGCAATTCGGAAAGACCAGACAGGCAGACAGGCTCAGAGACAGGCAGCACGGAACACCCCGCACGAAAAGGAGCCGCGGCCATGGCAGCGGGCGCCCCCCGGATCTTCGTATCGCATCTCTCCGGTGTCGCCGTCTTCGACCCCACCGGCGACCAGGTGGGGCGGGTGCGCGATCTGGTCGTCATGCTGCGGGTGGGCCAGCGACCGCCGAGGCTGCTCGGCCTGGTCGTCGAACTCGCGACCCGCCGCCGCATCTTCCTGCCCATGACCCGGGTCACCGCGATCCAGGCCGGGCAGCTCATCACCACCGGCGTGCTCAACGTCCGGCGCTTCGAGCAGCGGCCCACCGAGCGGCTGGTCTTCGGGGAACTGCTGGACCGGCGGGTCACGCTCACCGAGACCGGCGAAGAGGTCACCGTCCTCGACCTGTCGGTGCATCAGCTGCCGGCCCGCCGGGAGTGGGAGATCGACCGGGTCTTCGTCCGCAAGGGCAGGAAGGGCAGCGCCTTCCGGCGGGCCAAGGGCGAGGCGCTGACCGTCGAGTGGAGCGCCGTCACCGGCTTCTCCCTGGAGGAACAGGGGCAGGGCGCCGAGAACCTGCTCGCCACGTTCGAGCAGCTGCGCCCCGCCGACCTGGCCAACGTCCTGCACCACCTCTCCGCCAAGCGCCGGGCCGAGGTCGCCGCCGCCCTGGACGACGACCGGCTGGCCGACGTCCTGGAGGAGCTCCCGGAGGACGACCAGATCGAGATCCTCGGCAAGCTCAAGGAGGAGCGCGCCGCCGACGTCCTGGAGGCCATGGACCCGGACGACGCGGCCGACCTGCTGGGCGAGCTGCCGCCGGACGAGCAGGAGCGGCTGCTGAGCCTGATGCAGCCGGGCGACGCGGCCGACATGCGGCGCCTGATGTCGTACGAGGAGCGCACGGCGGGCGGTCTGATGACCACCGAGCCGATCGTGCTGCGCCCGGACGCCACGGTCGCCGACGCCCTCGCCCACATCCGCAATCCCGACCTCTCCCCCGCCCTCGCCGCCCAGGTCTACGTGTGCCGGCCACCCGACGAGACGCCGACCGGGAAGTACCTGGGCACGGTCCACTTCCAGCGCCTGCTGCGGGAGCCACCGCCCTCCCTGGTCAGCTCGATCCTGGACAGCGACCTGCAACCGCTCGACCCCGAGGCGGAGCTGCCCGCCATCGCCGGGTTCTTCGCGACGTACGACATGGTCGCGGCCCCCGTGGTCGACGAGGCCGGGGCGCTGCTCGGCGCGGTGACCGTGGACGACGTGCTGGACCACATGCTTCCCGAGGACTGGCGGGAGTCCGAGTTCCACCTGGACGAGGAGGTGACCACCGATGGTTCCTGAGCGCGAGAACTCGCGAGAACGCACGCCGTCCGGCGCCACGGCCGCCTCCCGGCCGCGCACCCGCCTCGATCAGCCGCTGCCGCCCCGGCGCCGGTTCCTGCCCGAGTACGACCCGGAGGCCTTCGGGCGGCTCTCGGAGCGCATCGCGCGCTTCCTGGGCACCGGGCGGTTCATCGTCTGGATGACGGTCGTCATCATCGTGTGGGTCGCCTGGAACATCCTCGCCCCGAGCCCCCTGCGCTTCGACGAGTACCCGTTCATCTTCCTGACCCTGATGCTGTCCCTCCAGGCCTCCTACGCCGCCCCGCTGATCCTGCTCGCGCAGAACCGGCAGGACGACCGCGACCGGGTCAACCTCGAACAGGACCGCAAGCAGAACGAGCGGTCGATCGCGGACACGGAGTACCTGACCCGCGAGATCGCCGCCCTGCGCATCGGCCTGGGCGAGGTCGCCACCCGCGACTGGATCCGCTCGGAGCTCCAGGACACGATCAAGGAGCTGGAGGAACGGCAGAACGGTCACCGTCACGACCCCGTCGTATTCCCGGCGGAACGGTCACGGGGACGTGACGCAGACGACCGCTGACAGGCTTTCCTACGCCCCGGTACGGAGCCGTACCATCGTCCTTATGGCTACGGAAGACGCGGTGCGCGAGGCACTGGCGACGGTGAACGACCCCGAGATCCACAAGCCCATCACCGAACTCGGGATGGTCAAGTCCGTGGAGATCGGTGCTGACGGGGCCGTCGCGGTCACCGTGTACCTGACGGTCTCGGGCTGTCCGATGCGGGACACGATCACGCAGCGCGTGACCGAGGCGGTCTCCGGCGTCGAGGGCGTCACCAGCGTCGACGTCACGCTCGACGTGATGAGCGACGAGCAGCGCAAGGAGCTGGCGTCCGCCCTGCGCGGCGGCCAGACCGAGCGCGAGGTCCCCTTCGCCAAGCCCGGGAGCCTCACCCGCGTCTACGCCGTCGCCTCCGGCAAGGGCGGCGTGGGCAAGTCCTCGGTCACGGTGAACCTGGCGGCCGCGATGGCGGCCGACGGCCTGAAGGTCGGTGTCGTCGACGCCGACATCTACGGCCACTCCGTGCCGCGCATGCTGGGCGCCGACGGCCGTCCGACCCAGGTCGAGAACATGATCATGCCGCCGTCGGCGAACGGCGTGAAGGTCATCTCCATCGGCATGTTCACCCCGGGCAACGCCCCGGTCGTGTGGCGCGGCCCGATGCTGCACCGCGCGCTCCAGCAGTTCCTGGCGGACGTGTACTGGGGCGATCTGGACGTCCTCCTGCTGGACCTGCCGCCCGGCACCGGCGACATCGCGATCTCCGTGGCCCAGCTGGTCCCGAACGC
This sequence comes from Streptomyces viridochromogenes DSM 40736, assembly GCF_000158955.1. Lineage (GTDB taxonomy): Bacteria > Actinomycetota > Actinomycetes > Streptomycetales > Streptomycetaceae > Streptomyces > Streptomyces venetus. The sequence goes on along the minus strand of NZ_GG657757.1, from coordinate 5,792,027 downwards.
CGAGATCCTGGTCGTGACGACCCCGCAGCAGGCGGCCGCCGAGGTCGCCGAGCGCGCGGGTTCCATCGCCGTGCAGACCCACCAGAAGATCGTCGGCGTGGTCGAGAACATGTCCGGCCTGCCCTGCCCGCACTGCGACGAGATGGTCGACGTGTTCGGCACGGGCGGCGGCCAGGTGGTGGCCGACGGCCTGACCCGCACGACGGGGACCTCGGTCCCCGTCCTGGGCAACATCCCGATCGACGTCCGTCTCCGCGAGGGCGGCGACGACGGCAAGCCGGTGGTCCTGACCGACCCGGACTCCCCGGCGGGCTCCGCACTCCGGGCCATCGCCGGAAAGCTGGGAGGCCGCCAGCGCGGCTTGTCGGGCCTGTCCCTGGGAATCACCCCGAAGAACAAGTTCTGATCGAAACGCCTCCGGGGGCAGCGCGCTCAGGGGCGCGGGGAACCGCGCGAACACCACAACGCACCCGCGGCCGCCCACGAACCCTGCCCCCACGGCGAAGGGGCGCCGAAACCCACGGCGCCCCACGATCGATCACGCGTAAGCGGCGATGTCCTTCACCGCGGCGAACCCAAGGCCATACGCACTCATCCCTCTGCCGTACGCCCCGACATGAACCCCGACCGAGGTGGACCCGGCCAGCACCCACCCGAACTCCGACTCACGGTAATGAAACGCCGTCGGCACACCGTCCACGGGAAGCGACAACGTCGACCAGTCCGCCCCGTCGAGGTCGTCCGCCAGCACCCACGCCGTCTCCGTCTGCTGCTCCAGCCAGTCGTCCCGCAGGGAGTGGTCCATCTGCCCGGGCCAGGTGAAGGACAGCAGCCCCACCCCCGCGAGCCACGCCGCCGAGGACACCGACGTCGCCTCCAGCAACCCCGTGCCGTCCGCGCTGCGCCGTGAGGGACTCGCCGCCACGGTCACCACGACCGCGAACTTCTCCTTGGCGTCCTGATCGGCCCCGGCGGCATGCTCGTTGCGCACCGTGGGCTCGTCACCGTGCCCGATCGACCCGTGCTCGACGACCCCGTCGGCCGTCGTACCGACCTGCATCAGCCAGCGCGGCCCCGTGAAGGCCTCGTCGAGGCCGTACCACGGGAAGGGCGCGCGCAGGTAGCCGTCGACCGTACGCCGGGCGGAAGGGACCTGTTGGCCTCCCTCCGCGGTCGGCGCCTGCGCGACTCCCCGACTCGTCGTCTCCATGTTCCCGGACGCCTCCTCGCTCTAGTCGGACCGGGACGGCCCGCCCCCCTTCGGGCGGTGCCGCTGGTTCAGTACGGCCCGCCCAACAACTCGGCAGCATAGCCACACCGCTGCGAGCAGCAGGGAAAACGCCCGGCGCGTGGGCCGCACGGGCGCCTGGATCAGGCCGTACGCAGCCCGACCGGAGTATGAAACGCGTCACGCCCGCCGAAGGCGTACGCCCCGGCGGGTGTCGCTCGGCTGACTGTCTCTCAGGTGGCGTCCGCGTCGAAGGGCGGACGGTCGTCCCGGTCCGGGGTCTCGGGCTTCTTCGTCATGTCGACGCGGCCGCCGGAGGCACCGGAGGACGACGAGGACGACGTGTCGGAGTCACGGCTGTGGACGGCGTCGGTGACCTCGGCCATCTCCTTCTTCAGGTCGAAGCCGTTGCGGATCTCCTTGAGCCCCAGGTCCTCGTTGTCCAGCTGCTTGCGGATGAACGTCTTGGGGTTCAGGTCCTCGAACTCGAAGTCCTTGAACTCCGGGCCGAGTTCCTCCCGGATGTCGTTCTTGGCGCTCTCCGAGAACTCACGGATCTTCCGGATCGTGCGCGTCACGTCCTGGATGACCTTGGGGAGCTTGTCCGGACCGAAGACGAGCACGGCAAGGACGATGAGCGTCACCAGCTCGAGCGGTCCTATGTCATTGAACACCTGAAGCTCCTTGCGATGTCCTCGGTCCTCGGCCCTCGGTGGTCATGGGGTCTTGCCGTGGTCCGGGCCGGATCCACGGTACCCGGCGTTCCTGTCCGACCGGTACCGTCCCGAGACTTCCGAGTGCGGGGAGTGGGAGCGCTTTCCCGAATGTTTGCCTTCTTCGTCCCTGTACATCCCGGACCTCACGTCTCATCCGCCGGAGGACCCGAGGACGAGCGTGACCGTCCGCTCCTTGCCACCGCGTTCCAGGGTCAGTTCCAGCCGGTCGCCGGGGCGGTGGGCGCGGGTCTTGACGATCAGTTCCTCGCCGGAGTGGACGCGCTGCCCGTCGACCTGGGTGATGACGTCACCGGCCTTGAGCCCGGCCTTGGCGCCCGGCCCGGCCACGGTGACCGGCGGTCCGCCCCCACTGCCCTCGGTGGCTACACGGGCGGCGTCGCCCGTGTAGTCCATGTCCAGGGTGATGCCGATCACCGGGTGGGTGGCCTTGCCGGTGTTGATCAGCTCCTCGGCGACGCGTTTGCCCTGGTTGATGGGTATGGCGAAGCCGAGGCCTATCGAGCCGGCCTGGCCGCCCTCGGGGTCGGAGCCGCTGTCCGCCGACCGGATGGCCGAGTTGATGCCGATGACGCGGGCCTTGGCGTCGAGCAGGGGCCCGCCGGAGTTGCCCGGGTTGATGGGTGCGTCGGTCTGGAGCGCGTCGACGTACGAGACGTCGCTGCCGTCGCCCTTCTCGCCGCCGGCCGTGATGGGCCGCTGCTTGGCGCTGATGATGCCGGAGGTGACGGTGCCGGCCAGGTCGAAGGGCGCGCCGATGGCCACGACCGGGTCGCCGACCTGGACGTTGTCCGAGTTGCCCAGGGGCAGGGGGGTGAGTCCGCGCACGCCCCTCACCTTCACGACGGCGAGGTCGTAGCCGCTGTCCCGGCCCACGAGTTCGGCCTGGGCGGTCTCCCCGCCGTCGAAGGTCACGGTGATCTTGCCGCCGGATCCGGCGGACTGCACGACGTGGTTGTTGGTGAGGATGTGGCCTCGGGTGTCGAGCACGAAGCCGGTGCCGGTGCCCTGCTCGCCGGAGCCGCTCACATGCAGGGTGACCACGCTGGGCAGCGCGTGTCCGGCGATCCCGGCCACGCTGTCCGCGTCCCGGGCGGCGGGCTCCTTCCCGGCCTGCGGCAGCTCGACGGTCCCGACGCCTCCGTTCCGCTCCAGATACGTCCCCATGAGGCCGCCGACGCCCCCGGAGACCAGGGCGATCAGCACGGCGCCGACGACCAGCGTCTTCCTGCCCCGCCGTCGCCGCTGCTCCGTGCTGAGCACGCCGGCGCCGGTCTGCTGGAGCGGGCCGACGCCTCCGGGAGCCACCGGGGCGGCCCAGGGGTCGTACCGCTGCCACGGGTCGGCGGCCGGGGCGGGAGCGGGTATCGGGGCACCGGGGGCCGGCACCTGTATCGCCGGTGCCGGCGCCGCAGGAGGCGGAACGGGCCCGGCCGGCGCGGCCTGGGGTGCCGGTGCCGCCACGCCGTGCGCGGGTGTCGCCGCCGGATGCTGGACAGGCGGCGCGGGCGCCCAGGGCCCCGGTTCGCCGTAGGGCGGGGTGCTGTAGGGGTCGGGGTCGTGCAGCGGCTTGGGCCCACCCTCGACCGGCACACCGGCCGCGAGCGTCACACCACCCCCGGCCCCCTCAGCGGCCACCGCATGACCGGAAGGCGACGCCCCCAGCGCACTCCGCGCGGGCGCCGCACCTGCTCCGCCCGTGCCCAACCCCGCCGACACGACGGGCCCCTCATCGGCAGCCTGGCCAACAACAGGCACCGCCTCCACGCCGCCCTCGGCCCCTTCAGCAAAAGCCGACTCCAGGACACTCCCGGCCTGCGCCGCACCGGCTCCGCCCGCGGCCACCCCGGCCGACACGACGGGCCCCTCATCGGCAGCCTGGCCAACAACAGGCACCGCCTCCACGCCGCCCTCGGCCCCTTCAGCAAAAGCCGACTCCAGGACACTCCCGGCCTGCGCCGCACCGGCTCCGCCCGCGGCCACCCCGGCCGACACGACGGGCCCCTCGTCGACGGCCTGCCGGGCGGTGGGCACCGTGTCCTGGGATCGCCCGGCAGGTTCGCCTTCGGCCCCGTCGGCTTCGCCGGCTGCCGGCATCGGCTCCGGGCGCCTCAGCTCGTAGTCGCCCTCGTCGTCGATCCGCCGGGCGGCGGGCCGTGCCAGCTCGAAGTCTCCGTCGTCGGAGCCGGACGGGCCCGCGACCTGCCCCACGGGCATCCGGACCTCGTCCACGCCCTGCCCCGCCTCCGCGGCCCCGGCCGTCTCCTCCGGTTCCCCGGAGAGGCCTTGCGGCCGAGGACGGCTCCACCACTTGGCCTTCGTGGGCTTCCCCTCGTTCATGCTCTCCCCACAGCCGCGGCACGGCTCGACGACGTGGCCGCAGTTCGTCGAATCGGCGCCCGGCCACACCTGGGCCGCGGGCGCCACCCCCGGATTCAATCAGGTTCGCGCGCCGCTGCGCAGAGGCCGGTCAGCGGACCCTACGCGAGGAGGCGGACGGAGAGGCGGACGTGGTCGTCTCGGGGAGCGGCCGGGCGAGCAGGGGCGCCGTGATCTCGGGGATGGCGGACCACGAGGTCAGGGCTGCCGAGGGAGCCGCCTCAAGGGGTCGTATCAGCGGGGACACGGCCGCGGCACCCGCCAGTACCGGGGCGGTCAGCGCATGCACGGCGGTTTGCTGCGCGGCGGGGTGCGCGACGCCGGGCAGCAGCGGTGCGGACACCTCGGTCGGGGCGACCGGGGTGGTGCCGAGTGCGCTCTGCCCCTGCACCTGCCCGAGCAGCGGCCCGGCGCCGCGGCGCCGCTGGGTGTCGGGCTGTGTCGCCGTGCCCGTGCCCTGCGTGCGCATCGGCGTCACGTTGCTCCCCGTGCCGGAGCCGCTGCGGGCCTCCGTGTCGGCCGGGGTGCCGACGGTGACGCCGCCCAGCGCGACCGCGGCCAGGGACACGGCCCCGGCGGCCGCGAACGCGAACCGCAGCCGCGAGGAGGACCGGTCGCTCTCGTGCCGGCTGACGTCATGGATGCGCAAGCCCCGGCCGGCCGCGGGAAGGCCACGGTCGCCGGCGGGCAGGACCCGGTTGCCGGAAGGCGGCAGCACGGGGACGTGCGACCGCGACGGTGCGTACCCGAACTCGAATCGGTCGCCGCGCTTCATTCCGAAGGCCCCGGACGATCCGAACCGTCCGGTCAGTCCCCCGGGCAGCCCTCCCCCACCCAGCGGCGTGCCATCACCGTCCGGGTCACCTCCGCCGGGTAGTCCCTGCAGGCGGGCCAGGAAACTCTCGGACGGGGGCGGCGGGGCCGCCTCCGCGAAGACGTTCTTCAGCCGGCGCTGGGCGTCCACCTCTGCCTTGCACTTCGGGCAGGTGGCCACATGCGCCAGTACGCGTTCACGCGCGTCATGACCGAGCTCTCCGTCCACCAGGGCGGAGAGTCGGTCTCCCAGGTGCTGCTCTGCGAGGTGTCCCTCGGAAGGCTTCGGCCGTGATCCGCTCACGCGCTCGCGCCCCCTCCTCCCAAGGCGGGAACACGGGGCACGAAGGAGCGGCGCTCGGCGCGTGCCTGAGGGGAGCGGTGCGCGAGGGCCTTGCGCAGCTGGGAGCGGCCACGGTGGATCCGCGAGCGGACCGTGCCGAGCTTCACTCCGAGGGTCGCGGCGATCTCCTCGTACGACAGCCCTTCGATGTCGCACAGCACGACCGCGGCGCGGAACTCGGGGGCGAGGGTGTCGAGGGCCTGCTGGACGTCCGCGTCGAAGTGGGCGTCGTTGAAGACCTGCTGCGGGGTGGGCTCCTTGCTGGGCAGCCGCTCGGCCGCGTCCTCGCCGAGCGCGTCGAAGCGGATGCGCTGCTTGCGGCGGACCATGTCCAGGAACAGGTTCGTGGTGATGCGGTGCAGCCAGCCCTCGAAGGTGCCCGGCGTGTAGGTCGACAGGGAGCGGAAGACGCGGACGAAGACCTCCTGCGTGAGGTCCTCGGCGTCGTGCTGGTTGCCGGTGAGGCGGTAGGCGAGCCGGTAGACCCGGCCGCTGTGCGTGCTGACGATCTCCTCCCAGGTGGGCGGAGTCCACGCCTGCCCGTCCGCGTCGGTGGTGAAGGTCGCGGTCTGGGCGAAGTCAGCGGCGTGACTGTGGTCAGCAGCGGTGTCGTTCACGGATGTCGGCCTGCCCGCTGATCCGAAGAAGCGCCGGAGCGCTCCTCCTCGATCCACAGGCGTAGCCGCACCTCCCCTGTCAGCTCTGGTGGTGTCCAGTGGAGCCCCTACCATAGCCACCTCGCCCGTTAGGACCGGATAAGCGGTTTTACGAGAATTTGATCTGTGCTGATACGCCTCGTACTGCTGCGTCGGCACTTGCTCGGCATCCTGGTCCACTGCCTGCCCCCCGTCCCGGCCCGCGCCGTTTGCTCACCCCTTTAAACGACCGGTCCCATCTGCGGGTTCCCGCGCCCAACGGATACAGTCACGCCCAGGCATTCACGGGGACAGGAGAGGGTCATTACCGGCAACCGGCAGACGAGCTGGGCGTTCGCCGACGCCTATGTCGCCGAGGACGAAGCGCTGCGCTGGGCCCGTGACCGGGCCCGCGACGCAGGGCTGCGCTCGGTGTCGCCCGGCACGGGCGCCGCGCTGCGGTTGCTGGCCGCCTCCGTCGACGCGAAGGCCGTCGCGGAGATCGGGACCGGCTGCGGTGTCTCCGGGATCCATCTCCTGCACGGTATGCGGCCCGACGGTGTCCTCACGACCGTGGACTCCGAGCCGGAGCACCAGCAGTTCGCCCGCCAGGCATTCCGCGCCTGCGACTTCGCCAGCAACCGGGCCCGTTTCATCCCGGGACGTGCCCTGGACGTGCTGCCGCGCCTCGCGGACTCGGGCTACGACCTGGTGTTCTGCGACGGTGATCGCCTGGAGGTCATGGAGTACCTCGCTGAATCGTTGCGGCTGCTGCGCCCCGGCGGGCTCGTGGTCTTCGAGGGCGCCTTCGCGAACGGCCGGACCGTGGACTCCGGTCCGCAGCCCACGGAGGTGCTGCGGCTCCGGGAGCTGCTGCGCGCGGTGCGCGAGAGCCCGGAGCTGGTCCCGTCCCTGCTGCCGGTGGGCGACGGTCTGCTGTGCGCGGTGAAGCGGTAGCCGGGTGGCACGTTAGCGGAATGCCGGCCGGGGCAAACGAAGGACAGCGCTGAGAAAACAGCCGCCCCGGCACCTCATGTGATGCCGGGGCAGCTGAAAGGGTATGGTCGCTTGCGCGTCAGCCGACGACCTTCTTGAGGGCATCGCCCAGCGCGTCGGCCTCGTCCGGGGTCAGCTCGACGACGAGCCGACCGCCGCCTTCGAGCGGAACGCGCATGACGATGCCCCGCCCCTCCTTGGTCACCTCGAGCGGGCCATCACCCGTCCGCGGCTTCATGGCCGCCATGCTCGTTCCCCTTCCTGAAACCCAGCTCATCATCAAAGCCGCCGGCCCTGAGAAGGACACACGTGCGGCCCTTGAGGCAGGACACGCGCCACCGGCATCGAACACATTGCTTCCAGGCCATTATCCCGCATCCCAGGACCCGATGACCAACATCAGTAGGCATCGCTTGGGCAACGCACGCGAGCAAAACCACTCAATTCGGCGATGAGACTGCGATACTCCGCCACCGCACACACATCCGCCGGACGGATCCGGACAGGATTTGTTTGACGCAGGTCACACGTCCGGTCCGGTCTCTCCTCGGCGATCTCCGTCATGCTGTGCTGCAGAGCGGGACCTACCGACCGGTAGGTCCCGGAGCCGCGACGCGGAGGGGATACGCCATGGCCGACACCGTGCTCTACGAGGTGAGCGACGGACTCGCGACGATCACGCTCAACCGCCCGGAGGCGATGAACGCGCTGAACGTGGAGACCAAGGTCGCCCTGCGGGAGGCGGTCGAGTCCGCGGCGGGCGACACCGCCGTGCGGGCGGTGCTGCTGACCGCCGCCGGTGACCGGGCGTTCTGTGTGGGGCAGGACCTCAAGGAGCACATCGGGCTGCTGGTCCAGGACCGGGAGACCGGCTCGGGACAGACGATGAACACGGTCCGGGAGCACTACAACCCGATCGTGCGGGCGCTGGCCGGGGCGGCCAAGCCGGTCGTCGCCGCCGTGAACGGGGTGGCGGCCGGGGCGGGCTTCGGGTTCGCGCTCGCCGCGGACTACCGGATCGTGGCGGACACGGCCGCCTTCAACAGCTCGTTCGCCGGGGTGGCGCTGACCGCCGACTCGGGCATCTCGTGGACGCTGCCTCGGGTGGTCGGACCGGGCCGCGCCGCTGACCTGCTGCTTTTCCCGCGGAGCATCTCCGCGCAGGAGGCGTACGAGCTGGGTATCGCGAACCGGCTGGTGCCTGCCGGCGAGCTGCGGGCGGAGGCCGAGAAGGTGGCGCGGGGGCTGGCCGAGGGGCCGACCGTGGCGTATGCGGCGTTGAAGGAGTCGGTCGCGTTCGGGCTGACGCACTCCCTGGAGGAGGCACTGGAGAAGGAGGACGAGCTGCAGACCCGGGCCGGCTCTTCCGAGGATCACGCCATTGCCGTGCAGGCCTTCGTCAACAAGGAGAAGCCGAAGTACCTGGGCCGGTGAGCTCGGGGGTGTAGCGCCGTCGGGGGCTGCGGGTTCCCTGTGGTGGATCGCGCCCCCGCGGCGGAGCCGCACATCGGACTCAGCCCCGCGCCCCTCAGGGGGCGCTTCTGGCCACGCACGTCTCCAGGTGATCGTCCACCAGGCCGCACGCCTGCATCAGGGCATACGCCGTCGTCGGGCCCACGAAGCGCAGGCCTCGCTTCTTCAGGGCCTTGGACAGGGCCGTCGACTCCGGGGTGACGGGCGGGACGTCCGAGAGGGTTTTCGGGATCGGGCGGGTGCCCGGCTCGGGGGCGTGGGACCAGATCAGGGTGTCCAGTTCGCCCGGGGCCCACTCGGTCAGCACGCGCGCGTTGGCGAGGGTCGCGTCGATCTTGGCACGGTTGCGGATGATGCCGGTGTCGGCCAGGAGGCGCTCGCGGTCCTCGTCGGTGAAGGCGGCCACGGACGCGATCTTGAAGTCGGCGAAGGCGGCGCGGAAGCCCGGGCGGCGGCGCAGGATCGTGATCCAGGACAGGCCCGACTGGAAGGCCTCCAGGCTGAGGCGTTCGTAGAGCGCGTCGTCGCCGTGGACCGGGCGGCCCCACTCCTCGTCGTGGTAGGCCACGTACTCCGGGGCGGACAGGGCCCAGGGGCAGCGCAGCGCCCCGTCCGGGCCGGCGAGGGCGGTGCCGTCACTCACGGTCGGTCCTCCGGGCGGGGGGCGGGCTTGTCCATGGACACGTGGTGCTCCGGGGCGTGTGTGGCCGCCGCTCGGGCGCCGGCCAGGGCCGACTCCAGGTCGGTGATACGGGCGTCGCGCTCGGCGAGCTCGGCGCCCAGGCGGCTGAGGGCCTCGTCCACGTCCGCCATGCGGTAGCCGCGCGCCGCGAGGGGAAAGCGCAGGGCCTCCACGTCGGCGCGGTCCACCGGGCGGTCCGGGGGCAGCGGGTCCCGCAGCCGCTCGGGGGCGGCCTCGGGCAGCGGGCCGTTCTCGCCGCCGCCCACCACCGCGAGGGTCACCGCCGCGACCACGACGGCCAGCGCGACGACCAAGAACAGGAACATAACCATCGCGGAGCCCCCACGGTCGGATGTGTCGGTGTCTTCGAAGGCTCGGAGTCCGCGTGGTCCCCGGAGCCCTCGGAGTCGGATGTTGTCAGGCTCCGATCGTGCCATGCGAGCCCGGCCGTTAGGGTCGCAGGCGGCGGAAGACGGGTCGTAACAGGAAAGGTCACAGGGGATGCTCAGGCTGGGCAGGCGGGAATTCGAGCCGCACGAGCCGGTGATCATGGCGATCGTGAACCGGACGCCGGACTCCTTCTACGACCAGGGGGCCACCTTCCGTGACGAGCCGGCCCTCGCGCGCGTGGAGCAGGCGGTGGCCGACGGGGCCGCGATCATCGACATCGGCGGGGTCAAGGCCGGGCCGGGCGAGGAGGTCACGGCCGAGGAGGAGGTCCGGCGGACGGTCGGCTTCGTGGCGGAGGTGCGGCGGCGCTTCCCGGACGTGATCATCAGTGTGGACACCTGGCGGGCCGAGGTCGGGGCGGCCGTGTGCGAGGTGGGGGCGGACCTGCTGAACGACGCGTGGGGCGGGGTGGATCCGGGTCTCGCCGAGGTCGCCGCGCGCTATGGAGCGGGGCTGGTGTGCACGCACGCCGGGGGCGCGGAGCCGCGCACCCGGCCGCATCGGGTGCAGTACGACGATGTCATGGCCGACATCCTGGATGTGACGGTCGGGCTGGCCGAGCGGGCCGTGGAGCTGGGGGTGCCGCGGGAGTCCGTGCTGATCGATCCCGGGCACGACTTCGGGAAGAACACGCGGCACAGTCTGGAGGCGACTCGGCGGCTGGACGAGATGGTCGCCACGGGGTGGCCCGTGCTGGTGTCCCTGTCCAACAAGGACTTCGTGGGGGAGTCACTGGACCGGCCCGTCAAGGAGCGGGTGGTGGGGACGTTGGCGACGACCGCGGTGTCCGCGTGGTTGGGGGCGCAGGTGTACCGGGTGCATGAGGTCGCCGAGACGCGGCAGGTGCTGGACATGGTCGCGGCGATCGCGGGGTGGCGGGAGCCTGCCGTTGCCCGGCGTGGGCTGGCCTAGGCCGGCCCACCACCCGAAGCTGTCGGACAGGAGGCTGAGCTCGAAAGGCCTCCTACCGGCCCGCCTCCTTCGACACCAGGGCCACCGCCTCGTCCACGTCGTCCGTGACGTGGAACAGGAGGAGGTCCTTCTCCGCGGCCTTGTGCTGGGCGATGACCGTGTCGCGGAGCCAGTCGACCAGCCCGCCCCAGTACTCGCTGCCGAAGAGCACGATGGGGAAGCGGGTGACCTTCTGGGTCTGGACGAGGGTGAGGGCCTCGAAGAGCTCGTCGAGGGTGCCGAGGCCGCCGGGCAGGACCACGAAGCCCTGCGCGTACTTGACGAACATCATCTTCCGGACGAAGAAGTACCGGAAGTTCAGGCCGATGTCGACGTACGGATTCAGGCCCTGTTCGAACGGCAGCTCGATGCCGAGGCCGACCGAGATGCCGCTCGCCTCGAGGGCACCCTTGTTGGCCGCCTCCATCGCGCCCGGGCCGCCGCCCGTGATGACCGCGAAGCCCGCCTCCACCAGGCCCCTGCCCAGCCGGACACCCGCCTCGTACTCGGGCGAGTCCGCCGAGGTCCGGGCCGAGCCGAAGACGCTGATCGCCGGGGGGAGTTCCGCGAGCGTGCCGAAGCCCTCGATGAACTCCGACTGGATGCGCAGCACGCGCCAGGGGTCGGTGTGCACCCAGTCGGAGGGGGCTCGCTCGTCCAGCAGCCGCTGGTCGGTGGTGCTGGCCTGCACCTGGTCCCGCCGCTGGAGGACCGGGCCCAGGCGCTTTTCCTCCGGCGGCTGCTTCTTCCCCTCGGGGTTGCCGGTCGCCATGTGCGCTCCCTCCGTCGTGCCTGTCGTTCCACCTCAGCGTAGATCTACGCGGGTTACCAACGAGGGACGTGAGCATGTCCGCGATGGAGCAGCGTAAACACGAAGGCGTCCCGGCGGGGTCAGGCGGTCAGCCAGTTCCGCAGACGCTCCTCGCCCGCGAGGATCTTCGCGATCTCCACCCGCTCGTCCCGCTTGTGCGCCAAGTGGGGGTTGCCCGGGCCGTAGTTGACGGCCGGGACGCCCAGGGCGGAGAAGCGGGAGACGTCGGTCCAGCCGTACTTCGGCATCGGCGTGCCGCCCACCGCCTCGATGAACGCCTTCGCCGCCGGGTGGGACAGGCCGGGCATCGCCGCGGAGCTGTGGTCGTCGACCTCGAACTCCTCCACCCCGCAGTCCGCGAAGACCTCGCGGACGTGGGCGACGGCCTCCTCCGGTGTGCGGTCGGGGGCGTAGCGGAAGTTGACGGTGACGACGCACTCGTCGGGGATCACGTTGCCGGCCACTCCCCCGGTGATGCCCACCGCGTTCAGGCCCTCGCGGTACTCGAGGCCGTCGATGACCGGCCAGCGGGGTTCGTAGGAGGCGAGGCGGGCGAGGATCGGGGCGGCCTTGTGGATCGCGTTGGAGCCCATCCAGCCGCGTGCCGAGTGGGCCCGCTCGCCCGTGGTCTTCAGCAGCACCCGCAGGGTGCCCTGGCAGCCGCCCTCGACCTGGCCGTCGGACGGTTCCAGGAGCACCGCGAAGTCGCCCTGGAGCCACTCGGGGTGCGCCTCGGAGACGTGCTTGAGGCCGTTCAGCTCCGCCGCGACCTCCTCGTTGTCGTAGAAGACGAAGGTCAGGTCGCGGTTGGGCGCGGGGACCGTGGCCGCGATGCGCAACTGCACCGCGACGCCCGACTTCATGTCGCAGGTGCCGCAACCCCACAGCACGCCGTCCTCGTCGAGCCGGGAGGGGACGTTGTCCGCGATCGGGACGGTGTCGATGTGGCCGGCCAGGATCACCCGCTCCGAGCGGCCCAGGTTCGTCCGGGCCACGACGTTGTTGCCGTACCGGTCGACCGTGAGATGGGGCAGCGCGCGCAGTGCGGTCTCGACCGCGTCCGCGAGCGGCTTCTCGGTGCCGCTCTCGGAGCGGAAGTCGACGAGCCGGGCGGTGAGCTCCGCGGCGTCCAGCGTGAGGTCGAGCGAGGTGTGCGCCATGCCGTCGACCCTAACGCGCCTGGTCCGGTGCCCAGTGTCCCCATCCGGCCCAAGGCACTCAGTACTCTCCAGTATTTTGTACGACGTGCCAGAGCCGTCCCCCACCCCCAAGCGCCGTGGCCGTCTCCTTCGATGCGGATCCGCCTTCGTGATCCTGCTCGCGGTCGCCGGTTACCTCGTCGTGCAGTACGTCACCGGAGGCACGGGCGAACCGGGCTGCAAAGTCGTCTCCGGCAAGGGCGACGGGGCGTCGTACGAGTTCTCGCCCGAGCAGGCGGTGAACGCGGCGACGATCACCGCCGTGGGCACCGGGCGGGGCCTGCCGGAGCGGGCCGTGACCATCGCGCTGGCGACCGCGCTGCAGGAGTCGGCCCTGCGCAACATCAAGCACGGCGACCGGGATTCGCTCGGGCTCTTCCAGCAGCGGCCCTCGCAGGGCTGGGGCACGCCGCAGGAGATCCTGGACCCGGCGTACTCGGCCGGTGAGTTCTACGACCACCTGGTCAAGGTGCCCGGCTACACGCGGCTGCCCCTCACCGTCGCCGCGCAGCGCGTCCAGCGCAGCGGTTTCCCCCAGGCCTACGCCAAGCACGAGCCGGACGCCGCGCTGCTCGCCGCGGCCCTCACCGGGCAGTCCGCGGCCACGCTGACCTGCGAGGGCCGTCCGGCCGCGACCCGGGCGACGGGCCCCGACGGGGTGCGGGCCGCGCTCGTGCGGGACTTCGGGCGGGACGTCCTGGAGCCGGCCGGCGCTCAGGTGGGCGACGCGCCGGCGTCCACCCCGACGCCGTCCCCGGGCGGCACCGACGGCCGGACCGTGACACTGCCCGTGACCGCCGACGCCGGTTCCGCCACCGGGCGGAACACCGAGCAGCGCGGCTGGCAGCTGGCGCACTGGTCCGTGGCCAACGCCTCCGAGCTGCACATCGCGCGCGTCACGTACGCGGGGCGGGAGTGGGTCGCCGGGAACACCGCCAGCGAGTGGCGGGCCTCCTCGGCGCAGGGCGGCTCGGGTACGGAACGGGACGTGAACGCCGTCCGTATTGTCACGATGCGCTAGCTCGTGCAGGGGTACGGGAGCTCACCCCCGGGGGTTGCACGCGCGGCTCGGCCGTGACGGTGCGCGCAGGTTTTCGCTTCCTCACCCGGGACTCCACGAGACCCTTGGGAGCAAAGGGCGGGAAGGATTCGGCGGACTTTCTCCTCGCCGGCCTTTTCGCCCTTTTGTCCCTACCCGATTATGCGACGCATTACCAAGTCTTTACGTTGCGCCTCCGCAACCTTCGCGGGCTTCGAGCGGTAGTCACTGCGCCCGAGCCGGGGCGATCAGCAGCCAGTCGATCAAGTCCCGGCCCCGGTCGGACATTTCACGAAGCTCACTGTTCTCTCCCGTCGAAGGAGCACCATGTCCCTCCCCCTGACCCGCCGGATCGCCCGTGCCGCGCTGATCGTCGCTGCGGGAGCGGCTGCCGGGGTCGGTGCGGCCGGCTCCGCCAGTGCGGCCCCCGAGCTGCCGGCCTCCCCGAATCTCGGCGGCCTGACCGCCCTGGACGGGGCGAGCGTCGGCAACACCGTCGACGGTGCGGCGCGCGAGGTCACCAAGTCCGCGGGTGACACCGGCGGCAAGTCGGTGAAGAAGGCCGTGCCGACCGCGGGCAAGCTCGGCGGCGGAGTGGTCAAGAAGGCCACCCCTGTCGCGCAGAAGGCGGCGGGTGACGCCGCGGGCTCCGCCGGGCAGCTCGTCGGTGACACGGCCGGTTCCGCGAAGGGGGGCCTGCCGACGGGCTCTCTGACGAAGGGCGGAGTGCCGGCCGCGGGCTCGCTGCCGACGAAGGGCCTGCCCATCGGCTGAGGCCGGGCCCGCACGCACACGGCGACGGGGTCCAGGGAGCTTCCCTGGGCCCCGTCGCCGTGTGCGTGTGGGCCGGTGGGGCCGGTGCGGCCGGTCGGAACCGCCGCCGCCCCCCCGGCGGTCACAGCCGGCGTACCGCCGCGGCGATCCGCTCGTCCGTCGCCGTCAGGGCCACGCGGACGAACTCCGCGCCCGCCGGGCCGTAGAAGTCGCCGGGAGCCACGAGGACGCCCCGTTCCGCGAGGTGGGCGACCGTGTCCCAGCAGGACTCGCCCCGGGTGGCCCACAGGTAGAGGCTGGCCTCGCTGTGCTCGATCCGGAAGCCGTGGGTGAGCAGGGCCTCGCGCAGGAGCTCGCGCCTTGAGGCGTAGCGCGCACGCTGGACGCGGACGTGGTCGTCGTCGCCCAGCGCGGCCACCACCGCCGCCTGCGTCGGCGCGGACGTCATCATGCCGCCGTGCTTGCGGATCTCCAGGAGCGGGCCGAGGACGGCCGGGTCACCCGCCAGGAAGGCCGCGCGGTAGCCGGCGAGGTTCGAGCGCTTGGAGAGGGAGTGGACGGACACGATGCCGTCGTACGAGCCACCGTTGACGTCCGGGTGCAGCACCGAGACCGGGTCGGCCTCCCAGCCCAGCTCCAGGTAGCACTCGTCGGAGAAGACCAGGACGCCGTGCTCGCGGGCCCACGCCACGATCCGGGTGAGGTCCGTCTTCGACAGGACCTTGCCGGTCGGGTTCGACGGGGAGTTCAGCCAGAGCAGCTTCAGGCCCTCGGGGTCCAGCTCCGTCGGGTCGTCGTAGACCTCGTACTCGGCACGGGCCAGGCGGGCGCCGACCTCGTACGTCGGGTAGGCCAGGCGCGGGTAGGCCACCCGGTCGCCGGGGCCGAGGCCCAGCTGGGTCGGGAGCCAGGCGACGAGCTCCTTGGAGCCGACGATCGGCAGGACGTGGCGGTGGGTGACGTCCCGGGCGCCGAGACGGCGCTCCACCCAGCCGGTGATCGCGTCGCGCAGCTCGGGCGTGCCCCAGACGGTCGGGTAGCCCGGCGAGTCCGCCGCGGCGACCAGTGCTTTCTGGATCAGCTCGGGGACCGGGTCGACCGGGGTACCGACGGACAGGTCCACGATGCCGTCCGGGTGGGCGGCGGCCGTGGCCTTGTACGGCGTCAGCTTGTCCCAGGGGAAGGTGGGAAGGCGGTCGGAGACTGCGGACACGGGTTCTGGCTCACTTTCTGGTTCGCACGAGCCGGGTGCCGGGAAACGCCTCGGCCCCGTACGGCGATCAGGGCGTGATCGGGCCGTACGGGACCGAGGCGGCACGGTGTGCGGGCCGCTTGCGGTGACTAGGCCTGCGGCGGCAGCGCGGCGATGAAGGGGTGGTCGCGCTCGATCAGCCCCAGCTTGCTGGCGCCGCCGGGCGAGCCGAGCTCGTCGAAGAACTCGACGTTCGCCTTGTAGTAGTCCTTCCACTCCTCCGGGGTGTCGTCCTCGTAGAAGATCGCCTCGACCGGGCAGACCGGCTCGCAGGCACCACAGTCGACGCATTCGTCCGGGTGGATGTACAAGGACCGGGAGCCCTCGTAGATGCAGTCGACCGGGCACTCCTCGATGCACGCCTTGTCCTTGACGTCGACACAAGGCTGCGCGATGACGTAGGTCACGCTGTCGTTCCTCCTCGATAGGGCGCTGGCGGGCCTCCTCAGGCTCCGCCGCCTGGCGCGCGGGAGCGCGGCGTCGTCGATGCCCACCCCTAGTATCTCCGTTCCTGGGCACGATCCGAACAGGAGGGGTGAACTGACCAGTGGAAATCTCTGCCGCCGGGCGACTCGAGGTCCGTATCACCACTGCTGACGTGGGAAAACGGGTCTCCGTACGGAGCTTGATCGAACATGCGGCTCCAGGTGAGAAGTTCACCGACACGGTCGGTGTTCTCACATCATGGGACAAGGGTGTGCTGCTGATCACACGGAAGGACGGCCAAAGCGTCCGCATCGCGGAATCCACGCTGGTCGCGGGCAAGGTCGTGCCGTCCGTCCCGGCGCGTCGCCGTGGTCCGGCCGCTTCCTACGACGAACTGGCCCGGGTCGCCGCCCGGGCCTGGCGGCCCGTGGAGAGCGAGCGGCTCGGGGAGTGGGAGCTGCGGGCCGCCTCCGGGTTCACGCGGCGGGCCAATTCGGTGCTGCCGCTCGGCGATCCCGGAGTGCCTCTCGACGAGGCGCTGGGGGCGGTGCGGCGGTGGTACGACGACCGCGGCCTGCCCGCCTACGTCCAGACCGCGACCGGCGCCGAGGGCACGCAGGAGCTGCTCTGTGCCGAGCTGGAGGCGCGGGGCTGGGTGCGCGAGGTGACCGCCGAGATGTGGATCGGTCCGCTCGCGCCGGTCGCCGACCGTGCCGAGCCGTCGGGGGTCGTGCTGTCCCGGGACGCCGACGAGGCGTGGCTGGCCCGCTACCAGCGCAAGGGTGTGAGCGAGGTGGCGCTGCGGGTGCTGGGGAGCGGTCCGTCGGTGTGGTTCGCGACCGTGCCGGGTGCCGCGGGGGCCGCTCCGGCCGCCGTCGGGCGGTGTGTCGTCGACGGGCGGTGGGCCGGGTTCGCCGCCGTGGAGGTCGATCCGGCGCTGCGGCGGCAGGGGCTGGGAACGGCCGTGATGGCGGCGCTGGCCCGGCAGGCCCTCGACGAGGGCGCGTCTGCCGCGTGGCTCCAGGTCGAGGACGAGAATGAGGGAGCGCGGGCGTTGTACGCCGGCCTGGGATTCGCCGCGCACCACGCCTACCACCACTACCGGGCGCCGGAGGCCGACGGCACGGGCCGCCGGTGACTGATCGCGATGTCGGATCGCGATGACGGAACGTTGTGAGAGGGCACGAGCCAGCTATGCGTCCCCCGTATCCCCCCTCCCCGGAGCGTTCCGCCGAGCTGCGGCGGAGGTTCTCCGAAGAGGCCCGGTCCGAGCGGCCCGATCTGTCGACGCTGTGCCTGCTGGTGGGCGCGGAGGCGGACCGGGAGCTGGACGAGGGCGGCCTGGACGAAGCGCAGGTCGAGCTCGACCGGCTGGCCGGGCTGCTGCCGCACCGGCCCGGAGGGCCGCGCGCGTGGGCCGTCGCCCTGCGGGAGCTGCTCGGTGAGCGCACGGGGTTCCACGGCACCCCGGCCGACTACCAGCGGCTGGAGTCCTCGCTGTTGCACGAGGTGCTGGTGCGACGGAGGGGGTTGCCGATTCTGCTGTCCGTGGTGTGGATGGAGGTGGCCCGGCGGGCCGGTGCGCCGGTGTGCGGGGTGGCTCTGCCGGGGCACTTCGTGGTCGGGTTCGGGTCCGGTGCGGAGCAGGTGCTCGCCGATCCGTTCGACGGTGGGCGGGTGCTGACCGGGGCGGACGCCGAGTTGCTCGTCGTGGGGGCGACCGGGGCGCGGCTGGATCCGGCGATGTTGCGGCCGGCCGATCCGCTGGACGTGGTGCTGCGGATCCTGAACAACGTGCGGGCGTGGGCGGTGGCTCGGCCGGAGCGGTCGGACGTTGCGTTGTGGGCGGTCGAGTTGTCGCTGCTGTTGCCGTCGCATCCGGCGCGGTTGCGGTACGAGCGGGCGCAGTTGCTCGTTCAGCGGGGGGATTTCGTCGGCGGTGCCGTGGAGTTGGAGGCGTATGCGGACGTCGTATCGGCGGTGGATGAGGCGGCCTCGGAGCGGGTGCGGGGGGAGGCTTCGGCGGCCCGGGCGATGTTGAACTGACCTCTCGCCGTAGGGCTTCGCGTGGTGTGAGTGTGCGGGCTTGTCGTGGTTGATCGCGCTCACGCGGCGGAGCCGCATATCGACACAGACCCGCGCCCCTTTGGGGCCCGTACTACAACCAGCCCTTTTCGCGGGCCACCCGGACCGCCTCCGCCCGGTTGCGGACCGCCAGTTTCTGGATGGCTGTGCTGAGGTAGTTGCGGACCGTGCCCTGGGAGAGGTGCAGGGCCGTTGCCAGTTCCGCGTTCGTGGAGCCGTCGGAGGCCGCTCGCAGGACTTCTCGTTCCCGGTCCGTCAGCGGGTTGGCGCCCTCCGCCAGGGCCGCCGCCGCGAGGGTGGGGTCGATGACGCGTTCGCCGGTGAGGACCTTGCGGACCGCTTCGGCGAGCTGGGCGGCGGGGGCGTCCTTGACCAGGAAGGCGTCGGCGCCGGACTCCATGGCGCTGCGGAGGTAGCCGGGGCGGCCGAAGGTGGTGAGGATGACCAGCTTCACGGCCGGGAGTTCGGCGTGCAGCAGGGCCGCGGCCTCTATGCCCGTCGCGCCGGGCATCTCGATGTCCAGGAGGGCCACGTCGACGGAGTGCGCGCGGGCCGCCGGAAGGACCTCGTCGCCGCGGGCCACCTGGGCGACGACCTCGATGTCCTCCTCCAGGCCGAGCAGGGCGGCCAGGGCCTCGCGGACCATCGACTGGTCCTCGGCGAGCAGGACCTTGATCGTGCGGCTCATGCCGGGGATCCTACGTCCGCCGGTCCGGCCGTGGGCACGCGGGCGACCAGGCGGAAGCCGTGCTTGTACGGAGCCGCCTCCAGGGTGCCGCCCGCCTTCGTCAGGCGTTCGGTGAGGCCCGTGAGGCCGTTGCCGTGGCCGCCCCGGCCGCCCGAGCCGTTGTCCTCGACGGTGAGTTCGAGCACGGGGCCGTCGAGGGTCTGGCGGCGCAGCAGCTCGACCGTGCAGCGGCGGGCCCCGCTGTGCCGTACGACGTTGGTGACCGCCTCGCGCAGCGCCCAGGCCAGGGCGGACTCGCTCTCCTCGGGGACATCGGCGAGGTCGGTGTCGGCGGGCAGCTCGGCGGTGACGCCGGCCGCGGTGAGGGCGACCCGGGCACCGGCGAGTTCGCCGCTCATCCGGGGGCGGCGGTAGCCGGTGACGGCCTCGCGGACGTCGACCAGGGCCTGCCGGCTGACCTGTTCGATGTCGGCGACCTGCTGGGCGGCCTTGCCGGGGTGGTCGGGGAGCATCCGGCCGGCCAGCTCGCTCTTGAGGGTGATCAGGGAGAGCGAGTGGCCGAGCAGGTCGTGCAGGTCCCTGGCCAGGCGCAGGCGTTCCTCGTTGGCGGCGAGCTGGGCGACGGTGGCGCGGGCCTCCCGCAGCGCGATGGTCGTCCGGACGAGTTCGCGTACGCCGGTCATCGCGAAGCCGCCGAGCAGGGCCGGGATGAGCAGGCCGCCCAGGAAGGAGTGACCGCCCGGCACCGCGAGCGCCACGGCGGTCAGCAGCGCGCACGCGGCCGGGATCGTCCAGCGCGCCATACGCAGCGGCAGGGCCGCCCCGGACGCGATCGAGACGTACACGAAGAGCACCAGCCACTCGCGGCCCAGGGTGAGGGCGAGGAGCGTGGACTGGGCCGCGAGGACTCCGAGGGAGCCGAGCACCAGGCCGTCGCGCTCGCCCCGGCCGGTGCGGAAGACCAGCGCCATGTACCAGGCGACGAAAGCGGCCAGGCCGAGCCAGCCGAGGATGCTCACCCCCGTGCTGTGGCCGCCGTGCAGCAGGTCGGTGACGGGTGCGCTCAGGTAGACCAGCCAGATGCCGGTCCACAGCGACTTCACCGCCCGCTGCTTGCGGTTGACCGGGCGCTGCCCGATACCGATCCTCACGCCGCTCACGCCTTCAAGGTGTCCTTCCGGTACAGCCAGGCCGCGCCGCCCGCGAACAGGGCGAAGGACACGACGAGGACCGCGAGGTCCTGGACGTGTGGGGCGCGGCTCTGCTCGATGGCCTGCCCCAGGGCAGCGTACGCGTGCGTGGGCAGCCACTTGGCGATGTTCTGGAGCCAGTCGGGGAACGTCGTCGTCGGCATCCACAGGCCGCCGAGCATCGACAGGCCGAAGTAGGTGATCATCGTGATCGGGCGGACCGCGTCTCCGCTCGCCAGGTAGCCGAGGGCCACGCCGAGCGCGGCGAAGACCAGGCTGCCGGCCCAGATCGCGCCGGTGAGGGCGAGCCACTGCCAGGGGTCCAGGGTCACGTCCTTCACGGCCGCCGCGACGACGAAGACGATGACGATGGACGGCAGGCTGACGACGGCGGCGCTCGCGGTCTTGGCGAGGACGTACCCACGGCCCGGCAGGGTGGTCAGGCGCAGTTGCCGCACCCAGCCGCCCTCGCGCTCCTTGGCGATGCGCTCGCTGTTGCCCATGAGGACGGCCGTGAGGGCACCGAAGGAGGCCATGGAGACCATCATGTAGGTCGGCAGGGTCAGGGCGCTGCCGGGGACCTCGGTGGTGCTGTCGGCGTTGCCCGCGATGATCAGGAACAGCAGTGCCGGGTAGATCACGGAGAAGAACAGGAACTTGCGGTTGCGCAGGGCGCGCGCGAGTTCCAGCTTGATCAGGCCGTTCACTTGGACGTCGCCTCCTCGGCGGTGGTGATGGCCACGAAGGCCTGCTCCAGGCCGAGCCCGGCGACTTCGAGGTTCCTCGGGAAGACGCCGAGGCCGTACAGGGCGTGGACGGTGGCGTCGGCGTCGGAGGACTGGATGCGGACGGTCCGGCCGGAGACGGCCAGGGAGGTCAGGAAGGGCAGGCCGCGCAGGGCGTCCTCGTCGACGGTGTCCGCCAGGTCGAAGGAGATGCGGCGGGCGCCCGCCTTCGCCTTGATCTCGGCGGCGGTGCCGTCGGCGAGGAGCCGGCCGCGGTGCAGGACCAGGACCCGGTCGGCGACGGCGTCGGCCTCTTCGAGGTAGTGGGTGGCGAACAGCACGGTCCGGCCCTGGTCGGCCTGCTCGCGCATGGTGGCCCAGAAGGCCCGGCGGGTGGTGACGTCCATACCGGTGGTGGGCTCGTCCAGGACGATGAGGTCGCTGTCGCCGGCGGTGGCGAGGGCGAAGCGGACGCGCTGGGCCTGGCCGCCGGAGAGCTTGTCGACCTTGCGGTCGGCGATCTGCGCGATGCCCGCGCGGGACAGCACCTCGGAGGGCCGGTACGGCTTCGGGTGCAGGTCGCAGGCGAGCCGCACCAGTTCGGCGACGGTGACCTCGTCCATCAGCCCGCCGCTCTGCAGCATGGCTCCCACCCGCCCGGCGACGATGGCGTCCCGGGGGCTGGTGCCGAACAGGCGGACCGTGCCGCGGTCCGGGTTCTTGAGGCCGAGGAGCAGGTCGAGGGTGGTGGACTTGCCGGCGCCGTTGGGGCCCAGCAGCGCCACCGTCTCACCGGGGCTGAGGTCGAGGGTCAGTCCGTCCACGGCCCGGACGGTGCCGTACGCCTTGCTCACCTGGTCGAAGGCGACCACCGAGGCTGTCGTTGTCATGCGGTCATGGTGGCTTCGGGGGCGCCGGCGGGGGCAGTGTCGGGCGTCCGGACTGCCGCATGACAGGTGTCATGCCGGGGTCGCCCGGCACCGCGTCCGGGACAGCCGCACGCCCGTGACGACGAAGCCCCCGCCCGATCCGGGCAGGGGCTTCGTCGTCACGGGCGGCGATCAGTTCGGGCTGGTGTCGATGACCGCGGTGCGCTCCGCCGTCGTCTTGCCGCGCAGCGCCTTGCGCAGTGCGGAGACGACGTCCTGCGGCAGCACGTCACGCTTCCCGGTGGCGGTCTGGATCTGCACGCCGTCGAAGGTCGTGCCGTACGCCTCCTTGAGCGCTTCCAGGTCGTACGTCTCCACGAGCTTGCCGCCCACGGCCTTGAATCCGAGGATCTTCGGCAGCGACAGCGATCCGAACGGGATGCTGTGCGCCGCGTCGGTCTGCACGATGGCCTTGGCCGACATCGCGGGCTGCGCGAAGTCCTTCAGCACCCGGTCGACCTCGGCGTTCGAGACGGTCGGCTGCCGGGTGGTGGTCGGGAGGTTCACCTTCCCGGCCGTGCCCGTCTCCACCTGCGTGCGGTACGCCTCCTCGATCGCCGCGGTCGACTTGGCGACGTCGATGCCCTTGCCCGCCTTGCCGTACACGGCGACGGCCTTGCCGCCCTGGAACTTGATGGTGCCGTCGGACGCCGAGCCGGCGCCGCCGGAGGCACCCTCCAGGGACGCGTGCAGCTTCTCCTCGTCCACGGGCATGACCGGCGTGACGACACGGTGGTTGCCGAAGAGCGAGCCGATCACGGAGACCGGGTTGTAGTCGCTCTTCGCCGCCGCGTCGGCCGTGGCGTCCATGTCGAACTGGAGTCCGGCCTTGTCCGGGTCGAGGGACACGGTCTTGCCCTCCACCGACAGCTTGAGCGGCTTGCCGGCGTTGGTGTCGAAGGCCTCGTCGAGCTTCTTGACCGCGCCGTCACGGGTGGTGCCGCCGATGTCGACGCCGAGCACACTGGTGCCCTTGGGCACGTCGGTGCGGTTCATCAGCAGCCCGGCGCCGTAGACGCCACCGGCGACGACCACCAGACCGACGGCGAGCAGCACCAGCTTGTTGCGCCCCTTCTTCTTCGGCGCCTTCGAGGAACCGGCCGGGGGCGGGGAGACCGGCTCGGGCAGCTTCGGGGCCGCGTGGGGCACCGGGCCGTCGCCGGGCGCGCCCGGGCCGTACGGCGAGGCCGCGCCGGGCGGTACGACGGGGATGCCGCTGGTGACGGTGTGCCCGGAGACGTTGTCGTGGCGGGCACCGCCGTAGCCCTGGCCCTCCGGAGGTTCGGGGGCCGGCTTCTGCGGGGTGAGGATGGCGGTGTCGTCGCTCAGACCGCCACCGGGGCCGTGACCCGGGGCGCCGGGGGTGGCGGGTGCGCCGGGAGAAGCGGTGTTGCGCGGGCCCGGGGGGCCTCCTGGGGCGCCGTTCCTCGGGCCGGGGCCACCAGGACCACCGGGGCCGCCGCTCCTCGGGCCGGGGCCGCCTACGGCTCCGGGGCCGGAGGGCGCGCCGGGGCCGCCGGGGCGGCCGGGGTCGCTGAAAGCCGCCGGGGTCACCGGGACCGCCCGGGCGACCGGGCGCGTCGATACCGCCGGGGCCACCGGGGCCACCCGGCCTGCCGGAGTCGTGGAAAGCACCGGGTCCGCCGGGTCCGCCCGGTCCGCCTGACGGTGGGAACATCGGGCCGTCCCCGGTGACCGGCCCGCCGGTCGGGCCCGCCGGGCCCGGGGTGCCCTGCCCGCCGCGGCCGCCGGGCCCACCGGCGCCGTCGGGAGCGCCAGGGCCCCCCTGACCACCGTAGGCGCCTTGTCCGCTCTGCCCGTTCTGCCCTCGGTCGTTCTCCGAGAAGAACGGCAGGTCGTCGCGGCGCGGTTCGCCACTGCCCGGGGCGGGACGCGAACCGTTGCCCAGCGGGCCCGCCGCGAGTGCCTCGGTGACGTCGAAGGAGCCGGTACCCCCGCCGTGCCCGGGCGCGACGGGTCCGCCGGTCGCACCGCCCGGCAGCCCGGAGCCGTTGGTGGAGCCGGGCCGGGAACCGCCCGGAGCACTCATGGAGCCGACCACGCCGCCCGGTCGCCCGGCACCCGACGCACCGGTACCGGGAGCGGCCGAACCAGGTCCGCCCGCTCCGGAACCGCCCGCCGCGGGGCCCGAAGCGCCTGGCAGCCCGGCACCGTTGGTGGAGCCACTCCCCTGGCCCGGCTTGCCCGAGCCGGACTTGCGGGGCGCGAACCAGTCGCTGGTGGGCTTGTCGTCCCCGGGCCGGGCGGGATCGGCGGCGGGCTCGGCCGCGCCCGCGCCCGTGGGCGTGGCGGCACCTGGCGCCGTCGCTTCGTCGCCGGGCCGCGCACCCGCGCCGGCCCCGGTGTCGTCCGCGCCCTGCGCCCCCGTGACGGGCTTGCGCACCACCACCGGCGGAATGGGCCGCGACCCGGGGATGTTGATCCGGATCCGGGTCGTCAGCGTGGTCTCGGTCTTGCGTTCCTCCGGCCGCGTGGCCGAACGGGCCGCGTCCGCACCGGCGTCGGAGACCGTCGGGGTCCCGTACGGCGGCGTACCCGACGGGTAGGCGGCTCCGCCGCGCCCGTTGGGCCCGGAGGACGGAGTGTCAGTTTCACGACTCAAGGCAGGTTCTCCCGGTTGGCTCCGCCGCCCGTCACAACCTCACGCGGGCAGCTCGGCGGCGCGCACCACCATACTGGCCACTTCTCGCCCGTATCCCGTGACCGCTGGGGAAACCCACACCGGACCCCCACGCCCACGTTCTGGCGAAGTGGTACGTCACTTGCGAAGTCGGACGGGATCGCCGTCCGGTTGCCGCCCCGGACCGAGGGTGGCACACATCACAGCCACGGCGATGCCGCCGAGCAGGAAGAGGTAGGAGCCGCTTCCCGCGGCGAAGAGGAAGTCTCCCTCGGGGCGGCTGGCGGTGAGCAGGATGACGGCGAGCATCCAGCCTCCGGCGGCCGCGACGCCTCCGACCCGGCTGCGGGTGAGGCGCGCGGCACCGAGGACGAGACCGGCCTCACCGGCGAGCGCGAGCAGCAGTCCGCCCGGGAACCACCCGGGCTGCACCAGCGCCCCGGCCGTGCCGACCACGGCACCGAGCAGGAACAGTCCCAGGAAGGCGGCGACCCGTCCGACGGACGGCGGCCGCAACGGCTGGGCGAGCATCGGGCTCCGGTCGTTCACGAGGCCTCCTCGACACCGGCGAACAGGTCCGTCTCCCGCTCCCCGGGGCCCCGTTCACCCCGCACCAGCTCGTAGTACTCCGTGGTGAGGATCGGCTGGGCGAGCTCGTTGGACAGCACGAAGTACGGCTCGGCCACGGTGATCTGGGTGGCGTGGGCGCGCATCGCGGCGGCCTTGGCGGCGGCGTGGGCGGTGCCGTCGACGACGGTGGTGACGCGCTCGTCGGCCACGACGCCCGGCACGTCGTCGACGGCGGCCGACTTGGCGAAGGGCAGCCCCGGGAGATCGTCCTGGAGCCGGGCGAAGGACTGCTCCACAACGGACCGGGGGACCCGGTTCCAGTAGACCTTGGGGATCTTCCATCCGGCCTCGGCGGACAGCTCGGCGGCGCGCATGGCGACGCGGTGGGCCTGGATGTGGTCGGGGTGGCCGTAGCCGCCGTTGTCGTCGTAGGTGACGAGGACCTGGGGGCGTACCTCGCGGATCACCTCGACGAGGTGCGCGGCGGCCTCGTCGACGTCGGCCTGCCAGAAGCAGGCGGGGTCGTCGTTGTCGGGCAGGCCCATCATCCCGGAGTCGCTGTAGCGCCCGGCGCCGCCGAGCAGGCGGACGTCCTGCACGCCGAGCTCGGCCATGGCGGCGTCGAGCTCGCGGCGGCGGTGCCGGCCCAGGGCGGCGCCGGTCAGGTGGGCGAGCTCGGGCGGGATGACCTCGCCGCGCTCCCCCAGGGTGCAGGTGACCAGGGTGACGTGGGCACCCTCGGCCGCGTACCTGGCCATGGTGGCGCCGTTGTTGATCGACTCGTCGTCCGGGTGCGCGTGCACCAGGAGAAGACGCCGGTCGGGCAGTTCCGTCATGGGGCCAGCCTACGAGGCCCCGGATCGCTGTTCGTCGCGCCCTGGCCCGTCACCCCTCTGCGTCGAGCACCTCGTCGTCCTGGTAGCGCGGCAGGCCGCTCGTGGAGATGGTCCACTCACCGATGGTGACGTCCTCGCCGTAGACGAAGTTCTTGCGCACGGCGTAGCGAGGGCCGCTCGGAGTGGAGTGAATGTCGGTGAAGACGGCGCCGCTGCCGGTACGAGGATCGAAGATCGCGTAGATCGGAATGCCGAGCAGCGGGTAGTCGCGCATCTTGCCCACCCAGTCGTTCTCCGGGTTGGACCGGGAGACGATCTCGACGGCGGCGACGACCGTACGGGGGTCGATCGAACCTTCGACGTCTAGGTCGGCCCAGGCGATCACCATCACGTCCGGGTGCCGCATGATGCCCTCGGGGACGTCCTCCACGTCGGGCGTGCCGTTGTGGGCCAGCATCTCGTCCGGCATCACTCTCTCCAGACGGCGGCTGACGTGCGCGGCCGTGACCTCGTGCGGTCCCCCCGGCGACATCATGTCGTGCACGATTCCTTCCTTGGTCACTTCGAACTTCCCGGGGAGTGTGTCGTCCATCGACTGCACGACATCCCTCATGGACCGGTACAGATGGGAGCCGTCCCGCCGCGCGTTACCGGGTGCGATGGCCATGGCGCTCGCTCCTCGTCGTCTGTGCCCAGGGGCAAGGATCGTCACGTTCATGCTAGGCGGCCTCCTCGAGGTCAGAGCGGCAGTCGCGGCAGTGCGTGCTGGGGGCGGGGGAGCGGAAGGCGCGGTCGCAGCCGTCGCAGTTCCGCATCGGGTACCGGGGCGGCTGCGGGCCGGCCGGTGCCCGGAACGGGGGCGGAGGCGGGAGCTGGGCGGCGAGGCGGTGGGCCAGGAGGGCGACCGGGCGGCGTACGCCCTCGGGCGGGAGGTCGGCGGTCAGGGCACCGCGTACGGCTGCGGGGGTGACGTCCCGCTCCAGCAGCGGCGACGCCGGGGCGAGGTGGGCGGTGTCGCAGGCGGACAGGAGCAGCCCGGGAGTCGTGGCGGCGGAGGTCCGCGAGGAGGTCGGTGGCGGCTTGGAGGAGCGCGGGGGCGGGGTGTGCGGGGGTCGGTACGGCCGGGAGGGGCTTGCGGGGCGTTGCCGCGGCCCCGTTCCGCCCGCGCTTCTCACGTGCCGTCGGGGCGTGGTGCGTCCCGCTGTCCTCGCACGCCTCACGCCGCTGCGGTACGGCCCCAGCGGGGGCTTCTGGACGGTGGTGGGCTGACGCCGGCTGGTTGCAAGAGATCGTGCGAGTGATGATGCGGCCGGTGGCGGTGCGGACGCGTTCGCGGCGCAGGTAGCCGTGGGCCTCCAGCTCGCGCAGGGCGGCGGCGATGCGGGTGGCTCCCTCGGGGAACCGGGCGGCGAGGGTCTTGATGTCGGCGGGGGCGCCTTTCGGCAGCGACTGGAGATGTGTGCCGAGCCCGATGGCGAGGAGCGAGAGCTCCCCGTGCTGGGCCAGGTGATTGCCGATCACCGTGAAGCGGGTGGTGTGGCGGGTGTTGTCGTGCTGGAGCCCGCCGGTGCGGTGGGCCGCGCCGGGCCGCCGGTTCGGGTGCTTGTTGCCCGCAACGCGGGTCTGGGCGTGCGGGGGCACGCTAGGGTCCTGGGTACCCATCGGGAAGCCTCTATCTTCCTCGGTGGTCAGGCCCTCGCACTGGGATTGCCGTCCCGGCGGGGGCCGTCGCATGTCTGCGGTTGTGGTGGTGCGTTGGGCTGAGCGTCGGGCCTCGAGGGCCGCGAAATCCAGCCGGTCCGGGGAGGTTCACCCGCGCGAGTGAGCACGGGACGCGGGCGGGAGGGGTGGGGCTTGGCAGGGGTTCTTTCCCTCGGGGGTTCTTCGCCTTTCAGTCGCCGACGGCACCGGAGCGCGAGGGCACGGGTTCCGGCGGCGTGAAGGCCAGTTCGGCCCAGACGGTCTTGCGCGGGAAACGCCCTTCGGTCACACCCCAGCGGTCGGCCAGCGCCTCTACGAGCAGCAGGCCCCGGCCCGACTCGGCCACGTCACCGGCGGCTCGGAGCACGGGCAGCCGGTCGCCGCGCGCGTCGGTGACCTCGATACGGAGCGTGGCGCCGACCACGTAGAGGGTCACGCGGAAGCTGCGGCCGGGCAGACGGCCGTGGGTGGCCGCGTTGGCGGCCAGTTCGGCGACGACGTGGCTCGCCCTCTCGTGCGGGAGCCCCCAGCTCCGGAGCGCGTCCACGGTGAGCAGGCGGGCGAGACGGGCACCGCGCGGAGTGGACGACAGCAGCACGGTGAAGTTGCGTACCTCGCCGCCGGAACCGGGGCGCGTCCCGGGCTCGGCGGATTTCTGAGTTTCCTGATTCACGTCACTCAGCGTGGCCGACCGGTCGTACCGTGATGCGTGATTGCCCCGCTACGTAGAGCTACCGTCCAGGGCTTGTCCGGTGCTGTCCGGACTGTCCAGGCGGTCCCGGCGGGCGGGGCGCGACGGTACGAGGCGGCACCAAGGAGGGGCGCGCATGTCGGTGAACGGTGAGGCTGTGCGGGTCAGGACCGAGGCGGAGCAGACGGAGGAGCCGGGCTGGGAGGTGGACCCGGACGACGACTGGGCGCTCGCGGTGGTGGCCACCGTGGGGCGGCAGTTGAGGCTCCGCCGGGAAGCGGCCGGCATCCGGGTCGGCGACTTCGCCCTGGCGGTCGGGTACGGCGAGGACCTCGTCTACAAGATCGAGAGCGGCAAGCGGATCCCCCGGCCCGAGTATCTGGACACGGCGGACGAGGTGCTGTGCGCCGGGGGGCTTGTCGCGGCGATGAAGGAGGACGTGAGGAGGGTCAGGTACCCGAAGAAGGTGCGGGACCTGGCGCAGCTGGAGGCTCGGGCGGTGGAGCTTCAGCTCTACGATCCGCTGAACGTCCACGGGCTGTTGCAGACGCCTGATTACGCGCGCGGACTGCTCCTCATGAGGCGCCCCGCCTACTCGGCGGAGGAAGTGGAGCGGTTCATCTCCGCGCGCGTGGCCCGCAAGGCCGTCTTCGAGCGGGACCCAGCGCCTGAACTCAGCTTCGTCCTGGAGGAATGGGCACTTCGGCGCCCTCTGGGAGGAAGGACACGGCTGCGACAGCAACTCGAACACCTGCTGGAGGTCGGGCAGTTGCGCAACGTCGAGCTGCAAGTGATGCCGATGGACCGGGAGGAGCACGCCGGTCTGGCAGGCGGAATCGAGGTGCTGAAGTTCGACGACGGCTCCATGGTGGGACGCTCGCCGGCGGTCGCCAACGGCCGACCGGTGTCCGAGCCCAGGCAGCTCCGTATCCTGGAACTCCGGTATGGCATCATCCGGGCGCAGGCCCTCACGCCGCGTGAGTCGGCCTCATTCATCGAGCAACTGCTGGGGGAGACATGAGCCGCAAGATCTCGTCCGGGGGCGCATCCGAGCTGGCGTGGTTCAAGAGCAGCTACAGCAGCAGCAGTGAGGGCGACTCGTGCGTAGAGCTCGCCACCCAGCCCGGCACCGTCCACCTCCGTGACTCGAAGAACGTCGAGGGTCCCCGACTGGCCTTCACCCCTGCCGCGTGGGCCGACTTCGTGCCGTACGCGGTCGGGTCCTGAGGCGAAACGAGGCATGTGCTCCGGCCGGGGGCCCCGGGTCCCCGGGCTCTCGGCCGGAAGCCACGGCGCTCAGAACTTGATGCTGCCGATCATGCCCGCGATGTTCGTCGTCAGCTCGCTGATCGTGGGAGCGACGGTCGAGGAGGCGAGGTAGAAGCCGAGCAGCATGCAGACGATCGCATGACCCGCCTTCAGTCCTGATTTCTTGATCAGCAGGAAGACGATGATCGCCAGCAGCACCACCGCCGAAATCGAGAGTGCCACGGCGGTTCACCTCCAAAGATCCACAGGGGCGCGGGGGTCGGACTATGGGGGCATTAAATCCGTACAGCAGCCAGCAGGTTCATACCCACTATGCGACATTGATCATAACTATCCGTCCGTGCGCATCGATCGGCGCATGGCCGCACAAGGGGGCGCATGGCCAATATGGTCAGGGCATGACGACCGAGCCTGACTCCTTCCCCCGACGGCACGCCCGTACCCAGCGCTTCACGCTCGGCGCGCCGCGTTCGTTCACTGTGGCGCCCGACGGTTCACGAGTCGTGTTCCTTCGCTCTGGTTCCGGTACGGACCGGGCGAGTTCGCTGTGGGTCCTCGACACGGAGCAGGGCCGCGAGCGCGTCGCCGCCGACCCGCGCAGCTTGCTGGGCGGTGCCTCGGAGGACCTCTCGCCCGAGGAACGCGCCCGGCGAGAACGCAGTCGCGAGGGCGGGGCCGGCATCGTCGGGTACGCCACCGACAAGGCTGTCGAGTTGGCCTCTTTCGCCTTGTCAGGGCGGCTTTTCGCGGCCGAGCTGCAGGCCGGGACGGCGCGTGAACTGCCCGCTCCGGGGCCGGTGATCGACCCGCGTCCGGCGCCCGACGGGCGGCACATCGCCTACGTCGCCCAGGGTGCCCTGCGCGTCGTGGGCGCCGAGGGGGACGGCGACCGGGCGCTCGCCGAGCCGGATTCCGAGAATGTCTCATATGGACTGGCCGAGTTCATCGCGGCCGAGGAGATGGACCGGTCGCGCGGCTTCTGGTGGGCCCCTGAGTCGGACCGGCTGCTCGTGGCACGCGTGGACGACACGCCGGTGCAGCGGTGGTGGATCTCCGACCCGGCGCACCCGGAACGCGAGCCGCAGCGGGTGGCGTACCCGGCGGCGGGCACGGGCAACGCGGACGTACGGCTGTTCGTCATCGGCCTGGACGGGATGCGCACGGAGGTCGCCTGGGACCGGGCGCGGTACCCGTATCTGGCGCGTGTGCACTGGTCAGCGGCGGGCGCGCCGCTGCTGCTCGTACAGGCGCGCGACCAGCGCGGTCAGCTGATCCTGGCGGTGGATCCGGAGTCGGGCGCGACGCGGATGGTGCACGCCGACGAAGATCGAACTTGGCTTGATCTTTTCCCCGGGGTGCCGTGCTGGAGTCCGGCGGGGCAGCTGGTCCGGATCGCGGACGAGGGCGGTGCGCGGGTGCTGGCGGTCGGGGACCGGCCGCTCACGGGAGCGCAGTTGCACGTCCGGGCCGTGCTGGACGTCTCCGACCACGACGTGCTGGTCTCGGCGTCGGCGGGCGAGGAGGCCGCGGAGGCGGAGACGGGCCAGGTACATGTGTACCGGGTCAACGAGCTGGGCGTGGAGCGGGTGTCGCAGGAGCCGGGCGTGCACGCGGCGGTGCGCGCCGGGGGCGTGATCGTCCTGGTCTCGGCGACGCTGGATCGGCCAGGTTCGCGGGTGCGGGTCCTGCGTGGCGGAAAGGCGATCGCGACTGTCCCCTCATATGCCGAAGACCCCGGTATGTCCCCCCGCGTGACGCTCACCGAGGGGGGCGCACGCCGCATCCCGTGCGCCGTGCTTATGCCTCGGGACTACGCCGGTGACACCCCCCTGCCGGTGCTGATGGACCCGTACGGCGGGCCGCACGGCCAGCGGGTGCTCGCGGCCCACAACCCGTACCTCACCTCGCAGTGGTTCGCGGACCAGGGGTTCGCGGTGATCGTCGCGGACGGCCGGGGCACACCGGGCCGCTCACCCGCCTGGGAGAAGGGGATCCACCACGACTTCACCCTGTCCCTGGACGACCAGGTGGAGGCCTTGCAGGACCTCGCGAAGCGGTATCCGCTGGATCTGAACCGGGTGGCGATCCGCGGCTGGTCCTTCGGCGGCTGGCTGGCGGGCCTCGCGGTGCTGCGCCGGCCGGACGTCTTCCACGCCGGGATCGCGGGGGCGCCGGTGACGGACTGGCGTCTCTACGACACGCACTACACGGAGCGCTACCTCGGCGACCCGGCGCGGCACCCGGAGTCGTACGCCGGGAGCTCTCTGGTGACCGCCGACGGGCTGTCCTCCCCCGCCGAGCCGCACCGCCCCCTGATGGTCGTGCACGGTCTCGCCGACGACAACGTGGTCGTCGCCCACGCCCTGCGCCTCTCCTCGGCCCTCCTGGCCGCCGGCCGCCCGCACGAGGTGCTGCCCCTGTCCGGGGTCACCCACATCACCCCGCAGGAACAGGTCGCGGAGAACCTGCTGCTCCTCCAGGTCGACTTCCTGAAGCGTTCCCTGGGCCTCACCGGTTCCTGACCGGCCGGCCGGTTCCCGGACACGGCGACGGGCCGGGGCGACATGGCGCGCCCCGGCCCGTCTACGGCACCCGCACGGCCGTACGCTGATCAGCCTGACGTGTCCGTATATCGGGACCGGGTCAGCGAAGTTGCCTGCGTGTTAACGCAGTTCGCAGCGGTTTGTGGGGACTTCCAAGGCGATCGAGACCGTTGTCCTCTCCCGCAACGAGGACGGACTGCGGTTCCCGGAGAAGCACGGGTTCGCGAGGGCGGCTTGACCCTGTCTTTGCTTCTGCGCAGTCACCTCGGAAGCCCCACGCATCGAATGGGCAGTTGAGCGCCCGCCCTGAAGCAGACTTTCGTCTGGATCAGTGGACGTTGATCTGGGCATGTCACTGACGGATGGGGACCAGGCTCACCCGAGGGAGTGAAGATCGGGAACTCGTCGACTCAGAGGCCGTTGTGGATCGGGCGTACTGCGCCCGGAGTGCAGGACGGCCGCGCGCCACCAGGCCCGGGGAATCCCCCGCCCGGGCCTGGTGGCGCCTGACCCGCCCGGCGCGGGCGGCCCGGAGTGACTGAACGGAGTCACGCTGCGGTTGCTGCTCCCGCGCCCACCGCGTTACCTGGAACGGGGCGGAGCGAGGCTCGGAGCGCGAGGAGCGGTGATGATCACGCAAGACCAGGTCGATCGAATTCTCCGGCTGGACGGAAACGGACTTCCGTTGGTCTCGCTCTACATCCCCGCGGAACCGGACAGGACGGGCCACCGCGCGCTCCTGACCCGGGTGGCGAGCCTGCTGGACCGCATCCGGCCCCTCGCGGAGGATCGCTCACTTGAGCACGCCGCGCGGCTCTCGCTCCGCGACGACATCGCGAAGATCGGGAAATCGCTCGAGGAGGAGCCCCACAGACCGGGCGCTGTCGCCGTCTTCTCCTGCAGCGGCAACGGCGTCTACGAGCAGGTGTGGCTGCCGCGAAGCACCCGCGAACGCATCGTGGTGGACGCCGATCCGTACGTCCGTCCGATGCTCGGCGTGCTCGACGAGTACTACCGCACCTGCGCGGTCATCGTGGACAAGGGGACCGGCCAGGTCTGGGAGCACTACATCGACGAGGCCCGGGAGCTGGAGACGATCCGCGACCGTACGCTGCGCAAGCCCAATTACGCCGCGGGGCTCGCCGAGGACCGGGTCCGCAACAAGGCCGACGAGCTCAGCAAACGGCACTACCGGCGGCTCATCGGCGAGCTGAAGCAGCTGTTCGGGACCGGGCGCTTCGACCTGCTCGTCGTCGGCGGCCACTCTCATGAGGTACCGGTCTTCATCGAATTTCTCCCGCGCGAACTGCGGGACCGGCTCATCGGCAGCTTCACCGTCGACCGCGAGACCGCCACGCCCGCGGACATCAAGCAGAAGGTGCGGGAGCTCGTCTCCGACCACGCACACCAGGAGCAGCGACAGCTCGTCGGCGAGATCCTCGAAGCCAGGGCGGCCCGGCGGCCCGGCGCCGTCGGGCTCGACGAGACGCTGTGGGCGGCCTCGCTGGCCGCGATCCGGACGCTGGCGGTGGACGAGGATGCGGTTGCCCCAGGCGTCGTCTGCGACCGGGACGGGCTGCTTGCGCGCTCGGGAAAGACCTGCCCGCTCTGCGGGGAGCCGCTGCGCGAGGTCCCCGACATCATCGACGAACTGACCGAGACCGTCATCGACGACGGCGGCGAGGTCCGGCACATCGAGCCGGAGACGGAACTTC
This sequence comes from Streptomyces viridochromogenes DSM 40736, assembly GCF_000158955.1. Lineage (GTDB taxonomy): Bacteria > Actinomycetota > Actinomycetes > Streptomycetales > Streptomycetaceae > Streptomyces > Streptomyces venetus. Next base: position 5,758,259 of record NZ_GG657757.1, on the reverse strand, counting down.
GCGCGCACCAGGCCGGGGCACTGCTGCGCTTCGAACTTCCCCCGCAGTAGGCCGGCGCGGGATGGTCCCGCCGGACCCTTTGACCACCTCGCATAATCGGAGTAATCATTGTAAATAGGACCGGTCAACCACGACAGGGCTCCCTCGCGGAGTACCTGTCGGGCACCGGCCAGGTCCCCGGCGACTTCTGAGATACGAGTAGTGGGTTGATCGGAAATTTCCGGGGACCGTCTGTGTGCACGATGCCCTCAGGCGCGGATCGACGCCCCGGGCCCACTCTCGTGGCTGTGCCATCCTCGATCTCCTCCAGGGCCTGCTGAGGTGCTGGACCGGTACCTGCACCACCTGCGGACGACCTGTCCCCACCCAACAAAGCCGCCGCAGACAGGGCAGAACCTGACGAAGCGCTACTGGCCCTCTCCACTGCCACGCCGCCCGGCTGCGACAGTCCCCCGACGGGGTTTTGTCGCAGCCGGGCGGCGGCATCTCAAGGACCCATGCGTGCAGGGATCAGGCCGCGTGGACGACGTCCTTTTCCTCGGCGAAGTGGCACGCCGATTCATGCGCCGCCGGGGTGTCCAGGCCCTTGAAAGGCTGGGGCACCGCCAACAGGGGCACTTCCTCAGCGCACTTGTCCTGGGCTTTCCAGCAGCGGGTGCGGAAGCGGCAGCCCGACGGCGGATTGGCCGGGGACGGGACGTCGCCGGTGAGGATGATCCGCTCGCGGCCCTCGCGGGACTCCGGGTCGGGGACCGGGACCGCCGACAGTAGCGCCTGGGTGTAGGGGTGCGTCGGGTGCTCGTAGATCTCCGTGTCCGTACCGATCTCGGCCATCTTGCCCAGGTACATCACACCCACCCGGTCCGAGATGTGCCGGACGATCGACAGGTCGTGCGCGATGAAGAGATACGAGAGGTTGAACTCGTTCTGCAGCCTCTCCATCAGGTTGATGACCTGCGCCTGGACGGACACGTCCAGCGCGGAGACCGGCTCGTCGCAGATGATGATCTCGGGGTTCAGGGCCAGGCCCCGGGCGATGCCGATGCGCTGGCGCTGACCGCCCGAGAACTGGTGCGGGTAGCGGTTGATGTACTCGGGGTTGAGGCCGACGACGTCCAGCAGGTCCTGGACCTTGCGGCGGCGATCGCCCTTCGGGGCCACCTCGGGGTGGATCTCGAAGGTCTCCCCGATGATGTCGCCCACCGTCATACGGGGGTTCAGCGAGGTGTACGGGTCCTGGAAGACCATCTGGATGTTGCGGCGTACGGCCTTCAGGGCGCGGCCGGACAGCTTGGTGATGTCCTGGCCCTTGTAGAAGATCTCGCCCGCGGTTGCCTTCTCCAGCATCATCAGCAGCTTGGCGACCGTGGACTTGCCACAGCCGGACTCGCCCACGATGCCGAGGGTCTCGCCCTGGTAGAGGTCGAAGGAGACCCCGTCCACGGCCTTGACCGCGCCGATCTGACGCTTGAACAGGATGCCCTGGGTCAGCGGGAAGTGCTTGACCAGGTTGCGCACCTGAAGGATCGGCTCACCGCGCTCGACCGGCGCCTCGATGGCGGCGACGGCCTCCTCGTCGGTGGCGGCCTCGACCGTCTCTACCTCGGTGACGTTGGGGGTGGCGTCCATGGGCTCGTCCGTCTTCTCCAGGTCAGCCATGGATCGTCTCCTTCCAGAAGTGGCACGCGCTGCCGCGGCCGGCCAGCTCGGCGCCGTCCCGCTCGGTGACCGGGTGCAGCGGCGGGACATCCGTACGGCAGATGTCCTGCGCCTGCGGGCACCGCGGGTTGAAGGCGCAACCGGTCGGGATGCGCAGCAGGTTGGGCGGCAGGCCCTTGATCGCGTAGAGGTCCTGGCCCTTCTGGTCCAGGCGCGGGATCGACTCGAGCAGGCCCTTGGTGTAGGGGTGCGCGGGCCGCTTGTACAGCTCGTGCACCGGCGCGGTCTCCACGATCCGGCCCGCGTACATCACCGCGATCTTGTCCGCGACGTCGGCGACGACGCCGAGGTCGTGGGTGATCAGGATCAGGCCCATGTTGTACTCGCGCTGCAACTCCGCGAGCAGGTCCATGACCTGGGCCTGGACCGTCACGTCGAGGGCCGTGGTCGGCTCGTCGGCGATGATCAGGTCCGGCTCCAGGGCGAGCGCCATCGCGATCATGATGCGCTGGCGCATACCGCCGGAGAACTGGTGCGGATAGTCGCCGACGCGCTCCTTCGCGGCCGGGATCTTCACGCGGTCCATCAGCTCGATGGCCTTGGCCTTGGCATCCTTCTTGCTCAGGCCCTGGTGGACGCGGAACATCTCGCCGAGCTGGTAGCCGACGGACAGCACCGGGTTCAGCGAGGACAGCGCGTCCTGGAAGATCATCGCGATCTTCTGTCCCCGGATCTTGCGCCGGGCGTCGCCCGACATGGTGAGCATGTCCTCGCCCCGGTACAGGATCTGTCCCTGGGGGATCCGTCCGGGCGGCATGTCGAGAATGCCCATGATCGCCTGCGCGGTCACGGACTTGCCGGAGCCGGACTCACCGAGCACGGCGAGGGTCTCGCCGGAGTTCACGGTGTAGTTGACGCCGTTGACGGCCTTGGCCACACCGTCACGGGTGTGGAACTCGACGTGCAGGTCGCGCACTTCGAGCAGGGGGACGTCCCCCTCGGCCGCGCCGCGCGGCTCGGGGACGTTCCGGGTCTTGTCAATGGTGGTCACGTACGCCCTCCTCAGCGCAGCTTCGGGTCGAGGGCGTCGCGCACCGCGTCGCCGAGCATGATGAACGCGAAGACCGTGAGGCTGAGCATTCCGGCCGGGAACAGCAGCGTGTGCGGGTTGTCCCGGATCACCTTGCTGCCCTCGGAGATGTCGATGCCCCACGAGATCGTCGGGTCGCTGAGGCCGAGGCCGAGGAACGACAGCGTCGCCTCCGCGGAGATGTAACCGCCGAGCGCGATCGTGGCCACGACGATGGTCGGCGCGACGGCGTTCGGCATCACGTGGCGGAACAGGATCCGCGGGGTGCCGGCGCCCAGCGCCCGGGCCGCCGTCACGTAGTCCGCCTGCTTGGCCGTGATCACCGAGCTGCGCATGACGCGGGCGATCGAGGTCCAGCCGAGGAAGGCCAGGGCCAGGATGACCACGTACACCTTGCGCTCGGTGAAGGCGTTCAGGACGACCATCGTGCCGAGCAGGAACGGCAGGCCGAAGAAGATGTCGACGATCCGGGAGATCACCGAGTCGATCCAGCCGCCGAAGTAGCCGGCCAGCATGCCGAGCAGTCCGCCGATCAGCGTGACGGCCGCGGTGACGCAGACGCCGACCAGGATCGAGGCGCGGGTGCCGTAGATGACACGGGCGTAGATGGAGCGGCCCTGCTGGTCGTAGCCGAACCAGTCGGGCTGGAAGACATGGCCCAGCTCCGGCTTGCTCAGGTAGTGGTGGACCAGGTCGCCGTCCCGCGGGTCGACGCTGGTGAACATGCCGGGGAACGCGGCGATCACCAGCAGCAGGACCAGCAGCACCGAGGAGATCCAGAACATGGGCCGGTGCCGCAGGTCGTACCAGGCGTCACCCCACAGGGAGCGGGGCTTGTCGCTCTTCTGCGCGCTCACCTTGCCGGGGGCGTCGACGGCCGGCGGGGCCACGGCGTCCACGGTCGCGGAGTCGGTGGTCTGGGCCTTGGTCACGTCAGGCATACCGGATCCTCGGGTCCAGGACCGCGTACAGCAGGTCGATGAGCAGGTTGATCAGGAGGATGACGAGGACGAGGACCGTCACCACACCCGTGACCGTCGAGCCCTCGCTCGTCTGGATCGCCCTGTAGAGGAGGTTGCCGACGCCCTGGATGTTGAAGATGCCCTCGGTGATGACCGCGCCGCCGATGAAGCCGCCGACGTCGGTACCGACGAAGGTGACCACGGGAATCAGCGAGTTGCGCAGCAGGTGGACACCGATGATGCGGCGCCGGGGCAGGCCCTTGGCCAGCGCGGTGCGCATGTAGTCGGCCCGCAGGTTCTCGGCGAAGGTCGTCCGGGTCAGCCGCGCCACGTACGCCATGGACAGCATGGCCAGGACGAAAGCGGGCAGGAACAACTGCGAGTAGTCCGTGGAGTCCTGCACGTTGGGCGGCAGCCAGCCGAGTTCGTCGGCGAAGATGAACCGGGCGATGAAGCCCAGCACGAACACCGGGATGGAGATCACCGTCAGGGTGAAGACCAGCACGCCGGTGTCGGCGGCCTTACCGGCCCGCAGACCGGCCCACGCCCCCAGGCCGACACCGATGATGATCTCGATGGTGATGGCCAGCAGCGTCAGCCGCAGGGTCACCGGGAAGGCCTCGGCCATCAGGTCGGCGACCGGGCGTCCGGCGAGGTTGCTGCCGAAGTCTCCCTTGAGGAGATTCAGCATGTAGTGGAAGTACTGCTCGAGGACGGGCTTGTCGAAGCCGTACTCGCGCTTGATCTGCGCGATCTGTGCGGGATCGGGAGCCTTGTCCCCGTAGATGGCCCGGACCGGGTCGCCCGGCAGGATGTGGACCATCAGGAAGATCAACAGAGTTGTCCCGATGAAGATCGGGATCATCTGGAGCAGTCGCCTGGCGGCGTAGCGCCCCATCTTGCGCCTCCATGCCGTGAGGGGTCGGCGAGGCCTGCGCACTCATCTCTACCGCAGGTCGGGGGGGGTGAGGTGGAGGCCTGTGCCTACGGACCGGCGCCGCCGCTCCCCTGACGGGAGAGGCGGCACCGGCCTGCGGTCGTGTGCTTACTTCTGCTTGACCTGGATCTGGTCGAAGATCGGGTCGCCGTCCTGGCCGTACTTGATCTTGCCCAGGATGTTGACGGACTGACCGCTGTTGACCTTGTAGAACCAGAGCGGGATGGCCGGCATGTCCTTTGCGAGGAGCTGCTCCGCCTCCTGGTACTTGGCCACGGTCTCGTCGATCGAGCCGGCCTTGTCCGCCTCGGAGCTCAGCTTGTCGAACTCCTTGTTGGAGTAGCCGCTGGTGTTACCGGCGGCCGTGGAGCCGTACAGGTCGCGCATGAAGTTCGAGTTGACCGGGTAGTCGAGCACCCAGCCACCGCGGTACATGGACTTGACCTGGTCCTTGTCACGGGCGTCGAGGTCGGCCTGGAAGGTCGGCTTCGGGTCGCCGGTGCACTCCACGCCGGTGGCCTTGCGGATCGAGTTGCAGACCGCGTCGACCCACGGCTTGTGGTCCTGGTCGGCGTTGTACTGGATCTGGATCTTGTTGCCCGGGACGCCGCCACCCTCCTGGACGAGCTTCTTGGCCTGGGCCGGGTCGAACTTGACGATGTCGCCGAGCGCGCCCTTCTTGTAGCCGAGGACGCCGGGGGCGACGTAGGAGTCGGCCGGGGTACGGGTGCCCTGCAGGACGGTCTTGGTGATCGTCTGGCGGTCGATCGCCATGGACAGACCCTGGATGACCTTGGGGTCGATGTCCTTGAACTGCTTGGTGTAGAACGCCGGGACGATCGACTGGACGGCCGAGTACGGCTGGTCGATGGCGCGGTCGCCGAGGTCCGACTTGTAGTTCGTCAGCGCGGTGGTCGGGACCTGCTCGATCCAGTCCACGTTGTTGGAGCGCAGGTCCGAGTACGCGGCGTCGGCGGTCGTGTAGTTCTTGAAGTCGATACCGCCGTTCTTGGCGGCGTTCGGGCCCTTGTAGTCCGCGAACTTGCGGACCTTGATGAGCTTGTTGTGCTCCCAGGAGACGAACTTGTACGGGCCGTTGCCGACCGGCTTCTGGCCGAAGCCCTTCGGGTCCTTGAAGAAGGCCTCGGGCAGCGGCGCCCACACGTCGTAGCCCAGCTTGTACGCGAAGTACGAGACCGGCTGCGTCAGCTTGACGGTGAAGGTGTTGTCGTCGACGACCTTCAGGCCCGACATCTTGTCGGCCTTCGGGTCACCCTTCTCCGGGTGCACCTGGTCGAAGCCCACGATGTCGGCGAACCAGCTGGAGTTGGTCTGGTTGTTCTTGATGTTGGCGGACCAGTTCCAGGAGTCCACGTAGGACTTGGCGGTGACCGGGGTGCCGTCGTGGAACTTCCAGCCCGGCTTGAGCTTGACGGTCCACTCGGACGAGTCGTCGTTCGGCGTGACCGACTCGGCGTTCACGTACTCGAGCTTGCCGGTGCCGGGCTCGTAGTCGACCAGACCCGCGAAGATCGTGCGCAGGACACGGCTGCCCTGGCTCTCCTTGGCGTTGGCCGGCTGCAGCGGGTTCTGAGGCTCGCTCAGCTGCGCAGTGACGATGCCGTTCGGGTCGGCCTTCCCCTTGTTCATGTCGTCGCTGCCGCTGTCGTCGCCGCCGCCGCAGGCGGTGGCGGCCAGAGCGACGACTATCGCCCCCGCGACCCACTTGGCGCTCTTGGCACCGCGCATGGGTTCCTCCTATGAAGTCATTGGTTCACCGCGAAGGGAGCACAGGACGGATCACCGCCACAGCCCGTCGCCGGTGCCGGTTTCGTCAGGTGCCCCCGCGCTCGTGAGTCGGCGCCGCCTCCAGCGCATGACCCGTTCATCCGAGCTCTACGCGCCTAACTATCTGCCAAACGCCAGGACCGAACCACACTCTCGAGGTCTCGGTTCGATCACAGCTCGCGCCTACATCTTCCAAAATCCGGACAAAGGGTTTGGTGAAAGATCCCTGCGAAACGGACTTGTTACACATCTATCGGTGGGGGCTGTCCGCATTCCGGACGCGAGAGTGAGAAAAACCGCTTGCGACGGGGCAGACTCCCGTGCAGGGCGCCTTGGTGCCTGTCGCGCGCTCAAGAAGCCTGTGCGGCAAGGCCATTGCGCGAACCCCGGAGTCGGGGTGGCGCGGCGCTTCCGCAGAAGCGTAGTGGGAACGGGGCGTTCCGGACGCCGGTCCCGGGCAAATCGAGGGTTTTCCCTACCCCTGCCCTTGGCGTTCTGTCTTCTTCATGACGACACCGGGCACCCCGCCTCGCGGGGTGCCCGGTGTCGTTTCAGCGGCAGGCGTCAGCCGTGCTTGGCGCGGCTCGCGGCGCGGGCGCGCTCGCGGGCGTCCAGGTTCACCTTGCGGATGCGCACGGCCTCCGGGGTGACCTCCACGCACTCGTCGTCGCGGCAGAACTCCAGGGACTGCTCCAGCGACAGCTTGCGCGGCGGGACGATCGACTCGGTCACGTCGGCCGTGGACGACCGCATGTTGGTGAGCTTCTTCTCCTTGGTGATGTTGACGTCCATGTCGTCGGCGCGGGAGTTCTCGCCGACGATCATGCCCTCGTACACCTCGGTGCCCGGCTCGACGAACAGCACGCCGCGCTCCTGGAGGTTGGTCATCGCGAACGCGGTGACCGCACCGGCGCGGTCGGCGACCAGGGAGCCGTTGTTACGGGTCTGGAGGGTGCCGAACCAGGGCTCGAAGCCCTCGTGGATGGAGTGGCCGATGCCCGTGCCGCGGGTCTGGGTCAGGAACTCGGTCCGGAAACCGATCAGACCGCGGGAGGGGACGACGAATTCCATGCGGACCCAGCCGGAGCCGTGGTTGGACATGTTGTCCATGCGGCCCTTGCGGACGCCCATGAGCTGCGTGACGGCGCCCATGTGCTCCTCGGGCACGTCGATCGTCATGCGCTCGACGGGCTCGTAGGTCTTGCCGTCGACCTCCTTGGTGACGACCTGCGGCTTGCCGATGGTGAGCTCGAAGCCTTCCCGGCGCATCGTCTCGACCAGGATGGCCAGCGCCAGCTCACCGCGGCCCTGCACCTCCCAGGCGTCCGGCCGCTCGGTGTCCAGCACCCGGAGGCTGACGTTACCGATCAGCTCGCGGTCGAGGCGGTCCTTGACCTGGCGGGCGGTGACCTTGCGGTCCTTGACGGCCGCCTTGTTGTCGGCGCCCTTGCCGGTGGCGCCGCGGCCGACCAGCGGGGAGGTGTTGGTGCCGATGACCATGGAGATCGCGGGCTCGTCGACCGTGATCAGCGGCAGCGCGACCGGGTTCTCCGGGTCGGCGAGGGTCTCGCCGATCATGATGTCCGGGATACCGGCCACGGCGCAGATGTCACCGGGACCGGCCATCTCGGCCGGCTTGCGGGTGAGCGCCTCGGTCATCATCAGCTCGGAGATGCGGACGTTGCTGACGGACCCGTCGCGCTTCATCCAGGCGACCGTCTGGCCCTTGCGCAGCTCGCCCTGCTCGACGCGGAGCAGCGCGATACGGCCGAGGAAGTTGTCGGCGTCCAGGTTGGTGACGTGCGCCTGGAGCGGGGCGGCCTCGTCGTAGGTCGGGGCCGGGATGTGCTCCAGGATGGTGGAGAAGAACGGCTCCAGGCTGGTGGAGTCGGACGGGACCGTGCCGTTGTCCGGCTTGGTCAGCGAGGCGATGCCGTCGCGGCCGCAGGCGTAGACGATCGGGAACTCGATCTGCTCCTCGTCGGCGTCCAGGTCGAGGAAGAGGTCGTAGGTCTCGTTGACGACCTCGTCGATGCGGGAGTCCGGGCGGTCCGTCTTGTTGATGCACAGGATGACGGGCAGGCGCTGCTGGAGCGCCTTGCGCAGCACGAAGCGGGTCTGCGGGAGCGGGCCCTCGGAGGCGTCCACGAGCAGCACGACACCGTCGACCATCGACAGACCCCGCTCGACCTCGCCGCCGAAGTCGGCGTGGCCGGGGGTGTCGATGATGTTGATGGTGATGACGTCCCCCCCGTCCTTCGGGTGGTACTTCACCGCGGTGTTCTTGGCCAGGATCGTGATGCCCTTCTCACGCTCCAGGTCGTTCGAGTCCATCATGCGGTCGTCGACCGAGTCGAGCTGATGCGCGGCGAAGGCGCCGGCCTGCTTCAGCATGCCGTCGACGATGGTGGTCTTGCCGTGGTCGACGTGGGCGACGATGGCGACGTTGCGGATGTCGTGGCGCGTGGCCATAAAAGGCGTACTCCCGGAGTAGTGAATGCCCTGCGCGTACGTCAGTGGTGCGCGGGCCCTGCCGGGCTCAACATGCCACGGCCTCACCCCATGGTACGGGTCTGCGCCCGTTGGGGTGAGCCGGGATACGTCGGTGCAGGTCAGGCGTGGTTGTGAGGTGCTCGGCGGCCGTGTCCGGGCCGGTACGGGCGGGTCAGCTGCTGCTGGCCGAGGGGCCTCCGGCCGACTTCATGCCCTTCTTCAGGAAGCCCATGTCCTCGAAGGCCGGTGTGCCGAGGCCGAAGGCGCCGGTGTTCACCAGGTTCTTGCGGGCCGCCATGAGCTGGGGGCGCTGGTAGAGGGGGATCGAGCCGGCCGCGGCCCAGATCCGGGAGTCGGCCTTGCGGATCAGGGAGCGGGACTCGCCCTCGTCGAGGGTGGCCACGGCCGCGTCGAAGAGCTGGTCGACCTGGTCGGTGCCGACGCGCGTGTAGTTCTGCTCGATGTTCAGCGAACCGTCGGCGGCCGGGACCGGCTTGGCGTAGACGGGGCGGGCGTCGGTGGCGGGGAAGGCGGTGGTCGGCCAGGAGTACAGGGCGAGGTCGTACTGGCCGGACGCGATGTGGTCCTTGAAGTAGGACTCGTCGGAGACCTTGGAGATCTCCGTGCCGATGCCGACGTGCTCCAGCATGCGGGAGATGCGGTCGGCGACCGTGCGCAGCGTCTGGGAGCCGGGCCCGGAGGGCAGGACGAAGCGGAGCGTGAGGGCCTTGCCGTTCTTGGCGAGTGGGGCGGCCTCACGGCCGGCCGGGGCGGCGGTGCCCTGGGGGGCGTACGCGCCGGGGGCGCCGCCCTGGTGCGGCTGCTTGTACTGCTTGCCGTCCTGGGCGGGGTGGCCTGCCGGGTCGTGACGGCGGTGTGCCTTGTTGTCCTCGCCGCTGTCGCTCTCGCCGACGATGTACGTGCTGTCGTCGCCGTCCGACTCCTCGTCGGAGGACTTGCCGGCCTTCTTGCCCTCGGCGCCGGCCGCCTTCTCCCCCTTCTTCTTCTCCTCCTTGACGGGGCCGCCCCGTACCCATCCGGCATCCGCGAGCAGGGCCTGCGCCTCCTTGGTGTCCTGGTCCCCGAGGGCGCCGCTGTTGTCGGCGTACGCGGCCTGGCCGGACAGGGCGAGGTGGCTGCCGACCGGTACGGCGGGCAGGCCGAGCGGCTTGAGGACGGAGGCGACCAGTTCCTTGCGGTCCAGGGCGCGGGCGACGGCCCTGCGGACGCGCTCGTCGGCGAGCGGGCCCTCGGCGCCGTTCAGGGCGAGCTGGGTGTAGGCGGGCTCCAGGGACTTGCGCACCTCGAAGCCGCGCAGGGCCTGCTGCTGCCGGGCGTATCCGGCGGCCGCCTTGCTCTGCTTCTTGTTCTTGCCGGAGGCGGTCTTCTCGTCGGAGCCCTTCTCCCCCTCCGCGGCGGAGGGGCTGGCGCTGGAGCCCATCAGCGGGCTGCCGGAGCTGCGGGGCCGGGCGGTGACGGTGATGCGGCGGGCCGCGGAGGGGTCGATCTCGGCCAGGTCGAGGGTGCCGGCGGCCAGTTCGTCGGCCCGCTTGTCGCGCGGGACCGTGCGCAGCACGATCTCGGAGAGCTTGGCCGGCTGGCCCCACCAGCGCGCGTTGCGCGCGAGGGTGATCTCGTCGTCCTTGCGGTCGACCTTCTTCACGGTGAAGGGACCGGCGGTGACCTTGAGCTTCTTGCGCGCCCCGTCGTTGAAGGCGTCCGGGGTGCCCATGACGTCCTTCGGGTACAGGGGCGAGAACAGCGACCGCCAGTCGGCGTAGGGGCGGCCGAAGGTGACCCTGACCTCCAGGGCGTTGTCGCCGCGCTCGATCTTCTGGATGCGGTCGTAGCCGGCGTTGCGGGCGGTCCAGTAGGCGGTGTCCTTGCCGGACAGGGCGCGCCACTGGGCGGCGAAGTCGGCGGCGCCGATCTCCCGGCCGTCGCTCCAGACGGCCTGCTGGTTGAGCTTGTACAGGACGACCTGCTTGGGCTCGGTCTCGACGACCTCGGCGGACTCCAGATAGTCGGGGTTGCGCTCGGGGCGGCCTTCGGCGTTCATGCGGAACATCGACGGCAGGACGGCCTGGGCGACGCGGGTGGTGGTGGCGTCGGCGTCCGACTGGAAGGTGTTCAGGGTGTCGGGCACGGAGTCCACGGCCCAGCGCAGGGTGCCGCCGTCGGTGATCCGGTCGCGGGCGGCGGGCTGGATGTCGGGGGCGGCGAGCGGCCTGCCGGCCGGGTCCTCGGAGCCGCATCCGGCGAGCGCGGGCACCGCGAGCACTCCCGCGGTGAGGAAGGCGACCGAGCGCGAGACCGCACGCGGGCCGACGCCGTGCTGGGACATCTGTGCTACCTCCGGGAAGCCGCGGGCGTTATGATCACTTTTGGCGGTATTTGGCTTTCATCTGATGTATGCCGCCACTGAAGAGGAAAGGGTTCGGCAACACAGGGCGACACGGCGGTCACAGGCGGGAAGTCACCCGACCGGCGCAACACACCGCGCGGTGCACCCATACGCCTCGGCCAATCGATGCACATCCCTTCACAGCACAAGGTGTGACGCGCAACACTCGCAGGCGCATGAACGTTGCCGCCTTGGGCCTCGAAGGACCTGCGGAAGTGAGGGCAAGTCATGTCCGTTCACGACGAACTGACGTCAGTCCAGCGCAGTCTCGACGAACTGTTCCGGTCGCTGGGACGCCTGGAGAAGCAGCTCGGCACCGGCGGCCTGGAGATGCGCCGCGTCCGTGCCGACGCCAACCACCTGCGCGAAAGCGTCGCCCTGCTGCGCGACGCCGCCGCACCCACCACGCAGAAGCGCCCCGAGCTCGTGACGATCTCCGACGCGCCGTACGACTCCACCCTGTGGCGTGACTCGGACGACGAGGGTCTCGGCGCCCGGGACCGGCGCGCTCCCTGACCGGGGAGGAGTCGAGCGACCGGCACCTCCCCCGAACCCGACCGGAGTCGTCAAAGTGGCCACTGGTACGGAACCCCCTGCCACAGAACCCGAACAGAGAGGCGGCGGCGTACGGGCCGGTACGCGCGCCGCGATCGACGCCCCGCACCTGCGTACCGACCGGTGGTGGGTGGCTCCGGCCTGCACGGCCGCCGGCCTGCTGGCCTTCATCGTCTACTCGACCTGGCGGGCCTTCGCGAACGCCGACTACTACGCGGCGCCGTACGTCTCGCCGTTCTACTCCCCCTGCCTGGCGGAGAACTGCGCCACGATGAGGGGCGGTCCGAACTGGGAGATCTTCGGGAGCTGGTGGGGCATCTCGCCCGCCATCATCATCCTGATCTTCCCGCTCGGCTTCCGCCTGACCTGCTACTACTACCGCAAGGCGTACTACCGGGGCTTCTGGGCGTCCCCGCCGGCGTGCGCGGTGGCCGAGCCGCACAAGAGGTACACCGGTGAGACCCGCTTCCCGCTGATCCTGCAGAACATCCACCGCTACTTCTTCTACGCGGCGCTCCTCGTCGCCGGGATCCTCACGTACGACACCGTGCTCGCCTTCCGCGACGAGCACTACGCGTGGGGCCACATGGGCCTGGGCACGATCGTGTTCCTGGTCAACATCGTGCTGATCTGGGCGTACACGATCTCCTGCCACTCCTGCCGGCACATCGTCGGCGGCAAGCTGAAGCACTTCTCCAGGCATCCCGTGCGCTACCGGATGTGGCAGTGGGCGGGGAAGCTCAACGCCCGGCACATGCAGCTCGCCTGGGCGTCGCTGGTGAGCGTGGCGGTCGCCGACTTCTACGTCTACCTGGTCGCGTCCGGCGCCTTCGACGATCCGCGGTTCTTCTGATGAGTGGAGCGTTCTGATGTCCGTGGTCGACCGGCAGGAGTGGGACGTCGTCGTGGTGGGCGCGGGCGGCGCGGGTCTGCGTGCCGCCATCGAGGCCCGCGAGCGGGGCGCCCGTACGGCCGTGATCTGCAAGTCGCTGTTCGGCAAGGCGCACACGGTGATGGCCGAGGGCGGCATCGCCGCGGCGATGGCCAACGCCAACGAGAACGACACCTGGCAGACGCACTTCCGCGACACCATGCGGGGCGGCAAGTTCCTCAACCAGTGGCGGATGGCCGAGCTGCACGCCCAGGAGGCGCCGCAGCGGGTGTGGGAGCTGGAGACCTGGGGGGCGCTGTTCGACCGCACCAAGGACGGCCGGATCTCCCAGCGCAACTTCGGCGGTCACGAGTACCCGCGTCTCGCCCACGTCGGCGACCGCACCGGCCTGGAGCTGATCCGCACGCTCCAGCAGAAGATCGTCTCCCTCCAGCAGGAGGACTTCAGGGAGACCGGCGACTACGAGTCCCGGCTGAAGGTCTTCCAGGAGTGCACGGTCACCCGGGTGCTGAAGACCGTGTCCGGCAGCGGCTCCGCCGCGGGCCCTCGGGTCTCCGGCGTCTTCGCCTACGAGCGCGAGTCGGGGCGCTTCTTCGTCCTGGAGGCGCCCGCGGTGGTGATCGCGACGGGCGGCATCGGCAAGTCCTTCAAGGTGACGTCGAACTCGTGGGAGTACACGGGTGACGGCCACGCGCTGGCGCTCCTCGCGGGCGCTCCCCTGCTGAACATGGAGTTCGTGCAGTTCCACCCGACCGGCATGGTCTGGCCGCCGTCGGTGAAGGGCATCCTCGTCACCGAGTCGGTGCGCGGCGACGGCGGTGTGCTGCGCAACTCGGACGGCAAGCGCTTCATGTTCGACTACGTCCCCGACGTCTTCAAGGACAAGTACGCGCAGACGGAGGACGAGGCCGACCGCTGGTACGACGACCCGGAGCACAACCGGCGACCGCCCGAACTGCTCCCCCGCGACGAGGTGGCGCGGGCGATCAACGCCGAGGTGAAGGAGGGGCGCGGCTCCCCGCACGGGGGCGTCTTCCTCGACGTGTCGACGCGTATGCCCGCCGAGGTCATCAAGCGCCGGCTGCCCTCGATGTACCACCAGTTCAAGGAGCTGGCCGACGTCGACATCACCGCGGAGGCGATGGAGGTCGGGCCCACCTGTCACTACGTGATGGGCGGGGTCGCGGTCGATTCCGACACGGCGGCGGCGCGCGGGGTGCCGGGCCTGTTCGCGGCCGGTGAGGTGGCCGGCGGCATGCACGGCTCCAACCGGCTCGGCGGCAACTCCCTCTCCGACCTGCTGGTGTTCGGTCGCCGGGCGGGCTGGCACGCGGCCGAGTACGCGGCGGGCTCGGCCGGGGCACGCCCGGTCGTGGACGACGTCCAGATCGACTCCGCCGCAGCGGAGGCGCTGCGGCCGTTCTCGGCCGAGGCGGAGATCGAGGAACCCGCGGGCGGCCCGCCGGAGAACCCGTACACGCTGCACCAGGAACTCCAGCAGACGATGAACGACCTGGTGGGCATCATCCGTCGCGAGCCGGAGATGAAACAGGCCCTGGAGAAGCTGGCCGAGCTGCGGGTGCGGGCACGCCGGGCCGGGGTCGAGGGGCACCGCCAGTTCAACCCGGGCTGGCACCTCGCCCTGGACCTCCGGAACATGCTGCTGGTCAGCGAGTGCGTGGCGCGGGCCGCGCTGGAGCGCACCGAGTCGCGCGGCGGACACACCCGCGAGGACCATCCGGCGATGGACCGCAAATGGCGCCCGGTCAACCTGCTGTGCGCCCTCACCGACCCGACGGGCGGGCTGGCGGCGACGGACCCGGTCCGCGGCCAGATCACCCTCACCCGTGAGACCACCGAACCCGTCCGTGCCGACCTGCTCGCCCTCTTCGACAAGGAGGAGCTGGTCAAGTACCTGGCCGAAGAGGAGCTCTTCGAGTGAGCAGCTACGAGGCCCGCTTCAAGGTGTGGCGGGGTGATGTCAGCGGCGGCGGCCTGGAGGATTTCGAGGTCGAGGTCAACGACGGCGAGGTGGTGCTCGACATCATCCACCGCCTCCAGGCCACCCAGGCCCCCGATCTCGCCGTGCGCTGGAACTGCAAGGCCGGCAAGTGCGGTTCGTGCTCGGCGGAGATCAACGGCCGGCCGCGGCTGATGTGCATGACGCGCATGTCGGTGTTCGACCGGGAGGAGACGATCACGGTGACGCCGCTGCGGGCGTTCCCGGTCGTCCGCGACCTGGTCACCGACGTCGGCTTCAACTACACCAAGGCCAGGGAGGTCCCGTCCTTCGTGCCGCCGGCCGGTCTGGCTCCCGGCGAGTACCGCATGATGCAGGAGGACGTGGACCGCTCGCAGGAGTTCCGCAAGTGCATCGAGTGCTTCCTGTGCCAGGACACCTGCCATGTGGTCCGTGACCACGAGGAGAACAAGCAGGCGTTCGCGGGTCCCCGGTTCCTGATGCGGGTGGCGGAGCTGGACATGCATCCGCTGGACGCGGCGGCGGAGTCGGGCCTGGACCGCAAGAGCACGGCCCAGGACGAACACGGCCTGGGCTACTGCAACATCACCAAGTGCTGTACGGAGGTCTGCCCGGAGGGCATCAAGATCACGGACAATGCGCTGATCCCCCTGAAGGAACGGGCGGTCGACCGCAAGTACGACCCGCTGGTGTGGCTGGGCTCGAAGATCAGGAGGCGGTCCTCAGCAGGCTGAGCGCCTCCTGGAGGTTGTGTTCGGCGATCTCCCGCATCCGTTCCGGGTGCGGGAAGTCCCCCTCGACGAGGGCCGACTGCCCGTCGGGCGTGAGCAGGACGTGGATCTCCTCCTCCAGTTCCCGTTGGGCGTACCGGTCACCGCACCCAGTCCTCCTTGTAGGAGCGCCAGTCTGCCTCCGTCGCGGCGAAATCGATGTACAGCGCGACGCCGAAGTTGGCCCGGTCGGCGTCCGTACGGGACAGGCCGAGCCGGACGCCTCGCACGGCGGCGGGGACGGTCTCGGCGTGGCCCCAGTGGTCGAAGTTGCTCTCCCAGTAGAAGGGCAGGCCCATCAGCAGGTCGGTGGAGGGCGGGGTGACCTCAAGCGCGAGGGAGGTCTGCTGGGCTACGTAGCCGCCATAGGTGCTCTCCAGCGGTTGGGCGGTGTCGTACGACATCACGGCGATCTGGTCGACGCGGCGGGCGACCTGGCCGAAGAACTCCTGCGACCACCACTTGGGGTGGTCGGTGAAGAAGCCGAACACGGTATGGAGGGCTGGGAGCGGGTCGATCTGGTGGGCGGCGACGGAGAGTTGTGCGTCGCGGGAGCGGGTCTCGCGGCGCAGGGAGTCGAGGAGGGTGAGGTAGTCGCGGTCGCCGGACGGCATGGGCTCCAGGTCGAGGTGGATGCCCTCGTAGCCGGTGTCCAGGACCTGGCGGGCGGAGGCGACGACCGCGGCGCGGGTGTCCGGGTTCTCCAGGCGCATGCCGTCGGGGCCCTCGGTGGCCAGGACATCACCGAGGAAGGCCTGGACGCGGACGCC
The DNA here is from genome assembly GCF_000158955.1 of Streptomyces viridochromogenes DSM 40736. Classification (GTDB taxonomy): domain Bacteria; phylum Actinomycetota; class Actinomycetes; order Streptomycetales; family Streptomycetaceae; genus Streptomyces; species Streptomyces venetus. Next base: position 5,741,958 of record NZ_GG657757.1, on the reverse strand, counting down.
GGGGAGTTTCTCGTGCACGGCGCCGATGAACCAGCGGGCTTTCGGATAGACCGACTCGGGCAGTGTGCCGTCGTGCTCCAGCGGGCCCGAGTGGACGTACAGGTCGCGGATACCGGTGCCTCGCAGGCGGCTGGCCAGGGCGGTGACGTCGGCGTCCTTCTTCCGGCCGTCCACCCAGGCGTGGCCGAGCCAGAGGGCGTCGCGGTTCCTGGTGTGCGTGCCGTCCGCCGGATCGCCCGCGTAGTTGACGCGGAGAGCCGTCAGGGCGGCCAGGAGCGGGAGCAGCAGAACCAGCGGCAGGGCGATCGCCGTACGTCTGACCCAGCGCCTGCGGCCCCTCTTGGGGGGCGTGTCCTCCGTGTCCGCCGTGCCGTCCATGCCGTCTCCCCCGGTGGTGCGATCGGTGTTGCCGGGGATGACGATCAGCACGAACGTTCGGTTGCGATCGGCTGGGCTCCTGGCGGTCGTACGCGGCCGCCGACCGCGGTCAGAACAGGCTCAGCAGCGCCTCCGCCGGGTCCGTCAGGCTCGTTTCGCCGCCCGGTAGTGGGAGTTCGAACCAGACCGTCTTGCCGCGGGGTGTGCGACGGGAGCCCCAGGCCGCGCTGAGGAGGCCGACCAGTTGGAGGCCGCGGCCGCCCTCGTCCGTGTCGCGGGCGCGGCGGCGGCGGGGCTGGACCAGGCCGGAGTCCCAGACCTCGCAGACCAGCGTGCGGTCGAGCAGGAGACGGAGGCGGATCTCGCCCTCGCCGTAGCGCAGGGCGTTGGTGACCAGCTCGCTGACCAGGAGCTCCGTGGTGTCGACCAGGGGTTCCATGTCCCAGCTGAGCAGTTGGGCGCGTGCGTACTCGCGGGCCCGGCCCACACTGCGCGGCTCGCGCGGCAGGGTCCAGTCGCCGACGGACTCGGTGGGCAGGCCCTGTACACGTGCCATCAGCAACGCGATGTCGTCCTCGCCGTGATGCGTGTCGAGGGTGTTGAGGACGTGGTCACAGACGTCCTCCAGGGGCTGGGCGGGGTCGGACAGGGCGCTGACGAAGGCCTGGAGCCCCTCGTCGAGCGGGTGGTCGCGGCTCTCGACCAGTCCGTCGGTGTAGAGCGCGAGCAGGGCGCCTTCGGGCAGTTCGACCTCGACCTCCTCGAAGGGCTCGCCGCCGACGCCGAGCGGCATGCCCGGCGGCACGTCCAGCATCAGCGCCTGTTCGCCCGGTTCGACCAGGACGGGCGGCAGGTGGCCGGCGTTGGCGAAGGTGCAGCGCCGGGTGACCGAGTCGTAGACGGCGTAGACGCAGGTGGCCAGGTAGACCTCGGAGAGGTCCGCCTCCCGGGGGCGGCGGGCCGCCCTGGTGGCCTGCTGGACGCCTCCGGGGGCGCCGAGGCCACGGGCGATCTCGTCCAGTTGGGAGAGCACCTCGGCCGGTTCGAGGTCGAGCTGCGCCAGGGTGCGGACCGCCGTGCGGAGTTCGCCCATGGCGACCGCCGCGCGCAGGCCACGCCCCATGACGTCGCCGACGACGAGGGCGGTGCGGTGTCCGGGGAGTTCGATGACGTCGAACCAGTCGCCGCCGACCTCGCTGGGCCGGCCGGTGTTGGCGTTGCCGGGCAGGTAGCGGCAGGCGATGTCGAGCCCGGAGGCCTCCGGGTCGCCGGGCGGGAGCAGGGACCGTTGCAGTATCAACGCGCGTTCGTGCTCGCGCCGATAGAGGCGGGCGTTGTCGATACAGACGGCCGCGCGCGCCGCCAGTTCGACGGCGAGGTCGCGGTCGCGGTCGCCGAACGGCTCACTGCCCTTCGTACGGGCGAACTGCACGAGCCCGACGACGGTGTCGTGGGCGACCATCGGTACGGCGAGGGTGGACTGCACGAGTCCGCCGTCCTCGCCGGGGACGGTCTGCGGCCGGGCCGTGCGCAGGGCGTCCGCGCAGGGCGAGTTGAACGGGTAGTGGTGGACTGCGCCGACCGAGACGGGCACACCGGCACCGGCGAAGGGCGCGTCGGAGACGGCACTGGCGAAGGCCACCCGGCGCAGTTCGGCGCTGCCGTCGGCGAGCCCGGGCGGGGTCTCGTCGCCGGCCAGCAGCCCCTGGTAGAGGTCGACGGTGGCCAGATCGCAGAAGCCGGGCACGACGACGTCGAGGAGCTGCCGGGCCGTGGTCTCCAGATCGAGGGAGTTGCCGATGCGGGCACCGGCCTCGTTCAGCAGGGCCAGATTGCGCCGGGCGGCGGCGGCCTCGCGGGCGGCGGCGCGGCGGGCGGTGATGTCGATCCCGAGCCAGGCGATCCCGATGGGACGGCCCGAACCGCTGTGCACGCGATAGAGGTTGACGGACCAGTGGCGGCGCTCGTCGGAACCCGGCACGAAGCCGGTGACGTGCATGTCGGTGATGGAACTGCCGGTCTCCAGCACCCGCCGCAGCGTGGCGGCGACCCGGTCGGCCTCGCCGCGCTGGAGGTAGTCGTGGACGCCCTTGCCGCGGTGGTCGTCGACGTCACCGCCGAAGATCGACGCGAACCGCTGGTTGACGCGGCGGACCCGCAGGTCGGGGTCGATCAGCAGGAACCCGAACGGGGATTGACTGAAAATGGCCTGCGAGGCGGCGAGGTCGGTCTCGATGCTGCGCAGCGTGCGGACGTCGACGACGATGCAGACGGCGGCCTTCTCGCCGTCCTCGGTGCGCGTCGGCATGACGTACACCTCGGCCAGTCCCTCGTGGCCGCACTCGCCCTCGGCGTCCTTCGGCATCCGGAAGGGCACCACGCCGGTCCACTCGCGGCCGTCGAGGATCTCGGCCATCTTGCGCATGCCCCGCTCGCGCAGGCGCGGGTCGATGAAGGCCTCGATGGGGTCCATGCCGACGGCGCGTTCGGCGGGGATGCCGAAGAGGTGCTCGGCGCGCAGGCTCCACTGGTCGACGAGCCCGTCCGGACCGATGGAGAAGGACGCGACCTTGATGTAGTCGTAGATGGACCCCGGGGGACTGCTCTGCCACACGGCGTCCCCGGTCTGGACCCCGTCGGCCGCGAGCGCACCTCCCACGGTGGAGGCCAGGCCGTCCACAACCCTCGTCCTCGCTCCCTCCGACGGGTCCTCGGACTCCGTGGACTTCGCTGGTATCTCGCTCACGCGAACCGTCCCCTCCAGCTCACCGCGTCCGGCACCGGTCACCGGGGGCGGCTGCCCGCAGTATCCAGCACTACGGTGCCGCACAACACGGTGTTCACGATCACAGCACGGTCCCGATGGTTTTCGGTCCGGACCGTGAGAACACTCCCAGTCTTCTAACCAGGGGACACCTCGTCGAATCCCGTCGGCCCGCAACCGCCACTGGCTTGAAGCAGTCGCTCTACAGCGGTGGGAGGTACGTACACCGTTTTTTCACTCCGGTACCGCGAGTTCGAACCACACGGTCTTGCCCGCGGTGCCCGGCCGGGTGCCCCAGCGGCGGGAGGAGGATGCCACCAGTTGCAGTCCGCGGCCGCTCTCGTCCTCGGGTCGGGGGATGCGCTCGCGGGGCGGGTCCGGGAGCGGGTCGGAGACCTCGACGAGGAGGACACCGTTCAGTTCGGAGGGGCGGACCAGGCGGACACCGATGGGGCCCGTGGCATGCCGTAGGGCGTTGGTCACCAACTCGCTGACCAGCAGGGCCGCGAGGTCGGTGAGGCTGTCGAGGCTCCAGCTGCGGAGTTGGCCGCGCACGGCCTGACGGGCGGTCCGCACGGCGCCCGGCTCGGCCGTGAAGGTCCACTCGGCGCGGTCACCATCGGGGTCGATCACGCCGATCACTTCCCAGACTTCGGGCCCACCCATGTCCGGTTTCATGGGGTTAATGGGCACATACCCGATATCCGGGGCGGAGTATCGCGCGGGGCAGCGCGCTGTGGCACGAAAGGCGTACACGGCGCCCGTACAACAGTCGTCCGACTGCGCACGCCCCCGGCCCGCCTCAGGCGCCGGGCGATTCTCCCGCGCCGGGCGCCTCCCCCGCGCCGGGCCCGAGGTGTCCCAGATGCGCGAGAGCCTGGCGCACGGCGGGCACGTCCTGGTCGAGCCAGTCCACGTCCCAGATCTCGCCCGGGCGGAGCCAGCGCAGTTCGTCGTGGTCCTGGAGGAGCTTGGGGGCGGCCGAACCGGGCAGCAGCCGCGCGGTCCACACATGCAGGACGTAGGGCGGCCTGAGGGGCCACTCCCCCGGAACGCGCTCGCCGGCCTCGGCGTCGACCCCGAGTTCCTCACGCAGTTCGCGCACGAGCGCGGCGTCGGCGGTCTCCCCCGGCTCGACCTTGCCGCCGGGCAACTCCCAGCGCCCGGCCAGCTCGACGGGCGCACTGCGCCGGGCGGCCAGCAGCCGCCCGTCGTCGACCAGCGCGGCACCCACGACGACGATCCGCTCACTCATGCGGGGAGCCTACGGGACCACCCCGCGGGCATCGCGGGCCGGCCGAAGGCCGCACCCCCACGGGAGGTCAGTCGTGCGCCGTCGCCGCCCCGTTCGGCCCGAGTCGCTCGACCCAGTACAGCTGTTTGTGGCCGCGACCGTCGAGGCTGTCCGCGATCTTCTGGGCCTCGGCCCGGGTCGCGTACCGGCCGACCCGGTAGCGGTTGCCGTTGTCGTCCTCTCGTATCACGAGCCAGGGAAGAGTGATCGTGCTGTCGTTCATCGCGCCCCTCCACTTCCCACCCGCGGCCTGTGCCGCGCCCCACCCGCTAAGGAAACCGCAATGCGCATATGCCCGACCCTACGCCTAACCTTCACGCAGCGAATACGGCTTTACACAAAGAGGTACGCAACCAGCCAGAACGCAGGGGGCGCACAGCAAAGAACGCGCCGTCCATGTACCCCGACGCACCCGCCCGGAGGCATACCTCGGACGCCATTGCCGACCTGCGCAAACGACGTCCGGCTACGGACCATGGACAGCCCCGGACCGTGACGGCCGTCACGGCGATCGCGTGAGCGGGGCGCACGGGGAGCGCGCTCCGGGACTGATGTGAGCGTTCGCTACTTGACCGGAAGGTGGTAGGCGACCCGGTACCGATCGGCCGGAATGACCACGTCGGCCGTCTCGACCGGGCGGCCGGAGGCGTAGAACGTGCGCGAGACGACCAGGACCACATGGCCGGGAACGCCCCCCAGGACGAGCAGTTCCTCGGCGAGACCGGGCCGGGCACCGACCTCCTCGGCGACGTTGTCCACGATCACGTCGATCGCTCGCATGCGCTCGACGACACCCATGCCGCCGAGCGGGCCCTCCTCCGGCAGCATCACGGGCGTGCGGCCCGTGAGGGCGAGGGGCTCCCAGGACGTGGAGAGCATCATCACCTCACCGCCCTCGCGGAAGAGGTACTTCGTGCACATCACCCGCTCGCCCGGCTCGATGCCCAGCCGCTCGGCGACCGCGACACTCGCCTCGGCCTGCTCGCTGCTGGACTCCCAGGTGCCGCGCCCCTCACCGTCGGCCTGCTCCTGGCGGAACGGGGTGGCCCCACCGGTCGGGCGGTATCCGGAGCGGGAGATGCGCCGGGGCACGGGCCGCTCGCGCACATACGTCCCCGAGCCGGAGCGGCCCTCGACGAGCCCCTCCGCCATGAGCACCTTGCGGGCCTCCAGGGCGACGGTGTCCGAGACCCCGTACTCCTGGCGGATTCTCGCCTGCGACGGGAGGCGGGTGTGCGGAGGCAGCTGACCGTCGACGATCTTCTGGCGGAGATCACCCGCGACACGCAGGTACGCCGGCTGCTCACCGAATGTCACTGGCCGCTCCCATCAGGTTGTACAGACAGCAACAGCGTGGCAACCGTAGGTTGTGCGGTGCAAGCAAAGGCCAGAGAATCACTCGATGTGATGACATGGGGACCCTGAGGGCTTTACGCAGGCACTTTCTCCCCGCTATGGCCGCCGTCACACTTGCGCTTCGGAGTCTCCGCCCGTGCGCCCCTCCCACGACGGTGGGGCGGCGGCCAGCCCGAGGGCCTTGCGCGCGGTGACGGTGGCCGGGCCGTCGACGTACGCGTACGCCTTGCCGCGGTGGGTGGAGTAGGTGTCCGCGTCGGTGGCCGTGCGCGCCCGCGCCCACTCCTCGCGGGCGTCCTCCAGGTCCCGGACCAGGTCGGCGACGGGTTTCTCGGCGTCCGACGGCCAGGAGTGCCCGCGCAGTGCCTCGATCTGCTCGCCGAGCACGTCGCGCACCAGCGTGGCCCAGGCCCGGTGGCCGGCCAGGTCGTCCTCGGGGCTGTCCTCGGGCTCCTCGTACAGCGCGGCGTCGACGGCGTTGGACACCGACAGGAAGACGACCTGGTCGGTGTCGAGCGTCGTGGGGTCACCGCGCAGCGAGCCGGTCAGCCCCGCCTTCCCGTCGGTGTTGCCGAAGACGCAGGTGATCGCGCGGTCGCCGTAGCGCCAACTGTCCCGGGACGGCATGAGGTAGTAGACGTCGACGTCGCCCGGCATCGCCCAGGTGTCCATGGCGTACTGGTCCTGGAGCGCGTAGCACTTCTCGTCGGCGATGTCGGTGACCTTCGCGTCCCCGGGGAAGGCGCCGCCCGGCAGCGTGACGACCGCGAACACCTCGCCGTCGTGTCCGCCCGCGCAGGAGACCCGGTCGACGTCGTACGTGTCGCCCTCCAGCCCGCCGGGCGCGTTGAAGCAGTCGCCCTTGCGGAGCGAAAGGCTCTCATTGCCCCGCGCGCCGTCCTTGAACTCCTCCCAGGCGTCGGACGCGACGCCGGTGGACAGCGTCACGGCCCACAGCACGATCCCGACGGACGACAGCACGGCCCCCGCGATCGCCATGCCCCGGCCGCTCTGCCCGCTCCGCCGGATCTGCCACAACGCGATCAGCCCCAGCACGAGCCCGGCGGCCGGAAGGAAGCAGAGCACACCCAGCGCGAGCGCGGCGACGGCGAGCGCGTTGACGGAGACCGGGGCGCCGTACGGACGCCCTGCGGGGCCGTACGGACCGTATGCCTGCGGCCAGTTGGCAGGGGGCGGGCCGTACGGGTCCTGGGGCTGCCGGCTCCCGGGGGGCGGGGGTATGGACACGGGTGCGGGGCTCCTGGTCGAGGCGGTGAGCGGGGGATCGGACGTACAGCCGGCACGGGGGCTCGGACGTACAACTGGGGCGGGGGATCGGACGTGCGGCTGGCGCGGGGGATCGGACGTACGGCCGGCGCGGGGGATCGGACGTACGGCTGGGCGCATCGTAAGCGGCGCAGCGTGCCGCGGCAGCGCCGGTGTTGCCGCTGGGGGTCCTGAAATGAGGCCGCTCGAAGGGCACCTGAAGCCGTGACGGCCGCTAGGCCCGTCCCGTCACCCTCCGGCAGGCCTCCGCGTACGCCCGTACCAGTGGCCGTCGCCCGTCCTCCCGGCGCCAGGCCAGGACGTAGCGGCTGGGGGTGACGCCGCGCACCGGGCGGGCGGTGACGCCGCCCAGGGAGAGCAGGGGGACGTTGCCCGCGGCCACGAGGCAGACGCCGAGTCCGGCGGTCAGGGCCTCGTACGTCTCCTCCGTGCTCGCGATCTCGGCACCGATGCGGGGCGGGCGGCCGCCGCGGGCGTCCAGGGCGAGCCAGTAGTCGCGGAGCGGGCCCGTGCTCTCGGGCAGCGCGAGGAACGGCTCGTCGAGCAGGTCCGCGAAGTCGACCTCGGCGCGGCCGGCGAGGGGGTGCGTGTCCGGGAGGGCGACCAGGACCGGTTCCTCGGCGATGACCGTCCAGTCGTAGCGGTCCTGGCCGGGCAGGGGCAGCCAGACGAACGCGACATCGGCGCCGCCGTCGGCGAGGCCGGCGGTCGGATCCTCCCAGTTCACCTGCCGGAGCCGGATGACCGCCTCGGGGCGCGCGGCCGTGAAGCGGGAGCGGATCGCGGGCAGCAGACCACCGCGGACCGGGCTGGTGCTCATGCCCACCACCAGCGTGCTGCGCTGCGCCGCCCGGGCCGACTCCACCGCGGCCGCGCCCTGAGCCCAGTCCGCCAGCACCCGCCGGGCGTGCGGCAACAGCGCCGTACCGGCTTCGGTGAGGGCCACACCGTGCCGGTCGCGCCGGAACAGCTCGACCCCCAACTGCCGCTCCAGCGCACGGACCTGCTTGCTCAGGGCGGGCTGGGACACGTACAGGCGCTCGGCCGCGCGGGTGAAGTGCAGCTCCTCGGCCACCATCACGAAGTAGCGCAGCTCCCGCAGATGGACATCCATAACCACTGGTTATCACCACAGGTCTTGGACGGGCCACCGGACCCGGCGAGAGGGTGAAGGCATGACGACACGAGACGGGGAGCTGTCATGAACAAGGTGTGGCTGATCACGGGCGCGAGCAGCGGTTTCGGGCGGGCGATCGCCGAGGCGGCCCTCGCCGCGGGTGATGTGGTGGTCGGTGCCGCCCGGCGTCCCGAGGCGCTGGACGACCTGGTCGCGACCCACCCCGACCGGGTGGAGGCGCTGCGCCTCGACGTCGCCGACACGGGCGCGGCCGAGGCCGCCGTACGGGACGTCCTCGCGCGGCACGGGCGGATCGACGTCCTGGTCAACAACGCGGGCCGGACCCACGTCGGGGCATTCGAGGAGACCACCGAGGAGGAGCTGCGGGCCCTGTTCGACGTGCACGTCTTCGGCCCGGCCGCCCTCACCAGGGCCGTGCTGCCGCACATGCGGGAGCGCCGCTCGGGCGCGATCGTGCAGATGAGCAGCATGGGCGGGCAGCTGTCCTTCGCCGGCTTCTCGGCGTACAGCGCGACGAAGTTCGCCCTGGAGGGCATGTCCGAGGGGCTCGCGGACGAGGTCGCGGAGTTCGGCGTCAAGGTGCTGATCGTCGAGCCGGGTGCCTTCCGCACGGGCCTGTTCGAGACCGGGCGGGCCGGGGTGAGTGCGGACAGCGGCCTGTACGGCAAGGTCGGCGAGACCCGCGGCGTCGTGGCCCGTGGCGACGGCACCCAGCCCGGCGACCCCGCCAAGGCCGCCGCGCTCGTCCTGGCCGCACTGGACGCCGACCCCACGCCGCTGCGTCTGCCCCTCGGCGACGACGGGGTGAGCGCGGTCCTCGGCCATCTCGACCAGGTGCGCGAGGAGGTTCTGGCCTGGGAGAAGCGGAGCCGGGACACCGCGTTCGACGACTGACGGTCCCTCAGGAGGGGCCCGGTTCCGGGGCGGTGATCCGGCTCTCCGGCTCCTCGGTGGCGGCCCAGGCGGCGAGGAGCCGGAGGGCGTCGTGGTCGGGTGTGCCGGGGGCCGCGCTGTAGGCGGTGAGGGTGAGGCCGGGCAGGGCGGACAGGTCCATGGCGTCGAAGTCGAGGGTGAGGACACCGACGGCGGGGTGGTGGAAGGACTTGCGGCCGGTGCGGTGCAGGCGCACGTTGTGCTTGGCCCAGGCGGTGCGGAACTCCTCGCTGCGGGTGACGAGTTCGCCGATCAGACCGGTCAGACCGGTGTCGTGAGGGGCCCGCCCGGCCTCGGTGCGCAGCAGGGACACGGTGGTGTTCAGGGACTCCTCCCAGTCGGGGAAGAAGTCGCGGCCGCGCGGGTCGAGGAACTGGAACCGGGCGATGTTGGCCGTCTCGGTGCCGGCGTCGGGGAACAGCGGGGAGTACAGGGCGCGGCCGAGGTCGTTGGTGGCGAGGATGTCCAGGCGGCCGTTGCGGATGAAGGCCGGGCAGTCGGTCATCGACCGCAGGACGCGCAGGACGCTGTCCGGCAGCGGGCCGCGGGAGCGTCCGGCGCGGCGGGCGGGGCGCTTGGCGGCGGCGCGCGCCAGGTCGAACAGGTGGGCTCGTTCGGCCTCGTCCAGCTGAAGGGCGTTCGCGACGGCGTCGAGGACCTCCTCCGAGACGCCGGCGAGACGACCCCGTTCGAGGCGGACGTAGTAGTCGATGCTGACGCCGGCGAGCAGGGCGACCTCTTCGCGGCGCAGGCCCGGCACACGCCGGTTGCCGCCGTAGGCGGGCAGCCCCGCCTGCTGCGGGGTGATCCTGGCACGACGGGAGACCAGGAACTCACGGACGTCGCTCTCGGTGCTCACACGCTCCAGGCTAGGCCGGACGGTCCACGTGTGGGGGGTTCTGTCAGTACCTGTAACGGCAGTCCCTTCCCCACCACTTCCGGCCGAGGTTTCCTCGAACCGTCAGCCCAGGACCCGACCGAGGAGCAGCCACCATGCCGAAGCAGTCCGCGCCCCAGGAGCTGGCCGGGATCGCGCCCAAGCTCGTGGAGGTCACCGACGAGGTCCTGTTCGGTGACGTCTGGGAGCGCCCCGGGCTGTCCCCGCGCGACCGCAGTCTGGTGACCGTGAGCGTGCTGGCCGCGCTGTACCGGGCCGAGCAGCTGGACTACCACCTCGGGGTGGCCCTCGACAACGGCCTGAGCGTCGAGGAGCTCTCCGAGGCGATCACGCATCTGGCCTTCTACGCGGGCTGGCCCAATGCCATGACCGCGATCACCCGGCTCAAGCGCATCGCCGACGAGCGAGGCGTCTGACCCGACGTCACGGCACACCCCGGCCCTCCGCGCTTGCGCTCCGCACTCCGCACGCCGCACTCCGCACTCCGCACTCCGCACGACAGGGAAGAACTCGTGGACCACGTCACCAGCACCCCCACCCTCAAGGCCCCGGCCGAGCGCTTCACCGGCGACGTCTACCTCAACATGATCGCGACCCCCGCCGAGCCGGCCCGCCTGGCCGCCGCCCTGGTGCGCTTCACCCCCGGCGCCCGCACCAACTGGCACTCCCACGCCCTCGGCCAGACCCTGCACATCACCGACGGCGTCGGCCTGGTGGGCACCCGCGACGGCAGCGTCGTCCGCGTCAGCGCCGGTGAGACCGTCACGTGCCCGGCGGGCGAGGAGCACTGGCACGGCGCCGTCGGCACCAACCTCATGGCCCACATCGCCATGGTCGTCGGTGACGGCACCGGCGACGGCACGACCTGGCTGGAGCCGGTCACCGACGAGCAGTACACCGCGGCCCTCGCGACGGTCACCGACGGGCTCGCCGACCCGTCGTGAACATCGCCGGAGCTGTCCGCCGCGGTGTCGCTCCCGAGAGGTTCAGACGTTGAACCTGAACTCCACGACGTCCCCGTCCTGCATCACGTAGTCCTTGCCCTCCATACGCGCCTTGCCCTTCGCGCGGGCCTCCGCGACCGAGCCCGTCTCCACCAGGTCGCCGAAGGAGATGACCTCCGCCTTGATGAAGCCCTTCTGGAAGTCGGTGTGGATGACGCCGGCGGCCTCGGGGGCCGTGGCGCCCTTCTTGATGGTCCAGGCGCGGGATTCCTTGGGGCCGGCCGTGAGGTAGGTCTGCAGGCCGAGGGTGCGGAAGCCGACGTGGGCGAGGGTGGCGAGGCCGGGCTCGTCCTGGCCGACGGACTGAAGGAGTTCGAGGGCCTCGTCCTCGTCGAGCTCGGCGAGGTCCGCCTCCAGCTTGGCGTTGAGGAAGATCGCCTCGGCGGGGGCCACCAGGGCACGCTGCTCGTTCTTGAAGTCCTCGTCGGTCAGCTCGTCCTCGTCGACGTTGAAGACGTAGAGGAACGGCTTGGTGGTCAGCAGGTGCAGGTCGTGCAGGAGCTCGTTGCGCTCGGTGCCCTGGACGATGCCGTGCGCGAAGAGCGTGTCGCCCTTCTCCAGCATCTCCTTGGCCTCCTCGACCGCCTTGACCTTCGGCGCGAGGTCCTTCTTGATGCGCGACTCCTTCTGGAGCCGGGGCAGGACCTTCTCGATCGTCTGGAGGTCCGCGAGGATCAGCTCCGTGTTGATCGTCTCGATGTCGTCCTTGGGCGAGACCTTGCCGTCGACGTGCACGACGTTCTCGTCCTTGAAGGCACGGATGACCTGGCAGATCGCGTCGGACTCGCGGATGTTCGCGAGGAACTTGTTGCCCAGGCCCTCGCCCTCGGACGCACCGCGCACGATGCCCGCGATGTCGACGAAGTCGACGGTCGCCGGGAGGACGCGCTGGGAGGAGAAGATCTCGGCCAGTTTGGTGAGGCGGGGGTCGGGGACGCCGACCACGCCGACGTTCGGCTCGATGGTGGCGAACGGGTAGTTGGCCGCCAGCACGTCGTTCTTGGTCAGGGCGTTGAACAGGGTCGACTTGCCGACATTCGGCAGACCGACGATTCCGATCGTGAGCGACACGTTGCGACTTCCCGTGAGTGGAGGGCCAGGGGGCCAGGGGACCGGCCGATCCACCAGTCTACGGCGTGCCCGGAACCGTCCCGGGCGGCGTATCGAACGCTTGGCCAAGCCTCGACGCTCGGCGTGTCTGAGGGGCCATTCGGCATATTGAACGACCTAAGTTGGTGCGGTGGAGCGATACAGGACGCGACCTGCCCAGTACGGACCGCGACGTGACCGGCCGGGGTCGTCCCTGCCGCCCCAGATGGGACGGGGTGCGGCCGATGGAGCGGTCCGGCGGCCGAAGCAGCAGCGCCGTACGGGGGCTGTGCGGCGGCCGGTCCCCGAGTCGGCTCCCGCCGCGGGCAGCATGCCGAACCCCCGGCTGACCGGGCTGGGCAGCGGACTGTTCTGCGCGGTGGTGATGTTCCTGCTCGGCGGGGTCTGCGCCCTGCTGTTCGGGGCGTCGCTCACGGCCTACGGCGTGCTGTTCCTGCCGGTGTGCGTGCTGACGGCCATGTGGGTGCGCCGGGGGGACCTGATGACCGCGCCCGTCGTCGTGCCGATCGCGTTCGTCGTGGGGCTGCTGCCGGTGGCGGACAGCGACGGGGGTGTCGCCGGCAGGCTGATGGGGCTCGTGACGGCGCTGGCCACGCAGGCCGTGTGGTTGTACGGGGGGACCCTGATCGCCGGGCTGATCGTGATCGCCCGGCGGATCCGGCTGGTGCGGCTGCGGCGGGCGGCCGGGGCCCGCCCGCCGGTGTGACGTCCGGGGCCGGCCACCGATCAGCCGTGTGACAACCCTGCGGGTCAGTACACCTAGTGGCCCGCGGCCCGCATCGCCGCCCCCACGATGCCCGCGTTGTTCTGCAGCTGCGCCGGGACGATCTCCGCCTGGATGCCCTCGATGTGGGGCAGGAACTTGTGGGACTTGCGGCTGACGCCGCCGCCGATGATGAACAGCTCGGGCGAGAACAGCATCTCGACATGGGCGAGGTACTTGCGCAGGCGGTGCGCCGCCCAGTGTTCCCACGACAGGTCGTGGTCCTCCCTGGCCTTGCTGGAGGCCCGCTTCTCCGCGTCGTGCCCGTCGAGCTCCAGGTGGCCCAGCTCGGTGTTGGGGACGAGGACACCGTCGGCGAAGACGGCGCTGCCGATGCCGGTGCCGAGGGTCAGCAGGATCACCGTGCCCGTGCGGCCGCGGCCGGCGCCGAAGTGCATCTCGGCGACGCCCGCCGCGTCCGCGTCGTTCACCACCGTCACCGGCAGTCCGCCCAGCCGCTCGCCGAGCAGCGCACGCGCGTCGGTGTCGATCCAGCTCTTGTCGACGTTCGCCGCCGTGCGGATCGTGGCCCCGTCGGTGACCACGCCCGGGAACGTGACCCCGACCGGTCCCGTCCAGCCGAAGTGGTCGACGACCTGCTTGACGCCGTCGGCCACCCCGCCGGGCGTGGCCGGGTGCGGGGTCAGGACCTTGTGGCGCTCCTGCGCCAGGTCGCCCTTGTCCAGGTCCACCGGGGCGCCCTTGATCCCGGAACCGCCGATGTCCACACCGAAGATCTGCATGGCCCTACGTTACGACGTACGACTTGACTGTCACGGGCCGAACAGCGGTGGCTGCCCGGCCCGTCCGCGATCACTTCGCGGAATTTTCACCGGCCCCGGCCCCGCCGCGCTCGGCGACCAGCGACGCCGCCTCCTCGCGCAGGTCGCGGCGCAGCTCCTTGGGCAGCGAGAACGTGATGGACTCCTCGGCCGCCTTGACGATCTCGACGTCCTCGAAGCCGCGCTGGGCGAGGAACTCCAGGACCTGCTCGACCAGGACCTCCGGCACGGAGGCGCCCGAGGTGACACCGACCGTGGAGACGCCCTCCAGCCAGGCCTCGTCGATCTCGTCGGCGTAGTCCACGAGGTAGGCCGCGCGGGCTCCGGCGATCTTGGCGACCTCCACGAGCCGCTTGGAGTTGGAGGAGTTGCGGGAGCCGACCACGATCACGAGGTCCGACTCGGCGCCCATCTGCTTCACGGCCAGCTGGCGGTTCTGCGTGGCGTAGCAGATGTCGTCGCTGGGCGGGGAGATGAGCTGCGGGAACTTGTCCTTGAGGGCGTCGACGGTCTCCATGGTCTCGTCGACGGACAGCGTGGTCTGGGAGAGCCAGACGACCTTGGACGGGTCGCGCACCTCGACCTTCGCCACGTCACCCGGCCCGTCGACGAGCTGGATGTGGTCGGGGGCCTCACCGGAGGTGCCGATGACCTCCTCGTGGCCCTCGTGGCCGATCAGGAGGATGTCGTAGTCCTCGTCCGCGAAGCGGACGGCTTCCTTGTGGACCTTGGTGACCAGGGGGCAGGTGGCGTCGATGGTGGCGAGCTTGCCGCGCTCGGCCTCCTCGTGGACGACGGGGGCCACGCCGTGCGCGGAGAACATGACGATGTTCCCCGGGGGCACTTCCTCCGTCTGCTCGACGAAGATCGCGCCCTTCTTCTCCAGGGTCTGCACGACGTACTTGTTGTGGACGATCTCGTGCCGGACGTAGACCGGAGCCCCGTACTGCTCCAGCGCTTTCTCGACGGCGATCACGGCGCGGTCCACACCCGCGCAGTAGCCACGGGGGGCGGCGAGCAGGACACGGCGGCCAGGCGAAGCAGACATGCGTCCCATCGTAAGGCCGCGTTCGGCGGGTCGAAGATCGCATCCGTGTGACCCTCCCGGGAAGACTGACGGGACGCGAGCCCAATGACGGATGCCGGATGACGGATGCCGAATGACGGGCGCCGGATGACGGACGCCGGATGACGGATGCGTGCGCGGGCGGTGAGCGGTGAGCGGTGTTGTCAGCGGTGCCCACTACGCTCGCGGGCATGGCTGTGAACACGTCTGCGGAGTCCCCGCTGCCCGTCGGTGAGGTGTCGCGGCTGATCGGGGGGTGGATCGACCGGCTCGGGGCGGTGTGGGTCGAGGGGCAGATCACACAGTTGTCGCGGCGGCCGGGCGCGGGTGTGGTGTTCCTGACGCTGCGGGACCCGTCGTACGACATCTCCGTCAGCGTCACCTGCTACCGGCAGGTGTTCGACGCGGTGGCGGACGTGGTGAGCGAGGGTGCCCGGGTCGTCGTCCTCGCGAAGCCGGAGTGGTACGCCCCGCGGGGGCAGCTGTCGCTGCGGGCCACCGAGATACGGCCCGTCGGGGTCGGGGAACTGCTCGCGCGGCTGGAGCAGCTGAAGAAGGCCCTCGCGCGGGAGGGCCTGTTCGCGCCGGAGCGCAAGAAGCCGCTGCCCTTCCTGCCGCAGCTCGTGGGGCTGGTGTGCGGGCGGGCCTCGGCCGCCGAGCGGGACGTCCTGGAGAACGCCCGGCACCGCTGGCCCGCGGTGCGCTTCGAGGTGCGCAACGTCGCGGTGCAGGGCGTGCACGCCGTGCCGCAGGTCGTGCAGGCCGTGAAGGAGCTCGACGCGATCGAGGACGTGGACGTGATCATCGTCGCGCGGGGCGGCGGCAGCGTGGAGGACCTGCTGCCGTTCTCCGACGAGCAGCTGATCCGGACGGTCGCGCAGTGCCGTACGCCGGTGGTCTCCGCGATCGGGCACGAGCCCGACAACCCGCTCCTCGACCATGTCGCCGACCTGCGCGCCTCCACCCCGACCGACGCGGCCAAGAAGGTCGTACCGGACGTCGGTGAGGAGTACGAGCGGGTGCGGCTGCTGCGGGACCGGGCGCGGCGGTGCGTGGCCGCGCTGGTCGAGCGGGAGGAACGCGGGCTTGCCCACGCCCTGGCCCGGCCGTCGATAGAGGATCCGCACCGGATGATCGACGAGCGTGCCGACCATGTGGCGGACCTGCTCGACCGGGGCCGGCGCTGTCTGCGGCACCAGCTGGACCGGGCCGACTCGGAGCTGACGCACACGCACGCGCGCGTGGTGGCCCTCTCCCCCGCCGCGACCCTGAAGCGCGGGTACGCCGTGCTCCAGAAGGCGGACGGGCACGCCGTCCGCGACCCGGGCGAGGTGGAGGCCGGCGAGGCCCTTCGCGCGCGGGTCTCCGAGGGTGAGTTCTCCGTACGAGTGGACACATAGGGTGGGTGGATGACCAGCGAGGTTGATGAGACGCCGGACATGAGCGAGGCGCTCGGGTACGAGCAGGCGCGGGACGAGCTGATCGAGGTCGTCCGGCGCCTGGAGGCGGGCGGTACGACGCTGGAGGAGTCCCTCGCGCTCTGGGAGCGGGGCGAGGAGCTGGCCAAGGTGTGCCGGCGCTGGCTGGACGGGGCCCGGGCGCGGCTGGACGCGGCGCTGGCCGAGGAGGCCTCGGAAGAAGCGGACGGCGAGTAGCCACAGGCTGTGCGCTGCGGGGTGACAGCGGTCCACCGCGGGTGACATACGACACGTGACGCACGACACCCTCAGGTTAGTTGAACGTTGAACTTCACTCGCGTACGGTCGGAGACGTCAGCCGGTCTTCCGGATCGACCGTCGCGAGAAAGTGCATCCATGTCCCTCGTTCTTGACCCCGCCGCCCAGGACCTGCTGTTCCGCGAGGCCCGTAGCGCCAACACCTTCACCGACGAGCCGGTGACCGACGAGCAGGTGCAGGCGATCTACGACCTGGTCAAGTACGGTCCGACCGCCTTCAACCAGACCCCGCTGCGCATCACCCTGGTCCGCTCCCCCGAGGCCCGCGAGCGCCTGGTCGCGCACATGGCCGAGGGCAACCGGCCCAAGACGGCGAGCGCCCCGCTGGTGGCGATCCTCTCCGCGGACAACGAGTTCCACGAGGAGCTGCCGCACCTGTTCCCGGCCGCCCCGCAGATCAAGGACATCTTCTTCTCCGAGCGCCCGGTCCGTGAGAACGCCGCCGCGCTGAACGCCGCCCTCCAGGCCGCGTACTTCATCGTCGGCGTCCGCGCCGCCGGTCTCGCCGCCGGCCCGATGACCGGCTTCGACTTCGAGGGCGTCCGCAAGGAGTTCCTGGACGACGACCACACCCCGCTGATGGTCGTCAACATCGGCCGCCCGGGCCCGGACGCGTGGTACCCCCGCTCCCCGCGCCTGGAGTTCGACCAGGTCGTCAAGACGGTCTGAGAGCCGTCCAGCCGGCCTGAGAGCCGCGTACAGGAAAGGCCCCCGGCAGCGCGCCGGGGGCCTTCGCCGTGTGCGGGGGCGTGTGCGAGGGGGGTGTCACTCCGTCTTGAGCGCGTCCGCCATCTTCGTCAGCTGCGCGAACGACGCCGTGCCGGTCACGACCGTCGTCGAGCCCTTGGTGCCTTCGAGGACCAGCGCGTCGTACCGGCCGCCCTCGTAGCGGGTCCATGTCCGGCCGTCGATCTTCTCGGTCCGCCCGGTCTCCTTCGCCCCCTGCGTCCGCTCGTCGACGAAGACGGGGCGCCGCTGAGTGGACTGCTCGACCGCCACGTACTCCCCTTCGGGATCGTGGAAGCCGAGGTGCCAGGCCTCGAACTCGTCACCCTGGTAGCGGACGGAGGTGGCCTTCCATGCGCCGGGCAGGCCGTCCGGCGCGGCCACGGGGTACGAGGCGGCGCGACGTGCCGTGAGCAGTTCGACCCGGTAGTCGACGCGCTTGGTCTCCTGCGGGCTGTCGTCGTGCGGGATGAAGAGGTATATGACGCCCGCGACGAGGACGATGACCCCCATGGAGAGGATCATGTCCCGTGCCGTCTTCTGCTTGCCGTTCGTGCCTGCCACGCCCTCTATCGTCGCAGGTCTCCGGTTTGCTCATCCGTGGGGGCCCCTGCTCATTTTGCCGTCTCGGAGATAGAGTCAGGCAACAGAACCCTCATCCGGCCGTCGTCGTACAGAAAGGTGCGCTCCGATGACCGAGCATCATCACTTGCCGTCCGAACTGGATGTGCCCTCCGAGGCCCCCGACCGCAACCTCGCCCTGGAACTGGTCCGGGTGACCGAGGCGGCGGCTATGGCCGCGGGCCGCTGGGTGGGGCGCGGTGACAAGAACGGCGCCGACGGAGCCGCGGTGCGTGCCATGCGGACCCTCGTCTCCACCGTCTCGATGAACGGCGTCGTCGTCATCGGCGAGGGCGAGAAGGACGAAGCCCCGATGCTGTTCAACGGGGAGCACGTCGGCGACGGGACGGGGCCCGAGTGCGACATCGCCGTGGACCCGATCGACGGCACCACGCTGACCGCGAAGGGCATGACGAACGCGATCGCGGTGCTGGCCGCCGCCGAGCGCGGCTCCATGTTCGACCCGTCGGCGGTCTTCTACATGGACAAGCTCGTCACCGGCCCCGAGGCGGCCGACTTCGTCGACATCAACGCCCCGGTGGCGGTGAACATCCGCCGGGTCGCCAAGGCCAAGCGCTCCGCGCCCGAGGACGTGACGGTGGTGATCCTGGACCGGCCGCGGCACGAGGGCATCATCAAGGAGATCCGGGACACGGGTGCGCGCATCAAGCTGATCTCCGACGGCGATGTGGCCGGCTCGATCCTGGCGCTGCGCGAGGGCACGGGTGTCGATCTGCTGCTCGGCATCGGCGGTACGCCGGAGGGCATCATCTCGGCCTGCGCCGTGAAGTGCCTGGGCGGAACGATCCAGGGCAAGCTGTGGCCCAAGGACGACGAGGAGCGGCAGCGGGCGGTCGACGCGGGGCATGACCTCGACCGGGTGCTGACGACGGAGGACCTCGTCACCGGGGAGAACGTGTTCTTCGTGGCGACCGGGATCACCGACGGTGAGCTGCTGCGCGGTGTGCGGTACCGGGCCGAGACGGCCACGACCGACTCGATCGTGATGCGGTCGCGGTCGGGGACGGTGCGGAGGATCTCCTCCGAGCACCGGCTGAGCAAGCTGCGGGCGTACAGCGCGATCGACTTCGACAAGGGGAAGTAGCGCCGCCTGGAGGGGCGGGGGCTGCGGATCGCCGGCGTGTGCGGGCCGGTTGTGGTTGATCGCGCAGTTCCCCGCGCCCCCGAGCAGTGGTGCTCGGCTGTCAGCCTGCCGCGGCTATGGGGTTCGCCGATTGCGCCGCCTTCTTCAGTTCCACGTCGCGGCGGCGGCGCCGGGCCAGGACCACGCGGCGTTCGGCGGCGGTGAGGCCGCCCCAGACGCCGTAGGGCTCGGGCTGGAGCAGGGCGTGTTCGCGGCATTCGACCATGACAGGACAGCGGGCGCAGACCCGCTTCGCCGCCTCCTCCCGGGAGAGCCGGGCGGCCGTGGGTTCCTTGGAGGGGGCGAAGAAGAGGCCGGCCTCGTCGCGCCGGCACACCGCCTCGGTGTGCCACGGGGCGTCCTGGTCCCTGTCTCGCGCTGGCACCCGCGGGGCCGGAACGGCAGCTACCTGCAGGGACGAATGCGGCGGTTGCAGCACGGTCTACTCCTGACGACGGCTTCGCGAGCGAGAGACGATGCAGCAAGCCCTACCCGCTGTGCGCGCGCCTATGCACTGAGTTCCGAACCGCTGGTTTCGCCCTCGTTCCAGAGCTCCGGGGGCCGGTGTCACCGGTGACCGTTTTGCTCCGAACCGCAGGTGAATTCGCGACTGTCAATGGTTCAGATGCTTGCGCAAACTCTTGTCGACCTTGCGGTGCACCCGGTCCAGGATGTCCGCGACGACCTTGCCCCGCCGGGGGCGCGCCTCGACGCTGCCGAGGACCGCCCAGCCGTCGACGTAGACGACCGGGGCCTCCGGTTCGCCCGAGTCGAGGGTGTCCACCTCGAAGCTGCCGAGCACTCCGCCGCCCATGCCGCGCAGCGAGACGTTCTCCGGGACGCGGATGTCGACGCTGCCGAAGATCGCGAACGACTTGATGACGACCTGCTGGTGGTCGAAGAGGGCCTCGCTGAGGTCGATCTCGACGCTGCCGAAGACCGCGTACGCGTGGATACGGCGGCCGGTGCGCCAGCGGCCCTTGCGGACGGCGCTGCTGAAGATCGCGACCACGTTGTCGTCCGGGTCGATCGGAATGGCGCCCGCGGTGGGGCGGTACGGGGCCGGTTCCGGGGAGGGGCCGTGGCGGTGCGCGGCGGGCAGGTCCCGTATGAAGACCTCCAGCTCGCCGACCGTCTTGGCGCTCAGCACCCCCTCGACCCGCTCGGCGTGCTCGTCCGCGGTGAGACGGCCCTCGGCGAGGGCGTCGCGGAGGATGTCGGCGATGCGGTCGCGCTCGGCGTCGGAGGCGCGGAGCTCGGAGCCGGCGGGCACGCCCTGCTGCTGAGGATCTGACTTCTGAAGGTCCACGGCAGCAGCGTACCGAAACACGATAGATCGCGACACCCCCTGTATCGCGGCCGAGGGCGACGCCGAGTGTGACGAACTGAGCCTTACCTCACGAGCTCACCCGTCAGCGGCAGGTTCTAGTCTGGTGGGCGCTCGCCGGAGGAGGCGGGCCGCCGTCTGTCGAGTGAGGAATGGGCGAAGATGCCTGCTGAGTTCGCGTACACCGATCTGCTCCCCCAGGGAGAGGACACCACGCCGTACCGGCTGGTGACCTCCGAGGGTGTCTCCACCGTGGAGGGGCCGGACGGGCGGACCTTCCTCAAGGTGGAGCCGGAGGCGCTGCGCAAGCTCGCCGAGGAGGCCGTCCACGACATCCAGCACTACCTGCGCCCGGCCCACCTCGCGCAGCTGCGCCGCATCATCGACGACCCCGAGGCCTCCGGCAACGACAAGTTCGTCGCGCTGGACCTGCTGAAGAACGCGAACATCGCGGCCGCCGGCGTGCTGCCCATGTGCCAGGACACGGGCACGGCGATCGTGATGGGCAAGCGCGGGCAGAACGTGCTGACGGCGGGCCGCGACGAGGAGGCGCTCAGCCGCGGCATCTACGACGCGTACCAGAACCTCAACCTGCGCTACTCGCAGATGGCTCCGCTCACCATGTGGGAGGAGAAGAACACCGGCTCCAACCTCCCGGCGCAGATCGAGCTGTACGCGACCGACGGCGGCGCCTACAAGTTCCTGTTCATGGCGAAGGGCGGCGGCTCGGCCAACAAGTCGTTCCTGTACCAGGAGACGAAGGCCGTCCTGAACGAGGCCTCCATGATGAAGTTCCTGGAGGAGAAGATCCGCTCGCTGGGTACGGCGGCCTGCCCGCCGTACCACCTGGCGATCGTGGTCGGCGGCACGTCCGCCGAGTACGCCCTGAAGACGGCCAAGTACGCCTCCGCGCACTACCTGGACGAGATCCCGGCCGAGGGGTCGGAGCTCGGGCACGGCTTCCGGGACGAGGACCTGGAGCAGAAGGTCTTCGAGCTGACGCAGAAGATCGGCATCGGGGCGCAGTTCGGCGGCAAGTACTTCTGCCACGACGTGCGCGTGGTGCGCCTCCCGCGGCACGGCGCGTCCTGCCCGGTGGCCATCGCCGTGTCCTGCTCCGCCGACCGCCAGGCCGTCGCGAAGATCACCGCCGAGGGCGTCTTCCTTGAGCAGCTGGAGACGGACCCGGCGCGGTTCCTGCCGGAGACCACGGACGAGCAGCTCGACGAGAGCGGCGACGTCGTGAAGATCGACCTCAACCAGCCGATGGAGACGATCCTCGCGGAGCTCACCAAGTACCCGGTGAAGACCCGCCTGTCCCTCACCGGTCCGCTGGTCGTGGCCCGTGACATCGCGCACGCCAAGATCAAGGAGCGGCTGGACGCGGGCGAGGAGATGCCGCAGTACCTGAAGGACCACCCGGTGTACTACGCGGGTCCGGCGAAGACCCCGGAGGGCTACGCGTCCGGTTCCTTCGGCCCGACCACGGCCGGCCGCATGGACTCCTACGTGGAGCAGTTCCAGGCGGCGGGCGGCTCCAAGGTCATGCTCGCCAAGGGCAACCGCAGCAAGCAGGTCACCGACGCATGCGGCACGCACGGCGGCTTCTACCTCGGCTCCATCGGCGGCCCGGCCGCCCGGCTCGCCCAGGACTGCATCAAGAAGGTCGAGGTCGTCGAGTACGAGGAGCTCGGCATGGAGGCCGTCTGGAAGATCGAGGTCGAGGACTTCCCGGCGTTCATCGTCGTCGACGACAAGGGCAACGACTTCTTCCAGGACCCGGCGCCCGCGCCGACCTTCACCTCCATTCCGGTACGGGGTCCCGGACTCGCCTGAGAAGGGCGGTGACGATTCGCCTCCACGGGGAACAGTGGTCGCGGCGCTGACGCTGTGACACGTGGAGGTGATCGTCGATGACCGACGAGCAGGACAGGACCGAGTACCGCACCGAGCACGATTCCATGGGAGAGGTGCGGGTGCCCGCCCACGCCAAGTGGCGGGCCCAGACCCAGCGGGCGGTGGAGAACTTTCCCGTCTCCGGGCAGCGTATCGAGCGCGCGCACATCGAGGCGCTGGCGCGGATCAAGGGTGCGGCGGCCAAGGTCAACGCCGAGCTGGGGGTCCTGGACAAGGATGTCGCCGGGGCGATCCAGGAGGCGGCCGGGGAGGTCGCCGAGGGGAAGTGGGACGAGCACTTCCCCGTCGACGTGTTCCAGACGGGGTCGGGCACCTCGTCCAACATGAACACCAACGAGGTCGTCGCCACGCTCGCGAGCGAGCGGCTGGGGAAGGGCGTGCACCCCAACGACCATGTGAACGCGTCCCAGTCGTCCAACGACGTGTTCCCCTCCTCCATCCACATCGCCGCCACCGCCGCCGTCACCCGCGATCTGATCCCCGCCCTGGACCACCTCGCCACCGCCCTGGAGCGCAAGTCCGAGGAGTTCTCGGACGTCGTGAAGTCGGGGCGGACCCATCTGATGGACGCGACGCCCGTGACGCTGGGGCAGGAGTTCGGCGGGTACGCCGCTCAGGTGCGGTACGGGATCGAGCGTCTTGAGGCCTCCCTGCCCCGGCTCGCCGAACTGCCCCTCGGCGGGACGGCCGTCGGCACCGGCATCAACACCCCGCCCGGTTTCTCCGCCGCCGTGATCGAGGAGGTCGCCCGTACCACCGGGCTGCCGCTCACCGAGGCCCGTGACCACTTCGAGGCGCAGGGCGCCCGGGACGGCATCGTGGAGACCAGCGGGCAGCTGCGGACCATCGCGGTCGGGCTGACGAAGATCGCCAACGACCTGCGCTGGATGTCCTCCGGGCCGCGCACCGGCCTCGCCGAGATCGCCCTGCCCGACCTCCAGCCCGGCTCCTCGATCATGCCGGGCAAGGTGAACCCGGTCATTCCGGAGGCCGTGCTGATGGTCGCCGCCCAGGTCGTCGGCAACGACGCGACCGTCGCCACCGCCGGTGCCGCCGGCAACTTCGAGCTCAACGTCATGCTGCCCGTCATCGCGAAGAACGTCCTGGAGTCGGTCCGGCTGCTCGCCAACGTGTCGCGGCTGCTCGCCGACCGGACCGTCGACGGCATCACCGCCGACCGCGAACGGGCCCGGGAGTACGCCGAGTCCTCCCCCTCCGTCGTCACCCCGCTCAACAAGTACATCGGGTACGAGGAGGCCGCGAAGGTCGCCAAGAAGGCCCTGGCCGAACGGAAGACCATCCGTCAGGTCGTCCTGGACGGCGGGTACGTGGAGCGCGGCGACCTCACCATGGAGCAGCTCGACGAGGCGCTGGATGTCCTGCGGATGACACGTCCGTGACGATCGGAGGCGTGCGTGCGCCCGGCGCGTGAACCGTGACACGCGCCGCAGCGTCGTATGCCTATGGCACCTAATATCTGTGCATGGCAGACGGCGGAGCGGTGAGACGCGTGGAAACGGGTGGTGCGGCTGGCTTCTGGGCGCCCGGGAGCCGGATCCTGTGGCGGTACCGGGAGAACGGCGGCGCGCGGTTCCACATCGCGCGTCCCGTCACCGTCGTACGGGACGACGCCGAGCTGCTCGCCGTGTGGCTGGCGCCCGGCACCGAGTGTGTGAAGCCCGTGCTCGCCGACGGCACCCCCGTGCACCAGGAGCCGCTGGAGTCCCGCTACACCAAGCCCCGGACCGTGCAGCGCGACCGCTGGTTCGGCACCGGTGTCCTGAAGCTCGCCCGGCCCGGCGAGCCCTGGTCCGTGTGGCTGTTCTGGGAGCCGGGCTGGCTCTTCAAGAACTGGTACGTGAACCTGGAGGAGCCGATGGTCCGTTGGGAGGGCGGCGTGGACTCCGTCGACCACTTCCTGGACATCTCCGTGCACCCGGACCGCAGTTGGCACTGGCGTGACGAGGACGAGTTCGCCCAGGCCCTGCGGGACGGGCTGATGGACGACCGGCAGGCCGAGAAGGTACGGGCGGCGGGGCGGGCCGCGGTCGAGGTGATCCGCGCCTGGGGGCCGCCGTTCTCGGAAGGATGGCAGCACTGGCGCCCGGATCCGTCCTGGGCTGTACCGTCACTTCCGGAGGACTGGGACCGTACGCCCGCGCATGTGTCCTCATGAGACCCTTGATGCGCCCCCGGGCAAGAAACGTAGGATCGTCCTCCGCAAGGGCGCGCGGCGGCAAACACCGGAGCACGCACTGGGCTTGACCGATCGTCACCGAGGGGCGGCAGGACGTGAGCGAGGGGTACGAGGGCAACACCGGCGGGGCCTGCGCAAAGGCCCCCGAGGACCGCAGACGGTCCGCCGGTGGCACAGGAACAACCTCTGACCACGCGGAAATTCCGTTCCTGGGGCACGTATTCCGGGTATCGGAGTTTCGGCGGGACCACCTGCACCTCTGGCGTGCAGCCCCGGACGGATGGATTCGACACGCGTGACGGAGCAGCCGACCTCCTGTGAACGCCCGCAGCCGGGCGTCGACCCCGCGGACCCCCGCGGGGCGCTCGTGCATACCTCGACACCGGTTCGTGCGCCCGGCATGGGCGCCTTACCCGTACAGGGCCGCTCAGGCGGCGACGCCACCGTTCCGGTCTCGACGGCGCACACTTCACCGGGTACGTCGGAGCCGGGCACCTCCACGCCGTTCGGCAAGGGCAAGGACACCGTGAGCGACCCCGCCTCCGAGCACTCCCAGCCGGGTGCCGAGCAGACCGCCGAGCGCGACACCCCGCGGCCGCGGCCCTCTTCCGAAGGTATTCCGGTCCAGCCGGCCGACGAGCAGGACCGGCCGGCGCCGAATCCCGAGGGACACGAGCGCCGCAGCGGCCAGACCCTGCCGCCCGGCCGGCCCACGCCGATGCGGCGGGACGGCGACCGGCTCAGGTTCGTCGGTGCCGCCACCCGGCGGATCGCCCGTGGCATCGACCTCGACGAGATCGTGATGGGGCTGTGCCGGGCCACCGTGCCCACGTTCTCCGACGCGATCCTGGTCTATCTGCGCGACCCGCTGCCCGTCGGCGACGAGCGGCCCACGGGCCCGCTGGTGCTGCGGCTGCGGCGCACCGACCGGATACCGGCGGAGCGCGACACCGAGAACGGCTTCCTGCCGGCCGCGCAGCCCGAGCCCAACGAGCTGGACACGGTCGGCGCCGAGCTGTGCGAGGTGCGGCCCGGCAGTGCGCTCGCCGAGGTGTTGCGGGGTGTGCGCCCGGTGTTCACCGACGCCCCCGCCGCGCGTGCCGCACTGCCCGAGCTGCTCGGTGACGGCGGTGAGTTCGCCGTGCCGGAGGGACAGCGGGCCATTCTCGCGCCGCTGCGCGGCCGGCGCCGGGTCATCGGTGCCGCGCTGTTCCTGCGGCGGCCCGAGCGCCTCGCCTTCGAACCGGACGACCTGCTGGTGGCCGCGCAGCTCGCCACGCACAGCGCGCTCGGCATCGACAAGGCCGTGCTGTACGGCCGCGAGGCCTACATCGCGGACGAACTCCAGCGCACCATGCTGCCCGAGACGCTGCCCCGCCCCACCGGCGTGCGGCTCGCGTCCCGTTACCTGCCGGCCGCCGAGACGGCCCGTGTCGGCGGTGACTGGTACGACGCCATTCCCCTGCCGGGCAGCCGTGTCGCCCTGGTCGTGGGTGACGTCATGGGCCACTCCATGACCTCCGCCGCGATCATGGGCCAGCTGCGCACCACGGCCCAGACGCTCGCCGGGCTCGACCTGCCGCCGCAGGAGGTGCTGCACCACCTCGACGAACAGGCCCAGCGCCTCGGCGTGGACCGCATGGCGACCTGCCTGTACGCGGTCTACGACCCGGTATCGCACCGGATCACCATCGCCAACGCCGGTCATCCGCCGCCCGTCCTGCTCCACCTGGGCGGCCGCGCCGAGGTGCTGCGCGTGCCCGCCGGTGCTCCCATCGGGGTCGGCGGTGTGGACTTCGAGGCGGTGGAGCTGGACGCGCCGGCCGGGGCGACGCTCCTGCTGTACACCGACGGTCTGGTCGAGTCCCGTCTCAGGGACGTGTGGACCGGCATCGAGCAGCTGCGGGAGAAGCTCGCCGCGGTCGCGCAGCTCACCGGGCCGGACCATCCGCCGCCCCTGGAAGCGCTGTGCGACGAGGTGCTCGACATGCTCGGCCCGGGCGACCGGGACGACGACATCGCGCTGCTCGCCGCCCGCTTCGACGGGATCGCGCCGAGTGACGTGGCGTACTGGTTCCTGGAGCCGGAGGACGCCGCCCCCGGCCGGGCCCGCCGCCTGGCCCGGCGCGCCCTGGCACGGTGGGGTCTGGAGGAGCTCAGCGACTCCGTCGAGCTGCTGGTCAGCGAGGTCGTCACCAACGCGGTGCGGTACGCGTCCCGGCCGGTCACGGTTCGGCTGCTGCGCACGGACGTCCTGCGCTGCGAAGTGGGCGACGACGTCCCCCAGTTGCCGCGGCTGCGGCAGGCCCGTGCCACCGACGAGGGCGGCCGTGGCCTGTACCTGGTGAACCGGCTGGCCCGGCGCTGGGGCGCGACGCGGCTGAGCACGGGCAAGGTGGTGTGGTTCGAGCTGAACCGGAGCTGACCGTCTCGGCCTCGTGACGGCGACCGGCACGGGACCGCCCGACGACAGCGCCGCACAGCACAAGGGCGCCCGGTGTCGACCGGGCGCCCTTCGCGCGTCTCCTACCCTTCGTCGCCCCGCCCGACCGGGTCGAACGGGTCGCCGTCGGTCGGCGGTGACGTACCCGGACTCGCCGGCGGCGAGAAGGTGGGCGGTGTCGTCGACGGGCTCGTCGGCGGTGTGCTGCTCGGTTCCTCCGTCGTCGGCGGCGGGGACGACGACGGCTCCTCGGTCGTCGGCTCCTGCGTGGGCTCCTCGGTCGTCGGCTCCTGCGTGGGCGTCGGCGTCCACGTCGGCTTGACGGCCGCGCCCTGCTGGGTGTCCAGGTCGAACTTGGTGACCTCGCCCATCACGCCGAAGGTGTAGCCGGCCCAGATCTGCGCCGGGAAGCCGCCGCCGTTGATCCGGGGCTCGCCGGCCGCCTTGTACATCGGCATGTGCTTGTAGGGAGGCTTGGTGTCCTCGCCGAACAGGCCGACCGAGGTGACCAGGTTCGGTGTGTAGCCGGTGAACCAGGCCGACTTGTTGTTGTCGGACGTACCCGTCTTGCCCGCGACCTGCTGGCCGTCGCGCCCCGGGTTGTTGCGCACGGACTCCTGGGCGGTGCCGTCGTCGACCACACCGGTCAGGACCGAGGTCACCGAGTCGGCGGCCTCGGGGCTGATGACCTGGTCTCCGACGGGATCGGGCATGGTCACGGTGTGGTTCAGGTGCTCCGCCGACTTCACGACGGCCGGCGTGACCTTCTTGCCGTGGTTGTCGAGGGTCGCGTAGACACCGGCCATCTGCAGGGGGCTGGCGCCCATGCTGCCCAGGGTCTGGGCGGGCACGGCCTCCATGTTCTCGGTGTCCATGCCCAGCTTGCCGGCGACCTTCACCACCTCGGACATGCCGACGTCGACACCCATCTGCGCGAAGACGGAGTTGACGGACTTGTTCATCGCCGTCTGGACGGAGATCGGGCCGTAGTCCTTGTCGTCCTCGTTCTCGGGGGCGAAGCCGACCTTGCTGCCGTTGTCCATGACCTGGCGCTTGCTCGTGCCGTCGTAGACCGTGCTCGCGGTGATCGGGTCGCCGTCCTGCGTCTTCGCCTGCTCCTCCAGGGCGGCGGCCAGGATGACCGGCTTGAAGGTGGAGGCGGGCTGGTAGTCGGTGCGGGTGGCGTTGTTGGTCCAGTGCTTGAAGTAGTCCTGGCCGCCGTACATCGCGACCACGGCGCCCGTCTTCGGGTTCACGGACGCGGCACCCGCCTGGATGTACGCGTCGACCTTGCGCTTGTCGGGGTCGAGCTTGCTGGTCAGCTGCTGCTTGACGGACTTCTCCAGCGCCGCCTGCTTCTTCTTGTCGATGTTGAGCGTGACGGTCCAGCCTCCGGCGCCGACCATCGCCTCGGCTTCCTTGCGGCTGCTCGCGGTGCCCTCCGCGACGAGCTGCTTCTCCAGTGTCGCGTTGGCCGCGTTGACCAGGTAGCCCTTCTGGCCCTCCATGCCGGGGGCGGGCTTGGGCTCCTTGGGCACCGGGAACTTCATGCCGGCGCGCTCGGACCGGCTGAGCCAGCCCTCCTCGACCATGTTGTCCAGGACGTAGTTCCAGCGCGCCTTCACCAGCTTCTTACCGCCCTCCGAGGCGACCGCCCAGTCGTACTGGCTGGGGGCCTGGAGCAGCGCGGCGAGGTAGGCGCCCTGCTCGACCGTGAGCTTCTCGGCGTCGGTGCGGTAGTAGGCCTGGGCGGCGGCCTGGATGCCGTAGGCGTTGCGGCCGTAGTAACTGGTGTTGATGTAGCCGGCGAGGATGTAGTCCTTGGACTTCTCCCGGTCCAGCTTCAGCGAGATGACCAGTTCCTTCAGCTTGCGCGAGACGGTCTGTTCCTGGGACAGGTAGTAGTTCTTGACGTACTGCTGGGTGATCGTCGAACCGCCCTGCGAGCCACGGCCGGAGAGCGTGTTGAACAGGCCGCGGGCGGTGCCCTTGAGGTCGACGCCCGCGTCCTTGTAGAAGGTCTTGTTCTCGGCCGCGACGAAGGTGCGCCGCACGTCCTTGGGGACCCTCGACAGGTCGACGACCTCGCGGTTGACCTTGCCGTCCCGGGCCATGATCGAACCGTCGCTGTACTGGTAGATGTTGCTCTGCCGCTTGGCGTCGGCGTTCCCCTCGGGGATGCCGATCACCATGTACAGCACGATGAAGGCGCCCATGCCGAGCAGGCACAGGGCGAAGAAGGTGCCGAGGATCTTCTTCCAGGTGAAGAGCCTGCGTATGCCGCTCTTCCCGACCGCGGCCGACGAACGGTGGCTCTTGGGTGCCGCCCGGCGCCCACCGCGCTGTCGGGCGCGTCTGTCTTCCGCTCGTCCCATGAGTCCGATCTGCTCCGCTTCGTTCATGTGTGCTCACAAGTCACACAGGTTCGCCGCTCAGGTCAGCTCAGAAAGCTAACACCGGGAGATAAGAGATAGGGCTGTCGATCCGGCCCTTTGCGGACGTGACAATCAGCACCCATCCCCACCGGAACCGACGTTCCAGACACCCACAGGGTTGCCAGAACCCGAAAAAGTGATATCACTTAGATAGGCGGAAGCCAGGCAGAAGCGGCTTCCCAGGAGAACCGGGGGATCACCCATGTCCACATCGAAACCGCAGGTCACGGCCGACGTGCCAGAGATGCCGGCGCCCCGCGTGCGGGAGTTCACCGCGCACAGCATCGGCGGCGGGCTCGCCCTGCTCCTCGGCCTGCTCGGACTGCTGACCGGCGCCGGGCTGATCGCGACCGCCACCTCGGTGGCCGGGGCCGGGGCGAAGGCCGCGCTGATCGTCGCCGGCATCCTGGTCGCCCTCGCGGCCTTCCTGGCCATGTGCGGGCTGAACATGGTGGCGCCCGGCGAGGCCCGGGTGGTCCAGCTCTTCGGCCGTTACCGGGGGACGATCCGGCAGGACGGCCTGCGCTGGGTGAACCCCTTCACCACGCGTACGAAGATCTCGACGCGTGTCCGCAACCACGAGACCGCAGTCCTGAAGGTCAACGACGCCTACGGCAACCCGATCGAGCTCGCCGCGGTCGTGGTCTGGCGCGTCGAGGACACCGCGCAGGCCACCTTCGAGGTGGACGACTACATCGAGTTCGTCTCCACCCAGACCGAGGCGGCCGTGCGGCACATCGCCATCGAGTACCCCTACGACGCCCACGAGGAGGACGGCCTCTCCCTGCGCGGCAACGCCGAGGAGATCACCGAGAAGCTCGCCGTCGAACTGCACGCGCGCGTGGAGGCCGCCGGGGTGCAGATCATCGAGTCGCGCTTCACGCACCTCGCGTACGCCCCCGAGATCGCCTCGGCGATGCTCCAGCGGCAGCAGGCCGGAGCGGTCGTCGCCGCGCGGCGGCAGATCGTGGACGGAGCCGTGGGCATGGTCGAGGCCGCGATCGCCCGGATCACCGAGCGGGACATCGTGGAGCTGGACTCCGAGCGGAAGGCGACCATGGTCTCCAACCTCATGGTCGTGCTGTGCGGAGACCGCGCCGCGCAGCCGGTCCTCAACACCGGGTCCCTCTACCAGTGACGGTCCCTCCCGAAGGTCCGGGTTCGCGGCGCCGGCCGCAGCAGCAGCGCAAGCAGGTGCTGCTGCGGCTGGACCCGGCGGTGTACGAGGCGCTCGCGCGATGGGCCGGGGACGAGCTGCGGTCGGCCAACGCACAGATCGAGTTCCTGCTGCGCAAGGCGTTGGCCGAGGCGGGGCGGTTGCCGCGGGAGACCGGGCCCATCCCCCGGCGCGGCCGGCCGCCCGGGGGCTCCGCCGGCGGGCCCCCGCCGGACTGAACGACCTCGTCCCCGAGCACCGTGACCGCTGTTGCGGAACCGTGACAACAGGCGTTCACCTGCACGCCCGCACCGCCGGACACGATCTGCACACTCGGCGTATACATGCCGCGTATACACCCCGTGTACAGTCCTGGGCATGTCCATCGGTCACACTCTCCTGGGACTCCTGGAGTCCGGCCCGCGGCACGGTTACGACCTCAAGCGGGCCTTCGACGAGAAGTTCGGTCACGACCGGCCGCTGCACTACGGCCAGGTCTACTCGACGATGTCCCGCCTGCTGAAGAACGGGCTCGTCGAGGTCGACGGCATCGAGGCGGGCGGCGGGCCCGAGCGCAAGCGGTACGCGATCACCGAGGCCGGTATCACCGACGTCGAGCGCTGGCTGGCGACGCCCGAGAAGCCGGAGCCCTACCTCCAGTCGACCCTCTACACCAAGGTCGTCCTCGCGCTGCTCACCCGCCGCGACGCCGGCGACATCCTCGACACCCAGCGCTCCGAGCACCTGCGCAGCATGCGGATCCTCACCGACCGCAAGCGCAAGGGCGATCTGGCGGACCAGCTCATCTGCGACCACGCGCTCTTCCACCTGGAGGCGGACCTGCGCTGGCTGGAGCTGACCGCGGCCCGGCTGGACAAGCTCCGTGAGGCGGTGACCCGGTGACCCATCCCGCTGGTTCGCTGCTCATCGCCCAGGACCTGCGCAAGACCTACGGGCCGACCACCGCGCTCGACGGCGCCGAGTTCTCGATCCACCCGGGCGAGGTCGTCGCCGTGATGGGGCCGTCCGGCTCGGGCAAGTCGACGCTGCTGCACTGTCTCGCCGGGATCGTGACGCCCGACTCGGGCTCGATCACGTACAACGGGCGCGAGGTGACCTCGATGAGTGACTCCGAGCGCAGTGCGCTGCGCCGCTCGGAGTTCGGCTTCGTCTTCCAGTTCGGGCAGCTCGTGCCGGAACTCACCTGCGTGGAGAACGTCGCGCTGCCGCTGCGGCTGAACGGGTCGTCCCGCAAGGCGGCCGAGCGGACGGCGCTCGGCTGGATGGAACGGCTGGAGGTCGACGACCTGCGCAAGAAGCGGCCCGGCGAGGTGTCCGGCGGTCAGGGGCAGCGGGTCGCAGTCGCCCGCGCGCTGGTCACCGACCCGCGCGTGCTGTTCGCCGACGAGCCGACCGGCGCGCTCGACTCGCTCAACGGCGAGCGCGTGATGGAACTGCTCACGGAGGCCGCCCGGTCCACCAACGCGGCCGTGGTGCTCGTCACCCACGAGGCCCGGGTGGCCGCGTACTCCGACCGCGAGATCGTCGTACGGGACGGCAGGTCGCGGGACATGGAGCGGGTCGTATGAGTGTCAGGCAGTGGAGCCGGGACCTGGCCATGGGGACCCGGTTCGCCTTCGCGGGCGGACGCGAAGGATGGACCCGGGCGCTGCTGACGGCTGTCGGCGTCGGGCTCGGTGTGGCGCTGCTGCTGCTCACCACGGCCATCCCGAACGCGCTGGCGGAACGGGACCGGCGCGAGGAGGCGCGCAGCGACCACACCTTCAGCCAGCAGGAGATACCCAAGGCCGACGACACCCTGCTCGTCGTGGACGCGGACACCACGTACCGGGACCAGGACGTCCGCGGGCGCCTGCTGGAGCCGGACGGGCCCAAGGCCCCGCGGCCGCCGGGGGTCGCGGCGTTCCCGGCGGACGGCGAGATGGTCGTCTCCCCCGCACTCAAGGAGCTGCTCGCCTCCGACGACGGGAAACTGCTGCGGGAGCGGCTGCCCTACCGGATCTCGGGCACGATCGGCGAACAGGGTCTGGTCGGCTCTCAGGAACTCGCCTTCTTCGCCGGCGGCAAGGGGCTCGAGCAGCGGCTGGAGGGCCCCGCCAGCGGGGCCCGGATCGACAGCTTCGGCAACGACGACCTGGGGTCGTCCGACCCCTGGGACCCGGTGCTGCTCCTGCTGGTCCTGGTCGTCTTCGTGGTGCTGCTGATGCCGGTCGCCGTGTTCATCGCCGCGGCCGTACGGTTCGGCGGCGAGCGGCGCGACCGCAGGCTCGCGGCGCTGCGGCTGGTCGGCTCCGACAGCCGGATGACCCGCCGGATCGCCGCCGGCGAGGCGCTCGCCGGTTCCGTGCTGGGACTCGTCCTCGGCACCGGGTTCTTCCTGCTCGGACGGCAACTGGGGGCATCCGCCGAGGTGTTCCACGTCAGTGTGTTCCCGAGCTATCTGAACCCCTCTCCCCTGCTGGCCGCCCTGGTCGCCGTGGCGGTGCCGACGGCCGCGGTGCTGGTGACCCTGTTCGCGCTGCGCGGGGTGGTCATCGAGCCGCTCGGCGTGGTGCGCACCGCCAAGCCCGCGCGGCGCCGGCTGTGGTGGCGGCTGCTGCTGCCGCTGGGCGGGCTCGCGATGCTCTACCCGATGATCGGGCAGGGCCGCGACCAGGGGGACTTCAACCAGTACCTCGTCGTCGGCGGTGTCATGCTGCTGCTCGTCGGTGTGACGGCGCTGCTGCCGTGGGTCGTGGAGACGGTGGTGGCCCGGCTGGGCTCGGGCGGGGTCGCCTGGCAACTGGCCGTGCGCAGGCTCCAGTTGAGCAGTGGCGCGGCCGCTCGCATGGTCAACGGCATCGCGGTGGCGGTGGCCGGGGCGATCGCGTTGCAGATGCTGTTCGCCGGGGTGGAGGGCGACTACACCGCGTCCTCGCGGTACGACGTCTCCCGGGCCCAGATGAGCGTGGAGGTGCCGGAGGGTGCCCGCACCGCGGCCACCATCGGGGAGTACCGCGACACGGAGGGCGTGCGCAAGGTCACCGCCCTGTCCGATGTCTATCTCGGTGACCGGCGCGACGAGCCGGACTCCTTCGCCCAGATCACCGTGGCCGACTGCGCGTCGCTGCGCGAGGTGGCCACGCTCCCCTCCTGCCGCGACGGTGACGTCTTCGCGGTCAAGGGCTCGCAGTACGACAGCGAGAGCGACCACCTGGCCAAGCCCGGCACGACGTTGTGGGCCGACGCCGGGGACACTGCCCGGTCC
This sequence comes from Streptomyces viridochromogenes DSM 40736, assembly GCF_000158955.1. Taxonomy (GTDB): domain Bacteria; phylum Actinomycetota; class Actinomycetes; order Streptomycetales; family Streptomycetaceae; genus Streptomyces; species Streptomyces venetus. The sequence continues at coordinate 5,708,215 of NZ_GG657757.1, read as the reverse complement.
GGCGACCGCGAGGTCTCCTGGACCGTGCCGAAGGACATCCGGCAGGCCCAGCCCCGCGAGGACCCGACCGGGAACGAGCGCGGCGGCATCCTGCTCACACCGGGTGCGCTGCCGGGCAGCCTCAAGGCCCATCTCTCCACACAGCTCTTCCTGAGTCTGGACCTCTCCAAGGCGGACGCCTACGACCACGTGCGCAACACGGCCGCGCGGCTCGACCCGACGTCCCAGCCCATGACCTGGAACAGCATCGAGCGCAACGACCGCTACGCCACCATTCGCACCGGCCTGTCCGTCGGAGCCGCGTGTGTGCTGGCACTGATCGGGGCGAGCCTGCTGGTGTCACAGCTGGAGCAGTTGCGCGAACGCCGCAAGCTGCTCTCCGCCCTGATCGCCTTCGGTACCCGGCGCCGCACCCTCAGCCTGTCGGTGCTGTGGCAGACGGCGATCCCGATCGGTCTGGGGCTGCTGCTGGCGGCAACGGTGGGCATGGCCCTGGGGGCGGTCCTGCTGCGGATGACCAACATGAAGATCCGGGTGGACTGGCCGAGCGTGCTCTCGATGACCGGCATCGGCGCGGCAGTCGTCCTGGTGGTGACCCTGCTGAGCCTGCCGCCCCTGCTGAAGCTGATGCGACCGGACGGCTTGCGCACGGAGTAGCAAGCCCGGGCCCCGCCTGCGCCGAGCCGTACCCGGGGGGCGGCGGCGTAGGCGGGGGCCTAGGTCGTGTCCGCAATGTCCCCTCGTTCGCCTATGACCCGTACGGGCAGGGGCCGCAGGGCCTGGCGCAGGGCGGCTGCCAGTTCCTCGTACTCGGCGCCGCGCGGCGCCCCCGCCCGCATCGCCAGGGCGACCCGGCGGGTGGGGGCCGGGTCGGCGAAGTACCCGGTGAGGAGCTGGTTGCTGCGGGAGGTCTCGACCTTGAGGGCCGTGCGCGGCAGCAGCGTGACGCCGAGCCCGCCCGCGACGAGTTGCACCAGCGTGGACAGCCCCGCGGCGGTCGTGGTGACGGGCGCGTCCTCGCGGCCGGCCTCCCGGCAGATGTCGAGGGCCTGGTCGCGCAGGCAGTGCCCCTCGTCCAGGAGCAGCAGGTGCAGCTCGCGCAGCGCCTCGCGCGCGATGCCCTCGCGTCCGCCGAGCTCGTGGTCCAGCGGCGTGACGAGCACGAAGTCCTCGTCGAACAGCGGCAGTTCGGCCACGCCCGGCACGCCGAGGGGCACGGCGAGCAGCAACAGGTCGAGCCGGCCGCTGCCGAGGCCGTCGACGAGGGAGGCGGTCTGCTCCTCGTGCACCTGGAGGTCGAGGTGCGGATACCTGTCGTGGACGAGCCGCAGGACCGTGGGCAGCAGATAGGGCGCCACGGTCGGGATGACGCCCAGTCGCAGCACGCCCGTGAACGGGGCGCGCACCGCCTCGGCCTCCTCCATGAGCGCGCCCACTTCCCCCAGCACCGCCTTGGCCCGGACGGCGATCCGCTCACCCTCGGGTGAGAGCAGCACCTTGCGCGTCGTACGCTCGAGGAGCGTCACTCCGAGTGTTTCCTCGAGCGCCGATACGGCACCCGAGAGAGCGGGCTGGCTCATGCCGATCGCCCCTGCCGCGTCCCGGAAGTGGAGGTGCTCGGCCACGGCCGCGAACGCCCGTAGCTGCGCGAGGCTGGGTTGCCTGCGCTTATTACCCACAGTCACTAATAACTACCTCCGATCAACCCGACCGAGTATAGCTATTTCCGTAATCAATCGAGCCTGTGCCAACATCAATAACGTCCAACCCATGAGAAACACTCGCAATCCGGGTGTTTCTTCGCTGCAAGGAGTGTGTGTGCTCACCGTCGGTGACAAGTTCCCCGAGTTCGAACTGACCGCCTGCGTCTCGCTGGAGGCGGGCAAGGAGTTCGAGGAGATCAACCACAAGACCTACGAAGGCAAGTGGAAGGTGATCTTCGCCTGGCCCAAGGACTTCACCTTCGTGTGCCCCACCGAGATCGCCGCCTTCGGCAAGCTGAACGAGGAGTTCGCCGACCGCGACGCGCAGGTCCTGGGCTTCTCCGGCGACTCCGAGTTCGTCCACCACGCCTGGCGCAAGGACCACGACGACCTGCGCGACCTGCCGTTCCCGATGATGGCCGACTCCAAGCACGAGCTCATGCGTGCCCTCGGCATCGAGGGCGAGGACGGCTTCGCCAAGCGCGCGGTGTTCATCGTGGACCAGAACAACGAGATCCAGTTCTCGATGGTGACCGCGGGTTCGGTCGGCCGTAACCCGAAGGAGGTCCTCCGGGTCCTGGACGCGCTCCAGACGGACGAGCTCTGCCCGTGCAACTGGTCGAAGGGCGACGAGACCCTCGACCCGGTCAAGCTGCTCTCCGGGGAGTGATCTGACATGTCGCTGGACGCACTGAAGTCCTCGATACCGGACTACGCCAAGGACCTGAAGCTCAACCTGGGCTCGGTCATCGGCAACTCGGACCTGCCGGCCCAGCAGCTGTGGGGCACGGTCCTGGCGACGGCGATCGCCTCCCGCTCCCCGATCGTGCTGCGCGAGCTGGAGCCCGAGGCGAAGGCGAACCTGTCGCCGGAGGCCTACACGGCGGCGAAGTCCGCGGCCGCGGTGATGGCGATGAACAACGTCTTCTACCGCACCCGGCACCTGCTGTCGGACCACGAGTACGGCAACCTGCGCGCGGGCCTGCGGATGAACGTGATCGGCAACCCGGGCGTCGACAAGGTCGACTTCGAGCTGTGGTCCTTCGCGGTCTCCGCGATCAACGGCTGCGGCATGTGCCTGGACTCGCACGAGCAGGTCCTCCGCAAGGCCGGCCTCGACCGTGACGTCATCCAGGAGGCCTTCAAGATCGCCTCCGTGATCCAGGCGGTCGGCGTCACGCTGGACGCCGAGGCGGTCCTGGCCGAGTAACCCCTGGCCGCACGCCTCACGTCGCAGGGCCCCGCCCACCTGACCGGTGGGCGGGGCCCTGCTGCTCTTCGAGGACCCGGGCTACTCCGAGAGCGACTCGGACGGCGCGGGCTGCTGTGTCGCCCCCACCGGTGTCGCCTCACGCGGCCGCGCCGCGTGCCGCAACGCCGACTTCCGTGAGTACTCGCGCAGATATCCGGCGACCGTGTTCGTCACCGCCACCAGGGGCACGGCGACGACCGCACCGCCGATCCCGGCGACCATCCCTCCCGCCGCGACCGACAGCACCACCGCGAGCGGATGCACCCGCACCGCCCGCCCCAGGATGAACGGCTGCAGGATGTGCCCCTCGATCTGCTGCACCGCGAGCACCACCACGAGCGTCATGACGGCCGTGAACACCCCCTGGGTGACCAGCGCGACCACCACCGCCAGTGCCCCGGACACCACCGCGCCGACCAGCGGTATGAACGCGAACAGGAAGATGAACACCGCCAGCGGCACGGCCATCGGCACATCGAGGAAGTAGATGCCAAGACCGATGAAGATCGCGTCGATCAGCGCCACGATCACCGTGCCCCGCACGTACGCCGTCAGCGTCCGCCAGGCCGCCGGCCCGGCCCCGGCCATTCCCGGCCGCGCCGCCGCCGGCACCAGCCTCAGCGTCCACTCCCAGATGCGCTTGCCGTCGTAGAGCAGGAACAGCGTCGAGAAGACGGCCAGCAGAATCCCCGTCAGCGCCTCGACGACGACCGTCACGCCCTCCAGCCCCGCCGAGGTGATCTGGTCGGTGTTCGCCCCGACCGCCTCCCGCAGGTTCTTGGCGATCTCGTTGATCTGCTTGTCCGTGACGTGGAAGGGGCTGTTCAGCAGCCAGTTCCGCAACTCGTCGATGCCGTTCTGGATCTGGCCCGAGAGGTCGTCGATGTTCTCCATGACCTGCCAGGTCACGAACCAGCCGATCAGCCCCATGACGACGAACCCGAGGATCGCCGTCATCGCCGTGGCCGGCCCGCGGGGCACTCCCAGTCGCCGCAACCGTCCCACGGTCGGCTGGAGCAGCGCGGTGATGAGCAGGGCGCTCACGAACGCCAGCACCACCAGCTGGACGGCGCTGATGACCCGCATCAGCACCCACAGCGTGCCCGCGAGGACGAGCAGCCGCCATCCCGCCTCCGCCGCGACCCGCACTCCCCACGGCACGGCCGAGGCGGGGTCGGGCCGGGCCGGGACGTCAGGCGCGTAGTCCGGGGGCGGCGGCACGTGTTCGCCGGGACCCGCGAGGGACTCGGACGCCTCCCGCTCCCGTTCGGCCTCGGCGCGGCGCTCGTTCCACTGCTCGCTCATCTCGGTCAGTCCGGCACCGAGCCGGCCGAGCCACCCTGGCACACGCGACATGATCCGTCCTCTTCCCCCGTCTCTGCGCAGCACTCCCCCGGGAGCCGTCCGTCCCGACCGTACATGGCGCGAGCCCCGCACCGTTGAACGGTGCGGGGCTCGGGCGAAGCGTGGGCTGCGGCTCAGGGCCGCGGGCTCAGTACCAGCTGTTGGCCTGCCAGAACGACCAAGCGTCACACGGGCTGCCGTAGCGGTCGTTCATGTAGTTCAGGCCCCACTTGATCTGGGTGGCCGGATTGGTCTGCCAGTCGGCGCCGACGGACGACATCTTGGATCCGGGCAGAGCCTGGAACATGCCGTAGGCCCCGGAGGAGGGGTTGACGGCCTTGTAGTTCCAGTCGGACTCGTGGTCCACGATGTTGCTGAAGCACTGGAACTGACCCGACGGCACGATCTGCCGCGCCATCGCCTGGATCTGCGCGATGGTGTAGGAGCTCGAGACGGGGATGTTGGAGATGTCCTTGGAACGGCTGGCGGCGGCGTCCTTGGCCTCCGCGCGCTCCTTGGCCTCCTTGGCCGCCTTGGCTGCCTTCTCGGCGGCCTCCTTCTTGGCGATGGCCGTCTCGGCGGCGGCCTTGCGGGCGGCCTCCTCGGCGTCCTTCTTGGCACTCGCGTCCGCCGCGATGGCCTGTACGTCGGCCTGCTGAGTCAGGGACGCGGTCTGCACCTGGGCCTGCTGACCCGCGGGGATGTCCGCGAGCAGCGTGGTGCCGCTTGCCGTCGCTTCGGCGTCGTTGTTCTGCGCGGTGCTGCCCGAGGCAACTCCGACGACGCTTCCGACAGCGGTGACCGCCGTGGCCGAAGCCACTGCGAATCCCCGGACCGAGATCCGGCTCACACGGTTTCCTTCCAGCACCGTCCGCTTCGGTGACCCTCGCGGACGCAATCGTGCCCCTGACGCTGGCCTCCCCAACTGCGGGGTCACGGGAGGCTCGGGCCCGGTGGGCAACTCCCGCGAGGGGAGCGCCGTGTGATGCTCGGGCGGCATACGACATCGCTATGCAGTTGAAGCTGTGCTCTTTGTGGTGCCGTACCGCTGGGGGTACAGGTGTGTCGTATGCGGGGCCTGACAGGAGTGAGACTCTGCCGTAACACGACGGTGCAAGGCAATTCCGAGTTGCGTGTGAAAGCTCACAGCCCGTTTGACGCGGGAGATTCACAGAAACCGCAAGACGCGAAGGCGCCGCCCGGCTAGGCTCTTCGCCTTTCCGGACGGCGCCAACTACTGCGTAACCACCCCTCCTTGGGGCGGAACGGTCAGATGTGACCGTCTTCGAGCATTTCGGTCACAAGGGCAGCGATCTGGGACCTCTCGGACCGGTTCAGGGTCACGTGCGCGAAGAGCGGATGCCCCTTCAGCTTCTCGACGACGGCGACGACACCGTCGTACCGGCCGACCCTGAGGTTGTCCCGCTGGGCCACGTCATGGGTGAGAACCACCCGTGAATTGGCCCCGACCCGGGACAGAACGGTCAGCAGCACGTTCCTCTCCAGCGACTGCGCCTCGTCCACGATGACGAACGCGTCGTGCAGCGAACGGCCGCGGATGTGGGTGAGCGGCAGGACCTCCAGCATGCCGCGCGCGGTGACCTCCTCGATGACCTCCCGGCTGGTGACCGCCGACAGGGTGTCGAACACGGCCTGCGCCCAGGGGCTCATCTTCTCGGCCTCGGAGCCGGGCAGATAGCCGAGCTCCTGCCCGCCCACCGCGTACAGCGGACGGAAGACCATCACCTTCTGGTGCTGACGGCGCTCCAGCACCGCCTCCAGGCCCGCGCAGAGCGCCAGCGCCGACTTTCCGGTGCCGGCCCGGCCGCCCATGGACACGATGCCGACGTCCGGGTCGAGCAGCAGGTCGAGCGCGATCCGCTGCTCGGCGCTGCGGCCCTTGATGCCGAACGCCTCGCGGTCCCCGCGTACGACGCGGATGTTGCCCTCGGGTGTGACCCGCCCGAGTGCCTTGCCGCGCTCCGACTGGATCGTCAGACCCGTGTGCACCGGCAGGTCGGCGGCTTCGGGGACGTAGACGTGCCCCTCCTCGAAGAGGATGTCCACCTGCTCGCCGGGCAGGGTCAGTTCGGACATTCCGGTCCAGCCGGAGGAGTCCGTGATGGCGAGCTCCGCGCGGTACTCCTCGGCGAGGAGTCCGACGGAGGACGCCTTGATCCTGAGCGGGAGGTCCTTCGACACGACCGTGACGTCGAACCCCTCGGCCTGCAGGTTGCGGGCGACCGCGAGGATGCGGGAGTCGTTGTCCCCCAGGCGGTAGCCGCTGGGCAGCACGCTGGGGTCCGAGTGGTTGAGCTCGACACGGACGGTCCCGCCGAGGTCCCCGGTGGGGATGGGGGCGTCGAGGCGGCCGTACCGCACCCGGAGGTCGTCGAGCAGGCGCAGGGCCTGGCGGGCGAAGTAGCCGAGTTCGGGATGGTGCCTCTTCGCCTCCAGCTCTGTCACCACGACGATGGGGAGCACCACCTCGTGCTCGTCGAAGCGGCTCAGGGCGCCTGGGTCGGCCAGCAGGACGCTGGTGTCGAGGACATAGGTGCGCCGGTCTGGCTTGTGGCGCTTTGTGCTGGTCACCACGGAAGGACGTACCCCCTCGGATGAGGTCGGGGAGCGACGGAGTGGAGCTGGACCGGTTGACGGCCGCTGAGCACGGGCCGAGAACCGGCCCTCCGCCTCTTCGTCCGTGCTGTGACCGCACGATCGGGCTGGTGCAAAGGGCCTCCCGGGCGGACGGCCCCGTGCCGTCCGCTGAGAACCGACACCCGTGGTTCGGGCATCGACCTGTCTGACTTATGCCCTCGAACGAGCGTCGCCATGCCACGGCATATGACGGCGAGCCGGTGAACTCCGTGTGACATCCGTCTTCGGAGGGGTACCGGAAAGGGTTGCGACGTGCGGTGACAGCGGTGCCCGGCGGCGTACGGCGTCTTGTTGAAACAGGGACGTCAGGAGGTGCGCGCGGGCGCGTGAATCAGCCGCCGAAACGCCGGTGGCGGGCGGCGTAGTCACGCATGGCGCGCAGGAAGTCGACCTTGCGGAAGGCCGGCCAGAACACGTCGCAGAAGTAGTACTCGGAGTGCGCGGTCTGCCAGAGCATGAATCCGGACAGCCGCTGCTCGCCACTGGTGCGGATCACCAGGTCGGGGTCGGGCTGGTCGCTGGTGTAGAGGTGACGCCCGATCATGTCGGTGTCGACGGCCTCGGTGAGCTCCTCCATCGAGGTGCCCCGCTCCTGCGCGTCGAGCAGCATCGAGCGCACGGCGTCGGCGATCTCCTGCCGGCCGCCGTAGCCGATGGCGACGTTGACCAGTATCCCGTCGACGTGCGCCGTGGTCTCCTCGGCCTCCTTCAGGACCGTCTGCATCCCGGAGGGCAGCAGGTCGGGCGTGCCCACGTGGTGCACCCGCCAGCGGCCGTCTGCGGCCAGGGTGCGGACGACGTCCTCGATGATGCCGAGCAGCGGACCGAGCTCCTCCTGCGGCCGGTCGAAATTGTCCGTGGACAGGAGCCAGAGGGTGACGACCTCGACGTCGGTCTCGGAGCACCAGCCGAGGAACTCCTCGATCTTTCCGGCACCGGCCCGGTGGCCGTCGACGGTGCTGGAACCGGCGGCCTTCGCCCAGCGCCGGTTGCCGTCCATGATGACGCCGATGTGCTTGGGCACCTGAGCGTGGTCCAGGTGGCCTTCCACCCGGCGTGCGTACAGCCTGACCAGCAGGCCGCGCAGCTTGTCGCGCAGGTTCACGTGATTGTCAGCCCCTCCGTACGGATCGGACAGGCCGCGACATGCGGCCCGGTCGTGGCCGCGGGCGGTCCCTGCCCGTATGGCGGTCCCCGGAGGCGAAGCCTACCCCCGCTGCCGTCACGGGCCGCCAAGCGGGTGCGGAACGAATGGTTCCGGCCGACGCCGTGGCGCCCCCCGGCGCACAAAGAAAACGGGCCGGTCCGTGGGGGGGATACGGACCGGCCCGAGGGGGGGTTTCCACCATAACCCTTCGTAAGTGATGCTGCGTGCATCGGCGTGCCACAACTACTCTCCGGAGTCGCCCGACAACGTGTCGATGCCCGCGGAACCTGTGGTTCAGGCCTCAGATCTGGCCGAAAGATGGCCGACGCGCAGGGAAATCGTGAGCACCGAGGCGAAAGCCGTGATCTTCTCACTCCTGGAGACCCGCTCGGCGCGTCGCCCTCGACACCCTCCGACGGGTGACCTCACCTGCGAACGCCCGCTTGACTCCGGCACAACCTGACCGTGGAGCGGCCCTGCACCGCGCAGCCCCCTCCACTGCGCGGTACCGCCCGCGCAGCTTTGCTCACGCGAATCACCTTGATCTGAACTTACGTCAGTCGCGATCCGAAGGCGAGCCACGAGCGATAACGATGTGAAAACCCTCGTCGGGAGATGCGCAAGTGGGGTGAGCGAAACGAGTGACGCGAGGGGCTGCTGGGACGTAACGGGGCGGGTGGCGTCGAACAGGACGAACAGGTGATAGGGCGAAATCAGCCCTCTTTCACTCCTCTCAGAGGGCCGGCCTGCGTGCCTCGAAGAGCTGGCGGCTGCTGTGGGCGACGAAGGGCCCCTCCGCCTCGATCCGCTCGTGCAGGGCGCGGAGCTGCGGCTGGTACGTCTCGACCGTGAAGCCGGGCACCATCCACACCACCTTCCGCAGGAAGTGCACGACCGCACCGATGTCGTGGAACTCCATGCGCAGCCTCTCCGCCCGCAGCTCGACGACCTCAAGCCCGGCCGCCTCGGCGTCGGCCCGCTCGCGGTCGGGGTGCCGGGCGCCACGCACGTCCTGCGGCTGTGGCCCGAGGAAGTGCTCGACGAGTTCGAAGACGCTGCCCGGCCCCACGTGCTGGGCGAAGTACGTCCCTCCGGGCCGCAGGACGCGGGCGATCTCCTCCCAGTGCGGGCGGACGGGGTGGCGGCTCACGACCAGGTCGAAGGCACCGTCGGCGAAGGGCAGCGGGCCGTCCTCCAGCGCGGCGACGACCGCGACTCCGCGCGGACGGAGCAGGGCGGTGGCCTTCGCCACGTTCGGCGGCCACCCCTCGGTGGCCACGGCCAGCCGGGGCACTTTCCCGGCCCGGCCGAGCGCGAACTCCAGCACTTCCCCACCCCCGGTCTGCACGTCGAGCACGGCATCGGCCCGGCCCAGCCGCTCGGCCATCGACACGGCGTACCCCCAGGAGGGCCGCGCCTCGGTGGCCCGCCCTTCGAACCAGGAGAAGTCCCATCCCTCCGTGGGGACAAAGGCGCCTTCGGTGACGAGGTCCTCGAAGGTGCGGCGGGGGTGGTGGGTCTCTGCCATGAGGGGAGTACTCCCGGTCAGGAATGGACGAGCGGTCAGGAAAGGGAGAGCGGTCAGGAAAGGACGAGCAGGACGTGCTCGTCCTCTCCGTGCCGGACGGTGCCGGTACGGAGGAAGCCGAGCTTCTCGAGGAGACGTACGGAGCCGGTGTTGCCGCTGAAGGGGTCGGCGTACAGAGGCCGGTTCTTCTCACACTCCAGGAACAGAGTCAGGGCCCTGCTCCCGATGCCGCGTCCCCAGTAGACGCGTCCGAGCCAGTACCCGATGAAGCGGCGGTCCCCGTCCCACCAGGCGACGACGCTGCCGGCGACGTCACCGGCCACGGTCACGGTCCGCACGAGCACGGTGTCGTCCCCGAGGACCCGCTGTCTCCAGTGGGTCATGAACGCCTCCCGCGGCCGGGGCGTGAACCTGGACCGCCGCACGGCCTCCTCGTCGTGCTCGTAGGCGAGGAACGCCTCTAGATCGTCGTCCACCACGGGCCGAAGCCGCACGTCATCGTCGTCGATGCTCATGCCGGTGAGTCTGGCACCCGGCACTGACAATGGTGTCCCGCGCACGGCGTCCCGTCAGGGAACGAGCGGCCGTACTTCCTCCGCCGCGAAGCGCACGAACCCCTCGGGGTCCGGTTCGTCACCGGTGGGCTGGAGGACGACGGTGTCGGCCCCGGCCTCCACCAACCGCTCGACGGCCTCGGCGACAGCACCCGCGTCCCCGGCGACACCGAGTTCCGGAACGGCTTCGAGCCCCTCGACGGCCAGTTCGGCCCGCAGCCGGCCGGCGGCGCCGGCCCCGGTGGCGGTGAGCAGATAGACGACGACGGGATGCGCCTCGTGCCCGCGGCCGGCCGCCTCCCGCCCTTCACCGATGAGGCGCCTTGCCTCGCGCACTCCTTCGGCATGGGTGGCGGCGGTGAGGACGGTCCCGTCGGCCGCCTCCCCGGTGAGCCGCAGCGAACGGGGCCCGGTGGCCCCGGCCAGCACTGCGACCCCACGGTCCGTCGCGGGCGGCCAGTCGAGCGCCACATCGTCGAGCTTGACGTACCGCCCGTCGGTCGTCACCCGCTCACCGCCCAACAGCGCCCGCAGCGCGAGGAGATGCTCCCGCAACAAGGTCACCGGCGACTCGGCCCGCGCCCCCACCTGGCCCATCCAGTCCTGCACACCGTGCCCGACCCCGACGATCGCCCGCCCCGGAAACATCCTGTCCAGCGAGGCGATCTCCATCGCCGTGATGGCGACGTTCCGCAACGGCACGGGCAACAGCCCGACCCCGACCCGCACCCGCTCCGTCCAGGCGAGGGCGGCGGCCGCGGTGGAGACACCCCCCTCCCTGAAGCAGTCCTCCCAGAGCCAGAGCTCTTCGAGCCCGGCTTCATCGGCGACACGGGCGACGGATCGAAGCCGCTCGGGGGCGAGCTGGGGGCGGAAGACGGCACCGAGTGTGGTCATGGGGTCTTCCTATCCGGGCCGGGACGGGACGGACAAGGCGTTTTAGGCCCTACTGGAGCGATCGCACGACACAGCAGGGCCTCGACGACCGTCAGCGGTTGACGGACTGGATCTCCTGGACCACTACGTCTTGCTGAGCACCGAACGTGCCGTCAGGCAGCTGCCGTTCGCCCTGGACACCGGTGCCTGTCCAGTGAATCTTCCAGGTGACCGTCGCCTGGAGCTTGTACGAGCCATCGCCGGAAGAACGCAGATACTTGACCCCGCACGGTGGAGCCTCGTCCGCCTTGCCCTTGGCGTACGGTTCACCGATCGAGCCATCCGCGTTGATCCGGCACTTGCCCGAGCCGGGATAGGTAACGGCGTCATCCGTGCCCGGCTCGATCTTCAGAGAGACTGGTTCGGCGGTGGTAGTCGCCTGAATGTTCAGCAAGGGGACGCCGGCCGTCACCGACACCGGCTTGAACTTCGCCCCGTCCAGCCAGGCCCAGGTCGGCAGGTTCACCTTCGTGGCTTCCTGGGGTGCGAGTTCGACCGTGGTGGAAGGCACACGGATTTCGGCGTACGCGAGCTGGGCGAGTACCTCGGGCGTGATGGCTTCGGGAACGTCCGGGGGCGGAGGGTCTCCGTTGTCCACCCAGAAGATCGGCTTGTCGCAGTCGAGGGCCCCTGGATCCCCTTCACGCCCAGGCGTGACATAGGAGGCCCACCAGTAGCCCTTGCCCTTCTTCTCCTTGTTGAAATCCTTGTAGGGATGACCGTTGACGTAGCGGTCGCGTTGCTCGGCGTCCCATTGGTAACCGGTCGACTCGGCCTGCCAGACCGGCTCCAGGGTCTTTTCGAGCTGATCAGGGGTGTACTTCGGGGCGTAGTAGCAGGCGGGCGGCGTCCACGTCGTGGCTGACTTCACCGAGCCTGCCGACTGGCCTGACCCGTTGTCAGAACGATCGAAGACGACGACTCCGGCAGTGGAGGAGAGAGTGCCGCTTCCGTCTGAGTCACCCTTGACATTCGGATTGGCGGGTGCTTGAGCTCCGCCACCGATGATGTTGTCGGCGAAGGCCGGGGCGCCACACAGCAGTAGCGAACCGATCGAAATCGATACGATCGCGGCCCGGGAAACTCTGCTCAAGGCTGGCACTTGTCGCTGGCTCTCTGCGAAAGAATCTTCTCAATGACCCACACACCCTCGTCGTTCTTTCGCAGCTGGGTGTTGTAGAGAACGTAACTGTTCTTCGAGGCCGGCGTTTTGTTGACCTTCTTCGTCTTCAAGTACATGTCGTAGGCCTTGCTCTGGTCCTCGCAGTACACGAGCGACCCACGATCCTTGCCGCTGGCGTTCACGACGGGGTCGTAGAAGCGGTACGCGCCCGTGACGCGCGCCTTGGCCTTGACGTACGCCTCGATGAACGTCTGTGTCCCTGCGGCGGCTTCGCCCTCGTAGTAGTAGAGGTATGCCTTGTCGAGCGCGTCCTGGTTGACGATCGCCAGGTCGACGGCCTTGATGGACTGCTCGCTGTCCGCCAGGATCGCGTCCTTCTCCTCGTTGCCGGTCTTCGGCCAGTCGAACGTGTAGGAGAGGTCGGACGGGAGCTCGATCTTGGGCCGACCGGCGGAGGCCGGGTCGGATGCGGTCGGGGATGCCGACGCCTCACTTCCCGTGTCGGCACCCGCGATCTTGTCGTTGTCCTTGCTCTTGGAGCTGTCATCGCTCCCGCACGCGGACAGCGTCAGGGCCGCAGCGGCGGTCAGCGTGAGCGCTGCGAGGAGGGTGGGGCGGCGGTTCACGGTCGGCTCCCGGTCAGAGGCGAGGCTTCTCTTGAGCGAACCAAAGCTATACAGCGGGGTGGGGTCGCACCAGGGTGAAGCCTGTCAACTGACGGGGTGTATGGGGATGAATCGGTGATTCGCCGACCAGGTCGAGCAGTAACGGTTGCGTCAAGGGACGGTAGCCGTCCGCCGGCTGACGGGGCATGGGCCCGTGGGCCCATGTGGGGCCTGCTTCTTCGGGGATACGTTCGGGTTCGGACATCGGTGGCGGGTGGGACGCGCGGAGGTGGGGCGGTATGGGGCGGCGCTGGCGGGACGGGCGCGGGGAACTGGTCGTGCACGGGGGTGAGGGGCCGTCCGTGCGCGTTCCCCTGGAGATCGCCACCTCTTATCGGGCCCGGACCAAGGGGTTGTTGGGACGGGACTCCGTCGACGGAGCGATCCTCCTCTCCCCGGCCAGCGGCGTGCACACCTTCCGTATGCGCATCCCGATCGATGTCGCCTACCTCGATCGGCACCTTCGCGTCATCGCCGTGCGCACCATGCGGCCGGGACGACTGGGGATGCCTCGGCTGCGGGCCCGGCATGTGGTGGAGGCCGACGCGGGTGTGATGGGTGCGTGGGGGGTGCGAGAAGGAGCTCGGGTGGAGGTTGTCGCGGGCAGCGGAGGGGGGCTCTAGGCGGACCGTGCCGTGAAGCGGTCCGCCTAGTCGCTGACATCGCTAGGCGTCGCCCCGATCATGGGAGACCTCCGGTAGATCGCTGACCTTCGCCGGCTTGCCGTTCCGGGCGGGCTAGAACTCGCTGAAGACCGACGTCCAGCGGTCCGCCGTCTCGATTTCCACGGTGGCCTTGCGGCCCGGCTCCTTGCTCGCCCGGCGTTCTTGACCTCCTTGACGTGCACGGTGCCGTTCTTGTCCTTGTAGACCACGTCCGCGTCCGGGATCTCGTCGAGATTCACCTTCTCCCCGTTGCCCAAGTCAGCCTCCTTGCGGTTCATCTTGCCGCCGGCTCCGGCGCCCACGTCGGTTCCGGGGGCCGCGTCGTCGGCAGCGCGGCGTACGGCGTTCACCTCCGCGCGTGCCTCGGCAAGCTTGGTGGCGTCGGAGGCATTGGCGACCTTGCCTTCCAGCGCCGCGGCGGCAAGTGGATCTTCGATCCGTTCTTGCCTCGATCGGTCGGGTCCCGTCAGGGTCCGGCCCCTTTCTGCGGCGCGAATGCTCACCGAGTCGATCGCGCAGCGGGACGGCTCACCACGCGCTCCCAACTCGACCAGGATCACACGGTGGAGGCGGCCCCAGACCTGTGCGCGGCTCCACCAGGCGAAGCGCCGGTAGACCGTCTGCCAGCACAGCCCGAACACGGGCGGCAGTCGGAGGCTGAAGAGGCCGCGCTGCTCGCCGCCTCGCCGGCGAAGTGGCCGGGGTCGGGGTCAAGGACCGCCCAATCGGGCACTCAGCGGCCACCTTGGATAATGTCGCTTTTATGAGTACCGCCTTGTATGGATGGCTGGAATGCAGGCCCCAGCCTGGGCACTATGGCACTGAACACGCGACATGGGAGCCCTTCTCCGAAATCCGGCACCTTCATTGGGCCCGTGATTACATGTCATGGTCAGCTCTCTTCGACGTCCGGAGTGTGGAGTCTGTCAGGGCTCTCTTCCCTGAGCGCGGAGCCCCTGTAGATATGTCGGACACGGCACGAAGGGATGCGGACGATTTCGAGGGCCACAGTCATTCGTGGTTCTCGTGGCGTGAACTGTCGGCTGTCGACTGGAATGCCCCCTGCACCGACGGCCCGTCTCGGTACTGGGTCCGCCGCTGGTCCCGTACCCATGAAGGATCCCTCGTGCCCGGCGGATTGGCCGCACTCCCGGATGAGCTGTACGACTCGGCCGCCGCCAAGTTCGGAGAAGGCAATATCGCTCCCTCCCGGTGGCCCGCCGACGGAGAGCTCCTGCTCGGCAACGAGGTGTACCGACCTGTCGTCCCTGCCTATCGCGACCTGGTACCGACCGACGGACCATGGCAACCCGTGTGGAACGTGATGGGCACGCTGTCCGAACTCCATGGCGAGGACAACGTCCGCCTCGTCGTCTGGTTCGGCGGCTGAAGGGAAACCCTTGGGGGGACCGGTCGCGCGTCACGCGGTGACGGCTTCCGCACCCTCACCCTACTTCGCAGCTTCGCCCCGGCCTACTGCCATTCCAGACCTGGATACTCCAGCAGTGCCAGGTCACGCCTGAGCGAAGTCTCGGATGGCTCACGCTCCACAGGCGCCTCGCCGGCGACTACAAGACCCTCGGCACCAGCTCCGAAGCCGTGATCCACATCGCCTCGATCGACAACCTCGCCAAGCGCATAACGGACGAGATCACATCAACTGGCGAGGAACTTACTAGCACCTTCATCGAAGGGCACTCGCTGCTTCGCCGTTCCCCGCCACTCCTCCAGCTCGACGATCGGGCGGTCGCGGACAACAGCCCTGATGATCACGGGACATCACCGTCGCATTGGTTGTTGGAGGGCAGCACATAGTGTGATCAATTCACCAGGGGATGCGCTGTGGAATCCGACGGTTCCACCAAGACGCAGCTTCGCCCTTCCGGCTTTCCTGCGTAAACTCACTCACGACTTCATCGATTTGCGCCACCGCAAGTCGAAGCGCATCGGCATGCTCGCCTACGACCTCGCCCATAAGCCCCGCCAACGCATCCCGTGCCTCTAGGTCACGGCGGAACAAATCCTCCCTGTAACGCCGGGACGGAGCCCAGTCCCCCTGCAGTCGACGGGCCAGTCTCTCCCACACGCGTAGGTAGTAACGTACTTGCCCCTCGACGCTCCCCGTATTTCCCTTGGGGAAGGTCGCGAGGAACGCGTCGGATACGGGTGTATCGATGATTTCGTGGTCGAGGATCTCTGGGAGAATCTCCACCCTCGCCCGAGGGAGGTCCTCCACCGGTTCCTCCGTCACGGCGACCTGATAAGCCGTCTCCTCATCGCTGTCCAATGCCTCCAGACGACATCGGACCGAACGCCCGCCCGGAGTCGCTACCCAGTAATCACTGGGCAACTGCATTTCACCAGGATAGAGAACCGAACTTCGTGTTCTGGCAGCTAGACCGAGCGCAAGCCCAGCTTCCGTAAGGCCGTCGACCGCCCTGTCCTCGATGTAGATATCCAGCTCAAGGGCCAGGTCGCCCGGCGGCAGTCGCCGATAGGAGCACAGGACCGGGGCATCCCAGTTACGCCCGTCCTGAGCCCCGTCCGCATCGGCGACATCGACCAGCCGGCCCGCCAGGTCGAGCAGGTCCGCAAGCGCCCCTCTGAGCTGTGAAGGCTCAAGCTCTTCGACACTGAAAAGATTACCAATCACTTGTACGCCCCATCGTATACCTTCTGGGCCTTCTCAACCTTTTCCGGATTGTTCACGAACTTGGGATTACGTTGCAACTGCTGGGACTTGCTGGCGTCACCCTTGTTTCGCGCTATTTCTTTCAGAGCATCGTATTCGATGCGATCCATTTCAACCAGACCCGGTCCGGACTTGGGGAAGACCGTTCCATTTCCCTTGACTTCGTATGTGCGGCCATTGATCTCATAGGTGTTTCCGTCATCCAGGAGCGTTCCTCGATTGTTAGCAATCCCCTCGATATCGCTGCGGACAAGATCTTCGTTCCCTCGGAGAATCACGGTGTTGCTCTCCTTGACCTCGCCAGACGCCGCCCCGCTGACGGTGTGACGCTTGTTGGGGAACTTCAGCACCTTTCCCCTGGCGGGTCCGGCAACGTCGTCCCCCGCTTGCCACTCATGTGCCGATCCCTGGCCGGACTCGTTCTTCTGTGCCTCTTCAGCGGCCTTGTCGGCCTCGTCAGCCTTCTTCCGAGCTTCCTCGGCCCGCTCCTCGGCGTCCTCGTCGCAGCCGCCCTGGGCGAGGATGACGTAGGGGGAGTCGGTGGCGCCGGCGGCGAGGACCGTGGTGCCTGTGCCGGGCGAGCCGGTGATGAGGCCGGGGGTGCTTCCAGGTGGGTTTCCGCCGTACGGGATCCGGCGGGTCGGCGCCGCGATGGTGCAGCCCGACTCCCGGGCCTGCTTCTCGGCCGCATCCGCCGCCTCGTCGGCGTCCTTCGCCGCCTTCCGAGCGCCCTCGGCATCGCCCGCCTTGGCGGCCTTGCGGGCCTTCTCGGCCGCGTCCGACGCCTTGTCGAGGACTTCGCCGACCTCGGCCAGCTTCTTGAACTTGGTGAACTTCGTGATGGTCTTCGGGCTGAAGATACCGACGACGTTGACAACAGTGTTGCCGATGGAGGCCCCGTAGTTGCCCTTCTTCCAGTTCTCCTTGTCGACGAACGTGTCGATCGCCAGGTCGGAAACGAAGTCCTCGGGCGAGTTGACCCAGCCCCAGACGGAGGAGAGGTAGTTCCCCTTGTCCCACTCCTTGCCCAGTTCGTCGGCCTTGTCGCCCCACCAGTCGGTGGTGTAGCCCTTCAGGCCGTTCCAGGTGTCCTTGACCGAGCCGACCGGGTCGCTGACGACGTCCATGGTGTCGGCCAGGAAGCTCTTGGTCGGGGCCACGAAGAAGCCGCGGACATGGTCCATGAAGGTCCTGTCGTGGCGTTCCTGGTCATGTACGTCGTCCCAGAGGGACTTGTCCTCGAACGGGCCCGGAGCGAGCGGGATCGTGTCGTTCGGGCCCGCGCCCTCGTAGGTGATGATCTGGGCCGACGCGGGGATGCCGCTGCCGCCCGTGTCACCGGCGCCCGTGGCTGTGCTTGTGCCGTCGCCGGATTCCGTGCCGCCGTCGGCTTCCGAGCCTTCCTGGGTGCCCGCGCCGCCCTGGGTGTCCGAGCCGCCTTGGGTGTCCGAGTCTCCCTGGGTGTCCGCATCGCCGTTCGTGCCCGTGCCGCCGTCGGCGCCGGCGTCCGCCTCTCCCTGCTCCGCGACGTCGTTGTCCCCCGCCGCGCCCGTCTCCGTACGGTCGCCCTGCGGAGCGGGGCAGGCCGTGCCCGTCACCCTGCAGACCGCCGACTGGATGCCGTCGGCGATGTGCCCGCCGAGCCCACCGAGCGAGAGCGCGACGATGATCGCCGCGACCACTGCGATGAGCCCCGCGTACTCCACCGCGGTCTGGCCCTCGTCCCGCCGCCAGCGGATCATCCGCTCCAGGTTGAACGCCCGCCGCTCCTCCCTGTCCTGGGGAGCGCTCTCGAACCACTCACGCGACCGGGCCCGGCGCAACAGCACGATGACCGCCACCGGCATCGCCGCCTGCGTGATGCCCCGCAGATCACCGTGCATCAGCGTGCCGAACGACAACCACACGACCCACGCCTGTACGGCGATCAGGGCGCGGCTCGTCCACACCCCGCCCCGCCACAGGCGCCGGGCCAGGTAGACCCCGGCCACGCTGGGCAGCGAGTCGTAGACCAGGATCCCGAAGATCTCGCCGGAGTAGTACGACACCACCGACAGCACGGTGACCACGTACACCGCCGTCAGCGCGAACTGCACCCACAGCAGCACCTGCGCCCAGCCCAGCTCCCTGGGCAGCGGCGAACGCCGGCCCCAGGACAGGAGGTTCTGCGCACCCCACGTCCCGCTCGGCGGTATGGAGTTACCGTCACCGGACATGCGTGACCTCAGCTCGTTCAGCGTCGATTCAGGACGAACACCCGGGCGAGGCTAAGGAACATCGGTCACCGACACATGGGCCCCTGGCCCCAACTCCGGGCCCATTCGCAGCACAGCGAAGTGCTGTCTCGGGAACGAGCGGGGCCCGTCCTCGCCGACGGTGGCGAGGACGGGCCCCGGGTGGGTCGCTTGTGGTGGCTCAGCTCTCCGTGCGCGGGAAGGAAACCTCGACACGGCGGTTCTTCTTGCGGCCCGCCTCAGTGGAGTTGTCCGCGATCGGGTACTGCTCGCCGTAGCCGCGCGTTTCGTAGGTGATGCCCGAGTCCGCGAGTTCACCCTCCAGGACCCCCTGTACGGCTGACGCACGTCGGCGGGACAGGGCATCGCCGTGGGCCGACGAGCCCAGGTTGTCCGTGAAGCCGAAGACACGGATCTTCTTCGCGTTCTGCGCCTTGATCTCCTCGGCGATGTCCGCGATGCGCGCCTTCGCCTGAGCGCCGAGTTTCGCACTGTCCTTGCCGAACAGCACCTCGGCCTGCAGTGCGAACTTCACGTCCGAGTTCGTGTCTTCGCGGCGTTCGTCGCCGCTCTCGTCCTCGACGACGGTCTTGATGTCGAGGACCTTGGCATCAGCGAGGGTCGCACCCTCGACCAGTTTCAGGTCGGGGTCGTTCGCGTCGACTTTGACCGGTGCGGCGGCATTGGGCTGGGTGCCTGGCGGGTAGCTAGGGCCGTCGGCTGCGTGGGCGGATGCGGCGGCGAAGACGTTGGTGGCCAACACGAGGGAGGCTGCGGCGATGACGATCGCCAGGTGTGGTGTCTCAGTTCGGGCGTCGTTCATGGTGGTCCGCCTCACCCGGAGATCTTGATGGTGGCGGCGGCGAACTGCGGCAGCTGGAACGTCACCTCGGTCGAGCTGTCGGGAGGCGCAGGGAACTGCATGAAGACAGGGATGGACTCGCCCGCCTTCATGGAAGGGAAGTTGGTCGTGGTAAGCGGGCGGCCTTCTGTATCCCTCAGCACGTAGTACCGCTTCTTCCCCTTGGCGTCCACCAGTGTGGCGCCCCCGAGCGACCGTCCGTTTCGGATGATCTCTGTTTCGTTACCACTCAGTTGAGCGGGCACGTTGACAGTGCCGCTGCCGTCGTTCTTCAAGTTGCCGCTGACAGTGAGAAACCCACCCGAATCCCGCTCAGCCGAGGTGACCTGCAAGAGCAGACCGTCTGGGCCCTTCAACTCGGCAAGAGGCTCCTCCGATTGACCTTCCTGAGCACTCGGTTTTGATCCGCTGGCCTTGGAAGCCGACGCCTGCGTGCCACCGGCCTTGTCGTCGCCGCTGCTGCAACCGGCCACACCGAGGGCCAGGCTGACCACAACCGCCGCTGCGGCCATCCCGCTGCGGGCCGTCGTCGTGAACCGCATGCTCATGAGCTCCGCTTCCTTTGTTCGTCGATCTCTTTGTCAGTCGGCCAGATGGACGTCGAAGAGCTCCTCGGGACCAGGCAGATCCGAGAGATCATCCGGGTCCAGGTCCCAGGTTTGACCTTTGCAGCTCAGCTGCGGCAGGTCCTCGGGGTTGCCGTTGTCCTCATCAGGCAGTTGGAAGGAACAACGCGGCTCGATCACGGCCTTGGCCTCTGCAGTCGCATACGTCTCTTCCGTACCGGGGATGATGCTGTCGCCGACGGGATCGTTCGTCTTGACCTTGACCTCGTAACCCTGCGGGTCCCACTCGGGGTCGCAGCCGCCCACGACATGTGCGTCGTTTTCGTCGGCGAATTGTTGCGCCCGCCAGCACGACGGCTCGAGCCCCTCGACGTTCCCGTGGAAAATGTCTTGCCAGAGATCAGGATTGGGCAGGTTGTCCAGCCACCTGTCCACGAGTTGGTCGCGCCGATCCTGTGCAACCGCGAGGGCGGCAGCGTCCGCCGCCGTCTGCGCGCCGTTTCGTGTCACTGCGGCCTGGCCGACCGCAAGATACGCGAACGCAAGAAAGAGCAGGCCCGCCACCACCGTAATGTAGATGGGGAAGGCCTGCCCTGCGTCGTCGCACTTATGGGGCTTCGTCAGCCGGCAGTGACCTCGGTGATCTTGTCCTTGATCGCGTTGTAGATGTCCTGACCGATGTCCGTCCCCGTGATCGCCAGCACGATCGCCACAACCACCGCGATGATTCCCAGGTACTCGACTGCGGTCTGGCCCTTGTCGTTGCGGGCGGCGCGGGTGTGCAGGTACGAGACGGTGGTGTTGATCCAGTTGCTCATGGTGGTGTTCCCCTCCGGTACCGGCCGGACGCCTGCCGACCGACGCGCAAGCCACTTCGGCGCTGATGGCGTTACCGACTTCCTCCGTGCCGGTCCCGCTTTCGACGCCAGAAACGTACGCCGCACCCCCAGTCCGACCAGAGGGCCCCAGGGCCCAATCCCGGGCCCAAAGCAGGTCATGAGACCTGCCGTTTACGCCCTGGGCCCATGAGCCCGGTCCCCTGTGCCCCCATTCAGCCACGCTCGGTCCCCCCTGTCCCAACCCCCGAACCGGGCACCGTCCCGAGCCACTTGGCCACAGCCTCGCCGCGGCTGGTGCTGTGCAACTTGGCGAAGATGCGGTTGATGTGGTTCTTGACGGTCTTCTCGCTGATGAAGCACGTGGCGGCGATCTGCTGGTTGTTCATGCCGGACGCGATGAGGTCCATGATCTCCGCCTCCCTCGTGCTCAGTTGGAACCGCGACCTGTCGGGAGCGGCCGGACGGCCACTCGTCCATTCAGACGAAGACTGTCCCACATGCGGTTGCATTTGCGAAAGGTTTTCTGAAGAAGTGGACGGGGATGGAGCGGGGTGAGGCGTGAAATGCACTGGCAGCGCCGGATTCTGAGGTTGACTATACGATTTTGCGGAAGTAGAAATTCCGTATGCAGTCGCACTCGATGACTGACCCAGGCCTTCCGGCAGGGGCGGGGTCGGGGTCTGGTCCCTGCGGAGTTGGGCCAGCAGGGCACCCGCTGCCGTGGGGGTGAAATGTGCCCGGCCCTCCTTGATGTCCCGTACGGCGTCGACCAGCTGGTCGGCCGTGAACTCGCCGTGGACCAGGTAGCCGCCCGCTCCCCGGCGCAAGGCCTCCTGGACGATCTCGGACTCCCTGCTGTAGGTCAGCATCACCACCGGCGCGATCTGTACGAGGTAGGGCAGGGCCGAGATGCCGTCCACGCCGGGCATGCGCACGTCGAGGAGGACGACGTCCGGGCGGTGCTGCTGGGCGGCGTCGTAGGCCTGGCGGCCGTCGGTGGCCTCCGCCACGACCTCGATGTCCGCGCGGCCGGAGAGCAGGGCGGTGAGGCCGGCCCGGACCACCGGGTTGTCGTCCGCCACGACGACCCGCAGGCGGCGGACCGGCTGCGCCGGTTGCGGGAGGTCGGCGAACGGGTGGTGCGGTGGCGGCTGCGGGGCGCCGGTGGGGTGGGGCGTCTGGTCCGGCATCAGGGGCCTCCTCTCGGGTCGTGGGGTCATGCGGTGGGGGTGGTCAGGGCGGCCAGGGGGAGTTCCAGGCGGACCTCCGTGCCCTGGGAGTGACCGCCGCGGCCTATGCGGATGCGGGCACCGACCGAGGCGGCTCGTTCGACCATGCCGACCAGGCCGAAGTGGCCCGCTCGGCGGAGTTGTTCGAGGGTGGTGCCGGGCGGGAGGCCGCGGCCGTCGTCGTAGACGCTGATGCGGAGCAGGTCACCGTGAACGCCCGCGCTGACGTCGACGCGGGTGGGGTGGGCGTGGCGGTGGGCGTTCTCCAGGGCTTCCGAGGCGATGGTGAGGAGTTGGCGGGCCACGGCCGGGGGGACGGGCGGTACGGCGTGGGCGCCGGTGGGGCGGTAGACCGCCGGGAGGCCGGTGCGGGTGCTGAAGTCGCGGGTACGGGCCGCCAGTTCGACCAGGACGTCCGTGGCCTGGGAGGGGTCCGATTCGCGGCGCAGGTCGGCCAGGAGTTCCCGGGATTCCGCGGCGGCCCGGCGGGCGGAACGGGCGACCAGTGCGGCCTGCTGTCTCACCAGGGCCGGGTCCATGCGGTCGGCGTTCGCCGAGGTGGTCAGGCCGTCGGCTGCCAGGGCCACGCCGTGCAGGGTCTTCGCGACCGAGTCGTGCATCTCGCGGGCCAGGCGGGCTCGTTCGGCGCTGACCGCTTCCGTCACGGCGAGACGGGCCTGGACGGTGGTGAGGGCCTGGGTGGCGGCGCCGAAGCGGAGCATGAGGTTGCGGAGGCTGGAGCCGACGGCGCCGGCGATGACACAGAGGCCGGGCAGGAGGGCGGACTCGGTGATGCCCGGGGCCGGGTCCTGCTGTGCCGCGTGGATGAGGAGCAGCAGGAGGGCCTGGAGGGAGGCGAAGCCCGCCGCGCCGCGCCAGCCGTAGACCAGGCCTGCCAGGAGCGGGGTGCAGACGCTGACGTAGGCGAGGGTGCTGTCGGGGCCGGCGGCGATGAGGAGCAGGGCGCCGAAGAGGGTGTCCACGGCGAGGAGGGAGGGGTGGCGCAGGAGGAGGGGGCCGAAGCGTTCCCAGTCCCGGAAGAGGACGTAGGAGGTCATGAAGGTGACGACCACGGCCGCGCCGACGAGGCGGGTGGGCAGGCCGTCGTTCGCGTTGACGAGGGCGGTGGGGGTGGCGAGGGCGATCATGGCCAGGCGGAAGCCGAAGACCTGGCGGCACATGGCCTGGAGGGCGTTGACCTGGATGTCGATCGCGGGACCGGCGGGGTGGGTGGTGTCCTTGCCTTCGGCCGGGAGCTGGTTCCCGGCCGCACCGGCCGGGCCGCGGCCGTCGTCGGGCGCGGATGGCCCCTGGGGGAACGCGGCGGCCGATCGGTCGCGCACCGAGGATCCCGGCTCACCGTTCGCGTTCGCCTCCGGTGCACTGCCCGCGGGCGTAGGCATCGGCATCGGGCCCGGTGCGGCGGCGTCCACCGCGGCCCCCCGGGGTATCCCTGGCTTCCGCCGCCCATCCCTCTTGATCCGCAGCGTGGGCTCACCGCCCACGGCCGCCTCCCACCCCGGTGGCAGCGCGGGCGTCACCGATGTCACCGGTACGTCCGATGCACCCGTGCGGACATGCGCCGGCAGCACGGTCCCCGCCGGGGGCGTGGTGATCTCCGGCGTCTGCTCGGCCCGGCGGCGGCGACGGCCCAGCAGCCCCGTCCGCTCCCCTGTCATCGACATGCCCTCGCCCCTCCCCTACTTCCCCGTGACCGAGCCGAAGTCCGTGCCCGAGCCGAGGATCAGGCCGGCGCCGAGCAGGAGCATGGTGGCCGGGACCATGAAGGTCGTGATCATCATCGTGGCCTTGGGAACGGCCCGGGCCGCCTTGCGGCGGGCGTTCTGCGCGTCCGTGCGGCGCATGTCCTTGGCGAGGGACACCAGCGTGTCGACGATCGGCGCACCCAGTTCCTCGCCCTGCTGCAGCGCCGTCACGAACATCGCCACCTGCTCGGAGTCGTTGCGGCGGCGCAGTTCCGCGAAGGCCTGGCGGCGGCTCATGCCGAGGTCCATCTGACGCAGGGTGATGCGCAGTTCGTCGGCCCAGGGGCCCTCGTAGCGGGAGGCGACCCGGTCCAGCGCCTGGCGGAAGCCGAGGCCGGCGCTCACCACGACAGCGAGGACGTCCAGGAAGTCCGGCAGGGTCCGTTCGATGACGTCCTTGCGGATGCGGATCGCCGACCAGATGCCGACCTCCGTCCAGAACGCGCCGAAGGCCAGCAGGAGCAGCGCGACCAGCAGTTGGCCGCGCATGAGGAAGACCAGGAAGCCCACGGCTCCGAGGAAGCCGTAGACCGCCCGCCGTGCCGCGTACCGGTCGATCGTCAGGCCGCCCGGGTTGCCCGCGAGGTCGATCTTGCGGCGGTACTTCGCCACCTGCTTCGGGCCCATCAGGCGCAGCACCGCGGGCGCGTAGCGCATGCCCAGGCGGTCGATGAGGGAGTCGACCGCGCCGGTGCGGGTGGAGCCGACCTCCAGGGCCAGGGCGAGGTCGCCGGGCAGTTTGGCCTCCGCGCGGTACATGCGGATGCCGGCGAAGACGCCCCAGACACTGAGGCCCATCAGCAGGGCGAGCAGCAGTCCCATGGTTGCCTCCGTGCTCTCAGACGTCGATGCGGGACAGGCGGCGGATGAGGACGAAGCCCACGGCGTAGAGCGAGAAGGCGATGATGACCGCCGCCTGGCCGAAGGCGGAGCCGGTCATGCGGTCCAGGGCGCCGTCCTTCACCCCGTTCATCAGGAACAGGGAGCCGACGCCCAGGACCGGGACGGCGTACGACGTCATGGTGACCTGGGAGAGCTGGGTGCGGACCTCGCGCCGGGTCTCCTTGCGTTCCTCCAGGGTCTCCGTGAGGTTGCGCAGGGCGCTGACCACCTGGCCACCGGCCCGGTTGGACAGGACCAGGGTGGTGACGAGGACGACCAGTTCGCGGGACGGGAGGCGGTCGGCCAGTTCGCCCAGCGCGTCGTCCATCGAGGCACCGACCGCCAGCTGGTCGGAGACCTTGCCGAGTTCCTCGCCCGCCGGGGCCTCCATCTCCTCGGCGGCCATGCCGATCGCCGTGCGCAGGGCGAGGCCCGCCTGGGTGGCGTTGGCGAGGATCCGGGCCATCTCGGGAAGCTGGTTGATGAACTTCTCGATGCGTTTCTGGCGTTGCCAGTTGAGGAACTGGACGGCGATCCCGATGCCGAGCAGTCCCGCGAGAGGCCCGAAGAACGGTGCCAGAGCCGCCTGGCCGATCAGCCACAGGCCCGCGACCGTGGCGAGCATGTAGACGAAGAACTCGCCGGGGGTGATGTCGAGGCCGGTCGCCGCCAGGCGCAGTTCCAGTTTCTTGCCGAGCCTGGTGCGCCGCAGGCGGCGGTCGATGCCGCGGAAGTTGCGGCGGCGGCCGCCGGCCGGGAGCTGGCCCGTGGCGGACAGGCGGTCGACCAGGACCTGCCGTTGTGCCTTGCCCATGGCGTAGGAGTGCAGGCCGACGACCACGAGGGCGCAGGTCAGCAGAGTGACGCCGGTGGTGAGCGTGATGAGCGATTGCAGTTCCATCGGTCGGTCCTACCTGGCTTCTCGGGTGGCTAGCTGGTCCGCCGACTGAGCGATGCCGAACGCCTGTGGGAGGGGCTGGCTCGCCATGTAGAGGCGGTCGGCGGTACGGCGCGGGAGCGGAAAGTACTCGAAGACTCCGTGGATTCGGCCGTCGGAGGTCATGGGCCGCGCGTGGAAGCGGGCGACCGTGACCAGGCGGTACGGGTCGCTGCCGTGGCTGTCCATCAGCGCGATCTCGGTGATGCGGCGGGCGCCGTCCGCGAACCGGGTCAGCTGCACGATGACGTCAACCGCGCTGTTGATCTGGTCGTGCAGCGCGACGAAGGGGATCTCCACGTCCGACATGGACGCCAGGGTCTGCAGTCGCATCAGCGCGTCCTCGGCGCTGTTGGCGTGGACGGTGGCGAGTGAGCCGTCGTGGCCGGTCGACATCGCCTGCAGCATGTCGAGGGACTCGCCGCCGCGGACCTCACCGACGACGATCCGGTCGGGGCGCATGCGCAGCGAGTTGCGCACCAGGTCGCGGATCGTCACCTGGCCCTTGCCCTCGACGTTCGGCGGACGCGACTCCAGGC
Source organism: Streptomyces viridochromogenes DSM 40736 (assembly GCF_000158955.1). Taxonomy (GTDB): domain Bacteria; phylum Actinomycetota; class Actinomycetes; order Streptomycetales; family Streptomycetaceae; genus Streptomyces; species Streptomyces venetus. Next base: position 5,682,094 of record NZ_GG657757.1, on the reverse strand, counting down.
GGATCACGTGCGGCTGCTGGAGCTGGAGTTCGGCGGAGTCCTCGATGGTGATGATGCGTTCGCCCTGGGGGATGAGCCCCGACAGGGCGTTCAGGAGCGTCGTCTTGCCGGTGCCGGTCGCGCCCGAGACGATGACGTTGAACTTCGCCTGCACCAGGCCCGCCAGCAGGTACAACATCTGCTCGTCGAGCGAGCCGAGGCCGATCAGCTCCTGGAGCGTGAAGGAGCGCGGGAAGCGGCGGATGGTGAGGGTGGCGCCGGTCAGGGACAGCGGCGGGATGATGACGTTGACGCGCTCACCGGAGGGCAGGCGGGCGTCGACCATCGGGTTGGACTCGTCCACGCGCCGGTTGACCGTCGAGACGATGCGCTCGATGGTCTGCATGAGCTGATCGTTGGAGGCGAAGCGCAGGGGCAGTTGCTCGACCCGGCCGCCGCGCTCCACGAAGATCGCGTCCGGGCCGTTCACCATGATCTCGGTGATGGACGCGTCCTCCAGGAGCGGTTCCAGGATGCCGAGGCCCAGTGCCTCGTCGACCACCCTGCGGATCAGCTGCGAGCGCTCCACCGTCGACAGGACCGGGCCCTCGCGGCTGATGATGTGCCCGAGAACCCGCTCCAGCCGGGCCCTGCGCTCGGCGGCGGCCAGCGAACTCATCTCCGCGAGGTCGATCTCCTCCAGGAGCTTGGCCCGGTAGGAGGCGACCATGTGGCCGTCCTCGCCCCGGTTGCCGTTCTCCTCGGGGGTGTTGATGCGTGCTCGCAGGCTCATGAGTGCGGGGCTCCTCGCTCTTGCTCAGTGGTCGCGCGGCATCGTGGCGGTCTTGACGGCCGGGTCGAACTTCCAGCCCGGCACGAGGGACGGGATCTGCACGGTGGCCGTGACCGTGACCTCGTCCCCACCGGTCGGCGCCGAGCAGCTCGTCCCGTCGGCCAGCCAACTGCTGACCGCTGCCCTGCAGTCCGCCTCGGACGGGCCGTCCAGTGACGCACTGCGCGCCCCCGTCCTGGCCGCCGTGCCCGCCTGCTGGGCGGTGTAGGCGATCAGGCCGAGCTGCACGGCCCCCAGGGCGACGATCAGCAGGATCGGCAGGAACCCGATGTACTCGATGGCGACCTGGCCGCGGTCTCGGCCCTTGCGGTTTCCGGTCATCACGGTTTCGCCTCCTCGACCGCCCCGGCGTGGCCGTGGACCGTGAACCCGAAGGACAGCGTGCCGGGGAAGAGGACCGGCACCTCCAGGTCCACGTCGGCCGTCACGTAGCCCGAGCCGCCGCAGGTCACCTCGGCCCCGGACCGCCACGCGTCCGACAGCTTGTCCTTGCCCGCCCGCTCACACACGCCCTGCCGCACTCCCCGCTCCGCCGCCGTCCCCTGCCGTACGGCCTCGTCCGCGGCGTTGCCCGCGAGCGTGTAGGTGTAGCCGACGAGGACGACCTGCCACAGGGCGATCAGCGTCACGATGATCGTCGGCGTCATCCCGAGGAACTCGATCGTCACCTGGCCCTTGTCCCGCTCCCGTAAAAGCACCTTCACCCCTCCCTCCTCCGCCGGAAGCCCACCGCACCCCGGACCCCCTTCTGGGCACCGTCCGGGGTCTTGACCAGTCCCAGCTCCCCCGCCAGTCCCCACAGGGCCTGCTTCACGGAGCTCTTGTTCTCCAGTTCGTGGACGCGGCCCGCGTCCACGACGCTCTGCAGTTCCTTGAAGTTGGCGGGGACCACGGTCGCCGCGACCGCCGTGCCGGTGATCTTCTGGATCAGCGGCGGCTGGATCTCGGTGTTGCGGGTGTGCCGGTTGACGACGACGGTGGTCTCCTCGGCCTTGCGGATCTGCAACCGGTCCCACATCCGCACGGCCCGTTTCGCGCCCCGTACGGCGACCACGTCCGGCGTGGTGACGAGCAGGGCCCGGTCGGCCATCTCCACGGCCGCCGCGCCGGCGCCGCCGAGCTGGGCGCCGCAGTCGATGACGACGACCTCGTAGCGGGAGCGCAGGGCGCTGACGATCTGCCGGGCGGCGCGGTCGGTGACGTCCTCGCCGCGTTCCCCTTCGGCGGGGGCGAGCAGCAGGGCGAGGCCGGTGTCGTGGCGGAAGACCGCGTCGGCGAGGACGCGCGGGGAGATGTCGGTGATGGCGGCGAGGTCGACGACGGAGCGGCGGAACTGGACGTCCAGGTAGGAGGCGATGTCGCCGGTCTGGAGGTCCATGTCGACCAGGGCGGTGCTGCGGCCGGAGGCCTGGGCGGCGAGGGCCAGCTGGATCGCGGTGAGGGTGGCCCCGACACCTCCCTTCGCGCCGCTGACGGTGACGACGGTGCCGCCGACGCCGGTGAAGACGTCGCCGCCCGCGCCCAGGTGCCGGCGTACGCCGGTGGACCACTGGGCGACCGCCTGGACGCGGCTGGCGAGTTCCTCGTAGCTGAGGGGCAGGGCGACCAGGCCGCGGGCGCCGTAGTCCATGGCGGCCTGGAAGAGGCCGGGGCTCGCGTCGGAGGTGACGAGGATGACGCCGACGGCCGGGAAGCGCAGGGCCACTTCGCGGATCAGTTCCAGCGCGGGGACCGGGCCGATCCGCTCGTGGACGATCACGACCTCCGGCAGCTCGTCGACCGACTCGGCGGCCAGCCGCGCGAGGGTGTCGACGAGCTGGGTGGAGTCGACCACCGGGGCGACGGGCTCGGCGTCCGGGAGCTGGCTGAGCAGTGTCGTGACGGACCGGACCGCGTCCGTGTCACCGACTGCCGGGAGGATCCTCGTGGGCATGGCAGCCTCTCACTTGTCCTTCGCGAGTTCGTACGTCCGGTCCCGCTCGGGGACGGTGGTGTCGCTGCCGGGCGCGACGAGGGCGAGCCGGACGCGCTTGGCGAAGGACTCGGCGTAGGTGATGCGCTGGGCGTCGAGGGCGGACAGTGCGAAGGTGATCGGGACGCCGTCGGTGGGCTGCTGGGTGCGGTTGCTCTCGTCGGGTTCGAGCGCGGTGAGTTCGCCGACGTCGAGGACCTTGGCGTTGGTGACGATGATCTTCGACTGGTCGGGGTCGCCCTCGCGCGCGCCCTCGAAGGTGGCGTAGACGTTGACCGAGGCGCCGGGCGTGATCTTGCCGGCCACACCGGTCGCCGCGTCGATCATGATGGCGACCTCCTGCTGGCCGGGCTGGAGGGCCGGCCGGCGGACGATCATGTCGGACTGGAGCAGGGAACCCGCGCGCAGCGTGGTGACGGCGATCTTGCCCTGTATCTCCCGCAGATCGGTGACCGCGTTGTCGGACAGCCACCGTTCGGGCATCTTGATCTTCTCGAACTGGCCCGTGCGGAGGGTGGTGTAGGGCGGCACCTCGGACTTCAGCCGGTAGGCGGTGACCTCGGGGCCGACCTTCGACTTCACGTCGCTGATGACGGAGAGCACGCCGGCGAAGGCGCCGAGGGCGCAGACGACCGACAGGAGCAGGAGAATCACGCCGCGGCGCTGACGGGAGTTCATGAACCGTACAACCTCGTTGGGGATATCGGTCGAGCGGGATCGGAACAGTGCTGACGAGCGGTGTCAGGCCTCAGCCGACGGCCGTTCGGCTCTCGGGTTGCTGGTGGGGTGGACTGTCGTGGACGGGTGGCGAGGCCGAGCAGAACACGCAGCGGTCCCCGATGACGTCGATGCCGCACCAGTGGCACCGGCTGCGCCGGACGGAGGTGACCAGCTGGTAGAGGACGGACAGGTCGGGCAGGTAGCTGCAGAACTCGACGAGCCTGCCGGTGCCCCACCAGCCGGGCGACTCGGCCGGGAGCGGGGTCTCGCGCAGCCCCTGCACCTTCCAGGAGTGGGCGAGGGGGCCGGTGACCCAGTCGGAGGGGAGCTGGCCCTTGGCGAGAAGCATCCAGGTGCCGAACTCGGGGCCGGGCAGCTGTGCCTCGGGGGTGATCCTCACGAGGTGCGGCTCGGGGTGGGCGAGGACGCCGAACTGGCTGCCGGGCACCCAGGACTTGGCGTGCGACTTCAGGCCGACGGGCACGCGGTCGAGGCGGGCGACGGAGTTCAGCAGCGCGCCGGCGTGGATGTAGTGCACGAGCAGCCGGCCGGCCGAGGCGAGCACGCCGGGGCTTAGGTCACAGGAGGCGAGTTGCCGTAACTGGCGGGCCAGGACGGCCAGCGCGAGGGGTGGCAGGTCCGGCCGGAACAGGGCGATGCGGTCGCTCTCCATGAGGGAGCGCAGGGTGTGCAGCCGTCGCTGCACCGCGGTGGGCGCGGCCTGCGAGCAGACCACGATCACATGTCCGTGGTGCTCGACCAGGGCCTGCATCTCGGCCAGCGCCTGCTCCAGGGGGCGCCGGTCGACGTCCCGCAGCACGACGGCAGGCAGGGTGCGGTCGTCCTGTGGCGGCAGCGCCATGTCGGCGCTGGTCACGGCAATGGCAGTTGGCACGCGCAGCTCCCCGTTTCCCCATGCCGGCCGGAACGCCGGGTGTCACTCCGGCGCACCGTGTCGACTTCACTGCGTGACTACCTCAGCACTGTATCCACGCCTCTGTGACCGGAGAACAGCGTTTGTGTAGCTGGAGAGCAACTGCCGTTGCACAAGAGGCGTCAAAACGGGGCAGGTTGAGCATCTTGCCGGTCGTCCTGGTGGGCCCGGGGCGGTTCCGGCGGTGGGCCCAGCGGGCCCAGTGGTGACGGTGGGCCTTCGTTTGGGTCCTGAGGCCCACGCCTGACGCGGCGTCGCGTACCTACGCTCGCCGTCCGAAAAGACACGCGGACGGGTGTGGAGGGGTGCCGTATGGCGGGCGGGGGCGGCATACGGACGTACGGGCGCGGAGCGGTCTTCGACGACCGGGGGGCGACCGGCACCGAGTACCTCGGCATGGTCGTCGTCAGCGCGGCGATCGTCCTGGCCGTCTCGGCCACCGGTGTCGGCCAGTTGATCTACGACAGGCTCGCCGCGCAGGTGTGCCGGGTCGCCGGCGGCGGCGACTGCGGGACGGGTGGGCCGGGGCCGGACAAGCCGCTCACCGACGCGGACTTCGAGCCGGCGTTGTGCCAGGTCTCCTCGGTCACCGACAAGGCGGGCTCCAAGGCGAAGATCCTCTTCTGGGAGATCGGCAAGGAGTACGGCTTCCAGGAGCAGCACCTGAAGGCGAAGACGGACGTCAACGGGGACGGCAAGGTCGACGACCACGACCAGCTGGTCTATCTGACCTTCACGGACGCCGCTTCGGTCGGGGCGAAGAAGGACTTCAAGCCGGGGATGAAGGTGGGCCGGTTCGGCGCGGACAAGGTGGAGCTGGGGCTCGGCATCAAGGTCACCAACGGCGACACCTGGGTGTTCCAGAGCCCCGAGGAAGCGCAGCGGTTCCGGGACGACGTGGAGAAGCTGCAGATGTACGAGATGCGGCGCACCATGCCCGGCGGGGCGGAGGCGAGTATCGGCGACAGCATCGCCTACCTCTTCGGGAAGGGCCCCCTCAAGGACGAGGAGGACACCCAGAACCGCATCAAGGAGAACCTCGGCGACAACCGGAAGATCACCTACGGCAAGGTCGGCGTGGAGGCCTCGGCGTCGGCGGGCCTGAAGATCTCGGCGGGCGACGAGAAGAAGCTGAGCGCCGCGCTCGGCGGTTCCTTCAAGTACTCCCCCGAGGTGACCTGGACGGACAACTCCTACAAGAACACCAAGTCGTACACCTACTCCTCGTCCATCGAGTACGGCTCCAAGGTGAGCTACGAGGCGGGCCCGCTCAGCGGCGAGTACACGGCCAACACGACACAGACGGGCACCATCACGGTCACCTACGACAAGAAGACCGGCAAGCTGGTCCGCGTCGACATGACCCGCACCGTGGAGGAGGGCGGCCAGAAGGACGGGGCCAAGGCGGGCGGCGACAACGGCAGAAAGGACGGGGACAAGCGGGGCGGGAACGCCGGGGTGAAGGGCACCGACTCGCAGACCGGCATCGAGATCGTCACCCACACCCTCACCTTCGATCCGGGCCCGACGGGCGACCGGGACCGGGCGGTCGCGGAGCGCTGGCTGGACAGCAGCAACGAGCAGATCGCGACGCCCTTCCAGTACATGTTCGGCGACCACGCGCCGACGTCCCGCCCGGGCGCCGACGACCCCTTCGGACAGCTGATGTTCGACCAGGGCAAGTCCAGCCGGATGACGTACACGGGCGACGTGAACGCGGCCGAGTACGGCTTCGAGTTGAATCTGGGGCTCAGCCTGGGCATGACGATCAGCACGGAGAAGAAGGCGGAGACCCTGACCGACGCCCAGTTCCTGGGGGCGCCGCACGGAGACGGTCGCTCCTATCTTCCCTACAGCTACTGTGCGAACTGACGAGACGGGAGCCCCTGCCGATGAAGACCCGCCGTGCCTGCCTGGCCGCCGCCCTGCTGACAACCGCCGTGGCCCTGACCGGCTGCGGGAGTTCCGGTTCCGGCGCGGGAGAGGTGCCCGAGGGCTGGGGGACGCTGAAGACGAAGGGCGTCGACGTGTCGTACCCGAAGGGGTACGAGGAGCAGAGCGCCGCCGAGCGGGGCGAGCACAACGCGGCCGCCGCGGTGCGCACGGAGGGCGGGAGGAAGGTCTCGGTCGTCACCGTGCAACTCGGGTTCACCGAGGCGAACTCGGCCGAGCAGGCCGCGATCGCCGCCGAGGCGGGGATTCAGCTGGGCGCCGACGTCGAGGGCCAGAAGGACGTGGACCTGGCCGGCACGGACGAGGCCAAGCGCATCGACTTCTCCTTCAAGGCGACCGGCGAGGACGGCGGACCGGCAGCGGGGACCCCCGTCGAGGGCGTGATCCTGGCGGGCCTGGACTCGCACGACACCACCTTCGCGATCCGGATCGACGCCGAGCGGGACGCCCTGCCGGACGGGGACCTGGACCGGATCATCGACTCGGTCGAGGTGCACTAGCCGTGGAGGTGCCGGGCGCCGGATACGTCGTCCTCGCGCTGCTGGTGGCGCTGTTCGGCGCCCTGGCGTGGAGGTACGCGCGGCGGCTCGTGACGGTGACGCGGGTGCTGCGGCGCGGTGCCCGGGCGGAGGGCAGGTGCGTCCGGGTGGAGACAGAGCCGTACCAGCGCTCCGACGCCCGGCGGCACTTCTTCGCCTTCCGTACGGCCGACGGCGTGCGGGTCGAGTTCGAGGACCTGGCCGGCCGGTCGACGGCGGAGGGCAGCGCGGTCACCGTCGCCTACGACCCGCGCGATCCCGCGGGCACGGCGACGGTCGCGGGCCGGGGCAGCTGGTCCCCGGTGCTCCAGGCACTGGCCCTGGTCGCCGGGTGCGGCATGGCCACGGCCGGGTTCGCGATCCTGCTCTACTTCGAGATCACCGGGGGCAACCGATGACGTTCGTCCGCTGCTGGGCCGTCGGCATCGTCGTGCTCGTCCTCACCGAGTACTTCCAGATGACGCTGCTCCACGATCCGCTGGTCGGCCCGGCGGGCGTCGGGTCGTTCGGGGCCGCGCTGGCGCTGGTGCATCTGCCGAACCTGGTGTGCGTCGTGCTGGCCACCTGGGCGGCGGCGCGGGTGCATCCGGAGCCGTGGCGGGAGATGCCCGCGCGGCACGTGGCGGCGGCGTGCGCGGTGCCGGCGGCGGCTCAGGTGCTGCTGCTCTCCCTGCGGCCGGGGGTTTTGGACCTTGCGGGTGCGGCGTTCTGGATGTCCACGGGGGTGCTGCTGGCGGGCTGCACGGTGGGACTGCTGCTCGACCGGTTGGTCTGGACCTCTTGACAGCCCCTTTGGTCTGGACCATTTTCTTGTCATGTCCCCACACAGACGATCCCTGCGGTTCTGGTCGGGTGCCGTCACGGCCGCCCTGGCCCTCACTGTCACGACCGTCGGCCAGGCCTCGGCCGCCGACGTCAACAACGCCAGGAACGCCGGCTTCGAGTCGGGCCTGAGCGACTGGACCTGCTCGGCGGGCAGCGGCACGACGGTCTCCTCCCCCGTCCGCACCGGCACGGCCGCGCTGCGGGCGACCCCCTCGGGGCAGGACAACGCCCGGTGCGCCCAGACGGTCCGGGTGAAGCCCGGCTCGACGTACACGCTGGGCGCCTGGGTCCGGGGCGGGTACGCCTACCTGGGCGTGACGGGCACGGGCACGACGGACGTGTCCACCTGGACGCCCGACTCCTCCTCCTGGAAGCAGTTGTCGACCACCTTCACCACCGGCTCCTCGACGACCTCGGTGACGGTGTACACGCACGGCTGGTACGGGCAGGCCGCCTATTACGCGGACGACGTGTCGGTGTTCGGCCCCGACGGCGGCGGGGGCACGGACCCGGGCCCCACGATCCCGTCCGCGCCGGGCGGCCTGAACGTCTCGGGCACCACGTCCTCCTCGGTCTCCCTGGTGTGGAACACGGTGCCGGGGGCGACGGGTTACACCGTCTACCGCGACGGCACGAAGGTGACGGCGGTCTCCGGCACCTCGGCGACGGTGACCGGGCTCGCGGCCTCGACGTCGTACTCGTTCCAGGTGACGGCGACGAACGGGGCCGGTGAGTCGCCGAAGTCGCCGGCGGTGACGGGGACGACGAAGACGCCGAGCGGCCCGGGCCCCGCCCTGCCCAAGCACGCGGTGACCGGCTACTGGCAGAACTTCGACAACGGCGCCACGGTCCAGAAGCTCGCCGACGTCCAGTCCCAGTACGACATCATCGCCGTCGCCTTCGCGGACGCCACCTCGACGCCGGGCGCCGTCACCTTCACCCTGGACTCGGCCGGGCTCGGCGGCTACACCGTCGACCAGTTCAAGGCCGACATCAGGGCCAAGCAGGCCGCCGGGAAGAAGGTCGTCGTCTCGGTCGGCGGTGAGCGCGGCGCGGTCACGGTGAACGACGCGGCCTCGGCGACGAACTTCGCGAACTCCGTGTACTCCCTGATGCAGACGTACGGCTTCGACGGCGTCGACATCGACCTGGAGAACGGGCTGAACGCGACCTACATGACGCAGGCCCTGCGGTCGCTGTCGTCGAAGGCGGGCTCGTCGCTGGTCATCACGATGGCACCGCAGACGATCGACATGCAGTCGACGTCGAACGCCTACTTCCAGACGGCCCTGAACATCAAGGACATCCTCACGGTCGTCAACATGCAGTACTACAACAGCGGTTCCATGCTGGGCTGCGACGGCAAGGTGTACAGCCAGGGCTCGGTGGACTTCCTGACCGCCCTGGCCTGCATCCAGCTGGAGGGCAGCCTCGCCCCGTCCCAGGTCGGCCTGGGTCTGCCCGCCTCGACCCGGGGCGCGGGGAGTGGTTATGTGTCACCGTCGGTCGTGAACAACGCCCTGGACTGCCTGGCCAAGGGCACGAACTGCGGTTCGTTCAAGCCGCCCAGGACCTATCCCGGCCTGCGGGGCGCCATGACCTGGTCGACGAACTGGGACGCGACGGCGGGCAACGCGTGGTCCGGCGCGGTGGGACCGCATGTGCACGGGCTGCCGTAGGACCCGGCGACCTCACCCCATCGGACGGTAGTGGCCAAGGACCCAGGCCAGCTGCGGGAACCACTCCTGGAGCCGCGACCTGGGCTTGGCCTCCACCACGCACTCGAAGAACCGGCCGTCCATGTGGATCACCGCGACCATCAGCGCCTTGCCGTTGGGGCTCGCCCGGTAGTGGACACTGCGAATCTCGGGCCAGCGGAACTCGATCGAGAGTCCGGACGACTCGAAGGCGACGCCGGACGCGTCGACGACCACCGCGTTGCGTTTGTCGACGGCGAGGAAGTCCGGGCCGGCCGGTGCCGGTTGCTGGGGCAGGGCCTGGCCGTACGGAGGCGGTGCGGGAGCGTGCGGTGGCGGTGCGGGAGCGTACTGCGGTGGCGGTGCGGGAGCGTACTGCGGCGGGGGCGGGCCGAAGCCGGGGCCGGGAGGTGGAGGTGGCTGCTCGGTCATCCGTCGATTCTCCCTGGCTAGAAGAAGTCCCCCCACGGCTGGTCCCAGATCTGCTTCACGCACAGGACCAGGAACAGCAGGCCGGCGATGCCGAGCATGGCGTTGCTCACCGGTCCGTTACGCCACTCGCGTGGCGTACGGGAGGAGTTCAGGAGCCAGATCAGGGTGGCGGCGAGGAACGGCATGAAGGCCGCGCCGAGGACGCCGTAGATGATGACCAGGCGGAAGGGCTGGCCCTCGAAGAGCAGGATCATCGGCGGGAAGGTCAGCCAGAGCAGGTAGGCACGGAAGGGCCAGGAGCGTTCACGGGTCCCCGAGGCGACCTCCTCGCCCTTGGCCTGCCCCGCGCCGGACAGCCGGGCCACGAAGTCGGCGAACATCAGGCTCACTCCGTGCCAGACGCCGATCAGCGAGGTGAAGGACGTGGCGAAGAAGCCGACCAGGAAGAACTTCGCCGTGGCCGCGCCGTACTCCTTCTCCAGGATGTCGCTCAGCTGGACCAGGCCCTTGTCGCCGCTCGCGATCGCGACGTTCGCGGAGTGCAGCATCTCCGCGCCGACGAAGAGCATGGCGATGACGAAGATGCCCGTCGTGATGTAGGCGACGCGGTTGTCGAGGCGCATGACCTTCATCCAGCCGGTGTCGGTCCAGCCCTTGGCGTTGACCCAGTAGCCGTACGCCGCGAGTGTGATCGTGCCGCCGACGCCGCCGATCAGGCCCAGGGTGTTGAGGATCGAGTCCTTCTCGTCGGGCAGCACCGGGAGGAGCCCCGCGAAGGCGTCGGCGAGGTTCGGGGTGACCCGGATCGCCAGGTACACCGTCACCACGAACATGACGCCCACCAGGACCGTCATGACCTTCTCGAACACCGCGTACTTGTTGAACCAGACGAAGACCAGACCGACCAGACCGCAGGCGATGCCCCACCACTTCAGGTCCATCACGTCCGGGAACAGCGCCTGCAGCGGCAGCGCGCTCGACGACATCGCCGCAGCGCCGTAGACGAAGCCCCACACGACCACGTACACGGCGAAGAACCAGGTGGTCCAGCGGCCGAGGCTCGCCCAGCCGTCGAACAGGGTGCGCCCCGTGGACAGGTGCCAGCGGCCCGCCGCCTCGGCGAGGGAGATCTTGACCAGACAGCCGATGATCGCGGCCCACAGGAGGGTGTAGCCGAAGTTGCTGCCCGCGATCAGCGTGGCGACCAGGTCACCGGCCCCGACCCCGGTCGCGGCGACGACGATGCCGGGCCCGATGTACTTCCAACTGGCCTTGCGCGGCTGAGGTACGTGCGCGGCCTTGTGGTCCGTGGAGTTTCCCGTGGTGTCCGCCATGAAGGTCAAGAAACCGCAATGTACCCGGACCTACAAGAGGGCGCGGCGTAATCACCCTAGGGGCGCGGGGAACTGCGCGACCAACCACAACGAACCCGCACCCCGGAGACGGGCCAAGGCGGCACCAACGGCACCGCCAAGGCCCACCCAGCGGAGCGTCACGGCTGTCGCCGACCACAGCCGCCGTGCGCGGCGAACAGGGTGAGGCGGAAGCGGCTGCCGCCGTGCAGCAGGGCGTCGGTGGCCAGTTCGCCCACGAGCGGTTCGGCCACGTCCGCCACCTCACCGCGCTCAGCGTCACGCGTACTGGAGACGGACCGTGGAGCCCTCGGTGTCGTCGCGGATGTCGACGTAGGCGCAGACCTGGCGGGCGTACCACAGGCCCGGCCCGGGCTCCTGGCCGCAGGACTGGGGTGGGACGAACCCGGCGAGCGGGTCGCCGATCGGGCGGGCCGAGCGCAGTTCGCAGACGCAGGCGGGCGCCTCGCCCCAGAGCAGGGCGGTGCCGTCCAGGGGCGCCAGGGCGGCGGCCGCTTCGGCGACGGCCGTGGCGAACAGCTCGGCGTCGGCGGCGGCCAGTCCCCGGCCCTCCGCCCAGGTCTGCACGGCGGCGGCGTGGGGTCCGGCGAGGGGCTGCGCGCCGGCCGGGGGCAAGGGGAGGGGTACGGCGTCGAGTTCGGCCGTGAGGCGTACCGGGTCCTCGTACACGTCCGTGTCGGGGTGGGCGCGGCGCGCCGCGGCGACGACGGCGGGCCCCGCCGTGCGGGTGTCGTAGGCGCACAGGGCGATGGTGGCCATGGGGGCGAAGAGGAGGTTGGCGAGGGACTCGTAGCGGATCCACTCGGTGGTCTCGCGGGCCGAGCGGCCGGCGCGGCCGCTCCAGACGGGCTCCATGAGCAGGTGGATGCGGCCGCCCGGGCCCGCGTTACCGGTGAGGTAGGTGGCGGCCCGGGCGACGGCGTTGGCGGCGGAGCCGGTGTACCAGTCGGTGTGCGGGACGTGGACGACGTCCTTCGCGTCGCTGCCGAGGGCGTCGCGCAGGAGGTCCAGGTTGCGGGGGTCGGCGATGGCGACGGGTGGTGGTTCGCCGGGTGCGGCGAGGCCTTCGCCGAGGAAGGGCAGGGCGGCGGCCACGAAGGCCTCGTCGGAGTCGAAGACGGCCATGCGGTGGTCGAACGCGGCGGGCGTGGCGGGTTGTCGGGTGGTCATACGGTCCCCTCGGGATGTGGGCGGTTCCCCTGGTCTGTGGTTTCGCCGGTCTGTGGTGGGGGCGGATCAGCGCTGTGCCGTCACCCAGGCGGCGATCTGGCTGCGGTTGCTGAAGCCGAGCTTGCTGAGGATGCGTTCGACGTGGCCTTCGGCGGTGCGGCGGGCGATCACCAGACGGTCGGCGATCCGCTGGTTTCCGAGCCCTTCGGCGACGAGCCGGGCCACCTCGGTCTCGCGGCGGGTGAGGCGGACCGTGGTGTCCAGGTACGGGGCCTCGGGCGCCTGGGTGCGGGGACGGGCCGGTTCCTGGAGCGCCTGGGCGACGAGGGCGTGCAGCGGCGGCTGGGCGGAGTGGTCGTGCAGCCCGAGCGTGTCGGCGGCGAGGGGGACGAGTGCCGGGTCGTGCAGCCCGGACAGGTGCACGAAGCGCACGCCGTCCGGGAACGCCCTCCGCACACGGGCCGCGATACGCGCGGCGAGCCGGGTCTCGCCGACGCCGCCCGGCCCGGTCAGCGTCACCAGCCGTGTGCCAGCCAACAGCTGGCGGCCCTCGTTCAGTTCGCCACGCCGGTCGACGAAGCTGGTCGTCTCGACCGGCAGTTGATGGTCCCGTGGTGGCGCTGATCCGCCCATGATCAGCCAGTCCTCTGGAGGGGTGTGGTCCGGGGGTCCGGACAGTCCGGCTCCCCTTGCGCGAATCCTCACTCTGTCCCGCCGCGTACATGTATGCACGCGCGCGTCACACCCGTGGGTGTACTTCCCTCGGGACACCTCGACCGCGGCGTCGCACGCGTACACTGCGCGGCCACTTTCAGTCTTGACCTGCTCATGCCATTAGCAGAACGATATGCGCCACCCGCACCAGCACGTCGCACGGAACCACCCCACCTCCCACAAGGAGATTTCATGCGACTTCGCACACGAGGCGCCGGTGCCCGCACCGGCAGACGCACCGCGGCCCTCGCCGCGCTTCTCGCCCTCGCCCTCGCGGCGCCCCTGTACTCGACGACGACCGACGCCACCGCCGACAGCGCGCCCAAGGCGGCCGTCTCAGCCGACGACGTCCGGCAGTACGAGGTCCATCTGCACTCGACGGCCGCCGACCGCACGGCACTTCAGCGCACCGGCGTGACGGTGGACGAGGTGCACGCTCACGGGGTCGTCGTCTCCGGCCGCGCGGACCAGATCAAGAAGCTCCGCGCCCAGGGCTACGAGGTCACCGCGCTCGGCGCGGTCCCCGACCGGTCCGCCGGAAGGGGCGACGTCCGGCTGTTCGACTTCCCGTCCGCCGACTCGCGGTACCACAACTACGCGGAGATGACGAGCGAGATCAACTCGATCGTCGCGGCCAACCCGTCCATCGCGAGCCAGCGCGTGATCGGCACGTCGTACCAGGGCCGGAACATCGTCGCCGTCAAGATCAGCGACAACGTCGGTACCGACGAGTCCGAGCCGGAGGTGCTGTTCACCCACCACCAGCACGCCCGTGAGCACCTCACCGTCGAGATGGCGCTCTACCTGCTGCGCGAGCTGACCTCCGGCTACGGTTCCGACTCGCGCGTCACCAGCATGGTGAACAACCGCGAGATCTGGATCGTCCCGGACGTCAATCCGGACGGCGGGGAGTACGACATCGCCACCGGGTCGTACCGCTCGTGGCGCAAGAACCGCCAGCCCAACTCGGGTTCCTCGTACGTCGGTACGGACCTGAACCGCAACTGGGACTACCGCTGGGGCTGCTGCGGCGGCTCCTCGGGCTCGACGTCCTCCGAGACGTACCGCGGGTCGTCCGCCGAGTCCGCGCCCGAGGTGAAGGTCGTGGCCGACTTCGTGCGTGGCCGGGTCGTCGGCGGCAAGCAGCAGATCAAGGCCGGCGTCGACTTCCACACGTACAGCGAGCTGGTGCTGTGGCCGTTCGGCTACACCTACTCCGACACGACGACCGGGATGACCGCGGACGACAACGCGGCGTTCAAGGCGGTCGGGCAGAAGATGGCGGCGAGCAACGGGTACACGCCGGAGCAGTCCAGCGACCTGTACATCACGGACGGGTCGATCGACGACTACCTCTGGGGTGCGCACAAGATCTTCGCGTACACCTTCGAGATGTATCCGCGGTCCGGGGGTGGGGGGTTCTACCCGCCCGACGAGGTGATCGAGCGGGAGACCTCCCGTAACCGGGACGCGGTGCTGCAGTTGCTGGAGAACGCCGACTGCATGTACCGGTCGATCGGCAAGGAGAGCCAGTACTGCGGCTAGTCGGCGTCTTCCTCGAAGTAGGCGTCCAGCACCGCGTCCAGCTCACTGTCCCACTCCGTGAAACGGCTCCTGGCCGGCGCCTCGATCTCGATCGGGTACCAACGCCGGTCAGGGGTGTGGACGGTGACGGTGTAGCGCTTGCCGAAGCGGGCGGTCTCCGTCTCGACCGCGCCGATCTCGTCCCAGCGGAACTCGCACTCCTGGTCGTCCAGGACGAGCCGGACGCCTCTGTGGTCGGCGACTATTCTCGCGCGGCGGTCGGACGCCTCGAAGACGGGCCCGTCCGGCACGGCGTCCTCTTCGGACTCCGGGGCGGTCCGCTCCTCTTCGTCGGCCTCCTCTGCCTCCTCGGCCTTCTCGACCTCCTCGGCCTTCTCGACGTCCTCGACGTCCACCGCGTCCGCGACCTCAGGCTCCTTCTCCGGCCCGTCCTCCCCCGTCTTCTTCGCGGACGCGGGTGACGTGAGCCCGGGGATGAAGGCCGGGTCGAATCCGGCGCCTTCCAGGGGCTGGCTGCTCGAACCTATGCGCTGCTCCACAGCGGAGCAGTATGGTCGACAAACCTGTGTCACACACAGCCAGCCCCTGCATCGTTATCAGACGCCTACACGGACCGACGGGCGTCTACACGAACAAGCTCAGCACCGCCGCCACCACGAACCCCGCCACCGACAGCACACTCTCCAGCACCGTCCACGACTTGAGGGTGTCCCGCTCGCTGATGCCGAAGTACTTGGCCACCATCCAGAAGCCGCCGTCGTTGACGTGCGAGGCGAAGATGGAGCCGGCCGAGATGGACATGATGACCAGGGCCACGAAGGCCTGGGAGTGGTCGCCCTCGGACAGCAGCGGCGCCACGATGCCCGCCGTCGTCACGATCGCCACCGTCGCCGAGCCCTGGGCCACGCGCAGGACCACGGAGATCAGGTAGGAGAGGACGATCACCGGCAGACCCACGTCGTTGAACGTGTCGGAGAGGGCCTGGGCGACGCCGCTGGCCTTGAGGACGGCGCCGAAGATGCCGCCCGCGCCGACCACGAGCAGGATGTTGCCGACCGGCTTCAGGGACGCCGTGGACACCGTCTCCAGCGACTTGCGGGACCAGCCGCGCCGGATGCCGAGCAGGTAGTACGCGAGGAACAGGGCGATCGTGAGCGCCACGAAGGGGTTGCCGAAGAACTCGATCACCGAGCGGAGGGTGGACGGGTCCAGGGCGATCGAGGAGAACGTCGCGGCGAGGATGAGGACCAGCGGCGTGCCGATGATGGCGAGGACCGTCGACAGGGACACCGGCTGCTCGCGCGGCGCCACCCCGGCGGCCCGCTGCTCGTCGATGACGGCCTGCTTGGCCTCGTCCGCCGCCTCGACCATGTCCTGCGGCACGGCGACGAAGATGCGGCGGCCGATCCACGCCGAGTACGCCCACGCGGCCAGCACGGCCGGCAGACCGCAGACGATGCCCATGAGGATGACCCAGCCGAGGTCGACGTGGAGGAGACCGGCGGCGGCCACCGGGCCGGGGTGCGGAGGCAGGAAGGCGTGGGTGACGGAGAGGCCCGCGAGCAGGGGCAGGCAGTAGAGCAGGATCGACTTGCCGGAGCGCTTGGCGGCGGCGTAGACGATCGGTGCCAGGACGAAGATGCCGACGTCGAAGAAGACCGGGATACCGAAGATCAGGCCGGTGAGGCCCATGGCGAGCGGGGCGCGCTTCTCGCCGAACATGCCGAGCAGACGGCCTGCCAGCACCTCCGCGCCGCCACTGACTTCGAGGATGGCGCCGAGCATGGTGCCCAGGCCGATGATGATCGCGACATGGCCGAGGATGCCGCCCATGCCGGACTCGATCGTGGAGACGGCGTCCGACTTCTGGACCGTGCCGAAGAGTTCGGTGACGGACAGGCCGGCCGCGAGGCCGACGGCTATGGAGACCGCGAGCAGGGCGACGAACGGCTGGAGTCTCATCTTGATGATGAGGAACAGGAGCAGCACGATGCCGAGCGCCGCGGTGAGCAGCAGTCCGGCCGTGCCGTCGACGAGGAGGAGCAGGCCTCCGGTGTGGGGTGGGGTCTCGGCGGGGGCCGACGCGGCGAGCGAAAGGGACATTCGGGGGTCCTCTACGTAAATGCATGCAGCTTCTGGGTAGGGGGGAGCGCGGCGCGGCGCATCGATGGCGCCGCACCTCACGGGCGTGCGGGAGTCGCGGGGGTGTCAGCCGAGGACGGCCAGCGCGTCGATCTCGATGAGGAGACCCGCGGGCAGGCCCACGTAGACCGTGGTGCGCGCGGCGGGCGGCTGGGTCAGGCCCTGCTCCTCGAAGTACGCGTTGTAGATCGCGTTCATCTCGGCGAAGTGGTCGACGTCGGTGAGGTAGACGCGGATCATCATCACGTCGTCCCAGCCGGCGCCGCCCTCCTCCAGGATGGCCTTGACGTTGGCCAGGGTCTGCAGGGTCTGCTCGCGCAGGGTCGGCCCGGCGGGCGTGGGGGGCTTGCCCTCCTCGGCGGGCAGGAAGCCGACCTGGCCGGCGACCTGGAGGATGTTGCCCTTCCGCACCCCGTGCGAGAACTTCGCCGGCGGGGTGGTGTGGGTCTTGGGGGTGAGTGCGATCTTGTCCGTCATACGGTGCCCTTCACTGGTGTTCTGCCGGAGTACTCCCCGCTGATGGCGTCCGCCGTACGGCGCACCAGCGGCAGGAGGGTGAGGAGTTCGTCCGCGGTGACGACGACGTTCGGCGCGGAGACCGACATCGCGGCGACGATCCGGCCGTCGGCGCCGCGGATGGGCGCCGCGACGCAGTTGATGGACTCCTCGTGGCCGCCGAGGTCGGTGGCCCAGCCCTGTTCGCGCACCTTCTCCAGCTCGCGCAGGAACGCCGCGGCGTTGGGTGTCGAACGGGCCGTGTAACTGGGGTAGTCGAGCTTCTCGGCGACCGCCCGCCGCTCGTGCTCGGGCAGGT
The DNA here is from genome assembly GCF_000158955.1 of Streptomyces viridochromogenes DSM 40736. Classification (GTDB taxonomy): domain Bacteria; phylum Actinomycetota; class Actinomycetes; order Streptomycetales; family Streptomycetaceae; genus Streptomyces; species Streptomyces venetus. The sequence goes on along the minus strand of NZ_GG657757.1, from coordinate 5,664,432 downwards.
CGGCCAGCAGCAGCTTCGCGACCGCGGCGACGGTGATGGCGACGGGTTTGCCGATGCGGGAGTACATCCGCACGGGGTAGCGGCTCTCGACCTTGTCGATGTAGAGGACCTCGTTCTCCTCGTACACGGCGAGGTGCACGGTGTGGCCGCAGTTCTCGTTGAGGCGGACCAGGTGGGGGTGGGCGATCTCGCGGACGTCGAGGTTCTCCATCGCCTCCTGGGCGAGCGCGAAGAGGCGGGCGCCGAGGCGGTAGCGCTGGTCGGACTGGCGGTAGACCAGGCCGTGCTCGTGGAGGGTGCGCAGCAGGCGCAGGGCCGTGGACTTGTGCACGCCGAGACGGTCGGCGACCTGCCCCAGGTCGGCGGGCCCCTCGGCGAGCAGCGGCAGGATGCTGAGCGCGCGGTCGACGGTCTGGCTCATGGCGTACGTACCTCCTCGTCGGCCCGCTGGGGGTCCTCGGTCCAGCCGGGGCCGAGTCGCAGTCTCCCCCATGCCGCGTCGTCCAGGGCGACGAGCCGGTCGGCGTGCTGCCGGGCGGGCGGGGTCGCGAGGTCGCCGGGCACGGTGAGGGCGGCGGCGGCCATCAGGTGCCCGTGCCGCAGCCGGTCCCGCACGGGCAGTCCGCGCAGGGTGGCGGAGAGGAACCCGGCGGCGAAGGCGTCCCCGGCTCCGACGGCGGCGACGACGTCGACGCGGGGCGCGGGCACGAAGGTGACATCCTGCTTCTCGAAGACGGTGGCTCCGGCGGCGCCCTGCTTGACGACCAGCACCTCGGGTTCGGGGAGGGCGGCGCGGACGGCCTCCGGGCTGTGCAGGCCCCAGGCCTCGTCCTCCCCGACGAACACGAGGTCGGCGCCCCGGGCGAGGTCCCGCACCACCCGGGGGGCGTCCGTGTCGCGCCAGAGGCCGGGCCGGTGGTTGACGTCGAAGGAGACCAGGGGGCGGCCGGGGCGTCGGGTGGTCAGCTCGCGCATCAGGTCCAGGCAGGACGCGGAGAGCGCGGGCGTGATGCCGGACAGGTGCAGCACGCGCCCGGCGCGCACCGCCGCCGGGTCGGGGTCCGTCACGCTCATCGCGGAGGCCGCCGAACCGGCCCGGTAGTAGGCCACCTCATGGGCGTCGGTGGCCCGGTCGCCCGCGGTGCGGAAGTAGATGCCCGTGGGCCGGTCGGGGTCGCGGCGGACGTGGGCCACGTCGACCCCGTACCCGCCGATCGCCTTCACCAGGTGATCGCCGAACGCGTCGTCCCCCACCCGGCTGATCCACCGCACGGAGTGTCCGGCGGCGGCCAGCACGCACGCCACGTTGGACTCCGCGCCTCCGATGCCCCGGTCGAAGGAGGGGACGTCGGCGAGGCGGCCCGGCCGGGAGGGCAGGAACGTGACCATGGACTCGCCGAGCGCGACGACGTCCACGACGTCGGGGGCGTTGCAGGGTCCGGTGGGGGTCACGATGCTCGTAGCTCCTCGTGGGGTCGGTCGTCGTGTCGGGTCGCCGTGTCGGGTCGTCGTGCCGGTCGGTGGCGGTTTCATTGACCGCGGGTGGCCGAGATGTTAGACAGCGTTGAGCGATATACGCAATGAGTGTTGCAAGAATTGCAACACTGCTGATCAGGGAGGCTCCATGACAGCCGACACCGCCGCCGAGTCCCTCGCCCGGCTCGCCGCAGAGCGCGTCGACCACCGCTTCAAGGGCCTCCCGCCGGACGCCGACGGCCTGACCGTGGGCGAGCTGGCGGCCCAGCGCCGCAACCTCTTCACCGGCGGCTTCGCCACGCCCGTGCTCGCGCTGTCCGCCGAGCGGCTGGAGCACAACCTGAAGCTCATGGAGGTGTACGCGGACCGGCACGGTCTGGCCTTCGCGCCGCACGGCAAGACCTCCATGGCGCCCCAGCTGTTCCACCGGCAGATCGAGCACGGGGCGTGGGGCATCACGCTGGCGGTGCCGCACCAGGTGCGGGTGGCCCGGGCGTTCGGGATCCGGCGCGTTTTCCTCGCCAACGAGCTGGTCGACCCGGCGGCGCTGCGCTGGGTCTCCGCGGAGCTCGACGCCGACCCGGACTTCTCCTTCGTCTGCTACGTCGACTCCGTGCGCGGGGTGGAGTTGATGGACGCGGCCCTGGGTGACGCCTCGCGCCCCGTGGACGTGGTCGTCGAACTCGCCGCCGGCGAGGGGGCCCGTACCGGGGTCCGTACGGAGGCGGAGTGCGCGGCGGTCGCGGACGCGGTGGCGGGCGCCCGGAGCCTCAGGCTGGTCGGCGTGGCGGGCTACGAGGGCGAGGTGCCGCAGGCAGACCCCGAGCGGGTGACGGCGTGGCTGCGGCGGCTGGTCGCGCTCGCCGCCGACTTCGACAAGGCGGGGCGCTTCGCCGGCCTGGACGAGATCGTCGTCAGCGCGGGCGGCAGCGCCTGGTTCGACGCGGTCGCCGACGTCTTCGCGGAGATCTCCGCGCTCTCCTTGCCGGTGCTGAAGCTGCTCGCGCTCTGGGCGCCTACGTCTCGCACGACGACGGCCACTACCGGAAGCTGACCCCGTTCAACCGGGTGCCCGAGGAGGGCGCTCTGGAGCCGGCGTTCCGGCTGTGGACGCAGGTGGTGTCCCGGCCGACGGCGGAGCAGGCCTTCGTCAACGCGGGCAAGCGGGACGCGGCCTACGACCTCGACCTGCCGTTCGCGCAGGTGGTCCGCCGGGACGGTGCCGAGCGCCCGGCGACCGGCGTGTCGGTGACGGCCCTGTCCGACCAGCACGCCTGGCTGCGCACCACGCCGGAGGCGGATCTGGAGGTCGGCGACTGGGTCGGTCTCGGTCTGTCCCATCCGTGCACGTCGTTCGACAAGTGGCCGCTGATCCCGGTCGCGGAGGCGGACGGCACGGTCGTCGACTACGTGCGTACCTACTTCTAGGAGGCCGCGGCATGGAAGAGCTCGTCATCCGGGACGCCGACGTCGTGGACGGCTCCGGCGCGGACTCCTACCGGGCCGATGTCGTGGTCGACGGCGGCCGGATCGTGGGAATCGTCAAGGAGGCGTCCGCGGCCGGCTGCCAGCGCCCCAAGGCGCGCCGGGAGGTGGACGCCGAGGGGCTCGTCCTCTCCCCCGGCTTCGTCGACATGCACGCCCACAGCGACCTGGCCCTGCTGCGCGACCCCGACCACAGCGCCAAGGCCGCGCAGGGCGTCACGCTGGAGGTCATCGGGCAGGACGGGCTGTCGTACGCGCCGGTCGACGACCGCACGCTCGGCGAGGTGCGGCGCGCGATCGCCGGGTGGAACGGCTCCGGGGACGACATCGACTTCGACTGGCGGACGGTGGGCGAGTACCTGGACCGGCTCGACCGGGGCATCGCGGTCAACGCCGCGTATCTGATCCCGCAGGGCACGGTCCGCGCGCTCGCCGTCGGCTGGGAGGACCGCGAGGCCACGCCCGAAGAGCTGGACCGGATGCGGCAGTTGGTCGCCGAGGGCATGGAGCAGGGCGCCGTCGGCATGTCGTCGGGGCTGACGTACACGCCCGGCATGTACGCGAAGGACGCCGAACTGACCGAGCTGTGCCGGGTGGTGGCGTCGTACGGCGGCTACTACTGCCCCCACCACCGCTCCTACGGCGCCGGCGCCCTGGAGGCGTACGAGGAGATGGTCGCCCTGACCCGGGAGGCGGGCTGCTCCCTGCATCTCGCCCACGCCACCATGAACTTCGGCGTGAACAAGGGCCGGGCGCCGGAGCTGCTGTCCCTGCTGGACGAGGCGCTGGCGGCCGGGGCCGACATCACCCTCGACACCTACCCCTACACGCCCGGCTGCACCACGCTCGCGGCGATGCTGCCGAGCTGGGCCAACGAGGGCGGCCCGGAGCAGGCCCTCAAGCGGCTGGCGGACGAGGAGACGGCGGCACGCGTCCGCCACGACCTGGAGGTCACCGGTTCGGACGGCTGCCACGGCGTGCCCATCGAGTGGGACACGATCGAGATCTCGGGGGTGGGTGACCCGGCCCTGGCGGAGTTCGTCGGCCGGACGGTCCAGGAGTCGGCGGACGCGCGGGGCGAGGCCCCCTGGGTGACGGCGCGTGGGCTGCTGCTGGCCGACCGGCTGGCCCCGACGATCCTCCAGCACGTCGGCCACGAGGAGAACGTCCGGGCGATCATGCGCCACCGGGTGCACACCGGCGGCTCGGACGGCATCCTCCAGGGCGCGAAGCCGCACCCGCGGGCCTACGGCACGTTCCCGCACTACCTCGGGCACTACGTGCGGGAGTTGGGGGTGATGTCGCTGGAGGAGTGCGTCGCGCACCTCACCTCGCGCCCGGCGGCCCGCCTCCGGCTGCCGGACCGGGGCCTGGTCCGCGAGGGATACGTGGCCGACCTGGTGCTCTTCGACCCGGCGACGGTCGCTGCGGGGTCGAGTTTCGCCGAGCCGCGGGTGCTCCCGACGGGAATTCCCCATGTGCTGGTCGGCGGGCGGTTCGTGATCGAGGACGGCCGGCGCACGGACGCCCTGGCGGGCCG
>NZ_GG657757.1:5658498-5659831 GCF_000158955.1 Streptomyces viridochromogenes DSM 40736 | reverse complement strand
CCGGCCCCGGGCTCGTGCGCTGCCCTACGGCTTGGGCAGGACGCAGCCGCTCGCGCTCAGGTCGAGCTTGTTGTCGATGCCGAAGCAGGACGGGATCCGGTAGGTCTCCTGGGCGTAGTTGATGCCCTTGCGGACGGTCACGTTGCCGTTCGCGTCGACCTCACAGGGGTTGTTCACCGTGCAGCGCTCGCCGTCCTCGTTGCCGGTGTTGTTGATGGCGACGACCTTGCCGGAGGCCTGGTCGACGACGGGCGAGCCGGACGTGCCACCGATGGTGTTGCAGGCGGAGGTGTAACGGACCGAGTCCTTCCAGGTCCAGTCGCCCTCCTTCAGGGTGGGCACGAACCCGTCGATGTCGCAGCTGTAGATCCGCTTCCAGTAGCCCGAGGGGATGCTGATGGCGGAGCCGGCGACCGGGTGCGAGTCGTTCAGCGTCAGCGCGTTGATGCCGTACGAGCTCTTGATCTGCGCGTAGCTGGTGGTGAGCTGGTAGAACGCGACGTCCGTGTCGGTCATCGTGCCGTACGCGAGCTTGGCGGCGCGCAGGGTCGCCACGCGCGAGCCGGAGGCGCCCAGCAACCCGAAGGTGCGGCTGGAGGCCTTGTCGACGAGAACCTCGCCGGGGCCGGGGAAGCCGCTCTCCAGACAGTGTCCGTTGGTCATCACCAGCGCCGGGTCGTTGTCCTCGGAGTCCGGCATGCGGACGACCGAGCCGGAGCAGTTGTTGAGGGCCACCGTCCCGGCGAAGTTGACGCCCTTGGGCGCCGGGTTGGTGATCCCGGACAGGGTCTCCGTAGCGGACGTGACCACGCCCGAGACGGTGGACGTGACCTTGCCCGTGTCCGCGGCCTTGCCGACGCCCGTGGGGGCGGTGTCGGCAGCGGTCGCGGGAGCCGCGCCGGCCCCGGCTATCGCCAGGGCGAAGAACGCGGCGGCGAGAGGTTTTCTCATGGGGGGTCCCCTCTTGCGACGGAGGCGGCCGGAAATCTTCCGGCCGCCCGCAGTGTTGTCATGCGCATTGTGATCGCCGCAAGGGTGGCGGGGCAAGGAGTTGTTTCCCGCCCGGGGCCGGTCAGTTCTGCCCGACCCTACTCAAACTCCCTGATGAACCGGTCACTTGGGGCCCTTGGTGCCGCCGGGACCGCGTCCGGGCTTGTCCCCGGACCGGCCCGGGGCCGACGTGAGGGTGGAAGGGGCGGAGGCCGTCGGAGTGCCGGGTGTGGAGCCGCCCTCCGAGGGACTCCCGGACGCGGACGGGGTCCGGCCCGCCACGCCGGACGGACTCACCGAGTCGGCGCCGGACGGCTCGCCCCCTCCCGGATCCGACGGCCGG
>NZ_GG657757.1:5610181-5658398 GCF_000158955.1 Streptomyces viridochromogenes DSM 40736 | reverse complement strand
TCCCCCGCGGCCGGGCCCGTGCGGCCGCCCTCGCCGCCGCGCGGGCCCGTGGAGGTCGAGTCCGAGCCCGAGAAGGAGAACCCCACGACCAGTGCGGCCGCCGACACGGCCCCCAGGGCCCCGACAGCGACAGCCAACCGCCGTGCCCGCGACGGCCCCTGCCGCCGACGGGAGCGGCGCCCGGGGCCGGGCCGGGCGTGGTCCGGCATGACCGGGAGTTCGCGAGTGTCGCCCGGGGAGGGGGTGGGGGGCATGCCCGGTGTGGGGGCTGTGCCGGGCGCAGCGGCCGCGCCAGACGTGGGGCCCATGCCGGGCACAGGGGCCGCGCCAGGCGCGGGAGAGGCCCCGGGCATGGGGGTTGTGCCGGGCATGGGGCCCGCTCCGGGCGAGGGATTCGCGCCGGGTACGGAGCCCACACCGGGGACCGAGCCCGCGCTGGGCACAGAGGCCGTGTCAGACGTGGGGTAGGCGCCGGGCATAGGAGCTGTGCCGGGCATCGGGCCCGCTCCGGGCGAGGGATTCGCACCGGGTACGGAGCCCACACCGGGGACCGAGCCCGCGCTGGGCACAGAGGCCGTGTCAGACGTGGGGTAGGCGCCGGGCATAGGAGCTGTGCCGGGTATCGGGCCCGCTCCGGGCATGGAATACGCGCCGGGCACGGGGGCCGAACCCGTGCCGGGCGTGGCATACGCGCCGGGTACGGGGGCCGAACCCGTGCCGGGCGGGGAATACGCGCCGGGGGCCGAGCCCGTGCCGGGTGCGGAGGCCGGGCCGGACGTGGGGTAGGCGCCGGGCAGGGGGCCCGTGCCGGGGGCGTGTCCCGGGCTGGGCGGGGCGTCCGCAGCGCGCTCGGCGCCGGCGCCGTACTCGCCACCCGCGCCGTACCCGGCGTCACGGGCGTTCTCGGCGTCACCGGCGCCGCCCCCGGCGCCATAGGGCTCCTGCCAGCCGTGGGCCGCCGCCGGGTCGGCGTACGCGTCGTACGCCGGGGGTGGGGCTGCCTGAGGCAGGTACACGTTCGGCGGTTCCTGCGGCTCGTCGCTCGTCGCCCCGTCGGCGTAGTCGGATGGCTTGGACATGGCGGCGCATTCTAGGTACTGAAGGGGCTGGTGGGACAGCGCACGGCGATATCCACCCAAACTGCCGCGTCTCACGTGGCGGAAAACACGACCCGCGAGGCATTACCGGGCCGTAAGCTCCCAGACATGCAGGTGATCCAGTCGACCAAGCTCGCCAACGTCTGTTACGAGATCCGGGGCCCGGTGCTCGAGGAGGCGATGCGGCTGGAGGCGGCCGGCCATCGGATCCTCAAGCTGAACACCGGCAACCCGGCCGCGTTCGGCTTCGAGTGTCCCCCCGAGATCCTGGAGGACGTCCTCCGGAACGTGTCCTCGGCGCATGGGTACGGCGACGCGAAGGGACTGCTGGCCGCGCGTCGGGCGGTCGTCATGCACAACCAGACCCTCGGCATCGAGACGGACGTCGAGCACGTCTTCATCGGCAACGGTGTCTCCGAGTTGATCGTGATGGCGATGCAGGGCCTGCTGGACGACGGGGACGAGGTGCTCGTGCCCGCCCCGGACTACCCGCTGTGGACCGCCGCCGTGTCCCTGTCCGGCGGCACCGCCGTGCACTACCGCTGCGACGAGCAGTCCGACTGGATGCCGGACCTCGCCGACGTCGAGCGCAAGGTCACCGACCGCACCAAGGCGCTCGTGATCATCAACCCGAACAACCCGACGGGCGCCGTCTACGACGAGGCGATGATCAAGGGCCTGACCGACATCGCCCGCCGCCACAACCTCCTCGTCTGCTCCGACGAGATCTACGACAAGATCCTCTACGACGAGGCCACGCACACCCCCACCGCCTCCGTCGCCCCCGACCTGCTGACCCTCACCTTCAACGGCATGTCGAAGGCGTACCGGGTGGCCGGCTACCGGGTGGGCTGGATGTCGATCTCCGGGCCGCGCGCGCACGCCGACTCCTACATCGAGGGTCTGACGATCCTGGCGAACATGCGGCTGTGCGCCAACATGCCGGGGCAGCACGGCGTCGTCGCCGCCCTCAGTGGACGGCAGACGATCAACGACCTGGTCCTGCCGGGCGGCAGGCTGCGCGAGCAGCGGGACGTCGCCTACGAGTTGCTGACCCAGATCCCGGGCGTGACCTGCGTGAAGCCGAAGGGCGCGCTGTACCTCTTCCCGCGCCTCGACCCGAAGGTCTTCAAGATCAAGGACGACCGGCGGATGGTCCTGGACCTGCTCCGGCGCGAGAAGATCATGGTCGTCCAGGGCACCGGCTTCAACTGGCCGGAGCCGGACCACTTCCGGGTCGTGACCCTGCCGACGGTCGGCGACCTGAGGGACGCGGTGGGCCGGATCGGGCACTTCCTGGACGGCTACAGCCAGACCTGACCACAAGACCGCACCGACTCGCTCACGCTACGTGTGCAGGCAGTCCGGTTTTGTGAACAACTCAACTTTAGACGAAATCTAAGCTAGGATGGCTTCCTGTAAGAACACAGGAGGCCCTCCCATGTACGAGCCGATCCGCGCCAAGTCGGTCCACAGCACGGTGGACGGCCCCGACCCCGACTTTCCCCACCGTTCCCGTGAGGAAGAGCTGGACATCCAGCTCGCGGGCCACCTCGCCGCCCTGCTCGCCGTCACGGACGAGCTGCGCGCGGCAGCGCCGTCGGCCGACATGGACGCCGCGGCGGAGCGGCTCGCGGAGCAGGTGGCGCGCCTGAGGGGCGGACGGACACCAGTTCGCGTGCTCGGCGGGCGGCGCGAGCGCGGTGCGGCGGCGCTGCACCGGCGGGCGCATGCCCTGGCGGGGCGTGCGCTGGTGGTGGCCGCGTCCCGTGCCGACACGGCGGCCGCGATCCTGGCCGCCGAGCAGATGGACGCGCACTCGGCGGCCCTGGAGCCGCGCGAGCTCGCGTCCCACTGAGCCCTCTTCGGGCTCCCTTCGACGGCCCCGGTCCGCGCGCACCCGCAGCGACGCGCGGACCGGGCGCCACAATCCACCGCGCACCGCCCTCCCCGACCAGTGCTCCACCTCGTGGGCTTCAGGAACCGTGGTACAGCCGTTGCAGGTCGACGAGGACCACCTCACCCCGGCTCTCGGCCGCCCGCAGCTCCGCGTCGAATCCGGCGCCGCTGTAGCAGGCCGGTCTGGCATGACGGGTGTCGACGCCCCTCGCCTCCAGCAACTCCAGGATGCGGCGCAGGCGTTGCAGGTGCCCGAGGTTCATGACCTTGTGCCACTTGGCCTCCCCCACGGACAGCAGGATGCCCTGGTCCTGGCCGATCGCCCCGTGCACCACGACGTCGGCCTCGAGAGCGGTCCGGTTGACCGGGTCGGCCACGGTCCCGGACGCGACCTGGATCGGCATGCCCCCGAACGTCGCGGGGTCCGCGTGCCACTCGACCCACTCACGGCACAGGCGCTCGAAGTGCGGACCTACGACCTTGCTGAGGAACGTCGCCCTGCTGTGCTCCCACATCCTGGCTGCTCCTCGACGGCGACTGAGCAGAGCCGTCTCGGGGCGGACGACGGCATGGTGGAAGGTGATCAGCGGCTCTGCGACGTGGTAGGTCGTGCGGTTGGCGCGGAAGGCGTCGGGCTCGACGGTGAGCAGGCCGCAGTTCTTCAGGACGGACAGCGGCAGTGAGATGTCCGTCGCCTTGCGGCCCACCGCACTCGCGATGCCGCCACTGGTGCGGTCGCCGCCCGCCACCGCGGCCAGGACCGAGTGGTACAGCGACCGGTTGCGCAGGTCCGGCTCGGCGGCCAGGAGGTAAGGAGCCTCGCCGTGGATGGGACGGGCCGGGTTGAGTACGGTCCGGCAGACCCAGGCGGGGAACGTGGGCGAACATCCACCGAGTCATCCCGGAGTGGTACTGATGCCCAGGACAGCGAAAGCGCGGTGGCTCATCGGCGTGGGCGTCGCCCTCTGCGTGGTCGTGGGCGCCGGGCTGGCGTTGCTGGACGCGCTGGCCGTGCGGTGGGGTGTGGAGCAGGAGGCCGCTCGTAAGACCGTGTGGTGCGAGCTGTACACCGAAACCGGCACCGACACCGACATCCCGAAAACGCCCGAGCGCCCCGGTCGACGTAGGCCGTCGGCCGGAGCGCTCGGTCATTCATCGGCACGTTCGTGAGCCCGCCTGGGGGCCGCGCCGAAGCGGGCGGAAGGGGCCGGTCGTCGCTGGTTTCCGTCGAGGCGGACGGAGGACGCGGTGACCGGCCCCGAACCCCGCACGCCGTTGTACGGGCCCCGCCGGTGTGTCCCGCGGCCGGCCGTGACGATGTTGCTGGTCAGGGCACTGTCGGTTCCGGCCGGCCGCGGAGTTCGGGGGTGGGCTCAGCCCAGGCGCCGCACCAGCGCGTGGTACTCGTCCCACAGCTCCTTCGGCGTGTGGTCGCCGAAGGTGTTGAGGTGGTCGGGGACCAGGGCGGCCTCCTCGCGCCAGACCTCCTTGTCGACCGTGAGCAGGAACTCCAGGTCGCCGTCGGACAGTTCCAGGCCGTTGGTGTCAAGGGCGTCCTTCGTCGGCAGGACGCCGATCGGGGTCTCGACGCCCTCGGCCGTGCCGTCCAGGCGTCCCACGATCCACTTCAGGACGCGGGAGTTCTCGCCGAAGCCGGGCCAGACGAACTTGCCGGCGTCGTCCTTGCGGAACCAGTTGACGTAGTAGATCTTCGGCAGCTTGGACTGGTCCTTGTCCTTGGCCACGTCGATCCAGTGGGCCATGTAGTCGCCCATGTTGTAGCCGCAGAACGGCAGCATCGCGAACGGGTCGCGGCGCAGCTCGCCGACCTTGCCCTCGGCGGCGGCGGTCTTCTCGGAGGCCACGTTGGCGCCGAGGAAGACGCCGTGGTTCCAGTCGAAGGACTCCGTCACCAGCGGTACGGCGGTGGCGCGGCGGCCACCGAAGAGGATCGCCGAGATCGGCACGCCCTTGGGGTCCTCCCACTCCGGCGCGATGATCGGGCACTGCGAGGCCGGCACGGTGAAGCGGGCGTTGGGGTGCGCGGCCGGGACGCCCGACTCGGGCGTCCAGTCGTTGCCCTTCCAGTCCGTCAGGTGGGCCGGAGTCTCCTCCGTCATGCCCTCCCACCAGATGTCGTTGTCGTCGGTGAGGGCGACGTTGGTGAAGACGGAGTTGCCCCACAGCGTCTTCATCGCGTTGGCGTTGGTGTGCTCGCCGGTGCCGGGGGCGACACCGAAGAAACCGGCCTCGGGGTTGATGGCGTAGAGCCGGCCGTCCTCGCCGAAGCGCATCCAGGCGATGTCGTCGCCGATGGTCTCGACCGTCCAGCCGGGCACGGTCGGCTCCAGCATGGCGAGGTTGGTCTTGCCGCAGGCGCTCGGGAAGGCCGCCGCGACGTACTTGGCCTCGCCGCGCGGCGGGGTCAGCTTGAGGACCAGCATGTGCTCGGCCAGCCAGCCCTCGTCACGCGCCATCACGGAGGCGATGCGCAGGGCGTAGCACTTCTTGCCGAGCAGGGCGTTGCCGCCGTAGCCGGAGCCGTAGGACCAGATCTCGCGGTCTTCAGGGAAGTGCGAGATGTACTTGGTCTGGTTGCAGGGCCAGGGGACGTCCTCCTGGCCGGGCTCCAGCGGGGCGCCCAGGGTGTGCACGGCCTTGACGAAGAACCCGTCGGAGCCGAGCTCGTCCAGGACGGGCTGTCCCATGCGGGTCATGGTGCGCATGGAGACGGCGACGTACGCGGAGTCGGTGATCTCCACGCCGAGCGCGGACAGCGGCGAACCGAGCGGGCCCATGCAGAACGGCACCACGTACATGGTCCGGCCGCGCATCGAGCCGCGGAACAGCCCGCCCTGACCCCCGGTCCCCTGGAAGATCTCCCGCATCTCGGCAGGGGCCTTCCAGTGGTTGGTCGGGCCGGCGTCCTGCTCCTTCTCGGAGCAGATGAACGTCCGGTCCTCGACGCGCGCGACGTCGGTGGGGTCGGAGGCGGCGTAGTAGGAGTGGGGGCGCTTGATCGGGTCGAGTTTCCGGAAGGTGCCCTTCTCGACGAGCTCCCCGCACAGTCGCTCGTACTCGGCCTCGGATCCGTCACACCAGACCACGTTGTCCGGCTGGGTCAGTTCGGCGATCTCGTTCACCCACGAAATCAGCCCCTGATGGGTGGTGGGGACGGTGGGAGCCGCGATGTCGCGCGCCACGATTGCTCCTAAATGAGGGATTTTTGGTGATGTGGAGGCCCCGTGGGGGCTGCGACCCGGATGCTTCACGGTTTAACTTGGCGCTCATCCGGTGCCGACCGCACTCATTTGATCATCCGACGAGTCCGCCCATCTGTCCAGAGGAGCGCACAGGTGAGCAACGTGAGGATCGCCACGGTTTCTCGCGCACGCTTTACGTGCACGTTGGGTTCACCAGACCGTCCGTTTGCGTAACCACCGGCCGGTCATGGTGAGAGGATGGCCACTCTTGGTCGGTCAATCCGCGCGACGGATGGGCCACTTACGGTTCCGTAGCTACCATTCGGCCATGACTGCGTTCGTCCCTGACGCGCCCACCGACAAGGACACGCCGGCCGACGGCCGCGGTCCGGTGGCGCTCTCCCTGCCGCATCCGGTGAAGCCCAAGCTGCGCGGCTGGCTGCACCTCGGCATGTTCCCGGCCGTCCTCGTCGCGGGTCTGGTGCTGACCGCCCTCGCCGACTCGACCAGAGGACGCATCGCCTGCAGCATCTACGCACTGACGGCGTGCCTGCTGTTCGGCGTGAGCGCGCTGTACCACCGGGGCAACTGGAGTCCGCGCATGGACGGCATCCTGCGCCGTCTGGACCACGCCAACATCTTCCTGATCATCGCGGGCACGTACACGCCGCTGACCATGCTGCTGCTGCCGGGCACCAAGGGCCAGTGGCTGCTGTGGGGCATCTGGGCCGCGGCGGCGGCCGGTATCGCGTTCCGCGTCTTCTGGGTCGGCGCCCCGCGCTGGCTGTACACGCCGTGCTACCTCGCGATGGGCTGGGCGGCCGTCTTCTATCTGCCGGACTTCATGCGGACCGGCGGCATCGCCGTCCTGGTCCTGGTCATCATCGGCGGCGTGCTCTACAGCGCGGGCGGCGTGGTCTACGGGATCAAGCGGCCCAACCCGTCACCGCGCTGGTTCGGCTTCCACGAGGTGTTCCACTCATTCACCTTGGCGGCCTTCATCACGCACTACGTGGGGATCTCGCTGGTGGCGTACCAGCACGGGTAACCCCCGCCCGCTCGACCTCTCCGGCCACGGCTCTCCAGCCGTGGCCGTTTTCGTTGCGCCGGGAGTGTCTACCGATTGACAGTAGCTACCTTTTGAGAGCTACTCTCATTTCATGGCTACTGTCACTAACGGGGTCGGGTACGACCCACGCCGCTGGTGGGCCCTCGGGGCCCTGGTCGCGAGCATGCTGACGCTCGGTTTCGACATGACGATCCTCAACGTCGCGCTGCCGACCATGGCGGAGGACCTGGGCGCGACGACCGGCGAGCAGCAGTGGATGGCGGACGCCTATGTCGTCGTCTTCGCCGCGCTGATGCTCCCGGCCGGGCTGCTGGGCGACCGGTTCGGGCGGCGGCTGATGCTGATCACCGGCCTCGGGATCTTCCTGGCCGGCTCGGTCGTGGGCGCCCTGGCCGGGGACGTGACCTGGGTCGTCGCCGCCCGTGCCGTGATGGGCGTCGGCGGCGCCCTGGTCATGCCGCTCGCCCTGTCGGTGCTGCCCTCGCTGTTCGGCCCGGACGAGCGCGCCAAGGCCATCGGCGTCATGTCGGCCGCCTCCGCGCTCGGCATGCCGCTCGGCCCGATCCTGGGCGGCTGGCTGCTCGACCACTACTGGTGGGGCTCGGTCTTCCTGATCAACGTCCCGATGGTCGGCATCGGCATCACGGCCTGCCTCTTCCTGCTCCCCGAGACCCGGGACCCGGCCTCCCCGAAGGTCGACACCGTCGCCACGGCACTCACCGTGACGGGCCTCGGCGCCCTCGTCTACGCCATCATCGAGGCGCCCACGCGCGGCTGGGGCGACCCCCTGGTGGCCGGGTTCCTCGGCGCGGCGGCGATCCTGCTGGCCGGGCTGGTGCTGCGCGAGCGCCGGGCGGCGCGGCCCATGCTCGACATGGAGCTGCTCGGCCACCGCGGCTTCCTCGTCAACACGATCACGGCGACCCTGGTCACCTTCGTCCTGGCGGGCCTGCTGTTCCTGCTGCCGCCCTACCTCCAGGCCGTCCTCGGCCACGACGCCCTCGGCACCGGGCTGCGGCTGCTGCCGATGATGGCCGGGCTGATGGTCGCCGCACGCGGTGCCCAGCCGGTCGTCGCCCGGTTCGGTCCCCGCGCCGTGGTCACCTGCGGCCTGGTGGTGCTGGCCTTCGCCGCGTTCCTCGGCAGCCGGACGACCTCCGACTCCGGCTACGGCTTCGCCGCGCTGTGGCTGACCGTCACCGGCCTCGGCTTCGGCTTCGCGGTGGTCCCGGCGATGGACGGGGCGCTGGCCGCGCTGCCCGCCGCCCGGGCCGGCAGCGGCTCCGGGCTCCTCATGACCCTGCGCCAGGTCGGCAGCGCGATCGGCATCGCCCTGCTCGGCAGCCTGCTCGCGGGCGTCTACCGGGACCGGCTCGACGTCACCAGACTGCCCGCCCGGGCCGCCGACACCGCCGGGGAGTCCGTGGTCGCCGCGCACCTCGTCGCCGAGCGCACGGGCACACCCGGCCTGGCCGCCTCCGCGAACAGCGCGTACGTGCACGGCATGGGCGTCGTCCTGGTGGTGAGCGGCGTCGCGGCCCTGGTCGCCGCACTGCTCGCCGGGGCGTTCCTGCCGCGTACCCGCCCCGCCTCGGACACGGGGAGCGAGACCCCGGCTATGGCCGAGCCCGAGGCCGATGCCCGACAATGACCTTCATGACGGCAGCACGCACCACCCCCGCCGACCGCCCTGCGATGGGACTCCGGGAGCGGAAGAAGATCAAGACCCGTCAGGCGATCCGCACCGCGACCTACGCGCTGATCGAGGAGCAGGGCTACGACGCCACGACGATCGAGCAGATCGCCGACCGCGCCGAGGTGTCGCCGTCGACCGTCTTCCGCTACTTCCCGACCAAGGAGGACATCGTCATCACCGACGAGTGGGACCCGGTGATGCTGGCGGAGGTGCGGGCCCGGCCCGAGGACGAGTCCTGGGCCGACGTCCTCAGGCACGTGATGCGCACGGCCCTCGACCTGAGCCTCGCCGAGGAACCCGAGGTGACCCGGCTGCGGACGAGGCTCGCGGTCGAGGTGCCCGCCGTCCGGGCCCGCATGATCGAGAGCATGTCCGCCACCGGCCGGCTGCTGCGCGAGGCCCTCGCCGAGCGCTCCGGGCTCGACCCCGACAGCCTGGAGCTACGGGTCTTCGCGATGTCGGTGATGGGCGGGCTGATGGAGGTCTCCCACTACTGGGCCGAGACCGGCCACCGGGACGACATCAGGGAACTCGTCGACCGTGCCCTGGACGTCCTGGAAAAGGGCCTGCCGACCCAGAAACCCTGAGGCGGCGGCCCGTCGCCGTGGCATCCTGATCCGGTGAACGGTCCCGAGATCCACGTCGAGTTCGCACCCGAACTGCACGTCTTCGTCCCCCGGGCCCGGCGGTCGGACACCGTACGGGCCGCCACCGACGGCGTCTCCAGCCTGGGCCATGTCATCGAGTCCCTCGGTGTGCCGCTGACCGAGGTGGGCGCGCTGCTCGTGGACGGCCAGGAGGTGCCCGTCTCGCACGTCCCGGTGGCCGGCGAGTCGGTGACCGTGCGGACCGTCGCCCGGCCCCAGCGGGTGCCGGGCGCTCCCCTGCGGTTCCTCCTCGACGTGCACCTCGGCACGCTGGCACGCCGGCTGCGGCTGCTCGGTGCGGACACGGCGTACGAATCGACCGACATCGGCGACCCCGCCCTCGCGGCACGATCGGCCGCCGAGCAGCGGGTCATGCTGAGCCGCGACCGGGGGTTGCTGCGCAGGCGTGAGCTGTGGGCGGGGGCGTTCGTGTACAGCACGCGTCCCGAGGAGCAGTTGTGGGACGTCCTGGGGCGGTTCGAGCCCGAGTTGCTTCCCTGGACGCGGTGCACCGCCTGTAACGGGGTGCTGCGCGAGGCGACGAAGGACGAGGTCGCCGATCAGCTGAAGCACGGGACGCATGCGACGTACGACGTGTTCGCGCAGTGCTCGGCGTGTGGGCGGGCGTATTGGCGGGGGGCGCATCACGAGCAGTTGGAGGCGATCGTGGAGCAGGCGGTCGCTTTCACCAGGAGCGCGGTTGAGGGTTGAGCGCCGTGGGGAACCGCGCCGCCGTCGTGGCTGGTCGCGGAGTTCCCCGCGCCCCTGAAGGGCGTGCAATTGCGGGCGATCGTGGCGCAGGCCAACGTGCTCCGGGCGGGCGCCGTTGAAGGTTGAACGCCCCGGGGAACCGCGCCGCCGTCGTGGCTGGTCGCGCGGTTCCCCGCGCCCCTGAAGGGCGTGCCCCTGGAGGGCGCTTCTAGCGCCCCGCTGTGTCGTCCTTGCCGCAGGCGGTTCCGTCCCTGTTTCGGTCCAGGCCCAGCGGGTCGTCCTTGCCGTTGATCTTCAGGCGGCCGTAGTCGTTCGCCTTGAGCCACGCACAGCGGGCCGCCGTCGTCTTCTTCACCTCCGCCGGGAAGTCCGTCGGCACGCAGACGTTGATCGAGCCATAGTGGCGGTCGCAGCCGGAGATCGTGGGGCTGACCTTCTGCGACGTCCGCTTCTTGCCGGGCTTGACCACCTTGCCCGTGGGCTGGTCCGCGAAGTCGTGGACATGGGCCGAGGCGTCCGACGCCTTGAGGGCCCGCGGGCCCTGGAGGTGCACCCACTTCGCCACCGAGGGCACGCCGTTCGCGTCGACCGCGAAGAGCATGTACCAGCCGGGCGGGGCCAGGTTGGGGTTGCTCGTCACGTTCAGGTCGACGTTGTCGCCATCGACCGACAGCGGCAGGTCCACGAACCGCTGGTTCGGGTCCGAGGAGTGCGTGACGGCGGCCGGGCGGATCAGCTCGGCCTTGGCGATGGGCCGGTCGACGGTGATCCGCTGGGTGTCCCCGTAGTTCCACTCGGTGTCGATGACGGAGGTGATCCGCGGGCGGGGGCCCTTGAAGAGGTACGGCGGGCTGTAGACCGACACGTCGTGGTTCCAGGTGCCGTTGCCCGGGTTGTCGCCGGTCGTCATCACACGGCCGTCGGGGAGCAGGAACGCCGAGGAGTGGTAGCCGCGCGCCTCGGGGTCGACGGCGACCGGGTCGAAGGTCTCCGACGCGGGGTCGAAGATCGACGTCTCGTAGACCGGGTCGGCGCGGTTGTGCAGCGCGCCGCCCGTCTCCAGCACCTTGCCGTCGGGCATCAGCACGGCGGAGACGTACATCTTGCCCTGGTTCCCGGTCTGCGGGACGGGCCCGTTGCCGAGGTCGACCGTGCCCTGCGGGATCGGCGGTCCCGCCACGTACGAGGGGTTCGGCTGCTTGAGATCGATGATGTCGGTCAGGCGGTTCGCCTCCGGGTTGGAGTCGATGTTGCCGCCGCCGAGGGTGAGGACCTTCTGGTCCTGGGCCGGGGGCAGCAGCACACTGGCCGACTGGTCGCGCTCGTCCTTCTTCTGGAGGCCCGGCACCTGGGTGACCGTGTTGGCGCCGTAGTCGTAGATCGCCGATCCCGTGCCCGGGATGTTGTTGCCGAAGACGTGGCTGCCCGAGTAGAAGAGGCGGCCGTCCTGCATGAGGATCATCGACGGGTACAGGCCCCAGTAGGACCAGGTCTGGTTGACCTTCCAGGTCGGCTGCCACCGCTGCTCGGCCTCGGAGAACAGCTCGGCGGTGACCGAGCCGGTGGAGTCCTCGCGCAGGCCGCCGAAGGAGATGACGTCACCGTTGCCGAGGATCGTCGCCGACGGGTACCAGTGGCCGTCGTTCATGTCGTTGGTCTTGGAGTAGGTCTCGGTCTCCGGGTCGAAGACGTACGAGTCCTTGTAGCCCTGGTAGCCGATACGCCCGTCCGCCGACGGAAAGCCCTTGTTGCCGCTCATCACCAGCACGCGCCCGTCCTGGAGCTGCACATGGCCCGCGCAGAACATGTCCTTCGGGGTGGGGATGATCTTGTACGAGCCGTTCTCCGGGTCGTACACGGCGCTGGTGAAGGTGCCCGCCTCGAACATCGACTCGTCGTTGCCGGAGCCGGCGATGAGCAGCACCTTGCCGCCCCGCAGGACGACCGAGTGCATGGAGCGGACCGGGTTCCGCGTGGGCAGCACGTCCCACTTCCCGTTCGCGCACTGCTCCGCGGTGCCCGTGCACTTCGGCGGCAGGACCGGGTCGGGGACCTGGTCCATCCGGTAGTCGTCGGTGGTGGCCGAGCCGGTGCCGTAGACGGAGACGCCCCAGGAGATGCGGTCGGTGCCGGCCGGGACCTCGGGCGTGCGGACCGTGGCCTCGGTCCAGTCGCCCGCCAGGTCCAGCGTCTTGAGGTCGGTCCAGTACTGCCAGCCGGCCGTGGCGTCGTGCCGGAACAGCGTGATCGCCGCGTCCGGGGTGGTCGTCTTGTACCAGAGGCCGAGGTCGTACTGCCTGCCCGGCGTCACGACGGGCGCGCACTCGGCGGACTCGGTGATCAGGGCCTTGCGGTCACCGTCGACGCGGCGCGTCAGCTCGACCTTCATGGCCTTGCCGCCGGTGCGCGCGTCGCTCGTGGTGGTGAAGGTGAAGTCGTTGTCGCCCCAGCCGGACTTCTCCCAGCAGTACGGCATGTCGCCGGGGCCGGCGGTCTCGAAGCCCGGGTTCCTGATGAGGTTGGCGGCGGAGGCGGGCTGGGGTGCGGTCATGAGCAGGCCCGAGGTGAGGCCCGCCACGGACAGGAGTGCGGTCGTTCTGCGACGAAGGTTCACGCGGCTCTCCTCGCGGTGCGGCTGTCGCGCGCGGGCTTCTCACGTCCCCGGCGCGGCAGGTAGACCAGCGCTTCGGTCCCGGCGAAGCGCAGGACGAACGTCGTCACCAGCGCCAGCGCGGTGGCGGACAGCACGCCCAGGTGGAACTGGTGCACGAACAGGGCGATGAGCGGGATGCGCAGCACCAGATCGGCGTTGGCGAGCAGCGCGAACCGGCCGGCCCGGTCCCACCAGCGGCGGTGCCGGCGCCGCTCACGGAACAGCAGGTGCTCGATGAGCACGAAGTTCCAGGCCACGCCGAGCTGGTTGGCGAGGATCTCCGCCGGCACGTAGTGCATGCCGAGCGTGTTCAGCGCCCACAGGCCGACCAGGTTCGGGAGGAAGCCGGTGAGCCCGATCAGGCCGAAGCCGATCATGCGCGCGACCGGTGAGGCGGTGCGCAGTCCGGCCAGGTGGCGCAGGAAGCGCAGGCCCTCCCGCGCGGTCGACTTGGACTCCCCGGCGAACCGGTCCTGGAAGACGAAGGGCACCTCGGTGACCGTGCGCGGACGGTTGCGGACGGCGAGTTCGAGGAGGATCTTGTAGCCGAGCGGCTGGAGGACCTCCGCGGTGACCGCGCTGCGGCGGATCGCGAAGAAGCCGCTCATCGGGTCGCTGATGCCCTTCAGCCGGCGGGGGAAGAGCGCCTTGGTCAGCCAGGTCGCCCCGCGTGAGACGAGCACGCGGTAGCTGCCCGCGAGTCCGGCCCGGCTGCCGCCCTTGATGTACCGGGAGGCGACGACCAGCCCGGCGTTCGCCCGCTCGCCGGTGGCGACCAGGTCGGGGACGAGCGACGGCGGGTGCTGGCAGTCGCCGTCCATGACGACGATCCAGTCCGACGTGGCCGCCTTCATGCCCTCGACGACCGCGCCGCCGAGCCCGCCCGCCGGCTCCTCGCGGTGCAGCACGGTCACCGGGAACGGGCAGTCCCGCGCCGCCTTCTCGATGACCTCGGGCGTGTCGTCGGTGGAGTCGTCCACGAAGACGACCTCGCAGGGCAGCCGGGCCGGGACGGCCTCGGTGATCTGGTGCAGCAACTGCCGTACGTTCGCCGACTCGTTGAAGGTCGGTACGACGATGGTGACGGCGCCCGGTTCGGGGATCTCGGTGGTCTCGACGACCTCGCCGGGGACGGTGGACTCCTGGCTCATCGGGTGCCTCCGGCGGTGGTCTGGATCTGGCGGATCTCGATACGGTCGGCGCCGGTGCCGAAGGTGGCGACCGGGTCCGAGTGCTCCATGGCGGCCTTGACGTTGGGCAGGTCGGCCGCGTCCCGCCGGACCGTCGGTGAGGCGACGACGTAGTCCAGGTCCTTCCAGCCGCGCGGCATCGTCTTCGTCACCGCCGGGTCGAGGTCGGCCTTGTAGAACCAGATGACGCCGAGTCCGGGCCGGTAGCCGTGGTGGACGAGGTCGAGCCAGAGCGCGTCGTCGACCAGCACCCGGGTGCGCTCCGGGTCCTCGACCTCGGTGGCCAGCCACTTGGAGGCGGCCTGGTACGGGGCGTTGGCGTCGGTGGTGACGGCGGTGCGGGCGCCGTCGTACCAGCGAGGTACGACGTAGGCACCGGCGGCGAGGGCCAGGACCGCGGCGAGCGCGTACCGTCCCACACTGACGTACCGTTTCTCCGCCTCGGAGCGCCAGCGGCTCAGCACGGCGTGCGCGACGGAGGCGGTGCCGCCGGCGAGCACGAGCGCGAGGAACGGCAGGGCCTGGATGACGTACATCGCGGGCAGGTAGCCGTTGGGGCGCAGGGCGAGCGCGGCGAAGATCGCGACGGCCAGGGCCGGTCCGGCCAGGGCCCGGGCGGTGACCGACCAGCGCCAGGTGACGAGCAGCAGCAGGGCGCCGGCGAGGCCGCCGAGGGGCAGGATCCGGTCGTAGTACAGCCACGACTGGAGCACGCCCCAGGAGCCGGAGCCCTGGTCGAGGATGAAGCCCGAACCGGGTCTGGTCATCTGGTACTTGACGCCGTCCCAGAGGGAGACGTGCCCGGCGCCCGGCAGCAACTCGCCCTTCAGCAGGGCGAACAGGGGGTACGAGAAGCCGATCAGCGCGCAGGCCGTGACAGCGCCGGTGAGGGCGAACTTGCGGGTGTCCCGGTGGCTGTGCCGCCACATGGTGAGGAACAGGGCGGGCAGGACGATGAGCATCGTCTCCTTGGTGAGGACGGCCGTGGCCGCCGCGATCCCCGCGCCGAAGTGGTGCCAGAGGTGGCGGCTCGGGGAGGCGGCCAGGGTGAAGGCCAGCAGCGTCCACATCACCGCGAGGTTGTCGAGGAAGATCTCCCGCTGGAGGACGACGGCCAGCGGGGAGAGCCCGAAGAACACCATGCCGAGCCCGGCCGCCCAGCGGGGCAGGGCCAGGCGGCGGCCCAGCACGTAGACCAGGACCGCGCTGACGCCGCTGATCACCAGCATGGCGGCGCGCATGGTGCCGACCGTCATCGACTCGGGGCTGATCAGCGCCGGGATCCAGGTCAGCAGGGCGATCTGGATCCAGCCGAGGGGCGGATGGTCGTACCAGTAGGTGTAGTGGGCGAGTCCGTCGCCCTGCTGGACCGACCACGCCTGGGCGAGGTAGGTGCCCTCGTCGTCGCTGAGGGCCGGGTAGTCGGCGATGTTCCAGCCCTGCACGACGAGGATCGCCACGAGGAGGACACCGCAGAGGACCAGGTCGGGGCGGGAGGAGCGCAGCCGGCTCGGCGGCTCCGGTGTCCGGTGCGCACCGGTCCGGGGCGCGGGCTGCCGCTGCGCGGGGACCTTCGGGGTGGTCGCCGCGGGGAGGGTGGAGGTCACGCGGGAACGTCCTCTCGGGTCACGGGCACGTGTCGCCGGGTCTCGTCGAGATGCGCGCCGACGTGTGTCGTCAGCTCCCAGTCGTTGCGTCCGCGCTGCTCACGCCACACGGCCCGTACGGCCGCGCCGGCGAGCAGGACCTGGTAGAAGGGGCCGCCCAGGACCAGCTTCAGGTAGTGCGCGAAGCGGACGCGCAGGCCGTACTGCCGGCCGAAGTCGTGCAGTCCGACGATCTCGAAGACGAAGGTGACCAGGGCGGTGACGGCCGGCAGGAAGGTGATGAAGGCGATGCCGACGGACACGTCCAGGAACAGCGCGATCGCCACGTTCAGCGGGATGATCAGGCCGGTGAAGGCCTGCATGAACGGCGTCATCAGGGTGTAGCGGGCGAGTAACCGCTGCCCGAGGGTGGGCAGTTGCTTCCAGTCCTTCTTCCGGTACACCTGGAGGAACCCCTGGTTCCAGCGGGTGCGCTGCTTCAGCAGGGACATGAGCGAGCCCGGGGTCTCCTCCCGGGTCACCATGTCGGAGTCGTAGGCGACGACGACCTTCTTGCCGACGCTGGAGAGCCGTACGCCCAGGTCGCAGTCCTCCGCGAGGCAGTCGGGATCCCAGCCGTCGGCTTCCTTCAAGACGTCCGTGCGGACGAAGACGGTGTTGCCGCCCAGCGGAATGAAACCTTTCTGCGCATGCAGGTGGAGCCGCGAGCGGAACCAGAAGAAGTACTCCAGGCAGTTGCGCAGGCTGTACCAGCTGGAGTGGAAGTTGATCAGCTGCACCCCGCCCTGGACGACGTCCGCGCCGGTGGTGCGGAAGGCGTGGTCGACGTGCGCGAGGAGTTCGGGGTGGACCTGGTCCTCCGCGTCGAAGACGCCGACGACGTCGCCGCGGCAGTGCGGCAGGGCCGTGTTCATGGCCTTCGGCTTGTTCTTCTTCGCGTGCGTGTCGACGACGACACGGACCCGCGGGTCACCCGCCGCGGCCTTCTCGGCCACGGCGGTGGTCTCCGGGTCGTCGTGCCCGACGATCACGATGATCTCGAAGTCGGTGTGGCTCGACTCCAGCAGCCGCTGGATCGTGTGGTCCAGCACCGCCTGTTCGTGCCGGGCGGGCAGCAGCAGCGAGAAGGAGACGTGCTCGTCCCCGTCCGGGCTGCTGAACCGCGTGGAGGCGAGCACTTCCGGCGTACGCCAGGCGTGCATCTGCCACCACAGGGTGAAGGCCGCCATCCAGAACAGGGCAAGCGAAACCGCGGCGATGAAAACAGACGTCAGCAAACAGATCCCCCCAGATCCCAGAACCCCCAGGCGTGACGGTGTGCCGGTGCGGCCCCGTCCGTCACGTCACCGTGCAGACATTAGGGGGGAACTGTGAAGCCCGGGGGCTGTTCAGATAAAGAGCGTGTTTCCCTTGATTCCCGACTTCAGTCGCTCAGCACCGCACGCAACCGGTCAACTTCCGTTGTCGGCACGTCACATGTGAAGTTACGGCAGACGTACGCGGCTGGTTCACCGCCGACCAGCGGACGGTCCGCGAGCAGCGGGAACTCCTCGCTGCCCGGGGTGCCGACGGCGACGACCGCGCCGGGCGCGGTACCGAGAAGTGCCGTGTGGTGCAGGGCCCTTGTGCCCTCGTGATCGAGGGACGGTCCCACGATCGCGACCTCGCGCGGCCCGTCCAGCGCGGCCTCCGCGGCGGCGAGCCCCCAGCCGATGAACCGGGGCACGCGCGGCCCGAGCGCCTTGACGACGCCGAGGGCCTTCCGGGCGGCGGTGCGGTGGGGCTCGGATCCGGTGTGCGCGGCGTAGCTCAGCAGGGCGCCCGCCGCCGCGGTCCAGCCGGACGGGGCGGCGTTGTCGGTCGGGTCCTGCGGGCGGCGGATCAGCCGCTCGGCGTCGGCGGCGGTGTCGAACAGGGCGCCCGACTCCGCGTCGGTGAAGCGCACCAGGACGTGGTCGAGGAGGAACCCGGCGAACTGCAGCCAGACGCCCTCGCCGGTGACGGACGCGAGCGCGAGGAAGCCCTCGGCCACGTCGGCGTAGTCCTCCAGCACGCCCGCGTTGGCACCGGCGTGGCCGTCCTTGCTGGTCCGGGTGAGCCGGGCCTGTTCGTCGAGGTGCAGCCGGACCAGGAGGTCGGCGGCGGCGACGGCCGCCTCGACGAGGTCGGGCCGGTCGAAGTAGGCGCCGGTCTCGGCCAGCGCGGCGATCGCGAGGCCGTTCCACGCGGCGACGACCTTGTCGTCCCGGCCGGGCGCGGGCCGCTCCGCCCGCTTCGCGAGCAGCCGCTCCCGGACGGAGGCGATCTTCCCCGCGTCGAACAGACTGTCCTGCTGCGGGAGTTGCAGCACCGACTGGCCGTGCTCGAAGGTGCCCTCCTCGGTCACGCCGAAGTACTGAGCGGCGAGCTCGGCGTCCTGTTCGCCGAGCACCTCACGCAACTGCCCGGGCGTCCACACGTAGTACGCGCCCTCGACGTGCTTGCCGGTCCCGTCGTCGCTGTCGGCGTCCAGCGCGGAGGCGAACCCACCCTCCGTGGTGCGCAGTTCGCGCACCATGAAGTCGGCCGTCTCCAGGGCGACCCGGCGGGCGAGCTCGCTGCCGGTGGCGCGCCAGAGGTGGGCGTAGACGCGGCACAGCAGGGCGTTGTCGTACAGCATCTTCTCGAAGTGCGGCACGATCCAGTCGCGGTCGACGGAGTAGCGGGCGAAGCCGCCGCCGAGCTGGTCGTAGATACCGCCCCGGGCCATGCGCTCGCAGGTGTCCCGGGCCATCTGCAGGGCGCCCTCGGCACCGGTGCGGGCGTGGTGGCGCAGCAGGAACTCCAGCGCCATGGACGGCGGGAACTTCGGCGCCCCGCCGAATCCGCCGCGCTGCGGGTCGTACTCGCGGGTGAGCGCGAGCAGCGCCTGCGCGAGCTCCTGCTCGCCGGGGGCCTGGTCGTCGCCGTAGGAGATCTCCCGCCCGGCCAGGTCCCGGACGATCTTCCCGGCGACCTCGGTCACCTCGTCCCGCCGCTCGTCCCACGCCTGCCGCACGCCCTCGAGGACCTGCCGGAAGGAGGGCATGCCCTGGCGGGGAGCGGGCGGGAAGTACGTGCCGAAGTAGAAGGGCTCGGCCTCCGGCGTGAGGAAGACGGTCATGGGCCAGCCGCCGTGCCCGGTCGCCGCCTGCACGGCCTCCATGTAGACGGCGTCGACGTCGGGGCGCTCTTCGCGGTCGACCTTCACGCTCACGTAGTGCTCGTTGAGGTACTCGGCGGTCTGCTGGTCCTCGAAGGACTCGTGGGCCATCACGTGACACCAGTGACAGCTGCTGTAACCGATGCTGAGCAACACGGGCACGTTCCGCTTGCGGGCCTCCTCGAAGGCCTCCGCCGACCAGGGCCACCAGTCGACGGGGTTGTCGGCGTGCTGAAGGAGGTAGGGGGACGTCTCGTGCGCCAGTCGGTTCGGCATGGTGTCCATCCTGCCGCAGTACCCCGCCCGGCACGCGTCAGGCGGTGCGCGGGCGCCGCTCCCGACGCCCGGCCGACGGGCGCGCCTCACCCCAACGCACCCGTCTCTTCACATCATCGGGCCGGGCACGCCCCCTCGCCCCGATGCGCCGTCCGCAGCACACTTGACCAAGGAAACGACTGAGGGACGACCAGGAATCGGTGTTTCGCCGGAGGGGGACGTGACATGCGGGACAGTCATCGGGCGGAGGCCGAGCGGCTGTTGGCACGGGCCGTGGAGGAAGAGGTGCGCCGGACGGGCGGGCGCACCGACGGAAAGGTGCTGCTCGCGCGGGCGCGCGGCGCGCTCGACGCGCTGGCGCAGAGCTCGGCCGAGGAGTACGAGGCCTATACGCGCGCCCTGGACGAGGCGGCGGCGGGACAGGTCACCTTCGGGCAGCGCTACGCCCGGGAGGGCGCCGGGACACCGCTGCTGGTGGCCGGGGTCGCGGCCCTGGCGGCCGTCGTCGCCGACCTGGCCCTCGGCACCGGTGCCGGGACGGCGGTGAGCGCGGGTGTGACCGTCGGGGTCGTGGGCGCCGCGGCGACCGTCGTCAAGGTGGTCGGCTCGCATCTGCCGGCCGCGCACCGCCGGGCCGGGGCCGTGAGCCAGCCGGGCGGGCCGGAGCAGTTGCGGTTGCAGTGGCTGACGGCGCTGGAGGTGCGGGGCATCCGGCCGTTCCTGGACCAGGAGCGGGTGCGCGCCGCCTCCACCGGGCCGAAGGCCACGGGGCCGCGGCTGCGGGGCGCGGACAAGAGCGCGGCGGCCCGCGGCCGCAACGTGCTGTCGCAGTCCTTCGGGCAGCTTCCGGAAGTCGCGGATCCGTTCGCGGGGCGGCGCGCCGAGCTGGCGCAGATCCGGCAGTGGGTGCAGGCGGCCCGGGCGAGCACGCAGACGCAGCCGACGGTGGTGGTCCTGCACGGCACGCCCGGCAGTGGCCGTACGACGCTCGCGGTGCAGGCCACGCACGGGCTGAAGGACTACTTCCGCGGCGCCTGTGTCGTGGACCTGCGCGCCGAGGGCCCGGGCGAGTCCCCGCTGTCCACCCGCAACGCCCTGCTGCACCTGCTGAACCGGCTCGGCGCGCCCCGCGAGCAGCTGCTGTTCCGCGAGCGCTCCTCCCCCGACCAGCAGGTCAAGCGGCTGAGCGAGCTGTACCACCAGCATCTGACGGGCCTGCCGGTCACGGTCGTCCTCGACGACGCCTCGGACGCCGAGCAGGTGCGTGCCCTGGTCCCGGAGCGGTCCGACAGCCTGGTGCTGGTGACCGCGCGGGGCCCGCTGGAGCTGGGCGACCTGCCCGCGCGGGTGCACCAGCTGGCGGTGGAGCCGCTGGACGCGGCGGGCGCGGAGGAACTGCTGGGCGCGGCGGCCCAGGACAGTTCCGGGCCGTACGACGCCGAGTCCGCCGACCGGGTGCGGGAGCTGTGCGGCGGGCTGCCGCTGGCGCTGCGCATCGTGGGGTCGTGCCTGGGCCCGCGTTCCCCGCGCGCGCTGGCCACGGACCTCGGCGCGTACGGCCCGGTCGAGCCGGTCGAGCGGGCCCTGTGGCTGCGCTACTCCGACCAGTCCGAGACCGTACGGCGGCTGCTGCGCAGGCTGGCCCTGGCCGGCCGGGCCTCGCTCGGGGCCGCCGCGGCCGCCGCGCTGCTGGCCACCGACGAGGCGGAGGCGAAGCGCCATCTCCAGGCCCTGACCCGCGCGGGGCTGATCGACCATGTCCGGGGCGACCGCTACCGGCTGCACGACCTGGTCCGCGCCTTCGCCCAGGCCCGGCTCCTCGACGAGGAGGAACCGGCCGAGCGCACGGCGGCGCAGGAGCGGCTGATCGTGAACTACGCCGAGCTGGCCGACTCGGTGCTGCGGATGGTCGACGGCAACATGTCGACCCGCACGAACCGCTTCAGCCCGTACGGCTTCACCTCCCTCGACGAGGCGCTGCGCTGGCTGGACGACGAGTCGAGCTTCATCACGGCGGCGCTGCGGCACGCCGAGGGCGTGAACCAGGCGGCGGTCCTGAACCTCCTGGGCGCCCTGTGCGACTACTGCCTGCTGCGCGGCGACCTCTACCGCCTGGGCGAGATCAGCGAACTCGCGCAGGCCGTCGACGAGGGGCTGCTGGTCCGCTCGGTGCAGTGGCGCACCGGCATCGCGGCGCGGCAGCTGGGTGAACTGGACAAGGCACGTACGACCCTCGCCTCGGTCGTCGACCTGTACCGGGAGGCCCATCACGACGCGGGCGCCGCCCGTGCCCTGTGCTCCCTCGGCATCACCCTGCACCACCAGGGCAACCTGACGGAGGCGTCGGGGAAGCTCCGCGAGGCCCTGGCGCTGCAGGCCTCTCCCGAGCTGGCGACGGACCGCGCCTGGACGATGCACGCCCTGGCGGCCGTCGAACGGGACCGGGCCCAGGTGGCTCAGGCGCTGGACCTGCTGACGGAGTCCCTGGTCCTGCACCGCCGGGGCGAGTCCGTGCACGGCCAGGCCTGGGCCCACTTCCAGCTCGGTCAGCTGGCTCTGCGCATGGGCGACGTCCCGCGCGCCGAGTCCGAGCTGCGCGCGGCCCTCGACCTGTACGGCCGGACCCGCGACGCCCGCGGCGAGGCCTGGGCCCTGACCCAGCTGGCCCGGGCCCGGCTGGTCGACGGGGACGCGTCACCGGCCGTGGAGGAACTGCGCGGGGCCGCCGCCCGGCACCGCGACAACGAGGACGCGCGGGGCGAGGCGTGGACGCTGTACTACCTGGGCCAGGCCCTGGAGGAGACGGGCAACCTCGACCAGGCGGTGCGTGAACTGGAACGCTCCCGCACGATGTTCTCCCGCATGCGTGACGTGTACGGCCTGGCCTGCGCCCGCCACCACTCGGCCCGCGTCACCCGCGACCAGCGCGCGGCCCAGACGGGCTCGCTGCGCAACTCGGGTTTCGCCCGGCAGCTCCTGGTGGACGCCCGCGCCGACTTCCAGCGCATCGGTGTCGCCCACGGCGAGGCCTGGACCTGTCTGGAGCTGGCGGTGGTGGACGCGGGCAACGCCCGGACCCAGCAGGCGCTGGCCCTGTGCGACGAGGCGCTGGACCTCTTCACCTCGTACGGCGACCGCCGGGGCGAGGACTGGGCCCGCTTCCTGCGCTGCACGCTGCTGCCGTACGCGGCACCCGGCGGCGCGGAGGTCGGCACGGCGGTGGCCCAGGAGGAACTGGCCCAGCTGTCCCGGGCGGGTCATCCGCTGCGCGACGAGAAGCTCGACGAGTACGCGGACGCCTGGGCGCTGCTGCTGGAACGGGGCGTGAGCCTGGAGGCCGGCTGGCAGGCCTGGGAGCTCGGGATGACGCCCAGCAGGCATGCGCGGGAGGTCATGGGCGTGCCCGTGGAGTCACAGGCGTAGGGCGCGCGGGGTGCGCCGGGTACCCGTCGGCGACGGACCGCCGCTGACGGGTACCGCCCCGGGAAGGGGCGTCAGCCTTGCTTCTTGCCCTGGCCGGAGGCCTCTGCCTCCGCCTCCGTGGCCGCGGACTTCGCCTCCGCCTCCGCCTGCTCGGCCTTGGGGTCCGGGACCTGCGTGAAGTCGACCCTGTTCATGTGCCGGCTCATGGACTTCATCAGGGCCCACACCGCCAGGGCCATCGCCGCGAAGACGATGAAGCCGAGGACGCCGGGGGTGACCTTGTCCTCGTCGACCTCCTTGGCGAAGGAGACGAGATGCGTCATTGCCAGGCTTGCGCTTGCGCTCATGTCAGGCATTGTCGCGGATGCCCGCAAAGAGGTCGTCCTCGGGGAGGGAGGTATCGACGAGGGACTTCGCCAGCTCGTACTCCTCCGTCGGCCAGACCTCCTTCTGGATCTCCATCGGCACCCGGAACCAGCCCCCGTCCGGGTCGATCTGCGTGGCGTGCGCGATCAGCGCCTTGTCACGGATCTCGAAGTAGTCGGCGCAGGGGATGTGCGTGGTGAGCGTGCGCTCGTTGCGGCCGAACTCGTCCCAGCGCTTGAGCCACTCCCCGTACGGCGACTCCATGCCCCGGTCCAGCAGCGCCTGGTGCAGCGCCTCGGTGCGGGGGCGGTTGAAGCCCTGGTTGTAGTACAGCTTCTGCGGCTGGTACACCGGCCCGTACTCCGCCTCCGGGTACTTCTCGGTGTCCGTCGCGCCCTCGAACGCCACCATCGAGATCTTGTGGGTCATGATGTGGTCGGGGTGCGGGTAGCCGCCGTTCTCGTCGTAGGTGGTGATCACCTGGGGACGGAAGGCGCGGATCTTCCGCACCAGCTCGCCGGCCGCGTGGTCGACGTCCTCCAGGGCGAAGCAGCCCTCCGGCAGCGGCGGCAGCGGGTCGCCCTCGGGCAGGCCCGAGTCGACGAAGCCGAGCCACTCCTGCTTGACGCCCAGGATCTCCCGGGCCTCGTCCATCTCCTTCTTGCGTACCTCGTGGATGTGCTCCTCGATGTACGCGTCCCCCTGGAGCTTCGGATTGAGGATGGAGCCTCGCTCCCCGCCCGTGCAGGTCACGACCAGCACGTCCACCCCCTCGGACACGTACTTCGCCATGGTCGCCGCGCCCTTGCTCGACTCGTCGTCGGGGTGGGCGTGGACAGCCATCAGTCGCAACTGGTCAGTCAAGACTCAATCCTCAGTAAGTCGGCGCCCTGTGTGCGTCGGCGCAATCGGCGGCTTCTATAGTGACCGAATCGGCGGGCGAATAATTCCGGGACCCGGTCCTGGAGGCCCTTCCGGGGCCTTCGTCCCGGCCCTGTCTGGAGGACGATCATGAGCACGGCGAGCACGCGACTGCCCGAGGGACGCTACGGCCGTACCTCGGACGAGCGCGCCGACCGCAAGCTCAAGATCATCGGCGCCGTGCTCGCGGCGGCGCTGCTGGGGCTCGTCGGCTGGTTCGGCTACTACTACGTCGGCCAGAACGAGATCAGCGCCGAGGTGATCAGCTTCGAGCTCGGCGAGAAGTCCGTGCAGGTGCATCTCCAGGTCCACAAGGACGCCGGTACCGACGGTTACTGCACCGTGCGTTCGCAGGCCGAGAGCGGCAAGGTCGTGGGGCGGGGCGAGTTCCACTTCGACGGTGACGCCACCAGCATCGACAAGGTCGTCACGCTGCGTACGACCTCTCCGGGGACGACGGCCGAGCTGCTGGGCTGCCACGCCGACTGACGACAACCGGCCACCCGGAATACGTAGGACCTGACCTGCGCTGACAGTAATCTAGTGGCTTATGTCCTCCCCCTTGCGCCCCTGAATTGTTAGGCTCGTGGTTTCGCCCATCCGTGGAGGAACATTCTTCTGGGTAGGGCGATGCTTTGTATTCCCAGTACCTACGAGGAGCACCTGTGACCCAGACCAGCGAGAACGTCACCTGGCTGACCCAGGAGGCGTACAACAAGCTCAAGGCTGAGCTTGAGTACCTTACTGGTCCCGCGCGGGCGGAGATCTCCGCGAAGATCGCCGCCGCGCGCGAGGAGGGCGACCTGCGTGAGAACGGCGGGTACCACGCGGCCAAGGAGGAGCAGGGCAAGCAGGAGCTCCGTGTGCGCCAGCTCACCCAGCTTCTCGAGAGCGCCAAGGTCGGTGAAGCGCCCGCGGCGGACGGTGCGGTGGCGCCCGGCATGGTCGTCACGATCGCGTTCGACGGTGACGAGGACGACACGCTGACGTTCCTGCTCGCCTCGCGCGAGTACGCGAGCGCCGACATCGAGACGTACTCCCCGCAGTCCCCGCTGGGTGCCGGCGTGATCGGCCACAAGGTCGGCGAGGACGCGGAGTACGAGCTGCCGAACGGCAAGAAGGCCTCGGTGAAGATCCTCAAGGCCGAGCCGTACGAGGGCTGACCGGCCACGAAGAAGCTTGACGTGCCCCCGGCGTCCTTCGGGCGCCGGGGTTTTGTCATGCCGTCGCGGAGCGGTACTTGCGCACCGCCAGCGTCCGGAAGACGACCAGGATCAGGATCGAGTAGATCAGCGAGGCCCAGACGGGGTGCTGCATGGGCCAGGCGTCGGACGGTGACTGGCCCGGGTTGGCGAACAGCACGCGGCAGGCCTGGACCGTGGCGCTGAAGGGGTTCCACTCGGCGATGTGGCGCAGCCACGGGGTCATGTGGCTGGTGTCCACGAACGCGTTCGATATGAAGGTGACCGGGAAGAGCCAGATCAGCCCGCTGGAGGTGGCGGCCTCGGGGGTCCGGACGGACATGCCGATCAGGGCACCGATCCAGGTGAACGCGTAACCGAGCAGGAGCAGCAGCCCGAAGGCCGCGAGGACCTTGACGGCGTTGGTGCTGCCGTCCGACCCGACGCGCCAGCCGACCAGGAGGGCGACCACCGCGAGGACGACCAGGGTGAGGGCTGTCTGCACGGAGTCGGCGAGGGTGCGCCCGGTGAGCACCGCGCCGCGGGCCATGGGCAGGGAGCGGAAGCGGTCGATGAGTCCCTTGTGCATGTCGTCGGCGATGCCGGCGCCGGAACTCGCGGTCGCGAAGGTGACGGTCTGCGCGAAGATGCCCGCCATCAGGAAGTTCTTGTAGTCGACGGCACTGGTGCTGCTGCCGATCTGCATGGAGCCGCCGAAGACGTAGGTGAACAGCACCACGAACATGATCGGCTGGATCAGCCCGTAGATGATCATCTCGGGGATCCGGGACATGCGGATCAGGTTCCGCTTGGCGACGACCATCGAGTCGCGGATCGACTGGCTCACCGGGTTCGCGGCCGGCGCGACCCGCACGGTGTCGGTGACGGCGCTCACTTCACGGCCTCCTTGTCGTTCTCCTCGGTCTTCGCCTCGGCCACGTGTCCCGTCAGGGAGAGGAAGACGTCGTCGAGGGTCGGCCGGCGCAGGCCGATGTCGTCGATCTCGATGCCGCGCGTGTCCAGTTCCCGGATGACCTCGGCGAGGAGTTTGGCGCCGCCGGTCACGGGCGCGGTGAGCTTGCGCATGTGCTCCTCGACCGTGGTGTCGCCCTTGCCGAAGCCGGCGAGGACCTCGGCGGCGGCCCGGATGTGCTCGCGCTCGTGGACCACGACCTCGACGCGCTCGCCGCCGGTGCGGGCCTTGAGCTGGTCGGAGGTGCCCTTGGCGATGACCCGGCCTTGGTCGACCACCGCGATGTCATGCGCGAGGTGGTCGGCCTCTTCCAGGTACTGCGTGGTCAGCAGCAGCGTCGTGCCGCCGGAGACCAGGTGCTTGATGACCTCCCACAACTGCTGGCGGTTGCGCGGGTCGAGGCCGGTCGTCGGCTCGTCCATGAACATCACGGGCGGCGAGACGACGAGGGCGGCGGCGAGGTCGAGCCGGCGGCGCATGCCCCCGGAGTAGGTCTTGGTGGGCCGGTCGGCGGCGTCCGCGAGGTGGAACTGCTCCAGCAGTTCGGCTGCGCGCTCCTTCGCCGCCTTCGCCCTCATCTGGTAGAGCTGCCCGACCATCTGGAGGTTCTCGCGGCCGGTCAGATACTCGTCGACGGCAGCGAACTGGCCGGACAGGCCGATGGAGCGGCGGACTGCGTCGGGCTGCTTCAGCACGTCGATGCCCGCGACGACCGCCCGTCCGCTGTCGGGCCGCAGCAGGGTGGTCAGGCAGCGGACGGTGGTCGTCTTGCCCGCCCCGTTCGGCCCGAGCAGGCCGAGGACCGTGCCCTCGGGCACGTCGAGGTCGACGCCGTCCAAGGCCCTTACGTCACCGAAGGTCTTGACCAGACCTTCGGCATAGATGGCGCCTGGCATATGAGTCTCCACGTCTTCGAAGATCGCCGGACAGGTGAGGGATGCATCGCACCGACACACCATAACGCGATGTATCGCGTCTCACAATCGGTTTTTCCGTGTCTCGTTTCCGGGGAGAAGAAGGGATCTTGACCGGCTCGCGCGCCGGCTCAGCCCATGACCGTGTAGCCCGCCTCGCGCAGCGCCTGACCCACCTCGGCGCAGTGCGCCGGGCCCTTCGTCTCCAGGTGCAGCTCGACCTCCGCCTCCGTGAGTCCGAGCCGTGGGTCGGTTCGTACGTGGCTCACATCGAGGACGTTAGCGTCAACCACTGACAACGCACCCAGAAGTGTGGCGAGAGCCCCCGGACGGTCCGTCAGCCGCAGCCGGACGGCGAGATAGCGGCCCTGTGCGGCCATGCCGTGCCGCAGCACCCGTTGCATCAGCACCGGGTCGACGTTGCCACCGGACAGCACGGCGACGACCGGCCCCTCGAAGGTGCCGGGCTCGCTGAGCAGCGCCGCGACCGGGCTCGCCCCGGCCGGCTCCACGACCAGCTTGGCCCTCTCCAGGCAGAGCAGCAGCGCGGCGGACAGCTCGTCCTCGCTGACCGTGCGCACCTCGTCGACCAGCTCGCCGACGATCCCGAACGGCACGTCGCCCGGTCGGCCGACCTTGATGCCGTCGGCCATCGTCGCCGGGTTCTCGACCGTGACCGGCCGTCCCTCCGCCAGCGAGGGCGGATACGCCGCCGCGCCCTCCGCCTGCACGCCCACGATCCGCAGGTCCGGACGCAGGGCCTTCACCGCCACGGCGATCCCGGCGGCCAGCCCGCCCCCGCCGATACCGACGACGACCGTGCGCGCCTCGGGGCACTGCTCCAGGATCTCCAGGCCCACCGTGCCCTGACCGGCGATGATGTCGGGGTGGTCGAACGGGTGGATGAACACAGCGCCCGTCTCGGCGGCGTACTCCTGGGCCGCGGCCAGTGTCTCGTCGACCACCTGGCCGTGCAGCCGCACCTCGGCCCCGTAGTCCCGGGTGGCGCTGACCTTGGGCAGCGGGGCGCCCTTCGGCATGAACACCGTGGAGCGCACGCCGAGCAGCGCCGAGGCCAGGGCGACGCCCTGCGCGTGGTTGCCGGCGCTCGCGGCGACGACACCGGCGGCACGCTCCTCGGGCAGCAGACCCGCGATCCGGACGTACGCGCCGCGCAGCTTGAACGAACCGGTCCGCTGGAGGTTCTCGCACTTGAGGTGCACCGGCGCGCCGACCGTCTGGGACAGGTACCTGCTGCTTTCCATCGCGGTCACCCGCGCCACGCCCGAGAGCATCTTCTGGGCTCCGCGCACGTCGTCGAGGGTGACGGGTCGCAAGGAGTCAGCCGTGCTGTAGCTCATGACTCCAGCATCGCAGTTCACGGGTGGAAACGACTGTTGTGACCAACCTCCGAGACCCGCTTTGCGCAGCGCCGGTACGGCCCGCCTTCCGGCCGCGTACCCTGTCCCCCAATCAGCCAGCCCTTCACGAAGTGAGCCCCCGGCCATGCCCACAACACCTGAAATGTCGATGGACATGACGACCGTCGGTGACACCGGTCTTCTCGACACGCTGCAGCACGAGGTGGCGCTGTTCGCCCGCCGTGCCGAACAGACCCGGCTCGGCGGAGTCGGGCAGGTGCGCAACTCCATGGACCGCGCCGCGTACCTGCTGCTCAACCGGCTCGACAAGGAAGGCCCGATGGGCGTCAAGGCACTCGCCGCGAGCATGGGCATCGACTCGTCGACGGTCACCCGGCAGGTGGCTCCGCTCGTCGACACCGGCCTGGTCAAGCGCACCTCGCACCCCGAGGACGGGCGGGCCGTGGTGCTCCAGCTCTCCCCCCGCGGGCAGGCGCGACTGGAGGAAGTGCGCTCGTCCCGACGGCAGTTGATGGCCGAACTGACCCACGACTGGGAGCCCGCGGAGCGCGAGGCGTTCTGCTCGCTGCTCACGCGCTTCAACAGCGCGCTGTCCGCCCGGATGGCGGTACCGGGGGTGCCGGGGCCGGAGGAGCAGTAGCAGTCCTGAGGCCGCGGGCCACCTGTCGTGATCGCCGGGGGCCGGTCTGAGGGCCGGGGGCCGGTCTGAGGGCCGGGGCCAGTTCTGAGGGCTTGGGGCCGGTTCTAAGGGCTTGGGGCCGGTCCTGCGGGCCGAAGGCCGGTTCGTCGCCGTTCCGGGGGGCCGTACGCCGTGGGTCCACCGCCCCGACCCGGTGCGCGGCTCTTGACCACGGGCCTGCCCCTGGCCTGATATGAGACCGGGGACCCGCCGTACGCGGGCGTCGCGTCCGTGCCCGAAACGGACAAAAACATCCTCAGGGTCGCCGGCAGGCGGGAGGCGCGGTGCGACAGCGGCATGCGTCCCAGGCAACCCGTCGGGCCCGCGAGTTCGAGGCGTTCGTCGCGGGCGCGGCCGGGCGGCTGCTGCACGCCGCCACGCTGCTCACCGCTGAGGCACCGGACGACAACCCGCGCGCCCGGCGCCTGCTGACACTGTCTTTGGCCCACACGTACGCGTGCTGGGACCGGCTGCGCGGCGAGGATCCGTACGACCGCACCCGCCAGTACCTGGCGGCCCGCTTCGCTCGCGGCGCGTGGCACCAGTACGGCGGATTCGGCCGCTCCCGCCCGCACCCCGCGAGCCCGCTGGCCCCGCTCACCCCGCAGGAGCGGCTGATCCTGGTGCTCAGGCTCTACGAAGGCGTCGGCGAGGAGCAGACGGCGGCGTTGCTGGGCCTGTCGGCGGAGCGCGTCCGGGCCGTCTGCCACCGGGCGACGACGACCCTGCTGCACCGGTCGCGGAACCCTGGCGCCGCCGCGCCGGCCGCGAAGGCGGGGCCGTCATGAGCTGCGCGCGTCACCGGAGCCGGGCATGAGGGGGAACGACCGTGAGGCCGCCGTGCGGCGGCTCATGGAGCAGACACCGCGGCCGGTGCCGCCCGAGATCCACACGGAGGCGGTGCGCCGGGGCGGCCGCATGCTGCGGCGCAGGGCGCTCACCCGCCGCGTGCTGTGGCTGCTGGCGTTCGCGGCGGTGGTGGCGTTCACGGTGTGGGCGCTGACGGTGCACCCGTGGGTGGAGCCGCCGTCGGACACGACTCCACCCCTCACCGGCTGGTGACCCCGCGCGGGGCCGGCTACCGGCCGAGCGCCTGCTGAAGGTCCTCCAGCAGGTCGTCGGCGTTCTCGATGCCGACGGACAGCCGCACGAGGTCGGCCGGGACCTCGAGGGCCGAACCGGCCACGGAGGCGTGCGTCATGCGGCCGGGGTGCTCGATCAGCGACTCGACGCCGCCCAGGGACTCGCCCAGCGTGAACACCTTGGCGCGGTTGCAGACCTCGACGGCCGCCTGCTCGCCGCCCTCGACACGGAACGAGACCATGCCGCCGAACGCCTTCATCTGCTTGGCGGCGACCTCGTGGCCGGGGTGCTCGGGCAGGCCCGGGTACAGGACGCCCGTCACGCGCGGGTGCCGGGTGAGCATGTCGGCGACCTTGGTGGCGTTCTCGCTGTGCCGGTCCATGCGCACGGAGAGGGTCTTGGTGCCGCGCAGCACCAGCCAGGAGTCGAAGGGGCCGGCGACGGCGCCCATCGCGTTCTGGTGGAAGGCCAGTTCCTCGCCCAGGTCGGCGTCGTCGGTGATCAGTGCGCCGCCGACGACGTCGGAGTGTCCGCCCATGTACTTGGTCAGCGAGTGCACGACGACGTCCGCGCCCAGGGAGAGGGGCTGCTGGAGGTAGGGCGTGGCGAAGGTGTTGTCGACGACGAGCCGGGCGCCGGCGTCCCGGGCGACCTGAGCGACGGCGGCGATGTCGGTGATGCCGAGCAGCGGGTTGGAGGGGGTCTCCACCCAGACGACCTTGGTCTTCGGGGTGAGGGCGGCCCGTACGGCGGCCGGGTCGCTGGTGTCGGCGACCGACCACTCCACGCCCCAGCGGGCCACGACCTTGGCGAAGAGCCGGAACGTGCCGCCGTAGGCGTCGTTGGGGATGACCACGTGGTCGCCCGGGCTGAGCAGCGTGCGCAGCAGGCAGTCCTCGGCCGCCAGTCCGGACGCGAACGCGAGACCGCGACGGCCGCCCTCCAGGGCGGCGAGGTTCTCCTCCAGCGCGGTCCTGGTCGGGTTGGCGCTGCGGCTGTACTCGTAGCCCCCGCGCAGGCCGCCGACGCCGTCCTGCTTGTAGGTGGACACCTGGTAGATCGGCGGGACGACCGCGCCCGTCAGGGGTCGGCGGTGTTGCCGCGTGATCGCGAGCGTCTCGAAGTGCTGACTGATGTGCCTGTCGCTCATGGGCACCGAGGGTAATGCGCCGAAGCGAGGAGCGCCGGGTAAGAAGCCGAACCGCGAGCCGGGGGTGGGGGTTCTTGGGGGGGGTGGGGGTTCTGGGGGGGGTGGGGGTTCTGGGGGCCGGGAGGCCCGGGAGGCCAGGGGAACCAGTGGTCCGGGAGGCCCCGGGAGGCTGGGGCCCGGGAAGCCGGGGCCCGGAAGCCGGGGCTGCGGGTGCCGCGTGGTCGGGTTTTCCACAGGTTCGGGGGCCCTGTTGGCCAATTGTCGGCGGGGTCTGGTTCGCTTGTTCCATGGAGATTCTCTGGGTCCTGATCGCACTGGTCTTGCTGGGCTTCGTGCTGCTTCCCTTCCTGCGGCGCAGGCGTGGTGCGATCGGCCTGGTCTCGCCCGACCACCCGGACGCCGCGGACCCGGCGAACTACGGCTTCGTCCGCGAGGAGGAGCTCGACATCCGCATGCCCGGCCCCGACCAGGACCTGCTGGACGTCCTGGACGTGGTGCAGCGCACGCAGGACTACCGCGCTGCCCAGCAGCTTCTCGCGGGCACCGAGACGGAGGGCGAGCAGCGCTGGCAGCGCGTGCAGGCCTTCGCGGGCGCGGCCTCGCTGGAGCTCCAGCGGCGGCCCGGCGGGGTGGGCGAGTCGCCCGGCGGGCAGTGGCTGCGGGTGTGGCGGGCCGAGGCGCCCAAGGACGCGGGCGGCGCGGCGGTGCACGCCGAGTTCCTGGTGCAGCAGGCGTGGCGGACGGCCTCACCGGGGACGGACGACTTCCGGATCATCATGGAGGAGGCGAAGGCGGCGTGCGGCGAGGCCGCTCTGCTGTCCCCCGGCGACCCCATCCCGTACATCGTCGAGCTGTCGGTGGCCCGCGGTCTCGGCTACTCCCAGAAGGACTTCGAGCAGCTCTGGCTGAAGATCCTGGACCGCGCTCCGGCCCACATGGGGGCGCACCTGGCCGCCCTGCACTACTGGTGCGAGAAGTGGCACGGCTCCCGTGACCTGGCGTACTCGTTCGCGGAGGCCGCGGCGGCCCGGGCGCCCAAGGGCTCCCTCCTCGCGGCGATGCCCCTCTTCGCGGTGTTCGAGCACCTGCCCGAGGTGACCCTGGTCAGCAGCTTCTGGCAGTCCGAGGTCGTCACGAAGGCGGTGCACGGCGCGCTGCACGCGGTGCACTCGGCCCGCCCCGACGACCCGATGCTGGCGCACGTGCGGCACATGCTGGTCCTCTTCCTGGTCCGCGGCGAGCGCTGGTCGGAGGCCATGAGCCAGCTGGTCCACATAGACGGCCATGTCGGCGCCCTGCCCTGGACGCTGTCCGCCGACCCGGCGGCGGAGTTCGCGGTGTACCGGGCGCTGGCGGTGGCGGGCTACGAGGCGAACGGCGGCAGCCCGGCGAGCCTGCCGCACTGACCCTCGGCCCCGGCCCCGGGCCCGCGCCTCGGTTCGTCACGCGGCGCATGGCCGGGAACAATGGGACTCCCGCGCCGTGTGAGGTGGTGGCGATGCCCGCTTGGCATCTGCGTGACTATCACGACGACGACCTCGACCAGGCCATCGAGATCTGGGACCAGAGCCGCCGGGCCGACGAGAACCGGGTGTTCGCGGTCTCCGAGGTCATGACGGCGGCCAAGGCGGGGCAGACGGCCGTCGTCGCGGTGGTCGGCGAGGAACTGGTCGGAGTGGCCGTCGCACAGGCGCAGGGCAAGCGGGCGTGGATCCTCCTGGTGGCGCTCGCCTCCCGCTGGCGCGAGCGGGGGATCGGGAGTGCTCTCCTCGCCGAACTCGAACGGCGCCTGCGGGCCCTGGGCGTGAGCCACGTCAGCGCGCTGCTGCCCGCCGGTGCCGCGGGGACGAAGGCTCTGGAGAACTCCGGCTACCGGTTCCGCGACGATCTCATCTACTACGAGAAGGTCGAACCCCCCGGAGCCGCCAACACGGAGGTCCTCACGGCACTGGGCGGCCGTATGCTGCCCGACGGTCTGTGGAACGCCATGGCCGGTATGGAGCGGGAGAAGGAGGTCGTCGATCACCGTGTCGTGCTCCCGTTGACGGAGCCGACGCTGGCAGAGCATTACGGCGTCGCCCCGCCCAAGGCGATCATCCTGTTCGGCCCGCCGGGTACCGGAAAGACCAGTTTCGCCAGAGCGGTCGCCTCGCGGCTCGGCTGGCCGTTCGTGGAACTCTTCCCGTCCCGGCTCGCGGCCGACACGAGCGAGGGCTTGGCCGTGGCCCTGCGGGAGGTCTTCGCGGACCTGGCAGAACTCGACTCGGTCCTGCTCTTCATCGACGAAGTCGAGGAGATCGCGGGCGCGCGCTCCGGAAAGGCGGTCGATCCCGGGCACGGAGTGACCAATGAACTGCTCAAGCTGATCCCCGGCTTCCGCGAGCACGACGCACGGCTGCTGGCCTGTGCCACCAACTCGATTCGCTCTCTCGACGCGGCGTTCCTGCGGCCGGGCCGGTTCGACTACGTCATCCCCATCGGCCCACCGGACGCATCCGCGCGGGCGGCGATCTGGACCCGCTACCTCACGACCTCCGCCGACGCGGTGGACATCGACCGGCTCGTCCAGGCGAGCGACCTGTTCACCCCGGCCGACATCGAGTTCGCGGCCCGCAAGGGGGCACAGGCGGCGTTCGAGCGCGAAGTCAGCCTTCGCCAGGGGCGACCGGCGACGACCGAGGACTACATGACCGCCATCGCCGACACGCGGCCGACGCTCACCGCACAGGCGATCGAAGAGTTCGCGGAAGACATCGACAAGTACAGCCGGCTCTGAGGCGCCCGCGCCCCGCCCACCCCATGGCTGGCACGGGCTCTCGCGGGGCGCCGCCGGGACCGCGGAGTCCGGCGCGGCCCGGCCGCGGAGACGTCACCGATCGGTCTCCGCCTTCGCCGGGCCGCCACGCGGTCAGCCCTCGGCGCGGGCGGGCAGCCGCCATCCCGGGCGCGGGAAGTGGCAGGTGTAGCCGTCCGGGTATCGCTGCAGGTAGTCCTGGTGCTCAGGCTCGGCCTCCCAGAAGGGGCCGACCGGCTCCACCTCGGTGACGACCTTGCCGGGCCACAGGCCGGAGGCGTCCACATCCGCGATCGTGTCCTCGGCGATCCGCTTCTGCTCGTCGTCCACGTAGTAGATCGCCGAGCGGTAGCTGAGGCCGATGTCGTTGCCCTGGCGGTTCTTCGTGCTCGGGTCGTGGATCTGGAAGAAGAACTCCAGGATCGTGCGGTAGTCCGTCTCCGCGGGGTCGAAGAGGATCTCGATGGCCTCCGCGTGCGTGCCGTGGTTACGGTACGTCGCGTTCGGTACGTCACCCCCGGTGTATCCCACCCGGGTCGCCGTCACGCCCGGAAGTCGGCGGATCAGCTCCTCCATCCCCCAGAAGCATCCGCCCGCCAGCACGGCCCTCTGCGTCTGCGCAGCCATCGCCGCCGCCCTCCAATGTCCGTCCGCTCGCTCACTCGGGCTGCTCGGCCGCACACCACCGGCATCCCCTGACCACCCTCTTCAACGCGCGAGGGCTCCGGGCGATTCCGAGCCCGTCCGACCTGTTCGCGGGAACCGGTCCCGCGCCGGGACGGCCCGTGCACGGTGGCACTAGGGTTCCCCCGTGACTGCCCCCTTGAGTTCCGCGAAAACCCGTGACGCGCTGCGCATATCCGCGCGGGTCTCCGGCGAGCTGCTGCTCGTCCTGGTGATGCTGGCCGTGTCTCTGTGGCTGCTGGGCCGGATGTGGTCGGTCGTGTGGCCGCTCGTCGTCGGGTTGCTGCTCACCACGCTCACCTGGCCCGTGGCCAGGTTCCTGCGGCGGCGCGGGTGGCCGCCGGCGCTTGCCGCGTCGGTGGTGACCGTGTTGTTCCTGCTGGTCGCGGCGGGGGTTGTGGCGTTGATCGCGGTACCGGTCGCGTCGCAGTCCGGTGAGTTGACCGACGGGGTGGTCGAGGGCATCCAGCGGCTGCGCGAGTGGGCCGCCGGGCCGCCGCTGAACATCGGTGACGCGCAGATCAACAAGGCCTTCGACTCCGCGGTCGCCCGCGCCCAGCAGGGCGTCGGCAGCATGGTCGGCACGGTCGTCACGGGCGTCAGCACCGTGGTGGGCGGTGTGGTCACGGCCGTTCTCGCGCTGTTCCTGATGTTCTTCTTCCTCAAGGACGGGCCGAAGTTCCTGCCGTGGCTGTCCCGGCAGCTGCCCGGGCGGCTCGCCGACGACGTCCCCATCGTCTTCGCGCGCGGCTGGGCCACGCTCGGCGCCTTCGTACGGTCCCAGGCGGCCGTCGGTCTGCTCGACGCCGTGCTGATCGGCCTGGGCCTGTGGATCCTGGGCATACCGCTGGTGCTGCCTCTGGCGGTGCTGACCTTCGTCTCCGCGTTCGTACCGATCATCGGTGCCCTGTTCGCGGGGTTCGTCGCCGTACTCATCGCGCTCGTCTCCAACGGCCTGACGGACGCGCTGATCGTGCTGGCCATCATCGTCGTGGTCCAGCAGCTGGAGGGGAACGTCTTCCAGCCCATGATCCAGAGCCGTGGGCTCGGCCTCCACGCGGCCGTGGTGCTGCTGGCGGTGACGCTGGGCGGCAGCCTGGCCGGCATCGTGGGCAGTCTGCTCGCCGTCCCCCTCGCCGCGCTGATCGCGGTGGTCTGGAACTACGTGCGGGAACAGCTCGGCGAGCCGCCCGAGGAGCCGGACGGCACCGACGAGCCGGACACCGCCGCCCCCGCCCTGCCGTAGCGGTCCCGGACGCCCTGCCGCCATAACGGTCCCGGACGCGCGAACGGCCCTTCCCGGGTCGCGGGGCTCCTCGTCGCTTGCGAGTCTGCAGGCGAAAGGAGTGCCGCGCCATGGTTGCTGTCGCCGCGTCGCCCGTACGTCTCGAGGCGTCTGTCGACGCCCGGCTGTCCCGATGGCTGTGGCTGGTGAAGTGGCTGCTCGCCATCCCGCACTACATCGTGCTGTTCTTCCTGTGGATCGCGTTCGTCGTCGTGAGCGTCATCGCGTTCTTCGCCATCCTGTTCACCGCCCAATACCCGCGGTCCCTCTTCGACTTCAACGTCGGCGTGCTGCGGTGGAACTGGCGGGTCGGCTACTACGCCCACACCGCGCTCGGCACCGACCGGTACCCGCCGTTCACGCTCGCCGACGTGCCCGACTACCCGGCCCGCTTCGACGTCGCCTACCCCGAGCGGCTGTCGCGCGGTCTGGTGCTGGTGAAGTGGTGGCTGCTGGCGATCCCCCAGTACATCGTCGTCGGCATGTTCCTGGGCGGCGGCTGGGGCTGGGGCGGGGAGCACGGCAACAGCTGGCGGGGCGGCGGGCTGATTCCCTTCCTCTCCCTGGTCGCGGTGGTCATCCTGCTCTTCACCGCCCGCTACCCGCGGCACCTCTTCGACTTCCTCCTCGGCCTCGCCCGCTGGTGTGCGCGAGTGGCCGCCTATGCCGCGCTGATGACGGACCAGTACCCGCCGTTCCGCCTCGACATGGGTGGGCGGGAGCCCTCTGACCAGGATCCCCAGCGACCCCGTCGAGTTCCGGCAGACCCGTGACTTCGGGGACGGCGCCCCCGTGCCGTGGTTCGACGCCGTGACCGCCGAGCGGGCGGGGCTCCGGCAGGTGTGGGCGGCGCGGCGGTGTGACAGGCGGATGCGCGAGCCGGGGTGTGCGGGAGATCAGCCGCCGCTGCCGTACGGCCGCGTGATGATCTCCAGGCGATGGCCGTCGGGGTCGTCGAAGTACGTGCCGCGGCCGCCGTCGTTGTGGTTGATCTCGCCGGGGCGGCTGTGGAACGGGTCCGCCCAGTACGTCAGACCGGCCTTCTGGATCCGGTCGAAGATCTGGTCGAACTCGTCCTCCGAGACGAGGAAGGCGTAGTGCTGCGGCGTGATGGCGCCGGGGCTGTCCATGTAGTCGAGCGTCACATCGTTGGAGATCTCGACCGGGAGGAACGGGCCGTAGGGCGGGCTCACCTCGAGTCCCAGGAGGTCGGCGAGGAACCGGGCCGAGGCGCGCTTGTCGTGGGCGACGACGATGGTGTGGTTCAGCTGCACAGTCATGGTGAACCTCCCCTCCCGAACCAGACTACTCCGGTGTGAACTGAGGCAAATATGACCTCAGTTCACACCGGAGCAGCTCACCTCACGCCGGAGCGGGGTATCAGATCGTCGCCGTGTCGATCACGAACCGGTAGCGCACGTCGCTGGCGACCACGCGGTCGTACGCCTCGTTGATCTGGTCACCGCGGATCAGCTCGATCTCGGCACCGAGGCCGTGCTCGGCGCAGAAGTCCAGCATCTCCTGGGTCTCCGCGATGCCGCCGATCATGGAACCGGCGAGCGACTTGCCGCCACCGATCACCGAGAACAGGCTGAGGGAGATCGGCTCCTCGGGGGCGCCGACGTTCGCCAGTGTGCCCTCGGGCTTCAGCAGCGCGAGGTAGGCGTTGAAGTCCAGCGGGGCCGACACCGTGGACACGATCAGGTCGAACGTGCCCGCCAACTCCTCGAAGGTCTTCGGGTCGCTGGTGGCGTAGTAGTGGTCGGCGCCCAGCCGCAGGCCGTCCGACTGCTTGCGCAGGGACTGCGACAGCACGGTCACCTCGGCACCGAGGGCGTGCGCGATCTTCACGCCCATGTGGCCGAGGCCGCCCAGGCCGACGATCGCGACCTTCTTGCCGGGGCCGGCACCGAAGCGCTTGAGCGGGGAGTAGAGGGTGATGCCGGCGCACAGCAGCGGCGCGGCGACGTCGAGGGAGAGGCCGTCGGGGATGCGGACGACGAAGTTCTCGTCGACGACGACCTTCTGCGAGTAGCCACCGTAGGTGGGCTCGCCGTCGCGGCCGATGCCGTTGTACGTCTGGACGTTGCCCTCGACGCAGTACTGCTCACGGCCGGCCTTGCAGTTCTCGCACTCGCGGCAGGAGTCGACCATGCAGCCGACGCCCACGCGGTCGCCGACGGCGAACTTGGTGACGCCCGGGCCGACCTCGGAGACGACGCCGGCGATCTCGTGGCCGGGGACCATCGGGAAGATCGCCTCGCCCCAGCCCTCCTGGGCCTGGTGGATGTCGGAGTGGCAGATACCGGCGAACTTGATGTCGATCAGAACATCGAACTCGCG
The DNA here is from genome assembly GCF_000158955.1 of Streptomyces viridochromogenes DSM 40736. Taxonomy (GTDB): domain Bacteria; phylum Actinomycetota; class Actinomycetes; order Streptomycetales; family Streptomycetaceae; genus Streptomyces; species Streptomyces venetus. The sequence continues at coordinate 5,619,991 of NZ_GG657757.1, read as the reverse complement.
GACCTCGCGGCGCTCGATGGTGGTGCGCTCCAGCGGAGCCTTCGGTGCGGGTGCGGCGTACGCGGCGACAGTGGTCATGCCGGGGTTCTCTCCTAGCAGGTTCCGTGCCCGGTTGCCTTCGGGATCTATCTGACCGGGCACGATCCCCAGCGTGCCTGAGCCGCGAGCGGCTACCCAGACCACGGTTTTGCGTACGCACAGCATGCGTACTACTGGCGGGGTCAGGCTCGTGTGCGTACGACCATGAATACTGGAGGGCATGGACGAACAGCCCGAACCCGTACAGGAGCCCGCACCGGAGGCCGGCGGGGGCCTGGACCGGCGTGCCGAGCTCAGTGAGTTCCTGCGCACCCGGCGTGCCCGGCTGAAGCCGGAGGACGTGGGTCTGCCCGACTTCGGGCGGCGCCGGGTCCCGGGGCTGCGCCGCGAGGAGCTGGCCCAGCTGGCCGGGGTGTCGGTGGCGTACTACATACGGCTGGAGCAGGGCAACGGGAACAACGTCTCGGCGGAGGTCCTGGACGCGATCGCCCGCGCCCTGCGGCTGAGCGACGCCGAGCACTCCCATCTGACGCACCTGGCGAAGCCGAAGCAGCACAAGAAGAAGCCGGTGGCGCGGACCCAGCAGGTGCGGCCGACGCTGCGGCATCTGCTGGACTCGATCGACAGCGTCCCTGCGTACGTCGTCGGCCGTCGCTCGGACGTCCTGGCCTGGAACCGGATGGCCGCGGCCCTCTTCGGCGACTGGGCGGAGCTGCCGCCGGCGGAGCGCAACTGGGCGCGGCTGGTGTTCCTGCGGCCCGACTACCGCGACCTCTTCGTCGAGTGGGACCAGAAGGCCAAGGACATGGTCGGCTACCTGCGCATGGACGCGGGCTGCCACCCGGACGACCCGCAGCTGTCGGCGCTCGTCGGCGAACTGTCCGTGAAGAGCGAGGACTTCCGCCGCCTGTGGGCCGCGCACGACGTCAAGGAGAAGAGCTACGGCGTCAAGCGCATGCGGCACCCGCTGGTCGGCGACCTGACCCTGTCCTTCGAGACGTTCCGCCTCGTCGACGACGCCGAACAGTCCCTGATCACCTACCACGCGGAACCGGGCACCCCGTCGGCGGAGGCCCTGCGCCTGCTGGCGAGCTGGGGCGCGGACGCGACGCGCTCCGGGACGAGGGCTTCGACCCCGTCGGAGTGAGTCCTCCCCGACCCCTTGCGCTCCTCGGACCATACGGCGGACCCGCCGGAAGCCGAGCTCCCGGCGGGCCGTCAACGCACCTGCCCTACGGCCTACTTGCCGTAGTAGGCGTTGTAGATCGAGATCGTCGACTTGTTGCCCTTCTTGTCGGCGATCTTGGCGTGGAAGGAGATGGCCTTCCCCTTCTCGGGGTTCTTGACGGTGACCTTGCCGTCCCTGACGGTGAGCTTCTTCCAGGTCTTGCCGTAGTCGTACGACACGTACACCGAAAGCGACTTCAGGTTGCCGCCCTTGGCCGCGCCCTCGACGGTGACCGGGACGGTGGCCGTCTTGCCGGCCGGGACCTTGCTGTCCAGGCCCGTGGCCGCGTTGAAGCGGGCCGTGGAGGCGGGCAGCTGCTTGAGGTCGGCGGTCTTCTTCGAGCGGAACGTCCAGCTGGCGTCGATGCGGGTGGAGGCCGCCGCGACCTTGACGCTGCGCTTGACCGACGTCGTCAGCTTGTACTCGGCGTCACCGGCCGGGACCTTGAACGCCTCACCGCCGGTCAGCGGGTCGTCGTTGCCGGCGACCTTGGTGCCGTTGCGGTAGAGGGTCGTGGTCGCCGAGGTGACCAGCGAAGCGCCCGGGTTGCCCTTGCCGTCGGCGAACAGCGGCAGGGAGCCGTGAATCCGGTCGCCCTCACGGAACAGACCGAACTCGGCGTTGAGACGCGGTCCGAAGACAGCCGTGTTGACGGTCTTCGAGTAGGTCTTGCCACCCTTGAACTTGAGGTTCTCGCCCAGCGTGTAGCGGGCCTCGAGCTCCTCCTCGGCGCCGCCGTACTGCTCGTAGTCCAGCTGCCACACCACGCCGCCCGGGGTGGACAGGTGCAGGGTCCGGGTGCCGGGCGCCGCCTGCGGGACGGTCATCGAGGAGGCGCTGCTGCTCCACGGCATCCAGCCGACGGCGGTGACCGCGCCCCGCTTGCCGCTCGCCGCCGCGCCGAGACCGACCTTCACCGTGGCGAGCTCGCTCGCCTTGTACTGCCGCTTGTACCCGGTGGCGACCTGCTTGGCCACGCCGCCGCCGGTGACGGCGTACTCCTCCTTGTCGCCCTTGACCCAGTGGCCGTCCCACTGCTGGGTCAGCGAGCCATCAGTGATCTGGGGACCGAGGTGGGCGGTCCGGAAGTTGTCGAACGATGACAGTCCCCAACCGAAGCCGTAGATGTCGTCGCCCGCCTGCACCGCGAAGTCGGCCGAGGCACCGTCCAGCTTGGCACCCGCGTCCGGCACGGTGATGTCCACCGGCTTGGCCGTGCGGGCGTCCAGCGTGATCGTCTGGTTCTTGGTGACGTTCAGCTTGGGCTGGGCGATCCAGTCGACGCCCGCGAACGTCTCCGGGTCGTCGCCCACGTAGAGGTTCGCGTTGAGGACGTACCCGCCCCTCGGCACCCGGATGGTGACGGTGCCGTCCTCCTCGTAGGGCGTGAACGACTTGTCCTTGCCCAGGCCGGAGACACCGGCCAGGTCGGCGCTGTAGTTCCTGGTCGCCTTGCCGTCACGGCCGAGGAACTTCAGTGTGACGTCGTAGGACTCGACCTCGCGCTGCACCGCGGCCGCCGTGCGGACACTCTGGCCGTCGCCCGTCGCCGTCACGTACGCCGAGTAGGCGCCGTCGACGGTGCCGCCCAGCTTGGTGTTCACGGTGACCGGGACGGAGGCCTTGCCGCCGGCCGGGACGGTCACCGAGGTGGCGCCGAGCTTGAAGAAGCCGGCCGGGGCGGCCTGGCCCTTCGGGTTGGTGGCGGTCGACGTCAGCTTCAGCGTGACGGCCTTCGTACCGAGGTTGCGGTACGTCAGCTCCTTGGTGACCGGCTTGTCGTCGGTGTGCGGCCACTGCTGGACACCGAAGCTCACCGATCCCGGCTCGGCGATCACGGACTGCTTGATGGCCTTGTCGACCTGGATACGGCCCGAACCCTGCTCGAACGGGGTGTACTTGCCGCCCTTGGTGGAGCCGGTGAGGGCGCCCTTCAGCTCGGCGTACTTCCACTGCGGGTGCTGCTGCTTGAGGATCGCCGCCGCGCCCGCCACGTGCGGGGTCGCCATCGACGTACCGGAGATCGTCATGTAGCCGGGCGGGTTCTCGCCGACCTCGCCGGCTATCTGGTTGCCCGGGGCGGAGGCCGCGGTGATGTCCACGCCGGGCGCGGTCACGTCCGGCTTGAGGGCTCCGTCCAGGCCGGGGCCGCGGCTCGAGAAGGGGGCCAGCTTGTCCTTGTCGTCGACCGCGCCGACGGTCAGGGCCGCGGCGGCGCTGCCCGGGGAGCCGATGGTCTGCTCGCCGAACTCGCCCTCGTTGCCGGCGGCGATGGCGAACAGGATGCCCTTCTCCTCGGACAGCTTGTTCACCGCCGCTTCCAGCGGGTCGATTGCGGGCGTGTCGCCCCCGCCCAGGCTCATGTTGACGACGTCGGCGCCCTCCGCGGCGGCCCACTCGATGCCGGCGAGGACCTCGGAGTCACTGCCGAATCCACCGTCGTCGAGCACCTTGCCGTTGAGGATCTTCGCGCCGGGCGCGACACCCTTGTACTTGCCGCCGGACTTGGCGCCGGTGCCGGCCGCGATGGAGGCGACGTGCGTGCCGTGGCCGACCTTGTCGGTGGTGTCGGGCGAGGTGGTGAAGTTCTTGGCACCGATCACCTGCCCCTTGAGGTCGTCGTGGGTGCCGTCGACGCCGGTGTCCAGGACGGCGATCTTCACGCCCTTGCCGTCGTAGCCGACGGACCACGCCTTGGGCGCGCCGATCTGCGGGACGGACTTGTCGAGGCTGGCCTTGCGGACGCCGTCGAGCCAGACGTGCGCGATGCCGGAGGCTGTCTTGTCGCCGTTGGTGACGGCGTCCCACAGCTCGGGCGTGTCCTCCTGCGGCGTCTGCACCGCGTCCGCGTTCAGGGACTTCAGGGAGTGACTGAGCCTGCCCGCGTCGCGGACGTCGGCCTTGGCGGCCCCGGCGCCACCCTTGTAGCCGACGATGACCTTCAGGCCCTTCTTCTGGGCCTTGCGGGTCGCGGACTTGTTGAGCTCGGTGACGTCGAAGAGCCGCTGGTCGAGCTTGCCGGTGGCGACCAGGCGGGCCGCGTCGGCCGGGATCACGAGGGTGCGGCCGTCGAGCTTGCGGAGCTGGACGGGTATGTCCTCACGGCCCTTGGCCCGCTCCAGGCCGACGACCCGGCCCTTGGCGTCCAGCACGACCCGGTCACCGGTGATCAGCGTGACGCGGGACTTCGCGGTGAAGGACGCCGACTTGGCGGTGGCGGCCGGCTGTTCTCCATTCGCCGACGCCGGGCTGGTCATACCCGCCGCCAGGGCTACGGCTGCCGCTGTGGCGACGGTGGCCGCGCACGCCTTTTTCACTTGTCTGCGCAAGTTTCCCCCTTGCAGAAGTACCAGGTGAATTCCCCGTTCACCCGGCCGGGGGTTGTCTCGCACGCATGCTCGTACGCCCCCCGGAATACGCAGTATGCCGGGGGGTGATCAGGTGCTCAATAGATGAGAAGAAGGTAAGAAAGCCGTCGGCTGACTGTTACACGGCCGCCGGAACTCCGTTACAGGCTCGTGTGGTTACGCGCGCCGACGCCGCGCGCCCGGCGCCACGCGTGACGCTTTGCCCTCCACGGCCGAGTCGCGAGTGACCATCACGAAAGCGCATAGGAAAGTGGCTGAGAAGAAAAGACTCAAGCCGCCGCCCGGCCCCTTTCCGGGGCGGGCGGCGGCTTGTCCGCGTGCTGCTTGTGGAAGCCTCAGACAGGCGTCGGACCGGCCGTCAGGCCGCCGAACCCGCCTTCCACTGGGCCCAATCCATGTTCCAGCCGTTGAGTCCGTTGTCCGGTGCGACGGTCTTGTCGCCGGTGTTCTGGACGACCACCACGTCACCGATCATCGAGTTCTTGAAGAACCACGCGCCCGGCGTGTTCGGGTCGTTGGCGCCCTTCGCGTCCTGGAGGCCGACACAGCCGTGGCTGGTGTTCACGCTGCCGAAGATGGACTTCGCGCCCCAGTAGTTGCCGTGGATGAAGGTGCCCGAGCTGGACAGGCGGATGGCGTGGGGCACGTCCTTGATGTCGTACTCACCCTTGCCGTCGTCGTCCGTGAAGCCCACGGTCGCGCCGTTCATGCGCGTCTCCTTGAACTTCTCGGACATCACCATGGTGCCCTCGTACGTCTTGTTGTCCGGCGACCCGGCGGAGATCGGGATCGTGCGGACGGTCTTGCCGTCCTGCGTGATCTTCATCTGCTTGGTCTTCGCGTCGACGTAGGAGACCTGGTTACGGCCGATCTTGAAGGTGACCGTCTTCTGCTGGACGCCGTAGACGCCCTTGGCGCCCTCGACACCGTCGAGCGCGAGCTTCAGCGTGACGGTGGAGCCTTCCTTCCAGTAGTCCTGGGGACGGCAGTCCATGCGGTTGGCGCTGAACCAGTGGCAGGCGACCTCCTGGCCGCTGGTCGTGCTGACCGTGATGCCCTTCTGGACGGCGGCCTTGTTGGTGATCGCCTTGTCGAAGTTGATCGAGACCGGCATGCCGACGCCGACGGTGGTGCCGTCGTCCGGCGTGAAGTTGCCGATGAAGCTGTTGGCCGGGGAGACCGTGGTGAACGAGGCGTTCTCGTGGGCGACGCGCCCGTCGGAGTCCTTCGCCTCCGCCGCCAGCTTGTAGGTGGTGGACCGCTCCAGCTGCGTGCTGGGCTTCCAGCTCTTCTTGTCGGCGGATATCTGGCCACCGACCTCGCTGCCGTCGGTCGTCGTCATCTTCACGTCCGTGAGCGTTCCCTTGCTCACGGTGACGCCGGCGGAGTTGTTGATGGAGGCGTTGTCGGAGCCGTCCTCCGGCGTGATCTTGATCTGCGCCTCGGAGGTCTTCTTGGCCGCGGCTTCGTCGACCTTCGACTGGGAGCTGCCGCCGTCGCCCCCGGAGGCGCTGTCGTCGCCGCCGGAACACGCTGAGAGCACCAGCACTCCGCCGAGCAGTGCGGACGCGACCGTCAGGCCCTTGCGCCGCTTACTGACCGTCATCACACGCTTCTCCATCGTTGCCGATTTCCCCAAAACCCCGAGTGTCCCCGTCAAGTCCAAGTGCCCCCGTCGGAACTCGTGAGTCCTCGCCGGAACCCGAGAGTCCTCGTCGAGAACCTTCAACGCTACGACCGGTTCGTCAGGTTCCCCATGTCGCGCAGGTGTGGGGATCACCACGTCCACGGCGTTCGGCGCGGACGGTGCGGGTGTGGTCGGTGCGCCGCTTGAGACGCGAGAACCCCGGACAGCGGTTGCCGTCCGGGGTCTTTTGATGCCCGAACAGCCTCAGCCGCCGTTGTCGTCCTCCGCCACATCATCCTCGTCGAGGTCCCACTCCGGCGAGTCGGGGTCGTACTCGATCCGCTCGCTGCTCCAGGATGCCTGCTGCAGTTCCACCCCGGGCACCTGGCTGACCAGGTCGAACGGGTCCACGAGGACCGAGAGGGCCTCGGCGGTGTCTTCCGTCACAGTGCTCTCGGCGTGGGCCAGCTCCGCCGCCGGCAGCCCCGCATCGTCGGCGAGCCGGCGCAGCGCGGACTTGGTGATCGCGTCCGCGTCCTCCACCTCGACGACGAGCTCCACCCGAAGCCGTACAAAACGTGATGTCTCTGGAGTGCTCATCCCGGGAGGGTAAGGCCAGAGGCTCCCGTGACTTTCCTGTGACCCGCGACTTTCACTAACATCGCCCCACACGGCCAATTCGCCAGCGCCACAAGGGGATCGATATTCCGTGTCATCCGCTCGCCGCCCGTTGCTGACCACCACCGCCGCAGCGACCCTGCTGGGCGCCCTGTGGTTCGTCCCGTCCGCCAACGCGACGTCGGACTCCCCGGTGAGAGACGCGGTCGCGGCGAGCCCGTCTCCGCAGGTCACGGAGCAGGCCCGGATCGCGACACGACCGCGGGCGACTCGGTCACGGCACCCGTCTCGCCGACACGGGCAGCTTCGACACACGCCGTACGTGGTCGGCGGCACCCTCTGCCTCACGCTGGGCGCGGGCTTCGTCGTGTACTCGGTCCGCCGGGAACGGCTCGGATTCTGACGTCACGCGCCGGGGCCCTGCCGGTCGGCGGGCCCCGGTCGCCACTCGCCCCCGCGCGAGTCCCTACCGCAGCGGCCCGGTGACCGTCTCCACGGCTGCGAGCAGCCGCCCGTCCCGCACGAAGGCGTCCGCGGCGGCCAGGTCCGGCGCCAGGAACCGGTCCGGGCCGGGACCCTGAACTCCCGCTTCCCGTACGGCCGTGATGACCGCCTGCGTCGCGGGCGCCGGGGTCAGCCCCTCGCGCAGCTCGATCGCGCGCGTGGCCGCGTACAGCTCGACGGCGAGGACGCGGGTGAGGTTGTCGACGGCCGTGCGCAGCTTGCGCGCCGCCGACCAGCCCATCGACACGTGGTCCTCCTGCATCGCGGAGGACGGGATCGAGTCGGCCGAGGCCGGTACGGCGAGCCGCTTCAGCTCACTCACCAGCGCGGCCTGCGTGTACTGAGCGATCATCAGGCCCGAGTCCACACCGGCGTCGTCGGCGAGGAACGGCGGCAGGCCGTGGCTGCGGTTCTTGTCGAGCAGCCGGTCGGTGCGGCGCTCGGCGATGGAGCCGAGGTCGGCGACGGCGACGGCGAGGAAGTCCAGGACGTAGGCGACGGGCGCCCCGTGGAAGTTGCCGTTGGACTCGACACGTCCGTCGGGCAGCACGACCGGATTGTCCACCGCCGCCGCCAGCTCGCGGTCGGCGACCAGCCGGGCGTGGGCCATGGTGTCCCGCCCGGCCCCGGCGACCTGCGGCGCGCAGCGCACCGAGTAGGCGTCCTGGACGCGCGGGGCGTCGTCCTGGTGATGCCCGGTCAGGCCCGAACCCTTCAGCACGGCCGCCATGTTGGCGGCACTGGCGGCCTGCCCCGGGTGCGGCCGGATGGCGTGCAGCTCGGGCGCGAGGACCTTGTCGGTGCCGAGCAGGGCCTCCAGCGACAGGGCGGCCGTGACGTCGGCGGACCGGTACAGCGTGTCCAGGTCGGCCAGCGCCATGACCAGCATGCCGAGCATGCCGTCCGTGCCGTTGAGGAGGGCGAGGCCTTCCTTCTCGCGGAGTTCGACCGGCTGGATGCCGTGCGCGGCGAGGAGTTCGGCGGCCGGGCGTACGGCACCGTCGGGGCCCTCGGCATCCCCCTCCCCCATGAGCGCGAGCGCGCAGTGGGACAGCGGGGCGAGGTCGCCCGAGCAGCCGAGGGAGCCGTACTCGTGCACGACCGGGGTGATGCCGGCGTTGAGGAGGTCGGCCATGGTCTGTGCGACCTCGGGGCGTACGCCGGTGTGCCCGGAGCAGACGGTCTTCAGCCGGAGGAACATCAGGGCGCGTACGACCTCGCGCTCCACCCTCGGCCCCATCCCCGCGGCGTGCGAGCGGACGATGTTGCGCTGGAGCTGTGCGCGCAGCTCCGGGCTGATGTGCCGGGTCGCCAAGGCGCCGAAGCCGGTGCTCACGCCGTACACGGGCTCCGGCTTGGCCGCCAGCGCGTCGACGATCTCGCGGGCCGCCGCGAGGGCGGCCACCGCCTCCTCCGAAAGCTGTACGCGGGCGCCGCCGCGCGCCACGGCGAGCACGTCGGACGCGGTCACGCCGGACGTCCCCACCACCACAGTGTGCATATCCATATTCAGGAGCGTACGCAGTGAATTCAACGATGTCACCACTGGGGACGGGCTGCGCCCCTTACCGATACGTCACACCGGCCCGGCCCGCTCCTTACGGCGCGTGCCGCCCGCGGAACCGCCGGCGCTCGCCGTCGGCCTCCCTGGACGGCTCGTCCGCGAGCCGCACGACCGGGTCGTCAGGCCCGGCCCGGCCGGCGACGACCGGCCGGGTGGCCCGCTCGGCCTTGGCCCGGTACTGGGCGGCGTCGGCGAGCCGGAACAGCCGGCGGGCGGACGGCACGGGCCCGATCGGATCCTCGGTGGAGGCGACGCCGCAGGCCACACCGTCCCCGAGCTCCAACTCGGCGGCCCGGCGGCACAGTTCCTCAGCCGCCTTCACGACCTGGTCCGCGGTCGGCCCCACCGCGAGCAGACAGAACTCGTCCCCGCCGAGCCGCGCCGCCAGGGCCCCCGGCAGCATGGCCCCGCACAGCGACAGAACCGATCCGAAACGCTCCAGCAGCCGGTCGCCGGCGGCGTGCCCGTGGGTGTCGTTGACCCGCTTGAGCCCGTTCAGGTCACACACCACGAGGCTGACGACGACCCCGTCCCTGCGATGCCGCTCGATCGCCCGCTCCAGGCGTACGTCCACGGCACGGCGGTTGGCGAGTCCCGTCAGCGCGTCGGTGTACGCGAGGCGCCGGGCCTCCTCCAGCCGCTCGGTCTGGGCGATGCCGGCGGCGACCACGGAGGCCAGGACGGTGGCGAAGTCGGCGTCGGCCCGCTCGAAGACGGGCTCGCCGGCCGGCCGGGCGACGTACAGCTCGCCCCAGGCCCGGCCGTGCAGCACGATGGGCGCGACCACGCAGCAGCCGCGGCCCCTGCGGCGCAGGGCGGCGACACGCTGGTGGCAGTGCCGCGGGGCGGCGCCCGGCCGCGG
>NZ_GG657757.1:5609260-5610081 GCF_000158955.1 Streptomyces viridochromogenes DSM 40736 | reverse complement strand
AGAAGATCAGCTCAGCCGCCCGCGCCGCCCCCACCCGCCGCGGCAGCAACTGCGTCCCCCCACCCCCGGGGATCACCCCCACCGACACCTCCGGCAACCCCACCACCGCCGTACGGTCCGCCACGATCACGTCGCACGCCAGCGCCAGCTCGAACCCGCCCCCCAGCGCGAACCCGTGCACCGCCGCCACCGTCGGCACCGGCAGCTCCAGCACCCCGGTGTACGCCCCCCGGGTCACCGGCCGCTGCCGCAGCAGCTCCGCGTCGCTGAACGAGTTCCGCTCCTTCAGGTCGGCCCCCACGCAGAACGCCCGCTCGTGCGTGGAGGTCAGCACGACCACCCGCACCTCCCGGTCCGCCGCCAGCGCCGCGCACGCCCCGGCCACGGACCGCGCCATCTCCGTCGACACCGCGTTCATCGCCTTGGGCCGGTCCAGGACGAGCTCCGCGACATGCCCCTGCTCGTGCCGCCGCACCAGCACGAACTCCCCGAACCGTTCCTCACTCATGACACCCTCCGGTTAACGCGGGTTAACAACACCGTCGCCCCGATCATCGCAGCCGCACCCCACCCGCGAAAGAGCGGACGCGACCGGCCCCCGCACGCCCCCGCCCACCCGTTCGAGTGACATCACCCCAACTCCGACCCAATAGCCCATGGGAGCGCATAGCGTGCGTCCGCTGCGGCGCACAGGGGGCGCGTACGCATCGGGGAGGGAACGTGATGACGACGGACACGCCGACGAGGCCACATCGGGACACCTCGTTCCACGAGACGCCCCCGCCCTACGAGCCGCCCCGCCCGGAAACCGGCGTGTTCAC
>NZ_GG657757.1:5600714-5608654 GCF_000158955.1 Streptomyces viridochromogenes DSM 40736 | reverse complement strand
GGGCTCCACGACACCCAGCCCACGCACCGGCCGCTGCCACATCGGCTGCAAGGCGAACCGGTACGCCGGAGGCTCCTCGCCCTCCTTCTCCGCCGTCGCCGCCTCCTCGGCCGCCTCCGCCTCCGAGGCCGGGGCGTCCTGCGTGCGGATCAGCTCCTCGGCGAAGGCGGTGTCGACGAGGACGGCGTCCTTCGGAGCTATCGAGGTGAGCCGGGAGGCCAGATTCACGGTCGTACCGAAGACATCGCCCATCCGGGTGGTCACGGTGCCGAACGCCATGCCGACCCGCAGCTCCGGCATCGTCTCGTCGTACGCCATGGTCTCGATCAGGCGCAGGGCGATCTCGGCCGCCGTGCCCGCGTCGTCGGCGGCGTACAGCACCTCGTCACCGAGGGTCTTGATCAGCCGCCCGCCGTTCGCGGCCACCAGGTCGGCCGCCGTCGTCTCGAAGGCCTCGACCAGCTCGCCGAGCTCCTCCTCCTCCATCCGGCGGGTCAGCCGCGTGAACCCGACCAGGTCCGCGAACCCGACCGCGAGCCGCCGGTCGACCATCTCCTCGTCGTCGGCGGCCTGCACGACCCGCCCGGCCGAGGCGGCGAGCTGCCGCCGCCAGACGTAGACGAGGAACTCCTCCAGCTCGGGCAGGAGCAGCTCGACGATCGGGTACGTCACCTCGGTGCGCGTCATGCCCGGCTCGGGCGGCTCGGTCAGCCCCTCCAGGAAGGAGTCGATCTGCCATTCGGCGAGCCGCGCGGTGGTCTGCCCGGTGGACCGGGCCACCTGTACGGCCATCGCCTCGCTCAGCAGCCCCGCCTCGACGAGGCCGGCGAGGCGGCGCAGGGCGAGGACGTCCGCCTCGGTGAGTGCCTTGGCCTGCCCGATGTCGGCAAAGCCCATCGCCCGCCAGAAGCGGGATGCCAGTTCCATGGAGACGCCGGCGCTGCGGGCCGCCTGAAAAGGGGTGTAGCGGCGCTCGGCGCCCAGGATGAGCCCTTCGAGGCGCAGGGCGAGCGGATCCTCGCCGGAGTCGGCGCCCTGCGCGTCCTCGCCGGAACCCGAGTCGTCGACGGTCACGCGTGTTGCCCTTCCGATCTGTCACGGTCATGTATCGACCGGCCTCAACTCTACGGCAGGTGTGCGCCAGCTCACTCCGTGAGGGCCAGCCGGGGGGTGAGGGACCCGGCGTCATGGGGGAGGCGGCACGGGTGGGCGCAGCGGCACCCCGCGGCGCGGGGTTGCGGACCCACCCCCCCACCTCAGCTCACACCGGCCGAAGATGCACGATGTCCCCGGCCCCCACAGGCTCCTGCACCCCTTCCCCCGTAGCCAGCACCAACCGCCCGTCCCCGTCCACCGCGACGGCCTCCCCCACCACCGCCCGATCCCCGGGCAACTCCGCCCGGACCACCCGCCCGAGCGTCGCGCACCCAGCGGCATATGCCTCCTGCAACCCGCACACCCCCGGATCGCCACCCGCAGCACGCCACTTCCCGTACCACTCCTCCAGGGCCCGCAGCACCCCTCGCAGCAATGGATCCCGGTCCGTACTCACCGCCCCGGCCAGCCCCAGCGACCCGGCCGTCGGCACGGGCAGCTCGTCCTCCTTCAGGGAGACGTTGATGCCGACCCCGATGACGACCCCGCCGTCACCGGCCCGCTCGGCCAGAATGCCCCCGGCCTTGCGCTCGGCTCCCCCCACCGTGACCAGCAGATCGTTCGGCCACTTCAGCGCCGTGTCCACCCCGGCCGCCCGGGACAGCCCCGTCGCCACGGCCACGCCCGTGAGCAGCGGCAGCCACCCCCACCGCTCGACCGGCACCTCGCCGGGTGTGAGTAGCACGGAGAAGAAAAGACCCGACCGCGGCGGCGCCGTCCACTGCCGGTCGAGCCGCCCCCGCCCGGCCGTCTGCTCCTCGGCGACCAGCACCGCCCCCTCCGCGGCCCCGCCCTCGGCCGTACGGGCCACCAGGTCGGAGTTGGTGGAGCCGGTGCGCTGCACCACGTCCACCTCCGACCACAGCCCTCCCTCCCGCACCAGCCCCCGGCGCAGGTCGGTGACGTTGAGGGGCGGGCGGCCGAGGTCGGACCATCGGCTCGACCTCGGATCACGGGGCCCGTTGGGCGGGTTTCCGTCTTCACCTGGTGGCATCTTCATGCAAGCCACCCTAGGTTTGACATCCTCCATCCCGCAGAGGGAGTGGATTCCAGCCCGGAAGGGCTGAGGTTCACAGGCGCTCGGCCACTCCGTGGCGTCGCCTCTCCGGCGTGTCCCGCCGCGACGCCTTGATCGTATGCGCCACGTCGGCCGCCGCGCCGTCGATTCCGTAGATCTCATCGGCGTTCCTGGGAAGGCAGGGACGGTGTGGCAAACACCGCACTGCCGATCCGGAGGCACCCCACTAATGTACGGATGAGTAACCGTCCCCCCTTTTGAGCAGGCAGGGAGCCGCATCCCGATGTCCGAGCCGGAAGAGCAGCAGCAGCCTGACATTCACACGACCGCGGGCAAGATCGCGGATCTGCAGCGCCGTATCGAGGAAGCGACGCACGCCGGCTCCGCACGCGCCGTCGAAAAGCAGCACGCCAAGGGCAAGCTGACAGCCCGTGAGCGGATAGAGCTCCTGCTCGACGAGGGTTCCTTCGTCGAACTCGACGAGTTCGCCCAGCACCGCTCCACCAACTTCGGCCTCGACAAGAACCGGCCCTACGGAGACGGTGTCGTCACCGGGTACGGCACCGTCGACGGCCGCCCCGTCGCCGTGTTCTCGCAGGACTTCACCGTCTTCGGCGGGGCCCTCGGCGAGGTCTACGGGCAGAAGATCGTCAAGGTCATGGACTTCGCGCTGAAGACCGGCTGCCCGGTCATCGGCATCAACGACTCCGGCGGCGCCCGGATCCAGGAAGGCGTGGCCTCGCTGGGCGCCTACGGCGAGATCTTCCGCCGCAACACCCACGCCTCCGGCGTCATCCCGCAGATCAGCCTGGTCGTCGGCCCGTGTGCGGGCGGGGCCGTCTACTCCCCCGCCATCACCGACTTCACGGTCATGGTCGACCAGACCTCGCACATGTTCATCACCGGCCCCGACGTCATCAAGACCGTCACCGGCGAGGACGTCGGCTTCGAGGAGCTGGGCGGCGCCCGTACGCACAACTCGACCTCCGGTGTGGCCCACCACATGGCCGGGGACGAGAAGGACGCCATCGAGTACATCAAGCAGCTGCTGTCGTACCTGCCGTCCAACAACCTCTCCGAGGCGCCGGTCTTCCCCGAGGAGGCCGACCTCGAGACCACCGACGAGGACCGCGAGCTGGACGCGATCGTCCCGGACAGCGCGAACCAGCCGTACGACATGCACGCGGTGATCGAGCACGTCTTGGACGACGCCGAGTTCTTCGAGACGCAGCCGCTGTACGCGCCGAACATCGTCACCGGCTTCGGCCGGGTCGAGGGCCACCCGGTCGGCATCGTCGCCAACCAGCCGACGCAGCTCGCCGGGTGCCTGGACATCAAGGCCAGCGAGAAGGCGGCCCGCTTCGTGCGCACCTGCGACGCCTTCAACGTCCCGGTCATCACCTTCGTCGACGTCCCCGGCTTCCTGCCCGGCGTCGACCAGGAGCACGACGGCATCATCCGGCGCGGCGCCAAGCTGATCTACGCGTACGCCGAGGCGACCGTCCCGCTCATCACCCTCATCACGCGCAAGGCGTTCGGCGGGGCGTACGACGTCATGGGCTCCAAGCACCTGGGCGCCGACCTCAACCTCGCCTGGCCCACCGCCCAGATCGCCGTCATGGGCGCCCAGGGCGCGGTCAACATCCTGCACCGCCGCACCCTGGCCGAGGCGGAGGCGAGCGGCGAGGACCTGGAAGCGGTCCGGGCCCGGCTGATCCAGGAGTACGAGGACGCCCTCCTCAACCCCTACGTCGCGGCCGAGCGCGGCTACGTCGACGCCGTGATCATGCCGTCCGACACGCGCCGTCATGTCGTACGAGGTCTGCGTCAACTGCGCACGAAGCGGGAATCCCTGCCTCCGAAGAAGCACGGCAACATCCCCCTCTAGCACCGGCGAGCCCAGGAGGCCCACATGACGATCAAGGTCGTACGGGGCAACCCGACCCCGGAGGAGCTGGCCGCCGCACTGGCGGTGGTCAGGGCCCGCGCCGCGGCGGCAGCCGAAACGCCGCCCGGCGCACCCGCCTCCCGCGATTCCTGGTCCGACCCGTCCCGTATCGCCGCCCACCGCCTGCCCCAGCCGGGGCCGGCGGCGTGGGGCCGCACCTACTGGCCGGGGTGAGATCAGCTTCTCGAGGGGCGCGGGGAACCGCGCACCGCACGGCTGACGCGGGGCGCCGATTTGAGTATCCCTACTCAGGCGCCCCGCGCTGCCAGGCCGCACGCTGGTGTCATGCTGTGGTCCGACCCCGAGAACGAACCGCCCGAAGAACTGCGTGACATGCAGGACATGCTGCGGCGGCTGAGCGTTCTCCTGGCCCTGGCCATGGTGCTCGTGATGATCGTGATCGGCGTGAGGTGAACCGGCCTCGCTCGGGTGACTAACCTGACCGCATGACTGCTCAGCGCCGCAGGCGACTCGTCCTCGCCTCCCAGTCCCCCGCCCGGCTGGGACTGCTCCGCCAGGCCGGCCTCGCTCCCGAGGTGATCGTGAGCGGCGTCGACGAGGACGCCGTCACCGCCCCCACCCCTGCCGAACTGGCGCTCGCCCTCGCCGAGGCGAAGGCCTCCGTCGTGGCCGCCCGTCCCGAGGTCGGGGGCGCGCTCGTGATCGGCTGCGACTCGGTGCTCGACCTGGACGGCCAGGCCCTCGGCAAGCCCGCGGACGCCGAGGAGGCCACCGCCCGCTGGAAGGCGATGCGCGGACGCGCCGGGACCCTCCAGACCGGCCACTGCGTCTACGACACGCTCAACGGCCGGTACGTCTCGGCCACCGCGTCGACCGTCGTCCGCTTCGGCGACCCCACCGACGAGGAGATCGCCGCCTACGTCGCCTCCGGGGAGCCCCTCCACGTCGCCGGGGCGTTCACCCTGGACGGCCGCTCGGCGCCGTTCATCGAGGGGATCGACGGCGACCACGGCAACGTGATCGGCATCAGCCTGCCCCTCGTCCGGCGGCTGCTCGCCCGGCTGGGCGTCGGCATCACGGAGTTGTGGGCGCCGGCGGAGCGGTGACCGGGGGCCCGTCGCCGCCCCTCCCGTCCTCCGGCGCGGCGTCGGCGGGCTCGGCCGGATGGTCGTACGTCATCAGCAGCAGCACGATCAGGCCGAGCACCAGCACCATGAACAGGAACGCGGACCAGCCGACGAGGCCCCAGGTGACCGCGCCCAGCAGCCCGTGCACGACCGCCGCGCTGATCAGCAGCAGCCGCCCGAAACCCGCCGGGGGCCGGTCCCGCAGGGCCACCAGCAGGGCGACCAGGCCGCACAGCGCGAAGTAGAGGCCGAAGACGATCCCACCGATCTTCGACGACATCGCCATCATGTGCGGATCGAGCCCGGCCAGGGACATGTCCTGCCGGTCGACGACCACGCCCAGGAACCAGTTCAGCGCGGCGACGCCGAACGCCTCGCCGAACAGCACCACCGCCACGATCCACGCCACCGGCCTGCGCACCACCGGGCCACCCACTTACCCCTAGTACGTTCGAGAGACATCGCGAACGCTACTAACCGGTAAACCCGGGGACAAGGGTTCCGCGGCGGGCAAAGAATCATTGGGCCATTCGTAGGGACTCCACAAAGAAACAGAGTGGCCCGCAGCACGTGATGACAGAGACCTTGACCACAGGAGCGGGCTAGGGTTTCCCGGAGTAGTACTGCGTACTGCGGTGCGACAAGGGATTTCGCGGGTCGAGCGAGCCACGCATCACGCTCCGTGTGGGCAAGCTCACCACTGGGGACGGGTCGAAGTGCCGTGTCGGCAGTCCCTAAACTCGGCTTGTTTCAAGGAGGGAGCCTCAATCGTGCGCAAGGTGCTCATCGCCAACCGTGGCGAAATCGCTGTCCGCGTGGCCCGGGCCTGCCGGGACGCCGGGATCGCGAGCGTTGCCGTCTACGCCGACCCGGACCGGGACGCTCTGCATGTCCGCGCCGCGGATGAGGCGTTCGCCCTGGGCGGTGACACCCCGGGCACCAGTTACCTCGACATCGAGAAGGTGCTGAACGCCGCCCGGGAGTCCGGTGCGGACGCGATCCACCCCGGCTACGGCTTCCTCTCCGAGAACGCGGACTTCGCGCAGGCCGTGCTGGACGCGGGCCTGATCTGGATCGGCCCGCCGCCGCAGGCGATCCGCGACCTGGGCGACAAGGTCGCGGCGCGGCACATCGCGCAGCGCGCGGGCGCCCCGCTCGTGGCGGGCACGCCCGACCCGGTGTCCGGCGCCGACGAGGTCGTCGCCTTCGCCGAGCAGCACGGTCTGCCGATCGCCATCAAGGCGGCCTTCGGTGGTGGCGGCCGCGGTCTGAAGGTCGCGCGGACCCTGGAAGAGGTCCCGGAGCTGTACGACTCGGCCGTCCGTGAGGCGGTCGCCGCGTTCGGCCGGGGCGAGTGCTTCGTCGAGCGCTACCTCGACAAGCCCCGGCACGTGGAGACCCAGTGCCTCGCCGACCAGCACGGCAACGTCGTGGTCGTCTCCACCCGTGACTGCTCCCTCCAGCGCCGGCACCAGAAACTGGTCGAGGAGGCGCCCGCGCCCTTCCTCTCCGACCAGCAGGTCGCCGAGCTGTACAGCAGCTCGAAGGCGATCCTGAAGGAGGCCGGCTACGTCGGCGCCGGCACGGTCGAGTTCCTCGTCGGCCTCGACGGCACGATCTCCTTCCTGGAGGTCAACACCCGCCTCCAGGTGGAGCACCCGGTCACCGAGGAGGTCGCGGGCATCGACCTCGTGCGGGAGATGTTCCGTATCGCCGACGGCGAGGAACTGGGCTACGACGACCCGGTGCTGCGGGGGCACTCCTTCGAGTTCCGCATCAACGGTGAGGACCCGGGCCGCAACTTCCTCCCGGCTCCCGGCACCGTGACGAAGTTCGACGCGCCGTCCGGCCCGGGTGTGCGGCTGGACGCGGGCGTGGAGTCCGGCTCGGTCATCGGCCCGGCGTGGGACTCCCTGCTGGCCAAGCTGATCGTCACCGGCCGCACGCGCAAGGAGGCCCTGGAACGGGCCGCGCGGGCCTTGGGGGAGTTCCAGGTCGAGGGCATGGCCACGGCGATCCCGTTCCACCGCGCGGTGGTGAAGGACCCGGCGTTCGCGCCGGAGCTCACCGGATCGGACGCGCCCTTCACGGTCCACACCCGCTGGATCGAGACGGAGTTCGTCAACGAGATCAAGCCGTTCGCGGCGGTGGCCGACGCGGAGACGGACGAGGAGCCGGACCGCGAGACGGTGGTCGTCGAGGTCGGCGGCAAGCGCCTGGAGGTCTCCCTGCCGGCCTCGCTGGGGATGTCCCTGGCCCGCACGGGCCTCGCGGCCGGGGCCAAGCCCAAGCGCCGCGCGGCGAAGAAGTCGGGCCCCGTCGCCTCCGGTGACACCCTCGCCTCGCCGATGCAGGGCACGATCGTCAAGGTCGCCGTCGAGGAGGGCCAGGAGGTCAAGGAAGGCGACCTGGTCGTCGTCCTCGAGGCGATGAAGATGGAACAGCCCCTCAACGCCCACAAGTCGGGCACGATCAAGGGTCTGAGCGCGGACATCGGCGCATCGATCACGTCGGGCGCGGCGATCTGCGAGATCAAGGACTGACGGCTCCGCCCCTGGCGCGGCGCCTGCCCACCGGTGGTGGGTCGGGGCCGCGCCGGTGGTGGGTCGGGGCCGCGCCGGTGGTGGGTCGGGGCCGCGCCGGTGGTGGGTCGGGGCCGCGCCGGGGGGTGTCCGTCCTCGGAACGGCGCGACCAGGTCACCTACCGGCTGACTGGCGTCACACGCGCCGC
>NZ_GG657757.1:5596341-5600433 GCF_000158955.1 Streptomyces viridochromogenes DSM 40736 | reverse complement strand
AGTTCCTGACAACCAACAGCAACTCAGCCCACCGTCGGTCTCACCGCCGCCGCAGATCAGCCACCCGAGCCCGCTCAGCCCCAGCCCCCTGCTCCCCCAACATCGCAGCGGACCGCAACCCACCCGCGGCACCCCCACCCCCCGGCACCTGCCTCCGAGGCCCCGGCAACGGCACATCCCGCCGCTGCTGCTGACGCGCCGGGACGGCATCACCCCCGGCCCCGGGCCCCCCTACCCCGGCCGAACCCCCCTGCCCACCGGCCACGGCGATCTGCACCCCTTGGTCGGCCAACGCCTGCAGCTCCGTGGCCGCACGGTCGTCATGCGCGGGCGGCTCATCCGTCACGAGGCGCGTGATGAGATCCGTCGGCACGGTCTGGAACATCGTGTCGGTGCCCAGCTTGCCGTGGTCGGCGAGGACCACGACCTCCGCCGCGGCCTGCACCAGCGCCCGGTCGACGGACGCCGACAGCATGTTGGACGTGGACAGCCCGCGCTCCGCGGTCAGCCCGCTCCCGGACAGGAACGCCCGCGACACCCGCAGCCCGTGCAGGGACTGCTCGGCACCACTGCCGACCAGGGCGTAGTTCGAACCGCGGAGCGTCCCACCGGTCATCACGACCTCGACCCGGTTGGCATGGGCCAGCGCCTGCGCCACCAGCAGCGAGTTGGTGACGACGGTCAGCCCGGGCACCCGGGCGAGCCGGCGGGCCAGCTCCTGGGTGGTCGTACCCGCCCCGACCACGATCGCCTCGCCCTCTTCCACGAAGTTCGCGGCGAGGTCGGCGATGGCGGTCTTCTCGGCGGTCGCGAGATGAGACTTCTGCGGAAAGCCGGACTCCCGCGTGAAACCGCCCGGCAGTACCGCACCGCCGTGCCGGCGGTCGAGGAGTCCTTCTGCCTCCAGTGCGCGCACGTCCCGCCGTACGGTCACTTCGGAGGTCTGGACGACGCGGGCGAGCTCACGGAGCGACACGGCTCCGTTCGCTCGCACCATTTCGAGGATCAATTGGCGACGTTCTGCAGCGAACACGAAACTGACAGTAACGCCAGCGACCGTCTGCTTTCAGCAGTTTGCGCTGAATAGCAGAAGATGTTCGCACCGAGCAGCCCGAAGTGGTATAGGGCCTAGTCCCGCCGCTTATGCCGTACGAATGGTCGAACACTCCCCGTGACCAGCGAGGAGTCGGTTCGCGGCCTCAGCCCTCGCCGGTCTCCTTGCGCGTGTGCAACTGCCGTGCCACCTCGGCGATCGAGCCCGACAAGGAGGGATACACGGTGAAGGCGTTCGCGATCTGTTCGACCGTCAGGTTGTTGTCGACCGCGATCGAGATGGGGTGGATCAGTTCCGAGGCGCGCGGCGCGACGACCACACCGCCGACCACGATGCCCGTGCCCGGCCGGCAGAAGATCTTGACGAAGCCGTCGCGGATGCCCTGCATCTTGGCGCGCGGGTTGCGCAGCAGCGGCAGTTTCACGACCCGGGCGTCGATCTTCCCGCCGTCGACGTCGGCCTGGGTGTAGCCGACGGTGGCGATCTCCGGGTCGGTGAAGACGTTCGACGACACGGTCTTCAGGTTCAGCGGGGCCACGGCGTCGCCCAGGAAGTGGTACATGGCGATACGGCCCTGCATGGCGGCCACGGAGGCGAGGGCGAACACGCCCGTCACGTCACCGGCCGCGTACACGCCCGGAGCGGTCGTACGCGACACCTTGTCGGTCCAGATGTGGCCGGACTCGCGCAGCCTGACCCCGGCGTCCTCCAGCCCCATGCCGGCGCTGTTGGGCACGGCACCGACGGCCATCAGACAGTGCGACCCGGTGATGACACGCCCGTCGGAGAGCGTCACCTCGACCCGGTCCCCGACCCGCTTGGCGGACTGCGCCCGGGAACGACCCATGACGTTCATGCCGCGCCGCCGGAAGACGTCCTCCAGCACGGCGGCCGCGTCCGGGTCCTCGCCCGGCAGCACGCGGTCCCGCGACGACACGAGCGTCACCCTCGACCCCAGCGCCTGGTAGGCACCCGCGAACTCGGCACCGGTCACACCCGACCCGACCACGATCAGCTCCTCGGGGAGCTCGTTCAGGTCGTACACCTGGGTCCAGTTCAGGATCCGCTCGCCGTCCGGGAGGGCGTCGGGCAGCTCACGCGGATGCCCGCCGGTGGCGATAAGCACGGCATCCGCCGTCAGGGTCTCCTCGCTCCCGTCGGCGGCGCGCACCACGACCTTCCGCGACCCGTCGAGCGCCTGCATGCCCTCCAGCCGCCCCCGCCCCCGCAGGACACGCGCACCGGCGCGCGTCACGGAGGCGGTGATGTCGTGCGACTGGGCGAGCGCGAGCCGCTTCACACGCCGGTTGACCTTGCCCAGGTCCACGCCCACCACCCGGGCGGCCTGCTCCATGGGCGGGGTGTCGTCGGCGACGATGATCCCCAGCTCGTCGTACGACGAGTCGAAGGTGGTCATCACCTCGGCCGTGGCGATCAGGGTCTTCGACGGTACGCAGTCGGTGAGCACCGACGCCCCGCCCAGACCGTCGCAGTCGACGACGGTCACCTCCGCGCCGAGTTGAGCGGCCACCAGCGCCGCTTCGTATCCGCCGGGTCCGCCACCGATGATCACGATCCGAGTCACGTACTCCATTGTCCCGCACCCATCAACGTGACGACGCCCGGGGGCCCGCCCGATGCGGCTCTGTTACGCGAGTGACTCCGGGCCACCTGCCGTACCCTCTGTCCATGTCGCTCTACGCCGCGTACGCCGGCAACCTCGACGCGCGGCTGATGACCCGCCGCGCCCCTCATTCGCCGCTGCGCGCCACGGGCTGGCTGAACGGGTGGCGGCTGACCTTCGGCGGCGAGCACATGGGCTGGGAGGGTGCCCTGCCGACGATCGTCGAGGACCCCGTCTCCCAGGTCTTCGTCGCGCTGTACGACATCGCCCCCATGGACGAGGAGTCACTCGACCGCTGGGAGGGGGTGGGCCTCGACATCTACCGCCGGACCCGCGTACGGGTGCACACCCTGGACGGAGAGGAGCCGGCGTGGGCCTTCGCCCTGAACGCGTACGAGGGCGGCCTGCCCTCCGCCCGCTACCTGGGTGAGATCGCCGACGCGGCCGAATCGGCCGGAGCCCCTCACGACTACGTCATGGAACTCCGCAAGCGCCCCTGCTGACGGGCCCCCGTCCGTCCTGTCGTTGGAAACGACAAGACAACGATCGCGACCCCGTGAGCTCCACCATCTACGCGCGTAGGCCATCAGCGGCTACTCTCGACGGCGTGAACGCATCTCTTCTTCCGGACGACATCCAGGGCGACCCGCACACGGCCGCCGACGCCGCCGCGGCCCGCCTGCGCGAACTCACGGGCGCCGAGACCCACGACGTCGCCCTCGTGATGGGCTCCGGCTGGGCCCCGGCCGTGGACGCCCTCGGCGCCCCCGAGGCCGAGCTCCAGGTCACCGAGCTGCCCGGTTTCCCGCCGCCGGCGGTGGAAGGGCACGGCGGCAAGATCCGCTCCTACCGGATCGGCGACAAGCGCGCCCTGGTCTTCCTCGGCCGCACGCACTACTACGAGGGCCGCGGCGTGGCGGCCGTCGCCCACGGTGTCCGCACCGCGGTGGCGGCCGGCTGCAAGACGATCGTGCTCACCAACGGCTGCGGCGGCCTGCGCGAGGGCATGCGCCCCGGCCAGCCGGTCCTGATCAGCGACCACATCAACCTCACCGCCACGTCGCCCATCGTCGGCGCGAACTTCGTCGACCTCACCGACCTCTACTCCCCGCGCCTGCGCGCGCTGTGCAAGGAGGTCGACCCCACGCTGGAGGAGGGCGTCTACGCCCAGTTCCCCGGCCCGCACTACGAGACGCCGGCCGAGATCCGTATGGCTCGCGTGATCGGTGCGGACCTGGTGGGCATGTCGACGGTCCTCGAGGCGATCGCCGCGCGGGAGGCGGGGGCGGAGGTTCTCGGTATCTCCCTCGTGACCAACCTCGCCGCGGGGATGACCGGGGAGCCGTTGAACCACGAGGAGGTTCTCCAGGCGGGCCGTGACTCCGCGACGCGGATGGGGTCGCTGCTGGCGCAG
>NZ_GG657757.1:5502313-5596099 GCF_000158955.1 Streptomyces viridochromogenes DSM 40736 | reverse complement strand
GGACACCCCCCGGCGCGGCCCCGACCCACCCCCCGACCCCAGGCGCAAGCACGGACCCCCACCCCACCCGACACCGGAGAGGCTGACCCCACACCGTGCACGACGAACTCATCGCACAGGCCCAGGCGTGGCTCACCGAGGACCCCGACCCGGAGACCCGCAGCGAGCTCGCCCGCCTCATCGACGCCCAGGACCACACCGAACTCGCCGCCCGCTTCTCCGGCACCCTCCAGTTCGGCACGGCCGGCCTCCGCGGCGAACTCGGCGCCGGCCCGATGCGCATGAACCGCTCGGTCGTCATCCGCGCCGCCGCCGGCCTCGCCGCGTACCTCAAGAAGCAGGGCCACCAGAACGGCCTGGTCGTCATCGGCTACGACGCCCGCCACAAGTCCCACGACTTCGCCGTCGACACCGCAGCCGTCATGACCGGCGCCGGCCTCCGCGCAGCGGTCCTCCCCCGCCCCCTCCCCACCCCGGTCCTCGCCTTCGCGATCAGGCACCTCGGCGCGGTCGCCGGCGTGGAGGTCACCGCCAGCCACAACCCGCCCCGCGACAACGGCTACAAGGTCTACCTCGGCGACGGCTCCCAGATCGTCCCGCCGGCCGACGCCGACATCGCGGCGGAGATCGCCGCGGTCACCTCCCTCACCACCGTCCCCCGCCCCACCGAGGGCTGGGACACCCTCGACGACAGCGTCCTCGACGCCTACCTCGCCCGCACGGACGCCGTACTGTCCAAGGATTCCCCCCGCACCGCCCGCACGGTGTACACGGCGATGCACGGCGTCGGCAAGGACGTGCTCCTCGCCGCCTTCGCCCGGGCCGGCTTCCCGGAACCGGTCCTCGTCACGGAGCAGGCCGACCCCGACCCGGACTTCCCGACCGTCGCGTTCCCCAACCCGGAGGAGCCCGGCGCGATGGACCTGGCCTTCGCGACGGCCCGCCGCGGCGAGACCGCCCCGGACCTGATCATCGCCAACGACCCGGACGCGGACCGCTGCGCCGTCGCCGTACGGGACGGCGAGGGCGACGGCGACGGCGACGGCTGGCGCATGCTCCGTGGCGACGAGGTCGGCGCGCTCCTCGCCGCCCACCTGGTCCGCCGCGGAGCGACCGGCACCTTCGCCGAGTCGATCGTCTCGTCCTCCCTCCTCGGCCGTATCGCCGAGAGGGCGGGCCTCCCGCACGTCGAGACCCTCACCGGCTTCAAGTGGATCGCCCGCGCCGAGGGCCTGCGCTACGGCTACGAGGAGGCGCTCGGCTACTGCGTCGACCCCGACGGCGTACGCGACAAGGACGGCATCACGGCCGCGCTCCTGATCACGGAACTGGCCTCCGTCCTCAAGGAGGAGGGTCGCACGCTGCCGGACCTCCTCGACGACCTGGCAGTGGACCACGGTCTGCACGCGACGGACCAGCTCTCGGTCCGCGTCGAGGACCTGTCCCTCATCGCCACCGCGATGCGCCGCCTGCGCGAACAGCCCCCGACGGAACTCGCCGGCCTGCCGATCACCCGCACCGAGGACCTGACCCGGGGCACGGACAGCCTCCCGCCCACCGACGGCCTGCGCTACACGCTCGACGGCGCCCGGGTGATCGTCCGCCCGAGCGGCACGGAGCCGAAGCTGAAGTGCTACCTGGAGGTCGTGATCCCGGTCGCGACCCCCGCCGGCCTCCCGGCGGCCCGGGCGAAGGCGACGGAGGTCCTGGAGTCGATCAAACGGGACCTGTCGACGGCGGCCGGTATCTGAGCCCCACCGGGGTGCCCGATACGGGCACCCCACCCAACTCCCGCAGCCTCACACGCCCTTCCGGGCGGCCTCCCGCCGCTGCCGCTTCCCCAACGGCGCCTGCGAGAGGTCCTCGGCCTGCGACCGCAGGTTCTTGTAGCCGTACCCGCGCTCACCGAGCCACGCCCGCGCGGCCTCCTCGGCCCGTTCGGTGGCCTCCAGGATGTCCTCCTCGGCCTCCCCGGAGTCCAGGAAGCGGAAGGTGAAGGCGGGCCGGGCGGCGAGGTCGTACGTGAGGTTCCCCTCGGGTGTGAAGGCCGCGCGGAGGATGTCGTGCTCGGCGGCGCGGCCCAGCAGCTCGGCCCGCTGACCGTCGCTCAGTCCGTCGAAAACCCCGCGCACGATGACACGGAAGGTACGAGTACTCATCCCGCGACAGTAGGCAGCGGCCCTCTCACCACTCCACCGCTTTTCGCCTGCTTGCCCTCACCCCGCAAGCAGCAGAACCACAACGAGCACCGCCCCGGCCACCGCAGGCGCCACGACCTCGTACGCCCACCGCACGGTCACCTCGCCCTGCGCCGTCTCCGCCTCGCGCCGCGCTTCGTGCAGCCCGCGCAGCTCGTCCATGATCCGGTCGGTCTCCGCCCGTGCGGGCCCGTCGGAGACCTGGCCGTGGCCGCTCGCGGCCCCCAGCCCCGCCCTCATTCCGAGCGCGCTGCCCCGCCCCTCGTCCCGCCCCATGGCCCGCCGCGCCTGCGCCGATGCCCGCATCTCACGCCGCGCGGCCTTCTTGCGGGCGCGCAGCGAGACGGGGACGGCCCACAGCTGGTACTTGGTGCCGGACTCGGTGACGGCCTCGTTCGAGTAGGCGGACTTCAGCGAGGCGATCTGCCCCCAGGGCAGCGCGACGGCGCGGAAGGGGTTGCGAATGCGCAGCCGGTCATCACCGGCGTAGACGGCGGGCCGAAGGGTGAAGGCGACGACCAGCGGCACGATGAGCAGCATCAGGGCGAGCGCCAGCCAGGGTGTGCGTCCCTCGCCCGAGATCACCGCGTCGATGCCGAGCCACGCGGTGAGGGCGAGCAGCAGCACACCGCCGGCCATGGCCGGGGCCGACCGGTACACCCGGTCCTTGGACTCGGGCTGCGGTGCTGGTGACTGGGGCGCGGGGCTCGTCATGCCTCGATTCTGCCGGACCCGCCCCGGCCCGGACCCCGGCCCCCTGCTTCCACTCCTCGCTTCCACCCGGGCAAACCCAGGGGCTGTACAGCTGCTACGCGCGTAGATATGCTCGTCTGGTGACCATGCCCAGTACTGCACTCACCGCAGCTCACCCCCTCAAGGACGTCACCACGTCCGACAGCGCGCTGCGCCGCTTCCTCCACGGGCTCCCCGGCGTCGACGCGGTCGGACTGGAGGGGCGTGCGGCCTCCCTCGGTACCCGTTCGATCAAGACGACCGCGAAGGCGTACGCCATCGACCTCGCCATCTCGATGGTCGACCTGACGACGCTGGAAGGCGCGGACACCCCGGGCAAGGTCCGGGCGCTCGGCGCGAAGGCGGTCCACCCCGACCCGACCGACCGTACGACGCCCGCCACGGCGGCGGTCTGCGTCTACCCCGACATGGTGACGGCGGCCAAGGAGGCCGTCGCCGGCTCCACCGTGAAGGTCGCCTCCGTCGCCACGGCGTTCCCGGCCGGCCGTGCCGCGCTCGACGTCAAGCTGGCCGACGTCCGTGACGCCGTCGCCGCGGGTGCCGACGAGATCGACATGGTCATCGACCGCGGGGCGTTCCTCGCGGGCCGGTACCTGAAGGTGTACGACGAGATCACGGCCGTGAAGGAGGCCTGTGGGACGTCCGCGCGCCTGAAGGTCATCTTCGAGACGGGCGAGCTGTCGACGTACGACAACATCCGCCGCGCGAGCTGGCTCGGCATGCTGGCGGGTGCGGACTTCATCAAGACGTCCACCGGAAAGGTCGCCGTCAACGCGACCCCGGCGAACACGCTCCTCATGCTGGAGGCGGTGCGTGACTTCCGCGCCCAGACCGGCATTCAGGTCGGCGTGAAGCCGGCCGGTGGCATCCGCACCTCCAAGGACGCCATCAAGTTCCTCGTCCTGGTCAACGAGACCGTCGGCGAGGACTGGCTGGACAACCACTGGTTCCGCTTCGGCGCCTCCTCGCTGTTGAACGATCTGTTGATGCAGCGCCAGAAGCTGGCCACCGGCCGCTACTCCGGTCCCGACTACGTGACGGTGGACTGAGCCCTCATGACTGTGGAAAAGATGCCCTCGGTATTCGCATACGCCCCGGCCCCCGAGTCCCGCTCGGTCGTCGACATCGCGCCCTCGTACGGCCTGTTCATCGACGGTGAGTTCGCGGACGCGGCGGACGGCAAGGTCTTCAAGACCGTCTCCCCGTCGAGCGAGGAGGTCCTCTCCGAGATCGCCCAGGCCGGTGCGGAGGACGTCGACCGTGCGGTGAAGGCCGCGCGCGGGGCCTTCGAGAAGTGGTCGGCACTGCCCGGCTCGGAGCGCGCCAAGTACCTGTTCCGCATCGCGCGGATCATCCAGGAGCGCTCCCGCGAGCTGGCCGTCCTCGAAACCCTCGACAACGGCAAGCCGATCAAGGAGACGAGGGACGCCGACCTCCCCCTGGTCGCGGCGCACTTCTTCTACTACGCGGGCTGGGCGGACAAGCTCGACCACGCCGGGTTCGGGGCGGACCCGAGGCCGCTGGGCGTCGCGGGCCAGGTCATTCCCTGGAACTTCCCCCTCCTCATGCTGGCGTGGAAGATCGCCCCGGCGCTCGCCACCGGCAACACGGTCGTCCTCAAGCCGGCCGAGACCACCCCGCTCTCGGCGCTCTTCTTCGCGGACATCTGCCGCCAGGCGGGCCTGCCGAAGGGTGTCGTCAACATCATCCCCGGCTACGGCGACGCCGGCGCCGCGCTGGTCGCCCACCCGGACGTGAACAAGGTCGCCTTCACCGGCTCCACGGCCGTCGGCAAGGAGATCGCCCGTACGGTCGCCGGTACGCGCAAGAAGCTCACGCTCGAACTGGGCGGCAAGGGCGCCAACATCGTCTTCGACGACGCCCCGATCGACCAGGCCGTCGAGGGGATCGTCAACGGCATCTTCTTCAACCAGGGCCAGGTCTGCTGCGCCGGCAGCCGCCTGCTGGTGCAGGAGTCGATCCAGGAGGAGCTGCTCGAATCCCTCAAGCGCCGCCTGTCGACGCTGCGCCTCGGCGACCCGCTCGACAAGAACACGGACATCGGCGCGATCAACTCCGCGGAGCAGCTCACGCGCATCACCTCCCTCGTCGAGCAGGGCGAGGCGGAGGGCGCGGAGCGCTGGTCGCCGGCCTGCGAACTGCCCGAGAGCGGCTACTGGTTCGCCCCGACGCTGTTCACGAACGTCACCCAGGCGCACCGGATCGCCCGCGACGAGATCTTCGGCCCGGTGCTGTCGGTCCTGACCTTCCGCACCCCCGACGAGGCGGTCGCGAAGGCGAACAACACGCCGTACGGCCTCTCCGCCGGCATCTGGACGGAGAAGGGCTCGCGCATCCTGGCGGTCGCGAACAAGCTCCGTGCGGGTGTCGTCTGGTCCAACACGTTCAACAAGTTCGACCCGACCTCGCCGTTCGGCGGTTACAAGGAGTCGGGCTTCGGCCGCGAGGGCGGCCGCCACGGCCTGGAGGCGTACCTCGATGTCTGATGAGCGACTTTCCGTCTTCAAGACCTACAAGCTGTACGTCGGCGGGAAGTTCCCGCGTTCCGAGAGCGGCCGGGTGTACGAGGTGACCGACTCGAAGGGCAAGTGGCTGGCGAACGCGCCCCTGTCGTCCCGCAAGGACGCCCGGGACGCGGTGGTCGCGGCCCGCAAGGCGTTCGGTGCCTGGTCCGGGGCGACAGCGTACAACCGCGGCCAGGTGCTGTACCGCGTCGCGGAGATGCTGGAGGGCCGTCGCGACCAGTTCACGCGTGAGGTGGCCGACGCCGAGGGCCTGTCGAAGTCCAAGGCGGCGGCGGTCGTGGACGCGACGATCGACCGCTGGGTCTGGTACGCGGGCTGGACCGACAAGATCGCGCAGGTGGTCGGCGGCGGCAACCCGGTGGCGGGCCCGTTCTTCAACCTGTCCTCCCCCGAGCCGACCGGTGTGGTCGCCGTCCTGGCCCCGCAGGAGTCGTCGTTCCTGGGCCTGGTGTCGGTGCTCGCCCCGGTGATCGCGACCGGCAACACGGCGGTCGTGGTGGCGAGTGAGAGGTCCCCTCTGCCCGCGCTGTCCCTGGCCGAGGTGCTGGCCACCTCGGACGTCCCGGGCGGCGTGGTCAACGTCCTCTCGGGCCGTACGGCGGAGATCGCGACCCCCCTCGCGTCCCACCAGGACGTCAACGCGATCGACCTCGCGGGCGCCGACGAGGAACTGGCGAAGGAGCTGGAGATCGCGGCGGCCGACAACCTCAAGCGCGTCCTGCGTCCACAGCCTGTGGATTACGCGGAGACTCCGGGCATCGACCGGATGACGGCGTTCCTGGAGACCAAAACGGTCTGGCACCCCACGGGGTCACTGGGCGCGTCCGGTTCCTCGTACTAGCCCCGGCCGCCTCCTCGATGCGCAGGCCCCGGCCCTCCTCCGTCCAGGAGGGCCGGGGCTTCTCCCGTGCGCGGGCGCTCCCCGTCAGATGCCGAGGCGCTGGGCGATGCCGTCGAGCACACAGTCGAGACCGAACACGAACTCCCAGGCCCGGTCGTCCTTGCGGGCCGCGTTGAGGGCGTACTGCTCGAAGGTGGGATAGCGGCCCGTGCTCACCAGGTAGCGCATCTGTGGGGCGAGCGCCTGCCGCGTCTCGTCGCCGCTGGTCCAGCCGTTGCGTTCCTGGTAGTCGCGCAGGGCGATCTCGGTCTGGGCCGAGCCGTGCACGAAGGAGGTGACGGCCCGGAAGGCGGCCATCACCGAGTCGGCGTCCAGGCCGCAGACGGTGAGCGCGGCCAACTGCCGTTCCGCCACGGCCATCCGCGACGGCGTCAGCATGATCACCGGGGTGGGCATGGCCGCCATCCACGGGTGGGCGAGCATCAGCTCCCGGGTCTGCAGGGCGTAGGAGCGCAGCACCTCCCGCCAGTCCGTCGTGCCGTCCGGTACGGCCAGGTCCCGGGAGACCCGGTCGATCATGAGCGCCCAGAGGTCGTCCTTGCCGTCCACGTGCCGGTAGGCGGCCATCGGAGCGACGCCGAGCTTCTTCGCGAGACGGCGCATGGTGACGGCGGCGCCGCCCTCCTCGTCGGCGATCTCGACCGCGGCGGCGGCGATCCGCTCCAGGGTCAGCGAGGTGCGAGGGGCCGGGGCGGGCCGCTCCATGCGCTCCCAGAGGGAGGGCGCCTCGGCCCCGCTCTCCTCGCCCTCCTTCTTCGCGACCGCCATGGCCCGCTCCTTCCGGTCTAACGTCGTATACAGCGTATCTCCAGTAGACGACGTACACCTCAATGTGTACGTTGTACGCACGGAAGATACGCCGTACACATCCAGGGGGAGACCCATGCTCGCGACCACCGAACCACTCCGCGTCGCCGTCCTCGTCGGCTCGACCCGGGAGGGACGTTTCGCGCCCGTCGTGACGAAGTGGCTGGCCGGCCACCTCGACCAGCGCGACGACCTGCGTGCCGATGTCGTCGACCTCGCCGAGACACCGCTGCCGACGGTGTTCCCGGCCTTCGGTCAGCAGCCACCGCCCGGCACCGAGGAGCGACTCGCCCTCGTGTCACCGCGACTCGCCGCGGCCGACGCCTTCGTCCTGGTCACGCCCGAGTACAACCACAGCTTCCCGGCGTCCCTGAAGAACGCGATCGACTGGCACAACGAGGAGTGGCACGGCAAGCCGGTCGGCTTCGTCTCGTACGGCGGCCTGTCCGGCGGTCTGCGGGCCGTGGAGCAACTGCGGGTCGTCATGGCCGAGCTGAACGCCATGACCATCCGCAACACCGTCAGCCTCCACGACGCGTGGAGCCGCTTCGACCAGGACGGCGTCTGCACGGACCCCGCCGCCGAGACGGCCGCGAAGGCCCTGCTCGACCAGCTCGCCTGGTGGGGGCACGCCCTGCGGGACGCCAAGTCCGTCCGCGGATACGTCGCATGACGGCCGGGCCACGCGCCGGTGAGACCATGAACTCTCCCGCGGGCACGCCGAATCCGTTTCTGCCGGACGCCCCGCCCTCCCGGCTCGTCGTCCTCGGCCTGCTGCTCGGCATCGTGCTCGCCACGCTCGACGGAACCGTCGTCGGCACCGCACTGCCCACCATCGTCGGCGACCTGGGCGGCCTCGACCACCTGTCCTGGGTGATCACGGCCTACCTGCTCACCACCGCCGTCACCACGCCGATCTGGGGCAAGCTCGGCGACCTGTACGGCCACAAGCGCACCTACCTCACCTCCATCACCGTCTTCCTGGCCGGCTCCGTGCTGTGCGGACTCGCCCAGGACATGGGGCAGTTGATCGCCTTCCGGGCCTTCCAGGGGATCGGTGCGGGCGGACTGTTCGTGGGCGCGCTCGCCCTGATCGGCACACTGCTCACGCCCGCGGGGGCCGGACGCGCCCAGTCCCTGATCGGGGTGCTGCTGCCGGCCGCGATGATCGGCGGACCGCTGGTCGGCGGATTCCTCACCGACCAGCTCGACTGGCGCTGGGTGTTCTACGTCAACGTCCCGGTCGGCGCCCTGGCGCTCGCCCTCATCGGCTTCGGGGTGCGGTCGCACATCACCCGCGTCCAGGCCCGGATCGACCTGGCCGGCGCCGGGCTGCTGACCTGCGCGATCCTCGCCCTGACACTGCTGGGGAGCTGGGCGGGGACGACGTACGCCTGGTCGTCACCACAGATCATCGCCCTCGCCCTGGTCTGGGCCGTCGCGCTGGCCGCCTTCGTCCGGGTCGAGCGGCGCGCACCGGAGCCGGTGATTCCGCCCCGGCTGTTCCGCGACCGCAACTTCTCGGTGGCGCAGGTCATCAGCTTCGTCACGGGTGCGGCCATGCTGGCGGCGGCGAGCTATCTACCGCAGTACCTGCAGTTCGTACGGGGCATGTCGTCCACCGAGAGCGGCCTGCTGCTGCTCCCGCTGATGCTGGGCATGATGGGCGCCCAGTTGGTCATCGGCCGACGGGTCGGAGAAGGCGGGCGCTACCGCGGCTACCCGATCGCGGGCGGCGCGCTGGCCGCGGCGGGGGCGCTGGCCCTGCTGGCGCTGAGCACGGCCACGCCAGCGCCGGTGGCCTCCGGCCTGACGCTGATGCTCGGCGTGGGCATCGGCTGTCTGATGCAGCCGACGATGCTCATCACTATGAACAGTGCGGAACCACGCGACATGGGGGCGGCGAGCGGCACCCAGACGCTGCTGCGCACCATCGGCGGCTCGCTCGGGGTCGCCGTCCTCGGTTCCGTCTACACCGGCCGGCTCACGGCCGGGGTCACGGACCGGCTGGGCGCCGACGGCGCGCGGCTGACCGGCCGGGAACTCACACCCGAACTGCTGCGGGACCTGCCGGATCCGGTCCAGCAGGCCTTCAGGGCGGGCGTGGTGAACGGCCTGCACGGTGTCGCGCTCGGTACGGCCGCGCTGTGCGCCGTGGCGTTCGCGGTGTCCTGGCTGGTCCGGGAGGTCCCGCTGCGGGGCCGGTGAACTACCCCGAGACCAGCCTGGTGACCTGGCCCAGCACCAGGGTGTCCCCGACCGACGGCGCCTGGGCCACCGGGCCCGTCACCTCCTTGGACTCCACCGGCTTGAAGTCGGCGACCTCGGTGCCGACGTTGTTGTCCAGCGGGTCGACTCCCGTGTCGGCGAGGGGGTTGGGCTTGAGGCCGGTGGCGGGGGCGGTGACGTGGCCGACGGTGTCGGTCGTGGTCCGCAGGCCGGACTCGGGATCGGTCTTGCCGAGCGAGGTGCCGACCGTCTTCAGGACCGGGTCGGTCCCCGCCGCGGCCGACGCCGCACCGGCCCCCAGCGCCACGCCCGCGGTCGCGAGGACGGCCAGGACCCGCCGGGCGGTCGGCTTCTTGGGAGAGACGTGTCGGGCCATGGCTGCCACCTTCTGATGCACTGGGTAATCGAGTCGGAGCACAGGGTAGTTGACATGTGACGCGCGCATCAAAGGCGACCCGCGGGGTCGTACGGCACCCGCCGGATGCCTCACACTGGTGACCCGTGAGTT
Source organism: Streptomyces viridochromogenes DSM 40736 (assembly GCF_000158955.1). Classification (GTDB taxonomy): domain Bacteria; phylum Actinomycetota; class Actinomycetes; order Streptomycetales; family Streptomycetaceae; genus Streptomyces; species Streptomyces venetus. Next base: position 5,586,157 of record NZ_GG657757.1, on the reverse strand, counting down.
CCCCACTGCCCCTATCGACGCGAGTCGTGCTGCTCTGCGGCCCCTCCGGCTCCGGCAAGTCCCTCCTCGCGGCCCGCTCCGGCCTCCCGGTGCTGCGGCTCGACGACTTCTACAAGGAGGGCGACGACCCGACGCTGCCTGTGGTGGCGGGGAGTTCGGACATCGACTGGGACCATCCGCACTCGTGGGACGCGGACACCGCCGTCGCCGCGATCACCCGGCTGTGCCGCACGGGCCGTACGGACGTCCCCGTCTACGACCTCGCGCTGAGCGCCCGCACCGGCGAGGAGACGGTCGACATCGGCCGGACCCCGCTGTTCATCGCGGAGGGCATCTTCGCCGCGGAGATCATCACGCGCTGCCAGGAGCTCGGCGTCCTCGCCGACGCGCTGTGCCTGAGCCGCGGTCCGGTGAAGACGTTCCGCCGCCGCTTCCTGCGGGATCTCCGGGAGGGCCGCAAGTCGGTGCCGTTCCTGCTGCGCCGCGGCTGGCGCCTGATGCGTCAGGAGCGCTCGATCGTCGCCCACCAGACGGCGATGGGCGCGTACGCCTGCGACCGGGACGAGGCGATGGGCCGGCTGGCGGCCGCGGCGGCGGGCCGGTGCGCGAGTCTGCGCACAGCGGCCTAGCCAGTCGGCGGAACCGTCGAACCGGGTGGACCTTCGCGGAGGCCGCAGTCCGTGAACTCCACGGGCCATGTGCCCCTGGATCCGCTCGGGATCGCAGGGCACCGCACACCGTCACCGGAACTTCCCGGCCGCCCGGCTGCCCGCGGTGCGTCACCGGTGCAGGGACTCGGCGACGGCCGGGTCCTCGAGCACGGTGACGCACCAGGCGAAGTGCTCGTCACCGCCGCCCGGCGCGAAGGCGTCGCTCGTGGCCATCGCATAGGCGGCCCGGTACAGCAGGAGGTCGTCGACCGCGTAGCCGAACTCGTCGGCGAACCGCGTGGTGAGCTGCCGGGTGATCTCCGGGGCGTGCTCGGTGCCCGCCGGGAAGATGGCCGCGGCCACGGCGGCGTCGAACCGGGGGTCCCCGCCCGTGGACAGGAAGCCGTAGTCCACGAGGGCGAGGGGCCGCAGGTCGTCGTCCACCAGCACGGTCTCCGGGAAGACGTCACCGTGGACGACCGCCTCGTCGGTACGGGGCAGCGAGCGCAGCTTCCGAAGCAGCCGGGCGCGCGTGTCGTCGAAGTCGCGGACCTGCGTGGAGAGCCGGTCCGCGCGCCGGCTGACCCGCCGGTCCACCAGGTCCGCCAGGGCGGATCCGAAAGTGGTGTGGCCTTCCCACAGCGGGCGTTCCTCGTCCAGCACAGGAAGGTGCTTGACCTCGTCGACGTCATGGGCGTCCGCGAGCGCGCGCAGCACGCCGACCAGGCAGTCGACCGCTTCGGGCAGCACCTCGTCCGGGTCGTCGGTGCGGATCCTGCCCGCCAAGGGCCCGCCGGTCAGCTCCCGCTCCACGGTCATCGGGACACCGTCCATGTCCTCGACGGCGAGGATCTCCGGGGCGCCGAACGGCAGGTGCGCCGCGGCATCGGCGTAGAAACGCTGCATCCGCCGCAGTTCGGGTCCCCGTCGGCGCTCCCACACCTTGGCCACCGTTCCGTCCCCGAGTCGGTAGGCGGCTCCCTCCACCGCCGCCTCGACGGGCCCGGCGTCGGGATATCCGGCGTCGACGAAATGTCGTACGCGCCGGGCCGTGGTGTCCCGTATCGCATCGGACATCTCGTGCCTCCTTCCGCCCCGGCGTGAACGACCGGCCGGTCGGCGGGGTCGACGCCGGGACCATCTCCCACGGTAGGCCCCTCGCCCGCGCGACACCCGTGACGCGAGGTGCCGCGACGGCTGCCGGCGGCCGGCGCGCCTCAGGGGTCAGGACTCCGTGCCGGACTCCTGGGGGAAGAAGGTGATCAGCGTGGCGGTGCCGTCCTTGTCGACTGTCCGGACCGCCGGCTCGGGAATGTCCTGCGTGGCGACGTCGATCTCCCTGGGGTGCCACACCAGGTGCCGCAGGACGACGGGGTAGCGCGGCGACCGTCCGCCGACGGAGACGGTCACTACGTCGTCCTTCGGGTCGTACACGATGGCGGCGAAGGGCAGCCGGTTGGCTTCGTACTGGTGCCCGACCTCGGGGTCCAGTACCTCGATGGTGACGAACTCCCCCTGGTGTTCCTGGGTCATCTGGTTGAGGGCGCTCTCCCAGGTGCTGCGGTCGAGCGTTTCGGTACCGGCCATCGTCGTTCCTCCTCCGGTGGCAATCTGCTCTCCGGACGCTAGCCGCAGCCCTGAGCGACTGCCTCGGCCTGACAGGTCGAGGCAGTCCGGCCCTGTTGGACCTGCCTGGACGAGTCCGGGCCGAAGCCCCACGGGGCGGGCTCCAGTACGGGCGGAGCGGGGCGGGCACGGCCTGCCGGACCCGCGTAAGCCGCCACGCGCCCCCGAGGACCACCGTGACCAGCAGGAACAGCACGGTGAACCACCGGACGTACCAGTGCCCGCCCGCCGGGTCGTACACCGCGGCGGGCGGGCAGGTTGGCGGTCATGAGCAGGCGATACAGCAGGACGAGGGCGTTGACCGGGACTCCCAACGCCCGAGCGAGAACAGCGGCGCCCCCGTCTCGTCGGTGCCGTCGACGGTGAACTGCCCGCGCAGTCGGCGCACCAGCAGCGGCCCGGTTACCATCGCATAGGCGAGATACAGCATCACGATGCAGGTGGTGCCGATGCCCAGGAACGCCTCCGGCGAGGCGAAGCGGGCGCGCCAGGTGCACTCCGGTAATGGAGGCAAGCCCATTCACCTGTTCCACTGGTACGAGGACGGCGGAGCTCCGGACTTCCCTCGCCGTCCTACTGGTCAACGGCTCGCTGACCGTCTGGTCGTTCTTCCTTCTGATCTCGTTGGCCTTCTTCGTCGCGTCCGCCGGAGCGGAACGAACTCAGACGCCTGCGCGCCTCGCCCACCGAGGACCGCCCGGAAGCCCGGCGCCGACGCGACCGGACCACGCTGGGAGGTCTGCTGCTCGCTGCGGTCCGGCGAGCTGCGGGGGTGGTAGTGCGGTCGCATGGATCCGAGCAGGAGCAGGCCGTTCGGCCGCTCCGGACGATGAAGAACACATCGCGAGCTGGGAGGAACAATGCGGAACCGGACATTTAGCAAGATCGGCACACAGCTGTTGCGTCTGCGCCACGACTCGTCGCAGAGCTCACAGGACCGGGCGGCGCCGGCCGACTACGGACTGGACCACAGGCAGGTCGCCGAATTCGTCGCCGGCACGCTGGACGCGGAGGGCGAGGCGGCGCTCGCCCATCAGGTGGCGCGGCTGCTGCCCTTCCACTGGACCTGGCCCACCCGGGTCGCGGAGGCGATGTCGCAGATCATGGACCACTTCGGTGATCAGCGGGAGCTGATGGCCTGGCTGGATCGGCACCCCGGCCTGCCACGGCTGGTGGCCCACCTGTACGTCTTCATGGGTCTCCTCGACCGGTACAGCGCGGTGCCCGCGGTCGTGACCGCGATGCGTGAGTACCGGGAGCGGACACCGTATCCGCCGGGCCTGGAGTCCTACCTGGTGCCTGCCACCGATGACGACACGCTCGCGAGCATTGCTTTCAAGGTCGAGAAACTGCTCGGCGAGGAGCGGACCCGGGAGGCCGTCGAACTGGCCCTGGCCACTGCGACATGGCTGCAGCAGATCGCACCGCGCGCGCGGGAACTCGATCCGGAGGTAGGCGACTTGGACGAGCTGGTGGGGCAGGCGCGGCAGGACATCCGGGCTGCCGCAGCCGACATCTGAACACGACAGTCGATACGGCGGTGAACGGCATGACAGTGAAACTGAACGCGACGGCGTTCGGCCACGCGAAGAAACTGGCCGAAGAGGGCCGGATCGTCCTGGACGACCGGGACGAGTGGAGCGAGCACCGGCCTTCGGCAGCGGACGAGAACGCCTACCTCGAGGAGCACGGATTCGCCGAGTACGCCAGGTGGTACCTGGGCATCGACGACGAGATGGGAAACGAGACCAAGGGCCGGTACAAGTTCCCCTACGGCGATTTCGATCGTGTCCACCGCTGCGGTGTGCTCTCCGCCGAGGTACGCGCCGGACAGCAGAAATACGCGGATATCCAGAACGCCGCCGCGCACCTGCACGGACTGCTGGACGGCAGGCGGGCCGGGAACCGGTGACAGCGCCGAAAACAGTGCACCCTCACCCGGCCTCGGCGACGGATCGTCCAGTGACGCTGGGCAGTTTCGTTTGGATCAGTCGGTCGTCGCGGCGACACCACAGGGCAGCGGGAGGGCAGCGGGCACAAAAATGAAGCGGGACTGGACGGACCCCCCGGCCCTCCAGTCCCGCTCCCCCGTGTCCCCCCCCGCTCTCCCGCGCAGACGCCCCCCAGCGTCTGCGCGGTTCCCCCGTCGGGCCCCGTTCCCCCGTGACCCCTTGTGGTGCTCCCCCCAGCCTTCAGGCGACGAGCTCGCCGAAGGCGTCCTCCTCGTCACGGCCGAAGCTGAGGACCTCGTCCTCGCGCAGCCGGCGGAGCGACCGCCAGATGCTGGACTTCACCGTGCCGACACTGATGTCGAGGATGTCCGCGATCTCCGGGTCCGTGCGGCCCTCGTAGTAGCGCAGGACCAGCATGGTGCGCTGGAGCTCGGGCAGCCGGGCCAGCGCCTGCCACAGGACCGCGCGCAGCTCGGTGCCGCGCATCGCGTCCGTGTCGCCGGGCGTCTCCGGCAGTTCCTCGGTCGGGTACTCGTTGAGCTTGCGGCGCCGCCAGGCGCTGATGTGCAGGTTCGTCATGGTGCGGCGGAGGTATCCGCCGACCGCCGCCTTGTCACTGATCCGGTCCCACGCCCTGTACGTCGAGAACAGTGCGCTCTGCAGCAGGTCCTCGGCCTCGAAGCGGTCGCCGGTGAGGTGGTAGGCGGTGGCGTACAGGGAGGCGCGGCGCTCCTGGACGTAGGCGGTGAACGCCGCTTCGGCGTCCGCGGCCTCCGCCGGCGAGCGGCGCTCCCCCGAGACCTCCCTGTACGCGGCTCCCCCGTGAGCCCCCTTGTTGCTGTCCCCCGTGCGAGCGTCAACCACCGTCATGTAACCGGTGTGCTGACGCCCGGTGCCGCGAGCGCACCCCCGCCCGCTCACGGCACCGGACTTCTCGGAACCCCGGTTCACGTCGTGCAGACGCGTGATCACTGCGCTGGTGGTGGTGCCGTGCAGCGTGTTCATCTCGCGCCCCCCGTCGTGGACTTCCGGTGTGCGGCCCGCCGGTCGGGCGGGCTTCCTTGCCTGTGCCGAAAAGCTTGCCTCCGCACTTTCATGGCCGTGTCCGTCGACTGTCACAGACCTGTCACAGGGGTCGGGCACAGTGCGGCCACGGGCCGTACACAGGGACCGGCGCAACCACCCTGGGAGAGAAGTACGGAAACCCTCCCAGAACGACTCTCCCGGGGGCTATCGTCTTCTCCTCAACTTCCTGCGCCACCAGCCATTTCGCCACGTGGTCGAAGGGTGAGGGCAGCCACGCGAAGGTGCGCGACCAAGCGGAACGGGGGCTCGCGATGGAGCGGCTGAAGCATGTCGTAGTGGTGATTCCGGGCATCGGCGGGAGCGTATTGCAGCCGCCCACCGGAGCGGCCCACTGGGACGAACACCGGCGCCGCCTGATCGCCGCGGCGACCCGGCCCGAACGGCTGTCCCTAGACGTCCACCCGGACCTCACACCGGTGGACCTGCTGCCGGACGTCCGTCTGATCGGTCCCTTCGTACTCCCGGGCTATGACGGTCTCGTGCGCCGGATCCGTCGTTCGTTCGCCGACGTAAGGGTCGACGTCAGCCGCCCCGACCGCACGCCGGACCCGCGGGCCGACCTGGTGCTCTTCCCGTACGACTTCCGGAAGGGCATCGCGCCGGCCGCGCACCGTCTGGCCGCGGTCGTGGACGCCCGACTGCGCGGCCTGAGTTCGGCGGCGCGCCACCGCCGGGTGATCATCGTGGCGCACTCCATGGGAGGGCTGGTGGCCCGGTATTGGCTCGGACCGCTCGGCGGCGCTCCGGACTGCGCCGCGCTGCTCACCCTCGGCACTCCGCACCGCGGCGCACCGAAGGCCCTGGACTACGTGGTCAACGGGGTGCGGGTGGGCCGGAAGCGGTTTGCCGGGCTGACGCGGGTGCTGCGCGGGTGGCCGTCCATGTACGACCTGTTGCCTCGCTATCCGGCGGTGCAGCGTGCCGGTGACGGAGCGACGCTGTACCCGCACGAACTCGACGGCGGACTGCTGGCCGTGGCGGAAGCCAAGGCCGCTTACCAGCGGCACATCGACATCGAGACGGCGTGGCAGGATCTGTCCGCGGAGGACCGCCCGGAGGTCATCCCCGCCTACGCGCGCGGACACGCCACTCCGTCACGTGCCGTACTGTCGCGGCACGCGGAGCGCCACGTGCTCTCCGTGACCAAGGACGCACCGCCGTGGCTGCCCAACCCGGAGTGGCACGGCGACGGTTCGGTGCCGGCGATCTCGGCTGTTCCTCTGGAGCTGGACGAGAAGCGCGGGACATGGCGGGGACAGCCGGAGAGACATCTGGCGCTGGCTTCCTGTGCGGCGGTGGTCGACGTCCTGACCGCGTACGCCGGCGCGTCCCTCTCTTCGGTCCGGGGCGAGGAGCCGGACCGGCCCTGGCTCGGGCTGGATCTCAACGAATCGGTACTCGCCGGTGAACCCGTGCGGGTGGGCATCGCACTGCAGGGCGCACACGCCGAGGCGGAGACCCAGGTGCATGTGCGGGCGGTCGCCGCACAGGGCAGACCGCCGCGGATCACACCGTGGGTGCGGGGGGTCTCGCCGGATGGCAGTGGCGGCACCTGGGTGGCGGAGATCGCGGAACCGCTCGAAGCCGGGCTGTACACCGTCGAGGTGACGGCGACCGGAGTGCCGGGCGTGGGACGCCTGCGGACGACAGACGATCTGGGCGTGGTCGACGCCCCCGCTCAGGTGGTGGCTGAGGAGGGACGGAATTGAACGCCGCCGCGCCCTGGCCCCGTTGGTCGGCCAAGCACCAGCCGGGGTCACTGATCCAGTACGTCCAGCGCGAAGCGTCGGCACACTACCTCGGCTCCCGCATGCCGGGCCCGTCCGGTGACCCGCCCGCCGTGCGTACGCGCGCCCTCTACGAGGCCTTCGCGGCTCGGGACATCCAGTACGTCGACGAGCCCAGCAGCAGCGAGACTGGATTCCAGGCGATCCGGCCCCCACACGAGGTGCTTGAGAGCCCGCGGCACGGCACCTGTCTCGATCTGGCAGTGACGTTCGCCGGCGCCTGCCTGTACGCAGGGTTACATCCGCTGATCGTCGTACTGCCGCCGACCCGACCGGGCGCGCCCGCGCACGCTGTGGTCGCCGTGCGGCTCTACGGCGGGTGGCCCGGCCGGCCGGACGCGGAGTACCGGCGTGACGAAACCGAGCCGGCCTGGGAGGCTCTTCCGGCGGATTTCCTCCGCGAGCTCGCCGACGACCAGGACTCCCCCGGCTCCTACCTCGCCGTCGACATCGCCGGGGTCTCGTCGCGGTCCGGTGCCGCCGAGGCGCGCCGACGACAGCAGCTGAGCTGGCAGGAGGCCGTCGCGTACGGCACGGAGCTGCTTCGGAGCACAGAACAGGAACGCTGGATCGTCACGCTCGATGTCGGCCTGGGCTACAGCGTCAACGAGACGTACCCCTTGCCGTCCCACCCGAGCACAGACCCTCTGACACCTCCGTACATCCCGATCGACGGCGAAACGGGCCCTCTTCAGCAGCTCTGGGCACGGCACGACGTCATCCGCTTCCTTCCCCGCGACGAACTCGATTTCCTGCAGGACTGGTTCCAGGCGCCGGACCCGGACGGAGGGCCTCGGACCCGCGTCGCCCTGCTGCACGGTCAAGGTGGGGCGGGCAAGACCCGCCTCGCGGCGGAGCTGGCGAGCAGGTTGTCCCAGGACGGCTGGTACGCCGGGTTCCTCGTGAGGTCGCCCGATCCGCGCGACCTGGGCTGGCTGGGGCACATGGCCTCGCCTCTGCTGGTGGTCGTGGACTACGTGGAGGACGCCAAGTCCACGGATGTCGTCAACCTGCTGAGGGCGGTGCGACGCCGTACGGATCCGACGTGCCTGATACTCACCGCGCGAACGGTGAGCGGCTGGTGGGAGGAGATCGCCGAGGCACTGCGGCACGAGGCGCACCCGTACGTCCTGGAGAACAGGCAGCTCAAGCCCCGTCATCCACGCCAGAACGACGTGTACCGGGCCGCCCTGCACAGCTTCGGCGGATCACGGAGTGTCGCCCTGGCCAGCACGCCACCCCCGGATCCGTACGCCGGCAGGTGGACCACGCTGGATCTGGTCATGCTGGGCTGGCTGGCGGCCCGGCAGGACGGTGATGACCTGCCGGAGTCGGAGGAGGACCTGTACGAGGAGATCTTCCGTCACGAACTGAAGTACTGGAAGAAGTCCTACAAGGCTCAGGTCGGCAAACCGTCGGAGAGCCTGCTCCGGGAGGTCGGTGCCTGCATCAGCCTCCTCGCTCCCCGGGCGGAGCGGCTGGACAACACGCTCAAGGCGATCGAGGGCTTGGCCGAGGACCACAAGTGGCGGCGAGAAGTGGCCGAGCTGTTCGTGGAGCTCCTGCCGGTCACACCTGAGGACGGATCGCTGGCGGTTCGCCCGGATCCGGTGGGGTCACATCTGGCCGCCAGGGAGTTCGGCTCCGACCAGCGCCTGTTGCGGCGGTGCCTGGAACAGGCTGACGAGTACGAGCTGCTGAACGCCTGTGTGGGCCTGTCACGGGTGAGTGCGTCGAGCGGCGCGGAGCTGGCGACCGGCCTTGCTGTCGCGGCATTGAACGACGTTCGCGCCCTATGGGCGCCGGCGCTGGCGGTGGCGGCCACTCAGGGCGGGCCGTTCGTACGGGCGTTGGAACGGGTCGCCGAGTCGGAGGAGACCTGGCTACCGCTGGCCGAACTCGCCGCCACGCTGCCCATGGGCCATACGAACCTGCGCCAGCTGGCACTGATCGCAACAGAGCGATCGGCTCCGCAGGGCCCCGGCGACGGTACCGAGGCGGAGTTGGCGGTGCGGGCATCTTGGCTCAACAACCTGGCCGTGCGCCAGAACGAGAGCGGTGATCGGGAGGCCGCTTTGGTCTCGGCCACTGAGGCAGTCCGCCACTACCTGGAACTGGTCGAGGTCGATGCGGATAGCTATCTGCCCGACCTGGCCATGGCTCTGAACAATCTCGCCGTCCAGCAAAGCGAGACCGGAGACCGCCAAGCCGCGCTCATCACCGCCACCCAAGCCGTCCACCACCACCGCACCCTGGCCGAAGCCAACCCCACCGCGAACCTGCCCAACCTCGCCAGAGCCCTCAACAACCTCGCCGTCCAGCAGAGCCAAACCGGAGACCGCCAAGCCGCGCTCACCACCGCCACCCAAGCCGTCGAGCACTACCGCACCCTGACCCAAACCAACCCGGCAGCATTCCTCCCCGACCTCGCCAGAGCCCTCAACAACCTCGCCATCCAGAAAAGTGAGGCCGGAGACCGCCAAGCCGCGCTCACCACCGCCACCCAAGCCGTCGAGCACTACCGCACCCTGACCGAAGCTGACCCGGCGGCCTTCCTCCCCGACCTCGCCACCGTCCTCAACAACCTCGCCAACCGCCAAAGCGAGACCGGAGACCGCCAAGCCGCGCTCACCACCGCCACCGAAGCTGTCCACCACTACCGCACCCTGACCGAAGCCAACCCGGCGGCCTTCCTCCCCGACCTCGCCAGCGCCCTCAACAACCTCGCCAACCACCAGCGTCAAACGGGAGACCGCCGAACCGCCCTCGCCACCGCCACCGAAGCCGTCGAGCACTACCGCACCCTGACCGAAGCCAACCCAGCAGCATTCCTCCCCGACCTCGCCACCGCCCTCAACAACCTCGCCAACCGCCAAAGCGAGACCGGAGACCGCCAAGCGGCCCTTACCACCGCCACCGAAGCCGTCACGATCCGACGAACCCTGGTCGAGGCCAACCCTGCGGTGTTCCTCCCCAACCTCGCCATGGCGCTCAACAACCTCGCCGTCCAGCAAAACGAGACCGGAGACCGCCAAGCGGCCTTCACCACCTCCACCGAAGCCGTCGAGCACTACCGCACCCTGGCCGAAGCCAACCCGGCGGCCTTCCTCCCCGACCTCGCCAGAGCCCTCAACAACCTCGCCAACCACCAGCGTCAAACGGGAGACCGCCGAACCGCCCTCGCCACCGCCACCGAAGCCGTCGAGCACTACCGCACCCTGTCCCAAACCAACCCGGCAGCATTCCTCCCCGACCTCGCCAGAGCCCTCAACAACCTCGCCGTCCAGCAAAACGAGACCGGAGACCGCCAAGCGGCCTTCACCACCTCCACCGAAGCCGTCGAGCACTACCGCACCCTGACTCAAACCAACCCGGCAGCATTCCTCCCCGACCTCGCCAGAGCCCTCAACAACCTCGCCGTCCAGCAAAACGAGACCGGAGACCGCCAAGCGGCCTTCACCACCTCCACCGAAGCCGTCGAGCACTACCGCACCCTGACCGAAGCCAACCCGGCGGCATACCTCCCCGACCTCGCCGCCGCCCTCAACAACCTCGCCAACCACCAGTACGAAAGTGGGGACCACCAAGCCGCCCTCGCCACCGCCACCGAAGCCGTCGAGCACTACCGCACCCTGACCGAAGCCAACCCGGCGGCATTCCTCCCCGACCTGGCCACCGCCCTCAACAACCTCGCCAACCGCCAAAGCGAGGCCGGAGACCGCCAAGCGGCCCTCACCACCGCCACCGAAGCCGTCACGATCCGACGAACCCTGGTCGAGGCCAACCCCGCCGCGCACCTCCCCAACCTCGCCAGGGCCCTCAACAACCTCGCCAACCGCCAAGGCGAGGCCGGAGACCGCCAAGCGGCCCTCACCACCGCCACCGAAGCCGTCCACCACTACCGCACCCTGACCGAAACCAACCCCGCCGCATACCTCCCCAACCTCGCCATGGCCCTCAACAACCTCGCCAACCGCCAAAGCGAGGCCGGAGACCGCCAAGCGGCCCTCACCACCGCCACCGAAGCCGTCCACCACTACCGCACCCTGACCGAAACCAACCCCGCCGCATACCTCCCCAACCTCGCCATGGCCCTCAACAACCTCGCCAACCGCCAAAGCGAGGCCGGAGACCGCCAAGCGGCCCTCACCACCGCCACCGAAGCCGTCCACCACTACCGCACCCTGACCGAAACCAACCCCGCCGCATACCTCCCCAACCTCGCCATGGCCCTCAACAACCTCACCGACTGGCAACGGGAGGCCATGGACATGGATGCCGCCATCAGAGCTTCCAACGAAGTGCTGGCAGGGCTGGCTCCAGGCCCACACGCGAACCTGCTCACATTCCGCGCAGCTTGGCGCCTTTTCGCAGGCGATTCCGAAGGCGCTGTCGACGACCTGTTTGTCGCCGCCCTGCGGACCGAGGAGGAAGAAGACCCGGAATGGACCGCGCGGTCTCGACGTGCCACGCGCGCCTTCTTCTCGCTCCTGGTCGGCAACACCGCGGCAGGACCCGCTCTGAACGGCAAGCATGGTGAGTTTCCACCCTGGGTCACAGCGACGCTGTCACCCGGTGTCGAGGACTTCTTCGCCAAGTGGCTGGCCGCAGAGGACTGGAGTGAACAGGAGACTTTGCTACGCGAGGCGTACCCGCTGCTCCGAAGCGAGGAAGGGCGGGCGAATCTGGGCACGCTCCGAGACCTCCACCTGGGATCCATCCGGCTCGAGACGCTCATCGGCATCCTCGACGGCAGCCGGATACACGGCTTGGACAAGGTGCTGCGGGACATCCGGGCAGCCCGAGAGCGGGAGGAGCTCGTCAACCGCTGGCTCAACACCTCCACCTGGAACGAGGACCTGGCGTTTCTCATGGAGCACAAGGAGCGTCTGTGCACCGACCCCGAGGTGCGGGAGCTGCTGGGCTCCGACGAGAGGGACAGCGCGTCACTGCAGCACCTCGGCATCCTGGAACTCGCCGATCGACTCCCCTTGCATGACGTGTACGACGCCATCACGGACCCGGTGGCCGCAGTCGACACCGCGATGGACCTGCTGGATCAAGGGGCCCTCGACGCCCTGCATCCTCTGTTCCTCACCATGCCGAGCATCCAGCGGGCCTCTTTCGTCACGCCGTACTTACTCGCTGTCTACTCAGCTCTCTTCCTCCGTGCCGCCGGCTCCGGCCAGGAGGCGCCAGACCCCGCCCAGCTGATGACAGAAGCCGCCGCGCAGGCATCCGACGTCCAGCGCGGCGCCGGCGTCACCCGTCTGCGTCGACTGGCACGTCGCAGGCCCGAACACGCAACCGTTCTCATGGGGCTCGCCGACACCCTGGCCGTGGCGCCTTCGATCGCCCCCACAGACCAGAGCGTCCCCGATGCCGAGTGATGAGGAGCCGTCGAGACCCCTCACGCTGAAGGAGTTGTCGTACCTCAGCGCCATCGGCGACGCGTACCATAACGCCTCCGGGTACCGCGACGCGCAGGACGCCCTGGACATGGCGCTGAAAGCTTCGGCACGACTGCGTGAGTCGGGAGTCGCCCAGACAGCCATCGTCCGGGCCCTGGGGATTGACGAGGGCGAGCTGGTTCACCGCCAGCGGGAGATCGCCCACAAACCCCGTCCACCGGCACCGGGGCTCCACAGCACTTCACGGCCACCGAGCGCCCCCGTCGAAGCCTCGGGTCTCTTCCTCGCCCAGCATCAGGATCAGGATCAGAGCCAATCCGTCAACCCGACCCAACAGAGCGAGCAGAACAGCCCCGTCTCCCTCATGTCACAGAGCGTCGTCTCACCCTCCACCGCCGCCACATCCGCTCGCCGCGTCCTCTTCCTCTCCGGCAACGCCCACCTCGGCCGCAACGACTTCACGACCGAAGCCGCCTACATCCGGCAGGCCCTCGCCGGGAGCTACATCGACCTGGTCGAGAAGGGAGCAGTCTCGCTCGGCGAGATCCGCGGGATCCTGGACCGTCATCACCCCGCCGTCGTCCACTTCGCCGCCCACAGTTCCTTCACCGACGTACACCTCACCCAGGAGGGACACGACCTTCCCACCTCGCACAAGGCGCTCTGCGACCAGATCGCCCGGGCCCGCACGCCCCCGCGTCTCGCCGTCCTGAGCTTCTGCGACTCCTACGCGATGGGCGAGGAGCTGTGCGGCGCCATCGCATCCGTGATCAGCTGGCCGTGCGCCATCGAGGACATCCAGGCCTTACCGTTCGCCCAGCAGCTCTACCGCTCGCTGGCCTCCGGCGACTCCGTCGCGACCAGCTGCCGGGACGCCGAGGCAGCCATGGGGCGTCGTCCCCCCACGGCGGCGCCGGAGCTCCACGGCGACCAGGTTGTCCGCGTCTTCTGAGGACACGAAGCCGTCTACGGGGCCCCGCTCGCATCTCCGCGACCCGTACGGGTCGAACCCCGCCCCCTCCATGGGCCAGAATGAGCCCGTGCCTTCCCTGTTGCTGATCGAGGACGACGACGCCATCCGGACGGCCCTGGAGCTTTCTCTGACGCGCCAGGGTCACCGCGTGGCGACCGCTGCCAGTGGTGAGGACGGTCTGAAACTGCTCCGTGAGCAGCGGCCGGATCTGATCGTGCTGGACGTGATGCTGCCCGGCATCGACGGGTTCGAGGTGTGCCGGCGCATCCGGCGCACGGACCAGTTGCCGATCATCCTGCTGACCGCGCGCAGCGACGACATCGACGTGGTGGTCGGGCTGGAGTCCGGCGCCGACGACTATGTCGTCAAACCGGTGCAGGGGCGGGTGCTGGACGCCCGGATCCGGGCCGTGCTGCGGCGCGGCGAGCGGGAGTCCAACGACGCGGCGTCGTTCGGCAGTCTCGTCATCGACCGCTCGGCGATGACGGTGACGAAGAACGGCGAGGACCTCCAGCTCACGCCGACCGAGCTGCGACTGCTGCTGGAGCTGAGCCGGCGGCCGGGGCAGGCGCTGTCCCGGCAGCAGCTGCTGCGGCTGGTGTGGGAGCACGACTACCTGGGCGACTCGCGGCTCGTGGACGCCTGTGTCCAGCGGCTGCGCGCCAAGGTCGAGGACGTGCCGTCCTCCCCGACGCTGATCCGTACCGTGCGCGGTGTGGGCTACCGGCTGGACCCGCCTCAGTGACACAGGGGCACCAGGGGGGAGACCGCGGCTGGACCGCGGCGCGCAAGGGAGTCGGGTCGCGGCTGCGTTTCACGAGCCTGCGGCTGCGGTTGGTCCTCGTGTTCGGCCTGGTGGCGCTGACGGCCGCCGTGTCCGCGTCCGGTATCGCCTACTGGCTCAACCGCGAGGCCGTGCTGACGCGCGCCCAGGACGCGGTGCTGCGCGACTTCGAGCAGGAGATGCAGAACCGGGCGGGTGCGCTGCCCGAGCGTCCGACGCAGGACGAGTTGCAGCACACCGCGGGCCAGATGGCGGGCAGCGACCAGCGCTTCAGCGTGCTGCTGGTCGCCACCGACGCCGACGGCAGGACCGTCTTCGGCAGCTCCGGAGGGCTGAACGGCTTCTCGCTGCGGGACGTTCCGGCCTCGCTGCGCACAGCGGTGAACAGGACGCAGAAGGTCGACTCGGCCAACAAGCACCCGTACCACCTGTACTGGCAGCGGGTCGTGGACCACGACACCCCGTACCTGGTGGCCGGGACGCGGGTGATCGGCGGTGGTCCCACCGGCTACATGCTCAAGTCGCTGGAGCCGGAGGCCAAGGACCTGAACTCGCTCGCCTGGTCGCTGGGGATCGCCACGGGGCTCGCGCTGATCGGCTCGGCGCTGCTCGCGCAGGCCGCGGCGACGACCGTGCTGAAGCCGGTGCAGCGCCTCGGGACGGCCGCGCGGCGGCTCGGCGAGGGCAAGCTGGACACCCGGCTGCGAGTGTCCGGCACCGATGAACTCGCCGATCTGTCACGGACGTTCAACAACGCGGCCGAGGCGCTGGAGAAGCGGGTCGCCGACATGGCCGCGCGGGACGAGGCGTCCCGGCGGTTCGTGGCGGACATGAGCCACGAGCTGCGGACGCCGCTGACCGCGATCACCGCCGTGACGGAGGTGCTGGAGGAGGAGCTGGAGGCGGAGACCGGGAGCATGGACCCGATGATCGAGCCCGCCGTGCGGCTGGTGGTCAGCGAGACGCGGCGCCTGAACGACCTGGTCGAGAACCTGATGGAGGTCACCCGCTTCGACGCGGGCACCGCCCGGCTCGTCCTTGACGACGTGGACATCGCCGACCAGATCACCGCGTGCATCGACGCCCGTGCCTGGCTGGACGCGGTCGAGCTGGACGCCGAGCGGGGCCTGCACGCCCGGCTGGATCCGCGCCGGCTGGACGTCATCCTGGCCAACCTCATCGGCAACGCGCTCAAGCACGGCGGCTCCCCGGTGCGGGTGTCCGTCCGTGCGGACGACGACTCGCTCGTCATCGAGGTGCAGGACCACGGGCCCGGCATCCCCGAGGACGTCCTGCCGCACGTCTTCGACCGGTTCTACAAGGCCAGCGCCTCCCGGCCGCGCTCCGAGGGCAGCGGGCTGGGTCTGTCCATCGCCCTGGAGAACGCCCACATCCACGGCGGCGAGATCACCGCGGCCAACTCGCCCGACTCGGGTGCGGTGTTCACCCTGCGGCTCCCGCGCGACTCGGCCGAACCCGGGGAAGAGCCCGCCGAGGGCGAGCAGAAGCCCGGGGAGGACGCCGCCCGGCCCAGGGGCGAGGACCCGAAGGGGGAAGCGTGATGACCGCACGTCTCGTGGCCGGGGCGCGGCTGGGTGCCGTGTCCGCGTTCGCCGTGCTGCTCGCCGGGTGCGGTATCCGGGCCACGGAGGTGCCGACGAACTTCGGGCCCGCGCCCTCGCGGGTGCAGTGCTCGCTCGCCGAGCCGGACGTGGCGGCGCAGGCCGCCCGGGGGCTGCCGGTGCAGGTGTTCCTGCTGTGCGGGTCCTCGCTCGTGACCGTCGACCGGACGGTGCGGGTCCCGGACGGCGCCGCCGACTCCGAGCGGCGCATCCTGGTGGCGCAGGGCCTGCTGGACCAGCTCGCCACGCCTCCGTCGGCCGCCGAGAAGGAGGCCGGCTACAGCACGGACGTGCGCGGCGGCATCACCGTCGGCAGGCCCCGGCCCGGCGACCCGGAGGAGACGCTGCGGCTCAGCACGGCCCCGGACAGCCTCACCTCGTACGCCCTCGCCCAGATCGTCTGCACCTTCTCCGACTCGGCGGCCGCCGAGGGCGACGGCTCCGTGGTCCTGGGCGGCCCCGGCGCCGAGTCCCCGCGCCGCTACGAGTGCACCGACGAGGTACGGGCCCGCCCGGGCAGCACGGAGCCGCCGTCCAAGGACGCGGCCGGCGAGTGAGGCGGCCGGCTCCGGACGGGCTGTGGCGCATGCCTCACCGGTGTACCGGGGGGCATCCCGGAACCGATCCTGCCGGAGGTCGCGTCTAGGGGGGCGTGCAGCGTCAAGGCTCCATCGGCGGCAGCGCCGCGTTCCGCATCCGTGTGACAGGAGGTGTCCTCCTCGTCGCACATCTCGCGTTCGTCGCCTGGTTCACGCTGCGACCGCTGGACGTGCCCTGGGTGATGCCCGCCAATCTGCGGCCGCTCGACGGCCTGCGGGCCGATCTCGCCCTCGGCTGGCCCGAGGCGGCCCGGCGGATCGGCGGGGGGCTGGCCCTGCTCGCCCCGCTGGGTGTGCTGCTGCCCATGGCGAGCGGCAGGCTGATTGCCTCGCCGCTGGCGTCCCTGCTGAACACCGTCACCGCCGGCGCCCTGTTGTCGCTGGGCATCGAACTGCTCCAGACCGGCGTGCCCGGCCAGGTCGTCGACATCGACTCGCTGTTCCTGAACACCGCGGGCGTGGCCCTCACGCACCTCGCGCTCGTCCCGGCCGGCCGCTCGTGGCTGCGCCGCCGCACGCGCGCCCGTCTGGCCCGTGCGCCCCTCCCCCCGGAGGAGCCGGCTCAGGGTCGGACCCCGACGATTCCCAGGGTCGGGATCGCCCCGTGGAGCGACGCTTTGCCCCCTTCGTCTCCGTAGCGTGGAGTGCAGATGGGGTACTCGGACGAGAGGCCTCACACCGACGCTACGAAGGAGCCGCACATGTCCCGCCTCGCCCGCCCCACCCACGGTCGCATGATCGGCGGAGTGTGCGCCGCGCTGGCACAGCGCTTCGGCACCTCCGCCACGACGATGCGGGTGATCTTCCTGCTCTCGTGTCTGCTGCCCGGCCCGCAGTTCCTTCTCTACATCGCGCTGTGGATCGTGCTGCCCTCGGAGGACAAGGTGCAGAACAAGGCACAGACGGCCTGGTGACCGGCCGCCGCGGAAACACCGATGGGGCGCACCCTGTGTCCAGGGGTGCGCCCCATCGGCGTGTGTCCGCCGGGCGGGAACGTCAGACGACCGGCAGGCCCTTGGTGGGAAGACCCTTGGTCGGGAGCCCCTTGGTCGGCAGGCCCTTGGTGGGAAGACCCTTCGTCGGCAGACCGCCGAGCAGCTTGCCGGCCGGGCCGGTCGGGCCCTGGGCGAGCGCGCCCTTGGCGGCCGGCTGGGCGGCGGCGAGACCGGAACCGGCCAGGGTCTGTCCCTGCCCCAGCGTCTCACCCGACCCCGGGAGCGTCTGGGAGAGCTGCTTTGCCGGGAGCGCCTTGGTGGCGCTCTCCAGCGTCTGAGCGGTGTCCGGGACGGCCGGGGCGGCGTTGGCGGCACCCGCACCGGCGGCGGCGAAGGCGACACCGAGAGCGGCGACACCGAGGGACCTGGCAGCAGACTGCTTCATGAAAACGCGTCCTCGCAATGGAATGACGGGGTGTGTGAGCGGTCCTGCGACCGTAGACACGCGACGCCGTCCGCCGCAAACATCGAAATGCGGACGGCTTGTGAAAGCCGTCCGCATTCCGCGTGCGCCGATTGCCGCCGGGTCAGCCCGCCGATTCGGAAGAACCGCTGGTGGAGGCGGTCTGCCGGAACAGCCATTCGGATTTCAGCTCGGCATATCCCGGCTTGATCACGTCACTGATCATGGCCAGTCGTTCATCGAAAGGAATGAACGCTGATTTCATCGCATTGACTGAGAACCACTGCATGTCGTCGAGCGTGTAACCGAATGCGTCGACAAGGTGCTCGAATTCTCGGCTCATGCTGGTGTGAGACATGAGACGGTTGTCCGTATTGACGGTGGCGCGGAAATGCAGTCGGCGCAGCAGCCCGATGGGGTGCTCGGCGTACGAGGACGCCGCCCCGGTCTGGAGGTTGGAGCTGGGGCAGAGTTCCAGCGGGATGCGCTTGTCCCGGACGTACGAGGCGAGCCGCCCGAGTTCGACCCGGCCGTCTTCGTGGACCTGGATGTCGTCGATGATCCGCACGCCGTGGCCCAGCCGGTCGGCGCCGCACCACTGAAGGGCTTGCCAGATGGACGGCAGCCCGAAGGCCTCGCCCGCGTGGATGGTGAAGTGGTTGTTCTCGCGCTTGAGGTACTCGAAGGCGTCCAGGTGCCGGGTGGGCGGGTAGCCGGCCTCGGCGCCCGCGATGTCGAAGCCGACGACACCCAGGTCGCGGTAGCGGTTGGCGAGTTCGGCGATCTCCAGCGCGCGGGCCGCGTGCCGCATGGCGGTGAGCAGGGCGCCGACGCGGATGCGGTGCCCGTTCTCCTTCGCCCGCCGCTCCCCTTCCCGGAAGCCCTCGTTGACGGCCTCGACGACCTCTTCGAGGCTCAGGCCGCCCTCCAGGTGCTGCTCGGGGGCGTAGCGCACCTCGGCATAGACGACGCCGTCCTCGGCGAGGTCCTCGGCGCACTCGGCGGCGACCCGCACCAGGGCGTCGCGGGTCTGCATGACGGCGACGGTGTGGGAGAACGTCTCCAAGTACCGCTCCAGGGAACCGGAGTCGGCGGCCTCCCGGAACCAGATGCCGAGCTTCTCCGGGTCGGTCTCGGGGAGCTGGGAGATGGGGGCACCTCCCACGCCTTTCGGGCTGTGGGGGACGGTGTCACGGGCGAGTTCGACGATGGTGCCGGGGCGCAGGCCGCCGTCGAGGTGGTCGTGCAGCAGAACCTTGGGCGCCCGGCGGATCTGGTCCGGTGTCGGGGTGTTCGCGATGGTCTGGCTCGTCATTTCCGCACTCTAACGCCTACGCGCGTAGATGACTCGTTCTCGGCACCTTTACGTTTCCGTCGATACGTAACGGTGACCCCGACGACGGGTCGAGTACACCCGCGCTTCTGACACTGTTCTGTCATGGCACACCAAGCGACGCCGGTTCGCAGGGCCCGGCTGGGCAGGGCGTTCGGTCCGGGACCGACGGCGGTGAGCGGCGTGGTGCTGCTGCTCCCCGGCGGTGACGAGGTCTCCGGCCGCAGACCGTCCCCCCTGCTGGCCACCGCCTCCGTACGGGGTCTGGGGCGCCGCCTGGCCCGCGCGGGCCGGGACGAGGGCCTCGTCACGCATGTGGTGCACTACCGCTGCCGCGGCTGGAACGGCAGCGAGGCCAACCTCGCGCGCGACGCGGCGTGGGCGGCCGACGAGGTCGTACGACGCTACGGAGACGTACCCGTCTGCCTCGTCGGCATCGGCATGGGCGGCCGGGCCGGGTTGCGCGCGGGTGGGCACGAGGCCGTCAACTCCGTGCTGGCGCTCGCCCCTTGGTTGCCGGAGGAGGATGTGGCGGCACCACTCGAACCGGTGAAGCAGTTGGTGGGCAGGCAGGTGCTGATCGTGCACGGCACGAACGACGGGCGGACGGATCCGGAGTTGTCGTTCCGGCTGGCGGCGCGGGCGAAGAAGGCGAACCGGGACGTGTGCCGGTTCGAAGTGCACGCGGACGGGCACGGGTTGAGCCAGTACCGGGACGAAGTGCTGGCTCTGGCCGAGGACTTCGTGATGGGGGCCTTGTTCGGCAGGGCCGTGTCCCGGCCCGTGCGGGACGCGTTCGCGGCGCCGCCGCCGTTGGGGTTGCGGATGCCGTTGGCTGTGGGGTTCAGCCCTTCGCGGCATTAGCGTCCGTTTCAGGTGTGTGCGGCTTGTTCGTGGCTGGTCGCGCCGCGCGGCCGAGCCGCAGATCGCTACAGCCCCGCGCCCCTGACTAGGGCAGCAGACTGCCTCTCCTTGAGAGCAGGAACCTTTTGAAGGCCGCCACCGGGGGTGTGTCCGGACGGCCTTCCAGCCAGGCCACGCCGATTTCGCGGACCGCTCGCGGGGCCGTCACCGTCAGTTCCACCACGCCGGGGCGAGGGACTGCCGGTGGGGGCAGGAGGGCGACTCCCAGGCCCGCCGCCACCAGGCCCCTCAGGGTTTCCGCCTCCTCTCCCTCGAAGGCGATGCGGGGCTTGAAGCCCGCCTCCTGGCACAGGTCGTCGGTGATGCGGCGCATGCCGTAGCCGGGTTCGAGGGTGACGAAGGTTTCGTCGGCCGCTTCGGCGAGGCGCACGCGGCGGCGGGTGGCCAGGGGGTGGTCGGCGGGCACGACCAGGCGGAGCTTCTGCTCGTCGAGGCGGCGGGCGACCAGGTCGGGGGCGTCGGGGACCGGGGATGTCAGGCAGAGGTCGAGTTCGCCGGCGCGGAGGCCTTCGAGCATGGCCTCGCCGTAGTTCTGGACGAGGCTGAAGCGGACGCGGGGGTGGTCGGCGCGGAAGGCCTGGAGCAGGCCGGGGACGGTCTCGGCACCCATGGTGTGCAGGAAGCCGAAGGCGACCTTGCCGGTGGCGGGGTCGGCGTCGGCCTTCACCTCCTCGGCGGCCCGCTCGACCTCGGCCAGGGCCCGCTCGACGGAGGCGAGGAAGGTCCGCCCGGCCGGGGTGAGGGACACGGTGCGGCCGTGCCGGGCGAACAGGTCGACGCCCAGGTCCTGCTCCAGACGGGCCATGGACCGGGACAGCGTCGACTGCGGGACGTTCATCTCCTGGGCGGCCCGGGTGACGTGCTCGGTACGGGCGACTCCGGCGAAGTACGCGAGGCGTGGCGCCAGCAACATCACCATGTCTTCTGTGTCACTGGATGGTGACAGCCGAGCCGCTGAACTGGATTGATGCGCCATGGGATCGATTATGACGGTTCCATGCATTGGACGGATCAGCGGGACCGTACGTAATTTCGAGGCATGTCTCCCGCCAGTACCGGGGCGTCCACCATCGTGGGCGCCGATGCCTCTGTCCCTGCTGTCGACTCACGCATGCGCCCGGGCGGGCCCGGCTACCGCCGGATGAGCTTCGCCCTCTTCCTCGCGGGTGTCGCGACCTTCGCGCTGCTCTACTCCACGCAGGCGCTCCTCCCGCTGATCTCCGGCGACTTCGGAGTGGCGGCGAGCGACGCGAGCTGGACCGTGGCCGCCGCGACGGGCGGTCTGGCGCTGTTCGTCCTGCCGATGAGCGCCCTGTCGGAGCGCTTCGGGCGTCGTACCGTCATGACGGCTTCGCTGGCCGTGGCGGTAACCCTCGGACTGCTGGTGCCCTTCGCCCCGTCCCTGGGTGTCCTGGTCGCGCTGCGGGCGCTCCAGGGCGCGGCCCTGGCCGGACTGCCGGCGTCGGCGACCGCGTACCTCGCGGAGGAGGTCACCCCCAGGGCGCTGGTCACCGCGATCGGCCTGTTCGTCGCGGGCAACAGCGTCGGCGGGATGAGCGGCCGGGTCATCACCGGCTGGGTCGCGCAGGAGTGGGGCTGGCGGGTCGCCGTCGGTGTGATCGGCGCGATCGCCGTGGCCTGCGCGGTGGCCTTCCGGGCGCTGCTGCCGGCACCGGCGAACTTCAAGGCGGGTTCGCTGCGCCCGCGGGTGCTGGCCCGTACGGTCCGTGACCACCTGTCCAACCCACTGCTGTGCCGGCTGTACGCGATCGGCGCGCTGTTCATGACGGTGTTCGGCGGCGTGTACACGGTCATCGGCTACCGCCTCACCGAGGCCCCGTTCTCGCTGCCCCAGGGCATCATCGGCTCGATCTTCCTGGTGTACCTCGTGGGCACGGTGTCGGCGTCGACGGCGGGCCGCCTGGTCGGCCGGCTGGGCCGCCGCGGCGCCCTGTACGCGGCGGGGGGTACGACGGCGGCGGGTCTGCTGGTGTCCCTGGCCGGCTCACTGCCGCTGGTCCTGCTGGGTCTGGTGCTCATCACCGGCGGCTTCTTCGCGGGTCACGCGGTGGCCTCCTCGGCGGTCAGCAAGACGGCCGCGCACGGCCGCGCGCAGGCCTCGGCCCTGTACCAGTCCGCGTACTACATCGGCTCCAGCGCGGGCAGCACGGTCGGCGCGATCGCCTTCCACTCGGGCGGCTGGGCCGGGACGGTCGGGGTCGGCCTGCTGGCGGTCCTCGGAGTCGTGACGATCACGGTCTTCGGCACGCGGGCGGCACGTGTGCAGCGGCGCCTGACCACGGCCGCCTGAGCACGGCCGCCTGAGCCCGACGCCGAGACGGCGTTCCCCCTGGTCGGGACCGGCCAGGGGGATTTCTCGTCGACCACCCGTTGCCGCTTCGAGCTGCGCTTTCCCGCGCTCGGGGGGCCGTTGTCAGTGGGCTGCGGTAGCTTCCGGAGTACTGGGCGCGATGGCGCGTGACAGACATTCCACGGGGTGGGTGGGCGATGACGAACGGCACGGCGGCACCGACGGACCTGGACGCCAGGCTGGAGGCACACCGCACCGAGCTGACGGGCTACTGCTACCGGATGCTCGGTTCCTCCTTCGAGGCCGAGGACGCGGTGCAGGACACGATGATCCGCGCCTGGCGCAGCTACGACAAGTTCGAGGGCCGCTCCAGCCTCCGCTCCTGGCTGTACCGCATCGCGACCAACGTGTGCCTGGACATGCTGACCGCCGGCAACAAGCGTGCCAGGCCGATGGACCTGACCGAGTCCACCCCGCTCGCCCGGGCGGCCCTCTCCCCGCGGCCGGACAACACCTGGCTGGAGCCCGTGCCGGACGCCCGTGTGCTGCCCACGACCGACGACCCGGCGGAGGCCGCCGTCGCCAAGGAGTCGGTGCGGCTCGCCTTCATGGCCGCGCTCCAGCGGCTGCCCGCCAAGCAGCGGGCCGTGCTGATCCTGCGCGAGGTGCTCGCCTGGAAGGCCGGCGAGGTCGCCGAGCTGCTGGACACCTCGGTGGCATCGGTCAACAGCGCCCTGCAGCGGGCCCGCGCCACCCTGGCCGAGCGGCAGGAGCCGGGCGCCGCCGCGGCCGTCTCCGATCCGCTGGACGAGGACCAGCAGAAGCTGCTGGACCGCTATGTGGCGGCCTTCGAGGGCTACGACATGACGGCACTGACGGCGCTGCTGCACGAGGACGCGGTCATGACGATGCCGCCGTTCGACCTGTGGCTGACCGGCGTGCGGGACATCACCGGCTTCATGACCACGCTCGGCGCGCCGTGCGCGGGCTCCCGTCTGGTGCCGGTCCAGGTCAACGGCCTGCCCGGGTTCGCCCAGTACAAGCCGGACCCGGAGGGGGGCGGCGGCTTCACGCCGTGGGCGGTCCAGGTGCTGGAGATCTCAGACGGCCGGATCACCGGGTTCCACTGCTTCCTCGACACCAAGCGCTGGTTCCCGCTCTTCGGCCTGCCCCTCCACCTCGAAGCGGAGACCGACCAGGTCGAGGAGGGCGCGTAGGGCCGGGTCGGGGTCGCGCAGCCGTATCCGGCCCCCGGCCCGGCGGGCGGCCAGCTGGAGCCGGGCCAGCAGGTCGACGGTGGTGAGGCCCGACGGGCCCAGGCCTCCGACATCGCACACCACGACCCGGGCACTACTGCCGTGCAGCAGTGCCCGCACATCGTCGCTGAGTCCTCTCACCTCGTCCCGGGTGACGGGGCCGGGCAGTACGAGCACGGGCGGTGTCATGGCGTCCACGATCGGTAGACCGCGCGGGCGGCGGTAACTCATCGCGACTGTCCGTGCTGCCGGTGCTCGAAAGGATCACATTGACCGGAGGACGATCTTCCCCCGAGTGTTAGCTGCATGCTCCATGCACCTGCCCCTCCTTCCGCACCGCCCGTTGCGTTCTTCGCCGGTGAGGGGGCGTTGTGCAGGGGGTGCTGAGCGGGTTCGCGGTCATAGCCGTGGTCATCGGGGTCGGCTATCTGATCGGGCGCCGGGGGTATCTGGGTGACGGGGGCCGCGAGGTCCTGACCAAGCTGGCCTTCCACGTGGCGTCCCCCGCGCTGCTCTTCACGACGCTCGCCCAGGCCGATCTGTCGGTGATCTTCTCGAACCGGCTGCTGGTCACGGCGATGAGCACGGCAGCGGCGGCCGGTGTCTTCGTGGCGGTGGGGGCCGTGCGCGGGTGGGGCGTGGGCCGGACGACGATCGGCGCCCTGTGCTCCAGCTACGTCAACTCGGGGAACCTCGGCATCCCGATCGCCGTGTATGTGCTGGGCGACGCGTCGCTGGTCGCGCCGGTGCTGCTGTTCCAGCTGGTCGGTGTGACGCCGGTGGCGCTGACGGTCCTGGACTTGGCGAGCGGTGGGGACAAGCGCCCTCTGTGGCAGCGCCTGCTGACCCCGCTGCGCAATCCGATCGCCCTGGGCTCGCTCGCGGGCGTCGCGGTTTCGGCGTCGGGCCTCACGCTGCCGGGCCCCTTGATGGACCCGCTGACCCTGTTCGGCAACATGTCGGTCCCGGCGGTGCTGCTGGCCTTCGGCATCTCCCTGCGCGGCAGCACGCTCCCGCTGCGCGGCGCGGAACGGGCCCCGGTGCTCCTCGCCGTGGCCCTGAAGTCCGTGTTCCAGCCCCTGGTCGCCTGGGTCCTGGCGGCGGGCGTCTTCGGCCTGCACGGGGCGCTGCTGCTCGACGTGGTGGTGACGTCGGCACTCCCCGCGGCGCAGAACCTGTTCACGTACGCGAGCAGCTACCGGGTGGGCGAGGTCCTGGCGAGGGAGGCGATTCTGTTGTCGACGGTGCTGGCGGTGCCGGTGCTTGTGGTGGTGGCGGCGTTGTTGGGGTGACTCAGTTCTCGGGGAACGCCCGGCTGTCAAGTTCGAGGCCGAATGGCTCGGGCAGCGTGATGTGATCTCCGAACCGATCCCAGCATGCCGAACGGGACCGGCGGAGGTCCGCCGATCCCGTTCACCCGTACGAGAGAACCCCAGGTCAGGCGATACGTTCCAGCACCACCGGCGATGCCGTGAAGTCCGTGCCCGGGGCGGCGATGTCGTAGGAGCCCTCGACTGCCTGGAGTGCGTAGTCGAAGCGTTCCGGGGTGTCCGTGTGGAGGGTGAGGAGGGGCTGGCCCTCCGTCACAGTGTCGCCCGGCTTGGCGTGGAGTTCGACGCCCGCGCCCGCCTGGACCGGGTCCTCCTTGCGGGCGCGGCCCGCGCCGAGGCGCCAGGCGGCGACGCCGATGTCGTAGGCGTCGAGGCGGGTGAGGACGCCCGACGACGGGGCCTTGATCACGTGCTGCTCGCGCGACACCGGCAGGGCCGCGTCCGGGTCGCCGCCCTGCGCCTTGATCATGCGGCGCCAGACGTCCATCGCCGAGCCGTCGGCCAGGGCCTTCGCCGGGTCGGCGTCCTTCACCCCGGCGGCGTCGAGCATTTCGCGGGCCAGGGCGATCGTCAGCTCGACGACGTCCGCGGGGCCGCCGCCCGCCAGGACCTCCACGGACTCGCGGACCTCCAGGGCGTTGCCCGCGGTGAGGCCGAGCGGGGTCGACATGTCCGTGAGGAGCGCGACCGTCTTCACGCCGTGGTCGGTGCCGAGGCCGACCATGGTGGAGGCCAGTTCGCGGGCGTCCTCGATGGTCTTCATGAAGGCGCCCATGCCCACCTTCACGTCCAGGACCAGTGAGCCCGTGCCCTCCGCGATCTTCTTCGACATGATGGACGAGGCGATCAGGGGGATCGCCTCGACCGTGCCCGTGACGTCGCGCAGTGCGTAGAGCTTCTTGTCCGCGGGGGCCAGGCCGTCACCCGCCGCGCAGATCACCGCGCCGGTGCCGTCCAGCACCGACAGCATCTCCTCGTTCGAGAGCAGGGCGCGCCAGCCGGGGATCGACTCCAGCTTGTCGAGCGTGCCGCCGGTGTGGCCGAGGCCGCGGCCCGACAGCTGCGGGACGGCGGCGCCGCAGGCGGCGACCAGGGGGGCCAGCGGGAGCGTGATCTTGTCGCCGACGCCGCCCGTGGAGTGCTTGTCGGCCGTCGGGCGGGACAGGGACGAGAAGTCCATGCGCTCGCCGGAGGCGATCATCGCGGCCGTCCAGCGGGCGATCTCACGGCGGTTCATGCCGTTGAGCAGGATGGCCATCGCGAGCGCGGACATCTGCTCGTCGGCCACCTCCCCGCGGGTGTACGCGTCGATGACCCAGTCGATCTGCTCGTCGCTGAGCTCGCCGCGGTCCCGCTTGGTGCGGATGACGGAGATGGCGTCCATGGCCATGGCTTGGGCTTCCTTCCGAGGGTTCCAGAAGCCGTACGGCCCCTCCTGGACAACTCGGAGGGGCCGTACGGGATATGACTACTTGCTGAGGTGGCCGGGGCCGAAGGCCTGGGGCAGCATCCGGGAGAGCGGCACGATGCCCTCCGGGGTCTCCAGCAGGAGCTCCGGGCCGCCGAACTCGTGGAGCAGCTGACGGCAGCGGCCGCACGGGACGAGCACGGCACCGTCGCGGTCGACGCAGGTGAAGTGCGTCAGCCTGCCGCCGCCGGTGTTGTGCAGCTCCGACACCAGGCCGCACTCGGCGCACAGGCCCAGTCCGTACGAGGCGTTCTCGACGTTGCAGCCGGAGATGATCCGCCCGTCGTCGACCAGGGCGGCCACGCCGACCGGGTATCCGGAGTACGGGGCGTACGCCCGGGACATGGCGTCCCGTGCCACGGCGCGCAGCTTCTCCCAGTCGACGACCGGGCCGTCGGCGGTCACTTGCCCTGCCCCTTCCGGTACGGCATGCCGTTCGCCCTCGGCATGCGCAGCCGCTGGGCGGACAGCGCCAGGACGACGAGGGTGATCACGTACGGCGTGGCGGAGACGACCTGGTTCGGGACCTCGTCGGTGGTCGCGTACCAGGCGAACACCAGGGCGCCGACGACCAGGGTGATCACGGCCTGGAGGTACTTCTTGCGAACCACCAGCCAGATCGCGCCGATGAGCAGCAGGAGCGCGCCGAGCAGCAGCAGGGCGTGCACGTTGGCGGAGCCGCCGCGCAGGTTGAGGCTGTCGGTGTAGCCGAACAGGCCCGCGCCGAGGGCGAGTCCGCCCGGCATCCAGTTGCCGAAGATCATCGCGGCGAGGCCGATGTAACCGCGGCCGCTGACCTGGCCCTCCAGGTAGAAGGGGTTGGCGACGATGGAGAGGAAGACACCGCCGAGGCCGGCCAGCCCGCCGGAGATGATCACGGCGATGTACTTGTACTTGTAGACGTTGACGCCGAGGGACTCGGCGGCGACCGGGTTCTCGCCGCAGGAGCGCAGCCGCAGGCCGAACGCGGTGCGCCAGAGGATCCACCAGGTGGCGGGGATCAGCGCGACGGCGAGCAGGGTCAGCCAGGAGACGTTGGTGACCAGGCCGCCCAGCAGACCGGCGACGTCGGAGATCAGGAACCAGCCCTTGGCGTTGAGGTCCGTGAGCGCGTCGGACAGTCCCGGCACCGTGAAGTGGCCGAGCGACTCCACCGCCGGGGACTGCTTGGCCGAGCCGCCGGTGTGGCCCTCGAAGGCGAGGGGCGCGAGGTAGCGGGTGGCGCCGAGGGCGAGGATGTTGATGGCCACACCGGAGACGATGTGGTTGACGTTGAAGGTGACGGTGACGAAGGCGTGCAGCAGGCCGCCGATCGCGCCGCCGATGATGCCGACCAGGACGCCGGTCCACGGGCCCCACTGGAATCCGGCCCAGGCGCCGAACCAGGTGCCGAGGATCATCATGCCTTCGAGGCCGATGTTGACCACGCCCGCGCGCTCGGCCCACAGGCCGCCGAGACCGGCGAGGCCGATCGGCACGGCGAGCTGGAGCGCGGTGGACATCTGGCTGACGTTGGTGATGCCGTCGGCGCCGGTGACGAGGCGGACGATCGAGGTGAGCGCCAGGCCGCCGGCGATGATCAGCAGCAGGACGGGCCACGACAGACGGCGGCCGGTGGGCGCCGCGGGCTGCAGCGTGGGCTGGTTGACGTCGGTCGCCGAGATCGCGGTGGTCATCGGCCAGCCACCTCCTTCACGGTGTTGGTGTGGGCGGCGCCGAGGACGTGACCGGCGGCCAGTTCGGCGCCGACCCGGCGCTGCTGGCGGCGCAGGCCCCACTCGCGGACGGCCTCGTAGGAGACGACGACCGAGAGCACGATCAGGCCCTGCATGATGACCGCGATCTCCTTGTCGTAGCCGTGGAAGTCCAGTTCGGGCGAGGCCTTGTCGAGCCAGGCCCACAGCAGGGAGGCGAAGGCGATGCCCACGGGGCTGTTACGGCCGAGCAGGGCGATGCCGATGCCGAGGAAGCCGATGCCGGTGGGGAAGTTCAGGCTGTAGGTGTGGGTGTCGCCGAGCAGGATCGGCAGGCCGGCCAGGCCCGCGAGGCCGCCGGAGAGCAGCATGGCGGTGAGCACCATGCGCTTGGGGTCGACGCCGCTGGCCGCCGCGGCGGTCGTGGAGGCGCCGGAGGCGCGCAGGTCGAAACCGAACCGGGTGCGGTTGAGGACGACCCAGTAGCCGATGCCGAGCAGGACGGCGAGCAGCACCAGGCCGTAGATCTCGCCGGCCGCGCCCATGCTGATGCCGGGGATCCAGCCGGATTCGTGCATCTCGCCGGTGGTGTTGTTGTTGCCGACCTTCACGCCGAAGACGTCCGGCAGCCACAGGTAGGCGATCACGGAGGTGGCGATCGCGTTGAGCATGATCGTGGCGACGACCTCGCTGACGCCGCGGGTGACCTTGAGGACACCGGCGATGCCGGACCAGAAGGCGCCGGTCAGGACGGCGGTCACGAGCAGCAGCGGGATCTGGAGGACGGCCGGCAGGTTCGCGTGGGCGCCGACGACGGCGGCCATCATGGCGGCGAGCTGGTACTGGCCGTCGACACCGATGTTGAACAGGTTCATCCGGAAGCCGATGGCCACCGCGAGTGCCGCGATGTAGTACATCGAGGCCTGGTTGATGACCAGCACCTGGATGTCCGAGAAGCCGATCTGCTCGAACATCACGGTGAACGGCTCGACCGGGTTCTTGCCCGACGCGACCAGCACGATCGCGCTCAGCACGAAGGCCACGGCCAGCGCGATGACCGGTCCGGCCACCGCGAGGAGCACGCGCTCCTTGTCGAACTTCTTCATCAGCGGGCCTCGTCTTCCGGAGACTCGGGGGCGTCGGCCTTCGAGATCTCGGGGGTCTCGTCGTGCTCGAGGTGCCCGGTGGCGGCGCCGGTCATGGCCGAGCCGAGCTCCTCGGGGGTGATGGTGGCCGGGTCGGCGTCCGCGACCAGCCTGCCGTTGTAGATGACGCGCAGGGTGTCGGACAGGCCGATCAGCTCGTCCAGGTCGGCGGAGATCAGCAGCACGGCCAGGCCCTCGCGGCGGGCCTCGCGGATGAGGTCCCAGATGGCGGACTGGGCGCCGACGTCCACGCCCCGGGTGGGGTGGGCGGCGATCAGGAAGCGCGGCTTGTGGCTCATCTCGCGGCCGACGATCAGCTTCTGCTGGTTGCCGCCGGAGAGGGAGGCGGCGGTGACGTCGATGCCGGGGGTGCGCACGTCGTAGGCCTCGACGATGCGGCGGGTGTCCTCCTGGGCCGCCTTCGGGTCCAGCCAGACGCCCTTGGCGAGGGGCTTCTCGGTGACGTGGCCGAGGATGCGGTTCTCCCAGAGGGGGGCCTCCAGGAGGAGGCCGTGGCGGTGCCGGTCCTCGGGGATGTAGCCGATGCCCTGCTCGCGGCGCCTGCGGGTGGGCCAGGCGGTGATCTCCTCGCCGGCGAGGGCGATGGTGCCGGAGTCGGCGTGCTTGAGGCCGATGAGCGCGTCGACCAGTTCGGTCTGGCCGTTGCCCTCGACGCCGGCGATGCCGAGGACCTCGCCCGCGTGGATGGTGAAGCTGATGTCGTCGAGGAGGGCCTTGCCGCCGGGGGCCGCGAGGCGGAGCTTGTCGACGGTGATGACCGGGCGGTCGGTGACCGTGGACTCGGCCGTCTCGGGGGTGGGGAGTTCGCTGCCGACCATCATCTCGGCGAGCTGGCGCGGGGTGGTCTCGGCGGGGACGGCCGTGCCGACGGTGGTGCCGCGGCGGATGACGGTGATCTCGTCGGCGACGGAGAGCACTTCGCCGAGCTTGTGCGAGATGAAGATGACCGACAGGCCCTCGGACTTCAGTTCGCGCAGGTTGGCGAAGAGGGCGTCGACCTCCTGCGGCACGAGCACGGCGGTCGGCTCGTCGAGGATGAGGGTGGTGGCGCCGCGGTAGAGGACCTTGAGGATCTCCACGCGCTGGCGGGCGGCGACGCCGAGCTCCTCGACCAGGAGGTCGGGCTCGACACCGAGGCCGTAGCGGTCGGAGAGCTCCTTTATCTTGCGGCGGGCCTTGGCGCCGATGCCGTACAGCTTCTCGCTGCCGAGCACCACGTTCTCCAGGACCGTGAGGTTGTCGGCGAGCATGAAGTGCTGGTGGACCATGCCGATGCCGCGGACGATGGCGTCGGCCGGCGAGGAGAAGCTCACCTGCTCGCCGTTGACCGCGATGGTGCCCTCGTCCGGCTTCTGCATGCCGTAGAGGATCTTCATCAGGGTCGACTTGCCGGCGCCGTTCTCGCCGACGAGGGCGTGGACGGTGCCCTTGCGGACGCTGAGGTGGATGTCGTGGTTGGCCACGACGCCGGGGAAGCGCTTGGTGATCCCGGCGAGTTCGACGGCGGTCACCGATGTGTCGACCGCCGCTCCGGCCGGAGGGCTGCTGGACGCGTTGATAACGCACTCTCCTGGGGACGGGGGTCGTCTACGCGCGTAGCGCCCCTACGGCATACAAAGGGGTCGGCGCCCCGCGAGAACGGGGCACGAGGAGCGACCTCCCCGTACCCCGCCCCGCGGGCGTAACCCCGGGGTTACCACCTGCTTCAGGCAGTAGCTCGTCAGCTGCTCTTGACCTTGATCTCGCCGCTGATGATCTTCTCCTTGGCCGTCTTGATGGCTTCCTGGAGCTCGGCGTTGTCCGCGAACTTCGGGTTGGAGTTCGACAGGCTCACCTCGCCGGTCTTCAGATCGCCACGAACGATACCGGTCTCCGGCTTACCGTCCTTCACGGACTTCGCCAGGCTGTACACCGCCTTGGCGACGTCCTTCATCGCCGAGGTGAGGATGGAGTCCTTGTACTTGGCGAGGGCTTCCTGCTCGTACTGGTCGGAGTCGACGCCGATCGCCCACACCTTCTTGGCGGCGGCGGCCTCGATCACGCCCTGACCGGACAGACCGGCGGCCGCGTAGACCACGTCGGCCTTCTTCTCGATCTGACCCTCGGCGGCCGTCTTGCCCTTGTCGGGGCTGGCGAAGCCGCCTTCCTCGGCGGTCTGCGTCAGGTACTGGGAGAGGACCTTGACCTTCGGGTCGGTGTCCTTGACGCCCTGCGCGAAGCCCGCCTGGAACTTGTGGATCAGCGGGATGTCCACACCGCCGACGAAGCCGACGACCTTCGACTTGGTGCTCTTGGCGGCGGCGACACCGGCCAGGTAGGAGGCCTGCTCCTCGTTGAAGACCAGGTCGGCCACGTTCTTGGTGTTGATCGTGGCGTCGTCGACGATGCCGAAGGTGGTCTTCGGGAACTTCTCCGCGGCGCCCTTCACTGCGGCGGCGTAGGCGTAGCCGACACCGACGACCGGGTTGTAGCCCTGCTTGGCCAGCGAGACCAGGCGCTGCTCCTTGTCGGCGTCCGTCTCGCCCTCGGTGGGCTCCAGGTCGGCGGTCTTGTAGCCGAACTCCTTCTGCGCCTTCTCCAGACCCGCGTAGGCGGCGTCGTTGAAGGACTGGTCGCCCTTGCCGCCGACGTCGTACGCGATGGCGAGGCCCTTGTTCCCCTTCGATTCGGACGACCCGGAGGTCGAGGTGTTGCCACAGGCGGAGAGGGCGAGGGCCAGGGAAGCGGTCGCTGCGCCTGCGACCGTGATCCGGGAAATCCGGCGCATGTGTGAGTGCTCCTGTCGTACAAGCGCCGGATGGACAGCTGGACAGCTTCGGCGCTGGTTTCGCCGCAGATTAACGCGCGTAGACCTGCCTGAAAACCCCTTCTGTCCACCTTGTTATGCGCCCGTGCCCAAGCCAGTACCGCGTCCCGGCCGGGGCGTTGCCGACCGCGAACGGAGGGTGGCGCTGGGTGATCCGGGCCCGGGAAGCGCGAGACGGGCGGGCACCGTGGGTGCCCGCCCGCCTCACCTGCTGTGCGACCGCTGCCGCTACTCGGTCTTGACCTTGATGGTGCCGTCGGTGATGCCTTCCTTGGCCTTCTTCACGGCGTCCGCGAGGCCCGGAACCTTGGCGTACTCCGGGTTCGACTCGGAGAGGCCGACGCCGTTGACCTTGAGGTCGAAGGTCTGGGTGCCGGTCAGCGGCTTGCCGTCGTGGACCGACTTGGAGAGCGCGTAGACCGCGCCGCCGACGTCCTTGAGGGCGCTGGTGAGGATGGAGTTCTTGTACTTCGCGAGGGCGGCCTGCTTGTACTGGTCGGAGTCGACGCCGATCGCCCAGACCTTCGCCTTGGCGGCGGCCTCGATGACGCCCTGCCCGGACAGGCCGGCGGCCGCGTAGACCACGTCGGCCTTCTTCTCGATCTGGCCCTCGGCAGCGGCCTTGCCCTTGTCGGGGCTGGCGAAGCCGCCCTCCTCGGCCGTCTGCGTCAGGTACTGCGACACGACCTTGACCTTGGGGTCGGTGTCCTGGACGCCCTGCTTGTAGCCGGCCTCGAACTTGTGGATCAGCGGGATGTCCACACCGCCCACGAAGCCGACGACCTTCGACTTGGTGCTCTTGGCGGCGGCGACACCGGCCAGGTACGAAGCCTGCTCCTCGGCGAAGACGAGGGAGGCGACGTTCTTGCTGTCGACCACGAAGTCCACGATGCCGAAGCTGGTCTTCGGGTACTTGGCGGCGACGGCCTTCATCGCCGGGCCGTAGGCGTAGCCGATGCCTATGACAGGGTTGTAACCCTGCTTGGCCAGGGAGGCCAGGCGCTGCTCCTTGTCGGCGTCGGTCTCGCCCTCGGTGGGCTCGATGTCGGCCGTCTTGTAGCCGTACTCGCCCTTGGCCTTCGTCAGCCCGGCGTAGGCGGCGTCGTTGAAGGACTGGTCGCCCTTGCCGCCGACGTCGTACGCGATGGCGACGCCACGGTCGTTCTTGTCGCCGCTGTCGCCACTCTCACCGCTGGTGCTGCCACAGGCCGTGGCGACGAGCCCCAGCGACGCGACCCCCACCGCGACACGGGTCAGTTTGGAAATCCGACGCATCTGAAGTTCCCCATTCTCCAAAGACCCGCAGTGGGTGCTCGGTGCGGCGCACATTAACGCGCGTAGAAACCCCTTGGGAACGGGTCACAGGAGTGCGTTATCCATTCGTGCCGATGGCCGGTTACGCCGGTGTGAACGGCGGGCTCGAACGGGGCCGAAAGGGTGCGGTCGGGGCGCACCGCGCCCCGCTCTCTCGGGGACGGGAGCGGGGCGGGGAAACGAAGTCTTTTCCGGGGGCCGGGGGCCGGGCCTGGCACGCAGTTGGAGCCTGGGCTGGGGGCTGGGCTAGCGGAGGCCGTTGACCAGGGCTGCGGCTGTGAAGAGTTCCACTCCTACCGAGATCGCGGACTCGTCCACGTCGAAGTCGCCCTGGTGGAGGTCGCGGACGTGGAGTTCGCCCGGGGTGCGCACGCCCAGGCGGGCCATGGCGCCGGGGACGTGTTCCAGGTACCAGGAGAAGTCCTCGCCGCCGAGGCTCTGCTCGGTGCCCACCACGGAGTCGACGCCGCGCCGGGCGATCATGGCGTCCCGCAGGAGCTCGGTCACGCCGGGCTCGTTGACGACGGGCGGGACCCCCCGCACGTAGTTGATCTCCGACTTGGCGCGGTAGAGGTTGGCGATCTCGTCGATCGCGCCGACCACGACGTCGGGCGCCTGCCGCCACGCGTCGATGTCGAGGCACCGCACGGTGCCGGAGAGTTCGGCGTGCTGCGGGATCACGTTGGGCGCGTGCCCCGACTCGACGCGGCCCCAGGTGATGGCGAGTCCGCTCCGGCTGTCGAAGCGGCGGCCGACCAGGGCGGGTACGTCGGTGACGACACGGGCGGCCGCGGTGACCAGGTCGGTCGTCAGGTGGGGGCGTGCCGTGTGGCCGCCCGGGCCGTTCAGGGCGATCTCCAGCCGGTCGCAGGCGGAGGTGATGGGCCCCTCGCGGAGTCCGATCTGCCCCGCGTCCACCCGGGGGTCGCAGTGCACGGCGATGATCGCGCCGACCCCTTCCAGCGCCCCGCCCTTGATGGCGTCGGCGGCGCCGCCCGGCAGCACCTCCTCGGCAGGCTGGAAGATCAGCCGGACGGGGCGGGGCAGCAGGCCCTGCTTGTGCAGTTCGGCGAGGACGAGGCCGGCGCCGAGGACGACCGTGGTGTGCACGTCGTGGCCGCAGGCGTGCGCACGGTCGGGCACGGTCGAGCGGTACGGGCAGTCGGCCTTGGTGTCGGGGATGGGCAGGCCGTCGATGTCGGCCCGCAGCGCGAGCATGCTGGGCCCCCCGTCCCACTGCTCACCCGCTACGCCGATGTCACAGACGAGTCCGGTCCCGACGGGGAGGACGCGCGGCTTGAGCCCCACCCTCTCCAGCCGCTCCTTGATCGCGGCTGTGGTGCGGAACTCCTGGTTGCCCAGCTCCGGGTGCATGTGCATGTCGCGTCGGAACGCGATGAGCTCGGCCCGCAGAACGTCGGGCAGCGCACCGGGAAGCACGGCTCCCCCGGGAAGATCGACCTCGGACTCCAGTGACATCAATTGCTTCACCCTCTGAAGGGTAGGGCGCCAGGGCGGCCGGCTGACCCTCGATCAACAAAACTTCAACCCGTTAGGGGAAGAAAATATGGCCGCCGGGCGCATAGCTATCAAATGAGATGGGTAAGCTGCCTGCCTTTTAGGCCGCGCTGGTCACCACACCCCCCAGAGTGTGACATCGGCCACACCTCCGTCATCGCTCCGGTATCCAACCATCCTCCTCCACGGATACCACGCCCCGCGCGGGGAACGCTGGCCCGTTCGCCTGCCGGACGCGCGCCACCGATAGTGTGCGCGGGTGCGCGCAGACTCCCCCGAGTTCCTTCACGCAACCCAGGCCTCGTACGACGCCATCGCCGAGGCCTACGCCGCCGAGTTCCCCGACAGCCTGGCGGGCAGACCTCTGGAGCGGGCCCTCCTCACGGCCTTCGTGGACATGGTCCGGGCCGCCGGGGCGCCGAAGCAGCCCCCGGTCGCCGACCTCGGCAGCGGCCCCGGACACGTGGCGGCGCGGCTGCACGCGTTCGGGCTGCCGGTCTTCGGGGTGGACGTCTCTCCCCGCATGGTGGCCCTGGCCCGCCGGGAGCACCCGGAGCTGCGGTTCCACGTCGGTTCGATGACGGCCCTGGACCTGCCGGACGAGACGCTCGGCGGCATCGTCGCGCTCTACTCGATCATTCATGTGCCGGACGACCAGCTGCCCGCGGTCTTCGCCGAGTTCCACCGTGTGCTGGTGCCGGGCGCGCCCGTGCTGCTGGGCTTCCAGTCCGGTGACGTGGACGGTCATGAACGGCTCACGGAGCGCTTCGGGCAGGAGATCTCTCTCGACTACTACTGGCGCACCCCGGACACCGTCGCGTCCCACTTCACGCGGGCCGGACTGGAGCTGCACGCCTGTGTGCTGCGCGAGGCCGTGGACGGGGAGAAGCGTCCTCGCACCTTCTTGCTGGCCCGCAGGCCGGCGGTGGTCGCCGGACCTGAGTGACATCGAGGGGGCTTCTGCGAGCGTGCGTGCCGGGCGTCGCGGAGCAGGCGGGGAGCTGCTGGACGGGCTCCAGGACCTGAGCCGGAGATTTTCGGGTAGTTCTCGCGAGCTGCCCGGCGTGCCGGAGGCCGGACTCCAGCAGGCCCGGCCGGACCCGGCGGCCGCACGGCATCCGGCTGACGGCCGCCGATCCGACGACAGGGTCTCTGACTCAGGTCACTACCCCGCGGCCACCACGCCCGCGGCACCCGCCGGGCCGGCCATGCTCGCCGAACCGGTCGAACCGGCTGAACCGGTCGACCCTGGCGAACCAGCCGACCTTGGCGAACCAGCCGGTCGTGGCGAACCAGCCGGTCGTGGCGAGCCCGCCGTCCCGGTCGCGCCTGTCGCGCTTGTCGCGCCCGTCGTGCCCGTGATCTTCCCCGGACCCGCCGGGCCATCCGGACCCGCCGGGTCCGCCGGATCCGCCGAAGGGGCCGGATCCGGCGAAGAGGCCGGAGCCACAGGAGGCGCCGAGTCCACCGTCGACAACCGGTGCACGTCCCGCGCCGTCCCCGTGACCCCCGAGAGGAATCCCTGGGCCCGGGGTGAAGCGTGTTCGGTCAGCCATGCCGGGTCGATGTCGCAGACCGCGACGCGGACCTCCGTGCCGGACAGGGCCAGCGGCAGGGTGTGCACGACCGTGGACGGAAAGCTGAGGATCATCCGGCCGATGGGGCCTCGGCGGGCGATCAGTTCGAGGGGGAGTTCGGGGCGGACGATCTCCAGGCCCGTCTCGACCGCGAGGCGGTGCAGCTTCGTCGGGCTCTCGCGGCGGTGTGCGAAGTAGCGGGTGGCGCCGTGGGTCGCGGCCAGGGCGCGGACGGCCTCGAGGTAGCGGTCGTCGTCCACGACACCCGTCTCCACCAGGGACGTACCGACCATGTCGGCGCCTTTGGTGATGCGGGGCGGGCCGAAGCGGGACCGGGTCCAGGCGAAGTCGTTGGCGGTGACGGTGACACCCGCCGGGGTGTCCTGCACCGGCATGGACGAGAAGACCTCGACTCGGCGCTTGCCTCCGGGGGTCAGCCGGCGGCGGGCCGAGGAGGACACGGGCGCGAAGATCAGGTCCCGCGGGCCGGGGCGGCCGCCCTTGCGGTGCCAGCGCACCAGCCGCTCGCCCCGGGCCAGCTGGCCGACGAACTCCATCGTGGCCGTGCCGTCGTCGACGACGACGAGGTCACGGGCGCGTGTGATCGTCAGCAGCAGTTGCACGTAACGGGAGAAGGGGTCCCCCAGCACCACCCGGTGCGCCCTGCGGAGCAGGCCCGTGAGGCCGCCGATGGTCTGGAAGGGCGCCATCGGGCCGCCGCGCGCCTCCTCCCAGCGCACCACGTGCCCCTCGTCGCGGGCCAGGTCGGACATCCGCCGCAGCTGGCCACGCGTCATCGGGTCGACGGGTGACAGCACCACGAGGGTGAGCCCCACGCCGGGCGCTTGCGTGTGCGCCCACTCCAGCACGTTCAGCAGCTGTACCGGACTCTCGACGAACGCGAGAGTGTGGGGGCCGGCGTTCCCGGCGCGGGGGCTCATCGACGTACGACCGTCCCGTCGTAAGGGGGGGTGTGGGGAGGGGTGCTCTCAGACGCCGACCGGCTCGCCCGCCGCGTCGGCGATCTCCGCCTCGGCGACCACACCGGTGACGCGGCGCAGCTTCTTCATCGGGGCCAGCTCGGACTCGTAGACCTTCTTCACGCCGTCGCCGAGGGAGGCCTCGATCGTGCGGATGTCACGGACGAGGCGGGTGAGGCCCTGCGGCTCGACGGAGGCGGCCTGGTCCGAGCCCCACATGGCGCGGTCGAGGGTGATGTGACGCTCGACGAAGGTGGCGCCCAGGGCGACCGCGGCGAGGGTGGTCTGCAGACCCGTCTCGTGACCGGAGTAGCCGATCGGGACGTTCGGGTACTCCTGCTGCAGGGTGTTGATGACGCGCAGGTTGAGCTCCTCGGCCTTGGCCGGGTAGGTCGACGTGGCGTGGCACATCAGGATGTTGTCCGAGCCGAGGACCTCGACCGCGTGGCGGATCTGCTTCGGGGTCGACATGCCGGTGGAGAGGATCACCGCGCGGCCGGTGGAGCGCAGGGAGCGCAGCAGCTCGTCGTCGGTGAGGGAGGCGGAGGCGACCTTGTGGGCGGGGACGTCGAACTTCTCCAGGAAGGCGACGGCCTCGGTGTCCCACGGGGAGGCGAACCAGTCGATGTTCTTCGACTTGCAGTAGTCGTCGATCGCGCGGTACTCGTCCTCACCGAACTCCACGCGGTGGCGGTAGTCGATGTAGGTCATCCGGCCCCAGGGGGTGTCGCGCTCGATGTCCCACTGGTCGCGCGGGGTGCAGATCTCCGGGGTGCGCTTCTGGAACTTGACGGCGTCGCAGCCGGCCTCGGCGGCGGCGTCGATCAGCTTGAAGGCGTTCTCGAGCTCGCCGTTGTGGTTGATGCCGATCTCACCGCAGACGTAGACCGGACGGCCCGGGCCGACCTCGCGCGAACCGAAGGTGCGGATACGGGAGTTGGTGCTCATGGCAGAGATGTCCTTACTTGGTGAGGGAATCGAGAGAGGGGCCGAGGATCCAGCTGGCGATCTCTCGGATCGCGCCGTCGCCACCGGGGACGGTGGTGACCGCGCGTGCGGCGCCGCGCACGACGTCGTGGGCGCTCGCGACCGCCACGGGCCAGCCGACGAGGGCGAAGCACGGGAGGTCATTGACGTCGTTGCCGACGTAGAGCACGCGCTCCGGCGCGATGCCCTGCTCCTCGCACCACTGCTTCAGCGCGAGGTCCTTGCGGTCGATGCCGTGCAGCACCGGGAGCTTGAGCTTCCGGGCCCGGGCGGCGACCACAGGGTTCTGTTCCGTGGACAGGATCAGCATGTTGAGGCCGCTCCTGCGGAGGGCCGCGATGCCGAGTCCGTCCCCGCGGTGCACGGAGACGAACTCCCGTCCGTCGGAGTCGACGAGCACCCGGTCGTCGGTCTGGGTGCCGTCGAAGTCGAGGACGACCGCGTCGATGTCGTCGGCGGTCGGGAGGGCGCCGGGGCGCTCCGCGTCGAAGAGCGGGGCGAGGGCCCGGGCGCGGGCCAGGTCGTGCGGATCGTCGATCTCCAGGACCCGGGCGGGGTCGGTGCGCACGAGTTCCGTGCGGCCGAAGAAGCGGTGCTGGTGCTTGCGGAAGCCGAGCGCGTCCATGCCGTAGACGGCGCCGGTCTCCAGGAAGTCCTGGGGGCGGTCCTGGCGGCGCGGGCGGAAGGACTTGTCGTGGTTGATGCCGTAGCCGCCGCCGACGGCCGCGTCGGACTCCGCGACGCTCCCGGC
Source organism: Streptomyces viridochromogenes DSM 40736 (assembly GCF_000158955.1). Taxonomy (GTDB): domain Bacteria; phylum Actinomycetota; class Actinomycetes; order Streptomycetales; family Streptomycetaceae; genus Streptomyces; species Streptomyces venetus. The sequence continues at coordinate 5,546,853 of NZ_GG657757.1, read as the reverse complement.
CGTGACCTCGTCGTCCGCGTCGCGCCACACGAAGCCGTGGAACGGGGCCACGGTCAGCGCGGTGTCGGCGCCGTTCTCCGCGATGGACTCGACGACCCCGTCCACGTCCTCGCGGATGATGAACGGGCTGGTGCACTGCACCAGCAGCACCACGTCCACCTGCGCCCCGTGCAGGGCCTCGTGGGCGTCCATGGCGTGCAGCACCGCGGCCTCGGAGGTCGCCGTGTCCCCGGCGATGGCGGCGGGGCGCAGCACGATCTCCGCGCCGGCCTCGCGGGCGGCGGCGGCGATGGCCTGGTCGTCGGTGGAGACGACGACGTCGGTGACCAGCCGGGAGGCGAGGCACTCACGCACCGCGCGGGACACCAGCGGGACGCCGCCGACGGGCAGGAGGTTCTTCGCGGGCACGCCCTTGGAGCCGCCGCGCGCGGGGATCACCGCGAGCACGCGGCGCACCGAGGCGCCTCGGCCCGCTTCCGGTTGGGACATGGGGACTACTCCTTGAGCAGGGGTCTCGGGGCGGCTCACAGCTCGCCCATCCGCCGGATGACGGGCGCCACGCGCTGCACGCCGTGCCGGTAGGCGCCGCGCGCCGCCCGGCGCACGATCTGCCGGACCGGTCCGGGGTCCTTGTCGGCGGCGGGCGCGCCGGGCAGCGGGGTGCCGTCCGGGCCGAGGTGGTGGCGGGCGAGGATCCCGGGCAGATAGCCGGGGGCGGTGACGGGTGTGTAGTACGGGGCCAGCGGCGGCAGTCCGCCGGGCCGGCCGAGCAGCTTGGCGATGCGCTCGCGCGCCACGTCGAAGGCGGACTCGTACGATCCGTCGGCCACGACGCCCTGTCGCGCGACCCACTCCGTGTCGGGCACGGGCCGGTGTCCGGCGTCGAGCTGGTCCCAGGAGGCGAGGCAGCCGGAGCCGACGAAGTGGTGGTTGCCGAGCGCCTCACGCACGCCGAGGTCGGTCAGGACGACGGTCGGGACGCGGCGGTGCAGCGACTCCAGGGCGGCCGTGGAGCTGACCGTCACCAGCAGGTCGGTGCGGTCGAGGACCTCGCCCATGTTTCCGTACACCAGGCGGAAGTTGGCCGGTGGGTCGAGGCGCTGCACCAGCTTCTGGTACGGCAGTTCCTCGATGTGGGTGGTGTGTTCGCCCGGCTTGGAGCGCAGCTTCAGCAGCACCTCGCGCTCGGGGTGCCGGCGGGCGTGCTGGACCAGCCGGTTCAGCAGGTACGTACGGTCCTTGCGGTTCTCCGGCACGGAGGGCTGGGCGGCGAAGACGACCGTATAAGGGGTGTGTTCGCCTTCGTAGGCCGCGCCGCCGAGGAAGGGCAGGGCCACTTCGGTGACTGACGAGGCGTCGGCGCCCACCCCGTCGTAGACGGCCCGGAAACGGTCCGCGTCCTGGCGGGAGTTGGCGAGGACCAGGTCCGCGCCGTGCCGCAGCAGCAGGCCGTCGGCGAGCTTCTCGTAGACGACACCGACGTAGCCGGTGACCACGACCGGGCGCGAAGTCCGGTTCTCCCAGACCCGCTTCAGGCCGTGCAGCATCGCCTGCACACCGCCGCCGACCAGGGCGAGGACGAGGATGTCGTACGACTCCTCTTCCATGGCGCGCAGGAACTCGACGGCGGTGACCTCCCGCAGCGAGTCGGCGCGCACCCCGACCTCCTCCAGCTGGCGCGGGGTGGGCGTCGCCCGGCCGCGCAGCAGGAATCCGTCGAGGGCAGGTCCCACTTGCGCGTCGTCGCGCGGTCCGGCTTCCATGGACGGACCCGGGGCGATGCGGTGCGCGGTGAGCGCACCCCATTTCCATCGGGTGTCGGAGTCCGCGAGGACGGCGATTCGCGGGCGCTTCGGTGTACTTGCTGGCACGTCGAAGACGCTAGGAAGCAATTCCTAGGTATGGCGGAACCGCGACTCAACGAAAAGTTAACAACACCCCACCGAGAGCCGAACTGGCCAGCCGGAAGGCGGGAAGTACACGGGGTGCACCGTTCTGACACATTGAGTTCACCCAGTGTATGTTCACCAGAAAGTTCCGGAGCCGGACGGGCTCCTAACGTTTTGCGGGTGCCTAAGCTTTCCGTGATCGTGCCGTTCTACAACGTGCAGCAATACGCCCCGGACACCCTCAGAAGCCTTCGGTTGAACGCCGACCGCGATTTCGAGTTCATCCTGGTCGACGACCATTCGAAGGACGAAACCCCGGCCATTCTCGAACGAGCGGCCGAGGACCTTTCGGATGTCGCGCGCGTGCGATACATCCGACACGAGCAGAACGGCGGGCTGGCCACGGCCCGCAACACCGGCCTGGACGCGGCGCAGGGCGAGTACCTGACGTTCCTGGACGGTGACGACTGGCTGGCCCCCGGCTATCTCGCCGAACTGGTGTCCGCCATGGACGAGTTGGGCTGCGACTTCGTCCGCACCGACCATGTGCAGGCGACCGCCCGGGCCCGTTCCGTGAGCCGGGTCCCGGTCGGCCGGCGCTGGGAGGCGTTCAGCCCGCGGGACGCGATCCTGCCCGCCCACCGCTCGACGTCCGTCGACTACGCCTACGCGTGGGCCGGCGCCTACCACCGCCGCCTGCTCGACCAGGGCGTGCTGCACTTCACCGACGGGTTGCGCACGGCCGAGGACCGGCCGTGGATCTGGAAGCTGCACCGCGAGGCGGAGTCGTTCGCCGTGGTGAGCCTGCTGGGTGTGTTCTACCGGCGCGGGGTGGCCTCGTCCCTGACCCAGATCGGCGACGTCCGCCAGCTCGACTTCATTCGCGCTTTCGACCAGGTGATCGAGGAGACGGCCGCGGACCGCGAGGCGGACCGGCTGCTCCCCAAGGCGGTGCGGACGTACTGCGCGATCATCGCCCACCACCTTTCCAACGAAGACAGGTTCGAACCGGCCGTGGCCAGGCAGCTGCGGTCGATGAGCGCGGCGGCCATCAGGCGCATGCCGCAGGACGCGCTCGGAGACGCACTGGAGGCCATGGACATGGACCGCTCGGCCAAGCTGCGGCGGCTGCGGCGCAGGGTCACCACGGCGGGGGCGGCCGCCTGATGCCCGGGACCACACAGATCTTCTGCGCCTCGACGCTGTACGGCGTCGCCACCCTGGCCGCCGCGATCGACTCGGACCTCTTCGAGGAGCCGGACCGCCGGGTGCTGCTGGTGTTCAACAACTCCGCGAACCCGGAGACGACCCCGGCCCTCGACGAGATGCCGGGCTTCGCGCCGCTGCGCGAGCACTTCGACGAGGTGCTGTCCTGGAACGAGGCGATCCGCCCCTTCCACCCCGGTGCCTGGACGCCGCGCTCCGACGACATCCCGCTCTTCGAGCGCTATCTGCGGATGCTGTGGGGCCTCGGCGAGGACCGGGTGAGCCTGGTGCTGGAGTCCATCCAGGTCGCGCCCGCGCTCACGGTGGCCCAGCTGTTCACCGACGCCCCCGTCGACGTCTACGCCGACGGGCTGATGAGCTACGGCCCCACGCGCAACAAGCTCGACCCGCTCGTCGGCACGCGCGTGCGGCGGCTGCTGCACCTCGATCTGGTGCCGGGGCTCACGCCGATGCTGCTGACCGAGTTCGACGTGCCGGCGCACCTGGTGCCGTCGCCCGCGTTCCTGAAGGTGCTGGGCGAGGTCACCGAGACCGTCCCGGAGCTGCCCGACCTGCCCGGTGACGCGGCGCTGCTGCTCGGCCAGTACCTGTCGGCGCTGAACATCCTCTCCCCCGAGGAGGAAGAGGACCTGCACGTGCGGATGATGCGGGGCGCCGTCGCCCGCGGCCACCGCACGGTCGTCTTCAAACCGCACCCGACCGCACCGGCCCGCTACAGCCGCGCCCTGGAGTCCGAGGCCGAGAAGCTCGGCGTGGACCTCACCGTGCTGGACACGCCGGTGCTCGCCGAGGTGCTGTTCGACCGGGCCCGGCCGGCGCTGGTCGTGGGCTGCTTCTCGACCGCGCTGTTCACGGCCTCGGCCTTCTACGACCTGCCCGTGGCGCGCATCGGCACCGACCTGCTGCTGGAGCGGCTGACGCCCTACCAGAACAGCAACCGGATCCCCACCACCCTGGCGGACGCGCTGCTGCCCGACCTGGAAGGCGACGGGGACGGTGACGTCCTGCCGTCCGAACGGCTGTCCGACCTGGTCATCGCCGTCGGGTTCACCATGCAGCCGCAGATCTACCCGGACCTGCGTCCGCGGGCGGAGCGGTTCCTCTCCCGGCACCTCGGTGCGCGCACCCGGCGCTACTTCAAGAAGCGCCGTCTCACCGCGCTCGGACTGCCCGGTGGTATTCCGCAGCGGCTGGCGTTCCTGCCCCGCAACTCCACGGCACGCCGGGTGGTGCGCCGGGCGCGGGCGCTGCGCAAGGCGGTACGGCGCTGAAGCGGGCCCGCCCCGGCGGCGGGCTTCGGCGACATCCGGTGGGCTTCGGCGACATCCAGATGAACCCATGGGGACCGGCAGGCGAAGCCTGTTCCCGTCGAACGTTTTAGCGTCAATCTCCGTCCTAGGGTGACTGCCGGCGCCCTGCCCGCCCACAGGCGGCTCAGGTAGAGGACATACGAGCTACAGAGGTTTCAGCGTGACCGAGACGGTCGTCAGCACCCGCAAGCCCCAGCCCGGTGCCGCCGTGCTGGTCGAACCACCGGGCGCCACGACCGTCCCACGGCGCCGGCAGAGCTCCGGCGGCCGGCTGCGTGCCCTGGACGGGCTGCGGCTGGTGGCCGCGCTGATGGTGGCGGCGTACCACTACGGCGGCCGGGACGGCGAGGTCGCCGAGGCCTGGGGCACCTCGCCCAAGGAGCAGTTCCCGACGCTGCACGAGTACTTCGCCTACGGCTGTCTCGGCGTCCAGGTCTTCTTCGTGATCAGCGGGTTCGTGATCTGCATGAGCGGCTGGGGCCGGCCGCTGAAGTCGTTCTTCGCCTCCCGCGCCTCCCGGCTGCTGCCCGCCTACTGGGCGGCGGTCGTGCTCGTGACGGCCGTGTTCGCGCTGCCGGTGGTCGCCTACGAGGCGGTGTCGCCGAGCGACGCGCTGGTGAACCTGACCATGCTTCAGATGCCGCTGGGCGTGGACCGGGTGCTCGGGGTGTGCTGGACGCTGTGGGCGGAGATCCGCTTCTACGCGCTGTTCGCGCTGTGCGTGGTGCTCCCCGGGGCGAACCGCCGCCGGGTGATCATGTTCTGCGGGATCTGGATGCTGGCCGCGGTGATGGCCGAGAACGCGAACATGCCGCTGCTCGACATCGTGGTGATGCCCGAGTACGCCCCGTTCTTCATCGGCGGCGTCGGCCTCTACCTCGTCCACCTGGACCGGCGGGACGCCTACGGCTGGGGCATCGTCGCCGTGAGCTGGCTGACAGGGCAGCACTTCGCGGTGCAGAGCCTGTGGCACGCGCCCAGCGCGGACGGTTTCTCCTACCGTTCCTCGCTCGGCATCCTCGCCGTCGTGACCTTCGGGTTCGTGGCGGTCGCGGCGATCGCGCTGGGCTGGCTGCGGTGGGCGAACTGGCGCTGGCTGACGGTGGCGGGGGCGCTGACGTATCCGTTCTACCTCGTCCACGAGCACCTCGGCTGGGTGGTGATCCACGCCCTGCACCGGGGTCTGGACCTGCCGTCCGGGGTGACATTCGCCCTGACCGCGGCCTCAATGCTGATGCTTGCGTGGTTGCTGAACCACTATGTGGAGAAGCCGCTGACCCCACGGCTGCGGGCGATGCTGACGAAAGCCCGCTGAGGCTGTTCACGCGACGTTCAACCAACCGTCGGTTCCGGCAACGCTGAGGGAGAAGGCTCGTCCCATGACCAACGCACAAGCCACCGACAAGCACCCCGGCGAGCTCACGGACGTCCCCGGCTGGTTCCCCGCGCTGGACCAGATGCTCTTCACCTGGTTCCTGGAGCGGCAGCGGAGCCAGGGCATCCAGGGCGACCTGCTGGAACTCGGCGTCTACATGGGCAAGAGCGCGATCCTGCTCGGCCACCACCTCCAGACCGGCGAGAAGTTCACGGTCTGCGACCTGTTCGAGGGCGACGCCCCGGACGGCGCCAACCAGGCGGAGTCGCAGAAGTCCTACGCCTCGCTGACCCGCCAGACCTTCGAGCGGAACTACCTCTCCTTCCACGACACCCTGCCGACGGTGATCGCGGCCCCCAGCTCCGTGGTCCCCGAGAAGGTGGCCCCGAACACCTGCCGCTTCATCCACGTGGACGCCTCGCACCTGTACGAGCACGTGCACGGCGACATCGGCGCGGCCCACGACATCCTGCTGCCCGAGGGCATCGTGGTCCTCGACGACTTCCGTTCCGAGCACACGCCGGGTGTCTCGGTCGCCACCTGGGAGGCGGTCCTCAACCGCGGGCTGCGGCCGATCTGCCTCAGCACGCAGAAGCTCTACGGCACCTGGGGCGACCCCGAGCCGCTCCAGGAGGAACTGCTCGACATGCTCCGGCAGCGCTCGGACTGCGGACTGAGCGTGCAGGAGGCGGCGGGGCACCGGCTGGTCCGCGCCCGGTCCAGGGGCATGAAGCCGCCGCCCTTCCCGACCTCCCGGCACTACCTGGCGCCGGCACCGGCGAGCGTCCCGCCCGCCCGTGTCACCGAGTCCCGCGCGGCGCGCCCGGCCCGGCCCGCCCCGTCCCGGGCCCGCCGCCTCGCCAAGGACCTGCTGCCGCCCGTGGTCACCCGGGCCGTACGGCGGGCGCGCACGAAGCACTCCTGACCAAGGGGTGTCATGAGACCCCGTACCGCGCCCCGATCCCCTCGACGACGAGGGCCAGCCCCTCCTCGAAGTGCCGTTCGTAGTCCTCGAAGATCTCCGCGCCCGCCTGGGCCGACAGCGGGAAGTCGGCCATCAGGCGGGCGCGTTCGTGTACGTCGTAGCCCTCGCGGCGCTCGCCGGGCAGGGGCCGCACGCCCTGTTCCTCGGTGACGAAGCCGAGCGTGTACAGGTAGGTCGTGGTGAGCGCGCGGACGGCCTGGGGCAGGGTGAAGCCGGCTGCCGTGAACAGCCGCAGGTTCTCCTCCATCTGCCCGGCGTGCTCGATGCCGGTGAACCGTGAGCCGCTGAACACCTTCGCGCCGTCCCGGTAACCGAGCAGGGCCGCGCGCAGCCCCCGGTTGGCCTTCAGCAGCCGTTCCCGCCAGGTGTCGGCGGGGTCGAGGGCGGCCCCGGCCACCATCCGGCGGTACATCTGCGTCGCCATCTCGTCCAGCAGCGCCTGCTTGTCCTTGAAGTGCCAGTAGAGGGCGGGTGCCTTCACGTCCAGTTCCCGGGCGATGGCGCGCAGGGTCAGGCCGTCGAGGCCCACCTCGTTCAGCAGCCGCAGCGCGGTGTCCGCGACCCGTCGGCGGTCGAGGGGCTCACGTCGTTCCGTACTCACGCTTGACAACTTAACACCGTTAAGGCGACTCTGCTGAACGACGGCGCTTAACAACGTTAAGGAGTGGGTGGCTCATGGACACGGACGTGCTGGTGGTGGGAGCGGGCCCCACCGGGCTGGCGCTCGGCATCGATCTCGCCCGGCGGGGCGTGGCCGCGCTGGTCGTGGAGCGGGCGCAGGCGTTGTTCCCCGGCTCGCGCGGCAAGGGCATCCAGCCGCGCACCATGGAGGTCTTCGACGACCTGGGTGTGCTGGACGCGATCCGCGCGGCGGGCGGCACCTACCCGGTCGGGATGATCTGGCAGGACGGCAGGCGGGCGGGCGAGCACCGGATGTTCGACCCGGCCGAGGCGAGCGAGGACGCGCCGTACACCGAGCCGTGGATGGTGCCGCAATGGCGTACGCAGGAGATCCTGCGGGCGCGTCTGGAGGAGCTGGGAGGCGAGGTGGCCTTCGGCCGGGAGCTCGTCGGCCTGACGCAGGACGCGGACGGGGTCCGCGCTGAGTTCGACTCCGGGGAGCCCCTCACGGCCCGGTACGCCGTGGCGGCGGACGGCGGCCGCTCGACCGTGCGCAGGCTGCTCGGCATCGGCATGACGGGCGAGACCCTCGACCCCCACCCGACGCTCGTGGCGGACGTCCGGATCAGCGGCCTGGACCGGGACAACTGGCACGTCTTCCCGCCGGGCGGGGACGGCGACGGTTTCCTCGCGATCTGCCCGCTGGCCGGCACGGAGGACTTCCAGCTGGTGGCCCGGTTCCCGGACGGGACGGCTCCCGACCTGTCCTTGGAGGGCGTACGGAAAGTCGTCGCCGCCCGCTCGCACCTCGCGCCGGAGGCCGTGACCGAGCTGCGCTGGGCCTCGGACTTCCGCCCCCGGGCGGCCCTGGCGGACCGCTTCCGCTGCGGCCGGGTCTTCCTCGCCGGTGACGCGGCGCACGTGCACTCCCCGGCCGGCGGCCAGGGCCTCAACACCAGCGTCCAGGACGCCTACAACCTGGGCTGGAAGCTGGGCGCGGTGCTGCGCGACGGCGCGGACGCGGCCCTCCTCGACTCCTACGCGGAGGAACGGCGGCCCGTCGCCGCCGACATGCTGGGACTGTCGACCAGCGTGCACCGCGGTGAGACCCGGCGCGGCGAGGCGACCCGCCAGCTCGGCCTCGGCTACCGGGGGTCGTCGCTCACCCAGGAGACCCGGCCCGACCCGGGCCCGCTCCGGGCCGGTGACCGCGCGCCCGACGGCACCGTGGCCGGCGTCCGCCTCTTCGACGCCTTCCGCGGCCCCCACTGGACGCTGCTGGCGCTGGGCGGTGCGCAGGCTCCGGACGACGTCAAGGCGCCGGTCCACGTCGTACGGGGCCCGGCGCCCGGGACGTACGGCCCCGGCCTGTTCCTCGTCCGGCCCGACGGCTACGTCGGCTGGGCGGGCGACTCCCCCGCGGGCCTCCCCGAGTACCTCACCCGCTTCGGCCGGTGCTAGCCCCGCCAGATTCGGCCAGTGCTGGTGCCCCGACAGGCAACGTTCGCCCCGTCAGGCAACGTTCGCCCCGTCGCGACGCCCGGCACGCTCCCCACGCCCAGAGCACGCACCGGACGCCGCTCCTCGACGGGCAAACGGTGCCTGCCGCGGCACCAGCCCGGTGCGGTCCGCGGCTACGCGCCCGCCAGGGACAGCTTCACCGCGAAGCCGAGGAACAGCGCCCCCGCCGCCGAGGTGGCACCCGCCGACAGCCGCTTGCGGCGGCGGAAGGCGGCGGCCAGCCGGGTGCCGCCGAATATCAGCGCGCTCAGGTAGAGCACGCTGGCGAGCTGCGCGAAGGCGCCCAGGACGACGAAGGACACGGCGGGATAGGCGTACCCCGGGTCGACGAACTGCACGAAGAAGGCGACGAAGAACAGGATCGCCTTCGGGTTGAACAGGCTGACGACGAAGGCCCGGCGGAAGGGCCGCTCCTCGGCGGATGCGGGAGCCTCCGCCGCCTCGGCGGACCGCTCGCCCCGGGTGCGCCACATGCCCCAGGCGGCCCGCAGCATGCCTATGGCCAGCCACGTCAGATAGCCGGCACCCGCGTACTTCACGATCCCGAACAGCACGGCGTTCGCCTGCAACAGCGAGGCGACACCGGCCGCGGAGAGCGTCATCAGCACCGTGTCCCCGCACCACACGCCCCCTGCCGCGGTGTACCCGGCACGCACACCACGGCGGGCGGCCACGGACAGCACGTACAGCGAGTTGGGACCGGGCAGCAGGATGATGAGGACGAGGCCCGCCAGGTAGGTGGGCAGATCGATGACACCGAACATGGAAAGGAGTGTCGCACGAGGGTGTGACACTCCCCCCGTCCCGGCCACCGGTCAGAAGACGTCCGACGGAACGTACGCGCCCCAGACCTCGCGCAGTGCGTTGCAGACCTCCCCGACGGTGGCGCGGGCGCGCAGGGCTTCCTTCATGGGGTAGAGGACGTTGTCGTCGCCTTCGGCGGCCTTCTTCAGGGCCGCCAGGGCCGCGTCCACGGCCGGCTGGTCGCGCTCGGCGCGGAGCTTGGCCAGGCGTTCGGCCTGCCGGGCCTCGATGGCCGGGTCGACCCGCAGCGGCTCGTAGGGTTCTTCCTCGTCGAGCTGGAAGCGGTTGACGCCGACCACGACCCGCTGCCCGGAATCGGTCTCCTGGGCGATGCGGTAGGCGTTGCGCTCGATCTCGCCCTTCTGGAAACCCCGCTCGATGGCGGCCACGGCACCGCCGAGCTCCTCGACCTTGGCCATCAGTTCCACGGCCGCGGCCTCGACGTCGTCGGTCATCTTCTCGATGACGTAGGAGCCGGCGAAGGGGTCCACGGTGGCGGTGACGTCCGTCTCGTGGGCCAGGACCTGCTGGGTGCGCAGGGCCAGGCGCGCGCTCTTGTCGGTGGGCAGGGCGATGGCCTCGTCGAAGGAGTTGGTGTGCAGCGACTGCGTGCCGCCCAGCACCGCCGCCAGCCCCTGCACCGCCACGCGGACCAGGTTCACCTCGGGCTGCTGCGCGGTCAGCTGCACCCCGGCCGTCTGCGTGTGGAAACGCAGCATCAGCGACTTGGGATTCCGCGCGCCGAACTCGTCGCGCATTACCCGCGCCCAGATCCGCCGCGCCGCACGGAACTTGGCGACCTCCTCCAGAAGCGTCGTCCGCGCCACGAAGAAGAACGACAGCCGCGGGGCGAAGTCGTCCACGTCCATCCCGGCGGCGACCGCCGTGCGCACGTACTCGATGCCGTCGGCGAGGGTGAAGGCGATCTCCTGCGCGGGGGACGCGCCCGCCTCGGCCATGTGATAGCCCGAGATCGAGATCGTGTTCCACCTCGGGATCTCGGCCCCGCAGTACTTGAAGATGTCCGCGGTCAGCCGCAACGACGGCTTCGGCGGGAAGATGTAGGTGCCGCGGGCGATGTACTCCTTCAGCACGTCGTTCTGGATCGTGCCCGTCAGCTTGTCCGCCGGGACGCCCTGTTCCTCGGCGACCAGCTGGTACAGGAGCAGCAGCAGCGCTGCCGGGGCGTTGATCGTCATCGACGTGGAGACCTGATCCAGCGGGATCCCGCCGAACAGCACCCGCATGTCCTCCACCGAGTCGATCGCCACGCCCACCTTGCCGACCTCGCCGTGCGCGATCGGCGCATCGGAGTCATGGCCCATCTGGGTGGGCAGGTCGAACGCGACCGACAACCCCGTCGTGCCGTGCGCGATCAGCTGCCGGTAACGGGCGTTGGACTCCGCCGCCGTACCAAAGCCCGCGTACTGCCGCATCGTCCACGGCCGCCCCGTGTACATCGACCGGTACACACCCCGGGTGTACGGATACGCCCCCGGCTCCCCCAGCTTCTCCGCCGCATCCCAGCCCTCGAGAACCTCCGGCCCGTAGACCGGCTCGATCGGCAACCCGGACTCCGACTCGTGCGCCATGGCGTGATGCCTCCCCGTGGAAGTGACCTCGCTCACCACCATGCCCCCTGGTTCGCGACGGGTCACGCCCGGGGAGCATCTCAGGTGACATCCGGGCACGCCGGTGAGACGACTGGGGGCCGTGTGCGTACCAGGGGCATGGGGAGAGCAGCGATCGCGGCGGCAGTCGCCGGGGCGGCCGTGCTGGCCGGCTGTACCGTGCAGCCCGCTGACGGAGACGGGAAGCGCCGCTCGCCGGTGCACATCGAGATGCCGGGCGACACACCGGCCCCGGCCGGCGGCCCCGACCGGGGCGGCGGGCCGGGCACCGCTTCCGCACCGCCCACCGACGACAAGCCGAGCGCCGCCCCCGCCCCGGCCCGTGTGCTGTGGTCCCGGGGCGACACCGGCCGTGACGTCCGTGAACTCCAGGCCCGGCTGCGCCAGGTCGCCTGGCTCTTCGACGGGCCCACCGGGACGTACGACGACCGGACGGAGCGGGCGGTCAGCGGCTTCCAGGGCAAGCGCGGACTGCCGCGCACCGGGCGGACCGACACCGTCACCTGGCAGCGCCTGCGGGGGATGACGCGCGAGCCGGGCCGCTGGGATCTGTACCTGATGGGCGGGCAGCCGGCCGACCCGCCGGACGCGCGCTGCATGACCGGCCGGGTGCTGTGCATCGACAAGACGAGCCGGACCCTGCGCTGGATGATCGACGGGCGGACCGTGTCGACGGTGGCGGTGCGCTTCGGCTCGCAGTACACGCCGACCCGGGAAGGTGTCTTCTCGGTCTACTGGAAGTCGCGCGACCACGTGTCCACGCTCTACGACTCGCCCATGCCCTACGCGATGTTCTTCAGCGGCGGCCAGGCCGTGCACTACTCGGCCGACTTCGCGGCCCGGGGCTACGCGGGCGCCTCGCACGGCTGCGTCAACGTACGGGACGAGCGGGCGATCTCGGCGCTGTACGCGCAGGTCCGCAACGGCGACAAGGTCGTCGTGTCCTGGTGAGGGAGGCGGGAGAGAGATTGGGGCGCGGGCGGGACCGGGGGAACGTGTCCCGCCCGCGCTCAGGTGCACGAGCCGTAGGTACGGGGGGAACCCCGGCTCTGTGCGACGGCCGATGACCAGTCGGCTCACTCATTACTGCGCCCGGGCGACCAAAAACGTCACACCCTCGGCCAGAAGATTTCTTCGGAGTGCGAAACCGCAGGTCACAGGGGCTTATCAGACCGCGCGGAGCGGTTGCGGTCCGCGTGGCCGTCGCCGCTGCCCTGCCGCTCGGCCCGCTGCTCGGCCTTCCGCTGGGCCTTGCGCTCGGCCTTGTCCCGCTCGCTGTCCTGCTTGCGGCCCTGGTTCGCGCCCTTGCCCTGGTCGGCGCCCTTGCCCTGGTTCGCGCCCTTGCCGTGGTTCGCGCCCTTGCCCCGGTCGGCGTCGTCGTCACCGCGCCGGGTGGCGGTGCCGTCGGCGCCGGCCAGGACGCCCTTGCAGTACTTCCACACCCGGGGGCCGCCCGCCGCGTCCCGCAGGGCGCGTCGGCGCTCGCCGTTCAGCCCCTTGCCTTCGCGCAGGTCGCGGCAGGCGGCGGCGATCTTCCCACGGCCCTCGCCGGGGCGGTCCGCCTTGTCGCCGGAGCCGGGCTCCGGGGCCGCGTCGTCGCGGTCCCCGGTCCGGCCCGAGCCGTCGGCGCCGCCCGTCGAGGTGCCGCCCGGCGCGTCGTCGGGCGTGGACCCGCCCTGCACGGCGTCGCTCGGGGAGGGCGAGATCAGCGGGCGCTCGGGCGGAGTGACATCGGCCGAGACGGACGAGCCGGGGGCGGGCTCATCACGGCCGAACGGTGCTTTCAGGACTCCGGTTCCGGCCGCGACGGCGACTCCGCCGACCATGCCGTTTTGCCAGCACGGCGGCCAGTGCGAGGCGCGCGGGACGGGCCCAGCGGGGGCGCCGGACGTCACCGGAGCCGCTGCCCCGCGTGGTTCCGATCCGGACCAGCCCGGCGTCGACGATGTCGCGGCCCGTCCGCTCACCGGTGCCCGCACGGGCCCCCTCGGCGTCGCCGCGCTCCGCGCGCGCCGTGCGGAAGGCGGCCATCGCGGCGGCCTCACCGGGGAGTTCCTCGCTGGTCAGCGGTGGTGACGCGGACAGTGCGTCAAGTGTCCTGGCGAGGCGTTCGGCCCGCTCAGGGGCTGCGCCGTCGACAGCTTCGAGTGGCTCTCCGTTCAGCAAGCGCTCCGCCGTTTCGCGGTCCAGCCACCTGTACTGCTCGTCGGCCATCACACATCCTTCTGCGTCCGCGCGACGCTTTGCGTCACACGTGCGGACGTCATGGCACTGCCACGTGGTTCTCTCGGAGGCGGCAGGGCGTCGAGCACTCCGGCCGATTCCGGATCGGCCTCCGGATCGCCGCCGAGCAGTTCCGCGAGCCGCTTCAGGCCCCGGTGCGCCGCCGTCCGGACGGCGCCCGGGCGCTTGCCGAGGGTCTCGGCGGCGGTCTTCGCGTCGAGCCCCACGACCACGCGCAGCACGACCGCCTCGGCCTGGTCCTGCGGCAGCAGGGAGATGAGGGAGAAGGCGCCGTCCGTGGCGAGCGCCTCGATGGCCTCGCCCGCCGTGTCCGACTCGGCGGCCCGGCCGGTCAGTTCGGTCTCGTCGCCGCCGATCGCGGGCCGCCGCCCGCGCATGCGTATGTGGTCCAGCGCGCGGTTGCGGGCGATACGGGCGGCCCAGCCGCGGAAGCGGTCCGCGTCCCCGGTGAACCGTTCCAGATCACGGGCTATCTGAAGCCATGCCTCCGACGTCACGTCCTCGGCGTCGGGTTCGCCGACCAGCGTCCGTACGTATCCGAGCAACCGCGGGTGCACGGTGCGGTACACAGTCCGGAACGCGCTTTCGTCTCCGGCCTGTGCCGCGCGCACCGCGGCGGTCAGCTCCGCGTCGTCCCCCAGCACCGCGCGCCCTTCTGCGCCTACACCGGCGCCGCTTTCGCGGACCGGGTTCTCGCCGTCGTGGTTGCTCAATGAATGGTTGCGGTTTTTCAAGGCCGCTGGTGGTTGCGGTGGTCTTGCCGCCTCCGCTGTTGGCGCGAATGGCACGTTACGACCTGAAACCACTCCCCGTCCATGTCCGCCGGAGATGCAACTAAGCCGTGACACGGCCGGGTGTGACAGAAAACGCACACCGGACGCTGTAGGGAGTACGGACCGCGGCGCGGTCCGTGCCGCGCGACGGCCGGGGCCTCTCCTGTGGGGGGTGGCGGCCTCGGCCGTTGCCAAGGCGGTGTCTCCGGATTCGCCGGATCCCTTACTGAGAACGGCCGTTGGGCCGGGCGGGCGTGCTCTTGTCCTGGCCCTTGTCCGTGCCGTTGTTCTCCCCGGAGCCCTTGTTCCCGGAAGTACCGCTGTTCTCGGAAGCACCGCTGTTCTCGGAACCGCCGCTCTGGGTGGGCTTGGGCTCGGGCGTCGACCGCTCCAGCTGCGCGGCGCAGTACCGCGTGACGTTCCTCTCACCGCCCGCGGCGTCGACGAGACGCTGCCAGGCCGTCGCGTCCATGGCCCGGCCGCGGCCCTCGACCTGCTGGTAGGCGCGGCAGTGGGCCTCGGTGTCCTGGGCGGGAGCCGGGCGGTCGGGGCGGGTGGGGGCGGAGCCGGTGGCGGTGCCGGAAGGGCGGCCGGGGTCGCCGCCGCGGGAAGGCGTCCGGGCCGGGTCGCTCGGGGTGCCGCTCGTGGCGGGCGGGTGCCCGCGGCCGTCGTCCGGGCCGTCCGCCGGGGACCCCGCCGCGCCGATCGCCGCCACGGCGACACCGCCCAGGGTGAGGCTCGCGAACAGCACGCCGAGCGTCGTCCTCAGCGACAGCCCCAGGTACCGCCGCCGCTCCCGGGGCCGCCAGTCGTCCCGGAGCCGGGTGCGCGTCCGGTGGGCCCCGTCGTCCCGGGCGGCGCGGAACGCGGCCACGGCCCGCTGCTCCGCCTCGGCGTCGACACCGTCCCGGATGAGGGAGGCGGCGATGAGCGCCTCGACCTCGGAGTCGAGAAGGGCATGACGGGAGGCGCGGCCGGCAAGCCCGCCGTCGCTCTGCCGCTCACCCATGTGCCTGTCCGTCCCTGCTCGATCCACTCGTCCCACTCGGCCTGTCCGGCCTTACCAGTACGTCCCGTTCGTCCGCCCTGTTCACGGCACCGGGTCCGGACGCCCCTCGCCGGCCCGGCCGGCGAAGCTGACATTTGTTCACGTCGACTCACCCAGCGTCCGGGGCGCGTCATCCGTCACACTCTCCGCCCCGAGCTGCCCGGCGAGACGTTTCAGCCCTCGGTACGCGGCCGTGCGTACCGCGCCCGGCCGCTTGCCCAGGACGCGTGCCGCGGCGGGGCCGTCGAGGCCGACCACCACGCGCAGCAGTACGGCCTCGGCCTGGTCGCGCGGCAACCCGCGGACCAGCTCCAGGGCGTGTTCGGTCGACATGGCCTCCAACGCCTGCTCGTGCGTGCTCTGCGGCCCGGGCAGCTCCAGGACGTCCTGTTCCAGCGCGGACGACCGGGGCCGCACCCGCTGCCGGCGCAGGTGGTCCAGCGCCCGGTGCCGGGCGATGGTCGCCGTCCAGCCCCGGAAACCGGCCCCGTCGCCCTTGAACCGTCCGAGGTCCCGGGCGATCTCCAGCCAGGCGTCGGACGCCACGTCCTCGGCGTCGTCGCCGACGATCCCGCGCAGGTAGCCGAGCAGTGCGGGCTGCACGATCCGGTAGGCGACCGCGAAGGCCGCCTCGTCACCCTGCTGGGCCCGCGCGACGGCCGCGCCCAGTTCCCCGTCGTGCGCCTGCACGCGCCGGGGTTCCGCTCCCTGACCCAAATACCGTCCTCGTCCGTACCGAGTGCGCGCCCTCCTCTGCGACGCCCCCCATGCTCATCAGCGCCGGTTCGCCCGGAAGTGTCACAGCGCGTCAGACGCCCGCCGCCCGCCACCGTTCGGGTCATCCCGAGCCGCCGTCCTCGGGAGCGCGGCCCCGGAGAGGTTTTGTCCAAGTGACGTACCGGGGAGCTCTGCACGCGATGCAACCGCCCGACGAAAGGCGAGCGCCGTATGCCGTCCACCCTCCTGCGCACCGCCGTCGCCACCGCCCTGGCCCTCGGTGCCCTCGGCCTGACCCAGCCCGCCCGGGCCTCCTCCCCGGACGACGACGTGCACACCGTCCGGGTGCCGGACGGTGATCCGCACGAGCGGTCCCTCGCCCCGCGCACCACCGAGCCGTTCAGCATGGTCGGTGTCACCTGGGACGATCCCGACGCCGCCCTGGACGGCACCGTCCATGTGCGCACCCGCTCCCGGGAGAGCGGCGAGTGGAGCGCGTGGCGCGCGCTGGACACCGACGTGCGGACGCCGGAGACCGGCCCCGACCGCGACCGTGCCGGGGTGCGCGGCGGCACCCAGCCGCTGTGGACCGGGCCCGCGGACGGCATCCAGGTGCGCGTGGCGGGCTCCGGGCTGCCCGAGGGGCTGCGCGTCGAGCTGGTCGATCCCGACGGCGGGTCGGACGCCGTGCACACCACGGTCGTCGAGCCGGACGTCCCCGGGCCGGCCGCCGGAGCGCCGTCGGTCGCCCGCCCCGCCGTGACGTCGCGCTCCGCCTGGGGCGCCGACGAGTCCCTGGTGAAGGACCCGCCGACCTACACCAGCGCCACCAAGGCGATGTTCGTCCACCACACGGCGGGCACCAACGACTACAGCTGCTCCGAGTCGGCGTCGGTCGTGCGCGGCGTGTTCCTCTACCACGTGCGCAGCAACGGCTGGAACGACATCGGCTACCACTTCCTCGTCGACAAGTGCGGCAAGATCTTCGAAGGCCGCGCGGGCGGCATCGACCGGCCGGTCCTCGGCGCGCACACCTATGGCTTCAACACGGCGACCAGCAGCGTCTCGGTGCTCGGCGACTACACCAAGGCGACCGTGAACTCCGCCGTTCGCGCGGCGGTCGCCAAGGTCGCGGCCTGGAAGCTCGGCCTGTACGGCATCGACCCGACGGGGACGGTGGTGCTGACGGCCGGGGCCGACAACGGCAAGTACACGTCGGGCCAGAAGGTGACGCTGCATCGCATCTCGGGGCACCGCGACGGCTATCCGACCGACTGCCCCGGGCAGAACCTCTACGCCGCCCTGCCCGAGATCCGCACGCTCGCCGCGGGCGCCGGCACGCTCGCGGCTCCGGTCCCGGAGGCTGCCGGGCCCGGGTTCGAGGGCCTGCCGGAAACAGCCGAGCCGGCCTTCGAGGGCCTGCCTGAACCGGCCGAGCCCGCCTTCGAGGGCCTGTTCGGGCGCTGACGCTACGGCCGGGGCGCGGCGCTCGTCGCGTCCCGGCACAGCAGCCGCAGCGAGCCGTGCCCGGCGTAGCAGCGGCGGGCCTCGTCGATCGGGTCCCAGAGACGTCCGTCGGGGGTGCGGATCCAGTGGTCGCCGCCCGTGGCCCACCACTCGGCCCCGGCCTGACGCGCCATCACCTCACCGGCGTAGGCCCCGAAGCCCCGCAGGACCTCCTGCACGGCGGCGTGCGGCGCCCCTTCCCGCCGTATCCCCTCGATCATCCGGTCGATGCTCCACAGACTCTGGGCCGAGTAGTCGAGGCGCAGCCGTGCTCCCTCGCGCATCGTCGCCACCATGTCCGCCGCCCAACGCAACGGCTTCGCCGCGGCCGAGGGCCTGGTTTCCGCTTGAGTCGTCACACCCCGGAAAGCGCTGCGGAGAAGCGTTTCGTCACCCGGAATCGGCGGCTTCCCCGAAGCGGCGCAGGACCGCCCCACGGCGGCCTCACGACTGTCACAGGACTCTCCCAGGAACGGGGTTTAGGCCGGTCAGGGCCCTCGCCGGCCGCCTGGTCCTCACCCGTGCTGCCGGGTCCGGCGGGAGACGACCGCGCGGAGTACCCGCCGCCCCTCGACCGAGATCTCCAGCGCCCGCCGCAGCCCGGCCTGGCCATGTCCGGCCAGGACCTCCAGGACGGTGATCTGGCGGCGCAGTTCGGCGGCGACGAGCGGCGACATGCCGTCCGTACGGCCCTCGCGGCGCACGTCCACCGACGAGGCGTCGTCCTGGAGGGTGTCGAGGAGGCGGTGGATCTGGAGGGAGGCGACGGAGCAGGCGTCGGCCCACACCCGTACTCCGGCGGCGGACCGCTCGGCGGGAGCGGCCTCGAGCATCCGCTGGGCGAGCACGGCCGCCTCGTCCTCGCCGTCGGCGGTGTCCAGCTTCCCGCGCGCCTGCTCCAGGCCGTCACCCCAGTCGCCGGCCCCGGCGTCGTCGGTGAGGCTCGCCCACAGCGGCCGCAGGATCTCGTCGTCGCCGCCCAGCAGGGGCACACACCGATCCAAACAAGCCAGCCCGCTCGCGGCCAGCCCGCGTTCGTCGGCCTGTGCGATCAACTCCACCAGGCTCATCCACGTCTCCCTCCGCGGGCCTTCTCCGGGGCCCTACAAGGCCGCTTGCAGCCCTCACCCCTCACGGAACCCGCACTTCCCCTTACTGCGTGCGACGGCCCCGGAGTGTCACAGGGGCACCACGCCGAGTCTGTCGAGGAAGCGGAACAAGAGGTTTTCGGCCAGGGGATCGGGGTCTGAAGTGAGTACGTCCACAAGGGCGTCGGCGTTCACTTCGTGCCCGGCCTCGGCGGCCCACCGGACGGCGTGCTCGGCGGCGTCGCGGGGTTCCAGGAAGTAGTCCTCCAGCGTGAGGCCCTCCCGGCCGGCCCCCAGATACCCGGCCATCGCGGTCCGTGCGAGGCAGGTCGTCCACGCCCCGCTCTCCGGCGCCGCGGCCTCCAGCGCCACGCACTCGCTGTTCATGACGTACCCGAAGAGCGCCGGCGCGCCGGTCTCCCGGGCCAGGGCGTTCATGTTCCCGACGTCGCCGTCACGGCTCGGGTACTCCCAGACCTGCCAGCCGCCCGGCGCCGAGGCGCGGCGCGTCATCGCCTCCGCCGCCCCGGCCAGGGCGCCCAGCTCCACCAGCGGCCGTTCCTCCCGGCCCACGACGAAATACCCCCAGTAGCCCATGTTCCGGCTCCCCCCGGCATATTCGATTCGGCTCGCGTCAGAAGACCACCACAGCCGTACGGCGGTTCGCAGCCCTACGGGCCAATTCGAGCGGAGTCAGCCGAGCCTGTCCGCCAGCGCCCGGAACTGCGCCCAGGACAGCCCGGGCGCGCCCGGGTCCCAGAGCTTCTGGACGGTCGCCCGCAACGGCATCCGGATCCCGGCCGCGACCTGGTCCTGCGTCTGCGCGTTCGGCTGGTCGCCCCAGACGGCGAAGGTCCCGCCGAGGATCTGGTCGTCGTAGCGCGCGGGCACCTGCGCGGTGTCGCGCAGCATCCGCGGCGTCCACTGCTCGTAGATCCGCTGTCCGGTCGGATAGACGAAGGTCTGCGGCTCGCCGAGCACGTAGTACAGGAACTCGTCGTTGTAGTTGATGACCTTCCGGCCCGTGCTCAGGTACTCCACCGGCGTCCGGGCGCCGATCTCCTTGCCGGTCCAGTAGGCGACCTGGATGTCCTTGTCGGCCGCGACGGAGGTGTCGCGGAAGAAACCGTCGTTCCACGCGCGCGGGGTGCGCTGGTTGGCGCGGACGGTGGCGGCCCGGTCGTTCAGCCAGCCGGTGGTGAGGTCGGCGACCGTGGCACCGGCGCCGTACTTCTGCTGCGCGGCGGCGGCCAGCTGGGGGAACGAGGCCTCCGGGTCGGAGCGGACCAGCGCCTGGTACTCGTCACCGCCGAGGTGCCAGGGCCGGCCGGGGAAGAGGCCCGCGTACTCGTTCAGCAGGTCGTCGACGATCTCGGCGCTCTCGGCCTTGGAGATGTCGATGGCACCCTGCACCGCCGACCCCTGCGCGGTGCGCAGCTGGAGGTCGGGGTGGGCGTCGATGACCGCGCCGAGGTGCCCGGGCGAGTCGATCTCGGGCACGACGGTGATGTGCCGGCTCTCCGCGAGGTCGACGATCTTCCGCACCTGTGCCTTGGTCAGATGCTCCTGGGAGACGATCTCCGGATGCGAGTCGGACTCGATCCGGAACCCCTGGTCGTCGGAGAAGTGCAGACCGAGCTGGTTGTACTTCAGGTCGCCCAGTTCGCGGATCCGGTCCTCGATCCAGCCGGCCGTGTAGTTCTTGCGCGCGATGTCCAGCATGAAGCCGCGCTGCGGCTTGGCCGGCTCGTCCTTCACCACGCCCTCGGGCGCCGTGCCGCCGTCGTGCACCTCCTGCTTGAGCGTGCGGGTGCCGTAGAAGACGCCCGCCTCGGCGGGCCCGTTGATCTCCACCCGCCCGTCGCGCACGGTCATGACGTACGACTCCGGGTTCGCCTTCTTGTCGCCGTCCAGTGCCAGCCGTACGTCCCCGGCCTGCTGGTCGTTCTTCTCGCCCTGGTACGACAGCCCCAGCTCACCGGCGATGAGCCGCCCTTCGTCGGCCAGCGCCGGGTCGTCCACGACCACCCGGTCGCCGCTCTCGGGGCGCCAGCCCGGGCCGCGCGCGGGGGTGTGGTCGCGCACGGCGGGGATCGTCTGCGGCGCTTTGGACAGGGCGTACGAGCGGCTCGGGCTGGGACTCTCTGACGGCGAGGTGCCCCGCGGGGCGGCCCCGGTCCCGCCCTGGGACGGTCTGGCCTCCGGTTCCGTGGACCCGCCGTCGCCGCCCGAGGCCGCCCAGAGCCCGAAACTCACTCCGGCCACGACCACGACCAGGGCTACGGCCATGGCCACGACCAGCACTGGCCGCTGTTTCACCTGCTTCGCCGAACTCCGGCGCCTGTGCTGACTCACACGGCCAACCTAAGACCCCGTGCCGCGCGGCGCGCGTTTGGCGCGCGTCCACCACAGGTTCCGAAACTCTCTCTCCCGGGTGAAATTCAGGCATCCGTCGGACACGTCGTGGTCGTACTCGATAGCGTGACGTCACAACTCTCACACCATGCCCTGCCGACACACGTGACGCCCACGAGGATCCACGCTGCCCGCGCACCGTCTCCCAGACCTCCCCGGCCGACTCGCCATACCGGTGGAGCACCTCAACGCGGCCTCCGCGGAGGAACTGGAACAAGCTCTCCTCACCTGTCTGCGCAGCCCGCGCTGGTCCCGGCGCGTCGCGGAACACCGCCCGTACCCGGATCTGGCCTCCCTGCTCGCCGCGGCGGACGAGGCGGCCTACGACCTGACCTGGGCCGACCTCACGGAAGCGCTGGCGGAGGAGCCCCTGCCCGCCCTCCCGCCGGACACCTACGCAGCGGCCCACACGGCCCTGAACGCGGCCCACGCCGCCTACGAGGCCCGATTCGGACACGTGTTCGTCATCTGCCTGGACGGCCTCTCCCCGTCCGAGGTGCTGGACCACACCCTCGAGGCCATCCGGTCACGATTGACGAACGATCCGGAAGAGGAGCGGGCGGTGACGGCGGACGAACTCCGGCGCCTCGCGAGGGGACGTCTGCTGGCCGCCCTCAGGGGCGCGGTGCCGCAATCGAGGTGCGGCTACCGCCGCGTGGGCGCGATCGACCACAACGAACCCGCACCCGGCAGATAACGGGAAATCACACCCCAGAAGCCTCAGAGGCTAGCCCGTAAGCATGCCAGTTTGATCACACAGCCAGACCCCCGCTCAGCCCAGCGGCAACGCCTCGCTACGATGCTGGGGGCCGGTGGACCGTACCCGGCCGGGCCCGACCGACACACCAAGCCGGCGCGGCCCCAATCCCCGCTCCCGGAGGAAACTTCCGTGCCGGCTGGAACGCTGTACCGCGGCCGGGAAGGAATGTGGTCCTGGGTGGCTCATCGAGTCACCGGCGTCCTCATCTTCTTCTTCCTGTTCGTTCACGTGCTGGACACCGCTCTCGTCCGTGTGTCCCCTGAGGCCTACGACGACGTCGTGGCCACGTACAAGACGCCGATCGTCGCGCTGCTGGAGTACGGCCTCGTCGCCGCCATCCTCTTCCACGCGCTCAACGGTCTGCGCGTCATCGCCGTCGACTTCTGGATCAAGGGCGCGCGGTACCAGAAGCAGATGCTCTGGACCGTCGTCGCCGTGTGGGTCGTGCTGATGCTCGGGGCGATCTACCCCGTCCTCGGCCACGCCGCTCGTGAACTGTTCGGGAGCTGACGCCAATGTCCACGACTGAGAAGACCGCTGCGGGCGTCGGCCCCGTCGAGGGCGGCGCCGTCTACACCGTCGACAACCCCGCGCCCCTCATCGAGGCCCCGCGCAAGCGGACCAAGAAGACCCCGAAGAGCACCCGCGGCAACTTCGAGATGGCCGCCTGGCTGTTCATGCGCCTGTCCGGCGTCGTGCTGGTCGTCCTGGTCCTCGGCCACCTGCTGATCCAGCTCGTGCTGGACGGCGGCGTCTCCAAGATCGGCTTCGCCTTCGTGGCGGGCCGCTGGGCCTCGCCGTTCTGGCAGGTCTGGGACCTGCTGATGCTGTGGCTCGCGATGCTGCACGGCGCCAACGGCCTGCGCACGGTCATCAACGACTACGCGGAGCGCGCGAACACCCGGCTGTGGCTCAAGGGCCTGCTCTACACCGCCACGGTGTTCACCATCCTGCTGGGCACGCTGGTGATCTTCACCTTCGACCCGAACATCCGCTAGGCACGGGGTTGCGAGAATCATGAAGATCCACAAGTACGACACCGTCATCGTCGGCGCCGGTGGCGCGGGCATGCGCGCGGCCATCGAGTCCACGAAGCGCAGCCGCACGGCCGTCCTGACCAAGCTCTACCCCACCCGCTCCCACACGGGCGCCGCGCAGGGCGGCATGGCCGCCGCGCTGGCGAACGTGGAGGAGGACAACTGGGAGTGGCACACCTTCGACACGGTCAAGGGCGGTGACTACCTGGTCGACCAGGACGCCGCCGAGATCCTGGCGAAGGAGGCCATCGACTCCGTCCTCGACCTGGAGAAGATGGGCCTGCCGTTCAACCGCACGCCGAACGGCACCATCGACCAGCGCCGCTTCGGCGGTCACAGCCGCAACCACGGCGAGGCCCCGGTCCGCCGCTCCTGCTACGCGGCCGACCGCACCGGCCACATGATCCTCCAGACGCTGTACCAGAACTGCGTCAAGGAGGGCGTGGAGTTCTTCAACGAGTTCTACGTCCTGGACCAGCTGCTCACCGAGGTCGACGGCGTCAAGAAGTCGGCGGGCGTCGTGGCGTACGAACTCGCCACCGGCGAGATCCACATCTTCCAGGCGAAGTCCGTGGTCTACGCGTCCGGCGGCTGCGGCAAGTTCTTCAAGGTGACGTCCAACGCGCACACGCTGACCGGTGACGGCCAGGCGGCGGTCTACCGCCGGGGTCTGCCGCTGGAGGACATGGAGTTCTTCCAGTTCCACCCGACCGGCATCTGGCGCATGGGCATCCTGCTGACGGAGGGCGCCCGCGGTGAGGGCGGCATCCTCCGCAACAAGGACGGCGAGCGCTTCATGGAGAAGTACGCGCCGGTCATGAAGGACCTCGCGTCCCGAGACGTGGTCTCCCGCTCCATCTACACGGAGATCCGCGAAGGCCGCGGCTGCGGCCCCGAGGGCGACCACGTCTACCTGGACCTCACGCACCTCCCGCCGGAGCAACTGGACGCGAAGCTCCCGGACATCACGGAGTTCGCCCGTACGTACCTCGGCATCGAGCCCTACACGGACCCGATCCCGATCCAGCCCACCGCGCACTACGCGATGGGCGGCATCCCGACGAACGTCGAGGGTGAGGTCCTGGCGGACAACACCACGGTCGTCCCGGGCCTGTACGCGGCCGGCGAGGTCGCCTGCGTGTCCGTGCACGGCGCGAACCGCCTCGGCACGAACTCCCTGCTGGACATCAACGTGTTCGGCAAGCGCGCCGGTATCGCGGCCGCGGAGTACGCGCAGAAGGCGGAGTTCGTGGAGCTGCCGGAGAACCCGGCGGAGCTCGTGATCGCGCAGGTCGAGCAGCTGCGCGACGCCACGGGCACCGAGCGTGTGACGGTGCTGCGGCGCGAGCTGCAGGAGACCATGGACGCCAACGTCATGGTGTTCCGCACCGAGCAGACGATCAAGACCGCGGTCGAGAAGATCGCGGAGCTGCGTGAGCGGTACAAGAACGTGTCGATCCAGGACAAGGGCAAGCGGTTCAACACGGACCTGCTGGAGGCCATCGAGCTGGGCAACCTGCTCGACCTCGCCGAGGTCATGGCCGTCTCCGCGCTCGCCCGCAAGGAGTCCCGCGGCGGTCACTACCGCGAGGACTACCCGAACCGCGACGACGTCAACTTCATGCGGCACACCATGGCGTACCGCGAGGTCGGCGCCGACGGTTCCGAAACCGTCCGTCTCGACTACAAGCCGGTCGTCCAGACCCGCTACCAGCCGATGGAGCGTAAGTACTGATGGCTACCCCCGTTCTGGACAAGGAAGACGCGGCCGGCCGGCCCGAGCCCGGTTTCGCCGACTCCCCCTACATCACGGTCACCTTCCGCATCCGCCGCTTCAACCCCGAGGTCGCGGCGGAAGCGGTGTGGGAAGACTTCCAGCTGGAGATCGACCCGAAGGAGCGCGTCCTCGACGCCCTCCACAAGATCAAGTGGGAGCTCGACGGCACGCTGACGTTCCGCCGTTCCTGCGCCCACGGCATCTGCGGCTCCGACGCGATGCGGATCAACGGCAAGAACCGTCTTGCCTGCAAGACCCTGATCAAGGACATCAACCCCGAGAAGCCGATCACGGTCGAGGCCATAAAGGGCCTCACGGTCCTGAAGGACCTCGTGGTCGACATGGAGCCGTTCTTCCAGGCGTACCGGGACGTCATGCCCTTCCTCATCACGAAGGACACGAACGAGCCCACGCGCGAGCGTCTGCAGTCCGCCGAGGACCGCGAGCGCTTCGACGACACGACGAAGTGCATCCTCTGCGCGGCCTGCACCACGTCGTGCCCGGTCTTCTGGAACGACGGCCAGTACTTCGGCCCGGCGGCCATCGTCAACGCGCACCGCTTCATCTTCGACTCGCGTGACGAGGCGGGCGAGCAGCGCCTGGAGGTCCTCAACGACCGCGACGGCGTGTGGCGCTGCCGCACGACCTTCAACTGCACGGACGCCTGCCCGCGCGGTATCGAGGTCACGAAGGCGATCGCCGAGGTGAAGCGGGCGCTGATCACGCGCCGCTTCTGAGCCCGGCTTCGGTATGCAGGTGAGGGCCCCGTCTCCAGTGGAGACGGGGCCCTCGCCGTGTGCATGGCCTCGTTCTAGTGAGTTGCACCTGGTCGAGCAGGATGTCGCGCACCGGCCTGGAGAGGATGTCCGCGCCAAGACCACGTGGAGGACTCGCATATGCCGGCGAACCGTTCGCTCACGAAGTGGGCCGACTGGCTCACGGAATGCACCCCAGGCGCTCGCTTCGAGATCATCGACGGCCTGCTGCTGGTGACACCGATCCCCGACGGCCCACATGCCAAAGTCCTCACGGACGTCACGCTGGCGTGTCTGAACGCCGGACTCGACAGCGACGACCCCACGGTCGCCCAGAAGATCGCGGTGTGGCTTCCCACCGGCCCGGAGGACTACGCCATCCCGGACCTCTCGGTCGTCGACGCGGACATCTCGTCCCGTATGGTCGAGAACAACTGCTACGAGCCCTCCTGCTTCCGCATGGTCCTGGAAGTCACCGCGGAAAATCCCCATCTGGATCTCCACGTCAAGGTGGCCGCGTACGCGGCGGCAGGAATCCCGGTCTACGTCATCGTCGACAGGACGCACCAACGACTCCACATCCTCACCGCCCCGGTCCGGGACGGCTACACGATCCACCACGTCCATGTCCCCGGCGAGATCGTCGCCCTCCCCGACTCCCTCGGCGCCAAGGTCACGCTGGACGTCGCAGAGATCCTGAAGGCAGGACAGCCGAAACAGGCCGGGTGACCCGATCCTCGTACGAGGTCCGCATGGATGACATCGCGCTGAGCACGCGGCGCGTGGGCGGCTGCAAGGCCTGAACAGGTCACGCAACTCCCTCCGTATCGGCGGCCCCGGCGTGACCTACACCCCACACCCACGAGTTGAACGTGTTCAAAAGGAGGTCTACAGTCTTCCTCGACAGCGTTTTGAACGTGTTCAAGAAGGGTGGGGGCTATGGACCGCACGGTCATCGCCTACGTCATCTACCTGCTGGTCAGCGTCGCGTTGACCGTCTGGGTGGCCCGCACGCTGAGCCGGAACGGGAGGGTGTTCCTCGCCGACGTGCTGCACGGCAACGAGAAGCTCGCCGATGCCGTGAACCACCTGCTGGTGGTCGGGTTCTACCTCGTCAATCTCGGGTTCGTCGCGCTGTACCTGAGCAGCGACGAGACCATCACCGACACGCGCGGCGTCTTCGAGGCCCTGTCCACCAAGCTCGGCGTCGTCCTGCTGGTGCTCGGCGTGATGCACCTGGCCAATGTGTACGTGCTCAACCGGATCCGGCGGCGGGGCGCGATGGAGCGGGAGCAGGTGCCGCCGGTGCCGCCGCAGGGCTGGGTGGCCCCCCAGCCGCAGGCCTGAGCGGAGGCCCGCATGAACGCCATCGCACCCGTCCGCCGGCTCACCGTCCTGTACGACGCCGAGTGCTCCCTGTGCGCGTTCCTGCGCGACTGGCTCCTGCGGCAGCCCCAGTTGGTGCCGCTGGAGCCGGTCCCGGCCGGCTCGGAGGAGGCCCGGCGGCGCTTCCCCGGCCTCGACCACGGTGCGACCCTCGAGGAGATCACCGTCGTCGGCGACGGCGGGCAGGTCTACCGGGGGCCCGCCGCCTGGGTCGTCACCCTGTGGGCGCTGCGCGAGCACCGGCCGCTCGCCCACCGGCTCAGCACCCCGTCCGGCGCCTGGCTCGCGAGGGGCGCGGTGCTCGCCGCCGCCAAGTGGCGCGGGGCGCAGTGGCACGAGGACCGGCGGGCCGGGGGCCAGTGGGGCGGCCGGGTGTACCGGCGCGCGGACGGGTGGACGTACACCCCGGACGGCGGCTGGACCTACACCATGCCGGGCTGCGCCGACGGCACCTGCGCCCCTCGGTAGCGGCACCGGTACCGGAGATAGGCTCTCTTCCCGTGTCCGCGAAGAACGACGGCCCCGACGGCGCCACCCCCACCAAGTCCGAGCAGACCCGCGCCCTGATCCTGGAGACGGCCATGCGGCTGTTCCAGGAGCACGGCTACGACAAGACGACGATGCGGGCCATCGCCAAGGAGGCCGGGGTCTCCGTCGGCAACGCGTACTACTACTTCGCGGGCAAGGAGCACCTGATCCAGGGCTTCTACGACCGGATCGCCGCCGAGCACCAGGTGGCGGTCCGGGAGGTCCTGGACCGCGAGACCAACCTGGAGGCCCGGCTCGCGGGGGTGCTGCGGGCCTGGCTGGACATCGCCAAGCCGTACCACGAGTTCGCGGTGCAGTTCTTCAAGAACGCCGCCGACCCGGACAGCCCGCTCAGCCCCTTCTCCCCCGAGTCGGAGCATGCGCGCGAGGAGGCCATCAGCGTCCACCGGGAGGTGCTGGCCGGCGCGACGAAGACCAAGGTGCCCGAGGAACTGCGGGACATCCTGCCCGAGTTGATGTGGCTGTCCCAGATGGGGCTCGTCCTGTACTGGGTCTTCGACCGTACCGAGGGACGGGAGCGCAGCTACCGGCTCGCCGAGCGCGGCGCCCGGCTCACCGCGCGCGGTGTCGCCCTGGCCCGCTTCCGGGTGCTGCGGCCGCTCGTGCGCGAGGTGCACGAGCTGTTCACGGACTTCCTGCCCGGGATGACGAACGCGATCCCGGATCCGGCGTCCCCGCGCCGCGCCGGTTCCTGAGACGCGGCGTCAGATCCCGGTGAGGCTCCACAGGCGGAACACGCCCGTGTCGTCCGGCAGGTACTGGCCGCCGCCGACGTCCTCGGTGGTGACGACGTACTCCTTGGCCTGCCACAGCGGCAGCACCGGCACGTCCTGGGCGACGGACTGCCGCACCTGCCGGAAGTCCTGGTCGGCCTCGGTGCGGTCGGCGTAGCGCCGGCTGTCCTTGATGAGCCGGTCGACGTCCTTGCTGCGGTAGCCGGTGTTCATCGCGCCGCCGGTGCCGACGAGCGCGGCGCCGAAGGTGTCCGGGTCGGGGAAGTCGGCGACCCAGCCCACGGCGTACGCGTCGTTCTCACAGGTCAGGCCTGCTTCGACGCCAGCTCGATCACCGTGATGTCCGAGGGTGCGCCCACGCGGGTGGGCGGGCCCCAGGCGCCCGCGCCGCGGGAGACGTAGAGCTGGGTGTCGCCGTAGCGGTCCAGGCCCGCGAGGGTGGGGTTGGCGCCGGAGGCGATGAGGTTGCCGGGCCAGAGCTGGCCGCCGTGGGTGTGGCCGGAGAGCTGGAGGTCGACGCCGTGCTCGACGGCCTCGTGGATCTGCACGGGCTGGTGGGCGAGCAGGACGCACGCGCGTGCGGTGTCCCGGTCGCCGAGTGCCCGGGCGAAGTCGGGGCCCTGGTTCTCCTCCTCGCCCGCCACGTCGTTGACTCCGGCCAGGTCGAAGTACGGCATCTCCCTGCGGGCGTTCTCCAGGGGGTGCAGGCCGAGGCGCCGGACCTCCTCGACCCACTGTTCGGCGCCGGAGAAGTACTCGTGGTTGCCGGTGACGAAATAGGAGCCGTGACGGGCTCTCAACTGGGCGAGCGGTGCCGCCGCCGGGCCCAGGTCCTTCACGCTGCCGTCGACCAGGTCGCCGACGACCGCGATCAGGTCGGGCTGGGTCGCGTTGATCGTGTCGACGACCTTCTGCGCGAAGCCGCGGCCGAGGACCGGGCCGAGGTGAATATCGCTGACCACGGCGATGCGATATCCGTGCGCCGCGCGCGGCAGCTTGGCCAGCGGCACGGTGACCCGCTTCACCTGGGGCCCGCGCAGCACGCCGTAGGTGCCGTACCCGACGGTCCCGACAGCAGCGGCGGCGGCCGCACCGGCGACGACCCGGGAGACGAAGAGGCGGCGGGAAGGGCCGGTCGGGGTGTCGCCGGCGGCTGCTTCGCCGGGCGCCGCGGTGGCGGAGGCCGTCTGCTCGGCCGCCGGCGCCGCAGCGGCGGCCCCTGACGCACCACCGCCGTCCACCTGCGGGTGGGGTGCGGCCACGGACGCGGCCACCGCGCCGGTGGGGTCTGTCTGAGGGGCGGGCGACGTGGGGGCCACGCCGGAGGCCGCCGTCACGCCGCCGCCGTCCGTTGCGGCGGACACGGTCGCCGCCCCGGCGGGGCCTGCCTGCGGGGCAGGCGCGGAGGCCGCTGTCGCGGGGGCGGAGGCGGAGGCGGAGGCGGAGGCTGCAGAGGGTGTGCCGGCACCGTGCCCTGCCTGCCGACCGGCCGCGCTCGCGGACACGGTCGCCGCCCCGGCGGGGCCCGCCTGCGCGGCAGGCGCGGGGGCCGCCGTCACGGTGCCGCCGTCCGTTGGGGCGGTCGCCGTCACCGATGCGGGCGCACCGGCCGCGCCGTCCCCCGGTGAGCCGGGGGACGTCGTGGGTGCGGTCGGCCGCGGCCCCCTCGCCCGCCGTTCCAGGAACCACCGCAGCAGCGGTCGTACGACCTCCCCCGCCACCACCCCCAGCAGCAGGTATATCGACAGGGCCAGCCACAGGAAGCCCGGCCAGGCCAGGACCTGCTGGAGCCAGAAGGGGGCGCCGGAGCGTTCGGCGACCAGGGCCGCGATCGCGAGGACCCAGCCGCCCGCGATCAGGACCGCGCCCGCGCGGCGGGTCAGGCCCGGGCCGCGGGTCGTGTCGCGGAACAGGCGGCGCCACACGTACCAGTTGGCCGTCACGACGACGGCCAGGACCAGAGTTGCGACGAGTACGAAGACGATGGCCACGGTGTCGTGTCTCCCGATTGCCGTTATGACGTCCGGCGCAGTGCGCGCAGACCACGCAACCCGATGGCCCCGATGACCGTCCCCAATACGAAGGACACGACGGCGAGCAGCAGGTGCACCCAGAAGTAGGCCGTGGGACGTCCGTCGTCGAAGGCGAGCCCGCTGCCGTCCTTGACAAGGTTCTTGACGAAAGTGATCCAGATGACCCAGCTCCACACCCCGAAGGCGAGCAGGAACCAGGAGACGGGGCGGCTGAGCTTCATGCACCCAGTATCGCCACCACGTGTCCGGTTCCGTGTCCGGGGTGGGGGCGCAGACGGGACTTCCCCCCGAACGGCATGTACGTTTCCGATCGTGCCCGCTCCGAAGAAGACCACCAGGCGATCCCTGCTGGTCACCTCCGCCGTCCTGTCGTCCCTCGCCCTGGCCTCGCCCGCCGCCGTCGCCGCCCCGAAGCCCTCGGGCAGCCCGTCGGCGAGCCCCTCGGCGAGCCCCTCGGTCACTCCCCCGGCGTCGATGTCGACCATGGGCGGCGCCCGGCTCGGGCGGCCGGGCACACAGGTGAACCTGGCGAGCGGCGTGCCGGTGCTGCCGAAGGACGTGAGCGCCCGCTCCTGGATCGTCGCCGACGCCGAGACCGGTGACGTGCTGGCCGCGCACAACGCGCACTGGCGGCTGGCCCCGGCGAGCACGCTGAAGATGCTGTTCGCGGACACGCTGCTGCCGAAGTTCCCGAGGACCGAGAAGCACAAGGTCGTCCCCTCCGACCTGGCCGGTATCGGCGCGGGCTCCAGCATGGTCGGGATAAAGGAGGACGAGACGTACACCGTCCACGACCTGTGGCTCGGCGTCTTCCTGCGCTCCGGCAACGACGCCGTGCACGTGCTGTCCGCGATGAACCAGGGCGTCGAGAACACCGTCAAGGAGATGAACCAGCACGCCGAGGAGCTCCAGGCCCTCGACACGCATGTCGTCTCCCCGGACGGCTACGACGCCGAGGGCCAGGTGTCGTCGGCGTACGACCTGACGCTGTTCGCCCGCTCGGGGCTGCAGAAGAAGGACTTCCGGGAGTACTGCTCGACGGTCAGCGCGAAGTTCCCGGGCCAGACGAAGAAGGGCAAGAAGGGCAAGACGGTTCGCGAGTCCTTCGAGATCCAGAACACCAACCGGCTGCTGGCCGGCGACGCCGACCTGCCCGTCTACCAGGGCATCGCGGGCGTCAAGAACGGCAACACCACCAACGCGGGCGCCACCTTCACCGGCGTCGCCGAGCGCGACGGCAAGGTGCTGCTGGTGACGGTGATGAACCCGGAGAAGCCCGAGCACAACGAGGTCTACAAGGAGACGGCCCGGCTGTTCGACTGGGGCTTCAAGGCGGCCGGGAAGGTGCAGCCGGTGGGCGAGCTGGTGCCGCCGAGGAGCGCCCGGGCCAGTGAGCCCGGCGCCAACCCGTCCGGCGAGGCCGGCGGCTCCGGGGACGGCGGGAACGGCACGGCCGGGACCGGTTCGAAGCCGGTGGCCAGCGCGGCCGGGGACGGCTCCAGCGGCATCGGGACGGCGCTCGGCATCGCCGGTGGGGTGCTGGTGCTGCTCGCGGGCGGTGCGTTCCTGGTCAACCGCCGTTGGCCGCTTCCGGATCTGGTGCGCCGCCGGACTCGCCCGTGATGACGGGGACTTCGTCCTCCTCCTTGCTCTGCGTCGCCGTCCAGGCGGCGCAGAACAGCACCAGCTTCGAGGTGAAGTTGATCCACAGCAGCAGCGCGACGGGCACGCCGAACGCGCCGTACATGCTCTTCCCGGCCACTCCCTGGAGATAGCCGCTGAGCAGCAGCTTGAGCAGTTCGAAGCCGACCGCCCCGGTGAGCGCCGCCACGAACAGGCGGTGGCGGGTCGGCTCGACGCCGGGCAGCAGCGTCAGGACGTAGAGCAGCAGCAGGAAGTTCGCGAGCACGGCGATCAGGAACGCGGCGATCCGCAGCAGGACCCCGCCCCAGCCGCCCTCGTCGACGCCGAGCTGCCGGATGATCCAGCCGATCATCGCGGAGGCGACGGCGGAGGCGGCGATGGTGACGAGGAGCGCGCCGCCGAGGCCGACCAGGACGCCCGCGTCCTTGACGTAGCGCAGGGCCGGGTTCTCCTCCTCGTCGGGCAGCTCCCACACCGCGCGCAGGCACTCGCGCATCGAACCGGCCCAGCTGATACCGGTGAACAGCAGCAGGGCGCCCGCGATGAGGCCGACGGTGCCGGCGTTGTCCACCAGAGTGCCGATGTCCAGCTGGTCGGAGATGCCGGGCACCTGATCGGCGAGCTTGTCCTGAAGTTTTTCCTGCTGCTCGGTGCTGAGGGTGGCGGCGGCGATGGCGGCGGACACCGTCAGCAGGGGGAACAGCGCGACGAAGCTCGTGAAGGTCATCGCGGCGGCCAGCCGCGTCCACTTCACGCGGTCCAGCCGCTCGTACGAACGCCACGCGTGAGTGATCATCAACCGCGTTATCCACGGCCCGACGACCGGGAGCTTTTTCAGCCAGTCCATGATCCGACTCTGCCCTCCGCCCGGAACACCCATGTACGGGTACCCCAGAACCGCAGGACCGTGGCCAGCGCCATTCCGACAACAGCGCCGGAGACGGTGTCCGCGCGCTGCGAGGTGAGTCCGAGGCCGTAGTGGCTGACGGCGAGGCAGAGCAGTTGGACGGCGGCTCCGGCGAGGTTGACCGCGAAGAACACGGCGTACGGGCGCAGGCCCCGGGCCGGTGCGCTGCGGTAGGTGCCGAGGGCGTTGCCCGCGTAGGCGACCGAGCAGGCGGCCACGAAGGACAGGGTCTTGGCGGTGAGCGGGTCGAGTCCGGCGGGGCCGCGCAGGCAGGTGAACAGGGTCAGGTCGACGGCATAGGCGAGGAGACCGACGGCGGCGAAGCCGGCCAGTTCCCGGCGCCACGGGAGAGCGGTGCGGCCTTCCCGGGCTGTTTGGCCGTCCCGGGCGGTTTGGCTGTTCTGGGCTGTTTGGCTGTTCTGGGCCGTCCGGTCGCCCCGGGCAGTCCGGTCGTCCCGTGCGCGCGTGTTCACCAATTGGCCACCGCCAGGCCGTACATCGCCACCCACACCAGACCGATGAGGGCGAGCGCCCGGTCGCGCAGGACGACGTCCTCGGGTTCGCCGGCCGTGCCGCGGTCGGCGAAGACGGCGTAGCGCAGGACGGCGAGGATGAAGGCGACCATGGACAGCTGCCGCCAGGGCAGCACGCTGGTGTGCGGGACGCCGCCCTCCTCCATGGCCCACAGGCAGTAGCCGAGGACGGCGACGCCGGCGGCGAGCTGCCAGACGAAGCGGAGGTAGCCGGTGGTGTACTCGGTGAGCAACGCGCGTGTGGCGCCCGCCTCTCCGGCCATCTGCACGGCCTCGGAGTAGCGCTTGGCCGAGACCATGAAGAGCGCGCCGAAGCCGGTCGTGATCAGGAACCAGCGTGACAGCGGGATGCCGAGGGCGAGTCCGCCGACCATCGCCCGCATCAGGAATCCGGTCGTGACGACGGCGAGGTCGACGACGAGGACGTGCTTGAGGCTGACGCAGTAGGCCAGTTGCATGCCCACGTACGCCGTCAGCAGCGCGGCGACGGCCGGGGAGCACAGCCAGGCCGCGGCGGCGGGCGCGAGCACGGCGAGGGCGCCTCCGGCGGCGTAGGCGACGGGTACGGGGACCTGTCCGGCGGCGACCGGGCGGTGCCGCTTGGTGGGGTGGGCGCGGTCGGCGTCGGCGTCGCGGGCGTCGTTGACGAGGTAGACGGCGGCGGCGCAGGCGGTGAAGAGGACGAAGACGAGGGCGAGTTGGTGGAGGGCGTGCCGCGAGAAGAGTTCACCGGCGGCGGCCGGGGCGGCGACCACGAGGACGTTCTTGATCCACTGCTTGGGGCGGGCGGTCCTGAGGAGACCGGCCAGGAGACCGCCCCTGCGCGGTGGCGTGGGCCGCTCCTCGGGGGTGCGCTGCCGCAGGAGGGCCGTCTCAGTCATGGTCTGCGCCTCCCCTCATCCAGCGGGCGCCGAGCCGGGCCGTGAGCGCGCCGAGGGCCGCACCGGCCGCGACGTCCGAGGGGTAGTGGACGCCGGCCACCAGCCGTGAGACGCACACCGCGGCGGCGAGCGGCGGGACCGCGCGGGCCCCGAGGGCGCCGAAGGCGACGGCGGCGGCCGCGGCGGAGCTGGCGTGCGAGCTGGGGAAGGAGTGCCGGCCGGCGGTGCGCACCAAGGGCTCGACGTGTGCCGGGCGCGGCCGGCGTACGACCCGTTTCACGCCCATGCTGACGAGGTGTGCCCCGGCGGTGAGGGCGGTGCCGCGCAGCCAGGCGCCGCGTCTCCCGCCGTCCACGGCTGCTCCCGCGAGCCCGGCCGCGAGCCAGAGCGCCGCGTGCTCCCCCGCCCAGGACAGGGCACGCGCGGCGCCGGCCACGCGTGGGTCGGTGCCGCACGCCCTGAGCGCCGAAACGATCCGGTGATCCATGTCGTGCAGGTCGTCGAGGTCATCCATGTGGACTCACTGTTCACGCCCAACCGGCCTGAACTCCTGCAATATTGGGCGACATCCCATTAATCACCCATTTCGGGGAGGGATGCCATGTTCTCTAACTGATCGCTCACACCAGGGCGATACGGTCACGGACATGTCTGCCGACACCGACTCCCTCCCCGACGTCCCGGGCCTGGACCACACCACCGTGACCGGCTGGGGCCGCACCGCCCCGACGGCGGCCCGGCTGATCCGCCCGAGGACGTACGAGGAGGCCGCGGCGGCCGTGCGGGAGTGCGGGGCCCGGGGCGGGATCCCCCGGGGTCTGGGCCGGGCGTACGGGGACGCGGCGCAGAACGCGGGCGGGTCCGTGCTCGACATGACGGGCCTGGACCGCGTCCACGCGATCGACGCCGACGGCGGCATCGTGCTGTGCGACGCGGGGGTCTCCCTGCACCGGCTGATGGAGGTGCTGCTGCCGCTCGGCTGGTTCGTGCCGGTCACCCCCGGCACGCGCTACGTCACCGTCGGCGGGGCGATCGGCGCCGACATCCACGGCAAGAACCACCACGTCTCGGGGTCGTTCTCGCGGCACGTGCTGTCCTTCGAACTGCTCACCGCGGACGGCGAGATCCGCACGGTGGTCCCCGGCACGCCCCTGTTCGAGGCCACCGCGGGCGGTATGGGACTCACCGGGGTGATCCTCACCGCGACGATCCGGCTCCAGCCGGTCGAGACCTCGCTGATGTCGGTCGACACCGAACGGGCGGCGGACCTCGACGACCTGATGGCCCGGCTGTCGGCCACCGACCACCGCTACCGCTACTCGGTGGCCTGGATCGACCTGCTGGCCCGCGGCGCCGCGACCGGCCGTGCGGTCCTCACCCGCGGTGACCACGCGCCCCTGGACGCGCTGCCCGCACGCAGGCGCGACGCCCCGCTCTCCTTCCGCACCTCCCGCCTCCCGGCCGCCCCCGCCCTCCTCCCCGAGGGCCTGCTCAGCCGGACGACCGTGAGCCTCTTCAACGAGCTCTGGTACCGCAAGGCACCCCGGGCGCGGTCCGGCCAACTCCAGCGGATCTCCGCCTTCTTCCACCCCCTGGACGGCGTGCCCCACTGGAACCGCGTCTACGGCCGGGGCGGCTTCGTGCAGTACCAGTTCGTCGTCGGCCACGGCCAGGAGGACGCCCTGCGCCGCGTGGTGCGCCGCATCTCCGAACGCCGCTGCCCGTCCTTCCTGGCCGTCCTCAAGCGCTTCGGGGAGTCCGACCCGGGCTGGCTGTCCTTCCCCGTGCCGGGCTGGACGCTGGCCCTGGACATCCCGGCGGGCCTGCCCGGCCTCGGCACGTTCCTCGACGAACTCGACGGGGAGGTCGCCGCCGCGGGCGGACGCGTCTACCTCGCCAAGGACGCCCGGCTCCGCCCGGAACTGCTCGCGGCGATGTACCCGCGCCTCGACGACTTCCGCGCCCTGCGCGCCGAACTGGACCCGCACGGGGTGTTCGTGTCCGACCTGGCCCGCCGCCTCCACCTCTAGGCAACCTCTAGGAGCTGTCATGAAGGACGCCTTCGGCCTCCCCCAGTCCCTGCTCGTCCTCGGCGGTACGTCGGAGATCGCGCTGGCGACCGCGCGCCGGCTGATCGCCCGCCGCACCCGGACGGTCTGGCTGGCGGGCCGTCCGTCGCCCGCGCTGGAGGAGGCCGCCGGGCAGCTGCGCGGGCTCGGCGCCGATGTGCACACCGTCGCCTTCGACGCGCTCGACCCCGCCTCCCACGAGGCCGTGCTCGGCAAGGTCTTCGCCGAGGGCGACGTCGACATGGTGCTGCTCGCGTTCGGGCTCCTCGGCGACCAGGCACGCGACGAACGCGAGCCGGAGGCGGCGGTGCGGGTCGCGCAGACCAACTACACCGGCGCGGTCTCGGCCGGACTGGTGTGCGCCCGCGCACTCCAGTCCCAGGGGCACGGCTCCCTGGTCGTCATGTCCTCCGTCGCCGGCGAGCGGGCCCGCCGGGCGAACTTCATCTACGGCTCCAGCAAGGCCGGCCTCGACGCCTTCGCGCAGGGCCTGGGCGACGCACTGCACGGCACGGGCGTGCACGTCATGGTCGTACGCCCCGGCTTCGTCCGTACGCGCATGACCGCCGGCCTGCCCGAGGCCCCACTGGCGACGACGCCCGAGGCGGTCGCGACGGCCGTGGAACTGGGCCTGCGCCGCCGCTCGGAGACGGTGTGGGTGCCGGGGGCACTGCGCGTGGTCATGGCGGCCCTGCGGCACCTGCCACGCTCGGTGTGCCGGCGGCTGCCGGTCTGAGGCCGGGTGGGCGCGTGCGTGCGGGCGCGGCTGTCACGCGCGGGTCGGTGCGGTGGGGCTGCCCGTGGGTGGGTGCGGCGTGACGCGCGCGGGTCGGCGCGGCGGGACGCATACAGGCGGCGCGGCTTGGCCCCTGCCGACGGCCGCAGCATGACCCACGCGGGCCGGTACGGCCGACACACGCCGACCGGCACGGCGGAACGCGCGGGCCGGTGTGGCGTGGCGCGTGTGGGGCTTGGCGTATGTGGGTGGGTGGGGGCCGGGGGTGTCAGCGGGTGGGGACCGAGCCGCGTTCCGCGCAGTGGGCCTGGGGCGGGACGACCGAGCCGCCGAAGGGGTACTCGCGGAGCTTGCGCCACACGCCGTCGGCGCCCTGTTCGTAGAGGCCGAAGCCCGTGCAGGGCCACTCGGCCTCGTAGTCGGTGAGTTCCTCGAAGGCGCGGTCCATCGCCGCCTCGTCGATGCCGTGCGCGACGGTGACGTGCGGGTGGTACGGGAACGCCAGTTCGCGTGCGACCGGCCCGGCGGGGTCGCGGACCTGTTCCTGGAGCACGGTGCAGGCCTCCGCGCCGGAGACGACCCGGACGAAGACGACCGGCGACAGGGGCCGGAACGTCCCCGTGCCGGACAGCCGCATCGGGAACGGCCGGCCGGCCGCGGCGACCTCCGTCAGGTGCGCCTCCACGGCGGGCAGGGCGGACGCGTCGATCTCCGTCGGCGGCAGCAGGGTGACGTGCGTGGGGATGCCGTGAGCCGCGGCGTCGCCGAAGCCCGCGCGCAGCTGCTGGAGCTGGCTGCCGTGAGGCTCCGGGACCGCGATCGAGACACCGATCGTTACGGTCCCCACGTCGTCTCCTGTCGTTTCAGTTAGCGGGCCGCTGATACGACCACCCGGATATCGACTGTACGGCCACGACCCGGTTACGGGCAGGCGCAACGGAAGTGATGTACAGCGCTGTCGGGTGGTACGGCTGTGCGCGGGGGCGGGTTCAGTGCTTGGCGGGCAGGAAGCCCACCCTGTCGTACGCCTGGGAGAGGGTCTCCGCGGCGACGGCGCGTGCCTTCTCGGCGCCCTTGGCCAGGATCGAGTCGAGCGTCTCCGGGTCGTCCAGGTACTGCTGGGTGCGCTCCCGGAACGGCGTGACGAAGTCGACCATGATCTCGGCGAGGTCCGTCTTGAGCGCGCCGTAGCCCTTGCCCGCGTACTTCTCCTCCAGCTCGGCGATGCCCTCACCGGTGAGGGTCGAGTAGATGCCGAGGAGGTTGCTGATGCCCGGCTTCTCCGCGGCGTCGAAGCGGATCACGGTGTCGGTGTCCGTGACGGCGCTCTTGACCTTCTTCGCGGTGGTCTTCGGCTCGTCGAGGAGGTTGATGAGGCCCTTCGGCGTGGACGCCGACTTGCTCATCTTGATCGACGGGTCCTGGAGGTCGTAGATCTTCGCCGTCTCCTTGAGGATGTACGGCTTCGGGACGGTGAAGGTCGGGCCGAACCGGCCGTTGAAGCGCTCGGCGAGGTCGCGGGTGAGCTCGACGTGCTGGCGCTGGTCCTCGCCGACCGGGACCTCGTTGGCCTGGTAGAGCAGGATGTCCGCGACCTGGAGGATCGGGTACGTGAACAGGCCGACGGAGGCGCGCTCGGCGCCCTGCTTGGCGGCCTTGTCCTTGAACTGCGTCATGCGGCTCGCCTCGCCGAAGCCGGTGAGGCAGTTCATGACCCAGGCGAGCTGGGCGTGCTCGGGGACGTGGCTCTGGACGAAGAGCGTGCAGCGGTCCGGGTCCAGGCCCGCGGCGAGCAGCTGCGCGGCGGCCAGACGCGTGTTCGCCCGCAGGTCCTTCGGGTCCTGCGGGATGGTGATCGCGTGCAGGTCGACGACCATGTAGAACGCGTCGTGGCTCTCCTGCAGCGCCACCCACTGGCGGACGGCGCCGAGGTAGTTGCCGAGGTGGAACGAGCCGGCGGTGGGCTGGATGCCGGAGAGCACACGGGGTCGGTCAGAGGCCATGTTCACCATTCTCTCAGGTCCCGGGGACCGGTCCGGAACCGGTCGGAAACAGATGGGGTCCCGTTTCTCTCCGGCGGTGTAACAAGGGGTGGGTGCGCGACAGAGGGGCCGGGGCGTGACGGTGTGGCGCGGGCTGCTCGTGGCGGTGATCAGCGCCACGCCGGCCGTGGGTGCGACGGCGATCACCGCCGCGGCGGCCGCCGGGGCGCGGGGGCGGGACGTTCCCGACGTGGCGATGGTGGTCACGGGCGGCTCGGGGCGGGCGAGGGCCGTGCGCTCGGGCGAGCCGGTCTTCGCCCGACTGTGGCAGCTGCTGCAGCCCGAGCACACGGAGACCGAGCGGGTGCCCGAGGCCTGGGGCGAGGGGCGGTTTCCGCCGATCCGGCTCACGGTGGTGTGGCGGCTGTCGGGGGTCGGCGGCCGGCCGAGCACCAACCGGCCGCCGGGAGGTGACGTGGCCGTCGAGCGCCAGGACCAGCTGTTCGTGGCCGAGGACGGCACGCCCTGGGTGCGTTCGGATCCGGCGCCGGCCGTGGAGGACGACGACATCCGCCGGCACCGGGCGCCGCGCTCCGTCTTCCAGCGGCTGGACCTGGCACGGCTGGCCGGCGACAGTGCCACGGCGGGCGGGCCCGGCGGGAGCACTGCCGCGGGTGACCTGTCGGGACCGGTGCGGGGTGATGTCCGGTGGGCGGCCGTGGGGCTGGTGGCCGGGCTCGCGGCCGGCGTCGGCGGCATGCTGCCGGCACGCCGCGTGGCGGCCCGGCGGGAAGCCGGACCGCCACGGGAGGAGCCGCGTCAGGTGCTGATCGACCTGGACGAGTGACGAGCCGTGGGCGTCAGCCCAGGTCGATCTCCGGGTACAGCGGGAAACCGGCCACGAGGTCGGTCGCGCGGCGGGAGATCTCGTCGGCGATCTTCGCGTCGAGGACGTGGGACGCCTTGGAGGGGGCGCCCGACTTGGTCGTGCCCGGCTCCGCCGCGGTGAGGACGCGGTCGATCAGGCCGGCCACCTCGTCCATCTCCGCCGTGCCGAGACCACGGGTGGTCAGGGCCGGGGTGCCGACGCGGATGCCGGAGGTGTACCAGGCGCCGTTCGGGTCGGCGGGGATCGCGTTGCGGTTGGTGACGATGCCCGAGTCGAGCAGGGCGGCCTCGGCCTGGCGGCCGGTGAGGCCGTAGGAGGAGGCGACGTCGATCAGGTTGAGGTGGTTGTCCGTGCCGCCCGTCACCAGCGTCGCGCCGCGGCGCATCAGCCCCTCGGCGAGCGCGCGGGAGTTGTCGACGATGCGCTGGGCGTAGTCGCGGAAGGACTCCTGGCGGGCCTCCGCGAGGGCGACCGCCTTGGCGGCCATGACGTGCGGCAGCGGGCCGCCGAGGACCATCGGGCAGCCGCGGTCGACCTGGTCCTTCAGCGAGTCGTCGCACAGGACCATGCCGCCGCGGGGGCCGCGCAGCGACTTGTGGGTGGTCGTCGTCACGATCTGGGCGTGCGGGACCGGGTCGAAGTCGCCCGTCAGCACCTTGCCCGCGACCAGGCCGGCGAAGTGGGCCATGTCGACCATGAGCGTCGCGCCGACCTCGTCGGCGATCTCGCGCATGATCCGGAAGTTCACCAGGCGGGGGTAGGCCGAGTAGCCCGCGACGATGATCAGCGGCTTGAACTCGCGGGCCTGGGCGCGCAGGGCCTCGTAGTCGATGAGGCCGGTGGCCGGGTCCGTGCCGTAGGAGCGCTGGTCGAACATCTTGCCGGAGATGTTCGGGCGGAAGCCGTGGGTGAGGTGGCCGCCGGCGTCCAGGGACATGCCGAGCATCCGCTGGTTGCCGAAGGCCTGGCGCAGCTCGGCCCAGTCGGCCTCGCTCAGGTCGTTGATCTGGCGGACGCCGGTCTTCTCCAGGAAGGGCACCTCGACGCGGGCGCCGAGGACGGCCCAGAAGGCGACGAGGTTGGCGTCGATGCCGGAGTGCGGCTGGACGTAGGCGTGGCGGGCGCCGAAGAGCTCCTTGGCGTGCTCGGCGGCGAGGGACTCGACGGTGTCGACGTTGCGGCAGCCGGCGTAGAAGCGGCGGCCGATGGTGCCCTCGGCGTACTTGTCGCTGAACCAGTTGCCCATCGTCAGGAGCGTGGCCGGGGAGGCGTAGTTCTCGGAGGCGATCAGCTTGAGCATCTCGCGCTGGTCGGCGACCTCCTGGCCGATGGCGTCCGCCACGCGGGGTTCGACGGCGCGGATGACGTCGAGGGCGGCGCGGTAGGCGGTGGAAGCGGTGGAGAGGGGCTCGGCTGACATGGGTGGGACCTCCGGACGTTGTGTTCAGCGTTCACGGTACGGCCCAGGCGCACGGCACGGTTCCGGTCCCCGGGGTTCAACCGGGTCCGGGGGCCGCTTCCCGATGGTCGGTCCCATCCCAGCACGCCAGTCACGGCCCGGGGGCAGCCTACCGGACCGTGTGTGCGGGCTTCGTTGTGGCTGGTCGCGCCCACGCGGCGGAGCCGCATATCGACACGGCCCCGCGCCCCTGAGGGGCACCCCTGAGGGCGATCCCCCTCAGCCCCTTCTAGAGGATCACGTGGGGGAGGAAGCGGGCGTACTCGTCCGTGATCAGGCCCGAGGACTCTCGGATCCCCAGGCCCGCCGACTCGTTCTCCACCACCCATGCACCGAGGACCACGCGGTTGCCGTCGAAGTCCGGGAGCGGGGCCAGTTGCTGGTAGCAGCACGGTTCGTCGCGGAGGACGGGGGCGGATCCCGGCTCGTGGATCGTGACGCCCGCCCCCTCGCGGCCGAGGAGGGGTTTGGCGACCCAGCCCGTGGCGGGCAGGTCCCGGGGGCCGTCCAGGTAGGCGGGGAGGAGGTTCGGGTGCCCGGGATACAGCTCCCAGAGGATCGCCAGGAGGGCCTTGTTGCTGAGGAGCATCTTCCAGGCAGGTTCTATCCACAGGGTGGAGCCCGTGCCGCCGCCGTTGTCGAGGGTGCCGAGGACGTGGTCCGCGAAGCGGTCGGTGGTGAGCCACTCCCACGGGTAGAGCTTGAAGATGCTGCGGATGAAGCGGAGGCGGTTGTCGACGAAGCGGCCGGAGAGGCGGTCCCAGCCGATCTCCTCCATGGCGATCCAGTCGGTCTCCATGCCCGCCTGCTCGGCCGTCTCCTTCAGGTAGGCGACCGTCATCATGTCCTCACCGAGCTCGTCGGCGGAGGAGTACGCGAAGTACAGGGGGCTGCCGGGCGGGAGGAGGGCGGCCTGTTTCCGCCAGGCGGCTATGAGGCGCTCGTGGAGGGAGTTCCACTGGTCGGCGCCGGGGAAGCGGTCCTCCATCCAGAACCACTGGGGGGACGCGGCCTCCACCAGTGAGGTGGGGGTGTCGGCGTTGTACTCCAGGAGCTTGGCCGGGCCGGTGCCGTCGTAGCGGAGGTCGAAGCGGCCGTAGACGGAGGGGAGTTCGGCGCGGCGGTGCCAGGCCTCGGCGACCGCCCGGGCCACCCGGGTGTCGGTGATGCCGAGGTCCGCGAAACGGTCCTCGGCGACGATGTGCTCGGCCGCCTCCAGGCACATGCGGTGGAGTTCCTCGACCACCTCCTCCAGGGCCTCTATCTCCGGGAGCGTGAAGACGTAGTAGGCGCTTTCGTCCCAGTAGGGGCGCAGGGAGTCGTCGGGGTAGCGGGTGAGGGGGTAGATCAGGCCCTGTTCCTCGACGGTCGGCTGCCAGTCGGGGCGGGGGTCGATGGTGCGGCGTTCCATCTGCGTGCGTCCCGGTCAGCCGCCGCCGCTGCCGGAGCCCGAGCAGCCGAAACCGCCCCGGTCGACGGCCTCGCTGCGGCTGAAGGTGCCGTTGTCGGCGTAGCCGGCGCTGACGTCGGCGTCGTAGTACCAGTCGGCGTCCGTGCCCTTGGTCTTGCCGGTCTTCTTGCGGCTCTTGCCGGAGGAGGAGCTGCCCGACGCGCAGTTCTTGTCGGCGACGATCTTGTAGCCGTTGATGTAGTCGTAGCTGTCGCGGTCCACACAGCGGCGGTCCGGGTCGGAGCCGCACGCGGACAGGGCCGCCGCGAGGACCCCCATGCCGCCCAGCACCACCGTGCTGGAGCGCAGTCGTCGCCGTGTTTCCGCCATGTCCGTGTCTCCCCGTGTGTCCCCGTCGTGTACTGCCGAGCCGTCAGCCTAGAGAGGGGTGTGAGCGGACGCGCACGGCCCCCCGCCCGGGCCCCCTCCCCTGCTGTCGTTTTGTGATCTTTGGAATGGTGTGCGCCCTTGGTGCCGCGGTCTGGTGCTCGGGGAGGCGCGCCGGCGTTGTCGCGGTTCGGCAAGGCGCCGGTGGGGGCGGAGGACGGCGCGGTCGCGCCGTAGTGATCGGAAGTGCTTTCCCAGCTGCCGAAAGTCTTCACCTTCCGGACAGTCGGAAAATTGTTTGTTTAATCTTGAACGCGCAGGGAGCGCTTTCCGTAAGGGATGGCGTGGCCAGTAATCCCGTCACGGTCACCGTGGCCTATCGCGTGATGCCGGGCCGTGCGGCCGACTTCCACTCCTGGGGGTGGGCCATGCTGGGCGCGACCGCGCGGCAGCCGGGGTTTCTGGGGGGTGGGGTGCTTGTCGACGGAGAGGCGGAGTGGCATGTCGTCTATCGCTTCGCCGGCGAGGGTCCGGCTCTGGCCTGGGAGCAATCGCCCTCCCGGGCACAGTGGGACGCCCGGTTGGAGGGCGTCGCCCGGGAGGCGGAGCGCAGGCGGGTGCCGGGCGCCCGGGCCTGGTTCGACGCGCAGACGCTGACCCCCAAGCCGCCGGCTCCGCCGTCGAAATGGAAACTGTGGTTCGTGAATATGAGCGCGGTTTTTCCGCCGGTGCTCCTGTTCAATCTCACGGTGCTTCCCTATCTGGGCGACCTCAACGCCCTGCTTCGCACGCTCCTGTTGTGTCTGTGTGTGACAGCCCTTGTCACCTGGATTCTCATGCCTCGGCTCCAGCGTTTCTTCCGGAAATGGCTGTACCCGTCGCTCCAGGCGCTGCGCGGGCGGCACAAACGCCGGGCCATCTAGGCCCGCGAACGAACAGAGGGAGGTGGGCGGGTGAAGACCCTGCTCATCGACAATTACGACTCGTACACGTACAACCTGTTCCAGCTGCTCGCCGAGGTGAACGGCGAGGAGCCGGTCGTGGTCCGCAACGACACCCCCGCCGGCGAACTGCCGGACCTCCGGGGCTTCGACAACCTCGTGGTGTCCCCCGGCCCCGGGCACCCGGCCGACGCCCGTGACTTCGGCATCGGGACCAGGCTGCTCGCGTCCTCCCCCGTGCCTGTGCTCGGCGTGTGTCTCGGCCATCAGGGCATCGCGCTCGGGGAGCGTGGGCTGGTGGAGCCCGCTCCGGAGCCGCGCCACGGGCATCTGTCCACGATCCGGCACGACGGGCAGGACCTGTTCCACGGCCTGCCGCAGCACTTCACCGCCGTCCGCTACCACTCGCTGTCCGTGCGCGAGCCGCTGCCGGAGACGCTTCAGGCCACGGCCTGGGCGGAGGACGGTGTCCTGATGGGACTCAGGCACCGCAGCCGGCCGTTGTGGGGCGTGCAGTTCCATCCGGAGTCCGTCCTC
>NZ_GG657757.1:5480366-5502054 GCF_000158955.1 Streptomyces viridochromogenes DSM 40736 | reverse complement strand
GGCCGCGGCCGTCTTCCAGGTGACCGCCCTCTCCCAGGCCGCCGCCGCGCCCGGCGGGACCATCGCAACCGGCGGGACCGTCCCGACCGGCGGGACCGTCTCGACCGGCGGGTCCAGAACGGCCACCCTGTCCGCCTCG
The DNA here is from genome assembly GCF_000158955.1 of Streptomyces viridochromogenes DSM 40736. GTDB lineage: Bacteria > Actinomycetota > Actinomycetes > Streptomycetales > Streptomycetaceae > Streptomyces > Streptomyces venetus. Next base: position 5,501,915 of record NZ_GG657757.1, on the reverse strand, counting down.
GCGCCCACCGCCGCCATCCCCCGCCCCCGCCGCCCCGAACGGGTCGGCTACCGCCTGCACACCCGCCGCATCACCGGTGCCGTCGACACCGAAGCCGCCTTCACCCGGATGTACTCGGAGTCCTCGCGTGCCTTCTGGCTGGACAGTTCGCTCGTCGAGCCGGGACGGTCGCGGTTCTCGTTCTTCGGGGACGACAGCGGGCCGCTGGCCGAGTCGGTGCGGTACGACGTCACGACCGGCCGGTGCGAGATCGAGCGGGCGGGGCGGCCGGTGCGGAAGGTCGCGGCGAGTGTCTTCGACTACCTGAAGCGGCAGTTGGCGAACCGCCGGGTCGACGGCACCGGGCTGCCCTTCGACTTCACCGGCGGATACGTCGGCTACTTCGGCTACGAGACGAAGGCCGACTGCGGGTCCGGCAACCGGCACCGCTCCCCCGTCCCGGACGCCGCATGGCTGTTCGCCGACCGGGTGATCGCGGTGGACCACCAGGAGGGCTTCACGTACGCCGTGTGCCTGGCGGAGGACACCCCGCAGGCCGCCCGGGAGGCCGCCGACTGGCTGGAGGGCGCGCTGGCCGACCTCTCCTGCGTGACGACCGAGCGGCCGCCCCTGCCCGGGCCACCGGCCGCCGCGGACCCCGGCGCCGCAGAGCCGTGGCTGGTGCGCGACCGGGCGCGGTACCTCGCGGACATCGAGGCCTGCAAGCAGGAGCTGCGGGCGGGCACCAGCTACGAGATCTGCCTGACGAACGCCGCCCGTTTACCCGCTCCGCCCGACGCGTTCGCGTTCTACCGGACGCTGCGCCGCGACAACCCGGCCCCGTACGCGGCGTTCCTGAGGTTCGGGGAGCTGGAGGTGGCGGGCTCCTCGCCCGAGCGGTTCCTGCGGATCGGCCGGGACGGTAGCGCCGAGGCCCGGCCCATCAAGGGCACCGCGCCCCGGGGTGACGGGCCGGAGGAGGACGCCCGGCTGCGGGACGCGCTCGCGTCGGACGCCAAGACGCGGGCCGAGAACCTGATGATCGTCGACCTGCTCCGCAACGACCTGGGACGGGTGTGCCGGACGGGCACGGTACGGGTCTCCAAGCTCATGGCCACGGAGACGTACGCCACGGTGCACCAGCTCGTGTCGACCGTGGAGGGACGGCTGCGGCCGGGCACCGACGCGGTGGACTGCGTGCGGGCCTGCTTCCCCGGCGGGTCGATGACCGGCGCGCCGAAGCTGCGCACGCTGGAGATCATCGACTCGCTGGAGACCGAGGCCCGTGGCGTCTACTCGGGCGCGCTCGGCTACTTCGGCTGCGGCGGCGGCGCGGATCTCGGCATCGTCATCCGGACCGCCGTGTTCACCGGCGGTGAGATGCACCTGGGGGCGGGCGGCGCGATCGTCCTCGACTCCGATCCGGACGCGGAGTACGAGGAGATGCTGCTGAAGACCGCGGCTTCCATGCGCGCCCTGCACCAGCACACGGCCGACCGGATCCGGCGGCAGGGCCCGCCGGGGGACCGGGCCGGGGCGGGCGAGGAGGCCCGGCGATGACCAGTCCGCAGGTCGCGCCGCATCCGGCCGAGACCGGGGCGCCCGGGAACCTCGCGGCCCAGCTGGCCGAACTCGCCGAGCGGCGTGGGTGGGGCGGGCGGACCGCCTTCCACCAGGGTCACCGGGCCTGGACCCACGGCGAGGTGCACGACCTCGCGGCCCGGGCGGCCACCGTGCTCGCCGGGTACGGGGTGCGTCCCGGCGACCGGGTGCTGCTGGCGCTGCCCGACTCCGTCGCCTGGGTGACGGCCTTCCTCGCCACCGCCCGGCTCGGTGCCGTCGCGGTCCTGGTCAACCCCGAGCTCCCGGCGGCCGACCACGCGTTCCTGGCCGAGGACATCGCGGCGGTGCTGTGCGTGGCGGGGCCGGGCCTGGAGGAGCGGTTCGCCGGCCGGGCGGGGCTCGGCGCCGATCAGCTGATGACGCTCGCCTCCGCCGCCGAGCCCGCCCCCGCCCACCAGGTCGAGGCGCACAGCCCGCTGTACGTCCAGTACACCTCCGGCACCACGGGCCGCCCCAAGGGCGTGGTGCACACACACGGCGATCCCCGGACGTACCACGATCTGATCGGCCGGCGGGTGCTGCGGATCACCGCGGACGACGTGACCCTGTCGGTGTCGAAGCTGTTCTTCGCCTACGGCTTCGGCAACGCCTTCGTCTTCCCGCTGTTCTCCGGCTCGTCCGCGGTGCTGGTGGACCGGCGCCCCACTCCGACCGCCATCGACGAGCTCGTCGCCCGGCACCGGGTGACGCTGCTCTACTCGGTGCCGTCCGCGTACGCCGCGCTGGTCGCCGAGCGGGGCCACGGGCACGAGGGCTGCTTCGCCTCGGTGCGGGCCGCGGTGTCCGCCGGTGAGGGGCTGCCGGAGGGGCTCGCGCGGCAGGTGGGCGCGTTGCTCGGCGCTCCGGTGCTGGAGCAGATCGGCTCCACCGAGGCCGGTCACGCGTTCTGCGCCAACGGCTTCGCCCACAACCACCCGGGCACCGTCGGCCGTCCCGTCCCCGGCTTCGAGGTGGAGCTGCGGGACCGGGACGGGGGGCCGGTGCCGGACGGTGAGGAGGGCGAGATGTGGGTGCGCGGGCCGACGGTGACGCCCGGCTACCTCGACCGGCCCGAGGAGACCGCCCGCACCCTGGCCGGCGGCTGGCTGGCCACCCGTGACCGGGCCCGCCGTGAACCGGACGGCACCTACCGGCATCTGGGCCGTGCCGACGACATGGAGATGGTCGGCGGCATCACCGTCTCCCCGCTGGAGGTGGAGGCCGTGCTGCACGGCCATCCGGCGGTCCGGGAGGTGGCCGTCGCGGCGGTGCCCGACGGGCGGGGCGCGAGCCGGCTGCGGGCCTTCGTGGTCCCGGCGCCGCCGGTACGGGACGGCCTGGCGGACGAGCTCATCGGCCTGGCGCGGGAGAGCCTCGCCGCGTTCAAGGTCCCCCGCAGCGTCAGCTTCGTCCCGTCGCTGCCCCGCACCCCCACCGGGAAGCTCCGCCGCCATCTGGTCCGCAGGGGCGCCTGGTGAAGACCACGGAAAGGAACGGCCACATGCGGCAGCGGTACCTTCTGCCCGCCGAGCGCGGCTTCTACCTGGGGCCGGTCTTCCGGCGCGCGGCCGACCGGCACGGGGCCGTCTTCGTCACCCTGGACCGGCCGCTGGACGTCGCCCCCGACCTCGGGACCGACCTGAGCTACACCGTGCTGGCCGACCTGGTCGAGGAACTGTCCGGGCGGCTGTGGGAGGCCGGGGTGCGGCCCTCGGAGCAGGTCGTGGTGCACAAGGCGGACAACGTCGACATCATGCTGCTGACCTGTGCCGTCTCCCGGATCGGGGCCGTGCCGGTGCTGCTGTCGCCCACGTTGGCCCCGGCCGTGGCGGGGCAGCTCCTCGAACGGCTGCGCAGGCCCTGGCTGGTCACCGACGGCGCCACCCTGGAGGGCCTGCGGAAGGTCGCCCTGTCCGGGCTGGTGCGGCGGACGCTGACCGTGGAGGACTCGCCCCGTGCGGAGCCCCTGGCGAAGTACACCGGCGCCGAGCCGCCCCCGCCCGTTCGGCTCCACCCCCGCGAACCCGCGCTGATCACCCACAGCTCGGGCACCACCGGCGTGCCGAAACTGGCCGTGCACTGCGCGCGGACCATGTGGAACCGGCTCGTGCCGCAGCAGGCGATGGGCCGGCCCACGCGTGGCGAGCCCGCCGCGCTGCACATGTCCTTCGTGCACTCGCGCTTCTACCATCTGCTCGGCGTCCTGCTGCACTTCGGCAGCCCGCTCGTGCTGATCACCGACCCGGACCCGGCCTCGGTCGGACCGCTGCTGGTGCGGCACCGGCCCGGCATCGTGGAGACGCACCCCAACACGTTCGTGCTGTGGGAGGAGCTGGCCGACGCGCCCGGCGCCCCGCTGTCCCGGGTCCGGGCCTACGGCTCCACGTTCGACGCGATCCATCCGCGCACCGTACGGCGGCTGCTGGACGCGTCCCGGCGCCGTACGCCCTGGCTGATCCAGCTGTACGGGCAGAGTGAGACGGGCCCGGTGGCGTTCCAGGTGGTGACCCGGCGCAGTGCGGCCCGGGCGGACGGCCGCCGGGTCGGGTTCGGGATACCCGGCTTCACCCGGGTCCGGGTCACCGACGAGGAGGGCCGGCGGGTCCCGCCCGGCACCCCCGGCCGGATCGAGGCCCGGACCCGGGGCCGGATCCTCACCTACCTCGGCATGCCGGAGCGCTACGACCGTCAGCTCACCGACGGCTGGTGGGAGATGGGCGACATGGGCTACCGGAGCCGGCTGGGCGCGCTGCACCTCATCGACCGGGAGATCGACCGGATCGACACGGTGCACAGCAACCTGGAGGTCGAGGACGAGTTGATGTCCCGGCTGGAGGAGCTGCGCGAGGTCGTCATCGTGCCGGGCGCGGACCACGAGCCGGTGCCGGTGGTGTGCGTGCGCGGCGAGCGGCCCCTGGACCCGGAGCGCTGGCGGTGGGCCACGGCCGGGCTGCCCGCGATGGCCGAGCCGCGGCAGTGGCGGTTCGAGGACCTGCCGATGACCGCCACCTGGAAGGTGAAGCGCGTGGAGGTCGCCCGGATGCTCACCGAGGGTGTGCGGGCATGACCCCGGTCCTGGTCGTGGGCGCCGGCCCCGTGGGCCTGTCGGCGGCCCTCGCGCTCCGGGCGCACGGGCTGCCGGTCGTGCTGCTGGAGGCAGACCGGGAGGACCGGGAACGGCCCGGCAGCCGCGCCCTGTTCGTGCATCGGGAGACCCTCGGCCTGCTCGACGCCATGCTGCCGGGCCTCGCCGCCGAGATCACCGCCTACGGGCGGACCTGGCACACCAGGCGCACCCTCTACCGCGGGCGCGAGGTCTACTCCCGCTCCTTCCCGCCGCCGTCCGGGCCGCCGCCCTTCACCAGCCTGCGGCAGACGGACACCGAACGGTTCCTGCGCGCGGCCTGTGAGCGGGCCGGGGTGGAGTGCGTGTGGGGCGCGCGCGTGACGGGCGTCCGCACGACGCGGACGGAGGTCCGGCTGACAGGTGAGGACGGCCGGGTGTGGACCGGCGCGTACGCCGTCGCCGCCGACGGGGCCCGCTCGGCGGTCCGGCGGGAGCTGGGCATCGAGCTGGAGGGCACGCACGGCGAGGGTTTCCACGTCGTCGTGGACGTCGCCGACGTGCCGGGCGCCGAACTGCCGCTGGAGCGGGTCTTCCACTACGAGCATCCGGGGGCCGGCGGACGCAGTGTGATGCGGGTGCCGTTCACCGGGGGCTTCCAGGTCGACCTGCAGTGCCGGGACGACGACCGGGAGGAGGAGTACGGCACCGAGGAGGCCGTGCGCCGCTGGCTGCCCGGAGTCGTCGGGGACGGCTACGCCGAGCGGATCCTGTGGGTGTCGACGTACCGCTTCCTGCGCAAGGTGGCCGCCTCGTTCACCGATCCGCACCGGCGGGTGCTGCTGGCCGGTGAGGCGGCGCATCTCTTCCCGCCGTTCGGGGCACGGGGGATGAACAGCGGGATCGCGGACGCGGCGCGCGCGGCCGAGGCGATCGCCGCGGGGACCGGCGAGGCGGTCGCCGGCTTCGCCGAGGTGCGGCGCGCGGCGGCCCTGTTCAACAGCGCCGCCGCCGGTACGGCCCTGGACCATCTACGGCCGCACCGCCGGACCGTGCGGGTCAGGCAGCGGGCGGCGGCGGCCCTGGCGCCGGTGCTGCCGTGGTGCGGGTCATGGCTGGAGCACGCGCCGTACGGCCCCCGGCACGGGGCGCCGGCCGTCGCGGGACGCACGTACTGAGGAGGCTGTTGGTGATCGGACCGGCGGTGGCCGAAGGCCTGTGGACGTGGGCGCCCGGCGGGGGCCTGGCCCCGGCCCCGGACCGGGCGGCCGGGGGACGGCTGCTCGTGGCGGACTCGTGGCTGCTGCGCGAGGGCCGGGTGCGGGCCTATGCCCGGCACCGGGAGCGGTTCTCGCGGTCCTGCGGTGAGTGCGGCGGGCCGCGGCCGCGCCGGCTCGTGGAGTTCTGGCAGGAGGTGACCGCCGTTCTGCCGCGCACGGGTGCGTGGTTCCCGCGGGTGGAACTCGTGGCCGGGTCGATGGAGTTGCGGCTGCTGCTGCGGCCCGCGCCGCCGCTCGGCACCGGGATCCGGCTATGGGCGGCGGGCCAGTCCGATCCGCGGACCGTGCCCCGCCGCAAGGGCCCCGACCTGGACACCCTGGCCCGGGTGCGCCGCCGGGCCGTCGGCGAGGGAGCCGAGGAGGCGCTGCTGATCGCGCCCTCGGGCACGGTGCTGGAGTCGGCCACCGCCACTGTCCTGTGGTGGGAGGACGACACCCTCTGCCTGCCGCCGCCCGGGCTGCCCGTCCTGCCGGGCGTGACGGCCGCGCTGGTCCAGGAGAGGGCGCTGCGGTCCGGGATCCGCATCGCCCACCGTGAGCGGACCGTGGCCGAGCTGGACGGCCGGGAGGTGTGGCTCGTCAACGCGCTGCACGGGATCCGGCCGGTGACGGGCTGGACGGGACGGCCTATGGGGGTGCCTCCGGTGGAGCGTGCCGGGGAATGGCGGACCTGGCTGGACGGCATTATGGAGCCGCTGTCCGAAAGGTGAATTCCAGAACGACGAGGGCGCCGGGCCGAAGGAATTCGACCCGGCGCGTATTTCGCTGCCCGATTCAGTTTTTCGGCACCATGCGCGTCGCTATCGCGATGCGGTTGTACGCGTTGATGACGGTGGCCGACCAGATGAGGGCCGCGATCTGGTTCTCGTCGAAGACCTCGGCCGCCTCGGCGTAGACCGCGTCCGGGACGCGCCCGTCGTGGACCAGCGTCACCGCCTCCGTCAACGCCAGGGCGGCGCGCTCCCGTTCGGTGAAGAAGGGCGTCTCCCGCCAGGCGTTCAGGGTGTACAGGCGCTGCTCGGTCTCGCCCTGGGCGCGGGCGTCCCTGGTGTGCATGTCCAGGCAGAACGCGCAGCCGTTGATCTGCGAGGCGCGGATCCTGACCAGTTCCAGCAGTTCCGGTTCGAGCTTGGCGTCCTGCGCCGCGGAAACGGCCGCGGCATGCAGGGAACCCATTGCCGCGGAGACGTCGGGGGTGATTTTCTTCAGGGCAACACGGGATATGGAAGGGCTTTCGCTCATGCGGTGACCATATCCCTCGCACGTCATTCAGGAGGGGGAATTCGCGCATTATGCGGGCAGGACGGCGCACAGGGCGTCCAGCGCGCCCGACCACGCGTGGTCCGGCGGTGTCCCGTATCCGACGACCAGGGCGTCGACCGGCTCTGTCCGTGCGGCGGGGTCGGTGTAGCGGGCGAGTCCGTGCAGCGCGAGCCCCCTCCAGTGGGCCGCCTCGACCACCGACTGCTCGGTGCCGGGCGGCAGCCGCAGCAGGACGTGCAGTCCGGCCGCGATGCCGGTGACGCGGGCCTCGGGGGCCCGGGCCGCGACGGCGGCGACCAGGGCGTCCCGGCGGCGCCGGTAGCGCAGCCGGGCCGCGCGGACATGGCGGTCGTAGGCACCGGAGGTGAGGAACTCGGCCAGGGTCAGCTGGTCCAGCACCCCGCAGGTGTCGACGCCGCCCTTCGCCGTGACGACCTCCTTCATCAGGTCCGGCGGCAGGACCATCCAGGCCAGTCGCAGCCCGGGCGCGAGGGACTTGCTCGCGGTGCCCAGGTGGACCACCCGGTCGGGGTCCAGGCCCTGGAGCGCCCCCACGGGCTGGCGGTCGTAGCGGAACTCGCCGTCGTAGTCGTCCTCCAGCACCAGCCCGCCCGTGCGGCGCGCCCAGTCCACGACGGCCGCGCGGCGGTCGCGGTGCAGGGGCACGCCCATGGGGAACTGGTGGGCGGGGGTGAGGAGAACCGCGTCGGCGGCCCGCGACCCGCCCGGGTCGGTGCCCAGCCGGTCGAAGGGCAGCGGGGTGGTGCGCAGACCGGACGCGGCCAGGATCCTGCGGTGCACGTCGAGGCCGTACGACTCGACCGCGACCGTCCGGGCCCCGCGCGCCCGCAGGGCCGCGCCGAGCAGTTTCAGGCCGTGCGCGAACCCGCCGCACACCACGATCCGTTCGGGGTCCGCCCGTACGCCCCGGGCCCGGGAGAGGTAGCCGGCGAGCGCGGCCCGCAGCTCGGGGCGGCCGCGGGGGTCGCCGTAGTCCAGCGCGTCGGACGGGGCGGCGGTGAGGGCGCGGCGGGCGGCCTTGAGCCACTGGGCGCGCGGGAAGGACGCGAGGTCGGGGCTGCCGGGGCGCAGGTCGTAGGCGGGGCGGGCGGGTGCGCGGGGGTGGGGTGCCGTGCCCGCGGGCGGGACGACCCGGCGTTCGGCCACCCGAGTTCCCGAGCCCTGCCGGGCGGTGAGCCAGCCCTCGGCGACCAGGTCGGCGTAGGCGTCGGCGACCGTGTTGCGGGCGATGCCCAGGTCGGCGGCGAGCGCCCGGGAGGAGGGCAGCCGGGTGCCGGGGGCCAGCCGGCCGGAGCGGACGGCCTCGCGCAGGGCGTCGGTCAGTCCCCGGCGCAGGCCCGGACCGGTCGGCTCCAGATGCAGGTCGACGCCGAAAGTGGCCCAATGATCCGCCATGGAAATGGACCATACCCCTGGGCTGCCTCGCTCCTAGGGTCGAGGGCATGACGACCACGACCACTACGGGGTACGCCCCCGAGCAGCCCGCCCGCCTGGAGTGGGCCAAGCACGCGCCGGACGTCTACAAGGCGATGGTCCGGCTGGAGGCCGCCGCCCGGCAGGGGCTCGACCCCACGCTGTACGAGCTGGTGAAGATCCGCGCCTCGCAGATCAAACCACTGCGCCTTCTGCATCGACATGCACACCAGGGACGCCCTCGCGGCGGGCGAGAGCGTCGAGCGGATCGTGCAGCTCGGCGCGTGGGAGGAGTCGCGGCACTTCTACACCGAGAAGGAGCTCGCGGCGCTGGAGCTGACGGAGGCCGTGACCGTGCTGACGGACGGATTCGTGCCGGACGAGGTGTACGCGAAGGCCGAGAAGCACTTCGAGGAGGCCGAGCTGGCCCAGCTGATCGCCGCGATCACGGTGATCAACGCCTGGAACCGGTTCGGGGTGACCTGCCGTATGGCGCCGGGGCACTACCGGCCGGGCCAGTACAAGTGACGCTCCGGACCCGGCTGCTGGATCCGGCGGTCGCCCGGGCCATGTCCGCCCTCAGCGCGGTCGCGAAGCAGGGCCTCGGCGACCCGGTCCTCGCCGAACTCGTCGTGATCCGCGCCTCGCAGCTCAACCACTGCGCGTTCTGCCTCGACATGCACCTCGCGATCGCCCGGAAGCACGGGGTGAGTGAGCGGCAGCTCGACCTGCTGGCCGCCTGGGAGGAGGCCGAGGACGTCTTCGACGAGCGGGAGCGGGCGGCACTGGCGCTGACCGAGGCGGTGACCGTCCTGACGGACGGATTCGTCCCGGCCGAGGTGTACGAGCAGGCCGCCAAGCACTTCGACGAGGTGCGGCTCGCCCATCTCGTGGGGCTGGTTGTCGCCATCAACAACTGGAACCGGGTGATGGTCAGCCGCCGGATCCCGCCAGGGGGGTACACGCCATGAGCCAGGCCGACACGTTCCGCGCCCTGCACCACCACCGCGCGCCCGAGGATCCGCTGGTGCTGCCCGGGCCGTGGGACGCGGTCAGTGCCCGGGTGTTCGCGGAGGCCGGGTTCCCGGGGCTCGCCGTGCCCAGCGCCGGCGTCGCCGCCTCCCTCGGGTACGAGGACGGGCAGGTCCCGGTCGACGAGATGTTCGCCGCGGTCACCCGGATCGTCCGGGCGGTCGACGTGCCCGTGTCGGCGGACGTCGAGGACGGATACGGGCTCGCGCCGAAGGAGCTGGTGGAGCGGCTGCTGGAGACGGGGGCGGTGGGCTGCAACCTGGAGGACTCCGAGGACGGGGAGCTCAAGGACCCGCGCGCGCACGCCGAGTGGCTCGCCGAGGTGCGGGCGGCGGCCGGTGACCGGCTCTTCGTGAACGCGCGTGTGGACACCTTCGCGTACGGGGCCCCCGACCCCGAACAGACCATCGAGCGGGCGGCGTTGTACGTGGCGGCGGGCGCCGACTGCGTCTACCCGATCGGGGCCCCGCCGGAGGTCCTGCCGCTGCTGCGGTCCGGGATCCAGGGGCCGGTCAACGTGGGGGTCTTCACCGAGGAGGGCCCCTCGCCCGCCGAACTCGGCGCGCGAGGGGCCACCCGGGTCACCTTCGGACCGGGGCTCCAGCGGCGGGCCACCCGCGCACTGCGGGAGATCGCCGCTCGGCTGATGTAGCGGACGTCAGGACAGCCACTTCTTCCACGTGGACTTGTGGCTGTCCACCCACTTCTTCGCCGCGTCCTCCGGCGTCATCTTCTTGTCGGCGATCATCAGGGAGACCTCGTTCTGCTCCTCGGTCGTCCACTTGAACTTCTTCAGGAAGGCCGCCGCCTTGCCGCCGTTCTTCGCGAAGTCCGAGTTGAGGTACTTCTCCAGCGGCGTGTGCGGGTAGGCGCAGGCGACCTTGTCGGGGTCGGCGTCGCAGCCCTCCTTGTAGGGCGGCAGCTTCACCTCGGTCATCGGGACCTTCTTGAAGAGCCACTGCGGCGAGTACCAGTAGGTGAGGAAGGGCTTCTTCTCCTTGGCGAACTGCCTCATCTGCGTGATCTGCGCGGCCTCGGAGCCGGCGAACACCACCTGGTAGTCCAGCTTCAGGTTCTTCACCAGCGCCTTGTCGTTGGTGACGTAGGACGGCGAACCGTCCATCAGCTGGCCCTTGCTGCCGCTCTCCGGGGTGCGGAAGAGGTCGGAGTACTTGTTGAGGTTCTTCCAGTTGGTGATGTCCGGGTGCTGCTTGGCGAGGTACGTCGGGACGAACCAGCCGATGTGCCCGGTGACGCCGAGTCCGCCACCGCGCGTGATCGTCTTCTTGTCGTCGACGTACCGCTTCTCCTGGTCCGGGTGGCCCCAGTCCTCCAGGAGCGCGTCGACACGGCCCTGGCTGAGCGCGTCCCAGGCGGGCACCTCGTCGACCTGGACGGTGTCGACCCGGTAGCCGAGCTCGTGCTCCAGGATGTACTGGGCGACGGCCACGTTGGACTGGGCGCCCACCCAGGACTGCACGGACAGGGTCACGGTCTTGGAGCCCTGCGCGTTGGCGAAGGGCGAGGCCTGCTTGGTCATGTCGGCGGCACCGCAGCCGGTGAGCAGCGCCAGGGAGCTCGCCGCGGCGATCACGGCCGTCTTGCGGATCTTACGGACTCGCATGTCACGCTCCCTTCTTCGCGCGGCGTTCGGTGGGCTGGGTCACCCGGTCGAGCATCAGGCCGAGGCAGACGATCGCGCCGCCGGCCACCAGACCGGTCGCCAGGTCGCCCTGGGCGAGGCCGAAGACCACGTCGTAGCCGAGCGCGCCACCGCCGACCAGGCCGCCGATGACGACGACGGCGAGGACCAGCACGAGGCCCTGGTTGACGGCGAGCAGCAGGGCCGGCCGGGCCAGCGGGAGCTGGACCTGCCGCAGCTGCTGCCAGCTGGTGGCGCCGAGGGAGCCGGAGGCCTCCAGCGCGGACGGGTCGACCTGGCGCAGGCCCTGGGTGGTGATGCGGACGACCGCCGGGAGGGCGTAGACGATCGCGGCCGCGACGGCCGGGGCGCGTCCGACGCCGAACAGGGCGACGACCGGGATCAGGTACACGAACTGCGGCATCGTCTGGAACACGTCCAGGACCGGGCGCAGCAGCCGCTCCAGGCGGTCGCTGCGGGCCGCGGCGATACCGACGGCGAAGCCGACGACGAGGGTGACGACGACGGCCGCGAGGACCTGCGACAGCGTGTCCAGGGACGGCTTCCAGACGCCGAGCACGCCGATCGCGGCCATGGCGAGGACGGCGGTGAGCGCGGTGCGCCAGGTGCCGATGACCCAGGCCAGGGCGGCGACGATCAGCAGCACCGACCACCAGGGCAGCCACTGCAGGCCGTCGCGCATCGGGTCGAGCACCCAGGTGGTGAAGTGGCCCGCCCAGTCGGCGGTGCCGCCGATGTAGGGGACGCCCGAGTACAGGTGCGCGGTCATCCAGTCGACGACCCGGTTGACGGGTTCGGCGATGCCGACGGTCCAGGTCTCGGGCCAGTCGAGGCGGCCCGTGAGGCGTCCGGCGACGGCCACGGCGACGACGCTCGGCGAGGGCGTAGAGCCAGCCGCGTCCGCTGTGCGGCTCCGGTTCGGCGCCGAGCCGCTCCCCCGCCGCGCCCGTGACGCGGTCCAGGACGACGGCCAGCAGCACGATCGGGATACCGGCGGCCAGGGCGGCGCCGACGTCGACCGAGGCCAGGGCCTGGTAGACGCGGTCACCGAGACCGCCCGCGCCGATGACGGCCGCGATGACGGCCATGGACAGCGCCATCATGATCGTCTGGTTGACGCCGAGCAGGAGTTCCTTGCGGGCCAGTGGGATCCGGGCGGTCAGCAGCCGCTGGCGTGCGGTGGAGCCGAGCGACTCGACGGCCTCCAGCACCGACTTGTCGGCGCCGCGCAGACCGAGCGAGGTCAGGCGGGCCATCGGCGGGGCGGCGTAGATGACGGTGGCCAGGACGGCCGCGGGGACACCGATGCCGAAGACCAGGACGACCGGCAGCAGGTAGGCGAAGGCGGGCAGCACCTGCATGGTGTCGAGGATCGGACGCAGGGCCCGGTCCATCCGGTCGGAGAGTCCGGCCGCGAGCCCGAGCAGCACACCGACGACGACCGACGCGAGGACCGCGACGACCATCAGGGCGAGGGTCTGCATGGTCGGCACCCACATGCCGAGCAGGCCGCAGGCGAGGAACGCGACGGCGGTGCCGAGGGCCAGCTTCACACCCGCCACACGCCAGGCGACCAGCGCGCCCAGGGCGGTGACGCCCGCCCAGCCGATGGCCAGGAGGGTGAGGTAGACGGCGCGTACGGCGATGACGACGACATTGCTGACGTGGCCGAAGAAGTACAGGAACAGCGGGTGGCTGTCGCGGTTGTCGATGATCCAGTCGCTGGCCTTGGCGAGCGGCGCGGAGAAGTCGAGGGTCAGCGCGCTCGGCCAGGTGCCGCTCGCCCAGCGGGCGTTCGCCAGCGGCACGAGGACCGCCGCGGCGAGGGCCAGGAGCAGCAGCTTCTGGACGGCACGGTTCTTCAGCAGCCCGGGCAGGCCGAGGCGGGGCGGGGACGCGGTGATGGTCGCCATCACACCGCCTCCTTGGGCTGTTCGGTGCCCGGCGGCTCGGGCTGCTCCGTGCCGGCGACGACCCCGAGGAGCGTGTCGGAGTCGACCACGCCCACGCAGCGGCCCTTGTCCACGACACGGGCCGGTGCGCCGGCGCGGGCGACCGCCTCGATCGCCTCGGAGACCGTCGCGTCGGGCCGGACCGCGGGTCCGCTGCCGTCCTGGTCCGCCGTGGGACGGCGCATGGCGGTGCGGACGGTCATGACCTGTTCGCGCGGGACGTCCCGGACGAACTCGCGGACGTAGTCGTCGGCGGGCGAGCCCACGATCTCCTCGGGCGTGCCGAGCTGCACGACTTGGCCGTCCCGCATCAGGGCGATGCGGTCGCCGAGCTTGAGGGCCTCCTGGAGGTCGTGGGTGATGAAGACCATGGTGCGGCCCTCTTCCTGGTGCAGCCGGACGACCTCCTCCTGCATGTCGCGCCGGATCAGCGGGTCGAGCGCGCTGAACGGCTCGTCGAAGAGGAGCACCTCGGGGTCGACGGCGAGCGCGCGGGCCAGGCCGACGCGCTGCTGCTGGCCGCCGGAGAGCTGGCCGGGGCGACGGTGTTCCATGCCCTCCAGGCCGACCTTGGCGATGACCTCGGCGGCACGCTCACGCCGCTCGGCCTTGCCCATGCCCTGGATCTCCAGGCCGTAGGCGACGTTGTCGAGGACCGTGCGGTGCGGCAGCAGGCCGAAGTGCTGGAAGACCATGGCGGCGCGGTGCCGGCGCAGTTCGCGCAGCCGGGAGCGGTCCATGGCGCGGACGTCCTCGCCGTCGATGGCGATGGTGCCCGCCGTCGGTTCGATCAGCCGGGTCAGACAGCGCACCAGCGTGGACTTGCCGGAGCCGGACAGGCCCATGACGACGAAGACCTCGCCCTTGCGCACGTCGAAGCTGACGTCGCGGACGGCGGCCGTGCAGCCGGTGCGGGAGCGCAGCTCGGCCGGATCGAGGGCGGTGAGCTCGGGGTCGCCCGGGACGCGGTCGGCCTTCGGGCCGAACACCTTCCACAGGTTCTCCACCGAGAAGACGGGGGCGGTGTCCATGGTCTGCTCCGTAGGGGGCTCGAGGGTCGCGGTCACTTGGAACCACCTCCGATCAGCTCGGCGGCCTTCTCTCCGACCATGAGCACTCCGATCATCGGGTTGACGGTGGTCATGGTGGGGAAGACGGAGGCGTCGGCGATGCGGATGCCTTCCAGGCCGCGGATGCGCAGCTCGGGGTCGACGACGGCGAGCCGGTCGTCGGCGGCGCCCATCTTGCAGGTGCCGGCGGGGTGGTAGACGGTGTGCGCGACCTTGCGGGCGTACTCGCTGAGTTCCGCGTCGTCGGTCACGTCCGGACCCGGGCACACCTCGCGCTTGAGCCAGCCGGCCAGCGGCTCGGTCCTGGCTATCTCGCGGGCGATCTTGATGCCGTCGACGAGGGTCTTGCCGTCGTAGTCGTCCTCGTCGGTGAAGTAGCGGAAGTCCAGGGCGGGCTTGACCTCGGGGTCGGCGCTGGTCAGGTACAGCCGGCCGCGGCTCTTCGGCTTGGGGATGTTCGGGGTCATCGAGACGCCGAACTCGGGCCGCTCGTAGCCCAGTCGCTCCGGGTTGTCCGTGAACGGGATCTGGTAGAAGTGGAACATCAGGTCGGGGTGCGGCAGTTCGGCGTCGCGGCGCACGAAGAGGCCGGCGTCCGAGTCCATCGCGGAGTTCTCCGGGATGGGGCCGTTGGTCTCCCACACGATCACCGACTCGGGGTGGTCGAGGAGGTTCTCGCCGACGCCCGGCAGGTCGTGCGTGACGGGGATGCCGAGCTTCTCCAGGTCGGCCTTGGGGCCGATGCCGGAGTGCATCAGCAGCCGGGGCGAGTCGACGGCGCCGGCGCACAGCAGGACCTCGCTGCGGGCCTTGACGAGGATCTCCTCGCCGTCCTTGGTGCGGACGTGCACGCCCTCGGCGCGGTCGCCGTCCAGCTGGAGCTTGTACGCCCAGGTCTCCAGCAGGATCGTCAGGTTGGGCCGTTCGTCCATCACCGGGTGCAGGTACGCCACCGAGGCCGAGGACCGCTTGTTGTTCTCGGGGTGGTAGGCGAGGTCGAAGAAGCCGACGCCCTCGGTGAACGGCTTCTTGTTGAAGCCCTCCACGCGCGGCACGTTCAGCGCCGCCTGGGCCGCGTCCACGAAGTCCCGGGCGATGGCGTTGCGGTCCTGCTCGTCGACGGGGACGACGTTGTTGAGCAGACGCGCGAAGTACGCCTCCATCTGCACCGCGCCCCAGCCCTTGGCACCGGCGTCCTCCCACTCGTCCCAGTCCGCCGGCAGCGGCTTGAAGGCGATCAGGGTGTTGTGCGAGGAACAGCCGCCCAGGACCCGGGCCCGGCTGTGCCGGATATGCGAGTTTCCGCGTGGCTGTTCGGTGGTGGGGTAGTCGTAGTCGAGCTCGCCACCCAGCAGGCCCATCCATCGGCGCAGGGTCAGCACGTCGTCACGGCCGACGTCGCTGGGGCCGCCCTCGATGACGGCGACGGTCACGTCGGGGTTCTCGGTCAGGCGTGAGGCAATGACGGAACCAGCGGTTCCGCCGCCTATCACGACATAGTCGTACTCATGGACGGTGTGGGACATGGCTTGCTTGCTCCAGTGGGGATGAAGTGGACGGGCTCGAAGGGTGGGGAGGTCGGCCCGGGCCGGGGGGGGAGGCCGACCCGGGCCCGTGGCTCAGCCCGCGAACCAGCGCACCGGCTTGGGAGCGAGGTTCTGGTAGACGTGCTTGGTCTCCCGGTACTCGGCGAGGCCGGCCGGGCCGAGCTCCCGGCCCACTCCGCTCTTGCCGAAGCCACCCCATTCCGCCTGCGGCAGGTAGGGGTGGAAGTCGTTGATCCAGATCGTGCCGTGACGCAGCCGTCCGGCCACCCGGCGGGCGCGGCCCGCGTCGGTGGTCCAGACACCGCCCGCGAGCCCGTACTCGGTGTCGTTGGCCAGGGCGACGGCCTCGTCCTCGGTGCGGAAGGTCTCGACGGTGACGACCGGCCCGAAGACCTCCTCCCGTACGACGCGCATCTCGCGGTGGCAGTGGTCGAGGACGGTCGGCTCGTAGAAGTAGCCGTTCTCGGGGCGCTGCGGGGAGGGCTCGGGGCGCTTGCCGCCGGAGCGCAGCACCGCGCCCTCCTGGAGGGCGGACTCGACGTACGCCTCGACCTTGGCGCGCTGCTGCTCGGAGACCAGCGGGCCGCACTCGACGCCGTCCTCGGTGCCGCGGCCGAGGCGGATCTTCTCGGCGCGCCGGGCGAGTTCGGTGACGAACCGGTCCCGGACCGACTCCTCGATGATGAGGCGGGCGCCGGCCGAGCAGACCTGGCCGCTGTGGATGAAGGCGGCGTTGAGGGCCTGGTCGACGGCGGTGTCGAAGCCCTCGTCGGTGGCGCAGGCGTCGGCGAAGACCACGTTGGGGTTCTTGCCGCCGAGTTCGAGGGCGACCTTCTTGACGCCGGGCGCGGCGGCCTGGGCCACCTTGGTGCCGCTGACCAGGCCGCCGGTGAAGGAGACCAGGTCGACGTCGGGATGCTCGGAGAGCCGCGCGCCCACCGAGTGGCCAGGGCCGGTGACGATGTTGGCGACGCCCTCGGGCAGCCCGGCCTCGACGAGCAGCTCGATCAGCGCGATGGTCGTCATCGGGGTGATCTCGCTCGGCTTGATGACGAAGGTGTTGCCGGCGGCGAGGGCCGGGGCGATCTTCCAGCTGGCCTGGAGCAGCGGATAGTTCCAGGGCGTGATCATCGTGCAGACACCGATGGGCTCGTGCACGACGACGCTGTGGATGTCGGGCGAGCCCGCGTCGACGACCCGGCCGGGGGCCTCGCCGGCGACCAGGTCGGCGAAGTAGCGGAAGGCGTCGGCGACACAGTCGATGTCGACGCGGCCCTCCTCGACGGTCTTGCCGGCGTCCTGGGCCTCCAGCCGCCCGAGCTGTTCGCGGTCGCGCACCAGCAGGTCGGCGACGCGGCGCAGCAGTGCGGCCCGCTCGGTGACGGGCGTGCGCGGCCAGTCGCCCTCGTCGAAGGCGCGCCGGGCGGCGGCGATCGCCAGGTCGGTGTCCTTCTCGTCCCCCTCCGCGACGACGGCGAAGGGCAGGGCGTCCGCGGGGTCGAGGATCTCCCGGGTGGCACCGGAGACGGCGGCACGCCATTCTCCCCCCGCGTGGATGGTTTTACGTGCCTGAAGTTCGGTACTTTCCGCCATGATCCGTAACTGCCCTTCCGTTCCTGTTCAGCGCCCTTGTCTCACACATGTGTGACACAGGAGACCGAGTTCGCCTGCCCGGGGCTCCCAGTTGCATGCGCAATCCATGGCTGAAAGTGCGCTGCATCACTGAACATGCGAGCAAACTTGGGCAAATCGCCCATGAAATCCTGCGCTGGAACGCCCGCAGGCCCCCCACCGGAAGCAACCGGTGGGGGGCCTGCGGAACGCAGAGAGGCGTGGATCAGATGAGGCCGAGGCCGCGGACCGCCTCGCGCTCCTCCTCGAGCTCCTTGACGGAGGCGTCGATCCGGGCGCGGGAGAACTCGTTGATCTCCAGGCCCTGGACGATCTCGTACTTACCGTCCTTGGTGGTGACGGGGAAGGAGGAGATGAGGCCCTCCGGGACGCCGTACGAACCGTCGGACGGGATGCCCATGGAGACCCAGTCGCCGTCGGCGGTGCCGTTGACCCAGCTGTGGACGTGGTCGATGGCGGCGTTGGCGGCGGAGGCGGCCGACGAGGCGCCGCGGGCCTCGATGATGGCGGCACCGCGCTTGGCGACGGTCGGGATGAAGTCCTCGGCCAGCCACTTCTCGTCGTTCACGACCTCGGCGGCGTTCTTGCCGGCGACCGTGGCGTGGAAGATGTCCGGGTACTGGGTGGCGGAGTGGTTGCCCCAGATGGTGAGCCGCTTGATGTCGGCGACCGTCGAGCCCGTCTTCTTCGCGAGCTGGGTCAGGGCGCGGTTGTGGTCGAGGCGGGTCATCGCGGTGAACCGCTCGGCCGGTACGTCGGGCGCGGCGGCCTGCGCGATGAGCGCGTTCGTGTTCGCCGGGTTGCCGACGACCAGGATCTTGACGTCGTCCGCGGCGTGGTCGTTGATGGCCTTGCCCTGCGGCTTGAAGATGCCGCCGTTGGCCTCCAGCAGGTCGCCGCGCTCCATGCCCTTGGTGCGGGGGCGGGCGCCGACCAGCAGGCCCACGTTCGTGCCGTCGAAGGCGACGTTCGGGTCGTCCGTGATGTCGATGCCCTGGAGGAGCGGGAACGCGCAGTCGTCCAGCTCCATGGCCGTGCCCTCGGCGGCCTTCAGCGCCGGCGTGATCTCCAGGAGGCGCAGCTTCACCGGCACGTCCGCGCCGAGCAGCTGACCGGAGGCGATGCGGAAGAGCAGGGCGTAACCGATCTGGCCGGCCGCGCCGGTGACGGTGACGTTCACGGGAGTGCGGGTCATGGCGTTCTCCGTATGACAGCTGGCGGTGGGGCGTCCCTGCCCCGGACGTTTGATCGATCTCTTGGCGTCAAGAGATCCATCCAGCGGTCAGGCTATCGCGCCTCCGGGATCCCGGACGGCCGGGTCGGTGTGGCCCACCCCACAACCCACCGCACGCCCACACGGGAGGCGGCCGCCCGTCCGGGAGAGGGGGACGAAGGCGGCCGCCTTGGGGGGAACCGACCGTGCCGGACTCCCGTGGGGGTACGGTTCGCGTGCCCCCGATCCGGACGCCCAATCCTCCGTCTCCGAAATTCGTTTCCCCCGGGCGGGAGCACCTGGCCGGTGCCCGGCCCACCCCGCGCGCCGCATGCTCGGCGGACGGGCATGCGCGCGACGATCCGCACACGCGCGACGATCCGCATACGCGGGGCCGAGCTGCGATCCGGTGCAGTCCCCTGCTACTCGGTGCAGCCCTGCTGTCCGGATGCGAGCGTTGCGCAGGCCTTGGCGTCGGTGGCGTTCTTCACGGCCACCATCGGCGTGTACGCGATCGCGTCCCCGGGCTCGGTGATGCTGCCGGTCTCCTTCTTCTTGCCCGCGCTGACCTGGACCTCGTCGCCCTGGGTCGCCTGGGTGATACGCCCCCAGGCCGCCTTGCAGGTCTCGCTGTAGCGGACCTCGATCGTGGTCGTGCCTATGGTCGCCGTCCGGGCCGTGGTCACCAGGTCACCACTGCATCCCATGGCCTCCGCGTCCTTGCCGGTGCAACCGTCACCGCTGCACTTCACGCCGGGCGGCAGGTCCGGGTCCGTGCTGGCGGACGGTGAGGGGGACTTGGTGGCGCCCTTGGCCTCGTCGTCACCACCGCCGCCGGTGAGATAGAACGCACCGGCTATCACCACGAGGACGCCCACGACACCCGCGAGGAACGTCGCGGTCCGCTTCTTGCCGCCGACACCGCCGGCACCACCGGAGCGACCGGCGCCACCGGCGCGGGCCGGAGCGGCGTCCTGCGGGGGTGTGTCGTACGCGCCCGCTCCGCCACCACCCCGCGCGGAGGCAGGGCCGCCGGACGCCCCGGCAGAGCTCCCGGGCCCCGAACCGGTCCGGGAGTCGGTACCCGTGCCGGAGCCACCGCCTGACCCGGTGCCGCGTGCGCCCGTCGGTGACGGGCCCTTGTACCCGGCCAGTCCCCAGGAGTTGACCTCGGTCGCACCACCCCGGCCGCCGTCCTCCCGCACACCGGCACCGGCACCGGCACCCGTGGAGTCCTGCACCTCGGGGGCCGTCGGCTGGGCCGGCACCGTCGGGGAGACCCCGGCAGGGCCCGCGATGCCCGGCGTGACCGTGGTGTTGCCGCTCCTGCGGGACGTGTTGTCGCCGCCGCCCGCCGAAGCCGTCCTGCCGTCGTCCTTGGCGGCGGCGGAGGTGCCGCCGAAGTCCTGCCCGCCGAACTCCCCGAGCGCGGCCCGCGCCTGGGATATCCGGATGGCCTCCATCGTCATGTCGTGCCGCATCTCCGAGCGGCTCCAGGCGCGCTCGGCGAGCTCCCACATGGTGGTCAGGTGCACCGGGTTCGTCTCGGTGACCTCGGCCAGCGCCACGATCGCACCCTTGGGCGCGAGCAGCCGGCCGTTCAGATAACGCTCCCAGGACGTCTTGCTGTATCCCGTGCGGTCCGCCACCGACGCGATGCTCAGACCGCTGCGGTCCACGAGTCTGCGCAACTGGCTGGTGAACTCCCTGATCTGCGGATCGAGCTCATCCGGCAAGGCCTTCCAACGAGGCATTGCTTCCCCCTCTTCCCCCCGGTTCGTGCTGTTGTTTCCCGCGCTGTTCGCCCCGCGCGTTGGCGGCCTCGGCCGAGTCCCCGTTCTGGATACCCACAGGGATGCGCACAGTCAGGATCTCAGTTCCCTGACGGGGGGCGCACAGAAGCATGGTGACAGCGCGCGGTACACCCCGGACCGTCCTGATTGTCCATGCCACCCGGGGTGCCGCACCACTTCGTGCGGAATCAGCCAAGGGACGTACCGGAACCGTCACTTCCGTGCCACAGCGTACTGACAGGCGTTGAACAGGTCATTCGCGGTGCACGAGGGTGGGGTGTGGCGGCGGCCCGTCCTTCCTCGGGGGAGAGGACGGGCCGCCGTTCCCGTCATTCGCTGGTGACCGTGAAGTGCAGCGTGTCCTTCAGGAACGGGAGCTGCACCCACGGTTTGGGTTGCGCCATCAGGGCCAGCATGACGATCACCAGGCCCATCACGCCGTACGTGACGATGTCCGTGAAGCGGGAGCGGACGGCCAGCATGCCGACGTCCGGCAGCAGCCAGCGCATCGCGCCGCCGCCCAGCAGCGCGACGCCGATCATCAGGACCCCGAGCCGGAACTGACCGAACGCGGTCACCATCAGTCCGAGTCCGACCAGTCCGAGTACGGCGAGCACGGGCCACTGCCGGGCCGGGGCGGGCGCGCCACCGGACGCCGCCCGGCCACCGCCCTCGGGCCGTGCGGTGTCCTTGGTGAACAGCGGAAACCGCCGAGTGACCCGCCGCGGCCGCCCCTCGGCATCGGGAGCACTGACGGGATCCCGGACGGTAAAGTCCTCGGCCGCCTCCTGCCTGTCCGAAGCGACCTGCCCGTCCCCACCAGCCGCGGCACCCCGCACAACCGCAACGTCCTGAGAGCTCTGCGCGGCCCCGCCGGTGTGGGCGCCCTGGACGGCCCCGCCGTGCTGGGCGCCCCCGTCGCTCCCGTCGCTCCCGGCGTGCTGCGTGCCCTGGGTCGCTCCCGCACTCCGGGGGCCCAGGGAGTCCCCTGCGCTCTGCGCACCCTCGACGCCCCCGTCGTCTTG
>NZ_GG657757.1:5386988-5480035 GCF_000158955.1 Streptomyces viridochromogenes DSM 40736 | reverse complement strand
CGCCCCGCTCAGCCGACACTGCGCTCCGCCGCCTCGACCACGTTGACGAGCAGCTGGGCGCGGGTCATCGGGCCGACCCCGCCGGGGTTCGGGGAGATCCAGGCCGCGACCTCGGCCACGTCGGGGTGGACGTCACCCACGATCTTGCCCTCGGCGCTGCGGGAGACGCCGACGTCGAGGACGGCCGCGCCCGGCTTCACGTCCTCCGCGCGGATCAGATGGGCGGAACCGGCCGCGGCGACGATGATGTCCGCGCGCTTGAGGTGCGCCGACAGGTCACGCGTGCCGGTGTGGCACTGGGTCACCGTCGCGTTCTCGCTGCGCCGCGTCAGCAGCAGCGGCATCGGCCGGCCGATGGTCACACCACGGCCGACCACCACGACCTCGGCACCCTTGATCTCCACGCCGTAGCGGCGGAGCAGGGTGAGGACGCCGTTGGGGGTGCAGGGCAGCGGCGCCGGCTCGTTGAGGACCAGCCGGCCGAGGTTCATCGGGTGCAGGCCGTCCGCGTCCTTGTCCGGGTCCATCAGTTCGAGGACGCGGTTCTCGTCGATGCCCTTGGGCAGCGGCAGTTGCACGATGTAACCCGTGCACTCCGGGTCCTCGTTCAGCTCGCGCACGACCGCCTCGATCTCCTCCTGCGTGGCGGTGCCGGGCAGCTCCCTCTGAATGGAGGCGATGCCGACCTGCGCGCAGTCGCGGTGCTTGCCGGCGACGTACTTCTGGCTGCCGGGGTCGTCCCCGACGAGGATCGTGCCGAGGCCGGGCGTGACGCCCTTCTCCTTCAGCGCCGCCACGCGGGCGGTCAGATCGGACTTGATCGCGGCTGCGGTGGCCTTGCCATCGAGAATCTGGGCGGTCATGGCCCCATCCTCGCGGATGACCCCGCCACGGTTCCAATCCGGCCGCAATCCGGGCACCAGGGTGTCCGTCCTCACGTATCCACCCAAGATCAGTGATGTTGCACTTGCACAACACATCGGGAATGCGGCTGGACAAGCCCGTCAGTGGTGCAGAACGATGACATGACAAGTGCCGCGGGCAGTTCAACGGGGGGACGGTCGCAAACTTAAGAACTCTCCTCCGTGCGGATGCCCCGCGTCGTCCCCGCACTAGAGAAAACCCAACGGAGGAAAGTTCGCCATGAGCTACGGCGACCCGAACAACCCCTACGGCGCGCCCCAGGGCCAGCAGCCGCCGCAGCAGCAGCAGCAGCCGGGCTACGGCTACCCGCAGCAGCAGGGACAGGCGCCCGGTTACGGCTACCCGCAGGCCCCGCCGGTCTCCCCCTACGGGGCCGGCCCCGCCGCCCCGACCACGATGCCCGGCTCGGTTGGTGCGGCCCGCGTGATGATGTGGGTCATCGTCGGCCTGCAGGTCATCGGCGTGGTGCTCTTCGCCTTCGCCGCCGTGGCCCTCAACGCCGCGAAGGACGACGAGTCCCTCCAGGACAACACCGCCTTCCAGGACCTGGTCGGCCAGTCGACCGGTGTGCTGTGGGGCTACGTGGTGTTCGGCGTGGCCTGGCTGGTGTTCGCGGCCGTCCTGGCGACGAAGTTCAAGAGCGGCGGCAACGGCGCCCGGGTCACCATCCTGGTCTTCGCCATCATCACGGCCGTCCTCGGCCTCTACCCGTTCGTCATCGTCGGCCTGGTGCACACGATCCTGGCCATCCTGGTCGCGGTGTTCGTCGGCAACGCGAACGGCAAGGCCTGGTTCAACCGCCCCAAGTACTGAACCGACCGGGCGAGCGGACCAGTTCACGCCAATCACACCCAAGGGCCGTGTCTCACCCGTACGAGGGGGGCACGGCCCTGGTGCGTCGCCCTAGTCTGACGTCCGTAGCTGTCAGGCACGGGGAGAGCACCTTGTACAGCATCATCGTGGTACCTCCGCCGACCACGGAGGACGAACCGAACCGCCGCCAGATCAGACTCGCGCCCGGCGAACGCCTCACTTTCGGCCGGTCCGCGCACGACAACGACCTCCACATCACCCACGACGGTGTCTCCCGACGGGCCGGCGAGATCACCGCGCACGGCGCCTTCTGGATCCTCAGCAACCTCAGCCGCGAACAGACCTACGTGGTGGAGAACCCGGAGGGCGCGGGCGAACACGTCAAGGTGGCGCCCGGCCGGCTGGACGCGCCGATCCCCTTCGAGTTCTCGCGGATCGTGCTGCCCGCCGCCGGTGACCTGCTGACGCTCCAGGTGTGGGCGCCGCGCCACGACTACCTCAGCGGCACGGGCGGCCTCGACGGCAGCACCACCGCACCGGCCTTCTCGCTCGACCGCAGCAAGCGCTACTTCGCGGTCCTGGCGGCCCTGTGCGAACCCCGCCTGCGCGGCACCCCGCACGCCCCGGTGCCGACCGTCGACCAGGTCGCCGACCGGCTGCGCGCCGCCTGGCCGGCCGCGTCCCGTACGTCGGTGCAGTGGAACATCGACTACCTCGCCGTGAAGCTTCGCCTCAAACCCGGCCCGGAGAGCGCGGACCCGGGCCCGCGGCTGAACGGCAAGAAGGAGTCCCTGGTCTCCCTGGCGCTCCGCTTCGACCTGGTCCGCGAGGACGACCTGGCCGTGCTGGCCGCCCCGCCGGGCAGGGTGGCCCGGTGACCGAGCCCTACGCCCTGCCCGTGCCGAAGGGCTACAGGGTCGGCGTCTGGGAGGTGCGCGAACCCCTCGCGACCGGCGCGTTCGGCAGTGTGTACGCGGCCCGGCGCATCGGGGGGAGCACGGAGCTGCCCCCGACGGCCGCCCTGAAGTTCCTGCCCACCGGCACGGCCACGCCACGCCGGCTCAGCCACCTGCGGGACCTGATCGAGCGGGAGGTCGAGCTGTACCGGCGGCTGAGACATCCGCGCTTGGTGCGGATGTACGAGACGCTGACGGTCGACGACCCGGACCGCCCGGAGCTGGACGGCGCCACCGTCCTCGTCCTGGAGCGGGCCGAGGGCTCCCTGTCCGCCCTGCTCGCCGCGACGCCCCGGCCCGAGGCGGGCCCCGCGCTGCTCGCGCAGATCTGCGAGGGCCTGGCCCAGCTGCACGACGCCGGGTGGGTGCACGGCGACCTGAAGCCGGCCAACGTGCTGCTGATGGCCGACGGTTCGGTCCGCCTCGCCGACTTCAACATGGCGGCCGAACTGGAGGGCACCCACGCCTACACACCGGCCTTCTCCACGCCCGACTACACCCCGCCCGAGCTCCTGTGGACCGAGATCGGTGAACGAGGCCGCCGCATCCGCCCGTCGGCCGACGTGTGGGCCTTCGGCGTCCTCGCCCACCTGGTCCTCACGGACACCTTCCCGCTGCCCGGCGCCACCCCGACCGCCCGCCGCGACGCGGCCGCCGCCTACGCCCGCGGCACCGACGAACTGCGCCTGTCGCCCGAACTCCCCGACGAGTGGCGGCAGATCGCGTCCGCCTGCCTGACCCGCACCCACGAGGACCGCATCACCGGCGACGCCCTGCTGCGCCGCGTCCGGGCGGCTGCCGCCGGCGTCGCTCACCGCCCCTTCCGGCTGCCCCTTGCGCGCCCGGCCCGCCACCGCCTCCGCCGTACTCTGGCCGCGGTGGGCGCGGCGTGCGCCGCCACCGCCCTCGCCGCCCTCGCCTACGGCATCAGCGTCTGGGCCGACGGCACCCACGGCGGCAGCGGCTCCGGCGCGACCGCGGACGTCTCCGCCGCCGACTACGGCGCCTCCGAGCTGCGCACCGACCGGGGCATCCCGCCCGCCTACCGTCTGCTGATCGTGGAGACGGCGCACGACTGCGGCCGGCGGGAGGTCACTCCGGTCCTGATCGCCGCCATGCTGAAGGTGGAGAGCGACTTCGACCCGGACCTCTCCGACCCCGCCAACGACGAGTACGGCATCGCCCGCTGGACCCCGCGCGTCCTGCGTTGGTGGATGAACGAGGACGGCACACCCGGCGAGACCGTCCCGCAGCCCCCGTTCCCGCCCGCCGAGTCCATCCCGGCGATGGGCCGCTACCTGTGCTGGATCGCCCCGCGCCTGGAACCCGAGGCACGCGGTGACCGCCGGGTGCTGATCGCCGCCGCATACCGGACGTCGTACAAGACGGTGAACAAGGCGGGTGGCGTTCCCCCGCGGACCCGCGCGTACGCCGACCGCCTCGCGCGCTACCTCAAGGAGTACACGGTTCCCGGAGGCTGAGCGGCGGTGGTCGGAAAACGCGCTGCTCCGCGCGGCGGGAGATGTGAGGATGTCCGCACCCCCGGCCCGGGCATCCGCCCCACGCCGCCGGGATCGCCGAACTCCTCCTACCTGAAGGCAGGTTCACATATGAGACGCACCGCCGGTGCCCTGATAGTCGCCGCCGCCCTGACGCCGGCCCTCCTCCTCGCCACACCGGCCGTCGCCGCCGGCCCGGCCTCCTCGGCCCCCGCGGTGACGGCCGCCGCGGTGACGGACGGCACGCCGGTGGACGAGATGTCGGAGGACGATCTCCGTGTCGCGATCGCCCGCATCCTGGCCGACCCGGACTCCGGCCGGGGCGTCAAGCGGGAGGCCAACAAGGCCCTCGACGGCACCGTGGAGGACATGCGCGCCTTCCTGAAGACGGGCTACCGCCTCGCCCAGGCCGAGGACGACCGCGTCGCCATCGTCCGCATCCTCGCCGACCCGGACTCCGGCCGGGGCGTCAAGCGGGAGGCCAACAAGGCCCTCGACGCGAACACCCCGGAGGCCCTGCGCGCCTTCCTGGAGACCGGCTACCGCCTCGCCCAGGCCGAGGACGACCGCGTCGCCATCGCCCGCATCCTGGCCGACCCGACGATCAGCGACGCGCTCCGCGCGGCCGCCGAGGAGGCCATCGACGGCACTCCGGAGGAACTGCGGTACTTCCTGGAGGTCGGGCGCTACGAGGTCGACGGCTGAGACGGCTGAGCCGTACGGAGCGGGCCGGCCGTGTCGCCGGCCCGCTTCCGCCGTCAGGGGACGTCGTCAGAGGAACGCCGTCAGGGAAGCGCCGTCAGTGGAAGAAGTGGCGCGTCCCGGTGAAGTACATCGTGACGCCGGCCTTCCGCGCGGCCTCGACGACCAGTTCGTCGCGGACCGATCCGCCGGGCTGGACCACGGCCTTCACACCGGCCTCGGTGAGGATCTCCAGGCCGTCGGGGAAGGGGAAGAAGGCGTCGGAGGCCGCGTAGGAGCCCCGCGCACGCTCGGCGCCCGCCCGCTCCACCGCCAGCTTGGCGGAGTCGACGCGGTTGACCTGACCCATACCGACACCCACCGAGGCACCGTCCTTGGCGAGCAGGATCGCGTTGGACTTGACGGCCCGGCAGGCCTTCCACGCGAAGGCCAGCTCGCTCAGCTCCTCGGCGCTCAGCGCCTCTCCGGTCGCCAGCGTCCAGTTGGCCGGGTCGTCGCCGTCGGCCTGGAGCCGGTCGGTCACCTGGAGCAGCGCGCCGCCGTCGATGGGCTTGACCTCGACGGGCGCCGAAGGCCCCTCGGGGCAGCGCAGCACACGGATGTTCTTCTTCTTGGTGAGGGCCTCCAGCGCGCCGTCCTCGTAGTCCGGCGCGACGATGACCTCGGTGAAGATCTCCGCGACCTGCTCGGCCATCTCCTTGCTGACCGGGCGGTTGACGGCGATCACGCCGCCGAACGCCGACAGCGGGTCACAGGCGTGGGCCTTGCGGTGCGCCTCGGCGACGTCCGAACCGACCGCGATACCGCAGGGGTTGGCGTGCTTGATGATCGCGACGGCTGGCTCGGTGTGGTCGTACGCGGCACGGCGGGCGGCGTCCGTGTCCGTGTAGTTGTTGTACGACATCTCCTTGCCGTGCAGCTGCTCGGCCTCGGCGAGGCCGCCGGTGCCCGAGACGTACAGGGCCGCGGGCTGGTGCGGGTTCTCGCCGTAGCGCAGGGTGTGCTCGCGCTCCCAGGTGGCGCCGAGGAAGTCGGGGAACTCCGACTCGTCCACGGGCGCGTAGGAGGAGGCGAACCAGGAGGCGACGGCGACGTCGTAGGCGGCCGTGTGCTGGAAGGCCTCGGCGGCGAGCCGCTTGCGGGTGGAGAGGTCGAAGCCGCCGCTCCGCGCGGCCTCCAGCACGTCGGCGTACCGGGCCGGGCTGGTGACGATCGCGACCGACGGGTGGTTCTTGGCGGCGGCCCGGACCATCGACGGACCGCCGATGTCGATCTGCTCCACGCACTCGTCGGGCGAGGCACCGGAGGCGACGGTCTCGCGGAACGGGTAGAGGTTGACGACGACGAGGTCGAACGGCTCGACACCCAGCTCGGCCAGCTGCCGCTGGTGGTCCTCCAGGCGCAGGTCGGCGAGGATGCCCGCGTGGACCCGGGGGTGCAGGGTCTTGACGCGGCCGTCCAGGCACTCGGGGAAGCCGGTGAGCTCCTCGACCTTGGTGACGGGGACGCCGGCAGCGGCGATCTTCGCGGCGGTGGAGCCGGTGGAGACGAGCTCGACCCCGGCCTCGTCGAGCCCGCGCGCGAGCTCCTCAAGACCGGTCTTGTCGTAGACGCTGACGAGCGCCCGGCGAAGGGGCCGCTTGTTGCTCTCGGCGGTCACTGGATAACTACCTTTCGTCCCTCAATGCGATAGCCGTTGCGGGCGATCCGCCCCACGACCTCGACGAGCAGCCTTCGCTCGACTTCCTTGATGCGCTCGTGCAGAGCGCTCTCGTCGTCCTCGTCCCGGACCTCCACCACGCCCTGCGCGATGATCGGGCCGGTGTCGACGCCGTCGTCGACGAAGTGGACGGTGCAGCCGGTGACCTTGGCGCCGTACGCGAGCGCGTCCCGCACGCCGTGGGCTCCCGCAAAACTGGGCAGCAGGGCGGGGTGGGTGTTGACGAACCGCCCGCCGAACCGCGCGAGGAACTCCTTGCCGACGATCTTCATGAACCCGGCGGAGACGACGAGGTCGGGTTCATGGGCGGCGACGGCCTCGGCGAGGGCGGCGTCCCACTCCTCGCGGCCTTCGTAGTCCTTGACCCTCCGCACGAAGGTCGGCAGTCCGGCGCGCTCGGCGCGGGCCAGTCCCTCGATGCCCTCGCGGTCGGCGCCGACGGCCACGATCTCGGCCCCGTACGCCTGCGCGCCGACGGCGGTGATCTCATCGAGGAGCGCCTGCAGGTTGGTGCCGGATCCGGAGACCAGCACGACGAGGCGCTTGGCGCGCGGGGCCACGGGCTTGGCGGCCACGGTGGGGGCCTTTCTCGGGGGAGCGTCTGTCCGGGCGGCCGACGCTTGACGTGGGGCGTGGCGTTTGTACATTCATACGAATGCTTCGCGCCCCCGGATACGGGGAAGCCTACGAACCGGTCGACCGTCAGCAACGATACCGGCACTCCGGACGGCCCCCACGGGACGGGGGCGCGGCCGGAAGGTAGCGTCTGGGCGGAGCCGGTTCGGGAACGTCGTCCGGATGTGGTGCGTTCAGAAGGTGACGGACCCGGACGACACCTTTCAGTCCCGTTCACTCGCCTGTCCCTCGCTCCTACTCACCAACGGGAAGACGCTCACTTGATGCCGGACCGCAGCCTGCGACTCCTCACGTATCCCCCGCTGTCCGCACAGGGAGGGAAGCGCGGCGCCGTGCTGCTGCGGGAGCGCCCCAGCTCGCCGCCCGACGCGCCTTCCGGCGGTGACCGCGGGGACGGGCGGGGGCGCGGCTCCCAGGAGGACAACCCGTTCGCCCCGCCGCCCGAGGGCACCCCGGACCGGCCCTGGCAGCCGCGACACCCGTCGGGCGACGACTCCCAGGACGGTGCGGGGCAAGACGGCTCCCGAGGTGACGGCGCGGGCGGCCGCTCCCCGTGGGGCGGTCAGTGGAGCGACCGGCAGCCCGGCCGCTCCTCCGGCGGCTTCGGCGAGCGCCCGCGCGGCGGCCCCGAGGGGCAGGGCGGTCCGCAGGGAGGCTCGAACCCGCGCTGGGACCCGACGGATCCCGCCCAGCGCCGCGCGCGCTACGCCCTGCTGTCGGGCATGTGGGCCTTCTTCTTCGCCCTGTTCAGCTGGCCGTACGTGGCGCTGCTGCTCGGTGCGCTCGCCCTCTACTGGGGCATCAGCTCCCTGCGCGCCAAGCCCCGCAGGCCCGACCCGGACTCCCCCGCCCCCGAGCAGCACGGCCGTCCGCAGACGACGGCGGCGGTGAGCGGCCTGGTCACGGCGTCTCTGGCCATCGCCCTGGTCGCCGCGACCTTCACGGCCCAGCTGGTCTACAGCGACTACTACACCTGTACGAACGACGCCCTCACCAACGAGGCCAAGCAGTCCTGCACGCATCTGCTGCCGGACGAGCTGCGGGGGCTGCTGGGGACGAACGACTGACGGGTCTCCGCCGCCCTCAGAGACTGTCCCGCTCGGGGGCGTCGTCCGGCGCGGGCAGGAAGCCGTACGACTTGGGGCCCGGGTCGGCCGGCAGGAAGTCGTACGGTTCGAAGTCGGTGTCGTCCCGCGCGTAGGGCTCTTCTTGTCGGGAGTCCGAGGTTCGCTGTGCCGTGCCGCCGCCCGGCAGCGGGGTACCGCCCGCGGGGGTTCCGGTGCGTTCGAACCGGTCCCGGCCGTGGCGTGAGCGCTCGCGGGGTCGACCGCTCCGCTGGGCGCCGCTCGCAGGCCTCCCGTCCCGTCCCCCGGCCGTTGCCGACCCCTCCGTCCGGGGCGCCCGGCACCGCCAGGCCCGTACTCCGAGTGCCGTCGGGACCGCCACCAGCACCAGCCAGGCCAGCGCCGCCGCCCCGACCTGCCACCACACCGGCCCGAGGCGGGCCAGTACGGCGACCCCGAGCGGCCCGCCCGACAGCGCGGCGAGACCGGTGAGCACGGCCGCGCACAGCACCGCGGCCAGTCCGGCTGCCCGAGCGGTGCGCCACGGAGACCAGACGGCACCCCGTCCGCCGCCGGGCCGCGTCCCGCCGCGCTCCCCCGCGACCGCCCCCTTCGCCACGACCCGGCCGACGACCACCCCGGCGACCACCGGCACGACTCCGGCCACCCAGTGCACCGGCTGCCCCTCGCCCGCCTCCGGCACCGCCGCCAGCAGCGGAAACGGCGGCAGGAGCGGCGCCGGGGCGGAGGACAGCGGGCTGACGACGTGACCGGCGCCGAGGGCGAAGCCGGGGCCGAGGGCGTAGGCGGCACCCCACACCGCCGCGTTCGGCAGCAGGGCCGCGCACAGCAGCAGCACGGCGACCCGCCCCGACCACCCCTCCGTCAGCGCCAGCAGCGATCCCTGAGCCGTCGCACCGTGCCCCACCAGCGACACCGCCACCAGCATCACGCCGCCCCCGAGGAGCACCGCGAGCCCGGCCGCCACGGCCCGGGTGGCGACACCCGGGCGTCCGTCGGGGCCGACCACCAGCGGCCGTACGCCCGTCGGCAGCACGCCCAGCAGCCGCCGCAGCGGACCGCCCGGACGGCCGTACGCCGACCACACGCCCGTCCCCGCCGCCACGACGGCGACCAGCGGGACGCACACCCCCACCCACACCCACGACGGCCGCAGCGCACCGCCGGCGGCGTACAGGGCGGCGAGCGCGGCGACGGTGACGTACCCGAGGACGACACCCGTCCACGCCGTACGGGCGGGGACCGGCGGCGGCCCGGGGAGTACCTCGACGGCCTCGAACTCCTCGCCGAAGCGGTCGTCCGCATCCCCCCGCCCGCCGTCGGCAGTGTCCCGCGCCGCCCGGTGCAGCAGCCAGACCGGCAGCGCGAGCAGCAGCAGGGGCGGGATGCCCACGGGGGTGGCGGCGCCGGAGAGCGTGTCGGTGCGGACCAGCTCGGCCCCGTGCGCCAGCAGCCACAGCGCCGCCGCGACGTGCATCGCGCCGCCCGGCCCGCTGTCGGGATAGGGCGAGCTGATCCACAGCAGCAACACGAGCACCGCGAACGAGGCGAGCCCCAGGCCCGCCGCGACCGCACCACCCACGAGGGCGTCGACCAGTCCGGGCGAAGGGGCGCGCAATCGGGTGAGCAGGGGCGACGGCGAACGTCGGCGAGCGGTCATCTCGATCACGCCCGCCATGCTCCCAACGACACGCGCTTTCACGTCGTAACAGACGAACCACCGTTGTGTCGCCCAATATACGTTTATGTACTTTTCCGTACGGAGGGGCGCCCCGTGACGCAGAGCCCTGCCCTCCCGCTCCCCCCGCCCGACGAGCGCCGACGCCTGCGCGAGGCCGCCTCGTTGACACGGGCTCAGCTGGCTTCCCGGGTGGGCGTCACCAGCGAGACGGTGCGCGGGTGGGAGACCGGCCGCTCCACGCCGCGCGGCCGGAAAGGGAGGAGGTACGCGAGGCTGCTGAAGTCACTGGGCGCGGGAAAGGAACTGACGACCTCCCACATCTTTGCCGCCGGCGCTGACGGTCCGGCACGACGGCGTCGTGGCTGGGTCCGCGCCCGCGCCGTGGGCCCTCGGCGGTACGGCGACGCCGCCGACGCCCTGACTCCTGATCAGGCCTTCGACGCGCTGTACTCCTTCTGCGCCCCCGCGCTCGTCCGGCAGACCTACCTGCTGACGGGCCGCCGCGAGCTGGCCCGGGAGTCGGTCGAGCGTGCCTTTCACATCGCCTGGCAGCGGTGGCCCGAGGTGGCCCGCGATCGCGACCCGGCGGGGTGGGTGCGCGCGGTGGCGTACGACTGCGCCCTCTCCCCGTGGCATCGGTTCCGCCTCCGCCACCGGCACCCCGAACCACCGCCCCCCGACGCGTTCGACCGCGCGCTGATGGACACCCTGCTGAGACTCCCGCCCTCGTACCGCCGCACTCTGCTGCTGTACGACGGAGTCGGTCTCGGCCTGCCGGAGACCGCGGCGGAGACGGAGGCCAGCACCCGCGCGGCCACGAACCGGCTGGTGCACGCGCGTGAGGCGGTCGCCGAGCGACTGCCGGAACTGGCGGATCCGGAGGTGCTTCACTGGCGGCTCGTCGAACTGGCCTCCATCGAGCGGCTGCGGGCCGCCAAACCGCTGGTCGTGCGGCGCAGCGGGGAACGCCGGGCCCGCCTCTGGACCCGGGCCGCCATCGCCTTCACGGTGGCCCTGATCGGGACCACGGTGCTCACCGTGCGCACGGCCCCGGCCCGCTACGAGCCCCCGGTGCCGGCCGGGGAGACTGTTCAGGGCGTGCCCCCGCGGGTCGCGCCCGGGCCGCTGTCGGAGAAGGAGCAGAAGCTGCGGAAGAAGCTCCGCAAGGAGCAGCAGCGCGGGCCGGACCGGTTACTGCCGCAGCCGAGTTGACGGCGGACCGCGCAAACAGCGGTGGGCCCGTCCCCTTCGAGGGGACGGGCCCACCAGTGGTCAGGCAGTCGCTCAGCCGGCGAGGATCTCCCGCGCCAGCTTGGCCGTCTCGGTCGGCGTCTTGCCGACCTTGACGCCGGCGGCCTCGAGGGCCTCCTTCTTCGCCTGGGCGGTGCCGGAGGAGCCGGAGACGATGGCGCCGGCGTGGCCCATGGTCTTGCCCTCGGGCGCGGTGAAGCCCGCGACGTAGCCGACGACCGGCTTGGTCACGTTCTCCTTGATGAAGGCCGCGGCCCGCTCCTCGGCGTCGCCGCCGATCTCGCCGATCATGACGATCAGGTCGGTGTCGGGGTCGTCCTGGAAGGCCTTCAGCGCGTCGATGTGGGTGGTGCCGATGATCGGGTCACCGCCGATGCCGACGCAGGTGGAGAAGCCGATGTCACGCAGCTCGTACATCATCTGGTACGTCAGCGTGCCGGACTTCGAGACCAGACCGATGCGGCCCGGCTTGGTGATGTCGGCCGGGATGATGCCGGCGTTCGACTGACCGGGGGTGATCAGGCCGGGGCAGTTCGGACCCACGATGCGGGTCTTGTTGCCCTTCTTGCCGGCGTAGGCCCAGAAGGACGCCGTGTCGTGCACCGCGATGCCCTCGGTGATGACGACCGCCAGCGGGATCTCGGCGTCGATGGCCTCGACGACCGCGTCCTTGGTGAACTTCTCCGGGACGAAGATGACCGAGACGTCGGCGCCGGTCTTCTCGATGGCCTCCTTGACGGAGCCGAAGACGGGTACCTCGGTGCCGTCGAAGTCGACGCTGGTGCCCGCCTTGCGGGGGTTCACGCCACCGACGATGTTGGTGCCGGAAGCCAGCATGCGCTTGGTGTGCTTCTGGCCCTCGGAGCCGGTCATGCCCTGGACGATGACCTTGGATTCCTTGGTGAGGAAGATAGCCATGGTGTTGTGTGACCTCGTCCCTTACTTCGCGGCAGCAGCCAGCTCGGCGGCCTTGTCGGCCGCGCCGTCCATGGTGTCCACGCGCTGCACGAGCGGGTGGTTGCGGTCGTCCAGGATCTGACGGCCGAGCTCGGCGTTGTTGCCGTCGAGACGGACGACCAGGGGCTTGGTGACCTCCTCGCCCTTGCTCTCGAGGAGCTCCAGGGCCTGCACGATGCCGTTGGCGACGGCGTCGCAGGCGGTGATGCCGCCGAAGACGTTGACGAAGACGGACT
The DNA here is from genome assembly GCF_000158955.1 of Streptomyces viridochromogenes DSM 40736. GTDB lineage: Bacteria > Actinomycetota > Actinomycetes > Streptomycetales > Streptomycetaceae > Streptomyces > Streptomyces venetus. The sequence goes on along the minus strand of NZ_GG657757.1, from coordinate 5,467,575 downwards.
TGACGTCCGGGTCGCCGAGGATGATCTCCAGGCCGTTCGCCATGACCTCGGCGGAGGCGCCGCCGCCGATGTCGAGGAAGTTGGCGGGCTTGACGTTCTTGTGGGCCTCACCGGCATACGCGACGACGTCCAGGGTGCTCATCACGAGACCCGCGCCGTTGCCGATGATGCCGACCTCGCCCTCGAGCTTCACGTAGTTCAGGCCCTTGGCCTTCGCTGCGGCCTCGAGCGGGTTGGCCGCCTCCTTGTCGTGGAGCTCCTCGTACTCGGGGTGGCGGAACTCGGCGTTCTCGTCGAGCGACACCTTGCCGTCGAGGGCGATGACGTCACCGGAGGCGACCTTCGCGAGCGGGTTGACCTCGACGAGGAGGGCGTCCGACTTGACGAAGGTGTCCCACAGCTTGATCAGGACGTCGGCGACCTTGTCCGCGACCTCGGCCGGGAACTTGGCGGCGGCCACGATCTCCTGGGCCTTGGCCTTGTCGACACCGTCGATGGCGTCGATGGCGATCTTGGCGACGGCCTCCGGGCGGGTGGCCGCCACCTCCTCGATCTCCATGCCGCCCTCGACGGAGGCGATGGAGAGGAAGGTGCGGTTGGCACGGTCCAGGAGGAAGGAGACGTAGTACTCCTCCAGGATCTCCGGAGCCGTCTCGGCGATCATCACCTTGTGGACCGTGTGGCCCTTGATGTCCATGCCGAGGATGTTGGTCGCATGCTCGACGGCCTCGTCGGTGGTGGCGGCGAGCTTCACGCCACCGGCCTTGCCACGGCCGCCGACCTTCACCTGGGCCTTGACGACGGACTTGCCACCGAGGCGCTCGGTGGCTGCGCGGGCCGCCTCAGGCGTGTCGATGACTTCACCGGCCAGCACCGGTACATCGTGCTTGGCGAAGAGGTCCCTCGCCTGGTACTCGAACAGGTCCACGCGCTTCCGTCCCTATCAGTGATCTCGCGGTTCGTTGTCTGCGTGGGCGTGCCGCGAGGGCAACGTGACGTCCGCCGTCTGTCAGTCACAAGGGAGGCGCACACGGTGTCCGAGCGCGCGGCATGTCCGTCTCGCAGGTTATCGCTGCTTGCAGGAGGCCCCTAAATCGAGGGTCACACCTGAGCGGTGATACCTGTCACATGATGCCGCGCTCTCCGGCACGGCGTGCCTGGGGTGAGGGGCCTCACCGGGCTGGGGTTGACCCGGTGAGGCCCGCCGAACACCCCCGAAGGAGCACGAAGGTCCAGCTCAGGGCCCTGCTCTTCGGGGTGTGGGTCGGCTGGTCCCCACCCCAATGGGGACCAGCCGGCCCGATCCGCGAGATGTGGCCTCAGGCGAGCGACGGCTTTCGATCGCCCTGGGCTGATGGCTCGCGGAGTCGGTGGGGTGAGGGTGCGGTGGGCACCCTTCGCCGGTGCCGCTGCCGTCGGCTGCGGGGAGCGGCGGTCCGTCCGCGCTAGCCGGGGAAGAGGGGGATGTCCCGGTGACTGTCCCGGGTGCCGGCCGCGTGGGAGCGGGCCGCGGCATCGGGCACGAGCCTCAGCGGCACGCGCAGGCTCAGGGTGACGGCGTGCGCGTCGCCGTGGCGGGGGGCGCCGTTGTCGACGGTGGCCCGGTTGCCGAGCGTGCCGTCGGGGCGGTCGGGGTGCGCGGGGGCGCCCGGGGCGTGCGCGCTGTGGGCGGCCGACGGGTCTGCGGACGGGGCGGCGTTGCGTGCCCGTCTGTCGCGGTGCGAGAGGTTCACGAGGTATGCGCCGCCAGCACGGGCGGGACGGTGCACGTCGCCGTGCGCCGTGGCCTCCGTCCCGGCATCGGCGCACTCCACCGCGGTCGCCGCCGGGTCGGCCGAGGCGGGCACGTCGGCCGACGGTGTCGTCACCCGGCCCGGGGCCGGGTCGTACGTGACCGGGGTGGGGAGTGGGACGGCCGGGAGATCAAGCCGGCCAGGGGCAGGGGGCTCTCCCTGGTGAGGGGCCTCAGCCGTGGGAGGCGCGGGCAGGAGGCCGGACAACGCGGGGAGTTCGACGAGCGACGGCAGCTTGGGCAGGACCGGCGGGTCCGACAGCACCGGCAGCTTGGGCAGGACCGGCGGGTCGGGCAATACCTGCGGGTCGGGCAGCGCGGGCAGCTTGGGCAGGAGCGGCGGGTCGGACAGCACCGGCAGCTTGGGCAGGACCTGCGGGTCCGACAGCACCGGCAGCTCGGGCAGGACCGGCGGGTCGGGCAATACCTGCGGGTCGGGCAGCGCGGGCAGCTTGGGCAGGAGCGGCGGGTCGGACAGCACCGGCAGCTTGGGCAGGACCTGCGGGTCCGACAGCACCGGCAGCTCGGGCAGGACCGGCGGGTCGGGCAATACCTGCGGGTCGGGCAGCGCGGGCAGCTTGGGCGGGACCGGCGGATCGGACAACACCGGTACGTTGGGCGGCGGCGGATCGGATGGGGCCGGCCGCGTCGGTGGCTCGGGGAGCTGCGACGGGGAGGGCGACGACGGTTCCTTGGTCCGTGCCTCTCCCAGCCCCCGGCCCGCGGCCTCCCCGGCATCACCGACCACCCGCACGCCCCGCTGCCCCACGGCTTCCAGGCTGTGCCCCCTGCCGGCCCGCTCGGAGACGGGCCGGACATCCGCCGGCCCCCGCCGGCCGATCGGGGCGTGCGCGTCGGGCCGGGCCGGGGACCGCTGGTCCGTGACGACCCGCCCCACCGCGCTGTCCGTCAGGCCCCGCACACCCTCCGCCGCGGACGCCCGCTCACCGCACAGCAGCCCGATGACGAGCACCCCGCCCACCAGCAGCACCACTTGGAGGGCACGCCGCCCGGCCGCCGTGCGCAGCATGCGCAAAGCGGCACCGGGCAGGGCTGCTGACCAGGTCAAGAAGGGGAGCTTCCTCCCGTGCGACGGAACAAGCGCGGAGCGCTCCACACGTCACGAGCAACGCGTCGGCCCACCGCGGTACTGCCCGGCGCAGCACGACGCACCGCCGAGCAGGCGCCGATCCTCGCACGGGAGTGCGCCGGTTGCGCAAGCCCTTGCGAACCGATGGGGCGTCATGTCCGTTTTGCTGCCCCCGAGTCGGACGACGACGCGCCTTCGGCTCGTCACGCCGCGTCCGGTATCGGCAGCGGCCGCTTCTCGATCGCCGCCGCCATCACCTCCGGGAACAGATCGGGCGTACAGGCGAACGCCGGTGCCCCCAGGGCGGCGAGCGCGGCCGCGTGCTCCCTGTCGTACGCCGGCGCCCCCTCGTCCGAGAGCGCCAGCAGCGTCACGAACTGCACCCCCGACGCCTTCATGGCCGAGACCCGCTTGAGCATCTCGTTCCGGATCCCGCCCTCGTAGAGGTCACTGATGAGCACGACCACCGTCTCCGCGGGCCGGGTGATCTGCGATTGGCAGTAGGCGAGCGCACGGTTGATGTCCGTGCCGCCGCCCAACTGCGTCCCGAACAGGACGTCGACGGGATCGTCGAGCTGGTCCGTGAGGTCGACGACCGCCGTGTCGAAGACGACGAGTCGCGTGCAGATCGTCCGCATCGAGGCGAGCACCGCTCCGAACACCGATGCGTACACGACCGATGCCGCCATGGATCCCGACTGGTCGATACAGAGGATGACCTCCTTCTTCGTGGACTGGGTCGCCCGCCCGTACCCGATGAGCCGCTCCGGCACGATCGTTCGGTACTCGGGCAGGTAGTGCTTGAGGTTGGCCGCGATGGTGCGGTTCCAGTCGATGTCGTGGTGGCGGGGCCGGTTGATCCGCGCACTGCGGTCGAGGGCACCGGTGAGGGTCGCCCGGGTGCGGGTGGCGAGCCGCTTCTCGAGATCCTCGACGACCTTGCGCACGACGGCCCGTGCCGTCTCCTTCGTCGTCTCCGGCATGGCCTTGTTGAGCGACAGCAGCGTTCCGACGAGATGCACGTCGGCCTCCACGGCCTCCAGCATCTCCGGCTCCAGCAGCAGCGTGGCGAGACCGAGCCGGTCGATGGCGTCCCGCTGCATGACCTGCACGACGGAGGACGGGAAGTACGTCCGGATGTCCCCGAGCCAGCGCGCCACGGACGGCGCCGACGCTCCGAGCCCCGCCGAACGATCCCGGCCGCCCCGCGAAAAGTTGTCCCCCTTGCCGTAGAGGGCGGTGAGCGCCCCGTCCATCGCCGCGTCCTGCCCCGACAGGGCGCAGCCGGTGCCGTCCGCCGCGTCACCGCCGAGCACGAGCCGCCACCGCCGCAACCGCTCCTGCGCCGGGTCCGTCCCCACCTCGGGCGTCATCCGTGTCCTCCCCTGCTCAGCCGTTCCCACAGTGGGATCACCGGCACGGTCGTGGCCGGCCGGCCTTCCGCTCCGGGTCCGTTCCTGACGGCGCCCTCCCCCGCCGTCACCCTCGTCGCCGCTTTCCTCGGTCCATCGGTCGTCATCCGGTAACCCCCGCCAAGTCCTCGCCTGCCGTCTCCGCCACCTCGTCCAGTCCGAGCAGCAGCCGCACGACCGGCAGCACGGCGTCCGCGCGCTCCTGGTCGAGTTCTGCCGCGAAACCGGGTATGCCGGAGCCGGCCGGTGCCGCACCGCCCCCGGCTGCCGGTCCACGCCGGACCAGTTCGCCGAGGGTGCGGCGCACCCCGGGTTCGTACGCCGAGAACGTCCGCCGCAGCAGGGGCAGCACGTCCGTGAATGCCTCCGCCGGCACCCCGGTCAGCCACGCGTCGACCAGGCCGAGCAGCCGCTCGTCGTGGACCAGGAGCATCCCGCCGCCGGAGCCTCCTCCGACGAAGCCCTCGATCCACGCGGCGGCGTCCGCGGGCGGCGTGCCCGGGGAGAGGACGAGCCCCATGAGCCGCGCCGCCTCCTCCTGCGTCAGCTCCCCGTCGTCGAGCAGGAGCCGCACGGCCCGCCCCCGGATCACGCCGGGCACGGTGTCCCGCGCGCACAGCACACGCAGCACCGACTGCCACCGGGTCCTCAGACGGCCCTGTGCCGCCGCGGGGGCGTCCCCCAGAAGCCCCACGGCCCCGTGCACGGCGTCGACATGACGCCGCATCTCCTCCGCCGCGTCCGCGTCGAGCGCGGCGCACGCCGGGGGCAGGCCGACGAAGACCCGCTCGGCCAGCCCCGCGGCGACCTCGCCCAGAGCCCCGGTGTCCGTGCCGCGCACATCGCCGTAGCGCAGGGAGCGGACCAGGGCCGGCAGCGCCTGGGCGAGGTGGCCGACGTCCGCGTCGAGGGCCGCCCGGTCGGCGAGGATCCGCATCACCGTGGGCAGCGCCTCGGGCAGTTCGGCCAGCAGGCAGCGCTCGGCGAGCGCGGTGACGTCGGCGAGGCCCCGCGCGGCGACCGCGTCCGCCTCTGCCTTCGCGGTCGCGGCGGACAGGACGGTCGTCCCCCACACTCCGGCCTCGGCGACCCGCACGGACAGCTCAGGCTCCCAGCGCAGCCGCCAGGTCTCCCGGAACGTGCCCGTGCTGCCCCGCGAGGCGGCCGGTTCGCCCCAGGCGATCCCGAGCAGCCGCAGCCGGTGCAGCAGCCCGCTGCGGGCGGCGTCGGTCTCCTTGCGCAGGTCGAGCTCCAGCTCCCGTTCCAACGCCTCGGGTTTCAGCCGCAGGCGGCGCTGGAGCCGGGCGAGGTCCCGCTGCAACGGGACCGCCGGTGCCGTCGACGGCACCTCCCCCAGCACGTCCCCCACGACCAGCCGGTCCCGCACCAGCGCCAGCGGCACGTCCGAGCCCTCGCACATCACCGCCCGCACCGCGTCGGTCGTCTCGCTCAGGCCGGGCAGCGGACGGCCGCGCATCGCGGCGAGCGTCTCGGCCAGCCGCACGGCCTCGATGACGTGCGCGGAGGAGACGATCCGGTCCTCGGCACGCAGCAGTCCCGCCACCTTCGTCATCCACCGCTCGACCGGCCGGTCCGGGGCGCTGAACAAGTGCCCGTACCAGCCCGGCGATTCGATGCCGGCCCCGTACCCGCTGGCCCGGGACAGCCTGCGGTGGGTCCATGGCACCCAGGTCATGTCCGTCTTGACCTTGGCCAGTCCCTTCAGCAGCGCCCGGTCGGCGGCGACGGTGGTCTTCTGCCGCAGCGCGGGCACGTGCCAGGCCCCGCAGACGACGGCCACACCGTCCTCGAACTCCCGCTGCGCGGCCCGCACCTGGAGCCGCATGTAGGCCTCCCGCACCAGGTCCCGGTCGTGTCCCCCGCTGCCGTAGGTCTCCCGCAGGGCCGCCATGGCCTCCTCCAGCACGGTGAACGGCGCGAGCGCGTCCCCCTTTCCCGCGCCCCGGTGCTCCACGACGTCCTCCCACCACCGCTCCGGGTCGTCGTAACCAGCGGTCCGCGCCAGCACACCGAGCGGATCGATCCGCACGTCGTCAGGGTCAGGGGCGGAATCGGGAGTGGGGTCGGGCGCGGAACGCGGAGTGGGTACGGGCCCGGTGTCGCCCGCGGCGGGGTCGGTCGCGGTGTCGCCCGCGGCCTCGGCCTCGGCGGTGTCGGCGTCGGCCTCGGCGTCCAGGGGGCGTTCACCCACCACTTCCGCCTCGTCCTGCTGCCTCCCCCAGGCCAGCGTGTGCGTGGCCGGCAGGTCGATGAAGCGGGCCGGGACGTCGTGCTCCAGGGCCCAGCGGACGGCGACCCACTCCGGGGAGAACTCCGCCAGCGGCCAGAACGCCGAGCGGCCGGGTTCGTCCACCGCATGGGCGAGCAGGGCGACCGGTGGCCGCATCTCCTCGTCCGCGGCGAGCGGAACCAGGGTGTCGGCCTCCGGCGGCCCCTCGATCAGCACGACCCGCGGCCGGACCTCCTCCAGCGCCGCCCGCACGGCCCGCGCCGACCCCGGCCCGTGGTGCCGCACCCCGAGCAGCAACGGCCCCGCTCCGGCCCCCCGCCCCACAGCACTTGCCATGCTCGTCACTTCCTCCCCCTCTCATCCCTGACGTCCCAGCCGATCCCGCCGCCAACCGCCGTCCCGCCGCCCAAGGGCCCCCGCCCCCTATCGCTCACACGCTCACCTCCCGGCAGGCCCGGTAGAAGTCCTTCCAGCCGTCCCGCTCACGGACGACCGTCTCCAGGTACTCCTGCCAGATGACCCGGTCGGCCGCCGGGTCACGGACCACCGCGCCGAGGATGCCCGCGGCGACGTCGCTCGGCCGCAGCACACCGTCACCGAAGTGGGCCGCCAGGGCGAGCCCGTTGGTGACGACGGAGATCGCCTCGGCCGTGGACAGCGTGCCGCTGGGCGACTTCAGCTTCGTCCGGCCGTCGCCGGTGACGCCGTCGCGCAGCTCACGGAAGACCGTGACGACACGGCGGATCTCGTCGAGGCCGTCGGGCGCGGCCGGCAGGTCGAGGGACCTGCCGATCTGGTCGACGCGGCGCGAGACGATGTCGACCTCGGCCTCGGGGCTCTCCGGCAGGGGCAGCACCACCGTGTTGAAGCGGCGGCGCAGGGCGCTGGACAGGTCGTTGACCCCTCGGTCCCGGTCGTTGGCGGTGGCGATCAGGTTGAAGCCGCGGACCGCCTGCACCTCCTGGCCCAGCTCCGGTATCGGCAGCGTCTTCTCGGACAGGATCGTGATGAGCGTGTCCTGCACGTCCGCCGGGATACGGGTCAGTTCCTCGACGCGGGCCGTCATGCCGTCGGCCATGGCCCGCATGACGGGGCTGGGCACGAGGGCGTCACGGCTCGGGCCGTGGGCGAGCAACCGCGCGTAGTTCCAGCCGTACCGGATGGCCTCTTCCGGTGTGCCGGCGGTGCCCTGCACCAGCAGCGTGGAGTCGCCGCTGACCGCCGCGGCCAGGTGCTCGGACACCCAGGTCTTCGCCGTGCCGGGCACGCCGAGCAGGAGCAGGGCGCGGTCGGTGGCGAGCGTGGTGACGGCGACCTCGACGATGCGGCGCGGACCCACGTACTTCGGTGTGATCACCGTGCCGTCCGGCAGCGTGCCGCCGAGCAGGTACGTGGCGACGGCCCACGGCGACAGCTTCCAGCGGGCCGGGCGCGGACGGTCGTCCTGTGCGGCCAGCGCGGCGAGTTCACCGGCGAAGGCGTCCTCGGCGTGCGGTCGCAACGTATGTGTCGATTCCGCCTCCCCCGCTTCGACGGACGTCGACTCAACGGACACAGTCATGGCAAAGTCCCCCTCCAGCTCAGCCGGTTCGGATCTGGCATCCACGTTGCACCACACCACTGACAATGCGTTCTGACCTGCGAAAACGCTCTGCCGGGACGGCTCGCGGACCCGATTGTCAGTGGTGGGATCTACCTTCGGTGACATGACTCAGCAGGGGGTGCGCTGGACCGCGGACCAGGTGCTGGCACTGGCGCCTGACACCGCGTCACGCAAAGCGGGAAGCAAACTCGGCGCGGCGGGGCCGTGGTCCGAGGCGGGGAGTTCCGACGAGGGGACGGTGTGGGGACTGTGCAAGGGCAGCGGAAGCAAGCCCTATCAGACGGTGGTCGACATCGCGGACGCCTCCGGGCCCGCGTACAAGTGCAGTTGTCCGAGTCGCAAGTTCCCGTGCAAGCACGCCCTCGGCCTGCTGCTGCTCTGGGCCGGCGGCGACGGGGCGGTGCCACGGGGGGAGGCGCCGGAGTGGGCCGGCCAGTGGATAGCGGGGCGGCGCAAGCGCGCGGAGGAGAAGAGGTCCGGGGAGAGTCCGGGTTCGCCGTCCGGGTCCGCTGATCCGGAGGCGGCGCGGCGCCGGGCGGAGCGCCGGGCCGAGCGGGTCACGGCGGGCGCGGTGGAGCTGGAGCAGCGCCTGGCCGATCTGCTGCGCGGCGGCCTGGCGACGGCGGAGCAGTCCGGGTACGGCCTCTGGGAGGAAACGGCGGCCCGGATGGTCGACGCGCAGGCGCAGGGCCTGGCCGGCCGGGTCCGGGAGTTGGGTGCCATCCCGTCCACGGGACCGGGCTGGCCGGTGCGGCTGCTGGAGGAGTGCGCGCTGCTGCATCTGCTCGGCCAGGGCTGGTTGCGCCGCGAGCGGCTGCCGGAGGGCCTCGCCGCCACGGTCCGTTCCCGGATCGGCCTGCCGGCCTCCGCGGACGGCCCGCCACTGCGGGACCGCTGGCTGGTGCTCGCCCAGTACGACACTGCGGACACACGCCTGACGACCCGCCGGATCTGGTTGTACGGCGCCGACTCCCACCGCACGGTGCTGCTCCTCTCCTACGGCGCCGCAGGCCGCGCCCCGGAGCTGGCACTGCCGGTGGGCCTGGCTCTGGAGGCCGAGGTGTCCTCCTTTCCGGGGGCCGGGCAGTTGCGAGCGGCGTTGGGCGAACAGTTCGCACCACCGGCACCGGCGGAGACACGGCCGCCGGGTGTGACGACGTCCCAGGCGGTGGCCCGTTACGGCGACGCCCTGCGCGACGATCCGTGGCTGGAGTCGGTCCCGGTGACGCTGGACCGGGTCGTGCCCACCCCGGACGGCGACTCGTGGCAGCTGGCGGACGTCGACGGGGACGCGGCGTTGCCGCTCACGCCGGCCGCGCGGTCCCGGCCCGGTCTGTGGCGGCTCGTCTCCCTGTCGGGCGGCGCCCCGGTCAGGGTCTTCGGCGAATGCGGCCACCAGGGTTTCACCCCGCTGACGGCCTGGCCCGAGGGCCCGGGCGAGGCGGTCGGGCTCTGCTGAGCACGTGCCGCCGACGGCAGCGCTCTCGCCCCTTCGGCCCAACTCGCACTTCTCACGAATGCACGCATCTTTCAGGCATCACGGGACAACCGATCAGGGTGAGTCTTCAACCACCCCCGGGCGCCCCGCGGAAAGGACCCGTATGAACAGGACTTCCGCTCCTGTGGACGCGCCCGCCACGGGCGCCTGGGAGGGGCTCGTCACTACAGCACTGCTGGGCACGGACCGGCGTACCCCGCCGGGCACCGGGCCGGGCCAGGAGGCGCCGGTGGCCCTGCTGGACGCGGCGGCCGTGGAGACCGTACGGCGACGGGCCGGTCTGCGTCCGGCGCGGGCGGCGGAGCGTCCGCAACCGGCCCCGGAGGATTCACGTCCGCCGCTTCCGCCGGCGGCCGCCCGCAGACTGGCGATGCTGCTGGCCGATCGTCCTGGCGCATCCGGCGGCGGACGCCGGGGCACCGCGCCCGACCTGATGGAGCTGCTGCCCCAGTGGCTCGCGGCGGCGAACGCCCATGGTTTCGCGCCGCCTCCGCAGGTGCTGCCCGCGCTGCTGGACGCGGCCCGGGGGCGGACCGACCTGCGCCCGGCGGCGCTGCAGTTCGCAGGTCCGAGGGCCTTGTGGCTGGCGCGGCTGAACCCGGACTGGCGGTTCGCCCTGCGCTCGACACCGGGCGGCGGAGCGGCCCTGCCGCACCTCAGGGACGACGGAAGCATCCGGCAGTTGTGGCAAGATGGCCTGTTCGCCGAACGGGTCGCCCTTCTGTCCGCCCTGCGCTCCCGCGAACCCGCCGCCGCTCGGGAACTGCTCGCGACGACGTGGGCGACGGAACGGGCCGAGGACCGGCTGATGTTCCTGGACTCGCTGCGCACGGGCCTGTGCCCGGACGACGAGCCGTTCCTGGAACAGGCCCTGACCGACCGCAGCCGCAATGTCCGGGCGACGGCGGCGGAATTGCTGTCGGCGCTACCCGGTTCGGCGCTCGCCGCGCGGATGGCGCTCAGGGCGGAGGCGTGCGTGGCGATCGACCGCACACTGAGCGCTCCGGCCATCGCCGTCGAGGCGCCGCACGAGTGCGATCCGGGCATGGAGCGCGACGGTGTCGTGGCGAAGGCGCCCGCGGGCCGGGGTGAGCGGTCGTGGTGGTTCGGCCAGCTGGTGGAGGCGGCCCCGCTCGGAACCTGGTCGCCGCGGCTGGGCGGGCGGACGCCCCGGGAGATCGTCGCGCTGCCGGTCTCGGACGACTGGCAGGGCGAGCTGCACGCGGCGTGGTGCCGGGCCGCCGTGCGTCAGCGGGACGCCGAGTGGTCGCGCGCCCTGCTGGGAGAGCCCTCGGCGCCGGAAGCGGGCGGTCCTGGCGCGGTGTCCCTGGCGGAGCGCGCCAAGCTGCTCGGCACGCTGGACGCAGCCGAGCGGGCCGAGTGGGTCGCCGGTTTCATCGCGGCGCACGGACTGTCCGAGGCCTTCCAGCTGCTCGGGGTGTGTGCGGTGCCGTGGGCGGCGCCGCTCGGCCGGGCGGTGGTGGACGCGCTCAACATCGCTCGGGACGCGGGGAGTTATCCATGGAGTTTCAGCGGGGTCATGGGCCTGGCGGAACGCTGCCTCGACCCGTCCGAGGCCGGCCGTCTCGACGCGCTGCTGGCCGTACCGGACGACGAACCGGAGAACGCGTCGCCCGGAGCCGGCGGCTACTGGGCGGAGTCCTTCCAACGCCTGTCCACGACACTGCGGCTGCGCGCGGCGATGACCGAGGAACTGCGCATGCCGTAGCTCCGGCCGACACACCCACCGACGCCCGCCCCGACCCGCCCGGCGCTGGGCCGGTAGCCCCGTGGGACCACGGGCCCGTCACCTCGGTGAGCCGGGGGCCTGTCACCACGATGGACCCCGGACCCGTCGCCCCGGTGGGCCGCGCGCCCGTCACCGCGGCCCGCCGCGGGTCCACCACCCGGCTCGGGCCCTCTGCCCGGCCCGGCCACACACCCGTCACCCAGCCCGGCGCCCCGGTCGGCGGCACGCAGTTCGCCCAGCCCGGCGCAGCGCCCGCCACCCCGATCGGCGACACGCCCGTCACCCAGCCCGGCGCCACACCCGCCACCCCGGTCGGCGACACGCCCGCCGCCCCGGCCGACCGCAGCCCTGCCGGCCCGTCCGCCGGAAGCCTGCTCCGGCGCCTACGCCTCAGCCGGCTGCCGGGCGTTGGCGCGGACCCAGTCCACGATCGACGCGGTCGTCGCGCCGGGCGTGAAGATCTCCGCGACGCCCTTCTCCTTCAGCAGCGGGATGTCCCCCTCGGGGATGATCCCGCCGCCGAAGACCAGGATGTCCTCGGCGTCCCGCTCCCGCAGCAGCTCGATCACGGCGGCGAAGAGCGTGTTGTGCGCGCCGGAGAGGATGGAGAGGCCGATCGCGTCGGCGTCCTCCTGGAGCGCGGTGTCGACGATCTGCTCGGGAGTCTGGTGGAGCCCGGTGTAGATGACCTCCATACCGGCGTCGCGCAGGGCCCGCGCGATCACCTTGGCCCCGCGATCATGGCCGTCGAGCCCCGGCTTGGCCACCACCACGCGGATCGGACCGGCTGCCACACCCATCACTGCCTCCATGAAGCGATTACATCCATCCGTACCGACAAGTACCGCACACATCGCGCAAGCGGTACACGCCGCACCGCACGGACACCCCGCCCCGAACCGTCCGGGCAAGTGAACGAACGTTATCTCCAGCATCCCGCAACCGGCAGTTTCGCGGTGCGGAGCGAGGGGGAAATCACACGCAGGGACACGTTCGCCGCGCACCGTTCCGAGCTTCCGCGGCATCGGTGCCGCGCTCTTCCGCGGCACACGGACCGCATCGGGACCGAGCGCAAGGGGAGCCGCGACGAGGTCGCCGTACCACCGCCCCACCCACCACGCACAGCGGCGGTACGGCACTTCGGCGAGGGCACGCGGGACACGCAGGGCACGCGCAGCACGCAGGGCAGACACGGCGCAACAGCGGGGAGCCTCGTCGCCACACCGACAGGGGACCCCGTCGCTTCACTGGCGTCACACGCGCCACACGGCGCGCTCCGTCCCCGCGGCTCACGCCGCTCGCGCGGTCGTCGTCGGCCGTCTTCGCAGCTGCTTTCCACGAGGGCACACGGGGGGCTGTGGCCCTCACGCGTGCCGACAGGAGGTCGGCCATGAAGGTCACCGGGGCCGTTCTGCCCTTTCTCCCGTTCTGCCGGCGTCTGTTGCCGAGCCGGCCGGCCGGACTCTCCATGGCGCTGCTGAAGGCCACCGCCCTGGAGATCGCGATCCTGGCCGGGCATCTCCTCCTCTATCCCTCCGGCATCGCCCAGGAGCGACGGATCCCCGCCCCGGCACTGCCCACGGACGGCACCGCCCAACTGCCGACGGAGGCCAAGCCCCCGGTCGTCCTGCTGCACGGCTTCATCGACAACCGCTCGGTCTTCGTCCTGCTGCGCCGCAGTCTCGCCCAGCACGGCAGGCAGCGGATCGAGTCCCTCAACTACTCGCCGTTGACCTGCGATCTGCGCGTCGCGGCCGAGCTGCTCGGCCGGCATATAGAGGAGATCTGCGAACGCACCGGCGCCGAGCAGGTGGACGTGGTCGGGCACAGCCTCGGCGGCCTGATAGCGCGTTACTACGTGCAGCGGCTCGGCGGGGACAGCCGCGTCCGGACCCTGGTCACACTCGGCACGCCGCACTCCGGAACCCGGGCGGTGCCCCTGGCCGACGCGCACCCCATCGTGCGCCAGATGCGCCCCGGCTCACCGGTGCTCGAGGAGCTCACTCGACCGGCGCCGGGCTGCCGCACGCACTTCGTCAGCTACTGGAGCGACCTTGACACCGTGATGGACCCGGTGGAGACGGCCCGCATCGACCATCCCGATCTCTCGGCGCAGAACGTACGAGTGACGGGCATCGGCCATCTCGCCCTGCCCGTGCACCCCACCATCGCCAACGGCATACGGCAGGTCCTCGACACGGCACGCCCGGGTGAACCGTCCACCGGCCACGCCGACGGTCTGACGGTGGCCTGAAACCACCCACGCCACCGTCCACGTCCCGCCGCACGGACTCGTCATACAACCGACGCTCAGCACTCCAGCCCCGATCAACCTCGAACAAACTTCGAACACAGGGCCAAACCCGCGCCCGCAGTCCGCCAAAACACGGCCGAATGCCCGTTTCCTGTGCGCGCGAAACCTGCCGAAGATTGTCGTGCCCGCGTACCGCCGGGTACAGTCGCCGCACTGCTCTGGCAGCCCCTGTTGTCGAGGCGAAAGAGAAGTTGGTGAACGACCGTCACCCGTCGGGGACCATGACCCCGGCTCCGGCTTCCGACGCCGACTCGGCGCACTACGCGTCGTACGGCACCCAGGAAGCCCAGTACGGCGACTTCACCACGTACGGCGACTACGCCGCCACCGGTTTTGACGCCACAGGCACCGACGGCAGCGGTTTCGCCGCCACCGGCCACACCACCGCAAGCTTCGCCACCGACCCCCTCTTCGGCGATCTGCCGGACAGCGGTCATCACACGGGCGCGTACGACACCGGCCACTGGCCCACCGGCACCCACGAGAACGTGCACTACGACGCGTACGCGGCCCAGCACCACGCCGCCGCCTACGACACCGGCGTGTACGACACGACGAGCTGGACGACCGGGCAGCCGCTCCCGGTCATCCCGCCGCAGGCCACCTCCCCGGACGCGACCGGGCAGTGGGACACCGGCGCCTGGCATCAGCCCGACCAGTCCGGCAACCCGGCCGACCAGACCCAGCAGTGGGACTGGGGCACGCAGTCCTTCGACACCGGCGCCTACGACGCCACCCAGTGGAACGCCGACGGCACCGCCGCGGCGGCCCCCGAGGCGTACGAGCAGCACGGCGAAGCCTTCGACCAGCTCGAGACCGCGACGTTCGAGCAGGTCGGCTACGACGAATCCACCGGTGCCCTCCACCTCGACCCCGCCGCGGACGGCGGTGAGCCGGCGACCACCGGTGAACTGCCCACCGTGGCCCCCCTCCTGGACGGCCAGGAGGAGGCCACCCCGCCCCCGGGCTCACGGACGGCCTCACGTGCCGCGTCCCGTTCCCGCCGCCGTACGCCCCCCAAGCGGTCGGCGCTGATGACCATCGCGGTGCCCTCCGCATGCGTGATGGGTGTCGCCGGGATCGCCGCGGCCTCCGTCGGCAGCCTCACCGAGGACAGTGCCGCGGAGGCGCACACGACCGCGGCGGACGCGCAGCCGGTCAAACCGGCCGCCGCCAACAACAAGCTCGACACCCAGCTGAAGAGCCTCTCCGCCGGTGCCGACGACTTCGCCGACCGGGCCAGCCGTACGCAGGAACGCATCGACCTCAAGGCCCAGCAAGCGGCCGAGCGGAAGCGGGCGGCGGAGGAGGCGGCCCGCAAGGAGCGGCTGCGCCCGAAGTTCGCCATGCCGGTCGCCCGCCACGGACTCAGCGCCCAGTACGGCCAGGCCGGCATCAACTGGATGTCCCTGCACACCGGCATCGACTTCCCCGTCTCGTACGGCACGACCGTGATGGCCGCGACCGACGGCACCGTCCGCACCCAGTGGAACAGCGCGTACGGCAACATGCTGATCCTGACCGCGAAGGACGGCACGGAGACGTGGTACTGCCACCTCTCCACCTACACGGTCCCCTCCGGCACGTCCGTGAAGGCGGGCGATCCGATCGCCCGCTCCGGCAACTCCGGCAACTCGACCGGCCCTCACCTGCACTTCGAGGTGCGCCCGGCCGGCGGCTCGCCGATCGACCCCCTCCCGTGGCTGCGCAGCCACGGCGTCGACCCGACGTAACGTCTCGGCAGCCCCCGCCGCGAGTGCGAGCGGGGGCCGGCATCCGACCGGGCTAGAGCTTCTCCACCGGCGCGTACCGCAGCAGTAGCCGCTTCGGTTTGGTGTCCCCGAAGTCGATCGTCGCCTCGGCGTTCGCGCCCGTGCCCTTGACCGCGACGACGGTCCCGAGCCCGAACTGGTCGTGTGTGACACGGTCCCCGGCCGCCAGCGCCACGACCGGCTTCTCGGAGGTCCGGCGCGTGGCGAAACCGGAGGCGCCCGACGCCGACGAACGCGAGCGGGACGACGACAGCGAGGCCGCCACGGCCGAGACCGGGCCGGAAGACGCGGGCGCGGTCGCTCCCGTCCGCTTCCACTCCAGGTGGGCCGGCGGAATCTCCTCCAGGAACCGGGAGGGCGGGTTGTACGACGGCTGGCCCCAGGCGCTGCGCATCGTCGACCGCGTCAGGTACAGCCGTTCCCGTGCGCGTGTGATGCCGACGTAGGCCAGGCGGCGCTCCTCCTCCAGCTCCTTGGTCTGGCCGAGGGCGCGCATGTGCGGGAAGACGCCGTCCTCCATGCCGGTGAGGAAGACGACCGGGAACTCCAGGCCCTTGGCGGTGTGCAGGGTCATCAGCGTGATGACGCCGTCGCCGTCCTCCTCGTCCGGGATCTGGTCGGAGTCGGCGACCAGGGCGACCTGTTCGAGGAAGTCGGCCAGGGTGCCCTGCTCGTCTTCGCCGCGCTCCTGCTCGAACTCCATGGCGACGGCGGCGAGCTCCTGGAGGTTCTCGATCCGGGTCTCGTCCTGCGGGTCGGTGGAGGCCTGCAACTCGGCGAGGTACCCGGTGCGTTCCAGCACGGCCTCCAGCACGGTGGCGGGTCCGGCGCCGGACTCGACGATCGTGCGGAGGTCCTCCATCAGCGCGTTGAACCGCCTGACCGCGTTGGTGGAGCGCGCGGCCATGCCGTACGCCTCGTCGACGCGCTTCAGGGCCTGCGGGAAGCTGATCTTCTCGCGCTGGGAGAGGGCGTCGATCATCGCCTCGGCGCGGTCGCCGATGCCCCGCTTGGGGACGTTGAGGATCCGGCGCAGCGGCACCGAGTCCTCCGGGTTGGCCAGCACGCGCAGGTAGGCCAGGACGTCCCGGACCTCCTTGCGCTCGTAGAAGCGGACACCGCCGACGACCTTGTAGGGCAGGCCGACGCGGATGAAGATCTCCTCGAAGACACGGGACTGGGCGTTGGTGCGGTAGAAGACGGCGACGTCGCCCGCCTTCGCCTCGCCCGCGTCGGTCAGGCGGTCTATCTCCTCGGCGACGAACTGCGCCTCGTCGTGCTCGGTGTCGGCGACGTATCCGGTGATCTGCGCGCCGGTGCCCGCGTTGGTCCACAGGTTCTTGGGGCGGCGGGACTCGTTGCGCTCGATGACCGCGTTGGCGGCGCTCAGGATGGTCTGCGTGGAGCGGTAGTTCTGCTCGAGCAGGATCGTCGTCGCGTCCGGGTAGTCCTCCTCGAACTGGAGGATGTTACGGATCGTCGCCCCGCGGAAGGCGTAGATCGACTGGTCGGCGTCACCCACCACGCACAGCTCGGCGGGCGGGACGTCCTCCGGGCCGGGCGGTACGTCGACGGGGTGCTCGGTGGTGCCGACGAGTTCGCGGACGAGGGCGTACTGGGCGTGGTTGGTGTCCTGGTACTCGTCCACCAGCACGTGCCGGAAGCGGCGGCGGTAGTGCTCGGCGACGTCCGGGAAGGCGCGCAGCAGGTTGACCGTCGTCATGATCAGGTCGTCGAAGTCGAGGGCGTTGGCCTCGCGCAGTCGCGACTGGTACATCGCGTAGGCCTGGGCGAGGGTCTTCTCGAAGCCGTCGCTCGCCTGCGCCGCGAAGTCCTCCTCGTCGATCAGCTCGTTCTTGAGGTTGCTGATCTTGGCGCTGAACGACTTCGGCGGGAAGCGCTTGGGGTCGAGGTCCAGATCGCGGCAGACCAGGGCCATCAGGCGCTTGGAGTCGGCGGCGTCGTAGATCGAGAAGGAGGAGGTGAAGCCGAGCTTCTTGCTCTCCCGTCGCAGGATGCGCACGCACGCGCTGTGGAAGGTCATCACCCACATGGCGTTCGCGCGCGGGCCGACGAGCTGCTCGACGCGCTCCTTCATCTCGCCCGCGGCCTTGTTGGTGAAGGTGATCGCGAGGATCTGGCCCGGGTGGACGTCCCGCTCGGCGAGCAGGTGGGCGATGCGGTGCGTGAGCACGCGGGTCTTGCCGGAGCCGGCACCGGCCACGATGAGCAGCGGGGAGCCGGAGTGGACGACGGCGGCGCGCTGGTTGTCGTTCAGCCCCTCCAGGAGGGCGGCGGTGTCCACCACCGGGCGCGGGGCGCCGTCCCGGTAGTGGGTGTCCCGGTCCGGCGGCACGTCGAACTTCCCGCCGAACAGATCGTCCGGAACCGGCTCCGGTACGTGATCGTCCTCGGGCGGCGGCGGGGGCTCGTCCGCGGGGCCCCGCTGGGCCTGGAGGTCCGCCAGGAAGCTGTCGTCAAAGAGGCTGCTCATCGCTCTCCGAGTCTAGGGCGCCCCACTGACAGCCCGCCGCCGCCCTGTGAACATCGCCGAAACGACCCCCTCGTCACCCTTCAGGACCGGCCGATCACGCCCCGCGACGATCCCCATAATTCCGGATGATTCGCAATCAATCCCCACCAGTCGATCACTTTCAGCAACGCTCCGGGATAAGGTCACGAAAATGTATCGGGCATATCACCCATCAACCTTCACAGGGGCCACACGAGTTGGCTACCGTGCGGGCAGGCCGCACGACCCCCACCGGCGAACGTCGCCGGGCCGCGCGGCCTCCGCCGAGTCCGGTGTGCCGTAGCGGCAGCCGGAGCCGGGGACCCACCGAGACCTTGGGGTGAATCGGCCCGACTCCCTTCCCGGAGATGGCCGTAGGGCAACCCTTCCGAACCACCCGCCCGAACCCGACAGCTAACCCGGTAGGCGGAGCATGGAAGGAGTCGCCTCCCTTGGCGTCGCACCGCAAGTCGCGTCCCTCCGGTACGCGCGTAGCAGGCATACGGACCCCCGCCCTCGCGACGGCGGCCCTCACCTCCGTGGCCCTGCTGTCCCAGTCGGCCAACGCCGCCCCCACGGCCGACGACAAGCCCAGCCTGGAAGAAGTCGAGAAGAAGGTCGACGACCTGTACCGCCAGGCCGAGTCGGCGACCGACAAGTACAACGCGGCCAAGGAGAAGACCGCGAAGCAGCGCAAGCGCGTCGACAACCTCCTCGACGACGTCGCCCAGCGCACCCAGAAGCTCAACGAGGCCCGCGAGGAGCTGGGTTCCTTCGCCGCCGCCCAGTACCGCACCGGCGCCTCCGCCCCGGACACGGCGACGTTCCTGCTGGCGGACACGCCGCAGGACTACTTCGACCAGACCCAGCTGATGGACCGGATGACCGGCCGCCAGAAGGTGGCGGTCGACGACTTCGTCACCCAGCGGTCCGAGACGATGAAGAAGCGCCAGGAGGCCACCGAGAGCCTCGCGACGCTCACCGAGTCGCAGGGCGACCTGAAGACGGCCAAGTCCACCGTCCAGCGGAAGCTGGCCGACGCCCGCGAGCTGCTGTCGAAGCTGACGGCCGAGGAGAAGGCGCGGCTCGCGGCGATCGAGAAGAAGAAGCAGGAAGAGGCCGCCCGCAAGGCCGAGGAACTGGCCCGGCAGCAGGCGGCGCAGCAGAAGGCTCGGGAGGAGGCCGCCGCCCAGCAGCAGGAGAGTGGTTCCTCGTCGTCCTCGGGCTCGTCCTCCTCCTCGGCCCCGGCGGACTCCTCGTACGGCACCAAGGCCGACAAAGCACTCGCCTTCGCCCGTGCCCAGATCGGCAAGCCGTACGTGTGGGGCGCCATCGGCCCCGAGTCCTACGACTGCTCCGGCCTCACCCAGGCCGCCTGGAAGGCCGCGGGTGTCACCCTGCCGCGCACGACCTACGACCAGGTCAACGCCGGCACCACGGTCTCCCTCTCCCAGGCGCAGCCCGGTGACCTGGTCTTCTTCTACGACGACGTCACCCACGTCGGCATCTACATCGGCAACGGCATGATGATCCACGCCCCGAAGCCCGGCGCCTACGTGCGCGAGGAGTCGATCTACTACGACGGCGAGTCCGCGATCCACAGCGTGGTGCGGCCGGCCTGAGAGGTCCTGGTTCGAAGCCCCGACCCGAGGTCCCGCTTCGACGTCCCGGTTCGAGAGGTCTCCTACGTTTTTGAGGGGCACGCGCGCGTGCCCCTCTCGTAACGCGCGCGGCGCTCTCTAGCATCGGCGCTATGTCCGGCCCCTCCCCCTTCGCCACCTTGTGGGCGATGTACGCGCTGGCGACCGGCACACTGTCGGTCGGTCTCGACTCGGCGGGGTACGAGGTCCTCTCCCGTATTTCCCTCCTCCTGGCCTGCGGGGCCTGGCTGGTGTCGGTCGCCGACGTCCTGCGGCGGACGACCTGGCGGACGGAGACGCCGGCCGCGGTCACCACCCTGGCGGCGACCGCCGTCCTCGGCACCGCTTTCTCCGCGGCCGGCCGGCAGGCGCTCGCCGAGGCGTTGCTGGCGGTCGGCGCGCTGCTCTGGGCCGCTCTGCTCGTCGTGGAGGACAAGGAGCGGGGCGGGAGCGCGTTCCTGCGCTGTGTGGTCACCCAGGGGCTCGCCGTGCTCGCCGCCACGCTCGCCGCGGTCGTGTCGGCGGCCTGGCTCGCGCAGGCGGCCCTGGTGGTCTTCTGGCTGGGGCTGCTGCTGTGCGGCCTCGCCCTGCCCCGTTCCGACCCACGGCAGGTGGCCAGGGGGGCCGGGGACCACTGGCTGGCCGGCGGCGCACTCGCCGTCTCGGCCCTCGCCGGGGCGAAGCTCCTCAGTGCTGACAGCGCACGCCTGTATCTGTGGAACGACGAGAACCGGAGCGTGCTGCGCACGACCACCGTCACACTGCTCGTGCTCGCACTGACCTGCTGCGTCGCCCTGCTCGTCGCCGAACTCGTGTGGCCCCGGCACCGCTACGACGTGCGGCGCTGGGCGACCGTGTTCGGCGCGGCCGCGTCGGCGGCCGCCACCCTCGCCGTCGCCGCCGCCCTCGACGTCACGTGGCTGGACGGCCTCGGGGAGGCACTGCTGTGGATCGCGGTGGCGGCGTGGCTCGGGTGCGCCGCCTGGACGGTCACCTCGGCGCGGGCCGGCGACCGGCCCGGCGGGGTCAGGTCCAGAGCACGGCGATGAAGACGTTCGCCGCGGTCAGAGCCCCGACCAGGCCGAACAGGCCCTTGTCCACCTTCTCGTCGTCCCGCTTGACGTAGACCAGGCCGAGGATCACGATCAGCAGGGCCAGCTTCACGCCGATCTTCACGTTGTTCACGGACTGGTCGTCGGCCTGGTTGAGGCCGACCAGGATCACCCCGGTGACCAGCATCGTCAGCGCGCCGTGCAGCATCGCGGGGGTGTAGCGGGCGGTGCCCTCGCCCATCGCCTTCATCTGGGTGAGGAACCCGCCCAGGAGCGACGCGATGCCGATGATGTGGAGGCCGACGACGAGGTGGATGAGTATGTCCATGAGGCCGGAGCCTAATGAGGGGCCTCGGAGCCGCCCGACACCGGCCCGTCTCCTGCATATATGCGCCCCATAGCACCCGGCCGCCGTCCTCCGCCCGTGATTTCGGCGCATCGGTCATCACGCTGAGTTAAGTCGACGGCGCCAGGGCGAGATCACGACCGCATACGGTCACCGTCGGTCCTCTCGGGACACTTCCGCGCACCCGCCACCGGCCCGCCGCAGTGAGGTTTAGCGTCCTCCCCCAGGTGACCGGCTCCCCACCGCCGCCCGGGCCAGGGGCGGCAGTCGGGCACCACCGCCGAAAAGGTCCGGCGGCGGTCCGCTTCCCCTGTGCGGGCCGTCGCCGGACGCGCAGGCCGCCCGTCCGCTCCCCCAGGCGGCCGCACGCACCCACCGGCGGTCGAGGAAAGGACGTGGCCTCCAGGTGGCAGCGCACCGCAAGCCCCGCCAGCGCTCCGCGAGCGGCAACACGGCCCGTACGGCCGCCACGATCGCTCTCGCCGGCGCGGCGACCGCGACGGCGTTCGACGGCACCGGACACGCCGAACCGGAGCTCACCCCCGGTCAGGTCAAGTCCCGGGTGGACGAGCTGTACCGGGAGGCGGAGGTCGCCACCGAGAAGTACAACGGCGCGAAGGAGAAGGCCGAGGCGGCAGGGCAACGGCTGAAGGACCTCCAAGACCGTGCGGCCCGCAAGGAGGACCGGCTCAACACGGCCCGCGAGGCCCTGGGTTCCGTCGCCGCCGCGCAGTACCGCGAGGGCGGCCTCGACCCCGCGCTGCGGCTCGCCCTGTCCGACGACCCCGACCGGTATCTCGAGAACGCCGAGTTCGTCGAGCGGACCGGCAACCGGCAGAAGGCCGCCGTCTCGCGGGTACGGCGGCAGCTCCGCGAGATCGAGCAGCTGCGCGGCGCCGCTCACATCGAGCTGACCTCGCTGAAGTCGCGGCAGCAGGAGCTGAAACGGCACAAGAAGACGATCAGCGCCAAGCTGGGCTCCGCACGGCAGCTGCTGTCCAGGCTCAGCGCGCAGGAACGTTCCAGGATCGGTGAAGCGCCGGGCACGAACCGCGCCTCACGTTCCTCGACCGGCCCGCGCGACAACCTCGCGGCCCCCGGATCCGCCGCGTCCCTGGCACCCAACTCCCGCGCGGCCGCCGCCGTGTCCTACGCCTTCCAGAAGCTCGGCAGCCCCTACGTCTGGGGCGCGACCGGCCCGAACGCCTTCGACTGCTCGGGCCTCGTCCAGGCCGCCTACCGCTCCGCGGGCGTCTCGCTGCCGCGCACCACGTACTCCCAGATCGACGCCGGCCGCCGCGTCTCCCGCTCCGAACTCCTCCCCGGTGACCTGGTCTTCTACTACGCCGGCATCAGCCACGTCGGCATCTACGTGGGCAACGGCCGGATGATCCACGCCCCGAACCCCTCCGCCCCGGTGCGGGTCGCACCGCTCGACGAGATGCCGTTCGTGGGAGCCACGCGGGTGGTGTGACCGGGGCAGGTCACACCAGCCGGCGAGCCGTCGCCCACCGCGTCAGCTCGTGCCGGTTGGAGAGCTGGAGCTTGCGCAGGACCGCCGAGACATGCGACTCGACCGTCTTCACCGAGATGAACAGTTGCTTGGCGATCTCCTTGTACGCGTAGCCCCGGGCGATGAGCCGCAGCACCTCCCGCTCGCGCTGGGTGAGGCGGTCCAGGTCCTCGTCGACCGGCGGCGCGTCCGTGGAGGCGAAGGCGTCGAGGACGAACCCGGCCAGCCGCGGGGAGAAGACCGCGTCGCCCTCCTGCACCCGGAAGACGGAGTCGACGAGATCCGTGCCGGTGATCGTCTTGGTGACGTACCCGCGTGCCCCGCCGCGGATCACACCGATCACGTCCTCCGCCGCGTCCGACACGGACAGGGCGAGGAAACGGACCGGCTGCTCGGTGTCGGCCATCAACGCGGCACAGCGGCGCAGCACTTCGACCCCGCCGCCACCGGGCAGGTGCACGTCGAGGAGGACCACCTCGGGCCGGGTCGCCGTGATGACCGTGACCGCCTGGTCGACGTCCGCGGCCTCGCCGACGACCTCGACACCCGTCTGCTCGGTCTGCCCGATCTCGGCCTGGACGCCCGTACGGAACATCCGGTGGTCGTCCACGAGGACCACGCGCACGCGACGCCCGCCGGTGCCGCCGCCTGTGTCCACGGGCCCGGCCGCCTCCGCCGGTCCCGCCGTACCGTTCGCCTCGGTCGGGTCGCTCATGACGTCTTCTCCGCCCTCTCCATCTCCAGCTCGACCTCCGTGCCGCCGTCCGGCACCGCGCGAAGTCGCGCGGTCCCGCCGTTGCGCTCCATGCGGCCGATGATCGATTCTCTGACACCCATCCGGTCGGCGGGTATCGAGTCGAGGTCGAAGCCGGGGCCGCGATCCCGGACGGACACGAAGACCGTCTTCCCCTCGACCTCGGCGTAGACCTGTACGGCGCCGCCCTCGCCACCGTACTTGGCGGCGTTCACCATCGCTTCTCGCGCGGCCTGCATCTGTGCGCCGACCCCCTCGTCGAGCGGGCAGTCGCCCACGACCACGACCTCGATCGGCACGCCGTGCTTGTCCTCCACCTCGGCCGCGTTGCGCCGCACGGCGTCGGCGAGGGTGGTGGGCTCGTCGGCCTCGTCCTTGCCGGTGCCCTCGGGTTTGTAGAGCCAGGTGCGCAGATCGCGCTCCTGGGCGCGGGCGAGGCGGCGCACCTCGTTCGCGTTCTCCGCGTTGCGCTGGATCAGCGTGAGGGTGTGCAGCACGGAGTCGTGCACATGGGCGGCGACCTCCGCCCGTTCCTGAGCGCGGATACGCATCAGGCGCTCCTCGGAGAGGTCCTGCGTCATGCGCACGAGATACGGCCCGGCGAGGAGCGTTATACCGACGAGGACCGCGAGCGCCGCCTGGAGGACGGAGCCGAGGTGGGCGGCGGAGCCCTGCAGGACGAAGATGCCGGAGACACCGGCCGTCACCAGCAGCACCCCGCCCACGGCACGCAGCAGCGTGACCGTGCGCCGGCGGCGGCCGACCTCGACCCAGCGGGCCCGGCGGGCGTTGTCCGCCTGCCGCCAGACCAGGGCGACGCCCGCGCCTACGAGCACGGCCGGCCACAGGTAGGCCCGGGCTCCGCCGCCGAGGTTGACGTTGCCCACGAAGACCATGGCCACGACGACCATGAGGAGGAGGGCCACCATCTGGCCCTTGTCCGGTCTGCGGGCGACGAGTCTGCGGCGGCCGTCCGGCGAGGTCTCCGTGGTGACCAGCGACGGCGGTTTCTGGGTCTCGACTCCGCCGACGCCGAGCGGGACGAAGAACCAGAAGGCGGCGTACAGCAGCGCACCGAGGCCGTCGGCCATGAAGAGGCCGACGAAGACGAGCCGGACCCAGATCACGGGCAGCCCGAGGTGCACACGGCGAGCCCTCGCGCGACCCCGCCGAGCCAGCGTCCGTCACTGCTGCGGTAGAGCTTGCGCGGCGGCCGCGGTTCGGGCGAGTGGCGCTGCTGCGGCTTCCGACATGCCATTGATGGTCACACGGCCGGAAGACGGGAGCATCAGGGTCGACCCCGGAGACTCCCCTGATCTCCGGGAACCGGCCCGTCGCACGCTTCCCGAGCCGTCCCTCAGGGCCGATATCAGGGTCCGGCCAGGGTCATTCCGACTCCCGTCGCGCCACCGCGCCCGTCACCATGGACCCATGACCGATCACGAGCACGCCGCGACGGGTCCGGGACCCGGCTCCGGCCCGCGCCCCGCACCGGGCGCCGGGCCGCAGGGTGCCGCGCCCGCCGCGGGCGCCGCGCCCACGGACTCCCCCGCGCCTCCACGCGCACACGGGCGGGCGGACGCGGGAGAAGAGGGGGGAGCGCCCGACGCGGCAGACCCGGCCGGGGACGTCACCGCGTCCGGGCTGCCCCGGAAGTTCCGGCGCGATCGCCGTCACAAGATGCTGGCCGGTGTCTGCGCCGGGCTCGGGCGGCAGTGCGACATGGACCCGGTCATCTTCCGGATCACCCTCGCGGTGCTCTCCGCCACCGGCGGCATAGGTCTCCTCTTCTACGGTTTCGCCTGGCTCTTCGTCCCGTACGACGACGAGGACGAGAACGAGGTGCGCAAGCTGCTGACGGGCCGCGTCGACGGCCAGGCCCTGACGGCCGTGCTGTTCGCGCTGGTCGGCTGCGGGGTGTTCCTGACCCTGCTGAACAACGGCGGGGTGCTGACCTTCGCCGTCGTCCTCTCCCTCCTCCTCGCCGGCGCGGGTTACTGGTCCCGCAGGCGCGACGCCCCCGGCCCGGACCCGCTGGCCGCCCAGGCGGCCGCCGACGCGCCGCCGGAACCCAAGGCGCCGCCGGTGCCCGCCGCCTTCCCCTCCTGGTGGCGCGACCCCATCGTCAAGGACGGCAGGCACTTCGGCGGCACGGGCTACCTGTGGGGCCCCCGCGACTACCGCGATGTCGACGTCGCGGCAGCCATCAACATCAGCCTCGGCCTGGTGCCCGGCACCCGCGAGGACATACCCGCCCCGCACACCCGGCCGCCCAAGCCTCGCGGGCCCCGCTGGATCGGCGGCTGGATCTTCCTGCTGGCCCTGTTCGCGGGCCCCATGGGCACGAGCCTCACCTGGGACGAACGCCCGCTCGGCACCAGCCTGCAGACCGGTCTGGCCTGCGCGCTCGCCGTCTTCGGCCTGGGTATCGCGGTCAGTGCCTTCCTGGGGCGGACAGGCGCGGGCTCGATACTCCTGGCGATCATCACGGCGGGTCTGCTCGCCGGTTCGGCGGCACTGCCCAAGGACATCGGCACGCAGTGGAACCGCACGACCTGGCAGCCCGCCACGGTGGCGGACGTACGGGACCGGTACGACCTGGGCACCGGCGTCGGCACCCTGGACCTGACCCGGCTGGACCTGACCGGACAACAGACCGTGACAACGGGGGCCGACGTGGGCGTGGGCCGGGTGAAGGTGCTCGTGCCCGAGGACGTGACCGTGCGGCTGAACGTCGACGTAGGGGTCGGAGACCTCCAGCTGCCGGGCGACGACCCGAAGGACGTGGACGTGAAACCGGGCCGGCACAAGGAGATGACCCTCTCCCCCGCCGAGAACGTCAAGAAGACCGGCACGATCGACCTGGACCTCCAGGTCGGCATGGGACAGGCGGAGGTGACCCGTGCTGCGTCATGAGCTCCAGCCCGGAAAGCTGGTCGCCGGCGCGGTCCTCACCGTGACGGGCGTCCTCTACGCGGGTGACGCGGGCGGCGCCTGGGAGATCCCCTGGTTCGTGGCGATCCCCCTCGTCACGGGCGGGCTGTGCCTGGCCGGCGCGGTGGCGTTCCTGACGGGCCGCGTACGCCGGCGGCGCACGGCGGGCCGTACCCCCGTCGAGGAGCCGGGCCCGGACGCGGCCGCCTGACTCCACCCGGCACCACCTGCCACCACCTGACGGCGAGCCACGTCCGACGGCTGCCGTCGGGCTCTGTCAGTAGCCCGCCCTCTGCCGTCGTCGCGACCGCAGTGCGGCATCGAGGGAGAACACGGGGGCGCCCGCCAGGAGGAGGGGAGTCCAGGCCATGAGGTAGGCGAGGTCGTTGCCGTAGTAGTACGGATCGGAGGCCCAGCTCACCGTGAGCCACAGGCTGAGGGAGATCAGTGCGCCGCCGAATGCGGCCAGTCGGGTGAGCAGCCCGAGCAGGGTGCCGATACCGACGGCCAGTTCTCCGAAGGCGATGGCGTAGCCGAAACCGACGGGGTTCTTCAGGGAGAGGTCGACCAGGGCGGGGATGGCGGAGGAGTCGCGAACGGCCCGCATCATGTCGCCGATCGAACCAGCACCGGCGTCCTTCATGAAGGCGCTGTCGGTGAGTTTGTCCAGGCCGGCGTAGATGAAGGTGACGCCGAGGAAGATACGCAGAGGGAGGAGGGCGTAGCGGGCGGCGCTGTCACGCCAGCCGCCGCCGCCTTGATAGTAGGAGGAGTGCGTGTCCGTCCGCATACTGTGAGTCATCGCCGCTAGCCGCCTCTCGCCCGCCGATGCCGAGACCCCTCAGAGAACCATACGTATGACGAACCGGACCCGCTCAATCCTGCTGCTGCGGCTTTTTCTTACTGTCACTCCGTCACATCGACCGCGTAACGGTTCGTCTCGGCTCCGGCCGCCGTGACCACCTGCACCTCCACCCGCCCGGGCTCCACATCCGCCGGCACCGGCACCGTCAGCAGGGTGTCCGTCGGGTTGCTGAAGCCGCCGGGGACGGGCACCAACGGCACGTGGACGTGGACCGTGCCGACCCGGACGACCATTCGGGCCAGCCGGTCGGCGCCCTGCGCACCCGGCGGCACGAACCCGGCGCCGCGGATCTCGATGTCGTCACCCGTGCGGATCGGCCCGTCCAGGTCGCCCGCCTCGCGTGACCGTACGACGGAGAGGATGACCGGCCGGCCGCCCTCCGCGTACTTGCCGGCCAGGTACGTCATGGCCGACACCAGGACCACCACCGCCAGTCCCCACGGCAGGTCGGGCAACTGGTCCGGCCGCCTGGCCAGCCGTACCGCCACGAAGACCAGGGCGACACCGCTGATGACGACGTACTGGATGTCGGCGAAGGTGCCGCGCCCCGCGTCGTCGGTCAGCAGGTCGGCCGCTCGCGGGCGGTCGGCGCGTACCTTCTGCAGCCGTTGTGCCAGCACCCGAAGGCCGACCACACGCCGTACGAGGACGGCGACCCCGCACACCACGGCCAGCACGGTCACCAACCCGGCCCCGCGGGCGAGTTCCAGCCCGGAGACGAGCGCGTCCCGTTCCCCGTGCCGGGAGGCGGCGGCCAGCCGTCCCGCCAGGACGAGCACCGAGTAGGCCACGAAGAGCACCCACGCCGCGGCGACCGTACGGGAGGTGGACAGACGGTGGTCCTCACCGATCACGGGTGCGAGCGCGCCGCCCTTCGCGCGGTGGAACCACGACGCCGCCGTCAGCACACCGGCGACGGCCAGCGCGGCGGCCAGCCCGGCCGTGCGGGCCGCCGTCCAGCCCGCGCCGACCGCCGTGAGGGACTGCCCCAGCAGCAACAGCACGGCGGCCGCCCAGACCGCGGCCGTGGTGCGGCGCCACAGGCCCGTCAGCCAGGCCCGGCCCTCGGCACGTCCGCGCTCGGCGACGAGTCCCGCGGACTCCGCCAGCTCCTCCGAGACCCACTGGCGGGAGGCCGAGGCGGAGTGGGCCACCGCGGCCGGCAGGCCCTGCCCGGCGGCGAACTCGTCGCGTCTGCGCAGGAACGCGGCGACGGCCCGTCGATGTCCCTCGCGAGCCCCGTGCGGGCAGTCCCCGCAGGCGCACCCGCCTCCGTGCGCCCCGCCGGGCGCATCACCGTGCCCGCCCGGGTATCCGCTCACAGCGCCACCGGAGTACCCACCGGCGTACCCACCGCCAGGGCCGCCGGCGTACCGGCCCGTATAGGCGCCGACGCCCGTACTCGTACCCGTGTCCGCGTACGCACCCGCATCCGCGCCGCCCTGTCCCGCCTCGCGCACCGCCACGCCCGACGCCCGCCTTCCCGCGACCCAACCACCGCCGGCCTTCCGGACCCCGGAAACACCGCTGTGCAACTCCCGTGCGACGAAAGCGAATTGTGCCCTATACCACCCGGTCCACGTCCGTCCCGAGTGGTCAACACGGGTGAAGTTCGACGTGCCGTGTTGACCCGGCTGCCGGAATTCCCTTATGACCGAGCTCGTCCAGCGTGACCACAACGTACGTCTGCGCCGCCTAGCCCAGCAGGTCCGGCTCGCTGCGGCTGACCTCCTGCCACATCGGCTGGTAGTTGATCCACGCCACCAGGTCGCCGCCCAGCTGCTCCCGCGTCGCCACCGCCATCCGGTGGTCGATCCGGACCGGCCGCCCGGCGGCCTGCGCCGTCAGCTGTACCTGGCAGGAGCGTTCCATCGACACGAACCACCAGGCGGCCGCGTCCACCGAGTCGCCGACGGTCAGCAGCCCGTGGTTGCGCAGCACGAGCGCCTTGCGGGAGCCCAGCACGGCCGCGATGCGCCGCCCTTCCTCGGCGTCGACGGCGACGCCGGTGTACGAGTCGTACAGGGTGTGGTCCTCGTAGAAGGCGCAGCTCTCCTGTGTGATCGGTTCCAGGAGCTCGCCGAGGGCGGAGAGCGCCCGGCCGTGCACCGAGTGGCAGTGGGCGACGGCGACGACGTCGGGGCGGGCGGCGTGCACCTGGGCGTGCACGGTGAACGCCGCCTGGTTGACGTGGTAGGCGCCTTCGACGACCTGGCCGTCCTGGTTGGCGAGCACCAGGTCGCTCACGGTGACGTGCCGGAAGGGCATCCCGAAGGGGTTGACCCAGAAGCAGTCGGTGAACTCCGGGTCGCGGGCGGTGATGTGTCCGGACACGCCGTCCTCGTAGCCGAGGCGCCCGAAGATCCTCAGGGCGCCCGCGAGCCGTTCCTTGCGGTGCCGGCGTTCGTCCTCGACCGACTCGTGCATCGGCGGCATCGCGAACCGCAGCCGGTCGGTGGGCAGGGGCAGGGGCGGGGTGGGCCCGTGCATAGGTCCTCCAGCGTCGTTCCGCGTACGGGGCGGAAATTACCGTCGGTGAGGCCGGGAAGAACAGAACCGTTTCGTAAAGATGGAAACGAGCGCCCCCCTTGAGCACCCACGCATACCCGTGTGCCCCCAAGCTCCCGGACCCCACGAATAGCCGACAGTGGATGTCGGGTTTCGGCGCCAGACTCTCCCCATGACAGCGAACTGGGCGACCTTCGTCACCGCCGAACCCGAGCTGGCCGGCATCGTCGAGAAGCGCTTCGGCGCCTACACGCACCACGTCCTCGCCACGCTCCGCAAGGACGGCTCGCCCCGCACCACCGGCCTGGAGGTGCGGTTCCTGGGCGGCGAACTGTGGTTCGGCATGATGCCGGACTCGCTCAAGGCCCTCGACCTGCGCCGCGACCCGCGCTTCGCGCTCCAGGCGAACCCCGGCGAGGGCACAGGCATGGGCGGGGGCGACGTCCGCATCGGCGGCCGGGCGATCGAGGTCGACGACGCGCGGACGAAGGCCCGATACGCCGAAGAGGTGGAACCGCCGGAGCCGTTCCACCTCTTCCGCACCGAGCTGACGGAGGTGGTGCGCACCTACGTCGAGGACGACACGTACCTGGTCGTCCAGGTCTGGAAGCCCGGCACCGCCCTGCGCACGATCAAGCGCACTTAGGGACCCTGGGGGCCCTGAGGGCCCCGGGGCCTACTCCCACTCGATCGTCCCCGGCGGCTTCGAGGTCACGTCGAGGACGACGCGGTTGACGTCACGCACCTCGTTGGTGATCCGGGTGGAGATCTTCGCGAGGACGTCGTAGGGGAGGCGCGACCAGTCGGCCGTCATGGCGTCCTCGGACGAGACCGGGCGCAGGACGATCGGGTGGCCGTAGGTCCGGCCGTCGCCCTGGACGCCGACGCTGCGGACGTCGGCGAGCAGGACCACCGGGCACTGCCAGATGTCCCGGTCGAGGCCGGCCGCGGTCAGCTCCTCGCGGGCGATGGCGTCGGCCTCGCGCAGCAGGTCCAGGCGCTCCTTGGTGACCTCGCCGACGATCCGGATGCCGAGGCCGGGGCCGGGGAACGGCTGGCGCTGGACGATCTCGTCCGGCAGGCCGAGCTCCTGGCCGACCATGCGGACCTCGTCCTTGAAGAGCTTGCGCAGCGGCTCGATCAGCTTGAACTCGAGGTCCTCGGGCAGGCCGCCCACGTTGTGGTGGGACTTGATGTTGGCGGTGCCGGTGCCGCCGCCGGACTCGACCACGTCCGGGTAGAGGGTGCCCTGGACGAGGAACTCCACCGCCGGGCCCTGGTCCGCGATGATCTCGGCCTGGGCCTGCTCGAAGACCCGGATGAACTCACGGCCGATGATCTTCCGCTTCTCCTCGGGGTCGGAGACCCCGGCGAGCGCCTTGAGGAACCGCTCCTCGGCGTCCACGACCTTCAGCTGCACGCCGGTCGCGGCCACGAAGTCCTTCTCGACCTGCTCGGTCTCGCCCTTGCGCATCAGGCCGTGGTCGACGTACACGCAGGTCAGCTGGGAGCCGATGGCCTTCTGGACGAGGGCCGCGGCGACGGCGGAGTCCACGCCGCCGGACAGCCCGCAGATGGCGCGCCGGTCGCCGACCTGCTCGCGGATGGCGGCGACCTGCTCCTCGATGACGCTGCCGGTCGTCCAGTTCGGGGTGAGACCCGCGCCCCGGTACAGGAAGTGCTCCAGCACCTGCTGTCCGTGCGTGGAGTGCATCACCTCGGGGTGGTACTGGACGCCGTAGAGCTTCTTCTCGTCGTTCTCGAAGGCGGCCACGGGCACGACGTCCGTGGAGGCCGTGACGGAGAAGCCCTCGGGAGCGGCGGAGCAGGCGTCGCCGTGCGACATCCAGACGGCCTGCTCGGCGGGGGTGCCCTCGAAGAGGGTGGAGGACACCTTGGAGACGTGCAGGCCGGTGCGGCCGTACTCGCGGGCGCCGGTGTTGTCGACGGTGCCGCCGAGGGCCCGCGCCATCAGCTGGAAGCCGTAGCACATGCCGAAGACCGGGACGCCGGCCTCGAAGATCTCGCGGTCGAGGCTCGGAGCGCCTTCCTCGTACACCGACGAGGGGCCGCCGGAGAGGATGATCGCCGAGGGGTTCTTGGCGAGCATCTCCCGGACCGGCATGGTGCTCGGCACGATCTCGCTGTAGACCCGCGCCTCGCGGACGCGACGGGCGATGAGCTGGGCGTACTGCGCGCCGAAGTCGACGACCAGAACGGTGTCGGCGGCGCTGGCAGCGGGAGTCGCTGATGACACGGGGTGCCTTCCGGCGGTGGGGCGGGGGTCTTGTGCCACCCGATTCTACCGGGGTGCCACCGGGCGTTTTCCGGGCGCCGGGGAACGGGGCCGTCTCAGGATGCGAGCCGTGTTGGACACCTTTGGGGCGCGGGGCATACTTGCCCCATGCTCACGCACCAGACGTTCGTCTTTACCTATGGCACCCGGCCCGCCGGCTGCCATGGTCGTGCTGCTTGAGCATCTGACAAGCGACTTCCCAGGCGCCCCGGGCCGACAAGGCCCGGGGCGTCTGTCGTCGTCCGGGCCTTGCCGCTCCGGGGCACCCCCGACGAGCAGGGAGACCCTGATGAACGCCACCGACGTGACCGGCGCCCGTACCCCCGAGGCCGCCGACGTGATCACCGGCGCGCGGGAGCGCATCGACGCGCTCGACGACCGGATCATCGGCCTGATCCAGGAACGGGCGGCGGTCTCCGCCGTCATCCAGGA
This sequence comes from Streptomyces viridochromogenes DSM 40736, assembly GCF_000158955.1. Taxonomy (GTDB): domain Bacteria; phylum Actinomycetota; class Actinomycetes; order Streptomycetales; family Streptomycetaceae; genus Streptomyces; species Streptomyces venetus. The sequence goes on along the minus strand of NZ_GG657757.1, from coordinate 5,435,241 downwards.
CGCCCGGATCTCCTCCGGCGGCCGGCGCGTGAACCTCTCCCGCGAGATGGAGGTCCTCGGCCGCTACAGGGAGGCGCTGGGCAAGCCGGGCACGGCCCTCGCGATGACCATGCTGGAGCTGTGCCGGGGCAGGATCTGACGTCAGGGCCGACCGGCGGGGACAGAATCCGCGTTCCCGGGACAGACGTACGCACCCCCCTCACCCGTACGGCGCGTGACCGCCCCCGTGCCGCCTCGTTGGTCCCGGTGTCCGCGCCAGCCAGGCGCGGGCCCGAGAGAACCACGCGTGGCTCGCTGGAGTGATGAGACGTACGGATCGCTCCGTGCGTCGTGGGACCTCGCTCCAGGGAAGTGACCGGACGGCAGGGGACAGCAGCCCGGTCACCAAGAGAACGGCCGGCTCCGGGGACGCCCGGAGCCGGTCGGCGGACCTTGCAAGAACGCACGAGGCCGGGTCGGACTGCCAGAACTCGAGACCAGCGGCGCAACCCCCCGGCGCCGCTTCCCGGCACCGGCGCAGCCCTGACGTCGGTGCTGATCAGAGGAAGGGCCCCGCGGCTCCATGCCGCGGGGCCCTTCGCTCCGCGTCGGCCGTCGTCATTCGCTCCGCGTCGGCCGTCGTCGTTCGCTCCGCGTCGGCCGTCGTCGTTCGCTCCGCGTCGGCCGTCGTCAGGTGCGCGACACCGTGCCGCAGGCGTCGCCGTCGTCCAGGCTCCTGCTGCGGTCGTAGGGATCGGTCGTCGGGCCGGTGGGACGGGTCGCCTCGGCCCGGCTCAAGGGGAACTCCGGGTGCAGGTAGCCGTCGTGGACGTCGCAGGAGGAGTTGCCGATCTCCTCGTCGTACTTCAGGAGAAGCAGCCGGCCCGCCGTGACGCGGTACCGCGCGGGGTCGGCGAGTTCGACGTCGACGGCCCGGCGGACGATGGTGCGGGCGACCTCGGTGGAACCGTCCGCGCGCGTCACGGGGTAGACGAAGGTGTAGTCGGCGTGCACGGCGACGCCCCCGTGTGAGCCCTTCCCGAGCGTCATGCGCCCGCGCGTCTTGATCACGTCGCCCACCAGTCGCACCCGGTCGGGGTCGAAGCGGCTGAACAGGGTCAGCGGGTCGTGCTCCCTGCTCGGTGAGCGCAGGGCGGTGTCGAGGTCGTCGACGGTCCCGGGCTGCTGCGGGTCGAGCACCGAGAGCGCGGCCTCGGGACGTTCGCCGCGCACCGTCGCCAGGTCGAGGTTGGCGCTCACCAGCAGCTTCTTCGCGAGCTTCAGGGCCTGTTCCACGCGCCCCTTCGACACCGCGCCGACGGCCTTCGCCTCGGGCAGGACGATGCCGGCCTCGCCGTCCGCCCAGCGCAGGGCCGGGGAGCCGGCGAACGGCTCGTCCAGGGTGGGGGTTTCGGGGTCCGACGCTCCGGGCGGGGCGGTGGGCGCCGCGGTTTCGGCGGGCAGGGGGTCGGCGGCCTGGGATGTCCCCGTGCCGAAGGGGTCGCCGGGCAGCAGCGACGGCTTCAGGGCCACCAATGCCACGGCGACCGCGGCAGGCACACCGAGAACGGCCCACAGCTTGCGGCGCCGTGCGGTCCTGACGTTCCTCTCCTGCCGGACGGGATCGGTCCGCCACCCCGGCGGCGTCTCGCCCCGGGCGTCCTGCTGCCGCAGCCGCTCGGTCACCATCCGGGCCCGCGCGGACGGTTCCTTCGGTGCGGAGGCGCGGATGTCCCGCTCGGTGTCACGGGTGAACTGCTCCCAGACGTCGTCGGGGATCTCCGAGGCCGATGGTTGGTCATCGGACGGCTTGTCAGACACGAAGCAAAGATCTAAGCGTGCGGTGAGCGCCTGCACAAGAAGGTCATGGATGTGACTCAACCCACATAAGAATCCCGTGAGTGCCAGCACAACCATTCACAGGTCTCACGGATCAAACCTGCCGAACCAAGGGCCACTCCCGCGCCCCACACGCGGAGGCCTCCCCCAACGTTCGTACCGCACCCCGCGGTACGCCCGGACTCTCCGAGGTCTTCATGAAGCTTCGCCGCGCCATGGCAGCAGCGGCCGCCACGGCGGTCATAGCCCCGGTGGCACTGCTCGCGGCACCGGCCGCGTACGCGACCGACGAAACGACGCCCACGCCGAGCGCGTCGGTGAGCGAGTCCGCTCCCGAGACGTCGCCCTCGCCGTCGGTGACCGAGTCCGCGCCGGCGGAGACGACGCCGACTCCGAGCGCGTCCGTGAGCGAGTCCGCTCCCCAGACGTCCAGCTCGCCGAGCACGTCCGCGAGCCCGTCCACCCCGGCGCCGAGCACCTCCGAGCCGGAGGAGTCGGAGTCCCCGGACCCCGAGCCCTCCGTGTGCAAGGACACCAAGGTCGACGTCAGCATCACCGGCCTGCCCGGCAAGATCGCGGCGGGCAGCGGCTGGCACAAGTTCTCGCTGAGCGTGCTCAACAACTCCGACTCCACGCTCAACGACCTCGACTTCTTCGCCGGCGCCTCCGCCGACAAGGACGGCAACGAGCTGTTCGCCAGCAAGCAGGTCCAGCTCCAGGCCTGGGACCCCCAGGACAAGACCTGGGTCGACCTCAACGAAGGCGGCTTCGCGGTCGGTTACGTCGGCTACACCGACGAGCTGAAGCCCGACTACGAGGTCGACATCCCGCTGCGCCTCAACGTCACGAAGTCCGCCCCGGTCGGCGCCGGCTTCTCGCTCGGCGCGACGATCTACGGCGACAACGACGCCGAGTGCACCGGCTTCGGTCAGATCTCCTACAAGTTCCAGATCGTCTCCGCCGGTACGGACACCAACGGCACCAAGCCGCAGGAAGGCGGCAAGGCGCCCGTCACCGACCAGAAGCCGAGCGGCAACACGCCGGAGGTCACCGGCAGCCTCGCCGAGACCGGCTCCAGCTCCGCCCTGCCGATGATCAGCCTCGTCGGCGGTGCCGCGGTCGTCGCCGGTGCCGGCGCGATCTTCGTGGTGCGTCGCCGCAAGGCCGGCGTGGAGGCGTAAGCCACAGCGGCCGGTAGGCCGTAGCACCAAACGGAAGAGGGACCTGCGCTCGGAGGGGGGCGCAGGTCCCTCTTCTGTGTTCCGGGTCCTTCTGTGTGCCGGGTCCTTCTGTGTGCCGGGTCCTTCTGTGTTCCGGGTCCTTCTGTGTTCCGGGTCCTTCTGTGTTCCGGGTCGGGTTACTTCTTCGGCGGTACCGTCGGCATCCCCAGGAACGGCAGCCGCAACGCGCCGAACGCGTCCGCCGGGACCGCCGGGGACTTCGGCTCGACCGGCTGGAGACGCTCGTAGGCCGTGCCCTGCCTCGGGCGTGGGTCGGGCTCGCCCTTGTTGGGCCAGTACGACATCGCCCGCTCGGCCTGGGCGGTGATGGTGAGGGACGGGTTCACGCCCAGGTTCGCGGAGACCGCGGCGCCGTCGACGACCGAGATGCCGGGATGGCCGTACAGGCGGTGGTACGGGTCGATCACGCCGGTCTCGCGGGAGGCGCCGATCGGGCAGCCGCCCAGGAAGTGGGCGGTCAGCGGGGTGCCCATCAGTTCGCCGACGTTGGAGCCCGCGAAGCCGTTGATCTCGGCGGCGAGTGCCGACGCGCTCTCCGTCGCGGCCCTGATCTGCTTGGGGTTGGGGGCGCCGTGCCCCTGGCGGGCGGTGAGCAGGCCCCGGCCGGCGCCCGACGGTTTCAGGTACGTCGTCAGGGAGTTGTCCAGCGACTGCATCACCAGGCCGATGATGGTCCGCTCCGACCAGCGCCGGTTGGACAGGGAGCGCAGCACCAGCAGGGGGTGCTTCGCCGCGTGGGCGAGGAAGCCCAGGACGCGTGAGGCGCCCGAGCCGCCGCCGGCGTAGGGGACCTGGAGGATGGACAGGCCGCCCATCGAGTTGGAGCCCTTGCCGTAGCGGACCGGCTCGATGTGGGTGTTCTCGTCGGGGTGGATCGAGGACGTGATGGCCACACCGCGGGTGAAGTCGGCCTTCGGAGCGCCGTGTGCCTTGCGGTAGCGCCGGTCGTCGGTCTGGGCGCCGACCAGGGCCTCCGAGTTGGTGCGGGTCAGCTCGCCCAGCTTGTTTGAGACGTACCGCAGCTGGCCGCCGGTCTTCATCCGGTGCAGCAGGGTCTGTGTGCCGTACGTGCCGGCGGCGAGGACGACCTGGCGGGCGGTGTAGGTCCGGCCCTTCGCCTTGCGGCGGTCGTCCGTGGGAAGGGTGGCGACCGCGTATCCGCCGCGCGAGTCGTCGGTGACCGAGACGACCGTCGTCAGCGGGTGGACGACCGCGCCGGCCTTCTCGGCGAGGTACAGGTAGTTCTCGTTGAGGGTGTTCTTGGCGCCGTGGCGGCAGCCGGTCATGCACTCGCCGCACTCCGCGCAGGCCCTGCGGGACGGCCCCGCCCCGCCGAAGTACGGGTCGGGCACCTCCTGTCCGGGCTTCGCCTTCGCCGCCCCGTCGGCGTCCTCGCCGTCGCCGAAGAAGACACCGACGGGGGCGAGGTGGAAGGAATCACCGCAGCCCATCCGCTCCGCGGCGGCCTTCAGGTGGACGTCGGAGGGGGTCATGGTCGGGTTCAGCCGTACGCCCAGCATGCGCCGGGCCTGGTCGTAGTACGGCTTCAGCTCGTCCTGCCAGTCGGTGATGTCCCGCCACTGCGGGTCCTCGAAGAACGGCTTCGGCGGGACGTAGAGGGTGTTGGCGTAGTTGAGGGAGCCGCCGCCGACGCCGGCTCCCGCCAGGACCATGACGTTGCCCAGGAGGTGGATGCGCTGGATGCCGAACATGCCGAGCTTCGGGGCCCACAGGTAGTTCTTGAGGTCCCAGGAGTTCTTCGGGAGGGACTCGCGGGTGAAGCGGCGGCCTGCTTCCAGGACGCCTACCTTGTAGCCCTTCTCCGTGAGGCGCAGGGCGGTCACCGAGCCGCCGAAACCGGAGCCCACGACTATGACGTCGTAGTCGTAAACGTCCTGGCGCACGTGTTCTCCTCGTCGAGTGTCGTGTGCGGGCGATCCGTGGTTGCTCGCGCCCACGCGGCGGAGCCGCACATCGATACAGCCCCGCGCCCCTTGAAAAGTAGGCCGGTTACCGGAACCTCAGTGCCTTCATCAGGCGGAGACTGCGGCTCATGAACTGGGCGTACTTCTCGTCGTCCATGCCCAGGGAGGGAGCCATCGGGAGGACTCGCTGGTGGGCGACCGTCTGCGCCTCGGTGTACTTGAGGATGCCCTCGGAGCCGTGGCGGCGGCCGAGGCCCGAGTCCTTCATGCCGCCCATGGGCGACTGGACGCTGCCGTAGGCGGGTGCGTAGCCGTCGTTGATGTTGACCGTGCCGGTGCGCAGGCGGGCGGCGACCTCCTGGCCGCGTCGGCCGTTCCTGGTCCACACCGAGGAGTTCAGGCCGTACGCCGTGGCGTTGGCGCGCTCGACGACCTCGTCCTCGTCCTTGAAGCGGTAGATCGAGACGACCGGGCCGAAGGTCTCCTCGGCGCAGACGGACATGTCCGTGCCGACCCCGTCGAGGATCGTGGGCTCGAAGAAGTACGGGCCGATGTCGGGGCGGGCCACACCGCCGGCGACGACCTTCGCGCCCTTCGCCACCGCCTCCTCCACGTGCCGGGTGACGGTCTCCAGCTGGCGTTCGCCGACCAGGGAGCCCATCTCGGCGCCGTACGCCAGGGACGTGCCGAGGCGCATCGCCCGGGTACGGGCGGCGAAGCGCTCCAGGAAGGCGTCCGCGATCGACTCGTGGACGTAGAGGCGCTCGATGGAGATGCAGAGCTGGCCGGCGGAGGAGAAGCAGGCGCGGACCGCCCCGGCGGCGGCCTTCTCGATGTCGGCGTCCTCCAGCACCAGCATGGCGTTCTTGCCGCCGAGTTCGAGGGAGACGCCGACCAGCCGGGCGGCGGCGCCCTGGGCGACCTCGCGGCCGGTGCGGGTGGAGCCGGTGAAGGAGACGTAGTCGGCGTGCCGGACGACCTCCGGGCCGACGACGGGGCCGTCGCCGAGGACCACCTGGAAGACATCGGCGGGCAGGCCGGCCTCGATCAGCAGGTCACGCGCCCACAGGGCGGTGAGGCAGGTCTCGGTGTCCGGCTTCATGACGACCCCGTTGCCCGCGACGAAGGCGGGGAGCGCGTCGCCGACCGACAGCTCGAGGGGGTAGTTCCAGGGGGCGATCTGGCCGACGACCCCGCGCGGGTGACGCAGTTCGGTGACCTTGGTGAGGGTCGGCATGGCACCGGCGTGCCGCTTGGGCTTGAGGTAGGCGGCGGCCCTGCGGCCGTAGTGCCGGGCGGCGACCGCGACGGCCTGGACCTCCTCGTGGGCGTGCAGGCGGGCCTTGCCGGTCTCCAGCTGGATCAGGTCGAGCACCTCGGCCTGGCGTTCCAGCACCAGGTCGTGGAAGCGGAGCAGGACGGCGGCGCGCTGCCGTACGGGGGTCTGCGCCCACACGGTCTGGGCGGCACGGGCCAGTTCGAAGGCCCTCGCCACGTCCTCGGGCGTCGACTCGGGGAGGTCGGCCAGCTTCTCGCCCGTGAACGGCGAGTGGTTGGCGGTACGACCGGAGCCGACCACGCCCTTGGTGAGCTGGGCGACCAGCTCGGGGGTCACCACGTCGGCGGCGGTGCGGGCTCCCTCCGGGGCGGGGGCGAGGGGGTTGGTGCCGGTCTGTGCCGTGCCGGTCTTCTCCGGGGCGTGCGCGTCCGTCATGAGGCGCAGGGTATGCCTCGGCGGAGCCTTTGGGTACCCGTCGGTAATACGGCTTCACCGAGTGCACACACGACGCCAGTGGCTGCTGGCAACGAACGCCCTGATCAGGGCGTTGTGCGGTGCGGGCCGGTGTGATCCGGCCTTTTACGATCCAGGACCGATACCGAGCCGGTCGCGGGCGCCCTCGAAGACCGAGACGCCTTCCTTCTCCTCCGGCGTGCCCTTCGGCATGTCGACGCGCAGTTCGTACACGCGGTCGTCGTCGGTGCGGATCAGTACCCGCATGACCCGCCTGGGGGCGTCGTCCAGGTGGTAGGTGGTGTCGGTGGTCCCGGCCCGGTCCGTCGGGGAGTCCGGCGCCTTGCCCACCTTGTCCGCCTTGTCCCACTGGAGGAGGCGGACCTGGATCGTGCCGCCGCGTGGGTCGCCGTAGAGCACTGTGCGGGGCTGGTCGGTCGCACTGCCGGTCCGGTCGAGCGGGCGGTAGTGGGGTGGGAGATGGAGTACGGCCGCCATGTCCGGCTCGGGATGCGGGATCCAGGTGTCCGTCGTCCCGGCGGCGGTCTGTTCGGCGCTCTCCGCGCTGCTGGTGTCGGCGAGGTGGGTGGCGGTGCCTATGCCGCCGGCGAGCAGTGCGCTGAGGAGGGCCAGGGGGGCGGGCCGGAAGAGGCTGTGGCGCTTGGGTGCTGCCGGGTCGTGCCGTGCCGTCGAGTCGTGCCGTGCTGTCGGGTCGGTGTCCGGCGGATTGGTCTTCGACGGGTCGGGTTCCGACGGGCCGGCGGCCTCTTCGGGGTGCTCCGGACCGGTGTCCTGCGTGAACTCCCGTGTCCGCTCGGCGTCCTGGTGCTGCTCCTCGGCCGGCGACGGCCCCGCCACCGCTGCCAGTTGCTTCGCGACCTCCTCGGCGTCCGGCCGCTCCCCGGGGTCCCGCACGAGCAGCCGTGCGATCAGCGGCCCGAGTGGTCCGGCCTGCTTCGGGTCGGGCGGGTCGGCGGCGAGGACCGCGGCGAGCGTGGACTCCGGCGTGGTCCGGCGGAACGGGGACGAGCCCTCGACGGCGGCGTACAGCAGGACGCCCAGGGACCACAGGTCGGAGGCGGGGCCGGCGATACGGCCGGACATCCGCTCGGGGGCGACGAACTCCAGCGAGTCGCCGAACCCCCCGCCGGAAGCCGGGGTCTCCTCCCCCGACTGGTGGGCGATGCCGAAGTCGGTGAGGACGACCCGGCGGTGCGGGCCGAGCAGCACGTTGGCCGGTTTCACGTCCCGGTGCACGATGCCGACGGAGTGCGCGGCACGCAGCGCACCCACGACGGCGAGGCCGATCCGGGCGGCCTCGCGCGCCTCGACCGGCCCGCGCCCGAGCACCGCGTGCAGGGACTCGCCCGGCACCGACTCCATGACGATCCAGGGAAGCCGGTCGAGCGTGTCGACCGCTTCCAGGCCGTCGCGTGCGTCCGGCTGCTCCGCCTCGACGACCACGTCGTGGATGGTGACGGCGGCGGGGTGGTCGACACGGGCGGCGGCGCGGGCCTCGCGGTAGAGCAGATGGGCGGCCCGCCGGTAGCTCTCGTCGTCCGGGTCGCCCGGCAACCGGGGTTGTCTGACGGCGACTTCGCGCTCGGCGAGCTCGTCATGGGCCCGCCAGACGGTGCCCGTCCCGCCGGAGCCGATGCGCTCGATCAGCCGGTAGCGCCCACCGACCAGCCGGCCCCGGGCGTCGCCCACCCCGCCCCCGTCGTTGCTCATGCCCCATCAGTACCCCGCGGGGCGGCTCCTTGTCGACGCGGGGCCGTTTCCCTGCCGGTGCCGGGTCGTGTCAGGTCCCGTCGATGTCCAGGTGCGCGATCGTCGTCTCCTCGTACTCGCCGTCGTCGTCGCCGGCGGCTCAGGCGTCCGCTACGGCGGCATCTCGGTCGCGGACCCGTGCCGCGCTGCTGGGCTCGTCCCGGCGGGGCTGGTCCCGGCGGCGCTCGGAGTGGCGGCTCCGGGTGAGGTCGTGCGGCTCGGGGAGGGGGTGCCGGTGCGGGGTGTCTCCGGCGCCGAAGTCGTCGGCGCGGGCCCGCCGTCCCCGTCCCGGTGCATGAGCAGCGCCGCCGCGGACACCCCGGCTCCGGCCATCGCGGCGACCAGCAGCGCGGCCACCAGCATGCCCCGCGAGGACTGCCGGGCGGGTACCTCCGACGCGGGCGGAGACGGGGGCGGCTGCGGTTGCCAACCGGGGGCGGCCTGCCGGGCCGTCGCCTGCCGGCCCGCCGCGCCCCGTTGTTCCGCGGGCGGGTACTCGGGCGGCGGCGACTGCGGCGTGCGGCCCGTGTCGCGGAACGCGCGCAGCATCCGTTCGGCCCGGTCCGCGTCCAGCCGCCGGTCCGGGTCGCGTTCCAGCAGGCCCTGTACGACGGGCAGGAGCGGCCCGGCCTGTGCGGGTGGCTGGATGTCGCCGACGACCACCGCGTGCAGGATGCCGCCCAGCGAGTCGCGGTGGAACGGCGACTCGCCGCTGAGGGCCGCGCACATCAGCGCGCCCAGCGACCACAGGTCGGACTCGGGACCGGTCCTGGCCCCGGACATCCGCTCCGGCGCGGTGTACTCGGGCGAGCCGACGAAGGAGCCGTTCTCGGTGAGCGTGGGGGAGCCGGGGACCTGGGCGATGCCGAAGTCGGTGAGGACGACCCGGTCGGTGCCGGCCTCCAGCAGCACGTTCTCCGGCTTGAGGTCGCGGTGCAGGACCCCGGCAGCGTGCGCGGCGCGCAGCGCGCCGAGCAGGTCGATGGCGATGCGCGCGGCCTCGGCGGCGTCGACCGGGCCCTGGCCGGCGAGACGGTCTGCGAGCGAGCCGCCCTCGATCAACTCCATGACGATGTAAGGGCGTTCGTCGTCCTCGACGACGTCATGGACGACGATGATGTGCGGATGGCTCAGCTGGGCGACCGCCCGGGCCTCGCGCAGCGTACGGTCCCGCTGCCGGCGGGCGTCCGCCGCGGAGAGCGTCTCGTCGTACGGGAGTTCCTTGACCGCCACGCCCCGGCGGAGCAACTGGTCGGTCGCCCGCCAGACCACGCCCATGCCACCGCGCCCGAGCCGCGCCTCGAGCCGGTAACGGCCCGCGATGACACGCATGTTGTGCCCCTCGGTCACCATGCGGCAATCATGCCCCACCGGACGGATCGGCTCCGGGTCGGCGCTCGCCAGTGGCCGAAACAGACGGCCCGCGTCAGAAGGGCCGGGCGTCAGGAGGCGCCTGCGTCAGGAGGTCTTCTCCTGCCAGCCCTGGAGCAGCAGGGTGAACTGCTTGCGGGCCTTCGCCCAGTCCCGCGCGGGCGACGACATGTAGAGCGCGTACTCGGTGCCGTCGCGGGCTATGTACGTCTCCTCGATGGCGCGGCGCGGGCCGGGGAACGGGGTGTCCTTCGCCCGCGCGGTCCAGGTGTACTCCCACAGGGCGCCGCCCCGGTCACGGTAGACGTTGCGCTCCAGGGTGACCCGCTTGTAGTCGGCGAGATCCTGCAGTTGCTGCTCCAGGTCGAGCTGGTGCGCGTACGGGTCGCCGAAGTCCGGGGAGGTGTCGACGGCGATCCGGACGAAGTGCCGGCCGCCGTCGGGCGTGTAGTCGATCTGCTTGAGTTCGCCCTGCGGGCCGAAGGGCTTGCGCTTCCAGCCCTTGGGCAGGGAGAGGCTGAAACCCGCGGGGTCGTCGTGGCGGACCCAGTTGCCGGATCCCGATCCCCCGGACTGCTGTGTGCTCATGGGATTCGGGGAGCCTGAGGCGGCGCCCGGCGTCTGCCGGTCCTCGTTCCACTGCTGGAGCACCACGGCCGTGGTCCCGCCGATGATGGCCGCGAGCGCGACCACGAGGGCGACGGTACGCAGCCTGCGGCGCCGACCCGACCGGGTCTGCTGCGGCACGGACGGCTGCCGGGCCGTCGCCGACGGGCCGACCGTGGTGGGGCCGGTCGCCGGAGTGCCGGTGACGGGGGTCCCGGTGGCCGGGGTGCCGGCGAGCGGCGGGAGCGGTGTGCGGGTGTGCGATCCCGAGCCGGTGCCGACCGTGCCCGTACCGCTGTGGACGTCTCGGTACGTGCCGCCGTACTGCGTCGGCACATACGCCTGTGCCCCGCTCGGGCGTCGCCCCTCCGCCGCCTCGGCGAGCAGGTGCTCGGCCTCGGACACGTCGGGCCGGGTGGCCGGATCCTTGCGCAGCAGGGCGCTGATGACGGGGCCGAGCGGACCGGCGTGCTGCGGCTCGGCGGCTTCCTCCTCGACCACGGCCTGCATGGTGGTCAGCGGTGTGGTGCGGCGGAACGGCGAGCGGCCCTCGACCGCCGTGTAGAGCGTCGCGCCGAGCGCCCACAGGTCGGAGGACGGGCCCGGGTCGTGGCCGCGCACCCGCTCGGGCGCCAGGTAGTCGACCGAGCCGACGACCTCTCCGGTGCGGGTGATGGTCGTGTCGCCCTCGATCTGGGCGATGCCGAAGTCCGTGAGCAGGACGCGTCCGTCGCGGCCGAGGAGGACGTTGCCCGGCTTGATGTCGCGGTGCAGGACGCCGGCGGTGTGCGCGGCGCGCAGGGCCCGCAGCACCCAGAGGCCGATGCGGGCCGCCTCGCGCGGCTCGACACGCCCCTCCTCCTTGACCGCGTCCGCCAGGGAGCGGCCCTCGACCAGCTCCATGACGATCCACGGGCGGCCGTCGTGCTCCAGCACGTCGTGCACGGTGACGACCGCGGAGTGGTTGATCCGTGCGGCGGCCCGCGCCTCCGCCCGGGTGCGGGCCAGCAGGATCGCCTGCTCGCTCTCGGAGACGTAGAGGGCTGCCGTCAACTCCTTGATGGCGACGGACCGGTGCAGCACTTCGTCATGGGCGCGCCACACCCGGCCCATGCCGCCGCTGCCGATCGAGTCGGCGAGCCGGTAGCGGCCCGCGACGATCTGGCCCTGCATCTGATTCACGTTGCCCCGCAATGGTCTTGACAGGGTCAGCGTAAGGACCCGCCCTTCCCCAGGGAACAAGCGGGGTACCACGGTGACCGCACTGTGACGGTTGTCGCCTGTCGGGACGGGAGGCAACCAGAGGTTGAACTACGCGTACAGTCGGCGCGCCGGTTCTCAGCCCGTCGCCTTGTAGGTCGCCGCCGCCTGCTCGTACAGCCGCGTCACCTCGTCCCGTTCGGCTTCCGGGCCGCGCACCTGCACCACGTGGTACCGACCGCCGATCAGCATGGCGAGGTTGCGCACGTACAGCTCGCCGCCGTCACCGCCGGTCCAGGTGAACTGCCCCTCGGCCATGGTGCGTCCGCCCACCTCAATGGTCTTCAGCCCGGTGGAGGTGGCCCAGCTGGAGTCGCGGTACGGCTGCAGCTCGCGCTCCTTCTCCCGCTGGTAGTCCATCGGATCGCCGCCGTACCGCGACGCGCTGTCCCGGCCCGGTACCACGATGAGCTCGAAGTCGCCCTTCGCGTACACGACTTGGCCGCTGCCGTTCCGCGGGGTGCGGTCCCAGCCCTTGGCCACGGCGACCTGGAAGCGGGCCGAGTCCTTGCGCAGGGTGAAGCCGTCGGCGACCTCGGGTCCGGTGGTCTGCGTCTCGGTGGAACCGGCCGACGTCGACGGGCTCCGCTCCGGCTCGGGCGATGTCTGATCCGGCCTGGGCTCGCTGCTGGCGTCGGGATCGGGCGCCTGGCTGACCTCGCCGGCGGCCCCGGTGCGGTCCGTGCCGTTCGCGCCGTCGGTCCGCGACTTGGGCATGAACAGCATGGCGTAGGCGATCGCCGCGGCCATCGCGAGCAGGACGCACAGCAGCAGGGTGCGGCCGAGGCGGCGCGGCGACCGGGATTCCTTGGCGCGTTTGTGCCGCCCGTGGTGCGCGGGCAGCCCGGCCCGCCGCCTGCGCACGAGCTCGCCGCGGCGGCGTACGACGGGCAGCCGGCCGGCGTCGGCGGGCGGTGCCGCGACCACGTGCACACCGGCGTCCGGTTCCGGCGCCGAGCGCACGAGCGAGCGCAGCCAGCCGCGCAGTTCCTCGAAGTCGAGGCGCTCGGTGGGGTCCTGGCGCAGCAGCGACTCCACGACCGGCCGGAGCGGCCCGCACTCCTCGGCGTACGCGGGCGGTTCGGAGCACACCATCTGCACCAGTTCGGCCGTCGACTCCTCCGGGTAGGGCGCGTGTCCCTGGACGGCCCGGAAGAGCAGCGCACCGAGGGCCCACAGGTCGGTGGCGGGACCGATCGGCGCGGCCAGCTGCCAGTTCTCGTGCACGGGGCCGGCCTGCTCCGGCGCCCAGCGCTCCGTCACGGGCCCCACCACGGCCATGCGTGCCTGCCGGGCCCGCTCGGCGGCGAGTGCCGTGGCCGGGCCGCGCCGAGGAGCGGGGGTGTGCGCGACCAGGTCGTCCCACCGGGTGGGAGCACTCGGGTCGGCGGTGTCCGCGGCCGGCGGGAGGGCCGCCTGGTCCTGGCTCGGCGGTGTGGGTGTGCCGCCGGGGCCGCTTCGGGGGGTGGCGCCGTGCCAGCCGGTCGTCCGGGGGGCGCCGCGCACGCCGTAGGGGTCGGCTATCTGTCCCGGCGGGACCGCGCCGGACCCCGTGTTCTGCCCGGGGACGTACGGCGACTGCGCCGAGCCGTTGCTGTGGGGCGCGGGCCCGCTGTCCGGGGCGGGCCGGGCACCGGGCAGCACCGCCCGGCCGTTCTGCTGCGCCTCCTGGACCCGGGCGGCGGCCCTCGCGCCCGCCCGGTAGGCGGCGATGGCCCCGGCGCGCGCGGCGCGTGGGTCCGCGCCGTCGTCCGGACTCCTGCGGGCGGGCACGACCGAGCTGCCACCCGTCGTGCCGCCCCCGGCCGCCGGCAGCCCCCTGGACTCCCGGGCCTCTATGGCGGCACGCCGCGCGGCCTCGGGGTCGCCCGAACCACCGGCGCCGCCCGGGCTGCCGACGCCGTGGGGCGGCCCGGAGGGGCCGTTCTCCGGCCCCGGACCGGGGCCGGGCTCGTCGAAGGCGGGAGGCGGAACCGGGTCGTACCCGCACAGCGCTTCCTCCGCGGCGCCCACCGCCAGCCCGGTCAGCATGATCCGGCCGTCGTCGCAGACGAGGACCGTCCGCGGGGTGATGTTGCGGTGCACCCAGCCGTGGGCGTGCAGCACCCGCAGCGCCATGAGGACGTCGGAGGCCACCTCGGCCGCCCGGTAGGGCGTCAGTGGCTTCTCGGCGAGCAGCGCCGCCAGCGGACGGGCGGCCACCAGCTCACTGACGATCCACAGCGAACCGCCCTCGGCGAAGACGTCGAAGACCTGGTCGAGCCGGGGATGGTCGGGGATGGCCGCGGCGGCCTGGGCGGCCTCCACCGCGCGCCGTACCACCGGGTCCGTGGGCCGCCGGAGGCCCGGACGCCCGCCGGGCCGACGGGCGCCGGCGTCACGCGCCGTGAATCCGTCGGGCAGCCCCTCCGCGTCGAGGACCTCCGCCTCGACCACTTCCGGCAACGGCACCTGCCGGACCAGGACTTCCTGCCCGCTGTAGGTGTCGAAGGCCCGGCTCTCGGTGAGTTCGTACTCGTCGGACGGCGGCAGCGGCAGGCGGTAGCGGTCGGCGAGTACCCGACCCGCATAGTCGTCCACGATGCCTCCCCCGCCAGCCTGGTCCGTCACATCCGTGCGCTCCACGGCCCGTTCCGGCTGCGCACGGTCCGCAAATATTTACGATACGTGCCGCGGGCAACCCGCATCGTGAGGATGCCAGATCTGCCTCCCCAAACCCGGCACCGCTCATGCTCAGGACTTGGGTTCGAAGGTCTTCGTCAGCGTCCGCCACGCCGCCTTGCGCAGCTCACCGCTCCAGTCGGCCGCCTTCGCCGTGTACATCAGCGCGTAGCCCTGCCGGTCGTCGACGACGAAACCCCGGTCGATGGTCCGGTACCGGGTGCCGCCGTCGGCGTAGGTGAACTCCCAGTCGGCCGTGTTCCAGCCGCGGTAGGCCACCTTCTCTATGCGGATCTTCCGGTACTGCGCGCGCTGCATGTAGCGCTCCTGGTTCTTCCAGTCCGCCACCGGGTCGCCCTTGGGCGTGGACGTCCAGGCGATGAGGAGCTTCTGCCCGTCGGGCCCGGTGAACCGGTCGCCGGCGGCACCCGTGGACTGGAACTTCCATCCCTTGGGCAGGCCGATCGAGTACCCCTGGTTCCCCTGGTGCGTCGACTCGGCCGCGGTGCCCTTCCCGGCGGACCCGCCCTCCGACTCGCCCGAAGACCCGCCCGTCGGCGTGCCGTTCGAGGAGGGGGCCGACTCCTCGGGCGGCGACGCCGCGTTGTCGGTGCGCGTGCCGTCGCTCTCGTCGCGCTTGGTGTCGGCGCCGCTCGACGCGGTGGCGACGGTCCTGCCGCCGTTCTTCTGGCCGGCGGCACCCTTCGAGCCCTTGTCGTCCCCGCTGAGGACGACGGCGAGCACGGTGCCGACCACGGCGAGCGCCACGACCACCGCGATGATCAGCAGGGTGCGCCGTGGCACCACGTCGGTGAGCGGCGCCCTCGGCACGGGCCTCGGCGGCAGGTCCGGCGGCGGCACCACGGGCCATCCGGAACTGCGGCCCCCGGAGGCCGTCTTCGCCTCCTGCGCACTGTGCTCACCGGCACCGGCACCGGCAGCCGCACCCGAGGTCGTCCCCGGTCCGGGCTTGGCCGCGGACGCGCCGGCGGTCCCGGCCCGGCCCGTCCCGCCGTCGGACCTGGACGACGCCGTACCGCTCTCGGCCTCGGCACGGGCGGCGGCCGACGCCCCGGCCGTTCCCGCCGCGGCCTTGCGCACGGAACGCAACGCCCCGCGCAACCGCTCCCCGGCCTCCTCGCCCCGCTTGCTCCCGGCGCCCGCCGAACTCCCCTTGCGCGAGGAGCGGTCCGGCTGCGCCGGCAGCGGCACGACCTTCGTCGCGTCGAGCGGCTCCGGCTCGGCCCGCTCGGGCGCGTGGAGGACCGAGTTCAGCATGGCGCGGGCGCCCGCGTCGTCGAGCCGCTCGGCGGGATCCTTGGTGAGCAGGCCGCGGATGACGTCCGCCAGCGGGCCCGCGTTCTTGGGCTCCTCCAGCGGCTCGGTCATCACGGCCGTGAGAGTCGCTATGGCCGACCCCTTGTCGTACGGCGGCGCGCCCTCCACCGCCGCGTACAGCAGCCCGCCGAGCGACCACAGGTCGGCCGCCGGGCCGGGCTTGTGCCCGCGCGCCCGCTCCGGGGAGATGTAGGAGGGCGCTCCGACGAGCATGCCGGTCGAGGTGATGGACGGGTCGCCCTCGACCTGGGCGATCCCGAAGTCGGTGAGCACGACCCGGCCGTCCTCGGCGATCAGCACGTTCGACGGCTTCACGTCGCGGTGCAGGATGCCCTCGCGGTGCGCGGACCGCAGCACGTCCAGGACGGCCAGCCCGACCTCGGCGGCGCGCTTCGGTTCGAGGAGGCCGTCCTCCCGGATGACCTCGGCGAGCGACTTGCCCTCGACGAGTTCCATCACGATCCAGGGCCGGTCGTCCTCCTGGACGACGTCGAAGACCGTCACGGCGCTGTTGTTGCGGATCCGCGCGATCGCCTTGGCCTCGCGCAGCGTCCGCGTGATCAGCCGCCGCTTCTCCTCCTCGTCGATGTTCGACGGGAACCGCAGTTCCTTGACGGCGACCGTCCGTCCCAGGGTCTCGTCCTGGGCCCGCCACACCGTGCCCATGCCTCCCCGGCCGAGCACCTCGCCGAGCCGGTATCGCTCCGCGAGGAGACGATCCCTGTTGTCCTGACGAGTGTCCTGACGGGATGTGCCCGCCCGCTCCGCCTCCGACATGCGTCCCCTCATACAACCCGCCCTGACAGAGCCTCCATTGTCTCTCACCCGACAAGTGCCCAGCGCCCTGGGGCCCGCCCACCGGGAACCCGGGTGCGGCACGCCCGGCGCCACCTTGCATGATGGGCCCGGACCAGGGAGGAGGCCGCATGCCGCCGTTTCGGACATTGCTGGCGCTGCCTGTGGCCCTCGCCCTCCTCGGCCTGCCCCAGGCCGACTCCTCGGCCCTCCCGGCGCGGCCCGCGGACGCGGTGCTCCCGCTGCTGGTGACCCGGGGCGGAGCTCCCGCCGCGGCCCTGCTGGCCCGCGAGGGGAGTACCACCCGCTATGCCCACGCCGGGCGGGGAATCGCCCGGTCGGACCACTTCCGCGCCGGCAGCGTCACGAAGACGTTCATCGCGACGGTGGTGCTGCAACTGGCCGCCGAGCACCGGCTGTCGCTGTCCGACACGGTGGCGGAGCACCTGCCGGGCCTGGTGCGGGGAGCGGGCAACGACGGCCGCGCGCTGACCCTGCGTTCCCTGCTCACCCACACCAGCGGCCTGTACGACTTCACCGCGGACACCCGCGGAAGAGCGCCCGTCACCCCCCGTGAGGCCGTACGGATCGCGGTCACCCATCCTCCGGGCACACCAGGCCGCTTCTCCTACTCCAACACCAACTACGTCCTGCTGGGCCTGGTCGTCCAGCAGGTCACCGGCCACTCGTACGCCACGGAGACCGAGCGCCGCATCCTCACCCCGCTGCGTCTGACGGGCACCTCGTTCCCCGGATCCCGCTCCTCACTGCCGTCCCCGCACGGCCGCGCCTACGACTCCGACGGACACGACGTCACCTCGCTCGACCCGCGCGTGGCCGGGGCCGCGGGCGAGTTGGTGACCACGCTCGCCGATCTGGACCGCTTCTACGCGGCCCTGCTCGGCGGCCGGCTGCTGCCCCCGCGCCGGCTGCGCGAGATGCGCGACACCCGTGCCTCACACGGCGCGTACGGCATGGGCCTGTTCCCCGAGAGACTGCCGTGCGGCACCACGGTGTGGGGCCACAACGGCTACATATCCGGCAGCTATGTGCGCGTCGCGGGCACCGCCGACGGCCGACGGGTCCTCACCCTCCGCGTGAACACGGACGCGATATCGGACCCGGAACTCGAAGCCGAGGTGCTCGCGGCCGAGTTCTGCCCGCGCGCCTCGTGACGGCGCAGGGCGCCTGCGACGGGGGTGCCTACAACGGCACGATGTCCGGCGCCCCCAGCCGCGCCGCGTCCGCCGTGAGGTCGTCCGGCTGGCGCTGCGACTCCCGTTCGGCCTCCACCCGCTTCTCGTAGTGCTGGACCTCGCGCTCGATCTGGTCCTTGTCCCAGCCCAGGACCGGTGCCATCAGCTCGGCGGCGTCGCGGGCGCTGCGGGTGCCCCGGTCGAAGGTCTCGATCGAGATGCGGGTGCGCCGGGTCAGTACGTCGTCCAGATGCCGTGCCCCCTCGTGCGAGGCCGCGTAGGCGATCTCGGCGCGCAGATAGTCGTCGGCCGCCGGCAGGGGCTTGCCCAGCGACGGATCGTCGACGATGAGCTCGAGGAGCTCCTCGGCCATCGCCCCGTACCGGTTCAGCAGGTGTTCCACCCGCACCACGTGGAGGCCGGTCCGGGCGGCGATCCTGGCCCGCGCGTTCCACAGCGCCGGGTAGCCCTCGGCCCCCAGCAGCGGCACCTCCTCGGTGACACACTCGGCGACCCGCATGTCGAGCCCGTGCACCGCCGCGTCCACCGCGTCCTTGGCCATGACCCGGTACGTCGTGTACTTGCCGCCCGCCACGACGACCAGCCCGGGAACGGTATGCGCCACGGTGTGCTCGCGCGACAGCTTGCTGGTGGCGTCCGACTCGCCCGCGAGCAGGGGGCGCAGCCCCGCGTACACGCCCTCGACGTCGTCCCTGGTGAGGGGCACCGCGAGCACCGAGTTGACGTGTTCCAGCAGGTAGTCGATGTCCGCGCTGGAGGCGGCCGGGTGCGCCTTGTCGAGGTCCCACTCGGTGTCGGTCGTTCCGATGATCCAGTGCCGGCCCCAGGGTATGACGAACAGCACGGACTTCTCCGTGCGCAGGATGAGCCCGGTCGTGGAGTGGATGCGGTCGCGCGGCACGACCAGGTGGATGCCCTTGGACGCCCGGACGTGGAACTGGCCGCGCTCTCCGACCATGGCCTGTGTGTCGTCCGTCCACACTCCGGTCGCGTTGACGACCTGCTTGGCGCGGACCTCGTACTCCCCGCCTCCCTCGACGTCCTGCACCCTCGCGCCGACGACCCGCTCGCCCTCGCGCAGGAAGCCGGTCACGGGCGCACGGTTGGCCGCCTGTGCGCCGTACGCCACCGCCGTGCGCACCAGGGTCGCCACGTAGCGGGCGTCGTCCATCTGGGCGTCGTAGTACTGCAGTGCCCCGACGAGCGCGTCCTTCTTTCAAGCAGGGCGCCACGCGCAGGGCGTGAGAGCGGGTCAGGTGGCGGTGCATCGGCAGGCCCCGGCCATGGCCGCGGGCCATGGACATGGCGTCGTACAAGCGCGACGCCCCGAGCCGGCGTACAGGCGCTCCCAGCCCTTTGTGCTGCAACGGGTACAGGAAGGGCACGGGTTTCACCAGATGCGGGGCGAGCCGCTCCAGCAGCAGGCCGCGTTCCTTCAGGGCCTCTCGTACGAGCGCGAAGTCGAGCATCTCCAGGTAGCGCAGGCCGCCGTGGATCAGCTTGCTGGACCGGCTGGAGGTGCCCGAGGCCCAGTCACGCGCCTCGACCAGCCCCGTGGACAGGCCCCGGGTCGCGGCGTCGAGGGCGGTGCCGGCACCGACCACGCCTGCGCCCACCACCAGCACGTCCAGCTCGCGCTCGGCCATAGATGCGAGTGACTCGGCGCGCTGCGCCGGCCCGAGTGTCGCTGTCCTCACCGCTGCCTCCCGCTCATCGGTCGCGCCGGCCGCACCCGTCGGGTGAGACCCCGTCCGTACCCCCCATGCCCAAATTCTGACCGGGTTGCCCGACTTCAGCCACCACGGGCCGTCAGCCTGTGGACAACGCTCACGGAACACTCACCGAAACTCGGCGGGGCAATGCCGCATAACGGTCATATTTACTCCTAGTCTGACATTGCACTCGCCCGTCTTGTCCACAGGGCTTGCGCACCTGTCCCACTTCGGCTATCGGGAAGGACGGCCACGCCATGCCCGCAGATCTCGCCGTCATCGGACTCGGACCGTACGGCCTGCCCCTGGCCCAGGCCGCCGTCGCCGCCGGCATCCCCACCATCGGCTACCGGACCGGCCCGGAGGCCGGCTCCCTCAGCCCCGCCGAACAGCGCCGGATGCTCTCCGCGGGCTTCAGGCCCACCACGAACGCCGCCGAGCTCGGCCGGGTGCGCACCGCGGTCATCTGCGCGCCGACCCCGCGAGCCGCGGGCGGCGGGCTCGACCTCGCGCAGGTGGAGGCCGCCGCCCGTACTCTGTCCGCTCACCTGCGCCCCCACACGACGGTGATCCTGGAGTCACCTGTGTACCCGGGGACGACTGAGGAATTCCTGCGCACCCTCCTCGAAGAGGGATCGGGTCTGCTGGCCGGCCGCGACTTCCACCTGGCCTACTCCCCCAGCCGCGTCGACCCCGGCAACCGTGACTTCACCCCCGCCAACACCCCCAAGGTCATCGGCGGCCTCACGCCGGCCTGCACCGAGTCGGCCGCCGCCTTCTACGGACGGCTGACCGACAAGGTGGTACGCGCGCGTGGACCCCGGGAAGCGGAGACCGTGCAGGTGCTGGAGGCCAACTACCGGCACGTGAACATCGCCCTCGTGAACGAGATGGCCGTCCTCTGTCACGACCTGGGCGTCGACCTGTGGGACGTCGTCCGGTGCGCGGAGACCAAGCCCTTCGGGTTCGAGGCCTTCCGTCCCGGCCCCGGCGTCGGCGGCCACACCGTCCCGCAGGACCTGACCGCGCACGGCGGCCGCACCCTGCGCATGGTGGAACTCGCCCAGCAGGTCAACAGCCGTATGCCCGGCTACGTCGTCCAGCGCGCCGCCGCGCTCCTCAACGAGCACGGCAAGTCGGCCCGCGGTGCGCGCGTGCTGCTGCTGGGCGTCACCTACAAGCCCGACCTCGCCGACCTGTACGACACCCCCGCCCAGGAGGTCGCGCTGCGTCTGATGGAACTGGGCGCCTCGGTCAGCTACCACGACCCGTACGTCCCCGAGTGGAGCGTCCTCGACCGCCCCGTCCCCCGCGCGGACTCCCTCTACGAGGCGGCCGCCGACGCGGACCTGACCATCCTCCTCCAGCAGCACCGCACCTACGACCTCCACGGCCTGTCGGTGAAGGCGCAGCTGCTGCTGGACACGCGGGGGGCGACGCCTGCGGGGGCGGCGCATCGGTTGTGAGGGGGGCGCGCGTCGGGTGAGTGAACCTCTGAGGGAGGGGGCATGCGGCGCACGGCGCGGGTACCTTACGGAACCAGGTGGAGCCCACCGCAGTGGCCACCGCAGCGGGCTCCGGGCGATTCACGGAGTGTCCACCCCCAGGTTTCGTAGGGGTGGCCGCTCATCGCCCGTAGATCCACAAGACACACCTCCTCCGGAGCCCCGCCCAACGCACCCCCGGGCACGCAAAAGGGCCGGTCACCCCACCCGCAGGGGAGCGACCGGCCCTTTCCCAGACCTTGAGGCCTACCGCCGGTGCTGCGAGTCCGCCACCGTGACCTCGACGCGCTGGAACTCCTTGAGCTCGCTGTAGCCGGTCGTGGCCATGGCGCGGCGCAGGGCGCCGAAGAGGTTCATCGAGCCGTCGGGCGTGTGGGACGGGCCCGTGAGGATCTCCTCGAGGGTGCCGACCGTGCCGAGGGCGACCTTCTTGCCGCGGGGCAGCTCCTCGTTCACGGCCTCCATGCCCCAGTGGTGGCCCTTGCCCGGGCCGTCGGTCGCGCGGGCGAGCGGGGAGCCCATCATGACCGCGTCGGCGCCGCAGGCGATCGCCTTCGGCAGGTCGCCGGACCAGCCGACACCGCCGTCCGCGATCACGTGCACGTACCGGCCGCCGGACTCGTCCATGTAGTCACGGCGGGCCGCGGCCACGTCGGCGACCGCCGTGGCCATGGGGACCTGGATGCCCAGCACGTTGCGCGTGGTGTGCGCCGCGCCGCCGCCGAAGCCGACCAGCACACCCGCCGCGCCCGTGCGCATCAGGTGCAGGGCCGCCGTGTACGTGGCGCAGCCGCCGACGATCACCGGGACGTCGAGCTCGTAGATGAACTGCTTCAGGTTCAGCGGCTCGTGCGAACCGGAGACGTGCTCCGCGGAGACCGTCGTACCGCGGATGACGAAGATGTCCACGCCCGCGTCGACGACGGCCTTGGAGAACTGGGCCGTGCGCTGCGGGGAGAGCGCGGCGGCGGTGACGACGCCGGAGTCGCGCACCTCCTTGATGCGCTGCCCGATCAGCTCCTCCTTGATGGGGGCCGCGTAGATCTCCTGGAGGCGGCGGGTCGCGGTGTCCTCGTCCAGTTCGGCGATCTCGTCGAGCAGCGGCTGCGGGTCCTCGTGGCGCGTCCACAGGCCCTCGAGGTTCAGCACGCCGAGGCCGCCGAGCTCGCCGATGCGGATCGCGGTGGCCGGGGAGACGACCGAGTCCATGGGGGCGGCCAGGAAGGGCAGCTCGAATCGGTAGGCGTCGATCTGCCAGGCGATCGAGACCTCCTTCGGGTCCCGGGTACGGCGGCTGGGGACGACCGCGATGTCGTCGAAGGCGTACGCCCGGCGGCCGCGCTTGCCGCGCCCGATCTCGATCTCAGTCACGTCTGTGGCCTTTCCCTGATGCGTTGCAGCGTCTTCCAGTATCGCCGACGGGCATGGCGAGGGCGGCCCCGGATCCTTCCGGGGCCGCCCCATCAGGCCTGATGCCTACTGACGGCTGTAGTTCGGCGCCTCGACCGTCATCTGGATGTCGTGCGGGTGGCTCTCCTTGAGGCCCGCCGAGGTGATGCGGACGAAGCGGCCCTTGGACTCCATCTCCTCGATGGTGGCCGCGCCCACGTAGCCCATGGTCTGGCGCAGCCCGCCGACGAGCTGGTGCAGCACGTTGGCCAGCGGGCCGCGGTAGGGCACCTGGCCCTCGACGCCCTCGGGCACGAGCTTGTCGTCGGAGGCCACCTCGGCCTGGAAGTAGCGGTCCTTGGAGTACGACTTCGCCTGGCCGCGGGACTGCATCGCGCCGAGCGAGCCCATGCCGCGGTAGGACTTGAACTGCTTGCCGTTGATGAAGAGCAGCTCGCCGGGCGACTCCTCGCAGCCCGCGAGCAGGCTGCCCAGCATGACCGTGTCGGCACCGGCGGCGAGCGCCTTGCCGATGTCACCGGAGTACTGCAGACCGCCGTCGCCGATCAGCGGGATGCCCGCGGGACGGGCGGCGAGGGAGGCCTCGTAGATGGCGGTGACCTGCGGGACGCCGATGCCGGCGACCACGCGCGTGGTGCAGATCGAGCCGGGGCCCACGCCCACCTTGATGCCGTCGACACCGGCGTCGATCAGGGCCTGCGCACCGTCGCGGGTGGCGACGTTGCCGCCGATCACGTCGACGGACACGGCGGACTTGATCTTCGACATCCAGCTGAGGGCGTTGCTGTTGTGGCCGTGCGAGGTGTCGACGACCAGGAAGTCCACACCCGCCTCGGCGAGCGCCTGGGCGCGCTCCAGCGCCTCGGGGCTGGCGCCCACCGCGGCGCCGACCAGCAGCCGGCCCTCGGCGTCCTTGGCGGCGTTCGGGTACTTCTCGGCCTTGACGAAGTCCTTGACCGTGATCAGGCCCTTGAGGATGCCCGCCTCGTCGACGAGCGGCAGCTTCTCGATCTTGTGGCGGCGCAGCAGTTCCATGGCGTCGACACCGGAGATGCCGACCTTGCCGGTGACCAGCGGCATCGGCGTCATGACGTCACGCACCTGGCGGCCGCGGTCGGTCTCGAAGGCCATGTCGCGGTTGGTGACGATGCCGAGCAGCTTGCCGGCCGGGTCGGTGACGGGGACGCCGCTGATGCGGAACTTGGCGCACAGGGCGTCCGCCTCGGCGAGGGTCGCCTCCGGGTGCACCGTGATGGGGTCGGTCACCATGCCGGACTCGGACCGCTTGACCAGGTCGACCTGGTTGACCTGGTCCTCGACCGACAGGTTGCGGTGCAGCACGCCGACGCCACCCAGGCGGGCCATCGCGATCGCGAGGCGGGACTCGGTCACCTTGTCCATCGCCGCCGACAGCAGCGGGATGTTGACCCGTACGTTGCGGGAGATCCGGGACGAGGTGTCGACCGCGCCCGGCAGCACCTCGGATGCGCCCGGCAGCAGCAGCACGTCGTCGTAGGTCAGCCCGAGTGTCGCGAATTTACCGGGCACTCCGTCGACGTTTGCAGTCATGACACCTTCCCCAAATGGCCTTGATCGGTGCGGATGTCCATGCTAACGGGAAGCGAGGCTGTCTCATTCCACGGTTCCGGTCGGCCCCCGGCTTCGTATATTCGTACGGAAGCGGCGCGCCGCCTGTTCAACCAAAGGCCACGGCAGGCCTGCTGCTCGGCCCTACTGCTCGGCCAGCGCCCGCAGCCTGCTCAGCGCCCTGTGCTGCGCCACCCGGACGGCACCGGGTGACATTCCCAACATCTGGCCCGTCTCCTCAGCCGTGAGGCCCACCGCGATCCGCAGCAGCAGCAGCTCCCGCTGGTTCTCGGGGAGGTTGGCCATGAGCTTCTTGGCCCACTCCGCGTCGCTGCTCAGCAGGGCGCGTTCCTCCGGCCCCAGGGAGTCGTCGGGCCGCTCCGGCATCTCGTCGGAGGGCACGGCCGTCAAACCGGGGTGGCGCATCGCCGCGCGCTGGAGGTCGGCGACCTTGTGGGCGGCGATGGCGAAGACGAACGCCTCGAAGGGGCGGCCGGTGTCCCGGTAGCGGGGCAGTGCGAGGAGCACCGCGACGCAGACCTCCTGGGCCAGGTCCTCCACGAAGTGGCGGGCGTCGCCCGGGAGGCGGGACAGACGGGTGCGGCAGTAGCGCAGCGCCAAGGGGTGGACACGGGCGAGCAGGTCGTGCGTGGCCTGCTCGTCTCCGTCGACGGCGCGGTGGACGAGCGCACCGATCGCCCCTTGGGCATGGACCGCCTCGTCGTCGCGCATCGGTCCATGGTGCCTTGCGGCCGTCGGGCCCGTGACACCACGCCCGTTGTTGTGCACCGAAGCGTTATGAGCAAGTGCGCCGGAACTCATCTCCTGCGCCCTCCCCTTCCGCTCGACCGACTCGTCCCCGAGGAACTCCACACCCTCAAGGATGCGGCATCAGCCGCGAAACGAGCAGCGGGCACCGGGCGGACCCCCGGCCCACCCCCGCCCACCTGGCTTTCCGTGCCTTTGCCGCGATCCCCGCGACACCGGCGATCTCCGCGACACCGGCGGTCGCCGCTGGAGCCTGCTGTTCGGATCGTCCCGGGAACGCGCGCCCTCGGGTGCGCCGTCCCGGGCTCCCGGCATGGCCCGGACAGGGCGGCATCCCCACCCGCGTCGTCGTCGGCAGCCGGCCCGCGCGCACGTGTGTGCGACTCGCGCGGGGGCATTCGCGTGCCCCCACTCCCCGTTCCGCACCGGCCGCCGCATGGCGGAGCCGGCGCTGACGAGGTGCCGTCGTTCTCCCGCGACCCGATCCGAACGACAGGCCCTAGCGCACCAGACCCCACCGGAAGCCGAGCGCGACGGCGTGGGCACGGTCCGAGGCGCCGAGCTTCTTGAACAGGCGCCGGGCGTGCGTCTTGACGGTGTCCTCGGAGAGGAACAGCTCACGGCCGATCTCCGCGTTGGAGCGGCCGTGGCTCATCCCTTCGAGGACCTGGATCTCACGCGCCGTGAGCGTCGGCGCCGCGCCCATCTCGGCCGAGCGCAGCCGGCGCGGGGCGAGCCGCCAGGTCGGGTCGGCGAGGGCCTGCGTCACCGTCGCGCGGAGCTCCGCGCGGGAGGCGTCCTTGTGCAGATAGCCGCGGGCGCCGGCGGCGACCGCGAGCGCGACACCGTCCAGGTCCTCGGCGACGGTGAGCATGATGATGCGCGCACCGGGGTCGGCGGACAGCAGCCGCCGGACCGTCTCGACGCCGCCCAGACCGGGCATGCGTACGTCCATCAGAATCAGGTCCGAGCGGTCGGCACCCCAGCGGCGGAGGACTTCCTCGCCGTTGGCCGCCGTCGTCACGCGCTCTACGCCGGGCACGGTCGCGACCGCGCGCCGGAGCGCCTCTCGGGCAAGCGGGGAGTCGTCGCAGACGAGGACGGAAGTCATGACCGCCCTCCGCAGCTGATGCGCGTCACCTTGAGCCTCCAGGCTGGTACGAAATCGTCACCTGTGCGGTCGACCGTCTCGGACTCCGGCCCGAGCACGTGTTCCTTCAACCGCCTCGCACTCTCAACGACGGTCACTCGAAAGAGTTACGGGGCCGTCCGCCATCTTCGGCACTCTACGTGAGGGGACGGACACGGTGGAGATATGCACAGCAGACCCTCGAACTTTCATCACAACCTATGCCCCATTCAGACCCATTTCTTCCGCTTTGCCAGTGTCTGGAGCTAGATTCGCAATGAGTCATATTTTCATCTCCTTAGATCGTAGTTGTACGGTCGTGGACACCGGATCCGCCCAGAACGGCTACAAGGGGTCACGTAATGGCAGATTTCTCCCGCCTTCCCGGACCGAACGCGGACCTGTGGGACTGGCAGCTGCTGGCTGCCTGTCGTGGGGTGGACAGCTCGCTCTTCTTCCATCCGGAGGGCGAACGCGGTGCGGCTCGGAGTGCTCGCGAGAACTCGGCCAAAGAGGTCTGCATGAGGTGCCCGGTACGCGCCGAGTGCGCTGCCCACGCGCTGGCGGTGCGTGAACCGTACGGCGTGTGGGGCGGGCTGACCGAGGACGAGCGCGAAGAGCTCATGGGGCGGGCGCGCAACCGGCTGGTGTCGGCGTCGACATCCAGCGGGCACGCCACGTCGAACAACTGAAGGAACGTTTCTGCGCAGGCAGGCAGGGAGGCGCGCACGCGTGCCGTCGGGTTCTCGGCGGCGGGGCCGCCGCCGTCAGCGGTTCGCTGCCCGTGCCAGCTGGTCGAGCGTCGCCGCCACCGCCGGGACCTGCGCGAGATCGGGCAGGGTCAGCGCCACGATCTCCCGTCGCACCGTCGGCTCCAGCGTCACGGTCCGTACACCCCGCGGCCGTACGGACTCGACGGCCAGCTGGGGGAGTACGGCCACGCCCAGACCTGCGCCCACGAGGCCGGCGACCGCCGGGTAGTCGTCGGTCGCGAAGTCGATGCGCGGGGTGAAGCCGGCCGCCGCGCACACCTCGACCAGCTGGCCGCGGCAGCGCGGGCAGCCGGCGATCCACGGCTCCCGCGCGAGCTCGCCGATGGCGACGGACCGCGCGCCCGCGAGCCGGTGCCGTTCCGGCACGAGGGCGACGAGCCGGTCCGCCAGCAGCGGCCGTACGACGAGGTCGTCCCACTCCTCGGCGCCCGCCGCCCCCTCGTAGCGGAAGGCGAGCGCCACGTCGCAGTCGCCCTCGCGCAGCATCCCGACCGAGGCGGGCGGCTCGGCTTCCTCCAGGAAGACGCGAGTGCCGGGGTGGGCGTCGCGCAGGGCGGCGAGGGCCGTCGGCACGAGGGTGGAGCTGCCGCTGGGGAAGGAGACGAGCCGGACTCGTCCCGCGCGCAGCCCGGCGATGGCGGCGACCTCCTCCTCCGCTGCCGTGAGCCCGGCGAGGATCCCGGCGGCGTGCCGCACCAGGGCCTCGCCGGCCTGGGTCAGGCGCATCTCGCGTCCCGTGCGGATCAGCAGGGGGGTGCCGACGGAGGTTTCCAGGGCCTTCATCTGCTGGCTGACGGCGGGCTGGGTGCAGCCCAGTTCACGCCCGGCCGCGGAGAAGGAGCCGGTGGCGGCGACGGCGCGCAGGACGCGGAGATGACGAGCTTCGATCACCCTTCGAGGATAAGCGACCCTTTGACCCTTCTCCGAATAATGCGTCGACGCTTTGGGGGTCGCTCCCTTACGGTGCGGCCATGAGGCTTCTGTCAGTGAATCTGGGCCGTGCCAAGGCCGTGCCGTACACGGACAACCCGGCGGGCGTGACCGGGATCGACAAGCAGCCGGTGGACGGGCCGGTGCGGGTGGCCGCGCCCGGGCCCAAGGGCGTCGGGGGAAGCGGGCTGGCCGGGGACGCGGTGTGCAAGCTGGAGCACCACGGCGGCGACGACCAGGCGGTGTACGCGATGGCGCGCGAGGACCTGGACGAGTGGGAGCGCGAGCTGGGCCGGTCGCTGGCGCACGGGGCGTTCGGTGAGAACCTCACGACCGAGGGCCTCGACGTGTCCGGCGCGCGGATCGGCGAGCGCTGGCGCGTCGGGCCGGCGGTGGTGCTGGAGGTCACCAGCGGCCGGATCCCGTGCCGCACGTTCCAGGGCCACCTGGACGAGAAGGGCTGGGTGAAGCGGTTCACGCGGCGGGGCGCGCCGGGGGCGTATCTGCGGGTGATCGAGCCCGGGGAGATCCGGGCGGGCGACCCCGTCGAGATCGCGCACCGGCCGGACCACGACGTGACGGTGGCTCTCCAGTTCCGGGCGGTGACCGTCGAGCGGACACTGCTGCCGCGCCTGCTGCCGGCGGGCGAGGCACTGCACCCGGAGGTGCTGCGGCAGGCACGGGAGTACGTGGCGAAGCACGGGGTCTGACAGCGGCTCACCGCGCCCGTCTCCACGGACCCTTCACCGGGGAAGCCCCTGATCGGAAGCGGACGTACTCGGTCCAGGTCACTAACCTTGCGCCATGACAACGGCTCTGATTACGGGATCGACGGCAGGCATCGGGGCCGCGTTCGCGCGGCGACTGGCGGCCGACGGGCACAACCTCGTCCTGGTGGCCCGCGACACCAAGCGGCTGCGGGAACAGGCGACCGAGTTGCACGACCGGCACGGCATCGAGGCGGAGGTACTGACGGCCGACCTGGCCGAGGACAAGGGCATCGAGGCGGTGGCCGACCGGCTCGGCGATCGCAGGAACCCCGTCGACCTCCTGGTCAACAACGCCGGTTTCGGCAACAAGGGCCGCTATCTCGACGTGTCCATGGCCGACGAGTTGCGGATGCTGAAGGTGCACTGCGAGGCGGTGCTGCGACTGACCTCGGCGGCGACCGAGGCGATGCGCGAGCGCGGCCGCGGCGGGGTCGTCAACGTCGCCTCGGTGGCCGCGTTCGTCCCCCGCGGCACCTACGGCGCGTCCAAGGCCTGGGTCGTGCAGTTCACCCAGGGCGCCGCACGCGACCTGGCCGGCAGCGGGGTACGGCTGATGGCGCTGTGCCCCGGCTTCGTGCGCACCGAGTTCCACGAGCGGGCCGGCATGGGTACGGACAACATCCCGGGCTGGATGTGGCTCGACGCGGACAAGCTGGTGACGGCGGCCCTGCACGACCTGGCCCGGGGCAAGACGCTGTCCATCCCGGACCCGCGGTACAAGGCGCTGATGGGGGCGACGAAGCTGGTGCCGCGGGGGATGCTCGGGGCCGTCTCGTCCCGGACGGGACGGAAGTACGGACCGCGGTAGGACTCTTCGGCCGGGCCGGGTGCCGGCACCGCCGCTCAGGAGGCGACGAGAGACCTCCGTGGGGACAATGGTGCTGTTCAGCCGGACCCAGGGAGGCCGGAGGCGAGGTCATGACCTTCGTACAGCTCATCGAATGCAGGACCAGTCGGCTCGACGAGATGAACCGGCTGATGGACAGGTGGGTCGAGCAGACCAAGGGCAAGCGGACCGCGATGCACAGTGTGGTGGCGAAGGACCGGGCCGACGCGTCGCACGTCGTCGAGATCGTGGAGTTCCCGTCGTACGAGGAGGCGATGCGCAACTCCGGGCTGCCGGAGACCGACCGGATCTTCCGGGAGATGGTGGCGCTCTGCGACGGCGAGCCGACCTTCACGGATCTCGACGTGGTGCGCGACGAGCAGCTGTACGCGGCCACCGCGCGCCGGTTCTTCGAGCTCGTGGCCGGGCAGGGCGAGGCGCCCCCGTTCAACGACGTGTTCATCGAGGACTACCACGACCACGATCCCGCCAACCCGCAGGACGTCATCGGGCTGGACGCGCTGCGGCGCGAGGTGGAGGTGTGGCGTGGCGGGTTCGACTTCTCGTTCACGATCGAGGACCAGGTCGCCCAGGAAGACCGGGTGTGCACCCGCTGGTCCTGGAAGGGGCACCACAAGGGCGACTTCCTCGGGATTCCGCCGACCGGCAAGGACGTCACCATGACCGGGACGACGGTCCACCGGTGCACCCCGGACGGGAAGATCGCCGAGGGCTGGTGGCAGTACGACCGGCTGGGGCTGATGCAGCAGCTCGGGGCACTGGACCCGCTGGAGTTGTGACCGCGCGGCGCTTGTGCACACCGGCCGTAGTTCCTAGGGGTGACCGCGGAGTCCGGTGGGGCACACGGAATCCCGGCCTTCGTCGGACACGGCGGCAGCGGCGGCGGATGCGCGCGCTCGTACTCCTCGTGCCAGACCGTGAGCGTGGTGATCAGTAGGCAACGGCGAGGGCCCGGCACCCCGTTTCCGGGGTGCCGGACCCTCACTCAGGCTCTGGCGACCTTGGTCGTCAGTGGGCGTGGCCGTGGCCGTGGCCCGCGGCGGCCGGCTCCTCCTCTTCCTTCTTCTCGACGACCAGGGTCTCGGTCGTGAGGAGGAGGGAGGCGATGGAGGCGGCGTTCTCCAGGGCGGAGCGGGTGACCTTCACCGGGTCGATGACGCCGGCCTTGACCAGGTCGCCGTACTCGCCGGTGGCGGCGTTGAAGCCCTGGCCCTTGTCGAGCTCGGCGACCTTGGAGGTGATGACGTAGCCCTCCAGGCCGGCGTTCTCGGCGATCCAGCGCAGCGGCTCGACGGCGGCGCGGCGGACGACCGCGACACCGGTGGCCTCGTCGCCGGTCTTGCCGAGGTTGCCCTCGAGGACCTTCACGGCGTGGACGAGCGCGGAGCCACCACCGGAGACGATGCCCTCCTCGACCGCGGCGCGGGTCGCGGAGATGGCGTCCTCCAGACGGTGCTTGCGCTCCTTGAGCTCGACCTCGGTGGCGGCACCCACACGGATGACGCACACGCCGCCGGCCAGCTTCGCGAGGCGCTCCTGGAGCTTCTCGCGGTCCCAGTCGGAGTCGGTGGACTCGATCTCGGCCTTGATCTGGGCGACGCGGCCCTGCACGTCGTCCTTGTTGCCGGCGCCGTCGACGACCGTGGTGTCGTCCTTGGTGACGGTGACGCGGCGGGCGGAGCCGAGGACGTCCAGACCGACCTGGTCGAGCTTGAGGCCGACCTCCTCGGAGACGACCGTGGCGCCGGTGAGGACGGCCAGGTCCTGCAGCATCGCCTTGCGGCGGTCGCCGAAGCCGGGGGCCTTCACCGCGACGGCGTTGAAGGTGCCGCGGATCTTGTTCACGACGAGGGTGGACAGCGCCTCGCCGTCGACGTCCTCGGCGATGATCAGCAGCGGCTTGGAGGCGTTGGCCTGGATGACCTTCTCCAGCAGCGGCAGCAGGTCCGCGATGGCGGAGATCTTGCCCTGCGTGATGAGGATGTACGGGTCGTCCAGGACGGCTTCCATGCGCTCCTGGTCCGTCACGAAGTACGGCGACAGGTAGCCCTTGTCGAAGGCCATGCCCTCGGTGAAGTCCAGCTCCAGACCGAAGGTGTTGGACTCCTCGACGGTGATGACACCGTCCTTGCCGACCTTGTCCATCGCCTCGGCGATGAGCTGGCCGACCTGCTGGTCCTGGGCGGACAGCGCGGCGACGGCGGCGATGTCGGACTTCTCGTCGATCGGGCGGGCCGACGCGAGCAGGTCCTCGGAGACGGCGGCGACGGCGGCGTCGATGCCCTTCTTCAGGGCGGCCGGGGAGGCACCGGCGGCGACGTTCTTCAGGCCCTCGCGCACGAGCGCCTGGGCGAGCACGGTCGCGGTGGTCGTACCGTCACCCGCGATGTCGTTGGTCTTGGTCGCCACCTCCTTGACCAGCTGGGCACCGAGGTTCTCGTACGGGTCCTCGACCTCGACCTCGCGGGCGATGGTCACACCGTCGTTGGTGATGGTGGGAGCGCCGAACTTCTTGTCGATGACGACGTTGCGGCCCTTGGGGCCGATCGTCACCTTGACCGTGTCGGCAAGCTTGTTGACGCCGCGCTCGAGGGCGCGACGGGCGTCCTCGTCGAACTTCAGGATCTTCGCCATGGGAGCGTGAGCCCTCTTCCGGAATCTGGGTTAACGGCACTGCGCCCCTGGACGCCCGGCTTCTTGTCGATCGCGGGGGCCAGGGGCGCAGCTCAAAGCAATGTGCTTGGGTGAATTACTTCTCGACGATCGCGAGCACGTCGCGGGCCGAGAGGACGAGGTACTCCTCGCCGTTGTACTTCACCTCGGTGCCGCCGTACTTGCTGTAGAGCACGACATCGCCGACGGAGACGTCGAGCGGAAGACGGTTGCCGTCCTCGAAGCGGCCCGGGCCCACGGCCAGGACGACGCCCTCCTGGGGCTTCTCCTTGGCGGTGTCCGGGATGACCAGGCCAGAGGCGGTGGTCTGCTCGGCGTCGAGCGGCTGGACCACGATGCGGTCCTCGAGCGGCTTGATGGCAACCTTGGAGCTGGTGGTCGTCACGATCCGACCTCCCCCTTCGGAGATCTCACGGGGTTAACTGTCTGAGGTGGCGACCAGGTGGATCCGTCGTCGCGGGTGCCGGACCTGCCCGTCGCTGTGTTGGCACTCTCCAGGGGGGAGTGCCAGAGCCGAGACTATGACCGTGATTAGCACTCGGTCAAGCGGACTGCTAATTGTCGGCGGCGCGTCGGCCAGGCGGTCCTCCCGACGGCGGCCCTCCGGGGCCTCACAGGTAGTCCTCCAGCCGCCCCACCGCGTACCCGTCGGCCGTGACCCTGTTCAGGAAGCGGCGGATCATGTCCGGCATGGTGCCCTTCCACTGCTGGCGTCCCCGGAAGTGGGTGAGCACGATGTCGCCCGGGCGCAGTTTTCCGTCTCCCTCGCGGTACTCCCAGTGGTCGACGAAGACCTCCTCGGCCCACAGGGGCACGTACCGGATGCCGCAGGACTTGGCGGCGCGCAGGGTCGCCCTGTCGTAGTTGCCGTAGGGCGGGCGGAAGAGGGTGGGGCGGGTGCCGTAGCGCAGCTCGAGGTACCGCTGCATGCCGCAGATCTCGCGCCTCTGCCCGCGGTAGGTCAGGCCCGGCAGGTAGCGGTGCCGGACGGTGTGGTTGTTCAGGGCCACCCCTCGGTTCTGCATCTTCTTGAAGTAGCGGTAGTCGTCCTTGACCAGCAGGCCGCTGAGGAAGGCGCTGTACGGGATCTTCAGGTCGTCCATCATCCGCAGGAACTCCGGGTCCTTCTCGACGCCGTCGTCGACGGTGAGGAAGACGACCTTGTCCCGGGTGGGGATCGTGGTGAAGACGGGCGGGAGGTTCAGCCTCCGGTGGCCTGTCACCTCGAAGCCCTTGCGGGTCTTGATCCTCGGCTTCTTCGTGGGGGCCGGCGGGGCGCTCAGCGGGACCTTCTTGAGGCCCCAGCGGCGCGCGGCGGCGACCCGGACGGCGTGCGCGGCGCGCAGCCTGGTGGCGTAGGAGTCGAGCGCCCGGGCGGCGGGCGCGTCGATGGGCTGCTGGCCGCCGGCCGGAGTGATCCGCTCGTCCGCGTCCTGCGTGCAGCCCGCGGCGATGGCGGCGAGGGCGAGCACGGTGAGACCGATCCGCACACCGCCAGATGCCCGCCTTTTGTCATTTTGTACGACCGCTCGCATGGTGTCGGATCCTCGCAGCCGACCGGCTCGGAGCGCCCCCGACACCGCGACCGGCGGCACACGATCCACCGACTGGCCCACACACCTTCCTCCCGGCGCCGTGGCCGACAATGAACCGGTGAACGACCTCGCCCTCCTCCTCACCCCCGAAGGCCGTGCCCTCCTCGAGGAGGTGCGGGACACCGACCCGGCTCAGGAACTGGCCGTCGCGACCCGGTTGCGGCGGGAGCACCCCGCCGAGCTGGTGTCGGCGGCGCTCGGCCAGGCGCGGCTGCGGCAGCGGGCGGCGGTGAAGTTCGGGGCCGAGGACGCGGGGCGGATGTTCTTCACGCCGAACGGGGTGGAGCAGTCGACCCGGGCGAGCGTGGCGGCCTACCGGGCGCGGCGGTTCGCGGACCTGGGCGTGGCCTCGGTCGCCGACCTGTGCTGCGGCATCGGGGGCGACGCGATCGCGCTGGCCCGGGCGGGGATCCGGGTGCTGGCCGTGGACCGGGACCCGCTGACGGCCGCGGCGGCGCGGGCGAACGCCGACGCGCTGGGGCTGGCCGGCCTGATCGAGGTGCGGGAGGCCGATGTCGCGGAGGTCGACACGGCCGGGTACGACGCCGTGTTCGTCGACCCCGCCAGGCGCGGCGGACGCGGCCGGATCTTCGACCCGGAGGCGTACTCGCCGCCCCTGTCCTGGGCGGTGTCCGCCGCCCGCCGCGCTCCCCGTGCCGCCGCTCTGAAGATCGCCCCCGGCGTCCCGCACGAGGCGGTCCCCGAGGACGCCGGGGCCGAGTGGATCTCCGACGGCGGGGACGTGAAGGAGGCCGTGCTGTGGTTCGGCACCGAGCCGGGGGCGGTCCGTGCCACCCTGCTGCCGGGCCCGCGCACCCTGCTCTCCCGGGGCCTGCCCGACCCGGACGTCCGCCCGCCCGGCCGGTACCTCTACGAGCCCGACGGCGCCGTCATCCGCGCCCACCTGGTCGCCGAGGTCGCCGACGAGGTCGACGGCGGCCTCCTGGACGCGACCATCGCCTACGTCACCTCCGACGCCCTGCGCCCGACCCCGTACGCCACGGCCTACGAGATCACCGACCACCTCCCCTTCAACGTCAAGAAGCTGAAGGCCCTGCTGCGGGAGCGTCAGGTCGGCAACCTCACCGTGAAGAAGCGGGGTTCGGCGGTCGAGCCGGAGGAACTCCGCAGGAAGGTCAAGCCGCAGGGCCCGCACGCGGCCACGGTGTTCCTGACCCGGGTCGCGGGAGCACCGGCCATGCTCATCGGCCACCCCGTTCAGGTGTAGCCGTCAGGCCTGCTCAGCCGCCCTGCGCGTCAGCAACTCCCGCTCGCGTTCGTTCCGGGTGAGGGACGCCGCCCGCTCGAACTCCGCACGGGCCTCCGCCGGGCGGCCCAGGCGGGCGAGCAGGTCGGCGCGGACGCTGGGGAGCAGGTGGTAGTCGCGCAGGGCGGGTTCGGCCGCGAGGGCGTCGACGAGGGTGAGGGCGGGGCCCGGGCCCTCGGACATCGAGACGGCCACCGCGCGGTTGAGTTCCACGACCGGGGACGGGGCGCGGGCGGCCAGGAGGCCGTACAGAGTGGCGATGCGGGGCCAGTCGGTCTCCTCGTAGGTGTACGCGTGCGCGTGGCAGGCGGCGATGGCGGCCTGGAGGAGGTACGGGCCCGGGACGCCGGAGGAGGTGGCCTCGGCCCTGCCCAGCGCGGTGACGCCGCGGGCGATGAGCATGCGGTTCCAGCGGGCGCGGTTCTGGTCCCTGAGGAGGACGGGTTCGCCGGAGGGGCCGGTGCGGGCGGCCGTGCGGGACGCCTGGAGCTCCAGGAGCGCGGTCAGACCGTGCACCTCGGGTTCCTTCGGCATGAGGCCCGAGAGCACCCGGGCCAGGCGCAGGGCGTCCTCGCACAGGGAGGGGCGCAGCCAGTCGTCACCGGCCGTGGCGGCGTACCCCTCGTTGAAGATGAGGTAGATGACGTCCAGGACCGAGCCGAGGCGGGCCTCGCGGTCGGGGCCGTAGGGCACCTCGAAGGCGATGTTCCGGGTCGCCAGGGTGCGTTTGGCCCGGACGACGCGCTGGGCGACCGTCGGTTCGGGGACCAGGAAGGCGCGGGCGATCTCGGCCGTGGTCAGGCCGCCGAGCAGGCGCAGGGTGAGGGCGGTGCGGGCCTCGGTGGACAGGACCGGGTGGCAGGCCGTGAAGACCAGGCGGAGCAGGTCGTCGTCGATGTCCTCGGGGTCGGCGGGCTCCTCCGGCGGGGCCGCGTCGGGCAGGGCCCGGCCGATCTCCGCGAGCTTGCGGGCGTAGTTCTCGCGGCGGCGGACGAGGTCGACGGCGCGGTGCCGGGCGGTGGCCATGAGCCAGGCGCCCGGGTTGTCCGGCACCCCGTCCCGCGGCCACCGCTCCAGCGCGGCGACCAGCGCGTCCTGCGCGAGTTCCTCGGCGATGCCGACGTCCCGGACGACGCGGGTGACGCCGGCGATGATGCGAGGCGACTCCATGCGGAAGACGGTCTCGATGGCCTCGGCGGCCCGGTCGGGCCGGGGCGCCGGGGGCGGGGTGGGCTGCGGGGTCACGGTCCACCATCAGACACCCCTGGCGCCGCCCGGCCAAGCAGGACGGGTCAGTCCTCGGCGATCTGCCGGACCTCCGCGGTGATCGTCCAGTAGTCCTCGTGCAGGGACAGGAACCGCTTGGTCCACTCGATGGCCTCGGCCTTGTCCTTGCACTGGCTGATCGAGTACCCGCCGATGACCTCCTTGGTCTCGGTGAACGGCCCGTCGGTGACGGACAGCTGCCCGCCCTCCCAGGTCACCCGGCTGCCGTCCGCGGTCGGGGTGAGCCCGGCCGTGTCGAGCATGACCCCGGCCTTGGTGATCTCCTCCAGCAGCTTGCCCATCCGCTCCATGAGTTCGGGGCTCGGGCCGTCGGCGGGGGCGTTCTTCTCGTCGATGCGGATCAGGGTGAGAAAGCGCGGCATGGTGACTCCTCGGGCTTCGGCGAGCGGGGCCTCTCCCCGCTCTCACCCCTGCGTCGATCGGGAGACGCCCGGATCGACACGGTCGACGCATTTCTTCGAAGATTTTTCCCGGACGGCGTCGCCGCAGGTCAGCGCAGCGACTCCCACAGCTCCCGCGCCTCCGGCTCCTCGGCCACCACCCGGTTGGGGTCCGACGGTGCCCGCATCACCGGCATCGTCACCGTCCGCACCTCGCTCGCCGTGAGGCCCCTCAGGCTCTGTCCGAGCCGGGTCAGCTCGGCGAGGGAGTCCAGGCCGGTGTCGGTGGTGAGGCCGGCGGTGACCGTGTCGGCGACCCGGTACACCTTCGCCGGGTCGGTGAACAGGTCCTGGGCGGCGATCCGCTCCAGCAGGGCCTTCACCAGCGTCTGCTGGAGGCCGATGCGGCCGAGGTCGCTGCCGTCGCCGACGCCGTGCCGGGTGCGGGCGAGGGCGAGGGCCCGGGTGCCGTCGAGGTGGTGGGTGCCGGCCTTCAGGCGCAGGTGGCTGTCGAGGTCGTCGATGTCCTCGTCCGTGGTGACGGTGACGCCGCCGAGCGCGTCCACGAGCCTCGCGAAACCGGAGAAGTCGATCTCGACGTAGTGGTCCATCCGGACGCCGGTGATCGACTCGACGGTCTTCACCGCGCAGACCGGACCGCCCACCGCGTAGGCGCTGTTGAACATGGAGCCGTACGCGACGGACGTCGACCCGCCGGACGGGCGGGGGCAGGACGGGCGGGTGACCAGGGTGTCGCGCGGGATGCTCACCACCGTCGCGGCGGTCCGCCCGGCGTCGAGGTGGACGACCATGGCCGTGTCGGAGCGGGCACCGGAGCTGTCACCGCCGCCGAGCCTCCGGTTCTCCTCGCCGCTGCGCGAGTCGGAGCCCAGCACGAGGATGTTGAGCGCACCGCCGGGCAGGGCCGGTGCCGAGGACGACGGCGTGGCCACCGGCTTCGGCGGGCGGTCGTCGCCCAGCGCGTTGTCGATGTCGACGCTGGTGATGTTGTTGTCGAGATGCCGGTAGGCCCAGCCCGCCGCCCCGGTGGCCAGCACCAGCAGGGCTGCCAGCGTGAGGCCGGCGGTCCGCAGCACGGTCGGCCGCCGGCCCGTGTGTCCGCCCTCGTCCCCGTCCGAGTCGTGTCCCGTCACGGGCAGGAACATAAGTCCGAATTATTACCGGCAGGGACCTCGGGGCGCGTTTTCTTCGGAAATTCTCAGGCTTCCGGGCCCGGTCTCACCTCAGTGCCACCGGTACGAAAGTTTCGGTGGTGTAACCGATTGACTTCGGAGGGGTGGGGAGACGCCTGATCCACTCGTCGATACGTCAGCTTCCGGCCACCGGCCCCGCCGTACTGCTCCGCACCACCAGGCTCGTCGCCAGTTCCACCCGCGTGGCGGCCGGAGTGCCCTCCTCGCGGCCGAGGTCCAGGACCAGCTTGGCCGCCGCCTCGGCCATCTCCGTCAGCGGCTGCCGTACGGTCGTCAGCGGCGGCCCGACCAGGGGCGCCACCGGCAGGTCGTCGAAGCCGACCACGCTCAGGTCCTCGGGGATGCGCAGCCCCAGCTCGCGGGCGGCCTCGTACAGCCCGAGCGCCTGGAGGTCGTTCCCCGCGAAGACCGCGGTCGGCCGGTCGGGGCGGCGCAGCAGCTCCAGGCCCAGCCGGTAGCCGGCCTCGTGGTGGAAGTCGCCGTTCGCGATCAGCGCGGGGTCCACCGGCAGCCCGGCCGTCTCCAGGGCGGCCCGGTAGCCGTCGACACGGGCACGGCTGCACATCATCTGCGACGGCCCGCTGATCGCGCCGATCCGGCGGTGCCCCAGCTCGACCAGGTGCCGGGTGGCCGCGAGGCCGCCCTGCCAGTTGGTCGCGCCGATCGACGGCACATCGGCCCCCGGGTCACCGGCCGGGTCCATCACCACGAACGGGATGGAGCGGCTGGTCAGCAGCGCCCGCTGCGACTCGTCGAGCCCGGACAGCACCAGGATCACGCCGTGCGGGCGGCGGGCGGCGACCTGGTCGGCCCAGGTCCGGCCGGGGGTGAGCCGCCCCGCGCTCTCGGACAGCACCACGCTGAGCCCCGCGTCCCGGGCGACGTTCTCCACGCCCCGGATGACCTCCAGCGCCCAGGCGCTCTCCAGTTCGTGGAAGACCAGGTCGATCAGGGGCGAACGGGTCGCTTCGGCGCGGCGGCGCCGGTAGCCGTGGGCGCGCAGCAGTTCCTCGACGCGGGCCCGGGTGGCGGGGGCGACGTCGGCCCGGCCGTTGAGGACCTTCGAAACAGTCGGCGCCGACACACCGGCCTCACGGGCGATCTCGGCGAGCGTCGCGGTCTGCGCGGTGCGCCCCTGCGTCCGGGTTTGCGTCCGGCTTTCAACGGGCTCCGGGGAAGTCATGGCGGCGATCGTATCCCTGCGGGCCCCCTTGACGAAGTCCTCATGGCGCCATAGGTTCCCGGAACATTCGACGTGTATAACGAAACATTCGTGAAACCGGGCGCGGGAGACGATCGTCAGCACCGTTCACGCGCTCGTCAGCACCATCCGTCAGAGGGCCGTCCCGTCCACCCGACAGGAGCTTCATGACCACCGCGCCCTGGCGTGACCCCGCCCTGACCGCCGCCGCCCGCGTCGACGACCTGCTCTCCCGGATGACCCTGGAGGAGAAGACCGCCCAGCTGTACGGCGTCTGGGTGGGCGCCGCGACGGACGGCGACGGCGTCGCCCCGCACCAGCACGACATGACCGCCGACCACGACTGGGACGAGCTGATCACCCACGGCCTGGGACAGCTCACGCGCTCCTTCGGCACCGCCCCCGTGGACCCGGCGCTGGGCGCGCAGGCCCTAGCCCGCGCCCAGCGCCGTATCAGCGAGGCGGGCCGCTTCGGCATCCCGGCGATCGCGCACGAGGAGTGCCTGGCCGGCTTCACCGCCTGGCGGGCCACGGCCTACCCCGTCCCCCTGGCCTGGGGCGCCACCTGGGATCCTCCGCTGGTCGGGGAGATGGCCCGGCGCATCGGCGACGACCTGCGCTCGGCCGGCGTCCACCAGGGCCTCGCGCCGGTCCTGGACGTCGTCCGGGATCCGCGCTGGGGGCGCGTGGAGGAGACCATCGGCGAGGACCCGTACCTGGTCGGCACGATCGGCACGGCGTATGTGCGGGGCCTGGAGTCGGCCGGGGTCGTCGCCACGCTCAAGCACTTCGCCGGGTACGCCTCCTCGGCCGGAGCACGCAACCTGGCGCCCGTGCGGGCCGGTGTCCGCGAGTTCGCGGACGTCACCCTGCCGCCCTTCGAGATGGCGGTGCGCGAGGGCGGGCCCCGCTCGGTGATGGCCGCCTACACGGAGACCGACGGCGTCCCGGCCTCCGCGGACCCCGAGCTGCTGACCCGCCTGCTGCGCGAGGAGTGGGGCTTCACCGGCACGGTGGTCGCCGACTACTTCGGCATCGGCTTCCTCCAGACCCTGCACCGCGTCGCCGGCACCCCCGCCGAGGCGGCCCACGCGGCGCTCACGGCCGGCATCGACGTCGAACTGCCCACGCTCAAGTGCTACGGGCCTCCGCTGCTGGACGCCGTTCGGGCGGGCCGCATCCCCGAGGAGCTCGTGGACCGCGCGGCCCGCCGTGTCCTGCTCCAGAAGTGCGAACTGGGCCTGCTGGACGAGGACTGGGCCCCCGAGCCGGCCACCGCGGTCGACCTCGACTCGACGGGCAACCGCATCCTGGCCCGCCGCCTGGCCGAGGAGTCCGTCGTCCTGCTCGACAACCCCGACGGCCTGCTCCCGCTGGCCCCCGACACCCGCATCGCGGTGGTCGGCCCCCGGGCCGCCGACGCCCTGGCCATGCTGGGCTGCTACTCCTTCCCGTCCCACGTCCTGCCCCACCACCCCGACGTGCCGGTCGGCATCGAGATCCCGACCGTCCTGGACGCCCTGCGCACCGAACTCCCCGACGCCAAGGTGACGTTCGCGCAGGGCTGCGACGTCACGGACCCGGACACCACGGGCTTCGAGGAGGCCGTCGCCCGTACCGCGGAGGCGGACGTGTGCGTGGCGGTCCTCGGCGACCGGGCGGGCCTGTTCGGCCGGGGCACCTCGGGCGAGGGCTGCGACGCGACGGACCTGAGGCTCCCGGGCGCCCAGGGCGAACTGCTGGACGCGCTGCTGGCCACGGGCGTCCCCGTGGTGCTGGTCCTGCTGACCGGCCGCCCCTACGCCCTGGGCCGCTGGCACGGCCGCCTGGGCGCGCTCGTGCAGGCCTTCTTCCCCGGGGAGGAGGGCGGCCCGGCGGTGGCGGGAGTGCTGTCGGGCCGCGTGAACCCGTCGGGCCGCCTCCCGGTGAGCGTCCCGCAGGTCCCCGGCGGCCAGCCCTGGACGTACCTCCAGCCGCCCCTCGGCCTCGCGGGCGAGGTCAGCAACCTCGACCCGACCCCGCTGTACGCCTTCGGCCACGGCCGCTCCTACACGACGTTCGCGTGGGAGGACGGCACGGGCGGCGCGGAGCCGGCGGAGCTCGGCACGGACGGGACGTACGACGTGTCGGTGACCGTCCGCAACACGGGCGACCGCGAGGGCGCGGAGGTCGTGCAGCTGTACCTGCACGATCCGGTGGCGTCGGTGACCCGCCCCGACATGCGGCTGATCGGCTACCAGCGGGTGACGGCGGCGCCGGGCGAGGCGGTCCGGGTGACGTTCCGCTTCCACGCGGACCTGTCGTCCTTCACCGACCGCTCGGGCCACCGGGTGGTCGAACCCGGCGCCCTGGAACTGAGGCTGGCGGCGTCGAGCGCGGACGTACGGCACACCGCGCATCTCACCCTCACGGGCCCGGTCCGGGTGCTCGGCACCGACCGGCGGCTGCGGTGCGAGACGGAGGTCGGCGGCGTGGAGTGACCGGCCCGCTCAGCCCAGGCCCAGCGACTCGAACCGCCACCGGTGCACCGCCCTGGTGACCAGCTCCCCGTCCGGCTCCGGCAGCTCGGGCAGCTCTGCGTCGTACGGGGCGTCCCACCAGGTGATGACGAGGACCCGGTCCTGGGGAGCGCGCAGGGTCTCGCGGCGCAGGGGCTCACGGGGGAGCTCCTGGGCGCGGGCCCAGGTCAGCAGGGCCTCCCCGCGCCCGGCCACGGCCCGCGCCTCCCACATCAGGGCGACCGTCACGAGTAGAGGTTCTCCTTGCTGACCTCGTGCACATGGTCGTGGCCGTGGTGGTGGCCCGGGACATGAGGTTCCGTCACCGGCAGCGAGGAGTCCGCCGGCAGGTCCCAGCTCGACGCGGCCCGGTTGCGGGCCACCATCTCGGCGCCGAGCGCGGCGACCATCGCGCCGTTGTCCGTGCACAGCTTGGGCCGGGGCACGCGCAGCCGGATCCCGGCCGCCTCACAGCGCTCCTGGGCCAGGGCCCGCAGCCGGGAGTTGGCGGCCACCCCGCCACCGATCATCAGGTGGTCGACGCCCTCGTCCTTGCAGGCCCGGACGGCCTTGCGGGTCAGCACGTCCACGACCGCCTCCTGGAAGGAGGCCGAGACGTCCCGCACCGGGACCTCCTCCCCCGCGGCCCGCTTGGCCTCGATCCAGCGCGCCACGGCCGTCTTCAGCCCCGAGAAGGAGAAGTCGTAGGCCGGGTCGCGCGGGCCGGTGAGACCGCGCGGGAAGGCGATGGCGTTCGGGTCGCCTTCGCGCGCGTACCGGTCGATGACCGGCCCGCCCGGGAAGCCCAGGTTCAGCACCCGCGCGATCTTGTCGAAGGCCTCACCGGCCGCGTCGTCGATGGTCGCGCCCATCGGGCGGACGTCGGAGGTGATGTCGCTGGACAGCAGCAGCGAGGAGTGGCCGCCGGACACCAGCAGCGCCATGGTCGGCTCGGGCAGAGCGCCGTGCTCCAGCTGGTCGACGCAGATGTGCGAGGCGAGGTGGTTGACGCCGTAGAGGGGCTTGCCGAGGGCGTAGGCGTACGCCTTCGCCGCGGAGACACCGACCAGCAGGGCGCCGGCGAGCCCGGGACCCGCGGTGACGGCGATGCCGTCCAGGTCCCGCGCGCTCACCCCGGCCTCCTTCAGCGCACGGTCGATGGTGGGCACCATCGCCTCCAGGTGCGCCCGGGAGGCGACCTCGGGCACGACACCGCCGAAGCGGGCGTGCTCGTCGACGCTGGAGGCGACGGCGTCGGCCAGCAGGGTGGTGCCGCGGACGATGCCGACGCCGGTCTCGTCGCAGGAGGTCTCGATGCCGAGGACGAGTGGTTCGTCAGCCATTGATCTCGGTTCCTTGTACGGAAGTTGAAGGGTCTGTCAGGCGCATCACCAGGGCGTCCACGTTCCCCGGCTGGTAGTAGCCGCGCCGGAAGCCGATGGCCTCGAAGCCGAACCGCTCGTACAGCTTCTGCGCGCGGATGTTGTCCACCCGGCACTCCAGCATCACCTCGGCGCACTCGAAGGCGGTCGCGGCCCGCAGGAGTTCGGTGAGCAGACGGCCGCCCAGCCCGGTCCCCCACTGCTCCCGGGTGACGGCGATGGTCTGGATGTCGGCCTGTTCGCCGGAGGAGGCGAGACCGGCGTACCCGACGATCCGGTCCCCCGCCTCGGCCACCAGGTACTTCCGGGTCGCCTCGGGCCCGCGCGCGTGGGCCAGCTCGGACCAGAACATGCCCCGCGACCAGGCGTCGTCGGGGAACAGCTTCCGCTCCAGCTCCAGCACGGGGTCGATGTCCCACCAGCGCATCTCGCGCAGCACAGACGTCATGGGCTCGGTCACTTGGGGGTGACCACCTTGTAGTTCTTGGGGACCTGGGCGTCGGGCCGGCGCAGGTACAGCGGCCGGGGCTCGGGGAGGTCCCCGCCCGCGGCGAGCTTCTCGGCGGCCAGCCGGGCGAGGGCGGCGGCGGACACGTGCTCGGGCTCGTACGCCCTGGGGAAGGTGTCCGGGTAGAGCAGGGCGCCCGCGCCGACCGCGGGCAGGCCCTCGACCTGTTCGGCGATGTCGGCGGGCCGGTCGACGGCCGGGTCGCCGACGCGGGTGCGGGAGTCGGTGTAGCGCGCCCAGTACACCTCCTTGCGGCGGGCGTCGGTCGCCACGACGAACGGGCCCTCCAGGTCGGCGGCGTAGGCGAGCGCGTCCAGTGTGCACACGCCGTGCACGGGGACGCCGAGCGCGAGCCCGAAGGTCTCGGCGGTCATCAGTCCGACGCGCAGCCCGGTGTACGGGCCCGGGCCGATGCCGACGGCGATCCCGGTGACGGCGTCGAGCTTCAGACCGGCCTCGGCGAGCACCCGGTCGATCGCCGGCAGCAGCAGTTCCCCGTGCCGCCGCGCGTCCACCTGACTCGACGAGGCGATGACGTCGCGGCCGTCGTGCAGTGCGACGGTGACGGCGGGTGTGGCGGTATCCAGAGCGAGCAAGAGCACGCAAACAGCCTACGGCTCCCCGGGGCCCGTGTCGGACGTAACGTCGTCCGCCCGAAGGGCGGGCCCCGCGGCGCACGGTGCGTGCGATCGCAAGGCGCCGGAGCGTGCGGGCCGCACGGCGCGGGGCAGGCGGTACGTCCGACACGGGCCCCGGGACCCGGCACGGTCGGGCCTGCCGGGTCGTCACCTGCTGCTACCGTCACCTTCCGTCACGGCACGGCGGACACGGCGTGCACGGCAGGGTGGTACGACGCGGAGGTGGACGACGGTGGCAGTCAGCAGCTCGGGGATCGTGGCCGGGCTCACCGCCGCGGCCCTCGCCACGGTCGGCTACCTCGCCCACCAGGCGTCGCAGACCGTCCCGGCCGGTCTGGGCAGGCCGCAGGCGGGTGCCTCACCGGCGGCGTCGAAGGCGCCCCGGGTCAAGAAGGACCCGTCCGCGCTGCCGGACGCTTCCGGCAGCGGCGCACGGGTCGTGTACTCCCTGCGCGGCGACCGGGTGTGGCTGGTCGGCTCCGACGAGGTGGTCACCCGGACGTTCGAGGTCGACCCGAGCCAGGTGGACCCGCCCCCGGGCAGCTACGCGGTCACGTCCCGCTCGAACACCATCACCG
Source organism: Streptomyces viridochromogenes DSM 40736 (assembly GCF_000158955.1). Taxonomy (GTDB): domain Bacteria; phylum Actinomycetota; class Actinomycetes; order Streptomycetales; family Streptomycetaceae; genus Streptomyces; species Streptomyces venetus. The sequence continues at coordinate 5,390,855 of NZ_GG657757.1, read as the reverse complement.
GCTCCGACGGCGTCCCCGTCGAGCACGTCGTGCGCTTCACCAGCGTGCAGGGCGTGGTCATCGGCTTCAGCGCGGCCGTGGGCGGGGCGACCGCGGCGTCCCCGCCCGCCGGGCAGGCACGCACGGGCGGCATCCGCGAGTCGCGCGTGGACGGCGACGCGATGTGGACGTTCGCGACGATCGGCCGCAAGGTCGTGGTCGTCCGCTAGGGCCTGTCTGACGGGCCCCACAGTGCCTGCCGGGCCCCAGTGCCTGCCGGGCAGGCCCTAGGCGGCCTCGCGGTGGTCCTCGGCCGGCTCGGAGAGCTCCGGCTCGGGAGCGCGCGGGGGTGTGGAGACCAGCACCGCCGCCTCGCCCGCCGCCAGCAGATCACGCATGGACACCCCGGCGACCGCGAACGGCAGCGGCCGGCCCTTGCTCTGTGTAGCCGACATGGACGCCTCCTGAAGGGCGGGGGCGGAGGTAGTTAGGTACACCTAACTACGGACTGGATACCATGTGACCACGTCCGGGACACCGGACGCAACATCTTGCCGACGCCTTGTCGGAACGTTCATCAAAACACCACGCGGCCGGAGCTACGCCGCGAGCACGCTCAGGTCGGCCGACGCCCAGCGTTCCCCCAGACCGGTGATCGTCATCTGCCGGACCTCGTCGGTCGTGTCGCCCACCGCCCGGTGGATGACGACCTGGAGCCGGTCCTCGGTCAGTTCCTCGACCTTGCCCTCGCCCCACTCCACGACGACCACGGACTCGGGCAGGGAGACGTCGAGGTCGAGGTCCTCCATCTCGTCAAGACCGCCGGAGAGCCGGTACGCGTCGACGTGGACCAGCGGCGGCCCGTCGCCCAGCGACGGATGCACCCGGGCGATCACGAAGGTCGGCGAGGTGACGGCCCCGCGCACGCCGAGCCCCTCGCCCAGCCCACGGGTCAGCGTCGTCTTGCCCGCCCCGAGCTCCCCGCTGAGCATCACCAGGTCACCCGCGCGCAGCAGTTTCGCGAGCCGGCGGCCCAGCTCCCGCATCTGCTCGGGGGAGGTGACGACGATCTGGACGGATCCGGGCTCAGCCGGGTTGTGCGGTGCTGGTGCTTCCATAGCCCTTCACGGTAGCCCCTGCGGGCACGGCACCCGTGCGGGTGAGCAGGTCGGCGAGGCGGTCGGTGACCACTTCCGGGTGCTCCAGCATCACCAGGTGCCCCGCGTCCGGCACCAGCACCAGCTCGGCGTCCGGCAGCAGATCGGCGATGGCCTCGCTGTGCTCACTGGGCGTGACCAGGTCCTGCACCCCCGCCAGCACGAGGACCGGCAGATCGGCGAAGTAGGCGAGCGCCTCGCTCTTGTCGTAGTCGTTGAACGCCGGGTAGTACTCGGCGACCACGTCGATGGGCGTGCTCTCGATCATCCGCTCGGCGAAGCGGGCGATGGCCGGGTCGACGTCCCGGGACGCGAACGAGTACCGCTTGATGATCCCGGTGAACAGGTCAGCCGTGGCCCGGCGCCCCTTCTCCACCAGCTCGGCCTGTTGCCCCAGCGCCTTCAGCACCCCGGGCAGGACCCGCCGCACCGCGTTGACGCCCGCGACCGGAAGCCCGTAGTTCACCTCGCCGAGCCGTCCCGACGACGTCCCCACGAAGGCGACCCCGACGACCCGCTCCCGGATCAGCTCGGGGTACTGGTCGGCCAGCGCCATCACGGTCATGCCGCCCATCGAGTGCCCGACCAGCACGATCGGCCCGTCGGGCGCGGCCGCGTCGATGACGGCCTTCAGGTCACGGCCCAGCTGCTCGATGGTGACCGCCTCGTCCCGCGCCTGGGCCACGCCACGGCCGGAGCGGCCATGGCTGCGCTGGTCCCAGTGCACGGTCCGTACGACGCCCCTGAGCGCCGCCCGCTGGAAGTGCCAGGAGTCCTGGTTCAGGCAGTAACCGTGACTGAAAACGACCGTGACGGGGGCCGGGGACTTGCGTCCGAACAGCCTCCGGCGGCGCGGGCCGGTGGCGGGGGCGGCCTCGGGATCGACGTCGTCGACCTCGTAGTACAGCTCCGTGCCGTCGTCGGCGAACGCCTTGCCGGGCATGCCGCGCAGCGAGCCGTAGGGGCCCGCCGAGTCGAGCGCGAGCCGCGCCTTCTGGCGCATGCCGCGTCCGACGGTCATGCGTTCCAGGGCGACACCGGCGGCCGCGCCCGCGGCCACCACGCCTATCGCGACGCCCGCGATGCCGGTCGCCCGGCGCCAGCCTCCCGCCGCACCTGCGGCGGAGGCCGCGACGGCCGCGGAGGCGGCGTGCGCGACGACCTCCGCACTGCTCTCGCTCACGTACCGCTCCTCTTCGCCGGGCTGCTCATCGGACTACCGCTGCTGGTGGTGGTCCTGTCGGTCTTGCTGTCGGTCTTGGTGCTGTTCGGTGCTGCTGTGGTGCGCGTGACTGCCGTGCTTCGGGTGACGAGTTCCCCCTCCGAGTCACCTGTCCCGTCGCACATTCACACAGACGCAATCACATGGACACATTCACGGAGACCCGTTCACGGAGACGCATTCACATAGACGCGGGGAACGCGCGTTCCGATCCGCGTCACGACCTCGTAGGCGATGGTTCCGGCCGCCTGGGCCCAGTCCTCGGCGGTGGGCTCGCCGCGGTCCCCGGGCCCGAAGAGCACCGCCTCGGCGCCCGCCTCGGGCTCGTCACCGCCCAGGTCGACCACGAACTGGTCCATGGCGACCCGCCCGGCGATCGTGCGCCACTTGCCCTCGACCAGGACCGGGCCGGCGGAGGAGGCGTGCCGCGGGATGCCGTCCGCGTAGCCCAGCGGCACCAGGCCGAGGGTCGTCTCGCCGGGTGTCACGTACTGGTGGCCGTAGCTCACGCCGTGTCCGCCCGGTACGTGCTTGACCAGGGCGAGCGAGGCGGAGAGCGTCATCACCGGGCGCAGCCCGAAGTCGGCCGGGGTGCCGAGCTCGGGGCTGGGCGAGATGCCGTAGAGGGCGATGCCGGTCCGGACGAGGTCGAAGTGGCTCTCGGGGACGGTGAGGGTGGCGGGAGAGTTGGCGATGTGCCGGACCTCGGGGCGGATCCCTTGCTGCTCGGCGTGGCCGACCATCTCCCGGAAGAGGCCGATCTGGGCCGCGATCGAGGGATGGCCGGGCTCGTCGGCGCAGGCGAAGTGCGACCACAGTCCCGTGACGCGCAGCAGCCCCTCGGCCTCGGCCCGCAGCGCCTCGCGGACCAGCTCGGCCCAGTCGTCACCGGGCTGGCAGCCGTTACGCCCGAGCCCCGTGTCGGCCTTGAGCTGCACGCGGGCGGGCCGCCCCGCGAGCCGGGCGGCCGCGGTGACCTCGTCGAGGGCCCACATCCCGCTCACGGACACGTCGAGGTCGGCCTCGATCGCCTCCCGCCAGGGCCCCCCGGGCGTCCACAGCCAGCACATGATGCGGCCCGGCAGCCCCGCGGCCCGCAGGGCGAGGGCCTCCTCGGGAGTGGCCGTGCCCAGCCAGTCCGCCCCGGCGGCGACGGCCGCCCGGGCACACTGCACAGCCCCGTGGCCGTACGCCTCGGACTTCACCACAGCCATCAGGGCCGCGCCCGGCGCATGGGCACGCAGGGCACGCACATTGGCCCGCAGGGCGGCCAGATCGATCTCCGCCCGCGCCCGCAGGGGCGCGGTGGACGGAACTGTTCTCTCGCTCATCGCGCCCAGTGTCTCAGAGCGCCCGAACGCCCCCTAGGCGGCGGCCCCGGTAGGCCGACGACGCACCCGGCCCACCCCCACCCAGCCCGTCCGGCGCTGGAGGACGAGGCCGTCCAGGCCGGAGCTGGGGCCCGGGGGAGGCAGCCCCCGAGCTCGGGACGGGATGGGGCGGGAGGGG
>NZ_GG657757.1:5314907-5386888 GCF_000158955.1 Streptomyces viridochromogenes DSM 40736 | reverse complement strand
GCCTCCGGAACCCCCTCGGCCACATCATGCGCCCCCACAGGCGCCCCACCCGCCGCCAGCCGCCCGGCCAGCCCATGGAGATACGCCCCCACACTCCCCGCATCCACCGCCGAAAGCCCCGCAGCCAGCAACGACCCCGCCAGCCCCGACAGCACGTCCCCGCTCCCGGCCGTGGCCAGCCACGACGTCCCCGTCGGATTCACCCGCACCGCACCACCCCCGGAGTCCGCCACCAACGTCGTCGATCCCTTCAGCAGCACGGTCGCCCCGTACCGGCCCGCCAGCTCCCGCACCGCCGCCAGCCGGGCCCCCTCGACCTCCCCCCGGTCGACCCCGAGCAGCGCCGCCGCCTCCCCGGCATGCGGCGTCATCAACGTCGGCGCCCGCCGCGCCCGTACGGCCGACGCGTCGGCCAGCCGCAGCCCGTCCGCGTCGATCAGCACCGGCACGTCCGCCGCCAGCACCTCCGCCACCGTCGCCGCGTCGTCCCCGGCCCCGGGCCCGACCACCCACGCCTGCACCCGCCCGGCGTGCTTCGGCCCCTGGTCCGACACGAGTGTCTCGGGAAACCGTGCGATGACGGCGTTCCCGGCCGGCCCGACGTACCGCACGGCCCCGGCCCCGCCCCGCAGCGCGCCCGCGACGGCGAGCACGGCGGCGCCCGGGTAGCGCGCCGACCCGGCGGCGATCCCGACGACACCCCGCCGGTACTTGTCGCTCTCGGCACGGGGCACCGGCAGCAGCCGCGCCACGTCCGCGTGCTGCAAGGCCTCCAGCTCGGGCTCGGCCGGCAGCGCCAGCCCGATGTCCACCAGCCGCACGGACCCCGCGTACTCCCGCGCCGGGTCGATCAGCAGCCCCGGCTTGTGCGTCCCGAACGTCACCGTCAGATCCGCCCGTACGGCGGTCCCGCGCACCTCGCCCGTGTCGGCGTCGACCCCGCTCGGCAGATCGACGGCGACGACCGCGCCCCGGGACCGTTCGGCGGCGGCGGCCAGCGGCACCGCGTCCGGCCGCAGTCCGCCCTTCCCGCCGATCCCTACGATGCCGTCGACGACGAGATCCGCCCGCTCGACCAGCTCCTCGACGCCACCACCCCCCACGGCCCCACCGGCTCCCGTTCCCCCACCGGCTCCCACGGCCCGCCCCCCGGCCCGCCGCAGCGCCGCGAGCCCCCCGGCGTGAGCCCGCTCCGGCGCGAGCAGCACCGCCGTGACCCCGGCCCCGCGCCGGGCCAGCCGGGCACCGGCGTACAGCGCGTCACCTCCGTTGTCGCCGCTGCCGACCAGCAGCGCGACCCGGCTGCCGTACACCCGCCCCAGCAGGTCGGCACAGGCGGCGGCGAGTCCGGCGGCGGCGCGCTGCATCAGCGCCCCCTCCGGCAGCCGCGCCATCAGCTCCCGCTCGGCGGTCCTGACCGTCTCCACGCTGTACGCATTACGCATGCGGTCGAGTTTCCCGTAGGACCGCCGGACCACTCCCGTGTATCGCGCGTGACCGGAAACCGTGTCGCATCCCCAGCAGCTCCCGGCAACTCCCGGCCGCACCGGACCCATTGACGCTTTGCGATCCCTTTGCCAGAATCCCGGCCGCGCAGAAAGCGCTTGCCCACCCCCACCCTTCGACCCCCACCCCCCCACGTCCGAAGAAACCGAGGCCCCCATGGGACGCAGAGCCGCATTACTCGCCGCCGCCGGCGCCACCGCCCTCCTGACGGCGGCAGGCACCCTGACCGCTCCCGCCACCGCCGTCCCCACGCGAGCGGCGGCCTGCGGGGACGGCTCCTACCAGGCCGAGGCCGTGCAGAGCGGCGGCAACTGGACCGCCCGGCGCGGCGGCGGCACCGTCCACACCGGCACCGACATGCGCGCGGCCGTCCAGGCGGCGATCAACAGCCTCACCCCGGGGCGCACGTCGAAGGAACGGGTCGTGGTCCGGGGCTCCGGCTCGATCTCGGCGGGCTCCCGCATCTCCCTCCCGAGCTACACCGTCCTCGACGTCTGCGGCACCATCGACGTCACGGGCGGCGGCTCGGGCGACCAGGCGCCGGTGTACTCCCGCGGCACCCGCGACATCGAGGTGCAGAACCTCAAGCTCACCGGCGCCCCGCTGTACGGCATCTTCCTGCGCGACGTCCAGAACGTGGTGCTCGGCCAGATCGACATGCGCCTCTCGCGCGGCCTGGGCGTCCGCATCGACAACCGCGGCGACACCAGCCAGTGGACGCGCAACGTCCGCATCGGCGACGTCTACGTCTCCGGCGCGTCCAGCCACGCGGTCGAGACCTACGGCGTCGACGGCCTCACCATCGGCACGGTCACCGCCCGTAACGTGGGCGAGTCGGGTCTCCTGCTCAACCAGACCGTCAACGCGAGCGTCACCAAGGTGGACGCGGAGAACGCGGGCACGGGCACCGGCTACGCGGCCTTCCGCATGGCCAACCGCAACGGCCGGATCGGCAGTGGCTACCCGACCAACATCCGGGTCGGCGAGGTCGTCGCCCGGGGCGGCGGGCGCGGGGTGTTCTGCGTCTCGGAGAGCGGCGGTGCGACGATCGACAAGATCACCCTCACCAACACCGGCAACAACTCGGTCCTGATAGAGAACTGCTACAACGTCAGTCTCGCGGCGCAGGGCGGCACGATCTCGGGCGGTGGCGAGCTGCGGCTGGCCGCGCGCTCGGAGTTCCCCAACAACAAGGACATCACCGTCCAGAACCTGACGGTCACCAACTCGGCCATCAGGGAGAGCCCGTGCGGTGAGAACACGACGTTCCGCAACATCACGCGGGTGAACAGCAGTCAGTCGATCTGCTGAGGCCCGAAGGCCGAGCCCTCGCCCTCACCCGGCGGGGGCTTCGTCCCTCAGGCGGCTCAGCGCCCGCATGGCGTCGCGTTCGACGCGTGCGATGTCGAAGAGGACGGCGCCGGCCCGGACGAGGCACTCCTCATCGCCCCGCTCACCGGCTTCGGTGAGCAGAGCGGCTACGTCCGTCCACAGGCCGGCCGCCTCGGCGTACAGCCGGTGCCCGGTGCGCAGCGGGCCGCTGTCCAGCAACTCGGCGCACTCGGCGAGGAAGTCGCGGTAGAGGTTGCGGAACAGGGCTCCGCCGGTGCCGGCCCGCTCCATCAGGAGGGCGGCCTGCGGCAGATCCCGCCTCGGTTCGTCGGTGCGCCCGAGCCAGGTGGGTACGAGCTTCCCGGCCTTCTCGATGCCGCGGTGGCCGAGGTTGGCGATGGGCGGGGCGAGGAAGGCGTCCGCGCAGGCGGTGACGGCGGGGACGATCCGGTCCCGCAGAACAGGCGGCTTCCGCGGAACGGTGAGGGTGAAGGACCGGTGCCGGGCGGTCATCGGCCCGCGTGCGGCCCTGGCCCGGGCGAGACCGTCCAGACCGGTGGACACGGCGCCACCCTGCTGCTCGGTGTCCACCAGGAAGGCATCCCGCTCGTCGTAGCCGTACAGGGCGACGACATGGCCGCCGAAATGCACCTTCGAGGTGAAGTAGTCCAGGTGGTAGCTGTCGAGTTGCAGCCCGACGGGACGCCCGGCGTCGATGGCCGCCGCCACGTTCTCCCACCCCTTGCGGGCGGACCCGGTCTCCCGCACCACGAGTTCCAGACCGAGCCTGCCGGCCAGGTTCCTGGTGAGCTCGAAGGGCTTGACCCGCCCGCCGAGGAACGGGAAGTCCATGTTCTTGCTGTCCCAGTAGACGAAGGACAGGCCGGCGCCGAGACCGAAGAGCATGGGCTCGGACAGATCGAGTCCCTGGTGCCGCAGCAGCACTCCGAGAGCTGTGGTCTCGCAGTGCTGCCCGCCGCGGGTGTCGACGCCTTTCACCGTGGACATGCTGTGCCCTCCTGGAAGTTCGCTATGATCGACGTACGATTTGAACTCGTTCAAAAAATTCGCTCGAACAGGGGAGGCCAGACCATGGCCGGATCCAGCACCTCCACGGCGACCGACTCACCCGCCACCGCCCTCGGCCCCACGGCACTCGTCCTCGGCGCCTTCTCAGCCGTGGGCACGTGGGCGTTCCTGATCCCCTGGACGGTGCTCGCCGGGGCGCTGGCCGTCACCTTCGGCGCGATGGGCATGCACTACGCCCGCAAGGGCCTGGGCCGACTGTGGACGGCGGTGGCGGGCACGGTGCTGGGCGCGGCGGGCTTCATCGGCACGGTCACGCTCCTGTGGTCCATGTCCTGACCGTTCCGGCCCTCGGGTCACCCCTCCGCGACGACGACGGCCGACGCCACACCCGCGTCATGACTCAGCGAGACGTGCCAGGACTTCACGCCGAGTTCCGCGGCCCGCGCGGCCACGGTCCCGGTCACCCGCAGCCGGGGCCGCCCACTGTCCTCGACATAGACCTCCGCGTCGGTCCAGAGCAGTCCGGCCGGGGCGCCGAGCGCCTTGGCCAGGGCTTCCTTGGCTGCGAACCGGGCAGCCAGCGAGGCGACCCCCCGCCGCTCCCCACTGGGCAGCGACAACTCCCGCTCCACGAACAGCCGCTCGGCCAGCGCGGGCGTACGCTCCAAAGACGCCGCGAACCGCTCGATCTCGGCGACGTCGATCCCGACCCCGATGATGCTCATGCGCAGCACCCTATGGTGACGCGCGGGCGTTTCCTCGCGGTGACTAGCATGATCAGCATGGAATGGGACGGCCTCACCGACCGCGACCGCTACGGGGACTGGTACCTGAAGGGCCGGGACCGGTTCTCGGACCTGGCCCGGGACGCCGACTGGGACGGTGTGTTCGGGGAGCTGGGGGAGCACCCCGGGTGGGTCAACCTCCCCCGCCCCGGGTACCGCTCCGGCTTCGCCCCGCTGCACCAGGCCGCCTGGCACGGCGCCGGCATCGCGGTCGTCTCCCGGCTGATCGCGCACGGCGCCTGGCGTACGCAGCGCACCCGGGACGGACGGCGCCCCGTGGACATCGCGCGGGAGCGGGGCCATGCACACCTGCTGGAACTCCTGGAGCCGGTCGCGGTGCGGCAGCTCCCCTCCCCCGCCGACGCGCTGGAACACCACTTCCACGCCATGCTGCGCGAGCGCACCGGCAGCTGCTTCGACGAGACAGAACACCTCCTGCCACCGCTGTCTCCCCTCACGGAGGGTCTGGACGTGCGGATCTACTTCCGGGTGGTCGGCATGATGGGCGGCTTCCACTACCGCCTCCACGCGGACGTCGTGCACGTGAACGGCAGCTCGCGGATGGACGGCGACAACGGCGACTTCTACCGCGTGACCCCGCAGGGCTGGACCAAGCTCCCCTACAGCCCCACCCCGCCGGCGCCCTGGAGCTACCCGTACTGACGCCCTCGCGCAGCGGCCGGCCGGCTACCCGAACCACCCCCGGCTTCCCGACCGCAACCATCCCCCGCTTCCTCTGAACTCCCCCTCCCCCTTGTACAGTTCGCGATGACCGCGATGAGCAAACGGCATCGCACCAAACGGGAGGACACAGACCATGAGGTTCAAGTCGCTGGGGACCGCGGCCACTTCGATAGCTCTCTTCGCCACGGCTCTCACCGGCACCGTCGCGACCGCCGGCACCGCCGCCGCCGCGCCGCAGGACTGCAGCAAGGCGATCGTGAACGTCAAGGCCAAGGAGACCGTCAACGTCCGCTCCGCGCCGAAGAAGTCGGCCACCGCCCTCGGCATCTGGGGCAAGGGCAAGCGGGGCGGCATCTGCAACGACGGCAAGGCTTACAAGGGCGGCTCGTACACGGCCTGCGGCAAGAGCAGCAACATGTGGTACTACGGCGGCGACAAGGTGAACGGCTGGGTCCCGAAGACCTGCATCAACTGGTAGCAGCCCAGTCGACGGGGGGGCGCACGGCACTGGCCGTTCGCCCCCTTCCTCATTCCACCGTCACTGACTTCGCCAGGTTCCGGGGCTGGTCCACCTCGTTTCCGCGAGCCGTCGCCAGCTCGCACGCGAACACCTGGAGCGGCACCGTGGCCACCAGCGGCTGCAACAGAGTCGGCGTGACCGGGATCCGGATCAGGTGGTCCGCGTACGGCACCACCGCCTCGTCCCCCTCCTCCGCGATGACGATCGTCCGCGCCCCTCGCGCCCGGATCTCCTGGATGTTGGACACGATCTTGTCGTAGAGCACGGACCGCCCCCGCGCCGACGGCACCACGACGACCACGGGCAGATCCTCCTCGATCAGAGCGATCGGCCCGTGCTTCAACTCCCCCGCCGCGAACCCCTCGGCGTGCATGTAGGCCAGCTCCTTGAGCTTCAGCGCGCCCTCGAGCGCCACCGGATACCCCACATGCCGCCCGAGGAACAGCACCGTGTCCTTGGAGGCGAGCGAACGGGCCAGCTCCCGCACCGGCTCCATCGTCCCGAGGACCTGCTCCACCGCCCCGGCGATCGAGGACAGATCGCGGATCACCGCCCGGATCTCGTCGCCCCACTTGGTGCCCCGCACCTGTCCCAGGTACAGCGCCACCAGGTAACACGCCACGAGCTGCGTCAGGAACGCCTTGGTGGACGCGACAGCCACCTCCGGCCCGGCGTGCGTGTACAGCACCGCGTCCGACTCGCGCGGGATCGTCGAACCGTTGGTGTTGCAGATGGCCAGGACCTTGGAGCCCTGCTCACGGGCGTGACGCAGCGCCATGAGCGTGTCCATGGTCTCGCCGGACTGCGAGATCGCGATGACCAGGGTCTGCGCGTCCAGGATCGGGTCCCGGTAGCGGAACTCACTGGCCAGTTCCACCTCGCACGGCAGGCGCGTCCAGTGCTCGATGGCGTACTTGGCGATCATCCCGGCGTGGAAGGCCGTACCGCAGGCGACGATGACGACCTTGTCGATCTCCCGCAGCACCCGCGGCGGGATCCGCACCTCGTCCAGCGTCAGGGAGCCGGAGCCGTCGATCCGGCCCAGCAGCGTGTCGGCGACCGCCTTGGGCTGCTCGGCGATCTCCTTGAGCATGAAGTAGTCGTAGCCGCCCTTCTCGGCGGCCGACGCGTCCCAGTCGACGTGGTACGAACGGACCTCGGCGGGGCGGCCGTCGAAGCCCGTCACCACCACGCCGTCCCGGCGCAGCTCCACCACCTGGTCCTGGCCCAGCTCGATCGCCGACCGTGTGTGGGCGATGAACGCGGCGACGTCCGAGGCGAGAAAGGCCTCACCCTCCCCGACGCCCACCACCAGCGGCGAGTTCCGTCGCGCGCCCACCACCACGTCCGGCTCGTCGGCGTGCACCGCGACGAGGGTGAACGCACCCTCCAGCCGCCGGCACACCAGCCGCATCGCCTCGGCGAGATCCGCGCAGGACGAGAACTCCTCGGCGAGCAGATGGGAGACGACCTCGGTGTCGGTCTCGGAGGCCAGCTCGTGCCCCCGCTCCTCCAACTCGGCCCGCAGCACGGCGAAGTTCTCGATGATGCCGTTGTGCACGACGGCGACCCGGCCCGCGTTGTCGAGGTGCGGATGGGCGTTGACGTCCGTCGGGCCGCCGTGCGTGGCCCACCGGGTGTGCCCGATGCCGGTCGCGCCGGTCGGCAGCGGCCGGCCGTCCAGTTCCTTCTCCAGGTTGAGGAGCTTCCCGGCCTTCTTCGCCGCCGCCAGCCCACCATCGGCCAGCACGGCGACACCCGCCGAGTCGTACCCCCGGTACTCCAGCCGCTTCAGCCCGGCCATCACGACCTCGAGCGCAGACTGCGGCCCCACGTATCCCACGATTCCGCACATGGGGCGCAGCCTACGATCCGACGCCGCCTCAAAAGCCCTTCCGCGTGCCCGAAATCGGAAATTCCCACCGGTGCACACCATGAAGGCTCGCCCGGACCACGGCGACTGCGCCAATCGGAGAGGTCACAGCACGCACGTGGCTGAACGGGGGGTCAGTCGGCCGCCATGGCGCGGTGAACACTCTCGCGGAGCAGGTCGCGACGCTGCTCGTGCAGTTCCCTGGGCTCCTGTGCGGTCGCCGCGTAGACGTTGCTGACCGGCGACCACGCCATGGACATGGCGATGACCATGGACATCAGGTCGAACGGGTCACCCCGGCGCACCAGGCCCGCGGTCTGGGCCTCGGCGATGGCGCGCAGTTTGTGGTCGTCGAGGCGGTCGGGGTCGTCGACCAGGTGGCCGGCCGGGCGGCGCTCCAGGCGCGCCCAGGTGGCCAGTCGAATGAGGTCGGGACGGCGGAGATACTCGTCGTACAGGCGCACGGCCCAGTCCGCGAGGTCAGTGGCGTCGATCGGGACGACGTTCACGATCCGCTCCAGCGAGCCGAAGAAGATGGCGTCGAAGAGCTCTTCCTTGCTGCCGAAGTAGGCGTAGAGCTGCGCCTTATTGGTGCGTGCGGCGGCCACGATCCGCTCGACGCGCGCTCCGGCGATCCCGTGATCGGCGAACTCCTGCGTCGCCACGTCGAGGATGCGCTGATACGTAGCGGCTCCGCGCGAGGTCCGGGGCTGATCGGCCATGGGCCGCACGGTACCAAACAGAACAGTTGGTTTCCCTGACGGGCCGGATGCCCTACGCTGAAATAGACCAACCAGTCTGTCTACTTGGAGGCATCATGAGGAACACCGTCGGCTGGCAGGTGGAAGGTCCGTCGTCGACGCTGCGCCGGACGCCACTGGAACGCCGCGACCTGCGCCCCGACGACCTCGCGGTCCGGGTGGACTACTGCGGCGTCTGCCACACCGATCTGCACGCCGTCAGCGGCCGGGACGGCGAAGCAGGCCCGCCGTTGACACCCGGACACGAGTTCACGGGCGTGGTGACCGAGACCGGCCCCGCGGTCACCGGCTTCACCGTCGGCGATCCGGTCGCAGTCGGCAACATCGTCGACTCCTGCGGCGAGTGCGCCATGTGCCGGGTAGGCCAGGAGAACTTCTGCCACGCCTTCCCGACCCTGACCTACGACGGCACCGACCGGCACGACGGATCGACCACCCTCGGGGGCTACTCCCGCGAGTACGTCGTCCGCGACCGTTTCGCCTACCCTCTTCCGCCCGGTCTGGATCCGGCCGCCGCCGCTCCGCTGCTCTGCGCCGGGGTCACCGTCTGGGAACCGTTGCAGGCCCTCGGGGTGGGGCCGGAGCCGCGTCGCGGTGGCAGGACTGGGCGGCCTGGGCCACCTCGCGGTCAAGATGGCCGTGTCGCTCGGCGCCGACACGTCGGTCATCAGCCGCTCACCCGGCAAGGCCGGCGATGCCCGAGAGCTCGGAGCCCAAGGTCTCATCGTCTCCACGGCCCCGGAACAGATGGCTGACGCCCGCGACCGGTTCGACGTCGTCATCGACACCATCTCCGCCCCGCACGACCTCGGCCCCTACCTGCGCCTGGTCGCCATGGACGGGACGCTCAGCCACCTCGGACACCTCGGCCCCGTCACCGTGGAGACCACCGACCTGCTCGTGGGACGCAAGAAGCTCAGCTCCGCAGGCAGCGGCGGCAGGCTCGCCACGGCCGCCATGCTGGAGTACTGCGGCGAGCACGGCATCACCGCGGACATCGAACTGCTCCCCTCGACGCGAGTGAACGAGGCCCTCGACCGCCTCCGACGCAACGACGTCCGCTATCGCTTCGTCCTCGACATGTCCGACCTGGACTGAGCGCGCGCGTCACACCTTCGCCCGATAAGCCCGCATGGCCAACGGATAGAACACCACCGCGATCCCCGCAGCCCACACCAACGACCACATCACCGGCTCCGCCACCGCCCCGCCCAGCAGCAACCCCCGGAACGCGTCGGACAGATGGGTGACCGGGTTGATGTCGCTCCACGCCTGGAGCCAGCCCGGCATGGTGTCGACCACGACGAACGCGCTGCTCGTGAAGGTGATCGGGAAGATGATGGTGAAGGCGAACGCCTGCACCTTCTCCGCGTCGCCGGCCAGCATCCCGATCAGCACCGCGCTCCACGACACGGCCGCGGCGAACACCACCACCAGCAGCGCGCCGAGCAGGAACCCCCCGAACCCGCCCGTGATGCGGAAGCCGAGCGCCAGTCCGAGGCCGATCATCAGCAGCATCGCCCAGACGTGCTTCGCGAGGTCGGCGGTGATGCGCCCGATGAGCGGGGCGGAGCGCGCGACGGGCAGGCTGCGCAGCCGGTCGAAGACGCCCTTGGTGAGGTCGGTGTTGAGCGCCATCGCCGTGTACATGGTCATGAACAGCGTGTTCTGCACGATGATCCCGGGCAACGCGTACTTCAGGTACGCCTCGGGCGATCCGGCCATCTGCCCGCCCAGCACGTAGGTGAACAGGAACACGAACATGATCGGCGTGATGCTGTAGTCGACCAGTTCGAGCGGGTTGTGCTTGACGGCGACCAGGCTGCGCCAGGCCATCGTGAACGTCTGCCGCAGCGCCGCGAGGGGCGGCACCCGCCCCGACGCGCTGACCGGCGCGGTGATGGTGGTGGTGGCCGCGGTCATGACCGGCTCACCGCCCTCTCCAGCCCGTCGCCCTCCCGGACGGCCCCGTCGCCGTCCTCCCCCGGCTCGCCCGCCTCGCCGGCCTCTCCCGGCTCGGCACGGTGGCCGGTCAGGGCGAGGAAGACCTCGTCGAGCGAGGAGCGGCGCAGGGCCAGCTCACCCACCGCGATCCCCTCCCGGTCCAGCGCCCGTACGACGGCCGGCATCAGCTCGGGGTCCTTCACGGGCGCCGTGATCATCTCGCCCTCGATCCGGGCCTTTGCACCGGCGGCCCCGGCCACCAGCGCGTGCGCCCGCGCGAGGTCCTGCCCGAGGATCGGCCGGAGCTCCAGCACCTGGCCGCCGACCTGGGCCTTCAGCCGGTCCGGGGTGCCCTCGGCGATCACCCGCCCCTTGTCGATCACCACGATGTCGTCCGCGAGCACATCGGCCTCGTTCAGGTACTGCGTGGTCAGCAGGGCGGTCGCACCGTCCGCGACCAGTCCGCGCAGCAGGTCCCACAGCTCACCGCGGCTATGCGGATCGAGGCCGGTGGTCGGCTCGTCGAGGAAGAGGATGCTGGGCCGCCCCACCAGGCTGGCCGCGAGGTCCAGGCGCCGGCGCATACCCCCCGAGAAGGTCTTCGCGGCCCGCCCGGCCGCGTCCGTGAGCTGGAACCGCTCCAGCAGCTCGCCCGCCCGCGCCTTCGCCTCCCGCCTCGGCAGCCCCAGCAGCCGGCCGATGAGCAGCAGATTCTCCATGCCGGTCAGGTTCTCGTCGACCGCCGCGTACTGGCCGGTCAGCCCGACCATGGCCCGCACCACCCCGGCCTCCCGGATCACGTCGTGGCCGGCCACGCGGGCCCTGCCCCCGTCGGGCCGCAGCAGCGTCGCGAAGATCCGCACCGCGGTCGTCTTCCCCGCACCGTTGGGCCCCAGCAGCCCGAGCACCGTGCCTTTGCGGGCCGCCAGATCGACGCCGGCCAGCGCCTCCGTCTCCTTGAACCGTTTGACCAGACCTTCCGCCTCTATCGCATACGTCATGGGTCACCCCTCGGCGTTCGTGAACCCCGGCCTGGGCCCACCTCTCCCACAACTGTGACGCACACCACTGACATTCCTCCCCTTGGCCACTTTTCTCCCAGATGGGAAGGCCCGAAGACCCTGCGTGACGGATCCCACCTCACAGTCCGTTCGTACGCCCGTAACAATGGACTGTGATCTCTCCGGTCTCCTCGATACCCCGGAGCGCCCACCGGCAGCGGCCGGAGGCGACTCCCTACGTCGACCTCACCCGCGCCGAGTGGAGCGCGCTGCGTGACAAGACGCCGCTGCCTCTGACGGCCGAGGAGGTCGAGAAGCTGCGCGGCCTCGGCGACGTCATCGACCTCGACGAGGTGCGCGACATCTACCTGCCGCTGTCCCGGCTCCTCAACCTCTACGTCGGTGCCACCGACGGCCTCAGAGGCGCACTCAACACCTTCCTGGGCGAGCAGGGCTCCCAGTCCGGCACCCCGTTCGTCATAGGAGTCGCCGGCTCGGTCGCGGTCGGCAAGTCCACGGTCGCCCGCCTCCTCCAGGCCCTGCTCTCACGCTGGCCGGAACACCCGCGCGTCGAGCTGGTCACCACCGACGGCTTCCTGCTCCCCACCAAGGAGCTCCAGGCCCGCGGACTGATGTCCCGCAAGGGGTTCCCCGAGTCCTACGACCGCCGCGCGCTGACCCGCTTCGTCGCCGACATCAAGGCCGGCAAGGACGAGGTCACCGCGCCCGTCTACTCCCACCTGATCTACGACATCGTCCCGGACAGGAGGCTCACGGTCCGCCGCCCCGACATCCTGATCGTCGAGGGCCTGAACGTCCTCCAGCCCGCCCTGCCCGGCAAGGACGGCCGCACCAGGGTGGGCCTCGCCGACTACTTCGACTTCAGCGTGTACGTCGACGCCCGGGTCGAGGACGTCGAGCGCTGGTACCTCAACCGCTTCCGCAAGCTGCGCGCGACCGCCTTCCAGAACCCGTCCTCGTACTTCCGCAAGTACACCCAGGTCTCGGAGGAGGAGGCCCTCGACTACGCCCGGACCATGTGGCGCACGATCAACCGGCCCAACCTGGTCGAGAACATCGCCCCGACCCGCGGCCGCGCCACCCTCGTCCTGCGCAAGGGCCCGGACCACAAGGTGCAGCGGCTCAGCCTGCGCAAGCTATGACGCCCGGGGAAAAGGCAGGTTAGATGGTCGCCATGCTCCATCTGCGCCTGATCACACCGTCCGAGAAGACGGACGAAGTGGTGCTGCTGATCGAGAAGACGGTCGGCGCCACCCACCTCGTCGTACTCCCGGACGCCGCCCGCAACCCCGCCGGGGACGTCGTCATGTGCGACGTGGCACGGGAGGCGGGCGACGAACTGCTCGCCGGTCTGCGGGAGCTGGGCATCGACACCAGCGGCTCGATCGCCGTCGAGACCATCGACCTGTCACTGTCCGACCGGGCCGAGAAGGCCGAGGCCGACGCGCCCGGTGAGGGCGCGGACGCGGTCCTGTGGGAGCACCTGAGCGACGCGACGCACGAGGAGTCGACCCTCTCGGTCACCTACCTCGCGTTCCTCACGCTCGCCACGATGATCGCGGCGTGCGGTGTGGTGCTGGACAACGCGATCCTGATCGTGGGCGCCATGGCGGTGGGCCCGGAGTTCGGCCCTCTCGCCGGCATCTGCACCGCGATCGTCCAGCGCCGCCCCCGGCTGGCCCTGCGCTCGACGAACGCCCTGCTGGTCGGCTTCGCGGTGGCCATGACGCTGACCGTCGGCTTCAGCCTCTTCATGGACGCGGTCGACCTGTTCAGCGAGCAACAGCTCAAGGCCGACCGCCCCAACACGGGCTTCATCTACGCCCCCGACTGGTTCTCCTTCGTCGTGGCGGTCCTGGCCGGAATCGCCGGCACGCTCTCCCTGACCTCGGCCAAGTCCGGCGCCCTGGTGGGAGTGGCCATCTCGGTCACCACGGTCCCAGCCGCCGCGAACGCCGCCGTAGCCCTCAGCTACGGCGACACGAAGCAGACCTGGGGTTCCACGGAACAGCTCCTGCTGAACCTGCTGGCCATCACCATCGCCGGCACAGCAACACTGCTGACCCAGAAATGGCTCTGGTCCAAACAACGGAAACGGGCGAACGTCCTCTAGGGGCAGCGTCCCCAGGGGCGCGGGGCTCTGCTGATATGCGGCTCCGCCGCGTGGGCGCGACAAGCCACGCCCGTAGGGGCGCGGGGAACTGCGCGACAAGCCACACACAACCGTCAGTCCGCAACGAACAGCAGCCCCCACCCCACCCCCGCACAGGCCACCTACCCCAACGCGGACTTCACGACATCAGCCAACCGCCCAGCCACAGACCGAGCCTGCTCGATATCAGCCGCCTCCACCATCACCCGCACCAACGGCTCGGTCCCGGAGGGCCGAAGCAGCACCCGCCCGGTGGCTCCGAGCTCCCGCTCCGCGTCAGCGACAGCAGACGCCAGCTCCGAGGACGTCCCCACCCGGGACCTGTCCACGTCCGGCACGTTGATCAGCACCTGCGGCAGCCGCTCCATGACAGAGGCCAGCTCCCGCAGCGAACGCCCGGTCCCGGCGACCCGAGCCGCCAGCATCAGCCCCGTCAGCGTCCCATCCCCGGTCGTCGCGTGGTCGAGGATGATCACGTGCCCGGACTGCTCGCCCCCGAGGGCGAACCCGTGCTCCTTCATCTCCTCCAGCACGTACCGGTCACCCACCGCCGTCTGCACGAGCCGGATGCCCTCGCGCTCCATGGCGAGCTTGAACCCGAGGTTGGACATCACGGTGGCCACGACCGTGTCGGCCCGCAGCGCGGAGCGTTCCCGCATCGCCAGCGCGAGCACGGCGAGGATCTGGTCGCCGTCCACCTCCGCGCCGGTGTGGTCGACGGCGAGACACCGGTCGGCGTCCCCGTCGTGCGCGATGCCCAGGTCGGCGCCGTGCTCGGCGACGGCGGCCTTGATCTTGTCCAGGTGGGTCGAGCCGCAGCCGTCGTTGATGTTGAGCCCGTCCGGCTCCGCGCCGATCGTGACGACGTCGGCCCCGGCCCGCTGGAACGCCTCCGGCGAGACCCGGGCGGCGGCGCCGTGCGCCTCGTCGAGGACGACCTTCAGCCCGTCGAGCCGGTTCGGCAGCACACCCAGCAGATGCTCGACGTAGCGGTCGAAGCCCTCGTCGTACTCCCGCACGCGGCCCACGCCGGCGCCGGTCGGCCGGTCCCACGGGGCACCGGTGCGGTGCTCCTCGTAGACGGACTCGATCCGGTCCTCCAGCTCGTCGGCGAGCTTGTGCCCACCGCGGGCGAAGAACTTGATGCCGTTGTCGGGCATGGCGTTGTGGCTCGCGGAGAGCATCACACCGAGGTCGGCTCCGAGCGAGCCGGTCAGGTACGCCACCGCGGGCGTCGGCAGCACGCCGACCCGCAGGACGTCCACGCCGGCGCTGGCGAGGCCCGCGACCACGGCGGCCTCCAGGAACTCCCCGGACGCGCGCGGGTCACGCCCGACGACCGCGGTCGGCCGGTGCCCCTCGAAGGTGCCCGCCTCGGCCAGTACGTGCGCCGCGGCGACGGAGAGGCCCAGCGCCATCTCCGCCGTCAGGTCCGCGTTGGCCACACCGCGCACACCGTCCGTGCCGAAGAGTCGTCCCACTGTGGTCCTCCGAATTGCTGAAGAGAGTGCGGCTCACTCCCCAAGTACATGCCCTGAGACTGTCAGGGACCTGTAGGGGTTGTGTAAACGAACCGCCCCGGCGGCACAGTCCGTGCCGCCGGGGCGATCGTTGCGAAGCCAGTCGCAAGGACGGGCGACGCGATTAGCGCTTGCTGTACTGCGGGGCCTTGCGGGCCTTCTTCAGACCGGCCTTCTTGCGCTCGACCGCACGGTCGTCGCGCTTGAGGAAGCCGGCCTTCTTCAGCGGGCCGCGGTTGTTGTCGACGTCCGCCTCGTTCAGCGCACGGGCGACACCGAGACGGAGCGCACCGGCCTGACCGGAGACACCGCCACCGGAGATGCGGGCGACGACGTCGTAGCGGTCGTCGAGCTCGAGCACCTTGAAGGGCTCGTTGACTTCCTGCTGGTGCACCTTGTTCGGGAAGTAGTCCTCGAGGGTGCGACCGTTGATCTTCCACTTGCCGGTGCCCGGGACGATCCGGACACGGGCGATGGCGTTCTTGCGACGGCCCAGGCCGGCGGCCGGCTGGGGCTCGCCGAAGCGGGAGGCCATGGACTCGGAGGTGTACTCGCCCTCGACGGGGACGTCCGACTCCGTGGTGTAGCTGTCGATGTCAAGCTCTTCGAGCGGCTGCTCGGCAGTGGTCTCGGCCACGATTCTCCTCAGATTCTGTTCAGTCTTAGGGGGTGGCCGGACTTACTGCGCGACCTGGGTGATCTCGTACGGCTGCGGCTGCTGCGCGCCGTGCGGGTGCTGGTCACCCTTGTAGACCTTCAGCTTCGAGAGCATCTGACGGCCCAGGGAGTTCTTGGGGAGCATGCCCTTGACGGCCTTCTCGACGGCCTTCTCGGGGTTCTTGTCCAGCAGCTCGTCGTAACGGACGGAGCGCAGACCACCCGGGTAGCCGGAGTGGCGGTACGCCATCTTCTGGGTCCGCTTGTTGCCGGAGAGGTGCACCTTGTCCGCGTTGATGATGATGACGAAGTCACCAGCGTCGACGTGGGGGGCGTAGATCGGCTTGTGCTTGCCCCGGAGAAGGGTCGCTGCGGTGGTGGCGAGACGACCCAGGACGACGTCCTGAGCGTCGATGACGTGCCACTGGCGCGTCACATCGCCGGGCTTGGGGCTGTACGTACGCACGGTTCGTAGCCTTCGCTTCGAGTGAATGGTCCATAACTGGTCACCGAAACGATCACGACAGCCTGGACCGCACTGCGGCGACGCATACCGCGTACGTGGGGTCGCTGGTCATCGGCCCGGTGGACCGGTGTAAGGGCCCGTCCCGTGAGAATGAGCAAGCCAATACACAACGAACAAGCAGAATACCGGGGCTCAGCACAAGGGTCAAAACGCGGGTCACCGCCGACGGCCGGCCACGGACACGCACAGGGCGGCACAGAGCGTCACGGCCCTCCGCAGCGTCCGCCGCCGGACAGGCCGCACATACGGAAACACCGAGGAGAGCAGCACGTCGACGACCACCCCGGCGCACAACCGCAGCACGGACCGGCGGCCACCGCGCGGACGGCGGTAGGCCCGCAGCGCCCCGGCGGCGACAGTGAGACCGACCGACGGCCATGACCACAGACACACCACCAGCCCCACGACCACCAGTGCCCGGGCCACCACGCACGCCACCGGCAGACACCGGCTCACGAGTCGCCCCAACCACCCGGAGATGTCGCCTTTGCCCGTCCGCATGGGAGGAACGCTAGGGGCTCCGGGGCCGATCCAGGCGGACCAGCACACCCCATGTCCCGTCTAAGATGCGCCCCATGAGCTTTGGGCAGGGGGGACCTGAGTCCCAGTGGGATCCCTGGAAACCGCAGTCGCAGCAGCCCTGGAACAGCGGGGGCGGCCAGTCCCCTGACTGGGCGGCGCTCGCCGAGGCGTCCGAGAGCCGCAACAAGCGACGGCGGCTGCTGCTGGTCGGCGGCGGCGCGCTCGCCACCGTCGCGATCGGCGCCGCGGTCGCGGTGGCCGTGGTCTCGGCGGGCGGCGACAACCAGGCGAACCAGCCGACCTCCCAGGTGCCCTCGGCCGACATCCCGAGCGAGTCCGCCTCGGCCCCCTCGTTCGCCCCGACCAGTGCCCCTCCCCCGCTGGACCCGAAGGACTTCATCGCCAGCGCGAAGAAGGACACGGCCCCGCTCAGCCCGGACACCCTCTTCCCCGGCACCCAGCTCACCATGGGCGACACGGTGTACAAGAAGGGCCCGACCGCTGACACGAGGAACTGCGCCTCGGCGTCGGGAGGCACCCTCCCCAAGATCCTCACCTCGAACGACTGCACCCGTCTGATACGCGTCACCTACTCCAGGGACGGCATCGCGGTGACGGTCGGCGTGGCGGTCTTCGACACCCAGGCGCAGGCCGCCAAGGCCAAGGGCCAGACCACCAAGAAGAGCTTCGTGAAGTCGCTCTCCGGCGGCGGGGTGAAGGGCTTCTGCGAATCCGGGTTCTGCCGCACGACCAGCAACTCCTATGGTCGCTACGCCTACTTCACCAACGCCGGCTTCACCAACGGCAAGGACGTGACGACGAAGGACACCGACGTGTTCGCCACGGGTGACAACCTTCAGCTGTTCACGTTCCGACAGATCCACCGGCGCGGCGAGGCCCAGGCGTCGGCCGCCGCCGACGAGTAGGCGCCGGCAGCACCCGCTAGCAGCACCCCGCCGACGGCAGCGACCGCTTGTTCCGCGCCTCCTTGTTGCGCGCGGCGAGCAGCTCGTCGGCCGGGTAGCCGACCTCCTCCAGCGTCAGCCCGTGCGGCCGTACGACGTGCACGGCCGAGTCCCGTACGCCGGCCGCCAGCACCTTCCCGGGCCAGTCCGGCGGCCGGTGCCCGTCACCCACGAACAGCAGCGCCCCGATCAGGGAGCGCACCATGTTGTGGCAGAAGGCGTCGGCCCGCACGGTCGCCGTGATGATCCCGTCCTCGCCCTTGACGAGGCTGAGCTCCTGCAGCGTACGGATCGTGGTCGCGCCCTCCCGCTTCTTGCAGTAGGCGGCGAAGTCGTGCTCGCCGAGCAGCCGCCGGGCGGCCTCGTTCATGGCGTCGACGTCGAGCGGCCAGTCGTGCCACAGCACGTGGTTGCGCAGCAGCGGGTCGACGCCCCCGGGGTTGTCGGTGACGCGATAGGCGTACCGCCGCCAGACGGCCGAGAACCGCGCGTTGAAGCCGCTGGGCGCCTCCCTGAGGGCCCAGACGCGGACGTCCCGGGGCAGCCGCCCGGCGAGCCGCTTGAGCAGCTTCTGGTGGTGCTCGGCCCAGACCTCCCTCGGCAGGTCGACATGCGCGACCTGCCCCCGCGCGTGCACGCCGGCGTCGGTGCGCCCGGCCACGGTCAGCTCGTACGTCTCCTTCGACCGCGTCACGGTCCGCAGGGCGTCCTCGATCTCCCCCTGCACGGTCCGCCGTCCCCCGGCCTGCTTGGCCCACCCGGAGAACTCGCTCCCGTCGTACGACAGATCGAGCCGGACCCGGACGTGGCCAGGTGCTGCTTCATCACTCACGTACAGATCCTCTCAGAACACAAAAGGCGGGCCCGCTCCAGAAAGGAACGGGCCCGCCAACGCCCTTCAGGGGCGCGGGGAACTGCGCGAACAACCACGACGAAGCCGCAGCCGCCGACGATCAGCCCCCGGCAGACGCTTACGCGTCCTTGGACTCCTCGGCGTCCTCGGCCTTGGTCGTGTCGACCTGAGCCTCGGCGGCCTCGGTGTCCTTGGCGGCACGCTTGGTCGCGGCCTCGGCCTCGCCGGTCGCCTCCTGCGCCACCGTCAGCGCCTCGACCAGCTCGATGACGGCCATGGGCGCGTTGTCGCCACGGCGGTTACCGATCTTGGTGATGCGGGTGTAGCCACCCGGACGGTTCTCGTAGCGCGGGCCGATCTCGGTGAAGAGCGTGTGGACGATGCTCTTGTCCGTGATGACCTGGAGCACCTGACGGCGGTTGTGAAGGTCGCCCTTCTTCGCCTTGGTGACCAGACGCTCGGCGTAGGGACGCAGGCGGCGAGCCTTCGCCTCGGTGGTGGTGATGCGGCCGTGCTCGAAGAGCGACTTCGCGAGGTTCGCGAGCATCAGCTTCTCGTGCGCGGCGCTGCCGCCCAGACGGGCACCCTTGGTGGGCTTCGGCATGGTGTTTCTCCTAGGTGTCTGCCCCGGCCGTATCAGGTACCGAGGTCAGTATCTGAGCAGACGGTTGTCTGTCAGAGATCCGGGCGTCCTTTCAGACGCCCGGAAGGATCCGCGCCCCGTAAGGGGCGCGGGGAACTGCGCGATCAGCCACATCGATCCCGCAGCCAGGAACCGGAAGTCGGTCCCGAGCTATCAGTACTGCTCGGTCTCGACGAACCCGGCGTCCGCGTCGTCGTCCGCCCCGAAGGCGTCCGCGGCGGCGGTCGGGTCGAATCCGGGCGGGCTGTCCTTCAGGGCCAGGCCCATGCCGGCCAGCTTCGCCTTGACCTCGTCGATCGACTTCGCACCGAAGTTGCGGATGTCGAGCAGGTCCGCCTCGGAGCGGGCGACGAGCTCACCCACGGAGTGGATGCCCTCGCGCTTGAGGCAGTTGTACGACCGAACGGTGAGCTCCAGCTCCTCGATCGGCAGCGCCAGATCGGCGGCGAGCGCGGCGTCCGTCGGGGACGGACCCATGTCGATGCCCTCGGCGTCGATGTTCAGCTCGCGGGCGAGACCGAACAGCTCGACCAGGGTCTTACCGGCGGAGGCCATGGCGTCACGCGGACGCATCGCCTGCTTGGTCTCGACGTCGACGATCAGCTTGTCGAAGTCGGTCCGCTGCTCGACACGCGTGGCCTCGACCTTGTACGTGACCTTGAGCACCGGCGAGTAGATCGAGTCGACCGGGATCCGGCCGATCTCCTGGCCGACCTGCTTGTTCTGCACGGCGGAGACGTAGCCACGGCCACGCTCGACCGTCAGCTCCATCTCGAGCTTGCCCTTGCCGTTGAGCGTGGCGAGGACGAGGTCGGGGTTGTGCACCTCGA
The DNA here is from genome assembly GCF_000158955.1 of Streptomyces viridochromogenes DSM 40736. GTDB lineage: Bacteria > Actinomycetota > Actinomycetes > Streptomycetales > Streptomycetaceae > Streptomyces > Streptomyces venetus. Next base: position 5,366,764 of record NZ_GG657757.1, on the reverse strand, counting down.
CACCGGCCGGGGGCGCGATGTCGGCGGCGGTGACCAGACCCGGGCCCTGCTTGCGCAGGTACATCACGACCGGCTCGTCGTGCTCCGAGGAGACGACCAGCTGCTTGATGTTGAGGATCAGGTCGGTGACGTCCTCCTTGACGCCCGGCACGGTGGTGAACTCGTGCAGGACACCGTCGATGCGGATGGACGTGACCGCCGCACCCGGGATCGAGGAGAGGAGGGTCCGGCGCAGGGAGTTGCCGAGGGTGTAACCGAAGCCCGGCTCCAGCGGCTCGATCACGAACCGGGAGCGGAACTCGTCGACGACCTCTTCGGTCAACGAGGGACGCTGAGCGATCAGCATGTGTGGATCAGATCCTTCAGTCGGGGGCGCCCGCTATTTGACGCCCGACTTGAACCGTCCCCGACAGAAAGGGACGGGTACTGCAAGGGTACGGGCGATACGACCCGAAGGAGTCGTACCGCCCGACTTTTACATGTGGGGGGCAACCCCCACACCCCCGGCCGGAAGGACCGGAGGCACAGCGAGCCCCGAAAGCGCTGGCGTCAGACGCGGCGGCGCTTCGGCGGACGGCAGCCGTTGTGCGGGGTCGGGGTGACGTCCTGGATGGAGCCGACCTCGAGGCCCGTGGCCTGCAGGGAGCGGATCGCGGTCTCACGACCGGAGCCCGGGCCCTTGACGAACACGTCGACCTTGCGCATGCCGTGCTCCTGGGCGCGGCGGGCAGCCGACTCGGCGGCCATCTGCGCGGCGAACGGCGTGGACTTCCGGGAGCCCTTGAAGCCGACGTGGCCGGCGGAGGCCCAGGAGATCACGTTGCCGGACGGGTCCGTGATCGAGACGATCGTGTTGTTGAACGTGCTCTTGATGTGCGCGTGGCCGTGAGCGACGTTCTTCTTTTCCTTGCGGCGCACCTTCTTGGCAGCGCCCTGACGACCCTTGGGGGGCATCTATAACTCCTACGGGAGGTGGTCGGTCCTGCAGCGAAGACCGCTGACGAGCGTCCGCTGAGGACTACTTCTTGCCCGGCTTCTTCTTACCGGCGATGGCGCGACGCGGGCCCTTGCGGGTGCGGGCGTTGGTGCTGGTGCGCTGACCGCGGACGGGCAGACCGCGGCGGTGACGCAGACCCTGGTAGGTACCGATCTCGACCTTGCGGCGGATGTCGGCCTGGATCTCGCGACGGAGGTCACCCTCGGTCTTGATGTTGTTGTCGACGAACTCGCGGATCGCGACCAGCTGCTCCTCGGAGAGGTCACGAACACGGGTGTTCGGGTCCACGCCGGTGGCGGCCAGCGTCTGCTGGGACAGAGTCCGGCCGATGCCGAACACGTAGGTGAGGGCGATCTCCACGCGCTTGTCGCGCGGGATGTCAACACCGGAAACGCGTGCCATTCAATGGCTCCAGTTACTTGTCGGAGGTCTTCCGCAGAACCGGCCCCCAGCCGCCGTACGAGGTACGAACTGGGTCCCCGGCCTCCGAACCGGGGGTGTCAAGCCGTGCCGGCTTGGGTCCTGCGTATGAACATATTCAGCTCGCGTCGCTCGAATCTCTGCGAGAGGTGCAGAGGGATCGGTCGTGCGTCAGCCCTGGCGCTGCTTGTGGCGCGGGTTGTCGCAGATGACCATGACCCGACCGTGACGGCGGATCACCCTGCACTTGTCGCAGATCTTCTTGACGCTCGGCTTGACCTTCATTAGGTGAGGTTCTCCGGGTCAGTGCCACCACCCCGCCGGAAGCGGGATGCGGGCAAGATCTACTTGTAGCGGTAGACGATCCGGCCACGCGTGAGGTCGTACGGAGACAGCTCCACCACGACCCGGTCGTCAGGGAGGATGCGGATGTAGTGCATACGCATCTTGCCGCTGATGTGTGCCAGGACCTGGTGGCCGTTCTGGAGCTCGACCTTGAACATGGCGTTCGGCAGAGACTCGACGACAGTGCCCTCGATCTCGATGGCACCTTGCTTCTTGGCCACGCTTCGCCCTTCGAATCGACTACCTTGATCGACCCTCTGTGAGCGCATGGAGACATGCGGGTACACAAGAGCCGACGAGTCAGTCTACGTCAGGCCCCTCAGAAACACGAATCGAGGAAGCCTGCCCCGGCAGAGACAGCTTTAAGCGCCCCCGAAGGGGCGCGGGGCTGTGTCGACATGCGGCTCCGCCGCGTGGGCGCGAACAACCCCCACGCCGCCGCAGCCGCCGATGATCAGAACCGTGCACCCAGGCGGGCGCTCAGCCCAGCGGGTCAGGAGCCGCGACGACACCCAGCTCGGCGAGCTTCGCCTTCCCCCCGTCGGGAGCCGTCAGCACGAGCGGCCCCTCCTCCGTCAGCGCGACGGAGTGCTCCCAGTGGGACGACCACGTGCCGTCCGTCGTGATGACGGTCCAGTCGTCCTGGAGGACCTCCGTCTTGGGCGTCCCCAGGGACACCATCGGCTCGATCGCGAGGCAGAACCCCGGCACCAGCTTCGGACCCTTGCCGCGCCGCCGGTCGACGTAGTTCAGCAGGTGCGGGTCCATGTGCATCTCGGTGCCGATGCCGTGGCCGCCGTAGTCCTCGATGATCCCGTACTTGCCGCCGCCCGGCTTGGGCTGGCGGCGGATGTACGTCTCGATGGCCCGGGAGACGTCGACCAGCCGGTTGCCCTGCTTCATGGCCGCGATGCCGGCCCACATCGACTCCTCGGTCACCCGGGAGAGCTCGACCAGCTCCGGGGCGTGGCCGGAGCCCACGAAGGCCGTGAAGGCGGCGTCGCCGTGCCAGCCGTCGATGATCGCGCCGCAGTCGATGGAGATGATGTCCCCGTCCTTGAGGACCACCTCGTCGGACGGGATGCCGTGGACGACGACCTCGTTCACGGACGTGCAGATCGTCGCCGGGAAGCCGCCGTACCCGAGGAAGTTCGGCTTGGCGTCGTGCTCGGCCAGCACCTTGCGGGCGACCTGGTCCAGATCCTTCGTCGTGGCCCCGGGTACGGCGGCCTCGCGGGTCGCCGCGTGAATGGCGGCGACGACCAGTCCCGCCTCACGCATCTTGGCGATCTGCTCGGGGGTCTTGATCTGCACCATGGGGGCTACGGCCTTTCTGGACCTTCAGCGGACACGAACGCCTTCAACGATACGGGGCCCGCGCGACCGGCCCCGCCCACACAGCAGCCGCGGCCCCCGAGCGGGGAACCGCGGCCGTAGCTGAGCACGAACGACTACTTGCCGTCCTCGCCACGCTTGAGCGCCTCCATGGCGCGCGTCGTGACGTCCTCCACCTTGCCGAGCGCCGAGATCGTGACCACCAGGCCCTGCGCCTTGTAGTAGTCGATGATCGGCTCGGTCTGGGTGTGGTAGACCTCCAGCCGCGTCCGGACCGTCTCCTCGGAGTCGTCGTCCCGCTGGTACAGCTCACCGCCGCAGACGTCGCAGACGCCTTCCTTCGCGGGCTGCTTGTACGTCACGTGGAAGACGTGCGCGGAGTCGTTGCGGCAGATGCGCCGGCCGGCGATGCGCTTGACGACCTCGTCCTCCGGGACCTCCAGGTCCAGCACCGCGTCGAGCTGCATGTTCTCGGTCTCGAGCAGCTCGTCGAGCGCCTCGGCCTGGGAGACGTTACGGGGGAAGCCGTCCAGCAGGAAACCGTTCTCGGCGTCCGGCTGCTCCATGCGGTCCTTCGCCATCGCGATGGTGACCTCGTCGGGCACGAGATTGCCCGCGTCCATGTAGGACTTCGCCAGTTTGCCGAGTTCCGTCTGCTGGCTGATGTTGGCCCGGAACAGGTCGCCCGTGGAGATGTGCGGGATCGACAGGTTCTTGGCCAGGAACGCGGCCTGCGTTCCCTTACCGGCACCCGGCGGCCCGACGAGGACGATACGCATCAGCGGAGGAACCCTTCGTAATTGCGCTGCTGGAGCTGGCTCTCGATCTGCTTCACCGTCTCGAGACCCACACCCACGATGATCAGGATGCTGGTCCCGCCGAACGGGAAGTTCTGGTTTGCCCCGAAACCAACCAACGCCATCGTCGGTACGAGAGCGATCAGACCCAAGTACAGCGAACCCGGCCAGGTGATCCGGTTGAGTACGTAGCTCAGGTACTCAGCGGTCGGTCGGCCAGCCCGGATGCCCGGGATGAAGCCACCATACTTCTTCATGTTGTCGGCGACTTCCTCGGGGTTGAAGGAGATCGCCACATAGAAGAACGCGAAGAAAACGATCAGCAGGAAGTACGAAGCGATGTAATACGGGTGGTCGCCCTTGACGAAGTGTTGCTCGATCCAGGTCTTCCAGCCCGAGTTGCCCCCGGCGAACTGTGCGACCAGGGCCGGGATGTAGAGCAGCGACGAGGCGAAGATGACGGGGATCACACCCGCCTGGTTCACCTTCAGCGGGATGTACGTGGACGTACCGCCGTAGGAGCGGCGGCCGATCATCCGCTTGGCGTACTGCACCGGGATGCGGCGCTGGGCCTGCTCGACGAAGACGACCAGGCCGACCATGACGAGGCCGACCAGGATGACGGTGCCGAACTCGATCCAGCCGCCGGCCAGCGAGCCCTGCTCCTTGATCGCCCACAGGGCGGACGGGAAGGTGGCGGCGATCGAGATGAACATCAGGATCGACATGCCGTTGCCGATGCCGCGGTCGGTGATGAGCTCGCCGAGCCACATCACGGCCGCCGTACCGGCGGTCATCGTGATGACCATGGTGATGGTGACGAAGATCGACTGGTCAGGAACGATCTGGCTGGCCACCGGGCAGCCCTGGAACAGGGCGCCGCTGCGGGCGGTGGCGACGAGGCCGGTGCCCTGGAGGATGGCGAGGGCGATCGTCAGGTAACGGGTGTACTGCGTGATCTTCGCCGTACCGGCCTGGCCCTCCTTCTTCAGGGCTTCCAGGCGCGGGATCACCACGGTCAGCAGCTGCAGAATGATGCTCGCCGTGATGTACGGCATGATGCCCAGCGCGAAGATCGTGATCTGCAGCAGGGCGCCGCCGCTGAACATGTTGACCAGACCGAACAGGCCCGTGTTGGCCTGGGCCGCGTCGATGCAGGTCTGGACGTTCCGGTAGTCGACGCCGGGGATCGGGATGTGTGTACCGACCCGGTAGACCACGATGATGCCGAGCGTGAAGAGCAGCTTCTTGCGCAGGTCGGGCGTCTTGAACGCCCGGGCGAACGCGGTGAGCACGGTGCCTCCTGCGACCCCCGCGCTACTGCGTCAAGGGTGACGGTCTTGAGGTTCGACGAATAGGTAACGGTCAACTGCCGCTCAGAGTGCCCGATGTGCAGCACCCTGTGAAAAGAGGGCAGTCCAAGCCACCTTACCGGCGAGACTGCCGCCCTAGGAACGACCAACCGGGGATACCCCAAATGTGGGGTATCCCCGGTCGGGATCGCTCAGGTCATCGAGACGCCTGTGGTGTTCAGACGAGCTCGGTGACGGAACCGCCGGCGGCGGTGATCTTCTCCTTGGCGGAGCCGGAGACGGCGTCGACCGTCACCTGCAGCGCCACGGAGACCTCGCCCTGGCCGAGGACCTTGACGAGCGCGTTCTTGCGAACGGCACCCTTGGCCACCAGACCCTCGACGGTGACCTCGCCACCCTCGGGGTAGAGCGCGGCCAGCTTGTCGAGGTTCACGACCTGGTACTCGGTCTTGAACGGGTTCTTGAAGCCCTTCAGCTTCGGGAGGCGCATGTGGAGGGGCATCTGGCCACCCTCGAAGCGCTCCGGAACCTGGTAACGGGCCTTGGTGCCCTTCGTACCACGACCGGCCGTCTTACCCTTCGACGCCTCACCACGACCGACACGGGTCTTGGCGGTCTTGGCGCCCGGGGCGGGACGGAGGTTGTGGATCTTGAGCGGGTTCTGCTCCGCCATGATCAGTCGACCTCCTCGACCGTCACGAGGTGGCGGACGGTGTGCACCATGCCGCGGAACTCGGGGCGGTCCTCCTTGACGACCTGCGTGTTGATGCCCTTGAGACCAAGGGAGCGCAGGGTGTCACGGTGGTTCTGCTTGCTGCCGATGTAGGACTTGACCTGCGTAATCTTGAGCTGCGCCATGATTACGCACCCGCCCCGGCACGCGCACGGAGAAGAGCCGCGGGGGCGACGTCCTCGAGGGGCAGACCACGGCGAGCCGCGATCTCCTCGGGACGCTGCAGACCCTTCAGGGCCGCCACGGTCGCGTGCACGATGTTGATCGCGTTGTCGGAGCCGAGCGACTTCGACAGCACGTCGTGGATACCGGCGCACTCGAGCACGGCACGCACCGGACCACCGGCGATAACACCGGTACCGGGCGACGCGGGCTTCAGGAGCACGACGCCGGCAGCCTTCTCACCCTGGATGGGGTGCGGGATGGTGCCCTGGATGCGGGGGACCTTGAAGAAGTGCTTCTTGGCCTCCTCAACACCCTTGGCGATGGCGGCCGGCACCTCCTTGGCCTTGCCGTATCCGACACCCACGGTGCCGTCACCGTCGCCCACCACGACCAGCGCGGTGAAGCTGAAGCGACGACCACCCTTCACAACCTTGGCGACGCGGTTGATCGCGACGACGCGCTCAACGTACGCGGTCTTCTCGGCGGCAGCTGCGCCGCCGTCACGGCCCTTCCGGTCCCGCCGCTCGCCGCCACCGGCACCGCCACCGCGGCGCTGGGGTCCAGCCATTGGAATTACCTCTCTCTGTCTCCGCTAGCTACGGAACCAGGACTCAGAACTTGAGTCCGGCCTCGCGGGCGGCGTCCGCCAGAGCGGCGATGCGCCCGGCGTACTGGTTACCACCACGGTCGAACACGACGGCCTCGACACCGGCGGCCTTGGCACGCTCGGCGACCAGGGCGCCGACCTGCTTGGCCTGCGCCGACTTGTCGCCCTCGCCACCGCGGATCGAGCTGTCCAGGGTGGACGCCGACGCAAGGGTGTGACCCTTGATGTCGTCGATCACCTGGGCCACGATGTGGCGGTTCGAGCGGGTGACGACCAGGCGCGGACGCTCCGCCGTTCCGTTGATGTGCTTACGGATCCGGATGTGGCGGCGCTTGATCGCGGCGCGCTTGTAGGCATCGCCCTTAAGGATCTTCTGCCCGTATGCCATGGCTTACTTACCCGCCTTTCCGACCTTGCGTCGGATGACTTCGCCCTCGTACTTGACGCCCTTGGCCTTGTACGGGTCGGGCTTGCGCAGCTTGCGGATGTTGGCCGCAACCTCGCCGACCTTCTGCTTGTCGATGCCCTCGACCGAGAAACGGGTCGGGGACTCCACCTTGAAGGTGATGCCCTCGGGGGCCTCGACCAGGATCGGGTGGCTGTAGCCCAGGGAGAACTCCAGGTTGGAGCCCTTGGCCACGACACGGTAACCGACACCGCTGATTTCGAGCTTCTTGACGTATCCCTGGGTCACACCGGTGATCATGTTCGCCACCAGCGTGCGGGACAGGCCGTGCAGGGCCTTGCTCTGCCGCTCGTCGTTGGGCCGGAGCACCTGAAGGGTGCCGTCCTCGGCCTTGGCGATGTCGATCGGCGCGATGACGGTGTGGGTCAGTTCGCCCTTGGGGCCCTTGACCGCGACCGTACGGCCGTCGATGGTGACGTCCACGCCGGCGGGAACCGGGATGGGGAGCTTGCCGATACGCGACATTGCTGTCTCTCCTCCGTTCCCGAACTACCAGACGTAGGCGAGGACTTCCCCACCCACGCCCTTCTTCTGCGCCTGCTTGTCGGTCAGGAGACCGTGGGACGTGGAGATGATGGCCACGCCCAGGCCGCCCAGAACCTTCGGCAGGTTGGTGGACTTCGCGTACACCCGGAGACCGGGCTTGGAGATCCGCTTGATGCCCGCGATGGAGCGCTCACGGTTGGGGCCGAACTTCAGCTCCAGGACGAGGTTCTTGCCGACCTCGGCGTCCTCGACCTTCCAGCCCGTGATGAAGCCCTCCTGCTGGAGGATCTCCGCGATGTGCGACTTGATCTTCGAGTGCGGCATCGCCACGGAGTCGTGGTACGCCGAGTTCGCGTTCCGCAGACGCGTCAGCATGTCTGCGATCGGATCAGTCATGGTCATGAATTGGCCTTCGGCCTCTCTCGCCGGGGTTTCCTGGTGCGCCATCCCTCTCCCCGATCCGAGACGGGACGGGTGCGGCGCGGTGGACCTACGGCGTAGTAAGTCGTAAGGGCGGCGGCAGACGCCCAACCCCACAAGCCTAAAGCATGTGAGCTGGACGTCCGGCCGCCCCAGATGCTTACCGAGAGCCCTGCTAATCCCTTATTTGGGGGATTACCAGGAGCTCTTGGTCACGCCCGGCAGCTCGCCACGGTGAGCCATCTCACGAAGGCACACGCGGCAGAGGCCGAACTTGCGGTACACGGAGTGCGGGCGGCCGCAGCGCTGGCAGCGCGTGTAGCCACGCACACCGAACTTGGGCTTGCGAGCAGCCTTGGCAATCAGAGCCTTCTTCGCCATCTCGCTCACGCCTCCTTGAACGGGAAGCCGAGGTGACGAAGGAGCGCGCGGCCCTCAGCGTCGTTGGTCGCCGTGGTCACCACGGTGATGTCCATACCCCGGGTACGGTCGATCTTGTCCTGGTCGATCTCGTGGAACATGACCTGCTCCGTGAGACCGAAGGTGTAGTTGCCACGGCCGTCGAACTGCTTGGGGGACAGGCCGCGGAAGTCGCGGATGCGCGGCAGCGCGAGCGACAGGGTGCGGTCCAGGAACTCCCACATGCGGTCGCCACGGAGCGTGACGTGGGCACCGATCGGCTGGCCCTCACGCAGCTTGAACTGCGCGATGGACTTGCGGGCCTTGGTGACGGCCGGCTTCTGACCGGTGATCGTGGTGAGGTCCTTGATGGCACCCTCGATCAGCTTGGAGTCGCGGGCGGCGTCGCCCACACCCATGTTGACCACGATCTTGACGAGACCGGGGATCTGCATGACGTTCTCGTACTTGAACTCGTCACGCAGCTTGCCCGTGATCTCCTCACGGTACTTCTGCTTCAAACGCGGGCTGGTGGTGGTCGTCATCAGATGTCCTCACCCGTCCGCTTGGCAACGCGGATCTTGTTGCCTTCGTCGTCGAAGCGGTAACCGACGCGGGTCACGACCTTGTTGCCGTCCTTCTCCACGACCAGCTGGACGTTGGAGACGTGGATCGGCGCCTCGGTGGTGACGATGCCGCCGGCCTGCGAACCGCGAGCCGTCGGACCGGCCTTGGTGTGCTTCTTGACCCGGTTGACACCCTCGACCAGGACGCGGTCCTCGCGGGGGAAGGCCGCGATGACCTTGCCCTGCTTGCCCTTGTCCTTACCGGTGATGACCTGAACCAGGTCGCCCTTCTTGATCTTCATGCTCACAGCACCTCCGGCGCGAGGGAGATGATCTTCATGAACTTCTTCTCGCGCAGCTCCCGGCCGACCGGGCCGAAGATACGGGTGCCACGAGGGTCGCCGTCGTTCTTCAGAATGACGGCGGCGTTCTCGTCGAAGCGGATGTACGAGCCGTCCGGACGGCGGCGCTCCTTGACGGTGCGAACGATGACCGCCTTGATGACGTCACCCTTCTTCACGTTGCCGCCGGGGATCGCGTCCTTGACGGTGGCGACGATGACGTCACCGATACCCGCGTAGCGGCGACCGGAGCCACCGAGCACACGGATGCAGAGGATCTCCTTCGCACCCGTGTTGTCGGCGACACGCAGTCGCGACTCCTGCTGGATCACGTCTATCTCCTGGTTGTCTGCCGGTTCCCGGGGCGGAGTCACACTTACACACGTGACCCCGCCCCGAGCCTGGCGGAACTATTCCTAGGGGGTCCCCCTAGGAGGGATTACTTGGCCTTCTCGAGGATCTCGACGACGCGCCAGCGCTTCGTCGCGGACAGCGGCCGGGTCTCCATGAGGAGGACACGGTCGCCGACACCCGCGGCGTTCTGCTCGTCGTGCGCCTTGAGCTTGTTGGTACGGCGGATGACCTTGCCGTACAGCGCGTGCTTGACGCGGTCCTCGACGGCGACGACGACGGTCTTGTCCATCTTGTCGCTGACGACGAGACCCTCGCGGGTCTTGCGGAAGCCGCGGGCCTCTGCAGTCTGCTCAGTCACGTTGCTCTCACTCATCAGGCGCTCTCCACCGTCTCGATGCCCAGCTCGCGCTCACGCATCAGGGTGTAGATCCGCGCGATGTCCTTACGGACGGCCTTGAGCCGGCCGTGGTTCTCGAGCTGGCCCGTCGCCGCCTGGAAGCGGAGGTTGAACAGCTCTTCCTTGGCCTCGCGGAGCTTCGCGAGAAGCTCCTCGTTGCCCAGCTCGCGCAGCTCGGACGCCTTGGTACCGGCCGACATCACGCTTCACCTGCCTCGCGCTTGACGATCTTGCACTTCATCGGCAGCTTGTGAGCCGCACGGGTCAGGGCCTCGCGCGCGATCTTCTCGTTGGGGTACGACAGCTCGAACATCACGCGTCCGGGCTTGACGTTGGCGATCCACCACTCCGGAGAACCCTTACCGGAACCCATGCGGGTCTCGGCGGGCTTCTTCGTGAGGGGACGGTCCGGGTAGATGTTGATCCAGACCTTGCCGCCACGCTTGATGTGACGCGTCATGGCGATACGAGCTGCCTCGATCTGCCGGTTCGTCACGTAAGCCGGGGTCAGGGCCTGAATGCCGTACTCGCCGAACGCAACCTGCGTGCCGCCCTTGGACATGCCGTTGCGCTTGGGGTGGTGCTGCTTGCGGTGCTTGACCCTACGGGGGATCAGCATGTCGGTCAGGCCTCCGTTCCGGTGCTCTCAGCCGGAGCGGCGGACGCGGGAGCCTCGGCCTTGGGGGCCTCGGATCCAGCGGCCTGCTGCGGCTTGCGACCGCGCCGCTCGCCACCGCGGCCACCACGGGCCGGGCGGTCGGCACCGCCGCGGGCCGGGCGGTTACCCGCACGGGCAGCGGCGTTCTCGGCGCGGACCTCGGCGATGTTCTTGACGTCGCCCTTGTAGATCCAGACCTTCACACCGATGCGGCCGAAGGTCGTCTTGGCCTCGAAGAAGCCGTAGTCCACGTTCGCGCGGAGCGTGTGCAGGGGCACACGGCCCTCGCGGTAGAACTCCGAGCGGGACATCTCGGCGCCACCGAGGCGGCCACCGCACTGGATCTTGATGCCCTTGGCGCCGGCCTTCATCGTGCCCTGCATGCTCTTGCGCATGGCGCGACGGAAGGAGACGCGGGAGGAGAGCTGCTCGGCGACGGCCTGGGCAACCAGCTGAGCGTCGGTCTCGGGGCTCTTGACCTCGAGGATGTTCAGCTGGACCTGCTTGCCCGTGAGCTTCTCGAGGTCACCGCGGATGCGGTCGGCCTCGGCGCCACGGCGGCCGATGACGATGCCCGGACGAGCGGTGTGGATGTCCACACGCACGCGGTCACGGGTGCGCTCGATCTCGACCTTGGAGATGCCGGCGCGCTCCATGCCGGACGTCATCATCCGACGGATGGCGACGTCTTCCTTGACGTAGTCCTTGTACAGCTTGTCGGCGTACCAACGCGACTTGAAGTCGGTCGTGACACCGAGCCGGAACCCGTGCGGGTTTACCTTCTGGCCCATTACCGGGTTCCTTCCTTGCTGCTGACGACCACGGTGATGTGGCTGGTCCGCTTGCGGATCCGGTAGGCACGGCCCTGGGCGCGCGGACGGAACCGCTTCAGGGTCGGGCCCTCGTCGACGTAGGCCTCGGAGATGTAGAGGCTGTCGACATCGGTGTGGTCGTAGTTGTGCGCGGCGTTGGCGATGGCGCTGTCCAGCACCTTGCCGACCGGCTGGCTCGCGGCCTGCGGGGCGAAACGCAGGACCGCCTGAGCCTCCGTGGCGTTCAGGCCACGGATGAGGTCCACCACGCGGCGGGCCTTCATGGGCGTGACGCGGATGTACCGCGCCTGGGCCCTGGCTTCCATGGTTGTCCTTCCAGTGTCTGTCATGGTCATTCCACCCCGCGCTTAGCGGCGCTTCGACTTCCGGTCGTCCTTGACGTGACCCCGGAAGGTGCGCGTCGGCGAGAACTCGCCGAGCTTGTGGCCGACCATCGACTCGGTGACAAACACCGGAATGTGGGTCTTGCCGTTGTGCACCGCGAGCGTGTGGCCGAGCATGGCCGGCACGATCATGGAGCGACGGGACCAGGTCTTGATGACGTTCTTGGTGCCGGCTTCGTTCTGGGCGTCCACCTTCTTGATCAGGTGGTCGTCGACGAAGGGCCCCTTCTTCAAGCTACGAGGCATCTCAACCCGTCCTTAGCGCTTCTTGTTCGTCTTGCGGCGGCGGACGATGTACTTGTTCGACGCCTTCTTGGGCGAACGAGTACGGCCTTCCTTCTTGCCCCAGGGGGACACCGGGTGACGACCACCCGAGGTACGGCCTTCGCCACCACCGTGCGGGTGGTCCACCGGGTTCATGACCACACCACGCACGGTCGGGCGAACGCCCAGCCAGCGCTTACGGCCCGCCTTACCCCAGTTGATGTTGCTCTGCTCGGCGTTGCCCACCTCGCCGACCGTGGCGCGGCAGCGCTGGTCGACCAGGCGGATCTCACCGGACGGCATGCGGAGGTGGGCCATCGAGCCCTCCTTCGCGAGCAGCTGCACCGAGGCGCCGGCGGAGCGGGCGAACTTCGCGCCGCCGCCCGGACGCAGCTCGATGGCGTGCAGCGTGGTACCGACCGGGATGTTGCGCAGGGCAAGGTTGTTGCCCGGCTTGATGTCGGCCCCGGGACCGTTCTCGACGCGGTCGCCCTGCGACAGGCCGCGCGGCGCGAGGATGTAGCGCTTCTCGCCGTCGGCGTAGTGCAGCAGCGCGATGCGCGCGGTGCGGTTGGGGTCGTACTCGATGTGCGCGACCTTCGCCGGCACGCCGTCCTTGTCGTGACGACGGAAGTCGATCACGCGGAAGGCGCGCTTGTGGCCACCGCCCTGGTGGCGGACGGTCACACGACCGGAGTTGTTACGGCCACCCTTGCTGTGCAGGGGGCGGACCAACGACTTCTCCGGCGTGGACCGCGTGACCTCGACGAAGTCGGCGACGCTGGAGCCGCGACGGCCCGGCGTAGTCGGCTTGTACTTGCGGATTCCCATTTCTCAGTCCTCGTCCGATATCGGACGATCCGGACCGCCCTTAGGCGGTCGGACCGCCGAAGATGTCGATACGGTCGCCCTCGGCAAGGGTCACGATCGCGCGCTTGGTGCCGGCACGCTGACCGAAACCGGTCTTGGTGCGCTTGCGCTTGCCCTGGCGGTTGATCGTGTTGACCCCGGTGACCTTGACCGAGAAGACCGCCTGGACGGCCTGCTTGATCTGGGTCTTGTTGGCGCTCGGGTCCACGACGAACGTGTACTTGCCCTCGTCGAGGAGCGCGTAGCTCTTCTCCGAGACGACCGGCTTGAGCAGCACGTCACGGGGGTCCGTGAAGGACTTGCTCAGCGGGGTCTCGACGGTGTTCTTGCCCTCGGCGGCGTGGCGGCGCGCCTTGGCGACGCGCGCGGCCTTGGCCTTCTTCGCCGCCTTGGAGGCGATTGCGGGGTGACGGATAGCCATCAGGCCTCGCTCCCTTCGGTGTCATTGGCCTTCGGGCCGGACACGAAGGACTCGAAGGCGGCCTGGGTGAAGACCACGTCGTCCGAGACGAGAACGTCGTACGTGTTCAGCTGGCCCGGCTCCAGGATGTGGACCTGGGGCAGGTTACGGGCGGACAGCCACGCGGCCTCGTCGGCGCGGTCGACGACCAGGAGCAGGTTCTTGCGCTCCGAGATCTTGCCGAACAGCGTCTTGGCGGACTTCGTCGACGGGTTCTCACCCTCGACGACGCCGGAGACGACGTGGATGCGGTTGTGGCGGGCCCGGTCGGTGAGGGCGTGGCGCAGGGCCGCGGCCTTCATCTTCTTCGGGGTCCGCTGCGAGTAGTCACGCGGCACGGGACCGTGCACGACGCCACCACCGGCGAACTGCGGCGCGCGGGTCGAACCCTGACGGGCGCGACCGGTGCCCTTCTGGCGGTAAGGCTTCTTGCCACCGCCGCGGACCTCGCCACGGGTCTTGGTCTTGTGCGTGCCCTGACGGGCCGCGGCCAGCTGTGCGACGACGACCTGGTGGATCAGCGGAATGCTGACCTTCTCAACGTCGAAGATCTCCGCGGGGAGCTCGACGGAACCGGCCTTGTCGCCCGCCGGCGAAAGGATGTCAACAGTGCTCATTACCTCAGGCCCCCTTGGCCGCGGTGCGGACCAGGACGAGGCCGCCGTTCGGACCGGGAACCGCGCCCTTGATGAGCAGCAGACCCTTCTCCGCGTCAACGGCGTGGACGGTCAGGTTCTGGGTGGTGACCCGCTCGTTGCCCATGCGACCCGCCATGCGGAGGCCCTTGAACACACGGCCCGGGGTGGCGCAGCCACCGATGGAACCGGGAGAGCGGTGCTTGCGCTGGGTGCCGTGTCCGGCGCCGAGGCCACGGAAGTTGTGGCGCTTCATGACACCGGCGAAGCCCTTGCCCTTGCTCTTGCCGGTCACGTCGACCTTCACGCCGGCCTCGAACACCTCAGCGGTGATCTCCTGGCCCAGCGTGTACTCGGAGGCGTCCGCGGTGCGGATCTCGACGAGGTGACGACGGGGGGTGACGTCGGCCTTGGAGAAGTGGCCCTTGAGGGGCTTGTTCACCTTGCGCGGGTCGATCTCGCCGAAAGCGATCTGGACGGACTCGTAGCCGTCGACGTCGTTCGTACGGACCTGGGTGACGACGTTGGGCCCGGCCTTGACGACGGTGACCGGAACAACACGGTTGTTCGCGTCCCACACCTGCGTCATACCGAGCTTCTCGCCCAGGATGCCCTTGATCTGCTTAGCCATCTCTCAGATCACCGGCCTCAGAGCTTGATCTCGATGTCGACACCGGCCGGGAGGTCGAGTCGCATCAGAGAGTCAACGGTCTTGGGGGTCGGGTCGAGGATGTCGATCAGGCGCTTGTGCGTGCGCATCTCGAAGTGCTCGCGCGAGTCCTTGTACTTGTGCGGCGACTTGATGACGCAGTACACGTTCTTCTCAGTGGGCAGCGGCACCGGGCCCGCGACCGACGCACCAGTGCGGGTCACCGTCTCGACGATCTTCTTCGCCGAGGAGTCGATGACCTCGTGGTCGTAGGCCTTGAGCCGGATGCGGATCTTCTGTCCCGCCATGGCTACTCAGTAGTCCTGTCTCTCTTACGCTCTGGAACCCGGCGGATTCCTTCTGCTGCTTCCTGTTCCTCCGACCCACGCGGTCGGGCGTGTCGCACTCTCGCTGACACGGATGTCCCTTGTCCGAACATCCCTGCGGGATTGCACACGGCCCTGCCGGAACCGCGAGCCGGGGGCGAAAGCCCACCGGGTGCCTGGCCGGTGCCGCGCTGACACTTCCCGGAAGATTCCCGTACGTCCGCCCCAGTGCTGCCGTGTGGCAGTTAGGGCGACGAGTACTGTGGGACTCGCTTCCGGTCCCCCCGGCGGGAGGCGCGCAGCATCAACACTCGACCGAGCAACTCGGACAGTCTGCCATATGGGGCGGGGGCTACGCCAATCGAGCCGGAGAGAATACCCCGGGGGTGACGTAGGTCAAACCGGGACGCCTCTTGGTGTGACGTCCCCGCGCGGTGACCTCGCCTCACGGGCGGGTGCCGATGCCGGGGCGCGGGTCGGTTCCCGGGTCCGCCTCGGGTCGTACGCCGTTCAGTTCCCACTGCCACAGCAGGTCGCACACCCGTTGCACGGCCCCGGTGAGGTGCCGGCGGTATGTGCTGAACGGCAGGCCCAGCCGGTGCGCCGCCGCCTGCTGCGTGGGCGCGCCCTTGACGTAGGTGGTCACGAGTGCGCGGTGCCGCTTCGTACCGCCGCGCTCTCTCGGGAGCGCGGCGATCGCCCGGTCCAGGACCGCTGCCAGGTCCGTGTCCGGGCCGGCGGCGATCCGGCACTGGGAGAGCGGGTTGACGGCGAGCAGGTCTGGTGTGCGCAACGCGCGCAGGGCGTCGCGTACGGCCGCGTCGAAGTCGGCGCGGTGCAGCGTCGAGGGTGCGGCCGGACGCTCGTGGCGTATGGCGAAGTCAGGCCGTGGTTCACCCGAGAGCCTGTCCTGCAGGCTCGCCTCCAGGAGGGGGACGGGCGGGTGGAGCCGCAGGTCGAGGCCGCGCAGGGTGGGAACGGGTCCGGCGGTCGCCGGCTGACGGTCGACGGCCGGAAGGTACCTCTCGGCCGGGGACCAGCCCTGCTCACCGTCGCGGGCGGCCGTGAACACCCAGGTCAGCCGCTCGGTGCGGACGAGTTCGCCGCACAGGCGCCACCACATCGCCCGCCACGAGTCTCCCTCCCGGGCACCGGGCGCCGCGACGAGGAAGCGGACGACGGCGATCAGGTCGCCGGGGAGCGAGGGCGCCGTACCGCGGGCGTGTTCGAGGGCGGCGGCCACCACCGCGTCCCGGTCCGTGTGCGGGTCGGTGGGGTCCGGCGTGCCGGCGGGCAGGTGCGGGACCGCCAGGAAGGCGACGATCCCGTCCTCGTCCCCGCCCGCCGCCCGGTACACCCGGAACGCCTCCGGCTGCCGGTCGAGCCAGTGGGCGACCAGCGCGGCGGAGTCCTCGCCCTCGGCCTGCCGGGCCAGCGCGAGCACCTGCGCCCGGTCGCCCGGCGCGTAGGGCGCCTCGCGGACGCCGCTGCCCGCGGCGCGGTAGCAGCAGCGGCGATCGGGCGGCGCGTGCAGGAACATCAGGTCGCGCACGGCCCTGGGCACCTCGGCGTCGGCGACGGAGCGCATCCGGTCGAGCAGCCGGTGGTGGAGTCGTTCGTGGAGTTCGCGCGCCCCTTCCGGGTCCCGCCAGCGCAGGTCCGCCCGCAGCGCGCCGCAGACCGCGTCGTGCGGGTAGACGCCGTCGTCGGCTCCTTCGACGAAGGGCTGGGCGCGCAGCCAGTCGAACAGTTCGGGCGCGCGTTCACCGAGGACTTCCCGCAGCAGGGCCTCCGTGGTGACGCGCAGGTGGGCGCAGACCTCCAGGGCGCGGCGGTGGTCGGGGTCCGGCAGCCGGCCCAGAAGGTGCGGGAGCAGGGAGCCGAGGACGTCCTGGCCGGGCCGCCACTCGGGGGGAGGCACCGCCGACTGCGCGCTCGAACTTCGCGCGGCCGCGCCGAGCGACTCGGCGGCGAGCGACAGAGCGAGCGGATTGCCCCCGACGACGGGCAGCAGCACGCGCTGCGCGGACCGCGGTAGGCCTCTCAGCTGGAGGTAGCGGGCCGACTCCACCAGGCCGAACTCGCGCAGCGCGACGCTCCTGAGGACGTCCGTCCAGCCCGGGTCCGCCGTCCACCGGGGGTTCGGCGCGTCCCGTCCGGCGACGACCACGGCCGTGCCGAGCGGGATCCGCGGCAGGAAGTCCTCCATAAGCCAGTTCTCCAGCCCCGGGAACCGCTCGAAGGCGTCGACGAGCAGGAGTCCGCCCTCCTCCCGCAGCACCGGCTGGGCGGCCGACGCGAAGGTCTCCTCGGTCGGTTCCACGCTTCTGCCGTCGACGGTGACGACCAACCGGCCCTCGGCCCGTGCCCGGTGGGCGAAGCGGTCGATGAGAACGGATTTGCCGATGCCGCCGGGGCCGTGGAACCACAGGACCGGGTGTGCGTCGGGCGCACCGGTCAATGTCTTCTCGAACAGAGCCAGTTCCGCCGCACGGCCGACGAAGGCGCGCTCCCGCGCCGCGACGATCCGGCGTTCCAGAACGGCGTGTGCGCGCATGGGTGCCCGCATACGTGAATACCCCCTGAGAGCGCCGGGTGGTCTAGCCCGGTGCCCTCCTCAGGGAAACGCTTGGGCGGGCCGGCGTCAACGCCGACCCGTGTAAGCGGATTTCGAATGTCCGATCAGCAGAACTTCCCCGTCCGGAAACTGGTCATCCGGTCGTTCACGGAGGAGCTCACGTTGTAGGAGGACCCGCCGGGCGGGACGCTGACCAGGCAGGAGCCGCCGTAGTTCGAGTCGTTGTAGAGCGTGATCCAGGTGTCGGTGCGGTTCCAGTACGAGGTCGTACGGTCGTTCATGTACGCACCGATGTTGGCCACGGAACCCGGGGCGGAGAAGAACCGTCCCTGGTAGCCCGTGTGCTCCCACACGCAGAAGTGCTTGTCCGGGCACTGCTCGGGCAGCGCCTGCGCCGTGCCCGTCGCCACGACGGACATCCCGGCCGCCGCTGCCAGGGCGAGCACACCCGTGAGCACCCTGCCGCGCCGCTTCCCCGTCGCCGTCATCTTCGTCCCCCCGCTCAGCACGTGCCCACCCGGAATGAGGTCATCTTGTCGTTGAACTGGGTCGGGATGGCCGCCGAGGACCCGCCCGGCGGGATGGTGATCATGCACCCGCGGTAGTTCGAGTCGAAGTACAGCGTGATGTAGTTGCCGGTGCGGTTCCAGTACGACGTCAGCTTGTCGTTGAAGTACGAGCCGACGTTGGGGTTCGACTCCCCGGCATTGGCGATGATGAGCCGGCCGGTGTAGCTGGAGTTCTCCCAGGCGCAGAACTTGTTCGCCGGACAGTCCCCGGGCGCCGCGGCGGCACCAGGGGCTGTGGCGGTCCACACTCCCGCTACGGCGGTCAGGGCGGCCGCTGTCGTCGAGAGGCGTCTGGCTAAGGGCCTGAGCATCTGTCCCGTCCTTCCTTCGGGCCCGGTTCTTCCGCCGGGCTCACAGGACAGATGCTCGTTCAGGCGATTGCTCGGTTACCAGCTCACCCGGTGCTCAGCAGTGCTCATTCCTGACCGCGTAGGAGAGGGACGTGGTCCAGGCCCTCGGGGCCAGGGCGAGGCGGGGGCCGTCGGTGTGTTTGGAGTCGCGGACGTGGATCGTGCGGGGGGGCAGGCGGGAAGGCCTGCGCCCGGATGGTGCCATACCGCAGCTCAAGAATGCGGAGCTGCTTCGGGTCGGGCGTCGGGCGTCCGTTGAACGCGCCGTCGGAACGCCCCACCGCCGTGCCATCAGGGAACTTCAGCAGCTCGACCCTGCCGTCCAGCCCTGGGTGGGCCTCGGTGTTCGTCGGCATCACCTGAAGTGTGACCAGCAACCACGCACATCGAACCGCGGGGGCGACTTGCGAGACTGCACGAACGCCAGCGCGTACTGATGGGGCGCTCGGGGACGGTGAACCTGTACCCCCGCTGATCGTGTTTCGGCAGCGAGCAGCAACCGGGCATCACGGAGCGGCGGGCTGCATTCTGCCGGTGAGTCTCCGCAATGCCTCGTCTGGCGTGGGGGCCAGCAGCCAGACGCTGTCCATGCCGGCGTAGACCGAGCCGTCCTCCGCCAAGGCCAGGTGCTGGTTCCCGCGGTCGCGCATGCCGATGGGGTACAGATCGACGCCCGCCTGCTCGGCCAGATCGTCGATGATCTCCGCATCCCAGAGCGCCAGCAGCGGGTCCAGCGAGAACTCCATCCACGGCATCGAGTCCCACGGCTCGCGGTAGGGCACGCCCACGGCGCCGAACTCAGCCAGGAAGCGCCGTGCCGCGTCGTGGATCTCGAACCCGCCGGTTTGCAGAAGGATGGTCTCCCAGGTCTCCGTGGGGACCGACCGGCCCGGGAACCAGCCGCCCGCTCGCAGCACCCGGTCTGTCTCCTCGGACCAGCGCGGCCCCGCGTCCGGGCCGGTCGTCACCGTGTGCAGTCGCCTCCAGAAGGGGTGCTCGCCCGCTGGTGCGTCAGGCGTCCAGAGGGCAGACCGGGAACTCTGAGCCTCGATCAGGTGGGCCAGCGCCTGGCCAGTGGTCGGGGCAAGCAGTTCCACACGGTCTCTCACGAGGTGAAGGGCTCCGTCCTCGGTGATGCCGAGGAAACTGGCGCCCTCGTCCGCCGTGCCCACGGGGTAGAGGAGTGCTCCCGCTTCCCGACCGGCCCTCGCGAACCGCTCGTACTGCCATTGGGCCCGGAGGGGATCGAACCGGATGGCGGACGCCGTGGTGATCGAATCGGCGGGCCAGCCGTACGTCACCAGCCCTCCGAATTCGGAGAGGAACCGGCGGGCGGCGTCGTGGGCCGCGAAGGACCCACGCTCACGCAGGATCGACTCCCAGGTGTTTGTCGGCACCGAACGGCCTGGGCGCCAGCCTGCGCGGCGCAGCACTTCTTCGGTCTGCGGGGGCCAGCCCCGTGTCTGATCAACGCTCACTCACATCACTGCCAGCTCGAACGCCCGGACACAGCCGACTCCGGCAGCGGCCGTACCGAGCATTCCGCGAGGTGACGGCCACGAGCATTTGGCGGTGCACGTGGGCTCCTTGGGGGAGTTCGGCGAGCTGCTCTACTGGTGAGCGACACCCGCACGGCAGGCTGGCTGGCCGGGGACAAGCAATACGCCTTCGGCGATGGCGCCGACGCCAGTCGGCCGGCCAGGGCATCGTCCAACTGGCTCTCAAGCTCACTGCTGTCCGCAATCTCTACAGCTTGATCTGCCCTGCCAGCCGCCATTCGAGGTACTTGGCCAGAGTCGGTGCCACCCAAATGCGGCTGTCGTCCTCGTGGTTCCAGACGAACACGTCGGGCCGGTCGATCCTGGACAAGAGCCCGAACAAGTCTCCGTTCCCCTCATCCGCGAAGAAGAGCAGCGCGTCGAACGGCATGTAGAGGGAGGCGAGTTCAGCGTCCTCACGAAGGCCCTGGTTCTCAGAGGCGATGCGCTCGGCAGACCAGATGAGCCCGTCTCCGTACTCGCCCTCGATGCCGTCACTCTCGCGGAGGAGAGCTACGAGGTCCGCAGGCAGTGGATGGCCGAGAGTCGTGGCGCAGTGGACCAGCGACGACTCCGGCGCGGCAGGCTTGAAGACAGCTGTGCCGGGCAGGGCCGCGACGGCTTCGGTCCACACAGTCGATTCCACCTTCGTGAGCTTGGCCTGGACAGAGCCGGCCTGCAGCCCTGCCGGCGCAGGCGAGGGGGCTGTGACCTGACCGACGTGACTGATCAACAGTGAACAGTACGGCCCCGGACCGAGCCGGCCGCTCACCGCCCGGGCGATTCGGGCCGTGCGATGGGCAGCGTTGCCTGGTGCGCGAACGTTGACGGCGGCCATCACACCGCCTCGCGGATCAGCTCCGGCCCTCATGGCGTTCGACAAAGCTTCGGCCTCACCGCACTTTCCGTGCTGCCCGCCCACTCTCACGTCTTCGGGCACAGCTCCGGGGTCAACTCCCCGTTGATGCGGGCCGCGTGCCCACCGCCGCTGTGAAGGCGAACCCGCGCTGACCGGGGTCCTGCAGCCGCATCGCCCTCACGATCCGCGGAGGCCCATCCGCCAGCCTGCAGTGGAATGTCAGTCCGATCGCTGCCGTCCCAAGACCCACCTCACCACGCCCGAAGGGGCGTCCCATTCGTCGGGGTCATCGAGACCCAGCAGACTCTGCCCGTTCTCCCAGTCCCACTTCCGGGACATCGATCAGTCCGTGAACCGGAACGTGGACGTGATCGCGTCGAAGATGTCGAAGAAGGAGTCGGCCAGGTCGAGGACCTGGCTGCTGCCGGCGACCAGGGCCACCTTGCCCTCTTGGCCCGGGACCGGGATGTACGTCTGCATCAGGACGGCTCGGATGGTGCGGTTGAGGGCGTCGCCGGGGACCTCGATGTCCTCGATGCCGTGGGTGCGAGCGGCCGGGCCGACGCCGGGGATGTCGACCGTCGTGACCTTGCGCCAGGAGTCGCCCTCACGCTTCGCTTCCTTCACGGCGAGCTGGCTCGCGATGACGGAAGGGTCGTTCGACAGGGGCTCGCCGCGCTCGTTGCGGCCGCCGACCAGGGAGACGGTCACCGAGCCGGTGACCGGCGTATCGCCGCCGAAGTTCTCCGCCATGCAGCCGCAGTACAGCGCGCCCGACTTCCAGGCGTCAGCGGCGGCCTTCTGGAGGAAGTCGACGTAGGTGCCGCGATACTGCTCCAACTCCGGTCGCTGCCGCACACGTTCGTTCACCATCCGGCGGATGGAGTCGTCGCGCGATTCCGGCCGTACGTCGAACTCCCACCAGGTCTCCGGCACCTTGATCCGGAAGCCGCCCCGCTCGACGGTCAGTGTCTCCATGTAGCGGGCCATGAGGCCGGCCTCCCCGTTCACATCATCAGTCGATCGCCTGTCTGCTCATCGTCCCATTGCGCGAGGGCGGTATACGGCAAGATCAGCGCGTGAGACGGATGAGATCAACGGGGCAGCGGGTGGCTCTCGACTTGGTAGCCGTGGAGATCGAGCAGCGCAGGGGGCGGTGGGTCATGGACCGAGTCGATGTCTCGCCCGTGCAGTGGACGGACGATCTCGAGCACCTGGGGGTGCGGTTCTCCGCTGACCGCTGGGCCGTCGAAGTGACCCTGGAGGTGCACCACAGCGGCTGGGCACACCTCCATTTCCACTCGCAGGCCCAAGTGGTGCGGGAAACCCGACGGGTCGGCTCCGTCGAGGCGTTCGTCGCGTTGCTCGACGACGCCGTCACCCGCGCCCCGCGCATCAGTCTGCAACCCGCCCAGCTTCTCGCCACCACCTGCACGACCGGCTGGCTGGACTGGCTCCACGGGGAACTGTGGCTGCTCGGCGACCGTCTCGTCCGCATCCGCCGCAGCGTGGCGGCCACGATGGCGGCCGGGTTCAACGGGCCCGAACTGGCAGGGCGCGACACCTACCGGACCCTCGCCCACGACCCCGAAGCCATCCGCTCCGCCCACCGCACCAACAAGGTGCTCCCCCTCGCCGAGATCGCACACGCCCGGCTCCACGGCGGCCTGACCACCTCCGGCATGACACTGACGATGGCCGACGGGACCCGTCACAAACTCCTGTGGATGTCCACAGAGCCCGCCCGCCGCGTCCTGAAGGACCGGCTTCCCCCGCTCCTGGGCTCTCGCCTCACCTACTGAGGGTCCGCCACGATCGAATCGCCCACGGTCCGTCCGGAACGGGGCAGCGGGCGGAGTGGAGCGGATGGGCCGCGGGGTGGCCGTCCAGGGCTTGGGGCCGTGGCCGGGGCGCTCCAGTTTCGGGACTCCGGGGACGGATCCGAGCCAGGTGGTGGGTGAGAGGGTCCGCCTGGCGCCGGGTGCCGGCACCTCAACTCGCCGGCCGAGACGCCGAGTCCGGTCGCGGAGTGCTCATGGTCCACGCACTCGCCGACCGCTGGGGCGTCACCCCGGGGCTCGGGCCCCGCAAGACCGTCTGGGCCGAACTCGATCTCCGGCCGGAGGGCCGAACAGTGTCGGTCCAGCCCCGTACCCTGCGCCCATGACCCGCACCACCCCACCCCGCCCCTCGACGTCACCGCCCTCCACCCCGAGCTCGCCCCGCTCGCCCGCACCGCCGTACGGCTGCATCCCCGGGCCGGTGCGCCGGCCGCGACTGACAGTTCGATCGGCGGGCCCCTGCTGTGGCCGGCCGGTGAACCATGGCCCGGCTGCCCCGAGCACACCGGCCCTTGGCATCGCGGGCTCGACCCGGTCGGCGTCCGGCTGCGGCGGCGGATCCTCGCGGAGGCCTGGGCTCGGCCACGCGCGGAGGGAGAGGAACTGCTGACCGACGAGGAGCGGGTGCTCGTGGACCGGGCGACCGAGAAGACCCGCATACCGCAGGACGGGCCCGTCCCGCTGGTGCCCGTTGCTCAGCTGTACGCCTCCGACGTTCCGGGCCTGCCCTGCCCCGACGGTGCCGATCTGCTGCAGGTGCTGTGGTGTCCCTTCGATCACGACCCGGACTACCTGCCCCGCACCGAGCTGCGCTGGCGTACCGCGGCCGATGTGGTGACCCCACTCGCCACCGCCCCGCAACCGTCCGTCATCGGCAACGCCGGCTACCTGCCCGAGCCCTGCGTCCTGCATCCCGAGCCGGTCACCGAGTACCCGGCACCGCACGAACTGCCCGAGGAGCTCGCCGAGCGGATCAGCGCGTGGGAGGAGCGGCGCGAGGAGGAAGCCGAGGAGGGAGAGGCCGAGGAGGGAGAGGCCGAGGTCTGCTATCAGTACGATCTCGCGGTCGCCCCGGGCAGCAAGGTCGGCGGTCACGCCCCCTGGAGCTTCTCCGATCCGTTCCCCATGTCCTGCCCTCAGTGCGGTGCGGGGGTCCGCCCCCTGCTCACCCTCGACGGCACGGAGTGGGACGGCGGGAGCGAAAGCTGGCGGCCGATCGAGGAAGCGGGCTACGACGGCTACCACTTCCTCGGCCCGGCTCGCGACACACAGCTGGAGATCGGCCGGAGCTACAGCATGCAGCTCTATGTCTGCCGGGCGTCATCCGGCCACCCGCACGTCCAGAACATGCAGTGACCGCGGACCAGTACTCCTACGCCCCCACGGCGAACGGGTTGCCCTGCCCGGGAAGCTCCCTGCCCGGTGGCACGTACCGCAGCCGGCCCTCCGGGTCGGTCGCCGGGGTGAACCCGGCGGCCTCCAGGAGCGCCGCGTACTTGGCCCTGTAGCGCCGGTTGACGGTGAGTCCCACGGGGACGAAGGCCATCTGTGCGGCCCAGGCGGCGGCGGTGAGAAGCACGGCGGTCGCACCCGTGCCGAGTCCGAAGCCGACCACGATGGCCAGCGGAACGGCGCCGGCGGCTGCCAGCAGGATCCGCTGCCTGTCGGTGTACTTGGCGGTGATGTCGAAGGTGATGCGGGCCTTGAGGAGCTCGACCGCTTCGGGGTCGAGGGGCGGCAGAGTGCCCCCGTCGATCGCGTTCGGGTACGCCGCCCGGTTCCGCTCGGCGCGTGTGCCGGCCTCAGCAGTCGGGTCGGGGACGATCAGCAGCACGTACCCGTTGCCGTCCGGCCCGCCGCCCTGGCGGACGTCGGCGTACTCGTATCCGAACTGCTGGGCGTAGAAGGCGAGTCGGGTGAGTTTCTTCATGGTCGCCATGGAGAGGGAGAGCTGGACGGGCTCGCCGCTCTCCATCTGCCGCAGCATCTTGCGTGCGTGCTTGTCGCTCATGGCCCCCCATTGATTTCCCCCATTGTGGACCAACGGCAAAGGGACCCGCACGACCGAAGTCGTACGGGCCCCTTCGAGCCACTCAGGTCAGCAGACCCTCAAGCCAGTCCGAGGACTCACTTGTTGATCTTGGTGACCTGGCCGGCGCCCACGGTCCGGCCACCCTCACGGATGGCGAACTTCAGGCCCTCCTCCATGGCGACGGGCTGGATGAGCTCCACCTTCATCTCGGTGTTGTCACCCGGCATGACCATCTCGGTGCCCTCGGGGAGGGTCACCACGCCGGTCACGTCCGTCGTACGGAAGTAGAACTGCGGGCGGTAGTTGTTGAAGAACGGCGTGTGGCGGCCACCCTCGTCCTTGGACAGGATGTAGGCCTGCGCCTCGAACTCGGTGTGCGGGGTGACCGAGCCCGGCTTGATGATGACCTGGCCGCGCTCGACGTCCTCGCGCTTGATGCCGCGGAGGAGCAGACCGACGTTCTCACCGGCCTGGCCCTCGTCGAGGAGCTTCCGGAACATCTCGATGCCGGTGACCGTGGTGGTGGTCTTCTCCGGCTTGATGCCGATGATGTCCACGGTCTCGTTGACCTTGAGGACACCACGCTCGATACGGCCGGTGACGACCGTACCGCGACCGGTGATCGTGAAGACGTCCTCGATCGGCATCAGGAACGGCTTGTCGACGTCACGCTCGGGCTCCGGGATCGCCGTGTCGACGGCGTTCATGAGCTCGAGAACCGAGTTGCCCCACTCCTTGTCGCCCTCGAGGGCCTTCAGAGCGGAGACCTTGACGACGGGAACGTCGTCGCCCGGGAACTCGTACTCGGAGAGGAGCTCACGGACCTCGAGCTCGACGAGCTCCAGGATCTCCTCGTCGTCCACCATGTCGGCCTTGTTCAGGGCGACGACGATGTACGGAACGCCGACCTGGCGGGCCAGGAGCACGTGCTCCTTGGTCTGCGGCATCGGGCCGTCGGTGGCGGCGACCACGAGGATGGCGCCGTCCATCTGCGCCGCACCCGTGATCATGTTCTTGATGTAGTCCGCGTGACCGGGGCAGTCGACGTGGGCGTAGTGACGCGTCTCCGTCTGGTACTCGACGTGCGCGATGGAGATGGTGATACCGCGCTGGCGCTCTTCGGGAGCCTTGTCGATCTGGTCGAAGGCCGAGGCCTCGTTCAGGTCCGGGTACGCGTCGTGCAGCACCTTGGTAATGGCGGCCGTGAGGGTCGTCTTACCGTGGTCGATGTGACCGATGGTGCCGATGTTGACGTGCGGCTTAGTCCGCTCGAACTTCGCCTTCGCCACTGGGGTCCTCCTGTGGAGTGGTTCTGGTACGCCTTACTCATCGGCGCCAGGTGATCTTTGCTGGAAAGCCCGGGCCCCGGGGCACTCTCACCACGATTGCGGCGGAATGCCCCTCAAGGCTCCGGAGTCAAGCCTACGGCGTGTAGACGCGGTGCGTTACTCGCCCTTGGCCTTCGCGATGATCTCCTCGGCGACGTTCCGCGGAACCTCGGCGTAGGAGTCGAACTGCATGGAGTAGCTCGCACGGCCGGACGTCTTGCTGCGCAGGTCGCCGACGTAACCGAACATCTCCGAGAGGGGCACGAGGCCCTTCACGACGCGGGCTCCGGCCCGCTCCTCCATGGCCTGAATCTGACCACGGCGGGAGTTGATGTCGCCGATGACCTCACCCATGTAGTCCTCGGGCGTGGTGACCTCGACGGCCATCATCGGCTCGAGCAGCACGGGGCTGGCCTTGCGCGCGGCCTCCTTGAAGGCCTGCGAACCGGCGATCTTGAACGCGAGCTCGGAGGAGTCCACCTCGTGGTAGGCACCGTCGAGCAGCGTCACGCGCACACCGGTCATCTCGTAACCGGCGAGGATGCCGAACTGCATGGCCTCCTGCGCACCGGCGTCCACCGAAGGGATGTACTCCTTCGGCACACGGCCACCGGTCACCTTGTTGATGAACTCGTAGGAGGCGTCGCCACCCTCGATCGGCTCGACCGCGATGATGACGCGGGCGAACTGGCCCGTACCACCGGTCTGCTTCTTGTGGGTGAACTCGACCTTCTCGACCGCCTTGCGGATGGTCTCGCGGTACGCGACCTGCGGCTTGCCGACGTTGGCCTCGACCTTGAACTCGCGCTTCATGCGGTCCACGAGCACCTCGAGGTGAAGCTCGCCCATACCGCCGATGACGGTCTGGCCGGTCTCCTCGTTGGTGTGCACCTGGAAGGAGGGGTCCTCCTCGGCCAGGCGCTGGATCGCGACGCCGAGCTTCTCCTGGTCGCCCTTCGACTTGGGCTCGATGGCGACCTCGATGACCGGCGCCGGGAAGTCCATGGACTCCAGGATCACCGGGTTCTTCTCGTCCGAAAGCGTCTCACCGGTGGTGGTCTGCTTCAGGCCCATGACGGCGACGATGTCGCCGGCGCCCACCGACTCGATCTCCTCACGCTTGTTCGCGTGCATGCGGTAGATCTTGCCGATGCGCTCCTTGCGGCCCTTGACCGAGTTGAGCACGGCGGTGCCGGACTGCAGACGGCCGGAGTACACGCGGACGAAGGTGAGCTTACCGAGGTGCGGGTCGCTCATGATCTTGAACGCGAGCGCGGCGAGGGGCTCCTCGTCCGACGGCTTGCGCACGATGACCTTCTCCGCGTCCTTGACGTCGTGACCCTCGATGGCCTCGACGTCGAGCGGAGTGGGCAGGTAGCGCACGACGGCGTCGAGCAGGGGCTGAACGCCCTTGTTCTTGAACGCGGTGCCGCAGAACACGGGGGTGACGGTGGTGCCGCCGCCCTTGCCGGAGGCGATGGTGATGCGACGGATCGCGGCGTAGAGCTGCTCCACGGTGGGCTCGGTGCCCTCCAGGTACAGCTCCATCAGCTCTTCGTCGTTCTCGGCGACGGCCTCGAGCAGCTTGCCGCGGTACTCCTCGGCAGCCTCGACGTGGGTGTCCGGGATGTCGACGGTGTCGTACATCTCGCCCTTGGTCGCCTCGGCCGACCAGACCAGGGCCTTCATCGTCACGAGGTCGATGACGCCCTTGAAGTCGGCCTCCGCGCCGATCGGCAGCTGCATGACCAGCGGCTGCGCGCCCAGGCGGTCGGAGATCATGTCGACGCAGCGGTGGAACTCGGCACCGGTGCGGTCGAGCTTGTTGACGAAGCAGATCCGCGGAACGCCGTAGCGGTCCGCCTGACGCCACACCGTCTCGGACTGCGGCTCAACGCCGGCGACACCGTCGAACACCGTCACGGCACCGTCGAGCACGCGCAGGGAGCGCTCCACCTCGACGGTGAAGTCGACGTGACCCGGGGTGTCGATGATGTTGATGGTGTAGTCGTTGTCCTCGAGCGGCCAGTGACAGGTGGTCGCAGCAGAACGAAAATAAATGATGCCACGCTCCTGCTCCTGCTCCAAAAAGTCCATGGTGGCAGCGCCGTCGTGGACCTCACCGATCTTGTACGACACGCCGGTGTAGAACAGGATCCGCTCGGTGGTGGTCGTCTTGCCCGCGTCGATGTGGGCCATGATCCCGATGTTGCGGACCTTGGCCAGGTCAAGTGAAGTGGTAGCCATAAGGCTTCAGTCTTCTCTCGGTCTCGATGTGGGTAGCGACTACCAGCGGTAGTGCGCGAAGGCCTTGTTGGACTCGGCCATCTTGTGGGTGTCCTCGCGCTTCTTCACAGCGGCACCGAGGCCGTTGGAGGCGTCGAGAAGCTCGTTGAGCAGACGCTCGGTCATGGTCTTCTCGCGACGGGCGCGGGAGTAACCGACCAGCCAGCGCAGCGCGAGCGTGTTGGCGCGACCGGGCTTGACCTCGATCGGAACCTGGTACGTCGCACCACCGACACGGCGGGACTTGACCTCGAGGGTCGGCTTGATGTTCTCCAGCGCGCGCTTCAGCGTGATGATCGGGTCGTTGCCCGTCTTCTCACGCAGACCCTCCATGGCACCGTAGACGATGCGCTCGGCGGTGGAGCGCTTGCCGTTCAGCAGCACCTTGTTGATCAGGGAGGTCACCAGAGGAGAACCGTAGACCGGGTCGATGATGACCGGGCGCTTCGGGGCGGGGCCCTTACGAGGCATTCTTACTTCTCCTTCTTGGCGCCGTAGCGGCTGCGGGCCTGCTTGCGGTTCTTGACACCCTGGGTGTCGAGCGAGCCGCGGATGATCTTGTAGCGAACACCCGGCAGGTCCTTCACACGGCCGCCGCGCACGAGCACGATGGAGTGCTCCTGCAGGTTGTGTCCCTCACCCGGAATGTAAGCGGTGACCTCGATCCCGCTGGTCAGACGCACACGCGCGACCTTACGCAGGGCCGAGTTCGGCTTCTTCGGGGTGGTCGTGAACACACGCGTGCAGACGCCACGACGCTGAGGGGAACCCTCGAGTGCGGGCGTCTTGTTCTTCTCGACCTTGTCCTGCCGGCCCTTGCGGACCAGCTGCTGGATCGTAGGCACTACTTCTCCGGTTTCTGTGTGCCGATAGGTGAAGCTAACCTGGAACGTCGCCGACCCACGCGGTCGGGTGTGTCGAATCCCGCGGACTCCCGCCGCCAGGCAGAATTAAGCGCAGATTGCGGTGGCCGATATCAGCTCGCCTTGCGGTTGATGGCACGCACGGGAGCCAGGGCACACCCCAGGCACAAGGTCTGAGCGTACCTATCGCATTCGCTGCGGTCAAAACAAATGGGTACCGCCCACATGGCCATGCGGGACATGTCAAGCCCCCGGGCCGTTCTCGATCTTCAATTCGACGGCGACTGCCCGTTTTGCGCACCTTCAGGATGCTACGACGGACACCACCGAGAGCAACACCAGTACGAGTGCCCAGGCAGCCGTGGACAACCACCCGAGCACGAGCCCGGTCAGCGCGAGCCCGTCCCCCAGCTCCCCTCGGCTGCGGATCTCGCCGCGCGCCACGTGCCCGAGCACGACGGCCGGAAGCCCGGTCACCCCCATCGTCGGCACGCACAGCAGCCCGCACACCGCCGCCGCGATCGCCTTACCGTTCGTCTGCGGCCGCGGCCCGGGCAGGAACGTCCGCGGCACGGTCGGCGCGGGGACGTACGGGGCCGACTGCGGTACGGGCCCCTGCGGCAGATCGGCGACGAGCAGGCCCAGCTCCCCCACGGTCCGCGCCGCGTACGCCCGCGCCACCCGCCTCTCGAACTCGTCCTGCTCCATCCTGCCCTCGCCGTACCCGGCTCTGAGGACGTCCACGGCCCGCTCCCGGTCGGCATGCGAGGCGAGCATCGACGGGGCGCTGTGGCCTTGCCAGGGTTGCCAGGACGGATAGGGCGGCTGCGACACGGAGCACCTCCCCGAGAGCCGGAGTCCTTCCATCATGCGCCGAAGCCGGGTTTCCGGCACGGGTACGTCCGCGGCCAGGGGCCGCACATCAGCCAGGCGGCCGATTCTCGCCCATTTCCTCCATGGTCGTTTCCAGTACGTTGACGCCTGTAGGGGCAGGCATCAGCACAGGTGAACGCGGGGGTCGGGCGGATGACCGGGGGGCAGGCACGACCGTGGGACGACGACGGCGTCCCGTTCCTCGCCCGGCTGGAGCGGGAGGACCGCACCGCCCTGCTCACCATCGGCCGCCCCCTGCGCTACCCGGCACGCGGCGTCATCCTGCACCAGGACGAGCCGTCGGCCCACGTCCTGCTGTTGCTGCGGGGCTGGACCAAGGTCACGGCGATCGCGGCCAACGGCTACGAGGCCCTGCTCGCCCTGCGCGGCCCCGGCGACATCATCGGTGAGGGCGCGGCGCTCAGCGGCCGCCACCGCTCGGCGACCGTGACGGCCCTGGACCCGGTCGACGCGGTCGTGATCGACCAGGGCCGCTTCACCATGTTCGTGGCGGACAACCCCCGCGTGGCGCTGCACCTGCTGAGCCTGTCCACCGACCGGCAGCGCTCCACCGACCGCCGCCGGCTGGAGTGGGCGGCCCTCACCGTGCGGGAGCGGCTGGCCGTCCTGCTGCTCGAACTGGTCCGCACGCACGGCAGCCGCACCGACGAGGGCATCGAACTCACCATCGGCCTCAGCCAGCACGAGTTCGCCGGTTCGGTCGGCTCCTCGCGAGAGGCGGTGGCCCGGCTCCTCAAGGAGCTGCGGGAGCGGCAGGTCGTCGCCACCCGGCGCCGCCGCATCGTCGTCCTGCGTCCCGACGTACTGCGCCGCATCGCCGGCGACGCCTCCGCCTGACGGCAGGAGGGGGCTCAGGAACGACGGGCTCCGGTCAGCGGCCCTGCACATCCCCGCCCTCCCGTCTGTGCACACGGTCACAGTTCGTCCGTGCCATCGGCCCTCCGCCGGCCGCCCGCGGCCCGCCATCGTGCTGGGCGACGGACACCGACGTGCGAGAGGCAGCCATGACCGACCCCGTGTACCGCACGATCCTCCTCTTCGACATCGAGCAGTACGGCTCACGCGACGACGTGGAACAGGCGTTCCTGCGCCGGGTCCTCTACGACGTCGTCGACTCCACCCTGCTCACCGCCGCCGTCGACGAGACGGCCCGGCTGCGCGCCGACCGCGGCGACTCCGTCATGGAGCTCATCGACACCGCGGTCCCCGTGCCGGCCCTGGTGAAGACCCTCCTGACCGAGACCCCCGCCCTCCTCCACAACAAGAACCGCCTCCTCGCGACCAGCGCCCGCATGCGCCTGCGCATCGTCCTGTCCTCCGGTTACGTCGCCGTCGACGACCTCGACGGCTGGGTCGGCTCGGACCTCAACCACGCGGTCCGCCTCCTGAACTCCGACCCCCTGCGCGACGCCCTGAAGCAGCGGGACTCCGACTGCGTGCTGTGCGTGTCGGAGGGCGTGTACCAGGGGGTGGTCCGGCACGGCCCGCTGGGAGTGCGGCCGGAGGAGTTCCACCGGGTGACGGTGGGGACGAAGGAGGGGCCTACGGTGGCTTGGGTGCACGGGGGGCCGGGCAGTACGCCGGGCTCCCCCGAGGCCCGCCCCGACGCTTCGGGCCCGGACCTGCCCGCTCCCCAGCGCAACGACGTCCGCATCAGCGGCGACCAGTACGGCCAGGTGGGCGGCACCCACTACGGAGACCAGCGCTTCGACTTCACCCGTCCTGGCGGGGACGAGCGCCGGTGAGCCAGGACCAAGCGGCGGCCGGCCAGGCGAAACCGGCCGAGGAGTCCGCCGAGGACGGCGAGAAGAAGCAGCAGGACGAGGCGGCCGAGGAACAGCCGAGGCAGGAGGCGTGGGCCGCACGCCGGGACCTGATCGCGCACGGCCCGGACTTCGTCTCCACCCTGGTCGCCCGCGACCAGTTCGGTCAGACGGGCGGCACGCACTACGGCGACCAGCACTTCCACTTCGGAGGCCGGGCCGCGACCCCCCGCACACTGTCCGGGCCGATCCCGCCGTCGGAGATCAAGGAGCTGGAGGGCGTCTTCCGCGGCTGCCGTAGTTTCGACGAGGCCTTCGAGAGGCTGCGGGACGACCGGCTCGTCATCCTGTCCGGCGGACGCGAGACGGGCCGCCGTTCCGCCGCGCTGATGCTCCTGCACCGGCTGGGCACCGGCCGGATGCGCTCCCTCGATCCCCCCGTGTCGTTCCCGGCGCTGTCCGACCAGGTGGACACCTCCGCGGGATACGTCCTGTGCGATCTGCCCGTCGGCAGGAATCGTCCCCTGCGCGAATCCCAGCTCCTGGCCCTCCGCGAGCATGTGGAGGGCACCAAGGCCTTTCTGGTGATCACCGTCGAGCCCTCGGCGGCCCTGGGCGACCTCCCGTACGTCCGGTGGGAGCCGCCGTCGGCCGAGGAGATGCTGTACGCCCATGTCACCCCGGCGACCGGGCAGTCCGCCTGGCCGGGCCTGCTGGGCCTGACAGCGGTGCGGGAGTTCCTTACCCGGCACCACCGGCCGGAGGAGATCAGGCAGTTCGCGCTGCGGCTCGTCGCGCACCATCGCGGCGAGATCGACGAGGCGCGGCTCGCCGCCTGGGGCGAAACGGCCGTGGCGACCCAGGTCGCCCGCTGGCTCACCGAGGAGAAGCCCGAGCTGCGTGACAAGGCGTTCCTCGTCTCCCTGGCCGTGTTCGACAAGGGGCCGTACGCCGTGACCGCCGAGCTGGCGGACGGACTCTTCGAACGGCTTCACAGGATCCAGCATCCCGAACTCGCGCCTGCCGTCCCCGTCTTCGGCAGCTCCCGCGAGGACCGGCTCCGGCTCGCGCACGCCGACGGGTACGTGACCGCGGAAGTCACCGAGTGGGGTCCTCTCGAGGGCAGGTTCTGCGCCCGCTTCCGGGACGAACGGACGGCCCCGATGCTGCTGGAGGAGGTGTGGAACCTCCACCCGTCGGCCCGCCCGGCCTTCGCGGAGTGGGTCCGCAAACTGGCCGACGACCGTCGCCCGCTGGTGCGGACCCGGGCCGCGTCGGCTGCCGCGCTGCTCGCCAAGGCGGATCTGTCGTCCGCCATGGCCCATCTCGTCGAGCCACTGGGCGGACGGCCGTAAGCCACATGCCTGGCTGACCGCACGCCTCACATGCCCAGCTGTTGGGGGTGCCGGCCGTCTCCCGGATCCTGCACGACTGGTGCATCGGAGACGTCCAGAGCCGCCGCTGGACGGCCATCCGCGCCTACGGCCTGCTGGGCCCGGTGCATCACAAGGAGACCCTGGCCGCCCTGGTGGAGGCCATGCACCGGCCCGCGCCCGCCGAAGCCGAGACGGTGGCCGGGAACGAGGAGGTGCCGGAGGAGTCCCGGCAGCTCGCCGACGCCCTGGAACTCCTGCTCCTCGCCGTAGGGGACCCCGTACTGGCCGCCCTGACCGAACTCCTCCCCACCGACCGCGCGGTCCGTCCGCACGCCCTGCTCGCCTTCCTCCAGGCCTGCAAGCAGACGAAGGGCGACGAGAGCGACCGCCCGCCCGTCCTCGACTGGTACGCGCGGGCCGGGACAGCCGAGGACCCGTCGGCCGCCCGGCACCTGGCGGTGTTCTGGGACGCGCTGCTGACCGATCGGACCCACAACCCCCAGGCCCTCGGCGTCCTGCGCGGCTGGGTGCGCTGGGCGGACGTCGACCCGGAGACCGAGTCGGCACTGGCCTCGCTGCTCGGCGACCTGATCACCACACCCACCAACCGACGGCGCGTCAGCCATCTCCTGGAGAACGTCCGCGACTCCAGAGGAGCCCGCACACCGGCCGCCGTCCGGCTGAGTAAACGCCTCTCCCTCGACTGACCCGCCTCCGGAGGCCCCCGTGGAACACACCGAGCACGACCAACAGGACTGGTTCCAGCAGCCCCTCGCCCCGCAATCCGACCCCGACCCCGTCCGCACGGTCTGGCAGCTCCCCCGCTTCCACCTCGGCGGCCGGCGTTTCACCGGGCGCATCGACCACGCCCTGGTCTGCGTCACGCGGAAGGGGGCGTACGAGACCTTCCTGCCACCCGACCGGCCCACGAGCGTGCGGCGCTACGTCGTCGTCTACGAGGTGGACACGGACCCGCACGCCTTCCAGCTGAACGTGCCCCTGCCCAGCGACATCGACAGCTTCGAGTTCGAGGCCACGGCCGACATCGGCTGGCGGGTCACGCATCCGGCCCTGTTCGTCCGCAGCCAGGAGCGGGACGTGCCCGGCCTGCTCACGCGCGAGCTTCTGCCTCTGATGCGGGACGCCTCCCGCAGGCATCCCATCGACGCCGGCGCCGATGCGGAGCGCGCCGTGGAGCGGGCGGTACGGGACGCGACCTCACTCGGCCGTGCCCAGGGTCTGCGGGTCACCGGCTCCATACGGCTGCGCCACGACGCCATCGAGCGGTCCCATCAGGCCCGGCTGCGCACCGCCCGGCACGACGTGGAGGCCGCGGAGCCGGAACACCAGGCGACCCTGCTCCGCGAGAGGTTCGAGGCGGAACGCAGGTCCGAACAGATCAGGTTCTACGAACTCACCCTGGCGCAGGGCGGCCCGGCCGCACTCGCCCTGCACCTGGCGGCACACCCCGACGAGACCCAACTCGTCCTGGAACACCTCCAGGCGGGCCAGAAACGGCTGTTGGACACCCAGGTGAACCTGATCGACAAAGCGCTCGCGGACAAGCATCTCGAGGCCTACCAGCTGGACGAGCCGCGCAAGCTCGTCGCCGAGCGGATGAAGGCCATCCTGCGGACCACCGACCCGACCACACCGCCCGAGGACGACCAGGGGTCCGGCACATGACCCCGCCGGAGGAGGATCCGGAGGTACGGGCGGGCACCCAGCTGCTCGCCGACCTCCGGAGCGAGATCGCCCGCGCCGACGCCAAGGCCACCGTCCTGGTGGGTGCCCTCGGCATCTCGGCCGGTGTGCTGGCCGCGCTCCTGACCGACCGCGACTGGAGCCCGGCCCACCTTCCGGGGCCCGCCGCCCTGTTGTGGTGGTCGGGGGCGGCGTCCCTGGTCATCGCCCTGTTCGCCCTGCTGCTGGCGGTGCTGCCACGCTACCGCCGAAGCCGCTGGACGCCCGGCCGCCCGCTCACGTACTTCGGCGACGTACGCCAAGCCGTCCGCGTCGGCCGACTCACCACCGCCCTCGCGGAGACGGGCCGCGACCCCGCTCTCGCCCTCCGGATCGCCCTCGCGGAGACCAGCGGCATCGCCACCCGCAAGCACTTCTGGATCCGGACCGGAGTGCTGTCGTTCGGCTGCGCCGCGGCCCTGCTCCCCGGATCGATGCTCCTCACGTGACCCCACCGCTCCGAGCCCGCACCCCGGAAGGAAGGCCCATGCCCGAGTCCCCACCGGACCACGACGACCTCCCCCGACGCCCCGGACGGGTCCACATCGCCGCCCGCCGGCGCGGCGCCGACATCACCGCCCTCGGCTCGCTCGCGCTGCACCTTCCGCACGTGGCCGCCAGCCTGGCCGTGGTCTTCGTCCTCTCCTGCGCCCTCGGCCGGCTGGGCCCTCTGCCCTGGCCGCTCCTCTTCGGCTGCTGGGTCCTGAGCGGGGCCCTGGTCTTCCACCGGCCGTGCGAACGGCTCCTGGCCCGCCGGCTGTTCGGCCTGCGCTACCCCACACCGGAGGAGGACGGACGGCTGCGGCGCACCTGGCGTGAGGTGACCGCACGGGCCGGAGTGGACGGGAGCGCCTACCAACTGTGGATAGAGGACAGCGACGGGATCAACGCCATGGCGGCGGCCGGGCACATCGTCGGCGTGACCAGTCACTCCCTGCGGACGCTGACGTCCGCGCAGCTCGGCGGCGTGCTCGCCCACGAGCTGGGTCACCACACCCGGGGTCACGCATGGGCCTCGCTGCTGTCCCTCTGGTACGCGCTGCCGGCCCGGCTCGCCTGGCGGCTGCTGCGCCTGCTGGCCACCCTGCTGCGCCGGCTCCCCACGGGTGCGGCCGCCGTGGTGATCGGCGTGGCCGGAGCCGTCCTGGCCGCGCTGGCGACCGCCACCTACGGGCTGATCTTCCTGCCGTTGGCGACGCCCTACCTGGTGGCCGCGGTCTCACGGCGGTCCGAGCTGCGGGCCGACGAGCACGCCGCGGGACTCGGCTTCGCACCCCAGCTGATGGCCGTACTGCACCAGGAGCACGAACGGGAGGTCACAGCCACCGTCCCGGGCCGCTCTTTCGCCAAGGAGGGGATGATCGCGCGACTGCTCGACTCGCACCCCGACGTCCACACCCGGCTCCACCACTTGCAGACCCATCTGGAGAGGCGGCGCTGACACGCCGAAGGGCGGCCACCCCGAAGGATGACCGCCCTCCACCTCAAGCGACTCGCTTACTGGTTGTACGGACCGTAGTCGTAGTCCTCCAGCGGAACGGCCTGGCCGGAGCCCGTGCCGAACGGCGAGTAGTCGATGTCGTCGTAGCCGACGGCCGAGTACATCGCGGCCTTGGCCTCCTCGGTCGGCTCGACCCGGATGTTGCGGTAGCGGGACAGACCCGTACCGGCCGGGATGAGCTTACCGATGATGACGTTCTCCTTGAGGCCGATGAGGCTGTCGGACTTGGCGTTGATCGCCGCGTCCGTCAGGACTCGGGTCGTCTCCTGGAAGGAGGCGGCCGACAGCCAGGATTCCGTCGCCAGCGAGGCCTTGGTGATACCCATCAGCTGCGGACGACCGGAGGCCGGGTGACCGCCCTCCTGGACCACACGACGGTTCTCGGTCTCGAACTTCGAGCGCTCGACCAGCTCGCCGGGCAGCAGCTCGGCGTCGCCGGACTCGATGATCGTCACGCGGCGCAGCATCTGCCGGATGATGATCTCGATGTGCTTGTCGTGGATCGACACACCCTGCGAGTTGTAGACCTTCTGGACCTCGCCGACCAGATGGACCTGGACGGCACGCTGACCCAGGATGCGCAGCACGTCGTGCGGGTTGGTGGCACCCACGGTGAGCTTCTGGCCCACCTCGACGTGCTCGCCCTCGCTGACCAGGAGCCGGGCGCGCTTCGAGATCGGGAACGCCGTCTCGTCGCTGCCGTCGTCCGGGGTGACGACGATCTTCTTGGTCTTCTCGGTCTCCTCGATCCGGACGCGGCCGGAGGCCTCGGAGATCGGGGCGACACCCTTCGGGGTACGGGCCTCGAAGAGCTCGACGACACGCGGCAGACCCTGGGTGATGTCGTCACCGGCCACACCACCGGTGTGGAAGGTACGCATCGTCAGCTGGGTGCCGGGCTCACCGATGGACTGGGCGGCGATGATGCCGACCGCCTCACCGATGTCGACCAGCTTGCCGGTGGCCAGCGAACGGCCGTAGCACATGG
This sequence comes from Streptomyces viridochromogenes DSM 40736, assembly GCF_000158955.1. GTDB lineage: Bacteria > Actinomycetota > Actinomycetes > Streptomycetales > Streptomycetaceae > Streptomyces > Streptomyces venetus. The sequence continues at coordinate 5,329,036 of NZ_GG657757.1, read as the reverse complement.
CACAGGTGCCGACGTGCGACTCGCAGGTCAGGATCGAGCGGGTCTTGACCTCCTCGACACCGTGGTGCACGAGCTGGTCGATGAGCACGTCGCCCAGGTCCACGTTGGCCGGCGCGATCACCTTGCCGTCGATGACGACGTCCTGGGCGAGCATGCGGGCGTAGACGCTGGTCTCGACGTCCTCGGCCTTGCGCAGGACACCGGACTCGTCCTTCGAGGCGATCCGCAGCTTCAGACCGCGCTCGGTGCCGCAGTCCTCCTCGCGAATGATGACGTCCTGGGAGACGTCGACCAGACGACGGGTGAGGTAACCCGAGTCGGCGGTACGCAGGGCCGTGTCCGCCAGACCCTTACGGGCACCGTGCGTGGAGATGAAGTACTCCAGCACGGACAGGCCCTCACGGAACGACGCCTTGATCGGACGCGGGATCGTCTCGTTCTTCGCGTTCGACACCAGACCACGCATACCGGCGATCTGACGCATCTGCATCATGTTGCCTCGTGCACCCGAGTTCACCATCATGAAGATCGGGTTGGTCTTCGGGAAGTTGTCGTTCATCGCCTCGGCGACCTCGTTGGTCGCCTTGGTCCAGATCGCGATGAGCTCCTGCGTGCGCTCGTCCTTGGTGATCAGACCGCGCTCGTACTGCTTCTGGACCTTCTCGTCCTGCGCCTCGTAGCCCTTGACGATCTCCTTCTTCGCCTCGGGAACGACGACGTCGGAGATGGCCACGGTGACGCCGGAACGGGTCGCCCAGTAGAAGCCGGCCGCCTTCAGGTTGTCGAGCGTCGCCGCCACGATGACCTTCGGGTAGCGCTCGGCGAGGTCGTTGACGATCTCGGAGAGCTGCTTCTTGCCGACCTCGTAGTCGACGAACGGGTAGTCCTCGGGCAGCAGCTCGTTGAAGAGCGCACGGCCCAGGGTGGTGTTCAGCCGGAAGCTGTCACCCTGCTGCCACTCGGGCTCACCCTCCTCACGCGCCGGCGGCATCCAGCCACGCGGCGGGATGGTGCCGACCGGGAAGCGGACGTCGATCTTCGACTGGAGCGACAGCTCGCCCGCGTCGAAGGCCATGATCGCCTCGGCGACCGAGGCGAAGGAACGGCCCTCGCCCTTGAGGTCGCGCATCTCGCCGTCGGTGGTGAGGAAGAACAGACCGAGGACCATGTCCTGGGTCGGCATCGTCACCGGACGGCCGTCGGCCGGCTTGAGGATGTTGTTCGAGGACAGCATCAGGATGCGGGCCTCGGCCTGCGCCTCCGCGGAGAGCGGCAGGTGGACGGCCATCTGGTCACCGTCGAAGTCCGCGTTGAACGCGGTGCAGACGAGCGGGTGGATCTGGATGGCCTTGCCCTCGACCAGCTGCGGCTCGAAGGCCTGGATGCCGAGGCGGTGCAGCGTGGGCGCACGGTTCAGCAGAACCGGGTGCTCCGCGATGACCTCTTCCAGCACGTCGTACACGACCGTGCGGCCGCGCTCGACCATGCGCTTGGCGCTCTTGATGTTCTGCGCGTGGTTCAGGTCGACCAGACGCTTCATCACGAACGGCTTGAAGAGCTCCAGCGCCATCGCCTTCGGCAGACCGCACTGGTGCAGCTTCAGCTGCGGACCGACGACGATCACGGAACGCGCGGAGTAGTCCACACGCTTACCGAGCAGGTTCTGACGGAAGCGACCCTGCTTACCCTTCAGCATGTCGCTGAGGGACTTCAGCGGGCGGTTACCGGGACCGGTGACCGGGCGACCACGACGGCCGTTGTCGAACAGCGCGTCGACGGCCTCCTGGAGCATGCGCTTCTCGTTGTTCACGATGATCTCGGGCGCACCGAGGTCGAGAAGGCGCTTCAGTCGGTTGTTCCGGTTGATCACACGGCGGTACAGGTCGTTCAGGTCGGAGGTCGCGAAGCGGCCACCGTCCAGCTGCACCATCGGGCGGAGGTCCGGCGGGATGACCGGGACGCAGTCGAGCACCATGCCCTTGGGGCTGTTGCTGGTCTGCAGGAACGCGGAGACGACCTTCAGGCGCTTGAGCGCACGGGTCTTCTTCTGGCCCTTGCCGGTACGGATGATCTCGCGGAGCTTCTCGGCCTCCTCGTCGAGGTCGAAGGACTCCAGGCGCTTCTGCAGCGCCGCGGCACCCATCGAGCCGTCGAAGTACGTGCCGAAGCGGTCACGCAGCTCGCGGTAGAGCAGCTCGTCGCCCTCGAGGTCCTGGACCTTGAGGTTCTTGAAGCGGTTCCACACCTCGTCGAGGCGGTCGATCTCGCGCTGCGCGCGGTCGCGCAGCTGCTTCATCTCACGCTCGGCACCCTCGCGTACCTTGCGGCGCACGTCGGCCTTGGCGCCCTCGGCCTCCAGCTCGGCCAGGTCGGTCTCGAGCTTCTTGGCGCGGGCCTCCAGGTCGGCGTCGCGGCGCTGCTCGATCTGCTGACGCTCGACGGAGACGTGGGCCTCCAGCGAGGGCAGGTCGCGCGTACGGCGCTCCTCGTCGACGTACGTGATCATGTACGCCGCGAAGTAGATGACCTTCTCCAGGTCCTTCGGGGCCAGGTCGAGCAGGTAGCCCAGACGCGACGGAACGCCCTTGAAGTACCAGATGTGGGTGACGGGCGCGGCCAGTTCGATGTGGCCCATCCGCTCACGGCGCACCTTGGCGCGAGTCACCTCGACGCCGCAGCGCTCACAGATGATGCCCTTGAAGCGGACGCGCTTGTACTTGCCGCAGTAGCACTCCCAGTCCCGGGTCGGACCGAAGATCTTCTCGCAGAAGAGTCCGTCCTTTTCGGGCTTGAGGGTGCGGTAGTTGATGGTCTCGGGCTTCTTGACCTCGCCGTGGCTCCACTGACGGATGTCGTCAGCGGTAGCCAGACCGATCCGGAGCTCGTCGAAGAAGTTGACGTCGAGCACTATGCGTCAATCCCTCTCAGGGTTGTAAGTCTTTGGTCTGATACGGGGGTCCTGGGGCCGGCGGCCTTCATGGCGAAGGCCGCCGGACTCCCGTCAGACCTCTTCGACGCTGCTCGGCTCGCGCCGGGACAGGTCGATGCCAAGCTCCTCCGCGGCGCGGAAGACGTCCTCGTCGGTGTCGCGCATCTCGATGGACATGCCGTCCGAGGACAGCACCTCCACGTTGAGGCACAGGGACTGCATCTCCTTGATGAGCACCTTGAAGGACTCGGGGATGCCGGGCTCGGGGATGTTCTCGCCCTTGACGATGGCCTCGTAGACCTTCACACGGCCGGTGACGTCGTCGGACTTGATGGTCAGCAGCTCCTGGAGGGCGTACGCGGCGCCATAAGCCTCCAGCGCCCACACCTCCATCTCACCGAAGCGCTGGCCACCGAACTGGGCCTTACCACCCAGCGGCTGCTGGGTGATCATCGAGTACGGACCGGTCGAACGGGCGTGCAGCTTGTCGTCGACCAGGTGGTGCAGCTTGAGGATGTACATGTACCCGATGGAGATCGGGTCCGGGAACGGCTCACCGGAGCGGCCGTCGAACAGCCTCGCCTTACCGGTCGGCTGCACCATGCGCTCGCCGTCGCGGTTCGGGATGGTGTGCTGCAGCAGACCCGCGAGCTCGTCCTCACGCGCACCGTCGAAGACGGGGGTGGCGACGTTGGTGCCCGGGGCGACCTGGTCGGCCTCGATGGCCTGCAGGCGCTGCGCCCACTCCTCGCTCAGCCCGGAGACGTCCCAGCCGCGGCTGGCGAGCCAGCCGAGGTGGATCTCCAGAACCTGACCCGGGTTCATTCGGGACGGCACACCGAGCGGGTTGAGGATGATGTCGACCGGGGTGCCGTCCTCCAGGAACGGCATGTCCTCGATCGGCAGGATCTTCGAGATGACGCCCTTGTTGCCGTGACGGCCGGCGAGCTTGTCACCGTCGGTGATCTTGCGCTTCTGCGCGACGTAGACGCGGACCAGCTGGTTCACGCCCGGGGGAAGCTCGTCGCCCTCCTCGCGGTCGAAGACGCGCACGCCGATGACCTTGCCGGTCTCGCCGTGCGGCACCTTCAGCGAGGTGTCACGGACCTCACGGGCCTTCTCACCGAAGATCGCGCGGAGCAGGCGCTCCTCGGGGGTCAGCTCGGTCTCACCCTTGGGCGTGACCTTGCCGACGAGGATGTCACCGGCGATGACCTCGGCACCGATACGGATGATGCCGCGCTCGTCGAGGTCGGCCAGGACCTCCTCGGAGACGTTCGGGATGTCCCGGGTGATCTCCTCGGGGCCGAGCTTGGTGTCACGGGCGTCGACCTCGTGCTCCTCGATGTGGATCGAGGAGAGGACGTCGTCCTGCACGAGGCGCTGCGACAGGATGATCGCGTCCTCGTAGTTGTGACCCTCCCACGGCATGAACGCCACGAGCAGGTTCTTGCCGAGCGCCATCTCGCCCTGCTGGGTGGCCGGACCGTCGGCCAGGACCTGGCCCTCGATGATCCGGTCGCCCTCGCTGACGATGACCTTCTGGTTGACCGAGGTGCCCTGGTTGGAGCGGGCGAACTTGGCCAGGCGGTACGTGATGTACGTGCCGTCGTCGTTGGCGGTGGTGATGTAGTCCGCGGAGACCTCCTGGACCACACCGGGCTTCTCGGCCTTGACCACGTCGCCGGCGTCGACCGCGGAGCGGTACTCCATGCCGGTGCCGACGAGCGGGGCCTCGGACTTGATCAGCGGAACGGCCTGACGCATCATGTTCGCGCCCATGAGGGCACGGTTGGCGTCGTCGTGCTCCAGGAAGGGGATCATGGCGGTCGCGACCGACACCATCTGGCGCGGCGAGACGTCCATGTAGTCCACGTCCTCGCCGGTGACGTAGTCGACCTCGCCGCCCTTACGGCGGACGAGCACCCGGGCCTCGGCGAAGCGGAGGTCGTCCGTCAGCTGCGCGTTGGCCTGCGCGATGACGAAGCGGTCCTCCTCGTCGGCGGTCAGGTAGTCGACCTCGTCGGTGACCTGGCCCTCGAACACCTTGCGGTACGGGGTCTCGACGAAACCGAACGCGTTGACCCGGCCGTAGGAGGCGAGCGAGCCGATCAGACCGATGTTCGGGCCTTCGGGCGTCTCGATCGGGCACATGCGGCCGTAGTGCGAGGGGTGCACGTCACGGACCTCGAAGCCGGCCCGCTCACGGGAGAGACCACCCGGGCCGAGCGCGGAAAGACGCCGCTTGTGCGTCAGACCCGACAGCGGGTTGTTCTGGTCCATGAACTGGGACAGCTGGCTGGTGCCGAAGAACTCCTTGATGGAGGCGACGACCGGCCGGATGTTGATCAGGGTCTGCGGCGTGATCGCCTCGACGTCCTGGGTCGTCATGCGCTCACGGACGACGCGCTCCATACGAGCCAGACCCGTACGGACCTGGTTCTGGATGAGCTCGCCGACGCTGCGCAGACGACGGTTGCCGAAGTGGTCGATGTCGTCGGTCTCGACGACGATGCTCGTGCCGCTGTCCCCGACCGTCTCGGTCTCGCCGGCGTGCAGCTTCACCAGGTACTTGATCGTCGAGATGACGTCCTCGACGGTCAGGATGCCCGCGTCCAGCGGAGCGTCCGCACCCAGCTTCTTGTTGACCTTGTAGCGGCCGACCTTGGCCAGGTCGTAGCGCTTGGGGTTGAAGTACAGGTTCTCAAGGAGCGTCTGCGCGGCCTCACGCGTGGGGGGCTCGCCCGGACGCAGCTTGCGGTAGATGTCGAGCAGCGCGTCGTCCTGGCCCTGGGTGTGGTCCTTCTCCAGGGTGGCGCGCATCGACTCGTACTCGCCGAACTCCTCGAGGATCTGCTCGGTGGTCCAGCCGAGCGCCTTGAGCAGGACGGTGACGGACTGCTTGCGCTTGCGGTCGATGCGGACACCGACCATGTCGCGCTTGTCGATCTCCATCTCCAGCCAGGCACCCCGGGACGGGATGATCTTGGCGGAGAAGATGTCCTTGTCGGACGTCTTGTCGATGGAGGAGTCGAAGTAGACACCGGGGGAACGGACCAGCTGCGACACCACGACACGCTCGGTGCCGTTGATGACGAAGGTGCCCTTGTTCGTCATGAGCGGGAAGTCGCCCATGAAGACGGTCTGGGACTTGATCTCGCCGGTCTCGTTGTTGGTGAACTCGGCGGTGACGAAGAGCGGGGCCGCGTACGTGAAGTCGCGCTCCTTGCACTCGTCGATCGAGTTCTTCGGCGGCTCGAAGCGGTGGTCACGGAAGGTCAGCGACATCGACCCGCTGAAGTCCTCGATCGGGGAGATCTCCTCGAAGATCTCCTCGAGCCCGGACTTGGTGGGGACGTCCTGACCGTTGTCCAGAGCCTCCTCGACCCGACTCTGCCAGGCGGTGTTACCGAGCAGCCAGTCGAAGCTCTCGGTCTGCAGCGCGAGCAGGTTCGGAACCTCGAGAGGCTCCTTGATCTTTGCAAAAGAGATGCGCAGCGGGGCAGTGCTGGCAGCGTTGTTCGTATTCGCGGTCGAGGCGTTGCGCGAGGCGGCCAAGAGGGGGTCCTTCCGAGGGCTCGGACTCACTACGCGCGTACCGGCCCCTCTCCCGTACACGGAGACAAGCTGTGTCCATCCGGCCGAAAGGCCTGGTCGGGCGGGTCTTGTCGTCGATGCTCGGGCGAGGGCAGACCCCTGGTGACGGGCAGGGGACAGCTAACAGGCAGCGCAAAGGGTCAGTGTAGCCACTTGGCACACTGATGTCCAGTGCGGGTTCTGGAACCCGTGTTCACCCTCGTTGTTCCACTCCTGCGACAAGGCCCTGCCTTCAACGCACGTTGATACTGCCCTCTTCGTCGCCGATCCATGCCTCGGATTCGGATCCTTGTGACGACGCGTCCTGAGAATTGCGCGCTGCGTGCGGTTCGTCAAGGCCCCCCTGCCCGAACCGGGGCCCGCCCAGAGACACGACGAAGATCACCATACCCCCCGCCACTGAGGGTGCAAGGTAACCGTGGCCGCACCCCCGGAACGCCGAAGAGCGACCACCCGGATGGATGATCGCTCTTCCGCGCTTACGCGTTACACGTCCAGGGGGACGTGTCGTGGATCCTGGCGGATCCGGGAGGTCTTACTTGACCTCGACGGAGGCACCGGCGCCCTCGAGGGACTCCTTCGCCTTGTCGGCGGCCTCCTTGTTGACCTTCTCCAGAACCGGCTTCGGCGCACCGTCGACCAGGTCCTTGGCCTCCTTCAGGCCCAGGGAGGTCAGCTCACGCACGACCTTGATGACCTGGATCTTCTTGTCGCCGGCACCGGTGAGGACGACGTCGAACTCGTCCTTCTCCTCAGCGGCCTCGGCAGCGGCGCCACCAGCGGCACCACCGGCGACGACGACCGGCGCGGCAGCGGCGGCGGTGACGTCGAACTTCTCCTCGAACGCCTTCACGAACTCGGAGAGCTCGATGAGGGTCATCTCCTCGAACTGCGCGAGCAGGTCTTCCTGGCTGAGCTTCGCCATGATGGCGGTCCTTCCACTAAATCGGCAGGTGCCGGATGTACATGTGAGGCGGGCGTACTACTGGCCCGCGACGGCCTCCGCGTTCAGGCAGCGGGGGCCGGGATGCGAGCCGAGTTACTCGGCACCGCCCTGCTCGTCCTGCTTGGCACGGAGCGCGTCCACGGTGCGGACGAGCTTCGACGGCAGCGCCTGGAAGACAGAGGCAGCCTGGGACTGCTTGCCCTTCATGGCACCGGCCAGCTTGGAGAGCAGAACCTCGCGGGACTCGAGGTCCGCAAGCTTCTTGATCTCATCGGCGGACAACGCCTTGCCGTCAAGGACGCCGCCCTTGATGACGAGGTTGGGGTTGTCCTTGGCGAAGTCACGAAGACCCTTCGCCGCCTCGACCGGGTCACCGGTCACGAAGGCGACGGCCGACGAACCCGTGAAGAGGTCGTCGATGGTGTTGATCCCGGCCTCGTTGGCCGCAATCTTGGTCAGCGTGTTCTTCGCCACACGGTAGTGCGCGTTCTCACCGAGTGAACGACGCAGCTGCTGGAGCTGCGAGACGGTGAGACCGGTGTACGCGGTGACGACGGCGCCGTTCGAGTTGCGGAACTTGTCCCGCATCTCCTCGACGGCATCGACCTTGTCAGGCCTCGCCATGAGCCTCGGCCTCCTTCCGGGTGATTCGGACCGCGCGGACCCGAAGGAGGACTGGGGAAAACGAAACGCCCCGGCGCAGGCGCACGGGGCGTAGCTCGACCGGTTGTCCCCACGCACGAGGCGTCGGTCTCCGGGAGCTCTTCCAGTGTCACCTGCGCGGGTCGTCCGCCGTTCAGCGGATCCTTCGGCCACCGCGCCCTCATCCGAGCACGCGGTAACGACCAGCGGTCTTTGGCTTCTGCAAGAGAGTACGGGAACGGATCGCCGTCAAGCAAATCCGCCCGTACGACGGGCGGCGCAGGGCGGGTCAGCCCTGGTCCAGCTCCTTGAACATGTCGGCGAGGTCCGCGACGTCCTTGGCCGGCGGGGCCGTGACGGTCACCGGCTTGTTGTAGTCGAGGAAGGATCCTTGACGCGGCCCTCCCCCGGCGCCGTGCCGCTCAGGCGGTAGCGGAGGGACGTGATGTCCTCGGCGGGCTCAGGGTGTAGCGGCCTTCGGCGTACGTACCGGAAAAGGGGACGGGCCCCGCACCTGTGAGAGGTGCGGGGCCCGTGACCGGTTGGGTGAGCCGTCAGGCTCAGACCGCGGCCGGGTCCTCCTCGACGAGGAGGTTGCGGGTGCGGTTGGAGTCGAGCGGAATGCCGGGGCCCATCGTGGTGCTGATGGCGGCCTTCTTGATGTAGCGACCCTTGGCGGCGGACGGCTTCAGACGGAGGATCTCCTCCAGCGCCGCGCCGTAGTTCTCCACCAGCTTGGTGTCGTCGAACGACGTCTTGCCGATGATGAAGTGCAGGTTCGAGTGCTTGTCGACGCGGAACTCGATCTTGCCGCCCTTGATGTCGTTGACAGCCTTGGTGACATCGGGGGTGACGGTGCCGGTCTTCGGGTTCGGCATCAGACCACGCGGACCGAGCACGCGGCCGAGGCGGCCGACCTTGCCCATGAGGTCCGGGGTGGCGACGACGGCGTCGAAGTCCAGACGGCCCTTCGACACCTCGTCGATCAGCTCGTCGGCGCCGACGATGTCGGCGCCCGCGGCACGCGCGGCCTCGGCACGGTCACCGGTCGCGAAGACCAGGACCCGGGCGGTCTTACCGGTGCCGTGCGGGAGGTTCACGGTGCCACGGACCATCTGGTCGGCCTTGCGCGGGTCGACACCCAGGCGGAAGGCGACCTCGACGGTGCCGTCGAACTTGGTCGTGGAGGTCTCCTTGGCGAGACGGACGGCCTCGAGCGGGGCGTAGAGCTTCTCCCGGTCGATCTTGGCGTCCGCAGCGCGAAGGGCCTTGCTGCGCTTGCTCACTACTGCTCCTGTGGATTCTTAGGAGTCGTGGTCCGGGCCGAGCGGGCCCTGCCACTTCTGCTGATGGGTTTGGGGCTCAGCCCTCGACCGTGACGCCCATGGAACGGGCGGTGCCGGCGATGATCTTCTCGGCGGCGTCCAGGTCGTTGGCGTTGAGGTCGGGCATCTTGGTGGTGGCGATCTCGCGGACCTGGTCACGCGTGATCTTCGCGACCTTGGTCTTGTGCGGCTCGCCGGAGCCCTTCTCGATGCCCGCGGCCTTCAGGATCATCTTGGCGGCCGGCGGGGTCTTGGTGATGAAGGTGAAGGAACGGTCCTCGTAGACCGTGATCTCCACCGGGATGACCCAGCCACGCTGCGACTCGGTCGCGGCGTTGTAGGCCTTGCAAAACTCCATGATGTTGACGCCGTGCTGACCCAGCGCGGGGCCGACCGGCGGGGCCGGGTTGGCGGCACCCGCCTGGATCTGGAGCTTGATGAGCCCCGTGACCTTCTTCTTCTTGGGAGGCATAGCTCTCCGGGTCCTTTCGATTCGGGTCCTGCCCACATTCGGGGACCACCCGGACGCAGGCATACCGCACAACGATAACGGGTATAGATGCGCGGCCAAAAACCGCGCAGGTCAGACGGACGCTGGAGCGATCGCCTGACCTGCGCGGAAGCGGTGAGTCCAGAAGTGGCTAGTTCTTCTGGATCTGGTCGAAGGAGAGCTCGACCGGCGTCTCGCGGCCGAAGATCTCGACGAGACCCTTGACCTTCTTCGAGTCGGGGTTGATCTCGTTGATCGTCGCCTGCAGCGTGGCGAACGGGCCGTCGGTGACGGTGACCGAGTCGCCGACCTCGAAGTCCAGCACCTGGACCTCGACCTTGCGCTGCGGGGCGGGCTTGCCCTCGGCCTCGGCGGCCTCGCGGGCGGCCTTCTCCTCGGCCTCGGGGGCGAGCATCTTGACGATCTCGTCCAGCGTCAGCGGGTACGGGTCGTAGGCGTTGCCCACGAAGCCGGTGACACCCGGGGTGTTGCGGACGACGCCCCAGGACTCGTTCGTCAGGTCCATACGGACCAGGACGTAGCCCGGGAGCTTGTTCTGCTTGATGTTCTTCCGCTCGCCGTTCTTGATCTGGACGATCTCTTCCTCGGGCACCTCGGCCTGGTAGATGAAGTCCTCGACGTTCAGCGAGACGGCGCGCTGCTCCAGGTTGGCCTTCACGCGCTTCTCGTAGCCCGCGTAGGTGTGGATGACGTACCACTCACCGGGCAGGCCCCGCAGCTCCTCGCGGAGCTTCTCGATCGGGTCGCGGTCGTCCTCGGGCTCTTCCTCGGCCTCTTCGCCGGCCTCGGTCTCCGCCTCGGCGGCGTCGTCCGCGGCGGCGTCGGCAGCCTCGGCCTCGGTGGAGGCGTCGGTGTCCTCGCTGTCCGCGCCCTCGACGGTGTCGAGCTCGTCCTCGACGGACTCGACAGGCTCGATGGCGTCGTTCACGTTCGGGTCAGACACGGTGGCTGCTTCTTCCTGGATACATAGGGGTGGAACATGCGAAAGGAGCGCCGGGTACCTCGGCGCTCTTCGCTGGCTGCTCAGCCGAACACGTACTTGGCGGCGTGGCTGAGACCATAGTCGATCACGGTGACCAGGCCGATCATGATAACGACGAAGATGATCACCACTGTCGTGTACGTCGTCAGCTGGTTGCGGGTCGGCCAGACGACCTTGCGCAGCTCCGCGATGATCTGGCGGTAGAAGAGGGCAAGGCGCTTCAGCGGGCCCTTCTTGCCGCGCTTGCCACCCTTGCGGGCCTTCTTCGACTCCGGTGCCTCGTCCTGGGCATCAGGCATGTCGATGGAGCCCACGGCGTCCGTCACTCGTCCTCACCTGATTCCGGGTCGTGGCCGTGCCGCGCCCGGTCTGAGCCGCACGGCGGTGCATTGCTGTACGTACATGCGCACACATCCTGGCGAAGGAGTGTGTAGCAGGGCCGGAGGGACTTGAACCCCCAACCGCTGGTTTTGGAGACCAGTGCTCTACCAATTGAGCTACGACCCTTTGTGTGTCCCCCAACGTACCGCATCCGTCCGGATGCTTGGTGTGCACCCAGTGAGCGCGGGCTGCTGAAGGCCAACGAGGTGAGAGTGTACGTGGTCCACGGCCGGTCGTCGAACAGAAAGAGGCCGCAGCAGGCCTCGTTGACGGAAGATCGCCTGGGAATCCTCCGGGAAACGGGCCGTGGGCGGCCGGGATTCGATGGAAGATCGACCTGGCGGTGTGGGCGATCCGCACTGTTGTTCAAGGGTTTGCCCGAGGTTGTTCAGTCTGTGAAACCCCCGTGCCACGCGCGTTTCCAGTCTGAAACGATGGGGCCCATGAGCCCTGCAACCCCTCCCACCGAGCGCCGGGTCTCCGCCCGAGTCGGCGCGATCTCCGAGTCCGCCACCCTCGCCGTGGACGCCAAGGCCAAGGCCCTCAAGGCCGCCGGGCGGCCGGTGATCGGCTTCGGCGCCGGCGAGCCCGACTTCCCGACCCCGGACTACGTCGTCGAGGCCGCGATCGAGGCCTGCAAGAACCCGAAGTTCCACCGCTACACGCCGGCCGGCGGTCTGCCCGAGCTGAAGGCCGCGATCGCCGCGAAGACCCTGCGTGACTCCGGCTACGAGCCGGACGTCTCGGAGATCCTGGTCACCAACGGCGGCAAGCAGGCCATCTACGAGGCCTTCGCCGCGATCCTCGACCCGGGCGACGAGGTCATCGTGCCCGCGCCGTACTGGACGACGTACCCGGAGTCGATCCGGCTGGCCGGCGGTGTCCCGGTGGAGGTCGTCGCCGACGAGACGACCGGCTACCGGGTGACCGTCGAGCAGCTGGAGGCGGCCCGTACGGAGAAGACGAAGGTCGTCCTCTTCGTCTCGCCGTCGAACCCGACCGGTGCGGTCTACGGCGAGACCGAGACCGAGGCGATCGGCCGCTGGGCCGTCGAGCACGGTCTGTGGGTGATGACCGACGAGATCTACGAGCACCTGGTCTACGGCGGCGCCTCCGCCGTGTCGCTGCCGGCGGTGCTGCCCGAGCTGCGCGACAAGTGCGTCGTGGTGAACGGTGTCGCGAAGACGTACGCGATGACCGGCTGGCGGGTGGGGTGGATCATCGGCCCGAAGGACGTGGTCAAGGCCGCGACGAACCTCCAGTCGCACGCCACCTCCAACGTGTCCAACGTCGCCCAGGCGGCCGCGCTGGCCGCCGTCTCCGGCGGCCTGGACGCCGTCGCGACGATGCGCGATGCGTTCGACCGGCGCCGCAAGACCATCGTGCGGATGCTGAACGAGATCGACGGCGTGGTGTGCCCGGAGCCGGAGGGCGCGTTCTACGCGTACCCGTCGGTGAAGGCGCTGGTCGGCAAGGAGATCCGCGGGCGTCGGCCCAAGGACACGGTCGAGCTGGCCGCGCTGATCCTGGAGGAGTCCGAGGTCGCGGTGGTGCCGGGTGAGGCGTTCGGCACGCCCGGGTATCTGCGGCTGTCGTACGCGCTGGGTGACGAGGACCTCGTCGAGGGCGTGAGCCGGATCCAGAAGCTGCTGGCGGAGGCCAGGGACTGAGGCTTCCGTTCCGGGCCGGGGCACATACCGATTTCGGTATGTGCCCCATTTGTTTGTGCGAGCAAGACCACTAATGGGGAAACGGCTACCGGGACGGCTGAGACGTACGGCAGGATCCTGGGATGGAGCGTGTACGTGATGTCTCTGAGCTGCCGAAAGCCCATCTGCACCTGCACTTCACCGGGTCGATGCGGCCCTCGACCGTGCTGGAACTGGCCGACAAGTACGGGGTGCGGTTGCCCGACGCGCTGACCGAGGCCCTGGTCGGCGGGGAGCCGCCGAGACTGCGGGCGACGGACGAGCGGGGCTGGTTCCGCTTCCAGCGGCTGTACGACGCGGCCCGCTCGTGCCTGCGGGAGCCGGAGGACATCCAGCGGCTGGTGCGGGAGGCGGCGGAGGAGGACGTCCGGGACGGCTCGGGGTGGCTGGAGATCCAGGTCGACCCGACCTCGTACGCGCCGCGGCTGGGCGGTCTGATCCCGGCGCTGGAGATCATCCTGGACGCGGTGGAGACGACGTCGCGTGAGACGGGGCTCGGTATGCGGGTGCTGGTCGCGGCGAACCGGATGAAGCATCCGCTGGACGCGCGGACGCTGGCCCGGCTGGCGGTGCGGTTCGGCGACCGGGGGGTCGTCGGCTTCGGTCTGTCGAACGACGAGCGGCGGGGCATGGCGCGGGACTTCGACCGGGCGTTCGCGATCGCGCGGGAGGGCGGGCTGCTGTCGGCGCCGCACGGGGGTGAGCTGACCGGGCCGTCGTCGGTGCGGGACTGCCTGGACGACCTCGGGGCGAACCGGGTGGGGCACGGGGTGCGGGCGGCGGAGGATCCGCGGCTGCTGCGGCGGCTGGCCGAGCGGGGTGTGACGTGCGAGGTGTGCCCGGCGTCGAACGTGGCGCTGGGGGTGTACGAGAAGCCGGAGGACGTGCCGCTGCGGACGCTGTTCGAGGCGGGTGTCCCGATGGCGCTGGGCGCGGACGACCCGCTGCTGTTCGGCTCCCGGCTCGCCGCTCAGTACGAGATCGCGCGGCGGCATCACGGGTTCACGGACGAGGAGCTGGCGGAACTGGCCCGGCAGTCGGTCCGGGGGTCGGCGGCTCCGGAGGATGTGAAGACGAAGCTGCTGTCGGGGGTCGACGACTGGTTGC
>NZ_GG657757.1:5288536-5314755 GCF_000158955.1 Streptomyces viridochromogenes DSM 40736 | reverse complement strand
CGGGGGGTGTCCGTCCTCGGAACGGCGCGACCAGGTCACCCACCGACCAACTGGCGTCACACGCGCCGCCCACTGCGGGCGGACACCCCCCGACACGGCCCCTCACGTACGTCGGCCGCTGCGGGCAGTCGCACCGCCCCAGCTGCGGGCAGTCGTGCCGCTGGGGCGATGGGGGTCCCCCCTGCTCGAGCGAAGCCGAGAGCTTGGGGGAGGGTGGGCGCGGCGGCACCCCGCTACGCCGGGCTGCGCAACGCCCCGTCGGCACGGCCACCGCCACTGACGACTCGTCGGGGTCGTCTCAGAGACTGACCCCGACGGTCACCGGCTCGTTGACCAGGGTGATCCCGAAGGCCTCGCGGACGCCCGCCACGACCTCGCGGGCCAGGGTGAGCAGGTCCTCGGTGGTCGCGCTGCCCCGGTTGGTGAGGGCCAGGGTGTGCTTGGTGGAGATGCGGGCGGGGCCCTCGCCGTAGCCCTTGGTGAAGCCCGCCTTGTCGATCAGCCAGGCCGCGGAGGTCTTGGTGTGGCCCTCGCCGGCCGGGTAAGCGGGGGGCTCGGCCTCGGCCCCGAGGCGCTGCTTGGCGCGCGTGCGGAAGATCTCGAAGTCCGCGTCCGTGAGGATCGGGTTGGTGAAGAAGGAGCCGGCCGACCAGGTGTCGTGGTCCTCGGGGTCCAGCACCATGCCCTTGCCGGCGCGCAGCTTCAGGACGGTCTCGCGGGCCTGCGCGAGCGGGACGCGGTCGCCCGGTTCGACGCCGAGGGCGCGAGCCGTCTCGGCGTACCGGAGAGGGGCGGAGAGTCCGTCGGCCTCTTCCAGGCGGAAGCGGACGCGCAGGACCACGTACCGCTCCGGGTCGGACTTGAAGCGGCTGTGGCGGTAGGAGAACGCGCAGTCCTCGTTGGCCAGGGTGACCGTCTCGCCCGTGCGGCGGTCGTAGGCCACGACCTCGGTGATCGTGGAGGAGACCTCCTGGCCGTACGCCCCGACGTTCTGGATGGGGGTCGCGCCGGCCGAACCGGGGATCCCGGCCAGGCACTCGATGCCGGCCAGGCCCGCCTCCACCGTGCGGGCGACGGCGTCGGTCCACACCTCACCGGCCGCGAGCTCCAGGCTCGTGCCGTCGAGGGAGTAGCCCTTGGTGGCGATGACGAGGGCGGTGCCCTCGAAGCCCTTGTCCCCGATGACCAGGTTCGAGCCGCCGCCGATGAGCAGCAGCGGGGTGCCCGTCTCGTCTGCTTCGCGGACGGCGGTGATCACCTCGTCGTCCGTCGTGGCGGTGATCAGCCGGGTGGCGGGGCCGCCCAGCCGGAAGGTGGTCAGCGGGGCGAGGGGGGCGTCGTGGAGTTCCTGCACGGGCTCAAGAGTACGAGACGGCACTGACGGCCCCGGCACGCGTGCGTGCGGCCCTGTCCGTGACGGAACAGGGCCGCACGCGCGCGTGGTGGTCAGGACAGCCGCCGGAACGCCTCGGACCAGGAGAGCGGCAGGTCGTCGCTGCTCGTCCGCCAGGTGGTGAAGGCCGCGTCCGCCATCTGCGGGGCGAGGCCACGAGCGGCGGGCCGGTGGGCGCCCGCGCGGACGAAGTCGTCGAGCGCGGCCTTCGACTCCCAGACGGACAGCGTCCAGAAGGTCCGCCGCGTCGGCTTGGCCTTGAGGGTCGCTCCGTAGGCGCCGGGGCTGCGGCGCACCTGCCGCCAGACGGCGGGCGTTCCGGCGAGGAACTTCACTGCTCCCCACAGGGTGCGTGTCTCGAAGCGGGAGGCGAAGACGAGCACCTCGGTGTCGCGGGGCGGGGTGTTCGGGACGGTCCAGGGGAGGGTGGGCATGGTGGCTCCTCCTTCATGAGTCCTTCGGGGTCAGCAAAGCCCTTTCGGGGTCAGTGAGCGGCCGTTTCCAGTACCGGCGCCGGGGCGGACGGGGTCGCCTGCCGCTCCGTCCGGCGGCGCGTCGGGATCAGCAGGGCCGCGATGCCCGCGAGGGCGACCACCGCGGAGCCCACCACCAGCGCGGGCCGCATGCCGTCGACGAAGGTCTGGCCGGTCTCGTATCCGCCCTGGGCCGCGAAGATCGACGCCATGACGGCGATGCCGAGCGCTCCGCCCACCTCGCGCAGGGCGTTGTTGGCACCGGAGGCGATGCCCTGTTCCTGGGGCCGGACGCTGGACATCACCAGGTGGGAGGCGGGGGCGAAGAACAGGGCCATGCCGACGCCGCTGATGATCAGGGCGGGCAGCTGGGAGACGTAGGAGGCGTCGGCCGTGGCCACGACCGACATGTAGCCGAGGCCCAGGGCCTGGAGGAACAGGCCCGCGGCGACGACCGGGCGGCCGCCGACGCGGTCGGCGAGGATGCCGGCGACCGGGGCGACCAGCATCGGCATGCCGGTCCAGGGCAGCATCCTCAGGCCCGCCTCGGTGGGCGAGTAGCCGAGGACGCCCTGCATGTACTGGCTGAGCAGGAAGATCGAGCCGAACATGCCGAGGAACATCAGCAGGCTCGCCGCGTTGATGCCGGAGAAGGCCCGGGAGCGGAAGAGCCGCATCGGGAGCATGGGGTTGGCGGCGCGGGTGCTGTAGAGGACGAAGCCGGCGAGCAGCGCGGAGCCCGCGAACAGGCCCGTCAGGACCAGCGAGCCGGTCCAGCCGTCGGCGGGGCCGCGGACCAGGCCGTAGACGATGCCGAAGAGGCCGCCGCTGGCGAGCAGGGTGCCGGGGATGTCGAGCGGGGCTCCGGTGCCGTGCGACTCGGCGAGGCGGAGGCGGGCGAGCGGCAGCAGGGCCAGGCCGAGCGGGACGTTCAGCCAGAAGATCCACTGCCAGGAGATGTGTTCGGTGAGGGTGCCGCCGACGAGCGGGCCGGAGGCGACGGCGAGTCCGTTGACGGCTCCCCAGATGCCGTACGCCATGCCCCGCTTGGCCACGGGCACGGCCGCGGTCAGAAGGGTGAGGGTCAGCGGCATCATCACCGCGGCGCCGGCGCCCTGGACCGCGCGGGCGGCGATCAGGGAGTCGATACCGGGTGCCATGGCCGCCGCGGCGGAGGCTCCGGTGAAGACGGCGAGCCCGGCGCCGAAGAGCCGGCGGCGGCCGAAGCGGTCGCCGAGCGCGGCACCGAACATCAGCAGGACGGCGAAGGTGAGCGTGTAGGCGCTCACGGTCCATTCCAGGTCGTGCAGGGCCCCGCCGAGGTCCTCGCGGATGGAGGGCAGGGCGGTGGTGACGACGAGGTTGTCGAGGGCCGCCATGAATCCGGCGACGCTGGTGATGACGAGGGCCCAGGCGGCTCCTCCACGACGTGCGGTCTGCTCTGACATCGCTCCCCCAGGAGTGATCGCTTGATCGATTAGTTATTGATTACTAACTTTCGAGGTCATGAAAAGGCCCGGCCTTCTCACGCTTCCTTGTCAGCCGTCGGCCGTCGACGGGTTCAGCCCCGCCCAGACCCGGTGATCGGCCGGGAAACCCATGGCCACCAGGCAGTTGATGAGCATGCCCTGGGCCATGAAGGTCGTCGTGTCCTTGGCGTCTGCCCCCAGCGGCAGATGGACGGTGTCCCACAGCCGCATCCAGCCCGTACGCACGGCCTCGCCGAACTCGTGGTCGCCCTCCTCCTCGGCGGCTGCCACCGCGAGGTACATCTGCATCTGCATCATCAGCCGCTCGGGCTGTTCGGAGACGGTCGTGATGTACGCACCACCCATGGCATGCAGGGCCTCATCGCCCTCCAGTCCCTCGGCGGCCTCCGCGAACATCCGGATGGTGTCCTCGACGCACCTCTCGGCCGCCGCCAGGAAGATCGCCTTCTTGCCCGGGAAGAGCCGGAAGAGATACGGCTGCGAGACGCCGACCCGGCGGGCGATCGCCTCGGTCGACGTGCCGTGATAGCCGCCGCGCGCGAACTCGGCCGTCGCGGCGCGGATGACGCTCTCGCGCCTCTCCTCTGCACTCATCCTGACCATGCAAGTAAGTTAGTGCTCAATCACTAACCATGTCAAGCGGGCGCCGACGATTCCGTATGCGTAGCCGATGATTCCGCATGCGTAAGGGGCGCCTCGCAATGGAGGGCGCCCCTTACCTCGTCTCGCCGCTCAGGCCAGCCGTACGACTCAGGCCAGCCGTACGACCGCCCGCGACATGCCCAGCACCTTCTGCCCGGCGCTGGTCGCCGTCAGGTCCACGCGGACCGTGTTGTCGTCGAGCTTCGCCGCGACCTTGCCGGCGACCTCGATCACGGCGCCCTGGTCGTCGTTCGGGACGACGACGGGCTTGGTGAACCGGACGCCGTACTCGACGACCGCGCCCGGGTCGCCGGCCCAGTCGGTGACCACGCGGATCGCCTCAGCCATGGTGAACATGCCGTGCGCGATGACGTCCGGCAGGCCGACCTCCTTGGCGAACTTCTCGTTCCAGTGGATCGGGTTGAAGTCGCCGGAGGCACCCGCGTACTGCACGAGTGTCGCGCGGGTCACGGGGAAGGTCTGCGCGGGCAGTTCGGTGCCGACCTCGACGTCGGAATAGGAGATCTTCGCCGTCATGGGATCGCTCACGCCTCCTCGGCCGCACGGGCCACGAGCTTGGTCCAGGCGGTCACGACGTGCTCGCCGGCCTCGTCGTGGACCTCGCCGCGGATGTCCAGGATGTCGTTGCCCGCGAGGGACTTGATGGCCTCGATGGTCGAGGTGACCGTGAGCCGGTCACCGGCGCGGACGGGGCGGCGGTAGGCGAACTTCTGGTCGCCGTGCACCACCCGGCTGTAGTCCAGGCCGAGCTGCGGGTCCTGGACCACCTGCCCGGCGGCCTTGAAGGTGATCGAGAAGACGAAGGTCGGCGGGGCGATGACGTCGGGGTGGCCGAGCTCCTTGGCGGCCTCCGCGTCCGTGTACGCCGGGTTGGCGTCCCCGACCGCCTCGGCGAACTCCCGGATCTTCTCCCGGCCCACCTCGTAGGGCGCGGTGGGCGGGTACGTCCGCCCCACGAAGGACTGGTCGAGCGCCATGCCCGGCACCTCCTGTTGCTCTACTGAACGGTACGGGTGGCTCAACGACGCGAGGCCGCCCCCGATTACTCGGGAGCGGCCTCGCGTACGAGCCTGTTTTATCGCGTCTCGCGGTGCGCGGTGTGCGCGTTGCAACGCGGGCAGTGCTTCTTCATCTCAAGACGGTCCGGGTTGTTACGCCGGTTCTTCTTGGTGATGTAGTTCCGCTCCTTGCACTCCACGCAGGCCAGCGTGATCTTCGGGCGGACGTCGGTGGCAGCCACGTGAGTGCTCCTTGACGAACGGATGGGAATGGTTTAACGCAAGAAAGAGTAGCCGATCGAAGGACCGACCCCGCAATCGGCTACTGTCAGTAGCGGTGACCGGACTTGAACCGGTGACACAGCGATTATGAGCCGCTTGCTCTACCGACTGAGCTACACCGCTGTGATGCGATCGGACCCCGCCTCGCGACGGGAACCGTTCACACCAGAGCCCCAAAACGGAATCGAACCGTTGACCTTCTCCTTACCATGGAGACGCTCTGCCGACTGAGCTATTGGGGCGAGCGATGAAGACATTACACGCTCGGCAGCCGTTCGCCCAAATCCGTTTCGGCGGCCCCGGGCGGGACGTTCGCATCGTCCTCCCCGCCGCCTCGCGCGTGCCTCCCAGCCGCCTCGCGCGTGCCTCCCCGCCGCCACGCGCGTGCCTCCCGTTCCGCACAGCGGGCCACACCGGTACGACTATTGCGCTCCTCCCCGCGACGGGCGGGGGGCCGTCCTAGGCTCGACTCACTCTGAGTGATCATGCGTCCTGAGTGATCATGCGTCCTCGCGTGCGCAGCCCGAGCCCCTGGAGCGCGATGCCCGACAGCCAGCCGCAGCCACCGCAGCCCTCGTCGTCCTCACCGGGTCCGGCCGACCCCTCGCCGCTGCTGCTGTGCGGGGCGCGGCTCACCGACGGCCGGACGGTGGACGTCCGGTTGGTCGGCGGACGCATCGAGGCGGTCGGTACGGCCGGCAGCCTGGCGTCGGGCGGCACGCGCGCGTGCGGGGCGCGGGTGGATCTCGGCGGCTATCTGCTGCTGCCGGCCCCGGCCGAGCCGCACACCCACGCCGACACCGCCCTGTCGGCCGACACCGAGGGCCCTGTCTCGTACGAGCCCCGGGACGTGCAGCGCCGGGCCACCGAGGCCGCGCTGCTCCAGCTCGGGCACGGAACGACCGCGGTGCGGGCCCACGTGCGCGTGGGGGACGTCCAGGGGCTGGGCGCGCTGGCGGCCGTGCTGCAGGCGCGGCGGGCGCTGCGGGGGCTGGCCGAACTGACCACGGTGGCGATGCCCCGGGTGCTGACCGGCGCGGCCGGGGCGGACGGGCTGGCCATGCTCCGGGACGCGGTGAAGATGGGCGCCTCGGTGGTGGGCGGCCGGCCGGACCTCGACCCGGATCCGGCGGGGTACGTGGAGGCGGTCCTGGAGGTGGCCTCCGAGCACGGCTGTCCGGTCGACCTGCACACGGACGCCGGGGATCCCGCCCGGCTGGCCCGGCTCGCCGCGATGGCGGGCGGGCTGCGCCCCGGGGTGTCCCTCAGCCCGTGCGGCGATCTCGGCCGGCTGCCCTCCGAGGTGGCCTCGCGGACCGCGGACCAGCTCGCGGCGGCCGGGGTGTCGGTGGTGTGCCTGCCGCAGGGCGGCTGCGGCGGTGTGGACCGGCGGGGCGCGGCTCCCGTACGGCTGCTGCGCGCGGCCGGGGTCCGGGTGGCCGCCGGGAGCGGGGCGCTGCGGGACGTGTCGAACCCCGTGGGGCGCGGCGACCCGCTGGAGGCGGCGTTCCTGCTGGCCTCGCGCTACGGCCTGGCCCCCGAGGAGGCGTACGACGCGGTGAGCGGTTCGGCGCGTGCGGTGCTGGGGCTCCCGGAGGTGCGGGTGGAGGCGGGCTTCCCGGCCGAGCTGCTCGCGGTGCGCGGGGACCGGCTGGCCGGGGCGTTGTCGCTGGGGTACAGCCGGGTGGTGGTGCATCAGGGGCGTGTGGTGGCGCGGACCAGCGCGGTGCGGGAGTACTGCAGTTCGGCCACCTCGGTGGAGCTGGGCCTGCCGCGGCAGGGGCGAGGCGAAGTGTCGTAGCCCCTCGGACGGGTGGGGCGGCGGGGCCGTGGCCGAAGTCGTGCGGCGGACGGGGCCGTCCGGGCGTACGGTCGAAGGCATGCGCACTGTCATCGCTGGTGGTCATGGTCAGATCGCGTTGCGGCTGGAGCGGCTGCTCGCCGCGCGCGGAGACGAGGCAGCGGGGATCATCCGCAAGGCCGAACAGGCCGACGATCTGCGGGAGGCCGGGGCGGAACCGGTCGTGCTCGACCTGGAGTCGGCGTCCGTTGACGAGGTCGCGGAAGGCCTGCGGGGCGCCGACGCGGCGGTGTTCGCGGCGGGCGCGGGCCCCGGCAGCGGGACGGCCCGCAAGGAGACCGTGGACAAGGCCGCGGCGATCCTCTTCGCGGACGCGGCGGTGAAGGCGGGCGTACGGCGTCTCGTGGTCGTGTCGTCCATGGGCGCCGACCCGAACCGCCAGGGCGACGAGGTCTTCGACGTGTACCTGCGCGCCAAGGGCGAGGCGGACGCGTACGTGCGCGGTCTGAACGCCCTGGACTGGACGATCCTGCGCCCCGGTCAGCTCACCGACGACGCCGGCACCGGTCTGGTACGCCTGGAGGCGCACACGGGCCGCGGGCCGATCCCGCGCGACGACGTGGCCGCCGTACTGGCCGAGCTGGTGGACACGTCCGCGACGGCCGGGCTCACGCTGGAGCTGATCAGCGGTCCGGTGCCGGTGTCCGTGGCCGTGAAGTCGGTGGCGGGCAACTGAGCTTGCCGGAAGGCACGGCTGTGGGGGCAACCCGGGGTTACGGCCTGCGGCGCTGCTCCGTTCAGAACAAGGGGAGTTGGCCGGGGAAGTCCGGGACCGCGTAGCCGTCCAGGGACGGCTGTTCCGGGCCGGGGTGGGCCAGGCGGCGGGAGCCCGGGCACGAGGTGAGTTCGCCGTGCTCCCGGGCGCCCGGCGGGTCGTGGCGCGCGTACCGCCCGGCGACGACGGCGATCTCGCGACGGCACTCGGGGCAGGTTCTGCGGCGGGAGGACATGGGGTCAGTGTGCCGCGTGCGCGGCCCCCGTATGCCTCTCCCCTGCCCGCCAGCCTCGGCCCTGGGACGCGTCCCCCCGTGTCCTCCGTCCGCTCACCGGGCGAGCCCCCACTCATCCGGTTGCTTAAGTCAATCAATCGGCCTAGCTTTGACGCGTCGCGTTGTTCCTGACGGCCCATACGGAGGCCCGGCCATGCCCCAAGCCCTTCCCCGACCGGTCGGCGACGGGAGGCCCGTGGCGCCGCGGGCCAACGCCGTCGTGGCGGTCCTGGCCTTCGGCGGGATCGTGGTCTCGCTGATGCAGACCCTGGTGATCCCGATCGTTCCGGAGCTCCCCCGGCTGCTGGACGCCCCGGCCTCGGACACCGCCTGGGCCGTCACCGCCACACTGCTCGCCGCCGCCGTCGCCACCCCGATGACGGGCCGGCTCGGCGACATGTACGGCAAGCGGCGGATGCTCCTGGTCAGCCTCGTCATGCTGGTGGCCGGCTCGGTGACCGCCGCGCTCAGCGACACGCTCGCCCCGATGATCGTCGGGCGGGCGCTCCAGGGACTCGCGTCCGGCGTGATCCCGCTCGGCATCAGCATCATGCGGGACGAACTGCCCGCCGAGCGGCTCGGGTCGGCGACCGCGCTGATGAGCGCCTCCCTCGGCGTCGGCGGCGCCCTCGGGCTGCCCGCCGCCGCACTGATCGCGGACAACTTCGACTGGCACGTGCTGTTCTGGGCCTCGGCCGGGCTGGGGGCGGTCGCCCTCGTGCTGGTGCCGGCCATGGTGCCGGAGTCGGAGGTGCGGACCGGCGGCCGCTTCGACCTGGTCGGCGGCATCGGTATGGCGGCGGGGCTGGTCTGCCTGCTGCTGGCGATCTCCAAGGGCGCCGACTGGGGGTGGAGCAGCGGCACCACGCTCGGTCTGTTCGCGGCGGCCGTCGTCGTACTGCTGGTGTGGGGATGGTGGGAGCTCCGCGTGAAGGAGCCGCTGGTCGACCTGCGCACCACCGCCCGCCGTCAGGTGCTGGTCACCAACCTCGCCTCGATCGCCGTCGGCTTCGCGATGTTCGCGATGTCGCTCGTCATTCCGCAGCTCTTGCAGTTGCCCGAGGCGACGGGCTACGGCCTCGGCGAGTCGCTGCTCGTCGCCGGTCTGACGATGGCCCCGTCCGGCCTGGTCATGATGGCCACGGCGCCCGTCTCCGCCGCCCTGTCCAAGGCCAAGGGTCCGAAGATCACCCTGATGGTCGGCGCCCTCGTCGTGGCCGCCGGATACGGGCTGAACATCGCACTGATGTCCGAGCTCTGGCACTTCGTGCTGGTCACCTGCGTCATCGGCGCCGGTATCGGCTTCACCTACGGTGCGATGCCCGCACTCATCATGAGCGCCGTGCCGGCCTCGGAGACGGGTGCGGCGAACAGCCTCAACACGCTGATGCGGTCCATCGGTACGTCGACCGCCAGTGCGGTGGCCGGCGTGATCCTGGCGCAGATGACGACGGCCTTCGGGCAGACCGCCCTGCCGTCCCAGGACGGGTTCAAGGTCGTCCTGGCCATCGGGGCCGGGGCCGCGCTGCTCGCCTTCGTGGTCGCCTCGTTCATTCCGGAGCAGCGGGGCGCGGGGGCGGCTGCCGGGATGTCGGCCAGTGCGGAACCGGGTGCTGACGGGGCGGCGGTCGGTGACGCTCTGACAGGTGACGTCGAACCGGCTGTGGTTGAGGGATCGCCCCTCGTCGCGGGGGCCGAGGCGGCCGGTTCCGCCCCGGGCGGGACCCCCGTACGGGGCCGTGTCCTCGGGGCCGAGCGGGCCCCGGTCGCCGGGGCGGCGGTGACGTTGATCTCGCTCGGCGGGAAGCAGCTCGGGCGGGCGGCCTCGCGGGACGACGGATCGTACGGCGTGGACGCGCCGGGCGCCGGTTCGTACGTCCTGATCGCCTCGTCGGAGGGCTACCAGCCGCAGGCCTCCACGATCGTCGTGGCCGGTGAGCCGCTGGCGTACGACGTGCTGCTGAGCGGCACCAGCGGCCTCGCCGGTGTGGTGCGCTCCGTGGACAGCGGGACGCCGGTCGCCGAGGCCGTGATCATCGTGACGGACGTGCGCGGGGAGGTGCTGGCCACCGGACGGACGGACGTGCTGGGCGAGTTCACCGTCACCGACCTGGTGCCGGGCCCGGTGACCCTCGCGGTCAGCTCCCCCAAGCACCGGCCGCTGGCCCAGGTCGTCGAGGTCGGCGGGGCCGGGACCACGCGGGTCGAACTGGAGCTGCGTCCCGGCGCGCGGGTGCGGGGCACGGTGCGCGGAGGGGGCGCGCCGCTGAGCGACGCGCGGGTGACCCTGGTGGACGCGGCGGGCAACGTGGTCGCCACGACCCGGACCGGCCTCGACGGGGCGTACGCCTTCTCCGACCTGGACACCGGCGCGTACACGGTCATCGCCACCGGCTACCCGCCGCGGACGGCGTCGGTGACGGTCCCGGGCGCCGGGGTGGACGGCCACGACATCGAACTCGCCCACGCAGGAGAGTAGTCCGGCACCACCTCGCTGCCGGGGCCATGCCCCGCCCCAAGTCCCCGCCGGGGCCCCGCTGCGTTCCCCCTGGGCCCCGGCCGGAACGCCTCAGCCGGTTGCCGCCCCGAACCACCTGGGCAGCCGGCCGAGCAGCTCCTGCTGGTCCTCGCCGACCCACGCGACGTGGCCGTCCGGCCGCAGGAGCACCGCGGGCACGTCGAGTTCCTCACTGGCGTCGACGACGTGGTCGACCCGGTCGGCCCAGCCGGCCACCGACAGCCGCCCGGTCTGGTCGAGCAGCAGGCCCCGGCCGCCGCGCATCAGCTCGTAGAGGCGCCCCCGCTTCAGGGGGACGTCCCGCAGTCGCCGGCCGAGCAGTTCGTGGCCCTCGCCGAAGTCGTAGCGGACCGCGATCGCGGTGATCTTCTCGATCAGGTACCGGTTCACGTCCTCGAACTCCATCAGCTCCCCGAGCAGGCGGCGCACGGCCTGCGGACCCGGCTCGGAGCTCAGCAGCTCGGTCTGAGCACGGGTGTTGTCCAGTACGGCGGCGGCCACCGGGTGCCGCTCGGTGTGGTAGCTGTCCAGCAGGCCCTCCGGCGCCCAGCCGCGCACTTCGGCGGCGAGTTTCCAGCCGAGGTTGAACGCGTCCTGGATGCCGAGGTTGAGCCCCTGTCCGCCGGTCGGCGGGTGTATGTGCGCCGCGTCACCGGCCAGCAGGACCCGGCCGACGCGGTAGCGCTCGGCCAGCCGGGTGGCGTCGCCGAAGCGGGACAGCCAACGCGGCGAGTGCACACCGAAGTCGGTGCCGCCGAAGTGCCGCAGCCGCTCCTTGAACTCGTCGAGGGTCGGCGGGACCGAGCGGTCCTCGGCCACTCCCTCGGCGGGCACGATGACGCGGTACCGCCCCTCCCCGAGAGGCATGGCGCCGAACCGCCACACGGTCTTGCGCACCTCGGCCATGACAGCCGCCAGCTCCTCCGGCGACGCGGTCAGCTCCATCTCGCCCAGCAGCGTCTCGATCCTGGCGGGTTCACCGGGGAAGTCCACGCCGAGCAGCTTGCGCACGGTACTGCGGCCGCCGTCACAGCCGACGAGGTAGCGCGAGCGCAGCCGCGTGCCGTCCGCCAGCTCGGCGGTCACGCCGTCCTCCTCCTGGCTCAACCCGACCAGCTCGCTGGCGCGCCGGATCTCGGTGCCGAGCTCGACGGCATGCTCGGTCAGCAGGCGTTCGGTCACGCTCTGCGGGATGCCGAGAACGTACGCATGCGCGGTGTCCATCCGGGCCGGCCACGACGTGCCCAGGCCGCCGAAGAACCCGCCGGTCTCGGACCTCTGACCGAGCGAGAGGAACCGCTCCAGCAGACCGCGCTGGTCCATCAGCTCGATACTGCGCACATGGATGCCGAGCGCGCGGGACTGCCCGGTCGGTTCCGCCAGCTTCTCCAGCACGGCCACGCGCACGTCGCGCAGCCGGAGCTCGCCGGCGAGCATCATGCCGGTGGGTCCCCCGCCGACCACGATCACGTCCAACATCCCAGCCCCCGATTTCCGTGATTTCACCTTCGGGCGGAGATTCTGCGGGACGTTGGGGGCCTTGCCGCAAGGCCCCCCTCGCGCTATAAGTTGAAAGTGGCAGGGAGAGTTCTCCTTGCCTTTCTTTTTGCGTCGAACAGGACTGGACCGCGTTCCGCCACCGGTCCTCGACGGCGGCCGCCTCGGCCACGGTAGCCAGGCGGTATGGACCTTGTCGGGGTACGTCGTGCCGTCCTCGTCCGCCAGGACGGAGCGCGGGTAACGACCCTGCGAGCCCTTCCGTGTCATTTCTCCAGGAGGGTGCGGCGACGCACCGTTCCGTTTCCCCCTGAGGATTGCGGCGCCACTCGATATCGGCAGAGGGGACGGAATTTCCGGGCCCGGGCAGCAGGCCGAAGGGGGCGACGGCTTACCTTCAGAGCGTGGTGCCGTGGGGGCCGGCGTCTCATGATCCCTGCGGATGCCGACCATCGGCTCGGGCGCGGGACGGGCCGAGGGCCCTGACAGAGAGCGAACGCGTAGCGCCATCTCCCGTCAACGTGAGCGGATCCCCCTACGCAAGCGGCGCCGCTTCGGTTCCGGGGGCGGGTAGTCGCGTTGAAGCACAGCCCGCAACCACGGCGCACACATGCTCTCCGCCGCACTCCAAGGCCCGACGAATGCGACCTCACGGCGCGAGTGGGAGGCGCAAAGAATGTGAGGCGGCGCAGGGCAGCTGCCTCCGCCCGCCAGCAACTTCGGCGCAGCACTTCGTGTGGAGAGAACATGCGCAAAGTACTGGGAACGTTCCTGGCTCTGCCTCTGGTGGCGGGGGCCACCCTTGTGGGCTTGCACGCGGAGGCAAGCACGGCAAGCGCGATCGACGCGGCGGCGGCCTCCTCGACGACAAGCGTGGACCTCGATCGGGAATGCCCGGCGAACATCGGCCAGGGAAACGCCGGCCCTTGCGTCGCAGACGTTCAGAGCAAGCTGAATCAGCTCGGCGCCAATCCGCAACTCGATGTTGACGGCATCGCCGGCCGGCAGACCTACCAGGCCGTCATCACCTTCCAGCGCAGCCATGGCTTGACCGCGGACGGCGTCGTCGGCCCCCTCACCAAGCAAGCGATCAGTGACGCTCTCAGCGGCCCGCCGGCGCCGCCCGCCACCGCGCCGGCACCGAGCTGGACGGTCGAGAGGGGCTGGTTCACGGACACCTACTACTACAGCCGGACGATGACTCGGCAAATCGCCGACGAGATCATCATTCGGAAGCAGTTGATGAAGGCCCAGGAGCGCACTGAGTGCACCATCGCAGGCAAGGCAACCAGCAGGATCCCGGTTGCCGGGCAGTTCATCCAGCTCGGTAGCTCCAGGATGTGCAAGAACATGTCCAAGTGGGCCGCCAACGACTTCGCAGCACACGCCGAGCAGGCTGCAGCGCAGAACGCGTGCCTGGTCAGCAAGGACTGGAGCTTCTCTCCCCGCGGGCTCATCCAGGGCGGCCACGCGTATTCCATCGAACGGGGTGACAAGTGCTGGGACTGACGAGGTGAGCGTCACCTCTGTGTCGCTGGCGGGAGTGCGCGCACCGCGTCGGGTACAGGCCGAAGCAATGCAGAAGACCCCTTCCGGACTGCGTTTCCGCAGTCCGGAAGGGGTCTTCCCCAATGTGGCGGCGCCAGGATTCGAACCTGGGAAGGCTGAGCCGGCAGATTTACAGTCTGCTCCCTTTGGCCGCTCGGGCACACCGCCTGGTGGCCGCCCGTCGAACCGCCTTTCGGCGGCGCTCCGTGGCAACGACGTAAACAATACCTGATGCGGAGGGGTGCTCCGCCACCCGATTGATCGGCGCTCGGAGGGCCGGGGGTGGCTAGGCTTGTCCGGATGCGGCCAGGGACCTGAACGGGCCCTGCGGCCGCCACGTACGCCGGTACGCACGATACGCACCCCGATACAAGGAGCCACAGGACATGGCCGACTCCAGTTTCGACATCGTCTCGAAGGTCGAGCGGCAGGAGGTCGACAACGCACTCAACCAGGCCGCCAAGGAGATCTCGCAGCGCTACGACTTCAAGGGCGTGGGCGCCTCGATCGCGTGGTCCGGTGAGAAGATCCTCATGGAGGCCAACTCCGAGGACCGGGTGAAGGCGATCCTCGACGTCTTCCAGTCCAAGCTGATCAAGCGCGGCATCTCACTGAAGGCTCTGGACGCGGGCGAGCCCCAGCTCTCCGGCAAGGAGTACAAGATCTTCGCGTCCATCCAGGAGGGCATCTCCCAGGAGAACGCGAAGAAGGTCGCCAAGACCATCCGCGACGAGGGCCCCAAGGGCGTGAAGGCCCAGGTGCAGGGCGAGGAGCTGCGCGTCAGCTCGAAGAGCCGTGACGACCTGCAGGCCGTCATCACCCTGCTGAAGGGCAAGGACTACGACTTCGCGATGCAGTTCGTGAACTACCGCTAGGTCCGTCGGCCTCCGGGTCGCCGGTCGGCACCTGTACGAGGAAGGGCGGGCACCTGCCGGGTGCCCGCCCTTCTCGTGTTCCGGGCGGTCGGCGGGTGCCCGCCGACCGTGGTCACCGGCGCGGTCAGTCGCGCGAGTTGCCGAACAGGAGGCGGTAGGCGATCAGGAGGACGAGCGATCCGCCGATCGCCGCGGCCCAGGTCGCGCCGTCGTAGAAGTCCTTGGTGATCGGGTGGTCCATCCAGCGGGACGAGATCCAGCCGCCGATGAACGCGCCCGCGATGCCGATCAGGGTCGTGCCGATGAGGCCGCCCGGGTCACGCCCCGGCAGCAGGAACTTCGCGATGGCTCCGGCCAACAGTCCGAGGATGATCCAGCTGATGATGGTCATACCGTGAACCTGCCCTTTCACGCTGTGCCCGCACTGTCCCGGCCATGTGATCTTGCTCCCGGCGGGCCGGGCTCGTACGTCGTACGTCAGGCGTTGCGCACGCGTCGTCCTCGCCTCGCGCGTTCACGCCGTCTTGCCGGGGAGGACGTCCTGGCCACACCCGCCGGTTGCACCGATCAGTAGGGTGCGACGCATGACAACCTCCGGTTCCGGACTGCGCCGCACCCTCGGTGTGGGGGACGCCGTCGTCGTCGGACTCGGCGCGATGCTGGGAGCCGGGATCTTCGCCGCCCTCGCACCGGCCGCGCACGCGGCCGGGTCCGGGCTGCTGCTCGGGCTGGCCGTCGCCGCCGTGGTCGCGTACTGCAACGCCATGTCGTCGGCGCGTCTCGCCGTGCTGTATCCGGCCTCGGGCGGTACGTACGTGTACGGGCGGGAGCGGCTCGGCGAGTTCTGGGGGTATCTCGCGGGCTGGTCGTTCGTGGTCGGGAAGACGGCCTCCTGTGCGGCGATGGCGCTCACCGTGGGCACGTACGTCTGGCCGGGGCAGGCGCACGCGGTGGCGGTCGCGGCCGTGGTGGCGCTGACCGCCGTGAACTACGGCGGTATCCAGAAGTCCGCGTGGCTGACGCGGGTGATCGTGGCCGTGGTCCTGGCTGTCCTCGCTTCCGTGGTCGTCGCGTGTCTGGTGTCCGGTGAGGCCGATGCCGGCCGGCTGGCCATCGGGGCCTCGGACGGTGCGGGCGGAGTGCTTCAGGCGGCCGGGCTGCTGTTCTTCGCGTTCGCGGGGTACGCCCGGATCGCGACGCTCGGCGAGGAGGTTCGGGATCCTGCGCGCACGATTCCGCGCGCCATCCCGGTGGCATTGGGCATCACGCTGGTGGTGTACGCGTGTGTGGCGGTGGCTGTCCTTTCCGTGCTGGGGCCGGACGCTCTCGGGGACGCCTCGGCACCCCTGGCCGACGCGGTGCGCGAGGCCGGGTCGCCCTGGCTCGTGCCGGTGGTGCGGGTCGGTGCGGCCGTGGCCGCGCTGGGGTCACTGCTCGCCCTGATCCTGGGTGTCTCGCGGACGACACTGGCCATGGCCCGGGACCGGCATCTGCCGGGCGCGCTGGCGGCCGTGCATCCGCGGTTCCAGGTGCCGCACCGGGCGGAGCTGGCCGTGGGTGCGGTGGTCGCGGTCCTGGCCGCCACGGTGGACGTCCGGGGCGCGATCGGGTTCTCCTCCTTCGGGGTACTGGCGTACTACGCCGTGGCCAACGCGTCGGCCTGGACGCTGGATTCGGCACCGGCGGCGCGGATGGTGCCGGTGGTGGGGCTGGCCGGGTGTGCGGTGCTGGCGTTCTCGCTGCCCGGGGCTTCAGTGGTCGTGGGCGCGGGTGTGCTGGTGGTGGGGGCGGTGGCGTACGGAGTGCGCCGGTGGGTGCGGGCGGGGGACGGGCAGGCCTAGGGCGCAGGGCCGCGTCTGGTCCTGGCCGTCACTGGTCTCGGCAACTGCTCGATCGCGGTCATGGGTTCATCATGCAGACCGCCACCGACATCCGGGCCGGCCTGTGGACAACCCGTGACCTGTGGAGACTCGGGTCTGTCGTCCCTGTGGAAAACGGGGGCGCGTCGCGCCGCCGTCAGCGCACCTCGAACGGCTCGTTCGTCCGCACGATGTCGCGGCCCAGCGGCAGCAGCGAGACCGGGATGAGCTTGAAGTTGGCCACGCCGAGCGGGATGCCGATGATCGTGATGCACAGGGCCAGGCCGGTGGCGATGTGGCCGAGGGCCAGCCACCAGCCCGCGAGCACCAGCCACAGCACGTTGCCGACGCAGGACGGCGCTCCCGCGTCCTGGCGCTCGACGGTGGTGTACCCGAAGGGCCACAGCGCGTAGACGCCGATGCGGAAGGCCGCGATGCCGAACGGGATACCGATGATGGTGATGCAGAGGAGCAGGCCCGCCGCCATGTAGGCGAGGAACAGCCAGAAGCCGCTCAGGACGAGCCATATGACGTTCAGTACGGTCCTCACTGGTTCCCACCTGCCATCTTCTCGAGCCGGGCGATGCGTTCCGCCATCGGCGGGTGTGTGGAGAACATCTTCGAGAGGCCCTGGCCGGGCCGGAACGGGTTCGCGATCATCATGTGGCTGGCCGTCTCGATGCGCGGCTCGGGCGGCAGCGGGAGCTGCTTGGTGCCGAGTT
The DNA here is from genome assembly GCF_000158955.1 of Streptomyces viridochromogenes DSM 40736. Lineage (GTDB taxonomy): Bacteria > Actinomycetota > Actinomycetes > Streptomycetales > Streptomycetaceae > Streptomyces > Streptomyces venetus. The sequence goes on along the minus strand of NZ_GG657757.1, from coordinate 5,297,587 downwards.
CGAGCTTGCGCAGCGCTCCGGCCAGCGCGAGTGGGTCACCGGTGAGCTGGGCGCCGGAGGCGTCCGCCTGGTACTCCCGGGAGCGGCTGATGGCCAGTTGGATGAGCGAGGCGGCGAGCGGGCCCAGGATCATGATCAGCAGCATGCCGAGCAGTCCGGGGCCTTCGTCGTCGTCCGAACGCCCGATCGGGATCAGCCAGGCGAAGTTGACCAAGAACATGATCACGGAGGCGAGGGCTCCGGCGACCGACGAGATGAGGATGTCGCGGTTGTAGACGTGGCTGAGTTCATGGCCGATGACGCCGCGCAGCTCCCGCTCGTCCAGGAGGCGCAGGATGCCTTCGGTGCAGCACACCGCGGCGTTGCGCGGGTTGCGGCCCGTGGCGAAGGCGTTGGGGGCCTCCGTCGGGGAGATGTACAGGCGCGGCATGGGCTGGCGGGCCTGAGTGGAGAGCTCGCGGACCATGCGGTAGAGCCCCGGGGCCTCGAACTCGCTCACCGGGCGGGCCCGCATCGCGCGCAGTGCCAGCTTGTCGCTGTTCCAGTACGCGTACGCGTTGGTGGCCAGCGCTACCAGGACGGCGATGACGAGCCCCATACGGCCGAAGAAGCTGCCGATGACGATGATGATGGCGGACAGTCCCCCGAGGAGGACTGCGGTCCTGAGCCCGTTGTGCCGGCGGTGCACGGTACGCCCTCCAAGTGGTGCGGCAGGGGGACCCTTGCTCACTGTTCCTGTGGTGCCACTGGTGCCGCTGTCCTACGTCCAGTGGACCCTCCCGTACTGGTCAACGCCAGGCGGGAGGCACTAGTTCCCTTGTGCGTGCGACGCCGGGTGTGAACCGTACGGGTCACGATGTCGGAAAACGGCACGCGCGCGTGGAGGCGGGTGCCCCACGCGCGCGTGGTCAAAGCGGCCGGTGCGGCGGCTCAGGCGCGGCTGGTGTTCAGAACAGTCCGGTGCCCGTGAAGCGCAGGACGAGCTGCGGTGCCCCGGACAGGACGATGCCCAGCACGCCGGTGAGGGCGATCGCGGCGGTGAGCGGGGCCGGGACGCGGTGCTTCTCGGGCTCGCCCTGGGGGGCGCGGAAGAGCAGGCCCGTCCACTGGAGGTAGTAGAACAGCGCGATGACGACGTTCACGGCCATGATCACGGCCAGCCAGCCGAGGCCTGCGTCGACGGCCGCGGAGAAGACGGTGACCTTGGCGAAGAGGCCGATGACGCCCGGCGGCAGCCCGGCGAGGCACAGCAGGAAGAACGCCAGGAGCAGCGCCGACACCGGGCTCGACGCGTACAGGCCACGGTAGTCGGCGACGCGGTTGAGGGTCTTCGTCCGGCCGACGAGCGCGGCCACGGCGAAGGCGCCGAGGTTCACGGCGCCGTACATCAGGGCGTAGGCGACGGTGGAGCCGATCGACTTCTCGGCGTCCCCTGAGTACGCGGCGGCGGCGATCGGTACCAGGAGGTATCCGGCCTGGCCGACGGACGACCAGGCGAGCAGACGTACCGCGCTGTACGCGCGCGTGGCCTGCTGGCGGAGCGCTCCGACATTGCCGACGGTCATGGTGAGCGCGGCGAGCGCCGCCAGGGCCGGGCCCCAGACGTCGGCGTACGACGGCAGGGCGACGACCGTGATGAGGATCAGGCCGCTGAAACCGACCGCCTTGCCGATCACCGACAGGTAGGCGGCGATGGGCAGGGGTGCCCCCACGTAGGTGTCGGGCACCCAGAAGTGGAAGGGCACGGCGGCCGTCTTGAAGGCGAAGCCGACGAGGGTGAGGACGACGCCGGTCTGGGCGAGCGTGCCGAGCTGCCCGTCGACGTTCTGGATGCGGTCGGCGACCTGGGTGAGGTAGAGGGTGCCCGTGGAGGCGTACACGAAGCTGATGCCCATGAGGCTGACCGCGGTCGCGGTGACCGAGGACAGGAAGAACTTCAGGGCCGCTTCGGAGGACTTCCGGTCGCCGTACCTGAGGCCGACCAGGGCGAAGGCGGGCAGGGAGGCGACCTCCAGCGCGACGATCAGGGTCGCGAGGTCGCGGGAGGCGGGCAGGAGGGCCGCGCCGGCCGCGGAGGACAGCAGGAGGAACCAGTACTCCCCTTCGGGGAGCTCCTTGGGGGCGTCCTTCAGCGCGGTGACCGACAGCAGGGCGGCGAGGAGGGCGCCGCCGAGGACCAGGAACTGGATGACCAGGGTGAAGCGGTCCGCGGTGTAGCTGCAGACAGTGGCCTCGCCGGTCAGGCAGAAGGTGCTGCGGTCGCCGTCCAGGAGGGGCAGCAGCATCAGCGTGGCGGCGGCCAGGCCCGCGACCGACGTCCAGCCGAGCAGCGTCTTGCGGTGCTCGGCGACGAAGAGGTCGGCGACCAGGACGGCGAGTCCGACGACCGCCGCGAGGGTGGGCGGCGCGATCGCGAGCCAGTCGACGGACTGGACCAGCGAGGCGGCCAGGGACTGGGCCGGGGAGCTCATCGGGTGCCTCCTGCGAGGAGCTGCTGGACGGCCGGGTCACTCAGGCCGAGGAGGGCCTTGGGCCAGAGGCCCGCGACGACGGTGAGGGCGACGAGCGGGGTCCAGGCCGCGAACTCGTAGGAGCGGACGTCGGGCAGCTTCGGGGCGTCCTGGGGCAGGGCGCCCATGCAGACGCGGCGGACCACGATCAGCAGGTACGCGGCCGTCAGGAGCGTCCCGAACGCACCGATCGCCATGAAGGTGAGGAAGGCGGGGCGGCTGAGGCCGGCGGCGGGCTGGAAGGCCCCGAACAGGGCCAGCATCTCGCCCCAGAACCCGGCCAGGCCCGGCAGGCCGAGCGAGGCGACCGCGGCGAAGGCGAGCAGGCCGCCGAGGCGTGGTGCCTTGCCGTAGAGCGCGGCGCCGGTCTCCTCGGCGAGGGTGTCCAGGTCGGTGCTGCCGGTGCGGTCCTTCAGCGCGCCGACGAGGAAGAAGAGCAGGCCGGTGATGAGGCCGTGGGCGATGTTGGCGAACAGGGCGCCGTTCACGCCGGTCGGGGTCATCGTGGCGATGCCGAGCAGGACGAAGCCCATGTGGCCGACGGAGGAGTAGGCGATGAGGCGCTTGAGGTCGCCCTTGGCGCCCTGCTTGGCGAGGGCCAGGCAGGCCAGGGATCCGTAGATGATGCCCACGACGGCCAGGGCGGCGAGGTACGGCGCGAAGATGCGGAACCCGTCCGGCGCGATGGGCAGCACGATCCGGACGAATCCGTACGTACCCATCTTCAGCAGGACGCCGGCCAGCAGGACCGAGCCGACGGTCGGCGCGGCGGTGTGGGCGTCGGGCAGCCAGCTGTGCAGAGGCCACATCGGCGTCTTGACCGCGAGGCCGATCCCGATCGACAAAACGGCGATGACCTGCACGGACGTGGTCAGCGACCGGCCGTTGTCAGTGGCGAGTGCCACCATGTCGAACGTGCCCGCCTTGATCCCGATCAGGAGCAGGCCGAGCAGCATGACCACGGAGCCGAGCAGCGTGTAGAGGATGAACCGCCAGGCGGCCCGGCTCCGGTCCTCGCCGCCCCAGCGGGCGATGAGGAAGTACATCGGGATGAGGACCGTCTCGAAGGCGAGGAAGAACAGCAGCAGGTCGAGGACGGCGAAGGTCGCGAGCGTGCCGGACTCGAGGACGAGCAGCAGGGCGACGAAGGCCTTCGGAGTCGGGCCTGCAGGCATCTTGAAATACGAGTAGAGCGCGCAGAGGAAGGTCAGCAGCGCGGTCAGGACCAGGAGGGGGAGGGAGATGCCGTCGATGCCGAGGTGGATGCGTACGTCGAGTGCGGGGATCCAGCTGATGTCGGTGCTGGCCTGCATCTTCGACGGCTGGTCGTGGTCGAAGCCGAGCGCGAGGACGATCGCGGCGACGAGGACCGCGCCGGTGACGGTGACGCCGTGCCGGAGCACGGCCTGCTCGGGTGACTTCCCCTTCAGCCCGGGCGGAGCCGGCAGGAGAGCCGCGGCGGCCCCGAGAAGCGGGCCGACGACGACGAACGCCAGAAGGAACTGCATCACGGACTCGTTGATATCGATCACGCCTGCTCACGCTCCCGTGGCGACGAGGACGGCGGCGACCGCGAGGACGACGGTGCCGGCGAGCAGCGCGCTCACATAGGTCTGGACGTTGCCGGTCTGGGCGCGCCGTACGGCGGCGCCGAGCCAGCGGGGCAGCGCACCCGCACCGCGTACGTAGGTCTCGACGACCTCGCGGTCGAGGAACCGGACGAGGCTCGCCCCGGCCTGGACCGGGCGGACGAAGAGGACCGTGTACACAGCGTCCAGGTGGAAGCCGGCGGCCGCGGGCCGGTGCAGCGGGCCGAGCAGGAGCCGCCCGGGGTCGGCGGGGTCGGGCGCGTAGGCGATGTCGCCGTAGGCCGGCTCGTGGGTGGCGATGGCTTCGGCCTCGACCTGGGCGGCGTCGCCCTCGGGGTGGGCGGCGACCGCGCCCAGCGGGACGCGTGCGGCGAGTGCGGTGGTGTGCCGCCAGGCGCCGTAGGTGACGATGCCGCCGGCCAGGGCCAGGCCCGTGCCGAGTACGGAGGTGGTCAGGGTCGGGGCGAGGTCGCGGACGTCGAACCAGTCGGGCAGCAGGCGGAACACGAACCCGCCGAGGGCCAGGGACGGCACGGCCAGCACCCACAGCACCACGGTCATCGTCAGCGGCTGCCTGCCGTGGTCGGGGGCTTCGGCGCCCCGGCCCCGGAAGGCGAGCAGCCACAGGCGCATCGCATAGGCGGCGGTGAGCACGGCCGTGACCAGGCCGGCGACGAGGACGATCCAGCCCGAGGCGGCGGGGGCGTGCTCGGTGTGCCCGGTGACGACGTGCTCGGCGACACCGAGGACGGCCTCCTTGGAGAAGAAGCCGCTGAAGGGCGGGATCGCGGCGAGCGCGAGCAGCGCGACGGTCATCGTCCAGTAGGCGTCGGGGACGCGGTCGCGCAGGTTCCGCATGCGGGACATGGCGGCGAGCGAATTGGTGCCGGCCGCGTGGATGATCACGCCGGCCGCGAGGAACAGCAGCGCCTTGAAGGCGCCGTGGGACAGGAGGTGGAAGACGGCGGCTCCGCGGTCGCCGACGGCGAGAGCGCCGGTCATGTAGCCAAGCTGGCCGATCGTCGAGTAGGCGAGGACGCGCTTGATGTCGTCCTGGGCGAGCGCGGCGAGGCCCGAGCCGACCATCGTGACGGCGGCCATGACGGCGAGCAAGACCATCGCGGCCTGCGAGGCCTCGAAGACCGGGAGGAGACGGGCAATGAAGTAGACACCGGCGGCGACCATCGTCGCGGCGTGGATCAGCGCGGAGACGGGGGTCGGGCCCGCCATCGCGTCGGGGAGCCAGGTGTGCAGCGGGAACTGCGCGGACTTGCCCGCCACGCCCGCGAGGAGGAGAAGGGCGATCAGCGTGGGGTGGTCGAGTCCGCCGCTCGCGACGGTGCCGAGGACCTTGGTGATGCGGAAGGAGCCGGCGTCGGTGGCGAGGGCGAACAGACCGATGAGGAAGGGGACGTCACCGAGCTTGGTGACCAGGAAGGCCTTGAGGGAGGCGGCGCGGGCCTCCGGGGTCTCCCAGTAGTGGCCGACCAGGAAGTAGGAGCAGATGCCCATGACTTCCCAGCCGACCAGCAGCACGATCAGGTCGCCGGAGTAGACGACCAGGAACATCGCGGAGGTGAACAGGGAGACGAGGGCGGCGTAGGACGGGTAGCGCGGGTCGTCGCGCAGATAGCCCGTCGAGTAGATCTGCACGCAGGAGGCGACGAGGCCGACGAGGACGGCGACGAGGGCGGCGAAGCCGTCGATGTGCAGGGCGAGTTCGATCGGCACGGAGCCGGTGGGTGTGAGCTCCGTGGCCGAGTCGATGGCCTGGCCGCCGCCCTGGCGTACGGCGACCAGCGCGGCGAGTACCAGGGAGGTGAGCGTCGGGAGGACGGCGAGGGGGCGGACGAAGCCGGATGCCGTGCGGCCCAGGAGCAGGCCGGCGGCACCGCCGAGGAACGGCAGGAGGGGGACGAGGACGGCGAGGGTGGTCGTGGTCACGCGGTGGCCTCAGCCTTCTCGGCCTCGTCGGACTGCTCGGCCGTGAGGGCGTCGTGGTCGGTGCCGTCGTGGTCGCCGTCGGGACCATGCCGTTCGGCGCTGTCGCGGAGCTTGTCGATGTCCGCGGTACCGCGGTTGCGGTGGACGGCGAGGACGATCGCCAGGCCGATGCCGATCTCGGCGGCCGCGATGGCGATGGTGAACAGGGTGAGGGCCTGACCGGAGTGCAGGGTCTCCTCGGCGGTCCTGCTGAGCCAGACGTCGAAGGCGACCAGGTTGAGGTTGACGGCGTTGAGCATCAGCTCGACCGACATCAGGACCAGGATCGCGTTGCGGCGGGCGAGGACGCCGTAGAGGCCCGTGCAGAAGAGGAGGGCGGAGAGCACGGCGGGATAGGCGAGGTGCATCAGCGGGTCCCTTCCTTCTCGCTCCGGGTGACCGGGGTGCTCCCGGCCGGTGTGCTCCCGGACGGTGTGCTCCCGGACGCGGTCGCCGCCTCGGCCTTCGCCTTGCGGGACAGGACGATCGCGCCGACCAGGGCGGCGAGGAGGAGGACGGAGAGGGCTTCGAAGGGGAGGACCCAGTTCTGGAAGAGGCTGGCGCCGGTGGCCTCGGTGGAGCCGGCGGCGGGGCCGTCCAGGTCGATCCAGGTCGCACGGAAGGCGTCGACGACGACCCAGACCAGGGCGGCGGCCGCGGCGACGGCCACGGTGAGGGCGGCCCAGCGGTTGCCGGAGTCGGCGTCCGGGGAGCGGCCGATGGGGGCCCTGGTGAGCATCAGACCGAACAGGAGGAGGACGACGACGGAACCGACGTAGATGAGGACCTGCACCCAGGCGATGAACTCGGCGGTGAGCAGGAGGTACTCGACGGCCAGGCCGCCGAGGGTCACGACCAGCCAGAGGGCGGCGTGCACCAGCTGCCGGGTGGTGACCGTGACGATCGCGGCGCCGAAGGTGACCAGGCCGACGAGGAGGAAGGCGATCTCGACACCCGTCGGGGAGAGGAAGCCGTGGGTTGCGGCGGCGAGGCTCACGACTCTCCCTCCCGCGGTTCCGCCTGCGCGGCCGCGAGCTTCTCGGCGGCCTTGCGGGCGGTGGCGAGTTCCTTCGGTTCCTCCGCGCCGGGGTCGAGGGCCGGCGGGGCCGGGACGGTCCACATCCACTCGCGGAGCTTGTCGCGCTCGTGGGTGAGGTCGCGGATGTCGGTCTCGGCGTACTCGAACTCCGGGGACCAGAACAGCGCGTCGAAAGGACAGACCTCGATGCAGATGCCGCAGTACATGCACAGCGAGAAGTCGATGGCGAAGCGGTCGAGGACGTTGCGGCTGCGTTCGCGGCCGCCGGGGGTCGCCGCCGGGACCGTCTCCTTGTGGGAGTCGATGTAGATGCACCAGTCCGGGCACTCACGGGCGCACAGCATGCAGACCGTGCAGTTCTCCTCGAACAGGCCGATCACCCCGCGGGTGCGGGGCGGGAGGTCGGGCTGGGCGTCCGGGTACTGCGCGGTGACGGACTTCTTCGTCATCGTGCGGAGGGTGACGGCCAGGCCCTTGGCCAGGCCGGAGCCGGGGATGGGGGCCATGGTTAGTTGATCACCACCTTGACGACGCCGGTGAGGGCGATCTGGGCGAGGGAAAGGGGGACGAGGAGGGTCCAGGACAGTTTCTGGAGTTGGTCCTCGCGCAGGCGGGGATAGGTCACGCGCAGCCAGATGACGAGGAAGGCGAGGACGGCGGTCTTCAGCAGGGTCCAGACCCAGCCGAGGCCGTCCGCGCCCCAGGGGCCGTGCCAGCCGCCCAGGAACAGGACGGTGGTCAGGCCGCACAGGACGACGATCCCGGCGTACTCGGCGAGGAGGAAGAGGGCGAAGCGCAGGCCCGTGTACTCGGTGTACGCGCCGAAGATGATCTCCGAGTCGGCGACGGGCATGTCGAAGGGCGGGCGCTGGAGTTCGGCGAGGCCGGCCACGAAGAAGACGATCGCGCCGACGATCTGCCAGGGCAGCCACCACCACTCGAAGGCGTCGAGGATGCCGGGGAGCGAGACGGTGCCGGCCGCCATCGCCACCGAGGCGGCGGTCAGGAGCATCGGCAGTTCGTAGGCGAGGAGCTGGGCGGCGGTACGGAGGCCGCCGAGGAGGGAGAACTTGTTCGCGGACGCCCAGCCGGCCATGAGCGAACCGAGGACGCCGACTCCCATGACGGCCAGGACGAAGAAGATGCCCGCGTCGATGACCTGGCCGACGGCTCCCTCGCCGGGGCCGATGGGGATGGCGAGCAGGACGAGGAGGTAGGGCAGGAGAGCGACGGCGGGGGCGAGTTGGAAGATGCGGCGGTCCGCGCCCGTGGGGACGACGTCCTCTTTCTGCGCGAACTTCACGCCGTCGGCGATCAGCTGGGCCCAGCCGTGGAAGCCGCCGGCGTACATCGGGCCGAGGCGGCCCTGCATGTGGGCCATCACCTTGTGTTCGGTCTGACCGATGATCAGAGGGAAGGTGAGGAAGACGACGAAGACGATCAGGAGTCGCAGGGTGACGTCGAGCGCGTCGTTCACCGCGGGCCTCCTGTGGGGTCGTCGCTGCCGCTGGGGTCTGTGGGGTCGTCGGGGTTGCCGGGCTTCGGATTGCTCGCCGACTCCGGGGTGTCCGGATCCTCCGGGGTCTCCGGACCCTCCGGGGTCTCCGGACCCTCCGGGGTCTCCGGACCCTCCGGGGTCTCCGGACCCTCCGGGGTCTCCGAAGACTCACCGGTCTCCGCAGGCTCACCGGTCTCCCTGGGCTCCGAAGCCCCAGAGGCCTCAGGGGCCTCAGGGGCCTCAGGGGCCTCAGGGGCCTCAGGGCTTGTCGAGTCGGTCGAGGGGCCGGGGGGCGGCGACTGGGCGGCCTCGGGGGACGGTTCGGGCTGCGGTTCGGCGAAGGCCGGGCGGGCGTGGTGCCAGGGGGCGTCCGAGCTGCGCGGGGGGCGCGAAGGGCTGCCTGACGGGCTGTCGTTCTCGCTCTCGCCGGAG
>NZ_GG657757.1:5250062-5288005 GCF_000158955.1 Streptomyces viridochromogenes DSM 40736 | reverse complement strand
CCAGGACGAAGTCCTTGCGCAGGGGGTGGCCTTCGAAGGTGTCGGGCAGGAGGAGGTGGTCCAGCCCCGGGTGGCCCTCGAAGGAGATGCCGAACATCTCGTGCGTCTCGCGTTCGTGCCAGGCGGCGCCCGCGTAGACGCCGACGGCCGAGGGCAGGACGGAGGCCTCGTGCGGGACCGTCGTACGGAGCAGGAGACGTCGTACCGGGGACAGAGCCGCGACGTGGGCCGTGACACGGAAGCCCGTGCCCGGTTCGTCGACCGCGCTCAGCCAGTCGAAGTAGGTGCAGCCCAGCCGGTCGCGTGCGGTCTCGAGGGCGGAGATCCAGGTCGCCGGGGGGACGTCGACGGTCAGGACCTCGTACGACTCCTCGGCCGTGGTGTCGGGGCCGAAGAGTTCCTCGACGTCGGCGGGCAGCCAGCCGACCGTGGTCATCGTCCCTCCTCCGGCGCGCCCGTGTCCGGGGACTGGGACGCGGCCGGCGGCCGGACCAGGTCGCTCTGCAACGCAGCCGTCGAAGGACGCGCCGCACCGGTGCCGTACCGCTCCCCCAGCGACTCGCGGGCGATCTTCTCCTGGAGCTTGAGGATGCCCTGGAGCAGCGCCTCGGGCCGGGGCGGGCAGCCGGGGACGTAGACGTCGACGGGGATGATCTGGTCGACGCCCTTGGTGACGGAGTACGAGTCCCAGTACGGGCCGCCGCAGTTGCTGCACGCGCCGAAGGAGATGACGTACTTGGGCTCCGGCATCTGCTCGTAGAGGCGCTTGACCGCCGGTGCCATCTTGTCGGTGACCGTGCCGGACACCACCATCAGGTCGGCCTGGCGCGGGCCCGGCGCGAAGGGGATGACGCCGAGGCGGATGAAGTCGTGGCGGGCCATCGACGCGGCGATGAACTCGATCGCGCAGCAGGCGAGGCCGAAGTTGAAGACCCAGAGCGAGTAGCGGCGGCCCCAGTTGAGGATCACCTTCATCGGCTCGGGTGCGAGGCGCGCGAGGGCGCCGAGCCGCTTGGGCTCGGGCAGCAGTACGGGCTCGGGGGTCACGTCCATGCCAGGACGCCCTTCTTGTATGCGTAGAGCAGGCCCACGGCCAGGAAGCCGAGGAAGATGAACATCTCCACCAGGGTCGCCGCGCCGTAGCCGGGTGCGGCGAAGACGGTCGCCCAGGGGAACAGGAAGATCGAGTCGACGGCGAAGATCACGTAGAGGAACGCGTAGACGTAGTAGCGGACCTGGGTGTGGGCCCAGCCCTCGCCGACGGGGTCGACACCGCACTCGTACGTCAGGAGCTTCTCGGGTGTGGGGACCACGGGCCGCAGCAGGCGGCCGGCGCCGAAGGCGACGGCGACGAACAGCACGCCGACGGCGGCGAGCAGTCCGACGACCGAATAGGACTGGAAGTAGTCCGCCGCGACGACGGTCGTGGTGACGACGGTCGGTTCCGGCACGTCCGTCCCTCGCTCCCTGGAAACTCGGACTGTTCGACGATCTGTACGCACGGGAGTCTAGGCCCTGATAAAGGCAGGGTAAGCAGCCCGTCATGCCCTGGCATCAGGGGGTGGGGTTTCCCTCAGTCGATCCTGGCGGTCTGCCTCATGGCGCCGCCGCCCGCCGCCGGGCACGCTGACGCGTATGACCGAACGTATCCCGTCCCCCGGCGCGAACCGGGCCACGACGGCGGCTGGGCCGGACGACCGTCCGCCGCCGCCCCGTCTCGCCTACGACCGGCACACCTGGAAGGAGATCGCGCATCTGCTGGCCAACCTCCCGGCCGCGTTGCTCGGTTTCACTTATGTCGTGACCATGCTGTCCATCGGTTTCGGACTGACCGTCACGGTGATCGGGTTCCCGCTTCTCGCGGTGGGACTCATGGGCGCGCGGCAGCTGGGCAGGCTGGAGCGGGCGCGGGCCAGGACGCTGCTCGGGGTGCGGGTGGACGAGCCGAGCCGGCTGCGGCTGCGCGGCGGGGGCGGCTTCTTCCAGCGGTTGTGGATGCAGCTGAAGGACCCGGTGGGCTGGCGCACGGTGCTGTACGAGTTCATCCGGCTGCCGTGGGGTGTCCTCACCTTCTCCGTGACGCTGGCCTCGCTGTTCGTGCTGTGGCCGGTGCTGCCGTACATCGCGCGGGGGCTGACCAACGCCGACCGGGCCATGGTGCGCGGGCTGCTGTCGCCCTCCGACGAGCTGGAGCGGCGCATCGCCGAGCTGGAGTCGGACCGGGGGGTCGTGGTCGACACGGCCGCCGCCGATCTGCGGCGCATCGAACGGGACTTGCACGACGGGGCGCAGGCCCGGCTGGTCAATCTGGCGATGGGGCTGGGCCTGGCCAAGGAGAAGGTGCTGGAGGACCCGGACGCGGCGGCCGCGATGGTCTCGGAGGCGCACGGCGAGGTGAAGCTGGCGCTCCAGGAGCTGCGCGACCTGGCGCGCGGCATCCACCCGGCGGTCCTGACCGACCGCGGTCTGGACGCGGCCCTGTCCTCGATCGCCTCGCGTTGCACGGCCCCGGTGAAGGTGACGGTCGATCTGGAGGCCCGGCCGGCCGCGGCCATCGAGGGCATCGCCTACTTCACCGTCTCGGAGCTGCTGCAGAACATCAGCAAGCACAGCGGCGCGAAGTCGGCCTCGGTAGATGTGTGGCGGACGGACGACCGGCTGCTCATACAGGTGTGGGACGACGGCCGCGGGGGCGCTCGCCTCGACCGCGGTACCGGGATGAAAGGCCTGGCCGATCGGCTGGACGCGGTCGACGGCCTGTTCGTCCTGGAGTCGCCCGAGGGCGGCCCGACGACGGTCACGGCGGAACTGCCGTGGCGCGACCGGTCCGGGGCCACGGGGTAGCCGCGGGGTGGGGAAAACCCCCCGTCCAAGAGGCCGACGGACTCCATGGTCCGCCGACCTGCGGCGGAGCAGGGTGGAGGTACGGGGGCACAGCCGCGGGACGAGGAGAAGGACGACGCCGATGGCCACGGAGTACGGACAGGGGTACGGGCTCGACGGTGGGCCCGGGTTCCCCGGGAGCACGGAACGGCGGCACCGGCTGCCCGCCGCGCTGCGGGCGCCGGTGGAGGGCCGCACCTGGCGCGAGCTCAGTCATGTGCTGCTCAGCCTGCCGATCAGCATCCTGCTGTTCACGTACGCGGTGACGATGGTGTCGCTGGGGGTGGGGCTGCTGGTGACGTTCCTCGGCGTTCCGGTGCTGGCGGCGGCCCTGGCCGGGTGCCGTGGCTTCGGGGCTCTGGAGCGGACGCGGGCGCGGGCGCTGCTGGGCCTGGAGGTGGGCGAGCCGGAGCCGCTGCGGATGCGGAAGCCGGGCGTCATGGCGTGGATGGGGGCCGTCCTCAAGAGCGGCACCTCGTGGCGGTCCCTGCTGTACGCGGTGCTGCAGCTGCCCTGGGCGGTGTTCTCGTTCGCCGTCACGGTGAACGTCTGGGCGCTGGGGTGGGGTCTGCTGACCTACCCGCTGTGGTTCTGGGTGTTCCCGATGTACGCCGGGCAGGACGGGGTCCAGCTGTACGGCGACGAGACGCACCGGATCTACCTCGACAACCCGTTCGAGATCACGGTGACCGCGCTGGTGGGGTTGTTGTTCACGATCGCCACGCCGTGGATCGTGCGGGCGCTGACGATGGTGGACCGGCTGCTGGTGCACGGGCTGCTCGGGCCGTCGCGGCTGGCCTCGCGGGTGGTGGAGCTGGAGTCGGACCGGGGGGTCGTGGTCGACACGGCCGCCGCCGACCTGCGGCGCATCGAACGGGATCTGCACGACGGGGCGCAGGCCCGGCTGGTCGGTCTCGCCATGGATCTGGGGCTGGCGAAGGAGAAGCTGCGGGAGGATCCGCAGACGGCCGCACGGATGGTGGACGAGGCGCACGGTGAGGTGAAGACGGCGCTGCGGGAGCTGCGGGACCTGGCCCGGGGGATCCACCCGGCGGTGCTGACGGACCGGGGACTGGACGCGGCGCTGTCGGCGGTGGCGTCGCGGTGCACCGTGCCGGTGCGGGTGGAGGTCGACCTGGTGGAGCGGCCGGCGCCGGCGATCGAGGGGATCGCGTACTTCACGGTGTCGGAGCTGCTGCAGAACATCAGCAAGCACGCGCGGGCGACCTGGGCGGGCGTGGAGGTGTGGCGCACGGAGAACCGGCTGATGCTGCAGGTCGTGGACAACGGTGTGGGTGGGGCCGACGTGTCCCGGGGGTCCGGGCTCGCGGGGCTGGCGGAGCGGCTCGACGCGGTGGACGGGATCCTGGTGGTGGATTCGCCGGCCGGGGGGCCGACGCGGGTCACCGCCGAGTTGCCGTGGCGTGGGGCTCATGTGCGGTGACCTCCGGGCGGGGGGTGTGGCAGGGGCTCCGCCCCTGTGACCCCGCCAGGGGCTCCGCCTCCTGGACCCCCGGCCTTCGTCCTCCCACCACCCGACACGGTCGGACAAGAAGCCGGTCCCTCCCCCATGAACCCCCCGATCCTGAAATGCTGGACCTGTCGCACGGATGGGCGGGGCCGTTGTGGGTCGCGGACGGGCGGCGTCGGGGCTGTGGGGGGCCGGACATCGTGGAGGACAGGGTGCGGGTGGTCATCGCCGAGGATTCAGTGCTGCTCAGGGAGGGCCTGACCCGGCTGCTGACCGACCGCGGGCACGAGGTCGTCGCCGGGGTCGGCGACGGCGAGGCGCTGATCAAGACCATCACGGAGTTCGACGCTCAGGGTGAGCTGCCGGACGTCGTGGTGGCCGATGTGCGGATGCCGCCGACGCACACCGACGAGGGCGTGCGGGCGGCGGTGCAGCTGCGCAAGGCGCACCCGGGGCTCGGTGTGCTGGTGCTGTCGCAGTACGTGGAGGAGCGCTACGCCACGGAGCTGCTCGCGGGCTCCAGCCGGGGTGTGGGCTATCTGCTGAAGGACCGGGTGGCCGAGGTGCGGGAGTTCGTGGACGCTGTCGTCCGGGTGGCCGAGGGCGGTACGGCCCTGGACCCGGAGGTGGTCGCGCAGCTGCTGGGCCGCAGCCGCAAGCAGGACGTGCTCGCGGGGCTCACCCCACGGGAGCGGGAGGTGCTGGGGCTGATGGCCGAGGGGCGGACGAACTCGGCGATCGCGCGGCAGCTGGTGGTCAGTGACGGGGCGGTCGAGAAGCACGTCAGCAACATCTTCCTGAAGCTGGGGCTGTCCCAGAGCGAGGGGGACCATCGCAGGGTCCTGGCCGTGCTGACCTACCTCAATTCCTGACCACCTCAGTTCCCGATCACCTCAATTCCTCACATGCCGTATTTCTGGCATGGCCTGAGATCGGGCCACATGATCGGCTCAAAGTCGTGTTCCAACATGCGAATGACCCAAATAAGGCGACCCTTGCGGTCGTAGGGTTGATCCGGGACGGCCTGCGGGAAGGCCTGTCCCGGACAGCCGCCTCAAGGGAGGTCCAGTTCAGTGACCAGCCAGGTCAGCAGCCCAGCGGAGCAAGCCGACGAAACAGTCGTAGGAGAGCAGCGCAAAGCGGCGGGCGCGAAGGACGTCCGCCGGCTCGACCGGGTGATCATCAGGTTCGCGGGGGACTCGGGTGACGGTATGCAGCTCACCGGCGACCGCTTCACCTCGGAAACCGCGTCGTTCGGCAACGACCTGTCGACGCTGCCGAACTTCCCGGCCGAGATCAGGGCGCCTGCCGGAACCCTGCCGGGCGTGTCCTCCTTCCAGCTGCACTTCGCGGACCACGACATCCTCACGCCCGGCGACGCGCCGAACGTGCTGGTGGCGATGAACCCGGCCGCCCTGAAGGCGAACATCGGCGACCTGCCGCGCGGTGCCGAGGTGATCGTCAACACGGACGAGTTCACCCGGCGGGCGATGCAGAAGGTCGGCTACGAGACCAACCCGCTGGAGGACGGCTCCCTGGACGGCTACCACGTCCACCCGGTGCCGCTGACCACGCTCACCGTCGAGGCGCTCAAGGAGTTCGACCTCACCCGCAAGGAGGCCGAGCGCAGCAAGAACATGTTCGCGCTGGGCCTGCTGAGCTGGATGTACCACCGGCCCACCGAGGGCACGGAGAAGTTCCTCAAGTCGAAGTTCGCCAGGAAGCCGGACATCGCGGCGGCCAACATCGCCGCGTTCCGGGCCGGCTGGAACTTCGGCGAGACCACCGAGGACTTCGCCGTCTCCTACGAGGTCGCCCCGGCGGCAACCGCGTTCCCGCCCGGTGTCTACCGCAACATCTCCGGCAACCTCGCCCTGTCGTACGGGCTGGTGGCGGCGAGCCGGCAGGCGGATCTGCCGCTGTATCTGGGGTCGTACCCGATCACTCCGGCGTCGGACATCCTGCACGAGCTGAGCAGACACAAGAACTTCGGCGTGCGGACGTTCCAGGCCGAGGACGAGATCGCCGGTATCGGGGCCGCGCTGGGCGCGGCCTTCGGTGGTTCGCTGGCCGTGACCACCACGAGTGGTCCCGGTGTGGCGCTGAAGTCGGAGACGATCGGCCTCGCGGTCTCGCTGGAGCTGCCGCTGCTGGTCGTGGACATCCAGCGGGGCGGCCCGTCGACCGGTCTGCCGACGAAGACCGAGCAGGCCGACCTGCTGCAGGCGATGTACGGGCGCAACGGCGAGGCCCCGGTGCCGGTGGTGGCGCCCCGCACTCCGGCGGACTGCTTCGACGCCGCGCTGGAGGCGGCCCGGATCGCGCTGACGTACCGCACGCCGGTGTTCCTGCTCTCCGACGGTTACCTGGCCAACGGCTCCGAGCCCTGGCGGATCCCGGACCTGGAGGAGCTGCCGGACCTGCGGGTGCGGTTCGCGCAGGGCCCGAACCACACGCTCGACGACGGCACCGAGGTGTTCTGGCCGTACAAGCGTGATCCGGAGACCCTGGCCCGTCCGTGGGCGGTCCCGGGCACGCCGGGTCTGGAGCACCGGATCGGCGGCATCGAGAAGCAGGACGGCACGGGCAACATCTCGTACGACCCGGCCAACCACGACTTCATGGTGCGCACCCGGCAGGCGAAGATCGACGGCATCGACGTCCCGGACCTCGAAGTGGACGACCCGCACGAGGCCAGGACGCTGGTCCTGGGGTGGGGTTCGACGTACGGGCCGATCACGGCCGCGGTGCGGCGGCTGCGGCGGGCCGGGGAGTCGATCGCGCAGGCGCATCTGCGGCACCTCAACCCCTTCCCGAAGAACCTCGGCGCGGTCCTGGAGCGGTACGACAAGGTGGTGATCCCCGAGATGAACCTCGGGCAGCTCGCCACGCTCATCCGGGCGAAATACCTGGTCGACGCCCACTCGTACAACCAGGTCAACGGCATGCCGTTCAAGGCGGAGCAGCTCGCCGCGGCTCTGAAGGAGGCCATCGATGGCTGAGACGTCCACGACAGGCACCGGCACCATCGGAGCGCTTTCCCTCGTCCCCAAGGCCGAGGGAAGGCAGTCGATGAAGGACTTCAAGTCCGATCAGGAAGTGCGCTGGTGCCCCGGCTGCGGCGACTACGCCATCCTCGCGGCGGTGCAGGGCTTCATGCCCGAGCTGGGGCTGGCGAAGGAGAACATCGTCTTCGTCTCGGGCATCGGCTGCTCGTCCCGCTTCCCGTACTACATGAACACGTACGGGATGCACTCGATCCACGGCCGCGCCCCCGCCATCGCCACCGGTCTGGCGAGCTCCCGCCGGGATCTGTCGGTCTGGGTCGTCACCGGTGACGGCGACGCGCTGTCCATCGGCGGCAACCACCTGATCCACGCGCTGCGCCGCAACGTGAACCTCAAGATCCTGCTGTTCAACAACCGGATCTATGGCCTGACCAAGGGCCAGTACTCGCCGACCTCCGAGGTCGGGAAGATCACCAAGTCGACGCCGATGGGCTCGCTGGACGCGCCGTTCAACCCGGTGTCGCTGGCGATCGGCGCGGAGGCGTCGTTCGTGGCGCGGACGGTGGACTCGGACCGCAAGCACCTGACGGAGGTGCTGCGCCAGGCCGCCGCCCACGAGGGCACGGCGCTGATCGAGATCTACCAGAACTGCAACATCTTCAACGACGGCGCCTTCGACGCGCTCAAGGACAAGCAGCAGGCCGAGGAGGCCGTGATCCGGCTGGAGCACGGCAAGCCGATCCGCTTCGGCAGCGACTTGTCCAAGGGTGTCGTGCGGGACCGGGCGACCGGTGATCTGAAGGTGGTGGCGGTGACGCCGGAGAACGAGGACCAGGTGCTGGTCCATGACGCGCACTCCGCGTCCCCGACCACGGCGTTCGCGCTGTCCCGGCTCGCCGATCCGGACACCCTGCACCACACGCCGATCGGTGTTCTGCGCTCCGTCGACCGGCCCGTCTACGACACCCAGATGGCCGACCAGCTCGACGACGCGATCGAGCAGCACGGCAAGGGCGACCTGGCGGCACTGCTGGCGGGCGGCGACACCTGGACGGTCGTCGGCTGACCTGCCGGACAGCAACCCCCCGAGGCCCGGGACCGCTCCGCTAGGAGGCGGCCCGGGTCTCGTCGTACACGCGGCGCGCCTTCTCCACGTCGTCCATGCGCGTGCGCGTCCACTGCGACAGGGCCCGCACCTGTTCGGCGGCCTCACGGCCCAGGTCGGTGAGGGAGTAGTCGACGCGGGGCGGGATCACCGGCTTGGCGTCGCGGTGGACGAGGCCGTCACGCTCCAGGGTCTGGAGCGTCTGGGTGAGCATCTTCTCGCTGACACCCCGGCCGCCCCACCGGCCGATCGCCCGACGCAGCTCGCTGAACCGGTAGGGGCGGTCCAGGAGCTCGATCAGGACGAGCACACCCCAGCGGCTGGTGACGTGCTCCAGGACCAGGCGGTACGGGCACAGGACCCCGTCCTCACTTACTGTCATGCCAGTACCTTACTTCAAAGTGGGTACTTTCCAACAGTTAGCGCACCTCCTAGGGTTAGTGCCATCGAACCCCATAAGGAGTCCCCCTCATGAGCATCATCGTCACCGGCGCCACCGGACACCTCGGCCGTCACGTCGTGGAGCAGCTGCTGGAGAAGGTCCCCGCCGAGCAGATCACCGCGGTCGTCCGCAACCCCGAGAAGGCAGCCGGCTTCGCGGACCGCGGCGTGAAGATCGCGACGGCCGACTACAACACCCCCGGGTCCTTCGACGGCCTGTTCTCCGCGGGTGACAAGGTCCTGCTGATCTCCGGCAACGAGTTCGACAAGGGCCGGGTGCAGCAGCACAGGGTCGTCATCGACGCCGCCAAGGCGGCCGGTGTCGCCCTGCTCGCCTACACCAGCGCCCCGGGCAGCCTGACCGCCTCGCTCGCCGACGACCACCGCGGCACCGAGGAGATCCTGCTCGGCTCGGGCGTGCCCTACGCGCTGCTGCGCAACGGCTGGTACCACGAGAACTACACCGAGAACCTCGCCCCGGTGCTGGAGCACGACGCGGTCGTCGCCGCCGCCGGCGAGGGCCGGGTCTCCTCCGCATCCCGGGCCGACTACGCCGCTGCCGCCGTCGCCGTGCTGACCGGTGAGGGGCACGAGAACAAGACGTACGAGCTGGGCGGCGACACGGCGTGGAGCTTCGCCGAGTACGCGGCCGAGCTGAGCCGGCAGACCGGCAGGGAGATCACCTACAACGCCGTCTCGACCGAGGCGCTCGCCGGGATCCTCACCGGCGCCGGCCTGCCCGAGCCGCTGGCGCAGATCCTGGCGGCCGTGGACGCCTCCATCGAGAAGGGCGAGCTGGTCGTCTCCACCGGCGACCTGTCGCGGCTGGCCGGCCGTCCGACCACCCCGCTCTCCGAGGCCGTCACGGCGGCACTCAAGGGCTGACACTCCCCCGTCGGGCCCCTGAGCCACCCCACCCCCGGCTGTCATGACCGTATGCCGATACGGGCATGACAGCCGGGGGTGCTCGGCGTTACCGTCGTCCACGCGGACACGACGTGCGAAGGAGGGGCCCGTGAAGCCGAGGGGTGAGCGGCACATAGGACTGCTGAACGGCTTCGCGGCCTACGGGATGTGGGGGCTCGTCCCCCTGTTCTGGCCCCTGCTGAAACCCGCCGGCGCCGTGGAGATCCTGGCCCACCGGATGGTGTGGTCGCTGGTCTTCGTGGGCGCGGCCCTGCTGGTGCTGCGGCGCTGGGCCTGGGCCGGTGAACTGCTGCGACAGCCGCGCAAACTGGGCCTCGTCACGGTCGCCGCGACGGTGATCACCATCAACTGGGGCCTGTACATCTGGTCCGTGAACTCCGGGCACGTCGTCGAGGCCTCGCTCGGGTACTTCATCAACCCGCTGGTCACCATCGCGATAGGCGTGCTGCTGCTGAAGGAGCGGCTGCGGCCGGTGCAGTGGGCGGCGGTCGGGACCGGCTGCGCGGCGGTCGTCGTGCTGACCGTCGGCTACGGCCGGCCCCCGTGGATCTCCCTCGCCCTCGCCTTCTCCTTCGCCACATACGGACTGGTGAAGAAGAAGGTGAACCTCGGTGGTGTGGAGTCGCTGGCCGCCGAGACCGCGATCCAGTTCCTGCCGGCGCTCGGCTACCTGGCGTGGCTGACCTCGCAGGGCGGCTCCACCTTCGCCGCCGAGGGCGCGGGACACGCGGCGCTGCTCGCCTCGGCCGGCATCGTCACCGCGCTGCCGCTGGTCTGCTTCGGCGCCGCCGCCATCCGCGTGCCCCTGTCCACGATCGGCCTGCTCCAGTACCTGACGCCGGTCTTCCAGTTCCTGCTCGGCGTCCTCTACTTCCATGAGGCCATGCCGCCCGAGCGCTGGGCCGGGTTCGCGCTGGTCTGGCTGGCGCTGACGCTGCTGACCTGGGACGCCCTGCGCACCGCCCGCCGGGCCTCCCGTGCGCTCGCCACCGAGATCGGCGAGCCCGGCACCAGCAGGACGACCGGCACCGTCGGTGCCACGCGGAACACCGGCGTCTCCGGCGGCGAGCCCGGCGTGGCGTCCGAGTCGGACCCGGTGGACGCCAGGCCGTAGGGAGGCGGCGGTCGCTACGGGTTCGGGTTCGGGTTCGGGTCCGGGTTCGGGTTCGGGTTCGGGTTCGGGTTCGTAGGAGCGTGGCGGGCCCGGTGTGTCCGGGCCTTCTCGCGGTTGCCGCAGTGCTCCATCGCGCACCAGCGGCGGCGGCCCGGGCGGGAGGTGTCCACGAAGAGCAGGTGGCAGTTGTGGGCGCCGCACTCGCGGACACGGTGCCCGTACCGTCCGGTGAACAGGTCGATCGCGTCCCGGGCGACCGTGGAGAGCAGGTGCGTGCCGGTGGCACCGGGGGCCCAGCCGCGACTGCCGTCGGGGGCGATGCGGGCGACGAGCGGGGGCCCGGCAGCGGCGGCGTTGACGACGTCCAGGTCGGCGGCTCGCAGCGGGCGGCCGTGGGCGCGGTCGGCGGCGATCAGGAACAGGGCGTCGCGCAGGGTCCGGGCGCGCTCCAGCTCATCGGCACAGACCGTGAGGTCCAGCCCGTCCGGCAGTCGGCTGCGCCCGGCCCAGGCGATCAGGTCCGCGGGCTCGTGCAGCACCTCGTAGCGCGCGAAGGCGCCCGGGCCGCCCGTCACCGTCAGCTCCAGGCACAGGGCGCCGGGGTCGAAGCGGTAGGGCTTCCCGTCGCGTGAGACCAGTGTCAGGCCGGGCGTCGGGTTCGGCGTTTCCCCTGTGCGTCCACTCACATAACCAGTATAAGTGGTTACATGACGCAGACACCGGCAACACCCGGCCCCGTGCACTGGAAGATCGTCATCGACGCGAACGACCCGCACGCGCAGGCCGACTTCTGGGCCGCGGCCCTACGGTACGAGGCCGAGGACAACAGCGCGCTCATCGAGAAGCTGCTCGGCTTCGGCGCGGTGACCGAGGACGACACCGTCGAGTGGCACGGCCGCCGTGCCTTCCGGGACCTGGTCGCGGTGCGGCATCCCGAGGACCCGTTCGAGGAGGAGAGCGGAACCGGGCTGGGGCGGCGGCTGCTGTTCCAGCGGGTGCCGGAGGCGAAGACGGTCAAGAACCGGCTCCACCTCGATCTGCACCCGGGCGAGGGGCGGCGCGAGGAGGAGGTCGCGCGGCTGGAGAAGCTCGGGGCGCGCGTGCTGCGGCGGGTGGCGGAGCGGGGCGGCGAGTGGGCCCTGATGGCGGACCCGGAGGGGAACGAGTTCTGCGTGCACTGACGGCGGCGGTGCGGCCCCGGCAGGCGCGTCCGCTCAACGCCCTG
Source organism: Streptomyces viridochromogenes DSM 40736 (assembly GCF_000158955.1). Classification (GTDB taxonomy): domain Bacteria; phylum Actinomycetota; class Actinomycetes; order Streptomycetales; family Streptomycetaceae; genus Streptomyces; species Streptomyces venetus. Next base: position 5,275,831 of record NZ_GG657757.1, on the reverse strand, counting down.
GCCGGATAAACATCTTGACGGAGAGTCAGTACCAGCTTCACCATCCAGGCACCCCATTCACTGTGGGCTGCCCGTGGCCACCCCACGGGCTTCCCAGAGGAACTCGGAGCCCCCACACATGAAGCTCTCCGTTTCCGCGCGCGCCGCAGCCGCGGCCGCCGTCGCGACCACCATGCTCCTCACGGGCGGTGCCGTGGCGGACGCCGCGTCCGCTCCGGCGAGACCGGTCGCCGCCCCCGACATCCCCCTGGCGGGCGTCAAGGCCCATCTGACCCAGCTCCAGTCCATAGCCACCGCCAACGGTGGCAACCGCGCGCACGGCCGGGCCGGCTACAAGGCCTCGCTCGACTACGTGAAGGCCAAGCTGGACGCCGCCGGATACACCACCACGGTCCAGCAGTTCACCTCCTCCGGCCGCACCGGCTACAACCTGGTCGCCGACTGGCCCGGCGGTGACACGAGCCAGGTCGTGATGGCCGGCTCACACCTCGACAGCGTCACCTCCGGGCCCGGCATCAACGACAACGGGTCCGGCTCGGCCGCCGTCCTGGAGGCCGCCCTCGCCGTGTCACGGGCGCAGTACAAGCCCACCAAGCACCTGCGGTTCGCCTGGTGGGGGGCGGAGGAACTCGGCCTCGTCGGCTCCCGCTACTACGTCAACCGGCTGGCCACCGGGGACCGTTCGCGGATCAGCGCCTACCTGAACTTCGACATGATCGGCTCCGCGAACCCCGGCTACTTCGTCTACGACGACGACCCGGCGATCGAGAAGACCTTCAAGGAGTACTTCAGCGGCATCGGCGTCCCCACGGAGATCGAGACGGAGGGCGACGGCCGCTCCGACCACGCGCCCTTCAAGAGTGCGGGTGTGCCGGTGGGCGGCCTGTTCACCGGGGCCAGCCGGACGAAGACGGCGGCGCAGGTGGCCAAGTGGGGCGGTACGGCCGGGCAGGCCTTCGACCGCTGCTACCACTCCTCCTGCGACACCACCGCCAACATCAACGACACCGCCCTCGACCGCAACAGCGACGCCCTCGCGTACGCGGTGTGGGAGCTGTCGGAGTAGGCCCTACCGCGTGCGGGCGCGTTCGGTGAGGCGGCCCATGCGGGCGCGGGCCGCCTCCAGCCCCTCGATCTCCTCCGCGGCGGGGCCGCCCTCGGCGGCGAGTTCCGTCCACAGGGCGATGAGGTCGCCTCCCAGCTCCAGTCCCAGCGCCGGGTCGCGGACCGCGCGCCAGGCGGTGGCCGCGCTCTCCACGTTGCCGTAGGCGGCCTCTCCGTCGCCCGTGCGGCGGTAGGCACCCGCCAGGTCGAGCGACAGGCGGAAGGCGCGGGCCGGGTCGCCGGCCAGGTAGGCGACGTAGGCGGTCAGTTCACCCAGCCGGAGCACCTCCGGGTGCTCCGGCCCCAGCGTTCCCGACGCCTGCGCGACGGTCTGGTCGGCCAGCCCGGCCGCCGCCTCGATCCGGCCCTCCTTGACGGCCTCGCTGATCCGCGCGATCGGCTCCGCGAGGACGGCCGGTGCCGCGAAGTCGCCCGGGACACCGAAGGGTTCGTCACCGAGCACGGCCTCCGCGACGGCGTCGAAGCCGCGGACGGGGGTCGGCATCGGGTCGGGATCGGCGGTGAACAGCTCCGCTTCGGAGAGCGGGTCGGGACCCGGGCGGCGCTTCGGGGCGGAACCGGCCTCGGGGACGGGCAGCGGCCGAGCGTCCATGGGCGGAGGCGGGCCAAACTGACCGGTCGGGGGCGCGACGGTGCCCAGGGGTGTGGCGGGGCTCGGGGGTGTGGCGGGGCTCGGGGGTGTGACCGTGCCAGGGGGTGTGGGCGGGCTCGGGGGCGTGGCCGTGCCGGACGGTGTGGACACACCCGGAGGCGTGACCGGGCCGGACGGTGTAGACACGCCCGGAGGCGTGGACAGGTCGGGAGGCGTGACCGTACCGGACGGGGCGACCGCACCCGGAGGCGTGACCGGGCCGGGCGGAGTGGACACAACCGGCGGCGTGGACGGGCCGGATGGCATGGCCGGGTCCGGCGGCGTGGCCGGGCCGGAGGGGGTGGCCTGGGCCGGAGAGGTGTCTTGCGGTGTGGACTGCGGTGGGTCTTGTACCGCTCGCAGCTTGAACGTCGGTGAGGGCTCCTCGGACGGCTGCTGCTCGGGCACCGCCCGCAGCGGGAACGTCGACGACACGCCCCGGCCGGACTCCGGCATGGGACGCAGGATGTGCGTGGCGCTGTCGCTCGGCGGGTGCTCCCCCTCCGACGGGGGCGGCATCGGCCCGGGCGCGGGAGCCGGCGGCTCCGTCCCCGCACCTGCGGCCCCCGGCTCCGTCGCCGCACTCTCCGGGGGTGCCGTGCGGACCGGCTCGGCGGTGAAGCGGCTGGAGCCGTCCGGGTCGACCTGGAGCGGGACGACGTAGCCGATGCGCTCGTCGTGGACCGTGGCGAGTACGGGGTGGCCGGTGGCGAGGGCGATGTGGTGGAGGCGGTTCAGGACGGCCTGCTGGATCTCCTCACCGGGGGCCGCGAAGACGGGGACGCCGCCGACCGACGCCCCGTCGGACCCGCCCGCCGCGGCGGCGCCCGGCCCGGCTCCCGGGTCCGCACCGGCTCCGGGGACCCGGACGTCGACCGGCGCCGCCGGGCTCGCCACGTGTGCGGCCTGCTTCTGTTCCCGCTTCTTCTCGCGGCTGAGTCGAGACATCGTCCCCTCACTCGGCGTCGTGCATCTACGGTCGAGTGTGTCCGCTCGCTCCCGTTTCTCACGTCACCGCGGTGTCACAGGCTCGTCCCAAGGGGCGTGTGCCCCGCGCCATCGTTCCCTATGGCATGAAGAGCTGGAGCACGAGGGAGGAGAGGGGCATGCACACAGGCATGCGACAGGGACCCGAGATCTGGATCCGCGGGCCGGTGTCCACCCCGGCGCCGGGGCCGCCGCCGGAGCCCGGGCACGCCCGTGCCGGGGCACGGCGTTTCTCCTGGGTCGGCACGCACGGAGGCGCGGGTGTCTCCACCCTCGCCGCGGTCTACGGCGGCCATGACAGCGGCCGAGCCTGGCCCGGACCGGGTGATCCCCCGTCGGTGCTGCTGGTCGCGCGGACGCACGCGGCCGGGCTGGACGCGGTGGCCGGTGCGGTGGAGGTCTTCCGACGCGGTCAGGCTCCCCCGGGGCTCGACCTCGACGGTGTCGTCCTCGTGGCGGACGCCCCGGGCCGGCTGCCGCGCCCGCTCACCCAGCGGGTCAAGTTCCCTGGAGTCGGCGATCGACGTGTACCGGGTGCCGTGGGTGGCGGCCTGGCGGCTCGGCGAGCTGGGTCGTCCGCCGCGCGAGAACCGCGGCCCTGGGCCGGCTGACGGGAGCGGCGCGCTGACGGCCGCTGCGGCCCTGTCGGCCGGGGAGATCGCGGCGGGCGTACGGGCCCCGGGAGCTGCGCGCGGTCGACGTGGTCACGGCGGGCGCTGGGAGCGGGATCGAGCGGGCCCGATCCGACGCTGTGCGCGTTCGTCGAGGTGTGGCGCGAGGAGGCGGTGCGGCGGGCGGGCGAGCTGGACGCGCGACTCGACCGGCGCTGCGGAAGTCCTGGGGAGGGCGTGGCGTCTTTTCGGGATGCCCCGGATATCACTCGTACGAGCGATGGCGCGAGTGCCGGCACAGGCGGGTCGCTGCCTCTGGCGGGCGTTCCCCTCGCCGTGAAGGGGCGGCACGGACTGCGGGCGGCGGGGCCGCTGCTCGCGGCCGGGTGCGTCGCCGTGGGCGCGACCTCCGTTCCCGGGCCGGGGACTGCCTGGCAGACCTGGGGACTCGGAGCACATGGCCGGACGGTGAACCCGTGGCGGGCCGACCGTACGCCGGGCGGCTCGTCGGCCGGGGCCGCGGTGGCGGTGGCGGCCGGGCTGGTCCCGCTGGCCACGGGCGGCGACGGGGCCGGGTCGGTGCGGATCCCGGCGGCGTGGTGCGGGGTGGTCGGCCTGAAGACGACACGCGGACGACTGCCCTCCGCCGACCGTACGGGCCTCGCCGTGCCCGGCGTGCTCGCCCGCTCGGCGTCCGACGCGGCGAGCTGGTGGCACGTGATGTCGCGGGAGGCGGCTGCGGTCGGGCCGCCTCTGCCCGTCACCGCCGTCTGGTCCCCCGACCTCGGTTTCGCGGGACCCGACCCGGAGCCCGTCGCACTCGCCCGGGCGGCGGTGGAACGGCTCGAGGCAGCCGGTGTCGTACGGCTCGTACGGCCGCGGGTGCCGCTGCGGCTCCTGGACCCCGGGCCCGCCTGGCTCGCCCTGCGCACACCCGGGGCCGATCCGGCCGGGGCCCACCGCGTCCGGGCGGAGAACGACCGGCGGCTGGCCGGGCTGTTCGCCGGTGCCGAACTGCTGCTGACGCCGACGGCCCCCACCGCGCCGCACAGCCACGAGGGGCCGGGCGACCGCTACTCCACCTCGCTCACCTGGGCGTTCAACCTCAGCGGGCATCCGGCGCTGAGCCTCCCGGCAGGCTTCGGCGATGACGGCTGCCCGGCCGGGCTGCAGGTGGTGGCGCCGCACGGGCGAGAGGCGTTGCTGCTGGCCGTGGCGCGGGAGGCGGAGGCGGAGGCGGGCGCCGGAGGGTGAGGGAGGGCCCTGGATGGCTCACGGGCACCCTTGGCTAATTAGATGCGTACGCATATGATGCATGCGCGCGTAATTGCTGCACGCCTGTCTTCAACTGCACGCCTGTCTTCCGCTCCACGCCTACCTTCTGGGGGACTCCCATGACCCGCCGCTTCCTTTTCGTCCTGGGCAGCGCCCGCTCCGACGGCAACACCGAGCTGCTGGCCCGCCGGGCCGCCGAGCAGCTGCCGCCGGACGTCGAACAGCAGTGGATCGACCTCGCCGAGCACCCGATCCCCGACTTCGAGGACCTGCGGCACGACAGCGACCACGTCCGCCCGACCGAGGGCAACCTCGCCCTCCTGCTGGACGCCACCCTCGCGGCCACGGACCTCGTGATCGCCTCGCCCCTGTACTGGTACTCCGTCTCCGCGCACACCAAGCGCTACCTCGACCACTGGTCGGGCTGGCTGCGCACGCCCGGCCTCGACTTCAAGGCGACCATGGCCGGACGCACCCTGTGGGGCGTCACCGCGCTCGCGCACCGGGAGGAGGTGGTGGCCGACCCGCTGGTCGGGACGCTCAACAACTCGGCGGCGTACCTGGGGATGCGGTTCGGCGGGGTGCTGCTCGGCAACGGCAGCAAGCCCGGTGACGTGCTGAACGACACCGAGGCACTGACCCGCGCCAAGACGTTCTTCGCGCAGGAGGCGCCCCTCGCCCGGTTCCTGTACGAGGAGGAGCGCTAGGCCGTGATGTCCTTCGTCGTGAAGCGCGCCCAGGCCGCCGAGCCGAACACCGCCGCGTACAGGGCCTGGAGGCCGAGGTTCTTGGCTAGGTCGTCCCAGTAGACCGGTTCGCGCATGAGGTCGGCGAAGGACAGCCAGTAGTGCGAGAAGAAGTACGGCTGGAGGGCGTGCAGTTGCGGGATCTGGTCGAGGATCTGGACCGTGATCAGCAGTCCCACCGTGGTCGCCATCGCCGCGATGCCGCTGTTGGTCAGCGTCGAGACGAACAGGCCGAGCGCCGCGACGCCGATCAGTGACGCGGCGACGACCAGGGCGATCAGCAGGGCTCTGCCCAGGCCTTCGGCGAAGCTGATGTGTGTGCCGGAGATGGTCGTCAGGTCGCCGAGCGGGAAGAGGAGTGCTCCCACCGTCAGTGCCGAGACGGCGACGACGAGGGTGGCGGCCAGGCAGAACAGCACGACCGTCGCGTACTTGGTGAGCAGCAGACGGGTACGGCCCGCCGGGGAGACCAGCAGGTAGCGCAGCGTGCCGGCGTTCGCCTCGCCGGCGATCGCGTCGCCCGCGACGACACCGATGGCCATCGGCAGGAAGAACGGGAGCGTGGCGGCCAGGGCGGTGAAGACGAGGAACAGGCCGTTGTTGGTGATCTGGGAGATGAAGGCCGGTCCTCCGCCGCCTCCGCCGCCGCCGGGTGACGAACCGTCGCCCGTCTCGATCTTGACGGCGATGCCCACCAGGACGGGCACGCCCGCCAGCACGGCCAGCAGCGCGAGGGTGCGCCAGCGGCGGAAGGTGGTGGTGAGCTCGTTGCGCAGCAACCCGAAGGTCCACAGCGGGCTCACCGGGCGTGCGCTCTCCACGACGTCAGCCCGCGACATCGAACCCCTCCCCCGTCAGTGCCACGAACGCGTCCTCCAGCGAGGCCCGTTCGACCGTGAAGCCGCGTACCCGGACTCCCGCGGTGACCAGCGCGGTGTTCACGTCGGCGAGGTCGCGGTCCGGTGGTTCCCCGGTCACCCGGTCGTCGGTCACGACCACGTCGCCGACGCCCTGCTCCTTCAGCACGCGGGCCGCCTCCGCCGGGTCCGGTGTCGTCACCACCAGCCGGCCGCGTGCCCCGGCGGCCAGTTCGGCGACCGGGCCCTGGGTGATCAGGCGGCCCTGTGCCATCACGGCCGCGTGTGTGCAGACCTGCTCGATCTCGTCGAGCAGGTGGGAGGAGAGGAAGACGGTCGTGCCGTCCGAGGCCAGTTCCCGTACGAGGGTACGGATCTCGCGCATGCCCTGCGGGTCGAGGCCGTTGGTCGGCTCGTCGAGCACGAGCAGCCGGCGCGGCTGGAGCAGCGCGGCCGCGAGGCCCAGGCGCTGTTTCATGCCCAGCGAGTAGGCCTTGGCCTTCTTGCCGGCGGCGGCCGTCAGGCCCACCCGGTCCAGCGCCGCGGCCACCCGCGCACGCCGGGTGCGCGGGTCGGCGGCCGGGTCGGCGGAGTCGTATCGGATGAGGTTGTCGCGGCCGGAGAGGAAGCCGTACAGGGCCGGGCCCTCGATGAGGGCGCCGACGTGCGGCAGCACGGCGCGGGTGGCCCGGGGCATGGGCCGGCCGAGCACCCGTGCCGTGCCGGAGGTGGGCTCGATGAGACCCATCAGCATGCGGATGGTGGTGGTCTTGCCGGAGCCGTTGGGCCCGAGGAAGCCGAAGACACTGCCCGCCGGGACGGTCAGGTCGAGCCCGTCGACAGCGAGCTGCCCGCCGCGATAGCGCTTGGTGAGCCCCCGGGTGGCGATGACCGCCTCGCCACCCACGGCACTCGCGCCGCTCTCCTGCGACCGCGCGGCGGGCTGTTCGGGCATCGGCTTCCTCGTTCTCTCGGCGTCCCGTGGCGTGCGGGACCTACTTGCCGGCGTCGGCCGCCTTCACGAGTGCGTCCTTGGTGACCGCGCCCACGTAGACCTTGCCGTCGTCGGTGATCAGGGCGTTGACGAGGCGGGTGGAGAAGACCGTGCCCGAGCCGAACTTGCCGGTGACCTTGTCGCCGAGCGAGTTCATGAAGCCGCCGAGGTCGCCGCCGGCCTTGCCGGAGGGCACGCCCTCGCCGCCGGTGTCGAGGACGGCTATGGCGTTCCAGCCCTCGCCGAGGGTCTTCATGCCGTCCAGACCGCCGAAGCCCTTGCCCAGGTCCTCCCCGGCCTTCGGGGCGTGCTCGGCGTGCTCGCGCGCCCCGGCCCCGGCGGAGGCCTTCTCCTCGATGGCCTTCTCCTCGGTGACCTTCTCCTCGGTGACCTTCGCACCCTTCGGCGGGGTGAAGTCGAAGGTCGACGCGGCCGGCCGGTCGAAACTCACCTGGGTGAAGCCGGCGTCGACGACGGCGGCGCCACCGCCCGCCGGAGTCAGCGTGAACTTCAGCGGCGTCCCCGTCTTCGCGTCCACCGCGACGGTGATCGCGCCGACCGTGGAGCCGGACTGCTTCGGCTTGATGAGCAGCTTGTAGGCGTCCCGGCCGGCGACCTGGGCGGTGCCGTCCACGGTCACGGAGGTCGTGTCGTCGACGGCCTTCAGGGCCTCCTCGGCGAAGTCCTTCGGCGTGGCCGGCGGCTGCTCCTTCTCGTGCTCCGGGCCCTGCGCGGCCGTGCCGTGGTAGACCTCGTTGGACTTGCTGTCGTAGCCCCAGACGTCCTTGCCGTTGTGGACGACGCTGTACTCGGCGGCGTTCTCCAGCAGCGACAGCTTCTGCTTCTCCGGGCCGTCGAGCGCGACGCGCAGGGTGTGCGTGCCGGAGGCGAGTTCCGTGAGCTTGGACGTCGGGTCGGCGGAGGAACCGCCCTCGTCCGGGCTCGCCGCACCGGACATCAGGCTGCTCTCCAGCCCGCCGAGGTCCGGCAGTCCGAGATCCGTGCTGATCTTCACCGTGCCGGACAGCTGCTGCACGTCCGACTTCGCGATCTTCTCGATGAGCTGCTGCGCCGTGATCTTCGGGAGGTCGGGATCGCCCGAGTCGGCGAGTGCGGGGACCAGGCCGATCGTCGCGGCCGCCACCCCCACCACCGTGACCGGGACGACGTACCGCGCGGCTTTGCGCCGCCCGGAGCGCTGCTCGTCGCCCTCCCCGGCGGTCGTGTTCTCGTCGGATGCGTACGGTGCCATGTGTGCCCTACCTCCGTGGTCGGCGGCGGCTGTCCGTGTCGTCCACGCACTCGTCCCTGAGCCGCCATTCTCACCCGAACAGGTGAGGAGTGGTGTTCTTCCGTGGTCTCCATCTGACCAAATCGGCCGGGGAGATACGTCAGACCGCGGGCTCAACTCCACGTACTGCTGGGGTATGACACGCAGGCGCGGCGTCTCCCCCGACCCGTAAGGGTCGGGGGCGGACCAGGACTAGCCGGCGCGGTGCACCACGGCGTCGCTCAGCTCCACGAGAGCCGCCTTCGCGGCACACTCCGGCAGGGGCGCCAGGGCCGAACGGGCGTCCTGGGCGTAGCGGACGGTGTCCCGCCGGGCCTGTTCCAGCGCCGGGTGGGCCCGCAGCAGGCGCAGGGCCTCGGCGTGCCGTGCGTCGTCGGTGAGGTCGGAGTCCAGCAGCTCGCACAGGGCGACGTCGTCCGCGAGCCCGAGCCGGGCCGCCTGCTCGCGCAGCCGCAGCACCGGCATCGTGGGGATGCCCTCGCGCAGATCGGTGCCGGGCGTCTTGCCGGACTCGTGGGAGTCGGAGGCGATGTCCAGGACGTCGTCCGCGAGCTGGAAGGCGACGCCGAGCCGCTCGCCGTACTGGGTCAGCACGTCCACGGTCGTCTCGTCGGCGCCGGACATCATCGCGCCGAACCGGCACGACACGGCCACCAGCGAACCGGTCTTGCCGGCCAGCACGTCCAGGTAGTGCTCGACGGGGTCGCGGCCGTCCTGCGGCCCGGCCGTCTCCAGGATCTGCCCGGTCACCAGCCGTTCGAACGCCTCGGCCTGCACGCGGACCGCCTCCGGGCCGAGGTCGGCCAGGGTGTGCGAGGCGCGGGCGAAGAGGAAGTCGCCGGTGAGGACCGCGACGGAGTTGCCCCAGCGGGTGTTGGCGCTCGCCACCCCGCGGCGCACCGTCGCCTCGTCCATCACGTCGTCGTGGTACAGCGTGGCGAGGTGCGTCAGCTCGACCACGACGGCCGACGGCACGATCCCGGGCGCGTACGGGTCACCGAACTGGGCGGAGAGCATCACGAGCAGCGGGCGGAACCGCTTGCCGCCGGCCCGCACCAGGTGCTGGGCGGCCTCCGTGATGAAGGGCACCTCACTCTTGGTGGCCTCGAACAAGCCTTCCTCGACAGCCGCCAACCCGGCCTGGACATCGGCTTCCAGAGCCTGGTCCCGCACGCTCAGCCCGAACGGCCCGACGTCGGTCACGAGGGGTCTCCTGTCTGCTGTGTCTGCCGGTGATTACGCGGATTGTCGATAGGTCGCTGCCATCACTCGAGTCAGCGTATCCGGTCACGTTTCGATCACTGCCAGCGCCCATGGTTACAGGCCGGGTGGTATCCGATCACGAGCTCCATGTTTTCGATCAGGCCATAAGAACAGACATTTATCGACTTACCGGGAGGTAGCGAGATATACACGATTTGCCAGGTTGCTTAAGCGAATTCCCTTTGCTGGCATTTGCCCCACAGGCTCGTGATCAGTGAGTTCGGTCACGTCGCCCCTTTTGACTGCCCACTCCGACACCAACCCGTACCCCCTTCCGCCGAAAGCCAGTTGAGCCTTGGCTCCCGCAAAGGATCAAGTACCCCAAACTCCCCAGACCAAGGTCAACCGGCGCGTTGTGTGACTCCGGTGCTTGTTCCCGACATGTGCTCTCGCATACGTTCCCGGCTTGTCCGGCGGACCGCCGAATCCTGCCGCCGCCCGGACACCCCACACACACCGACTCACTCACGCAGGGCAGGAGCGGGGGACCCAGGTAAGTCGCCGGTCCGCACAGCGGACCGGCTCGGGGTGAAGCCGCGTACGGCAGCACGACGCCGTACGCGGCCGGGCACCTCCCGGCCCGAACCCGACAGCTCACCTCGCAGGCGCCGGAGAGGAACATCGCCATGGCCGGACGAGGCAAGCACCGTCGCATCAGAACCAGCCCGCTCACCCGAGGTGTCGTAGCCGTCGGCACCGGCGGAGCGGCACTCACCCTTCCGCTCCTCGGCGCGACGCACGCGAGCGCCGCCGAGCCCCAGAGCGCCCCCGCCGCCGCACAGTCCGTGCGGCAGGCGGCCCAGCCCGCCAAGTCCCTGACGTACACCGTGGTCAAGGGCGACACGCTCTACCGCATCGCGGACAAGTACGACGTGTCGGGCGGCTGGAAGCAGCTCTACAAGGACAACCGCGCCGCCGTCGGCGACAGCCCGAAGCTGATCCACCCGGGTCTGAAGCTGAAGGTGAAGACGGCCAAGGCGGACGCCGCCGAGAAGCAGGCGACCAAGTCGTCCGCCCCCGCCAAGCCGGCCACGAAGCCCGCCACGGGCGTCGCCCAGGCCACCCCGGCCTCCGCGAAGACGTACGCGAACAACCTCGACGGGTGGATCCACGAGGCGCTGGACATCATGGCGCAGAAGGGCATCCCGGGGTCCTACGACGGCATCTACCGCAACATCATGCGTGAGTCGTCCGGCAACCCCCAGGCGATCAACAACTGGGACTCGAACGCCGTCGCGGGCACCCCGTCCAAGGGCCTGCTCCAGGTGATCGACCCGACGTTCGCCGCCTACCACGTGGCCGGCACCTCCTTCGACCCGTACGACCCGGTCGCCAACATCACCGCGGCCTGCAACTACGCGGCTGCCCGCTACGGCTCGATCGACAACGTCAACGGCCCGTACTGATCCGCTCCGCCCAGCAGTCGCTCGAGGACGACGGCGATGCCGTCGTCCTCGTTCGACAGCGTGACCTCGTCGGCCACGGCCTTGAGTTCGGGATGGGCGTTGGCCATGGCGACGCCGTGGGCGGCCCAGTCGAACATCGGGATGTCGTTGGGCATGTCGCCGAAGGCGATGGTGTCCGCGGGCCGCAGCCCCAGATGCTCGGCGGCCAGCGCCAGGCCCGTCGCCTTGGTGATGCCGCACGGCTGGAGTTCGACCGTGCCGGGCCCCGACATCGTCACCGTCGCCAGTGAGCCGACCACCGAGCGGGCCGTCGCCGCCAACTCGTCGTCCGACAGCGAGGGGTGGCGCAGCAGCACCTTGCTGATCGGCTCGCACCACAGGTCCTCGCGCCGCTCGACCCGCACGGCGGGCAGGGTCGGGTGCGGCATGAGATAGCCCGGCTCGATGAGCGTCAGCCCGTCGACCCCGTCCTGGTCGACCGCGGCGTACACCTCCCCCACCTCGGCCTCGATCTTGCCGAGCGCGGTCTCCGCCAGTTCCCGGTCCAGGGTGATGGACCACAGCAGCCGGTCCGCGCCGGCGTCGTACACCTGCGCGCCCTGGCCGCACACCGCGAGCCCCGTACAACCGAGGACGTCGAGGAGCGGCCGCACTCTCGGCGCCGGCCGGCCCGTCACCACGAGGTGCTGGGCACCTGCCTCCGCCACCCGCGCGAGCACGGCGAGGGACCGGTCGGAGAGGGTGTCGTCGCCGCGCAGCAGCGTCCCGTCCAGGTCGGTGGCGATGAGTGAATATGCGATGGGTGCGGCCATGATCAGAGAATACGGACAGCGCGCCGGTTCGTTTCACCGCGCGGCTGACACCGATTGCCCGGTTGAGGGCCCCTCTGCACCAGTTGGCAACAACATGGTCCGCTACCTACCCGTGAGGCCGTCCCGAGCGGTACCTTCCAAGTGTCCAGGGGGGACTTGATCGGGGGGTCAGGTTGAGCAGTGGGCGCATTCGTGTGGCCGGGGCCGGGGAGCTCGGCGAGGCGGAGAGGGAGCGCTGGCGAGCGCTGCGCGCGGCGTCGGAAGCACCGCGCAACCCTTTCATGGAACCGGAGTTCACCGAAGCCGTGGGCCGGGTGCGGCCGCAGGCGCGGGTCGCGGTGGTGTACGAGGGGCTGGAGCCGGCCGGCTTCCTGCCCTACGAGCGCGGGCGGTGGGGACAGGGCCGGGCGATCGGACTCGGCGTCTCGGACGCGCAGGGCGCGATCCTGCGGCCGGGCCTCGACCTGGAGACGGGCGAACTGCTGCGGGCCTGCTCGGTGTCCAGCTTCGCCTTCGACAACCTGGAGGCCGAGCAGCGGCTCTTCGTCCGGTACGCGGCGGAGGAGTACGCCACCTTCGTCATCGACATCGAGAAGGGCTACGAGACCTACGAGTCGGTGCTGCGCGCGCAGTCGCCGAAGTTCCTGAAGACCACCCTGGCCAAGGAGCGCAGGCTGGGGCGGCAGGTCGGCGAGCCACGGTTCGTGTTCGACGAGCGTGACCCGGCCGCGCTGCGCACGCTCATGGAGTGGAAGTCGGCGCAGTACCGCAGGACGGGCCGCCGGGACCGGTTCGCGCAGGAGTGGATCACCCGGCTCGTGGGCCGGCTGGCCGGGACCCGGGCGCCGGAGTGCAGCGGCACGCTGTCCGTGCTGTACGCGGGTGAGCGGCCCGTCGCCGCGCACTTCGGGCTGCGTTCGGCGTCGGTCCTGGCCTGCTGGTTCCCGGCCTACGACCCGGAGTTCTCGAAGTACTCGCCGGGTCTGGTGCTGCATCTGCGCATGGCCGAGGCGGCGGCCGCCGAAGGCATCGGCATGCTCGACCTGGGGCGGGGCGCGGCCGAGTACAAGGACGCGCTGAAGACGGGCGAACTGCCCGTGTACGAGGGCGCGGTGACGCGTCCGGGGGCGGGCGCGGCGCTGCACTGGCTGAGCCGCGAGCCGGCGCGCCGCGCGCACAGCTTCGTCCGCGGCCGGCCGCGGCTCGCGGCGCTGGCGGCGCGGACCCTGAAGGGCGCGGCCCGGCTGCGCCGCACCTGACCCGAGTGAGGTCGTACCGACACGAGTGGGGGGAGGGCGCATGGCTCGTTCGGCGCGTGCGCGGGAGGAGATACGCCGGTTCCTGGACATCGGGGCGGTGCAGGTCGCCGAGTTGGACCTCGATGGTCCGGAGGCGGTGCTCAGACCGGGTCCGGGGAGTCCGCCGGTGACGAGCGGAGCGGTGTTCGTGCTGGTCAGGCGAGGTGGCCGGCCCGTCGGCACGCTGCTCGGGCGGGTGTCGGAGGGGGCGGACGCACCTGCCGTGCTGGCGGAGCGTGGGCGGGCGCAGTGCGCGCCGGCCGTCGGTGACGAGCCCGGGGAGCCGCCGTACACGAGTGTCGTCGTGGCCACCCGGGAGCGTGCCGGGCAGCTGGCCCGCGCGCTGGACTCGCTGCTGGCGCAGGACCATCCGCGCTTCGAGATCGTCGTCGTCGACAACGCGCCCGTGACGGGTGAGACACGGGAGCTGGTCGAGCGGAAGTACGCCGAGCGCGTGCGGTACCTGTGCGAGCCGGTGCCCGGACTCGCGGTCGCGCACAACGCGGGGCTGGCGGCCGCCCGGGGCGAGGTGGTCGCCTTCACCGACGACGACGTGGTCGCCGACCCGCGCTGGCTGACCGAGCTCACCGCGCCCTTCACCGCCGACGCGGGACTGGGCTGTGCCACCGGGCTGATCCTGCCCGCGCGGCTGACCACCCCGGCCCAGGTGCTGCTGGAGAGCCACGGCGGCTTCGCGAAAGGCTTCACCCCAAGGACGTACGACCCGGCGGACCCGCCGGTCGACGAGCCGCTGTTCCCGTTCACGGCCGGGCGGTTCGGCTCCGGCGCCAACATGGCCTTCCGGACGGCGGCCCTGCGGTCCGTCGGCGGTTTCGACCCGGCCACCGGGGCCGGGACGGCCGCCCGGGGCGGCGACGACCTCTACGGCTTCGTCCGCGTCCTGGCCCAGGGCCACCGGCTGCGCTACACGCCGTACGCGCTGGTGTGGCACCACCACCGGGAGACCTGGCGGGACCTGGAGACGCAGGCGTACGGCTACGGCGCCGGGCTCACCGCCTACCTCACCGCGGTGCTCGTCAACCGGCCCGCCCTGCTGCCGGCGTTCCTCGCCCGGCTGCCCCGCGGCCTCGCCCACGCCCGCGCGCTGACCGCCGTGCGCGAGACGGAGGGGACGGGCGGCGGTGGCACGCCGGGTGACCACGACGTGCGCACGCATCCGTGGCCACGGCGGCTGTCGCGGTTGCAGCGCAGGGGGATGGTGTACGGGCCGGTCGGCTATCTGAAGGCGCGGCGGGCGCTGCGCGCGACTGTGCGGGGGGCGAGATGAGGACCGACGGCAGAGGCCGGGCGGAGCGGGGTGCGCGGGAGGGTGACGGCCCTACGGCCCTGGGGGGTGCGACGGCCTCGGGGGGTGCGACAGCCCCAGGAGGTGCGGTGGCCCCAGGGGGTGCGGTGGCCCCAGAGGGTGCGACAGCCCCAGAGGGTGCGACGGCCCCGGCGGGTGCGGTCGGCACTTCGGCGATCCCCGTCTTCCTCTACCACGCCGTGATGGACGACCCGCCCGGCTGGATCGCCGAGTTCACGGTCACCCCGCGGGAGTTCGCGGCCCATCTCGACGCCGTGGTCGACAGCGGCCGTACGCCCGTCACGATCAGTACGCTCGCCGATCATCTGACCGGCCGGGCGCCCCTGCCGTCCCGGCCCGTGCTGCTCACCTTCGACGACGGCTTCGCCGATCTGCCCGGCCCCACCGCCGAGGCCCTGGCCGGGCGCGGCCTGCCGGCCACGGCCTATCTCACCACCGGCGCCATCGCCCCGGGCGGGCGCAGTCTGCTGCCGCCCGCCCCGATGATGGCCCTGGACCGGGCGGCGGAGCTGGAACGTTCCGGCATGGAGATCGGCAGCCACACGGTCACGCACGCCCAACTCGACACCCTGCCTGGCAAGGACCTGGCCCACGAACTGCGCTCGTCGAAGGCCGTGCTGGAGGACGCCCTCGGGCACGAGATACGCCATCTCGCCTATCCGCACGGCTACAACAGCCCGCGCGTGCGGGCCATGTCGGCCCGGGCCGGCTACGAGACGGCGACCGCGGTACGGCACGCGCTCAGCTCGGACCGCGACGAGCGCTACCGCATCGCCCGGCTCATCGTGCGGCGCAGCCACACCGTCGCCGACGTCGAGGGCTGGCTGGCGGGGGCGGGCGCCCGGGTCGCGCCCTACCGGGACGGGCCGAAGACGATCGGGTGGCGGTGGTACCGGCGGGCCCGCGCGGTGGTGCGCGGGCCCGAGTTCGCGGGCTGACCCTGTCCTCGGGCTGACCCTGTCCTCGGTTACTTGAGCGGCTGGTTGAGGTACGGGTCGGCGACCGCCTTGCGCAGGCTGTTCCAGGCCGCGTCGTTCGCCAGCGCCAGGTCGCAGTGCGGTCCGGGGTCGCGGTAGTTCCACTGGAGGGCGGCCTTGACGCCCTCCAGGCCCTTCAGCACCCCGGGCACCTGCGCGTACCACTCGGCCTGCCGCTGCGGGCGGCTCGGGTCCTGCGCGGTGCCGAACTCGGAGAGCATCAGCGGCTTGTCGTCGGAGATGTGCTCGCGGATCCAGTCGTGCACGGTGTTCTGGGTCTGCGCGAAGGTCATCCAGTCCGCGCTGTGACAGCGGTAGTAGTTGTACTGGTTGTAGCCGATCCAGTCGACGTAGTCGTCGCCGGGGTACATCCGCTTCATCTCGTCGGCGTGGTCGAGGTAGCCGGTGGTGATCCACGTCCACACGACGTTGTCGACGCCCAGCGCGCGGAACCGGTCGTGGATGTGCCGGTACGCCTTCACGTAGTCGGCGGGGGTGCCGTTGGCCGGGGTGCGGGTGTCCATCTCCAGGTCGAAGGAGAGGAAGACCTTCTTGCCGTAGTCCCTGATGCGCTCGGCCTGGACGTCGATGACGGTTTTGTCCAGCTCGCCTGCCGCGATCTGCTTCCACGTGGGCTGCTGCTGCTTCGTGCCGCCCCACCACTTGCTCTCCCAGGACAGCAGCAGCAGGTGGTCCTCGCCGACGCGGCGTTCCTCCGGGGTGAGCAGCTGGCCCTCCCGGCGGGCGCCCCGGGCCAGGGACATGTCGTGGTACGTGTACACGATGTCGAGCTTGCGGCCCACGCGTTCCTCGTAGGCGCGCACCTTCTGCGGGAGGTCGTCCCGGTCGTGCGGCACGAACGCCCCGAACCAGGCGCCGCAGGGCGGTTCCAGGAGTGCGGTGGGGCGGCAGTCCGCGCGGGAACCGGTGGCTCCCGGTTCCGGTCCGGAGGCGTTCCGCAGGGCGAGCAGGGCGACCAGGACGGCGCTGACGACCGTGGCGGACGTGATCAGCAGCCTGCGGCGACTCGACGCGAACGGGCGGTGCGAGCGAACGGAACGGTGAGGGCGGTCGGAACGGCGGGAGCGGTCGGGACGGTGGGGGCGGTCGAACCTCACTGAGCGGAACCCTTCGGTGTCCTCGGCGTCGTCCTGGGCGCGGGGGAGGCGCGCAGCGGCGGACAGAACGCGGCGAGCGTGGTCAGCAGGGTCAGCGTCAGCAGCACCCGCTGCGCGCTGAAGGTGTGCGTGGCGATCAGTACGGTCGCGACGAGCATCACGGCACCGATGCTGAGGAACAGCACCAGCATCAGCCGCTCCAGCAGGTCGCTGTGGCGGGCGAAGTCCGCCTCCCGCCGCTCGACGGGCCCTTCGGCGGGCCGCGCCCCCAGCGCGGGGGCGCAGACTCTGACGGCGGCGGCACCCGGCCCGGCCGCCAGGAAGAGGACGACCGCGGCGCCCCGCAGCGGCGCCCCGCCGGGCAGGGCGAGCGCGGCAAGCGCGAGCCAGCCGCCGAACGGCGGCAGCATCCGGACCACGAGTTCCTGCGGTGTCATCGCTCCGCTCCCCCGGTCTGCTTCAGTACGTAGAGCCATCCGGCGCTGTTCTCCGCCACGAGCCGGAACCGTGGTGAGGCGGCGACGGACTTCTGGATGCGGTCCAGTTGCGCCCTGTCGAGCTGTCCGTTCATCTCGGAGTTGGCCGACTGGCCCTGGGTGAGCAGGAAGTAGGCCCGGGCCGGCCGCTCCACCCCGGCCATGTCCCTGGCGAGGGTGGCGGCCGGGCTCTTGACGATCCGGTCGACGTGACTGCGGCCGTCGTCGAGGAACCAGTAGTGGTCGATGCTCCCGTAGGAGGCGTACGCGAGCGGGTAGTTGCGGTTGGCGGCCACCACGAGCGAGCCGTCGGGCGCCTGGTCGAAGAGCTGCCGTACCAGGTTCACTTCCTGGGGCGGGAAGTAGTTGATCCGGTCCTTGCCGGAGTAGCTCGGGACGAACGCCAGAGTGCCGAGGAGCAGGGCGGTCAGCGGCACCCAGGTGACGATCCCCCGCCGGCGGCTCTCGGCAGAACCGCGGGCCCCCTGTGCGGCGGCGTCGGCGGCCAGCGTACGGACCTTGGGCAGCAGCGCGGCGGCGGCGAAGAAGGCGGCGCCGGGCAGCATGAACAGCAGCACCCGGAAGATCATCTCGCTGCCGTAGCTGCTCGCCGCGAACATCGGCAGCGGGGCCGCGGCGATCAGCAGCAGGGGCAGGGCGCGATGGCGCAGCACCCGCTGCCGCAGCACGCCGATCCCCGCGAGCAGCAGGACGGAGCCCGACAGCAGCCGGGCCGCCCAGGAGGTCGCGATCGCCCCGGTGCCGGTCGGGGTGGCACCGTAGCCGGTCTCGACATTGGCGCCCACGTCCCCGATGGAACGGATCATGTCCGGCATCGCCGCGGACAGGAAGGGCAGCGCGGCCGTGAGGCACCAGGCCAGGAAGATCACCGCGGTGGTGGCCAGCGGGACCCAGTCGCGGTAGCGGCGGGTGAGGCACAGGGCGAGCAGACAGACGACCAGCATGCCCGGGGTGAGCTGGTGGGAGATGACGATCGCCACGAGCAGGACGGTGATCACCACCGTCCACACGGCCTGCCGCGGCCACCCGTCGCGCACGGCGGACCGGCCGAAGCGGCGCAGGACCACCGCCAGGACGCCGACGTGCAGCGCGTAGGCGACGGACTGGGGGGAGAAGTAGTCCTGCCCCACCCAGTTGGCGACGTAGAAGAGCCAGACCGCCGTCCAGATCAGCCGCCGGTCCTCGGTGAAGGTGCGGTAGATCAGCAGCAGCGGGAGCATCAGCATCAGGCTGGAGACCAGGGGCCACCAGGCCATGAACATCGCCGCCGAGTCCACGCCCAGCAGCCGCACCAGGGCGGCCTGGGCGGCGAAGAAGCCCGGCCACTGGTCGTACACGGCCATGTCGCCGACCTGGTCGGCCGTCTGGAGGCCGCCCGCCGTCAGCAGGTGGTCGATGACCGCGTCGTGCTTCCACGCCCAGGCGTACAGCGGGGTCGGGTAGACCACGGCCTGGGTGGCCCGCTCCATCACCAGCAGTCCGAGGACGTACCCCGCCGCCCAGCGGCCAGGCCGGCTCGGGTCGCGGACCGTGAACCAGAAGCCGGTGGTGAGCACCACGAGGCCGGCCCAGAACGCCGGGTGCAGCGCGGTGACCAGTCCGTAGTCGTCGAGTCGCGAGACGTCGGTGTGCCGCACGGCGTACGCCCAGAGCGCGAGCGCGACGAGCAGCGGAGCACCGGGCCAGGCGAACGCGCGCCCCGCGGTCCAGGCGGGGGCCAGGTCGGACAGGTCCGTCACGGGCTCATGGGCGGGGCTCGACGACTCCGAGGACGAGGGGCTGGAGGACTGGCTGGAGGTCTCGGGGGTGGTCCCGGACAGGTCCGCCTCGCCCCGCGCGGGCGTGGGTTCCGGCGTGGATCTCTCCCGTGGAGTTGCTGGCGGACGCACGGTGGTTCCCCCCTGGCGGTTCGGCTCTGTGTGGCTCTGTTCGGCTCAGTTCGGCCTATGTCAGCTTGTTTCGGCCTGTTTTTCGGCCCTGGAAAGCGGTCAGTCGGCGGACCCGGACGAGTGCGGCGAGTACGGCGAGTGCGAGAAGCAGCGGCGGCGCGACGGGGGCGAGCGCCTCGCGCCACACCCAGCCGCCGACCGCGACGAGATACAGAACCCCCCAGCGCCCCTGCCAGGGCAGCCGTCCGCCCGCGCTCGCGAGCAGCAGCCACAGCGGCACGAGGCACAGCAGCTGGCAGACGGGCGGCGCCCAGCGCAGCAGCGGCTCGGGCCCGTGCAGGCCCAGCACGTCCGCGAGGAAACCGGCCGTCTTCCCGTAGAACGCCCCGTCCACCGGCCGCGGTTCCCGGCCGAGGGCGACCGGTGCGGCGTACAGGGCGAGCAGGGCGGTGGACAGCGCCGCGCCGGGCAGCCACGGGTCGCGCCGGGTGCACACCGTGACCGCGGCGACGAACACCACCAGCAGCAGACTTCCCGCGGTGAGCGACGGCAACGGCAGGCCGTCCAGCAGTTGACGTCCCGTCAGTGCCGCTTCGGTGGCGCCGTCGAGCCAGGGCAGGTCGGCCAGCGGCGCCCAGAAGAAGACGGTGGCGACACCGAGGAGGCTCCAGAGGGCACCTCTCAGCCGCCGCTCCCGGGGCTCTTGGTCCAGGGGCGTTCTCCCGGGCTCCTGAGGTGCTGGTTCCCGGGTGGGGCTCTCCGGCCGCACGATCAGCGCCAGGGTGTCCGCCTGCAACGCCTCACGCTCGTATCCCGGGCGGCCGATGAACAACGTGACCGTGTCCTCGTCGCCGTCCCTGGGCTGGTAGGCGGCCCGGCGGGCCCAGTTCGTGCCGTACCCGGCGGTGGCGTTCAGTTTCGCCCAGCGGGTGCCGTAGGACGGGTCGGCGGGCGTACGGGGGGCGGGCGCGCTGTCGTCGTGGCGCAGTGCCGCTCGCAGTCCGGCCGTGGAGACGACCGCGATCAGCGTCATGCTCAGCAGCACCGCCCAGCCGGCACCCGCGATCCCGGCCGGGGTGAACAGCACGGCCGCGCTGCCCAGCACCAGGGCGCACATGGCCCCTTGGAGCGCGGCCAGCACACCCGTGCGCCCCTGGACGCGCAGCACGCCGATGTACAGCTCCACGACGACCCGCGGCAGCGCGCCGAGGGCGAGCAGCCGCAGCACCGTCGAGCCGTGCTCGGCGTAGTCCGGGCTGAAGGGCGTGAGGATGTACGGGGCGAAGAGGACCAGCACAGCCACGACCGGGACGAGCAGCAGGGTCATCCGGCGCAGCGCGCCCCGGACGCCGTCGGCGAGCTGTCGCGGGTCGTGCGAGGCGTGCGCGGTGAGGGACGAGGCCATGTTGATGGCCATGAACTCCATGGTGCCGCCGACGGTGTACGCCACGTAGAAGTAGCCGTTCTCCGCGGCGGTGAAGCGGACCGCGACCATCACCGGCAGCAGGTTGATCATCGCCAGGCTGAACAGCGCGCCCAGCGAGTCGCCGGCGAGGAAGCGCCCCATGTCGCGGAGTTTCGGGGGTTCTTTGTCGCGGTCGAGCTCCGCCTGGCGCGGGATGAGCCGGCGGAAGATCAGCCAGCCCAGTGGCAGGGTGGAGAAGGCGATCGCCACCGCCCAGGAGACGAAGATCCCGAGGACGGGCAGTGTGCCGGCGAAGACGGCCAGCAGGGCGAGCTTCCCGACCGAGAACACCGCGTTCCCGGCGGGCACCCACTCGGCCTTGCGCAGCCCCGTGAGCACTCCGTCCTGGAGGGTGAGCAGCGCCCAGGCCACGCACGCCGCGACGAACACCGCCCCGGCCGTGGGTGTGCCCAGCGGGGCGTACGAGGCTCCCCACGCGTCGAGCGTGAGCAGGAAGACGGCGGCGGCGAGTGCCACGACCAGCGAGCTCGCCGCGTACGTGCCCCACACCAGGCGTCCGGTCTCGCGTCCCGCGCGGGGCACGAAACGGACGACGGCACCGATCATGGTCGTGGCCGTGATGCTGGCGAGCAGCCGCATCGCGGCGATGGCGGCGGACCCCTGGCCGACGGCCTCCTCGGAGTAGTAGCGGGCGGCCACCAGCCAGAACCCCAGGCCCAGTACGGCGGAGACGCCGGTGCTGAGCATGAGGAAGTAGGCGTTCTTGAACAGCGAGTCGTGGGTGTGCCCGCTGTCGGCAGGTTGTGGTCCGCCACCGTCGGAGCGCGTGGTGGCGGGCTCGTGCACCTGGGTCTCAGACAAGGGACTGCCCCAGCCCTCCCGCTGCCGGTCCGCCGCGGGGCGGCTCTCCCGGCGCCTCGACCGGCCGCGCCCCGGATCGCTCCAGCACCTCGACGACCGTCCTGGCCCGCAGCGGGTCCACGGGCAGCGCGTGCCGCGCGAACCAGCGGGCCCCCTCGGGCGCCGGTGAGGGGTCGGTGAACTCCGCGCCCGCGTAGTCGTCCAGCGGCGGGTCGTAGAGGTAGCCGACGACGATGCCCTGCCGTGCGAGCGCCGCGATCGCCGCGTCCCGGTCCTCCACGAACAGCGGGACGCGGAACAACGGCTGGGTGCCGTGCGCCTCGCGCGGCTTGGCCCAGGGCGTGGACAGCAGCAGCTCCGTGCCCGCCCGGCAGGCGTCCAGCACGTCGTCCAGCCGGTCGAGTCTGCGCCCGATGCGCCGCAGCCGCAGCCGGCCGGACTCCTGGCGGTAGTCGTGCATGTCGACGCGGACCCACGGGTGGTGGGCGTCGAGTCCGGGGGCCAGGTCGGCGGCCCGTGCGAGTTCGTCCGGGCGCAGGGGCATGCGGATCTCCTCGCGGTCCGCCAGCCCCAGCAGCCTGATCGCGGCCCAGGCGGCGCGCCGCAGCCGCAGCCCGCGCACCGTCGCCTCGGCGTACGGCCGGAGCGCGTAGGCGAGTTCGGAGCCGATCCGGTTCGGTGTGAGCAGTCCCGCGCAGGTCTTCTCCACCGCCTCCCGCAGCCCCGGGTCGGCGACGGAGAGCATGCCTCCGGCCTTGGCCCCCACGTGCTTGGACAGGCTGAACACCGAGGCCTCGCCCCAGGCGCCGACCGGCCGTCCGCCCACCGCGCTGCCGATGGCGTGCGCCCCGTCCTCGAACAGCGGGATCCCCAGCGCGTCGCACTTCTCCCGCAGTCGCGGTGCCGGGTCCGGGTTCCCGTACAGGTTCGTGGTGAGCACGGCCGACACCGAGCGCCACGTCTCGTCGGGCACGGCGTCGACGTCGATGGACGCGTCGAGCGGGCTCAACGGCGCCTGCACCGGGCGCAGTCCGGCCGCGAGCACGACGAAGAAGATCACGTCGTCGTTGACCGGCGACATCAGTACCCGGCCGCCGGGCGGGCACCAGTGGCGCAGCGCCACGTACAGCCCGAAGCGGCACGACGGTACGTACACACATTCCCGGCCGAGCCGTGCGCGCATGGTCTCTTCCAGCCGTTCCGGCTGTGAACCATGCCGCGTCGAGCCCGGACCGGCCTCCCCAATGGCCATCCGCCCCCCTGGTGTGCCGTCGGAACGCCCCCTCCCCGAGGCCTTCCGGCACCCGCCCAGAGTCGCCCCGTTCGCACCGCTCCGTCAAGATTGCGTCGCGTCCTGTGGATAACTTCCGGCTCGTACGAATGTGCCGTCCCGTCCGCCGCGTCCGGACGGGCCGGAACCGCTCCGCGCGGCATCCCCCGGGCCCACCTGCCCCGTTCGTCCGTGTCCGCCCCCTCGGACTCTGCCCAGGACCGGTGTGTCACCCGTAACGTGTGGCACGACCACGGACACGTGGCGACGACACGGCACACCCGAAAGCGAGGCAGCACCCGATGCCCCCCTTCGATGTACCCGAGGGCGATCCCTTCGGCCCGCACAACCTGCCGTACGGCGTGTTCTCCCTCCCCGGCTCCGCGCACCGGACCGTGGGCGTCCGGCTCGGCGACCACGTGCTGGACGCGGGCGCGGCGGCCCACGCCCTCGGCTCGCCCTACGCCGCCCTGCTCGCGCAGCCGAATCTCGGCCCGCTGCTGGCCGCCGGCCGCACGCCCTGGTCGGACGTGCGCCGGGCGCTGACGGCGTGGGTGACCGTGCCGTCCCACCGCGAGACCGTCGAACCGCTGTTCCACCCCCTGTCCTCGGTGACGCTGCACCTCCCCTTCGAGGTCGCGGACTACGTGGACTTCTACGCCTTTGTTTATCCACGCTCGGAACGTCGGCCGGATCTTCCGCCCCGACGCCGAGGACTCCCTCACCCCCAACTGGAAGCACCTGCCGATCGGCTACCACGGCCGCTCCGGCACGGTCGTCGTCTCGGGCACGGAGGTCGCGCGCCCCTCGGGCCAGCGCAAGGCGCCCACGGACACCGCCCTCGTGTTCGGGCCGTCCGTCCGCCTGGACATCGAGGCGGAGGTCGGCTTCGTCGTGGGCGTGCCGTCCCGGATGGGCGCGCCGGTGGCCCTCGGCGGCTTCCGCGAGCACGTCTTCGGACTGTGCCTCCTGAACGACTGGTCCGCACGCGACATCCAGGCCTGGGAGTACGTGCCGCTCGGCCCGTTCCTCGGCAAGTCCTTCGCCACGTCGGTGTCGGCCTGGATCACTCCGCTGGACGCCCTGGAGGAGGCCCGGGTGGCCCCGCCGGCCCGGACCCACGAGCTGCTGCCGTACCTGGACGACAGCGACGAGGAGCCCAGCGGCTACGACCTGCGGATCACGGTCGCCGTCAACGGCCACGTCGTCTCCGAGCCCCCCTTCTCCACCATGTACTGGACGGCCGCCCAGCAGCTGGCCCACATGACCGTGAACGGGGCCTCCCTGCGCACCGGGGACCTGTACGGCTCGGGCACGGTCAGCGGCCCGGCCGACCGCGAGCGCGGCTCCCTGCTGGAGCTGACCTGGAACGGCCGCGACCCGCTCGAACTCCCGGACGGCAAGCGGACGTTCCTGGAGGACGGCGACGTGGTGACCCTCTCGGCCTGGGCCCCCGGGCCGGACGGCGTGCGGGTGGGGCTGGGCGAGGTGACGGGGCGGGTGGTACCGGGAGCGGAATGAGGCCCTCCCGGCACTTCTGTTCGCGTTCGACCTGCGTTCGACCCCTGACTCACACCGCCCGGCCCGTCATACTGGGCATCGGGCGGTGTGCCCGCACACGGAGGCCGTCGCACGCTCGGCGGCCGCCCTCCCTCGCACGACCCCCGTAGGCGCCCTCCCCCGCACGCCCCGTAGCCGCCCTCTTCCGACCAGGAACCGGAGCCCGTGGCAATGACCGTCTGCCTGCTCCTGCTGTGCGTTGTCGCCGTGACGGCCGCCGTGCCCGTGCCCCGTGCGCTGACCCGGTCGGCGTGGCCCGAGCGGGAACCGGTGGTCGGCCTGTGGGTGTGGCAGTGCCTGGTCGCCACCGTCCTGCTGTGCTGCGTGACGGCGCTCGCCCTGGGCGCCGCCGCCGTCTTCGGCACGGTCCGCGCCCAGCTCTTCGCTCCGGCGCCGCCCGCCGTGACCGCGGCGTACGACCTGTCCACCGCCCCGCCGTGGGCCGCCGCGCTCACGCTGCTGCTGGCCTGCGGTGCCGCCTGGACGACCGCGATGCTCGCGCGGGAGCTCGTCGAGGCGCGCCGGCGTCGCGCCCAGTCCCGCGCCCACCTGCGCGAGCGCGCCCCCGACCTGCCGGCGGGCCTGGGCGCCGCGCGAGGCCCCCTGCTCGTGCTGGAGGAGGAGTACCCCGACGCCTGGTGGATGCCGGGCAACCCGCCGCAGCTGATCGTCACCACGGGCGCCCTGCACCGCCTCACCAAGCACCAGCTCGACGCCGTCCTCACCCACGAGCGCGGCCACGCCCGCGCCCGCCACGACTGGCTGCTGCACCTGTCCACCGCCCTGGCCACCGGGTTCCCGCGCATCCCGCTGTTCGCCCACTTCTGCGACCAGACCCACCGCCTGGTCGAACTGGCCGCCGACGACACCGCCTCCCGCCGCTGCGGCCATCTGACCACGGCCCTGGCGCTGATCGAGCTGAACCAGCACCGCGGTGTCCTGTCCTGTGCCTCCAGCCACCGCCTGCTGGGCGAGCGGGTCGACCGGCTCCTGGAACCGCCGCCCCGGCTGGGCCGTCGCCACCGGGCCCTGACCACCACCACGGCCGCGCTGGTACCGCTGCTGCCCCTGCTGATCGTGTTCGCGCCGGGCCTGACGGCGTTGGCGTAGCCGAAGCGGCCGGCGGGGCGGTGGCAGATCTTTCCGCAGGCCCGCAGAAATCCCAGTTCAACGGTCGAACCGGTCACATTCCCGGTGGCGCAACATTCCCGCAACACTACTTTTCCTACCGGATAGATATGGTCCGGTCCATGCCTACCGACCGCATCCGAGACCACGCCGGACAGGGAGCAGCGACCACCGTCGCCGCCCACCGCGCGCGGCGCCGGCTGCGCGCCGACCGGGCACGGCAACTGGCCGACCTGTTGCGACGCCAACTGCTCGCCGACGCCTTCCCCGACGGCACCCTCCCCCTCGAGTCGACCCTCGGGGACCCGACTACGGCGCCAGCCGCAACACGGTCCGCGAGGCACTCGACCTGCTGCGGGCCGAGGCGGCTCGTCGAACGCCAGCCCGGCGTCGGCACCGTGTTCGTGGCCCACAAGTACC
>NZ_GG657757.1:5110277-5249962 GCF_000158955.1 Streptomyces viridochromogenes DSM 40736 | reverse complement strand
GGGCCTCGCGGAAACCCTCCGCGAGCACGGCCGGGTCACCAACGAGGTCCGCACCATGGGCCCCGCCCCGGCACCCGCGCCCGTCGCCGAGCGGCTCCACCTCCCGCCCGGCACCGACGTCCTCTACATCGAACGGCTGCGCCGCCTGAACGGCCTGCCCCTGTCCCTCGACCTCACCTACGTCCCCCTCGACATCGGCACCGAACTGCTCGGCGCCGACCTCGAGAACACCGACGTCTTCCGCCTCCTGGAAGCCGTCACCGGCCAGCGTCTCGGCCACGCCGAGATCACCCTGGAAGCGGTCAGCGCGGACACCCACTCGGCCGCCGTGCTCGAGGCCCCGCGCGGCGCCGCAGTCCTCATGCTGGAACGCCTCACCCACCTCGCGGACGGCCGCCCGGTCGACCTGGAGTTCATCCGCTTCCGCGGCGACCGCATCACCATGAGCGGCCTGCTGCACCGGAACCGGTAACCACCCCGCTCGCGCACTCTCCCGGAGACATCCATGCCCTTGGCGCCCCAGCGGGCCGACGTGCCCGTGACCATCGACGAGTCGAAGTGCATCGACGGCTGCACGCTCTGCGTGGACATGTGCCCGCTGGACTCCCTCGCCATCGACGAGCGCAACGGCAAGGCCTACATGCATGTCGACGAGTGCTGGTACTGCGGTCCGTGCGCGGCCCGATGCCCCACCGGAGCCGTCACGGTCAACATGCCCTATCTGCTCCGGTGAGAGGCCCGAACCGTCATGTCCCGAACCGTCATGTCCCGAACCACCATGAAACGCACCGCAGTCGCGATGTCCGCCGTCGTCCTCCTGCTCCCGCTCAGCGCCTGCGGCGGTGACGCCGAGGCCGGCAGCGGCTCCACGGTCACCGTCACGGTCGGCTACCAGTCCCGGACCATCAACACCGTCACGGCGGGCACCCTGCTCCGCTCCCTCGGCTCCTTCGAGAAGCAGCTGAACTCCCTCCACGACGGCGTCCACTACAAGGTCGACTGGCAGGACTACGCCACCGGCGCGCCCATCACCGCCCAGATGACCGCCGGGAAGATCGACATCGGCTCGATGGGCGACTTCCCGCTGCTCATCAACGCGGCCCGCGGCAAGCAGCTGAACAGCCCCACCCGCCTGGTCTCGGTCACCGGCTACAACCTGCGCGGCGGCCTCAACACCGTCGTCACCGCGCCCGGTTCCCAGCTCGCCTCCCTGAAGGACCTGAAGGGCAAGAAGGTCTCCACGAGCGTCGGCTCGGCCGCCGACGGCACCCTCGTCCGGGCCCTGCAGCGCGCCGGCATCGACCCGAACACCGGCATCCAGAAGCTCAACCAGCAGCCCTCCGTCGGCGCCTCCGCCCTCGCGGCGGGCAGCGCGGACGCCCTGTCCCAGTTCGTCGCCTGGCCCGGCCTGCTCGCCTACCAGGACAAAGCGAAGGCGATCTACGACGGAGCCCGGCTGGACCTGCCGACCTTCCACGGCGTCACCGCCCGCGAGGACTTCGCGAAGGAGCGCCCGGCCGTGCTGGACGCCTTCCTGAAGGCCCAGGCGGAGGCGACCGAGTACCTCGACGACCACCCGGTGGACGCCGCCGAGAAGGTCGCGAAGGCGACCGGCCTGCCCGCCGAGGTCGTCTACCTCTACAACGGCGCGCACGGCATCGCCACCTTCGACCCGGCGATCAAGCCCCAGCTCGTCTCCGCCCTGAAGAAGGACGTGTCGATCCTCAAGGCGGCGAAGCTCACCGGCGACGTGGACGTCGACTCCTTCGTCGACGACCAGTATGTGAAGAAGGCCCTGGGAGCGACCGCGTACGCCAAGCATCTCGCCACGAAGCCCGCGCCGGCCGCGAGCGAGGCCTGGCCCAAGGGCGCCTCGAAGACCGTCACCTTCCCATCCCCCTCCGAACTCCTGCGTTACGTCGCCGGGCACCGGGACACCCTCCGCGCCGCCTACGTCCCCGACACCACCACCGGCACCCTCTGGTTCGCCGACAAGGCCGTGTGGGTGGCCGACGGCTCCAAGCTGCTGCCCTTCGTCGCGCCCGACACCGCGCAGGCGTACGTCGCCGGGCACGGCGGGGCACATGTCGTCTCCTACGCCGACGCCCTGGAGCAGGCGTCGTGAGCCGGTATGCGCTACGGGTCCTCTCGCTGGCCGCCGCCCTCGGTCTGTGGCAGACGCTGACGAGCCTGCACGTCGACCTGTGGCTGCGCTTCTCGCAGTTCCCGACGGTCACCGACGTGGCCCGGGCCTTCGCCGCCCGGCTGTCCGGGCCGGACTACTGGACGGACCTCACCGACAGCCTCACCCGGATCCTCAGCGGCTTCCTGCTGGCCGCCGTCCTGGGCGTGGCCACGGGCGTGCTCGTGGCACGCTCGCGCCTCGCCGAGGACCTGCTCGGGCCGGTCCTGGAAGTGATCCGCCCCATCCCGGCCATCGCCCTGGTCCCCGTCGCGATCCTGCTGTTCCCCTCCAACGAACAGGGCATCGTCTTCATCACCTGCACCGCCGCCTTCTTCCCGGTCCTGGTCTCCACCCGGCACGCGGTGCGCGCCCTGACGCCCGTGTGGGAGGAGGCGGTGCGCACCATGGGCGGCGGCCGGTGGCGGATCCTCGGCTCGGTCGTCCTGCCGGGCGCGCTGCCCGGGGTGTTCGGCGGCCTGTCCGTCGGCATCGGCGTGTCCTGGATCTGTGTGATCTCCGCCGAGATGATCTCCGGCCAGTACGGGGTCGGCTACCGCACCTGGCAGGACTACACCGTCGTCGACTACCCCGGCGTGTTCGTCGGCATGGTCACCATCGGCGTCCTCGGCTGGCTCACCTCCACGGCCGTGGAGCTGCTGGGCCGCCGCCTCACCCGCTGGCTGCCCCGCACCGCGTACGTCCCCGGCGCCCGGCCGCCCCGGCCCGCCCGGTCCGTGAAGCCGGCGCCGGCCGCCCCCGCCACGACGCCCGGTGGGTCCCGACCCGAGGAGGCACGCGATGAGCACCTCGTCTGACACCGTCCCGAACTCCTCGTCCGAGGCCGTCCGGAAGAACACCACCGCCGAGACCGTCCGGGACACCACCTCCGAGTCCGATGTCACCGCGACACCGGTGCGCGGCACCCGGCTCACCCTGTCGGGCGCTTTCCTCGGCCGCCCGGGCGCCCCCGCCCTGGACGAGGTCGACCTGGACATCGCCCCCGGCGAGATCCTCACCGTGGTGGGCCCCTCCGGCTGCGGCAAGTCGACCCTGCTGCGCACCCTGGCCGGCCTGCTGTCGCCGCTCGCCGGCGAGATCACCCAGGACGGACAGCCGCTGACCGGCCCCTCGGCCGACCGCGCCCTGGTCTTCCAGGAGGACGCCCTGCTCCCGTGGCGGAGCCTGCGCGGCAACGTCGAACTTCCCCTCGCCATCAGGGGTGTGCCCCGCGCCGAGCGCCGGGAACAGGCCCAGGCCTGGCTGGAGCGGGTCGGGCTCGGCACCCAGGCGCGGCAGTTGCCGCACCGGGTCTCCGGCGGGCAGCGCCAGCGCGTCCAGCTGGCCCGCGCCCTCGCCGGACGCCCGCGCGCCGTCCTGATGGACGAGCCGTTCGGCGCCCTCGACGCGCAGACCCGTGCGGGCATGCAGGACCTGCTCGTGGAGGTGCTCCAGGGCACCGGCGCCACCGTCGTCTTCGTCACCCACGACGTGGACGAGGCGCTGTTCCTCGGCGACCGCGTGGCCCTGCTCGGCGCGGGCGGACTCGTCGCCGTACGGGACATCCCCCGCCCGCGCGACCGCGGCGCGCGCGACGACCAGGCGCGCGTGGCCCTGCGGCGCGACGTCCTCACCTCGCTCGGTACGTGAAAGGCACCCCGGTGACCACCTCCGTGAACTCCCCTGCGGACACCCCCCTGGCCGTCCCGTCCCTCGCCGACGCCGAGGAACTGACCTGCGACGTGCTCGTCATCGGCGGCGGCACCGCCGGCACCATGGCGGCCCTGACCGCCGCCGAGCACGGCGCGGACGTGCTGCTGCTGGAGAAGGCCCACGTGCGTCACTCCGGCGCGCTCGCCATGGGCATGGACGGCGTCAACAACGCGGTCATCCCGGGCCGCGCCGAACCCGACGACTACGTCGCCGAGATCACCCGCGCCAACGACGGCATCGTCGACCAGTCCACCGTCCGCCAGACCGCCACCCGCGGCTTCGGCATGGTGCAGCGACTGGAGTCGTACGGCGTGAAGTTCGAGAAGGACGAGCACGGCGACTACGCGGTCCGTCAGGTCCACCGCTCCGGCTCCTACGTCCTTCCGATGCCGGAGGGCAAGGACGTCAAGAAGGTCCTGTACCGGCAGCTGCGGCGGCGCGAGATGCGGGAGAGGATCCGCATCGAGAACCGGGTGATGCCGGTGCGCGTGCTCACCGCCGAAGGACGAGCCGTCGGAGCGGCGGGCTTCAACACCCGCACGGGACAGTTCGTCCAGGTCCGCGCGGGCGCGGTGATCCTCGCGACCGGCGCCTGCGGCCGCCTGGGCCTGCCCGCCTCCGGCTACCTCTACGGCACCTACGAGAACCCCACCAACGCGGGCGACGGCTACGCCATGGCCTACCACGCGGGCGCCGAGCTCACCGGCATCGAGTGCTTCCAGATCAACCCGCTGATCAAGGACTACAACGGCCCGGCCTGCGCCTACGTCGCCAACCCCTTCGGCGGCTACCAGGTCAACCGGCACGGCGAGCGCTTCGTCGACTCCGACTACTGGTCGGGCCAGATGATGGCCGAGTTCGCGGCCGAGGTGGCCTCCGACCGGGGCCCGGTCTACCTGAAACTGAGCCACCTCCCCGAGGAGTCGGTCTCGGCCCTGGAGACGATCCTCCACTCCACCGAACGCCCGACCCGCGGCACCTTCCACTCCGGCCGCGGCCACGACTACCGCACCCACGACGTGGAGATGCACATCTCCGAGATCGGCCTGTGCGGCGGCCACTCCGCCTCCGGCGTCCGCGTGGACGACCACGCCCGCACGACCGTGCCCCGGCTGTACGCGGCCGGAGACCTGGCCTGCGTCCCGCACAACTACATGATCGGCGCGTTCGTCTTCGGCGACCTGGCGGGCGCCGACGCGTCCCAGTACGAGCCCTACGCGGGCGAGTTGCCGACGGACCAGCTGCGGGAGGCGCACGAGCTGGTCTACCGCCCGCTGCGCAACCCCGAGGGACCGCCGCAGCCCCAGGTCGAGTACAAGCTGCGCCGTTTCGTGAACGACTACGTGGCCCCGCCGAAGTCCGGCGCCCGTCTGTCGCTGGCGCTGGAGGCGTTCGAGCGGATGCACGCGGACATCGCGGCCATGGGCGCCCGCACCGCGCACGAGCTGATGCGCTGCGCGGAGGTCACCTTCATCCGCGACTGCGCGGAGATGGCCGCGCGGTCCTCCCTGGCCCGCACGGAGTCCCGCTGGGGCCTCTACCACGACCGTCTCGACCATCCCGCTCGCGACGACGCGTCCTGGTTCCACCATCTCGATCTGCACAAGTCCCCCTCTGGTGCGATGGAGTTCACGGCCCGTCCCGTGGCCCCCTATCTCGTTCCGGTCGACGGCTTCACCCCCGTCGGGGGCACGTCCCGGCACCTCGGCGAGGTCCACGCCGAGGACGTGGCGACGGCGGGCTCGCGGGACCTGGCGCCGCTGGCGGCCCAGGCGGGGGCGGCGGAGCCGGCCATCCCGGCCGGAGCGAAGGAGGGGTCGCAGCCCTCCGCTCCCGCGGGTGAGCGGTCTGCCGCCCGCCTCCTCGAACTCGTCGCCCTCGCCGACGAAGAGCCCGAACTCCAGGCCCTTCACCCCTACTTGACCGACGCCGAGCCCGCTGTCCGCCGCGAGGCGGTCGCCGTGCTCACCGAGACACTGCCGCCGGGCACGGGCCCCGCCCTCGCCGCGGCCCTGCGCGACGCCGCCACCGAGGTGCGTGCCGCCGCGGCCGCGTCACTGCGCGAACTGGTCGAGACGCTCCCGCCCGAGCCCGAACTGCGCGACGGTCTCGCCGCCGCCCTGGCCGAACCCGACCCGGTGGTCCGTGCCGCCGCACTGGACGTGCTGCGTGCCCTTCGCCTCGGAGACGCCGGGCTGTTCGCGGACGCCCTGGCCGACTCCGAGATCGCCGTCCGTATCGAGGCCGTGCGGGCGCTGGTGTCGGTCGACGCCGTCGGCGAACTGGCCGGTGCGGCGCCGGGCGACCCGTCCCGCGAGGTCCGGGTGGCGATCGCCAAGGGCCTGGCGACGGTGGGTGCCGATCGGCTGACGGGTGAGGCCCCGGCCGGCTCCGCCCCCGACCCGGTCGAAGCGGCCCTCACGGGTCTCCTCGACGACCCCGACGCCCTGGTCCGGGCGGCGGCCTACGGGGCGCTGGGCACGACCGGCTGTCCGCCGCCCCTCACCGCGCGTGCCGTGGCCGCCCTGTCCGAGGCGGCCTGGCAGGTGCGGGCGGGTGCCGCCACGGCCCTGTCGGTCGCCGACCCCGAGGTGGCCGTCCCCGCCCTCGCCAAGGTCCTCGCGGACGCCAACGCCGACGTGCGCAAGGCCGCCGTCCTGGCCCTCACCCGGCACAGCACGACGGAGGAGGCCCAAGCGGCCCTCGCCACGGCCACGACGGACTCCGACGCGGATGTCAGGGCGTACGCGGCACGAGCACTGTGACGGTCGCCCCGGCGGGGCCGGCGGGCGACCACCGTCCCGGCCCGGCGCCGGGGCCTGGCCCTATATCCAGTCGGGCTCCGGCTCCGCGTCCATCTCCGGCCAGTCGTCCGGCCCGCTCGCGTCGGGTGCGCCGGCCGGCTGCGCTCCGGGCCGGTCGCCCAGCGAGGCCAGCACCTCCAGCACACCCTCCCCGTACGTCGCGAGCTTCTTCTCGCCGACCCCGCTGATCCCGCCCAGCTCGGCCACCGAGGCCGGCCACAAGGTGGCGATCTCCCGCAGGGTCGCGTCGTGGAAGATGACGTACGCTGGGACACCCTGCTCGCGTGCCTGCTCGGCCCGCCAGGCGCGCAGTGCCTCGAAGGCGGGCAGCAGCTCCTCGGGCAGCTCGGGGGCGGCCGCCTTGCCCTTGCGCTCGCCCCTCCCGGAGCCGGACGACCCGGAGGACCCCGACCGGGAGGTCACCGGCTTCTTCGGCTCCTTGCGCAGCGGCACCTCGCGCTCCCGCCGCAGCACCGTCCCGCTGGCCTCGGTCAGCACCAGCGTGCCGTACTCGCCCTCCACCGCGAGCAGCCCCTGGGCCAGCAACTGCCGGATGACGCCCCGCCACTCCGCCTCGGCCAGTTCGTCACCGATACCGAACACCGACAGCTGGTCGTGGTCGAACTGGATCACCTTGCCGGTCCGCTTGCCCAGCAGGATGTCGACGATCTGCACGGCGCCGAACTTCTGCCCGCGCTCCCGCTGGAGCCGCACCACCGTCGACAGCACCTTCTGCGCCGCGATGGTGCCGTCCCAGGTCTCCGGCGGGCTCAGACAGGTGTCGCAGTTGCCGCAGCCCGCCGGGTCGGGGTCCTGGCCGAAGTAGGCGAGGAGCTGCCCCCGGCGGCACCGGACCGTCTCGCACAGCGCCAGCATCGAGTCCAGGTGGGCCTGGGCCCGGCGCCGGAAGGCCTCGTCGCCCTCACCGGACTGGATCAGTTTGCGCTGCTGGATGACGTCGTTCAGCCCGTAGGCCATCCAGGCCGTCGACGGCAGCCCGTCACGGCCCGCCCGGCCCGTCTCCTGGTAGTAGCCCTCGACGGACTTGGGCAGATCGAGGTGGGCGACGAAGCGTACGTCCGGCTTGTCGATGCCCATCCCGAAGGCGATGGTCGCCACCACGACCAGTCCGTCCTCGCGCAGGAAGCGGGACTGGTGGGCCGCGCGGGTGCCCGCGTCCAGACCGGCGTGGTAGGGCACCGCCTCCACGCCGTTGCGGTTGAGGAACTCGGCCGTCTTCTCGACCGAGTTGCGCGACAGGCAGTAGACGATGCCCGCGTCGCCCGCGTGCTCCTCGCGCAGGAAGCTCAGCAGCTGCTTCTTCGGGTCCGCCTTGGGCACGATCCGGTACTGGATGTTGGGCCGGTCGAAGCTCGCCACGAAGTGCCGGGCCGTCGGCATGTTCAGCCGCTCGGTGATCTCCTGGTGCGTGGCGCGCGTGGCCGTCGCCGTGAGAGCGATCCGCGGCACGTCGGGCCAGCGCTCGCCGAGCAGCGACAGGGACAGGTAGTCGGGCCGGAAGTCGTGGCCCCACTGGGAGACGCAGTGCGCCTCGTCGATCGCGAAGACGGAGATCTTGCCGCGGGAGAGCAGGTCGAGCGTGTTCTCCAGCCGCAGCCGCTCCGGTGCCAGATACAGCAGGTCCAGCTCGCCGGCGAGGAACTCGGCCTCCACCACCCGCCGCTCGTCGAAGTCCTGCGTGGAGTTCATGAACCCGGCCCGCACGCCCAGCGCCCGCAGCGCGTCCACCTGGTCCTGCATGAGGGCGATGAGCGGGGAGACCACGACTCCCGTACCCGGTCTGACCAGGGACGGGATCTGGTAGCACAGCGACTTGCCGCCACCGGTCGGCATGAGCACGACGGCGTCGCCGCCCGCCACCACATGCTCGATGACCGCTTCCTGCTCACCGCGGAAGGCCTCGTACCCGAAGACCCGGTCCAGCGCGGCCAGCGCCTCGCTCTGCGTCACTGACATCTCGGCGATACCGCCTGTCCCACCCATCGTCGTGCCCCCCGTACGTCGTCCCTCGACCACTGTGTCCACGATAGGGGGCCCCGCCGACAGCCCCCGGAGTTATCCACAGGCTGGGCGGTCGCACCCTTCGAAAAGGCCGGCGGCCCGGCCCCCGAAGGGAAGCCGGGCCACCGCCTCACGGCGAGCGTGGTGTCAGCGGACGAAGACCCCCGCCTGCCCCGCGAGATCCAGGAAGTACTGCGGCGCCACACCGAGCACCAGCGTGACCACCACACCCAGCCCGATCGCCGTCATCGTCAGCGGCGACGGCACGGCCACCGTCGGGCCCTCAGGTCGCGGCTCGCTGAAGAACATCAGCACGATGACGCGGATGTAGAAGAACGCCGCGATCGCCGACGAGATCACACCGATCACGACCAGCGGGACGGCCCCGCCCTGCGCCGCCGCCTTGAACACGGCGAACTTCCCGGCGAAGCCGGAGGTCAGCGGAATGCCCGCGAAGGCCAGCAGGAACACCGCGAACACCGCCGCCACCAGCGGGGACCTGCGCCCGAGCCCCGCCCACTTGGACAGGTGCGTCGCCTCCCCGCCCGCGTCGCGTACGAGCGTGACCACCGCGAAGGCGCCGATCGTCACGAACGAGTAGGCCGCGAGGTAGAACAGCACCGACGAGACACCGTCCGGGGTGGTCGCGATGACACCCGCGAGGATGAACCCGGCGTGCGCGATCGACGAGTAGGCCAGCAGCCGCTTGATGTCGGTCTGCGTGATCGCGACGATCGCACCGCCCAGCATGGTGACGATCGCCACGGCCCACATCACCGGCCGCCAGTCCCAGCGCAGACCGGGCAGGACGACGTAGAGCAGGCGCAGCAGGGCGCCGAACGCCGCCACCTTCGTCGCCGCCGCCATGAATCCGGTCACCGGCGTGGGCGCGCCCTGGTACACGTCCGGTGTCCACATGTGGAACGGCACCGCGCCCACCTTGAACAGCAGACCCATCACCACCAGCGCGGCACCGACCAGCAGCAGCGCGTCATTGCCCATCGTCCCGGCGAGCGCCGGGTTGACGTCCTGCACGGTCCCGTCGACGACCTGCGCGATCGTCGCGTACGACATCGAGCCCGCGTAGCCGTACAGCAGCGCGATGCCGAACAGGGTGAACGCGGAGGCGAACGCGCCGAGCAGGAAGTACTTGACCGCCGCCTCCTGCGACATCAGCCGCTTGCGGCGGGCCAGCGCGCACAGCAGGTACAGCGGGAGCGAGAGCACCTCGAGGGCCACGAACAGCGTCAGCAGGTCGTTGGCCGCCGGGAAGACCAGCATGCCGGCGACGGCGAACAGCAGCAGCGGAAACACCTCGGTGGTGGTGAACCCGGCCTTGACGGCCGCCTTCTCGCTGTCGCTGCCCGGCACGGACGCGGCCTGCGCGGCGAAGGAGTCGACCCGGTTGCCGTGCGCCTCCGGGTCGAGGCGCCGCTCGGCGAAGGTGAACAGGCCGACCAGGGCCGCCAGCAGGATGGTGCCCTGGAGGAAGAGCGCCGGTCCGTCGACGGCGATGGCGCCCATCGCCGCGATGCGCGCCTTGGTCGTGCCGTACCCGTCGGCCGCGAGCGCGACGACCGCCGCGAAGGCGGCGGCGAGCGCGACGACGGACACGAACATCTGGACGTAGTAGCGCGACTTACGCGATACGAACGCCTCGACCAGGATGCCGAGGATCGCCGCACCGACGACGATCAGCGTGGGCGCCAACTGTCCGTACTCGAACTTCGGCGCGTCGATCTTGGTGATCGGGTCGGCCGCGGTTGTCCACAGGCTGTGGACGGCTGATGCGCTCACTTGGCCGCCTCCACCTCGGGCTGGGGGTCCTTCTTGTGTACGTCGGACATGGTCTGCTGGACCGCCGGGTCGATGATCTGCGTGACGGGCTTCGGGTAGACGCCCAGGAAGATCAGCAGGACGACCAGCGGGGCGACCACCACGAGCTCCCGCACCCGGAGGTCCGGCATCTTGGCGACCGCCGGTTTCACCGGGCCCGTCATCGTCCGCTGGTAGAGGACGAGGGTGTAGAGCGCGGCGAGGACGATGCCGAAGGTGGCGATGATCCCGATCACCGGGTAGCGCGTGAACGTACCGACCAGGACCAGGAACTCACTCACGAACGGCGCCAGCCCCGGCAGGGAGAGCGTCGCCAGGCCGCCGATCAGGAAGGTGCCGGCGAGCACCGGGGCGACCTTCTGCACCCCGCCGTAGTCGGCGATGAGCCGCGAGCCGCGCCGGGAGATCAGGAAGCCCGCGACCAGCATCAGCGCGGCCGTCGAGATGCCGTGGTTGACCATGTAGAGCGTCGCCCCGGACTGGCCCTGGCTGGTCATCGCGAAGATGCCCATGATGATGAAGCCGAAGTGGGAGATCGACGCGTAGGCCACCAGCCGCTTGATGTCGCGCTGGCCGACCGCGAGCAGCGCCCCGTAGATGATGCTGATCAGCGCCAGGACGAGGATCGCGGGCGTCGCCCACTTGCTGGCCTCCGGGAACAGCTGGAGGCAGAAGCGGAGCATCGCGAAGGTGCCGACCTTGTCGACGACCGCCGTGATGAGCACGGCGACCGGGGCGGTGGACTCCTGCATGGCGTTGGGCAGCCAGGTGTGCAGCGGCCACAGCGGCGCCTTCACCGCGAAGGCGAAGAAGAAGCCGAGGAAGAGCCATCGTTCGGTGCTGGTCGCCATGTCGAGCGAGCCGCTGGCGCGGGCCGCGGCGATCTCCGTGAGCGAGAAGCTCCCGGCGACCACGTAGAGGCCGATCACCGCGGCCAGCATGATCAGACCGCCGACCAGGTTGTAGAGGAGGAACTTCACCGCCGCGTACGACCGTTGCGTCGCCGCCGCCTTCTCGCCGTGCTCGTGGGCGTGGTCCCCGAAGCCGCCGATGAGGAAGTACATCGGGATCAGCATGGCTTCGAAGAAGATGTAGAAGAGGAAGACGTCGGTGGCCTCGAAAGAGATGATCACCATCGCCTCGACGGCGAGGATCAGGGCGAAGAAGCCCTGTGTGGGCCGCCACCGCTTGCTTCCGGTCTCCAGCGGGTCGGCGTCGTGCCAGCCGGCGAGGATGATGAACGGGATGAGCAGCGCCGTGAGCGCGATGAGCGCCACGCCGATGCCGTCCACGCCCAGTTCGTAGCGGACGCCGAAGTCCGCGATCCAGGCGTGGGACTCGGTGAGCTGGTAGCGGTCGCCGTCCGGATCGAAACGGACCAGGACGGTGATCGCCAGGACGAGTGTGGCGAGCGAGAAGAGCAGCGCCAGCCACTTGGCGGCGGTGCGCTTGGCGGCCGGTACGGCGGCCGTGGCGATCGCCCCGACGGCCGGGAGCGCCGCTGTCGCTGTCAGCAGAGGAAAGGACATCGGTATCAGACCGCCCTCATCAGCAGGGTCGCGGCGACGATGAGGGCCGCACCCCCGAACATCGAGACCGCGTAGGAGCGGGCGAAGCCGTTCTGCAGCCTGCGCATCCGCCCGGAGAGGCCGCCGACCGAGGCCGCCGTGCCGTTGACGACACCGTCGACCAGGGTGTGGTCGACGTAGACCAGGGACCGCGTCAGGTGCTCGCCGCCGCGGACCAGGACGACGTGGTTGAAGTCGTCCTGGAGCAGGTCGCGCCGGGCGGCCCGGGTGAGCAGCGACCCGCGCGGGGCGACGGCCGGGACCGGGCGGCGGCCGTACTGGGCCCAGGCGAGGGCGACGCCGATGACCATGCACACGACGGTCGCGCCGGTGACCACGCCCGCGCTGATCGGCGAGTCGCCGTGGCTGTGCCCGGTGATGGGCTCCAGCCAGTGCACGAAGCGGTCGCCGATGCTGAAGAACGCGCCGCCGAAGACCGACCCGATGGCCAGCACGATCATCGGGATCGTCATGATCTTGGGCGACTCGTGCGGGTGCGGCGGGGTGTGCGCGCCACCGGTCTCGGCGGCGGGCTCCACGTCGGGCTGGTCCGGGGACGGCGTCGGGGCGTTGCGCCAGCGCTCCTCGCCGAAGAACGTCATCAGCATCACGCGCGTCATGTAGTACGCCGTGATGGCCGCGCCGAGGAGGGCGCAGGCGCCGAGGATCCAGCCCTCGGTGCCGCCCTTGGCGAACGCCGACTCGATGATCTTGTCCTTGGAGAAGAAGCCGGACAGGCCCGGGAAGCCGATGATGGCCAGGTAGCCGAGGCCGAAGGTGACGAAGGTGATCGGCATGTACTTCCGCAGGCCGCCGTACCTCCTCATGTCCACCTCGTCGTTCATGCCGTGCATGACCGAACCGGCGCCGAGGAACAGCCCGGCCTTGAAGAAGCCGTGCGTCACCAGGTGCATGATCGCGAAGACGTAGCCGATGGGGCCGAGGCCCGCGGCCAGCACCATGTAGCCGATCTGCGACATGGTCGAGCCGGCCAGCGCCTTCTTGATGTCGTCCTTCGCGCAACCGACGATCGCACCGAACAGGAGCGTGACCGCGCCGACGATCGTGACGACCAGCTGCGCGTCCGGGGCGCCGTTGAAGACGGCCGCGGAGCGGACGATCAGGTAGACACCCGC
The DNA here is from genome assembly GCF_000158955.1 of Streptomyces viridochromogenes DSM 40736. GTDB lineage: Bacteria > Actinomycetota > Actinomycetes > Streptomycetales > Streptomycetaceae > Streptomyces > Streptomyces venetus. Next base: position 5,236,701 of record NZ_GG657757.1, on the reverse strand, counting down.
CGTCACCATGGTCGCGGCGTGGATCAGGGCCGAGACCGGGGTCGGGCCCTCCATCGCGTCCCCGAGCCAGGACTGCAGCGGCACCTGGGCGGACTTGCCGCAGGCGGCGAGCAGCAGCATCAGCGCGATGGCGGTCAGCTTGTCCTCACCGGCGGCACCGGCGAGTCCGGCCTCCGTGTGGCTGCCGAGCACCGGCCCGAAGGCGAAGGTGCCGAACCACAGGAACATCAGCATGATCGCGATGGACAGGCCCATGTCGCCGACACGGTTGACCAGGAAGGCCTTCTTCGCGGCCGTGGCGGCGCTGGGCTTGTGCTGCCAGAAGCCGATCAGCAGGTAGGAGGCGAGACCGACGCCCTCCCAGCCGAGGTACAGCAGCAGGTAGTTGTCGGCGAGGACGAGGATCAGCATCGCCGCGAGGAACAGGTTCAGGTAGGCGAAGAAGCGGCGGCGCCGCTCGTCGTGCTCCATGTACCCGATGGAATAGAGGTGGATCAGCGATCCGACGCCCGTGATCAGCAGGACGAACGTCATGGACAGCTGGTCGAGCTGGAAGGCGACGTCCGCCTGGAAGCCCTCCACCGGGATCCAGCTCCACAAGTGCTGGTTCATCTCACGGTGATCGGCGCTCCTGCCCAGCATGTCGGTGAAGAGCACGACGCCGAGGACGAAGGAGACGGCCGCGAGCAGCGTGCCGATCCAGTGGCCCACGGCGTCCAGGCGGCGTCCGCCGCACAGCAGGACCGCCGCTCCGAGCAGGGGCGCCGCCACCAGCAGCGCAATCAGGTTCTCCACGATTCTCCCGACCCCTTACAGCTTCATCAGGCTGGCGTCGTCGACCGAGGCCGAGTGGCGGGCACGGAACAGGGACACGATGATCGCGAGCCCGACCACGACCTCCGCGGCGGCGACCACCATCGTGAAGAAGGCGATGATCTGGCCGTCGAGGTTGCCGTGCATCCGGGAGAAGGCGACGAACGCGAGGTTGCAGGCATTGAGCATGAGCTCGATGCACATGAACACGACGATCGCGTTGCGCCTGATCAGCACGCCGGTCGCGCCGATCGTGAACAACAGGGCCGCGAGATAGAGGTAGTTGACCGGGTTCACTTCGACGCCTCCTCGGGCCGCTTGAACGTGGCCGGCTCGATGGCCTTCCGCTCCAGGCGCTCCTCGGCACGCTGCTCCAGGGCCTTGAGGTCGTTGAGCGCCTCCTGCGACACGTCCCGGATCTGGCCCCGCTCGCGCAGCGTCTTGCTGACGGTGAGGTCGGACGGGGTGCCGTCGGGCAGCAGGCCCGCGATGTCGACCGCGTTGTGCCGGGCGTACACGCCGGGCGCCGGCAGCGGCGGCATGTACTTGCCCTCGCGGACGCGCTCCTCCGCGAGCTCCCGCTGTGTCTTGGCGCGCTCGGTGCGCTCGCGGTGCGTGAGCACCATGGCGCCGACGGCGGCCGTGATGAGCAGGGCGCCGGTGATCTCGAACGCGAAGACGTACCGGGTGAAGAGGAGGGCGGCGATGCCCTGCACGTTGCCGCCGGCGTTCGCCTGGCCGATGCCGTTGAACTCCTTGAGGGAGGCGTTGCCGATCCCGGCGAACAGCAGGATGCCGAAGCCCAGGCCGCACAACAGGGCCAGCCAGCGCTGGCCCTTGATGGTCTCCTTCAGGGAGTCCGCCGCGGTCACGCCGACGAGCATCACCACGAACAGGAACAGCATCATGATCGCGCCGGTGTAGACGATGATCTGTACGACGCCCAGGAAGTAGGCGCCGTTGGCGAGGTAGAACACCGCCAGGATGATCATGGTCCCGGCGAGGCAGAGGGCGCTGTGCACGGCCCTCTTCATGAGGATGGTGCCCAGGGCGCCGATCACCGCGACGGTGCCGAGGATCCAGAACTGGACGGCCTCTCCGGTGGAGGTGGAGTAGGCGGCGAGCTGGGTGGTCATCGGCCGATCACCTTCTCCGACGCCGGTTCGGTCCCGCCGAAGGTCGAGTCGGCCTCCTGCACGACTTCGCCCTTGGAGTGGGCGACCTGCTGCTCGGTGCCGGGCGCGGCCTCGGTGACCAGGCCCCGGTAGTAGTCCTGCTCGTCCATGCCCGGGTAGATGGCGTGGGGCGAGTCGACCATGCCCTCTTCCAGACCGGCGAGCAGCTGCTCCTTGGTGTAGATGAGGTTGGCCCGGCTGGAGTCGGCGAGCTCGAAGTCGTTCGTCATCGTGAGCGCGCGCGTGGGGCAGGCCTCGATGCACAGGCCGCACAGGATGCAGCGGGCGTAGTTGATCTGGTAGACGCGGCCGTACCGCTCGCCCGGCGAGTAGCGCTCCTCGTCGGTGTTGTCCGCGCCCTCCACGTAGATCGCGTCGGCGGGGCAGGCCCACGCGCACAGTTCGCAGCCGACGCATTTCTCCAGGCCGTCCGGATGGCGGTTGAGCTGGTGCCGTCCGTGGAAGCGCGGAGCCGTGGTCTTCTGCTGCTCGGGGTACTGCTCGGTCAGCCGCTTCTTGAACATGGCCTTGAAGGTCACGCCGAAGCCGGCCACGGGGTTCTGGAAACCGGGCTTGGTGTCCTTCGGTTCCTCAGCCATCGGACGCCTCCTTTCCATCCGTAGATCCGCCCAGAGATTCGTCACTCTGAGTATCGGGGCCACCACTGACAATCAGCTCCCGCTCGCGGCGCGAGCGGCGTCGCGGAACCGGCGGAAGCTCCTGTCCGGGCAGCGGCGGTACGGGGAATCCGCCCGCCATCGGGTCGAAGGCGGGCGGGGTCTCGGCCGGTCCGCCGTCCTGCTTCGACTTCTCGCGGAACATGTCCGCGACGAAGGAGAGCACCAGCAGAGCCAGCACGCCGCCGCCGACGTAGAGGGCGATGTCGCCGAAGTCGTAGCCCTCGTTGCGCAGGGCCCGCACGCTGGCGACGAGCATCAGCCACACCAGCGAGACCGGGATGAGGACCTTCCAGCCGAGCTTCATCAGCTGGTCGTAGCGGACGCGCGGCAGGGTGCCGCGGATCCAGATGAACATGAACAGCAGCAGCTGGACCTTGACCGTGAACCAGAGCATCGGCCACCAGCCGTGGTTCGCGCCCTCCCAGAAGGTGCTGATCGGCCACGGGGCCCGCCAGCCGCCGAGGAACAGCGTGGTGGCGACGGCCGAGACGGTCACCATGTTGACGTACTCGGCGAGCATGAACATCGCGAACTTGATCGACGAGTACTCGGTGTTGAAGCCGCCGACCAGGTCGCCCTCGGACTCCGGCATGTCGAAGGGGGCGCGGTTGGTCTCGCCGACCATCGTCACGATGTAGAGGACGAAGGAGAGCGGCAGCAGGACGATGTACCAGCGGTCCTGCTGCTGTTCGACGATCGTGGACGTCGACATCGACCCCGAGTAGAGGAACACGGAGGCGAAGGCGGCGCCCATCGCGATCTCGTAGGAGATCATCTGCGCGCAGGAGCGCAAGCCTCCCAGCAGCGGGTACGTCGAGCCGGAGCTCCAGCCCGCGAGGACGATGCCGTAGATGCCGACCGAGGCGACCGCGAGGACGTAGAGCATCGCGATCGGCAGGTCGGTGAGCTGCATCGTGGTGCGCTGGCCGAAGATCGAGATCTCGTTGCCGGACGGGCCGAAGGGGATCACCGCGATCGCCATGAAGGCCGGGATGGCCGCGACGATCGGCGCGAGGACGTACACCACCTTGTCCGCGCGCTTGACGACGACGTCCTCCTTGAGCATCAGCTTGATGCCGTCGGCGAGCGACTGGAGCATGCCCCAGGGGCCGTGCCGGTTGGGGCCGATGCGCAGCTGCATCCAGGCGACGACCTTGCGCTCCATGACGATGGAGACCAGCACGGTCACCATCAGGAACGCGAAGCAGAACACCGCCTTGATGCCGACCAGCCACCAGGGGTCCGTGCCGAACATCGAGAGGTCTTCTGCGGCGAGGTACGGGCTCATGCCTCCACCTCCTTGGGGGCCTCGCCGGCGAGCGTCGCCGGGCCGATGCGGACGAGGGAGCCGGGCCGCGCCCCGGTGTCGGAGGCGACGCCGCCGCCGGTGGAGTTCAGCGGCAGCCACACCACCCGGTCGGGCATGTCGCTGATCTGGAGCGGGAGTTCCACGACCCCCTCGGGGCCGGTGACCGCGAGCAGGTCGCCGTCCTTGACGCCCGCCTCGGCGGCAGTCGCGGACGACACCCGCGCGCGTGCGGCGTGCCTCGTCCCGGCGAGCGCCTCGTCGCCCTGCTGGAGGACGCCCTGGTCGAGCAGCAGCCGGTGCCCGGCGAGGACCGCCTCCCCGGCGGCCGGGCGGGGCAGCGCCGCCGCGGTCTCCAGGGGCTCGGTGGCCCGCGGGCCGTCCCAGGCGCCGAGCCGGTCGATCTCCGCGCGTACGGTGCGCAGATCGGGCAGTCCGAGGTGGACGTCCATGGCGTCGGCGAGCATCTGCAGCACACGCGCGTCGGTGGGTGCGGGGCGGCGGGTCATCTGGTCGGGCTTGAGCGCGGCCTCGAAGAAGCGGATCCGGCCTTCCCAGTTGAGGAAGGTGCCGGCCTTCTCGGCGACCGCGGCGACCGGCAGGACGACGTCGGACTTGCGGGTGATCTCGCCGGGCCGCAGTTCGAGCGAGACCAGGAAGCCGACCTCGTCGAGCGCGGCACGCGCGCGTGCCGGGTCGGGCAGGTCGGCCGTCTCCACGCCCGCCACCAGCAGCGCCTGGAGTTCTCCGGTCGCCGCGGCCTCGACGATCTGGCCGGTGTCGCGGCCGTAGCGGTGCGGCAGTCCGGCGACGCCCCCAGACGGCGGCGACCTCGTCACGCGCGCGCGGGTCGGTGGCCGGACGCCCGCCCGGCAGCAGGGACGGCAGCGCGCCCGCCTCGACGGCGCCGCGCTCCCCGGCCCGGCGCGGGATCCACGCCAGCCGTGCCCCGGTCGCGGACGCGGTGCGCACGGCGGCGGTCAGGCCGCCGGCGACCGCGGCCAGCCGCTCGCCGACGATGAGCACGGCGCCCTCGGTGCGCAGCGCCTCGGCGGCGCGGGCTCCGTCGTCCTCCAGACCGACGCCGCTCGCGAGCGCGTCCAGCCACTCGGTCTCGGTGCCGGGGGCCGCCGGCAGCAGCGTGCCACCGGCCTTCTCCAGACCCCGGGTGGCGTGCGTGGCCAGGGAGAAGACCTTCTGCCCGTGCTTCCGCCAGGCCTTGCGGAGCCGCAGGAAGACGCCGGGCGCCTCCTCCTCCGCCTCGAACCCGACCAGCAGGACCGCGGGCGCCTTCTCCAGGGCGGTGTATGTGACGCCCGTGCCGTCGAGGTCGCGGCCGCGCCCGGCGACCTGGGCGGCGAGGAAGTCGGCCTCCTCGCCGCTGTGCACGCGCGCGCGGAAGTCGATGTCGTTGGTGTCGAGCGCCACGCGCGCGAACTTGCTGTACGCGTAGGCGTCCTCGATGGTGAGGCGGCCGCCGGTCAGGACGCCGGTGCGGCCCCGGGAGGCCAGCAGCCCCTGGGCCGCGATCTGCAGCGCCTCCGGCCAGGAGGCCGGTTCCAGCTCGCCCTCCGCGTTGCGCACCAGGGGCGTCTCGAGCCGGTCGCGCTGCTGCGCGTACCGGAACCCGAACCGTCCCTTGTCGCAGATCCACTCCTCGTTGACCTCGGGGTCGTCCGCCGCGAGCCGCCGCATGACCTTGCCGCGCCGGTGGTCGGTGCGCGTGGCGCAGCCGCCGGAGCAGTGCTCGCAGACCGACGGGGACGAGACGAGGTCGAAGGGGCGGGAGCGGAATCGGTACGCCGCCGAGGTCAGCGCGCCGACCGGGCAGATCTGGATGGTGTTGCCGGAGAAGTACGACTCGAACGGGTCGCCCTCACCGGTGCCGACCTGCTGGAGCGCGCCCCGCTCGACCAGCTCGATCATCGGGTCGCCCGCGACCTGGTTGGAGAACCGGGTGCACCGGGCGCACAGCACGCACCGCTCGCGGTCGAGCAGCACCTGGGTGGAGATCGGGACGGGCTTCTCGTAGGTCCGCTTGCGGCCCTCGAAGCGGGAGTCGGCGTCGCCGTGCGACATGGCCTGGTTCTGCAGCGGGCACTCGCCGCCCTTGTCGCAGACCGGGCAGTCCAGCGGGTGGTTGATGAGCAGGAGCTCCATCACACCCTTCTGGGCCTTCTCGGCGACCGGCGAGGTGAGGTGGGTCTTGACCACCATGCCGTCGGTGCAGGTGATGGTGCAGGACGCCATGGGCTTGCGCTGGCCCTCGACCTCGACGATGCACTGGCGGCAGGCGCCGGCCGGGTCGAGCAGGGGGTGGTCGCAGAACCGGGGGATCTCGATGCCGAGCTGCTCGGCGGCCCGGATGACCAGGGTGCCCTTGGGCACGCTGATCTCCACGCCGTCGATCGTCAGCGACACGAGGTCCTCCGGCGGGACCGCCGCTTCTCCCCCACCGGAGGGAGAGCTGGTGGTCACGGTCATGCGTTCACCTCCGTGCGGTCGGCCCAGGCCGTCGACTTGGCCGGGTCGAAGGGGCAGCCCCGGCCCGTGATGTGCTGCTCGTACTCGTCGCGGAAGTACTTGAGCGAGGAGAAGATCGGCGAGGCGGCGCCGTCGCCGAGGGCGCAGAAGGACTTGCCGTTGATGTTGTCGGCGATGTCGTTCAGCTTGTCGAGGTCGGACATCTGTCCCTTGCCGGCCTCGATGTCGCGCAGCAGCTGCACGAGCCAGTAGGTCCCTTCGCGGCAGGGTGTGCACTTGCCGCAGGACTCGTGGGCGTAGAACTCCGTCCAGCGGGTGACGGCACGGACCACGCAGGTCGTCTCGTCGAAACACTGGAGAGCTTTGGTGCCGAGCATGGAACCCGCGGCGCCCACTCCTTCGTAATCAAGGGGGACGTCGAGATGCTCGTCGGTGAACATCGGGGTCGAGGAGCCACCCGGCGTCCAGAACTTCAGGCGGTGCCCGGGGCGCATCCCGCCGCTCATGTCGAGGAGCTGGCGGAGCGTGATCCCGAGCGGCGCCTCGTACTGGCCGGGGCTCGCGACATGGCCGGACAGGGAGTAGAGGGTGAAGCCGGGCGACTTCTCGCTCCCCATCGACCGGAACCATTCCTTGCCCCGCTGCATGATCGCGGGAACCGACGCGATGGATTCGACGTTGTTCACCACAGTCGGGCACGCGTAGAGGCCCGCGACAGCAGGGAAGGGGGGACGAAGCCGCGGTTGGCCCCGGCGGCCTTCGAGCGAGTCCAGCAGTGCGGTCTCCTCACCGCAGATGTACGCGCCCGCCCCCGCGTGCACGGTGATGTCGAGATCGAGTCCGCTGCCCAGGATGTTCTCGCCGAGGAAGCCCGCCTCGTAGGCCTCGCGCACGGCGGAGTGCAACCGCCGCAGTACGGGGACGACTTCACCCCGCAGATAGATGAAGGCGTGCGACGACCTGATGGCGTAACACGCGATGATCATGCCCTCGATGAGGCTGTGCGGGTTCGCGAAGAGGAGCGGGATGTCCTTGCACGTCCCCGGCTCCGACTCGTCGGCGTTGACAACAAGATAGTGCGGCTTACCGTCCCCCTGGGGAATGAACTGCCACTTCATCCCGGTGGGGAACCCCGCGCCCCCGCGCCCGCGCAGACCGGAGTCCTTGACGTACGCGATCAGGTCGTCCGGCGACATGGCGAGCGCCTTGCGCAGCCCCTCGTACCCGTCGTGCCGCCGGTACACGTCCAGCGTCCAGGACCTGTCCTCGTCCCAGAAGGCCGACAGCACCGGTGCGAGCAGCTTCTCGGGGCTCATGTCTTTCAGCTCGGGTGCCAAGGTCATCACTCCCCCTCCTCGGCGGCAGGCCCGGCCGTATCGGCGGGGCGGGGCGAAGCCCCTCCATCAGGGGTGGTGGGGGGCGACGGGTGGGAAGGGTCGGAGGCCGACGTGTCCTGCGGCGCGTCGTGCGAGCTCAAGTGCTCCGTCGGTGACGGGTCGTGCGGCGCCTCGGTGCGGGCCGCCTCACCGCGCGGATGCACCACGCGCGCGGAGGCTCCCTCCCCCTTGGCGAGCTTCAGGCCGACCAGGGAAGCGGGTCCCGCGCTCCCCCCGGACTCCACGGCGCCGTCCCGCTCGTCGGGGAAGCCGGCGAGGACCCGCGCGGTCTCCTTGAACGTGCACAGGGGCGCCCCGCGGGTGGGCGTGACCGGCCGTCCGGCGCGCAGGTCGTCGACGAGGCGCCTGGCGCTCGACGGGGTCTGGTTGTCGAAGAACTCCCAGTTGACCATCACGACCGGCGCGAAGTCGCAGGCCGCGTTGCACTCGATGTGCTCCAGGGTGACCTTGCCGTCGTCGGTGGTCTCGCCGTTGCCGACGCCGAGGTGCTCCTGGAGCTCCTCGAAGATCGCGTCCCCGCCCATGACGGCGCACAGGGTGTTGGTGCACACCCCGACCTGGTAGTCACCGCTCGGGCGGCGCCGGTACATGGTGTAGAAGGTGGCGACCGCGGTGACCTCGGCCGTGGTGAGGCCGAGCATCTCCGCGCAGAACCGCATGCCGGTGCGGGTCACGTGCCCTTCTTCGGCCTGCACGAGGTGCAGCAGCGGCAGGAGCGCGGACCGGGAGTCCGGGTAGCGGGCGATGATCTCGCGCGCGTCGGTCTCCAGCCGGGCCCGTACGTCGTCCGGGTAGGCGGGTGCGGGCAGTTCGGGCATGCCCAGGCTGACGCCCCGCTCGGAGGATGAGGTGGTCACCGGTCGACGCCTCCCATCACGGGGTCGATGGACGCGACGGCGACGATGACGTCGGCGACCTGGCCGCCCTCGCACATCGCCGCCATGGCCTGAAGGTTGGTGAAGGACGGGTCGCGGAAGTGGACCCGGTAGGGGCGGGTGCCGCCGTCGGACACGACGTGCACCCCGAGTTCGCCCTTGGGCGACTCGACCGCCGCGTACGTCTGGCCCGGCGGGACGCGGAAGCCCTCGGTGACCAGCTTGAAGTGGTGGATCAGGGCCTCCATGGAGGTGCCCATGATCTTCTTGATGTGGTCGAGGGAGTTGCCGAGGCCGTCGGGGCCGAGGGCCAGCTGCGCCGGCCAGGCGATCTTCTTGTCGGCGACCATGACCGGGCCGGGCTGGAGCCGGTCCAGGCACTGCTCGACGATCCTGAGCGACTGGCGCATCTCCTCCAGCCGGATCAGGAAGCGGCCGTAGGAGTCGCAGGTGTCGGCGGTCGGGATCTCGAAGTCGTACGTCTCGTAGCCGCAGTACGGCTGCGTCTTGCGCAGGTCGTGCGGCAGGCCGGTGGAGCGCAGGATCGGTCCGGTCGCGCCGAGGGCCATGCAGCCGGCCAGGTCGAGGTAGCCCACGTCCTGCATGCGGGCCTTGAAGATGGGGTTCCCGGTGGCGAGCTTGTCGTACTCCGGGAGGTTCTTCTTCATCTTCTTCACGAACTCGCGGATCTGGTCCACCGCGCCGGGCGGCAGGTCCTGGGCGAGTCCGCCGGGGCGGATGTACGCGTGGTTCATCCGCAGGCCGGTGATCAGCTCGTAGATGTCGAGAATGAGTTCACGATCACGGAATCCGTAGATCATGATCGTGGTGGCGCCGAGTTCCATGCCGCCGGTGGCGATGCAGACCAGGTGCGACGACAGCCGGTTCAGCTCCATCAGGAGCACGCGGATGATCGAGGCCCGGTCCGGGATCTGGTCCTCGATGCCGAGGAGCTTCTCGACGCCGAGGCAGTACGCCGTCTCGTTGAAGAACGGCGTGAGGTAGTCCATGCGCGTCACGAACGTCGTGCCCTGCGTCCAGGTCCGGTACTCGAGGTTCTTCTCGATGCCGGTGTGCAGGTAGCCGATGCCGCAGCGGGCCTCGGTGACGGTCTCGCCCTCGATCTCCAGGATCAGGCGGAGCACGCCGTGCGTGGACGGGTGCTGCGGGCCCATGTTGACGACGATGCGCTCGTCGTCGGCGCGGGCCGCGGACTCGACGACCTCGTCCCAGTCACCGCCGGTGACGGTGTAGACGGTGCCCTCGGTGGTCTCGCGAGGGGAGGCGTGGGAAGTGCTCATGAGTACGACCTCCGCTGGTCCGGAGCCGGGATCTGGGCGCCCTTGTACTCGACGGGGATGCCGCCGAGGGGGTAGTCCTTGCGCTGCGGGAAGCCCTGCCAGTCGTCCGGCATCATGATCCGCGTCAGGGCCGGGTGACCGTCGAAGACGATGCCGAAGAAGTCGTACGTCTCGCGCTCGTGCCAGTCGTTCGTCGGATAGACGGAGAACAGCGACGGGATGTGCGGGTCGCTGTCGGGGGCGCTGACCTCCAGGCGGATCAGCCGGTTGTGGGTGATCGAGCGCAGGTGGTAGACGGCGTGCAGCTCGCGGCCCTTGTCACTCGGGTAGTGGACGCCGCTGACGCCGGTGCACAGCTCGAAGCGCAAGGCCGGGTCGTCGCGCAGGGTGCGGGCGACGAGGAGCAGGTGCTCGCGCTCGATGTGGAAGGTCAGCTCGTCGCGGTCGACGACCGTCTTCTCGATGGCGTTGGCGGGGAGCAGTCCCTGTTCCTCCAGGGCGCCCTCCAGTTCGTCGGCGACCTCGTCGAACCAGCCGCCGTAGGGGCGGGTCGCCGGTCCCGGGAGCCGGACCGAGCGGACCAGGCCGCCGTAGCCGGAGGTGTCGCCGCCGTTGTTCGCGCCGAACATGCCGCGCTGGACGCGGATCTCCTCGCCGCCCTCGCCGCGCTGGCCGGGGAGGTTGGAGGCCGACAGGTCCTTCTCGGGGTTCGGGCCGTTGGTGCCGTTCGCGTCGCTCACCGCAGCAGCCCCTTCATCTCGATCGTGGGCAGGGCCTTGAGCGCCGCCTCCTCCGCCTCGCGGGCCGCCTCCTCGGCGTTCACGCCGAGCTTGGAGGACTGGATCTTCTGGTGGAGCTTGAGGATGGCGTCCAGGAGCATCTCGGGCCGTGGCGGGCAGCCCGGGAGGTAGATGTCGACCGGGACGATGTGGTCGACGCCCTGGACGATCGCGTAGTTGTTGAACATGCCGCCCGAGGAGGCGCAGACCCCCATGGAGATCACCCACTTGGGGTTCGGCATCTGGTCGTAGACCTGCCGCAGCACCGGCGCCATCTTCTGGCTGACCCGGCCGGCGACGATCATCAGGTCGGCCTGTCGCGGCGATCCCCGGAAGACCTCCATGCCGAAGCGCGCCAGGTCGTAGCGCCCGGCGCCGGTGGTCATCATCTCGATGGCGCAGCAGGCGAGGCCGAACGTGGCGGGGAAGACGGACGACTTGCGCACCCAGCCCGCGGCCTGCTCGACGGTGGTCAGCAGAAAGCCGCTCGGCAGCTTTTCTTCGAGTCCCATGACTTGTGGCCCCTCAGTCCCATTCCAGGCCGCCGCGCCGCCATACGTACGCGTACGCGACGAAGACGGTGAGCACGAAGAGCAGCATCTCCACGAGCCCGAAAATCCCCAGGGCGTCGAAGGTGACGGCCCAGGGGTAGAGGAAGACGATCTCGATGTCGAAGACGATGAAGAGCATCGCCGTCAGGTAGTACTTGATGGGGAAGCGCCCGCCGCCGGCCGGCGTGGGGGTCGGCTCGATACCGCACTCGTAGGCCTCGAGCTTGGCCCGGTTGTACCGCTTGGGCCCGATCAACGTGGCCATGACCACGGAGAAGATCGCAAAGCCTGCCCCGAGGGCTCCCAGTACGAGGATGGGCGCATAAGCGTTCACCGCTCCTCGCTCCTCTCAGTCGGCACTGACTGCTGGCGGTTTGCATCGGGCTCACATCCGCCCCACCAGTCCCGCGAACCCCGCCCGCCCCGGCGAAGATCGGGAACATGTGAAGCAGGTCACAAGCCCAACCGCGTGCATCTTATGCCCGACGCTCTGTGATCTGCGACACGGGGTATTGCACAAGCTTTGTGATCTCTACCACCTGACGATCGATCATGAAGTCGGATGAGCGGTGATCTTCACACGCGAAGCGTCCGAGTGATCACCAGAGGTGACATTTTGGCTCGTCGTCGCAGGCCGGAGGGTGCGTCTCAATATCAAGAGAGTTCCCTTGCATGCAAATTGGTGATGGACTCGATCTCTTGATAGAGGCGCGTTCACACATCAGGGGGCGCACAGGGCGGGGTGTGGACACGTGCGCGCGTTCACGATCTTCGCGAGCCCGTGATCCGGTCGTGATCCACGGCGCGCGACGCGACCGGCCCGACGGTCGTTCCGTGACCTCCGTCACACCCATGAGAGGTTCATGAGAACGGGGCTTGGCCAATCAACTCAACCGGTGGTAGGTGCGGGGCAATTCGGGCGTATTGATCAAAGACCGTGATCACAGCCTCGCAACAGAGCGCCCGCAATGTCCGTTACGGCGTCAATAAAGAGCCTCGAACGGGGGTTTTGGGGTCCTGTTTGAACAACTGTGGCGCAGCACACGTTTCTTGAAGATATGAAGGAGCCCCTGGTACCGGTTGTTCCCATGTCCCACACCGCTCACATACGCAGCCACCGGAAACCCCGCCGCAGCGCGACCTCTTCGATCGCCCTGCGTGCCGGCGTTGCCGGTGGCGTTCTCAGCATGGCAGCGGCGGGTGCGTCGGCCTCGGCGAGCGCCGCCGAGCCGGTGACGCAGACCATCGAACTGCCCACCCTGACGGCCGATATGTCCGCTCAGGTCGCCCAGTCCGCGGCCGCCACCCAGCAGGCGGCCGCGAACTACGAACTGCGCGCCGAGCGTGACGCCGCCGCCGCCAAGGCCGCCGCAGAGGCCAAGAAGGACCTCGCCGAGGCGAAGAAGAAGGCGGAGGCCAAGAAGAAGGCCGCCGAGGCCGCCCGCAAGGCCGCCGCCGAGCGCGCCAACCGCAGCTCCGAGCGCGCCACGCTCTCCGCGTCCACGTCCGCGTCCGCCTCCACCTCGGTGTCGGCGCCCTCCAGCGGCAGCGTCGCGACCGTCATCGCGTTCCTCAAGGCCCAGGTGGGCGACGCCTACGTCATGGGCGCCACCGGCCCCAACGCCTGGGACTGCTCCTCCCTCGTGCAGGCCGCGTACAAGCAGGTTGGTGTGGACCTGCCGCGCGTCTCGCAGGACCAGTCGATGTCCGGCACGGACGTCCCGCTGTCCAGCGTCCAGGTCGGCGACATCCTCTACTGGGGCGGCAAGGGCTCCGCGTACCACGTGGGTGTCTACATCGGGAACGGCCAGTACCTGGACGCGGCCAACCCCTCCAAGGGCGTCGTCATCCAGGACCTGTCGGGCTACCCGGCGTCGGGCGCGGTGCGCGTCCTCTGACGTCACGCGTACGGGTTTGAGGGCCGCTGCCCCTGGTGGGCAGCGGCCCTCCCGTCGTGTCCGCCCCCCGTCCTGCCGTCCTCGCGGCCGTCTCCCGGCCTTTCGGGGCCGACGGGTGCCCGGGGACGAGCCGATGCATGGCGTAGTGCCCAGACGGCCTTCTGGCGCCTTCCGGGGACGGCCGGTGTGGCCGGACTCCTCCTGGGACGGCCACCCGGGTTCTGTTGTGATGAGTGCCGGTCACTCACACCGGACACCGAGGAGAGCAGGATGCCCAGCGTCTTCGTGCAAGGACGGCCCGTCGACTCCTACCCCCGGCACGCGCCCGAGGCCCGGCACGGCAAGGTCCGGCGGATCACCGAGGCCGGTGAGGAGGTCCTGCACAAGCCGTGCCGGGACGTCACCGAGTTCGGCCCGGACCTCGCCGCGCTCATCGACGACATGTTCCTGACGATGTACATCGCGGACGGAGCCGGGCTCGCCGCGAACCAGGTCGGGGTCGATCTGCGGCTGTTCGTCTACGACTGCCCGGACGACGACGGGGTGCGGCACGTCGGGCACGTCGTCAACCCGGTCCTGGAACCGCTCGACGCCTCGCACAGGAGGCTTCTCGACGACTCGGAGGGCTGCCTCTCCGTCCCCGGCGCCGTGATGAACGTACCGCGCCCGGACCGGGCCGTCGTCCGCGGGTACGACAGGGACGGCGAACCGCTCGTCATCGAGGGCACCGGCTACTTCGCCCGCTGTCTGGCGCACGAGACCGACCACGTGAACGGTCAGGTGTACCTGGACCGGCTGTCCGGACGGGACCGCAAGGAGGCCCTGCGGCAGATGGCGGACCGGCGGGACGAGGTGCTCGCGCGCCGGGCCGCCACCATCGAGGCGCTCAGCGCCTGAGGGGCCCTGAGCCCGATCAGGCCTTCGGCGCCACCTTGCTCAGGCCGTTGATGATGCGGTCCATCGCGTCGCCGCCGGTCGGGTCGGTGAGGTTCGCGAGGAGCTTCAGCGTGAACTTCATCAGCAGGGGGTGCGTGAGACCGCGCTGCGTGGCGATCTGCATGACCTTGGGGTTGCCGATGAGCTTCACGAAGGCGCGGCCGAGCGTGTAGTAGCCGCCGTAGGTGTCCTTGAGCACGCGCGGGTAGCGCTGGAGGGCCATCTCGCGGCCGGCCGGCGTCGGCCGCGCGTGGGCCTGGACGATGACGTCGGCGGCGATCTGGCCGGACTCCATGGCGTAGGCGATGCCCTCGCCGTTGAAGGGGTTCACCAGGCCGCCGGCGTCGCCGACCAGCAACAGCCCCTTCGTGTAGTGCGGCTGGCGGTTGAAGGCCATGGGCAGGGCGGCGCCGCGGATGGGGCCGGTCATGTGGTCGGGGGTGTAGCCCCAGTCCTCCGGCATCGACGCGCACCAGGCCTTCAGGACCTCGCGCCAGTCCAGTTCCTTGAAGGAGTCGGAGGTGTTGAGCACGCCCAGGCCGACGTTGGAGGTGCCGTCGCCCATGCCGAAGATCCAGCCGTAGCCGGGCAGGAGACGGTCCTCGGGACCGCGGCGGTCCCACAGTTCGAGCCAGGACTCCAGGTAGTCGTCCTCGTGCCGCGGGCTGGTGAAGTACGTCCGCACCGCCACGCCCATCGGGCGGTCCTCGCGGCGGTGCAGGCCCATCGCGAGGGACAGGCGGGTGGAGTTGCCGTCGGCGGCCACGACGAGCGGCGCGTGGAAGGTGACCTCGCGCTTGTCCTCGCCGAGCTTGGCGTGCACGCCGGTGATGCGGCCCGTGCGGTCGTCGACGACCGGCGCGCCCACGTTGCAGCGCTCGTACAGCCGGGCGCCCGCCTTCTGGGCCTGCCGGGCGAGCTGCTCGTCGAAGTCGTCGCGCTTGCGGACGAGGCCGTAGTCGGGGAAGGAGGCGAGATCCGGCCAGTCGAGCTGGAGCCGCACCCCGCCGCCGATGATCCTCAGGCCCTTGTTGCGCAGCCAGCCGGCCTCTTCCGAGATGTCGATGCCCATGGCCACCAGCTGCTTGACGGCACGCGGGGTGAGGCCGTCGCCGCAGACCTTCTCGCGCGGGAACGCGGTCTTCTCCAGGAGGAGGACGTCGAGTCCCGCCTTGGCGAGGTGGTAGGCGGTGGTGGAGCCGGCCGGCCCCGCGCCCACGACGATCACGTCGGCGGTGTTCTCGGAGAGGGGCTCGGTCACGTCGGTCACGGCGGGATCTCCCCAAGGTTCGGAATCTGGTGCCGACCGGCACTGGACATGGGCAGTCTATGCAGCAGCATTCGTCACCGGCTGAAGGGCTGCCTCCGTGAACCGAGCTCTCCCCGCTGTACGGCTCCGTGTCCCCACCCACGAGGACGCGTTCGTCTGGCACCGGATCTTCGACGACCCGGACGTCATGGAGTTCCACGGCGGCAGGTCCGCCGAGCTGTCGGTCTACGAGGAGCTCACCGCCCGCCAGCGCCGGCACGACGCGGAGCTCGGCTTCTGCCTGTGGACCGTGCTCGACGGCTCCGGGCAGGTCATCGGCTTCACCGGGGCCCAGCCCTGGGAGCGGAGCTGGGGCCCGACGGGCGAGATCGAGATCGGCTGGCGGCTCGGCCGGGACCACTGGGGCAAGGGGTACGTCACCGCCGCCGCGCGGCAGACCCTGGAGCGGATGCGGGGTGCCGGAGTACCGGGCGTGGTGGCGATGGTCGACGCCCGCAACACCCGGTCCGTGGCGGTCGCACAGCGCCTGGGCATGCGCCTCGCCGAGACGTTCACGACGCCGGCCTCGGAGCGGACGGGCCACTGCTACCGCCTCGACCTCCGGCGACCGTCCGCTGACGCTGCGTAGTCGACTGTCACAGAAAGACACCTGTTGCTTCCGGCCGGTCCGGAGCCGGAGTTACCCTTCCAGTACCGCTGGGGGTGACATCTGTGCAGATATCCCGCAATACACCCGAAGTGCATGTACCGCGTCTGGTCGGTCTGATGGCCGTGGACGCGCGGGAGACGGCCCGGGCGCAGGGCCTTTTCCTCAACGCACCGGACCGGCCGGACTTCCATCTCGCCGTCGTCGACTACGTCGTGCGCCAGTACCCGCACCCCGGGGCCGCGGTGCCGCGCGACTCGATGGTCTACGTGTGGTTCGACTTCGGCCCCGGCGAGGGCGGCGGGGGCGTGCACGAGCCGCGGATCCCACGACCGCCCCGGGGCGGACTCCAGCGGGAGCTGGACGAGCCGGGCGACCCGTACATGGTCCCCAGCTCCCCGTGAGGGCCCGCGAGGGTCAGCTCTCCTTGAAGCCCCGGTGCAGGGCGACGATCCCGCCGCTCAGGTTGCGCCAGGCCACCCGCGACCAGCCGGCCTTGCCCAGCCGCTCCGCGAGCGCCGGCTGGTCGGGCCAGGCGCGGATGGACTCGGCGAGGTAGACGTAGGCGTCGGGGCTGGAGGACACGGCCCGGGCGACCGGCGGCAGGGCGCGCATCAGGTACTCGGTGTAGACGGTGCGGAAGGGCGCCCAGGTCGGGTGCGAGAACTCGCAGATCACGATCCGTCCGCCGGGCCGGGTCACCCGCTGCATCTCGCGCAGGGCGGCGTCCGTGTCCTGCACGTTGCGCAGCCCGAAGGAGATGGTGACGGCGTCGAAGGTGCCGTCCTTGAAGGGCAGCTTCGTCGCGTCGCCCGCGGTGTAGGGCAGCCATGGCTGCCGCTGCTTGCCGACCTGGAGCATGCCCTGGGAGAAGTCGCAGGGGACGACGTAGGCGCCGGTCTGCGCGAAGGGCAGCGAGGAGGTGCCCGTGCCCGCCGCCAGGTCGAGGACCTTCTGCGCGGGGCGCGCGTCGACCGCCTTGGCGACCTCCTTGCGCCAGCGCCGGTCCTGGCCGAGGGACAGCACGTCGTTGGTCAGGTCGTACCGTTCCGCCACGTCGTCGAACATCGAGGCGACTTCGTGCGGCTGCTTGTCCAGGGATGCGCGGGTCACGGGCCCATTCTTGCAGCACGTCCTCAGGGCAGGAGCCTCGGCTTCCTCCGTGCCGCCACGCCGTCCCCGAGGAGTGCGGCGCCCGGAACAGGGTGGTCGTGATGCCGGCCGCGCCCGCCCCGGCGCGAGCTGCGTCTGCTCCTCCTCGCGCCGGACGCGGGCGTCGCTCCGGTACGACAGGTCGACGTGCGTGAAGGTGTGGACGCCCACCTCCTGGCCCTGCTCGACCTTGTCCCGCACGATGCCCGGGTACCGCGACACCATCGAGCCGACCAGAAAGAACGTGGCGGGCACGTCGCACTTCTCGAGGATCGCCAGGACCTGGGGCATCCAGGTCGGGTCGGGACCGTCGTCGAAGGTGAGCGCGATGGTCTTGTCCGGGACGGAGACGGTGGTGGCCTGTCCGTCGCGGAAGGTGAGGATCGGCCCGCCGTCCAGGACATCGTCGGGTACGTCGCTGGAGCTCGCCCCGGTGCGCACCCGCTGGTCGCCGCCGACCTCGGCGCGCAGATAGCCGTCGAGCAGCATCACGCAGACCGGCGCGAGCAGGAGCAGCGGTGCGACCGGCGGTACCGTCTCCGGCGGCCTGGGGCGGGGCGGACGGGGCGCCGCTCGGCGGGGCGCCACCCGGGACGCCGGGACCCTCGCCCTGCGGCCGGCCGCCCCCGGGCCCCGCGCCCGCGAACGGAAGCAACTGCGAAGGCGTCAGCGACGCCCCCCCCCCCCCCCCCCCGTGAAGGCCGCGCCGAGCACGGCCGCGTAACCGACGCAGACGGCCCCCAGGAAGAGGCCGCACCGGCGCAGCCGCCTGGCGCGGCGTCCGGAGTTGTCAACGAACACGGGCCCTTCGGCGGATCCGTTGCCGCGTTTGCGGCGGCGACCGCGCGTGGAGCGGCTTTCGATGGCAGGAGCGGAATGCAATCTCCGGACATTAGGATGCCTTTATGTGCTCTAAACTCGGATTTTCATGTGAGAGACCCATGAGAAACGAGTCAACCTGTCCTTTCTCTGAGGGTTCTCGCGAACGCCCGCACAACGCGCCGTGATCGCCCAGCATCGTGAGACGTTTGCTGCCGGGAAACGTACTAGGGGTTTACACCCTGATGGCCTGGGCCCTTGTGACCTCACGAGAACGGGAGCGTGCTTCATGCGGAGTTACCGGAAGCCGGCGGCGGTCGGACTGGGCTGCCTGATCGCCCTGGCCACCACCGCGTGCTCCGAGCAGGGCGAGGCGGCGCGCCCGGCCCCCTCGATGTCGGCCGCGCCCGGCAGCTCGTCAGCCGCTGCGCCCGGCAGTTCCTCCCCCGCCGCGGCCGGCACGTCGTACGCCCCGTACGTCAGCGCCACGGAGGCCGCCGGCACCGACTCCGCCGGCTCCCCCACCACGTACAACCTGGCCTTCGTCATAGCCGACGGCGGCGACTGCACCCCGCGTTGGAACGGCACGCACGCCATCGGCGACTCGGCGGTGAAGTCCCGTGTCGCCGCGCTCAAGGAGGACGGCGATCAGGTCCGGGTCTCCTTCGGCGGCGCCTCCGGCGAGGAACTCGCGGCGGCCTGCGACAGCGCGCCGGACCTGGCGGCGGCCTACGGCGAGGCCCTCGACGCGGCCGGTGCCACCCGGGCGGACTTCGACGTGGAGGGCGACGACCTCGCCGACTCCGCCTCCATGGAGCTGCGTTCGGAGGCGATCGCGCTGCTCCAGAAGGAACGCACGGACCTGGAGGTCTCCTTCACGCTCCCGGTCATGCCCTCCGGCCTGGACAAGAACAGCCTGGCGCTGCTCGGCTCCGCCAACAACAACGGCGTCGAGGTCGGCACGGTCAACCTGATGACGATGAACTACGGCGAGTCGTACGACGGCGACATGGGCGGCTACGCCCTCACCGCGGCCAAGGCGGCGCACACGCAGCTGAAGAAGGTCTTCGGCACGTCGGACGCGCAGGCCTGGCGGGGCATGGCGCTCACCTCGATGATCGGCGTCAACGACGTCGCCGGCGAGACCTTCACGCTGGCCGACGCGGCCGAGGTCCGTGCCTTCGCCGAGGAGAAGGGCGTCGGGTGGGTGTCGATGTGGTCGACGGCACGGGACCGGCAGTGCGCGAAGGGCACCGCGACCGACCGGGCGGCGACCGACTGCAGTGGGGTGAAGCAGAGTTCGGGGGCGTTCGGGGAGGAGTTCGCGGGCTGACCCGCTACCCCCTACCCGCTACCCGCCACCCGCCACCCGCTACCGGAGAACGCCCGCTCAGCGGCGCCGGTGCACGAGCCGCCCCGCGCACACCGTCGCGACGCACTCCCCCGCCTCGTCGTACACGGCGAGGTCGGCGCGGCCGGTCGGGACGATCGCGGTGTTGCGCGCACGCGGCAGGACGACGACGTCGTTGCGCTCGGCGGCGGACCGGAGTTCGGCCGAGTCGACGTACTCCTCCAGGACCGCCACCGCGCCGAGCTTCAGCACCGCGTGGACGCGTTCGCGCGGGCTCGGGGCGTCCGGGAGCGGACCCTCGTGGACGCGGGCGGGGCCGAGGGTGCCGGGCCAGCGGCGCACCCGTGCCTTCGGGAACGCCTCGCGCACGTCGTCGAGTTTCCCGACGGCACCGATCCGGTCCCGTCCGACGACCACGGCACCGCCCTTGACGGGATCGGAGTCCCAGGTGATGCGGACCGCGTCGGCCGTGTGAATGGTCTCCAACTCTTCTGCGCTGCCGATCGGTTGAGGTGGATCAGTGGTGCGACTCGGTCGGTGCGGCTCAGTTGGGGGCGAGCAGCTTCAGCTCGGGGTGAGCCGTGCCGCCCTCGATGGCCGTGGACGAGAAGTGCGACACCACGCGGTCGTCGACGGGGTCGTTCGCCGGGTCGTCGTGGACGACGAGGTGCTCGTAGGTGGTCGACCGCTGCGCGGGCACCCGCCCGGCCTTCCGGATCAGGTCGATGATCTCCATCCGGTTGGACCGGTGCTTGGCGCCGGCGGAGGAGACGACGTTCTCCTCCAGCATGATCGAGCCGAGGTCGTCGGCGCCGTAGTGCAGGGAGAGCTGCCCGATCTCCTTGCCCGTGGTGAGCCACGAGCCCTGGATGTGGGCGATGTTGTCCATGAACAGGCGGGCGATCGCGATCATCCGCAGGTATTCGAAGAGGGTCGCCTGCGTCCGGCCCTTCAGGTGGTTGTTCTCGGGCTGGTAGGTGTACGGGATGAAGGCACGGAAGCCGCCCGTGCGGTCCTGGACGTCCCGGATCATCCGCAGGTGCTCGATGCGCTCGGCGTTGGTCTCGCCGGTGCCCATGAGCATGGTCGACGTGGACTCCACGCCCAGGCCGTGCGCGATCTCCATGATCTCCAGCCAGCGCTCGCCGGACTCCTTCAGCGGGGCGATGGCCTTGCGGGGCCGCTCCGGCAGCAGCTCGGCACCGGCACCGGCGAAGGAGTCGAGCCCGGCGGCGTGGATGCGCCGGATGGCCTCCTCGACCGACACCTTGGAGATCCGGGCCATGTGCTCGACCTCGGACGCCCCCAGGCTGTGGATGACCAGCTGCGGGAAGGCCTGCTTGATGGCGGAGAAGTGCTTCTCGTAGTACTCGACGCCGTAGTCCGGGTGGTGCCCGCCCTGGAACATGATCTGCGTGCCGCCCAGCTCGACCGTCTCGGCGCACCGGCGCAGGATGTCGTCCAGGTCGCGGGTCCAGCCCTTGTCGGTGTCCTTGGGGGCGGCGTAGAAGGCGCAGAAGCGGCACGCCGTGACGCAGACGTTCGTGTAGTTGATGTTGCGCTCGATGATGTACGTCGCGATGTGCTCGGTGCCCGCGTACCTGCGGCGGCGTACGGCGTCGGCGGCGGCGCCCAGCGCGTGCAACGGGGCGTCCCGGTACAGCGTGAGTGCCTCGTCGGGGGTGATCCGCCCACCGGCGGCTGCACGGTCGAGGATGGGCTGAAGGTCGGCCTTCTCGGTCACCGGGCGTCCCTTTCGTAAGGGTTGTGGACGGACCAGCCCAGCGTACGCCAGGAGATCGGAGCCCCGGACGTCAGGCCGTGCGGGCGGGGTCGGAGGCGCCCGGGTACGGGGGCTGCGGGTACGGCGGGTACGGCGGGTACGGGTACGGGGCATGGGGGTGCGCGGGATGCGGGGGCGTCACCGGGGGTGAGAGACGCTGTGGTGTGCGGCGGCGGGCGAGCCACAGCACGATCGCCGCGTAGAGCAGGTCCGTGGCCATGGCCGCGAGGGCCAGCTGCCAGGGCGCGTCGGCCGCCGTCTCGTCGGAGGACAGACCGTCGACGACCGCCGCGGAGGCACCGAAGGCCAGCAGGTTGTTCATCACATGCAGGGCTATGGCCGCTTCCAGCCCGCCCGTGCGGATCGTCAGCAGCCCCGACACGACCCCGGACACCATCAGGCCGATGAAGCCCCACCGGGTGCCCCACCCGTGGGCGGCGGCGAACAGCACGGCCTGCGGGAGCACGGCGAACCAGGGAGAGCGCACGAAGGCACCGACCGCCTGGGTCAGCCAGCCCCGGAAGACGTACTCCTCGGCCGCGGCCTGGAGCGGGACGAGGAGCGCCAGCACGGCCAGGGAGACGAGGAACGAACGCCATCCCACCCACACGTCGGACTCACCGCTGCCCGGCAGGAAGAAGGCCGTCACCGTCAGCAGGAGGATGGGAGGCGTGGCGGCCAGCAGACACCACCCCAGCCAGCCGATCCGCAACCGCCCGGTGACCGACGACACGGTGCCGACCGGCCGCCGCCCCGGCCACCACACGACCAGCAGCACCAGCGGCAGGGCCAGGGCGATGGACACCAGGTCCATGGCCGTACTGCCGAGAGGCCCCACATCGACGCCGTCGGACGTCTCCGGCAGCCCGGCCACCATCCCGAGAACCTCGGAACCGGCCAACAGCACGACCAGCAGCACGAGATAGGCGCCGAAGAACAGCAGCCCCCCGACCAGGGGCCGCCACCAGCGGTGACGGCCGGTGGTGCGGTCCAGGCGGTGGTAGGGGACGCCGGTGGGGTCGGGCTGCGGGAACGCGGTTGACATGATCAGCATCATGACAACCGGGGCAGACCTCCGACGTCCGCCCTCAGCATGAGTACGGATTCAGCCCCGGGGGTGATCCCCTGTCCTGAACCGGAGTGGCAACCAGGCCGGTGTCAGGCCGTGTACGCGCCCACGAGCAGTCCCAGGAACGCCCCCGCGATCAGGAACGGGCCGAATGCGATCGCCGTCTTGCGTGAGGCTCGCCGTGCGACGACCAGCGCGCCGCCGTACAGCGCGCCCAGCAGGAAACCGGCGAAGGTGCCGAGCATCACCGTCGGCCAGCCGTACCAGCCCAGCACCGCTCCCGTGCCCAGGGCGAGTTTGACGTCGCCGAAGCCCATCCCCGCGGGGTTGATGAGGAACAGGACGAAGTAGCCGCCGCCCAGGGCGAGGGAGCCGAGCAGCGCGGTCGTCCAGTGCCCCGCGTGTTCGGGCACGAGTGCGGTGAGGCCGAGCAGGGCGAGCGCGGCCCCGGCGAACGGCAGGGTGAGCGGGTCGGGCAGCCGCCGGACACGGAAGTCGACGACCGTGAGCAGGACCCCGACGGGCGCGAGCAGCAGCCAGACGCCGAGCTCGGGCCGGGTGCCGGTGGCGGCGGCGAGGGCGGCGCAGAGGAGGCCCGTGGCGATCACCAGCGGTGCCGTACGCGGCCCGTGTCCGCCCCCGTCGCACCCGGGACACGCGGCACGTCCCAGCCAGCCCTTGAGGGCGTGGCCGTCGGGGCAGGCCCGGTGCCACGGCTCCCCCGCGGGGGCCGAGAACCGGTAGGCCGCGCGGGGCAGGTACGCGCCCGCCGCCGCACCCCAGAGCGCGGCGGCGAGGACGAGCAGCGAGGTGTTCATCCCACCGCGGCGATCGCGTCGCGCCACGTCGGCAGCAGTTCGTCGAGCAGTGCCTCGGTGCGCGGCGGCAGACCACGGGCCCCGCTGCGGCCGATGAGGTCGGTGGCGAGCCCGGTCAGCCGGTCCGGGTCACCGGTGGCGTGGGTGGCGCGCAGCAGCTCGTGCCACAGCCGCTCGTCGGACGGGGCCGTGCGCAGGGCCGCGTTGAGGGCCTCGATGGCCTTCTCCGCCCGGTCCTTCTCCATGTGGAACTCGCACAGCGCGAGCCCGGTGTCCGCGACGAGCAGCGGCAGCTGGGCGTCGACGATCTCGTGGCCGAGCCACCGGTAGCGTCCCTCGGGCCGGTCGGCGAGCAGCGGCCCACGCACCAGCACGAGCGCGTCGGTGAGCAACCGACCGCGCACGGCCCGGCTGCCGGCCCCGCTGCCCTGCGTGGCCTCGTGGTAGAGGGAGCGCAGCACGTCCAGGTCGGAGACGACGGACTTGGCGAGGGTGAGCCGCCCGGTGCCGTCCCTGCCGAGGCGGGGCGTGCCGTCGGGGTCGGCGCCGAGCCAGTCGCGCAGCCGGTCCAGGAGCGCGTCCCGTACGTCGTCGGTGACGCCGCGCGGCCACAGCGCGGAGGACAGCACGCGCGGGTGCACACCCTCGCGGTGCAGGAGCAGCAGGGCGAGCGCCTCGTGGAGCAGCGCGCTGCGCTCCCCGTCCGGGGTGTCGAGACCGATGATCTCGTACGGCCCGACGAGCCGGGCGTAGACGGCCGGCCGGCCCTGCTCGCTGATGTCGACGAGGAACGGCGGGGTCGTCGCGGGCCCGTCGGCCTCGCGCTCGGGGTCGGCCTCGACGAACAGCTCGACCACGGCACGCTGTTGGGCGGCGGGCAGCAACTGGGCGTCGAGCTCCAGCCCGAGGAGCGGCGCGAGCAGCTTGCCCTGGCCGGTGATCTCCATCTCCCAGGCGGCGCCCGGCAGGTCGCCGGTCTCGGTGCCGACGAGGTAGCCGATGCCGAGCCGGCCGGCGTCGGCGGCGAGTTCGGCGAGCTTGACGGCGTCCTCGGCGGACGGCTGCGCGGCGAGCAGGACGAGGTGCGGGGCCCAGCGGGTGTGCTGGGCGGGCCCGGTACGGCCGGTGAGGACGGAGTCGTGCCCGGCGGCACCGAGCGCGCCCCGCCGCTGCCGCGTCTCGGCCTCCATGGTCTCGACGAGCGCCTCGATGTCCTCGAGGTGCCGGATCCGGTTCGGCGCGAGCGGGGTGAGGTCCTGCCCGAAGCCGACGAGCGTGATGGTCATGCGGTCGGACCAGCCGTTGGTCGCCAACTCGGCAGCGACGGACGCGAAGACGGCGGCCCCGGTCGGCCTCCCGGCCGGAGAGCGAGACGATGCCGGGCACCGCCTCCAGGTTGAGCAGCAGCCGCGAGTCGTCCATGGTGCCGAGGCTGACGAGCCCCGGGTAGGGCGCGGCCGTGTCGACGTCGTCCTCGTAGCGCTCGGCGTCCGCCCGGGCCAGCATCCAGAAGGTCTGGTCCTGCCCCTGCTGCCAGGGGGCGGGCGGCTTCCCGGCGGGCTGGGCGAGCTGGAGGTGCAGGTCGCCGTTGCTCAGCCAGGCGGCGTACACGACCGGCAGGGCCCGCGACTCCTCGGCGAGGGAGGCGGCGAGACCGCGCAGGCTCCGGTCGAGCAGCCGCACGCCCTCGGGGTCGGCGCCGACGAGCAGCGCGTCCTGGACGTCCTGGGCGTCCCCGGTCGGCGTGGGCGGTTCCATGCCGCGCCGTCCGCCGACCGACCCGAACGCCGACTGCCACAGCGCCTGCCGGCGCCGGCGCCCCAGGGCACCGAGGAGACCGGCGGCGAGCAGGGGGGCGGCGAGGAGGGCTTCGGGGAGGCCGAAGGAGCTGTCCGACTCGGCGTCGACGCCGGTGGCCTGTTGGTGACCGGAGTCGGGGGCGGGCCGCTGCTGGTCCGGGAGGGACACCTGGGAGGCACCGCCACCGGCGTGCTCGTGTCCGCCGCCCTGGGCACCGCCTCCCCCTTGGGCGTGATCTCCCGTCTGGGCGTAGTCGGAGATCTGCTGCTGCACGTCCGGCGAGACGTTGGGCGCCTCGTCGGGCATCTCGACGAGCTCGCCACCGCGGGCGTCGCCCGGCATCTCCATGATCCACCCGGGCCGGATGAGGCTGGCCTCGGAGAGCTTGGACCCGTCCGGCTGGACGCGGTCCTTGTTGAGCTCGAAGATCTCCTTGTAGCGACGCCCGTCACCGAGGTGCCGATCCGCTATCTCCCAGAGGGAGTCGTGGTGACGCCCCTCGGGCGGCTGGATCCGGTAGTACTTCGTGTCGCCCTGCTTGGCGGTGCTGCCGCCGGCGTCGGCGTGGGCGGCGGCGTGCGAGGCCTGCTCGGCGAGGGCGGACGCGGCACCGGCGGCCTGCTCCTGCTGCTGGGCGAAGAGACCCGGCGTCTGCTGGGCCGCCGCGACGGTGGGCTTCTGGTTGGCGTCGTAGCCGCTCTGCCCGAGCTGCGACAGCCCGGGCGTGAAGCTGGCGGCGGTGGCCCCGACGAGCAGCAGTGCCGCGACGAGCTGCCGGGCGAGCAGCTGACTGGGCCCGGCCCCCGGGACCCGCCCCGGCACACCGACACCGGACAGCGCGGCCTTCATCTCCACGAGTACGCAGGCGGTGAACTGGGCCCACGCGAGCCACACGACGACGGTGAGGATGTTCAGGAACGTGTGGACGGTGATCTCTTGCTGCAGCCAGTCGAGGCTGGGCACACCGTTCGGCAGCGGCCACCCGATCTGCGTGGCCAGCGCGCCCGGCACGCCGACGAGCAGCACGGCCAGCGCGACGAACGCGAAGAAGGCCTTGACGAAGTCCCCGAACGACCGCCGTCGCATCCGCACCGGCTGCGGCGTCCGATTCCTCGGAGCCGTCGCTCCCGGCGTACTTCCCGTTCCCGTCGTACTTCCCGTCGAGCTTGACGAGCTTGAGGTGCGGCGTCGTGGCATGGCGGGTGTCCTGGGGTCGTGTGTGGAGTGCCGTGAGGCGGGCTGTGACCGGAGAGGTGTGCTGAGCCTACAGAGATCTTATGGACTCTTAGCGAGGTCGTCGAAGGCCGGACGCAAGTGACCCCGGTGACGTCCGTTTTGCCCCCGTAGCCACGCGCACCCACTCGCGCGGCCGCCCGCCAGGGTCACTCCCTTCGCGAGCGCTACGCACACTCCTCACGCCCCCCACACAATCCACCACGTTCACTCGAGGGGCCAACACCCGCCCCTGATAGCTTCGTTCCCTGTTGCACACGCCGAACTTCGGGGGAGACGCCGTGGCCCGCCGCGCCCTGACCACCACAGCCGCCGCGTTCGCAGCGACGGCGGCCCTTCTGCTCACCGCGTGTGGCGGGGGCGGCGACGAAAAGTCGCAGGACGACATCAAGGGAGCGGGCGGGGGACCGAAGAGCCCCGCCGCGTCCGCCTCCGGCCCCGCCGCGGCCGACCGCCCGGACGTCAGCGTCCCGAAGGACCTCAAGCTGGTCTTCGACTTCGACAAGCCCTCCGACGTCAAGCAGGCGGCGGCCCTCGCCGACGCCGAGAACTACATCCGCGCCCTGAAGCACGGCATCGCCGAGCAGGATCCGGAGGATCCGGCGTACCGGTTCTATTCCGGCGCGCAGGCCTCGCAGTACGCCAAGTCGCAGATCGAGTCCTGGGTCAAGGGCGGATGGACCGTCACCGGGACGGACAAGTACTACGACGAAGACGTCACCCCGCTGAAGAACGGCAAGAGCATCGTCGTCTCCTTCTGCAGGAACCAGGCCGAGTTCTACGGCAGGGAGATCAAGTCCAAGAAGGTCCTCCACACCAAGGAGAGCCTGGACAGTTACCAGTCGTGGAAGCTGCTCATGATCCCGCCGTCCGGCCCCTCGCAGGTCTGGAAGACCGGAAACGTCGAGGTCTTCGGGAAGGCGAAGCAGTGCCGATGACGACACTCGCACTGCGGGCAGCGGGCTGGGGCGCCGCCTTGGGTGCGGCCACGGTGCTCTGTACCGGCGGCCTCGCTCATGCCGACGGGCCGGCGCAGGACACCACCTCTCCCTCCGCTCCCCCTCCTTCGGGCAACGCGAACGACCGGGAAGTGTCCGCCGCCGTCTCCAGGATCAAGGTCACCCAGGAGAGCGGCCCCACCGGCGGCAAGCAGGGCACCCTCTCGTCGACGGACGTGAACTGGGAGCCCCCGCCCTGCTGGTACGAGCCCGTCATGACACCGGAGCAGCTCAAGAAGTTCTCGGAGACGGGTGACGCCCTGGGGCATGTCAGCCCCCACGCCTCCTGGGGCGGCAAGAAGCTGTGGACGGACCACTACCGGGACGGCAAGGACGCCTACAACTACGAGGACGAATCCATGGTCACCCGCAAGGGTTACAAGGATTACAACCTCGGCAAGGACGGCTACTTCTGGCGCGGCGTGGCCCGCGACCAGGACTCGTACGACTGCGAACGCGTCATGTTCTGGCAGGACGCCGGCGAGATCCCCGACGTGCCGAACGCCCCCACCGCCGAGACCCTCGCCGACTACGCCTACAACAAGGTCAAGGTCCCGGACACGAAGGTCGAGCTCAAGCCGGAGGCCAAGTCGACGGTCAACCTGCCCACATGGGTGTGGCTGGACAAGGGCACCTTCAAGGACGTCAAGGTCCGCGCCGAACTCCCGAACACGAACCTGTGGGCGGAGACCACCGCCAAACCCGTCGCCCTCCACCTGCAACCCGGCACCGAGGACGCCGAGGTCTTCCCCGCCTCCGGCGACTGCGAGATCAACGACGACGGCTCGATCGGCACCCCGTACACCAAGGGCAGCGCCAACGAGACCCCGCCCTGCGGCATCCGCTACCTCCGCGCGACCGACGGCACCCCGTACCACCTCTCCGCCAGCATCACCTGGCAGATCACCTGGGAAGGCTCCGGCGGCACCGGCGGCGACCTCCCCGACGGCACCTTCGAAACGACGCAGGACATGAACGTCCAGGAGATCCAGTCGATCAACCGCTGAGGCACCCCCGACGATGGAACTGCTCAGCGCCCGCGCCGCGTTCGCAACCGCCACGCCACACTTCTCACGTCCCCCACACAATCCACCGCTGTCTCCCATGGGCCGGTGCGGCGCCCCTGATAGCTTCGTTCCCTGTCGCGTAAACCGAAACAACGGGGAGAACAACTGTGGCCCGCCGCGCACTGACCACTACTGCCGCAGCGTTCGCCACGACGGCGGCGCTGCTTCTGACCGCCTGTGGTGGGAGCGATGACGCGTCATCGGACGACATCAAGGGAGCGGGCAACGCGTCGAGCAGCCCGTCGGCCTCCGCCTCGGCGTCGGGCGACGTCGACCGGCCTGACGTGAGTATGCCGAACGACCTGGATCTGGTCTTCGACTTCGAGAAGCCGTCGGACCAGGACAGCGCGGCGGCCCTCGACGACGCCGCCAACTACATCCGCGCGCTGAGCCACGGCATCACCAAGCAGGACCCGGAGGACCCCGCCTTCCAGTTCTACTCGTCGGGCCAGGCTTCCCAGTACGCGCACTCGCAGATCAAGGAGTACGTGGACGGCGGCTGGACGCTCACGGGCAAGGACCGGTACTACCGGGCCGAGACCAGCAAGGGCGACGAGTCGGAGAAGGTCAAGACCGTCAGCGTCACCTTCTGTGAGGACCAGTCCAGGGTCTACGGCAAGGAAGTCAAGACCCAGAAGATCCACCGCACGAAGGAAAGCCTGGCCAGCTACCAGAAGTTCACCCTCCTCATGGCATCGGTGAAGGGCGAGCCGGTGTGGCGCGCCCAGCAGGTCACCGTCGAGGGGAAGGCCGAGGCATGCCGAGGCTGACCGCGGCCGTGCGAGCGAAGTTGGTCGTGGGACTGGCGGTCGGCTCCCTCGTCTGGACCGCCGGTACGGCCTACGCCGACAAGCCGGTCGGCGGTGAGGCGACACCCCCTCCACAAGGGGGAAGCGACGGCAAGGGCGGCCTGTCGGCCTCCGTCTCCAACATCCAGGTCACGTACCCCAGTGGTGGGGGTGGCGGCGGCGAGGAAGGCAACCTCGGCACGGTCGACCCCGACTGGAAGCCACCCGCCTGCTGGTACGAGCCCGCCTTCACTCCGGAGCGGCTGAAGGAATTCGTGGACACGGACGGCGGTGGAGACGTCGGCATCCACGAGTCCTGGTGGGGCAAGGGGCTCTGGACCGACCACTACCGCGACGGCAAGCCGGCGGACAACTTCGACCTGCACGCTGCGCGGAACAGCACCGCCGAGGGTTACAAGGACTACAACCTCGGCAAGGACGGCTACTTCTGGCGCGGTGTCGCCCCCGACCCCAACGCGTCGGACTCGTGGGACTGCGGCCGCATCATGTTCTGGGTCGACGCCGGCGAGGTCCCGGATGATCCGAACGCGCCCACCCCCAAGACGCTCGCCGAGTACGCCTACAACAAGGTCAAGGTCCCGGACACGAAGGTCGAGCTGAAGCCGGAGGCCAAGTCGACGGTCAACCTGCCCACTTGGGTATGGCTGGACAAGGGCACCTTCAAGGACGTCAAGGTACGCGCGGAGCTGCCGAACACAGGCCTGTGGGCGGAGACCACCGCCAAGCCCGTCGCCCTCCACCTGGAGCCCGGCACCAAGGACGCCGAGGTCTTCCCCGCCTCCGGCGACTGCGAGATCAACGCCGACGGCTCGATCGGCACCCCGTACACCAAGGGCAGTGGCGACAAGACCCCACCCTGCGGCATCCGCTACCTCCGCGCGACCGGCGGCACCCCGTACCAGCTGTCGGCCAGCGTCACCTGGCAGGTCTCCTGGGAGGGCTCCGACGGTTCCGGCGGCGACCTGCCGGACGGCACGTTCGAAACGACGCAGGACATGAACGTCCAGGAGATCCAGTCGATCAACCGCTGACGCGAGCAGAGAGGCGGGCCGCGACACAAGGCCCACCTCGTTCGCGATCTTCCGCATACGCCGAACACACCGAACATCGGGAGAGACGAACCGTGGCACGCCGCGCTCTGTCCATCACCGTCGCCACGCTGACCACGACAGCCGCACTACTGCTGAGCGCCTGCGGTGGGGGTGACGACAAGTCGCCGGACGACGTCAAGGCCGCGGACGCAGGCTCGAGCCCGCCGGCTTCGGCTTCGACAACCACCCCGTCCGGTTCCGAGCGCCCTGACATCACCATCCCGAGCAGCTTCCAGTTGACCTTCGAGAACTGGACGAGCAACGACCCCGACCGGCAGGCGGTGCTCGACGACGCCAAGGAAGAGGTCCGGGCCGGCTACGCGGCGATCATCGCGAACGACCCCGACAGCGAGGCAGTCGCCTTCTACGACACCGAGGGGGTGCACGGGCAGACCAAGGAGTGGATCAAGTCCTACACGGACAAGAACCTCACCGTGATCGGCAAGCTGCCCTCCTTCGACCCCGAAGTCAGCCTGGCCGCGAACCACAGGGGAGCGTCGCTCACCTACTGCACGGACGAGAGCAACGCGAAGACCAGGAACCGCAAAACCGGCAAGGTCGAAGGGAACCCGACCGGCACGAACCCCTACGTCCTCTACTCGGTCTCCCTGACCAAGAACGAGCAGGGCGTGTGGCAGAACTCGTCGGTGCGTTCCGAGCGGGGGACCTGCTCCAGGTGAACGCCTGGGCTACCCCAGCAGCCCTCCTTGTGGACGACATCCAGGACGGTATGACCACTCTCGCCAAGCTCACCAAACAGCTTGACGAGGAATGGGAGGCCGAGGCCAAGCTCATCGGCGAGATCTCCGACGCCTTCGACCTGGTCGACATCCTGCTGGCAGCGCAGGCCCGCGCCAAGAAGGGCTGAGCCGGCCGTGGTCGACCTCAACCCCTGCACTACATGAACAAGTTCAACCACATGATGGGCGACAGCGTCGCCCAAGAGCTGGAGTTCCTCGGCATCAGCGACCCGGCGGTGGAGAGGTCGACAGCTTCTCGCCTCGCTGCCGAAGGGAGTTTGACGTCACAACGGACCTTCCGCCCCAATGGAGGACTGCAGCCCATGGCCAGAGTTCCAGCTCCCCACCGCATTGGTCAGCCGGAACTTGAGATCGAGGCCTCCGTCGGCACTTTCGTGGACGACGTCGTCGCCGACAAACTCGCCAGTTTCCTGGAGGAAGCCGAGCCGCTGGTGTACTCCCCCGGAACCGTTCCGGATCCCTTCGCGGAGTCCCCGGACATGCGGGTACGCGTCGGGATCATGACCGATGGTGAGTGGGTATGGCACCTGGCATGGTCGGACTACGTCCACTACCATCGCGTGTCCCCGCCGGACGAATTCCTCGCGCATGCGGCTGCCATGAATTACACGGCTTCCGAGATCAGTGTCGAGCGTGCCATGGAAATCGTCGAGGCCGAGGGACTTCCGATGCCCGAGACCTGCCTGTTGCCACGAGTACGTTCCGTTTCGTCTGAGTCGTCCGACCGGCTGGGGGATTCCACATGAGCAAGGGCAAGAGCGACCTCGCGCTCCCACTCACGGAGTTGGAGGGGTACGGGCGCCGGCTTCGCTCCATCAAGACCCGTCTGAATCACACCAAGAAGCTCTTCGAGTCCTACAAGGACGACATCGGCGACGGCAGTGTCAATGACGCGCTCGATGATTTCGAGTCCAACTGGGAGGACGGGCGCGAGGACATCACGCAGCAGCTCGATGCGCTGGCGAGTATGTCCGATGCCGTTGTCCGTGAGTTCAAGAAGCTTGATGACGAACTCACCAAGAAGGTCAATGACGCCATGAAGACGGAGGACAAGCGGGGCGGGAAGGGCGACAAGGGGAAGGGCGGGGGCAAGTAGCCCGCTGCCCGGTGGAAATGAAAGGGCCCCGGATCCGGAGATCCGGGGCCCTTCGCACGCCTGTCGTCAGGAAGCGACGCCGGCGTTGAGGTGCAGGTCCGTCGCGACGCCCTCGGGCGAGACGGCGAGGCCCAGGCCGCCGCCGACCCCGGCGGTGACGCCGGCGGCCGTCGTCTCGACGTAGAGGCCGGCCGCGCCACCGGCACCCGCGGCGACGCCGCCCGCCTGGCCGCCGGCGATGGTGTCCAGCTCGGCGTCGGACATGTGGGCGGTCACGATCTGCGGGGTGAAGGCCATGGGAGGCGGTTCCCTTCGTTTCAATAATTCGAAGTGCTCGAGCGTGATCGATCAAAGCACGTCGGAAGAGGGGTCGGCCAGTCAGTCGTGATGAGCGGGCGGCGGGATTCGGTTACTCAATTCATGAGTGTGAGCATTCGGTCACCGAATGACCCATCGCCTTCACATTTCCCGCCGTTGCGCGGTACACCAGTGCAATGCGCGACGCGGTGAGGGAGCTGCGCCCTGCCCGTGCCCTGCTTTCTCACGGCCTCACGGTGAACGGTGTGCAGATCCGTCGAATGTTCCGGATCAGCGGTTCACCGACCGGATCGCCGCCTCGCTGTCGACCGGTTCTAGCCGTGCAACCAGTTGCCGTACGGTGCGGCGGCCACCAGTTGGTACAGCCCGAGAGCGGCAGCTCCGAGGACAAGGAGAATGGTCACAGCGACCGACGAGACTCATGATGGGCCCGGGTCAGCCCACTTCGTTCTCCGCCACCGCCTGCCCGTGGACGACCATGTCGCCGCCGTAGAACATCCCGGTGAACACCGGGGAGTACGTGAGCTGCACCTCGACCTCCACCTGCTGGGCGTCGGCCGCCACGCAGTGGGTCGCCGCGATGTCCGCGCCCGTCATGTCCATCTCGCGGGCGAAGGTCTTCACGCGGGCGTTGCAGTTCCCGAAGTTGATCGGCGCCGGGCCGCCGTCGTTCTCGTAGAGGGCGTCCAGGTCGATGTCCTGGGCGGCGTAACGGGCGGCCTGTTCCGCGATGTCGGCGGCGCGTTCGCGTTTGGAGATGGACAGGCCGCCGTCGATGACGAACGCCGACAGGGAGAGGAAGACCAGGGTGAAGATGATGACCGCGCCGGCGCCGGAGCCCCGGTCGTCCAGGTGTGCGCGACGGACCGCCCACCACGACTGCCAGTACCTCACGCCGACCTCCGGAACGGATCG
This sequence comes from Streptomyces viridochromogenes DSM 40736, assembly GCF_000158955.1. Classification (GTDB taxonomy): domain Bacteria; phylum Actinomycetota; class Actinomycetes; order Streptomycetales; family Streptomycetaceae; genus Streptomyces; species Streptomyces venetus. Next base: position 5,203,510 of record NZ_GG657757.1, on the reverse strand, counting down.
AGCGGGGAACTGAAGCTCGCCGTCAGTGTCGTCGGGACATCGAGGCCGAGCATGGCAAGGCCCCGCACCTGGCAGCTCACCTCGACCGTGAAGATGGTGTCCGGCTCGAAGCCCTCGCTCGTCTGGACGACGGACACCGGGCCCGAGCAGACGTCCGCCAGGTTGGCCTCCGCAGCCTTCTCGGCCTCGGCCATGGCCGTCGCGTGGTCCTTCTGGATCGAGCCCGCACGGGCCGCGTCCCGGGCCGCGCCGTCCAGTGCGCCACGGCCGTCCACGAGTTGTCCGAAGGCCACCAGCACCAGGATGAACAGGATCATCACCGGCGCGAGGATCACCACTTCAACGGTGGACAGGCCTCGGTCGTCCGTCGGGCGGCGATTCTCCGGAGGAGACGGGTCCATCAGTTCTCCTCCTGAACGAACCGCTCCACAGGCCCGGCCGACTGCGCGTGCACCGTCAGATCAAGCCCCGGAAACACCGTGGGCACCCGCGCCGCGATCTCCACACCCACCGTGTTCGGCTCCGGCTGCACCATCGTCACGTCCGGCGCCAACACGAGTTGCGGGCCCAGCTGTCGGATGTAGCTGTCCACGACGTCCTGCGCCTCGCCCCGCCACGCGCCCGGGTGTTCGTCGGCGGTGGCGCGGGCCTTGCGGGCTCCGGCCTGGGCCGCCGCCTGGGCGACGTGGTCGGCGAAGAAGTACAGCGCGAACTGCACCGTCGCGAAGATCATGAAGAACAGGACCGGGGTGAGCAGCACGAACTCGATCGCGGTCATGCCGGAGTCACCGCGGGCGGCCGCGGCTCTCCGCGCGGCCCGCACCCTGCGGCGTATCCGTCTGCTCACGTCTGCCGGCATCCCCGTGAACCCCGTTGCTCCTGAGAAGATCAGCAGGTCTTGCCCGCGTCCGCACCCTTGATGCAGTCGCCGACCTTGTTGGCGCCCTCGCTCAGCGCGGCGTTGATGATCGCGGCGACCACACCGACGATCGCCACGACGACCGCCGAGATGATGACCCACTCGACCGCGGAGGCACCACGGTCGAGTTCGCCGGAGCGGGCCCGCTCCGTGCGGGCCTGGAGGAAGGTGACCAGGAAGTCCACGGCGGGGATGCCGGTGTGGAAGTTGCGTCCGTTCATGACGTCTTGTCCTTTCGAATTCGGTTCACGGAGGTTCTGGAGTTGTGAAGGTCGCTCACTGCACCTGGAACACCCGCATCGCCGCCGGAAAGATCAGGAACACCAGGAACCCGGCGCACAGGAGCAGCTGCGCGACGAGCATCGACTGGGACTTCTCACCCGCGCTGCCCTCGATCTCGGCGAGTTCGCGGTGCCGCATGGTCTCGGCGCGGGAGGCGAGGGACTCGCGGACCTTGGCCCCGTCGTCCGCGACCAGGGCCAGCGAGGCGGAGAGGTCCTTGAGCTCCTCGACGCCCAGTTCCTCGCCGAGCGCGCCGAGCGCCTGCCACTGGCTGACGCCGGTGATGCGGGCGTCGGACAGGGCGTTGCGGATGCGCTGGTTGGCCCAGCCGTCCGACACCTCCGCCGCCGCCATCAGGGCCTCCGGCAGACCGCGTCCACCGGCCAGGCTCATCGACACCAGGTCGAGGTACGCGCCGATCACGCGCCGGAGGTCGCGCCGCTTCTCGGCCGCGTCCCGCCGTACCTCCAGGTCCGGCAGGAAGAAGAAGATCGCCGCGAAGAGCAGCGCCAGCCACACCGGGATGATCGGGCTCCTGCCCACACCCAGCGTCCAGACGATGGCGAACAGGAACGGGCCGAAGAACAGGCCCGCGACACCCAGCAGCACCTTCGTCGCCAGGAACTTCTCCCAGCTGCGCTCCAGGACCGCCAGGTCCGCGCGCAGCGAGCGCTGCTCCCAGCCCTGCTGGAGGTAGAACTCCGAGACCCTCAGGCCGACTTCGGCCCGCAGGGCGCCGAGGCGGCCCTTCTCCCGCTCGGCCCGCGCCGACTCGTAGGCGGAGCTGCGGGCCCGCATCGCGTCGATCCGCGCGACCTGTGAGATCGCGCTCCGCTTGCTCGGCATGAGGGCGCGGACCAGGGCGTAGATGCCCAGGCCGATGATGGCGCCGACGACGAGCGGCATCGTCAGGTTCATCGCCGTACCCCCTCTTCCTGCGGCAGCTGCTGGGACGACTGCGACGGCGTCCTGGGACGGACGAACTGGACGGACGCCTCGTCACGTACGAGGAAGCGCTCCGGCGTCTCGATGGTGGACAGCTTGCGCAGCCACCAGAAACCGAGCGCGAACAGGCCGCAGACACAGGCCAGGACGGCCTGGCCGGCGGGCGTGCCGTACGGCTCCACGAAGTCGCGGTTGAAGATGGACAGGCCGAGGACGAAGGCGATCGAGACCGCCACGACGATCTGCACCGAGCGCCGGGTCGAGGCCCGCTGCGCCATCACGCGCTGGCGCATGTCGACCTCCTCACGGGCCGACTTGGCCAGGGCGCCGAGGACTTGGCGCAGACCCGGGCCGCGCAGCCGGGCGTTGAGGATCAGCGCCGCGACGATGATGTCGGCGGAGGCGTCGTCGATCTCGTCGGCGAGGTGCTGGAGCGCCTCGGGCAGCGGGGTGCGGGCGCGCAGGCGGTCGACGAGGGCGTCGAGGTGGGGGCGCAGGACCGGGGCGGCGGCGCGGGCGGAGGCCGGGATGGCCTGCTCCAGGCCCACCGCACCGGCGATGGTGTCGCGCAGGGACTCCGTCCAGGAGGCCAGGGCCTCCACGCGGCGCATGGCGGCCCGTTCCTCGCCGGCGCCGCCGAACAGGCGGTCCCAGAAGAAGACGAGGACGCCGGCCGCGAGGCCCGCGACGGCCCACCGGGTGAGGACGAGGACGACCAGGCCGACGATCGCGGCGAGGGAGCCGCGCTGCCCGGCGAAGCGGATGAGTTCACTCGCCCGCTGGGCGGCCTTCTGCTTCTCGTGGTCGGGCTTGACGGGCAGTCCCCGTACGGCGACGAGCAGCAGGGCTATGCCGCCGCCCACGGCGACGCCGCTGCCGATCGAGTACAGGACGGTGGTGGAGAACAGGCCGCCCATGGAGCCGAGCGAGCCGAGTGCTGCGAGAGTCGTGTTCACCGCCGGCTCACCCCCAGGTCCCGGTCGGCCGGTACCCGTGTGCCATCAGTTCCTCCAGGCAGGCTATGGGGGCGTGCGGCACGATACGGCCGTCGGAAGCCTCGGCGAACACCTCGCTGGACAGGACGCGTCCGTCGACGCCGTTGACCTCGCGGACGGAGGTGACCATGCGCTGGAGGCGGCCGCCGTTGCCGAAGTTGTTGCGCCGCTGGATGAAGACGACGAAGTTGACCGCGCCCGCGATCAGCATCTGGCTGGCCTCGATGGGCAGCCGTTCGGAGGCCTGCAACGCGTAGGTGGAAATACGGTTGAAGACCTCGTGGGAGCTGTTGGCGTGGATCGTGGACAGCGAGCCGTCGTTGCCCTGCGACATCGCGTTGAGCATCGTGACGATCTCGTCGCCGAGGACCTCACCGACGATGACGCGCGAGGGGTTCATACGCAGCGAGCGTCGCACCAGGTCCGCCATGGGAATGGAGCCCTGCCCCTCGGAGTTGGGCAGGCGCTCCTCGAAGGCGACGACGTTGGGGTGCAGGTCGGGGAAGGTGTCGAGGCCGAGCTCCAGGGCCCGTTCGACGGTGATGAGGCGCTCGTGCGGCGGGATCTCGTTGGCGAGGGCGCGCAGGAGCGTGGTCTTACCGGCGTTGGTGGCGCCGGCGATCATGATGTTCTTGCGGGCGCGGACCGCGCAGGCCAGGAAGTGGGCGACCTCGGGCGACAGTGTGCCGTTGCCGACGAGGTCGGAGATGAACACCTTGCCCATGCGCGCGCGGCGGATGGACAGCGCGGGGCGCCGGGCGACGTCCATGACGGCCGACAGACGCGAACCGTCGGGCAGACGCAGGTCGAGCTGCGGGTTGGCCGAGTCGAACGGACGGGAGGAGAGACCCGAATAGGCACCCAGCACCTGGATGAGCTCGATGAGCTCCTCGTCGGTCTCGGCGACCGGGTCGCCCTTCACCTCGCGCCCGTCGGCGTATCCGACGAAGACCTGGTCGCACCCGTTGATGTCGATGTTCTCGACCTCGGGGTTGTCCAGCAGCGGCTGGAGCCGGCCGACGCCGAAGAGCGCGGCGTGCACGGCGGCCGCGTACTGCTCCTCGGTCTCGGCGTCCAGCGGCGTACGGCCCGCGTTGATCTCGGCGCGGGCGTACTCCTCCAGGATCTGGGCTATGACGGCACGGGCGTACTGTCGTTCGTCCTCCGTGGACATCGGAGTGACGTTGTTGATCTGGTCCTGCCGTCGCTGCTCGGCGATGCGGTCGCCGGCGTCCTGGCGGAACCGCTTGACCAACTGGTGGTCGACAGCGGTCATGTGCCGGCCCCCGCGTGGCCCTGCATCGGACCCGGGTGCTGGTGCTGGACGTGCTGGGCCTGCTGAGCCTGGTGGGCCTGGTTCGCCTGGGCGGAGGCGGCCCAGACGGCGCCGTACTGCTGGTACAGGTCGGCGGCGACCTTGCGGGCCGAGCGGATCAGCAGCGACTTGTCGAGACGGCCGCGCCTGCGGCCGGCCAGCTGGTCGGCGCCGGCCGGGTCGTCGGCGATGGTGCCGACCACGCGGGCGCCGGTCTGGGCGTGCACGAGCATGTCGTTGACCTGCGAGGCGAGCTTGCCCGCCGTGCCCGTGTCGGCGATCAGCACGACGCCGATCACCGGGTTGGCGAGGGTCGCGGCGCCGCGCGGGCCGCCGTGCAGCTTGCCGGCCAGGGCGGCGGCACGGTCGCGGACGCGGGCGAGGGCCTCCGGCTCGGTGCGCGAGATGAGCAGCACGAGCGAGGCGTGCGGGAACAGCTCGACGGCGGGGGTGTCCCCGCTGATGCGGCCGCAGTCGGCGATGACGTCGGCGGCGGCGTGCGGGGAGTCGGCGAGGGAGGAGAAGGCGTGCCCGAGGGTCGGCCACAGCCCCGCGAGACCGGCCGCCTGCTCGGAGATGCCGAGCCCGACGAGCACCTCGAGGCCGCCGCTGAGCGGCTGTACGTGGTCCCAGAGCTGGTCCGGCGCGAGTCCGCGGCGCGCGGTCGCGGCGATGGACAGCATGCCGGTGTTGGGGTCGAGCGGCCCCCCGTGCGCGGCGGCACTGCGGTAGACGAGGTCACCGCCCGCCGGGTCCGCCTCGGCGAGCAGGACACGCCGCGGCCAGACCGCCGAGAGGGCGACGGCCGCGGTGGTGACGCCGGGGGAACCCTTGTCGGCGGCGAGAGCGATGAGCGCCATGGGTCGGGTGCCGCCTTCTAGTTGCCGGGGACGTGCACGATGGCGACCTGGTTCGCGGCCGCCGCGGAGGCGAGCGCGGCCGCGTCGGCCTCGTCGACGAGGAGGGTGAGCGAGAGGTTGCCCGTGCTCACGGTAGCGTCGTCGTCCTCGTTGACGTTGTTCACGCGCGCGTTCTCGACGATGGCACCGCTGCCGGAGGTCGAGGTGCCGCCCGAGCCGGTGTCGCTGTCGGAGTTGTTCGAGCTGGAACCGGTGGTGCTGACGCGGTAGGCGGAGACGACGTCGCCGGACTTGATGTCCGCGGGGTACGTGCCCTCCTTGAGGGCGAGGCCCACGGAGGCCTTGCCGGCGGGGAGGCTCGCCGTCTTGGCGAACATCTCACCGACGGCGAGGGTCCCCTTGTAGATCGTCGACTTGGCCTTGTAGGTCTGGATGGTCTTCAGCTGCGACCACTCGATGTAGTGGATGGCGTCGTCCTTGGCGACCATCACGGAGGTCACGTCGGAGTCCTCGAGGGACTCTCCGGCCTGGACGTCCTTCGTCACCTTGACGACCTCGATCCGTTCACCGGCCTGCAGCACGAGCATCGTCGCGCCCAGCGCGCCCACGAGGATGAGCAGCACCGCGAGCGCGGCCAGGGCCGGTTTGCGCTCGCGAGGTGGTGTGGGAAGCCGGTCGCCGACCGACGGCTGGGCCGGAGCGGCGGAACGACCGGCGCCCGCCCCCGTACGCTCTTGGATCTTCACGCAACCGCTCCCCGTACACCCAAGAAGTTATTTACCAAATAGGACACTTCACACTTCTCGGCCCTTCGAAGCAGTGCCTGAGCTGGCCGAATAGCCAGCGCCGAAGTGAGTGTCAAGCCATGGCACCGTATCAGCCGCACATAAGCCCCTCAAGGCGCGTCCAAACTCAGGGAACGCACCGCGCGCGCCGTTACCCATCTGCAACTTCCGCCGGACGCGGCCCCGTTGGGCAATGGGTCGAAACGACAGGTCAGCTGTGCTGAAGCGAATCGACCCCGTCCACCGGGGCACACCCACCCTGGGGCGTTCGTCACCTCCCGGCCATCATGCCTGCACGGTTCACTCACGAAGTCGAGGCCGCGCTGTTACGCGCTCTTGCCTCGTGGGGGTGAAGGCGTGAACGCCATGGGGGGATGGACCGTCGGAAGCGGACGGTGGGTTCAGTAAAGTGCGGCGGCGTCCTCATCCAGGTCGTCATCCCCCCACGAGGAGTCCCTCATGAAGCGAGCCGTGCTCGCCGTCTGCGCCCTTTCCCTGCTGTCCCTCACCACGCTCACCGCGTGCGGCGGGAGCACCGGCTCGGACGCGGCGGCCGACAAGCCCGAGCCCACCGCCGCCCGGGCGAAGCAGGTGACTCCGGCCGAGCGGCTCGCGAAGTTGATGATCACCAAGGCCGATGTGCCCGGCCTCGATGTGAAGGCCCCTTCGAAGAAGGACGACGAGTACGTCTTCGCCAAGTCCGCGGACGACGTGACGGTCGACAAGCCGGCCTGTGCCCAGCTGGCCCTCGCGATGAACCAACTGGCTGTCGGCGAGCCGCAGGCCGACCTGACCCGCCATGTTCCGGAGGGAAGCAAGTTCACGTACATCACGCTCACGACGTACGCCCCGGGCAAGGCGGAGTCGGCGTTTGCCGGGCTGTCCAAGGGAGTTGACGCGTGCGGCGGTGGCTTCACGGCGAAGGCGAACGGTACGAGCAGGTACGACTCCGTCGCCGCCGAGAAGCCCGTGGCCAAGGCCGGTGACGAGTCGCTCGCGTTCCGCGCCACGACGACCTTCCAGGGCATCACCCACACCATGCACGCCCAGGCCGTCCGCAGCGGTGACGTCGTCGCCGTCTACTTCTCGGTCGACGGCATGGCCATGGTCCAGGACCGGCCAGGGGACGCGAAGCTCTCGGCGAAGGTGGTGAAGGCGCAGAACGCGAAGCTGGGCTGAACCGGCGCGAACGAGGATCTGCTGCTCAGCACACCGCGGCCCGGTTCGCCTCCGGCCAGGCGGCGGCGGTGGCCGGGTGCCGCTGGTTCCGGGACCCGCGGCGGAGCGACATCCAGGGCGAACTCCCGGGCTGGCCCCCGGCCCGGTCCACACCCCGCCCCACGGCGGACCACGCGGCGCGGCGCACCCGCCGTGCGTCGGCCTTCGGAATCCCCCTCATCGCCAACCTCGTCGCCGACATCGAAGGCGCCTCCGGCAGCCCCTTCGGCAGCGGGCCCGCGATTCGGCAAGCCCGAGGACCGCGAGAACGAGGTCGACGACTTCCCCGTCCTCTGGGCCCGCCCCCGGCGCCCTCGCCCGGACCGCTCCCGAGCGGAATCGTCCTGGTCGAGGCCGCGTTCCGGTGAAGGCCGGGAACGACCTCCACGAGACCCACTCGATCCTGATGGGCCCCGCCGGGGAATCGGCCCGGCCGCGACCGGGCGATCTGTAGCACTCGCGAAGCCCCGAGTAGAGTGCGGCCCGGACAGCGATCGGACCACGGGGGAACACCGATGAGGGCAGTCACGGCAAACGGGGCGCACGCAGGGCACATTGCGCCAGGGAGCAGCGGCCAGACCCGGCTCCTCCGGCTGCTGCTGGCCCTCAGCGCGCTGACGGCCCTCTTCGCAACCGCCACCGCCCCGGCCCGGGCAGCGGACGGCACGCGGTCCCTGGCAGCGGGCACCACCCCGGCCACCCAGGCCGCCTACCTCGCCGACCGCCTCCGCGAGAACCCGGTCTACGTCACCGACCAACTCCCCCGCGAACTCCCGGTGTCCACGGCCCCCGACTTCGCCCGGCTCGCGAAACGGACCGGCGTCCCGACCTACGTCCTGGTCCTGCCCTCCCTGAGCAGCATCGACGGCAGGCAGTTGCTCGGCGCCGTACACGACCGGCTCGGCCGGGACGGGCTGTACGTGCTGGTCGACGAAGGGGAGGTCGCGGAGGCCACGGCCTACGGCGTGCGCGCACCGGCCGACGCCGCCTCGACCGTCTCGCTCTACGAACTCCCCTACGACGCGGGCCCGCTGCTCAGCTTCGAGCGTTTCGTCGACGTCATCGCCCTGGGCGGCGAGAAGGCCACGGCCCGGGCCGAGGAGGCGCGCGCGAAGCACGGGAACGACGAGCCCGCCGAGATGTACATCGGCCCGTCCGACCGCAACAACCAGTCGCTCCTGACGGGGACGTTGCTGACCTTTGTACCGCTGCTGATCATGCTGTCGGCCGGGTACGTACGGCGCCGCCGCCGGCATTCCGGGGCCGGGCGGCGTCTGCCCCGCTGGGTCGTGCCCGGCACGGCGGTCCTCACCGCCGCCGCGATCGCCCTCACCGCCCCCGCAGTCTTCGACCAGACCAGGTCCAGCGCTGCGCGCATCCCCTCCCCCGCCGACCTCTCCGCCCGTGTCGAACGGGTCGCTGCGGGCCTGAAGCAGGACCCCGTGTACGCGGACCCGGAGAGCCCGCGCGTCCTCGACGACCGGCAACGGGACCGGCTGCACGACCGGATCCGGGACTTCCGGCGTTCCGACGGCGGCGGCCCGGTGTACGTCTCCCTCGTGCCGCAGACACCCGAGAGCGAGTCGGCCGGCGACGCGGACCTGTTCGCCGCGGCCGTGCACGCCAAGGTGGACGTGGACGGGGTGTACGTGGTGGCCGATCCGGCCGACGGCACGATCGACGTCTACAACCACGGCCTGCGCCTGGACTCCAACCACCTCTTCCTGGACCTGCCGGACTCCGTCGCGTACGGCGACAGCAAGGCGGACGAGGCCGACGACCACCTCATGGGCGAGCGCCTCGACGCGCTGATGACCTTCCTCGACGAGACCCCGCGCACGGACCGGCCCGAGTCCGAATCCGCACCGGCTCCCGCTCCGAGGGCCGCCGAGGAGCACGCCCTCCCGCCCCTCTTCGCCACCGACTTCTGGCCCGGCCTGTTCGTGGGCGCCTTCCTGGCGCTCCTGCTGTCCGGGGTCGCGGCCGGGCTGGCGTGGATCGTCGGCGCCCTGCTACGGCGACGCTCCGCCGCGCCCGATTCACCGGCGTCGGCGCCGGCGTCCACATCGGCGCCGGCATCGGTATCGGCATCGACCCTTCGGCGTACCGCGCACACGGAACTCACGTCACTGGTCCGGGAGTTCAATGACCAGGACGAGCACGGGCGTGCCTGGGACTGCCTCGACGCGGCGCTGCTCCTCGTCGACGGCGACCCCGGCCGCACCCGGGAACGGGGCGCGGACCCGGCGACCCTGGTCGCCGTCATCGTGCTCGCGCGAGCGGGCCGCGCCGCGCTCGCTGGTGAGCCGACGGAGCAGTGCTGCGGCGTCAACCCCCTGCACGGGCCCGCCGTCGGCCGCCGTCACGTGCGTGTCTCCAGGCAAGGCAACAGCCGACGCATGCTGCCGGTCTGCGATCCCTGCCGCGACACGGCCGTCGCCGAGCCGGGCGGCATGCCGGACCGGCTGCTGAAGCTGCCCGGCTCCGAGTCCGGCGGCAGCCGCCCCCCGTACTACGAGGCGACCGACGGCCCGCTGTCGGCCGTACCGGACGGAATCGCCCGGGTCATCGAGAAGGTGAGGGAGACCGCAGGTGTCCACTGACGTCAAGCGCGTGATCACCGCCCTCGCGGCGCTGTTGCTGACGGCCCTCGCCGGCACGCCCGCCCGGGCGGCGGACGGCGACGGTCCGAGCGCCGGGCAGCGCATCGCGAGCGCCCTGCGCACCTCCCCCGTCTACGTCGACGAGTCCTACGCCGACGCCGTGCCGCCCGCACGGCAGCGGCAGTTGGCGGAGCGGATCCGCCGGACGGGCCTGCCCATCAAGGTCGTGCTCAGGCCCCTCACCAAGGGCGACGCGTTCGACGGCGACTCCGACGTCCTGGCGGGGACCGTCCGGGACCGGCTTCCGGAGCGGCGGGAGCTCATCCTCATCACGACGGACAGCGATTTTTCGGACTCCCTCAAGGGATACGAGTGGCCGTCCGACACCCACCAGACCCGCGACGCCGTGTCCGCCGCCGGTCTCCTCGACGAGATGCGGGACGCCGGGCTGGCCGATGTGACCGCCAAGGCGGTGGACCTGGTGGCGGAGGGCAAGGGCCGGCAGCGGTACGAGGAGGCGACGGCGGACCTGGGCGGTGGCTCCCCGCCCGCCAAGTCGGGCTCCAACTCCGGCTCCGACTCCGACTCCGGTTGGCTGCTGTGGTCCCTGATCGCAGTTCCCGTGCTGGCCCTGACCGTCCTCGCGACCCGTACCCTGCTCCGTTCCCGCGAGCCCGCTCCGGCCGTACCCCAGCTGGTGTTCGCAACGGCACGCGCGGCCGACGAGGCGGAGCTGCGGCGCCGGGCGGAGGCGGAGGTCCTGGCCCTCGGCGAGACGACCCAGGCCGCCGACGTCGCCACGACACCCGGCCTCCAGCACGCCCTCGACGCCTACGCCGCCGCCGGCACGGTCCTCGACGAGGCCCGGGGTCTGCCGGACCTGGCGGGCGTACTGGCCCTGGTCCAGGAGGGCCGCGACGCCCTGGCCGGCTCCCCCGGCCTGCCCCTCTGCTTCTTCAACCCGCTGCACGGCCGTGCCGCCCGCCGCACCGGCTGGCGTCCGCTCGGCCGGCGGGAGCGGCTCGACGTGGCGGTGTGCGAGGAGTGCGCGGACGCGCTGCGGGGGCGCCGCGCGCCCGAGGTGCTGACCGACACGGCGCAGGACGGCCGCGCGGTCCCCTACTTCGAGCTGCCGGGCGGACGAAGCGTGTGGGCCGCGACGGGGTACGGCTCACTCACGTCCCCCTTGGCGGGGTTCAACTCATCGCGCGCAAGGGCCCGTTGACACCGGACGTGCGGGGGTTCACGGTGCAGCCATGACTTCGGGCACGGCACCTCGAACCGACACGGACCTGGTCGAACGCGTGCGTGCGCTCGGGCCCTTCGTCCGCGAGCACGCCCTGCGTGCCGAGCGGGAGCGGCGGGTGACGCGGGAGGTCGTGGAGGCCCTGACAGCCACCGGGATCCAGCGGATGAACGTGCCCCGGCGGTACGGCGGTTACCAGAGCTCCCTGCGCACCCAGGTCGACGCGCTGGCCGAGGTCTCCGCCGCGTGCGGTTCGGCGGGTTTCATGTCGCTGATCCAGGCGGGGTGCGCGTACGTCGCCGCGCTCTTCCCCGATGAGGCGCAGGACGAGATCTTCACCGGCCCCGACGTCCGGGTCGGCGGCACCCTGATCCCGGGCGCGACGGCGGTCCCGACGGGCGACGGCGGCTATGTGGTGAACGGGACCTCTCCCTTCGCCACCGGATGCCGGGACGCCGACTGGCATCTGCTGACGGCCCGGGTCGAGGGACGGCCGGACGCGGTGTGGACCGCGGTGCCCGTGGTCGAGCTGGAGATCCTCGACGACTGGCGGGTGTCGGGGCTCGCGGGCAGCGGCAGCAACACCGTCGTGGCGCACGACGTCGTCGTACCATCCCACCGGGTGCTGCCGGTCGGGCCGCTGCTCGGCGGCTCGTTCGCGTCGAAGGCCAACGCCGACGACCCGTTCTACCGGGTGCCGGTCCTGCTGATGTTCTGCGCCTGGGCGACCCCGAACGCCCTCGGGCTCGCCCGTTCGGCACTGGCGGAGTTCCGGGAGCGGATCCATCGGCGGGGCATCACGTACAGCTTCTACGAGCGGCAGAGCGAGGCGCCCGTCACGCATCTGCAGGCGGCCGAGGCGGCGTTGAAGATCTCCTGCGCCGAGCATCTGACCGACGAGATCATCGCGCTGCTGCAGTCGCGGGCGGCGAGCGGGGAGCCGTACACGACCGAGGAACGGGCCGGGGTCCGGGCGCGGAGCGGCTATGTGGCGCGGCTGTGCCTGGAGGCCGCCGAGCTGATCGGGTCGGCCTCGGGCGCGTCCTCCCTGCACGAGGAGGTGCCGATCCAGCGGACCGTGCGCGATCTGCGGGCGCTGAACCTGCACGCGTTCGTCCACCCGGCGACCAACCTGGAGCTGTACGGCAGGGTGCTGGCGGGGCTGGACCCGGGAACGCCGTTCCTCTAGCCGCCCCGAGTGCTCGGCGGTGTCCGGTCCTTGCGCAGTGCGGTGAACAGGGCGCGGGCCCGCCGGTCGTCCCATTTCACCGCGCTGCCCTTGGAGGTGCGCAGGTTCGGGTCGGCCACGGGCACGTTGAGCTGCCGGCCCCCGCCTGAGGCGGCCTTGCGCAGGGCCTCGAAGAGCGACATGAGGTCGGGCAGCTCCGTGCCCTCGTCGACGATGAGTGTGTCGAGGCCGGCGCGCAGGGTCGGGAAGGACTTGGACGGGTCCGCGAGGGTCTTCGGGGTGGCGGCCTTGCGGGCGAGGGCGGCGAGGAATCTCTGCTGGTTGCGGGTCCGGCCGAGGTCCCCCTTGGCTTCCTGCTTGCGCTGCCGTACGAAGGCGAGGGCCTCGGCGCCGTCGAGGGTCTGGCAGCCGGCGGGCAGGTTCGCGCCGGAGTCCTCGTCCCGTACGGCCTTGTCCAGGCACAGGTTCACACCGCCGACGGCGTCCACCACGCCCACGAACCCGGCGAAGCCGATCTCCGCGTAGTGGTCGACGCGCACACCGGTGTTGCGTTCCACGGTCCGCACGAGCAGGTCGGGGCCGCCCAGCGAGAACGCCGCGTTGAGTTTGTTCGGCGCGGCGCGGTAGCTCCTGCCGGTGTCGGGATCGACGTACGGCGGCAGGGTCACCCAGGAGTCGCGGGGCAGGCTGAGCATGGTGGTGCCGTTCGCCCCGGTGTGCAGCAGGATCACCGAGTCGGTGCGGCGGCCCTCGGCCGACCCGGTGTTCAGCTGCTTCCGGTCCTGCTGCGACAGTCCCTCGCGGCTGTCGGAGCCCACGACCAGGTAGTTGGTGCCCTCACCGCTCGGCACCCGGGCGCCGAGCGCGCCGAGGTCGACCTCCTGGTTGAGCCGGGTGTCGGCCCAGACGTACGTACCGGCACCGCCGAGCAGGAGCACGGACGACAGGACGGCCGCCGTACGCAGGAACCGGCGGCGCCGCGTGGGCCGCCGCCGGTTCCTGCTGCCCCCGCGTCCGCCGTGCCCCTCGCCGCTGCCGTCGTAGCGGCCGGGGGCGGCGGGCGAGGGCATGCCGGGCAGGGGGGCGGTGCGGGTCGAGGGCGGGGGTACCCGGAAGGCCGGGGGGACCCGAGAGGCCGGGGGTATCCGAGAGGCCGGGGGCGGGACCCTGGCCGGGTCCTGCCCCGTGCGGTCGCCTCCCGCAGGGTCGGTCCAGTCGCTCATCGGCCCATCCCGCTGTTCACCTCGAAGATGCTGTGGTGGGGGGTGTCGTCTGGTCGTCGTGTGGTCAACGCATAGGCACACCCCTATACGGGACGGCCCCACCTATCTGTTCAGCGGCGGTCCCGGACCGCTGCATCCGCTGCCACCGCAGGCGGCTGCCGATCAGCAGCGCGACCAGCGACTGGATGACGACGAGATACATCAACTGCCGGTACACGACGATCTGGAACGGCATCGACCACAGGGCCCCGACCGGCTCGCCGTCGAGTCTCAGCGCGTAGCCGGAGCAGACGATCTGCACCCCGAGGAACGCGAACCACACCGCGGCGGACTCCCACGGGTCGCGGAACAGCACCCCGTACAGGGCGTAGACGTCGATGACGGGCGCGAGCAGCGGCAGCGCGACCTGGAAGAGCGCGAGGTACGTCAGCCCGCGCCGCCCGAACCGCCCGGCGGGGCCCCTGCCGAGGAGGGCTCCCCGGTGCTTCCACATCGCCTGCAGCGTGCCGTAGCACCACCGGTACCGCTGCCGCCACAACTGCTTGACGTTGGTGGGAACTTCCGTCCAGGCGACGGCGGACTCCTCGTACAGCACCCGCCAGCCGGACCGCCACAGGGCCATCGTCAGGTCGGTGTCCTCGGCGAGGGTGTCCTCGCTGACCCCGCCGACCCCGATCACCGCGTCCCGGCGGAACGCCCCGATGGCACCTGGCACGGTCGGCATGCACTCCAGCACCTCGAACATGCGCCGGTCGAGGTTGAAGCCGAAGACGTACTCCAGGTGCTGCCAACGGGCCAGCAGGCTACGCCGGTTGCCGACCTTGGTGTTGCCGCTGACCGCCCCGACGGCCGGGTGCGCGAGCGGCTGCACGATCCGCTCGATGGCGTCGGGTTCGAAGACGGTGTCGGCGTCGACCATCACGACGATGCCGTAACGAGCGTGAGCCAGACCGGTGTTGAGCGCGGCGGCCTTCCCGGCATTGACCTGTCGCACCACCTCCACTCTCACGTCCCCCATGTTCTCGGCGATGTCGGCGGTCCGGTCCGTGGACCCGTCGTCGATGACGACGACCTGGAGCTCACGATGGCTGGAGTCGAGCAGCGACCGCAGGGTCGACCCGATCCCGGCCTCCTCGTTGTACGCCGGCACGAGCACGGTCACCGGCCCGGACGCCTCCCGCATCCAGGGCGCCCCGGTCGAGAACCGCTCCAGCCGCCGCACATGGGCCCGGGCGAACAGCGCGAGCAGCAGCAGCCGCAGCACGCCCAGCCCACCGGCGACGCCCAGGATCCAGATCATGGCGGTGGAGAAGACCTGCCCGAGGCTCGTGACCCAGATCAGCCCCTGCCCCAGCCAGCGCTGGGTGAGGGAAGGCGACGTGTACGGGACGAGCTTGAGCCCGTCGGACACGGTGGTGAACCGGTCGACGGTCCGGTTGCTGAGGAGCCTGCGCGCCTCCTGATACGCGCTCTCCGTCTGGCTGAGCTGCCGGACGATCCCCTGCGCGGGCTTCCGCGCTCCCTTGTCGGCGGCGACGAGCACGTACCCGTACCCGGTGGCCTTGCGCGCCGCCTGCCACTCCCGCCCGCAGAGGGTGTCCGGGCTGGTGGTACGCGGCATCCGCAGCAGATTCGTACGTTGCCCGGTGGTCCCGGCGAGGGCGCTCTGGGTCAACTCGAGCTCGGCCTGGAAGCGGGGTGCGGAGGACTCCCCCAACACGGCCCCGGTGTACGTGTTGGACCCGATCTCATGCCCCTCGGCCCGGATCCGCCGCATCAGCTCCGGGTACCGGGCGGCCTGGGCCCCGTGCACGAAGAAGGTGGCCCGCGCGTTGTTTTCGCGGAGCAGATCCAGCAGCCGCGGGGTCCATACAGGATCGGGCCCGCCGTCGAAGGTGAGCGCCACGGTCCGGGCGGGCATCTCCGCGGTCCGGATCCCGTCCCGGTTGATCCCGATCACGGGCCCGCCCTTCGCAACGGCCTCCGGCACGGGCGAAGTACAGGGCGACCGCGCCTTCGCGGCGTCGACCTCGTGCTGGGTCCAGCCCTCGAAGATCAGCAGGGCGAAGACGAGGGGGAGGGTGAGGGCGAGGAGCAGCCAGTGGGCCCGGGGGTCCCGGGACTGTTTGTGACGGCCTTTGCTGCGGCGGGTGGGGGTGGGAGTGGGGAGGGGGTTGGGAGTGGGGGTGGGGGTGGCGGGGGTGTGGGGGGATTCGGCGGAGGTCAGGGGGCGTCACCGCCCCTGGCCACTTCTTCACGGCCTCCTCGGGACGCGGTGCCTCTTCTCGACTTCCGGTGCTTGGTGAAGCTGGGGGTGGGGGTGTGCATGGGGCGCGAGTGTAGTTTCGGAGGTGGGGGCGTAGGGGTGGAACTGTGAGCTTCACAGGGAGTTCGGCTGTGCGCGGGAGGCAGCGCACTAGCGAATCGGGCCCCCGGCAGGTGCGTCGTCTGGCACCGGAGGCGGCCGTACCCAGCACGGTGCCCCGTTTGGGCACGATCAGGACACAACCAGCCCCATGAGAGCCCCTTACATCCTGGATTGCCCCTGTAATCACGCAAGTTCACTCTGGTGAAACCAGAATCCTCACCGGTAGCGTCAGCGCTCCAACTGAACTTCTGTCTCACGGGGAGTCACTGTGAAGCGCCGCCCATTGCCCGTTGCTGTCGCACTGACGGCGACGGCAGCACTGTTGTTGACGGCCTGCGGTAACGGGGACGACAAGTCCAGCGGCAACGACAAGATCGCCGGCACCGACCAGGGAGCGGAGACGCCGAAGGGGTCGGCATCCCCCTCGGGGGCACCGGCGGAGGACAAGCCGGACGGCGTGGACTTGTCCCTGCCTGATGACATGGACCTGGTCTTCGACTGGGACAGGCCGAAGGACAAGAACGAGGCTGCGGCGATGGAAGACGCGGCGAACTTCATCCGGGCCATCTACCGAGGCGTCGACAAGCGCACGACCAAAGACGCCGCCTTGGTCGCCTACTCGACGGGCGATGGGATGAGGTACGGCAAAACGCAGATCGACGCCAGGCTGAAAGGCGACTGGACCTCAACCGGCACCCGGCGCCACTACCAGGCCACCACCCGGTCTGCGCCGAACGGCAACTCGGTGGAGGTTGCGTTCTGCGTGGATTCGAGCAAGTTCTACTCCAAAGAAATCAAGACCGAAAAGGTCCTGAAGGGCGCCCCCAGCATCACTGACTTCGACTACTTCAAGATCGTCATGGTCAAGCTCCCCACCGGCAACGGTCTGTGGCAGGCGTCCAAGGTGTACGTCCAGGCGAAGGCGGCGAAGTGCCAGTGAACAGATCACGGCATCCAGCCCGCAGCACCGGAGCGGCTGCTGCCCTGGCGCTGGCCTTGGGCGTCCTCGCCCTCGCGGAACCGGCCTACGCGGGAGAAGTGCCGGCCAACACCCAGGGTTCCGATACAGAACAGTCGGGCGGTGGCGACGGCAACGGCATCTACGCCGCCGCCCGCATCCAATACTCCGGATCCGTAGCCAAGAACGGCAGCACCGGAAACGTGAAGTCCTCGGACGTCAACTGGACACCCCCACCCTGCTGGTACGCCCCCTACCTCGGCGCCAAGGACTTCAAGAAGGAGATGTCCAAGCACATCGAGGGCCAGCTCAACGCACCCGGAATGGGCGGGACCGCGGCCTCGGCGATCGGCGAGACGAAGCGCCACTACGAAGACGGCTACGGCTGGACCGACACTCCCGGCTACAAGGATTACAACGTCGAGAACGACGGCAAGGGAATGTTCTGGGCCGGCGTCGAGAACCCCAACGAGCCGGACTACCTCAAGCGATCCTCCTGCACGGACCTCCCCTTCTGGGTGGAGAACGGCGAGGCTCCGCCGCCCCAACACGAAGAGGCCATCAAGCCGGCGATGCTCGCAGCTCTCGCCTACCAGCACATGCAACTCCCCGACACC
Organism: Streptomyces viridochromogenes DSM 40736; assembly: GCF_000158955.1. Classification (GTDB taxonomy): domain Bacteria; phylum Actinomycetota; class Actinomycetes; order Streptomycetales; family Streptomycetaceae; genus Streptomyces; species Streptomyces venetus. The sequence continues at coordinate 5,185,987 of NZ_GG657757.1, read as the reverse complement.
GAGGTGTCCCTCGCCCCGGAGGCCACCACCAAGGTGAACCTGCCGACCTGGGCCTGGCTCGACAAGGCCGTCTTCGACGAGGTCCAGGCCACGGCGGCCATCAACGTCCCCGGTTTCAACATCCAGGCCACCACCACGGCCAAGCCGGTCTCTCTCAAGCTGGAGCCGGGCACCGAGGACGCCGAGACCTACCCGGCCTCCGGCGAGTGCGTCATCAACGCCGACGGCTCCATCGGCGAGCCCTACGCCAAGGGCAAGGCCGACGAGACACCGCCGTGCGGGCTCAAGTACCTTCGCTCCTCAGGCGACGGCACATACAAGCTCCGGGCCACCATCACCTGGGAGATCGCCTGGACCGGCACCGGCGGAGCAGGCGGGGACCTCCCGAACGGCACGTTCGGCAGCGAGCAGGACGTCACTGTCCAGGAAATCCAGTCCATCAACCGGTGACGGGGCCGATAAGGCGGCAGGGAGCCCAGAGGCCGCGGCTGACGCGACTATGTGGAGAGAGTCTCCCTTCACTCCGCTCAACATGCTCCTTGTCCCACCGCCACACACCACCTCCACGTACCCATACCTACAGCGAGCAGAGGAAGACGGTGAGGAGCGCGGCGTTCAATCCCCGGGCCCTTCAGTGGTCGGACGGGCGATGCCTTGGGAGTCGTCTAGAAGGCGCATTCTTGAGAGGGAGACCTACACCTCGAGCTAGCGCCCACACACCGGCACGACGGCGAGCCATGCGAGCACCAACGAGCCGCCCGCGCCAGAACGTTGACCATGTCCACCTGACGACGTCGACTCGCCATGCCGTGTCAGAACTGTGGGCACGGCGTGAACGCTCGCCCGAGGGGCCAGACACCGCACTAGTGAATCGAGCAACCTCAGCACCACGGCAAGGGAGGCCACACGAGCAGACATCCGGGACGATCCCTGTATGGGCACAATCAGGAGACAGTCAGCCTCCGCAGTGATCACCTGTTCCTTGGTACTCCGAGGCCGTCGGCGAGGAAGTTCATGAGGCTGGCTCCAGGTAAGTAGACACAGCTCCATCCAGCGACTCGCCATGTATGACGCAGCCTCGCCGCCAGGTCAGCAAACGGGTGACGGTTCACGCGATCGACCGTTGACCACCGCGGCACATGGCCCCGTGTACCCCGTCGCCTGGGACTGGCTCAGTCCTCGGTGAACTCCTTCTGAACACATGCCCCGCCGGGGCCGTTCCAGCACAGCTTCATCACAAGGTGCGTCATCGTGCCGATGGTGTGCCCGCTGTGCTTCAGTCGCACCTCCTGATGGTGTGTCATGAAGCTGAGATCACACCATAGATCGCCACCAGGCATCTTCTGTGCAGCAGGTACAGAGGTACCGCCAGCACACGGAGACCGCAGGCAGCCCAACTACGGCAGGCCAAGCCCGGGATCTCGGGCAGAGCCCACTCACCCTGGTTGCGGCGCCGCCGCGAACTCCTCTGCGGCCGGCAGTAGATCGGTGATCAGTTTCGTCCGGGTGAAGCCCTCACCAACATGGTGACCTGCGGGACCAGCCTGGTGTCGGCCTACTGAACGAGGGAACGAGGGTGGACCGGCCTGGCGGGACGGGGGGACCTTGCATAGCCTGAGGTAGGAAAGCCGGAGGGACAGTCGGAAATTGAGGGACGGGGAAGAAATGTCGCTTCGGGTGGCGAATCCCGAGGACCTGGAGCATTTAGCGAAGCTGCTGGAAGGGCGCGGTGGCGTGGAGGACCGCCTCGATGAGGCCTTCACCCGAGCCGCTCGCCTAGGTGTGAGCGGGCATATGTCACCCCTCAAACCGATGAGAGCCTGGACTCGCAGTCAGGCCCAGGACCTGCGAAAGCGCGCCGTCACCTTGCGCCTGGAGAATGGCGACCCGATGGCCGGGATGCTGTGGGCGGGATTCACGACAAACGACCTGGAGCAGTACAAGGGTGAAGGAATCAAGCCGGAGACACTGCTGCTGGCCAATTCGGTGGCGGCGAGCGACGATCCGGATGCGAAGGACTTGTCGCGGCAGCCGGGAGAGAAGCTCGGCGACTGGGTCGCGCGGCTAGAGGCGCATGCGCTCTCGAAGATCCCTTGTCTGGAGCCTCACGAAGAGACCCTCACCGAGATGATCAAGTTCGGCGGCGACGTGTTCAACGTGGCGGCCGCAACGCAGGTTGTGGCGGCGAGCGGTTTTTCGGGAACCAAGGTGCTGTTGGGGAATTCGGTTAAGACCGGCAAGCTGGGGCCGATGAAGGCTGCCCTCGAGGCCACTTCCGATCACACGGAAATGACCTCATCCTGCGTTGGGCGGGCAGGACACTCAAGGGGTACAACCCTCCGATACGGTCGTTGACCGCTCCCGGCAGCTGGCTTCCCGGGCAGCTTGGTAACCTTGCCACTAGAAGTCAGATGTACCAAAGGGTTGCCAACGTGCCCTTCAGTTCTGGTTGGCTGGGCGACCGTTGGGGCGGTGCGTGGGACAAGCTACGAGCACGCGGCTTCATGAATTCCAAACTGCTGGGATTCACTCCCAATCAGGCCATCAACTTCTTCGCCGGGTCGGACGACATGGCCCGCCTGTACGGCGGGCTGACCCACTCAGGGCAGCAAGTCACCCGCGCGGGGCAGGCCAGTATCTGGACTGTCGGGAAGACCGGTGGGTTCGGCGCGGCAGCGAAGACCGCCGGACTTTGGCGAGGGGCGGGCATCGTCGGGTCGGCGGGCGCGACGGCGTTCTCCGTGGCCAACATCGCCACCATGGACCACGCGAAGGAGTGGGAGAAGAGCAAAGCTGGCTATCTGGCCAACTATGCGGAGGTCGGCTTCAACGCCTCTTTGACCGCTGCGATGGTCGCACCCAATCCAGTCACGATCGGTCTCGCCGTAGGGACCGGCATCGTCTATGGGGGACTGAAGGTCGTCGAGCACTGGGATGACATCACGAAAGGCGCCGATAAGGCAGCCGACTGGGTGGGCGACAAGGCGAGCGATATCGGGAACAACATCGCCGACGGCGCCAAGAAACTGGGCAGTGCGCTCAACCCGTTTGACTAGCAGCAACGTGGGCCGCAGCACAGCGAAATCCAGAGCTCGCCAAAGCCCACCCAAGAAATGAGCGGTTTCGTCATGGAAACGAGTAGCGAGTCTTTGAAGTTCGAGCTGATGCCGTACAGCATCAGCGCCAAGAAAGAGCTGCCCAAGGTCGGAGTCAAGGGGGACGTGGGGCACTTCGGATCCGTCAACGTGGAGCGCTGCCCGCTCTACCGGCCACTCGAAAACGGAATGGAAACCGCCCGACTCAGTGGCCCAGCTTTCCCGGAGACAGTTTTCCGGGGGAAGCGCAGGTCTGGACAACCTTCGCTGTTCAAGGCTGAGCTCACCCTTGACGGTCGGCATGCGGAGCTGCGCTTCAACGCCAGGGCCCTACGAAAGGAGAGTCGGGCGCTGCGCATCACATACGAGGACCGGAAGTACGTCTACTTCTCCGAGGAGTGGGGGAGTGTGAACGTCCTGGACAGAGAGGGCGTCCGGGTCTCGATTGAGCCCGGTCGACACGTTCCGCCGACCACGACCTTCCGCACAGGCAGAGCCACCGGCCCGGTTGATGCCGTAGACCTGGCTATCGCCATCGTGCTGGAGGAAGTGGACACCGAAATCCTCACCCTCGGCGGCGCAGCTTTGTCATCCCCTTTCGCCTTGATGCAACATTTCTCGGACCGAGCGGAGTAGTGGACTCCGCTCGGTCGGCGTCGGTGGGATGTCACCACATCGGGCAGAGTCAGTAGAAGGGATCGAGGGCTCTGCCCAGTTCCTTCGCCCGTCGACCGGGTTTCCCGCACCTTCGCTGATCTTCTTCCCGGCCCAGATGGCTCGTGAGCCCTGGCCTCGAAGGGCCCGGCGTGGCTGCCACTGCTCAGCGACGGACTGTTCGCGGTGCTGGAGTGTGGGTTGGGCAAGGGGCCGGCGGCACATGACGCCGCCGACCACCCGCACCTGGTCCCGCTGCGGCCACACCTCTGTGGTCCGCGTGCAGGGCCCGGCCCGCCGCCGCTCATCGCTGGCCGCCCTGGCCTGGTACAAGACCGGCAAATCCTCACGGCTAATCTACAGCCGTGCCCTGACGCCCGGCCCGATGGGCGCAAGAGCTTCTCCTGGAAGGACCACCGCTACCTGACGCAGACCACCCACCAGCAGCATGGCGGCCCGATCGTGCTGGTCTGAGACAACCTTTGCCCCAGCAGGCCGCTACCGCCATTGAAGCTCTCGGGGCAGCGGCACCTGGGCTGTGCCTGAAGATCGAGCACATCGGCTCGACCGCTGTCCTAGGACTGCCAGCCAAGCCCGGCGTCGACCTGCTGGCACGCTGCACCCCATCAGGCGGGCTCGTCCGCAGCCATATCCTCGGCCTCGTCCCCGGCGCGTCCGAGGCCGAGGGCGTGGGAGGCACGGCCAAGCCCCCCCAGCAACTCCCCCTTCACCGCACGGCACGGTCGACGGCTTTGGGGACCACATCGCCTGGGACTGGTTCAGTCCTCGGTGAACTCCTTCTGAACACATGCCCCGCCAGGGCCGTTCCAGCACAGCTTCATCATGTACTTGGCAGCGTAAGGGACCACGTTGTAGTCGAAGTAACCGCAGCCGGCATCGCTACCGTCGCCCTTCGTCTCCTTCAACTGCCACCCAGCCATGTACATGTAGAGCTTGCCAGTGACACCGTGTCCGTCGGACCGCGTGTCGCACACCCGAAACGTGTCAGGATCGGGGTCAAGGTGCGTCATCGTGCCGATGGTGTGCCCGCTGCGCTTCAGTCGCAGCGTGGTGTCGGCGGCACTGGCGCTGCCCGTCGCGGCGACGACGAGGGTGACAGCGCCGACCACCGCAAGGGCGCCACGAGCGACTCGATACTTCCGCATTCCGTCTCCTGATGGTGTGTCATGAAGCTGAGATCACACCATAGATCGCCACCAGGACGTTGATCGCAGGTCAAGCCCTGACTAGGCACGTCGAGCCCAGGCTTTCGCGCAGGGCCCGCTCACCCCGGGTGTGGCGCCGTCGCGAACTCATCTCCGGCCGGGAGTAGATCGGTGATCAGCTGCCAGACCTCCTTGGCGTCAGCCCGGGCGAGCTTAAGTGGAGTGGTGTCATCCACTTGGCCGGGCAGGACCGGCTCGGCGGGCAGCTCACGATGCCAGTAGCCGAGAGGTCCGCAATCCCACACCGCGAATCCCCGCACCTGCAGGGCAGGTGTTCCCTCATCGTGCCCCTGCCACGCAGTGGTCATCCGCCAACTGGACCGCATCCCGGCGATCAACTTGGCAAGTGTGCTGAGCTGCGACTTCCGGGTCAGCCCGGCGCCAGCCAACGCATCGGCTATCCGGTCGATGCCCTCTTCGGCCGTCAAACCCTGGAGGCTGTCCAGGGTGGCAAGTCCCGCGTCGAGGACAGCCATGGTCGTCTCGATCTCGGGTGTGGCAACGTCCACGGGATCCCCTCCCTGGAGGTTGACCATCCGCGCCAGCGCCCAGACCAGCATGTTCGGCTCCAGCCGGACATACTCCGACTCGGCGGAGCCTGGCCAGGACTCATGGGAGTAGACGTAGCCGTCGCCGATGGTGACACCGTGGTGGAGGGTGCCGTGCTCTCCGAGCGCCTCCACGTGGATGACAACGGTAGGTTCCCTCAAGGTACTGACCAGCGGGCTCAGCTCAAGGTCGAGGGCTCCGGCCCGGTCGGTCAGGCCGGCCTCTCGCAGCTCGCGTTCGGGCTCAGCCAAATCCGAGGGCACCTCCAATCCGTCGACGTGGTGACCGAGGACGGCCAGGTGGCTCTCGGCAAGCCGGAACCGACCTCGCGTGCTGTCATACGAGGGCATTTCATGTCGCTTTCGTTGGCGGAAACGTTTGGAGGCAAGACCTCAGGGTGCTCGTGAGATTCACTGGAACACGTCCAGCAGGTTCAGTGACCTACTGAGGAAGGCTCGAACGGCCCCGCTCCGGGTGAGGTTGCGGGTGTTCACGCCGCACATCACAGCGGCCAAGGCAAGGTCAGTGGCGTCGGCCGGGCCCTGGACGATGAAAGTGGCCTTCTTCCGTGAGCCCCTGCCGTGCCGACTGGTCTGAATCTCCACGCCGTGCCGGATCAGGGCCCGGTCGCGGTGCCGGGCGCTGGTCGCGAGGTAGCGGTATTCTCGCCCGGCGACCTGCATCCGCAACGCCCGTCCGGCTCGAGTCTGAGCCCAACGGTTGCGCTTTAGTCGGATTCCTTCCCCGGCGACACTGAGTTGCGCCGAGAAGAGCGAGGGCTTTCGTCCGTAGGCCCAGCCGTCGAAGGAGGTGGCGGGCACAGTGTCTCCCGTGACCTCGGTGACGTGACGGTCTCCGTGCCGCTTCGCGGGGTAGACCACCTCGATGCTGCCGAATGGCCCTGCCGTACCCCGGTACCCGAACTTCCAGGACAGCCGATGACCTCTGCGGTCCTCCCAGTGATCGAGCGTATACGTGTGCTGCTGCATGGTTTCTTCCCCTCGCGCCGCTCGGCACCGGATGTGCCACGGTCGGCATCAGTCGAACGGGTTGAGGGCGCTGCCGAGTTTCTTAGCGCCGTCGGAAATGGCCTCGCCGGCCTTCTCTGCCTTGTCACCGACCCAGTCAGCGGCCTCTTCCGCGCCCTGGCTAATACTGTCCCAGTTGTCCCAAACAAGGGTTCCGGCATAGGCGAGTCCAGTACCGACGGCCAAGCCGACGGTGACCGGGTTGGGCGCGACCATAGCGGCGGTGAGCGAGGCGTTGAAAGCCGTACCCGTCCAATTGGAGAGGTACTTGGCCTTGTCCTCCTTCCACGCTTTGCCGTGATCCATAGTCGCCAGATTGGCGACACCCCAGGCTGTAGCAGCGGCAGAACCGACAATGCCGGCGCCGCGTATCCATCCGGCAGCCTTGGCCGCGTTGGCAAGACCGCCGCGTTGAGCGACGCGGAGCAGGTTGGCCTCGGTGGACGTCGGCAGGTAGAAGCTACCGTTGCGCATGTAACCAGCAAGCATCGCCGCCTCATCGGAGCCAGCGAGCGCACTGGTCGGCACCCGTGTCAGCCAACTTCCGGCCTTGGGGATCTTGGACAGCTTGTCCCAGTGACCGTTGATCAATCGGGCGGTGAAGGTGCCCGGCGCATTGAGCACCTTGGAGCTCTTAAAGTACGCGATGAGCGACTTGCCACCAAGCAGCGCCGTGCTTGACGAGGTGAAGAACGCCGATAGGTTGGCGGCGCCTTCTATATACGTCGCGACCGCCTTGCCCAGTTCCTCGTTGTCGGTCAGCCGGGTGACAGCATCGCCCTGCACCCTGACGAGCCAGTCGTCGAGGGTCTCGTCATCCTTCTTCTTGAGCCAACCATCGTCGGCCTTGTTATCGGAGGCGGCTGCATTGGCGACCAATAGGATATCTGGTGGCAGATCCTTGTTCTTGAGCTGCTCAGGGGTGAATCCGGCGAGCAGTAGTCCGGCCAGCGGATCGCCGTCCTCCAAGCGCGCATACGCTGCTTTCCTGCGAAGATCGGGCGCCGTGTCCGATACCCATGAATGCATCGGGCGTATCGCAGTCAGCTTGCCCGACACCCCGAGCGCGGAGGCCCGCGTGAATGCCTCGCTGAGTTTGTCCCTCACCCCTCCCCGCCCATCGAGCAACTTGGCTAGTTGCTCGAGGTCTTGCGGGTTCACCACTCTGTTCAGCTTGCCTGTCACGAAGCTCCTTCAGGTGATTAAGTCGGCTCCTTCCCAAGAAGAGGAAGCAGCACAGGCACACGAACAGCCTACCGACATCTGGATGTTGAGCCTCGGAACCGGGCGTACTGGCTCTAGCTCTGGCGGGCCCGCGTAAGTGCGTCCAGCAGCGCTTCGCGATGGTGGGTGGCGATCAGCAGCGAGTCACCCTGTGAGGTCTCCACCACGATCTGGTCCATGCCCATGGGTACGGACCAGCCCCCGCCCATTAGGCGAGGCGGCCTAGTTGCACCGCTCCTCCGTTGCAACTCCGCGAGCTCCTCACGCGAACGCGAAGCCAGGGACGCGACGAACTCCGCATCAGTGGGCTGCTCACGAGCCTCCCGAAGCGAGTCGACAGTCAGCGACTCCACCGGGATCGTCTCCCGTCCCACGGTCAACCGCCCACCGCGAATGTGAATTCGATTATAGATGCGTTTGGAAATCGGCACAGCATTAAACACGAGCGCGAGAAGTGTCGAAAATCCGAGAATTACGAACCAAACCGTGCTGTCCTCGGGAAGCAGAATGCTGGCCTGATAGGCAACCCAGACAACAAGAACCACCGCGGTGGCGATCATCCAGCGTCTCGGCAGTCTCTCCTCGTACACCACCGCCTGCCCGTTCGGCACTGCCGATGCACCCGTTCCAGAACCGTCCGCGCCGCCCACGACCACTCCATTCGCCTCTAGTTGGCCTCCGTTCCCGATCAGGCTACCCACCGCCCTCAATAGTGGGCCAGGAGGACCGCGTTGAGCTAATTTCGCTCGTTATGCCCGATGATGTGTGGCTCTCCAACACGATGCCCGGGGTGAGTCGGCATCTGTCGCCCCTGAAGCCGATGAGGTCTTGGACTCACAGCCAGGCCCAGGAACCGGGCGTAAGCGCGCCGTCATCCTGCGCCTGGAGAACGGTGACCCGATGCAGGGGCAAGCCCGATACGTCGAAGCGATACTCCATGGGCATCGGACAACCGCACCCGACGCCGAGCCGTATCCATGGAAGGCATTCTTCTCGTCCCGGTGAATCGACCCATACGCCCGCCCCTTCCCCTCTTTCTTCTGACCCCTGGCCGTCCGGAGCGGCGCACGCAAAGCCACTGTAACTGCCTGTTCTCTATCCGCTCGTGTGGCCGGCGTGGATCGAACGGGGTGCTGGTTCGGGTGAGTTGAGCGGTGTTGAGGCATGAAGGAAGGGCCTCTTGGTAGCTCGCGGTTGTCGAATCCAGCGAGTTGCAAGAGGCCCTGGTGTTGAAGTGTTGCGTGGTGGTGGCCGACGGGTCCAGTCCGGCCACTCTTGGGTGTGACTGTCTCGCTCACCGGTTCGGGAACGCTGCTGACCGACCCGGTCGGCGGCCGCGGTATGGCTCCGACATGAGCGATACGGAGTGGGCCCTGGTGCGGGATCTGCTGCCGGTGCCGTCATGGCTGGCGGGCCGGGGTGGCCGTCCGGAGGGCTATTGCCACCGGCAGATGATCGACGCGGTGCGCTATCTCGTCGACAACGGCATCAAGTGGAGGGCGATGCCGGCGGACTTTCCACCCTGGTCTCGCGTGTATGCCTTCTTCGCCCGCTGGCGGGATACCGGGCTGGTGGCCGAGTTGCACGACCGGCTGCGCGGAGCCGTCCGCCATGCAGAGGGCCGTGAGGAGGAGGCGAGTGCGGCCGTCGTGGACTCGCAGTCAGTGAAGGCGGACGCCACCGTCGCCTTCGCTTCACGGGGATACGACGCCGGGAAGAAGATCAACGGACGCAAGCGGCACCTGCTCACCGACACCCTCGGGCTTCTTCTGGCCGTGCTGGTCACGCCGGCGTCCACGACCGACCGGGACGCCGCCCGGATCCTGCTGCCCACGGCAAGGAAGCAGCGGCGGCGGCTTTCGCGGATCTGGGCCGACGGCGGTTACCGCGGCCACCTCCAGGACTGGGCTGCCCAGCGCCTCGGCCTCGTCCTCGACGTCGTCCGCCGCAGCGACGACGTCCAAGGTTTTCAGGTCCTGGCCCGCCGCTGGGTCGTGGAAAGATCCTTTGCCTGGTTCCTGCGCAGCCGACGTCTGGTCCGTGACTACGAACGGCGCACCGACACCAGCGAAGCCGTCATTCTGTGGTCGATGACCACGCTCATGAGCCGCCGTCTGGCCGCCCACCATCAGCGGCGTTCTGCTCCAGCGTCGTCAGCATGAACCTGCCCGGCTTCTCCTCGACCAGCCAGCCCCGTTCCACCAGCCGTTTCAGCCGGGCCCTGGCGCCCTCGACGCGGGAGACGGACGCGCTGTCCCAGCCCAGCACCACCGCCGCCCGCCTGGCCCCCAGCCCCTCGGCGCCCGCGTCCAGGGCGGCGGCCATCAACGCCTGGTAGTCCACCGACAGGTCCTCGACACCGACCGCGTTCTCCCGGTGCGGCACCGCGCGCCGCGGCCCGACCGACTTCCTGCGCGACACCCCAACAGCCACCACGGCGGGTGATTCCTCCTCGGCCAGCGCCTCCAGATACTGCTCCAGACCGATCACCCGACGCCTGAGCACTTCTTCCGCGTCCGCCAAGTCGGCCCGCAGCCGCACCAGTTCGGCTTCGAGCTCCTCCACGCGCACCGCCGCGGCCTTCCGCCGCGCTTCCAGAACCGCCCGCATCGAAGGCATCCGCCACCCCCACAACATCCCGACCGGCGATGAGTCGAGACTGCCGTGACGGCCGCGATCTCATGTCTGACCAGCGGAATCCGCACATGAGGTTCGGAAAGAGAACGACCTCTAAAGCAAAGGTAATCGCAACGCCTGGAGACAAGTTACCCGGCGAACATTGGCGCCATGTCGGGAGTAACGGACATAACGGATGCTCTCCGACCGTCTGTGCGCAACCACTCCCGGCTCGATCAGCAGATGAGCGCAATGAGAGAGCGCATGGATTGTGGCGACCACGTGACGGTCGGGGAGATTCCCAACGCCTCCGGTAGGCGGAACACCACCCCCGTATGCTTCCCCAGCAATGCCGTGGACCGACTCACGAGGCACGGCAGGCAGCAGCAGCAAACGGGGGAGGAATCAGACGTGGGCCCCACACCGGGCGATGAAGCAGCCGAATTGAAGAAGCGGGCCGAACGGCTGCGGGATTGCGCGCGGGAGGCGCGGGCGCTGGCCCGCAGGCTGGGGCCGTATCTCGACGACGCGGTGAAGAAGGCCGCCCCACGCGCCGCAGCCTTCCGTACCGGCGGCGACGAGGGCGCGATCTGGCAGGGCCCCTTCGCTGACGAGTGCACCGCCAAACTGCAGCAGCGACAGCGCACGCTCAACAGCATGGGCACCGCACTGCTCGGAGACGCCACCCGCTGGGAGAGCCAGGCCGACGAGCTGGACCGGCAGGCCGGGGAGAAGGCCAAGGCCAAGGCGGGGGCGGGGGGCAGCTGATGGGTTTCAGAGGATTCGACGCCGCCAAGCTGACGACTCTCGCCAGCCACCTGGACACCCTCGCCCAGAACTCCGGGAAGCTCCACTCACAGCTGGCCGCCGTGCTCACCACCGCCCAGCAGAACCTGCCGTCGGGGCAGAACGCCTCCCGCAACCCCGACCTACAGGACCTCGTCGGCGATGTGGTCCCGATGCCGTCGTTCTTCCGTCGTCCTCGCCTGCCGGGATCCCTCGGCGGGGAACTCGGCGACATGCAGTCGTCGATGAAACGCCGCATCAAGCAGCTCGAGGGGTTGCAGGAGCTGGCGAAGCAGGGATATCCCGTCACCGCCAGCAGCGTCTTCCTCGACGAGAAGGCGCCCGACTCCAAGAAGATCGACGATGCCGTGCGTCATCTTCACGAGCTGAAGGGCAAGGGCTTCGGCACCGACGGCAACCGCGACGATCTGGAGCAGATCTCCGGCGAGCTCGACGGACTCACCGCCGCCGAACTGGACTCTTTCATGACGAAAGCCTCGTCCAAGGATTTGGCCTTCTACAATCAGCTGCTCACCAACACCGATGACTCCGCCTGGAATCCGTTCGACGACAACGGCCTGCCCGAGGACAAGCGCCGGGACACGCTGAGCCTGATGCTGTCCAAGGTGAGTCCGGAGAACCTGCCCAAGTTCACCGCGGCCTTTCCAGGGGTGCAGCCTACGTTCACGAACACCGATGCGTACGAGGCGGGCGGCAACAGCCAGAACGGTCAGACCAACAACGGCATTCACTGGGCACCACCCCCGGACCCCCTGTTCCAGGACGGGGTGTCTGCCGATGACGTCAACCAACGTCAGTTCGGCGACTGCTGGTATGTCGCTTCACTGGCCGGCCTGGCGCAGAAGGACCCCGCCTTTGTCCAGGAAGGCATCAAGCAGAACCCGAACGGCACGGTCAGCGTCCGCGTCTGGGACAAAGCGGGCAACTACCACTGGGTGACGATGACAGCTGATCTACCGTCCGACCAGAACGGCGACCCCATCGGCACCTACGGCAATGGGGAGAGCTGGCCCGCGTACTACGAGAAGGCCTTCGCGATGGTCTACTCGGACGACGGTGACGACGAGCGGGGTTACGGCGGGATCGAGGGGGACGACCCGAAGAAGTCCGCTCCGTACCTGACCGGCAGGGAAGGCGAGGACCTGACCACCGGCGGCTTCCTGGGCATCGGTGAACACGAGGACAAGAGCCTGGAATCCCTCAAGGAGGCCTTCGGCTCCGGGAAGGTGGTCACCGTCTCCACCCCGGCCGACGAGGAGGTGGACAAGAACCACCCGGCCGAATGGGGCAACGCGTACCACAGCAACCACGCGTACTACGTCCGGGGATTCACCGACGACGGCAAAGTCATCCTCGGCAACCCCTGGGGCGTCTCCGGCTACCCGCCGATTACCGTGTCGCAGGAGCAGTTCAACCAGTACTTCGAGGGAGCGGAGGCCTTCGATGCCCCGTGATACCCGGGAGATGAGCAGTGTGTCCGAAGGCGAGAAGGTGAAGTACCCCTTCGCGTTCGACGGTCGCTGGGCACTCCGCCACCAGATTCCGTACACCGTCGAACACGACGGCCGGACGTACCAGGTCCTGGCGACCGTCTTCGCAGAGCCGTCCGTGCATGGACGCATTCGGATCGGCTGCGAAGGCCGTCCGCTCGCGGAGTTCGACGGGTTGGTTCCGGGCGACGAGCTGGAGATCACCGGGGATGGGTGGCGGGTGGTGGAGGTCGACTACCGCACCCGGGTCGTGCTGGAGCACGTGATCGAAGGCTACGAGGAGGAGACCGGTGTTCAGCCCGGCGAGTAAGTACGGCATCGCGGGTGCCACCCTGGCCTTGTGGGCGCTGACCGCCTGCGGATCATCGTCGGGCAGCGGCGGTGACGATCCGACGACCGCACCCGCGACCAGGCAGGCAGCAGAGGACAAGGGCCCGCAGTGCGTCGGTGTGGCCGCGGCGGACGGAGTGCACGTCCTGCGCGGAGGCGGTTTCCGGCTGCCCGGCGGTGGCGGTGTGCAGTATGCGGGCGCGGCCGCCGACGGGACGTCGCGTACTGCGACACTGCGCGACGGGGCCCGTTACGGGTCGGGGCAGCAGCAGTGGACCGTGAAGCCGGGCTCCCCGGTTACCGTCTCCGGCCACGCCTACACCGTGCGGCAGGTCTGCTCCTACCGTGTCGTCCTGGAACCGAAGGACGCCAAGGAAAAGGCCGCTCTCGCCGCCGCCCCCGAATCCATGAAATTCGCGGGCGGCAGTGCCGACAACGCCCTGTGCTTCACCACCAACCGCGCCGTCCTGGCCGCCGCGGCGAAGAGCTTCCCGGCCAAGGGGCAAACACTGTCCCTCCTCGACAACGGCGGCGTGAAGCAACTGCCCACCGGCCCGTCCCTCACCGTTTCGTACATCGACACCACGGCGGGCACGGCCGGCCTCGGCGCGAACTGCGCCGGGGTGCCGGTGGCCCTCTACAAGGACGTGAGGGTCGGCGACACGGTGGAACTCGCCGGGGTGCTGTTCAAGGTGTCGGGGCTTACTGAGCAGGCGGTACGACTGACACGGACGAGCGGGTAGGTCACAGTACGGCCCAGGCCCTCGGAGATTCCGGCAACCGGTCAGCTCCACGGGCGCGGTGACAAAAAACCGCGCGGATCCGCGCCGACGAAGCGTCGGTTCAGGGCCCTCGCGCCGGGCCCTGAGCACGCGCTGGAGCGCGCAGCTCGGCCTCCCCGCCTGGGTGCCCGGCCGGCAGCGACCTCAGCTGCTGGGGTTATGGTCGGATCCCATCCTCAAAGTGACCCGGAGAGGCACCGTGTTCGGCAAGAACAGGCACGTCGACGAACCTCCCATCCCTGTCGTCCCGTGGACGGACGCTTGGGAGTTCGCCATCACCGATGAGGAACGGCCTGCCACGGGGCAGCGCAAGCGTGCCGCCCTCGGCCTCCGTGCGTTCAGGGTTCCGTATGGCTCGGGGGTTCAACGCGTCAACGCACCTTGTGCCTTCTTTCCGTCGCAGGCGTCGGCCGCGGAGGATCGACGCCTGTACGAGGACGCCGAGGGCAGCAGGCTGCTCTGCTCTGTCGACGAGCCTCAGGACGTCGAAGGCAGGCGCCATCACGAGGTGCGCGACGTGCGGGGACAGGTCATCGGAACGATCCAGCGCATCGCACCGCTGAAGCACGCCGTGAAGCCGACGTGGCGCATCGCCCAGCCGGGGCATCCCGAGATCGTGAGCAGCGCGGAGTGGGCGAAGGGCGGCCCCAAGGAAATGGTCCAGCGGGGTGCGGGCAAGCTGCTGCTCGGCGTCGTCCAGGCCGTTGCTGACATGGGCGCGGAGGGCGGCGACCAACCGGCCAAGTCGCGGGTCCTCGAATGGAAAGCCGGCGACGAAGTCGTCCTGGCGTCTGAGGGCGACGCCAGGTTCCTGGTTCGGGCCGCGTGGCTGGACCGGCGCCTGGTCTTCGCATACGCACTCCTGCGTACCGGTTGAGCACGGCCCTGGGGCATGCGGAGTCAGCGTGGTGATCTCACTCAAGAATGCGTTTGCACATGGTAAAGAGAGGGTGATCCAACGGTCTCGCGGGACCCCTCGTCCGTAAAGTGGGTCAGCGACTCCACAGCCGTGACCGGCTGGTTCCGGAACACACGCTCTGGGGATTTGAAACGTGGGCATGCGCAATGTGAATCCGGACGACCTGGACCAGCTCGCGAAGCTGCTTGACGGGCGCGGCGGCGTCCAGGACAGGGTGGATGAAGCATTCACCAGAGCGTCCAGGCTCGGCGTGACGAGCAAGTTGACCACGCTCAAGCCTCTGCGCGGCTGGGTCAAGGACACCGCACCGGACTTGCGCAAGCGGGCCGTCTTCGCACGGCTGGAGAGCGGTGACCCGCAGGCCGGGCTCATGTGGGCCGGGTTCAGCCCCAAGGAGATCGAGAAGTACAAGAGCGAGGGCCTCGGACCGGACGACCTTGTGCTAGCCAACTCCGTTGCGGCCAGCGGCGATCCGAACTCCTACAAGTTCAAACGGCAGCCTGACGAGTCGCTGGCGGACTGGATCCAGCGGCTGGAGGCCCACGCCATATCCCAAATACCCGGGCTCCAGCCGCACGAGGAGACGATCGCTACCATGATCGGCCTCTACGGCGACTGGGGATCCGTGACCGCCGCTACGGCCGTCGTCACCATACAGGGCACGTCACTCACCAAAGTGCTGCTGGGCAACTCCCTGAAGG
Source organism: Streptomyces viridochromogenes DSM 40736 (assembly GCF_000158955.1). Lineage (GTDB taxonomy): Bacteria > Actinomycetota > Actinomycetes > Streptomycetales > Streptomycetaceae > Streptomyces > Streptomyces venetus. The sequence continues at coordinate 5,170,566 of NZ_GG657757.1, read as the reverse complement.
CGGGTGCGCTGCGCACCTGGAAGACGCGGCTCGGCGTGGTCCTGCGTGGTTCCGAGAGCGGACTCATCCGGTCCGCTGGCAACGGCCTGGTCAAGTGGGCTCCGAAAATACGGTCGCTGAGCGCTCCGGGCAGTTGGCTGCCCGGACAGCTCGGCTCCCTCTTCGGCCGGAGCAGCACCTACCAGAGCCTCTCCCGCATCCCCCTCTCGAGCGGCCTTCGCGGAGACCTGATCGGCCAGGGCTACAACTGGGTGCGCGCCACGCCCTTGATGAACACGCTCCGCGCCAACGGAGTCATCGACAGCCTGGTCGGCTCCGACCAGGCGGCCAGGATGTATGGCGGTTTCACGCACTCCGGCCAAGCGATCGCCCGCGCCGGCAACGCCAGCCTGATCAAGGTGTTCACCAAGGCCGCGAACAGCCAGCGGTTCGCCAACTCCGTCGCGGAGGCCACTAACGCCGCACGCGGGGCGGGGGCCCTGCGCACTGGCCTCGGCGCCGCCGCCAAGACCGCAGGCTTCCTGCGCGGTGCCGGCATCGTGGGCGGGGTCCTGTCAACCGGTTTCAGTGCCGCCAACGTCATATCACAGGGCAACCCCGTCGACGCCTTCAAGAAGAAGGGCGCGGCGTACGTCGCCGACGTCGCCGAGGTCGGCTTCAACGCCTCCCTCACGGCGGCTATGGTGGCCCCGAACCCGGTCACCATCGGCCTCGCGGTGGGAACGGGCCTCGTCTATGGCGGCGCGAAGGTCGTCCAGCACTGGGACGACATCAAGGAGGGCGCCGGCAAGGCGGCCGGCTGGGTCGGTGACAAGGCAAAGGACCTGGGGAAGAGCATCGCCAAGTCCAAGGCGAATCCGATGAATTGGTTCTGACTGGTCGCCCCGCGGAATGCAACCGGGCCATGCCGGCCTCCCCGGGGGCTCACTCGCCGGCAGTCAGCAGTTCTTCCTTGTCCGGCAGCAGATCCGTGATCTTCTCCCACACTTCGGCGGAGTCGGACTTCACCAGGACGAGTGCACTGTCCGGGCCGACCTGGCCGGGCATGATGGGTTCTTCGGGCTGTTCGCGGATCCAGTAGCCGAGGGGGCCGCAGTCCCAGACGGCCAAGGCGCGAACCATCGTGGAGCGCTTGCCTTCGTGTTCGCCGTCCCAGGCGGTGGTGATGCGCCAGGTGGCGTTCAGGGAAACAACCAGGTCCAGGAATTGGCCCAAGGCCGGGTCCTTGAGGGTGGTGTCCGCGTCGATGAGTGTCTTGCGCACGAGGTCGCGGGTCACGTCGTCGTCGGGGCCGGGCTCTTCCAGGGCGACGAACGCGGCGTCCAGCGCTCCCATGGTCGTCTCGACACGGATACCGGGAGCGTCTTCCTCAGTCTTTTCCGTCCGGTGCAGGTTGACCTTGCGGGCGAGCTCCCACACGAGGGTGTTCGGCTCGATGGAGACGTACTCGGACTCCTCCTCCCCCGGCCAGCCGTCGTGTGAGATCACGGCCTCCTGGCCCACGATCACACCGTGGTTGACCACGCCATGCTCGCCCGTGATCTCCACCTGGATCATGACCATCGGGTCGGCAAGGGCGCCGAGCGGCTCGCGGAGAACCGGCGCCAGTTCACCCTCCTCGCCGACCAGACCGATGCGCTGGAGCTCGACCAGTGACTCCCACAGCTCCTCAGGTGGCGTCTCGCCGTCCAAGAGGTGTGCGAACACGGCAATGTGACGGTCCGCCAGCCTGAAGCGGACCCGGGAGCTGTCATACGAGGGCACTGGTGCAGGTTCCTCTCGCCGTAGCAGGGGCAGCGCCCGCGCTACTTCTTCTCGTCCTTCAGATCCTTGGCATCTTGCGCGCACTTGTGCGCCTCGTCGCGCAGCGCCTTGGCGACCGTGCCGCATGTCGTGTGCCAACTCCTGAGCCGCCCGCGTACGTCGTCCGCGTTCGGACCCGACCAGGTCTTCATCCCAGTGGTGCTGTGCTTCTTGGCGGCATCGACAAGAGAGTCGATGTGGTCGGCCAGCGACCTCAGCTGGCTGGCCCGCTGATTGAGTTCCTGAATGTCAGGATTTGCCATAGCAGCCTCCCCCGCTGTCCCAGAAGCCCCAGCATACTGGCGCTCGGTGCAGATCTTCATCGGATGCCTGACCCAGGTGAACACCACTTGTTCACACGAACCGCTGATCTCCGAAGGCACTGGACTGCAACTACATCTGGTGCGGTAGCGTCCCTTGTTGCAAACGGATAGTCCGTTTACTCATGTGACACGGGGAGGATCGCCATGGATCGCGGTGCAGATCTCACTCAGCTTCGGGAGCTGTCCAAGCTCTTCGGCAAGAAGGCCACCGACCTCCAGGGCCTCATCAAGGCTCTGGAGACGGCCACCAGCCAGAGCTCGGGTTACTGGAAGGGCCCCAAGGCCGACCGTTTCCGGAACGACTGGCACGACGTGAAGCCGACGTTCGACAAGTGGGTCGACACGCTGAACGAGGCCAGCAAGTCGGCCAACACCAGCGCCGACAACATCGAGCGCGCCACCTGAGCCGACGCGCAACGCGCGGACGTCGCAGCCTGCCGGGGCATTCCTTCGAGGTCATCGAACCTCGAACGGGGTGCCCCCGGCGGCGTTTTGGCGGGACTCAAGGGCCTACTCCTCCGGAGCTCAAGCGCCCGTGTTGTACATCCTCGCCTCAGTCGGCAACACCTTCTCGGGTTCGCTGCGGATGGCCGCGTCGACGAGGGGAAGCAGCCTGTCGACCTGCTCACCCAACTTCTTGTGCCGTCCGTCCAGTTCCCTGTGCCACGTTCGAGCGTTCCTCCCGACCCAGACCTTGTCGCCACCGATCTCTTCGGTCGGGCCCTTGAGTGCCTTCCTGAGACTCTCCACCTCCTTGGCCAAGTCGCTCCGCAGACGTTCAAGGTCCGCCTTCCGCGGATTGGGCACCTTGGCCTGCGAATCTGGCACAGCACTCACCCTCATTCATCGTATTTTCGGCTGGCGAGTCCTCGCCGCACCAGCACTCTCCGAGCGCGTCGGCATTATCCCTCTGTGAAGTGGCAAGCCGCGACCGTCAACTCGATGACTCCCTATAATCCGTCCGGCAATTAACTTTGCCTGCCACTCCATTAGCTCATAATCTGAGGCAATGGCCTCAATCGAAACGGCGCAGGACGCCCCCGAAGCCCTCGTACTGCCCACCATGACCGAGATGCCTCAAGGTCCTGACGGTTCTCCCCTCAGCGACAGCACCGCGGAGGTCATCCTCGTGCCCATGGCAGGAGAAGGTGGCGAGGAGCAGCTCGTGGCTCTGGCTTTCACGTCCGTCTCCACGCTGGTCGAGGCCATAGGAGAGGAACAACCCTGGGTCATCATCCCCACGGAACAAGTACGGGAGTCGCTCATCGGTTCGGGCGCCGCCGCGGTACTGATCGATCCCAAATTGGCCGATGGTGCGGAGGGAAAGGCCACCAGTGGTTGATCCCAACTTCTCCGGAATCAACCCGGGAAATCTCTTGAGGACGATCAAAAATCTTGAGTCCAGTATCAAGAACCTCCATGCGGCAAAGTCCTCATATGCGAGCAGATTCCGCAAACTTGGGTTAGAGACGAGCAATCTGACCGAAATCGCAAAGATCGCCAGCTGGGTCGATGACGAGCTGCCCATGCTTCGCCGCCGCCAGGCACTCGCAGCGGCGATGGAACTTGACCACAAAGGGATTCAGAAACCCGGCGCCATGGTACAGCTTCGCGAGCCTATCTCTACGATGAGCGAGGCTCGAGGCGCGGGAAAGGAACTTGCGGAGGAAGCGAACAGGGCGGCTCAGCTCGATCCGAGCATAGCGGGGCCTGAATTCCACCGCATCGCCGAGGAGCTGACAAAGCACACGGGCGACCCCGATTTCACTTCGACGTTCTTCGCCAAGATGGATCCAGATTTAGTCAAGAATCTGCCGATGACAATTGTCAGAGCCAACGCTCTGACCGTCAAGGACGACGTGAAGGTCTTCGGGGCCGCGTTCACCACGGCGGTCAACGCCGAAACACCTGCACCGGGCTTCGACAAGGGGGCCGCGCTCTTCCATGGACAGTTCACGAAGGACGAGCCCATGGCCGTGTTCAATCGGGCACTCATGCAGGGAGATGACCCAGAACTTTGGGACCTCGCCTGGAAGCACACACAGATCGCCGCGATGAAGCTGCTCGACCCGGCAGACACTTGGTCCGACAGTGCTGGTCTGCTTGCCAGCGTGATCGGCTTTCAGTCGAACTACGCCAACCACTTCTGGGAAATGGCGCAGGCGTTCTCAGGAGAAGCAGCCCAGCTGAAGCAGCAGCGCCTCAACGCCATGAGCAAGGCAGATCGGCGACGATTCAAGAACGCAACCACTCGTGCCGCCAAGGCCTCCGCACAGTCTGCGCGCGATGCGGAACGCATTCTTTCCAAGTATGGAATGGGGCCGCTCTCCCGGTTGATGGAGGCATCCATCGCTGATGGTGGCAGCTGGCTGATCAACAAGGTTCCCGAGCTCAGGCCGAGGACCACATCGTTGTGGGGCCGCACCATTCAGACCGGTGGGAAGCTACCTCTTGTCGGAAGTCTTCTCACTATTGGCGCCATCGGCTGGGATATCAGCAACGGTGAGGAGAAAGACGTCGCCGTGGCCGCCAATGTCGGCGGCATGGCGGCCGGCATGGGTGCAACCTGGGGTACTACGGCATTGGTTGCGCTCGCTGGGGGTCCGGTCGGCTGGGGCATCGCAGCAGGTGTCGTAGTCGGATTCGGTATCGGCTACGCCGCCTCCTACCTCATCAAGAGCGAAACTGGTAAGAAGGCAGTCAACGCTGTTACGGGCGCCGCCAGGAGTGCAGGAAATGCGATCGGTAACGCCGCATCAGGCGTCAGGAACACGGTGGGTGGATGGTTTCCATAAGGTGGCCGCGGTATGACTAAGAAAAGAAGGAAACGCCCTGCGGAGCAGCGTCAACTCCCGCCTCACGTCGCCAGATCGCGCCAGGAAGCCGCCAGGGCTAAGGCATGGAGGCCGCGGCCTCCGCTCCCGCAACTCCGTCTGATTCTGGCCGGATTTTTCCTGTTTCTGCTATGCGTGGGGATGACCCTTGCCTTCATACTCCCGTCGCGTTCCTTGGTGCAAGACCTACGTTCCCGCGGGGAGAGTGCCGCTGCCCAGGTCATCGTCGTCGACTCGAAGCCGAAGTACGTGAAGGTCCGTCTCGTCAGCAGTCCCGAGGCAGGCACTGAGGTCAAGCTCTGGGACTACGCCGGAATGCTTCCCGAAACGCACACCGGTGCTTCCATGATCGTCACATACGACCCTGAGGACCCGACCCGGATTCTTGCTCAGAGTTGGGTGGAAGACCCTCCGGCGAACCTGCCGGCTTACGGCACCTCGGCACTGGCCGTCATCTGCCTCGGCCTCAACGTTGCAGTAATCTGGCGTCGTCTCTGGATTCTCCGGACTTTCGGCCCCGAGGAACCGCCCATCTCGTCCACGGGCGGCAATAGGCCGAAGGGCGAGGGCGTTCGCAACACGAAGTCCTGATTTCATTGTCAGGAAGTCAGCGCAGAGGGCTCCCGCTCAGTATGCGGGAGCCCCTCACGCTTCACGTGCTCATCACGGCCTGCACCGGCACAAACGCTCCGCCCGTCACGAACAGCCCGCTACCCGCTGCCCCGCCCCCGCTGTTCGCGGGCAGTCGGATGCCGAACAGTTCGCCGTCCGAGGAGCTCTGCGGTGTCAGCAGCATGCCGTTGCGGGACTTGCGGGCCTCGACCGCGAAGCCACGGTACTGGCTGGACAGGGAGTCCGTCGTGCCGGCAGCGAGCAGGCCCACACCACCGTCGGCCCCCTTGCGGATGACGCCTTCCAGTGGCTCGTCCAAGGGCGCGTCGTAGAGGAGTTCGGCATCGTCGACGACGACGACGTAGGGCCGCCCGTCGAGCTGATCCTGGATTTCCTCCAGGTCATCACTCGAGCTTTCCGCGTTGAGCATGCCAAGAACGCCTTCACGGCCCTCAAGGTCTCGCAGCGGGGACCGACGGGGTGTCACGACCACCAGGGGCGTGCCCGCTCGCAGCAGGGACTCCGCGGCGCACAGCAGTGCCGTGGAGCGACCGGACTTCGGCGGGCCCGCGATGACGAAGCCGGGGCCGTTCTCCTCCAGGTCGATGCCGATGGGGTGGAGTTCGTCGCCGCCCACGGCCAGCATCGCCCACAGCGGCGACGGCGGGACGAAGTCCGGGTCCAGGGCCATCGCCTCCGACGCGGTGATGCGTGCCGGCAGGGCGTCGACCCGCAAGGGGCGGCGGCCCGCCGGGACGCGGCCGTAGCGGGCCCGTGCCTCCTCCGCGATCTCGCGGAGCGCGCGGACCTGGGCCTGGCCGGCAGGGTCCTGCGCCAGCAGGCCGATCTGTGTCTCGTCCACACCTGTGTCCGTGATGCGCAGGGCGCGTCCGGGCGGCATGTTCTTCGGCACCTCGCGAGCCTGCAGACCGGCCGTGGAGTAGTCATTCGGGTCGGCGAAGCGCATGACGAGACGGTCGGCGAAGGCCGAGGAGACGTGCCCGCTCAGACCACTGCGGTCGGCCGTCATGACGACCTTCAGACCCGCTGCGGAACCCTCGCGGAAGAGGCGTTGGGCCGCTTCGAGCAGCTGACCATAGTTGTAGTTCTCGAAGGTCGACGCGAAGCCCTCCCAGCTGTCCAGGAGCAGGACCATCCACGGCAGGCGCTCCTCTGGAGACGCTCCCGCGCGCTGTTCCGCCGCGCTGGAAGCGCCCTCCATCGCCAGCAGTTGCTGTCGGCGGGCGACCTCCACCTGCAAGCGCTGGATCAGGCGACGGACCCGGTCCGGCTCGTCGCGGGTCACGACAGCGCCCACGTGCGGCAGACGCACCAGCGGCAGCAGGGCGTTGGAGCCGCAGTCGATGCCGTAGACGTGCACATCGAGGGGGGAGGTGCTGCGGGCCAGGGAGCCGGCCAGGGTGCGCAGTGCCGTCGAGCGCCCGGAGCGAGCGCCGCCGAGCAGCAGTGTGTGCTCTCCGTGGACAAGGTCCAGGGAGACCGGCATGCGGGCCTGCTTCGCCGGCAGGTCGACCAGGCCGTAGGGAACCGGGGCCACATCGTCACCCGGGACGGTGGCCGGTGCGCCGCCGTACGTGGACAGTTCGTCCAGCGTGACGGACTCCGCCAGCGGCGGCAGCCACGGGCTGCGCTGCTCGCCGAAGCCCATCCGCTCCGCGCCGTCGCGTACCGCGTCCACGAGGACGGCCAAGTCGGTGACCATCGTGCCGTCGTCCTTGGACTCGTCGCGCCTGGGCAGCGGACGGGCGTAGGCGTTCCAAGGCAAGGGGATCAGCGTGGCCTTCGGGCCCGTCTGGCCTGTGGCGGGGCGGCGGCCGCCGATACGGGCCGACTGCACGCCGACCAGGGACTGGGCACCGGAACGGACGTACATACGACCTGGAGTCGACTTGGCGATCGCGCCCGAGTCCGGTGCGTCGATGACGTCCATCGACTCGGAGGCGTCCGTCACCCGCAGGGCGATGCGAAGGTTGGTGTTGGCCCGGATGTCGGCGCTCACCACACCTGCGGGACGCTGAGTCGCGAGGATCAGGTGCACGCCGAGCGAGCGGCCCCGGCGTGCGATGTCGACAAGGCCCGCGATGAAGTCGGGCAGTTCGGCGACCAGGGACGCGAACTCGTCGATGACGAGCACCAGACGGGGCATCGGCTCCAGTTCGGGGCGGAGCTTACGGGTGTCGTTGTAGTCCTCGATGTCCTTGGCCGCGGCCTCGAAGAGAATGCGCTCCCGGCGGTGCAGTTCGGCCGCGAGCGAGGCGAGCGCCCGCTCGGTCAGGTGCGCGTCGAGGTCGCTGACCATGCCGACGGTGTGCGGCAGACGAGCACAGTCCATGAACGCGCTGCCGCCCTTGTAGTCGATGAGGACGTAGTTCAGTGCGTCGGGGCGGTTCGCCACCGCCAGCGAGGCGATGATCGTCTGCAGGAGTTCGGACTTACCGGCACCCGTCGTACCGGCGACCAGCGCGTGCGGCCCGTCACGTCGAATGTCCAGGACGAACGCGCCGTCGGCGGCGAGTCCGATGGGTGCGGCCGTCGTCGAGCCGCCCGCCTGCCAGATGCGTTCCACATCGGTGCCCGCCGGGTTGGGCAGGTTCAGCAGGTTCAGCAACCGTGCCGAGGTGGGCAGCGCGGAATCGGCGTCGTCGCGGCTGACATCGCGGATGGGAGCGAGAGAGCGGGCCAGGAGTTCGCACCACTCGTACGGAACCTGATCGGCCAGAACATCACCGACGGCCTCCAGGCCGTAACCGCGCACCCGGACGTGGTGGGACGCATCGGGCGACCAGGCCACGACGGCCTTGCACTCCTCGGGGAGCAGCCGCTCGTCCTCGTCGATGCAGAGGGCGAAGATGCCGTACTGCGGGCCCTCGGTGAGGAGTTGGGGAACGCCCGGTACGCGGCGCAGCAGCCGTGCTCCGTCGAGGATCAGAAGCACGTTGGCGTCCGGATAGAGCTGGCCCGTCATGTTGTGCTGCTCGCGGGCCGCCTTACGCCGAGCCAGCTCGTTGAGGAGTTCGTTGACCCGGCGGCTGATGCCCTCCGAATCGAAACCGACCAGGGCGACGCAGTCCTGTCCCTCGTCGGGGTTGGTGTGCGGCAGCCAGTGTGCCCAGTGCCACTCGGCGCCGGCGGAGGGTGTCGCGGCCAGGGACACCAGTGACAGGTCCCGGGGGCTGTGCAGCACGGCGGCCTGCACGCTCAGCCAGCGCGCGGTGGCGAGGGCACGGGCACGGTCACCCGCGATGCCGACCACGCCGAGCCGTGCGAAGGGCAGGGTGACGGGAACGTCCGGAAGGGTCGGGGGCTCCGGGGGTTCCTCGTCGTGCGAGGTGCCGCGAGCGAAGACGAGTTCCACGTCGGAGGGCAGGGCGCCGAGCCCGATGCGCAGCTGCATCGCGTCCGGGTCGGTGAGCCGGCGCTCCCACAGGCGGCGGCGGGGGCCCGTCGCGAAGAGGAGGATCTCGGCCGGGTCGGGGTTGTCCTCGCGGCGAGCGCGCTGCTCCTCCTTGCCGAGGGTGACGAGTTCCGCCTCGTGCGCCGCGAGGTCCTTCTTGTACTGCTTGAGGGACGTCTTGTGCTTCTTCTTGCCCTCGCGGTTCTCACTGATCCACTGGCCCAGCATCATGAGCGGGCTCATCAGGCAGAACAGCAGCATGTAGATCTGCTTGGTGAAGAAGTACATCGACAGCCCGAACAGCATGGGCATGAACGCCATGATGAACTGGAAACGCGCCCGTTCCCCCTTGGAGGGAGGCACCGGCACGGCCAGCCGCCGCCGAGGCCGCAGCGGCGACAGCCGAGGAGGGCGGTTGTATGCGAGGCCGCCCTCGCTCATCGGGGACAGATGCGCATCCGGCTCGGTCACCTTGTCGAGCACCAGCAGCGAATCGCCGACCCGTACGACACCGCCGAGCGGCCAGGGAGCTCCGGCCGCCACCGCGTCATCGTTCAGTCGGACGCCGGCCCCGGCCTCCGGAGTGAGGGTTACGGTGCCCTGAAGGTCGATCGTCAGCCGGAGGGCGATCGGCGGCAGTGAGGCGTCCGGCAGGGGGAGCGAACAGGTCGGCGCCGATCCGGCGGTGGCCGCGCCGACACCCAGCCTGACCACCCGCCCGGAACCGGGGCCGCCGGCCACTCTCAACTCGTACTGACCGACGGGCTCGCCCTTGCGCAGCAGCGGGCCTATCGATCGGTCGACGGAAACGCGCATGCCGTCCCGCAGGACGCCGGCCGCCGGTGCCGCCGGGTCGCACAGCTCACCGTCCGCCCACAGCGCCGGCGCTCCGGCCACCGCCGTCCCGTAGCCGGGCAGCGAAGCCAGTGAGGTGCCGGGCATGGCCACGACGTTCCCCGACCCACCGGCAGGTGCGGCGACGGTGTCTCCGACGGCCTGCGCCAACACCTCCGCGACATCGCCTGCCGTGGCGGTGTCGTCGGTGGTGACGACGACGTCCTCCGGCTCACCGCCTTCTCGTACGACCGTGACCAGCATCCGCATGATGGTCGTCCTCCCCGTCGGCCTCTGTGGCCACGTTCGTTAACTTCAGCTAACGGAGACTATGGCAGTCTCCGGCAGCGCGCCCCAGCGCCCCGGCGTCACACCGCCGGTATCGCGTAGATCTCCGGCCCGTTCGTCACCAACAGTCGGTTTCCCGCGGTAGCCATCTGCCACGGGGCACCGGAGTCCTTGTTGTCGGTCCACGTCCAACGGACGTCCCCGGTCTTGGCTTCAAGGGCGATGACACCCCCGGACAGCGGTCCGGCGGCGCAGTAGAGCGTCCTGCCGACCCTCACGAACGACTCCGCCGCGCCACGGTCCTGGTCCTCGCAGAGCCAGATGCGCTTGACGGTCTTGACGTCGACGGCCCAGATGCCGCGGTCGTAGTCGCTGACGTAGAGCACGCCGTCGATGACGGCTGGGTTGTTGAAGCCGCGGCGGCCCTTCGGGGAGAGCGTCCACCGCGTGCGGCCCGTCTCCGCGTCGACCGCCGTGAGCTTTTCGCCGGGCAGGAAGACGAGGCCGTTCGCGACCGTCGGCTGCCAGGCCCAGTCGTCGCCGATCTTCTGGGTCCACAACTGGTCACCGGTCGCGGTGTCGCGCACGGTGAGGTTGTAGTTGGAGTCCGTGTAGACGAGGTACTTGCCGGAGACGGTGCCCTGGACGTCGTAGTCCTTCGTGCCCCAATCTCGATGCTGCAGCCACACCTTCTTACCGGTGCTGTGGCTGATGGCGGCGACCGCGGTGCGGTACTCGGTGGCACTCGCGGCCTGGCCGTAGTCGGTCGCGGTGACGTACACGTTCTTGCTGTCGATGGCGATCGTGCCCTCGACGCCGAGTGCCTTGCCGAGGCGGCTTCGCCACACTTCCTCTCCGGTCCTCACGTCACGCGCGACGACGACTCCATCGGTGCCGCCGTCGGTCAGGAACACCTTGCCCTCGTGGAACAGGAGCTGGGAGCCGGGGGCGCAGACATCGGGCTTCGACCATCGGGTTTTGCTGGTCTTCACCTCGTATGCCACCAGGGGGTCGCCGCTGACCAGGAGCAGGCCGTCATGGGTGAGGAGCGGCACGTCGGTGGTGGTGCTGTCCTCCACCGCCCTCTCGTGCCACAGCGGCTGGGGGGCGACTCCGGCCGGCGGGGTCGTGAAGTTCTCGTCGACGGGCTGTGCGGTGCCGTCGGCGCCGTTCGTGCCGGAAGCCGGCGAGTTGGTGTCATCGTCCTGGCCGAGCCACCACGCTGCCGCCCCACCCGCCACAGCGACGACGGCGGCACCGCCGAGCGCAAGACCGAGGGCGCGGCGGCGGGAAGTATTGCCGGCGGCGGTGACCACGGTGCCGTCCGGTCCTGCCGTGCCGTGCTGTCCCTGAGCGCCGTAGGCGGGCGCGGTCGTCCCGTGCCCCGGGGTGGGCGCCCCGCCAGGCGGTGTGGCGTAGCCGGGCGCCGGGGCGCCGTAGGCAGCCGCAGGGGCGCCGCTGTGCCCCTGCGCCGGGGGGTATCCGTACCCCGGCGCCGGTGTGCTCATCGGCATCGGCGTCCCGTCCACCATCACGGGGGCGGGCCCGAAGGACGCGGCGACCGGCGCCGAAGGCTGTTGCGGTGCCTCCAGGTCCAGGATTCCGGCCGCGTGCGTGGCGATCGTCGAAGCCACCGCCGACGGCAGCCAGTTGCTGAGGACACTCTCGACGCCTTGCGGGGCGAGCGCCGTCACGATCTCCGACGGCACCGGCCGATGCGCCGGGTCCTTCGCGAGGCATGCGCGAACCAGGCCCAGCAGTTGCTGCGGTACGCCCTCCAGGTCGGGCTCACCGTGCACCACCTGGTACAGCAACGAGGCGTGCGAGACGGCACCGTGACCGAAGGTTCCCCTGCCGGTCGCCGCGAACGCGAGCACGGCGCCCAGGGAGAAGACGTCACCCGCCGTGGCTACGTCCTTTCCGAGCGCCTGCTCCGGTGACATGTAGCCAGGAGAGCCGACCACGACTCCCGTCTGCGTCATACGGTTTCCGTCCACCGCCCGCGCGATCCCGAAGTCGATGACGCGCGGGCCGTCTGCCGCCAGCAGGACGTTCGACGGCTTCATGTCACGGTGGATCAGCCCGGCCGCGTGAACCTCCTGGAGGGCGGCGGCGAGACCCGCGGCAAGCGCCCGTACCGTGTGCTCCGGCAGCGCGCCGTGCGTGGCCACCACGTCCGTGAGGTCCGGGCCGAGCACGTACGACGTCGCCAGCCACGGCAGTGGCGCGTCCGGATCGGCGTCCACGACCGGGGCGGTGAAGCGGCCGGAGACCGCCTTGGCGATCTCGACTTCGTGCCGGAAGCGGTCTCGGAAGTCGCCGTCCGCGGCAAGATCCGGACGTACGACCTTCACGGCGACGGTACGGCCACCGGGGGAACGGGCGAGGTAGACACGGCCCATGCCGCCGGCTCCGAGTCTTCGCAAGAGCCGGTACGTGCCCAACTCCACTGGATCGTCCGGCTGCAGTGTCTCCATGGTGGGCCTTCCCGGCATGACGCGAAGTGGCGTGTCAGTCGTGTCTCTTGGGGTTCGCTATCGCAGACACAGTAATGATCGCCTGAAGCCGAGTGAGAGTTAGGGGCAGCGGGAGTTCGGCGAAGCCGAAGCGGAGAGCGGCCCCCCCCGGGCCCGCCTTTCGGAACGAGCAGGCCTGAGCGATCGGCCCCCGACCAGCCGAATAAGCAGGACGGAAGCCGTCTCGGGGTTGTGAGAGCTCGTCAGCTTCCTCGCTCTGCTCATGCCGCTGGTTCCTCTTCGACATGTTTCGGGGGCGGCTCCTGCCGGGTGCACGTCCGTCCGCGAGGCCCCTACCCCACCCGCGACATCCGCGCCTGCGGCCGCCCCGACTCCGCGCTCTCCGACCGGTACTGGAGATCGTCGCCCACCGGTGTGAGGTGGACGGTCGTCTCCGCCGGGTTGCAGCCGCTGTGGTTGGTCTTCGCGCCGACCGACGTGGCGACGAGCTCCTTCTTCGTGACCTGCTTCAGGGTCAGTACGTCGACGCAGACGCCGCCGATCTGGTCGGTCTGGCGCAGGCGGCCCAGTTCCTCGCCCACCGCGGCCCGTCCGACGGTGATCCGGAACGTGCCGAGGGGCAGGTTGCCGTCCAGGGCGGTGCCCTGGCCCTCCCAGGTGCCGAGGTAGGCGGCGGGCACCGCGCCCCCGGTAGGGGCGGAGCTCGCCGTCGCCGCGGGTGGGGAGCCGGGGCCCGCGCCGGAGTCGCTCGTGTCGTCGTCGGAGGTCCGGCCGGGCAGCAGGTCGAACACGAACACCGACCCGATCGTCACGGCCGCCATCGCCCCCGCGACGGCCAGGGCCACCGTGCAGCTGAGCTTCCGCACCCGCCCGCCGCCCTCCGGCGTGGACGTCGCCGTCACGGAGACGGAGACCTTGCCCGGGCGGTGGCGATCGGAGGGCTGTGTGCCGTCGCCGTCACGGGGTTCGGGTACGGCCGGAAGGGGCGTGGGCATGGCCGGCGGCGGGCCGAACACCCCGGCGTCGGCAGGTTCCGGCGCCCCCACCGACAGGCTGCTGAACCCGACCGGCCCGGACGGCCCCCCTGCCCCGGCCCCCGTCGCCTCCAGGTTCAGCAACCGCACGGCGCTGCGGCTCACCTGCTCCACCAGCGCCCCCGGCAGCCACCCGCCCGCCACCAGCCGGGCCGCGCCCTCGGGGGCCAGCCGCCGGGCCACCTCCCCCGGGGCGGGGCGCGCGCCCGGGTCCTTCGTCAGGCAGGCCGCCGTCAGGTCACGCAGCTCCCCGTCCAGCGGGCCCAGCTCCGGCTCCTCGTGGACGACCTTGTAGAGGAGGGCCGCCGAGGAGTCCCCGGGGAAGGGCGGTTCGCCGGTCGCCGCGTAGGCGAGGACCGCGCCGAGCGAGAAGACGTCCGCGGCGCCCGTGATCCCCTTGCCCAGGATCTGCTCGGGCGACATGTAGCCGGGCGAGCCGATCGAGACGCCCGTGGAGGTGAGGGACGCCGTGCCGTCCGTGGCCCGGGCGATCCCGAAGTCGATCAGGAGCGGGCCGTCCAGGGTCAGCAGTACGTTCGACGGCTTCACGTCCCGGTGCACCAGGCCCAGCTCGTGCACCGCCGCCAGCGCCTCGGCGAGGCCCGCGCCGAGCGCCCGTACGGTGTGGGCGGGCAGCGGGCCGCCCTCGGCGACCGCGGCCGACAGCGAGGGGCCCGCCGCGTACACCGTCGCCACCCACGGCACCCGTGCGTCCGGGTCCGCGTCCAGGACGGACGCCGTCCAGGCACCGCCCACCCGGCGCGCGGCCTCGACCTCGCGGCGAAAGCGCGCCCGGAACTCCTCGTCCAGCGCGAAGTGCGGGTGCACGATCTTCACCGCGACCGTACGGCCGCCGGTACTGCGCCCCAGGTAGACCCGGCCCATTCCGCCGGAGCCCAGCCGGCCGAGCAGCCGGTAGGGCCCCACGACGGTGGGTTCGTCGACTTCGAGCGGCCGCATGGCGTCACCCCTCCCCCGTAGGCGGGCCGGGGGTGTCCCCCGTGCGCCCGCACTCCCAGAAGAGTAGTGCCGGAGCCCTGCCCCGCTCAGGGCTGGAGCAGGTCCACCTTCACGTCCGCCGGGAAGCCGGTCGTCGGGCCGACGCGCCGCGCGAACTCGGCGACCGCCTCCAGCTGCGGGCCGCCGAAGCGGAAGTCGAGCGTCGTGAAGTACTGGGCGAGGGTCTCCTCGTCGAAGTCCTCCCAGCGGGCGGCCTGCTCGGCGACCTTGCTCACCTCTTCCAGGGAGAGGTTGCGGGAGGCGAGGAAGGCCTCGTGGACCTTGCGCGTGAGGACCGGCTCCCGCTCCAGGTAGTCGCGGCGTGCCGCCCAGACCGCGAAAACGAACGGCAGTCCCGTCCACTCCTTCCACAGCCGGCCCAGGTCGTGCACGTCCAGGCCGAAGCGCGGCCCGTCGAGCATGTTGGCGCGCAGCGCCGCGTCACCGATGAGGACGGCCGCCTCGGCCTCCTGCATCATCAGGCTGAGGTCGGGCGGGCAGGTGTAGTAGTCGGGCCGTACGCCGTAGCGCTCGGCGAGGAGCAGCTGGGCGAGGCGGACGGAGGTGCGGGAGGTCGACCCGAGGGCGACGCGGGCGCCGTCCAGCCGGTCCAGCGGGACCTGCGAGACGATCACGCAGGACATCACCGGGCCGTCGCAGCCGACGGCGATGTCGGGGAAGGCGACCAGTTGGTCGGCGTGCTTGAGGAACTCGACCAGGGTGATCGGGGCGATGTCGAGCTCGCCCTGCACCAGCTTCTCGCTGAGCTTCTCCGGGGTGTCCTTCGTCAGCTCGAAGTCGAGGAGCGTGCCCGTTCTCGCGAGCCCCCAGTAGAGGGGCAGGCAGTTCAGGAACTGGATGTGGCCGACGCGCGGCCGGGTGCGAGGATTGTCCACATCGTGAGGCTAGCCCTCACGGCCTAGGGGGCCGTGACCGGCCCCGCGGTCCGCCCGGGATTCGTGGCGGAGGCCTTCACCGCCACTCGGCGGAGGATGTTCAAACATTCGGGTGACGTGATCTTGACCCCTATTGCATTCCGGGGGCCGCGTGCTAGGCTCATCGCAAGTTGCAGTTTGGTTTCCCTTGCAGTACAGAGCCTGCGGAGCATGTGACCGCGGGCTCTCGTCATTCTCAGACGTATGCAGTTGTGCAGAATTCATCTTCACACTTGCTGGTTCTGGAGCAGGGCAACCCTTTTGGGCCCAAGGAGGGCTTATGGCTACCGGAACCGTGAAGTGGTTCAACGCCGAAAAGGGCTTTGGTTTCATCGCCCAGGAGGGCGGCGGCCCCGACGTCTTCGTCCACTACTCCGCGATCAACGCGAGCGGCTTCCGCTCCCTCGAGGAGAACCAGCAGGTGTCTTTCGACGTCACGCAGGGCCCGAAGGGCCCGCAGGCTGAGAACGTCACGCCGGTCTGATCAGTAGTACCCAAGGAGCCCCCCGCCGCCCAGGCGGGGGGCTCCTGCCTTTTCTCCCCTTTCCCTCTGGTGAATTTCCGGCGAATTCTGACCGGGGCCGGATGCCCCGATGGCCGGAACGCGTCACCCCGCACCCCCGGGTCCTGGCCCGGCAATAGGGTCGGGCCATGACCGACGCCGACTTCCTGATCGAGACCCGCACGTTCTACGACACGGTGGCCGAGGACTACGCGGTCCACTTCAGCGACCCGCTCGGGGCCCGGCCGCTGGACCGGGGGCTGCTGGACGCATTCGCGGAGCTCGTGGGCGTGGGCGGCGAGGTCGCCGACCTGGGGTGCGGGCCCGGGCGGGTGACTGCGTACCTGGCGTCGCGGGGGCTGTCCGTGTTCGGCCTGGACCTGTCGGAGTCGATGCTCGCGATCGCCCGCCGCGA
This sequence comes from Streptomyces viridochromogenes DSM 40736, assembly GCF_000158955.1. Taxonomy (GTDB): domain Bacteria; phylum Actinomycetota; class Actinomycetes; order Streptomycetales; family Streptomycetaceae; genus Streptomyces; species Streptomyces venetus. The sequence continues at coordinate 5,154,095 of NZ_GG657757.1, read as the reverse complement.
GAACCCGGACCTGCGGTTCGAACGGGGCTCGATGCTGGACCTGGACCTGCCCGACGGCTCGCTCGCCGGGGTCGTGTCCTACTACTCGATCATTCACACCCCGCAGGACCGGCTGCCGGAGGTCTTCGCCGAGTTCGCCCGCGTGCTGCGGCCCGGCGGCCACCTGCTCCTCGCCTTCCAGGCCGGTGACGAGCCACGCCGCTACGAGGAGGCCTGGGGGCACCGGGTGGCGCTGGACTTCCGGCGGCGCAGGCCGGAACGGCTCGCCCCGCTTCTGGAGGCCGCCGGACTCTCCGTGCGCTCGCGCACCATGAGGGAAGCCGACGAGGAACTCGGGGAGCCGACCCCACAGGCACTCCTGGTGGCCCGCAAGCGGGCGGTGCCGGAGACGGGGGCGGGGCAGGACGCAGAGGCCTAGGCAGCTCCGGAGGCGGAGGCGGAGGCGGAGGCGTACTGAAGCCACCCCTGCCACTCATGTGGCTCCAGGGACTCCAGGAGGTCCAGGGGCTCCAGGGACTCCAGGGGCTCGGGGAGCTTTTGTGGCACCGGAGCCCCCGGCAACGCCGCGTGCCCCGAGGCCCCGTACCCCGGGAAACCCCGGAAGTCCGCCCGCTCGCCGCCCTACAACGTTCCTCCTATGTCCTTCGCGGCGATGTATCCGAACGTCATCGCCGGGCCGATGGTGGAGCCCGCTCCGGCGTAGCTGTGGCCCATGACTGCGGCGCTCGCGTTGCCCGCGGCGTACAGGCCGCGGATCACCGAGCCGTCCTCCCGCAGCACGCGGGCGCGGGCGTCGGTCCGCATTCCGCCCTTCGTGCCGAGGTCGCCGGGGACGATGCGGAAGGCGTGGAACGGTGGCAGCCAGAGCGGGGCGAGGCAGGAGTTCGGCAGGATGTTCGGGTCCGTGTAGTAGTGGTCGTAGGCGCTGTCGCCGCGGTGGAAGTCGGGGTCCTTGCCCTGCCGTGCCTGGGTGTTGAAGCGGTCGACCGTGGTGCGCAGGGCCGCCGCGGGTACGCCGATCGAGGCCGCCAGCGCGTCCAGGGTCCAGGCCTTGTGCGCGGCGCCCGAGTCGTACCAGTCGTCGGGGACGGGAAGGGCCGGCAGGACGTCCTTGAAGAGGTAGCGGTTGCGGTAGTTCTGGTCGACGATCAGCCAGCACGGGATGGCAGGGTCCGTGTCGTGGACGTCGTACATGGTGTGGACGACGTCGCTGTAGGGCGCGGCCTCGTTGACGAAGCGCCTGCCCGACCCGTTCACCAGCAGGCCGCCGGGCAGGGTGCGTTCGGCGAGGCAGAAGTAGGGATCGCCCGGGATCGGGATCGCCGGGCCCCACCAGGCGTCCTCCATGAGGTCGAGGGCCGCGCCGAGCCGCTCCCCCGCCCGGATGCCGTCGCCGGTGTTCTCCTTCGCGCCGACCGTCCAGTCCGTGCCGATCGGCTGCCGCTGGAAGCGGTCGCGCATCGCCGCGTTGTGCTCGAAGCCGCCGGAGCCGACGATCACGCCCCGGCGGGCCCTGATCAGGCCAGGGGTGCCGTCACGGGTGACGACGGCTCCGGTGACGGTGCCGTTCTCGGCGTGCAGATCGGTCAGGGGCGTGTTCAGCCACACCGGCACCCCGGCGGACCGCAGCCCCGCGCGCAGGCCGGCCGCCAGGGCCTGACCCATGGTGAGGGGCTTCTCGCCCCGCAGGGCCGCGGCCGTGCCCCGGGCCAGGCACTGTGCGGCCACGGCCGCGCCCTTGGCGTGCACCGCGGCCAGGGCGACCCACTTGTAGTCGGCGCTGAAGACGACCATGCCGGCGGGGACGTCCATGTAGGGCGGGTTCAGGCGGGCCAACTCGGGGCCCAGGAGGTGGCCGTCGATCTGGTCGGGTTCGATGGAGCGGCCGTTCGGGAGGCCGCCGGGCAGCTCCGGGTAGTAGTCGCTGTAGCCCTCCATCCAGCGGAACCGCAGGGGGCTGTGGGCCATGACGTAGGAGATCGTCGCCGGGCCGTGGGTGAGGAAGGCGCGCTGCCGGTCGGCGGGGACGTCCGGGCCGACGACGGCGGCGAGGTAGGCGGCGGCCATGGCGGGGGTGTCGGGGACACCGGCCGCCAGGATCACCTGGTTGTTGGGGATCCAGATCCCGGCGCCGGAGCGGGCGGCGGAGCCGCCGAAGGTCGGGGCCTTCTCCACGACCACACAGCTCAGCCCCTGCCCGGCGGCGGTCAGCGCGGCCGTCATCCCGGCCGCGCCGGACCCGATGACGACGACGTCGTACGTGCCGAGCGGGGGCAGGTCGGCGGCGTGGGCGCCCTGTTGCACCCCGGCGGCGACCGCGAGCCCGGCACCGGCGGCACCGGCCAGCACTCGTCTTCGGGACGGGGCCCCGGAAGTCCCCGCGGTGTCCGTGCTCGTCGTCATGTCCGCTCCAGCCCGAGAGGAACGCGAAGGGGTGGGGACTGTCGCGCGCGGGCCTTGCGAAGTCAAGAGCCGTGCAGGGACGGCGAGTTCAGCCACTTCCGGGAACCGGGACTGCGCGAGCCGTGCGTCGATCCGGACGAGTCGGCTCCGCGGGTGAGTCCCCGGAGCCGCCGGGGACCGGTTCTCCGGCCTCGCGGCCGCCTCTCGGTACCCCTGGTCCGGCCCGGCGCTCGGTACCCCTGGTCCGGCCCGGCGCTCGGTACCCCTGGTCCGGCCCGGCGCTCGTGCACGGGCCGTCTCGACATCACGGGCGGACCGCTCCCACGACGGTGTCGCCCCCGGGGCCGCCGCCGCGCGGCGCCGGGCCCCGTCCGGCCCCTCGGGCCGGGTGCTGCCCGCTAATCCAGGCCGATCGCCGCGCAGTCCGCCTTGTACTTCGGGGTGCAGATGTCCTTCACGGTGTACACGCCGTCCGTGATCACCGTCTCCTTGATGTTGTCCTGGGTGAGGGCGACCACCGGTACCAGCATCGCCGGGATGTTCTTCGCCGTCGGGCTGTCGACCGTCTCCCGGGTCAGCGCGGCGAACTCGATCGCTCGTCCCTGCACCTTGGCCACCGCGATCTTCGCGGCGTTCGTCGCCTCCAGCAGGAAGGACTTGTACACGGTCATGTACTGCTCGCCCGAGACGACCCGCTGCACGGCGTCGAGGTTGGCGTCCTGTCCGGTCACCGGCGGCATCTTGGTGGCGCCGGCCTCCTCGAGGGCCTCGATGACGGCGCCCGCCATGCCGTCGTTGGCGGAGTAGACGGCGGCGATGTTGTTCAGCCCGACGGCCTGGATCGCCTTCTCCGTGTTCGCCTTGGCGATGGCGGGCTTCCACTCCTTGGTGTCGTACTGCTTGACGATGTGGACCTGGCCCTGGAGCTCGCTCAGGGCGCCGTCCTTGAAGCGTGCGGTGTTCGGGTCGGCGGGGTCGCCGTTCATCATAACGACCTTGCTGTTCTCGGCCCTGTCGCCGAGTTCGCCCACGATGGCGCGGCCCTGCACCTGCCCGACGAGTTCGTTGTCGTGGGACACGTAGGCGTCGATGGGGCCCTCGGCAAGCCGGTCGTAGGCGATGACCGGGATGCCGGCGTCCTTGGCCTTCCGTACGTCCGGGGCGATCTTCTTGGAATCCAGGGCGTCCACCAGGATGACGTCGACCTTGTCGTCGATCATCTTCTGGAACTGCTCGCTCTGTCTGGACGCGCTCGCCTCGGCGTTGGCGTAGCTGACCTTGCCCTTGTTCTCTGTGAGGGAGGCGACCTCCTCCTTGATCAGCGGGTAGTCGAACTTCTCGAAGCGTGCCGTGTCCCGGTCGGGCAGCAGCAGCCCCACCGTGATGTCGTTGCTCTTCTTCGCCCCGGCGTCGTCGCTCCCGCTGTCACCGCACGCGGCGAGGGACAGGGCCGACACGGAGACCGCCAGGCCTAGGGTGAGGGGACGCAGAGCGGTCCGACGGGTGTTACGCGCTTTCACTGGTGGTGCCTTCCGATGGGGGGAGCATCGCGACGAGATTGTTCGAAAGCCAAGGGGAGACGGCGTGCGGCGTCAAGGAATCCGTGTGAAGACCTCGCAAAGGCCGCGCGCCCGACCCGCCCCCGGGCAAGCCCTTGCCCCTCGGGGAGCCGGTCGCCGCGCCCTGTCTCATCGCGCGTAAAGCCCCTCCACCTCCGTCGCGAACGTGCGCATCACCGCCTGGCGGCGGAGTTTCATCGAGGGCGTCAAGTGGCCCGCCTCCTCGGTGAAGTCCGCGGGAAGGATGGCGAAGCGGCGGATGGATTCGGGGCGTGAGACCAGTTTGTTGGCCTCGTCGACGGCGCGCTGGAGGACGGAGCGGAGTTCCTCGTCGTCGACGAGGAGGGTGGCCGGTACGGGGTGTTTGCCGTTCATCTGGCGCCAGTGGGTGATGCCGTCGGGGTCGAGGGTGATCAGGGCCGAGACGTAGGGGCGGCCGTCGCCGATGACCATGCACTGGGAGATCAGGGGGTGGGAGCGCAGCCAGTTCTCCAGGGGCGCCGGGGCGACGCTCTTGCCGCCCGCGGTGATCAGGAGTTCCTTCTTGCGGCCGGTGATGGTCAGGTAGCCCTCGTCGTCGAGTTCGCCGATGTCGCCGGTGGCGAGCCAGCCGTCCGGGGCGGCGGGGACGACGCCTCCGGCCTGGGGGTCCCAGTAGCCGCGCAGCACGTGGTCGCCGGCGAGGAGGATCTCGCCGTCGGCGGCGATGCGGACGCGGGTGCCGGGCAGGGGCCAGCCGACCGTGCCGAGGCGGGGTTTGAGGGGCGGGGTGACAGTGGACGCGCCGGTCGTCTCCGTGAGGCCGTAGCCCTCGAAGATCTCGATGCCGGCTCCGGCGTAGAACGCGGCCAGGCGCCGGCCGAGCGGTGAGCCGCCGCAGATGGCGTAGCGGACCCTGCCGCCCATGGCGTTGCGGATGCGGCGGTAGACGAGCGGGTCGTAGAAGACCCGGGCCGTCCTGAGCGCGCGGGTGGGGCCGGGGCCGGTGCCCGTCTGCTGGGCCTCCATCGCCTCGCCGTAGCGCTGCGCGACCGACACGGCCCGGTCGAAGGACGACAGCCGGCCGCCCGCCTCGGCCTTGGCGCGGGCCGAGTTGAAGACCTTCTCCAGCATGTACGGGATGGCCAGCAGACAGGTCGGCCGGAAGCTGGCGAGGTCCGGCAGGAGGTGGTCCGCCTTGATGCTGGGCGCGTGGCCCAGCCGTACGCGGGCGCGGATGCACGCGATGGCCACCATGCGGCCGAAGACGTGGGACATGGGCAGGAACAGCAGGACCGAGGCCTCTTCGCTGGTCTTCGCCCTGAAGACGGGGTAGAGGAGCTCGATCGCGTTGTCCACCTCGGCGAAGAAGTTGCCGTGGGTGAGCACGCAGCCCTTGGGGCGGCCGGTGGTGCCCGAGGTGTAGATGAGGGTGGCGAGCGTGTCGGGGCCCGACATGCCGCGCCGCACCTCGACCTCCTGGTCGCTCAGGTGCGCTCCGGCTTCCACGAGCCGGTCCAGGTGCCCCTTCTCCACGACCCACACGTGCTGGAGGTCGGGCAGGCGTTCCCGCTCCGGGCCGAGCGCGGCGGCCTGCCCGGCGGTCTCGGTGACGAGGGCGACGGCGCCGGAGTCCTGGAGGATCCAGCGGGCCTGGAAGACGGAGGACGTGGGGTAGATGGGGACGGTGACCAGTCCGGCCGACCAGGCCGCGAAGTCCAGGACCGTCCACTCGTAGATCGTGCGGGCCATCACCGCGATGCGGTCGCCCGGCATCAGGCCCTCGGCGATCATCCCCTTCGCCACGGCCAGCACCTGCCCCGCGAACTCGGCCGCCGTGACGTCGCTCCAGCGCCCGTCGGCGTCCCTGCGGCTCAGCGCCACGGCCCCCGGGTCAGCGCTCGCGTTGTCGAACGGCAGGTCGGCGAGCGACCCGTGCGTCCACGGCGGCGCCAGCGGCGGTACGGACGCCTCCCGCACCGCCCCGTCCAGGCGCCGCGTCTCGGGCTCGACCAGGACCGGTCCGCCGTACACGTCGCCGTAGGCGGAGGAGGGATACGCAGTGGACACGGGCGGCTCCTGGGGCGTGCAGCGATGAACTGCTTGCTGCATGACGTACGTGCCTCGCACGCCGAGGCGCTCAACCGGCTGAACCCCCAGAAAGGGGTTACTGGCGGTAGGAACCGGATCGTACGGCCCTCACGTGGCGGGTTTGTGCGGGTTCGGGAATGGTCCGGAGCCGGGCCTGTGCATTCTCGGAGGTTACGTGAGGGACTTTCAGGTTCGGTACGTCCGCCGGCTCTCAGGCCCGCTCCAGGATCGCCGTCACCCCCTGCCCGCCCGCCGCGCACACGGAGATCAGCCCGCGGGCGGGCGCGTCCCGTTCGGCGAGGAGCCGGGCGAGGGTGGCCACGATGCGGGCGCCGGTGGCGGCGAAGGGGTGGCCGGTCGCGAGGGACGAACCGGCGACGTTCAGCCGGTCGCGGTCCACCGTGCCGAGGCCCCGCTTCTCCCAGGCGGCGAGCGTCGCCAGCACCTGGGAGGCGAACGCCTCGTGGATCTCGACCAGTTCGAAGTCGGACAGCTCCAGCCCGGCACGCTCCAGCATGCGGGGGACGGCGTACGCGGGCGCCATGAGCAGGCCGTCCTCGCCGTCGGCCACATCACCGCCGACGAAGTCGACGGCCGCCGTCTCGTACGCCGTCAGGTACGCCAGCGGCTCCAGCCCGCGCTCGCGGGCCCACTCCTCGCTCGCCAGCAGCACGGTGGCCGCGCCGTCGGTCAGCGGGGTGGAGTTCCCGGCCGTCATGGTCGGGTGGGGGTGGTCGAGGCCGAACACCGGCTTCAGGGCGGCCAGTTTCCCCACCGTGGAACCGGGGCGCAGGTTCTGGTCGCGGGCCAGGCCGCGGAAGGGGATCACCAGGTCCTGGAAGAAGCCGCGTTCGTACGCTGCCGCCAGTCGCTGGTGGCTGGCCGCCGCCAGTTCGTCCTGGGCCTCGCGGCCGATGCCCCAGGCGCGTGCGGTGACGGCGGCGTGTTCCCCCATGGACAGGCCGGTGCGCGGCTCGGCGTTGCGCGGGATGTCGGGGACGAGGTGGGAGGGGCGTACTTTCGCCAGGGCCTTCAGCCGGCCGCTCACCGACTTCGCCCGCCGGGCCTCCAGGAGGATGCGGCGCAGGGTGTCGTTGACGCCGAGGGGTGCGTCGCTGGCCGTGTCGGCGCCGCCCGCGACGGCGGACTCCGTCTGGCCGAGGGCGATCTTGTTGGCGGCGGCGATGACGGCCTGGAGGCCGGTGCCGCAGGCCTGCTGGATGTCGTAGGCGGGGGTGCGCGGGTCCAGTTTCGAACCGAGGACCGTCTCGCGGGCCAGGTTGAAGTCGCGGCTGTGCTTGAGGACCGCGCCGGCGACGAACTCGCCCACCGCGCCCGGCCCCTGGAGGCCGTGGCGCTCGACGAGGCCGTCGAGTGCGGCGGTGAGCATCTGCTGGTTGGAGGCGGTGGCGTAGGGGCCGTCGGAGCGCGCGAAGGGGATGCGCGCTCCGCCGATGATCGCCACGCGCCGCACCGACGTCTCCTGGGGGCTCATCTCGACCTGCTCCTCGCCTGTGACGTAGCCTTACCTCCGGTAACCTTACTCCAGAGTAAGCAAGAGTGCGCCTTCAGGAACGCGCCTTCCAGGAGTGCGTCAGGAGTGCGCCTTCAGTGTGAGCCGTCGTCGGGAACTGGGAGTTGGAATGGCCGACCGCTATCTGCGCTTCACCGGTACCGCACCCGGCCGCTTCCTCACCCGTCGGCTCGGGCTGCCGCAGCCCGCGGCGCTGACCCGCTGGTCCGCCGAGCGGCCCGACCTGGACGGCGGTCTGCTCCACCTCACCGCCGGCGGCTCCGGCCTCGACCTGACGTCGGTCCTCGCCCGTACGGGAGTCGCCCCGGCCGGCTCCGGCCGGACCGCCGCCGTCGTGCTGGACGCGACCGGGGTGCGGGACGTCGAGGGTCTGGCCGAGGTGCACGCGGCCCTGCACCCGGTCGTACGGTCGGTCGCCGCGAGCGGGCGCGTGGTGGTGCTCGGCGCGCCGCTCGACCTCGCCGACCACCATCAGGCCGCCGCCCAGCAGGCCCTGGAGGGCTTCACGCGCTCACTCGGCAAGGAGATCGGCCGGGGCAGGACCGTGAACCTGGTCCGGCTCACGGACGCGTCCGCCGCGGAGTCCACCCTCCGCTTCCTGCTGTCGCCGAAGTCGGCGTACGTGAGCGGGCAGGTGATCGAGGTCGGGCCCGGCGAACAGCCCGGCGAACAGCCAAGCGAGGAGCCAGGCGAAGAGCCCTCGGCTCCCGTCGACCGGAACCGCCCTCTCACCGGCCGCACCGCCCTGGTCACCGGCGCCGCACGCGGCATCGGTGAAGCGGTCGCCGAGACGCTCGCCCGGGACGGTGCCCGGGTCGTCGTCCTCGACGTGCCGCAGGCCGGGCAGGACGCCCGGCGCGTCGCCGACCGGCTCGGCGGCACCGCCCTGCTCCTCGACATCACGGCCGCGGACGCCGGTGCCCGGATCGCCGAGGCCCTGCCCGACGGCCTGGACGTGCTGGTCCACAACGCGGGCATCACCCGGGACCGCCGGCTGGTGAACATGCCGGCGGAGCGCTGGATCCCGGTGCTGGAGGTGAACCTGGCGAGTGTGCTGCGCACGACGGACGCGCTGCTCAAGGCCGGGACACTGAACCGCGGCGGCCGGATCGTGGCGACGGCGTCGATCGCGGGCCTCGCCGGCAACGCCGGGCAGACCAACTACGGCGCGAGCAAGGCGGGCGTCGTCGGCCTGGTCCGCTCCCTCGCGCCCCGCGCGCTCGCGGAGCACGGGGTGACGGTCAACGCGGTCGCGCCCGGCTTCATCGAGACGAAGATGACGGCGGCCGTCCCGCTGTTCATCCGCGAGGCGGGCCGCCGGATGAACTCCCTCGCCCAGGGCGGCCTCCCGGCCGACGTCGCCGAGACCACCGCCTGGCTCGCCGATCCGGGGTCGGGCGCGGTCAACGGCCAGGTCGTCCGCGTCTGCGGCCAGAGCCTGCTGGGGGCGTGATGGCCGACGCCGCTCTCGTCCTCACCCAGCCCCCGTCCCTCGCCCCGCTCCTCGCCCGCGGCGCCCTGTTGTCGCCCTTCAAACGGCCCTCCCCCGAAGCCGAGTTCCCGCGCACCCGGCTCGTCCTGCCCGGCCTGCGCGTCGACCTGGCGCGACTGGCGGCGTACGAGCGGGTGTGCGGATTCCCGACCGGGGAGGACGCGCTGCCGCTGACCTATCCGCACGTGCTGGGATTCCCCCTGGCCATGCGGCTGATGAGCGGCCGGGACTTTCCGCTGCCGCTGCTGGGCCTCGTCCACACGTCCATCACGGTCACCCGGCACCGGGGCATGCCGGCCACCGGCGCGTACGAACTCGCGGTGTGGGTCGAGGGACTGGCAGCGCACCGGCGCGGCACGGAGGCGACGGTCGTCACCGAGGTGCGCGAGGGCGGGGACCTGGTGTGGGAGTCGACCAGCACCTACCTCACCCGCCACCGCACACACCACCCTGCCCGGTCCCCCGAATCTGCCGGGCCTGCCGAGCCCGCCGGCCCCGCCGACCCCGGCGGTGAGGAGGGGCGCCAGCCGTGGTCCGCCGTCGCCGAGTGGCGGATCGGTGAGGATGTCGGGCGGCGGTACGCGGCCGCGTCCGGTGACCGGAACCCGATCCACCTCCACCCGCTCACCGCCCGCCTGTTCGGCTTCCCCCGGGCCATCGCGCACGGCATGTGGACGGTCGCCCGCTGTCTCGCCGCGCACGGCGCGCCGGACTCCTGCCAGGTCCGTGCCGAGTTCCGGGCACCGGTCCCGCTGCCCGCGACGGTGACGTACGGGGCTGAGGACGGCCGGTTCGAACTGCGCGGCCGGGACGACCGGTTGCACGTGGCCGGGGAGGTCCGCCGGATCTGAAGCGGGGCTGGTGGGCTTCTGATGGATCTCCGTGGGAGAAGGAGCAGCGTCCGGCGCGGCGAGCGAGAGTGCGTGCCGGGCGTCGCGACGCCGCGGAGGTCCGTCAGAAGCCCTCTAGCCGTCCGCAGGCTCCTCCGGGGGTGACCACGGCCGCCCGGCCATCAGGTCGCCCAGGCCCGCCCACGCGAAGTTCATCAGGGTCGCCGCGGCCTGCCGGGCTGTGACGCCGGGGGTGGCGTTGGCCCAGGCGGCGAGCGACTCGGCGGCACCGACGAGGGCTTCGGCGAGACCGCCGACCTCGCGCTCGGGCAGGTCGGGGTCGTGGGGGTGCCTCCCTGCTCGAGCGCAGCCGAGAGCTTGGGGGAGTGCCTCGCGGGCGGCGGCGAGGATCAGCTGGGTCACGAACGCGACGATCTCCTCGCGCATCGCGGTGACCTCGGCGGCGAAGGGCTCGCCGTGGGTACGGGCCTGGAGGTGCAGTACGGCCCAGGAGTCCGGGTTGCGCGCGGTGTGCGTGAAGAACGCGCCGAGCCCTTCCCAGAGTTGCCGGTCGGCGGGCAGATCGCGCCGGACCCCGGCCCGTACCGCCTCGACGAGCGCGGCGGCCTCACGGCGGATGCAGGCGGTGAAGAGGTCTTCCTTGGAGTTCAGGTACAGGTAGACCAACGGCTTGGACACACCCGCGAGTTCGGCTATCTCGTCCATCGACGCGGCCCGGTAGCCACGTTGGCCGAAGATCTGCACGGCGGCGTCCAGCATCTGCTGTTCACGGACCGCACGCGGCATCCGCTTGGTCTTCACGGCACCCATGGCGCTTAGCGTACGGTCCCCCTGGCCGGCCCTCGGTCACGAACCGAAGGGACCGGCCAGGGGGACCGTAGGAGCTGAGACCCGGAAGCCGGCCGTCAGGCGGCTGCCGGCACCTGCTCGGGCCGCTCGTCGCGCGGCTCGTCCAGGGAGGAACCGTCGGCCGTGGCGTAGGCGTCACGGTCGAGCAGGTTCTCCCGGGCCGAGACCAGGACCGGGATCAGGGCCTGTCCGGCGACGTTGGTCGCGGTGCGCATCATGTCGAGGATCGGGTCGATCGCGAGGAGCAGACCGACGCCCTCCATCGGCAGGCCGAGGGTGGAGAGGGTGAGGGTCAGCATGACCGTCGCGCCGGTCAGACCGGCCGTGGCGGCCGAGCCGACCACCGAGACGAACGCGATCAGCAGGTAGTCGCCGACACCGAGCTGGATGTCGAAGATCTGGGCGACGAAGATCGCGGCGATCGCCGGGTAGATCGCGGCGCAGCCGTCCATCTTGGTCGTCGCGCCGAACGGCACCGCGAAGGACGCGTACTCCTTCGGCACGCCGAGCCGCTCGGTGACCTTCTGCGTCAGCGGCATGGTGCCCACGGACGAGCGGGAGACGAAGGCCAGCTGGATGGCGGGCCAGGCGCCCTTGAAGAACTGGATCGGGTTGGCCTTGGCGACGGTGGCGAGCAGGGTCGGGTAGACCACGAACAGCACGATCGCGCAGCCGACGTAGATGTCGACGGTGAAGGTGGCGTACTTGCCGATCAGGTCCCAGCCGTAGGTGGCGATGGCGTTGCCGATGAGGCCGACGGTGCCGATCGGGGCGAGCCGGATGACCCACCACAGCGCCTTCTGGAGCAGGCTGAGGACGGACTCGCTCAGGGTGAGGATCGGCTGGGCCTTCTCGCCGAGCTGGAGGGCCGCGATACCGGCGACGGCGGCCATGAAGACGATCTGCAGCACGTTCAGCTCGGTGAACGGCGTGATCACGTCCGTCGGCACGATGCCGGTGAGGAAGTCGATCCAGGAGCCGGTGTCCTCGGGCTTCGCGCCGTCCTTCGGCGTGAGGCCGGTACCGGCGCCCGGGTCGGTGAGCAGGCCGATGACGAGACCGATGCTCACCGCGATCAGCGAGGTGGCCATGAACCAGAGGAGGGTGCGCGAGGCCAGGCGGGCCGCGTTGTTGACCTTCCGCAGGTTGGTGATCGAGACCAGGATCGCGAAGAAGACGAGCGGGGCGACGGCGAGCTTCAGCAGGCCGATGAAGGTGTCGCCGACCTTCTCCAGGGTCGTGACCAGCCAGGACAGGTCCTGGCTGCGGGCGAGCCAGCCGAGCAGCACGCCAAGGACGAGACCGGCGATGATCTGGGCCCAGAAGGGCACCTTGAAGGACTTGGTGTGTGAGGACACGGACCGACTCCGTTGGGGGGACGCGTAGGGGAGCTGACGTGGGAGACGACGGGGGTTGGCGTTACGTCAGGGACGACAGGTAGCGGACGCGCACCGACAGAGATCCACGTGCAGGCGCGCCACGAGCGAGACGCTCTGGGGCGTGTGGGGCGCGACTGCTGACTTCATGACAATCACCTTAACACTTGAACTTTGAGGACCCCAAAGCCTTGCTTTGACAGGCGGAAACGCGGATGCACCCATACAAGGCAAAGCGCCCCGTTTCCGAGCATGTTCGGAAACGGGGCGCTGGACGCCTGTGAGGGACGTTACGAGGTCTGGGCGCGGGACGTGTCGTCGGCCACGTCCTCCGCGTCCTCCTGGCTACGGTTGGCCTCCAGGTTGGCCTTCATCCGGTCGACCCGCCGCACGATCTGCACGGATGCCCGGTCGCGCTCCTTGCGCAGCACGACGAAGCTGATCGGCGCGGAGAGCACCAGGGCGAGCAGGACGACCCACAGGCCGTTGCTGTCGCCGAGGCCGCTCGGGGCGAGGCCGGAGTAGACGAGGCCCCAGACGACCACGAGGCAGCCCACGAAGATTCCGAGGCGCATCAGTGTGTAGCGGAGCATCTCAATCCACTCTTCCGATTCCAAAAGGGGCCACTGCTCAGTGAAGCACGGCGGATGGCCGATCTTGCAGCGGGGTCAGTTCAGCGGAAGCAGCATGATCACGTCGTCCCGGTCGTCACCCGGTGCGACCCGGATGGCGTCCGGGACCCGGCCGACCTCCTTGTAGCCGCAGGACCCGTAGAACCGCTCGAGCCCGACCCCGCCCCGGCAGGTCAGCCGGATCGCCTCGATGCCGTCGATCCCCCGGGCCGCGTCCGCCGCGGCGGCCAGCAGATCACGCCCGTACCCCTTGCCCTGGTGCCGCGGGTGCACCATCACCGTGTACAGCCACAGCCAGTGCGTCATCAGCCGGTGCGTGTTGAGGGTGAGGAACGCGGTCGCCGCGACTCGCCCGTCCTCGTCGTGCCCGACGAGCAGCCTCACCTGCCCCTCCGCCATCAAAGCGAAGTGCTTCAGCAGCACAGGCCGGATGTCCTCCCGCGTCACAGGCGGCACGAATCCGACGGCTCCTCCGACGTCGGAGACGTCGACCCACAGATCGAGGATGCCGTCGCGCAGCTCGGGAGTGACGGCGGGATCGAGTGTGAAGGTAAGGGGCATGCGGGGATTGTAGCTATTACCTCAGTGCTTGCGCCGCCACTCTCAGATCCGACACCAGACCCCGGTACGCCGCCTCCCGGTCGTCCGCCCGCAGCACCGAGGACGGGTGCACCGTCGGCACCAGCCGCTCCGCCCGCCCGTGGATCTCCTCCTCCAGCACGGTGCCGCGCACCTGCGTCACCCGGAACGAGGACCCGAGCAGCGCCTTCCCGGCGGTGGCCCCCAGCACGACGATCAGCTCCGGCTCCACGACGGCGAGCTCTGCGGCCAGCCAGGGCCCGCACGCGGTCATCTCTCGCAGGCTGGGCGCCTTGTGGATGCGCCGCTTACGCGGCTCGGCCTGCGTGAACTTGAAGTGCTTCACGGCGTTGGTGACATAGGCCTCGGCGGGATCGATGCCGGCTTCCTCAAGGGCCCGGTCCAGCACCCGCCCGGCAGGCCCGACGAACGGCTCCCCCTGCCGATCCTCCTGATCCCCGGGCTGCTCCCCCACGAGCATGACCCGGGCATCAGCGTCACCCGACCCGAACACGGTCTGCGTGGCGTCCCGGTGCAGAGGACACCCCCGGCACTCGGCAGCGGCCCGCCGCAGCGCGGACAACCCACCGCCACCAGGAACAAAAGGCTCAGCGGTATAGGCATCCTCAGACGCCTGGGCCCTGACCATGCCCCCCGGGTACCCCACCCAGGGGCGCGGGGAACTGCGCGACCAGCCCCCATCACACCCGCACCCGCACCCGCACCCGCACCCGCCGCCAAACGGCTCACACCCGCATCGGCTGCGGCGACTCCCGAAGCCCCGGGTCAGCCCCCTCATACTCCCGAATGATCTCGTACCGGGTATTCCGCTCCACCGGCCGGAACCCGGCATCCCGAATCAGATCCAGCAGATCCTCACGCGTCAGCTTGTTCGGCGTCCCGTAGTTGTCCGCATCATGCGTGATCTTGTACTCGACGACAGACCCGTCCATGTCATCCGCACCGTGCTGCAAGGCCAGCTGCGCCGTCTGCACCCCGTGCATCACCCAGAAGACCTTCACATGCGGCACGTTGTCGAACAGCAGCCGCGACACCGCGAAGGTCTTGAGCGCCTCCGCACCCGTCGCCATCTGCGTCCGCGCCTGAAGGCGATTGCGCACCTTCCCGTCCTGCATGTCGACGAAGTCGTGCTGGTACCGCAGCGGAATGAAGACCTGGAACCCGCCGGTCTCGTCCTGCAACTCCCGGAGCCGCAGCACGTGGTCCACCCGGTGACGAGGCTCCTCGATGTGCCCGTACAGCATCGTGCACGGGGTCTTCAGCCCCTTCTCGTGCGCGAGCCGGTGGATCCGGGACCAGTCCTCCCAGTGGGTGCGGTGGTCGACGATGTGCTGCCGGACCTCCCAGTCGAAGATCTCCGCGCCACCACCGGTCAGCGACTCCAGACCGGCGTCGATCAGCTCGTCGAGGATCTCCGACGCGCTCATCCCGGAGATGGTCTCGAAGTGGTGGATCTCGGTCGCCGTGAAGGCCTTCAGCGAGACGTTCGGCAGCGCGGCCTTCAGCTCCCGCAGCGAACGCGGGTAGTAACGCCACGGCAGGTTCGGGTGCAGCCCGTTGACGATGTGCAGCTCGGTGAGGTTCTCCGACTCCATCGCCTTGGCGAGCTTGACGGCCTCCTCGATGCGCATCGTGTACGCGTCCTTCTCCCCCGGCTTGCGCTGGAAGGAGCAGTACGCGCAGGAGGCCGTGCACACGTTCGTCATGTTGAGGTGACGGTTGACGTTGAAGTGCACGACGTCGCCGTTCTTGCGGGTGCGCACCTCGTGCGCCAGGCCGCCGAGCCAGGCCAGGTCGTCCGACTCGTACAGCGCGATGCCGTCCTCACGGGTCAGGCGGACGCCCGCCCTGACCTTCTCCTCCAGCTCGCGCTTGAGCCCGAGATCCATGCCCACACCTTTCTCCGAAGACGTCCCAACCGTACGCCCCCACCCTTCGAGCGGGAGGTGCCCCCATACGGCCCTACTCCTCTTCAGGCAGCTCCCCGACCCGGTTCTCCCACTTGGTGGAGAGGACGATGGTCGTACGCGTCCGGGACACGCCCTTCGTCCCGCTGAGCCGCCGGATGATCTTCTCCAGGCCGTCCACGTCCGTCGCCCGCACCTTGAGCATGTACGAGTCGTCGCCCGCGATGAACCAGCAGTCCTCGATCTCCGAGAGGTCCCTCAGCCGCTGGGCCACGTCCTCGTGGTCGGCGGCGTCGGAGAGCGAGATGCCGATCAGGGCGATGACGCCGAGGCCGAGCGAGGCGGCGTCGACGGTGGCCCGGTAGCCGGTGATGACCCCGGCCGCCTCCAGCCGGTTGATGCGGTCGGTGACGCTGGGTCCCGACAGTCCGACGAGGCGTCCCAGCTCCGCGTAGGAGGCCCGGCCGTTCTCCCTCAGGGCCTGGATGAGCTGCCTGTCCACCGCGTCCATTGCGATCGAAGCCTTCCGCTGAAGTAGGTCTGTGGTTGTGGTGAGGTCTGCACGATGGAGCTCAGCCGGAACGGTCCGATCCGCCGCCGAGCTCACCTTGCCAACGGCGGTAGAGCCGGTGCGGCACGCCCGCCGCGTCGAGTACGCGTCCGGCGACGAAGTCCACCAGGTCCTGGATGTGCGTCGCGCCCGCGTAGAAGGCGGGTGAGGCGGGCACGACGGTCGCGCCCGCGTCGTCGAGGGTGACCATGTGCCGCAGGGTCTGGCCGTTCAGCGGGGTCTCGCGTACGGCCACGACCAGCGTGCGGCCCTCCTTCAGGGTCACGCTCGCCGCCCGCTGCAACAGGTCCTTCGACAGCCCGAGCGCGACTCCGGCCACGCTCGCGGTCGAGGCGGGCACGATCAGCATTCCCTTGGCCGGGTACGACCCCGAGGAGGGCCCGGCGGCCAGGTCGCCGGCGCTCCAGTGGCGTACGGCGCCGACGTCCACGGTGAAGGTGCCCGGCTTTCCGTCGGCGCCCCGGGACAGCCATGCGCGCAGGTCGTCGCGCCAGTGGGCGTCCCGGAAGGAGATCCCGGTCTCGTCGAGCAGGGTGAGGCGGGAGGCCCGGCTGACCACCAGGTCGACGCTCTCCCCCGCTTCCAGGAGCGCACGCAGCACGGCAGCCGCGTACGGCGTACCGGAGGCCCCCGAAACCCCCACGATCCAAGGCGTGCGCTGCTTTTCCCCTGCGTTCACATCTTGAGCGTACCGGTGGACGGACCGGTCAGACGGTCAGCCCCCGCACGAGCAGGTCCAGCAGCGCGCAGACGAACAGGGCGATGCCGATGAAGCCGTTGACGCTGAAGAACGCGCGGTTGACCCGGGACAGGTCGTGGGGCCGGACGATGGTGTGTTCGTAGAGGAAGGCACCCGCGACGACCAGCAGGCCCAGCCAGAAGAACGCGCCGGCGCCGGTGGCCAGGGCGTACCAGACGAACAGGGCCGTCGTGAGGGCGTGGCAGACGCGGGCGCCCCACACGGCCGCCGGGACACCGAAGCGGGCCGGGACGGACAGGACGCCGATCTCGCGGTCGGTCTCGACGTCCTGGCAGGCGTAGATGAGGTCGAAGCCGCCGATCCAGATGCCCACCGCGAGACCGAGGATGACGGCGTCCCAGGACCACTCGCCCGTGACCGCCAGCCAGCCGCCGACCGGGCCCATCGCCTGGGCCAGGCCCAGGATGGCCTGCGGGAAGTTCGTGAACCGCTTGCCGTACGGGTAGACCACCATCGGGATCACCGCGATGGGGGCCAGGGCCAGGCACAGGGGGTTCAGCAGGGCCGCAGCGCCGAGGAAGACGACCAGGGCGATCAGGGCGCCGGTCCAGGCGTGCTTCACCGACATGGCGCCCGTCACCAACTCGCGGTGCGCCGTACGCGGGTTGCGGGCGTCGATCTCCCGGTCGATGATCCGGTTGACCGCCATGGCGAAGGTCCGCAGCCCCACCATGCAGACGGTGACGAGCAGCAGGCGCCCCCAGTGGATGTTCCGGTCCAGCTGGAACATCGCGGTGAGCGCGGCGATGTAGGCGAAGGGCAGCGCGAAGACCGAGTGCTCGATCATCACGAGGCGCAGGAACGCCTTGGTGCGTCCCGGCTGGGGGATCGCGGCGGAGGCGCTGCTCACAGGCCGTACTCCTTCCAGCGGCGGTCCACCTTCGCCGCCGTCTCCGGATCGGACTCGACCATGTCGGGCCAGCCGCCGTCGCGCGTGTAGCCCTCCTCGGGCCACTTCTTCGTCGCGTCGATACCGGCTTTGCCGCCCCAGAACTGCTGGTAGGAGGCGTGGTCGAGGTGGTCGACGGGGCCCTCGACGATGCTCAGGTCGCGGGCGTAGTCCGTGTTGCCCAGCGCCCGCCAGGCGACCTCGTGCAGATCGTGCACGTCGCAGTCGGAGTCGACGACGACGATCAGTTTGGTCAGCGACATCATGTGCGCGCCCCAGACGGCGTGCATGACCTTCTGCGCGTGCTTCGGGTATTTCTTGTCGATCGAGAGGATCGCGCAGTTGTGGAAGCCGCCCGCCTCCGGCAGGTGGTAGTCCACGATGTCGGGGATGATGATCTTCAGGAGCGGGAGGAAGAAGCGTTCCGTCGCGCGGCCCAGGGGCCCGTCCTCCGTCGGGGGCCTGCCCACGACGATCGACTGGAGCAACGGCCGCTTCCGCATCGTCACACAGTCGATCTTCAGCGCGGGGAAGGGCTCCTGCGGGGTGTAGAAGCCGGTGTGGTCGCCGAAGGGGCCCTCGGGCAGCATCTCGCCGGGCTCCAGCCAGCCCTCGATCACGACCTCGGCCTGCGCCGGCACCTGGAGCGGCACCGTCTTGCAGTCGACCATCTCGATCCGCTTGCCCGCGAGGAACCCGGCGAACAGGTACTCGTCGATGTCGCCGGGCAGCGGCGCGGTGGAGGCGTACGTCACGGCGGGCGGGCACCCGAAGGCGATCGCGACGGGCAGCCGCTCACCCCGGCGCGCGGCCACCTGGTAGTGGTTCCGGCTGTCCTTGTGGATCTGCCAGTGCATGCCGATGGTGCGCTTGTCGTGCCGCTGGAGCCGGTACAGCCCGAGGTTGCGGATGCCCGTCTCCGGGTCCTTGGTGTGGGTCAGCCCCAGGTTGAAGAAGGACCCGCCGTCCTTCGGCCAGGTGAAGAGGGCCGGAAGCTGGTCGAGGTCCACGTCGTCGCCGGTGAGCACCACCTCCTGCACCGGCCCGTCCTTGACCTTCTTCGGCGGTACGTGCGTCATCGAGCCGAGCTTGCCGAAGGCCTCGCGCACGCCGACGAACCCGTGCGGCAGCTCGGGCTTCAGCAGCCCGCCGATCCTCTCGGAGATCTCGCCGTACGACTTCAGCCCCAGCGCCTTGAGCAGGCGCCGGTCCGTGCCGAACACGTTCATCGCGAGCGGCATGCTCGACCCGCGCACGTTCTCGAAGAGCAGCGCGGGCCCGCCGGCCTTCTGCACCCGGTCGACGATCTCCCCGACCTCCAGGTACGGGTCGACCTCGGCCTTGATGCGCTTGAGGTCACCCTCGCGCTCCAGCGCCCTGAGCAGGGAGCGAAGATCGTCGTAAGCCATGCGGTCCAGTATCCCCGAGCGGCTACCCTGGCCCTGAACCGCCCACCGCTTTCGCTGAGAGGCCGCATGCTCCGGGTACTGATGTTCCTCGTGCCGCTGGCGCTGAGCGTGTACGCGTTCATCGACTGCATCAGCACGAAGGACGACGACATCCGCCACATGCCCAAACCGCTTTGGGCGCTACTCGTCCTGGTGTTCCCCCTCGTCGGTTCCCTCTCCTGGCTCATCGCCGGCAAGAAGCGCAGCCCCGCCGCCGACGGCTGGTCGGGGGTCCGGGGCGGACGCTCCCGGCAGTGGGTGGCCCCCGACGACAACCCCGACTTCCTGAAGTCGCTCGACGAGGACCGGGACAAGGACGACGACCCGAGGCGCGACGAGTCCTGAGGGTCCTGCGAAGCTTTCGGGAAACGGGTTGCCCTCCGGTGCACGCATGGTCGTCAATGGTGTTCACAGTGTGACCACCGGCCTTCAGAAGGACGCCATGGAGATCCAGCAGCCCCCGGGGCAGTGGGACGTGCCGCCCCCGCCCTCCACTCCACCGCGCGCCATGACCGACGTCGAACTCCGCGTCCACAAGCGCCTGTTATGGGTCGGCGGCGCGGCCTATCCGCTGCGCAACATCGCCCGGGTGTATACGTTCACCCTCCGCCCCAAGCGCAAGGAGGCGGTCTTCCGCTTCCTGTCCCGGACCGGGATCATCCTGGCCGTGGCCATCGGCCTGTCGATCATCGGCGGCCTGATCTCCTTCGCGAGCAGTTCCAGCGGCCCGTACGAGAGTGAGCAGTCCAGCGGTGGCGGACTGATCGTCCTCGTGTGGATCTGCTCCGGTGCGGCGCTGATCTACTTCTTCGTGGACATGCTCTCCGTCGTCACGGCCCCGTCCCACTACGTCCTCGCCGTCGAGACGGCCGGCCCCTCCACGGCGATGGTGACCAGCCCCGACCCGCAGCACCTGGACCGGCTCGTGGGCTACGTCTCGGGCGCGCTGGAGAACCCTGACACCGAGTTCCAGGTGACGGTGGAGCGCCTGACGATCAACTCGCCCACGAACTACCACTTCGGCGACAGCGTGAACATGTACGGCGGCAGCGGGAACACGGGGATCGCAGCATGAGCGGCAACAACTACTACTACGGCGACAACGTCAGCATGCACGGCGGCAGCGGCAACACGGGCATCGTGAAGAACGGGGCCACGGGCGACACGGACCCCGCCCTGCGGCTGGCCCTCGCCGAGCTGATCCGCGAAGTACGGGAGCTGCGCGACCAGCTGCCACAGCCGAGCGCGCAGCTCATCGACGAGTCCCTGCCGGTACTGGCCGCGGACGCCGCGCCCGCGCAGGAGCGGCACCGTGCGCTGATGGCTGTCGCCGCGATCGCCGCGGCCGTCGGGGCCGTGGGCCAGCCGGTCGCGGAGGCGGCCAACCGGATCCTGCAGATGGTGAGCGGACAGTAGTCAGCGCACGGAGCCGACGAATGCCGACCAGGCGGACCGGGTCACGACCAGGACCGGTCCGTCAGGGTTCTTGCTGTCCCGGACGGGGACGGTTTCGGGGAAATCGGGGGCGATTTCTATGCAGTTGCCGCCGTTGCCGTCGCTGTAACTGCTCTTGAACCAGGTCAGCGCGTTCCTGTCCATGGTGCCCGTACCTCTCCATCGTTGCGTGGATCAGATCGGCGGACTGGGGAGCTGACAGGGCGTCCGCCCTGAGCACATCATAGAGCTGGTTATAACGCTCGTAGAGGGCCGGATCGTTCGTGAAGTGGCCGCGGTTCAGGGACTCCGAGTACAGCCAGTGCCGCCCTTCCGGCAGCGTGATCAGCGACATGGAGCCGCTGGGACGAACGATCTCGAGGGGGCCCGCAGGCGCGACCTGGATGCGCATGTTGGGGCGCCGCGCCAGGTCGAGCAAGTGAGCGCACTGGTCTCGCATGGCAGCCGGGCCACCGACCACATTGCGCAAGCAGCTCTCGTCGAGGACGACGACATACAGCGGACCGCCATCAGCGAGGAAGCGCTGCTGCCTGCTCAGCCGAGCTCGCACTCGCTCCTCAAGCTCCACTCCGCTCACGTAACGGCAGGACAGCGCCCGGGCATAGTCCGATGTCTGCAACAAGCCGGGGATCACACGCTCCTGGTACTCCCGCAGGGTAACGGCCACCTCATCCATCTCAGCCCTGCGCCGGAACCAATCAGGATGCTCCACCTGCGGATACCAGTCGATCCGCCCCCACAGGCGAGCCAACACCCCACCCGTCCCGAGGAGTTCGTCGCACACCTTGGCGAACGAGTCCTGGGGCACCCGTGTCCCCGCCTCCACCCGCGCCACATGCGAACGGTCGCACGGGATCTGTCGCGCCAGAGCCTCCTGTGTGAGCAGCGCCGCCTCGCGGAAGTGCCGCAGCACCTCCCCGAACACGGCGGCCGTACTCGCCCCCGACTCCCCGCCGTTCCGTCGGCTCACGGCTCCCCCCTCCGTGACAGTGCACCGGTGTCACACGCCAAGCATTGAACCGGACCGTTCCCCTGCGCAACGCTCTATACACCCAGAGTTACGGAGGTGCAGGGAAATGGAACCGGGAACGCTCGTCTACGACCCGGAGGCGTGCAAGGTCGGCGAGTATCAGGACAGAACCGGCCCGTATGTGATGCTGCGCCCGGTCGGTGGCGGTCGGGAGTGGCAGGCGGACCCGGCGCGGATCCGCGAGGCGTCCCGGGAGGAGCGGCTCCGTGCGGGCGTACGCGCGGCCAACGACCGTTCCAGGGAAGGACTGTCGGCGGATCCGAACCGCCCTCCGGTCCCGGTGCCGGGGTGCGCGACGTGCGAGGAACTGGGCGTGCGCCGGGACAGGGCACGGGCGGCGTTCGACGGAAGCGCCGTGACGGACGCGAACGTTCTGCTGCGCCAGCACCAAGGACAGGAGCACGGTGGGGAATCGGCCGGCCGCAGGATCTTCAGGTACGTGCCGTACTCGATCGTGCAGGACGCGTCGGCCCTGCCCGAGTACGAGGCACGCTGTGTCTCGGGCGAGGACGCGGACTGCGGGGCCGGTTCCGGGCCCTGCTCGGCCCCGGCCGAGGTCGAGGAGTGGCAGCGCAGGCACACCCAGGAGACGAGGCACCTGCGCTACCGCCGCAGCTTCGCCGACTACGCGGTGCTGGAGAGGCAGGGCTGACACAACTGTCGGAGCCACTCGCTTCTTGCCAGTGTCGTGCTTCCGCGAGCTCGTCTCACGTCACCCTGCCAGAAACCCACCCGTCCGGGACGCCCTCACCCCCGACAGCTCCTGCGGGGTTCCCTCCCCCACCAACCGGCCCCCACCGGCCCCTCCCACGGGCCCGAGGTCGATCAGCCAGTCCGAGGCCCGCATCACGTCCACGTTGTGCTCGATGGTGATGACGGAGTGCCCCGCGTCCACCAGCCGCTGGAGGACTTCCAGCAGCCTTGCCGTGTCCGCCGCGTGCAATCCGGTCGTCGGTTCGTCGAGGACGTAGAGGGTGCGGCCGGTTGTCCTGCGGCCCAGTTCCTTCGCGAGTTTGAGGCGCTGGGCCTCGCCCCCGGACAGGGTGGGCGCGGGTTGCCCCAGCGGGAGGTAGCCGAGGCCGACGTCCGCCATGCGCCGCAGCCGGCCGGCCACGGCGGACACGTTCCGGAACACCCCCAGCGCCTCGTCCACCGTCGCCTCCAGCACCTCGGCGATGTCGTACCCCTCGTACCGGACGGCCAGCACCTCCGGCCGGAAGCGGCGGCCCCGGCACGCCGGGCAGCGCACCTGTACCGCCGGGAGGAAGTGCATCCGTACCGTGAGGACGCCCGCGCCCTCGCAGCGCTCGCAGCGTCCGCCCGGCACGTTGAAGGAGAACCGGCCCGCCGTCAGGAGTCCCGCGCTGCTCGTGGCGAAGACCTCGCGAATCGGGGTGAAGACGTCCGAGTACGTCGCCGCGTTGGAGCGCGGGACCCGGCCGATCGGCTCCTGGTCGATGAGGACGGCCTTGGACAGGTGCTCCCAGCCGTCGATGCCGTCGTGCTCGGCGGGCGGCCGGCCCGCGCCGTGGAAGTGCCGGCCGGCGGCCCGGCCCAGGATGTCCAGCAGCAGCGTCGACTTGCCCGAGCCGGACGGACCCGTGACCGTCACCAGGCGGTTCAGCGGTATCCGTACGGTCAGGTCCTTCAGGTTGTGGGCGCGGGCGCCACGGATCACCACCGCCGTGTCGCCGTCACCGCGTGCGCGTGAGGCGGGCGCGGGCAGCCTGCCCGACAGATACGCGCCGGTCACCGACTCCTCGACTCGGCCCACCTCCTCCGGTGTGCCCGTCGCGACGATCCGGCCGCCGTCCCGGCCCGCGCCCGGGCCGACATCGACCACGTGGTCCGCCGCGCGCAGCACGTCCAGGTCGTGCTCGACGACCAGCACGGTGTTGCCCAGGTCGCGCAGGCGCTTCAGGACGCCGACCAGGCGGGCGGTGTCGGAGGGATGCAGGCCGATGGTCGGCTCGTCGAGGACGTAGAGCACGCCGGTCAGTCCGGAGCCGAGCAGCGCGGCCAGCCGCAGCCGTTGGGTCTCTCCGGCGGAGAGGCTGGGCGTGGACTGCCCGAGGGTGAGGTAGCCGACTCCCACCTCCAGCAGGCGCCGTACCCGCTCCTCCAGGTCCACGACGACCGGCTCCACGAGCAGCCACTCCTCCCCGGCCGACCGCTCCCGCAGGCCGGTCAGCCAGTCGCCGAGATCGGTCAGCGGAAGCCGTGCCGCGTCCACGATCGTGAGGCCGTGCACGGTCACCGCCCGGCTCTCCGGCCGCAGCCGCACACCCTCGCACCCCGGGCAGAGCTGCCTCACCAGCCCCTGCTGCTCGGCCTTCTCGCGGTACTCGGGGTCGTCGGCGCGGTCGCTGTAGCGGCGCAGCAACGCCGTCGCGACTCCTTCGAAGCGGCCCGCCGAGACGGTCGCCGGCGGATCGGTGTCCGGGAAGTGCCGCCGGAACTCGGGGCTTTCGGCTCCGTGCAGCAGCAAGTCCCGCTGCTCCTGGTCCATTTCGTCGAACGGGCGGTCCGCGTCGAAGGTGAAGCCGTAGTGGCGGCCCGCGGCCCGCAGCGCCGTGAGGTTCCACTCGGTGAACTTCGCGTTCCAGCCCCGCACCGCGCCCTCGGCCACCGAGCGGGCGCCGTCGACCAGGCGCCGGACGTCGGGCCGGATCACCTCGCCGAGGCCGGTGCAGTCCGGGCAGGCGCCCGCGGGCTTGTTGAAGGAGAAGGCGCCCATCACCAACTCGGGGACGAGGGTGCCGCAGTGCGGGCAGGGCCGCTGCTCGCCCTCGGTGTCGTCGTCCTCGGTACCGGCCTCGGCGGCGTTCGCGTAGGACGGCGGGATGCTCTTGCCGCAGCCGGGGCAGGGGCGGCTGCCGATGCGGGACCACAGCAGGCGCAGGTACGTGAACACCTCGGTGACCGTGCCGACCGTGGAGCGCGGGCTGCGGTTGGTGAGGTGCTGGTCGACGCTGATGGACGGGGACAGGCCGGAGATCGAGTCGACGGCGGGCTTGCTGACCCAGCCGGTGACCATGCCCAGCGACTCCAGGTACTGCCGCTGGCCCTCCTGGTGGAGGGTGTCGAAGGCGAGCGTGGACTTGCCGGAACCGGAGAGGCCGGTCAGGACGACCAGCTTGTTCTTCGGCAGGGAGAGGGAGACGTTCCGGAGGTTGTGGAGGCGGGCACCGGTGACACGAATGCAGTTGTCCATTCCTTCAAGTCTTCCATTTAAGTGCCGTGTTGAGACTTTTGAGCCGCTGGCCGCCGTTCTCCTGGCGTAACCTTCAAATCGATGACCGACGAACGCCGTCTCCGCCCCGTCGACCTGGCCCGGCTGGCCGGGGTCTCGACACAGCAGATCCGCAACTACGAGGACGCCGGGGTGCTCCCGCCGGCCGCCCGGACCGCGTCCGGCTACCGCGCCTTCACCGACCTGCACCGCCGTGCGCTGCTGGCGTACCGGACGCTGCTGAAGGGGTACGGGCCGGTCACGGCGGCGCCGGTCATGCAGGCCCTGCACGCCGGGGACGTCCCGGGCGCGCTCGCGCTGGTCGACGCCGCGCATGCCGCCCTGCACGAGGAGCGGGTGTCGCTGCGGGCGGCGAGCGAGGCCCTGGAGCTGCTGGCGGTCGAGCCGCCCGCGCCGCTGCCCCGTTCCGGCGGGCTGCGCATCGGCGAGGTGGCGGCGCTGCTCGGCGTACGGACGTCGGCGCTGCGGGTGTGGGAGGGGGCCGGGCTGCTGGCGCCTCGGCGCGAGCGCGGCACGGGGTACCGGGTCTACGAGCCCGCCGATGTGCGCGACGCGCGGCTCGTGCGGACCCTGCGCCGCAGTCACTACCTGTTCGAGCAGATCAGGCCGGTGCTGGACGGGCTGCGGAAGGAGGGCAGCAGCGACGCCCTGCGCGCGGCCATCGCGGCGCGCGGGCAGGCTCTGACGGCTCGTACCAGGGTGATGATCGAGGGCGCGGGCGCCCTCCACTCCTACCTCGACCGGCTCACCGAAGCCGGGAACGTGGACATCGGCGTCAACTGAGCGCACCGGTCAGGGTTCGTATCGCCGTTCGAGATGCCATCCGAATCGTTGAAAACCGGCGACACCCGGTGTCGTCGGTGGCGGGTTCGCCATTCCTTTGGTCGGGTCTATCCCACCTGCGAACGGAGACGCCCTGTGCGAATGACCGACATCCAGCGCTGCGAGGTGCGACCTGGGCGACTCGTCGAATGGACGCTCAGCCCCGCGACCGTCGCGACGGCGAAGGCCTTGCCCGAGGACTCCAGACCTCCGGCGTACATCCAGGAGTCGCACATCCGCACGGCGCGGTCCGTGCGCGAGGACGGCCTGTTCGTGCCGACCTGGCTGGGCGCGGCGTTCGACATCCCGGGGCGGGCGGATCTGGACGCGCTGGGTGAGGCGCTGCGCGGCTGGACCCTGCGGCACGAGACACTGCGCAGCGGCTTCCGCTGGGCGGGCGGGCCCGGCGACTCGATCCGCCGCTTCACGCTCGACGCCTCCTCGGTGTCCCTGCACCGCGAGGAGGTCGGCGACTTCACCGACGCGGCGGCCCTGGCCCAGCACCTCCAGGACCGCTTCGACACCACGGCGGACGCCCTGCGCTGGCCCAACCTCATCTACACGGCGGTCGTCCGGGACGACTGCACCAGCGTGTACATGGCCTTCGACCACAGCAACGTCGACGCCTACTCCATCCACCGCATCCCCGCCGAGATCCACGAGCTGTACCGGGCCGGGCTCGCGGGCAGCGCGGTCGGGCCGGAGCCGGTGAGCAGTTACGTCGACTTCTGCGAGGCCGAGCGGGCGGACGCCGACCGTATCGACGCGGACCACGACATCGTCGCCCGCTGGCGGGAGTTCATCCAGCGCTGCGACGGACGGCTGCCGAGCTTCCCCGTCGACCTGGGCCTGGACCCCGAGGGCGGGCTGCCCACGCAGAAGTTCATGCGGGAGATGATGGCGGACGCGGACGCCGCCGCCGCGTTCGAGGCGTACTGCCGCCCGTACGGCGGGAGCCTGGTCGGTGTCCTCGCGGCCACCGCCCTGATCGTCCACGAGATCGGCGGAGAGCCCGTCTACCGCACGGTCGTGCCGTTCCACACCCGGGTGAAGTCCCAGTGGTCGCAGTCGGTCGGCTGGTACGTGGGCGGCGCCCCGATCGAGGTCCCCATGTCGGAGGCCTCCGACTTCCCGAGCGCGCTGCGCACCGTGCGCGCCGCTCTCCAGGCCAACCGCCGGCTGGCCCGCATCCCGCTCGCCCGCGTGCTGCACCTCCTCGGGGCGGACTTCCGCCCCACCTCCCCCGACCTGTACTCGATCGTCTCGTTCGTCGACACCCGTGGCATCCCCGGCTCCGAGGCGTGGACGGACCAGAAGGCGTACGGCCTGCTCAGGGTCTCCTACGGCGACCAGGTCTGCGCCTGGATCACCCGCCTCCACGAGGGCCTGTGGTTCGCGGGCCGCTACCCGGACACGGACATCGCGCAGAAGAACCTGCGGCTGTACGTCGAGCGGCTGCGGGACATCGTGACGGGCACGGTCGGGCAGGTCTAGCGGGCCCGGCCGGGAACGCCGAAGGCCGGTTCGAGTGACTCAGGTCGCTCGAACCGGCCTTCGGCGTACGGGGCTTACACGCCCGCGTACGAGTGCTTGCCGGAGACGAAGATGTTCACGCCGTAGTAGTTGAACAGCCAGCAGCCGAAGGCGATCAGGGCCAGGTAGGCGGCCTTGCGGCCCTTCCAGCCGGCGGTGGCGCGGGCGTGCAGGTAGCCGGCGTAGGCGACCCAGGTGATGAAGGCCCAGGTCTCCTTGGGGTCCCAGCCCCAGTAGCGGCCCCAGGCGTCACCGGCCCAGATGGCGCCCGCGATGATCGTGAACGTCCACAGCGGGAACACGGCGGCGTTGACGCGGTAGGCGAACTTGTCGAGGGAGGCCGCGGAGGGCAGCCGCTCCAGGACCGAGGTCGCGAAGGTGCCGGGGGTGCCGCCGCCCGCGAGCTTCGTCTCGTGGGAGTCCTTGAAGAGGTACAGGATCGTGGAGACCGCGCCGACGTAGAAGACCGCGCCGCACAGGATCGCCGTCGAGACGTGGATGTACAGCCAGTACGAGTGCAGGGCGGGGACCAGCTGGTCGCTGGCGGTGTAGAGGACGGTGACCGCGAGTCCGAGGTCCAGCAGGACCGTGGTGATGAGGAACAGGCCGAGCCAGCGGACGTTCTTGCGGAGCGCCAGCAGCGCGAGGTACGTGCCGACGGCGACCGTGGAGAACGTGATGTTGAACTCGTACATGTTGCCCCACGGCGCCCGCTCCACCGAGGCCGCGCGGGCGACCACGCCGCCCAGCTCGATCAGGAAGCCGAGCACGGTGAGGGAGACGGCGATCCGGCCGTAGAGGTCGCCCTGCTCGTCACCGCCGTGCGCCCCCGGACCGTCCGGCACGTCCCGCCGGCCGGACGCGGCCCGCACGGTGACCTTCGGCCGCTCCAGGACGGCGGTGCCGCCGGCCTGGTTGACGGTGACGGCGGGCCCCTTCTTCGCCGCCGCCGGTTCGGCGGTGAGCGCGGCGGCGGTCTTGGCGACCTTGCTGCGGCTACCGAAGAGCCATTCGGCGATGTACGCGAAGAAGGCCAGGGTGTAGACGGCCATGGCCGAGTAGATCAGCGTGTTGCTGATGTTCGCGAGGTTCTCGTTGGTGGCGGCGGCAAGATCGGTTGCGGCGGCGAGAGTCACTGCTTCTCAGCCCCTTCGGCAGGTACAGAGGTGTCGGTACCCGGCTCCTGGTCGGGGTCGGGGGAATCTGCGGGGTCGTCGGGCCCGGGCGCGGCGGGCGTCTCGTCGTAGAGGATCCCGGCGAGGTCCCCCAGCTCCTCGGGGACCTTGGCGGACTCGCTGCGGCCGAGGCCGGCCATCTCGACGACGGTGACGCCGTCGGCGCCCTTGACCGCGCGCACCCAGACGCGACGGCGCTGGATGAACAGTGAGGCGGCGAGGCCGCCGATGGCGGCGATGGACCCGCCGAGGGCCCAGCCGCTGCCGGGCGCCTGGACGACCTGGAAGCCGGCCCACTCCTTGATGTCCTTGCCGAAGGTGACCGAACCGGCGCCGTTCGGGAGCTTCATGGTCTCGCCGGGCCGCAGCAGCTTCTTGAACAGCTTGCCCTTGGAGTCCTTGAACTCCTTCATGTTGGTCTTGTCCATCTGGTACACGCTCTGCGGGATGCCGGAGTCGGCCCCCAGGTCGCCGTGGTAGGCGGACAGCGCGAGCACCGGAGAGTCCAGCGCGGGGAACTGCGACAGCATCGTGCCGCTGGCGGCGCCGCCGAAGGTGGGCACGAGGAACGCGTTGAAGCCGAGCTGTTCCTTCTTGCCCTGCGGGTCGCGGTAGCCGTCGAGGACCTTCACGGCGCCGGAGGAGGTGACGTTGGCGTCGAGCGGCAGCAGCGGGACCGCGCTGTCGTAGATGACCTTGCCCTTGCCGTCGCGGACCGTGATGACGGGGGCGTAGCCGTGGCTGACCAGGTAGACCTTGGAGTCGCCGATCTCCAGCGGGTGGTTGACCTTGACGGTGGCCTTCCGGTCCTTGCCGTAGGGGCCCGTGCTGTAGTCGAGGGCCGCCTGGTAGGTGCGCGGGGTGCCCTTGTTGGGGCCGGTGCGCTCGTAGGTGCCGGTGAACTTCTTCAGGTTGAAGCTGAAGGGCACCAGGTCGTCGGCGGTGAAGAGGTTGCCGGACTTGAAGTCGTCGTACTGGGTGAGGGTGTTGGAGAAGCCGTCGCCCTCCACGACCAGCTTGTTGCCCTCGGACTTGTACAGCTGGCCCCAGGCGAAGGCGACCAGCATCACGATCAGGGCGACGTGGAAGAGGAGGTTGCCCAGTTCGCGCAGGTAGCCCTTCTCGGCGGCGACGGAGCCGCCGGTGAGGTGGGCGCGGAAGCGGCGCTTCTTCAGCAGGGCCAGGGCGGCCGTGTGGACCTGCTCCGGCTCGGCCGTGGTGCGCCAGGTGGTGTGGGCGGGCAGCCGGGTCAGCCGCTTGGGCGCGCCCGGCGGGAGGCCGCGCAGCTGGCCCACGAACTGCCAGGTGCGGGGCACGATGCAGCCGATGAGGGAGACGAACAGCAGGATGTAGATCGCGGAGAACCACACCGAGCTGTAGACGTGGAACAGCCCGAGCTTGTCGTAGACGTCGCCGAGGGTGGGGTTGTTCTTGCGGAAGTCGGCGACCTTCGTCTCGTCCTGGCCGGACTGCGGGATGAGGGAGCCGGGGATCGCGCCGAGGGAGAGCAGCAGCAGGAGCAGCAGCGCGACCCGCATGGAGGTCAGCTGCCGCCAGAACCAGCGGGCCCAGCCGATGACGCCGAGGGAGGGCAGGTTGGGCGGGTCTTCCGTGGGGGCGGTGGACAGCTGGGCGCCTGCCTCACCCAGGTCCTGGTTCTCCGCGGCGGACGGGGCCGGGTCGGAGGCGGTGGTCTTGCTCATGGATCAGATCCCCACAGTGAATCCGGCGGACCAGGACTGCATGTGCTGCACGAGGGTGTTCCAGACGCCCGTCAGCAGAAGCAGACCGGTGATGATCATCATGGTGCCGCCGAGCCGCATCACCCAGACGTAGTGACGCTTGACCCAGCCGAAGGCGCCGAGCGCCTTGCGCAGGGCGACCGCGGCGAGCACGAATGGCACACCGAGGCCCAGGCAGTACGCGACGGTCAGTATGGCACCGCGGCCCGCGCTGGACTGCTGCGAGGACAGGGCGAGCACGGAGGCGAGGGTGGGGCCGATGCAGGGGGTCCAGCCGATGCCGAAGAGCGCGCCGAGCAGGGGTGCGCCGACCAGTCCCGTCACGGGCCTGCGGTGGAAGCGGAACTCCCGCTGGCTCATCCAGGGCATCAGTCCCATGAAGAACACGCCCATGAGGATCATGAGTGCGCCCAGCACCTTGGACAGGACACCCTGTTCCTGCTGGAGCGTCGCCCCGAAGTAGCCGAACAGGGCCCCGCCGGACACGAACACGACGGTGAAGCCCACGACGAACAGCGAGGCGCCCGCGACCATCCGGCCGCGCCGGGCGTCGGCGAGATCGGTGCCGGTGACGCCGGTCACGTAGGAGAGGTAGCCGGGGACCAGCGGCAGCACGCACGGCGAGAAGAAGGAGACCAGGCCGCCCAGCAGCGCGAGGGGCAGCGCCGCCAGCAGGGCGCCGTTGAGCACGGTCTGGTTGGGATCGGTCGCCGCGGCGAGAAGGGTGACGTCCGTCACGTCACTTCTCCGCGACGACCGGCTTGAGCATCTTCAGCAGGCGTTCCTCGCTGAGCGCGGACAGCGAGCGTGCCGCGACCTTCCCGTCCCGGTCGAGGACGAGGGTGGAGGGGATCGCCTGCGGGTTGAGGGTGCCCTTCTTGAAGCGCAGCAGCAGCTTGCCGGTCGGGTCGTAGAGGCTGGGGTAGGTGATGCCCCAGTCCTTCTCGAAGGCGAGCGCGGCGCCGGTGGAGGTGTCCCGGGTGTTGATCCCGACGAACTGCACGCCCTTGCCGGCGTACTCCTTGGAGACCTTCGCGAAGTACTTGGCCTCGGCACGGCAGGGGTTGCACCAGGAGCCCCACACGTTGAGGACGACGACCTTGCCCTTGTAGTCGGCGACGTCGAGCGTCTTGCCGGCGATGGTCTTGCCGGACAGGTCGGGGGCGGGGGTGCGCTCCCCCTTGGCGACCGTGGCGGTGCCGTCGCCGCCGGTGACGAAGTTGGTGTTGCCGCCCCCGCCGGAGGTGCCGCCGGAGCCGCACGCGGAGACGAGCAGCGCGGTCGCGGCGAGACCGGCGGTCAGCGCGGCGTTACGGCGGACGCGGCGGGTGCGGTTCGAGCGCAGGGGGGCGCGGCTGGCGGCACTCATGTGAAAAGTTTCGCATGCCCGTTCTGGGGCTCTCGCCCGCCCCCCTTGCGGGCGGAAAACCGCATTTCAGGCGGCGTCCCCCGAGGGTGTCCCGGCCCCCTGGGGGGTCTTCTCGACGAACCCCTCCCAACCGCCCGCGGGTTGCTGCCCGACCTCGAGGGTGCGGAGCTTTTCGAGCACCTCGGGCTTCTGCACGTCCAGCCAGTCGGTGAACTGCCGGAAGGAGACGAGGCGCACATCCGCGCCCTGCTCCTTCTCGCGCGCGATGTGCTTGAAGGCCTCTTCCACGGCGTCCATGTAGATGCCGCCGTTCCACTGTTCGAAGTGGTTGCCTATGAAGAGAGGTGCCCGGTTTGTCTCATATGCCCGCTCGAACCCCTGGATGTACGCCTGGGCCGACTGCTCCCGCCAGCCCGGGTAGTTGTGCGCCGGGGCCTTCGTGCTGTTCAGGGACTGGTTGGCCAGCATGTTGTAGTCCATCGAGAGGACCTCGAAGCTACGGCCGGGAAAAGGTATCTGCTGGAGCGGGAGATCCCAGATGCCCTGCCGCTTCACGGGCCACACCTGGCGGCCGCCGGGCGAGGAGGCGTCGTAGCGCCAGCCGAGCTCGCGGGCGGTGGGCAGCAGGTTGTCCTGGCCGAGCAGACAGGGCGTACGGCCGCCGACGAGTTCCTTGTCGTAGTCGAACGGCAGCGACGGCAGGTCGGTCCAGCCGGAGTTGGTGCGCCACTCCTTCACGAAGGACTTCGCCTGGTCGATCTCGCTGCGCCACTGCTGGGGCGTCCAGTTCTTGACCGAGCCGTGGGTCTCGCCGCAGAAGTGCCCGTTGAAGTGGGTGCCTATCTCATGGCCCTCCAGCCACGCCCGGCGGACGTTCTTCAGGGTCGCCTTGACGTGATCGTCGGTGAGGTAGCCGATGTCGGAGGCACCGCGCGGGTTGTTCGGCGGGTCGTAGAGGCGCTTCTTCGACTCGGGCAGCAGGTACAGCCCGGACAGGAAGAAGGTCATGCTCGCGCCGTGCTCCTTGGCCAGGTCCAGGAAGCGCGGGAAGAGACCGTTGCCGACCTCGCCGGCGCCGTCCCAGGAGAACACGACGAACTGCGGCGGGGTCTGACCCGGCTCCAGCGGCTCGGGCTTCGCGGGCTGGTGGGGCTGCTTGCCGGTGTAGGCGGTGGAGCCGTCGCCGATGGGCCGGGCGGCAGGCTTGGGCTTGGAGCCGCCCTTCGGGGAGTCCCCGGAACCATCGGCGTGACTGGAGTCATCCGACCCGGTGAGGCCGCCGCAGCCGGCGAGTGAGACGGCGGCCGCGGCCCCCGCGCCGAGTCCGAGCATTCCCCTGCGGGAGTAAGGGCGCATGGCATCCCCGTTCGTCACGTTCTCTGGTGGTCACCCAGTCAGAGGACGTGAAGAACGGGGAGGTTCCTTCGAAACTTGCAGATTCCGTAACGAAGGGATCAGAAGCGAACAGAAAGGGCTTACGGGGCGTGTGTGCTGCTTACGCGCCTTGTGGGCGGCTCAGGCGCCTCGTGGGCGGCTCACGCGCCGAACGCCTTGGCCTGCCCCTTCACCGGCTTGGCACCGGCGAGGAGATGCGCCGGGACCAGGTCGCGGGCCGGCTCGGTGTAGCCGACGGAGACGATCCGGTCGCCCTGGTACGTGAACGTCGTCAGCGACGCGAGCGTGCACTGCCGCTTGCGCGGGTCGTGCCACAGCCGCCGCCGCTCGACGTACGACCGGACGATCCAGATCGGCAGCTGGTGGCTGACCACGACCGCCTCGTGCCCCCGGGCCCGGTCCTTCGCCGCGCTCAGCGCGCTCGTCATCCGGACCACCTGGTCGACGTACGGCTCGCCCCAGGACGGCCGGAACGGGTTGACCAGGTGCTTCCAGTTGCCGGGATTGCGCAGCGCCCCATCCCCGACACCGAACGTCTTCCCCTGGAAGATGTTGCCGGCCTCGATCAGCCGCGCGTCGGTGGCGAGGTCCAGCCCGTGCGCCTTGGCGATCGGCTCCGCCGTCTCCTGGGCCCGCTCCAGCGGGGAGGCGACGACGTAGGTCACGTCGCGGGACGCCAGGTGCTCGGCGACCCGGTCCGCCATGCGCCGGCCCAGCTCGGAGAGGTGGTAGCCGGGCAGCCGCCCGTAGAGGATGCCGTCCGGGTTGGCCACCTCGCCGTGCCGCATGACGTGGACGACGGTGATGTCGTCCTCGGCGCCGGCGCTGCTGTCCTTGTTGCTCAGGTCGCTCATGCCGTGGCCTCCGCGGCCGCTCGGGCCGCCGCCGGGAGGGCGTCGGCGATCCGCTGCACGGCCCGCTCGTCGTGCGCGGTGGACACGAACCACGACTCGAAGGACGACGGCGGCAGGTAGACGCCGTCCGCGAGCAGGGAGTGGAAGAAGGCGGTGAAGCGGAACGACTCCTGCGCCTTGGCGTCCTCGTAGTTCCGCACGGGACGGTCGGTGAAGAACACCGAGAACATGTTGGAGGCGTTCTGCAGGGTGTGCGCGACGCCCTCCTTGGTCAGGGCGTCGGTGACGAGCCCCTGGATCTGCTTCGAGACGGCGTCGACCTTCTCGTAGGCGGCGTCGTCCAGCAGCCGCAGCTGGGCGAGCCCTGCGGCGGTGGCGACGGGGTTCCCGGAGAGGGTGCCCGCCTGGTAGACGGGCCCGGCCGGAGCGAGGTGCGCCATCACGTCGGCGCGCCCGCCGAAGGCCGCGGCCGGGAAGCCGCCGCCCATGACCTTGCCGAAGGTCATGAGGTCGGGGACGACACCGTCGACGCCGAACCAGCCGGCGCGGCTGGTGCGGAAGCCGGTCATGACCTCGTCGGAGATGTAGAGGGCGCCGTTCTCGGCGCAGAGGTCCTTGAGGCCCTGGTTGAAGCCGTCCGCGGGCGGCACGACGCCCATGTTGCCCGGAGAGGCCTCGGTGATCACACAGGCGATCTCGCCCGGGTGGGCGGCGAAGGCGGCCCGCACGGCGTCGAGGTCGTTGTAGGGCAGGACGACGGTGTCACCGGCCTGGGCGCCGGTGACACCCGGGGTGTCGGGCAGCGCGAAGGTCGCGACACCGCTGCCGGCGGCGGCGAGCAGCGAGTCGACGTGCCCGTGGTAGCACCCGGCGAACTTGATCACCTTGGTGCGCTGCGTGAACCCGCGCGCGAGCCGGATGGCCGACATGGTCGCCTCGGTGCCGCTGGACACCAGCCGCACCTGCTCCAGCGGCGCGACGCGGGAGACCATCTCCTCGGCGAGCGCGACCTCACCCTCGCCGGGCGTGCCGAAGGACGTGCCGCGGGCGACGGCGTCCTGCACGGCGGCGATGA
This sequence comes from Streptomyces viridochromogenes DSM 40736, assembly GCF_000158955.1. Taxonomy (GTDB): domain Bacteria; phylum Actinomycetota; class Actinomycetes; order Streptomycetales; family Streptomycetaceae; genus Streptomyces; species Streptomyces venetus. The sequence continues at coordinate 5,119,451 of NZ_GG657757.1, read as the reverse complement.
CCTCGGGGTGCGAGTGCCCGAGGATCATGGGCCCCCAGGAACACACGAGGTCGACGTACTCCCGCCCGTCGGCGTCCGTCAGATACGGCCCGGTACCGGACACCATGAACCGCGGTGTGCCGCCGACGGCGCGGAAGGCCCGCACCGGCGAGTTCACGCCACCGGGTGTGACGGCCTCCGCGCGGTCGAACAGAGCCTGCGAGGCCGGTGCTTCGTACGGATATGTCAGTTCGCTCATGACCTGCGACTTCTCCGACCTTCTCCGACGTTGTCGGGCTCCGGGGGACGAGGGACCTGTTCAGGGTAGGACAGGGGAGATGACGAACGGGACGGCCATGGCGACTGGTGCGGGATCACGTCCGCTGGTCGCGGGATCACGTCCGCTGGTCCGGGATCACGTCCGCTGGTCCGGGATCACGTCCGCTGGTCCGGGATCACGTCCGCTGGTCCGGGATCACGTCCGCGTTTCCCGGGCGTCTGCGAGACTGGACCTGATACACACAGCTCAAACGGCCCACGGTGGTCGGAGGCTGCGAAGATCCTGCGGTCAGATGGTTCAGCGCACGTTTCGGCGGGCGGCCGTGGGGGAGGTCACTGACACGATGATCGGGTTGCGCGGCGGGGGCGACGCGTCCTAGAAAAAGCAGTCGGGTGGAGATATGCATCGCGGTGGCGGACTGGGCGAGGGGACTGATGACCTGGGTCCTCGACGTGCCCGGCGGGGAAGGCACCGGCGCGAGGCGGAGGACACGCAGGAACGTCGGACGCAGGGCCCGTCGAGTGAACCGGAGCGGCTCGACGGACGTACTGAACGTCCTGAACGTCTGGTGGACGATCTTCCGTCCGGGAGCAGGAATGGTGGTCGGGTGGGGGTGACGTACAAGTACTTCGGCGCGCCGGACGGCGCGACGGCGGCTCGCGTCCCGATCTCGATGCGTCCGGAGGAGCTCGGCGGCGACGAGCTCGGTATGAACGGCATGTTCACGAAGATAAAGCCGGAGACCATGGCGGCGATGGTCCTGACGGGCATCGAGGGCGTTCCCCTGCACAAGGTGCCGCCGCTGGAACTGGTCGTCCTGCACCCCGACTACGCGGTCGTCAAACTCCCGATGACGGTCGTCGACCCCCTTCGGGGCATCGGCGAGGAGGCCGTGGGCGCGGCGGCGTTCATCTGGTCCACGGTCCCGGACCGGGGCGGGCCCCGGGACGCGTTCAACGTGTACCAACTGCTGCACGAGTGGCAGGACTTCTCGCACCGGCTGCATGAGGCGGGGCATCAGGCGTATTGCCTGGTGTGGCCCTGAGCTGGCGTTTCGTGAAGGGCGGGCGGGGTCTTCGGGCCTCGCCCTTTTGCTTGCCGGGGAAGGGCCGTCAGTCGGCCAAGCACATTGAGGGCACATTGGTTTTGCTGGGGGTGCTGATGTGCCCTCGGTGGCGGGCGGGCCGCCGTTGCCTTCCGTTTCGCCCTCCCCCGCTTCGGCTTCGGTGAAGGCGTCGTCGGTCGCTTTGCGGTTGCGGGTCTCGCTGGACGGCAGAAGGTGCGTGTACGTCCGGAGCGTGAAGCCCGGGTCCGAGTGGCCGAGGTACTCGGAGAGCGCCTTGATGCTCTCCCCCGCGTCTAGCAGCACGGAGGCGTAGGCGTGCCGGAGGGCGTGCATGCCGTCTTCCGGGGCCCCTGGGGGCACCTCGCACCGCGCTCGCGGGGAGGGAGCGCGACAGGAAGAGGCGCGAAGCCTCCTGACTCCCGTATCACTGTCAGGCTCTCTCCTCAGAGGGCATACGTCCGGTATCGAATGGCCGCACGAGACTCGCCCGGATCACGCGGTCGCTGGCGCGCAAAGCCGATGCCAGTCCTCCTTGCAGCTCGTCCGGGATGGTCCCTGCGCCGAGGGCGCAGGCACGCACCAAGGCGCGGCAGTCCTGCGTTTGCCGGTCCGTGGCGATCGACGTGAACAGAGGGTGCGCCAGGTTCTCACGGGCCGCGTAGCCGTCTTCGGCGTCCGTCGTCCAGCGGTGGAGATCCTCGACGACGCGGCGTGCGGCAGGCGAATCGGCGGAACCAATCGCGTCAAGGACAGTAAGTCCGAGCCGAATGTCGAAGACCGTCACCCCAGGTCCAGTCTTCCGCTCGAAGTAGGTCGTCACCAGGTCCGCCAGGTGGCCGTCGACCGGCTGCCCGGCGTCGCGGCGGCACAGAACGGTCAGGCAGGCCGTGACGGCTTGCTCCCACGGATCGCCGGGCATCGTGTCGGCGAGGAGGACAGCGGCCCATTCCTTGTCACCCGCAACGAGGGCGGCAAGTACGGCGACTTGGCGCCCGTCGAGCATCCGCTTGCCCACACCGTGGTGGGCTTCGATGTGTGTCAGGGCCTCGGCCCATCGTCCCGTGGTGGTGAGGGTGCGTGTGCCATCGGCGAGGAGCACGCGCCACAGCCATGCGCGGACCTCGTGGCGGTCTTCGTCGGTCGCAGTGAGGCCCGCCGGTACGGCGACGCCCTCGAACTGGGCGGCTCTGCCCGACTCGATCGCCCCGTACAGGTCGAGTAGTCGCTGACGTCCCTCATCCGCGCGGCCGGCGCGGATCTGGAGGCGAGCGAGGTTGACGACCGGTTCCAAGCCCCGGATTGCGCTCATGCCAGGCAGGGGGCAGGCGTGGAGGTAGGCGTCGGCGTGCTGGTGGCACATCTCGCGTGCAAGGTCGGGGAGGCCGAGATCGGAGGCGATGAGCGCGGCCTGGTTGTAGACGGCCGATGCGAGCCCCTGGTCGTTCTTCTTCACCGCCGTGTCGGCAAGTTCGACGAGGCCGCCCACGCGTTGGGGCAGGGGCAGACAGGGGGGCCGGAATCGGGCGACGAGCGGGAAGCGCTGGGCTATGGGTCCGTGTGGGTCCATGAGTTCCCCCGGCGTGAGTGCGAACTACGGAGACGACGGTGCCCGCCAGCCGTGCGCCTGCGGGCACCGTCTCTACATGTGTGGGGTCACTTCCAGCCGACGACGATGCGGTTCAGCGGCGTGTCGAGAGCGAAGAGGCCGGGGCGCTGCTCAATGGCGGGGGCGTCGAGGGGCTGGATTTCGAACGTGGCCTCACGGCCGCGGTACTCCCGGTCCCAGGTGCGTACGGCGTCGGCGACCTTCGCGGCCAGCTCGTCGCTGCCGGGACCGTGCCCGATGACACCGAACTCCCAGAGCTTGCCGCCCTCAGGCGTCTTGTCCTCCGACAAGCGCCGCGCCAGGTAGGTGACGGCACCCTTGTCGACGACCGCGGTCGACGAGGGGTAGGGGTCTTCGGCGAGCAGAGTGCCCTTGGCGCTCTGAGGGAAAAGCATCCGGATCAGGCCGGAGGGGAGGGAGCAGGTGACGAACAGTTCCATCCACTCGGGCGACTCCATGGCGCGGACCATCATGCCGGTCCACTCCTCGGTGCGCGGCTGGTCCAGGACGCCGGCAAGGGCGTCGGCGTCGATGTTCTGCCCGGCTGGGGCTTGCAGTCGTACGGTGCCGTCCGTGCTGAGCGGGATGACGCGGCGGTCGTCGTCGGCGATGCCCCGACGGAGCGGCATGAAGGTGTTCATCTCGCTGCCGAGGGACACCCATCGGCCGTCGCGCTGCTCGTAGGCGATGGAGCGGGACACTGTGCCCTTGAGGCGCTGGGGGACGAGGAGCCGGCCGCCGGGGGCGAGCTGCTGCAACCAGGCGTGCGGCACGCCGTGCGCACCGACGGTGGCGATGATCCGGTCGTACGGCGCTCCTTCGGCGTAACCGAGGGCTCCGTCGCGGATCACCGCCTTGACGTTGGTGATCCCGGCGGCGGCGAGGTGCGCGCGGGCGCCCTCTACGAGGTCGTCGTCGACGTCGAGCGTGGTCACGTGTCCGCTCTCGCGGACCAGGTGGGCGAGCAGAGCGGCGTTGTAGCCGGTTCCGGCGCCGAGTTCGAGGATGCGCTCGCCGGGCTGAGCCTCGAGCTGGTCGAGCATGAGGGCCACGACGCCCGGCTGGGAGGCGCAGGAGATCGATGTGCCGTCGCCGTCGTACTTGATGTGCACCGGTTGGTTGGCGTAGGCGTCTTCGAGCGACGCATCGGGCACGAACACGTGGCGGGGCACAGTTCGCAGCGCATTCTCGACGGCGGGCGTGCGGGCGTGTCCGTCCGCGTGGAGCTGGTCGACCAGGGCGTTGCGGAGGCGGTCGGCGTCCGCCGTCGGGGTGGCGATCGTGTCGTTCACCGCGCTGACGCTATCGGTGTCAGCCGTTGCCTCGTCGGGCGACGCGGGGTTGTCACTCGTTCCCATTACTACCTCTCGTGCGATGTTGGACAGTGCGCTCTGATCACCTCGGAGGAGAGCGGCACGGTTGGAGTGGAAGATCACGTGGTGGGCAATGGCGACTCGCAGACCGCGAGTGAGGGCACCACGATGGGCGAGGGAAGCCAGCGCGGCACCCGCCCGTTCGAAGGCGGCCACCCACCCGTCATGCCCGGCAAGCGGGCCGCTCGGGCGATACAGGCCGTGGGCGTCTACGGTCATCAGCTTTCGCATCGCTCGTGCCACTCCGGCGGTCCGCTCAGAGGGCAGATGGCCAGTCGTCGGCCGGAGTGCGGCGACCTTCGCCCATACGTCGCCCTGCTCGAACCAGTCCAGGCCGGCCGCCCGCATCATCGCGCTCGCCAGCAGCACGGCGGTTTCCCGGCGCCCGAGGTTCTCCGGGCCAGGTTGGTAGGTGAGCAGGTGGCGGCTGTCCTGGTGGAACAGCTCGTGAGCGACATCCATGGCCTCGGTCCCGCCGAAGGCATCGGTCTCAGGTTCGTAGATGTAGGGCAGCCAGGACACTGCCGTGCCGTCCTGGACGAGGTTGCTCAGCAGCGCTTCGACGACGGGTGAGGGCTCATCAGCGCGGTACCGCAGCGGCCAGGGCTGCTTGTTCATGAACCACCAGCCGGTGAGCTGCCCCTCGTTTTCTGCCGTGAGGAGGGCAGAGGCGATGCGTTCGGTGATGGCGTGCTGGGCGCTCTCGCGATCAGCGAAGGTGATGTTGTGTTGCTGCCAGCGGTCTGCGGGCATGCGGGGGTCCTTCGGTCGGTGGAGTCAGGCGATGAGCAGGCATGTGTCCCAGGCGGATCGGGGTGGTGCAGAGGTGCTGGGCGCGAGGAGGGCCAGGGCGATGCCGGCTGCGCCGTCGAGGAGACCGGGGCCGCGCATGAGCGTCGTGGCGGCGTGTTCGGGGTCGGTGCCCGGCGGGTGGGCTGCGGCCAGGAGTGCCGGGATCGTGGCGCGGAGCTGTCCGGCGGTTGAGGGGTGGGCGTCGTCGGCCGCGCGGGCGGCGACGTGGGCGAGGCCGGCGAAGCCGTGGCATAGGGCGCTGTCCGTCGTGGCCTTGAGCTGGGCCGGGTTGGTGAGGGCGGCCACGAGCGCGTTCTCGGCGTCGACCTTTCGGCGGGTGCCGCCGAGGGCGAGCGCGGCGAGTTGCTGGGCGCGGGCGAGGCCGGCCGTGCCGTAGCACCATGACGGACGCCGCGGTGCGGACGGGGTGAGGCGGCCAGTGCGCAGCTCGTCCCGGGTGACCCAGTACGGCCACGCCGGGCCTCGGCCGGTGTCCTCTCGCCATCGGTCCAGCCACACCAGGATTCGGCCCAGTGCATCATCGTGGCCGTCGACGAAGGTGCCCTGCTTGGCGGCGAGCGCCAACAGCGCAAGTACGCCGCCGATACCGTGCGCCATGCCGTTGTTGGCGTGTCCTCCTCGAAAGCGGTCGTCCGGGCGGCCCGAGGGCCCTGTGTCCGTCCACCAACCGGGCAGGTTCTCGCCGTCGTGTGTGATCGGTTCGGTGAGGCGTACGCAGTAGTCGAGTACGGCACGCAGGGCGGCGCTGCCAGGGTTGCGGCGGCGCAGGAGGTAGGAGCCGTAACCGCTCAGGCCGCGAATGGTGTCGAACTCCGCGAGCGCTGGGAGGAGTCCGGCGTCGATGCGGCGGTGTGCGGCGTCAGTGCGGCGGCTCACGTCGTCAGCCATTTGTCGGTCGAGAGTGTCAAGGGCCCGCTGGTAGGCGCCGGGCAGGTGATCGGCAGCGCAGGCAACAGCGTGCGCGAAGGCGGGCGCCCCGTAGAAGGGGTGGCTGTCGGGGCCGCTGGTCAGCGGTTCGCGGGAGGCGGCGGCGAGCCAGTCGTGGGCGCGCTGCCACGGCCCCAGGCCAGCCGCGGCCCGCTCGATGTGCAGGAGCGCGATGCCGGGCAAGCCATAGGCAAGGTGCTGCCGATGAGAGACCGCTGGCCCAAGGTACGCCGTGTGGGGGTCGGCGAGTTGCTCGGCGACGGCCTCAGCCAGGTCCAGCGCGGCCTGTGCGGTCACGGTGTCCTCCCAGTGGTGCGGGCGGTCCAAGCCAGGGCGGCGGCGCGAGCGAGGTAGAGGCAGACCTCTTCTTCAGGGAAGTTCACCGCAATGTGCCGTACGAAGTGGACGTGCATCAGCGAGGTCAGGACGTCGTCGAGGGCGATGCCCTGCGTGTGGGGCCCTGGCAGGTGCCGCCGGTAGGCGGCGAGCGCCGCTTCGCGATCGGCCCACGCCGAAACGATCGCCGCTCCTCCGGGTGCGCCGCGCAGCGCCGCCCAATCGTTGCCAGGGTCGGCGAGGCGTACGGCGTCGGTGAACTGCGGGCGCGGTAAAGATGCGGGGGCTGTGGGCGGGATGCGGTCGATCAGCCAGCGCATCCCGGCTTGCGTGCTGCCGAGGAACGCGGAGGCGATGGAGACGGTGTGTGCGGCCACCAGCGTGCGATGGTGCGGGCGCCGTGGCTGGGAAAGCTGGGCCAGGATGGCCCGCGAGTCCGCCCGGAACACTTTCTCGGCCGCGTCCCATGCGGTGCCGGATCCCCAGCGGCCCATCTCACGGTAGGAGGTGGGGTACCGCAAGTCCGCCAGCAGACCGGCGCCGCGCAGCTCGTCGGCCCAGGTGCTCACTGTTCGGGCCGTCTCGGCGAATGCCTCCGGAGTATGGAGCGCGATGCGCAGGCGCAAGTGCTGCTCGGGGTCGCGGAAGCGGATGAACCACCACGGCGGTCCACCGAGCCGTTCAAGGAGATCGGGCAAGTGGCGGGCAAGCAGGGTGTCCTGGCGGCGAGCGTCTCCGTACAGGGTCGCCAGCAGCACCGACGAGGCGGCCGGGACCTGCATCTGGGCCGTGGAGAGGGCGCGAGCCGGGGTGGGGGCGGGCAGAGTCGGCCACGCCGGGGGCCGGGTCGCCTTGAGCGGCACCACTACCTCGTGGGCGCGGCCGTCGCACCAACCGAGCGCCCCCGGTTCCGCCGCCTCGACGAGCACGGCGACGCGCACTCGGTCGAGGTAGTGGCGCAGCAGCGTCCGGTGGCCGGCCTCGTCGAGGTCAAGGAAGAGACGCCGGTCGTCCTCCACGAGGTAGACCCACCGCGGTAGCCGCCGCCGGGCCCGCCAGTCGGTGAGGGTGGTGTCCCATTCGGCCCGACGGTGTGAGCGGCCTGGCAGCTCGGTCGCCTCCAGCCGCCAGCGGGCCGGGGCAAGCACCGTGCGCCCGTACCGCAGGCGCGGCAGGAACGGCATCGCCGCTGCGGCACCCCAGTCGAACACGGTGACCTGCGCGCATTGAGCGCGGGACAACTCGGTGAGGAATCGCACCAGCGGCGGAGTATGCGTGTGGAGGTTCAGCGCGTGCATCCCGACGGCCTCGATGCGCTGGCCGCGCTCGGGGGCGGCCAGGTACATGCGGCGGCCGTCGCACCCCACCGCCAGGTCCGCAGGTGTGAGGACATCGTCGGCGGGCGCTCGGTGTTCCTGGAGGCCGATCAGGGTGGGCAAGACTTGCGGGGCCCGAGTGACGTGGGCACTCTCGGGCAGGAGCGGTGGGAAGGAGAGCTGCACGGGCACGGTGTTGCTGTCGGCGGTCGGAAGGTCAGCCAGCTCGGCGGTCAGGGGCTCACGGCCTGCGGAGGTCAGGACGCTGAGGAATCGGCCTGTGGACACGCCGGCGCCGCGAGAGACGCTTACGACCTCCAGCCGGAACCGCCCGCGCTGCAGCTCGCCCACGCTGGCCGCATGGACTCGCACCCCCACCTCCAGGTGAGGCGGCACCCGGGGTTCGTCGGGCCCTACGTCCAGGGCGTCGATCAGCTCGTCGGTGAGGACCACCTCCTCGCGGCCATCGAGCGCGGCGGCCTGCGCCAGCCGTACGAGGGCATCATCCCGAGCGGAGAGGCGAGGTCGACGGGCGCCGGACGGGGTGCCCGGGTAGCCGTCGGGGTAGCCGGTGCCACTGTCTGCGACGACTTCCTGGAGCGGCACCATCGTGCCGATGCCGTAGCGCTCGTAGAACCGCTGGTGGTATGCGCCCCACGCCGCGGTGCCGTACGGGCGGGCGCTGACTCGGGTCAGGATCAGGGCGGCGCGCTCGATCTCGCGGGCGACCGCGTCCGGCAGTACGAGCTGCGCGTCCAGGCGCAGGTCGAGCGCGACAGGGTGGCGGCGCAGGCCCGGCACAAGGGCCCTCATCCGCGCTGCGACGCTGTCCCGCCCGCCCCGCGAAGTGCACTCGTTCAGACCGGTCCGGATCGCCCGTAGCTCGCGCGCCATCTCCGCGACCGGAAGGAGGGTGTCGGCGTCGATCGCGTCGAGCTGATCGAGCAGATACCCGAGGGCGTCGGTCTCGGTGCTGGGTGCGTGCAAACTCGTGATCAGCACACGCCGCTGGATCAGCTCCACCAGCAGCCGGCGCACCTTCTCCGGCCCGGCCTCGGGGAACTCCGCCTGGAGCTTGTCCGCGAGGGCCGCGACCGGGATCGGCGCCCGCGTCGCGGCGAGGACCGCGCGCACGGGCTCGGTCAAGGCCAGCGACGCCTCAACCGCGCGAGTCCGATCGTCCTGGGCGTCGGATTGAAACGGCACGATGAGCCGGTCGCTGCGGCTGGTCACGGTGTTGTTGACGACCAAGGGCAGCCATTCGAGGAGGTCTGGGCAGGACTCCATCCGCTCGACGACAGCGGCCAACCACTCTGCGCTCGCTTGGCCGACAGCCACGTGTTCCGCACCCCAGCACGCGCGCGTCTGCGAGCCGAACTCCGCAGTGGTCACTCCGGCAAAGAGGCCGAACGGCGTCGCACGGTGCTGGGAGCGGAGCAGGTAGCGGGCCACGGACAGTGCCGTACGCCGGACGTCGC
>NZ_GG657757.1:5005554-5109948 GCF_000158955.1 Streptomyces viridochromogenes DSM 40736 | reverse complement strand
AGAGACGTGAAGCCTCAGGTCAGGCGACGTTGGTGGTGCAGGCGCCGCAGGTGGTTCCGCAGTTGTCGTCGGTCAGGTTGACCAGGCCCGCCGGGTCGGCCAACTCGACGAGGGAAACGTCCAGGTCGAAGCCGTCCGACGTCCCCGGTGTCTGCTGGCTCACCTGAGTGCTGCTCGGTACTACGGTGCTGCGTGTCATGCCAACTCCTCTGAGTAAATGGGATGTTGTTGTGCGGTGCTGCCCGCCTCCGGCCGTACGGCACAGCACCGCACGACCGGGAGCGGGAGTCTGGTCAGACGGCAACTGGCCGTCGCTGCATGAAGTAGGCGAGCGCCCGAGCCTTGAGCCGGTCGAGGCACGGCTTGCAGGAGTAGACCGGGGCGGGTCGCCCGTCCCACTGCAGCGGGCCGAGCCAGATCACGGGCACGCCGGTGCGCTCGCAACCCGAGCCAGCAGTCACCGGTGACCCAGTACTCGTCCACACGCGAGCTCATGCCTAGGCTCCGCTCTGCGGCCTGGGGGTGGGCGACCGGCAGGCGGGCCCACAGACCCAGAGCCGGAACAGCAGGCCCCGATGACGCACATCGACCAAGACCTCGCCGCTCGCACCCAAGTACCGGGCGCAGCGGGCACACTCCATGGCCATCTGCTGGCGTGGCCGGAGGCCCGCGACGTCCGGGATGGGCGGGGTCACCGTGGCCGGGGTGCTCACTCGTCGCCCCCTATGAGGAGTTCGGCCCAGACTTCTTTGCCCCAGGGGCGCTTGTCCGGGCCATAGAGGTCATAGCCCCAGCGGTCGGCGATGCCGTCAATCAGGAGCAGGCCACGGCCTGACTCGTCGTCCTCCCTGGCCTGACCGAGAACCGGCAGGCGCGAGGGTGCCCGGTCCACCACCCCGACACGCACCCGTATCGCACTCGACCGCCCAACGATCAGCCGGATCGAGTGGCACGAGGTGTGCCTGACGGCGTTCGCAATCAGCTCCGACATGATCAGCGCGGCGACGTCAGCGAGGTTGTCGAGGCGCCATACGCCGAGGGCGTCACGGACGAGCCGGCGGCCGATCTCGGCCGTGGCCGGCTCGCACGGGAAGGTCTGGCTGTAGGCGGGACGGCCGATGGGGGCGTCCTGAAGTGGCGTGATGAGACTCGTCATTGGGGTTGAGCCTTCGCGTTGTCTCGGCGCCCGGCTCACCCTGAGAAGGGCGTTAGGGGCGGGCCGGGCCGTCAACAGCCGCTCGCACCGGAGGGAGTGGCGAGCGACCAGCAACCAGACAACTCCCTTTTGGAGCACGGTGATTAGGGCGATCAGCCATCCACCCGAAAGAAAGACCTAGGGTGATTTGACCTTCCCTTTACCTGGTGGGTGAGGGGGCGTGAGAGCTACCGTGCGTGCATGGACACCCCGCGCAACAGGGTTCTCGAGGCGTGGATGGCCGAACACGGCTACAGCTCCAACAGCCTTGCTGACACTGTGAACAGCGCCTTAGAGCGGCTGACCGGGCGGCCTGGCGGCCTCGACGGCTCGTCGGTCCGGGCCTGGAAGGCAGGACGGGTCACGTGGCCCAAATCGGCTACCCGCAGGGCACTCGAGGACGTCAGTGGCCTACCTGCCGTCGCTCTGGGGTTCGTGCCACGGGGCCGGACTCCGTCCAGCCCAGCCCCACCGCAGCAGGAGGACCCCGACATGAAGCGTCGTACCCTCGTCGGCGGCATTGCAGCGGCTGCAGCCGTAGCAGCAGCCGCACCCGGCACCGCATCCCCGCGACGCATCGGCATGAGCGACGTCAACCGCCTGAACACGCGCTTCGCCGAGATCATCGCCAGCGACCACCGCCACGGCGGACAACTCGGCATCGAGCAGCAGGCTGCCGCGCTCGCCGACGAGGCGCTGAACCTCCAGAACGCCGGCAGCGCCACCCAGCGCGTACGCAGCAGCCTCTATGCCTCCGCGGCGGCGTTCCGCTCGTCGGCGATGTGGGCCGCGATCGACGGCCGTCGCTACGACGTCGCCAAGGCACACATGCGTGAGGCTCAAGCCCTCGCCGAGATGTCCGGCGATCAGGCGATCAAGTTCCGAATCTGGAGCCACGCGGGGGCGATGTACCGGCACATGGGCCGACCCGCCGACGCGCTCGCCGCCAATGATGTGGCCCGCAACCTGCACATCACGCGCCGTGACCCGCTGTTCGCGTCCCTGGGTCTGGCCCGGCAGGCGGCGATTCACGGTACGGCGCAGAACCGCACTGGCCTCCGCCGCGCGTTCGATCAGGCACAGGACGCCATGCTGCGCGCCGACCCGGCCGAGTACCGGCCGGTGTGGATGCTCGCGTTCTACGACCAGGCCGAGCTGGACTCCTTGGCGCTGTCCGCCTACTTGGCGCTCGGCGACTACGCGACCGCCGAGTTCCACGCCCACCGCTGCCTGTCCGCGCTGCGGCCCCACATGGTCCGGTCCCGGGCCATCACCACGACCCGGCTCGCGCACGCCCAGCTCGCGCAGGGTGCCGCCGACGCCGCCACGGCCACCGCGATGAAGGTCCCCGCCGACGCCGCCACCCAGCACGCCCGGGTAACGCGCATGCTGCAGGAGTTCGGAGCTGCGCTGCGTGCCACCGCACCGGGCAGCCCCACCGTGCAGACCTGGACCGAGCACACCGCCTCCTGGAGGATGGCCGCATGACCACGGCGCCCGCCATCGAACTGCGTACGTTCACCACCCTCGACACAGCCCGCGGCGATCTCCTGGACGTGTACGCCGAGGTTCGCGCACCGCTCCTCCACCTGCCGAACTATGCGATCACCGCCTTCGGCGAGCGCCTGGACCGACACGGCACCGAGCCGGGGTTCACGGCCGTCCTCGCGTACGCGGACGGGCACCCGGTCGGCTACGCCTACGGCAACACCATCGAGCACGGTGACCGCTATTGGCAGCGCACCAGTCCGACGCCGGCGGACAAGTACACCGAGCATCCGGCCGTGGCTTTGAAGGAGATCGGCGTCCGGCCGACCTGGCGGAAGACGGGCACCGCCCGCCGTATCCACGACGCCCTCCTCGCCACACGCGACGAACCGTTCGTTACGCTCATGGTCAACCCCGCTGCGGGGGACGGAAAGGTCCATGCGCTCTACAGGTCGTGGGGGTACGAGGACATTGGGCAGAGCCAGCCGTCACCGGCCTCGCCAGTCCTCACCGTGATGATCCGCGCCAGCAGCTGACCAGCACCCACAGCAGTCCACCGTCTTCGCATGCCTGGATGAGGGATGTGGCCCGATCCGCTCCTGGTGAGAGTCAGGCTCGGCCAGGCCATGAGCTGTCCGGCATAGCCGGAGTCAGTCCAGACGATGGTGATTTTCGGGTGCATCAGCCGCTGCCGGAACAGGACTTCCTTGGCCGCTTCGCGGTCGTACCGGTCCACGAGCCGCGGCGGCATTGATCACCTCTGTGTACGGCCGCCACCGTCCGGCCTGGGTGCCTGGGGCTTGCGGTGCTTGCCGGAGCCGGAGCCGAGAGGCTTCGCCATCGGCCTTAGGGACGAGGGCTCGTTGGCCTCCGGGTACAGGATGGCTTTGGCGTCGGCCAGGCTCGCGGCGAACCCGTACAGCTCCCATGCGTGCCCGTTCCAGCGCTCGATGGCGCGGGGTGCATCCGGGTTCAGATGCGATGCCCTGGGCCCGTCGCCGGGCATGACCGGCACGGCGCGAAGCCGGCCGATCATCGCATCACGGCGTTCCGCCCAATCCTTCAGCGATTCGTCGTCCATCTGGCGTTCCTCGCGTCGGTGGCGGTTGTCTCAGGAGGGTAGCGCCGGGCATCCCGGACATCAGCCGTCCTGCCTGGTGTGGCCCTGACTCGTCTTCACTTACCCGGCCTTGTCTTGGCCTGGCCTTATCTTGGCGCGATGCAGTCATACACGATCGGCCAGGCAGCCCGGCTGCTCGGCGTGAGTCCGGACACCGCGCGGCGGTGGGCGGACGCGGGGCGGGTGGCGACCCATCGGGACGAGGGCGGCAAGCGGCTCATCGACGGGAAGGACCTGGCCGCGTTCTCCGTGGAGCTCGCCAAGGGCGGGAGCGGCGAGGAGGACGTCTCCTACACCTCGGTGCGCAACGCCTTCCCCGGCATCGTCACCGCGATCAAGCTCGGTGACGTGGCGGCCCAGGTGGAGATCCAGGCCGGTCCGCACCGGCTGGTGTCTCTGCTGACGCGGGAGGCCGTCGAGGAGTTGGGCCTGGAGGTCGGCATGGAGGCCACCGCCCGGGTGAAGTCGACGAACGTGCACATCGACCGCGTCTGAGTCATACCGAGCCGGACCGGTCCAGGGGTGTGTCGTCGAGGGTGAGGTGCAGGAGTGGCCCCGTGAGCGGTGGTGCTGGACGCCGCTGGTGGCGCACTCGAAGCTGACCTGTGCCCGGTGCTGGGGCCATGCGGGCAGGTCGGGCACCGTCAGGCGGGTGGGTCGGTCCAGGTCGCCCGTGAGGGCGAGTTCCGCCGCGGGTCCGGCGGACGTGCGGGCGGCTGCGAGGGGCTGACTCACTGGCTACCACCTCCCCGATGACCGTACCCGCACCACCTCCTCGTACAAACGCACATGCCATGCCGATGCGTGAAGAGCCCGGCTCATGCGATAGGACAGCAGACTTTCGCCTGGCATCTGCGGAAGTATCATCGGCGCATGCGTCCGTCAGGACCAGAGTCCGTCAGGACCAGCAGGACCAGAGGGAGTGGACCCGTGATGATCCGTACCGTGCGCCCGACCCGTCGGATGCTGCAGGTGACCGGTGCGGGTGCCGCCGCGCTGCTGGCCCTGAGTGCCTGCTCGTCCTCCGACGGCTCCTCGTCGGCGGCGTCGGGCTCCTCGGCGTCGGGGTCCGGCTCGCCGAAGCTGTCCGGTGAGGTGACGGTCTTCGCCGCCGCCTCGCTGAAGGAGAGCTTCACGACGCTGGGCAAGGAGTTCGAGAAGGCCCACCCGGGCACCAAGGTCACCTTCAGCTTCGGCGGCAGCGACGCGCTCGCCGCGAGCATCACCGGTGGCGCCCCGGCCGACGTGTTCGCCTCCGCCAGCCCCAAGACGATGAAGGTCGTCACGGACGCGGGGGACGCCTCCGGCACGCCCGCCACCTTCGTGCGCAACCAGCTGGAGATCGCGACCCTCCCGGGCAACCCCGACAAGGTCGCTTCCCTGAAGGACCTCACCGGCTCGGACCTGAAGGTCGTGCTGTGCGACAAGTCGGTGCCGTGCGGCGCCGCCGCCCAGAAGGCCCTGGACGCGAGCAGGCTGAAGCTCACCCCGGTCTCCTACGAGGAGGACGTGAAGTCCGCCCTCAACAAGGTGGTTCTGAAGGAGGCCGACGCCGCCGTCGTCTACAAGACCGATGTGAAGGCGGCGGGTGACAAGGTGGAGGGCGTGGAGTTCCCCGAGTCCGCCGACGCCATCAACGACTACCCCATCACCCTCCTCAGGAGCTCCGAGAACACCGAGACCGCCAAGGCGTTCATGGAGCTGGTGCGGTCCGCGGAGGGCCAGAAGGTTCTGAACGCGGCCGGATTCCTCAATCCGTGAGGCCTCCCTCCCTGCGCAGGGGCGTTCGCGGGGGTGCCCCGCTGCCTCTCCTGCTGCCCGCGCTGATCGGCCTGGCCTTCCTGGTCCTGCCGCTCGTCGCGCTGCTGGTCCGGGCGCCCTGGCGCAGCATGCCCGAGCTGCTGACCAGCACCGAGGTGTGGCAGGCGCTCCAGCTGTCCCTGGTCTGCGCGACGGCGGCGACCGCGGTGAGCCTGGTGATCGGGGTGCCGCTGGCCTGGCTGCTGGCGCGGGTCGAGTTCCCCGGGCGCGGTCTGGTACGGGCCCTCGTCACCCTGCCGCTCGTCCTGCCGCCGGTGGTCGGTGGTGTGGCCCTGCTGATGGCCCTGGGCCGCAACGGGGTGGTCGGGCAGTGGCTGGACTCCTGGTTCGGGATCACGTTGCCCTTCACGACCACCGGGGTCGTGATCGCGGAGGCCTTCGTGGCGATGCCGTTCCTCGTCATCAGCGTGGAGGGCACGCTGCGCGCGGCCGACCCGCGCTACGAGGAGGCCGCGGCGACGCTGGGCGCCTCGCGCTTCACCGCGTTCCGCCGGGTCACCCTGCCGCTCATCGCCCCGGGTATCGCGGCGGGCGCCGTCCTGGCCTGGGCCAGGGCACTCGGCGAGTTCGGCGCGACCATCACCTTCGCCGGCAACTTCCCCGGCCGTACGCAGACCATGCCGCTCGCCGTCTACCTGGCCCTGCAGAACGACCCGGCGGCGGCGATCGCCCTCAGCCTGGTCCTGCTGGCCGTGTCCATCGCCGTACTCGCCGGCCTGCGCGACCGCTGGATGACTGCCTCATGACCGACCCCGAGACGACCACACTCGCCGCTCCCGAGCCGGCCGGCGAAGGGCTCGACGCCCGGCTCGTGGTCGAGCGCGGCTCCTTCCGTCTCGACGTCGAACTGACGGCGGCCCCGGGCGACGTCGTCGCCCTGCTCGGTCCCAACGGCGCCGGCAAGACCACGGCCCTGCGGGCGCTGGCCGGGCTCGTTCCCCTCACCGGCGGCCATCTGCGCCTGGACGGCGTGGAGATGGACCGCATGCCTCCGGATGCCCGGCCGGTCGGGGTGGTCTTCCAGGACTACCTGCTCTTCCCCCATCTGTCCGCCCTGGACAACGTGGCCTTCGGGCCGCGCTGCCACGGGGCGACGAAGGCGGAGGCCCGCGCGCAGGCCGCCGCGTGGCTGGAGCGCCTGGGTCTGGCCGAGCACGGCTCCGCGAAGCCCCGCCGCCTCTCCGGAGGCCAGGCCCAGCGTGTCGCCCTCGCCCGCGCCCTGGCCACCCGCCCCCGTCTGCTCCTCCTCGACGAGCCGCTCGCCGCGCTCGACGCCCGCACCCGCCTCGACGTGCGCGCCCAGCTCCGCCACCATCTGGCCGAGTTCGAGGCCGTCGCCGTCCTCGTCACGCACGACCCGCTCGACGCCATGGTCCTCGCGGACCATCTGGTCGTCATCGAGGACGGCCGCGTCGTCCAGCGGGGCACCCCCGCGGACATCGCCCGCCGTCCGCGCACCGACTACATCGCCCACCTGGTCGGCCTCAACCTCTACCGGGGCGAGGCCGAAGGGCACACGGTCCGGATCGACCGCAAGTCGACGATCGCCACCACGGAGGATCTGACCGGCCCGGTCTTCGTCGCCTTCCCCCCGAACGCGGTCACCCTCCACCAGGACCGCCCCAGCGGCTCCAGCGCCCGCAACCTGTGGCACTGCGAGGTGACCGGCATGGAGACGCACGGCGACCAGATCCGCGTCGCGCTCACGGGGGAACTCCCCCTGGCCGCCGACCTCACCACGGTCGCCGCGGCAGAACTCGGCCTGCGCCCCGGCGCCAGGGTCTGGGCGGCGGTCAAGGCAGCCCAGACGCACGCCTACCCCGCCTGACGCGTCGCCAAGGAGGTTCGGCGATCTCCGCGGCCGTTCACCGACTCGCTGGTGTACGCGGTCACGGTCACAGCACTTCGGGACTGTGCAATGCCGCCCTGCCGGCTGCGTGTGCGCGAGCTTTGACCATCCACTCTCGACTGTCCGAGGGAAGTCCGGCTCGGGTGGTGTCGACCTGGGAAGATCGACATGAATCAGCTATATGACGGCGGATCATGTGCAGGATTTCGGGATGGGTGAGGTAAGACGTATGAACCATGGACTTTCCGGCAGCGTCCAGCTGGTGGTCTGCGAGAACCGCGGACAGCCGCGTGCCGTTCATGGCTGCGCGGGCGATCAGTTGGCGCACCTCGATGCCGAGCAGCCCGGCATGCGACGCCGCTCCCTCTTCCAGTGATGTGTCGACGCGGTCCGGCAATCCGGTGACACCCGCATCAATAGGCACCGGCCAAGGCGAGACGTAGACGAGGTCGACATACGGAATATCGCACCCTTGGGCAGTGCGCCGCAGACGACCGGCCAGAAGCCTGTTGATCTTCGGCATGATCCATCCGTTTACCCCGTCATAGACTTTGTCAGTCAGCGTGGAACCAGAATAGTAGTACCCGTATCCGAACGATGCCTCGGGGGCAAGCGCGACATGTCTGAGCGGTGCGTTCAGGCGCAGCAAGGTGGGTATTTCAGGCCACGCCGCAGTCACTTTCTGTGGAATTGAACGCTGCGCGGGAGGCAAGCGCAGTTGCGAATAGTCGAGAGCCTGAGGCGGACAGAGCGTTCGAAGCCCCGTGATGGCCTCGTCCGTCGTAGCGTAAAGGCCCAGCCACCGCGCGGAGAAGTGTGCGAATGCTGACGGCGCAGCTTTTGCACGGGTGGTCACCGCATGGGCAACTTCGCTTCTTACCACGATCGAGATCGTTATCTTGAGCGCCGTCACAGAGGATGCCAACCACACAAGGATCCACATCGGGCCGACCGACCCGAAGAGGGCCAACCCCAGTCCCAGCATCACGCTCACGGCGAAAACGGTCGCGACGAACCATACGGTCCAGCTCGGAGCTTTGGCATCCTTGGCACTCACGGAGCCAGCCAACGAGAATGCGGCGTGGCGCCATCCCCTGGAAAACCAACCGCCTTCCGGCAGATGACACAGGAAAGGCGTTCCGATCGTCGTCCAGCTCCGCAGGTGGTTGAGCTTCAGCTCCTGGCCCAATTCCTGATACTTGTCAACCAGTAATTGCCTGTTACCCGCCGCCAGATCATGACCTTCAGGTGCGAGGACTCCCCGCCGCACCAGCGAGTAGTACAAATGATCAACGAGCCCGCCTTTGCGCTGAAGAATGTGACACGTCAGAAGCGCTTCCCAGATGACCGATCCGCCATGGCTGTGCCCGACCAGATGGTACCCGCGGCCTTTTCGCTCCAGTTCGAGAAGAAACGCCAGCAGGTCCATGGAGGCGAGCAGTCGCGCCGACTGTGTGTTCGCTCCACTCCAGTGGAACAGCCTGCCGTTCTGCGGCAAGCTCGTTCCTGCCGGGAGATTGCGTTCCAGCCATCTCCACGTATCGCTGCCGCGCTGCCACCATCGGCTTCCGGAATCGTTCCCGTCCTTGTCACCGGCGAAAGTGCCGTGCACAAGGATCACTACCTCGTCCTGGTTCTGCGCGTCCGCAGGTAAGTCCGCCACCCGTACATCATGCCCAGCCGGGTCCCCACGCGCTTCGAGAACGCCGATTCGCTCAACCACCGCCCTGACCAGCGAAACCAGCGGGATCCACACGCTCGGCTCAGCCGCGCAGGGGCTCCGTCAGCCGGGTCAGCAGGCCGGCGACCAGGGCGGTCTGGGCGGGCACGGTGTCGGGGTAGATGAACTCGCCCCGGGCGTGGGCGCCGTCGCCGACGGCGCCCATGCCGCACAGGACCGGCAGGCCGAGGGCGGCCACGAAGTTGGCGTCGCTGGCGCCGCCGACGGCCGCGTCGGGCAGCTCGGCGCGGCCCTGTTCGCGGGCGACGTCGCGGGCGAGGTGGAGCAGCGGGGCGGAGGCGGCGTTGAGGGTCATCGGCGGCCTGTTCCAGGCGTGGTCGACCTCGATCCGTACGCGGGGATCGCTCACCCCGATCGCCGCGAACTCGGCGTCGACGCGGTTCTGTTCCAACTCGCTCCTCACCCGGATGTCGATGCTGGCGGTGGCTCGTCCGGCGACGACGTTGGTGGCGCTGCCGCCCGTGATGAGCCCGGGGTTGACGGTGGTGCCCCGGTCGGGGGCGGCCACCGCCGCGGCCGCGAGGACGAACTCCGACAGTGCGGTGATGGCGCTCGCCCCGTCCTGCGGCGCGAGTCCGGCGTGCGCTTCGACGCCGGTGGCCGTCACCTTGAAGATGCCGGAGCCTTTGCGGGCGGTCTTGACGGCGCCGTGCGCGGTGGGTTCCAGGACCAGCGTGGCTTCGGCCTTCCGCGCCACCTCCTCGATCACCGGGCGGGAGGCCAGGGAGCCGATCTCCTCGTCGCCGTTGAAGAGGAAGGTGACGGTGGGGAGGGGGGTGCCGCTCTCGCGGGCCAGCTTCAGGGCCCAGATGCCCTGGGCCAGACCGGTCTTCATGTCGAAGACGCCGGGCGCGCTGAGCTTCTCGCGTCCGTCGCCGTCCGGCTCCGGCTGCTCCCATCCGGCGAGGGTGCCTCATAGTGAAAGGACCCCTAAGAGCACGGGAGCTCCGACGACTTCGCGGAGCTCCCGCGTACGACGAAACCGCTCAGTCGTCCACGCACTTGGGGTACTTCGACCCCCGGTTGCAGTCGTGGTAGTCGTACTTGCTGACCCGGAACTTGGTCTCCTCGCCCCCCTTGGCGGGATCAACGACGAGGTAGAACTTCTTCCCGTCCTTGACCTTCTCCGCGACCTTCCCCTCAGGTCCCTTGTCGAAGTCCTGGGCACATCCGGCGAGTGCGAGGACGCTGACTGCCAAGGCGGCAGCGAGGCGACGCATGTCATGCTCCGATCATTTGAAAAAACCGGGCACAGTCTAGGGGAGCACTTCGCAGTCGCGATCAAGGAACTCAGGGTGGAGGGTGAAGGACCTCCGTCGTGGGCAGTACGTTCACGGCATCGTCAACACCCGTTCTCCACAGATTATCTGAGGGAGCATCATGCCTGATCTCGCGGACTCGATCGAATCCCTGGAGCAGCTCAGCGCCGTCTGGCGCGTGATGGTGCTCGACCGGGATTCGCACGCGGACGTGTCCGATCTGCCCGGTGTCGCCGTCCGCTGGGCCGACTGCCGGTTCGCCTTCTGGAACTGTGTCACGCTGACCGAACAGGGCGCGGGTCCCGGGCTGTTGGAGCAGCGACTGGGCGAGGCCGCGGAGATCATGCGGTCCAAGGAGCGGCCCGGGTTCCTCTGGGTCTTCGAGGATCTCCTCGACGACGAGGCGCGGGCCGGGCTCGCGGGCGCCGCCGACCGGGCGGGGCTCGCGTTCGCCTTTCCCGGGACCGGTATGGCGGCGGAGTTACCGGCCCTCCCCGAGCCCGCCCATCCCGATCTCACCTTCGTGCGGGTGACCACCGACGAACAGCTGCGCGCCTACGCGGACATCAACTCGCGTGCCTACGGGTTCCCGTTGGAGGACAGGCGGGACGGGCTCGGCCGGTCCGCGCTGTGGAAGGAGCGGGTGCACGCGTACCTGGGCGTGCGCGGTGACGGCACGCCCGTGAGCTGCGCCGCCACCGTCGAGGCCGAGGGGCGGCTCTTCGTCCTGCTCGTCGCCACCCACCCGGAGTGGGAGCGGCGGGGGTACGGGGAGGCGGTGACCCGGAAGGCCCTGTACGAGGGCGCTCGCGCCACCGGGCTGACCCGGGCGACCCTGCACGCGACCGCCGCCGGAGCGCCCGTGTATCCGCGCATCGGCTTCCGGCCGAACTCCCCGATGCGCTTCTTCGCCCTCAACGGCTGATCAGGCCGGCCACCGCGTCAGTCTCCCTGCGACCAGGCGGCCACCGGGAGCGAGAGATACACGCCGAAGTCGCGCAGGCCCGTCGCGGCCGCCACGCTGTCGTGCAGCACGTCGACTCGCTCCTGGCGGTTCGCCGCCCTGCTCTCGAACCACTTCGAGCGCACCTCGATCACGAGGTCCAGGCCGCCGCGGTCCAAGGGGCCGAGCCGCCGGAAGCGCAGCTCCACATCGCCGGGCTGCAGGTCTCCGTCGTAGGGCTCCTCGGGGCACTCGACCGCCAGAGACACCAAGTGCGGCAGGACCGACCCGAGTTCGCGGAGTGTCGCCTCGGGGACGTGGGGGGCGTACGTGATCTCGACCAGCGGCATCGGGCCAGCGTATCCACGCTGCCCCTACCCGTGGTCCTCCGCGTCCCGTTCCCGGACCACCGGATGAGCCACCGGGGCCGTCGTCTCCCGTGGGATCACGTGTGTCGGCAGGACGATGTGCCCCTTGTGGTCGGCGGCGGAGTCCTCGATGAGCTTCAGCGCCAGCTCCCCGGCCTGCCGCCCCATGTCCGACGGTGACTGGGCGACCGTCGACAGGTCGAACCAGTCGGCCAGCGGCTGGTCGTCGAAGCCGAGGACGGAGACGCGTTCGGGGACGGGGATCTGGGTCTTGCGCAGGTTCCAGATGAGGGCGACCGCCACCTCGTCCTGCTCGGCGAAGATCGCGGTGGGGGGCTCGCGCAGGCTCAGCAGGGTGCCGAGCGACTCGGCGGCGGCGCGCTTGCTGCCGACCAGGGTGGACACCACCAGGTCGTCGTCGAGCGGGACACCCGCTTCGGTGAGCGCCTGCTGGTAGCCGAGCAGCCGCTCGTTGGAGCTGAACGAGAAGCCGCTCGCGCCCACGGTCTGGACGAAGGCGATCCGGCGGTGGCCGAGGTTGAGCAGGTGCCGGGTGCCGTGCAGGGCGCCGGCCACGTCGTCGACGTAGACGCTGGGGCGTCCGTCGACGTGCTGGCTGACGTAGATCACCGGCATGCCGAGGTCGTCCAGCCGGGCGGTCTCCTCGTCGGTGAGGTCGAAGGAGAACACCAGGAGCGCGTCGGCGTTGCGGCGCGCCGGGAGGTGTTCGAAGAACGCGGTGCGCTCGGCCAGGTCCGGGATCTCGTAGACGTTCAGCTGCATGCCCGCCGCCCGCAGCAGCGGGGCCAGGCTGGACAGGGCGGACCCCATGAACCACGAGTTGAGCGTCGGGACCATCACGGCGACCGTCCCGGTCCTGCCCGTGACCAGGCTCGCGGCCTGCCGCGACACGGCGAAGTTCAGCTCGCGCGCGGCCTTCTCGACGCGGGCGCGGACCTCCGGGGACACCGTGGACAGACCACGCAGGGTGCGCGAGACGGTGGAGGTGGAGACCCCGGCCCGTTCGGCCACGTCGGCCATGGTGGGGTGCCGCTGAGCTGGTGGCATGAGCGGACGGTAGCACAGCGGCCACGCCGAATCCGGGTATTCATGACAGCGCTTTCACGCGCGTGAGGCGCGGATGTTCGGCTCATTACCCCCGCGTAACGCATTGACTTCGGCAAAGTGCAGCCCTAGCTTGCAAGCGTTGTCCCGGCGAGGTTGCACGGATTCCCCTCAGACTCTCTATTGGGCTTCTGACCTGCATATTTCCTCCAAGGTTTTCGTGACAACGCAGTCTCACAAGCCGTGACCCGGTTCCGCACGACCAGGAGAGACAGTGACGACCAGAACCACCATCAGAGCGACCGCGTTCGCTGCCACCGGGCTTCTCCTCGCCGCCTGCGGCGGCGGCTCCGGCCAGGACGACGGGAAGCCGTCGTTCGAAGGGCGCGGCCCCATCACGTACGTGGCCGGCAAGGACACCACCGGCACCGTGCAGCCGATGCTCGACCGCTGGAACAAGGCGCACCCGAAGGAGAAGGTCACCTTCATCCAGCTGCCGACGGACGCGGACGCGCAGCGCCAGCAGATGATCCAGAACGCGGAGACGAAGTCCGACGCCTACACGGTGCTGTCCCTCGACGTCGTGTGGACCTCGGAGTTCGCCGCCCACCAATGGATCGACAGGCTGCCCGGGAAGCGGTTCCCGATGGGGAAGATGCTGAAGCCGGTGGTGGAGACCTCGCGCTACCGCGGCGGTCTGTACGCGGTGCCGAGCAGCTCGGACGGCGGCATGCTCTACTACCGCACCGACCTGCTGAAGAAGGCCGGCGTCACCCGGCCCCCCGCCACCTGGGGCGAGATGACCGCCGCCTGCGCCAAGGTGAAGAGGCTCCCCGAGGCGAAGGGCATGTCCTGCTACGCCGGGCAGTTCCAGAAGTACGAGGGGCTGACGGTGAACTTCGCCGAGGCAGTGCACTCCGCGGGCGGCCGGGTCACCGACGCCAACGGCACGCCGGACGTCGACACACCGGAGGCGAAGAAAGGCCTGGACTTCCTCGCCCGCTCCTTCGAGGACGGGACGATCCCCAAGGAGGCCGCCACCTACCAGGAGGAGGACGGCCGCCAGGCCTTCCAGTCCGGCAAGCTCGTCTTCCTGCGCAACTGGCCGTACATGTACTCCCTCGCCCAGAAGAGCGGCGTCAAGGGCAAGTTCGCGGTCGCGCCCCTGCCCGGTCTGAACGGACCCGGCTCCTCCAGCCTCGGCGGGCACAACATGGCCGTCTCCGCGTCAGCCCGGAACAAGGCGACGGCCCTGGACTTCATCGAGTTCATGACCAGCGAGAAGAACACCAGGACCTTCCTGGAGGACGCCTCCGTCGCCCCGCCGTACGCCGCCCTCTACGACGACAAGGCACTCATCGGGCAGTACCCGTATCTGCCCGTGCTGAAGGAGTCCATCCTGCGGGCCGTGCCGCGGCCCCGGGTCGTGCAGTACGGCGACGTCACCTCGGCCGTGCAGCAGGAGACGTACGCCGCCCTGAACGGGGAGAAGAGCAGCGAGCGGGCGCTGAAGGACCTGCAGAAGCAATTGCGGAAGGCGGTCGCGCGGTGAGGGCCGGCACCATGACCGAGCTCCCGGCGGAGACCGGCGTCCGGGCCCGGCCCCGGCGGCCGGCGGCGCGGGGCCGGGCCACCGCCGGGGCCGGGCGGCTGGCCGCGCTGCTGGTCTCCCCCACGCTGCTGGTGCTGGCGGTCGTCGTGCTCTACCCGACGCTCATGGCGCTGAAGGAGTCGCTCTACGGCGCCAAGGGCCTCGACCCCAGCACCGGGTTCATCAGCGCCACCGAGCCGTTCGTCGGCCTGCGCAACTACGCCGACATCTTCGGCGAGGCCGGGGCGCGGTTCTTCAACGCCTTCTGGAACACGACCTTCTTCACCGTCGTCACGGTCTCGCTGGAGACCGTGGTCGGGGTGGCCATGGCGCTGATCATGCACCGGGCGTTCCGGGGCCGGGCCCTGGTGCGGGCCGGGATCCTGGTGCCCTGGGCGGTGCCGACGGCGATCTCCGGACTGCTGTGGCGGTGGATCTTCAACAGCGACGGCGTCGCCAACGCGCTGCTCGGACAGCAGATCCTGTGGACCACCGAGGGCTTCCACGCCAAGGTCGCCGTCATCGTCGCCGAGGTGTGGAAGACCGCGCCCTTCATCGGACTGCTGGTCCTGGCCGGCCTCCAGGTGATCCCGAAGGAGGTCTACGAGGCGGCCCGGATGGACGGGGCCCGCCCCGTGCGCCAGTTCTGGCACATCACCCTGCCCCTGGTGAAGCCGGCGCTGCTGGTGGCCGTGCTGTTCCGCTGCATGGACGCCCTGCGGATGTTCGACCTGCCCTACATCCTCGTCGGCGCGCAGAAGCACTCGGTGGAGACGCTGTCGATGCTCGCGCAGAACGAGGCGTCCAACGTCCGCTTCGGACCGGCCTCCGCGTACGCCGTGATCCTCTTCCTCTACGTCTTCCTGATCGCGCTGGCCTTCGTGCGGCTGCTCGGCACCGACCTCGTCGGGGGCGGGGACGGCAGGAGGCCCCGTCGTACGGAGGTGACGGCATGACGACCCTCACGGCGAAGTGGCGCGGCGGGCTCGTGTACGCGGGTGTCGTCGTGGTCGTGGCCTGCTGTCTGGCCCCGTTCTACTGGATGCTGGTCTCCAGTCTCCGCCGCACCGGCGACATCTTCGACACCACGCCGCTCCCGTCTCCGCTGTCCTTCGAGAACTACCGGGCCGTGTTCGACCCCGCGCAGGGCTTCGGGCGGGCGCTGCTCAACAGCCTGGTCGTCGCCGGGATCACGACCGTGCTGGCGCTGCTGCTGGCCACGTTCACCGCGTACGCGATGGCCCGGCTGGAGTTCCGCTTCAAGCGGCTGATCCTCACCCTGATCATCGCCACCTCGATGTTCCCGGTGGTGTCGATCGTGGTGCCGCTGCTGAAGCTGTTCACCGACATCGGCTGGATCAACACCTACCAGTCGATGATCGTGCCGAGCATGTCCTTCGCGCTGCCGCTGGCGGTGTGGAACCTGACCACGTTCTTCCGGCAGATGCCGGACGAGCTGGAGCACGCCGCGATGGTCGACGGCTGCACCCGCGGCCAGGCCTTCCGCAAGGTCATCGTGCCGCTGGCCGCGCCGGGCATCTTCACCACCGCGATCATCACCTTCATCGCCGCCTGGAACGAGTTCCTCATCGCCCTGTCGATGACGAACAAACCCGGTATGCAGACCGCCACGGTCGCCATCTCCAAGTTCACCGGCGCCACGACCTACGAGACCCCGTTCGGCAGCCAGATGGCCGCGGGTGTCCTGGTCACCGTGCCGCTGGTGGTCATGGTGCTGCTCTTCCAGCGCCGCATCGTCGCCGGACTCACCGCCGGCGCCGCGAAGTAGACCCTGAGACCCCTGAGGAGCAACGTGTCCCCCACCGGCCCCTGGTGGCGCAGTGCCGTCATCTACCAGGTCTACATCCGCAGTTTCGCCGACGGGAACGGCGACGGCGTCGGCGACATCGCCGGCATCCGCTCCCGGCTGCCCTATCTCAAGTCCCTCGGCGTGGACGCGATCTGGATCAACCCCTGGTACAAGTCGCCGATGGCCGACCACGGTTACGACGTCGCCGACTTCCGCGAGATCGACCCCCGGTTCGGCACCCTGGCCGAGGCCGAGCAGCTCATCGAGGAGGCGCACGGGCACGGGATCCGCGTGATTCCCGACATCGTGCCGAACCACACCTCGGACCAGCACGCCTGGTTCCAGGAGGCCCTCGCCGCCGGCCCGGGCAGCCCGGAGCGCGAGCGGTACGTCTTCCGCCCCGGCCGGGGCGCAGACGGTTCGCAGCCGCCGAACGACTGGGTCTCCTGCTTCGGCGGCCCGGCCTGGACCCGGCTGCCCGACGGGGAGTGGTACCTGCACCTGTTCGCACCCCAGCAGCCGGACCTGAACTGGCAGCACCCCGAGGTGCGGGCCGAGTTCGAGTCGGTGCTGCGGTTCTGGTTCAGCCGGGGCGTGGACGGGTTCCGTATCGACGTGGCCCACGGCCTGATCAAGCACCCGGAGCTGCCGGACCTGCCGCCGCGCCGGGATCCGGACGCCGGGCAGCCCGTGCGGCACGTGGACCACCCGCACTGGGACCGCGACGAGGTGCACGAGATCTACCGGGCCTGGCGCAAGGTGGCCGACGAGTTCCCCGGCGACCGCTCCTTCGTCGCCGAGGCCTGGGCGGACACGCCCGAGCGGCTCGCGGCGTACGTCCGCCGGGACGGTCTGCACACGGCGTTCAACTTCGACTTCCTGATGTCGAGTTGGGACCCGAAGGACCTGCGGGCGGTCATCGACGGCTCCCTCGCGATGCTGGGCGCGGTGGGGGCGCCGGCCACCTGGGTCCTCTCCAACCACGACGTGATGCGCCACCCCAGCCGCTACGGCCGCCGGACCGTCAGGCGCTGGGTGGCCAACGAGAGCTACCGCCCGGAGGGCCCCCTCGACCTGGAACTCGGCACCCGGCGCGCGCGGGCCGCCGCCCTGCTGATGCTCGCCCTGCCCGGCGGGGCCTACGTCTACCAAGGTGAGGAACTCGGCCTCCCCGAGGTCGAGGACCTGCCCGAGGACGTCCTCCAGGACCCGACCTGGGAACGCTCGGGCCACACCGACCGGGGCCGGGACGGCTGCCGCGTCCCGATCCCCTGGTCCGGCCGGACGGCCCCCTACGGCTTCAGTCCCGAGGGCGGATCGGCCGAGCCGTGGCTGCCGCAGCCCGCCCGGTGGGCCGACCACACCGTCGAGTCGCAGGCCGGCGACCCCGGCTCCATGCTGGAGCTCTACCGCGCGGCCCTGCGCCTGCGTCACGACCACCCCGCCCTCGGCGACGGCACCATGACCTGGCTGGACGCCCCCGAGGGAGTCCTGGCCTTCCGCCGCGAGCCGGGCTTCGTCTGCGTGGTGAACCTCTCGGCCGAGCCGTGCGAACTGCCCGCGCACTCCGCGCTCCTGCTGTCCAGTGGCCCGCTCGAGAACGGCCTCCTCGGGACGGACCAGGCGGTGTGGCTGGAGGTGTGAACCGGCCTCAGCGGGCCGTCCGGGCGCCCGCGCCACTCAGGACGGCCAGGGGGTTGCGGAGGGTGTCGGTGTTCGGGACGGGGGCGGCGGGGTCGTCGCCGAGGGTGATGACGCGGTTGGCGGCGTCCACGTGGACCACGCTGGGCACGAGGGAGCGGGCCGCCGCGTCGTCGACCAGGGTGTAGCTGATGAGGATCACCGTGTCACCGGGCTCGACGAGATGGGCGGCGGCGCCGTTGATGCCGACGACGCCGCTGCCGCGCTCGCCCTCGATGACGTACGTCTCCAGGCGGGCGCCGTTGGTGACGTCGACGATGTGGACCTGCTCGCCGGGGAGCAGGTCGGCGGCGTCCATGAGGTCGGCGTCAACGGTGACGGAGCCCACGTAGTGCAGGTCGGCCTGGGTGACGGTGGCCCGGTGGATCTTGGACTTGAACATGGTGCGCATCGGAGGGGCTCCTTCGGACGGGAGGGGTGGTCGGGGTGACGCCGGGTTTGACGCCGAGTTCGGCGC
Source organism: Streptomyces viridochromogenes DSM 40736 (assembly GCF_000158955.1). Lineage (GTDB taxonomy): Bacteria > Actinomycetota > Actinomycetes > Streptomycetales > Streptomycetaceae > Streptomyces > Streptomyces venetus. Next base: position 5,091,540 of record NZ_GG657757.1, on the reverse strand, counting down.
CGAAGGACGTGGCGCGGTAGGCGCGGACGAGCCAGAGGCCCGGCAGGGCGGCGCTCAGGGTCATGAGGACGATCAGGAAACCGGGGGCGCCGGCGGCCAGCAGCGCGCCGGCCAGGGCGGTGCCCACCGGGGTGGTGGCGTTCATGACGGTGCGCATCAGGATGAGCGTGCGGCCGCGCAGCTCCTCCGGGATGCGGGTCAGGCGCAGCGCCTGGGAGGAGACCGTCATCGGCGTGGACAGCAGGTTGCACAGCACCAGGCCGACGAGCACGACCGGCAGGGACGGCACCAGCAGCAGGAGCAGTGAACTCCCGGCGACGGTCTGGAGGATGCCGATGCGGAGCATCTGGCGGTCGGCGGGAGGGAGCATGCCGGCACACACCGAGCCGACCAGGTTGGCCGCGCCGGACACGGCGAGGATCACGCCGAGCAGGCCGGCACCGCCGTGGAACCTCTCGCGGGCCAGCCAGGGTTCGAGAACGAGCAGCAGCCCCATGGCGAGATTGAAGAGGCCGAACCCCACGGTGATGGCGCACAGCACCCCGTCCTGCCGCAACAGCCGCGCCACAGGCCGCCAGCCACAGGACGGTCGCGTCCCGCCGGGCGGGTGCGCCCCGCCGGGCGGCTGCTTCCCTGTGCGGGGCGTCGCCTTTCGGTACGGCAGGTGCAGCGAGAGGGCGGCCAGGGCGAGTGTGCCGTAGCTCAGTGCGTCGACCAGGAGTACCCCGTGCGCGCCGGCCAGGGGGATCAGCGCGCCGCCTACGACCGGGCCGAGGATCCGGCCGACGCCGAGCGACACCGACTCCAGTGCGGCGGCGCCGTGCAGCAGCCGGGGCGGCACCAGGTCGGGCAGCATCGCCGGGACCGCGCCCAGGGGCACGATCTTCAGCAGGCCGTAGACCGCGGCGACGACGTACAGATGCTCCAGCCGTACCGGGCCCAGGAGGGCGGCCGCCGGGACGCTCGCGACGGCCAGCCCGCGCAGCACCGAGTCGGCGACCAGCACCCGGCGGCGGTCGAAGCGGTCGAGCAGCGGCCCGACGAGGGCGCCGCCGCCGATCACCGGCGCGGTGTAGCACAGACCGAGGCAGCCGAGCGCCGCCGCGTCCCCCCGCACGATCGCCAGCCAGGACAGGGCCGTCCAGGTCGCCCCGTCACCGAGGTTGCTGAGCAGGGTCCCGCACCACAGCCGACGGTAGTCCCGCAGCCGCAACGGGGCGAGGGCAGCCGTGAGCCCGGCACGGCCCGGCCGCACGCCGCCACGGGCGGGCCGCAGGCCACCGGGGGCGGGTCGCGCGCCGTCGCCGTCGCCGCGCAGACCACCGCGGGTGGGTTGCGAGGCATCGCCACCGGCACGCAGGCCATCGCCCGTAGGCCGCGAGGCGGCACCACCGGTGCTCAGGCCATCGGCGGCCGGTGTCATGCCACGGCCTCGCACTCCAGGCGGAAGCGGGCGGCGGCCTTGGCTATCGAGCTTTCCACCTGGGCCGTACCCGAGCCGCGGAAGCGGAAGCGGGCGCCCACGTGTTCGTAGCCGCCGGCCTCGGGGACGACGGTGCCCCGGGGCGGTACGACCTGGGCGTAGGGGCCGTCGTCGCGGGGGTCGAGCGGCTGGGCGGCGACGACGCGGCAGGGCGCCGGGACCGGGGTCCTGACGAGCAGCCAGCCTCCGGTGTTCCAGGACGCCGGTGCGGACAGGGCGGGCGTGCGGCCCAGCTGGACGTCGACGGCCGCCCGCATCAGGTCGATGCCGTGCACCTCGCGCCACACGAAGGGGATCTCCGCACCGCCGACCCGGCACCCGGCCTCCAGGAACCGCAGCTCGGGCCGGTCGTCGCGCCCCGGCCGACAAAACCTCCAGGTGGAACACCCCAGGCCCGTCGCTGAGCGCATCGGCGGCCCCGGGCGGTGACTCGCCAGGCGCGGCGACGAGTTCCGGGTCGTCCTCCTCACGAGCCGAGGACGCGCCGGTGGCGAAGTCGGCGCAGGTGTTGACGTACCGGGAGGCACGCCAGGGGCCGAGCGCGTCGCCGGTCCACAGTCCGTCGACGTGGTAGACGGCGTCGCCGCAGAACTCCTGCACCAGGCGCGGCTCGTCCGGCAGGGCCGCGAGCTCGGACAGGCCGGCCGGCGAGTCGACGATCAGTACGCCTCGGCTGGCGGTGCCGCGGCGCGGTTTGACCACCACCGGCCAGCCGTGCGTCGCCGCGAAGCGGGCCACGGCGTCCGGGTCCGGGGCGTCGGCGAAGGCGGGCGTGGGAAGTCCGGCCGCCGCGACGGCCTCGCACATCTGGAGCTTGTCCCGGAAGCGGGCCAGTTCACCGGGCCGCTGCCCGGGGCAGCCGAGGCGGGTGCGCAGTTCGGCCGCGGTGTCGAGATCGCCCTCGTTGAGTGCCACGACCCGGTCCACCGGTCCGAACAGCGCGGACAGCGCCGTGGCGGCGGCGTGCGCCTGCTCGATGTCGTCGGTGGCGGCGACCTCGACGATCCCGGCGGCCGCCGCGGGCAGCGAGGGCCAGCCGAGGGGGTTGGTCACGTAGGTCACGCGGTGCGCGTCGTGGTCGATGTAGTTCTCGTAGAGGGCGTGTGCGTCGCGCCAGCGGTGCAGCACGAGGACGTGCGGCCGGTGCGGGGCGGTGGCCCGGTGCTCGCTCATGGCGCGGTGACTCCGTCGGTCTCGATGCGGATGCCCTCGGCGACCCGGGCGCAGCGGTCCACCGCTTCGTCGGCGTCACGGCCGGAGGAGATGACGTACCCGGCGCTGGCGTGGGCGAGGGTGAGCAGCTCGGGGACCTGTTCACCGGGGTTGAGGGCGATCGCGGCGCCGGTCTCGTGCCGCTTGAGCTCGTCGAAGAACGGCAGGTAGAGGTCGTTGGTGACCCCCTCGGGGACCCGCCTGACCTCGGCCGGCAGACCCGGGGCGACGGCGACCGAGGTGACGGTGCCGGGGCGTGGTGTGAGGTAGCGCAGGGCGGCGCCGCCCACGGGCGCCGGGGAGGCCTCGGGCAGCGGGTCGATGCCGAGCGGCACGGTCAGCAGCATGCGGGCCGGGTCCAGGCCGAAGGCGCGCCGGGCCAGTTCGGGGGCGCCGCAGCCGCCGAGGCGGGCGTGGGACTCCAGGACGCGCGGACCGTCGGCGGTGAGCACGAACTCGCTGTAGGAGGGGCCCTCGGTCAGGCCCACGGCGTCCAGCAGCCGTTCGGTGAGCTCGCGCAGTTCGGCCTCGTGCGGGGCGGCGATCCGGCTGGGCGCGCTGACCTCCCATTCCACGAACCGTTCGTTGATCCGGTACTCGGAGAACCCGAGCACGACGTGCCGCCCGCCGAGGGAGAAGGTGTCGGCGGCGACGACCGGGCCCTCCAGGTACTCCTCGCCCAGCGCGGCCGAACCCCCGGCCTGCTCGATGGTCTTGTAGGCGAGAGACGCCTCGTGGGCGCTGGAGACCAGCAGGATGTTCCGGCTGGCGGCGCCGTCGACCGGTTTGACGACGGCCCGGCCGGTGCCGAGGCCGGTGAAGAAGTCGGCCGCGTCCTGCGGGCTGTGCAGCAGCCGGTGCCGGACCGGGCTCAGGCCGTGCTCGGCGAGCCGCTCACGGGTGAGCCGCTTGTCCTTCAGGACGCGGGCGGTCTCCTCGCCGACCCCGGGCAGGCCGAGGGCGGTCACCACATGGCCGACGGCGACACCGGCCGGCTCGGAGGTGGTGAGCACGCGGTCGAAGGGGCGCTCCTCGTGCAGGGGCCGCAGGACGTCGAGGATCGCGGGGCCGTCGTTGACGGGGGCGTGCACGACGCGTTCGCAGTGCCGGAGGATCCCGGGGTCGTAGCTGCCCTCCTCGTGGACGAGCACGACGTCGATGCCCAGTTCGCGGGCGCCGGCGATCGGTGCGGGGCGGCCGCCGACCATGGCGACGCGGTACGGGAGTGTCATGAGGTTCCTCGCTGTCGTGGGGCGGACGGGCTGCGGATGACCTCGACGGTCAGGACAGGCGCAGTTCCTCGGCGAGCAGCCGGGCCGTGAGGTCGTGGCCCAGGTCCGTGAAGTGGGCGCGGTCGACGAACAGCCAGTCGCGCGGCCCGGCGGCCTCGGCGAGCAGCGGGTTGAGGTCGAGGAAGTCGACGCCGACCTTGTTGCAGGCGAGCTGGAGCTCGTAGGCGTAGCGGCGGGCGGGCTCCATGGTGGCGATGTCGCCGTACAGCTCCCAGAAGTTGGACCGCCGGTCGAGCTCGTCGAAGAGGAGCTTCTCCTCGGGGGCCGGCTCCTCGCGGACCCAGCCGGCGAGCGGTTGCAGGACGAAGGTGATGCGGGCGCCGGTGCCCTGTGCGAGGGCCTGCCAGTTCTCCAGGTGCCGGGCGGTGAGGTCGACGGCGGAGTCGATGCGCTCCTCCAGCGGCCGCACCGGCTCCTCGGCCCGCGGTGCCGGCTTCTCCGGCCGGCCGAACAGGGAGCCGCGGCCGCGGTGGTTGCGCCTCAGTCCCTCCATCTGCTCGTAGTACTCACCGCAGTTGAAGAACCCACCGTGGTCGCCGCGCTGCTCCTCGGGCAGCCGGGCCAGGGCGAGGTTGTTCAGGCCGGAGAACACGACGATGTCGCTGACCTGCGGCAGCAGGTGGCGGTACAGGGAGAACAGCAGGAACTCCTGGGCGGAGTTGTAGCTGCGGCCCGCGAAGTTCAGCCAGGGCGCGGCGGGGGCGTGGGTGCTCCACAGGCGGGACGGCAGGGTCGCCGCGTCGCCGGTGGCGCCGATGCCGAACGCCGTGGAGCTGCCGGCGAACAGCCGGACGGGCGTCTCGGGCAGCTCGGCCACGGACGCGCGCTGTCCGTCGGGGCCGTGGGAGTAGCGGAAGCCCAGTGCGTCGGTGTTGACCGCGTCCGAGCGGTACTGGGCGCGGTGGAAGTACATCAGGTACGGGAGCCAGCGGGTGCGGCCCCGGTCGTCGAAGTCGTCGTACTGCAGCATCTGCGGGGTGAGCGTCACCCTCTGCTCCGTCATGCCGTCCTCCCGGTGCTCCGGTCCTGTGCGGTTCACCGGTGACTCTTCCGGCGTCGGGAGCGCCGCGGAACCCTCACAAATACGCGGCCGCACAGGCATGAAGGACCCCGGGCCGCGCTGCACAACCCTGCACTGCACGCCTTTGACCCTTCCGGGCGCCGGGCGGCGCCCGCACAGTCGTCGTGGGTCCAGGCCCCGTACGGACCCCGTTGGACCCCGTGCGAACGACGACTTCGAGGAAGGCCGGTATGACGACGACCGCCGTGGTGACAGGAGCGAGCAGTGGGATCGGGGCCGCCGTGGCGCGGCGGCTGGCCAAGGAGGGGTACGACGTCGTGCTGGTGGCCCGGCGCGGCGAGCTGCTCGACCGGGTGGCCGCAGAGACGGGCGGCCGGGCCGTCGTCCTGGACGTCACCGACGCCGAGGCCGTGCGCGCCTTCGCGGACACGCTCGACGCCTGCGACGTGCTGGTGAACAACGCCGGCGGGGCGCTCGGCGCGGACACCGTGGCCGAGGGCTCGCCGGCGCACTGGCAGCAGATGTACTCCGTCAACGTGCTGGGCACGCTGCACCTCACGCAGGCGCTGCTGCCGCTGCTCAGGCAGGACGGGGGCGGCACGGTCGTGAACATCACCTCGACCGCGGCGCACTGCACCTATGAGAGCGGCGGCGGGTACAGCGCGGCGAAGCACGCCCAGTACGCGCTCGGGGAGACGCTGCGGCTCGAACTGTGCGGGGAGCCGGTGCGGGTGGTGGAGGTCGCGCCCGGGATGGTGCACACCGAGGAGTTCGCGCTGAACCGTTTCCACGGCGACCGGGAGCGGGCGTCGGCCGTCTACGCCGGGGTCGACCGGCCGCTGCGGGCCGAGGACGTCGCCGAGTGCGTGTCCTTCGCCGTCGCCCTGCCGCAGCACGTGAACGTCGACCAGCTCGTCGTCCGGCCGCTCGCCCAGGCCGCCCAGCACAAGACGCACCGCGGTCCGCTGTTCCAGAGCTGAGTCCGCTGTTCCAGAGCTGATCCGTCGCCCCACTCGCAGAAAATCGCTCACAGAAAACGGAGAACCCGGTATGGCCGCCCTGCGCAGCGCCCTCGCCCGCCTCATCGCCACCCGCCTGTTCCGCTCCCGCAAGAGCAAGCAGCCGGACGCCTCGATCTATCCCATGTTCTGATCCGCCGCACGTCGAAGCGCTGGGAGCACTGGGAGTACCGGGAGTACCGGGAGGGGAAGACCGTGAACACAGCAGCGTCCCGCACCGTCTACGCGACGGCGGCGGACCCCGAGTGCGGGCCACCGGGTACGCGCTTGCTCGCCGCGATCCGTACGGAGATCGGGACGGGGGGCGACGCGGGGGGCGGGTCGGCGGGCGACCGGGCGGGCGAGGAGCCGCAGGCGCTCCGCTCCTCCGTCGCCGCCTGGTCGCGGGACGCCGCCCGGCGGTTCCGGGAGCTGTACGGCACGTGCGACTCCGACGGGTCCCGGGACGCCCTCGTGCGGCGGGTCGCGCTCGACTGCGCGCCGTTGGCCCTGGTGTCCGGGGCGTGGCTGCAAGGGCTGAGCTCGCCGGGTGGCGCGGAGGATCCCGAGTCGCTGCGGGTGCTGGCCCGTTACGCGCAGGACGTGGGCGTGGGCCGGCCGGGCGCGAGCCGTGGCAGTGCCTTTCTGGCCCTGCTGCGGGATCTGGAGCTCGCCGAGTACGCCTCCTCCGCGCCCACCCTCGCCCATGACCGGCGGATCGACGACGACGCGTTCGGCCTGCCCGCCCGGCTGCTCACCATGAGCCGCGCACCGGAGCGGTTCCGCGACGAGCTGCTCGGCGCCGACGCGTGCCTGCGGGCGACCGGCCTGCTCCCGCCGCTCGCCCTGCTCCGCGAGGCCTGGCCGGACGCGCGGTGGGAGCGGATCGACCTGTCCTCGGCGCGGGCCGGGACCGACGGGAGGTGCCCGGACCCGGACCGTTCGCCGGAGGCCCGGGCCGGATTCCGCTGGGCCTTCGCCGCCCTGCGCCGGTGGGCCGACGGCCTGTACCTCCGGCTCGAAGCGGCCCGGGACCCCGCCCACGGTGTGGCCGAGCTGCTGCGGGAGCGGGCGCGGGAAGCCGCCGTGTACCACCATGACTTCCGGTTGGAGGGGCGGCCGCTCGCCGACTGGCTGGCGGAGTGCCGCAGCGACCCGTGGCCGCTGGTCGGCGCCCTGGCCCGCAGCCGGCTCGTACGGCCCGGCCGTGCGGAGGCGAGCCCGCTGGTCAACGGGCTCGTCGGCGAACGCGGTGCGATGTTCCGGGTGTTCACACCCGAGGAGCTGACGGTCCTCCGACACTGGATCGACTCACTGCCCACCGACACCGCCGACACCGCCGACACCACCGACACCACCGGCCACGAGGCCCCGGCACCGGCGCGCCGCCGGGGGGACCGCCCGCAGAGTCCCGCCCGCTCCACGCCCCCCGGCGCGGCCTCCCATCACACCGGGCGAACACCGGAGTCGGGCCGACACGCGGGCGCCCGCCCGGCGCTCCGAGAGCCGACCGTGCACACACCACAGCCCGCCCCACACGCCAACACCCGCCCCGCATGCCGGGAGTTCGCCCCGGGCGCCGTAGGGCCCGGCCGAGCGGCGGACGACCCGGCGTCGCGGAAGTCGGCGCGCTCGGACGTCCTGCCCGCCTGGCGTTCGGACGGGGACGAGTGGGGGCGGGAGCCGGAGGGGCTGCGGGAGGCGTACCGGATGTTGCAGAGCCGGACGGACACCCCGGCGCTGTGCGACTGGGCCGCCGGTTACGCGCGGGACTGGCTCGACCGGGCTCGCCGCAGCGTGGACCAGGGCGCCTACCGGCTGCCGGACGGCTGGCCCGCCGGAGGGCTGCGGTCCTGGCTGTCGGAGCAGCACGAGCGGCACGCCGAGGAGTTCACCGCCGGCCAGGACGCGCCGCTGCCGTCCCGTGAGGTGCTGGTGGAGTCGACGCTCCAGCTCGCCCCGCTGACCATGATCGACGGCGCGTGGCTGCACGGTTTCACCGACTACGCGCTCGCCGCCGCCCAGCCCGGGTGCGCGCTCTTCGAGACGTACTGGGACGAGCTCGGCAATGGCGACCCGGACCTCAACCACCCGAGGATCTACCGGGAGTTGCTGGCCGAGATGGGCGTCGAACCGCCGCCCGGCGGCTCCGCCGAGTTCGCGGGCTGGCCGCGCTTCGCGGAGGAGTCGTTCGCGCTGCCCGTCTTCTGGCTGGCCGTGGGCCGCTTCCCGCGCACCCTCCAGCCCGAGATCCTCGGCCTGAACCTCGCCATGGAGCTGTCCGGCGTCGGCGGCTCCTACCGCCGGGCCCGGCTGGCCCTGCGCCGGCACGGCTTCAGCACCCGCTTCGTGGACATCCACAACACCATCGACAACGTCGCCGGCGGACACGCCGCCTGGGCCTGCGACGCCGTCGACAGCCATCTCGCCGCGCTGCCGGGCGGCGGCTCCGGGGCCCGTGAGGCCGCCTGGGCCCGGGTCCGCGCCGGCTTCCGTTCGCTGTCCCTCGACCCCGGCCCGACCATGTCCCCGGCCCGCCGTCTGGTCCGCCGTTTGAGGAGAACCGTTCATGCCTGACCTGGTGCTCGGCATATCCGCCTTCTACCACGACAGCGCGGCCGCCCTGGTCGCCGACGGCACCCCCGTCGCGGCGGCACAGGAGGAGCGGTTCAGCCGCCGCCGCCACGATCCGTCCTTCCCCGCGCGTGCCGTCGAGTACTGCCTGGACGAGGCCGGGGTGGACCTGGAGGACGTGGCCGCCATCGCCTACTACGAGGACCCGGCGCTCAAGTTCCGCCGGGTGCTGGACAGTTACCTGCGGGCCGCCCCGTTCGGCTTCGCCTCGTTCGCCGACGGGCTGCCCGTCTGGCTCGCCCGCAAGCGCCGCGCCGACCGGGTGGTGGCCGACGAGCTGGCCGGGCTGGGGCGCGGCCGGGTGCCCGAGGTGCGGGTGCTGCGCCATCACCGCTCGCACGCCGCGTCCGCGTTCCTGCCGAGCCCGTACGAGTCGGCCGCCGTGCTGTGCGTCGACGGCGTCGGCGAGTGGGCCACCACCAGCCTGTGGCACGGGCGGGGCGGCAGCCTGACGAACCTGGCCGAGCTGCGTTTCCCGCACTCCCTGGGCCTGCTGTACTCGGCGTTCACGTACTACTGCGGCTTCAAGGTCGACTCCGGCGAGTACAAGCTGATGGGGCTCGCGCCCTACGGCCGGCCCCGGTACGCGGACGTGATCAGGGAGAAGCTGATCGACGTCAGGCCGGACGGGTCGTTCCGGCTGAACATGCGGTACTTCGCGTTCCTGCGCGGGCAGCGGATGACGGGCCCCGCCTTCGACCGGCTCTTCGGCGGCCCCCGGCGCACGCCCGAAGGCCCGCTCACCCAGCGGGAGTTCGACCTGGCGGCGTCGGTGCAGCAGGTCACCGAGGAGGTCATGATCGCCCTGGCCCGCACGGCCCGGGAGCGCACCGGCGAGCGCCGGCTGTGCCTGGCCGGCGGTGTGGCGCTGAACTGCGTGGCGAACGGCAAGCTGATCGAGGAGGGGATCTTCGACGAGGTGTGGGTGCAGCCCGCCGCCGGGGACGCCGGGGGCGCGCTCGGAGCCGCGCTCGACGTGGCGCGGGAGCGCGGGGCGCCCCGCGCCCATCTGGGCGGCGGGCAGGACGCGATGTCGGGTTCGCTGCTCGGTCCGGCCCACGACGACGAGGAGATCGCCGCGTACCTCGACGGTCTGGGCGTGCCCTACACCCGGCTGGATCCGGACGCCCTGGCGGACCGGGTGGCCAAGGAGCTAGCGTCGGGGCGGATCGTCGGCTGGTTCCAGGGCCGGGCGGAGTTCGGCCCGCGTGCCCTCGGGGCCCGGTCGATCCTGGGCGATCCGCGTGATCCGCGGATGCGGTCCGCCATGAACCTCAAGATCAAGTTCCGGGAGTCGTTCCGCCCGTTCGCGCCCGCCGTGCTCGACGAGGACGCCCGGGACTACTTCGATCTGCGCCAGGAGAGCCCGTACATGCTCGTGGTCGGCCAGGTCGCCGGCCGGCAGCGGCTTCAGGCGCGGGACACCGGCGCCACCGGGCTCGACCTGCTGAAGGTCGCGCGGTCGACGATCCCGGCGGTGACCCACGTCGACTCCTCGGCCCGGGTCCAGACGGTGTCCGCGCACCGCAACGCGCCCTTCCACCGGCTGCTGACCGCCTTCCGGGCGGAGACGGGCTGCCCGGTGCTGGTGAACACGTCCTTCAACGTGCGGGGCGAGCCGATCGTCAACTCCCCACAGGACGCCTACACCTGCTTCATGCGCACCGACATCGACCTGCTCGCCCTCGGCGGCTTCCTGCTGGACAAGTCGGAGCAGCCGCCCTGGCGGGAGCAGGGCGACTGGCGCACCGAGATCCCGCTCGACTGAGCGAGCCCCACCTTTCTTCAGCACGACACCGAGGAGCACCACACCATGCTCAAACCCGCCCTTTTTATACTGTATTTCCTGGTCATCACCCCCCTGGGGCTGGCGGCGAGAACCGTCCGCGCCCCACTCGCCCGGCTCGGACAACGGCAGTCGGCGAGCTTCTGGGGGCAGCCGTGAGCGCCGGGCCGGACATCGTGCGGTACGCCCTCGACGACGGCGTGCGGGACGTACTCGCCAAGGAGCTGGACGACCGGCTCGCCGACGCCCACCTCCTCGACCCGGACACCGACGGGGCGATCCTCGCGACCGTCGGGGCGTCGGCGCTGCGCCAGCACCTGCCCTGCGAACTCGTGGCGGAGCTCGGCGGGTTCCGCGCCCGGCAGGGCAGCGTCCTGGTCCTTCAGAACCTCCCCCGGCACGACGCCCCGCCCACCCCGGTCGGCGGTTTCACCCCGGAGGCCGCGCTCGCCCCCGTCAACGCCCTGCACCTGGGCCTGGTGCGGCTGCTGGAGGCGACCCCGTTCGCGGTGCCGTACGAGAACCGCGGCCGGCTGATGCGCAACGTGGTGCCCAATCCGGCCGCCACCGGCACCACCAGTTCGTGGGGGTCCGACGCCGAGTTCTTCTGGCACACGGACAACCCCCACCTGCCGTTCGGCGAACCGGGCCACGACCCCCGCCCGTACGTCCCGCGCCATCTGGCCTTCCTCGCGCTCCGCAACTCCGAGCGCGTCCCGACCGACGTGGTGGGAGTCGACCCCGTGCTCGCCCGCCTCGCGCCGGCCGTGCGCGAGGCGCTGACCCGGCCCGAGTTCGAGATCGGCGCCCCCGCCTCCATCAAACTCGGAGCGCCGCCCCCGGTGCGCGGAGCCGTCCTCGAACACAGCGGCGCCACCGCCCGCCTGCGCTACGACCACGGCACCACCCGGGGTCTGACCGCGCGGGCCGCGGCCGCCCTCGACGAACTCGCCGAGGCCCTGAGCGGGGCGGACGCCGAGCAGTTCGTGCTGCGGCCCGGCGACTTCCTCTTCTTCGACAACTACCGCGTCCTGCACCGGCGCCGGGCCTTCACCCCCGGGCCCAAGGCCGGCGCGCGCTGGCTGCGCCGCTGCTACGCGAGCTGACGAGCCGCCCCGAGTCCCCACCCACCCGCATCCGCGAACCGACGGGAGAACCGAGTTGTCCGGCACGCCCCACGCAAGCACCCTCACCTACCGAGTAGCGGTCGTCGGCGGCCGCCCCGCACCCATCGCCGGCGCCCGCGAGCTGGGCATCGACGTGGTGCTCGTGCACGAGGAAGGCGCCTACGACCCGGCGATCGCCGAGCACTGCGAGCGCATCGTGCACGCCCCGATCGCCGACGGCCCCGCGCTCCTCGACGTCCTGCTGCCACTGCACCGCGAGCGCCCCTTCGACCGCGTCCTGACCACCACCGAGCCCGCCGCCGAGTCCACCGGACACGTCGTCGACGCCCTCGGCCTGCCGGGCGTGGGCGAGGAGACCGCCCGGGCCCTGAAGGACAAGGCGCTGACCCGCGAACTGCTCGCCAAGCACGATCTGAGCCCGGTGCGGTACCGGGTCGTGCGCGACGCCGGCGAGGCGGCCGCCTTCCAGCGGGAGGTGGCCGGGCGGATCGTCCTCAAGCCGGTGGACGGGGTGGCGAGCCTGCACATCCACACCGCCGACGACCCCGGGCAGGCGGAGCGGGCCTGGCAGGACCTGGCCGCGGCCGGGTTCGACGCCCCGATCGCCGAGGAGTACCTGGACGGGCCGGTGGTCAGCGTGGACTCCTTCTCCTACGCGGGCCGGCACGTGCCGATCGGCTACTCCGAGTACCGGATGAACGAGCGGTACGTGGAGTGGGAGGTCAGCACCCCGAGCACGGCGGCCACGCCGCACCTCGGCGAACTGCGCGCCCTGACCGTGCGGTTGCTGGACGCGGTGGGGCTCACCGAAGGCCCCTCGCACAGTGAGTTCGTGCTCACGCCGGACGGGCCCCGGGTGCTGGAGTCGCATGCCCGGCTGGCCGGCAGTGGGGCTCCGGAGCTGGTGCGGCGCGCTTTCGGGGCGGACCTGAACCGCTGGTTCCTGACCGTGCCGCTGGGCATCGACGAGCTGCCCGCCGCCTCCCCGGAGCCGCTCGGCGGCGCCGCCGTGCGGTTCTTCACGCCCGAGCCGGGCCGGGTGCGGTCCGTGCACGTGGACCCCGGCGTGCCCGGCGTCGTGCGCCGGGTCCCGGCGGGCGAGACACCCCTGGTGTTCCTGCCCTACCTCGACGACTTCCGCGCCGAGCGGGCCGCCGCGGTCCTCTCGAAGAGCCCCGGGGACGTGGTGCCCGAGCTGCTCACCGTGGCCGACTGCACCTCCGGCTACGCCATCGCCTCCGCGCCCTCCCGCGAAGAGGCCGTGGAGCACTGCGCGCGGATCGACGCCGCCATCGATTTCCGGACCGAGTGATGCGGTCACCCCTACCGAGGAGATCCGAGTTGAACACGACCCAGAGCACCGTCAGCGCGGCCGCGCTGCTGAAGAGCGCCCGCTCCGCCGTGGAACAGAGCTATTCCTGCGACGACTCGCTGGCACGGGCCGCGCTGCATCTCATCGAATGCGCCACGGACGTCGTGGTGCGCCTGCCCGAGCGTGACCTGGACTCCGCCCGTGACGTGCTGGGCCTGGCCCGGGCCGCCGTGGTCACGGCGACGGTCGCGGTGCGCGAGATCCACGACCGGGAACGCGACGACCAGGCCACTCCGGCCGGCCCGGGAAGGGTGGTCTGCGGACTCGACCGTTAGGCGTTCTCCCCGGTCCGCCCCTCCCCCACCCTGAGCAGCCCCGTCACCGAAGCGCGGTTTTCAGCCGCCGGTGACGGGGCTGTTCCGCATACCGCGGGAGGTACGTGCATTGGATTCTCACCTGCGCACTGCACAAGTGTGACCTTATTGCGGAGGCGGTGCGACCGAAGAATGGACATTGCGAGCGGGGGAGCCGCTCAAATACTGAGACAGAGAAAGAGGAACGAAATGCTCCGCACGATCTCCCTTCACCTGGCCGCCACCCGCACCCGTGGTCTGCGCACCCTGAGCGCCGTCGCCGCCGCCGGTGTCCTCGCCGCCGCCGCGGTCCCCGCGGTCGCCATGACGGCCGGCACTCCCGCCCACACGACCGTCGTGGCGGGTGAGTCGCCCGACGACCACGGCTGGGACTGACCCCGCCGGTCAGCCGGCCATGTGACAACGAGCAGGTCAACGGAGGGAAAAGCAAATGACGATCAGCCCGGCCATCGAGACCGGAACCGACCAGGGGACGCTCTTCGCGCCCGAGATCGAACTGCGCAGCGAGATCACCGTCGAGCTCGTCGACCACACCGCGTCCGACCTCGGCGTCATCAAGGCGGCACGCGTGTCCACGGCCGGTGAGGAGGCGCACCGCGAGGAACGCGGTGACGAATACATGGGCGGCCTCATCCGCTATCTCATGCGCAGCCGCCATGGAAGCCCTTTCGAGCACAACTCCATGACTTTCCTGGTGCACGCGCCGATTTTCACGATCCGGCACATGATGCGGCACCGAATGTGGTCCTTCAACGAGGAAAGCGCTCGTTACAAAGACCTGAAGAACGTGTTTTACGTCCCGGACCGCGAGCGCGCCCTGAAGCAGATCGGCAAGCCCGGCCACTACCAGTACGTACCGGGCGACGAGCAGGACTACGAACTGGTGAGCACGGCCACCAGCGAGGCCTACCGGGCGGCGTTCCGCGAGTACCAGAAGATGCTCGACGCCGGCATCGCCCGTGAACTGGCCCGGGTGGTCCTGCCGGTGGCGACGTACTCCACCGTCTACGCCACCTGCAACGCCCGCTCGCTGATGCACTTCCTGGGGCTGCGCACCAACCGCGCCGACGCCGCCTACGTCTCGCACCCGCAGCGGGAGATCGAGGTCGTGGCGGAGCAGATGGAAGAGGAGTTCGCGCGCCTGATGCCGCTGACGCACGAGGCGTTCGAGAAGTTCGGCCGGGTCAGCCCCTGATCCGGAAGGGGGTATCCCTGCCGTGCGTATCACCGTCTACGCGGGATCGGCGCTGGGCAACCGGCCGGTCTACCGGGAAGCGGCGGCCATGTTCGCCAAGGAAATGGTCGCCGCCGGTCACGAGATCGTCTACGGCGGCGGAGCGGCCGGCCTCATGGGTGTGGTCGCCGACTCCGCCCTGGCCGCAGGCGGGCGGGTCACCGGCGTCATGCCGACCCATCTCGTCGACGCCGAGGTCGCCCACCGCGGCCTGACCGAACTGCATGTCGTCGACACCATGCACCAGCGCAAGCAGCTCATGGCCGACCTGGCGGACGCGTTCATCGCACTGCCGGGCGGAGTGGGCACCGCCGAGGAGATCCTCGAGGTCTGGGCCTGGCTGGTCCTCGGCACGCACAAGAAGCCCGTCACGCTGCTGAACGTCGAGGGCTACTGGGACCGGCTGCTGCGTGTGGCCTGCCGGATGTCCCACAGCGGCTTCCTGCGCGAGCAGGAGCTCGGCACCCTCGCGCCCGTCGCGGACGCCGCCGAGTTCCTCCGGCTCGTGCGGGACTGGGAGCCCCCGCCGCCGCGCTGGGGCTGACCTGCCGCTGTCCCAGCCCACCCCCTCGCCAGGCTCAAGATCGAGAGTAGGAGCGATGTCGCTACTGAATGCTGAGAGCGCGGTCGGTCGGACCGCCGAGGTCACCGTGGTCGAAGGCTACGTCCCGGTGATCGACCTGAGTTCGGCACGGTCGTCCGCCGAAGCGGACCGCCGGCTCGGCGCCGTGATCGACGAGGTGTGCCGCACCAGCGGCTTCCTGGTGATCGTCGGCCACGGCGTGCCGCGGGACGCCATCTCCGACATGTACCGGGCCACCCGTGAGTTCTTCGCGCTGCCGGCCGAGGACAAGGCGAAGCTGCTGGCGGCGCCCGAGGACCCGCTGATGCGCGGCTTCGGCCGCAAGGGCAGCCTCGCCGCGTCCAACCGGGACGCCGAGGTGGAGCACGAACGCAAGCTGCCCGACGTCTCCGAGACCTTCACCATCAACCGGCTCGGCGAGCCGGACGGGGCGGACCGGCTGCCGGCCGACGCCGACCCGGCGCTCGCGACCCCCAACCAGTGGCCCGAGCTGCCCGGCTTCGCCGAGGCCTACCGGGGCTACTACGCGGCCATGGAGACCCTGGCCGGCGACATCATGCGGCTGTTCGCGCTCGCCCTCGACCTGCCCGAGGACTGGTTCGAGGACAAGATCGACCGGCACATGACGAACCTGACCGCGAACTACTACCCGCGGCAGATCGAGCCGCCGGCCCCGGGCCAGCTGCGCAAGGGCGTCCACAGCGACTGGGGCAGCCTGACGATCCTGTACCAGGACGACGGCCCCGGCGGCCTGCAGGTCCAGGACAAGAACGGCGAGTGGCTCGACGTCCCGTACATCGAGGGCTCGTTCGTGGTCAACATCGGCGACCTGATGGCGATCTGGACCAACAACCGCTGGGTGAGCACGGTCCACCGGGTCGTCAACCCGCCCCGGGAACTGGCCGACATGGAGCGATACTCGGTGCCGTTCTTCCACCAGCCGTCCTACGATGCGTTGATCGAGTGCATCCCCACCTGTACCGGGCCGGACAACCCGCCCAGGCACGCATCGGTACGTTCCGGCGACTACATCGTCGGGAAGTTCAGCAGGGCGTACGGCGGTTGACGGTGGAGCCCGCACAACGCCCTGCGGCAGTACCGGCGAGAGCAAGGTGAGATGACGTGGCCAGAGCAGCTCTGCTCCTCGGTGTCGAGACCACGGCGGCGGAATGCGTCGTGCGGGCGGCCGAGCGACTCGATGTGAGCGTGCACGTCGCGACGCACCGGGAGTTGTACGCCCGGCGCCGTCCGCAGACCCGCAGCGAGCTGAGCGGGGTGGTCTTCACGGACTTCAGCTCCGCCGAGCAGGCCGTCGACCAACTCGCCGAGTACTGCGGTCGGCAGGGCATCGAGGCGGTGGCGGTCAGCGGGGCGCAGTTCTCCCCGCTGGCCGCGTCCCTCGCCGGCCGGCTGGGCGCGCCGGGGAACGTGGCCGACCTGGCCGCGGCCACGCGCAACAAGTGGCAGATGGCGCAGGCCCTGCAACGGCACGGCGTGCCCAGCGCCCGCACCGTGGCCCTGGTCTCGCCGGAGGCCGCCGAGCGGCGGCTGGCGGCGGCCGGGCTGGACTACCCCGTCGTGGTCAAGCCCGTGGAGAACACGGGGTCGGTCGGGGTGAGCGTGATGCAGGGTCCCAAGGAGCTCGGGCCTGCCGTCCGCCGGGCGCTGACCCACACCACCGACCCGGTGTACGGCCTCGCCTACGACACGGTCGCGCTCGCCCAGGAGTACCTGGAGGGCCCCGAGTACAGCCTGGTGAGCGTGGTGCACGAGGGCGCCAGCACCCACTCGGTGCTGACCCGGAAGTACACGACGCAGGGCCGGGAGCGGGAGGAGACCGGCTACACCGTGCCGCCGGACCTGGACGAGCTGACGGCGGCCCGGGCGGCCGGCATCGTGCTCCGGGGCCTGCGGGCGCTGGGGCTGCGCAACGGGATCGCGCACACCGACTTCAAGCTGACCCCGGACGGCCCGGTGCTCATCGAGGTCGACGCGGGCCCGCCCGACGGGGCCCTGCTCCAGACGATCCGGCACGCCACCGGCGTCGACCTGGCCGAGGCGTACGTCCAGGCCGTCCTCGGCGAGGAGCCGCGGGTGCGGCCGGTGCGCTCGGGTGCCGCCGCGCTGCGCTTCATCAACACGGCGGCGCACGGCACCTTCCGCGGACTCACCGGTCTCGGTGTGAGCCCGCATCTGGCCGCCGCGCGTTCCTACGTCGATCCGGGCGAGCTGGTCGGCGGCAACGCGGTCACGCACACGCGGGTCGGCCATGTGATCGTCACGGGCGGCACCGCGGCGGAGGCCGACCGGCGGGCCGAGGACGTCATGACGCTGGTCGCCTGCGACGTGGAGGCCTGAGGGGGTCCCGAGCCCACCGGGCTCCCTCGCTCGGCGTACGGCGGCCCACTTCTCTGTATTCGTACACCAGTTCGTGGCCGTCGTCGTGCGGCATCAGCGAGAACCGGAGAAATCCCATGAAGAACACGGAAGTTCCGGCACGAAGAAGGCTCGGGGTGGGATGGCGGCTGCACGGCGACGGCCGGGCGCCCCGTCCCGGAGCGGCCGTGCTGCCGCACGAGCGTCTGTCCTGGCCCCGCACCCTGGGCCTGGGCGCCCAGCACGTGGTGGCGATGTTCGGCGCGACGTTCGTCTTCCCCGTGGTGATGGGGCTCGACCCGAACCTCGCCATCATGATGTCCGGCGTCTCGACCGTGCTGTTCCTG
Source organism: Streptomyces viridochromogenes DSM 40736 (assembly GCF_000158955.1). Lineage (GTDB taxonomy): Bacteria > Actinomycetota > Actinomycetes > Streptomycetales > Streptomycetaceae > Streptomyces > Streptomyces venetus. The sequence continues at coordinate 5,073,761 of NZ_GG657757.1, read as the reverse complement.
CTCGTGGTGCAGGGCCGGGTGCCCAGCTACCTGGGCACCAGCGCCTCGTTCGTCGGCGGTGTCGCCGCGATCCGCGCGGCGGGCGGCGGCACGGCCGACGTCACCGGCGCGATCCTGGTCGCGGGCCTGGTCCTCGCGGCCGCCGGCCTGCTGATCCACCGCGTCGGACCGGACCTGGTCAACCGGCTGTTCCCGCCGGTCGTGGCGGGCGCGGTGGTGCTGCTGATCGGTCTCAGCCTGGCCCCCGTGGTGGCGGAGATCTACTGGCCGCAGGACCAGTGGACGGCGCTCGCGACCATGTGCGTGGTGATCGCGGCGGGTGTCCTGCTGCGCGGCTTCTGGAGCCGGCTCGCCGTGTTCGTCGGGCTGGTCTTCGGCTACGTCCTGTCCTGGGCCCTGGACCGGGTGGCCGGCCCGATCACCGCACCCGGCCCGGACGGCAAGGTCACCACGCACGCACGCGTGCAGCTGGAGTCCGTCGCCTCCGCCGACTGGTTCGGGCTGCCCACCCTGCACGCCCCGTCGTTCAGCGCCTCCGCGGCGCTGCTCGTGCTGCCCGGCGTGATCGCGCTGATCGCCGAGAACACCGGGCACGTGAAGGCGGTGGGCGAGATGACCGGCGAGAACCTCGACCCGGTGCTCGGCCGCGCCGTGCTCGGCGACGGTCTGGCCACGGCGGTCTCCGCCGCGGTCGGCGGCCCGCCCACGACGACCTACGCGGAGAACATCGGCGTGATGGCGGCGACCCGGGTCTACTCGACCGCCGCGTACTGGGCGGCCGCCGCCGCGGCCCTGGCCTTCGGGCTGTGCCCCAAGTTCGGGGCGCTCGTCGCGGCCACGCCGGGCGGGGTGCTGGGCGGCATCACCGTGGTGCTCTACGGGATGATCGGGCTGCTCGGCGCCAAGATCTGGATCAAGGCGAAGGTCGACTTCTCGGATCCGGTGAACCTGGTGCCCATCGCGGCCGGGTCGGTGCTCGGGATCGGCGGAGTCACCGTCACCCTGGGCGACTTCTCCGTCGGCGGCATCGCGCTGGGCACAGTGGTGACCCTGCTCGGCCACCACCTGCTCGCCGCGGGCCTGCGGTGGGGCACGGAGGAGCGTGCTCCGCAGGCCTCCGTGGAGCAGCAGGCGAGGGAGCAACGGCCGGGGGGCCGGCGGGCGGAGGAGCAACTGACGGGGGAACCGCAGGTGAGGGAAGAGCGGCCGGCCGAGCCCACCGCCGTCTGACCGACCGCACACCACCGCCGACCCACCGCGGACCGCCACCGTCTGACCGACCGCAGACCACCGCCGACCGCCACCGGCCAACCGACCCACCACCGCATGCCAGCGGCCGGACCGGCCAGCACCGACCAGACAACCGAACACCGGCACACCGAACCCGCAGGGCCGCGAGCATCCCCCGCTCGCGGCCCTGCCGCGTTTTCCGCCTCAAGGGGTGTTCACGGACTCCCGCCCGTCCCGAGGCCGGCCGGCGGGCTCACCGCCGCGCGGCCCCGGGTGCGGTCAGAGCTCCGCCATGTCTCCCGCCTCCGCGGCCTCCCGGGCCGCCAGCATGCCCAGCTCGTAGCCCAGCTGGAACCGTGTGTCCGCCTTCAGTTCGGACTTCAGTTTGGCCAGGTGCGTGGCGTAGGCGCGGGTGCTCAGCCCGATCCGCTTGGCGATCGCGGAGTCGCTGTCGCCGTTGATCAGGCAGCGGATGATGGTCTCCCGCAGCACACCGCTGATGTGGCTGGACTCGTTGGGCGTCCGGGAGCCCTCGAACGGCTTCGCCCGCAGCCAGTTCCGCTCGAACACGCCCACCAGGAACCGTACGACGGCGGGCTCCCGGATGATCACGGCCTGGTCGCGTTCGTTGTCGGCGGGGATGAACGCCAGGCTGCGGTCGATGACGATGAGCCGGTCGAACAGCTCGTCCATGGTGCGCACCTGGGCACCGAGGGCGGTCATGTCGGCCACGTACTGGCGGGTCGGGCTGTCGTGCCAGGCCGTGTGCTGGTACAGCGTGCGGACCTCCACACCCCGGCCGAGCAGCTCGGCCGTCTGCATCCGCACCTTCTCCAGCGTGTCCTTGGGCCGCCCGCCGCCGGGCTGCGCGGTGAACAGCTCCTTGGTGGCCTGCTGCACCGACTCGTTGACGATGGCGCTGATCGCGGCCTTGCCCTCGATCCGGACGATGGGTTCACCGTCCTGCGGCCGCGGACCCGTGCGCGACTCGGCGATCAGCGGTTGCAGCAGGTCCGTGAGGTTGCGCGCCTCGTCCAGCATGGTGAGGGCGGTGGACCGCAACAGGGCACCGAGCCGGGCCTCCACGACCCCGGGGTCGACGACGCTCAGCCGGTCGGGCGTGGCGGTGTCCTGACTGACCATGCCCATCGCCAGGAGCTCGCCGAGCGTGCCCTCGTCGAGGTCGCAATCATCCCGACGAATCGTTTCGCTATTGCCTCGTGACTGGCCCTGCCATTCCTTCCGCAGTAGCTCGACATACGTCGAGCGCGCTTTCGTGCTGGGTATCGGGACCCCAGACTTCGCTGGACTCATCGCCAACTCCCCCGCAGTGAGGTCGGTCAGTCGCAAACCCGCTGGAGTGTAGCCTTTCCCACCTGTCCGCGCGCGGACAATCGCAGAGCGTAATGTCCAGGCAATATTCCTGCGGACGCGCCGCTTTTGTGTCACTCCGGTTCAGGAAGAGTCCCGTCCGCGGGTTCCGGTTCCCCGGCTTCGTCCTCCAGCGGCAGGCCCAGTCGCCAGGCCCGGTAGCCGGCCTGGAACCTGCTCTCCGCGCGGAGTTCACCGGTGATGTCCCGCAGATGCCGGCGCAGGGTGCGCGGGGCCATGCCGAGGCGCCGGGCGATCACGTCGTCCTTGAGCCCGGCCGCCATCAGCCGCAGGATGGCCAGCCTCAGATCGTCGGCGGCCAGCCGGTCCTGGGCGCTCTCGTCCTGCTCGGTGAGCCGCCCGGCGATCACCTCGTCGAGGTCGAAGGGCCGGCCCGACCGCCACAGCGTCTCGAACATCCGGTACAGGAACCCCACCACGGTCGGGTCGGTGACGATCGACGCGCCCTGGGGGCGCCCCTCGACGCGCGACTGGGGTACGAACGCGGTCTCCCGGTCGAAGATGATCACCCGGTCGAACACCTCGGCGGTGGTGCGGATCCGCGCGCCTGCCGCCGACACGGCCCGCACATACGTCTGCGTCGCGAGGCTCGCCCGGGCCGTGTGCTGGTACAGCGTGCGCACCCGCACCCCCCGCTCCAGCATCGCGACACTCTCCTCGACGATCCCGTGCAGCGTGTTCGGGTTGCGGCCGCCGCCGGGCTGGATGCTGACCATCTCCTCGGTGCACATCCGGGTCATCGCCGACAGCTCCCGCCGCACGTCGGCGGCGCTGTCCACCTGCCGGAGCCGCTCGGCCCGGCGCTCGCTACGGGAGTGCTCGGCGTAGAGCGCGGCCACCGGGCGGAGCCGGGCGTGCAGCCGGCTCAACTCCAGTTGCCGTTCCCGTATCTCGCGCTCCAGCGGAGCCCGGGCGGTGACCTCCGCGACCGTGGGGTCCACCGGCGTCCACACCTCGTCCTCGCCGGCCCGGTGCACCAGGCCGAGCCGGGACAGGTCGTCGAGGGCTATGCTCAACTCCCTCTCGGCGAGACCGAGTTCCGCGGCAGCCCGGCCGGGATCGCGAAGCGCGCCATGGCGCAGGGTCCACTCGTAGAGAAGAAGCGAGCCCGGTCGGAGCGCGCCTTCCGGTTCCCGCTGCTGTGCTCCCGAACGCTCCATCGTCGGCTTCCTCTTCCGGTCAGGCCACCTTGGGCCACCGATTATCTCTCTGTTCGGCGCGGGAACGCTGCCAGACTTCTCGTATCGCGCTGCACGAATCGGTATGGCTGTGTGGCTATGGCTCCCCGAAAGGGTGACGAATGCGCCGAATCGCTTTTCTGCGATCCATCGAGATTCAGCAGACCAAGCCTTATCTCAAAAGCCTTGAGGCGAGGCTCGAACGGGAGGGAATCGAAGCAAGACTCTTTTATACGGACGGCGATTGCGGACCGGACGACTTCCCGGGCACGGCACAGAAGGTGCCCGCGGACATCACCCCTGCGGAACTTGCCAAGAAGGTCATCGACTGGTCCGCCGACGGAGTCGTCTCGTTGTCCATCGCGGACGAGAACGCCCTGCGTGACGCGGTGGTGAAACGGATCCTCGAACCCGTCGGCATTCCCATGGTCGGCCACAGTCTGGCGGCCGTGCACGTCGGCTCCAACAAGTGGGAGTCGAAGGGCCTGTTGAAGGAGTACCGGTTCGACATACCCGGCGGCGTCCTCGTCGACAGCGATGTGCTGGCCGGCCGTGGACTGCTTATCCCCGCCTATGTCGAATCCATTCTGATGCAGGCGTCAGATCTCGGTTATCCGTTGATCAGCAAGCCGCTGTGGGACTGCATGGGCGCCGGCATGGTGGCGATATCGGGCGAGAGTGAACTCCACGAGCATCTGTCCCGGCCGCACGACGGCAATTTCATTCTTGAACAGTGCGTCTCCGGTGAGATCTGCTCCGTGGAAGTCGTGGGCGCCCGCGGCACCTACGTGGTGCAGCCCAAGGTGTGGCAGGGCCCCGCCGAGGCGGGACCGGTGTTCAACTTCGGCCGGCTGCGCTACGCGGCCCCGCGCCCCGAGCACGACGCGGCGTTCGCACCGGTGGCCGAGAAACTCCAGGCGCTGTGCCGCGGGCTGGAGTTGGAGGGCGCCATCGGGATCGACATGATCTACGAGGACGGGCGCTACCAGATCCTGGAGATCAACCCGCGGGTCACCGGCACGACCACGCCGTGCATCGCCGCCTCGGGTTTCAACACCTACGACTGTCTGCTGTCGATCCTGGACGGCAGCTGGCCCGCGCCCGAGGTGCCGGCGGTGGCTCCGGTGCGCCAGGTGTGCCTGCAGTTCCCGATCCACGACCCGACACCGGAGTTCGTCCGGGACGCCACGCGAGAACTGGACGTCGTGCGCACCCAGACGCTCACCATCGACGGCGCGCGGCATCCCAACATCATCATCACCTGCGCGCTGGACGACCGGCCCGGACTTCCCGCGAAGCTGGCCTCGTTGTGGGAGCGGCACCGGTTCACCGACGAGGCGTTCCTGCCGCAGATCGCGCGGGCCGTCGGAGCCGACGTACCCGACCTGAGGGAACCGGTTCAGTGACATGAACATGAAAATGTATCGAAAGGTGCTGGCTCTGCCGGGCATCGGTCCGCTGATGCTCCTGGGCCTGTTCTCCAAGATCGCCGTGGTGGCGATCCCCGTGGTCCTCAACCTCGCGGTCGTCCTCGGTCTGGACCGCGGGTTCGGCGCCGCCGGCCTGGTCATCACGGCCTGGACGGTCGGCGTCGGCATCGGCGGCCCCCTCCAGGGCCGCATGATGGACCGCTACGGAGCCCGCCCGGTCCTGCTCGCCTCGGTCGCCGCGCAACTGCTGTTCTGGGGCTTCGGACCGCTGCTGCCCTACGAGGGGCTGGTGGCCGGCGCGGTCGCGGTCGGCCTGCTCAACCTGCCCGGCTTCGCCCTGGTGCGGCTGCGGCTGGCCGTCGCGGTCCCGGCCGAGGACCGCAACGCGGCCTTCGCCCTGGACGCCATGACGTCGAACATCTCGTACATGGTGGGCCCCGCCCTCGGTGTCACCGTCGCCACCGCCGTCTCCAGCACCGCCTCCATGCGCGGACTCGGCGTCATCGTCAGCCTCGCCGGGCTCGGGCTCGCCCTGCTCGACCCCGCGGTCCGGGCGACCACCCCGGACTCCGGCACCGACACCCCGGCGCCGAAGCCGACGTTCCGGGACTGGTTCACACCGGCCCTGGTGCCCGTACTCATGGCGACCACGGCCACCACCCTGGCCACCGCCGGTTACGAGACGGCCATCGTCGGCGGTCTGCGCGAGTCCGGCCAACTCGGGTTCTCCGGCGTGGTGCTGACCGTCTGCGGGTTCTGCTCGCTGATCGGCGCCCTCGTCTACGGCACCGTCAAACGGCCGCCCGGCTTCGCCGTCATCGCCGGTCTGGTGGGTCTCACCACCGTCGTCGGCGGCTTCGCGACGGGCCAGTGGTGGCTGCTCTGCCTGGCCATGGCGCTGCCGGCGGCCCTGTGCTCACCCGCGTTCGCCTCCACCGGCAGCGCGGCCAGCGCCCTCGCCCCGGAGGGGGCGCGCGGAGTGGTCATGGGCTGCTACAGCGCCGCCCTCACCGTCGGCAACAGCGTCGGGCCCGCGGTGTCCGGCGCGGTCCAGGACTCGGCGGGCCCGCGCTGGGCCTTCGTGGTGATCGGCCTGGCCGGTGCCGCCCTGTCCACGCTCGCCCTCCTCGGCACGACCTGGCTGGGCCGCCGGGCCGAGACCGCCGCGCCGCCGGAGCCGGACCGGGCCCTGGCCGACGCGAAGGCGTGACCCGGGGCGGCCACCGCGCCGCCCCGGCCACCCCGCCCCGACTTCACAACCCCCTGACGCAACAAGGAGCAGTGGATGAGCACCAAGGGTCACGTCGTCCTCGTCGACGCGTTCGGCACGGCACGGTTCTACCCGCCGGAGTTCCGCAAGGCCGGTTACGCGTGCGTGCGTGTGCAGAGCTCACCCGACCAGCCGGAGATCCTCGCCTCCGGGCTCGACCTGTCCCTCTACGAGGACAACATCCTCCACACCGGGGACTTCGAGGAGACGCTGCGCGCGGTGAGCGCCTACGAGCCGGTCGCCGTCATGGCCGGCCACGAGTTCGGCGTCCCGTTCGCCGACCGGCTCAGCGAGGCGCTGGGCCTGCCCACCAACGGCACCGCCCTCAGCGCGGCACGCCGCGACAAGTTCACGATGATCGAGACGATCAAGGCGGCGGGTCTGCGCGGCGCCCGTCAGCTGCGCGCCACCAGCGCCGACGAACTGGAGGCCTGGCACCGCGAACACGGCGGCCGGGTCGTCGTCAAGCCCCTCTCCAGCGCCGGCAACGACGGCATCCGGTTCTGCGACACCCCCGAGGACAGCGCCGCCGCGTTCCGCGAACTCACCGGCGCCGACAACCTGTTCTCCCGGATCAACGAGGGCGTCGTCGCCCAGGAGTACCTCTTCGGCGGCGAGTACATGGTCAACACCGTCAGCCGGGACGGCCGCCACCACGTCACGGACATCATCGCCACGTCCCGCCTCTCCGTGAACGGCGTGCACGACATCAGCAACTCCGTGCACCTGCTGCCCCGGCGCGGCGACGCCCAGGACCAGCTCGTCCCCTACGCGCTCAGCGTGCTGGACGCCCTCGGCGTGCGGCACGGCCCCGCCCACATCGAGCTGAAGCTCACCCCCGAGGGGCCGGTGCTGATCGAGATGGGCGCCCGCATCTGCGGCGGCGACCTGCCGTACTACGTCCGCCTCGCCACCGGCGAGTCCCCCTTCGACTGGGCCGTCGACGCCTACGTCCGCCCCGAGCGCTTCCACGAGCGCTACGAGCAGGACTACACGATCAAGCAGCACTTCGCCTCCGTCGGCCTGGTCTCGCCGACGACCGGGCAGCTCGCCGGACTCCGCCACATCGAGGAGATCAAGAAGCTCGAGAGCTTCTACGACTTCTCCCAGTTCGTCCCCGCCGGCGGCCGGCTCGTCCCCACCACCGACGACCTGACCTACGTCGGCTTCGTGCGGCTCTTCCACGAGATGCAGGAGGTCGTGATGCGCGACATCGGCACCATCCACTACCTCGACGGCGAGGGCATGTACGAGCTCGCCGGGGAGGAGTGAGCCATGACGGACCAGGGTGACGGCTCCACGAAGCCGCACATCGTCGTCGTCAACCGCTGGCGCGAGAGTTACGCGCGCTACGCCGAGTACGTGGACCACGCGACCCACCACGTCACCTACGTCAGCACCGAGGTCGGACTGCCCTCCGTCCCGGAGACCGCCGCCGACGTCGTCCTGGTCGACCGCACCGACGACCTGGACTCCGTCCGCGCCGCGGCCCGGCTGCTGGCCGCGCGGTTCGGGCCGCCGCGGGGCATCGTGGCGCTCAAGGAGGACGACCTGCTGGTCGCGGCGGCCCTGCGCGAGGAGTGGGACTGCCCGGGCCCGCGCACGGCCTTCCTGGAGCCGTTCCGCGACAAGTACCTGATGGCCACGGCGGTCGCCGAAGCCGGCCTCGACGTGCCCGACTTCGCGCTCGCGCCGGACCGGCGGACCATCGTGGAGTTCGGCCGGGAGCACGGCTGGCCGCTCGTGGTCAAACCGACCCGGGGCAGCTGCAGCGAGGGCGTCGTACGGCTCGACGGCCCCGAGGACGTACCCCGCCTGGAGTTCACCGGCGAGCCGTTGCTCGTCCAGCGCTTCCAGGCGGGCCGGATCTACCACGTCGACGGCGTCTTCACCGGCACGGACCTGCTGCACTGGACCGCGTCCCGGTACGTCAACACCTGCCTGGGCTTTCGCACCGGCAGCTTCCTCGGCTCGGTGGAGGAGGACGACCCGACCGTCCTCGCGGCCATCGGCGCCTACGCGGTGCGCTGCCTGCGGGCGCTCGCCGGGCAGGCCACCGTCTTCCACCTGGAGGTGTTCGTCGACACGGTCGCCGGCCGGCCGCACGTCAGCTTCCTGGAAGTGGGCGCCCGGGTCGGCGGCGCCGAGATCGCCTTCGTCTGGCGGGAGGTGCACGACTACGACCTGATGCACACGGCCTTCCGGCTCCAGCTGGACCGGCCCCTGCCGGCCGGCGCGCCCAAGCAGGACCGCGAGTTCGGCGGCTACCTGCTGATCCCGGCCCCGGCCGCACGCCCCTGCCGCATCACGGAGGTCACGCCGATGTCCGGCCGCACCCCCGGCCCGTACGCCGAGGCACTGCTCGACGTGGGCGAGGTGCTGCCGCTCGCGGACGCCTACTACGAGCACGTCGGCGGCCGGTTCCGGTTCCGCGGCCGCGGCAGCGGGGAGGTCGAAACCGCGCTGGCGGCCACGGCCACCGCGTTCCGTGTGGCGGCGGAGCCCGTGACGGTCGCGGACCCGGTCGCCGCATGACACCGCCCGGGCCCCCGGCACGATCGCCCTCGCCGGGGCCGGGACAGACCACGAACCACAGGGAGCGCGGCAGATGCACACGATGACCGACGAGCAGTGGCGGTCCTTCGTCCTGACCGGGACCCGCACCGCGAAGCTGGCCACCCACCGCAAGGACGGCCGGCCGCACGTCACCCCGGTGTGGTTCCTCCTGGACGAGGCCCCGGACGGCACCGTCCAGGTCCTCTTCACGACCTGGCACGCCTCGCTCAAGGCCAGGGCACTGCTGCGCTCCCCCCGCTTCGCGCTCTGCGTCGACGACCAGGAACCGCCCTACGGCTATGTGATGCTCGACTGCACGGCGCGGCTCACCCAGGACCCCGACGAGTTGCGCCCCTGGGCCACCCGCATCGGCGCCCGCTACATGGGCGAGGCCCGGGCGGAGCGGTACGGGGCCCGCAACTCGGTGCCCGGGGAGTACCTGGTGCGGGCGACGGTCCACGAGGTCGTGGCCTACGGCGGGATCGCGGATTAGGGGGGCTGCTCGCCGGTCCCTGCTCGCCGGTCCCTGGTCACGCTCCCCCGCCCACCGTGAAGCCGATCACCGTGCCGCCGCCCTCCCGGCGGTACGCGAAGGGTGCTCCGCCGTGCGCGAGCGCCACCTCACGGACGATGGACAGGCCCAGTCCGGAACCGGGCAGGGAGCGGGCGTCGGCGGCGCGGTAGAAGCGGTCGAAGACGCGGGCGAGGTCGTGGTCGGTGATGCCGGGGCCGCGGTCGAGGACCTCGATGCGGATCGTGCCGGGCCGGGCGGGCCCGGCGACGACCATCTCGACGGGGGCCGTGCCGCCCTGGTCGAACTTCACCGCGTTCTCCACCAGGTTGGACAGCGCCCGGGTCAGCATCCCGGGCCGCCCGTCCGTCGTGGTGTCGCCGCTCGCGCGCAGCACGATCCGCCGCCCGCTGCGGCGCCGGGCGAGAGCGGCGACCTCCTCCGCGATGTCGGCGACGTCCACCCGCTGCGGCGGCTCGGTGTCGGACTGCCCGGCCGCGAGGTCGACGAGCTCGTTGACCAGGTCGGTCAGCTCCCGGGCCTCCTGCCCGAGGTCGGCGACCAGTTCCTCGCGGGCCTCGGGCGGGAGCTCGTCGATCCGGCGGAGCAGGGAGATGTTCGTACGCAGGGAGGTCAGCGGTGTCCGCAACTCGTGGCCCGCGTCCTGGACCAGGCGGCGCTGGTCCTCCTCGGACTGGGCGAGCCGGCCCAGCATGCGGTCGAAGGCGCGGCCCAGCCGGCCCACCTCGTCGTGCCCGGCGACGGGCACCTGGATGCCGAGCCGCCGGGTGCGGGCGACGTCCTCGGCGGCGTCGGTGAGGACGACCAGACGGCGGGTGATCCGCCGGGCCAGCCACCAGCCGAACAAGCCGGCGCCGACCACCACGGCCGCCATCAGCACCAGCGTCCGCCGCTGGAGCGCCCGCAGCAGGTCCTCGACGTCGCTGAACTCCTGCGCGATCTGCACCGCGCCCCGGCCGCCGCCGAGGGAGACGGTCGCGACACGGTAGACGTCGTTGCCCACGTCGACGTCCTTGTGCTCGGCGACCCGCCCGGACGTCGACGCGGCGGCGATCCGCACGTCGGTACCGGTGACCGGCAGCCCCGGACTGCCCGGGTCGACGACATGCCCGTCCGGGCCGAGCACCTGCACATCGGTACGGGCGGGCCGGACCAGGTCGTGGCCGGGCGCGGCGGACGAGAAGTCGCCGGGCGACATGCGGTTGCCCCGCACCTCGTCCCGCAGGTCCTGCACGACCTCGTCGAACACCGTCTGCTGGTCCACCCGCACCAGCCGGGCCGCCGCGCTGTAGGACAGGATGCCGACCAGGATCGTCACGGCCGCCGTCACGGCCGCGAACGACACCGCGAACGTGGTCCGCAGCGAGACGAGCTTCGGCCGCCGCCCGCTCAGCAGCCGGCGGAGGCGGCCCACTCAGTCCTCCCGCAGCACGTAACCCACGCCGCGCACCGTGTGGATCAGCAGTGGCGCACCCGGCTCGTCGAGCTTGCGGCGCAGGTAGCCGACGTAGACGGCGAGGTTCTTCGAGCCGGGCCCGAAGTCGTAGCCCCAGATGCGGTCGTAGATCGTCGAGTGGTCGAGGACGATGCCGGCGTTGCGGACCAGCAGCTCCAGCAGCTCGAACTCGGTGCGGGTCAGCTCCAGCTCGCGCTCGCCCCGCCAGGCCCGGCGCGCCTGCGGGTCCATGCGGATGCCGGCGGCCTCCAGGAACCGCCCGGGGGCCGCCTTCGGTGCCTCCTCGGCCGCCGGGGCGCTGCCTGCCGCCACCGGGCTGGTGCGGCGCAGCAGGGCGCGCAGCCGGGCGAAGACCTCCTCGACGTCGAAGGGCTTCACGACGTAGTCGTCGGCGCCCGCGTCCAGGCCGGCGATCCGGTCGGCGGTCTCCACGAGGGCCGTCAGCATCAGCACCGGCGTCCGGTCGCCCTCGGCGCGCAGCACGCGGCACACCTGGAGCCCGTCGATGCCGGGCATCATCACGTCCAGGACGAGGACGTCCGGGCGGTTGCGGTGGGCCTGGGCCAGTGCCTCGACGCCGTCGGCGACCGCCATGACCTGGTAGCCCTCCAGGGTCAGGGCGCGCTCCAGGGCGTTGCGGATGGCGCGGTCGTCTTCGGCGAGCAGCACTGTTTGGGGCACGCGTCCAGTGTGCCGTGCCGCCAGGTCCCCGGGACCGGATGAGCTGCGCCGGTGCGTCCTTCTTACTCCTCTCTCACCACGGTGCGCGGGGTGGCCGGGCCGGGCCCCACCGTCCTCTCAGCCCCGGGCCGCGGCGAGCCTGGCCGCGTGCGTGGGGGCGTCCGGCACGTCCGCCGGGCGGCCGACGGCGAACTCCTTGCGCAGCACCGGTACGACCTCCTCGCCCAGCAGGTCGATCTGCTCCAGCACGGTCTTCAGCGGCAGTCCGGCGTGGTCGACCAGGAACAGCTGGCGCTGGTAGTCGCCGGCGTACTCGCGGAAGGCCAGCGTCTTCTCGATGACCTGCTGCGGGGAGCCGACGGTCAGCGGCGTCTGCTCCGTGAAGTCCTCCAGCGACGGCCCGTGCCCGTACACGGGGGCGACGTCGAAGTACGGCCGGAACTCGCGGACGGCGTCCTGCGCGTTCTTCCGCATGAACACGTGCCCGCCGAGCCCGACGATCGCCTGCTCGGGCGTGCCGTGCCCGTAGTGGGCGTAGCGGGTCCGGTACAGCTCGACCATGCGCTTGGTGTGGTCGGCCGGCCAGAAGATGTTGTTGTGGAAGAAGCCGTCGCCGTAGAACGCGGCCTGCTCGGCGATCTCCGGCGAGCGGATCGAGCCGTGCCAGACGAACGGGGGCACACCGTCCAGGGGCCGGGGGGTGGCCGTGAAGCCCTGCAGCGGTGTGCGGAACTTCCCCTCCCAGTCCACGCCCTCCTCGCGCCACAGGCGGTGCAGCAGGGCGTAGTTCTCGACGGCGAGCGGGATGCCCTGCCGGATGTCCTGCCCGAACCAGGGGTAGACGGGGGCGGTGTTGCCGCGCCCCAGCATCACGTCGACCCGGCCGTCGGCCAGGTGCTGGAGCATCGCGAAGTCCTCGGCGATCTTCACCGGGTCGCTGGTGGTGATGAGGGTGGTGGCCGTGGAGAGGACCAGGCGCTCGGTGCGGGCGGCGACGTAGCCGAGCATGGTGGTCGGGGACGACGGCACGAACGGCGGGTTGTGGTGCTCACCGGTGGCGAAGACGTCGAGCCCGGCCTCCTCGGCCTTCAGCGCGATGGCGACCATGGCCTTGATCCGCTCGCGCTCGGTCGGTGTCCGGCCGGTGGTCGGGTCGGGCGTGACGTCACCGACGCTGAAGATCCCGAACTGCATGGTCGCTCACCCTCCAGGTTGTTTACGCTTCAACGATACCTGGGGGAACCACGGCCGCCGCCGGAGCATTCCAGGAGGGATTCCCCTGACACCGCGAGTCGACCGAGCGGGCCCGAGGGGGCTCAGAACGGCTCGTCGGGCGGCAGCAGCCCCAACTGCCCCAGGAAATCCATCTCGTCGAAGTACAGCCGGTAGTCCACGATCCGCCCGTCCCGCACGGTGGCGATGTCCACCCCGCGGATCCGGATCTCCTTCTGCGTCGGCGGCAGCGTCTCGCCGTTGGGCAGTTCCAGCGGCCCGGTGTTGCGCCCGCTGAAGATCCCCTCGTCGATGGCCGTGTCACCGACCTCGTAGGTGTGCAGCGGCTGGAACGTCGCCTCGGGGACCGCCTCCGTCATCCCCCGCCAGTACTCGACGATGTCGTCACGCCCGCGCAGCTCGCCCTCGTCAGGGGTGAAGGCGACCGCGTCCTCGGCGTACAGCTCGGCGATGACCTTCAGATCGGCGTGCGTGGTGATCGCGTCCGTGAGCCGGTCCATGACCTCACGTGCCTCGCCCATGATCCACCTCCAGGAAAGCCCAGGAACCAGGGGACCACCCCCATTCTCCCACCGCGGGCCCCGCCTATCCTGGCCGGACGTACTGCCGCACCAGCCGGCCCGCACCCCACGCCCGAGGAGCTCCCATGGCCACCGCCGCCCCGTCCGCAGCCTCCCGCATCGCCGTCGTCACCGGTGCGAGCAGCGGAATCGGCGCCGCCACGGCCCGGCAGCTCGCCGCGGCGGGCTACCGCGTCGTCCTGACCGCCCGCCGCAAGGACCGCATCGAGGCACTGGCGGAGGAGATCAACAAGGCGGGCCACAAGGCCACGGCGTACGCCCTCGACGTCACGGACCGCGCGGCGGTCGACGAGTTCGCCACGGCCTTCCAGACGATCGGCGTCCTGGTCAACAACGCGGGCGGGGCGCTCGGCGCCGACCCGGTCGCGACCGGCGACCCGGCCGACTGGCGCCAGATGTACGAGACGAACGTCATCGGCACCCTCAACCTCACCCAGGCCCTGCTGCCCAAGCTGGTCGCGAGCGGCGACGGCACGGTCGTGGTCGTCTCCTCCACCGCCGGCCACGGCACCTACGAGGGCGGCGCGGGCTACGTCGCCGCCAAGCACGGGGCCCACGTCCTGGCCGAGACCCTCCGCCTGGAGATCGTCGGCCAGCCGGTCCGCGTCATCGAGATCGCCCCCGGCATGGTCAAGACGGACGAGTTCGCCCTGACCCGCTTCGGCGGCGACACGGAGAAGGCGGAGAAGGTCTACCAGGGCGTCGCCGAGCCCCTCACCGCCGACGACGTGGCCGACACCATCACCTGGGCGGTCACCCGCCCCGCCCACGTCAACGTCGACCTCCTGGTCCTCCGCCCCCGCGCCCAGGCGTCGAACACGAAGGTGCACCGGGAGTCGTAGAGCCGGCGGGTCACCCCTTGACGCAGACGACCTGCTTGAGCTTCGCCACGACCTCCACCAAATCCCGCTGCTGGTCGATGACCTGCTCGATGGGCTTGTAGGCGCCCGGGATCTCGTCCACCACTCCGGAGTCCTTGCGGCACTCCACGCCCCGGGTCTGCTCCTCCAGGTCCTTCGTCGAGAACCGGCGCTTGGCCGCGTTGCGGCTCATCCGCCGGCCCGCGCCGTGCGACGCGGAGTTGAAGGCCTTCTCGTTGCCGAGGCCCTTCACGATGTACGAACCCGTGCCCATGGAGCCCGGGATGATCCCGTAGTCGCCGGAGCCGGCCCGGATCGCGCCCTTGCGGGTCACGAGCAGGTCCATCCCGTCGTAGCGCTCCTCGGCCACGTAGTTGTGGTGTGCGCTGATCTCCGGCTCGAAGGCCGGCTTCGCCTTCTTGAACTCCTTGCGGATGACGTCCTTCAGGAGCGCCATCATGATCGAGCGGTTGTACTTCGCGTACTCCTGCGCCCAGAACAGGTCGTTGCGGTACGCCGCCATCTGCGGGGTGTCCGCGACGAAGACGGCGAGGTCGCGGTCGACCAGGCCCTGGTTGTGCGGGAGCTTCTGGGCGATGCCGATGTGGTGCTCGGCCAGTTCCTTGCCGATGTTGCGGGAACCGGAGTGGAGCATGAGCCAGACAGAACCGGTCGTATCCGTGCAAACTTCGACGAAGTGATTCCCGGATCCGAGCGTCCCCATCTGCTTCGTGGCACGTTCCTGACGGAACTTGACCGCTTCGGCAATGCCGTCGAACCGCCCCCAGAACCCCTCCCAGCCGGCCGTACCGAACCCGTGCAGCCGCCCGGGGTCGACGGGATCGTCATGCATCCCCCGCCCCACCGGAATCACCTGCTCGATCCGCGACCGCAGCCGCGACAGGTCCCCGGGCAGGTCGTTCGCCGTCAGGGACGTCTTCACCGCCGACATGCCGCAGCCGATGTCGACACCCACCGCCGCCGGGCACACCGCACCCTGCATCGCGATGACCGAGCCGACCGTCGCGCCCTTTCCGTAGTGCACGTCGGGCATGACCGCCAGGCCCTTGATCCAGGGCAGCGTGGCGACGTTCTGGAGCTGCTGGAGCGCCGAGCCCTCGACCGTGGCCGGGTCGGCCCACATCCGGATCGGCACCTTCGCACCCGGCACCTCTACATACGACATAGCGCCCTCAATCCCCCGTAAAACGAACAGAAGTCCTCAACCGCAAATACCGGCGCCAAGGTCGATGAAAGGGAATCCGGACCGGCGTCCACGGCAGTGCGTGCGATACACATTGTGTCCATCGGCCGCCCCGCGGCGGCAAGCCAATATCCGTGCCGAGAGGAGCCTCCACGTGCAACGGAAGGCGTACGCACCCGCTATCGCCGCGCTCCTCGCCGCCCTGCTCGCCGGCTGCACCGGCAGCTCGGACGACGGCGGCCCGGCGGACGACTCCAACCCGGGCGACACGGGCACGGCATCGGCCGCCGCCGAGCCGGGCCGCTACCGCACACTCCCCGAGCCCTGCACCGCGGTCGGCCACGGCACCCTCGACGAACTCCTGCCCGGCATCCGGCAGATCAGCGACGCGGAACAGCGCGAGAAGGCGTACGAGGGCGAGGCGACGGTCACCTTCGACAACGACCGCAAGGTCGGCTGCCAGTGGAAGGTCGACGGCCCGCAGGCCACCGACCATCTGCAGATCGACTTCGAACGGGTCGTCTCCTACGACAGCGCGGTCAGCGGCGACAGCCAGGCCGAGCAGCTCTACGCCGAGAAGGAGGCGGCGGCCCACCTCCCCGAGCCGACCGCCACCGAGTCCGCCGTGACGGACAGCACCCCGGCCGGCGGTTCCTCCGCCGCCCCGAGCGGTTCCTCCGCCGCTCCGAGCGGTTCCTCCGCCGAGTCCTCTCCCTCAGGCACCGCCTCACCCTCGCCGTCCACGTCCACCGCCCCGAGCGTCGCCCCGACCGAGCTCCAGCCGCGCGTCCTCGAGGACCTCGGGGAGGAGGCCTTCATCGACGACGAGCTGAGCAGCTCCGGTTCGACGGCCAAGCAGCGGACGGTGACTGTGGCGTTCCGCACGTCCAACGTCATCGTGACCATCGAGTACATCGAGCAGCCGGCCACCGTCGGCATCGTCCCGGACAGCAAGGAATTGCAGGACAGGGCCCAGAAACTGGCCTCTCAGCTGGCCGATTCGCTGGGCGACTGAGCCCCCTTCACGCCCCCTTCACGCACACCCGCAAAGCACCCGAAGGAAGAACACACCACGGCCTCAGCGCGTACGGTGACCACTCGGACCCGTTCCGACCGCAGGAACCACGAGCGTCATGAGTGAAGGAACCATGCAGCGACGAGTACAGCGTGACCAGCGAGACCAGCGAGACCAGCGAGCGAAGCGACTCAACCGCGTCCTTGTCTGCGCGGCCGCCGTTCCCGTGATGCTGGTCGCCGCCGGCTGCTCCTCGGACTCCGGCTCCGGCGACAGCACGGACAAGGCGGCGAACGCCGCCGCCTCGGCGTCCGCGAGCCCGTCGCCGACCGTGAAGGCGGCGGCGTACGGCAAGCTCCCGGAGCCCTGCAAGGTGCTGTCGAAGAAGACGCTGAAGGACCTCGTCCCGGAGGGCAAGTCCGGCAAGGAGGGCAAGTCGGACGACATCTCGACGCGCGCCGGCTGCTCCTGGAACAGCCTCGACAACAACGGCGTGAAGGGCTCGCAGTTCCGCTGGCTGAACGTGTCGATGCTGCGCTTCGAGTCGGACGCCACGCGCGGCCCGGCCGACAAGCTGGCCCAGGAGTACTACGCCAAGCAGGTCCAGGACGCCCAGAGCGTGGAAGGCGCCAAGAGCACCAAGTCGGAGCCGGTGACCGAGATCGGTGACCAGGCGACGGCGGTGCGCTACGACCTGAAGAAGAAGGAAGGCACCTTCAAGCAGCAGACGGTCGTGGCACGCGTCGAGAACGTCGTCGTCACGCTCGACTACAACGGCGCGGGTCTGGCCGGCGACAAGGCGCCGAGCGCCGGCGACCTGACGAAGGACGCGAAGAAGGCCGCCAAGGAGGCGGTCGAGGCCGTGTCCGAGGCGAACGGCGGGGGCGGCAAGGCCGGCGGTGCCCCCTCTCAGTCCCCGTCGAAGTCGGCCTCGAAGCCGGCCGCCGGAGCCTCGAAGGAGGCCTCGGAGGAGGCCTCTTCGTCCCCGTCGAAGTCGTCCTCCGAGAAGCCCGCGTCGAAGAGCTGAACACCGCCGACCGGAACCGGCCACCCGTCCTCCGCACACATGTGCCACCCTGTTGCGCGCAACAGCACGCAAGGGGAGGGAGTAACGGGTGGCCGCGCCACTGCAACTGACTCGGATGCACCGCGTTCTCATCGGCGTGGTCGTGGCCGGCGCCGTGATCATCGCCGGTATCGGCTTCGCCGGTTCGTACGCGGCGGTCCGCGAGTTGGCCCTCAAGAAGGGCTTCGGGAACTTCTCCTACGTCTTCCCGATCGGCATCGACGCGGGCATCTGCGTCCTGCTGGCCCTGGACCTGCTCCTCACCTGGATCAGGATCCCGTTCCCCCTCCTGCGTCAGACGGCCTGGCTGCTGACGGCGGCGACGATCGCCTTCAACGGCGCGGCGGCCTGGCCGGATCCGCTCGGTGTCGGCATGCACGGAGTGATCCCGATCCTCTTCGTGGTCTCGGTCGAGGCGGCCCGCCACGCGATCGGCCGGATCGCCGACATCACGGCCGACAAGCACATGGAGGGCGTCCGCCTCACCCGCTGGATGCTCTCCCCCGTGCCGACGTTCCTCCTCTGGCGCCGCATGAAGCTCTGGGAGCTCCGCTCCTACGAACAGGTCATCAAGCTGGAGCAGGAACGTCTCGTCTACCAGGCCCGCCTGCGCAGCCGCTTCGGCCGCGCGTGGCGGCGCAAGGCCCCGGTCGAGTCCCTGATGCCCCTGCGGCTGGCCCGCTACGGCGTCCCCCTGGCGGAAACGGCCCCTGCGGGCCTCGCGGCGGCGGGGATCGAACCGGCCCTGATACCGCCGGCCCCGCAGCAGGCTCTGGACGCGGCGGGACCGAAGACGCTGGCGGCGAACTCCGCCCCCGCCCCCGCTGCGGGCAGTCGTGCCGCTGCGGCAGGGGTGGGCGCGGCGGCACCCACCAGTGGGCAGCGTCCGGAGCTCGACAGCGGCCCCCACGCGGAGCACCTGGACAGCGAACCCGAGCCGGAGCCGGACCAGAGCCCCTGGTTCAACACCCCTCGCGATGTCGAGTACCAGGGCGGCTACGACCCGGCCTACGACCCCGACCAGTACGCGCAGTGGATCGCCGAGCCCTCGCAGGCCGAGCGGCACCTCGACCAGCCGCAGGAGACTCTCTCCCCGGAGGACACCGGCAGCTTCCCCATCCCGGTGGGCCCCAACCGCACCCGCGAACTGGGCGACGGCGGCGGGACACCCCCCGCACCCGCCCCGGCGCCGGACGAGGAGTCCTACTACCAGGTCTTCAAGCAGTCGATCAACGGCAGTTACCCCACCCCGCGTGAACTCATCGACAACGTGGGCGCGGAGTTCGGTATCGCCCTTGCCCCGGACGAGGCCAAGCGCATGGTCAACCGCTTCACGAACCGCCACAACGCGGAACTGGAAGAAGACCACATCGCGTAGAGGACCACATCGCGTAGAAGGCGACAACGCGTAGACGACCGCATCGCACCGCCGCCGGTAATTCCGGCGGCAGCGTTCATTTCACGCCACATCCGAAAACAATCCCTTGCGCTTCCGCGAGACGCGTGGCTACGATCCAGCGGCGGAAGCGGGGGATCATGCAGGAATTTTACTGACACGCCGGTAGAGATGATATGAGCTCGCCGCACGTTGACTGCGGCGCCCCTCTCGGCGATGAATTCTTTCACTTTTCTTACCCAACTCCCGGCGACGTTTATCCAGTTCGGACGTCGCTCGGCGGGGGATTTATGGAAGTTGGGGGTTCGTGATCCATGCAGCCATCATCCATGCGGTCTCATGAATATGTACTCCTGCTGGGAGCCGACCAGTACCTGAGGGAGCGGGCGTTCTCGGGGGCCAAACAGGCTGCCGATCTCCCCGTCTGGGCCGCGGCGGAGGATCCGGTACGCAGGCCGAACCGCACGTTCGACCACATGCTGCCGGCCGACCCCAAGGACCCGGAGTCCCTGCTGCGGGCGATCCGCGCGCACTCCGCCCGCGGCCTGCACCCCCGTGTCGTGGTCCCGCTCAACGACTGGACGCTGGACGCGGCGAACACCGTGAACCGCGAGCTGGGCCTCGGCGGACTGGACGCCACGGCGGTCACCAACGCCCGGAACAAGCACGCGATGAAGCGGGCCCTGCTGGCCGGCGGTGTGCGCACGCCCCGCTCCGCGCTGGTGCGGTCCGAGCCGGAGCTGCTCGACGCGGTCGAGGCCATCGGACTGCCGGTGGTCATCAAGCCGTACGACTTCGGCGGCAGCGGCGGCGTCGTCCTGGCCACCACGCGCGAGGAGGCGATCGCCGGTCTCGCGGAGTCGAAGGCCGTCATCGCCCAGTACGGCGCGGCGTTCGGCATCCTCGGCGACAAGTACCTCGTGGAGCGGTTCGTCGACTCCGACGACGAGGTGTCCGTCGAGGTGCTCTGCGGTGCGGGGCGGGCGCAGGTCCTCGCCGTCACGGAGAAGTACCTGTCCCCCCGGCCCTGGTTCGCCGAGCTCGCGCATCTGGTGCCGAGTCACCGCACCGGGGACCCGGTGCTGACCGAGCTCGCGGTCCAGGCCTGCGTCGCGCTGGGCATCGACCGCGGTCTCGCCCATGTGGAGATCAAGTTCGATGCGGACGGGACGCCGTGGGTGATCGAGGTGGCCGCCCGGCCGGGCGGTGACGGGATCATGGACCAGGTGGAGCGGGCCTACTCGCTCAACCCCTACCGGCTGCACGTCGGTTCGTATCTCGGCCAGGACCTCCTCGACGTCGTCGCCGCCGCGGTACCCGTCAAAACCTCGGCGATCGCGTTCCTCAAGGCCGCGCCGGGACGGATCGAGGACGTCCTGGACGGCAAGCCGCTGCCGCCCGAGGTGCGCGCCCTCAACATCAGCGCCCGGCCCGGCGACCTCTCCCACGCCGCCAAGAACTGGAGCACCCGGGAGGGCCTCGTCGAACTGGAGTGGGACCAGCTGTTCTCCGCGAAGACGCCGCTTCCGGTGGCCCTGGCGAAGGAACTGTCCGACCAGATCTTCGTGACGGGCGAGGCGGCCGGGGAGTGAAGCGGTACACGCTCTGCTCGGGGTTCTACCGCTTCTTCAACGGTGTCGTGCTGCTGCTCCTGAACTGGCACATCGCCTCCGCGCAGGGCGGCGGCTACGACGCGCTGGCCATCTCCACCACGCTCTCGTTCGTCCCCGCGGTGTTCGTTCCGCCGCTGATCCGCTTCACACCGGTCACCGGCGGGGCCAGGACGACCGCCGTGGGGCTCGCCGGGGTCTGCCTGACCCTGCTGGCGATCGCGGCCTGCTACAGCCAGGTGCAGGCGGTCGTCGCGCTGAACTTCGTCCTGTGGATCTTCTTCTTCTATCTGGAGTCGACCTGGGAGGTCTGGTTCAACGACGAGGCGGCCGGGCTCGACGGTGTCGCCCTGCGCAAGCAGAGCTCGCTGACCATGACCGTCAACCAGGTCGCGCTCATGGTGGGCCCGCTGTTCACCCCGCTGTTCACCCGCGTGCTCCCGGCCGCGTGGGTGCTGGTCGTCTGCGCCGGTCTGTTCGCCGTCGTCGCGGTGTTCAGTCTCGGCTCGCGGCACGCCCCGGCCGCCACCGAGGAGGCGGCCGGGCAGGCCGGGCCGGACACGACCGGCAACCTCGGCGCCCGGTACCTCCTCGCCTTCCTGCTCGTCTGGCCCATCCTGGGCACGTTCAACCTCATGCTGCCGTTGCAGGCCCTCGCGCACGGCAAAAGCATGCTCACCGTCGGAATCCTGGACATGCTTCTCGGAATCGGAATGGCCGTCGCCGGAACGTTCCTGCACCGCCTGACGAAAAGCGTCGCCCTGCGCTGGATACTGACGGGAGCCGCCGCGGCGGTGGCCCTGGCCATGGCCGTCTGGATTGCCGTCCCGGTATTCGGAGCGCCGCAGATGGTCGCCATCTTCGCACTCGGATGCGCTTTCGGTTCGCTGCGTGTGATCCTCCGCTCCGAAGCGGCATCGCATTTCACGCCCCGCCAGGTCGGCGCGATCGTGGCGAATGCGAACGCCTGCTCCCTTCTGCTGCTGGCCGCCGTGCTCGCGGGCGGACGGCTCTTCTCCGAGCAGATATGGCTTGCCCCGTTCGTCCTGACGCTGCTGCTCGTCCTGTCGTTCCACGCGATTCACAGGGCCCGGAAGAGCAACGCCCAGAAGAGCGAGGCGCAGAAGAGCGAGCCCCAGAACGGTCGATTCGTACCGACGGAGGTGTCCGAACCATGACAGTGCTCACCGATTCCCGAGGCGTTCCACATCCTGTGGAGAATCCTTCGGACATGGAGTGGGTGGAGAGCGCGATCATCCAACTGGTCTCCATGAAACTGGACCACGAACGATGTCGTGCCTCCGGCCTCTCCGCCACGCCCGTGCCGGTCCGGCTCATGCTCGCCGTGGACCTGCTGTGCTCCATGGAACGCCCGGCGGTCGCTCAGGCCGCGGCGCTCCGGGACTCCGTGCTGGAGAACGGCCCGGCCGACGCGCGGACCACCGCCCTGCTCTCCGCCCTCGGCTTCTGGACCACCGGGGACCTGGTCGCCGCCCGCAACGGCTTCCAGACCCTCGTCGACACGTATCCCGGGGACGCGGTCTCGGTCTTCGCCGTGCACATGCTCGACTTCTTCATCGGCGACGGACCCCACATGCTGGCGTCCATCGCCCAGGCCGTGACGGGCTTCGCCACCGACGACCCCGTCATCGGCTACCTGCACGGCCTGCACGGCTTCTCGCTCGAGGAGAACGGGCACATCGACGCGGCGATCGAACGCTGCCGCACCGCGCTGGAGCTGAACCCCGACGACATCTACGCCATGCACGCGATGGTGCACTGCCTCTACGAGACGGGCCGCCACGAGGAGGGGTCCCGCTACATCCGGGACTACATGCGCGGCCGGGACGCCTCGACCCCCATGCGGATCCACGTCTGGTGGCACTACGCGCTGTTCGAGCTCCACGCCGGCAACATCCAGGAAGTCCTGGCGTGCTACCGCTTCGCCATCCGCCGCAAGACCTCACCGCGGTCCGCCGAGGACCTGGACGCCGTCACCCTGCTCTGGCGGCTCGCCCTGATCAGGCCGTCGCTCGACCTCTCCGCCTACTGGCGCTCGCTCTTCCAGGACTGGGAGCCCTACCTGGAGGAGAACTGGTACCTCTTCAACGACTTCCACGCGTACCTCACCTACTGCCAGGCCGGCGAGTACGGCCACGCCGACGCGCTCCTGGAAGCGGTCCTGGCACGCGGCAAGGAGGTGCCGGAGGAAATGGTCGACATCTTCCTCGGCTTCCGTTCCTTCACCACCGGCGACTACGCCGACGCCGCGACCCGGCTGGCCAGGTCCTTCGGCCAGTCGTACCCGATGGGCGGCAGCAACGCCCAGCGCGACGTCGTCGAACACACCGCCGTCGAGGCCGCCCTGCGCTGCGGCAACCACGAACTCGCGCACCACATCCGCGAGACCGGCAGGGTCTTCCGGCACCAGAGCCCCGTACTCCGGGAGTACGGGGACCGCCTCGCGGCCCTGGTGTCTCCGCTGTCCACGCACGATCACCCATAGGCACGACACACAGGGGGCAATGAAGTGAGTCTGTACCGAGCGATACTCGAGGAATCCGCACCCACCGGCCTGGCACCGACCACGATCGAACTCGCCGACCGCACCACCGTGTGGCAGCTGGACGGCTCGGCCGGCTTCGCCGCCAAGGTGACCCGGGGCCGAGCGGCCGTCTTCGTCTGCGACAAGGCCGGCGCGCTGACCCTGGACGCGCTGAAGGAGTGTTGCGCGCCCTTCGGGGTCGGTGAGGCGGTCGAGTGCGACGCGTCGCAGTACCTGCTGGTGATCGGGCTGGTCGACGCCACCGCGCTCATGGCGCTGGGCACGGACGTCACGGCGTCCCCGGTGGAGTTCTCGCCCACCAGCGACGACGTACGGACCATCGTCGGCACGCTCGACGCCTACTACTACGGCTACGAGGACCGCTACCGGACCGTCTACGACAACGGCGCCCAGCTGTGGGAGTCGGCGGAGCCGAACGCCTCGCTCCGTCTGATGATCGAGAAGCGGCCGGACATCTTCGCGGGACGGATCATCGACCTGGGCTGCGGCGAGGGCCGCGACTCGCTGTACCTGCTGTCGCAGGGGTACGACGTCACCTCGGTCGACGTCTCCCACTCGGCGCTGGCCCGGGCGCGGGAGCGGGCCGCCGCCGCGGGGCTGGACGCCTCGGGGTTCATGGAGCGCGACATCATCTATCTGCGCGGCCTCGACGCGGGCAGCTTCGACCTCGCCATGAACATGGGCTGCCTCCACATGCTCGTCGACGACGAGCAGCGGGCCCGTCACATCTCGCGCGTCTTCGACATCCTCCGCCCCGGGGGCCACTTCGTCGTGGACCACTGCGCGAGCGAGTGGGGGAAGGGCTTCTTCTCCATCCCGGACTACGCGGAGGTCTCCGCCGATCTCGTGCCGGGCCGGGTGATCTCCCGGCGGATCCGGGTCGAGGACGGCGAGAAGAACATCGGCCTGGAGGTGCTCCCCTACGCGGAGCGGTCCGGTGACGCCCTGGCCGAGGAGATCGGCCGGCACGGCTTCCGCCTGGTGAGCAGCACGCTCACCGACACGGAGGCGTTCGGCTCGTCGACGATGCTGCTGTTCCAGAAGCCGGCGGCCTGACAGAGCGGCGGCCTGACGGGGAAACCTGACAGAGAAAGAGGGGCCCTCACAGGTGAGGGCCCCTCTTCGCTCACTCCCCGAGCAGTGCGCGCACCCGCTCCTGCCCGACCGCCAGCAGCAGCGTGGGCAGCCGCGGCCCGGTGTCCCGTCCCACCAGCAGGTGGTACAGCAGCGCGAAGAACGACCGCTGCGCGGTCTTGATCTCCGGGGGCAGTTCCTTCGGCGTCGCGTCGGCCGGGAACCCGGCCTGCACCTTCGGCACGCCGTAGACGAGGTGGGTCAGCCCGTCCAGCGACCAGTGGTCGGCGAGCCCGTCCAGCAGCAGCCGCAGCGACTGGAGCCCCTGCTCGTCGAGCGACTTCAGCAGCTCGGCGTCCGGCTCGTCCCGCACGATCGTCCGCTGGTCGGCGGGCACGTGCGTGTTGATCCAGGCCTCGGCCTTGTCGTACCGCGGCCGCGCCTCCTCCAGCGAGGTCAGCGGCTGCTCCGGGTCCAGCTCGCTGAGGATGCGCAGCGCCTGGTCCTCGTGCCCGGCGGTGATGTCCGCGACGGACGCCAGCGTCCGGTACGGCAGCGGCCGGGGCGTCCGGGGCAGCTCACCGGCGGCCGTGCCCACCGCACGCGCGTGCGCGGCGGCGTCGGCCGGCAGCACGCTGCCGTCGGCGACCTTGGCGTCCAGCCGGTCCCACTCGTCGTAGAGCCGCTGGATCTCCTGGTCGAAGGCGACCTTGAAGGACTGGTTGGGCCTGCGCCGCGCGTACAGCCAGCGCAGCAGCTGCGGCTCCATGATCTTCAGGGCGTCCGCCGGGGTCGGCACGCCGCCCCGCGAGGACGACATCTTCGCCATGCCGCTGATGCCGACGAACGCGTACATCGGCCCGATCGGCTGCTTCCCGCCGAAGATCCCGACGATCTCTCCGCCGACCTGGAACGACGACCCGGGAGAGGAGTGGTCGACACCGCTCGGCTCGAACACGACACCCTCGTACGCCCACCGCATCGGCCAGTCGACCTTCCAGACCAGCTTGCCGCGGTTGAACTCGCTCAGCCGGACCGTCTCGGAGAAGCCGCACGCGGTGCAGGCGTACGTCAGCTCCGTGGAGTCGTCGTCGTAGGACGTGACGGTGGTGAGGTCCTTCTCGCAGTTGCCGCAGTACGGCTTGTACGGGAAGTACCCGGTGGAGCCGGAGCTGCCGTCGTCCTCGGCGGCCGCGCCGGAGCCCTCGGCGGCCTCCAGCTCGGCCTCGTCGACCGGCTTCTGCCCCTGCTGCTTCTTGGCGGGGGCCTTCTTCGTCCGGTACTGGTCGAGGATCGCGTCGATGTCGCCGCGGTGCTTGATGGCGTGCAGGATCTGCTCGCGGTACACGCCGGAGGTGTACTGCGCGGTCTGGCTGATCCCGTCGAACTCCACGCCCAGCTCGGCCAGCGACTCGATCATCGAGGCCTTGAAGTGCTCGGCCCAGTTCGGGTACGAGGAGCCCTTCGGCGCCGGGACGGAGGTCAGCGGCTTGCCGATGTGCTCCTGCCAGGCCTTCTCGTCGACCCCGGCGATGCCCTTGGGCACCTTGCGGTACCGGTCGTAGTCGTCCCAGGAGATCAGGTGGCGCACCTGGTGCCCCCGCCGCCGGATCTCGTCCGCGACGAGGTGCGGGGTCATGACCTCGCGCAGGTTCCCGAGGTGGATGGGCCCGGACGGTGAGAGCCCGGACGCGACGACGACGGGTTTGCCCGGGGCCCGACGCTCCGACTCCTCGATGACCTCATCCGCGAAACGGGAGACCCAGTCGGTGGTCTCGGTGCTCTGAGCCACGATCGGCACGTCCTTCTTTCCTCATCGGGCAGCCGGTACGGTCGCACGGCTGACCGCCCCATTGTCCCAGACCCCCTTGCGCCCGGAAAAACGGCTTTACCCGCATGGAATACTGGCCGTGTCTATCGATTCCCTCGAGGAGAACGGCACCCTTACCTATGGCCCCGGTCACGTCCCTCAGCGACTCCGTCCACCAGCGCCTCGCGGCGGCCCTGTCGGCGGCTCTGCCGCAGGCCGGCTCCGCGGACCCGCTGCTGCGACGAAGCGACCGGGCCGACTTCCAGGCCAACGGGATCCTGGCCCTCGCGAAGAAGGAGAAGGCCAACCCGAGGGAGCTGGCGACGCAGGTCGTCGGCAACGTCGTCAGCGGTGATGTGATCAAGGATGTCGAGGTCTCCGGCCCCGGCTTCCTCAACATCACGGTCGCCGACCGGGCGATCATCGAGAACCTCGCCGCGCGGCACGCGGACGGCGAGCGTCTCGGCGTGCCGCTGAAGGAGAACGCGGGCATCACGGTCGTCGACTACGCCCAGCCGAACGTGGCGAAGGAGATGCACGTCGGTCACCTGCGGTCGGCGGTCATCGGCGACGCCCTGCGCGGCATGCTCGACTTCACCGGCGAGAAGACGATCGGCCGGCACCACATCGGCGACTGGGGCACCCAGTTCGGCATGCTCATCCAGTACCTGTTCGAGCACCCCGGCGAGCTGGCCCCGGCGGCCGACGTCGACGGCGAGCAGGCGATGAGCAACCTGAACCGGGTGTACAAGGCGTCGCGTGCGCTCTTCGACGCGGACGAGGAGTTCAAGGAGCGGGCCCGGAAGCGGGTCGTCGCCCTGCAGTCCGGTGACAAGGAGACGCTCGAGCTGTGGCAGCAGTTCGTGGACGAGTCGAAGGTCTACTTCTACTCCGTCTTCGAGAAGCTCGACATGGAGATCCGCGACGAGGAGATCGTCGGCGAGTCCGCCTACAACGAGGGCATGCCCGAGACCGCCCGCCTCCTGGAGGAGAAGGGTGTCGCGGTGCGCTCCGAGGGCGCGCTCGTGGTGTTCTTCGACGAGATCCGCGGCAAGGACGACCAGCCGGTCCCGCTGATCGTGCAAAAGGCGGACGGCGGCTTCGGCTACGCGGCCTCCGACCTGACGGCGATCCGCAACCGCGTCTTCGACCTGAAGGCGACGACGCTGCTGTACGTCGTGGACGTACGCCAGTCGCTCCACTTCAGGATGGTCTTCGAGACGGCCCGCCGGGCCGGCTGGCTGAGCGAGGACGTCACCGCGCACAACATGGGCTACGGCACGGTGCTCGGCGCGGACGGCAAGCCGTTCAAGACGCGTGAGGGCGAGACCGTACGGCTGGAGGACCTGCTGGACGAGGCGGTGCAGCGGGCCGCCGAGGTCGTACGGGAGAAGGCACAGGACCTCACCGAGGACGAGATCCAGGAGCGGGCCGCGCAGGTCGGCATCGGTGCCGTGAAGTACGCGGACCTGTCGACGTCGCCGAACCGGGACTACAAGTTCGACCTGGACCAGATGGTCTCGCTGAACGGCGACACGTCCGTCTACCTCCAGTACGCGTACGCCCGGATCCAGTCGATCCTGCGCAAGGCCGGCGAGACGAAGGCGGTCGCGCACCCGGAGCTCGAACTCGCCCCGGCGGAGCGGGCGCTCGGTCTGCACCTGGACGCGTTCGGCGACACGGTCTTCGAGGCCGCCGCGGAGTACGCCCCGCACAAGCTGGCGGCGTACCTCTACCAGCTGGCCTCGCTGTACACGACGTTCTACGACAAGTGCCCGGTGCTGAAGGCCGAGACGCCGGAGCAGATCGAGAACCGTCTGTTCCTCTGCGACGTCACGGCCCGCACGCTCCACCGGGGCATGGGCCTGCTGGGCATCAGGACGCCCGAGCGGCTCTGAGCCCGGCTCCGCGACAGGCCCCGAGGGCGGCACTCCCCCGTGAGTGCCGCCCTCGGGCGTTCGTGACGGGCCGCGGTCAGCGGCAGTTGACCCACTTGTTGGACTTCTGGAACCAGACCGCGTCGCCGGTTCCCTTCACCCCTCGAGCGAGGACTCCGCTGTCCCCGTGGAAGTTCTTCTCCGTCCACCACTTGTAGTCACAGGACTTGCCGTGGTTGTACCAGGACTTGAAGCCCTGGAAGACCGCGAACCGGGTGAGGTCCTCGTTCTTCCCCTCGACCTTCTGCATGTGGCCCGTGTAGTTCTTGCCGGACCACACGCAGAACCAGCCCGACGGACAATCCGACGCCGCCTGCGGCGAGGCCTCCGCCGCGCCTGCCGTGCCCGCGTTGCCGGCCAGCAGACCACCGGTCAGCGCGACGCCCCCGGCCATCACGGCGAGCTTCCTGGTCATACGCATGCCGTTACCCCCTTCGTGGTCGGGCCGACCGCCACCGGCCGGCTCCGCATCGAGACTGCGGCCCAGGGTCCGGGGGCCGCCACAACCGCCGCGGAAGTGACGTACTCACGGGACGTCTCATCCGCTGACCTGCGACGCCACCGCACGCGGAGACGGCGCGGCGGGACGCCCCGGGCCCGTCCGTGGCCGAATCGGTAGGGGGCCGGCGAGGGAACGCAACCGATGTATGGGGCGGCGCGTGGAAGCTGATGCAGAATTGCGGCGGAAACGGGGGCCGCTGACCACGGTCCACCGTCCATGAACGCGAGTGGGGGGAACATGTCGCGTTGGAAAGGGCTGCCCGAAGAACTCGACCCGCGCGTGCGCCAGTTGGTGGTGCGATTACGCCGGGTCAAGGACCATGGCGGACTGAGCCTGCGCCGGCTGGCCGCGAAGACGGGCTACAGCACGTCGTCCTGGGAGCGCTACCTGTCCGGCAGGTCGCTCCCGCCCAGGGAGGCAGTCGAGGCGATGGCCCGCCTCGGCGGTGACGACCCGGTCCGGCTGCTCGCGCTGCACGAAGTCGCCGCCGAGGCGTGGGGAAAGGAGCCGGAGCAGCAGGAACCACCGGCCGCGACCGACCCGCCCCGCTCGCACGGCCGGGCGCTGCGCATCACGCTCGTCGCCGGGTCGGTGGCCCTGGTGCTGGCCGTCGCCGCCGCGGTCCTGCTGGCGGTACGGCTCACGGACGGCGAGAGCAAGGCGGCCGCGGTCCCTCTCGCCTCGTCCGCCTCGACGGCGCCGGGAGCGACGAAGGAGTCGGAGCCGCCCCTCTACACCTGCAAGGCGCAGCGGATCGACGGCCGCTGGTACGCGGGCAACAGCCGCACCCTGAAGGCCGTCCTGGCGACGGGCAACGCCGGGCCGGAGGTGGCCGAGGCACAGTGCCTGCTGCGTGAGGCGGGCCTCTCACCGGGCGCCGTGGACGGCATCTTCGGCCCGCACACGGAACAAGCGGTCAGGGAGCTGCAGAAGCGGTCCGGCCTGGTGGTGGACGGCATCATCGGCCCGCACACCTGGAAGGCCCTGCGGGAATGACGCGGAAGCCGCCGGGCGAGCTGCCACCGGAGCGCGCCCGGCTCGTCTCCGCGCTGCGGGAGCTGAAGACCGCGACGGGCCTGAGCCTGGCGGCCCTGGCGACGAAGACCACGTTCAGCAAGTCGTCGTGGGAGCGCTACCTCAACGGCAAGACCCTCCCGCCGCGCCGGGCGGTACAGGAGCTGTGCCGCCTGGCGGGCGAGCGGGAGGACCGGTGTCTCGCGCTGTGGGAACTGGCGGAGTCGGAGTGGAGCGGCAGGGCGGCGGCGCCGCGCCCGGACGAAGACACGGGCACGGACGCGAGCGCGCGTGCCGGCCTTCCGGAGACGGAGACCGGGCGGCCGGCCGGCAGGGGCCGGCTCTTGGCGGTCCTCGCGTCGGTCTGTGCGATGGCGGCGGGCGGACTGTCCGTCGCCCTGGTCCTCCTGGCGGGCCAGTCCGGCGCCCCCCGCCCGTCCTCGCCGCCCACGACCGCCCCGGCACCCCGCTGCCGCGCGGCCACCTGCGAGGGCAGGAGTCCGATGACCATGAAGTGCGGCCTCGCCCCGCTCACCCTCGCCTCGCACCGCACGTCCTCCGGAGCCCACCTCGAACTGCGCTACAGCGACACGTGCGAGGCCGGCTGGGCCCGGATGTGGAGCACACGCATCGGCGACCGCCTGGAGCTGGCCGGGGCCGCCGGAGGCCGCCCGCACTCCGCCGAGATCACCGACGGCGTCGCCGCGCAGTCGTACGTCTTCACCCCCATGACCGAGGCTCGCCCCGGCACGACCGTCCGGGCCTGTTTCCGCCCGGCGACGGGAGCCGCCCGCGAGTGCTTCGAGGCCCGCGTGCGGTTCCGCCCTCGGTCCTAGGCTCCGGGGGTCCCGCCCCGCAGGCCCGCCCCCAGCCTGCGCAGCCCCTCCCCGATCTCCTCGGGCGTCTGCGTCACGAAGCACAGCCGCAGGGTCGTGCGGTCGGGTGTGCCGGCGTAGAAGGGGGCACCGGGGACGTACGCCACGTCCTGCCGCACCACCCGCGGCAGCAGGGCCGTGGTGTCGTACGGCTCCGGCAGCCGCGCCCAGAGGAACATGCCGCCCTCGGGCCGGCCCCAGACCGATCCCTCGGGCAGCGCCCCGGCGAGGCCGGCCAGCATGGCGTCCCGGCGCTCGCGGTACACCCCGGCGACCCGGCTGACGTGCGCGTCCAGGTCGTTGTCCGCCAGGTAGCGGGCCGCGGCGAGCTGGTTGACGGTCGGGGTGTGCAGGTCGGCGGCCTGCTTGGCGACGGCACAGGCGCGCCGCAGCTCCCCAGGGGCGCGCAGCCAGCCCAGCCGCAGTCCGGGCGCCATGACCTTGGAGAGGCTGCCGAGCAGCACCGTACGGTCCTCGGCGCCCGGGTGGGCGGCGATCCACGGGACGCGTTCGCCCTCGTAGCGCAACTCCCCGTAGGGGTCGTCCTCGACGATCCACAGCCCGCGCCGGGCGGCGACGGCGGCCACGGCGGCGCGCCGCCCGGCGGGCAGGGTGCGGCCGGTGGGGTTCTGGAAGGTGGGCACGGTGTAGAGCAGCTTGGGGCGTTCGCGCACCACGAGCTCCTCCAGCGCCTCGGGATCGACGCCGTGCTCGTCGCCTGGCACGGCCACGACCCGCGCTCCGGCGAAGCCGAAGGCCTGGAGTGCCGCCAGGTAGCAGGGGCTCTCGACGAGGACGGTGTCCCCGGGTTCGAGGAGCGCGGTGGCCAGGAGGGAGAGGGCCTGCTGGGAGCCGGTGGTGACGAGCAGGTCGTCGGGGCCGGTCGGCAGTCCGCGCGCGGTGGTACGGGCGGCCAGCGCGGCCCGCAGCGCGGGCTCGCCCTCGGTCGTGGAGTACTGCAGCGCTCGCGCGGGCGCCTCGGCCAGCACCGCGCGGTACGCGGCCGCGATGCCCTCCGCGTCGAACAGCTCCGGCGCCGGCAGCCCGCCCGCGAAGTTGATCACCTCGGGGCGGGCGGTGACGGCGAGGATGTCCCGCACGGGCGAGCCACCGACGGACCGGGCCCGGGCGGCGAGCGGCGGCACGGGGGACGGGGCGGGCGCTGGCTCGGTGACGGTCATGACACGGCTCCTTCGGCTGCGGTGAGGCCTGGTGCCCCGCACCCTAGGAAAATACGTGTCGCCTACAAGAAGATTTCCGGGATCCGGACACGAAGGGCGCTGAGTACGCTGTTCAGCGCTTCGCGCCGATCGCCGCGTACACGTTGATGTCGGCGTCCGTCACGTCGTTGATGTCGCGGTAGCGCACCTTCTCGATGTCGTCGAGCCCGGCGAGGAAGGACTCCTCCGGCTGCTCCGGGACGGGCGCCGCACCGTCGGGCCGCCAGCGGTGCGCGGGGACGACGCCCGGGTCGGCGATCTCCAGCCGGTTCTCCGTGAAGAACCGCTCGACGTCGGCCCGGGAGCGCAGCACGAAGGTGAACCCCCGCTCGGTGTACGTCCGCTGCACCGCGCGGATGTTCTCCGGGTTGAGGTCCTCGGTGAGGTGACTGAGCACCAGCCGGCTGCCGGCCGGCAGCGCGTCGAGCAGCCCGCGCACCAGCGGATACGCCTCCTCGTCCGCCACGAAGTGCAGGATCGCGACCAGGCACAGCGCGACCGGCTGGTCGAAGTCCAGGGTCTTCGCGGCCTGTTCGAGGATGCGGGCCGGGTCGCGCAGGTCGGCGTCGATGTAGTCCGTACGCCCCTCGGGCCCGCTCGTCAGCAGGGCCCGCGCGTGCGCCAGCACGACCGGGTCGTTGTCGACGTACACGACCCGCGCCCCGGGGTCGGTCCGCTGGGCGATCTGGTGCACGTTCTCGGCGGTGGGCAGCCCGGTCCCGACGTCGAGGAACTGCCGGATCCCGTCCTGCTCCACCAGCGTGGTCACCGCGCGGCGCAGGAAGTCGCGGTTGTGCCGTACGTCGAGGTACCCGCGCGGGTTGGCGGCGAGCGCGGCGGCGGCCGCGTCCCGGTCGGCGGGGTAGTGGTCCTTGCCGCCGAGGAAGACGTCGTAGACCCTGGCCGGGTGCGCCTGACTGCTGTCGATCCTCCTCTGCAGCTCAACGGGATCCTGGCTGAGGGCGTCACCGGTCATGAACGTCTCCTGAAGAGTAAGTGGTTCAATCAGCAACCACACCGACGGTCAACAACCTAACGCCCCAGGTGATTTGATGGTGCCCGTGCGGACCGACCGACGAACGACGACGACCCTGTGGCGCCCCACCGGCCCCAAGGAACTGGACCTGGTGCGGGAACTCGACTGGCGCGCCTGGCCGCCCCGGCTCCCCGAGCAGCCGATCTTCTACCCCGTCCTCAACGAGGACTACGCCGTCAGGATCGCCCGCGACTGGAACGTCAAGCACGACGGCGCCGGCTTCGTCACCCGCTTCGAGGTCGATTCCGACTTCCTGCGCCGGTACCCGGTCCAGCAGGCCGGCGGAGAGACGATCCTCGAACTGTGGGTCCCCGCCGAGGAACTCGACGAGTTCAACGCCCACATCGTCGGCCGGATCGAGCTGGTGCACGAGTTCCACTGAACCCGCCGCTCAGGACTGCTCGGTGGTCCCGGCCTCGACCCACTTGTCGCCGCCGAGCGGGAACTCGTAGGCCGGGCGCCCGTTGTTCCCGCTCGTGCGGAACGGCCGGCCCTCGTCGTCCACCCTCAGCGTGCCCTTCCGGCTGCCGCTGGACCAGCTCAGCTCCAGGTACCAGCTGACGTCGTAGGCGGAGGCGTCGGCCCGGATGTAGTAGACCTCCGGATCGGACTCGCTCACCGAGAACGGGAAGTCGCGGTGCCCCGCCTCGGGGACCACGGCGGGACGCGCGGCATCGAGGGCGACGGTGAAGAAGCGCGTCGGAACGCCGCCGCCGCAGCCGACGCCCGGATAGCCCATGGCGTAGTCGTTCCAGGCGAGCGGCGCACGCTTGCCTGCCATACGGACCGTCAGCCCGTCGACGACCACCGTCTCCTTGCCGGTGCCCTGCACGGTGACCTTCAGGAACTGCTCCCCGGACGGCACGGCCCCCGTCGCCGCCACCCAGGCGGGCGCGTCCTGCTCCAGCGGCGGCGGCCCGACCTGCCCCGGCGGCCGGTTCACCAGATAGCGCTGGGAACAGGGGCTCTCCCAGGCGTGCGCGGTGGTGTTCACGGTGAGGGGAGCGGGCCCGGTGGCCTCGGTCGTGTCACGGCCCGGGCGATCGGGGGCGGCACCGGCGCCGCTGCCGCCCCGCCCGGCAGAGGCGGACGAGGAGGGTGCCTTGGAGGGTGAGTCCTTCCCCTTGTCCTTCTTGTCCTTGCCGGTGCCGGAGGAGGAAGTGACCGAGGGCGACACGGAGTCGGCCGCGCCGCCGTCCGGCCGCCGGCCCGTGTCGGACACCGCCGTCGAACCGCCACGCCCGTCCTCGTCGCCGCGGTCGGAGGGCAGGGCGACGGCGAGACCGACCGCGCCCAGGACCACCGCCACGGCGACACCGGCGAGCAGCGCACGACGCGGACGCCTCGGACGGCTGTCCGCGACCTCGTCCGGAACCCCCTCTTCCGAAGCAGCCGCCACCGGCTCAAAAGTCTCCGGCGCACCCGTTTCCGGCACAACCGCCACCGCCTCCGGGGCCGGTTCCAGTACCGGGGCCGATTCCGGTGCCGGGGCCGATTCCGGTGCCGGGGCCGATTCCGGTGCCGATTCCGGTGCCGGGGCACCCTTGCGCCCTCGGCCGGCATCCGCGAGCACCCACCGCCGGTGCAGCTCGACGAGCTCCCCCGGCGACGCCTTGCAGAGCCGGGCGAGCCGCTCCACGGGCGCGTAGTCGGCCGGCACGGCATCCCCGTTGCAGTACCGGTGCAGCGTCGACGTACTCATGTGGAGCCGCCTGGCGAGCACCCCGTAGCTCAGCCCGGAGCGCTCCTTCAACTCCCCCAGCAGCGCGGCGAAGTCAGCCGCGGCCGTGCCTTCCGACACCGTTCCTCCATCCCCCCGTGTCCCGTTTCCCCGTTCCAGGGGAGGGTCGTTTCCCCTGGTCAATGCATGTACGGGCGTTCCAGCGTCCCTGATGGTCCGTCGGCTGTGGCGCCCGGGACGGATCACCGCACACGCTCTGGTCATCCAAGCACGCCGCTCCCGGCACACCGGCGGCGCGGCTCGCTGGGCCCCACATGCCGACGACCTTTGCCCGAAAGGAAACCCACTCATGCGCAAGTACCGCGCTCTCCCCGTGGCCCTCCTGGCCGCCCTCGCCCTCACCGCGTGCCAGGACGGCACCGGCACGCAGGACGAGGGGGCGGCCGCGAAGGCCGAGTCGGCGTCGTCGGCCACCGCGAAGGCCGAGGAGACCCCCGGGGCCACCGGCGCGACGGACGCGAACTCCGGGACGGCCACCGGCGCGAAGGGCGGGGCCTCCGGGACGGCCACCGACGCGAAGGGCGGAAACTCCCGGGCGGCCAAGCCCACCGACCCCGCCGACCCGGCCAACCGCGTCTCCTGCAACGGCTCCAACACCACCGTCACGGCCAAGCCGGTCCCCCGCCCCCTCAACCACATGCTGATCACGGTCAAGAACACCGGCTCGAAGTACTGCGACCTGACCTACTACCCGGTGCTGCGCTTCGACGAGATGCAGTGGGTCCCGCGGCCGATCGAGGACTCGCAGCCGCAGGCGGTGACGACCCTGGCCCCCGGCGAGAGCGGCTACGCGGGCGTGGTGCTGTCGGCGGCCGACGGCAGCGGCGAGCACGGCCGCACCAGCCACAAGCTCACGGTCGGCTTCCAGGGCCGCACGCCGAACAGCGGCGGCGGCCCCTCCGCCCTCCCGAAGCTGCCTGCGAAGGGCGTCTACTACGACAGCTCGCTGACGGTCACCTACTGGCTGCGGGACATGGACGACGCCCTGTCCTACTGAGGACCCGCTGATGTCCTACTGACGGTTCAGCTTCTGGGCCACCTCGGTGGCCCAGTAGGTGAGGATGTTCCGCGCGCCGGCCCGCCGGATGCCGGTGAGGCTCTCCAGGATCGCCCGGTCGCGGTCGATCCAGCCCTTCTCGGCGGCGGCCTCGATCATCGAGTACTCGCCGGAGATCTGGTAGGCGGCGACGGGCACGTCCACGGCGTCGGCGACCCGGGCGAGGATGTCCAGGTAGGGGCCGGCGGGCTTGACCATCACCATGTCGGCGCCCTCCTCGAGGTCGAGGGCCAGCTCCCGCATGGACTCCCGCACGTTCGCCGGGTCCTGCTGATACGTCCTGCGGTCACCCTGCAGGGAGGAGGCGACGGCCTCACGGAAGGGCCCGTAGAAGGCGGAGGCGTACTTCACGGTGTAGGCGAGGACGGCGACGTCCTCCCGCCCGATCTGGTCGAGGGCGTCACGGATGACACCGACCTGCCCGTCCATCATCCCGCTGGGCCCGACGACATGGGCACCGGCGTCGGCCTGCACCTGGGCCATCTCGGCGTACCGCTCCAGGGTCGCGTCGTTGTCGACCCGCCCCTGGTCGTCCAGCACACCGCAGTGCCCGTGGTCGGTGGTCTCGTCGAGGCACAGATCGGACATGACGAGCAGGTCGTCACCGACCTCGGCCCGCACGTCCCGCAGGGCGACCTGCAGAATCCCGTCGGGATCGGTCCCCGGCGTCCCCTGCGGGTCCTTCTTCGACTCCTCCGGCACACCGAACAGCATGATCCCGGAGATCCCGGCCGCGACCGCCTCGGCGGCGGCCTTCTTCAGGCTGTCCCGCGTGTGCTGCACGACCCCGGGCATCGACGTGATCGGCACGGGCTCGCTGACGCCCTCCCGCACGAAGGCCGGAAGAATCAGATCGGCGGGGTGCAGCCTGGTCTCGGCGACCATCCGACGCATGACGGGGTTACTCCGCAAACGCCGCGGCCGAGTACCGGGAAAAGATCCGTACGTCGTCATGCCCCCTACGCTACGCCCGCCCTGAGCCCCTCGATGCCGACGCCTTGTCGCAACCCGCGGGCATGCGTGCCGCCTGGGGCGGCACGGGTGGGCGCGGGCAGCACCCCGCAACGCCGGGCTGCGCAACCCCCCGCCCCAGCCCCGACGCCGAGCACCATCGAAGCCCACAGCACCACGGCCCACAGTGCGCCCCCACCCACCCAGGTCCATCCTGAAAGTCCAACCCTCCGTACCCACCCCCACGGAGGCCGCGATGACCACCACCCACGGCACCCCCGACCTCTTCGCCCTCTCCGACATCAACGGCCCGGTCCTACGCCCCGGCGACCCGGCCTACGCCGACGAGGTCACCGGCTTCAACCTCGCCGCCCTCCACACCCCCGACATCGTCATAGGAGCCACCGGCCCGGACGACATCGTCACCGCCATGCGCTGGGCCAAGGCCACCGGCACCCCCGTCGCCGTCCAGGCCACCGGCCACGGCGCCAACTTCCCCATCGAACACGGCCTCCTGATCAACACCTCCCGCATGACGGACGTACAGACAGACCCCACCACCCGCACAGCCACCGTCGCCGCGGGCGCGAAGTGGAGCGACGTCATATCGGCCGCCGCCCCGCACGGCCTCGCCGGCCTCTGCGGCACCTCCACCGACGCGGGCGTCGTCGGCTACGTCCTCGGCGGCGGTCTCCCCGTCCTCGGCCGTGCCTACGGCTACGCCGCCGACCTGGTCCGCTCCATGCAGGTCGTCACCCCGGACGGCCACCTGCGCGAGACGGACCCCCAGCACGAGCCGGAGCTCTTCTGGGCCCTGCGCGGCGGCAAGGGCAACGTAGGCATCGTCACCTCGCTCGTCACCGACCTGCTGCCCCTGTCCCGCCTCTACGGCGGCGGCCTCCACACCCCGGGCGAACACGCGGCGGACTTGCTCCGGGCCTGGTCGGACTGGACCCGCACCGTCCCGGACGAGATGTGCAGCATGTTCTCGGTCCTGCGCCTGCCGCCCATCCCCCAGATCCCGGAACCCCTGCGCGGCGGCTTCTGGGGCCGCGTCGCGATCACCTGGCCCGGCGACCCGGCCGAGGGCGAGGCACTGATCGCCCCGCTCCGCCGAGCCGCCCCCGTGGCCGTCGACACGGTCGAGGACATGGAGTTCGCGGCCCTGGACCGCATCCATATGGAACCCCAGGACCCGCTCCCGGCCCGGGAGTGCTGCCTGCTCCTGCGCGACCTGTCCCCCGACGCCCTCAGCACGTTCCTGGAGCAGGTCGGCCCGGCGGCCGGCCCCGACTACCCCCTGCTGGTCGCCTCATTGCGCCACATGGGCGGAGCGCTGGCCCGCCCGTCCGCCGTCGAGGACGCCGTCTGCGCCCGCGACGCCCGCTACTTCATGGAGTCGGTCGGGCTCATGCCCGCCCCGCCCGTGGCCGAAGCCGTCGAACAGGCGACGCGCCGCCTCTACACCGCGATGGCCCCCTACGGCACCGGCCACACCATGGTCAACATCCACGGCACCCCGGGCGACGAACAGGACCGCGCCCGCGCCTGGACCCCCGAGGTCTACGCCCGCCTGCGCCACGACAAGGCCACCTACGACCCGTCCAACCTGCTCCGCTACGGCCACGCGGTGACTCCCGCGTAGCCGCAACCGGTTTCAAGCAGCGCGAGGTGCGTCGACTGCTGTCGGAGGCTTCGCCCCGGACCGGCAGTCTCGGCATCGACCGGCGTGAGGGGCGCGGAAGGCGCGTTCACAGCCGTCACACGTCTGGAAGGGGTGGGGGCGGCAGGGGGCGGTTCCGGTGTGCGCGGACGCGGCCGGGGGGCTCGCGGGCAGAGGCGGCGGCAGCAGGTGCTCAAGGCGATGGGCGAGGACACCGGCCGGGTGCCGCATGTCCTCGGGGAGGTTGGCGGTCAGGACGCGGTGGACGACGGCGGTCGTGGCACCGCCGTCGAACCAGGCCGCGACAGCGGGAGCGAGCCGCTCCACCTGCCGCCGGGAGAGGGTGAGGCGGTCGTCGGTGCGGCGCAGGCCGGCGAGCAGGGCGACGGCCTTGTCGTGGTGCCGGCTGCGGGGGGTGCGCTCGGAGCCGCACGTCTCCGGCGGGGTCGGTGCTGCGTGAGAGGCGGCCGGTCCGCTGCCGAGAGCGGGGGCGCCCGGCGGGTCGGAAGCCTGGTCGTCCTCTCGGGTCGTTTCCCCGGCCTGCGCACCGACCATGGGACCGTCGGCGGCACAGGCGGCGGCCCTGGCAGCGGGCGCGTGGTGGGCGTAGGTCCGCGTGTACAGGCGGCCCGCTTCCGTGCGCTCCCGCACCCGCTCCAGATACCCGCGCGCCTCCAGCTCCCGCAGGGCGAAGGCGATCCGGTCCCGCCCTTCTGGGAAACGCTCGGCGAGGCTGCGGATGTCGACCGGGGCGCCCTCCGGCAGCGACAGGATGTGAGTGGCCAGCCCGATGGCGGTCAGCGACAGCTCTCGGTGCTGGGCGAGGTGGTTGCCGACGATCGTGTACCGGTCCGGTTGGTACGCCCGTACGTGGGTGACACCGGAGTGGGTGGTGCTTCGCCGAACATCCTGATCCGGACGCGCGGCAGCGTTAGGCTGCTTCTCAGCCATGGGGAAGGGCCTACTTCCTCGATGGTCAGGCCCTCGCACTGGGATTGCCGTCCCGGCGGGGGCCGATGCATGTGTGGGGTTGTGATGGTGCCTGGGGCGAGACTGCACGCCCGAACGGCCACCGCGCCACTCGCACCCACCAGTTTCACCCGCCAGGGTGACGTAGGCGGGGTTTGGTTGGTTGGGAAGGTTTTTTCCCTGGGTTCTTAGGTCTTTTACCGCCCGCAGCCCCGGCCCGCACTCCACCGGCCCACGTGCTTCCGGGCGCCGGTACGGGCA
The DNA here is from genome assembly GCF_000158955.1 of Streptomyces viridochromogenes DSM 40736. GTDB lineage: Bacteria > Actinomycetota > Actinomycetes > Streptomycetales > Streptomycetaceae > Streptomyces > Streptomyces venetus. Next base: position 5,034,395 of record NZ_GG657757.1, on the reverse strand, counting down.
CATCGGAGATACGTCACCCGGGCGTACCGAGATCGAGCTCGGCCCACACGGTCTTGCACGGCACCGGGCCTGCTCGCACACCCCAGCGGTCGGCCAGCGCCTCGACCAGGACCAGACCATGACCGGCCTCGCTGGGCTGTGCACCTGCGGTCACCCGCGCCTGCGCGGGCAGTTGCTCGCCCCGGGCATCGGTGACCTCGATACGGAGAGTGGCAGGCGCTGTGACGACGAGGCCGAGCCGGAAACTCCGCCCGGGGACACGGCCGTGCACGGCGGCGTTCGAGGCGAGCTCGGCGACGATCAGCCGAGCCGGGTCCAAAGGAAGTTCCCAGGAGCGCAGTTGCTCGGTGGCGAGCAGACGGGCGAGGCGGGCGCCCCGGCGGGTGGCGGAGAGCGGCACGGTGAACTGGTGGAGCGGGGTCCGCGGTGCGGTGATTTCCTGATTCACATCACTAAAAGTGTTCATGCGTGCGCACGCTGTGAAGAGAGAGGGCCCGTGCGGCCGAAGGCTGTCCGTGAGGTGTCCGGTTTCTGTCCGGGCTGCCCGGGGTGACTGGGGGCGGGCGGCCGAAGTTGGTCCGGGGAGGGCACGCAACGGGAGGCGGCGCGCATGAGCGAGTGGGAAGCGGGGCTGGACGACGAGGCCGGGGCCGTGATGCGGACGGTCGTACGGCAACTGAAGCTGTGGCGGGAGGCGGCCGGCCTCACCCAGGCCGAGTTCGGGGCGGCCATCGGGTACGGGCAGGAGCTGGTCTCTTCTGTGGAGCGGGGGCGGCGGATTCCTCGGCCGGAGTACTTGGACGCGGCGGACGAGGTCTTGGGCGCGGGCGGCAAGATCTCCGCGATGAAGGGGGACGTGGCGGAGGCGCGGTATCCGAAGAAGGTACGGGACCTGAAGAAGCTGGAGGCGGATGCGGTCGAGTTGTGTGCCTACAACAACTCCGTCATTCACGGGTTGCTGCAGACGGAAGAGTACGTGCGCGCGTCGGTCGCCACGCGACGACCTCCGTTCACGGAAGACGAGTTCGAGCAGCACGTGGCGGCACGCTTGGCCCGCCAGAACATCCTGACCGAGACCGCTCCGCTGCGCCTCTTCAACTTCGTTCAATGCGAGTCGACGCTCCGTCGCCCCATCGGTGGCAGGATGGTGATGCGAAGGCAGCTCGAACACCTGCTGGAAGCGGGGCAGTTGAGGAACGTCGACCTGCAAGTCCTGCCCCTCGACCGCGAGGACAACGCCGGACTGGCAGGTTCGTTCAGGCTGCTCCGGCTACGAGATGGCAGCGCAGTAGGTCACAACGAAGTCCAACTCGTCAGCCGCGTGATCACCGATCCCAGGGAAGTCCAAGTGCTGGACATTCGCTATGGGACCATCCGGGCACAGGCTCTCACCCCCCGGGAGTCGCTGGCCTTCATCGAGAAAGTGCTGGGAGAGAAATGATCCACATTCCCTCAAGGGAAGCCGCCACGGCCCCCGAGTGGATAAAGAGCAGCTACAGCACACCTGACGGTCCCGACTGCATCGAGGTGGCGGCCGTTCCCGACCACATCCTCGTCCGCGACTCCAAGAACCCCGACGGCCCCCGCCTCGCCCTCGCCCCCGCCGCCTGGGTGACCTTCCTGCCGTACGCCTCCGTGCGCTGACATAGCAAACTCGTACGGCCCGCAACGGAGTTCACTGTTGCGGGCCGCACGGACGTCGTCACTCCGCGACCGGAGCCGCCTCACCTGCCGCGCCCTCGCCCCGGGCCTGTTGCAGCGTCTCCGCGATCGCGGCGAACTCCTCCAAGGCGGCCTGAAGGTCCTCGACGATCTCGGCGGCCAGCACCTCGGGCGCGGGCAGGTTGTCCGCGTCGTCGAGGCTCGGGTCGCGGAGCCAGGTGATGTCGAGGTTGGCCTTGTCGCGTGCGATCAGCTCCTCGTACGTGTACGCCTTGAAGCGCTCGGTCTCCACGCGCTTGGAGCGATCCTCGTCGGGGCGGTAGCACTGGACGAAGTCCTCAAGGGCGGCCCGGGTGAGCGGGTTCTGCTTGAGGGTGAAGTGCTGGGCCGTACGGAAGTCGTAGACCCACAGCTTCTCGGTCCACGGCCGCTCGGGGCGGGCCTGCTTGCGCTCGAAGAACAGCACGTTGGCCTTGACGCCGCCCGCGTAGAAGATGCCGGTGGGCAGGCGCAGCAGCGTGTGGACGTCGTACTCCTTCAGCAGGCGTCGGCGGATGGTCTCTCCCGCGCCGCCTTCGAAGAGCACGTTGTCGGGAACGACGACCGCTGCCCGGCCGTGGATCTCCAGCAGCGAGGCGATGTGCTGGACGAAGTTGAGCTGCTTGTTGGTCGTGGTGACCCAGAAGTCGCGCCGCTCGTAGGCGATGGCCTCACGGGCAGCGGAGCCGTCGTCGCCGTACACGGTGATGGACGACTTCTTACCAAAGGGCGGGTTGGCCAGGACCAGGCTCGCGCGCTTGTCGGGCGGGGCGGCGAGGGCGTCCTTGGTGCGAACGAGGGCCGGCCCGGTGGGCTGGCCGATGCCATGAAGGAACAGATTCATCGCGGCGAGGCGGGCAGTGTTCCTGACCAGCTCAGTGCCCCAGATTCCGCCGCTGCTGAGGTCCTGGCGCTGCTCTGGGGTGAGCTGGTTGCCGTACTCGTGGAGGATGTACTCGGCGGCAGCGAGCAGGAAGCCGCCGGTACCGCAGGCGGGGTCAGTGATCGTGTCGTCCGCGGTGGGGCGGACACAGTCGATGATGGCCTGGATCAGCGGACGCGGGGTGAAAGTACTGGCCCGCACCCGACTTGATGTCCTCGGCGCCCCGGGACAGCAACTCCTCATATGCGTCGCCCTTGATGTCGGTCTTTTGACCCGACCAGTTCTCCTTGTCGATCAGGTCTTTGACCAGGCGCTTGAGCTTCGCGGGGTCGTGGATGCGGTTCCTCGCCCCGTTGAAGATCAGGTGGAAGGTGGTGTCCTTGCGCTGGTTGCCGAGGTCTTCGAGGAGTTCGGCGTAGGCCGTTTCGAGCGCGGCGCCGTCGTTCTTCAGCAGCTCAGGCCAGCCACGGTTCTCCCACACCGAGCCCTCGGGCATGATCTGTTCGCGGAACATCGGGGGGCGGGTCTGCGCCTCATGGGCCATCTTCAGGAACACGAGAAGCGTCAACTGCTCGACGTAGTCAATGGTGGAGACGCCGTCGTCCCGCAGGACGTGGCAGTAGCTCCAGAGCTTGTCGACGAGCCGACGGGCCTCGGTCGTGGTCACGAGGGGATCTCCAGGTCAAGGGTGGGCTGAGTGGTGGCAGCGAGGTCAGGGGCGTCCGCTCGGGGTGGCGGGGGCGCGTCTGCTGTGGGTGCGGTGTCCGGCGTTCGCTTGCGCTGAGCGGGTGCTCGGTGCGGGCTCCGGCGTCGGGTCTTAGTCACTCCAGCCGCCTCCCGCTCGGCGCGGATGCGGGCGAGCAGGATTTCGGCGGGCTCGTCAGCTGGATCCTGAGTAACCAAACGGCCAGCAAAAGCCTGGGTCAGGAGGGCTCGCCGGAGGCGGGTCGCCTTTGCCCCCTGCTGCCGGATCCCCGACTCCAGTCGCAGTGCCGCCGCTTGATGAGTTTCAACCACGTCGAGAATTCGCCGCTGCTCACCCTCTGGCGGAAGGGGAATCGGCATTGCCGCGAGCTTCGTTCCATTAACGTTCGCCTGCCCAACTTGCTGAGTGGCAACTGATCTAACATAGCGTCGCCCAATAGAGCTGTTGATCACTAGGTTTACCCAATCAGTATCCACTCCGGGCAAGAAACGACAGCGGATCAGATAGGAAGCAAACGCCATCGGGCCAAATTTGTCTCGATAGACAGCCGATTTACCGACCAACTCAAAACTGTTCGTCCTATTGAACAGCAAGTCGCCCTCTTGGAGACGGTACCGCACCGCATCCGGATGGTCAGCAGAGATATATTTCAGGACGCGCGGATCGACTTTCCCGTCCTTAATGTTCCCCATCCGCAGAACAGGAACGCCACCGACTTCCGCCGATTCAGAAGTCTTCGTGGATGAGCCGTATTCAATAAGCTCCGTGATTTCGTCCAGCGATACGACTGTCCAGTGCGCGGGGACCTTTGGTACGGGACCGCTCAATGTAGCAGGCTTGAGACGTCGCGTCTTTACTCTACTGGCCCGTGCGCTACGGATCGATTCGAATAGCTCGGGCCCGGTCCCATCACCAGTCAGCGGCTCGGCGAACCCGCCCTTGGTCGCCAGATCCGCGGCAAGCCTACGGTATTGACCGCTACGCCGAGCGGCGTTCGTGAGGCCGCGCTCCCCTGACTCGATCTTAGAAATCTGCTCTTCGAGTGCCGCAACGATGCGCCGCTGCTCGGCTAGCGACGGAACGGGGAGCTCGATCTTCTTCAGCTCTCCTCCAGAGATTCCCGCCTGACCGGCAGTAGTCTTCACGTACTCGCGTACGCGAGCCCGCGTCCCTTCCCAGGAGAACGCATACGCCACGAATTCGGGCAACACCACCCGACGATCGACCCGCACCCGAATGAGCTTGTCGGGGTACGTCAAGAGAGGCGCCGAGTCAGGAACGGAAGTGCACGCACCCACAAATTCGGGGTTACCATTGTACCGCGTGAAAAGCAAGTCTCCGGGGAGGACCAGCCGGTCCGCAGCGCGGAGGTCTTCGGCAGACTGGCCGCTGTATCGGAGGTCACTCAAGTCTAGGCGGAGCGGCCTGACAGCCCCAATTCGCAAAATAGGAACGCCATCAGGCTCATTCCCCGGGCGAGAAACGAAGATACCATTTCGGACGGACTCGGACACCTCGCCAAGCGTCGCCCAGGCCCACCCCTCCGGAAGCCCAGAAGGAAAACCACCCTCGCTCACGCGCCCAACTCCCGTCCCAGCTCATCCAAAATCTCAGCCCCCCGATCCGCCCCGAACTCCCTCAGGAACCCGTCCACGCCCCCGCGCTCGATGAAGGGTACGTCCTTCAAATGGTCGGGCTCGATCGCCGCATCCGTGGCGATCACGTCGACCATCCGGTCCAGCCACCACACCTGGTCCTCGCTGAACACGGCCCCCGCCTGCTCCTGCTGCGCCCGCCACGCCGCGTACCGTTCCTCCACCAGCGCCCGGTAGGGCCGTACCTCCTGGTCCAGCCCCAGCTCGAAGCGCAGCAGCCCGATCAGATCAACCACACCGGCCACACCCCGCGGATGCCGAGTCGCCTTCCCCAGCTGCACGTACGCGTCGTACAGCCGTGACGGAGTCCACTGGAACGGGGGACGCTCGATCTTGCGGGCGAGGTCCCGCAGACGCCGGTAGACCTCCTTGGGATCGCGCCGCTCGCTGAACGCCAGGTTCAGTGCGGCGATCTCGTCCTGGTGGTCCTTGATGTACTGCTTCCAGGAGGACACGCGCCGGATCGCCAGTTCGTCGGCCGTGATGCCGCGCACCTCCTTCACCTGGTCCACGCTCACCTCGTCTATGACGATGTCGTGGGCGCGGCGCATGGACATGAGCCGGTCCCGCAGCTCACCGTTCGAGGCGATCGGCTTCAGCGCGTCCAGCATTTCCTGCCGTACCTGCTTCTCCCCGCCGATCCGCCTCGCCCTCTCCTGCTGGTCGGGGTCGACGGAGCTGACCAGCCCGCCGACGATCTTTCGCAACGGCTGGCCGGCGAGTTCCTCGATCTCCTCCCGCTCCTCAGGCGTGAGCTGCTGGTCGAGCCGCGCCAGGCGGCCCGCAAGCGTGGCGACCTCGTCCTCGGTCATCGCCAGCCCGGCCGACTTGGCCATCAGCCGCTCCAGCGGGATCTTCCGCTCGGAGATGCGGTTGAGCGGGCGCGCGTCGACGCGGGGCGAGTCCGTGACACCAACCGCGTCAACGATCACGAACCGCTCCTTGACCTCGGCGTCGGGCGTGACCGCCTGGAACTCCGCCGGGTCCACCGTTCGCGAGCCCCGGCCCTTCATCTGCTCGAAGTAGGCCCAGCTCTTGACGTCCCGCAGGAAGAAGACACACTCCAGCGGCGGGATGTCGGTGCCCGTGGCGATCATGTCCACGGTCACCGCGATGCGCAGTTCGGGGCTGTTCCGGAACGCCTTGATCAGTTCGGCTGGTCGCTTCGCGGCGTGGGTGATCTTCCGGCAGAAGTCGTCGCACTCGCCGAAGACCTGTCGCACCATGTCGACAATCTCGTCGGCGTGGTTGTCGTCCACGGCGAAGATCAACGTCTTCGGCGCCGTCGTACGCGACCGCTGAGCCTCCCCCTCCCCCACCGGCGGGAAGATGTCCGTGAACAGGTGCTCCCGGAACGTCTCGACGACGAGCTTGAGCTGCCCCTTGCTGATGACCTGCCGCCCGAGCTGGGACGCCTTCCACTCCAGGTCCTCCTCCAGCTCCTGGTACCGCTCGCGCCGCGTCTTGCGCTCCCGCATGGGGACGACCGTCTCCGCCGGAATCGTGCCGCCGTTCTCGCCCAGTTCCGTACGGATCCGGAAGACGTCGAAGTCGACGTTGACTCGGTCGGCCACGGCCTGCTCGTACGGGTACTCGCTGACCAGGTTCTGGAAGAAGAAGCCGAAGGTCTGCTTGACCGGAGTGGCGGTCAGGCCGACCAGGTGGGCGTCGAAGTACTCAAGGACCGCACGCCACTTGCCGTAGATGGAACGGTGGCACTCGTCGACGACGATCAGATCGAAAGATTCCGGCGCCAGGTCGGGGTTGTAACCGACCTGCACAGGCTCGTCGATCAGGTCATAGCGGTCGAGGGCCTCGTCCTCGCTGTCGGCGCTCGGCACCGGACGGCCCGTCAGCGCCAGCCACAGGCGCTGCACCGTGGACACCACCACGTGCGCGGAGCCCAGCACCGTGTCCCCGGCGAGCCGCTGCACGACGTACAGCTCGGTGAACTTACGGCCGTCGTCCGGGGTGTCGAAGTTCTCGAACTCGGTCGCGGCCTGGCTGCCCAGGTTGTTGCGGTCGACAAGGAACAGGATGCGCTTGGCACCGGCATGCTTGAGCAGCCGGTAGCTCTCGCTGACCACGGTGTACGTCTTGCCGGCGCCGGTCGCCATCTGGATCAGGGCACGTGGGTCGTCCTTGGCCAGGGAGAGTTCCAGGCCGTTGATCGCCTTTTCCTGGGCCGGGCGCAGATCCTTCGCGTCGAGGAAGGTCTGCGGCAGCCGGCGCATCCGGGCGCGCAGGGTCGGGGCGGTGGGGTCGGTCTCGGCCTCCTCGATCCAGCGGGCGATCGTGTCCGGCCGGTGCACCGCGAAGACCTCCCGCGTGCGCGGGGACGGGTCGAGGGCGTTGTGGAAGCGGACGGTGTTGCCGTCGGCGACGTACCGGAAAGGCAGGCTGGCCCGCCAGGCGCTGAGCTGCTGGCTGCGGGTGAGGCCAGTGGCATAGCGGGCGGCCTGCTCCATGGCGGCCTCCAGGTCGGCCCCCTCCCGCTTGGCCTCTATGACACCGACCAGGCGCTGATCGACGTAGAGGAGGTAGTCGGCGCGGCCGACGGCAGTGGAGACCTCCCGGACCGCGACGCCCTTGCCCGCGAAGAGGTTCTTGGCGCTGTCGTCCTGGACAACCCAGCCCGCCTTCTCCAGGATCCGGTCCAGTTCGGCCCGGACCTGCGCCTCGCTCATCGGCGGGCGGGCGGCCTTCTGCGCGTGCGCGATGAACTCGTCACGCCGCGAGGCCCCGTCCAGCGGGCGGGCGGCCGAACGGGACTCCATCGCCGGGGCCGTCAGCTCGGTGATCTTCTCGCTCAGCTCGGCGATCAGGTCGTGCAGCGCGGCCCGCTCGGCCTCGGCGCGGGCCAGCTCCGCCTCGGCCTGCTCGCGGGCGGCCTGCTCGCGCTCCAGGCGGCTCTGCTTACCGTCGTAGCTGAGCCGCGCCTCCTCCAACTTGCGGCGGTAGGCGTCGAGTTCGGTGCGCAGCTGCTCCAGCTCGCGCTGGTCGGCGACGGACTCGGGCGCGGGCGGGGCGGAGGGAGGCGCGGGTGCCAAGAACACCCTGTGCGTGGTGTCGGACTGGTCGAGGGAGCGATGCAGCCAGTCACCGAGGCGGAAGCACAGTTCCACGGACTGGAGCGCTTCGCGGACGTTGGCGTAGTACTCGTGAGCAGCCTTGTTACCCGTCGTCCGGACTGCCTCGAACCAGGCCTTCACTTGCGGGACGAGAACGTCGGCCCTGACGAGTGCGTTGATCCGGTCCACCTGTCGGGACCCCGGGACGGTGAGGCCAAGGAGCGTGACCAGGTGCCGCGTCATCACCTCGCCAAAGAGGCGGGCCTTCACCATGGCCGCGTGCGGGTCACTGTGGACGTACGACTCCGCGGAACAGCCCAGCGTCACCAGTAAAGGCTCGTGCCGGAGCAGGTGGCCGAAGTTGGACGAACCCGCCGCCAGCCGTGCGACCTGCGTGTCGTCGCCGCTCGATGCCCCACCCGTTGTCGCGTCGTTCACTGTGTGGTCCCCCCACTGAATACACCGTTCGTGCCGTGCGCAAAGCCTTGCAGGATTTCATGAGCACGAGTCATTCGCAAGGGACTTGGTGCGGTCGGGTCACGAGGTGGAGGAGCCGTGGGCGGACAGCTTATCTAGGGTTCCGGGGCCGTCTGAGCAGATCAGTGGGCTCAGGCACGTAAGGCACGTTATCGAGTCCCCAGAGGTTGCGGCCAAGGTTTCTCAAAACAGGCCATCACCTGATCTTGGGCCCGTAGATGTGCTGGCCAGAACACCCGCCCGGCGAGGTCAGCGCGGCGCTCCAAAGGCTGCGAGAAGGGTTCCAGCAGGTCAATGAGGTGGCGCCCCTGCCGGTAGGGGATGAGCTACGGCCCCCGCCACCACCCGCGAGGATTCATTGCCCGCGAGAAAAAGCTACACGCGGAAATTTTTCCGCGTACGGTGGTCGTCATCTGACGTCCACCCACACCGAGGGAGATGCGTGTCCGGCACGCGCAAAATCATCCGGTCCAAGCCGGTCGTGAAGAAGTACTACGAGGCCATCCCGGTCTCGCATCTGAGGGTCGACCCGAACCTCGACGCGCAGCGCATGTTCCAGCCCAAGTGGGCCAACCGCCTGGCGAAGATCTGGGATCCCGAGGTGGTCGGCCCCGCGCTGGTCTCCCGCCGCCCGGACGGCGACTACCTCCTCGATGGTCAGCACTCCACCAAGGTCGCGCGCGACATCGAGGGCCCGGACTTCCTCCGGGACTGCATGGTGTACGTGGGGCTGACCAAGAAGCAGGAGGCGAAGCTGTTCCTGGCCGCGAACCGCGACCGCCGTGCGGTGAAGCCGTATGAGAACTTCGCGGTGGCGGTCACCGCGCAGGAGGTCGAGGCGGTCACGATCAACGCGGACGTGGAGAGCTGCGGTCTGCATGTGTCGAGCGGCACGTCGAAGAACGGTATCTCGGCAATCCAGGCGCTCAAGGTGGTGCACGGGATGCGCGACCCCGCAGACGGTCTCCTGCGCAAGACGCTTACGACGGTCCTGGGCGCCTGGGGCTCGGACCCGACCAGCTGGGACGGCATGATGCTGCGGGCGGTCGCCATCGTGATCCACCGCAACTGGGACACGATCGACCTGCCCTCCCTGTCGCTGACCCTCAAGCAGGAGCCGGTCGGCGTATGGAAGGATTCCGCGATCAAGGACACGGTCAGCGGCGGCGGCTCGCAGTCCCGCTCGATCCCGCTCGCGAACAACATCGCGTACGAGTACACCGTCGCGTTCGGCCCGAAGCATGGGCCAGCCTTTGGCCCGCCGAAGCGCCGGAAGACGAAGACGGTCACCGTCGCCGCGTGAGCCACGGTGCGTGCGATCGGGGCTGTAGTCCCGATCGCAGGCACCATCGGCAGCACGTGGCGGCCACCGGTGTACATGCCGCACGAGTACAGCAAGACCGAGCACGAAGACGCCTTCAAAGGACCGGCCGAATGCCTCCACCAGGCGCTCCAGCGGACCCGGGCCGACTGGGAGGCCGCGTGCCGACCCGGACTTCGTGGCAGACCTTACCCAGGCCGCCGCGACGCCCACCGCTGACGTGCCGTACATGCCTGACGAACCCATGGACATCTATAAGGCACGGGCCGATCAGGCCCACCTGCCTAACGTGCCTTCTCCGAACTAGCGGTGGGTAATAACCTCGGCGGGCCCGCAGCACGTGGGCCGGCTTGTCCGAGTTCAGCCCAGGACGGTGCTTACATGGCCACGACGTCCCGACCGCCCCGCTCCTACCTCTACATCTCCGATTCCAAGGTCGTGAGCATGTTCAACCAGATGCCCAGGCGGCGTCTGCGCAAGGCCCTCAAGGAGGTCAAGTTCGATCTCAAACTGTTCGGTGCTTCCCTCGCAGAGCCAGCCGATACTCGCGAGTCCCGCTTGGCTGCGGTGGAGAACTTCCTGGAAGCGGCTGGCCTGGTCGGCACCCTGGAAGCCCCGAGCACCTACTTCCGCGGTGTGATGTCGATGCGCTGGAGCCCTTTACCTCCCCCGCACGATGCAATCGTTTACTTCGGCGGGGAAAACGAGCATTCGATCATAGGTCTGAGCGGGTCGATCCACCATGTGCTGAGTTCCTCTACCAACCTTGGGCCCGGTCAGCCTCCTCCTCAAAGCTCGGTGTCTGACACCGGGATCGGCCCGGCGTTCATCGGCGGTTCGGCCGCGCCCGCGTTGACCTCCGCACTGGAGACAATCGCCGAAATCGAGCTAGATGGCCTGAGTACTGCCCAGGCCGCGATCGACCATCATCATCGGGCCGTCCTCGCCGTCAACGCCAAGCTCAAAGGCCCCGTATTTGTCGCGGAGTTCCTCGCCAAGCGCTTCACCACCACCGGGATCCTCTCCACGCCCGCTTCGGCCATGGGAGCCCTGACCGGACATCACGACCTAATGATGGCCATGCGTCGTGGGGGGAAGAACGTTGTCCTGGGCACCCCCGTCTACGTCGCCCAACTCAACTGACCCACCCTGTGCACCGTGCCGGGCGAACACACGATTTTAGTTCGGTCAACACGCCTTACGGCTTCTGAGCACCACAGATAAAATGGGCTGTCGTGGGTCACCCGGAACCCGAATTGCCCATGTCCTGTGACAGAACCGGCTCAGGAGTGCCCCCGGAAGAGAGGGCACTCCTGAGCCGGTGTTCGCAGGAGGTCAGGTCGTGGAACGCCGCCTCCGCGCCCCCGGCCGCCGCTCGCTCGGCCGCGTCACCGGATCCCCGGCCTCCACCGCGGCGGCTCGCCGCTTCGCGCCGAAGTCCGCCAGCGCCTCCGCGAGCTTCAGTACGGACGGCTCCGGGGCCATGACGTCCACCCGGAGCCCGTGCTCCTCGGCGGTCTTGGCCGTGGCCGGGCCGATACAGGCGATCACGGTGACGTTGTGCGGCTTGCCGGCGATACCGACCAGGTTCCGCACGGTCGACGACGAGGTGAAGAGCACGGCGTCGAACCCACCGCCCTTGATCGCCTCCCGCGTCTCCGCCGGCGGCGGCGAGGCCCGCACGGTCCGGTAGGCCGTGACGTCGTCGACCTCCCAGCCGAGCTCGATCAGCCCGGCGACCAGCGTCTCCGTGGCGATGTCGGCACGCGGCAGGAACACCCGGTCGATCGGGTCGAAGACCGGGTCGTAGGGCGGCCAGTCCTCCAGCAGCCCGGCGGCGGACTGCTCGCCGCTCGGCACCAGGTCCGGCTTCACACCGAAGGCGATCAGCGCCTTGGCCGTCTGCTCGCCCACGGCCGCGACCTTAATGCCCGCGAAGGCACGGGCGTCGAGCCCGTACTCCTCGAACTTCTCCCGCACGGCCTTGACCGCGTTCACCGAGGTGAAGGCGATCCACTCGTAGCGGCCCGTCACCAGCCCCTTGACCGCCCGCTCCATCTGCTGGGGCGTGCGCGGCGGCTCGACGGCGATCGTCGGCACCTCGCTCGGCACGGCCCCGTACGACCGCAGCTGGTCGGAGAGCGACACCGCCTGCTCCTTGGTCCGCGGCACGAGCACCTTCCAGCCGAACAGCGGCTTGGACTCGAACCACGCGAGCTGGTCGCGCTGGGCGGCGGCGGAACGGTCACCGACGACGGCTATCACCGGCCGGCCGCCCTCCGGCGAGGGCAGCACCTTGGCCTGCTTCAGCGTCTGCGCGATCGTGCCGAGCGTGGCGGTCCAGGTGCGCTGCCGGGTGGTCGTGCCGGCGACGGTGACCGTCATCGGGGTGTCCGGCTTGCGGCCCGCGGAGACGAGCTCGCCGGCCGCGGCGGCGACGGAGTCCAGCGTGGTGGACACCACGACCGTGCCGTCCGACGCGCCGACCTCCGTCCAGCACCGGTCCGACGCCGTCCGCGCGTCCACGAACCGCACGTCCGCGCCCTGCGCGTCGCGCAGGGGCACACCGGCGTACGCGGGCACACCGACCGCGCTCGCGATACCGGGGACGACCTCGAAAGGCACCCCGGCGGCGGCGCACGCCAGCATCTCCTCGGCGGCGTACGTGTCGAGGCCCGGGTCGCCGGACACAGCACGCACGACCCGCCTGCCGCCCCGCGCGGCCTCCATGACAAGATGTGCGGCATCCCGCACCGCGGGGGTGGCCACGGCGGTTGACGTACCGTCAACAACCGTGAGCTGGGGCGCTCCTGTGCCCGGAGTCGGCTCCTGGGAAGGATCCGAGTCCGTGTCCACTTCGGAGACGCCCTGCCTGGCGTGCTGACGTACGACGTCGAGCACTTCGTGCTCGGCGACGAGGACGTCCGCGTTCGCCAGCGCCTCCACGGCGCGCAGAGTCAGCAGTCCCGGATCTCCGGGTCCGGCACCCAGGAAGGTGACGTGCCCGTGTTCAGGACCGGCGGAAAGGGTGGTGGGGCTCAATGTGCTCGCTCCCCCATCAGACCGGCCGCGCCCTGGGCGAGCATCTCGGCCGCGAGTTCGCGACCGAGCGCCGTTGCCCGGTCGTGCGTCTGGGGCACGGGACCGGTGGTGGACAGCTGCACCGTGCGCGTGCCGTCGGTCGTCCCGACGACGGCGCGCAGGCGCATTTCCTTGACAATCTGCCCGTCGGCCAGCAGGTCGGCCAGCGCCCCCACCGGGGCACTGCAGCCGGCCTCCAGGGCGGCGAGCAGTGATCGCTCGGCCGTCACGGCGACCCGCGTGAACGGGTCGTCGAGCTCGGCGAGCGCGGCGACGAGGTCCGCGTTGCCCGCGGCACACTCGATCGCCAGGGCCCCCTGGCCGGGGGCGGGCAAAACCGTGTCGACCGACAGGAAGTCGGTCACTTCGTCGCCCCGGCCGATCCGGTTCAGTCCGGCGGCGGCCAGTACGACGGCGTCGAGCTCACCGCTGCGTACGTACCCGATGCGGGTGTCGACGTTGCCGCGGATCGGGACCGTGGATATGTCCAGGCTGTGGCTGCGCGCGTACGCGTTGAGCTGCGCCATCCGGCGCGGCGAACCCGTACCGATGCGGGCCCCCGAGGGCAGGTCGGTGAACTTCAGCGCGTCCCGGGCGACGATCACGTCCCGCGGGTCCTCCCGCACGGGCACGGCGGCCACGACCAGCTCGTCGGGCTGCGTGGTCGGCAGGTCCTTCAGCGAGTGCACCGCGAAGTCGACCTCGCCCTTGAGCAGCGCGTCGCGCAGCGCGGTCACGAACACGCCGGTGCCGCCGATCTGCGCGAGCTGCTCGCGCGAGACGTCGCCGTACGTGGTGATCTCGACGAGCTCGACGGGCCGCCCGGTCACCCGGCGCACGGCCTCGGCCACCTGCCCGGACTGGGCCATGGCGAGCTTGCTCCGCCGGGTACCGAGCCTCAGCGCCCCCTGCTCATGCGCTCCCCGCAGGGACGCGCCGGTGTCATTCATGCCGGGCCTCGGTCCTTCTGGGTGGTGCTGTCCTCGGCCCGGGAGACGGCTGCCACCGTCTCGGGGTCGAGGTCGAACAGGGTCCGCAGCGCGTCCGCGTATCCGGCTCCGCCGGGCTCGGCCGCGAGCTGCTTGACCCGTACGGTCGGCGCGTGCAGCAGTTTGTCGACCACGCGCCGCACGGTCTGGGTGATCTCCGCTCGGTGCTTGTCGTCGAGGCCCGGCAGCCGCCCGTCCAGGCGGGCGATCTCGCTGGCCACGACATCGGCGGCCATGGTGCGCAGGGCGACCACGGTCGGTGTGATGTGCGCGGCCCGCAGTGCTGCCCCGAAGGCCGCGACCTCGTCGGAGACGATACGCCGGACCTGGTCCACATCGGCAGCCATCGGAGCGCCCGCGGAGGCCTCCGCCAGCGATTCGATGTCCACCAGCCGCACCCCGGCCAGCCGGTGCACGGCCGCGTCGATGTCGCGCGGCATCGCCAGGTCGAGCAGGAAGAGCACGGGCTCGGGCCGCTGCGGCTCGTCGACCGGCTGGGGCCGGCGCCGCTCGGGGATCCGCCCGACGGTGGCCGCGGTCGCCGCGAGCGCGCCGATCAGCTCGGCGTCGGCCTCGGGGCCGCTGCGGGCGCCCTCCCGGCGGTCGACGGTGCCACCGGCGACCCATGCGGCGTGCTGCTCCAGCGTGGCGGCGTCCATGCCGGCCACGGCGGCCTCCCCCATGACGGAGAAGCCGGGCTGCACGGCGGCCAGGTCGAGCGGGCAGTTGTCGTCGTTGCCGACGGAGGTGGGCGGCAGCGCGTCCTGCCGGGACTCCGTGCGCCGGTCGTCCTCGATCTCGGCGGCGGGCTGTCCGGTGCGTCCCTCCACCGCGGCGGCGACCGACTCGGCCGTCAGGACCAGGCCGGTCGCGCCGGTACAGGAGACGGCGATGTCGGCACGTGTCAGCTCGGCCGGCACCGATTCCATCGGTACCGCGCGGGCCAGCACGTCCGTGTCGTCGCCCTCGGTGAGTATCTGGGCGAGCCGCTCGGCGCGGTCGATGGTGCGGTTGGCGACGACGACCTCGGCGACCCCGGCCCGGGCCAGCGTGGCGGCGGCCAGGGAGGACATCGAACCGGCGCCGATGACCAGGGCCTTCTTGCCCCGGGCCCAGGTCTCCACGTCGCCGCCCGCGGCCAGCTGCTCCAGGCCGAAGGTGACCAGGGACTGGCCGGCGCGGTCGATGCCGGTCTCGGAGTGGGCGCGCTTGCCGACCCGCAGGGCCTGCTGGAACAGGTCGTTCAGGAGGCGGCCGGCGGAGTGCAGGTCCTGCGCGCGGGCCAGGGAGTCCTTGATCTGGCCGAGGATCTGGCCCTCGCCGACGACCATCGAGTCCAGCCCGCACGCCACCGAGAACAGGTGGTGGACGGCCCGGTCCTCGTAGTGCACGTAGAGATAAGGAGTGAGCTCCTCCAGGCCGACCCCGCTGTGCTGGGCGAGCAGCGTGGACAGCTCGGCGACACCGGCGTGGAACTTGTCCACGTCGGCGTAGAGCTCGATGCGGTTGCAGGTGGCGAGCACCGCGGCCTCGGCGGCCGGTTCGGCGGCGACCGTGTCCTGGAGCAGCTTTCCCTGCGCGTCCGGGTTGAGCGAGGCCCGCTCCAGCACGCTGACCGGGGCGCTGCGGTGGCTGAGTCCGACGACGAGGAGGCTCATGCCGGCATCACGGCGGGCATGTCCCCGTCAGGCCCCTGGTCGGCGGACTCGCCGCGGGCGGCGGCCGTCGGGACGCCACCGTCGGAGGCGGCCTCCTCCCCGGCCTTGCGCTGCTCGTGGAAGGCGAGGATCTGCAGCTCGATGGAGAGGTCCACCTTGCGCACGTCGACACCGTCCGGGACGGACAGCACGGTCGGCGCGAAGTTCAGGATGGAGGTGACACCGGCGGCCACGAGCCGGTCGCAGACCGCCTGGGCGGCACCGGCGGGGGTGGCGATGACACCGATCGACACGCCGTTGTCCTGGATGATCTTCTCCAGGTCGTCGGAGTGCTGCACGGGGATCCCGGCGACGGGCTTGCCCGCCATGGCCGGATCGGCGTCGATCAGCGCGGCGACCCGGAAACCACGGGAGGCGAAGCCGCCGTAGTTGGCCAGGGCGGCGCCGAGGTTACCGATACCGACGATCACGACCGGCCAGTCCTGGGTGAGGCCCAGCTCACGGGAGATCTGGTAGACGAGGTACTCGACGTCGTAGCCGACACCCCTGGTCCCGTAGGAGCCGAGGTAGGAGAAGTCCTTGCGCAGCTTCGCGGAGTTGACCCCCGCCGCGGCCGCGAGCTCCTCGGAGGAGACAGTGGGTACCGAGCGCTCCGACAGCGCGGTCAGGGCGCGGAGGTACAGCGGAAGCCGGGCGACGGTGGCCTCGGGAATCCCTCGGCTGCGGGTCGCCGGTCGGTGAGTTCGGCCAGTTGCCACGGTGCTCCTGCGGGTAGAGCGGGGCTGTAGGCGGTCATACGTCCCTACATGACCGCCCCGTCGAATGCAGGCTATGTCTTTGTGAACGCGTGCACAAAGATGGTGTCCGATTTGCCCGGCCAACGTGACCGGGCTCACGCACCCCCGGCGCATTCGTGGGGAACCGGCGCACGAGCACCGCCGTTCCTTCACTCCTGGGGGCAAAACCGCACACTCTCCTCCATGCATCCCGCCCCCGAGACCAGTTCCCATCGATCCTAAGCGACCCGGCGACCGCTTTGGACTGGTCGGTCAGTCGCGTCACCGGCCGGCCTCACTCGGTGAGCGCCTTGCGCAGGCGGTCCTCGTTCACGCGCCAGAAGGTGTGCTGCCTGCCGTCCACCAGCACGACCGGGATCTGCTCCCAGTACCGGTCGTGCAGTTCCTGATCCTCCGTGATGTCCTTCCCCTCCCAGGGGACTCCGAGATCACCGCACACCTTCTCCACGACGACCTGCGCGTCGTCGCACAGATGGCAGCCGGGCTTCCGGATCAGCGTGACGAGCCGTTCCCCGGAGGGCTTACGGCGAAAGAGGGGACTCATGTCGGCCATTGTCGCGCGCCCGTGAACGAGGGGAACCCTTCCGAAGGGCCAGGGGACACGCCGACCGGCTCATTCCCGCGCGGCCTCTTTAACGACACGCACGCTGAGAGTTCACACGCTCCAAACCTCTCGACTCCGGAACCCCCGAACAAACTGGCTATGCTCACGCCATGGCCGCTCTTGGATGGCTCACTCCCCGTAGGCGCTCCGCCACGGCGCGGAGCGTTTTGGCAGGCGAGGCCTCGGCGGAGGCAGCACGCAAGTCCTCACAGGAGGCTGCCGGCACGACCGAGGAACCGCAGTTCCCGGTCCACGGTGACGACCGGGCCGCCGCCTTCTTCGACCTGGACAACACCGTCATGCAGGGCGCCGCCCTCTTCCACTTCGGCCGTGGCCTGTACAAACGGAAGTTCTTCGAGACGCGCGAGCTGGCGAAGTTCGCCTGGCAGCAGGCCTGGTTCCGGCTGGCCGGGGTCGAGGACCCCGAGCACATGCAGGAGGCCCGCGACTCGGCCCTGTCCATCGTCAAGGGCCACCGCGTCGCCGAGCTCCAGTCGATCGGCGAGGAGATCTACGACGAGTACATGGCCGAGCGCATCTGGCCCGGCACCCGGGCCCTGGCCCAGGCCCACCTGGACGCGGGCCAGAAGGTGTGGCTCGTGACGGCGGCCCCGGTCGAGATCGCCCAGGTCATCGCCCGCCGCCTGGGCCTGACCGGCGCCCTCGGCACGGTCGCCGAGTCCGTCGACGGCGTCTACACGGGCAAGCTGGTCGGCGAACCGCTGCACGGCCCCGCGAAGGCCGAGGCGGTCCGCGCCCTGGCGACGGCGGAGGGCCTGGACCTCGGCCGCTGCGCCGCCTACAGCGACTCGCACAACGACATCCCGATGCTGTCGCTGGTCGGTCACCCGTACGCCATCAACCCGGACTCCAAGCTGCGCAAGCACGCCCGCCGGCTCGACTGGCGCCTGCGCGACTACCGCACCGGCCGCAAGGCGGCCAAGGTCGGCATCCCCGCCGCGGCCGGCGTCGGCGCGGTGGCCGGCGGCACCGCGGCGGCGATCGCCCTGCACCGCCGCCGCCGCTGACGAGGCGATCAATCCGGGACACCATCGCTTACGGGATGACAGGCCCCGTAAATCCAACTGGCGTACCCCCACAACCTCGCGTCCAGTCCTCTTGGCTGCACACGGCCACAACACGCCCCGGACTCGGCCTCAATCCGAACCTTTTCGATCAACAATCGTTCATCCTCTGGCGCTTGATCCGGCGTCAATCGGTTACGGAAGCGACGTAATCGATGATTTGAGCAACTCGGTGTAGCAGGGCCTGTACGAAGCGTTATTCTCCTCAGACGCAATCCGGTACCCCTCCGTCGCTACGACGGGTGAAAGGTCCCGTACTGCACGTGATGGAAGCTCTGCCTCTGGGAGTCCCGTGTACCCACACGTCGGGGTTGACGCCTCGGGCCTGGCTACGCTTCGCGCAACGGTCCTCGACCTGTTGCGCGGCTTCGTCCCCACCGCGTACGCCGTCCCCGCATTCGCCGCCGCCGCGCCCGTCGGTCCGTGCTACGCACTGGCCGACGGCAGCGCCGCGGTCGGCAGACGAGGGCGCCCGTCCGGCGCGGCCACCGCCCGACGGCCCGCCGCGGACAGCGACAGCGCCCGGATGATGGACCTCGTGGAGCGCGCCCAGGCCGGCGAGGCCGACGCCTTCGGCCGCCTCTACGACCAGTACAGCGACACCGTGTACCGGTACATCTACTACCGGGTCGGAGGAAAGGCGACCGCCGAGGACCTCACCAGCGAGACCTTCCTGCGGGCCCTGCGCCGCATCGGCACCTTCACCTGGCAGGGCCGCGACTTCGGCGCCTGGCTCGTCACCATCGCCCGCAACCTGGTCGCCGACCACTTCAAGTCCAGCCGCTTCCGCCTCGAGGTCACCACCGGCGAGATGCTCGACGCCAACGAGGTCGAGCGCTCCCCCGAGGACTCCGTCCTGGAGTCCCTCTCCAACGCCGCCCTGCTCGACGCCGTACGGCGGCTCAACCCCCAGCAGCAGGAGTGCGTGACGCTCCGCTTCCTCCAGGGCCTCTCCGTCGCCGAGACCGCCCGCGTCATGGGCAAGAACGAGGGCGCCATCAAGACCCTCCAGTACCGGGCCGTCCGCACTCTCGCCCGGCTCCTCCCGGAAGACGCCCGCTGACCGGAGAACACCCTCCGCCACCGCCAACTCACGCTCCGTGAAAGTCCGTTGACTTCGGCATCGGATCATCCGGTGTCCGTAACCCAAGTGCCGCGCCGCTCGTTGTGCGGGATGCAGACTCCCTGTGGTCACCCCCTGGCCGACTCCGGTCACCCGATCGTGTGGTCGTGGTCAGGGCGTGCAACCCTCAGGACCCCCTGGGGAGTCGACCGTCATGACGAGAGGAGGTGCCGCCAGTGATCGCGAACGTATCGGCGCACCGGCGGGCGAACGCCTTCGCCCAGGCCCTTCAGGAGCAGTCCGAGCAGGGCACGGCGGCCGAGCAGCCCGAAGGACCGGCACCGGCGCCGGCCGCTGCGGAACAGACCGAACAGGCACGCCTGCTGGCGCTCGCCTCCGGTCTTGAGACGCTGCCCAGACCGGTGCTCGACCCGGAGGTCAAGGTCGTCCAGCGGGCCCAGCTGGTGGCGGCCTTCGAGGCCATGCTCCAGGAGGGCACCGTGGGAGGCGGGGCGACGGACCGCGCGGTCCCCGAGCAGCGCTCCCGGGCCCGGGGCGCCCACCGCGCGAACTCACTGAAGAAGTACCGGCCGCGTTCCCGGCTCGCCAAGGGCCTCACCGCGGGCGGCCTCAGCGTCGGCGTGGCCGCCAGCGCCTTCGGCGGAGTCTCCGCGGCCAGCTCAGACGCCCTGCCCGGCGACTCGCTCTACGGCCTCAAGCGCGGCATCGAGGACGTCAAACTCGGCCTGGCCGACGGCGCCGACGAGCGCGGGCGGGTCTACCTCGACCACGCCTCCACCCGGCTCAGCGAAGCCCGCCGCCTGATGGAGCGCGGCCGCAGCGGCCCCCTGGACCACGAGTCCCTCGGCGAGATCCGCCGCGCCCTGTCCGGCATGCGGCACGACGCGTCGGAAGGCCACCGGCTGCTGAGCGAGGCGTACCAGCACGACCCGGACTCCCTGGGCCCCATCCAGGCCCTGTCGGCGTTCTCCCGCTCCCACCGCCAGGCCTGGGGCGAACTGCGCGAGAAGCTGCCCGTCCAGCTCGGAGACGTCGGCGACCAGGTGTCGTCGGTGTTCGACGCCATAGAGGAGGACGTCGCCCCGCTGCGCTCCCTGCTGCCCGAGCCTCCGGCCCGGGGCGGCGGCGAGGGCAGGCACCGGGGTGCCTCCGAGTCGGCCTCCACCGGCTCCTCGGCCACCGACCGGTCGGCCCGCCCCGGCAAGAGCAGCGGCAAGAGCCCCGACAGGGGCGGCACGGGCAGCGGCAGCCCCAGCCGCCCGGCCGGCTCCGGCAGCGAGAGCGACGGTCTGCTCGGCGGCAACACCGGCGGCCTGCTCGACCCGCCGAAGGACAGCGAGGCGAGCGCCTCCCCGTCGGCGGAGGGCACCCCGTCCGTCCCCAAGCCGAACGTGACACTCCCGCCGCTCCTGCCCGGCCTGCTGCCCGGGCTGGACATGGACAACGAGGACGCGAACTAGACGGCGGCATGACAGTGGGGGCGCCCCTCGGCGCCCCCACTGTCATGCCTGCGGGTTCAGAACCTGCGGGTTCAGAAGAAGACCGACCGCCGCTGCACCAGCAGCTTGTACAGCGTGTGCTGGATCTGCTCCCTGACCTGGTCGGTCAGGTTGAACATCAGCATCGGGTCCTCGGCCGCCTCCGGCGGATAGCCGTCCGTGGGGATCGGCTCGCCGAACTGGATCGTCCACTTGGTCGGCAGCGGAATCGCCCCGAGCGGCCCGAGCCACGGGAAGGTCGGCGTGATCGGGAAGTACGGAAACCCCAGCAGCCGGGCGACGGTCTTGGCGTTGCCGATCATCGGGTAGATCTCCTCGGCCCCGACGATCGAGCAGGGAATGATCGGCGTCCCGGCGCGCAGTGCCGTGGAGACGAAGCCGCCGCGGCCGAAGCGCTGGAGCTTGTAGCGGTCCGCGAAGGGCTTGCCGAGGCCCTTGAAGCCCTCCGGCATCACCCCGACCAGTTCGCCCTGCTCCAGCAGCCGCGCCGCGTCCTCGGCACACGCCAGGGTGTGGCCGAGCTTGCGGGCGAGTTCGTTGACCACCGGCAGCATGAACACCAGATCGGCGGCCAGCAGCCGCAGATGCCGGCCCGCCGGGTGGTTGTCGTGCACGGCGACCTGCATCATCAGGCCGTCCATCGGCAGCGTCCCGGAGTGGTTCGCCACGATCAGGGCGCCGCCCTCGGACGGGATGTTCTCGACGCCCTTCACCTCGACCCTGAAGTACGTGTCGTACAGCGGCCGCAGCAGGGACATCAGGACCTGGTCGGTGAGTTCCTCGTCGTAGCCGAAGTCGTCGACCTCGTAGTCCCCGGTGAGGCGGCGGCGCAGGAAGGCCAGGCCGCTCGCGATCCGCCGTTCCAGGCCGCCGTCGCCGTCCCCGGACCCCTGTGGCGGTTGTTCATCGGACGTCACAGGAACATCATCCTGCGGAACAGCCCTGGTGGGCAGGGGCTGCACCTCACGTACCGGCGCGGACTCCGTGCCCGGGCGCCGGTTCCCCGCGCTCCGGCGACGCTGGGGGCGCTGTGCGGCGCTCCCGCGGGACCGGTCGTCGTCGAACGGAATGACCTTGGCATCCGCCATCGTTGATGCGCTCCTCAGTTGGCGCTCTGCGTCGGGGTGTGACCGCCGCCCGCGAGGGGCAGCGCGGCGATCCGGTCGACGGCCCCGGCAAGGGCCTCCGGCGGCAGAAGTCCGGGTCCTTGGCTGCGTGCGAAGTCCGCGAACGTCTCCGCGGTCGTGTACTTGGGCTGGAATCCCAGCGTCTCGCGCATCTGGCCCGTGGCGACGACCCGGCCGTGGGTCAGCAGCCGGATCTGCTCGGGCGAGAAGTCCGTCATGCCCAGCGTACGCACCAGCGAGCCCGCCCAGGTGACCGCGGGGAGCAGCAGGGGCACGGTGGGGCGGCCCAGGCGCCGGGAGCACTGGGAGAGCAGCAGGACGCCGTCTCCGGCGATGTTGAAGGTGCCGCTGTTGAGCGTGCCCCGCTGCGGCTCGTGCGAGGCGATCCGCAGCACCTCGATCACGTCGTCCTCGTGCACGAACTGCAGCCGCGGGTCGTAGCCGAACACCGTCGGCAGGACCGGCAGCGAGAAGTACGAGGCGAGCGGGGTGTCCGCGGTCGGGCCCAGGATGTTGGCGAACCGCAGCACGGCCACCGCCACGTCGGGCCGCCGGCGCGCGAAGCCGCGGACGTAGCCCTCGACCTCCACCGTGTCCTTGGCGAAGCCGCCGCTCGGCAGCGACTTGGGCGGGGTCGTCTCGGTGAACACGGCCGGATCGCGGGGCGCGGAACCGTAGACGTTGGTGCTGGACTTCACGACCAGCCGCCGCACGGTGGGCGACTTCTGGCAGGCACCGAGCAGCTGCATGGTGCCGATGACGTTGGTCTCCTTCAGGGAGGCCCGGTTGCCGCTGCCCAGCGGTGTGCCCGTCACGTCCAGGTGGACGATCGTGTCGGCACCCGCTTCGGCGAGCACCCGCGCGATCCCGGGCTGCCGGATGTCGGCCTGGACGAAGTCCGCACCGCCCAGATGGTGCTCGGGCGGCACCGCGTCCACCCCGACGACGCGGTCCACGTCGGGGTCACGCTGGATCCGCCGGACGAACCGGCCCCCCAGCTGGCGGGCCACTCCGGTGACGAGCACGACCTTGCCCAAGATCAGCGCCTTCCTTCCAGAACATCTCGCCCCCGCCGCGTTCCCCCGTGGGGCCAACTTAGCGGTTCGGTGTTGCGCTGTGATGACCGCCCGATGCGCGAAGTGACCAAAGCAGCCGGACGTACGAGCCGATACACGTGTGGCCCCCCACCGTTCAGTGGGGGGCCACAGCAACGCTCTCGCGCAGTCCGCGTCGCGAACTTACTTCTTGTTGCGACGCTGGACGCGCGTGCGCTTGAGCAGCTTGCGGTGCTTCTTCTTCGCCATCCGCTTGCGCCGCTTCTTGATAACAGAGCCCACGACTACCCTCGCTCACTTCTCATCACTCGGTGTTTGGGCGCCATGGGCCCATACGACCTACGAGGGGCCAGCCTACCCGTCCGAGCGCTGAGGTCGTAATCGAGGAGGCCGGGGGATCCCGAAGTGCCCTGAGAGGATCGCCCCGGCCCAGCCGTCAGGCGGTTTCCACCCCCACGTAACTCTCGCGGAGGTACTCGTGAACCGCTTGCTCCGGGACGCGGAAGGACCGCCCCACACGGATCGCGGGCAGATGACCGCTGTGCACCAGCCGGTACACGGTCATCTTCGACACTCGCATCACCGAGGCGACTTCCGCCACGGTAAGGAACTGAACCTCGTTCAGAGGCCTCTCGCCAGCTGCAGCCATGACACACCTGAACCTTCCGCACTCGACGGCCACCGGCTTCCCCTTCCGGTGACTCTTCGTCGCTGCGTGCTCACTCCCCAATGTAGGGGCGGGTGATGCGAGTGGGGAAGAGGTGCACCCATCGGCGGCCTACTGTGACAGACACGCCCGATTGAGTACGTAGCGGGTAAGCGGCAGGTAGTAATCAGACCGCACGCCATCATCAAGTGGAACGACGACGGACACGGACCCCTCGGCCTGACCGACGAACGGGGCGGGGTCGTCCGTATCGGCCGGACCGATGGCCTCGAACCCCAGCTGACCTGCCCCGCAGACCCACCCGTGGTCCCCGATCACCAGCTCGGGAAGGGGCCCGCCGGCCTCCGCGGCGACGGCCAGCACGGTACGAACCGGGAGAGGTGAGTGCGTATGCGCGCCGGGCTCACAACCGGGGCGTTCCCCGCCGGACGCCCGCACCAGCGCGACTCCTCGTACGTAGTCGAGGTTGTACGTACGTAGGCCGAACCGGGTCGTTATGTCGACACAGCGACCCTGCGCGGGGGTGAGGACCTCACACCCGGCCGCCGACAGCGCGTCTGCCAGAGCGGCGTAGAAACCGAGCAGCCGGTGCGGATGCCCGGTGCCGAGCAGCACGGGCGCGCGGCGCCGGGCGGCCCCGGCGAGCCGTTCCGCGAAGGCGTCCAGCGCGCTCAGCGTCCTCTCCGGATCGATCACGTCCTGGCCGGAAGTACGACGAGAATCGACCGAAACCCCGCACCGGTCCGCCATCAGATCAATCAAATCCCGCTGCCTCCAAGGCCTTTCGGGATCGATCCCGAGCAGCACCCGGGGGTCCCGGGCAGCGAACAGCCGGTAGCTCCGCAGGCTCTCCTCCCGGGACGTGGCCACGGTCCCGGCGAGACGCGCACCCACCAGGTGCGCGCGAAGGGCTTCGGGGGTCAGCACCAGGAGATCGTGCGCGACACGGGTCCTGCCTGTCCCGGGAACCGGGGAACACCGCACGGTCGGCCTAGTACCCCGATCCGGTCAGGCCAGCAGCCCCCGCAGCGGGAAGACCGCCCGCCTGGCCGCCAGCACCGCCTGGTCCAGCCGGTCCGCCGGGTCGTAGCCCTCCTCCCAGCCCTGCCAGGCCACGGGCCAGCGCCCGTCCGTCATCCGCGCCGGGGCCAACTGCCGCGTCCGCGCGAACACTTCCTGCCGCCAGCCCTCGGGGATCACCGCCTCGGGCTCCACGGCCCGGCCCGCCGCGATCCCGACCAGATGCGTCCACGACCGCGGAACGACGTCCACCACGGCGTAGCCACCCCCGCCCAGGGCCACCCACCGCCCCTCCGCGTACTCGTGCGCCAGGTCGTGACAGGCCACCTGCACCGCCCGCTGCGCGTCCAGCGACACCGCCAGATGCGCCAGCGGATCCTCGAAGTGCGTGTCGGCCCCGTGCTGCGTCACCAGCACCTGAGGCCGGAAGTCCGCGATCAGCTCCGGCACCACCGCGTGGAACGCCCGCAGCCATCCGGCGTCCCCGGTCCCGGCCGGCAGCGCCACGTTCACCGCCGAGCCCTCCGCCGAGTCCGCCCCGGTCTCCTCCGGCCACCCGGTCTGCGGGAACAGCGTCCGGGGATGCTCGTGCAGCGAGATCGTCAGCACCCGCGGATCGTCCCAGAACGCCGCCTGCACCCCGTCCCCGTGATGCACGTCGACGTCGACGTACGCGACCCGCTCCGCGCCGAGCTCCAGCAGCCGGGCGATGGCCAGCGACGCGTCGTTGTAGATGCAGAACCCGGACGCACCGCCCGGCATCGCGTGGTGCAGCCCGCCCGCGAAGTTCACCGCGTGCAGCGCCTCACCGCGCCACACCGCCTCCGCCGCCCCCACCGACTGCCCGGCGATCAGCGACGACACCTCGTGCATCCCCGCGAACGCCGGATCGTCCATCGTCCCCAGACCGTACGACTGGTCCGCCGCCCCCGGATCCGCCGACGCGGCCTTCACCGCCCCGATGTAGTCCTGACGGTGGACGAGCCGCAGCGTCGACTCCCCGGCCGCCTTCGCGGCGACGACCTCCACCTCACGGTCCAGCCCGAAGGCGTCGACCAGTTTCCGGGTCAGGGCGAGCCGTACGGGGTCCATCGGATGCCCCGGACCGAAGTCATAGCCCGTTACTGCCTCGTCCCACATCAGCTGTGCGCGGCCGCTCATGCCCGCCACCGTATCGGTCCGGTTGAGCAGCGAACGACCGGGCGTACACGAGTGTCACCAGCACCAACACCATCGGCACGAGCATGGCCCCGCGGTAGCTCCACAGATCCCCCAGCGCACCGACCAACGGCGAACCGATCAGGAACCCCACATAGTTGAAGACGTTCAGCCGCGCCACGGCCGCGTCCGAAGCCCCCGGGAACAGCCTGCCCGCCGCCGCGAACGTCTGCGGCACCAGCACACACAACCCCAGCCCCAGCAGCGTGAATCCCAGCATCCCGACCCATGCCCCGGGCGCCCCCGCCACCACGGCGAACCCACCCGCCGCCACCAGCGCCCCGCCCCGCACGACCGCCACCGCCCCGAACCGCCGCACCCCGAGGTCGCCGATCGCCCGCCCCAGCAGCGTGGTGACCATGTACACGTTGTACGGCACCGTCGCCAGCTGCTCCGAGCTCCCCAGCACGTCCTGGAGATACTTGGCACTCCAGTTGGAGACCGTCGAGTCCCCGATGTACGCGAAGGTCATCACCAGGCAGAGCGGCAACAGCCACTTGAAGACGACAGCCTGCCCCTCCGCGCCCGTCTCCCCCGCCTTCTCCTCCGCCCCGGGTGCCGCGCCTTGGTCGTCGACGTACCACCGGCTCCCCACCAGCACCGCCGGCAGCAGCACCAGCACGACCGGCAGATACGACACCCACAACGCCAGATCCCAGTGCGCCCCCACCCATGCCAGCGAGGCCCCGACGATCCCGCCCAGGCTGTACGCCGCGTGGAAGCTGAGCATGATGCTGCGCCCGTACGCCCGCTGCAGGCTCACCCCGAGCATGTTCATCGACGCGTCCAGCACCCCGACCGCGAGCCCGAACGCCGCGAGCGCGACACCCAGTTCGAGCATCCGCTCCCCGGCCCCGACCCCGAGCAGCGCCAGCAGCACGACGGGCTGGGACCACCGCAGCAACCGGCTCGGCGGCACCCGCCGCACCAGCCGCTCGGTGCTCACGCTCCCGATCCCGGCGAGGATCGGCACAGCGGCCAGGAAGGCCGGCAGCAGCGCGTCGGAGACCCCGTAGCGGTCCTGGATGGCCGGAATCCGCGTCACGAGCAGAGCGAAGGCGACCCCCTGCACACAGAAGCCGAACGCCAGCGAGGCCCTGCCGCGCCGCAGCACATCAGTCATGGCCGCGAGCGTAGGGCCCCGGCTTACCCGTGGGTAGATCCAGCCAAAGATGAATTTGCCTCATCTCTGCCGTGGTCCGTCTCAAGCGGCCATGGCCGGCTCGACCGCCCTGGACTCTCCGCCCGCAGCGGCCTCGGCGGTGAGCATCCGCTCCATGGGCCCGGCGCCGAACGCGCCGCCGACCACGATCCCGGTCCCCACAGCAGCGACGAGGACGACCGACCCGAGCCACACCATGGTGTCCACGGGCACGGTGAACGCCCCCACGATCCGCACGACGCACTCCGCGAGCAGCACCCCGCCCCAGACGGTCGAGAAGACCCGCTCCTTGCGCCGGAAGTCCGCCGACGCCGCCGCTGTCCCGTCCATCAGCCGCCCCCAGGCGGCCTCCCTGACCGCGCTCTTGACCAGGAACGGCTTGAGCCCGGCGGTCATCATCGGCCGCCCCAGTACGACGGACACCAGGATCCCGATCCCCACGGTGCTGCTGACCGCACTGTCCTTGGCGAGCATCAACCGCGGATCACCGGAGACGAAGCCGAGGGCCAGCGAAACGATGTTCACGACGAGGATGAGGCCGGCGATCCCGTTGACCGCGCGCTCCGTCACCGCGGTCCACGCGGTCCGCACGGCCGGGACGATGCTGCTCCAGGCCAGCGCAGCGAAGGTGCTCATCCCGAGGCCGTCCTTGAGCAGGTAGTACGCCCCGATGGGGACGGCCACGTCCAGGATCAGCGGCAGGAAGTGGTTCGACTTGCCCGGCTGCGTGTCGCTCGTCTTCGTCGTCATGTCCTCAGAGTGCCGTCCGGCGATCGGCGCCAGTAGAAACGATCGTCCGGACCTCCGTATGACAGATGTCAGACGAGCAGGTCGGCCAACTCCGCCATCTCGGGAAAGAGTTGAGTGGCTCCCAGGAGCTTCTCCGAGGGCGTCATCGCGGTGAACCCGTACACGTCCATCCCGGCCGCCACAGCCGCCTGCACGCCCAACGGACTGTCCTCGACGACGACACACCGCTCCGGCGCGACCCCCATCCGCTCGGCCGCGTACAGGAACAGGTCGGGAGCCGGCTTGCCTCGCCCCACGTCCTGCGAACTGAAGATCCGTCCCTCATCGAACCACCGGTCGAGTCCGGTCGTCCGATGCCCCACCCGGATCCGCTCATGGCTCCCGGATGAGGCCACGCAGAACGGCACCCCGTCCGCGGCCAGCTTCTCCAGCACCTCGGAGGCCCCGGCCACGGCGAGCAGTTCCTGCTCGAAGGCAGCGAACACCCGCGCGTGAAAGACGTCGTCGAAGTCCTCCGGCAACCGCAGTCCCGTCCGCTCGAGGACCAGCTCATGAATCCGGTGCATCGCCGACCCCATGTAGTCCCGAACGGACTCCTCGTACGAGGTGGGGTGTCCCAGCTCGGTGAGGTACGCCGCGAGCAGCCGGTTGGAGATGGGCTCGCTGTCGACGAGTACGCCGTCGTTGTCGAAGATCACGAGGTCATAGCGCATGGATGCGAGCTTAAACGCAGAAAACCCCCGCACCGTAAGGTGCGGGGGTTTTCCCAATAATTGTTCGGCGGCGTCCTACTCTCCCACAGGGTCCCCCCTGCAGTACCATCGGCGCTGTAAGGCTTAGCTTCCGGGTTCGGAATGTAACCGGGCGTTTCCCCTACGCTATAACCACCGAAACACTATGAAACTGTTCAGCCGCACCACGTGTGGCACGTGGGGCTGTTCGTGGTTTCAGAACCAACACAGTGGACGCGAGCAACTGAGGACAAGCCCTCGGCCTATTAGTACCGGTCAACTCCACACGTTACCGTGCTTCCATATCCGGCCTATCAACCCAGTCGTCTACTGGGAGCCTTACCCTCTCAAGGAGGTGGGAATACTCATCTCGAAGCAGGCTTCCCGCTTAGATGCTTTCAGCGGTTATCCCTCCCGAACGTAGCCAACCAGCCATGCCCTTGGCAGAACAACTGGCACACCAGAGGTTCGTCCGTCCCGGTCCTCTCGTACTAGGGACA
>NZ_GG657757.1:5002313-5004843 GCF_000158955.1 Streptomyces viridochromogenes DSM 40736 | reverse complement strand
CCACCGAAATGGAGCTAACCGGTCCCCTTAACGTTCCAGCACCGGGCAGGCGTCAGTCCGTATACATCGCCTTACGGCTTCGCACGGACCTGTGTTTTTAGTAAACAGTCGCTTCTCGCTGGTCTCTGCGGCCACCCCCAGCTCACCGTGTAAAGTCCATCACCAGGTGTGGCCCCCCTTCTCCCGAAGTTACGGGGGCATTTTGCCGAGTTCCTTAACCATAGTTCACCCGAACGCCTCGGTATTCTCTACCTGACCACCTGAGTCGGTTTAGGGTACGGGCCGCCATGAAACTCGCTAGAGGCTTTTCTCGACAGCATAGGATCATCCACTTCACCACAATCGGCTCGGCATCAGGTCTCAGCCTTGTGTGCGACGGATTTGCCTATCGCACGGCCTACACCCTTACCCCGGGACAACCACCGCCCGGGATGGACTACCTTCCTGCGTCACCCCATCACTCACCTACTAACCGCTTGGTTCAGCGGCTCCACCACTCCGACTCACCCCGAAGGGATCACCGGCGGCTTCACGGCCTTAGCATCACGATGCTCGATGTTTGACGCTTCACAGCGGGTACCGGAATATCAACCGGTTATCCATCGACTACGCCTGTCGGCCTCGCCTTAGGTCCCGACTTACCCTGGGCAGATCAGCTTGACCCAGGAACCCTTAGTCAATCGGCGCACACGTTTCTCACGTGTGAATCGCTACTCATGCCTGCATTCTCACTCGTCAACCGTCCACAACTACCTTCCGGTGCTGCTTCACCCGGCAGACGACGCTCCCCTACCCATCACAGCCGGCGTTGGCCGTATTGCTGCAATGACACGACTTCGGCGGTACGCTTGAGCCCCGCTACATTGTCGGCGCGGAATCACTAGACCAGTGAGCTATTACGCACTCTTTCAAGGGTGGCTGCTTCTAAGCCAACCTCCTGGTTGTCTCTGCGACTCCACATCCTTTCCCACTTAGCGTACGCTTAGGGGCCTTAGTCGATGCTCTGGGCTGTTTCCCTCTCGACCATGGAGCTTATCCCCCACAGTCTCACTGCCGCGCTCTCACTTACCGGCATTCGGAGTTTGGCTAAGGTCAGTAACCCGGTAGGGCCCATCGCCTATCCAGTGCTCTACCTCCGGCAAGAAACACACGACGCTGCACCTAAATGCATTTCGGGGAGAACCAGCTATCACGGAGTTTGATTGGCCTTTCACCCCTAACCACAGGTCATCCCCCAGGTTTTCAACCCTGGTGGGTTCGGTCCTCCACGAAGTCTTACCTCCGCTTCAACCTGCCCATGGCTAGATCACTCCGCTTCGGGTCTTGAGCGTGCTACTAAAAACGCCCTATCGGACTCGCTTTCGCTACGGCTTCCCCACACGGGTTAACCTCGCAACACACCGCAAACTCGCAGGCTCATTCTTCAAAAGGCACGCAGTCACGAGAACAAGGCAAGCCTTGTTCCGACGCTCCCACGGCTTGTAGGCACACGGTTTCAGGTACTATTTCACTCCCCTCCCGGGGTACTTTTCACCATTCCCTCACGGTACTATCCGCTATCGGTCACCAGGGAATATTTAGGCTTAGCGGGTGGTCCCGCCAGATTCACACGGGATTTCTCGGGCCCCGTGCTACTTGGGTGTCTCTCAAACGAGCCGCTGACGTTTCGACTACGGGGGTCTTACCCTCTACGCCGGACCTTTCGCATGTCCTTCGCCTACATCAACGGTTTCTGACTCGTCTCACGGCCGGCAGACCGTAAAAGAGAGATCCCACAACCCCGTATGCGCAACCCCTGCCGGGTCTCACACGCATACGGTTTGGCCTCATCCAGTTTCGCTCGCCACTACTCCCGGAATCACGGTTGTTTTCTCTTCCTGCGGGTACTGAGATGTTTCACTTCCCCGCGTTCCCTCCACACTGCCTATGTGTTCAGCAGCGGGTGACAGCCCATGACGACTGCCGGGTTTCCCCATTCGGAAACCCCCGGATCAAAGCCTGGTTGACGACTCCCCGGGGACTATCGTGGCCTCCCACGTCCTTCATCGGTTCCTGGTGCCAAGGCATCCACCGTGCGCCCTTAAAAACTTGGCCACAGATGCTCGCGTCCACTGTGCAGTTCTCAAACAACGACCAGCCACCCATCACCCCGAACCCTTACGGTCCGAGTGCACTGGGGCCGGCACTGAAGGCAGCCAATCGGCCGTACCTTCAGACACCCAACAGCGTGCCCGACACACTCCCCGCTTCCCTCAACGTTCCACGCTCCGAAGAGCAGTACTAGAAGGAGAAGACGATCAAGTGTGCCGAGTAGTCAACGTTCCACCCATGAGCAACCAGCATCAGACATTCGCTGATGTACTGGCCTCTGACCTCGTCCCGAAGGACTCGGTAAGAAGTGCTCCTTAGAAAGGAGGTGATCCAGCCGCACCTTCCGGTACGGCTACCTTGTTACGACTTCGTCCCAATCGCCAGTCCCACCTTCGACAGCTCCCTCCCACAAGGGGTTGGGCCACCGGCTTCGGGTGTT
>NZ_GG657757.1:4996776-5001264 GCF_000158955.1 Streptomyces viridochromogenes DSM 40736 | reverse complement strand
GTGTGGCCGGTCGCCCTCTCAGGCCGGCTACCCGTCGTCGCCTTGGTGAGCCATTACCTCACCAACAAGCTGATAGGCCGCGGGCTCATCCTGCACCGCCGGAGCTTTCCACCATCACGGATGCCCGCGATGGTCAATATCCGGTATTAGACCCCGTTTCCAGGGCTTGTCCCAGAGTGCAGGGCAGATTGCCCACGTGTTACTCACCCGTTCGCCACTAATCCACCCCGAAGGGCTTCATCGTTCGACTTGCATGTGTTAAGCACGCCGCCAGCGTTCGTCCTGAGCCAGGATCAAACTCTCCGTGAATG
The DNA here is from genome assembly GCF_000158955.1 of Streptomyces viridochromogenes DSM 40736. Lineage (GTDB taxonomy): Bacteria > Actinomycetota > Actinomycetes > Streptomycetales > Streptomycetaceae > Streptomyces > Streptomyces venetus. The sequence continues at coordinate 5,000,953 of NZ_GG657757.1, read as the reverse complement.
TTTACTCGGCCAGTAAATTAATACAGCCGGTGCTACACCACGAGAGCGGAACAGTCAGGCGGAATAAGCCCGACCGTTCACAGCGTCCTCGCTGTGTTTATTTCAAAGGAACCTCGTCCCAGCCTGATGGCCGGAGACGGGGTATCAACATATCTGGCGTTGACTTTTGGCACGCTGTTGAGTTCTCAAGGAACGGTCGCTTCCTTTGTACTCACCCTCTCGGGCTTTCCTCCGGGCGCTTCCCTTCGGTCTTGCGTTTCCGACTCTATCAGATCTTTCCGATCCGATTTCCTCGGTGCTTTCCAGGTTCTCGCTTCCGCGTTTCCCTTTCCGGCGGTTCCGACTCTATCAGATCCTTTCGGGCCTGATCCCCAGTCAGCGGGGCTTGTCTTTGCGGCTGTTGGGCCGTTCCGACGAGTGAGACTTTAGCGGATTCCCCGGCTCCCGAGCGAATCGGGGGCCGCGTCCTTTCGAACGTGGATTCCTCATTCCGTAAATACGCATACCAATAAAGCGACGACAGACGTGCTGCACGTCGAGTAGTGGTTGGTACTTGCGGATTGGCTGCCCGGGGACCGACCGGAGTCGGCGCTCACGTCGGGCAACTCGGAGAACACTACGGATGGGCCTAGGGCGTGTCAACTCGGGGGCGGGCGGCACTCCGGGGGCGTAGCCTGGGGTGCATGAAGACGCGTACGTGTACCGGGCTGTGGTGGGCCGCCTGACGGCGGCCGCCCTCACGTATGCGCTCAACGGCCGCCGCTTCGGCGGCCGTTCTTGTTTCTCCCTCCGACCACCGGGGGACGGCCGCCGGGGCGGTGGTCCCGACCAGGAGGTGGAGGAGAGATGACACGGGTCTTCAGCGGGGTCAAGCCGACGGGGCATCTGACGCTGGGGAACTACCTGGGGGCCATGCGGCGGTGGGCTGCCGTGGACCAGCACGAGGCCGACGCCTTGTTCTGTGTCGTGGATCTGCACGCGCTGACCGTGGATCACGACCCGGCTCGGGTGCGCAGGCTCAGTCGGCAGGCGGCGACCCTGCTGCTGGCGTCGGGGCTGGATCCGGAGTTGTGCACGGTGTTCGTGCAGAGCCATGTGGACGAACACGCGCGGCTGTCGTACGTGCTGGAGTGCGTGGCCACCGACGGTGAGATGCGGCGGATGATCCAGTACAAGGAGAAGGCCGCGCGCGAGCAGCGGCGGGGCGGGAGCGTGCGGTTGTCGCTGCTGACGTATCCCGTGCTGATGGCGGCGGACATCCTGGCGTACGGGGCCGGCGAGGTGCCGGTCGGGGACGATCAGCGGCAGCACGTGGAGCTCGCGCGGGATCTCGCCGTGCGGTTCAACCAGCGCTACGGGCATACGTTCGTGGTGCCGCGGGCCACACGTCCGGAGGTGGCGGCCCGGGTGATGAATCTGCAGGATCCGGCGTCGAAGATGGGCAAGAGCGACGACGTCGGGCCAGGGATCGTCTATCTGCTGGACGAGCCGGACGTGGTGCGGAAGAAGGTCATGCGGGCGGTGACCGACAGCGGGCGGGAGGTCGTGTACGACCGGGAGGGCCGGCCGGGTCTCGCCAATCTGCTGGAGATCCTCGCGGCGTGCACGGGTGGGGAGCCCGAGCGGCTGAGCGGTGAGTACGCGTCGTACGGGGCCTTGAAGAAGGACACCGCGGAGGCTGTGGTCGAGGTGCTCAGGCCCGTGCAGGAGAGGCACCGGGAGTTGTCCGCCGATCCCGGCTCTGTGGACGGGGTGCTGCGGGACGGTGCGGAGCGGGCTCGGGGGATGGCCCGGCCGACCGTGGACGCGGCGTACAGCGCGATCGGGTTGCTGCCCGCCGTGGAGGAGGAGGTGGCCGCGGCGGGTGCCGTGCTGAGGGTGTGAGGGGGCGGGCGTCGGGGGCGGGTCGGGCCCGCCCCCGGGTGTTCAGCTGTTGCTGCCGGAGGCCAGGGCGCGGCTGCGGTCCCGGGCGGCTTCGAGGGCCGCGATGAGGGCGGCCCGTACGCCGTGGTTCTCGAGTTCCCGGATGGCGTTGATCGTCGTGCCCGCGGGGGACGTGACGTTCTCGCGGAGTTTGACCGGGTGTTCGCCGCTGTCGCGGAGCATCGTCGCGGCGCCGATGGCCGACTGGACGATCAGGTCGTGGGCCTTGTCGCGGGGCAGGCCGAGGAGGATGCCCGCGTCGGTCATGGCTTCGACCAGGTAGAAGAAGTAGGCCGGGCCGGAGCCGGAGAGGGCGGTGCAGGCGTCCTGCTGGGACTCGGGGACGCGGAGCGTCTTGCCGACGGCGCCGAAGATCTCCTCGGTGTGGGCGAGGTGGTCGGCGGTGGCGTGGGTGCCGGCGGAGATGACGGACATGGCCTCGTCGACCAGGGCGGGGGTGTTCGTCATGACGCGCACGACCGGGGTGTCGGGGGCGAGGCGTTCCTCGAAGTAGGCCGTGGGGATTCCGGCGGCGCCGCTGATGACCAGACGGTCGGCGGGGACGTGGGGCGCCAGCTCGGCGAGGAGGGTGCCCATGTCCTGCGGTTTGACCGTGAGGATCAGGGTGTCGGCGGTCTTGGCGGCTTCGGCGTTGGTGACCGGGGTGACGCCGTAGCGGGTGCGGAGTTCCTCGGCCCGTTCCCGGCGGCGGGCGGTGACCAGGAGGTCGGCCGGGCTCCAGCCGGCTCGGATCATTCCGCTGAGCAGGGCTTCGCCGATCTTGCCGGTGCCGAGGACTGCGACTTTCTGGGTCATGGCGCGGGGTGCCTCCGAGGGTGCGTCGTCCGGTGTCCATCCTCGCACCCGGGGAGCGGGGGAGGGCTCCGCTGTCCGCTGGGCGGGACGGTGTCTACGCCGTGCGGCGGCGCAGGGTGGCCGCTCCCAGGACGAGGACCAGGAGGGCACAGCCCGCGACGACCAGGGCGTCGCGGACGAACGTGGCGGTCATGTCGGTGTGGCGGAGGACCTCGTTCATGCCGTCCACCGCGTAGGACATGGGCAGCACGTCGGAGATGGCCTCGAGGGCCGGGTGCATGTTGTCGCGGGGCGTGAAGAGGCCGCAGAGGAGCAGCTGGGGGAAGATCACCGCCGGCATGAACTGCACCGCCTGGAATTCCGAGGCCGCGAAGGCCGAGACGAAGAGGCCGAGGGCTGTGCCGAGGAGGGCGTCGAGGAGGGCCACCAGGAGGAGGAGCCAGGGGCTGCCGGTGACGTCCAGGCCGAGGAACCAGACCGCGAGGCCCGTGGCCAGGGCGGACTGGATGATCGCGAGGGTGCCGAAGGCGAGGGCGTAGCCGGCGATGAGGTCGCCTTTGCCGAGGGGCATGGCGAGGAGGCGTTCGAGGGTGCCCGAGGTGCGTTCGCGCAGGGTGGCGATGGACGTCACCAGGAACATCGTGATCAGGGGGAAGATCCCGAGGAGGGACGCGCCGATGCTGTCGAAGGTGCGGGGGCTGCCGTCGAAGACGTAGCGCAGCAGGAACAGCATCACGCAGGGGATGAGGATCAGCAGCGCGATGGTGCGTGGGTCGTGGGTGAGCTGGCGCAGGACTCGGGTGGCTGTGGCGGTGGTGCGGGAGGCGTTGAGGGCTCGGGGGCTGGGTGGGGTGGGGGTGGGGGTGGGCGTGGGCGTGGGGGTGCGGGTGGTGCTCATCGTGTCGGCTCCTTCGTTCCGGCCGTCCCGGATGTTCCGGCCGTCTCGGATGTTCCGGCCTCGGATGTTCCGGCCGTCTCGGCTTTTTCCTTCGCCTTGTCGACCAGGTCCAGGAAGGCCTTCTCGACCGTTTCGGCGCCGGTGCGGGTGCGCAGGGCGTCGGGGGTGTCGTCGGCGAGGAGTTCGCCCTCGCGCATGAGGAGGAGGCGGTGGCAGCGCTCGGCCTCGTCCATGACGTGGGAGGAGACCAGGAGGGTCGTGCCGCGGCTCGCCGCGATGTCGTGGAAGAGGGTCCAGAGGTCGCGGCGCAGGACCGGGTCGAGGCCGACGGTCGGTTCGTCGAGGACCAGGAGCTCGGGGGTGCCGAGGAGGGCCACGGCGAGGGAGACGCGGTTGCGCTGGCCGCCGGAGAGGTTGCCGGCCAGGGCGTCGGCGTGGGTGGTGAGGTCGACGTCGGATATCGCGCGGGTGACGTGGTCGGCGCGGCGGTCGGCGTTGCGGCGGCCGGGGTCGAGGATCGCGGCGAAGTAGTCGAGGTTC
>NZ_GG657757.1:4965112-4994446 GCF_000158955.1 Streptomyces viridochromogenes DSM 40736 | reverse complement strand
CCCTGCTCGAGCGAAGCCGAGAGCTTGGGGGAGGGTGGGCGCAGTTGGCACCCCGCTACGCCGGGTCGCGCAACGCCCCCGCCCCAACGCCGAGTGCGTCAGGAACAGCGCTGGCGGATGTATCCGTCGCTGCCGGTGTTCACGTAGGCGTCCGAGACGTACTGGCCGCTCGCGATGTTGTCCCAGATGTTCGTCGTGCCGTACGGGCCCGTGACCTGGGTGCCGGGTGTCTGGCAGTGGATCTGCACTCGGGAGCCCTCGGGCAGGGACTTGACGATCGGGTAGCCGGTGCCGGGGCCGCTGCGGACGTTGAGGCGGACGCCCGGGGCGACCGAGAAGTACGTGGCGGCCGCGGCCAGCGTGGTGACCAGCGGTGTGGTGCGCTCGGCCTTTTCGACAGGCTCGACTGACATGACAAAACCTCCCCCGTTGAACCCCATGGCTGCCATGGGGTCCCGTTGATTCCCCGGAGTCACGCGATCAAACACCTGTGCGCGACTCGCCCGCGGAGGCTAGCAAGCCGCCTCTGTCTCGTACGAGTCATCGACTAGGCTCCGTGCGTCGCGCGCGCGGACGAAAAGGCACGGGGGTGGTCGGTCCCAATGGCGCCACAGCGAAACGCCGGAACGGGCCCGGAAGCGGAACTTCCCGAATACGCCGGTCACTACCGGCTGGAGTCGTGTCTGGGCTCGGGCGGCATGGGTGTCGTGCATCTGGCCCGGAGCACCTCCGGGATGAAGGTCGCCGTGAAGGTCGTGCACCCGGAGTTCGCCAAGGACCCTGAGTTCAGGGGGCGTTTCCGGCAGGAGGTGGCGGCGGCTCGGCGGGTCAGCGGGGCCTTTACGGCGCCTGTCGTCGATGCCGACCCCGAGGCAGGACGGCCCTGGATGGCCACCCTGTTCATTCCGGGTCCGACGCTCGCCCAGGAGGTGAAGCGGAACGGGCCGCTGAATCCGGCGCAGTTGCGCCGGCTGATGGCGGGGCTCGCGGAGGCGCTGCGGGACATCCATCGGGTCGGGGTCGTGCACCGGGATCTGAAGCCGAGCAACGTCCTGCTCGCCGAGGACGGGCCGAAGGTGATCGACTTCGGTATATCCCGGCCGACGGACAGTGAGCTGCGGACCGAGACCGGGAAGCTGATCGGTACGCCGCCGTTCATGGCGCCCGAGCAGTTCCGGCGGCCGAGGGAAGTGGGGCCCGCCGCGGACGTCTTCGCTCTCGGGTCTGTGATGGTGCATGCCGCTACCGGGCGGGGGCCGTTCGACTCCGACAGTCCGTATGTCGTCGCCTACCAGGTCGTGCATGACGAGCCCGAACTGACGGGCGTGCCGGAAGGGCTGGCGCCGCTCGTGCTGCGGTGTCTCGCCAAGGAGCCCGAGGACCGGCCCTCGCCCGACGAGTTGATGCGGGAACTGCGGTCGGTGGCGGCCTCCTACGACACGCAGGCGTTCATCCCGGCGCAGCGGGTTGAAGAGGTGCCGGTCGTGGATGCTGATGTGCCGTCGGCGGTGGTCGAGGCCGCCCCGGTCGCGGGGTGGCGGGCCCGGCTGCGGATCGGCAAGCGGGGTGCGCTCGGGGCCGGTGCCCTCGGGCTGGTCGTCGTCGGTGCGCTCGCGTCGGTGCCGTTGCTGGGCGGCGATCCCGCTCCGGCGCCTGAAGTGACCGCGCCGCGGACCACTGCTGCCGCCTTCACGGCATGGACGGCGACGCCGGTGTCCAAGGGGGGCACCCCGCAGTGCTCCTACGCGGCCGAGAAGTTGCTCTGTGCGCAGACCGGGCTGGTCTTCGCGCTGGATCCGGCGGACGGGCGTCTGCTGTGGAAGCACCGGCTGGACGGGGTTCCCGCCGAGGGGCCGCCGAGTGGGGTCCCGGTCGTGTCGGGTGGTCTGGTGCTGGCCGGGCTCGGCCATGGGTCGCGGTTGACCGCGCTCGATCCGGACTCGGGGGATGTCGCGCGGCGGCAGGCCATGTCCATGTCCGGCGGGGTGCAGGCCGTGGGCGGGGCGGTGCTGCTCACCGCGGGCGATGGCACGGTCACCGGCGTGGACAGCGCCTCCGGGGACGTGAAGTGGAGTCACCGGATCCCTGGGCAGGCCGTGCCGTACTTCGTGTCGTTCCCGGGCGATCCACTGGCGTACACGGCGACCGTGTCCGATGACGGGTCGAGTACGAAGGTCACCGCGGTGGACCCGGGCAGGGGCGAGGTGCGGTGGGACGCGCGGCTGGAGGGGGACGTGCGGCCCGTCGGGACCGTGGACGGATCTGTCGCGTTCGTGGCCGTCGACGCCCTGCGCGGTGAGGCGCGGGCCGTGGTCCGGTACAGCCCGGACAGTCGTACGACCGTGCGCGTGCCGTTGCCCATTCCGCTGCAGAGTGTCCAGGGCAGTGTGCGCGGGGACGTCGTCCACCTGATGGCGGACGGTGGGGCGCTGGTCGCCGTCGACCTGAAGGCGCGGAAGCAGCTCTGGAGTCTGCAGACGGGCATCGTGCGGGGGTCCACGCCGGTCGCGGACGATCGGCATGTGTACGTGACCGCTCCGGACGGGCGGCTGCTGGCCGCCGATGCCCGGCGCGGCAAGCTCGTCGGGCAGACCTCACCGCGGCTGAGCGACCAGTCGGACCGGGTTCCGGCCACGCTTCCCGAGCCGGTGCTCGTGGACGACCATGTCTACACCGGTGCGCCGGACGGCGCCGTCTTCGCCGTGGACGGGCGTGATCCGTCCGCCTGGTAGCGGACGGGGGTAGGGGCCGCGCCTGGGGCGGCCCCTACGAGATGCTCAGCCCAGCTTCGAGACGTCCCGCACCGCGCCCTTGTCGGCGCTGGTCGCCATCGCGGCGTAGGCGCGCAGGGCGGCGGAGACCTTGCGGTCGCGGTTCTTCGGGGCGTACACGCCGTTCAGCGCCTGCTCGCGGCGGGCCAGTTCGGCGTCGTCGACGAGCAGTTCGATGGAGCGGCCCGGGATGTCGATGCGGATGCGGTCGCCGTCCTCGACGAGGGCGATGGTGCCGCCGCCGGCCGCCTCGGGCGAGGCGTGCCCGATGGAGAGGCCGGACGTGCCGCCGGAGAAGCGGCCGTCGGTGATGAGGGCGCAGGCCTTGCCGAGGCCGCGGCCCTTCAGGTACGAGGTCGGGTAGAGCATCTCCTGCATGCCGGGGCCGCCCTTGGGGCCCTCGTAGCGGATGACGACGACGTCGCCCTCCTTGATCTGCTTCAGCAGGATCTTCTCGACGGCCTCCTCCTGCGACTCGCAGACGACCGCCGGGCCCTCGAAGGTCCAGATGGACTCGTCGACTCCGGCCGTCTTCACCACGCAGCCGTCGACGGCGAGGTTGCCCTTGAGGACGGCGAGGCCGCCGTCCTTGGAGTACGCGTGCTCGACGGAGCGGATGCAGCCGCCCTCGGCGTCCTCGTCGAGGGACGCCCAGCGCTCGGACTGGGAGAAGGCCTCGGCGGAGCGGACGCAGCCGGGGGCCGCGTGCCACAGCTCGACCGCCTCGGCGGAGGGGGAGCCGCCGCGCACGTCCCAGGTCTTCAGCCAGTCGGCCAGGGACGGACTGTGGACGGAGTGCACGTCCTCGTTGAGCAGGCCGCCGCGGTGCAGTTCGCCGAGGAGGGCGGGGATGCCGCCGGCGCGGTGCACGTCCTCCATGTAGTACGTGCGGTTCTTCGCGACGTTCGGGGCGACCTTGGCCAGGCACGGGACCCGGCGGGAGACCGCGTCGATCTCCTCCAGGCCGAAGGGGACGCCTGCCTCCTGGGCCGCGGCCAGCAGGTGCAGGATCGTGTTGGTGGAGCCGCCCATCGCGATGTCGAGGGCCATCGCGTTCTCGAAGGCCGCGAAGGTGGCCACGTTGCGCGGGAGGACCGTCTCGTCGTCCTCCTCGTAGTAGCGGCGGGTGATGTTCATGACCGTGTTGGCCGCGTCGACGTAGAGCTGCTTGCGCGCGGTGTGCGTGGCCAGGACCGAGCCGTTGCCGGGGAGGGAGAGGCCGATGGCCTCGGTGAGGCAGTTCATCGAGTTGGCGGTGAACATGCCGGAACAGCTGCCGCAGGTCGGGCAGGCGTTCTCCTCGATGCGGAGGATGTCCTCGTCGGAGATCTTGTCGTTGACGGCGTCGGAGATCGCGTCGACCAGGTCGAGGGTGCGGACCGTGCCGTCGACCAGGGTGGCGCGGCCGGACTCCATCGGGCCGCCGGAGACGAAGACCGTGGGGATGTTGAGGCGGAGAGCCGCGTTCAGCATGCCCGGGGTGATCTTGTCGCAGTTGGAGATGCAGATCAGGGCGTCGGCGCAGTGGGCCTCGACCATGTACTCGACCGAGTCGGCGATCAGGTCTCGGGAGGGGAGGCTGTACAGCATGCCGCCGTGGCCCATCGCGATGCCGTCGTCCACCGCGATGGTGTTGAACTCGCGCGGGATGCCGCCGGCCTCGACGATCGCCTCGCTGACGATCCGGCCGACCGGCTGGAGGTGGGTGTGGCCCGGGACGAACTCGGTGAAGCTGTTGGCGACCGCGATGATCGGCTTGCGGCCGATGTCCGCACCCGGTACACCGGAGGCGCGCATAAGGGCGCGGGCGCCCGCCATGTTGCGACCGTGGGTGACTGTGCGGGACCTCAGCTCGGGCATCGTCGCTCGCTCCTTCAGAGACGGCGTCAGAGATTTCGGAGACTTCTGACTGCTAACGAGCGTACGCCCGTCATCCAGTGGGCGGGACGGTGCGTCCGGAATGCGGGACGAGTGTCTCGTGTGCGGGGGCTCAGGGCCCGGTCAGGTGCCCCTGTACGACCGGTGCCAGCCGCGCGACGATCTGCTCCGGGTCCGCCGAGGCCAGGGGCTCGACCTTGATGACGTACCGCAGCATGGCGGTGCCCACGAGCTGGGCTGCGGCCAGCTCGGCCCGCAGCTCGGCGTCCGGCAGGTCCAGTCGTACGGCGATGCGGCGCAGCACCTGGGTGGCGATGATCCTGCGGAAGACGGCGGCCGCGGTCTCGTTGGTGACGGCCGAGCGGACGATGGCGAGCAGGGGCGCGCGGGTCGCCGGGTTCTCCCAGATGCCGAAGAAGAAACGGACCAGGCGCTCTCCCACGCCGTCGAGCGGGCCCTCCTCGATGGCCTTCGGCGCCTCGATGGCGGGTGCGAAGGACTGGGTGATCGCCGCCTCGAAGACCTGTTCCTTCGTGCCGAAGTAGTGGTGCACGAGTGCGGAGTCGACGCCGGCCGCCTTGGCGATGCCGCGCACGGACGTCTTCTCGTAGCCGCGTTCGGAGAACTCCTCGCGGGGCGGCGGTGAGGGATGCTGTCCGGGTGTCGGCCGACTCGGCGCGGCGGGGGGCGGGCCCGGCCGCGGGCGGCGGTGCCCGTGCCGCGGCGCCGCCCGAGCCGGTGCCCGGCCCGGTCGTGGGATTGACCGGGGGGTGGTCGTTCATCGCCTCGGCACCTTCGCCGCCGAGGCCAGGTGGAGGCGGGTGAAGGCCAGCGCCTCCGCCAGGTCGGCCTCGCGCTCCGCGCTCGACATGGCGCGGCGGGTGTTGACCTCGATGACGACGTGCCCGTCGAAACCGGTGAGGGCGAGCCGTTCCAGGACCTCGGCGCAGGGCTGGGTGCCGCGGCCGGGCACCAGGTGCTCGTCCTTGGCCGAGCCCCTGCCGTCGGCGAGGTGGACATGGCCGAGGCGGTCTCCCATGCGGTCGACCATGTCCAGCGCGTCGGTGCGGGCCGTGGCGGTGTGGCTGAGATCGATCGTGAAGTGACGGTAGTCGTCCTTCGTCACGTCCCAGTCGGGGGCGTACGCGAGCATCTCGCGGTCGCGGTAGCGCCAGGGGTACATGTTCTCCACCGCGAACCGCACGTCCGTCTCGTTCGCCATGCGCCAGACGCCGGCGACGAAGTCCCTGGCGTACTGGCGCTGCCAGCGGAACGGAGGGTGGACCACGACCGTGCTCGCGTCGAGCTTCTCGGCCGCCGCGCGGGCCCGCTGGAGCTTGGTCCACGGGTCGGTGGACCAGACGCGCTGCGTGATGAGCAGGCAGGGGGCGTGCACGGCCAGGATCGGGATCTGGTGGTAGTCGCTGAGTCTGCGCAGGGCCTCGATGTCCTGGCTCACGGGGTCGGTCCAGACCATGACCTCGACTCCGTCGTAGCCGAGGCGCGCGGCGATCTCGAAGGCCGTGGCCGTCGACTCCGGGTAGACCGAGGCCGTCGAGAGTGCGACCTTCGCGTCCGGGATCTTCACGGCTGGCTCTGCCATGCAGGACAGATTACGGGGTGTGGTGGGGAGGGCGTGGGGGGCCTCTTCGCCGTTGTGGTGATTGCCACGTGGTGGGTGCGGCATTCGTCGCGGCTTGTCACGTCCCCGTGCCGGGGCCGCGCAGCGGTACGGCCCCGCGCCTGTGAGACGGTCACTACGCGGACCCCATGTGATCCAGCCGGCGCAGGATCACGCCCTCCCGCAGCGCCCACGGGCATATCTCGACGCGCTCGACGCCGAAGAGGTCCATCGCGGCCTCGGCCACCAGGGCGCCCGCCAGGAGCTGGTTCGCCCTGCCCTCCGAGACGCCCGGCAGCTCGGCCCGCTCGGCCTCCGTCATGCCGGCCAGCTTCGGGACCCAGCCCTCCAGGGACTCCCGCTTGAGCTCGCGCTGGACGTAGACGCCCTCCGCGGAGCGGGCCGCGCCGGCGATGCGGGCCAGCTGCTTGAAGGTCTTGGACGTGGCCACGACGTGGTCGGGGGTGCCGAGGCGGCTGAACTCGCCGACCGTGCGGGCGATCTCGGTCCGGACGTGGCGGCGCAGGGCCCGGACGTCGTCCGCGGTGGGCGGGTCGCCGGGGAGCCAGCCGGCGGTGAGGCGGCCGGCGCCCAGGGGCAGGGAGGCGGCCGCGTCGGGCTCCTCGTCGATGCCGTAGGCGATCTCCAAAGAGAAAAACGCCGATGTCCAGGACCAGCAGCTTTCCGGCCGACCAGCCGAACCAGCGGCGTGCGGCGAGGAAGGTGAGCCGGGCCTCCTCCTCGCCGGTGAGGACCTGGAGCTCGACGCCGGTCTCGGAGCGCACGCGCTCGAGGACGTCGTCGGCGTTGCGGGCCTCGCGTACGGCGGAGGTGGCGAACGGCAGCAGGTCCTCGACGCCCTTGTCCTCGGCGGCCTGGAGTGCCTCCTGGACGACCGAGATCAGCCGGTCGACGCCGTGGGGGCCGATCGCGCCGTCGTCGAGGAGCTGGGCGAGGCGCAGTTCCGCCTTGTGCGAGTGTGCGGGCAACGGGCACGCGCCGGGATGCGCGTCCACCACGAGCAGATGCACCGTGTTCGATCCCACGTCGAGGACACCGAGTCTCATGTACGGAACGCTACTGCCAGCAGGGGCGTCCGCCGTCCTCGGTGTGGGCACAGGGCCCGTACCCTGGACTCGTGCCAAAGACGAAAAAGGCGAAACGCGACAAATCATCGGGTGCAGCGGCGCCCGACGAGAAGGGCCTCGACTTCGCCCGTGCGTGGGTGGAGTTTCCTGATCCGGCGGACGACGAGCAGGTCTTCCGCTGCGATCTGACATGGCTGACCTCTCGCTGGAACTGCATCTTCGGCAGCGGCTGCCAGGGCATCCAGGCCGGCCGCGCGGACGACGGGTGCTGCACGTTGGGTGCCCACTTCTCCGACGAGGACGACGAGAAGCGGGTCGCCGGGCATGTGGCGAGGCTCACGCCGGACCTCTGGCAGAACCATGCCGAGGGCACCAGGAACGGCTGGGTCTCCGAGGACGAGGACGGTGACCGGCAGACGCGGCCCTTCGAGGGCTCGTGCATCTTCCAGAACCGGCCGGGGCTTCCCGGGCGGCGCCGGGTGCTCGCTGCACATCCTCGCCCTGAAGGAGGGCCGCGAGCCGCTGGGAGACCAAGCCGGACGTGTGCTGGCAGCTGCCGGTGCGGCGGACGTACGAGTGGATCGACCGGCCCGACGACACGCGGGTGCTCCAGGTGTCGATCGGTGAGTACGACCGGCGGGGCTGGGGGGCCGGGGCGGTCACGACCCTGCACTGGTGGTGCACCTCGGCGACGTCGGCGCACGGGCGCGGGGCGAGCCGGTGTACGGTCTCCTACCGGCCGGAGCTGATCGAGCTGATGGGGAAAGGCCGGCTTACGACCGGCTGATCGAGCTGTGCGAGGAGCGGCTGGCCTCGCAGCTGCCGTTGCTTGCGCCGCATCCGGCGGATCCGGTCTAGAGCGAACGCTACGACGTCGACGGGCTCGGGTCCTCGCCCTCCGGGGGCGGGGGCGCCGAGTCCGCCGGGTCGGTCGGGCTGTCCGGGTCGTCGGGGCCCGGGTCCGTGGCCGTGGGGTCCGGGTCGGGTGAGGCGGGCGGGGTGGTCGGATCCGGGTCCGGGGCGGAGGTCGTGGGCGTGGGGTCGGGCTGGGACGGGTGCGGGTCGCTCGGGACAGTGGGGCGGGGGTCCGGGCGGGGGCCGGGGTCGGAGGGGCTCGGCGCGGTGCCGTAGCCGTCGATCCGGACGACCGCGCCGACGGGGTGAGACCGCCACCTGCGCGTGCCAGGGGCCCGAGGGCTCACGCAGATGATCGACGTACACCTTGATCGTCAACGACTCTCCGGGCCGGAGGGTTCCCGAGGACTGGCTGAGGTAGAGCCAGTCGGCTCCGGTGGCGGCGGACCAGGCGGACCGGGGCGGAGCCCGTGGCGGTGAGGGTGACGAGGGTGGTGTCGCCGCTGTGGCCGGCGGCGACCTCCAGGCGGGCCGTGCCCTTGCCGGCCCGCGCCACTGAGATGACCTCCACGGAGACATCGGCCTTGCCGTCCTTGTCGAAGCGCGGGCCGGGTCTGGTGCTCGCGTTGCCGGTGTTCTCGTAGCCGCCGCCCGCGATCTCGCCGTCCAGGCCGAGCGGGTCGTCCACCTCGAGCGCGGAGGCGGAGCGGCCGTCCTGGCCCTCGCCGACGGGGGTGCCCCGGTAGGCGGCCCACAGGGCGAGCACGGGGGCGGCCACGACGGTGGCGACGACGGTCGTGGTGACGGCACGCGCGCGCAGCCGGTCCCGGCGGGCGGCGCGGTCCTTGGGGTCCATCGGGAAGCCGCGCCGGTCGAAGCGGGGTGCGGCGCCACGCGTGCGTGGCGGGTGGGCCATGGCGACGTGCAGGTCCGCGCGGGGCGCCGTCAGGACGGGCAGCGCGGCGGGCGTGACGCTGGTGCCGGGCCAGCGGCCGGGGATGGCGCGCTCGGCGGTGCGGCGGCAGCGCGGGCAGTCGTCGACGTGCCGGACGAGTTCGCGGCGCAGGGCCGTGCCGAGCACGAGCCGCTCGTCGCCGACGAGGTGGCCGACGCTCGGACACGCACCGGTCTCGACCACGGCGAGGGCCGCGCGCGTGCGTTCCACCTCGCAGGCGGCGGAGGCGAGCAGGTCGCGGGCGGCGGCCAGGTCCATGCCGAGGACGGCGGCGACCTCGTGGGCGGCGAGGTGGTGGCGCACGGCCAGTTCGAGCGCCTCGCGCTGCTCCGGTGTGGTGCCGGCGGCCTCCGGCCAGGCCAGCAGGGCCAGTTCGCTCCGCCGCTGCTCCTGGACCTCCTCGGAGACGGCCGGGGCGGGCGGGCGGGCCGCGTGCCGCGAACGGCCCGCCGCGTGGCTGCTCGTACGTTTCTGCTTGGCCTCGGCCAGCTTGCGCAGACACGCCCAGCGGGCCAGCGCGTACAGCCAGGCCCTGCGGTCGGCGGGGGCGGCGGGGACGTGCCGGCCGCGGCGTTCGGCGAGCGCGAGGACGTCGCCCAGGGCGGTGGTCGCGGCGTCGTGGTCGCAGAGCACGGACAGGCAGTAGGTGAACAGGCCGTCCAGGTAGGGCTCGTAGCGCGTCGGCGGCCGCTGCACCAGTGTGCGTGCCGCCCCGCGGTCACGCGCTTCCCGGTGCGCCCGGTGCGCGCCGGCCGTGCGGGTCGAGATCTCCGGAGTACCGCTCATCATTCGGCGACCGTAGGGCGCCGGGAGTGTCACCTTCTGGCGGCTTGAGCACATTTAATCCGTACGGGTGAAACGATCCCTCAATAGGGGACAGGAATCATATGTTCCGCCGCTGGCGCAGGGTGGCGCGTCCTGGCGCACAGACGCCCGTCCCGGTCGGTCCCCGCGTTGTCAGTGCCGGCGGCTACGGTTTCGTCCATGGCTGCCCGTACGAAGACCACCAAGGACCGTCCGTCCTACCGCTGCACGGAGTGCGGCTGGCAGACGGCGAAGTGGCTCGGCCGCTGCCCCGAGTGCCAGGCCTGGGGGACGGTCGAGGAGTACGGCGCGCCCGCGGTGCGTACGACGACGCCGGGCCGGGTCACCACCTCCGCCCTGCCCATCGGCCAGGTGGACGGCCGCCGGGCGACGGCCCGCTCCACCGGGGTGCCCGAGCTGGACCGGGTGCTCGGCGGGGGACTCGTCCCGGGCGCCGTGGTGCTGGTCGCGGGCGAGCCGGGCGTCGGCAAGTCGACGCTCCTGCTGGACGTGGCGGCCAAGTCAGCGAGCGACGAGCACCGCACGCTGTACGTCACGGGTGAGGAGTCGGCGAGCCAGGTCCGGCTGCGCGCCGACCGCATCGGCGCCATCGACGACCACCTGTATCTGGCGGCCGAGACGGATCTGGCGGCGGTGCTGGGCCACTTGGACGCGGTGAAGCCGTCCCTGTTGATCATGGACTCGGTGCAGACGGTCGCCTCGCCGGAGATCGACGGCGCGCCCGGCGGCATGGCCCAGGTGCGCGAGGTCGCCGGAGCCCTGATCCGGGCCTCCAAGGAACGCGGCATGTCCACGCTGCTCGTGGGCCATGTCACCAAGGACGGCGCGATCGCGGGCCCGCGCCTGCTGGAGCACCTGGTGGACGTCGTCCTGAGCTTCGAGGGCGACCGGCACGCCCGCCTCCGGCTCGTCCGGGGCGTCAAGAACCGCTACGGCACCACCGACGAGGTCGGCTGCTTCGAGCTGCACGACGAGGGCATCACGGGTCTCGCCGACCCGAGCGGGCTCTTCCTGACCCGCCGGGCCGAACCGGTCCCGGGCACCTGCCTGACCGTCACCCTGGAGGGCCGCCGCCCCCTGGTCGCCGAGGTCCAGGCCCTCACGGTCGACTCGCAGATCCCCTCCCCGCGCCGCACCACCTCGGGTCTGGAGACCTCCCGGGTCTCGATGATGCTCGCGGTGCTGGAACAGCGAGGGCGGATCAGCGCCTTGGGCAAAAGGGACATCTACTCCGCGACGGTCGGCGGGGTGAAGCTCACCGAGCCTGCCGCGGACCTGGCCGTCGCCCTCGCCCTGGCGAGCGCGGCCAGTGACACACCTCTCCCGAAGAACCTCGTCGCGATCGGCGAGGTGGGCCTCGCGGGCGAGGTGAGACGGGTCACCGGAGTGCAGCGCAGGCTGGCAGAAGCCCACCGTCTGGGCTTCACCCACGCGCTCGTCCCGGGCGACCCCGGCAAGATCCCACCGGGCATGAAGGTCCTGGAAGTCGCGGACATAGGGGACGCCCTGCGGGTCCTTCCGCGCTCCCGTCGCAGAGAGGCCCCACGGGACGAGGAGGGTCGCCGGTAGACTTTGCCCTGGTCTCGCCCGTCCGTGCGAACCGAGGGTGCGAGACGGGGGCGTCCCAGAACCTGCGACCGGAGGAGTGCAGTGGCAGCCAACGACCGGGCAGGAGCTCCCGGAAAGTCCGGTGGGAGTGCCGGCACCGATGGCCTGATGCGCGCCTCGCTGAGCGCCGTGGCGCCCGGCACCGCCCTGCGTGACGGCCTGGAGCGCGTGCTCCGCGGCAACACCGGCGGGCTCATCGTGCTCGGCTCCGACAAGACGGTCGAGGCGCTGTGCAGCGGCGGTTTCGTGCTGGACGTCGAGTTCACGGCGACCCGTCTGCGTGAGCTGTGCAAGCTGGACGGCGGCATCGTGCTGTCCTCGGACCTGTCGAAGATCCTGCGCGCGGGCGTGCAGCTGGTCCCCGACCCGACGATCCCCACGGAGGAGACGGGTACCCGGCACCGCACGGCCGACCGCGTCAGCAAGCAGGTCGGTTTCCCTGTGGTCTCCGTCTCCCAGTCGATGCGGCTGATCGCCCTGTACGTCGACGGCCAGCGCCGCGTCCTGGAGGACTCGGCGGCGATCCTGTCCCGCGCCAACCAGGCCCTGGCGACCCTGGAGCGCTACAAGCTCCGCCTCGACGAGGTCGCGGGCACGCTGTCGGCGCTGGAGATCGAGGACCTGGTGACCGTCCGGGACGTCTCGGCGGTCGCCCAGCGCCTGGAGATGGTGCGCCGCATCGCCACGGAGATCGCCGAGTACGTGGTGGAGCTGGGCACGGACGGCCGTCTGCTGGCCCTGCAGCTCGACGAGCTGATCGCGGGTGTGGAGCCCGAGCGCGAGCTCGTCGTCCGGGACTACGTCCCCGAGCCCACCGCCAAGCGGTCCCGCACGGTCGACGAGGCGCTGGCCGAGCTCGACGCGCTCACCCACGCCGAGCTCCTCGAACTTCCCACGGTGGCCCGCGCGTTGGGCTACACCGGTTCGCCCGAGACGCTGGACTCGGCGGTGTCCCCGCGCGGCTTCCGCCTGCTCGCGAAGGTGCCCCGGCTGCCCGGCGCGATCATCGACCGCCTGGTCGAGCACTTCGGCGGACTGCAGAAGCTGCTCGCCGCGAGCGTCGACGACCTCCAGACCGTGGACGGCGTCGGCGAGGCCCGGGCCCGGAGTGTGCGGGAGGGTCTCTCGCGACTCGCGGAGTCGTCGATCCTGGAGCGGTACGTCTAGCCTTCAGCGCCCGCTGACGCGTATGGGGGGTGTTCCCGAGCGGGAACACCCCCCATACGCGTTGAGACACGCATTGAGACTGAGGGACCAGCCGGTCAGTCGTCCTTCAGTACGAACGACGTCTGGACCTTCGCAAAACCCGGCGCCTTGGCTTCCACCAGGTACGTGCCCGCCCCGGCCGAGCCGGACGGGGGCGTGGCGCACTCGGGGGCGCTCGGCTTGCGGTCCCACTTCAGCATGTAGGTGATGCCGCTGCCCGCGGGGACCCGGTACAGCTGGTGTGCGGCGGCCTTCGGGCAGTCCTTGGACGACCAGTAGTCGTCGTCGGTGCTGGCCTGGGTGATGGTGAACACCGCGTTCTTCGGGCCGAGATCGATCTTGCAGTCGCTGCCGGAGATGTTCCGCGCGGTCAGCAGGAACGTGGGCGTCTTCTCGGGGCCGTAGGTGTTGTCCCGGCTGCGCAGGCTGAACTTGACCACGCTCGCGGTGCAGTTGGGCAGGGTGGAACCGGCCGGCAGCGTGTCGCCCGCGCCGACGCCGCCCACCGTGGTACCGCCGCCGGAGCCACCGGCGCCGCCCGACCCGCCGGTTCCGGAACCGGCCCCGGATCCGTCGCCCGAGCCGCCGCCTGATCCGCCGACCGCGCCGTCGCCCGACCCGTCACCGGAACCACCACCGGAACCGCCACCGGATCCGCTCCCCGACCCGGAGGACGAACCACCGGAGCCCTCGTCGCCCGACTCCTCGCGACCGCCGGGCGCTTGGCTGACGGCCGGGCCCGAACTCGACGGTCCGGGAGTGATGGAAGGTGCGGGATTCTTGCCGTTGGCTCCGTTGTCGCCGTCCTTGCCGCCTCCGCCGCCCATGGTCACGATCCAGGTGGTCAGCAGCCCCAACAGGGCGACCACGGACACCAGTACGACCCTCCGACGCCAGTAGATGGAGGAGGGAAGCGGCCCGACCGGATTGCGCAGAGATCCCACGGCGCAAACCTTACGAGAGATCGGCGCGTTCGCCGGTCCCACCCGCCGCTCCGGCCACAACTTTTCCGGATCATCATGCCGGAAACCGCCGCCCCGCCCCTGCCTTTCGTCAGGTACGGGACGCCATGATCGCTGCGTGTGACGGGATCGACCCAGTGCTTACGATCCGTGACCGGACTGCTGGCGTTTGTCGTACTGTTCGCCGCCGCCCGGCGACGCGCCCGCCGCGGCAGCCTCCACACGTTCGCGATCGCAGCCCTTGCACCTCTGGCCAGGGCTGTGGGGTGCGGATGCGGCGGAGGGGTGAGAACAGCGTTGGCCGGGAAGCCCGTTGGCGATGGGCGGCAGCCGTTCGGCGCCCCGCGGTGCTGTGCGGCCGACCCGTGCCCGGTGGGCTTCCGCCGCCTCGGCGGGTCCGACTCGGCGGCGGGCGCGACGAGTTGGCCGGCGCAGGCCGCGCGCGGCACACGCAGGCCGGCCACGCTGCCGAAGCCCGTCGGCCAAACCGTCGGCGAAGCCCGTCGGCGAAGCCACGCTCGCCGGATCACTGCTCTTCGGATCACTGCTCTTCGGATCACTGCTCGTCCTCCGGCCTTCCCAGGCGCGCGGGCGGCCCGGAGTCGCCCCGGGCCGGCCGGCTCCGGCTCCGCCGAACCGCCAGCGGCCGACAGGTCAGGGGAAGACTCAGCCGAACGGCAGCAGGGACCGGGGCTCAGAAGCCGGATCGGGGCGCGCCCGTGGGGACGCGCACCGCAACCCGCCCGCACGTACCCGGTGGCCCCGGTCCGACGTGGCACCATCGAGGTGCCATGACTGCTCCCACGAAACCCCCGCACCCGACCTCCTCCCCCACCGACCCGACCTCCGGGCCGCCCCTCGGAGAGAACCTGCACTCCCCCGTCATCGACTGGTTCGGCGAGAACGCCCGTGACCTGCCGTGGCGGCGTCCCGAGGCCGGGGCGTGGGGTGTGATGGTCAGCGAGTTCATGCTCCAGCAGACGCCGGTGAACCGCGTCCTGCCCGTCTACGAGCAGTGGCTGACCCGCTGGCCGCGCCCCGCCGACCTGGCCAAGGAGGCGCCGGGCGAGGCCGTGCGCGCCTGGGGCCGGCTCGGATACCCGCGCCGTGCCCTGCGGCTGCACGGCGCCGCCGTCGCGATAACGGAACGGCACGGCGGTGACGTACCGGCCGACCACGCCCAGTTGCTGGCGCTGCCCGGCATCGGTGAGTACACAGCCGCCGCCGTCGCCTCCTTCGCGTACGGCCAGCGGCACGCGGTGCTGGACACCAACGTGCGCCGGGTCTTCGCCCGGGCGGTCACCGGCGTGCAGTACCCGCCGAACGCCACCACCGCCGCGGAGCGCAAGCTGGCCCGCGCGCTGCTGCCAAAGGACGAGTCGACCGCCGCCCGGTGGGCCGCCGCCTCGATGGAGCTGGGCGCGCTGGTGTGCACGGCGAAGAGCGAGTCGTGCCACCGCTGCCCGATCGCCGCGCAGTGCGCCTGGCGACTGGCGGGCAAGCCGGAGCACGACGGGCCGCCGCGCCGTGGCCAGACCTACGCGGGTACCGACCGGCAGGTGCGCGGGCGGCTGCTCGCCGTGCTGCGGGAGGCCCACGGTCCGGTTCCGCAGTCGGCGCTGGACCGCGTGTGGCACGAGCCGGTGCAGCGGGCCCGCGCCCTGGACGGCCTCGTCGCCGACGGACTGGTGGAGCCGCTCGCGGGCGGGCTGTACCGGCTGCCGCTGACCTGACGTACAGACAGATCACAGGCACGGGTCGTCCGTAACGAGGATCCATAATGGACAAATCGCCTTAAACTATTACCAACACCCCCACCGCTCTACCCCGTTCCGGCTTCCGTTACACAACCGACGGACAGCCGAGTGCTAGCCGCAGGCTGCTTCGGACAGCGCCGTGACAACGCCTCCGTACCTTCAGATGCGTTCCCGGAAGACACGGGACGACCAAGGAACACAGGCAGTACGACCGGCGGCGGAGAGCCTGCCGGAACGGGGAAACGGGAGGCGGTTCACCATGGCGCAGGGCGAGGTGCTCGAGTTCGAGGAGTACGTCCGCACCCGGCAGGACGCGCTGCTGCGCAGTGCCCGCCGCCTGGTCCCGGACCCGACGGACGCGCAGGACCTGCTGCAGACGGCGCTGGTGCGGACCTACGGCCGCTGGGAGACCATCGAGGACAAGCGGCTGGCGGACGCCTACCTGCGCCGGGTGATGATCAACACCAGGACGGAGTGGTGGCGGGCCCGCAAGCTGGAGGAGGTCCCGACCGAGCAGCTCCCGGACGCCTCGGTCGACGACTCCACCGAACAGCACGCGGACCGCGCCCTGCTGATGGACATCCTGAAGGTGCTCGCCCCGAAGCAGCGCAGTGTCGTGGTGCTGCGACACTGGGAGCAGATGTCCACGGAGGAGACGGCCGCCGCCCTCGGCATGTCGGCCGGAACGGTCAAGAGCACGCTGCACCGGGCGCTCGCCCGGCTCCGCGAGGAGCTGGAGTCCCGCGATCTGGACGCACGCGCGCTGGAGCGTGAGGAGCGGGAGCGGTGCGCGGCCTGACCGGTGAGGGGTCTGCATGGCCCCCGGGCAGCATCCAGGCGGTGAGTACGGCCCTGGCCGTGTTCACCGCCCTCGCCCTTTTGGTGTCCGCGTGCGGCGCCGGCGGCACCGGCGCCCGGGACGAGGGCCCGGCGCACGCCGACTCGGTGGCGGGCGCCGCCGCCACCCCGTCCGCGGCGCCGTCGAAGACGCCCGACACGGTGAACGCGGTCAAGCTCGTCAAGGACGACCCGGAGGTCTCGCCCGAGGTGAAGCACGAGCTGAAGCCGTGCGTCGCCGACGAGTACCCCGTCGACGTGTCGTACGGCAAGCTGACCGGCGGATCGGCCGACGACGTCGTCGTCAATGTGCTGACCTGTGGTGACGCCGTGGGTGTCGGCAGTTACGTGTACCGCGAGCAGGACGGCTCGTACAAGAATGTGTTCAAGGCCGAGGAACCCCCGGTCTACGCGGAGATCGACCGCGGCGACCTGGTGGTGACCAAGCAGGTGTACGACAAGGGCGACCCGGTGTCGAGCCCCTCCGGGGAGAACGTGATCACGTACAGATGGACCTCCGGCCGCTTCGCGGAGAAGTACCGCACGCACAACGACTACGGGAAGGTCGTCGGCGACAGCGCGTCGCCGGTGCCGGCGAGCTGACGCGGGCGCGGAGCCGGTGAACCGATCGGGCACCTCGGTCCGATGTCCCGGTGAACGCGTCGCACGGACCGCGCGTCCCCGAGAGAGAACGCGAAGCACGCACCCCTACGAACCACACGAGGACTGAGAGCACCGGGATGGCAGACCAGACCCACGTCCTGTTCGTCGAGGACGACGACGTCATCCGCGAGGCCACGCAGCTCGCCCTGGAACGGGACGGTTTCGTGGTCACCGCCATGCCCGACGGTCTGTCGGGCCTGGAGGCGTTCCGGGCCGACCGCCCCGACATCGCGCTGCTGGACGTCATGGTGCCCGGCCTCGACGGGGTCAGCCTGTGCCGCCGGATCCGGGACGAGTCGACCGTGCCGGTCATCATGCTGTCGGCGCGGGCCGACTCCATCGACGTCGTCCTCGGCCTGGAGGCGGGTGCCGACGACTACGTGACGAAGCCGTTCGACGGTGCCGTCCTGGTCGCCAGGATCCGTGCGGTGCTGCGGCGTTTCGGGCACGCGGGCGGCGGCCGGGCCGAGGAGCCGGCCTCCCCGGCGGACGGCGGCGTGCTGACCTTCGGGGACCTGGAGGTCGACACCGAGGGCATGGAGGTCCGCAGGGCCGGGCGGCCGGTGGCGCTGACGCCGACCGAGATGCGGCTGCTGCTGGAGTTCTCCTCCGCGCCGGGCACGGTGCTCTCCCGCGACAAACTGCTGGAACGGGTGTGGGACTACGGCTGGGGCGGGGACACCCGCGTCGTCGACGTGCACGTGCAGCGGCTGCGGCAGAAGATCGGCCAGGACCGTATCGAGACGGTCCGTGGTTTCGGCTACAAGTTGAAGGCCTGAGCAGGGGTATGAGGGGGCAATTCCGGCGCCTGGTCGCCGCCGGTCTGGAGCGCGCGGGCATCCGCACCGGCCTGAGATGGAAGCTGAGCGCGGCCATCGCGCTGGTCGGGGCGCTGGTGGCGGTCGCCCTGAGCCTGGTCGTGCACAACGCCGCCCGGGTGTCGATGCTCGACAACGCCCGCGACCTCGCCGACGAGCGGATCATGATCGCCCAGCGCAACTTCGAGCTGTCCGGGCGGATGAACTTCCCCAACACCAAGATCGACGACCCTGATCTGCCGGAGGCGCTGCGGGACCGGGTCGAGGTGGGCCAGCGGGCCACCTACGTGGCGGACCGGCCGGGTGGCGCGCCGGACATATGGGCCGCCGTGCCGCTGAAGAACGGGCATGTGATGTCCCTGCACTCCGGCTTCACCGACCGCAGCTCCGACATCCTCCAGGACCTCGACCAGGCCCTGCTCATCGGGTCCATCGCGGTCGTCCTGGGCGGCAGCGCGCTCGGGGTGCTCATCGGCGGGCACCTCTCGCGGCGGCTGCGCAAGGCGTCCGTGGCGGCGGGCCAGCTCGCGGGCGGCGAGACGGACGTCCGGGTCCGGGACGCCATGGGCGGGGTCGTACGCGACGAGACGGACGACCTGGCCAGCGCGGTGGACGCCATGGCGGACGCGCTGCGGCAGCGCATCGAGGCCGAGCGGCGGGTCACCGCCGACATCGCGCACGAGCTGCGCACACCGGTGACCGGGTTGCTGACCGCCGCCGAGCTGCTGCCGCCCGGGCGCCCCACCGAGCTGGTCCTCGACCGGGCGAAGGCCATGCGCACGCTCGTCGAGGACGTGCTGGAGGTGGCCCGGCTGGACGGGGCCTCGGAGCGGGCGGAGCTGCAGGACATCATGCTGGGCGAGTTCGTCGCCCGGCGGGTGGCGGCCAAGGACCCGGCCATCGAGATGCGGATCGTGCACGAGTCGGAGGTCACCACCGACCCGCGGCGCCTGGAGCGGGTGCTGTTCAACCTGCTGGCCAACGCGGCCCGGCACGCCAAGCCGCCCATCGAGGTCACCGTCGAAGGCCGGGTCATCCGCGTCCGCGACCACGGCCCGGGCTTCCCCGAGGACCTGCTCGCCGAAGGGCCGAGCCGCTTCCGCACCGGCAGCAAGGACCGGGCCGGGCACGGGCACGGGCTGGGCCTGACCATCGCGGCCGGGCAGGCCCGGGTGCTGGGCGCCCGGCTGACCTTCCGCAACGTCCGCACGCCCGGGACACCGGAGCACCTGCCCGCCGAGGGCGCGGTCGCGGTGCTGTGGCTGCCGGAGCACGCGCCGACGAACACGGGGAGCTATCCGATGCTGCCGGGGTCGTAGGGCACGGAGAGGGCCCCCGGGGCGGGAGCCGCCGGGGGCCTGGTACAGGGGCGATGCTGCTGCCGCAGGTCCGTGGAGCCAAAGCCGCCGGGGAGGGCTCGGTGACAGCCCCTTCACCCCGGCAGCGCCCTGCGTCGGGACTTCGTCGTCGCCGCCGTCGCCGTCGCCCTCGGTCAGACCGTCTCGACCACCGGCATCTGTGCGGACGGGCCGTCCGCCTTGTCCTCGTCCGACGCCTTCGGTCCCGCCCCCTTCAGCGGCACCTCCTTCACGAACACCGCCGCGGCGAGTGCGACCACTGCCACCACGGCTCCGAGGAGGAACGCCGAGTGGGTGCCGGCGGAGACTGCGTGCTGGTACGCCTCCCGGGCCAGCACCGGCAGCTTCTCCAGGCTCTTCGCGTCGAGCTGCGCCGACTGCTCGGTCACCTTGGAGCCCAGGGCACCCGCGCGCTCGGTCATGACGTCCTGGACGCGGTTGTTGAACAGCGCGCCCATGATCGCGACGCCGAAGGAGGAGCCGAGGGTGCGGAAGAGCGTGGTGGAGGAGGACGCGACGCCCATGTCCTTCATCTCCACGCTGTTCTGCGCGACCAGCATGGTGATCTGCATCAGACAGCCCATGCCGAACCCGACCACGGCCATGAAGACACCGGACGTGAACCGCGAGGTCCCCGTGTCCATCGTGGACAGCAGGTAGAGCCCGACGATCATCAGGACGCTGCCGAGGACCGGGAACACCTTGTACTTGCCGGTGTTCGTGGTGACCCGGCCGGCGACCATCGAGGTCACCAGCATCGCGCCGAGCATCGGCAGGAGCAGCAGCCCGGAGTTGGTCGCGGAGGCACCCTGCACGGACTGCTGGTACAGCGGCAGGAACAGCGTGGCGCCGAACATCACGAAGCCGGTGACGAAGCCGATGACCGACATCAGCGTGAAGTTGCGGCTGCGGAAGATGTGCAGCGGCACCACCGGCTCGGCCGCCCTGGTCTGCCAGAACACGAAACCGACGAGCGCGGCGACTCCGATGCCGATCAGCTCCATGATCCGGGCGGAGCTCCAGGCGTACTCCGTGCCGCCCCAGGTGGTGACGAGCACGATCGCGGTGATGCCGACGGTCAGCAGGGCGGCGCCCAGGTAGTCGATCCGCGCCTCGGACCGCTTCTTCGGCAGGTGCAGCACCACGCTGATGGCGGCCAGCGCGACCACACCGAGCGGCAGGTTGATGTAGAACGCCCAGCGCCAGCCCCAGTTGTCGGTGATCGTGCCGCCGACCAGCGGTCCGCCGATCATCGCCAGCGCCATGACGCCGGCCATCATGCCCTGGTACTTGCCGCGCTCCCGGGGCGGGATCAGATCGCCGATGATCGCCATGACACCGACCATCAGACCGCCGGCGCCGAGGCCCTGGACGGCCCGGAAACCGATCAGCTCGCCCATGTTCTGGGCCATGCCGCTGAGTGCCGAGCCGATCAGGAAGATCACGATGGACGTCATGAACGTGCCCTTGCGGCCGTACATGTCGCCGAGCTTGCCCCACAGCGGGGTGGAGGCGGCCGTCGCGAGCGTGTAGGCGGTGACCACCCAGGAGAGGTGTTCGAGCCCGCCCAGCTCACCGACGATCGTCGGCATCGCCGTACCGATGATCATGTTGTCGAGCATCGCGAGCATCATCGCGATCATCAGCGCGAGCAGTACGACCCGTACGCTCCTCGGCTGCTTTCCCCCGGTGCCGGCGTCGGCCGCCGGTGTGTCCGTCGTGTCCGCCATCTCGTCCCTCTCCCCCTGCTACCGCTACTTCGCTACTTACTTGCCGACCGGCTAGTGACTACACTCGGAAGCTAGTCGCCTAACTAGCCGGGCGTCAAGTAAGTTTTATGAAAGCGGGGCGCGTAGGAGGATGGGCGGCACCATGGACGGCACCAGGCAGCGGCGCCGCGGGGACACCCGCCAGCGCATCCAGGACGTGGCCCTCGGACTCTTCGCGGAGCAGGGCTACGAGAAGACCTCTCTGCGCGAGATCGCCGAGCGCCTGGAGGTCACCAAGGCGGCGCTCTACTACCACTTCAAGACGAAGGAAGAGATCCTCGTCAGCATCTTCGAGGACCTCACGAAGCCGATCGAGGAGCTGATCGAGTGGGGTCGGCAGCAGCCGCACACGCTCGACACCAAGCAGGAGATCGTCCGCCGTTACTCGGAGACGCTGGCCGAGGCCGCGCCGCTGTTCCGTTTCATGCACGAGAACCAGGCGACGGTCCGGGAACTGCGGATCGGCGAGGACTTCAAGGCCCGCATCCACAGCCTGCGCGACATCATCATCGACCCGGACGCCGACCTGGTCGACCAGGTCCGCTGCGCCAGCGCCCTGTTCACGCTGCACGCCGGGATGTTCCTGCTCCAGGACCTTGAAGGCGACCCCGAGGAACGGAACAAGGCCGTCCTCGAGGTCGCCACGGACCTGGTGACCCAGGCCCACCGGGGAGCCGGGGGCTCCTAGGCCGGCCCGGGTCTCCCCGATCGTCAGACCTTCACGCCCTTGGCGCGCAGGAACTTCACCGGGTCGACCGCCGAGCCGTAGTTCGGGGTCGTACGGATCTCGAAGTGCAGGTGGGGACCGCTCGAGTTGCCGGTGTTGCCGGACCGGGCTATCTCCTGGCCGGTCTTGACGACCTGGCCGATCCGCACCTCGATCTTCGACAGGTGGGCGTACTGCGAGTACGTGCCGTTGCCGTGCTTGATCACGATGGCGTTGCCGTACGCGGGACCGTCACCGGCGCCGTTGCCACCGGCCTTGACGACGGTGCCGCCGTGGGCGGCGAGGACCTTGGTGCCGCTCGGCACGGCGAAGTCCTGACCGCTGTGCTTGTGCGCCCACATGCCGCCGTTCTGGGCGAAGCTCGCGGAGAGCTTGTACTTCTTCACCGGGTCGATCCAGGACGGCGTGGCCTTCTTGGCGGCCTTCTTCGCCGCGGCCTTCTTGGCGGCGGCGGCCTTGGCGGCCTTCTCAGCCTTCGCGGCCTCGGCCTTGGCGGCCTTGACCTGGACGGCAGCCTGCGCCTGGACGGCGTTCGCGGTGCCGGACGCGGCCGTGGTGTCGGCGGCGGACGCGACCCCGGCTCCCAATGCGACCGAGACCCCCAGGCCGGCGGCCAGCACGGTCGCACGGGTGCGGAACTGGGACGTACGGGAAGAACGGGACGTGACGCGCTGGGACATCGAAACCTCGCGTGGAAGGGGACGGAGAAAACCACCCGACGCGCAGTCGCTCGCCGAATGGCCATCCCTTGGTAACCCGAAGTCCGACAAACACCCAAAAACGTGATCTACTACAGAAGTTAGTAATTTGGTTCAGTGTTCTACGTCTCTTGACAGAGCAGTCATTCGGGACGAATCATGGCACTTGCCTGGACTTCGCCCTGCACGACGGGGCAAGAATCCCATTCCTCCCGGACCTTTTACCACTATTCCGCGTAGTAACGGACATATCGCCTGTGCGGCATGTCACCGGGGGCCCTCTTCGGCCATTCCGTAAATGTGGCGCACGTCTCTAGGCACCTACCGTCCGGTAACCCTACGGTTCCCCTCGCGCCACCCTCGCGCACGAACATGCACACGACATGTTGGCAGCGTCAAGGACGTGAGAGGACCCCCACGACATGCAGACCCTCCCCTGGTTGCGCCGCGCTTCGGTGACCGCCGTCTCGGCGGCCGCCCTCGTGGCACTGGCCGCACCGGCCGACGCCACGACCAGCACCTCCGCCGCCCCGGCCGCCACCGCGGCCTCCACGGCCGCCGCGGACGTCGACCACGACACCTGGCAGAAGGACTGCCAGGCGGTGATGGACCAGGCGCTGCCCTATCTGAAGCAGCGGATCGCGGCCACGAAGCCGGGCGAGAAGCAGGCGATCGTCTTCGACATCGACAACACCACGCTGGAGACCGACTTCGGCTTCAGTTATCCGCAGCCCGCCAACAAGCCGGTCCTGGAGGCCGCCAGATACGCACAGGAGCGCGGCGTCGCCCTGTTCTTCGTGACCGCCCGCCCGGACATCATCTACTCGTTCACGGAGTACAACCTCAAGCAGGCCGGCTACCGGGTGTCCGGCCTCTACGTCCGGAACTTCATCGACCTCTTCAAGAACGTCGCCGAGTACAAGACGGCCCAGCGCGTCGACGTCGAGAAGAAGGGCTACACGATCATCGCGAACATCGGCAACAGCGCCACCGACCTGTCGGGCGGCCACGCCGAGAGGACGTTCAAGCTGCCGGACTACGACGGGCAGCTGTCGTAAGCAGGCATGGAAAAGGGGCCGGTGCCTCTCGGCACCGGCCCCTTTCACTCGGCCGTGACGCTTACGCGTCCTTGCTCAGGTTCGGACCCGTGCCACCGGCCGCCTGCTCGATCGGCGGGGCGTCCGGCAGGGCCGCCTTCTCCTCGCCGCGGAAGGTGAAGGTCTTGGTCTCGCCCTCACCCTCGGTGTCCACGACCACGATGTGACCGGGACGCAGCTCGCCGAAGAGGATCTTCTCCGACAGCGAGTCCTCGATCTCCCGCTGGATGGTCCGGCGCAGCGGCCGGGCGCCCAGCACGGGGTCGTAGCCCTTCTTGGACAGCAGCTCCTTGGCGGACTGGGAGAGCTCGATGCCCATGTCCCGGTCCTTCAGGCGCTCGTCCACCTTGCTGATCATCAGGTCGACGATCCGCAGGATGTCGTCCTGGGTCAGCTGCGGGAAGACGACCACGTCGTCGACGCGGTTGAGGAACTCGGGCCGGAAGTGCTGCTTGAGCTCGTCCGAGACCTTGTTCTTCATGCGCTCGTAGTTGGACTTGGTGTCGCCCTGGGCCGCGAAGCCCAGGTTGAAGCCCTTGGAGATGTCCCGGGTGCCGAGGTTGGTCGTCATGATGATGACCGTGTTCTTGAAGTCCACGACCCGGCCCTGGGAGTCGGTCAGGCGACCGTCCTCCAGGATCTGCAGCAGCGAGTTGAAGATGTCCGGGTGGGCCTTCTCGACCTCGTCGAAGAGGACGACCGAGAACGGCTTGCGGCGCACCTTCTCCGTCAGCTGGCCGCCCTCCTCGTAGCCCACGTAGCCGGGGGGCGACCCGAAGAGACGCGACACCGTGTGCTTCTCGCTGAACTCCGACATGTCGAGGGAGATCAGCGCGTCCTCGTCACCGAAGAGGAACTCGGCGAGCGCCTTGGACAGCTCGGTCTTACCGACACCGGACGGGCCGGCGAAGATGAACGAGCCACCGGGGCGCTTCGGGTCCTTCAGACCGGCGCGGGTACGGCGGATGGCCTTCGAGAGCGCCTTGACGGCGTCGACCTGGCCGATGACCCGCTTGTGGAGCTCGTCCTCCATGCGGAGCAGGCGGCTGGACTCCTCCTCGGTCAGCTTGAAGACCGGGATGCCGGTGGCCGTGGCGAGGACCTCGGCGATCAGCTCGCCGTCGACCTCGGCGACGACGTCCATGTCGCCGGCCTTCCACTCCTTCTCCCGCTTGGCCTTGGCGGCCAGGAGCTGCTTCTCCTTGTCGCGGAGGGAGGCGGCCTTCTCGAAGTCCTGCGAGTCGATCGCGGACTCCTTGTCGCGGCGGACACCGGCGATCTTCTCGTCGAACTCGCGAAGGTCCGGCGGCGCGGTCATCCGGCGGATGCGCATCCGGGAGCCGGCCTCGTCGATCAGGTCGATCGCCTTGTCCGGCAGGAAGCGGTCCGAGATGTACCGGTCGGCCAGGGTGGCGGCCTGGACCAGCGCCTCGTCCGTGATGGAGACGCGGTGGTGGGCCTCGTACCGGTCACGGAGACCCTTGAGGATCTCGATCGTGTGCGGCAGGGACGGCTCGGCGACCTGGATGGGCTGGAAGCGGCGCTCGAGGGCCGCGTCCTTCTCCAGGTGCTTGCGGTACTCGTCCAGCGTGGTCGCACCGATGGTCTGCAGCTCACCGCGGGCCAGCATCGGCTTCAGGATGGAAGCCGCGTCGATGGCGCCCTCGGCGGCACCCGCACCGACCAGCGTGTGGAGCTCGTCGATGAACAGGATGATGTCGCCGCGGGTGCGGATCTCCTTGAGCACCTTCTTCAGGCGCTCCTCGAAGTCACCGCGGTAGCGGGAGCCGGCGACCAGCGCGCCGAGGTCCAGGGTGTAGAGGTGCTTGTCCTTGAGGGTCTCGGGCACCTCGCCCTTGACGATGGCCTGGGCGAGGCCCTCGACGACGGCGGTCTTGCCGACGCCGGGCTCACCGATCAGAACCGGGTTGTTCTTCGTACGGCGGGACAGCACCTGCATGACCCGCTCGATCTCCTTCTCGCGCCCGATGACCGGGTCGAGCTTGGACTCACGAGCGGCCTGGGTGAGGTTCCGGCCGAACTGGTCGAGGACCAGGGACGTCGAGGGGGTGCCCTCGGCAGGCCCGCCGGCGGCGGCGGTCTCCTTGCCCTGGTAACCGGAGAGCAGCTGGATGACCTGCTGCCGCACCCGGTTGAGATCTGCGCCCAGCTTGACGAGGACCTGGGCGGCGACGCCCTCGCCCTCGCGGATCAGGCCGAGCAGGATGTGCTCCGTGCCGATGTAGTTGTGGCCCAGCTGAAGGGCCTCGCGGAGCGACAGCTCCAGGACCTTCTTGGCACGGGGGGTGAAGGGGATGTGCCCGGACGGGGCCTGCTGGCCCTGGCCGATGATCTCCTCCACCTGCTGGCGGACCGCCTCGAGCGAAATCCCGAGGCTCTCAAGGGCCTTGGCGGCGACACCTTCACCCTCGTGGATCAGGCCCAGGAGGATGTGCTCAGTGCCGATGTAGTTGTGGTTGAGCATCCGGGCTTCTTCCTGAGCCAGGACGACAACCCGCCGCGCGCGGTCGGTGAACCTCTCGAACATCGTTAATCGCTCCTCAGAGCGGTCAGGCAGTGGGGGGAACTTCCCCTCCCTGTCCTTCCGCAGCTTAGTCCCGCAAGCGGGGACCGCTCATTCCAACTGCCGACACCGTCGATGGCCTCCTGACCCCGCTAACGCCGACATCTGCTCCAACCCGATGGTGCGAGACGATGTTCCCGCAGGCCAGACAGTTACCCCCTTCGCCAGTACGCCGATGGCGAACGTGAGACGGCCTTTCCTGCGTGGCGCCCCCTCCCACTAGGGATGTCTTACCCGTGGGGACCGGAAGTCCATGCCGAATGCCCCTGTCCCCTCCGCTACGGGCGAACAACCTTGCGTCTCCCCGCGCCCCCCGCACGCGCCCTTTTCGCGACTCTGTGCGCTTGTGACGGCACTCAGCGTAACTCGCGCGCCGTTCGGGCCGTTGCACTTGGCATGTTCGGTGCCCCTCGCTCCGTGATCGCGTCCGGGTCCCAGGCGGTCCCGTCTCCCCGCCGGCCGCTCGACCCGGCCGGCCATGCTTCCGGTCGTCCCGTCGCGAGCGGTGAGGCCGGTGAGATCGGTGAGGTCGGTGAGGTCGGTGAGGTCCGGCGGTGGTACGAGAACGAACTGGGCTGGCCGACGGTGCCTGGGGATCCGGTGCGGCTGGTGGTGGGGGCGCGCTTCGACGTCCTGGACGTCCCTGCCGAGGCGGGGCACGCGGCACTGCGCCACTTG
Source organism: Streptomyces viridochromogenes DSM 40736 (assembly GCF_000158955.1). Taxonomy (GTDB): domain Bacteria; phylum Actinomycetota; class Actinomycetes; order Streptomycetales; family Streptomycetaceae; genus Streptomyces; species Streptomyces venetus. Next base: position 4,967,691 of record NZ_GG657757.1, on the reverse strand, counting down.
GGAGCGGGCTCGCCGGTGGCGCTGCGGGGCGGCCGGATGCGGCTGCTGGTGGCCCCGGGCAGCGCGGAGGAGCTCCCTGGGCTGCTGGAGTGGCTGGAGTGGGGTTCGCTGCCGCTCGGCCTGACGGCGATCGGCCCGGGCGGCCTGATGGAGGCGCCGCTGCTCCGCGGGACGGAGGAGTCGCTGTCCGGTGGGGCGGAGGAGTCGCTGCCCGCTGGGCCTGAGGGGGTGGTGTCCTTCAGGGCGGGCGGGGTGCCTCGGGAGGGTCGGCCGCCTTACCGGGGCCGATTCGGTTCCCAGGGGGCCGCTGTGTGGCTGCGGCCCCCTGAGCCGGGGTGCGAGGTCGAGGCCTCGCTGCCGACGCTGTCGGCCATGGGGGGCGGTGGAGACGCCCCTGATCTCGTACGGCTGGTGGACACGGTGGCCACCCACTGCCACCGGGTCCGGCTGCGGCGCGCGGGCGCCCAGCCGCCGGCCTTGCGTGCGCAGGGTCGGTGGTGATTGGCGCTGTTCAGCCGTTGGCCTTCTCGTAGGCCTCGCGAATGGTCGCCGGGACACGGCCGCGGTCGTTGACCTCGTAGCCGTTCTCCTTCGCCCAGGCGCGGATGGCCGCGGTGTCCTGGCTGCCGCTCGAAGCCGCACGCGCCTTTCCGCGCCCGCCCGAAGCCCGGCCTCCGGTACGACGACCGCCCTTCACGTAAGGCTCGAGAAGGCCACGGAGCTGGTCCGCATTGGACGTGGTGAGATCGATCTCGTACGTCTTGCCGTCCAACGCGAACGTCACAGTCTCGTCCGCCTCGCCGCCGTCGAGGTCGTCGACAAGAAGGACCTGAACCTTCTGTGCCACCGGATTTCCTTTCATCGATATCTTCAGGGCCGGGGGTGTGCCGGCGTCCGCCGTATCGCCGTCCCCTGTTATATGCAGTACTGCAGTACGTCGGAAAGCAAACCGCTTTTGCCGGAAAAACACAAACCCTCGGCAGAGACCGGCAGCCCGGGCTGCGTCCGGAAACGTGCGCGTTTCGGACATAGGGCACCTGGGCAGGGTGGCGGCACAGAATATGTCTTGACGAACCGGGCGGCCGGTGTTGTGGCCGGTCTTGTGTCCCGTCTTGTGCGCCGTCTTGTGTCCCGTCTTGTGGCTGTCTCGGCGATCACAGATGCAGAAGCATGCGGCTGTTGCCCAAGGTGTTCGGTTTCACTCGTTCGAGACCGAGGAACTCCGCGACGCCCTCGTCATAGGAACGCAGCAGCTCCGCGTAGACATCCGTGTCGACGGGCGTCTCGCCGATCTCCACGAAGCCGTGCTTGGTGAAGAAGTCCACTTCGAAGGTCAGACAGAAAACCCGGCGAACGCCGAGCCAGCGGGCGGTGTGCAGCAACTTCTCCAGCAACTGGTGTCCGACGCCCGCGCCCTTCAGGCCGGGCTTCACCGCGAGAGTGCGCACTTCCGCGAGGTCTTCCCACATCACGTGCAACGCCCCGCAGCCGACGACCTCGGCGTTGTCGTCCCGTTCCGCGACCCAGAACTCCTGGATGTCCTCGTAAAGCGTCACCGTCGCTTTGTCGAGCAGGATGCGACCACGGACGTAGGCGTCAAGGAGACCGCGCACCGCCTGCACATCGGTGGTACGGGCCCGCCGGACGGTGATGGCTTTTGCGGGGGCTTCGGGGCTCTTCGCGGACATGAGCGGACGCTATCGCCCGCCGTGGTCCTGAGGGGAGGCGGGGTTCTCCGGGGAGCCTTCCGGGCCTTCCCGGGGTTCCGCGGGTGTGGGTTCGGCCGATTCCGACGGTTCGGTCGGTTTCTGGGTTTCCGGACCCTGGACGATGCGCACGGCATCACTGAGAGCCTGCCGCTGTTCCTCGCTCATCATGCCGAAGAAGGCGACGAGAGCCGCGGCGGGGTTGTCGCTCTGCGACCAGGCGTCGTTCATCAGGGCGGCGGCGTAGGCGGCGCGTGTGGAGACCGCCTCATATCGATAGGCACGGCCTTCCCGCCTTGCGGCGCACCCAGCCCTTCTGATGGAGATTGTCCAAAACGGTCATCACGGTGGTGTACGCGATGGACCGCTCCTTCTGAAGATCTTCCAGGACTTCTCGAACGGTCACCGGGCGGTTCCACTTCCACACCCGCGACATGACCGCGTCTTCGAGTTCTCCCAATGGGCGAGGCACAGCTCAGAACAATAGTGGGAGATCTCGGTAATGGCGTGGCGGACGTGCGCTTCACCGGCGAACGGGAACAAAAAGGGCGTACGACTCGAAAGCGTGTCACGCTTCGCGGGGTCGTACGCCGCCGGCCGGGGGGTGGGTCAGGCGTCGGCCTGCGGGGGTGTCGCGGAGGGCTGCCGGGCGCCCTCCACGCGCGCGAGGGCGGCGTCCACGGCCGCGTCCTCCTTGGCCTTGTTGGCGCCGCCCTGCGTCTTCACGATCACCCGGATCACGCCGATGAAGAAGATGGCCATGACGACCGGGGGCAGGAGCGCGGAGACGTAGTCCATGGATCCAGAGTAGCCACGTCAGCCCGCGGCGAGCTGCTGGGGGTTGGCAGGGGGCGGCGGGGTGGGCTTGCGGCG
>NZ_GG657757.1:4961238-4964339 GCF_000158955.1 Streptomyces viridochromogenes DSM 40736 | reverse complement strand
ACCTACCGGCTGACTGGCGTCACACGCGCCGCCCACTGCGGGCGAACACCCCCCGACACGGCCCCTTGCGCACGTACCTAGCTGCGGGCAGTCGTGCCGCTTGGGGCGGCACGGGTGGGCGCAGCGGCACCCCGCGCCGCCGGGCTGCGCAAACACCCCCGGCCTCGGCACCAACGCCGAGTGCCCGCTCACATACGGGACACGTTCCGTTCGTACACCAGTCGCAATCCGATCAGCGTGAGCCACGGCTCGTGCTCGTCGATGACCGACGACTCGCCCAGAACCATCGGCGCCAGTCCCCCGGTCGCGATGACCGTGACGTCGTCGGGATCGTCGGCCAGCTCGCGGACCATGCGGTTGACGACCCCGTCGACCTGGCCGGCGAAACCGTAGATGATGCCCGACTGCATCGCCTCGACCGTGTTCTTGCCGATGACGCTGCGGGGCCGGGCCACCTCGATCTTGCGGAGCTGGGCTCCTCGGACGCCGAGGGCCTCGACGGAGATCTCGATGCCGGGGGCGATGACCCCGCCGACGTACTCGCCGCGTGCGCTGACCGCGTCGAACGTCGTCGCCGTGCCGAAGTCGACGACGACGGCCGGGCCGCCGTAGAGCTCAACGGCCGCGACCGCGTTGATGATGCGGTCCGCGCCGACCTCCTTGGGATTGTCGGTGAGGATCGGGACGCCCGTCTTGACGCCCGGTTCGACGAGGACCGCGGGGACGTCGCCGTAGTAGCGGCGCGTCACCTCGCGGAGCTCGTGCAGGACCGAGGGGACGGTCGCGCAGATGGCGATGCCGTCGATGCCGTCGCCCAGTTCGTCGCCCAGGAGCGGGTGCATGCCCATCAGCCCCTGGAGGAGCACCGCCAGCTCGTCGGCGGTGCGGCGGGCGTCCGTGGAGATGCGCCAGTGTTCGACGATCTCCTCGCCGTCGAACAGGCCCAGGACGGTGTGGGTGTTGCCTACGTCGATCGTCAGCAGCATGGCCGGTACCCGCTCCCCTACTCCGCCGGCCGGAGATCGAGGCCGATGTCCAGGACCGGCGAGGAGTGGGTGAGGGCTCCGACGGCCAGGTAGTCGACGCCCGTGTCCGCGTAGGCCTTGGCGTTGTCGACGGTGAGGCGGCCCGAGGCCTCCAGGGCGGCGCGGCCCTGGACGATCGCGACGGCCTCCCCGCACTCGCCCGGCGTGAAGTTGTCCAGGAGGATCAGGTCGGCGCCGGCGTCCAGGACCTCGCGGAGCTGGTGCAGGGTGTCGACCTCGACCTCGATGGGGACGTCGGGGAAGCGTTCGCGCACCGCCTTGAAGGCCTGGGCGACACCGCCGGCGGCGACCACGTGGTTGTCCTTGACGAGGGCCGCGTCCGAGAGGGACATGCGGTGGTTGACGCCACCGCCGCAGCGGACCGCGTATTTCTCGAGGGAGCGGAGGCCCGGTGTGGTCTTGCGGGTGTCTCGGACCCTGGTCTTCGTGCCGTCCAGGACGTCCGCCCACGCGCGCGTGGCCGTGGCGATGCCGGACAGGCGGCACAGGATGTTGAGCGCGCTGCGTTCGGCCGTGAGGAGGTCGCGGGTGCGGGTGGTGACCGAGAGGAGCTTCTGGCCCGCCTCGACGCGGTCGCCGTCCTCCGCGTGGCGCTCGATCTCGAGCTCCTCCTCGCAGACGACCGAGATGACGGCTTCGGCGACGCGGAGGCCGGCCACGACGCCGGTCTCGCGGGCGGTGAAGTCGGCGGTGGCGACCGCGTCCTCGGGGATCGTCGCGACTGTGGTCACGTCCACGCCGCCCGCCAAGTCCTCCTGGAGGGCCACGTTGGCGATGTCCTCGACCTCGACGGGGTCGAGGCCGGCGTCGGCCAGGAGCTGGGCGAGTGCGGGGTCCAGGCCGCACTCGAGGTACGCCTCTTCGTCCGCGCCGCAGGCGCAGCCGTCGCCGCAGCCTCCGGACGGGGCGAGGGGAAGATCGGGGGTGCTCACGTCGGTCACTGCTCCTGGGGGGCCTGGGGCGGGAAGGTCGTAGGGAAGTCTGTGGTGTCCGTGGTGTGCACGGCCAGCGAGCGGTCGGGATTCAGGCGTACGACGATGTGGCGCCGCCAGTCGGTGTCGTCGCGCTCGGGGCGGTCCTCGCGCCAGTGGCAGCCCCGGGTCTCCTCGCGCAGCCGGGCGGCGGCGACCAGGACGCGGGCGACGCACAGGAGGTTGGTGGCCTCCCAGGTGTCGACGCCGGGCTCGGAGGTCTTGCCGTTCTCGGCGAGGGCGTCGCGGGCGTCGGTGTGCAGCTGCTGGAGCCGGTCGGCGGCCTTCGCGAGGGACTCCTCCGAGCGCAGGACGCCGGCCCCGTTCGTCATGATCCGCTGGATCGTGAAGCGGGCCTCCGGGGTCTGCAGGGGGTGCTCGGGGGTCTCCGGGTGCGGGAGGGGCTGCGGCACGCGCGCGTGGAAGCCGCTCGCCGCGATGTCGGCCGCGATGCGCTCGGCGTAGACCAGACCTTCGAGGAGGGAGTTGGAGGCCAGGCGGTTGGCGCCGTGGACGCCGGTGCAGGCGACCTCGCCGCACGCGTACAGGCCCGGGACGGTCGTCCGGCCGTGGGAGTCGGTACGGACGCCGCCGGAGGCGTAGTGGGCTGCCGGGGCGACCGGGATCGGCTCGGTGACCGGGTCGATGCCGTGGGCGCGGCAGGCGGCGAGGATCGTCGGGAAGCGGTGTTCCCACATGTCGGCGCCGAAGTGCCGGGCGTCGAGATACATGTGCTCGGCGTCCCGCTCCTGCATGCGGCGCAGGATGGCCTTGGCGACGATGTCCCGGGGCGCGAGTTCGGCCAGTTCGTGCCGGCCGAGCATGAAGCGCACGCCGTCGGCGTCGACCAGGTGGGCGCCCTCGCCGCGTACCGCCTCGGAGACCAGGGGCTGCTGGCCCTCCGCGTCCTGGCCCAGGAAGAGGACCGTCGGGTGGAACTGGACGAACTCCAGGTCGCTCACCTCGGCGCCCGCGCGCAGTGCCAGGGCCACGCCGTCGCCCGTGGAGACGGACGGGTTGGTGGTCGCCGAGAAGACCTGGCCCATGCCGCCGGTCGCGAGGACCACCGCGGGGGCGTGGACGG
>NZ_GG657757.1:4891772-4960726 GCF_000158955.1 Streptomyces viridochromogenes DSM 40736 | reverse complement strand
CCTCGCAGCGCAGGGCGGCGGTCAGGCCGGCGACGCCGGAGCCGACGACGACGACGTCCGCGGCGATGGACCACCCGGGGGCGGGCGCGTGCAGTCGTATGCCTGTGCTGGTCACGAGGCGGCTCCGAAGGTGAGGGGGATGTTGTCGATCAGCCGGGTCGTGCCGACCCGGGCGGCGACGGCGAGGACCGCCTCGCCGGTGAAGTCGTCCGGGATCTCGGTGAAGTCGGTCGGGTCGACCAGGGCGAGGTAGTCCAGGGCGAGCGGCGGTTGGAGGCGGGCGGCCTCGTCGAGGACCTGGCGGGTGGCCGCGCGGACGGCGGCCGGGCCGCCGGGGACGGCCGTCGCGACGGCGTGGGCGTCCGCTGCGGCGCGGGACTCACCTATGGCGCTGAGGGCCTCCGCACGCGCGCGTGTGGCGGGCACTTCGCGGGCCCGGGCGCGCAGCGCCTCCTGCGCGGCGTGCCGGTCCTGGCCGGCGAACAGGGCGCCGGACAGCGCGAGGGCGGTGCGCCGCTCGGCGGGTGAGAGGTAGCGGTTGCGGCTGGACAGGGCCAGGCCGTCCTCCTCGCGGACGGTGGGCACGCCGACGATCTCCACGCCGAAGTTCAGGTCCCGCACCATGCGGCGGATCAGGGCGAGCTGCTGGGCGTCCTTCTGGCCGTACAGGGCGGCGTCGGGGCGGGTGAGGTGCAGCAGCTTGGCGACGACCGTGAGCACGCCGTCGAAGTGGCCGGGGCGAGAGGAGCCCTCCAGGCGCTCGCCCATGGGGCCCGCGGTGATGCGGACCTGGGGCTCGCCGCCGGGGTACACCTCGTCGACGCCGGGGGCGAACACGACGTCCGCGCCGGACTCCTCGGCGAGCTTGAGGTCGGCGTCCAGGGTGCGCGGGTAGCGGTCGAGGTCCTCGCCCGCGCCGAACTGGAGCGGGTTGACGAAGACGGTGACGACGACCTCGCCGTCGGGTCCCGCGAGGGCGCGGGCGGTGCGGATCAGCGTGGCGTGGCCCTCGTGGAGGGCGCCCATGGTCATCACCACGGCGCGGCGGCCCGCACGCGTGCGTGCGCGCAGTTCGGCGGCGGTGTGCAGCAGGGCGGTGGTCATCGGGCATCCCCTTCGGTGCCGTCGGTCCCGTGGGCGAGTACCCCGAGGAGGTCCTCGGCGAGCTCCGGCTTCAGCAGGCCGTGGGCCAGGGCCCGGTCGGCGGTCGCGCGGGCCATCGCCAGATAGCCGTCGACGGCCTGCGGGGCGTGCCGGCGCAGCTCGGTGACGTGCGCGGCGACGGTGCCCGCGTCACCGCGCGCGACGGGGCCGGTGAGGGCGGCGTCGCCGGAGCGCAGGGCGTTGTCCAGGGCGGCGCCGAGCAGCGGGCCGAGCATCCGGTCCGGGGCGGCGACTCCGGCCGCGCGCAGCAGCTCCAGGGACTGGGCGACCAGGGTGACCAGGTGGTTGGCGCCGAGCGCGAGCGCCGCGTGGTAGAGCGGCCGGTTCTCCTCGGCGATCCACTCGGGCTCGCCGCCCATCTCGATGACGAGGGCCTCGGCGGCCAGCCGCAGCTCCTCGGGCGCGGTGACGCCGAAGGAGCAGCCGGCCAGGCGCTGCACGTCCACGGGCGTGCCCGTGAAGGTCATCGCGGGGTGCAGGGCCAGCGGCAGGGCGCCCGCGCGCAGGGCGGGTTCGAGCACTCGCGCGCCGTACCGCCCGGAGGTGTGGACGAGGAGCTGCCCCGGCCGTACGGACCCGGTGTCGACGAGGCCCGCGACCAGGTCGGGCAGGGCGTCGTCGGGGACGGTGAGCAGGACCAGGTCGGACCGCTGGAGGACCTCGGCGGGCGGCATCACGGGCACGTCGGGCAGCAGCTGCGCGGCGCGGCGCCGGGAGACGTCCGAGACCGCCGAGACGGCGACCGGGCGGTGCCCGGCGAGCTGGAGGGACGCGGCCAGTGCCGGTCCCACGCGTCCGGCGCCGACGACGCCGACGGTGAGCCGCGCGGGGCGGTCCCTGGGGTCTGGCTGTGGGGTTGTGTTCACTCGACGACGGCCTTCCCGTTCCAGTCCGCTCCGGGTACCGGACGATTTCTCGTCATGTTAACGCGATCGGTTCCAGGGGTGTTCGGTTGTCCACAGGCTGTGCATTCCCGCGCGGTGTTCCTGGACGGCGTACCGAAAGACGCCGTACCGAAAGACGCCGTGGCCAAAGACGCCGTGGCGAAAGACGGCGTACCGAAATGCGGGTGCCCGGCCGCGGGCGCGCGAGGGAGGATCCGGGCATGACTGACACGGCGGCACACGACGAGCGGATGGCGGGCGACGATCGGAGAGGCGGGATACGTGCGCGGCGGCTGGCCGCCCACCGCGGCGCGCGACGGGTGTTCGCGCGCTTCGGCTTCCACCGGACGCTCCGGGAGCGGCTCGCGCTGCTGGACGGGGCGGCGGACGTGTACGACCTGGACGAGCTGTCCGACGTGTACGGCGACGGCGTCGTCGAGGCGCTGGAGACGAAGGTCGCCGGGCTGCTGGGCACCGAGGCCGCCGCGTTCTTCCCGACGGGCACGATGGCCCAGCAGGTGGCCCTGCGCTGCTGGGCGGGCCGGACCGGTGACCGGACGGTCGCGCTGCACGCGCTCAGCCATCCCGAGGTGCACGAGCGGAACGCGTTGAGCGAGGTCGGCGGGCTGCGCACGGTGCGGGTGACGAGCGAGCCCCGGCTGCCGACCGCCGCCGAGGTGCGCGACTTCGAGGAGCCCTTCGGGGCGCTGATGCTGGAACTGCCGCTGAGGGACGCCGGTTACGTGCTGCCCTCCTGGGAGGAGCTGACCGAGGTGGTCGAGGCCGCGCGGGAGCGGGACGCGGTGGTGCACTTCGACGGGGCCCGGCTGTGGGAGTCCACGACTGCTCTCGGCCACTCCCTGGACGAGATCGCGGGCCTGGCCGACAGCGTCTACGTGTCGTTCTACAAGTCCCTGGAGGCGTTCGGCGGCGCGGCGGTGGCGGGCCCGGCCGAGCTGGTGGAGGAGGCGAAGGCCTGGCGGCACCGGTACGGCGGGCAGGTCTTCCAGCAGTTCCCCACGGCCCTGTCGGCGCTGGTCGGGCTGGAGCGGGAACTGCCGCGGCTGCCGGAGTACGTCGCCCACGCGCGCGTGGTGGCCGCCGCTCTGCGTGAGGGGTTCGCGGCGGCCGGGGTGCCGTGGGCGCGCGTGCACCCGGAGGTGCCGCACACCCACGACTTCCAGGTGTGGCTGCCGTACGAGGCGGACGTCCTCGCGGAGGCGGCGGTGCGGGCGGCCGAGGAGACGGGCGACGTCCTGTTCGGCTACGCCTGGGAGTCGAGCGGGCCGGGCCTGGCCTGCACCGACGTCCATGTGCGGTCCGCCGGCCTGGAGTGGACCGCCGAGGACGTGAGGACGGCGGTGGCCGACTTCGTCGCCCGGCTGCCCGGGGAGGTCAGTGGCTAGGGCGGCGCCGTGGGGGCAGCCATCGGGCCAGGGTGTGCCGTATCCGGGTCCGCAGCCGGGCCGGGCGCCCGGCGACGACGGCCCGGAACCGCCGTTCGGCGCGCCACTCGCGCACGGCCTGCCAGTCGTTGGTGCCGGGCGCGGGCGGGGCGGGCTCGCCGAGCCGCTGGGCACGGTAGGCGTCGAGGAGGTGCTGCTGCGTGATGCTCATGATGAATCGCCTTGCTGGGACGGGGTGATGGAGGTCCGAAGGCTCCGCGGCTGCCCCGGTGCTCCCACAGTGCGCCGGTGCCGGCGACGGCGTCGCGTCGATTGACGACGCCCGTCAATCGACGGGGGCGTTGTCAGTGGCCGGGTGCACCATGAGGGCATGAGCGTGCACATCGACATCACGGGGCTGCGGCCGGAGAGGGTCGCCGTGGTGCCGTCGCCCCTGGCCGAGCTGGGCATGGCGTTGCACGCGCTGTCCGAACCGGCCCACCACCCGGGCCTCCAGGGCTGGGTGACGGGCGTGACCGCACGGCTCGACCCGCATCTGGCCGACCGCATGTGCGAGGCCGACTTCCTGTGGCGGACGACGTTCTCGGACCTGTTCCTGCCCTGCGCGGGTCTGCCGGACCGCGGCACCCTCCCGGGCGGCACGCTCGCCGAGGAGCTGGACCTGCTGGACAAGCTGTCGGACGAACAGTTCGTGGACGCGGCACTGGAGTTCACCTGTACGCCCGGATACGGCTCGGGCGGGCCCACCGCCCTGTCCGACCCCGAGGTGCGTCGCCGCACCCTGGACCTGGCGGCCGCGCGCGGGCCGCAGCAGTTGCGGTTCAGCGAGCGGCTGCTGGCCGACCCGCCGGCGATCCGGGCCTGGCTGCGGCAGTTCCTCCGGGACTGCGACGAGGCGTTCCTCGCCGAGGCCTGGTCCCGGCTGCGCCACCAGCTCGCGGCGGACGCCCGGCACAAGACGGACCTCCTGCGGCACAAGGGCATGGCCGAGGCGCTGGCCGCGGTGTCCTCGGCGATCACGCTCGACGAGGAGGCCGCCCGGATCACGGTCGACAAACTGGGCCGCGACGACGGCACGGCCACCGGCGAGAGCGGCGGCCTGCTGCTCGTCCCGACGAGCCTCGGCTGGCCGCATCTGATGGTCCTGTACCGCCACGGCTGGCAGCCGGTGCTGCACTACCCGGTCGGCTCCCCCGAGCTCGCCGCCCCGCCCAACCTGGAGCGGCTGGCCCTGCGCATGACGGCACTGTCGCACCCCGTGCGGATGCGCATGTGCCGCTATCTGGCCCGCAGCGCCTACACCACCAGCGAGCTGGCGCAGACGCACGGCATGACGGCCCCGGAGATATCCCGGCACCTGGCCGTGCTGAAGAAGGCGGGTCTGGTCACCACCCGCCGCCGCGGGCGCTACGTGCTGCACCAGCTGGATGTGGCGGTGGTGGCGCGGCTGGGCAGCGAGTTCCTGGAGGGGATCCTCCGATAGCCGGCCCGGGCGTACGGGTCAGCCGTGCCTGCCGGCCCGCACCAGCCCCGTCTCGTAGGCCAGCACCACGACCTGCACCCGGTCCCTGAGCCCCAGCTTGGTCAGGATCCGGCCCACGTGCGTCTTCACGGTCGCCTCGGACAGCACGAGCCGGGCCGCGATCTCACCGTTGGACAGGCCCTGCGCGACCAGCACCATGACCTCGCGCTCGCGGTCGGTGAGCCGCTCCAGTTCCTGGTGCTGGGGCTGCGTCGCGGTGCCCGGCAGCATCGGCGCGAAGCGGTCCAGGAGCCGTCGGGTGGTGGAGGGCGCGACGACCGCGTCTCCGCTGTGCACCGAGCGGATCGCGGTGAGGAGCTCACCGGGCGGCACGTCCTTGAGCATGAAACCGGAGGCGCCCGCCTTCAGCCCGGAGAAGGCGTACTCGTCGAGGTCGAAGGTGGTCAGGATGAGCACCTTCGGCGGGTCGGTGTCCGCGCAGATGCGGCGGGTCGTCTCCACGCCGTCGAGCTTCGGCATACGGACGTCCATCAGCACCACGTCGACCTCGGTCGAGCGGAGCGCCTGGAGGGCCTCCACGCCGTCGCCCGCCTCCGCCACGACCTCCATGTCCGGCTGGGCGGCGAGCACCATCCGGAACCCGGTGCGCAGCAGCACCTGGTCGTCGACGAGCATCACGCGGATCGTCATGGGGCCTCTTCCATCTCTCGGTTACAGGTGCGGGCGAAGGGCGTGCGCGGGCATCAGCCGGCGGTCTTGAGGGGCAGCAGGGCGCTGATGCGGAATCCTCCGCCGGGGCGCGGGCCGGCGTCCAGGGTGCCGCCGACCATGCCGACCCGTTCGCGCATGCCGATCAGGCCGTGGCCCTGGCCGTCGAACCCGCCCTCCTCGTACAGCTCGTGCGGGGCGCCCTTGCCGTCGTCCTCGACGAGCAGTCCGAGACCGTCGTCGAAGTACACCAGGCGCACGCTCGCGCCCGCGCCCGGCCCGCCGTGCTTGCGGGTGTTGGTGAGCGCCTCCTGCACGATGCGGTACGCGGTGAGCTCGACGCCGCTGGGCAGCGGGCGGGGCGTGCCCTCGACCTTGAAATCGACGGGCAGCCCGTGTCCGCGGCACTGCTCGACGAGGTCCTCGATCTGCTGGACGTCGGGCTGCGGCACGTACTCGCCGGCCTCCTGGTGCTCCCCGGTGCGCAGCACGCCGAGCAGGCGGCGCATCTCGGCGAGGGCCTGGCGGCCGGTGGAGGAGATGGTCTCCAGGGCCTTCTTGGCCTGGTCGGGCGCGGCGTCGAGGACGTAGGCGGCACCGTCGGCCTGGACCACCATCACCGAGACGTTGTGCGCGACGACGTCGTGCAACTCGCGGGCGATGCGGGCGCGTTCGGCGGCGACGGCGACCTTGGACTGTGCCTCGCGCTCCTTCTCCAGCCGGGCGGCCCGCTCCTCCAGCTGCGCGAAGTAGGCGCGGCGGGTGCGGATGGAGTCGCCCAGCACCCAGGCGAGGGCGAAGGGCACGGTCATGAAGATCGTCAGGGCGATGTTGCCGGCGACGTTCGTCTGGTCGTTCGGCCAGCGCAGGTGGGCCACGGGGGCCGCGCACAGGCCGGCGCCGAGGGCGAAGCGGGAGGCCCAGCGGGCGCCCTCCGCCGCGACCGTGTAGACGATCACCAGCATGGCGAAGTCGGCCGGGCCGATCCTGACATCGGTGATCAGCTGTGCCAGGCCGACCGCGGTCGCGAGCAGCAGCATCTTCTCCGGCTGCCGGCGGCGCAGCGCGACCACCAGGCACAGCAGCAGTGTGAGCGGGACGGCTGCGGCCGGGGAGCCGTATCCGCCCGCCACTCCGCCGACCACGGAAATCCCGAGGAGGACCACGGCCCAGGAGCCGTCGACCCACATCGGGTGCCTGCGGAGGAAGTCATAGAGGCGCTGCACGTAACCCAGCGTAGGGAAGCGTGATAGGTGCAGGGGTCAACCGGAGGGCCGATCCGAACCGGGCGCACGTACTCCGCAAGGTGGAGTTGCGTACGTTGTGTGCGCATAGCCTGGCCCGGTGACAGCAGGGACGAGAGGCCAGGGGCCCGTGTGGCCGGAGTGGCGCGGGTGGCGTGCGGCGACGCGGGAGGCCCTGTACGGACCGGGCGGCTTCTACCGCCGGGCCGAGGGGCCGGCCGGGCATTTCCGCACGTCCGTGCACGCTTCGTCGCTGTTCGCCGGGGCCGTGGCGCGGCTGCTGTGCCGGGTCGACGAGGCGCTGGGCCGTCCCGGTGCGCTGGACTTCGTCGACATGGCGGCCGGGCGGGGCGAGCTGGCCGCCGGGGTGCTCGACGCGCTTCCGGCCGACGTGGCGGCCCGCACGCGCGCGTACGCCGTCGAGGTCGCCGCACGACCCGAGGGGCTCGATCACCGGATCGAGTGGCGGGACACGCCTCCCAAGGGGTCGAACGGGCTGCTGTTCGCCAACGAGTGGCTGGACAACGTACCGGTGGACGTCGTGGAGGTGGACGCCGCGGGCGTGGCGCGGCTGGTGCTGGTGCGGGAGGACGGGACCGAGCGGCTCGGGGAGCCGGTCGGCGCGGCGGACGCCCGGTGGCTGGAGCGGTGGTGGCCGCTGCCCGGCGAGGCGGGGCTGCGGGCCGAGATCGGCCTGCCCCGGGACGAGGCCTGGGCCTCGGCGGCCGGCACGCTGGAGCGGGGGCTCGCCGTCGCCGTCGACTACGCGCACACGGCTGATGCGCGACCGCCGTTCGGAACCCTCACCGGTTTCCGGGACGGCCGCGAGACCACAGCCGTACCGGACGGCTCGTGCGACATCACGGCCCATGTGGCGCTCGACGCGTGCGCGCTGCCCGGTGGGCTGCTCCTCCCCCAACGCGAGGCGCTGCGCGCGCTGGGCGTGACCGGCGCGCGCCCCCCGCTCACGCTGGCGTCCACCGACCCCGCCGCCTACGTACGCGCCCTCGCGAGCGCCGGAGAGGCCGCCGAGCTCACGGCGCCGGGCGGGCTGGGGGACTTCGGGTGGCTGGTGCAGCCGATCGGCGTCCCGAACCCGCTCCAGGAGTGAGCCCCTACTTGTCGATGTCCCCCACCACGAAGAACATCGACCCCAGGATCGCCACCATGTCCGCGACCAGCGTCCCCGGCAGCAGCTCCGTCAGCACCTGGATGTTGTTGTACGAGGCAGAGCGCAGCTTCAGCCGGTACGGGGTCTTCTCCCCCTTGCTGACCAGGTAGTAGCCGTTGATGCCGAGCGGGTTCTCGGTCCAGGCGTAGGTGTGGCCCTCGGGCGCCTTCAGCACCTTGGGGAGCCGCTGGTTGACCGGCCCGGGCGGCAGCTCGGCGAGGCGGTCGAGGCAGGCGTCGGCGAGGTCCAGCGCGTTGTGGGTCTGCTCCAGGAGGCACTCGAAGCGGGCGAGGCAGTCGCCCTCCTGCCGGGTGACCACCTTCAGGACGTCGCCCAGCTCGCCGTACGCGAGGTAGGGCTCGTCGCGGCGCAGGTCGAAGTCGACGCCCGAGGCCCGCCCGATCGGCCCGCTGACCCCGTAGGCGTGCACGGCCTCCGGCGCGAGCGTGCCCACGCCGCGGGTGCGCCCCCGGAAGATCTCGTTGCCGAGCACCAGGTCGTCGAACCGGTCCATGCGGGAGCGCACATCGGCGACGGCGGTACGCGCGCGTGTGGTCCAGCCGGCCGGCAGGTCCTCCTTGAGGCCGCCGACGCGGTTGAACATGTAGTGCATGCGCCCGCCGGAGATCTCCTCCATGACGTGCTGGAGCTCCTCGCGCTCCCGGAAGGCGTAGAAGATCGGGGTGATCCCGCCGAGCTCCAGCGGGTACGAGCCGAGGAACATCAGGTGGTTCAGCACCCGGTTCAGCTCGGCGAGCAGGGTGCGCAGCCACACCGCGCGCTCGGGGACCTCCATGCCGAGCATCCGCTCCACGGCGAGGACGACGCCCAGCTCGTTGGAGAACGCCGACAGCCAGTCGTGGCGGTTGGCCAGCATGATGATCTGGCGGTAGTCGCGCGCCTCGAACAGCTTCTCCGCGCCCCGGTGCATGTAGCCGATCACCGGCTCCGCGTGCGTGATGCGCTCGCCGTCCAGGACGAGCTTCAGCCGCAGCACACCGTGCGTGGACGGGTGCTGGGGCCCGATGTTGAGCACCATGTCGGTGCTCTCCGCGGCGCCGCCGATTCCGACCATGGTCTCCGTCGTAGGAGTCATGGACACAGTCTCTCCTACGTACGCTGGCCTCATGGAGACGGGGAGCCCGCGGGACGCGGGGCCGGGGCAGGCGGGGACACAGGGCACGGCGGCGGCGGTCGAGGGCGAGCCGGTGTGGATCGCGCTGCCGCCCGGGCTGCTGAAGATGCGGCGGTTGCTGCTGGTGGTGTGGCTGGGGCTGATCGCCCTGGCCGCCGGGCTGGTGCCGGGGCTGCTGGCCGGGCCCGCCTGGGCCGCGTTCGCGCTGCCGCCGCTGGCGTTGATGGCCTGGGGCTGGGTGATGGTCGACCGCAACTGGCGCTCCTGGCGGTACGCCGAACGCGCCGACGACCTGCTGATCAGCCGGGGCGTGCTGTGGCGCGAGGAGACGGTGGTGCCGTACGGGCGGATGCAGCTGGTCGAGGTCACGTCCGGGCCCGTGGAGCGGCACTTCGGGCTGGCCAGCGTGCAGCTGCACACGGCCGCCGCGGCGACCGACGCGACGATCCCGGGCCTGGACCCGGCCGAGGCGGAACGCCTGCGCGACCGCCTCACCGAGCTGGGCGAGGCCCGATCGGCGGGCCTGTGACCACGCCCGAGCCCGCCGACGCGACCGAGGCCACGGGGACCTCCGCCGAGACCGGGACCACCGAGCCGGCAGGGGCCGCCGCGGAGACCGAGACCACCGAGCCGGCAGGGGCCGCCGCAGAGGCCGAGACCACCGAGCCCGCGGGAACCACCGCAGAGCCCATGACCACCGCCGCCGCGGCCGGCGTCACCAAGACCACGGGAACCACCGACACCAGGACCACCGAGACCACAGGACCCACCACCGAGCCCGCGGGGACAGCCGAGCACGCAGGAACCCCCGCCGAGCCCGCAGGAACCGCAGGGCCCGCAGGAACCGCCGCCGAGACCGGGACCACCACCGTCGAGACCGGGACCACCACCGTCGAGACCGGGACCACCACCGTCGAGACCGGGACCACCGCCGCCGAGACCGGGACCACCGCCGTCGAGACCAGGTCCACCGAACCCGCCGGAACTGCCGCCCGAGCCGGCGAGGGCTCGGAGGCCGTTGTCGAAGTCGTCGAGCGGCGGCTGCATCCCGTCACGCCGCTCAGGCGGGCCTGGGCTCCGGTCGCCGTGCTGTTCGGCTGGGCCGTGCACGACCCCGACGGAGCGCAGCGCCATCTGTCCCGGCTGACGACGACCACGCTGCTGATCGGCCTCGCCGTGATCGTCCCGGCCGCCGCCCTGTACGGCTTCTGCTCCTGGTGGTTCACGCACTTCGCGGTGACCGAGTCCGAACTGCGCATCCGTACCGGGCTGGTGTTCCGGCGCACCGCGCACATCCGGCTGGAGCGGATCCAGGCGATCGACGTCACCCAGCCCCTGCTCGCCCGGGTCGCGGGGGTCGCCAAGCTGAAACTCGACGTCATAGGCACCGACAAGAAAGACGAGCTGGCCTTCCTCGGCGCGGACGAGGCCCGGGCGCTGCGGGCCGAACTGCTCGCGCGGGCGGCCGGTTTCGCACCCGGGACCGCGCACGAGGTCGGCGAGGCACCGTCCCGGCAGCTGCTGCGGGTGCCGCCCGGCGTGCTCGCCGTGTCGCTGGTGCTGAGCGGGGCGACCTGGGGCTCGCTGGCCGCGGCGCTCGTCGTCCCGCCGCTGCTGTGGCTGGCCACTCAGAGCGTGTGGACGCTCCTGGCCGTCGCCCTGCCACTGCTGGGCGCGGCCGGCGCGAGCAGTGTGGGGCGCTTCGTCGCCGAGTACGACTGGACGGTGGCCGAGTCGCCCGACGGGCTGCGCATCGACCATGGCCTGCTGGACCGGGCCCACGAGACGGTGCCTCCGGGACGGGTGCAGAGCGTGCGGATCGTGGAGCCGCTGTTGTGGCGGCGGCGGGGCTGGGTGCGGGTGGAACTGGACGTGTCGGGCTCCGCCAACTCCTTGCTGATACCCGTCGCTCCGCGCGAGCTCGCCGAGGCCGTCGTCGCGCGTGTGCTGCCCGGGGTGACCGTGCCGCAGCACGCGGCCCTGTCGCCGTCGCCGCGCCGCGCCCGGTGGTGCGTGCCGCTGTGGTGGCGCGGGTACGGACTCGCCGTCACCGACACGGTGTTCGTGGCCCGGTCCGGGCTGCTGTGCCGGACTCTGTCGCTGGTACCGCACGCCAAGGTGCAGAGCGTACGGATGACGCAGGGGCCCTGGGAGCGGGCCCGGGGCGTGGCCGACGTGTCTGTGGACACGGGCGCGGACCAGACGGTGCGGGCACGGCTGCGGGACGCGGCCGAGGCGCGCGACCTGCTGGCGGCTCAGGCGGAGCGGTCGCGGACCGGGCGCCGGGACGCGCGGCCGGACCGCTGGATGGCGTGACCCGCAGCGGCAGTGAGAAGGCCCCCCGGCCGGAGCCGGGGGGCCTTCTCGCTGAAGCCGGTCTCAGGAGACCGCGCTGCGCAGCCCCTGTACGTCGATCTGTTCCGTCTCGTCGTGCGCCGTCAGGTCGATGACCTGGCCGACCGCCCGTGACTCCTCGTCCGCCGGCTTGTACCGGGCCTCGGCCTCGGCCTTGTGCAGGGCGAGGGCCTCCTGCCCGACGACGTCGGCCAGGTCCTCGTTCTGCACCGCCTCCAGGGCGGCCCGCGACGTCCCCTGCTTCGTGCCGAAGAAGTCGAACCCACCCTCGGTCAGCGGGCGCCGCACGGAGGTCTGCGGCGCGACGGCCACGGCGGTCGGAACGGTGTAGTGCCCCGGCGGGGAAGGCTGCGGGAGCGGCTCGTCGGCGGTCGTACCCGGCGTACCGGCGGCCGTACCGGACGCACCGGCGGTCGTACCGGACGCACCGGACGCACCGGACGCACCGGACGCACCGGCGGTCGTACCCGGCGTTCCGGCGCTCGCGCGCTCGCTTCCGGCGGCTGCCTCGGGCTGCCCCTGCGGCTCGTCCTCCGGTGTCTGCTCCCGCTGTTCGTCCGTCCCCTCGCCCCGCGCGGGCTCCGCCTCCTCACCCTTCGGTACGCCGTCACCGTCGCCGTCGCCGCCGCCGTCCGGGTCCGGGACCGCGTCGGCGTCGAACCGGGCGAGCGCCACCTTGGCCCGCAGGAACAGCCGGGTGCCCTCCGGCGAGAACACCGCCGGGATCCCCGGCTGCTCCTCGGCGCCGAGCGTCTCGGCCTCGACTGCGGGGGTCTCTTCGGTCTTCGGCGTGCCCGACGGCAGCGCGGCCCGGACCGGCGCCGTCGCCTCTATCTCGAGGACCCGGCGTTCCTCCAGGACGCTCGCGCGATCCGCCTCCGCCGTGGCGTACCGGCGCAGCAGCGCGGCGTGCTCGTTGCGCAGCTTGGCCAGTTCCGTGCGCTTGGCGCGCAGTCGCTGCTCCAGCTTCCCGCGCAGCTCGCGGGACTCCTCGAGGTCGGTCTCCAGTTCGGCGACGCGCTCCTCGAAGCGCCACTCGTCGCTCGCCCGCCCGCGCGTGAGGTCGGCGACGCGCTTGCCCGCCTGGATGTCCCAGTGGCGCAGCACGACGGCGCCGACGACCGCCGTCGCCGCGGCGGCAGCGGCCAGAGCGCGGAGCACCGTCGGCTCCGTGAACACCCAGGGCCCCAGGGCGCAGACGAGGGAGACGCCTGCGATCGCCGACGGGGGCAGCAGCCTGTGCAGGGGCGGGGAATGGCGATGACGTCCACGTGGCATGGCCAGAAACTTACCGCGCGTAGGCGAATCATGGTGAGCCACCCCGCAAAAACAAAGCCACACCGATGCGTTCACACCGCATCAGAACTCGGGAAGACCCGGTAAGAAGCGGAATCCGCCCCTCACTCAATTCCCAAGATCATTTTCAACGGCCGTTCAGCCGCTCGCCGATCCACTCCAGCGTCGCCGGAATCTCGCGCCGCCACGTGTTGAAGTTGTGGCCGCCGCTTTCCAGGATGATCGACGAGATCCGCGTCCGCCCGGTGGCCTTCACCCGCTCGATGAACCGCAGCGTGTCCTTGTGGTTGGACTCGCCGGACCTGCTGCTGGTGACGAGCAGTGAGGTGTCGGGTGCGGGCTCGTGCCTGAGACACCACCACAGGTCGGCGCGATTGCGCAGTTCTTTGTCACCCTGGAAGAGATCACCCGTGGTGGCGTCGATCGGCGCCTTGTAGTACGCGGACAAGCCCGCCCCTGCGGCGTACACATCGGGATGGTGCATGGCGATCTTCAAGGCGCAGTAGCCGCCCGTCGAGTTGCCGATGATGCCCAGGCCGCCCCGCTTTTCCGTCACCCTGTAGTGCGCGCGCAAGGCCTCGGGCAGATCCCTCGCGAAGAACGACTCGGTCTGCGGACCGCCCGGGATGTCCACGCACTCCGTGTCCCGGGGCGGCGCCACCGTCGGCCGCAGCATCACCAGGATCATCGGCCGCGCCCGGCCCGCCCGGGCCAGCTCCAGTGCGGTGCGCGGATAGTGGAGCTTCTCCACCAGCGCCGAGGCCGTACCCGGGTAACCGGTCAGGACGACGGCCGCGGGGAAGGTACGGGTGCGGTACCGGGGCTGGAAGTACTCCGGCGGCAGGTACACGTACGCGGGCGTGGCGATCCGCGTCGTCCGGCCCACGATGCCGACCTGCTGGACCCGGCCGCCGGACCGGGGCCGTACCCCACCCGCCCCCGGCACCCGCCCGGTGCCGACCACCTCCAGCGGCCCGCCGCCCGGCGTGTGGTCGACGACGACGCCCTGGTCCTTCTCCTGCCCGAACAGGTCCGCCCAGCTCGCGTAGAAACCGAAGGCCTGGTTGGCGGCGAGGCCCACCGCCGCGAACAACGTCACCTGCGTGGCGAGCAGCAGACCGACGCGTCCGCCCACGGACCGCCAACCGCGCCGGGCCAGCCGCGGCCACAGCCAGACCGTGCCGGCGAACAGCAGCACCGCGGACAGCACCGCGAGCGTCAGCACCATGTTGCTCGTGAGACCCAGACCCATGGATGAATACCTGCACGCGCTTTCCGCCCAGGGCCCTCGCCACGCTCACACCTTCGCAAGGGCTTGTCCCGGACTTTCCTTGGCCTTTGAAACACCTTTGATGTGGGGAGTGAACCTCTCTCCCCGAGACACCGTCCTAGAGGGCGCAATGTCGCCGGATGCCCGAATCGGCACCGGATCCAAGGTCTCTCGCAAGAACTACGGGATGCGATGTCTGTCAGGACAGATGAGGAAATGTCGGGTGAGGTTCCGCGTCGCGGCAACGGCGCGGCTCGTCCAGGCCGGGTGAGCCGGGGGCGCCGGCTGCTGCGCGGTCCACGCCCCGAGGCCGTCCCCCTCCTCGTCGGCAGAGCGTGCGCCCTCGTGGGCCTCCTGGACATCGCGGGGGGCGTCTTCCCACGCTTCCGGCACAGCCGCATGCACGCGCTTGCCGAGGTGCTGCCGGGCGCGTTCGGCCCGTTCGCGGCCGCCCTGTCCCTCAGCGCCGGTGTGCTGTTGCTGCTGCTCGCCCACGGCCTCAAACGCGGCAAGCGCCGGGCCTGGCGGGCGGCCGTGGCCCTGCTCCCGGCCGGTGCCGTCGCGCAGTTCACCTACCGGCACTCGATCCTGGGCGTCCTGATCTCCCTGGCCCTGCTGGCGCCCCTGCTGCGCCACCGCGACCAGTTCGACGCGCTGCCCGACCCGCGCAGCCGCTGGCGGGCGCTCGCCAACTTCGTCCTCATGAGCGCCGGTTCGCTCCTGCTGGGCCTGCTCATCGTCAGCGTCCAGGGCGAGCGCATGGTCGGCGACCCGAGCCTGGCCGACCGCATCGCCCACGTCGTCTACGGCCTGTTCGGCTTCGAGGGGCCCGTCGACTACCAGGGCACCACCTCGTGGACGGTCGCCTTCTCGCTCGGCGCCCTCGGCCTGCTCACCGCCGTCACCACCATCTACCTGGCCTTCCGCCCCGAACACCCCGCCGCGCACCTCACCGAGGAGGACGAGGCCCGGCTGCGCGCCCTGCTCGACAAGCACGGCGGCCGCGACTCCCTCGGCCACTTCGCGCTGCGCCGCGACAAGGCCGTCGTCTTCTCCCCCAGCGGCAAGGCCGCGGTGACGTACCGCGTGGTCTCCGGCGTGATGCTCGCCAGCGGCGACCCCATCGGCGACGTCGAGGCCTGGCCCGGCGCCATCGAACAGTTCATGGACGAGGCCAAGGCCCACTCCTGGACCCCCGCCGTCATGGGCTGCTCCGAGACCGGCGGCGAGGTGTGGACCCGCGAGACCGGGCTCGACGCCCTCGAACTGGGTGACGAGGCGGTGGTGGACGTCAAGGATTTCTCACTCGCCGGCCGCGCGATGCGCAACGTGCGCCAGATGGTCAAGCGCATCGAGCGCGCCGGTTACGAAACCCGGGTACGACGTGTCCGTGACCTCGGCGAGGCCGAGCTGGAACGCATCCGCGGCGCCGCCGACGACTGGCGCGGCACCGACACCGAGCGCGGCTTCTCCATGGCACTGGGCCGCGTCGGCGACCCCGCCGACGGCGACTGCCTCATCGCCACCGCCCACAAGCAGGACGACCACCCCGGCCCCTACGGCGACCTGAAGGCGATCCTGCACTTCGTGCCCTGGGGCACCGACGGCGCCTCCCTGGACCTCATGCGCCGCGACCGCACGGCCGACCCGGGCATGAACGAACTGCTCATCGTCGCCGCCCTCCAAGCCGCCCCCAAGCTCGGCATCACACGCGTCTCCCTCAACTTCGCCATGTTCCGCGCGGCCCTGGCACGCGGCGAGAAGATCGGCGCCGGCCCGGTGCTGCGCGCCTGGCGCGGACTGCTCGTCTTCCTCTCCCGCTGGTTCCAGATCGAATCGCTGTACAAGTTCAACGCCAAGTTCCAGCCCCGCTGGGAACCCCGCTTCGTCGTCTACCGCGCCTCCGCCGACCTGCCCCGCATCGGCTTCGCCGCCATGCAGGCCGAAGGCTTCGTCAACCTCGCCCTCCCCCTGCCGCGCCTCCTGCGCCGCCGTCGCCCGGCCGGCCGCCGCCCCTGCGCCCACGGCACGACGGCGGAGCGGAACGTCCGGGCGGCGTGAGCGGTCCGGACCGGCCCGGGCCGCAGCGCCTGACGGCCGCCCCCTGGGCCTACGCTGAACATATGAGCAACCAGAGCGGACGCGGGCGCGTCGCGGGCCTGCCGGGATGGGACCGCTGCGCGGTCATGGGAGTCGTGAACGTCACCCCCGACTCCTTCTCCGACGGCGGCCGCTTCTTCGACACCACGGCCGCCGTCAAACGCGGTCTGGAACTGGTCACCGAGGGCGCGGACCTCGTCGATGTCGGCGGCGAGTCCACCCGCCCCGGCGCCACCCGGGTGGACGAGTCCGAGGAGCTCCGCCGCGTGATCCCCGTCGTCCGCGGTCTGGCCTCCGAGGGCGTCACGGTCTCCGTCGACACCATGCGCGCCTCCGTGGCCGCACAGGCCCTCACCGCGGGCGCCGCCCTCGTCAACGACGTCAGCGGCGGCCTCGCCGACCCGCGCATGATCCCCGCCGTCGCCGACGCCGGCGCCCCCTTCGTCGTCATGCACTGGCGCGGCTTCCTCCAGGGCGGCAACGTCAGGGGCGTGTACCAGGACGTCGTCACCGAGGTCGCCGACGAGCTCCACGCGCGCGTGGAGGCCGTACTGGAGGGCGGCATCGCACCCGACCGCGTCGTCGTCGACCCCGGCCTCGGCTTCTCCAAGGACGCCGGGCACGACCTCGCGCTCCTCGCCGGCCTCGACCGGATACTCGGCCTCGGCCACCCCCTGCTCGTCGCCGCCTCCCGCAAACGGTTCCTCGGCCGGGTCCTCGCCGGCCCGGACGGCCCTCCCCCGCCCGCACGCGAACGCGACGCCGCCACCGCCGCCGTCTCCGCGCTCGCGGCGCACGCCGGCGCGTGGGCGGTACGGGTGCACGAGGTGCGCGCCACAGCGGACGCGGTACGGGTCGCCCATGCCATCGAAACGGCGCGGGCGGCTCACCCCGGCGCAGAAGGAGCCCGGTGAGCGCCCCACACACCGACGTCGAGCAGGTCGAGGCCGCCAACACCGCCTTCTACGAGGCGCTGGAACAGGGCGACTTCGAGGAACTGGCGTCCCTCTGGCTGACCCCCTCCGACCTGGGCGTCGACGAGGAGTACCACGACCCGGCCGACTCCGGCGTGGTCTCCTGCGTGCACCCCGGCTGGCCCGTGCTCACCGGCCGCGGCGAGGTCCTGCGCTCCTACGCGCTGATCATGGCGAACACCGACTACATCCAGTTCTTCCTGACCGACGTGCACGTCTCCGTCACCGGCGACACCGCCCTGGTCACCTGTACGGAGAACATCCTCAGCGGCGGCCCCGCCCCCAAGGGCGACGAGGAGCTCGGCCCGCTCGTCGGACAGCTCGTGGTCGCCACCAATGTGTTCCGGCGCACGCCCCAGGGGTGGAAGCTCTGGTCGCACCACGCTTCCCCCGTTCTGGCCGAAAACGACGAGGAGGAGGGGGACGAGACCCCCTCCTGACTGGGTAGTCGCCTGACAAGAGCCCTCCGGAGCCGGGAACGGAGGCCGGAGCGGCCCGCCCGTGAGGACCAAGAAGTGGTTGGAATCACGGACCTCCGGGTATGGGCGGCTACCAACCCATGAGCCGCCGGGTTCGCCAGGGGAAACGCTGGATGAATCCTTCCGGGCCCGGCCCGGGCCCACACCCCCCGTGGCCCGGCCCCGTCCGGGCTCGCAGGTAGATTCGACCGAGGCCGGTGTGCCGCCCGCACACGGCACCGCCCGGCCGTGACCGACGATTGCAGGAGTGATTCGCGTGGATCGTGTCGCGCTGCGCGGCCTGAAGGCCCGCGGGCACCACGGTGTGTTCCCGAGGGAGCGCGAGGAGGGCCAGACCTTCATCGTGGACCTCGTCCTCGGCCTGGACACCCGGCCGGCCGCGGCCGACGACGACCTGGCGAAGACCGTGCACTACGGCATCGTGGCGGAGGAAGTCGTGGCCGTCGTCCAGGGCGAGCCCGTCAACCTCATCGAGACGCTCGCCGAGCGCATCGCCCAGGTATGCCTGAAGCACGACGGGGTCCAGCAGGTCGAGGTGTGCGTCCACAAGCCGGACGCCCCGATCACGGTCCCCTTCGACGACGTGACCGTCACCATCATCCGGAGCCGAGTATGACTGCACCGTTCATCAAGGGTCCCAGCGACCCGACCGTACAGCCGGTACCCGCCTCCGTCGTCGACAAGGTCGACGCCGCCGACACCACGCTGTCCAACCCGAAACGGGCGGTCGTCGCGCTCGGCTCCAACCTCGGCAACCGCCTGGAGACCCTCCAGGGAGCCATCGACGCCCTGGAGGACACCCCCGGCGTCCGCATCAAGGGCGTCTCCCCCGTGTACGAGACCGAACCGTGGGGCGTGGACCCCGGCAGCCAGCCCGCCTACTTCAACGCGGTCGTCGTCCTGAAGACCACCCTCCCGCCGTCCTCGCTCCTGGAGCGCGCGCACGCGGTCGAGGAGGCCTTCCACCGCGTCCGAGACGAACACTGGGGCCCGCGCACCCTGGACGTCGACATCGTGTCGTACGCGGACGTCGTCTCCGACGACCCGCAGCTCACACTCCCCCACCCCCGCGCCCACGAGCGGGCCTTCGTCCTGGCCCCCTGGCACGATCTGGACCCCGAGGCGCAGTTGCCCGGCCGCGGCCCCGTCGCCGGTCTGCTGGACGCCGTCACCCGTGAAGGCGTGGCGCCCCGCGGGGACCTGGAACTCCGGCTGCCCGAATAGCCGTTAAGGTCAAGACGGCCGCGGCACGGGGCCGGAGCCGGGGGGGGAACCGAAGGGACACCGTGAAAGAGCTGCGCATCAGGGTCCTGGCCGGCGTGTTCGTCGTGGCCGGGGTCCTGTCCTGGGCCGGCGCCCGCCTGTGGAACGCGGTCGGGACCCTGCCCGGCGTGCCCATGGCCGCCCCCATCGTCCTCGCCGCGATCGCCGTGATCCTGCTGGCCACGGCGCTCTCGCTGCGCGCCCGCCTGAAGGCCCAGCGCGAGCGGCAGCCGGACGCCAAGGGCGTCGACCCCATGATGGCGGCCCGCGCGGTCGTCTTCGGCCATGCCAGCGCCCTGGTCGCGGCCCTCGTCGCCGGGATGTACGGCGGCACCGGCGTCTTCCTCCTGGAGTACCTGGAGATCCCCGCCCGCCGCGACCAGGCCATCTACGCCGGCGTCTCCGTCCTCACAGGCATCGCCGTCATAGCGGCGGCCATCTTCCTGGAACGAGTCTGCAAACTCCCCGACGACGACGAACACAACAACGCGGGCACGGCCCCTACGACGTGACCCGTACCGACCGTGCCGTCCGAGCACGTAGCTCCGACCAGGTAACCGAATTCGTATCCCGGCTTGATCGTCAGCCGTTCCCAAGGACGATGTCGGGCACCACTGACAATCGGGTCAGCGCGCCAGTATCAGGCTCATCGCCTCGGCACGCGTCGTAGCGTCCCGGAGCTGGCCGCGGACCGCCGATGTCGTGGTCTTGGCCCCCGGCTTGCGGATGCCGCGCACGGACATGCACATGTGCTCCGCCTCGATGACGACGATCGCGCCCCGTGCCTCGAGGATCTTCATGAGGGAGTCGGCGATCTGCGTGGTGAGTCGTTCCTGCACCTGCGGCCGCCGGGCGAACACCTCGACGAGACGTGCCAGCTTCGAGAGGCCGGTGATCTTGCCCGTCTCCGCCGGGATGTAGCCGACGTGAGCCACGCCGTGGAACGGCAGCAAGTGATGTTCGCACAGAGACACGATTTCGATGTCCTTGACCAGGACCATCTCGTCATGCCCAAGGTCGAACGTAGTCGTCAGGACATCCTCAGGCTCCTGGCGAAGCCCGGCCAGGAGCTCACGGTATGCCCGCGCCACCCGCGCCGGCGTCTCCCGGAGACCCTCGCGGTTGGGGTCCTCGCCGACCGCGATCAGCAGTTCGCGGACGGCGTTCTCGGCCCGCTTCTCGTCGAACTCGCCGATCTGGCCCTCGCCGTCCAGCGTCACGGGGTCGGTCATCTGGTGCCTCGTTCCTGTGTCCATCACGGGGGCGGCCTGCGGGAATGGCGGAAAGCCGCGCCCCCCAGGCTAAAACCTGGGGGGCGCGGCTTTCATTCCGGGCCCGGTGGGGGCGCCGGGAGAGCGATGGTCAGCTCTCGGGGCGTTCCTCCGGGGCGTGCTCGGGCGCCGGGGTGGGCTCCGCCGCGGTGCTCTTCGCGGTGCTGATCGCCGGCGACGCGCCGTTCGCCCCGTTCGTCAGGGCCAGCTCCTTGGGGGAGAGGACCGGCGGACGGGTGGACGGCGTGCGGCGGGAGGAGCCGGTCCAGGCGGGCCTGGGCGGACGCTTGACGATCGGGGCGAAGATCTCGGCGATCTCCTCCTTGCCCAGCGTCTCCTTCTCCAGCAGCTGCAGCACCAGGTTGTCGAGGACGTCGCGGTTCTCGACCAGGATCTCCCACGCCTCGTTGTGCGCGGTCTCGATGAGCTTCTTGACCTCTTCGTCGACCAGCGCGGCGACCTCTTCCGAGTAGTCGCGCTGGTGAGCCATCTCACGTCCGAGGAAGGGCTCGGTGTTGTCCCCGCCGAACTTGATCGCACCGAGGCGCTCGGTCATGCCGTACTGCGTGACCATGGCCCGAGCCAGGCCGGTGGCCTTCTCGATGTCGTTGGCGGCACCCGTCGTCGGGTCGTGGAAGACGAGCTCCTCGGCCGCGCGGCCGCCCAGCATGTAGGCGAGCTGGTCGAGCATCTCGTTACGCGTGGTCGAGTACTTGTCCTCGTCCGGAAGCACCATCGTGTAGCCGAGGGCGCGGCCTCTCGACAGGATCGTGATCTTGTGGACGGGATCGGAGTTCGGGGAGGCCGCCGCGACCAGGGCGTGTCCGCCCTCGTGGTACGCGGTGATCTTCTTCTCCTTGTCCGACATGATCCGGGTCCGCTTCTGCGGGCCCGCGACCACACGGTCGATCGCCTCGTCCAGCATCTGGTTGTCGATCAGCTTCTTGTTGCTGCGGGCCGTCAGCAGGGCGGCCTCGTTCAGCACGTTGGCCAGATCGGCACCCGTCATGCCGGGCGTACGGCGGGCCATGGCCGACAGGTCGACGTCGGGCGCGACCGGCTTGCCCTTCTGGTGAACCTTGAGGATCTCCAGACGGCCCTGCATGTCCGGGCGGTCGACGGCGATCTGCCGGTCGAAGCGGCCGGGGCGCAGCAGCGCCGGGTCGAGGATGTCGGGCCGGTTGGTCGCGGCGATGAGGATCACGCCGCCCTTGACGTCGAAGCCGTCCATCTCGACGAGCAGCTGGTTCAGCGTCTGCTCGCGCTCGTCGTGACCACCGCCGAGGCCGGCGCCGCGGTGGCGGCCGACCGCGTCGATCTCGTCGACGAAGACGATCGCCGGGGCGTTCGCCTTGGCCTGCTCGAAGAGGTCACGGACTCGGGAGGCACCGACACCGACGAACATCTCGACGAAGTCGGAACCGGAGATCGAGTAGAACGGCACGCCCGCCTCGCCCGCGACGGCACGCGCGAGCAGGGTCTTGCCGGTGCCGGGCGGGCCGTACAGCAGCACACCCTTGGGGATCTTGGCGCCGACGGCCTGGAACTTGGCCGGCTCCTGGAGGAACTCCTTGATCTCGTGGAGCTCCTCGACGGCCTCGTCCGACCCGGCGACGTCCGAGAAGGTCGTCTTAGGGGTGTCCTTGGTGATGAGCTTCGCCTTGGACTTCCCGAAGTTCATGACGCGGGAGCCGCCGCCCTGCATCTGGTTCATCAGGAACAGGAAGATGACCACGATGAGGACCAGAGGCAGCAGGAAGGAGATCAGCATCCCGATGAACGGGTTCTGCTTGGACGGCGAGACCGTGTAGCCGTCCGAGATCTGCTTGTCCTGGTACTTGTTCTGCAGCGTGTTGGCGATGTCCACGCCCTGGTCGCCGATATAGCTCGCCTGGATCTTCGAGCTGCCGTCGACCTTTACGCCGTCCTTGAGCGTGACCTTGATGGTCTGCTCGTCACCGGTGGTCAGCTTGGCCGACTCCACCTTGTTCTGGTTGATCGCCTGGACGACCTGGCCGGTGTCCACCGTCTTGTAGCCGCCGGACGAGCCGACGACCTGCATCAACACGACCACGGCAAGGACGGCCAGCACGATCCACATGACCGGCCCACGGAAGTATCGCTTCACGTCCATCCATACGGAGCGATGTCGCCCCGTCCCTCCTGCCATAGTGAGTTTGATAAAGACTGTTCTTCGGACGGTACCCCAGCATTGTCACCTGAAGCTGCGCGGGACGGCTGGCGATCCGTCTACGCATGCTCCAACGGCGGGAAGGGCGCTGGGGTTCCCGATCACGTTCACGGCACCCCGGGCGGGGTTCAGCCGCCGTACACGTGGGGCGCGAGCGTACCGACGAACGGGAGGTTGCGGTACTTCTCGGCGTAGTCCAGGCCGTAGCCCACGACGAATTCGTTGGGGATGTCGAAGCCGACCCATTCCACGTCGATGGCGACCTTGGCGGCATCGGGCTTGCGCAGCAGGGTGCACACCTTGAGGGATGCGGGCTCGCGCGAGCCGAGGTTGGAGATCAGCCAGGACAGGGTGAGGCCGGAGTCGATGATGTCCTCGACGATGAGGACGTGCTTGCCCTTGACGTCGGTGTCGAGGTCCTTGAGGATCCGCACCACACCGGAGGACTGGGTGCCCGCCCCGTACGAGGACACGGCCATCCAGTCCATGGTGACGGGGGTGGACAGCGCCCGGGCGAGGTCGGCCATGACCATCACCGCGCCCTTGAGGACGCCGACGATCAGCAGGTCCTTGCCCGCGTACTCCGCGTCGATCTTCGCTGCCAGCTCGGCCAGCTTGGCGTCGATCTCTTCTTTGGTGATGAGCACCTGCTGGAGGTCGGCACCCATGTCTTTCGCGTCCACCCGCATCACTTTCGGTCGTCCCTGGCCGAGCGGCCCCTCAACCGACTGCTCGGAGGGGCCGTGGTTTCAGCCTTGCCGAATCACCAGTCTGCCACCCTGCCGCCGGGCCACTACCTTGCCGGGGAGGTTGATGGCTCCCTGACCGCGCCAGCCGGTGATCAGCCGGTCGACTTCCTCGATGTGGCGGGCGAACAGTGAGCCGGCGGGGGCACCGGCGGCGATGGCGGCCCGGCGCAGGACGCGGCGGCGTACGGCGGGCGGCAGGGCGTACAGCTTGGCGCACTCCAGGAGGCCTGCGGCGTCGCGGACGCCGGCCTCGGCCTGGTCGGCCCAGCTGTCGAGGGCGTCGGCGTCGTCGCGGGAGAGCCGGGCCGTGCGCGCCAGGGCCTCGACGACGCCCTTGCCGAGGGCCTTCTCCAGGGCGGGCAGGCCCTCGTGGCGGAGCCGGGAGCGGGTGTAGGCCGGGTCGGCGTTGTGCGGGTCGTCCCAGACGGGCAGGGACTGGACCATGCAGGCCTTGCGGGCGGTCTGCCGGTCGAGCTCCAGGAAGGGGCGCCGGTAACGGCCGTCGGCCCCCGAGACCGCGGCCATTCCGGACAGGGAGCGGATGCCGGATCCGCGGGCCAGGCCCAGCAGGACGGTTTCGGCCTGGTCGTCGCGGGTGTGGCCGAGCAGGACCGCGGTGGCGCCGTGGCGTTCGGCCGCGGTGTCGAGGGCGGCGTAGCGGGCGTCGCGGGCGGCGGCCTCGGGGCCGCCCGACCGGCCGACGGTCACGGTGACGGAGTCGACGGGGTCGAGTCCGAGTTCGCGCAGGCGCAGGACGACTTCCGCGGCGCGTACGTCGGAGCCGGCCTGGAGGCCGTGGTCGACGGTCACGCCGCCGGCGCGGATGCCGAGTCTGGGGGCCTCGAAGGCGAGGGCGGAGGCCAGGGCCATGGAGTCGGCGCCGCCGGAGCATGCCACGAGCACGAGCGGCGAGGGTGGGGGTACCTCCCTGCTCGAGCGCGGCCGAGAGCTTGGGGGAGGCTCGTGCGAGGGGGCGTGCGGGAGTGCGGCTGTGGCGCCGTGGTGTTCGGTGAGGAGGTCGTGGAGGACGCGGCGGACCGCCAGGCGTATCGCCGCGACCGCAGGATGGGGACCCATGTCCGGTTCCCTTCATGAAGTTTTCGGGGGGTGAACCCGATGCCAGTCACGCAGAGTGTATAGATGGTGACAGAATCGGGCCGTTCCCCGAGCATTGCACGCCTACCCCTCGCTCACGGTCCCTCGGACGGGTGATTGGAGGGGCGTTCGCCTGCCGTCTGCCGGTTCCGCTTCACGACCTTCCCGCGTCGTTCACTACTCGGCCCGCCGATGCACCCGCGCGATCCAGTCCGCCGGTTTGGCGATCTCCGCCTTGGTGGGGAGGGTGTTGGGCGAGGTCCAGACGCGGTTGAAGCCGTCCATCCCGGCCTCGTCGACGACGGCCCGTACGAAGCGCTCGCCGTCCCGGTACTGGCGGAGTTTGGCGTCCAGGCCGAGCAGTTTGCGCAGGGCCAGGTCCAGGCGGGAGGCGCCCTTGGCGCGGCGCTGCTGGAACTTCTCGCGGATCTCGCCGACGGTCGGTACGACGTCCGGGCCGACTCCGTCCATCACGAAGTCGGCGTGGCCCTCCAGCAGGGACATCACGGCGGTGAGGCGGCCGAGGATCTCGCGCTGGGCGGGCGTCTGGACGATCTCGACGAGGGAGCGGCCGCCGTCGTCCTCCTCGGCCTCGGGGCGGCCCCCGGCGAGCGTCTGGGCGGCTTCCCGGACGCGCTCCAGGACGGTCATGGGGTCGACGTCGGTCTCCTCCAGGAACGCCTGGATCTCGCCCTCGAGGTGGTCCCGCAGCCAGGGCACGGCCGTGAACTGGGTGCGGTGGGTCTCCTCGTGCAGGCAGACCCAGAGCCTGAAGTCGTGCGGGTCGACGTCGAGTTCGCGCTCCACGTGCACGATGTTCGGGGCGACGAGCAGGAGCCGGCCGCCGCCGTTGCCGCCTGCCGGGAGGTCGCGGGTGGCCGGGGCGAAGGTCTCGTACTGGCCGAGGACGCGGGAGGCGAGGAAGGACAGCAGCATGCCGAGCTCGACGCCGGTGACCTTGCCGCCGACGGCGCTCATGACCGCGCCGCCGGGGGTGTTGCCGCGCCGTTCCTGCATCTTGTCGAGGAGGGGCCTGAGGAGCTCCCGGAAGCCGGCGACGTTGGCCCGGATCCAGCCGGGGCGGTCGACGACCAGGACGGGGGTGTCGTGGCCCTCCTCCGTGCCCAGACGAGTGAAGCCCCGGACGTGTTCCTCCGAGGCCTTCGCGTGCCGCCGCAGTTCCGCGACGACGGCCCTCGCCTCGTCGCGGCTGACGTCGGGGCCCGGTCGTACGAGCCGGGTCGCGGTCGCGACCGCGAGATTCCAGTCGACCATGCCGGTTGAAGCACCACCGATGCTCGTCATGCGTCAACCGTACGTGAGCTCTCGCCGGTGGGGCAGGGCGACGAGGGTGGGATACGTCGAGGTCGGTTGCGGGTGCTCGGCGTGGTGTGCCGTGCCCACCCGTGCCGCCCCGGCGGCACGACTGCCCACGGCGGGGCGCGGCGGCCGGCTCACGGCGGGGCGGGTGCGGCGAGCGGGCGTGGCGCGCCGGGCCGCTAGCGGCAGCCGCAGTTCGACAGGGTCGTCGCCGCTCTGTCCAGGGCCTTCTGGGCCTCCTCCGGGTTCGTCGTGTCGTTGGCCATGAACGCGAAGGCCAGCAGGCGGCCGTCCTGGTCGACCACCGTGCCCGCGAGGGTGTTGACCCCGGTGAGGGTGCCTGTCTTGGCGCGGACCGCGCCGGCTGCTCCGTCCGTGTAACGGCTGGTCAGGGTGCCGGTGAAGCCGGCGACGGGCAGGCCGGTGAGGGCCGGGCGGAGTTCGGGGTGGGCGGGGTCGGCCGCCTTGGTCAGGAGCGCGGTGAGGAGGTCCGGCGTCAGCCGGTCGGCGCGGTCGAGGCCGCTGCCGTCCTTGAAGGAGGAGCCGTCGAGCGGGAGGCCGAGCTTGCGGAGCCGGGCGCTGATCGCCCGGCCGGCTCCGGCGAAGTCGGCGCGGTCGCCCGAGGCGAGCGCCGTCTGGCGGGCCAGGGCCTCCGCGATGTCGTTGTCGCTGTCGGTCAGCATGCGTTCGACCAGGGCGGACAGCGGGGGCGAGGAGACCGCCGCGAGTGTCTTCGCGCGGGTCGTGGCCTTCGACGGGCCCGGGGCCGTGGCCTTGACGCCGCGGGACTTGAGGAGGTCGCCGAAGCGGTGGGCCGCGTCCGCCGCCGGGTCCTCCACGCGGTCTGCCGGGCCGCTGGTCGAGTCGTTCGTGCGGCCCTCGTCGGCCATCAGGGGGCTGAGGGGGGCGAGGTTGGGGTTGACCCCGATCGGGTGCATTTCGGTGCCCGCGTAGAGGGTCGTGTCGTAGGAGAGCGTCACCTCGCGGACGCCGCGCTGGGCCAGGGCGGCGGCCGTCTTGTCGGCCAGGACGCGGAGGCTGGCCCACCCGCCGGCGGCCTCGCGGGCGGTGAGGGTGGGGTCGCCGCCGCCGACCAGGACGACTTCCTTCGTGTCCGGTTCCAGGGCGGCGCGGGTGGTGAGGCGGTGGTCGGCTCCCATCGCGGACAGCGCGGCGACGGCCGTGGCGATCTTCGTCGTCGAGGCCGGGGTGAGCGCGGCGTCCTGGTCCGTGCCGTACAGGCTCCTGCCGGTCGTGACGTCCACGACCGACGCGGCGGGGCGCGTGCCGAGCGCCGGGTCCTTCAGCAGGGGCGTCAGAGCCTGCGCGAGGGCCTTGCCGTCCGGGGCGGACTTGACGGTGCTGATGCCGCCGAGGCCGGTCAGCACCGGCCCGGCGCTGGGGGCGGGCCGGGGCTGCGCGGGTGCGCCGGGAGCCCGGCCGTGATCTGTGCCACCCACGCGGCCGAGGGCGGCGGCCCGGTCCCGCTCGGCCGTACGCTGACCCGAGGAGTCCCAGGGACCGGTGGCGGTCACCACACCGGCGGCCAGTGCCAGCCCGGCGGTGGCGGCGCCTGCGGCGTACTGCCAGGTCTTCGGCCGCGTGACCCGCGCGACCTGCGGTTTCCCGGCCCGTGCGAGCCGCGCGATCCGTGGTTTCGCGGCTGCGGCGGCCCGGGCCAGCCGCGGTCGTACGGCGTCCGCGATCCGCACCACGTGCGGTCTCGCGGCCCGCCAAGGCCTCAGCTCTGGCACGACCACCAGCCCCTTTCGCGATCACACAGCTGCGTGAGGGACACTTAACCACCAGAACTATGTGTTGATCATGGAGGAGCCACCGGTGGAGTTCGACGTCACGATCGAGATTCCGAAGGGTTCGCGCAACAAGTACGAGGTGGACCACGAGACCGGTCGGATCCGCCTGGACCGTCGCCTCTTCACCTCGACCAGCTACCCGGCCGACTACGGCTTCGTCGAGAACACCCTCGGCGAGGACGGCGACCCGCTGGACGCGCTGGTCATCCTGGACGAGCCGACCTTCCCGGGCTGCCTCATCCAGTGCCGTGCGATCGGCATGTTCCGTATGACGGACGAGGCCGGTGGCGACGACAAGCTGCTGTGCGTGCCGGCGCACGACCCGCGTGTGGAGCACCTGCGGGACATCCACCACGTGTCGGAGTTCGACCGCCTGGAGATCCAGCACTTCTTCGAGGTCTACAAGGACCTGGAGCCCGGCAAGTCGGTCGAGGGCGCCAACTGGGTGGGCCGTACGGACGCGGAGGCCGAGATCGAGCGGTCCTACAAGCGCTTCAAGGAGCAGGGCGGCCACTGACCTCCCCCTCCCCTGATGCCGATGGGCCGCACGCGTGCGCGTGCGGCCCGTTCGTCCGTGTGTGCGCATACTGAGGCAGTGGGGGGTACGAGGCCGACGTGTCGTACAGGGAGCACCAGGCAGTGACGGACGCGGAGGACCGCAAGCCGAAGTCGGACGAGGCGAGGAGTGGGTTCCTGCCTCCGGCCGGGACCGCCGTCGACGGGGACATGTCGACCACCTCGGAGTTCGCGATCCCCGAGGGGCTCGCCCTCCACAGGGGGGCCGTCTCGGAGTCCGAGACGACATCCGAGTTCGCCGTGCCGGACGGGCTGGATGTGTCGCACGCGCCCCCGGCGGAGTCCGAGGGCTCGGCGTTCACACCGCCGAACACGTACAGCTCGAAGTACGCGCCGTCGGCGTTCACGCCGCCGAGCGGGATCCCCGTGGTCAGTCTGACCAAGGACGTGCCCTGGCAGGACCGGATGCGCACCATGCTGCGCATGCCGGTGGCGGAGCGGCCGGCGCCGGAGCCGGTGCAGCGGCACACCGACGAGGCGGGGCCCGCCGTGCCGCGCGTGCTCGACCTGACGCTGCGTATCGGCGAGTTGCTGCTGGCGGGCGGTGAGGGCGCCGAGGACGTGGAGGCGGCGATGTTCGCCGTCTGCCGGTCGTACGGTCTGGACCGCTGCGAGCCCAACGTCACCTTCACGCTGCTGGCGGTCTCGTACCAGCCGTCCCTCGTCGACGACCCGGTCACGGCGTCCCGGACCGTGCGGCGCCGGGGCACCGACTACACGCGGCTGGCGGCCGTGTACCAGCTGGTGGACGACCTCAGCGACGACGAGACGGCGGTCTCCCTGGAGGAGGCCTACCGGCGGCTGGCGGAGATCCGCCGTAACCGGCACCCCTATCCCGGCTGGGCGCTGACCGTGGCGAGCGGGGCGCTGGCGGGTGCGGCCTCCGTGCTGGTCGGCGGTGACCTGCTCGTGTTCGTGGCGGCGGCGCTCGGCGCGATGCTCGGCGACCGGCTGGCGTGGTTGTGCGCCGGGCGCGGGCTGCCGGAGTTCTACCAGTTCACGGTGGCCGCGATGCCGCCGGCCGCGATCGGGGTCGCGCTGACGGTGGGCCACGTCGATGTGAAGGCCTCCGCGGTCATCACCGGTGGACTGTTCGCGCTGCTGCCCGGGCGGGCGCTGGTGGCGGGCGTGCAGGACGGGCTGACCGGCTTCTACATCACCGCGTCGGCGCGTCTGCTGGAGGTCCTGTACTTCTTCGTGGGCATCGTCGCGGGTGTGCTGCTGGTGCTGTACTTCGGTGTGCAGCTGGGGGCGCGGCTGAACCCGGACGCGGCGCTCGGGGCCTCCGACGAACCGGTGCTGATGATCGGTGCGTCGATGCTGCTGTCGCTGGCGTTCGCGGTGCTGCTGCAGCAGGAACGTTCCACCGTGGTGTGGGTGACGCTGAACGGGGGTGTCGCCTGGGTCGTCTACGGGGCGATGCACTACGCCGGGGGCATCTCGCCGGTGGCGTCCACCGCGGCGGCCGCGGGACTGGTGGGGTTGTTCGGGCAGTTGCTGTCCCGGTACCAGTTCGCCTCCGCCCTGCCCTACACGACCGCGGCGATCGGACCGCTGCTGCCGGGTTCCGCCACGTACTTCGGTCTGCTGGCGATCGCGCAGAGCAAGGTGGACGAGGGGCTGGTGTCGCTGTCCAGCGCGGTGGCTCTGGCCATGGCTATCGCCATCGGGGTGAATCTGGGGTCCGAGATCTCGCGGATGTTCCTGCGGATCGGGTCTGCGGAGAAGCGGCGGGCCGCCAAGCGGACCAGGGGGTTCTAGCTCCGCGGGCCTACTCGTGCCTACTGGGGGGCGGGGATTGCGACCGACGGCGGCTGCGTGTTGTCGGTGGCTTGTCGCGCCCACGCGGCGGAGCCGCACATCCAGCCCCGCGCCCCCAAGAAACGAGCAGGTCGCTTTCAGTAGCCGTTGTTGTAAGGGCCCTGCTGGGTGCCGTACTGCTGCTGTTGGCCGTAGCCCGGGGACTGGGGGTACTGGTTGTAGTACTGCTGGTCGTCGTAGCCGTTCTGGCCGCCGTAGGGCTGCTGGGGCTGCTGGTGCTGGTGGTGCTGGTGGGGCGGCTGGTCGTCCGGGGTGATGCGGCGGAGCTGGGTCGTGGCGTCGTCCATGGCGGGGGGCTGCTGCGACTGTGCCGGGGCCTCGGCCGCCGCGCGCTTCTTCTTCGAGCGTTCGCGGAGGTACTCGATGATGATCGGGACGACGGAGAGCAGGACGATCAGGACGAGGATCGCCTCGACGTTCTTCTTGATGACGTCGATCTGGCCGAGCCAGTAGCCCGCGAGGGTGACGCCGGTGCCCCAGGCGATGCCGCCGATGACGTTGTACGTGAGGAACGTGCGGTACTTCATGCGGCCGGCGCCGGCCACGATGGGGGCGAAGGTGCGCACGATGGGGACGAAGCGGGCCAGGACGATCGCCTTGGGGCCGTACTTCTCCATGAACTCGTGGGCCTTGTCCAGGTTCTCCTGCTTGAAGAGCTTGGAGTTCGGACGGCTGAAGAGCTTCGGGCCCAGGAACTTGCCGATCATGTAGCCGACCTGGTCACCGATGACGGCGGCAAGCACGATCAGCATGCAGACCAGCCACAGCGGCTGGGTGATGTAGGTGCCCTCGGCCACGAAGAGGCCCGCGGTGAACAGCAGGGAGTCGCCGGGCAGGAACGCGAAGAGTCCCGACTCGGCGAAGACGATGAGCAGGATCCCGGGCAGGCTGAACGTGGAGATCAGGTAGTCCGGGCTGAGCCACTCGGGGCCGAGCGCAAGCGTGGTCACGGGGATGTGGCTCCTGCTGCTGGGGGGATACGGGCTGGGGCTGACTGCTTCAAAGTATCAACGCAGCCGTCATGGCCCAGGTTCCACGGGCGTACTCAGGATGCACTGTGCGCGGTCCCGGTCAAAGCTGTGAACCATGGGCATCGATGAATACGGCGGCGGACAGGGCCCCCGGCCCGACGTCCTCGTCGTCACCACGAACGACGTACCCGGCTATCGCGTGCGGGAGGTGGTCGGTGAGGTCTTCGGCCTGACCGTGCGCTCCCGGCACCTGGGGAGCCAGATCGGCGCCGGGCTGAAGTCGATGGTCGGCGGTGAGCTGCGCGGGCTGACCAAGACCCTCGTGCAGACCCGCAACCAGGCCATGGAGCGGCTCGTCGAGCAGGCACGCGCGCGTGGTGCCAATGGTGTGCTCGCGTTCCGCTTCGACGTGACCGAGGCGGCGGACGTGGGCACGGAGGTGTGCGCCTACGGTACGGCCGTGGTGATCGAGCCCGTGCACACGGAGTGACCGGGGCGTCTTCGGCGGTGGCCGGAGCCCCACCGTGCACTCCGTGGGAATCCGGCTCGCCGCACTCGCCCGTACGCGGGTGTCACCTGGCGGAGGCCGCCACGGGGGCGATGGCCGCGAGGGTCTTTCCGGCCAGCTCGGCCGCCCGCTCGGCCGCCCGCTTGTCGCTCTCGCCGAAGACGTAGAGGAGCGCCGGGTGGGTGGCGCCGAAGGCCAGCACGAAGCGGTTGAGGCCCATGAACTGCCCGATGCCGAGGTGGAACAGCGTCATCGAGCCGAGGAACGCCTTCGCCGCGGGCTTGGGCAGGACGAAGACCAGCGGGAAGGAGACCTCCGCCGCGATCGTTCCCCAGGTCACGAGCTTGCCGACCGTGGGGTACTCGTGCACCAGCCGGTAGACGCGCTGATCACCGTAGTTGCGCGTGCGGATGACTCCGCTGAACGCCTCTCCGCTGAGCCACACCGGGGACACGAGCTTGACCACGCCGGACGCGACGTAGGAGATGGTCGTCTCCAGCGCCAGCGCGCGCATCGCCACGTCGCGGGCCTTCTCGCCGTCCTTGAAGGTGCCGGTCGAGGCGAGGACGACGTTGATCACTTGCTGGAGCTGGTCGGCGCCGTCCCCGCCGAAGGGGGTGCGCAGCCGCCCGGCCGCGCCCGTCACCGCCAGGACGGCACTGCCGGCCGTGCGCACTCCGCGCTTGTGGGCCCAGATCAGCGTGGCGGCGGAGGCACCCGCCTGTACCCCGTACAGGGCGACCGCCGCCTTCTTGGACTCGAGGGCGCGCGTCAGCCGGGGAAAGCGTTTGGCGAACTTGGGGCGCATGTTGGCCAGTTGGCCGCTCAGCATTTCGCCCTCTTCGAACTTACGCGTCTGGCTCAGCATTTCCAGTGCGGAGACCAGCGTACCCAGCGAAGCCACTCGGCGTGCCGTGACCTCGGGTGGAGCGCTGAGGAACATGGATAGGTGCTCCCGTTGGTGTGATGCGAGTACGGTGGATACGGCAAACGGCGGCACGGTATGCGTATCGGGCGTACCGTGCCGCCGCTTTCGTCAAACGGAGCTAGCGATGCCGGTCAGCATCGCCTGCCGGCCCGTTGTTCAGCCGGCGAGGTCGTTCGTGACCTCGTTCAGCGCGTAAGCGGTCGCGGCGGTGACCGCGACACCCTCCGGGGTGGCGAGGGCGGCCAGCGGGGTGAGCATGGTCGGGGTCGCGTCGTTGCCGATACGGCCCGGGGTCACGTCGGCCAGCTCGGTGTTGGCGAAATCAGCCACAACAGACATTGTTGTCCTCTTTCTGTCAGTAATTCGCAGAGCGAGTTCTCCAGCCGTTCGGCGGGAGGGCGCGGACTCACGCGGCACGAGGGTGCGGTGCCGAGTGAGCTCGCAGCTTCCAGTCGAGAGGGTCGGTGTTCTCGCTACGCGGCTATTCGAGAAGGCGCTTCGGCGGGGGTGACGTCTCCCTCCAGGGGGAATTCCATGGAGACGAAGACGGGCTCGATGTGCCGGTCCTCCGGGCTCGTGGGATACGAGTGGAGCAGCATGAACTGGCTGTGCGTGGCGCCCTCGGCATGCGGCAGGTGGAGCTGGATGTGGCGCCCCAGCAGCCGGTACCCGGTCGCCGTCGTCACGGGAAGCACCGCCGATCCGAAGGCGACCGCGTGGGCGAGGGCGTGCTGGGTCGCGTCGAACAGGGCCTTCGGGCTCCGGTTGCGGGCGTTCCAGGCCAGTGCGTACCACGGCCGGTCCTGGACGATCGGGACCTCGGTCCACTCTCCGGGCTTGCCGTCCGTGAGGTCGCGGTAGAGCAGGTGGTTGTCCTTGACGCCGGGGTTGGGCCCGAAGAAGCGCCAGTTCGGGGTAGGTATGCGCAGCTTGCCGCGGTGCAGGAGACCGTCGAAGCGCTGCTCGGGGATCTGTGCCACGGCCGTCGCGATCAGCCATGCGGCCAGTGACGTCGTCACCGCGGCGGTCTTCACGCGTTCGGTGTTCACCTTCATGATCACGCCAGTTCCTCCTCCCGCTCGGCGACGCTCTCGGCGGCGGCCGGGCGCACCTTGGTGGACGGCCGCCACGACGTCCCGAGCGACTCGGAGGGCGGTTCGCCGACGATGAGCTCCGTCACCTCTTCGGCGTGCTTGCGCACGGAGAGGAGGGACTCGTGATCGGAGCCGGCGACGAAGTGGTGGCGGGCCCGCGTGGAGATGACGGCCAGCCTGGCCTGGATCCCGGCGTGCAGGGTGTTGTCGCCGATGTTGTTCTCCGCCGTGACGACGGTCAACGGGCAGTCCAGGGACGTCAGTTCCGGATAGGTCTGCGCGTCCCGGTACTCCCGGTGGGCGGTGGCCCACGTACGGGGGGTGGCCAGGAACGCCCGGTAGCTCCGGTTGATGTCCGGGCGGTACTGCTGGTGCGCGTTCATGGCGGGGCGGAAAACGGAGAGACCCGTGCCGGCGAACACCTGCTCCATCACCATCCGCTGGTGGGACCAGCGGTCCACGTCGGTGCGGCGGGCGTGGCGCAGGCTGACCACCTCGGTGGCGTCGATCATGACCACGTGGGTGACGCCCCGCACCGCGTCCGGGTGCAGCGACGCGTAGGCGGCGGCGAAGTACCCGCCCAGGGAGTGGCCGGCCAGGACGACCGGAAGATCGGCGATGTAGGTGTCGCGCAGCTCCTGCACCAGCTCGAAGTGTGCTTCCAGGCCGTACCGGGCACCCGGGGTGCTGAGCCCGTAGCCGGGGCGGTTGAACCGCACGTATCCCATGTCCTCGGGAAGTGCGCCGCAGACCCAGTCCCAGTATTCCTGGGGCGCGCCCATTCCGTTGTCCAGCAGAACGGCGCGCTGTGCGTGCGCAGGAATATGAACATCGACCTCGACGAGGCTGCCGTCCGGTCTTTCGTGCAGCTGATAGCGACGCGCACGCTCGCGCTTACCGGTGAATCGAGTTACCGCACCGGTCAGAAGGCTAGCGCCGGCCAATCCAGCAATGCCGACGGCAAACTGGCGCTCCAGAGACGCCACATTCCCTCCCCCGTGATGTGAAGTGACTGTCTGCCCGAAACACTAACAGGTGATGCCGGGCTAAATTAATGAGTTAATTGACCAGCCGACCCGGGCGGACCCTGCCCCGCGGCTGTGGCGGACGAACAGCCGCACTCCGGCCGTACTTCCGCAGTTCCAGGTAGAGTTCACCGATTGTTGTCTTCAGCATCGCGTTTTCTTTGGCCAGTTCGGCCATTCGGGACGCTTCTTCGGTGTCTCTTCCGCCTTCGCCGGCGAGGCCGTTACGGCCGCCCTCAATAAACTGTCTGCGCCAGTTCGACACCGACTGCTCGGACACTCCGGCTTCCCGCGCGGCTTCCGCCGCTGTCAGGTCACCGCTCATCACTCTGACCACCAGGCCGAGTTTCTTGTCTACCGGAAGTACTGGCGGACGCCCCACGCGTGCAACCCCCTCATAGCCAACCGTGTGCAGTGTGTAGTGCGCTCAGGGTTTGACGTAACAGCACATGAACAGGGGTGCCTGTTCGCTGTAAGGGGTGCCGTCCCAGCGGGACATGCGGGCCTCGGGCTCCAGCCCGGCCGCGCGGGCGTAGCCGTCGACGTCGTCCGGAGTGGTCAGCCGGGTGAGTTCGTTGCCCACCCTGGTGGTGCCGTCGCTCTGGTACAGGATGTGTGAGCACTGCCACAGACCGCCGTCGAGCAGGGTGGAGTGGGTCTGTACGCCTGTCCCCGGCTCCGGGTAGGGGACGAAGTACGTGGTGCGGGTCAGGCCCTCGTGGAGGTTCAGGATCGCCGGCTTGTTGTGCGTCTCGATCACCAGCCGGCCGCCGGGGACCAGGAGGTCGGCCGCGCGCCGCACGGCCCGCTGCTGGTCCTCGGCAGTGGTCAGGCACGACAGGGTCGCGCATACGGAATACACCATTCCGTAACGGGATTTTGAGGTGTAGCCGCGTATGTCCCCGTGCACCGGGGTGACGTCCCCGCCGTCCTTCAGCTTGACGCGCAGCGCGTCCAGCATCTCCGGGGAGGAGTCCACGCCGGTCACGTGGCCGACGCTCCGGGAGAGCGGGATGGCGATCCGCCCGGTGCCGACTCCGAATTCAAGGGTTCCAGCCTCGGGAGCGGGGTGGCGTGCCACCAGCCCCTTTACTGCCTCGGCGGTAAGCCGGTCGTCCGGGATGAGCCGGTCGTACCAGCCTTCGAACTGTCTGCCGTAGCCTATGTCGTCGACTCCGGTATCCACAGATATTCCCCCTACATGCTGTCCCCACTGACATACCGATGGGAGCGTCATGAAGCCGAGGAGCTGGAACCGGGCACGACATGATGCCGGCTACATCGGTGGCGGAAAGCTCCGCGACCGCCCGCGTGGTTAGTCAGACATCAACGCGGTTACGCCTCAACGGAGCCTGTGGGGAGACTTCGTTATCTACACCGTACCAAAGCGTTATGGCCCGTTCCACGGATTATCGGGCGCAAATTCATCGATCCAGGCCAGGCCGCCCGAATTCGAGCGACGATGCGTCGAACGCCAAGTCCGGTGCGTCATATATCCCGAAACAATGGCGGAGAGCGGATAGTGCGGACAGGTATCCAGACATTCCGTGCACACTGGGGCCCGGTGGCGTGGCCGAGGAGCACAGGAAGACTCCGGGCAGCGGGGTGCGGTACGGGTCGAAGCGCGGTACGGGCCGTGCGATCGTCTGGTACAGCGTCATCGCCCCCGAACCGATGTCCCCGCCGACGTAGTTGGGGTTGTAGTCCTCGTACGCGGCGGCTGCGACGGACCGGTGGGCGACCACGGTGTCCCCGAACCCGGGGGCGTAGCGCTCGATGCGCGCCCGGACCAGGTCGTAGGGGTCGGTCGGGTCGCCGTTCGGAACGTGCGCGTACGCCCACACCGGGCGCTTGCCGGGCAGGGCGCGCCCGGGGTCGACCGCCGCCGGGTCCACCACGAGGACGAACGGCTCCCCGGTCCGCACTCCGCGGGCGTTCGCCGTCTCCTGCCGCACCATCTCGGCGTGTGTGCCGCCCAGATGCACGGTCCCGGCGCGGCCCACCGCCGGGTCGGTCCAGGGGATCGGCTCGGAGACCAGGAAGTCGACCTTGGCGGCGCCCGGGCCGTAGCGGAACCGCTCCAGACCGCGTGCGTAGGCACGGGGCAGCCGGCCGCCCGCGAGGGCCAGCAGGCCTTTGGGGCTGACATCGAGCAACACCGCGCGTGCGCCGCGCAGTTCGGCGAGGTCCCGCCACGTGGTGTCCGGTGTGGAAGAACGCCGCCGTGCGCGGTGATGTCCTCGGCCAGCGCCTGTGCGATACGGCCGCTGCCACCGCGCGGCAGCGGCCATCCCGTCCCGTGGGCGAGGTGGCCCAGCAGCATGGCCACTCCCGCGGACGCCAGGCTCGGCAGCTTGCCGACCGCGTGCGCGGCGACGCCGGTGAGCAGGGCGGGTGCCTGCTCGCCCCGGAAGCGGGCCGCGCCGAGCCCGCTGCCGTGGACCGCCGCCCGGCTCGCCAGCAGCAGGGCCGCCACGGGGTCACGCGGCAGCCGGCGCAGGTCGGAGAGGACGAGGTCGACGACGGCTTCGCTGCGCTCCAGCAGCGGGCCCATCAGCCGGCGCCAGCGGGGCCCGTCGACGCCCAGGTGCTCGCAGGTCTTCTCCAGCGAGCGGTAGGCCAGGGCGGCAGGGCCGTTGTCCAGGGGGTGGGCGTAGCTGATCTCGGGTTGCAGGAGCTCGACCCCGCGGGCCGGCAGGTCGAACGCGCGGAAGAACGGGGAGGCGGCGGCCATGGGGTGGACGGCGGAGCAGATGTCGTGCACCACCCCGGAGTCGAAGAGCGAAGCGGTGCGCAGCCCTCCCCCGATGGTCTCGGCCGCCTCGTGCAGCTCCACGCGCAGTCCGGCACGGGCCAGGACCACCCCGGCCGCGAGGCCGTTGGGTCCGGTGCCCACGATGGCGACGTCGGTGGTGCTCACCACTGCTCCTCACTCTTGATGGGCCGAAGCTGCAACGTCTGCTCGGTGAGTCCGGCGTACGACGGCCAGCCGACGGCGATGGAGGGCGGGGGCGACCACGGTTCCACCGGTTGCTGACGGGGTGCCGGGGCTACGGGGC
Source organism: Streptomyces viridochromogenes DSM 40736 (assembly GCF_000158955.1). Classification (GTDB taxonomy): domain Bacteria; phylum Actinomycetota; class Actinomycetes; order Streptomycetales; family Streptomycetaceae; genus Streptomyces; species Streptomyces venetus. The sequence continues at coordinate 4,923,372 of NZ_GG657757.1, read as the reverse complement.
CGGGCTCGGCGCGCAGTTGCGAGCCGGCGAGGCGCCGGTAGAGCTCGTCGCGTTCCATCAGGTCGTGGTGCACGCCGGTGGCCCGGACCCTGCCCCCTTCCATCACCACGATCTGGTCGGCGTCGACCACCGTGGAGATGCGGTGGGCGATGGCGATGACCGCGCACCGCCGGGAGACCCGGCGCAGCACCTCGCGGAAGTCCCGCTCCGAGTCGGAGTCCAGGTTGGAGGTGGCCTCGTCCAGCAGCATGACCGCGGGCCGCTGCAGCAGCGTGCGGGCGATGCACAGGCGCTGGCGCTGTCCGCCGGACAACCCGCTGCCCTGGTCGCCGAGTTCGGTGTCGAGGCCGTGCGGGAGCTGGGCGATCACCGAGGTGAGGCCGGCCATCTCCACCGCCTCGCGGACGGCGTCCTCACCGGCGTGGGGATTGGCGTAGGTCAGGTTCTCCCGGATGGTGCCGCGCAGGGCCGTGCTGTCCTGCTGGACGTAGCCCACCAGTCCGCGGACCGTGTCGAGGGGCAGCGCCTCGACGTTCTGCCCGCCGAGCCGGACGAGGCCGCCGTCCACCGGGTAGAAGCGCTCGATCAGCTGGAACATGGTGGTCTTGCCGGCGCCCGAAGGCCCGACCACCGCCGTCAGCCCGCGCGTCGGCACGCTGAACGAGACGCCGTTGAGGACCTGCGTCCGCTCCGCCTGCCTGCCTCGCCGGTAGCTGAAGCGCACGTCGTGGAACTCGACCGCCGGCCAGTGCGGGGCCAGTTGCCCGAGGGGCGCGAGGCCCGCCGCGCCGCCCGGCGCGTCGCCTTCCTGGGGCAGGCGGGCGAGTTCGTCCACCCGCTGGATGGCGGCCCGGCCCTGGACGAACTGACCCACCCCCATGAACAGCATCACCAGCGGCGACACCAGCTGGAAGAGGTACATGATGAACGTGGTCAGACTGGCCATGTCCATCTCGCCGCGGGCCACCCAGGACATCCCGACGCCCACGACGACGGCCAGGGCACCCTGCGTACCGACGTTCATGGACGGCATCAGCAGGGCGTTGTAGGCGTTGACCCGGATGCCCGAGCGCCGTGTCCTCTCGGCCAGTTCGCCGATGCGGGCGGCCTCACGGGACTCGGCGCGGGACGCCTTGACCGTGGGAAGGGCGGAGAGCACGCGCTGTATGCCGGCGGCGAAGGCACCGGTGTCGTCCCGGTTCCGCAGCGCGGCCTTGCGCAGCTTCCGGGCGAGGGTGACGGAGATGATGCTGGCGGCTCCCAGGCAGCACGTGGTGATGACCATCAGCCACAGATCGATGAGGAACATCAGCACGACGCCGCCTATGACCGTGGCGCCGCTGACGATCAGCTGGGCGAGGCTCTGTGCCAGGGCGATGCGCGCCAGTGAGGTGTCGGTGACCGTGCGGGTGAAGATGTCGCCCTGGGACTCTTTCGCGAACGCGGTGAGATCGGCGCGCAGGAGCCGTCCGACCAGGACCTTGCGGACATCGAAGACGATGTTCTCCCCGGCCCGCCCGATGACGTAGGCCTGGAGCGAGGAGAAGAGGGCCCCCGCGCAGAAGAGACCGACGAGCTGGGCGACGGGGCCGGTCATCGAGGCCCCGCCGCCCGCCGCCTCGATCAGGTTGCCGATGGCCCAGGGCTGGGCGAGTGAGGCACCCACCCCCAGCAGGCCGAGCAGCACGCCGGTGAGCAGCAGCCCGGTGTGCGCTCTGGCGACGCTCGCCACCGACTCCGCGCCGTTCGGGCCCCCTGCTTCCGGGCTCGCGTTTTTCACGTGACTCGCCACAAGCGCTCCCCCCGTTTGCCGACGGTCACCGCGCCTCGGCACGCTCCGGAAAGCAGCTCTGCCACACGGGTCCCGTCGTCAAGACGTTCGAAGCTAACACGCACGTCCGGCCTAAAGTTATGAGTAAATTGACCGGTGAGCGGGCGGCCGTCGCACTGCGGGAAGAGGCGAGCAAAGCCGCGAAAGTTAAGCGCTCGCCCTCCTTACGTGACTTCTTACCCGGCCCGCTCCGGGCGGTCGCGGTCCGCGTTCGCGGCGATCGCGTCCTTCAGGTGCTCGGCGAGACCCGGGCGCATCCCGTCGTACAACTCCTTGAAGCGTTCGTCGGAGACGTACATCTCGCCGAGGCAGCGGTGGAGTTCGTGGGAGCACTCGTAGAACCACGTGCAGATGTGCTGCCGGTGCTCCTCGGCCAGGGTCATGGCCGCCTCGCCGGTGGGCGGCTCGCCCGCCGACATCAGGGCGCCGTAGCGTTCCGCCCAGTCGGCGGCCTCGGCCTGGATGCGCTGCCAGTCCTCCTTGGTGTAACGCGCGGTGCGGCGCTGCGACTCGGCGTACTCCTCGGTGTCGCCCCAGCGCTCCTCCACCTCTTCCGCGTACTGCTCCGGGTCCTTGCCCCCGAAGACCTCGAACTTCTCCTCGGGCGTGAGGTTGATGCCCATCTTCCGTGCCTCCATGGCGTGCTCCACGGCCGCCGCCATCTTCCGCAGCTTCTCGATCCGGGCGGTCAGCAGTTCGTGCTGCCGGCGCAGGTGTGCGCGCGGGTCCGCGTCCGGGTCGTCGAGCAGGGCGGCGACCTCCTCGAGCGGGAAGCCGAGCTCCCGGTAGAACAGGATCTGCTGCAGCCGGTCGAGGTCGGCGTCGCCGTAACGCCGGTGCCCCGCGTGGCTGCGTGCGCTCGGGACGAGCAGGCCGATGTCGTCGTAGTGGTGCAGCGTGCGCACCGTGACGCCGGCGAAGCCCGCGACCTGTCCCACGGAGTAGCTCACTTCCGCTCCCTTCTCGGTACGCGCTCCACGGTCGGGCCTCACGCCACGTGAGGTGCAAGCGTGTCGCCCATCTGTTCACATTTGTCCGCTTATCGTGAGCCCGTGGCCCAGGACTCCCCGCAGCAGGCGCCCTCCGTCACCCCGACTACGCCCGCCCGCACCCTGCTGCGGTCGATCGTGCCCGCGGTGGCCGTGGGGGTGGTCTCCAGCCTGCTCCTGATCGGGCTGGAGACCGCCGCCGAGCAGCTCCAGGACGTGCTGTGGCAGACCGTGCCGGACGCGCTCGGGGTGGGCCGGTACTCGGTGGCGTGGATGTTCGCGGTGCTCTTCGCCACCGGAGTCGCGGTCGGACTGGTGGTGTGGAAGGTGCCGGGGCACGCGGGCCCGGATCCCGCCACCGTCGGCCTGGACGCCCCCGTGCTGCCCCCTGCGGTACTGCCGGGGCTGCTGCTGGCGACCGCGCTGATGCTGGCCGGCGGGCCCAGCCTCGGCCCCGAGAACCCGATCATCACCATGAACGTCGGCCTGGCGGCCTGGCTGGGCGCCAGGGCCGTCCCCCGGGCGCCGGGCCGGATCTGGCCGGTCCTCGCCGAGTCGGCGACGATCGGCGCACTGTTCGGCACGCCGGTGGCGGCCGCCCTGGCGATCTCCGAGGCGCTGGCCGGGCGAACGATGCGCGGCCTGCTGTGGGACAACGTGTTCACGCCCCTGATCGCCGCGGCGACCGGCGCCCTGACCGTGACCTTCCTCGACCGCCCGAGCTTCGACCTGGGTCTGCCGTCTTTCGGGCGTCCCGGCTGGGGCGACCTGGCGGCGGCGGTGGTGGTCGCCTCGGTGGGCGCGGTGCTCGCCATGTGCGCCGTGTACGCCTTCCCCTTCGTGCACGGAGCCTTCCGACGGCTGCGGCACCCGATGCTGATGCTCCCCGCCGGCGGGCTCGTGCTGGGGTGCCTCGCGGCCCTGGGCGGCCATCTGACGTTGTTCAAGGGGCTCGACGAGACCGCGACCCTGGCGCACGACCCGAACGGCTGGTCGGCCGGGGAGTTCGCCGTCATGACGGTGGTGAAACTCGCCGCCCTGCTCGTCGCCGCGTCCTGCGGTTTCCGCGGCGGGCGGATCTTCCCGGCCGTGTTCGTCGGCACCGCCCTCGGCCTGTGCGCGCACGCCCTGGTGTCCGGGGTGCATCCCTCGGTGGGCGTGTCCGCCGGTGTGCTCGGGGTGCTGCTCGCCATCACCCGGCAGGGCTGGATCAGCCTCTTCGTCGCCGCGGTGCTGGTCGCCGAGCCCGGGATCGTCACCCTGCTCGTTGTCGCCTCACTGCCGGCCTGGCTGCTGGTGACGGGCCGGCCGCAGATGCAGCTCCGGCCGGACGGGACATCGGTCCGATGACTTCCCTCTCTCACACTCAATCGACCCTGGAGGCTCCCTTGCCGCTCCACAAAGGCCCCCGTCAGTCCGGCGAGCGCCGGCTGTCCGTCAACCCTTTCTACGGCCCCGCCAACCCGCTCGGCGACATGACCGAGGCCCCGCCCACGCACCGGCTCCCGGACCAGCCCATGGCACCGGCCACCGCCCACCAACTGGTGCGCGACGAGCTGATGCTCGACGGCAACGCGCGGCTGAACCTCGCCACCTTCGTCACCACCTGGATGGAGCCGGAGGCCGGGCTGCTGATGGCCGAGTGCCGCGACAAGAACATGATCGACAAGGACGAGTACCCGCGCACGGCCGAACTGGAGCGGCGGTGCGTGGCGATGCTCGCCGACCTGTGGAACGCCCCCGACCCGGCGAGCGCCGTGGGGTGTTCGACGACCGGGTCGAGCGAGGCGTGCATGCTGGCCGGGATGGCGCTGAAACGGCGCTGGGCCAAGCGCAACGCCGACCGCTACCCCGGGGCGCGGCCCAATCTGGTGATGGGCGTGAACGTGCAGGTCTGCTGGGAGAAGTTCTGCAACTTCTGGGAAGTCGAGGCCCGCCTCGTCCCCATGGAGGGCGAGCGGTTCCACCTGGACCCGCAGGCCGCGGCCGAACTGTGCGACGAGAACACCATCGGGGTCGTCGGGATCCTGGGCTCGACCTTCGACGGGTCGTACGAGCCGATCGCGGACCTGTGCGCGGCGCTGGACGCACTGCGGGAACGGACCGGGCTGGACGTCCCGGTGCACGTGGACGGGGCGTCGGGTGCCATGATCGCGCCGTTCCTCGACGAGGACCTGGTGTGGGACTTCCGGCTGCCGCGGGTGGCGTCGATCAACACCTCGGGGCACAAGTACGGCCTCGTCTACCCGGGCGTCGGCTGGGCGCTGTGGCGGGACGGGGAGGCGCTGCCGGAGGAGCTGGTGTTCCGGGTGAACTACCTGGGCGGTGACATGCCGACGTTCGCGCTGAACTTCTCCCGGCCGGGCGCACAGGTCGTGGCGCAGTACTACACGTTCCTGCGGCTGGGCCGGGACGGCTACCGGGCCGTCCAGCAGGCCGCGCGGGACGTGGCCACGGGCATGGCCGCGCGGATCGAGGCGCTCGGTGACTTCCGGCTGCTGACCCGGGGCGACCAGCTGCCGGTCTTCGCCTTCACCACCGCGCCGGACGTGGAGACGTACGACGTCTTCGACCTCTCCCGGCGGCTGCGCGAGAGCGGCTGGCTGGTGCCCGCCTACACCTTCCCGGCCAACCGCGAGGACCTGTCCGTGCTGCGGGTGGTGTGCCGCAACGGCTTCTCAGCCGACCTCGCCGAGCTCCTCACCCAGGACCTGGAACGGCTCCTGCCGGAGCTGCGCCGGCAGCCGCACCCCCAGACCCAGGACAGGAGCGCGGCCACCGGGTTCCACCACTAGCGGCTCAGCCGCCCGAACCTCCGTACCGCCAGCGGGAAGAACACCGCCAGCAGGGCCAGGGGCCAGATCACCGCCGGCCACACGTGCCCGGACTCCGCGCCGGGCACGCCGAACAGGTCCCGTACGGCCGTGGCCGTGTGGGACATCGGGTTCCACTCGACGACCGTGCCCAGCCAGCCGGGCATGGTGTCGGGGAGGGCCAGGGCGTTGGAGAGGAAGCCGACCGGCCAGACCAGGATCTGCACGGCCTGGACCATCTCCGGTTTGCCGGCCACCAGCGCCAGGTGGATGCCGATCCACAGCATGGCGAACCGGAACAGCAGGAGCAGACCCACGGCCCCCAGGAAGGCGGCCGCACCGCCGTGGACGCGCCAGCCGAGCGCGGCGCCCACACCGATGAGCACCACCAGGGCCATCGCCGACTGCAGCATGTCGGCGGCGGAACGGCCCACCAGGACGGCTCCGTTGGCCATGGGCATCGAACGGAAGCGGTCGATCACGCCCTTGTTGAGGTCCTGCGTGACGGCGAGCATCGTGCCCTCCAGGCCGAAGGCCATGGTGAGCGCGAGCATGCCCGGGATCAGGTAGTCCCGGTACTCCCCGCTCACCCCCCGGCCGCCGCCGACCAGGTAGCCGAACATGAGCAGCAGCATCACCGGGAAGACGAGGTTGACGACCAGCTGGACCGGCTGCCGCCCCCAGCGGGAGAGTTCCCGGCGGGTCATGGTCCAGGCGTCGGTCAGGGCGTAGGCGGTCACACGGCCTCCTTCACTCGGTGGTCGTCCCCGGTCAGGTGCAGGAACACCTCGTCCAGCGTCGGTCGCCGCAGCGCGATGTCCTCCGCCTCGATCCCGGACTCCTGAAGGGCCCTTACGACCCCGGAGAGCGCCTCCATGCGGTCGGTCACCGGGGCGCTCAGCAGGCGGCGGTCGGCGTCGACGGTGACCCCGGTGAGGGGCAGCAGGGCGACGGCCGCGCCCAGTTGACCGGCGTGCCGCAGGACCACGTCGATGTGGTCGCCGCCGATCCGCGCCTTCAGCTCGTCCGCCGTGCCCTCCGCGATGACGCGGCCGGTGTCGACGACCGAGATGCGGTCGGCGAGCTGGTCGGCCTCCTCCAGGTACTGCGTGGTGAGCAGGACCGTCGTACCGCCGCCGACCAGGGAACGGACGGAGTCCCACACCTCGGCGCGGCCCCGCGGGTCGAGGCCGGTGGTCGGCTCGTCCAGGAAGAGCACCTCCGGTTCGGTGATCAGGGAGGCCGCGAGGTCCAGCCGGCGCCGCATGCCGCCGCTGTACTGCCGGACCGCCTTGCGGCCCGTGTCGGCCAGGTCGAAACGCTCCAGGAGCTCGTCGGCACGCGCGCGTGCCCGCTTCGCGCCCAGGTGGTGCAGCCGTCCGAACAGTTCCAGGTTCTGGCGGCCGCCGAGCTCCTCGTCCAGCGCGGCGTGCTGGCCGAGCAGTCCGATGCGCAGGCGTACTTCGTAGGCCTGGCCCAGCACGTCGTGTCCGGCCACCTCGATCCGGCCCGCGTCGGGCCGCAGCAGTGTGGACAGGACCCGGACCAGGGTGGTCTTGCCCGCCCCGTTCGGGCCGAGCACCCCGTGCACCGTGCCGCGCGCGACCCGCAGGTCGAGCCCGTCCAGCGCCTTCTTGTCGCCGTACCTCTTCTCCGCGCCTTCGACGGTGATCGCCGCGTCGGCCACTGCCCCTCCCTCACTAGTCAAACTTGAATACGAGTCGAAGGTAGACCCGCCTCACCCATTCGTCAAACTTGATTAGCGGGCGTCCCCGGGGTGCTGGTCCCCCGTCGCGTACGGGTTCTCCTGGTCCTCGGCGAGGATGCCGACGAACGGATCACCCTCGTCGGCGAAGGTGTAGGCGCCGCCCTCGATGCGCTCGATCAGGCCTCGGGTCCACTCGGCCTCGGAGTCGGCCGTGTGGACCCACATGTTCATGATCTCGCCGATGTGACCGAGCTGTTCGGGCCCCTCCTCGGGCACGTAGTGCTCCAGGACGGAGGCCCGCCACTGTTCGATCCGCAGCGTCCGCTCCTTCAGCAGCGCGACGGCCTCGGCCCGCGGCAGGTCGACGACGAAGCCGACGGCGGCCGTCTTCACGTCCCCGCGCTGGTCGTAGGTGACCAGCGCGTCCCGCAGCAGCCGGTAGTACTCCTCGGTCCCCTGCTCGGTGATCTCGTACTCCGTGCGCGGCGGGCCGCCGGCCGTGGACGGGGCGATCTCGTGCGCGTGCAGCAAGCCCTGTTTCGCCATCTGCTTCAGTGCGTGGTAGATCGAGCCGGGCTTGGCGTTGGACCACTCGTGCGCACCCCAGTACTCCAGGTCGTTGCGCACCTGGTAGCCGTGGGCGCGGCCGTGCATACGGACCGCGCCGAGCACGAGGAGACGGATCGCTGACATGCGGTCCAGGTTAGGACCCGGCCGCCACCCGCTGTTCCTCGGCCACCAGCTCGAAGGCCGTCCGGCCGTCCAGCGACTCCCGGACGATGTCGGCGTGGCCGGCGTGCCGGGCCGTCTCGCGGATGAGGTGGAGGCAGAGCCAGCGCATGGAGACGCGGCCGTCCGGCGGGAACCAGGGCTGGGCGGGCAGCGCGAAGGTGTCGTCGAGGCTCGGCACCGAGCGGATGAAGTCCTCCGTCTCGGCCGCGACCTTCTCCCAGTACGCCAGCTGTGACTCCACGCTCTCGCCCTCGACCAGCCGGAAGCACTCGTGCCAGTTGCTCTGGTCCCGCACGACGGCCGGGGGCTCGCCCTTGGCCATGGAGATCCACATCTGCTCGACCTCGGCGACGTGCTTGACCAGCCCGGCGAGGGACAGCTCGCTGGCGCTGGGCGTGCTCGTGGCCTGTTCGCCGGTCAGCCCGAGCACCGACCGGCGGATGCCACCGCGCTGCTCGGCGAGGAAGGACAGCAGCGCTCCGCGCTCGTCACCGTGTGCCTCCGCGGGAACGTGAGTGACCATGACCGCCACCTTTCGCCGGACCGGGGGCGTCTCCCCCTGACACCTACGACGCTACGGGCCCTTGCGGTCAGCCGCTGTCCGCAAGGGCCCGCCGGGCCGTACGAGATCCGGTACCAGGTCCGGTGCGAGCTCTAGAAGGGGAACCCGCTGCGCCCGTGCTGCACCGAGATCCACTTGGTCGTGGTGAACGAGTCCAGCATCGTGTCGCCGTTGAGCCGGCCGATGCCCGAGTGCTTCTCGCCGCCGAACGGGACGATCGGCTCGTCGTGGACGGTGCCGTCGTTCACGTGGAACATGCCCGTGTCGATCTGCTTGGCGAAGGCGACGCCCCGCTCCACGTTCCCGGTGTGGACGGCGCCGCTCAGGCCGTACGGCGTGTCGTTGACGATGCGCACGGCCTCCTCCTCGCCGTCGAACGGGACGAGGAAGACCACCGGGCCGAAGACCTCCTGCCGCAGCAGCGCCGAGTCGGCGGGGACGCCGGTCAGCACGGACGGCTCGAGGAGGTTGTCGGTCCGGCCGCCGCGCACCAGGGCCGTGGCGCCCTCGGCGAGGGCCTGCTCGACCACACCGGAGACGGCGTCCGCCTGCGAGGAGTTGATGACCGGGCCGATGACGGTCTCCGGGTCGCGCGGGTCGCCCGCCTTGAGGGTCTTGACCTTGGCGACGAACTTCTCGGTGAACTCGTCCGCGACCGATCGGTCGACGAGGACCCGGTTGGCGGCCATGCAGACCTGGCCCTGGTGGACGTACCGGCTGAAGACCGCCGCGTCGACCGCGTAGTCGAGGTCGGCGTCGTCCAGGACCACCAGCGCGCTGTTGCCGCCCAGTTCGAGCACGGAGCGCTTGAACAGCCGGGCGCAGACGGTCGCCACGTGCCGGCCGACCTGGTCGGAGCCGGTGAAGGAGATGACCTTGGGGACCGGGTGCTCGATGAAGGCGTCGCCTATCTCCGCGATGTCGGTGATGACGACGTTCAGCAGACCGCCGGGCAGCCCCGCGTCCTCGAAGATCTTCGCGACCAGGGAGCCGCCGACGACCGGCGTGTTCTGGTGCGGCTTGAGCACCACGGCGTTGCCGAGCGCGAGCGCCGGTGCGACGGACTTGATCGACAGCAGGAACGGGAAGTTGAAGGGGCTGATCACGCCCACCACGCCGACCGGCACGCGGTAGACGCGGTTCTCCTTGCCGTCCACCGGCGAGGGGATGATCCGGCCCTCGGGCGCCAGCGCCAGATGGACCGCCTCGCGCAGGAACTCCTTGGCGAGGTGCAGCTCGAAGGCCGCCTTCAGACGGGTGCCGCCGAGCTCGGCGATGATCGCCTCGGAGATCTCCGCCTCGCGCTCCTCGATGAGCCTCAGGGCCTTCTCGAAGACCGCGCGACGGGCGTAGGGGTTGGTCGCCGCCCACTGCTTCTGGGCGCGGGCGGCGGCCCGGTACGCCTGATCGACCTCGTCGGCCGTGGCTATGGTGATCGACGCGAGCTTCTCGTCGTCGTACGGGTTGAAGTCGATGATGTCCCAGGAACCGGTACCCGGGCGCCACTCACCGTCGATGTACTGCTGTGCAAGCTCGGTGAAGTAGGACGACGACATGTGTGATCCCTCGATCCCTGGCAGACCCCTGATCGCGCCTTCACGATCTGATCACACGTCATCGTACTGTTGTCTGAGGCGAGTTGGAGGGGGCCTTCAGGAGAGTTGGAGGAGCCCTCGGAGAAGGTCCCGGCTCTCCGAGGGGCCCGGGCTGTCACTCTGGAGCTCCTTGAGCGCCTTCTCGTACTGGGCGACGTCCTCGGGCTTGTCCAGGTACAGCGCGCTGGTGAGCTGCTCCAGGTAGACGACGTCCGACAGGTCTGACTCCGGGAAGCTGAGGATCGTGAACGCGCCACTTTCGCCGGAGTGGCCGCCGAGGCTGAACGGCACGATCTGGAGGCGGACGTTGGGCCGCTCGGAGATCTCGATGAGGTGCTGGAGCTGGCCGCGCATCACCTCGCGGTCGCCGTAGGGGCGGCGCAGCGCGGCCTCGTCCAGGATGATGTGGAAGTCCGGCGCCCTCTCGTCGACCAGGTACTTCTGCCGCTCCAGGCGCAGCGCCACCCGCCGTTCGACGTCGGCCTCGCTCGCGCCCTGCATGCCCCGCCGGACCACCGCGTGGGCGTACGCCTCGGTCTGCAGCAGGCCGTGCACGAACTGCACCTCGTAGGCCCGGATCAGCGAGGCGGCGCCCTCCAGGCCGACGTAGGTCGGGAACCAGCTGGGCAGCACGTCGGAGTAACTGTGCCACCAGCCCGCGACGTTGGCCTCCTTGGCCAGCGACAGCAGGGAGGCGCGCTCCTGCTCGTCCGTGATGCCGTACAGCGTCAGCAGGTCCTCGACGTCCCTGGTCTTGAAGCTCACCCGGCCCAGCTCCATCCGGCTGATCTTCGACTCGGAGGCGCGGATCGAGTAGCCCGCCGCCTCGCGCGTGATGCCTCGCGCCTCACGCAGACGCCTGAGTTGTGATCCGAGCAGCATGCGCCGCACCACCGATCCCGGCTCTCCCGCGCTCACGTTCGCCAGCCTCCCCAACGTCTCAGGGGCCGAAGTCTGCCACTAAAACACTCCGAGCAGTACTCGTCCGGTTACGGAAACGGAATCGAGCCCGCGGGCGCTCGCGCGTGAAAGGAAGAAAGAGGTAAGCGAACGGCCGGAGTTGGGCAGGAAGACAGGGGAAAAATTGGCCAACAAGCGGTACGGGACAGCTCATTCCGGTCACGTGCACGTGCATCTGCCCTTGCATCTGCTGTACGCATCCGAAACCATGGTGCCGCACCACCGCTGCATCGCACCGACCGCGAATTCCCGGGAGTGCCTCGCATGGGGACGAATGGATCGACCATGCTCGAGCCGTTACGGCAGGGCCTTCCGCCGCTGGATCTCGCGGCCGTGTCCGACGCCGCCTCCTGCGCCCTGCCCGCCCGCTACGAAGCGGTGCGTGAGGCGCGGCAGTTCACGCGCGGAACTCTCGACCAGTGGGACATGGGCGACAGTTTCGACGACGTCTGTCTCGTGGTCTCGGAACTCGTCACCAACGCGCTGCGCCACGGCCTGCCGGGCAGCCCCCCGGGCGTCAACGGTCATGAGCCTCCCGTCCGGCTGCATCTGATGCGGTGCACCGAGCGGCTGGTGTGCGCGGTGCGCGATCCCAGTCACGACAGTCCCGTCACCCGGGAGACCGACGACTTCTCGTCCGAGTCGGGCCGCGGGCTGTTCCTCGTCGACTCCTTCAGCGACAGCTGGGGCTGGCATCCGCTCGCGGGCGCACTGAGCGGCAAGGTGGTCTGGGCGTTGTTCCGGCTGCCGCGGGCCGGTTCGGAGCCGAACGCGGAATGAGAAACCGCGACGCTTCCTCGCGTCGCGGTTCTACGCGCGTTACAGCGCGTTAAGCCACTGCTTGCCCCGGTTCCTCCGGGACCTACCGGCCGTCAGCCCCCCACCAGGTGGTCGAACTCGCCGTCCTTCACGCCCAGCAGCATGGCCTCGATCTCCGCACGGGTGTAGACCAGCGCGGGGCCGTCGGGGAAGCGCGAGTTGCGCACGGCCACGTCACCGCCCGGCAGCCGGGCGAACTCCACGCAGGAGCCCTGCGAGTTGCTGTGCCGACTCTTCTGCCAGGCCACACCATGCAGCCTGGTGGCCGCCATGCCGTTGTACGCGTCGTGGTCCACAGGTCGCTCCCCGGTGGTGCACTGGCTGGTGTGGCCATTGATGCAGTGGTCAACTGACCCGGATCATAGCCCTGTTCATGTGCAGATGCATGGGCAGATGCACGTGCACGCGGGGTGGTCCTGCGGTTACAGCTTTGACGACCGTTTTACCGAAGCTCTTGCCTGTTTGACGGGCCCGCACCGCCTCGCGTTCCCGGGACCCGGTGCCCAAGTCGGGGGGTTCGGGGGAGGTCCGATGGAGGCGGAGCATCCGCAAGGCGGCTCCGGCGGGCGGCCGCGCCGGAGAAGCGGGAGCTGGGAGCGGTCCGGAGAGGCTCTCCCGCCGGGCCTGCCTGCACTGATACGGAAGCGTGCGGCGCCGGGCGGGAGCAGGGAGAAATCGTGCACACGGTGGATGGTGAGGTCGTCCCCGAGTACGAGGTCCGGGTCACACCATCACCCGACACCGGGTCGGCCGTCCCGCCCCTGACGGCCCGTCAATCCTGCGGAACGGCAGGTCCGCAGGGCCGTCTGCCACGGCCGGACCACGCATATGGGGTTCCCCACCCGTCAAGCGTGGGGAACCTCACCCCGGCCTGACGGGCTCAACGGCTGGTATACGGCAGCAGCGCCATCTCGCGCGCGTTCTTGATCGCCCGGGCCAGCTGCCGCTGCTGCTGGGACGACACCCGGGTGACACGGCGGCTGCGGATCTTGCCGCGGTCGGAGACGAACTTCCGCAGCAGGTCGGTGTCCTTGTAGTCGACGTAGGTGATCCCGGCCTGGTCCAGGGGGTTGGGCCGGTTCTTCGCGGGCGTGCGGTCGGGCTTGCGGGGCATCTCGGGTCAGACCTCCAGGAGGGTGTCGAAGGCGTGCGGCAGCCGCTGCCAGGCGTCCGGCCCGGCGGCGTACTCGGCGTCGGTCAGCAGGCAGGACTCCAGCAGGCGTTCCAGGCCGTCCCGGTCGAGGCCGGGCGAGGTGAAGACGAGGTGCTGGCAGCGGTCGCCGTGCTCGCCGTGCCAGTCCAGCGCGGCGGCGGCGCGGCGCACCGGCGGGATCATCTCCCAGGCCGCGTCCGGCAGGGAGGCCAGCCAGGGCCCCGCGCTCTCCACGCACAGGGCGCCGCCCGCAGCGTCCCAGTGGAACAGCGTGTCCGGCTTGTCGGCCAGCCAGAACCGGCCCCGGCTGCGGGCCGCCGCGCAGGTCAGGTCCTCCAGGGCGGCGTAGAGCCGCTCCGGGTGGAAGGGGCGGCGCCGCCGCCAGACCAGCGTGGAGACGCCGTGCGCGTCGGCCTCGACGGGCAGCAGGGCACACGCCGGGTGCTGGGCCGCGGCGGCCGCCTCGACGTCGAAACCGGCCAGGGCCGCCTGGGCGAGGGGCGGGAGCCGACGCCGGCGCGGGGGTGACACGGTCAGGCCGTCGTCGGTGGGGTTCGGCTCAGGGGCGCCGCCCGGTCGCAGGGCTTCTCCGGACCCGTCCGGGTTCGGTCGGGTCGTGGGGCCGAGTGGGATCCGGCGGGCCGTCGGGTGCAGTTGTGCGAGCAGTTCGCGGTCCTCGTCGTCGGCCTCCGGGGACTCGGCGACCGCGAGGACGGGGGCGTACTCCAGCTGGCGGGCGAAGGTGTCGGCGACCGTGCGCTGATCGGTGGCGGCGGCGGCGAGACCGCCGTCGGCGAGGTCGTCACCGTTGCCGAGGTACGGCAGGACCAGGGCCGGGTCGACGGCGGTGACGACCCCGGTGACGGTGAACCCGCCGGCCGTGACGACCTCGGCCATGGCTTTGGGCTCGACGGAGTCCCACAGCTCGACGACGGCCAGCGGCGTCCGCCCGGCCTCCGCGAGCCGCTCCAGCTCCGGCACCAGGTCCTCGCGCAGTGCGCAGCAGGCACAGTCGTTGACGAGCGGCGCCTCGCCCGCGTCCAGGACGCCGGTGGCGTCCCGGACGGTCCGTACGACGGTGCCGGCAGCGGCCGTGGCCAGGTCGTGGTGGAGCACGACACTGCCGGGCACGTCGGCGAGCAGCTGCGCCACGACCGCCCGGCGGGCGTCGGCGTGCAGCCCGCCGACGATCACGACGGGGAGCCCGGTAGGGGCAGCCACGGGGTCAGCCCTTCTTTCCGTACCGGCGCTCGAAGCGCTCCACGCGGCCCGCGGTGTCCAGGACGCGGGCGGTTCCGGTGTAGAAGGGGTGGCTGACGTCGGAGATCTCGACGTCGACGACGGGGTACGTGTTGCCGTCCTCCCACTCGACGGTCCTCTCGCCCGCCGTGGCGGAGAGGGTCGAGCGGGTGAGGAAGGCGTAGTCCGCGGCACGGTCGCGGAAGACGACCGGGCCGTACTCCGGGTGGATTCCCTCGCGCATGGTCAGCGCTCCTCTCGGAAGTCGACGTGGCGGCCGGCGACGGGATCGAACTTGCGCAGGGTCAGTCGGTCCGGGTCGTTGCGGCGGTTCTTGCGGGTCACGTAGGTGAAGCCGGTCCCGGCGGTGGACCGGAGCTTGATGACCGGCCGGAGTTCGTTGCGTGCCATGCCGCTATACTACTGAAAATGAATTCCATTTGCATCACCTGAGGCAGAGAGGTACGTCACCACCCATGTCCGCGCACTGCATGCTGACCGGCGCCCGGCCGGGCTTCGGCAACCGCGTCTCCCACTCCCACCGGCGCACGTCCCGCAGGTTCGACCCCAACATCCAGTCCAAGCGCTACTGGCTGCCGAGCGAGGGCCGTTGCGTACGCCTCCGGCTGAGCGTCAGGGGGATCAGGACGGTCGACGCGATCGGGGTCGAGGCGGCCGTCGCCCGGATCCGCGCCCGGGGAGTGAGGGTCTGATGGCCAAGAAGAGCAAGATCGCGAAGAACGAGAAGCGGCAGGAGACCGTCGCCCGGTACGCCGCCCGGCGGGCCGAGCTGAAGGAGATCGTCCGGCGGCCGTCCTCGACGGAGGCGGAGCGGCTCGCCGCCCAGGCGGAGCTGCGCGGGCAGCCGCGCGACGCGAGCGCCACACGGGTACGCAACCGGGACCAGGTGGACGGCCGGCCGCGCGGTTACTTCCGGGCGTTCGGACTGTCCCGGGTGAGTCTGCGGGGGCAGGCGCACGCGGGGTATCTGCCCGGGGTGCGGAAGGCGTCCTGGTGAGAGGCCGGGGCTGATCGGCCGGCCCCGCTGAGCTGCCGCCCCGGTCGGGGCCCCCGGGGACCTCGCCCCGGGGGCTCTTGACCGGTCCTGGTAGCTTGCTGCGATCGTTCCGGTAAGGGTCGGCGGGGCCGGTCCGGGCCCGGTCGGACGGCTACAGCTTTGGGGGCTTGCAGTGACTTCGGTGATCTTCTCGCGCCGCCCGGGACCCCGTCGGCGGCTGCGGGTCGCGGCGGCGGCCGCCGGCCTCGCGGGCGCACTCGCGCTGACCGCGTGCAGCGGCGACGGCGGCTCCGGGGACGACGCGGCGTCCGGCCCGTCCCCCTCGGCCGCGTCGTCCGCGTCGTCCGCCGGAACCGGCGGCGGCTCGGCCGACTCCGGCTCAGGCTCCGGCTCTGACGGATCGGCCGCCGGCAAGCTCGCCGGCAGCTGGCTCGCGACGACCGGTGGCAAGGCCGTGGCCCTGGTGGTCACCGGCAAGCAGGCCGCGCTCTTCGCCACCGGCGGCAGCGTCTGCACAGGCACCGCGGGCGAGCAGTCCGGGATGCAGATGATCCGCCTGAAGTGCACGGACGGCAGCAAGGACCGGACGACCGGGATGGTCGACTCGGTGACCGGGAGCACCCTGAAGGTCACCTGGGAGGGCGGCCGGGGCGAGGAGACGTACACCAAGGCCGAGGGCGGCAAGCTGCCGACCGGGCTGCCGACGGGCGGCCTCGGCTAGTCCATGCCGTCGAGGCCGCTCACGAGGGCGGCCTCACGGGCACGGCCCCTCGGCATGCCCGGGTGCGTGAGGGCCCTCGCGTCGGAGATGATCCACACGTCGGAACCGCTCTTCGCCATCACGCACCAGAGGTCCCCATGCGCACCCTTTCTCCCCTCACCCTGGCCGCCGCCCTCGCCGCGACGCTCCTGATGACCGCCTGCGACGACGGCAAGTCCGCCGACGGCGACGCCAAGACCGCGGGCCGGCCGGCCGGCTCGGCGTGCGCGATCGGCGACATGGGCGTGGAGGTCGCGGCCGGCGCCGCGCCGGCCGCCGGCGACACCGGCACCGTCACCGTGACGCTCACCAACAAGGGCGCGCAGTGCACGCTGAAGGGCTTCCCCGGCGTGGACCTGCTGGCCGACGACAGCACGACATCCGTGTCCCCGGACGAGGGCGCGAAAGCCCAGTCGCTCACGCTCGGCAAGGGCGGCACCACGTCCTTCACCATCACCTACGTCCGGGGTGAGGCGGGCTCCCCGAAGAGCCTCCCCGTGCGGAAGGCGTCCTTCACCCTGCCCGGCGCCACCACGGACGCGCACACCCTGACGTGGTCGTACGGCGAGGTCGCCCGGAGGGACGGGGCCGGCGGCGCGGCACAGGCCTCGGTGAGCGGCTTCGAGTCCTCCGGCGACTGACGGGACGTCAACGCAGCGGCGGCCGGTGCCCGACCTGGGCCCGGTCCGCCGCCTGCGCGCCCTCACTCCAGCCCGCCGCGTCGCGCACGCCGCGCAGACGGGTGGTGGTCGTCTCCGGGAACATCCGGTCCAGCCGGCCGGTGACGGCGACGTCGCGGGAGGCGAGCACCGGCAGCAGGTCGTCGGAAACCTGGCTCTCGGCGGCTTCGGCCAGGCGCGTGCCGATGCGGTGGGCGTAGGCGGCGAGGAAGGACTGCCGGAACGTCTTGGTGCGCCCCCGGCCGCCGGCGCGCTGCGCGGCCTCCGCCTTCGTCATGGCCGTCGTGGCCTGCACGAGGAGCGAGGTGTGGAGGAGTTCGACCACCTCAAGGTCCGTCTCGAAGCCGACGACGGTGGAGAAGCCGAGGGGCTCGTTCCACACCGCCCGGCAGTGGTTGGCGGTGGCGACGGCGTCCAGCAGCACCGCCTTGGCCTGCTCGTACGGCGGTTCGACACCGATCCGGCAGGCGCCGGGCGTGTCGGGCGAGGGCGCGCGGGACGCGAGCAGCGCCTCGTCGACGCTGTGCCGGGCCATCAGCTCCTGCGCCTTGGCACTGAGCGCCTCGGCCTCCTCCGGGAACCCGGTGGCCTCCGCCTTGGCGAGCAGCGCGCGGATGCGGGTGAGCATGCGGGACTCGGTCCTCGGCCCCCCGGGCGACTCGTCGAGGGCCTCGATCGCGGGCAGGCGCAGCAGCAGGCGGTACAGCTCCAGCACGGCGGTGGCGTGCGAGAAGCGGTCGGTGCGGGACGGGGCGTCGGCGGGGAGCTCGTCGAGCTGTGCGCTCCAGCGGCGGCCTCGGGGCCGGTCGCGCCCGGACTGCGCGCGGATCAGCTCCGCCGTAAGGCGTACGTGGACGTCGTCCAGCTCGCGCCGGACGATCCGCACGACATCGGCCGGCTGCCAGCCACGCCGCCAGGCGCCTGCCACGAACTCCTCCCCGCGGCGTGCGAGTTCAGCGTCCGCCGCGGGATCGGCGGCGAGCAGGGACGCGCCGGCGTCGAGGGCCCTCTCGCCGGTCTCGTACAGGGCTGCCTCGAACGCGCGGTCGACGGTGCTGGAGGTACTCACGGGCCGATGGTGCCACGCCACCGCCCCGGGGCCCGCGTCGCGTCGGCCCGGTGCCCCCGCCCACCCCGTACCGGGTGACCTCCTACGTGGCGACCTCGCCGAAGTAGCCGCAGAGTGTCAACTCGCGGTTGACACCCTGAGGGGGGCAACCTACGGTTGACACCATGACGACGAACCCCAACATCACGTCATCCGTACGCCTCGACGACCTGATCGCGGCGATCAAGAAGGTTCACCAGGAACCCCTCGAGCAGCTCCAGGACGCGGTGATCGCCGCCGACCACCTCGGCGAGGTGGCCGACCACCTCATCGGCCACTTCGTGGACCAGGCCCGGCGTTCCGGCGCCTCCTGGACGGACATCGGCAAGAGCATGGGGGTCACCCGGCAGGCGGCGCAGAAGCGCTTCGTGCCCAAGGAGTCGGCCGACCTCGACCCGAGCCAGGGCTTCAACCGCTACACGCCCCGCGCCCGCAACACGGTGATGGCCTCGCACAACGCCGCCAAGGCCGCGCACAACGCCGAGGGCCTGCCCGAGCATCTCGTCCTCGGACTGCTGGCCGAACCCGAGGGCCTCGCCGCGAAGGCGATCGTCGAGCAGGGCGTCTCCCTCGACAGCGTCCGCGAGGCGGCGACGGCGGCGCTCCCGCCGGCCGTCGACGAGGCCCCGGAGCTCGTGCCCTACGGCCAGGCCGCCAAGAAGGTCCTGGAACTCACCTTCCGCGAGGCCCTGCGCCTCGGCCACAACTACATCGGCACCGAGCACATCCTGCTCGCCCTGCTGGAGCACGAGAACGGCGAGGGCGTCCTCAGCGGCCTCGGCATCGGCAAGGAGCGGACCGAGCAGTACCTCGCCCGGGTGCTGGAGAAGATCGCGGAGGCCCAGAAGGACGTGCTGGACGAGTCCTGACCGCCCGGGTGGGCGGCGGCGAGGGGCGTTGTCAGACCCTCCTCGTTGTCAGACCCTCCTGCCACACTCGCGGCATGGCCGACCGGTGGGCGCTCGCTCCGGCCGAGGACGGTGGCGTGGACGTCGCCCCCCTCGGTCCGGACGGGGTGCCCGCAGGGCCGGTGACGCGGGAGACGGACCCCGCCGAGGCCGTGCGGAGCCGGCCCGGGGTCACGCGGTGGGTGTGGCGGTCCACCGCCGAGGTCTACCCCCGCCCTGCTCGCCACGGGGGTGCGAGTCGAGCGGTGCTACGACATCGAGGCCCGCCGAGACGCTCCTCCTCGGGCACGAGGGGCGGTACGGGGAACCCCGCTCGGCCGCGGCCGCCCTGGCCCGGCTGCGCGGCGGCCCCGTACCGCCCGATCCGCCGCAGCGGTCCGCCGAACCGGGCTCGCAGTCCTCCCTGTTCGAACCCCAGGGCGTCCACCTGCCCTTGGCGGACCTCCTCGCCGTCTACGCCGAGCAGCAGCGCCGGCACGAGCGGGCCGGACACCCCGACCGGATGCGCCTGCTGACGGCCGCCGAGTCGGCGGGCATGCTGGTGGCCGCCGAGATGAACCGGTCAGGGCTGCCCTGGCGCGCCGAGGTGCACCGCGCGGTGCTGCACGACCTGCTGGGCGAGCGGTACGCGGGGGGCGGCGAGCCACGCCGCCTGGCCGAACTGGCCGACGAGGTGTCCACCGCGTTCGGCCGCCGGGTCCGCCCCGACCTGCCCGCCGACGTGGTCAAGGCCTTCGCGCAGGCCGGCATCAAGGTCTCCTCGACCCGTAAGTGGGAGATCGAGTCGGTCGACCACCCGGCGGTGAAACCGCTGCTCGAGTACAAGAAGCTGTACCGCATCTGGGTCGCCCACGGCTGGTCCTGGCTGCAGGACTGGGTGCGCGAGGGGCGGTTCCGGCCCGAGTTCCTCGCGGGCGGCACGGTGACCGGGCGCTGGGTGACCAACGGCGGGGGCGGGCTCCAGATCCCCAAGGTGATCCGGCGGGCCGTCGTCGCCGACCCCGGCTGGCGGCTCGTCGTCGCCGACGCCGACCAGATGGAGCCGCGCGTGCTCGCCGCGATCTCCCGCGACCCCGGCCTGATGGAGGTGGCCGGCCGGGAGAGCGACCTGTACCAGTCGGTCTCCGACCGTGCCTTCTCCGGCGACCGCGCCCAGGCCAAACTCGCCGTGCTCGGCGCGGTCTACGGCCAGACCTCCGGCGACGGACTGAAGAACCTCGCCGCGCTCAGACGCCGCTTCCCGAGGGCGGTGGCGTACGTCGACGAGGCGGCCCGCGCCGGCGAGGAGGGGCGGTTGGTGCGGACCTGGCTGGGGCGCACCTGTCCCCCCGCGGCCCGGGCGACGGACGAGGCCGCGGAGGAGGCGGGCATCCCGCTCTCGGAGGACGACACACAGCGGGACGCACAGCAGTGGGTGCCCGGTTACGCCTCCACCAACGCCCGCGCGCGGGGCCGCTTCGCCCGCAACTTCGTCGTCCAGGGCAGCGCCGCCGACTGGGCGCTGCTCCTGCTCGCCGCGCTGCGGAAGACCTGCGCGGAGCTCTCGGCCGAGCTGGTCTTCTTCCAGCACGACGAGGTGATCGTGCACTGCCCCGAGGAGGAGACGGCGGCGGTCGTGACGGCGATCCGTGAGGCGGCGGCCCTGGCCGGACGGCTCACCTTCGGGGAGACGCCGGTGCGGTTCCCGTTCACGACGGCGGTGGTGGAGTGCTACGCGGACGCCAAGTGATCACTCGGCGGCGCGGACCAGGTCATCCGCCGGGTGATGGAGGGGAGCGGGATCGGCCGGGTGTGGGAGGGCGGGCGGACCGGCCGGGTGAAGGAGGGGAGGCCGGTCGGGCACGGCCTGGTGCGGGCCGGCCGGGGACATGACGGTGCCGGTCGCGGGACCAGTACTGTCCGCGTCCCGCCCCGTGGCGAGTTCGCGGGCGAAGTCGCGTACGAGGTCGTGCGGTGCGTAGCGGCCGTACGCCGGCTCCTGGAGCAGCGCCACGTCGACCAGGCGGTCCAGCGCGGCCTCGGTACGGCGTTCGCCGGTGCCGGTGAGGCGGGCGAGCAGGGGTACGCCGTACTCGGGCAGATCGACGGCACCGATACGGCGCAGGATGAGGGCGGCGTCCCGGTCGGTCTGGCGCTCGGAGCCGGCGAGCGCGCGGTGCGCGACCGCCAGCGAGCGGCGCACGCTCAGGTCGTCGTACTCCAGATGCCGCAAGCGCCCTTCCCGCTCGGCCAGTTGGCCGGCGAGCTTCTCGGGCGTGAGGGCGGGCCGTGCGGCGAGCCGCGCGGCGACGACGCGCAGGGCGAGGGGGAGGCGGCCGGTGAGTTCGACGAGGGCACGCGCGGCCTGCGAACCGTCCAGGCCGTCGCGACCTGAGGCCGCTCGCAGCAGGTCGGCGCCCTCTTCCTGCGACAGCGGGGCGAGCGGGAAGCGGGCGACGCCGTCGAGGGTGGTGAGCGGCGATCGGCTGGTGACGATCACCGCGCACCCGGCGCCGCCCGGAAGCAACGGCCGGACCTGTGCGGCGCTCACGGCGTCGTCCAGCACCAGGAGCGTGCGCGTCGGCGCGAGCAGGGAGCGCAGCAAGGCGGACGCCGCGTCCGGGAGTGCGGGGACACGGCAGGATTCCACGCCGAGGTCGTGCAGCAGGGCGGTGAGCGCCTGGCCGGGGGTGAGCGGGGTCATGCCCGGGGTGGCACCGTGCAGGCCGAGGTGGAGCTGCCCATCGGGGAAACGTTCCGCCACCTCATGAGCGAGGTGCAGCGCGAGGGCGCTCTTGCCCACACCGGCCATGCCGCTGATGACGGTCGTGGGGCGCGGGCCGGGTGCGGTGAGGGTGTGGCGCAGGGAGGCGCGTACGAGGGTGCGGCCGGTGAAGTGGGCGGGGGGCGGGGGCAACTGGGCGGGCGGGGTCGGCGACGTCACGGCCCCCCGCAGCACCTCGGCGTGCGCCGCCCGCACGCTCGGCCCGGGCTCGATGCCGAGCCGGTCGACGAGGCGGGTGCGCAGGCCGTGGTGGACGGCCAGGGCCTCGGCCTGGCGGCCGGTGCGGTGCAGGGCGAGCATGAGCTGGCGGTGGTACACCTCCCGCAGCGGATACTCGGCGGTCAGCGCCGCCAGTTCCGCGACGAGCTCCTGGAGCCGTGGACCGCCGAGCGCCAACTCGGCGTCGTGGCGCCACTCCAGGAGCAGCAGCCGTGCCTCGCGCAGCCGCCGGGCGAAGGCGTACCCGCCCACCTCGGCCGGCAGCCCGGCGAGCGGCACGTCCCGCCACAGCGCGAGTGCGGCCGCACACTCGCGCACGACCCGCTCCCAGTCCTGGCCGGTGTGCGCGGCACGCGCGGCGGTGACATGGGTGTCGAACACATGGACGTCCAGCTCGCCCTCGTCGACCCGCAGCACATACCCGGTCGGTACGGTCCGCAGCCGTTCGGGATCGTCGAGCAGCCGCCGCAGCCGGGCCACGTGATTGTGCAGCGAGGCCTGGGCGGAAACCGGTGGGTCCTCGCCCCACAGCGCGTCCTTGAGTGACTCGACGGACACGACCCGCCCGGCGTCGAGCAGCAACGCGGTCAGCAGGACACGGGACTTGGGGCTCACGATGCCCCGGGCTTCCCTCCCGCCCCCGCCCGCGGCGTCGCGGTACAACACCGGCGGCCCCAGCAGCCCGAACCGCACCATCGCCCCCCTGCCTTCCGGCTCCTCCGCCCTTGACGAGTTTCCACCCTTGGGCAGCGGTTTTCCGCCACCCCGGCCTTCGTCCGTTCACTCCGGAGCAAGCCCGCTGCCTGGCCTTCTTCGATCCTGGTTCAGCGACTTCAGGCCAATCGGCAGATGACGCAACGGCGAACCATTGGCCATATGTTAGCGATCCGTTGGCAATGCCTGGTGTGATCACTGCATCGGATCTGGCCCGGGGGTGCGCGCGTCTGAACGCGCAACTCGGGGGAGTGTCGCCGCCGCGGCCGGGTCCGGGTCCCGGTCGGCAGAGGTGAACGACCGGGGCCCGCTTTCCTCCCCCGCCGTATCGGCCGATCTGCCTCCGCGCCATCGGCCGATCGGCCTCAGATGACCGGTGGGCGCCCCAGCCGGGTGAGCCGCCAGACCGTACGCCAGCGCATGGGCCGACGCTCCCCGGCCGACTCCCGCACGCCTTCCACGAACCCGCCGAACCACGCCCGCAGTCCGGCGCCCGACCGGTTCCGCAGGAGGGTGAGCAGCACCCACACGCCGAGGTGGACGGGCACGAGCGCGAGGGGCAGCCGGCGGCGTGCGAGCCAGACCCGGTTGCGGGCGTTCACGCGGTAGTAGATGGCGTGCCGGGCGGGCGAGGTCTTGGGGTGCTGGAGCAGCAGTTCGGGCGCGTACAGGATGCGCCACCCGGCATCCGCGGCGCGCCACGCGAGGTCGGTCTCCTCGTGCGCGAAGAAGAACTCGGCGGGCCAGTCGCCGACCTCGTCGAGCATCGCCATCCGCAGCGCGTGCGCGCCGCCGAGGAACCCGGTGACGTACCCGCCCCGCCGCGGGTCCGACTTGCCGAGCCGGGGCACGTGCCGCTGCTGCGTCTCGCCGAGCTCGTCGGCGATGCGGAACCCGACGATGCCGAGCCGGTCGTCGGCGGTGTACAGCTCGCGCACACGGCGCAGCACGTCGGCGTCCACGAGCAGACCGTCGTCGTCCAGATCGACGACGACGTCGATGTCGCCGAACTCCCGCAGCCGCGCGAGGGCCGCGTTGCGCCCACCAGGGCACCCCAGGTTCTCGTCGAGCTCGACCGGGGTGACCTCGCCGGGCAGGGAGAGCCGCTCGGCGAACTCGGGCAGCGGGCAGCCGTTGCCGACGATCACGATCCGCTCGGGCGCCACATCCTGCTTCGCCACGGACCGCAGCAGGGCGTCGACCTCCTCCGGCCGGTTGCCCATGGTCACCACGGCGACGGCGATCCTGGGCGCCCCCATGTCCTCACCTCGTCCCGGTCGGCAACTGACGGGTTGACGGGCGATGCTATCCGTTCACGGTAAGGACCCCTTAAGTACTCCTGGCGGACGGCGGTTCGCCTACGCCGTTCGGCCGAGGCGGCACCCGACCGGACCGGGCACAGGATGTCGGGTGCGGGAGGGCGCCCGCTGCCTAGCGTGAAGGCACGAGAAGGAAGGAAGGCCGGACGTGCTGGATCGGCTCAACCAGGCCATGGCGCACATCGAGAGCCGTCTCGACCGGACCGTCGACGCGGCGGACCTGGCGCGTACGGCGTGCACCTCGGAGTACCACCTGCGCCGCATGTTCTCCGCACTGGCAGGCATGCCCCTGTCGGAGTACATCCGCCGCCGGCGGTTGACGGTGGCGGGCGCCGAGGTGCTCGCGGGGGACGAGACGCTGCTGGAGATCGCGGTGCGCTACGGCTACGGCTCGGGCGAGGCGTTCGCCCGGGCGTTCCGCGCGATGCACGGCGTGGGCCCGGGCGAGGCCCGGCGCACCGGCGCCGCGCTCGTCTCCCAGCCCCGGCTGACCTTCCGCCTGACCATCGAGGGGAGCAGCAGCATGCATTACCGAGTGGTGGACCGCCCGTCCTTCACCGTCACGGGCTTCAAGGCCCGGGTCCCACTGATCCACTCCGGCCCGAACCAGGCGATCATCGACTTCGTCCGCGGGCTCGACAAACAGGCCCTGGAGCGGCTGGGGAAACTGTCCGACCAGGAGCCGCACGGCATCGTCGCGGTCTGCGACGACCTGGACCCGAGCCGGGCGCAGGGCACGCAACTCGACTACTACCAGGGCGTGATCACCTCTTCGCCCGTCCCCGCGCCCGAAGGCACCACGGCCCTCCCGGTCCCACCCGGCACCTGGGCGGTCTTCACCACCTCCGGCCCGGCTCCCCAAGCCGTCCAGGAGCTCTGGCGGGACGTCTTCACCGAGTGGTTCCCGTCGAACCCGTACCGCAGCCGCCCCGGCCCGGAGATCCTGCGGACGGAGCTGTCGGCCGACGGCTCCGAGGCGGACGCGGAACTGTGGCTGCCGGTGGAGCGGGAGTCCTCCCGCTGAGAACGCGAAAAGAACGCCCACCGGTTCTCCGCAGAATGCTGGTCATGCCGTGGAGGTACACGGGTTCCGCCTGTGATGTAAGGCCGAAGAAAAGGCGGCAGAAAGCTGCTCGACCACAAGGCGATACGAAAGGTTGATCAACGGGGCATGACCGCTACATCTTTCAACCCCCATGCGCTGCTCGCGAAGAGCCAGATCGGTGTGCTCGCGACCATCAAGGCGGACGGGCGACCCCAGCTCTCCCCCGTCCAGCCGTTCTACGACGAGTCGGCGAACGTGATCCATGTGTCCACCAGTGCGGGCGCGGCCAAGGTGGCGAACCTGCGGCGGGACGCCCGGGCCACGCTGGAGGTGACCAGCCCCGACGGCATGTCGTGGGCCACCGCCGAGGGCATCGCCACACTCACCGGGCCGGGCACCGACCCCCACGGTCCCGAGGTGGACGCGCTGGTGAACTACTACCGGGTCGCCGCCGGGGAGCACCCGGACTGGGAGGAGTACCGGGCGGTGATGGTCTCCGACCGCCGGGTGCTCATCACGATGACGGTCGACCACGTCTACGGGGCCGACATCAGCTGACGGGATGGGCGCGGGAACACCCCCGCCGTTCCCGTTCGGCCTTGTCCGCTTTCCCGTGTCCGTGCGCTCCGTCGCCGCTCAGGCGTGCGCGTGCAGCAGCGTCTCGCCGTCCTGCTTCCGCAGGACCTCGATCAGGTCGCGCAGACCCTTGTCCGCCCGGGCGATCTCGTCGTCCGTGAGGTACACGGACGGTTCGATGCGCAGGGTGTTCGTGGCGCTCGCGGTGGGGAAGATGCGGATCGCGTGGACGCGCAGCAGGTAACCGGCGAAGAGATAGCCGAGGAGGCCGGCCTGCGCCTGGTCGCGGATGATCTCCGAGGTGGACTCGGACTGGTCGTGGAAGTCCAGGCCGATCATCAGGCCCCTGCCTCGGACGTCCTTGACGATGTCGCCGAACTCCTCCCGCAACCGGCCGAGCATCGCCAGGAGTCGGTCGCCGCGCTCGGCGGCCAGCCGGTACGCCCTGCCGTCGTCGGCCTCCAGCAGGTCCACGGTGCGGCCGGCGATGAGGGTGGAGAAGCTGTCCTTGGCGTAGGTGGAGCTGTGGACGAGTTCGAAGTCGGTGCGGTAGCGGGAGCCGCGGATCAGGGTGAGCGCGGCCTTGGCGACGCCGCCGCCGAGGCTCTTGGCGAGGGTGTAGTAGTCGCCCTGGAGGCCGAGGTGGGAGCTGGCGAAGAACGCGCCGGAGCGGCCCATGCCACTCTGCACCTCGTCCACGATGATCGGGCAGTCGATCGTGGCGAGGACCTCCTGGACCCGGCGTACGGCGGCCCGGTCGAGGACCCGGATGCCGGCCTCGCCCTGTATGGGTTCGAGGATGAAGGCGCAGATGACGGGCAGCTCCCGTTCGGTCAGGCGGACGACGCCGTCCTCGACGGTGAGGTCCAGGACCGTCCTGCGCTCCTGCGCCACGGTCTTCTCCAGCGCGTCCGGCTGGTCGAGCGGCACGAAGCGGCACTGGGCCGCCAGGGCGCTGAACGGGCTGCGGTAGCCGACGTTGTGGGTGAGCTGGACGCTGCCGACCAGCTTGCCGTGGAAGGAGCCCTCCGGGGCCAGGAACACCGGACGGGCCGACAGGCGCTCGCTGTTGGCGGCCCGGACCGCGTCGAGCAGGCGGTCGATGTCGCCGGCGTCCCCCGGCGCGAGGTCGGGTCCGAGGAGGTCGACGGCGCCGTCGGTGGCGATGCGGGCACCGGATCGTACCGCCGCGCGGGCCTCGTCGAGGTGGGCCTCGATCCTCTCCGTCAGCTCGGCCACCTTCATCACCCGGTCGAGCTCGGCGTGCTTGACCGCCACCTCGACGGCCTCGGCGCCGCTGTTGGCGAAGACCGCCGCATAGTGCTCGTCGGTGCCGAACTCCCGCTGGATGATGCCGTTGATCTTCCAGGCGAGGTCGTTGGCGTACGGGTGCCGGGAGAACTGGGCGTGGATCGGGGTCCCCTCGTCGAGCAGGGACTTGGCGTAGGCCACGATGTCCGGGTTGTTGTGCCCGAGTATCGCCGAGCCGTAGCCGCCCACCAGGTCGAGGACGGGGATTTCCGCGCCCTGGTCGTCACGGTAGAAGAGGGTGTTTCCCTGGGAGCGGATGTATTCGACGCCGAGTCCGAGTGAGGACAGCCATCCGGCAAGGTGCGGTTCCGCCAGTTCGAGTTTCTCGACCACCGGGTTTTCCTCTCCGATTGCTTTCTGCCCGACCGATTTCGACAGACCCTAACATTTGCATCTCCCACCTGCCGGTTCTGCCGTAATGAGCCAGTAACCTCCCGCTCTCCGATAAGTCTCGGGAACATCTCCGGTAATGATCCGTCCTCGCAGAGCTTTCATTACGCAGCGAACGGCACGTTACCGGGCAGGGACTGGATTTTGGATCGCCTCGAAAAAACTCCGGATACGCTCGCTGGGAGCGCATGGTCGTTACCCGAGGTGATTTCCAGTATTGGAAGGGCAGCCGAGCGAAAATGACGAGTGAGCGACACTCCGCGGCAATCGACCCACTGGATCGGCGGGAACCGATCGCCGTCGTCGGCCTGTCCTGCCGGCTGCCCGGCGCCGCCGGTCCCGAGGAGTTCTGGAGGCTGTTGCGTGAGGGCCGGGACGCCGTCACGCAGATGCCCGGGCACCGGTGGGAGCCGATCTCGGCGGACGCCCACAGCGAGATACGCCGAGGCGGGTTCCTGGACGCCGTCGAGGAGTTCGACGCCGCCTTCTTCGGGATCTCGCCCCGCGAGGCCGTCGTCATGGACCCGCAGCAACGGCTGCTGCTGGAGATCGCCTGGGAGGCGCTGGAGGACGCGGGGATCGCCGCGGCGAGCCTCGACGGCAGCCCCACGGCCGTCTTCGTCGGCACCGCCCGCGAGGACTACACGAGCCTGCTCTATCGGCAGGGCTCCGCCGCCATCACCCAGCACACCGTCGCCGGCACCCACCGCGGCATCATCGCGGGCCGGGTCTCGTACGCGCTCGGGCTGAACGGACCGAGCCTCACCGTCGACACCTCCCAGTCGTCCTCGCTGGTCGCCGTGCACCTCGCGTGCGAGAGCCTGCGCGCCGAAGAGGCGGAACTGGCGCTCGCGGCGGGCGTCAACCTCAACCTCCTCGCCGAAGGGGTGGTGGGGCGCCGAGCGGTTCGGCGGGCTCTCCCCGGACGGGCGCTGCTTCACCTTCGACGCCCGGGCCAACGGCTACGTGCGCGGCGAGGGCGCCGGCATGGTCGTGCTCAAGCCGCTGCGGGCGGGGCCGTGGCCGACGGCGACCGGGTGCACGGCGTGATCCTCGGCAGTGCGGTCAACAACGACGGTGCCACGCCCGGCCTCACCGTGCCCAGCGCCGCCGCGCAGGAGAAGGTGGTCCGGCTCGCCCATCGGCGGGCCGGGGTCGTGCCGGACGCCGTCCAGTACGTCGAGCTGCACGGCACCGGAACCCCGGTCGGCGACCCGATCGAGGCCGCCGCGCTCGGGGCGGCGGTCAGTGCGCTCAAGGCCGCCGGGGACCCCCTGCGGGTGGGCTCGGTGAAGACGAACATCGGGCACCTCGAAGGGGCCGCCGGCATCGCCGGGCTCATCAAGACGGTCCTGTCCGTCCGCCACCGCATGCTCCCGCCGAGCCTCAACTTCCGTACGCCCAACCCGAAGATCCCGCTCGACTCGCTCAACCTGTCGGTCAACGACCGGCTGGGCGAGTGGCCGCACCCCGAGCGCCCGCTGGTCGCCGGCGTGAGCTCCTTCGGCATGGGCGGCACCAACTGCCATGTGGTCGTGGGCGAGGCACCCGGTACCCGGGAACCCCTGACCGCCCCGCGCACCCGCCCTGCGGACGCCGTGCTGCCCGTCGTGGTCAGCGCGCGGGGTACGCAGGCGCTGCGCGCCCAGGCCGGACGGCTCGCCGAGTTCGTCGAGACCCACGGCGACGCCGAGCCCGCCTCTGTCGGACGGTCCTCGGTCTTCACCCGGTCACGGCTCGGTCACCGTGGTGTCGTACTGGCCGCGGATCGGGACGAACTCGTCGCCGGACTCCGGGCGTTGGCGTCGGGGCTGCCCGCCGCCGGGGTGGTGGCGGGGGCCGAGGCGACGGGCCGGCTCGCCATGGTCTTCACCGGGCAGGGCGCCCAGCGGATCGGGATGGGCAGCGAACTCCGCGCCGCCTTCCCGGTGTTCGCGGCCGCCTTCGACACGGTGTGCGCCCATCTCGACCCGCTGCTGGAGCGGCCGCTGCGCGAGGTCGTCCCCACCGGCGAGGGACTCGACGAGACCCGGTACACCCAGCCCGCGCTGTTCGCCGTCGAGGTCGCGCTGTTCCGGCTGTTCGCGTCGTGGGGCGTACGGCCCGACCTCCTCGCCGGGCACTCCATCGGTGAGGTCGCCGCCGCCCATGTCGCCGGGGTCCTCTCGCTCACCGACGCCTGCGCACTGGTCGCCGCCCGGGGCCGGCTGATGCAGGAACTGCCCGCCGCGGGCGCCATGGTCGCCGTACAGGCCGCCGAGGACGAGGTGCTGCCGCTGCTGGCGGGCCAGGAGGGCGAGGTGGCGGTCGCCGCCGTCAACGGCCCCGCGGCCCTCGTGCTCTCCGGGGACACGGACGCGGTGCTGGAGATCGCCGCCGCTCTGAAGGACCGGGGACACAAGACCAAGCGGCTGACGGTGAGCCACGCCTTCCACTCGCCGCACATGGACGGGATGCTCGACGCATTCCGGCGGGTGGTCACCGGGCTGACCCTCCATCAGCCCCGTATCCCCGTCGTCTCCACGGTGACGGGCGAGATCGCGGCGCCCGAGCTGCTGACCTCCCCCGAGTACTGGGTCGAGCAGGTCCGCCGGCCGGTGCGGTTCCTGCGGGCCGCGCGGACCCTGGAGGCGGAGGGCGTACGGACCGTCCTCGAGATGGGGCCCGACGGCGTCTGCTCGGCGATGGTGGCCGAGAGCGTGCTCGACAAGGACTCCGTCGCCGCCGAACCGGCGCTGCGTCCGGGGCGGCCCGAGGAGCGGACGGCCTGGACGGCGCTGGCGCGGGCGTTCGTCCGCGGTGCGGCGGTGGACTGGGAGGCCGTGTTCGAGGGGGCCGGGGGGCGCCGGATCGATCTGCCGACGTACGCGTTCCAGCGGGAGCGGTACTGGGTGACGGATCCGGGCCGCGCGGAGGGCGCCGCGGCCGGTGTGTCCGCCGTGCCCGCGCTCGGGCCCGGAGCCTTGCCCGCCGCCGCGCGGCCGCAGCGCGCCGGCACGCCGGGGGCGGCGGGTGAGCTGTCGGCGGTCGAGCTGGTGACCTCGCATGTCGCCGCCGTCCTGGGGTACGCCGCCGGGCGGGCCGTCGAGATGGACGTGCCGTTCCGGGACCTCGGGTTCAGCTCCCTGATGACCGTGGAGCTGCGCGAGAACCTCGCCGCGTCGACCGGGCTGCGGCTGCCGACGGGGCTGGTGTTCGACCATCCGACACCCAGGGCCCTGTCGGAGTTCGTCGCGGCCGAGCTGGCGGGGGCGGACACGGGCGGGACCGGTGCGGTGCTGCCGGGGGCGGTGGCCGGGGCCGGTGCGGGCTCGGGTGGACAGGTCGCGTACGACGAGCCGATCGCGATCGTGGGCATGGCCTGCCGGTACCCCGGTGGTGTCGCCTCGCCCGAGGATCTGTGGCACCTGGTGGCGGAGGGCGACGACGCGATCTCCGCGTTCCCGACCGACCGAGGGTGGGCCGAGGACCTCTACGACCAGGACCACGAGCGGTCCGGCAAGAGCTACGTCCGCGAGGGCGGGTTCCTGCACGACGCGGGCCGGTTCGACGCGTCCTTCTTCGGGATCTCCCCACGCGAGGCGCATGCCATGGACCCGCAGCAGCGGCTGCTGCTGGAGACCGCCTGGGAGGCGCTGGAGCGGGCCGGACTGGTCCCGCGGGAGCTGCGCGGCAGCCGTACCGGGGTCTTCGTCGGCGCGACGGCCGGGGACTACGGGCCCCGGATGCACGACGCGCCCGAGGGCGTCGAGGGGCATCTGCTGACCGGCGGCGCGGCGAGCGTGATGTCCGGGCGGATCGCCTACCAGTTCGGGTTCGAGGGGCCCGCGGTGACCGTGGACACGGCGTGCTCGTCCTCGCTGGTCGCGCTGCATCTGGCGGTGCAGTCGCTGCGGCGGGGCGAGTCGAGTCTCGCCGTCGCGGGCGGGGTGACGGTCATGTCGACACCCGGCATGTTCCTGGAGTTCTCGCGCCAGCACGGGCTGGCGGCGGACGCGCGCTGCAAGGCGTTCGCGGCGGCGGCCGACGGGACCGCGTGGGCGGAGGGCGTGGGCCTGCTGGTCGTGGAGCGGCTCTCCGACGCGCGCCGCAACGGCCACCGGGTCCTCGCGGTGGTGCGGGGCTCGGCCGTCAACTCCGACGGCGCGTCCAACGGGCTGAGCGCCCCGAACGGGCTGTCGCAGCAACGGGTGATCCGGCAGGCGCTCGCCGACGCCGGGCTCACCACGGCCGACATCGACGTCATGGAGGCGCACGGTACGGGCACCGCGCTGGGCGACCCCATCGAGGCGGAGGCCGTCCTCGCCACGTACGGGCGGGACCGGGAGGGCCGGGAGCCGGTGCTGCTCGGTTCGCTGAAGACCAACATCGGGCACGCGCAGGCCGC
>NZ_GG657757.1:4888413-4891455 GCF_000158955.1 Streptomyces viridochromogenes DSM 40736 | reverse complement strand
CCCTGGCGCCGCTGGGAGGCACGGACACGGCGGCCGTGGCGCCGCCGGCAGGCACGGACACGGCGGCCTTGGCGCCGGTGGGCGGCACGGACACGGCGGCCTTGGCGCCGCTGGGCGGCACGAACCCGTCGCCCGTGGCGCCACGGGCAGGCACGGACACGACGGCCCCGGCGCCACCGGCAGACACAGACACGACGGCCGTGGCGCCGCTGGGCGGCACGAACCCGGCGGCCGTGGCGCCACCGGCAGACACAAACACGACAGCCCCGACGCCACCGGCAGACACAGACACGACGGCCCCGGCGCCACCGGCACACACAGACACCGCGGAGGGGCCGGCCGTCGACGGTCGCGAGGCGCGCGTCGCCCGTGCCGGCCTGGCCGCCGCAGGCATCGCGCAGGCGGCTCCGGCGACCGGCACGGGCGCGATCCCGTCGGCCGCCACGGCCGCGGCTTCCCCCGCCCTCCGTGTCCCCTGGGTCCTCTCCGCCCCCACCGAGGACGGTCTGCGCGCGCAGGCCGGGCGGTTGCGGGAGTTCGTGGGGGGTGCGGGCGGGGTGCGCGTCGGGGACGTCGGGCTGGCGCTGGCGGTCACGCGGACAGCGTTCCGGCGGCGGGCCGTGGTGCTGGGCTCGGACGTAGGCGAACTGCTGGCCGGGCTGGACGCGGTCGTCGACGGGGCGGGAGCGCCGAACGTCGTGCGCGGCACCGTCGGCGAGCCGGGGCGGACGGCGTTGCTGTTCACCGGGCAGGGCGCCCAACGCCTCGGGATGGGCCGGGAGCTGTATGACACGTTCCCGGCGTTCGCCGAGGCCCTGGACGCGGTGTGCGCGGCGTTCGACCCGCATCTGGAACGGCCGCTGCGCGAGGTGCTGTTCGCCGAGGAGGGCAGTGCGGCGGCGGAGCTGCTGCACCGCACGCGCTACACCCAGCCCGCGCTGTTCGCCGTGGAGGTGGCCCTGTTCCGGCTGCTGGCCGAACGGGACGGGGTCGTGCCCGCGTTGCTCGCCGGGCACTCGATCGGCGAACTGGCGGCGGCCCATGTCGCCGGCGTGCTGTCGCTCGAGGACGCCGCCGCGCTGGTCGCGGCCCGGGGCCGGCTGATGCAGGAGGCCCGCTCGGACGGGGCGATGATCGCGATCCAGGCCGACCCGGACGAGGTCGCCGAGTCGATCGCCGGGCACGCCGACGCCGTCTCCCTCGCCGCCGTCAACGGGCCCCGTTCCGTGGTCCTCGCGGGCGACGAGCCGGTGGTCACCCGGATCGCGCAGCAGTGGCGCGAGCGCGGCAGCCGCACGCGCAGGCTCCAGGTGAGCCACGCCTTCCACTCGCCGCACATGGACGGCATCCTCGACGAGTTCCGCGAGGTGGCCCGGTCCCTGACCTTCCACCCGCCCACGATCCCCGTCGTCTCCACGGTCACCGGGGAAGCCGCGGGCCCCGAGCTGCTGTGCTCCCCCGACTACTGGGCCCGCCAGATCCGCGCCACCGTCCGCTTCCACGACGCCGTACGGTCGCTGCGGGCGCTCGGGGCAGGGCTGTTCGTGGAGGTGGGCCCGGACGCCGTCCTCACCGGCATGGCGCGGGAGGCCTTCGCCGAGGACGGGGACGACGGCGGCTCCGTCACGAGCGTCGCGCTCTCGCGGGCCGGGCGGCCGGAGACCGACACGTACACGACCGCCCTCGCGCACCTGCACGCGGCCGGTGGCGAGGTCGACCTGACCGCGTACTTCCCCGGCGCCGTCCGGATCGATCTGCCGACGTACGCCTTCCGTGGCGAGCACTTCTGGCTGGCCCCCGGCGCCCGCTCGGACGCACGCGGGCTCGGGCTGGACCCGGCCGGTCACCCGTTGCTCGGCGCGGCGGTGGAGATGGCAGGCGGCGAGGACCTCGTCCTCACCGGCCGTTTGTCGCCGCGTACGCACCCATGGCTGGCGGACCACGTCGTCGAGGGCTCGGTGCTGTTTCCCGCGACGGGCTTCCTGGAGCTGGCCTTCGCCGCCGGAGAGCGCGTGGGCGCGGACACGGTCGAGGACCTCACCCTGGAGACACCGCTGGTGCTGCCCGAGCGGGAGTCGGTGCGCGTCCAGGTCAGGGTCACCGACCCGGACGGCACGGGCGCCCGGTCGTTCACGATCCACTCGCGCCCGGCCACGGCCGACGACGACACGGCGACGGGCCGGCCGTGGACCCGGCACGCCACCGGTGTCCTCGCGCCGACCGCAGGTCCGGCCGTGACGACCGGTGACCCCGGCGCCTGGCCGCCCGCCGGCGCGGTGGCGCAGCCGCTCGACGACGCCTACGCCGTGCTGCGCGACCTCGGTTACGACTACGGGCCCGCGTTCCAGGGCGTGCGGGCCGTGTGGCGGCTCGGCGACGACCTTCTCGCGGAGGTAGCGCTCGCCGACGAACAGCGCGAGGAGGCCGCGCTGTCCGGGCTGCACCCGGCGCTGCTGGACGCCGCGCTGCACCCGCTGCTGCCGTCGGCGGCCGAGGACCCGGAGCGGATCCTGCTGCCGTTCTCCTGGGCCGGGGTCCGGCTGCACGCGGCCGGGGCCACCGCGCTGCGGGTGCGGATCTCGCCCCTCGGCACGGACACCTTCCGGCTGACGGTCACCGACGGCACGGGCGCTCCCGTCGTCACCGTCGGCTCCCTCGCGCTGCGCCCGGTCGACCGCGGCAGGCTCGCCACGGCCACCGCCGCCCGCGACGACGCCCTGTTCACCGTCGACTGGCCCGCGCTGCCCACGCCCGAGGTCCCCGCATGGAGCCGGAGCGACCTCACCGATCCGGCCGACCTGTCCGCCGTCGCACCGGCCGACCTCGTGGTGGTCACCCTCGCGGCGGACGGGGAGGCGACGCCCGCCGCCGCGCGCGCCGCGACCGTACGGACGCTGGAGCTGGTTCAGCGGTGGCTCGACGACGAGCGGTTCACGCGGTCCCGGCTGGTCGTCGTGACCACCGGTGCCGTCGCCGCGCTGCCCGGGGACGACGTGACCGACCTGGTGCACGCGCCCCTGTGGGGTCTGCTGCGCACCGCGC
>NZ_GG657757.1:4881984-4887511 GCF_000158955.1 Streptomyces viridochromogenes DSM 40736 | reverse complement strand
GGCTCCGAGCAGGTCCCGACCGTCTGGCGGGGCCTGGTCCGTACCCGCCGGGTGGCGCACCGGCGAGTGCCCCCGGCCCCCGGGGCTGGTCGGCGCGGATCGCCGCGCTGCCGGAGGAGGATCGGTACGCCGCGGTGCTCGCCGTGGTGCGTACGTCCGCCGCCCTGGCCCTCGGGCACGCCTCCGGTGACGCCGTGGACGCCACACGGGCGTTCAAGGAGCAGGGTTTCGACTCGCTCACCGCCGTCGAGCTGCGCAACCAGGTGAACGGCGCGACCGGGTTGCGGCTGGCGTCCACGGTCGTCTTCGACCATCCGAGCCCCGACGCGCTGGCCCGCCATCTGCTGGGCCGGATCGCGGGCGAGACCTCGGCCGCCGTGGCCGAGGCGCCGTCCGCGACCGGCACCGACGAGCCCGTGGCGATCGTCGGGATGGCGTGCCGCTACCCCGGCGGGGTGGGCTCGCCGGAGGACCTGTGGCGGCTGGTGTCCTCCGGGACGGACGCGATCAGCGGCTTCCCCACCAACCGCGGCTGGGACCTGGAGAAGCTCTACGACCCGGACCCCGGGAGCACCGGCACGTCGTACGTCCGCGAGGGCGGGTTCCTGCACGACGCGGACCTCTTCGACCGGGAGTTCTTCGGGATCTCGCCGCGTGAGGCGACCGCGACCGACCCCCAGCAGCGGCTGCTCCTGGAGACCGCCTGGGACGCCTTCGAGAACGCGGCGATCGATCCGGCAGCGGTGCGCGGCAGCAACACCGGGGTGTTCGTCGGCGCGATGTACGACGACTACGCGTCGCGGCTGCCGTCGGTGCCCGCCGAGTTCGAGGGGTTCCTGCTGGTCGGGAACACCTCCAGCGTGATCTCCGGGCGGCTCGCCTACGCGTACGGCCTGGAGGGTCCCGCGGTCACCGTGGACACCGCCTGCTCGTCGTCGCTGGTCGCCCTGCACCTGGGGGCGCAGGCGCTGCGGTCCGGGGAGTCCGACCTGGTGATGGCGGGCGGGGTGACCGTGATGGCGGGGCCGGGCTCGTTCGTCGAGTTCAGCCGCCAGCGGGGGCTCGCGCCGGACGGCCGCTGCAAGTCGTTCTCCGCGCACGCCGACGGCACCGTGTGGAGCGAGGGCGTGGGCCTGCTGCTGCTGGAGCGGCTGTCCGACGCCCGGCGCAACGGGCACCAGGTGCTCGCCGTGCTGCGCGGCTCCGCCGTCAACCAGGACGGCGCCAGCAACGGACTCACCGCGCCCAACGGCCCCTCCCAGGAGCGGGTGATCCGGCAGGCCCTCGCGGGCGCCGGGCTGCGGGCCTTTGACGTCGACGCCGTGGAGGCGCACGGCACCGGCACCGCGCTGGGCGACCCGATCGAGGCGCAGGCCCTGCTGGGCACGTACGGCGCCGACCACGACGCCGAGCACCCGCTGTGGCTGGGCTCGCTGAAGTCCAACATCGGGCACGCGCAGGCCGCGGCCGGGGTCGGCGGCGTCATCAAGATGGTCGAGGCGATTCGCCACGGGGTCCTCCCGAAGACCCTGCACGCCGACGAGCCCTCGCCGCACGTCGACTGGGACAGCGGAGCCCTCGCCCTGCTCACCGAGGCCCGCGAGTGGCCGCAGGCCGGGCGTCCGCGCCGGGCCGCCGTGTCGTCGTTCGGAATCAGCGGCACCAACGCACACGTGATCATCGAGCAGGCGGAGGAAGAGCCCTCGACAGCCGACGCCCAGGGCTCAGCGGACGGGGCGGACGCAGCGGGTGCCCTCGGCGACCCGGGCCCCAGGGACCCGGCGGCGGTCAAGCCCCCCACAACCGGTGCCCAGGGCTCAACCGACAAGACGGACACAGCGGCTGCCGCCGGCGACCCGGGCTCCAGGGACCCGGCGGCGGTCGTGGACCGCCCGGCCCCGGGTGTCGCCCTGCCGTGGCTGCTGTCGGCCAAGTCGGACACGGCGCTGCGGGCGCAGGCCGAGCGGCTGCGGGCGTTCGTGCTCGACCGGCCCGGGCTCGCACCCGCCGACGTCGGCTTCTCCCTGGCCACCGGCCGGACCCGGCACGAGCACCGGGCCGCCGTGCTGGGGCACGACCGAGACGAACTCCTGAAGGGCCTCGACGCGTTGGCGCGGGGCGAGGACACACCCGCCGTCGTCCGTGACGGCGGCGGTACGAGGGGCAGGACGGCGTTCCTGTTCACCGGGCAGGGCAGCCAGCGCACCGGCATGGGAAGCGACCTGTACGCGGCCTCCCCGGTGTTCGCCGCCGCCTTCGACGAGGTGTGCGCGCACATCGACACCCACCTCGAACGGCCCCTGCGAGACCTCGTGTTCGACGGCGGGGACGAGCTGGACCGCCACGGGTTCGGGCCAGCCGCGCCTGTTCGCCACTGAAGTCGCGCCTGTTCCGCTCGACGAAGTCCTGGGCCTCACGCCCGACTTCTGCTGGTCCACTCGGTCGGCGAGTTCGCGGCCGGCGGCAAGTCGCCGGGGTGCTGTCGCTGCCCGACGCGTGCGCGCTGGTGGCGGCCCGGGGCCGGCTCATGGACGCCCTGCCGGAGGGCGGCGCGATGCTCGCCCTCGCGGCGGCGGAGGACGAGATCACCCTGCCCGACGGCATGAGTCTCGCCGCCGTCAACGGCCCCGAGGCGGTCGTGGTCTCGGGCGACGAGGACGCGGCCGCGGCACTGGAGGACAACTGGCGGGCCGAGGGACGCAAGGTCAAGCGTCTCGTCGTCTCGCACGCCTTCCACTCCCACCGGATGAACGGCATGCTCGACGCCTTCGCCGAGGCGGCCCGTGGCGTGACCTTCCACCCGCCGACGCTGCCGATCGTGTCGACGGTCACCGGTGACCTGGTGGACGCCGCCCGGCTGTGCACCCCGGAGTACTGGGTGGCCCAGGTGCGTCAGGCGGTGCGGTTCATGGACGGGGTACGGCGGCTGGAGGCCGCCGGGGTCACCGACTATGTGGAGCTGGGCCCCGACGGGGTGCTCTCCGCGCTGGTCGAGCCGTGTCTGACCGCACCGGCGGGGACGGTGGTCCCGCTGCTGCGGGCCGGGCGCCCCGGAACGCGTACCGTCGCCGCCGCTCTGGCACTGCTCGCCCTGGGCGGGGCCCACGTCGACTGGAACGCGGTCTTCCCCGGCGCCCGGCGCACCCCCCTGCCCGGCTACGCCTTCCAGCGTCAGCGCTACTGGCTGACGGCCCCGGCCACCTCCGGTGACGCCACCGACCTCGGCCTCGACTCTCCCTGCCATCCGCTGCTGGGCGCGGCGGTGGAGTCGATCGACCGCGAGAGCGTCGTCCTCACCGGCCGGATCTCCCCGCGCACCCACCCGTGGCTCGCCGACCACGCCGTCATGGGCACCGTGCTGCTGCCGGGTACCGCGTTCGTGGACCTCGCGCTGCACGCCGCCCGCCGGGCCGGCTGCACCCTGGTCGACGAACTCACCCTGACCGCGCCCCTGGTGCTCCGCGAGGACGACGAGGTGCGCATCCAGGTGTCCGTCGGCTCCCCGGACGACTCCGGCCGACGCCCGCTGACCGTCCACTCCCGTCCCGCGCGGGCCGACGGCGACCACCGCTGGACCCGGCACGCCGAGGGAACGCTGAGCACCGCGGAGCCCGCCCCGGCCCTCTCCGAGGGCGTACGGCGGCCCGCCGACGCGGTGGAGACCGGCCTCGACGGGGTCTACGACGCCCTCGCCGAACGGGAGTACGCGTACGGTCCGCTGTTCCGGAACCTGCGCCGGCTCTCCCGCCACGGGGACGACCTGTACGCCGAGGTCACCCTCGCCGAGGAGCACCGATCCGAAGCCGCGCTCTTCGCCCTGCACCCGGCGCTGCTCGACGCGGCCCTGCACCCGCTGCTGCCGGGGGTGGCGGACGTGTCCTCCCGGCCGATGGTGCCGTTCTCCTGGTCCGGCATCAGCGTGCCCCCGGCCGGGACGGGCCCCGGCTCGCTGCGGGTCCGGCTCGCGGTGACGCAGTCCGACGACACGAGCGTGGTGGTCGCCCTGCACCTCGCCGACGAGACGGGGCAGCCGCTGGCCACGATCGACGAACTCCGGCTGCGCCCCCTCTCCCCCGGCGACCTGGCCGCCGCGGGCGCCCGGGCCCGGGAGGGGCTGTACGGGGTGCGGTGGACCCCGGTGCCGACCGAACCGGCCGGCACCGCCGACGACGGCCCCCGGGCCGTGCTGGGCGAGGGATGGCCGCTGCCCTCCGGTGCCCGGCCGGTCCCGTCGTACGACAGCCTCGCCGCGCTGCGGGAGGCGGTCGACGGCGGCGCCGAGGTCCCGTCGACGGTGCTGCTTCCCCTGCTGCCCCCGCCGGCCGAGGACACCTCTGAGGACAGGGCCGCCTCGGACCGCGCGGCGAGGACGGGCAGGACGACCGGCGAGGACGGTACGGCAGGCACGGAGACGGTCGGTGCGGACGGTGCCGGCGGGCTCGCCGGGCGGGCCCGGGCGGTGCTGCACGAGTTGCTCGGCACCGTACGGGACTGGCTGGCCGACGACCGGTTCGCGGCGAGCCGGCTGGTGGTGCTCACCCGGGGGGCCGTCGCCCCGGACGGTGAGGACGTCACCGATCTGGCGCGGTCCGGGGTCTGGGGTCTGCTGCGCTCCGCGCAGGCCGAGCAACGGGACCGGTTCACGCTCGTCGACCTCGACGACCACCCCGGCTCCCATGAGGCCCTCGGCGCCGCGCTGCGCACCGGCGAACCCCAACTCCTCCTCCGGGCGGGCGAGGTACTCGCCCCGAGACTGGCCCCGGCCGAACCGGACACCTCCGCCGGGCCCGGCGGGACCGGCCCCGGCTGGGAGCGGGGCACGGTACTCGTCACCGGCGGGACGGGCGCCCTCGGCGCCGTCCTCGCCAGGCACCTGGTCACCGAGCACGGCGCCCGTCGCCTGCTGCTGACCAGCCGACGCGGACCCGACGGCCCCGGCGCCCGGGAGCTGGCCGAGGAGCTGACCGCGCTCGGCGCCCACGTCGAGGTCGTGGCCGCCGACGCCGCCGACCGTG
The DNA here is from genome assembly GCF_000158955.1 of Streptomyces viridochromogenes DSM 40736. GTDB lineage: Bacteria > Actinomycetota > Actinomycetes > Streptomycetales > Streptomycetaceae > Streptomyces > Streptomyces venetus. The sequence goes on along the minus strand of NZ_GG657757.1, from coordinate 4,882,496 downwards.
ACGCGCTGGCCGCGCTGCTCGCCGGCATCCCGGACGACCACCCGCTGACCGCTGTCGTGCACACCGCCGGCATCACCGACGACGCGACGGTCACCTCGCTGACACCGGAACAACTCGACGGCGTACTGCGGCCCAAGGTCGACGGAGCGTGGAACCTGCACGAACTGACCAAGGACGCGGACCTGTCGGCGTTCGTCCTGTACTCGTCCGTCGCCGGTGTCGTCGGCACACCGGGTCAGGCGAACTACGCCGCCGCCAACACCTTCCTGGACGCGCTCGCCCACCACCGGCACGCGAACAGCCTTCCCGCGCACTCCCTCGCGTGGGGGCTGTGGGCCGAGAGCAGCGCGCTCAGCACCCATCTGTCCGGCGCGGACCTCAACCGTCTGGCCCGCCTCGGACTGCTGCCCCTCACCAACGCCGAGGCCACCGCGCTGTTCGACGCGGCGCTCGCCCTCGACCGGCCCGTGCACGCGGTCACCCGGATCGACACCGGTGCGCTGCGCAGGGCC
>NZ_GG657757.1:4872373-4881490 GCF_000158955.1 Streptomyces viridochromogenes DSM 40736 | reverse complement strand
TGCGGGAACTGCTCGACCTCGCCGACCGCGTCGACCCGCTCCGCGACGACGACCTGCCCGACCTCGACTCCGCGACCGACGAGGACCTGTTCGCCCTGGTCGACGAACTCGACTAGCGCGCCGGGCCGCACGGCCCGGGCCCGTCCCCTCCCCCGGACGGGCCCGGGCGCCCCCACGACTTCGACTTCCCCATGGAGCTGAGACGACGTGACGACCGACGAGAACCAACTCCGCCAGTACCTCAAGCGTGCGGTCGCCGACGCCCGCGCGAGCCGCAAGCGGCTGCGTGAGGTGGAGGAGCGGGCGCAGGAGCCGATCGCGATCATCGGGATGGCGTGCCGCTACCCCGGCGGCGTGCGCTCCCCGGAGCACCTGTGGCAGGTCGTCGCCGACGGCGTCGACGCGGTGTCGGCCTTCCCCGAAAGCCGCGGCTGGGACGTCGACGACCTCCACGACCCCGACCCGGACGCGGTCGGCAAGTCGTACACCCGGTACGGCGGTTTCCTGCACGACGCGGACCTGTTCGATCCGGAGTTCTTCGGGATGTCGCCCCGTGAGGCGCTGGCCACCGACCCCCAGCAGCGGTTGCTCCTGGAGACCGCGTGGGAGGCGTTCGAGCGGGCGCGGATCGTGCCGGAGTCGGTGCGGGGCAGCCGTACCGGGGTGTTCGTCGGGGCGATGTACAACGACTACGGCTCGCGGCCCCATCTGCCGGCCGAGGAGTTCGAGGGCTACCTCTACGGCGGCAGCGCGGGCAGTGTCGCCTCGGGCCGGCTCGCCTACACCTTCGGTCTGGAGGGCCCCGCGGTCACGGTCGACACCGCGTGCTCGTCCTCGCTGGTCGCCCTGCATCTGGCGGCGACGGCACTGCGCCGGGGGGAGGCCGATCTCGCGCTGGCCGGCGGGGTGACGGTGATGTCCACGCCCACGTCGTTCGTGGAGTTCTCCCGGCTGCGCGGACTGTCGCCCGACGGGCGGTGCCGGTCCTTCGCCGCGTCCGCCGACGGCACCGGCTGGGCCGAGGGCGTCGGTCTGCTGCTGCTCGCCCGGCTGTCCGACGCACGGCGCGAGGGGCATCCCGTGCTGGCCGTGATCCGAGGTTCGGCGATCAACCAGGACGGCGCCAGCAACGGGCTCACCGCGCCCAACGGTCCCGCGCAGGAACGGGTGATCCGTCAGGCGCTCACGAGCGCGGGGCTGTCGCCGGCCGACGTCGACGCGGTCGAGGCGCACGGCACGGGGACGACGCTCGGCGACCCGATCGAGGCGCGGGCCCTGCTCGCCACGTACGGCAAGGAACGGCCCGCCGACCGGCCGCTCTGGCTGGGCTCGCTGAAGTCCAACATCGGACACGCGCAGGGCGGCGGCCGGCGTCGGCGGCATCATCAAGATGGTCGAGGCGATCCCGCCCACGGGGTCCTCCCGGAAGACGCTGCCACGCCGAGGAGCCGTCCCCGCACATCGACTGGGACACGGGCGCGCTCGCCCTCCTCACCGAGCCCCGCACCTGGCCCAAGACGGGACGCCCCCGCCGCGCCGCTGTCTCGTCGTTCGGCTTCAGTGGCACGAACGCCCACGTGATCGTGGAGGAGGCGACGGAGGACACCACGACGGAGGACGGCGAGGGGGCCGGCGTCGGGCCCGACATCGGGACCGACGCCGGGGTCACCGCCGGGACGGGCGAGGGCGGGCCCGCGCGGGCTTCGCGGCATCCCGCCCAAGGCGAGTCCTCCGCCTGGCCCGGCCGCCCCCTGCCGCTGGTCCTGTCCGGCAAGGGCGAGCGCGCCCTCGCCGCGCGGGCCCGGCAGTTGCTCGGCCTCCTGGCCGTCGGCGAGACCGTCCTGGCCGTCGGCGAGACCGCCCGGGTCGCCGGCGCCGGCCCCGCCCCCGTCGCCGACATCGCCCACGCCCTGGTCACCACGCGGGCAGCGCTGGACGACCGGGCCGTGGTCGTCGGTGCCGATCTCGACGCACTGACGGCCGGGCTGGCCGCGCTCGCCGAGGGTGGCGGGGCTCCGAACGTGGTGCGCGGTGCTCGTGCGGGGGCGTCGCGGGTGGCGTTCGTGTTTCCCGGGCAGGGGTCCCAGTGGGCCGGCATGGCGGCCGAACTGCTGGACTCCTCACCGGCGTTCGCGGCAGCCATGGCCGACTGCGGGGCGGCGCTGGCACCGGTCACCGACTGGGATCTGATCGAGACCGTACGGGCCGGGCAGCCGCTGGAGCGGGTGGACGTGGTCCAGCCGACGCTGTGGGCGATCATGGTGTCGCTCGCGGCGGTGTGGCGCGCCCACGGGGTACGACCCGCCGCCGTGATCGGCCACTCCCAGGGGGAGATCGCCGCCGCGTGCGTGGCCGGCGCGCTGTCCCTGGCCGACGGCGCCCGGGTCGTGGCCCTGCGGGCCCGCGCCATCGCCGAGGACCTCTCCGGCCGGGGCGGCATGATGTCGGTCGCGCTGCCCGAACCCCGCGTGCGCGAACTGATCGGCGGCTACGGCGGCCGGGTCGCCGTGGCCGCCGTCAACGGCGCCGCGTCCGTGGTGCTCTCCGGTGACGCCGACGCCCTCGACGAGCTGCGCGAGACGGTCGTGGCCGACGGCGGCCGTGCCAAGCGCCTCCCGGTGGACTACGCATCGCACTGCGCGCACGTCGAGTCGATCCGTGAGCGGCTGCTGGCCGACCTGGCGGGTATCGAGGCCCGCCCCTGCGAAGTGCCGTTCTACTCCACCGTCACCGGCGGCCTGTTCGACACCACCGGCCTGGACGCCGCGTACTGGTACACCAACCTGCGGCAGAGCGTGCTGTTCGAGCCGACCACACGGACCCTGCTGGACGGCGGCCACGGTGTCTTCGTCGAGTGCAGCCCGCACCCGGTGCTGCTGCACAGCATCGAGGAGACCGCCGACACCGTCGGCACCGCCGTCGTCGGCGTCGGCTCGCTCCGCCGTGACCAGGGCGGGCCCGACCGGGTCCTGGCCGCGCTGGGCGAGGCGTTCGTGGCCGGGGTCCCGGTGGACTGGACGGTGGTGTTCGAGGACCTGCCGGTGCGCCCCGTCGAGCTGCCGACGTACCCCTTCCAGCGCGAGCGGTACTGGCTGGAGCAGTCGGCGCCCGCCTACGCGGCAGGCCCCGGCCCCTCGGACCACCCCCTGCTGGGAACGGCGGTCACGGTGGCCGGCGCCGATGAGGTGCTGTTCACCGGCCGGGTCGCGGCGGCCGCCCAGCCGTGGCTGTCCGGGCACACCGTGTCCGGCACCGTCGTACTGCCGTCGGCGGCCCTGGTCGACGCGGTCGCCAGGGCGGGCGCCGAGGTGGCCTGCCCGGTGGTGGACGAACTGGCCGTCCGGGCCCCGCTCGCCGTCCCCGACACCGCCGAGGTCCCGCTCCAGGTGCGGGTCGGCGCACCGGACGACTCCGGCCGGCGCCCCGTCACCGTGCACGCCCTGCCCGACCCCGGCACCGGGGAGTGGGTGGAGCTGGCCTCCGGGGTGCTGCGCGCCGAGGACGGCACGGCCGCCGGCCTCGCGGGGAGCACGGACGGCGTCGAGGTGCGGCTCCCCGAGTTAGCACTCCGCCGACGCCGGGCGTCACGTCCTGCACCCGGCGCTGCTGGAGGCCGCACTCGCGGTGGACGGGGCGAGCCGTTCGCGGTCCGCTGGCGCGGGGTGCGGCTGCACGCCACCGGCGCCACGGCCGTACGGGCCCGGCTCGCCCCGGCCGGGGAGGCCGTGGCGGAGGAAGGGGCCGTGTCGGTCGTGCTGACCGGTCCGGACGGGGCGCCCGTCGCCACCGTCGACTCCGTCGTCCGGCGCTCCCCCGAGCCGTCGGAACTCATCGGCGGCCCCGGCCCGCTGCGGGCCCTGCACCACGTCACCTGGACGCCGCTCACCCCCCGCCGGCCGGACCGCCCGGTCGCCTGGGCGGCCCTCGGGCGCCTGCCGGACGAGGAGCCCGGTGTGTCGTACGCGGCGCACCGGGCGTACGACGGCGACTCCGGCGTCCCCTACTACGAGGACCTCGCCGCCCTCGGACGTGCGGTCGAGTCCGGTACGGCCGTCGACGCCCTCCTCGTCCCTCTGCCGTCGGCCGGCAACGACACCGAGGTCGTGGACGGTGTGCACGCGGCGACCGGGAGGGCGCTGGCCCTGCTCCAGGCCTGGCTGGCCGACGAGCGGCTGGCCGCGACCCGGCTGGTGCTGGTCACCAAGGGCATGGTGGCCGCCGCGCCCGGCGAGGTGCCGCACCTCGACGCGGCGGCGGTCGGCGGCCTGGTGCGCTCGGCGCAGTCGGAGAGCCCGGACCGGATCGTCCTCGTGGACGCCCCCGGCACGGGCGCGGACGCCGCACCTGTCCCCCCGGCGCTCCTGGCCGCCCTGCTCGCCACGGACGAACCGCAGGCCGCCGTCCGCGACGGCCGGCTCCTGGTGCCCCGGCTGCACCGGGTCGCCCGGGCCGACACGGACGACGGCACGGTCCGCCGCTGGCGCCCGGACGGCACGGTTCTCGTCACGGGCGGCACCGGGGCGCTCGGCGCCGCGGTGGCCCGGCATCTCGTCGTCGAGCACGGCGTCCGGCGGCTGCTGCTGGCCTCCCGCCGGGGTGACAAGGCGCCGGGGGCCGGCGAGTTGCTCGCCGAACTCACCGGGCTCGGGGCCGAGGTCCGGATCGCCGCGTGCGACGTCGCCGACCGTGACGCGCTCAAGGCGCTCCTCTCCGAGATACCGGCCGGGCAGGCTCTGACCGGGGTCGTGCACGCGGCCGGGGTCCTGGACAACGATCTGCTCCCGGCGCTGACGTCCGACCAGCTGGACGCGGTGCTGGGCCCGAAGGCGGACGCCGCGTGGCATCTGCACGAGCTGACCCGTGAGGACGAGCTGGCGGCGTTCGTGCTGTTCTCCTCGGTCGTGGGCGTGTTCGGCGGTCCGGGCCAGGCCAACTACGCGGCGGCCGGGGCCTTCCTGGACGCGCTGGCCGAGCGGCGCCGCGCCGAGGGCCTGCCGGCGAGCTCGCCGGCCTGGGGGCTGTGGGAGGTCGAGGGCGGGATCAACGCGGGGCTGACCCCGGCCGACCGGTCCCGTTTCGCCCGGGACGGCTTCGTGCCGACGAGCACGGCGGAGGGGCTGGCGCTGTTCGACGCGTCGCTGACGACACGGCACCCGGCGCTCACGGCCGTGCCGCTCGACCTCGCGGCCGTACGGGCCTTTGGTGGTCCGGTTCCGCCGCTGCTGCGAGCCCTGGTGCCGACGGCCGAACGCCGCCCGGAGCGGGCCGGCGCCGAGGGGGATACGCCCCTCGCGGAGCGGCTCGCCGGGATGGACGCGGGCGAGCGGCAGGAGTTCGTCCTGGACCTGGTGCGCGGCGAGGTGGCCGTCGTCCTGGGCTTCCGCGACCCGGCCGCCGTCGAGACACAACGGCCCTTCCAGGAACTGGGGTTCGACTCGCTCACCGCCGTGCAGCTGCGCAACCGGCTGGGCGCGGTCAGCGGCGTCCGGCTGCCGGCGACCGTGGTGTTCGACCATCCGACCCCCGCGGCCCTCACCGCGTTCCTGCTCGCCGGGCTCGGGTCCGGGCCGGAGCCCACCGAGCGGTCCCCGCTCCTCGCCGAGCTCGACAAGCTGGAGGAGATCCTCTCGACGGCCGGCGACACCGAGAACGCCGGCGCCGCCGACGCGGACGAACGCGCCGCCGTCACCGTCCGGTTGCAGACCATCCTGTCGCGCTGGATGGACGCCTGGGGCGGCACGCCCGGCGACGCCGGCCCTACGGACCGGCTGGAGTCGGCCTCGACCGACGAGCTCCTCGACTTCATCGACAACGAGCTCGGCCGCGCGGGCAGCTGATGTCCCGCGCACCAGCGTCGTCCCGCACGCCCCGGTGTCCCGCACCGCTGTCACTGCCGTCCCCGAGAAGATGTGAGTTGCCCCATGGCGGATGAGAAGAAGCTGGCCGACTACCTGAAATGGGTCACGGCCGACCTGCGCAAGGCACGCGGCCGCATCGCCGAGCTGGAGTCCGGACGGCTGGAGCCGGTCGCGATCGTCGGCATGGCCTGCCGCTACCCCGGCGGGGTGGCCTCGGCCGACGATCTGTGGCGACTGGTCTGTGAGGGCCGGGACGCCGTCTCGGAGTTCCCCGCCGACCGGGGCTGGGACCTGGAGGGGCTGTACGACGCCGACCCGGACACGCCCGGCACGTCGTACACCCGCGAGGGCGGGTTCCTGGACGGCGCGGCCGACTTCGACGCCGCGTTCTTCGGGATCTCGCCGCGTGAGGCGCTGTCGATGGACCCGCAGCAGCGGGTGCTGCTGGAGACCGCCTGGGAGACCTTCGAGCAGGCCGGCATCGACCCGACGGGGCTGACGACGTCCAACGTGGGGGTCTTCGTCGGCGCGGTGGACCAGACCTACCTCGGTCTGGAGGGGCCCGAGGAGTTCGAGGGCTATCTGATGACCGGCAAGCTCAGCAGTGTGGTCTCCGGCCGGGTCTCGTACTCCTTCGGGTTCGAGGGGCCCGCCGTCACGGTGGACACGGCGTGCTCGTCGTCGCTGGTCGCACTGCATCTCGCGGCGCAGTCCGTGCGCAGCGGGGAGTCGGCGCTCGCCCTGGCGGGCGGGGTGACGATCAGTGGTACGCCGGGCGGGTTCGTCGACTTCTCCAGGCAGCGGGGCCTCGCCGCCGACGGCCGGTGCAAGTCGTTCGCGGCCGCCGCCGACGGGACCAGCTGGTCGGAGGGCGTGGGACTGCTCCTCGTGGAACGGCTCTCCGACGCCGTACGCAACGGGCATCGCGTCCTGGCCGTGCTGCGGGCCACCGCCGTCAACCAGGACGGCGCCTCCAACGGCCTCACCGCGCCCAGCGGCCCCTCCCAGGAGCGGGTCATCCGCCAGGCGCTCGCCGAGGGGCGGCTGGACGCGGCCGACGTGGACGCGGTCGAGGCGCACGGCACCGGCACCCGGCTGGGCGACCCCATCGAGGCTCAGGCGCTGCTGGGCACGTACGGCACCGCCCACCCGGCGGAGCGCCCGCTGTACCTGGGGTCGCTGAAGTCCAACATCGGGCACGCGGTCGCCGCGGCCGGGGTGGGCGGCGTCATCAAGATGGTCCAGGCGATACGGCACGGGGTGCTGCCCAGGACCCTGCACGTCGACCGGCCGACACCGCTGGTCGACTGGTCCGACGGCGCGGTGGAACTGCTGACCGAGGAGCGCCCCTGGCCGCGGACGGGCCGCCCGCGCCGCGCCGCCGTCTCCGCGTTCGGGGTGAGCGGCACCAACGCCCACGTGATCATCGAGCAGGCCCCCGAGCCGACGGAGGCACCGGCGGACACCGCGCCGGACGCCGGGCACCCCGATCCCCCCGTCCCTCTCCCCGCCATCCCCTGGACCCTGTCCGCGCGGACGGCCGGTGCCATGCGGGCGCAGGCAGAGCGGCTGGCCGAGTTCGTCGAGCGGCACCCCGAGGTGCCGGCCGAGGACGTGGCGCACGCACTGGCCACCACGCGGGCCGGGCTGGAGCACCGGGCCGTCGTGGTGGGCGCCGATCGCGCCGAACTCCTCGCCGCGCTGAACGCGTTCACGCCGGACGCGGTGGCCCCCGCCCTGCCGCGCGGCGCGGCCGGCACGGGCAAACTGGGCTTCCTGTTCACGGGACAGGGCGCCCAGCGAGCCGCGATGGGCCTCGAACTGCACGCCGCGTTCCCGGCGTTCGGGGCTGCCTTCGACGAGGTGTGCGCGCACCTCGACCCGCTGCTGGACCGGCCGCTGCGCGAGGTGATCGCGTCGGGCGACCGGCTCGACGAGACGGGGTACGCGCAGCCCGCCCTGTTCGCCGTCGAGGTCGCGCTGTTCCGGCTGTTCGCGTCCTGGGGCGTACGGCCCGACCTGCTCGCCGGGCACTCGATCGGCGAGCTGGCCGCCGCGCATGTGGCGGGCGTCCTCACCCTCGCGGACGCGGCGGCCGTGGTGGCCGCCCGGGGCCGGCTGATGCAGGCCCTGCCGAGGGGCGGGGCGATGGTGGCGCTGCAGGCCACGGCCGACGAGGTCGAGCCGCTCCTCGCCGGGGCCGGCGGGCGCGTGGGCGTCGCGGCGCTCAACGGCCCGTCGTCCACCGTGGTGTCGGGCGACGAGGAAGCGGTCGCCGGGATCACGTCCACGGTCCGCTCCTGGGGCCGCGCGACCAAGCGGCTGGTGGTCAGCCACGCGTTCCACTCCCCCCTGATGGAGCCGATGCTGGAGGAGTTCGGCCGGGTCGTGCGGGGCGTGACGCTGAACGCCCCGGAGATCCCCCTGGTGTCCACGGTCACCGGCCGCGTCGCCACCGAGGCGGAACTGCGTTCGCCCGACTACTGGATCCAGCAGGTACGGCAGCCGGTCCGCTTCGTGGACGCGGTCCGCACCCTCGCCGAGGGGCAGGTGACCACCACCCTGGAGCTGGGCCCGGCCGGGGTGCTCACGGCGATGGTCGACGACTGTGTGTCCGGCGTCGGTGCCGTGACCGCCGTGGCCGCCGTACGGTCCGGCCTGTCCGAGCCCATGGCCGCGGTGGCGGCGCTGGGCCGGCTGTGGAGCGCGGGCGTACCTGTGGACTGGCCGGCCTTCTTCGCCCCGGCCGGGCCCCGGAAGCGGGTGGACCTGCCGAGCTACGCGTTCCAGCGCAAGCGGTACTGGCTGGAGTCCCGCCCCACCGAGGCGTCCGGGCGCTCCGGGGGCGCGGCCGGTCATCCGCTCGTGGACGCGGCGGTCGAGATCGCCGGCCGTGACGAGCTGGTCCTCACCGCCCGGCTCACGGCCCGCTCGGCCCCCTGGCTCGCCGGGCACACCCGGCACGGCGAGGTCGTACTGCCCGTCTCCGCGCTGCTGGACGTGGTGGTCCGCGCGGCCGACGAGGTCGGCTGCACGATCGTGGACGAGCTGACCGTACGCCGCCCGATCGTCCTGCCCGAACGCTCCCGTGTCCGTGTCCAGTTGACGGTCGACGCGCCGGACGCCACGGGCACCCGCGCCTTCAGCGTCCACACGGGCGCCGACGAGGACCACCCGGCGTGGACCGTCGCCGCCTCGGGGACCCTGAGCCCCGCCGGCCGGGAGGCCCCGTTCGAGCTGGGGACGTGGCCGCCGGCGG
>NZ_GG657757.1:4834235-4871510 GCF_000158955.1 Streptomyces viridochromogenes DSM 40736 | reverse complement strand
CTGGACGACGACCCGGCGTCGGCCAAGGCCCTGCCCTCGATCGTCGCCTCCGGCGAGCCCCAGGTCGCGGTGCGCGGCGGCACGGTGCTGGTCCCGCGTGTGGCCCGCCTGGCACCGGCCGACGACGAGCCGGCGCCCACGCCCTGGCGGCGCGACGGCACAGTCCTGATCACCGGCGGTACGGGCGCGCTGGGCGCCCTCTTCGCGCGGCACCTCGTCCGGGAGCACGGGGTCTCCCGGCTGCTGCTGGTCAGCCGCAGCGGGCCGGCCGCCCCCGGTGCGGACGAACTCGCCGACGAGCTGGCCGAGCTGGGCGCCACGGTGATGATCACGGCGTGCGACCTGGCGGACCGGGAGGCCCTCGGCGCCCTCCTCGCGACCGTCCCGGCGGAGCACCCGCTCACCGGGGTCGTGCACACGGCCGGGGTGAACGACGACGGGATGATCGCGGATCTGACCCCCGAACGGCTGGCGGCCGTGCTGCGCCCCAAGGTGGACGCGGCGTGGAACCTGCACGAGCTGACGCGCGGTCACGATCTGTCGGCGTTCGTGCTGTTCTCGTCGGTGGCGGGTCTCGTGGGCGGTCCCGGCCAGGCCAACTACGCCGCCGCGAACACCTTCCTCGACGCGCTCGCCGAGCACCGTGCCGCGAGCGGTCTGCCCGCGACCTCGCTGGCGTGGGGCCTTTGGGACGCGGCGGGCGGCATGGGCGGCGCCCTCAGCGAGGCCGACCTGAAGCGGATCGCCCGCACCGGTCTGCTGCCGGTGACCGAGGAGCACGGCCCGGGGCTCCTCGACACCGCGCTGCGGCTGGGCCGGCCGGCGCTCGTGGCCACACCGCTCGACGTGGCCGCGCTGCGCGCCCGCCCCGCCCAGGTCCCGGTCGTCCTCGCCGGTCTGGCGCGGACACCGGCCCGCCCGTCCGCCCGGGACGACGCCGCGGGCACGCGGTCGCTGGCGCAGCGCCTCGACGGGCTGCCCGGGGAGCGGCAGCGGGAGGTCGTGGCGGAGTTCGTGCGCGGGGAGGTCGCCCTGGTGCTCGGCCACCGCGACGCGTCCGTGATCGGCGCCGACCGGCTCTTCTCCGAGCTCGGCTTCGACTCGCTGATCTCGGTGGAACTGCGCAACCGGCTCGGCGCCGCGACGGGACTCCGCCTCTCCGCCTCCGTGGTCTTCGAGCACCCCACCCCGGCCGCGCTGACGCGGCACCTGTGCGCCGAACTGCTCACGGGCGCCGCCGAAGCGGCCCCCGCCACCGCCGCCGTGGACTTCGCCGCGGAGGTGCGGCTCGACGACGACGTACGGCCGGCCGACGAGATCAGCCGGGTCTGCGCCGACCCCCGCGAGATCCTGCTGACCGGCGCCACCGGATTCCTCGGGGCGTTCCTCCTGCGCGATCTGATGCGCTCGACGCGGGCCCGTGTGCACTGCCTGGTGCGTGGCGCCGACCGGGCCGACGCCGAACAGCGGCTGCGGGCGAACCTGGAGTGGTACGGCGTCCTCGACGAGGTGGACCCGGACCGGATCTCCGTGGTCGTCGGCGACCTCTCCGCGCCCCGGCTGGGGCTGACGGAGGAGCGGTTCGACGATCTGGCGCGCTTCGTCGACGTCGTCTACCACGCGGGCGCCACGGTGAGCTGGCTGCGGCCCTACACCGAGCTGCGGCGGTCCAACGTGGACGGGACCCGGGAGGTGCTGCGGCTGGCCGCCCGGCATCGCACCGTGCCCGTGCACCACGTCTCGACGAGCGGTGTCTTCCCGGCGCCGGCGCCCGGCGCCGAGGGCGTCCCGGCGAAGGTGACCGACCCGACCGGCCCCGCCGAGGAGCTGTGGAACGGGTATCTGCAGAGCAAGTGGGTCGCCGAGCAGGTCATCGGGATCGCACGGGAGCGCGGGCTGCCGGTCTCGGTGTACCGGGTGGACGTGGTCTGCGGCGACCAGCGGGCCGGTGCCTGCCAGACGAAGGACTTCGTCTGGCTGAGCCTGAAGGGCCTGCTCCAGGCGGGCGCGGTGCCGGACCGGCTCGCCGGGTCCTTCCACATGGTGCCGGTGGACTACGTCAGCGCGACGATCACCACCCTCGCGACACGGGAGGACGCCGCGGGCGGCACGTTCCACCTGTTCAACGAGCAGGACCAGTCCTTCGCCGACTTCGTCGGCCATCTCCGGTCCTACGGCTACGAGTTGCCGGTCCTGGACTGGGACAGCTGGCGGGAGCGGGTGCGGGCCGACCGCGACAACGCGCTCGTGCCGCTGCTGGACGCCTTCGAGGCCCTCATGGCGGGCGACGGCCGCGCGACCTACCCGCCGCTGGACGTGTCGGAGACGGAGCGAGCGCTGGCCGGCACCGGCGTCGAGTGCCCGGAGATCGGGCGCGAACTGTTCGAGAAGTACGTCGGTTTCTTCGAGCGCGCCGGCTACTTCCCGAAGGCCGGCGCCCCTCTGGTGCCGGCGGTCGGCGCATGAGCCGCGCTCCCCTTCGCGCGGCTTCGGATTTCTACACAGTGAGGAGCGACAACCGTGGGGACAGCTGAGCGGAGCCGCGCGATCGTGCTGGGCGCGAGCATGGCCGGGCTGCTGGCGGCGTGTGTGCTGGCGGACGCCTACGACGAGGTCGTCGTGGTGGACCGGGACGAGCTGAGGGACGACGACCTGCCGCGCAAGGGCGTGCCGCAGGGCAACCATGTCCACGCCCTGCTGGCGCGTGGCCGGCACATCATCGAGGAGCTGCTGCCCGGCATCACCGACGAACTGATCTCCACCGGCGCGGTGACCGGTGACGTCACCGGGAACGTGCGCTGGGTCATGGAGGGGCGGCGGATGCCGCAGCCCCACTCGGACATGCTGCTGCTCTCGATGAGCCGGCCACACCTGGAGCAGCGGGTACGGACCCGGGTGCGGGCGTTGCCGAACGTGTCGTTCCTGCACCGGCACGACATCACCGGGCTGCTGACGTCGGACGACCGGCGGACGGTGGTCGGAGTGTCGGTCGTGGAGGACGGCCGGTCGCGCGAGCTGGCCGCGGACCTGGTGGTGGACGCCACCGGGCGGCGCTCGCGCACCCCGGCGTGGCTGGCGGAGCTGGGGTTCCCGGAAGTGGAGGAGGTCCAGCAGCGGATCGGGGTCGGTTACGCCACGCAGTACTTCCGGCTGCCGCCCGAGTCGATGGGCGACGACATCTCCATCGACGTGGTGGCCACGCCGGAGACCGGGCGCGGCGCGATCTGCGCCGGCATCGAGGGCGGCCGCACGGTGGTGACGGCGTACGGCTTCCTCGGCGACTACCCGCCCCATGACTCGGAAGGGTTCCTCGCGTTCCTGAAGTCACTGTCGGGGACGGACATCTACGACACCGTGAAGGACCACGAGCCGCTGGGCGACCCGGTGGCGTACCGCTTCCCGGCGAACCTGCGCCGCCGCTACGAGCTGATGACCTCGTTCCCGGCCGGGCTGCTCGTCCTCGGCGACGCGGTGTGCAGCTTCAACCCGGTGTACGGGCAGGGCATGACGGTCGCCGCCCTCGGTGCCATGGTGCTCCGCGACCATGTGTCCCGGCCGGGCGCGCCGCGTGCCGAGGGGTACTTCGCCGAGCTCGCGGAGGGGGCGGTGGACGCGGTGTGGTCGATGACGACCGGCGCCGACCTGGCCTTCCCGGGCGTCGAGGGCGAGCGCACCGAGGAGTGGCGCCAGGAGCAGTCGTACGTGGGACAGCTCCTGGAGGCGGCCACCCGCGACCACTCGCTGCTGACCGCGTACGCCCGTGTGGTCTTCCTGGTCGACCCGCCGGAAGCGCTCGTCGCCCCGGAGATCCGGTCGGCCGTCCGCGCGGCGTCCCCGGATGCCCCACTGGCGGCCGAGCCCCACTGACCCTTCGCCTCGGGCCTTCCCCGGCCTTTCGCGAACTTTCCCGGCAGCTTTCGCTGTGACGGCTTCTCTCTGATGGCAGGTGACATGAACGACACTCCCGTTCTGGTGCTCGGCGGTACAGGCAAGACAGGCCGCCGTGTCGCGCGGCAGCTCGCCGAGCGCGGGCGTACGGCCAGGGTGGCGTCCCGCTCGGGCGCCCAGCGGTTCGACTGGCGGGACAAGGAGACGTGGGCGGCGGCCGTCGAGGGCGTCGAGGCGGTCTACGTGGTGGACGAGCAGGGGCCCCACGCGGCGGAACTCCTCGCCGATTTCGCCGCGTTCGCCACGCGGCGGGGCGTCGGGCGGCTGGTGTTCCTGTCCGCGCGGACGCTCGAGCAGTGGGCGCACGACGAGGGCCGGTTCGCCGCCGAGCGGGCGGTGCGGGAGTCGGGGGCTCAGTGGACGATCCTGCGGCCCACATGGTTCTCGCAGAACTTCAGCGAGGACCGGCTGCTGGCGCCGGACGTCGCCGCCGGCGAGGTGATCCTGTCGGACGGTCAGGGCGTGGAGCCGTTCATCGACGCCGAGGACATCGCGGCCGTCGCCGTGGCCGCGCTCACCGAGGAGGGTCACGCGGGCGAGCTGTACGTCCTGTCGGGGCCGCGGCTGATGACGTTCGGCGAGTGCGTCGAGCTGATCGCCGAGGCGGCGGGCCGGAAGATCCGCGCGGTCGTGGTGGACCGCGAGGAATACGCCCGGCATCTGGTCGGTCGAGGCTACCCACGGGATTTCGCGGATTTCATGAACGAACTCTTCGACACCATTCGTGACGGCCGGACGGCTTATCTCTCCGACGGTGTGCGGCGCGCTCTCGGCCGGGAGCCGCGCGACTTCCGCGAGTACGCGGCCGAGACGGATTGGGGCGCGGTCTCGAAACAGTAACCGCCGAGCCTCCACCGCTGGTCAGGGGTGGTTACCGGGGTAAGGCCCGGTCGTTCCGGGCGGCCAGTAGCGTTCACGGGGTCGAAATGCGCGGCGCGATGCCCAATCCGCCCGATGTCCATCTGTCAACTCTCGTCCGACTCCCCAGCGGGGAGTGAATGGAGCGGCTCATCCATGGCCAGCGGAAAGTACGACAAGTATTTATCGAGAGACATCGAGACGCATCAGGAGATGTTCGGCCAGGCGTTCAACTCCGGTGACGCGGACGCCGTCAACTCGATGTACACCGAGGACGCCGTCGGCGTCTGGGACCCGGGTGTGCCGCTGGCGGGCCAGGCCCGTCGGGACCGGGTCAAGGAGTTCATGTCCTACGGCCCGAGCGTGGACGCGAAGGTGCTCCAGACCCTCGTGACCGGTGACACGGCGATGCTCATCGTCGAGTGGTCGATGGAGACCAAGGACGCCGACGGCAATCCGGAGCACCTGGAGGGTGTCGCGGTGGACGTCCTCCAGCGCGGCGAGGACGGCAACTGGCGTTACCTCATCGACAACCCCTACGGCGTCAGCGGCCCCCGCAGTGCCGAGGAGGCCGCCGGAGCGTAGCCCCCGCGGGGTCCGGGCGCGATGGGCGTCCGGACCCCCGTGGGTTCAACAACGCCCGTGGGGTCAACGGCCCCCGTGGGTTCAACGGCGCCCGTCGGCGAGGGCGTTGCGGCGGGCCGGGGCCCCGCCGAAGGAATGGCGGTAGTCCGTGGGCGTCACCCCGACGTGGAGGGTGAAGTGGCGGCGCAGATTGGCCGCCGTGCCCAGGCCGCTGAACTCGCTGACCCGCTCGATCGGCAGGTCGGTGGTCTCCAGCAGGGTCTGCGCGTGCGCGAGGCGCTGGTTGAGCAGCCACTTGAGCGGGGTCATCCCGGTCGCGGCCTGGAGGCGCCGGAAGAACGTCCGGGTGCTCATCCCGGCCTGCTTGGCCATACCGTCGACGGTGAGGGGCTGGTCGAGGTGGCGGGCGGCCCAGTCCATGACGGGGGCGAGGCTGTCGTCGTCGGTGACCGGGACGGAGAGGTCCACGAACTGGCTCTGGCCGCCGGGCCGGTGACCGGAGACCACCAGCCGGCGGGCGAGCTGATTGGCGACATGGGCGCCGAGGTCATGGCGCACGATGTGCAGGCACAGGTCGAGTCCGGCCGTCATGCCGGCGCTGGTCAGGACCCGGCCCTCGTCCACGTAGAGGACCGAGTCGTCGACCTCCACCTCGGGGTAACGCTTGGCCAGGTCGGCCGTGTTCAGCCAGTGCGCGGCGGCCCGGCGGCCGTTCAGGAGACCGGCCTCCGCGAGTGCGAACGCCCCGGTGCACAGGGACACCATGCGGGCGCCGGCGTCGTAGGCGCGGCGCAGCGCGTCGACGAACTCGGCCGGCAGGGAGGCCCCCTGGTTGACGACGGCGTCCGGCACCGACGGCACGATCACCGTGTCGGCGGTGACGAGGTCCTCGACGCCGTGGGTGGTGCGGACGGAGAACCCCCGTGCCGGGCCGGCGGCAGAGGGCGGGGTCACCGAGCACACCCGCAGGTCGTACCAGGGGTCGGCGAGGTCCGGCTGGGGATCGCCGAAGACCGCGTAGGCGATGGCCGTCTCGTAGATCTCGCACACCTGCATGTCCGTGTCATTGACCAGAGCGATGGCGACAGACCCAGGATTCATACCGCCAAGCCTACGGCAGGAATTTTGCGAAGGTCGGCACTTCTGCCACTGTCCGTCGCCCGCACCGCGGTGCGAGGGTTGCGAGCAGCGGGTTGGCCATCGCCGAGATGCAAACCATGCAAACCACAGTGTGAATCGAAACGGGAGTACGCAATGTCGAACACCAACGCAGCCCAAGCTCCGGTGTCGGTCATCGGCCTGGGCCTGATGGGCCAGGCATTAGCCGCTGCTTTCCTCAAGGCGGGGCACCCCACCACCGTATGGAACCGCACGGCCGCCAAGGCCGATCAGCTCGTCTCCGAGGGCGCCACCCGCGCCGGTTCGGTCGCGGACGCGATCGCGGCGAGCCCGCTGGTCGTCCTCTGCGTCACGGACTACGGCGCCGTGCGCGAGCTGCTCGACCCGCTGGCCGGCTCGCTCAAGGGCAAGGTCGTGGTGAACCTGACCACGGGCACCTCGACGCAGGCCCGCGAGACCGCCGAGTGGGCGGCGGGCGTGGAGACCACCTACCTCGACGGCGCCATCATGGCGATCCCGCCGGACATCGCCACCGACGCCGCCGTCCTGCTGTACAGCGGCCCGAAGGCCGCCTTCGAGGAACACGAGGCGACGCTGCGCGCGCTGGGCGCCGCGGGCACCACCTACCTGGACACCGACCACGGACTGTCCGCGCTCTACGACATGTCGCTGCTGGGCATCATGTGGGGTGTCCTCAACGGCTTCCTCCAGGGCGCCGCCCTGCTGGGCACCGCCAAGGTGAAGGCCACCACCTTCGCCCCGCTGGCCAACACGATGATCAACGTGATCACCGAGTATGTGACCGCGTACGCCCCGCAGATCGACGAGGGCAAGTACCCGGCCGGCGACGCCACCATGACGGTCCACCAGGACGCGATGGAGCACCTCGCCGAGGAGAGCGAGACCCTCGGCATCAGCGCCGAAATGCCCCGTTTCTTCAAGGCGCTCGCCGACCGCGCGGTGGCCGACGGCCACGCCGACAGCGGCTACGCGGCAATGATCGAGCAGTTCCGCAAGCCCTCCGCCTGACGGACGCGTTCCACCCCGCCTCCGGGGTACGGCCCACCAGCCGTACCCCGGAGGCTTTTTGCATTCCGCATGCAATTCTCACATTTCAATCCCCGACCATCCCCCTGCGGTCCGCCAAACGGAATTACTCGTGGAAGACCGAAAATCGCCGCTGCTCGACTACGTTTGGCAGCGTTTTCCGGACACAGTCCGAGGATCCGGGGGAGTGCCCGGCATTCATGCCGGCGACACATCGAGGAGAAACGTGAGTACACCCAACGAGCACGGCGCGATATCGGCCAACGAGAATGCGGCGTCCGGTTCCGGCCGGACCGCTTCACGGCTGCCGCGGCGCGCCCTGCTGAAGGCGGCCGGAGCCACCACGCTCGTCACCGCGACGGGTGCGGCCGTCACGCGGCCGGCCGCGGCGGCGGAGCTGAAGGAGGACTTCGACGTCATCGTCGTCGGCGCCGGCCTCGCCGGTGTCACCGCCGCGCGCGAACTGAAGGCCCAGGGCAAGCGCGTCCTCCTGCTGGAGGCGCGGGGCCGCATCGGGGGGCGGACCTGGACCGACACCTACCGGGGGCAGCAGATCGAGCGCGGCGGCGCCTGGGTCGACCCGCTCCAGCCGTACGTGTGGCGGGAGCTGAACCGCTACAAGGTCCCGATCGTCGCCGACGCGGGTGTCGAGCGAAGCATCCTGCCCACCCTCGACGGGTTCCAGGAGTACGACCCGGCCGAGGCGTACGCCCGCCAGAAGGAGCTGTTCACCCCGTTCTTCGAGGACGGCAACCGGGAGTACTTCGAGCGCCCCTACGAGCCGCTCTACCGCGAGGACCTGGTGCGCAAGCACGACGGGTTCTCGCTGCGGGACCGGCTCGACCAGCTGAAGTACGCCCCCGAGGAAGAGATCCGGCTCACCAGCACGACCTCGCTCTACGGCGGCTCCAGCAAGCGCGGCGCGCTGACCCACCTCACCCAGTGGTGGGCGCTGTCCGGCTGGAACTTCGACGGCTTCCACGGCGTCAACACCTACCGTCCGAAGGACGGCACGATCTCCCTGCTCAAGGCCATCCTGGCGGAGGCGGCGCCCACGCTGCGCCTGAACTCCCCGGTGGCCTCGGTCGAGCAGGACGGCGCCCGGGTCCGCGTCGTCACCCGCGCCGGCGAGCAGTTCGTCGCCCCCGAGGTCATCATGGCCGTACCGGTCAACGTGTGGAAGACGATCAAGTTCACCCCGGGGCTGCCGGAGGCGCACCGCACGGCCTCCGCCGCCGGAATCGGCGTGCCGCACGAGAAGAAGCTCTGGCTGGACCTGAAGCAGCCCGCCGACCGCTTCGTCGCCGAGGCCCCGGAGGGGCACCCGATCTGCATCATGGGCCGCTTCGACGTGGGCCAGCCGGTGGTGGCCTTCAGCGTGAAGGACACCTTCGACGTACGGGACGCCAAGCAGGTCGAGGCGGCGGTGAAGGACATCCTCCCGGACGCGAAACTGGTCGGCTACACCGCCCA
This sequence comes from Streptomyces viridochromogenes DSM 40736, assembly GCF_000158955.1. Classification (GTDB taxonomy): domain Bacteria; phylum Actinomycetota; class Actinomycetes; order Streptomycetales; family Streptomycetaceae; genus Streptomyces; species Streptomyces venetus. The sequence goes on along the minus strand of NZ_GG657757.1, from coordinate 4,862,480 downwards.
CGACTGGCACACGGACGAGTTCGCGCTGGGCGTCGGCGCCTTCCGTCAGCCGTTCCAGCTGACCCGGCTGCACCGCGCCATCCAGCAGCCGCACGGCCGCGTCAAGTTCGCCGGCGGCGACATCGCCGACGGCTGGAGCGGCTACATGGACGGCGCCGTCGAGTCGGGCATCCGTGTCGCCGGCGGCAAGCTCCTGACCACCGCCGAGATCCAGCGTCTGACGAGCGCGGCGGCCCTGCGGGCCCCGCAGGTCGACCGCCGGCTGTACCGCTCGATGTCGGCGTTCTGACCCGCACTCCCGGCCCGGTCTCCCCCTGATCTGCCGACGGTCTACGGACGGTCTCCGGACATCGGCGCCGCATCACCGGCAGCGGACCACGGTCCGCTGTCGGTTTCAGATCTCTCACGCATTCCTTTTATGCCCCCGGAATTCACCGTGGGCCGAGAAACGCGAGGATAAGGTCAGGACCATGAGCATAACTTCGGATACTCTCGCAAAGGATCCGGCGGAGTCGCTGTTCGCCTGGTTCCGTTCGATGCTCGACACCCAGCCGGTGTACCGGGACCCGGAAAAGGGATGGCAGGTGTTCGGTTACTCCGACATCTCCCGGATCCTCGCCGACACGACCACCTTCTCCTCGGACACCGCCCGCGCGTTCAATCCGCCGCAGCCCGATCTCGACTTCTTCGACATGGGCAATCTGGTGACGACGGACCCGCCCCGGCACCGTCAGCTGCGCTCGGTGATCAGCTCCGTGTTCACCGCACGGGCCGTGACCGGGCTGACGCCCCGGATCGAGAAGATCACCAACGCCCTGCTCGACGGGGTGGAGGGCGCCGACCGCTTCGACCTGATCGACTCACTGGCCTATGCCCTGCCCATCAACGTGATCCTGGAACTGCTGGGCCTGCCGGTCGAGGACGAGCCGCTGTTCCGGGTGTGGGGCGAGGCCCTCGGCACCGTGGACGCCGCGACCGTCCCCCCGGAGCAGCTGGAGAACGAAGTCGCCCCGGCGGTCCGGGAGATGAACGCCTATCTGCTGGAGCACGTACGGCGGCTGCGCAAGAACCCGACCGACGACGTGCTCAGCAGGCTCGCGGGCGCCAAGGTCGACGGCACGTACCTGGACGACGGTGAGATCGTCGGGGTGACGGGTCTGACCATGTTCGCCGGGCACGCCACGACGATGGCCCTCATCGGCAACGCCGTCCTCCTCTTCGACCGGCATCCGGAGGTCGCGGGCGCGGTGCGCGCGGACCGCTCGCTGCTGCCGGGCGCGCTGGAGGAGGTGCTGCGGCTGCGGCCGCCGTTCCCGAGGCTGGCCCGGATCACCACCGCCGACACCGAGCTGGGTGGTCACACGATCCCCGCCGGGTCGTTGGTGACGCCGTGGATCGGGGCCGCGAACCGGGACGGCTCCCGGTTCCCCGACCCCGACCGGTTCGACATCCACCGCACCACCAGCCACCTGGTGTTCGGGCAAGGCATCCACTTCTGCCTCGGCGCGCCGCTGGCCCGACTCGAGGCGAAGATCGCCCTGAACATCCTGATGGACCGTTACCGGGACATCGCGGTGGACGAGACCGGCTCCCTGGAGTTCGAGAACCCCAGGCAACTGATCTCGCCCACTCGGCTACCGGTACGGGTGTCCGGCTGACCTCGGCAGGCACAGGTCCGGCGCGGCGGTGTGCGAACCGCCCGCGCCGGGGCCGCACCGCTCGTCCCTGAGCGAGGCCGACCCGGACGCCAGGATGCGGCGCAACTGGACGCGACGGGCGGCCGGATCGTCACCCGCCCCCTCCAGCAGCGCCTCCAGCAGTCCCCCGGCCGAGGTGTTCAGACCGCCGGCCGTGGCGGACATCAGGAACTCCAGCAGCCGGTCGATGGCCGCGTCGGAGATGGGCTCCAGGGTGAGGGTGAGTCCGTGCCGGATACCACTGCCCCATTCCGGGCGCCGTTTGAGCAGCTCCGGCCGGGTGGTGGCGATCACCAGCAGCGGCAGTGAGCCCACCGACGGCGCGAGGTCCTCGACGAAGTCCACCAGGACGTCGTCGGCCCAGTGCAGGTCCTCGAAGACCACCACCAGCGGACCCCGCCCCGCGATCTCCGCGAGCAGCTGCCGCGCCGCGGCCAGGGCGTCGCCGACCGCGACCCGGGTGCTCGTGCAGACCTCGGCGTCGAGGAGCGGGTGCAGACTCGTCCGCATCCACTGCCGCTCCTCCTCGGCCTCGACCAGCCGCTCGACGGTGGCGGTGAGCTTGGCCCGTGCCGTCTCGGCCGAGTCGCCCCGCAGGATCCCGCAGCAGGACGCCACCAGGTCGTACAGGACCTCCAGCGGCTCCTCGCCGATGACGGGCCGGCTGCGCACCACCAGCAGCCGTATGGCCTCCGGGTTGGCCGCGACCCGGCGCTCGAACTCCATGATGAACCGGGTCTTGCCGATGCCGGGCTCCCCCAGCACCGTCACCAGGTGGGGCGTCGCCTGGTGCCGAGTGCGCTGGAGCAGGCCGCGCAGCACGTCCAGGTCGTACTCCCGGTCGATCACGGGTACGGCGTGCAGGGCGACGTACTCCTGACGGAAGCCTCCGACCTGCCAGCCGGGCGAGGAGTCGCCGCGGTGGTAGGTGACCGCGAACTCGGTGGCGCGGCGGGTGTCGTCGCAGACCCGGATCTCGCCGACGGGGGTGAGGGACAGCAGGGTGTGGCACTCGTCGAGGAGAGCGCCGTTGACCGACGGAGGGGCCTCGCCGCGGTCGGGCTGGTAGCGGACGAGCGCCTCGCCGGTGGCGACCGCCGCCTGGATGGAGACCCCGCGCGCGGCGGCCGTGGCCGATCCGGCGGGGGACGCCGCGACACCGAGGCGGTCGCGGATCGTCATCGCCGCGTGCACCGCCCGTTCGGCGTCGTCCTCGCCGGTGCGGGGCACCCCGAACAGGGCGAGCCAGATCGGGCCGATCGAGGCGGCGACCGTACCGCCGAGGCACTCGACCTCCTCACGGATGACCGCGGCCGCGTTCTCGGCGGCCTCGTCGATCCGCTCCGGATCGCTGTCGCCGTCCTCCGTGCTGAGCTGGACGCGCACGATGAGGACGCTGACGTCCTTGCGTTCGGCCACCATGGTCCGCAGCACGGGGGTGTCCACCGGCGGCAGTTCGACGGTCGGCGGCCGGGTGGCCGGCTCCTTTGGGGCCGTGCCCTGGCCGAGCCTGCGCTCGCGGGGTACGGCCCCTGCGGCGAGGTTCTCCGGCTGCGCGGATACGCCGTCCGGACCGCCCGGCGCCCCCTGGAGGGCCGGCTCCGCGCGGTCCCGGGGGGCGCCCGTCATGAGCAAATCGATCTGCTGCCGAACGCCGGCCGGGACCAGTGCCCGGTCATGGGCGAGAATGGCCTGCTGCAATGCCTTGAGGGCATGGCCCGGTTCAAGTCCGAGCTTTTCCACCATTTCGGTGCGAGCGCAGTGATAAACGTCCAACGCGTCCGTCTGCCGCCCTGATCGGTAGAGCGCCAGCATGAGTTGCCCGAGCAGCCGTTCCCGCAGCGGATCGGAGGTGACGGTTTTCTCCAACTCGGCAATAATCCGGTGATGGTGACCGCATGCCAACTCCGCCTCGAAATAGTCCTCCAGAGCGTCCAGCCGGGCGTTCCTGACAGAAGTCAGCTCGGGCCAGTCAATTCCTGTTTCGACCAGATCCGCCAACACCGGTCCCCGCCAAAGGGCCAGTGCGTCGCGCAGCAGCAGGGAAGCCTTCTCCGGCGATCCCGCCGCCATTTCCGCACGGCCCTTTTCGACCAGTCCACGGAAGTTGTGTAGATCCGTCCGGTCGGGCGCGACCCGCAGCATGTAGCCCGGGGCCTGGCTCAGCAGCTCCACACATCCGGCGTCGCGCTCGTCCGGGGAGAGCGCCCTGCGCAGCCTCCACACGGAGTTCTGCAATATTTTCCGGGCCGACTTGGGTGCTTTCCCGACCGGCCACAACGCCTCTATCAATTGACTGCTCGCCACTACCCGGTTGGTGTTCAACAACAGAAAACCGAGTGTCGCGCGCTGCCTCGTTCCGCCCAGTCCGACCAAGTGGTCGCTGCACACGACCTCTAATGGGCCCAGCATTCGAAACCGCATCGCTTTCCCCCATTACAAGATTACTCAAGTTCTTGCAAGCGATCGCCTTCGAGGTCCCCTTGCACAGGCATACCCAGGTGTCAACCGTGCCACCCCCGTGTCCCCCGTGTCCGCAAGTCGACCCGCCGAGTCGATCACGAATACCTTTCTCCAAGTGACCCACGAGCCTTGTCTTCCGGTCAAGTTTTCTCTGGAAGCGGGTCGTTTTATGGCCGAATCCAGGCGGCTCACAGGCTCCGCACAGACGGAGGCCGGTGATAAGGGCCGTCGGCCCTGGCCGGTCGTGGTCCACAGACCGGGGCCGATCGGGGGGCGACGGGGGCCGCCCGGGGTGCCCTCGCGGGATCAGCTCCAGCAACTCCGGGCCGTCGAGGAACAGCGCGGCGGTGCCACCCAACCCGCCTGTCCGCCGCACCAGTTCGGCGTCGCCCACAGGCCGGTCCCGGCCCCTTTTCCGGGCGGCGACCGTGCCGCCGGGCGAGCCGTACGGCCGCTACGTCCACGGCCGCGGGAAGCGTCTAAACCAGACGTTCCGTTGTTGGCTCACCTCGACCAGCCCCAGGTCTGCGCACCGGGCGGGATCTTCACAGCGCCTGCGTCGCGGCGCCTGCGCACCTCACCAGACACTCGGGAACCTCTCGAACAGGTGCGTGCCTCCACCCGCATCGTCGCATCCCGACGCCACATCCCGCCCGGCATTTCTTCACCACGCCCCCTCACCTCGCGCGAGCACGCCACCGCCACCGCGCCCGGCCTTCCCGCACTCCGCCGCCGACGGCGACCATCGAGGCGCCGTTCCCGACACCCGGCGACGACGGCGCCCCCTACGGGACCGCGCCGCGCCCTGCCCCGAGCAAGAGAAAACCCCAGGTCAGCAACCAGCTGACCTGGGGTTTCAATGGAGCCGCCTTCGGGATTCGAACCCGAGACCTACGCATTACGAGTTGTCTGATCTTGGTCCGCACTTGTCCACGGGCATCCAGACACTTCAATGTCCACAGCTCAGAGCTGCATTCGCACACCCAGGGACACCACCGGACGGCTCCGGAAACCGCTGCAAGTGAGACCGCATCTGAGACCAGTGGCATTGCGCCAGGGTCCCATCAACTACGCCGCGTTCCAGGCCTGTTGTCAGTGCCCACCTCTATGGTTCCTGGCAGGACTGCCGAGTAGAGGAGGAACCATGACCGAGGAGCCTCACAGGAAGTACGACAACACGACCATTGCCGCGCTCATGACCTTAGCGAGGGGCGGCTGCTACGCCCCCCGCTGTGGAGCGCCGACAGTGCGCATCATCGACGGCAAGCCCGTTCTCAACCTGGACATCGCTCACATTCGCGCCCTAAAGGCAGGCGGCAAGCGGTACGACCCCTCGTGGAGCGTGGAAGAGAGGAACAGCTTCGCCAACCTGCTGCTGTTGTGCAATGTGCACCATAAGCGCGTGGACGGCACGGACGGCGAGGAGTACACCGTTGACATCCTTGAGGGATGGAAGCGTGTTCGCGAAGCCGAGGGGCAAGACGCCCTAGCAGGGTTGAGCGGACTGACCGAAACTCGGCTGGTCACGATGATCCAAGAAGCGCAGGCACAGTACGTTGATCGGCTTGCTCCGGTGCTGGGCACTCTCGCGGACCGAGTACCGGAGTTGTCGTCTCTCCTCAAGGTCCTGAAATCTGATCTCGAGCGCATGCAAGGACGTTCGCCAGGCATTTCAGAGGACACGGCCTGGATGGTCTATGAGGCCAGCCGTAACCTGGCACACCTCCAGGACAACGCCCCCTTGCTGATGGACGCGGGGGACGACCTCGCGCACCTGCAAGACAACATCCAGTTGCTGGTCTCCGCCGCTCAGACCCTGGCACGCGTGGTAGATCTACCAACAGCCCTCAACAACGCAGCCGACAACATCCAGAGTGCTGCGGCTTCTCTCTCGGACGCCAGGAGGTACTGAGCAAGGCAGGTACCGGACCCCGACCTACACACCCTGCAAAGGGTCAGCAGCATGGGCCCTTTCCGGACGTTGTCAAAATGCCTCAGTGCATCAGGGCCAAGTTGGGCAGACTGGCACGTGGAAGGAAGCCGCCCTATGCGCCATCTGGCGCTGAACTGGGGGAACTTGTGATCGTCCGGCATTACCTAGGCGAAGATGGCGAACTGGCCCAGCACCTTACCCGCCAGCTGAACACTCCACTGGATTGGCCAGAGGACGTAGGGCTGAACACCGAACACGTCGCGGGGATCGCATCGGCGGCGGCCTGTGACGTCGCCTACAACCAAGCGGCCAACGGCCATCTGGTGGACCTCTTCGCCGCGCTCCCTCTGCCGGGTACCCCCGAAGGGCGTGAGTTCTGGGATGCGCTGCGGCGTGTTGGAGGTGATGCTGCTATGTACGTTGATCCCGCCAACGCAGGTGGCCCTTTCTTCAAGTACCTGATCGACGGAAACGAAGGAGGCATCGCCGGCCGCGTCCTCAGTTTCCTGGGAGCCCTCGACGAGCAGCAGCGCGATGCCGTGGCTGAAGTGATCGGCGGCGCACTGGACCACAACACGTTCGTAGCAGGTGGTCGCTACCTCGGAAAGCTGTGGCTGCGTGACGCTGAGACCTCTGCCTGGCACGTGCTGCTTGCCAGCCGGCGAACGTACGAGACTGAGGACGATCGCAATCGATTCTTTGAAGCATGGGGAAACGCCTAAGCGGTGTGGGGCTGACGACCCACCACACCTCAGCCCGATAGACGCCTCGCTGCCCCCGTCCTATTAGATCAAGGTGGGGCATGCCTCTGCCACTCCTTGGGCTACACACTTCTGGAAGATGACGGTGATCGGTCGCTCTACTGCCCGGGGACGGCCTATCGGTCAAGCACCGCTTAGTGTCTCGGCCAGAGCAGCTACATGCCGACGTGCCGCAACTCCTTTGTGAGCCCCAGCCTCAATCGCGGCAGGCAACCATGCTGCTCCTTTGGCGACCCCAAGAGTTGGGGCAAATCGCTCCAACTCCCCAACACGCACAGCCACGATACCCATCGCGTCGAGTTTCGCAAGAAGTCGCTCCGCTGCTTGTGCAGCCTGCCCCCTAAAAGCCAACTCTCCGTACTCCTTCAAGCTCGACCAAGGGCTTTCCTTCGAGCGGATTTGCGCGGAGAAGTCTCGCTTTACCTCAGCCGTAAAAACCTCCCCCTCCCTGCCTGAGAAAATTCCATTCAGCGCCGAAAGGACCTGCCCAATAGTCACCTTATCGCGTGACTGGCGGAATGAAACAGTAGCCAGAGCGTAGTCCTGATCAATATCCTGCCAGTCTTCTCCAAGCGAACCCACGATCGCCTTGATCGTTTCACGGTTGTTCAAAACATCCAGATCTGGACTTACCGCCACGGGCACATCAACTGATCGAAGGACCCTGGCAAGTCGAGGCATTCCGGCCTTTCCACCACTTGGAACGAAGAGAACATCACCGGGAGGGAAAGGTAGGCGGATATCCGAGGCGGCCGCCTCTAGGGCTGCCGCGTAGAAACGACAATCTCTGTCACCCTCCGCAAGGACAACAAGCCGATGAAAAAGCCCGTCGAGCACATTAGAATAGCGCAGAACTGGATCATTCCAAATTTTTCTCAAATCATCAGAATCGAGCTGCCGGGCAATAGTTTCATCCTCGGTCGACCTATCTAGCCGGACAATCGATACATTCGCCTCCGATTCAAGGAGACCTGCAAGAAGGTTCCGGTCATGAGTGGCCAATATAATCTGAATCCCCTTGAGCCTTGCCTGCTCCCCGAGGATCTTTCCAATGGCGGCTGCCTGCGGCGGGTGCAGGAAGGCTTCGGGCTCATCGATGAAGACAATGGGATATGTGGACGTAACCAGTGGCGCTAGCAGTCCGATCAGACTTCTCATTCCGTCCCCCTGCATCATCAACTGCGGCAGGGAGGAGAGGGCGCTTAGATATTCCTTCGTGATGCGATCGATTGACGGCGCGGGAACATCAGTTTGCCCCACCCTGAGATTGACATTCTTGCTGAGGCGATCCAAGGTCAGAGGACGTCGGAAGACATTCAGGCTGATTCGATTTAGCTCCTCGAATATCTCATGGTCGTCCTGAAGAAGGTGGAGAGGTGATGTCGCAGGATCCGAAATGGAGTTCCTCTGCTCTGTCGCCTGCGCTCCATTAAGTCGACCCCATGCATCACCATAAAAGACAAGCAGGTTCTGAAGCTCCCCCATCCCGCGAGACAGGCCGGCCTGAAGTGTTTGCCGAACGGCAATCTCGTGAAAAGCCGTCCCGTTGAGAGGGTGAAAGAAGGTCCCGCTCTCACTTTCCGTCATCGGGGCATGCTCTTTCAGCCATGCCACCGCATCGTCGAGCGTGCCGGTCCTATCCATCTCAACTCGAAGTACCAAAGCCGGGTGCCCCAAGTTTGCCGCTTGTACACCCTGGGCTACATGCTGTCTGACTTGACGGAGAAAAGTCGTTTTCCCTGAGTTATTTGGACCCACAATGGCGGTAACGCCCGACTTAGGAAGCTCTAGTCTGGCGCCTGATGCCAACTCAACTCCCGTGATCGAAATCGAGAAGCTGCCCGAGTTGCCATCCGATCCAGTCGGGATACCCATGTTGGCCTCACAATTTCGAGATAGGTAACGGTTGACCTTTTTACCACCACAAACGGCGTTGTGAGTGGCGTTCGTGAAAATCGCCTGTCAACAGTCGGCAGAGGTGGTGTTCGCTCCTCTGATGCCCGCGTGAGCGCACTCCGCACGTTGGGATGAAGCACTCGACCCTGCACCCCACGCCGGGCCCTACACCTAGCGCTTCAGCGAGATGGGATGGCCGTCCGAGCTCTCCACGACGGTCGTGAGCCGTGGGATTCTTGAGGGGAGAGCATGGTCAAGCGGAGGGAGAGCGAGTGTCGCAGCAGGCCAACCCTCGGGGGACCTTCCTGAAAATCGCCGACACGCTGAAGACACGGATCGAGGCGGAGCCGGACATGACGGAGCTTCCGGCTGTTTCTGAGGTGATGAGCGATCACAAGGTCTCGCGTGGGGTCGCGCTCCGCGCGTTCGCTGTGCTGAAGCAGGAAGGTGTGGCCGAACCAGTGCCGGGCGGACGGTGGCACGTCGTGCGCGCTGGGGTGAATCACGACCGGCGCCCGCTCGAACAGCGGATCGCGGACGTCATCACAGCTGACGGGCTCGAAGTGGGGCAACCATTCCCCAGCGCCTCCGCGCTGGCCGGACGGTTTAGGGTCTCGCGACCCACGGTAACCAAGGCCCTGGAAAAGTTGGAGGCAGCCGGCGTGCTGGCGGGGGGCGGACAGGGCAAGGTACGGACGGTCCGCGCCGTGCCAACTCGAGAGGAGCGTTCGTAGCTTGCCGAAGTTGACGGAGTGGGCCTATCCCCTGGCTGAGTCCCTGCTCGCTGAGCCGTTGCCGCGGCGGTGGAAGCACTGTCTTGGGGTCGCCGAGCGGGCCCGCACGATCGGGCTCGTTCTCGACCAGGACGCCGACCTGCTGGAGGCCGCAGCGGTCCTGCACGACATCGGCTATGCGCCGGACCTGGCCAAGACGGGCTTTCACCCGCTGGACGGCGCGCGCTACCTCCGGGATGTGGCCGGCGCCGACAAACGGGTCATCAACCTCGTCGCTCACCACTCCTGCGCCTGGATGGAGGCGGATGCACGCGGTATGCGCGAGGAACTGGAGGGCGAGTTTCCTCGCGAGAGCGCGCACCTGAACGATGCGCTCTGCTACTGCGACATGAACACCACGCCGGACGGCACGTCCACGAACCCGGTCGACCGGATCAATGAGATCGCCGGGCGATACGGGCCGGACAGCCTGATCGGGCAGTTCATCCGCCGGGCCGAGCCGGAGATCCTGGCCTGCACTTCCCGCGTGCTCGAACGCGTCGCCGCCGCCAAGCGTCAGCCGATGTAGGGAGTCGTGCGCGCCCCGTCCATGGCGTGCTCGATCCGGAGCCGCATCGTGGGGTGCACGTCCAACGTCGTCAGGTCCGCTGGGTCGACCCAGCGGACCTGAGTCGTCTCGTTGCTCGTACGGAGTTCACCGCCGACCGGCCGCGCGCGAAAGCAGATGCTGAACTGCTGGCGCACCTCGCCGTCGTCGTACTGCATCACGTGTCCGGGGTCCGTGTAGAGCCCGGACACGTTGACGACCTCCGCCTTGATTCCGGTCTCTTCCCAGACTTCGCGCACAACGGTGTTGCTGATCGACTCCCCCACGTCGTGACCACCACCGGGCAGTGCCCAGCGCCCGTTGTCGGAGCGCTGAATCATCAACACCTGTCCCGCGTCGTTCTGCACGAACGCGACGACGGACGGCACAACCGAGTTGGCCGGCGGGGCATCGGGGTCGTGCAGGTAGTCGATACGTCCCATGGTTCAGACTCCCGTGATACTTGCTGTGTCCTGCTCGGTGATCGGGCGGGCGTTCTCCCAGGTGTGTTCGATGCTATTCGCGTACGTGTCGAACATGCCGCCACCAGGCAGACGGCGCAGATGAAGGACGGGCGCCATGAAGGCGCCGATGCCGTAGACATGAGGGTTCACCAGCATCTCGTCGTCGGCCCGGTAGATCGAGTTGTAGAGCGTCGAGTCGTGCAGCCGGAAGCCGATGTCCGGATGGCTCCGCATGAGGGCGCGGTAGTGGAGCAGGGCATTGCGGATCTTGCCGCCCATGATCTGGTGGCCCTCGTCGATGCCGCGCTGGCGTACGGCAGCGCACTCGGGGTCGCCGAGCAGGATGCGCACCTGGGCTCCGGCTTCTACCTTTGCCTTCACCAGGTCATGGAACAGCGGGTCCTCGGAGAGGAACAACCCGGAGTAGACGAGCACGTCCAGGTTCCGCTCAGCGCGGCCGTAGAGCTCTCGCCAGAGCCCTGGTGGCACCGTATGGCGGTGCGGGTAGACGGTCACTATCTCGGCTTTGGACAGGTCCGCCGCGCTCTCGATGGTCCGGCCGTCTTCCCAGATCGTTGTCACGTCAACCTTGAGCGCTGTCGCTGTCGCGTACTGGTGACGCCGGTACGGCACCTTCCCTTGCGTAATCCAACGCTCGACCGTCTTCGGGATGACGCCGATCTCTTCGGCCAGGTCCTGAACAGTCATGCCACGCGCTAACAGAGCCGACCTCAAGCGCTCGTTGGACATCTACACCCCCTGAGGGACTTGTAGGGACTTCTTGAGCGTAGTCAGCGCTCCCCAAGGTTTCCAAGAGTGCGGTTACGAACGCCCCTGACCTGCGGCGATTCTGATGGTGCGCCAAGAAGTCCAGGCGCGAAGAACGAGAGGTTCCCTCGACGTACTTGACGGACCCTCATGCAGTACCTGTAAAACAGGTACTGCAACGGCCGAACGCAACACCTCGGCCGGAAGGCGGCTTCATGCCGCATGCGCAGAAGGCGGGGACGCTGCAATCCCGCTGAAGGCCAGGCAGAACAGGGTTTCGGCCCGTACTGGCGAGGTGGCCCGGCGACCGCGAGCAACGGCCGGAGGGTGGGGACGTGGTCCCCCTTGCAGTGCTTCACCCCTGTTGACCTCGGCAGAGAGGCATTCCAGTGCATCGACGAAGACTTTGGGCGCCGCCGTGACGGATCGGCCGGCGGGCGCCAGTACGTCATCCAGGTCCGCGAGCGGAACGCACGCTCACGGCCGAACCGGTCCGCTCTCTACCTGCCATCGCAGCGGCTAGCGCTGCGGCCGGTTGCCTCCCTCGCCCGTCCGGGCCCGCGTACCGCGCGGGGGCCGTACGGGCGGGGCGCGGGGAGCCGAGACGTTCCCGGCTTCAACGGCAAGCGGCCCCCGGGGTGCCACCCGGGAGCCGCGTTCGGGCCGTTCCACACTTCGAGAGGAACACGACCCATGAAGATTCTCCCCCTTCACCCGCTGTCCGACATCGACGCGACCGAGCAGGACCGCGAACCGACGGACGCGGAGCTGGACGCCATCGACGCCGAGATGCCCCTAATCCGCGCGGAGGTCGAGGAGCTGGACGTTCGGATCAGCCTCATGGACCGGCCGGTGACCGAGCTGGACGCGCGACGGCTGCGCCGGGCCCGCCGTAAGGTGCTGGCCGCGCGTCGCGAGCTCACGAACCAGACCCGCACGGTGACGGAGGTTGGGGCGTGAGCGAGAACCTGACGCTGGACAGCCTGGCCGTGCCGCTGCGGGCGCTGCGCCTGCTGGCCGTGGACTTCAGCCACCTCCCCGCGCCGGACGTCCAGGTGACCCCCATCTACCCGGACCGGCTGGAGCTGAGCTTCCACCGCGGCCTGCCGGACTTCGAGGTCTGGCGGGAGGCGCTGGACATCTCCCCGGACACGGTGGTCTACCGAGAGCAGAGCGACGGCCGGACGCGCGTGCTGAAGGCGTCCGCCGACTTCGCGGGCGCCACGTTGGAGTTGACCGGTTACAGCGACGCATGCGCCCCTGAGCGCGTAGGGGGTGCGGCGTGAACAGTGTTCAGACGCGTTCAGCGGAGCGCGCCCTGTCGGGCGGGACGTGGCTGATCGTGTGCGGGGCGATGCTGTACTCGATCCTCACCGTGACGCCGTTGATGGCCAAGCACACGGCCGAAGCGTGGGACTGGACGGCGCCGATCCTGCCGCTCGTGGTCGACGCGGCGGTGGTCATCGTGGTCAAGCTCGATGATGTGCTGGCCCGTCTGGGCGGGCACGGCGGGCGCTGGCCGATCGTGCTGCGGTGGATGACCGGCCTGATGACGCTCGCGCTCAACACGGCTGACTCCGCGCTGAAGAAAGACCTGGTCGGAGTTGCCGTCCACTCCGTGGCGCCGCTGCTGCTGATCGTCACAGCGGAAACCAGTCTGGCCTACCGGCGAGCCATCGCCGCCGCCGTGGCGGCCCTGGAAGCCAAGCAGGCAGCCGAGCGGGAGCGGCGGGAGCAGGCGGCCCGGGAACGAGCCGAGCAGGCCCGCGCGGAGGCCCGCGAGGAGCGCGAGCACGCCGCGCAGTTGGCGCGTGAACAACGTGAACACGAAGCCCGCATCGCTCGAGAGCAGGCTGAGCGGGAAGAGCGGCAACGGCGCGAGGAGCGGGAAGCCCGGGAGCGGGCCGAGGCTGCCGAGCGGGAGGCTCGTGAACGCCGTGAACGCGAGCGTGAACAGCGTGAACAAGAGCGGCTGAGGCATGAACAGCAGGCCCGGCAGCGGGCCGAAGCCGAGCAGCGCGAGCGCGCCGAGCAGGCCGAGCGTGAACGCCGTGAACGCGAGGAGCGGGCTGAGCGTGAACGCGCCGCGCTGCTGAAGCGAGGCCCGGCTGAGGTGAAGTTGCCGGAGGACGAGGCGCGCCGGATCGTGGCCGCCGCGTTCACGTCGGGCCTGTCGGTGCGCCAGGCGGCGGAGCTGTGCAGCTGGTCGGTCGGCTGGGTGTCCGCGCGCTATGCCGAGCTTCGCGACCCCGGCGCCGGCGGGGCTGAGCTGGCCATCGCGGGCAACTGATGGCCGGCATCCCCACCTACCGGTGGCGGTTTGCCCCTGACGGTTTGGCCACGCGCCGCCAACTGAGGGCCCTTGGGCTGCGACCGGGAGGCCAGGACGTGGCCGCGCAAGTGGAGCGTCCGCGCCGCCGCCGTGACCCGCTGGTCGCCTACCTCTACCGCATCGAGCAGGCCAAGCCGGTCAGGCCGATGACGCCCGCGAAGTGGGCGGCCCTGGTCAAGGCCAACGCCGCCCGCCGCATGTGCCCGCAGTGCCACGCCGACGCGGGCTACGTGATCCCCGTATCGCTCGGGATGTGTGCGCCTTGCGCCTACCCGGCCGACGAACAGCGCGCCGCCTGAATCCCTTCGTCTCCTGGGAGTTTCGCTGTGTCCAGCCGTACTCGTACCCGCGCTTCGAAGAGGGCCGCGGGCGTCCACACCGTCCAGATTCCGCGTCAGCGCGGCCGCCGGGGCGCGCAGCCGTTCGTGGTCGTTGTCCCGGAGCGTCCGTCACTGACCCGTGAGGCGTTCGGTTTCCTGGCCCGCTTGCTGTGGAAGCACCGTCGTGCCATGGCGCCGCTCACCCTCGCCACGGTCGCGCTGCCGGTCACGGCGCTGCTGCACTGGTGGGCGTGGTGGTCGGGCCTGCTGCTCGCCCCGCTCGCCGTCGCCCCGCTCACCTGGCTGGCCTTCGCGCTGCTGCGCCGCCGCGCCGGCCGCTCGGTGCTGCTGTGGCGGATCGGTCTCGCCACGGGCGGCACGTCCGCGCTGGCCTGGCTGGCCCTGGCCGCCGGGTTCGGCCCGACGGCCGGTCCGCTGCCCGTGCTGTGGCTGCTGGTCACGCTGGCCGTTCAGACGGCGTGGCTGGCCATCCGCCGCAAGGGCTGAAGGGGGCGGGCTGTGTTCGGCACGCGCCGCGCCGCCCTGCTGGACCGCTCGTGGGCCCTCGGCTCCCGAGCGGTCCGCCGGGTGAGCGCCCTCGTTTACGCCGTCTCGGGTCAGTCCCGTTGGCGGCCTACCGACCTGTACGCCGCAACCGTCACGGCACGGTTCGCGGCATCCCACCGGCTCATCGAGCAGGCCGCCGACGCGGTCGACGACGGATGGACCGTCGACCACATCGCCACGTCACGGCTGCTCGGTCGGTCGCTCGTCTTCGAGGAGGACGACACATGAGCACCCCCACCAACGGCGCCCCGCCCAACGGCGCCCCCTCGGGCGGGCCGAAGCGGCACACCCACAAGGAACGCACCTACAACGTCAACTTCGGCGCGAACACCGGTGGCAACCCGGGCGGGAACGCCGGGTTCAACGGCGACAGCGGTGGGGGCGGTGCGTCCGACCGACACCAGGGCGACCGCCTGATCCACATGATCGAGCGGATCGAGATCCGCAGCGACAAGGACATCATCGCCATGGCCAAGGCCATCAACCACCTTGGGCGCGAGCTGTACCTGATCCTCGGCATGCGCGCCGAGGAGCTGAACGGCGTGCTCTCGCAGTACAAGGGCAAGTGGTACACCTTCGGCGCACAGTCCCGGATCAAGGCCCGGCTGGTCTCCGCACACCTCAAGGTCAGTGCGGAAGCTGCCAAGGCGCTCGGGGTCGGCGCCCTGAAGATGGCACACGCCTTTGACCGGCACTTCGTCAAGCCGGAGCAGGAGGCCAAGCAGAAGCGCAACGGCAAGCAGGCCCGCCCGACGTTCACGATCGGGGAGGACTGATGGCCCGCCGCGACCGCGACAACACCTCCGCCGTGCGCGGCTGGGACGGCCAGAACGGCTACGCCCTGGCCACCATGCCCACCGGCCGGAGCGGTGTCCTGTCCACCATCGGCAACCACCTCGCCGCGAAGGCCGCGCCCTACCTGCCGCCCTGGATCGGCGCCGCCGCCCTCCCCCCGGTCGCCGGATGGGGGGTCAACGAGATGTGGGGCGATTCCGCGCTGTCCGCCGGTCTCGCGTCCGCCGGCATGGGGGCGGGCGGGGTCCTGCTGTCCGCCGTGACATGGGCGGTGGCCGGTGGCACCAACAAGTTCCGCCGCTTCCGCCGCGTACAGGCCACCGCGAGCGTGGCCGCGGGCATGGGCTGGCTGACCTGCTCGGTCTCCGCCGGGCCGTTCGGCCACCCCATGACAGACCTGTGGCTACTCGGGGGCGGGCTGTTCGCCGCGTCGTGGAACGTGCGCCAGATCATGCGCGACGCCCACGACGAGACCGAGGAGACCGAGACCACCGGACTGGGCAAGCTCGCCGAAGCCATCGGCCTGGAGAAGGTGCAGGTCAAGAACGCGCGCGGCAACGGAAAGGGCATGGTCAGTGCCGACGTGGTCGTACCGCCCGGCAAGACCATGGAGGACGTCCAGAGCGCCGCGCCGAAACTCGCGGCGGCCCTGCACGTCCCGCCGTCCGCAGTCACCGTCGACCGCAACCCGGACAACGCCGCCCGCGGCACCTTCTCCGCCCGCGTGGCCGACCTGCTCAAGGACGGCGTCCCCTTCCGCCCGCCGGCCGAACTCGGCCTGCTGCCCACGGAGCCGATCCCGGTCGGCCTGTACGCCGACGGCGAGGTCTGGTCGATCAACCCCTTCCTTGCCGAGATCCTTCAGCACCTGCTGGTCATGGGCGTCACCGGCTCGGGCAAGTCGGAGTTCGCCCGTACGGTGCTCGCCCACCTGATGACCCGGCGGAAGCTGTCGGTGTGGCTGATCGACCTGTCCAAGGGCGAACAGACGGTCGGGCACATGGCCGAAGGGCTGGACTGGTTCGTCGACAAGAATCGCGGCGGACAGCGTGAGGCGAAAGCCCTGCTGCGCTGCCTGCCGGAAGTGATCGCGGCGCGTGGCACGGAGCTGGCCAACGAGGGGCTCGACCAGTGGACCCCGGATTCGAAGCTCAACGCCATGGTGGTCTGGATCGAAGAGGCGGCCGACGTGGCCGACTTCGAAGTCCTGGACAAGATCGCCCGTGCTGCCCGGTCGGTCGGCATCTGGCTGGTCGTCAGCCTCCAGCGCGCGTCCTGGAAGAACGTGTCCACCGACGTGCGTGCCAACCTCCAAGCCGCCGCGTGCTTCGGCGTCGACGACGCCGCCGACGCCGGGTTCTGCCTGCCCGACCGCGTCACCGAATCCGGCGCTATCCCGGACTGGGGTGCGGACCGGCCCGGCTACGCCTACGCCACCGGCATGAACATCCCCGCCAAGCGGTGGACCACCGAAGTGCGCGGCTCCCTGACCAAGACGGTCAAGGAGCAGATCCGGGAAATGGTGCTCGCCGCCGCCGCGGTCCGCGACCCGCTGGACGACGTGTCCGCGCGGGCCGCCGGTCTCGCCTACGAACGGCGCACCCACCACGGCACCAACCGCACCAACGCCCCCGACACCGCGACGGCGCCCGCCCTGCTGCACGCCGTTCCCGCCCCGGCACCAGAGTGGAACGACAGGGAGGACGACGACATCGACGCCGTCGACCCGGCCGTAGAGGAGGCCGCCGCCATGGAACTGCAGGACGCCTATGACGACGTGATGTCCCACATCCCGGCGGACCCGGAGCCTGACGCCGATTACGCCCGTCTCCGCCTGGAGGACGACGTACCCGACGCCGACCCGGACACGGACCTCACCTTCGAGCAGACCGCCCGGCCGTCCACCGAGGAGGCCCGCGCAACCCTGTACGGCCAGATCGACGCATGGGCCGCACAGGACCGGCTCACCTTCGAGCCCGGCGACCTGATCCCCGCGACGGTGGCCGCCGGCCGCTCCCGCCCGTGGCTCCAGGGTGAGCTGAAGAAGCTCACCGAACAGGGCGTCCTGCAGCGCGACGGACAGGGCGAGTACACCATCGTCCGCCCGATCGCCGTCGCCGCCTAGCACTACCCACCGTGACGCCCTGACTGTCAGGGCCGCGCTCTGACTCTGACAGTCAGGGCGCGGCCCGGCCTATAGAGAAGTCAGGGATTTACGGCCTGACATCACGCCTGACACCCGTTTCTGACTGTCAGAGCCTGCCCTCTGACAGTCACGATCCGTGATCGGAGAACCGGCCGTGACCCACCCTCTTGAGCCCTACCG
This sequence comes from Streptomyces viridochromogenes DSM 40736, assembly GCF_000158955.1. Lineage (GTDB taxonomy): Bacteria > Actinomycetota > Actinomycetes > Streptomycetales > Streptomycetaceae > Streptomyces > Streptomyces venetus. The sequence continues at coordinate 4,844,838 of NZ_GG657757.1, read as the reverse complement.
AGAGCCCACCCCGGACACCGCGATGCAGCCCTTGCAGACCCCCGCGCAGGGGCCGGTGGAGCTGTACGCCGAACGCGTCCCGGTCGTCTGGGTCCCGGACGCCTACGGCCGCATGGTGCCCATGCCCAAGCACCTCGCCCCGCCGCCCATGCCCGTCCCGGAGCCGCGCGACCTGACCCCGCTGCCGCTGCTCGACCCCGTCGCCCAGCGCTTCCTGGGGGCCGGTCTCGGGGGCGGCGCCCTCGCCGCCGGAGCCGGATACGGCGTGAGCGAAGTCGTCAACGCCGCCGCCGGGTTCGGCTCCGGAGCCGCGATGTGGATCGCCCTCGCCGTCCTCGCCTGGCGCCTGCCCGGACGCGTCGCCAACGACAGGAACGGCAGCACGGTCAACATCCGCAAGGCCGTCATCAAGCGCAGCCACTTCCACGGCTGACAAGGAGATCAAATGCGACTGCGCATCCAGCGCGCCACGTGGCCGCGCAACGCGCTGATCCTGACCGACACGCCCCGCCCCGACTGCGCCGACTGTGACGGCGTGGGCGGCACCGAGCACCACTACGGCGACCACGACACCGGCGAGTACGCGGGCACCGACTGGGAGCCCTGCACCTGCTGGAACGAGGACCGCCGCTGGTTCCTGCTGCCCATCCCCCGCCGCCCCCGCTGGCTGTACCGGCACCGGCAGGACCCCGATCCGTGGGCGCCCAACGGATACAGCGACGAACCGCCCTTCTAGCTACGCCAAGGGCGGCCCTCACCTCACGCCAATGAACGCGGGGCCGCCCTTGCCAGCCAGAACCCGTCAAGGAACTGGAGACACCCAGCATGACGCAACCCACCGACGTCCGGCGAGCCCTCAGCCCCCCGGACGTCCTGACCGCCGATCTGGCCTGCCTGCCCCTGCTCGCTTCCGCACTGTTGCCGGCAGAGCGCGGCTGGCCGGTCATCCCCCTGCTCCCCAACGCGAAGCGGCCGGCCGGGCACCCCGAACGGGCCTGCCCCGGCACCGGCCGCTGCGCGAGCGGGCACCGCAAGCCCGAGCAACGCGCAACCACCAACCCCGAGTTGATCCGCGCCACGTGGGCAACGCGCCCCTACAACGTGGGGATCGCGACCGGCCCGGCCGGGCTGCTCGTTATCGACCTGGACGTGTGCAAGCCCGAAGAGCCGAAAGGAGCGCCTGACGGCGCAACTTCCCTCAAAGCGCTCTGCGAGCGCACCGGCCACACCGTCCCCGCCACCTACCGGGTGCGGACCGCACGTGGTGGTGAGCATCTGTACTTCACCGCCCCCGCCGGGATGCGGCTGAAGAACAGCGCGAACCGTCTCGGGCCGCACATCGACACCCGAGCGTGGGGTGGATACGTCGTCGCCCCCGGCAGCACGACCCCCGACGGGGCCTACGAGGTGAACGACGAGGCGCCCGTGGCTCCGCTCCCCTGGTGGCTGGCCGCACTGCTCACCGAGCATCCCAAGCCCGCCGTCGTGGAACTGGCGCCCGTGCGGGACGGCACCCGCGCCGCACAGGTGGCGCTGGAACGCGAATGCGCGGTCATCGTCTCCGCGACCGAGGGCGGACCGGAGGGCCGCAACAACACCCTGCACCGAAGTGCCTGCAAGGTCGCACGGTTCGTCGCATGGGGCCACCTCCCGCGGCACGTGGCAGAGCAGGCAATCCAGGCGGCGGGGGAGGCCACCGGCCTGCCGCCGGCCGAGTGCCGCACGACCATCCGCAGCGCCATGGAATGGGTCATCACGCATGCCACCCCACGGCAGGCAGCCTCATGACCGGCCCCAACTCCCCCCACCTGGACTGCCCCACCGCCACCACCCCCGGCTCACACACCGCTCCACAGCCTGTGGGCCATGCGGCCGTGGGCGAGCCGAAAGGCGCCGCCCGCAAGGGCGTCGTCACCGCCCTTCGCTCGAACCGGTTCCCGGCCAGCCCGGGAACCGACCCGACACCCCACGCCCCCGGTATCCGGATCTTCGCTCCGCCCACCTACCGGCACCCCGACGACGGCGCCCGCTGGTCCACCCGACCCGGCGCCCTGCCCACCGCCGCCTACGCATGCCCCTGCGGCCAGACCGCCACCGCCACCGGCCCCGGCCACGTGGCCGCCCTGGTCACCGAGTACGACGCCCACCGATCCGCCTGCACCGGTGCTCCCGCCGCACCCACCGAAAGGAGGAACGCCGCATGACCGACAGCAACCAGGCCGCCGCCCCGTCCATTGACGGCGCCGCCCTGCTCAACGAGGTCGAAGCGTTCCACCGCCGTTTCAACGTCTTCCCGACCGAAGCCGCCTACGTCGCTGTCACCCTGTGGGACGCGCACGCGCACCTGCTGGACGCGTTCGAGTCCACCCCGCGTCTGGCATTCCTCTCCCCTGAGCCGGGCTCCGGCAAGACCCGCGCGCTGGAGATCTGCGGAACCCTGGTCCCGCAGCCCATGGTGGCCGTCAACGCCTCCCCCGCCGCCCTGTTCCGCGCGGTGTCCGGGATGGAGGACGGACGGCCCACGATCCTCTTCGACGAGATCGATACCGTCTTCGGCCCCAAGGCCAAGGACAACGAGGAACTACGCGGCCTGCTCAACGCCGGACACCGGCGAACCGGCGTCTCGTACCGGTGCGTCGGGGACGGTGGCAACCAGAGCGTGCAGGCCTTCCCCTCGTACGCCGCGGTCGCCGTCGCCGGTCTCGGCTGGCTCCCGGACACGATCCTGACCCGCTCGGTCATCATCCGCATGCGCCGGCGGGCCCCCAACGAAACCGTGGAATCCTTCCGCAGCCGCATCCACGAACCGCAGGGCCGCGCCCTGCGCCAGCAACTCGCGGTCTGGGCGGACACCGTCCGCGACCAGGTGCAGGACGCTTTCCCCGAGATGCCCGAGGGCGTCTCGGACCGGCCCGCAGACGTGTGGGAACCCCTGCTCGCCATCGCCGACGCGGCCGGAGGTGACTGGCCGGAGCGTGCCCGCGAAGCGTGCGCCGAGCTGGTCGCCGCCGCCACCGTCGGGGACAAGGCATCCCTGGGAATCCGGCTGTTGACCGACCTGCGCGACGTGGTGTTCAACGGCGCCGACCGGATGCCCACCGCGCAGATCCTCGCCGCCCTCAACGCCCTGGACGAAGCGCCCTGGGCCGACATGGGCGGCAAGCCGCTCGACTCCCGGCAACTCGCCAAGCGACTCGGGGAGTACGTCACCGCAGACAACACCCCGATCAAGGCCCGCAACATCCGCACCGGGGCGGGGGTCGTCAAGGGCTACTACGCCGCGGACCTTCACGACGCGTGGAAGCGCTATTGCCCCACGCCGACGGAGTCCGCTACACCCGCCACCACCACCGACTGACCACCACCTGACCAGCGGAAACGGCGTAGCGGCTGTTACCCACGTAACCCGCTACGCCCCCGCTACAGACACCGCAGAACCGCTACAGCCCCCGAGCGCGTAGCGGACCCATCCGCTACATCCCTCGCAACCGCTACGCCGGAAACCCGCTCTGACCTGCGGCGTAGCAGCCGTGGCGCATGTAGCGGACTTCCAGGCAAGGGGGTCCGCCCCAAGAGTCTCCGATCAGGAAGGCAGTCTCCATGAGCACCGCGCTCCCGCCCTCCGACCAGTTGCTCTACACCCCGACGGAAGCCGCCACGGTTCTCCGGTTCGGGCGCTCCACCGTCTACGAGCTGATGGCCGAAGGGGTCCTGAGGTACGTCAAGCGGGGTCGTTCCCGCCGCATACGCCGCAGCGACCTTGAGGCGTACGTCAACGCCCTCGAACCGGTCTCCCACTGATCAATCCACCCCCACAAAGGCGCCCCCGGACAACACGTCCGGGGGCGCCTTCCGTATGGAGGAGCACGTTGAGTCCCCGCAAGCCGAACATGGAATCGTCCATCTACCTCGGTAGTGACGGCTGGTTTCACGGCCGAGTCACCATGGGCGTCAAGGACGACGGCTCGCCCGACCGGCGTCACCGCCGCGCCAAGACCGAGACCGAGATCAAGCGCAAGGTCCGCGAGCTGGAGGACCTCCGCGACAGGGGCCGCGCCCCCAAGGCCGGCCGGAAGCCGACCGTTGCCCAGTGGATGACCACCTACCTGACCGACATCGCGAGCCTGAAGCTCAAGCCCCGGTCCCTGGACGACTACTGGTCCAAGACCCGGAACGACATCATCCCCGGCATCGGCCAGCATCGAATCGACAAGCTCCAGCCGGAACACCTGGAGCGGATGTACCGCGTCATGCTCGATGAGGGACACGCGCCGTCCCACGTGCTCAAGGTGCACCGCATCCTGTCTCGCGCCCTGAAGATCGCCCACCGCCGCCGGATGATCGTCGAAAACGTGGCCACCCTCGTTGACCCGCCCACGGTCGACGAGACCGAGGCGAACCCGTTCACCACCCAAGAGGCCAAGGCATTCCTGGAGGCCGCAGCGAAGCGCCCCACCTTCATGCGCTGGTGCGTCGGCGTCGGCATGGGCTTCCGACAGGGCGAGACCCTGGGCTTGAGGTGGCCGTACGTCGACTTCGACAACGAGCTATTCCGCCCCGAATGGCAGCTTCAACGCCTCACATGGCGGCACGGATGCAAGGATCCACACGCGTGCGGCGCGAAGTTCCACCGGTTCGAGCCGTGCCCGCCCGACTGCTCGCCCCACAAGGGCTACAAGCGCGGTTGTCCGAAGCCTTGTCCGGAGGGCTGCACGAGTCACGCCCGCGCATGCCCCGACCGCAAAGGCGGTGGCTTGGTCTTCACACGGCCCAAGACCAAGAAGAGCCGGGACGCCGTGCCCATCCCGCCGCCCTTCATCCCCTACCTGCGCGAGCACCAGACACAGCAGGAAGAGGCACGCGCCGAGGCAGGAGACGAGTGGGAGGATCACAAGCTGGTCTTCACCCGCCCGGACGGTCGTCCCCTCGACCCTCGCCAAGACTGGGAAGAGTTCAAGGAGCTCTTGGCAGAAGCCGGGATCGACGACCGGCGCCTGTACGACGGGAGCCGTCACACCGCCGGCACGATCCTGAATGAGCTCGGGGTGGACATGCCGACCATCATGGAGATCCTTCGGCACACCCAGATCAGCCAGACCCGGCGGTACGTGAAGGGCAGATCGCACCTCTCGAAGGACGCGATGCGCCGCATGGGAGACACGTTCATGCCCCGCCTGGAACCCGTAACTGAGACCAAGACTGAGACCACGAACAGCCGCGCGGCACGCGCACAACGTCGACGCCGTATCCGCTGAACAAAAGAACCCAGCTCAGACACCGTCTGAGCTGGGTTTCAGTGGAGCCGCCTTCGGGATTCGAACCCGAGACCTACGCATTACGAGTGCGTTGCTCTGGCCATCTGAGCTAAGGCGGCGCGCTGTCCGCACTATGGTGCGATCAGCAACGACGGTAAGTCTACACAGTTTCGCAGGGTGCTCCGTACCAGCCCCGGAGGTGGGTCCTCCGGGGCTGGGAGCAGGGCTTATGAGCAGCGCTTTCCGTCCTGGGGAGGGGTCCCGCGGAGGAGGTAGGCGTTGATCGTGCGGTCGATGCAGGAGCTGCCGCGGCCGTACGCCGTGTGACCGTCGCCCTCGTAGGTGAGGAGGCGGCCCGAGGAGAGCTGGCCGGCCAGGGCCCGCGCCCAGCGGTACGGGGTCGCGGGGTCGCGGGTGGTGCCGACCACCACGATGGGCGCCGCGCCCTTCGCCTCGATGCGGTGCGGCTCGCCTGTGGCGTGCACGGGCCAGTACGCGCAGTTCAGGGCGGCCCAGGCGAGGCCCTCACCGAAGACCGGGGACGCCTTCCGGAACGCGGGGAGCGCCCTGCGCACCTCGTCGGGGGTGTCGAAGGCGGCCGGCAGGTCCAGGCAGTTCACCGCCGCGTTGGCGAACATCAGGTTGCTGTAGCGGCCGTCGGCGTCCCGCTCGAAGTAGCTGTCCGAGAGGACGAGGAGCCCGGAGCCGTCGTTCTTCTTCATCACGGACGTCAGCGCCTCGCGCAACTGCTGCCACGCGCCCTCGTCGTACATGGCCGCGATCACGCCGGTGGTGGCGAGCGACTCGGTGAGGCGGCGGCCGTCGGCGTCGCCCGTGCGCACCGGCCGCGCGTCCAGCTTCCCGAAGAACGCCTTGAGGTTACGGCCGACCTGCTCCGGCGAGGTGCCCGCCTTGCCCAGCGGACAGTCGGTCCGGCGCACGCAGTCCTTCGCGAACGACCGGAACGCCGTGTCGAACCCGGCGGTCTGTTCGAGGTTCAGCCGCCGCGCGGGCAGCGACGGGTCCATCGCGCCGTCCAGCACCAGCCGGCCCGCCCGGCCTGGAAAGAGACCGGCGTACGTCGCCCCGAGGAAGGTGCCGTAGGAGGCGCCGACGTAGTTCAGCTTCTCGTCGCCGAGCGCCGCCCGCACGATGTCCATGTCCCGGGCGGCCTCCACCGTGGACACATGGCGCAGCAGCCTGGGCGAGTCGGCGCCGCAGCCCTCGGCGAACGTCCGGTACGCCGCGACCAGCCCGGTGGTCTCCTTCTCGTCGTCGGGCGTGATGTCCGTCCGGGTGTACCTGTCCATGCCCGGCCCGTCCAGACACGTGACGGGCTCGCTGCCGGCCACGCCGCGCGGGTCGACCGCCACCATGTCGTAGCGGGCACGGACCTCGGCCGGGTAGCCGATGCCGGCGTACGACTGCACGTAGCCGATCGCCGAGCCGCCCGGCCCGCCGGGTTCACCAGCAGCGAAGCCAGCCCCTTCCCGGGGCCGGTGCCTTCTTTCGGGCGACGGCGAACCGGACGTCGCCCGGCGACGGTTTGGTGTAGTCGAGCGGTGCCTTGACGGTGGCGCACTGGAAAGCCGGGGACGCCGCAGCCGCGCCAGGCCGGCTTCTGGCTGTAGTACGGCTTGAGCGCCGCCGGTGTGGACGGCGGCAACGCGACCAGTACCGCCGCCTCCGCCGCGGCCGCCGCGGTGGCGGACGTCGACGGGCTCCCGGAGGAGCACGCGGAGACGAGCAGCGCGGCCGTGGCGAGGAGACCGGCCGCGGTCCTGGCCCCGCCACGGGTCCTGCGGTGGGCGCCGCCGGAGCCTGCGCGGCGAGGTACGGGGCCGGGGATCGCGCCGGAGGCGGTGCTGTGGGTGCGCCTTGTGTCCATCCAGCGAGCGTAACTCTGGGCGACGGGATGGACGCCCTGCGTGCGTGTCGTGCCTCGTATGGATTACGAGGTCATCCCCTGTGTGCCAGTCGGACGGGGGCCGGGCTGCTGCTCAGCCGGCTCTGAGCGCCATGGTCATCGCCTCCACGGCCAGCAGCGGTGCCACGTTGCGGTCGAGGGCGTCGCGGCAGGCGGCGATCGCCTCGATACGGCGGAGTGTGGCCTCCGGGGAGCTGTCGCGGGCGAGCCGCTCCAGGGCGTCCTCGGCGTCCGCGTTGGCGATGGCCACGCGTGAGCCGAGCTGGAGGGCGAGGACGTCGCGGTAGAAGGCCGTGAGGTCGGTCAGGGCGAGGTCGAGGCTGTCGCGCTGCGTTCGCGTTCTGCGGCGCTTCTGCTTGTCCTCCAGGTCCTTGATCACGCCCGCCGTGCCGCGGGGCATCCGGCCGCCCTGGGCCGCGCCGAGGGCGGCCTTCAGCTCCTCGGTCTCCTTGGCGTCCATCTCCTCCGCGAGCTGCTTGGCGTCCTCGGCGGCCGCGTCGACGAGCTCCTGGGCCGCCTTGAGCGCTCCGCCGATCTCCCCGACCCGCTGCGGCAGCCTCAGCACGGCGGCGCGGCGCTCGCGCGCGGCAGGGTCGGTGGCCAGCCGGCGCGCCCGGTCCACGTGGCCCTGGGTGGCGCGGGCCGCCGCGGCGGCGACGTCCGGCTCGATGCCCTCACGGCGTACGAGCATGTCGGCGACGGCGTCGACCGACGGCGTGCTCAGGTTCAGGTGGCGGCAGCGGGAGCGGATGGTCGGCAGGACGTCCTCGATGGAGGGGGCGCACAGCAGCCAGACCGTGCGCGGGGCCGGTTCTTCCACGGCCTTCAGGACGGCGTTGGCCGACTTCTCGTTCAGCCGCTCGGCGTCCTCGACGAGGATGATCTGCCAGCGGCCGTTCGCCGGCGAGGTGAACGACTTGCGGACGGTGTCGCGCATGTCGTCGGCGAGGATCTGCGTGCCGACCGCGGCGACGGTGGTGACGTCGGCGTGGGTGCCGACCAGGGCGGTGTGGCAGCCGTCGCAGAAGCCGCAGCCCGGGGCACCGCCGAGGGCCCGGTCGGGGCTGACGCACTGCAGCGCCGCCGCGAACGCCCGCGCCGCCTGGTTCCGCCCCGCCCCGGGCGGGCCCGTGAACAGCCACGCGTGCGTCATCTTCGACGCCTCGGGCGGCGGGGTGCCGGCGGTGGCCGCGGTGACCAGGGCATCGGCGTCCCGAGCGGCAGCGCCCAGCTGCTCGCTCACCCGCTCCTGCCCGACGAGGTCGTCCCACACGGTCATGGGTCACGCCGCCCTTTCCTCAGGTCCGCGTCTGCGGACCGTACTGCCGCTGCGAGATCCATTGTGGGGCCGACCACTGACAACCGGGGAACGGCCCGTCGCGGGGCACCGGGCCGGGGCCGGGTGCGGGGCCGGGCCGGGTCTCTGGCGGGGGCCGCTCGCCCCGAGCCGCCGCCGGATCCGGGCAGAGGCCGTGCCGGCCACCCGGCAGAGGCAGAGGCCAGTCACCGGCAGAGCCCAGTCGCCGAACACGGCTAGTAGCCGGACAGTGGCCGGCCACCGGAGGCCCGGCCCCCCGGTGGCCGGCAGCGGCCTCAGCGGCCCCGGCCCCGGCCCTTGCCGCCGCGGCCCCGCCCCTCGTCCGGCTCGTCCTCGTGCGGTCCCAGCAGTTCGTCCGCCAGGGAGGGCAGGTCGTCCAGCGGCGTCTCCTCGGCCCAGTCGGAACGCCGGCGGGGCCTGCCCTCGGCGTCCAGCTGGGGCAGCTCACGCGTACGGTCGTCGGTGCCGTCGGGGCGGGTGGCCGGGGCGTCGTCGCGGAAGTAGCCGGGCGGCACCCGGTCCGCCGGTCCGTCGCCGCGCACCGGCGGCAGGACGGCCGTCTCCTCGGCGTCCCCCGGCCGGACCGGAGGCAGCACGGCCGTGTCGTCCGCCGCACCGGGAGGAAACGTGGGCAGGACCTCAGTCCTGTCGTCGGTCCCGGCGTCGCTCCTGCCGCCAGTCCTGCCGTCCTCGTCGTCCGCCTCAGGGCGGACCGGCGGCAGCACCGCCGTCTCGTCCCCCGCACTCGGCGGAACCGGCGGCTTCGGCAGCTCGGCGGTCCGCTCGGCCTCGGACCTGCCCGGGGTCCGGCCGGGGGCGTTCTCCGGCGACACCACCGGCGTCGGGACGGTCGCGTCGTCCGGAGTGGGCGACGGACGGGACGAACGCCGCGACCCGGAGTCCGGAGCGGAACTCTTCGGCCCGGCCTCCGCCGCCGCGGCGGCCGCCTCGGCGAGACGCCGCGCCTCCTCGGCCCGCAGCAGGGCCTCCTCGGCCTTGTGCTGCTTCTCCAGGCGGAGCGCCTCGGCCTCGGCACGCAGCCGGGCCTCCTCCTCGGCCTGCTTGCGGCGCCGCTCCTCCTCGACCCTGCGCCGGGCCTCCTCCTCGGCGCGGGCCTTCTCCTCCGCGAGAAGACGCGCCCGCTCCTCCTCGGCCTTCCTGGCCGCTTCCTCGGCCCGCCGCCGGGCCTCCTCCGCCTGCCGTTCGGCCTCGCGCCGCTGCGCCTCCTCCAGCTCGCGCCGCTTGCGCTCCTCTTCCTCGGCCCGCAGCTTCGCCAGCTGTTCCTGGCGCTCGCGCTCCAGGCGCTCCTCCTCGGCCTTGCGGGCGGCCTCTTCCTCGGCCTTCCGGCGGGCCTCCTCCTCGGCCTTGCGCCGCGCCTCCTCCCGGGCCTCGATCTCGGCCTCGGACAGCGGCAGCACCTGATCGAGCCGGTGCCGGATGACGGTCGTGACGGCCTCGGCCTCCTGGCCAGCATCCACCACCAGGTACCGTCCGGCGTCGGCCGCGGCCAGGGTCAGGAAACCGGCCCGCACGCGCGCGTGGAACTCCGCGGGCTCCGACTCCAGCCGGTCCGGCGCCTCCGTGAACCGCTCGCGCGCGGTCTCCGGCGCGACGTCCAGCAGGACGGTCAGATGCGGCACGAGCCCGTTCGTGGCCCAGCGGTTGATCCGGGCGATCTCGGTCGGCGACAGGTCACGGCCCGCCCCCTGGTAGGCCACGGACGAGTCGATGTACCGGTCGGAGATGACGACCGCGCCGCGCTCCAGGGCGGGCCGTACGACGGTGTCGACGTGCTCGGCCCGGTCGGCCGCGTACAGCAGCGCCTCCGCGCGGTGCGACAGCCCCGCGCTGGAGACGTCCAGCAGGATCGACCGCAGCCGCTTGCCCACCGGCGTCGCGCCGGGCTCGCGCGTGAGCACGACCTCGTGGCCCTTGCCGCGGATCCACTCGGCGAGCGCCTCGGCCTGCGTGGACTTCCCGGCGCCGTCGCCGCCCTCCAGGGCGATGAAGAAGCCGGTGCCCGCGGGCGCCTGGTCCGTTTTCGTCGCCGCGCAGCAGCGTGTCTTGCAGGTCCTGCCGCAGCGGCACGCCGGAACGGTCGTC
>NZ_GG657757.1:4812791-4834135 GCF_000158955.1 Streptomyces viridochromogenes DSM 40736 | reverse complement strand
GAAGACGAACTTGCCGCTCTCCAGCCGGTGCGGCCCGATCCCCGCCGCGACCAGCGGAGCGATCACCGCGCCGAGCGCCACGCTGACCCGGACGACCGGCGTGCAGGTGCTCGGTCGTACGGGACCGCCGGTACTCCTCGGTCTCCTGGTCGAGCAGGGTGTGCCCGATGTTGGCGGCTGTGCCCGCGCCGACGCCGGCCAGCGCGAGGATCAGCAGCACGGTCGTGACGTCCGGGACGAGCCCGCCGGCCAGCAGCGCGACACCGGTGAAGGCGATCGCCAGCGCGAGCAGCCGACGGCGTGAGAAGGCAGGGAGCAGGGCGGGCGCCGTACGGATGCCGACGACGACACCGCCGGTCAGCGCCCCCACGAACAGCCCGTACAGCACCGGGCCGCCGCCCAGGTCCTTGGCGTGCAGCACGGCCACGGCGACGGCGGCGGACACCGCCGCGGCGACCGCCGCGCACGCCAGCACCAGCAGCGGCATCGCGCCGGTGCGGCCCTTCTCGGCGCCGGTGGTGGTCTTCGGGCGGCGCAGCCCCTCGAGCGGCGAGCGGGCGCGCGGGGTGCGCGTGCCGGGCAGCTCCAGGAAGGTCAGCACGGACAGGGACGCGGCGAACAGCCCCGCCGCGACGTACGAGGCGAGGGCCGCCTGGTGCTGGCCGAACCAGTCGATGCCGGCGCCCAGCAGGTTGTTGAACAGGGAGGCGATGACGAGGACGGCGGCCGCGAGCGGGATCGCGACGAAGCCCGTGCGCAGCGACAGGCGGCGCAGGGCGTCCAGGTGGTCCGGCAGCGGCCGGACCGTCGCGCCTTCCGGCGGCGGAGCGGGCAGCAGGGCGGGGGCCGCGCTCTCGCGGCAGACCGTCCAGAACCGCTCGGCGACGCCGGTGACGAAGGCCGTGACCAGGAGGACGGCCAGTGCGTCCTCGGGCGTCCAGTCGATCCACAGCGGCGCGACGATCAGCAGCGCCGCGCGCAGTCCGTCCGCGCCGACCATGGTCCAGCGGCGGTCGAGCGGGCCGTCCTGCGAGGTGAGCGCCGTGAGCGGGCCGAGAAGTACGGCGCCGAAGAGGAGCGTCGCCAGGATGCGCACTCCGAAAACGGTCGCCACTGCGAACGCCACGCCCCGGTAGCCGCCCCCGAAGGAGCCCTCGGCGACGGCCGCCTGGAGAGCGAGGAGGACCAGTACGAGTAGGGACAGGGTGTCGCCCACGCCGCCCACGAGCTGTGCGCTCCACAACCGCTTCAACTGCGGACGGCGTAGCAGGGCGCGGACGGCGCGCTCGCGGGAGTCCGCGACCAGGGCGTCGTCGGGGGCCGGCTGAGGGCCCGTAGGGTGCTCGGCTCGCGTCATGCATTCAGCCTATCGGCAGCCACCGACACACCGGGGTGCCCGGTCTGACATGCGCACGCCCCGACACCGAAGTGTTGCCGGGGCGTTCGCTTTCCGAACCCTGGGCGAAGACCCGGGCCTTGGCGGCCCGGCTCTCGAACAGGTGCTGAAGGGACCTCAGTCCTCCGCCGACTTCGAGGCCGTCGCCGTCTTGGCGGCCGTCTTCTTCGCCGTCGTGGTCTTCTTCGCGGTCGTCTTCTTCGCGGCCGTGGTCTTCTTCGCCGCGGTCTTCTTGGCCGTCGTCTTCTTCGCCGGTGCCTTCTTGGCCGCCTTCTTCGCGGTCTTCTTCGCCGGCCCCTTCGCCCGCTTCTCGGCGAGCAGCTCGAAGCCGCGCTCCGGCGTGATCGTCTCGACGCTGTCGCCGGAGCGCAGGGTCGCGTTGGTCTCGCCGTCGGTGACGTACGGCCCGAAGCGGCCGTCCTTGACGACGACCGGCTTCTCGCTCACCGGGTCGGTGCCCAGCTCCTTCAGCGGCGGCTTGGCGGCGGCCCGGCCACGCTGCTTGGGCTGGGCGTAGATCGCCAGCGCCTCCTCCAGCGTGATCGTGAAGAGCTGCTCCTCGTCCTGGAGGGAGCGCGAGTCCGTGCCCTTCTTCAGGTACGGGCCGTAGCGGCCGTTCTGCGCGGTGATCTCCTGGCCCTCGGCGTCGACGCCGACGACCCGCGGCAGCGACATCAGCTTCAGGGCGTCGTCGAGGGTCACCGTGTCCAGCGACATCGTCTTGAAGAGGGACGCCGTGCGCGGCTTGACCGCGTTCTTGCCCGTCTTTGGCGTGCCCTCGGGGAGGACCTCCGTCACGTACGGGCCGTAGCGGCCGTCCTTGGCGACGATGGTGTGGCCGCTGACGGGGTCCGTGCCCAGCTCGAAGTCGCCGCTCGGCTTGGCGAGCAGTTCCTCCGCGAGGTCGACGGAGAGCTCGTCCGGCGCCAGGTCGTCCGGGATGTCGGCGCGCTGGTGCTGCTCGGTGTCCTTCTCGCCGCGCTCGATGTACGGCCCGTAGCGGCCGACCCGCAGCACGATGTCGTTGCCCACGGGGAACGACGACACCTCGCGCGCGTCGATCGCGCCCAGGTCGGTCACCAGCTCCTTGAGGCCGCCGAGATGGTCCCCGTCGCCGTTGCCGGCGTCGGCGGCACCACCCTCGCCGATGCCCTCACCGAAGTAGAACCGCTTCAGCCACGGCACGGCCTGCGCCTCACCGCGGGCGATGCGGTCGAGGTCGTCCTCCATGCTGGCGGTGAAGCTGTAGTCGACGAGCCGCCCGAAGTGCTTCTCCAGGAGGTTGACCACGGCGAAGGACAGGAAGGACGGGACGAGTGCCGTGCCCTTCTTGAACACATAGCCGCGGTCGAGGATCGTGCCGATGATCGACGCGTACGTCGACGGGCGGCCGATCTCGCGCTCTTCCAGCTCCTTGACCAGGGAGGCCTCGGTGTAGCGGGCCGGGGGCTTGGTGGCGTGCCCGTCGACCGTGATCTCCTCGGCGCTCAGGGCGTCGCCCTCGGAGACCTGCGGCAGCCGGCGCTCGCGGTCGTCGAGCTCGGCGTTCGGGTCGTCGGCGCCTTCGACGTAGGCCTTCAGGAAGCCGTGGAAGGTGATCGTCTTGCCGGACGCGCTGAACTCGACGTCCCGGCCGTCGGCCGCCGTGCCGCCGATCTTCACCGTGACGCTGTTGCCGGTCGCGTCCTTCATCTGGGAGGCGACGGTCCGCTTCCAGATCAGCTCGTAGAGCTTGAACTGGTCGCCGGTCAGTCCGGTCTCGGCGGGAGTGCGGAAACGATCACCCGAGGGTCGGATCGCCTCGTGGGCCTCCTGCGCGTTCTTGACCTTCCCGGCGTACGTCCTCGGCTGCGGCGGCAGGTAGTCGGCGCCGTACAGCTGGGTGACCTGGGCGCGGGCGGCGGCGACCGCCGTGTCGCTCAGGGTCGTGGAGTCCGTACGCATGTACGTGATGTAGCCGTTCTCGTACAGCTTCTGCGCGATCTGCATCGTGGCCTTCGCGCCGAAGCCGAGCTTGCGGCTGGCCTCCTGCTGCAGCGTCGTCGTACGGAACGGGGCGTACGGCGAGCGGCGGTAGGGCTTGGACTCGACGGAGCGGACGGCGAACCGCGTCTGCTCCAGGGCGGCGGCCAGGGCGCGGGCGTTCGCCTCGTCGAGGTGGAGGGTGTTCGCGCTCTTCAGTTGTCCCAGGGAGTCGAAGTCGCGGCCCTGCGCGACCCGCCTGCCGTCGACGGACTGCAGGCGCGCGACCAGCGACGACGGGTCCGACGAGTCTCCGGCGCGGCCGGTCGCGAAGGTGCCCGTCAGGTCCCAGTACTCAGCCGAACGAAAGGCGATGCGCTCGCGTTCCCGCTCCACCACGAGCCGGGTGGCGACCGACTGGACACGGCCCGCGGACAGCCGCGGCATGACCTTCTTCCACAGGACCGGCGAGACCTCGTAGCCGTAGAGGCGGTCGAGGATGCGGCGGGTCTCCTGGGCGTCGACGAGCTTCTGGTTGAGCTGGCGCGGGTTGGCCACGGCGGCCTGGATCGCGGCCTTGGTGATCTCGTGGAAGACCATCCGCTTGACCGGGACCTTGGGCTTGAGCACCTCCTGGAGGTGCCACGCGATGGCCTCGCCCTCGCGGTCCTCATCGGTGGCGAGGAAGAGCTCGTCGGATTCCTTGAGCAGATCCTTGAGCTTCTTGACCTGGGCCTTCTTGTCGGCGTTCACCACATAGATCGGCTGGAAGTCGTGTTCGACGTCCACACCGAGGCGGCGCACCTCGCCGGTGTACTTCTCCGGCACCTCGGCGGCGCCGTTGGGAAGGTCGCGGATGTGCCCGACGCTCGCCTCGACGGTGTATCCGGGGCCGAGATAGCCCTTGATCGTCTTCGCCTTGGCAGGCGACTCGACGATGACGAGTCGGCGGCCGCCCTTCGCGGTCTCGCTGGTCGGGGACAACTTCGCTCTTCTCTCCGGTCGACGCTGGGGCCTCCCCAGGGGTTCGTCCCGGGGCTGGGTCGTGGTGACGCTGCGGAGTGTGACGGTACAGCCCGCCCCCGTGTCAAACGGGAAAAGCCCGCAACGGCCACTCGAACGGTAACCCGACTACCACCATTCCTGCCGCCCGGACTGCCGGGAGCAGGCCCCGGTCCTGTGCGGAGCGCTATCCCCCGGTTACCCGCGGAGGCGTCGCCGAAGCGGACTTCACAGGCGCGTGAAGCACCACGTTCCGGCCGCCAGGGCGAGCACCCCGGCGACGCTCGCGAGGGTCGCCGACGCGACGGGCCCCACCCCCAGGGCGACCGGCCGGTGCCGGCGCACACGCGCCACGGTCCACACCAGCAGCGCGCCTCCGAACAGGGAGAACACCGTTCCCGCGAAGATCGCCGGTTCGCTCTCCATGACCCGCCGTGCCCCTTTTCCTCTGTGTACGTCTCCCCGGCTTCGGGAGGCTGCCACGCGTGGGCGGCGGGCAGGCGAACCGGAGGTGAACGCCGGGGCGACACGACCGTGTATCGGGGACGTCCGGCCCCTCACGGCCCGTTTCGGGCGAGGTGTTCAAATCGACTCGAATTTGTTGGCGGACCGCCTCGGAGACGCCCGTGTCGTGTCCCTGACGAGCCTCTCAGCGAGCCGCCTCCAGGAACCCCTGCTCGACCAGCAGCCGGATCTGCGCCGGTGTGCGGTCGCGCAGCAGGACCGGGTCCTCGCCGACCAGCTGGGCGATGGCGTCCAGGATCACGCCGGCGCTCATGGTGCCGTCGCACACGCCCGCGAAGCCCGCGCCGACGGTGTCCACCCGGGTGGCCCGGCGCATGCCGCGGTTCTGGCGCAGTACGACATGCTCGGGGTCCTCCGCGCCGGGCAGCCCGACCTGCTCCTGCACGACCTCGGCGGCGAGCCGGAAGCGCCCTGCGAGCAGGGCGGCGTCGTCGTGCTCGCGCAGGTAGTCGAGCCGGTCGAAGTGGGCCCGGATGGTGTCGCCGAGCGGCTGCTCCACCGGATGCGGCCACTCCTCCACCGTGACGGAGGGCACGGCGGCGCCGGCCTTGCGCAGGGTGATCCAGCCGAAGCCGACGGCCTTCACCTTGCGCGCCTCGAACTCGTCGAGCCATGCGTCGTACCGCGCCTGATATTCCGCCGCGTCCTCGCGGTGGTCGCCCGCGTCCCGCAGCCACAGCTCGGCGTACTGGTTGATGTCCTGCACCTCGCGCTGCACGATCCACGCGTCGCAGCCGCGCGGCACCCATGACCGGAGCCGCTCCTGCCAGTCCTCCCCTTCTACGTGCTGCCAGTTGGCGAGGAACTGCGCGAACCCGCCCTCGTTCAGCCGCTCCCCCGCCTCAGATACGAGCGTGCGGCACAGATCGTCCCCGCCCATGCCCCCGTCGCGGTAGGTGAGGCGGGCGCCGGGCGAGATCACGAACGGCGGGTTGGAGACGATCAGGTCGTACGTCTCGTCGTCCCGGACCGGATCGAAGAGGGAGCCCTCGCGCAGATCGGCGGCCGGGGAACCGGACAGCGCCAGTGTGAGGGCGGTGATGTGCAGCGCGCGCGGGTTGAGGTCGGTGGCCGTCACGCGCGTGGCGTGCCGGGCGGCGTGCAGCGCCTGGACGCCGGAGCCGGTGCCGAGGTCGAGCGCGGCGGCGACGGGCCTGCGGACGGTGATGCCGGCGAGTGTCGTCGAGGCGCCGCCGACCCCCAGGACGACTCCCTCGTCCCGTCGGCCGATCCCGCCGGCGCCGCCGACCGCGCAGCCCAGGTCCGACACGATGAACCAGTCCTCGCCGCCGGGCCCGCCGTACGGCCGGATGTCCACCGTGGCGGCGAGCTCGTCCCCGCCGCCACGTGTCAGCCAGCCGCTCTCCAGGCAGGCGTCGACGGGCAGGACGTCCGCCACGCGCGCGTGCGGCACGGGTTGCTGGAGGAGGAACAGCCGGACGAGGAGCTCCAGCGGAGTGTCCCCGCGGGTCGCCCGGAGCGCGGGCACGGTCTCGCTCCGGGCCAGTGCCGCGTACGCGGGGGCGCCGAGCAGTTCGAGCAGTCCGTCGGCGGTGAAGGAGGCCCCGAGCAGGGCGTCCCGCAGCCGGGCGGCGACCTCGGGGCGGTCGGAGGAGGGCAGCGGGGACAGGGGTGACTGGCTGGCGTTACTCACGCCCCCCATTGTGTCCGCCGGCGCGGGTATCGCACGTGCCCGTGCCGGGGATCGTGCGCGCCCCCGCCGCCGGGCCCGGCGGAGGGGGGTCGGCCCGGCCGCCGCTCGCGCTCAGCCCTGCGTCGAGGCCGGAGCCGTCGCCGCCTTGCAGCTGGACTGGCGGGACATCGCCTGGCCGACTTCGCCCTCCTCCAGGGTCCGGAGCGCGTCGTTCCCGCTCTTGCCGAGCTTGTCGAGCTCGGTGGCGATGTCCTTGAGACCGTCGGCGAACTTGCCCTGGTCCTTGGTGTCGAGGTCGTCGACCTGCTTCTTCAGGGAGGCGTAGGCGGCGGAGATCGAGTTGAGCTCCTTGACCGCGTCCTGCTGCTTCTTCTCGCCGTTCTCGACGTCCGGCGGCCCGGCCTTGGTCACCGCGGCCCCGATCGCCTTGTAGGCGTCGGACATGTCCTGAAAGGCCTTGGCGTCGGTCTTCTGGACGTCCGCCGGCTTGCTGTTGTCCGAGGTCTCCTTCTGGATCGAGGCATTGGCCGACTCGATCTTCTTGGCCTGCGGCTGCACCGCGTCGCAGACCTCCTTGGCCCAGGAGTCCAGCTTCTCGTTGTCGTCGCCGCCACACCCCGACAGCGCCAGTACCAGTACCGCACCGCCGGACAGTGCGGCCGCGAGCTTCTTGTTCACCGGTTTGGTCCCTTCCATGGCTCTCGGCCCCGGAACATACACGCCAGAGGCACGGCAGCCCCACGCCGGGCATCCATTAAGACCTTTTCGTAACCTTTTGCACCAAGAGAGAGAAGGCTCACGGTGTGATCGCGTGACGGCACAGAGCGGGCGGGCGACACGCCAACGCGCGCCGCCCGCCCGCACCTTGAGCTGGGGCTCGGAGGACCTCCCTACGAAACCACCGCCGGGTCGGCCGACTTGGGCTCCGACTCGGCGTTGTCTTCGTCACCCATCGCGATTCCGCGCCGCTTTGACACGTACACCGCGCCGGCGATCACGACGAACGCGAGGGCCGCGACCATGATCCGCACCCCGATGCTCTTGTCCGCTCCGTAGGAGAACTTGATCACCGCGGGCGCGATGAGCAGCGACACCAGGTTCATGACCTTCAGCAGCGGGTTGATCGCGGGACCGGCGGTGTCCTTGAAGGGATCACCGACCGTGTCGCCGATCACGGTCGCCGCATGAGCCTCGCCGCCCTTGCCGCCGTGGTGGCCGTCCTCAACGAGTTTCTTGGCGTTGTCCCAGGCTCCGCCGGAGTTGGCGAGGAACACCGCCATCAGCGTGCCCGTGCCGATCGCGCCCGCCAGATACGCGCCGAGCGCGCCGACACCGAGCGTGAACCCGATGAAGATGGGCGCCATCACGGCCAGCAGACCGGGCGTGGCGAGCTCTCGCAACGCGTCCTTGGTGCAGATGTCGACGACCTTGCCGTACTCCGGTTTCTCGCTGTAGTCCATGATTCCGGGCTTCTCCCGGAACTGCCTGCGGACCTCGAAGACCACGGAACCCGCCGACCTCGACACGGCGTTGATCGCCAGCCCTGAGAAGAGGAAGACGACCGCCGCGCCCGCGATGAGACCCACGAGGTTGTTGGGCTGGGAGATGTCCATCATCAGTGTCATCGGGGCGCCTTCGCCGCTGAGCCGCTCGCCCACGTCACGCGCCCCGGTGATGATCGCGTCACGGTACGAGCCGAACAGCGCCGCCGCCGCGAGCACGGCCGTGGCGATCGCGATGCCCTTGGTGATCGCCTTGGTGGTGTTGCCGACCGCGTCCAGGTTCGTGAGCACCTGCGCGCCCGCGCCCTCGACGTCGCCGGACATCTCCGCGATGCCCTGCGCGTTGTCGGAGACCGGCCCGAAAGTGTCCATCGCGACGATCACCCCGACCGTGGTGAGCAGGCCGGTGCCGGCCAGTGCCACCGCGAACAGCGCCAGCATGATCGACGTACCGCCGAGCAGGAACGCCCCGTACACGCCGAGGCCGATCAACAGGGCGGTGTAGACGGCGGATTCCAGACCGACGGAGATACCGGCGAGGACGACGGTGGCCGGACCGGTCAGCGAGGTCTTGCCGATGTCTCTGACCGGCCGTCGGGTGGTCTCGGTGAAGTAGCCGGTCAGTTGCTGGATCAGTGCGGCGAGCACGATGCCGATGGCCACCGCGACGAGCGCGAGGATCCGCGGGTCGCCGTCCTTGCCCTGGATCGCGGCGTCGGTGACACCGTCGAGCTCGGAGTACTTCCCCGGCAGGTAGACGAAGACGGCCACCGCCACCAGCACGAGCGAGATCACCGCGGAGATGAAGAACCCGCGGTTGATGGCGCTCATACCGCTGCGGTCGGTGCGCCTGGGCGCCACGGCGAAGATGCCGATCATCGCCGTGATCACGCCGATCGCCGGCACGAGCAGCGGGAAGCCGAGCCCCGCGTCGCCGAAGGCCGCCGAGCCCAGGATCAGCGCGGCGACCAGGGTCACGGCGTACGACTCGAAGAGGTCGGCCGCCATGCCCGCGCAGTCGCCGACGTTGTCGCCCACATTGTCGGCGATGGTCGCGGCATTGCGCGGATCGTCCTCCGGAATGCCCTGTTCGACCTTGCCGACCAGGTCGGCGCCGACGTCGGCGGCCTTGGTGAAGATGCCGCCGCCGACACGCATGAACATCGCGATCAGCGCGGCACCGAGGCCGAAGCCCTCGAGCACCTTCGGCGCGTCGGCCGCGTACACCAGCACCACGCAGGAGGCGCCCAGCAGGCCGAGGCCCACGGTGAACATGCCGACCACACCGCCCGTGCGAAATGCGATCTTCATCGCTTTGTGCGAGACGGTGGTCAGGTCCTTTTCCGGCTCGCCTGCTGCCGGGGTGGCTTCACGCGCCGCCGCGGCGACACGCACATTGCTGCGTACGGCGAGCCACATGCCGATATAGCCGGTGGCCGCCGAGAACGCCGCTCCGATCAGGAAGAACACCGAACGTCCGGCCCGCTGATTCCAGTCGTCCGCGGGAAGCAGCAGGAGCAGGAAGAAGACGACCACGGCGAATACGCCGAGCGTGCGCAGCTGACGTGCCAGATAGGCGTTCGCGCCTTCCTGGACCGCCGCCGCGATCTTCTTCATGCTGTCGGTGCCCTCGCCGGCCGCGAGTACCTGGCGTACCAGGACGCCCGCGACCACGAGCGCCGCCAGGGCGACGACGGCGATGACCGCGACGAGTACCCGGTTGCCATCGGTCAGTACGGCGGCTGCGAGGTCTGTGGGATGGCCCGACTGTTGTGAGAGGGAAAGCCCCGCCATTCGTCCTCCTTGACGCTTGGGCTGAGCTCAAGATGTGGACGGGATTCTAGGTACCGGAACCTGATCAAAACAGAGCGCGATAAACGGAATTAGCCTTCTGAGGTAATGCCCTGAAAGCATTCTCAAGCGGCTGTGGAGCATGCGAATGATCGTGAACGAATTCACGCGATGAACAGCACAGCACCCACTGTAAAGGTGGCCACCGACAACCGCACACGACGAAGGGCCCCACGGGTGGGGCCCTTCGTCGGAAACGCTGTGGGTGGTGGCCGGTCAGACCAGGATGGTCGGCGGCGGTGTGGTCGGCCAGGTCATCTTGATCGAACCGCCGTGTTCTCCCGCGCTGACCTCGACGTCGTCGACGAGTCCGCTGATGACCGCGAGGCCCATCTCGTCCTCTTCGGCGTCGCTGTCGGGGTCGCCGGGCCCGGCGCCGTCGGCGCGCGCTCCCGGGACCGCGTGCGGTGCCTCGTCGCCGACCTCGATGGAGAACTGCTTCTCCTCCTCGATCAGCAGCACCTTCACCGGTGCCGAGATCCCGCCGGTCTGGTGCAGTCCGACGGCCCGGGTGCAGGCCTCGCCGACGGCGAGCCTGACCTCGTCGAGGACGGCCTCGTCCACTCCGGCCCTGCGCGCCACCGCTGCCGCCACCAGCCGGGCGGTCCTGACGTGCTCGGGCAGCGCGCTGAAGCGGAGCTCAACGGTGGCCATGCATCCCCCTCGCAACTACGGGCGTGCTGTCGAGGGGCTCCGGGCCGCCGAAAGCCCGGGCCCCCTCGGTCTTGACTTCTGCCGAACTCTTGCCGCACATCGGCCGACCCGGGCACGGGGCCCGGGTCCGGTGGTCAGTCGGTCGCCGCCACCGCTTCCTCGACCGAGGTGTGAATCGGGAACACCTTGGTGAGGCCGGTGATGCGGAAGATCTTCAGAATGCGCTCCTGGTTGCAGACCAGGCGCAGGGAGCCCTCATGGGCTCGCACGCGCTTCAGGCCGCCGACCAGTACGCCGAGTCCGGTGGAGTCGAGGAAGTCCACGCCCTCCATGTCGACGACAAGGTGGAAACTGCCGTCGTTCACCAGCTCGACCAACTGCTCGCGCAGCTTGGGCGCGGTATATACGTCGATTTCGCCACCGACCCTGACGATCGTGCGATCGCCCATGGTTTCGGTCGACAGGGACAGGTCCACGGATCCTCCAGCACCTTGCTATCGAGCGGTCGCCCTTGGGGCATCTCGGCTTCAGCCCTTGGACGCTTCGCCAGCCGCGATGGCATTCAATCACTTACCGGCAGGCGTGCACGACGCCTTGGCTCCATTGTCCGTCACTCCAGTGACACACTCGGTGCCGATGGCCAAGAATCACCGATCCGATCGACGCCCGGCGGACCCCGTCTCCCGGCCCGCGCCGGGCACGGTCCTGGACCGGCTCGCATCCGGCCCGAGCAGGGCTTCGCGCATTACTCATACGGAGCACTTGCCCCCGCGCGAGGGTCGGCATGCCGTCTGGCCGGACCGGATCCGCGCCGAGGTGGTGGCCGCCGTGCAGGCCGCGGGCATCCAAGATCCCTGGGCCCACCAGGCACGCGCGGCCGAACACGCCCTGGACGGCGAATCGGTCGTCGTGGCCACCGGCACCGCCTCCGGCAAGTCCCTCGCCTACCTGGTGCCGGTCCTGTCCACCCTTCTGGACGGCGCCGAGGCCCCCAACGGGCGAGGCGCGACCGCCCTCTACCTGGCCCCGACCAAGGCCCTTGCGGCGGATCAGTGCCGCTCGGTGAAGGAATTTTCACATCCGTTGGGCCATTCGGTGCGCGCCGCCGTGTACGACGGCGACACCGCGTTCGAGGAACGCGAGTGGATCCGCCAGTACGCCAACTACGTCCTGACCAACCCGGACATGCTGCACCGCGGCATCCTGCCGTCCCATCCCCGCTGGGTCCTCCTTCCTGAAGTCACTGCGGTACGTCGTCATCGACGAGTGCCACACCTACCGCGGCGTCTTCGGCTCGCACGTCGCCCAGGTGCTGCGCCGGCTGCGCCGCCTGTGCGCCCGCTACGGTTCCTCGCCCGTGTTCCTGCTGGCCTCCGCGACCGCCGCCGAACCCGCGGTCGCCGCCGGCCGCCTCACCGGCCTGCCGGTGGTGGAGGTCGCCGACGACGCCTCCCCTCGCGGTGAACTGGTGTTCGCCCTCTGGGAGCCGCCGCTGACCGAGCTGCACGGTGAGAAGGGCGCGCCCGTCCGCCGTACGGCCACCGCCGAGGCCGCCGACCTGCTGACCGACCTCACGGTGCAGGGCGTGCGTTCGGTCGCCTTCGTACGGTCCCGGCGCGGCGCCGAGCTGATCTCCGTCATCTCCCAGGAGCGCCTGTCCGAGGTCGACCGGTCGCTGGCCCGGCGTGTCGCGGCGTACCGGGGCGGATATCTCCCGGAGGAGCGCCGCGCACTCGAACGCGCCCTCCATTCGGGTGAACTGCTGGGCCTCGCCGCGACGAACGCCCTCGAACTCGGCATCGACATCTCCGGCCTCGACGCGGTCGTCATCGCCGGCTACCCGGGCACACGCGCCTCCCTGTGGCAGCAGGCGGGCCGCGCCGGACGGTCGGGGCAGGGCGCCCTCGCCGTCCTGGTCGCCCGCGACGACCCGCTGGACACCTTCCTCGTCCACCACCCCGAAGCCCTCTTCGACCAGCCCGTCGAGTCGACCGTCCTCGACCCCGACAACCCCTACGTGCTGGCCCCCCACCTGTGCGCGGCCGCGGCGGAGCTGCCCCTGACGGACGAGGACCTCGACCTGTTCGGCCCGGCCAGTGAGCCCCTGCTGCCCCAGCTGGAGGCCGCGAAGCTGCTGCGCCGCCGCACCAGGGCGTGGCACTGGACCCGCCGCGAGCGCGCCGCCGACCTCGCCGACATCCGCGGCGCGGGCGGACGTCCCATCCAGGTCGTGGAGACCGGCACCGGCCGGCTGCTCGGCACGGTCGACGCGGGCGCCTCCCACTCGACGGTGCACGAAGGGGCGGTCCACCTCCACCAGGGCCGCACGTACCTGGTGCGGTCCCTGGACCTGGAGGACTCCGTCGCCCTCGTCGAGGAGGCCGCCCCGCCCTACTCGACGGTCGCCCGCGACACGACGTCGATCTCCGTCCTGGAGACGGACGTCGAGATCCCGTGGGGGGACGGACGCCTGTGCTACGGGTCCGTCGAGGTCACCAACCAGGTGGTCTCCTTCCTGCGCCGGCGGCTCATCACCGGTGAAGTGCTGGGTGAGACGAAGCTCGACCTCCCTCCTCGTACGCTGCGCACCCGGGCGGTGTGGTGGACCGTCACCGAGGACCAGTTGGACCGGGCCCGGATCAATCCGGAGATCCTCGGCGGCGCCCTGCACGCCGCCGAGCACGCGTCGATCGGCCTGCTGCCCCTCTTCGCGACCTGCGACCGCTGGGACATCGGCGGCGTGTCGATCCCGCTCCACCCCGACACGCTCCTGCCCACGGTCTTCGTCTACGACGGCCATCCGGGCGGCGCGGGCTTCGCGGAGCGCGCCTTCCACACCGCCCGCACCTGGCTGGCCGCCACTCGCGAGGCCATCGCCTCCTGCGAGTGCGACGCCGGCTGCCCCTCCTGCATCCAGTCCCCCAAGTGCGGCAACGGCAACGACCCGCTGCACAAGAGGGGGGCGGTGCGGCTGCTCACGGTGCTGCTGGAAGGGGCTCCGGAGGAGAAGGAGTCAGCCGACGAGGCCGACGAGGCCGACGAGGCCGACGAGGCCGACGAGGCCGACGAGGCCGACGAGGCCGACGAGGCCGACGAGGCCGACGAGGCTACGGTGCAGGCGGCGGGAGACCCGGCCGGTCCGTCGGAGGCCCCGCCCGTGCCCTGACCTCCGCCGTGAACGGCCCCCGGCCCGAGGCCGCCGTCACGTCCGAGATCTCACCGGCGACCTCGCACCGCACCAGCCGCACGCCCTGTGCCGTGGCCACCCGGCCGGCCCGGGCGCAGGCCGCCGGACCGCCCTCGGCCCAGTGGTCCGCCGCCGCGAGCGCCGCGAGATCCGCACCGCCCGCCGCCCGATGCCGGACCACGACGGCCTGCCCGAGCGCGAGGACGACGCCGAACACCACGCACAGCACGGCGATCGCCCCGACGCTCCAGACGGTGGCCGACCCCTGGTCGGCGGCGACGCCTGGCCGGACTCGGCGTCGTATGTCCCGGCCCCACACCTCCGCCCGCCGTCTCACGCGCCCACCCCCACTGCCTCCTCCACCGACGCCACCGCCTCCTCCCGCACGGTGAACGGCAGCCCGTGCAGCACCGGCGGCTCGGCCACGACGACCACCCGGACGTGTTCCGCGCCCCGGCTGACGGTGACCTTCGCACCGGGCGGTGCCGCCTCGCGGGTCAGCCGTACCACCGCGCCGGGCGGGTCCTGACGGGCCGCCGCGCGGGCGCCCGTCCGTGCCGCGTCCACGCACTGGATCTGGGCGGCCACGACCAGCAGCCCCCAGACCAGCGCCATCGCGAACATCACCAGGACGGGCAGCACGACCGCCGACTCCGCCGTGACGAACCCCCGGTCCGCGCCCCGCTCACATCCGCGCATTGAGGGCTTCCTGCACGATGCCCTGCAGCTCCGCGCCGACGGCACCACTCGTGACGACCTTGTAGAGCACCACCGCGAACGCCACCGCCGCGACGATGCCCACCGCGTACTCGGAGGTGACCATCCCCGCGTCCCTCCGTGCCGCACGCATTCCGCACACCAGGGCACACAGCCGTGCCCGTACCACCTGATACATCTCGACCCCCGTAGGAAGAGTTCGAACTTCTGCTGTCTGTCGCTGACTTGTCTCGCCGGTCCGTGTCCGCCTCAGCCACCACCCCCTCCGAGTACGCCGCCCGCGAGTCCGATCACCACGGGCAGCACGCCGACCGCGATGAACGCCGGCAGGAAGCACAGCCCGACCGGTGCGCTGACCATGACGCCCGCTCGGCGTGCCCTGGCCATCGCGGCGCGGCACCGGTCGGCGCGGGCCTCGGCGGCGAGCCGTGCGACCGGCGTGGCGGCGGGCAGTCCGGACACTCCGGCCCGTTCGAGCAGCCGGGCCAGGCCGTCGGCGCCCGGGACGGCGGCCAAGCTCCGCCAGGCAGAACCCGGTTCACCGCCCAGCCGCACCTCCGCCGCACCATGGACCAGCGCCTCGCCCACTGGGCCGCCCAGGGCCTCACCCACCGCCCGCGCCGCGATCACCGGGCCGGCGCCCGCGGCGATGCAGGCCGCCAGCAGGTCGGCGGCCAGGGGCAGTTGCCGCGCCGCCTCGGCGAGAGCGGGAGCTCGCGCGTCCGTACCGGCCGCCTCCTGCCGCAGTCGCCACCGCCACATCCCCACCGCACCGGCCAGTCCCACCGCGATACCGGCGAGCCCGCCGACCAGCGCCCACCCGGCGCACGCCACGCCGACGGGAGGGAGCCATCTCCGCGCCGCGCCCCGTAACGCGAGGCGCGGGACGGGCGCGGCCGCTTCCCGGGCCGACAGCCCGGCCAGCCTGCGCCGCAGCCTCCGGCGGCGCCGCACCGCCACCAGCCTCCGCACCGACCACGCGAGGCTCAGCAGCATCCCCACGGTCACCCCCAGCCTGTGGATAACTTCCGCGCTCATGCCGCCGCCTCCGCGCCCCGCACGATCCGCAGCACCCACCACAGGCCGAGGCCCTCCAGCGCGCCGCCGGCCATCAGGCAGCCCAGGCCCGCCGTGGTGTGCAGCAGGACATGGAGAGGATCGGCGCCGAGGGCCGTGCCGATGAGGAGCCCCAGGGCCGGGAGCCCGGCCAGCATCACGGCCGTGGTGCGGGCGCCCGCCAACTGGGCGCTCAGGTCGGAGCGCTGGTCCCTTTCCGCGCGCAGGGCGGCGGTGAGCCGGTCGAGTCCGGCCGCGAGACCCGCGCCCTGGTCCACGGCCACCCGCCAGCAGGCCGCGAGTCCCCGCAGCCCCTCCGCGCCCGGTTGCCGTGCCGCGGTCGCGAGCGCGCCCGGCACATCGCCGCCGAACCGCGCCGCCGCCAGCACCGTCGCCTGTGCGTCCGCGAGTCCGCCGCAGTCCCGCGCGGCCCGCAGCAGTGCCTCACCCGGCTGGCGTCCGGCCCGCACCTCCCCGGCGAGCACCCCGCACAGCGCGATCACCGCATCGGCCCGGCGCTCACGGTCCCGGCGGGCCCGGCCGGCCAGCCGGGCCCGCCGCACCAGCGGCACCCCGGCCACCCCCAGGACGGCCGGCAGCACCGACGCCCCGAGCACGGCCAGCACCAGCCCGGCCACCGGAGCCCACCACTCGGCCCGCAGCCGCCCCCGAACACGCCGCAGCCCACCGGGCATCCGCCACCACCCTGGCGGCCCGCTCCCGACGGCCCCGCCGCCCGCGAGCAGCAGCCGCGCCCGCCGCGCCACCGAGTTCCGCTCCCCCAGCAGCCAGGCCGCCGCCCCCATACACGCCACGGCCGCACCCATCGACATCTCAGCCACCCCCGCCATCACTCGGCCCCCTCTCGGTCCACTTCGCCACGCGGCCCTCTCGACCCCCGTGATCACTCGCTCCCGCCACCGGCGCACGGCCGGTCTCCTGCGCCCCGCTCCGGCTCGCGTCGTCGCGAAGCAGCCCCCGCAGCCGCTCCCACCCCCGCTCCCGCGCGAAGGCCTCCGCGCCCCACCGCAGCGCCGGCACCGTCCGCACCAGCCCCGTCGGGTCCCGCTCCAGCACGTGCACCTCGGCGATCCGCCGCCGCCCGGCCCGGTCGCGTACGAGGTGCAGCACCACGGAGAGGGCGGCCGCCACCTGGCTGTGCAGCGCGGCCCGGTCGAGCCCGGCGGCCGTGCCGAGCGCCTCCAGCCGGGCCGGCACGTCGGCGGCGGCATTGGCGTGCACGGTTCCGCAGCCGCCCTCGTGGCCGGTGTTCAACGCGGCCAGCAGATGCACCACTTCGGGTCCGCGCACCTCTCCCACGACCAGCCGGTCGGGCCGCATCCGCAGCGCCTGGCGCACCAGGTCCTCAAGGGTGACGAGGCCCGCTCCCTCCTGGTTGGCGGGTCTGGTCTCCAGCCGCACGACGTGCGGATGGTCGGGCCGCAGTTCCGCCGAGTCCTCGGCGAGGACGATCCGTTCATCCGGTCCGACCAGCCCCAGCAGGGCGCTCAGCAGCGTCGTCTTGCCGGTGCCCGTGCCCCCGCTGACGAGGAAGGACAGCCGGGCGTCGAGCAGCGCGCGCAGCACCCGGTCCCCGCCCGGCGGCACCGTGCCCGCCGCGACCAGCTCGCCGAGCGTGAAGGCACGTGGCCGTACGACCCGCAGCGAGAGGCAGGCGCAGTCCACGGCCACCGGCGGCAGCACGGCGTGCAGCCGCGTCCCGTCGGGCAGCCGGGCGTCGGCCCAGGGGCGGGCGTCGTCCAGACGGCGTCCGGCCACCGCCGCGAGGCGCTGGGCGAGCCGTCGTACGGCCGCCGCGTCGGTGAAGCGCACCGACGTCAGTTCCAGCCCTCCGCCCCGGTCCACCCAGACCCGGTCCGGGGCCGACACCAGCACGTCCGTCACCGACGGGTCGGCCAGCAGCGGCTCCAGCGGTCCGCTGCCGACCAGCTCGGACCGCAACTGTGCGGCGGCTCCCAGGACTTCCGCGTCCCCGAGCACCCGGCCCTGCTCCCGCAGCGCCTGCGCCACCCGTGCGGGTGTCGGCTCGGCGCCGCTCTCGGCCAGC
Source organism: Streptomyces viridochromogenes DSM 40736 (assembly GCF_000158955.1). Lineage (GTDB taxonomy): Bacteria > Actinomycetota > Actinomycetes > Streptomycetales > Streptomycetaceae > Streptomyces > Streptomyces venetus. The sequence continues at coordinate 4,816,561 of NZ_GG657757.1, read as the reverse complement.
CACCGCCGCACCCCGTCGAGCAGCCCGGCACCCTCGAGTCCGGCCGCCACGCCCGTCGCCGCGCTCACGCGGCACCCGCCTCGACGAGGGAACGCTCCCAGAACTCCTTGCAGAACCGGGCCAGCGGACCGCGCGGGACGGCACCGGGAGGCGCCGTGTCCTCGTCCGGGCGCAACAACCCCGGCTCGACGGGCACTTCGCCGACCAGGGGAAGTCCCAGCAGCCGTGCCACCTCGCGTTCGTCGAGCCCCGGCGGATAGGGCCCGCGGACCGCCACCCGCAGATCGCGCAGCACCATGCCGACGGCGGACGCCACCCGCCCGGCGGCCGCGACCGCCCGCAGTTCGGCCGGCACCACGAGCACACCGATGTCCAGCTGGGTGAGAACCTCGGCGACGCCGTCGTCGATGCGGCGCGGCAGGTCGACCACGACCGTGCCGCCCCGGCGTCTGGCCGCCGCGAGCACCGCGCGCACCGCCTGCGGCGGCACGGCGATCCGGTCGCCCCGGTCCCAGCTGAGCACCCGCAGCGAGTGCAGCTCGGGGCAGCGACTCCTTCCAGGGCCCCGCCGCCGACCCGCCCACGGGAGGACGCGAACGCGGCCAGCGCAGTCCGTCGGCCGTTTCCCCTCCGAGGAGTACGTCGAGCCCGCCACCCAGCGGATCGGCGTCCACGAGGAGGGTGCGCAGTCCCTTCCCGCGCGGAGGTGACGGCGAGCGCGCAACGCCGAGCGTGACGCTTCCGGGCCCGCCTCGGCTGCGATGACGCCCACGGTGAGGTGCCGGGCGGCCGGACTCCTCGGCCATGTCCGCGATGCGTCGACAAGTCACTTGCTCGCCGTCGGGCAGCATCAGCACGTGCTCGGCGCCGATCTCGACGGCCCGCCGCCACACCCCGGAGTCGTCCTGGTCCTTGCCGACGAGGACGACTCCCCTTCTGCGCGCGGCCCCGCGTACGCGCCGCGCCGCGTCGTCGCCCACGAGGACCAGGGGCGCGGCCTCCCAGCTGCCTCTGCGCTCCGGCACCCCGTGGTGCACCTCGGGTGTCGCGCCCGCCGCCGCGCACAGGCGCAGCAGGTCGTCGAGGAGTTCGCTGTCCTCGGTGACGATCAGCGGTCCGCCCTGCCGCCCTCCGGCGGCCGGCGGTGGATCGTGTGTGACGGTTCCGGCCACGGTCGTCCATCCCCCTTCGCTGCATGACTCGCACGGCCCCTGCGGCCCCGCGATCCCAAACCTGGGAAGAGCCGACAAGACGGCCTCCCTATGAACGGCCGGCGGAAACCGGCCGAACGCCCCCGGCTATCGGAACCGGCCATGAACTCGCCGCGAGCGGGGTGCGCTGGAATCACGGTGCAGCGATCCCGGAAATCGTGTGGATCTTGGTGGATAACTGTGGACGTCTCGGTGGTTGTGAATATCGCCTTCACCCATACCGGTGACCCCCGCAGCCCCTCAGTGCGACTGCCGTAGAGCAGCCCGACAGCTACACACAGTCAACAATCATGGCCATGACAAACGCACTCAGCGGAGACGCACCCGAACAGTGCTTAGGCCACTCGAGGGGAAGAAAACCCATCCGGACATGCGACGACCCCCGCCGGGGGGGAGAGCGGGGGTCGTCCCCACGGCCGACTCGGGGGGGGAGGAGTCGGGCCGGGTTAGCACGGTCGCGAACGATCCGTGACTTCCATGGTGTACCCGAGAGCCCTCTCAGGCAAACCCACGCGCCCCACCTTACGCCGAATGGGCTGCCCCTATGCTCAGGGGCGTGGAAAACCACTCCTTGCCCCGCACAGCGGCCTTCTTTGACCTGGACAAGACGGTCATTGCGAAGTCGAGCACGCTCACGTTCAGCAAGTCGTTCTACCAAGGCGGTCTGATCAACCGCAGGGCTGTCTTGCGAACCGCATATGCCCAGTTCGTCTTCCTCGCCGGCGGCGCCGACCACGACCAGATGGAGCGCATGCGCTCGTATCTGTCCGCGCTCTGCCGCGGCTGGAACGTGCAGCAGGTCAAGGAGATCGTCGCCGAGACACTGCACGACCTGATCGACCCGATCATCTACGACGAGGCCGCCTCCCTGATCGAGGAGCACCACACCGCCGGCCGCGACGTGGTGATCGTGTCCACGTCGGGCGCCGAGGTGGTGGAGCCGATCGGCGAGCTGCTCGGCGCGGACCGCGTGGTGGCGACCCGCATGGTCGTGGGCGACGACGGCTGCTTCACCGGCGAGGTGGAGTACTACGCGTACGGCCCGACCAAGGCCGAGGCCATCAGGGAACTGGCCGCCTCCGAGGGGTACGACCTCAGCCGCTGCTACGCCTACAGCGACTCGGCGACCGACGTGCCCATGCTGGAGACCGTCGGCCACCCCCACGCCGTGAACCCGGACCGCGCGCTGCGCCGCGAGGCACTCACGCGCGGGTGGCCGATTCTGGACTTCCACCGGCCGGTCCGACTCAAGCAGCGCATGCCCTCGTTCTCCGTACCACCGCGTCCGGCACTCGTCGCGGTCGCCGCGATAGGTGCGGCGGCGGCCACCGCCGGCCTCGTCTGGTACGCCAACCGGCGCCGGACCACGGCCGCTTGAACCGCAACCGTCCGAAGTCCTATTTGAACCCAAAAGTAAAGAAGTGCAGCGCGGACTTCCGCTTACTGCACCGCAGGAGTACAAAGGACTCAACGGCCCGCGAGACCAAGGACATCCGAGAGGATCACCTTTAATACGCATTTGGCCCCACGGACCGCGCATGAACACCGGGCACCCACGCGACGTCGACCCGTCGATTACGGGCCAGCCGCACCAGGTGACGGGCAAAGTTCCCGACCTGATGGGCATATATCGAGGACGCTTGGTAACCCGATGCTCATGCCAGCGGCGGTACGAGTTCTCGTACCGCCGCATTTCTGTTCACGGGGCCGTTCACGGGCTTCAGGCGCGGATGCGCCACACCCGGACCGGTGACGTCACGCCGCTCCGCGCTGCAGCGCCTCGCACACCGCCGTCGACTCGCGCGCCCCCAGTTCGACCGCCCTGCCGCAGTGGGCGATCCAGGCGGCCATGCCCTCGGGCGTGCCGGAGACGTACCCGCCCAGGGCCTCCAGGTAGGAGTCGCGGCCCAGCTCGGCGTAACCGACCTCGGCCGGGCAGACGGACTTCGGATCCAGGCCGCTGCCGACCAGGACGATGCGTTCGGCCGTGCGCGCCACCAGGCCGTTGTGGGACGTGAAGGGACGCAGCGCGAGCAGCTCGCCGTGCACCACGGCGGCCGTCACCAGGGCCGGTGCGGAACTCCCGGCGATGACCAGCCCGCCCAGCCCCTCGAGCCGGCCGTGCGCCTCGGCGGCACTCGGCAACGGCAGCCCGACGAACGGCTCGTCGACCGGCTCGCCCTCCTGCCGCGGCCGCCCCACCTGGTCCGCCTTGTCGGCCGCCGCCACCAGGTGCAGCCGGGCCAGCACCCTCAAGGGCGACTGCCGCCAGATCGACAGCAGCTGACCCGCCTCCGCGGTGAGCCGCAGGGCGGCCCCCACGACGCGTGCCTCGTCGTCCCCGCTGAAGTCCGTACGCCGGCGCACCTCCTCCAGGGCCCAGTCCGCGCCGGACAGCGCCGCCGAGCCGCGGGCGCCGCGCAGGGCCGCCTCGGAGGTGATCTCGTTGCTGCGCCGCCGCATGATCCGGTGCCCGTAGACCCGGTCCACGGCCTTGCGTACGGACTCCACGGACTCGGCCACACCGGGCAGCGCCCCCAGGGCCGCGAGAGGATCGGC
>NZ_GG657757.1:4765332-4812691 GCF_000158955.1 Streptomyces viridochromogenes DSM 40736 | reverse complement strand
TCATGAGTACGACCCTACGCAGCCCGAGGCCCCGCCCCACGACGGAGTGGCCTTCCTCACTCGGGACTACCCCTTAGTCGGGGCTACCCCTTCGCCCCCGAAGCCCCCGAAGCCCCTGGAGTCCCCGAACCCCCCGGAGCCCCGGGCGCGCCCTTCGGAGCCGGGGCGGGCCGGCCCGCGAGGAAGGACGCCCACCCCTGCTTCGGCGCCTCGCCGACCTTCAGCGTGCGCAGCCTCGCCACCGTCCTCGGGTCCTGGGCGTCCAGCCAGTCCGCCAGCTGGCGGAACGACACACAGCGCACCTCCTCCTTGGTGCACACCGTCTCGATGACCTCCTCGACGGCCCGCATGTAGGTGCCGCCGTTCCAGGACTCGAAGTGGTTGCCGATGATCAGAGGCGCGCGGTTGCCGTGGTAGGCCCGGTGGAAGCCCCTCAGCAGACCGTCGCGCATCTGGTCACCCCAGAAGTCGTGCTTGGCGGGGTTGCCCTGGGTGTCGGTGCCCGACTGGTTGACCATGAAGTTGTAGTCCATGCTCAGCTGCTCGTAGGAGTGGCCGGGGAACGGCACGAGCTGCATGGACAGGTCCCACAGGCCGCGTTTCCTGCCGGGCCAGACCTGGTCGTTGACGCCACTGGTGTCGTAGCGGAAGCCCAGGTCTCCGGCCGCCCTGATGAAGTTCCGCCGGCCCTCCAGGCAGGGCGTGCGGGCGCCGATGAGTTCCTTGTCGTAGTCGAAGGGCAGCGGCGACACGTTCTTCATGCCGGCGTTGGTCTTCCAGGTCTTCACGAACTGCTTGGCCTGGGTGATCTCGTCCTTCCACTCCTTCACCGACCACTCGCCGACCCCGCCGCCGCTGCCGCAGAAGTGACCGTTGAAGTGGGTGCCGATCTCGTTGCCCTCCAGCCAGGCCAGGCGCAGCTGCCGCACGGTGGCGGCGATGCCGCGGCGGTCGTTGAAGCCGATGTCGGAGCGGCCCGGCGAGTGCTGTGGCGGGCGGTACAGGTCGCGCTTGTCCTCCGGCAGCATGTACACACCGCTCAGGAAGTACGTCATGGTCGCGTTGTTCTCCTTGGCGACCTTGCGGAAGTGCGAGAACAGCTTCTGGCTGTCCTCGCCGGCGCCGTCCCAGGAGAAGACGACGAACTGGGGCGGCTTCTGGCCGGGCCGCAGCCGCTCGGGTCTGGGCAGGTGGGGCTGGGCGCCGGTGTAGGCGGTGGAGCCGTCTCCGATCAGGCGGACCAGGCTCTGCGGCGCCTGGGCCGGCTTCGGCTTCCGCGGGGCGGGGGCCTCCTGCCGGGACGTGCCGGTCGCGCAGCCGGCGAGCGATACGGCGCAGACCGCGGCGATCACGGAGCCCGCGGCGATCCTGTGGGTGGCCATGTGTCGCCCACCTTCTTCCGTCTCTCGGGTGCGACAACGCCGCCAAATTCGCACGAGACGAAGAAGGAATTAGTAAGACAAGCCGATGAAATAGCCACTTCACTCTTGAGAGTGACTTAGTAACCCATTTGCCCGTAAAGTCTATGCTTGGCCTTTACTCTGCATTACGATCCGTTTACTGAGCGTTGATTCATCCCGCCGATTTACGCCGTGACCCACGGCCGCGACCGAACCCCCGCCCCGAGCGGGACCCCCACGTCACGCGACCGCGCAGCCCCGGAGGAGACGGGAAACCATGTCAGCCTGCGTCCCCACACGCGCCGCCGATCCGAACCTGACCGAGCGCACCCATCCACCCCACAGCCCGCCGCCGAGCGGCCCCCGCCGATTCCGGATCGCGGGTGCCGACGTGTCGGCCTCGATCGCGGTCTTCCTGATCGCCCTGCCCCTGTCCCTGGGCATCGCCCTGGCCACCGGCGCGCCCCTCCAGTCCGGCCTCGTCGCCGCCGCTGTGGGCGGGCTCGTCGCCGGACGGATCGGCGGCTCCCCACTCCAGGTGAGCGGGCCGGCCGCCGGACTCACCGTCGTCACCGCCGACCTCATCCAGCGCTACGGTTGGCGGACGACCTGTGCCATCACGGTCCTCGCCGGCCTCGCCCAACTCGGCCTGGGCTGCCTGCGCGTGGCGCGTGGCGCCCTCGCCGTCAGCCCCGCCATCGTGCACGGCATGCTCGCCGGGATCGGCGTCACCATCGCCGTCGCCCAGCTGCACATCGTGCTCGGCGGCACACCCCAGAGCTCCGTGCCCGACAACCTGCGCTCCCTGCCCGCCCAGTTGGCGCACATGCGCCCCTCGGCCGTGTCGGTGAGCCTGCTGACGCTGGCGCTGCTGCTGCTCTGGCCGAGACTGCCCGGCCGGGCCGGGCGCCTGCTGCGCAAGGTCCCGGCGGCACTCGTCGCCGTCGCCGGAGCCACCGCGGCCGCCGCCCTCGCCGGCCTCCGCCTGCCCAAGGTCGACCTGCCGTCCTGGAGCAACCACGCCCTGGCCGGACTGCCCGAGGGCCCCGGACTCGGCCTCGTCGCCGCGGTGCTCACCATCACGCTGGTGTGCAGTGTGCAGTCGCTGCTCGGCGCGGTCGCCGTGGACAAGCTGGTGGCCGGCCGGCCGGGCCTGTCCGCCCGCGTCGGGCGCTCCGACCTCGACCGCGAACTGCTGGGCCAGGGCGCCGCCAACATCGTCTCCGGATCGCTCGGCGGGCTGCCCATCGCCGGTGTCGCCGTACGCAGTTCGGCGAATGTGAACTCGGGCGCGGTCAGCCGGAACTCCACGATGCTGCACGGCGTTCTCGTAGTGATCGCCGCGCTGCTGATGGTCCCGATCCTGGAGCTCATCCCGCTCGCCTCACTCGCCGCCCTGGTGATGGCCGTCGGCATCCAGATGGTGTCCCTCCACCACATCCGTACGGTGACGCGCCACCGCGAAGTCTGGGTCTACGCCGTCACGACCCTCGGCGTCGTCTTCCTCGGCGTCCTCCAGGGCGTGGCGCTCGGCATCGCCATGGCGGTCGGCGTCGCCCTGCACCGCCTCACCCGCACCCGCATCACGCACGAGGAGAGGGAAGGAGTCCATCACGTACACGCCAGAGGACAGTTGACGTTCCTCGCGGTGCCACGGCTGAGCCGGGCCCTGCATCTCGTACCCCACGGCACCGACACGGTCGTCGAGCTGGACGGTTCGTTCATGGACCACGCGGCGTACGAGACCTTGCAGGACTGGCAGAAGACGCACACCGCGCAGGGAGGCACGGTCGAGATCGCAGGCAGACACCCCGGCACGCGCATCTCCGAGCCCCACGCCTCCACCGGCTGCCGTTGCCGGCCCTGGACGCCCTGGCGCAACCACCAGTGCGAACGCCCCCAGTCCGCTCTCCCCTCCGGTAACGCCCCGGACGGGACGGACCGCTCCGAGCCGGACCCGACGGGCACCGGCACCGCCGGCGGGCACGAACTGGCGCGTGGCATCAGCGCGTTCCAGCGCAACACCGCGCCCCTGGTACGCGGCGAGCTGGCCCGGCTGGCCCGCGAAGGGCAGCAGCCTTCGCAGCTCTTCCTGACCTGCGCCGACTCACGACTGGTCACGTCGATGATCACCTCCAGTGGTCCGGGCGACCTGTTCGTGGTGCGCAACGTGGGCAACCTCGTCCCACGGCCGGGGGAGGAGAGCGGCGACGACTCGGTGGCGGCCGCGATCGAGTACGCCGTGGACGTGCTCCAGGTGCGGTCCATCACGGTGTGCGGACACTCGGGGTGCGGGGCCATGCAGGCGCTGCTCAGCTCCGAGCCCGGCGGTGCGCAGACACCGCTCAAGCGGTGGCTCCGGCACGGACTGCCCAGCCTGGAGCACATGGGCGACGGCAGCCGGCAGCCGACCCGGCTGGGCGGACGCCCGCCCGCCGACTCGGTCGAGCAGCTCTGCCTGACCAACGTGGTCCAGCAGTTGGAGCACCTGCGTGCCCACGACTCGGTCGCCCGCGCCCTGCGGGAGGGCGAGCTGGAACTGCACGGCATGTACTTCCACGTGGGCGAGGCCCAGGCCTACCTGCTCACCGAGGTGGACGGGGACCGGGTGTTCGACCACGTACGGGAGGCCGGCCAGCCGGCGTGAGCGTGGAGCCCGCCGCACGGCAGCCGTCGGGTGCGGGCCCGCACCCGACGGCCCCTGTCCAGGGCCGATCAGGCGTAGGCGAGCGGCGACCCCCGTCCGCCGCCCGCCCCCGCCTCAGCCTCAACCCGAGCCCTGGAACTCCGACTCAGCCCAGGTACTCCGACTCGCAGGTCTTGATCTTGCCCTTGACCGCGTAGAACGTCTCGCTGTTGAGGCCGGGCTTGCCGTCCTTGCGGCTGGTGTTCTCGATGCCCAGGGAGTCGCCCGGGTGCAGGGTGACCCGCCAGTTGCGGTGGAAGGCCGGGTCGGTGGGCCCGCCGACGGGGACGGAGCCTTCCTCGGGCGGCCCGCCGATGAACGCCCGCGTCACGCTGCCCGCCGGCATCGTGCCGCGTGGCTGCGCGCATACGTGACCGAAGGGGAGGTTGTCGATGGTCACGTGAATGCCCTCGGCACGCAGGCGTTCGGCCAGTTGCCGCTGGGATTTCTCACCTATGGCGATCTTCGTGAGGGTGAGTGTGACGCTGCCGTCTCGGTGCCGCTCCACCGCGTACGCCGGGGATTCGGCCGGTGACCCCGGCACGAGCACCAGCACCAGGCCGGTCATGGCACAGGCACCCGCGGCCAGGGCGAGCCGCCGCCCCGTGAGCACCCCCGTGAGCACCCCCGCGAACGGGGAGCGGCGCGGAGCGGCCGCCTCGGCGGGAACGGCGGCCCCGCGCACCTCGATCTCATGCTGCAGCTCGGCCAGCAGCCGGTCCTCGAACGTGGTCTTCGTGGTCATGCCTCTCCTCCGGTTCCTCCGGCTCCGCCGGTGACGTACGACAGGGACGGGCGGGGCGGGGTCTCCGTCGTCGGATCCGCCTCCGCCCGCAGGGCCTTGCGGGCCCGGTGCAGCCGCACCCGGGCCGTGACCTGGCGGATGCCGAGCGCTGCGGCGGCCTCGGTGACCGTGAGCTGGTCCACGGCGACGAGTTCGACGACGGCCCGTTCACCGTCCGGCAGCCGCTCCAGCGCGGCCAGCGCCCGGCGTCCCGGGCTCTCGGCGTCGAGCTTGTCCTCCAGCCGCGCGATGTCGTCGGGCTCCAGCCGCCGCCGCCCCGAGATACGGAGGTCACGCGCCGTCTCACGGGCGACCCGGCGGCGCTCGGAGGAGACGACGTTGCGCGCGATGCCGTACAGCCAAGCCCGTTCGTCGCCCCGGCCGGGGCGATAGGTGTGGGCGGAGTCGAGGGCCGCGAGGAAGACCTCGGCGGTCAGGTCCGCCACCGTGTGGACGTCGGCGACACGCCGGGCCACGAAAGACATCACGGCGTCCACGTGGCGCCGGTAGAACTCTTCGAAGAGCTGGGGGTCGTGGGCCGCCGCTGCGGGCCCGCCCCGTATGCCGTCCACTCGCCTGTCCTTTCGTCGGTGGCCTTCACCTGTAATTGGGTCGGCGTGTGAAGGGCGTTACAGAGGCTGAACCCTGTCCGGTCGGCGTCCGTGGGTAGGAATGACCGGGTCCCCGCGCGCCACGGGCGGGCGGCCTGCGTAAACACCCCGCAAAGAGGTCTAAACCAATAATCCGTCCGGCCTTGTCATCGGACGGCCCGGTCTGATGAGCTGTGGCACGGGACACAGCGGACAACCCTGAGAACGGGAGATGTCGTGAGCAACGAAAGCCTGGCCAACCTCTTGAAGGAAGAGCGCAGGTTCGAACCCCCCGCCGACCTGGCCGCGAACGCCAACGTCACCGCGGAGGCGTATGAACAGGCCAAGGCTGACAGGCTCGGCTTCTGGGCCGAGCAGGCCCGTCGGCTGACCTGGGCCAAGGAGCCCACCGAGACCCTCGACTGGTCGAACCCGCCGTTCGCCAAGTGGTTCAAGGACGGCGAACTCAACGTCGCCTACAACTGCGTCGACCGGCATGTGGAGGCCGGGCACGGCGACCGTGTCGCCATCCACTTCGAGGGCGAGCCCGGTGACAGCCGCGCGATCACCTACGCCGAGCTGAAGGACGAGGTCTCCCAGGCGGCCAACGCGCTGCTGGAGCTGGGAGTTCAGGCCGGTGACCGGGTCGCCGTCTACATGCCGATGATCCCCGAGACGGCGATCGCGATGCTGGCCTGCGCCCGCATCGGCGCCGCGCACTCGGTCGTCTTCGGCGGTTTCTCCTCCGACGCGCTCGCCACCCGCATCAAGGACGCCGACGCGCGCGTGGTCATCACCTCCGACGGCGGCTACCGGCGTGGCAAGCCGTCCGCGCTGAAGCCGGCCGTGGACGAGGCGGTGGAGAAGGCGGGCATCGTCGAGCACGTCCTGGTCGTGCGCCGCACGGGCCAGGAGGTCGACTTCGCCGAGGGCCGCGACGTCTGGTGGCACGACGTCGTCGGGCGGCAGAGCGCGGAGCACACCCCGCAGGCGTTCAACGCCGAGCACCCGCTGTTCATCCTCTACACCTCGGGCACCACGGGTAAGCCGAAGGGCATCCTGCACACCTCCGGCGGCTACCTCACCCAGACCGCCTACACCCACGACGCCGTCTTCGACCTCAAGCCGGAGACCGACGTGTACTGGTGCACCGCCGACGTCGGCTGGGTCACCGGCCACTCGTACATCGTCTACGGGCCGCTGGCGAACGGCGCGACGCAGGTCATGTACGAGGGCACGCCCGACACGCCGCACCAGGGCCGCTTCTGGGAGATCGTGCAGAAGTACGGCGTGACGATCCTCTACACCGCGCCGACCGCGATCCGTACGTTCATGAAGTGGGGCGACGACATCCCCGCCAAGTTCGACCTGTCCAGCCTGCGGGTGCTGGGGTCGGTGGGCGAGCCGATCAACCCCGAGGCGTGGATCTGGTACCGCAAGAACATCGGCGGCGACCGCACCCCGGTCGTCGACACCTGGTGGCAGACCGAGACCGGCTCGATGATGATCACCCCGCTGCCGGGCGTGACCGCGACGAAGCCCGGCTCGGCGCAGACGCCGCTGCCCGGCATCTCCGCGACCGTCGTCGACGACGAGGCGAACGAGGTGCCGAACGGCGGGGGCGGCTACCTGGTGCTGACCGAGCCGTGGCCGTCGATGCTGCGCACCATCTGGGGCGACGACCAGCGGTTCATCGACACCTACTGGTCGCGCTTCGAGGGCAAGTACTTCGCGGGTGACGGCGCCAAGAAGGACGACGACGGCGACATCTGGCTGCTCGGCCGGGTCGACGACGTCATGCTCGTCTCCGGCCACAACATCTCCACCACGGAGGTCGAGTCCGCGCTCGTCTCCCACCCCTCGGTCGCCGAGGCGGCCGTGGTGGGTGCGGCGGACGAGACGACGGGGCAGGCGATCGTCGCGTTCGTGATCCTGCGCGGGACGGCCGCCGAGACCGAGGACCTGGTCGCCGAGCTGCGCAACCACGTCGGCAACAGCCTCGGCCCGATCGCCAAGCCCAAGCGGGTCCTGCCGGTGGCCGAGCTGCCCAAGACCCGCTCCGGCAAGATCATGCGCCGGCTGCTGCGGGACGTCGCCGAGAACCGCCAGCTCGGTGACGTCACCACGCTGACGGACTCCACGGTCATGGACCTGATCCAGACGAAGCTGCCGGCCGCGCCCAGCGAGGACTGATCAGGCATAGCGCACCAGGCGAAGGGCACCCGGCGGACAGCACGCCGGGTGCCCTTGTGGCGCCCGTGGTGAGGACCGTCGCGTGCGCCCAGCCCTACGTTTACCTAAACTAAGCAAAACAACTGCTCCATGGTGCGCCGGGAAGTCTGGTCGGCATGCGTTCAGCCCTGCCCACCGACCGGAGGTCTTCCCCGTGACCGCGCCCCGCCCCAGCACCCCCCGCAAGGTCCTCGCCCGGCTGTCACTGCCGGAGCGGACCTACGTGGCGGACGCGCTGCGCACCGAGACCGTCGGCGGAGTGCTGCTGCTCGCCGCGGCGGTCACCGCGCTGCTCTGGGCGAACATCCCGGCGCTCCACGACAGCTACGAGAGCGTCTCCCACTTCCACCTGGGGCCCGCCGCCCTCGGCCTCGACCTGTCGGTGGCGCACTGGGCCGCCGACGGACTGCTGGCGCTCTTCTTCTTCGTCGCCGGGATCGAGCTCAAGCGTGAGCTCGTCGCGGGTGACCTGCGTGATCCGAAGGCCGCCGCGCTCCCGGTCGTCGCCGCCCTCTGCGGCATGGCCGTACCGGCGCTCGTCTACACCGTCACCGGCGTCATCGGCGGTGGCTCCCTGGCCGGCTGGGCGGTGCCCACCGCCACCGACATCGCCTTCGCGCTCGCCGTGCTCGCGGTCATCGGCACCTCCCTGCCGAGCGCGCTGCGGGCCTTCCTGCTCACGCTCGCCGTCGTCGACGACCTCTTCGCGATCCTGATCATCGCGGTGTTCTTCACCGCCGACCTGAACTTCGCCGCGCTCGGCGGCGCCGTGGCGGGCCTGGTCGTCTTCTGGCTGCTGCTGCGCAAGGGCGTACGCGGCTGGTACGTCTACGTGCCGCTCGCGCTCCTCATCTGGGCACTGATGTACAACAGCGGCATCCACGCCACCATCGCCGGTGTCTCCATGGGCCTGATGCTGCGCTGCCACCGCCACGAGGGCGAGGACCAGTCCCCCGGCGAGCACATCGAGCACCTCGTACGGCCCCTGTCGGCGGGTCTGGCCGTACCGCTGTTCGCGCTGTTCAGCGCCGGCGTCACCGTCTCCAGCGGGGCGCTCACCGATGTGTTCACCCAGCCCGAGACGCTGGGCGTCGTGCTCGGACTCGTCGTCGGCAAGGCCCTCGGCATCTTCGGCGGGACCTGGCTGACGGCCCGTTTCACCCGGGCCTCGCTCAGCGACGACCTCGCCTGGGCGGACGTGTTCACGGTGGCGAGTCTCGCCGGTATCGGCTTCACCGTCTCGCTGCTCATCGGCGAACTCGCCTTCGAGGGTGACCAGACCATGACCGACGAGGTCAAGGCCGCCGTCCTGCTGGGCTCCCTCATCGCCGCGACACTCGCGACCGTGCTGCTGAAGATACGGAACGCCAAGTACCGCCGACTGTGGGAGGCCGAGGAGCGCGACGAGGACCACGACGGCATCCCGGACGTCTACGAGGAGGACGACCCGGCGTACCACCTGCGCCTGGCCGCCCTCTACGACCGCAAGGCCGCCGAACACCGCCGGATCGCCCAGGAGAAGGCGGCTACGCGGCACGGGCTTGCCGAAGTACCGGGCGGGGCAGGCGAGGACCACCACCGTCCGGCATGATCTGACGAGACGGTACAAAAGACGGGACCGTACGCAGTCAGGCCGTACGCAGTCGGACGACCGCGGCCGGTCAGGACAAGACGCGAAAATCGGACCGTACGTAGAAGAGCAGAAGAGGGAGACCGCGATGAGCGCACCCGACGGCAGCCCGGTCGGCGCCGAACGCACCATCGGCCAGCTGTTCGCCTCGGCGACGGCGGAGATGTCGGCGCTGGTGCACGACGAGATCGCGCTGGCCAAGGCGCAGCTCAAGCAGGACGTCAAACGCGGCGCGACCAGCGGCGGCGCCTTCTCGATGGCCGGCGCGGTACTGATCTTCTCCCTGCCGATGCTGAACTTCGCGCTGGCGTACGGCATCCGGACCTGGAGCGACTGGAACCTCGCGATCTGCTTCCTGCTCTCCTTCGCGGCGAACGTGCTGGTCGCCGTCGTGCTGGCGCTGATCGGCGTGGTCTTCGCGAAGAAGGCCAAGAAGAGCAAGGGCCCGCAGAAGGTCGCCGCCTCGATGAAGGAGACCGCGGGCGTCCTGCAGAAGGCCAAGCCGCACCCGCGCCCGGAGCTCGCCCAGGACCGGGTCCCCGAGGCCATCGAGGCTGTGGCACGCTCATCGTCATGACGGACCCCGCCACTCCCCCGGCACAACCCCCTTCGGCCGTACTCCTGGACGGACCCTGGAGCCACCGCGACGTCGCCGCCAACGGCGCGCGTTTCCACATCGCCGAGCTGGGCGACGGGCCGCTGGTGCTGCTGCTGCACGGCTTCCCGCAGTTCTGGTGGACCTGGCGGCACCAGCTGGTGGCACTCGCCGACGCGGGTTTCCGGGCCGTCGCCATGGACCTGCGGGGCGTCGGGGGCAGCGACCGCACTCCGCGCGGCTACGACCCCGCCAACCTCGCGCTCGACGTCACCGGCGTCATCCGTTCCCTCGGCGAGCCGGACGCCGCGCTGGTCGGCCACGACCTGGGCGGATACCTCGCGTGGACGGCGGCCGCGATGCGCCCCAAGCTGGTGCGGCGGCTGGCGGTCGCGTCCATGCCGCACCCGCGGCGCTGGCGCTCGGCCATGCTGCGGGACGTCAAGCAGACGCGCGCCGGTTCACACATCTGGGGGTTCCAGCGGCCCTGGATCCCGGAGCGGCAGCTCACCGCCGACGACGGGGCGCTCGTGGCCGACCTGATCCACGACTGGTCGGGGCCGCGCCCGCCCGAGGACGAGGCGCTCGACAACTACCGCCGCGCCATGTGCATCCCCTCCGCGGCGCACTGCGCGGTCGAGCCGTACCGCTGGATGGTGCGCTCCCTGGCCCGCCCGGACGGCATCCAGTTCAACCGCCGCATGAAGCGGCCCGTGCGCGTGCCGACGCTTCACCTGCACGGCTCGCTCGACCCCGTGATGCGCACCCGCAGCGCGGCGGGCTCCGGCGAGTACGTCGAAGCGCCCTACCGCTGGCGCCTGTTCGACGGTCTCGGCCACTACCCGCACGAGGAGGACCCGGTCGCGTTCTCCTCGGAGCTCATCAACTGGCTGAAGGATCCCGAACCCGATCGGTGACCGCGTGAGCGCGTCCCGTGTCCGCAGGTGAACGCTTGTCCGACGCACGGCCGCATGCCCGGCCAATTGCCTGGCGCATAGGCCAATTGGAGGCGCCGGGAGCGGTTATCGACCATGGGGCGGGGGCACACGTCGGGGTATGGGCTGGACGCACGACTACAGTGACGCAAGCCGCAATCGCCGCTCGGCGGGCGGTGCGAACCCCCACCAGAGAAGCGGCGCACCGCAGATGGTGACCGCGGATCCCAGGGTGGGTATTCCGCGTATCCTCCGCCGCCGGGCCCGCTGGGTCTCCGTACGTCTGCGCCACACACGCGACTGAGGCGCCACCCGTGTGAGTGACGCCCCGGCCATCCTTCTCCAGGACCGCTCCTAGAGGGCGCAGCTGTCGCTGTCCACCTGCTGGTTGGCGGTGCGCCCCTTGGTGATGTCGTTCTGGATCTCGTCCGCGGTGAGCGCGTAGCCCGTCTCGGCGTCGTCGAGGGACTTGGCGAACACCACGCCGTAGACCTTGCCGTCGGGCGTGAGCAGCGGGCCGCCGGAGTTGCCCTGGCGGACGTTGGCGAAGAGGGAGTAGACATCGCGGCGGACCGTGCCGCGGTGGTAGATGTCGGGGCCGTTGGCCGTGATGCGGCCACGCACGCGTGCGGCGCGCACGTCGTACGCCCCGTTCTCCGGGAAGCCCGCGACGATCGCGCCGTCCCCGCTGTTCGCGTCTTCCTTGGTGAACCGCAGCACGGGCGCCTTGATGTCCGGCACGTCGAGTACGGCGATGTCGCGCCGCCAGTCGTAGAGCACGACCCTCGCGTCGTACTTCCTGCCCTCGCCGCCTATCTGCACGGTCGGCTCGTCGACGCCACCCACCACGTGCGCGTTGGTCATCACTCGGCGGTCGGAGAAGACGAAGCCGGTGCCCTCCAGGACCTTGCCGCAGCTCGGGGCCGTGCCCATGACCTTGACGATGGAGCGCTGGGCACGACTCGCCACGGGGCTGTTCGCCAGGGCCGGGTCCGGGGGCTGGACGTCGGTGATCGGCTCGTTCGAGAACGGGCTGAAGACCTGCGGGAAGCCGTTCTGCGCGAGGACGGAGGAGAAGTCCGCGAACCACGTGGCGGCTTGGTCGGGCAGCGTCTGGGAGACGCCGAGGAGCACCTTGGAGTTGCGGACCTCCTTGCCGAGCGTCGGCAGTGTGGTGCCCGCGAGGGCGGAGCCGATCAGCCAGGCGACCAGGAGCATCGCCACGACGTTGACCAGGGCGCCGCCGGTGGCGTCGAGGGCCCGGGCCGGGGACCAAGTGATGTACCGGCGGAGCTTGTTGCCGAGGTGGGTGGTGAGGGCCTGGCCGACGGAGGCGCAGACGATGACGACGACGACCGCGATGACGGCTGCTGTCGTGTTCACCTCCGCGTTGTCCGTGAGCGCGTCCCAGATGACGGGCAGCACGTAGACCGCGACGAGGCCACCGCCCAGGAAGCCGATCACCGACAGGATGCCGACGACGAAGCCCTGGCGGTACCCGACGACCGCGAACCACACGGCGGCGACCAGCAACAAGATGTCCAGCACGTTCACGGAGGCCACCCTGTCATGCGCGCCAGTCGAGCGGGACCTGCTTCTCGCGGTCCCAGGGCCGCTCCCAGCCCGCGTAGTGCAGCAGCCGGTCGATGATTCCGGCCGTGAAACCCCAGACAAGGGCGGATTCGACCAGAAATGCCGGACCTCGGTGGCCGCTTGGGTGGACGGTGGTGGCACGGTTCGCGGGATCAGTGAGATCCACCACGGGGACGGTGAAGACCCTGGCGGTCTCGTTGGGATCGACGACCCCGACGGGGGTGGGCTCCCGCCACCAGCCCAGGACCGGGGTGACGACGAAGCCGCTGACCGGGATGTACAGCCTGGGCAGCACGCCGAAGAGCTGGACGCCGGAGGGGTCGAGCCCGGTCTCCTCCTCGGCCTCGCGCAGGGCGGCGCGCAACGGGCCGTCGCCCCGCGGGTCGCCGTCCTCCGGGTCGAGGGCGCCGCCGGGGAACGAGGGCTGGCCGGCATGGGAACGCAGCGAGCTCGCGCGCTCCATGAGCAGCAGCTCCGGCCCGCGCTCGCCCTCCCCGAAGAGGATCAGCACGGCGGACTGGCGCCCCGCACCGTCCTCCGGCGGCAGGAAGCGGCTCAACTGCGTCGGCCGCACCGTCTCGACGGCGTGTACGACCGGGTCCAGCCAGGCGGGCAGCCCCTCCTTGGTGACCGTCACCCGGCCGCCCTGTGTGTTGCTCGTACGCGTCATCGCCACCCCCGTCGTCCTGCCGCGTCCAACGTCCGGCGCGCCCGAGATCGTTCCGGCGGCCGCCGAAACCCACCGTTCGGGCGGTCCTCCCGGCCCCCTCGCCCGGTCTCTTGGCCCCCTCGCCCGGCCTCCCGGCCGCCTCGCCACGTCATCCGGCCCCCAGCGGCGGCGCCGGCTTGCCGCCCGCGTCCAGGTACGCCTGTGGGGGGTTCAGGCGCTGGCCGGGGAAACCGCCCTTCTCGTACTTGAGCAGTTTCTTCGCCTTCTCCGGGTCGGTCTCGCCCTCGCCGTACGCGGGGCAGAGGGGCGCGATGGGGCAGGCGCCGCACGCGGGCTTGCGGGCGTGGCAGATACGGCGGCCGTGCCAGATCACGTGGTGCGAGAGGTCCGTCCAGTCGCTCTTCGGGAAGAGCGCGCCAATGGCGGCCTCGATCTTGTCCGGGTCGGTCTCGCCGGTCCACTGCCAGCGGCGCACCAGGCGCTGGAAGTGCGTGTCCACCGTGATGCCGGGGCGGCCGAAGGCGTTGCCGAGCACGACGAAGGCGGTCTTGCGGCCGACGCCGGGCAGCTTGACCAGGTCCTCCAGCCGGTCGGGGACCTCACCGCCGAAGTCCTCCACCAGGGCCTTGGACAGCCCTATGACCGACTTCGTCTTGGCCCGGAAGAAGCCGCACGGGCGGAGGATCTCCTCCACGTCCTCCGGGTTGGCCGCGGCCAGGTCCTCCGGGGTCGGGTACCTGGCGAAGAGAGCGGGTGTCGTCTGGTTGACGCGCAGGTCGGTGGTCTGGGCGGACAGGACTGTCGCGACCACCAGCTGGAAGGGGTTGGTGAAGTCCAGCTCGGGGTGGGCGTACGGGTAGACCTCGGCGAGCTCGCGGTTGATACGGCGGGCCCGGCGGACGAGGGCGGTGCGCGACTCGCCGCCCGGCGGATGGACGACGGTCCTGGCGGGGGCGGTGCCCTTGATGCGGGCAGTGGCCTTCTTGGTCGCGACGGTGACCTTCTTCGCGGCGGGAGCCTTCTTCACGGCAGGGGCCTTCTTCACGGACGCCGAGGCCTCCTTGGCAGCGGACGCCACCCGCTTGGAGGACGCCGCCTTCTTGGCAGCGGATTCCGCCCGCTTCGAGGACGCGGCCTTCTTGCCGGTTGCCTTCTTGGCGGGCGCCTTCCTGGCAGGCGCCTTCTTGGCGACGGACGCGGCCTTCTTCGCCGCAGCCGGTCTCCTGGCAGCAGCCGGCTTCTTCGCGGCAGCCGGTTTCTTCGCGGCAGCCGACTCCCCGGAGGCCGTCTGCCCCGTGGGCGCCGCCTCCTCTGTCGCTTTCGCGGTTTTCCTACCGCCATCGGGGATCTGTTCGCCCACAGCGGAATCGCGACGTACAACCACCCGCGCAGCCCCCTCGGCCTGTGCTCTCACCGGCGATTTGGACACCCGGCCAGCCTAAGCCCCGGCACCGACATCCGGCCCGGCCCCCGAAGATCGGCGCCCAATTGGACCCCTGCCGCGTACCCCGGGACATGTGTGCGGCATCCTTGTGACAGATCACACTGTTTGGACCGTCCGGAAAAACGGGCACCTCGGTGCCTTGGTACGCGGGGGATCAAGCTCCCCTGAGCAGGTCGACAAGGAGAGAACTCGTGGACGACGTTCTGCGGCGCAATCCGCTCTTCGCGGCGCTCGACGACGAGCAGGCCGCGGAGCTCCGCGCCTCCATGAGTGAGGTGACCCTCGCGCGCGGTGACGCCCTGTTCCATGAAGGCGACCCGGGTGACCGCCTCTACGTGGTCACCGAGGGCAAGGTCAAGCTCCACCGCACATCCCCCGACGGCCGCGAGAACATGCTGGCCGTGGTCGGCCCCGGCGAGCTCATCGGCGAGCTGTCGCTGTTCGACCCGGGCCCGCGCACCGCGACCGCCACCGCGCTGACCGAGGTCAAGCTGCTCGGTCTCGGCCACGGCGACCTCCAGCCCTGGCTGAACGTCCGCCCCGAGGTGGCCACGGCGCTGCTGCGTGCCGTCGCGCGCCGGCTGCGCAAGACCAACGACGCGATGTCCGACCTCGTGTTCTCGGACGTCCCGGGCCGTGTCGCCCGCGCCCTGCTGGACCTGTCCCGCCGGTTCGGCGTGCAGTCCGAGGAGGGCATCCACGTCGTCCACGACCTCACGCAGGAGGAGCTGGCCCAGCTGGTCGGCGCGTCCCGTGAGACGGTCAACAAGGCCCTGGCGGACTTCGCCCAGCGCGGCTGGCTGCGCCTGGAGGCCCGCGCGGTGATCCTCCTGGACGTGGAACGCCTCGCCAAGCGCTCGCGCTGACGGGCACACCCCCGCCAGTACGTCATCGGGCCCTGTCCCCCACTCGGGACGGGGCCCGACGTCGTACCCGGGTGCCCGGCACGGTCAGATGAGCCCGTGCTCCTCCAGGTAGTCCAGCTGGGCCCGGACCGACAGCTCGGCCGCCGGCCACAGGGAGCGGTCCACGTCGGCGTAGACGTGGGCGACGACGTCGGCAGGGCTGCGGTAGCCGTCCTCGACGGCGGTCTCCACCTGGGCGAGGCGGTTGGCGCGGTGGGCGAGGTAGTACTCGACGGCGCCCTGGGCGTCCTCCAGGACCGGTCCGTGGCCCGGGAGCACCGTGTGGACGCCGTCGTCGACCGTGAGGGAGCGCAGGCGCCGCAGGGTGTCCAGGTAGTCGCCGAGGCGGCCGTCGGGGTGGGCCACGACCGTCGTGCCGCGGCCGAGGATCGTGTCGCCGGTCAGCACCGCCCGGTCCGCCGGGAGGTGGAAGGAGAGGGAGTCGGCGGTGTGGCCGGGGGTCGGTACGACCCTCAGCTCAAGACCGCCGGTGGTGATGACGTCCCCCGCGGCCAGGCCCTCGTCGCCCAGCCGCAGCGCCGGATCGAGGGCACGCACGCGCGTGCCGGTCAGTTCGGCGAAACGGGCGGCGCCCTCCGCGTGGTCGGGGTGGCCGTGGGTCAGCAGGGTCAGGGCGACCCGTTTGCCGGCCTGCTCGGCCGTGGCGACGACGTGGCGCAGGTGCCCGTCGTCCAGCGGGCCCGGGTCGACCACCACGGCCAGGTCCGAGTCCGGCTCGGCCAGGAGCCACGTGTTGGTGCCGTCCAGGGTCATCGCGGACGGGTTGGGCGCGAGGACGTTGACGGCCCGTGCGGTGGCAGGGCCCGAGAGGACCCCGCCGCGGGGCTGTCCGGGAAGGGCTGCTGCGTCCGTCATGCGGTGGCTCCACCGGTCGGGAGGGTCGGGACGTGCTTGGTGAACTCGTCGTGCCCCGGCCAGGACAGCACGATCTCGCCGTCCTCCAGGCGGGCGGTGGCCAGCACGGGCGTGAGGTCACGCCCGGGGGCGGCCGCGAGCGCCCCGGCGGCGCTGTCGTACTCCCCCAGCTGGCGCAGGGTCGCGATCGTCGGCGGCATCATCAGCAGCTCGCCCTTGTCGTAGCCGGACGCCGCCTCGCCCGGGGCGATCCACACCGTGCGGTCCGCCTCCGTGGAGGCGTTGCGGGTGCGCTGCCCGTCCGGCAGGGCGGCCACGAAGAACCAGGTGTCGTAGCGGCGGGACTCGAACTCCGGGGTGATCCAGCGGGTCCAGGCGCCGAGCAGGTCGGAGCGCAGCACCAGGCCGCGGCGGTCCAGGAACTCCGCGAAGGACAGGTCCCGGGCGACCAGGGCGGCCCGGTCGGCCTCCCAGTCGGCGCCGGTGGTGTCGCCGACGACCGAGTCGGGTGTGGGACCGGCGAGCAGCACGCCCGCCTCCTCGTACGTCTCCCGGACGGCCGCGCAGACGATCGCCTGGGCCGCCCTCTCGTCGACGCCGAGCCGCTCGGCCCACCACGCGCGCGTGGGGCCCGCCCAGCGGACCTGGTGGTCGTCGTCCCGGGGGTCGACGCCGCCGCCCGGATACGCGTACGCGCCTCCGGCGAAGGCCATGGAGGCGCGTCTGCGCAGCATGTGGACGGCGGGGCCCGTGCCGGTGTCCTTCAGGAGCATGACGGTGGCCGCGCGTTTCGGGGTGACCGGGGTGAGGGTGCCGGCCGCGAGTGCGCGGATGCGGTCCGGCCACTCAGGGGGGTACCACTGACCGTTCGCCATGGGCGCGAGGCTATCTGGTGACGGGCGGATGTTCGAGTGGCCCCCGGGACGGACTCCGCAGCTAGGGCCCACTGAGGGGCCCTGAAGGATCCTGTGCGGGCTCGCGGGGTCCTACGCGAGCTCCACCTGGATCTCGACCTCCACCGGCGCGTCCAGCGGCAGCACCGCCACGCCCACCGCGCTGCGCGCGTGCACGCCCTTGTCGCCGAGGACCTCGCCGAGCAGCTCGCTCGCGCCGTTCAGCACCGCGGGCTGGCCCGTGAAGTCCGAGGCCGAGGCCACAAAGCCCACGACCTTCACCACGCGCGCGATGCGGTCCAGGTCACCGGCGACGGACTTGACGGCGGCCAGGGCGTTCAGCGCGCAGGTACGCGCCAGCTCCTTGGCCTCCTCCGGGGTGACCTCCGCGCCGACCTTGCCGGTGAGCGGCAGCTTGCCCTCCACCATCGGGAGCTGGCCGGCGGTGTAGACGTACGGTCCGGACTGCACGGCCGGCTGGTACGCGGCGAGCGGCGGGACCACGTCGGGCAGGGTCAGGCCCAGCTCGGCCAGCTTCGCCTCGACGGCGCCCATTACTGCTTCTCCCGCTTCAGGTAGGCCACGAGCTGCTCGGGGTTGTTCGGCCCGGGCACGACCTGGACGAGCTCCCAGCCGTCCTCGCCCCAGGTGTCCAGAATCTGCTTCGTGGCGTGGACGAGCAGCGGCACGGTTGCGTATTCCCACTTGGTCATGCGGCCGACTTTAGCCCCTGCCCGGGAGGGGTCACGCAGCCGACCGGGCACCGGTTGTCCACAGCCTCCCGCGTAGCCCGGGCGCGGACTGGTTAGGCTCGAATACGTGAGCAGGCTCCAGGTCGTCAGCGGCAAGGGCGGTACCGGTAAGACCACGGTGGCCGCCGCCCTAGCGCTTGCCCTGGCCACGGAGGGGAAGCGGACGCTTCTCGTCGAGGTCGAGGGCCGTCAGGGCATCGCGCAGCTCTTCGAAACGGAAGCGCTGCCTTATGAGGAGCGGAAGATCGCCGTCGCTCCAGGTGGCGGGGAGGTGTATGCCCTCGCCATCGACCCCGAACTGGCCCTTCTGGACTACCTCCAGATGTTCTACAAGCTGGGGAGTGCCGGACGGGCCCTGAAGAAACTCGGCGCGATCGACTTCGCCACCACCATCGCGCCCGGCCTGAGGGACGTACTCCTCACCGGCAAGGCGTGCGAGGCGGTGCGCCGCAAGGACCGCAGCGGGCGGTTCGCGTACGACTACGTCGTCATGGACGCCCCGCCCACCGGGCGCATCACGCGGTTCCTCAACGTCAACGACGAGGTCGCGGGCCTCGCCAAGATCGGCCCGATACACAATCAGGCACAGGCCGTGATGCGGGTGCTGAAGTCGCCGGAGACGGCCGTGCATCTGGTGACACTGCTGGAGGAGATGCCCGTCCAGGAGACCGTGGACGGCATCGCCGAGCTGCGTTCGGCGCGGCTGCCGGTGGGCCGGATCATCGTGAACATGACCCGGCCCGAGGTGTTGGACGCGACCGACCTGGAACTCGTACGGACGGTCCCGCGTTCCACTGTCGCGCGGTCCCTGTCGTCCGCCGGACTCGGCGGGGCGCGGCGCGGCGGGCACGCCGAGCGGCTGGTGGACCCGCTGCTCACCCAGGCCGAGGAGTACGCCGAGCGGTACACGCTGGAGCACGACCAGCGTGCGGTACTCGCCGAGCTGGGGCTGCCCCTGCACGAACTGCCGCTGTTCGCCGAAGGCATGGATCTGGCGGGGCTGTACGCGCTGGCCCGCGCACTGCGCGAGCAGGGCGTGTCATGAGCCGGCGTGTCGGGCGCGCAGCGGGCCCCGGCGGAACACGCGGGCAAGACCCGTCATGAGTCGGAAGCAGGGGATGTCATGAGTCGGATGCACAGGCAAGACCCGTCATGAGCCGAAAGCACAGGCAAGGCCCGTCATGAGTCGGAAGCAGGGGATGTCATGAGTCGTCCGGACCCGGCCCACACACACGACCCGGCCCGCCCTCTGGCACCCGCGCGTGTGCTCGACGTCGATCCGCTGCTGGCGGACCCGAAGACCCGGATCGTGGTCTGCTGCGGCTCGGGCGGCGTCGGCAAGACCACGACCGCCGCCGCCCTGGGGCTGCGCGCGGCCGAGCGGGGCCGCAAGGTCGTCGTCCTCACCATCGACCCGGCCCGCCGGCTCGCCCAGTCCATGGGCATCGACTCGCTCGACAACACTCCGCGTCGGGTGAAGGGCATCGACGACTCCGCGGGCGGCGAGCTGCACGCGATGATGCTCGACATGAAGCGCACCTTCGACGAGATCGTCGAGGCGCACGCGGACTCCGAGCGGGCGGCCACGATCCTGGGCAACCCCTTCTACCAGTCGCTCTCGGCGGGCTTCGCGGGCACGCAGGAGTACATGGCGATGGAGAAGCTCGGGCAGCTTCGGGCCCGGGACGAGTGGGACCTGATCATCGTCGACACCCCGCCGTCCCGCTCGGCGCTGGACTTCCTGGACGCGCCGAAGCGGCTCGGGTCGTTCCTGGACGGCCGGTTGATCCGGCTGCTGACGGCACCGGCGAAGCTGGGCGGCCGGGCCGGGATGAAGTTCCTGAACGTCGGGATGTCGATGATGACCGGCACCCTCGGCAAGCTGCTCGGCGGCCAGCTCCTCAAGGACGTCCAGACGTTCGTGTCCGCGATGGACACGACCTTCGGCGGGTTCCGCACCCGCGCGGACGCCACGTACAAGCTGCTCCAGGCGCCCGGCACGGCGTTCCTCGTGGTCGCGGCCCCGGAGCGGGACGCGCTGCGCGAGGCCGCGTACTTCGTGGAGCGGCTGGCCGCGGAGGACATGCCGCTCGCCGGTCTCGTCCTCAACCGGGTCCATGGCAGCGGCGCCGACGGCCTGTCGGCCGAGCGGGCGCTCGCCGCCGCGGAAAATCTTGAGGACGCCCGCATTGTGGATCAGGAGGACGGGAAAGCTGGACTTCGTAACTCTCCCGACACGTACGGCAGTTCAGACTCTTCCACGTCGGAAGCACCAGCTCACGACCGTGCCGAGGCTCCCGCTCCTGAAGGTGGCTCCCCCGCCGAGGACGCAGCGCACGCCGAGGACGCCGAGCGGTCCGTCGACCAGCTCACGGCAGGCCTGTTGAGGCTGCACGCCGAGCGGATGCAGCTGCTCTCCCGTGAGCAGCGCACGCGTGACCGCTTCACCGCGCTCCACCCCGAGGTGGCCGTGACGGAAGTGGCCGCACTGCCCGGCGACGTGCACGACCTCACGGGACTGCGCGACATCGGCGACCGGCTCGCGGCGGACGAGCGCGAGCTGCCCGACCCCGCCGAAGACTCCGACCTGCCCGAGGCGAGTGCCTGAGGGCAACCGTCCCCGGCGCAACTGGCGACGGTGAAGGGCCCGTCGAGGGCCCTGCCAGCCGTGGAGTACCGGCGCCAGCCGTGGAGTACCCGGCGCCAGCCGTGGAATGTCCAGCGCCGGCCGTGGAGTTCCCGGCGGGAACCCCTCAGCTCACCGCCGCGTAGTTCTCGTAGATCTCGTCGTCGTCGAGGGGCACGATCCCCGTGCCGCGCTCGTACTCCGAGCGCGCGGTCTCCAGCAGCCGGCGCCAGGAGGTCACCGTGGGCCGCCTGCGCAGCAGTGCGCGGCGCTCCCGCTCCGTCATGCCTCCCCACACGCCGAACTCGACGCGATTGTCCAGCGCGTCGGCCAGGCACTCCGTCCGCACCGGGCATCCGGTGCACACCGCCTTGGCCCTGTTCTGCGCTGCTCCTTGAACGAACAGTTCATCCGGATCGGTAGTGCGGCAGGCCGCCTGCGCACTCCAGTCGGTTACCCAGCCCATACCGGCGCCGTCCTCTCCCGAATCGAGGCTCCCCCACGGCGGCAGCGGCATATTCACCGCCGCCAGTTGAGGACGTTACGGAAGGTGGGCACAGCGCAACACCCCCAACGGGCCCAATCTTGAATGGCCCGAACGGACTATGGGTAAGCGGCAGATCACCCGGGGGAGTGAGCTGGCGACATACGTGACCTTCCCGGCAAACCGGGACAGTTCAGTTGCGTCACAACGGACGCCGTATGACACACAAGGCGGATTCGGACACGACCCCAACAAAAAAGTTGGGGAACACCCAGAACGATTCGGGGTCGCCGGACGTATTGATACGTGGCCTCACTGCTGTGACAGTTGAGAGCAGCTTAGGCCAATGCCTATACGCCTGTCCGGCGAATGAGAACGTAGGCTGCCCTCATGCCAAAGAAGCGCTCGGGCGGTGGTCTGTCACCCACGCAGCAGGCCGCCAAGTTCCTCGGTGTCAGTGTTCTGGCGGGGGCCGTGCTGGCCGGCATCGCGCTGCCCGCGGTGGGCGCGCTGGGGCTGGCGGCGAAGGGATCGGTCGAGAGCTTCGACGAGCTCCCGGTGAACATGAAGACCCCGCCGCTGAGCCAGCGCACCTCGATCCTCGACGCCGACGGCGGCCAGATCGCCACGGTGTACTCGCGCGACCGCACGGTGGTCCCGCTCAAGGACGTCTCGCCGTCCATGCAGAAGGCGATCGTCGCGATCGAGGACGCGCGTTTCTACCAGCACGGCGCGGTCGACCTGAAGGGCGTCCTGCGGGCCCTCAACAAGAACGCGCAGACCGGCGGGGTCTCCGAGGGCGCCTCGACCCTGACACAGCAGTACGTGAAGAACGTCTTCGTCGAGGAGGCGGGCGACGACCCGACGAAGGTCGCGCAGGCCACCCAGCAGACCATCGGCCGCAAGATCCGCGAGCTCAAGTACGCGATCCAGGTCGAGGAGGAGCTCGGGAAGAAGAAGATCCTCGAGAACTACCTGAACATCACGTTCTTCGGCCAGCAGGCCTACGGTGTCGAGGCCGCCGCCCAGCGCTACTTCTCCAAGTCCGCCAAGGACCTGAACATCCAGGAGTCGGCCCTCCTCGCCGGCATCGTCCAGTCGCCCAGCCGGTACGACCCGGTCAACGACGAGGCCGAGGCCACCAAGCGCCGCAACACCGTGCTCCAGCGCATGGCCGCAGTCGGCGACATCTCCCGGGCACAGGCCTCGGAGGCGATGAAGGCACCGCTGGGCCTGAAGGTCAGCAAGCCCAAGAACGGCTGCATCACGGCGGTCAAGGGCGCGGGCTTCTTCTGCGACTACGTGCGCGAGGTCTTCCTGACCGACCCGGTCTTCGGCAAGACCAAGGAGGAGCGGGCGAAGGTCTGGAACCAGGGCGGCCTCACCATCCGCACCACCATGGACCCGCAGGCCCAGGACTCGGCCCAGCGGTCCATCAAGGACCACGTCTACAAGAGCGACGAGGTGGCGACCGCCGCCTCCATCGTCCAGCCCGGCACCGGCAAGATCCTCGCCATGGGCCAGTCGCGTCCGTACGGCTTCGGCAAGAACCAGACGCAGATCAACCTCTCCGTCAACGGCTCGATGGGCGGCGGCATGGGCTACCAGCCCGGCTCGACGTTCAAGCCGATCGTGGCCGCCGCGGCCCTCGAGGACGGCATGCCGGCGAACAAGGTCTACCCCTCGCCGTACCAGATGGCGTACCCGAGCCCGGTCTCCGCCTGTGACGGCAAGAGGTGGCTGAACGATCCCGACAACCCGGCCAAGCTCGAGAACGAGAACCGGTCGGAGGTCGGCCCGTACGACATGAAGGAAGCGACCGCCAAGTCGGTCAACACCTACTACGTGGAGATGATCAGCGACATCGGCATCTGCCCGGTGACGACGATGGCGAAGAAGATGGGCGTCGAGCGGGCCGACGGCCGCAAGATGGACCAGGCTCCGTCCATCGCCCTGGGCACCCAGGAGATGTCCCCGCTGACCATGGCGAACGCGTACGCGACCTTCGCCTCGCGCGGCATGTACTGCACGCCGGTCGCCATCGAGGCGGTAAGCCAGCGCGTCGGCGACGAGAAGAAGTCGCTGGAGGTGCCGAAGTCGACCTGCTCGCGCGCGATGTCGGAGAAGACGGCCGACACCATCAACACGCTGCTGAAGGGCGTCGTCGAGGACGGCACGGGTTCGAAGGCGGGTCTCGCCGGCCGTCCCAGCGCGGGCAAGACCGGTACGACGGACGAGCGTTACGCGGCCTGGTTCGTGGGCTACACGCCGAACATGGCCGGCGCGGTGTGGGTCGGTGACCCCGCCCACAAGCGGAAGATGTCCGGCATCACCATCGGCGGCCGGTCGTACGGCAAGGTCTTCGGTGGTGAGGTTCCCGGTCCGATCTGGCGCGACATGATGTCCGGCGCGCTGGAGGGCAAGCCCGTCGAGCAGTTCAACACGGTCCACATCCCCGACGGCATCAACCGGGACCGCAGGAACCGGGACGACGAAGACCGCGGCAACGGAGGCCGCGGCAACGACGACGGCGGCTTCATCGGCGGCCTGGTCGGCGGCAACAACACCGGCGGGGGCGGCGAGCCCAACCCGGCGCCCACCTTCTCCTTCCCGGAGGGCTTCTTCCGCGGACAGGACAACGGCGGCGGGAACGGCAACGGCGGGCGCTTCGGCTGAGCCGACGGTGTGACCCGACGGTGTGACCGGACGGCGTGACCGACAAAGGGGCGGCCCCCTCTTCCCGTACTGGGGAGAGGGGGCCGCCCTTTTCTGCCTGATGGGATCAGCCGGCGAGCAGCTTCTTCACCGCGGCAGCGACACGGCCGCCCTCGGCCTGCCCGGCCACCTTCGGGTTCACGATCTTCATGACGGCGCCCATGGCCCGCGGCCCCTCCGCACCGGCGGCCTTGGCCTCCTCGACGGCCTGGGCCACGATCTGCTGGAGCTCCTCGTCGGACAGCTGCTTGGGCAGGTACGTGGCGAGCACCTCGCCCTCCGCCTTCTCCCGCTCGGCCTGCTCGGCACGGCCACCCTGCGCGAAGGCCTCGGCCGCCTCGCGCCGCTTCTTCGCCTCCCGGGTGATCACCTTCTGCACCTCGTCGTCGGAGAGCTCGCGCTTCTCCTTGCCCGCGACCTCCTCCTTGGTGATCGCGGCGAGCGTCAGCCGGAGCGTCGAGGAGCGGAGCTCGTCGCGCTCCTTGATCGCGGCGTTGAGGTCGTCCTGCAGCTTCGACTTGAGCGTGGTCATGGGGTTGATTGTCGCAGGTGCGGAAGGAAAGGCGCCCCTCGTTTTGTGGGGCACCGCGGTAGGCACCGGCGCCGACAGGGGGTTTCGCACACCGCCCGGGCACGGGCAACGGCCGGGGTCTGACACGATGGACGTATGCGCGCGCGATACGGAGTCCCCCTGGGAATCGCGGCGGCTGGTGCCGCCGGTCTGTTGTACGCGGCGGGCTTCGAGGCCCGCTCCTTCCGCCTCCGCCGGGTCACCGTCCCGGTCCTGCCCCCGGGAATGCGCCCCCTGCGTGTGCTCCAGGTCTCGGACATCCACATGGTCAGCGGCCAGCGCAAGAAGCAGCGCTGGCTCCGTTCCCTGGCCGGCCTGCGCCCGGACTTCGTGATCAACACGGGTGACAACCTGTCCGACCCGGAGGCCGTCCCGGAGGTCCTGGACGCGCTCGGCCCACTGATGGAGTTCCCGGGGGCATACGTCTTCGGCTCCAACGACTACTACGGCCCCACGCTCCGCAACCCGGGCCGCTACCTCCTCGAGAAGACCCAAGGCCGCCACGGCCTGAACGGCAACCCGCCGGTCGTCGGCGCGGTGCACAACCCGTGGGAGGACATCCGGGACGGCTTCGACGCGGCGGGCTGGCTCAACCTGACCAACACGCGCGGCACGCTCAAGATCGAGGGCCTCTCGCTGGAGCTGACGGGCCTGGACGACCCGCACATCAAGCGGGACCGCTACGAGCGGGTGGCCGGCGGCCCGTCGGACACGGCGGACTTCTCGATGGGCGTCGTCCACGCCCCGTACCTGCGCACCCTGGACGCCTTCACGGCCGACGCGTACCCCCTGGTCCTGGCCGGCCACACCCACGGCGGCCAGCTGTGCATCCCCTTCTACGGCGCCCTGGTCACCAACTGCGACCTGGACACGGACCGGGTGAAGGGCCTGTCGACGCACACGGCGGAGGGCCGTACGTCCTTCCTGCACGTGTCGGCGGGCTGCGGCACGAGCCGCTACACCCCGGTACGGTTCGCGTGCCCGCCGGAGGCGACGTTGCTGACGTTGGTGGGCCGGGAGTAGACGAGCCGGCGACGGGGGCAAGGGGGGCGACGGGGGCGACACGGACGGTGGTGTAACCCACACAGCCCCACCCACATCGCCCGCTATGTCTGTTTCTGTCAGCGTGGGTGGCATGACCGCCCCGATACCCAGGGACATACCGGATCTCCCCGCGATTCCGGCCAAGCCCACGCTGAAGCCCTCCCCCGTCCCCGCCACGGCCGTCGTCACCCCGGTCCGCCGCCCGGCTGCCGCAGCCTTCCGGCTGCTGATCGCCGCGACGGCGGCACTGGGCGTGACCCTCGAACTACTCGTGGGCGACTGGTCCCGAGCCCTGGGCTACTTCGCGGTCCAGAGCAACATCCTGCTGGCGCTGGTCATGGCCCTGTCGGCCCGCCGCGCCTGGACGGCCGGCCGCCCCCTCCCGGGAGCCGTACTGGGCTCGACCCTGTTCTACGTCGTCATCGGCGCCTTGGTGCACCACCTGCTCCTGGCGAACCAGGCGAGCCCCTTCGCCCTCACGGGCGCGGCCGCGCACCCGACGGGCTGGCACGCCGTCGCCCAGAACACGCTCCTCACGGTCACGCCGATCGCCGCCGCACTGGAGTGGCTCCTGCTCACGACCCCCGGCCGGATGCACCTGCGCCAGGCCAGCACATGGCTCCTCTACCCCATGGCCTACCTGGCCTTCTCCCTCATCCGGGGCGAGCTGCTCCTCCCGGGCACCCACGACCGCTACCTCTACCCCTTCCTGGACGTCGACCAGGACGGCTACAAGAAGGTCCTCGGGAACGCCCTCCTCCTGGGCCTCTCCTTCTACGCCCTGGCGATCACCCTCGTGGCCCTCGACCACGCCCGCCCGAACCCCATCCGCCACCGCGGGAAAACCGGATTTCGTCTCTAGCCACGGGTGGGCTAAAGTAAACGACGTCGCCGCGACAGCAGCGACATCGGGGTGTAGCGCAGCTTGGCAGCGCGCTTCGTTCGGGACGAAGAGGTCGTGGGTTCAAATCCCGCCACCCCGACAGTGAAACTCCAGGTGAGGCACCTACGGATTTCCGTAGGTGCCTCACCTGTTTCGTCTGCGTGACTATCCGTTCCCGCGTGTCTACGGCCGCTGGGGATCAGCGCCGAAGATCCCGTCCATGACCACGGCACCGGTCTGGATCACGGGCCGGATCTGCTTCCTGTAGACCTCCTCAGTCACCGCCGTACCGGAGTGGCCGACGAGACGGGAGATCTCTTCCAGCGGGGCGCCCCGGTCGGAGAGCAGGGACACGAAACTGTGGCGGAGCTCCCTCGGCGTCCACTCGTCGGCGTTGATCCCCTTGGCATCCTTGAGCGCCTGGCGGAAGGCGCGCCGGACGTTGGTCGCATCGAGCAGCTCACCGATAGCCGACGAGAAGACCAGGCCGTGTTCCTCCCACTTGTCGCCAGCAGCGAGCCGCTCCCAGCCCTGGTCTTCAAAGTGCTGCCAGAGAACCTCGACGCAGCGCGCCGGCAAAGCGAGTAGGGACGGGCACCGCCCCAAAGGTCGAGCAGCGCCTCCGACGAGGCCTGAACCTGGCTCCATGACGGCCGCATCGAGACACGACGAGCCCTCTTACGCATGGAACCCTGCACGGTCTCTCTGACACACGCCAGCACCCGCATCACATGGACGATCCGACCAGTGGTCCTCCTGCCCTTGGCCCACCGCCAAGGCGTCGATCTCCCAGCCTGCGCAAACGACTTCAAGCCCCGGCTGCGCTCCGACCCGCCGGGCGCGCTTCCCGGCGGGGGATCGGCCGGCACCGGGATGGAGGGGGCACCGTTCCCGACTGCGGGTCCGTACCGGCGTACCGGATGGGAGCTGGGGAAAGTGGTGGGTTGAGCAAGACGGCCCCGGCACGCAGCCTGACGGTGAAGACACCCGATGACCTGTCGTATCGTTCCTCGTCACCGTACGGACAAGGGGAGGGACCATGAGCGGGGCCATCGGACGAAGACACCTGGCGGTCATGGCTTTGATGGCCATCGGCATGACAGCTTGCGGCGGCAAGCATGACGGAGGCTCCCCGGCAGGGCCCGTCAGCGGACGGCCGGAGCACAGGGCACGTGTGCTCTCTCAGCAGCAGCTCGAAGATGCCGTAGTGGACGCGCATGATCTTCCCGGAGTCCAAGTGGAAGAGATTGGAGCGGGAACGAAAGGTGTGGGCAATGGCGTCATCCATGCCGCACGCCGTGCCAACACCGCCCCGTCGCTGTGCGCGCCGGTCAGCGCCGCAGTGGATGGAGCCAGCGGCTACACCCCCGTCGGCAGTGTGCAGCGCATCGCAGGAACGAAGGGGCACTCTGCAACCCTCACCCTGGTGTCGTACCGCTCAGCGGATGCCTCACAAGTCATAAAAGAGCTTCGTACGAGCTTGAAGTCCTGCAAGGGATACGAGGCGGGCGCGGGTGCCATGAAGGTGACGTACGACGACGTCGAGGCCACCAACGCTCCCCCGCAAGGCGATGAAGGGGTCGCCTTCCGCCTCAAGTGGGTTGTTGAGCCCGGTGAGGACGGCCTGAAGTCCCCCGTCAGTGTGGCCGTCATCCGCCACGGGTCCACACTGGCGATCTACAAGGCCGTTTCCCACACGCCCAGGGCATCGGCGAACATCCCAAGCGATCTCGTCAACGCCCAGTCGAACGTGCTGCACGCCGCCCTTTACACCCCTTCGTAGTCGTGCCCCCGGCGTGCCCGATGAGAGGGCAAGCAGCGGGGAACAGCGGGGAACGTCGCAAGCGACCCGGGAACACGCAAGTCAGCGCCCCACCAGGTCAGCACGCTCTCGCATACGCGATCATCCAACTGGGTCTGCAGCAGCGCCACGGTGTGGGGGGCAGCATCCACGCGCAGGTGTATGGATGTCCAGGCGCAGGGCGAGAGGCCCAGGAAGGCGGCGAGTGCGGCGGCTGCGACCGTCCACCACGACAGGCCGAGCGCCCGGATGGGCATGAACGCAGGTGAACGGCCCTGCACACCGTCCCACGAGGCACCAGCAGAGTGCAGCGGTGCCAGCGTGATCCTCTCGCTCTCACGCGATGCGGCGGAGCCAGTCCTCCACGCGCTCGCCCACCTCGCCGACCGTGGTGACGTCGCCGTGCCCCGGGCACACCACCGTCTCGGGGGGCAGGGTGACGAGGCGCTCGCGGATCGACTGGATCATCGCCTGGAAGTCGGAGTCCTCCGGCCCGATGGTTCCGGGGCCGCGCGAGAGCAGCATGTCCCCGGTGAAGACGCGGCGCAGCGCCGGATCGTACAGGCTTACGGATCCCGGCGTGTGCCCCGGAGTATGACGTACCGTCAGGGCGGTTCCGGCGACGTCGATCACCCGGCCGTCGACGAGTTCCTCGTCGGGGACACGGCTGGGAAAGCTGCGGCGCCACAGCTCCAGGTCGTCCGGGTGCAGCATGATCGGAGCACCGGTGCGGTCCGACAGAGCCACCGCCGCGTCGACGTGTCCGTTGTGTGCGTGGGTGCACGCGATCGCCACCACGCGGCGGTCGCCGAGCGTCGTGGCGATGACGTCCGGCTCGTGTGCGGCGTCGACCACCATCGCCTGCTCGTCGTCACCGATGATCCACACGTTGTTCTCCATCGGCGTGGTGTCGGCGTCCGGCCCGGCCACGACTCCGGTCGTCACCACGCACTCGACCCGGGCGGTCACGACATCACCGCCGGGAGCGCTCGGCTGCGGGCAGTCACCCGCGCTCTGGGGTCCTTTGCCTGCCGTTCCATGGAACAGCCCCTTTCCGGATGAGGCCCTCTACCCCAGTGGACCCCGCCGGGCATGCGGCAGCAACCGGCAGGTCTTCCCCTACCGGGGCGTATGCGCTGACCTGCAGGAACTCATGGCCCGTCCGCGACACGGCGGAGTCGGCCTTGCGGGCCGTGGCCCCCAGTGAGGCCGGCCGGCAGCATGGACAATTGCCGCATGCGTTACCTCAACGGGACGGGTCGGCTCCCGCTCTTCACCGGCACGGAAACGATGACGCTCGACCGTGGACGTGGACGCCTGGAACGAGGCAACGGGCTTGGCCCCTCGTCGTCGATCCCCAGCGAGGTCCCCGCGGCCGGTCACGGACTACTCGGACTTCTCCCATTTGGAGCGAGCCGACCAGGTAGTGGCCGCCATACCCGGAGCGGGCTGGCGTGCCGCTTGGTCAGGGGTGAAGCAGTCCCCACCGGGTGCGTGTCTGACTGCGTGACGACGCCGACGGACAACGGCGAACGAGCCCGGACGCGTGCGAATCATCGACGCAGGTGAGGAGCACACCACCCCCAGGCACAACCCCCACCCAACGGCGCGTTGGACTCCGCGGACACAAGCGCGACAGACTGTTGTCACGCGCCGACCACCGGGAGATCACCCGAACAGGAACCCCGTTCGACTGATCAAGCCTGCCCAGCGGTAACGGTGACCGCTCAGTCCCACCAGAAGAACCAGGTTCGTGTCGGGACCTGCAAGGCGACCTCGGGCAGTCCGCCGATGACCTGGTCAAGGTCGGGGCAGTAGGCGTAGTGCTCGATCGCGACCCGTGCCGTCTCGGACGGAGCCGCCGGGGGGTGCTCGACCGACAGCAGCACCTCGTGGGTGTCGAGGTAGCAGATCTCCGCGCCGTACCGGTCATGCCACTCCCGCAGGACGTTCGCGTGGTCCCGGTAGGACAGGGCTTCCCTGCCGGGGAACGGCGTGTGGTTCGGCGTGTCCGGTGCGTCCAGGAGCTCCGGGAGGCCCGGCGGGTCCCCGGTGGGGACGAGGTAGATCCACTCGGGGGGCTCTACGAAGAAGGTGGCAAACAGTGACTCCGCAGACCTCGGCGCCCGCATTCCGGCCGCCGGAATGGCATCTGTGAGTCGCCTGGCCAGGTCTTCGAGGTCGCGGGCAGGGCTCGGGTGTCCTTGGGACGGTTTGAACCACTCGGCCTCTGTGAGGAGTTCGTTCGCCTGCAGCTCCATCAGCCTGCCGATGATCGACTGGCCGCGCTTCTCGTCGTGGCTGTCGCCGGGTACGTCCGCCCATTCCCATTCGGGCGGCGAGGTGTGGGAGATGAAGGGCCACAACCCTGTGGTCTCGTATCGCTCACGAGCGCGCCTCCACACGTCGAGACACGCCCCAGGCTCGCACCGGAAACCGAGGAGTACACCCCCTCTCGGAGTTCGAGCCCTTCGCACCTGATCCGCACGCACACCCAGCTCGGCCGCGAGCGTGTCCATGGAGTCGCCCCGCATCGTTCTTCCGTATCCCTCGCGTCCTGGCGCTCACATGCAATGAGGGGCCGGCGGCCACCGGGCCCACCCGCCCCTGAACTCCGCGCGGCACGACGCAGTCCATCGGCCACGGCACTGATTCTGCCTGATGCGAACCGCATACGCGTCGCACCACCAGGCCAGCTCTCCGAGGACCCCCGCTCCGCCAGCAGCACGGACTCGGGCAGGGCATTCCCTGCGCCTCCGCCTGCGCCAGGGTGATTTGTCACCTGGACACAAACCCTGTTCGACTGATCAAGCCTGTTGAGCGGTAAGCGGATGGCTTCTGAGTGGTTTCCGCGGCCGATTTGGTAGCCCTTTGGGAGACGGTCGCCCGTTCACGCCACCGTAGGGCTGGCGAGTGACTGCAAGGCGGTGGCCACGGTGGCGTGCAGCGCCTTCGCGTCGGCGCCCGCGCGGGAGCGCAGGTTCACGCCGTAGGCGAGCAGTGCCAGCACTTCGGCAGCCGCGCCCGGATCGGTGCCGGACGCCAGTTGCCCTTGCGCCTCGGCCGCGACGAGTGCCGCGTGCAGGGCGTCCCGCAGTTCCCGGTGGTGTTGTTCGAGGAGGTCGCGGACCTCGGGGTCGCCGTTCTCCGCGCCGGTGTGCGCGTTGACGACCAGGCACCCCCAGCGGGCGTGTTCGCCGGCGCACCGCACCGCGATGAGCCCGTCGAAGAACTCGGCGACGGCCCGCAGCCCTCGCTGGTCCTGGGCGAGAGAGCGGAACGCGGGCCGGGACCACTGGTCGATGTAGCGGCGCAGCGCGGCGCCGTACAGGTCCTGCTTGCCGCCGAAGGTCGCGTACAGGCTGGAGCGGTTGAGGCCGGTCGCGGTCACGACGTCCTGGATCCCGGTCCCGGCCACGCCCTGGCGCCAGAACAGTCGCACCACGGTCTCCAGGACCGCGTCCGGATCGAAGTGCTTGATGTCCGGCATGCTCCGCCCCTCCATCTTGGACCGACGATTTCAAGATACCCCTCGTCCATCCCCGGCCAATCTCGGCCGACCCCTTGGTACGGGATCACGCCGCCGCTATCTTGAAACGGTCATTCCAAGTTAGTCGAGACGTCGATCGGGAGGAACGGACACCGTGACCACACTCAACGCCGAGTTGCGCGCCTTCTACGAGGCCCGTCAGCAGGAGATTCCCGCCGAGATACGGGAGACCATGCGCCGAGCCGGTGAGGAACTCGCCGCCTCGGGGCAGGCCGAGCGCGCCCTCGGTGTCGGCGATCCCGCGCCTCGCTTCCGGCTGCCCTCGGCGACCGGTCGGACAGTGGTCCTGGACGACCTGCTCGCACTGGGCCCGGTCGTCCTCACCTTCTACCGTGGTGCCTGGTGCCCCTACTGCAACATCGCGCTGCGCGCCCTTCAGCAGCACCACGCCGACATCACCGCGCACGGCGCACACCTCGTCGCCGTCTCCCCGCAGATCCCCGACGAGTCCCTCACCCTCACCGAGAAACACGGCCTGGCTTTCGACGTCCTCAGCGACATCGGCTCCGACACCGCCAAGCAGTACGGCCTCGCCTTCGACCTCCCCGACGATCTGGCCGCCGTCTACGACAGGCTCGGCTTCGACCTCCAGCGCGTCAACGACGGCCATCCGCGCACCCTGCCGCTGCCCGCCACCTACGTCATCGATCGCGCGGGCACCATCCGATGGGCCTTCGTCAACGCCGACTACACCGCCAGGGCGGAACCCGCCGACCTCCTCGCGGCTCTTGAGGCGCTGGGCTGACGGCTCAGCGGCGTTCCGGCGTGCCGACCGGCTCCGGTGTCCCTACCGGTGTTCGGGGTTCTCGTAGTCGCGGCGGCAGCCCGCGTCCCAGGCGGTGCGCTGGTTGCCGTAGGCGGGGATGCCGCCGAGGTCCTTCAGCGCCCGGGCCAGGTGCAGCAGGTTCCAGGTCATGAAGGTGGTGTTGCGGTTGGTGAAGTCGTTCTCCGGGCCGCCCGAGCCGGGATCCAGGTACGAGGGGCCCGGGCCCGCCTCGCCGACCCAGCCGGCGTCCGCCTGGGGAGGGATGGTGTAACCCAGGTGCTGCAGGCTGTAGAGGACGTTCATGGCGCAGTGCTTGACGCCGTCCTCGTTACCGGTGATCAGGCAGCCGCCGACCCGGCCGTAATAGGCGTACTGTCCCGCGTCGTTGAGCAGGCTGGAGCACGCGTAGAGGCGTTCGATCACCTGCTTCATCACGGAGCTGTTGTCACCCAGCCAGATGGGGCCGGCCAGCACGAGGATGTCGGCGGCCATCACCTGCCGGTACAGGTCGGGCCAGGCGTCCGACTCCCAGCCATGCTCCCGCATGTCCGGCCACACGCCGGTGGCGATGTCGTGGTCCACGGCCCGGACGACGTCGACGTGCACGCCTTGGGCGTCCAGGATGGCGGTGCTGCGGTCGATCAGGCCCTGGGTGTTGCTCGTCCCCGGCGAGCGCTTCAGGGTGCAGTTGATCACCAGAGCACGCAGGTCGTCGTACCGAGCCGGCGGTGCGTCGGTGGCGGGCGACGAAGCGGTCACACGGTCCTCCCGGAGCCTTCTGCGCAGCACGATGTTCCTCGGCGGCGCACGTCCACATCCGGCTCCAGCGTGCGGGCGGCCCACGTCCGCCGCCACTCCGACGCCTCCGAACGGCCGCCGCGGCGCACCTGTGGCATCGGTGTCCAGTCGGCCGCCTCGGTCGGCGGCGGATGAGTGGTCGGGGCAGGCGGGCGTACTTACGTTCGTCCCGTGAGTACCGAAGGCGCGAGCGAGTCGAGGGACACGGCAGCAGTGGAAGACGTCGCGCACCTGTTGGTGCGTTGTCTGCGGGCCGAGGGCGTGGAGTACGTCTTCGGGATCCCCGGTGAGGAGAACATCCGCTTCGTGGACGCGCTGCAGGGCTCGGGGATCCGGTACGTCCTGGTGCGCCATGAGCAGGCCGCCTCCTTCATGGCGGAGATCTACGGGCGGCTGACCGGCCGGGCCGGAGTGTGCTCGGCCACCCTGGGGCCCGGTGCGATCAATCTGCTGCTCGGCACCGCGGACGCCTTGACCAACAGTGCGCCGATGGTCGCCCTCGCCGCTCAGGGCTCGCTGCGCCGTATCCACAAGGAGTCCCACCAGGTCATCGACCTGGTGTCGATGTTCGCTCCGGTCACGCAGTGGGCTGCCCGCGTCGAGTGTCCGGACGCCGTGCCGGAGATGACCCGAAAGGCGTTCAGGACCGCGCAGAGTGAACGCCCCGGCGCCGTGTTCCTGGCCGTGCCGGAGGACATCGAGGCCGAACGTCCGGCTGAGCCCCTCGCCCCCCTGCAGATCGACGCTGTAGGTGCCGACGCGCCCTCGCCCACCCAGATCGCGCGGGCGGCCGCGGTGCTTGCCTCGGCTCGGCAACCCGTCGTGCTGGCCGGCCATGGCGCCGCCAGGGCCCGAGCCTCGGCCGCCCTGCTGCGGTTCGCCGAGCAGCTGAACATCCCGGTCGCGACCACATTCCACGGCAAGGGCGTCTTCCCCGACGACCACCCGAACGCCCTCGGCGCGGTGGGCTTCATGCGCCACGACTACGGCAACTTCGGCTTCGACACGGCCGACGTGCTGCTCTGTGTGGGCTACGAGATCCAGGAGTTCGACCCCGCCAAGATCAACCCGAACGGTGACAAGCGCATCGTGCACGTGCACCGTTTCCCCGCCGAGGTCGACGCCCACTACCCAGTCGCCGTGGGCGTCGAAGGAGACCCCTCGCAGGCGCTGGACGCACTCGCGGCCGCACTGCCCGCCGGACTCACCTACGACTCCGGGAGCAGTGCGAAGATCCGCACCCTCCTGGACGAAGAGCTCCAGTACGGACGTGACAACGACGCGTTCCCCCTCGTGCCGCAGCGTGTGGTGCACGATGTCCGCGCCGCCCTGGACCGCCGCGACATCGTCCTCGCCGACACCGGTGCCGGAAAGATGTGGATGTCCCGCCTCTACCCGACGTATGAGCCGGACACCTGTCTGGTCTCCAACGGCCTGTCCACCATGGGGTTCGCGCTGCCGGGCGCCATCGCCGCCAAGCTCGCCCTGCCGGACCGACGAGTCCTGGCCATGATGGGCGACGGCTCGTTCCTGATGAACTCCCAGGAACTGGAGACCGCCGTCCGTGAGCGCATCCCGCTGGTGGCCCTCGTCCTCGTGGACGAGGAATACGGCCTGATCACCTGGAAGATGGAACTCGAACTCGGCCGCCACAGCCACACCCGGTTCACCAACCCCGACCTCGTCGCCTACGCCGAGAGCTTCGGCGCACGCGGCTACGCCGTCGAGACCGCCGACCAACTCCTGCCCGTACTACGACGCGCCCTCGACGACGACTCGGTCTCCGTGATCGCCTGCCCCGTCGACTACTCCGAGAACCTGCGCCTGACCGACCGACTGGGCAGCCTCCACGGCCCGTTCTGACGCGCGGTCGGCCACCGGTCGAGCAGGGGGGGGATCGCTGTTGGCCCGTACTCTCGTGCCATGGATGCGTACTTACCCCTCTTGATCTTGATGGGTGGCCTCGCCGTGGTCATGGGCGCGTTTGCGTGGCTGGCCTCGCGTATTCGTCGCCGGGGTCTTGCCTGACGATCATTGGGGGCGAAGTCCCCGCGAAGTCAGTCAGGCCCGCACAGGGGATCGCCGATCGCTCGCGTCGCGTTCTCGTCGCTCACGACGGGGCCTTCGCCGCTGGGCTGATCGCCTCAGGTCCGTGCGCTGAGCCATACGCCCCACCGGCAGGCCGGGCGTGCGCGATCATGGACGGATGGACGCTCGGTTTCTTGGCATCGGTGAGCTGGGCGGGTCCCCGGCTGTGGCGGTCGTGGTTGATGTCATGCGGGCCTTCACCGTGGCTGCCTGGGCCTTTGATCAGGGGGCGGAGAAGATCGTTCTCGCTGAGTCGCTGGACGAAGCCCTGGCGCTCAAGGCTCGTCACCCGGATTGGGTGGCGCTCAAGGACGGTCCGCCCGCGCTCGGGTTCGACGCCGTGAACTCTCCTGGTCTGCTGCGGTCGGTTGACCTTGGTGGACGGACCGTCGTGCAGAAGACCACGGCGGGGACGGTCGGCGCCCTTGCGGTCAAGGAGGCGTCGCTGGTGCTGTGCGCCAGTTTCGTGGTGGCGGAGGCGACGGCCGGGTTGTTGCGGACACGCGGGTGTGACAGTGCCACGTTCGTGGTCACCGGCGAGGATGGGCGAGCCGATGAGGATCTGGCGTGCGCTCAGTACATCGCCCGGAGGGCCGCCGGGGCCGGGGCGGATGCTGCTGAGTTCCTCCGGCGTGCCGCCGAGTCGCGTGCCGCCGCCGAGCTGGCGGAGGGGGTGCGTCAGGGAGTTCATCCTGATGACGTCGCCCTCTGTCTCGAGCTCGACCGGTTCCCCTTCGCCCTGGTGGCGGCCCTGGAGGACTCGCTCATGGTCCTGCGTCCGTGCGCCGTGCCTGCGCCGGTCACAGGTCAGCCGCGGACGGGTGGACGTACCGCCCTTCCTCGAACGGAGTGAACCATGTCTTGAACGCCATGGGCGTGACGCCGAGGGCCGCTCCGGCGTCGCTGTCGTCGATGCCGTCCATGGAGTCGTCGTAGAGCCACTCGTGGTCCATGTCCTCGTAGACGTTGCCGGCGAACGAGTCGAGTGCCGCCGAGACGCCGTCGTCGAGCAGCCCGTACGTCTCCAGGGTCACCTTCGTCTCACGCAGCAGCAGCCTCAGCGCGAGTTCCTCGGCGACGCAGCTCAACCGCTGGAAGCTGCCGTCCGTGAAGCGGGTGGTCATCGCGATCACCGTCACCAGGAAGCGGCGGGCGAAACGGGCGTCGTACTGGAGGGCGTAACGCTCGGGGAGGTCGTCGATGCGCCATAGGGGCCTGTCGCATTCCGCGACGGTGGTGTCCCCCGTCGCCAGGGTCTGCACGTCCTGGAACAGCTCGTCCACCAGGACGTCCGTCGCGTACACCAAGGCACCGGCAGCCAGGCTCGCGTTCTCCTGTGATACGCCGAACATCACGGGTGGGAAGGAGCGCAGCCCGGCTGCCAGCGTCAGCATCTGGCCGCGAGCAACTTCCGCATTCGCCTCTGCGTCGTAGTTCTCCGTGTCGTCCTCGGCCCTGGGGCGCTCGCTGTGCCGTGCCTTGCGGTCGGCGGGATCATCGGGCGGGACGTCGGGGCCGTCGGCGGCGTCCAGGCTCTCCTGAGCGAGCTCCGGGTGCAGTTCGACCTCGCATCGCTCGATCCGCCAGTCGGCCAACAGCTCGGACTGTTCCAGCAGTTCGGCGACGACCAGCCGGACCGCCTCCTCGGCGAGTTCCAGCGCCGGAGCGTCCACGAACACTTTCAGGAGTGCTCCGCCCGGGTGGACGGCCACGATGCTGTCGACGAGATCGACTTCCTCGACGTCGCCGGGTTCCTCCTCGTCGCCGACTTCCTCGATGTCCTCGGCCGAGTCGAAGCCGTCCTCGATGAGCGCCACGGCGCCGGCGCGCTGCAGTGGGTCCATCTCCGGAGTGCCCTCCGGGATGCGGGCGTCCACGGTCACTACGTATGTCACGCATCCGATCCTGACAGGGATACGGCAGGTGGCGGGAAGGAAACCTCCGCCCACACCGTCTTGCCCAGGGGCCGACGAGGTTCCGTCCCCCAGCGCACGGCCAGGACGTCGACCAGGAGCAGTCCTCGCCCGGACTCGCCCTCGGGGTACGACGAGGGCCGGGCCGTGGGCGGCCGTTTCTCGGACGCGGCGTCCGCGACCTCGATGCGAACCAGGCCCGCAGTCGCGTCGAGGGCGAGTCGGAGGTGGCAGTCGTGGCCGGGGACCCTGCCGTGCTGTACGGCGTTCGCCGCGAGTTCCGCGACGACGAGAGCGACCGCGCACGACGTGTCGGACGCCGGCGGGTGGCCCCACTCCTCCATGTGCCGGACCGCGAGGCGTCGGGCGAGCCGCGCACCTCGCGGTGAAGAGGCGAACTGCGCTGCGAATGAGCGGAGTTCCGGGGCGGTCGTTCCTGTCGTCGTCACGGCTTGTCCGTCCTTGCCTGTCGCGCTGGTATTCCGTGGCGTGCATGTGTCGTCACGTTCTGTGTCCAAGAGTGGTCTGATCGCCCTACGCTCGACAGGTGACACAGGCTTACTTTTCAGCCCGTAAGGAACGGAAGTGACGCTTTGGCCAAGGGAATTGACCCCAGTGCGTCGATGGCGGCCCTGTTCGGCGCCAGGGTCCGCAAACTCCGTACGGCGGCCGGACTGACCCAGGCCGAACTCGGTGACCGCACGCACGTGGTGAGTACGCGGATCACACAGATCGAGCGGGCGTCCGGAGCGAAGCCGACGCTGGAGCTGGCGCGGGCGCTGGATGCGGCCCTCGGTGCGGACGATCTGCTGGTGGAACTGTGGCCGTACGTGTACCGGGAGGCGTTTCCGGACTGGTCGCGGAGGTTCATGGCGCACTCCGAGCGGGCTGTGGCCGTCCGCGAGTACGCGGCTCATGTGGTGCCAGGTCTGTTGCAGACGCGGGACTATGCGCGGGCGGTGCTGAGCGTTGGTCGGACGCTCGGTAGCAACGAGCAGTTGGAGGAGCGGGTCGCCCTTCGCATGGGACGGCAGGAGCGGCTCGGTACGCCCGACCGTCCCGAGCTCTGGGTGGTGCTCGACGAGGCGGTGCTCCGGCGCCCGGTCGGCGGCCGGCCGGTGATGCGTGAGCAGTTGGCGCGATTGCTCACGGCGGCGACGGAACCGCACATCGCCGTGCAGGTCCTGCCGTTCGACCAGGGCGAGCACGACGTCATGGGCGGCTCGCTCACGGTGCTGACCATGCCGGACGGGTCGGAGACCGCCTACACGGAAGGCGCGCACTACGGCCAACTCGTCGAGGATCCGGACGAGGTCAGGAGCTTCGCACTCACCTACGATCGGCTGCGTGCGGCAGCTCTGCCCCCGCTCATGTCGCTCGACATGATCCGATCCGTGATGGAGGACAACCACCGTGGAGCGAACGTCCCGTCCCGATCTGAACGGCGCCGCCTGGCGCAAGAGCAGCTACAGCAATCAGGAAGGCGGCAACTGCGTGGAGGTGGCCGACGGATTCCGGGCCGCGGCCGTCGTCCCGGTCCGTGACAGCAAGGCCCCGGACGGCCCTGCGCTGTGCTTCGAAGCCGCGTCCTGGACGGCCTTCATAGGCGGGTTGAAGGCCTGACGCCGGCTCGCCGGGCCCTTGTCCGCGAGGGTCCGGCGGGCCGCTGACCTCCCTAAAGAACCGGGGGAAAGAACTACCCGCCCACCCACCCTCCCCGGTCAGGGAGCCCGAGTCACCCGTCCGAGTGTCCGGCTTGCAGCAGCGGGTAACGGACCGTTACGTTCGCCGCGACAACCCCACACAGATACGGCCCCCGGCCGGGACGGCAATCCCGATCGAGGGCCTGACCGATCAGGAAGCAAGCACCTTCCCGATGGATGACTCGCAGTCTAACGCGCGCCTGCGCGCCGACGCCGGAGCTCCGACTTCCGGCGTGATCCACGTACGCACCCGGCTGACGGCCGACTTCACCGTGATCTCCAACGCCCTCGCCCAGCGGCGCGGCAGCGCGGTCACCATCGGCGTCGCGGCGTACATCTCCTCCCTTCCCGACGGCTCCCCCGTGAGCATCACCGCCCTGTGCGAGCACTTCAGCGAGGGCGAGATCCTCATCTCGCGGGCGCTCAGGGAGCTGGAAGCGGCCGGGTACCTGGAGCGCCGCCGCGAGCGCACGCCCACCGGGCAGGTCCGTACCCGGACGTACTTCTACGACGTACCCGGCGGGCCCTCCGACGACGGACCGCCCGAGCCGCCCGGGCCGCGCAGGCCGCGCAGCTCCCGGAAAGAACCCGCCGTCGCGGCCATGGCCCCGGTCGTGCATCAAACGGTCCATGCACCCGTGCAGACGGAGGCGGAGGAGCCGGCCCCGCTCTCCGCCGCAGACCCTCGGGCCGTCGCCGTCCTGGCCGACCTGCGCCAGGTCGACTCCCGCCTCGTCCTGTCCACGCAGGAAGCCGCCCGCCTCGCCCCGGGCGTCAGCGCGTGGCTCGCGGCAGGCCTCCTGCCCACGCAGATCACGGATCGCCTGACGGCAGGGCTCCCGGACCACCTCATGGCCCGGCCCGCCGGCATCCTCGCCTACCGGCTCAAGGAGACTCCCCTGCCCTCACCCGTCAGAAGCGCCGAGCCCACGGTGCGTGCGGCGGTCGTCCCCATGTGGAACTGCGACGGCTGCGACCGGGGGTTCCGCGCGGAGGAACCCGGCCGTTGCCGCGACTGCCGGTCCCGGGGGCGGCTTCCTGCGGTCGGCTGAGCCGTCTTCGTCGACCCTTTGGCACGCACAGCACCGCCGGCAGCACCCTCACGTGACCGGTCCGAGGCGGGCCAACTTCCCTCTCCTACAGTCGACTTCGATCGTATGCGGTCGCGAACGCGCTGTAGGGTGATCGATCTCTGCTCCTTGTGAGCAGAACGCAAGACCACAACGAGGGGAACATGAAAGTGAATCTGCGTCGCATCATGCCTTCGCGGCAGTCGTCCGCGGGCAAGAAGGCCATGTCGGTCGCGCTGGTCGGTGCCACTGTCGTCGGCGCCTCCGTGCTGTCCGTCTCGCCGGCGGCCGCGCTGAGCTGGAAGTGCAAGGAGAGCTCCAAGACCATCGACGACGCCGGGTACTCCGGCCCCTGGGGCGACAACTGGGACTTCACCGTCAAGAACTGTGTGGCCCGGTCCGGCAGCTACGTCTACGCCAAGGCCAAGGTGAGCTGGGACGCTCCCCCGTGGTACTCCGGGACCGATC
Organism: Streptomyces viridochromogenes DSM 40736; assembly: GCF_000158955.1. Taxonomy (GTDB): domain Bacteria; phylum Actinomycetota; class Actinomycetes; order Streptomycetales; family Streptomycetaceae; genus Streptomyces; species Streptomyces venetus. Next base: position 4,772,226 of record NZ_GG657757.1, on the reverse strand, counting down.
TGTCGGAGACCTTCGACGCCGCCTACTTCCGGCTGTACATCAAGCACGCCGACGCGGGCGCGGACAGCGTCCTGCTGAAGAGGGACTTCGACATCAAGTCCAAGCTGGCCGCCATGGACGGCAACGGCAACGGTTCGTGGACCTCGTCCACCGTCAAGAAGAAGGTCGGCGGCAAGAGCGCGTACGCCGACGGCGCACTGCGCCTGAACTGGGACGAGGACGGCAAGGACATCGTCCACTACGGCTTCTCGGCCAGCCGCTCGGTCTGAGGGCACATCCGCGCGGGGGCACTAGGGCCTGTCGTTTGGATCAGGTCGGCCGAGAGCGACTGCGCCTCTCGGCCGACCCGAGCGGGGCGGTGGTGCGTGCAGATGCAAGGCGGAGGAGGGCGTCAAACGCGGAGCGTTGAAAAACCGACGACAACGCCGGCAGAATGTGCGGTGCCACGCCCCGGCGACCCCGGCTTGATCCAAACGACAGGCCCCTACGTCAGCAGCCCCGGCCAGTGCCCCCGCCAGGGGGAGCGCAAGGAAGGCCCGCGCCCCCAGGCCATGGCGTGGCGGATGCAGGGGAACTTGAGCCAGGCCGTGCGGGACAGGGTCTCCGGGCGGGTCTCGTCGCCGGTGTCCGGGCGGGGCCTCGCGGCCAGGCTCAGGAGGACCAGGGACGGGGCACAGGCCGCGCAGCCGGTCCAGACGAGGAGCTGGGGGATCACGGCGTACTGGGCGGGCGTGATGACGCCGACGGTGATCGCGCCGAGCAGTGCGGTCAGGGCCGCGCCGAGGACGGCCAGGGTCAGTCCGGCGCGGCTGTCGGCCTTCGCGAGTTCCTCGCGGGCCTCGGTCAGGAGCTCTCGGTTCGTCGCTTCCGCCGTCGTGCGCTCGCCTTCGAGTGTGGTCATGGGTTCCCCTCCCCCTCACTGATCATCCGCTGGTCAGCGGCTTTTCCGGGTACCCGGAAGGGGCTGTGCCACGCCGGGTCACGTGTTCCACGTCTCGTCGTACGGGTCGTGCGGTGTGGGGACGGGGCGGGCTCGGGTGACCTCGACGTAGGGGATCGGGCCGTCGTTGACCGGGTCCTTGGTCCGGCGGGGCGTGTACCGGCCGGTGATCTCCAGCCAGGTGTCCGGCGCGAGGACCGGGGGGACGTCGCCGGTCAGGGCTATCTTGACCGGCTGGGCGTCCGCGGCGCAGCAGTTGAGGCCCATGCGGACCAGGTAGGGGGCGCCGGTGCGGTCCAGCGTGACGAAGCCGGTGATCTTCAGCTCGCGGTCGTGGAGGGAGCGGCCGTCGTCGTAGACCGCCCGGCCCGCGTAGTCGGCCACGCCGAGGCGGAGGGGGGCGTCGCCGCCGGGGAGGTCCGGGAAGCCGAAGGGTTTCGTGAGGGCCGTGCCCGTGTGGGAGGCGCTGTAGGAGCCGAGGGCCGGTGGTGCGACCAGGATCAGGGCCAGGACGGGGAGCGCGAGGAGCCAGGAGATGCGGGGTTCGTGGTGCTCGTGCCCGGGTGCGCCGCGGCGTTCGTACCAGAGTGTCGCCGCAGCCGTCGCGATCAGTACCACGCCCGCGAGCAGCACCAGGGGGCGCAGGCCCGACTTGACGTAGCGCAGGTAGAGGTCGGTCGTGCCGGCGTGCAGCAGGGTCGCGCCGAGCAGGAACATGAGGGCCGACTGGGCCAGGCGGTTCACAGCAGGACCGTTCCGGTCAGGGCCGACACGACGACGGCCAGGGCGAAGGTCGCGGGGGCGAAGCGCAGGGCGAAGGCGCGGCCGAAGGTGCCCGCCTGCATCGCGAAGAGCTTCAGGTCGATCATCGGGCCCACGACCAGGAACGTCAGACGGGCCGTCAGCGAGAACTGGGTGAGGGACGCCGCCACGAACGCGTCGGCTTCCGAGCAGATGGACAACAGGACGGCGAGTGCCGCGAGGGCCAGGATCGAGAGCAGCGGGTTGCCTGCCGCCGCTTGCAGCCAGTCCTCCGGTACGACCGCCTTGAGGGTGGCCGCCGCCATCGCGCCGACCACCAGGAACCCGCCCGCGTGCATCACGTCGTGCCGCACCGAGCCCCAGAACTCCGCCCCCTTGCCTTGGCCTTCGTACGACGACCTGGCCGGGGGCCGCAGCCAGTCCGTGCGGCCGACGCGGTGCCAGAGCCAGCCCATCGCGCAGGCCACCAGCAGGCTCGCGACGAAGCGGGCCAGGACCATCTCCGGGTTGCCGGGGAAGGCCACGGCCGTCGCCGTCAGCACGATCGGGTTGATGGCCGGTGCGGAGAGGAGGAAAGCCAGGGCCGCGGCGGGGGTGACCCCTCGGCGGACCAGGGCTCCGGCGACCGGCACCGAGGCGCACTCGCAGCCCGGCAGGACCGCGCCCGCGGCGCCCGCGACCGGGACCGCGAGGGCCGGGTGTTTCGGCAGGGCCCTGGCGAAGAAGGACGGCGGTACGAACACCGCGATCGCCGCCGACAGCAGCACGCCGAGCACCAGGAACGGCAGCGCCTGGACCATGACCGCGACGAACACCGTCATCCAGCTCTGCATCACCGGTGCGGCCAGGGCTCCGCGGATGGTGTCCTGGAGCATCACGGCCGTGAGCAGGAGGAGGGTGAGCAGGAGGGCCGGGTTGAAGCGCCGGGCGTCCGCCGGGCCGTTGCCCGGTGCCGGCTTCGTGACCTCGCTGTCCTTGGACGAGCGGGTCCCGGCTGTCTCGTCGGTCTCCTGTGGGGCGGGTTTCGTGGTGGCCACCGGCCCGGTACCTCCGGTCGTGCGCACGGGCATTGCCTCCCCTTCCATACGGCCGGGGCACGGCGGGCGTTCAGCCCCCGCTGTTCCCTTTCTGGAACCAGCCGTCCCGGTGAGGCAGTCTTCTCCCTTGTGGGGAGCGTTCCGAACCAAGGTCAGCCAGGTGATCCGGCCACGCACATGATCGTGTGCGGTGACGACGGGCTCGCGCACCGGCTGGCCGCCGAACTCCGAGGTGTCTACGGCGAACAGGTCACGCTCGTCGTGCCGCCCTCGGGACGCCGGGTACGGCAGCCGGTGGTCGGACGGGCCCGGGCCGCCTCGGCGGCCCTGTTCGACCGGGTCAGCGCGGCCGTCAACCGGGCGGGCACGAGCGGCGCCGAACCGGCCGTCAACGAGCAGGTCGTGGAGGCCGCCGAGGTCACCGAGGCCGTGCTCACCGAGGTGGGCGCCGACCGGGCGGCGGCACTGGCGCTCGTGTACGACGACGACGAGACCAACATCCGCGCCGCCCTCACCGCCCGTCGGCTCAACCCCAGCCTGCGGCTCGTCCTGCGGCTCTACAACCGGCGGTTGGGGCAGCACATCGAGGAACTGCTCGACCAGACCGCGGCGGTGGCCTCCGGGACGGGGCCGGGCCAGGGGCTCGACGCGTCGACGACCGTGCTGTCCGACGCCGACACGGCCGCGCCCGCGCTGGCCGCCACGGCCCTCGTCGGGACCAGCAAGGTCGTGCAGACCGAGGGGCTCGTGCTGCGGGCCGTGGAGCGGCAGCCGCCGCGGCCCGGCGAGGTGGCCCACCCGGGGCTGTGCACGCTGGCGCTGCTGTCCACGACGAGCAACGACCCGGCGGGCGCCGACGGTTCGGAGGGCAGCGGGGAGCACGGGCCGCAACTGCTGCCGGACGAGATGGCGGTGGCGTCGGCGACCGGGCGCGGGACGGTGGTTCTGGAGCAGGTGGCGTACTCGGGGCCGTCCCTGCCCGCCGGGCGGGGCGGTGTGCCGCCGTTCGCCTCGCTGTTCTCGCGGCGGCTGCGGTGGTCGCTGGCGGGGCTGGTGGGGTGTGTGCTGGCGCTCGCCGTCGCGTTGATGTTCGTCACCGGTGAGCATCCGCTGTACGCCACGTACGTCACCCTGCTCGATCTGTTCGGCATCAACGATCCCGCGTTCCACGAGTCGACCGGTGAGCAGGTGCTTCAACTGCTTTCGGGGCTGGTCGGGTTGCTGCTGCTGCCGGTGCTGCTGGCCGCGGTGCTGGAGGCGCTGGGCACGTTCCGCAGCGCCTCCACGCTGCGGAAGCCGCCGCGGGGGCTCGGGGGGCACGTGGTGCTGCTCGGGCTCGGCAAGATCGGGACGCGGGTGCTGACGCGGCTGCGCGAGCTGCACATTCCGGTGGTGTGCGTCGAGTCCGACCCGGAGGCCCGGGGCATGGCCACGAGAAGCGGCGGCTGCGGGTGCCGGTGGTGCTCGGGGACGTCACGCCAGGAAGGTGTGCCTGGAGCCCGCGAAAGATCCCATCGGGCCCATGCGCTGCTGGCGTTGACCAGCGCGGACACCACGAACCCTGGAGGCCGTCACTGTACGCCCGGTCCCGTGCGGCCCCGATCTGCGGGGTCGTGCTGCGGCTGTACGACGACGACTTCGCGACGGCGGTGTACCGGACCCCTGCGGGCCGCGCATCCGTTCGCCCTGACGCGGAGCCGGAGTGTGTCGCATCTGGCGGCGCCCGCGTTCGCCGGGGCGATGATGGGGCGGCAGATTCTGGGGGCGATCCCGGTGGAGCGGCGGGTGTTGCTGTTCGCGGAGGTGGATGTGGCCGGGCATCCGCAGTTGGAGGGGCGGACGGTGGGGGAGGCGTTTCGGGCCGGGGCGTGGCGGGTGCTGGCGCTCAACACGGCGCCTGCCGGGGGGCGGCGGGTGGGTGAGGGCGACGGTGCGGAAGAGGACAGTGCGCCGGCGTCGGGGCTGGTGTGGGATCTGCCTCCTACGTATGTGCTGGGGCCTGACGACCGGGTGGTGCTGGCGGCGACTCGGCGGGGGCTCGCGGAGTTGCTGGGGCGGAGGCGGAGGGAGCCCGCCGGGGCGTGACGCCGGTTCGCTGCGCGGCTCGGCGTTTGCAAGGTGCCCGGGGTTGGTGCTGGGAGCGGGGCGTTGCGCAACCCGGCGGTGCGGGGTGCCGCCGCGCCCACCCGTGCCGCCCCAGCGGCACGACTGCCCGTAGCTAGGGCGGCACGCAGCCGCCGCACCGCCCCCGCCCCCCGAGCTACTGGGCGCTCCCCCGTCCCTTCAGGTGCCTCTCCGCGAACTCCAGTTCCAGCCTCACCTGTTTGATTCGCTCGTCCACCACCAGCGACCCGTGCCCCGCGTCGTAGCGGTACACCTCGTGCACCGCTCCCCTCGCCTCCAGGCGTTTGACGTAGTTCTCGATCTGGCGGATGGGGCAGCGGGGGTCGTTGACGCCGGCCGAGATGTAGACCGGGGCCGTGACCTGGTCGACGTAGGTGAGGGGGGACGACGCCTCGAAGCGGTCGGGGACCTCCTCGGGGGTGCCGCCGAGGAGCGTGCGGTCCATCGCCTTCAGCGCTTCCATCTCGTCGTGGTACGCCGTCACGTAGTCGGCGACGGGCACCGCCGCGATGCCCAGGGTCCAGGCGTCGGGCTGGACGCCGAGGCCGAGGAGGGTGAGGTAGCCGCCCCAGGAACCGCCCGTGAGGACGAGGCGGTCGGGGTCGGCGAGGCCGGAGGTGACGGCCCATTCGCGGACCGCGGCGATGTCCTCCAGCTCGATGAGGCCCACCCGGTGCTTCAGGGCGTCCGTCCAGGCACGGCCGTAGCCGGTCGAGCCGCGGTAGTTGACCCGGACCACCGCGTATCCGTGGTCGACCCAGGCCGCCGGGCCCGCCGCGAAGGAGTCGCTGTCGTGCCAGGTCGGGCCGCCGTGGATGTCGAAGATCGTGGGGAGCGGACCGGTGGCGTCCTTGGGCTTCTGGACCAGGGCGTGGATGCGGCCGCCGGGGCCCTCCACCCACACGTCCTGCACCGGCACCGACCCGGGCGACTTCATGCCGGGCGGGTCGAGGACGACACCGCCCGCCGTGGAGCGGACCGCGGACGGTTCTGCGGAGGAGGACCACAGGTACTCCACGCTGCCGTCGGGCCGGGCCGTCGCGCCGGACACGGTGCCGGGCGGGGTCGGGATCTCGGTCAGCGCGCGGCTCGCCAGGTCGTAGCGGAACAGCTCGCTGCGGGCCTCGAAGCTGTGCGCGATGAGCAGACCGGTGCCGTCCGGGTACCACTCGGCGCTGACGTCACCGGGCAGCTCCAGCGCCAGGTCCGTCTCCTCGCCGGAGGCGACGTCCCAGACGAGCGGCTCCCAGCGGCCCCGGCGCTGGTGGCCGATGAGGAGGCGGGTGTCGCCGTCGACGGGCGCGAAGCCGAGGACCTCCAGGCCGAGCTCGCGGGTACCGCCCTCGGTGTCGTCGAGGTCGGCGACCGTGCCGCCGTCGGGGCGCAGGACCCGCAGGGCCGAGTGCATCGCGTCGCCGTGCTCGGTGTGCTCGACGGCGATGAGCGAGCCGTCGTGGGAGAGGTCGCCGACGCCGGCGGACTCGCGGTGGCGGTAGATCTCCACGGGCTCCTCGCCGGTGCGGACGAGGTGGATCGTCGTGCCGTCCTCGTCCGTCGAGCGGCCCACCACCGCCGTGCGGCCGTCGCGGCCGAGGGCGAGGCCCGCGGGGTAGGAGGCGTCCAGCCCCTCGGCGGCGAGGTCGTCCGCGCCGCCCGTGAAGGGCTGGCGGCGCCAGACGCCGAACTCGTCGCCGTCCTTGTCGTCGAACCACCAGATCCACGCGCCGTCCGGGGACAGCACGCCGTCCGTCGTGCCGTTCGGCCGGTCCGTCACCTGGCGCTGCTCACCCGTCGACCGGTCCCAGGCGTACAGCTCGTACGTCCCCGTCGCGTTCGACACGAACAGGGAGCGGTCCGGGGCGTCCTCCGCCCAGTCGGGCAGGGACACCCGAGGCGCCCGAAAGCGCTTCTCCCAGTCCGGCATCCGCTCCTGCTGTCCCGCCTGTACCACGTGCTCCTGCTGGTCCCGCTGATGCCGCGCGTCGGACCCGTTGCTCTCAGTCATGGCCCCATAGTGCACGCCCTGACCGA
>NZ_GG657757.1:4735953-4764829 GCF_000158955.1 Streptomyces viridochromogenes DSM 40736 | reverse complement strand
TGCGCGGCTGGCTTCCCGGGTGCCGCCGACGCGGACAAGGCGCCCGCCCCGCCCACCGGCGAGGTCACCGTCACCGGTGCGCTCCAGGCCTCCGAGAGCCCGGGCGACAACGGCGTCAGCGCGCAGGGCGGCCTGCCGTCCGGGCAGACCGCGGCGATCAGCGCGGCGTCACTGATCAACCTGGTGCCGTACGACGTGTACGACGCGTGGGTCACGCTCAGCAAGGGCGACTCGGGCATGAAGGCCGTGCCCGCGAGCGCCCCGCCGGACTCGGGGCTGGACCTGAAGGCGTTCCAGAACCTCGGTTACACCGCCGAATGGTTCGCCTTCGTCGGCTTCGTGATCTTCATGTGGTTCCGGCTGCTGCGCCGCGAGGTGGAGTTCGCGCGGGACGCGGAGCTGGGTCTGGTCCCGGAGGAGGAGCAGCAGCGGGCGCCGGCCGTCTGACCACGCCCCCGCGCTCTACGAGCCGGGCCCCCGTGCTCTACGAGCCCGCCAGCACGCCCGTCCAGTACACGGTCCCCGCGCACGCGTTGGACACGGTGACCGAGGCCGCACCCGAGCCGGTCGCCGGTGTGTACGACACCGCGACGCTCCCGTCGACCGTGCCGTCCTCCCTGACCAGCTGGGGCGCCGTGCCCGTGTCGCCGCCGGTGGAGGTGGCGCCCGTGTCCCCCGCGTCCTGCGAGGGCGTGGGGTCGGGGCTGGGGTCGGGACCGCCGACACTGCCGCCGGGCGGGGGGCAGGTCTCCGTGGGCACCCAGGCGAACTTCGCTTAGTAGGCGGCGCCCGGGTGGAACACCAGCTGGGCCGCCTCCAGGGACGGGTCGGGCAGGCCGGAACGCCGCGTCCCCGGCCACGTGCCGCGCCGAGCCGACCTTGCCGGGGTCGGCCGCGCCCTGCGGCAGCGCGCTCACCGAGCCGGGGCCGGTGACCGTGCAGCTCGCCGCGGAGACGTTGGTGACGCGGAAGGAGCCGTAGACCGCGCCGGTGGAGTCGGGGGCGGCGGCGCTGCCCGCGGCGGGGCCGAGCTGGGCCGCGGTGCACGCCGCGATGCCGGCGGCCACGGTGGCGGACGGGCCGGCGCCCTGGGACGCGCCGGTGGAGGCGCCGCCGGTGGCCTTGCCCTTGCCCTTGTCCTTCTTGTCGTCCTTCTGCTTGCCCTCGGTCTTGCCGCCGGTGCCGCCCGAGGTGCTCTCACCGCCGTCCGGGCCCTTGCCCTCGCTCGCGCCGCCGCCCTGGGTCGCCGAGGCGTGGCCGGCGACCGAGGGGTTGGCGTCGGAGCCGGTGGAGTTGGAGACGTGCACCAGGGCGGGGACGGCGGTGCCGATGAACAGCGCGGCGGCGGCCATCCCGACGACGGCCTGCCGCTTGCGGGTCCGCCGCTGCGGCACCGCCCTGCGCAGGTAGTCGAGGGTGCCGTCGCGCGGCTCCACGTCTTGTACCGCCTGCTGCAGCATCGTGCGCAGGTCCAGCTCGTCCGAGTCGAGCCCTTCGCGGCTCTGGTCGTCGGGGCCGTGGTTCACAGTTCCGTTCCCAGCGTGCGATTGCTTCGGATCTTGCCCGTGCAGCCTCGTCGGCGCGTCCGGCTCGACGGGCTCGTGCCCTGCGGGTCCGTCCCGGCCCGCGCCGCCCCCGCCGCTCATGCCGGCGCCTCCATGGCCAGCCGGAGCGCCGCGATGCCGCGCGAGCCGTACGCCTTGACCGAGCCCAGGGATATGCCGAGGCTCTCGGCGACCTGCGCCTCGGTCATGTCCGCGAAGTAGCGCAGCACCAGCACCTCGCGCTGGCGGCGCTGCAGGCCCTTCATCGCCTTGATGAGGGAGTCGCGCTCCAGCTGGTCGTAGGCGCCCTCCTCGGCACTCGCCATGTCGGGCATGGGCTTCGACAGCAGCTTCAGGCCGAGGATGCGGCGGCGCAGCGCCGACCGCGAGAGGTTGACGACCGTCTGACGCAGGTACGCCAGGGTCTTCTCGGGGTCGCGGACCCGCTTGCGGGCCGAGTGGACACGGATGAACGCCTCCTGGACGACGTCCTCGCAGGAGGCGGTGTCGTCGAGGAGGAGCGCGGCGAGACCCAGCAGCGAGCGGTAGTGCGCCCGGTAGGTCTCGGTGAGGTGGTCGACGGTCGTACCGGCCGCGACACCGTCCTCGGCGCCGTCACGCTGGTTCGGGATGCGGGCCGGCCGCGCTGCGGGCACGGGCGCGATCACCGGCATGCCACCGGGCGTACCGGGCATGCGGGGTCGGAGTGCCGCCGGGCGGGGCGGCCGTAGGGCCGTTCCGCGGGCCGCGGTGAAGTCGAGTACCTCTGCCACGTCTGTTGGACACGCCTAGGCCCGTGAGGGTTGTACGTGCCGGGCGTCACTTTCACGCCGACCGTCGCCGTCGACGGTCTACCCGCGTCAGGCAGCACAACCGATGGTGCAGCAAATGCCCTCATGCGTCCCGCTCTTCCCCTATATCCAAATGTGAACGGACGTCCCCACGCCCGGTTCCAGGCGTCCCCACGCCTGATGAAGCGCTCCCACGGCCGAAGGGCGACCGCAAAGACGCTCCCCGCCCTCCGCACGGTTGCGGAGGACGGGGAGGCAATTCTTTGCTGCCGAAGCGCCTGGGACAAGTGGTCCGGACCATCGACCCGCTCACATGTCCTACACAGATCTTACAAGCCGCCTATGACACCCCTCGGGACGTTTCGGCGCGGCGGACCTCACGAGAGCTCGGCCGCCACCACCTCGGCGATCTGCGCGGTGTTCAGAGCGGACCCCTTGCGCAGGTTGTCCCCGCACACGAAGAGCTCCAGGGCCGTGGGGTCGTCCAGCGCCCGCCGCACCCGCCCGACCCAGGTCGGGTCGGTGCCGACCACGTCGGCGGGGGTCGGGAACTCCCCGGCGGCCGGGTTGTCGAACAGCACGACACCGGGCGCCGTGGCGAGGATCTCGCGGGCCTTGTCGACGGTGACCTCGCCCTCGAAGCGGGCGTGCACGGTCACCGAGTGCGTGGTGATCACCGGCACCCGGACACAGGTGACGGCCACGGGCAGGCCGGGCAGCCCGAGGATCTTGCGGGACTCGTCACGGACCTTCAGCTCCTCCGACGACCAGCCGTCCTCGCAGGCCGTACCGGTCCACGGCACGACGTTCAGCGCGACGGGCTCCGGGAACGGCCCGGTGCTGTCCCCCACGGCCCGCCGTACGTCACCGGGGTTGGTCCCCAGCTCCGTGCCGGCGACCAGGGACAGCTGCCGGCGCAGCGTGTCCACGCCCGCGCGGCCGGCGCCACTGACCGCCTGGTAGGAGGAGACGACCAGCTCGCGCAGCCCGTATTCGGCGTGCAGGGCGCCCAGGGCCACGATCATGGAGAGCGTCGTGCAGCTCGGGTTGGCGATGATCCCGCGCGGCCGCATCCGCACGGCGTGCGGGTTGACCTCGGGCACGACGAGCGGCACGTCCGGGTCCATCCGGAACGTGCCGGAGTTGTCGACCACCACCGCGCCCTTGGCGGCGGCCAGCGGCGCCCACCGCTCGGCCACCTCGTCCGGGACGTCGAACATGGCGACGTCGACCCCGTCGAAGGCCTCCTCGGAGAGCGCCACGACCTCGGTCTCCTCGCCGCGCACGGTGAGCTTGCGGCCGGCCGAGCGCGGAGAGGCGATCAGCCGGATCTCGCCCCAGACGTCGGCCCGCTGGGACAGGATCCGGAGCATGACCGTGCCGACGGCGCCGGTCGCCCCCACCACGGCAAGCGTCGGACGCCCGGACCGTCCGGCCCGGGCGTCCTGTCGGAGGTCGGCCATCAGCGGCCGGTGCCTCCGTAGACGACGGCCTCGTCGCTGTCGGAGTCGAGCCCGAACGCGGAGTGCACCGCGCGGACGGCCTCGGGCACGTCGTCGGCGCGCGTGACGACCGAGATGCGGATCTCGGAGGTCGAGATCAGCTCGATGTTCACGCCCGCGTCGGACAGGGCGGTGAAGAAGTCCGCCGTCACGCCCGGGTTGGTCTTCATACCCGCGCCGACCAGGGAGATCTTGCCGATCTGGTCGTCGTAGCGCAGGGAGTCAAAGCCGATGCCGGCCCGGTTCTTCTCCAGCGCGTCGATGGCCTTGCGGCCCTCGGTCTTCGGGAGCGTGAAGGAGATGTCCGTCAGGCCCGTGGAGGCCGCGGACACGTTCTGCACGACCATGTCGATGTTGATCTCGGCGTCGGCGATCGTGCGGAAGATCGAGGCCGCCTCGCCCGGCTTGTCCGGCACGCCCACGACCGTGACCTTGGCCTCGGAGGTGTCGTGCGCGACACCGGAGATGAGAGCCTGCTCCACCTGCTTTTCCCCTTGCGCTTGCGTCTTCCGAACAACTGGCTCGCTGCTGACCCACGTGCCCTGGAGCCCGCTGAAGCTGGACCGCACGTGGATCGGGATGTTGTACCGGCGGGCGTACTCCACACAGCGGTGGAGCAGCACCTTCGACCCGGATGCCGCCAGTTCGAGCATGTCCTCGAAGGAGATCCAGTCGATCTTCCGGGCCTTCGTCACCACGCGCGGGTCGGCGGTGAACACGCCGTCGACGTCGGTGTAGATCTCGCAGACGTCGGCGTCGAGAGCGGCGGCCAGGGCCACCGCGGTGGTGTCGGAGCCGCCGCGGCCGAGCGTGGTGATGTCCTTGGTGTCCTGGCTGACGCCCTGGAAACCGGCGACGATCGCGATGTTGCCCTCGTCCACCGAGGTCTTGATCCGGCCCGGCGTGACGTCGATGATCCGGGCCTTGTTGTGGACCGAGTCGGTGATGACACCTGCCTGGCTGCCGGTGAACGACTGGGCCTCGTGGCCCAGCTTTTTGATCGCCATGGCCAGCAATGCCATGGAGATCCGCTCTCCGGCGGTCAGCAGCATGTCGAGCTCGCGCCCGGCAGGCATCGGGGAGACCTGCTCTGCGAGATCGATCAGCTCGTCCGTCGTGTCGCCCATCGCGGAAACCACGGCAACCACCTGATTGCCGTTCTGCTTCGCTTCCACGATCCGCTTGGCGACGCGCTTGATGCCCTCGGCATCGGCTACGGAGGAGCCTCCGTACTTCTGCACGACAAGGCCCACGTGCGCTCCTCGCTCAATCCGTATCTATCCGCTCATACGCCTTCGTACTGCGGTCGGCTCAGTCTAGCGAGCGCCCGAAAAACCCCTCCGCGATATCGCATGGTGAGACTTCCGGGCCACCCGTCCAGAGCTGCTCATGCCCATCTGGGCACAGGCCACGCGAGAAAGTGCCCGGCGTCACAATCGCACACGGCCGAACCCGGTGACTCAACTTTCAAGCATTAAGGTGCGGCCCTGCGCGTACTCCCGGGGGAAGACGATGAGCCGGTCGCCGAGTCCCTCGGACGCGGCCCCAGGCGCCACGGCTTCGAGGTCGAGCGGGTGGTCGGGCTTGGCGTGCCTCCTGTGCTTGCTCCCGGATCCGGCGGCGGAGTCGGCTCCGGCTCCGGCGGCACCGGCGCCGAGGGCGGGGGTGCCGGCGGCTACGCCGGCCACGCCGGTGGCGACGGCGACGCGCTTGCGTACGGACGTGGCGGCGGGGCGGCTGGTCGTCTGCTTCTCCAGTGCGATCGAGCGGAGCCGGTGGAGTGACTCCAGACTCGCGTGCCACTGGTCAGGGGGCGTGCAGACGACGTACAGCGGACATCCAGGATCTCCCCAACTATCCCCCGGACGCGGGGAATCCGTGCGCGCTACGGTCGGCACCATGGAGATATTGCGCTACGTGGCGTTCAGTACGGATCCCAAGGGCGGCAACCCCGCGGGGGTGGTGCTCGACGCCACCGGAGCCGACGACGCGGCGATGCTGGCGGCGGCCGCCGAAGTCGGGTATTCCGAGACGGCGTTCGTGACGGAGTCCGGCGACGGCTCCCTGGACGTCCGGTACTTCAGCCCCCTCGCCGAAGTCACCTTCTGCGGCCACGCGACGATCGCCACGGCCGTCGCCCACGCGGAGCGGCACGGCACCGGGAGCCTGCTGCTGCACACGCAGGCGGGCCCGGTCACCGTCACCACGGACCGGGCGGCGGACGGCACCCTCGTGGCGACCCTGGTGAGCGTCGCCCCGCGTACGGTCCCGCTCGACGAGGCCGACCTCGCGCGGCTGCTGACGATCCTGGGCTGGTCCGCCGAGGACCTGGACCCGGCGCTGCCGCCCCGGGTGGCCTTCGCCGGAGCCTGGCACCCGGTCCTCGCCGCCGCGAGCCGGGAGCGGCTGGCGGACCTGGGCTACGACATGGCGGAACTCGGGGAGCTCATGGCCCGCCGGGACTGGACCACGATCGACCTGGTCCGGCGGGAGTCCCCCACCGTCTTCCACGCCCGCAACCCGTTCCCGCCCGGCGGCGTGATCGAGGATCCGGCGACGGGGGCGGCGGCGGCCGCGTTCGGCGGCTACCTGCGTGAGCTCCAACTCGTCTCCCCTCCCACCACCCTCACGATCCATCAGGGCGTGGACATGGGACGCGAGAGCACGCTCACGGTGACGGTGCCGGCGGAGCCGGACTCGGGCATCGGCGTGACCGGCGCGGCCGTGCGGCTCTGAGCGGCGGCCTTTGACCCGGCCGCTGATGGTGCGTTCGGGCCAGGTTCGGCTGGCGGATCGCGGCCGAACGTGTCCCGAACGCTCCAGTCTTCGGCGTCGTCGGCGGCTACTTGGCCTGGCGGATGCCCAAGGGGTGGGCGATCTCCTGCGCCATGACCCGGCCCGCTTCGAACTCCAGGGTGTCGTCGCCCATGCCCTGGTCCGTGTCCAGGCCGTCCAGTTCGGCCAGGGGCTGGTCGAGACGGACGTGGGCGAGGACCGACTGGAGGGCCCGGAGGGTCGCCGAGGCGGTGGAGCCCCAGTTGGAGAAGTAGGAGAACTGCCACCACCACAGGGCCTCCGTGGTGCGGCCCGCGCGGTAGTGGGACATGCCGTGGCGGAGGTCGGTGATGACGTCCGCCAGGTCGTCGGAGATACGCGCCGGGACCGGGGCCTTGCGGGGCTCGTAGGGGTCGAAGACCTCCGAGTAGACGTCGATCGGGTCGAGGAGGCGGACCAGGTTCTCGCGGAGCCCGTCCACGTCCGGCTCCGGGCCCGAGTCGGGCTCGTAGCGCTCGTCCGGCACTATGTCCTCGTGCGCGCCGAGCCGGCCGCCCGCGAGGAGGAGTTGGGAGACCTCCAGGAGAAGGAAGGGAACCGCCGATTCCGGCTCGTCGCCCTTCGCGACCTCCGTGACGGCGACCAGGAAACTCTCGATCTGGTCCGCGATCTGGACCGCGAAGTCGTCCGGGTTCTGGTCGGTCGCGTGCAGCGTGGCGTCAGACATCTAGGAGTCGTCTCCCCTCGAAGGCGCGGCCGAGAGTCACCTCGTCCGCGTATTCCAGGTCCCCACCCACCGGGAGGCCGCTGGCCAGGCGGGTGACCTTCAGGCCCATGGGCTTGATCATGCGGGCGAGGTACGTGGCTGTGGCCTCGCCTTCGAGATTCGGGTCCGTGGCGAGGATGAGCTCGGTGACCGTGCCGTCGGCGAGCCGGGCGAGGAGTTCCCTGATCCGCAGGTCGTCCGGCCCCACCCCGTCGATCGGGCTGATCGCTCCGCCCAGCACGTGGTACCGGCCCCGGAACTCACGCGTGCGCTCGATCGCCACGACGTCCTTCGGCTCCTCCACCACGCAGATGACCGCGGGGTCGCGCCGGGTGTCACGGCAGATGTTGCACAGCTCCTCCTGCGCGACGTTGCCGCACGTCGCGCAGAAGCGGACCTTCGCCTTGACCTCCATGAGGGCCTGGGCGAGCCGTCGTACGTCCGTCGGTTCCGCCTGCAGGATGTGGAAGGCGATCCGCTGGGCGCTCTTCGGACCGACGCCGGGCAGTCGCCCCAGCTCGTCGATCAGGTCCTGGACCACGCCTTCGTACAACGGACTGCCCTTCCTGGGTCCTCGAGGTCGGTACGCACCGCCTCGTACGTACCGTAGTTGTCAGCCGCCCGTCCGAGGAAGGCGGTAGGCGTTTCAGAACGGCAGTCCCGGGATGCCGCCGCCGCCCAGACCCTGGGCGAGGGGGCCCAGTTTCTGCTGCTGGAGCGCCTGCGCGTTCTCGTTGGCCGCCTGGACGGCCGCCACGACCAGATCGGCGAGGGTCTCGGTGTCCTCGGGGTCCACCGCCTTCGGGTCGATCTTCAGGGCGCGCAGTTCACCGGCGCCGGTGACGGTCGCGGTCACAAGGCCACCGCCCGCCTTTCCGTCGACCTCCGTCTGCGCCAGTTCCTCCTGCGCCTGAGCCAGGTCCTGTTGCATCTTCTGGGCCTGCTGGAGCAGCTGCTGCATGTTGGGCTGGCCACCACCGGGGATCACGATCAGCTCCTTGCTCGGTACGGGTTTTCCCGTTCGCCACGAGCCTACGTGGTCGCGCCTGCCGTCGCCCCGGCACTCTTTCGAGTGAGTTCCGCTCGCGCCCGATAACCGATCAAGGAATACTTCCGGGCGGAAAAGCGGCGAAAGCTACATCTTCGCCACCGGCTGGGGGGTAGGAAGGGTCCGGCGCGTCAGGAGGCAGGCATTACGTGTCGTGTGGGTCAGGAGCGACGCGTGCGTCTTGTGCGTCTTGTGCGTCATGTGTGTCGTTTGTCACGCAGCGTGGTCAGTAGGGAGTGCCGGGTGGGTCAGCCGGAGATGCAGCCCGAGGGGCCGCCGCAGGACGGACGGGGCGAGGGGGCGGCCCGGCTGCGGCCGGGCGATCTGACCGGGCGGGCCTTTCCGCTCGGGGACTGGGGCGAGCCGGCGGCACGGCTGGACGAGCTGTACCGCTGGGTGGAACTCGGGGCGCTCCGGACGGCGGCCTGGTACCTGGAGGACCGGGTGTGGAAGCGGCGGGGTGCGCGGGTGCTGCGCTGCGGGGCGGCGGCCGGAGCGGTGGTCGGGGTCGCGCTGCCCCTGCTGGACCTGACCGGCGCCGCGGCCGGTATCGCGCCCTGGGGGTGTCTGGCGCTGCTGCTGGGGGTGGCGTGCGTCGCCGCCGACCGGTACTTCGGGGTGACGTCGGGCTGGATGCGGGACGTGGCCACCGCGCAGGCCGTGCAGCGGCGGTTGCAGGCGCTCCAGTTCGACTGGGCCGCGGAGAGCGTGCGGGAGGTCCTGGGCCCGACGGAGGGGACGGCCGGTGAGGCGGCCGAGCGGTGTCTCGGGGTGCTGCGGAGGTTCTCCGAGGACCTGAGCGAGCTGGTGCGGGGGGAGACGGCGGAGTGGGCCGGGGAGTTCCGGAGCAGGGCCGCCCCGGTGGGGACGCAGGCGGTGGTGTTCTCCGGGAGCGGTCGAGGGGCCGAGGTGGGGGGTGTGAACGGGCGGTTCCCCGCGCCGCCCGGGAGCGCGAGGCCGAACATGCCCCGGCAGCGGCCGCCGGAGCCCAGGTGACGTAGCGGCGGTCCGCGTCCACGGCGGGTGGGGTCGAGACGCTCGACCCCACTGGACGTTCAACAGCTTCCCGTGAAAGGCGAGTTGGTCACTGCTTCGTGTACGTCAGCTTCTCGCCGCTGCTGGTGTTGAGGCGCTGGAGCGTGCCGTCCGGCTGGAGGGCGACCTCGGTGGCCGCGCCCGGGGTGCAGGCGGTGCGGGGCTGTCCGACGGTCACGGTGGACGGGCCGATCCGCAGCGAGCCGTCGGCGTCGGGGGCGTCGGTCAGTTCGCCCTCGAAGACGCAGTGGTAGGTGCCGCCCCCGCTCGTGGGGCCGTCCGCCACGAGGGACAGGACCGTGTCGCCGGGCTCGCCCTGCTGGATGGTCAGACTGCGGGTGTGCTGCCCGTCGGTGTTGTCGATGGTGGTGGTCCAGGTGCCCAGGTATCCGGTCGGGATCGCGCCGTTCACCGGGGAGGACGGGTCGCCCGGCTGCGAGGGCGCCGGGGACGGGCCGGCGGCCTGGGGCGCGCCGGCACTCCGCGAGGGGGTGGGGTCGTCGGCCTTGTCCCCGGCGCCGCCCCGCATCAGCGCGTACACCGATCCGCCCGCGGCCAGCGCGACGACCAGGGCGATCACGACGAGCAGCGCGGTGGACCGGCCGTCCCTCCGCGGTGGCTCATGCGGCGGGCCGTACGGCGGGGTCGTGCCGTACGGGGGCGGGCCGTAGGGCGGGGTGGTGCCGAGGCCGCCGTAGCCGGGGTGGTACGCCGGGGCGGCGCCCGGGGTGCCGGGCTGGGGGTGCTGGTGCGGGTGCTGGTGCGGGTGTTGCTGGGGGTAGCCGTACGCCGGGTGCAGGTGCGAGGGCGTCTGCGGGTGGGGCGGGGCTCCCGGGCCGGGGTTCGGCAGCGGTGCGGGCGCCGGGGTGGCGGTGCCCTGGCCCGCGGCCAGGGTGGGCAGATGGTTCAGCGGTGGGCCCTCGCCCGGCCGGCCGGGCGAGGGCGGGCCGGGGGTCGCGGCGGGCGCTGCCGCGGGGGCCGGGGGCAGCGCGGGGCGCGGCGACGCCTCGTCGGCGGTGGGGGCGTGTTCGGGTGTCGCGTCGGGGCCGGGCTTCTCGTCGTGGCCGGGCCTTTCTTGGCCGGGCCTTTCGTCGTGGCCGGGCCTTTCGTCGTGGTCCGGGCCCAGCTGCTTCGCGCCGTCGCTCTCCGGCCGCGGGCCGGTGGGGGCCGGTCGCGCGGTTTCCCGCGCCCCTTCGACGGCGGGCCTGGCCTGCCCCGCCTCCCCCTCCGGATCCTCCGCGTCCAGCAACCGCACCGCGTGCCGCCCGAGTTGGGCGACCAGGGCGCTGGGCAGCCAGGGGTCGAGGGCGCGGCCGTCGGAGACGGTGTCGTCCGCGCCCGTGCGTTCCAGGACGCGGTCGAGGGACGGACGGGCGGCGGGGTCCTTGCGCAGACAGTCGCGCACCAGGTCGGCGATGCCCTCGGGGACGCCCTCCAGGTCCGGTTCCTCCTGGGCGATGCGGAACATCAGCGCGTGCACACCGCTGCCCGCGGTACCGAAGGGCAGGGCGCCGGTGGCGGCGTAGGCGAGGACCGAGCCGAGGCAGAAGACGTCGCACGCCGGGGTGATGCGGTCGCCCCGCACCTGCTCGGGCGCCATGAAACCGGGCGATCCGACGAGCGCGCCGGTGCGGGTGAGCCCGCCGTCCGTCACGGTCTCCAGGGCCCGCGCGATGCCGAAGTCGATGACGCGCGGGCCGTCGATGGTGACCAGCACGTTGGACGGCTTGAGGTCGCGGTGGACGATGCCGGCGGCGTGGATGTCCTTGAGCGCGTGCGCGAGCCCGGCCGCGAGGATGCGCACCGTCCGCTCCGGCAGGGCTCCGTGGTCGTGCCCGACGACCTGCTGGAGGCTCGGTCCGGCGACGTACCCGGTGGCGACCCACGGCACGGCCGCCTCGGTGTCCGCGTCCAGCACCGGCGCCGTCCAGTACCCGCCGACCCGCCGCGCGGCCTGGACCTCCTGCCGAAACCGCTCCCGGAACTCCTCCTGCGCGGCCAGTTCCTCGCGGACGAGTTTCACGGCGACCGTACGGCCCCGCTCGGAACGGGCCAGATAAACGTGCCCCATGCCCCCAGCACCGAGCCGCGCCATCAGCCGGTACGCACCGATCCTCCCCAAGCGCTCAACGCCTGGGGGCACCCCCATCGGATCCCCGGGCCCCAGTTTCTCCATCGCTCAGCCGCCTTCCCCCCACACGTGAGCAACAGATCGAGAATAGTGCGGGGCCGGGGCGGGGTGACCTGGGCGACGTCTACGGTTCCGTAACGGGCGGGGGCCCGTCTCCGGGCAGCCCCACCTGGTCCAGCACCGCCGACAGCCGCTCCAGGATCCGCACCGCCTCCGCCAGCTCCGCCTCCCCGAACTCCTCCGCCAGCCGATCGGCGAAGGCCGCGTGCCCCGGGCCGATCCGGGCGATCGCCGCACGCCCCTGCTCGGTCGGCGCGAGGAGCTTGGCCCGGCGGTGCGCGGGGTTCGGCCGGTACTCGGCGAGCCCGCGCCGCACCAGCAGGTCGGCGATGCGCTGCACGCTCTGCCGTGTGATGCCCATCGCGCGGGCGATCCCGGAGACGGGCAGCGGTTCGCCGAGGACCGCGCCGAGCACCTGCCACCAGGCGGCGGTGAGCCCGGCGGGCCGGGCCAGTTCCTCCGCCACGGTGAGGAACTGGCCGTTCAGCCGGAACACCCCGAGGGCGCTGCGGCTGAACAGGTCCTGACGCTCCCGGCTCACAGCGCCCCGGCCTTCTCCAGCACCGGGTACGCCGCCGGGTCGGAGTCGTGGAACAGCCGGTACCAGGCGTCGAGCACGTCCTCCTCGTACAGCCCGAGCAGCCGGAAGATCTCCCGGGCGAAGGCGACGGGTTCGGTCGGGCCGGCCGTGACCAGGCCACCGTCGGTGACGGCGTCGGCCTCGACGTACCGGGCGCCGCCCGCGTAGCCGGTCGCCGCCAGGTAGAAGGAGACCGCGCTGGTGTGGGCCCGGTCGTCGAGCAGTCCCTCGCGGGCCAGTCCGGCGGTGGCTCCGCAGATCGCGGCGACGGGCACGCCCGCGTCGAGGAACCGCCGGGCCTCGCGGGCGAAGGGGGCCAGGGCCTCACCGGTGTCCCAGAGGTCCGCGCCCGGGAGGATCAGCAGCGCGCAGTCCTCGGGCCGGACGTCGTCCAGGGCGAGGTCGGGCTGGAT
The DNA here is from genome assembly GCF_000158955.1 of Streptomyces viridochromogenes DSM 40736. Taxonomy (GTDB): domain Bacteria; phylum Actinomycetota; class Actinomycetes; order Streptomycetales; family Streptomycetaceae; genus Streptomyces; species Streptomyces venetus. Next base: position 4,752,184 of record NZ_GG657757.1, on the reverse strand, counting down.
GCGCAGCCCGCCGATGCTGGTGACCGGGTCCGTGGAGGGCCCGACGGTCCGGATCGAGTGACCGGCGCGGGCGAGCTGTGCCGTGGCGTGGCCGGTCTCCCAGTCGGCGAGGGTGTCGTAGACGGCGAGATGGACGGGCTTGCTGCTCATGGCTCCTCCTGGGGATCCCACGTATGACAACATGCTGTCGATTGGACAGCATGTTGTCAACAGCCCCCTCTGCGCACCGGCTTCCCGTCGACAACCTGTCGCGGAAACCCCCAGACCTCACACACGACGCCGATTTCCCGCCCGTCCCCCGGATGCCTACCCTCGCCCGCATGACCCCTCAGCCGAACCCCGAAGCCGGTGCCGCCGTCAAGGCCGCCGACCGTGACCACGTGTTCCACTCCTGGTCCGCCCAGGAGCTCATCGACCCGCTCGCCGTCGCCGGGGCGGAGGGGTCGTACTTCTGGGACTACGACGGCCGGCGCTACCTCGACTTCTCCAGCGGTCTCGTCTACACGAACATCGGCTACCAGCACCCGAAGGTCGTCGCCGCGATCCAGGAGCAGGCCGCGACGATGACGACCTTCGCGCCCGCGTTCGCCATCGAGGCACGGTCCGAGGCGGCCCGGCTGATCGCCGAGCGCACCCCGGGCGACCTGGACAAGATCTTCTTCACCAACGGCGGCGCCGACGCCGTCGAGCACGCCATCCGCATGGCGCGCCTGCACACCGGCCGCCCCAAGGTGCTCTCGGCGTACCGCTCGTACCACGGCGGCACGCAGCAGGCCGTGAACATCACCGGCGACCCGCGCCGCTGGGCCTCCGACAGCGGCACGGCCGGGGTCGTGCACTTCTGGGCGCCCTACCTCTACCGCACCCGCTTCTACGCGGAGACCGAGGAGCAGGAGTGCGCGCGGGCGCTGGAGCACCTGGAGACGACGATCGCCTTCGAGGGGCCCTCGACCGTCGCGGCGATCATCCTGGAGACCATTCCGGGGACGGCCGGGATCATGGTCCCGCCGCCCGGCTACCTCGCGGGCGTGCGCGAGCTGTGCGACAAGTACGGGATCGTCTTCGTCCTGGACGAGGTCATGGCCGGTTTCGGCCGGACCGGTGAGTGGTTCGCGGCGGACCTGTTCGACGTCACCCCCGACCTGCTGACCTTCGCCAAGGGCGTGAACAGCGGATACGTGCCGCTCGGCGGTGTCGCGATCTCCGGCGCCATAGCGGAGACGTTCGGCAGGCGGCCCTACCCCGGCGGTCTGACGTACTCCGGGCACCCGCTGGCGTGCGCGGCGGCCGTGGCGACGATCAACGTCATGGCGGAGGAGGGCATCGTCGAGAACGCGGCCCGGCTGGGCGCCTCCGTCGTCGAACCGGAGCTGCGGGCGCTCGCCGAGCGGCACCCCAGCGTCGGCGAGGTGCGCGGCACCGGCATGTTCTGGGCGCTGGAGCTGGTCCGCGACCGGGAGACCCGGGAGCCGCTGGTGCCGTACAACGCGGCCGGGGAGGCGAACGCGCCGATGGCCGCCTTCGCCGCCGCCGCGAAGGACGGCGGGCTGTGGCCGTTCGTGAACATGAACCGGACACACGTGGTGCCGCCGTGCAACATCGGGGAGGCGGAGCTCAAGGAGGGGCTCGCGGTGCTCGACGCCGCGCTCTCCGTGGCGGACGAATACACGCAGTAAACATCTGTAAACCCGTCAGTAACGGACAACCTCGCGGCGTGTTCGAACGCGTAAGGTGGCGTGCTCGTAGACATATACGTGCACGCCACCCGAACGCGACGAGGGAGACGCCCTGACCATGCCCGGCAGCACCGGCAACGGCTCCGTGACGCGCAGCACCCTGCGGCAGCAGATCGCCGACGCCCTTCGTGACGAGGTGCTGGCCGGGCGGCTCCAGCCGGGGCAGGAGTTCACGGTCAAGGAGATCGCCGAGCAGTACGGGGTGTCCGCCACGCCGGTACGGGAGGCGCTGGTCGACCTCTCCGCGCAGGGGCTCCTCGACGCCGACCAGCACCGCGGCTTCCGGGTCCACGAGTACTCGGTCGAGGACTTCCGCGGCATGATCGAGGCCCGCGACCTCGTCATCGAGGGGATGTTCCACGCCCTCACCTCCGGGCAGCGCGCCGCTCTGCAGCCCGACGATCCCCGGGTCACCGCCACCCTCGCCGGGGTCCGGCGGCGCGGTGAGGAGTCGCAGCGGGCGGCCGCGGCCGGTGACCTCACCGTGCTCATCGGCTACGACCTGCGCTACTGGCGCGAGCTCACCGCCCTCTTCGGCAACGCCTATCTCGGCGACTTCCTGCACCGGCTGCGCGTCCAGACCTGGGTGTGCGCGGTGCAGCACCTGCGCCGGCTCAGCGACCTGCGCGGCGAGCTCTGGGCCGGCCACACCTCGCTGGTCGACGCCCTGGGGGCCCGCGACACGACCACCGCCCGGTCGATCATCGCCGGCTACAACGCCCACTCGATCGCCCTGATCGAGCGACTCGCCTCCGGATGACCCGCGTCGCGTCCGTTCGTCTGGGTATGGGACATGCACGACAGGAGCCACTGCCGTGCAGCACCGATACCCTTTCTGCTCACCGCGCCACCCGACCACCGAGCTGAGCGAGGAGCCTTCTTTGGCCTGTGACCTGTGGCTGGTACCGCTCGTCGACGTCTTGTGCCACACGCCGGACAACCCGTTCGCCGAGGAACTCGCGCAATACAACAAGGTGCTCGCCGAGGCCGGGCTGCCGCCGGTGCCGGTGTACCAGTACATGCCGGGCCTGTCGGGCGACGTCGCCCCGGTCGCCGGCTTCGACTACGACGCCCTGCACTTCCTGCGCCGCGCCTATCTGCTCCAGGTGTGCGGTCTGCCGGTGACGCCGGTGGACGAACTCGGCGGCGACTACGAGCAGTTGCTGGAGATGTTCGAGTCGACGGCCCAGCAGTCGCACCTGGTCTGGCACTACGACCACGCGGGCGCGTACGTCCCGGTCGACTTCCCCAGCCCGCTCGCCGACGACGACCTGCTCGCGGGCGGCGGCCCCCTCGGTTCCTCGCACGCCCTGCTGCGGGAGCTGGAGGTGGTGGCCCCCGCCCTCGGCATCGACCCGGCCAACCCGCCGACGGCCCCCCAGCCACCGCTCGCCCCCACGGAGCTGGAAGAACCCGCCGTCCCCGCCCCCTACGACCCCAGCCCCTTCGCCCGCGAACGCCACGTGTGGCTGGGGCTGCACGCCGCGGTGACACGGAGTCTGGCCCAGGGGTCGATGATCGTGTTCAGCTGAGCAGGTCCCGCGCCCGCCCGCGGGCCCGGGGCGGGCAGCCTCCGGCCTGAGCTTCGCAAGGAGGGCTTCGTGGCCCGACGCCCTGCGGTGGCACGCGGCGGAGGAACTGGGCATCGAGGAGCAACTCGGTTTCGACGAGGACGACATGCTCGGCGGTGCGTAGGCGCAGGGCCTCACCACCCCGGGGGCGCAGCACGGCGGCGGCCGGCTCTCACAAGAGAGCCGGCCGCCGGTGGAGGTGGGTCGCGGTGGGACTAGAGGAACGAGTTGATCTCGATCGTCTCGTCGCGGCCCGGGCCCACGCCGATGGCGGAGATCGGGGCGCCGGACATCTCCTCCAGCGCCTTCACGTACGCCTGGGCGTTCTTCGGCAGGTCGGAGAAGGACTTGGCCTTGCTGATGTCCTCGCTCCAGCCCGGCAGCATCTCGTAGACCGGCTTCGCGTGGTGGAAGTCGGTCTGCGAGTACGGCAGCTCCTCGACGCGCTTGCCGTCGATCTCGTACGCCACGCAGACCGGGATCTGCTCCCAGCCCGTGAGGACGTCGAGCTTGGTGAGGAAGAAGTCGGTGAGGCCGTTCACGCGGGTCGCGTAGCGGGCGATCACCGCGTCGAACCAGCCGCAGCGGCGGTCACGGCCGGTGGTGACACCGCGCTCCCCGCCGATGCGGCGCAGCGCCTCGCCGTCCTCGTCGAACAGCTCCGTCGGGAACGGGCCCGCGCCGACCCGGGTCGTGTACGCCTTGAGGATGCCGATGACCCGGCTGATCTTCGTCGGGCCGACCCCGGCACCGGTGCAGGCGCCGCCCGCGGTCGGGTTCGAGGAGGTGACGAAGGGGTACGTGCCGTGGTCGATGTCGAGGAGCGTGCCCTGACCGCCCTCGAACAGGACGACCTTGTCCTCCTCCAGCGCCTGGTTGAGCACCAGGACGGTGTCGGCGACGTACGGCGCGAGCTTGTCGGCGTAGCCCAGCAGCTCCTCGACCACCTGGTCCACGGCGATGGCGCGCCGGTTGTAGAGCTTGGTGAGGACCTGGTTCTTGACGTCGAGGGCCGCCTCGACCTTCTGCGTGAGGATCGACTCGTCGTACAGGTCCTGCACACGGATGCCGACGCGGTTGATCTTGTCGGCGTAGGTCGGGCCGATACCGCGCCCGGTGGTGCCGATCTTCCGCTTGCCGAGGAAGCGCTCGGTCACCTTGTCGACCGTGACGTTGTACGGCGTGATGATGTGCGCGTTTCCGCTGAGGAGGAGCTTGGAGGTGTCGACACCACGCTCGTTCAGACCGCTCAGCTCGGAGAGCAGGACCGACGGGTCGACGACGACGCCGTTACCGATGACCGGCGTGCAGCCGGGGGACAGGATTCCGGAAGGGAGGAGGTGGAGGGCGTACTTCTGGTCACCCACGACCACCGTGTGGCCGGCGTTGTTGCCGCCCTGGTAGCGCACTACATAGTCCACCGAACCACCGAGCAGGTCGGTGGCCTTTCCCTTGCCTTCGTCACCCCACTGAGCACCGAGCAGCACAAGTGCGGGCACGCGCGTACACCCCTTCCGGGCGGGGCATGTCCATGGTCGAGGGCGTACGCGGAGGTTCGCAGCCGCGTGCACCGCGACCGCCGTTGGCCGCCAACCGTCGGACCGGATGCCCCGGAATAGACGAAGCCCCTGGCGCAATAGCGCAAGGGGCTCTTGCACAAAGATGCTACCCGAGGAAGCGAGGCATGGCCGAGGTGGCGACTTCCACGACGTCCGAGCAGCTGCTGGTGGTGGTCGACCCGGTCGCCCGTCGGTCGGACGGCGAGTCCGTACGGATCGCGAAAGACGTGCTCGGAGCGGGTGCGGCGGTGAAGCTGTGCCTGCCGGAAGGGCCGGAGGAGTTCGCCCGGGCGCTGGCCCGGCGGGGTTCGCGACGGCCCGTGGTGGTGGGCGACGACCGGACCTTGATCCGCGCGGTGGGGCTGCTGCACCGTCACCGGGAGCTGGCCGGATGCCCGCTGTCGGTGGTGCCGGTCGGGGGTGCGCTGTCCCTGGCGCGGTCGCTGGGGATACCCACGGGGACGGTGGCGGCGGCGCGGGCGGTGCTCGACGGGGTCGAGCGGCGGATGGACCTGATGGTCGACGACAGCGACGGGGTGGTGCTCGGCGCGCTGCGCATACCGCCGGTGACGGCCCCGCCGGACGTGATGGACCCCGAGGAGGAGGGCCTGCCGGCCCGGCCCTGGCTGCGGACCTGCCAGTCCCTGGTGCGCACCCTGGTCCCGGCCGGCCGGCCGTCCCGGCTCGCCTCCGCGCCCGAGCCGGGCCCCTCCCGGCTGCGGGTCGAGGTCGACGGCGAGACCCTCGTCGACCTGCACCAGCCGGTGGAGGCGGTGTCGGTGTCCCCGACGGCCTCCGGACTCGCCTCGGTGGAGGTCCGTCCGGCCTCGGTGGGCGCGGAGGCCTCCCCCTTGCTCGCCGAGGCCCGCACGGTGACGGTCTCGGGGGCCCACTTCCGCTACCGCGCGGACTCGCTGGTGTCGGGCCCGGTCCGCACCCGGACGTGGGAGGTACGGGAAGGGGCCTGGGGGCTGACGCTGCCCGCGCCGGGGTGACGCGGTGGGCGGACGGGGCTCACCGCGCTCCGAACGTTTTGTCACGGTGTTCGCGCCAGCGTTCCATCACGGCCGCGATCTCGTCGTGGAGGAACTCGAAGAACGCGAGGGTCTCGGAGAGGCGGCGGCCGGCCGGGGTGTCGGGGCCGAGGCTGGTGACGCCTTCGCGCAGGGCGCCTTCCCAGCGCTTCAGCACCGCGTCGCGGTTGGTCAGGGCCTCGTACCACTGGTCGCCGCGCACCCGGTAGCGCTCGCGGCGCGAGCCCGGCTCCCGCTCGCGCGAGACCATGTGCGTCTGGGCCAGGTAGCGCACCGCGCCGGACACCGCCGCGGGGCTGATGCGCAACTGCTCCCCCAGGTCGGCGGAGGTCATCGAACCCTCGTCGGAGGAGAGGAGCGCGGCGAACACCCGGGCGGGCATCCGGGGCATCCCGGCCTCGACGAGCTGTGCCGCGAAGGACTCGACGAACCTCGACACGGCCTCCCTGCTCTGCGCGCTCCTGGCTGATTCCGTCATGCGGTTCATCCTATCCGGGATTCATACGCTTCCTTAACTTCACAAATTTCTGAAAGAAGCGTACGTTCTGAAGCATGACGAAGGCCATCACCGTCTCCGGGCTGCACAAGTCCTTCGGGCGGACGCACGCACTCGACGGGCTCGACCTGGAGGTCGCCTCCGGCGAGGTCCACGGCTTCCTCGGCCCGAACGGCGCCGGGAAGTCCACCACCATCCGGGTCCTGCTCGGGCTGCTGCGCGCCGACTCGGGCGCCGCTCAGGTGCTCGGCCGCGACCCCTGGGCGGACGCGGTCGAAGCGCACCGCCGTATCGCCTACGTCCCCGGGGACGTGACGCTGTGGCGCAACCTCTCCGGCGGCGAGGTCATCGACCTGTACGGCCGGCTGCGCGGAGGGCTCGACCCCCGGCGCCGCGCGGAACTGGTCGAGCGGTTCGAACTCGACCCCACCAAGAAGGGCCGCACGTACTCCAAGGGCAACCGGCAGAAGGTCGCCCTGGTCGCCGCGTTCGCCTCGGACGTCGACCTGCTGATCCTGGACGAGCCGACCTCGGGCCTGGACCCGCTGATGGAGGAGGTCTTCCAGCGGTGCGTCGAGGAGGAGCGCGACCGGGGCCGCACGATCCTGCTCTCCTCCCACATCCTCAGCGAGGTCGAGGAGCTCTGTGACCGGGTGAGCATCATCCGCAAGGGCCGTACGGTCGAGAGCGGGTCGCTCGCCGACCTGCGGCACCTGACCCGCACCAGCGTCGTCGCCGAACTCGCGGGCCCGCCCAACGGGTTGTCGGCGCTGCCGGGCGTGCACGACCTCGACGTGCGGGGCCGCCGCGTCCGGCTCCAGGTCGACACCGACCGGCTGGACGCCGTGCTGCGGTCCCTGAGCGAGTCGGGTGTGCGGTCGCTGACGTCGACGCCGCCGACGCTGGAGGAGCTGTTCCTGCGGCACTACCAGGACGAGGCGGCCGCCCGATGACGACCACCGCCTTGGCCGTACGGCCCGCGAGCTCCCGCCAGTTGGCCGGCACGGGCACGCTGCTGCGGTTCGCGCTGCGCCGCGACCGGCTGATGATCCCGGTGTGGGTCGGGGTCAACGCCCTGATGGTCCTCTCCATGCCGGGCACGCTGGAGGGCCTGTACGGCACTCCGGCCGAACGCGCCGACCTGATCCGCCAGATGGAGACCAACTCCTCGCTGCGCGCGATGATCGGCCCGGTCTTCGGCGACTCGCTGGGCGCCCTGACGGCCTGGCGGGTCGGCGTCTACGCGGGCGCCCTGGCCGCCGTGACGAGCCTGCTGGTCGTCGTACGGCACACCCGGGACGAGGAGGAGAGCGGCCGTCAGGAGCTGGTGACGTCCGGGATGGTGGGCCGCCGGGCCTCCCTCACGGCGGCCCTGCTGGCGGCGGCGGTCGCGAACGCGGTGCTGGCGCTGCTGGTGACGGCGGGCCTGGCCGGTCAGGGCACGACCGGCGCCCTGGCCCTGGGCCTCGGGATCGCCGGGGTCGGGATGGTCTTCGCCACGATGGCGGCGATCGTCGCCCAGCTGACGGAGAGCGCGCGGCTGGCCCGGGGGCTGACGTCGGCGGTGCTGGGCGCCGCGTTCGTGCTGCGCGCGGCGGGTGACTCGGCGAGGGATGACGGTTCGTCGGTGCTGACGTGGCTGTCGCCGCTGGGGTGGCTGGAGAACCTGCGGCCCTACGCGGACGAACGCTGGTGGGTGCTGGCACTGCTCGCCGGGGCGGTCGGCCTCCAGGGCGCGCTGGCCTACGGGCTGGCCGGGCGCCGGGACATCGGCATGAGCTTCCTGCCCACCCGCCCCGGCCCGGCGACCGGCCGTCTGGGCACCGCCGGCGCCCTGGCCTGGCGGTTGCAGCGGGGCAGCGTGCTGGGCTGGAGCATCGGCTTCTTCCTCGCCGGAGTCGTCTACGGCGGCATGACCGAGGGCGCGGCCGACCTGGTCGGCGACAACGAGGGCGCCCGGCGGATCTTCGAGCGGATGGGCGGCCAGTCCGGGCTGACGGACGCGTTCCTGGCGTCGATGGTGGGGATGCTCGGCCTGGTCGCGGCGCTCTACATCGTCGCGTCGGTGCTGCGCCTGCACGGCGAGGAGACGTCGAGCCGGGCGGAACCGCTCCTGGCGAACGCGGTCGGCCGCCTGCGCTGGGCCGCCGGGCACCTGGTCATCGCCTTCGGCGGTGCGGCGCTCATCATGCTCCTGGCCGGCCTCGGCTTCGCCGCCGGCTACGGCAAGGAGATCGGCCCGATCCTGGGGGCGTGCCTGGTGCAGCTGCCGGCGGTGTGGGTGATCGGCGGGGTGGCGGTCCTGCTGCACGGCGTACTGCCCCGGGCGGCCGTGGCGACATGGGGCGTCGCGGGGGCGGTCCTGCTGATCGGCTGGGTCGGGCCCGCCCTGGACGTACCGCGGGCGGTGCTGGACGTCTCGCCGTTCGGGCATCTGCCGAAGCTGCCGGGCGGGGCGATGGAGTGGGGGCCGGTGCTGGTCCTGCTGGCGCTGGCGGTCGTGCTGGTGGCCACCGGCCTGGCGGGGCTGCGGCGCCGGGACATGACGACCTGAGCAGCGGCGGCGGGAACCGCCAAGCGGCCCGCGTACGTCCATGCCGGGCATGGGGCAACGTACGCAGGCCGCGGCGGGATGTCTGACCGCGGGCATCGGGGCGGGCGCGGGACTCGCGGTGTGGTCCGTCGACGTCCGGAAGCGGCTCTGGCGGTTCGAGGCGGCCCCCGACTGGTCCGTGCTCTACGCCGAACTGCCGCTGGCGATCCTCGGCGGGGTCGCCGCCGCCCTGGCGTCCTGGGCCCTGCTCCGGCGTCTCAGACCGCGACGCTGAGCCCCTCAAGACCCCGGATCACGAAGTTCGGCTTCCGCTCCGGCTCCTGAGCGAGGCGGAGCGCCGGGGCCTTCTCCAGGAGGGCCGTCATGGAGGCCGCCAGCTCGATCCGGGCCAACGGCGCGCCGATGCAGTAGTGGATGCCCGCGCCGAAGGAGATGTGGGGGTTGTCGGGGCGGGTCAGATCGAGGCGGTCCGGGTTCTTGAACACGGTCGGGTCGTGGTTGGCGGAGCCGAAGAGCAGGGCGACCTCCGCGCCGCGCGGGATCGTCGTGCCGGCGATCTCGATCTCGTCCAGGACCCAGCGTTCGAAGAGCTGGAGCGGGGTGTCGTAGCGCATCAGCTCCTCGACCGCCGCGGGGACCAGGGAGTGGTCCGCGCGGAGGGCCGACAGCTGCGCCTCGTCGCGGAACAGGGCGTACCAGCCGTTGACCGTGGCGTTCACCGTGGCCTCGTGGCCGGCGTTCAGCAGGAGGACCGCCGTCGAGATCATCTCCTGCTCGGTGAGGCGGTCGCCCTCGTCGTGGGCCTCGATGAGGCCCGAGATGAGGTCATCGCCCGGTTCCTCGCGGCGGGCCGCGATCAGCTCCCGCAGGTAGTCGGAGAACTCCGTCGACGCCCTGACCGCCCTCGCCGCCGTCTCCTCGGACGGGTTCAGCTCGTACATCCCGCAGATCTCCGCCGACCAGGGACGCAGCGGAGCACGGTCGGACGCCGGGATGCCGAGCATCTCGGCGATGACGGCGACGGGGAGGGGTTCGGCCACGTCCTTCAGCAGGTCGCCCCCGCCGGCCGCGACCAGCGCCGACGCCAGCTCGTCGGCCAGCCCCCGCACATACGGCTTCAGCCGCTCCACCGTGCGCGGTGTGAACGCCTTCGACACGAGGCGCCGGATCCGGGTGTGGTCCGGCGGCTCCAGGTCGAGCATGCCGTGGTCGTTGAGCGTGTGGAACGGCTCGTGCTCCGGCGGGGGCGCGGTGCGGCCGAACTCCTCGTGGGTGAACCGGTGCTGGTACGTACGGCCCAGGCGCCGGTCGCGCAGCAGTGCCGAGACGTCCGCGTGATGCGGGACGAGCCACTGGTCCGTCGGCTCGAAATAGTGCACGCGGCCCTGGGCACGCAGCTCGGCATAGGCGGGATACGGGTCGGCGAGGAACGCCGGGTCCCACGGGTCGAAGGCAGCCATGCCGGGACGCTAGCCCCCCATCCCCTTCACTGACCAGGGGTGTTCCTTCACGCGGTCGAGACGCTCCGGTGAAACGAAGATCGCAGCTGGACTGTCCAGGCCCCCCTGCGTCGCCCCGGGCCTCCGGCTCGTGGGCGGCGCTCCCGGCTAGCCCGGCGTCACCAGCCGCGCCTCGTAGGCGAACACCGCCGCCTGCGTGCGGTCCCTGAGGCCCAGCTTCACCAGGATCCGGCTGACGTGCGTCTTGATCGTCGACTCGGCGACCACCAGCCGCTCGGCTATCTCCGCGTTCGACAGGCCCTGCGCGATGAGGACCAGCACCTCCGTCTCCCGCTCGGTGAGATCCCCGTACGCCGCCTGCGCGGAGGGCATGAGACGCGGGGTCTCGGAGAGCTTGGAGAACTCCGTGATCAGGCGCCTGGTCACCGACGGGGCCAGCAGCGCCTCCCCGGACGCCACCACCCGCACCCCGTCGGCGAGCTGGCGGGCCGAGGCGTCCTTGAGGAGGAAGCCGGAGGCTCCCGCGCGCAGCGCCTGGTACACGTACTCGTCGAGGTCGAAGGTGGTGAGCACCAGCACCTTCGTCGCGCCGTCGGCGGCGGCGATCTCACGGGTCGCCTCGATGCCGTTCACCTCGGGCATGCGGATGTCCATCAGCACGACGTCGGGGGCGAGCTCGCGGACCTTGGCGACGGCCTCCCGGCCGTTCACCGCCTCGCCGACGACCTCGATGTCGGGCATCGCGTTCAGCAGGACCGAGAAGCCCTCGCGCACCATCATCTGGTCGTCGGCGATCAGCACGCGGATGGTCATGCGTCACCCTCGTCCGGCAGGGCGACCGGCAGGAACACCGTCACCTCGTAACCTCCGTCGTCCGTGTGACCCGCCGTCATCTCGCCGTTCAGCATCGACACGCGTTCCCGCATGCCCGTGATGCCGTGCCCCGCGCCGGGCGAGGGCTGGATCAGACCCGGGTTCGGCGGCGCGCCGTTGACGATGCGCAGGCCCAGGCCGCCGAGAACGTACCCGATCTCGACCCGGGCGGCCGCGCCCGGCGCGTGCCGCAGGGAGTTGCTCAGCGCCTCCTGCACGATCCGGTACGCCGACAGCTCCACGCCCTGCGGCAGTTCACGTACCGCGCCGGTCACCACCTTGTCCACGCTCAGCCCGGCCTCCCGCACGTTGGCCAGCAGCCCGTCCAGGTCGGCGAGCGTCGGCTGCGGGGCGTCCGGGGCCTCGTAGTCCTCGGCGCGGACGACACCCAGGACGCGGCGCAGCTCGGTCAGGGCCGCCACCGCGTTCACCCGGATCGTGGCGAACGCCTTCTCCAGCTCCGGCGGCGGGTTCTCCACCCGGTAGGGCGCGGCCTCCGCCTGGATGGCGACCACCGACATGTGGTGGGCGACGACGTCGTGCAGCTCGCGGGCGATCGTCGTGCGCTCCTCCAGCAGGGTGCGGCGGGAGCGCTCGTGCGCGGTGACCGTCTGCTGGGCGGTGACCTCCTGCACGGCGTCCCGGCGGATGTGCCACACGGTGACGCAGAGCAGGGCCAGGGCCGATACGACCAGCATGGCGCCGGAGTTGCTGCCGTACTCGTAGTAGGTAGGGCCGATGCCGGTGTCCGCGAGGGCGGCGTACAGCGCCGTCAGCGCCCACATCCACGCCGCCGTGCGCGGCCTGGTGCGTATCGCCACGACCGTCAGCACGGTCAGATGGCAGACGAAGCTGCCGGGCGTCCAGGGCCATTCGCCCCAGCGGCCTCCCAGCGCGGAGGCGATCGGGGTGGAGACCATGGACGCCCAGAACGCGCCGACCGGCCGCACCATGGTCAGCAGCACGGGAATCGCGCACAGCAGACCGAGCAGCAGGCCCGGGCCGCTGGCGTCGACCGTGGAGAAGGCCAGGGTGATCAGGGCCGCCGCGGTGATCACGGCGTGCGGCAGCCAGGTCGCGTACTCCCGCAGGCGGCCCGGCAGCCGGCGCACGATCCGCCCGTCCGTGCGGCGGCCCTGCAGCGGCCGGTAGGCGAAGGCGTCATGGAGGAGGTCCTGCCGCAGCCCGCGCAGGGAGTCCACCGCCACCCGGTACTCCGGGCTGCGCGACTTGGTCCCGCCCCCTGGCGGCGTGGTCTGCGTGTGAGTCGTCTCGGTCACGTACAGAACGGTAAGCGGGGCCCGGGTCCCGGTCGTCCCCAGTGAGAGGGGTTCCTCGTCGTCCCCCTCAGGTACTACGGGGAGCGACCAGGGGGAGCGCCTCAGTATCCCGACGGACGCACCAGCCCCGACTCGTAGGCGAACACCGCCGCCTGCGTACGGTCCCTGAGCCCCAGCTTCACCAGGATCCTGCCCACGTGCGTCTTCACCGTCTGCTCGGCGACGAACAGGTGCCGGGCGATCTCCGCGTTCGACAGGCCCTGCGCGATCAGGGCGAGCACCTCCGTCTCCCGCTCGGTGAGGTCGCCGATCCGTTCCTTGAGCGGGGCGCGGGGCCGGTCGTCCAGCCGGGAGAACTCGGCGATCAGCTTGCGGGTGATGACCGGGGCGAGCAGCGCGTCCCCGGCCGCGATCACCCGTACCGCCTCGGCAAGTTGGTCGGACGAGGCGTCCTTCAGCAGGAACCCGGAGGCTCCGGCGCGCAGCGCGTCGTACACGTACTCGTCGAGGTCGAAGGTGGTGAGCACCAGCACCCTGATGTCCGGGTGCGCGGCCGTGATGCGCTCGGTGGCCTCGATGCCGCCGATCCCGGGCATGCGGATGTCCATGAGGACGACGTCGGGCGCGGTCTCGGCGGCCTTCGCGACACCGCCCTCACCGTCCTTCGCCTCGCCGACGACCTCTATGTCGGGCTGGGTGCCGAGCAGCACGGTGAAGCCCTGCCGGACCATCGCCTGGTCGTCGACGATGAGAACCCGGATGGGGTCGCCGGTGCCGCTCGTCATGAGGTTCCTCTCCTGGGGGCCGTGGTGTGGTCGGTGCCCGGGCCGTCGGAGGGCGGGGTGTCGGGAAGGAACGCGGTGACCTTGAAGCCGTCCCAGTGCCACGGGTGCGCCGTCATCGTGCCACCGAGCATCGCGACGCGCTCCCGCATCCCGAGCAGTCCGTGCCCCGCCCCCGTCGACGGCGGTGCGGGCCCCGTCGGCCGGGAGTTGACTATCTCCACCTCCAGACCGTCCGCCTGGTAGGTGAGACGGACCTTGGCGCTCGCGCCGGGCGCGTGCCGCAGGACGTTGCTCAGCGCCTCCTGCACGATCCGGTAAGCCGACAGCTCCACGCCGGGCGGCAGCGGACGCCGCTCGCCGTTGATCTCGGTGGTGACCTCGCGACCGGCCGCCCGGGTGTTCTCCACCAGCGCGTCGAGCCGGTCGAGGGTGGGCTGCGGGGCGTGGTCGACGGTGTCGCCGCCCGGCCCTATGGGCGTCTCCCCCGGCCCGGGGTGTTCCGAGCGCAGCACGCCCAGCACCCGGCGCAGCTCGGTCAGCGCCTCCAGTGCGTTCTGCCGGATGCCCGCGAGGTTCTCCTTGAGCTCGTCGGGCGGGTTCTCGACGAGGTGCGGGGCGACCTGGGCCTGGATGGAGATGACCGACATGTGGTGGGCCACCACGTCGTGCAACTCCCGCGCGATACGGCTGCGCTCCTCCAGCAGGGTGCGCCGGGTGCGCTCCTCGGCGGTGAGCGTGGTCTGCTCGACGAGTTGCGCACGGGCCTCGCGACGCCCTCGCAGGGCGGTGCCGACGACCACGACGACGGCGGACAGCGGGACCGCGATCGCGCCCGTGTCGTCGTACTCCTCCCCGGTCAGCAGGCTCTCGAGACCGAAGGTGACCAGCACGGTCACGGCCAGTGCCGCTATCGCCGCCCGGGTGGGCACCCGCAGCGCGAGCAGCAGCAGCACGAGCAGCAGGCCGACGATCCCGGCCGCGGTCCAGGGCCAGGTGTAGGTCTCCGGGCCGATACCCAGGTGGCGGTGCAGCAGGAAGGCGCCCGTGACGAAGGCGCCCAGCGCCAGCCACCACGCCGGCACCGGGCGCCACAGCCCCAGCACCACGGCCCCGCCCTGCGCGCCCGCGACCAGGACGGCCGGACCGAAGCTCAGATGGCCGTTGCCCTGCATGTCGGCCGTGCCGCCGAGGACGACCCCCAACACGCCGGCCAGGCACAGCACGCCGTGCGGCAGCCAGCGCAGCCACGTGGAGGGCGGCAGAGGATCCGCCCGGACGGTCCACAGGTCGTCGCGCAGCACCCGCAGCCAGCCCACGACCCGCGCGCGCAGCGCGCGGCCCACCCCCGAGTCCGTCACCCGGCCCAGCCTAGACATGACGCGCCTTCGCCGCCGTATCCCGGCCGGACGGGCGGTGCGACCGCACCACCCGCGAGCCGCCGTCCCCGCCGCCGCCCTGCTCGAAGGACCGGAAGGCGGCCCAGCAGACCGCGAGCGCCAGGGCGAACACGGGCAGCCACAGGAGCCGGGCCCCGACCCAGCCGAGGTCGTCCGGCCGGGTGTGCAGCCCGGGGAGCCGGCCCGCGAGGAGGCCGGTGGCCGTGGTGGCCATCAAGGCCGTCTGGTGCCACAGGAAGACGGTCATCGCGGAGAGGTTGACGAGGGCCACCGCCGCCCACGCCACGGGCCGGCCCATGGCGCGGCGCAGTCGCTCGCGCAGCAGCAGGGCGAGACCGCACTGGGCCAGCCCGAAGGTGACGACCGCCAGCGTCGGCGGATCGAGGTTGGACATCCCCTCGCCGGGGACGCCGACCATCGACGCCGGGTACCCCGCGAGCACGACCAGCGCCACGGTCGCCGCCGCGCCGCCGGCGAGCAGGACCCAGCCCGCCCGGGGCCGCTCCAGCTCGCCCCGGGTCCAGGCGGCGCCCAGCGTGTAGGGCACCATCCAGCCCGCCGCCACGTTCACCCAGCCCAGCCAGGCGGGCCCACCGAGGCCGAAGCGCAGAAGGTCCACGTGCAGGACGACGGCCAGCGGCCAGAGCGGGTTGAGCCGGGTCAGCAGCGGGGTCGCCGCCGTCAGCGCGGCGAACACCACCAGGAACCACAGGGGGGACAGGGCCAGTTTGACCAGCGTCCGCACCGTCCCGAACTCGGCGCCGGACAACAGCAGGGCGAGCGCGACCACTGTCCACAGGCTGAGGACAGCCGCGACCGGCTTGAGCAACCGGCTCAGACGGCCCGTCAGCCACTGGTGGTACGGGACGCCACGGGCGCGGGCCGAGGCATGGCTGCGGGTGGCGACATGGCCGCCGACCAGGAAGAACACGGCGAGCGTCTGGAACAGCCAGGACATGGGCGCGAGCCACGGCATGTGCTGGAGGGGGCTCGCGGTGCGCAGCGTACGGCCGTCGGCGACCAGGGCCGTGACCAGCCAGTGGCCGAGGACGACGCCGAGGACGGCGGCGGCGCGCAGGGCGTCCACAGCCCGGTCGCGGTCGGCCGGGGTGGCGTTGCCGACACGGTCGGCGCCGCGCCGCAGAGCACCCTCGATCCGGTGCACACCGATGTCAGTCATGGGTCACCGCCTTGGTCTCGCCCAGGACGATCCGGGTCAGGTTGGTGAGGGAGGCCGTGCCGGGGCGGAAGTAGTCGCTGTGGCCGCCGTCGCCCGCCGCGAAGACCCGGGCGCCGAAGGCCGGGGAGACGGGGTCGGTGCCGAAGCCGACGGTGACCCCGAACAGGTTCGTCCTGACGTGCGGCACGTTCGCCACCCAGTCGTCGCCGCCCCGGGCCGCCCAGACGCGGGCCCGGGTGCGCAGGGCCGCGGCGGAGCCGGCTCCGGTGCCCGGGCTGCCGACGAGCGCGATGTCGTCGACGGCGA
>NZ_GG657757.1:4726736-4735678 GCF_000158955.1 Streptomyces viridochromogenes DSM 40736 | reverse complement strand
CCGTAGGTGTCGAGGCTCGTGTCGGAGCCGGGGACCAGGACGGCGACGCGGTCGGCCCGGGCGAGGTCGCCCAGGACCTCCGTCACCCGGCCAGAGCCGCGGCCGTCGAAACGCGAGGAGACGCCGGGCCGGGGCGGCCAGGGAACGGTCCGTCGCGGCGCGGTCCCGGGTCGTGGTGGGCGGCCGCCGTCCGGGCCGCCTCGGCGGCGTTGGCACGGTTGGCCGCGTACGCCTCGTCGAGCGTCGACGCGTCGAGAGGGGCAAGCGAGGCGGGCGGCGGAGCCGGGATCTCCGGCCGCACGGCCGCGGAGAGCGGGAGCACGACCGCACCGGCGACGAGCGCCGCGAGCGCGGTCCGCCGCCACCGTCCTGCGTGACGCCACCGCCCTGCGTGACGCCACCGGCCCGCGTGACGCCACCGGCCCGCGCGGCGCCGAGCCCCCTCGCCGCGGCGGTACCTCGATGCGAACCTCACGAACGTCCCCCTCCACCGCACCCGGCCATCGGGTCCGCGTGGAAGGAAAGCTATGGAGCGGGACTCGTCGTCCGCGTCACACTGGGGAACCCATCTCCGGCGTAGCTCTCAGGTACTAGGGGGATGACCGGGGCGGCTCCGGGGCGGCACCGGGGCGGCTCCTCGGGGTGCCGACAAGAGCGCCGCTCACCAGGCCAGTTGCTCGATCTCCTCGATCACCACCGCGCAGGCGTCCGCCGCCGGGTCGATGAGCGGGAAGTGCCCGACCTCGTCCAGCAGGGTCACCCCGACCATCTCCCCCGCCTTCGCCGCCGCGTCCGCGTACGACTCGGTGACCGCCTGCGGCACGTCGAGGTCCGAACGGCCCTGCACGAGGGTGGTGGCGATGCCGGTGGGCAGCAGCAGCGCCGGGTCCGCGTAGGGCTGCCGCTCGGAGAAGTACTCGTCCCCGCCCAGGAACTGACGTACACCGCCGCCGCACACGCCCAGCTTGTCGGCGACCGCGAAGTCCGCGATCGGCGCGAGGGCGACCACACCGCGCAGGGCCGCCGGGACGGGTGTGCGCCAGGGAGAGTCGGCTGGCAGGACGTGCCGGGCGGCGCCCCACAGCGCGAGCTGCCCACCCGCCGAGTGGCCCGTGAGGACCGTACGGCGCGGGTCGGCCTGCGGCAGCAGCTCCCGCACGAACGCCGGGAGGGCGTCCAGCGCGGCGGCGACGTCGTCGAGGGTGTCGGGCCAGCGGCCGGCGACGTCGTCGCCGTCACCACCGCGCCGGTACTCGACACTGGCCACGGCGAACCCGTGCCGGGCGACGAACTCCGCGAAGGGGCTGATGTGACGACGGTCGTACGGCGCCCGCCAGACCCCGCCGTGCAGCACGACGACGACGGGGGCGGGCCGGTCCGGGCCGCTGCCCTCGCGCGGGGCGTAGAAGTCGATCACCTGGTCGGGGTGGTCGCCGTAGGCGGCGGTGGCGTCGGGGGCGACGGGCGCGTGGGAGAACACCGACCTCTCCTCGGCAGCGGCCCGTGCTGCTGCGACGTCGTCCGTCATGCTCCAACCTCTCAGCGATGAAACGTATCTGGCGGACCAGCGGGTCGGCCGCCCGCCGGGACGGTATCAGGCACGCCGGAAGCCACGGCCCCCGCGGCGGCGGGGGCCGTTCGTCACGCGGCACTCACGCCAAGGTCTCCGCCAGCACCCGCGCCGCCCGCTCCACGTCGGCGAAGCCCACGTACAGCGGTGTGAAGCCGAAGCGCAGGACGTCCGGCGCCCGGAAGTCGCCGACCACCCCCCGCTCGATCAGCCGTTTCATCACGGCACCGGCGTCGTGGCAGCGCAGGGCGATCTGGCTGCCCCGCTCCCCGTGCGCCACCGGCGTCAGGCACTCGACCCCGCCCTCGGGCACGTACCGCTCCACGCACTCCAGGAAGAAGTCCGTCAGCGCCAGGGACTTGGCCCGCACCGCCTCGACGGACACCCCGTCCCACACCTCCAGGGCCGCCTCCAGGGCGAGCATGGAGAGGATGTCCGGGGTGCCGACCCGGCCGCGCAGGGCACCGGGGGCCGCCTCGTACTCGCTCCGCATCCCGAACGGCTCGGCGTGCGAGTTCCAGCCGGGCAGCGGGGAGTCGAAACGGTCCTGCACGTCCCGGCGCACATACAGGTACGCGGGTGAACCCGGCCCGCCGTTCAGGTACTTGTAGGTGCAGCCGACCGCCAGATCCACCCCGTGCTCGTCCAGTCCCACCGGCAGCGCGCCCGCGCTGTGGCACAGGTCCCAGACGGCGACCGCGCCCGCCTCGTGCACGGCGGCCGTCAGCGCCGGCAGGTCGTGCAGCCGGCCGGTGCGGTAGTCGACGTGGTTGAGGAGGACGGCGGCGGTACGGTCGCCCAGCGCGCCCGGCACGTCCGCCGGTGCCACCGGCCGCAAGGTGCAGCCGGTCATCCGGGCCGCGGACTCGGCGATGTACCCGTCGGTCGGGAAGGTCGTCGCGTCGACGAGCAGCTCGTCACGGCCCTCCCCGGCCATCCGCACCGCACCCACGAGCGCCTTGAAGACGTTGACGCTCGTCGAGTCACCGACCACGATCTGCCCGGGCGCGGCCCCGACCAGCGGGGCGATCCGGTCACCGATCCGCTCCGGCGCGGTCCACCAGCCGCTCTCCTCCCAGGAGCGGATGCGCAACTCGCCCCACTGGCGGCGGACGACGTCCTCGATGCGGCCGGGGACGACGGCCGGCAGCGCGCCGAGGGAGTTGCCGTCGAGGTAGGTCACGTCGTCGAGGACGAACGCGTCCCGGCTGCCGCGCAGTTCGTCGGCGGCGTCCAGCTTCTCCGCGCGCACCGCGAGTTCGGACACGGGTTCAGACATAGGACCGCGCCGTCCACAGCTCGGGGAACACGTTCTTCTGCGCCCGCTTCTCCAGCCAGGCCACCCCGGCGGAGCCACCCGTGCCGGTCTTGGCGCCCATGGCGCGGCGGGTGGCGACCAGATGGTCGTTGCGCCAGCGCCACACCAGCTCGGCGACATCGCTCAACGCCTCGCCCAGCCGGGCGAGTTCGTCGCTCTCGTCACCCGAGTACACGGCCGTCCAGGCCGCCTCCACCTCCGGCGACGGCTCGTAACGCAGCGCCACGTCACGCCGCAGCACGGACTCCGGGACGTCGTACCCGCGCCGCGCGAGGAGCCGCACGGCCTCGTCGTACAGGCTCGGCTCGTGCAGCGCCTTCTCCAGCTCGGCGTGCACACGCGGCGCGCCCCGGTGCGGGACGAGCATCGACGCGGACTTCTCGCCGAGCAGGAACTCCATCCGCCGGTACATCGCCGACTGGAAGCCGGAGCCCTCGCCGAGGGCGCTGCGGTACGAGTTGAACTGGGCCGGCGTGAGCTGCGCCAGCGGCCTCCAGGAGGCGTTGAGCGCCTCCAGTTCGCGTACGGACCTCTTGAGCGCGGCGGTCGCGGTCGCTACGTCGTCGCCGCGCAGTGCCTGTGCCGCCGTCTCCCACTCGTGGACGATGACGGTGAACCACAGCTCCATCACCTGGGTCGTCACCAGGAAGACCATCTCTCCGGGGTCGTCGGAGAGGGTGTGCTGGAGGTGGGTGAGCACGTCCGCCTTGACGTAGTCCTCGTACGGCGTCGTGCCGGCGAAATCGAGATGCGGGGTCTCGGGCTCGTAAGCCTCGTGGGACATCGCTGTCTCCTGCAGATAACTCCGGGTAGCGGTCCGCCCCTGCCGAATCCGACACGGGGGCCCCGGTCCCCAAGGGCATACTCCGCAATCGTCCCCCGAAACCGCAAGGCCCGCCCGCCCGGGACGGACGGACCTCACACATGGACCGCCGTCAGCCCAGGACCTGCGCCGCCGTCGGCGAGGAGTCCTTCAGGAACTGGGAGCAGCGCTCGTACTCCTCCTGCTCGCCGATGGTCTGCGCGGCACGGGCGAGGGCGTGCAGGGCACGCAGGAAGCCGCGGTTCGGCTCGTGCTCCCAGGGCACCGGGCCGTGGCCCTTCCAGCCGTTGCGGCGCAGCGCGTCCAGGCCGCGGTGGTAGCCCGTACGGGCGTACGCGTACGACTCCACGGTCGCGCCCCGCTCGTACGCCTCGTCGGCGAGCTGCGCCCAGGCGAGGGAGGAGGTGGGGTGCGCTGCCGCGACCTCGACCGGGGATGCACCCGACGCGAGCAGTTCCCGCGGACCGGGGTCGTCGGGGAGGTGGGTCGGGGGCGGGCCCCCGAGCAGATTCTCGTGAATGGACATGCCCCCAAGTCTGCCGCAGGCACGAACCGCGGGCAGCCCTGCCAACCCAGCCGCAGGCAGCCGTGCCAACCCAGCCGCAGGCAGCCGTGCCAACCCAGCTGCGGGCAGCCGTGCCAACCCAGCTGCGGGCAGCCGTGCCGACCCAGCTGCGGGCAGTCGTGCCGCTTGGGGCGGCACGGGTGGGCGCAGCGGCACCCCGCTCCGCCGGGCTGCGCAACGCCCCGGCCTCAGCACCAACGCCCAGCCCCTCAGGACAACCGCTTCCGCACCGGCTCCCCCTCCAGCGGCGGCGCCGCAACACCCCCGTGCCGCAGACACTCCGGCCGCTTGCACCCCGGCGGAGGCCTCCGCACCGTGACCGCCGCGATAACCGCCCCCACCACCATCGCCCCCGCACACCACTCCATCGCCCGCCCGAACGCCGCGTCGAAGGCCGCCGGCTCCCGGTACGCCTCCTCCCCCATCCCCGCCAGCAACGGCAACGCCGCCACCGCCACCAGCCCCGCCGCCCGGGCCGCCGCGTTGTTGATCCCACTGGCCAGCCCGGCCCGCGCGACATCCACGGACCCCAGCACGGTCGCCGTCAGCGGCGCCACCAGCGTGACCATGCCCAGTCCGAGCACCACCAGCGCCGGCAGCACATCGGCCGGATAGGACGCCCCGGGGCCGACCCGCAGCATCAGCAGCATCCCGGCCGCGCACAGCAGCGGCCCCACCGTGAGCGGCACCCGCGGCCCGATCCGGTCGGCCAGCGCCCCGGACCGCGCCGACAGCAGCAGCATCAGCGCGGTCGTCGGCAGCAACGCCGTACCGGCCGCGAGGGCGGAGTAGCCCACGACGACCTGCAGCTGAAGAGCCGCGAGGAAGAAGAACCCGCCGAGCGCCGCGTACACGCACAGCGTGACGAGGTTGACGGCCGTGAACTGGCGCGAGGAGAAGATGTCCGGCGGCATCATCGGCTCGGGCCGGCGCCGCTCCACGACCACGAAGGCGACGGCCGCGACCACCCCGCCCACCGCCGTGACCGCGACCAGCAGGCCGCCCCCGCC
Organism: Streptomyces viridochromogenes DSM 40736; assembly: GCF_000158955.1. Taxonomy (GTDB): domain Bacteria; phylum Actinomycetota; class Actinomycetes; order Streptomycetales; family Streptomycetaceae; genus Streptomyces; species Streptomyces venetus. The sequence goes on along the minus strand of NZ_GG657757.1, from coordinate 4,730,392 downwards.
GGCCTCGATCAACGCGTACGTCAGCAGCGCCAGCGCCACCGCGCCCAGGACGGCACCGAGCACGTCGAACCGGCCGCGGGCCCCCTCACCGCCCGACTCGGGCACGTGCCGCAGCGCCACCGGCACACACACCAGCGCCACCGGCACGTTCAGCAGGAACACCCACCGCCAGCCCGGCCCGTCCACCAGCCAGCCGCCGACGAACGGCCCGACGGCCGCGCCGATCCCGCCGAACCCGGACCACAGACCCACCGCCCGGGCCCGATCGTCGGGGTGGAAGGACGCCTGGATCAGCGCCAGCGACCCGGGCGTGAGCAGCGCGCCCCCCACTCCCTGCAACGCCCGCGAGGCGATCAGCACCCCGGCGTTCGGCGCGATCCCGCACAGCAGGGACGCCGTCGCGAACCACACGACACCGACGACGAACACCTTCCGCCGCCCGAACCGGTCCCCCAGCGCCCCGCCCAGCAGGATCAGCCCGGCCAGCGTGACCATGTACGCGTTGACCGTCCACTGCAGGGCCGACAGGCTCGCGTCGAGGTCCCGGCCGATGCGCGGCAGGGCCACGTTGACGACGGTCGAGTCCAGCATGGCCATGCTGGAGCCGAGCACGGTGGTGAGCAGGATCCACTTGCCCTGCGAGGAAGCCAGCCGGACATCGGGCATGCAGGGAGCATACGGAAGAGCCCGGCACCACAGCAGGTGCCGGGCTCAACGCCGCGAACCGGACTTACTTGATCTTCGTGCCGGTCGAGCGCAGGTTGCCGCAGGCCTCGACGACGCGCGCGGCCATGGAGGCCTCGGCCAGCTTGCCCCAGGTGCGCGGGTCGTAGGTCTTCTTGTTGCCGACCTCGCCGTCGACCTTCAGGACACCGTCGTAGTTGCGGAACATGTGGTCCGCGACCGGGCGCGTGAACGCGTACTGGGTGTCGGTGTCGATGTTCATCTTCACGACGCCGTTCTCCAGCGCGGTGCGGATCTCCTCCTCCGTGGAGCCGGAGCCGCCGTGGAAGACGAAGTCGAAGGGGCCGGGGGAGGCGGGCTTGCCGAACTTGGCGGCGACGCCCTCGTTCAGCTCCTTCAGCAGCTCGGGACGGAGCACGACGTTGCCCGGCTTGTACACACCGTGCACGTTGCCGAAGGACGCGGCCAGCAGGTAGCGGCCCTTCTCGCCCAGGCCGAGGGCCTCGGCGGTGCGGATCGCGTCGTCGACCGTGGTGTACAGGGAGTCGTTGATCTCGTGGGAGACGCCGTCCTCCTCGCCACCGGTCGGGGTGATCTCCACCTCGAGGATGATCTTCGCGGCGCGGGCCTCCTCCAGCAGCTCCTGCGCGATGGCGAGGTTGTCGGCGAGGGTCTCGGCCGAGCCGTCCCACATGTGCGACTGGAACAGCGGGTTCAGACCGGCCTCGACGCGCTTCCGGGAGAGCGCCAGCAGCGGACGTACGTACCCGTCGAGCTTGTCCTTCGGGCAGTGGTCCGTGTGCAGCGCGATGTTCACCGGGTACTTCTCGGCGACGATGTGCGCGAACTCGGCCAGGGCGACCGCGCCGGTGACCATGTCCTTTTTGTACTGGCCGCCCAGGAACTCGGCACCACCCGTGGAGATCTGGACGATGCCGTCGCTCTCCGCCTCCGCGAAACCGCGCAGGGCCGCGTGCAGGGTCTGGGTGGAGGTCACGTTGATGGCCGGGTAGGCGAACTTTCCTGCCTTCGCCCGGTCCAGCATCTCGTTGTAGACCTCGGGAGTTGCGATGGGCATGCGTCCGCTCCTTGTATCTGCGGGTTGGCGTACTGCGTTCTTTACGGCCCTGACCTAGACCTTGGGATGCGACGTCATCGTCGGCCCCATCTTTCCAGACTTGGCCGGAAGGTCCAGGCCACCGTCCACGCCCTGGTCAGGTCCCGGTCAGTCCAGGCCCAGCTCGTCCTTGGAGAACGCGAAGAGGTACGGCACCCCGGCGCCCTCCTGGATCTTCTCGGCGGCGCCGGTCGCCCGGTCGACGATCGTCGCGACGGCGACGACCTCCGCCCCGGCCTCGCGCACGGCCTCGACCGCGGTGAGCGGGGAGCCGCCGGTGGTGGAGGTGTCCTCGACGACCAGCACGCGGCGGCCCGCGATGTCCGGGCCCTCGACGCGTCGCTGCAGGCCGTGGGCCTTCGCGGCCTTGCGGACGACGAAGGCGTCCAGACGCTTCCCGCGCGCGGCGGCCGCGTGCAGCATGGCGGCGGCGACCGGGTCGGCGCCCATGGTGAGCCCGCCCACGGCGTCGAAGTCCAGGTCGGCGGTCAGGTCCAGCAGCACCTGCCCGACCAGCGGGGCGGCCTCGCCGTCCAGGGTGACGCGGCGCAGGTCGACGTAGTAGTCGGCCTCCAGACCCGACGACAGGGTCACCTTGCCGTGCACCACGGCCTTGTCCTTGATCTGCTGCAGCAGCGCGCCGCGAGTGTCCGTCATGCCGCCCAGCTTAGGGCCGGCGCCAGCTCCAGGTCGTGGTGGCCTCCAGCGGCTCCAGGGGCGTGACCAGGCGCGGCAGGGTGTTGAGCCCGTTGGGCGGGCCGGTCTGCGGTTCCACGCACACGGCGGCGTCCTGCTCGTCGTAGACGACGACCCACTCCTGGCGGCTCGCCACCTTCAGCTCCAGCTGCCCGGGCCAGGTCAGGGTGACGTCGACGCCGCCGGGCATCCCGAAGCAGTCGTCCCAGGGGCCGGGCTTCGGGTCGATGCGGTTGCCGGTGGGCAGGTGGTCGTCGCCGCGCTCCTCCTGCCAGGCGGGTTCGAAGTCGAGGTGTACGTCCTCGCCGCCGAGGTTCCGGTTGAACCACGGGTGCCAGCCGATCTGCGCCGGGAAGGACGAGTCGTACGTCTCCACGGACATGGTGAGGGTCAGCGCGTCCTCGGTGAGGGCGACGACCTGGGTGACGCGGCCCTTGTGGGGCCAGGGGTCGGCGAGCTCGTGGGTGATGACGGCCTCGGCCGTGCTCGTGCGGGCGGTGCGCCAGGCGCTGTCGCGGGCGGTGCCGTGGATGGCGTGGGGCGGGGCGTTGAGGGGCATCTGCCGCACGGCGGCGCCGTCCAGGAACCGTCCGTCGCGGATCCGGCCGCACCACGGCACCATCGGGAAGCAGCCGAACCGCTCCCCCTGCCGGAGCATCTCCACGCCGCCGATCCGCAGCCCTCCGACCCGGCCGCCGTTGCCCGGCTGCACGGTCACCTCCGCGTCGCCCGCGGTCAGCGTGATGTCTTCGTCACTCACGGGACGACCCTACTGGGATGATCAAGAGGCCTCGTGTGGTGCGGGAAGTTTTTCGCCAGGCGGGTCTCAGCGGCGCCTGCGCAGGGCCCGGACGGCCACGACGGCCGAGGCCAGCGCGAGCGCTGCCGCGGGGGCCGCCCAGCGCAGCGGGGCGGGAGTCGACACGGTCTGCGGCGCGGGCACGGGCGCGTACCGCCCGCGCGGCGGCGCGTGATCGACCTCCTCGGCACTGCGCCCGATCATCGTCCGCCGAGCATGCGCCGCCTCGGCAACGTCATCGTCCTCGTCGTCATCCCCCTCAACCCCCTCGCCCCGAGGCCGGAGAGGCGACACCGAAGCGCCGCTTGCGCGGGGGGAAGGGGGCTCGGGGGGTGAGGTGGGCCCTTCGCCGGGGGCCGG
>NZ_GG657757.1:4449289-4726636 GCF_000158955.1 Streptomyces viridochromogenes DSM 40736 | reverse complement strand
CCGGGGGCCGGGGGCTCGTCGCCGGGGGCGGGGGGCTCTGTTGTCGGGCCCGGGGGCCGGGGGCTCGTTATCGGGCCCGGGGGTCGGGGGCTCGTTATCGGGGGTGGCCGGAGTCTCATCTCCGGAGGCCTGCGCTCCGTCCTCGGCGGCGGCCGCAGTCTTGTCGCCGGGGCCCGGGGTCGAGGACCCGTCGCCCGGCCCGGAAGCCCGCGCCTCCCCGCCAGAAGCGGCAGCCGCACCCTCACCGCCGGCACCGGAAGCCGCCGCCCCGTCGCCAGACCCAGAGCCCTGCGCCCCGTCGCCGGAGGCGGTGGCCGAGGCTCCCTCGTCAGGGCCGGAGCCCTGCGCCTCGTCGAGCGGTGGCGGCGGTGGGGGCGGGGCCTCGTCGTCTGCGTCCGGGGTCGTTTCGTGGTTCGTCGTGGCGCGGGGCTCGTAGTCCTGGGTGGCGAGGGACGTGGTCGTCTCCGGGGCCGCCTCGGCGAGGTGTTCCACGAATCGGTTCAGCAGCCGGGTGACTGCGCCCTCGACCTGGTCCGCCGGGAGGCCCTCGATCCGCCCGTCCGCCGCAGCCGTCCCCTCGAAGACGACCGTCGCGCCGCCCTCCGCCTCCCGCAGGGAGATCCGCAGCGCGAGCGTGACCGAGCCGCTGCCGCGCGACTCCTCCGCCTCGCCTTCGACGGAGTACGCCCCGTCGTCCCGCCGGGAGACCCGTGCGGTACCCCGGTAGGTGACGGAGTGGCTGCCGACGCGGATCTTCAGCCGTCCGGCGACGGGCTCTGCGCCGGCGTCCTGCTGGAGCCCGGGGACCGCCCGGGCGACCCGCGCGGGGTCGTCCAGCACCTCTCTGAGCCGCTCGGCCGGGACCGGAACGAACACCTCGTGCTCCATGTGGACGGACTCTACCCAGCACGGGCCGAAACGCACCCCCGGCTTGGGGATTCGTATCCGAGACGCCCCCGCCGGGCGTATGCTCCCCGGCCCTCCCAACTCCCCGGGCCCCCCTCAGTAGCGCGGATGCACCAGCGTCGACGCGGGCAGCCCCGCGATCCGCGTCCCCCGCGCCGCCCGCTCCCCCGCCGCGAGGGACGCGTCCGTCAGGACGTACGGCCGCGGACCGCCCGGGTCGAGCCGCGGGCGCGGCTCCGTGCGGGCGGCCAGGATGAAACCCCAGTCCCGGGGCGCCCGGGAGCGGTCGGCGGGGGTGCGATCGGGTCCGACAGTGGCGAACCCGGCCCGGCGGCCGCCCGTGCCGTAGGGGGCGGTGCGCAGGCCCGCCGCACGGACCGTCGCCTCCACCGTCCAGAACACCCGGGGACGGGACGCGACCGGCCCGGCATGCACCACGAGCCGCCCACCGGGCGCCAGCACCCGCCGCGCGAGGCCGTAGAACTCCTGCGAGTACAGCTTCGTACTCGCCGTGATGCCCGGGTCCGGCAGATCCGAGACGACCACGTCGTACGCCGCCGCGGGCGCTCCACGCAGCCAGCCGAAGGCGTCCTGCGTGGTCACGTGCACGCGCGCGTCGCCGAAGGCGTGCTCGTTCAGCGCGGACAGGGCCGGGTCGGTGCGGGCCAGCCGCACCACCTCCTCGTCGAGTTCGACGACGTCGACCCGGTCCACTCCGGGGTACCGCAGCGCCTCGCGTGCCGCCAGGCCGTCGCCGCCTCCGAGGACCAGTACGCGCGCGTGCGGCCCGGTCATCGCCGGGTGCACCAGGGCCTCGTGGTAGCGCAGCTCGTCGCGCCCGCTGACCCGCAGTCGGCCGTCGAGGAACATGTCGAGGGACCGCCCGTCCGTACCGCCGGCGAGGACCACCTCCTGCACGTCGGTCTGGAGCGCCACGCGTACGTCCGTTCCGTACACCGCGTGCCGGGCGGCCCGCTCGAAGTCGTCGACGAGGACGGCGGCCGAGGCGAGGACCGCGAGCACGAACGCGTTGAAGAGCAGCAGCAGCCAGCGGGCGCGCCGGGTGAGGTCCCGGCGGAACAGGCCGAGCACCAGCGCACCGCCCACGACCGCGTTGACGGCCCCGGTGAGCAGCGCGCCGGTCAGCTGCCCCAGGAACGGCAGCAGGAGGAAGGGGAAGGCGAGACCGCCGACCAGGGCACCGACGTAGTCCGCGGCGAACAGGTCGGCCACCGCGCCGCCCGCGTCCTGGCGGCGGATGCGCTGGATCAGCTCCATCAGCAGCGGCACCTCGGCGCCGATGAGCAGTCCGGTCGCGAGGGAGAAGGCGACCAGGAGGCAGCGCGGCCCGCTGGCCCACACGCCGCCCCAGCCGCCGGTCCAGGCGAAGACCGCGTACAGGGCCATCGCGCTGCACCCGCCGACGAGGGCGAGGGTCGCCTCGAGCGCGCCGAAGCCGGCCGCGGCGAGCCCGCGCAGCCGTTTCGCGGCGAGGGATCCGACGCCCATCGCGAAGACCATGACGGACAGCACGACGGACGCCTGGGTGACCGAGTCGCCCATCAGGTACGAGGCGAGGGCGACCAGTTCCAGTTCGTACACGAGTCCGCAGGCCGCGCAGACGAACACGCCCGCGAGGACCAGGAACCGTCCGGTGCCCGGCCGGACGGGCAGTCGCGCCGGTCCGCAAGGGCGGCCCGGGGTGGTCCAGGGCGGCGGGGAACCGGGCGGGGCGGGCGCGTGCGGCTCGATCACTCTGCGACGTTACGTCACGCCTCGACTGCGGTTCGTCACCCACACGTGTGGTGCTGGTCTACAGGGAACCGATACCGGCATGAGAGGGGTTTCGCCGCATAAGGAAGGCCCGGCGGGTTCAGTCGGTGGCAGCCGCGGTCGGCACCCGTACGCCCACCCTGGTGCGGGTCGCCACCAACTGGCCGTCCTGCGGGTAGGCGTGCCAGGTCCGCCAGTGCACCTGTCCCTCGTGGTGCTGGGCCAGCAGCGCCGTGAAGGCGTGCGGGCTGCCGGGGAAGACGCCGGCCAGGCCGTGCGGATGGTCGGAGACGAGGGCCAGCAACTCCTGGGCGCGGCCCTCGAAGACGCCGGGTGAGAGGACCTCGACCCGGGCCGTGAACTCGTACTCCCAGTCGTCCACCCGCTTGGCGACGCCGAGCGGAAGCGGAGTGCTGCTGCCCGGGATGCACGCCACCGTCTCCGAGCAGATGCCGCGCCGCTCCTCCAGCAGCACCTGGTGGGACGCGCCGAGGAGCCGCAACTGCAGTTTGGTGCCCGTCAGTTCGAGGTCGAGCGTCGCCAGCGCGGGAAGCGGCTCGCGCCCCAGAGCCCAGGCGAGATCGGCCGCACGCGTGTCGGTGTAGGAGGTGTTCAGGGTCGTGAGCATGGATCGGCTCCGCAGGCACGCAAGGAGAGGGAGATGGTCCGCTGCACCCCGGTCGCACCGGGGGTGTCGGCCCGGAACAATCCGGTCGGCCGGTTTCACGAAGTGTCCGCAGGACGTCCGAGGGGCTGCGTTGGTGATTTAGAGGGAATCATGAACTGTGGCGCTGCCACAGCGTTTTTACCCAAGTTCGTAGGGTTTCCATCCCTCAGAGGGCTCATCAGCTCAACTGTTCAACTACGGCGTGCGCCGGTCTCGCTGAGGCGTGCGCCGGTGTGCCGCGAATGGCGCCCGGAGCCGGGCCTGATCGGCGCCCGCGTCGGGGACCCGCCCCTGAAGTGCCCGCTTGACGCGCGCAGTTGACGGAGTCACGCCCGGGGGCCGTCGCACGACGGGCGCAGTTGTCCTACAGACATGCGAAGCCGCCCGGACGCACCCCGGATCGCCCGACATGCGTTCGACGTGTCCGTCGGCCGAGAACTTGGCACTCCGGCATGGGAAACGCGGGGCCGCCCCCAGGTGCGGACCCCGCGTCGGTGGATGTGCTCAATGGATGCGGCTTTCCCGTCGGGACGGCCGGCGTGGCTCAGCTGCCTCCGCCGCCGCATCCACCTCCACCACCCCCGCCGCAGGACGACCCGCCTCCGCAGGACGAACCGCCGCCGCAGGAGTGTCCCCCGTGGTGCCCGCCGCCGTCGGACGAGCCGGAGTCTCCCCCGCCCGCCCACCAGCTGCCGCTGCTGCTGCTCGAACCGGAGGACGCCCACGCCCCGCGACGCGTCGTCCGCCCGGATCGGCCGGCCCCGCCCCCGCGGGCCTTGGACACCAGCGCCCCGATGAAGACGACCGCGATCACCGCCAGGATGATGCCGACGACCATGGCTTCACCCTCCTTCCGTTTCCCCCGAAGCGGCCCCCCGTGGGCGCCTCGCTCTTGCGTGAACAGGGGATGCCCGCCCCCCGAGCGCCCCAAAGCAGAGTTGAGGAACTCCAGAGCTTCGGCGGAGGATGGCCGGCATGACCTCCAGCGCGCGCCCCCTCCTCAACCGCCGGCTCGCCGAGTTCGGGACGACGATCTTCGCCGAGATGTCGGCCCTGGCGCTGAGCACCGGCGCCATCAACCTCGGGCAGGGCTTCCCCGACACCGACGGCCCCGAGGAGGTCAGGGAGGCCGCCGTACGGGCGCTGCGGGACGGCCGTGGCAACCAGTACCCGCCGGGTCCGGGCGTCCCCGAGCTGCGCGCCGCGGTCACCGCGCACCAGCAGCGGCGCTACGGACTGTCCTACGACCCCGACACGGAGGTCCTGGTCACCGCCGGGGCCACGGAGGCCATCGCCGCCGCGCTGCTGGCCCTGCTGGAGCCCGGCGACGAGGTGATCGCCTTCGAGCCGTACTACGACTCGTACGCGGCGTGCATCGCGATGGCGGGCGGGCGCCGGGTGCCGGTCACCCTCCGCCCGCACGAGGGCGAGGGCCGCTTCCGCCTCGACCTCGACGAACTGCGCGACGCCGTCACCGACCGCACCCGTCTGCTGCTGATCAACACCCCGCACAACCCGACCGGCACGGTCCTCACCCGCGAGGAGCTGGCCGCGATCGCCGAGCTCGCGGTGGAACGCGACCTGCTCGTGGTCACGGACGAGGTGTACGAGCACCTGGTCTTCGACGAGGCCGAGCACGTGCCGCTGGCGTCTTTCCCGGGGATGCGCGAGCGCACCGTCACCATTTCGAGCAGCGGGAAGACGTTCTCGTTCACCGGCTGGAAGGTCGGCTGGGTGACGGCGTCCCCGGAGCTGGTCACGGCGGTGCGGTCGGCGAAGCAGTACCTGACGTACGTCTCGGCGGGCCCGTTCCAGTACGCGGTCGCCGAGGCGCTGTCGCTGCCCGAGTCGTACTTCACGGACTTCCGCGCCGACCTGCTGGCCAAACGGAACCTGCTGGCGGCGGGCCTGGAGGAGGCCGGGTTCCGGGTCTTCCGGCCCTCGGGCACCTACTTCGTCACCACCGACATCCGTCCCCTCGGAGAGACGGACGGCTTCGCCTTCTGCCGCGGCCTGCCAGAACGCGCGGGCGTCGTCGCCATCCCCAACGCGGTCTTCTACGACCACCGCGAGCAGGGCGCCCCGTTCGTACGGTTCGCCTTCTGCAAGCGGACCGGGGTGCTGGAGGAGGCCGTGCGGCGGCTGAAGGGCGTCTGCGGGGGCTGAGGGCCTCTCCGGGGGTCTCAGGGCGTCTCCGGGGTGTGAGGGCGCCCGAAAAGGCGTGACGGCGCGTACAGCACGTACCTGCTCGTACGCGCCGACGCGCCGTAGGGGCCCGGCTGGGCCTACTCGTCGTCCTCGGGCTTCTCCGCCTCGTTGATCTCCTCCTCAAGACCGAGCTGCTCGACGAGCCACTTGTCGAACTCGATCGCGGCGCGCACCCAGCTCACCGTCGAGGAGACGAAGTGCTCCAGGCTCACACCCATGCCGATCAGCATCTGGGCCTCGCCGATCAGGCGGACCGTGCCGTCGTCGTGGGTGTGGCTGTAGACCTTCGGCCACAGGGTGCGGCGGTTCCAGTCGTCGATGGACTCCAGGATCTGAGGCTTGGCCTCGATCTCGTGGGGCCGGTCGTAGAACGTCCGCACGGAGAAGACCTGCTGGTCTCCCTCACCCCGGAACATGAAGTAGGTGCGGAACTGCTCCCACGGCGCCGCGAGGTCTCCCTCGTCGTCGACGACGTACTTGAGCTCCATCTGGTCGAGGAGCTGCTTCACGAGGTCCTGATCCGGGACGACGGGGCCGGCCGGACCGCCGGACTGCGGCTCGGGCTGGCCCCCGAAGTTCGGAATCGAGGACGGGTCGATGGTCACCGTGAATTTCCCTTCGTACGGATTCCGCCATCCTCCCCCATGCGGGGCGGGAGGTGGCAAGCCCCGACTACCCCGCTAAGCCCATGGCTGACACGATCCGGTCACCCGCAACCTCCGGGTTCCGGATCCCGTCCTTCCAGGCGGCGGTCGGAGGAGGTCGGACGGCATGGTGACAGCGGGCAGAGGACGTACCCGGTGGGGTCTGGTCATGGCGATTCTGGGCGTGCCCGTGCCCGTGCTCGTCCTCGGGTGCATGGTCGTCGGCCTGTTCCTGTGGGCCCTGTCGGACGGTGACGACCCGCGCGCGGGAGGCAGGGCGACGGTACCCTGCGCCGAGGCGCTCCGCTTCGGCGGCGCCGAACGGCCCGCGGTCGCGCAGGCCGGGGACTGCACCGTGCAACAGGGCATCGACACCGCGTACGCGGCGGTGCTGCGGATGCCGCGCGAGGACGTGCGCGACTGGCTGCGCACGACGTACCGGGACGCGCCGGAGATCCGGACCGGCGGTCCGTGCGGGGCCCTCTGTCTGGATGTGACCCACGAGGACGGCCTGCCCGGTACGGCCGAGGCGCATGTGGTGCAGGTGAGGGTGGAGTACGAGAACGCCGAGACCGCGGTGGTGCGGTACTCGGCGTTCACCATGTGACCGCGTGACCGCTACAGCGTCTTGCCCGTGGCCGGTCCCACCAGCAGACCGTCCTCGGAGCGGTCCACCCGTACCGTGTCGCCGTCCTTGATCTCGCCGGAGAGGATCTCCTTGGCGAGGCGGTCGCCGATCGCGGACTGGACGAGTCGGCGCAGCGGGCGGGCGCCGTAGGCCGGGTCCATGCCCTCCTCGGCGAGCCAGGCCAGGGCCTCGGGTGTGATGTCGAGGGTGAGGCGCCGCTCGGCGAGGCGCTTGGCCAGGCGGTCGATCTGGAGCTTCGCGATGCGCTCCAGCTCGGGCTTGGTCAGCGCGGCGAAGACGACCAGGTCGTCCAGGCGGTTGAGGAACTCCGGCTTGAAGGATGTCCGCACCACCTCCAGGACCTGCTCCTTCTTCTCCTGTTCGCTGGTGACCGGGTCGACCAGGTACTGGCTGCCCAGGTTCGACGTCAGGACGAGGATGGTGTTGCGGAAGTCGACCGTGCGGCCCTGGCCGTCCGTCAGGCGCCCGTCGTCCAGCACCTGGAGCAGGATGTCGAAGACCTCGGGGTGGGCCTTCTCGACCTCGTCGAGCAGGACGACGGAGTACGGCCGCCTGCGCACGGCCTCGGTGAGCTGGCCGCCCTCCTCGTAGCCGACGTATCCGGGCGGGGCGCCGACCAGGCGGGCCACGCTGTGCTTCTCGCCGTACTCCGACATGTCGATGCGGACCATCGCCCGCTCGTCGTCGAAGAGGAAGTCGGCGAGGGCCTTGGCCAGCTCGGTCTTGCCGACACCGGTCGGGCCGAGGAAGAGGAAGGAGCCGGTGGGCCGGTCGGGGTCGGCGATCCCGGCGCGGGACCGTCGCACGGCGTCGCTCACCGCGCGCACCGCCTCGGTCTGCCCGATGAGCCGCTTGCCGAGCTCGTCCTCCATGCGCAGCAGCTTCTGCGTCTCGCCCTCCAGCAGGCGCCCGGCCGGGATGCCGGTCCAGGAGGCGACGACGTCGGCGATGTCGTCGGAGCCGACCTCCTCCTTGACCATGGTGTCCTTCGCGACCTCCTCCTCGGCCTCGGAGGCGGCCTCCAGCTCCTTCTCCAGGGCGGGGATCTCGCCGTAGAGCAGCTTGGACGCGGTGTCGAAGTCGCCGTCGCGCTGGGCGCGTTCGGCCTGGCCGCGGATCTCGTCGAGGCGTTCCTTCAGCTCACCGACCCGGTTGAGGGACTGCTTCTCCTTCTCCCAGCGGGCGGTGAGGCCGCGCAGCTCCTCCTCCTTGTCGGCGAGGTCGCGGCGCAGCTTCTCCAGGCGCTCGCGGGAGGCCGCGTCGGTCTCCTTGCCGATCGCCAGCTCCTCCATCTTCAACCGGTCGACGGCGCGCTGGAGTTCGTCGATCTCGACGGGGGACGAGTCGATCTCCATGCGCAGGCGCGAGGCCGCCTCGTCGACGAGGTCGATGGCCTTGTCGGGCAGGAAGCGGGAGGTGATGTACCGGTCGGAGAGCGAGGCGGCGGCGACGAGCGCGCTGTCGGCGATCTGGACCTTGTGGTGGGCCTCGTACCGTCCCTTGAGTCCGCGCAGGATCGCGATGGAGTCCTCGACGGTCGGCTCGGCGACCAGCACCTGCTGGAAGCGCCGCTCCAGCGCCGGGTCCTTCTCGATGCGCTCGCGGTACTCGTCGAGGGTGGTGGCGCCGACCATGCGCAGCTCACCGCGGGCGAGCATCGGCTTCAGCATGTTCCCGGCGTCCATGGCGGAGTCGCCGCCCGCGCCGGCCCCGACGACGGTGTGCAGCTCGTCGATGAAGGTGATGATCTGCCCGTCGGAGTCCTTGATCTCGGCGAGGACGGTCTTCAGCCGCTCCTCGAACTCGCCCCGGTACTTCGCCCCGGCGACCATCGCGCCCAGGTCGAGCGCGACGAGCCGCTTGTCCTTCAGCGACTCGGGCACGTCGCCCTTCACGATCCGCTGGGCGAGCCCCTCGACGACGGCGGTCTTGCCGACGCCGGGTTCACCGATGAGCACGGGGTTGTTCTTGGTCCGCCGGGACAGCACCTGCACGACCCGCCGGATCTCCTGGTCCCGTCCGATGACGGGGTCGAGCTTGCCCTCGCGGGCCGCGGCGGTGAAGTCGGTCCCGAACTTCTCCAGGGCCTTGTACTGGCCCTCGGGGTCGGCCGTGGTCACCCGGCGCTGGCCGCGCGTCTTCTGGAAGGCGTCCTGGAGCTTCCTGGCGTCGGCCCCCTGCTGGGAGAGCACCTCGCCGGCCGCGCCGCCCTTGGCGGCGATGCCGATGAGGAGGTGCTCGGTGGAGAGGTAATCGTCCCCGAGTTCCTTGGCGCGGGTCTGCGCGTCGGCGACGACCGCGAGCATCTCGCGGTTGGGCTGGGGCGGCGCCACCGTCGACCCGGTGACGCTGGGCAGCCCGGCCAGTACGCGCTCGGCTCCGGCGCGCACGGCCGCCTGGTCGGCGTCGGCCGCGGCGAGCAGGTCGGTGATGTTCTCGTTGTCCTGGCCCTGGAGCAGCGCGAGCAGCAGGTGGGCGGGGGTGAGGTCGGGGTGCCCCTCGGTCACGGCCCGGTTGCTGGCCGCGTTGATCGCGTCCCGGCTCCGGTTGGTCAGCTCGGCGTCCACGTTCGCGTTCTCCTCCTTGCGTGAAGCTGCGTGCCACGTCCCACGGGACCGTCAGCCTGACTCGGCCAACGTGCACAAAGTTGAGTCTATTCCACTCAAGGCCGTTGGGGGAGGTACGGATTGAGTAAGTTCCGGTCCATGGCGACCAAGTACTCCGTGGATCCGGGCGCTCCTGACGCTCCGTACCTCGACTTCTGGCGGGAACGGCATGTGTGCACCCTGACGACTCCCCGCCCGGACGGCACTCCGCACGTAGTACCCGTCGGGGTCACATACGATCCTGCGGCCCGTCTGGCTCGAGTGATCACCAACAAGGCGAGCGCGAAGGCGCGGCACGTGCTGGCGGCCGGGGAGCAGGGGGCGGCGGTCGCCGTCTGCCAGATGGAGGGCCGCCGGTGGGCGACGCTGGAGGGCCGGGCCTTCGTCCGCGCGGAGCCGGAACGGGTCGCGGAGGCGGAGCGGCGCTACGCCGAGCGCTACGGGAGGAATCCGTCGCCGAATCCGGCGCGCGTGGTGATCGAGATCGAGCTGACGCGGGCGATGGGGCGGGGTTGACCCAAGTGAAAATCCACACCCTTGATCGACTGCTTCCGGCCACAGCGTGACGGGGCCGATACCCGGAAATGTCTCCACAAACTGCAGCGGCGTCACCGTGTTCAGGTCACGGTGACGCCGCTGCGGGGGGAAGCACCTGAGCGATCTTTTACGACGGGGGAATCGCGTCAGGCACTGCGGGGGGTGGCAGAGATGGTCCTCGGGGCAGGGGAGTCGGCCTCCACCTGCTGATGGTCCCGCTGGTCCAGGTTCACAAAGATCATTCCGTACCGTACGGCACATCGCACTGGCTGCGGCGCCCCCCGAGGCCGCCGCAGACACCGGTACGCCCGTACGTCTCCGTCCTCGTCCCGCGTGACGACGACCGGCTCTCCGAACACGGTCACCATCAGCGAGTCACCGTCGTGGGGGATGGCGGTGACCAGGTCGATGAAGTGCCAGCCGGAGCGGTAGGCGGTAGCCATTTCACGGCGGAAGGAGCGGTCGTCGGGTGGAGTGGTCACGATCAGCTCCCGATTTCCTCAGCACCGGGGCTCGAAGCGCTGTCTCCGCTGCCGGACTCGGCGCTCACAGCCACCGAGGGCCAGACGCTGTTCGCCCGCACCTCGTCCTTCGCGTCGGAGAAGCCCCCCAGCGCACCCAGGGCCGCAGCGACGGAGAAGGCGGCGACAAGCACCAAGCGAAGCATTCTGCTGCACATAGTCGGCTTCGTCCTCACTTGAAGGTCCCCTTTTCCCCCGTCAGGTACGACGATGGCTCATTCGGGCACGTCATGGCCACACAATCGATGCATCATGTTCCTGCATGTTCAGGACCCTGGGGGGTGGAAATTTGGGATCGAATCAGGCGAATGAGACACATCCCCATTCGATTACCGAGCTGTGCGAGGAAGGTGGCCGCCTTTACACCATCGCACTGCGCGCCGGACGTCTGGCGCGCAAGGACGCCGACCCCGCACCTTGCCTGATCGAGCTGGCCTTGCTCCACCCCGATCCGGACGACCCGACCTGGCTTCGCCCGGTTCCCCCTGTGGTGGCCCTCTCCCGGCAACTCAACCCCTTGGAACAGGAGATAGCCGACCGCCGGCGACGGGCGGTGGCAGTCGCGGAGATCTTCCAGCCGTTCATGACCCTCGGCGCCCAGATGGCCACGACCAGCGACTCCATCACCGTTCTGGAGGGCGGCGAGCGGATCAACGCCGCCCTGAACATCGCCACGTCCCAGTGCCAGAGCGAGATGCTCACGCTGCAGCCGAGTGACCGCGTGTCCGAGCGTAGCCTCCTGCAAGGGATGAAGCGCGACAGGCCGTTGATCGAACGTGGCGTGCGGATACGCACGGTCTACCAGCACACGGCCCGGTACAACCCGGAGCAGCTGACCTACTCCGCGCGTCTCGCCGACGGCAAGGCGGAGTACCGCACGATCGACGAGCTCGTGGAGCGCCTGATCATCTGCGACGAGACCGTCGCCTTCATCCCCATCCGCGACGACCAGCAAGTCGCACTCGAGCTACGGCACCCCGGGATCATCCGGTACCTGATCAAGGTGTTCGAGTTCATGTGGAACCGGGCGGTCCCGCTGAGCGAGACCACTCCCTACGAGATCGCGCCGGACGGCATCACGGAGATCCAGTACTCCATAGCCAAGCTCCTCGTCGAGGGCCACGTCGACGAGGCCATCGCCCGTCGCCTGGGCATGAACGTGCGCACGTGCCGGGCCCACATCGCCAAGCTGGCCTCGTTGCTGGGCAGCGGCAGCCGGGCCCAACTCGGCTATCTCATCGCACAGTCGGGGATCCTGGAGCGGGAGGGAGTGACCGAGTGAGCGTGCCGCACCGCGAGCACGGCATGGAGGACCTGTGCTCCGCGGGCATGGAGCTGTACGAACGGGCCCTGCGCCAGGGGCAGCTGCCGGCCGAGGACGCCCAGGCCGCCTCCTGCCTCATCGACCTGGGTCTGTTGCGACCCGCCGTCGACGACCCGATTCGGTGGGAGCCCGTCGCGCCGGTCGTCGCGCTGCACCGGCTGCTGCGGACGTCCGCGGAGCGGATCGCGAGCGAACGGCGGCATGAGGCACGGCTGGCCGAGACGTTCGGCTCGCTCATGCGGATCGCCGACCCACCTCTCGCGGCGACCGGCACCCGCACGATCCAGCTGCTCACGGGCACGGAACCGATCAACCGGGCCATCACCGAGGCCCTGGCCGACGCCTCCGAGGAACTGGTCACCGTCCAGCCCCGTGCCGGACTCACCGGCGAACGCGGTCAGGTCGCCGACGCAGCGTCCCTCGGCCGCGACCAGGCCGCGTTGGACCGTGGCTGCCGCATACGCACCCTGTACCCGCACACGCTGCGCCACTTCCCGATCATCGCGGCCCGTTGCGAGCGCCTGAAGGGCGACGTTCAGATCCGCACGCTGGACGAAGTCCCCGACCGCCTGATCCTCATCGACCGCACGGTCGCGTTCGTCCCGGCCGGCGAGGACGGCAAACTCGCCCTGGAGATCCGGCACCCGGCCATCGTGGACCACCTCGCCACCACCTTCGACCGCCTCTGGCGCCTGGCCACACCCATGTACCCCGTAGCCGCCCCCCGGCCCTCCCACAACGGCATCACCCCCCGCCAGCACGCCATAGCCGCCCTCCTCGTCGAAGGCCACACCGACGCCGTCATAGCCGACCGCCTCGGTATGAACATCCGCACGGCCCGCGTCCACATCGCCAAGCTCGCGGCGACGCTGGGGAGTCAGAGCCGGGCGCAGCTCGGGTTTCTCATCGGACGCTCGGGGATCCTTGACCGGGAACCCTGACGGCCGTGCCGGAGCTCGGTGGGCCGTCCAGGCCCGCCTGGGCGATGCGGACGCCCAGTTGGGTGCGGCTGGCCGCGCCCAGCGTCTCCGAGAGCCGGGCGATGTGCGCCCGGCACGTCCGCACGCTGATCCCCAGACGTTCCGCGATCACCGCGTCCTGGTGCCCCTCCGCCAGCAGGGCGGCGATCGACTGCTCCCGGTGGGAGATGCCCTCGATGCCGGTGTCGGGGAGCGGCGCGGTCAGCGGGATGGCGAGGCGCCACAGGCGCTCGAAGACCGTGACGAGGTACTCGACGATCGCCGGGTGCCGTAGCTCGAGGGCCATCGTGCGGTCGGTGTTGGCGGGGATGAAGGCCACCGTCCGGTCGAAGAGGATCAGCCGGTCGATCACCTCGTCCAGTGTGCGCGCCTCCACCGCGTGTCCCATCAGCTCCAGATACGTGAGCAGCCCCTGCCCGTGCCGGGCGACGTGCGTGTACAGGTCCCGCATCCGCACCCCGCGGCCGCGCAGCGCCAGTGCCCGGTGCAGCCCCTCGGACAGTTCCGCCTCGCGGCGGATCCCGCCGGGCTGGACCGTGAGCACCTCCGTCGTGCACGCCTGGGTCGCCTCGTCCATGGCGGCCTGGATCCGGGCGAGTCCGTCCAGCACCCGGATGGCCGGGCCCTCCGTGCCCGACGCGGCCGGCGGCACCTGACGGCCGAGTCCGGCGTACCATTCGACGGCCTCCACGGCCGAGCCCACCCGCCGCTGACTCGCGCTCACCTCGTCGTACATCCCGCGCAGCAGCCGGGTCATGACCTCCTGCGGGGAGGTCGGCACCAGCCAGTCCATGTCGTCGGGGTCCGGGTGCAACAGGGCGAGTTCCAGCAGACAGGGCACCGGCTCCGCGTCCCGGCGCGGCACGCGGCCCCGCCGTACGGCCCGGGAATACACGCGATCCCCGGCCCTGCACAGTCGGTCAGCACCGTGTGGATGCTCCTCCACCCCGCGCCCGGCCATCGCCCATCCCACCCCCGGTTTCGCCGTCTTCCGCAGCGCAACTATGCGCGGACCGGACCTGCTCCGCAACACGGCTCCGCCGAACCCAGACTCTCGTTTCGCACACATCTGGAACCATTTTCCCCCCCTCAGTCTGCGGCGTTGCAACAACATGAGGGTGGTGCGTGTGCATGCAACGATGCGATCGTCATTGATCGCGGGAAGCGTTAGGGAGTCACTGACCAACCCCTCAACGTCCGTTCTCGGCAACCGATTTACCTGAGGTATCGACGGGGAAGGTGTACATCGCTGTGACCAGGCGGGATCGCTCTGCGCCACTGTGTCTCGTCCAGTTGCAATATGGCGAGGGGCAGGCTGCTCCGACTTGGTACACGCGAGGCCAGCGACACCTTCGTGCATTCCTCGCAAGCGCGCGGTCCCGGCCTTCCCCCGGTCGGGACCGCGCTCCCGTGAAGTCCTCAGCGCTGCACGCGGCTCGCATCCCCCGCTGTGCCGAACGGAGTCGTTGGTGCCCTTTCAGGTGACCGCGATGTGACCGGAAAGCTTGCCCTGCGTCCGGTCCGCTACCCGGCCTGCGTCTTATCGTCGGCCAACCAACCCACCGCACCGTCGGGCGCGGTCAGCCGCGAGCCGACGGTGTCAGCCCCTTGACCACAAACGCCCCTTGGCGATTCTGGAGCCCCCGTCCGGAAGGGCTGCAGTAACGCCTCACGAGGTGCGGTGGGCCCATGCGACGGTCATCTTTCCTCATCCGGACGAGGGTGATCAAACAGTCAGGGATGCGGCGCATTCTGGGGCCGCCAAACTCGCGCGTGCCCCTGAATATCCACCGGCCTTCAAATGGTGACCCAACCCGTAATTCTGCAATGTGAAGCCCGCACAAAGGAGTTATCAATGCCTGTTTTAACGAGACGAATCTCTGGAGGTAACGTGGTGTGGATCACCGGACGCTAAGGGGGCGGCGTCATGCTGTTCGAAATCCTTGGCCAACTCCGTGTTCGCGGCAACGCCGAAGTGGGCTCGCCCACTCGGCGGGCGCTGCTTACCGCTTTGCTGCTCCGAACGGACCAGTCCATCGGGATGTCCGAACTTGCCGAACTGCTGTGGGACGAGCCTCCGGCTTCCGCCACAGCCAACATCCGCAGCCACCTCACGGGCCTGCGACGTGACCTCGAACTAGCCATGCCAGGACTCAGCCGTAGGATCAGGACGTACCGCGGTGCCCAGAGCGGCTACGGGCTTCACTCCACTCCCGACCAGCTCGACCTCTCGAGCTTCATGCTGGCCGCGCGACGGGGGCGGACACTGCTCGCGCACGGTGACGCCGATGGCGCGGTCGCGACGCTTGAGCACGCGTTGGCCTTGTGGCGGGGACCGTTCGGACAGGATTTGCCGCCGACAAGGTGGTTCGACACCCATACTGCCGGCCTAAACGGGGCACGCTTCGACGCGTACGAAGATCTTTTCACTGCCTGCATCCTCGCCAACAAGAGTGAGATGCTCTCCTACCGGATCGAAAGCGTCATTGCCGAAATGCCCTACCGGCAGCGGCTGTGGGAGTTACTGGCCGCCGTGCGGTGCATCGACGGCGATGTCGCCGGCGCCCTCACTGTGATCAAGCGCTGCAGGGTCCTGTTCGCCGATGAGCTGGGCCTCGATCTACCGCCCGATGTCGATGCGATGCAGACTGCCGCTCTCAGCTGGGACCGTGAACAGGCACTGCGCCTTATCGCGGTGCGTGCCTCCGCTTTCTCCAGCCACCGGCACTCAGCGCCCGAGCGGACTACGATGCCGGGATCGCACGCAGGATGCTGAGAAGATCTCGGGCGGCCGCCTTCGCACCATGGATCTGCGCCACGCCGTTGACATTGAGGACGACCTCATCGACCCCGGCAACCCGGTATTCGTCGAGCCGCCGGTGAATCTCCTCCCCCGTGCCATACAGGAACACACCGCCGTCGACCAGGCGCTTCACATCGTCCGCATTGTGCTCCCCGTGCAGGGTGATTCCAGCCTTGCGCAACGTATCCCGGTAGTGTTCAAGCAGCAGGTGCGAACCGCATGCGGCCGCCGCTAGTTCGATCATGTCGCGGTCTTCGCCGGACAGCGCGACAGGCACGATGGCCGTCACCCTGATCGGAGCCTCCAGTGCTCGGTCCGCACTCCGCATGGCGGGAATCAGGGTGTCGCCCACGTACCGTGCGGATCCCATCCAAGTGACGGCCACGTCGGCGACCTCACCGGCCAGTATCGCCATCCCCTCCCGCAGTACGCCCAGGCCCAACTCCACCGGCGGTACGTCGGTCTGGCTCAGTTTCGCCGATACCGAGTGGTAGTCCCCGGAGACATCCGTTTGCTCTCCGGACAGTAGATCGCGCACGATCTGCAGGTACTCCCGGGCCGCGCGGAGTGGGCTCGCGTACGGCTTGCCAAGCGCTCCCTTCTGAAGCGGCTTTGCTCCTGGGCCGAATCCGGCGACGACCGGATGCCCGGTCGTGAGTGCGACCGATCGGGCCTCGACCGCAGCCTGGTAGGGAGAACGGAACGGCATCAGCGAGACACCGAATCCGACAGGCACCCTGATGCCGATCCCGGCAAGCCAGCTGACCAGGTGGTGGGACTCGAGGGCCATGCCTTGGCCCTGCCACAGCCGTTCGGCACCAGTCCACTGCACCAGGTTGGCGAACGGTACTGCCTCTTCGGGCAGGGCCGGGCCGAGAGGGAGGAGAATCGAGTACCTCACTCAACGGTCCTGGCTGCGTCTGATCCTGACGTGCAGGACAAGCGAGATGACCGCGCCGGCCACCACGGCGAAGACGGCACCGCCGTAGTTGTCCTGGGTAATGCTGGCGACGGCTATCACGGTGCCGATCACGAGTGGGAAGCCAGTGGTCATGCTGTTCTTCTTCACGCGGGCTCTCCAGAGGGGTGGGGGGTGAAAAGCGCTATCGGGATGGCAAGATCGACCACGCCAGCGCGAGCTGCTTGCAGCATGATGTCAGTGTCACCGATGCCGGACCAGCCAAGCATGTACCCCAGCAGTGAGGTTCGGCCCGGGGATCCGGTGTGGAAGCCGTTCGAACGCGCCGCAGCCAACACCCGTTCCTGGTAGTCGGCGGCCCGGTCCAACAGCGAGTTGTCTCGAAGGATTTGGGCCGTGGCGATCAACGACTGGATCACGCCGCTGCTGCCATGGCAGACCGACAAGTCGACCGGCTGATCGGCGGGCAGCCGTGTCGCAGCGTCCGCCAGGGCGGTCAGCCGTGCGCCGGTCAGCAGTTCCTGCCGGCCAGCAGAGGTCAGGATCTCAGCCGAGGTCAGAAGCAGGCCGGCGGTGCCTCTGCACCATCCCGGCACGGGCAACGCGTTACCGTCGGCCGGTTGGTCGGCCAGCCAGTCCGCTGAAGCGTTCACCAGCGCGCTGTCGCCCAGAACCCGTCCGATCCGGGAGGATGCCCACCGCATCCCCAAGTCGCCGTGCGCCACGTCATACCATGGGAACGCCTTGGACACCTCGATGTGTGAGAGCACCAGCCGACGCAGCCGCGCCAGTCGCTCCTGGTCGACAAGCGGGGCTTCACCTCCCTCGAGCCTGGAAAGCAGAACCATCAGCGGACCGGCGGGTCCATTGGCCAGGTCGCTCTCCAGCGTGCCTGCGGCAGCGCGGTCGTCGATCGTGTCGAGAATCCGATCCATCTGGGCCCGGTCCACATGGGACGGCCGGGTGAGCAGAAGGGAGGCGCCTCCGGTGAACACGCCTTCCGATGCCTCGGCCAGAAGCTCGCCGTACTCCTCAATGAGCACGTCCAGCCCCCGGTTTGCTCCAACAGCGGCTTCCCGGAGAGCTTCGTCATGGCGCGCCGCGTTCGTCAGGAAGGTGACGATGCCGCCGACGTCGTGGAAAGAGATGAAGTTGCCCGGCGTGATGGTGGGGGCGTTCCGGTCGGGGCCGATGCCGCAAACCCAACCGATCTCCATGCCTTGCGGCCCCTCGTGGGACACACCGGCGGAGGCGATCGTCCGGGCGATTCCCGGCCACCACGCCGCTGGACGGGCGTCACGCAACGCTTCAGCGAAAACGCTCCATGCGGATGCGCCTGCTGGGTCGTCCGCGGCGACCTCGCCGAAGCACTCCTCCAGGAGGAAGCGATGGAAGACGCCGCTCCGCCTGGCGTTGAGGATGAGCCCACTGCGCGCGAAGTCCAGTGGTGAGGTCTTGTGGACACCGGGCAGTTGAGACGTGGGCGTGGCCAGTTCGGTGGAGCCGCCCCGTGCGGCAAAGTAGGGCACGTTGCCGGTGTTCAGGCTGGTCCGCTCCTCTTCACCCACGTAGGCGGCGGCTTCGGGCGTCAAGTAGTCGGGGTACTTACCCAGCAGCCGCAGAAGCCGTTCGGCATCCTCGGGTTGCCGCAGGTAGTCCGGGTGCGTGGCGGCGTCCAGAAACCGGGTATAGACCATGGTCGACCGAACGAGGCAGCGGACCGGCATGTCCGGATAGCTGTCGAGCACCTTCGCGACGGCGTCGTCCCGGACCGCTCCCAGGGCGTCGTCGTATCCCGCCACTATGTCGTCGAAGTGATCGAGGGGCGAGAGCGCCGATTCGCCGAGCCGGGGCACATTGTCCCCGGGACGGTGGGTGACTTGTTCCCATTGGACGGAGATGCCGTCCGATGCGCTTTCGCGGATGACGGCCCTCTTCATCTTCGAGGTCTGCTCCCCGTCAATGCCAACTCCCGCCATGATCAGGTCGATGGGGGAGCTGGGATTGGCCATCGGGACGAGCATCGTGGAGACCACAGACAGCTTCAGCTGGTTGATCAACACGTGCGGCAGCGAGTCGTTGTCGACCCCGGCGTTCGGTCGGATCATGGTCTCCGTATCGATCACACACGGGTTCTCGCCGGCGGCCAGCAGGTTCTCGTCGTGAAGGTCCGAGGCGCCGATGGCGCCGAAAAGTGCGCACAGCGCACCGAAGCGGTAGTAGTAGCGCGCAGGCTGGTCCGGGGCACTCATGGGCCGCGGTGTGACGAACTGCTGCCACCCGTGCGAGCCGATGGTGATTGACGCCGGTACACACTCCTGCAGCGAGTACACCAGGTGCGGCGCCGCCGTCGTGTAGAGATCGCGTACGAAGCGGTCGGAAATCAGCGCGCGGGGCTTGAAGACGACCTTGGTGCCGCTGGCCAATCGTACGCCGACGACCTTCCGGTTGTGGTTGTGGAGGTCCGAACCGGTTCCGAAGAGCTCCATGACGGGGTCGTCGTCGGCGCTCAGCAACCCGTGATTGCGCAAGGTGGTGCGATCTTGAGCGTAGGCGGTGAAGAGGTCGGCGTAGGCGTCGAGCGAGTTTTCCAGAACGGTTTCAAGGCGCTGCTTGAGTACCGAGTACTTGCCGATGAGCCGCTGGTTGTTACCGGGGTGTTCGACATGCCGGCGGAACAGCTGGAGTGCCCGGTCGCTGTCGGCATCCATGGGCAAGCCGAGCTGCTCGCGGAATTCGTGGAACTCGCCGATCAGCATCCGGAAGGCGTGACCTTCGACGGTGGTGATGAGGTCTTGCCACACCTGATCGAGCAGTAGTTCAGTACGGTCCGGGTCGGACACGTCGGCGGTCAAGACGCGCAGCCGGGCTGCGACCGTGTCGCGAGGGATCGCGTATCGATAGAAAGGGAGGAACGACGGGATGGAAACATGCGGCTCGGTCATTCGCGTTCTCCTCCAACGAGTACGTCCGCGGTCTTCTCTGCATAGAGGTGGGAGTACACCGAACCGCCGTTCAGCAACTCGTCATGCCCTCCGTGTTCGACGACTCGCCCGTTGTCGAACACGTATATATGATCGGCCGATTTAATAGTGGCTAGCCTATGGGCAATGATCACCTGTGTGGCGCCGATGTCTTGGATGATCTCCGTCACGCGCCGTTCATTGATGGTGTCAAGAGAGGCCGTCGCCTCGTCCATCACAAGGATCCGGGGACGCCGCAACAGCGCACGGACGATGGCAAGACGCTGGCGTTGCCCCCCAGAGAAGTTCGCCCCCATTTCAGACACCACGGTGTTGAGGCCCATGGGGAGCTCGTCGAGGAAATCGAGGATGCCGACGGTTTCGCAGTACGCGCGGACCTGCTCCAACGAGATGTCCTGGCCGAGCGTCAGGTTCTCTAGAATGGTTCGGTTATGCAGGTGCACTTCCTGCGGGATATAGCCGATGGTACGACGCAGCGCGTTCGTGTCGTACTCGCTCATGTTCCGGCCGCCGAACTGCACAGTCCCGCTCGTGGGTTCGTACAAGCCGCAGATGATCCGGCCCAGAGTGCTCTTGCCCGAGCCGGAAGGCCCGACCAGGGCGACCTTCGAGCCCGCCTCGATCTTCAGCGAGACGTCTCGGATGACGAAGTCGCTGTGCTTTGTGTACCGGAAGCTGACATCGCTCAGTTGGATCGACGTCGACGCAAGCTTCATACGGCTCCCGCCGGGCGGCTCCACAAGCGCGTTGGTGATGTCGTGGAGACGTGCCACATAGCGGGATGCCTCATTGAATTCGGTATAGGTCTGAAAAACCGATGTCGCGAGCGCGAAATACGTCGCCGACACCGCCTGAACGGAGACCGCCGCACCGAGCGAGATATGACCATGGCTGACGAGGTACAGACTGGCCAGCAGCAGGATGATCGGACCGAACATCTGCGTTGTGGTCGTCACACCGGAGATACGGCCCTGTTGGAGGCGCATCCGCTTCTTCATCGCGTCGAGGGAGAGGGAGTAGCTCAAGCTCCAGTCGTCAATGAACTCCTCTGCGTAGCCTCCCATTTTGATCGTGGGGATCGACACGATGGCGTCGAGCTGGGTCGACTGACTCTTCGACAGGTGAGCGATCTCGGCGTCGACCACTTCGAGAACTCTCATACGGGTCTTAATCAGGTAGCCGGCGTTGGTCAGGAAGATGCCCGACGCGATGATGCCCAGGCGCCACTCGGTGACGTAGAGATAGACGGTGACCGCCACCAGGGTGCCGGCGTCGAGGATGCCCTGGGCCACTCGGGAGGAAAGTAGGTCCCGGATGACATTCACGCTGTTCAGCCGGAACAGCAGTTCACCGGGTTGTCGTGTGGTGAAGAACCGGAACGGAAGGGACAAGAGTGTTCTGAACGTATGCGTCATCAGGTGCTTGCCGAGGAGGACGACAAGCGATGACAGGACGGTGACCCTGACCAGATAAATCGCGAAAAAGCCAGAGGCTACCGCAAGGATCATCGCGATGACCAGCGAAATGTCATCCAAGCCGTGCCAAGAGGTGGCAGACCGGTCGATGGCCCACTGAGTGAGCATGGGGATGCCGAGCACCGCCCCGTACCCACTGAGCGAGAGGAGTGCCACCAGGACGATCCGCTCGCGTGATCCTTCAGTGAAGAGAGGAAGGCTGCGCCATTCGCCCAGCGGCTTCGCGCGTGTCTTCTCGAAATCAGGCCCCGGCTCAGCGCTCAGGGCGATTCCGCTAAACCCGCCATCGAGATCGGCCCGGCTGATGCTGCGGCGGCCGACCGCCGGATCCATGACGATCGCGGTGCGGCCGTCAAACTTCTCGAGGACCAGAAAATGGTGGTCCTCCCAGTACAAGATCACCGGCGAGGTGAACTTCTCCAGCGCGGTGATGTCCTTGATACGGTAAGACTTGACCTCCATGCCCCGGGATGTCAGGAACTGAGCCAACTGGCTGG
This sequence comes from Streptomyces viridochromogenes DSM 40736, assembly GCF_000158955.1. Lineage (GTDB taxonomy): Bacteria > Actinomycetota > Actinomycetes > Streptomycetales > Streptomycetaceae > Streptomyces > Streptomyces venetus. The sequence goes on along the minus strand of NZ_GG657757.1, from coordinate 4,705,143 downwards.
CGGACAAACCGTCACGCCCCGCGTCCATGGTCTCGCGGGCGCTGGAGATCTCTTCCGCCCGTCCGTGGTAGCGCAGCAGCGCGACGCACGAGCACAGGCCGCACTCGGTCTGCGTGACCTGAGTGACTGTGGGTACGCGGCGTGCCATGCTTATCGGCCCTCACTGGCAACGAAGGTGGTCGGTGAGATGCGGCCGGCCGGGTCGACGCGGTTGACCAGGTGGAGCACGATTCCCGCGGTGCCGACCAGCAGGCTGTTGGTGTGTGCGTAGCGGCTGCTGGTATCCCCGAGCTTGCGGGCGAAGGTTTCCGGATGAAGCCAGCGTTGCTCGATCTTCTCGATCTCCGCCCGCAGCGATGTAACTCCGCAATCCGCGAGAGTTATCAGGGCGTCATGGTTGCCCAAGTCTCCGTGGCACCACGTCAGGTTGCGTCCGAAGCCCTGGCGTAGCACGTAGTCAACGGCCGTGTCCCGCATGCGTACGACCTCGTTACCACCGGAGACGTCGGCGTATGTGGACAGGGCGAGAGCGATGCCAGCCGGACCGTGGCACCAGCCGGTCGCGAAGGACGTCGGCCTGTCGATGCTGGTGTGCCAATTCCTCTCTTCGGCATCGAAAAAGCCGTGCAGTCGGCCAGCCAGATCCTGAAGCGTGGACTCGACGAGCGGCCGGAGGCCGGGCGAAAGACGCGGATGAACCCGGCTGAGTGCATGGAGGATGCCGCTGATGCCGTGACCGAACCCGGACTGAGCGAGTACGGGCCCGAGCCACTCGCCGCTCGCACCGCCCTGGAAGGAGTCCACGAGTATTGAGGTCAGTGCCGTGACGGCTGCGTTTGCATGGGGCCCCCCGATCGCGGTGATGCAGGACATCGCACCGGCGAGACCGCTGATGACGTCTAGGGGCAGCTTGCCGGGGGGCACACTGCTCACCTGGTCGAGGATCAGCGGCACGGCGCCTTGCGCAGCACGAGTCCAGCTGTCCTCGCCGAGGATCCTGCCCGCCGCGGAGAGGGCGAACAGAATGCCAGCCATGCCTGTGTAGCCGCCGAATCCGAGCTGCTGGATGTTGCGGGTCTCATAGCTCTCGGTGGCGAGGATCTCTGCGGTGGTCGAAAAGATCTGCGCCGACAGATCGCGGTACCTGCCCTCGTCCAGTAGGCGGCCGGCGGCGGCCAGCGCGAGGGCGGGGCCCGTCCGTCCGGTGTACAGGTCGTACCCCAGGACGCAGGGCGGCCACGGCCGGTCGGCCTCTGCGGAGGCCCGAGGACCGATCCAGGTCCGGGGAAGGTGCTCGAACCGGTCAGGCAATGACGTGGCTATCAGGTGGTCGCACAGCGTGCGCACCACCGTTTTCAGCTCGTTGTCCGATTTCAGGGCGGCCGAGCCCGGCCGCCCCGGGACCGGTGCCAGGCCGGCGACGGGGGTCAGGTGGTTGTCCGGGAAGCGTGAGGCGAAGGCGGAGTGAATGAGCCTGAGCTGTTCGCTGAGGTCGAACTCGCTCAGGCGCGCGGCCTTGGCCAGAACCAGGTCGAGCGGCGACCGGTCAAAGGCGGCTCCGATTTCGGTGCCTTCGCCATCCATCAGAGCGGTGTCCGTGCTGGCGACGGTGAAGTACGGGACATCACGCTCGGCCAGTTGCCGCAACTCAGACCTGACAAGTTGTCGGGCGGAGGCTGGGCTGGCGATCGCGATGCGCTTCAGCAGGGCCAGGTACGGAGCAGTGTCTTCCAGGGCGCTGGGGCTGGAAGACATGCGCAGCGTTTGCGCATACAGCACGGTCGCGTTGTGGACGTAGCGGATGCGGAGGTCGGTGGCCGTCTTGCGCAGCAGTGCGGTCCAGGTGTCCGGATCGACCATGGCGGCGCGGTAGACCTTAGTGAAGCCGTCGGCCATATGCCGACCGAGGTCGTAGACCTCGTGCTTGGTCAGTGCGTTGACGACAGTACGCCGCTCTGCGGCGGCCGCTGCCTGGAACGCCAGACTGATGTAGTCGGTGTATGGGTCCTTGAACTGCACCGCCTTGAAGGGCGAGTTGCCGTTTCCTTGGGCTCCGAGGAACCCAAGGTCGACATGACCCCCGTCACCGCCTTTGCCGGCCATGACGAGTGGAAGGATCCCTATGCCATAGACCGACTGGGCGATCATCTCGTACGCGTTTCCGGTGACCTCAGGGATCATCCCCGTGTGAACCCTCTCAGGGTGCAGGATTGTTTCCAGGTCTATGGGGAGCGGTCCGCGACGGGTCGGCAGGATGTTCTCGAAGTGCATGTCCCGCGCATTGAGCAGGTAGAGCACGGCGGCGAGTTCGCCGCTGGCGTACAGGAACTCCGGGGAGATGTCGGAAACGTCTTCGGCCTCGATGTACTCCACGTACCCGTAGCGGTCGCGTTCCAGGACGGTGGCCGCGACCAGGCTCGTCCCGAAATGAGCGTTGACTTCGCCGGCAATGGAGACGTAGGCGGCCTCACACGACACGTCGCGGGGCTTGTACACCAGGCGCTTCCCGGACCGAAAGACGAGGACCGCCACGGTGCGCCCATGGTGGTGCGTGTCGCCTTCGGGCAGACCAAAGGACTCCAGAAGGTCGCTGGCGTCGATACCGAAGGTGTCCTCGATAGCGGCCCGGTCGGCTCTCAGTCGGGTGCAGAGTTCGCCGACACTGTCCGTTTCATTGCGGAGAAGGATGCGGGTGACATCCTGCAGGACCGGAAAGGACAGGCCGCTCACGGTGGTGAAGGACGTACGGCTCGATTCCTTGACGAAGTACTCGTAGCGCTCCCTGGGGGTGGCACCCCTGAGGAGGTCGTTCTCGCGCGCGTGGTTGATGGCGGCCACCAACGGGCGCATATAAACACCACGAAGCCGCACTTCGGCCCGTTCGAGCAGTTGGACGAGAGCGGCCTGCTGGTCGGCGAACAGATCCGCGAATGAGGCGAGCGGGTCCGTGTCCGCGAGGGTGGCCGCAACGGTCCTGACCACATGCTGGAACGGATACTGCTCCGAGCCGCGCAGCCATTCTTCCACCGCGGCAGTCCTGCTGCCGGTGCCTACGCCAGGAGCGGATGTCCTCGACGCAACTCCGGACCTGCCGTCCCGGAGCACAGCGGTGGTCTCACTGTCGAACTGCGCCAGCGGTGTGATGGTTTCTTCGAATTCAACGCTGTTGAATTCTGGATAGTACTCGGCTGGAGATATCACGTTCTGCTACTCCATTTTCGCACGATGTCGAGCAACGAGACGACGGAGCGGAATGGAAGCCGGACCATCGGCTTCCATTCCGCCTCATCGTGCTACACGTTGATCACGAGTGGTGAAGCGAGCTTCAGCATTTGCTGGTGCACTTGGTGGTCGGGCACACGGTCGCGGTGACCAACGTGACGGTGGCTATGCACCACGGGCCCGTACCGCCGTGGTTATCCGCTTCACTGAGCTCGATGAGCTCCGCCTCGTCGTAGGCGCCCAGAATGTCCGTCTTCTTGTCCTGCATGATGTTCCCCTTCATGCTGACGCAGGTCAGTTACAGCTGGCCTGGCATTCCTTGGTAAGCGTGCAGCAGTCGCCGTCGTTTCCGAAGATTCCCGACAGCGAAAACGTGGTGAAGTTGGCGCTGCACCCAGCGCCGAAAGCGAAGTCCTGCTCCTCGATCTCTTCCAGCAGAGAAATATCGCCTCTGTACACAGTTTCCTCCAGGTTGATGGCGGGAGCCGCAGGGTCTCTTGAAAGCGATCCGCGGCACATGCACCATCCTCCGCCATCAGAATTCGCCTGGCGCAGCGTGAGAACACAGACGGCGCACAGGCTTCGCATACGCGCGGCACACACAAACGGACGCCTTGGCCGCGCTTACACAGTCGAAGTACGTGACTGACCGCGCCCGGAGGGCAGGTCGGCGTCTCTCGTCTGGTGTGCCGAGTGAATTCGGAGGGGGGCTGCGCTGCCGGCACGTTATCCACTTCAACCGGCCGACGCGTCTTGACAATTACACACCTCATTGATCAGATTATGTGCCGCCTTGCACCCTCGACACCGACCTGATGTTTGCCCCCAGAGCTGCGTCCAGCCGCTCCGGGCCTTGATTCATAGGAGAATCATTGCGTTACTCTCTTGTGCTGCCTGTGCCAATTATTCGCCCCGAGCAGGCTATTCCCTTTGCCGGCCTGGTTCGCTGGGGCAGGGCCGAACGGCTATGGCAGGGACAAACCGAGGTCATTGACAATCACCAGCTTGTCAGCTGGCTGGCCGGCATCGGCTTACGTGTCCCGAGCGGTTTCGGAGTGAACCTGAGCCCGCTGCGTTCTCCCTACCACGCGGCAGTGGAGGCGCGCTCTACGGCCCTGGCCACAGGATGCTCAGTAATTGCAGCGTACGGGCCGGGCTCTGTGGACTTTCAACGTGGCGTCATGGGAAATCCATACCAAAGCCCTCTCACCGCCACTCGTGAGTACGTGACGACGGTACGCGCATTGCTCAATGGCGAGTTAGTGGCCACAGAGGGCGAATGCTATTCGACCACTGGTCGACTTGTTCCCGCGCGTAGCGCCGAGGTGCGTGTGGGTATGGGCGTACTGCGCACCAAGATGGCCGCCCTGGCCGGACAGATTGCGGACGACGCGATCACCTGGCTCTGCCCGCCCACCTACCTGAGCGACGTCATCGTTCCGCAGGTATGGGGGGCGAGTACCCAGGCAGGACGGGATCGGGTTCCCGTGACAGCCATCATTCCGTGTGCGGTAGCTAGAGAAGGTCGGCGTGCACGTGACATCGCCTTCGAAGCGATCGGCATGCATATCCAGTTGCCCCACTACCAGGACACGCTTCGCGACGCGAATATCGAGGTGACGGGAAAGACGGAAGACGTCGACAAGTTGATCGATGCGGGCGTCTTCCTGTACGGAACCATATCGGACATCCGTGACGGCCTCGATCGCTTCAGCCGTGCCGGTGTAGACGAGGTGGTGCTAAATGTCGCCGGTGTCGCCAAGGGATTCGGCCTTCGTGCCGCCTCGCGTGACCTGGAAGAGATCCTTGACGCGGTGTAACCCGCTCTGGTGAGGTGCGGCGAGCACAAGGGCCCATTCCCATAGGGGGCATCCCCGCCAGTCCCAAGCCCCCACACACGGAAGATGGCAGCTGACCCGCACCTTGGTCGGGCCCCAGGGCCCCACCCAGGTGCGGTTATAACCCACGCCCCGCCCGTTCGGTTTCCCTGCTCCCTTCGAAAGCAGTGCCCCACGGGGGCGGTTCGTCATTCAAGACAGGAACAGACTGGCATCATCTCTTAACGTAGAGGTATTGGAAAGGCGAGAAGGGGCCGAACGGGACGCAAACATATGCGCTCCACTTGCCCTCCTCTACGCCATCCCTACCCACCGACTCGCAGGCAGCAGCCATACCATAAAAAGTGACTTCGCGAACGAATCCCTCGGGAGGCGTCAAGGCATCCGCAGAGAAAGCCACTGAGTGCGGTGCGGCGCTAGCGGCGTTGCCATCAGGGGCGGCAAAAGCTTGCGAGGCACCTAGGGCGAGTAAGCCAGTCAGAATCACGCAATGCAGAGCTTTACGTATCGAACGAGTCATGGAACGTTCCTTCTCGTCAGTCGCTTGGAATTGTCCGCCCCCAGGTACGGGCGGTACGAATAAAGGGCGGACGCACTTCGACGTCCGATCGGCTGAGCCGGCCGTGCCCCCTGGATGGGAGATTCGGGGTCCTGACAGCGGGAGTGGACCAATCCACAGAAGCGAGCACACTGAACGCTCAGCACTGTATCTTCCGACTGCAGACACCGCGATCTCCGGCGCATACATACGGAAATTTAAGATGGCTACCCCTCTTGCGTCAAGTATCTTACAAGCCGGATCGAGGCTCATTCCGAATGTCCTCCGCATCGAAAAACAAAGGCGCGGCAGTGTGAACTGAAACTCCCAAGGGAATGAGTTTGTGAGCAACGGGGCCCAGCGATCTTTTCTCGCCAGTGGCTTGCTTCGGCGGTCTCATCGTTGTGGCAATGGCAAGCAAATCACCCAACGATGCGGGTTGGGGCCACGAGGTAGGGCTCTGCGTTCGTAGCAGCGGCGGAGGCGCCGGCATCCGGCGAGCCAAGCCATCGTGCATTGGCTGGTCCAACGGTGCCGCTTGCCTCTTCACGGCTCGATGCCCAGTCGGATGCACACCGCGACCAGTCGATCTCGCCGCGCGACCCGAGCTCGTCCGAGACTAGACGATGCTGCTTAGCCCACACCCAGGCCATCGACCACTCCACGAACCGGCGCTGAGCGGTGGCACCGGACGAACCGACTACCGGATGCCCACCGGCAACCGGTGGGCGCCGCGGAGATGATCGCGGCCAGCCCTCCACGATCTCCATACCGGTGTCGGCCACCGTCCTGTGGACGGCTCGGCACACCGGGAACCACCCGCTCAAGCAAGAGCTACGCTACCCGTAGCTCCAAACGAGGCGTTCGGCAACCGGCAGACCGTCGCCCCCCTCACACAGAAGGGCGGCTCTCCGGCAGGTCAACCTACTTCAGCCCGATCTCCGAGCACGCCGCCTTGTACTGCGCGGTGCAGATGTCCGACAGCTTGTAGATGTCGTCGGCGACGACCGTGTCCTCGATGTTCTCCTTGGTGAGGGCGACCACGGGCACGAGCTGGGCCGGGATGCCCTTGTCCGTGGGGCTGTCGACCTTGTCGCGGGTGAGGGCGGCGAACTGGATGTCGCGGCCCTGGACCTTGGCCACGGCCATCTCGGCGGCGTTCTCCGCCTCCTGGGGGTACGACTTGTAGACGCTCATGTACTGCTCACCGGTGATGATCCGCTGCACCGCGGGGAGCTCCGCGTCCTGCCCGGTGATCGGCGGCAGCTTGGTCACGCCCGCGGCCTCGAGCGCGTCGACGATGCCGCCCGCCATGCCGTCGTTGGCGGAGTAGACCGCAGCGATGTCGCCCTTGCCGATCTTCGCGATCGCGTCGGCCATGTTGGCCTGCGCGTTCTCCGGCTTCCAGTCCTTGGTGTCGAAGGACTGCGCGATCGTCACCTTGCCGTTCAGCTCCGACAGCGCCCCGGCCTTGAACTGCTTGGCGTTCGGGTCCGTCGGTGAGCCGTTCATCATGACGATCTTGTCGGAGAGGCTCACGTCGTCGCCGATGGCCTCCAGCAGGGTGCGCCCCTGGACCTCGCCGACGAGTTCGTTGTCGAAGGAGATGTACGCGTCGATCGGGCCCTCGGCGAGCCGGTCGTAGGCGATGACCGGGATGCCCGCGTCCTTGGCCTTCTTCACGCCGCTCGCGATGGCCTTCGAGTCGACCGCGTCCAGCAGGATCACGTCGACCCGGTCGTCGATCATCTTCTGCATCTGGGTCGCCTGCTGCCCGGCGCTGGCCTCGGCGTTGGCGTACTCGACGCGGCCCTTGTTGTTGGTGAGGGACTCGACCTTCCTCTTGATGATCGGGTAGTCGAAGTTCTCGTACCGGGTGTTCGCCTTCTCCGGGAGCAGCAGCCCGACCGTGATGTCGTCGCCCTTCGCCGGGCTCGCGTCGTCGCTGCTCCCGGTCGCGTTGAGCACACCGCAGCCGGCGAGCGTGACGGACATCGTGGCGGCGGCCACGGATATGGAGATACGACGACGCATGCGGGAGCTCACTTCGCGTGTGATTCGGACGTGGGCACAGCTTTGCGGCCCATGTGACTGAAAAGCCAACGCGGACCGGGCCCCAGCGTCAAGCGTATGCACTTAACGAGATGGCAACACCACGCTCCGCAGTGGTTGTGAAGACGGTGCGGAATCGTCTCCAAGTGCTCTGCACCGGTCAGTCATGGACAGGAGATCCGGCGAAATCGGGTCAGGTCATACGAAAGGGGCCGGGAGTTGCCTCCCGGCCCCTTTCACGCACGTCACACACGCGTACGCGTCAGTCCGACTGCTGCTGCCTCTTCGGCCGCCACACCACCAGCGCGCTGGTCTGCTGGACCTCCTGATACGGCACCAGGTCCCGGCGGTACGACGCGTGCACCGCCGCCTCGCGCTGCCGCATGGCCGCCGCCGCGCCGTCGAGCGCGTCCTCCATCTCGGCCACCCGGGCCTGGAGGGCGGCGACCTGGTTCTCCAGTTCGATGATGCGCTTGATGCCCGCCAGGTTGATGCCCTCGTCCTGCGACAACGCCTGCACCTGGCGGAGCAGTTCGATGTCACGGGCCGAGTAGCGGCGGCCCCGGCCGGCGGTGCGGTCCGGGGAGACCAGGCCGAGGCGGTCGTACTGGCGAAGGGTCTGCGGGTGCAGGCCGGACAGCTGGGCCGCCACCGAGATGACGTAGACCGGGGTTTCCTCGGTCAGTTCATACGGATTGCGTCGACGACCGTCCATCTGACTCATGCTCCCTTCGCGGCCTGGAACAGCTCCGCCCGCGGATCCTCACCCGCGGTCGCCTCGCGATACGCCTCGAGTGCGTCACGAGCCTTCCCCGTCAGGTCCGCCGGAACACTCACCTCGACGGTGACCAGAAGGTCGCCGCGGGTGCCGTCCTTGCGGACCGCGCCCTTGCCCCGGGCGCGCATGGTACGCCCGTTGGGGGTGCCCGGCGGGAGCTTCAGCGTGACGGGCGGGCCGCCCAGCGTCGGCACCCGGACCTCCCCGCCGAGGGCGGCCTCGGTGAAGGTGACCGGGACGGTGACGGTGAGGTTGTCGTCCCTGCGGCCGAAGACCGGGTGGGAGTCGACGTGCACGACGACGTACAGATCGCCCGCCGGGCCGCCGCGCTCGCCCGGCGCGCCCTTGCCGCGCAGCCGGATCCGCTGGCCGTCGCTGACGCCCGCGGGGATGCGTACCTGCATGGTCCGCGAGGACTTGGCCCGGCCGCTGCCCTTGCAGACCTCGCAGGCGTTCTCCGCGATCAGGCCGCGGCCCTTGCAGTCGGGGCAGGGGTCGGTCAGGGAGAAACCGCCGCCGCTGCCCCGGGCGACCTGCCCGGTGCCGACGCAGGTCGGGCACACCCGGGGTGTGCCGTTCTTGTCGCCGGTGCCCGAACAGGCCTTGCAGGGCGACTGCGAGGACATCCGCAACGGGACGGTCGCGCCCTCGATCGCCTCCGTGAAGCTCAGCGTGACCTCGGACTCGATGTCCTGGCCGCGCCGCGGCTGCGTGCGCGTCCCCGCGCCCGCGCCGCCGCGGTTGAACAGGCCCCCGAAGACGTCACCGAGTCCACCGCCGAAGCCGCCGGCCCCCTGGCCGCCGCCCTGGGCGCCGCCTCCGAAGAGGTCGCCCAGGTCGAAGTTGAAGGAGCCGCCCGCGCCGCCCGGCCCCGGGCGGAAGCCTCCGTTGCCGAAGAGGGCGCGTGCCTCGTCGTACTCCTTGCGCTTCTTGGGGTCGCCGAGGATGTCGTTGGCCTCGGAGATCTCCTTGAAGCGCTCCTCCGCCTTGACGTTTCCCTTGTTGGCGTCCGGGTGGTTCTCGCGGGCGAGCTTCCGGTACGCCTTCTTGATCTCGGCCTCGGTGGCGTCCTTGGGGACGCCGAGGACCTTGTAGTAGTCCTTCTCGATGAAGTCCTTGGTGCTCATCCTCGACGTCCCTCCTTCCCTTCGTCCGTTATGACGTCAGCCCTCGTCCGGGCCACCGCTCTCCTTGTCGTCGGCGTCGGCGGACTCGTCCGCCTTGACCGTCTGTGCCCCCGGCTGGGGTTCGGCCACGGCCACCCGCGCGGGGCGGATGGTGCGCTCGCCGATCCGGTACCCGGGCTGCAGAATCGCCACGCACGTCGTCTCGGTGACGTCCGGTGCGTAGCTGTGCATCAGGGCTTCGTGGATCGTCGGGTCGAAGGGCTCGCCCTCCTTGCCGAACTGCTGCAGGCCCATCTTCGCCGCGGTGCCCTCCAGCGACTCGGCGACGGACTTGAAGCCGCCGACCAGTTCGCCGTGTTCGCGGGCGCGGCCGATGTCGTCGAGCACGGGCAGGAGCTCGGTCAGGAGGTTCGCGATGGCGATCTCCTTGACCGCGATCCGGTCACGCTCGACCCGGCGGCGGTAGTTCTGGAACTCGGCCTGGAGGCGCTGGAGGTCCGCCGTGCGCTCGCTGAGCGCCGTGCGGGCCTGGTCCAGCTGGGCCACCAGAGCCACGTCCTGGCCCGTGTCCCCGGCCGGGGCCGCCCCCTCCTCAGCGGAGGGGGAGGCGGCCTTCGGCTCGGCGTCGTCGGAGGTGGCGCCGGAAGGGACGTCGGGCTGCTGCTCGTCGAAGCCCGGGGTCTCCTCCGTCACGCGGCACCGTCCTTCCGGTCCTCGTCGACGATCTCGGCGTCGACGACGTCGTCGTCGGCCTTGGCGTCACCGGCGCCCGCACCGGCTCCGGCGGCTGCGCCGTCGGCGGCCTGCGCGGCGCCCGCGTCGGCGTACATGGCCTGGCCGAGCTTCTGCGAGACGGCCGCGACCTTCTCCGTGGCGGTGCGGATCTCGGCCGTGTCCTCGCCCTTGAGCTTCTCCTTCAGCTCACCCACGGCTTCCTCGACCTCGGTCTTGATCTCGCCCGGGACCTTGTCCTCGTTGTCCTTGAGGAACTTCTCGGTCTGGTAGACGAGCTGCTCGCCCTGGTTGCGGGACTCGGCGGCCTCGCGGCGCTTGTGGTCCTCCTCCGCGTACTGCTCGGCCTCCTGGCGCATGCGGTCGACCTCGTCCTTCGGCAGCGAGGAGCCGCCGGTGACGGTCATCTTCTGCTCCTTGCCCGTGCCCAGGTCCTTCGCGGTCACGTGCATGATGCCGTTGGCGTCGATGTCGAAGGAGACCTCGATCTGCGGGACGCCGCGGGGCGCCGGGGGCAGACCGGTCAGCTCGAACATCCCGAGCTTCTTGTTGTACGCCGCGATCTCGCGCTCGCCCTGGTAGACCTGGATCTGCACGGACGGCTGGTTGTCCTCGGCCGTCGTGAAGATCTCGGACCGCTTGGTCGGGATCGTGGTGTTGCGCTCGATGAGCTTGGTCATGATGCCGCCCTTGGTCTCGATGCCGAGGGACAGCGGGGTGACGTCGAGGAGCAGGACGTCCTTGACCTCGCCCTTGAGGACACCGGCCTGCAGGGCGGCGCCGATGGCGACGACCTCGTCCGGGTTGACGCCCTTGTTGGCGTCCTTGCCGCCGGTCAGCTCCTTGACGAGCTCGGCGACGGCGGGCATACGGGTGGAGCCGCCGACCAGGACGACGTGGTCGATCTCGCTGATGGAGATGCCGGCGTCCTTGATGACGTTGTGGAACGGCGTCTTGCAGCGCTCCAGCAGGTCCGCGGTCAGCTGCTGGAACTGGGCGCGGGTGAGCTTCTCGTCGAGGTGCAGGGGGCCCTCGGCGGAGGCGGTGATGTAGGGCAGGTTGATCGAGGTCTCGGTGGACGAGGACAGCTCGATCTTCGCCTTCTCGGCGGCCTCGCGCAGACGCTGCAGGGCCATCTTGTCCTTGCCCAGGTCCACGCCGTGGCCGGACTGGAACTGCTGGACCAGGTAGTCGACGACGCGCTGGTCCCAGTCGTCACCACCGAGGTGGTTGTCACCGTTGGTGGCCTTCACCTCGACGACGCCGTCGCCGATCTCCAGCAGCGAGACGTCGAACGTACCGCCACCGAGGTCGAAGACCAGGATGGTCTGGTCGTCCTTGTCGAGGCCGTACGCCAGGGCGGCCGCGGTGGGCTCGTTGACGATGCGCAGCACGTTCAGACCGGCGATCTCGCCGGCCTCCTTCGTGGCCTGACGCTCGGAGTCGTTGAAGTACGCCGGGACGGTGATGACCGCGTCGGTCACCTTCTCGCCCAGGTAGGACTCGGCGTCACGCTTCAGCTTCTGGAGCACGAAGGCGCTGATCTGCTGCGGGTTGAAGGGCTTCCCGTCGAGCTCGATCTTCCAGTCCGTGCCCATGTGGCGCTTCACGGAGCGGATGGTCCGGTCCACGTTCGTGACCGCCTGGCGCTTGGCCACCTCTCCGACGAGCACCTCACCGTTCTTGGCGAAGGCGACGACGGACGGCGTGGTCCTGGCGCCCTCGGCGTTGGTGATGACGGTGGGCTCGCCGCCCTCCAGAACGCTGACGACGGAGTTAGTCGTGCCCAGGTCGATGCCGACCGCACGTGCCATGGTTGATTCCTCCAGCTGACTTGAGTGGAACGGACTCAAGTGTGCACGACGGCCCCCAACCGGTCAACAGAGCTGAGTCGGGCAGGCTCAACTCTTATCCGTTCCTTACACGCAACGGGGCGCTGACCTGCGTCGATACCGTACGCCCGGGACTGCGGGGACCGTACACGCGCACGCGTGACAGCGCGAGTACGACGGCGAGAGCCACGCCCGCCACCCACCACAGGGCGTCCGTGCCGACCCAGCCGGCGTGCGCGAGTACCCCGACGAGCACGCCGGAGAACGCGCCGGACGCCAGCAGCAGAGTCGCCCCGGGCGCGGTCAGCCCGAGCCGCCGCAGCCGGTGCCCGAGATGGTCCGGCCCGCTCCGCAGAACGGCCCGCCCGTCCAGCCGCCGCGACACCAGGACCAGTACGGCGTCGGCACCCACCACGGCGGTGAGCGCGAGCAGCACCCCCGCGCTCTCCCCGAGCCCCTGCCCGGCCCGCGCGTACACGACTCCCCCGGCCAGCACGAACCCGGCGGACATCGACCCACTGGCCCCGAGCGCGGCCCGCGCGGGATGCCAGTTGTGGACGAGGAACCCGGTCAGCGCCGCGGCCAGCGCGCTCATCAGCACGGCGATGCCGTCCATCACCTCGATGGCGGCACAGGCCCCCGCGCCGAAGGCCGTCACCACTCCCACGGCTCCCGCGAGCCCGTCGGCGTGATCGAGCCCCCGGAAGCCCAAGGTCGCACACACCACCCACCCGACGGCGAGCAGCCCGCTCCCGATCCCCGTCTCCCCGTAGGGCACGACACACGCCGCCGCCACCGCCGTGCCCACGGCCAGCACCCGCCGCCGCAGCCGCCACACGTCGTCGACGAACCCGAGCACGGCGACCACGCCCCCGGCGACGAGGAGTTCCAGGACCTCGTCGTCCAGGGGCGGCGCGACCCCGATCCAGTGCCCCGCACCCACGACGGCCCCAGTGACGAGCACGACGGCCGGCCCTCCGGACAACGGCACCTCCCGCTGCCGCCGCCGGTCGAACAGGCGCAGCCGGCGAGCGGGGGCCCGGAGGAGGGCCGCGAGCAGGGCGGTGAGAAGGAGGGCGGTTGCGGCGGCGGCGATCCCGTAGAGCACGGATATAAGTTAGGCGTCACTATGACAATTCGGTACGAATAACACGACCGGATCACGTCCGGATCTGAGGCGACCCTCAGCGATTCAGATCACCCCCCACCCGACTACAGTGCGGCGGAAGGTAGGGGTAGTCTCAGACGGACTGCATAAGTTACCGCTTAGTAATTTCGGGAACCCTCCTGAGGAGAGTCCCGACGAAATGCCTCGCAGGCCCGAGGAGCCCCCATGCAACTCGCCGCGATCATCGTGTCGCTGGTACTGACCGTGGTCGGTGTTGCGCTGCTAGCACGCGCGATCGGCCAGTTCGTCCGGTACTTCAAGCTGGGCCAGCCCGTGCCCGCCGGTACCCGGACCGACAACCCCTACCAGCGCAGCGTGACCCTGGTGAAGGAGTTCCTCGGCCACACGCGCATGAACCGGTGGGGCATCGTCGGTGTCGCGCACTGGTTCGTCGCCGTCGGCTTCCTGACGCTGCCGCCGACCCTCGCCCAGGCCTTCGGCCAGCTGTTCCAGGCCGACTGGGTGCTGCCGGTCATCGGTGACTTCCTGCCGTTCGAGCTGTACATCGAGTTCATCGGCGTGATGACGGTGCTGGGCATCGCGGTGCTCATCGCGATCCGCCTGCTGAGCCTGCCGTCCCGGGCCGGCCGCAAGTCGCGCTTCGCGGGCTCCAAGGCCGGTCAGGCGTACTTCGTCGAGTACGTCATCCTCACCATCGGCCTGGCGATCTACGTGCTGCGGGGCCTGGAGGGCGCACTCCACCACGTGGACCACTACGAGGCGTCGTACTTCGCGTCGTATCCGCTGGTGCTGGCCTTCAAGGGGCTGAGCGTCTCCGCGCTGCAGAACCTGGTCTACTTCGTCGCGATGATCAAGATCGGCACGTCCTTCGTGTGGATGATCGTCGTCTCGCTCAACACGAACATGGGTGTCGCCTGGCACCGTTTCCTGGCCTTCCCGAACATCTGGTTCAAGCGCGAGGCGAGTGGCGGGACCGCGCTGGGCGCCCTGCAGCCGATGACGTCCGGCGGCAAGCCGATCGACTTCACCGACCCGGGCGAGGACGACGTCTTCGGTGTCTCCCAGGTCGAGCAGTACTCGTGGAAGGGCCTGCTGGACTTCTCCACCTGCACCGAGTGCGGCCGCTGCCAGTCGCAGTGCCCCGCCTGGAACACGGGCAAGCCCCTCTCCCCCAAGCTGCTGATCATGTCCCTGCGGGACCACGCCCACGCCAAGGCGCCGTACCTGCTGGCCGGCGGCGGCAAGACGATGGAGGGCGAGGAGAAGGCCTCCGAGGAGCAGCTGAAGGACGTCCCCGCCGCGGCTCTGGCCGAGGCCGAGCGCCCCCTGGTCGGCACGCTGGAGGAGAACGGCGTCATCGACCCGGACGTCCTGTGGTCCTGCACCACCTGCGGCGCCTGCGTCGAGCAGTGCCCGGTGGACATCGAGCACGTCGACCACATCGTCGACATGCGCCGCTACCAGGTCATGATCGAGTCCGCGTTCCCGTCCGAGGCGGGCACGATGCTCAAGAACCTGGAGAAGAAGGGCAACCCCTGGGGCCTGGCGAAGAAGCAGCGCCTGGAGTGGCTCAAGGAGGTCGACTTCGAGGTCCCCGTCGTCGGCAAGGACATCGAGGACCTCACCGAGGTCGAGTACCTGTACTGGGTCGGCTGCGCCGGTGCCCTGGAGGACCGCGCCAAGAAGACCACCAAGGCCTTCGCCGAACTCCTCCACATCGCGGGCGTCAAGTTCGCCATCATGGGCGGCGACGAGAAGTGCACCGGTGACTCCGCCCGCCGCCTCGGCAACGAGCCCCTCTTCCAGGAGCTCGGCATGGAGAACGTCATGGCGCTGAACATGGCGTTCGGCGAGGAGACGGACGAGGACGGCAAGGTCGTTCCCGAGACGGCGAAGCCCAAGTCGGCCAAGAAGATCGTCGCGACCTGCCCGCACTGCCTCAACACGCTCGGCAACGAGTACCCGCAGCTCGGCGGCGACTACGAGGTCATCCACCACACCCAGCTGCTCCAGCACCTGGTGGACGAGGGCAAGCTCATCCCGGTCACGCCGGTCGAGGGCATCATCACGTACCACGACCCCTGCTACCTGGGCCGCCACAACAAGATCTACACACCGCCGCGCGAGATCATCGCCGCCGTCCCGGGCATCCGCAACGAGGAGATGCACCGCCACAAGGAGCGCGGCTTCTGCTGCGGCGCCGGCGGTGCGCGCATGTGGATGGAGGAGCGGATCGGCAAGCGCATCAACAACGAGCGCGTCGACGAGGCCCTCTCGGTCAACCCCGACATCGTCTCCACCGCCTGCCCCTTCTGCCTCGTCATGCTGACCGACTCCGTCAACGGCAAGAAGAACGACGGCAAGGCCAAGGAGTCCATCCAGGTCGTCGACGTGGCACAACTCCTGCTGGACTCGGTGAAGACGCCGGTCCCGGCAGCGGACGAGGGCGACGACGGGGAGCCGCCGGCGGGTACGGCGGACTCGGAGAGCGCGCCGGAGCCGGAGCCGGTGAAGTAGGCCGCCTCCGCGGGCTGTTGTGACTGTTCCGACGCCCCCTGCCCGAGTCATCGGGCAGGGGGCGTCGGTGTCTTACGGCTGCCGTCGCCTCCGGCTCTCGGCGACACGAAGGATGTCGCGCAGTGCCTCGGCCAGACGCTCGGCGAGAAAGCGGAGTGGACCTCGCCGGCGTTCGGAAGCATGTCGTCGCCGGGAGGTCTGTCCCTGGCTCGCCGAGGCCAAGTACGGCACGGACGCCCGCATCACGCTCCTGGACGTAGGTGTTTGGAAGGGCGCCGCAGCTACGACGACACCCCCACCGCACTGCGCCGGCGCATGCGGATGAGGGGCCAGGCCACCAGATCGGCCACCAACGTCTGGGTTCCCGTGGCTGTCCGCAGTCCGTCGCTCCGACCGTCATGCGGGACGCCCGGCGGAGAGCTTCTTGATCAGGCCCGGCTCGGGCCGCCTCGGCCGTTAGGGCGGATTACCCAAGGAAGTCGCCGCCTGGTCCACGAATCGGACGATGGTCGCCCGCAGACTGGGTTTTGTGTGAGGCGACGCCAGGAACGCGCGGCGGAAGAGATGGATCCAACGGTTCGATGGCGGCGATCCAGCCTCGTCCCCGGAGAGGAGCACGCGATGAACGGCAGGCACCGGCGTTGAGCGGCCCAGTTGCACCCACCGCAGCGCCGTTCGCGTTCTGATCATCGCGACAGCGCGAACCGAGCAAAGGAGAAAGACCCAAGATGGCAACACCGGTCAGCAAAGCGGTTCTGGTACGCCTCGAAGCACTGCCCGGCAGGGAAGACGACGTCCGCGACTTCTTGAACCAGGGGCTGGCGATCGTCGAAGGGGAGCCCAAGACCGTCAGATGGTTCGGAATCCAGTTCGGACCCTCGTCGTTCGGGATCTTCGACGCCTTTCCCGACGACGACGGGCGCCAGGCGCACCTGTCGGGTGAGGTCGCCCAAGCGCTCGGTGAGAACACGGGCGAGCTCTTCGAGGAGCCCACGATCGAGCAGCTTGATGTCGTCGCGGAGAAGCAGCCCGCGTAGAGCAAGCGGTGCCCGCGGGGCGGCGTGGATCAGCCACCCCGGATCACGGAGGCCCGGAGGTGGAGTCCGCCGAGGTAGCTCCCCGGGGTCTTGTCGTAGCGGGTGGCGATGCCTCGCCATGCCTTCATCCTGTTGATCGCCCGCTCGACGGTGTTCCGCTCCTTGTGGAGCTCGGTGTCGTGACTGACGGGCCTACCGCCTCCACTGCCCTGACCAAGGACAGGTCCACCTCACCGCGCTTCGCAGCTTCCGCGATCAGGCCCTCCAGCAGGGCCTGAAGCCCCCGGCGTCACGCCGATCGGCAGGTACGGCTCGATGAACTCCCGCTCCGGGTCTACCGGCCCAGACCGTGCCACAAAGGCACATCCCGCAGATTGATCACGAATCGATACGTGCCCTAGTTGCGCCTCGTGCTCCACTCCGGACAAGCCCCGATCCACCGCCCTCCACAATGGAGCATGTACGGATTTCGAAGGCCGTCCATAGCCTTGCTGGCCATGAGGCATCCGGAGAGCCGCCACATCCCGGTGTGACCCCGGCCGTCTCACATCACCCGCCCCGTGCGGAAACCGCAGTTCACCTGTCGCCACGAGATCACGCAGGTGCGCCGGATCCAGGGCTTGGCTTGCGGCAACGCGGCCGTACCCCGTCACCTCCCCCATTTCGCCCTCCCTTCGCCCGCCCGTGCCGTCGGCCGGACGCGGCTGGCGCTCGTATCTCCGGACCCCTAGTCGAGGACGCTCATGAGCACGACGAACGAGAAGAGGGTGTCACCCGGCACCCACGACCAGAATCCACCCTCGGCCGGGCTGCAGGCCGGGCTCAAGAACCGGCATCTGTCGATGATCGCCATCGGCGGTGTCATCGGAGCCGGCCTCTTCGTCGGGTCCAGCTCCGGCATCGCCACCGCCGGCCCCGGCATCCTCCTCTCCTACGCCCTCGTCGGCACGCTCGTGGTGCTGGTGATGCGGATGCTGGGCGAGATGTCGGCCGCCAACCCGACCTCCGGTTCCTTCTCCGCGCACGCCGACCGCGCGCTGGGCCGCTGGGCCGGCTTCTCCATCGGCTGGCTCTACTGGTTCTTCTGGGTCGTCGTGCTCGCGGTCGAGGCGACCGCCGGGGCGAAGATCCTGGAGGGCTGGATACCGGCGGTGCCGCAGTGGGGCTGGGCGCTGATCGTGATGCTGGTGCTGACCGCCACCAACCTGGTCTCCGTCGGGTCGTACGGCGAGTTCGAGTTCTGGTTCGCCGGGATCAAGGTCGTCGCGATCGCCGCGTTCATCGTCATCGGCGGACTGGCCGTCTTCGGGCTGCTTCCCGGTGTCGACAGCGAGCAAGCAGGACTGAGCAACCTCACCGCGCACGGCGGCTTCCTGCCCCACGGGCCCGGATCCATCCTCACCGGCATGCTGCTCGTCGTCTTCTCCTTCATGGGCAGCGAGATCGTGACGCTCGCCGCCGGCGAGACGGAGAACCCGCAGCGTGCGGTCACGAAGGCGACCAACAGCGTCATCTGGCGCATCGCCGTCTTCTACCTCGGCTCGATCCTCGTCGTGGTCTCCCTGCTCCCGTGGGACAGCAAGTCCATCACCGACAAGGGCTCCTACGTCGCCGCGCTCGACTCGCTCGACATCGCGCACGCCGGCCAGATCATGAACTTCATCGTGCTGACGTCCGTGCTGTCCTGTCTCAACTCCGGCCTCTACACCGCCTCCCGCATGGCCTTCTCGCTCGGCCAGCGCGGCGACGCCCCGAAGGCGTTCGCCCGCACCACCTCGCGCGGCGTGCCGCGCACGGCGATCCTCGTGTCCGTCCTGTTCGGCTTCATCGCCGTCTTCTTCAACTACAAGTTCCCGGACTCCGTCTTCCTGTTCCTCGTGAACTCCTCGGGAGCGGTCGCCCTGTTCGTCTGGCTGGTGATCTGCTTCTCGCAGCTGCGGATGCGGAAGATCATCCAGGCCGAGGCGCCGGAGAAGCTCGTCGTGAAGATGTGGCTGTACCCGTACCTGACCTGGGCCACGGCCGCGCTGATCGTGTTCGTGCTGGGCTACATGCTCACCGACACCGAGCACGACGGGCGGGAGACCGTGCTGCTGTCGCTGCTCGTCGCGGCGCTCGTCGTGGTGATCGCCCTGGTCCGTCAGCGGGTCCGGCCCGCTGCCACCGGCGCCGGGTCCGGTGCGCGCGACGACCGCCCGGGCGACCCCACGGCACTGCCGTAGCGACCCGGCCGGAGCAGTACGTCAGCGGGCTACCCGCATGACCTCCGAGGACGTCGCCGCGCGGAACGACTCCGCCTTGTCGAAGTGTGCGCGGAAGCAACCACGTTTCGCGTCGGCGACGTCCGCCGAGAAGGCATGCCCCTCACCGGACCACGGTTCCCGCAGCGGTGCGAGTTGCAAGGACCGTGGCGGTGCACGTCATGGCGTGATCGCGGCGGACACCTCGGCGAGGAGCGACTCGACCTCCGCTCCCCAGCGCGAGCTCACCACCAGGTCCCGTGCGGGGTCGACCCAGAGCAGGTGACCCCCGCCGTTGCCCCGGGCGCAGCGCCCGGTGGAGGGAGCGCCGGGCCAGACCGTGCGGTGGTCGTTCAGCCACCACGACAGCCCGTAGTCGGGCTTGACCGGGCAGGGCCGCCACATCTCCTCGATCCACCCGGCGGACAGCAGCCGGCGCCCGTCCCAGCGCCCGCCCCGCAGGCAC
This sequence comes from Streptomyces viridochromogenes DSM 40736, assembly GCF_000158955.1. Classification (GTDB taxonomy): domain Bacteria; phylum Actinomycetota; class Actinomycetes; order Streptomycetales; family Streptomycetaceae; genus Streptomyces; species Streptomyces venetus. The sequence goes on along the minus strand of NZ_GG657757.1, from coordinate 4,685,635 downwards.
AGTTGCCCGATCCGGGCCAGGTCGAGGGCGCTGATCCACAGTCCGCCGCCCCAGTGCGCGCCGCCGGACACCACGGGGACACGTCGGCCGTCGATCTCGACCACGGAGTCGGCGTAGCCGTGCCAGGACCAGCCGGACGAGGCGCCGATCGGTGCCATGATCCGCTCGCGCAGTGCCTCGGGCAGCGGTCGGCGGAGCAGGACGGTGAGCGCGAGGGCGGTCAGGTTCACTCGGACGTCGTTGTAGGCCCAGCCCGCTCCGGGCGGCCCGCCGGCCGACTCCGTTCCCTCGCGGGTGCTCTGGGCGTCGACCCAGGTGGGCTTGGACCACAACTCGCCCTCCCACTGGCTGGACTGGTCCAGCAGGTGCCGCCAGGTGATCTTTTGTGCGTGGGCGTCGCCAAACTGCGGCAGGTCGACCGAGCGGCACACGGGCTCGTCCAGCCGGAGCAGCCCGTCGTCGAAGGCCAGCCCGGCCACCAGGGACAGGACGCTCTTGGTGGCGCTGAAGGCCATCTCCGTCCGCTCCGGGTCTCCCCAGGTGGCGAGCACCACGCCGCGCCGCACCACGACACCGCTCGCCCCCTGCCCGTCGAGCAGGGGCCCCAGCACCTCCCGATGGGAGACGTCGTGGACCTGGGAGGCCAGGTAGGAACTCATGGTCCGGACACCTGGGACGGTGCGCCCGGCCTGTTCCTTCACGGCGCGTGCCAGCCGGTCGGCGTCCACCCGCGACCACGGATCACCGGCGCCCCCGCTCCCGTCCAGACACCGTTGCACGTCGTCCATCTGCCCCGCCCTCCACCTGTCCCGCCCTCCACGCGTCCGCGGACAGTCCGCGTGGTCCCTACCCACCCGAGGTGGCCGTGGCCGGCCGGGGGTTGGCAAGATCCTGGCATGCGGTTCGACGATCCCGGCAGCCTGAACGACGTGTGCGCACAGCGGCTCGGCGAGAAGACCGGCCGGCAGTTCGCCGCCATGGCCCGTCGCGGCTTTCGGCTGATCCCGGCGGCAGACGGGGTCCGGGCGACAGGCCGGTGCCGGCTCGGCGGTTCCGCTCTCCTCGAACCGGGGACTCTCTGGCCTGCGTTGAGCGGCGTTCCGCTGTCCCTGCACGCCGTTCTGGACACGGATGCTCTCGCCCCCTGGCTGGGCGCCGAACTGCCCGTACGGCCCGGCCTGCTGAACTTCTTCTACCTGGACCCGGACCTGCCGTACGAGGAGTACCGCAAGCTGGACGTGTACCAGCCCGGAGTGTGGCGCGTCGTTCCCGCCGACCCGGCACGGGCAGTCGCGGTGACGGCCCCCCGGCCCGCGAGGAGTTACGCGGCGACGCCCGTCCACGCGGTCGAGGTGACGATGCTCCCCGACTGCTGGGACGTGGAGGACGAGGACGTGGAGTTCGACCGGGATCAGCACTGGGGAGCGGCCTCGCTGATCCTCAGCGAGATGGCGGACCTGGACGGGAACACCGCCGGCACGCATTGTGCCTTCGGCTGGCCGGACACCTCGCACACCTTGCAGGTGTCGTCCCGGGACTCCGACGGCGCGGCGGCCGTCCATCTGCTCCAGCTCGCCGAGGACACCGAGTTGGGGTGGGGCTGGGGTGACGCCGGGACGTTGTACTTCACGATCCCGGCCGAGGCGCTCGCGGCCGGCGATTTCAGCAGGTCGGTGGCGCAGCTCCTCTGCGGTTGACGCCGCCTGCCTGAGATCTGGCTGATCTTCCTGCGCTCCACCTGGATCTGCCTGGGATAACCGCGGGTAACGGCGCCAGTGCGCGGAGGGGTGGTGCGGGGGCGCACGTGGGGGCGCGCGATATTCGCGAATGCACCTGCCGAGATGCGCCGCACAACTCCGCACACCCGTGAAATATGAAGATCATCTCCCTCGGGCGAAGCTTCCCAGCAGGGACTTGACCAAGCGTCACCCTTCAACCCGCGCTCGCTTCTCCACACTTCACAGGTATCGAATCAGTAAAAGGGGTTCCGCCTAGCGAATCTTTATTGAACTATGAAGGTCCACAAATGAGGGGGGTTTGTGAAGATCACTGGTTGCGCTTCGCGCATGTTCGGGCAGGGGGCCCGGGCAGACCGGTGACGCGGCGGTGGTGGTGACGTTCCCACGCCCGCTCCATGCAGTACCCGCAGTACCCGACGCCGCGGTCGCCTGCTTCAGGAACAGGCAACCGCACTTCAGGGGCGCCGTTTTTCCCGGCCCAGCGTCCGCGCACGGGCCGGCTCAAGGTGAGGAAACCACCATGCACATATGTGTGCTGGGGCAGGGCTATGTCGGCCTGCCCCTGGCCGTGAGGGCCGCAGAGGCCGGTCACACCGTGACCGGTTACGAGCCCGACCCGACGCGTTGCGAGGCGCTGGCGGCAGGGTCGTCGTACGTCGAGGACATCCCGTCCAGCCGGCTCCAGGCCGTGTCGGCCTCGGGTGCGTACCGCGCCACTTCCGACCCGCAGGACCTCAAGGGCTTCGACGTCGCCGTCATCACCGTGCCCACTCCGCTGACCGACCGGGCGCCCGACCTGAGTTGTGTACGGGACGCCGGTCGCGCGCTCGCCCAGTGGATCGAGCCGGGCGCCACCGTCGTGCTCGAGTCCACCACCCACCCGGGCACCACCCGTGACGTGCTCGTCCCGCTGCTGGAAGAGGGCTCCGGCCTCGTCGCCGGGCGCGACTTCCACGTCGGGTTCAGCCCCGAGCGCATCGACCCGGGCAACGCCGACTGGCGGCTGGAGAACACGCCGAAGATCGTCGCCGGGATGACCGAGGGGTGTCTGGCGCGCGTGAAGGAGTTCTACGACTCCGTCACCGACGTCACCGTGCCCGCCTCGGGGCTCGAGGAGGCCGAGCTCGCCAAGGTCTTCGAGAACACCTACCGGCACGTCAACATCGCGCTGGTCAACGAGCTTTCGCGGATGGCCCACACTCTGGGCGTGGACGTCTGGCACACGCTGGAGCTGGCGGCGACCAAGCCGTTCGGCTTCACCAAGTTCCTGCCCGGGCCGGGTGTCGGCGGGCACTGCCTGCCCATCGACCCGGTCTACCTCAGCCACCACGTCAAGGCCCGGCACGGACAGACCTTCCGGCTCATCGAGCTGGCCCAGGACATCAACGAGAGCCAGCCGGACTACGTGGTGCGCCGCCTCCAGGACGCCCTGAGCCGACGGTTCCGGCGGAGCGTGAGCGGGGCGCGGATCCTTGCGCTGGGGGCGGCTTACAAGCCGGGCACGTCGGACGCCCGGCAGTCGCCGGCCGTCGAGGTCACCGACCGGTTGCGGGCGATGGGGGCGGACGTCACGGTCGTGGACCCCTATCTGCCGGTGACGGACGGGAGTTGCCGGGAGATCCCCTTCACGGCCACCGAGCAGCGAGTTCGCGTCGCCGACTTCGACGCCGTCGTCCTGCTCACTCCGCACGACGAGTTCGACCTCGCCCGGCTCGCCGACGAGGCGGCCTACGTGCTCGACACCCGTGGCGTCATGGCCGCGGCACCCCACATCGAACGGCTCTAGAGAGAGCCGCACGGAAAAGCCACGCAGGAAAGAGGGAACAACATGTACGGACAGAACGGTGTGGGAGCGGCGATCGGTACCGCCACGGGTGGAGCTGCCCTGGCGGCCACGGGCGGGACGGCCCTCGGGTGGATCGTGCTGGCGGCGATGCTCTTCGTGCTCGGCGGTGTGGCGGTCTTCCGCACGGCGACCCGCGGCAAGCGGGTGACCGCTTGAGCGCCGCGCGCGCCCGTGCGTCACGGGTGAGGTTCACCGTCGTGACGGGCGTGGTGGTGGCGGCTCTGGCAGCCGCCACCGTGGTGGTGCACCTCCAGTCGAAGAGCCCGATCCTCACCTTCTACTGGTGGCTGGGCATGTCGGTGATCGTGCTCTGCCTGGTCTCGTTCCTGAAGGGCCGGTCCTTCACCCACCTCCCGGTGGCTCCGGGCCGGACCGTGGCGATCATCCCGGCCTTCGAGGAACCCTCCGAGAACCTGCACCGCACGGTGCGGTCGCTGCTGGCGCAGACGCACCCGGTCGACGAGATCCACGTGATCGACGACGGCTCGCGGCAGCACCCCGTCGAGCCCTTCGACCACCCCCGGGTCTTCTGGCACTGGCAGGAGAACAAGGGCAAGCGCGGGGCCCAGGTCACCGTGCTCCGGCACCTTCAGGAACAGAACAAGCAGTTCGACTACATCCTCACCATCGACTCCGACGGCGAGCCCTTCCCGGACGCGCTCGAACAGCAGCTCCGGGCCATGAGCAACCCGCGGATCCAGGCCACCACCGGCATGATCTACATCCGCAACTTCGAGGAGACCTGGGTCTCCCGAGCCGCGGACATCGACATCGGCACCTCGTGCGTGATGATGCGCTCCTCGCGGTCCATGCTCGGAGCCCTGGAGACGACCTCGGGGGCCCTCGCCCTCTACCGGGCCGAGCTGCTCTACGACCACCTCGACGCCTACGAGGTGGAGTGCGGCACGGGTGACGACCGCTGGCTGGCGCTGCGGGCCCTGATGCGCGGCGAGGTCGTCGCCGTCAACGAGGCCGGTGTCGTCACCGACATGCCCACGACGCTGAAGAAGACCTACCGGCAGCGGCTGCGCTGGGCCCGGTCGTGGTGGTGGATGCTGCCGTTCGTGTACGCGCGGCTCTCGCTGAAGCAGCTGATATCGCCGACGTTCGGCCTGCTCCAGCTCGTCATCACCCCGGTGATGCTGGCCTGGACCGTCATCATGACGTTCCTGACCCTGGGCGGCCGCTACCACAACCCCGGCGTCGCCCTGGTGTATCTCGCCGTGTACCTGGTGGTCCGCTTCGGCCAGTCCGGGCTCTACGTGCTCATGCGCCCGGACATGACCGCCCGCCAGCGCTGGCACTCGTGGCTCGTCGGCACCCCGGCGGCCGTGTTCATGAACCTCGTGCTGCTCTGCCCGACCCGCTACTGGGCCCTGTTCAAGCTCCGCGACAACGCGTGGCAGTCCCGGGGCCTGACGGCGAAGACGGCCCTGCCCAAGGGGCGGCACCGCGCGCCCTCGGAGAAGCTGCTGAACGTGTGACCCCGCCGCTCAGGAGTCTCACGATCCCGAGCGATTCCGACGTCCCCTGTTCCGAGTCATCGGTCAGGGGGCGTCGATGTCTTGCACGGGCGCCGGCACGGGCCTCCCTCGACAGGGTTACCCCTAGAACACCTGCCCGGTGAACCCGCGCGCCCATACGGCTCATCAGTTCGAGTCGAGCCCCTCGAACGACGTATGCGTAATCGATTCTGCGCTGCGTGATCAAAAACCTCAGGCGGGCCGCGCTCGCGGCCGCACTCGTTGCCCTTCCCCTACTGGCACCCACTCCGGCCCAGGCCCACGGCCGGGCCGCCGAGCCGAGCACTCTCCCGCTGGCGACCGCGGTCGGCGTCCTCCCCCTCGCGGAGGAGGTGCGGGACGGCTACCAGCGCACGAGCTTCAGGCACTGGAACGCGGGCCAGAACCCCACCGACGGCTGCAACACGCGGGCGGAGGTGCTCATCTCCGAGGCGGTCGACCCGCCCGAGGTCCTGGCCGGCTGCAGGCTCTCCGGGGGGCGGTGGTGGTCGTACTACGACGCCCGGTGGGTGACCGAGGCCTCCGCACTGGACGTCGACCACATGGTGCCGCTCGCCGAGGCGTGGGATTCCGGGGCATCGCAGTGGACTGCCCCGCGGCGTGAGGCGTACGCCAACGACCTCGACGCCCAGACCTCCCTCATCGCGGTCACGGCGGCCTCGAACCGCAGCAAAGCCGACAAGGATCCGGCCGAGTGGCTGCCGCCGGCCCCAGGCGTCACGTGCCGGTACACCTCGGAATGGGTCGCGACCAAGCTCCGCTGGGGTCTCGCCGCCGACGACGTCGAGTTCGAGGCCCTCACCCGACTCGCGCAATCCTGCCCCGACACCACCGTGACGTTCGATCCGGCGCCGTAGCACCGTGGTGCCGTCCCGACACCGGGGCGGCACCGCCACTCGATGCACCATTCGTTACGAGCGGCAACTCCTGACACTGCTGGTCGAAGGTGATGAGCACCCATGTGACCGTCACCTGCGGCATGGTCGAGATCCTCGCCGAACTCCCCCACAACCAGCCCCACACCACCGGCCTCGACGCCAACCTGGCCGACCTCGCCGGCTGCCCCGGAGGCAGCCGGTCCCGGCACCGGCCACCACACCGCGCGCCAGGTCAGGCGGTCACCGACGCCCCACGGCCCGCGCGCCGGGGTTCCGGTCGCCAGGTGGCGACCAGAGCGGCGGCCAGCAGCAGCTCGGCGATGTCACCGCCGTAGTACATGATCTCCGCGCCCCCCTGCACCTGGACGATCGACGCATGGACGTCGACCCAGAACCCGCCGTACATCAGCTGGGAGATCACCGCGTGCGCGGCGATCGCGACGCCGAGGTAGCACAGCCGCGCCCGCACACCCGGTCGGGCGGGGGCCGGGTCGGGTCCGGCAATGACGTAGGCGAACAGGCACCCGGACATCAGGAAGTGCGCGTGCAGCAGCCAGTGCGCTGCCGCATTACCCATGGTCGCGTTGTACAGCGGGGTGAAGTAGAGGACCGCGAGGCTGCCCGTCGACAGCGCCAGCGCGACCGCCGGATGGGCGGCCACCCGCGCGGGCGGACTGTGCAGCGCCGAGGTCAGCCGCCGTCCACTGGCCGCCGGCAGGGTGCGCAGCAGGAGCGTGACCGGGGCGGCCAGAACCAGCGCGGGCGGCGCGTACATACCGATCAGCATGTGCTGCACCATGTGCCCCCGGAAGTCCTCGTGGGCGAAAGGGGCGACGGGCGGCAGCAGCGCCACGCCGAGCAGGAGGATCCCGCCCAGGAACCACCCGGTCCGCCACCGGCTCCAGCCCAGGGCCGGATTGCGACGGCGGGCCCGGCGAACGAGCAGCAGATAGGCACCGGCGACGGCCAGGAGGACGAGCGCGGGGCAGCAGCCACTCCAGGAGGCTGCTGCCCGCCTCTTGCCCGTGTGCGGGCATGTCGTGGTCCATCAGGCGCTGCGGCCCTCACGCGGGGTGGAGGCGTCGGGGTCGAAGGGCCGGCCGCTGCGCTGGAGCAGGTAGCCGCCGGCCACCAGCAGGGCGCCCAGGACGAGGAATCCGATGTCCCACCAGACCTGGCCGTCCCCGGCGTAGACGTGGTGGATGCCCAGGATGTGATGGTCCAGGACGCCTTCGACGAGGTTGAACAAGCCCCAGCCGACGAGCATCCAGCCCCACAGCACCCGGGAGGTCCACACGCGCAGCCGGTTGTGGGTGACCCGCGAGTACAGGACGGCGAGGCCGAGTAGGACCGCGAGCCAGCACACGGTGTGGAAGACGCCGTCCCAGAGAGTGTTCATCTCCAGGCCCGAGACGGTGTGGGGGTTGTAGTACTTCACCCCGATGTGGTCCTCGTTGGTGCTGGAGAGCATGTGATGCCACCGCAGGAGCTGGTGGAGCAGGATGCCGTCGACGAAGCCGCCCATCCCCACCCCGAGCACGATGCCCGGCAACTGGATGCTCGCCGGCTGTGCCATGCCGGCCTGGGCCTCGCCCGTCGTGGTGGCCATCGCTCGTCTCCGCTCCGGTCGGGACAGGACTCAAGACGTGGTTCCCCCTGCCCGGCGCCCATACCCTTCCCACGGCCTCCGTCCGGTCCCTTCCGGACACATTCGGCTGGAACGCCTCCCGAGCAAGGGAAGAGCGCACACGTCGAACAACGCCCCTCTTCACCGGTGCCGCCACGGAGAGAATGACCGGCGCCTTCCCGGGCTCCCCGATCTCGGGACGTGCGGTACCGCCCGGCGCCCGCCGGCTGATCCGGCCCAGTCCCAACAGCCTCGAAAATTAACCGAACTCACGTACAACCCTTACGTCCCCACACAGGTCTCCTGATCGCCGACCACCCGTGAACGCCCGGACAACCCCCGGCGAACACGGACGGTCCGGCCCTCCATCGACTGTGGATGTCCGCCAGGCATCCCCCGCATGCAGCAGGAGACCCGCATGCAGCAGCACGAGCGCCCGAGGCGCCCGCACGCGCACGCGCACGCCCACCCCGTCCGGCGCCCCCGCCTGCGGCTCGCCCTGGCGCCCGGCGCCGCGGCCGCGCTGACGGGCACACTGACGGGCACGCTGCTCACCGCCACGGGCTCCCGCACCGTCTCCCCCGGCGCCTCGGGCGGCTCGACCACGGGCTACCCGAACTTCGGCGCGAACTTCGGCGCGAACTTCGGCGCGAACTTCGGCGCGAACTTCGGCGACTGAGCCGCCCTCGCGGTGACTGATCCGTCGTCCTCGCGGCGACTGATCCTTCGTCCTCGCATCGGCTGATCCGTCGTCGTCGCATCGGCTGAGCCGTCGCCCTCGCACCCACCAAGCCACCCGCATCCCCCGGGGCCCGCCCCTCACCGGTCCGGCCCCTTCCCCACCCGGAGCCCCTCCTTGCGCAAGCGCACCCTTCTCCTGGTCGCCACCCTCACCACCGGCCTCCTCACCGTCTCCTCCCCGGCGACCGCCGCCCCCTCCGGCCTCGCCGGCGACTTCAACGGCGACGGATACCGGGACATCGCCATCGGCGCCATGGGCGCCGACGTCGGCTCGGTGCAGAGCGCCGGTGCCGTCGTCGTGCTGTACGGGTCGTCGTCCGGTGTCTCGGCGGCCAGGAAGACCGTGATCACGCAGAACTCCCCCGGCGTCCCGGGCGCCGCCGAGTCCGACGACCGCTTCGGCAGCAGCCTCGCCGCCGCCGACCTGGACCGCGACGGCTACTCCGACCTGGTCGTGGGCGCCCAGTACGAGGCCATCGGCGACCGGGACGGCGTCGGCTCGGCCACCGTCATCTGGGGCGGCAAGTCCGGCCTGTCAGGCGGCAAGGGCCTGCCCCAGCCGTCCACCCTCTCCGAGTGGGGCGGCTTCTCCTCCGGCGTCGCGACCGGCGACTTCGACGGCGACGGCGCGACGGACGTGACGATCACCGGGCAGAGCCACACCCGCCTCTACAGGGGCCCGTTCAACCGTACGACCGGCCCGACCAGTCACACCGGCCTCAGCGAGTTCGGATCGACGTACGAGGTGTTCGCGGGTGACATGAGCGGCGACGGCGCGGCCGAACGCGTCTACCCGTTCCTCGTCGACGGCGACGAGGGCGGCGAGATCAGCTACCACCGCTGGACCGGCACCAAGTACGCCCGCACCTACCTCCCGCAGGCCGACGGCGAGGAGGGCACGATCGCCGACGTCAACGGCGACGGCTACGGCGACCTCGTCCTCGGCGACTACCAGGACCCGCGTGCCGCAAAGCCCGGCGGCCACAAGGGCGGCCAGATCACCGTCTGGTACGGCGGCCCCACCGGCCCCGACCCGGCGCAGACGCCGACCGTCATCCACCAGGACACCACGGGCGTGCCCGGCGCCGGCGAGAACGGCGATCTCTTCGGATCGGCGCTCAGCGCGGGCGACGTCAACGGCGACGGTTACGCCGACATCGCCGTCGGCGCCTGGGCCGAGGACATCGGCACGGTCGAGGACGCCGGCTCGGTGACCATCCTGTTCGGCTCGGCCTCCGGCCTGACCGGCAAGGGCGCCAAGTCCTACTCGCAGGACACCGCCGGCGTCCCCGGCAGCAACGAGACGATGGACGCCTTCGGCATGACCGTGCGCCTCGTCGACCTCGACAAGAACGGCAAGGCCGACCTGGTCAGCGGCGCCGGCTACGAGAACGGCTACGGCGCGGTCACCGTCCTGCGCGGCACCGCCTCCGGCCTGACCACCTCCGGCTCGAAGTTCCTCTCGGCCCGCGACGTCTCCCTCAAGGGCAGCGCCAACTTCGCCTGGGCCACCGCGCAGTGACGTCCCGTCAGCCCCGCCACACAACAAGGAAACCCATGCGTCTGCGCAGCGCCGCGCTCCTCGTCGCGGCCCTCACCCCGCTCACCCCGGCCCTCACCGCACCCGCCGCCCACGCCGTCACCGCCGCCGCCCCGTACGACTTCAACGGCGACGGCCGCATCGACCTCGCGATCGGCGCGCCGGGCGCCACCGTCTCCGGGAAGGCGAAGGCGGGCGCCGTGTCCGTCGTCTACGGCAGCACCAGCGGGCCGAAGAGCTCGACGCGCACGCTCCTGACCCAGGACACGGCCGGCATGCCCGGCGCCGCCGAGGCCGACGACGCCTTCGGCTCCGCCCTGGCCTCCGCCGACCTGAACACCGACGGCTACGCCGACCTGCTGATCGGCGTGCCCCGGCGAGGAACGCGTACGACACCAACAACGGCACCGTCACCGGTCGTCTGGGGGCGGCCAAGTCCGGGGCTGAGCGGCGCCCGTTCGGCTGTACAGCCCGTTCGACCGCGACTACGACCGCTACGGACAGTCGCTCGCCGCCGGCGACTTCGACAACGACGGCGACCTCGACGTGGCGGTCGGCTCCACGGGCCCCATCACCCTCACGCTCATCAACGGCCCGATCACCAAGACCGGTGCGAACAACGGGGCTTCCGGATCGCGCAACGACTGGTGGTCCACCTCGTACGGCATCACCCACCTCTCCTCCGGCCGCGTCACCGGCAGCGGCGGCCACCCCTGGGTGGTCCTGCACGGCCGCACCGCGGGCACCGACGACGCCGCCACCGCCCTGGCCGACATGGAGATCAGCAACTACAACGACTGGCTCCAGGACCTGCCCGGCGGGTACGTCTCGTCCGTCGGCGACGTCGACAAGGACGGCTACGCCGACATCGCCGTCGGCAACGACCGCGAGACCTCCGCCGACCCCTCGGGCGCGCTCGGCGGCAAGGTCACGGTCGTCTACGGCGGACCGGGCGGCCGCGACACGGGCCGTGCCCCGCTCGTCCTCACCCAGGACACCGCCGGGGTGCCCGGCGCCTCCGAGAAGGGCGACCGCTTCGGCAGCGGCGTCTGTCTCGGCGACGTCAACGGCGACGGCTACGCCGACCTGGCGATCGGCGCCGCGGGCGAGAACTCCGCCGCCGGCGCGGTCACCGTCCTGTACGGCTCGGCGTCCGGCCTGACCACCAAGGGCGCGACGTCGTACTCGCAGAACACCGCGGGTGTGGCCGGCGCCTCGGAGAAGGGCGACCGGTTCGGCGAGCGCGTCACGCTGACCGACCACACCGGCGACCGCCGCGCCGACCTGTCCGTCACCGCGCCGGGCGAGAACGCGGGCGACGGCGCGGTCTGGTCCCTGCGCGGTACGGCGACCGGCCCGACGGCCACCGGCTCGACGAGCTTCGGCCCGGGCACGACGGGCATCTCGACGGCCGGCGCACCGGGCTACGGCACGGCACTCAACTCCTGATCGCAACTCCTGATCGCAACTCCTGATCGCAGCTCTCGACCGCAGCTCTCGATCACACCTCCTGACGACAACGGGGACTCCGATGCGCAGACGCACCCTCCTCCTGGCCGCGACCCTCACCACCGGCCTGCTCACCGCCCTGCCCACGACGACGGCCACCGCCGCACCCGCCACCGGCCCCAAGGCCGACTTCAACGGCGACGGCTACGGGGACGTCGCCTTCGCCGCGCCCTACGCCAAGGTCGACGGCCTGGGCATGGCCGGCTACGTCGCCGTCGTCTACGGCGGCGCGACCGGCCTCGACCCGGCCAAGCGCACCGTGGTCAGCCAGAACACCGCCGGGGTGCCCGGCGAGGCCGAGGCCGAGGACACCTTCGGCGACGCGCTCGCCGTGGCCGACCTCAACGGCGACGGCTACACCGACCTGGCGGTCGGCTCCTCCGGCGAGGACGTCGGCACCGACGGCGACGGCGGCTCCGTCACCGTGCTGTGGGGCTCGGCGAGCGGCCTGAAGAACGGCACCACGGTCAAGGACCCGGCGGTCTCCGCCCACGACAACTGGGGCCGGCTGCTGACCGCGGGCGACTTCGACGGCGACGGCAAGGCGGACCTGGCCGTCGGCACCGGCTCGTCCCACGCCTACGTGATCCGCGGCCCCTTCACCACCACCGGCACCACCGGCGCCGCCCAGAAGATCAGCACGCCCGAGACGGCGTACAGCGTCGACGCCATGAAGGCCGGCGACACCAACGGCGACAACCGCTCGGACCTGGTCCTCACCTACCGCGTCCGCCTGAACGAGGACGAGTCGGGCAGCTGGTCCAAGGGCGTCGCCTACCTCGGCTCCCCCACCGGCCCGGACACCTCCGTCCCCCGCGCCCTGAACGGCGGCACCTCCCTCGCGCTCGGCGACATCGACGGCGACGGCTACGACGAGATCGCCCTCGGCAACGTCTTCTCGAAGGAGGACGACCACAGCGGCAGCCTCGGCGGCCGGGTCGTCGTCGTCCGGGGCTCCGAGGGCGGCCCGGTCAACGGGGACGCGCCCATGGCCGAGCTCACCCAGGACTCCGAGGGCGTCCCCGGCGCCGACGAGGCGAACGACGGCTTCGGCGGCTCCGTCTCCATCGGCGACACCAACGGCGACGGCTACGGCGACCTCGCGATCGGCGTCGTCTTCGAGGACGTCGGCACCACCGAGGACACCGGCGCCACGATCCTCATGAACGGCTCGGCCGCCGGCGTCTCGCGCACCGGCGCCCGCACCTTCACCCAGGCCACCGCCGGTGTCCCGGGCGCCGCCGAGGCCATGGACTACTTCGGCTCCGAGGTCCTGCTGACCGACGTCACCAAGGACGGCCACGCCGAGTTCACCATCACCGCCGGCTTCGAGGACGAGGGCATCGGCGCCATCACCGCCCTGCGCGGCTCGGCCACCGGCCCCGTCACGGACGGCGCCCGCTCCTTCGGGCCGGGCAGCCTCGGCCAGACCCGCTCGTACGGCGCGTTCGGCGCCAACCTCATCGGCTGACCGGCCAGGGAGACAGCAGCATGCGCAGATCCACCACGACCGCCCTGGTCGCCACCCTGCTGGCGACCGGCGTCACCCCCGTGCTCCTCACCACCCCCGCCTCCGCCGCGCCGGCGAAGTACGCCGACGACTTCAACGGCGACGGCTACCGCGACCTCGCCTTCGCCGCGCCCTACGCCCCGGTCGGCGGCAAGACGGACGCGGGCGCCGTCGTCGTCACCTACGGCTCCGCGAACGGCATCAGCGCCGCCCGCCGCACCGTCCTCACCCAGGACACGGCCGGCATCCCCGGCACCGCCGAGCAGGGCGACCGGTTCGGCAAGGCCCTCGCCTCCGGCGACCTGAACGCCGACGGGTACGCCGACCTCGTGATCGGCAGCACCGGCGAGGACGTCGGCTCCGACGCCGACGGCGGCTCCGTCACGGTCGTCTGGGGCGGCAAGAGCGGCCTGTCCGGCGGCAAGGGCGTCTCCGACCCGGCCGTGTCCGCCCACGACGAGTACGGCATGTCCCTCGCGGTCGCCGACTTCAGCGGGGACGGCCGCCCCGACCTCGCCGTCGGCAGCACCGGCAGCGACGTCTGGATCCACCAGGGCTTCACCAAGGCCGACGGGGCGGCGTCCCGCTACGGGCTCGCCACCGGCCTGCGGGCCAACAGCGGCCTGAGCGGCGCCCGGGACCTCGCCGCCGGCGACCTCAACGGCGACGGCACCGACGACCTGGTGGTCACGGGCAGCGACGCGGAGACGTATGCCGACGGCAACATGATCTACCTGGGTTCCGCCTCCGGCGGTCTCACCTTCCAGACGTTCCTCAAGAGCGACGCCTGGGAGCTGGCCGCCGTCGGCGACCTCAACGGCGACGGCTACGACGACGTGGTCACCGCGGCCCCCGGGACGAACGGCAAGAGCCTCGGCGGCTCGGTCGTCTCCTACCTCGGCGGCGCGAACGGCGTCCGCACCCAGCCGCAGGCCACGATCAACCAGGACACCCCGGGAGTCCCCGGCGCCGACGAGGAGATGGACGCGTTCGGCAACGACCTGTCGGTCGCCGACGTCGACGGCGACGGCTACGCGGAAGTGGCCGTCGGCGTGCTCCACGAGACGATCGGCACCGCCAAGATCGCGGGCAGCGTCATCGTGCTGCGCGGCTCGGCCGCCGGCATGACCGGCACCGGCGCCCAGTCGTTCACCCAGAACACGGCGGGTGTCCCCGGCACCGCGGAGTCCGCCGACCGCTTCGGCGCGTCCGTCCGCCTGTCCGACCTCAACCGCGACGGCAAGGCGGACCTGTCCGTCGGCGCCGACGGCGAGAACCACCCCTCCGGCGCGATCTACAGCCTGCGCGGCACGGCCTCCGGCGTGACGGGCAAGAACGCGATCAGCTTCGGCCCCGGCTCCCTGGGCATGTCGACGACCGGGTACCTGAGGCTGGGCCAGGACATGCTGAACTGACGCCCTCGTGGGGATCACGGGGAGGCCCGTACGGCCGAACCCTCACCCCTCACGGATACTCAAGGGGCCTACCCCTTAAGGGATGTCACAGCTCGGCCGCAAAGCCGGGCCCGGATGGCCGGGCCCGGCACACCACCGCCGGGGACCAGGTACGTTCGAAGACGTGGCTGGATTCAGGATCGGACGCGGCCGGAACAACGGCGCTCCTCAGACGCGACCGCAAAACCCCCGGTACGGGCAGCAGACGCCGCAGGGACCGTCGTACGGCTCCCCGCAGGCGCCGCGACCGTACCCGCAGCAGCAGCCGTACGGCAACGGCGGCGGCCCCACCTGGCCGCAGCCGAACGCCGGACCCGGCGGCGGCTACGGCGACCAGGGTGAGCCGGAGTACTTCGGCGACGGCGCGTACCCGCCCGGACCGCAGGGCCCGCACGACCCGTACGCGGCGAACAACCCGGGCCACACCCAGGCCTTCTCGGTCGGCGAGGACCCCTACAACCAGGGCGACACCTACCGCGCCGGCGCGGCGGCCCCGGCACCCGGCCCCGTCGGCCCGCGCCTGCACTGGAAAGCCCTGCTGAGGGGCATCGTCCTCGCCCCCAACCAGACCTTCCTCCAGATGCGGGACTACACGATGTGGGGCCCGGCCCTCATCGTGACGTTCCTCTACGGCCTGCTCGCCGTCTTCGGCTTCGACGGCGCCCGCGAGGATGCGATAAACGCCACACTCTCCAACGCGATCCCCATCGTCCTGACGACGGCCGTCGCGATGGTGCTGAGCGCGTTCATCCTGGGTGTGGTCACCCACACCCTGGCCCGCCAGCTCGGCGGCGACGGGGCCTGGCAGCCCACGGTCGGCCTGTCCATGCTGATCATGTCCCTGACGGACGCGCCCCGCCTGGTCTTCGCGATGTTCGCCGGCGGCGACGCGACGTTCGTCCAGCTGCTGGGCTGGGCCACCTGGGTCGCGGGCGGCGCGCTGCTGACCCTCATGGTCAGCCGCTCCCACGACCTGCCCTGGCCGAAGGCGCTGGGCGCGTCGGCGATCCAGCTGATCGCGCTGCTGTCGATCGTGAAGCTGGGCACGGTCTGAGCTTCGGCGCACACGAAGATCGGCACACACGAAGAAAGGGGCTCCAGCCGGAGCCCCTTTTTCCACATCTCTGTCCTTGTCTCAGTCCTTCTCAGGCGTCGAGGACCTGCCCGGCGCGCCGCACCACGGGCTCTTCGACGGACCAGGGGAAGTTGATCCACTGATCGGTCCGCTTCCAGACGTACTCGCACTTCACGAGCGACTGGGACTTCTCGTAGATCACGGCGCTGCGCACCTCGGCGACGGTGTCGAGGCAGAAGTCGCGCACCAGCTTGAGGGTCTTGCCGGTGTCGGCGACGTCGTCGGTGATCAGCACCTTCTTCTCGGAGAAGTCGATCACGTTCGGGACGGGGGCGAGCATGACGGGCATCTCGAGGGTCGTCCCCACGCCCGTATAGAACTCGACGTTCACGAGATGGATGTTCTTGCAGTCCAGGGCGTAGGCGAGCCCACCGGCCACGAAGACGCCGCCGCGGGCGATGCTCAGCACCACGTCGGGCTCGTACCCGTCGTCGGCGATGACCTGCGCGAGCTCGCGCACGGCGACACCGAACTGCTCGTAGGAGAGGTTCTCCCGTACGTCGCTCACGCTCGTGTCACCCATGCTCCGGCCGCTCACACCTGGGTCCGATGGAAGTTGAGGAAGGACCGGGAGGCGGTGGGCCCCCGCTGCCCCTGGTACCGCGATCCGTACCGCTCGCTGCCGTACGGGAAGTCGGCGGGCGAGCTGAGCCGGAACATGCACAGCTGCCCGATCTTCATCCCCGGCCAGAGCTTGATGGGCAGGGTGGCGAGGTTGGACAGCTCAAGGGTCACGTGCCCGCTGAAGCCCGGGTCGATGAACCCGGCGGTGGAGTGCGTGACCAGCCCGAGCCGCCCCAGCGAGCTCTTCCCCTCCAGCCGGGAGGCGAGATCGTCGGGCAGCGAGATGACCTCGTAGGTGCTGGCGAGGACGAACTCCCGGAGGTGCAGGATGAACGGCTCGTCCCCCTCCGGCTCGACGAGCCGGGTCAGATCGGCCTGCTCGACGGAGGGGTCGATGTGGGGGTACCGGTGATTCTCGAACACCCGGAAGTAGCGGTCCAGCCGCACATCGATGCTCGACGGCTGCACCATCGCGTCGTCATACGGATCGATCCGCACCCGCCCGGCGTCGATCTCGGCCCGGATGTCCTTGTCTGAGAGAAGCACGCCCCGAGGATACGCAAGGCGCGCGGAGCGTCCGCAACCGGACGACTCCGCGCGCCTTGGTACGCGTTTGTGCTGCTACCGCTTCTGATAGCTGACGGGCACGACACTCCGAAGCCGCGCGCACCGCGGACAGCGCAGGAGCCGGCCCGGACCGAGCCGCTCGGCCTGCTGCATCGGGAACGAAGCGGTGGTGAACACGTGCCCATCCGCACAGCGGACGACGGTGCGCTCCATCAAGTCCAAGAGTCCCTTCCCCAAGAGCCGCGTCGGGCTACTGCTTGCCTGACGACAAAAGCCACAGTACGGGATCAAAGGGACGGCCCTCCAGACGGCACTCCGGTCCCGCCCGGGCCCTCGCCGACACCCCACCGTACGCCCCAACTCCGGTACCCCACAGTCGGTATCCATGCCTGAAAAACCCTCAGGCCCCACGGCATGAACACCGGGAGCCTGACATGAGGTAAAGTGGCGACCGTCCGGACGCCGACTCCGTCGGCGTCTTACGCGGGTGTAGTTTAATGGTAGAACATCAGCTTCCCAAGCTGAGAGCGCGAGTTCGATTCTCGTCACCCGCTCCACGAAGAAGGCCCAGGTCAGAGACCTGGGCCCTTTTGCTGTCCGGTGTGATCACTCGCCGCGTGCCAGATTCGTGCCAGAACGCTTCTCGGCGGCCTTCCGGGCAGCCTCCTCGCGGGCCTTCTGGACCATGGCGTCGAGGCCGGCGGCGACCTCTTCCTGACGCTCCTCGTCGGAGTGCTGATAGATCAGCGCGGCCTTCTCGGACGTCGGTCAGCAGCTCGGCGGAGGCCCCAGGCTGGAGGGGCCGTGTCGCCGCCCTCCGGGCCGTCAAAGCGGATGACCGCGTGGAAGTGGACGGCGCCCCGCTTCTGGTACTCGGCGACCTTGGCGAAGGAGACGCGCGCGTGATGCCGAAACGCGCGTTGGGTGAGTCCGGCGCGCTTAGCGATCTCAGGCCGTCCCTGGGCCGTCCGAGGCCGCTCGACAGTGGCCAATGATGACCAACGACGACCAACGACGACCACCAGGCGCAAGATCCCACCGCCCCTGACCAGCAAAACCCAGCTCCCCAAGATTCCCGGCAACACCCAGGGCAAGAAGAAGTAAGCCCGCACGAACAAGCCCCTCACCTGCTCTTTCATGGCAGATGAGGGGCTTGTCGGCATCCTGGGGCCACCTCTCCCGGCTGCTGTCGCGCACGCTGGTGCGGTTGCGCAAGGGGCTGACGGTGGAGGAACGATCCTTCCGGAGGCCCGCTTCCCGGTCGCCGAAACCCCGCTCAGTTACCTCAGGTAACTCCCTTTTCCAAGAGGGCCTCCTCCGCCACCATGTGGGCACCCCAAACTGGCTGGTACGTCAGCACTGGGGACGGGTGGCGGGCGAGGAGGGGCGAGGATGGCTCAGGGCGGCGACACTGCCGGGGACGCGGACCGCGGGCCGTACGGCGAGGTGCCGGACGCGCGGCTGACCGTACTGCTGCGCGGCGACACCGCCACCGCCTACGCGGCGCTGCGGGAGCTCCACCGACGGCACCGCCCGGCGGCCCTCGGCTACGCCCGGCTGTGCACCACGAGCGAGTCGGCGGCCCGGCGGCTGGTGGCCGAGACCTTCACGGCGGCGGCCCGCGAGACGGCACACGGTGTGGAACCCCGCGTCCCGCTCCGCCACCACCTCCTGCTGCTGACCGCCCGGCTGGCCGCCTCCTGGGCCCGCGACGACCGCTCCGCGGGCCTGGACCCCGGCCTGCTGCTGGTCCTGAACACCACCGGCACCCCGGGGGGCCCGCTGCCGCCCCTGCTGGCCGCGTTCCACACCCTGCCCTCCCGCACCCAGGGCCTCCTCTGGTACGCCGTCGTGGACGAGGAGCCCGAGGGCCGCACGGCCTCCTTCCTCGACCTCGCTCCCCAGGACGTCGTGTACGGCACAACGCAGGCCCTCCAGGCGATGTCCCAAGCCTGTCTCAGGTCGCGCCTGGCCGCCTCCGACGACCCGCGCTGCGCGGACTTCCGCCGCCTGATCGAGGAGTCGACGCGGGCGGACGCCCCCCGCCACAGTCCCGACCTGCACGCGCACATGGCGCAATGCCCGCATTGCACGGCCGCACACGAGGAGCTGACGACCCTGCGGGACACCCCGCGCGCGGCCCTGGCGGAGGGCCTGCTGCCCTGGTCCGGTTCGGCGTACACGACCCGGCAGGGCCCCGAGCCCCGGGGCGTCGCCGGCGGCACGGGGGCGCGGCGCCCTCCGTCCCGCCGCTTACTGCTGGCCTCCGCGGCCTTCGGCGTGGCCCTGGTCCCCCTGGCGATCCTCATGCTGCCCTCGGGCGACTCCGCGGACCACCGTTCAGCGGGCGCCGCCGGCACGCCCACGACCGCGCCGCCGATCACGGTCACGGCGACGGTGTCCGCGACACCGTCGCCGTCCCGGACCTCCAGGAGGCCCCCGTCTCCCACGCGGAGCCCGAGCCCGACGACACGGCCCCCGAGCCGCAGCCCCCGCCCGTCCCCCTCCCCCACGGCCCACGCCCCGAACGGCACGTACGCCCAGGTCGTGAACGCCGCCTCGGGCCGGTGCCTGGAGGTGTCCGGCGACTTCGACAAAGGCACCGACGTCATAACCGCCCCCTGCACCGCCGCCCCCACCCAGCGCTGGCGCGTCGACACCGGCCGCGGTGTCGTGCAGTCGGCCGCGGACCCCGACTACTGCCTGGACAGCCGCGGTTCCGTCGACCGGGGTGTGGGCATCTGGGAGTGCGACTCGGTCGACGGCGACAACGGCGACAACCTGCGCTTCACGGTCGACGCCGACGGGGTCATCCGCCCGGCGATCGCCATCGAGACGGCGGTCACCCCGGACAGGGGCGGCGGGCTGTCGCTGGAGCCGCTGACCGGGGGCACGGCTCAGCAGTGGCGGGCGGGAGCGCAATGACCCGCCCCTCCTGACGCCGTCGTACGACGTCCGGAAACCGGCGTACTCGTACTGGATCGCCGCAGTCAGGACTGGTCGTCTACTTGAAGTCGACGCTGGACCTAAGTGGACGATGGACCGAGGCGCCGGGCCGGTTGGTCCATGTAGACAGTCCCCCATGATCGACCTGATGAGGATGAGGCTCGAACCCTTTCCCGGCGGGGCGCCCTCAACCGATGGGCGCCGCCCCGCCGGTTTGACTCGCCCTTTGAGACTCCACCGACCTCACTTTCCGCTGCCGTGTCCTGACCGATGCGAGGTCCGGTCACTGCGCAGCAGCACGAAGTCCCAGTGCAGCTGCTTGAGCCGGAGGCGAGCCCTCAGCCCGCTGTTCCTGGGCGATGGCGGACGCCCGTCCTGCATGTCTTCGCCGTGGGCGGCGCCCAAGCCCCTTGTGGAAGCGGGCACTTGACCGCTTTGGGTCCTGCGTCAGATCGGGAGGTCGTCGGGGAGTACCCGGAACGACTTGTATCGGCCCAGCGGGCGTACGGCCCGGAAGTCGCGTCGGTCGAGGGTGAGAATCGCGTCCGTGTCGTAGTCGGAGGCAAGCGCCACGTTCACCGCGTCGGCGAGGTCGAGGTCCAGCGCGCGGTAGCGGACACGGACAGACTGGGCGGCGCCCAGGTGGTCGTCCGTGATCTCCGGCAGGACGACACGACCACGGCTAATCCAGCGCCGCAGGTCATCGACCGCGCTGAGGGCGGCCTCCCTGCCGAGCTCACGCGTCGCCACGTGATCCAGTTCGGCCAGCAGGAGCGGGGACATGACCAGCAACCCCGCCGCCATGATCGCCTCGTTCGCCGCCCCGTGTTCCGGATGAGACGAGTCCAGGGCTGCCAGAAGGCCGGACGTATCGGCGATGACAATGATCACGCGGCGGATCCGGAACCCGAGTCGGTCTCGCGCCGGACGGCCTCGGTGACCGTGTCGCGGACCTCCGACTTGGACAGCGTGCGCCCCGGCCCCTCGAAGGTGCGTGAGAACAGCGGCTCTTCCCAGACTCGGTTCGCCATGGCGGCGAGGTGGATGCCCTGGCGGATGATCTCGGCCTCGCTTACACCTCGGCGCTTGGCGGCCTCCTTGATGATGGCCAGGTCCTCGGGGTCGGCGTAGACGTTGGTGCGCTTCATGGACATGTACCAAGAGTAGTCCATGTACCGCGTTGATGTATCAGGCACCACCTCCCCATGTCGTGTTGCTGAGGGCCAGCCGAGCCGGCCTCACACGCCCCTTTGGGGTGCCAGACTGTTCTGGGGAGAGGGGTACGTCATGGGGTTCGGTTTCCGTGTCGGTGTACCTGGGATGAGTGTGCGGGTCTCGACTCGTGGAGTGCGCACCTCGGTCGGGCCACGTGCGGCGAGGCTCAGCGTGGGCAGCGGCGGCACCAGGATGTCGACCGGGCTCGGCCCCTTCTACGCGTCGAGTTCCCTCGGCGGCAATCGACGGCGCACGAGTACACGGCGTACGACACGCTCTCGTACGGTCGCCCCCTCAGCCGCGCAATTGGACCGGGCGCGCCGTCAGGCGGAGCGGGCTCAGCAGGAGGCGGAGCGCGATGCCGCCATCGCTCAGTTGCGCGAGCTGAGGCGGCAGATGACCAGCGTTCACCTGGAGTCCTTTCCCGCGGCACATCCGCCCGTCATCCCGGACGCCCCCCAACTGAGCCTGTCATGGGCGCTCGCTGAAGCCCGGACGTTCCACCTTCAGGGCGTGGGGCGGCTGGCCCGCGCAGAGAGGGCTGCGGCCAGACGACGGGCGGAACAGGAGGCGCCCGCCTACCTGGCCGCCGAGACAGCGCGACTGGAAGCGATCCGCCATCAGTTGGTGAGCGAGGCCGAACACTGGTGGCAAGCCCTGCTCGCCAATGACGAGGACACCGTCTGCGAAGCGGTGAACACCGCCTTCTCGGACAACCCGGCCGCCGGCTGTGCCGTAGGCGTGGACGGCTCGGTGCTGTCCGTCGTTGTGCGGCAACAGGACCTCGACTCCATGCCCGGTCAGACGCCTGGGCTCACGCCCGGCGGGCGCCCGACGCTGAAGAACCTCACCAAGCGGGACCGCGTTCTGTGGTGGCTGACGTCCATGGGTTCCAACATCGTCGCCACGCTGAAGGAGGGCTTCGCCACCGCACCCGGCATCACGGCCATCGACCTCGCTGTGCTGACCCGCCTGCCCGACACCCAGCGCCTCGGCTTCGTGGCCTACGGCCGCTGGACGCGCCAGGCGATCGAGTCCACGCCCTGGCGGGAACCCGAGGACGCCCTGTGCTTCCAGGACATCGGGCAGGACGTCACCTGCTCCGTCACCACCACCGCATCGGGCTACCTGTCCAGCGCGATCAAGCCGCTGGACACCAGCCGCGTGCCCGGCCTCCAGGTCCTGCTCGACCATGCTCAGGACGAACCCGGTGCCGGCGAACCGTCACTCGCCGACATCGACGTCACCCTCGGCGCCGGCACCCCACCCGGCGACCGGACGCCACTCACGGATCCCTACCGGATCAAGCCGTTCGTCGAATGGAAGGAACACAGGGCGGCAGGACCGCCTCCTGCACCCGCCACACCGCCCGTGCTGCCTACCTCGCTCATCCCCGGCCAGACCCTCGTCCTGCCCGAGGACGCCTGGCAGGGGCTGCACGTCGCCTTCAGCTTCGCCGGCGCGGACGCGGACCTCACCCTCTTCCTGACCGGGGAGGACGGCCGGGTGGCAGCCGACGAGGACTTCGTCTTCTATAACCAGCCCTTCTCTGCCGACGGTGCCGCACGGCTTCTGGGCAAGCAGCGGGAGGGTCCGTACGCCGTCGAACGCGCCACCATTCACCTGGCTGCCCTGCCCGAGCGAGTGCGCCGCGTCGCCATCGCCATCAACATGGACGTCGACACGGGTCTGAACTGCGGCTCCCTCACCCACGCCGCCTTGCACATCGACTGCGTGACCGGGGCGGCATGGGCTTTCCAGCCGTCCGCAAACCCGGATATCCGAGCCATGGTCGTCGCCGAGTTGTACCGGCACTCCGTCGACGGCCTACCCGCATGGAAGCTACGGGCCCTCGGTCAGGGATGGGCGGACGGCCTCGACGGCCTCGCCCGCGCCTACGGAGTCGACGTCGAATGACAGCCGAGCCACCTACGCATCCGCAACCACACATGTCCTGGGCAAGAGGCACCTGGACGCAGGATCCTCCGAATGTCCGTCGCCCCATCTCCCCCAGACCGATGGCTCCGGACCCGTGCCCATAGCGTGCCCCACAGCGAGGCTGAAGGCTGCCGCTACCGACCACAGGGGACGGTTACCGATGTCCTTCTGGGGAGATCGCCTCAGGCGATGTTGTGGACGTTGTGCTCGAGCAGGTCGGATGCGTGCCGGGCAATGGCACGGTAATCGGCATCGTCGTGGAGGACAGCGAGGCCGTGGTGGGCTGCGGTGGCGGCGATGACGAGGTCCACCGCCGAGGCGCTTCGATGCTCCCCGGCCTGGGCCATACGATGCTGTACCGAGCTGATCCAACGCCCCGCGTTCTTCGGCACCGCCGCATCGGGATAGATGTCGGTGAACATCTCCGCGATCTCGTCGTACTCGCGGCCGTTCCGGGCGCTGTACAGGAACTCGGCTCGCTGCACGTAACAGGATGCGATGGCCCCGGCGTCGATCGCGTCGTACCAGGCCGTCTGAAGTTTTGGGTCCCGGAGCAGCCGGACCAGGCCGGACGTGTCGAGCAAGTAGATCACCGGCCGTGCTTCTCCGCCCGGTGCAGACGCTCTGCGTCCTCGACGGCGCCCCACTCACGCGCGCGCTCGAAGTGACGGCTGATGCGCGCCGCGCGCTCCTGCTGCTCGGCGTAGAAGTGCAGAGCGAGGTTGACCGCCTCCTTCTTGGTTCTGACCTTGGCCAGAGCCATGGCGCGTTCCAGAGCGTCGTCGTCGATGTCGATCTGGGTCACAGACATACGGCACCTCCTCACAATGTTGGTGATGTACATAGAAGAATACGTCACCAACATTCACGGGTCCACGGCAAAGCGTCGGCTCCCGGCATGTGCAGTCGCGACGGACATTCCAGATCAGCCTCAGAGGCGAAGCGGTCCGATCGGCGCACGCGTCGCGCGAACGCACGGCCCGGCCGCTGGGGGCATCCGTGCCCACAGCGTGCCCGTAAGACCGGACAACCACGGTCAACAACGGCGCGATCCCACCCGCACGACCGCTCCCGAAGCAAGGCATCTGTACAGGTCAGAGTCAATGCACCCACCCAAGCGCCGTCGCTTCCCAAGCTGAGAGCGCGAGTTCGATTCTCGTCACCCGCTCCACGAAGAAAGCCCAGGTCAGATACCTGGGCCGTTTTGCTGTCCGCTGTGATCACTCGCCGCGTGGCATCGGACCGTATGCACCGAGGTAGACCACGAGCCGCCACCACATCCCGCGCCAGCGCGGCCAGCTCATGGCTGAGCCAGTGCCATTCCGCCAGCGCGTCGAGGCGGCTGAGCACAGGAAGATGTGTTGCCGGAGGACGCTGAGGTCGACATTCTGCGAGCAGCCTTCACAGCGAGTTTCTGGCCCACGGTTGAGTCTCCTGTGGGGGGAGACATCAAGCTGGGGGCATGGACAGCGACATGCTCTATTCCATCGGAGAACTATCCCGCCGGACCGGCCTGACGGTGAAGACCATTCGGTATTACTCCGACAAGGGCATCGTCCCGCCGACCGCCCGGAGCCCGGCGGGCTACCGGCTTTACGGCCTCGACGCCGTCGCCCGCCTGGACCTGGTCCGCACGCTGCGCGATCTGGGGCTCGACCTGGCGACCGTGCGCAAGGTGCTGGACCGGGAGGCCTCCGTACAGGAAGTCGCGGACGCACACGCCGACGCCCTGGACGTACAGATCCAGACCCTCCGCCTGCGCCGGGCAGTACTTCGAGCAGTGGCCAGACACAACCCCACCACCATGGAGATGGACCTCATGCATCGACTCGCCACGCTCTCCCAAGCTGAACAACGCCGACTGGTAGCAGAATTCATCGACGACGCCTTCAAGGGCTTCCACGCCAACCCCGAGTTCGTGGCCCTGATGCAGTCCGCAATGCCCGAACTCCCCGACGATCCCACACCCGAACAGGTCGGGGCCTGGGTGGAACTCACCGAACTCTGCCAGAACGCAGACTTCCGGACCGCAGTACGCCGCATAGCTGAGGACCAGGCGGAAGAGCCTTCCCCACAGGACGTCAGCGTTCTGCACGATGGTCTCAACCAGGCGATGCGTGAACGAATCGACGAAGCCGTATCCACCGGCATGCTCCCGGCCTCCGCCGCTACCTTGCCCCTTGCCGAGTTACTGGGCGGGCTCTACGGCCATGCATTCGAGAGTGCCGGCGACGGTGATCTGCGCCGCTGGATCCTCGCCCGCCTGCAGACGACCGCCGACCCACAAACCCAGCGCTTTTGGCAGCTCCTGGCCGCGATCAATGGATGGCCTGCATCACCATCACTCGCGCCCGTTTACGCATGGTTCACCACCGCCTTCCGCGGTGCTTCTGCCACCGCAGCGACGTCTTGAGCTCCGGAGGGCATCACGTGAAGTACGACGTTCTACAGATCCTCGGTGTGGCTCTCGTTGTCCTTGGGGGGCAGGGAGCTATCCGTCAGCTCGTCGACCACGGCAACGCCGGCCCACTCGGCTGGCTGCCGGGCGGATTCGCGGCGAGCGTCACCGTCTACGTTGCCGCCGTCGCCATCGGCGCGGTTGTTTCGGGCTGGGCCCGCAGCAAAGCGAAGGCTGTCGGGCGCAGAAGCTGACAGGTCGACTGAAGAGGGCACGCGGCAGGCACACCGAGACAGGACAAAGCCCTACGCACCATCTACAACTGACGATCACCGTTGGCACCTGGGTCTCCGATCTATGAACTATTGACGCATCGTTGAATCCCCAAGTAGAAGAGCGTCCCATTTCGATGCAAAATTGCCTAACAGGTGGCCAGCGGCCGGGACCACTCGTACGTGACAGTAAGAGAGCGTCGCTTCCACTAGCCGCTTTGAAGGACATCCACTCGGCCCGGGAGCTCATAGGCCTGGCGGCAGCGCAACTCTATTTCTCTGCATTCGAAGGCTTCCACCTTTTGGGAGACAGTGATGGGCACCGAATACACCCCCGCGGACCCTTCAACCGGTGAACCCGAATCGAATTACGGCGACACTTACTCCGAGTCCGAGGTGACCGAGGACGCCTCGGGTATGGGCTACACCAGCACATCTGACTACGTGTCTGGCGAAAATGCTCTGACGCCGATCGACGACTCTGAAAGCGACTACGAGTCCGAAGAGGAGGACTATGGCGATGGAGATGACGATTGATGACCGTAACGAAAAAATGGATGGGGCTGACTTACGAATACCCGTCCGAGTGCCCGTCTTGCAAGTTCACCAAATTCACTCGCCCTAGAACCTGGGAGTCGAAGCTTCAAGATTTGGTGACGGCGCGGGGGGCAGCCAAGATTGTGGCGGCCGTGGGCCGAGTTTTCGCAAGCCCTGGAAACATAGCAGGGAAGCTGGCGAGGTGCGAGAAATGCCGTAAGCCGGTACTCGCCTGCCCCCATTGCCATCAGGAATTTCACCCGCCGGGCGAACTTCCCCCCGACTCCAGTAAGCGCGTCTGCATGAAATGCGATGAAACGATCGGAGTAAGCCACTATGCGCCAGACGACTTCGCCCTGATGACGAAGTCAATTGAGCGCAGCGCCTAGTCCAGGTAGCCGAGCTCCGCGTCCACGCTGCAGTACCCGCCCAGCGCCGGACTGAAGGGATCGGGTCGAACTCCTAAAGCGGTGCCCGGTCGGCCCCGGGGCATCACCATGGTCCGGCCCCGCGCAAGAAGCCCGGTTTCGCCTCCACAAACATGGCATGGGCCCTGAGCTGAAGCGTCTCGGAGGGGAAGAACAGGCCAGTGATACCGCCGCCTACGCCGGTGCACGGGGTCGGTGTCGTTGACGAACTGCCGGACGGGGATGACGGCACCTGGGGTCGGCGCTGAGTGACGCGGTCAACGCTGTCCGGGCGCAGCCCAGTCCGAGGCCGGCTGGCCCTTGCTCGGGCGATGGCGGGATCATGGCCACCATGCGTATCCGCATCGACGCCGTCGACCTGCCGGGCCTCACCTGCCCCGCCCCTGCCGACGGCAAAGTCCCCGCGTACGGCAACGTCCACGTCGCCGTGCAACGCCGCGACCGTCCGGCCGAACTCCTCGAGCCACAGCCCGGCGACGCACCGTCCGCGACGTGGACCCTGGAGTGCACCACCAGCGCCTCGCCGACCGGCGTCGAGGTCAAAGGCCCCTATGTACAGGACCGTCTGGGACGACGGTTCATCTACCTGTCGTGGGGCACGGTCGACGAGTCGGGCACCTTCACGATGTTCCGCCGCGCCAAGCTCATGCTCGACGTCATCCCCGCCGACGTACTCGCCGAGGCCGCACGCGACGGGCTGCTGGTCGGACGCCTCGGCCTGACCGACGAGCGGGGCGGGCCCCTGTGCGCACGCGTCGAGCCCCCGCACATCACCTGGACCGCCGCACGCGTCGGCTAGAACACGGCCGGCGAACGGCTCGTGCCACCCGCCGGCCATCGACGTCGTGCTCTTCCGGGCCGATGTGACCTTCATCGCGACAATGGGGTGTCGACACGTTCCCCGTTGCTCCGTCGGTTGATGACGAGGGCAGCGGCGCACGGCTCATCGACGGAGGTCATGGCGCTGTGTCCGGAAGCGCTCGGCCGGAACACCGCTTCCGCGCGCATCAATATCTGTATCGGCGACATGAGAAATAGGTGCGGTGCGCGGCGAGTATTCCTCGGCCGCCGAGCGGAATGGAATTCCTGACCGTGCAGGGCCGGTCGCACCGTGCTAATGTCGATCTCAGTTGCAGGTGTGGTTGCCAGAGGGTTCAGTTTTCCGACGGGTTAATCAGCACGGCGACACGGAATCCGCACAGGGCGAATTCCGCACATCGTCTCCGAAGGAGAAATGACATGGCTACTGGCACCGTGAAGTGGTTCAACGCGGAAAAGGGCTTCGGCTTCATCGAGCAGGAGGGTGGCGGCCCCGACGTCTTCGCCCACTACTCGAACATCGCCGCCCAGGGCTTCCGCGAGCTGCTGGAAGGTCAGAAGGTGTCCTTCGACGTCGCGCAGGGCCAGAAGGGCCCGACGGCCGAGAACATCGTTCCCGCCTGACACCGGCGGCAGCACATACTTCGCAGCTGGGGCCCGCACCTTGGGGTGCGGGCCCCAGCTCGCTGCATTTCCGGGGTGATTCTCCCCTGCCATATTCGGCTCGTTCTCGCGATTCTCTGCGCCGTTCATTTTGCTGCGGAAATTCCTTGCTACGTGCCTACGTGCCCACATCGAGGAAGGTTCCACTTGAACCGCGCACGCACTGCCCGCACTGAACGTACTGAACGTACTGAACGCACGAATCGCACCTATGACCGCTCCCGGGGTTCCGCCACCCAGCGCTCGCAGGCTCCGCGGCGTTCCAAGGGCTACGGACGTCGACAGACCGCACCCCAGGGCGAGTTCGCGTTGCCGGTGACGACCACGCCCGCGTTGCCGGCCGTCGAGTCGTTCGCCGACCTCGCCCTGCCGGCGCCGTTGCTGGCCGCGCTCGGTCACCAGGGCGTGACCGTACCGTTCCCCATCCAGGGGGCGACCCTGCCGAACTCCCTCGCGGGACGTGACGTGCTCGGCCGCGGCCGTACCGGGTCGGGCAAGACCCTCGCCTTCGGCCTCGCGACGCTGGCCCGTACAGCGGGCCGGCGCGCGGAGCCGCGGAGGCCGCTTGCCCTGGTCCTCGTCCCCACCCGCGAGCTCGCCCAGCAAGTGACCGACGCGCTCACACCGTACGCCCGCTCCGTGCGGCTGCGGCTGGCCACGGTGGTCGGCGGCATGTCGATCGGCAGGCAGGCGGGGGCGCTGCGGGCCGGGGCGGAGATCGTCGTCGCGACGCCGGGGCGGCTCAAGGACCTCATCGACCGGGGTGACTGCCGACTGGACGACATCGGTATCACCGTCCTCGACGAGGCCGACCAGATGGCCGACATGGGCTTCATGCCGCAGGTCACCGCCCTGCTCGACCAAGTGCGCCCCGAAGGGCAGCGGATGCTCTTCTCGGCGACCCTCGACCGTAACGTCGACCTGCTGGTCCGCCGCTACCTGAACGACCCGGTGGTCCACTCCGTCGACCCGTCGGCGGGTGCGGTCACCACGATGGAGCACCACGTGCTCCACGTACACGAAGCGGACAAGTACCGGACGACCACCGAGATCGCGGCGCGAGACGGCCGGGTGATCATGTTCCTGGACACCAAGCACGCCGTGGACCGGCTGACCAAGCACCTGCTGAACAGCGGCGTCCGCGCCGCGGGTCTGCACGGTGGCAAGTCCCAGCCCCAGCGCACACGGACCCTCGCCCAGTTCAAGACCGGCCATGTGACGGTCCTGGTGGCGACCAACGTCGCGGCCCGCGGCATCCACGTCGACAACCTCGACCTGGTCGTCAACGTGGATCCGCCGGGCGACCACAAGGACTACCTGCACCGCGGCGGCCGTACCGCCCGCGCCGGCGAGTCCGGCAGCGTCGTCACGCTTGTGACGCCCGACCAGCGCCGCGGCATGAACCGGCTGATGGCCGCAGCCGGCATCACTCCCCGGACCACCCCGGTCCGTTCGGGTGAAGCGGAACTGAGCCGCATCACAGGCGCCCAGGCCCCCTCCGGTGTCCCTGTCGTCGTCACCGCACCGGCCGTGGCACGTCCCGGCCGTGCCGTGTCGTCCGCGGCTCCCTCGTCCCGAGGCCGGCGCCGCCCCGCTCGCGGGCGCACCGCCGGACAAGCGGGGCAGCCCAGGGCACAGCGGTCGGCCTTCGATCCGGCGGCCTAGAAGCACCGACCAGCAACGCACCCGTCCCCGAGGAGGCAGCTTTGACACCGGTTCAGGCACAGCGACACCAGGCGGGTCCCTTCCCCATGACCGTGGTCGACGACATGGACGTGTCAGGACTCCGGGTCCGGGACGACATGACCGTCGAGGTCGCGCTGTCCGTCATGGCCGGCGCCCGTGTCGAGTACCTCCTCCTGTGCGACGGGGACGACCAGTGCACGGGCTCGATCACCCGAGCCGACCTCGCCGTTCACCGCGGCAGTTCCACGTACACGGACCGGCTCCGTCTACGGGACGTCCTCGACGGACCCCTCACCTCGCCCGTCCCCCGGCCCGTCGCCGTCGGGGAACACGGCCGGGGCCCGGGCGCCCTGGCCGTCGCCCGCTGATTCGCGTCGCCCGAA
Organism: Streptomyces viridochromogenes DSM 40736; assembly: GCF_000158955.1. Classification (GTDB taxonomy): domain Bacteria; phylum Actinomycetota; class Actinomycetes; order Streptomycetales; family Streptomycetaceae; genus Streptomyces; species Streptomyces venetus. The sequence continues at coordinate 4,655,717 of NZ_GG657757.1, read as the reverse complement.
CCAGCCCGTTCTCCTTCTCTCTCTGTGGGGCATCATGCGCTGTGTCATCGCCCGGTACCCGTTCGACCTGACCAAGAGCGGAGTGCTGGCCTCGATGAAGGGCGTCACGCCCGAGATCGTCACGGGTGAGTCCGTGACCATCGGCCGCCGTCGCTACCCCGTCAAGCAGGTGGGCCAGATCATCACCCGACAGGACCGCCGAGACTTCACCGGCGGCGAAGTCATCCGGGCCATGACCCGCCTCGGCTTCACCTGCCACGACCGCCCCGGGGCCGAGCCCGTACGTGTCCCCACTCCGCTCCAGACCGCGTCGGCACTGCTCGGTGCCGCCTCCCTGGAGGTATGAGGACGGGCGGAGAACCGCCATCAGGATCCCGGTGAGGGCCCTGCCGACGCGCGTCGGCAGGGCCCTCACTGCCGTCCAGCCGTCCAGCCGTCCGTTCTGGGGTCACCCGTTGGTGCAGGTCACAGGGTTTCTGTTCCTCCTGAGGGCTGAAATCTGTTCTTGCCAGGGTAGACATTGGCTTCTGGCGTGGTTAGTCTTTTTCTCGTTGACACGGTCCAGCGATACCCGACAGACATGAACTGGCGGGGTTGAAGTACACGAGATCCGCAGGTCAAGAGGGAGAACGGAGGAGCAGACGCCATCAGGATCGCCCGGCCGAGAGGCACTCGGTCCGGGTACCGCAAGACCCCGGATTGGAAGGTGGTCCCCGGTCACGCAGCCGCGATCCCCGCACCCCCCTTCTGCAGGGCTGGTAGCGGAAACAGAAGGTCGGCAGAGCATCTGGGCCGACAGATGGTGTTGAATTTCCTTCGGGGCCCTGGTGCCGTACGGCACCAGGGCCCCTCGACGCGTTGCACAAAGAGGTGACATGACAGCAGATATCCCCCTCAGTGATCGTCTGGACGACGACGACTACCCCGCATACACCATGGGGCGGGCCGCCGAGATGCTCGGCACCACCCCGGCTTTCCTCCGAGCCCTCGGTGAGGCCCGGCTGATCACTCCGCTGCGCTCGGAGGGCGGGCACCGCCGGTACTCCCGCTACCAACTGCGGATCGCGGCGCGCGCCCGCGAGCTCGTCGACAGGGGCACCCCGATCGAGGCTGCCTGCCGCATCGTCATCCTTGAGGACCAGCTCGAGGAGGCGCAGCGCATCAACGCCGAATACCGCCGCCGTGCCGGACAGGAAACGCCCGACCGTTCCGCTCCCGGTTCCAGCTGATCACGTGGCGCGGGCCGGTCGGCTCGAACACGGACAACGCCCGATGGCCGTACGCCCGGCCGGGGCAGCAGCTCGAACATCGTGCCCATAGCGTGCCCTTCACAGCGGACAACCACGGCAACAGCGGTGCAGGCCGCCCTCGCCGTCTGCCGCGAACTGCGGCCCGACGTGGTGCTGATGGACATCCGGACCGCACCGGTACGCCCGTGTTGTCGATGTACCAGACGGACATCATCTGTTACGGCACCGATCTGGCCGACCACTTCCACCACGAGTTCGGTCGCCCTGTGCCGACACCCGAAGGCCATCAGGACGGCACGATCCCCTTCTGGTCCTACTTCCTGGACTGAGCGGTCACACGGAGATGCCCCATACGCGCGCGATGCCGGAAACTTCTATCGGCCGGCGACGAGCCGTGTCGGGTGGATGGCGACGGGCCGCAGGCGTACGCGGGCGTCGAGGCCGCTGCCGGGGGCGGGATCGAGGGTGATGGCACCGCCGGAGGCGTCGACGAGGTGGCGGACGATGGGCAGGCCGAGGCCGGTGCCGTCGTGGTGGGTGTCGGAGGCGCGCCAGAAGCGGTCGAAGGCGCGCCGGCGTTCTGTTTCGCTCATGCCGGGGCCCTGGTCGATGACGTGCAGCTCGATGCCGTGGGGCACGTGGCGGACGGCCAGGGTGACGGTGCTGCCGGAGGGTGCGACGCGAAGGGCGTTGGCCAGCAGGTTGTCGATGATCTGTTCCAGTGCGCCCGGGATGGCCCACACGTGGCCTGCCGGTCGCCCGGTGGTGGCGATACGGACGTCGTGTTCGGCGGCGAAGGGAGCCCAGGTAGCGGCCCGATCGGCGACCACGGCGTCGAGGTCGGAGGCTTCCGGGGTGGTGGCGGCGGATTCGAGGCGGGCCAGGGAGAGCAGCCCCTGGATCATGCGGCCGAGGCGTTCGGTCTCGCCGATGGCTTCGTCCAGGCTGTCGTGGACGGCCGGGTCGAGGTGGGGTTCGAAGTTCTCCAGCCGGATCCGCAACGCTGTCAGGGGGGTTTTGAGCTGATGGGAGGCTTCGGCGGCGAAGGCGCGCTGAGCGGCGAGGAGGTGTTGCAGGCGGGTCGCGGTGTGGGTGAACGAGGCGGCCAGGCGTCGCAGTTCGGGCGGGCCGAGGTCGGTGGCGGGCAGGTGGGTGAGGGTGCCGTCGGCGAGCTGGGTGGTGGCGCGTTCCAGGGCGTGGACGGGGCGGATGATCCAGCGGGCCAGTGCCAGGGCGATCAGTGCCGCGGCCGCCAGCACGCCCAGGCCGGTCAGGGCGAGGGTGAACCAGATGTCGCGGACCCGGCCGTCCAGCACATCGGTGGGGTAGCTGAGCCGCAGGGCGCCGCGGATGGTCTCGCCGGAGGAGCCGGGGACGGTGACGTAGCGGGTCTCCGTGCCGCTGTCCGGGTCGGGTGAGGTGCCGACGGTGGTCCGGTTGCGCAGGGCGGTGGCGATGTCCGGCTGTGCGGACAGGTCGGCCCCGGCGGGGGTGGTGGAGGCCGAGTCGGTCAGGACGGCGCCGGTGCGGTCCACGACGACCACTCGGGCTCCGGTCCGCTCGGCGTATTCCGTGGCCAGCTCGGGCAGTTCGTCGGTGTTGTTCTCCTCGATGCGTTCCTCGGCGAGTTCGGCCAGCATTCCGGCGTCCCGCTCCATGCTGTTGGACAAGCGGGACGTTTCCGCGCGGGCGAACAGAAGCCCGAAGGGAATCTCCAGACCCAGCAGGACGAGCAGGACCAGCCCGAGATAGCCGGCCAGCAGACGCCGGGTCATGTCCGTGCCTCCTGCCCCGCACCGTGGGGCGGCGCTGCGGCATCAGGAGTGTGGAGGCGGAAGCCGACCCGGCGGACGGTCTCGATCCAGGCGGGATCGCCCAGCTTGCGGCGCAGGGCGGCCACGTGCACGTCCAGCGTCTTGGTGGGGCCGAAGAAGTGCGGGTCCCACACCTGGTCGACGATCTGCTGACGCGAGCAGACCGCGCCCGGGTCCAGAGCGAGATAGGCCAGCAGGTCGAATTCCTTCGGGGCCAGGGCGATGGCAGCACCGTGGAGGCGGACCTGGCGGGTGCGGCGGTCGATGACCAGCGGGCCCACCGCCTGCGCCGCGTCCACGGGCGTGGGGTCGGGGGCGGACGTGAGAACGGGGTGGTGGTGGCCTGGTCCGGCCGCGCTGCCGGGAGCGTCGGCACCTGCCCCGGTCTGCGGGCGGGTGCGGCGGGTGACCGCGCGAATACGGGCGACCAGTTCGCGGACACCGAACGGCTTGGCCATGTAGTCGTCGGCGCCCAGTTCGAGGCCCAGGACCCGGTCGATCTCCTCACCCCGGGCGGTGATCATGATGATCGGCACGTCCGAGCGCCGGCGCAGGGCCCGGCAGACATCGAGACCGTCCATGTCCGGCAGGCCCAGGTCGAGCAGCACCATCTCCGGCTCGGGAGCGGCCAGCGCCGCCGAGCCGGTGCGCGCCCGCTCGACGGTGTACCCGTAGCGGGCCAGGCCCTCGGCCAGCGGGCCGGCGATCCGTTCGTCGTCTTCGATGAGCAGCACCCGCATGGCGTCAGGCCCACACCCCCACCACTCCGCGGCCGTGATCACACCAACCCGTCCAAGTCATCCGGCCAAGTCATCCGGCCAGTCTCTGTTACGCGTTCGGGGACACGTCCGCTCAACGAAGACGGCCGGGCCCGTCGGCTACGGGCACCTTCGGCTGAAGGCACCTTCGGCTGCGGGCACCTTCGGCTGACGGCACCTTTTCCGCGGCCGACGGTGCCCGACACGGCCCAGCCTGTCGGTGGGCGGGATCAGTCGTCGTCGCCGGCCTCGTCCTTGGTCTTGACGACCTTGTAGGTCTTCGGGTCGAGGTAGACCTCCACCTCGCTGCCGTCGGCCTTCTTGATCTCCACCGCGTACGTGCCGGGGTTCTCGGCGTCCTCCTCGGACTTGACCACCTTGCCGGGGAAGGCGGCGAGCGCCGCGGCCTCCGCCTTCTGCTTGGCTTCACCGGTCAGCGGGGTCTCCACCGGGTCACCGCCCTCGCCGCCCTCGGCCTGCGCACCACCGTCCGCGGCCTGAGTGCCGCCGCCGGCCTGGCCGGCGGCGGCACTGTTCGAGGACGAAGCGGAATCGCCGGAGTCCGAGCCACCGCAGGCGACCAGTCCGACCAGCAGGGCGGCGGTGGACACAGCGGCGGCCAGGGCCCGCTTGGAAGCGTTCATGTCGAAGATCTCCAAAAGAGTCGGGGACGTGAACGACCCTAGAAACGGGGACTCAAGCAAGAGGCCAGAGAGCAGCCAGGAAACCGATAAGAAGCGCCCAACCTTCAGCCGTTGGACAACTCCGACCATGCGCGCTCGGTGGTCCTTCGTACGGGCCTGGTCTGCCTGGCCTTGCGTCGGCGGTCGTCGGCGGGATGGCAACCGCTGCGTCAGCGGTGCTTGATACCGGCCTGGGCGGCGGGGGCGAGGGTGGGTCCGGTGACGGGGACGTCGCCGAGGGCCTGGTCGACGGCGGCCAGCAGGTCGTCGGACAACTCCACCCCGGAGGCGGCGGCATTGGCGTGGACCTGCTCGGGGCGGGAGGCGCCGGTGATCGCGGAGGCGACCTCGTCGCGGCGCAGCACCCAGGCCAGCGCCAGGGTGGGCATGCTCATTCCCGCCTCCTCGGCTATGGGAACCAGGCGCTGCACGGCCTCCAAGGTGGCTTCGCTGTAGACGAGGTCCTGCGACACCGCCATCTCCGCGCTGGCGAACCGGCTCCCTTCCGGGACGGGCTGCCCGGGCTTGTACTTGCCGGTGAGGACGCCCTGGGCGAGCGGTGACCAGACGATCTGGGAGATGCCGTTCGCGGCGCACAGGCCGAACATCTCGGCCTCGGGGGCCTGCCACAGCATGGAGTACTGCGGCTGGGAGGAGACGAACAGGTCGGGACCGGCGATGTCGATCGCGGCCTGGATCTGTTCGGGGGTCCACTCGCTGAAGCCGAGGTAGCGGGCCTTGCCCTGCTCGACGACCTTCTGGAACGCCTCGATGGTGTCCTCGATCGGGACGGTGGGGTCGAAGCGGTGCGCCTGGTACAGGTCGACGTAGTCGGTCCTCAGGCGGGTGAGGGAGGCGTCGATCTGCTGGGCGATCTGCGCCGGGGACAGGCCCTGGTCGGCCGGGTCGTCCGACATGGGGAAGAAGACCTTGGTGGCCAGGATGTAGGAGTCGCGGGGGCGGGAGGAGAGGATCTCGCCCCAGGCCGTCTCCGCGGCGCCCCGGCCGTAGACGTTGGCGGTGTCGAAGAAGTTGATGCCCGCGTCGAACGCCGCCTCGGTGCAGGCACGGGTCTGGTCGGCCTCGATGCCGCCGGAGTAGGTGAGCCAGGAGCCGAGGGAGATCTCGGAGACCTGAAGGTCCGAGCTGCCGAGTGTGCGGTACCGCATGGGTGCTCCTCTGGGAACGGGTGGGTGATCAGCGTCGCAGGGCGGCCGGGTTCAGGGCGGGGTTGCCCTCCACCCTCAGATGTCGACAGGCCGGGCTCGGGTGGTCAGGCCCGGGACGACGAGCGTGAGCCAGCGGGCGCGGGCGGCGGGGGGCTGGTCGGTGGGGGCGGTGGAGAACAGCAGGTAGATGTCGTTGACGGTGACGTCCGGGTGGATGTCCCCGTCGGCCTGACCCGCCTGGATGAGGGCGGCGACGGCTGCGCTCGCGCGCTCCTCGGTGTCCCGGTCGCCGGGTTCCGCGCCCAGGGCCTGGGCAGCTGCCTTGACGGCGCGGTCGGTCACGGACGCTTCGACCACGCGGCCGAGGAACGCGGTGAGCTCGTCCAGGGCCCGGGTACCGGCGGTGACGCGCTCGAGTGCGGCCTGCGCGTCGTCGGCGACCCGGGCGACGAACTCGGCGACGACGGCCGCGACCAGGTCGGTCTTGGTCGGGAAGTGCCGGTACAGGGTGCCCACGGCCACGCCCGCGGCGGCGGCTATCTCGTCCATCCCGACCTCGGGCCCGTGCGCGGTGATCTGCTCACTGGCGGCGCCGAGGATCTTCCTCCGATTGCGGACCGCGTCGGCGCGCGGCGCCCTGGCCTGGGTCATTGCGATGTCCCTGCCCTTCCCCTTGCACAAAGGTGAACCACGGTTCAGGATAGATGGTGAACCGAAGTTCATATTAGTTGTGAGGACCCACCATGCCGACCAAGTCCGCCCTCGTCACCGGTGCCTCCTCCGGCATCGGCGAAGCCACCGCCCTCAAGCTGCAGGACCTCGGATACACCGTCTACGGGGCCGCCCGCCGCACCGACCGCCTTCAGAAGCTCGCCGACCGCGGCATCCGCCCGCTGGCCATGGACGTCACCGACGACGCCTCCATGCGTGCCGGCATCGACCGCGTCGCCGCCGAAACCGGCCGCATCGACGTCCTGGTCAACAACGCCGGCTACGGCTCCTACGGCGCCATCGAGGACGTCCCCCTGGACGAGGCCCGCTACCAGTTCGAGGTCAACGTCTTCGGCGCCCTGCGCCTGACCCAGCTCGCCCTGCCCCACATGCGAGCCCAGCGCTCCGGCACGGTCGTCAACATCACCTCGATGGGCGGCAAGATCCACACTCCGCTCGGCGGCTGGTACCACGGCACCAAGTTCGCCCTCGAAGCCCTCAGCGACTGCCTGCGCCTGGAGGCCAAGCCCTTCGGCATCGACGTCGTCGTCATCGAACCCGGAGGCATCGCCACCGAATGGGGCGCCATCGCCGCCGACAAGCTGGAGAAGTCCTCCGGCAGCGGTCCCTACGCTCCCCAGGCCACCGCCGTCGCCGCCTCCCTGCGCTCCGAAGCCAACGCCGACCGCAACTCCCCGCCCTCCGTCATCGCCGACGCCATCGCCAAGGCCGTCACCGCCCGCCGCCCCAAGACCCGCTACGCCACCGGCTTCGGCGCCCGCCCCCTCATCGCCCTGCGCCGCATCCTGCCCGACCGCGCCTTCGACGCCGTCATTTCCCGCGCGGTCGGCACGTCCCGCTGATCCGCTGGTCGGCCCACAGCCAGGCGCGCCCTGTCGCGCCGCACCACATCACCTGGCACACCAGCCAGGCCCTCCACGGCTCATCGCGCCTTCATCAACGACCGGCGCTGTCGCCTTCGTCCGCAACGCCCACCTGGACGTCCTCGCCACCAACCGGCTCGCCCGTGCCCGGTACGAAGAGGCGCTCGACACCGCCGAGCAGCCGCCCGGGCGGCCTCCCGCCCCGTCAGCCGATCGGTGCCGGCATCGGCCGGACGTCGTAGTGGAGGCGGATCGTGTCGCCGGTGGTGGGGTCGGCCAGTTCCACGCTCCAGGCGTCGGCGAACTGGTCGACGCCCGGGGTCATGGGGATGGTGCCGGAGATCAGGACGGTGCCGGGGGTGAGCGCGTCGCGTGAGCGCAGGACGTCGAGCCAGTAGGCGGGGGCGAGGAGTTCGGCGAGCGTGCCGTGCTGGATCTCCGTCGAGGTGCCGTCGTGGGTGACCCAGGCGCGCAGGGTGAGGTCGTCGAGGCGGGACTCCACGTCGGCCAGGCGCCAGGCGCGGCGGGCGAGGACGTCGGGGCCGGCGTTCTTGCTCCAGGCCACGCCGTGCACCTCCAGGTCGCGGTCGGTGTGGTCACAGGCGGCGGTCAGCAGCAGCTCCCCGTCGCCGGCCACGACGAGCGCCCATTCCGCCTCGCCGGAGGTGTGCCCGTGCTGCGCGTGGACCCGGTCGGTCTGCTGGGCGAGGTAGGGGGAGACGGGGTAGAGGGCGGGCGTGACAGAGGGGCCGGGCACGCCCAGCTCGGCGAGTTCCGCGACGTGCGCGGCGACGTCCTCCTGGCTGCGCCCGGCGTACCCGGCGTTGAGGACCTGGACGACGTCGACCTCGCGTGTCGTTCCGTCGGGCAGTTCGAAGGTCAGCACGGCCATGAGGCACTCCCAGGGATCGGGTAGCGGTCCGCGGATCGGCATTTCTCCGCGGTTAACTTCTCGCGCAGGGGTTGCGCATACGACCTGTATACAAGAAGTATGCCGGAAGGTCGATGTCCCCCGGCCTCCCCCAGCAAGGATGGGAACCATGTCCGACACCCCGAAGGACGACACGAAGGACGACGCCCGGGCGTCCGACCGGCGCTCCGGCGTCCGCCGGGCCTTCGTCGCGAGCCTGACCGGCACGGCCCTGGAGTGGTACGACTTCGCCGTCTACTCCGCCGCGGCCGCCCTGGTCTTCGGCGACCTGTTCTTCCCCTCGGAGGACCCGCTCACCGGCACGCTCCTCGCGTTCTCCACGTACGCGGTCGGCTATGTGTCGCGCCCCCTGGGCGGCTTCGTCTTCGGCCGCCTCGGTGATGTGATCGGGCGCAAGAAGGTGCTGATCGCCACACTGGTCCTCATCGGCGCGGCGACGTTCCTGATCGGCGTCCTGCCCGCGTACTCGACGGTCGGCGTGGCCGCCCCGATCGCCCTGGTCGTGCTGCGCTTCGCGCAGGGCGTCGGCGTCGGCGGCGAGTGGGGCGGCGCCGTCCTGCTGTCCAGCGAGTTCGGCGACCCGCGCCGCCGCGGCTTCTACGCCTCCGCCGCCCAGGTCGGCCCGCCCGCCGGCAATCTGCTGGCCAACGGTGTTCTGGCCGCCCTCGGCGCGGTGCTCACCGAGGCGCAGTTCGAGTCATGGGGCTGGCGGGTGGCGTTCCTCTTCTCCGGCGTTCTCGTCGCGTTCGGGCTGTGGATCCGGGCGAAACTGGAGGAGACCCCGGTCTTCAAGGCGATGGAGGCCGAGCACTCCCGCCCCGAGGCACCCGTCCGCGAGGTGTTCACCACGCAGCCCCGCGCCCTGCTCGCCGCGATCCTCTGCCGCGTCGGTCCCGACGTGCTCTACGCCATGTTCACCGTCTTCGTGCTGACGTACGCCACCCAGGAGCTCGGCATGTCACGCGGCTCCGCCCTCGCGGCCGTGCTCATCGGCTCCTCGATCCAGGTCTTCCTCATGCCGCTGGCCGGTGCCCTGTCCGACCGGATCAACCGCCGTCTGCTGTACGGCGGTGCCGCGGTGGCCGCCGGGGTGTGGCCCTTCGTGTTCTTCTCGATGGTCGGCGCCGGCACCTGGCTGCCGCTCGCCACGGGGGTCGTCGTGGGCCTGGTGATCCACTGTTGTCTGTACGGTCCGCAGGCCGCGTTCATCGCCGAACAGTTCACTCCCCGGCTGCGCTCCACCGGCTCCTCCCTGGCCTACACCCTGGCCGGGATCATCGGCGGCGCCGTCGCCCCGCTGCTGTTCACCAGCCTGCTGAGCGCCTACGGCAGCTGGGCCCCGCTGGCCGTGTACATCGCCCTCGCCTCGGCCGTCTCCCTCGTCGGCGTCTGGCTGGGGCGCGGCCCCGAGGCCGCCGTCGAGGAGGACGCCGCGCTCGCCGCGCCGAAGGCGCCGCATCCGGCGGACGCCACCCCGTCCCACTGACCCAACCGACCCCACCGACCTCGACGTCCCCTGATCCCGACTTCCACTGACCCCGACTTCGGAGGAGGACCGCATCGTGCGGATCGCCCTGAGCCAGCTCACCACCGGCCCCGATCCCGGGAAGAACCTCCGGCTCGTGGAGGAATGGACCCAGCGCGCGGCGGACGCCGGAGCCCGTGTCGTCGTCTTCCCGGAGGCGTCGATGGCGTGCTTCGGCACGCCGCTCGCACCGCTCGCCGAACCCCTCGACGGTCCGTGGGCCGAGGGCGTGCGGCGGATCTCCCGCGCCACCGGCACGGTCGTGGTGGCCGGTATGTTCACCCCTGCTCCCCGGGGCCGGGTGGCCAACACCCTGCTCGCCACCGGGCCCGGGGTGGAGACGTCGTACGACAAGATCCACCTCTACGACGCCTTCGGCTTCCGCGAGTCCGACACCGTCGCCGCGGGGTCCACCACGACGGTCATCGACGTCGACGGCGCACGGCTGGGCCTGGCCACCTGCTACGACGTCCGGTTCCCGGAGCTGTTCCGGGCGCACGCCGACGCCGGAGCAGTCGCCACGCTGCTGGCCGCCTCCTGGGGCGCCGGGCCCGGCAAGCGCGAGCAGTGGGAGCTGCTGGTGCGGGCCCGTGCGCTGGACGCCACCGTGTGGCTCGCCGCCGTGGACCAGGCCGACCCGGGCGCGGGCTCCGGCTCCGGCTCCGGCTCCGCACCGACCGGGATCGGGCACAGTCTCGTCGTCGGACCCGACGGGACCGTCCGGCACGCGCTGGGTGCCGAGCCCGAGCTGCTGGTGGCGGACCTGGACGTCGACGAGGTCGCCGCGGTCCGGCGGCGGACCTCCGTGCTGGCCAACAGGCGCCCGGAGCTGTGGCGATGAGCAAGCCCGAGCTGGAGTTCCACCTGCCCGACGGACCGTGGCGGATCCCGGCCGGTGCCGGTCCCGGCGTCGAGGAGCGCGTCCTGGCCGACGACCCCGGGCGCGGATCCCGCACGGCGCTCGTCCGCTGGGCGCCGGGCACCGACACCTCGGCGGACGGGGTGACCCGCCACGACTTCTGGGAGGAGGTCTACCTCGTCGAGGGCGCGCTGCACGACCTGACACTGGGCCGGACCTTCACGGCCGGCATGTACGCCTGCCGCCCGCCCGGGATGCCGCACGGGCCGTGGACGTCCCCCGAGGGGGTCACCATGCTGGTGATCACCTACCCGGAACCCGGCCGGCGATGATCGACAGGCGTCAACAACGCTCGTGATCAATACACCTAGCCCGCGAGCAGCACCTTGAGGGTCGACTCCAGATGGTGGTCGATGGCGGTGCACGCGGCCTGCGCGTCACCGGCCTCCAGGGCGTCCAGGATGGCCTCGTGCTCCTCCAGCACCGCTTCCTGACGTCCCTGCTGGTTGAAGAGAGCGACCACTCCGGCACGGACCTGGCGGCTGCGCAGGCCGTCGTAGTGCCGGTCGAGGAGGGCGTTGCCGACGGCGGAGACCAGGGCCGAATGGAAGCAGTGGTCCACGGCGATGAACTCCCGGGCCTGGTCGGCTCCGGTGAGCTCGCGCTGCCGTTCCAGCAGGGAGCGCAGCCCCGCCACCGGCGCCGCTCCCTGGGCCACGAGCTGCTGGGCGGCGTACCGCTCGACGATGCCGCGCAGCTCCATGAGCTCGCGGATCTCCCGTCCCGTCAGGGGCGCCACCCGGGCGCCCCGCTTGGGCACCAGCTCGACCAGGTCCTCGGCCGCCAGCTGGAGCAGCGCTTCCCTGACCGGCGTGCGGGAGACGCCGATACGGTCCGCGAGCTCCTGCTCCGACAGGAAGGCGCCCTGCATCGCGGGATCCGTCAGCACCGTGTCCTTGAGATACGCGTACGCCTTCTCCCGACCGGACGTCACCGCAACCCCCAGCTCTCGCATACAGCTTGTATACGGACGCTACCACGCGGCTTCGGCGCGAGTTCGAGCCTCGTCGCCCCAGGAAACCCAGGGGGGATCAGGGCACGGCGGGCTCGTGCACGGCCGGTTTCCCGGCCGGTACGAGGCGCGGGACGACACGGACGTAGACGACCATGCCGAGGACTTCGACGAGGGTCTGGGTGACCACGACGACCGCGGCGACGGCGAGGGAGTCGGGCAGCGCCAGCGCCAGGGGCAGTACGACGAGCGAGTTGCGGGTCGCTCCCGTGAAGACGATGGCCCGTCCGGCCGGGACGCCGAGGCGGAACAGGCGGGCCACGGCCTTCCCTGCGAACGCCATGACCACGAGGAACGCCGCGTAGAAGGGGATGACGGCGGCGACGTCGGGGAGGCTGTCGCCGAGCTGGGGGACCTGGGAGGCGACCACGGTGACGAGGGTCGCGGCCATCAGCGGCACCATCGTGGTGGTCGCGGCGGCGGAGACCCGCTGCCCGGCCGGACGGCGGGCGGCCCATGCCTGAAGGGCCCACGCCAGGGCGAGCGGGATGACGATCAGGACGGCGAAGGCCTCCACGAACGGGCCGGCATCCACGGTGCCGGCCAGGCCGGAACCCATGAACAGGTAGAGGAATCCCGGCAGGAGCAGCATCTGCGCGACCAGCAGGAGTGGTGTCGCGGCCAGCAGGCGGCGGCTGGAGCCCCCTGCCAGGCCGGAGAAAACGATCACGTAGTCGACGCACGGGCACAGCAGCACCAGCAGCACCCCGACCCGTACGGCCTGGTCGGAGGGCAGAAAGGCGAACATCGCCGCGACCACCGACGGCACCACCACGAAGTTCACCACCAGGGCGGCCGTGAGGAACCGGCCGTCGCGCAGGGAACGGACCAGCTCGGCGGCCGGGACCTGGAGGAAGGTGACGAACAGCAGCGCGCCCAGGACGGGGTTGACGGCGTGCTCCAGGGCGGGGCCGGCGTCCGGGGCGAGCCATCCGAGCAGCCCTCCGACGGCCATCGCCACGAGGTAGATCGCGACCTGGTGGTGTTCCATCCGCTCGACCGGGCCCCGCGGTCCCTGCTCAGGCACTTCCGCTTACTCCCTCGTCCTTCTGCCCTTCTCGTCCGGCCTCCCCCATGACCGTCGCACGTCCATCCTCGCGCCGAGGCCGGGCGAGTTGTCCGCGGACTCCCCCGAGATTGTCCGTGCTCGGTAACGGACGCATCCTCCGGCCCCCTCCGCTCGTCCTGCCAGGTGGTCACAAGGTGACCGAGGAGCGGCGAGCAACTGGGCGAAGGCGGGGCGGACATGGCACGGCACGGCGGCGGGCGGGGCTGGTACGGCAAGGTGGTCGGGGCGGCGCTCGGGGTGACGATGCTCGCCACCGGTGCGTCGGTGTGGACCGCGCAGGCCGGTGCCGCGGGCGCCTCGTCGCCGAAGGCGACCGCGTCGGCCGCGCCGGGCGGTGCCGTCAAGCCGGTCGCGGTGACCATCGCGCACGCCTCGGACAAGGGAGCGCGCGGCGTCAACCTCACCATCGACGACGGTCCCGACCCCGTGTGGACGCCCCAAGTGCTGGACGTGCTGCGGGAGTACGGGGTGAAGGCCACGTTCTGCATGGTGGGGGAGCAGGCGCAGGCCCACCCCGACCTGGTGAAGAAGGTGGTCGCGGCCGGGCACCGGCTGTGCGACCACTCGGTGTCGCACGACACCACCATGGACAGGAAGTCCGAGGCCTACCAGTCGCAGCAGATCCTCGACGCCGAACGCATGATCACCAAGGCGTCCGGGGGCGTGCGGCCCATGTACTACCGGGCGCCCGGCGGGGCCTTCACCCCCTACAGCCGGGGGCTCGCCGCCTCCCGGGGCATGCGCCCGCTGGGCTGGAACGTCGACTCCAAGGACTTCGAGCGGCCGGGCACGGACGCCATGGTGGCCACCGTCGAGCGGGAGCTTCCGAACGGGCCGACGATCCTCTTCCACGACGCGGGCGGCGACCGTTCCCAGACCGTCGAGGCCCTGCGCCGGCTCCTCCCCTGGTTCAAGGAGCAGGGCTACTCCTGCGGCTTCCCGGTGCGCTGAGCACCACGGTCTCCGCGGTGGGTCTCTCCACGGCGCAGGGCAGCTCGACCCAGACGGTCTTGCCCCCGTCGTCGGTCCGCTCGGTGAGCACGACCCCGTTCAGTTCCTCCAGCAGGGCGTGCACGATCCGCAGACCGCGGCCATGGGTGGCCTCGGTGCCGCTGTCGCCCGGGGCGGGGCACTCGGGGTGGCCGTCGTGGACGCCCATGCGGAGCCAGGTGCCGTCGCACAGTTCCAGCACGACACCGACCCGCTCCGTGGCCGCCGACGCGTGCAGCACCGCGTTGGTCAGCAGCTCCGAGGCGATCAGCCGTATCGCCTGGGCGGCCTCGCCGCCGGCCGGAACCCCCCAGCCGCGCAGGACGTCCAGGACGGCTCGGCGGGCGAGAGGGACGTGCTCCGGCCGCGCCGGGATGTGCAGGGACCGGGTGCTCCGGGCTTCGGCGTTCATGGTGTCCGGGCTCCTCGTGCGGTTCCGGGTGGGAGGCGCCTCGCGGCGTGAGAGAACGCTAGGAGAGCCGTGCCCGCCGCCGGCGACGGTTGCCGCGACGCCGGTAAGTCTCGGGCGGTTCAGTGGAACAGCGCGGTGAGCAGGTCCTCGCCGATGCTGCGTACCCGTTCCAGGTGCAGCTGGTAGTACGCCCGGCGGCCGTCGCGCTCGACCGTGACGAGGCCGGCCTCGCGCAGCCGGGCCAGATGGCGGGAGACCTGCGGCAGGGTCATGCCGCTGCGGTCGGCCAGGGCGGAGGGGGTGAGGGGCTCCCGGGCGATGGCGCGGGCGATGCGCTGGCGGCCCGGGTCCCGCATGACCTCGAGGCGGCGGTGCACCACCGCGTAGCCGGGCTGGTCGTCGCCCTCCGGCACCAGCGGGTACTGGACGACCGCCGTCAGCCCCGGTTCGTGCTTCACCAGCAGGTGGGGCCGGCCGAAGGCGGACGGTACGACCAGCACCGGGGTGGTGGCGGCGTTCACGATTCCGTGGTGGAACTTGTCGAAGACCACGCGCGGCGGGTCGTCCCGGTACGACGCCGTGGAATCCAGGTCCGCCAGCGTTCTGCCGGGACCGCTGTGCTCCAGGGAGTCACGCAGTCGCGGGAGCTGCCCGGCGATCATGCGGGCCGCCCTGGCGAGATCCGGTTCCAGGGCCCGGGCCGCCTGGGCCAGCAGGTCGAGGAGGTCGGCGCGCAGGACGTCCGGGGCGTCGAGGAGCCGGCGGGCGAGTTCGGCGCGGGCGGTGGAGCGCTGCTCGGCCGCCGTCAGCAGGCCCTCGCGCTGCGCACGGTCGTCCAGCACCCGGTCCAGCGGGGCGCCGGAGTTGCCGCCCCGGATCGCGTATCCCGTGAACTCGGCGAAGAGCGGCAGCGGCAGCTCCGCCAGGTCGGTGAGCTCGGCGTCGAGGGGCCGGTCCCCTGAGACGCCCAGCGGGAACAGGTAGCGGGCCCGGTACGAGGCCCACAGCGGCGCCCAGTCCCTGATGCGCCGCCTCAGGCCGGGGGTGAGAGCCGAGGCGGGCGCCCCGTCCCGCGTGGGTCCCCCGCCGTCGGGGGCGTCCGTGTCGAGCCCTCGGACCCAGCGGAGCGCACGCGGATGGTGCTCGGCCTCCGTGTAGGCGTGCAGCGCCGCGCCCAGTTCGGCGAGCGGCGAGGCACCCGCGGACACCCGGGAAGGGGAGGCCCCGGCGAGCGAGACGACGACGCTCATGGCCACCTCCGGCAGGCCGGGAAGGTCGCTTACCGCGACCGCGACAACCATTGTAGGTACGGCCTCCGGCGAGCTCTACGGTTCCGGCAATCCGACCGAGCCTCCCCCCGGAGTCGCCATGAATCAGCCCGTCCCCGCCGACCTTCGCGCCGCGGTACAGGAGCGCCGCTCCCTGCTGGAGCAGCTCAGCCTCGATCTGCACACGACACCGGAGACCCGGTTCGAGGAGCACTACGCGGCCGAGCAGTTGGCCGGCCGGCTCGCCGCCGCGGGCTTCGAAGTGAGCAAGGGCGTGGCAGACCTGCCGACGGCCTTCACCGCCACCCACCGGGGGCCGGTGGACGGTCCGACGGTCGCGGTGCTGCTGGAGTACGACGCGCTGCCCGGCATCGGTCACGCGTGCGGGCACAACCTCATCGCGGCCGGCGGACTGACCGCCGCCGTCGCCGCGGCCGCCGTACGCCCGGACCACCCCGGCACGCTCATGGTGATCGGCACCCCGGGCGAGGAGGGCGGCGGCGGCAAGATCCTCATGCTGGAACGCGGCGTGTTCGACGGCGTGGACGCGGCGGTGATGTTCCATCCGGGCGACCGCAGTCTGATGGCCCGGCACGCACTGGCCGTCTGCCATCTGCGGCTGACGTTCCACGGTGTGGCCGCGCATGCCGCCAAGATGCCCTGGGACGGCCGATCCGCCGCCGCGGGCGCCCAGTTGTTCCTCACGGCGGTCGACTCGCTGCGCCAGTTCGTGCCGCCGACCGCCCGGGTGCACGGGATCATCGCGCACGGCGGCAGCGCCCCCAACGTGGTGCCCGATCGCGCCGAGGTGGACCTCTTCATACGCGAGGCGACCTCCGCCGCCCTGGACGCGCTGGTGCCCCGGGTCCTCGCGGCCGCCGACGGAGCGGCGCTCGCCACCGGCACGACCGTCGAGACGGCGGAGACCGCGCCGCGCTACGCCGAACGCAACGACAACCTGGTGATGGGCCGGCGGATCGCCGCGTACACCGCCGGCCTCGGCCTGGAGCTGGAACCGCCGTCCCCGGCCAACCCGGCCGGTTCCTCGGACATCGGCAACGTCTCGATCAAGCTCCCGGCGATCCACCCGTACGTGCAGATCGGCCCGCGCGACACCCCGAGCCACTCCGTCCCGATGCGTGAGGCCGCCCGCAGCCCGCGGGCGCACACGGCGGCCACGACGATGGCGACGGCCATGGCCGCGCTCGTTCTCGACCTGCTCGCAGACCCGGAGTTCCTCGCCGAGGTCCGTGCCGAGTTCCACGCGTCCGCTCTGTGTTCCACCGCTGGTCAGGAGTCGTCATGAGCTCCTCGTCGCCGCCCGGCCTCGCCTCGGACGCCCTGCTCAACACGTTCTTCAACTGGGACCTGATCGCCCAGACCTTCCCCCGCCTGATCACCGAGGGGCTGCTGAACACCCTGGTCATCGCCGCGGGCGCGATCGTCCTCGGCGTCGCCATCGCCCTGCTGGCCGCGATGCTGCTGCTGTCCGAGCGCCGGCTGGTGCGGCTGCCCGCCCGGATCTACGTCGACGTCTTCCGCGGCCTGCCGGTGATCATCACGGTGATGCTGGTCGGGGTGGGCCTGCCCGCGGCCGGGGTCCGCCCCTTCGGCACCGACCCCTTCGGCTACGCGATCCTGGCGATCGGCATCATCTCCGGCGCCTACACCGCGGAGATCTTCCGCTCCGGCATCCAGAGCGTCGACCCCGGCCAGCTGCAGGCCGCCCGCAGCCTGGGCCTCAGTTATCTCAAGGCGATGCGTCTGGTGGTGGTGCCGCAGGGCATCCGCCGCGTACTGCCCGCCATGGCAGGCCAGTTCGTCAAGGACATCAAGGAGAGCTCGCTGGTCTACCTGCTCGGCCTCGCCGCCGGGCAGCGCGAGCTGTACTTCATCGCGCAGGAGGAGGTCGCCCGGACCTACAACTCCTCGCCTCTGATCGCGGCGGGCCTGTGTTACCTCGCGCTCACCATCCCGATGACCTACTTCGTCAACCACCTCGACCGGCGGCTGCGCGAGGGTCCGCGCCCCGGGCCCCTCCCCGCTCCGGCCGATCCCGACCTGCCCAAGCCCCCGCTCCAGCCCGCCGGAACCGAAGGAGGAGGCCGATGACCGCCCCTCGGAACACGATCGGCCCCGTGGCCACGAGCCCCGCCACCCCCGTCGCCCTGCGGATCGCCGGCCTCAGCAAGAGCTACGGCACCACCCCCGTGCTGCACGACATCGACCTCGATGTGCGGCGCGCGGAGACGCTCTGTCTGATCGGCCCCTCGGGCTCCGGCAAGTCCACCCTGCTGAAGTGCCTCAATCTGCTGGAGCAGCCGGGCGCCGGTGACATCTGGCTCGGCGAGACCTGCCTGACCGCGCCGCACGCCGACGTCGATGCCGCCCGTGCCCGTATCGGCATGGTCTTCCAGCACTTCAACCTCTTCCCGCACATGAGCGTCGAGCGCAACGTCACGCTCGCCCTGACCTCCGTCAAGGGCATGGGCCGCGAGCAGGCCCGTGTGGTCGCCCGACGCCACCTCGACCACGTCGGCCTCGCCGCCTTCGCCGACCAGCGGCCCGGCCGGCTGTCCGGCGGGCAGCAGCAGCGCGTGGCCATCGCCCGCGCGCTCGCCATGGAGCCGGAGCTGATGCTGTTCGACGAGGCAACCTCCGCGCTCGACCCCGAACTGGTCAAGGACGTGCTGGCCGTGATGCGGGATCTCGCATCGGGCGGCATGACCATGGCCGTCGTCACCCACGAAATGGGCTTCGCCCGGGAGGCCGCCGACCGCGTCGCCTTCATGTGCGACGGCCGTATCGCCGAGATCGACACCCCCGACCGGATCTTCGAGCGCGCCGACCACCCCCGGCTGCGCCAGTTCCTCTCCCAGGTCCTGTGAACCTCACCCGGGCCGTCATCTCCACACCGTCGTGAACCCTCACCAGAAAGACCGGATCATGCGCCTCACTTCACGCAGACCACTGCTCGCCGGCGCCGCGGCCGTCACTCTCGTGCTGTCCCTCGCCGCCTGTGGCGGCGGTGCGGCGGCGGACCCCGCGAGCAGCAAGTACGAGCTCGTCCAGGACGGTGTGATCACCGCCGCCACCCAGTCCGAGCAGCCGCCCTTCGCGATCACCGACGCCAAAGGCAGGCCCACCGGGTTCGCCGTCGAGCTGATGAACGAATCCGCGAAGCGCCTGGGCCTGAAGGTCCAGTACAAGACCACCACCCTGCAGGGCATCCTCGCCGGGCTGTCGGCCGGGCAGTACGACGTCGGTGTGGCAGGCGTCGGCGCGACCGCCGAGCGCAAGAAGTCGGTCGCGTTCACCACCCCGTTCTACTGGGGCTTCACCGACATCCTGACGCCCAAGGGCGGCCGCCAGAACGCCGTGTCGGACTTCGACGGCAAGCGGGTCGGCGCGGTCAGCGGGTCCGTGCAGGAGGACTTCGTCCACCGCGAGATGAAGCGGGTGAAGCTGGTGAAGTTCAAGGACCAGACCGCGCTGATCACACAGCTGCTCTCCGGAGGTATCGAGGCGGCCGTTCTCGGCGGCGCCAGCGCGGACGCGTACGTCGCGAAGGAGCCGCTGCGGATCGCCGTGAAACTGGAGAGTCTCCAGGGCAGCGCCTTCCCGATGCGCAAGGACGGCGATCCCGAGCTGCTCAAGGACATCGACGAGCAGATCGACGAGATGATCGACGACGGCACCTACATCAAGCTGTACCGGAAGTACTTCCACGACCCGATCGCCGCCGACCTGGTCAAGGAGCGCCCGAAGCTGACGAAGCAGATCATGAAGAACCCGGACCTGGATCCCAGCCGGCGCTGACCCCGCGGTGGGGGCGTCGCCCTGTCCGGGGCGGCGCCCCCACACGCACGTACTCACCTGACGCAAGGCGGCGCGTCGACGAACTGTCCTCCATGGCCGATGTGTTGCCGTGTCACGGCTGTGCCACCGCGGTGTCCTGAAGGGAAGACGGGGGTGACCTGCGGGCCCCGGGGCCCCTCATAGTCAGTACAGCACCCCACCTCGGAAGGAACCTCCCGTGATGAACCGCCACCTGCGCAGGACCGTCGTCGCCACCGCCGCGCTC
Source organism: Streptomyces viridochromogenes DSM 40736 (assembly GCF_000158955.1). Taxonomy (GTDB): domain Bacteria; phylum Actinomycetota; class Actinomycetes; order Streptomycetales; family Streptomycetaceae; genus Streptomyces; species Streptomyces venetus. The sequence goes on along the minus strand of NZ_GG657757.1, from coordinate 4,636,238 downwards.
ACCGCCGGGCTGCTGATGACGGCGTGCCAGAACGGCACCGACGACACCTCGTCCGGCAAGAGCGGGACGGGCTCGGCGGCGGTCGCGGAGAAGGCGTCGGGGTCCAAGAACTCGAAGGGCGTCAGCGGTTCGTTCAAGAACGGCAAGGTCACCTATCTCGCCCCGGGCAAGTTCATCGTGTCCGTACCGGGCAAGGGCGACCAGCAGTTCCTGGTGGCCGACGACACCGAGGTCTACGGCGGCGGCACGATATGCGGCGACGCGGGGTCCAAGGTGGACGCGCCGTGCACGCCGGACCAGTTGGAGGCGGCTGCCAAGAAGGCCGCCGTGAACGCCGACGTGGAGATGAAGGACGGTGTCGCGACCCTGGTCACCGAGCGGCGTACCGCCCAGCAGGGCTCCGGCTCCGGCTCCGGCTCCGGCTCCGGCTCCGGCTCCGGCTCCGGCTCCGGCTCCGGCTCCGGTGAGACCGTCGTCGACGGCATCAACAAGGGCAAGGGCGTCAACGGAACGTGGTTCGGCAACGTCTCCTACCTGGCACCGGGCAAGTACACGGTCTCCGACATGAAGGGCGTCGAGCAGCAGTTCCTCCTCGCCGAGGACACCAAGATCCTGGGCTACGGCGACATCTGCGGTGACGAAGGCGGCCAGGAGGGCACCGAGTGCACCGAGGCCGATCTGGAGACGGCCGCCAAGAAGGGCGTCAGCGCCGAGGTCGTGATCAGCAACGGCATCGCGACCACCATCACCGACGACCACTGAGCCGTTCCCCTGGCGAGTCGCGGGCCGTGACGAGCGCGTCGAGCGCCCGGTCCAGCGCGACGAGCAACCGCTCGTGCTCCTGCGGGGTGTACAGCATGCGCAGGGCCAGGCCGTCGGACAGGGCGATCACCGCGTCGGCGACGGCCGCCGCGTCCGTGCCGTGCCCGGCGGTCTCCAGCCAGGCGGCCAGGGCCTGACGGACGTCCTGGTCGACCTGGCGCCGGATGGCGGCGAGGCGGGGGTGGTGTGCCGCGTGGACGGCGAAGGCGAGTTGCGCGGTGGCCTCGGCGCGGCGCTCGGCGTCCACGGGGAGGGTGGTGAGGATCAGCTCCCGCAGCGCCCGGCGCAGCGGGAGCGTGGTGTCGACGCCCGCCATGCGGCGCTCGATGCGCTCCCCGGCCAGCTCGGCGGCGAAGGTGAGCATCTCGTCCTTGGTGCGGAAGTACTTCTGCACGGCTCCCGGGGAGCGGCCGGTGGCGGCGGCCACGGTGCGCACGCTGACCTCGTCGAGGCCCCGTTCGGAGACGAGTTGGAGCAGGGCCGCACCGATCTGCCGGCGCTGTTCCTCCCTGTCGACGGTCTTGGGCATCGCTCGCACTCCCCTTTTCAGGATACGGTCGTATTCTAAAAGCTGTCGAGGCCATGTGCCTCCACGGTGCAGGAAGGGGGACAGCAGTGGACGACCGAGGTGAGCCCGCCATGCCGGCGGTGCGGGTGTCGGACCGTGAACGCGACGCGGCGCTGCAGGTGCTGGCGGCGGCGCTGGCCGAGGGGCGGCTGGACACGTCCGAGCACGAGGTCCGGTCGCGGAGCGCGTTGCGGGCGCGTACCGCCGACGAACTCGCGGCGCTGACCGCTGACTTGCCCGGGCCGACGCCGACCCGCTCGGAGCAGGAACGCAAAGACCTCCGTGAGTGGCTGGCCGAATGGCGCTACTGGCTCGGCGGAGCGGTGATCATGTCCGGGGTCTGGGGTGTGCGCTGCGCACGGGAGGGCGAGCTGACGTACTACTGGCCGGTCACACCGCTGGGCGTGTGGGCGGCCGTGCTCATCGCCATCGCCGTCTGGCCCCGCGACGACGGGGGCCCCGAGAAGGGCTGAGGCGTGAACGCCCGTCAGGTGCGGGCCGGAGGCGTCCGGCCCGCACCCGCCTGGTCCCGGCTACCGGTTACCGGCTACCGGCTACCGCCACCACGCGGCCGACGCGTCCCGCAGGGTGTTGGTGCCGCAGTGCACCTCGCCCATGCCGAGGTGGTACGTGTACCAGTCGTCGATGTACGACACCTTCAGACCGGCCTGCCGGTACACGGCGCCCACCGCCTCCGTGAAGATGTCCTTGCCGTCGATGACGGGACCCCACTGGCGCGGGGCGAGGTACCGGTCGCGGCCCAGGAGCACGCCGTTGACCGCTCCGGGGACGTACGCGCTGGTCGTCACCGTCGCCCGGGCGGCTGGGTTCTGGGCGAGCCACCTCTGCTGGCCGCGGTCCTTGAGCGCGCCCACCAGGTCGGCGCCGGCTCCCATGCGCGTCAGGCGCGGTACCGGAACCTCCTGCCCGCTGTCGGCCTCCGCCTGCGAGTCCCGGGTGTACAGCGCGGGTACCCGTACGACCTCGTCGTCGGTGACGCCCGTCTCGCGCTTGAGGATCTCCAGGTTGGCCGCGATGCGCCGCGCCGCCATCTCGTTGTCGGCCACCAGATGCCGGTCGGCGAGCGCCTGGTCGATGGTCTCCTTGGGCGCCGGAGTGTCACTGCGGCCCGGCACGGAGAACATCTTCGTCCTGCCGTGTCCCGCGCTCTTGGCGTCGCGCAGCAGTCGCAGCCCCGCCTCCGGGTCGGCGATGCCGATGCGCCAGCCGCGCGGGGTGTCGGCTGGCAGGAACTGCACGAACTCGTCGACGTGCCCGACGCCCAGCCAGGAGGTGTCCAGCAGCAGCGGGTCCTGCACGCCCTGCGACTTCAGCAGCGTGCTCATCACCTTCGACGTGCGCGCGCCGCTGTCCTTGCGCCAGCCCTGGATGATCCGCCCGGCGGGGAAGGACCGGCCGCCGTGCGCGTAGGGCGGAATGGTCTCCAGGTTCCCCATGGAGTTCAGCGACCAGTCGTCGGGTTCGGCCCGGTCGGTCACCTGCACCACACCGACGTCCCGTCCGCGCACCTTCTCGAACAGCTCGCGGCCGGCGTCCCGGTCCGGCTGGGCGGAGCGCAGCATCACGCGCATCACCTGCCGCTTGCCGCCCGGCCCGGTCATGCTGACGTAGGCCGGCTCGACGAAGTCCTGGGCCCAGGGGTCGGCGTACTTCGTGAACTTGACCAACGGCGTGGTGACCCCGGCCTTCTTGACCTCCTTCGCCAGTTCCTTGACGAACTTCTGCTGGAGACGGCTGTAGGGGCCCTCGCCCTGGACCTCGGTCACCATCACCTGCTGGGTGTTCTGCAGGTGGTGCTGGGTCAGCAGCGGGGCGACGCGCAGGGTCACCGAGTCGGAGGTGGTCGCGCGGGCGCCGGACGTCACCGTCAGCTGGACCACGACCCGGCCGTCCCACTTGGCGGTGTCCCGCACGACATCGGTCGCCTCGACTCCGAACTCCGCGCCGGAGCGCAGCTCCGCGGCGGTCAGCCGGGTCGTGGACGTCACCAGCACCCACTTCCCGGACCGCTTGAGGAAGAGGTGCGCGTGCTTTCCACCCGTGGTGATCTTCAGGCTGCCCTTGGCGTCCGCGGGGAGGCCGGGCAGGGGGACGGAACGGACCCGGGCGAGGTCGGAGGCGTCCGCGCCGCCGTTGACCTTCTTGTCGGTGGCGTCGTTGCAGGCGGCCAGTTTGGCGTCGGTCAGGGGTCTCCCGCCCGGCCCGCTGACCGGACACCGCTTGGTGTCGTCGTCGATGTTGGGCAGGACGACGGCACCGCGGCCGACGGACCAGCCGTCCTCGCCGCTCGTGTCGCTGGCGCCGCCGACATCGACCCGCCCGTCACGGTTCACGTCCGCGCGGAGGTCGGCACGGGCGGGCGAGCCCTCGGCGGAGGCCGGGGTGGCCGTTCCGGCCAGCACGGAGCCCGCCGCGGCCAGTGCCAGGACCAGCGACCCGGCCGGGTAAAGGCGTGAACGTATGCGTACACGTGAACGCACGGCTCGTTCCTCTCAGTTGGGGGGTGTCGCCGTGCTAGAGGAAGAACAACGCCTGTGCGTTCACTGCGGGGCGTGAGTCAGCGCGTGGCGGTGCCGGGCCTCGATCGGAAAGTCCGGCGGTAGGTGTCCGGAGGGACGCCGACCGTGCGGTTGAAGTGCCGGCGCAGCGTCGTGGCGGTGCCCATGCCCGTGGCCACCGCGATGGTGTCGACCGTGTCGTCGGTGGTCTCCAGCAACTCCTGGGCGTGGCGGATCCGTTGGGTCAGCAGCCACTGCAACGGCGTGGTGCCGGTCACCGCCCTGAAGTGGCGGCCCAGATGCCGCGAGCTCATGCCCGCCCGGCGGGCCAGGTCCTCCACGGTGAGCGGCTGGTCGAGGCGTTCGATCGCCCAGGGCAGCAGCGCCGCGAGCGGGTGGTCGTCCCGCGTGGGCACGGGGGCGGCGACGAACTGGGCCTGTCCGCCGTCCCGGTGGGGCGGCACGACCAGGCGGCGGGCCACGGCGTTGGCGACGGACGAGCCGTGGTCGAGCCGTACGAGGTGCAGGCACAGGTCCATCGCGGCGGCCTTGCCGGCCGAGGTGAGCACGCTGCCGTTGTCCACGTAGAGCACGTCGGGGTCGACCTCGACCTGGGGGTGACGGGCGGCCAGGACCCCGGTGTGCGCCCAGTGTGTGGTCGCTCGCCTGCCGTCCAGCAGTCCTGCGGCGGCCAGCACGAACGCGCCCGTGCACAGGGAGACCACGCGTGCCCCCGCCTCGTGGGCCGCGCGTACCGCGTCGACGAGTGCGGCGGGCGGGTCCTCGTCGGTGTCCGCCCAGCCGGGGACGATCACGGTGTCGGCCTGCCGGAGGCCGTCGAGCCCCTGGTCCGGCTCCAGCCGGAACCGGCCCACGCGCACGGCGTCCGGCCCGCAGACCAGGACGTCGTACCAGGGCACGGTCACGCCGGCCGGGGCGGAGCCGAACACCTCGTAGGCCAGGGACAGTTCGAAGTGCAGCATGCCTTCGGTGACGGCGAGCGCGACAGTGGTCATGTCCGGAACTGTACGGGGCATGTCGTTCCGGACACTCACAGCGAACGGCCCGCCCTGACCAGGATGTTCGCGACGGACCAAGCGGCTCGTGCGAGCACTCGACGGGGAGAATCCATGGAATCGGCATCGGCATCGGCATCGGCGAAGACGGTCGCGGTGTACGGCGCGTACGGGCACACCGGACGCTTCGTGGTGACGGAGCTGCGCGACCGCGGCTTCGTCCCGGTCCTCGCCGGACGCGACGCCGGCAAGCTGCGGGCACTGGCGGCATCCGTCCCGGGATCCGAGGTCCGGCCTGCCTCGGTCGACGACCCCGCCTCACTGGACCGCGCCCTGGCCGGCACGGACGCCGTGATCAACTGCGCCGGTCCCTTCGCCGTGACGGCCGCTCCCGTGATCGAGGCGGCCCTGCGCGCCGGGATCCCGTACGTGGACGTGGCGGCGGAGATCGAGGCCAACCTCGACACGTTCACGCGCTTCGCGGACCGCGCCCGTGCGGCGGGTGCGGTGATCGTCCCCGCGATGGCCTTCTACGGCGGCCTCGGCGACCTGCTGGCCACCGCCGCGATGGCGGACTGGACGACAGCCGACGAGGCCACCATCGCCTACGGACTCAGCGGCTGGCACCCCACCCCCGGCACCCGCACCGCGGGCACGGTCTCCCGGGAGCGCCGGGCCGGCCGGCGGGTCCGCTACACCGGCGGCAGGCTGGAGTACCACGACACCGAGCCGACGCTCCTCAAGTGGCCCTTCCCCGAGCCGATGGGCACCAGGGAGGTCGTCGGGGAGTTCACGATGGCCGACGTGGTCACCCTCCCCAGCCACCTCTCCGTCCCGGAGGTGCGCACCCACATGTCGGTCGAGGCGGCCCGGGACCTCTCGGCCCCGGACACCCCGGCGCCGACCGCGGCCGACGGGGACGGCCGGTCCGAACAGACCTTCCTCGTCGACGCGGTCGTACGCTCCGGCGGCACCGAACGGCGGGCGGTGGCGAGCGGCCGGGACATCTACGCCGTCAGCGCGCCGCTCGCGGTGGAAGCGGTCCACCGCATCCTCACGGGCCGTACCCGCACGGTCGGGGTCGCCTCCGCGGGCGCGGTCTTCGACGCGCCGGACTTCCTGCGCGCCCTGGCCCCGCACATCACCCTCGAACCTCATCAGGACCGGCCCGCTGAGGATGTGCCGCACACGGCCCGGGCGTAATGTGGTGCGGGTACGTCGCGCCCCGAGGCGTGAACTCGTCGGTCCCGCGTGTCCCGCGCCTCTGCGTCGCCGGGCACGCCCGGGCGAGCGGAGGAGCAGCGATGAGTACAGTCACCACCGACGACGGCACCAGCATCTTCTACAAGGACTGGGGCCCGCGCGACGGCCGGCCGATCGTCTTCCACCACGGATGGCCACTGAGCGCCGACGACTGGGACAACCAGATGTTGTTCTTCCTGGCGCAGGGCTACCGGGTCATCGCCCACGACCGCCGTGGGCACGGACGCTCCAGCCAGAGCGCCACCGGCCACGACATGGACACCTACGCCGCCGACGTCACCGCGCTCACCACGGCGCTCGACCTGCGCGACGCGTTCCACATCGGCCACTCCACCGGCGGCGGCGAGGTCGCGCGCTACGTCGCCCGCGCCGCGCCCGGCCGCGTCGCGAAGGCCGTGCTGGTGGGGGCCGTACCGCCCGTCATGGTCAAGTCGGAGTCCAACCCGGGCGGCCTGCCCATCGAGACCTTCGACGCCTTCCGCGAGGCTCTCGCCACCAACCGGGCGCAGTTCTACATCGACGTGCCCTCGGGGCCGTTCTACGGCTTCAACCGCCCCGGCGCGAAGGTGTCCCAAGGGCTGATCGACAACTGGTGGCGGCAGGGAATGGCCGGCGCGGCCAACGCCCACTACGAATGCATCAAGGCCTTCTCGGAGACCGACTTCACCGAGGACCTCCGGCAGATCGACGTACCGGTCCTGGTCGCCCACGGCACCGACGACCAGATCGTTCCGTACGAGGACTCGGCACCGCTGACCGTCGAGCTCCTGAAGAACGGCACGCTCAAGAGCTACGACGGGCTCCCGCACGGGATGCTGTCGACCCACCCGGAGGTCCTCAACCCGGACATCCTGGCGTTCCTGCGGTCCTGACCGCGCCGGTGGCCGCCAGTGCCCGGCACTAGCCGCCGACGTACCAACTGAACCCGCCGTTGCTTGCGGCGACCATCAGGAGTACGAGCCAGAGGACGACGTCGACGACGCCGAGGATGATGCCGGCCTTGGCCATTCCGGCGCCGTTCTTGGCCGCTGCCTGGCGGCGGGCGACGGCGCCGAAGATGATGGCGAGGGGCCCCAGGACGATGTTCAGGATGAACAGTCCGATGATGCCGCAGCAAAGGCTCGCGATCGCCAGACCGTTGGTGCGCGATCCGGAGGAAGCGGCAGGGGAACTGCCGTAACTCGTCATTGGATACTCCCGGTTGTCGGTTGCACGGACCGAACGGGCCGCACTCTCCTCACTGTTGGCTTGCTTGTTTTCGAATGCCCCTTCGAGGCGTTCCCATGTCGCCTTGTTTCCGGCCGCGCACGGCCCAGGCCCGGGCCGTGAGGGCGACGGAACCGTCCGGTCTTCTCGGGAGGGCCGCTGCGAGCGCGTCACGCACCTGGTCGCGGCCGGCCGGGGCGAGGGACGCGACGTAGCCGGAGGCCGGGCCCTGTCCCGCCAGGAAGGGCTCCCACAGGTCGGCGAAGTCGGCGAAGACCGTGGGTACCTCGATCGGGGTGGTGGACACGTCGGTCAGTCCGGCGTCCAGCCACACGCCACGCAACCGTTCCGGACGGCACACGGGGAACCGGCGGCCCTCGTCCAGCGCGCGTGCGGACGGGTCCACCTCGACGGCGGCGTCCCAGAACCGGCGCAGGAAGCCCATCCCCTCGGCGTAGTCCCATACGTACGTGGCGACCAGGCCGCCCGGCCGGACCACCCGGGCCGTCTCCGCGACCGACGCGGTGGGTTCGGGGAGGAAGTTCAGTGTCAGACCGCTGACGGCGGCGTCCCACGTCCCGTCCCGCAGCGGGAGCGACATCGCGTCCGCCACGACGAAGTGCGCCGGGCCGGGAGCGGCGATCCGGGCCGAGCGCACGAACCCCTCGGAGCGGTCGACGCCCAGCACGGTCCGGGGCCGGCAGCGGGCGCTCACCACGGCCGACAGCACACCCGTCCCGCATCCCACGTCGAGCCACCGCAGATCCGGGTCGCGGTCGAGCCACGCCACGAACTCCTCCGCCACGAGACGGCTCCACCGACCCATGTACCGCTCGTACGCGGCCCCGGCCGCCCACACGTCGAACCGCTGCTCGCTCATGCCACCACGATCCCCACAGTGCTGCCGAACGAGCCGCCGCCACGGCGGCGTTTCGCACGGGGGAGGGACACGGTGGCCGATCTACTCTCGGCCCGTGCGAGCACCCGAGCAGCGCGCCGAGGGCGCGGGACCCTTCACCACCCGGCTCACCTGGGACCTTCCCGGCGGCGGCACCGCCGTGTGGGAGTCACGGCCGGCCCGACGGCGCGGAGTGATGGCCGTCCGCCCGCCCGGCGCCCCCGGCAGCCGGCCCACCGGCGCCGACGAGGCCGTGCTCCGCCGGCTGCGGGGACTCAACGCCCTCGCCGCGACCGCCTTCGTCATCGGCGGTGCCCTCTTCGCGACCGGTGCCGGCGTGGCCCAGCTCGGCTCGGGCGACGCCACCACCTGCGCCTCGATCTACTTCGCCGGGGGTCTGTTCTTCAGCACCGGCGGCTACGTCGCACTGCTCCAGGTCGTCAACGCTCCCCGCCACGTGCCCGGGGGCGAGCCCCGGCTCGTCACCCCCGGCTGGCGCTGGTGGAGTTACGAGCCGGACCGGGTGGACTGGCTGAGCGCGGCCGTCCTCTTCTTCGGCACCCTCGTGTTCGCCGTCGACCTGCTGGACTCCTTCCTGCAGGGTCTGAGCGTCCAGCAGGTCAACCGGCTGATCTGGGTCCCGGACGTGATCGGCTGCGTGCTCTTCCTGGTCTCCGGCCACCTCGCCTTCGTGGAGGTCTGCCACGGACGGTTCTGCTTCCACCGCCGTAGCCTGGGCTGGTGGATCGTCGCGGTGAACCAGTTCGGTTCCGTCCTCTTCATGGTCTCGGCGATCGCCGGCTTCACCCGTCCCGCCACCGGCAGCATGGTCGACGCCGGCGTCGCCAACTGGGGCACCCTGATCGGCGCCGCGTGCTTCTCTCTCGGCGGCCTCCTCCAGTTCTGCGAACGCCCCTGAGCCCATGGACCGTCAGACCCTCGCGAGCGGAGCCGGCGCCTTTGCCCGTGCGGTCTCCCGGACCACGCGGCGGCGCCGGGTCGGCGTCAGGACCGGGTGGGCGACGCCCCAGGCCGCGCCCTTGCAGACCAGTTCCTTGTAGAGGGCGGCGAGTCGCCCGGTCAGGGCCGCCCGGACGGCGCGGTCGTCGGCGGTGACGTACTGGATGAGGCCCTCCCTGCGGCCCAGCGAGACGCACTGGTTGAAGTAGCGCAGCGGCACGGTCGGGATCTTCCCGCCGGTCAGACGCGCCGCGATGGCGTCGGCGGCCTGCCACGCGGTGGGGACGCCCGAGGCGCAGGACATCCGCAGCGGCTTGTCGCCGGGGCCCGCCACCAGCGCCGCGTCGCCGACGGCGTAGACGTCCGGGTGGGAGACCGAGCGCATGGTGCGGTCGACGACGATCTGGCCGGTGCCGGTCACCTCCAGGGCGGTGGCCCGCGCGATCGGGTGGACGGCGAAGCCCGTCGTCCACACGGTGACGGCGGCCGGGAGGGAGGTGCCGTCGGCGGTGGTGACGCGGTCGGCCTCGACGCCGGTGACGGCGGTGTGCTCGTGCACGGTGATGCCCAGCCGGCCGACGACCTTGCGCAGGTGTGCGCGGCCCTTGGCGGAGAGCCAGTCGCCGAGGCCGTCGCGGGCGGCGAGAGCCACGTCGAGGTCCGGGCGGGCCTCGGCGATCTCGGTCGCGGCCTCCACCCCGGTGAGGCCGCCGCCGACCACGACGACGGTCTCCCCGGCGTCCAGGCGTGCCAGCCGCTCGCGCAGCCGGAGCGCTCCGGGCCGGCCGGCGATCTCGTGGGCGTACTCGGCGGTGCCGGGGACCCCCTGGTCGTTCCAGCCGCTGCCGAGGGCGTACACGAGGGTGTCGTACTCCAGCTCCTCGGGGCCGTCCTCGCCGGTGACGGCGACGGTCCGGCGTTCGACGTCGACGCCGGTGACCCGCGCGAGCTTCAGTTCCACGCCGGTGCCCGCGAACATCTCGCGGAAGGGCCGGGGCCTGAGGTCCTGGCCGGCAGCGAGCTGGTGCATCCGCACGCGCTCGACGAAGTCGGGTTCCGCGTTGACGAGGGTGATGGCGACGTCCTCGCGGTGCAGCCGCCTGGCGAGGCGTCCGGCGGTGATGGCTCCGGTGTAGCCGGCTCCGAGGACGATGATGCGGTGCTGCTCCATGGCTTGGGTCTCCTGTCTCGAGCGGGTTCGCCACCTGAACCGGGCAGCCCGCCGTTTCCTGACAGGAAGACGGTGTGAAGCAGGTCACATCGAGGTGAGAGGTTCTCCGTGGTCTCCTGCCGCCCACCGCCTGTTCGCGCGCTCCAGCTTGTCGGGGTTGACCTGGTTGCGGAACGCGGCGATGCCCTCGGGAGTGATCTCCAGGCACATGACGCCGATGACCCGGCCGTCGACGACCGCGACGAGGGCGGGGTCGCCGTTGGCGGTCGCGGCGAACACCTCGGGCGAGCCGCCGACCAGGGCCCGCTTGGCCTTGCTGGGCTTGAACAGGCCTCGCATGAACCGCGCGACCGCCAGGGCGCCCTCGAACCCCTTGGCACGGGCCGGGACCTTGCCGCCGCCGTCACCGATCGAAACGGCGTCCTCGGTGAGCAGCCGCACGAGCGGCTCCGTCCGGCCGCTGGTGGCGGCCGCGAGGAACTCGTCGATGACCCGCCGGGCCGCGGCCTCGTCGATCTCGGTGCGGACCTTGCCCTCCGCGACGTGCTTCCTGGCCCGGTGGAAGATCTGCTGGCTGGCGGCCTCGGAGATGTCGAGGATCTCGGCGATCTCCCGGTGCGGGTAGTCGAACGCCTCCCTCAGCACGTACACCGCCCGCTCGTTGGGGGAAAGGCGCTCCAGCAGAACGAGCACCGCGTACGACACGGACTCGCGCTGCTCGGCGGTGTCGGCCGGGCCGAGCATCGGGTCCCCGGCGAGCAGCGGCTCGGGGAGCCACTGGCCCACGTAGGTCTCGCGCCGGGCGCGTGCCGAGGTGAGCTGGTTGAGGCACAGGTTGGTGAGCACCTTCGTCAGCCAGGCCTCGGGCACCTCGATCCGCCCCGTGTCGGCGGCCTGCCAGCGCAGGTACGTCTCCTGCACGGCGTCCTCGGCCTCGCTCGCCGAACCGAGGAGGCGGTAGGCGATGGCCTCCAGACGCGGCCTGGAGGCCTCGAACCGGTCCACGTCGTTCATGGTCAGGGCCATGGCAGGGATCCTAGCTTTCACCGACCGGCCGGGCCCGCTAACCGTGCAGCTCGCGATAGGCGGCGACCGCCCCCGGGTGCAGGGGGACGACCCCCGTGGAGATCAGGCTGCGGGCGTCGAGGAACTGGGTGCCGAGGGCCGGGGCGGGGACGAGGCGGGTGGCCCGGCGGACCAGGACGCGGGTGAGGGCGGCGGCGACGGGGGCGGACAGGCCGGGGCGGCAGAGCAGGAGGTTGGCGACGCCGATGGTGGGCACCTCGGGCGTCTCCCGGTACGCCCCCGCAGGCACCGTCACCGCCTCCAGACCCGAACCCGCCCGGCCCAGGCCGTCCCGCAGCCGGGCCTGCCCCTGTCCGGCGCGCAGCCGGGGCAGCAGGCCGGACAGGGGCAGCAGACGTATGCCGGGGTCGGTGTCCAGCCCGGACAGCACGGGCAGCGGCACGCCTCCCGCGACCAGCAGGGCGTCGATGGCACCGGCCCGCATGGCGCGCCCCGCCTGCGGCATCAGCAGGTGCCGGACCCGCACGTCGGTGCCCGGGGTCAGGCCCGCGGCACGCAGCAGCCGGTCGCCGAGCACGGCACCGCCGGAGGCGGCCGCACCCAGCGAGACGGTACGGCCGGCCAGTCCGGCCACGCTGTGGATGCCCGACCCGGAGCGCACCGCCAGTTGGACGTAGTTCTCGTAGACCCTGCCGATGGCGCGCAGCGGGACGCGCCGGCCGAACGGTGCGGTGCCGCCGTACGCGGCCCAGGCGATGTCCGACAGGGCCAGCGCCACGTCGGCCCGGCGTGCCTGGAGCAGCCGTATGTTGGCCACGCTGCCCTCGCTGTTGATCACCTCGCAGGACAGCCGCGGGTAGGCCGCCGTGACCTCGGCGGCGAGCAGCCGGCCGAAGGCCGCGTAGAAGCCGTCCGACTCCCCGGTCGCCACCCGCAGCTCGCCCTCCGGGCCGCGGTCCGTGTGCCGTGCGTCGGCCGTCGTGGCGCCCGCGAGCAGGCCGGTGCACGCCGCGCCGAAGGCGGCGCGCAGGGCGGTGCGGCGGGCGGGGCCGGCCGGTGCGGGAACGCCCGGGGCGATCTCCGTCCGGCCGTCGGTGGGGCCGGTCATGGCGTGGGCCCGTGCGGGAGGACGACCCGGACGCGCAGGCCGTGCGGTGCTGCCGCCGCGAACTCGACGCGTCCGCCGCGACCGGCCACCAGCCGCTCGGCGATGGCCAGGCCGAGGCCGCTGCCCCGCACGTCGCGGTGGCGTTCCGCCCGCCAGAAGCGGGTGCCCGCCCGGGGCAGTTCGCCGGTGGCGAGGCCCGGTCCGTCGTCGCGGACCTCGAACACCGCGTCCGGGCCGTCGGTGAAGCAGCGCGTCTCGACGCGGGCGCCGCTCCCGGCGTACTTGATCGCGTTGTCGAGGAGGATGTCGGCCACCTGGGCCAGTTCGCCCTCGGTGCAGGCCGTGCGCACGGCCGGGCCGGGGACGAACTCCATGCGGACTCCGGCCTGTTCGGCCACCGGCCGCCACAGCCCGGCCTGGGCCGCGGCGACCGCCGCCGCGTCGCAGGAGGCCTCCCGCGCGTCCGTCACGGCCAGCTCGCCGGCCCGGTGCTCGGCGTTCGCCAGGGTGAGCAGGTCGTCGAGCAGGTGCTCCATGCGTTCGAGTTCGGCCGTCACGCCGGTGTAGGTGCGGGTGGCGGAGGTGCGCACATGGGGCTGGAGCGAGTCGATGCGCAGGCGCAGGGCGGCCAGGGGGTTGCGCAGCTGGTGCGAGGTGTCGGCCACCAGGCGGCGCTGCTGCTCCAGGGCGGTGGTGACCGCGTCGGCCATGCGGTTGAAGCCGGTGGCCAGCTGGCGCAGCTCCGGCGGGCCGCCGGCCCGCGCGTGCTCGGGCGGCAGTCCGGCGGCGAGGGTGCCGACCGCGCGGTCGAGGCGGTGCAGCGGCCGTACGACCCACTGCGTGGCCCGGCGGGCGAGCAGCACGCACGCCACGGCGAACAGGCCGGCGCCGGCCAGGACGAGCGCCCAGCGCAGCGCGATGTCGTCCGCGGCGGCCCGCACCGAGGAGCGCAGCACCACCGCGCCGGACACCCTGGTGCCGGTGCCCACGGGGCGGGCGAGCAGCCGGTCGGCCCGGGACCAGGGCCGCAGTGTCCCCCCGGGCGAGACGGGCTGGTTGCGCAGCGCCGCGTCGACGAGCCGGGCGACGGCCGGGTCGGCGGCGCGCAGCCCGCCCGTCTGCACCACAGGGGCACGGCGGGCGTCGACGACCACGACCGCTTCGCCGTACAGCTCGGTGTAGCGGAGGACCTCGGCGGTGAGGGCGCCGGTGTCGTCGCTCTCGGCGGCCTGCTCGGCCAGGGAGGCGAACCGGTCGAGGTCGGCGGTGCGCGCCGCGACGAGCTGCTGGGTGCGCTGCGCGGCGGTGACGGCCAGCAGCGGGACGGCGAAGCCGGCCACCGCGAGGACCGCGAAGGCCAGGACGACGGTGAGGACGCGGGTGCGCATGGGCGGGGGCCTGTGCCGTTCGGTCCGGCTCAGTCGCCGAAGCGGTAGCCGAAGCCGCGGATGGTGGTCAGCACCTCGGGGCGGCCGAGTTTGGCCCGCACCTGGGTGAGGTGCACGTCGAGCGAGCGGGACACGGCGAGGAAGGCGTCGCCCCACACCTCGTCCATCAGCTGCTGGCGGCTGACCGCCGTGCCGGCCCGGGCCGCCAGCGCGGCGAGGACCTCGAACTCCTTGGTGGTCAGCCGCACCTCCGCCCCGCCGACGGTCACCCGGCGCGCGTCCAGGTCGACCTCGACGTCGGCGGCGCGGACGGTGCGCGGCGCCGGGGCGGCGGATGTCGTGGCGCGGCGGGTGACCGCCTCGATCCGGGCCAGCAGCTCGGCCAGCCGGACCGGCTTGACCAGGTAGTCGTCGGCGCCCAGCCGCAGGCCGCGCACCACCGACCGTTCGTCGCCCCGCGCGGTGAGGACGACCACCGGCAGTGCGCTCACCGCGCGCAGCTTGCGCAGCACCTCCAGACCGTCCAGGTCGGGCAGGCCGAGGTCGAGCAGCAGCAGGTCCGCCTGCCGGTGGCGGGCGAGGACGTCCTCGCCGCGCCGCACCCGGGCGGGCAGATGACCGTTGTCGTAGAGGGCCTCGGTCAGCGCGCCCGCCACCCCGTCGTCGTCCTCGGCCAGCAGCACCCGCACGGTCCGCCTCCTTCCCGCTCCGTCAGCCGCGGGACCGGGAGGCGTCCTCGTCCAGCGGCGACGCGTCCGATGTCTCGCGCATCCGAATGTAGACGAGCAGCGAGACCAGGACGCAGGCGGTCACGTAGAAGAAGTACCAGTTCTCGTGCCCGGCGTTCTTGAACCAGAGGGCGACGTACTCGGCGGTCCCGCCGAACACGGCCACGGTCAGGGCGTAGGGCAGGCCGACGCCGAGCGCCCGGATGGAGGTCGGGAACAGTTCGGCCTTCACCACCGCGCTGATCGACGTGTACAGGGAGCTGACGGCCAGCGGCCCGACCATGAGCAGGAACGCGTACACGGGGTCGCTGGTGTGGGACAGCAGGGTGAGCGAGGGCACCACCACGACGGTGCCCAGCACCCCGAACGCGATCAGCAGGGGGCGGCGCCCGACCCGGTCGGAGAGCAGGCCCATGACCGGCTGGAGCACGACGAAGACGAGGAGCGCGAAGAAGTTGATCCAGGCCGCGGTCGGCTTGGCGATGCCGCTGGTGTTGACCATGAACTTCTGCAGGTACGTCGTGTACGTGTAGAAGAACAGCGTGCCGCCCATGGTCAGCCCGACGACGGTGAGGCACTGCCGCGGGTAGGACAGCAGCAGCCGCAGGCTGCCGCGGGCCGGGCCGCTCTGCTCCGTGTCGCCCTTCCCGCCTTCCTCGGCGGCACGTTCAAAGCTCTCGGACTCGTCCATGCCGCGCCGCAGCCACAGCACGACCACCGCCCCGGCGGCGCCGACCACGAACGCGACCCGCCAGCCCCAGGACTCCATCTGCGCGGTGCTGAGCAGCTGTTGGAGGACGATCTGCAGGCCGAGCGCGGTCAGCTGGCCGGCGATGAGGGTGACGTACTGGAAGCTGGAGTAGTAGCCGCGGCGGCCCGGGGAGGCCACCTCGGACATGTAGGTGGCCGAGGTCGAGTACTCCCCTCCCACGGAGAGGCCCTGCAGCAGCCGCGCGGCCACCAGGAGCACCGGCGCGGCGACGCCGATCGACCCGTACGACGGGGTGAGGGCGACGATCAACGAGCCGGCCGCCATGAGCGTCACCGACAGCGTCAGCGCGGCGCGCCGGCCGCGGCGGTCGGCGTAGCGGCCGAGGACCCAGCCGCCGATCGGCCGCATCAGGAAGCCGACGGCGAACA
Source organism: Streptomyces viridochromogenes DSM 40736 (assembly GCF_000158955.1). GTDB lineage: Bacteria > Actinomycetota > Actinomycetes > Streptomycetales > Streptomycetaceae > Streptomyces > Streptomyces venetus. The sequence continues at coordinate 4,620,425 of NZ_GG657757.1, read as the reverse complement.
CGGCTGCGGTGTTGAGCAGTTGGGCGGTCTGGTCGCCGGAGGGGAAGAAGACGGAGGCGAAGTAGACGCTGAAGGCGGTGTACGCGTACCAGTCGTACCACTCGATCAGGTTGCCGATCGATCCGCGCACGATGTTGCTGACGACCCTGCGTTCGCCTTCGCGCTGCTGCTGCCCGCGTGCGGCCGTGGTTGGTGTGGCCATCGGAACTCCCTTGTCTGCGGCCCGGGAGCACACAGGGTCGATGGCGGGAACAGCACCGCTCAACGGCGTGAACCAAGTCCTAACAGTCCCTTAGGGCAGGACCCCTCAGGGCTCCCGGTCGCTCCCGGGGGCGAGGCGGCGGTAGGCGGCCCGGGCGTGGAGGATGCGGGCCAGGACCGTGCCGCCGAGGGTGGCGGTGAGCAGACAGGCGAGCCAGGTGGTGTCGCGGTGCCCGGCCCAGGTGAGGGTGCCGGCGGGCGGGATGACGAAGCCGTTGAGGAACAGCCAGCACAGGACGGCCGTGCCGGGGGCGGCCGTGAAGCGTGCGCACAGGCCGAGCAGGGCGGCCAGCAGGGACAGCACCGGCAGGGCCATTTCCGGGCGGCCGGGTCCCACCACGGTGTTGAGGAGCGCCACCAGCACGAGTGCGCCCCCGAAGGCCCCGGCCCAGACCAAAGGGGTCGCCACGGGCTTCGGGACGGGCCTGGCTCCGGTGCCCAGGGGCTTCCACTCGATCATGCTGGCGCTTCCTTCCGGTCCTGCTGGCCGCGCGGGTCTTGTCAGCGTGCCAGGAAGCCGTGATCGGGAGTAGCGGCCGATCCGGACAGCGAGCGGATCAGCGGGCGCCGTCCCGGCCCAGGCCCCTCGCCCAGGCCAGGAGCTCGGGTTCGGCGAGGCTCGTGCCCAGCCAGTCGTGGTCGAGGTCGCCTCCCGGGAGGGACGGCACGACCGCCACGAAGAGCCCGGCGGCACGCGCCGCGGCGACACCCGTGGCCGAGTCCTCGAAGGCGACGGCGCGTTCCGGAGCGACGCCGAGTGCCGCGCACGCCGTGCGGTAGAGGTCCGGGGCGGGCTTGGCGGAGCGCACCTCGTCGGCCGCGAACGACACGGGGAAGCAGTCGCGGAGGCCCGCCGACTCCAGTGCCGTGTCGAGGAGTTCCCGCGGGCTGTTGCTGGCCACGGCCACCGGCATGCTCGCCCGGCAGGCGCGCACCAGGTCCACCGCCCCGGGCAGGGCCTCGGCGCCCCGCGCCAACTCCTTGCGCACCCGGGCGAGAAGGTCGGCGGCGATCTCCGCGCCCGCTCCGGGCCGCCCGAAGTGGCCGGCCATGGCCTCCCCGGCGGCCTCCAGGGTCCGGCCGAGGACCAGGGCCTTCTCGGCGGGCCCGAACGGCAGGCCGTGTGCCGCGAAGACCGCCGACTCCGCCACCGACCAGCAGTCCTCGGTGTTGACCAGGAGACCGTCGCAGTCGAAGACCACGGCCTCCGCACCGGTGGGCAGCGAGCGCACGAATGTCCCCCTTGTTCACGCTTGTTCACGCTTGTTCACGCTTGTTCACGACGAACGGCAACTCTAAGTCGGGGCAACGCGAAACTTCCATGTTCCTGCCCGACATCGGGCAGGAACATGGAAGTTCAGGAGCGGATGGTTCAGACGAAGGCACTCTGGCCCGTGATCGACTTGCCGACGATCAGGGTGTTCATCTCGCGGGTGCCCTCGAAGGAGTAGATCGCCTCGGCGTCGGCGAAGAAGCGGGCGATGTCGTGCTCCAGCAGGATGCCGTTGCCGCCGAAGAGCTCCCGGCTCCAGGCCACGACCTCCCGCATCCGGGAGGTGACGAACGCCTTGGCCAGCGAAGAGTGTTCGTCGCGGAAGATACCCGCGTCCTGTAGCCGGGCGAGCTGCACCAGCATGCCCCAGGACGCGGTGATGTTGCCGAGGCTCTTGACCAGCAGATCCTGCACGAGCTGGAAGCCTCCGATCGGGCGGCCGAACTGCTTGCGCTCCCGGGCGTAGTCCAGGGCGAGTTCGTAGGCACCGATCATGACACCGAGCGCCTGCCAGGCCACGCCCGCGCGGGTCGCGCGCAGGATCTCGGCGACGTCGCGGAAGGAGTCGATGTTCCGCAGGCGGTTCGCCTCCGGCACCCGGACGTCGGTCAGGGTGATCTCGGCGTTCTCGACGATGCGGAAGGCGATCTTGCCCTCGATCTTCACGGGGTCGAAGCCGGGCGTGCCCTTCTCGACGACGAAGCCCTTGACGTGGTTGTCGTCGACGTCACGCGCCCACACCACGACGTAGTCGGCGAAGGTGGCGTTGCCGATCCACTTCTTGGCGCCGTTCAGGACCCAGGTGTCGCCCTCGCGCCGGGCGGTGGTGCGCATGCCGCCCGCGACGTCGGACCCGCCGAGCGGCTCGGTCATCGCGAACGCGCCGATCTTGTCCATCGTGGCCATCGCCGGGAGCCAGCGGTCGCGCTGCTCCTGGTCGCCGCCGGAGTGGATCGAGTACATCGCCAGGCCGTTGTGGACGCCGAAGAAGGTGGAGACCGAGGCGTCGGTGCGGGCCATCTCCATGGCCATCGTGCCGCTGAGCAGGTTGCTGACGGCCGGAGCGTGCTCGCCGTAGCCCTCGTAGGGCAGGCCGGCGAGGCCGCTGTCGCGGAACAGGCCGATGAGCTCGGTCGGGAACGCGTCCTTGGCCCAGTTCTCGTTGACCAGCGGCTTGACCTGGTCGCGCATGAGAGCGCGGGCCTTGAGGAGGATCTTCCGCTCCTCGTCCGGCAGCAGGGCCTCGTAGCCGTAGAAGTCCGCGGAGAGCTGGTCCTCGAGCGGTGCGTAGGTGGTGGTCATCTCAGTTCTCCTCCTTGTCCGCGCCGTCCAGGGCGGCCAGGACGGCGAGTTGCCTGCGGTCGCGCGCCCCGGTGAGTTCCGGGTACGTGGAGGAGCCGTAGGCCTTCTCCACGGCTTCGATGAGCCGTTGCTGTTCTTCCTCGTTCTGCGACGGGGTGCCGAGGCCCGCCCACATCTGCTTCATCGAGGCGCCGATGTGTTCGGCCATGTGCCGGTAGCCGCCGGGTCCGCCGCCCAGGTGCGAGCCGAGGAACGGCCCGACCGTGGCCCAGCGCAGGCCCAGCGAGTTGGTCATGACCGTGTCGAGCTCCTCGGGGGTCACCACGCCCTGCTCGACGAGGTACACCGCCTCGCGGCTGAGGGCGTTCTGCAGGCGGTTGCCGACGAAGCCGGGGATCTCCTTGCGCTCGACGACCGGGGTGCGGCCGACCGAGGTGTAGAAGTCCACCGCGTCCAGCACGGCGTCCTCGCCGGTGCGTTCGCCGGGCACGACCTCGACGAGCGGGACCAGGTGCGGCGGGTTGAAGGGGTGGCCGATCAGGACCCGGGCGGCGGCCTCGTCCGGCAGCTCACGCGTGAACGCGCTGGACGGGATCGCCGACGAGGAACTGAGCAACAGCGCGTGGCCGGGCGCCGCACGGACCAGCGTGGCGAAGAGGTCCTGCTTGAACTCGAGCCGCTCGGGGCCGTTCTCCTGGACGACGTCCGCGTCCCGGACCGCCTCGGTGACGCCGTCGGCGAGGTGCACCCGGTCGGCGAGGCCCGTCACGCCCAGGCCGCGGGCGGCCAGATGCGGGGCGTACGTCGCCAGGGCCTCGTCCACGGCCTCGGCGAGGTCCGGCCGCGGGTCGGTCACCCGGACCGTCAGTCCGTGCGCGGCGAACAGCGTCGCCCAGGACAGTCCGATGGTCCCGGCGCCGATCACCGCGGCGGTACGGAAGGCGCGGTTCATGACGCGGCTCCCTTCAGGTAGTCGTGGACCGGCTCGACGCCGGACAGCGTCAGGTCGGTGAGGATGTGGCTCGCGGAGACGACCTCCAGCACCGGCAGGTCGGCCAGCGGGGCGAGCACGTGCTGGAACAGCTGGAGACGGGCCGGGCCGGTCCACGCCTCCTTGACGGTGACGTCGGTGATCCGGGTGCGGACGAGTTCCTGCACGCGCGGCAGCCCGTCGTAGCCGGGGATCGTCTTGAGCATGAAGGCCGGCACGGTGATCTGTGCCTCGGCCTCGTCCCGGTCCAGCGGGTGGTGCTTGTAGCCCATGGTCGCGGTGGCGACCCGCAGGCCGCCGTGGTCGAGGGTGCCGACCAGCGCGCCGGAGGCGACGTACAGCGCCGGGGAGCCGATGACCTTCGGGTAGGCGGAGACCTCGCGGCCGGAGGCGGTGGCCGGGAAGTTGTCGAGGTACATCGCGTGCAGGTACTCGCCCTGCTCGCCCTCGAAGTCGACGGGGATCGCCTGGCCGGCCTCCGTGTAGGGGCCGTAGCCGCTGACGTCGCCCATCTTCATGACCTCGAACCGGACCAGCGGCTCGCCGATCCGCAGCGGTTCGGGGACGACGGCGCGCAGCGCCTCGGGGTCGGTGCGGTAGACGACGTTGAGGTACTCCCGGTCGGTGAACCGCGGGACCGTCGGCGCGTACGCCGGGCTCGTGAGGGGGGTGGTGACGTGCTGTCGTACGTCTGCGGCCTTCATGTCCGGCTCACCGCCCGGTCCACCGCGCGGGGCGGCGCTCGGCGAAGGCGGTCATGCCCTCGCGCACGTCGTCCGAGGCCATCAGGGTCTTCATCTGCGTGCGCTGGAAGGCGAAGGCCTCCTCCTCGGAGGCTCCGTCGGCGGCGCGGACGACGCGCTTGACGGTCGCCAACGCGAGCGGGGCGTTCTCCGCGACCCGTTCGGCCAGCCGGAGCGCCTCGGCGACGGCCTGCCCCTTCGCGGTGACCCGGTTGGCCAGGCCCAGTTCCCCGGCCCGCCGGCCGTCGACCGGCTCGCCGGTCAGCAGGAACTCCATCGCGAGGTGGTGCGGAATGCGCTTCGGCAGCCGGATCACGCCGCCGCCCGCGGCGATCAGCCCGCGCTTGACCTCGGGCAGGCCGAACCGGGCGTCCTCGGCGGCGACGATCAGGTCGCAGGCCAGGGCCAGTTCGAAGCCGCCACCCATGGCGAAGCCCTCCACGGCGGCGATCAGCGGCTTGTCCGGCCGGGCCTCGGTCAGGCCGCCGAAGCCGCGGCCCTCGATCTCGGGCGACTCGCCGCGCAGCGCGGCCTTGAGGTCCATGCCGGCGCTGAACGTGCCGCCCTCGCCGGTCAGGACGCCGGCCCGCAGCTCGGGGTCGGCCTCCAACTCGTCGAGTGCGGCGGCCAGCGCGGTGGCGGTCGCCGCGTTCACGGCGTTGCGGGCCTCGGGGCGGTCGAGGGTGATCAGCAGGGCGGAGCCGATGCGTTCGGTGCGCACGACGGGAGGTGTGGGGGTGCTCATGACTGTCCTCCTGTGGCAATCAGCGGGTGGCGGCGTCGAGTTCGGCGAGGACGTCCTCGGTGTCCTGGCCGGCGACCGGCGCCAGACGGCGGATCGAGCCGGGCGTGGCGGAGAAGCGCAGCGGGATGCCGATGGTGCGGACCGAGCCCTCGGTGGGGTGCTCGACGGTGTCCAGCAGGTGGCCGTCGCGGACGTACGGGTCGTCGTGGGCACGGTCCAGTTCCAGTACCGGCGCCATCGGGATGCTGTGCTTCGCGCAGACCTCCGCCCACTCCTCGGTGGTCAGTTCCGGGGCGCACGCGTCGACCAGGGCGGCCAGGTCCTCGTGGTCGGCGCTGTCGACGGCGTCCCCGCCCACGCGCGGGTCCTCGGCGAGGTCCGGGCGTCCGGCGGCGGTGAAGAAGTCCCGGTAGTTCTGCGGGTTGTACGGGATGACACAGGCCAGGCCGTCCTTGGTGCGCACCGCCTTGTGTCCCTTGAGCATCGACAGCGGGAACCCGGTGGGGGCGCTCTCGGGCACGTGGGTGTGCCCGGCCAGGTGCTCCACCAGGTTGAACGCGATCAGCGTGTCCGTCATCGGGATCTCGACGAGCTGGCCCTCGCCGGTCCGGTTCCGGTGCAGCAGGGCGGCCAGCACGCTGTAGGCGATGGTCAGCGAGGAGACCTTGTCGCCGATGATGGTCGGCAGGTAGACGGGCTCGCCCAGCGCGCGGTCGGCGATGTCGACCAGGCCGGAAGCGGCCTGCACGGTCTCGTCGTACGCGGCGTTGCCGGCGCGGTCCGAGTCGCTGCGGAAGCCCTGGGCGTGCGCGTACACGAGGCCGGGGTTGCGGGCGGCGATGTCGGTGTAGGACAGGCCGAGGCGGTGCAGCGCGCCGGGCCGCATGTTGGTGATCAGCACGTCCGCGGTGTCGATCAGCCGCAGCGCCCGCTCGCGGTCCGTGTCGTCCTTGAGGTTGAGGGCGACGCTGCGCTTGTTGCGGTTGACGTTGAGGTTCAGCGGGGTCATGCCCGGCGTGGTCTTGTAGTGGCCCACGCGCACGGTGTCGGAGGGCGACTCGATCTTGATCACGTCGGCGCCCAGGTCGCCGAGGATCTGGGCGGCGTAGGGGCCCATCACCACGGTCGAGAGGTCGATCACGCGCACGCCCTCCAGGGGGCCGGCGGCGGTGTCCGTGAGGTCCGTCATCACTTTTCCTTCCCTTCCTCGCTTCACCATGTATGTGTATCTGGAAACTAAGTTAGCAAGGAGGTGCGGGAAACGGAACGAAACGGAATGACCGAATAACGAAAAGCGGTATGACCGCAGTGGTCATACCGCTTCGTGAAGCGATTGGTGAAGCGATTGGTGAAGCGTTCGTGGAGTTTATGCGTGGAGCGGTTCGGCGAAGACCTCACGCGCGACGGCGATGACTTCCTCCAGGTCACCGCCGTGCGCCCGGTCCTTGCGCCACAGCAGTCCGGTCTCCAGCCGGGGCTGGAAATCCGAGAAGGGCAGGACGGTCACATTGTCGAGACGGTAATTCTGCACCGGACTCCGCGGATCCAGCATGGAAATGGAGAATGCCAGACCACTGGACACGATTTCGGAAACTCCCTCGAAAGTGGCGCTGCCCAGATCGATCCGTTTCCTGATGCCCAGCTCGGAGAGCTGCTGGTCGAGCCCCCGGAAATACGCGTTGGTCACGGCCGTGGGGGACCCCGCGTAGGCGAGCTCGGTCAGCTCCGCCAGGGCGATCGACTCACGCCCCGCGAACCGGTCCCTGGGCACGACCGCGCCGAGCCGCTCCGACATCACCGGCAGCTGTTCCAGGGCCGGGTCGCCGCCGGCCGGGAGCCGGGCCAGGGTCAGCGCCAGTCTGCCGTCGCACACCGCGTCCACCAGCCGCTCGGTGCCGCCCGGCCAGCGTTTGATCTCGAACCGGTCGGCGACCCGCTCGGCGAGGTCGTCCATCCGGGTCCTCAGGTCCGGGTGGACACCGCTGGGCACGCCGAGCAGCAGGGTGGTCCGCCGTGGGCGGGTGGTCTCGTCCAGCCGCCACTGGATGGAGTCGACCTGCTCCAGGACACCGCGCGCGATCGGCAGCAGCGCGCTGCCGGCCGTGGTGAGCCGCACATGATGGGTGTCCCGGTCGAACAGCCGGTGTCCGAGCTCGTTCTCGAGATCCCTGATACGCCGGCTCAACGGGGAGGCCGCCATGTGCAGTTTGCGGGCCGCGGTGGAGAAGTTCAGTTCTTGGGCGACGGCGACGAAGTAACGCAGGTGCAGGAGCTCCACGCCGCTCACCCTAACCGCGGGGCCGCGCCGCCGGTCAGCGGCGGCGCAGGGCCGGGTCGAGCGGCGCCGGCGGGGTGCCGTGCTTCTCGTGCGGGGCCAGGTCGGTGCCGGGGGCCACGGCCGGGGCCGGAGTCGGGGTGAGCACGATCTACCGCCACTTCCCGACCCGGGCGGACCTCCGCCGCTTCCCGACCCGGGCGGACGACCAGTTCGTCGACGTCCTCGCGACCGAGCACGGCCTCGCCGCCGCCCTGCACTCCGAACCTGTGCATCGGGGCGGACAACGTTCCCCGCCACGACCCGCGCCGGCTGGTCGGGCTCCTCATCGCGGGACTACGCAGGCCCTGACGCCGTCAGGAGTCCTCGATGGTGATGAACGGGTCCCACTGGAAGTAGCCCTTCAACTGGCGGTGGCGGTCCAGGATCTGGAAGGAGAAGTGGTAGACGACCTGGCCGCGCTTCTTGACGGTCGTGCGCCAGTAGTGGTCCTGATAGCGCTGGGTGTCGAACTCCGGCCTGCCCTCGCTGCCCTCCTTCGGCAGGGGGTAGATGCCGTCGATCACCTCGATCTCGGGGGTCCGGATCAGCTGGTGCTGGCTGTCGTTGCTGACGTACCGGTAGAGCAGGGCCTTGTAGTCGCTGCCGAGCGACAGGGTCGTCTCGCGCCACCTGATGCTGTCCCCGGGTTCGGCCCGGAGGTTCAGCTCGGCTCCCGACGTGCCCACGATGTGGTCGTGCCGGGTGGTCATGTAGATCAGGCTGTGGTCGACCTGGGTCGGGGCGTCGGGGTTGCGTGAGGCATTGGGGTTGCGTTCGACGATCGTCGCCGCGTCGAACGCGATCAGGACGTTGAGATCAGCCATGTGCCTTCTCCTTCGGAACCTTGTAGGCCATCGCGCGCGGGTAGTCGTGGCGGTGCAGACGGACACGGACCAGGAGGGGACCCGCGTTGACCGGGTCGGCCGGGTCGCTGAGACGGTCCAGGAGGTCGTCGAGGTCCGTGGTGTGCTCGATGCTGACGCCGTTCGCCGGGGTGTGCCGGCCGGCGAAGACGTCCGCGAGACGGTCGTAGTGCCAGGGGTGGAGGACGTTGTAGAAGTCCGGGTCGGCGCCGTCCTCCCGGTCCGCGTAGTACTCCGGGTGCACCAGCATCTGCTCGACGCCGTAGAAGTGGCCGTTGTCCATGACGAACACCACCGAGCGGATGCCGAGCCGGGTGTGGGTGGAGAGCTCCTGGCAGGTCTCCTGGAAGGCGCCGTCGCCCACGAACACCATCGGGCGGGCGTACTCGCGCTCGGGGGCGAGCGCGGCGCCGGTGGCCGCGCCGACCGACCAGCCGATGGACAGCCAGCTGACCTGGGAGAGGAACCCGCCCGCGGGCAGGGCCAGGTTCATCGAGCCGATGAGGGAGAACGCGGCGTCCGAGACGACTGTCCAGTCCTCCGCGGTGTCGTGGTTCAGGAAGTGGTTGATCCGGTCGAAGACGCCGTCGTAGGTGAGGTGGTGTCCGGCCGTGCGGCGGGACCGCGAGGCGCCGGTGCGCAGTGCGGCGCGGTGCTGTTCCAGGGCCGGGGGGCGGTCGCCCGGTGAGCCGTGGTGGGCGTAGGACTCGGCGTAGTAGTCGGCGGACAGGCCCCCGGTGCCGTACGCCTTCACCAGCGCGTCCTGGAGGGCCGGCAGCAGCAGTTCGAGCTGGACGTCGGGAAAGTAGGACGTGCCGACGCTGACACCGCCGTTCGCCGCCATCACCCAGTCGCCGCCCACGCACTGCTCGCCGCCGAGGTTCTTCGACGTGGACCAGGCGCCGAGCCCGATCCGGCAGGTGGCCCAGTCCTTGAAGACGCTGTGCACGTCCGGGTGGCTGGCCCCGCCGTTGTACACGCCGTGGAACTGCGGCAGGTCCTCGTCCACGACGGCCTTGGCGCCGACGGTCGTGCAGAACGGCACGCCCGTGGCCTCCACCAGGTCGGTGAGCCGCTCGCCGAGGCGGAACCGGTCGATCTCCTCGCCGGCCCACACGATCGGGCGGGGCCTGCCGTCCGGGCCGGGATGCTCCTCGACCAGGGTGAGGACCGCCTGCACGGCCTGGTCCAGCATGCGCTGGGCGCGCGCGCTGAACGGCCGCTCGCGGGGGACGATCGGCGCCCCGGGCTCGGGACACGGCTCGTCCCACAGGTCCTCCATGACCTCCAGGTAGACCGGCCGGCGCTCGGTGAGGCACACGGTGAGCGCGGCGTCGATCTGGCCGGGCGCGAGTCCCGGGTTGGAGATGACCTGCGCGTCCACGGTGACCTGCCGGTAGACGTCCAGGTTGCTCTCCGGGCGGGGGCTCATGTGCGAGGTGAGCAGCCCGAGGGCGCGGTAGTTCTGCCACTGCTCGTACGGCGGCGAGGCGTTGACCGCGATGAGCGGGATCCGCTCGACGAAGGCGCCCCCGCAGGCGCCCAGGAGGTTGAACGCCCCCACGCTGTACGTGACGGCCGCGGCTCCCACACCGTGGATGCGGGCGAAGGCGTCGGCGGCCTGACCCGCGCCACCCTCGGTCGGGGTGCCGACCCACTCGATGTCGCCCTCGGCCCGCAGGGTCGTCAGGAACGGGCCGAGGTGGTTGCCGGGGACGCCGAACAGATGGGTGATGCCCAACTCGGCCAGCCGCAGGGCGAGATAGCGGGCGACCGTGCACCCGGGCTCGATCGCGGTCATGAACCCTCCCCCTCCCGGTCGGCGCCCGGGGTGGTGACCGGTGGCGCCTGGTGGACTTCGAGGGCGGCGCGCACGGCGCTCTCCAGGGCGCCCTCGATCCAGGCGTGCTTGAGGGAGGTGTGCTCGCCGGCGAAGTGCACGGGGCCCTCGGGCCGGGAGACGTCCAGGTGGAAGCTGGTCATCTGATGCGCGGTGCAGAGGGCGGCCTCACCGTTGCGCAGGGCGTGGACGTAGCGCTCGGCGCCGCGCATGGAGTCCCAGCGGGCGGCGTCGTCGGGCTCGAGCTTGAGGTCCTTGCCGTCCGGCCCGACGAGGAGGAGTTCGCGGGCGAGCTTGAGACAGGTCTGCCGGCGCGCACGGGTGGCGGAGTCGTCCCGAGGTAAGTCGGTCATAGCCTGCGATCGTAGATATGCCGGAACGATTTCCCGCTTTCCCTGTGGGACAACGTCCTGAAATCACCGATCGCCCGGCCGGGGCGGAATTCGACAGTATCTGCCGCCCCCTGTGAGAACGGATGATTCACCCGGGACGGAAGGGAAGGAGAAGCGAAGCAGGTTCGAAAACCCATTCGCGGAATGTGGACGTCCTGAGAACCCCGAAGGTCGCGGTCACGCCAGAGCGATCGACAGGGCGCACAGGTCATCGGCCGGTTCCCGCTGTCGCGGACGGGCGCCGGACAGGGCCGAGGCCCGCCCCACGGGTGAGGCAGGCCCCTCGCCGGTCGGCCCCCCGGTTCCTCCGGAACGGTTTTCTCCGGAACGATTTTCTCCGGAACGGATCAGTCGAATGGAAAACCCGGCACTCCGGAAATGGCGACTGTCAGGAGGCGAACTGTCGGCGGAAAGTCCTCGTTCGAATCAGGTGACGGGTCGTCGGCTGAACAGCCTCGCGAGGCAAGCCGTAGTACGTAGTACGGAGAGGGGTGCCGAATGCTCAGGAGCAAGGGCGCCGGGTTCGTGGTCGCCGGGCTGGTGCTGGCCGTCGGGGGGTGCGGGAGCGGCGGGACGCACGAGGACGGCGGCAGCAACGCAACGGCCGAGGCGGCGGACGGCGACGACTTCGCGGCCTGCTCGGACGGTGCGTGCGAGGTGCTGGTGACCTCCACGGCGGACATCACAGCGAACGGGGTGACCGTCCATGTCTCCGTGGACGACTCCGTCACCTTCCGGACACCGGGCACGATCACGAACCTCGGCGGCCGGGGCGGCGTGGCCCAGTTCGGCTTCGACCTGAAGGTGAAGGTCGTCGCACACCACGGCAAGACCGCCGTACTGGAGTTCGCCGTCCCCTGACGCCCGCGGGAGGGCCCCGCCGCCGGTGCCAAAGAGTGAATGCGGTGCCGCGGGCGCAACGGCGTGAGGGACGGCGGGAAGGCATGTCGCACACCGGACGACCGATGGGCGGTAGACAGCCATGCCGAAGTTCCTCATTCAGGCCAGTTACACCACCGAAGGCACCAAGGGGCTGCTCAAGGAAGGGGCGAGTGGGCGACGGGAGGCCGTTGAACAGGTCGTCGGCGGGCTCGGCGGGCGGATCGAGTCGATGTACTTCGCCTTCGGGGAGGACGATCTGGTGATGATCGTCGACTTCCCCGACAGCGTCTCCATGGCCGCCGTCAGCCTCACCGTCAAGGCCAGTGGGACCGTGCGGACCCGGGCGACGCCACTGGTCACCCTCGACGAGATCGACGAGGCCGTCCGCCGGGAGGTCACCTTCCGGGCCGCGGGGGCGTGAAGCGGGGACGATGATCCGGCCGCGTCGGCCCGGCCCGCCGGTTACCGTACGGTCGCATGGGGGGCATACGCGGGGACTTACGGGTGTGGTGGCAGCGCGGCCGGGCGCTGGGCGCGGCCAATCCCCTGGTCGTCGACATCGGACTCGCGCTCCTCGTGCAGGCCGCGATGACCATGCCGTTCGTCGTGCCGCGGGCGGCCGGGGCGCCGCCGGCGACCTGGGGTGCCTACGGGCTGAGCACCCTCACCGTGGTGCCCCTGGTCTGGCGGCGGCGCGCCCCCGTCGGCGTGCTGTTCGGGGTGCTGGCCACCAGCGCGCTGTACGGGTTCACGCTGGACGGGCCCGGGCAGCCGTTGCCGTACACCGGGCTGGTGGTCGTCTACACGATCGGTGCGCTGTCCTCGGCCCGCAAGCGGCTCGCCACCGGGGTCGTGCTGCTGGTCGCCGTGCCCGTGGGGGTCTGGCTCAACACCCGCTCCGCCCGTGAACTGACCTTCTCCCTCTTCGTGTTCGCGGCCGCCTACGGCTTCGGGCGGCTCACCGATGCCCGGCAGCGCGCGAACCGTGTCGAGGCCGAGCAGGCCGCCGCGCGGGAACGGGCCAGGATCGCCCGGGAGATGCACGACGTCCTGTCCCACGCGGTGAGCCTGATGATCGTGCAGGCGGAGGCCGGACCGGTGGCGGTACGGGCCGCGCCGGAGCGGGCCGAGGCCGCCTTCGACGCCATCTCGGCGGCCGGGCGGGACGCCATGGCGCAGTTGCGGCAGATGCTGGGGGTGCTGCGGGACGGCGGCGACGAGGACGCGGGCGCCGCCCCGCGTGAGCCGCAGCCGGGGCTCACGGACCTGCCCGACCTGCTCGAACGGGTGCGGGCCGGTGGACTCGAGGTGCGGTACGGGACGGCCGGGATCGTCCGTCCGTTGCCGGGGGCGGTCGCGGCGACCGTCTTCCGGGTCGTCCAGGAAGCCCTGACCAATACCGTCCGGCACGCGGACGCCCGTACCGTGGCCGTGCGACTGACCTACGGGGACGACGACTTGAGTGTCCGGGTGACGGACGACGGACGGGGGCCGCAGCCCGGTTCCGGCGGGAGCGGCCACGGGCTGGCCGGGATCCGGGAGCGGGCCGCGGCACACGGAGGGAGCGCGATGACCGGGCGGGGAGCCGACGGGCGGGGGTTCGAGGTGCTGGTCCGGCTGCCGGTGCCGGCCCCGGTGGAGGCGGCGCGGTGACGATCCGGGTGGTCGTGGCCGACGACCAGGAGCTGGTGCGCAGCGGCTTCGCCCTGATCCTGGACGTCCAGCCGGACATCGAGGTCGTCGCGGAGGTGGGCGACGGGGCCGAGGCCGTGGCGGCGGTACGGCGGCACGCGGCCGACGTGGCGCTCCTCGACGTCCGGATGCCGCGCAGGGACGGCATCGAGGCCTGCCGGGAGATCAGTGGCGACAGCGGCTGCCGGTGCGTGATGCTCACGACCTTCGACTCCGACGAGTACGTCTACGACGCGCTGCACGCGGGCGCGAGCGGCTTCCTCCTCAAGGACGTACGCCGGGACGACCTCGTGCATGCCGTACGGGTGGTCGCCCAGGGCGATTCACTGCTCGCGCCGTCCGTGGCCCGGCGGCTGGTGGAGCAGTACACCCGGCCCGGCGCCGCCCGGCCGCGCCGACCCGATCCCCGGCTGGACGTGCTGACGGGGCGGGAGCGCGAGACGCTGCTGCTGCTCGCGCGGGGCCTGTCGAACGCCGAGATCGCCGCCGAGCTGGTGGTCAGCGACCACACGGTGAAGACGCACGTCGGCAATGTGCTGGCCAAGCTGGGGCTGCGGGACCGGATCCAGGCCGTGATCTGCGCGTACGAGACCGGTCTCGTCGCGGCCGGGGATCCCCCGCCCGGGGGAGCGCCCCGGGCCGGTTCCTCCCCCACGTCGGCGAGGAACCGACCGCCCGGAACCGCCCGCGGCGGCGATCCGCGCGACGTCCCAGGTCCGGAGGATGGAGCCGTTCACAACAACGGCTCACACCAACGGAGTTGACCATGAAGAACTCGGCTCGTGCCGGGCTGCCGGCCGCCCTGCTCGTCGTGGGGATCGTCGCCGGGCCGTCGGTCCTCCCCGCCACCGCCGCCCCTGCTCCGGCCACCACGCACGCCGCCGTCTCCCTCCCGGCCACCGCGCACGCCCCGGCCCTCCTCCCAGCCACCGCGCACGCCCCGGCCCTCCTCCCAGCCGCCACGGTGTCCGAGCCCGCCCCCGACGCCCCCCGCGCCGCCCTCGAGGCGGCCATCGCCGGGCTGCCCACCGACGACGCCACCGCCGCACTCGTGCGCGTCGGCGGCCGCGAGGGTGTCTGGCGCGGCAGTTCCGGCGTGCACGACCTGCGGAGCGATCGGCCCGCCGACCCGGACGCCCGGTTCCGCGCCGGTTCCGTGACCAAGGTCTTCACCGCGGCCGTCGCCCTGCAACTGGCCGCCGAGGGGAAGCTGGACCTCGACCGCGGCGCCCGCTCGTACCTGCCGGACCTGATCCCGGCGTCGTACGCGGGCGTCACCGTCCGGCAGTTGCTCAACCACACGCACGGCATCCCGGCCCCCGACTTCCCCGGGACCACCGTCGAGGAGGCGTACGCGAACCGCTTCCGTATCCATGACCCCGAGGACATGGTCCGCTCGGCCACGTCGAAGGAGCGCGAGTTCGCGCCGGGCGAGAGCCAGCACTACCTCAACATCGGGTACACCATCACCGGACTGCTCATCGAGCGCGTCACCGGTGACTCCTACGAGCGTCAGGTCGCCCGGCGCGTGCTGAAGCCGCTGGGGCTGTCCGGCACCTGGTTCCCGGGGACGAACCCGCGCATCGTCGGGACGCACAACCACGGCTACCAGCGGATGCGGCTGGACGACGGCACGACCGGGCTGCGTGACGTGTCCGTGTGGGGGGCGACGGACGCCTGGGCGGCCGGTGACATCGTCTCGACGACGGCGGACCTGGAGCGGTTCACACAGGAGCTGTTCGCGGGGCGGGTGGTGGGCGGGCCGCTGCTGGAGGAGATGTTCACGCTGCCGGAGGTGGCCGACTTCAGGACGGGGAAGCCGGCCGCGTACTCCGTCGGCCTGTCGATGAAGGTGCTGGGCGGCCGCGAGGTGTGGGGCAAGACCGGCGGACGCTGGGGATACAACGCGGCCGTCGCCGCCACCCGCGACGGCTCCCGCACCCTCGTCTACAGCGTCAACGCCACGGACGCCAAGGGCCAGGACATGAACAAGGTCGCGGAGAGCCTCATGGTGGCGGCGTTCGGCCGGCCGTGACCGCCCCCTCAGATCGCCGGCGGGACCGCCCGCACCAGACCCGTCTGGTAGGCGATGACGACCAGTTGCGCGCGGTCGCGGGCGTTCAGCTTGGTCATGGCCCGGTGGATGTGGGTGCGCACGGTCAGCGGACTGAGGGTCAGGTCCTCGGCGATCTCGGTGTTGGACCTGCCCTCCGCGGCCAGGGCCATCACCTCGCGCTCGCGGACCGTGAGGTCGGCCAGGCGCTCCGGCGGAGCCAGGTGCGTGCCGGGGGCGGGGGCCAGGAGGAAGCGGGTGATGAGGGAGCGGGTGGCGACGGGTGAGAGGAGGGACTCGCCGGACGCCACCGTGCGCAGACCGGCCAGGAGGGTGTCGGCGGTGACGTCCTTGCCGAGGAAGCCGCTGGCACCGGCGCGCAGGGCCTGGGCGACGTAGTCCTCGGTCTCGAAGGTCGTCAGGATGAGGACCCGGGTGGAAGACAGCTCCGGATCGGCACAGAGGGCGGCGGTGGCGGCGAGGCCGTCGGTGCCGGGCATACGGATGTCCATGAGGACGATGTCGGGGCGGTGGACACGCGTCAGCTCCACGGCCTCCGCACCGTCGGAGGCCTCGGCGACCACCTCCATGTCCGCGCAGGAGTCGATGAGGATCCGGAACGTGGCCCGCAGCAGGGCCTGGTCGTCGGCCAGCAGCACCCTGATGCTCATGCCGTCATTCCTTCCGCGAGGTCGGTGGAGGGTTGCAGCGGCAGCGCGGTGGCGACCTCGAAGCCACCCTGGGGGCGGGGGCCCGCGCGCAGTTCGCCGCCGATGGAGTGGGCACGCTCGCGCATGCCCATGACGCCGAAGCCGCGGCCCGCAGGGGCCTCCGGCTTGCTGGGGCCGTCGTTGGTGACCGTGATCAGCAGGCGGGCGCCGGTGTATTCGAGGGTGACGCGGGCGGCCTCGGCGGCGGCGTGCTTGCTGACGTTGGTCAGCGCCTCCTGCACGATCCGGAAGGCCGTCAGGTCCACGCCGGGCGAGAGCGGCCGCGGCTCCCCCTCCGTGGTGACGGTGACCTCCAGGCCCGCCGACGCGCACGCCGAGACCAGTTCGGGCAGGCGGGCGAGGCCCGGGGACGGTTCCAGAGCGGCCGGGCCGGAGGTGTCGCCGTCCCGGCTGTCGTTCTGCCGCAGCAGGCCCAGGGTGGCCTTCAGCTCCCGGAGCGCCGAGGACGTGGTGCCGGTCAGGTCGGTGAGGATCTTCTGGGTCTGCTCCGGGTGGGTGAGGGCGAGGTGCGCGGCCGTGCCGGCCTGGGCGTTGGCCAGGGCCATGTGGTGGGCGACGACGTCGTGGAGCTCCCGGGCGATGCGCATCCGTTCCTCGGTGACGCGCAGCCGGGCCTCCTCCTCCCGGGTCCGCTCGGCGTGCTCGGCCCGGGCGTGCACCGACTGTAGGTAGGCGCGCCGCAGCTGGGTCGTCTTGCCGGCGGCGAGCGGCAGCATCAGCCAGAAGATCGGGCCGATCGTCCTGAGCAGCAGCGAGACGTGGTTCATGGAGTCGGAGAACACGGCGGCGAGCGTCACCGCCACCAGGGTGGTGAGGCCGTAGACGCGGATCGACCTGCGGTCGGTGAGCGCGGCCAGCCAGTAGAGCGCCGCCATGATCGGCGCCAGCAACAGGGGCGTGACCAGGTAGCCGAGCGCGATCGCGGTCACCGTGCAGGATCCGGCCACGGTGACGGCGGCCCGGGGGTGCGTGCGGTGCTTGAGCAGGACGAGACAGGCCACACCCGCGAGGGCGGTGGCGGTCTTGTCCTGGTCCGGCGGGGCGCCGCCCGGCAGGGTGAGCGAGCCGCCGAGGGCCGTGCAGCCGAGCAGCGCCAGGACCATCGCCAGGTCGACGAGGAAGGGGCGGCGTGCGGAGAACTCCTCCAGGCGGTCCGCGTAACGCCGCTCCACACTGATGTTCATCGGGCTCTCCGGTCGGTGGGCTGGGCCCCATCGTGGTCGACTTCGGGCGGGGACGCCCGAGGGGCCGCCCGTGTCCTTCGCCACGGGCGGCCCTGGTGAGAGGTGCGTCAGGTGCGCGCCGGTTCCGGCTCGCGCGCGGCGGCCGGGGCCGGGTCCGTCTCGGGCCGGCGGCTGAGCGCCTCTCCCTCCACGTCCACCCGGGGCAGGATCCGGTCCAGCCACTTCGGCAGCCACCAGGCCCTGTGGCCGAGCAGAGCGAGCACGGCGGGCACGATCGCCATCCGGACGACGAAGGCGTCGAACAGGACCGCGGAGGCGAGGCCGAAACCGATCATCTTGATCATGGAGTCGCTCTCGCCGACGAACCCGGCGAACACCGCGATCATGATCAGGGCCGCCGCCACGACCACCCGGGCGCTGTGCCGGAAGCCGGACGTGACCGCCTGCGCGGGCGACTCGCCGTGCACGTACGCCTCCCGCATCCGTGAGACGAGGAACACCTCGTAGTCCATCGCGAGACCGAAGACGATGCCCACCAGGAAGATCGGCATCAGGCTCATGATCGGGCCGGTCTGCTCCACCCCGAGGATCCCGGCGCCGTGGCCCTGCTGGAAGACCACCACGACCGCGCCGAGCGAGGCCAGCACCGACAGCAGGAAGCCGAGGGCCGCCTTGAGCGGGACGAGCACGGACCGGAACACCACCAGCAGCAGGACGATCGCGAGACCGACGACGACGATCAGGTACGGGATCAGCGCCGCCTGCACCTTGTCGGCGATGTCGATGTTGAGCGCCGTGCTGCCGGTGACCTCGTAGCTCGCGCCGGTGCGGGACTCGATGCCGGGCCGCTCGTCCCGGATGGCCGTCACCAGCTTCTTGGTCTTCTCGTCGGTCGGGGCGGTGGAGGGGACGACGGAGAAGACGGCGGTGTCGTCGGCGTCGTTGAAGCGGGCCGGGGAGACGGACACGACGCCCCCGGTGGAGCCGATGTCCTTGGCGACGGTGTCCGCGGCCCTCTTCGGGTCGGCGGCGCCCTTGCCGTCCACGACGATGGTCAGCGGCCCGTTGAAGCCCGGCCCGAAGCCCTCGGCGAGCGCGTCGTAGGCCCGGCGCTCGGTGGTGGACGTCGGCTTGGCCTCGTCCCCGGGCATGCCCAGCTGGAGGTCGGTCGCGGGCACGGCGAGGGCGCCGAGGCCGACGACACCGAGGAGCAGGACGGGCATGGGGCGGCGCAGCACGAAGCGGGCCCAGCGAGCGCCGGCGTCGGCCGGGCCGCTCTCCTCGATCCGGCCGCTGCGGCGGGCCCGCCGGGTGAGCACGGCGTTCGGCCAGAAGCCGAGGAACGCCGGGACGAGGGTCAGCGCGATCAGCACGGCGACGACGACCGCGCCCGCGGCGGCCAGCCCCATCTTGGTGAGCATCGGGACGCCGACATCGGCGAGCCCGGCCAGCGCGATGACGACGGTGAGCCCGGCGAACACGACCGCCGACCCGGCCGTGCCGACGGCGAGCCCGACCGCCTCCCGCGGCACCCGCCCCTTGGCGCGCTCCTCCCGGTAGCGGGAGACGACGAACAGGGCGTAGTCGATGCCGACGGCGAGGCCCAGCATCATCGCCAGGGTGCCCGTGGTCGTGGACAGACCGAGGGCGGAGGACAGCGCGAGGATCGTGGCCATGCTGACGCCGACGCCGATGACGGCGGTCAGCAGGGGCAGCCCGGCGGCGGCCAGGGACCCGAAGGTGATGAGGAGCACCACGGCGGCGATCGCGACGCCGATCACCTCGGCCGTGCCACCGGGCCCGCCGCTGTCGCCCAGCGCGGAGCCGCCCGCCTCGACGGTCAGGCCGGAGTCCCGGGCCTGGTCGACGGCCCGCTCCAGGTGGGTGCGGCTGGCGTCGGTGAGGTCCTTGGAACCGACCTTGTAGGTGACGGTCGCGAACGCGGTGGACCCGTCCTTGCTGATGGTCTTCGCCTGGAACGGGTCGACGGCGCTCGCGACCTGCGTGCCGTCGCCGAGCCCGGCCACAGCCTTCTCGATGGCCTGCTTGTTCCCGGCCGCCGTCACCTTCTCGCCCCCCGGCGCGATGAACACGACCCGGGCGGTCGCCCCGTCCGCCGTGGCCCCGGGGAAGCGCTGTTCCATCAGGTCGAACGCCTTCTGGGACTCGATGCCGGGCATCGAGAACTCCTCGTCGACGGCCCCCGGCGCCTTGAGCGCGCCCAGCCCCACGGCGGCCAGGACGGCCGCCCAGACCAGGGCGACGTACCAACGTCGCCGGAAGGCCAGGCGGCCCACTCGATACAGGAAAGTTGCCACGGCAGCAGGTCTCCACATCTGGTGTCGATCGTCTGCCAAGGCTCTCCGTGTGCGGCCCGTCCCGTCGTCGTGCGGCTGCCGACAATCCGGGCTACTGAGATCGCAGTACGAGCCGCCGCGAGGTCCACCTCGGGTACGAGATTCCCGAGCCTTCCGCTCCGACCTGTGCTACCTTCGCTGGTGTTGCAGTTTTGGTTCCCAGAGACTTCGAGTGCTCTTCGACCTTTGTCGACGAGCACTCTTTTTTGTTTCCGAGGTTTCTCGGATCTCTCCGTAGGGTGATCAATGCGGCGACTACGGGTCCGCAAGGTGCGGGCCCTGAGTACTGCCCTCAAGGGAGATTCATATGGCTACCGGCACCGTGAAGTGGTTCAACTCGGAAAAGGGCTTCGGCTTCATCGAGCAGGAGGGTGGCGGTCCGGACGTGTTCGCCCACTACTCGAACATCGCCACCTCCGGCTTCCGTGAGCTCCAGGAAGGCCAGAAGGTGACCTTCGACGTCACGCAGGGCCAGAAGGGCCCGCAGGCCGAGAACATCGTTCCCGCCTGACGCGGACGCGTATGCCCTGACCGGGGCCCGCACCCTAGCGGTGCGGGCCTCGGCTCGTTTCATTCTTTTCCGGCTCACTCTTGCGAATCCTGCGGCTCTGCGGCGCCGCCGCGCATTCCCCGACACGTGCCGCATCGAGGAAGGTTCCCCATGGACCGCACGGCTCGCAGGAACAACGGCTCCACCCACTCCCGCAACAACGGGTTCCGGTCCCGCAAGACCGGTGGCTCAGGCTCCGCTTCCCGTCCGGCGGGCGGCGGGCGCGGCGGGCGGCGCCCCGCCGCCGGGCAGGAGTTCGCACCGCCGGCCACCATCACCCCGGCGCTCCCCGCCGTCGAGGCGTTCGCCGACCTCGGCCTGCCCGAGCGGCTGCTGACCGCGCTGGGCGCCGAGGGCGTGACCACGCCGTTCCCGATCCAGGCGGCCACGCTGCCGAACTCGCTGGCCGGTCGGGACGTGCTGGGCCGCGGGCGCACCGGATCGGGCAAGACGCTCGCCTTCGGCCTCGCCCTGCTGGCCCGTACCGCGGGGCAGCGTGCCGAGTCCCGGCAGCCCCTGGCGCTCGTCCTCGTCCCCACGCGGGAACTGGCTCAGCAGGTCACCGACGCCCTCACCCCGTTCGCCCGCGCGCTGCGCCTGCGGCTCACCACAGTGGTCGGCGGCATGTCCATCGGCCGCCAGGCGAAAGCGCTGCACTCCGGGGCCGAGGTCGTCGTCGCGACCCCCGGCCGGCTCAAGGACCTCATAGACCGCGGCGACTGCCGTCTGGACCGCGTCGCCATCACCGTGCTCGACGAGGCCGACCAGATGACCGACATGGGCTTCATGCCGCAGGTGACCGCCCTGCTCGACCAGGTCGCCCCCGGCGGCCAGCGGATGCTGTTCTCGGCCACCCTGGACCGCAACGTCGACCGCCTGGTCCGCGCCTACCTCCACGATCCCGTCGTGCACTCGGTCGACCCGTCCGCGGGCGCGGTCACCACGATGGAGCACCACCTGCTGCACGTGGAGGACGACGACAAGCACGCCACGACGACACAGATCGCCGCCCGCGACGGACGCGTGATCATGTTCCTCGACACCAAGCACGCCGCCGACCGGCTGGCCAAGAAGCTGCTGGCGGTCGGGGTGCGCGCCTCGGCCCTGCACGGCGGGAAGTCCCAGTCGCAGCGCACCCGCACCCTGGCCCGGTTCAAGGACGGCGAGGTCACGGTCCTGGTGGCCACGAACGTCGCCGCCCGCGGCATCCACGTCGACAACCTCGACCTCGTCGTCAACGTGGACCCGCCGGGCGACCACAAGGACTACCTGCACCGGGGCGGCCGTACCGCCCGCGCCGGTGAGTCCGGCACCGTCGTGACGCTGGTCCTGCCCCACCAGCGCCGCGAGATGACCCGGCTGATGGCCGACGCAGGCATCACCCCGCAGGTCACGCGGGTCCGCTCGGGCGAGCCCGAGCTGAGCCGCATCACCGGTGCGCAGGTGCCCTCGGGCGTGCCCGTCGTCCTCACCCCGCCGCCCTCCGAGCCCCGTCCGGCGCGTACGAGTGCCGCCCGGGGCGGACGCCGCGCCAGGCCGTCCCGGGGCCGCCGCCGCTGAACCGTTCTCAGGTCCTGCCGGTGTCCGCACAGTCGCCTCGTCCGCCCGGAGGGGGCCCAGCGGCGGCCGCCCGCCGTGCCGGGCAGGCACCCGCGTACTGGTCGTACTCGGGTGCCTGCCCGGTGCGGCGAGTGAGGGTGCCTCCCTGCCCGAAGAGCGTGGGGAAGCGTGCCGGGCGTCACGGTGCGGGCGGGACGTCGCGGACGGCCCCTACCTGTTCGGCGACAGCCGCACCACCGTGCCCTCGCCGTTCGACGACAGGAGCAGGGAGCCGTCCGGGCTCGTGGTGAGCCCGGCGAACCGGGCGGCCACGCCGGGCAGTCCGTGGGTGAAGAGGGCGGGGGCCGGACCCGGGGTGGTGCCCGGCGGGATGCCGACGGCCAGGTCCTCGGCCTCGACGCGGGTCCGGCCCGTCGCCAGGGAGACCGACCACAGCCTGCGGTGCGCGGTGTCCACGGTGAACAGGGCGTCGCCGCGGGCGGTCACGCCCTGCGGGGCGCCGAGGCCCTCCGCCAGCGGCACCGCCACGCCGTCGTCGACGCGGAGTACCGCTCCCCGGTGGTCGTCGGTGACGTAGCAGCGCCCGTCGGCGTCCAGCGCCACGTCGACGGGGTGTTCCAGGCCCTCTGCCACGACCGTGACCGTGTCCGCCCCGTCGATGGCGACGACACGGCCCGCGCCCGTCTCGGCGACCACGAGGGTGCCGTCCGCACGGGTCGCGATGCCGAGGGGCTGGTCCAGGCCCGTCGCCCGGGTCCGGGTGGTGCCGGTGGCGGGGTCGTAGGTCTGCACGGTGCCGAACTGTGAGGTGGTGTGCAGGACGTCGCCGTCGGCCGTGATGCCGTGGAAGAAGGGCTGGAGGATCTCCGTGGTCACGTCGCCCGACCCGCCGCCGTCCGGCTCCTCGGGGCGGGCCACCCGATAGTGGTCCGCCGCGTACACCGTGCCGCCCAGGTCGACCGTCACACCGTAGGGGCCGTCCAGGCCGCGCGGGACGACGGGCCGGGTGCGGCCGTCGGGGTGCAGTTCCGTGATGCCGCCGCTGGCGAAGCTGGAGACGAACATGCGGTTCTCCGCGTCGAACGCGGCGTTGTCCAGGCCGACGACCCCGCTGGTGACGAGCGAGCGGGAGCCGCCGCCGTGCAGGTCGACGCGGGTGACGATGCCCTCCGGGCCGCGGGACAGCACGTGCAGGACGCCGCCCTGGTCGAAGCGGACCGCGACCGGGTCGTGCACGTCCTCGGCGACGACCTCGGGCACCCCGCCGTCGGGAGGGATGCGCCAGACCTGCCTGCTGATCATGTGCGGGTAGTAGAGGCAGCCGTCGGGGCCGAGCTGCATCGCGTTGCCGAAGGCCAGCCCGTCGGTGAGGACGACCGGGTCGCCGCCCTGCGGGAAGAGCTCCAGCAGCCGGCCGTTCATCCTCATCTCGTTGACGAAGAGCCGGTCGCCGACGCAGGTGATCCCGTTGGGCACCTTCACCTCGTCGGAGACCAGCGTGTACGCGCCGTCCGGGCCGCGCCGCCACACCCGGCCGGGGACCAGGTCGGCGATGTACATCGAACCGTCCGCCCCGAAGGCCAGGTCGTCCGGCGACTGGACCGGGCCGTCCGGCGATACGACCACCTCGACGTCCCCGGTGGCCGGGTCCACGGCGCTGATCTGCCCGGCGAGGAACTGCGCCACGTACAGCCGCCCGTCGGGGCCGAACGCGACCCCGTTCGAACCCCACAGCGGGTTGGGGGAGTTGAGGCGTCGCGCCTGCCAGCGGGGTCCGTGCGCGGTACTCCCGCCGTCCCCGTTCGAACGCCCCGTCACGACTCCTCCGCCAGCACCTCGGCCATGCCGCCCTCCGCACGCCAGCGCCGGATCAGCTCGTAGAACGCGATCGGGCCCTCGCCGTACGACTCGCTGCGCGGCCTCGGCATGCCCTCGCCGTTGTAGTAGCCGGGGGTGCACTCCGACTGGAACCTGTACAGGTCCACCGACTTCTCCCGGATCGTGGCCCCCCAGGCGGCCTCCGCCTCGGCGGTCGGCTCCACGCACCGGACCCCGCGCCGGCGCGCCTCGGCGATCACCTCGGCGACGTGGCTCGCCTGTTCGTCCAGCACGTGCACGTAGTTCACGGAGCTGGCGCTCTGCACCGAGCCGAGCATGAACAGGTTGGGGAAGCCCCGGCTGTAGAAGCCGTGCAGGGTTCTCGGACCGGTCTGCCTCCAGGCCTCCAGCAGGGCGGTGCCGCCCCTGCCGTAGGCGGGGAGCCGCCCGGACAGCAGCCCGGAGACGCCGACCTCGAAGCCGGTGCCGAAGACGACGCAGTCGACCTCGTACTCCTGCCCGCCGACCACGACCGCGTGCTCGGTGATGCGCTCCACTCCCCCGTGGTCGGCCGTGTCCACGAGGGTGACGTCGGGCCGGTTGAAGGTCTCCAGGTACGCGTCGCTGAAGGTGGGCCGCTTGCACATGTAGCGGTACCAGGGCTTGAGGGCCTCGGCGGTCACCGGGTCGTCGACGACGGCGTCCACCCGGGCCCGCAGCTCGTTCATCTTCTGGAAGTCGGCGATCTCCTCCAGGCGTTCGCGTTCCTCCGGGGTGATTCCGGCGTAGCCGTTCGTCGGGATCAGCTTCTGCTGGAGGCGGGCGCTGCTGGTCCAGCCGTCGGCCACCAGGTCCTCGTCGGCCGCGCCGCCCGTGACGACCGCGAGGAAGTTGTCCCGGCGGGCCCGCGCCCAGCCGGGCCGCAGCGAAGCGGCCCACTCGGGGTCGGTGGGGCGCTGTCCGCGTACGTCCACGGAGGACGGGGTGCGCTGGAAAACGTACAGGTGCTGGGCGTCCCGGCCCAGGTGCGGGACGACCTGGATGGCGGTGGCGCCGGTGCCGATGAGGGCGACGCGCTTGTCGGCGAGCCCGGTCAGGCCGCCGTTCGCGTCGCCGCCGGTGTAGCCGTAGTCCCAGCGGCTGGTGTGGAACATGTGGCCCTTGAAGGTCTCGATGCCTTCGATGCCGGGCAGTTTGGGCTGGCTGAGCAGCCCGGTGGCCACGACGACACGGCGGGCGGTCATGCGGTCACCGCGGTCCGTCGTGACGACCCACACGGACTCGCCCTCGTCCCAGCGCAGTTCACTCACCTGCGTCCCGAAGCAGGCATCGCGGTAGAGGCCGAAGTGCCGCGCGATCGCCTGCGCGTGCTCCCGGATCTCCTCGCCCGGCGCGTACTTCCACTTCGGGACGTAACCGAGCTCCTCCAGCAGGGGCATGTAGACGTACGACTCGATGTCGCAGTGGATGCCCGGGTACCGGTTCCAGTACCAGGTGCCGCCGAAGTCGCCGCCCTTCTCGATGATCCGGACGTCCTCCAGGCCGGCCTGGCGCAGCCGGGCACCGGCCAGCAGCCCGCCGAACCCGCCGCCGACGACGACCACTTCGACGTGGTCGTACAGGGGCTCCCGGGTGGTGGGTCCGGGATCGGTGTGCGGGTCCTCGTCGAAGTGGCCGAACTCGCCGGTGGTACGCCGGTACTGACGGTTGCCGTCCGGCCGGATCCGCCGGTCGCGCTCGGCCCGGTACCGCTCGCGCAGGGCGTCCGGGTCGAAGCCCAGGGCCGGTACAGGGGTGTGGGGGGTGGACATGGGTGGCCTCTTCCTCTCGTGGCTCTCGTGGCTCTCGCGGAGGTCGGGGTAACGAAGGTCAGACGGCGGCCCACGCGTTGTCCACGGGCAGGATCACGCCGTTGACGCCGCTCGCCGCGTCCGAGGCGAGGTAGACGATGGCGGCGGCCTGCTCCTCCGGTTCGCAGATGCGGCCCATGTTGACGAAGTGCCGCCCGACGACGGCCGGTCCGTGCGCCTCCCGGTCGATGTGGACGTCGGCGGTGATGTCGGTGGCCGTGCCGCCCGGGGCTATGGCGTTGGCGCGGATGCCCTGGTCCCGGTACATCACGGCGAGGGAGCGGGTGAGCCCGAGGACGCCGTGCTTGGAGACGGTGTAGGCCGTCCCGGCCGCGCTGCCGCGCAGCGACGCCTCGGAGGCGGTGTTGACGATGGCGCCGCCGCCGGCCGCGATCATGTGCGGCAGGGCGGCCCGCGTCAGCAGGAACGGTGCCGTGACGTTGACCCGCAGGACCCTCTCCCACTCGGCGTCGGTGACGTCCGCGGCGGCGGACATGCTGTCCATGACGCCGGCGTTGTTGACCAGGACGTCGATGCCGCCGAAGGTGCCGACCGCGGCGGTCACGACCGCGTCGACCACCGCGCCGTCGCTCAGGTCGCCCGTGACGGCGACGGCCGTGCCACCCGCGGACTCGATGGTGTCCACGACGCTCTTGGCCCCCTCCGCGTTCAGGTCGGCGACCACGACCCTCGCTCCCTCCGCGGCGAACCGCAGCGCGGTGGCGCGGCCGATGCCGGAGGCGGCTCCGGTGACGATGACGCTCTTGCCCGACAGACCCGTCCCACTCATGGCGTTCCTCCGCTTGTCGCGTTGACCCGGTAGTCGCGCTGACCCGGTAGGCGCGCTGACCCGGCGTCCGGCACAGTACTGGTTTTTGTCTCAGTGCGACATAAAGACGCGGTGCGCCAGTAGGTCATTTCGCGCCACTAAGACGTGCCGCGACGTAAAATAGGGTGAGCATGGCAAGTCGAGGAGGGCGCATGGCCGGACGAGCAGGTGGTGCCACGGGGCGCCCACCGCTGACGGAGCGGCGACGCGCCGAGACGCGTATGGAGATCGCCGAGGAGGCGGTCCGGCTCTTCGCCGCCAAGGGCGTGGCGGCGGTCACCGCGGAGGACATCGCCTCCGCGTCCGGGGTGTCGACGCGCACGCTGTGGCGGTACTTCCGCTCCAAGGAGGAGTGCGTACGCCCCCTGCTCACCACGGGCCTGGAGCTGCTGTCGGAGCGGCTGCGGGAGTGCGCAGCCGACCACGACTCCCTCGCCGAGGCGATCCTCGGCATCCAGCACGACGCCGACGCCACACCGCGCCTGAGCACCCTCGGCGACCTGCTGCGGCTGTGCCGTGACGAGCCGGGGCTGCGCGCGGTGTGGCTGGAGGCGCACTACGACGCGGAGGCCGCGTTCGCCGCGATGATCGCCGACCGCACGGGCCGGCCCGCCGACGATCTCGCGGTCCGCGTGGAGGCGGGTGTACTGAACACCGCGCTGCGCGTCGGCGTCGAGGACTGGGCCCTGCGGCCCGACCGGGAGGCCGGGCCGTCCTTCACGGAGACGGTCACTCGGGCGTTGCGGATGGTGGACGCGGTCACGAAGTCCTGACGAGGGTTCCTGTCCCCCTCCTGCTCCGGCGGGGCGGCGCCTACGACTTCAGGGCCACCCCGGGACACTTGCACGCGGTACCCCCAGGCCCTCCTCGACCGCTCACTCCGAGGACTCGGATCGACTTGCCGCCTGTTAAGGCTGACCGCCCGCAGCGACACGCTTGGTTCCGGCACAGTCGCCGCGCCCGCCCGTTTCCCTCACCGCCCCGGCGGTGACCCTGTACTCTCCCGCACCACCACCCGCGTGGGCACCAGCGTCGTGCCGTGTTCCGCCCCGTCCTGCCGCATCTTGCTCAGGACCCCTTCCACGCACAGCCGTCCCACCTCGGCGAAGTCCTGGTGGATGGTCGTGAGGGGTGGGAGGAAGGACGCCGACTCGGGGATGTCGTCGAAGCCGATGACGCTGATGTCGCCGGGGACGCGCAGGCCGCGTTCGTGCAGGGCCCGGAGCAGGCCCAGGGCCATCTGGTCGTTGGCCGTGAACACCGCCGTGCAGTCCGGCTCGTCGGCCAGTCGCAGACCGGCCCGGTAGCCGGACTCGGCCGACCAGTCGCCCCGGACCAGGGGCGGCGGGACCCGGCCCGCGGCGGCCAGCGTGTCCCGCCAGGCGTTGGCGCGGCGCTGGGCGGCGAAGGAGCCCTCCGGGCCGGCCAGGTGCCACACCGTCTGGTGGCCGAGGTCCAACAGGTGCCGTACGGCGTCCCGCGCGCCGCCCGCCTGGTCGGTGTCGACCACCGTGTAGCGGTCGCCGGCGTCGGAGTCGGCCACCACGACCTGCACGCCGGGCGGGAGCGAGACCGTCGCCGCGTCCAGCAGATGGATCTCCATGATGACGATGACGGCGTCCACGGCGAGTTCGCCCAGCCGGGAGAAGGCGCCGTTCACCTCGTCCTGGGTGGGGACGGCGACGGGCAGCAGCGTCACGGCGTAGCCGTGCTGGGCCGCGGAGGTGGCGATGGCCTCCAGGGTGCGGATGTTGCCCATGGTGGAGAGCGAGAAGGTGATCACGCCGAGCGTGCGGAACTCGCCGCGTCTGAGGGCCCGGGCCGCGCTGTTGGGGCGGTAGCCCAGTTCGCGCATGGCGTCCAGGACCTGGCGGCGGGTGTCCTCCGTGACGCCGGCGAAGCCGTTGGAGACGCGGGAGACCGTCTGGGAGGAGACACCGGCGAGGCGGGCGACGTCGGCCATGGAGGCGCCCTGGCGGGGCCGGGCCGCACGTCCTCTCGTACGGCTCGTGCCCATCGGTTCGCTCTCGCCGTCCACTGTGCCCACCTGCCCCTCCGCATTTCGGTCCGGAACGACTCCTTGACCCCCGAGATTCGGACAGTGTAGACATCCCGCCAGTGGATGTTTACGTAAACATTGCTTAGCTCGAACCGTCTGATAAGGCACCAGATCCGTACCGGTCGCACCACGTAGCCCCGATCTCTGCGCCCGCCGGGACGCGCGGCACGCAGAAGAGCTGGAGTACTCGAGATGGCACACCGCACCCGCAAGAGAAGGCTCCTCGGGGCCATCGGCGTCACCGCCGTGGCGACCGGAACCCTCCTGGCCACGACGACCCTGCCCGCCGCGCACGCCGAGCCGGTCCAGGCCGCGGCCGCCGGGGTCACCGTCCGGCCGGACCCCTCCTACTCGGGGGAGAAGTTCGAGGGCTGGGGCACGAGCCTGGTCTGGTTCGCCAACGCCACCGGCGACTACCCGCCCGCGATCCGCGAGAAGCTCTACAAGCTCCTGTTCGGCGACGACGGGCTCGCCCTGAACATCGCCCGCTACAACATCGGCGGCGGCAACGCCCCCGACGTCAAGGACTACCTGCGGGCCGGCGGCGCGGTCGAGGGCTGGTGGAAGGCCCCGGCGGGCACGACCCGCGAGGACGTCGACTGGTGGGACGCGGACGACCCCGCCGACTGGAACAAGAACGCCGACAAGACCCAGCGCTGGTGGGTCGACCGCATCAAGAAGGACATCACCCACTGGGAGGCGTTCAGCAACTCCCCGCCGTGGTTCATGACCGAGAGCGGCTACGTCTCGGGCAACTTCGACGCCGGCAAGGACCAGCTGAAGACCGACTCCGTCGAGGACTTCGCCAAGTACCTGGTGGGCGCGACCGAGCGGCTGGAGAAGGCGCACGGCATCGAGGTCGACACGCTGGACCCGTTCAACGAGCCGAACACCGACTACTGGGGCACCGAGCTCGGCCCCGACGGCGAGCCGGTCGGCGGCCGCCAGGAGGGCGCGCACATCGGCCCCGAGCTCCAGCAGAAGGTGATCCGCGCGCTGGCCCCGGTCCTGAAGAAGTCCCGGTCGGACGCGGAGATATCCGCGATGGACGAGACCAACCCCGGCACGTTCGCGACGAACTGGAACTCCTACCCGCGGGAGGTCCGCGACCTCGTCGGCCAGATGAACGTCCACACCTACGGCACCGGGCAGCGCACGACCGTCCGCGACCTGGCCAAGGCCGCCGACAAGCCGCTGTGGATGAGCGAGGTCGAGGGCGACTGGGGCGACGGCCAGAGCTTCACGGACATGCGGCCGGGCCTGGGCCTCGCCCAGCGCATGGTCGACGACCTGCGCGAACTGGAGCCCAAGGCCTGGGTGTTCTGGCAGCCCGTCGAGGACTACGACAACATGAAGCCGGGCGGCGAGTCCGCGAAGGGCGGCAACTGGGGCGAGATCCAGCTCCCGTTCAGCTGCACCTCGAAGGACACCCTGGAGTCCTGCCCGGTCTACACGAACACGAAGTTCGACACGGCCCGCAACTTCACGCACTACATCAAGCCCGGCGACCGGCTGATCAAGACGGACGACACGTCCAGCACCGCGGCGATCTCCCGCAAGGGCGACGCGGCGACCGTCGTCCACGTCAACAGCACCACCGAGGCCCGTGAGGTCACCCTCGACCTGTCGAAGTTCGGCCGCGTCTCCTCCCGTGCCACCGTCACCCCGGTGGTGACCAGCGCCGACGGCAAGCTGGAGAAGCAGAAGGCCGTCCGCGTCACCGGCAAGCGGGCCACGCTCACCGTGCCCGCCCAGTCGGTGACGTCCTTCCTGGTCAAGGGCGTCTCGGGCGTGGCCACGGACGCGGCCGAGCTGCGCAAGGGCCACACGTACCGGCTGACCGGCGCCCAGAGCGGCAAGGACCTCACCATCGCCGGCGACGGAACGGGCCTGGTCATCAGGAGTACGAACGCGACCGACCCGGCCGGTCAGCGGTGGCGGGTCGAGCAGGTCCGCGGCCAGGACAACCGCAAGCGGTACGTCCTCACGGAGACCGCCACCGACAAGCGCCTGGCCATCCGTGACGGCGCGCTGGTCGCCGAGCCGGACGAGGGCCGCCGCGACGCCGCCACCGAATGGATCATGTCCACGACCGGCGACGGCACCTGGACGCTCGTCAACGCCGCCACCGGCCAGCTCCCGGACGTCTCGGGCCAGTCCACGAACGACGGCGCGAGTGTGGGCGTGTGGCAGCCGAACTCCGGGGCGAACCAGCGCTGGAAGGTGACGGAGGTGACGGGCGGCTAGGGCCTCGCGAGGCGTACGCCCTCTCCGACGCCCCCGCCTGCCGCCGCCGCACGGTGACGGCGGGCGGGGGGCGTCGCGCCGCGAGCCCCGGGCGGGCACTGCCCCGTTCCGGCGCTGGTGTTCCCCGACGGGCGGACTAACCGCGGTTGATCATCCGGTTCACCCAGCCCTTCCGGGGTGGCTCGGCGGGAGGTGTCTCCTGTACGGCCACCAGCTCCGCGACGGAGATCCGGAAGTGGCTCGAACTCGTGGAGGGATGGTCCCAGCCGTCGTACCAGAACGAGTAGGTCACCTCCACCAGCCAAGTGGTCTCCGAGGTCCGGAACACGGTGCGCCCGTACTTCTCGGTGTCGGTCCTTCCCGGCACGAGGGACAGGCTCATCTCCTGAGCCCGAGCGAGCGCGGCCTCCCGTCCTCCCTCGACGTGCACCTTGTCCGTGAGATCCCACGTGTTGTCACCACCGTGGGATTCGTTGGCCTCCACCAGCACGTACCACTGGCCGACCGATCCACTGCTCATGTCTCTCGCCCCCTCGGTATGCACCGTATTCCGGTGGCGGTCGAAGCGTCTCTCGTCGATGATCGCCCGCGTGACATCAAAGGTGGAGAACATTGCGATCGACTGTGCGAACGCCTATCGACTGGCGTTGTTCTGGAGCGAAGTGACCGGGCAACCACTGCATCCCGAGGACCAGCCTGGCGACAAGGAGACCGAGGTCATGCTGCCCGGCGGCCCGGCCCTGTACTTCAACGAGGTTCCGGAGCCGAAGTCGGTGAAGAACAGGGTCCACCTGTGTCTGCGCCCGGACACCTCGCGGGAGGCGGAGGTCGAGCGGCTGCTGGGGCTGGGCGCCTCCCTGGTCGACGACCGTCGCAAGCCCGACGGCTGGGGCTGGGTGGTTCTCGCCGACCCGGAGGGCAACGAGTTCTGCATGCTGCTGGCCGAGTCGGAACGGGCCGCGCTGTCCTCCTGACAGCGGCCGTTCAGGCCCCGGCCCTCACAGGCCGAACAACTTCGCCGCGTTGTCGTGGCACACCGCCCGCAGCCACGCCTCGCCGAGGTCCAGCCGCTCCAGGGCGTGCAGCTGATGCAGGTACGGATAGGGGATGTTGGGGAAGTCCGAGCCGAGCAGGATGCGGTCGCCGAGGTCGGCCAGCCGGGGCAGGGCCGAAGGCGGGAACGGGGCGAGCCGCTCGGTGAAGTCGGTGAACGTCATCGTCGTGTCCAGCCGCACCTGCGTGTACCGCTCGGCGAGGTCGAGGAACTCCTCGTACTCGGGCATTCCCATGTGGGCGAAGATCAGCCGCAGCCGGGGATGCCGGGACAGCACCCGGGCGATCGGCTCGGGGCCGGTGTGCTTGCCGGGCGCCGGCCCGGAGCCGCAGTGGATCACCACCGGGATCCCGGCCTCGGCCAGCAGCCCCCACGCCGGCTGGAGCAGTTCGTCGGCCGGGTCGTACGCCCCCACCTGCACATGCGCCTTGAAGACCCGAGCGCCCGCCTCGACGGCCTCCCGGACGTAGGTCTCGACGCCCGGCTCGGGGTAGAGGGTGGCCGTGTGCAGACAGTCGGGGGTACGCCCGGCGAAGTCGACCGCCCAGCCGTTCAGCCAGCGGGCCATGCCCGGCTTGTGCGGGTAGAGCATCGCGGTGAAGGCCCGTACGCCGAACTCCCGCAGGATGCCCGCCCGTTCGGCCTCCTCCTGCCGGTAGGTGATCGGCCACTCGAGACCCCCGGTCAGCGTCCCGAGCGCGTCGAAGTAGCCCCACACCTTGTGCAGCACCCGCTCGGGCATGAAGTGCGTGTGCACGTCGACCAGCCCGGGCAGACCGAGCCGCCCCCAGAAGCGGCGGATCTCGTCGGCCTCCGCCCGCGTGCCGCACGCGGGCTCGGCGGAACCGGCAGGGTCGACGGGTGCCTCGCGGTGATCGTCCATGCCGCCCACGATCGCCCGGGTGCGGGGGCGAGTCCACACCCCTGCTCGAGGGGGGTGTGAGGGATCCGTCACCCAAGCCGCCGGACGCCGGTCACCGGTCGAGCAGGTGGGCCGCCTCCACGCGGTGCAGGTGGATCAGCACGTCGTGGCTGCGGGCGAGTGCTATGTCGTGCTCCGGCTCCGGGTATGCGGTGCCGATACTGCGAGTCGGCCGGGCGCCCCGCAGCCAGTTCCGGGCCGGTCGCGGCGCGGTCCGCAGGTCGACGACGAAGTCGCGGTGACGCACCCGGTCGAGGGTCCGTTCGTTGCTGCCGGGCCCCGCCGGGCCCAGGGTGAACCGCCGCACCTCGTCGTCGGGGCCGGTCGCGTTGAACGAGCCCCGGGCGAAGGTGAGGCCGACGCTGACGTATCCGTCGCCGAACCGGTCGCGCAGGAACGCCCCTTGCATCTTCGGGTAGTGAACGGGGTCGTCCGGAACGTAGGCGATGTGCGCGTTGTGCGCCGACAGCACGACCTTGTCCCCCGTGTGCTCCGCCCACCAGGCCACGTTGTCGGCCATGACCGAGTCACGGAAGCGCATGGCGGCCCGGAGCTGCTCCGGGTCCTCGAAGTCGAAGGCGTAGCCGAGCGCGGTCTGGCCGATGGCCGTGGCCTGCCGCACCGCCCAGTCATACGCTGCCCGGTCGGCGCCCGGCGCCTGCTGCTCAAGCAGCTTCAAAGCCTGACCGGTCCGGTCCGCCCGCTCCTTGCGTTCGGCGTACGGCATGCGCAGGTACTGCTCGATGTACGCGCCCGCCGCGGTCGTGGGCCGCAGCCCTCGGTACAGCGAGGTGAAGCGGGCGAGGAGGTCGGGGTGGGCGCGGGCCACGTAGTCGGTGACCTCGTCGTACAGCTCGGGGCCGGCCCAGGCGAAGTCGTCGCCCATGAACCGGACCGGGTCGTCGTGGTGTCGGCTGTTGTACGCCCGCATCCACTCCACGAGCGACAGATACTCGGCGTTGTTCCACCAGAGGTAGTCCCGCTGAAACTCCTCCCACATGATGCGTCGCGGGTCCCCCTCGCCGCGCAGCACGTAGGCGTTGAGGCGCAGGCCGGTGCTCCAGGGGGCTTCCAGCGCGAAGGTACGGAAACCCTTCTCCTCCACGAGGTGGCGGAAGACGCGGTGCTTGAGGGCGAAGAACTCGTGCGAGCTGTGGGTGGCCTCGCCCAGGCCGACGATCCGGGCGTCACCGATCATGCGGTCGAGAGGGTGCAGGTCGCGGCTGTCCCCGCCCGGTTCGACGGTGCGCAAGGAATGGGAGGCGCGATCGAGGGCGTCGACGACGGTGGATGCGGACTCGCTGACGGGTGCGATGGTCGGTGCGGTGGCCGTGGCTGCCGGGCTGTCCGGCGCAGCCCCGGCCGGGTTGCCGGCCGTGAGGGCGCCGAGTGTGACGAGCAAGGTCAGAGCGATGGCGGTCCGATGCCGTGTCATGATCCAACGATCCCGCCGCGCGACCGCGGACACCATGCGGTTGACCGCCGGCCCGGGGTGGGGGAGGCACCCAGGCAGACACGGGGGTTTCCCACAACACCTCCGGAGATGCACACTGCTGATCCAACTGCGCTGTCATGAGCCTGTCGGGAAGGACGTCTCACATGGCCGGGCTCTATCCCGCAGGTATCGAGCCGTACGAGCACGGCATGCTCGATGTCGGCGACGGCAACCACGTGTACTGGGAGACCTGCGGGAATCCCGAGGGCAAGCCCGCCCTCGTGCTGCACGGTGGGCCGGGATCGGGCGCGGGCCCGTTCTGGCGCCGGCTGTTCGACCCGTCCGCGTACCGCATCGTGCTGTTCGACCAGCGCGGGTGCGGCCGCAGCACACCGGACGCCGCCGATCCGCGGACGTCGCTCGAAACCAACACCACCGCCCATCTCATCGCCGACATCGAGATGCTGCGGCAGCACCTCGGTATCGAGAAGTGGCTGGTCCTCGGGGGCTCCTGGGGCGTGACCCTCGCGCTCGCCTACGCCCAACAGCATCCGGGGCGCGTGTGGGAGCTGGTGCTCTTCAGCGTCACCAACACGACGCGCCGCGAGGTGGAGTGGGTGACGCGGGACATGGGCCGGATCTTCCCGCGGGAGTGGGCCCGGTTCCGGGACGCCGTCCCCGAGCCGGAGCGCGACGGCAGCCTGGTCGACGCGTACGCGCGGATGCTCGACGACCACGACCCGGCCGTACGGGAGCGGGCCGCGCGCGAGTGGTGCCGGTGGGAGGACGTGCACGTGTCCACCCACCCCGGGCACGAGCCCGATCCCCGTTACGAGGACCCGCGCTTCCGGCTGCGCTTCGCCCGCCTCGTCACGCACTACTGGCGGCATGCCGCCTTCCTGGAGGACGGGGCGCTGCTGCGGGACGCCGGGAAGCTCACCGGCATCCCCGGCGTGATGGTCCATGGGCGGCTGGACATCAGTGGGCCCGCGGACGTGGCCTGGCGGCTGGCACAGGTGTGGCCGGACGCGCAGCTCGTGCTGATCGGTGCGGAGGGGCACGGGCTGTCGGGGGACGCCACGACGGACGCGGTGCTGAGGGCGACGGACCGCTTCCGGCCCCGTCCTGTCACGTGACGCGCTCGACGAGGTACGGCCTCGGCCTCTCCGGCGACTCGATGTGCCAGGGACCCGACAGGTCGCCGTCGGCGGTGAGGCCGTAGCGGGGGAGGGTGTCCCAGTCAGGGTCCGTGCGGGCGCGCAGTCGCGCGAGGTGGGGGAGCGCGCCGTCGTACCCCGCGTCGATCGCGGCCCGGTGGAGACGGTCGGCGTCGGCCGACAGACCGGTTTCGGCGTACATGCAGGCGAGTTCGCACAACGCCTCCACGTGCCCGGCGCAGGCGGCCGCGCGGGCGTGGTCCTCCGCCGCGTCGTGATCACCGGCCTGATGCTTCAGCCGGACCAGTTCCCGCAGAGCCTGGGTCTGTCCCTGGTCGGCCGCGCGCTGGTAGAGCCGCTCCGCGTCCGCCTTCCTGCCGTCCGACTCCCAGAGCCAGGCGAGTTGCAGCAGCACCTTGCCGCCCCCGGCCGTGGCGAGGAACTCGGCTCCCTCGCTGTCTCCGGTCTTCTCCCGGCGCAGGACGAACTCGTTGAGCACCCGGCCGTCGCCCGCCCCCGCCGCCTGGAGGACGAGGGCTTCGGCACCGTGCTTGTCCCCGGCCTTCTCCCGTAACCGGGCGAGCAGCACGAGCGCACCCGAGTTGCCCGCACGGTAGGCGGTCTGCGCCAGGCGTTCGGCGCCCTGGCGGTCGCTGGAGTTCTCGCGCAGCCACGACAGTTCGAGCAAGGCGAAGGTGCTGCCGCCGTCCGCCGCGCTGCACGCCATCCGCTCGGCCTCCTCGCCGGCCCCCTCCTCCTCCTTCAGCAGGGCGAGGTGGGCCAGCGCGTCCGTGCTGCCCCGCTCGGCCGCCCTGCGGTACAGCCGCAGCGCGGCCTGCCGGTCGCCGGCCTTCTCCCGCAGCCGGGCCAGCTCGGTCAGGGCGAACATGCTGCCCCGGTCCACGGCCGAGCGCAGGAACCGCTCCGCCTCCTCGTTCTCCCCCCACCTGCGCATCAGACGGGCGAGCTCGGTCAGGGCGAAGATGCTGCCCGAGCCCGCGGCGAGGTCGAGCGCCCGTGCCGCGCCCTCGCGGTCCCCGGCCTGCCGTCGCATCCCGGCCAGCCTGATGGCGGGACGCACCTTCCCGCGCCCGGCCGCCGCCAGCACCAGATGCTCCGCCGCCTCCCCGTCCCCCGCCTTCTCCCGCATGCCGGCCAGCTCGGACAGGGCGTAGGTGCTGCCCGTCTGGTTCAGGGCCAGGAACGCGAGCGACTCCGCCCCCTCCCGGTCCCCCACCTCTTCCCGGGACCGGGCCAGCCCCGCGAACGTCCTGATCTTCCCTCTGGCCGCGGCGTTCCTCGTCAGCCGCTGCGCCCCCTCCTCGTCGCCGGCCTCCTGCCGCAGCCGGGCCAGCCGGGTCAGCGCCGTGCTGTCGCCCTGGTTGGCCGCCTCGTGCGCCAGTTCCTCCGCCCGGCCCGGTTCGCCCTTGGTCTCGCGCAGCCGTACGAGTTCCCAGCGCGCCAGCCGGTCGTCGCGCCACGCGGCCTCGTAGAGCTCCTTCGCCGTCGTCGTGTCACCCACTCCCTCGGCGAGCCCCGCCAGTTCGGGCCGCACCTCGGTGTTCCCCGCGCGCAGAGCACGCTCGTAGAGCGCCGCCGCGACCTTCCGGCGTCCCCTGCGCCGGGCGGCACGGGCCAGCGCGACGGTGTCGTCGGTGCCGAGGCTGTGCCGGACCGCCGCGTCCCAGAAGGAGGCCGGAGGGCACACGAGCCGGCGCTCCACCCGCCCGTGCTGTTCGAGGTAGTCCGCCAGCCGGTACCCCCCGCCCGCCTCGTCGCCGAGCGGGACCGGCGTCAGCGGTCCCGGTACGCCGTGGCACGGCATCGCGCAGTACGCCAGGGCCTTGTCCAGCCAGTCGCTGCCCCGCAGGACGAGCTCCCGGTCCTTCAGATAGCCCTCGGCCGCTTCGGTGAGGAGCGCGTGCGGCAGTACGGGGCCGTGGCCGAGCCTGCGGCAGTCCATCGCCGCGTGGACCAGGGCCTGTTCCGCCGGCGGAGCGCACTGGTAGCGCCGCATGAGCTCCGGGACACCGGCGAGGAACTGTGTGATCTCCCCGTCGGCCGCCCCCGCCAGGGCGCTGGCCAGCCGGGGATCGTCGTGCGCCTTCCGGCGTGCCTGCCGCAGGTCGCTCTCCGAGAACGCCTTCGGCACCGCGATGCACCGGCCGAGATCGGTGAGGAGCTTGCGCTGCTGCTCGAAACGGTCGTCCGCGCCGGTGGCCGAGGGCGAGGTCAGCAGTTCCCAGAACCGCGGCCAGACGGTGGCGAGCACCAGGATCGGGCCCCGGCGCCGGTCGGTCAGGGCCGAGCGCAGGCCCGCGGCGATGCCCTCGGCGGTCCTCGCATCGGGGGAGAGCAGATAGTGCTGCGCCTCGTTCAGCCAGATCACCGTCTGCGGGCCGACCTCCGCGAGGTGCACGAGCGCGGCGTCCGGACGGCTCGGGTCGAACGGGTGCCACACGCGCCACCCCGGCGGCAGCCGCCGCAGCGCCTCCCAGCAGGCGCGGGTCTTCCCGGTCGAGGACTCACCGACCACCGTGACGAGCAGACTCTCACCGTCGATCGCCCGGTCCACGAGGGCGCCCAGCTCCGTGTCGTGATCCCTCGGCACGTAGGCGGGCAGACTGGGCAGCGGCCGCTCCCCGGGCACGCTGATCGCCCGGTGCACCTCCAGGGCGAACGGGTCGACGTCGGCCAGGGGGATACCCAGGGGCTCGGCGAAATGAGCGGCGAGCCACATCCGCCGTACGCGCTTCTCCACCTCGCCCGGGTTGCGGTCCGTCTCGCGGGCGAGCAGCAGGGCCACGGAGACGACGTCCTCCTGGCTCGTGGGGAGTTCCCTCGACCCGATGATCCGGTGAACGGTCGCCTTCGACGGGCTGCCCGGGAAGGAGTCGTCGTTCCCGATCAGGGCCGCCATCCGGTGCGCCGGCGGCGCCCCGGCCTCCACATAGAGCAGGTAGACGTAGTCCTTCAAGTCCCGCAGTGGGGCCGGCGTCACGCCCAGGGGCTGCGGAATCCGCCGCTGGCTCCCTTGCCGCGAACCACTCGTGTGACTGGTCATCGAAGCATCCTTGCCTATGGGAACCGCCGCCCGCCCGGACAGTCCCGGATTCGGCGACGGTGTGAAGCATGCGCCGAATCGCCCTGGGGCGGTCCGCGCGGAACGGCACGGCGGGGCGGGCCCGTCAGGACAGCAGCACCTTGAAGGTCTCACTGGTGGCCGCCCCGGCGACGGCGGAGACGAGGCTGCCCAGCAGGATTCCCATCAGGGTCAGCCGCTCACGGCGGTTCAGCGGGCGTCGGGGCATGGCGGGTCTCCCGTCTCGGTGCGAGCGGCCGGCGGGCGGCCGGCCACGATCTACTTTCGCGGACATGGAAGGGAGGTGGACGAGTTGAGACGAGACGGCGACGGGCGCGGGGGGGGCCTCGCCCGCCCCCGCGCTGGTCGGTCCCAGGGCGAACACGCCGTTCAGGCAGGCGCCCTCTGCCCCATTCGGTACGGCGACACGGATCTCACAGCTCGTCAGCGGCGTCGGCCCGGCAGAGCGCGGCCAGCTCCCCCAGCACCCGAGCCGCCGGTGCCGGATCGACCAGCCACTTCAGGTGGCTGCCGTCGAGCGTGCGCACGTCGTAGGGATTGTCCGGTGTCAGTGCGTCGCCCTCGCGGATCAGCCGGTCCTGCAGGGCCAGGGGCATGCTCGCGTCGTCGGACAGCCGGACGTAGGTCTTCGGGACGCGGCCCCAGGTCGCGGCCTGTGCACGGTCGGCGGAGGTGCCGACGTCCAGGTTCTCGTCGGGCTGGAAGGTGTTGAGGAAGGTCAGGAACTCCTCGTCGGTGCCGTCGGCGAGGAAGGCCGCCTTGAAAGCCGCGAGGGCGTTCGGGTCGGCGGTGCGGAAGTTGACGCGGAGCAGGCCGAGTTCCGCCGGGTCGCCGGCCATCGCCAGGGCCAGGGACGCGGTGTCGACGGTGGCCATCTCCGGCTCGGCGTAGTAGCCGGCGACATCGAGGTCGACCGGGCACCAGGCGGCGACGTAGACGACCCTGTCGATCAGGTCGGGCCGCGCGTTGGCCGCCGCCGTGGCCGTGACGCCGCCGCGGCTGTGGGCGACGAGGATCACGGGGCCGTTCCGCTTGGCCCGCTCCAGGATCCCGATCAGGTGCGCGGCGTTGTCGGCGAGTGTGACGCCCTTGATCGAGCCGGGGGCGGTCGCGAGCCCCTGGGCATCCTGCGGCGCCTGGTAGGCGCGGGTGTACGTGGCCGCGAACCCGTGTCCGGGCAGATCGACCGCGACCGAACGGTGCCCGAGGAGGCCGAGTTCCGCCTGGAGGGGCGCCAGGGAGAAGGAGTTCGCGAAGGCTCCGTGGACCAGTACATAGGTCGGCTGCTGTATCTGTCTGTTCACTCCCCGACCATAAGCCGACGAGCGCTGACAAAGGCCATCTCTCCTTCAACCAGGCCATGTGAAAGGACAGTTGAGTCAACGAGGGCAAGGTCATCTGGCCCTCCCTCGGCGAGGCCCTGCGCAAGGCCCAGCAGCGCGACAACACCTCGTTCCTGCTCCGGCCGCCGTCCGCCGCGAGCTACGACTTCCTCAACCCGAACGTGGTCGTCGAGTGCGTCGACAAGGACTACCCGCGTGACCCGGCCCTGCTGAAGCGGAAGGTGACATCCTTCGCGAAGGCCGCGCCGCTGCTCGGACCGGCCCTCGCCTACGGCCCGCCGCTCTACGACCACCAGCACGCCACCGCCTGCGCCCAGTGGCCCGCCGAGAAGGTCAGCCGCTACGACGGTTCCTTCCGCGCCAAGGGCTCCGCGCCGATCCTGGTCCTCGGCACCACCGGCGACCCGGACACCCCGTACCAGGACGCGGTGGCCCTGTCCCGGCAGCTGGACAACGGCCGGCTGCTCACCTTCAGGGCCGAGGGGCACACCGCGTTCGGGCGCAGCGTCTGCGCGACGGACGCCGTCACGAACTACCTCGTCGACCTGAAGGTCCCGGCGCACGGCACGACCTGCGCCGACGAGACCCAGCCGCCGTCGGCCACGCCGAAGACGGCCCCGCCCGGCACCACGCTCGGCGAACTCCGCAACGGCGTCAGCGACCGCCTCGAACGCCTCGGCGACATGCGCTGACCGACCGCTTGACGGCACCCCGGGTGCCGGGCCGCACCAGGCCCGGCACCCGGGGTGTTCACTGCTACGGCCAGTCCCGCGACAGGACGACCAACGCCGACCAGATGGCGATGGCGGCGGTGTACTACCAGCCCCTCAACTTCCTCTTCCGGTACGACAAGCCGTCCACGTACAGCAACCCCGCGAACTGGCCAGGCCTGCCCTGGTTCGACGCCGCCCCCACGCCCCGGGACGAGAGCCGCACCCTGGCCGGCTCGATCGGCGAGTACGTCGCGGTCGCCGCGACGGCTCCACCTTGCTCATACGACGTGCGACTCCGGCCGGATCCCCGCCCCTTCCCGGAAGCGGTCGGCGCTGAGCGGGCCGACGTCGACGCGGGGCGTGCGGTCCAGGTACAGGTCGCGGACGATCTCGCCGACCGCCGGG
This sequence comes from Streptomyces viridochromogenes DSM 40736, assembly GCF_000158955.1. Lineage (GTDB taxonomy): Bacteria > Actinomycetota > Actinomycetes > Streptomycetales > Streptomycetaceae > Streptomyces > Streptomyces venetus. The sequence continues at coordinate 4,579,754 of NZ_GG657757.1, read as the reverse complement.
GCCTGGAGGAAGCCGTGGCCGGAGAACCCGGTGGCGTAGAGGAAGTTGACGACCTCGCCCGAGCGGCCGATGAGCGCGTTGTGGTCGGGCGTGACCTCGTAGAGCCCGGCCCAGCCGCCGGCCGTCTCCATGCCGGCGAGGGCGGGGGCGCGGTGGCGTACGACCTCACGGAAGAGCTCCAGCCACTGAGGGGTCCAGGTGGTGTCGAAGCCGTCCGGCTCGGCGGGGTCGGCCAGGCCGAACAGGAGGCCGTCGTCGCTGTTGTGGAAGTACGCCGAGGACGAGAAATCGATGGTGAACGGGATGCGCGGGGCGGGGGGTGTGAGCGGGACGGTGAAGGCCAGTTGGCGGCGGACCGGCCGCACGGGGAGCGGAACTCCGGCCATGTCGCCGATCCGTGCCGACCAGGCACCGGTGGCGCAGACGACCGTGGCGCAGTCGATCCGCCCGCGGTCGGTGTGGACGGCCGTCACGCGGTCGCCCGCGGTGTCGAGGCCGGTGACGGTGGTGTGGGTGGCGAGGACGACCCCGGCCCGGGCCGCCGCACGGGCGTAGCCCTGGACGACCAGTGCGGGCCGGGCGTGGCCGTCGGCGGGCGAGTGGGCGGCGGCCACCAGAGCGTCGGTGCTGACGTACGGGCACAGACGGTGTGCTTCGTCCGGCCCGGTCATGCGGCTGGGGACGCCGAGGGAGTTCTGCAGCCGGACGGCGGCCTCGAAGTCGGTGGCCTGCTGCTCGGTGGTGAGCAGGAAGAGGTAGCCGACGGTGTCGAGGCGGATGTCGGCGCCGGGGCGTTCCGGGAAGTCCTGGAAGGCGCGCAGGCTGCGGTGGCCCAGTTCGATGTTGAGCGGGTCGGAGAAGTGCGCCCGTACGCCGCCGATCGGTTTGCCGGAGCTGCCGCAGCCCAGCTCGCCGCGTTCCACCACGACGATGTCCCGCACACCCGCCTCGGCGAGGTGGAAGGCGATGCTCGTGCCCATCACACCACCGCCGATGATCACGACGTCGGCGGTGCGGGGGACGGTGGAGAAGACGGGCGAGGGGCTCAACGGGCCGTCCTTTCTTCGCCGTTCACGCAGCGGGTCCCGGACAGAGCGTGCGGCACGCAGTCGCCCCCGCCACAGGACGGCGGCCGGACTTTGCCATCTCTTTACAACCTGCCGCTCGGGCGGCTCGTCTCTCCGCACGAACCGTCACCCACCCCGCCGACCACCGGGCGGGACCGACGAAGGAGAGCGATTCCATGCGCCGAACCGTCCTGAGCGCCCTGGCCCTCGCGGGCACCGCCGTACTGCTGGGCACCGGGCCCGCGTTCGCGAGCGGGGCGACGACCCCGAGCCCGGTCCCGTCGGCGACCGCGCCCACGGCGGCGCCGGGCGAGAGCGCCGAACCGACCCGTCCCCCGGCCACCGACCGCCCGGCCCCGAGCGCCGAACCGACCCGGGCGCCGGCCGAGGGCGCCAGGGACCAGGTCTCCGTCCGGCCGAGCGGCGCGCCCGACACCGGCGTGACGGCGGCGTCCTCCGCGTCCGGTTCCGGTGGCACGGCGGTCGGCGCGGGCGCCGCCGCGGTGCTCGCCGTGGGCGGCGGGACGTTCCTCGTCGTACGCCGCCGCCGGGCCACCGGGGCATGACCCCGTTCTCCAGGCGCGCGTTCACGACCGCGGCACTGGCGTCCGTACTGACGGCGTGCGCGGGCCCCGGGGCCGGCACCGCACCACCGCCGAAGTCGTCTGCGTCTTCGTCGCCGAAGACGCAGACGAAGACGCCGACCCGGCCGGTTCCGGTCGAGGGGGCGCGCCCCCTGGCCCGTTCGGCGCCGGTCCGGCTGCTCGTCCCGGCCATCGGCGTCGACACCCCGGTCATGCGGCTGGGCCTGGCCCCGGACGGCACGGTCGAGGTGCCGCCGGTCACGGCGGACGACCGGGCGGGCTGGTACCGGCACTCGCCGACGCCGGGGCAGACCGGGCCGTCGGTGATCCTCGGTCATGTCACGGTCGGGTCGTACGGCGACGGCGTCTTCCGTCACCTCGACCGGCTGCGGCAGGGCGACCGGATCGTGGCGCGCCTGGAGAACGGCACGGCGGCGGAGTTCGCCGTCACGGCCGTACGCACGGTTGCCAAGTCGCACTTCCCGGCGGACGACGTCTACGGGGACGTGGACCGCCCGGAGCTGCGGCTGATCACGTGCGGCGGAGCGCGTACCGGCGACGGATACGCGGACAACGTGATCGTCTTCGCCGCGCTGAGCGGCGCCGAGTCCCCCACCTCTGGAGAGCGTTGAAACGGTCCCGCGAGAAGGCCGCGTCCGAACTGTTCGCCGCCCTCTACCCGCGCCTCGCCGGCTGGTGCCGCCGTCTCGTCGACGACGACGAGACGGCCCACGAGGTCGCCTCGGAGGCGTTCACCCGGCTCTGGGCGCGCTGGACGTCCGTGGAGGAGCCCCGTGGCTTCCTCTACGTCACCGCGGCCAACCTCGTGCGGGACCACTGGCGCAAACTGGAGCGCGAGCGCCGGGCCATGCACCGCGTCACCTCGGAAGCGGCCGTCCGCCCCCACCCCGAACAGGCCGACCCCTCGGTGCGCCTGCTCGTCCAGTCGCTCCCCGAACGGCTCCGCGTCCCGATCCTCCTGCACTACTACGCTGACATGCCGATCCGGGAGGTGTCCGCGCTGACCGGGCGCAAGGAAGGAACCGTCAAGGCCGACCTGCACGCGGCCCGGGAACTGCTCCGCGTCCACCTGAGGAGAAGCCTTGACCACACGCCTTGACGACGACGGCCCGGAGTTCGGCTCCGACGACCCGCTCGCCGTGATCCTGCGCCCCTCCTCCCCGGACTACCTGAGCGCACCCTCCGGCCACTACGAGGCGATCCGCCGCAGGGCGACCCGACGCCGCCTCCTGCGCACCGCGGCCGGAGCCGGTCTGCTCTGCGCCACGGCCGCCCTCCTCGCCCTTCCCCTGCGCCTCACGTCCCCGGAGCCCCCCGGCTCCCCCACGATCCCGATGGCCCCGCCCTCCAGGACCACGGCCCCACCGCCCTCGTCCCCCTCACCCTCGGGGCCCACGTCCGACGCCCCGACCGGACCCGCGTCCGGGGTCCCGACGGACCGCGCGTCCGACGCCCCGACCCACCGCGCCTCCGACGTCCCGACCGGCCGTGCGTCCGAGGCCCTGCCGACCTCACCCCGCCGGCCGTCGGCCGCCCCCACGCTGGTGCGTCCGGTGCCGTCGGCGACCCGGCCGTACCCGGATCAGGGGGCGACGCCCAGCAGCCGGTGACCGCTACCCGGAGGCGCGCCGTTTTCGGTCACGTCCGTGAGTGGCATTCGCGTACCGAGTGTTGACGCGTTCATGGCAGGCTTCTACCGGCTCTGGTCCGGCTCGAACGGCTCCCGCTGCTCCTCCTACGCCGGTGCCCTGCGCCGGTCCTTCGCCTCGGACGGACGGCTCGTCGTGACTTCGGCGGCAGCAGGTAGCCTTCCCGTATGGCATGCAACGGCATTGCGCACTGCTTCCTCTGACGCCGCGTTGAGGGCGGCGACGTGGGTCCGACCTCACGTCGCCGTCCTCGGTGTGCCCGCCACCGGCGGGCCCCGACGACTCACCGTCCACCGCCCGCACGCGGCCCGCCGCTTCGCGCTTCGTCACTTCGTCGCGCCGTGCCGCGTCGTCGAGGAGCAGCCATGCCTTCGCGTCCTGACCGACGCCTGCCGTCCGACCGGCTTCTGACCGTCCTGACCTGCCCCCTGTGCGCGTCCGGCCTCACACACGCCGACGGTGCCCTGCGGTGCGCCGGCCGGCACACCTTCGACATCGCCCGCCACGGCTACGTCAGCCTGCTGACCGGCCGTCGGCGTGCCGCGAGCGCCGACTCCACCGACATGGTCCGCAGCCGCGTCTCGTTCCTCCGTGCCGGACACTACGAACCGCTCGCCCGCACCCTCGCGGGGCTCGCCGCTGAACTGGCCCCGCCCGACGCGACCGTGCTGGACGCCGGCTCCGGCACCGGGCACTACCTCGCGGCGGTCCTGGACGCCCTGCCCGAGGCCATGGGCCTGGGGCTCGACAGTTCCACCCCCGCCCTGCGCGCCGCGGCCCGCGCCCACGCCCGCGGGGAGGCCGTCGGCTGGGACGTCTGGCAGCCGTGGCCCGTCCGCACCGGCTGCGCCGACCTCGTGCTGAACGTCTTCGCGCCCCGCAACGGGCCGGAGTTCCACCGCGTCCTGCGGCCGCACGGCGCCCTGCTCGTGGTCACGCCCACGGCCCGGCATCTGCGTGAACTCCGTTCGGCTCTCGGCCTGCTGGCCGTCGACCCCAGGAAGGAGGAGCGCCTGCGCGGCACCCTGGCGGCGCACTTCCGGCCCGCGCGCACGGAGTCGCTGGAGTACGCCCTGAGCCTCACGCCCGAGGACGTCGCCGGGCTGGTGACCATGAGCCCGGCCGCGCGTCACATAGAGCCGGCGCAACTGCGCCGTCGTGTCGGAGAGTTGCCGGCACCCGTGCGGGTCACCGCCTCGTTCGTCGTGTCGGTGTACCGGCCGACGGGCCACTGAGGGCGAACCGGCCGCTGCCGCTCGGCCCCGGGTGCGGGGCCGTCGGTGGTGGCTCGGTCAGGCCGCGGGGCGGGCGGCCTCGTCGATGTGCTGCCGCTGTGCCGTGGTCAGCGTGCGGACCATGAGGGCGGCGGTCGCGGCCGCGGCCACGATCACCAGGTCGGCGGCGAGCAGGGGCAGGACGCCGGTGTAGGCGCGGGCGATGACCTCGTCCGTGGAGTCGGCGTAGATGAGGCCCACTCCGCCGGCCAGACCGGCCAGCCACAGGGCCCACCACCAGTTCACGACGGCCGGCAGGCGCCGGTCGGGGAAGACCGAGCCGTGGACGTCGGCGACCATGCCCCGGGGTATCCACAGGTTCACGACCGGCACGATCCAGCCCAGGAAGAGCCAGGGGTAGCCGTATCGCGGCTTCGTGCCCGAGAGGGCACGGGCGTTGTCCCGGACGCGGTCCAGCCAGAGGAGGAACGCGACCGCGCAGATCACCGTGGCGGCGTCGCCCGCGGAACTGACCAGGTGGTAGGAGTCCTCCAGAGCGGTCGGGAGGCGGTGGACGCCGTCTCCCTGGTCCGGCGGTCCGGAGGCCGGACTGCCCGCCATGGCGAGCCGGACGTGCCAGACCGCCCGCGCGGCCCAGGCGACTCCGGCGAGGGCGAGAGCCGCGATCGCGCAGCGGGCCGCGCCACGGACCGGGCGCAACGCGCGGCCCGAAGGGTCCGGGGCCTGGGGGGCGTCGGGGGTTTCCTGATCGCTCACCCGGTCATCTTGTCGTACTGATCACCCTGCCGTGCCACTCAGTCCCGTCGCCCGGCCCTCCTCGTCCCACCGCACCTCCAGGACGTGGTCGACGGCGTCCCGGTCGAGGGGGCCGAACACGTGCGGGAACAGGACGTCTCCCGAGACCCCGGGCGGCGGGGCGGGGGCCGCAGCCTCCCACGCCACCCTGGCGGTCAGGCGCGCCTCGTCGAGGGCGAGCACCAGCAGGGGCCTGGGCGCGTCCCGGTAGAAGGCGTTGACGACGGCGAGGGTGGCCGGCTCGTCCGGGGAGCAGTGCACGAAGCCCTCCTCGGCGAGGGAGGCGGGCGCGTACGCCTGGTCGGGGGCGGCGTTCCAGGCGCTCCAGACCGTGCGCGGTACGACGTGATAGATCATGGTCCCGTTATAGCCCCCGGGGCGGGGACTGTTGGAGTCCCAGTGCGGTGACGGTCCGCCCCCCCTGATCGCCAGTCAGAGCTGGAACTCGGCGGGCGACACCCCCAGCGCCGCGCAGGCCTCGCGCAGGACCGTCGCCTCGGCCTGGGAGAAGTGGCCGTCGGCACCGGCGATGACCATGCCGGTCTGGATCACGGCCCTGGCCTCGGTGGGCTTCTTGGCGGTCTTGGCGATCTCCTGCATCGCCTCGGCCTTGCCGTGCTGGAAGTTCATGGTCAGCTGGTCGACGTGCTTGTTGAAGCGCTGGCGCAACTGCTCCGGCGGGAAGTTCTGCAGCACGTCGTTGCTGAGGATCATCGACTCGACCTGCTGCCGCTCGGCGGGATCGACGCTCCCGTCGGCCGCCGCGACCAGCGCGCACATCGCCATGCTCGCGTCCCGGTAGGCCCCGCTCTTCAGCTCGTTCTTCAGCGAACCGAGCTGTGTCTTGAACAGGCCGACCAGCTGGGCCTTGCCGCCACCGCCCGACCGCGTCCCCCCGCTGTGCCCGCTGTGTCCGCCACTGTGCCCGGCGGTCGCGCCGCGTCCGCCCTGCGACTGCTGGAGAGCCTTGGCCTGGTCCTTGAGCTTGTCCCACATTGCCATTGACGTCACCTCGGTATTCGTCAGCATCACCTACCGCACCCGCTCACGCGCGCACACCCGTCCAACGCCCGACCCTCGGGCAAAGGTTCCGCAAAACGCGAGACGAACGGAGAGCCCTCGATTCCGGGGCCGGGAACGACGGCTGCCCGCACCCGGAGGCCGGGTGCGGGCAGCCGTGCTGATGTCAGGTCAGGCGTTCAGAGTCGGGACTGCCGGTCAACCGAGAATGGTCGATTCCGGACAGCCGCCCGGGCGCTCACGGCCCTGTGGTCACCGGCCCCGCCCGGCCGCCGTTTTCGTCGTGTCCGAATCATTGCCGCCCACAGGCTCCCCAGTCCTGGCGTCGGGCCGAATTGCCGAACCACGACGGCACGTCCGCGTTCGCCGAGGACGCCACCTTCCACACGGTCGCCGGGCCGGCCGACTCGTCCTGGACGTCGTTCCGCTCGCGCAACCACCCGACGCGCCACGTCCGCCCCTACGACTACGCCCTGCGCATCGACCCGTCTCCACCCCGACGGAGCGGGCGGACACGACGTTGCGGATCGGCTGCTGAGCCCGCCGGGGCGCCGACACCGGCAGGCGGGAAGGCCGGGCCGGGCTCCCGAGCGGCACACGCGGGGACGCGTCGGCCCGACCCGGCCTTCCACTCTCCGAAATCTTCCACCCGGCGCCCGGCGCCGCCTCCCGGGAGGCCCGAACGAGGGCAGCGGGGTGCGCCTGCGATGATGCGTGCATGTCGACCCTCGCCACCCTCGCGGTGCTGGCTCTCGCCGTGCTTCACGCCTACATCCTGGTGCTGGAGATGTTCCTGTGGACCACTCCGCGGGCCCGCGCGGCCTTCGGCACCAGCGCCGAGTTCGCGGCGTCGACGAAGGCCCTGGCCGCGAACCAGGGCCTCTACAACGGCTTCCTCGCCGCCGGTCTGCTGTGGGGCGCGGTGGCGTCCGACCCGGTGGGCTTCCAGGTCTCGGTGTTCTTCCTGCTGTGCGTGGCGGTCGCGGGGCTCTACGGCGCCGCGACCGCCAGCCGGAAGATCCTCTTCGTCCAGACCGTCCCGGCGCTTATCGCCCTGGTCCTGGTCCTGATCGCCGGATGACTCAGAGGCCGTAGCGGCTCTTCAGGTGGCGCCAGAAGTCACGCGCCATCCACGTGTCGAAGTCCGTGATCCGCGTGGCGCTGCCCGCCTTCATCAGGAAGCAGCACTGGCCGGTCGTAGTGGCGGGCGGCGCCGCCCGGGCACTTCGAGTAGTTGCCGTCCTGGTGGAAGAAGCGGCCGCAGTCCGGGGCGCACTGCGGGGAGCCGCCGCTGTCGAGGTTGCCGGCGTAGATGTCGACGGAGTTGTCGGTCCACTGGAGGGTGGAGCGGTTCTTCACCGCCCAGCCGACGATGTCGACGGGCACGGTGGTGTACGGCCAGGCGTTGTGGCCCTTGCCGTTCTCCGTCATGGCCGTCATCCACTTCCCGAACTGTCTGCGCATGGTGATCTCCCTCTTGTGGGGGGCGGGCTATCACCGTCCGGTCGTCGCCGGCGCGGCAGAGGTTGCCCGGGGATCCCGGTCCGGCGATCCGGTCGGACATTCCGGGCGCTTTATGGCATTACGTCGGCGATAATCGGAGGCATGAGAACGGCTACGTACGAACTGCTGGCGGCATCGCCGGAACACGCGGTCGCCGTGACCATCGCCTTCGTCAGCGGCCTGATCGTGGCCTGCGCGCTGATCTGGGCCGTACGGGTGGGGATGCGGGTCATGGACAAGGACACCCACCACCCGGACCCGGAGGAGCAGCCGCACCTCCCGGACGGCGGTCCGGTGCATGAGACGCGGGAGATGCGGGAGCCCGACGACGTGCCGGTCGTGACGGACGACGGCAAGCGGCTCCTGCCCCATGAGCTGCACCATGCGAGCACCAGGACCGGCAAGGACCAGCAACCTCGCCGTTGGTCGCCCGGATCCAGCGGATCCTTCGGCGGCGGCGGCCCTGGACGCACATGAGGCCGCGCGGCCGGGCCCGCTGGACGGCGGGCGGGTCGGCGCTGGCGCTCGCCCTGGGCGCCCTGCTCGCCGGCTGCGACAGCTACAGCAGCCCCACGGACACGGCCAGCAAGGCGGAGTCCGCGGTCGGGTCGATCGCCTCCCAGGCCTCCGAGGCGGTCGAGTCGGCCACGGCGGAGGCCGGACGCCGGCTCGACGACATCCAGGGCGGCGTCGACGTCAAGGGCGACGTGAAGGTCGCCGCGCCCGTCGTCGGCTCCGACGGCCGGGCCCGGGCCGAGGTCACCGCCCACAACACCGACGACTCCGAGAGGTCCTTCGCCGTCCAGGTGAACTTCACCGACGCCGGGGGCGGGCTGGTCGACACGGTCATCGTCACCGTGGACCACGTACAGCCGGGCGACTCCGCCACGGCCACCGCCCACAGCACCCACGACCTCTCCGGCAAGATCCGATCCCAGGTGGCCCGAGCCGTGCGGTACTGACCTGGGACGACCCGAGGCGACCGCCCGGAGGCGATTGCCACCGGCCGGGAGGGGCGGGCCCATGTGGCCCGCACCGCACACCAGGACCGGACCGGGGCACAGGCCCAGGCGCCGAAGAAAGCCGCAGTGGCCGCGCAAGCCGTGACCTGTCACGTGAGCCCGTCACGTGAGGTCCGGGTCAGGTGGACCGCACCGTGTGCTACCGGCCCGGGGCGGTCTCCGTCACCGCGATGTCGATCTGCTCGCTCATGGCGCTCACCCCGTTCAGGGACGCGACCGCCTGGAGGCGGTTGGGGCCGGGCGGGAGGGGCGGGCCGGGGGTGCAGGCCCAGGTGCCGTCGGAGGCCGCGGTGGTCGCGCAGGTCGCGTGGTCGTGCTTGTCGCGGACGGTGACCTGGGCGCCCGGGTGCGCCGTCCCGGAGATCTGGGGCCGGGCGCCCAGCGGTACGCCGGACAGCGGGCGGCTCATCGTCGGCTCTGCCAGGCCCACGGTGACGGAGCAGCGGCCGGCGGCCTGCCGTGCGCCCTGCGCGTCGGTGATCCGCAGGAAGCAGTCGCGCAGCCGGGTGCCCGGCACGGCGTCCGCGGGGACCGCCAGCACGAAGGGGAACGTACGGCCCTGCCACGGCTGCCCGGCCGCGTCGCCGGTGACGGTGTACGTCCCGCTGCGCCCGCCGGTGGCGATCCGGCCGCGGTAGCCGGCCGCGTCGAGCGGGGTGCCCGTCACCCGGGTGCCCCTGGGGGCCCTCAGCGTCAGGGTGGCGCCCGCGCCGGGCGCCGCTCCCTGCCGGCCCGCGACCTCGACGATGCCCTCCCGGCCGGGAGCGATGGTCGCGGCACCCCACAGCTGACCGTCCCCGGCCGCCGCGGACGGTCCGGGCCACGCGAGCACCCCCGCCACGACGACCCCCGCGACGGCTGCTGTCTTCCTTGACCTGCTCATCGGGTTCTTCGCGTTCATCGCGTTCATCGCGTGCGGGACTCCCTGTGCGGACGGCGAGGGCACTCTGGAGCGATTGTCGCGGGGCGTTCCCGCAGGTGGCGCCTGCTGCTCGGCCGTGCGGGTGGCGGGTGGCGGGCTCGCCCGCCCGGTGGGGGCGAGCCCGGGATCCGGGCTAAGCCCCGAGCCACACCGTCGGGTACGGCCCGAGCCGCCCGTCCTCCAGGGGCGCGCTGCTCAGCAGCACCTCACCGGGCGGCAGCGGGACCGTCGCGGCGGACAGGTTCGGCCTGCCGCCACCAGTCGGGCTACGGGACGACAGGTCGGGGGCGGAACGATCGGTCATGCGGTCTCCTTCGTAGGGCACGGGGCGACAGCAAGGAATCTGTCCGGAATGCCGGGAAAAGGAACCATCGCATCGAATTCGGAGTAGTCCATTACTCCTGTGAGGAAAGTGTGATGACGGAGTAACTTCCTTTGCGTCACCGCAGGTTGACAGGGTGATGCGGCGCGGCCACGATGGGGGCGCACTGAGGCGCATGTGACCAATGAGCCCAGTGTTTCTTCCACCACTTACCCCGGTGCGGCCCGCAGCCGTGCGCCGCGCGCTGCCCGCATGCCGTCACCCGGGTTCCGGCACACGCCAAGAAATGGGATTTGCATGTCCATAGCGAGACGTGTCACCGCGCGCCGCCTGCTGGGGACGGGCGCCGCGGCCCTCGCCCTCTGCGCCGCCTCCGCCACCACCGCGTTCGCGCTCGGTACGCCGGGCGGGGACGGCTGGTCGTCCGGCGGCAGCTACCGGCCAGGGACGGGCGCGGGCACGGAGACGGGGACCGACCGCTGCCAGTTCTCGCTCGACGGCACGAACTTCTACGACTCGGTGAAGGTCGACGACCAGAACCTGAAGCCGACCGAGGACGGCAAGGTCCACATCAAGGTCCGCACCGCGGGTGACGCCGCCACGTGCACGGCCTCCCTCGCCTCCTACCTCGCGCACGGCGCGACCTTCGCGACCTCCGGCGAGCAGGTGTTCGTCGCCTTCGACACGGTGACGGTCAAGCCGGGCGGCACCGACTCGCTCGACATCGCCGTCCCGGACAAGGGCTGCTTCGGGCAGATCGACCTCTACCGGGGCGCGGTGCGCTTCGACGGCGAGCTGGACGCGAAGGACGGGTTCGAGCACGGCGAGCTGCCCAAGGGACCGGACCGCCCGGTCATCAAGGACAAGCTGATCGCGGCCTGGAACGGCGGCACGAAGAACTGCACGACCCCGCCGCCGGCGGAGGAGGAGCCGCCCCCGGCCACACCGCCCGCGACCCCGTCGGAGCCGGCCGGGGAGACGACCCCGCCGGCCTCCCCGTCCGAGCCGTCCGAGCCGTCCGAGCCCTCGTCGCCGCCGTCCTCCGACGGGGACGCGCCCACCCCGTCCGCCTCCGAGTCGACGCCCGGCGCCCCCAAGCCGAACGGCGGTGGCGGCGACCTCGCCCGAGACCGGCGCCGACGGCAGCACCGGCCCGATCGCCCTCGGCGCGGCGGCGCTGCTCGCGGGCGGCGCGGCCCTAGTGGTCGTGACGCGCCGCCGGGCGAAGGGCAATGCCTCGGGCGCCTGAGCCAGGCCACTCCCGCGAACCTCCGCCCTGCCGACGCCCCACCGGGACCGCGGCAGGGCGGGCCGACGAGCGACCTCCACCCCCGGCCGGCGCCGGCCTCCCGTTGGGCGCATCCACCGCGACCGACCGGTCCGCGCCAGGACGCGCGGGCTACAGGGTCTTCAGGTACAGGTTCACGTACCGCTCCACGTCCACGTCCAACGCCACGTCCACCAGGGGCTGTTCGCGCGTCCCCTCGTGGATCTCGGACTCGCCGGGGCGGGGGCGGCGGTCGACGATCGTCTGGCCGCGGGCGGGCCCGGGGGCGAGGACGACCTCGACCGGCAGGCGCTCGGTGGTGATGCCCTCGGGGTCGACGACCGCGCAGACCGCGCCCGCGTCACCGAGGCCGCCCATGGGGGTGGGGTCGCCGGAGGTCGCCGGATCCCGGTGGGCGAGCAGCTCCCCGGCCAACCGCAGGCTCGGTTCCGTGCTCGTCCGCAGCCGCTGCACCTCCCCGGCGGGCACCAGGACCCTCTTGAAGACGTCCAGGCCGTACATCGTGATCGGCACCCCCGCGCTGAGCAGGACCGCGGCGGCCTCCGGGTCGTGCCACACGTTGAACTCCGCGACCGGCGTGGCGTTTCCGGTCGCCACCGCGCCGCCCATGAACACGATCCGCTCGATGTTGCGGGTCACCTCGGGGTGCGTCCGCAGCAGCAGCGCGATGTTGGTCAGGGGCGCCGTGGGGATGAGGGTGACCGGCCTCGGCGAGGCGAGGATTTCGCGGCGCAGCAGCGTCACCGCGTCCACGTCGACCGGCACCCGGGTCGGCGCGGGCAGCCCCAGGTCCCCCATGCCGTCCTCCCCGTGCACGTGCCGGGCGGTCCGCACGGGTTCGATCAGCGGCCGCTCGGCGCCCCGGGCGACGGGAATGTCACCGGCCCCGGCCACCTCCAGCACGGTCAGGGTGTTGCGGACGACGCCGTCCACGTCCGTGTTCCCGGCGACGCAGGTGATCGCGCGTACGTCGAGCGCCGGGTGCCGCACCGCGAACAGCAGGGCGAGGGCGTCGTCGACGCCGGTGTCGCAGTCGATGATCACCGGGATGCGCTGACCGTCCGTCACGGCGAGGCTCCTTCCACTGGCCGTACGATCTTCGTACCTGCGACCCTACGACCTGGGCCGGCTCCAGGTCAGGGCTGACGTATCGCGGTGACGTCGAACTCCAGCGTCACCTTCCGGCCGACCATGCCCCGGGCCCCGCTGACGCCCCAGTCCAGGCGGTCGATGGTCGTGCCGCCCGTGAAGCCGACCCGGAAGCCGCCCTCTGGGTCGTCCCCGGCACCGGTCAGCTCGAAGTCCACGGTGACCGGCCTGGTCACACCGCGGACGGTCAGCTCACCGGTGACCTTGAAGCCGGTGGCGCCGACCTGCTCCACCCGGGTCGAGGTGAAGGTGAGGGCCGGGTGGGCGCCCGCGTCCAGGAAGTCGCCGCCGCGCAGATGGTCGTCGCGCTTCGGGTTGCGGGTCTGGACGCTCCGCGCCCGGACCGTCAGGCGGACGCCGGACTTCGACGGGCTGCCGCCGTCCAGACGCGCACTGCCCTCGAACTCCTCGAACAGCCCGTGAACCTTGCTGATCAGCGCGGCCCGCGCGGTGAAGCCGATGCGCGTACGGGCGGTGTCGAGGACGTAGTCGCCGGTCAGTTCGCCGAGAGTGGTCGTGGTGGTCATGGTGGTGTCTCCTGGAAGGGGATGCAGAACCCGATGTCGGTCTCAGCGGTACGACGACACAGCCCCCAGGAATGTGAGGTGAGGGGTGCCGCCCTGACACTTCGGGGCGCTGTTTCGTCGGACGGGTGAGGACCCGAGCGACCGAGGGAGCCATCCGCACCATGACCACACCGACCGAGCCGGAAGACGAGCTGAGCGCGATCACACGCGAGCGGCGGCAGCTGACCGGTCTCGCCTACCGGCTGCTCGGCTCGCTGGCCGAGGCCGAGGACGTCGTGCAGGAGACCTACGCCCGCTGGTACGCCCTGTCCCCGCGGCAGCGGGACGAGATCGAGTCGCCCGGCGGCTGGCTGACGACCGTCGCCGGCCGTATCTGCCTCGACCTGCTCGGCTCGGCCCGGGCCCGGCGGGAGCGCTACGTGGGCGAATGGGTCCCAGAGCCGCTGCCCGGCGGCCCGGAGTGGATCGGCGGGCGGTGGGACGCCACCGCGGCCGACACGGCCGATCCCGCCGACCGCGTCACCCTCGACGAGTCGCTCACCATGGCCTTCCTCGTCGTGCTCGAGTCGATGACCCCGGCCGAGCGCGTCGCCTTCGTCCTGCACGACGTGTTCCGGTACTCCTTCGCGGAAGTGGCCGAGATCGTCGGCCGCACCCCGGCCGCCTGCCGCCAGCTGGCGTCCTCGGCCCGCCGCCGCATCCGCACGGCACCGCCCGCACCGGCCCCGGCCGCCCGGCGGCCCGATCTCGTCCGGGCCTTCCGGCAGGCCTGGGAGGCCAAGGACATCGACGGCCTCGTCGGCCTGCTGGCCCCCGACGCCACGGCGACCGGCGACGGCGGCGGCCTCGTCCCCGCCGCGCTCCACCCGGTCGAGGGCGCCGAGCCGATCGCCCGCTTCCTCGCCGACCGGGCCCGGGCGCTGCCCGGCGTCACGCTCCTGGAACGCGAGGTCAACGGCCGGCCCGGCCTGGTCGCCGAGCTGGACGGCGTCACCGTGTCGGTGCTGGCGTTCGACATCGCGGGCGACCGGATCCAGCACATCTGGGCCGTACTCAACCCCGACAAGCTCCGGCCCTGGAGGACGGACTGACCCACGGACCGACACGCACGGAGACAAGGAGCCCGCCATGCCGGCACAAGGAACCACGAAACAACCCGCCACCGAACTCGACGCCCGCTACAGCTCCGCGCTCAACCCCCGCCCGGGCGCCGCGGACGTCACCGCCACCGAGTGGGCCGAGGCACAGCGCCGGCTGGCCACCGCCGAGATCTTCTGGGTCTCCACGGTGCGGCCCGACGGCAGGCTGCACGTACACGCCCTGCATCGCCGCCTGGCACGACGGGGCGCTGTACTTCTCCACCGGCCGGGAGGAGCAGAAGGCGAAGAACCTCGCCCGTCACGCGCACTGCGCGCTGACCACCGGCGCGAACTCCCTCACCGAGGGCCTCGACCTCGTGGTCGAGGGCAGGGCCGAGCCGGTCACCGACCCGTCCCTGCTGGAAGGAGGTGATCCACGGCGTACGAGAACGGGGTCTACAGCCACACGCGTTGGGCGTTCTGAACGCCTCCTACGACGGGTCCCACAGGCCGGTGCCGCGGGCCGCCACCCGGTCCCCGACACGCCGCAACAGTTCGGCGGCCGGGAGAGGCTCCGGCCGGTGACCGTCCCGCAGCCGTACCGCCACGAGGCCGGCGGCGGCCTCACGCGCGCCGATCACCGCCTGGTACGGCACCAGCCGGGCCGCGCGGATCCGGGCGGCGAGGGTGCCCTCCGCCGGGTCCGCGACCTCCGCGCGCAGGCCCAGGTCCCGGGCGCGGCGGGCCAGCTCGTGGGCGTGCTCCGCCTGCTCGTCCGCCACCGGCAGGATCGCCAGCTGCACCGGGGCCAGCCACGGCGGGAAGGCACCGCCGTGGGACTCGACGAGGTGCGCGACCGCGCGTTCCACGCTGCCGATGATGCTGCGGTGCACCATGACGGGGCGGTGTTTCGCCCCGTCCGGGCCGATGTAGTGCAGGTCGAAGCGTTCGGGCTGGTGGAAGTCGATCTGCACGGTGGACAGGGTGGCCTCCCGGCCCGCCGGGTCGGTGATCTGCACGTCGATCTTCGGGCCGTAGAAGGCCGCCTCGCCCTCGGCGGCCTCGTAGCGGATGCCGGAGCCGTCGAGGACCTCCCGGAGGAGGGCGGTGGCCCGCCGCCACAGCTCCGGGTCGGCCACGTACTTGCCGCCCTCGCCGGGGAGGGACAGCCGGTAGCGGGCCGGTCGGATGCCCAGGTCCGCGTAGGCGCGGCCGATCAGCTCCAGCGCGGAACGCGCCTCCTCCACGGCCTGTTCCAGGGTGCAGAAGATGTGCGCGTCGTTGAGGGTGATGGCCCGCACCCGGGTCAGCCCACCGAGCACGCCCGACAGCTCCGAGCGGTACATGCCGCCCAACTCGGCCATGCGGAGCGGTAGTTCGCGGTAGCTGTGGGAGCGGGAACGGTAGATCAGGGCGTGGTGGGGACAGAGGCTGGGGCGCAGCAGGACCTGTTCGGCGCCCAGCTCCATCGGCGGGAACATGTCCTCGCTGTAGTGGTCCCAGTGCCCGGAGATCTCGTACAGCTCGCGTTTGCCGAGGACGGGCGAGTACACGTGCCGGTAGCCGGCCCGCCGTTCCGCCTCCCGGACGTACTCCTCCAGGGTGTGCCGCACGATCGCGCCGTCGGGCAGCCAGTACGGCAGTCCCGCGCCCATCAGCGGGTCGGTGTCGAACAGGTCGAGTTCACGGCCGAGCCTGCGGTGGTCGGGCTGGGTGGTCATGGTGGGCTCCTCCGGATGCACGGTTCACGGTTCGCAGGCGAGCACCACGCGACGAAGCCCCGGGGCACTCGCCCCGGGGCTTCGGACATCAGCTGTCAGCGCGCCGGGACACTCTCCGGCGTCGTCGTGAGGGACGGGAACGGCTGGACGCGCTGCATGGGCGGGACCGTAACAGGGGTGCCGCGTGCGGGGCGACGGGTTTTCCCCCGTGCTCGCGCTGCCCGCCCCCGCCTCACCCGAACAGCCCGTCGCACTGGTGTGCCGCCCGTCGTGGTGGTGCCGTAAGAGCACGTACCCGATCTTGGAGTGCCCGCTCCCACCGGGCCGCCCCTCAGGAGGCACCCCAGATGAACCGTCCTCCGGCCACCGCCCGTGCCCTCCTGGCCTCCGGGCTGTCCGTGACCGCCCTGTTGTCCACGGCCGCCTGTGCTGTCCAGGACGGCCCGCGCCCCCGGTGGTTCTCCGCCTCCGCCACCGCCGCGGCGCCCGCCGGTGAGCGCCCCCAGGGCTCCGGGGCCGGGCTCACCCAGCTTCAGGCGCAGGCGGCCCTGGTCACCGAGGCCGATCTGGGGGAGCCGTGGGTGCCGACCCGAGGTGCCAAGACCTGGCGGGACGGGCTGCTCAAGGGGACCACGGAGCGTCCCGACTGCCAGCGGCTGCTCGACGCCCTCTACACGGAGGAGTTCTTCGGCGCCCCGGCCGGCCCGCGCGCGACGTCCGCGCTCGACGCCGCCGGCACCGACACCCAGCTGCGCTACGAGATCGCCCCCCACTCCCCGGCG
Organism: Streptomyces viridochromogenes DSM 40736; assembly: GCF_000158955.1. GTDB lineage: Bacteria > Actinomycetota > Actinomycetes > Streptomycetales > Streptomycetaceae > Streptomyces > Streptomyces venetus. The sequence goes on along the minus strand of NZ_GG657757.1, from coordinate 4,563,068 downwards.
GACGTCGACCGCACCCTGGCCTGGCTGAAGTCGCTGCCCCGCAGGTGCGGCCAGTTCACGGCCGCGACCACCCGTGGCCGGGCCCAGGGCGTCGAGGTCACCGACATGCCCCTGCCGCCCATCGGGGACGCCCGCCAGGCGCTGCGGATCACCCTGGCCGGCGAGACCGAGAAGGGGGAGCTGACGTACCTCACCGTCGATGTCGCCGCCGTACGCGTCGGCGCGGAGGCGATCACCCTCACCAACGCCGGCCTCGACGAGGTGTACGCGGAGGTCACACAGCACGCGGTGCGGGTCGGGGCGGAGCGCCTCACCGAGATCAGGAAGCAGGGGCGGGCGCAGATCTGACCGGCCGCTACTCCCGCTCGAAGCGCCTCCGGAGTGTGACCACCTCGTGTGCCACCTCCAGGGCCGTGCATCCGCGCGCGAAGGCGTCCGCCCGCAGCCGCGCCAGCGCGTCCTCGGAGCCCACGCCGAGCTGCGCCATGATCATGCCGACGGCCTGGTAGATCTTGTCCTGGTCGGCGGCCAGCCCGCTCAGCCAGGCCTCCCCGTCGGGCGACTCCACCTCGTCACCGCGCGGCAGCGACATCAGGGCCCCCGTCATGACACCGGCCACCAGCCGGGCCACGTGCAACTGGCGCTCGGTGAGCCCGCCGGGGCTGTCGCGGTACAGGTCGAGGGTGCCCACGCACAGCCCGTCGCTGCCCAGCGGCAGTGCGTACACCGCCCGCACCCCGGCGGCGGTCGCCTCCTCGGCGAAGACCGGCCAGCGGGCGGCGTCGCGGGAGCTCGTCAGATCGCAGGCGAGCACCGGCGCCCCGTCCTCCAGCGCGCTCTGGCAGGGGCCGTCGCCCAGCGTCGCCTGGATCTGTGCCAGGTGCGCGGCCCGCGCGCTGCTCGCGCTCAGCTGGACGGGCATGCCGTCGCTGCGCAGCGACACGCTCGCGCCGCTCACCGGCAGCAGTTCGACGGCGACCTCGCACAGCCGCCCGGGCACTTCGCCGGGCTCGGAGCCCTGCACCCCTCTGGCGATCGCGTCGGCGGCACCGAACCCGTGCGGGTCCCGGTCCGGGTCGCCCCCGGAGGCGCCCCGCGGGTTCATCCCTGGACCGCACGACCACCGCCTCCTTCGCCCGCTTCGCCTGGATCCGTGGTCGACGTCGACTACCCGCCGTCGGTGAGGCGAAACCCGCGCGGCTGGCCGTCGCCGCGGCCCGGTGCCGGAGGGGGCGGGAGCGGTCAGAGCGGAGGCTGGGCGGGCGCGGGCCCCAGGGTGGTCGTGCCGGGAGCCGTACGGTGGCCGAGACCGGTCCGGTAGGCGTCCAGGGCCGCCTCCACCCGCCCGGTGCGCCGCAGCAGGTCGCCCAGCAGCCGGCACAGGTCGGCCAGGTCACCGGCCGCGCCCGCCCGCTCCAGCAGGCTCAGGGCACGGACGTAGTGCTCCTCGGCCTCCTCGGTCCGGCGGGCGTCCTCGGCGATGATGCCGAGCAGCCGGTGCGCGGCGGCGGAGTGGACGGCACCGCGCTCGGGGGACAGGTCGTCGAGCACCCCGTGCAGCAGGGCCGACGCCTCGTCGGACTTGCCGCGCCGGTGCAGCACATCGGCGAGTTCGACGGCGACCTGGCTGCTGTAGAGGGCGGCGCGCTTGGCCGACAGCATGCCGAGGGCCTCCCGCAACTCGGCTTCCGCGCGCTCCAGTTGGCCGTCCTGGGCGTAGACGTAGCCGCGCATCCAGTGGCAGTTGGCGAGTTCGGTGCGGATCTGCAGGCCGCGGTACAGCTCGGCGGCCTTGGCCAGCGAGGCGTCGGCCTCGGCGAGGCGGCCCTCTGCGACCAGGGTGCGGGCCACCGAGCGGTGCATGCGCGCGACCAGGGCCGGGTCGCCGGACTGCGGGGCGAGCGCGAGGGCGAACTCGGCGGCCTGGGCGGCGCGGGCGTGCGCGCCCATGTCCATGTACGGCCCGATGGCGCTGGCGTAGAGCAGCAGCAGGGCGTCGGGGTCGTGCAGGCCACCCCGGTTCAGCTCGTCGAGGGTGGACTCCAGAAGGTAGACGGCGTACCGGAGCTCACCGGCGAGGTAGTGCGCGACGGCCCGGCCGCGCAGGGCCGGGACGCGGGTGGGCAGGGGGGCGCCGGCCAGGCAGGACTCGGCCCGTTCGAAGTACTGCCGGCCGGTCACGAGCTCGCCCGTCTCCAGGGCGCACTCGCCGAGCCCGAGCAGCGCGGCGGCCTGTTCCGCGGGCAGCCCGTGCGTCCCGGCCTCGTCGAGCAGCCCGGCGTACTGCTCCGCCGCCGCCTCGGTCTCGCCGACGGCCAGGGTCCGCTGGGCCTCGGTCAGCCGCAGCCGCAGCTCGGTGACGAGCCGGGCCGACCGGCCGGTGGCGAGCTCGTCGAAGGCCACGCCGAGCCGGCCGGCGAGATGCCGCAGGGCGTCGTCGGAGGGCCGCACCCGGCCCGACTCCAGGGTGGAGATGTAGGCCGGTGTGTACACAGGTTCCGCCAACTGCCGTTGCGTCAGTCCCCGTTCGACACGCAACCGCTGCACCCGGCGTCCGATGACCCCCGGATCGTCACGCTCCCCCACGCCGACTCCCCCTGCCCCTCTTGCCGTTCGCCCTGAACGGCCCCTAGGTTAAACGGAGTGTTAAGCCGGATTGTTGAACTCGCTTAATACCCGCCGCCGTAGTCGCCGCCCCCAGTTGCGAGGTCGCCGTGCTCGAACGCACACGCACCGCCGAGCGGTACGCCAGAGGCTTCACCGCCGCCGTCGTCGCCGTCGCGACACTGCTGCTGGCGGCCAACGCGGGGCCGGCGAGAGCCGAGCAGCCGCAGCAGGGCCGGCAGACCGTCGCGGACTCCCGCTGAGCCGACCGGCCCGGTCCGTTCACACCGGTGTCTTACTCCCCGTTTCACGCATGTGTCAGTGGTGTGCCGTAGCCTGCGCAGGCTGATCACTTCTTTTCGTTCCGGGGGGTTCGAAACAACCGTGCGCAGACGCACTCTCACGGCCGCGACAGCGCTCGCGGTCCTCTTCAGCTCGGTCACGCTCGTCGCGGCGGGCGCCGGCTCGGCGGCGGCCGACTCCAGCGCGCTCCTGCCCCTGAAGTCGACGGGTGACATGGTCGTCGACGGGGTCCACCAGCGCGTCTTCATCAGCGACCCGACGGCCGGGCAGGTCGTCGTCACCGACTACGCGGGCAAGGTCGTCTCCACCGTGGGCTCGCTGCCCGGCGTCCACGGCCTGGAGCTGTCGCCCGACTCGGGCACGCTCTACGCGGCCGTGCACGACGCCGACGCGGTCGTCGCGATCGACACGGCGACCGCGACCGAGTCCCGCCGCTTCTCCACCGGCGCGGGCGCGGGCCCCGCGTACGTGGCCCTCGCCGGCGGCAAGCTCTGGTTCAGCTACGGCGCCTCCGGCAACGGCAACATCGGCTCGCTCGACCCGAGCGCCGCCGACCCGGGCCTCACCCTGAACCAGGACACCGGCCGCACCTTCTACGACGCCCCGATCCTGGACGCCTCCCCGGGCGCCGCGGGCACGCTCGTCGCGGGCGCGCCGGGCCAGAGCCCGGTCGTACTCGCCGTGTACGACGTCTCGTCCGGCACGGCGAGCCGTACGGCCTACGCCTTCGACCCGGGCAGCACCGGCGGCGGCAACCTCCAGGACCTCGCGGTCACACCGGACGGCAAGGACGTGGTGACGGCCAGCGGCGCCCCGTACTACCAGGCGGTGTACAAGCTCCCGGACCTGTCCGCGGACGGCAAGTACGTCACCAACACGTACCCGAACGCGGTGGACATCGCCCCGAACGGCGACGTCGCGGCGGGCACGTTCTCCTGGTACGACCCGGACGTGCACGTCTTCAAGCCGGGCGTCTCCCTGCCGCTCAGGCAGTACGACTTCCCCAACACCGGCAACAGCAGCGGCGCCGACACCCTCGCTCCGGCGGGCCTCGCCTGGGCGCCGGACGGGAGCAGGCTGTTCGCGATATCGGAGAACGACGGCGACGTCTACTCGCTGCGCGTCCTCGACGCTCCGACGAAGGCGTCCACCACCCTCACGGTGAACGCCGCCGCCTCGGCCACCCGTGCCAAGCCCCTCACGCTCACGGGCACGCTCTCCTCGTCGGCGGCGTTCCCCGCGGGCACGAAGGTCGACGTCACCCGCACCGACGACGAGTCCCCGTCCGGCAAGGCCCTCGGCACGGCCACGGTCGCCGCCGACGGCTCGTACTCCTTCACGGACACCCCGCCGGCCGGCGGCAAGGTGACCTACACGGTCACGTACGCGGGCGACGGTGACCACGCGGGCGCCACCGCCACCCACGCGCTCACCGTCGCGAAGACCACGACAGCGCTGACGCTGAACAACGACGGCAAGGTGTACGACTACGGCCGTGACGTCACCTTCACCGCGCACCTCGGCACGACGTACAAGAACCGCACGGTCGAGATCTGGGCCGACCCGTACGGCCCCGACAAGCCGAACGCGCTGGTCAAGAAGGGCACGGTGAACGCGGACGGCAACCTGTCGGCGACGCTCCACCTGACCCGGGACGCGAAGGTCACCGCGAAGTTCACGGGCGACACGCGGTACGCCGCGAAGACGGTCACCACCTCGGTCCACACCAAGGTCAAGATCTCGACGTCGCTGAGCGGCGCCTACAGGACGGCGACCGCCTGGAACCAGAAGTACGCCTACTTCCACCAGTCCAAGGACCCGGTCCAGAACACGACGATGTCGATGTACCCGGGCCGCAAGTACCAGCTTCAGGTCCAGCGTTACGCCGACGGCGCGTGGCGCACCACGGCCACGGAGTACTTCGCCCTCGACCGCTACGGCAAGGACGCGGCTGCGCTCGACGGCACGCCGCCGATCGGTCCGCGTTTCCGCATCCGCTCGTCGTACATCGACACGAAGTCGGGCGACAACGTGAACACGACGACCTACGGGTCGTGGAAGTACTTCGTCTTCACGCGCTGACGCAGGAACGGCACACGCCCGGCCGGCGCCGCGGTATTGATGACGCGGCGGCCGGACGGGCGTGGGAGACGCACCGAAAAGAAGCGACTCAAGAATTCAGTCAGCGTGAATTCCCGCGGGCGCGAATATAACGCCAGCCGAAATAGAAAACGCCCAGCGCCCCTACCGCCGCACCGACGCCGCACAGCACGGTCGCCCACGTCTCCATGTCCTGCGTGATCCACAGCAGGCTCACCACGACCAGCGCCACAGAGAACAGGAGACGCTCTCCGTGGCCCGGTCCGCGGCGGCCGGTCAGTCCCTGTTGGCCGTGCACTTGTACGTCACGCCCTTCATCTTGATGTCGCGCCAGCCCACCATGACCGTCGGGTTGCCGGCGGGGGCGACATCGGTTCCGCCGCCACCGCCGCTCTCCTTCTTCCGGCAGTAGTAGCCGAGCGCGTCGAGCTTCTTGATGTCGCTCATGGCCTGGTACTTCTTGTAGGACTTGATCATGGCGGCGCGCTTCTCGGCGGGCGTGGCCTCCTTGGCCTTCGTGTAGGCGTAGCACCCGATGCTGGCGCCGATGCCGACCCACGAGGCGCCCTTGGCCAGGGCCTTGCTGAGGCCCGCCGCGCCGCTGCCGATCCCGAGGACCGCGCAGATCTCGTCCGCCCCCGCGCGCACCTCCGGCTGGGCCTCAGCCGCGCTCGCCGCCTGCGCCCCGACGCCGCACAGCGCGCCGGTCATGGCGAGAGTGACGGCAGCAGAAATTCCCTTGCTTCGTATACTCACGAAGTCCATCCCCGTTTTTCTCATTGCATGGTCAGTGCGAAATTGAGGCTACCCACGGCGACATACCTACGCAATGGAGAAACTGTGAACATCACGAGGAGGGAATTCAACCTGGCAAAACCCTGCTCAAAGCCTCGTCAAGGCTTTTCGCGACCTCCGCGTCGCCCGGCCGGCTCCCGCCCGGCCCGCTCGGCGGCCCGTACAGGGCGTCCAGTTCGGTGATGAGGGTGTGGGTCACCGCGCCGTAGCGGGGAGTGCGGGGGCGGTGCACGGCCTCGCACAGGGCCGGGAGCAGGATGTCGCGGGAGTAGCTGGTGCCGTCGGGGAACCGGTCGGGCGGCGTCCGGAGCGTGCTCTCGCCGGTGGGGGACGCCGAGGGCGTCTCCGCGTAGGCGGGGGCGTGCCGGCACGCGGGGGCGGACCCGGGCTCCTGGTAGGCGGAGGTGCGGGTCGCGGCGAACCCGGCGCGCAGCAGGCAGCGTTCGCTGTCCGGGTCGGTGAGGAACGCGATGAGTTCGGCCGCCTTGGCGGCCCGCTGCCCGGACGCGGACGAGGTGACGGCCAGGTTCTGCCCGCCGAGCACGGTCTTGCCGGGCAGCCGGGTCACACCGAGCTTGTCCTTGAAGGTCTCGTACAGGGCCGGGTAGACGTACGGCCAGTGCCGCAGGAAGGTGGTGCGGCCCTCCGCGAAGGCGCTGAGCGACTCGGCCTCCCGCGACTCCAGGGCCTCGTCGAGGGTGTACGACCGCGCGGTGCGCGCGCGCAGTTCCGTCACGCCCGCCGTCAACTGCTCCCGCGTCGCGGCGTACCCGCCGTCGTCGTCGGTCAGGCGGAAGTCGGGTACGGCGGAGGCGAACGCCTCGATCGCGTTGACGGTGCGGCCCTCGTACGCGGCGAGCTGGGTGGTCCAGTCCGCCTCCTGGCCGTCGAGGTGGGCGCTGCCGACGGCGTCGAACAGTTCCCGCAGCTCGTCCCAGGTGAGCCCGTCGCCGAGGTCGGTCCGGGAGGCGCCGGCCTTGAGCAGGTGGTCCTTGCGGTAGTACAGCAGGCCCGCGTCGCTGTTGAACGGGACCGCGTACCGCTCGCCGTCCCAGTACGACGTGCTGTCCACCGACGGGATGATGTCCCCGGGCGAGGTGACGGCCGTGTCGGTCAGCGGGCGGATCAGGCCGGCGTCGGCGAACTCCGGGATCCAGGTCACGTCCAGGTTCACCACGTCGTACTCGGCGCTGCCGGACTGCAGGGCGCCGAGCAGCTGGCTGCGCTGCTGGTCGGCCGAGCCGGGCAGCTCCACCAGACGGGCCCGGTAGCCCTGCTTGCCCTCCCGCGCGTTCCAGGCGTCGATGAGCTGCTGGCGGATGCCGTTCTTGCCGGTGACGTCCTGGCCGCTGGCCACCACGATCCGGGACGAGGTGTCGGCGCCCGGCGTCGGCTGCTGCGCCTCGCCGCCGGTGCAGGCGGCGAGCGCCAGCAGGGACAGCAGCGCGAGCACGACGGTCGGCAGGCGGCGGGTCATCGGTCCTCCCCCGTTCCGGTGTGGGCCACCTCGTCGCGCAGGCCGGGCACGAGGTCGTCACCGGGGTCGAGGCACCGGCCCCGGCCGGCCTCCGCGATCTGGGTCGCGGGGCGGTCACGGTCGCAGGCCCCGCTCTTCAGGGTCACCATGGCGACGGGCACGCCCGCGGCCCGGGCCCGGTCGGCCACCTGCTGCCGGCGGTCCCCGCTCAGGCGGCCGTCGTCCTCGCCGTCGGTCAGGTACACGATCAGCTGCGGGCGCTCGTCGTCGCCGCCGCGCTCCCGCATGAAGTCCAGGGCGTCGAGCAGGGCGGCGGGCGGATCGGCCTCGGCGTCCCGGACCTTCGCGGTGTCGAGGGCGCGCTCGGCGTCCTTGCGGGCGTGCGTGCCGAAGCCGAGCAGTTCGGTGTGCGTACCGCCGCCGTCCCCCAGGCCGTGCACCGCCCACACCCCGTACTCGTCCTCCCCGCCGAGCCCGGTCAGGGTCTGCTTCAGGATGCCGGGGCCGCCGCTGGAGCCGTCCCACAGGCGGGCCATCGAGCCGGAGCTGTCGAGGAGGAACAGGACCCGGCCGGGGCCGTGCGCGTTGCCGTACCGCTCCAGTGCCGAGTCCAGCTCCGCCGGGTCGGCGGGGTCCGTCGCGGCGACCGACTCGGTCATGCCCCAGCGGGCCGACTCGGGGTCGAGCAGACCGCGTTGTCCCGTCGCGGACCGGAACCCCTGCTCGCCGAGGACCGTCCGGCCGTCCTCGCCGGTCAGCCAGTCACGGAACCGGTTCACCTCCTCGTCCCGCGCCTTCTCGTCCCGGTCGCCGTCCTCCCAGCGCACCCGGACGAACGTCGGTTCCAGGCCGGGGACGTCGTCGGGGTAGACGGCGGTGCGCTCGGCGCGCGTGGCCCGGTGGCAGCCGATGCCGCTCCGGAGCAGGAACTCCGGGACCAGGGCCGCGCTGTGGTCGTCCACGGTGTCGTCGTCGGGCAGCGTGCACAGCAGCCGGAGCGCCGAGGAGTCGGGCCGCACGGGCCGGGAGATGCCCCGCTCGGCGCTCCGCGCGTCGGCCCCGCCGCCGTACAGGCCCACCGTCGCCAGCAGTGCCGCACCGGTGAACCCCGGGTCGGGGCGGCGCACCCGGGCCTTGCGGTCGACGGTCTCCAGGGCGTCGACGAGCTCCGGCAGCGACCGCCCTCCGGACGTGCCGGAGTCGGCGAGGGCAGGGGGGACGGCCAGCACGACCGGCGAGTAGGCGAGCGGCTCGGCGTCCGCCTCCAGCCGGGCGAAGACCCGGTCGTGGTCCCCCTGGAGGGCGGTGGCCCGGCGGGCGTCCGCGCGGGTGGCGGGGATCCACACGTCCGGCTGCGGGCCGATGTCCCGCTGCGGGTTGTCGTCCTCGCGGGGCCGCTGCCAGGGGTCGGTGCGCCCGCCCAGCGCGTTCACCACGCCGGCGGCGCCCGCGCTGTAGACGGTGATGCCACTGCGCCGGCAGCCGTCCTCGGTGGTGTTGTCACCGGAGGCGAGGTAGGCGTCCGCCGCCGCCCGCATCGCCGGCTCCAGGTCCGGGTCGGTGAGGACCCGCAGCTCCACCGGGCGGCAGGGGCCGGAGTTCCCGGTCCACTCCAGGATCCCGTAGCCGGCGGCGCCGATGGCGAGGAACGCCAGCAGCAGCGCCAGGACGGTGCGGCCGAACAGGCCACCGACGGCAGGCCGGGCGCGGGCGAGCAGCCGCCGGAGCCAGGAGAGGCCGGCCGGGGGCGGGAGCGGGGGCGGCGGCACGGGTCCGGCCGCGAGCAGCACGTCCGCGTCCGGGTCCCAGGGGGGCGCGAGTGCCTGGGGCCGCTGCGGGTCGTCGTCCTCCGCCTTGTACCGCGCGTCGGCCATCCGCTTCTTCACCGCGGCGTACAGCTCGGAGAGCGACACCTCCCCGCCCTGGTCGAGGACGCGCGCGAGCTCACGGGTGAACGGCGTGGCCTCGTCGGCGTCCCCGCCCAGGATGCAGCGGTTGGGCTGCACGCTCATCAGCAGCAGGATCTTGTGCTTCTTCCGCTTCGGATCGTCGAAGCGGTGCCAGATTCCCGCGGCGTTGCCCGCGTAGCAGCAGTCGAGGATCACCACCACCTGCTCGGCACGGCTGTCGGCCAGTTCGCCCAGCACCTGGGTGAAACTCACCGAACCGGGCAGCCCGTTCCCGGTGAGCACCCTCGCCGTGCGCATCTGGAGGTGCAGCTCGTTGCCGGACGTGGAGGTGACGGCGTGCCCGGCGAAGTAGAGCAGCAGCAGACCCCTGGTCTCACGGCAGGCGCGGCGCAGCGCGCTCGTGAACTGGTCCGGGGTGGGCGAGGGCAGGGCCCTCACCTCGCCCTCGCCGAACACACCGCCACCGCTGAGCGCGTCCTCGAGTGCCCTCCGGTTGTGCCGCACGGCGGGGAGCTGGCAGGCCACCCCCTGGGGATCCGGTGCCGTGTGGTCGTACTCGGACACACCGACCAGCAGCGCCCGGTTCACCTTGCGACGCGGGTCGAAGCGGCCCACGGCCTACTCCCCGTCGGGTTCCAGCGGGCGGATCTGTGGATCGGGATCGCCGCCCTGGAGCCTGCGGCGGTTGTTCGTCCAGGTCTTCACCGCGCGTGCGGTGTACTCGGTCAGGGCCGCGACGGTGACGACGTCACCGAGCACTTTGAGGACGAGTTCGAGGTCGGGCCCCAGCCGTCCCCGGGCGGCGTCCGTGCTGGTCCGCTCCTCGATGCTCAGGACCTCTTCGGAGCGCAGTCTCTCCAGCGGTTCTTCCCGCTCCAGCCACGTCTTCAGAGCTCTGACGTCGTCCACGGTCGCGCCGGCGCCCAGCCGGACGCGTACGCCTAAGACAGCCACTTGGTCCCCCTCTGTCATGTCCGACATCATGACACCGGGTCAGGCTCGGCGGCAGACCCGTGACGCGAACCGCGAAAGCGATTCCACACCCCCGTCACGCCCGACGCACACGGCGCGGGAGTGCTCAGCCCTGCGTCTGCAACTGCCGCAACTGCCGCTGCACATGGTCCAGTGCCCCCTCGCGCCGCCCGGGCACGCGGCCCCGCAACTCGGCGAGCGCGGCGCCCAGATCGCGGGCGCTGGCGGTGTCGCGGACCTGGCCCCACTGGTGGTGGGCCCGGTCCACGGCGGCCTCGACTGCGGGCGCGTCGGGTGCCTGCCCGGCGTTCAGCCGCACGGTGGCCACCGTCAGCCAGGTGTGGCAGCTGCGGGCCGCGTCCCCGGCGAACATCGCCAGGTCCGCCCGGACCTCGGCCCAGTGCAGGGCCTCCTCCGAGGCGGGCCCGTGGGCGGCGACGGCCGCCTGCTCATTGCGGGCGGCGAGCGCGTCGGCGTCGGAGTGGCGGCCGGACTGGACGGCGGCGGTGATGGCGGCGTGCGGATCACCGGCCGACGGGCCCGGTGTGCTGATCACGATGTCCGCGCCCGCGTTCTCCGCCGCGATCCGGGTCAGCGCCTGCTGGTGCAGCCGCTCCGCCGACGGCCGGGCCCCGCTGCGCAGGATCGTCGCGACGGCCTTCATGTACGCGGGCGTCCCGACCGCGCGTCTGGACGGCGGCGGCGCGATACGGCCGTGCACGGCGTTGCCGCGGCCCGAGTCCAGCGGTGTGCTCCGCAGCAGCTCCCAGGTCTCGGCGTCCGCGTGCAGGTCGAGCAGGAGGGTCGTCGCCCCGGCCGGCCTGAGCCGCAGTTCGTCCCGGAACCAGTGCCAGGGGAACGCCGTGTAGCGGGCGGTGGACGCGGTGGTGCGGGCCAGCGCGAGGTGCGGCAGGCGCTGGCGGCGGTCGAGCACGAGCTGGCCCGTGACGAACACGGTGAGCGGGCCGGGGGACGCGGCGGCGGCGCGCAGCCGGGTGAGGACGGCCTGCGGTTCCAGCGGGTCGGCGAGTTCGACGACGTTCGCGGTGTCCGTACCGGACAGCACGGAGGGTGGGACCGCGGCCAGGACGGGCAGCACGGAGGCGGCGTCCACCAGGCGCCCCTTGCCCACCGGCGAGGCCGCCAGCAGCAGCACGGTTCCGGGCATCTCGTCCCCTCCCCCTGTCGATCACGTACGGCAGCACCGTAACCGCTGCGGCTGCGAAGGGGGGTCTCAGGACCGTAAACGTCCGCCTTAGGGGGATTCGCCCGCCGACTTGCCAGCGCCTGCCCGGCGGTGTGCTCTGGTAGGCAGGGGCAGGGAGAGAGGAGAACTCTCATGGCTCACGCGGCACCCGCCTCACGGGGCGTGACCGGACAGCTCACGCGGCCTCGCACACCCGACGTCTTCAGCGCGCGGACCCACAGGATCGCCAAGGTCGTGGTCCCCGTCGTCCTGGGGCTGGTCTACGGCTACTGGGCCGCGGCCATCCAGCGCTACGGCGGGCCCATCACGGGCTGGAACCTGCTGCTCGGCTTCCTCAGCGCGCTGGTGTTCGCCGTCCTGTACGGCGCCGTGTGGCACTTCGGCCCGAGGCTGCGACGCGAACTGCACGCGGTGCTCTGGTTCGCCTTCACGGGCTGCGCGACCGGCTTCCTCATCAGCCTGTCCGGCTACTCCGTGCTGTGGTCCATGTGGCTGGGCCTGGTGGCCGGGGCGGGCGCCTTCGTGACCATGTTCTACCGCTACTACACGCACGAGGACGCCACCGGCCACCGCCTCGCCTGACCGGTCCGCCCCTCCCGTGGGACGTCCCCGTCCGGCGTGACATGTGGGGCCGAATGCAGTCACGCCGCTCGCGCGCCGGGCCCGCGCGGCCTTGCCTGGAGGGGTGACCGAGCGCGACCGGGCGCCCGCATCCGAGCAGGCGCCCCCAGGACTGCGGAACGCCCTGTCGGCCGTTCTGCTGGGCCTCGCGTGCCTGCTCCTGCCGTTCGGGGCGCTCGCGACCTGGGCGGCGCACGGGCTGACCGACACCGGCCGCTACGTCCGTACGATGGCGCCGCTCGCCGCCGACCCGGACGTGCGGCTGGCGGTCGCGGACGCCGTCGGGGACGGCATCATGCGGGCGGCCGGGCACGACCTCGACAGCGGTCCCCTGCGCGGCGCGGCCGGTCCCTTCGTGCACGACGCGGTGCGGTCGTTCACCCGGACCGAGGCGTTCCGCGCGGCCTGGGACGCGGCGAACCAGGCCCTCCACGCCGCCGTGCTGGACGCGCTGCGCCACGACGACGCGCGCCCGGCCGACGTGACGGTCGACGTCGCCCCGGTGGTCGCCCGGATCAAGCGTCAACTCACCGACGACCACGTGTCGTTCGCCCACCGCATCCCGGTCACGCACACCCGGGTCCCGGTGCTCCCGGCCGGGAACGTGGACCGGCTGCGCAAGGGGTACCACGTGCTGGACACCGCCGCCTTCTGGCTGCCGCTCACCGCCGCCGTCCTCGCCGTCGCCGGGATCGCCGTCGCCGCCTGCCGACGCCGCGCGGTCGCCGCCCTGGGGCTCGGCACGGCCCTGGGCGGCGGGCTGCTCGTCCTCGCCGTCGCGATCGGCCGCCGCCTCACCCTCGCCGACCTGCCCGACGCCCTGCACCGCCCGGCCGCGGGCGCGGTCTACGACGCCCTGACGGCCACCCTGCGCACGGTGTCCTGGCTGCTGCTGGCGCTGGGCCTGGCGGTGGCGCTCGGCTCCTGGCTCACGGGCCGGTACGGTCGGCGCGCCGCGCGGCGACGTGCGCGAGCGTCCGCAGCGCCCGCCGCAGATCGCGCTCCGGAGCCGAGGCGAGCCCGAGCCTGACGGCGTCGGGCGTGTGACCGGGGGCGACGGCGAAGGCGGGACCGGGGGTGACGGCGATGCCGTGCGCGGCGGCGGCCGCCGTGAAGGTGTCCGCGCGCCACGGGGCGGGCAGCTCCCACCAGGCGAAGTAGGCGCGCGGGTCGGACCGTACGGCGAAGCCGGTGAGTTCCTCGGCGAGGATCCGCTGCCTGCGCGTCGCGTCCGCGCGCTTGGCCTGCGTCAGCCGCGCCACGGTCCCCTCCCCGGCCCACCGCACGGCCGCCTCCAGCGCGAACCGCCCCGCGCTCCACCCGCCCGAGCGCACGGCGTCGGCGACGGCACCGACCCGGTGCGGCGGCACGACGAGGAAACCGACGGTCAGCCCCGGGGCGACCCGCTTGGACAGACCGTCGACGACGTGGGTGAGGGCGGGGGCGTGGACGGCGAGGGGGTCCCCGGGGGTCTGCAGGAAGGACCAGATGCGGTCCTCCACGACCGGCAGGTTCAGATCATGGACCAGCTGGGCGAGCTGCAGCAGCCGGGGCCCGCTCGTCGTCAGGGACGTCGGGTTGTGCAGCGTCGGCTGGACGTAGAGGGCGGACAGGGGGGCCGTGCGGTGCGCGGCGGCGACGGCCTCAGGGAGCAGCCCGGCCGCGTCACCGGCGAGCGGCACCAGCGTGATGCCCAGCCGGGCCGCGATCTCCTTGACCAGCGGATACGTCAGCTGCTCCACGCCGACCCGGCCGCCCGGCCGGACCAGGGAGGCCAGGACCGCGGCGATGGCCTGGCGGGCGTTTCCGGTGAACAGCAGCCGGGCCGGGTCGGGGCGCCAGGCGGGCGTGGCGAGGAGGGCGGCCGCGGCCTCCCGGGCGGACTCGGTGCCGGTGGCGGCGGCCGGCAACAGGGCCTCGGCCAGCACGTCGGGGCGCAGCAGGGGCGCGAGGACGGGCGCGAGGAGCTCCGCCTGGCCGGGTGCGCGCGGGTAGTTGAGCTCCAGGTTGACGGGAGCGTCGGCCGGGCCGGGCTCGGCCAGCGCCCGCCCCGCCGGTCCCGCCGGGGCGGCCCGTACGAAGGTGCCGCGCCCGACCTCGCCGACGACCAGCCCGCGCCGTACGAGCTCGGCGTACACCCGCCCGGCCGTCGACGGGGCGATCCCCCGGCGCCGTGCGAACGCCCGCTGCGGCGGGAGGCGTTGGCCGGGCCTGAGGCGTCCGGTGGCGATGTCGTCGGCGAGCAGGTCGGCGATGCGCCGGTAGTCCCTCATGAGGCTCCCCTCGTCGGCCCTCTCGGATTGCACCGAGAGCAAAGATCTTATTGCACCGAGGAGTTGAGGCGGCTTAGGGTCCTCACATGGCACCCTTCCTCGCATACGAGGACAAAGGCCCCGTTACCGCCGGGCAGCCGCTTGTCCCTCCGGTCCCCTTGGTCCTCGTGCACGGCCACCCCTTCGACCGCACGATGTGGGCCCCGCAGCTCGACACGTTCGCGACCGCCCGCCGCGTCATCGCCCCCGACCTGCGCGGCTACGGCGCCTCCCCGACCACCCCGGCCCTCACGGACTTCTCCGGATTCGCCCGGGACATCGAGGCCCTGCTGGACGAACTGGAGGTGGCGTCCTGCGTCCTGGCGGGCCTGTCGATGGGCGGCCAGATCGTCATGGACTGCTACCGCCTGTTCCCCGACCGGGTCCGCGGCCTGGTCCTCGCGGACACCTTCCCGGCGGCGGAGACCCCCGAGGGCGTCCGCACCCGTGACGCCATGGCGGACCGCCTCCTGCGGGAGGGCATGCGCGGCTACGCCGACGAGGTCCTGGAGCGGATGGTCGCCCCGTACGCCCCCGTCGAGGTCAAGGCCCACGTCCACCGCATGATGACGGCCACCGCCCCCGAGGGCGCCGCCGCGGCCCTGCGCGCCCGCGCCCGGCGCCCCGACTACCGCGACCTGCTGACCCGCGTCTGCGTCCCGGCCCTGGTCGTCGTGGGAGCCGACGACGACTTCACGCCGGTCTCCGACGCCCGGGCCATGCACGCGGCCCTCCCGGACTCGGCGTTGCTCGTGGTCGAGGGCGCGGCCCACATGCCGAACCTGGAACGCCCCGAGGTGTTCGACGAGGCGCTGGGCGAGTTCCTGACCCGCGTCGACGAACGGCAACCCTCTCCCGCCCCGCCCCGTCTTTGAGGGAGATCCACCGTTGAGGGACATCCTCTGTTGAGGGAGATCCTCTGTTGAGGGAGGATCCGGGCATCTCACCTCGCGAACGGGAGGCCGGGGCTTGAACACCGCCGCTGCTGCCGAGTGGGCCGCCACCGACGACGGCCCGGAGCACCGTCGTCCCGGACGGCGCCCCGCCGCCTGGTGCGCCGGCCTGCTGTTCGCCGGGGTGAGCGTGGTCGTCGGCTTCCGGACCGCCGACAGCGACGGCGTCACACCGGTCCCGCAGCTCCTCGCCTTCCTGCCCTGGCTGCTCGCGCCCACCGCCGTGGCGCTGCTGCTCGCGCTGCTGTCGCGCTGGTGGCTCGGAATGCTCTGGGGAGTCGTCCTGCTCGGCCTGCTCGCCTGGTTCACCGACCCGTACGGCAAGGTCGGCGACCCGGTCGGCCGCCCGGTCGCCGAACTGCGCGTCCTCACCTCGAACGTCGAGTTCGGGCAGGGCACCGGGTCCCTGGTCGCCACCGTCCGCCGCGAGGAACCGGACGTGGTCTTCGTGGAGGAATGCGACTACGCGTGCGACGCCCGGCTGAAGGCGGACCTCTCGCAGGACTATCCGCACCGGCGTGCCGTCGAGGGCGGCGGCTCCGAGGGCTCCGTCATCCTCAGCCGCTTCCCCCTGCGGCCCACGGCCGGCGTCCCCGGCACGATGGGCATGCCCGGGGCGGTCGCCGACGTGGACGGCCACCCCGTACGCCTCCAGCTGGCCCACCCCATGCCCCCGCTGCCCGGCCAGACGAACCTCTGGAAGCACGAGCTGGGCGCCCTGCGCCACGCGGCCACCACCGACCGCGACCTCCCCCTCGTGCTGGCCGGCGACTTCAACGCCTCACAGGACCACGCCGTCTTCCGCCGCATCCTCGACACGGGCCTGTACGACGCCTCCCGCCTGGACGGCGCCGACCGCACCGCCACCTGGCCGGCCTCCACGGCTGCGACGTTCGGCGCGCAGATCGACCACGTCCTGGTGTCGGAGGACTTCGGCGCGAACCGCACCCGCGTCCTGGACGTGGCGGGCACCGACCACCGCGCGGTCGTCACGAACCTCACGCTCCACGAGCGCCGCTGACACGGAGGCGGCCGGGGAGGAGGCGTACGGGGAGGTGGCGCGGCAGGCACCGGGGTACCGGGAATGGCGGGACCGGGAATGGCGGGACCGGGAATGGCGGGACCGGGAGCGGCCGGCACCCGACCGCCCCCACAGACCGCCGAGCCCGGCCCTGCCCTGATCCGCCACTGCCTCCAGGGCCGCTCAGACGCCGATGTCGCTGCCGTCGGCACGCCACACGGCCACGACGGCCGGCCGGACGTACTTCCCCGGCCCGTCGGGCCAGGTGCTGGCCGGCTTCTCCACGGACGCGCCGTCGATCTCGCCCGGGTGCTGCACGGCGACCAGGACGCGCCGGTCCTGGATGATCGGGCCACAGGTCTCGGCACCCTTCGGCACCGTCAGGAACTGCTTCAGCTCACCGCGCCGCTCACCCCGGGTCGCCACACCGAACAGGCCGTCGTGCGAGCCGAGCTGGGCGCCGTCGGTGGAGATCCACAGGTTGCCGTAGGGGTCGAAGGCGACGTTGTCCGGGCAGGAGATCTGGCTGACGGAGTCCTTCGGGAACCCCGCGAAGTAGGTCGCGGGGTCCTCCGGGTCACCGGCGACGAGGAAGAGCGTCCAGGCGAACTTCGTGCTCTCCGGCCGGTTCCAGCGCTCGGTGAGCTCGAGCACGTGCCCGTGCTTGTTGGCGTGGCGCGGGTTGGCCTCGTCCGCCTTGGCGTTGGAGCCGACGCCACGGTTGGTGTTGTTGGTGAGGGCGACGTACACCTTGCCGGTCACCGGGTTGGGCTCGATGTCCTCGGGCCGGTCCATCTTGGTCGCGCCCACCTTGTCGCCGGCGAGCCGCGTGAAGACGAACACCTCCTCGGCGCTCATCCCGTCCACGTGCGAGACAGCGCCCTTCGCGGTGGCCGTGGCCAGCGGAATCCACTCGCCGCTGCCGTCGAACTCACCGTCGGCGGGGAGCTTGCCGGTCCCGTCGATCTCGATCGCCGGGGAGTCACCGGTGACCTTGGCGACGTACAGCGTCCCCTCGTCGAGCAGGGACAGATTGTGCTCGCGCACGGCACGCGACGATCCGTGCTTCATCCGCTTGCTGCTGACGAACTTGTAGAAGTAGTCGAACCGCTCGTCGTCACCGGTGTAGACGACGGGACGCCCGTCGGCGGTCATCCGGATGTTCGCCGCCTCGTGCTTGAACCGCCCGAGCGCGGTGTGCTTGCGGGGCGTCGAGTGCGGGTCGTACGGATCGAACTCCACGACGTACCCGAACCGGTGCACCTCGTTCGGCTCCTGGGCGACGTCGAACCGCTTGTCGAACCGCTCCCACTTGCGCTCGGAGGCCCCGGTGCCGATGCCGTACCGCTTGTCGGTGGCGCGGCCGCTGTTGGCGAAGTACTGGTTGAAGTTCTCCTCGCCGTGCAGGGTCGTGCCCCAGGGGGTGGTGCCGCCCGAGCAGTTGTTGAGGGTGCCCAGCACCTTGGTCCCGCTCGGATCGGCGGAGGTCTTCACCAGGTCCGACCCGGCGACGGGGCCGGTGAGCCGGAACTCGGTGGTGGCGGTGACGCGGCGGTTGAGGGTGTGCCGGGGCACGGCGGTGAGCTTGCCGGTGCGCTTGTCGCCCTCGACGACGACCGCGGACAGCCCGTGGGCGGCCCAGGCGACCTCGACCTGCTCACGGGTCGGGTTGGCGGCGTCGTACCCCCGGAACATCAGGATCTCGTCGGTGTACTCGTGATTGGCGACGAGCAGCTGCCGGTCGCGCTCCCCGGGCAGCGGCAGCAGGGCGAGGAAGTCACAGTTGTAGCCGAACTGCCCGGCCTGCGCCTTCGCGGTCTGCTTCTCCGGGTCGAAGGCGGGCGCCCCGCGCAGGATGGGCTCGCCCCAGCGGATGACGACGTTCTGCCCGTACCCCTCCGGCACGGTCACGGCGTCGGTGGTGTTGGGCGCGACCGGCGCGAAGCGCAGCCCGCGGGCGCCCTTGGCTTTACGCCGTTCGCTGCCCGCTGCCCGAGCGGCGTCCGCGGGGGCAGCGGCAGCCGCGGACGGAGCCTGCCCGATCCCCACGGCTCCCGCCCCCGCGGCGGCCACGGTCACCACGGCGGCGGCCCGCATCATCGATCGCCGGCCGATCGCACCGGTGATCACGTCACCGACGTACTCGTTGGAGCTGGTGTTGGGCACCTCGTGGAAGCAGGCGTCACCACACCGGAAACGACAGGTCAAGGCGGACCGGCCGCCGGGGTGGGAACCGGACGGCGTTCCGATCAACGGCAGCAGCTTGCGCACTTTGCTCTCTCCTTGGATGCCCTTGGTCTCAGCGTGACCGTAGGGGCACATGTGCGCGAGGGCCGGGCGCCCGGATGAACAACGAGTGAACCCACGGCAGCCGTACGGGCTTTGGGACGATTCGAGGGGCCGCCGCTCGCACAGGCCGGATGTTCCTCTTGACAGGGCGAGCCCCGCATCCCCGACCCTGCCCAAGATCGCCCAGGAGGGCCGCTAACCTTACGTGTCCGTCCTGGCCAGGGATTGACGGGCTTCAACTCACGCGAAGGGTTGCGCGCACATGGGCATTCTCACTCGGTTGCGGAACGCGTTCGGACGGTCCCGCAAGACACAAACCGCCGAGGCGGAGGGTGCGGCGCAGACCCCGACGACGGACCCGGCAACGGTACCGACGACCTCCGAGGACACACCGACAGCACCCGCGGCACCCCCGAAGGTCCCGTCCCCCTCCCCGGAAACGACACCGAGCCCGACGGCGAACGTCCCCGAGCCCCGAGACGACGAGCACGACCTCGTGTCGGCGGCCTTCGACAAGGTCGCGGTCCCGAGGCCGACGCGATCGGCGGAGGGGGACTCGGCGGTTCCCGAGGAACCGCCGGTCGAGGAGCCGAAGCCGACGGCTGAGGAGACGCCCGCGGCTGCGGAGAAGCCCGCGGCTGCGGAGGAGCGCGTGGCCGAGGAGCCTGTGACCGACGAGCCGGTCGCTGAGTCGACGGTCGCTGAGCCGCCGGTGGCGGAGGCTGCGGAGCCGGCCGACGAGGAGAAGGCACCGGAGGCGGACAAGCCGGCCGCCGAGGAGCCGACCGCGACGGCGGAGCCTACGGCCACGGAGACGGCGGAGGCCACGGAGACGGCAGCGACCGCGAAGACGGCGACGTCGGCGGAGAAGGCGACGTCGGCGGAGAAGGCGACCGAAACGGACAAGCCGGCCGCCGCCGAGGCCCCGACGACCGGCGAGCCCTCGGCCCCGGAGACGGACGGCCCGGAGGACGAGCCGACGCAGTCCGAGCCCACGGCGAAGCCGGAAGCCAAGGCCACGCCCGAGCCCAAGGCGGCCGCACCGGCGAAGACAGCGAAAACCGACAGCAAGGCGGAAGCCGCCCCCGAGCCGCCCCAGGCACAGCCGGAGACCCCGGAACCGGCAGCCGAGGCAGAGCCGAAGCCGGACGCGCAGCCGACGGCCGAGGCAGAGCCGAAGCCGACCCCGGAACCGACGGCCGACACGGAGTCCGAGCCGACGCCGGACGCGAAGCTCGCAGCCGACGAAGCCGCAGAGGCGAAGCGCGAAGCCAAGCCGAAGCCCGACGCCAAGGCCGAGGCCAAGGACGAGCCCGAGGCCAAGGCGAAGCCGACGGCCGACGTGACCACCGCCCCCGCAGCGGCAGCGGCAGCCGCCGACGGCGCCCAGGCCCCACAGGGGCCACCCGCACCCGACGACGAAAGCAGCACGGGTGGTGCGGGTGGGAACGACTCCGCCGAAGCCGAAGGCGAGGCGGAACAGGAGGACGCAACCCCCGCCCTCCCCCTCACCGCCCTCAAAACCAAGGCCCCCACCCTCACCACCGCCTACAAGGCAGCCACCACCACCCTCAAGAAGCACAACCTCACCGGCACCCGCGCCAAGGTCTACCTCGTCCTCGACCGCTCCGCCTCCATGCGCCCGTACTACAAGGACGGCTCCGCCCAGGCCCTGGCCGAGCAGACCCTCGCCCTCGCCGCCCACCTCGATCCCGAGGCCACCGTCCCGGTCGTCTTCTTCTCCACGGAACTCGACGGCACCGGCGAGATCACCCTCACCGACCACGAGAACAAGATCGACACCCTGCACGCGGGCCTCGGCCGCATGGGCCGCACCAGCTACCACGCAGCCGTCGAAGCAGTCCTCGCCCACCACACGAAGCACGCGACGCCCGCCACCCCGGCCCTGGTGATCTTCCAGACGGACGGCGCCCCCGACGCGAAGACCCCGGCCACCCAGGCCCTCACCGAGGCCGCCGCAACCCACCCCACCGTCTTCTTCTCCTTCGTCGCCTTCGGTGACCCGGAGAACAAGGCCTTCGACTACCTCCGCAAGCTCAAGACCCCCAACACGTCCCACTTCCTCGCCGGCGAAACCCCCCGCGAGCTCACGGACAAGGAGCTCTACGAGGGCGTACTGGCGAACTGGCGCCCGTAGCACCGCAGGGGGTGGACAGACCCCGGCCGTCCGTCCACCCCCCGAAACGGATGTGAGTCGATCTCCGACGGACCAGTAGGATTTCGACCATGGCGGCCACTGGATCCGAGAAGCAGGGTGGAAAGGCGTACTACGTCTCCACCCCCATCTATTACGTAAACGACGCTCCTCACCTGGGCCACGCCTATACGACCGTCGCAGGCGACGTGCTCACCCGCTGGCACCGCCAGCGCGGCGAGAAGGTGTGGTACCTCACCGGCACGGACGAGCACGGTCAGAAGATCATGCGCACCGCGGAGGCGAACGGCGTCAGCCCCCAGGAGTGGGCCGACAAGCTCGTCACCGAAGCGTGGAAGCCTCTCTGGGAACACCTGGAGATCGCGAACGACGACTTCATCCGCACCACGCAGAAGCGCCACACGGACCGCGTCCAGGAGTTCGTCCAGGACCTGTACGACAAGGGCGAGATCTACAAGGGCGGCTACGAGGGCCCGTACTGCGTCGGCTGCGAGGAGTACAAGCTCCCCGGCGAGCTCCTCGACGGCGAGGGCGAGTACGCGGGCCAGAAGCTCTGCCCGATCCACAAGAAGCCGGTCGAGATCCTCAGCGAGGAGAACTACTTCTTCAAGCTGAGCGAGTACGGCGACAAGCTCCTCGCCCACTACGAGGCGAACCCGGGCTTCATCCAGCCCGAGTCCGCGCGCAACGAGGTCGTGAACTTCGTACGCCAGGGCCTTCAGGACCTCTCCATCTCCCGCTCGACCTTCGACTGGGGCGTCCCGGTCCCCTGGGACGCCAAGCACGTGATCTACGTGTGGGTGGACGCGCTGCTGAACTACGCCACGGCGGTCGGCTACAACGAGAACCAGGCGAAGTTCGAGGAGACCTTCCCGGCCGACGTCCACCTGGTCGGCAAGGACATCCTCCGCTTCCACGCGGTGATCTGGCCGGCGATGCTGATGGCACAGGGCCTGCCCCTTCCCGGCAAGATCGCGGCGAATGGCTGGCTGATGGTCGGCGGCGAGAAGATGTCGAAGTCCAACCTGACCGGCATCAAGCCGCAGGACCTGACCACGCACTTCGGCGTGGACGCGTACCGCTGGTACTTCCTGCGGGCGATCGCCTTCGGCCAGGACGGCTCCTTCTCCTGGGAGGACTTCTCGGCCCGCTACACCAGCGAGCTGGCGAACGACTACGGCAACCTGGCGTCCCGCGTCGCCGCGATGGTCGGCAAGTACTTCGGCGGCGAGCTGCCGGAGTCGACGGCCGACGGCGAGGCGGAGAAAGCGATCCACGAGGGCCTGGCCAAGGCGGTCGCCGAGGCGGACCGCCGGATCGGCGACGACCTGGACTTCCAGGGCGGCATCCTGGCGATCTTCGACTTCGTCAAGCAGGTCAACGGCTACATCACGGAGCAGGAGCCGTGGAAGGTGGCCAAGGACACCTCGGAGGAGGGCAAGGCCCGCCTGGCCACCATCCTCTACACGGCGGCGGAGTCCCTCCGTGCCATCGCGGTCCTGCTCAACCCGGTCATGCCGGAGACCTCCCAGAAGCTCTGGGACTCGCTGGGCGCCGAGGCCTCCCTCGGGGCGCTCGCCGACCAGACGGTCCAGCAGTCCGCCGAGTGGGGCCGACTCCCGGCCGGCACGACGGTCACCAAGGGCGCGGTCCTCTTCCCCCGCCTGGAGGAGAAGCCGACCGCGTAACCCGCGACCCGTACGGCAACGCGCCCTGCCCCCGGTTCTCACCGGGAGCAGGGCGCGAACGTTTCTCCCGTCCTCGAAAGAGTGAACGCCTTCCGTCCGCCGGAAATACGGCCTTCTGCCCAGTTACGGCCGTGCCCTCGCAGGGATGGACTGGAACGCCGCCAGTTACTTCTTTCAATTTCTCGACTCGGCGTTGGGGGACACCCCCGCCGGAGACAAATGGAGGGACATCGTGACGTTCGTCAACTACTTCCCCGGCCGGGGCACAGTGATGGAGAAGGCCTACCTCGAGGGCGAAGCCAAGGGCGAAGCCAAGGGCGAAGCCAAGGGCGAGGCCAGAGGCGAAGCCAAGGCCATCCTCCGTTTCCTCGGAGCACGGGGCGTATCCGTCCCCCAGGAGGCCCGGGACCGGATCGCCGGCTGCACCGACCTCGACCTTCTCAACCGCTGGCTGGACCGGACGCCCCACGTGAAGAGCGTCGACGAGCTCTTCGCCGAGGACGCGGGGCCCGCCCCGGACCGGGCCGAAACCTGACCCACGGGGCGATCATGGTTGTGACACTCCGTGATTATGGATGTGAGTGCCTTGCCTTCCATGCGCCCGGGCGCATGCCTGTCGCCTTGTAGAAGAACACCGAGAAGTTGGATGCGTCGGGGAAGCCGAGCGTGGCGGCGCAGCGGGCTGCGGTGAGGCGGTCGTGCGCGAGGAGCCGTTTGGCTTCCAGGATGATCCGGTCGACGATATATGCCTTCGCGGTGCGGCCTGTGGCCTGCTGCACCGCTCGTGAGAGGGTGCGGGGCGCGTATCCCAGTGCACGGGCGTAGTAGCCGGCGTCGTGGTGGTTGCGGAAGTGGGTCTCGACGCTGGAGCGGAACAACCGGAACACCGGGTGTGTGAACCGTGCTTCGGCGTGCGGGGGCCGCAGCCGGGCGATGAGCGCGGAAAGCAGGATTTCGGGCAGCTCCGTGGAGAAGTCCTCGGGTGGGGCGGATGCCTCGAGGAGGAGATGGTCGCGCGCGGTGTCGACGAACAGCCAGTCGGCGTCGGGGATGCTCCAGTGCGCGGCCAGGTCCGGGGAGGCGACGAGCTGCCGGGTGGCGTGGGTGACCGGCGCCGTCGGCACGAACAGTACGAGGTGCCCCGCCACATCGCCGATGTCGTCCCACCGGTGCACCGCTCCGGGTGGAATCCACACCGCGGACTGCTCTGTGAGCGGGTGGTGGAGGAAGTCCACCGTGACCGAGCCATGTCCGGCGTCGATGACGGCGAGGACGTGGAAGTCGGCGCGCTGGGTGCCGCCGTCGTTCAGCTCGTGAAGGCGGTCGAACGTCATGGTCTCGACCGCGGCGGCGCGGCGCCCTGCGGGCTGGTAGGTCATCTGCCGAATCACGGTCACGTGTCCAGTTTTCACCATCAGGCGACCAGTCACGCCGATGCCCCGTCCGGGTGCGGAAGTTTCAATGAACTCAGGGAAATCGCTCAGAACACTGAGGGGAACAAGAGCCGCCATGAGCATGACGCAGCAGACGCTTCTGCCCGTTTACGACCACCGGCCGGGGGCCGGACCGACCCTGGTGTTCCTGCACTACTGGGGTGGTTCCGCCCGTACCTGGGACCTCGTCGTCGACCGCCTCGCGGGCCGTGACGTGCTCACGTTCGACTTCCGCGGGTGGAGCCGGTCGAGCGCTCTGCCCGGCCCCTACACGCTCGGTCAGCTCGCCGAGGACACCCTCGCCGTGCTCGCCGACGCGGGGGTCACCGACTACGTCCTGGTGGGGCATTCGATGGGGGGCAAGGTCGCACAGCTGGTCGCGGCCACCCGGCCCGCCGGCCTGCGTGGCATCGTCCTCGTCGGCTCCGGCCCGGCGAAGCCCGCCGCACAGATCACCCCCGAGTACCAGGAAGCCCTGTCGCACGCTTACGACTCCGCCGATTCCGTAACCGGGGCACGGGACCACATCCTCACCGCCACCGAGCTGCCCGCATCGGTCAAGGCGCGGATCGTGACCGATGCGCGGACCGTCACCGACGCCGCCCGCACCGAGTGGCCGCTGCACGGCATCGCGCAGGACATCACCGAGCACACGCGCATGGTCAGCGTTCCCGCCCTCGTCGTCGCCGGAGAGAACGATCAGGTCGAACCCGTCGACGTGCTCCGCGACAACCTGGTGCCCTACCTCTCCCAGGCCGACTTCGTGGTGGTCCCGCACACCGGTCACCTGATCCCGCTGGAAGCCCCGGCCGACCTTGTCGAGGCCATCACGGCCTTCGCACCAGCAGCCTGACCACGACATCGCTCGACCGCGCCATCACGGTGGCCACCCCGGAGGCACTGTTCGCCCCGGAGCCCGACCACACCCCGCCGACCGCCCTCTGAGCCGCTACCACCGGCGTCCTCACGCCGACTTTTGGTCAACGCATCACGTTCGCCACGTTCGACCGAGACACTCAAGGCACCGGCACACGAGGGAGAGAACGATGGCACTGTTCGGTAACGCACACACCGTAGACCCGCAGTCGGCCCAGCAGGACTACGCCCGCCTCCTCGGCCACGGCGAACAGGTCCACGCCGCGTTCCTGCTGATCCGCGACACCATCCTCTTCACCGACCGCCGCCTGATCCTGATCGACAAGCAGGGCATCACCGGCAAGAAGGTGGAGTACCACTCGGTCCCCTACCGCAGCATCACCCACTTCGCGGTGGAAACGGCCGGCACGTTCGACCTGGACGCCGAGTTGAAGATCTGGATCTCCGGCACCCCGACCCCCATCGAGAAGACCTTCACCAAGGGCGTCGACATCTACGAGGTCCAGGCGATCCTGACCCAGTTCGTGGCGCGCTAACGGCTTTCCACGGCGTAGGGGACGAAGTCGGCCCAGGCGCCGGGCGCGATCGAGAGACGGGGGCCATCGAGGACCTTGGAGTCGCGGACGTGCACGGTGCCGGGGGTGACGGCAAGCTCCACACAGGAGTTGCCGTCGTTGCCGCTGCTGTAGCTGCTCTTGAACCACGCCAGCTCGCGACGAACACCTCGTCGCCGAACTCGCCGCGAATGCCGTCACCCACGGCCGCCTCCCCGGACGCGACTTCCGTCTCGTGCTCCTGAGCGCCCCCGCGACCCTCCGCATCGAAGTCACGGACACCCGCGCCGGCGACCTCCCCCGCCACCGCCCACCCACCCCGGACGCCGAGTCAGGACGTGGCCTCCTCCTCGTCGAGGCCCTCGCCGACCGCTGGGGCGTCGAACTCGGCCCCGTCCCCCGTAAGACCGTATGGGCGGAACTCGACCTACCTCGCCTCTGACCAGCACAAACGACACACGCACCGAAAGAATCCCCGGCGGGAGACTCCCCGCGGAACCGATGATGTTTGGCCCTACCAGTGATGTTTGGCCATAGGTGCGCGCTGTAAAGATGGGCCGCTCCTGTGGTGAGTGTGCCTCACGTGACTTTTCTCTGGGGCCGCTGCCGGCCCTCCTGTGGGGTGGATACGTCGTGACTCGTCGTACGTCGCATGCGTACAGATCGCTGAGCTTGAAGAGACGGGCGTGGCTGACGCTCGGTGCCGTGGTGCTGGGGGGCGGTGGCGTGGTGACGTACGCGGTCGCCAGCCCCTCGGGTGACTCCGGGGCGACGAGCCGGGCCAAGCGTCCCGTGAAGGTCTACGACCTCGCCCTGAAGGGGACCGCGGGCGGCAAGCGGGGGTTGCCGCGCACGGAGACACAGCTGTTCTCGCTGGTCGGCGTCTCCTGGACAGGAGCCGTCAAGCGGCTCGACGGCACGGCACAGGTGCGCACCCGCGGCCAGGAGAGCGGTGAGTGGAGTGCCTGGCGGGACCTCGAGGTGAACCTCGATCCGCCGGACAAGCCCGAGGCCGGGATGCGCGGCGCGTCCGAGCCACTGTGGGTCGGCCCCTCGGACGGCGTCCAGGTGCAGGTCGTCCACGAGGACGGCACCACCGGCGCGTTGCCCAAGGGGCTGGAGGTCAACCTGGTCGACCCGGGCGTGGTGACCGACGCCGAGACGAGGACGACCGAGCCAGCGGCGTTCGTCGCCGAGGAGAGCACCCCGGCCGCCACGCCCACCGACGGTGCGACACCCACCGACGGTGCGACACCCACGGACGGTGCGACACCCACCGACGGTGCGACACCCACCGACAGCCCGACCGCGACGCCGACGGACAGCCCGACCGGTACGCCCCCGGAGCCGACCGCCCCCTCGACGTCCGCCAGCCCGTCGGCCACCACGCCGACCACACCGACCGCGCCGCCGTCCACCGTGCCCGAGCCGCCGATCACCTCGCGCGCCGACTGGGGCGCCGACGAGTCGCTCAGCCCCGACCCGTCCGAGTACAACGCCGACGTCAAGGCCGTCTTCGTGCACCACACCGACGGGGACAACGGCTACTCCTGCGCCGACTCCGCGTCGATCGTGCGCGGCATCTACGCGTACCACACGAAGGTCAACGGCTGGAACGACATCGGATACAACTTCCTCGTCGACAAGTGCGGCACCGTCTTCGAGGGCCGCAAGGGCGGCGTCGAACTGCCGGTGCTAGGCGCCCACACCTACGGCTGGAACCGTGAGTCCGCCGGCATCGCGGTCCTCGGCGAGTACTCCACCACCGGCGCCTCCGACGCCGCGCTGGCCTCCGTGGCCCGCGTGGCCGCCTGGAAGCTCGGCCAGTACGGCGCCGACCCGTCCGGCACGGTGCAGCTCACCGCCGGGGCGAGCCAGAAGAACTACTTCGGCACCGGCTTCACGGCGGGCACCCCGTACACGTTCCAGCGGATCTCCGGCCACCGCGACGGCTACAACACCCAGTGCCCGGGCAACTCCCTGTACGCCCAGCTGCCGACCGTCCGCGCCTGGGCGTCCGGCCCGGTGCAGGGGCTGAAGGTGACCTCGGTCGGCGGCGCGGGCCGGTCCGGCACGACGTACTACACCAAGGGCGCGATCAGCGTGAAGTGGACGGCCACCACGCCCGCGTCGCTCATCAAGAGCGTCCAGCTGCTGGTCGACGGCAAGACCGTCGCCACCGCCCCCGGTACGGCCACCTCCGCGAACGCGACCCTCACGGTGGGCAGTCACACCGTCGCCGTGCGGGCGGTGCACCAGTCGGGCAAGACCACGACCAGCGCGGCGCTGAGCGTCGTGACCGACACGACCGCGCCGACCTTCACCACCGCCCCGAAGCTCTCCCTGCGCACCGGCACGGTCAACACCACCGCCGTACCGGTCACCCTCGGCTGGAAGGCGACCGACGACAAGGCGCTGCGCGAGGCGCAGCTGGTGGCCCCGACGGCCGCCACCTTCGGCCCGACCACCACCGCCTCCAGCCGCACCGCCAAGTCGGGTACGGCCACCACCTGGTCGATGCGGGCCTACGACTACGCCGACAACTACCGCACCGCGTCCGCCTCCTACACGCCGGTCGTCCTCCAGGAGACCTCGGCGGTGAGGTCCGGCAGCTGGACGACCCGTTCCTCGACCAGCTACCTGGGCGGCAAGTCGTACTCCAGCGGTTCCAAGGGCGCCAGTCTGACCTGGACGTTCACCGGCCGTTCCGCCTCCTGGGTGGTCTCCCGGGCCGCCTCCTCGGGCCAGGCCTACGTCTACGTCGACGGCGTCAAGGTCAGCACGGTCGACCTGAAGTCCGCCACCACCCTCTACCGGCAGGCGATCTGGACGAAGACCTGGTCCAGCAGCGCCAAGCACACCGTCAAGATCGTCGTGGTCGCCACGGCGGGCCGCCCCACCATCACCACCGACGGCCTCGTCTACATCAAGTGACCCGAAGGGCCGGGCGCGCACTCGTGATACGCCGCCCGGCCCTCCGACGACGGCCCCCGTCGACCACGTCCGTCAGCTCGCCGACGCCGAAGCCGACGCGCCCGGCTGGGCCGAGGCCTCCGTGCCGTCGTGCGTGGCCTCGGGGTCGACGCCCAGGGTGAGGGTGGCCGTCACGCCCTTGGCGATGGCGTTCTTCTTGTACTTGAGCTTCAGCAGCCCGCCCTCGGTGCCGTTACCGGGGTAGATGGTGTCCTCGTCGAGGGTGGTGCGGGTCGTGGTGTTGGTGGAGTACGGCTCGACCTCGGCGGAGGCCAGCACGGCCGCCTCGTCGAAGAAGAGCTGGCCGGTGTGGCAGGTCGTGCCGCCCTCGTACCCCGCGTCGGTCCAGACGCCGCCCACGTGCACCTTGGTGTGGATGTGCACGCAGCGGCCCTGGTACCAGCCGGGGAAGACCGTGCGGAACTCGACCTCGCCCTTCTTGTCCGTCCGCCACGTGCCGCGCAGGTAGCGCTCGTCGTCGGTGGGCTCCTGGTGGCCCCCGCCTCCGCCACCACCGCCGGGGGGCGGACCCGTGGGCGTGCCGGTCGGTGTGCCGGAGGGCGGCGTACCGCCCCCGCCACCTCCGCCGCCCCCGCTGCCCATGTCCTCGTACCCCGAGTACACGCCCAGCGCGTTGCAGTGCCAGATGTCGACCGCGGCGTTCGCGAGGGGCTTGCAGGTCTCGGAGTCGATCACCTTCAGGCGCAGGGTGAGCGGGATGCCCTCCTGGTCCTCGGTGACGTCCCTGCGGAGCTTGTCCGCGTCGATGTAGTAGGGGCCTTCGGTCGTCTCGGAGGTCAGCTTGTAGCAGGCCTCGCCGGAGGTTCCGGCCGTCTTGCCCTGCGCGGCCGGCGTCTCCTCACCGGCGAACGCGCCCGCCGCGAACGAACCGCCGACACCCGCCGCGACCACCGCACCGGCACCCGCGACGACGACCTTGCGGCGCGTCAGATCCCTCTTGTGTTTCGGCCCTTGGGCCTTCTCCTGTCCCGTCATGGGAAGGAAGCTAGGGAACACGGCTGTCAGGAGCCTGGGCAAGAGCTGGGTGGGAGCCCAGCGTACGAAAGTGGCCCGGAACCGACGCCGGTTCCGGGCCACTCACAGCGCTGTCGCCTACTTCGGCTGCGGCTTGCGCACCGACAGGTGCAGCTCCTTCAGCCGCGCCTCCTCCAGCTCGGTCGGCGCGCCCATCATCAGGTCCTGGGCGTTGCCGTTGAGCGGGAAGGAGATGGTCTCGCGGATGTTGGGCTCGTCGGCGAGCAGCATCACGATGCGGTCGACGCCGGGGGCGATGCCGCCGTGCGGCGGGGCGCCGAAGCGGAACGCGCGCAGCATGCCGGCGAACTTCTCCTCGACGGTGTCACGGTCGTACCCGGCGATCTCGAAAGCCTTGAGCATGATCTCCGGCTCATGGTTCCGGATCGCGCCGGAGGACAGCTCGACGCCGTTGCAGACGATGTCGTACTGCCAGCCGAGGATGTCCAGGGGGTCCTGGCTCTCCAGGGCCTCCAGGCCGCCCTGCGGCATGGAGAAGGGGTTGTGCGAGAAGTCGATCGCGCCGGTCTCCTCGTCCTTCTCGTACATCGGGAAGTCGACGATCCAGCAGAACCGGAAGACGTTCTCCTCGAAGTGCCCGGCGCGCTTGGCGGCCTCGACCCGCACCGCGCCCATGATCTTGGAGACCTCGTCGAACTCGCCCGCGCCGAAGAAGACCGCGTGGCCGGCCGCCAGGGACAGGCGCTTGGTCAGCTCGGCGACGTTCTCCTCGGTGAGGAACTTCGCGATCGGGCCGGACAGCGAGCCGTCCTCGGCGACACGGACCCAGGCCAGGCCCCTGGCGCCCTGCGAGACGGCGTAGTCACCGAGCTGGTCGAAGAACTTGCGGGGCTGGGCGGAGACGTCCGGGACCGGCAGGGCACGGACGTGCTTGCCGGCGAAGGCCTTGAACTCCGAGCCCTCGAAGATGTCGGTGATGTCGACGAGTTCGAGCTGGGCGCGCAGGTCGGGCTTGTCGGAGCCGTACTTCAGCATCGCCTCGCGGAACGGGATCCGCGGGAACGGCGAGGTGACGTGACGGCCACCGCCGAACTCCTCGAAGAGCTCGGTCATCAGCTTCTCGACGGGCTGGAAGACGTCCTCCTGCTCGACGAAGCTCATCTCGATGTCGAGCTGGTAGAACTCGCCCGGCGAGCGGTCGGCGCGGGCGTCCTCGTCGCGGAAGCAGGGCGCGATCTGGAAGTAGCGGTCGAAACCGGAGATCATCAGCAGCTGCTTGAACTGCTGCGGGGCCTGCGGCAGGGCGTAGAACTTGCCCGGGTGCAGACGGGACGGGACGACGAAGTCGCGGGCGCCCTCGGGGGAGGTCGCGGACAGAATCGGCGTCGCCATCTCGTTGAAGCCCAGCGCCGTCATCTTGTGCCGGATCGCCGAGATGACCGCGGTGCGCAGCATGATGTTGCGGTGCATGCGCTCACGGCGCAGGTCCAGGAAGCGGTACTCCAGGCGCCGCTCCTCGTTGACCCCGTCCTCGGTGTTGATCGTGAACGGCAGCGGGGCGGCGGCGCCGAGGAGTTCGACCTCGCCGACCTCGACCTCGACCTCACCGGTGGGAAGCTCGGGGTTGATGTTCTCGCCGCCCCGGGAGACGACCTTGCCGTCGACGCGGACGGTCGACTCCTTGGAGAGCTTGTCGAGGGCCTCGTAGGAGGGAGTGCCGGGACGGGCCACCAGCTGCGTGATGCCGTAGTGGTCGCGCAGATCGATGAAGAGGATGCCGCCCAGGTCGCGCCGATTGTGCAGCCAGCCACTCAGCCGGACGTCGGTGCCGACGTCAGAGGAGCGGAGCTCGCCGCAGGTGTGGGACCTGTACCGATGCATCGTCGTTCATCCAGTCTTCGCTGATCGGGGTCTGTGTTTCACGTGAAACTCGTCCCCAGCGTACCGGGCAGGGCAAGATCGGCTCTCCACAGTTAACGATCGGGCACACTTCAGTCTTCGGTGGCAGTCTTCGATCCCCTCTTCTTAAAGTAGGGCAATGCGCACTGGCGAGCCTCTGCCCGCCGTGGGGGAGGCTCTCGCCGCCCTCGCGACCGGCCTCTGGCACTGGGACACCGCCACCGGGCTGGTCACGGTCGATGCCGAGGCGGCACGGCTGCTCGGGCTGCCCGCCGAACAGGTCAGCCTCACGGAGGCCCAGGCCCGGGCCCGGCTGCACCCGGTCGACTGGAACGAGATCACCGGCGTGGTCCAGCTCGCCGTCGCCGAGGGGACCCTCGCCGAGGTGCGGATCCGGGTCATGGACGAGCAGGGCCGGATCGTCCGGGTCGTCCGCAGCCGCTCCAAGCCGTCCTTCGACCGGGTCCACAAGGCGTACCGGCTGATCGGGACGCTTCAGGAGGTCACCGAGCCGACGCCGGGCACCCCGGCGGGGCGCAGCGCGGTCACCGGCGACTGGCGGCGCTCCCGGGAGGCGTTCCTGCTGGACGCGGGCCGGGCGCTGGCCGAGGCGCGCTCCACGCAGGAGGTCCTGCGGGTCACGGCCAATCTGTCGATGCCCGGGTTCTCGCCGGACGGCCTGGCCGTGTTCGGAGTCTCGGGCGATCGCCTGACGGTCATCGGGCACCACGGGCAGCAGCCGGGCGACGACAGCCCCTTCTCCGACATGGCTCTGGACACCGACTACCCGGCCGCGGAAGTCGTACGGACCGGCCGGGCGTTGTATCTGTCCACCCCCGAGCAGTACGAGGCCCGCTACCCGCTGACCTGGCCGCTCGCCCAGCGCTTCGGCCGCCGGTCCTGGGCGTTCCTGCCGCTGACCGTGGCCGGCCGCACGATGGGCGCGTGGATGGCCGCCTTCACCTACCCGGTGGCGTTCACGCCGGACGAGCGGTCGGTGCTCGCCACGGTGGCGCGGATGCTGGCGCAGGCGCTGACCCGGGCGGGGCTGGCGGAGAGTGAGCGGGCGCTGACCGACGGGCTCCAGCGCACGATGCTGCCGAGGCTCGGCCCGCAGCGCATCCCGGGCATGAGCGTCGCCGCCCGCTACGTCCCGACCGGCGGCGGGCTCCAGGTCGGCGGCGACTGGTACGACGTGATCCCGTTGCCGAGCGGGCGGTTCGCGCTGGTCATCGGGGACGTCCAGGGCCATGACGTACGGGCGGCGGGCCTGATGGGCCAGCTCCGCATCGCCCTGCGGGCCTACGCCTCCGAGGGTCACCGCCCCGACGCCGTCCTCTCCCGTGCCTCGCGCTTCCTGCACGGCATCGGCGACGAGGAGCCCTCCGACCCGCGGTTCGCGACCTGTGTGTACGTCGAGGTCGACCCGGCGAACGGGGTGCTGGACATCGCCCGCGCCGGGCATCCGGACCCGGCGTTCCGGATGTCCGACGGCACGGTGCTGACGCGGCCGACGTCGGGCGGCCTGCCGTTGGGCATCGACCCGGACGCCGACTACCCCACGACGCGGCTCGCTCTGGAACCCGGCGAGACCATGCTGATCTGCACGGACGGCCTGATCGAGACCGGCGGGCACGACCTGGACTCCGGCTGGCACCGGCTGCGGGTGATCCTCGAGGACCACAAGGGCGATCTGGAGGAACTCGCCGACACCCTGATACAGGCGGTGCACGGCCCTTCCTCGCACCACACCACCGGCCCGCTGACCGACCGTCGCGAGGACGACATCGCCATGCTGCTGCTCAGCCGGGAGGGCGGGGGCTGTGGCTGCGGCGACACCATGACCGTGCCGCAGCCGGTGCGGCGCACGGTGCTGACGGTCGCGCAGGCCGAGCCCGAGCGGATCGCGGCGGCCCGGCAGCAACTGCGTGATCTGCTGCACGACTGGTCCTCGCCGGACCAGCGCGACTCGGCGGTGCTGCTGCTGTCCGAGCTGCTGACGAACGTCCTCGTGCACACCGACTCCGACGCGCTGCTCGTCGCGGAGATCACCGGCGGGGTGGGGGAGCGGCGGCTGCGGATCGAGGTCACCGACACCGGTGACGACCTGCCGCACAAGCGCAGACCGGGGGAGCTGGCGTCCTCCGGCCGCGGCCTGGTGCTGATCGAACTGCTCGCGCACGCGTGGGGCGTCGACCCGCGCGGCCAGGGCAAGAGCATCTGGTACGAGCTCTACGAGTCCGTGGACGGCTCGGGCGACGCCTCCTGGCCCTCGTAGCGGGTGCGGAGCTCCTCGGCGACACCGAAGGCGGCCGCGGTGAGCGGCACGGCGAGCAGCATGCCGAGCACTCCGGCGACCGACGCCCCGGCCGTGATCGCCACCATGACCACCGCCGGGTGCATCTGCACGGTCCGGCTCTGGATCGCCGGCTGGAGCACATGCCCCTCCAGCACCTGCACCGCGACCACCACCCCGAGCACCCACAGCGCGATGACGAACCCCCGGTCGGCGAGCGCGACCAGCACGGCGACGGCGCCGGAGATGAAGGCGCCGAGGTAGGGGATGTACGCCCCGACGAAGACCAGCGCTCCGAGTCCCGGCGCCCCGGGCACGTCGAGGAGGAGCAGTCCGACGGTGATGCAGAGCGCGTCGATGAGGGCGATGAGGGTCGTCCCCCGCATGAACCCCTCGACGGCCTTGAGGGCCCGCCGGGCCATGGCCTCCAGGGTGTCGGCCGATCCGCGGGGCGCCAGGGACCGCAGTGCCCCGGCGGCCTTGTCGGAGTCGCGCAGGAAGAAGAAGACGAGCAGCAGCGCGAGGACCGCCACAGCGATGGATTCACCGACCACGCTGAATCCGCTGATCACGCCGGAGGCGGCCGTGCCGCCGAACTTGCTCAGCAGTTCCCGGGCGTTGGAGGCGAGGTCGTCCAGCGAGGTCCCGGCCGCCCCGAAGTGCTCGGCGATGCCCCGGGAGGCCTCCTTGAGCGAGGCGACGATCTCGTCGCCGGTGTCGATGAGCGCGGCGACCACGATGTACACGGCCCCGCCGACCACGGCGACGACGGCGACGCAGGTGAGCGCCGCCGCGACCGACCGGTGCACCCCGGCCTTCACGAGCCGCCGGTGCAGGGGCCCGAGCAGCGCGGTCCCGAGCAGCGCGAGCAGCACGGGCACGACGGCGGCCCGGAACTCGTCGCACAGCCGGATCCCGACGTAGACGACCCCGGAGACGAGCAGCAGGACGGCACACCAGGCGGCGAGGCGCTGGACGGGCCCGGGGAGGAGCGGGCCCGGGCCGGATGAGGGGGTGTCCTGCACTCCTCCACCCGACCACGCCCCGGGCGGGCCGTCCCGTCGGAACGGCCCGCCCGGGTGACGGAGCGTCAGCCCTGGGGGCCTGCCTCGGACATCCCGTGCACCGCCGGGACCGTGCCCAGCCGTCCCTTCTGGAAGTCCTCGAAGGCCTGCTGGAGCTCCTCGCGGGTGTTCATGACGAACGGGCCGTAGTGGGCCATGGGCTCACGGATCGGCTGTCCGCCCAGCAGGACGACCTCCAGATCCGGCGTGTGGGAGTCCTGCTTCTCGTCCGCGCGGACGGTGAGCGAGGAGCCCGCGCCGAACACGGCGGTCTGGCCCATGTGCACCGGCCGGCGCTCGGGGCCGACGCTGCCGCGCCCGGCCAGCACGTACGCCAGGCCGTTGAAGTCCTCCCGCCACGGCAGGGTGAGTTCCGCACCCGGCGCCACCGTCGCGTGGATCATCGTGATCGGCGTGTGCGTGATGCCGGGACCCTGGTGCCCGTCCAGCTCACCGGCGATGACGCGGAGCAGGGCGCCGCCGTCGGGGGTGCTGAGCAGCTGGACCGAGCCGCCGCGGATGTCCTGGTAGCGCGGGGCCATCATCTTGTCCCTGGCGGGGAGGTTCACCCACAGCTGGAGGCCGTGGAAGAGTCCGCCGGACACGACGAGATGCTCCGGTGGAGCCTCGATGTGCAACAGGCCCGAGCCCGCGGTCATCCACTGGGTGTCCCCGTTGGTGATGGTGCCGCCACCGCCGTTGGAGTCCTGGTGGTCGAAGATCCCGTCGATGATGTAGGTGACGGTCTCGAAGCCGCGGTGCGGGTGCCAGGGGGTGCCCTTGGGCTCGCCCGGCGCGTACTCCACCTCGCCCATCTGGTCCATCATGATGAACGGGTCGAGGTGGCGGTAGTTGATCCCCGCGAACGCCCGGCGCACCGGGAAGCCCTCGCCCTCGAAACCGCTCGGGGCGGTCGTGACGGCCAGCACGGGACGTGCCACGGCCTCGGTCGGCGCGGTCACGCGGGGCAGCGTCAACGGGTTCTCGACGGTCACAGCAGGCATGTCGGTTCCTCCTCGTGTACGCCCAGTTTAGTTGAGCGTTGAACTTCCTGCCACCCCAAACAGAGAAAACCGGATGGGCATTCCCGGGGGACGGCGCAGCGAATCACGGGACACCGGCATGGCGGAAGACCGGCACCCCTTCAGGGGTGCCGGTCCGACCAGGTCCGCCTCAGGCGATCAGCTCGTGCTCCTCGCTCTCGGTTCCGGCGGGCTCCGCCTTGCGGTCCCGCATCACCAGCGTGGCCACCGCGGCCGCCACCAGGACACCGATCGCGCTGATCGTGAAGGTCGTCGACATCGAGGAGGTGAAGGCGTCCCGGGCCGCCCGCACCAGGCCCGTGTCACCGCCGGCGACGGCGAGCGCGCCGCCGATGGACTCCCTGGCCCGCTCCGGGGCGCCGGCCGGCATCCCGTCCGCGTAGCCGTGGGAGAGCAGGGACCCGAGGATCGCGATGCCGAGGGCGGTGCCGGACTGCTGGATGGTGTCGTTGAGCGCCGAGCCGACGCCCGCCTTGTCCTCCGGGATGGTGCCCATCAGCGCGGCCACCGCGGCCGGCATCGCCAGACCGGCGCCCAGGCCGAGGACTCCCAGCGCCACGGCCGGGACCGTGAAGCCGCTGTCGGCGCTCAGCGTGGTCAGCAGCGCGAAGGACGCGGCCATCAGCAGCATCCCGGCGAGGATGACGAACCGGTTGCCCACCTTCACGGCGAGCTGCGCCCCGGCGGTGTTGCCGGCCAGCGCGGCCACGGCCAGCGGCAGGAAGGCCAGGCCCGCCTTGACGGCGGACCAGCCGAGCACGAACTGGAGGTACTGGGTCAGGACCAGCAGCAGGCCGGCGTTGCCGATCTGGACGAGCGCCAGGGAGAGCGAGCCACCACTGAAGTTGCGGTGCTTGAAGAGGACCAGCGGGACCATCGGCGAGCGGGTGACGTTCTCCCAGACCACGAAGCCGGCCAGGGCGACCACCGCGACGGCCAGGACGAGGACGGAACGGCCGCCGAACGCGCCGTGCTGCGGAATCTCGATGATCCACCACACCAGGGCCGTCATGCCCACCGCCGACAGCACCGCGCCCAGCGGGTCCGGCTTCTGCCAGGGGGCCTTCGACTCCGGCATCAGCAGCACACCGGCCAGCAGCGCGAGACCGACGATCGGGACGTTGATCAGGAAGATGGCCTGCCAGGCGAAGTGGTCGATCAGCACACCGCCGAGCACCGGGCTGCCGACCAGCCCCAGCATCGACACCGAGCCCCACGCGGCCATCGCCTTGGGCCGCTCGTCCTCGTCGAAGACGGTGATCAGGATGGACAGCGTCGACGGCATGATCAGCGCCCCGCCGACCCCCATCGCGATCCGCACCGCGATCAGTTCACCCGGACTCGCACAGAACACCGCCCCCAGCGAGGCCGCCCCGAACAGCAGCAGACCGATCAGCATCACCTTCCGGCGCCCGAACCGGTCCCCCAGGCTCCCCGAGGTCAGCAGCAGGCCGGCGAAGACCAGGGTGTAGGAGTCGAGGATCCACTGCATGTCCTGGGTGCTCGCCCCGAGGTCCTCGGTCAGCGAGGGCACCGCCACGGTCAGAGCCATGTTGTCGACGACCAGGACCAGCGTGCTGAGGCACAGCACGATCAGGATCCACCAGCGACGTGGATTGCGGGCTTCCATAGCAGTTCCCCTCCGACTCACTTGCTGCGAACACCGTTCCTTCGATGCGAACACTGTACGCACAGCGGAACAGTGTTCGCAAGCATTGAGTTCTGTACGCTGGTTGCGCACGCTGTTCGCACGACGTCAGGAGGAGCGCCGATGACCAGGAGCACGAAGAGCAAGGGCCCGAACCCGATCCCGTCCGTCTGGGCCCGCGAACAGCGCCGCACCGACCAGCCCGCGCTCAGCCGCGACGCGATCGTGCGGGAGGCGATCGCGATGCTCGACGCCGAGGGGATCGAGGCGCTCAGCATGCGCAAGCTCGGCGCCCGCCTGAACGCCGGGGCGACGTCCCTGTACCGGCATGTCGCCACCAAGGACGAACTGATGGAGCTCGCGGTGGACGAGGTCACCGCCGAGATCCACGTCCCGCCGGCCGGCGGCCCCGACTGGCGCGCGGCGGTGACCGAGGCGGCCGGGTCCTTCCGCACGACGGCGCTGCGGCACCCCTGGCTGACCCTGGTGCTGGGGCAGGCGGGGCTCGCTTACCTGGGGCCCAACTACATGAGCTTCTCCGAGCGCCTCGCGGCGCTGTTCACCGCGGCGGGGTTCCCGGAGCCGAGCCGGGCGATCGAGACCCTGTTCTCGTACGTCATCGGCATGAGCAACGCCGAGGCCGCCTGGCTCACCACGGTCGCCCGCTCCGGCGAGACCGAGGCCGACTTCATCGCCCGCCTCATGCCCGCGGCCCAGCGAGCCGCGGCCGACCACGCCCACCTGGCCATCCCGCACACGGAAGTCGAGGAGGCCACGACCGACCCCGCGGCCCTGCGCGACATGAAGTTCGCCTACGGCCTGGAGGTCGTCCTCGACGGCCTGGCGCTACGCCTGCCGCGCAAGGGCCGCTGAAGCCCTGTCACCACACACCCGCCCGCCCTTGTCGCTCGCGGCCGCCGTCGAATGAGCGAGGGACGGCAGGCCCGCACGGCCGCGGCAGGCCCCGCCCAGGGCTGCCGCGGCCGCGCCCGCCCAGTCGCTGGGCCGGGGCTCAGCCCCCGTACATCCGGCGCATCGCGAACTCGACCATCTGCTCCACGGCCTTCGCGTCGAACACCATGCGGTGCTCGCCCTCCATGTCGAGGACGAAGCCGTAGCCGGTGGGCAGCAGGTCCAGCACCTCGGCACCGGTGATCACGAAGTACTTGGACTCCTTGCCCGCGTACCGGCGCAGCTCCTTGAGCGTGCTGAACATCGGGATCACCGGCTGCTGGGTGTTGTGCAGGGCGAGGAAGCCGGGGTTGTCGCCGCGCGGGCAGTACACCTTCGACGTGGCGAAGACCTGCTGGAAGTCCTCCGCGGCCATCTGCCCGGTGGTGAACGCGCGCACCGCGTCCGTGAGCGAGGGCGGGGACGGCTCGGGGTACAGCGGCGGCTGCTGCCCGTACCCGCCGGACATCGGCTGCTGCGGAGGGGCGTACTGCGCACCCGCTGTCTGGTCGTAGCCGTACATGGGCGCAAGCGTACCGAGAGCGGCCCGGCGCCGGTGTGCCCTGTCACAGATGACCGGTTCGGGGTTGCTTCTTATTACCGACGGGTAGCATCATCGGAGCTACTTGTTGGTACGTGAACTAGCGCGAGGATCCAGTGCCTCGCCGATCTCTCTACGGAGCCGGGAGCCGTCGCCATGGGGCACTACAAGTCGAATCTCCGCGACATCGAGTTCAACCTCTTCGAAGTACTCGGGCGCGACAAGGTGTACGGCACCGGCCCGTTCGAGGAGATGGACGTCGAGACCGCGAAGAGCATCCTGGAGGAGCTGACCCGCCTCTCGGAGAACGAGCTGGCCGAGTCCTTCATCGACGCCGACCGCAACCCGCCGGTCTTCGACCCGGAGACCAACACCGCGCCGGTCCCCGCGTCCTTCAAGAAGAGCTACCAGGCCTTCATGGACTCCGAGTACTGGCGCCTGGGCCTGCCCGAGGAGATCGGCGGCACCACCGCGCCCCGCTCCCTGATCTGGTCCTACGCCGAGCTGATCCTGGGCGCCAACCCGGCCGTGTGGATGTACTCCTCGGGCCCGGCCTTCGCCGGCATCCTCTTCGAGGAGGGCAACGAGGTCCAGAAGCACATAGCCAAGGTCGCCACGGAGAAGCAGTGGGGCTCCACGATGGTGCTCACCGAGCCCGACGCGGGCTCCGACGTGGGCGCCGGCCGCACCAAGGCCGTGCAGCAGGAGGACGGCTCCTGGCACATCGAGGGCGTGAAGCGCTTCATCACCTCCGGTGAGCACGACATGTCGGAGAACATCCTCCACTATGTGCTGGCCCGCCCCGAGGGCGCCGGCCCCGGCACCAAGGGCCTGTCCCTCTTCCTCGTCCCGAAGTACCTCTTCGACTTCGAGACCGGCGAGCTGGGCGAGCGCAACGGCGTCTACGCCACCAACGTCGAGCACAAGATGGGCCTGAAGGCCTCCAACACCTGCGAGATGACCTTCGGCGACCAGCACCCGGCCAAGGGCTGGCTGATCGGCGACAAGCACGACGGCATCCGCCAGATGTTCCGCATCATCGAGTTCGCCCGCATGATGGTCGGCACGAAGGCGATCTCCACCCTGTCGACGGGCTACCTCAACGCGCTGGAGTACGCCAAGGAGCGCGTGCAGGGCCCCGACCTGGCGAACTTCATGGACAAGACCGCGCCCAAGGTCACCGTCACCCACCACCCCGACGTGCGCCGCTCGCTGATGACGCAGAAGGCGTACGCGGAGGGCATGCGGGCGCTGGTCCTCTACACGGCCTCCATCCAGGACGAGATCCAGGTCAAGGAGTCCGCGGGCGAGGACGTCTCCGCCCTGGAGGCCCTGAACGACCTGCTCCTGCCCATCGTCAAGGGCTACGGCTCCGAGAAGGGCTACGAGCAGCTCGCCCAGTCGCTCCAGACCTTCGGCGGCTCCGGCTTCCTCCAGGAGTACCCGATCGAGCAGTACATCCGTGACTCCAAGATCGACACCCTCTACGAGGGCACCACGGCGATCCAGGGCCAGGACTTCTTCTTCCGGAAGATCGTCCGCAACCAGGGCGCCGCGCTGAACTCCCTCGCCGAGGACATCAAGAAGTTCCTCGCCCTCGGCACGGGCGGCGAGGAGCTGGCCGGTGCCCGCGAGCACCTCGCCAAGGCCGCCGTCGAGCTGGAGGCCATCGTCGGCCTGATGCTCACCGACCTCGCGGCCACCGAGCAGGACGTCAAGAACATCTACAAGGTGGGCCTCAACACCACCCGCCTGCTGATGGCCTCCGGTGACGTGGTCGTCGGGTACCTGCTGCTCAAGGGCGCCTCGATCGCCGCCGAGAAGCTGGAGACGGCGTCCGCCAAGGACAAGGCGTTCTACACCGGCAAGATCGCCGCCGCGAAGTTCTTCGCCGCCAACGTCCTGCCGGGCGTCACCCTGGCCCGCAAGGTCGCCGAGGGCGTCGAGCTGGACCTGATGGAGCTGGACGAGGCCGCGTTCTAGCCTCCCCCACGTCCTCTGTTCGAGGGCCTGTTCCCTTACCCCGGGAACGGGCCCTCGTCCGTCGTTAAGGTGAAACCATGACCGAACCAGCCCGCTTCGACCGCGGCCACACCGACGATCTCATGACCTTCCTGGCGGCGAGCCCGTCGCCGTACCACGCCGTGGCCACAGCCGCCGAGCGACTGGAGAAGGCGGGCTTCAAGCAGGTCGCCGAGACGGACGCCTGGGACGGGACGCACGGCGGCAGGTACGTGCTGCGCGGCGGCGCGATCATCGCCTGGTACGTGCCGGAGGGCGCCGCGCCCCACACGCCGTTCCGGATCGTCGGCGCCCACACCGACTCCCCCAACCTGCGCGTCAAGCCGCTCCCCGACAGCGGGGCGCACGGCTGGCGCCAGATCGCCGTGGAGATCTACGGCGGGCCGCTGCTCAACTCCTGGCTGGACCGCGACCTCGGCCTCGCGGGCCGCCTCACCCTGCGCGACGGCTCGACCCGGCTGGTGAACGTCGACCGCCCGCTGCTGCGGGTCCCGCAGCTCGCCATCCACCTGGACCGCTCGGTCACGGCGGACGGCCTCAAGCTCGACAAGCAGCGGCACATGCAGCCGGTCTGGGGCCTCGGCAACGACGTCCGCGACGGCGACCTGATCGCCTTCCTGGCGGAGACGGCCGGCCACCCCGCGGGCGAGGTCACCGGCTGGGACCTGATGACGCACTCCGTGGAAGCGCCCGCCTACCTGGGCCGCGACCGCGAACTGCTGGCCGGTCCACGCATGGACAACCTCCTGTCGGTGCACGCGGGCACGGCGGCCCTGGCAGCCGTGGCGTCCGGGGCGTCCACGCCTCCCGCCATCCCGGTCCTGGCCGCCTTCGACCACGAGGAGAACGGCTCCCAGTCGGACACCGGCGCGGACGGTCCGCTCCTCGGGAACGTGCTGGAACGCTCGGTGTTCGCGCGCGGCGGCACCTACGAGGACCGGGCCCGCGCCTTCGCCGGCACGGTCTGTCTGTCCTCCGACACGGGCCACGCGGTCCACCCCAACTACGCGGAGCGGCACGACCCGACGCACCACCCGCGCGTGAACGGCGGCCCGATCCTCAAGGTCAACGTCAACAACCGCTACGCCACCGACGGTTCGGGCCGCGCCGAGTTCACGGCGGCCTGCGAGAGAGCCGGAGTCCCCTTCCAGGCCTTCGTCTCCAACAACTCCATGCCCTGCGGCACCACGATCGGCCCGATCACCGCCGCCCGGCACGGCATCAGGACCGTCGACATCGGCGTGGCCATCCTGTCGATGCACAGTGCACGTGAACTGTGCGGCGCCGACGACCCGTTCCTGCTCGCGAACGCGTTGACGGCGTTCCTGGAGAGGTAGAACGGGCCGCCACCGCATGGGTGTTCCCCTCGGGGGTACCCGGAGTGCGGACCGGAGAGACCGGACCGTACAGGGAGGCGAAACTCATGGGCCTCGGCGGATGCATCATCCTCATCGCCGTGGGAGCCATCCTCACGTTCGCGACCGACTGGGACATGCAGGGGGTCAACCTCGACCTGGTCGGCATCATCTTCATGATCGTCGGACTGATCGGCGTCACCACGTTCAGCAGCATCTACCGGCGCAGGCGCGTGGTGGTACCCCCCACGGCCCCGGGTGTCGTCGACGACCCGGCAGCCCACCACCACCGGCGCGACGGGTACAGCGACGGGTACGGGGTGTAGGACAGCGAGGTCCGCACCCCGGGTCGCCCGAGCATCCAGGAGGCTCTCGACTCAACTCCCAGTCAACTCGACAACTAATTCAGTAGTGTGCTGAGTTATGAACTTCACCGTTATCGCTCATGCCGTCGAGGTGGATCACGGCATCAAACGGCTCTCCATGCGCTTCATCAAGAAGTACGCGGCGCCGGAGCGGCAGCGTCTGAGCGCCGAGCTGTGTGACGAGATCTCGAAGGAACTCGACAAGCTCGGGCTCATCACGCTGCCCCGGCGCCTGCCGACGTCCGAGAACGAGTACGTGTTCGTGATCGAGAAGAACAGCACCCTCGGACAGACCGTGGCCGTCGCCTCGACGCTCGCCGCCCTCGACAAGCTCGGGCAGAGCCCGTTGCCCCGGCTCTTCGACAACTACCCCGAAGCGCTGGGGCACTTGGGTTCGTAGGCGACCGCCCGCCGCACGTTCGCGCCCCGGTCGTTCCCTCACGCTTCCTATCGCTCTCTATCGCTCTCTATCGCTCTCTATCGCTCCTGATCGCGTCCCGATCGGATCGATTCGGACCGGCATTCGTCCAGGTTCGACCGAACCGCCCGATCGGCTTGGTGACCCGCCGCGCAGACAGTAGTTTCATCGGCGTGCGAAGCGAGGCGCCTGCAACGCACGAGCACCGCGTTGCAGCGGAGGCTCCATGACATCCCTTGTCATGCACTGGAGTTGAGCCTTGAGCGCTTCCGAGAACCACCCTGCCGTCCTCGCCGCCGGCGGCGAGGACGAACACATATCTCCCATGTTCGCGAACGCGAACAATCCACCCGGGAGTGTCTACTTCACGGTCCTGTCCGGCGGCCCGGACATGTCCGTCGCCGGATGGCTCCACCTGTCCTACGAGGCCCTGGAGTCGAAGGAAGCCCTGGACGTCTGGGGCGAGTTCCGCGAGGAGCT
This sequence comes from Streptomyces viridochromogenes DSM 40736, assembly GCF_000158955.1. GTDB lineage: Bacteria > Actinomycetota > Actinomycetes > Streptomycetales > Streptomycetaceae > Streptomyces > Streptomyces venetus. The sequence goes on along the minus strand of NZ_GG657757.1, from coordinate 4,519,726 downwards.
GTACGCGGACCCCGCGCTGAACATCAGGCGCGGTGACATGCTTCGCGCCAGGAAACTCGCCGCCGGGCAGGGCAGGCCGCGGTTCCCGTCGGCCCGGCGCGGGCCGAGCAAGGCCGAACAGCTGGGTTACCGCCGCGTCCTGCGCCGCGGGCTGGGAGGGTGGTCGCCCGGCTGCCCGGGGACCACCGTCGGCACGCCTCGGACGGGCATGAGCCCCGCCGCGACGACCCGGGGCCCGTCCTCGGCGGACTGTCCGCCCGGCACGCGAGGGACAGGTCGTCCGCCCTGGCCCTCATCCGCACCCCGGCCGTCACCGCCTGGTACGAGCTCACCCCCGGCTCCGCTCCCGCCCCCGCCGCGCCGAGCCCGGCCCAGGGTGGTCCGTGCGCAACGGCCGAGGTGACAGGCCTGCTGGAGGCGGCGGAGTTCGTCGCGTACTGCGCCTACCAGCACTACGCCCGGTCCCACCACCGCCGGTTCCTGTGGGAGTGGCTCCCCGAGCTGCTGCCGGACGCCGCACGGCCCCTCGGCATCTGACGGAACCCGGTCCGCCGAGCCCCGAGCAGCGGCCCGAGAGCCACGGGCCGCTGCTCCCCCTCCACACCCTCACCGCCTCACCGCTCCCATGTCCCGGAGGACAGCACCCATGCCCGTTCACGCTCCCCGCTCCTTCACCGTGCAGTGGGGCTCCGAGTCCGTACTGGTGTCCAATGTCGAGCCCGATCTGCCGGTCGCGACCGGGGACGCGGAGCTGGCGAAGGTGGTGGCGGCGGGCCGGGCCAACCCGGTGACGCTCCTGCCGGAGGCCGCCTGGCGGGCCGTCGCCCGCGCCACGACCGGGCCCGACGGAGTGGCCGTGCAGCTACGGCCCACCCCCGAGGAGCCGGCCGGGCTGCTGATGGTGGAGAACGTCGACGGCGCGACCCTGCACTCGGTGGTCACCCGGGTCCACCTGAGCGAAGTGCTGCCCGGCATCCAGCCCCGCACCGGCATGGAGGTCATGGAGATCCCCGACCCGCAGGTCCAGGGCATCACCGACGAAGACCGGCCCTGCGCCATCGTCCGCTACCGGTACCAGGACCTCGCCCACCTGCGGAACCACGTGTGGCAGACCATCCACGGCACCCTGTCGCTCAACAGCTACGCGCCCTCGATCCTCGCCCGCAAGGTCACCCGCAACCTCATCACCCACCCCGTCGAGATCACCTTCGAGGACGGCACCGAGTCCTTCCACGCCCTGGTCGTCCGGGACGGCATCACCCGGCTCGCCAGCGCCTGGGCCGTGCAGGCCGGGCCGGACGCGGACGCGGCGGAGGCGGCGGGGCTCGCGGTGGACTCACTGTTCGGCAAGAACCCCACCGTGTCCCCGGGGCCCGGCGGTGACCCGCTCGGGCAGCGGCTGGCCACCGGCCGCGAGCGATGGCGCCGGGCGCTCAGGGAGGAGTTCGCCCAGGCCATGGCCATGGAGGAGCCGGGGACCCGCGCCGCCCAGATCGCCCAGACCTACGTCCTCCCGGCCCAGATCGCCGTCGGGGCGGAGGGTCACCCCGGGCATCTGCTGGCCGCCGAGGACATCTTCGACGACGCGATCCGCTCCGTACTGGCCTCGGTCCACGTCGAGTTCAAGCAGTGGGACGCGGCCGCACAGAACGTCGAGGTCGCCACCCGCGCCCTCAAGCGCGTGATCCAGCTCGGCGACTCGCTCGTCCCCAAGGACGACCTCCAGGTCGTCTACGGGCTCGCCGTCGGCCGGATCCCGGTGGAGGAGCTCCCCTCGGTGTTCACCGCCGACGGCGGCACGGCCCCGCCCGGCACCGCCCTGTGGCGCAGCGTCTACCTGGTGCACGCGCTGACCCGCCCGGAGCTCCTCGAGCCGCTGAAGGACCAGGCCAAGGCCATCAAGGGCGGCAAGCGCATGGGCCTGAAGGGGTTCGCGGAACTGCTCGGTCCGCTGATCGACCTCCCCTGGCGCTCGTACAAGAAGCACGTCACCACCCAGGCCCGCAACGCCTGGAACAACGGCGGTGTCCTCACCTCCGACGTGATCCAGGAGTGGGAGCCCCTGCCCACGGACGACTTCACCAGCCTGGTGAAGCCCGCCCTGCTCGGCGACCGGGACGCCCGCTGCACCCTGGCCGTGGCCGGGGGCGTGGCGCTGATCGCCGACAAGCTCCTCACCCGGAACGTCGGATCGGCCCTGAACGCCGCGAAGGAGAAGGGCGGTGTCCCGTTCCGCGCCGACGTCAACCAGGTCGTCGAGGACCTGTCCCAGCAGCACAACGAGCTGGGGCTGTGGACCCTCGCCCTGGCCGCGAACCGGTTCCGCAGCGACGCCCTGCCCGAGAACGCCGTGACGATGCGCCAGCTCATCCACAAGCAGAAGACGGAAGGCGAGGCCGGCACGCCGTACGTGCATTTCAAGACCGACCTCGGCGAACCCGACCAGATCGAGCGCGACGCCGACGGCGTGCCGGTGATGCTGCACCAGTGGGACGTCGTCTGGGCGTCGAACCCGGACCGGGCCCTCAAGGCACACCCTCCGAAGGCCCTCTTCGTGCCGCCCCAGCCGGGGCCCGGGGCCGGGGCCCCGGCGGCGGGACCGGCGGCAGGACCGGCGACGGGCTCGGCGGAAGCCGACGAGAGCGTGCCGGGCGACGGGGGCGAGGAGAGCGGCACGGCAGGGAGCACAGAGGCCGGCTCGTCCACCCATCCGGCCCCTGGCCGGCCGCAGGAGGTGTCCCGGCCCGCCAGCCAGCGGGCCGCCGAACACCGGTACGTCCTGCGGCAGAGCGTCACCGGCGCCCGGGACGCCCTGGACCGGCTGCTCCTCCTCGAACCGGAGGTCGGCCGCCACACCCCCATCGTCCCGGTGACCGTCCTCGACGAACTGCACAAGCTGCTCATCGGCCTGCAGACCGACGTGGAGAACCTGCGCCGGAAGGCCGCCCCGGAGGAAACGGTCACGGACGACGAGGAAGCACCGGAGGAGCTGGGGGTGTGACGACGATGTCGCCGGGTCCGGTCAGGCGTCCATCCCGGCCAGCACCAGGGGAAGCCGGTCCGTCCCCGTCTCGGTGAGACGGACGGGAACCCCCCAGTCCTGCTGGTGGACGTGACAGGCGGGGTACTCGTTGTCCGGGTCGTCGTCGCAGGAGGCGGCCATGGCGGAGACGTGCAGCACGCCCTCCGGTACGGCGGGGTCGAGTTCGAGGGCGCGGGACAGGTCCGTCCCCGCGCCCTCACCGCCACGCAGCAGCTCCGGCGGGGTGGAGGAGACGAGCAGGCGGGTGGAGGGGCCGTAGCGCTCGTCCAGCTTCTGGCCCGCCGGGGCCTGGAAGATGACGTCGAGCCGGAGCCGCCCGGGGGCGACTTCGGTGGCTTCCCGCTGCGTACGGTGGGCCACCTCCGGCACCTTCACCGCCTCCTCCGGCAGCCGCAGCCGCGTCAGCCGGTGCCGGGCGGACTCCACGACCACGATGTCCTCGCCGACGAGCACGGCGTCGCTGGGTTCGCGCAGGTCCGTGGCGAGGGTGGTGACCTCACCGGTCGCCGGGTCGTAGCGCCGCAGGGCGTGGTTGTAGGTGTCGGAGACGGCGACGGATCCGTCCGGCAGCGCGGTGACGCCCAGCGGGTGCTGCAGCAGCGCCTGTCCGGCGGCGCCGTCCCGGTGGCCGAAGTCGAACAGGCCGGTGCCGACAGCGGTGTGGACCGAGCCGTCGGGCTCCACCCAGCGCAGGGCGGACGTCTCGGAGTCCGCGAGCCAGAGGCGGTCGGGGGCGGCGGCGAGGCCGGAGGGCTGCGCGAACCAGGCCTCGCCGCCCGGCCCGTCCACGAGCCCCTCGTTCGTCGTCCCGGCCGTGACCGCGACCGTGCCGTCGGCCGGGTCGTACGCCCACAGCTGGTGGACACCGGCCATGGCGATCCACACCTTGTCCTGCCACCAGGCGACGTCCCAGGGGGAGGAGAGGTCGACCTCGCGGGCCGGGCCCGAGGTGGGCGACCCCTGCCACCACTGCCGGCCCGTGCCGGCGAGCGTGGTGACCTCGCCGGTGGCGAGGTCAAGCCGCCGCAGCGCGTGGTTGACGGTGTCGGCGACGACCACCGACCCGTCGTCGAGGAGGGTGAGCCCCTGCGGCTCGTTGAAGGCGGCCTCGTCGGCGGATCCGTCGGCGAACCCGCGCGCACCGCTTCCGATCCGCCGCACCACGCTCTCCCCGTCCCCGGCGAGCTCCACCAGCTGGTGCCGGGTCGTGTCGCTCACCAGGAAGTTCCCGCTGGGCAGCAGCAGGGCCTTGCCCGGGAAGCGCAGCACCGTCGGCTCCGGCTCCGGCGCCACGTACGGCCCGTCCCCGCGCCGCAGGGTGCCCTTCGCCGTGTGCTCCGCCTCCAGCTCCTCGACCAGCCGCTCGATGGCGTGCACATGTCCCTCACCGGCGTGCTGCGCGACGACGTACCCCTCGGGGTCGATCACCACGAGCGTCGGCCAGGCCCGCACGGCGTACTGCTTCCAGGTGGCCAGCTCCGGGTCGTCGAGCACGGGGTGCTCCACGCCGTACCGCTCGACCGCGTCCACCACCGCCCGGTGGTCGGCCTCGTGCACGAACTTCGGCGAGTGCACCCCGATGACCACGACCGTGTCCCGGTGCTTCTCCTCCAGCTCGCGCAGCTCGTCGAGGACGTGCAGACAGTTCACGCAGCAGAAGGTCCAGAAATCCAGGACGACGATGCGTCCTCGCAGGTCGGCGAGGGTGTACTGCTGCCCGCCCGTGTTCAGCCAGCCGCCCTTGCCGGTCAGCTCGGGGGCACGGACGCGGGCGCGTCGGGGTGCGGAGTGGTCCATGCACCCAGGGTGCCATCCGTCACTGACAGTCAGCTCAGCGCGTGCCCCGTCGTGGCGTCCACGTGGTCCGGGACCTCGTCGTGACGGTCGCCGACCGTGAGGGTGCCGGTGGGTTCGAACAGGAGGATCGCGGTCGGGACGGGCGCGTACGGCTTGTGCTCGGTGCCGCGCGGGACCGTGAAGACGCTGCCCTCGGGAAGCACGACCGTGCGCTCTCCGGCCGCCTCGCGCAGGCCGATGTGCAGCTCACCCTCGATCACGAGGAAGAACTCGTCGGTGTTCTCGTGGACGTGCCAGACGTGCTCGCCCTCGACCTTCGCGATGCGGACGTCGTAGTCGTTGACGGCGGTGACGATGCGGGGACTCCACTGCTCGGAGAAGGATGCCAGGGCGTGGGCGAGGGAGACGGGTTCCTGAGTCATGAGGCGATCTTCCGGGGTGCCGTAGACCTCGCACGAGTGCTAGAAATCGCACATGCCGCAAGGATCCTCGCACCGCCCGCACCGAGTCGCCGTGATCGTCGACGAGGGCACCAACCCGTTCGAGGTCGGTGTCGCCACCGAGCTGTTCGGGCTGCCGCGGCCCGAACTGGGGCTGCCGGGGCCGTTGTACGAGGTGACGCTGTGCACGCCCGCGCCGGAGATCCGGATGAACCACGGCTTCTTCACGCTCACCGGTGTCCCGGGCCTGGACGCCGTGGACCGGGCGGACACGCTGGTCGTGCCCGGCCGGCCGGACAACGTCGTGCCGCGCGCCCCTGACGTCCTCGACGCCATCCGGCAGACACACGCGCGGGGCGCCCGGATCCTGAGCTTCTGCACGGGCACCTTCGCACTCGCCGAGGCCGGGCTGCTGGACGGACGGCGTGCGGCGACCCACTGGCGGTGGGCGGACTCCTTCCGCCTGCTGCATCCGAAGGTGCTGCTGGAGCCGGACGTGCTGTTCGTGGACGAGGGCGACATCCTCACCGCCGCGGGCAGTGCGGCGGCGCTCGATCTGGGGCTGTACATCTGGCGCCGCGACCACGGCGTCGAGATCGCCAACCACGTCTCCCGGCGGCTGGTGTTCGCCGCGCACCGGGACGGCGGGCAGCGGCAGTTCGTGGAACGGCCGGTGCCCAAGGTGCGGGACGAGTCCCTGGGGCCCCTGCTGGCGTGGGCCCAGGAGCGGCTGGGCGAGCCGCTGACGGTGGCGGAGCTGGCCGCACGCGCGCGTGTCAGCCCCGCCACGCTCCACCGGCGCTTCCGCGCCCAGCTGGGGACGACACCGCTGGCGTGGCTGACGGGGGAGCGGGTGGCGCTGGCCTGCCGGCTGATCGAGCGGGGCGAGGAGCGGCTGGACGTGGTGGCGGCCAGGAGCGGGCTCGGCACGGCCGCCAACCTGCGGGCCCGGCTGCGGCGGGCGACCGGGCTCAGCCCGTCGGCCTATCGGCGGCGTTTCGGAGCGGGCGGCGGGGAAGCCCTGGTCTCATGAGATTCCTCGTGTACGACCGGCTGCTCGGCATCGGCGACGACTACTGGATCGAGGACGAGCGCGGCACCAAGGTGTTCCTCGTCGACGGCAAGGCGCTGCGGCTGCGGGACACCTGGGAGCTGAAGGACCTCCAGGGGCGCGTCCTCGTCGACATCCACCAGAAGATGTTCGCCCTGCGCGACACGATGGTGCTCCAGCGCAACGGGGAGCCGCTGGCGACGATCCGCCGGAAGCGGCTGTCGCTGCTGCGCAACCACTACCGGGTGTCCCTGGCCGACGGCAACGAACTGGACGTCAGCGGCAAGATCCTCGACCGGGAGTTCGCCGTCGAGTACGACGGCGAACTGCTGGCGGTCATCTCCCGGCGGCTGCTGACCGTACGGGACACCTACGGCGTGGACATCGTCCGGGAGGACGCGGATCCGGCGCTGCTCATCGCGGTGGCGGTGTGTGTGATCCACCTGGCGGAGAAGGAGCGGGAGGACTGAACGCCTCCGGGAGGGCCCGGAGTGGGTGCGGTCAGGGCCGGTGCGGGGGCTGGAGTCCCAGCATCCGGTCCTTCAGCGCCGGGAACTGCTCGCGGGTCGCCGCGACCTTGCCCGGGTCGAACTCCACCGTCAGGACCTCCTCGCCGGCGCCCGCCTCGGCCAGGACCTCGCCCCACGGGTCGACCACGATCGAGTGACCGGCCTGGGGAACTCCGGCGTGCGTCCCGGCCGTTGCACAGGCGACGACGAAGGACTGGTTCTCCACGGCCCGTGCCCGGGCCAGCAGCGTCCAGTGGGACCGGCGGCGCTCCGGCCAGCCCGCCGACACCACGAGCGTCTCGGCCCCGGCGTCGACCAGAGCGCGGAAGAGTTCGGGGAAACGGAGGTCGTAACAGGTGCTGAGGCCCAGGGTGGTCCGCGGCAGACGAACCGTCACCAGCTCGGCACCCGCGCCCATCAGCACGGCCTCGCCCTTGTCGAAGCCGAAGCGGTGGATCTTGCGGTAGGCGGCGGCGAGGTCACCGGAGGGGGAGAAGACGAGGGAGGTGTTGTAGAGCGGTCCCTCGGGATCGCGCTCGGGGACGGATCCCGCGTGCAGCCACACGCCCGCGTCGCTCGCGGCCTTCGCCATCGCCTCGTACGTGGGCCCTTCGAGCGGCTCGGCCTCCCGCCCGAACTCCTCGTAGGCGAAGGCACCCGTGGTCCACAGCTCCGGCAGGACGACGAGATCCGCCCCGGCCTGCTCCCGGACCAGCGACGCCGCCCGTCGGCGACGCGATTCGACCGATTCGCCCTCATCTACGGCGATCTGGATCACAGAGGCGCGCACACTACCACCGTCCCGGCATTCGGACCGTCCACACGGGCTTCCCCACGGGCCTACGATCGTCACACGAAAGCACTGCCGGGGTGCCCCACAGCAGCGTAACTTAGCTGGCAAGACACCCGCCGACAGCCGCCACCTCCCACTGGCAAGCCCGCCACCACCTGCCCGTGCACCGACCGCCGAGGGGTCCCGTTCCGTGAGTCTGCATCCCACCCTCCAGCCCTACGCCGACGCCTGGACCCACTCCATCGAAGCGATATCCGAGCTGCTCCAGCCGCTCGCGGAGGCCGAATGGAACCGGCGGACGCCGTGCCCCGGGTGGTCGGTGCGGGACGTGGTCTCCCATGTCATCGGACTGGACTGCGAGATGCTGGGCGACCCGCGCCCGATCCACACGCTGCCGCGCGACCTGTTCCACGTCACCAACGACCACCAGCGCTACATGGAGATGCAGGTCGACGTCCGCCGTCACCACACGGCGCCGGAGATGACCTCCGAGCTGGAGTACGTGGTCATCCGCCGCAACCGCCAGCTGCGGAACGAGTCGCGTGACCCGGGCACGAAGGTGCGGGGCCCGCTCGGGGCCGAGCTGACCCTCGAGGAGTCGATGCGCCGGCACGCCTTCGCCGTGTGGGTGCACGAGCAGGACCTGCGCACGGCCCTCGGCCGGCCCGGCAGCCTCGACTCCCCCGGCGCGCACGTCGCCCGTGACGTACTGCTCGGCGAACTCCCGCGTGTGGTGGCCGAGGAGGCGCAGGCGCCGCGCAGTTCGGCCGTCGTCTTCGACGTCCACGGCCCCGTCGAGTTCCTGCGCACGATCCGCGTCGACATCCAGGGCCGCGGCACCCTCGAAACGGCCCCCGCACTGGGCCCCGCCGCGACCCTCACCCTCGACTGGGAGACCTACGTCCGCCTGGCCTGCGGCCGCGTGACACCGGAGACGGTGGCGGACCGTGTGAAGACAGAGGGCGACCAGGACCTGACCACAGCAATCCTGAGGAACTTCACGGTGACCCAGTAACTCAGCTGCGGGCAGTCGTGCCGCTGGGGCGATGGGGGTCCCCCCTGCTCGAGCGAAGCCGAGAGCTTGGGGGAGGGTGGGCGCGGCGGCACCCCGCAACGCCGGGCTGCGCACCCACCCGGCCCGGCACCGAAAACCCCGTGCCGCCCACCCACCAGGTCCGTAACGTCCCCGGCATGACCGCCATACCCCGCCACACCCGACTCACCTTCCACGGCCCCCTCTCAGAAACCCGGGCCGCCCAACTCGTAGCCCGCCTCACCCGCAACACCCCGAAGACCGTCCTGGACATCGGCTGCGGCTGGGGCGAGCTCATGCTGCGCGTCCTGGAAGCCGCACCGCGGGCAAAGGGCATCGGTGTCGACCTCGACGCCGAGGACCTGTCCCGTGGCCGGAGGGCAGCGGAGCAACGGGGACTCACCACCCGGGCCCGTTTCGTCGAGGAGTCCGCCACCGGCACCACCCGCGGCCCCGCCGACCTCGTCCTGTGCGTCGGCGCGAGCCAAGCCCTCGGCGACCAACTCCCCAGGGCCCTCGCCGAACTGCGCCGACTGGTCTCCGACGGGGGTCGTGTCCTGCTCGGCGAGGGCTTCTGGCAGCGCCCTCCGACGGAAGCCGAACTGTCCCGCATGTGGCCGGACGCCGCCGCCACCGACCACCACGACCTCGCGACCGTCGTGGACCTGGCGATCGAGGCCGGGTTCAGGCCGGAGTGGACGGAGACCGCGAGCCTCGACGAGTGGGAGGAGTTCGAGTCGGCGTACCAGGCGGACACCGAGGTGTGGCTCGCCGAGCACCCCGGTCACCCTCTGGCGGCCGGGACACGGGAGCGCGTCGACCGCCACCGAGCCGCCTGGCTGACCTACCGCGGCATCCTCGGACTCGCGTACCTCACCCTCGTACCGGTGGCCCGATGAGCCGACGCCTTGATGAGCCAGTGGCCCGATAACCCGGCGGTCTGATGACCCGGTGGCCTACACCGGCACGTGCACCGTCTCCACCCGGCTCGCCACCAGCCGCTCCCGCTCGCGCCGGGCCGCCCGCCTGCGCAGCCGCAGGATCTGGGTGACGCCGAGGGCCTGGAGCACGAACACCGCCGAGAAGGCCACGGTGTAGTCGCCTCCGGTGGCGTCCAGCAGCACCCCGACGGCGAACAGCGTGGTCATGGAGGCCACGAAGCCGCCCATGTTGGTGATGCCGGACGCCGTGCCCTGCCGCTCGGGCGGGTTCGCCGGGCGGGCGAAGTCGAAGCCGATCATCGACGCGGGCCCGCAGGCCCCGAGCACCGTGCACAGCACGACCAGCAGCCACATCGGGGCGTGCGGGCCGGGGTAGGCCAGCGTCGCCGCCCACAGGGCCGCCGTCGTGCCGACCGTGCCGAGCGCGAGCGGCAGCCGGGCTCCGTGGTGCCGGGCGATGATCTGGCCGTAGACCAGGCCGACGACCATGTTCGCCAGCACGACGAGCGTGAGGAGTTCACCGGCCGTGGCCGGGGACAGCCCCTGCGCCTCGACCAGGAACGGCAGGCCCCACAGCAGCAGGAACACCATCGCCGGGAACTGGGTCGTGAAGTGCACCCACAGCCCGAGCCGCGTCCCGGGCTCCCGCCAGGAGGCGGCGATCTGGCGTCGTACGTAGGACGCGCCCTGGTGCGGGAGCGGCTCCGGTTCGTGGCCCTCCGGGTGGTCCTTCAGGAAGAGCAGCACCAGGACGAACACCACCGCCCCAGCGGCGGCGCTGCCCGCGAAGGCGGCCGTCCAGCCGACGCCGTGCAGCAGCCGGGCGATGACGAGCGTGGAGACGAGGTTGCCCGCCATGCCCACCAGGCCCGCGCACTGGGCGACGAGCGGTCCGCGCCGGGCCGGGAACCACCGGGTGCCGAGGCGCAGCACGCTGATGAAGGTCAGTGCGTCACCGCAGCCGAGCAGGGCCCGGGAGGCGAGTGCCGTGCCGTAGGACGGGGAGAACGCGAAGCCGAGCTGTCCGGCCGTGAACAGCACCGCCCCGAGCGCCAGCACCTTCTTGGTGCCGAGCCGGTCGACGAGCAGGCCGACGGGTATCTGCATGCCCGCGTAGACCAGCAGCTGGAGGATGGAGAACGTGGAGAGGGCGGAGGCGTTGACGTGGAAGCGGTCGGCCGCGTCGAGTCCGGCGACGCCCAGGGACGTGCGGAAGATGACCGCGACGAAGTAGACCGAGACACCGATGCCCCAGACGGCCAGGGCGCGCCGGCCGCCTGGGGGTGCCCCCTCTGGGGGAGGACCGCCCGGCAGCGTGGTCGAGCTCATCGGACCTCCCCCCGGGCCAGGTGCGAGAACCAGCCGACGTGCCGGTGGACGACTCCGACGGCCGCCTCCGCGTCCCCGGCGCGCAGCGCGTCGAGGATCTCCTCGTGCTCGGCGAGGGTCTTGGCGATGCGGTCGGGGTGGGAGTGCATGACCGCGACGCCCATCCGCAGTTGGCGGTCGCGCAGCTGGTCGTAGAGCCGGGAGAGGATCTCGTTGCCGCCGCTGCGGACGATCTCGGCGTGGAAGCAGCGGTCGGTGACGGCGGCCGCGGCCAGGTCTCCGGCGGCGGCCTGCCTCTTCTGCCGGGCCAGCAGTTCCTCGAGGCGCTCGATCAGCCCGGCGGGCGCCGGGACGGCCTTGCGGGCCGCGTGCTCCTCGACGAGCAGCCGCGTCTCGACGACGTCGGCGATCTCCTGCGCGGAGACGGGCAGGACGAGGGCGCCCTTCTTCGGGTAGAGCCGGATCAGCCCCTCGGCCTCCAGCCGCAGCAGTGCCTCGCGCACCGGCGTACGCGAGACCCCCACGGCTTCCGCGAGCTCACCCTCGGTGAGGAGGGCCCCGCCCTCGTAACGGCGCTCCAGGACGCCCTGCTTGACGTGGGTGTAGACGCGGTCGGCGGCGGGGGGTTGCTTCACGGCCAGGGACATGCCGACAGCATAGATACAACAAGTACGCATGTCGGTTTCCGTCCATGATGCGGACGCGAATGTCACACATCTGCGGCAAAGTCGGGGCCCCACTCGCCCTCGGCACAACCAACTGTGCTAGTTACGAGTCAGACACGTGCGGCCCCTTTCCCCTCGTCCTCAACTCGGCCGCACCGTTGGGGCATTCAAGATAATCGGGGTATTTCCTTTGATAACCGGCATTAAGGGCACCCGTCTCCGCAGAGCCGCGGCCGTCGCCGTCACCACCGGCGCCATGCTCGCGACCGGAGCCCTCACCGTTGCGCCGGCGCAGGCCGCCTCGGCGCCCGCGATCGCCGCCAAGGGCGGCTTCGTGATGAACAACGCGACGGGCAAGTCCCTCTACACCAAGGCGGCCGACACGCGCCGCTCGACCGGCTCGACCACCAAGATCATGACCGCTCTGGTGGTGCTGAAGCAGTCGAACCTCAACCTGGACAGCAAGGTCACGGTCCAGAAGGCGTACAGCGACTACATCGTCGAGAACAACTGGGCGTCCAACGCCAAGCTGATCGTCGGCGACAAGGTCACCGTCCGCCAGCTGCTGTACGGGCTGATGCTGCCGTCCGGCTGCGACGCGGCGTACGCGCTCGCCGACAAGTTCGGCTCGGGCTCGACGCGCGCGGCGCGGGTGAAGTCGTTCATCGGCAAGATGAACTCCACCGCCAAGAGCCTCGGTCTGAGCAACACGCACTTCGACTCGTTCGACGGCATCGGCAAGGGCAGCAACTACTCCACGCCGCGCGACCTGACGAAGATCGCGAGCGCGGCGATGAAGAACTCCACGTTCCGCACGGTCGTCAAGACGAAGAAGTACACGGCGAAGACGACCACGAAGTCCGGCGGTACGCGGACGATGGCGCCGTGGGAGAACACCAACCCGCTGCTCAGCAGTTACAGCGGCGCGATCGGTGTGAAGACGGGTTCCGGCCCGGAGGCCAAGTACTGCCTGGTCTTCGCCGCCACCCGTAACGGCAAGACGGTCATCGGCACGGTCCTGGCGTCGACCAATCTGGACACGCGCAAGTCGGACGCGACGAAGCTGCTCAACTACGGCTTCACCAAGTAGGACAGGCAGCAAGCAGGACAGGCACCGCGAAAGGGGGGCTCGCCGCAGCCGGCGGCGAGCCCCCCTTTCGTCCGGCTCATGCCCAGGTGATCAGCCGCTTGGGCTGCTCCAGGATCGCCGCCACGTCCGCGAGGACCTTCGAGCCCAGTTCGCCGTCGACCAGACGGTGGTCGAACGACAGTGCCAGCGTGGTGACCTGACGGGGCTTCACCTTGCCCTTGTGGACCCACGGCTGGGGCTTGATCGCACCGACCGCGAGGATCGCGGACTCGCCGGGGTTGAGGATCGGCGTGCCCGTGTCGACGCCGAAGACGCCGACGTTGGTGATCGTCACCGTGCCGCCCTGCATGGCCGCGGGGGACGTCTTGCCCTCCCTGGCCGTCGACACCAGCTCGCCCAGCGACTCGGCCAGCTGCGGCAGCGTCTTGGCGTGGGCGTCCTTGATGTTCGGCACGATCAGGCCGCGCGGGGTCGCCGCCGCGATGCCCAGGTTGACGTAGTGCTTGACCACGATCTCCTGGGCGGCCTCGTCCCAGGACGCGTTGACGTCCGGGTTGCGCCGGATCGCGACGAGCAGGGCCTTGGCGATCAGCAGGAGGGGGTTCACGCGCAGGCCCGCGAACTCCTTGTCCTCCTTCAGCTCCTCGACCAGCTTCATCGTGCGCGTCACGTCGACCGTCACGAACTCCGTGACATGCGGCGCGGTGAACGCCGAGCCGACCATCGCCGCCGCCGTCGCCTTGCGCACGCCCTTGACCGGGACGCGCGTCTCGCGCGTGGTGTCGTACGACGCCGGGGCCGGGGCGGCGGCGGCCGGGGCGGGCGGCGCCGCCGGCTCGGGAGCCTCGGTCGTGGCCGCGGCCACCGCCGCGTGCACGTCCTCCCGGGTGATGATGCCGTCCGGGCCCGTCGGCACGACCGTCGCCAGGTCGACGCCCAGGTCCTTGGCCAGCTTGCGGACCGGGGGCTTGGCCAGCGGGCGCTCGGCGGTGACCGGCGCGGCCGGGGCCGAGGCGGTCGGGGCCGGGGCCGCCGGGGCGTGGCCGTTCAGCTCGGTCTGGATCGCCGTCGAGGCCTGCTGGACCGGGACCTCCGGGCCCTTGCGGGGGCGCCGGCGGGTGGACGAGGTCGCCACTCCGTAGCCGACGAGGACCGGCTGGCGGCCCGAGCCCTCGGCCTTCGGCTCCTCGGCGGCCTGGGCGGCCGCGGGCTCCTCGGCGGCCGGGGCGGAACCGCCGCCCACGTCCACCGCGATGATCGCCGTGCCCACGTCGACCGTGGTGCCCTCCGGGAAGTGCAGATCCCGGACCACCCCGTCGTAGGGGATGGGCAGTTCGACGGCCGCCTTCGCCGTCTCGACCTCGCACACCACCTGCCCGTCCGTGACCGTGTCGCCGGGCTGGACGAACCACTTGAGGATCTCGGCCTCGGTGAGTCCCTCGCCCACGTCGGGCATCTTGAACTCGCGTACGGACGCTTCCGTCATCGTCGTCACGACCCTCTCCTCAGTACGCCAGCGAGCGGTCGACGGCATCCAGCACCCGGTCCAGATTCGGCAGGTACTCCTCCTCCAGGCGGGCCGGCGGGTACGGCGCGTGGTAGCCGCCGACCCGGAGCACCGGAGCCTCCAGGTGGTAGAAGCAGCGCTCCGTGATCCGCGCGGCGATCTCCGCGCCCGAGCCGAAGAACACCGGGGCCTCGTGGACGACGACCAGGCGGCGGGTCTTCTCCACCGACGACTGGATGGAGTCGAAGTCGATCGGGGAGACCGAGCGCAGGTCCAGGACCTCCAGGTTCTTGCCCTCCTCGGCGGCCGCGTCCGCGACCTCCTGGCAGAGCTTCACCATCGGGCCGTAGGCGGCGAGGGTGAGGTCGGTGCCGGGGCGCACGACGGCCGCCTTGTGCAGCGGGCCCGGGATCGCCTCCGCGTTGACCTCGGCCTTGTCCCAGTAGCGGCGCTTCGGCTCGAAGAAGATCACCGGGTCGTCGCTCTGGATGGCCTGCTGCATCATCCAGTACGCGTCCGACGCGTTGGAGGGACTGACGATCTTCAGGCCCGCCACGTGGGCGAAGAGGGACTCGGGGGACTCCGAGTGGTGCTCCACCGCGCCGATGCCGCCGCCGTAGGGGATGCGGACGACGACCGGGAGCTTGACCTTGCCCAGCGAGCGGGCGTGCATCTTGGCGAGCTGCGTGACGATCTGGTCGTAGGCCGGGAAGACGAACCCGTCGAACTGGATCTCCACGACCGGGCGGTAGCCGCGCAGGGCCAGGCCGATCGCCGTGCCCACGATGCCCGACTCGGCGAGCGGGGTGTCGATGACGCGGCTCTCGCCGAAGTCCTTCTGCAGGCCGTCCGTCACCCGGAAGACGCCGCCGAGCTTGCCGACGTCCTCGCCCATGATGAGGACCTTGTCGTCGGACTCCAGGGCGCGGCGCAGCGACTCGTTGATCGCCTTGGCGAGTGCCATCTTGTCGGCCATGTCAGTTGCCCCCCTCATCGGCGAACGACGCCTGGTACGCGGCGAACTGCGCGCGTTCCTCGTCGACGAGCGCGTGCCCGTCCGCGTAGACGTTCTCGAAGATGGCGAAGCGGTCCGGGTCCGGCATGGCACGGACCGCCTCGCGCACTCGTTTGCCCAACGCCTCGGACTCGGCCTCCAGTTCCGCGAAGAATCCCTCGTCCGCGTGGTTTGAGGCCTCCAGGTAGCGGCGAAGGCGCAGGATCGGGTCCTTGGCCTCCCAGGCCTGGCGCTCCTCGTCGCCCCGGTAACGGGAGGGGTCGTCGGAGGTGGTGTGGGCGCCCATGCGGTAGGTGAACGCCTCGACGAGGGTCGGGCCCTCGCCGCTGCGGGCCCGCTCCAGGGCCCAGCGGGTGACCGCGAGGACGCCGAGCACGTCGTTGCCGTCGACCCGGACGCCCGGGAAGCCGAAGCCCTGGGCGCGCTGGTAGATCGGGACGCGGGACTGCTTCTCGGTCGGCTCGGAGATGGCCCACTGGTTGTTCTGGCAGAAGAACACGACCGGGGCGTTGTAGACCGCGGAGAAGGTGAACGACTCGGCCACGTCGCCCTGGCTGGAGGCGCCGTCGCCGAAGTAGGCGATCACCGCGCTGTCCGCGCCGTCCTTGGCGACGCCCATCGCGTAGCCGGTGGCGTGCAGCGTCTGGGAGCCGATGACGATCGTGTAGAGCTGGAAGTTGTTGCTGTTCGGGTCCCAGCCGCCGTTGTTCACGCCGCGGAACATGCCGAGCAGGTTGGTCGGGTCCACCCCGCGGCACCAGGCGACGCCGTGCTCGCGGTAGGTGGGGAAGACGTAGTCGTCCTCGCGGGTGGCCCGGCCGGAGCCGATCTGGGCGGCCTCCTGGCCGAGCAGCGACGCCCACAGGCCCAGCTCGCCCTGGCGCTGCAGGGCGGTGGCCTCGGCGTCGAAGCGGCGGGTGAGCACCATGTCGCGATACAGACCGCGGAGCTCTTCGGGGGTGACACCGGCGACGTACTTGTCGTACTCGGCGTTCTTGACGCGCTTGCCCTCGGGCGTCAGCAGCTGCACGAGCTGGGGCTCGGTGCCCTTCGCGCCGGCGTCCTTCTTGGCGGTCGTGCGGGTGGTGCGCTTGGTGCCGGTGGTGCCGGCCTTGCTTCCGGCGCTGCGTCGCGATGTGCGCGCGGCAGTGCTCTCCACGGTCACGTGTGCTCCTCCGTCGGTCCGGCCCCCAGGGTTGCCGGTAGGCCAGTGCGGCTCACCTGTTCTCGACCACCGGGGCACGGGGTGGGTGCCACTCGGCCGGGAACAGGCGTGACAGGTGCCCCGGCGAGCGCCCTGCAAAAAGCACGTTACCCAGTGCTCCACATCTCTGTGAAACCCCATCTGACCTGCGATTTTGCTTGGATTTCCAAGTAAATCGGGAAGGCGTCGAAGGGGCCCTGGTCACAGCCTTGCAGGAGGCCGGAGCAACCGCACGTTAACCCGGTGACCCAGGTCACGGGAAGAGTCAACTTGTCGGCGCGCCGAAACGGTGTCGTGAAACGGCACGCGCGCGTGGGGCCCTCTCCGGGCCCCACGCGCGCGTGGATCGTTCGTTTCCGCGGTCGGGTCAGCCGCCGTCGCCGGCGGCGCCGCCGACGACACCCGTGGCTCCGCCGGAGTCGGTGCCGCCCGTGTCGTCCGGCGGGGTGCCCGGGTCCGTGGGCTCCTCGTCCGTCGGCTCCCCGGTCGGCTCCCCGGTCGGCCCCGGGGTGGTCGGCTCGTCCGTGGGCGTCTCGGGAGCGCTCTGGCTCGGCGTGTAGGAGGGGGTGTACGACGGCTGCGTCCAGCCGCCGCCGGAGCCGTTGCCCGTGCCGTCGTCCGTGGAGGTGTCGGTCGGCGTGCCCGTGTCCTCCTCGCTCGGCGTCTCGCTGGGCGTCTTCTTCTCTTTCGTCTGCGAGGTGGTCGGCGACTCCTTGGTGCCGGGACCCTTGTCGTCGCCGCCGGTGTTCTGCAGCGCCAGGGCGACACCCGCCGCGACGGCGATCACCGCGAGCACGGCGAGGATCCACAGCTTGCCCCGGCCGCTGCCCTTGTTGCCGTGGCCCTCGAAGCCGCCGTCGTCACCGCCGCCGTAGCCGGAGGGCAGGATCGGCGAGGGGATCTGCGCGGTGCCGGAGGCGTCACCGGGATGGCCCATCACGGCCGTCTGGGCGAAGCCGCCCGACGGGGTGTGCCGGCCCTCGTGCATGTCGACCGGGCCGGTGTTCCAGGTGCCGGTGTGGCCACCCTGGTCGTAGAGCATCTGGAGCGCGTACTGGACCAGTCCGCGCATCTCCTCGGCCGTCTGGAAACGGTCGTCCGGCTCCTTGGCGAGGGCGCGCATGGCCAGGCCGTCCAGCTCCGGCGGGCAGGCGTCGGAGGCCTCGGACGGCGGCGTCGGGATGTCCTGGACGTGCTGGTAGACCACCGACAGCGGGGTCTCGCCGGTGAACGGCGGGCGCAGCGCGAGGAGTTCGTAGAGCAGGCAGCCCGTCGCGTACAGGTCGGAGCGGTGGTCGACGGCCTTGCCGAGCGCCTGCTCCGGGGACAGGTACTGGGGGGTGCCCATGACCATGCCGGTCTGCGTCATCGTGGACTGCGCGCCGTGCAGGGCGCGGGCGATGCCGAAGTCCATCACCTTCACGGCGCCGTTGTGCGTGATGATGACGTTGGCGGGCTTGATGTCGCGGTGCACGATGCCGTGCTGGTGCGAATAGGCAAGCGCCTCCAGGACGCCCGAGACGATGATCAGGGCCTGCTCGGGGCCCGGCGCCTCCGCGTTCAGCAGCAGGTCGCGGATGGTGCGTCCCTCGACCAGCTCCATGACGATGTAAGGGACGGACTGGCCGCCGACGACATCCTCGCCGGAGTCGTACACGGCGACGATCGCGTGATGGTTGAGGCCTGCGACCGACTGTGCCTCGCGCGTGAAGCGCGCCTTGGACACCGGGTCCTCGGCAAGGTCGGAACGGAGCAGCTTGACGGCGACGGTGCGCCCGAGACGGACGTCCTCGGCGGCGAACACCTCGGCCATGCCACCCCGGCCGAGTCTGTGGGTCAGCCGGTACCGGCCGTCACCGACCAAGCCGCCGTTACCCCAGGACTCCGGCGCCTCCGACATCCCGCCGCCACTCGCCTCGGGGTCGGACGGGCCCTGAGCGCGCTGCTGCTGTGCCATCAGTCCTCGCCGTCGTTTCTGCCCGCGGTGCGCGCGGTGTTGTTACGGTCTCCGTCGGCCACGCTACAGCCTCGGCGCAAGCCGTCGGTCCGAGACGGGCGCCGGGACCGGCACGGTACGGACGCGCCATGAAACCTTTACTCCGTACTGTCGTGCAAATTCTGTGCACCGGCCGTACGTCCCCTGTAACGCTTCCGCGACGCTTCCTTCGCGTACGGTCACGGAACGGGCACCGCGCTTGACGTGGCAGGGCCCTGGGGCAGACTTGGCCGGGAATGGCGGTTTGGATCAACGACGGATCTGCGACAAGTCGGCGGCGCCGTAAGGGCTACGGGGGATACGGAACATGAGCCAGGACGGCGCACAGGGCCAGTACACGGGGCGGGCGCTCGCCGGTGGGCGCTACCAACTGCGTGATCTCCTCGGCCAGGGCGGCATGGCTTCGGTGCACCTCGCGTACGACAGCGTGCTCGACCGGCAGGTCGCGATCAAGACACTTCACACCGATCTCGGTCGGGAACAAGCCTTCCGCGAGCGGTTCCGCCGCGAGGCCCAGTCCGTGGCCAAGCTCACGCACACCAACATCGTCTCGGTCTTCGACACCGGCGAGGACACCCTCGACGGCATGACCACTCCGTACATCGTCATGGAGTTCGTCGAGGGCCGCCCCCTCGGCTCGGTGCTCGACGAGGACGTGCGGCAACAGGGCGCGATGCCCGCCGACAAGGCACTGAAGATCACCGCGGACGTGCTGGCCGCGCTGGAGATCAGCCATGAGATGGGGCTGGTCCACCGCGACATCAAGCCGGGCAACGTGATGATGACCAAGCGTGGCGTGGTCAAGGTCATGGACTTCGGCATCGCGCGCGCCATGCAGTCCGGTGTGACGTCGATGACGCAGACCGGCATGGTCGTCGGCACCCCGCAGTACCTCTCGCCGGAACAGGCCCTCGGCCGGGGCGTGGACGCCCGCTCCGACCTGTACTCGGTCGGCATCATGCTGTTCCAACTGGTCACCGGACGGCTGCCGTTCGAAGCGGACTCGCCGCTGGCCATCGCGTACGCACACGTCCAGGAGGAGCCGCCGGTTCCGTCCTCGATCAACCGCTCGCTGCCCCCGGCGGTGGACGCGCTGATCGCCCGTGCCCTGAAGAAGAACCCGAACGAGCGCTTCCCGAGCTCCGAGGCCATGCGCGACGAGTGCCTGCGCGTGGCCGCGTCCCTCCAGGCCGCGCCGCCGAGCATCGTGCCGGGCGCGCAGACCCCGAGCGGCGCGGGCGTCGGCTCGGCCGTGTTCCCGCCGGTCGACCAGGCGACCCCGGCGCCCTCGGGCCAGGTCCAGACGCCGTACCAGCCGACCCCGCCGCCGAACCCGTACGGCACGCCCCCGCCGTCGGCGCCGTCCCCGGCCTACGGCTACCCGCAGCAGGGCGGCTACCAGACGCCGTCCCCGGCCGCCTACGCGCCGCAGCCGGGCCCCTCGACCCCGCCGCCGTACAACCTGACGCCCCAGAACGCGCCGGCCTCCCAGGGCGGCGGCAGGAGCAACAAGCCGGTGATCATCGGCTCGGTCATCGTGTCGGTCGTCGCGGTCGGCGGCCTGATCGCGGCCCTGATGATGAACGGCGGCGGCGAGGACGACCAGGGCGGTGGCGGCGGCAGCAGCCCGAACACGTCGGCCTCGGCGGCCAAGAAGCCCGGATACCGCGGGCCGGACACGTCGCGCACGATCGACAGCGAGGAGTGCACGGAGCCGCAGGAGTCGTACAACGACCCCGAGAAGATCCGGATCCCGGACTTCAAGTTCAAGGACATCACCTCGGTCAAGGCGTGCCTCCAGGCGGCCGGCTGGCAGTCGAAGATCAACAAGGTGGACGAGAACACCTACGGCGAGGGCACCGTCATGCAGCAGTTCCCGTCCGAGAGCACCGATGTCGACCCGAAGGACATGCCCCAGATCGAGCTCAGCGTCTCGACGGGCAACCCGCCCTCCTGACCCGCCCACGTGGAAGGGCCCGGCAGCTTCGGCTGCCGGGCCCTTCTTCTCGGTTCGTGAGCGGGCGCTTCGTAAAGGGGCGCTTCGTAAGCGGGAGCCCTACAGGTACGGGCCGCCCGAGCGGGCCGTCCTACAGGTACGGGCCGCCGGAGCGGGCGCCCGGGTGCTGCTCTTCGAGGCCCTCGTGGCCGACGCCCGGCGGGAGGGCGCGGCGCATCTGCTCCAGCTGGGCGCGGGCCGCCATCTGCTGGGCGAACAGCGTGGTCTGGATCCCGTGGAAAAGCCCCTCCAGCCAGCCGACCAGCTGAGCCTGCGCGATGCGCAGCTCCGCGTCACTGGGGGTCGCCTCGTCCGTGAAGGGCAGGGAGAGCCGCTCCAGCTCCTCGACCAGCTCGGGTGCGAGACCGTCCTCCAGCTCCTTCACCGAGCTGGCGTGGATCTCCTTCAGCCGGGCCCGGCTGGCCTCGTCCAGGGGAGCCACGCGCACTTCCTCGAGAAGCTGCTTGATCATGCTGCCGATCCGCATGACCTTGGCGGGCTGCTCCACCTGTTCCGTGACCGGAGTCTCGCGGGAGTCGTCGTCCCCGCCCCCGCCGCCAAGCGCCGTGCCGTCCTGGCCCACGACCAGGATCTGCGGGTTCTCCTGCGACCGTTCGTTCCTCGGCATCTCCATGCCGCCATTCTCTCGCACGTCTGCACCTCACCTCCGTGGTGCCCCCACGGGAAGCTGATCCACCCTGTTCGAGGAGACGAATTGCTCAGACGTCGGGTTGCTCCCGAACGGGTGAACGCGGCTCGCGTGACAGGCGCAGCAGGCGGACCTCGCAGTGTTCCAGCCAACGGATCTCCGCCTCGGTGTGCAGGACGAGCTGTTCCAGCACGAGCAGCCGGGCCACCTCCTGCGGGTGTCCGGGGGCGCGGGCCAGTGCCTCGGCCCGCTGCCGTACGTGTTCGTGCAGCGCCTCGGCCACGTGCCGGCGCTGGGCCTCGACGACCTCCCGTACGTCGACGCCGTCCGCCCCGACCGCCATCACCAGCTTGATCGCCAGCTCGTCGCGCGGCGGGCTCGCCCGTTCGACGGGCCGCGCGTACCAGTCGCGCAGTTCGGCCCGGCCCTGCCCGGTGAGCGCGTACAGCGCCCGGCCCGCCTCGTCGGCACCCTCCTGGGCCACCAGGACGTCCCGTTCCAGACGGTCGAGGGTCGTGTAGACCTGCCCGATGTTCAGGGGCCAGGTCCCGCCGGTGCGGGCCTCGAACTCGGTGCGCAGGCGGGAGCCGTAGCGGGGGCCGGCCGCCAGGAGCGCCAGCAGCCCGTGGCGTATCGACATAAACGGATTGTGCAGCGGTTCCGTCTGTCGGCCGAGCCCGGAGTGCCGGACGGGTGCACCGGTGTGAGGCTGATCGCCTGGAAATGACCGAACTTGCCGATCTTGCCCTACCGGGGCACGGCGGGAAGGGGTCACCACCGTGACTCCATGGCAACGCGCACTGCGGGCGACGGGACTGGTGGTCGCCCTGGCTGCGGGCGCGCTCGTCTCACCGTACGGGTCCGTTCCGTCCTACGGCGCCGTCCTCGCGTACGGCGACGGGACCGAGTACGGCGACGGGACCGGGTACGACGCTGGGGCTGCGTACGGCGAGGAGGCCGCGTACGGCGAAGAGGCCACGCACGGCGAAGAGGCCACGCACGGCGAAGAGGCCACGCACGGCGAACAGGCCGAGGCGGGCGCCGGGGCCGGGGAGGCCCCCTCTGCCCCGTCCGCGCCGGGCGAGCCCTCGCGGGCCGGGAGCCGGGCCGGTGAGGGGCGGGAGCGGCCGGGGAGGCCGGAGGAGGCCGACACGGGCGCCGACGACTCCACCGCCGTACCCGAGGAACCCCGCGAAACCGTCCCCGTGCCCTCCGCGCCGACGGAGGACCCGGGACGGGACGCCGCCGCGCGTGCCGAACGCCCCGTCGGTCCGGTCCCGCGGATCCTGCCCCTCGGCAGCGGCCTGGTCCTGATCGGCCTCGGCCTGGGCCTCGCCTTCTTCGCACTGCGGCTGCGGCGGTCCTAGGCCGTGTCCGCAAGGTCCCGCCTGCCCCGCGACGCCGGTGTCAGGCGCCCTGTGGGGTGATCAGCAGGACCTTGCCGATGTGGCCGCTCTCCTCCACGATCCGGTGGGCGGCGGACGCGTCCGGCATCGGGAGTTCGCGGTCCACGACGGGGCGCAGACGGCCGCCGGCGAACAGGGGCCAGACATGCTCGCGCACGGCCGCGACGATGGCCGCCTTCTCCTCCGGCGGCCGGGCGCGCAGGGACGTCGCGCTGATCGCGGCGCGCTTGGCGAGCAGCGCACCGATGTTCAGCTCGCCCTTGACACCACCCTGCATGCCGATGATCGCGAGCCGGCCGTTGACGGCGAGGGCCTTGACGTTGCGCTCCAGGTACTTGGCGCCCATGTTGTCGAGGATGACGTCGGCACCGGCGCCGTCCGTGGCGTTCCTGACCTCTTCGACGAAGTCCTGCTCGCGGTAGTTGATCAGAATGTCGGCGCCCAGTTCGGCGCACCGTTCCAGCTTCTCCTTGGTGCCCGCCGTGACGGCCACCCGGGCGCCGACGGCCTTGGCGAGCTGGATGGCCATGGTGCCGATGCCGCTGGAGCCGCCGTGCACGAGCAGGGTCTCGCCGGGACGCAGGTGGGCGATCATGAAGACGTTCGACCAGACGGTGCAGGTCACCTCGGGCAGGGCCGCGGCCTCTTTCAGGCCGACGCCCTGCGGCACGGGCAGCAGCTGTCCGGCCGGGACGACCACCTTCTCGGCGTAGCCGCCGCCCGAGAGCAGCGCGCACACCTCGTCGCCGACGTTCCAGCCGGAGACACCGGAGCCGGTCTCGACGATCCGCCCGGAGCACTCCAGGCCGGGGTAGGGGGACGCGCCGGGCGGTGGGTCGTAGAAGCCCTGCCGTTGCAGGATGTCGGCCCGGTTGACGGCACTCGCCGTCACCTCGACCAGGACCTCGCCCTCGCCGGGGACGGGATCGGGGACCTCGTCCCAGACCAGCGCCTCGGGCCCACCAGGTTCGGGAATCGTGATCGCATGCATGTCACGGACGGTACCCCTCGGTCCGCGGACGGAGTCCCCTCCGTCCGCGGTTCGGCTCTGCCTACGTCCTTGGTCCGGTCCTGGCGAAAACCCATGTGCGGGACCGATGAGTTCCCGCGACAGCAAAGGTCTCCCCATGCGTAGCCCAAGCGCACGGAAGGACCCCAAGCATGCGCACACAGACGTCCGGCCTGGCGATCGAGACCGCGGGCCTGGTGAAGACGTTCGGTGGGACCAGGGCGGTCGACGGAGTGGACCTGTCCGTGCCCGCGGGCACGGTCTACGGCGTCCTCGGCCCGAACGGCGCCGGCAAGACCACCACCGTGAAGATGCTCGCCACGCTCCTGCGGCCGGACGGCGGTGAGGCGCATGTCTTCGGCCACGACATCGTCCGCGAGGCCGACGAGGTGCGCGGCCGGGTGAGCCTCACCGGCCAGTACGCGTCGGTGGACGAGGACCTCACCGGCACCGAGAACCTGGTGCTGCTGGGCCGGCTGCTCGGCCACCAGAAGAGGGCCGCCCGGGACCGGGCCGCACAGCTCCTGGAGGCCTTCGGGCTGACGGAGGCGGCCGCGAAGCAGGTCAAGCAGTACTCGGGCGGCATGCGGCGCCGGATCGACATCGCCGCGTCCATCCTCAACACCCCCGACCTGTTGTTCCTCGACGAACCGACGACGGGCCTGGACCCGCGCAGCCGCAACCAGGTGTGGGACATCGTGCGGGCCGTCGTCTCCCAGGGCACCACCGTGCTGCTGACCACGCAGTACCTGGACGAGGCCGACCAGCTGGCCTCCCGGATCGCCGTCATCGACCGGGGCCGGGTGATCGCCGAGGGCACCAAGGGCGAACTGAAGTCGTCCGTGGGTGCCGGGTCCGTCCATCTACGGCTACGGGATCCGGACCAGCGGGACCTCGCGGCCCACCTGCTGCGCCAGGCCCTCGACGCGAAGGTGCAGCCGGAACCCGACCAGGTCGCCCTGACCGCCCGCCTCGGTACGGCGGCGAGCGACGACAGCGCCGCCGGGCAGGCCGCCCGCGCGCTGAACGAGCTGGCCCGGGCCGGCATCACCGTCGACAACTTCTCGCTGGGCCAGCCCAGCCTGGACGAGGTCTTCCTCGCCCTGACCGGCCACGACACGCACGAGTCCGGCCGCTCCGACGACTCCGGCCGCTCCCACGACCCGAAGGACGAGGTGGCGGCATGAGCACCGCGACGACCACCGAGAGCAAGGACCTCGCCCCGGTCACCGCCGAGTCCCTCGCCGCGCTGCTCGTCTCCAAGGAGCGACCGCCCCGGCCCAGCGCCTGGTCGGCCTCGATGACCTTCGGCTGGCGGGCCGTCCTCAAGATCAAGCACGTGCCGGAGCAGCTCTTCGACGTCACGGCGTTCCCGATCATGATGGTGCTGATGTACACGTACCTGTTCGGCGGGGCGCTGGCCGGCTCGCCGGAGGAGTACATCCAGTTCCTGCTGCCGGGCATCCTCGTGATGTCGGTCGTGATGATCACGATGTACACGGGTGTCTCGGTCAACACGGACATCGAGAAGGGCGTCTTCGACCGGTTCCGCAGCCTGCCGATCTGGCGGCCGTCGACCATGGTCGGCTATCTGCTCGGCGACGCCCTGCGGTACACGATCGCCTCGGTCGTGATGCTCACCGTCGGCGTCGTCCTGGGCTACCGGCCCGACGGCGGGATCGTCGGCGTGCTCGCCGGGATCGCGCTGCTGGTGCTGTTCTCGTTCGCCTTCTCGTGGATCTGGACGATGTTCGGGCTGATGCTGCGCACCGAGAAGTCGGTGATGGGCGTCAGCATGATGGTGATCTTCCCGCTCACCTTCCTGTCCAACGTCTTCGTCGACCCGAAGACCATGCCGGGCTGGCTTCAGGCCTTCGTCAACAACAGCCCCATCACCCATCTGGCGTCGGCGGTGCGGGGGCTGATGGCCGGGGACTGGCCGACCGCCGAGGTCGCCTGGTCGCTGGGCTGGGCCGGGCTGTTCGTGCTGGTCTTCGGGCCGGTCACGATGCGGCTGTACAACCGGAAGTAGGCAGGCTCCGGGTCGGCCGGCCGTCACGCGCGTGGCGGCCGGCCGATCCGTCTCCCGGCCGGTCAGCCGCGGGGCATCGGACGGATGTCGGGCGTGACCTGGGCGCCCGGTGTCTTCCGCACGATCGTGATGAGCCGGTCGGCCAGCTCCAGCCTCCCGATGGCCGGGTCGTCGTACCCCAGCACGCGGTGCCCGCGTATGACGCTGACCACCAGGTCGGCGACCTCACGCGGGGTCTTGCCCACCTCGGCCTTCACCACAGGTCGTTCGACGAGGTCGAGTCCGCTGCCCTGCTGGATGAGGTCCTCCATCACCATGCCGGCCGAGGGGCTGAGCACGGAGAGGCCGAGCAGACGGCCGGCGGCGCTGGCGCTGGTGATGACCGCGTCGGCGCCGGACTGCTTGAGCAGCGGAGCGTTCTCCTCCTCCCGCACTGCG
Source organism: Streptomyces viridochromogenes DSM 40736 (assembly GCF_000158955.1). Lineage (GTDB taxonomy): Bacteria > Actinomycetota > Actinomycetes > Streptomycetales > Streptomycetaceae > Streptomyces > Streptomyces venetus. The sequence goes on along the minus strand of NZ_GG657757.1, from coordinate 4,493,783 downwards.
GCCACGATCTTCGCCCCGCGGTTGAGCTGCCGGGCCGTCAGCGTCACGAGGACCGCCGTGTCGTCGCGCTGGGTCGCGATGATGATCTGGCGCGCCTTGTGCACCTCGGCCCGCTTGAGCACCTCGCTGCGCGTCGCGTCCCCGACGATGCCCGCGTAGCCCTCGGCGGCCGCGGCGTCAATCACCTTGGAACTGGGGTCGACCACGACGACCTGTTCCTTCTTCAGGCCCGTCGCGCAGACGGTCCGGATCGCCGACCTGCCCTTCGTGCCGAAACCGACGACGACGGTGTGATCGCGCAACGTGGACCTCCAGCGGGTCAGCCGCCACTCCTCCCGGGTGCGTTCGGTGAGGGCCTCGAGAGTGGTGCCGACCAGGATGATCAGGAACAGCACGCGCAGGGGCGTGATGATGAGGATGTTGGTGAGCCGCGCGGTGTCGCCGGCCGGGGCGATGTCACCGTAACCGGTGGTGGAGAGCGTGACGGTCGCGTAGTAGAAGGCGTCGAGGAGGTCGACGCCGCCGCCCGCGTTGTCGTTGTAGCCGTCCCGGTCGGCGTAGACGATCAGAGCGGTTACGACGAGCACCAGCAGCGCGATGGAGAGCCGCTTGGCGACCTGGCGGAACGGGTGCTCCACCACCTTCCTCGGAAGTTTCACGCGATGGGTCACCAGGTGCTCGTCCGCCTGGCGGGCGATGATGTCCTGGCCCGGCAGTTTCACGTGAAACACACCCCGATCCCGCCGGACGCCCAGGGCAGGTCGAGCAGTTCCTGCTCCTGCCCCGCACGGGCGCCGCCCGGGGGTACGACGGCCAGTGCGTCGGCCGCCGCGATACCGCGCAGCATGGCCGGGCCGTTGTAGTGCAGTGGCACGCCCTGGTCGCCGCGCAGGACGACGGGGACGAGCCGGGTGTCGTACGGGTGTCCCTGCACGGCGTCCCTGAGCGGCAGCGTGTACGGCTCCGGGGCCTGGCGGGCCGCGAGGGTCCGCAGCAGCGGCTCGGCCAGTGTCAGCAGCCCGGAGACGGCGGCGAGCGGGTTGCCCGGCAGTCCGACGAGGTACTGGGTCTCCGTGGTGCGCGCCAGCAGCATGGGGTGGCCCGGCCGTACCTTGACGCCGTCGACGAGGAGTTCGGCGCCGATGCGGCGCAGGGTGGGGTGGACGTGGTCGACGGGACCGGCGGCGGTGCCGCCGGTGGTGACGAGGACATCGGCGTCGGACGTGGTGATCGCCCGGCGCAGGGCGCCGGCGTCGTCGCGGACGCGTCGCACGGCGACGACCTCGGCGCCGAGCGCCCGCAGCCAGGGCTCCAGCATCGGGCCGAGGGCGTCCCGGATCAGACCGTCGTGCGGCAGCCCCTCGGTGAGCAACTCGTCCCCGAGGACCAGCACTTCCGCGCGAGGGCGCGGGACGGCGTCGACGGTGTCGTATCCGGCGGCCGCGGCGAGACCCAGGACGGCCGGGGTGACGAGGGTGCCGACGGGCAGCAGCTGGTCGCCGGTGCGGCATTCCTGGCCGCGCGGGCGGATGTCCTGGCCGGGGGCGACCTCCCCGGTCGCGTACAGCCGTCCCTTGTCGTCGGTGCGGCCGTGCTCGCTGCGCAGGACGGCGGTGGTGTCCGGGGGGATGCGGGCGCCGGTGGCGATCCGGGCGGCCTCGCCGTCGGTCAGCGGCGTGGGTGCGGCGTGCCCGGCCAGGATGCCCTCGTCCCGTACGTCCCAGGGGGCGGGGCCGGCGACCGCCCAGCCGTCCATCGCGGAGGTGTCGAAGGAGGGGAGGTCGGTGAGGGCGTCGAGAGGGGTGGCCAGGGTGAGGCCGAGGGCGGCTTCGAGGGGGACGGAGACGGGGGCGCGCCGAGCGGCCCGGGCGGCGTTCCGGCCGGCGCGTTCGGCGACGGCCCGGGCTTCCGGCCAGGGGGTGGCGCGGTGGCGGCTGTCGGACCGGGGAGAGGTGCCCGGACGGTCGGGGGTGCGGCCGCTGTCCGTCTCGGCTCGTGGGGCCGGGGCGGGCCGGTGGTTGCCGTTGCTGTCGTTCACGAGGGCGAGCACCTCCTCGACGTCGAGGTCCTCGGCGTCCTCACCGGCCCGGGTGCCGTGCGCGGTCATCCGGCGGCGTCCGGGCGGGTGTCCGGGGTCGCGTCCGGGGCGACGTCGGACGGGGCACCGGAGGGCGCGGCACCGGAGGACCGGGCGTCGGAGGTGCTCTCCGCCGCCCAGCGGGCGGCGAGGGCCGCGGCCTTGCGGGCGGCCTCGGCGACCGCTTCGGGGCCGCCACCGGCACGCGCCGCCGCATAGCCGACGAGGAAGGTGGTCAGCGGCGCCGCGGGCCTGGCCACCCCGTGGGCGGCGTCACGGGCGAGGTCGAGCAGGACGCCGGTGTCGACGTCCAGTTCGATCCCCAGTTCGTCCTTGGCGGCGGAAATCCATTCATCCAACACGTGCCCATGCTCCCTGATACGTGCCCTGGCGGTGGCGATGTCGTCCCAGGTGTCGCAGTCGAAGGACGCGACCGGGTCGGAGATGCGGGTGAGGCTCAGCTCGGCGACGAGGCGCCGCAGCGGGAGACCGGTGAGACCGTCGTGCCGGTCGGCGAGGAGGGCGAGCACCTCGTGCAGCCGAGGCGTGCGGTACGCGGCCACGAGCGGCTGGTCACGGCCGTCGGGGTCGGTCAGCAGCACGCCGTCGGCGCCGCTCGTCCGCAGGGTGCCCAGCAGTCGGCCGACGGTCCGCTCCTGAAGGAACGGCAGGTCGGCGGAGAGCACCACGACGTGTTCGGCCGTGGTGTCCCGGAGCCCGGCGTCCAGCGCGGCGAGGGGTCCGCCGCCGGGTGGGTCCTCGCGGGCCCAGGTCACCGGCCGGGCCGTCGGCCGGGGCGCGGCGACGACGACGGTGCTGCGGGCGCCGGCGCACGCGGCGAGCACGCGGTCGAGCAGGGCCCGGCCCCCCACGCGCACACCGGGTTTGTCGGCGCCGCCCAGTCGGCGCGCACCCCCGCCGGCGAGCACGACGGCGTCGTACACGGCGGCGTCGTCCTGCCCGTGGGGGTCTTGCCCGTGGGTGTCTTGCCCGGCGGTGTCCTGCACGGGGGTGCCGGGTTCACCGGGAGGCTCGTAGGCGGTCACCCCCCGAGTATGCGTGCCCCCGCGATCACACGGAACGCGGGGGAACCGACCCGATCACGAGCACCAGCTCATACGAGGAACAGGAATCACAGCGTCCGCAGCAGCACCGCCGGCTGTTCCACGCAGTCAGCCACATACCGCAGGAAGCCGCCCGCCGTGCCGCCGTCGCACACCCGGTGGTCGAAGGTGAGCGAGAGCTGGACGACCTGCCGCACCGCCAGCTCGCCCTCGTGCACCCAGGGCTTGGGGACGATGCGGCCGACGCCGAGCATCGCCGCCTCGGGGTGGTTGATGATCGGGGTGGAGCCGTCGACGCCGAAGACGCCGTAGTTGTTGAGCGTGAAGGTCCCGCCGGTGAGCTCCGCGGGTGTCAGCGTCCCGGTCCGGCCCGCCTCGGTGAGCCGGGCGAACTCGGCGGTGAGCGACTCGGTGTCGCGCGCGTGCGCGTCCCGGACGACCGGGACGACGAGCCCCCGGTCGGTCTGCGCGGCGAAGCCCAGGTGCACCTGGTCGAACCGGACTACCTCCCTGGCCTCCGTGTCGACGGTGGAGTTGAGCTCGGGGAAGCGCGCGAGGGCCGCCGTGCAGATCCGGGCCAGCAGGGCCAGGACGGAGATCTTCGGTCCGCCGGCCGCGTTCATGGCCGTGCGGGCCCGCATGAGTTCCGTGGCGTCGGCGTCCACCCAGCACGTGGCGTCCGGGATCTCGCGGCGGCTGCGCGCCAGCTTGTCGGCGACGGCGCCCCGGATGCCCTTGAGCGGGGTGCGCGTCTCGCCGGGGGCCGGTGCGAGGGAGGCCTCAGGTGTGGGAGCGGTGCCGGGCGCCGGGGGTGCCGCCGTGGCGCCCTGGCCCGCCGCACGCAGCGCGTATTCCACGTCCGCCCGCAGGATCAGCCCGTCCGGGCCGGAGCCGGTCAGCTCCCGCAGATCGAGGCCGTTCTGGCGGGCGAGCCGACGCACCAATGGGGAGATCACGGGAACGGGGCCGTCCTCGGAGTCGGAGCCACCGGCCTGCCCGTCGACCACCTTGTTGGAGGCACTGGCGTGGGCGGGTGCCATGGCCGCAGGACGCGTACCGTCCCGCCCGGCCGCCGTGTCCCTGCCGGACCCCGGTCGCTCCTGCCGGACCCGGCGTCGGCGGGCCGGTGCCTCGGAGGTGCCGTAGCCGACCAGGACGTTGCCCGAGCCCTCGGTGTCGGCTCCGCCGCTGTCGGCGGGCACGCGCTCCCCCACCGCCACGGTGATCAGCGGCGCCCCGACGGGCAGTTCCGTGCCCTCCTCGCCGAAGCGGGCGGTGACCACACCGCCGTAGGGGCAGGGCACCTCGACCATCGCCTTGGCCGTCTCGACCTCGACGACGGGCTGGTCGATGGCGACCACGTCACCGACCTCGACCATCCAGCGCACGATCTCCGCCTCGGTGAGCCCCTCCCCGAGGTCGGGCAGCTTGAACTCCAGCACCTGTGCCATCAGCTCTCGGCCTCCCACTGCAGGCGCCCCACGGCGTCCAGGATCCGGTCCACACCGGGCAGGTGGTGGCGCTCCAGCATCGGCGGCGGATACGGGACGTCGAACCCGGCCACACGCAGCACCGGCGCCTCCAGGTGGTGGAAGCAGCGCTCCGTGACCCGGGCCGCGATCTCCCCGCCCGGGCCCCCGAAGGAGCCCGACTCGTGGACGACGACCGCGCGTCCCGTCCGCCGCACCGAGGCGCACACCGTCTCGTCGTCGAACGGCACCAGGGAGCGCAGATCGACGACTTCGAGGTCCCAGCCCTCGGCCCGGGCCGCCTCGGCCGCCTCCATGCAGACGGGTACGGACGGCCCGTACGTGATGAGTGTGGCGCTCCGGCCCGAGCGCCGCACCACCGCGCGGCCTATCGGTTCAACGGGCGTCGGCTCCTCCGGGTTCCAGGAGTCCTTCGACCAGTACAGCCGCTTGGGCTCCAGGAAGACGACCGGGTCGTCGGAGGCGATGGCGGCGCGCAGCAGCCCGTAGGCGTCGGCGACGGTCGCGGGCGTGACGACATGGAGCCCCGGGGTCGCCATGTAGTACGCCTCGGAGGAGTCGCTGTGGTGCTCGACGCCGCCGATGCCGCCGCCGTAGGGGACGCGGATGGTGATCGGCAGGGGCATCCTGCCGCGGGTGCGGTTGCGCATGCGGGACACGTGGGAGATCAGCTGCTCGAACGCCGGGTAGGCGAACGCGTCGAACTGCATCTCCACGACCGGGCGCAGGCCGTACATGGCCATGCCGACGGCCGTGCCGAGGATGCCCGCCTCGGCGAGCGGTGTGTCGGTGCAGCGGTCCTCGCCGAATTCCTTGGCGAGTCCGTCGGTGACGCGGAAGACGCCGCCGAGGGTGCCGACGTCCTCGCCCATGACGTGCACGGCGGGGTCGGCGGCCATCGCGTCGCGCATCGCGCGCGTGAGGGCCTGCGCCATGGTGGCCGGCTTGACGGCGACGGTGGTCATCGGTGGGTGCCCCCCTCCGGCTCGGCCTCGGCCTCGGCCTCCAGCTCCGCCCGCAGCTGCTCCCGCTGCTCGCGCAGCTGCGGGGTGGCCTCGGCGTAGACGTGGGTGAACAGGTCCATCGGGTCGAGCGCCGGGTCCTGGTTCATGTGCTCGCGCAGGGAGGCGGCCATCGCCTCGGCGGCGTCCCGGGCGGCCTGCTTTCCGGCCTCGTCGAGCAGGCCGCGCGCGGTGAGCTCGCGCTCCAGGAGCTGGATCGGGTCGTGCTCGCGCCAGGTCTCGACCTCGGCGTCGCCGCGGTAGCGGGTGGCGTCGTCGGCGTTGGTGTGGGCGTCGACGCGGTAGGTGATCGCCTCGACCAGGGTGGGGCCGCCGCCCGCGCGGGCGTGGCGCACGGCGTCGCTCAGCACCTCGTGCACGGCGGCGGCGTCGTTGCCGTCGACCAGGCGGCCGGGCATGCCGTAGCCGACGGCCTTGTGGGCCAGCGACGGGGCCGCGGTCTGCTTGGCGAGCGGGACGGAGATCGCGAAGCCGTTGTTCTGCACCAGGAAGACGACCGGGGCCTGCCAGACGGCGGCGAAGTTCAGCGCCTCGTGGAAGTCGCCCTCGCTGGTGCCGCCGTCGCCGACCATGGCCAGCGCGACCACGTCGTCGCCCTTGAGGCGGGCGGCGTGCGCGAGACCGACGGCGTGCGGCAGCTGGGTGGCGAGCGGCGTGGACAGGGGGGTGACCCGGTGCTCGTAGGGGTCGTAGCCGGTGTGCCAGTCGCCGCGCAACAGGGTGAGCGCCTGAACGGGGTCCACCCCGCGGGCCACCACGGCGAGCGTGTCGCGGTAGCTCGGGAAGAGCCAGTCGCGCTCCTCCAGGACCATGGCGGCGGCGACCTCGCAGGCCTCCTGGCCGGTGGTGGAGGGGTAGACGGCGAGGCGGCCCTGCTTGGTGAGCGCGGTGGCCTGCGCGTTGTAGCGGCGGCCGCGGACCAGCTGCGCGTACAGCGTCCGCAGCAGTTCCGGGTCGGCCTTCGCGGCCGCCTCGGTGCCGAGGACGCGGTACGGCTCCGCGTCGGGCAGCAGCGGCGCGGGGTCCATGCGGGGCTGCCAGGCGGGCGGCGGGGTCGGCCGGTACGCGCCCCGCTGCTCCATGACCGTCATGACGGCACCTCCTCGTGGGAGCGGCTACGGGAGACGCGTCGGCTGTGACCCGCCTCACCTACCGATTGTTCGGTCGACGGCGCAATTTGGCTATGGGTGGCCCCAGGCTGTGGACAAACGGTTCTCCACAGCCTGAGATGGACGCAGTACGTCCATGGCAGGGAGGGTGGCGCAGGTGGCATCTGAACAAATGGCCGAGAGCACGGCCGCGAGCCAGGACGACCACGGTGTGCTGCCACCGCCGCGTCCGCTGGACGCCATCGATCAGGACATCCTGCGCATGCTCCAGGCGGACGGCCGCGCCTCGATACGGTCGGTCGCCGACCGGGTCCACGTCTCGCGCGCGAACGCCTACGCCCGGATCAACCGGCTCGTCGAGGACGGGGTCATCCGTGGCTTCGGCGCCCGGGTCGATCACGAGCGGGCGGGTCAGGGGACGTCCGCGTACATCACCCTGAAGATCGTGCAGAACTCCTGGCGCACGGTGCGCGAGGAGCTCAGACAGCTGCCCGGGGCCTCCCACATCGCCCTGGTGGGCGGCGACTTCGACGTGCTGCTGCTGGTGCACGTGTCCGACAACCGGGCGCTGCGCGAGCTGGTGCTCACCCGGCTCCAGGCGATCCCGCAGGTCCTCAGCACGCGCACGCTGCTGGTCTTCGAGGAGGAGGACCTGGAGCCGCAGAGCTGAGCTCAGGCGCCCTTGCGGAGCCCTCCGAACGCCAGCTGCACCACCGCGTCGGCCACCTCGCGTTCGCTCATGCCGCGCACGTCCGGCCGGTACCACTCCACGATCGAGTTGATCATCCCGAAGACCAGCCGGGTCACCAGCCGCCCCTCGATGTCCCCGCGCACGTCGCCGTCCACGGTCGCCGCCTTCAGCAGCTCGGCCACCCGGTGGTCGAAGTCGCGGCGCCGGTCCAGGGCCCAGCGCTCGGTGTCGGTGTTGCCGCGCACCCGCAGCAGGAGGGTCACGTAGGGCAGCTCGGCTATGAGCACCTCGACCATGCGCCGCACGACGTACTCCAGGCGCTCGGCGGCGCTCCCCACGCGCGCGTGCTCCTCCTCGAGGATCCCGAAGAGGCCGTCCAGGGCCCGGCTCACGGCCCGCCGCAGCAGCTCCTCCTTGCCGGCGACGTGGTGGTAGATCGACGATTTGGAGATGCCCGCGGCCTTGGAGAGGTGCTCCATGGAGGTGCCGTCGTAGCCGCGCTCGTTGAACACCTGGACGGCGACGGACAGCAGCGTGTCCGGGGTGTAGGTGTCGCGCTTGGCGGTGGTCATGAGGCGGTGCCCTCCCGCTTGTCGGAGGCGTGGGCGTGGCGGTACAGCGCGAGGGACGGCGCGTAGCGCCCCGAGGGGTCGCGCACGTGCAGGTCGTCCAGGAGCGCGTAGGACCAGTAGCGGCCGAGCCGGCGGCTCCACTCGAACGGGCCCAGGGGGTAGTTGACACCCAGACGCATCGCGGTGTCGATGTCCTCCTCGGTGGCCACGCCCTTGGCGACGGCGTCGTGCGCCAGGTCGATGATCCGCGCGACCGTGCGGGCGACGATCATGCCGGGGACGTCGCCGATGACGCTGACGTCCTTGCCGAGCGCCTGGAAGAGGCCGGTGGCCTCGGCGAGGGTCTGCTGTGAGGTGTCCTGGGAGGCGGACAGGGCGATCCGGGTGGCCTTGCGGTAGTCCAGGGCGAGGTCGAAGTAGACGACGTCCCGGAACTCCACGGAGGTCTGCCCGTCCGTGAGGACGAGCTGTCCGCCGCTGGGCAGCACCAGGCGGGTGCCGTTGTCCTCGTCCTCGTCGCGGACCGGGATGCCGGCCTCGCGGATCAGCGCGAGCAGGTCGGATGCCGGACCCAGGTCGCCCTCGGCGACGACGTACGCGGGCGGCTGCCGCTTCTCGGCGGTGTCCGGCTCGGGCCGCTCGGCGCCGTCCTGGTGGTCGTACCAGCCGTGGCCGGTCTTGCGGCCGAGGCGGCCGGACTCGACCAGGCGCCGCTGGGCGAGGGACGGCGTGAAGCGCACGTCCTGGAAGAACGACTGCCAGACCGACCGTGTGACGGACTCGTTGACGTCCTGGCCGATCAGGTCGGTCAGCTCGAACGCGCCCATCCGGAAGCCGCCCGACTCGCGCAGCACGGCGTCGATGGTGGCCGGGTCGGCACCCTGCGCCTCGTACACCGCGAAGGCCTCGGCGTAGAAGGGCCGGGCGATGCGGTTGACGATGAAGCCGGGGGTGTCCGCGCAGGCGACCGGCGTCTTGCCCCAGGCTCGGGCGGTCTCGTACGCGCGCGTGGCCGACGTGACGTCGGTGGCGAACCCGGAGACGACCTCGACCAGCGGCAGCAGCGGCGCGGGGTTGAAGAAGTGCAGGCCGACGAAGCGGCCGGGGGCGCGCAGGGCGCCGCCGACGGCGGTGACGGACAGGGAGGAGGTGTTGGTGGCGAGCAGGCAGTCGTCGTCGACGATGCCCTCCAGCTCGCGGAACAGCTCCTGCTTGACGTCCAGCCGCTCCAGGACCGCCTCGACGACCAGGGCGCAGTCGGCGAGCTCGGCGAGGGTCTCGGCGGGCAGCAGCCGGGCGCGGGCGGCGTCCCGGTCGGCGCCGGTGAGCCGCTCCTTCTCGACGAGCCGGTCGAGGCGGGCCCCGATCGCGTCGGCGGCCTGCCGAGCCCGCCCGGGGGCGGTGTCGTACAGCCGTACGGGGTGGCCCGCGACCAGCGCGACCTGGGCGATGCCCTGGCCCATGGTGCCGGTGCCGACGACGGCCACGGGGCTGCTGAGGTCGAGTGCTGTCATGTGCGCGATCCTCCCGCACGGGGTTTTCCACAGATGCGGCGGACCCCCTTGAACCGACCGATCGTTCGGTTACTCTAGCTCTGTCCGTCCGTTCCTGCCCAGGGTTCTGCCCAGGTCCTGAACTCGACGAAGAGTTCTCGATACGAGGAGTTGGTCACCCATGACCGCCGCACTCTCGGCGCACGAGCTGATCGCCCGGCACCGGTCCACCCTCGACCAGGCGCTGGAAGCGATCCGCACGCGCGCGTACTGGTCCCCGCACCCCGAGCACCCCAAGGCCTACGGGGAGAACGGCAGCCTGGACGCGGCGGCGGGCAAGGCCGCCTTCGACGCGCTGCTCGGCACCCGCCTCGACCTCGGCCAGCCGGGCACGGACGACTGGGTGGGCGGCGAGACGTCCCCGTACGGCGTGGAGCTGGGCGTCACGTACCCGCACGCGGACCTCGACGTGCTGCTGCCCGCCATGAAGGCCGGACAGCGGGCCTGGCGGGACGCGGGCGCGGAGCAGCGCGCGGTGGTCTGCCTCGAGATCCTCAAGCGCATCAGCGACCGGACGCACGAGTTCGCGCACGCGGTCATGCACACCTCCGGCCAGGCGTTCATGATGGCGTTCCAGGCGGGCGGACCGCACGCGCAGGACCGCGGCCTGGAGGCGGTGGCGTACGCGTACGTGGAGCAGGTGCGCACGCCCGACAACGCGGAGTGGACCAAGCCGCAGGGCAAGCGCGACCCGCTGGCGATGAACAAGCAGTTCACGCCGGTCCCGCGCGGTATCGCCCTGATGATCGGCTGCAACACCTTCCCGACGTGGAACGGCTACCCGGGCCTGTTCGCCTCCCTCGCCACCGGCAACGCGGTCCTGGTCAAGCCCCACCCGCGCGCGGTGCTGCCGCTCGCGCTCACCGTCCGGGTCGCGCGCGAGGTGCTCGCCGAGACGGGCTTCGACCCGAACCTGATCGCGCTGGCCGCCGAGCGCCCCGGCGAGGGCATCGCCAAGACCCTCGCGACACGCCCGGAGATCCGGATCATCGACTACACGGGCTCGACCGAGTTCGGCGACTGGCTGGAGGCCAACGCCCGCCAGGCCCAGGTGTACACGGAGAAGGCCGGCGTCAACACGGTCGTCGTCCACTCCACGTCCGACTACAAGGGCATGCTCTCCAACCTGGCGTTCTCGCTGTCCCTGTACAGCGGCCAGATGTGCACGACGCCGCAGAACCTGCTGATCCCCCGGGAGGGCATCTCGACGGACCAGGGGCCCAAGTCCTACGACGAGGTGGTCGCGGACCTCGCCAAGTCGGTGGACGGGCTGCTGGGCGACGACGCGCGGGCGAACGCGCTGCTGGGTGCGATCGTCAACCCGGACGTGAAGGCGCGGCTGGAGGCCGCGGCGGGGCTGGGCGAGGTCGCCCTGGCCTCCCGTGAGATCACCAACCCGGACTTCCCGGGCGCTGTCGTGCGTACGCCGGTGATCGTGAAGCTGGACGGGGCCAAGCCGGACGACGAGGCCGCGTACATGAGCGAGTGCTTCGGGCCCGTGTCCTTCGCCGTCGCCGTCGACTCGGCGTCCGACGCGGTGGAGCTGCTGCGGCGCACCGTGCGGGAGAAGGGTGCGATGACCGTCGGGGCGTACACGACCGACCCGGAGGTCGAGCGGGACGTGCAGGAGGCCTGTCTGGAGGAGGCGGCGCAGTTGTCGCTGAATCTGACCGGTGGGGTGTATGTGAACCAGACGGCCGCGTTCTCCGACTTCCACGGGTCTGGGGGGAACCCTGCGGCGAGTGCGGCGTTGTGTGACGGGGCGTTTGTGGCCAACCGGTTCCGGGTGGTCGAGGTGCGCAGGGAGGCCTAAGGGCTCGGGGGGCGCGGTGACGGCGCGGTTGCCGGTGCGTTCTGGCTTGTCGCGCGGTTCCCCGCGCCCCTACAACTCGAACCCACCGCAGCTCCAGTGGTACAGGGTCATGGCCACACTGGTCGCGAGGTTGTAGCTGCTGACCTGCGGGCGCATCGGGAGGGACAGCAGGTGGTCCGCGCGGGCGCGGAGTTCCGGCGACAGGCCCGTGCGTTCTGAGCCGAAGGCGAGGACGGCGTCGTCCGGGAGCTTGGTGGACCGGATGTCGTCGCCCTCCGGGTCGAGGGCGAACAGTGGGCCGGCCGGCAGGTCGGCGACCTCCAGCCGTTCCACCGCCGTCGCGAAGTGCAGGCCCGCCCCGCCGCGTACGACCGTCGGGTGCCAGGGGTCGACCGTGCCCGTCGTCACCACGCCGGTCGCGCCGAAACCGGCGGCCAGGCGGATCACCGCCCCCGCGTTGCCGAGGTTGCGCGGGTTGTCGAGGACCACGACCGGGGCCGTACGCGGGGTGTGCGCGAGCCGTGCGAGGTGGGACTCGCGGGACGGCCGTACCGCCAGGGCCGCCACCGCCGTGGGATGCGGGCGCGGCACGAACGACGTGTACGTCTCGTGCGGCACCTCCGTCAGCAGGTCGGCCAGCGCGTCCCGGACGTCCGGGGCCAGTTCGTCGGCGAGGGCGAGCGTGGCCGCCCGGTCGGCGGTGACCGCCACCGGCACCTCGGCGCCGAACCGCACGGCGTGCTTGAGGGCGTGGAAGCCGTCGAGCAGGACGGTGCTGCCGGCGAGCCGGTGCCAGACGGGGACGGGGTCGGTCATGTCCCGAAGCCTACGTGCGTGGTCTCGGGGCTCTCGGGGGCGTGCTGCTCGGGGACCGGCGTGCGCCCGCCGCGGCGGAGGAGGCGGTCACGCGCGCGGGACGCCCAGCCGCCCAGGCGGCGCAGGAAGGACGTCGGCAGGAACACCGCGTCCGCCGCGATCATCGCCAGCGAGAAGAACGGCAGGCCGAGCACGACGGCGATCACGGCGTGCTCGGTGATCATGAGTGCCAGCAGGACGTTCTTCACCCGCCGGTTGAACAGCGTGAACGGGAAGGCGACCTGCACGAGGACCGTTCCGTAGGTCACGAGCATCACGAGCGTGCCGCTCGCGGACAGCAGGTCGGCGAGGGCCGGCCAGGGCGAGAAGTACTCCAGGTGGAGCGGATAGTAGACCGCGGTGCCGTCCTGCCAGCGGGAGCCCTGGATCTTGTACCAGCCGGCCGTCGCGTAGATCAGGCACGCCTCGGCCATGATCACGAGCAGGGCACCGTTGTGCACGATGCCGGCGACGACGTCGAGCAGGATCCGCGGCTCACCGGACGTCGCCCGGCGGCCGGCCAGCCACCACAGGGCCTGTGCCGCCCACACCGTCCACAGCAGCGCCGGTATGAGCCAGTCGCCCTCCATCCGCCCGGCCAGGGTGACCGCGATCAGCACGAACCCGGACACGCACCACAGGGCAGGGCCGGTCCGGTCGGTGACGCGCTCGCCCCGCTCGCGTGCCGCCCGGGCGCGGGCGGCCCGCCGGGCGTCCAGCGACCACACCTGGGCGCAGCGCGTGAACACCAGGTAGACCGACATCAGGTGCAGCACGTTGTCGCCGCCGTCGCCCACGAAGACGCTGCGGTTCTGCAGGGACAGCACACCGACCATGAACACCACCGACATGGTGCGGGTGCGCCAGCCCAGCAGCAGCAGGGCACTGGAGAGGATCGCGAGCGCGTAGACGATCTCGAACCAGATCCGGCCGTCCGACCACATCAGGACGGTGAAGGCCTCGTTGGCCCTGATCAGCTGCTCGGCGAGACCCCAGCTCCAGGGCCCGTCGGGGCCGTAGAGCTCGCTGCGGTGAGGGAGCTCGCGCAGCAGGAACAGCAGCCAGGTCGCGCTGAAACCGATACGGATCACGGCGGTCTGGTAGGGGCCGAGGGCGGCCTCGGTGACGCGGGCTATGCCGCGCGAGACGGCCAGGGAGAAGCGGTTCACCGCGCGCCTCCCCCGGCCCCGGCCGCCGGCACCGGCCACCACGGCAGCTCGCGGTAGGACGGTGTCGTGGAGACCTTCTCCCGGCTCCATTCCGGCGGGGGCACGTTGCTGGTGCGCGACCGGACCTGGACGCGCTCGACGGCGCCGCCGCCCCCGGTCGCGGCCCGCACCGCGTCGTCGCGGTCGAGACGCAGCTCCACGATCCGGCGCAGATACGTCTCGGAGAGCGAGCCGCGCAGGCCCACCGGACGGTTCTCGGTGTCGTGCGTCGCGAGGAAGAAGTCCCAGGCGCGGCGCAGCTCGTTCTGCTGGGTGTGGCTGGGCAGCAGATTGCCGTCGATGGCCCGGCCGTCCTCGGCGGACAGGTCGTACCAGCCGGTGGTCACCGTCCCGCCCTCCCCGTCCCGGACCTCGGCGCGCGCCTGGATGGAGATGTTCTGCTGGAGCGGGTTGGGCGCGAAGAGCTTCCAGTTCTGCTCGAACTCCGGGTAGATCCAGTCGTCCACGGCCTTGCCGTGCTCCCTGGTGACGGTGTTCGTCGGCGCGACGTGCAGGAAGGTCATCCCGAGGTGCACACAAACCCCGACCGCGACGACCGCGAGGGCCAGGACGACGACGATCTGACCGGGGAGGGAGAGCGCGGCTATGCCCGAGCGGGGGTCCACGGGCGGGCCCTGGTCGAGAGGCGGACCCTGGTCGGGAGGCAAGCCCTGGTCGGGAGGCAAGCCCTGGTCGAGAGGCGGGCCCTGGTCGAGAGGCTCGGCCGACGCGGCGACGGACAGGACCTGGTCGGCCGGCGCGCTCCGCCCGACCGGCTCGTCCGGCCCGTGCCGGGCGTTCGCGCCCTCGTCGTACGCGTCCAATTCCGCCCCGTTCCCCGATCCCGGTCCGTCGTTCCGTCCGCCCGGCCGGCCGCGAGGGCGTCGTACCGCCCGCGCAACCGCTGCGCGGCGTCGGCACGGGAACGGTACTCAGGCCGCCCACCCCGGCACAGCCCCTGCCCGCCGGTCCCCGCCGTGGCCGTCGCCACACCGCGGAAGCGGCACAGGAGTGACACCCTACGGCGCCCGCCGCACGCCCATTCCCTTCTTCTAGAACCTGTTCTATCTTGCGGCCCGTCAGCTCAACGGGACCGGCCGGAAGGACAGCCACCGTGGACTTCACCTTCACCGAGGAGCAGCAGGCGGCGGCCGAGGCGGCGAAGGGCGTGTTCGCCGGGGTCGCGCCGGACGCCGTGCCCAGCCCGGCCCTCACCCGGGGCGCCGTCGCCGACTCCTGCGACCGCGCCCTGTGGGCCAGGCTCGCCGACGCGGACCTGCTCAGCCTGCTGCTGGACGCGCGCTACGGCGGGGCGGGCCTGGACGCCATCGCCCTCTGCCTGGTGCTGCGGGAGTCGGCGAAGGTGCTGGCCAGGGTGCCGCTGCTGGAGAGCAGCGCTGCCGCCGCGGTGATACAGGCCCACGGCGGCGAGGAGGCCAGGGTGGCCCTGCTGGCCCCGGCCGGCCGGGGCGAGCTCGTGCTGACCGTCGCCGCGCACGGCCGCACCGGCCACGACCCGGCCGAGCTCGCCGTGACCGCACGGCAGGACGGCGGCACCTGGGTGCTGGACGGAGTGCAGACAGCGGTGCCCTGGGCCTACGACGCGGACGTCACGGTCGTCCCCGCGCACACGGGGTCCGGCCGGACCCTGCTGGCCCTGGTCCCGCGCGGGCACCAGGGGGTGGACCTCGCCGAGCAGTTCTCCACCAGCGGCGAGCGGCTCGGCGAACTGCGGCTTCAGTCGACGCGGCTCGCGGCCCGGGACGTGATCGACGCCGACGGCGCGTGGGAGTGGCTGCGGGACCTGCTGGCCACCGGCACCTGCGCGCTGGCGCTCGGGCTGGGAGAGCGGGTGCTGCGGATGACCGGGGAGTACACGGGCGAGCGGGAGCAGTTCGGCTTCCCGATCGCCACCTTCCAGGCCGTCGCCGTGCAGGCCGCCGACCGCTACATCGACCTGCGCGCGATGGAGGCCACCCTGTGGCAGGCCGCCTGGCGGCTCGCCTCGGGGGCCCCGGGCGCGCTGCCCGCCACCGGTGACGTCGCCGTCGCCAAGATCTGGGCGGCGGAGGGCGTACGACGGGTCGTACAGACCGCGCAGCATCTGCACGGCGGGTTCGGCGCCGACGTCGACTATCCCCTGCACCGCTACCACGCCTGGGCCAAGCACCTGGAGCTGTCGCTCGGCCCGGCGGCGGCACACGAGGAGGCCCTGGGCGACCTGCTGGCGGCCCACCCGCCGGCCTGAAGGGTGCGGCGAACCGCCGCTACAGCACGAACCCCGGCTGACCGTCGTCCGTCACCACGGCGCGGCCCGCCGCCTCCCACACCTGCATGCCGCCGTCGACGTTCACGGCGTCGATGCCCTGCTGGGCCAGGTACATCGTGACCTGGGCGGAACGGCCGCCGGAGCGGCAGATGACATGGACCCGGCCGTCCTGCGGGGCGGCCTCGGTCAGCTCGCCGTAGCGGGCGACGAAATCACTGAGGGGGATGTGCAGCGCCCCCTCGGCGTGACCCGCCTTCCATTCGTCGTCCTCGCGGACGTCCAGCAGGAAGTCGCCGTCCTTGAGGTCCGCGACCGCGACCGTGGGCACACCAGCTCCAAAACTCATGCGCCCGACGCTACCCGAACCGGCCCGCGGGCCGGACGGGACGCGGCTCAGCCCTCCGTGAGCAGCCCGGCCAGCTCGTTCTCGCGCTCGGTGACCTGGGTGCGCAGCTGCTGCCCGATCTCGTCCAGGAGACCGTCCGGGTCGTCCGGGGCCAGCTGGAGCATGTGGCCTATGGCGCTCTCCTCCAGCTCCTTGGCGAGCAGGGCGAGCAGCTCCTTGCGCTGGGCGAGCCATTCGAGCCGGGCGTAGAGCTCCTCGGCGCGGCTCGGGCCCCACTTCAGCTCGGGCCCCGCGGCCCACTCCTCGGCGAGCTCGCGCAGCTCCGCCTCGTCGCCCCGGGCGTAGGCGGCGTTCACCCGGGTGATGAACTCCTCGCGCCGCGCGCGTTCCTTCTCCTCCTGGGCCAGGTCGGGGTGGGCCTTGCGGGCGAGGTCGCGGTAGAGCTTGCGGGCCTCCTCGCTGGGGCGGACCCGCCGCGGTGGCCGGACCGCCTGGTCCGTGAGCATCGCCACGGACTCCGGGAACAGGCCGCTGTCGTCCATCCAGCCGTGCAGCAGCTCCTCGACGCCGGGGATCGGTGCGAGGCGGGCCCGGGCCTCTTCCGCCCGGCGCCGGTCGTCGGGGTCGCCGCTGCGGGCCGCCCGGGCCTCGAGGATCCGGGCGTCCAACTCCTCCAGCCGGGCGTAGAGCGGGCCGAGCTTCTGTTCGTGCAGGCGGGAGAAGTTCTCGATCTCGACGCGGAAGGTCTCCACCGCGATCTCGTACTCGATCAGCGCCTGCTCGGCGGCCCGTACGGCGCGCTCCAGGCGTGCCTCGGGCCGGGCGGCGTCGCCACCATCCTGCTCAGCTTCCGGGGTCGTCACCCGACCAGCCTAGGTCACGGTCGCGTGAGTGCCGGTGCCCGTGCTCCTGCCACCCGGCGCGCCCGGCCCCGTCGCAGCCCGCACGTTGCGCGACCCCGGCGCAGCGGGGCGCCGCCCGCGGCTGATGCCCGCAGCAGGCTCAGACACCCATCTCCGCCGCGATCCGACCCTCCCGGACCGCCGTGACCAGGTCGGAATGGTCCGCCTCGGTCCGATCCGCGTAGGCCAAGGCGAACCCCGCCATCGCCTCGTCCAGCTCATCGCTCTTCCCGCAGTACCCCGCGACGAGCCGCGGATCGACGCTGTGGGAGTGGGCGCGGGCCAGCAACGCGCCGGTCATGCGGCCGTAGTCGTCCATCTGGTCGGCGGCGAGAGCGGCCGGGTCGACGCTGCCCTTGCGGTTGCGGAACTGGCGGACCTGGAAGGGGCGTCCGTCGACCGTCGTCCAGCCGAGCAGTATGTCGCTGACGACCTGCATCCGCTTCTGGCCGAGCACGACCCGCCGGCCCGCGTGCTCGGCCTGCGGCGCTTCGAAACCGGCCGTCACCAGATGCGGCACCAGTGCCGACGGCCGCGCCTCCTTCACCTGGAGCACCAGCGGCTCACCCCGGTGGTCCAGCAGCAGGACGACGTAGGACCGGGTGCCGACGCTGCCGGTGCCCACGACCCGGAACGCCACGTCATGCACCGCGTGCCGGGCGAGCAGCGGCAGGCGGTCCTCGGACAGCGTGCCGACGTACTCCTCCAGGGACGCCGCCACCGCCGCGGCCTCCGCGTCCGGGACCCGCCGCAGCACCGGCGGGGCGTCGACGAAGCGGCGCCCGCCGTCCTCGGTGGCCTCCGTCGACTTGGCCGCGAAGCGGCCGCTGGTGTTGCGGCGGGCCTTCTCGGAGATCCGCTCCAGCGTGCCGACCAGGTCGTGGGCGTCCGTGTGGGAGACGAGTTCCTCGTCCGCGATGGCGTTCCACGCGTCCAGCACCGAGAGCTTCGCCAGCAGCCGCATGGTGCGGCGGTAGGCGCCCACCGCGTCCTGGGCCGCCTTGCGGCACCGGTCCTCGTCGGCACCGGCCTCCCGGCCCGCGAGCACCAGGGAGGCCACGAGGCGCTTGAGGTCCCACTCCCAGGGGCCCCGCACCGTCTCGTCGAAGTCGTTCAGATCGATGACGAGTCCGCCACGCGGGTCGCCGTACAGGCCGAAGTTGGCCGCGTGCGCGTCGCCGCAGATCTGCGCCCGTATCCGGGTCATGGGGGTGTGCGCCAGGTCGTACGCCATGAGGCCCGCCGCGCCGCGCAGGAAGGCGAACGGTGTGGCGGCCATGCGGCCGACCCGGATCGCGGTGAGCTCGGGGAGCCTGCCGCGGTTCGACTCCTCGACCGCGCTCACCGCGTCGGGCCGGGACGCGTGCAGGTCGAGCGTGGCGTGCGCGCCGCGGGGGATCCGCTTGCGCAGGGCCTTGCCCTCGTCCTTGGGTGAGCCCTCGGGCGGCCATTCGGCGAAGCCTCGCACCCGGGGCAGCCGACGCCTCGTCCCGTCCTGCGCCCCGGTCCCGCCCTCTGCTCCAGCCCTGGTCATACCGACCGCCTTCCCCCGCACGCACACGAACAGCAACTCATGCCGACCGTACAACCGGCGGCCCAAACGCGTCACACCCTGGGGAAAACTCCACGACTGTGGACAACTCGTGCGGGAGCCGACCCGAGGACGTCGAGGCCGGTTCCGCCCTGCCCGCCGCCCTCTGCCGTCACCGGCCCCTATGTCGCCGAGGAAGCCCGCACCGCCCCCGGCGAGGCCTGCGCCGGCACGGCACCCACCTGTTCCCGCCCCTCCGCCAGCACCCGCTCCGCCCGCTCCGCCGAGATGTCGAGACGGGCCAGGACCGCGGGGACGGCGATGCTCGGCAGGAAGTGTTCGAACAGCACGACGACACGGCGCTCCAGATCCTGCCGCTGGCAGCGCAGCTGGGACAGCAGCTGCACCCCCGAGAAGCTGCCGACCAGCAGCTCCGCCGTCTCCGCCACGTCGACGTGCGGCAGCAGTTCGCCCTGGGCCTTCGCCTCGGCGAGCCGCTGCACGTTCTGGTCGAACCACATGCCGAAGGCCATGGTGCGGTCGAGGTCCATGGCCCCCTGGTCGAGGGCGAGTCCCACGCTGGCGCGCACCAGCGGTTCGGACCGGAGCCGGCGGGCCAGCACCAGCCCGGAGTCGACGAGTTCCTGGAGTTTGCTGGACTGCGGCGGGAGCGCGATCGAGAGCTGCTCCTCGAACACCCCCACCGCGAGCTCCTCCTTGGAGCCGAAATGGAAGTACAGCGCGCCCTTGGTGACCCCGGCCCGGTCCAGGATCTCCCCGATGGTCGCCGAGGTGTAGCCACGTTCGTCGAAGACGGCCGCGGCCGCCTCCAGGATGGTCCGCCGGGTGCGGATCGCGCGCTCCTGTCGCGCCATCGCATGCCTCCTGATCTCCGTCGATCCCTGTGAAACCGCTGTGCAGCGGGGGCGCGAGAGGCCGTTTCCAGCGGTGTGGCCCACCCTTTGAAAAAAACCGGCTAGTCCGTATCTTAGTCAAACGCCGACCTCAGCCAGGCAGCCGATCCTGGGGGTTCTCATGCAGCAGTCAGGACCTTTAAGCGCACCCTTGGACGATCAGACCGGACACTGGGCCGGTCCGGCAAACGAAACGCCTGCGGCCGTCGAGAACGCGCCATACCCCGTGGTCATCGATCCCATCGAACCCCCCGACATAGAACCCCCCGACTCCACCCCGGTCACCAAAGAGCTGGCCCACCGCACCGTCGACACGGACGTCTTCCCCACCCGGTGGTGCCGAATCTCCGAGACCCGCTTCCGCTTCACCGCCCACTGGCCTGCCGTCCACACCTTCTTCCACCCCGTGGACGACCGCCACCAGGATCCGATGATCGTGGGCGAAACGTTGCGGCAGGCCTCGATGGTGCTCGCGCACGCCGAGTTCGGCGCCCCCGACGACACCCATTTCGTCATGTACGACCTGACCGTCTTCACCGACCCGTCCGCGCTCCTGCTGTCGGACGCCGCCGAGCCGGTCGAGATCGACGTCGTGTGCTCGGAGATCCGCCGCCGGGGCCGGGGCCTGCACAGCATGCGCACCACCATGGAGTTCCGCCGGGCGGGACGCCTCGTGGCCCGCGGCACGGGCAGCACCGCCTGCACCTCCCCGCTCGCCTACCGCCGTCTGCGGGCACAGCGGCTGACCGCCCCGGTCACTCACCTCCCGCTGCCGCCGGGCATCGCCCCGGAGGTCGCGGGCCGGGCTCGCGCCGAGGACGTCGTCCTCGCACCCGCCGGCCGGCCGGGCGTCTGGCGGCTGCGCGTCGACACCGGCCATCCGGTGCTCTTCCCCCGGCCCAACGACCACGTGCCCGGCATGGTCCTGTTCGAGGCGGCCCGCCAGGCCGCGACCGCCGCCTCCGGCCGGCACCCCTTCCTGCCCCGCGCGATGACGGCCACCTTCGCCCGGTACGCCGAGCTGGACACCCCGTGCTGGATCCAGACGCAGGTCCTCGACGAGGAGCCGGGGCAGGTCACCGTCCGGGTCGAGGGACGGCAGGAGGGCAAGTCCGTCTTCAGCGCCACGCTGACCTGCGCGCAGCCGGCCCGGGTACGGTCCCTGTCGTGACGGTCAACGTTCTGATCACGGGCGGAAGCGGCTTCGTCGGCAGCCGGGTGGCGGCCGTCGCACAGGGGCGACCGGACGTCCGGGTACGACACTTGTCCCGCCGGACGCACCAGGGAGCGGCCCCCGGCGAACCGGTCCAGGGCGACCCCTTCCGCGGCGAACCCGGCCACGGCGAAGTGGTCCACGGCGATCTCCTCAACCCCCCGTCCCTGCGCGGTGTCTGCGCGGACACCGACGTCCTGGTGCACTGCGCCACGCGGATCGACGGCGACGCCGGGACCGTCGAGGCCGTCAACGACCTGGGCACCCGCGCCCTGGTCGAGGAGGCCGTCCGCGCCGGAGTGAGCCGGATCGTGTACGTGAGCACGGCCGCGGTGTACGGCCGGGGCCCCTTCCGCGGCGTACGCCCCGGGGAGGTGCCGGTCGCGCCCGCGTCGGCCACCAGCCGCACCCGGGCCGCCGCCGAACGGCACGTCCTCGACGCCGGCGGCCTGGTGCTGCGCCCGCACCTCGTGTACGGCGAGGGCGACCGCTGGGTCGTCCCCGGACTGGTGCGGCTGCTGCGCGAGCTGTCGGCGACCCTGACCGGCTGCGCGGCACTCCAGTCGATGATCGACGTCGGCACCCTGGGTCGTGCGGTGGTGGCCGCGGCCCTGTCGCCGGCGCTCGACGGCGGGGTGCACCACGTCAACCACCCCGAGCCGGTCGGGGCGGCGGAGCTGCTCGGTGCGGTGTGCGCGCAGGTGGAGGAGCCCGGCGGCGGTGCGGCGGTGGATGTCGCCACCGCTCTGGACCGGGCCGCCGGGACACCGTTCGCCCTGCATCACCTGGGCATGCTCACGGTCGACCACTGGTTCGTGGACGACGCCTTCTGGAAGGTCCTCGACTGCTCGCCCGGCGACGGTTTCGCCGCCGGGTTCACGCGCGCGGCACCTTGGTACCGCTCGTTCCTCGCAGCTCGCTCAGCTTCCTGATCGCTCCGGCCTCCTCCGCACGCGGACCCAGGTCCGGGCCCGGGTTGCGGCCGTGCAGCAGCACGGGCAGTTCCTGGTGCCCCGTCGAGATGATGGACCGCAGCCGCTTCGGCGGCCGGGCCGGGTCGGCCAGGGCCAGCCGGGGGAAACGGTCGAAGAGGGACGTCAGGGCCGCCGTGGCCTCGGCCATGGCCAGTGGCCGGCCCAGGCAGTGGTGCACGCCGTGGCCGAAGGACACGTGGTCGCGGCTGGTGGCGCGGGTGACGTCGAACCGCTCGGCGTCCGGGCCGTGCCGCTCGGGGTCGCGTCCCGCGCCGGCGAAGGACACCACGAGCGGGTCGCCCTTCGGGATCGTCAGCCCCGGCTCGATCTCGATGTCCTGCACGGCGTAGCGCAGGCCCGACATGGCGCCGGGTGCCTCGAAGCGCAGCGACTCCTCGATGGCGTCCTCCCAGGTCACCCGCCCGGAGCGGACGAGTTCGAGCTGGTCGGGGTGGGCCAGCAGGCTGTGCACCGTGTTGTCGATGAGGTTGACGGTCGTCTCGAAACCCGCGGTGAGCAGCAGGATCAGGTTGTCCATCAACTCCTGTTCGCTGAGGCTCCCTTCGTCGCGGGCGGCGATGAGGGCGGTCGTCAGGTCGTCGGCCGGGTGCTCGCGCTTGTCCTGGAGGAACGCGGTCAGCGTGCCGTACAGGTCGACGGCGTTGGCCTGGGCGTCCTCCAGGGATATCGCCGTGTCGAAGAAGCTGTCGATGATCCGGTAGAGGGCCCTGCGCGGGCCGTCCTCGCCGCGCGGTACGCCGAAGAGTTCGCACACCACCTCGTGCGGCACCGGCGCCGCGAACGCCGCCCGCAGGTCGACGACTTCGCCGGCGGGGATCCGCTCCAGGTCGTCCAGCGCCCGGTCGACGATCTCCTGGACGCGGGGGAGCAGCGCGTCGACGCGGCGCTTGGTGAAGGCGGCGGCCATCGGCTTGCGCAGCCGGCTGTGGTCGGATCCGTAGGCGGTGACCATGTTGCGCACCGAGACCCAGATCGCGAGCGGCCAGGTGCGGGAGATGTCCCCGTTGATCCAGGCCGGCCAGTGCTGGAAGGCGTCCTTGCTCGTCTCGGGACCGGCCAGGAGCCGCTTGTTCAGCTCCAGGCCGTTGATCCACCACGCCCGTACGCCGCCGGGGAGTTCGATCTCGACGGCCGGGCCCTGGTCGCGGATCCGGGATATCTCGCCGTACAGGTCCTGGCCGGACGGCTCGATCGTCAGGAAGGGGCAGGCCTGCTGTGCCATGACACATCGCTCCTTGAACCAGAGGCAGGGGGAACCATCGTCCGATGGGAGCGACGAGAAAACTTGGCAACCGGTTTGTTTTGCCCATGGCTTAACGCTGTGGGCGTGTCGGTGAGGGGCGGGGAGCGGGGCGCAGCGGCGAGGTGGCGGGGCGGCCGGGCGGGGCCGCGACGCCGCTACCGCAGCGCGAGCCCTGCCCGGTTGGTGTCCCCCTGCGGCGCGTCCGTGTCCGCGTCGGCGTCCGGTTCCACGAGGTGCCGCCCGCTCCCCGCCGGGTCCAGGGCGACGGCCACGTGCGGTGCGGCCACGCACGGCAGGAGCAGGTGCCACAGGTCGGTCAGCGAGTGCCGCCCGAGCCAGCCGTGGTCGTCCCGGGACAGCACCTCGATGCCGGTCGTGGCGGCGAGGACGACGGCGATGCCGCGGTGCGGCGGCACCCCGGCGGCGAGTTCGCCCTTCCGCTCCGCCTCGGCCAGCAGTTCATGCACGCACTCCCGCCACTCCCGGCGCAGGTCACGCACCCGCCCGGCGACCGCCTCGGCGTTGAGCCGCAGCCCCGCGCGCACCACGACGTCGGCGCGCAGCAGCCGGCCGACGTGGTGGGTGACGTCCACCAGGCGCTGCAACGCGCACCCGTCGCCGCCGCGGCCCCGGGCCGCGGCACGGCGCAGGGCGCGGGCGGCGACGTGCTCGACGGCCTCGGCCACGGCGGCCTTGTTCACGAAGTGGAAGTGCAGCGCGCCGGCGCTGACTCCGGCTCCCGCGCTGATCTCCGCCAGGCTGGCCCGGACGTATCCGCGTGCCTCGAAGTGCTCGGCGGCCGACCGGATCAGCGCGAGACGGGTCCGGACGGCCCGGTCCTGTTTGGTCACCCGTGGCTCCCCTGCACGGCTCTGATGGGCGACGCAATGAAACCAACTCGGTGGTTTTTCCACAACGCGTGGGCGGGCGCGGCACGTTGGGGCCGGCCTCAGGCCCGCAGATACGCCAGCACGGCCAGCACCCGGCGGTGCGTCCCGTCCGCCGGCGGCAGGTCCAGCTTGGTGAGGATGCCGGAGACGTGCTTGCCCACGGCCGCTTCGGACACGACCAGTTCGCGGGCGATGGAGCTGTTGGACCTGCCCTCCGCGATCAGCGCCAGCACCTCCCGCTCGCGCGGGGTGAGCCGCTCCAGCGGGTCGCGGCGGCGACGCAGCAACTGCCGTACGACCTCGGGGTCGACGACCGTGCCGCCGTCGGCGACCTCGCCGAGCGCCTCGATGAACTCCTCGACCTGGCCGACACGGTCCTTGAGCAGGTAGCCGACGCCCGTGCCGTCACCGGAGTCCAGCAGTTCGGCGGCGTAGCGGCGCTGCACGTACTGGCTGAGGACCAGGACGGGCAGCGCGGGCCGCTCCCCGCGCAGGCGCACGGCAGCGTGCAGGCCCTCGTCCTGGAAGCCGGGCGGCATCCGCACGTCCGTCACGACCACGTCGGGGTCGTGCTCCCCGACGGCCGTGACCAGCGCCTCGGCGTCCCCGACGGCCGCGACGACCTCGTGTCCGCAGCGGCCGAGCAGCCCGACCAGGCCGTCCCGCAACAGCACGCTGTCCTCGGCCAGGACCACACGCAGCGGCCGGTCGACTCGCAGCGTCACAGCCGCTCAACTCGCAGGGTCACAGGGGATCTCCACACACAGCAGGGTCGGTCCGCCGGGCGGGCTGGACAGGGAGAGTCTGCCATCGAGCACCGACACCCGGTCGGCGAGTCCGGTCAGTCCGCTGCCCTCCCCGGCCCGGGCGCCACCGCACCCGTCGTCGCGGATCCGCAGGACCAGCCGGCCGTCGCGGTGCCCGCCGCTCACCTCCGCCCGGCTCGCCCCGCTGTGCCGGCCCACGTTGGCGAGCGCCTCGCACACCACGAAGTACGCGGCGGCCTCGACGGCCTGGGGCAGCCGTCCGGGCAGCTCCAGGCCTACGTCCACGGGCACGGCCGAGCGGTCGGCAGCGTCGGCGACGGCGGCTTCGAGGCCGTAGTCGGCGAGGACCCTGGGGTGAATGCCGTGGATGAGCTCGCGCAATTCCGCGAGGGCCGTGCCGGCCTGAGCGTGCGCCTTGTCGAGCTGGTCGGCCAGCGGGCCGGGCGGGGCGTCCAGCCGGGCCAGGCCGAGCGTCATCGTCAGGGCGACGAGCCGCTGCTGGGCCCCGTCGTGCAGATCGCGCTCGATGCGCCGCCGCTCCGCCTCGAAGGCGTCCACCAACCGCACCCGGGAACGGGCCAGTTCTGCCACCCTGGCCCCCAGGTCGGCCTCCCGCGAGGCGACCAGCAGCCGCGCCAGACCGGCCCGGGCACCGGCCGCGACGCCCAGCAGGTAGGCGCCCAGAACCAGCAGGGCCAGCCCGAGGACGGCGAAGCCGAAGGCCGCCGGCCAACCGGAGACCAGCCACACCTTGAGCACCTTCGCCTCACCGGCGGTGGCCACGACCAACGGGGTCGCGACCACGGTCGAGGGGCCCAGCAGGAAGAAGGCGAGCGCGAGGGCGTCCACCGGCCACAACACTCCCGCGAACAGCAGGGCATGGCCGAACTCACGCCAGGTGGCCCGTTCCCGCAGCCGCGTCGACAACCAGGCCCTCAGCCCCGGTTCCCCGGGACTCTCATGCGGGTCGGGCGCCGGGCCCGGGTCCACCAGCCGCAGCCTGAGCCGCTCCAGCGCCGCCACCGGAATGCCCGCCAGAGCCGTCCCCAGCAGCAACGGCAACCCCACCAGCGCCGGAGCGAGCACCGCGCCGGCCGCCGCGGACGTCACGATCCCCACCAGCACGACGACACCGGTCACCACGCCGGTGAGCAGGTAACCGGCCGACCGCCAGGGCCACGCCGACAGCAGATAGCCGGGCCGGGCCATGGCCCGCCACACGTTGGGAGGGTGCATGCGGATCACCGTAGAAGCCCCTCGCGGCCCCGGCCATGGGCCCAGAGGGAGGCCCTGGGGTAGGCCTGGCCCTACCCCAGGTCTAGGCCCCGCCGCACTGCGCCGGCCCGCCCCCGCCCGGTTTCGTGGAACCGACATCGACACGAGGTGGGGAAGCCATGACACACGCATCGCACGACGCCATCCGGCTGGACTCGGTCACCAGGACGTACGGCCCCCTGAGGGCACTCGACGGGGTGTCTCTGGCGTTCCCCGCCGGGACGTTCACCGCCGTGATGGGCCCCTCCGGCTCCGGCAAGTCGACGCTGCTCCAGTGCGCGGCCGGCCTGGACCGGCCCACCTCCGGGTCGGTCACCGTGGGCGGCACCGAGATCACCGGGCTGAGCGAGCGGCGGCTGACCCTGCTGCGCCGCGAACGCGTCGGGTTCGTGTTCCAGGCGTTCAACCTGCTGCCCTCGCTGACCGCCGAGCAGAACGTGGTCCTGCCCCTGCGCCTGGCCGGCCGCCGCGTCCCGAAGGCCCGGGTGCGCCAGGCGCTGGAGCAGGTCGGCCTCGCCGACCGGGCCCGGCACAGACCGGCCCGGCTCTCCGGCGGCCAGCAGCAACGCGTCGCCCTGGCCCGGGCGTTGATCACGCGGCCCGAGGTGCTGTTCGCCGACGAGCCGACCGGAGCCCTGGACACGCGGACCGGCCACGAGGTGCTCGGGCTGCTGCGCGGCATGGTCGACCGCGAGGGCCGGACGGTCGTCATGGTCACGCACGACCCGGTGGCCGCCGCGTTCGCCGACCGCGTGGTCTTCCTCGTCGACGGGCGCGTGCACGGGGAGTTGACGGATCCGAGCGCCGACGCCGTCGCCGCGCGCATGACCCGGCTGGAGGCCGTCCCGTGCTGAGCGTCGCCCTGCGCACCCTGCGCACCCGCTGGGTCACCTTCACCGGCAGCTTCGTCGCGCTCGCGCTCGGCGTGGCCCTGCTCACCGTGACGGGCCTCGCCCTGGCCTCGTCGGCCGCTCCCCCGCAGCGCGCACCCGAACGCTTCGCGGCGGCGCCGGTCGTCGTCAAGGGACCGGACACGCTGCGCGTCCCCACATCGATCGGCGACCGTGAGGCCCGGCTCGCCCACCCGCGCCCGGTGCCCGCGGCGGCCGTCACGCGCCTTAAAGAGCTGGGCCGGGTCGTCGTGGACCGGTCCTTCGCCGTGCGCGCCGAGGGCGGCCCCGCCGACCTCGTAGGCCACCCCTGGTCCACCGCCGCGTTCGCCCCGTACGGCCTCGCCGCCGGCCGGGCGCCCCGCGCGGCGGGCGAGGTGGCCGTCACCGGCGACTGGACGCGCCCCGGCGCGCGACTCGACACCGACCGGGGCCCACTGCGTGTCGTCGGCACCCTCGCCTCGCGCGGCTTCGAGCACGCCGTGTTCTTCACCGACGCGCGGGCCGCCAAGCTGCGGCCGGTGAGCCATCAACCGGTCGTCGACGCCGAGCCGGCCGCCGTGCGGGAGGCCGTGCGGGACAGCGCCCAGGTCCTCACCGGGGACGCGCGCCGCCTCGCCGACGCCGACCCCGACCGGGACACCGAGGCGCTCACCGCGATGAACGCCCTGTTCGGCACCGCGGGCGGCGTCACCGCCTTCGTGTCGGTCTTCGTCGTGGCCTCGACGTTCGCCTTCGCGGTCGCCCAGCGGCGCCGGGAGTTCGCGCTGCTGCGCTCCGCCGGGGCGAGCCCGGGCCAGATCCGCCGGACCGTCCTCGCCGAGGCCCTCGCCGTCGGCGCGCTCGCCTCGGCCACCGGCTGCGCACTCGGCTCCTACGGGGCACCCCTGCTGGCCGTGTGGGTGGCCGACGAGGGCCTCGCCCCGGCCTGGTTCACCATGGGCCACCACACCTGGCCCTACCACGCGGCCTTCTGGACCGGCCTGCTCGTCGCACTGTGCGGGGCGACCGCGGCCTCCTGGCGGGCGGGCCGCACCGGCCCCACCGAGGCACTGCGCGAGGCGTCCGCGGACAGCGCGACCCTGCCCCGGGGCCGCCTGCTGTGCGGTACGGCCCTGCTGCTGACCGCCGCGGTGACCCTGGCCCTCGCCCTGACCGGCGGCCCGGGCGACCTGCTGCACCGCAAGACCTACGTCAGCCGCCCCATGCTGCTGATCACCGCGGCCGCCCTGCTCTCCCCGCTCGTGCTGCGTCCCCTGGTCAGGCTGCTCGCCCCGCTGCCGGGGGCCTGCGCCCTGCTGGTGCGGGAGAACGCCGCCGCCGGGGTGCGCCGCACCGCCGCCCTCGCGGCCCCCGTCCTGGTCACGGTCGCCCTCGCGGGTTCCCTGCTCGGCGCCACGGCGACCCTGAACGGGGCGAGGGCCGCCGAGACGGACGAGCGCACCACCGCCGCCTTCGTCGTGACCCCGGCGGGCGGAACGGGCTTCGACGACACCACCCTGCGCAAGCTGCGGGCGGTTCCGGGCACGGTGGTCTCGCCCTCGTCCTCGACGGCCGTCCACGTCCTGGAGGACGGCGTGGCCCTGGTGCGCTCCGAGGCGCGAGCCGCGGCCCCCGGCCCGCTGGCGGCCACCACGCGTCTGCCGCTGGCCGCCGGAGAGGTGGGCGGCCTCGACGACGAGTCGATCATCGTCAACGAGGAATGGCAGCGGCACCGGGTGGGCGAACGGGTCCGGGTGTGGCTCGGCGACGGGACGCCGCGCACCCTGCGGATCGCCGCGGTGATGACCACCGGCACGGGCAACAACGGCGTCTACGTCACCCCGCGCAACGCCCCCGGCGCCACGGTCGACCGGGTGGACGTGGCCCTGGCCGCCGGGGCCGATCCGGGAACCGTGGCCACCGCCCTGCGCACGGCGCTCGGCGCCGGGAACGGGCAGGTCCTCACCCGGGACCAGTGGATCCGGGACAGCCACCCCGGCACCAACCGCACCACCCGCCTCGGCCTCCTGCTGGTCCTCGGCATCGCCCTGCTCTACACGGGCATCTCGGTGTCCAACACCATGGTCATGGCGACGTCCGACCGGGTCCGCGACCTGGCGGCGCTGCGGCTGGCCGGGGCCACCCGGTGGCAGGTGCTGCGGATGACCGGCGCGGAGGCCCTGGCGGTGGTGGCGGCCGGTGCGCTCCTCGGCCTCCTGGTCGCCGCCGTCAACCTGGCCGGGATGGGAAGCGCCCTCGCCCTGCTGTCGGCCCCGGCCACCATCACACTGCCGTGGCAGGCCCTGGGCATGACGACGGCGGCCTGCGCCGTCCTCGCCGTGACCTCCGCGATCGCCCCGGCCGCCCTCGCCCTGCGCCGCCGCCCGGTGGAACTGGCGGGTGTGAGGGAGTGACGCACCGCGACACCCTCACGTACGGACCGCGGCGGCGAGCCCCTGCGCCTGGCCGCGCACTCGGACCGGGCGGCGGACATGCCGCGAGATCTGGCTCCGAAGCCAGGAGCGCGGCGGGCCGGGACTCTGGGACCGGAGGGGAACCTTCGGGGCGCGAGCGGTACCGAGGTACCACCGGGACCACCCGTCCCGCTCCCACGACCACGGCAGCGTCCTCCGGCTGGTGCGGCCCGAGGTCGGCACCGGTGAGATAGCTCACGCCCGGGCGGGCCTGCACTCACCCTGACCAGGCTGTGCCATCCCTCACAACCACCGAAACCGCACGAGAAACGGGCCCCTGCGGTGACTTCCGTCACCTGCAGGGACCCGTGTCTCACTGTGCGCGAGGGGGGAGTTGAACCCCCACGCCCTTGCGGGCACTGGAACCTGAATCCAGCGCGTCTGCCTATTCCGCCACCCGCGCATTGGGTGTGTCCTGGGCGTTGGCCCCTTGGGGGCTGGCGCCTTCCGACACCCAGAACATTAGCACGCTGGACGGGGTGGGTTCACATCCCTTCTTCCGCAGGCAGGAGCCCCGCCGAACCTTCGGTGTCCTGGCCACGTATCAACGCGTACCGCTTCACGTATCAACCTCGTACCGGTACCGCCTGTCTCCCCAGGAGGCGGTCCGGGTCCACAGTCGGGTGCGGGACACTGGTCCACAGCCGCCTCTACGATCCTTGCGAGGAGTACACGAAGCGGTTGCGCGCAGCAGTACCACCGGAGGAGTTCGAAGGAGAGCTCCACAGGGAACTTCGTCATGCGTCGACACCCGTCGACCGGCCTGACAGGGGGAACCAGCCGATCGAGCGGCGCGTGGATACGATCAGTAAGCAGTACCAGGCAAGTGGCCCGCAGGGCAGTACACAGGACGGCAGCGACGGAGGAGGTGCCCCATGGGAGTCCTGAAGAAGTTCGAGCAGCGTCTCGAAGGTCTGGTCAACGGCACCTTCGCCAAGGTGTTCAAGTCCGAGGTCCAGCCCGTCGAGATCGCCGGCGCGCTCCAGCGCGAGTGCGACAACAACGCCACCATCTGGAACCGTGACCGCACGGTCGTGCCCAACGACTTCATCGTCGAGCTGAGCACACCGGACTTCGAGCGGCTCAGCCCCTACTCCGGCCAGCTCGGCGACGAGCTCGCCGGCATGGTGCGCGACTACGCCAAGCAGCAGCGCTACACCTTCATGGGCCCGATCAAGGTGCACCTGGAGAAGGCGGAGGACCTCGACACCGGCCTGTACCGGGTGCGCAGCCGTACGCTCGCCTCCTCCAGCAGCCAGCAGGGCGGCCCGGAAGGCGGCGCCGCCGCGCCCGCGGCCCCGCAGGGCGCACGCCCCGGCGGCTACGGCTACCCGCAGCCCGCCGCCCCCGCCGGCGCCCCGCCCATGCCGTCCGCGCCGCCGCCCGGCGGCCGCCCCGGCGGATACGGCTACCCGCAGCCCGCGGGCGGCCAGCGGCCCCCGGCCGCCCCCACAGCCTCCGGCGGACGTACCCGCCACTGGATCGAGATCAACGGCACCCGCCACCAGATCTCTCGCGCGACGCTGGTACTGGGCCGCAGCACCGACGCCGACGTGCGGATCGACGACCCCGGCGTCTCCCGCCGGCACTGCGAGATCCGGACCGGAACGCCCTCGACGATCCAGGATCTCGGATCCACCAACGGCATCGTGGTGGACGGGCAGCACACCACCCGCGCTACGCTCCGCGACGGCTCGCGGATCGTCGTGGGCAGCACCACCATCATTTACCGGCAAGCCGAAGGGTGAAGCGGGGGCAATGTCAGAGCTGACCCTCACGGTCATGCGGCTGGGTTTCCTGGCCGTACTGTGGCTGTTCGTGATCGTGGCCGTGCAGGTCATCCGGAGCGACCTGTTCGGTACGCGTGTCACGCAGCGCGGATCGCGCCGCGAGGCCGGACGGCAGCAGCAGGCCGCCCGCCAGGCGCCGCCACAGCAGCGCCAGCAGTCCGCCGGCGGCAGACGCGGCCGTAACACCCCCACCAAGCTGGTCGTGACCGAAGGCACACTCACCGGCACCACGGTCGCGCTCCAGGGCCAGACCATCACCCTGGGCCGGGCGCACGACTCGACGATCGTGCTGGACGACGACTACGCCTCCAGCCGCCATGCCAGGATCTACCCGGACCGCGACGGCCAGTGGATCGTCGAGGACCTCGGCTCCACCAACGGCACGTACCTGGACCGGAACCGGCTGACGACTCCCACACCGATTGCGCTGGGCGCGCCGATCCGCATCGGCAAGACCGTCATCGAGCTGCGGAAGTAGTACGAAAATGAGCGAGCGGAGCGAGCACGCAGTGGCGGGCACCACCCCGGGCCCCGGCGCGCTCCCGACCGGAGGGTGGGCAGTGTGGCTCGACACGACCGGCTGTACCCGGAGCCGACGGGCGAGGTGCGCATGAGTCTGTCCCTGCGCTTCGCCGCCGGATCGCACAAGGGGATGATCCGGGAGGGCAACGAGGACTCCGGTTACGCCGGCCCGCGCCTGCTCGCCATCGCCGACGGCATGGGGGGCGCCGCGGCCGGTGAGGTCGCCTCCTCCGAGGCCATCTCCACCATCGTCGCGCTCGACGACGACGTCCCCGGCTCCGACGTCCTCACCTCCCTCGGCACCGCTGTCCAGCGCGCCAACGACCAGCTGCGCTCCATGGTCGAGGAGGACCCGCAGCTGGAGGGCATGGGCACCACCCTGACCGCGCTGCTGTGGACCGGCCAGCGCCTCGGCCTGGTCCACGTCGGCGACTCCCGCGCCTACCTCCTGCGGGACGGCGTCCTCACGCAGATCACCCAGGACCACACCTGGGTGCAGCGCCTGGTCGACGAGGGCCGCATCACCGAGGAAGAGGCCACGACCCACCCGCAGCGCTCGCTGCTGATGCGGGCACTCGGCTCGGGCGACCACGTCGAGCCGGACCTGTCGATCCGCGAGGTCCGCGCCGGCGACCGCTACCTGATCTGCTCCGACGGCCTGTCCGGCGTGGTCTCCCACCAGACCCTCGAGGACACCCTCGCCAGCTACCAGGGCCCCCAGGAGACCGTCCAGAACCTGATCGAGCTGGCGCTGCGCGGCGGCGGCCCCGACAACATCACCGTCATCGTCGCCGACGTCCTCGACCTGGACACCGGCGACACCCTCGCGGGCCAGCTGTCCGACACCCCCGTCGTGGTCGGCGCCGTCGCCGAGAACCAGCACCAGCTGCACGACAACGGCATCATGCAGACCCCCGCCGGCCGCGCCTCCGGCCTCGGCCGCCAGGGCCACGGCCACGGCGGCGGGGGCGGCGAGTTCGGCCCGCCCGGCTCCGGCGACACCACCGGCTTCGTCCCGGCGGCCGGCTTCGACTACGGCGACGACGACTTCGTCAAGCCCAAGAAGCGCGGCAGGTGGCTGAAGAGATCGTTCTACGGCGCCCTGGCACTGGCCGTCGTCGGCGGCGGTCTGTACGGCGGCTGGCGCTGGACGCAGACGCAGTACTACGTCGGCGCCGAGGAGGAGCACGTCGCGCTCTACCGGGGCATCAGCCAGGACCTGGCCTGGGTCTCCCTCTCGAAGGTCGAGAAGGACCACCCCGAGATCGAACTCAAGTACCTCCCGCCCTACCAGCAGAAGCTGATCGAGGCGACCATCGCCGAGGGCGGGCTGAAGAACGCCCAGGCGAAGATCGAGGAACTGTCCGTGCAGGCCTCCGCATGCAAGAAGCAGGCGCAGCGGCGCGAGGCCGAGAGCCGGAACAACTCCAAAACCGGCCAAGGCGAGGCCGGGGGCACCACGGGAACCACTCCCGCCTCCTTCACGTCCAAGGCCACACCGACACCGAACCCGTCGAACCCGTCGGGCTCACCGACGACGCCTGAGAAGTCCACGCCCCCGACCACGACCGCACCCACTCCCAGCCCCGGCCCCAGCCTCTCGGAGGAAGAGCAGAAGGTCGTCTCGCTGTGCGGTAAGCAGTAGGCAAGCCGTGAGAGGCCCCGTCACACGATGAGCAGTACTACGAACTCGCCGACGCACCACACGTCCACGATCGGCGCGATCGGTGCGCCGAGCCGCCGCAACACCGAGCTCGCGCTGCTGGTGTTCGCCGTTGTCATTCCGGTGTTCGCCTATGCCAACGTCGGCTTGGCCATCAACGACTCGGTGCCCCCCGGCCTGCTGAGCTACGGGCTCGGCCTCGGCCTGCTCGCGGGCGTCGGCCATCTCGTCGTACGGAAGTTCGCGCCGTACGCGGACCCCCTGATGCTGCCGATCGCGACGCTGCTGAACGGGCTCGGTCTGGTCGTCATCTGGCGTCTGGACCAGTCCAAGCGACTCAGCAACTACGCCGAGGCCGCACCGCGTCAGCTGCTGTACTCGGCGTTGGGTGTCGCCCTGCTGGCGGCCGTGCTGATCTTCCTGAAGGACCACCGCGTCCTGCAGCGCTACACGTACATCTCCATGGCCGGTGCGCTGTTCCTGCTGATCCTGCCGCTCGTGCCGGGACTCGGCGCGAACATCTACGGCGCCAAGATCTGGATCAAGATCCCCGGCCTCGGCACACTCCAGCCCGGTGAGTTCGCGAAGATCGTCCTGGCGGTGTTCTTCGCCGGCTACCTCATGGTCAAGCGCGATGCCCTGGCCCTGGCCAGCCGCCGCTTCATGGGCCTGTACCTGCCGCGCGGCCGCGACCTCGGTCCGATCCTCGTCGTCTGGGTCATCTCGATCCTCATCCTGGTCTTCGAGACCGACCTCGGTACGTCCCTGCTGTTCTTCGGGATGTTCGTCATCATGCTGTACGTCGCCACCGAGCGGACCAGCTGGATCGTCTTCGGTCTGCTGATGTCCGCGGTCGGCGCCGTAAGCGTGGCGAGTTTCGAGCCGCACATCCAGACGCGTGTGCAGGCCTGGCTCGACCCGGCGCGCGAGTTCAAACTCTCCCGGTCAGGCATCCAGGACGGCGTCGTCCACTCCGAGCAGGCCATGCAGGCCCTGTGGGCCTTCGGCTCCGGCGGCACCCTCGGCACCGGCCTCGGGCAGGGCAACTCCGACCTCATCGGCTTCGCAGCCAACTCCGACTTCATCCTCGCCACCTTCGGCGAGGAGCTGGGCCTCGCCGGCGTCATGGCGATCCTGCTGCTCTACGGCCTGATCGTCGAGCGGGGTGTGCGCACGGCCCTCGCGGCCCGCGACCCGTTCGGCAAGCTGCTGGCCGTCGGCCTGTCCGGCGCCTTCGGCCTCCAGGTCTTCGTCGTGGCCGGCGGTGTCATGGGCCTCATCCCGCTGACCGGTATGACGCTGCCGTTCGTCGCCTACGGCGGATCCTCCGTGATCGCCAACTGGGCGCTGATCGGCATCCTGCTCCGCATCAGCGACACCGCACGCCGACCGGCGCCCGCTCCCGCCGGCAATCCCGACGCCGAGATGACCCAGGTGGTCCGCCCGTCATGAACAAACCCCTGCGCCGGATCGCGATCTTCTGCGGCCTGCTGGTCCTGGCCCTGCTCATCCGCGACAACTGGATCCAGTACGTCCAGGCGGACGAACTGCGCACCGACAAGAACAACCGCCGCGTCATCATCGAGCGGTACGCCTCCCCCCGGGGCGACATCATCGTCGACGGCAAGCCGATCACCGGCTCCAAGGAGACGTCGGGCAGCGACTTCAAGTGGAAGCGCACCTACAAGGACGGCGCGATGTGGGCGCCGGTCACCGGCTACGCCTCGCAGGCCTTCGGTGCCACGCAGCTGGAGAACCTCGAGGACGGCATCCTCACCGGCAACGACGACCGGCTCTTCTTCCGCAACACCCTCGACATGCTCACGGGTAAGAAGCAGGAGGGCGGCAACGTCGTCACGACGCTGAACGGCGCCGCCCAGAAGGCCGCCTACGACGGTCTGAAGAGGCAGGGCGGCAAGGGCGCCGTCGCCGCCATCGAGCCGTCCACCGGCAAGATCCTCGCCCTGGCCTCCTACCCGTCGTACGACCCGTCGTCCTTCGCCGGGAACTCCACGACGACGGACACCAAGGCCTGGCAGAAGCTGCTGAAGAAGAACAACCCCGACGACCCGACGCTCAACCGGGCGCTGCGCGAGACCTACCCGCCGGGTTCCACCTTCAAGGTGCTCACCGCGGCCGCCGCGCTGGAGGACGGGCTGTACACGGACGCGGACCAGAACACCAAGACGCCGCTGCCGTGGACCATGCCGGGCACCACGACCCCGCTGAAGAACGAGGGGAACATCCCCTGCAAGAACGCGACCCTGCGGGCGGCGCTCCAGTACTCCTGCAACACCGTGTTCGGCAAGATCGGCTCCGACCTCGGCAACGAGAAGATGCTCGCGATGGCCAAGAAGTTCGGCTTCACCGAGGAGCACTTCACCCCGGTGCGCGCCAACGCCTCGGTGTTCGGCGACGACATGAACCCGTCGGAGACCGCGCTGTCGTCGATCGGCCAGTTCAACACCGCCGCGACCCCGCTGCAGATGGCCATGGTGGCCTCGGCCGTCGCCAACGACGGCACGCTGATGAAGCCGTACATGGTCGACGAGCTCCAGGCCCGCAGCGTCGACACCATCGAGAAGACCGAGCCCGAGGAGCTCAGCAAGCCGATGTCCTCGGACAACGCCCAGATCCTGCAGTCGATGATGGAGACGGTCGTCCAGAAGGGCACCGGCACCAACGCCCAGATCCCCGGCGTCACCGTGGGCGGCAAGACCGGTACCGCCCAGCACGGTGTCGACAACAAGGAGAACCCCTACGCGTGGTTCATCTCCTACGCCAAGGGCGAGGACGGCAGCTCCCCGGTGGCGGTGGCGGTCGTGATCGAGGACGACAAGGCCGTCCGTGACGACATCTCCGGCGGCGGCCTCGCGGCGCCGATCGCGAGGAACGTGATGGAGGCGGTCATCAAAAGCAAGAAGTGACCCCGCTCACGTCTGTTTCACATCGGTGCACGTTGCGATACCGGTCCTGTATCGGCTGACGGGCTTGGCCAGGTCACACAAAGCGAGCCGGGTACGGTAGGCCCGGACGGCAGCCTCCGGCCGCAGCAGTTTGCGGTCGGGACCGACGGAGAGGGCTGGTAGGTAGCTATGGAAGAGCCGCGTCGCCTCGGCGGCCGGTACGAACTGGGCCAGGTGCTCGGGCGTGGTGGCATGGCGGAGGTCTACCTCGCGCATGACACCCGCCTCGGCCGCACCGTGGCGGTGAAGACGCTGCGCGCGGATCTCGCGCGCGACCCTTCCTTCCAGGCCCGGTTCCGCCGGGAGGCCCAGTCGGCCGCCTCGCTCAACCATCCCGCGATCGTCGCGGTCTACGACACGGGCGAGGACTACATCGACAACGTGTCGATCCCGTACATCGTCATGGAGTACGTGGACGGCTCGACGCTCCGTGAGCTGCTGCACTCCGGCCGCAAGCTGCTGCCGGAGCGCGCCATGGAGATGACCATCGGCATCCTCCAGGGCCTGGAGTACGCGCACAGAAACGGCATCGTCCACCGCGACATCAAGCCCGCGAACGTCATGCTGACGCGCAACGGCCAGGTCAAGGTCATGGACTTCGGCATCGCCCGCGCCATGGGCGACTCCGGCATGACGATGACGCAGACCGCGGCGGTCATCGGCACGGCCCAGTACCTCTCGCCGGAGCAGGCGAAGGGCGAGCAGGTCGACGCCCGGTCCGACCTGTACTCCACCGGCTGTCTGCTGTACGAACTGCTGACCGTCCGCCCGCCCTTCGTCGGTGACTCCCCGGTGGCCGTGGCCTACCAGCACGTCCGGGAGGAGCCGCAGTCGCCGAGCGTCTTCGACCCCGAGATCACGCCCGAGATGGACGCGATCGTGCTGAAGGCGCTCGTCAAGGACCCGGACTACCGCTACCAGTCGGCCGACGAGATGCGCGCCGACATCGAGGCCTGCCTCGACGGCCAGCCGGTCGCGGCCACGGCCGCGTTGGGCTCGGTGGGCTACGGCGGCTACCCCGACGACCAGCCGACGACGGCCCTGCGCGCGGACTCCGGCGCGGGCGCCACCTCGATGCTGCCCCCCATGAACCCGGACGACGGCGGCTACGGCTACGACGACCGCCCGGACCGGCGCCGCGGGCAGCAGCGCAAGGGCAACACCTCGACGATACTGCTGGTGGTGGCGGGCGTCATGGTGCTGGTGGGCGCGATCCTGATCGGTCGCTATGCGTTCAGCGGCGACGGGGTCGGCAACGACACGGTTCCCGCTCCGAACCTCGTCGGCGAGACGGTGGCCACCGCCAGACAACTGGCGAAGAACAGCGATCTCAAGCTGAGCACCACCAACAAGCCCTGCGAGAACCAGAGCAAGGGCAAGATCTGCGACCAGGACCCGAACGCCGGGGTGAAGGTCAAGAAGGGCGACACCATCAACCTCGTGGTGTCGACCGGGGCGCCGAAGGTGGCGGTGCCGAGTGTCGTCGGCGACAGCCTGCAGGACGCCAAGGCGACGCTGACGGGCGACAAGTACCAGTTCGAGGTCAAGACGGAGTCGAAGGAGTCCGCCGAGGACCCCGGCACAGTCCTCGAGCAGAACCCGACCCTGGGCGAAGAAGTGGAGAAGGGGTCCACCATCACCCTCACCATCGCCAAGGCCGAGGCGAAGTCCACCGTCCCGGACGTGGTCGGCCAGAGCTGCGACCAGGCCAAGGCGCAGATGACCGCCAACGACCTGGTGGGCAACTGCACCGAGGTCGACACCCAGGACGACAACCAGGTCGGCAAGGTCATCGCGACCACGCCGCAGGCCGGCTCGTCCGTCGACAAGAACTCGTCGGTCAACATCCAGATCGGCAAGAAGCAGAAGCAGAAGACGCGCGTGCCCCAGGTCGTCGGCCAGACGGTCGGCCAGGCCAAGCAGACCCTCGCGCAGGCCGGCTTCACGAACATCCAGTTCGCGAACGGCAGCGACCAGAGCGACAACGCCCTCGTCGCCGGCCAGGACCCCCAGCCCAACCAGGAGGTCGACGACCCGGCGGGCACGACGGTCACCCTGCAGACCATCGGCGCCGGAGGCAACAACAACGGCGGGAACGGCGGCAACGGCGGCATCTTCGGCGGCCTCACCGGCCGCAACGAGGACTGACCACACCACCGCGTACAGCAAGGCGCCCCGGCACTGAGAGTGCCGGGGCGCCTTGCTGTACGTCTGCGTGGCCGAAAAGGAGTGACGGGCACCACCCCAAAAGGCCCACAGGCGTGGCCTATTGCTGGTCTATGATCACACCTTGTTCGCGTCTTGAACGCGACATGACCATATGGGGGTAATCATCAAGAAGCGAATCGTGGCCGCCCTGGGCGCTGCCTGCGCCCTGACCTTCCTCGCGTCGGGAACGGCGAACGCCGGAACCAACAGCGGCTTCGTCTACACGACGGACTGGGACCCGGGCGGCAAGGGTGCTTTCGGTCATGACGGGGACTGCCTGACCGTGTACGACGACCAGAGCGACGGGTACGCCGTCGAGATCCACCTCTTCAGGATGAGCGACTACAAGACGATCGCCGAACTGAAGACGACGCAGCCCGCCCTCTCGCACGAGTACAAGTGCTTCGGGAGCCAGGTGCCCGAGAACATCAAGGTCGGCGTGCGCGTCTCCCTCATCAAGAGCGGCGACAAGTTCAGCGGCTTCAAGTACAACCTGACCACCTGAGCCGCGACGCGGTGACGCGTGGTTGAAGAAGGGCCGGACCGCAGGACCTGCGGCCCGGCCCTTCTCCGTGTCCCGCTAGGCCGCGCGCCGCGCGAACGAGCGGGCTCTGCCGCGCCGCTCGGGGTCGAACGCGTCCGTCGCCCCCGCTCCCTGGTCCCCGGGGCCTTCCTCCCAGCCGAGGATCTTCCGGACAACGCCCTTCAGCCGCGGGTGCCCCGGCTTGACGCCGATCTCGAAGTGGGACTCCTTCGCCGCTGTGAAGTCACCGCCCCAGCGGACGACACCGTCCAGCTCGGCGAGGATGTCCCGCACCACGCCACGCCGACAGTGGCACCGGCGAAACGACGCCTCGTCAGGTCACCCATCTTCATCTGTCTCTCCTTGTCCTCAGAGCCGTCACCACTGCGGCAGCGAGACACAGCACGCCGATCGCCGCCAGCAGCACGAAGAACACAATGGCGGGGTTGACCCAGGCGGGAACCAGGTCGAAGTCCTCGTTGCACTTGCTGTGCAGCGGGAACCAACGGTTGGACTCGTCCGCGTGCGCTTTCCGGAAGGCGTCGTCGTAGCGGACACCATGCCCGTGGACACAGGCCTCCTGGACGTCCAGGCCGCCGGAGAAGATCCCGATCAGATAAGCCACCGCGAATCCGACGACACCGGTGGACACACAGGCCACGCCCAGGGACAGCCAGGTCCCGGGCCGCCCCCACCTGCCGGCCCGCACGGCCCGGACACCGCTACGGCCTCCCGCGACCATGCCGATACACAGCACCCCCACCACCGACGCCACGACGACGCCGCCGGCACCGAGGAGGAACAGCAGCGCGACGCCCATCACCGCCAGTCCGGCCAGGTAGGCGACCCGTTCCGGCCGGAGGGACTTGTTCCCGCCGGTCATGACTCAGTCCTTGGCGGAACGCGCGGCCCGGCTGCGCACCGCCTTGCTCTTCTCCATGCCCATGCGGGCGAGGAGCGCGTCCACGAATCCCTGCTCGAACCTCTGGAGCTTGTCGAGTCCACCCGGCGCATTCTGGTAGACCGCCGGCAGCACGGCGCCCTTGAGACTGATGAGCTGCTTACGGGCGGGCCCCAGGACGGTGTCGGAGCGGTCAGCGCGTTGTGCGCGGAGTCCTTGCAGTCGGTCGCGTTCCCCCAGCGCTGGGCGAGTAGTTGTTGAAGCGACGCAGCCCGCCGTCCTTCTGGTAGTGGTCCTTGACCGCGTCGACGGTGGTCTTGTTGTTGCGGACCGCGCGGGCGATCAGGTAGCCGTCCGCGTCCTCGATGAGGTCCTCGAAACCGAACGAGGACGACACACCGGGTGTGGCGGGCCTGGCGTGACAGAAGGCGTGGCGCGGAGACGGGGAGCCGGTGCGGTCGGGGGCGGTGGGCGTGGGTGGGACGGTGACAGCCCCACCCACGCCCCACCCACGCGTCACGCGTCACGCGTCACGCGTCAGCAGCGCGGTCCGTAGCTGCGCTTGCCGCTGATGAGCCAGGTGGTGTCCGCCTCGTTCCGCATCTTGTAGGCGGCGGTGAAGCACCCCGTGTCCTCGATCCTGATCGGACCGGCGTACGTCGCGTACTTGCCGTCGTCGGTGCCGCATCCGGGACCGCTCACCTTGCCCGGGCAGACGTTGAAGTACATCCTGTTCGCGCCGCCCGGCGTCTCGTTGTAGAAGACGACGCACAGGTAGCCGGTGCCGCCCGCGTAGGCGACCATGCTGCCGTCGTCGTCGCCGCCGTCGCCCGGGAGGCGTCCGTCGACGTAGGCGATGGTCTGGTAAGGGCCGCCGCACGGGTTGTCCGCGGCCTCGGCCGGGGCGCTGCCCAGGCCGAGGAGAGCGGCGGCACTCATGGCCGAGATACCGGCAGCCAACGACTTCTTGATCATGCGCAGACCTTTCTTGGCGTGCACCTGACACGCCACAACACAGGGAGGTGTTCCGGGAAATGCGGGATTACGGAAGGACCCGCGGACGGGGTCAAGAAAACGCGGCAGGAATGAGGCGCGCTACGACGCCGCGCCCGGGGGCGTCGAGGAAGGAACCAGCCTCACCGACCGGGACGACGCCCGGGGAGAAAGGATGACCGCTTCCATCGGGCCAGCCGATGATCTTGGCGATGACAGCACAGCGGCATCCACAGAAAACCCATCCCCCCAGGTGGTCAACCGTGCGATTACCCTACCAAGAAAGAGCGAAATCCCCCCGGAATTAACCCTCTTCGTCGAGACCGACCACCGCCACGGCCCTCATCGCACACTCACACGCCCCCCGATCGTGTCTTCACATTTCATGACTCGTTCATCGGGTGGGGTGGGGAATCGAGACTCTGCCCGCCGACCGAGCCGAAGGGCAGAACATGATCAACGAAATGGCACTGCTGGAATCGCAGACCCTGCGCCGCAGCGTGCTCGACCGCACGGACGTACTCGACAGGGTCAAGGCCCTGTCGCTGCTGCCGGACGGGATGCATGTGACGACGGCGATGGTGGCGGCGTACTTCGGCGTCACGGTAGAGGCCCTGCGTGCTCTCGTGCACGATCACCGTGCGGAACTGGAAGCGAGCGGGTATCGAGTTCTGACAGGTACAGAACTGAGTGACTTCAAGCAACTCAGTGGGATCCAGTCCCGCACCCGATCCCTCGCCCTCTTCTCCCGGCGTGCCGTCCTCAACGTCGCCATGCTGCTCCGAGACAGCGAAGTCGCACGTCAAGTGCGTGTCTACCTCCTCGACATGGAGTACCTGGCCCGCACACAGCCTGTGGAAAACCCCGCCCCGGCCGACACCACATCCCTCGACGACCGCATCGACCAGCGCATCACCCACATCCTCGGCAAGACCGTCGTCCCCATGTTCAACGCCCTGATCGAAACCTCAGGCGAACACCGCCGAGAACTCATCGCCCTCCGGGCAGGCGTCCAGCGCATCGAGAAACGGCTCCGCCACCACCACGCCCGCCTGCAGCGGCTGGAAGCCCCACGAGAAGACCGCCCCCTCGCCGGAGTCATGGCCTCCATGGACGCCATGAACGGACGCGAATTCGAAGAACACGTCGCCGAGCTGCTGCGCCGCGACGGCTGCACCAACGTCATCGTGCAAGGCGGCGGGCGGGACCGCGGCATCGACATCACCGCGCTCACCGCCGGCGGGCGGCGCCTCGTCGTCCAGTGCAAGAGGTTCGCGCCCCACCTCTCCATCACCAGCCCCGAAGTCCAGAAGTTCATCGGCGCTGCCAAGGTCCTGCACGACTCCGAGGTATCCCTGTTCGTGGCGACATGCCCCTTCACCCGCGACGCCCTGAACATCGCGGCTGAGAGCGGCATCACCGCCGTACACCGTGGGCTGCTGGAGGAGTGGAGCGCCGGGACGGCGCTCACCGTCCTGGAGTGACAACCGGACTGCCACAAAAGGCCCGAAGCCGCAAAAGAAGGTTGCGGCTTCGGGCCTTTCGTCATGGTAGCGACTGATCTCCCACAAGAAGGGCAGTCAGAGCAGCTCCTTCGGCGGTGTCCGCTCGCTGTCGACCTTCTGCACCCGCTCCAGCTCACCCCACACCACGTAGCGGTACGTGCTCGTGTACACCGGCGTGCAGGTCGTCAGGGTGATGAAGTGGCCCGGCTTCTTCTTGCCGGACTCCTTCGGGACCGCCGAGAGCACCTTGACGTTGTACTTCGAGGTCTCGGGAAGGATGTCGTAGACCTTGTAGACGTACCACTTGTCCTTCGTCTCGAAGACGATCGGGTCGCCCTTCCTCATCTTGTCGATGTTGTGGAACTTGGCACCATGACCGTCACGGTGGGCGGCGAGGGCGAAGTTGCCGGTCTTGCCCGACATGGGGAGGGCCGACTTGACGGGGTCGGTGTAGTAACCGGCGACACCGTCATTGAGGATCTTGCTCGACGTGCCCTTCTCGACGAGGACCTCACCGTTCTTCATGGCCGGCACATGCAGGAAACCGATGCCGTTCTTGGTGTCCAGCGCCCCGGGCTCACCCCGGCCGTGCGCCCAGCCGTCACGGACCTTGTCGGCCTGCTTCCCGGCCGCACGGTCCGCGACCACGTTCGTCCACCACAGCGAGTAGACGACGAACAGGCCCAGCACCAGGCCCGCGGTGATGAGGAGTTCCCCGAAGACACTGACCGCCATCGCGATCGGCCCGGGACGGCGCCGTACCGCCGACGGCCGGGACGCCGCCGCGCCGGTGTGCTCTTCGTGCTCGGTGTCGGTGGTCGCTGCCACTGGTCATCTGCCCTTAACTGACGAGCGCATCCGGCTTGCCCTTGCTGCGCGGCCGTTCCTCGACCATCTTGCCCCAGACGATCATCCGGTACTTGCTGGTGAACTCCGGCGTGCACGTGGTCAGCGTGATGTACCGGCCGGGCTCGGTGAATCCCGAGCCCGTGGGGACGGGATTCAGGA
Organism: Streptomyces viridochromogenes DSM 40736; assembly: GCF_000158955.1. Taxonomy (GTDB): domain Bacteria; phylum Actinomycetota; class Actinomycetes; order Streptomycetales; family Streptomycetaceae; genus Streptomyces; species Streptomyces venetus. The sequence goes on along the minus strand of NZ_GG657757.1, from coordinate 4,450,559 downwards.
CGCTCGTGTTGCTCGGCGAGGTCACCGGCAGGATGGACGACATCTTGTAGACGTAGTACTCGTCCTGCGTCTCCACGACGATCGGATCGCCCGGAGAGAGCTTGTTGATGTACCGGAACGGCTCACCGTGCGTGTTGCGATGACCCGCGAGCCCGAAGTTCCCCGACTTGTCACCGGGCATCGCGGTCTTCAGCGCGCCCTCGGCGTAATGACCGACCATGCCCCGGTCCAGCACTCCCTTGTTGCTGGTCCCCTCGGCGATCGGCACCACCACATCCAGCTTCGGGATGTGCAGGATGGCGAAACCCTGCCCCGGCTCGAAGGCCCCCGGATTGCGCTTGCCGCTCGCCCAGTCGTTCTGGAGGCTGCTCGCCTCGCTGCCCGCCTGCGCGTGCGCACGGACGTTCGTCCACCACAACTGGTAGGTGACGAACAGCAGCATCAGCACCCCGGTGGTGATGAACACCTCACCGATCGCCCGGCTGGCCACCACCGCCGGACTCGGCTTGCGCGCCCGCGCCTGCCGCCTCGCCTCGACCCGCGACAGCGGCGCCCGCCGCTCCTCCCGAGCCCCCTCCGGAGCCGGACCGGTGTCCGGAGCGCCACCATGACGCCCGTGACGGCGCTTGGCGGCCTTTCTGCGGGCCGCCCGGCCGCCCTGGGAGGGATCGTCGCGCCGCGTGGCGGAAGAGGCCGGAGAACCCGACACGGCGTCGCTGCCCGAGGGCGGCGGATCCGGTATCCGCAGCGCCACCGTCTCCTCGTCGACAGGCGGCAGATACGACTCACCCGGAAGTGACTCGTCCGGAAGTGACCCGTCCGGAAGCGGCTCGTACGACGCCGAGTACGGCTCCGGCTGGGACACGTACGACCCAGGCTGAGGCGCGTACGACTCTGACTGAGGCGCGTACGACTCAGGCCGAGGCGCGTACGACCCAGGCTGCGGCTGCGCTTCCGGCTGCGGAGAAGCCCCGTACTCCCCACCCGCCGGCCAGTCCTCGAACGCACCCGGCACCCCGTACGACTGCTGCCCGTACGAGGTGTCGGACTCGCGCTCGGGGCGCAGCGCCGTCACGCCGTGGCCCTGCCCACCACCGGGGCGAGCCCGGCCGACCTCTCCACCGCACCCTGGTCGCCGCACTCCACCAGCCAGTTGGCCAGCATCCGGTGCCCGTGCTCGGTCAGCACCGACTCGGGGTGGAACTGCACACCCTCGACCCGGAGTTCCCGGTGCCGCAGCCCCATGACGATGCCGTCCCGCGTCCGGGCC
>NZ_GG657757.1:4443989-4449189 GCF_000158955.1 Streptomyces viridochromogenes DSM 40736 | reverse complement strand
GGGCGAGGGCAGCCCGGCGAAGACACCCCCGCCGCTGTGCTCGACCAGCGAGGTCTTGCCGTGCAGCAGCTCAGGCGCCCGGTCCACCACACCGCCGTACGCCACCTGCATCGACTGCATGCCTAGGCAGACCCCGAAGACCGGAACGCCGGTGCCGGCGCAGTGCCGGACCATGTCGACGCAGACCCCCGCCTCCTCCGGCGTGCCAGGGCCCGGCGAGAGCAGGACACCGTCGAAGCCGTCCTGGGCGTGCGCCGTCGACACCTCGTCGTTACGCAGGACCTCGCACTCGGCCCCCAGCTGGTACAGGTACTGGACCAGGTTGAAGACGAAGCTGTCGTAGTTGTCGACAACGAGAATGCGCGCGCTCACTGGTTGTCCACCGTCACATCGTTGAAGGGCAGCAGCGGTTCCGCCCACGGGAACACGTACTGGAAAAGGACGTAGACCACGGCCACGACCAGGACGAGTGAGATCAACGCCCTCACCCACGTGTTCCCCGGCAGATGCCGCCAGATCCAGCCGTACATGCCGTCCCTTCCGTCGTACCACGGCACCAGACCCACGCCGTACAGCCACCAGACTAACGGCGCAACGCCTCAGGTTTCCCGGCCTCCACAGGCTGTGTGGAGTCCAGGTGCGCCCAGACGATCAGCCGATGACTGTGCCCCCATTCCGGTTCGCACGTGGTCAGCGTCAGGTAGCGGCCCGAACCCGTGTACCCGGATGTACGTGGGACAGGGTCGATCACCTCGACGTCCGTCGGCACTGTTTTGTACGGGCCTTTGTCGATCCGATACGTGAACCAGGTCGTGCCGTCGGTCAGCACCACGGCATCACCCCGCCGGAGCTCGGGAAAGTCCTTGAAGGGATCGCCATAGGTACGCCGATGGCCGGCGACCGCGAAGTTCCCCTTCCGGCCGAGCTGCGCGGTCTCCGCGTAGTGCCCGAGACCCTTCTTCAGGACGCCGGTGCCGGTGCCTTCCAAAACCGGCTTGTTCCACGTGAAACCAAGACGCGGGATGTACATGATCGCGAAGGGCCTGCCCTCGGCATACGGAGCCGGTTTCGCAGGGCTGGCAGAGCTCGCAGGGTTCGAAGGGCTCGCAGGCGAGGAACCGGTCGTCGTAGGACGCTCGCCCGACTTCGACCACTGCTCCTGGAGCTGATCGATCTGGTCGTCCATGACGTCCTCGGCACGCACACCCGTCCAGAACAGCACGTAGACGACGAACAACACGATCAGGCTGCCTACCGTGACACACAGCTCGCTGACGGTCCTGACGATCACGCGCACCGGCAGCTCCCCCGGCTTGGCTACTGCTCCACGGGCTTCGCGTAGTGCAGATCCACTGTGCCCGAGTAGCCGGGCAGAGTCACCGGGCCGTTCTCCTCGACTTTCCAGCCCAGCCCGTAGACATTGACGTAGACCATGTAGTTCTGGATCGCCGGAGAGGCCGCGAGCGCCTTCTGGAGCTTGTCCGTGTCACCGACCGCCGTGATCTTGTACGGCGGTGAGTAGACACGGCCCTGGAGGATCAGCGTGTTACCCACACAGCGCACCGCGCTGGTGGAGATCAGCCGCTGGTCCATGACCTTGATGCCCTTGGCACCGCCCTGCCACAGCGCGTTCACCACGGCCTGGAGATCCTGCTGGTGGATGACCAGGTAGTCGGGCTGCGGCTCCGGATACCCCGGGAGCTTGGCCGTCGCGTCCGGCGGAGCGTCGTTGAGCGTGACCGTGAGCCCCTTGCCGCTGAGCCGCTGCGTGCCCGCCCGCTTCTCCAGGGCGGCGAGCTTCTCGTCCTCCGCCTTGGTGCTGCCGTCGTCACGCTCGGCCAGCGCCTCTATCTCCTTGCGCAGGGTGCCGTTGGTCTCGTCCAGCGCACCGTTGCCCCGGCTGCGCTCGTGGATGAGATCGGACAGCTTCAGCAGCGAGGTGTCCGTGCGGATGTTGGTGCCCTTGGCGGTGTCGAAGCTGGTGAAGAAGATGAGCCCCGCGAGAGCGAAGACGGCCGCCGTGAGGATCCGCACAGGCCGGAAACGACGCGCGCGCTCAGGGCTGGAACCCGTCCCGGGGGAGTCGGCAGAATTGCTCAACGTACCCTTATCTCCTTCGGCGCCGCGGAAGCACTACGCTAACGGACGCCCGGGGGAGCACTCGGAGTCCCCTACGCCACCCCGAGCCCGACCCAGTTCCCTGCGCGGCCACGCAGCGCATCGACAGGAGAGACCCTCGTGCCGAAGTCACGTATCCGCAAGAAGGCCGACTACACGCCGCCGCCCGCGAAGCAGGCGACCGCCATCAAGCTGAACAGCCGTGCCTGGGTCGCCCCCGTCATGCTGGCCATGTTCCTCGTGGGCCTGGCCTGGATCGTCGTCTTCTACGTCACCGACGGCTCACTGCCCATCGACTCGCTGGGCAACTGGAACATCGTGGTGGGCTTCGGCTTCATCGCCGCCGGATTCGGTGTCTCGACCCAGTGGAAGTAGCGGTCACCGAAAGGTGAACACAGCTCTGCCCAGGGCTGTTCGCTGAGTTATCCACAGCAGTTATCCACAGGTGGAAAAGAAAGACGATCTGTGGATAACTCGTTGGAGGTTGACGCCGGTATGACGGAAGTACCGGCAGTCGAAAACCCGTTCGCCCCCTGTCTGACCTGCGGAAACGCGGGTCGGTTACAGGGGGCACATGTGTTCCCGCACCGTGTGCACAAGATCCGACACCCGCTGTGGACAACGTTCGCGCTCAGCTGAGCTGGGCTGTCCTCAACAGGGTCACCAGGACGACCACGCCCAGCATCAGCGCACAGGTGCCGTACTGGATCAGGGCGCGTCGCTCGCGCGGTGCGTGGACCATGGCGTATCCGATGACGACTCCGGCGACGAGGCCGCCGATGTGGGCCTGCCACGAGATGTTGAAGCCCGGGCTGAAGGTGAAGATCAGGTTGATCGCCAGCAGCGCGATGATCGGCCGCATGTCGTAGTTGAGCCGGCGCATCAGCACGGCCGTGGCGCCGAACAGGCCGAAGATCGCGCCGGAGGCACCCAGGGTGGCCGTGTTCGGGGAGGCCAGCAGATAGGCCAGGGCGCTGCCCGCGAGTCCTGAGACGAGGTAGAGCGCGAGGTAGCGGACGCGGCCGAGTGCCGCTTCGAGCGGGCCGCCGAGCCACCACAGGCTGAGCATGTTGAACGCGATGTGCCAGATCTCCTGGTGGGTGAACATCGAGGTCACCATGCGGTACCACTCGCCTCCCGCCACGCCCTGGGTGGGCGCGTAGGGTGCCGGCGGCCAGGCGCCGAGCAGGACGAGGTCGGTCAGCAGCGACTCGTGGACCTTGACGGCGATGAACACCGCGAGGTTGATGCCGATGAGGATCTTGGTCAGCAGGCGGGGGTCGGCCGCGATGCTGCCGCCCGCGAGGGTGCGGGGCATGGCGGCCGTGGGCGCGTGCCCTGTGCCGGAGCCGGTGCGGACGCACTCGGGGCAGTGGAAGCCGACGGAGGCGTTGACCATGCACTCGGGGCAGATCGGGCGTTCGCAGCGGGTGCAGCGGATGCCTGTCTCGCGGTCCGGGTGGCGGTAGCACATGGGGACGCTGTGGGCGTCCTGCGAGCTGCCCGCAGCCTGGTCGTCCATGAGATCCCCTGGGTCGTTGGTGGAGAAAAGCCGGCCCCGCCCTTCCTTACGGATGAGCGGGGCGATTGGTTCCCTATGGGAGCCTTCGCGCTCAGCGGGTCTCGATGACGACCGACTCGATGACCACGTCGTTGAGCGGGCGGTCGGTGCGCGGGTTCGTCTGGATCGTGGCGATGGTGTCCACGACCTTCTGGCTGCCCGCGTCGGTGACCTCGCCGAAGATGGTGTGCTTGCGGTTCAGCCATGCCGTCGGGGAGACGGTGATGAAGAACTGCGAGCCGTTGGTGCCCGGGCCGGCGTTGGCCATCGCCAGCAGGTAGGGCTTGTCGAAGCGGAGGTCCGGGTGGAACTCGTCCTCGAACTGGTAGCCGGGGCCGCCGGTGCCGTTGCTCTTTTGGGTCCCCGCCCTGGATCATGTTTTCCACTGATCACCCGGTGGAAGACCGTGCCGTCGTAGAGCTTGTCCGTGGACTTCTGGCCCGTCTCCGGGTGGGTCCACTCCCGCTCGCCCTGGGCGAGCTCGACGAAGTTCTTGACCGTCTTGGGGGCGTGGTTCGGCAGCAGCCGGACCTCGATGTCGCCGTGGTTGGTCTTCAGGGTGGCGTAGAGCTGCTCAGCCACGATCTGCCTTCCGTTGTCTTTCTGTGACTCCCTGATCCTCGCATGGACGGGGCTCCGCGTCGCCCGACCTCGGTTCACCGGGGGGGGGGAAACCGGGCCGGAGGGTTGCGGAAATCCGGTCGTGTCGTCCCGGGCCGGGGGCGCTCGGCGGCGATCCGTGGCATTGTCGACGTCAAGCTCACGTTGCCCCCTATTCATCCGTACTTGTACTCGATCAACGCCATCGGCACCCGTATGCCCGTCTCGCATGGCGCGATGCGTCCGGACAGGCATGATCCGTAAAAGGGTGGAAAGTCGAAATACCGTACGCCACCGAGGAGGAGGAACCCGTGACCCGCATTGACAGCGTGCGCGCCGCGACCGGTTCGGCGAAGGACAGCGTGCTGCACGCCGCGGAAGTGGTGGCGCCCTACGCCGACACGGCCAAGGACAGGGCCGCGCACTACGCACACGAGGCGCGCGTACGGCTGGCGCCCAAGGTGACGCAGGCCGCCGGGCAGGCACGTGTCCAGTACGGCGCCCATGTGCAGCCGTATCTGGATCAGGCCCGCTCGCATGTGCCGCCGAAGGTCGACCAGGCTGCCCATGACGCCGCCGTCCGCACGCGTAAGGCCGCCCGGCAGGCGGCGGAGTACTCCAGGCCGAGGCTAGAGCAGGCGGTGGCCGCGGCCGGACCCGTCACGACCGAGGCCGCGGCGCGGAGCGTGGCCGCGATGGCCGCGCTGCGCGGTCAGGTCTCGTCGAAGGAGATCAAGAAGCTGGTCCGCAAGCACGAACGTTTTGTTCGAAGGCCGGCCGGGCTGTGAAGTCCCTGGTGATTCTGGGCGCGGTCGCGGGCGGTGCCTTCGCCGCCTGGAAGTGGTGGGACAAGCAGGCCAATCCGGACTGGCTGGTGGAGCCGCCCGCCGCGACGGAGGTCCCTGAGTCGGGCCGTCTGTC
>NZ_GG657757.1:4384660-4443663 GCF_000158955.1 Streptomyces viridochromogenes DSM 40736 | reverse complement strand
ACCCCTGACATCTGCCATGCAATAGACAGCGCTCTACCAACTGAGCTAAGGCCCCGGAAGAGGAACGCCAACCGGAGAATTCACGTCTCGGTGGGCGTCGGAGACCAGAGTACCGGGTCACCCCCGTGATTCCGCAAAAGGATTGGGGGTCCCCGTGACCGACCACTCTCCGTAAGATGCTCGGCGTGGTTCGCTACCGCGAACCGCCGTACTTGGGGAAGCGATGGGGAGACGCAATGGACGCCGCACAGCAGGAAGCCACCGCAAGAGCGCGGGAGCTGCAGCGGAACTGGTACGGGGAGCCGTTGGGGGCGCTCTTCCGTAGGCTGATCGACGATCTTGGGCTCAATCAGGCTCGTCTCGCGGGGGTTCTGGGACTGTCCGCGCCGATGCTGTCGCAGCTGATGAGCGGTCAGCGGGCGAAGATCGGCAACCCCGCTGTGGTGCAGCGGGTACAGCTGCTGCAGGACCTGGCGGGGCAGGTGGCGGACGGCAGCGTGAGCGCGGCCGAGGCCACGGAGCGCATGGAGGAGATCAAGAAGTCGCAGGGGGGTTCGGTGCTCAGCAACACCACGCAGACGACGAGCAGTTCGGGGGCGCCGACGGTCAAGCGCGTCGTCCGGGAGATCCAGTCGCTGCTCCGCTCGGTCGCGGCGGCGGGCGACATCATCGAGGCGGCGGACACGCTCGCCCCGACCCATCCGGAGCTGGCGGAGTTCCTCCGGGTGTACGGCGCCGGCCGCACGTCGGACGCGGTTTCGCACTACCAGTCCCACCAGAGCTGATCCCGCGGGCCGCCGGCCGAAGGGGGTTCGGCAGCGGGCTCGGGTGACGTGACGGGGGCACGGGGGTGCGGGGGGGGATGGACCGCTGCTACGGGGGACAGCGCGAGGCCTGGACGGCACAGGTGGACACGTGGGGGCGTGTTCCGCACGGGGGGCCGACCGGCGCGGGGGAATGCGTATCGCTCGTCGGGGGGAGCCGTATCGCCCGTCGGGGAGTCGTTTGGCTCGCCGAGGGGGAAGCAAGGGGGGAGACCACAGGGGGAGGAGCGACGTACAGCCATGGGTGAGGTGTTCGCCGGCCGGTACGAACTGGTCGACCCGATCGGACGCGGAGGGGTCGGCGCCGTCTGGCGCGCCTGGGATCATCGCCGCCGTCGCTACGTGGCCGCCAAGGTCCTGCTGCAGAGTGACGCGCACTCGCTGCTGCGTTTCGTGCGCGAACAGGCCTTGCGGATCGACCACCCTCATGTGCTCGCCCCCACCAGCTGGGCGGCCGACGACGACAAGGTCCTGTTCACGATGGACCTGGTCGCGGGTGGTTCCCTGGTGCACCTCGTCGGGGACTACGGTCCCCTCCCGCCGGCGTTCGTCTGCACGCTGCTCGACCAGCTGCTGTCGGGGCTGGCCGCGGTGCACGCGGAGGACGTCGTTCACCGTGACGTCAAACCCGCCAATGTGCTGCTGGAGCCGACCGGCACGGGGCGGCCTCGGCTGCGGCTGTCCGACTTCGGCATCGCGATGCGGCTGGGCGAGCCCCGGCTGACGGAGACGAACCTCGTGGTGGGGACGCCCGGTTATCTCGCGCCCGAGCAGATGATGGGCGCCGAGCCGGACTTCCCCGCCGATCTGTTCGCCGCGGGGCTGGTCGCGTTGTATCTGCTGGAGGGGGCCAAGCCGGACAGCAAGGCGCTCATCCAGTACTTCGCCGAGCATGGGACGCCTGGCGCGCCCAAGGGCATTCCGGAGCCGCTGTGGCAGGTGGTGGCCACGCTGCTGCAGCCGGACCCCCGGTTGCGGTTCCGTACGGCCACGGGGGCGCGCAAGGCGCTCGCCGCCGCCGCGGAGCTCCTTCCGGAGCCCGGTCCGGACGACGAATTGATCGAGATCTTCGACCAACTCGGCCCGCTTCCCCAGGGGTTCGCCCCGGAGGGCCCCTTGGAGAGAGCGCGGGGGCTCGGCCCGAGGGGGGAACCCGCCGGCGCGGGGACAGACGGGGGGAGACTCGGCCAGAGGCTCGACCACAGGGACCAGAGGGCCGATCCGCGGGCCGGTGAGGAGCAGCACCGCGAGGACGCCCAGGTGTCCTCAGGATCGACCCCGTCGCCCCGATCCTCCGACGGCACGGACGGCACCGGCGACGCCTGGTCCACCCCGAGTGCTCCCGCTCAGCCGCCCTCCATGTCGGACACCGGCAGTTTTCACCTGCCTCCTCCTCAGGCCACCGTCACCCCGTCCACCTCACCTGGTGGGCCGCGCCACACGCACCCGTTGCCCCCTTCCCAACCGCTCCCCCCGGCGTACCCGGGCCCCGCCGGCCCCACGAGTCACCTGAACCACCCGAGCCGGCCGCTGCCCCCTGCCGCCCAGCAGCCCACCGGCACTTCCACCGGTACTTCCACGGCCTCGTACACCGCCCAGTCCCCGCAGACCCCACCGCCGGGACAGGCGCCGTCCCGGCACCGAGCGCCACGGCGTCCTCGCCGCCCCGGTCCTTCGGCCCAGGTGGCGATCCCGCTCCTGCTGCTCGCCCTGGTCTGCTACGCCGTCGGCTTCTGGGCCCTGAGCCGTCTCTGAGCCGCGCAGCGGGCCCCGGCCCGTACGTCCAGCTATGCGGCGGCGCTCCTCCGTCTGGCCAGCACGGTCCACACCCCGAGCCCGACCAGCAGCGCGCTTCCGGTGCCGATCCCGCCCACGGCGAGGGCACGCATCGCGGTGTCGTCTCCTCCGGGCACGCCTTCGGCCGCCGCTTCCCGGTCCTGGTCCGAGACCTCGAAGGCGCCGTTCGGCACGGACTCCCCCGCGTACCCGGGCCCGTCCTGTGCCGCCCCGCTCACCCGCACGCGCAGGGTCATCGCGAAGGGCCCGTCGCCGAAGCTGTCGGCGACGCTCTCCGCGAGGTGTGCGACGAGGTAGTAGGAGCCCGCGAAGCGCATCGCGCCGATCTGTTCGGTGGCGGCGTTGCGGTTGGCGTGGTCGACCGGTGGCAGGGGAGGCAGGCTGCCGGACTTCTGGTCGCCGTCGTAGCCGACGCCCACGTCAGCGACACGGCCGCGTGCGGGGTTGTAGAGGTCCAGGTCCAGCGCGCCCGAGGTGTAGCCGGTGCCGCCGGAGTCCGAGCTGCCCAGCTCGGCGGTGACGTGGAGCTGCTGGCCCCAGTCGACGGGGACCTCGTAGAAGAGTGTCTGGCCGGGCCGGATGTCGTCCCGCCAGACGCCCTGGTCGAGGGGTGTCGCCCGGGAGAACCCGGCGCCGCCGCGGCGCCGCTCGGCCTCCCCTTGGAGGGGCTGGGGTGAGGCGGAGTTCCACGCCTCGGGCGCACTGGTCGGCCCGGCCTTCGCTGTGCGCGGCTCCGTCATGGCGAGGAGCTCCAGATCCCAGGCGCCGGGCGAGGAGCCCTCGCCGTCCGGGTCGACGCGTTCGACGGAGACGTAGTAGGTGCCGGCCTCCTGGCACAGCGGCCGGGTGGGCGAGATGTCGCGTCGGCCCCACGCCGCGATCGGGTGCGGGCTGCGGGCGGCCCCGAAGCTCTCGGTGTCGACGGAGCAGGGGGTGCCGTCGTCGTCCTGGAGGGACACCTTGAGCCCGTCGATGACGGAGACGGTGGTGCCGGGGGAGGGTACCGCGGTGACGGAGACGTAGGTGTTCGAGATGTCGTCGAGTTCGATGCGGTAGCTGACTTTGCCGCTGCTCGGGAGGGAGCTCTTGTAGGGCGTGCCGGGCTTCAGGGTCGCGGCGTCGGCGGTGCTTCTCGCTCCCTCGATGTTCTGGGCGCCGTCGGCGAAGGCGTACGGGCTCGGTGACACCGTCGTGCCGGAGTCCCGTGGGACGGCGAGGGCGGCCCGGCCCGGCGCCACGACGGCCGCCGTCCCCAGTACCAGCGCCACGGCTCCTATGCGCAGGGCCACCGGCGGACGGCCGTGCCACGCCCCCGCGCGCCGCCTCCGCGCCGTACGACACCGTCCCCTCACACGCCACCCCTCACCGTCGCCGGACCACGAACCGTGAAACCGTGGCCCATCCTGCCCCGCGGGCCGGGCTCACGACCGGCCCTCGACACACAAAACCCCGACCGCGTCGCGGCCGGGGTGTGCTCGTTATGGGTTGTCGTGACTCACGAACCCGTGGGCACGGAGTCAGTCGCCTCCGTCCACAGATCCTGCTCGGCGCGATCCGCCTGGATCTGGCGGTACACGAGGAGCCCGCCGATGGCGGCCAGTGCGACCAGGAGAAGCTTCTTCACCGCGCGACCTCGTCTTTCCTTGACGTAGGGGACCTCTGGCGCCCGACTATACACACCGACCGATACCGATCGGTGACCTGCGTCGGCCCTCAACTCCCGTCCGGGCAACCGGGGTAGAAGCGGAGGTCACCGCTCCGATCGGAGGGTGATCACACGCCGACGGAGGGTTACTTTGACCCTCCTTCTCCCCTCTCCTCACATCTTCGCCCCTCTTGCGCCTATTCGGGTGGTGTTCATCTGAACATCGCGACGCCACGGGCGTCGGTCCACCACTTCTCGCCCCACATACACATCATGAGGAAAGTACGCAAATCGCCCGACCCGAAAGTGAGGGGCCATGGCCCGGAACAAGGTCATGACGCTGTGGACCACCATCGTCACCGCCTTCGTCGCGCTGTTCACGGCGCTCGGATTCATCACGACGACCGCCGCGGCGGCCGTACCCCAGGCCGAGCAGAAGCGCAACAGCGAGCGCATCCCGCAGCAGCGGACGACATCGGCGTCTGCCAGGACCCATGCCAAGGCCCTGCCCCCCACGATGAAACAGCGCATCCGCGCCGAGGCCCACGGCAAGACCCCCCGCTGCCGCCACCGCCCCCTCACGGACCCGCCGTCCTCCCGCACCGCCGACTACTGCACCGACGACGACTCCGAAGCGGACTCTACGGCCGGCTACCTCGCTCCCCTGCAACGCTGAACCTCCGGCACATCCGCACGGCGATCCCGCGTACGGGCCCGGCAGCTCGCCAGAGCCGCCGGGCTTCCTCATGTTCCGCATGCGAAGACACAGAAACCCCCCAACTGCTACCGGTTGGTCCTTATCAGGTCGATCACGGCTGTCCGCTGACGCCGCTCACTCCACACCAGGCTTGTACGCGGTTGTTGGTGTCAGGTGCTGATGTCAGGCTTCTGCCCTGCCCTCGACACAGCACGGCCCGAGGGCAATCGGCTCTAGGTGGGGGCATCAGGTGGAGTGGGAGCTCGGGGCGGCCGGCCTTGCGGTCGGGATGCTGATAGCCGCGGTGACCGCGCCGGTCGGAGTGTCCGGGGCGGTGTTCCTGCTGCCGGTGCAGCTCAGCGTTTTCGCCGTGCCCAACCCGGCGGTGACGCCCACGAATCTGCTCTACAACGTGGTGGCGGGTCCTGGCGCCCTGCTGCGTTACCGACGCAATGGCGCGCTGAGAGGGCCGCTCGTGCGCCGTCTGGTGCTGGGCACCCTGCCCGGCGTGATCCTCGGAGCCGTCATCCGTGTGTTCGCCCTTCCGGGCCCGAACGTCTTCCGCCTCCTGGTCGCCGCCCTGATGCTGCCGCTCGGCATCTGGCTCATCGTTCGAACCCTCCACCCCGAGCCTCCGGAGTCTCGGCGCCCTGAACCTGCACCCCGGACGGTGACTGGTCTGGCACTCGCCGTCGGGGTCGTGGGTGGTGTCTACGGCATCGGCGGCGGCTCGATACTCGGCCCCGTCCTCGTCGGCCGCGGCGTCCCGGTCTCCCAGGTTGCCCCCGCTGCGCTTGCCTCCACCTTCGCCACCTCGCTGGTTGGCGCCTCCACCTACGCCCTACTGTCCCTGGCGCACAGCGGCAGCATCGCCCCTGACTGGTTCCTTGGCCTGGCATGCGGCCTGGGCGGCCTCATGGGCGGCTACCTCGGAGCCCACCTCCAGCCGCGGATGCCCGAGACCTTCCTCCGCCTGCTTCTGGGCGCCCTGGCCGCCGGACTCGGCGCGCTCTATGCGATCAACGCACTGCGCTGACCTACCTCCTCACCCCCCAGCGAGGCACCCGCGGGAACCCATTACACCGTCAGCCCGCGGCTCTGCCGTGAGCCTCCGACTGCGCCTGCGGCGGCACGGGGTGGCTGGACGGCGGCTTCTACGTCAAAGACCCCCAACCATGATCGGTTGGGGGTCTTCTCGCTGGTGGGGCTAACAGGATTTGAACCTGTGGCCTCATCCTTATCAGGGATGCGCTCTAACCAACTGAGCTATAGCCCCGCCGCGCTCTGCGGTGTGTCCCGCGCGCTGACTCCTGAAGATTAGCGCACGACATGGGCAGTCCCAAAATCGGTTGTCGGGACAACGACAGGAGACCGTCGGAGCAACGACAGGAGACCGTCGGGCGAGGTCGAAGTGACGTCACTCGTCCTCGGCGAGCGTCAGCTCCACACCGCCGACGAAGCCGGCGGAGAGGTTGTAGATGAACGCGCCGAGCGTCGCGAGGGCCGTCGCCAGGACGACGTCGATGACCGCGATGATCGACGTGAACATCAGGACGTTGGGCAGCGACAGGAAAGCCTGCAGGTCAAAGCCGTTGGACTCGTTCGAGCCGGTCGCCTCGGAGATCGTGCCGCCGACGGTCGAGAAGACGCCCATCGCGTCCATGACCATCCACAGCACCGCCGCCGCGACGATCGTGCAGATGCCCAGCGCGATGGAGAGCAGGAAACTGACCTTCATCACCGACCACGGGTCGGCCTTGGACACCCGCAGGCGGGCCTTGCGGACGCGGGGCGTGGTGCGCGCACCCGTGCGGGGACGCCGTACGGCTGCGGCGCCGGCACCGGCCGCCTGCTGCGCGGGGTAGGCCTGCGGCGGGTGGTACGGCCCGGCCTGCTGCTGGGCCTGCCGTTCGCCCGGCAGGGGGGAGGCCGCATGCCCGACGGCGCCCTGCTCCTGCGCGGGCGCCTTGGGCTGCGGCTGCGGCTGCGGCTGGGCGCCGGATGCGGCCGGGCCCGCCTCGGCGGTCTGCGGGCCTCGGGTGTCCGTCACAGTTCCCCCCTGGGATCCATGCGAGTCAGCTGAGGGCGAGTCCTTGGTCGGGGACGTGACCGCCTTCAGGTTGGTCGTGTGCGGGTCCGCCGCACGCGCGGCGGAGCCACGGCCGCCGCCGTCCTCGTCCGTACCCTTGGAGGTACCGGTCGGTCCGGCGCCCGTGGCTCCGCTCACGCTGACTCACTCCTCGTGCTACTCGGCCGAGGGCGCCTCGCCCTCGTCCGTGCCGGTGGTCGCGACACCCTCGGCGGTCTCGTCGACGACGATGTCGCCGTCGACCTCCTCCGCCTCGCGTCCCGCCTCGGCGTTGCGAGCGATACCCACGACGGCATCGCGCTTGCCCAGATTGATCAGTTGGACGCCCATGGTGTCACGGCCGGTTTCCCTGATCTCGTTGACTCGCGTACGAATCACACCGCCCGACAGCGTGATGGCGAGGATCTCGTCGGTCTCCTCGACCACCAGCGCGCCCACGAGGGAACCGCGGTCCTCGACGATCTTGGCGGCCTTGATGCCGAGGCCGCCGCGACCCTGGACGCGGTACTCGTCGACGTTGGTCCGCTTCGCGTACCCGCCGTCTGTGGCAGTGAACACGAACGTACCGGGTCGAACAACATTCATCGAGAGCAGCTCGTCGCCTTCGCGGAAGCTCATGCCCTTGACGCCCGAGGTGGCACGGCCCATGGGACGCAGGGTCTCGTCCGAGGCGGTGAACCTGATCGACTGTGCCTTCTTGCTGATCAGAAGCAGATCGTCGTCCGACGAAACCAGTTCGGCACCGATCAGTTCATCGTCCGAACCGTCCTCCATCGAGCGGAGGTTGATCGCGATCACACCGCCGGAACGGGGCGAATCGTAATCCTTCAGAGGCGTCTTCTTCACCAGTCCGGCCTTGGTGGCGAGGACGAGGTACGGAACCGCCTCGTAGTCGCGGATCGCCAGGATCTCCGCGATCGCCTCGTCGGGCTGGAAGGCGAGCAGGTTCGCGACGTGCTGACCGCGCGCGTCCCGGCCGGCGTCGGGCAGCTCGTAGCCCTTGACGCGGTAGACGCGGCCCTTGTTGGTGAAGAACAGCAGCCAGTGGTGCGTGGTGGACACGAAGAAGTGGTCGACGATGTCGTCTTCCTTGAGCTTCGTGCCGCGCACGCCCTTGCCGCCGCGCTTCTGGGCCCGGTAGTCGTCGGTCTTGGTGCGCTTGATGTAGCCGCCCCGGGTGACCGTGACGACGATGTCCTCCTCGGCGATCAGGTCCTCGATGGACATGTCGCCCTCGTACGGGATCAGCTTCGTCTGGCGGTCGTCGCCGTACTTCTCGACGATCGCGGCCAGTTCCTCGCTGACGATCCCCCGCTGGCGGACCGGGCTGGCCAGGATCTCGTTGTACTCGCTGATCTTCGCCTGGAGTTCGTCGTGCTCCTGGACGATCTTCTGGCGCTCCAGGGCGGCCAGACGGCGCAGCTGCATCTCGAGGATGGCGTTGGCCTGGATCTCGTCGATCTCCAGGAGGTCCATCAGGCCGTGCCGCGCGATCTCGACGGTGTCGCTGCGCCGGATCAGCGCGATGACCTCGTCGATGGCGTCCAGGGCCTTCAGCAGACCGCGCAGGATGTGCGCCCGCTCCTCGGCCTTGCGCAGCCGGAAGCGCGTACGGCGGACGATGACCTCGATCTGGTGCGTCACCCAGTGGCGGATGAACGCGTCGAGGGAGAGCGTGCGCGGCACGCCGTCCACCAGCGCCAGCATGTTGGCGCCGAAGTTCGTCTGCAGGTCGGTGTGCTTGTACAGGTTGTTCAGGACGACCTTGGCGACCGCGTCCCGCTTCAGCACGATGACCAGGCGCTGGCCCGTGCGCGACGAGGTCTCGTCACGGACGTCCGCGATGCCGCCGATCTTGCCGTCCTTCACCAGGTCGGCGATCTTCTGGGCGAGGTTGTCCGGGTTGACCTGGTACGGCAGTTCCGTGACCACCAGGCACTGGCGGTTCTGGATCTCCTCGACCTCGATGACCGCGCGCATCGTGATGGAGCCGCGGCCGGTGCGGTACGCCTCCTCGATGCCCTTGCGGCCGACGACGAGCGCGCCGGTCGGGAAGTCGGGGCCCTTGATGCGCTCGATCAGCGCGTCCAGGAGCTCCTCGTGCGAGGCCTCCGGGTTCTCCAGGTACCACTGGGCACCGGAGGCGACCTCGCGCAGGTTGTGCGGCGGGATGTTGGTCGCCCATGCCGACCGCGATACCGGCCGAGCCGTTGATCAGCAGGTTCGGGAAGCGGGCCGGCAGGACGGTCGGCTCCTGGGAGCGGCCGTCGTAGTTGTCCGTGAAGTCGACGGTCTCCTCGTCGATGTCGCGGACCATCTCCATCGACAGCGGCGCCATCTTGCACTCGGTGTAGCGCATGGCCGCAGCCGGGTCGTTGCCCGGAGAGCCGAAGTTGCCGTTGGAGTCGACGAGCGGCATGCGCATCGACCAGGACTGGGCGAGGCGCACGAGGGCGTCGTAGATCGAGGAGTCGCCGTGCGGGTGGTAGTTGCCCATGACGTCGCCGACGACGCGGGCGCACTTGTAGAAGCCGCGCTCGGGGCGGTAGCCGCCGTCGTACATGGCGTACAGCACGCGGCGGTGGACGGGCTTGAGGCCGTCCCGCACGTCGGGCAGGGCACGCGAGACGATGACGGACATCGCGTAGTCGAGGTACGAGCGCTGCATCTCCGTCTCGAGCCCGACGGGCTCGACGCGCATGGCCAAGGCGTCACCCTCGGGCGTCGTGACGGGAGTGTTCTCGTCGGTCATTGCTGGTGAAGGTCCTTCCTGGTGCGGTCAGCTGAGACCGACTCAGATGTCGAGGAAGCGGACGTCCTTGGCGTTGCGCTGGATGAACGCGCGGCGGGCCTCGACGTCCTCGCCCATGAGGACCGAGAACAGGTCGTCGGCCTGGGCGGCGTCGTCGAGGGTGACCTGGCCGAGGACGCGGTGCTCCTGGTCCATGGTCGTGATGCGCAGCTCCTCGGCGTTCATCTCGCCGAGACCCTTGAAGCGCTGCACCGAGTCGTCCTTGATGCGCTTGCCGGCGTTGCGGCCCATCTCGATCAGGGCGTCGCGCTCGCGGTCGGAGTACGCGTACTCGAAGTCGTCCTTGCCCCACTTGATCTTGTAGAGCGGCGGACGGGAGAGGTACACGTGCCCGGCCTCGACCAGCGGCCGCATGAAGCGGAACAGGAAGGTCAGCAGCAGGGTGTTGATGTGCTGGCCGTCGACGTCGGCGTCCGCCATCAGGATGATCTTGTGATAGCGGAGCTTCTCGATGTCGAAGTCCTCGTGGACCCCGGTGCCGAAGGCGGAGATCAGCGCCTGGATCTCCTGGTTCTGCAGGATCTTGTCGATCCGCGCCTTCTCCACGTTGAGGATCTTGCCGCGGATCGGAAGGATCGCCTGGTACTGCGGGTTGCGGCCGGACTTGGCCGAGCCACCGGCGGAGTCACCCTCGACGATGAAGATCTCGCACTTGTCCGGGTCGTTCGACTGGCAGTCGGAGAGCTTGCCCGGCAGGGACGCGGTCTCCAGCAGGCCCTTGCGACGGGTGAGGTCACGGGCCTTGCGGGCCGCCACACGCGCGGTGGCAGCCTGGATGCCCTTGCGGATGATGTCCACGGCCTCGTTGGGGTTGCGGTCCAGCCAGTCCGCGAGGTGCTCGTAGACGACCTTCTGGACGAAGGTCTTGGCCTCGGTGTTGCCCAGCTTGGTCTTGGTCTGGCCCTCGAACTGGGGCTCGCTCAGCTTGACCGAGATGATCGCGGTCAGACCCTCGCGGATGTCGTCGCCCGTGAGGTTGTCGTCCTTCTCGCGCAGCAGCCTCTTGTCGCGCGCGTACTTGTTGATCAGCGAGGTGAGCGCGGCCCGGAAGCCCTCTTCGTGCGTACCGCCCTCGTGGGTGTGGATGATGTTCGCGAAGGAGTACACGCCCTCGGTGTAGCCGCCGTTCCACTGCATGGCGATCTCGAGGGACAGGTGCTTGTCCCTGTCCTCGGCCTCCAGGTCGATGACGGTGGGGTGCACCGCCTCGCCCTTGCGGGAGTTGAGGTACTTCACGAAGTCGACGATGCCGCCCTCGTAGTGGTACGTGACGGCCTTGACCTCGGCCTTCTCGTCCGCCCCGGCCTCGTCGGCACCGGTCACGGCCTTCGCCGACTCGCGCTCGTCAGTGAGTTTGATCGTCAAACCCTTGTTGAGGAACGCCATCTCCTGGAAGCGCCGCGAGAGCGTCTCGAAGGAGTAGTCGGTGGTCTCGAAGATGTCGCCGTCGGCCCAGAAGGTGACCGAGGTGCCGGTCTCCTCGGTGGCCTCGTGCTTGGCCAGCGGGGCCGTCGGGACGCCCATCTTGTATTCCTGCGTCCAGCGGTAACCGTCGGTCTTGACCTCGACGGAGACCTTGCTGGACAGGGCGTTCACGACCGAGACGCCGACGCCGTGCAGACCACCGGAGACCGCGTAGCCGCCGCCGCCGAACTTGCCGCCCGCGTGCAGCACGGTCAGCACGACCTCGACGGCCGGCTTGCCCTCGGACGGGACGATGCCCACCGGGATGCCACGGCCGTTGTCGACGACCCGGACGCCGCCGTCGGCGAGGATCGTCACGTCGATGGTGTCCGCGTGGCCGGCCAGCGCCTCGTCGACCGAGTTGTCGACGACCTCGTACACGAGGTGGTGCAGCCCTCGCTCACCGGTCGAGCCGATGTACATGCCGGGTCGCTTGCGGACCGCGTCCAGACCCTCGAGGACTGTGATGGCACTGGCGTCGTACGAAGCAGTGGCTGAGGCCTCGGCGACTCCGGCCATGGCCTCGACGGACGGATTGTTCTCGTTGGGGTTGCCGGAATCGGCCACGAAGCGCCCTTTCTGGCACAGCACGAGCCAGGCTCGTCGGCGGGTTGCCGGAGCGGCTGCGGCATGTTGCGTTGGTAAGCCTTGATCAGCGTTGCTCAGCTTTTCCCGGACGGTCCCCAGCGAGTGGGGCGGGATTGCTCCCAGTCTACCGGTAGCACCGACACTGATGGGGGTTTGCCGGTACCTGAGTCCGCATGTGCCGCCCTCAACCGGTCTTCCCCGACTCCCGATATGCGGATGGGGGCTCCAAGAGGCTCACGGAGCCACTCAGCGCTTCCGGCCGTCAACCCTTGGCTACTTCGGAGTCAGGTCGCGATTCGCAACCGCGTGCGGTGGCATGACGGGAGGCTCCAGCCAGTCGCCACGGGCCGGAGAGACGTGACGTAAGTCACCTGTAGGAGTCGCCGGGACCACTGCTTCCCGGGGCCCGCAGCGGCCCCCAGCGGCGGGCCGGGCCACCAGGGCCCAGGACCTTGATCTGCCGCACGGTGCCGTGCCCCAGGTCCTCGTTGAGGCGCGCGACCAGGCTGGGAGCCAGACGGCGCACCTCGGTCGCCCAGACCGGAGACTCGCACTGCACGATCAGGACCCGCTCGTCCTCGTCGTACCTCTGAGGAGTGCAGTGATCGGCGAGCTTCTCACCGACGATCTGCGGCCAGCGGCCCATCACACCGCCCACCGCCGCCGGCGCCTCCCAGCCGCGCTCGGTGATCAGCCGGTTGATCGCGGAGCCGAGCGCCATGGGATCGCGGCCGTCGGCCCGCGCACCGGAGCGCAGCCCGCCACGGCGTGCCTGCTTCTTCTGCTGCGCCGCGTCCCCACGCGCGCGTGCGGCCTCCTTGGCGGCGCGGAGCGCCACGCGCGCGAGGTCGACGCCGGAGGGCTCGGGGGTGTTCTCGGGGGTGTTCTTCGGCTCCTCTGCGCTCATACGCGCTCCACCGCCCCCTCGGACACCGCGTAACGCGCCCCCGACAGCACATGCGGCACGTCGTCGTCGACGGCGGCCGTCACCAGGACCTGCTCACCGGGCGCGACCAACTCGGCGAGGCGCTCACGGCGGCGGGTGTCCAACTCGGCGAAGACGTCGTCGAGTACCAGCACCGGCTCGTTGCCCTCGGCGCGCAACAGGTCGTACGAGGCCAGGCGCAGCGCCAGGGCGTAGGACCAGGACTCACCGTGCGAGGCATACCCCTTCGCGGGCAACTGGCCGAGCTTGAGCTGGAGGTCGTCCCGGTGCGGGCCGACCAGCGTGACGCCCCGCTCGATCTCCTGCTTGCGGGACTCGGCGAGCGCGGCCGTCAACTGCTCGTAGAGGTCCTCGCGCGTGTGCGCCTCACCCGGCGCGGACGGCTTGTACTCCAGGGCGACCGGGCCGCCCCCGGGAGCCAGTTGCTCATAGGCCTTGTCGGCCAGCGGCTGGATCGTGGCGATCAGATCAAGCCGCTGGGCGAGCAGTTCGGCACCCGCGCGCGCGAGGTGCTGGTCCCACACGTCGAGGGTGGACATGTCCATGGAGCGGCCACCGTGCCGACGGGCCAGCGCGGCCGACTTCAACAGGGTGTTGCGCTGCTTGAGGACCCGGTCGTAGTCGGAACGGACCCCGGCCATACGCGGCGAACGGGCGGTGATCAGCTCGTCCAGGAAGCGCCGCCGCTCACCCGGGTCCCCCTTCACCAGGGCGAGATCCTCCGGAGCGAACAGCACGGTCCGTACGATCCCCAGCACATCACGCGGTCTGACCTGCGAGGACCTGTTGATACGGGCCCGGTTGGCGCGCCCCGGGTTCAGCTCCAGCTCGACCAGCTGCTGCCGGTCGCCCTGCCGGACCTGCGCCCGGATGATCGCGCGCTCGGCGCCCATGCGGACCAGGGGGGCGTCGGAGGAGACCCGGTGACTGCCCAGGGTGGCGAGATAGCCGACGGCCTCGACCAGGTTGGTCTTCCCCTGCCCGTTCGGCCCGACGAAGGCCGTCACCCCCGGGTCCAGCGGGACCTCGACCCGGGGATAGGAGCGGAAGTCGGCCAGCGACAGATGCGTGACGTGCATGGTCGTTTCGCCGACCTCCCAGGTCCTCGGGTGTTGCTTACTTCGTCTCGACCGCGTGGCCGCCGAACTGGTTCCGCAGCGCCGCGATCATCTTCATCTGGGGCGAGTCCTCCTGCCGGGAGGCGAACCGCGCGAACAGCGACGCGGTGATCGCCGGCAGCGGCACCGCGTGGTCGATCGCGGCTTCCACAGTCCAGCGTCCCTCACCGGAGTCCTGTGCAAAACCCCGGAGCTTGTCCAGGTGCTCGTCCTCGTCGAGCGCGTTGACCGCGAGGTCCAGCAGCCAGGAGCGGATGACCGTGCCCTCCTGCCAGGAGCGGAAGACCTCCCGGACGTCGGTCACCGAGTCGACCTTCTCCAGGAGCTCCCAGCCCTCGGCGTAGGCCTGCATCATCGCGTACTCGATGCCGTTGTGGACCATCTTCGCGAAGTGGCCCGCGCCGACCTTGCCGGCGTGCACCGCGCCGAAGTCACCCTCCGGCTTGAGGGCGTCGAAGACCGGCTGCACCTTGGCGACGTTCTCCCTGTCGCCGCCGTACATCAGCGCATAGCCGTTCTCCAGGCCCCAGACGCCGCCGGAGACACCGCAGTCGACGAAACCGATGCCCTTGGCCGCCAGCTCCGCGGCGTGCTTTTCGTCGTCCGTCCAGCGGGAGTTGCCGCCGTCCACGACGACGTCGCCCGGCTCCAGCAGCTCGGCGAGCTCGTCGATGGTGGACTGCGTGGCCTCGCCTGCCGGGACCATCACCCAGACCACGCGCGGGCCGCTGAGCTTGCCCACAAGCTCTTCCAGGCTGTGGACGTCGGCGAGGTCCGGGTTGCGGTCGTATCCCAGGACGGTGTGGCCCGCGCGGCGTATCCGCTCGCGCATGTTGCCGCCCATCTTGCCGAGGCCGACGAGACCGAGCTCCATCAGTTGTGTTCCTTAGGTGTACAGGTGTCCGACGTGGCGTTGCGGCACTTTCGTGCCGCGTCCGAGCCTAAACCCGGACGCTCGCGCACATCTGTGGGCATACGCGCTCAGTCGTAGGCCCTCACCTGCGGGTTCGCCCCCAGCCTGTGGACAACCGACGGCGGCCCTCGAAAGGCTCAGCCGCTGAGGCGCACCGGCATGATCAGGTACTTGTAGGCCTCGTCCGCCTCGGCGTCCAGCGCCGGCTTGCCGCTGAGCAGCGCCGGCTTCGTGGACGTCGTGAAGGACAGCTGGGCCACCGGGGAGTCGATGGCGCTCAGGCCGTCCAGCAGGAACGTCGGGTTGAAGGCGATCGAGATGTCGTCGCCGTCGAGCTGCGCGTCAACCCTCTCCACAGCCTGTGCGTCGTCGCTGGAGCCGGCCTCCAGGATGAGCACGCCCTGCTCGAAGCTGAGCCGCACCGGGGTGTTGCGCTCGGCGACCAGGGCCACGCGCTTGACGGCCTCCACGAAGGGGGCGGTCTCGATGACGGCGACGCTGTTGAACTCCGTCGGGAACAGCGTGCGGTACTTCGGGAGGTCACCCTCCAGCAGGCGGGTCGTCGTACGGCGGCCGGCGCCCTCGAAGCCGATCAGGCCCTCGCCCGAGCCGGAGCCGGACAGCGCCAGGGTCACCTGGTCGCCGCTCGTCAGGGCCTTGGCGGTGTCCAGGAGCGTCTTGGCGGGCACCAGGGCGACCGCGGAGGCCTCCGGGTTCTCCGGCTTCCACAGGAACTCGCGGACCGCGAAGCGGTAGCGGTCGGTGGACGCCAGCGTGACGGTGTCGCCCTCGATCTCGATGCGCACGCCCGTGAGGACCGGCAGCGTGTCGTCACGGCCGGCCGCGATGGCCACCTGGGCGGCCGCGGAGGCGAAGACCTCACCGGGGACCGTGCCCGTGGCGTTCGGCATCTGCGGCAGGGCCGGGTACTCCTCCACAGGCAGTGTGTGGAGGGTGAAGCGGGAGGAGCCGCAGACCACGGTCGCCCGTACACCGTCTGTGGAGATCTCCACCGGACGGTTGGGGAGGGCGCGGCAGATGTCGGCGAGCAGCCGGCCGGAGACCAGGACCGTGCCCTCCTCGTCGACCTCGGCCTCCACGGACACCCGTGCGGAGACCTCGTAGTCGAAGCTGGACAGGCTCAGCTGACCGTCCTCGGCCTTCAGCAGCAGGCCGGCGAGGACAGGCGCCGGCGGACGGGCCGGGAGGCTGCGAGCCGCCCAGGCCACTGCCTCCGCGAGTACGTCGCGTTCCACCCGGATCTTCACTGTTGCCGCCTCCTGCTGTTGCCGGCGCTTCTCGCTCTGCCTGGCCCTCGTCGTCTGTCTCGGTGTCGACGGCCCCTGTGAGGGGGAGGACACCGGGGACCAGTCTGACGCACCGCACTGACAGTAGGTGCCTCTCGGGGTCAAGTCGTGACGAGGGGCGGTCGGGCACCGGAGAGCGAGTTGTGCACAGGACCCGCTTCGAAACGAATTCCCAGCTCTCTCTAGTTGGGAGTAGTAGTAGGGCCTGTGGATACCGTGGATAACCACGTTTGCCCAGCTCAGAGCGGAAATTTTGTCCACCGGGCCTGTGGGTGACGGCGGTGGACAACCTGGGGTCTCTGTGGAGAACAGAAAGTTCTGCACACCCCGTGCACAGGGGGAGGCGAGTTCTCCCCAGCGCCGTCCCCAGCTTTACCCAGCTTTCCCACAGCCCAACCCGGCACCTTTGTGTGACGCCTTTCACTCGACCCGGTGAGGAGGCGCGTCGCGTTGCCGAACAGTGGACAGCCATGTGGAGAAGCTGGGGATCGCTGGGGACAACCGACCCCAGCCTGTGGGTTGCCGGTGGACAACTCGATGCACAGCCTGTGGATCAGCTCTTCGTCCACAGCCTGTGGAGAGTCTTCGTCCACGAATCCACACCCCGGTGACCTGGTCTGATGGTCCTTCAACAACGCTGCCTGTGGACACAGTCTGGACAACTTCCCGGTCCCCAGGATGTGGACGGGAAAAAGTCACCGAATCTGTGGAGAGTGGCCGTAACCCCGCAGTTAATCGAACAGTCGGCATCCGCGACATGACGAAGGGCGCCCCCGGAGGAGGTCTCCGGGGGCGCCCTCAGCCGTCCGCTGCGGTGGCCGTCAGCCGTTCTTGATGCGGTTGGTCAGCTCGGTGACCTGGTTGTAGATGGAGCGGCGCTCGGCCATCAGATTGCGGATCTTGCGGTCCGCGTGCATGACCGTCGTGTGGTCCCGGCCGCCGAACAGCGCGCCGATCTTCGGCAGCGACAGGTCCGTGAGCTCACGGCACAGGTACATGGCGATCTGCCGGGCCGTGACGAGCTGACGGCCGCGCGAGCTGCCGCACAGGTCCTCCACCGTGAGACCGAAGTAGTCGGCGGTCGCGCTCATGATGGCCGTCGAGGTGATCTCCGGCGTCGCGTCGTCGCCGCCGGGGATCAGGTCCTTCAGGACGATCTCCGTCAGGCCCAGGTCCACCGGCTGCCGGTTGAGGGAGGCGAACGCCGTGACGCGGATCAGCGCGCCCTCCAGCTCGCGGATGTTGCGCGAGATCCGGGACGCGATGAACTCCAGCACCTCCGGCGGGGCGTTCAGCTGCTCCTGCACCGCCTTCTTGCGGAGGATCGCGATGCGGGTCTCCAGCTCCGGCGGCTGGACGTCGGTGATCAGACCCCACTCGAAACGGTTCCGCAGCCGGTCCTCCAGCGTGACCAGCTGCTTGGGCGGCCGGTCGCTGGAGAGCACGATCTGCTTGTTGGCGTTGTGGAGCGTGTTGAAGGTGTGGAAGAACTCCTCCTGCGTCGACTCCTTGTCCGCCAGGAACTGGATGTCGTCGACGAGCAGGATGTCCATCTCGCGGTACCGCTTGCGGAAGCTGTCGCCCTTGCCGTCGCGGATGGAGTTGATGAACTCGTTGGTGAACTCCTCCGAGCTCACGTAGCGCACGCGGGTGCCCGGGTAGAGGCTGCGCGCGTAGTGCCCGATCGCGTGCAGCAGGTGCGTCTTGCCGAGTCCGGACTCCCCGTAGATGAACAAGGGGTTGTACGCCTTCGCCGGTGCCTCGGCGACGGCGACCGCGGCCGCGTGCGCGAAGCGGTTGGAGGCGCCGATGACGAAGGTGTCGAAGAGGTACTTCGGGTTCAGCCGCGCGGTGGGCTCACCCGGGCCGGTCGCCGGCGCGGGCTGCGCCGCCAGCGGGCCGGGCGCTCCGGTGGTGGGCAGGTTCGGTCCGACGGGGCCGCCGCGGTGCACGTGCCCCGAGCCGGGCGGCGGCTCGGGCAGCTCCCGGCGGACGGGGTCGCGCTGGTCGTACTCGGCGCGAGGCGGCTCGTAGGAGGGGCGCTCCATGGACTGCGGGCGGTAGTCCTGGGAGGGGGAGCCGTAGGAGTCCTGGCCGGACGAGCCGTAAGAGTCCTGCGTTCCGCGGGGTCCGTACGAGTCCTGGGAGCCGTGGGATCCGTGAGATCCGTGGGATCCGTATGAGTCCTGGGGGGAGCCGTACGCGTCAGGAGAGCCGTAGGTGTCCTGGTTCGGTGACGCGTACGGGTCACGTTCGGGGAAGCCGAGGCGCTGCTGCTGCCAGCCGTACTCGTCCTGCGTGGGCCGCGGCCAGGAGCCGGGCTCGGGGCGCTGGTACTCGGACGGGTAGGCGGGACGGGCGGTGGGCAGTTGATCTCCGCGCGTAGGCGGGTGCTGGTCGCCGGCCGTGCCCGGCAATGGGTCGGCGCGGTGGCGGCCGTACCCCTCGTATCCGTCGCGTTCCTGGCGCTCGTAACCGTCGCGTTCCTGCCGCGCGGCCGGAAGCTCGGGTTCCTCGTAGCGCGGCTGCGGCCGGGCCGGGGGCGCCGGGGTGGCCGGGGGCTCGCCCGCGGAGTCGTCGACGGTGATCGCGATCCGGATGGGGCGGCCGCACTCACGGCTCAGCGTCTCGCTGACGATCGGCGCCAGGCGTCCCTCGAGTACGCCCTTGGCGAATTCGTTCGGTACGGCGAGCAGGGCGGTGTCCGCGACCAGCGCCAGCGGCTGGCAGCGCCGGATCCAGTGCTCGTCCTTCGTCTCGACACCCTGGCCGCGACCTTCTCCGAGGAGTTGCTCCAGTACGCGTGGCCACACTGCGGCAAGATCGGCAGGTACGTCAGCCACAGGGCACGCTCTCTCACAGGTCCCACGAACGTGTGGTTCTGGGACGGGTCGGGATGTCATCCGGGTGGCGGGAGCAAACCCGCTGGGGCAGGGACAAGGGATCGGATCGGAGTTCCGTCACGGTAGTCAGGGCGGCCGGTACGGTTCAAGTTGTTGTCCCCAGCCTGTGGACAAGTGTCTCCCGGCGACTCCTGGTTTGACCGGATGGCGTAGCCGCGCGTACCGTAACCAGGTCGAGTTGTCGATGGCTGCTGCCGCCTGCCTCCGATGGGCACAGATCATTTGGGTGATCGGTCAGCGGTGCACTCGGGCGTAACTGCGAGCTACTCGTGGGCGCACGGTGACAGCCAGGACGGCACCCCGCAACTACCGATTTCTTCTGGAGCCCCCGAGTGAGCAAGCGCACCTTCCAGCCGAACAACCGTCGTCGCGCGAAGACCCACGGCTTCCGCCTGCGGATGCGCACCCGTGCCGGCCGCGCGATTCTCGCGAACCGCCGTAGCAAGGGTCGCGCCAGCCTGTCCGCCTGATCCCGATCAGGTCATGACGTCGTGCTGCCTACCGAGCATCGGCTGAGGCGGCGCGAGGACTTCGCGACCGCGGTACGACGAGGACGTCGGGCAGGACGCCCGCTCCTCGTCGTCCACCTTCGAAGCGGTGCCACGGACCCGCATGTGCCTGGGGAGAGCGCTCCCCCGACGCGTGCGGGTTTCGTCGTGAGCAAGGCGGTGGGCGGCGCGGTCGTACGCAACAAAGTCAAGCGTCGGCTTCGCCACCTGATGCGCGAGCGAGTCGCCCAGCTGCCCCCCGGTAGCCTGGTAGTCGTACGAGCGCTGCCCGGATCGGGCGACGCCGACCACGCACAGCTGGCCCGAGACCTGGATGCCGCTCTCCAGCGGTTGCTGGGAGGGGGCGCGCGATGAAGTACCCGCTACTGGCTCTGATCAAGCTCTACCAGTGGACGATCAGTCCGCTGCTGGGGCCGGTCTGCAAGTACTACCCGTCGTGTTCCCACTACGGCTACACGGCCATCGACCGGCACGGTGCCATCAAGGGAACGGCACTCACGGCCTGGCGCATCCTGCGGTGCAATCCGTGGTCGCTGGGTGGTGTGGACCATGTCCCGCCGCGTAAGCGCCCGCGGTGGCACGAAATGCTGCGTAACGCGTGGCGTGCACGCAAGGGCGGGCCCTCCGCCGCCGAACCGGCCATCGAGGGACAGGCTTCTCCCACAAGTCAGTCCAGTCCTTCGAGCCCGGCCGCAGAGACACCGTCCCATGCCCAAGGAGCATGATTAGTGGACACGATTGCCAGCCTCTTCAGCTTTATCACCACACCCGTCTCCTGGGTCATCGTCCAGTTCCACTCGGTGTACGGCGCCATCTTCGGCCCCGACACCGGCTGGGCCTGGGGCCTGTCGATCGTGTCCCTGGTGATCCTCATCCGTATCTGCCTCATCCCGCTCTTCGTGAAGCAGATCAAGTCGACTCGGGCCATGCAGACGCTGCAGCCCGAGATGAAGAAGATCCAAGAGCGCTACAAGAACGACAAGCAGCGTCAGTCCGAAGAGATGATGAAGCTGTACAAGGAGACGGGCACCAACCCGCTCTCCTCGTGCCTTCCCATCCTGGCGCAGTCGCCGTTCTTCTTCGCCCTGTATCACGTGCTCAACGGCATCGCGACGGGCGACACCATCGGCGTGATCAACCAGAGCCTGCTGCAGAGCGCGCAGAAGGCGCACATCGTCGGGGCTCCGCTGGCCGCGAAGTTCACGGACAGCTCCTCGAAGGTGGAGGCGCTCGGTGCCTCCCTCACCGACGTCCGCGTGGTCACCGCCATCATGATCGTCCTGATGTCGGCCTCGCAGTTCTTCACCCAGCGCCAGCTGATGACGAAGAACGTCGACACCACGGTGAAGACGCCGTTCATGCAGCAGCAGAAGATGCTGATGTACGTCTTCCCGGTCATGTTCGCCGTCTTCGGCATCAACTTCCCCGTCGGTGTTCTCGTCTACTGGCTGACCACCAACGTGTGGACCATGGGCCAGCAGATGTACGTGATCCGCAACAACCCGACCCCGGGTTCCAAGGCGCAGGCCGCGTACCTGGAGCGTCTGGTCCATCACGTCACGCAGCACGGCAAGGTCAGCAAGCGCCGCGACCGGGTCATCGTCAAGGCGATCGTCGCCAAGGGACGCGACCGCAACGAGTTCGAGCGCAAGTTCATCAACGGCCTCAGCAAGGCCGGCCTCGCCGCCCAGGCCGACGGCACGGTGATCAAGAGCGAGACCGCAGCCGTCGCCCAGGCCGAGGACGGCGCGCCGGTCACGGCCGCCACGCCGAAGCGTCAGCAGCCCAAGCGGCAGAGCAAGTCGCAGCGCCAGCACGGTGGCGCCGGTGGGGCGAAGGCGGCCGGTGAGCACGAATCGAAGACGTCGCTGAGCAAGTCCGACGAGCCCGAGGACGCCAAGCCCGCCGCCGCTGCCCAGAAGGGCGGAGCGAAGCCCGCCGGCGGTAACCGCAGCAAGGCCCAGTCCGGACAGCGCAAGGGTCCGCAGCGGCCCAAGTCCCCGTCCAAGAAGTAAGAAGGAGTCCATCCCGTGACGGAAGGCACCACCTCCGCCGCTGCCGAGGGTGCAGACACCCTGACTCGCCTGGAACAGGAAGGCGAGATCGCGGCGGACTACCTGGAGGGTCTGCTCGACATCGCCGACCTCGACGGCGACATCGACATGGACGTCGAGGCCGACCGCGCCTCCGTCTCGATCATCAGCGACACGGACGGCCGGGACCTGCAGAAGCTGGTCGGCCGTGACGGCGAGGTGCTGGAGGCGCTCCAGGAGCTCACCCGGCTGGCCGTGCACCGGGAGACCGGTGACCGCAGCCGTCTGATGCTCGACATCGCGGGGTACCGTGCCCGGAAGCGCTCCGAGCTGTCCGAGCTGGGTGCCAAGGCCGCGGCCGAGGCCAAGAGCAGCGGTGAGGCAGTGAAGCTGAAGCCCATGACACCGTTCGAGCGCAAGGTCGTGCACGACGCGGTCAAGGCCGCGGGGCTGCGCAGCGAGTCCGAGGGCGAGGAGCCGCAGCGCTTCGTCGTCGTACTGCCCGCCTGATCGGCCCCTACGTTTCCCGGCCCCGTCTGTTGCGCAGGCGGGGCCGAACTTTGTCAGCCTTGATAGTTCTGGTGGTTCTGGTGTCGGCGCTGGGTGCGCTGACGCGGTACGGAAGGACGGTCCCCCGTGACGGAGGCAGCGGAGCTTCCCCCCGCGCCCGAGCAGGCGCGCGAGGTGTTCGGTGATCGCTTCGCGGATGCGGTGCGGTACGCCGAGCTGCTCGCTGAGGCAGGCGTACAGCGCGGCCTCATCGGCCCGCGTGAAGTACCCCGCCTGTGGGAGCGACATCTGCTGAACTGCGCGGTGCTCTCGGAGGTCGTGCCCGAGGGCGTGACGGTGTGCGATGTGGGCTCCGGTGCCGGTCTTCCCGGCATTCCGCTGGCTCTGGTCCGGGAGGACTTGAAGATCACGCTGCTGGAGCCGTTGCTGCGGCGTACCAACTTCCTCACCGAGGTCGTGGAACTGCTCGGTCTCGATCATGTGACCGTGGTGCGCGGCCGGGCCGAGGAGGTCATGGGGAAGATCCAGCCCGTCCACGTCGTGACGGCCCGAGCTGTCGCACCCCTCGACCGTCTCGCCACGTGGGGCATCCCACTGCTGCGGCCCTACGGGGAGATGCTCGCGCTCAAGGGCGACACCGCCGAGGAAGAGCTGAAGAGCGCGTCGGCGGCCCTGAGCAAGCTGGGTGCGGTCGAGACGTCCATCCTGCATGTCGGGGAGGGCGTGGTGGACCCGATGTCCACGGTCGTACGGGTCGAGGTCGGGGAGAGCCCCGGCGGTGTGCGCTTCGCCGCGAAGCGCGCCAAGGCGGCTCGTACGGGGCGTGCACGCCGGCGACGCTGATCCGTCCTGTGGACGAGACGTACTCCACACAAGCTGCCAAACCTATGCATGCCGGAGTGTCGCGCCGATCCGGCCACGGCTGCTGTGCATCGTGTTTCACGTGAAACGTCGCTCACTTCTGCACGGCATCATCAGTCGTGGCCGCGCTGCGGCCGAACCCCGCGACCGTAAGCCTCTCGGGTCACTCGATGAGGGATCTGAGTTGTCCACAGAGGTGGATTTCTCCACAGAACGCCCGGCCTCACTGGTTCATGACCCCGAAGACATGGGAGGCTCTGTTCATTGCGAGCCTGAAGTCGAGGAGAGTGAATCCTTGCGGTCCGACGCCAACATCGCGGGACCGATGACCGATCCGGTCCCCGGTCCCCGTACCGAGTCGATGGGGGCGGATGTTTCACGTGAAACACCGCCTCCGATGGACGACACTCCCATCGGTCGTGCTGCCCAACTGGCGGTGGAGGCTCTGGGCCGCGCCGGCGAGGGCCTGCCGCGGCCCGAGCAGACCCGAATCATGGTGGTCGCCAACCAGAAGGGCGGTGTGGGCAAGACGACGACGACCGTCAACCTTGCCGCGTCGCTGGCTGTGCACGGCGCCCGGGTTCTGGTGGTCGACCTCGATCCACAGGGCAATGCGTCCACCGCGCTGGGTATCGACCATCACGCGGAAGTTCCGTCCATCTACGACGTGTTGGTGGAGAGTAAGCCGCTCTCCGAGGTCGTCCAGCCGGTCCCTGACGTCGAAGGCCTCTTCTGCGCCCCCGCCACGATCGATCTCGCCGGTGCGGAGATCGAGCTGGTGTCCCTGGTGGCGCGGGAGAGCCGGCTGCAGCGCGCCATCCAGGCGTACGAGCAGCCGCTGGACTACATCCTCATCGACTGTCCGCCCTCGCTCGGCCTCCTGACGGTCAATGCGTTGGTGGCGGGCCAGGAGGTCCTCATCCCGATCCAGTGCGAGTACTACGCGCTGGAGGGCCTGGGCCAGCTGTTGCGCAATGTCGACCTGGTGCGGGGGCACCTCAACCCCGCCCTGCATGTGTCGACCATCCTGCTCACCATGTACGACGGCCGGACGCGTCTCGCGTCCCAGGTCGCGGACGAGGTGCGCACCCACTTCGGTGACGAGGTCCTGCGGACGAGCATCCCCCGTTCCGTCCGTATCTCCGAGGCGCCGAGTTACGGGCAGACGGTATTGACCTACGATCCTGGATCGAGTGGTGCCCTCTCCTATCTTGAGGCGGCACGAGAGATTGCGCTGAAGGGCGTTGGCGTCAGCTACGACGCGACACACGCTCACATCGGCGCACAGCAGAACGACCCGAGCATGGTGGAGGGCATTCAGTGAGCGAGCGACGGAGGGGGCTGGGCCGTGGTCTCGGCGCACTGATCCCTGCTGCGCCGACGGAGAAGTCGGTGGCTCAGGCTGCGGCGGGGGCCGCTTCGACATCACCCACGGCAGTCCCCGCGCTGCCGAACGACCGTGGGGTGGCGGCGGCGAAGGTGGCGACTCTGCCGACTGTTTCACGTGAAACAGAAGAGCCGGCTCAGCCCGCTGCCTCTGCCGCGCCTGCGGCGCCGATCGGTGCGCACTTCGCCGAGATCCCCCTCGACGCCATCACGCCGAACCCGCGGCAGCCGCGTGAGGTCTTCGACGAGGACGCGCTGTCCGAGCTCATCACCTCCATCAAGGAAGTGGGGCTCCTCCAGCCGGTCGTCGTACGGCAGGTGGGACCGGCCCGCTATGAGCTCATCATGGGCGAGCGCCGCTGGCGGGCCTGCCGTGAGGCGGGGCTGGAGGCGATCCCGGCCATCGTGCGGGCCACGGACGACGAGAAGCTCCTCCTGGACGCCCTGCTGGAGAACCTGCACCGCGCTCAGCTGAACCCGCTGGAAGAGGCGGCCGCCTACGACCAGTTGCTGAGGGACTTCAACTGCACGCACGATCAGCTGGCGGACCGCATCGGCCGATCCCGTCCGCAGGTCTCCAACACCCTGCGTCTGCTGAAGCTCTCACCGGCCGTGCAGCGCCGGGTCGCCGCCGGGGTGCTCTCCGCCGGCCACGCGAGGGCACTGCTGTCCGTCGAGGACTCGGAGGAGCAGGACAGGCTGGCGCACCGCATCGTGGCCGAGGGGCTCTCGGTGCGGGCCGTCGAGGAGATCGTGACGCTGATGGGGTCGCGGCCCCAGAAGGCCCAGCGGCCCAAGGGCCCACGTGCCGGCGCCCGGGTCTCTCCTGCCCTGTCCGAACTCGCCACGCGGCTGTCGGACCGCTTCGAGACGCGAGTGAAGGTCGACCTGGGGCAGAAGAAGGGCAAGATCACCGTCGAGTTCGCCTCCATGGAGGACCTTGAGCGGATCCTCGGCTCACTCGCTCCCGGTGAAGGGCCCGTCCTTCAGACGAGTCTCCTGGAGGGCGACACCGAGGAGGACGAGTCCTGAGGCTTCGCCAGGAGCAGCCGCTGTGCCTCTGGCAGAGCGGGCCGTGTCCGGTGTGTGCCGGAACATGGCCCGCTCTTTCCTTTCTGGCGGTATCGATGGAATCACATCGTGGATACGATGCGTTCGAGTACGGCGGACCCACCCGGTAGCTCCTCTGAGAGGGAGGCAGGGGCCATGCGAACGATGAGCCGGACCGGACTGGTGAGCGCCGGTCTGGGGCTGGGAGCGGTCGGTGGGTTCATCGGCAGTCTCCTCAAGGAACGGAGCGCTCTGACAGCCGCTCGCGACGCGGCGGGAGAAGGAAGCGAGGAACAGCCTTCATGGGGCGCCGGCTCGTACCGCTCACGTTGGACAACCTTCAGGACCTTCCCAAGCGCTGTCGCACGTGTGTCTTCTGGGAGCTCGACCCGGTCAGCGGTGAGGCCGCGGTAAAGGCGGGCACCCCCGCCCTGGAGAAGGAAGCCTGGATCTCAGCTGTGCTGCTGGACTGGGGATCCTGCGGTCGGGTCGTCTACGTCGATGACGTGCCGGTGGGCTTCGTGCTCTACGCCCCTCCCGCCTACGTCCCCCGGTCCATGGCGTTTCCCACGAGTCCCGTTTCGCCCGACGCGGTTCAGTTGATGACCTCGTTCATCATTCCGGGCTACCAGGGGCAGGGGCTTGGCCGGGTGATGGTCCAGGCGGTCGCCAAGGATCTGCTGAGGCGGGGCTTCAAGGCCATCGAGGCGTTCGGGGACGCGGGCTGGAAGGAACCGGACTGTGTGCTGCCCGCCGACCACCTTCTGGCTGTGGGCTTCAAGACGGTCCGGCAGCACCCCACCTATCCCAGGCTCAGGCTGGAACTGAGGTCGACGCTCTCCTGGAAGGAAGACGTCGAGATGGCGCTGGACCGGCTGCTGGGAGCCGTGCAGAAAGAACCGGCGCTGCGCCCGCTGTAGAGGCAGGCAGACAAGCGAATGGGCCAACCCTTCCGGGCTGGCCCATTCGTGTTTCACGTGAAACATCCACCGTCGCTGCGGCGGTTCCGCCGTGTCACTCCGCGATGAAGTCCTCGAGGTCGCGAACGATCGCGGCCTTCGGCTTCGCGCCGACGATGGTCTTGGCGACCTCGCCACCCTGGTAGACGTTCAGCGTCGGGATGGACATGACGCCGTACTTGGCGGCCGTACCCGGGTTCTCGTCGATGTTCAGCTTGACGACCTCGATCTTGTCGCCGTACTCGGCGGCGATCGCCTCGAGGGACGGCGCGATCTGACGGCACGGACCGCACCAGGCGGCCCAGAAGTCCACCAGGACGGGCTTGTCGCTCTTGAGGACGTCCTGCTCGAAGGAGTCGTCGGTCACATTCTTCAGGGTGCCGGCCACGGCGGGCTCCTTAACTGGTTGGTGCGTGGGGCGGGTAGGGAGGGGTCAGACAGCGGTCTTCTCGGGCTCCGGCTGCTCCTCGTCCGAGAGGGCGGCGAGGAAGCGCTCGGCGTCGAGAGCGGCGGAGCAACCGGTCCCGGCCGCGGTGATCGCCTGACGGTAGGTGTGGTCGACCACATCGCCGGCACCGAAGACCCCGGTCAGGTTCGTACGCGTCGACGGCGCGTCCACCTTCAGGTAGCCCTCTTCGTCCAGGTCGAGCTGGCCCTTGAAGAGCTCGGTGCGAGGGTCGTGTCCGATGGCGATGAAGAGACCGGTCACCGGCAGGTCCGAGAGTTCGCCGGTCTTGAGGTTGCGCAGCTTCAGACCCGAGAGCTTCGGGTCGCCCTGGATCTCGGCAACCTCGCTGTCCCACACGAACGAGATCTTCGGGTCGGCGAAGGCGCGCTCCTGCATGGCCTTGGAGGCCCGCAGGGTGTCGCGGCGGTGGACGACCGTCACGGACTTGGCGAACCGCGAGAGGAAGGTGGCCTCCTCCATGGCGGTGTCGCCTCCACCGATCACGGCGATGTCCTGGTCCTTGAAGAAGAACCCGTCACAGGTGGCGCACCAGGACACCCCACGACCGGAGAGGGCGTCCTCGTTCGGCAGGCCCAGCTTGCGGTGCTGCGAGCCCGTGGCCACGATGACGGCCTTGGCCCGGTGGACGGTACCGGCCGTGTCCGTGACGGTCTTGATCTCACCGGACAGGTCGACGGCCACGATGTCGTCCGGGACGAGCTCGGCACCAAAGCGCTCCGACTGGGCGCGCATGTTGTCCATGAGCTCCGGGCCCATGATGCCGTCCTGGAAGCCCGGGAAGTTCTCCACGTCGGTGGTGTTCATGAGCGCACCACCGGCGGTGACGGCGCCCTCGAAGACCAGTGGCTTCAGCGACGCGCGCGCGGTGTAGAGCGCCGCCGTGTAGCCGGCGGGCCCGGAGCCGATGATGATCACGTTACGGACGTCGCTCACGGCTTGATTCCTCGTCTCTGGACTGCGTCGTTCGACCGGTGGGAGCTTCTCTCGGAACTCTCACCCCACCCAACGGATCCTAAGGGGCTCGCATTCCCGCTGTGTCCGGGCACACGGAGATGTGGACACCGTGCGGGTAACCACATGGAGGGGGGGCGAGAAGCCCTCCCTCAGGAGGACGGGTAGGAGCGCTGCAGAAGGATCTTTCCGGTGGCGGCGGACGCCGAGTGATCCACACAGGTCGCGTCGACGATATAGGCGGTGACCCGCGTGGCGTCGGAAGCGTCGGGAAGCAGCACGAGCATCGCCTTCTTCCCCTCGTACCTGCCGTTCTCGACAGCGAGGGCCGCTTCCTTGCGGCCGATGCCGTCGCGGACACAGCCCGGCACACTGGGCTCGCTGAAAACCCTGGGGTGGTTGGTCCCGGCGGTCTCCGCGCCGAGCGGGGTGCGGGAGCCGCCTCCCTCGCTCTTGTTCTCGGCCAGGAGGTCGGTGACCTGCTTCTGCAGCTTTCCTTCGGAGAAGGTGTCTGCGGCGGTGGTCTGCTGCTCGCCCGCCCTGTCACGTGGCGGATTGCCGTCGTCGAGTGACGACAGCAGGACAGAGCCCAGCCCCAGGGCGGCGACGGTGAAGACGGTTCCCAGCACGGCGATCCTTCGGCGCCCGCTCCGTGCGCGTCCCTTGCGGCCGGGGCCGGTGGTGGACGAGCGGGGGCGCCCGGCGGGCCGGTCGACGGTCACCGATGTTTCACGTGAAACACGCAGATCGCTGTCGTCCTCGGACGGGGAGGAGGAAGCATTGACCGGTGCCGGGCTCCCTTCGGGCTCCGGCTCCCTGGCATTCAGCAGGGCTTCTGCGGCGAGAGCGGCATCGATGCGGCCTGCGACATCGGCCGGCAAACGCGGCGGGCCGGGCAGCGTGCCGAGCAGGCCGCGGATCTCCTCCAAGGAGGTGTAGACGTCCGCGCAGAGCTCGCACTCGTCCAGGTGCCCGGCGTACGTCGCTGCTTCGGGACGGTGGGAGGAGGCCCTCGGTGAGGTCGGAGATCTCCGCGACGTCCGGGTGCCCGGCCCATGTCTGTCGTCGACGTCACGCTCGTCCACCTCCGCCCTTCACTGCAGCTGAGTCGCTCGGTCCTGTGTCCGGTGGTCCCGCCTGGCGCGGTCCCGCTGCGGGTGGGACGGCTGGCTCTTGCGTCCGGTTCCGTTCTCCGCCCGGCTTCTTGCCGTCAGCGTTGCCGTCCGGTCGGAGATGGGTGAGCAGCGGCAGGAGTCTGGCTCTGCCCCGCGCACAGCGGCTCTTGACCGTGCCGGTCGGTACGTCGAGGATGCGTGCCGCCTCCGCGACCGGGTAACCCTGCATGTCCACCAGGACGAGCGCCGCGCGCTGGTCGGTGGGCAGGGTTCCCAGGGCCTCGATGAGCTGCCGGTGGAGATCATTGCGCTCGGCGGGCGCGGAAGCCGACTCGTGCGGCTCCAGCAGTTGCTCAAGACGCTCGGTGTCGTCGACGGGCGAGGTCTTGCGGGAGGCCGCCTTGCGGGCGCGGTCCAGGCATGCGTTCACCGTGATCCTGTGCAGCCACGTCGTGACGGCCGACTGGCCCCGGAAGGTGTGGGCGGCCCGGTAGGCGGAGACAAGGGCGTCCTGCACCGCGTCAGCGGCCTCCTCGCGGTCTCCCAGCGTGCGCAGGGCGACGGCCCAGAGCCGGTCGCGATGCCGCCGCACGAGCTCACCGAAGGCGTCGGGATCGCCTCCTACATGAAGGCGGATCAGTTGGGCATCGGTCGCCGGTGAGCTGTTCTGGTGCTCTACCTGCACGTCCCCTCCCCGTTCCGCTCTGAGTGGTCCATTGAATCCTGCGGGCCGGTGGGATGTAAACGCGCCTCAGCGAACCCGAGGCGGGTCCCGGAACGCTGTGACAGACACAGCACCTCCAGTTGGCCTGTTCACGATCATGAGCTCTCTGCTGGTCACATAATTGATGCGTCATGTTCTTTTGGCACACAGCAGGCAACAGGAGAAGCTGTTGAAGAAGTTAAGTGGGCGTCGAGCTGCCGCTATGGGGACGGCCGTGTCGACCATCGCGGGAGCGATCATTTTTGCAGGATCCGGAACGGCTCAGGCTGCGACCACGTGTCCGGGGAGTCGAATTGACCGGCTTTCCTTTGACACAGGGTGGGTGGACCTCTACTACAGCAATGGCGCCAACTGCGTGATCACCACATCACGGACCCCTGGAGTCAAGTTGCGGATGATAGCTGAGCTTGAGGTGCTCGGCGGGACCAAGAAGACGGACTCTGGGTACTACTCCTACCACGCTGGCCCGGTGAGCCTGTATGCCAATGGGGCGTGCGTGCGCTTCCGCGGCCAGGTGGGGACCACAGGTGACATATCTGGCTGGGGTCACTGCGGCTGATCATTGCGTCCGGTTCGGAGCCTGAACTTCGAACCGGACGCGCTTTCGGGGCAGCTGGATCGCTCTCAGCCGCGCACCTGAACTTCTGAGATTCCTCCTCGGAAGCGGTCCGCGGAGCCGTCGACCGGAAGTTCCGTGATGTGGATGAGGATGTAACGCGTCTTGACCGGCTTCTTCAGCGTGACCTTGAGGTCGGAACCCACGGTCGACAATTCGGTCAGTTCGTGGGAGAAATCACTCAGAGACGACGGATCGGAAACTTCGGCATCGCCGGCGAGAACCTGTGCTGTCTGCCCGCTTCGGTACATGGAAATATCGAGACGGGAGACGTCTTTAACCTTGCCGAGGTCCAGGATCAGCCCGCTGCCGTCCTTGCGCTGCGGCAGATTCCCGAAGTTGGGGTATCCCCGGTACTCCGGCGTGATCCACGCGGTGTCCGCCTGGCCGTCGATGGCGAGCTGGACCTCGTCTTCCTGTATGCCGGAACCGCCCGGGGTGAACTCCCGCACGCTGTCGATCGGGATCTGCTTCAGCGGTGCGACCGGCTTGTTGCCGCCGTCCCCGTCGTTCGTCTGGGTCTGGCCCGGGTCCTCGGTCTTGCCGCCTTGGTCCATGAGTGCGTCGGCCAGCTGCCAGCTGCCGAGGCCCAGTGCGGCGATCAGGAGCGCGGAGACGGCCCACTTCAGTGCCTTGCCCGTGCGGCTCTGCAGCGGGGGCGGCGGGGTCGGGACCGGCTGGGTGACGCCCGGGTGCGGGGCCTGGCGGCCGTAGGTGCCCTGCTGGTACGTCGTGCGCTGGTACTCGGGCGGGGCGGTGAACGCCGGCTCCGGCGGGCGGATGCGGGGCATCTCACCGATCGCCTTCACCAGCTCTTCCGGCGTGGTGCACGGCGACTCGTGCCGGGATGCGGTGGCGCCGTCGTTGGCGAGCGCGCGCATGGACAGCTCGGACAGACCGCGGTGCACACCGGCACGCACCTGGTCCGGCGCGATCAGGCCGATGTCCTTCGGCAGGCCCGACAGGCCGTAGGCGTCGCTCTCGTACGGCCAGCGCTGGGTGAGCGCCGCGTACAGCAGGGCGCCGATGGCTTCGGTGTCGGTGCGCTGCGGGGTCTCGGACGAGATGCCGCGCAGGGCGGCGTTCACCGCGAGGCCGCGGATGCGCCACTGGCCGGTGGAGGCGCGCAGGACGGCGTTGGGGTTCAGCCGCAGATGTGCGAGGCCCTCGCGGTGCGCGGCGGCCATGGCAGAGGAGACCTGGCTGACCATCTGGTAGGCGTCGTACGGCTCCAGCGGCCCGGAGGCGAGAAGCGTGCTCAGTTCCGTCGCGTCGGGGAGCCACTCGTGGACGACGTAGACGAGGTCGTTCTCCTCCACCGCGTCCAGCACCTGCACGAAGCGCGGGTCGCCCAGGAGGGCCGAGGAGCGGGCGGCGGCCAGGACGGAGCGGGCCCGTGAGTGGTCCGCGGGCAGAATGTGCACGCCGACGGCGCGGCGGAGTTTCTCGTCCACGGCACGCCAGCTGCTGAAGCCGTCCAGACGGGTGACGCACTCCTCGAGACGGTAGCGTCTGGCGAGCTTGTGACCACTGTGCAGTTCAGGCGGCGAGGGTTTCCCGGAACCGTCGGTCCGGGTGCTCTCCTGTACCTCGTCGCTGTCCGTGTCCCGCTCCCGGTTCTTGGCCACCCCGTCGGCCGTGGACTGGTCCGCTTGTGCGGTCAGCGACGTCTCGTCGCTGTTGTCTGCCACGTCGACGGCAGCCGTGCTCCGTTCCGCCACCGTCGTTCCTGCCTCCCCATCCATTGCGCGCCGTCCGACGCCGAAACCAATTGTGCCCACAGTCCGCCGCTATGCACGACACGCGGTGGCTGACGATGGTTGTGCGCGTACCCCTCGTCTCAGCGTCCCAGGCGTCCGCGGACCATGCCGACCAGCGAGTTGAGTTCCTCGATGCGCATGCGGCGGGCGGCGACGAAGAAGACCCCGAGGAGAACGGCGCCACCGGCCAGCACCGCGGCGAGCGAGCCCGCGGCACCCTGGCCGAGCGTGTGGCCGATGCCGTAGCAGGCCGCGCCGCTGAGCGCCGCGGCCGGGACCGAGGCGATGCACAGCCGGGCGTAAGTCCGCAGCACGCGGGCGCCGTCGAGGTCCCCGCCCAGCCGCTTGCGCAGCCGCCGCCAGGCGACACCGACCCCGATCGCGTAGGCCAGCCCGTAGGAGGCGGCCATGCCGACCACGGCCCAGCGGGACGGGACGACGAAGTAACAGACCGCCGAGGCGCCCGCGTTGACCGCGGCCACGATGACCGTGTTGTAGAAGGGGGTTCGGGTGTCCTCGTAGGCGTAGAAGGCGCGCAGGACGACGTACTGCACCGAGTACGGGATCAGGCCGAGGCCGAACGCCATCAGCATGTA
This sequence comes from Streptomyces viridochromogenes DSM 40736, assembly GCF_000158955.1. Lineage (GTDB taxonomy): Bacteria > Actinomycetota > Actinomycetes > Streptomycetales > Streptomycetaceae > Streptomyces > Streptomyces venetus. The sequence goes on along the minus strand of NZ_GG657757.1, from coordinate 4,411,021 downwards.
ACCCATGTTGGTTGCCTGGCTGGTGCCCGAGGAGCCGAACATCAGCGTGCACATCGGGATGCCGATCGAGAGGAATCCGAACGCGATCGGCACGATGGCGACCGCCGTGGTGCGCAGGCCCTGGGAGATGTCGTCACGGACGGCGCCGCCGTCGCCCTCGGCCGCCGAGCGCGACAGGCGCGGCAGCAGGGCGGCCATGAGGGAGACCGTGATGATGGCCTGCGGCAGGCCCCAGATCAGCTGCGCGTTGGCGTAGGCGGAGAATCCGGTGCCGTCGACGGGCGAGGCCTTGCCCGCCGCGGTGGACAGCCAGATGACGATCATGGCGCCCGCCTGGTTGGCGAGGACGAACAGGACCGTCCACTTGGCGAGCGTGATGGCCTTGCCGAGACCCTGGCCCTTCCAGTCGAAGCGCAGCCGCAGCCGGAAGCCGGTCTCGCGCAGGTAGGGGATCATCGCCAGCGCCTGGACCACCAGGCCCAGCAGCACACCGATGCCGAGGAGACGCTGGCCCTCCGCCGGGATGGTGGTGACCTTCATCCTGGAGTCGGCGGCGGTGCCGTAGACGTAGATGAACATGCCCAGCGTCACGATGATGACGATGTTGTTCAGGACCGGGGTCCACATCATCGCGCCGAACTTCCCGCGGGCGTTGAGGATCTGGCCCATCACCACGTGGACGCCCATGAAGAAGATCGAGGGCAGGAAGTACTGGACGAAGGTGGTGGCGACCTGGTTCGCCGCGGGGTCGTCGGCGATCGAGGGGGACATCATGCGGATCAGCAGCGGGGCGCCGAGGATTCCCAGCGTGGTGAGGGCGCCGAGCGCCACCATGACGAGGGTCAGCAGGCGGTTGGCGTAGGCCTCGCCGCCGTCCTCGTCGTCCTTCATGGCGCGCACGAGTTGTGGCACGAAGACGGAGTTGAGACCGCCGCCGACCGTGAGGATGTAGATCATCGTCGGCAGCTGGTAGGCGACCTGGAAGGTGTCACCCAGGAAGCCGACGCCGATGGCCGACACGATCAGTGCGGAGCGGACGAAGCCGGTGAGGCGGGATACCAGCGTGCCCGCCGCCATCACGGCGCTGGACTTCAGCAGGCCTGTGGCGCGGCCGCCCTTCTTCGGCGCGGGCGCGGCGGGCTCCGGGGCGTGGGTGTCGTCCACCGCCGGGGTCTCCGCGGTCCCGCCGGGCGCCGCGTAGGGACCTTGCGCGTACGCGCCCTGCGCCGCGTACTGGCCCTGCGCCGTCGGGCCGGAGACCGGGGACGGGCCGGGGACCGACGGCGCCTCGTACGAGGGGTGACCGCTGTTCTGCTGCTGGTCCCGGAAGAGATGCGCGAACGCGTCGGGTTCCTGCTGCGGCTCGCCCGCCTGGGAGACGAGGTCGTCCACGCCCACGAACTGCGTGGTCCGGGCGGCGTCACCGTAGGGCAGGTGCCGTGTGGGGCCCTCGGGCTCCGGTGCGGGTGTCTGGGCCCACACCTGCGGGTCGGGCGCATAGGGCGACTGCGGCGGCTGTGCGTACAGCTGCTGCTGGGGCGGATAGGTGCCCGGCGGGGGCGGCGGATGCGCGGCACGGTCGTAGAGAGCCTCGGCGACCGGGTCCTGGGCGGAAAGGTCCTGTGCCCGGTAGGGGTCCTGGTCGTAGGCGTCCTGGAGGTACATGTCCGCGGGCGGCTGCGGCGGCACCTGGCCGTGCTCGGGCGGCGAGCCCTCGGGCGCGCCCGACTCGGGGTAGCCCGAGCTGCCCACGGCACGGCCGTGGTCACCGTCGTACGGCGCGTTCATGGTTACCCCACCTCATCGTCCCCGGCCCACCGGCCACGACATCTCAACGGTCCACTCTCTCACCCGGGCCGGACGGGTCTGCGTTTTCCGCCGCGGTGTCCGGGGCCGGGTCACTCGGCTGCTCGGGGGCCTCTGCCCGTGGGTCGGACTCGGACTCCTTCTCGAGACGTTCGCCAGGGGCGTCCGGGTTCTGTGCGGCGCCGACCTGGCCGTCGGCGCTGTCGTCCGCCTCGGCGGCGTCGTCCTCGGCGGTCTCGCGGGCGGCGGCGCGCTTGCGCTGGGTGTACATCCGGAAGCCGGCGAGGACCAGGAGCAGGACGCCGCCGCCGATGACCAGCATCACGGTGGCGGTGACCTCGGTGACCTTCACGTCGAAGGTGACGGGGGCGCCGTACTTCTGGCCGTCTTCGGTGTACAGCTGGGCGACCACTTCAGCCCGGCCGTTGGCGTTGGCGGACGTGGCGAACTTCACCGACTGGCTGTGGCCGCCGTTGACGGTGACGGGCTGCTCATCGTAGGCGTCGCCACCGATCTTGAGCCGGGTCGGGTTCTTCGACGTGAGCCGCAGTCTCAGGTGCTCGACGCCCTGGACCAGGTTGTTCTGGACGGTCACGGGGATCGTGGCGCTGCGGCCGGAGAGCTTGGTCTCCGACTTCTCGATCAGCTTGACCCCGTCGATGAGCCCGTCGAGGTACGACTCGATGCCGTCGCGGTACCCCACCGCCGCGATGCCGTGGCCGCGCCACGAGGCGGACATCTCGCGGTTCATGGCCCGCCCGAAGGGGGTGACCACGCGGGACTGGCGGGTGAGCACCACCTTGAACTTGTCGAGCTTGTTCTGCGTCCTGGCGATCTGCTCGAAGGCGGCCCGCGGCAGTTCCTGCTTGCGCAGCGAGGGCGGGTAGGCGGAGGCCGAAGGCACCTTCGTGTTGGCCGACGGGTCCGGCTTGGCCTTCGCGGCTGCCGCCAGGTCCTGCGACTCGGACCAGTTCCCGAGCTGGAGGGCCTTGAGTGCCTCGGCCATGGCCTGTGCCTGGTGCACGGTGGGCATGCGCTGCGGTGCGACGACCACGCTGCGCTGTTTGCCGGTCTGCAGGCCCAGGGTCAGGCTCTGGGCCAGGAAGCGCTGCTCGGCGAGCGTGGACGCGGAGGCCCTCGTCAGGTCGCCCTGGAACGCCGTGGACATCCTGGAGTCCGCGACGACCGCCGTGGTGCCGCCGCCGATGGGCCGGGCCGCGGAGGGCGTGTACGACAGGTCGTCCTGGAGGCTGTCGCTGCGGGCGATCACCTTGTCGGCGCCCGCGGAGGTCGCGACCTTCATGATCGACGGGTCGACGGCTCCGTTCACCGGCCACGCGAAGTCCGTGGACGGTTTCACGTGGAGGATGGTCGGGATCGTGTTGTCGACGACGTCAGTGGCTTCCTTGAGGTGACTCAGCGTGCCGGTGACGTTCGTTCCGTTGTGGGCGACGGAGGCGAGGTCGGGGTCGCCGTACGGCAGGGCGACGACCTCCTTGCCCGTGACAGCCTGCTGGAGCTCGGCCAGCCAGCGGTTGGCGGCCGCCTGATGGGTGCCGGCGGTGTTGGTGCCGTCTGCGCCGCGCACCTGGTAGCTCTTCGTCATCGCGTCGACGGACGCCAGCAGATCCGGGTCGATCACCCAGGTGATGTCGAGCTCCTTGCCCAGCGACACCATCTGGTCGAGGCGGCCGCCCGGGGAGATCTCCTTGGCGAGCTCGTCATCACGGAAGATCGGCGTCTGCTGTTCGTTCGACCCCGTCTCGGCCGCCATGTGGGCCGAGGAGACGAGCGGCCACAGGAACGTGGTCTTCGTCTTGGTGCCGGCCTCCTCCGGCTGCCACGGCAGGAACGTGCGCTGGACGCCGAGGACCCGGTCGAAGGGCTGTGCGGAGGTTCCTCCGGAGAGCGCGACGGCCAGTTGGTAGACGCCGTTCGCACCGAGGTCCAGCTCGTCGGCCGGCACGGAGATGTTGAAGGGCTCCGCGACGCCGGGGGTGAGCTTGGGGAACTTCTCGCTGTACTTGCCGCCGACCGCCTCGCCGAGGGGGCCCTGGACGTCGTCGCTCTTCTTGGCGAGGGTGTCGATGCCCGAGCGGGTGTCGAGCGCCGGCCCCACCCGTAGGTCGACGTGGGCGTCGGTGACGGCTTGCTTGCCGTTGTTGGTGACCGTGCCCGCCACCGTCACCGTGTCACTCTCTGTGGGGGCGCTGGGACTGAGCGAGTCGACCGCGACGGACACCGAGCCCGCGCCGGAGGCTGCCTGCGGGGCCTCCTGTCCGGCCGCGTCCGCCGGGGCAGCGGCGGGCAGCTGGAGGAGTCCGGCCAGCAGGGGCGCACCGGCGAGCAGTGCCCCGGTGCGCCGTAGCCACCGGCGGGCAGGTGAGGCACTGGTCCCCTGGAAGTCTGCCGCCTCGGCCACGCGCTCGTCCGTCCCTAGTCGTCGTCAGTGGTCGTCGGAATGTGCGTCCACGCATGGTAACGATGCGCGCTGAGGGGAAGTGCCGCGGTCCGTTCCACAAGATCGCGGCCCGGCATTCCGCTGTCTGGTATGTCGCCCTATGGGCTCGGGTGGTTCCTTGCATCGCAAGCGCAGCTCTTGTGCGCGTATTGACGGACGTGTCCGCATGCGTACAAAGGGGGAGCTCCGGGGCGCCCGGGCCACGTACCCTCTTCAGTTGTGCCGAACGCCAACGAAGAAATGTCCAGTGTCCTGAGCCAGGTGCAGCACCGCGCGGTGAACGAACTGCTGCGGGTCGCGCCTGTCGCCGACGACCTCGCCCGCCGCTTCCAGGAGGCCGGGTTCTCACTCGCCTTGGTCGGCGGCTCGGTCCGGGACGCGCTGCTGGGCCGGCTCGGCAACGACCTGGACTTCACGACCGATGCCCGGCCCCAGGACGTACTGAAGATCGTCCGCCCGTGGGCGGACGCCGTCTGGGAGGTCGGGATCGCCTTCGGCACGGTCGGTGCCCACAAGGGCGGCTACCAGATCGAGGTGACCACGTACCGGTCCGAGGCGTACGACCGGACCTCCCGCAAGCCCGAGGTGTCGTACGGCGACTCCATCGAGGAGGACCTCGTCCGCCGTGACTTCACGGTGAACGCGATGGCCGTGGCACTGCCGGAGAAGGAGTTCATCGACCCGCACGGCGGGCTCGAAGACCTCGCGTCGCGCGTGCTGCGCACCCCCGGCACCCCGGAGGAGTCTTTCTCGGACGACCCGCTGCGGATGATGCGGGCCGCGCGCTTCGCGGCTCAGCTCGACTTCGAGGTCGCTCCCGAGGTCGTCGCGGCGATGGAGGGGATGGCCGGACGCATCGAGATCGTCTCGGCCGAGCGGGTGCGGGACGAGCTGAACAAGCTGATCCTGTCCCCGCACCCGCGCAAGGGGCTGACGCTTCTCGTGGAGACCGGCCTCGCCGATCGGGTCCTGCCCGAGCTGCCGGCTCTGCGTCTGGAGCGTGACGAGCACCACCGGCACAAGGACGTCTACGACCACACGCTGATCGTCCTGGAGCAGGCGATGGCGTTGGAGGGCGACGGTCCTGACCTGACGCTGCGCCTGGCCGCCCTGCTGCACGACATCGGCAAGCCGCGCACCCGCCGTTTCGAGAAGGACGGCAGGGTCTCGTTCCACCACCACGAGGTGGTCGGAGCCAAGATGACCAAGAAGCGTATGGCGGCGCTCAAGTACTCCAACGAGCTGGTGAAGGACGTCTCCCGTCTGGTCGAGCTCCACCTGCGCTTCCACGGCTACGGCACGGGCGAATGGACGGACTCCGCGGTGCGCCGCTACGTCCGCGACGCCGGCCCGCTCCTCGACCGTCTCCACAAGTTGACCCGCTCGGACTGCACCACGCGCAACAAGCGCAAGGCTGCCGCCCTCTCGCGTGCCTACGACGGGCTGGAGGAGCGGATCGCGAGCCTTCAGGAGGAGGAGGAGCTGGACTCGATCCGCCCGGACCTCGACGGCAACCAGATCATGGAGATCCTCGGTGTCGGGCCCGGTCCGGTCATCGGCCGCGCGTACAAGCACATGCTGGAGCTGCGGCTGGAGAACGGGCCGATGGAGCCCGACGCCGCGGTGACCGCGCTCAAGGAGTGGTGGGCCGAGCAGGAGAGCTGAGGCTGTCGAACGGGGTCATGTTTCACGTGAAACATGACCCCGCGGGAGACAGATCGAAACGACGGAGGGGCGGTGTTTCACGTGAAACACCGCCCCTCCGCGTGCCTGCCTTACTGCTTGTAGTCCTTCAGGCAGAGCAGGAAGTCCTTGCCGTCACCGCTCTCGGTGTACGTGTACTGGAAGTCCTTGGCCTCGGACTCGCACTTGCTCGACGCCAGTGTCTCCGTGAGGTAGGCACCCTCGATCTTCGCCAGCACCTTGTACTGGGCCTTCGCGTCACTGCATTCGACGACCTCGAGGTCAGGGTTGCTGTCGTTGGTGCTGCCGCGGTGCATGCAGTCGCCGACGGCCGCCGTCTTGGCGTCGTCCCGGCTGGCTATGTAACCGCCGATGGCCATACCAGCCACGGCGATGACGACCACGATGTTCTTGATGGTCTTGAAGCTGAGCTTGCGACCGGACGGCTGCGGCGGAACCGGAGCGTACGGAGCCGCGCCCTGGGGCGGGAAGCCGGGCTGGCCGGGCTGCTGGGGGTAGCCGCCCTGCGGCGGGTACGGAGCCTGGGGCTGACCTGCGGGCTGGGCCTGCGCGAACGGATTGCCCTGGGGCGGCGGAGTGGTCACTTGGGGGTCCCCCTAGAACATGGATGAGTGACGCGAACATGTCGCGAGATAAGACCCACGTAAGTTATCGGTCACCACTGACAAGCCAGTAGTCAGGAGTGGCTCTGTGTCATTGATGTGACACTTACTGGCGCCCAAACCGGAACATAGCCACAGCTACTGTTGCGTAGATAACGGCGATCGTGATCACCAGCGGCGCCGATCGGCCGTCCGGTGGCAGCATCAGGGCGGCCACGGCCGCGGCTCCCACGAAGGCGGCGTTGAAAAGGACGTCGTAGACGGAGAAGATCCGGCCACGGAAGCCGTCCTCGACGGAGGACTGGATGATGGTGTCCGTGGCGATCTTCGCGCCCTGAGTGGTCAACCCCAGAACGAAGGCCGCGGCCAGCAGTGGAGCGGTGGCGAACGGGAGCCCGAGAGCGGGCTCCAGCAGCGCGGCGGCCCCCGCGCACACGACGATCCAGCGGCCCGGCCCGAGCCTGCCCGCGAACCAGGGCGTCACCACGGCCGCCGCGAAGAAGCCGGCGCCCGAGACACCCAACGCCAGCCCCAGCAGGGCGAGTCCGTCGTCCGTCGTCGAGGTGAGCGCGTACCGGCAGAGCATCAGCAGCATCACCAGCAGCGCGCCGTAGCAGAATCGCATCAGCGCCATCGCCGCCAGCGCCCAGGCGGCCTCCCGGCGCTGTGGCGCGGCCAGATGACGTACGCCTGCCAGCAGGTCGCGAGCGGTGCCCGTGAGAGCGGCCCCGAGCCGCTCGCGCACCAAGTTCTGGTCGGGGCCCAGGAGTTCCCGGGCCATGCTCAGTGTCGCCAGGGCCGCGCACAGGTACAGCCAGGCTCCCACGAGCACCACGGCGGCGTCGGAGTCCGCCACCACCAGGCGGACGACGAAGGCGAGCCCGCCGCCCGCGGTCGCCGCCAGGGTCCCGGCGGTCGGGGACAGGGAGTTGGCGATGACGAGGCGCTCGGTGTCGACCACGCGCGGCAGGGCCGCGGACAGGCCGGCGAGTACGAACCGGTTGACCGCGGTGACGCACAGGGCGGAGACGTAGAAGAGCCAGTCCGGAGCCGGACTGAGGATCAGCAGGGCCGTCGCGGAAGCCAGCAGGGCGCGCAGCAGGCTGCCGTAGAGCAGGACCTGACGGCGCCGCCAGCGGTCCAGCAGGACACCGGCGAAGGGGCCGACGAGGGAGTACGGGAGCAGCAGCACCGCCATCGCGGAGGCGACCGCGGCCGCGGAGGTCTGCTTCTCCGGTGAGAAGACGACGTACGCGGCGAGTGCGACCTGGTAGACACCGTCGGCGCCCTGGGAGATCAGCCGCACGGCGAGCAGGCGCCGGAAGCCCTGGAAACGCAACAGGACGCGCAGGTCACGGACGACGGCCATGGGGCACAGCCTCACATACGGGGAGGGTCCCCGGGTCATGCGACCCGGGGACCCTCACAGCCCTGGCAGGAGCGACTCGTTGTGGCGCGTCAGCGCTCGACCTCGCCCTTGATGAACTTCTCGACGTTCTCGCGGGCCTCGTCGTCGAAGTACTGCACGGGCGGGGACTTCATGAAGTAGCTCGACGCCGAGAGGATGGGGCCGCCGATGCCGCGGTCCTTGGCGATCTTGGCGGCGCGCAGGGCGTCGATGATGACGCCGGCGGAGTTCGGGGAGTCCCAGACCTCCAGCTTGTACTCCAGGTTCAGCGGGACGTCACCGAAGGCGCGGCCCTCGAGGCGGACGTAGGCCCACTTGCGGTCGTCCAGCCAGGCCACGTAGTCGGACGGGCCGATGTGGACATTGCCCTCGCCCAGTTCGCGGTCGCGGATCTGGGAGGTGACGGCCTGCGTCTTGGAGATCTTCTTCGACTCGAGGCGGTCGCGCTCGAGCATGTTCTTGAAGTCCATGTTGCCGCCGACGTTGAGCTGCATCGTGCGGTCCAGGACGACGCCCCGGTCCTCGAACAGCTTCGCCATGACGCGGTGCGTGATGGTGGCGCCGACCTGCGACTTGATGTCGTCGCCGACGATCGGGACGCCCGCCTCGGTGAACTTGTCCGCCCACTCCTTGGTACCGGCGATGAAGACCGGAAGGGCGTTGACGAAGGCGACCTTGGCGTCGATGGCGCACTGGGCGTAGAACTTCGCCGCGTCCTCGGAGCCCACGGGCAGGTAGCAGACCAGGACGTCGATCTGCTTGTCCTTGAGGACCTGGACGACGTCGACCGGCTCCTCGGCGGACTCCTCGATGGTCTCGCGGTAGTACCGGCCGAGTCCGTCGAGGGTGTGGCCGCGCTGGACCGTCACGCCGGTGCTGGGCACATCGCAGATCTTGATGGTGTTGTTCTCGGAGGCGCCGATGGCGTCCGCGAGGTCGAGGCCGACCTTCTTGGCGTCCACGTCGAACGCGGCGACGAACTCGACGTCGCGGACGTGGTAGTCGCCGAACTGGACGTGCATCAGGCCCGGCACCTTGGACGCCGGGTCGGCGTCCTTGTAGTACTCGACTCCCTGAACCAGCGATGCGGCGCAGTTGCCCACACCGACGATGGCTACGCGAACCGAACCCATTCCGGTTGCTCCCTGTGTGTACGAGTGAGGCCCTTGAGGGGTCTCACGTGGCGGTGTCGTCGGGCGTATCCGGACGGGGGTCGCCCCCCGGCCGGGGCAGGCCGCCCGACGCTCCAGATGTGGTGTCACGCGAAGCGGGCTCTCCCGTGGCGGAACCCTTCAGGTCCCGCCCCGCCCGCTCGCTCTCGATGAGCTCGTTCAGCCAGCGCACCTCGCGCTCCACGGACTCCATCCCGTGGCGCTGGAGCTCAAGCGTGTAGTCGTCGAGTCGCTCGCGGGTCCGGTGCAGGGAGATGCGCATCTTCTCCAGGCGCTCCTCCAGCCGGCTGCGCCGGCCCTCCAGAACGCGCATGCGGACATCGCGTGAGGTTTGCCCGAAGAATGCGAAACGGGCCGCGAAGGTTTCGTCCTCGTACGCGTCGGGCCCGGTCTGCGAGAGCAGCTGCTCGAAGTGCTCCTTACCCTCCGCCGTCAGCCGGTAGACGATCTTGGCGCGGCGGCCGGTGAGGGGCGCGGTCTCGGCGTCGTGCGTCGGTTCCTCGATCAGCCAGCCGTTGGCGACCAGCGTCTTGAGGCAGGGGTAGAGCGTCCCGTAGCTGAACGCACGGAACACACCCAGTGACGTGTTGAGCCGTTTGCGCAGCTCATAGCCGTGCATCGGAGATTCGCGGAGCAGGCCGAGTACGGCGAACTCGAGGATCCCGGAACGCCGGCTCATCGTCGCCTCCTCTCTGCCGCGGTGCCCGTCCCCCGGACCGACGTCTCGGACCGATGTGTCGAGCGGATGTATCGACTCGATACATCTCGACGATAGAACGGCCTTCCGGATGCGACAAGAGGGGGTGTGGTGAACGGGGTCACATCACCGATTCATCGGACACGAGTTGCCTGATTTGAGGTGAACTTCGGTCCTCGGGAGGTTTTGGCGGTGCGTAGTCTGTGCGCCATGACCATCGCCGGGAACCGAGTGACGCCTGAGAGCGTCGTCGTCTTCGGTGTAGTACGGGTGCACGCGGGACCGATGAATGCGGAGCCGACCGCATCCGTACTTCGGGGGGACCGGAAACCAGCCGCCGTTTCCAGGCGCGCAAGGGTGCGCCTGCCCGAGGAGTAGTCGTTCGATGAGCGAGCACCGTCGCAAACCGCCGCAGCCGCAGGAAGGCGGACGTGCCGCGGCCCGACGCGGCCAGTCCGGTTCGTCCTCCGGCCGCCGCGCGGCACCGCGAGGCGCCACCGGGTCTCCGTCCGACTCCTATGGGTCGGACTCCTACGGCTCGGGGGGTGAGGAGCGTGCGTACGGCGGCCGTGCCGAGGCCCGGCGTGCGGCGCAGAGAAATGCGGGCGGCCGCCGCAGAGCGGCCGAACCGGGCCGTGGCGGCCGACGCGCCGCTCCCGGCGGGCCGAACGGGCCCGGACGGGGCAAAGCCGGCGCGGTCATGTATGACAAGAAGCGGCTGATCGACTACCCGCGGGCCGGCAAGTACGGCTGGCGCCGCTGGATGCCGTCCTGGAAGCTCGTGTCCGGCCTGTGCGTCGGCTTCCTCGGCGGCCTGGTGGCCGTGGCGGGCATCGGCTACGCCATGGTGGGCGTGCCCAACGAGGAGAACGCGGCGGCCCTGTCGCAGAACAACGTCTACTACTGGGCCGACGGCAGCCAGATGGTGGCGTCGGGCAGCGGCCAGAACCGGCAGAACGTCACGATCGACCGGATTCCCAAGGCCATGCAGTGGGCCGTGATCTCGGCCGAGAACAAGAGCTTCTACCAGGACTCCGGCGTCGACCCCATGGGTATCGCCCGGGCTCTGGCGAACATGGCCCGGGGCGGCGACACGCAGGGTGGTTCTACGATCACCCAGCAGTTCGTCAAGAACACCTACCTGAGCCAGGAACAGACGGTCACCCGTAAGTTCAAGGAAATGTTCATCTCCATCAAGGTGGGCACCAAGCTCTCCAAGCCGGAGATCCTCCAGGGCTACCTGAACACCTCGTACTACGGCCGTGGCGCTTACGGCATCCAGGCGGCCGCCCAGGCCTACTACGGCAAGGAAGCGAAGGACCTCACGCCGGGCGAGTGCGCCGTCCTGGCCGCGCTGCTCAAGGGTCCGACCTACTACGACCCGGCGGGCAACGAGGGCATCGACCCCACGGCGACCCGCGAGGCCAACCGCAAGCGTTCCGAGGCCCGTTGGGGCTGGATCCTCGAGCAGATGCACAACGACAAGAGGATCACGGACAAGCAGTACCAGGACGCCATCAAGAAGTACCCCATGCCTCAGGAACGCAAGGCGACCAAGGGCATGAGCGGCCAGATCGGCTACCTGGCGGACACGGCCAAGAAGTACGTCCTGAACCACTCCGACATCACGGAGAAGCAGTTCGACCAGGGCGGCTACCAGATCAAGACGACCTTCCAGAAGGACAAGGTCGAAGCGCTGTCCAAGGCGGTCAAGAAGGTCGAGAAGGAGAAGCTCGACCCGGAGAAGCGTGAGCTGGACAAGCACGTCCAGTTCGGTGCGGCGTCGGTGAAGCCCAAGGACGGCGCGATCGTCGCGCTCTACGGCGGCGCCGGCTACAACAACGGCCACTTCAACAACAACGCGGACACCGCCGGTGTCCCCGTCGGTTCGACCTGGAAGCCGTTCGTGCTCGCCGCCGCCATGGAGCACGGCACCTACCGGAGTGACGGCCCGCTCTCGCCGCTCAGCAAGTACAACGGCAACGACCACCTCAAGGTCAGGAACAACGACGGCTCCTACGTCCTGAAGAAGGACAACACGCCGTTCTTCCAGGAGAACGAGAGCGACCGCCCCTGGGGCTACATCTCCTTGCGCAAGGCGATGGAGCAGTCCGTCAACACCCCGTTCGTGCAGCTCGGTATGGACGTGGGGATGAGGAACGTGCGGGACGTGGCCGAGAAGGCGGGCATCCTGGACGCCAGCTTCGCCACGCTCAACCCGTCGTTCGCGCTCGGCACGTCGACTCCCAGCGCGATCCGCATGGCCGACGCCTACGCGACCTTCGCCGCCGCCGGCAAGCAGGCCGCTCCGTACTCGGTGACGAGCGTCAAGTCCAACGGGCGGGAGGTTCCCGGCTTCGAGAAGCCGAGGATCACGCAGGCGATGCCCGAGAACGTGGCGAACAACGTCACGAACGTTCTGGAGAACGTCGTCCAGAACGGTACGGGTAAGAACGCCCTGGCCCTGGGCCGTACGGCGGCCGGCAAGACCGGTACCACGGACGAGAACAAGTCGGCCTGGTTCGTCGGCTACACCCAGCAGCTGTCGACCTCGGTCGCGATGTTCCGTGAGGACCCCAAGAGCGCCAAGCTGCTCTCCATGAACGGCACGGCGGGTGAGGAATCCATCCACGGTGGTGACACTCCCACCCAGGTGTGGACCGAGTACATGAAGGCCGCGCTGAGGGGCGAGACCGACCTCGGCTTCCCGGCGGCCGAGAAGATCGGCACGATCCAGGACGAGCTGGGCGCTCCGACGCCGAAGCCGACGCCGAAGCCGACGCCCAGCGAGACCGTGACCGAGTCGCCGAGCGCGACGCCCAGCGAGAGCTCGTCCCCGTCGCCGTCGCCGACCGACACCTGCGGGTTCTTCGGCTGCGAGAAAGACGGTGGCACGGACAACGGTGGCGTGAACAACGGCGGCACGGACGGAGGGGTGACCTCCTCGCCCACACCGACCGAGACCAACGTGGACGGCGGTAACAGCAGAGGTAATGGCAACGGAGGCCTCTTCGGAGGCCCCGGCGGATAGCCGACCGATCGCCCGGCTTGGGTGTTTCACGTGAAACGCGAGGATGTTTCACGTGAAACATGGGCCGCCGCACCACCTGGTGCGGCGGCCCTCGGTGTTTTGACAGACGCGTACGGCAGGATGTGCGGCATGGCCAGTGCAGAATCGACGCAGACGAGCGTCCACGAGCCGGACCCGGTGCGGCCGACCCAGGAGGACGGCGTCGCCGCGGCCGGCAGCGAGCTGATCGGTGGCCCGCTCGGGCGGCGTGCCCTCCTCGGGGCGTCCTGGTGGACTCCCGTGCGGGTGATCGCGCTGGTGGCGATCGGCATGTTCGCCCTCGGACTGGTCCAGAAGGCGCCCTGCTACAACGGCGCCTGGTTCTTCGGTGCCAGCTCGCAGTACACGCATGCGTGCTACTCGGACATCCCGCACCTCTACCAGGGGCGGGGATTCGCCGACGGGCTCGTGCCGTACTTCGACAAGCTCCCCGGTGACATGCAGTACCTGGAGTATCCGGTGCTGACCGGTGTCTTCATGGAGGTCGCCTCATGGCTCACGCCCGGCAGCGGCACCATCCAGGACCAGGAGCAGTGGTACTGGATGGTCAATGCCGGGATGCTCATGGCGTGTGCGGCCGTCATCGCCGTCTGCGTGACCCGTACCCATGCCCGGCGTCCCTGGGACGGACTGCTGGTCGCCCTCGCGCCTGCCTTCGCGCTGACCGCGACCATCAACTGGGACCTGCTGGCGGTCGCTCTGACGGCCGCGGCGATGCTGATGTGGTCGCGTGGCCGCTCCCTCGCGTTCGGCGTTCTGCTGGGGCTCGCCACGGCTGCCAAGCTCTATCCGTTCCTGATCCTCGGGCCGCTGCTCGTGCTGTGCTGGCGGGCGGGCAAGTGGCGTGAGTTCGGGACAGCCCTGGGAGGCGCGGTCGCCGCCTGGATCGTGGTGAACGGGCCGGTCATGCTGTTCGCCTTCGAGGGCTGGTCGAAGTTCTACACGTTCAGCCAGGAGCGGGGCGTGGACTTCGGTTCCTTCTGGCTGATCCTGGGCCAGAACTCGGACGACCCGCTCAGCACCGACACCGTCAACACGCTCGCCACACTGCTGATGCTGGCGTGCTGCGCGGTTGTCGCGGTGCTCGGGCTGACCGCCCCGCGGCGCCCGCGGTTCGCCCAGCTCGCCTTCCTGATCGTCGCGGCGTTCATCCTCACCAACAAGGTCTACTCGCCGCAGTACGTCCTGTGGCTGGTGCCCCTGGCCGCCCTCGCCCGGCCGAAGTGGCGGGACTTCCTGATCTGGCAGACCTGCGAGGTGGCGTACTTCCTGGGCATCTGGCTGTACCTCGCGTACACGACCAGTGGAGACGCCCACAAGGGACTGCCCACCGACGGTTACCACTGGGCCATCGGCCTGCACCTGCTGGGCACGCTGTATCTCTGCGTCATGATCGTGCGGGACATCTTCATGCCGGAGCGGGATCCGGTGCGCAGGTCCGGGGACGACGATCCCTCGGGCGGAGTGCTCGACGGCGCCGAGGACGTCTTCGTCGTCGGTCCCGCTGCCCGTCGGCGGCACGAGGTCGCCCAGTTCGACGGACCTCCGGTCGAGTGGGGCAAGCAGGGCGCGACAGGTCGTTCGCTCTGAGCGAACGACGCCGAGAGGTCGTCCAAGGGACGCGAAAGGCCGTACACGGAGAACCGTGTACGGCCTTTTCGCTGTGTCGCGCCGACGTGCTGTGCGCGTGACGCTCAGCGGTCCATGATGCGGTCGAACTGCGTGGTGGTGTGCCGCAGATGGGCCACCAGTTCTTCGCCGACCTTCGGCTCAGGCGCGTCCGAGGGCACGAACAGGATCGACACCTGCATGTGCGGCGGCTCGGCGAACCAGCGCTGCTTACCGCCCCAGACGAACGGAGAAAGGTTCCGGTTGACCGTCGCGAGGCCGGCACGGGCGACGCCCTTGGCACGCGGCATGACGCCGTGCAGCGCCTTGGGGGCCTCCAGCCCCACCCCGTGCGACGTACCGCCCGCCACGACCACCAGGAAGCCGTCGGAGGCCGCCTTCTGCTGCCGGTAGCCGAAGCGCTCCCCCTTGGTGACGCGCGAGACGTCCAGGACCGCGCCGCGGTACTCGGTGGCCTCGTGGTCCCCCAGCCACAGGCGTGTGCCGATGCGGGCACGGAACCGGGTCTGCGGGAACTGCTGCTGGAGCCGGACGAGTTCCTCGGCCTTGAGGTGGCTGACGAACATGGTGTGCAGCGGCAGCCGGGCCGCACGCAGCCGGTCCATCCAGCCGATGACCTCCTCGACCGCGTCCGAGCCGTCGGTGCGGTCCAGCGGCAGGTGGATGGCGAAGCCCTCCAGGCGGACGTTCTCGATGGCGGCGTGCAGCTGGGGCAGGTCCTGCTCGCTGATGCCGTGCCGCTTCATCGAGGACATCACCTCGATCACCACACGGGCACCGACGAGGCCGTACACACCGTCTATCGACGAGACCGAGCGGATGACCCGGTCCGGCAGCGGCACCGGCTCCTCGCCGCGCCGGTACGGCGTCAGCACCAGCAGGTCACCGCCGAACCAGTCCTTGATCCGGGCGGCCTCGTACGTGGTGCCGACGGCGAGGACGTCCGAGCCCAGGCGCGTGGCCTCCTCCGCCAGCCGCTCGTGCCCGAAGCCGTAGCCGTTGCCCTTGCAGACCGGCACGAGACCGGGGAACTGCTCCTGCACGTGCTTGTGGTGCGCCCGCCAGCGCGCGGTGTCGACGTAGAGCGTGAGCGCCATGGCCGGACCTGGAACCTTTCTCGTGGTTGCGGTGTATTCAGCGGTTGCCGTGTGTCAGTGGTTGCCGTGTCAGAGGTATGGAAGCACTGAACGTGACGTCAGCGGCGCGACATGTAGATGTCGAGCGCCTTGTGCAGCAGCTTGTTCAGCGGGAAGTCCCACTCGCCGAGGTACTCGGCGGCCTGGCCGCCCGTGCCCACCTTGAACTGGATCAGGCCGAAGAGGTGGTCGGTCTCGTCCAGCGAGTCGGAGATGCCGCGCAGGTCGTAGGCGGTGGCGCCGAGCGCGTAGGCGTCGCGCAGCATCCGCCACTGCATCGCGTTCGAGGGCCGCACCTCACGGCCGATGTTGTCGGAGGCGCCGTAGGAGTACCAGACGTGCCCGCCGACGATCAGCATGGTCGCCGCCGACAGGTTCACGCCGTTGTGACGGGCGAAGTACAGCCGCATGCGGTTGGGGTCCTCGGTGTTGAGGGCCGTCCACATGCGCTGGAAGTACGACAGCGGACGCGGCCGGAAGTGGTCGCGCACCGCCGTGATCTCGTACAGCCGCTGCCATTCCTCGAGGTCCTGGTAGCCGCCCTGGACGACCTCGACACCGGCCTTCTCGGCTTTCTTGATGTTGCGGCGCCACAGCTGGTTGAAGTTCTTGTGGACCTCTTCGAGGGAGCGGTTGGCCAGCGGCACCTGGAAGACATAGCGGGGCTGGACGTCGCCGAAGCCGGCCCCGCCGTCCTCGCCCTGCTGCCACCCCATGCGGCGCAGCTTGTCGGCCACCTCGAAAGCACGCGGCTCGATGTGATCGGCTTCGATGTCGCGCAGGCGCTTGACGTCCGGGTTCTGGATGCCCTGCTTGATGGAGGAGGCCTCCCAGCGCCGGATGATCACCGGCGGCCCCATCTTCACGGAGAAGGCACCCTGCTGCTTCAGGTGCGCCAGCATCGGCTCGATCCAGTCCTGCAGATTCGGCGCGAACCAGTTGATGACCGGGCCCTCGGGCAGGTAGGCGAGGTAGCGCTTGATCTTGGGCAGCTGCCGGTAGAGGACCAGGCCGGCGCCGACCATCTCGCCGGTCCTGTCGTCGAACCAGCCAAGGTTCTCGGAACGCCATTCCGCCTTGACATCAGCCCAGGCCGGGACCTGCATGTGGCTCGCGGACGGCAGGCTCTGGATGTAGGCCAGATGCTGCTCGCGGCTGATGGTCCTCAGGGTCAGGCTCATTTCGGGGCGCTCCTCGGGCTGGTGTGTCCCCATGGGGTCAGGGGCTCCGGCTCTCGCGCGAAGCCTACTGCGCCTTGGGAGCGCGCCGGTTGGGCGTACGGCACCTTCGCCCCGGCCCGTGGGCGGCCGGGGCGTCACACGATGTTCAGGAGTGAGGTGTCCCTGGCGTCAGTCGACGAGACCGCCGAACAGGCCGCCGTGCGCCATGCCCAGGAAGAACCCGACACCTGCTGCGCCGAGGCCGAGGATCAGTCCGAAGCGCTCACGGGTCGTCTCCGAGATCCACTGGCCGTATGCCCCGGTGAGAATGCCCACCAGGCCGGTCCAGGAGCTGAGCAGGTGCAGGTCGTCGTCGACGAGTGCCGAGATGAACGACGTGACGCCCAGCACCAGAGTCACCGCGAGAAAGGTGGCCTGGAGGGGGTGGGGCTTTCCGTCCGTGGCGAAGAGGCCGCCGGCGGTGTTGGGTCGCAATGCCTGTGCCATAGGGCACCTCCTGCGAGAGTCGGCGCACTGTAGCGCCATACACACCCGATGTGTACAGATTGGCTGCCCTCGCGGCCGGATTTCAACCGCAAGCCGCTGTGCGGGTACTCTGTACCGTCGCACCGGTGTCTCCCCATGTCACGGCAGAGGCGTTCTCGACGGAACCCCGACTGTCAGTGGTGGCCGATACCGTTGCCTACGCATCACAACCCTCCTGCCACGGAACGACCGTGGCCGCTGAGTCCAAAGGAGGTGGGTTCCACATGCGTCACTACGAGGTGATGGTCATCCTCGACCCCGATGTCGAGGAGCGCGCTGTCTCTCCGCTGATCGAGAACTTCCTTTCCGTCGTCCGTGATGGCGGCGGCAAGGTCGAGAAGGTCGACACCTGGGGCCGTCGTCGTCTCGCGTACGAGATCAAGAAGAAGCCCGAGGGCATCTACTCGGTCATCGACCTGCAGGCCGAGCCTGCGGTCGTCAAGGAGCTCGACCGCCAGATGAACCTGAACGAGTCGGTCCTCCGGACCAAGGTCCTCCGCCCCGAGACCCACTGAGCTCTCCCGCTCAGCTGATCCCGGGATTCGAGTAGCAGCAACAAGCAGCCAGCAGCAAACCCGCCGAGAGGTTCCCCCATGGCAGGCGAGACCGTCATCACGGTCGTCGGCAATCTTGTCGACGACCCCGAGCTGCGCTTCACCCCTTCCGGTGCGGCGGTCGCGAAGTTCCGTGTCGCGTCCACTCCCCGCACCTTCGACCGCCAGACGAACGAGTGGAAGGACGGCGAGAGCCTCTTCCTGACCTGCTCGGTCTGGCGTCAGGCGGCGGAGAACGTCGCCGAGTCGCTCCAGCGAGGCATGCGCGTCATCGTGCAGGGCCGGCTGAAGCAGCGGTCCTACGAGGACCGTGAGGGTGTCAAGCGCACGGTCTACGAGCTGGACGTCGAGGAAGTCGGCGCCAGCCTGCGCAACGCCACGGCCAAGGTCACCAAGACCACTGGTCGCGGTGGCCAGGGTGGTTACGGCGGCGGTGGCGGCCAGGGCGGTGGCCAGGGTGGCGGCGGCTGGGGCGGCGGCCCCGGTGGCGGCCAGCAGGGCGGCGCTCCCGCCGACGACCCGTGGGCGACCGGCGCTCCCGCCGGTGGCCAGCAGGGCGGTGGCGGCGGCTGGGGTGGAAACTCCGGCGGCGGTGGCGGCGGCTACTCGGACGAGCCCCCCTTCTAAGGGCGGGTTCGCACCCACACTTCTTGATCACACAGGAGATACACCATGGCGAAGCCGCCTGTGCGCAAGCCGAAGAAGAAGGTCTGCGCATTCTGCAAGGACAAGGTCACGTACGTGGACTACAAGGACACGAACATGCTGCGGAAGTTCATTTCCGACCGCGGCAAGATCCGTGCCCGCCGCGTGACCGGCAACTGCACGCAGCACCAGCGTGACGTCGCCACGGCCGTGAAGAACAGCCGTGAGATGGCGCTGCTGCCCTACACGTCCACCGCGCGCTAAGGAAAGGGTGACCGACTCATGAAGATCATCCTTACCCACGAGGTCTCCGGCCTCGGTGCCGCTGGCGACGTCGTCGACGTCAAGGACGGTTACGCTCGCAACTACCTCATCCCGCGGAAGTTCGCGATCCGCTGGACCAAGGGTGGCGAGAAGGACGTCGAGCAGATCCGTCGTGCTCGCAAGATCCACGAGATCCAGACCATCGAGCAGGCCAACCAGGTGAAGGCCCAGCTCGAGGGCGTCAAGGTCCGCCTGGCCGTCCGCGCCGGCGACGCCGGTCGCCTCTTCGGTTCCGTTACCCCGGCCGACATCGCCTCGGCGATCAAGGCTGCCGGTGGCCCCGAGGTCGACAAGCGCCGCATCGAGGTCGGTACGCCGATCAAGTCGCTGGGCGCCCACCAGACGTCCGTGCGTCTGCACCCCGAGGTTGACGCCAAGGTCAGCATCGAGGTCGTCGCGGCCTGAGTGTCGCGCTCGCTCAAGCAGTGAGCGATGGGGCCGCATCCTTCGGGATGCGGCCCCATCGTCGTTTGTGTTTCACGTGAAACACGGTGTTTCACGTGAAACGGTCTGGCCGAGCCGGGCAGTCAGCGGGTCGCGCCCGTCACGATCCAGCGGCCGGATCGGGTCCTGGTCCACAAGGTCAGCATCCGCACCGTCATCATCAGCGTCATGGTGGCCCACAGGGCGGTGAGCCCACCGCCCAGCACCGGAACCAGCAGGGCGACCGGGGTGAAGACCGCCAGGGTGAGCAGCATCGCCCAAGCCAGATAGGGGCCGTCACCGGCTCCCATCAGCACTCCGTCCAGGACGAAGACGATGCCGGAGATCGGCTGTGAGAGCGCGACGATCACAAGGGCGGGCAGCGCCGCGTCCTTGACCGCGGAGTCACTGGTGAACAGCGGGAGGAACACCGGTCGGGTGAGGACCACCAGGACGCCGAGGACGACGCCGACGGCGATACCCCACTCCACCATGCGACGACACGCGTCCCGAGCGCCCTGTGTGTCACCGGCTCCGAGGTAGCGCCCGATGATGGCCTGCCCCGCGATGGCGATGGCGTCGAGAGCGAAAGCGAGCAGGCTCCACAGGGACAAGATGATCTGGTGAGCGGCGATGTCGGCATCCCCGAGACGGGCGGCGACCGCTGTGGCGATCAACAGGACCGCTCGTAGGGAGAGGGTGCGTACCAGCAGGGGGACACCGGCCTGCGCGGAGGCCCTGATCCCGGCGGCGTCCGGGCGTAGTGAGGCACCGTGCTTGCGCGCACCGCGCAGCACCACCGCGAGGTAGACCGCGGCCATGCCACACTGCGCGATGACGGTGCCCCAGGCGGAACCGGCGATGCCGAGGCCGGCACCGTAGACGAGCCCTGCGTTGAGGGCACCGTTTGCGACGAAGCCGGCGACGGCGACGTAGAGCGGAGTCTTCGTGTCCTGGAGACCGCGCAGCAGGCCGGTCGCGGCGAGGACGACGAGCATGGCCGGTATGCCGAGTACGGAGATGCGCAGATACGTGGTCGCGTAGGGGGCCGCCGCCTCCGAGGCGCCGAACAGATCCACGAGGGCGGGCGCCGTAGGCAGGGCGACGGCGACGACGGCGGCTCCGAGGAGCAGTGCCAGCCAGATACCGTCCATGCCCTGGCGGATGGCGGCCTGGAGATCGCCCGCACCGACACGACGGGCCACCGCCGCCGTCGTGGCGTAGGCGAGGAAGACGAAGACGCTGACGGCAGTCATCAGTAGGGCCGAGGCGACGCCGAGACCGGCGAGCTGAGCCGTGCCCAGATGGCCGACGATGGCGGTGTCGGCCATGAGGAAGAGGGGTTCGGCGACGAGGGCGCCGAAGGCCGGCACGGCCAGCGAGACGATCTCTCGGTCGTGCTGTCTCCGGCCAACTGGGCGGCGCGCGGGGGCCTGTGTCATGTGCACCAATCTAATCGTCCACAGGTAAGAGATGCAAAGCCTTTGCGGCCCTTACTTCGCGCGCTGCGGTGCGTACTGCTGTGCACCATTCGAAGCGATCTTGGGCCGGGTGGGGAAGTTTTTCTTCTGCACAGCCCGTGGACGGCAAAACAGCAGGTCAGAGCGGTTTCCTTGCGTGGGTTGCGTGCTTGTTCACAGGACTGTCCACCGGCTCATGCACAGGTTTCGAGGAGTTCTCCACAGCATTGGGGCCGTCGTCCACATGGCCTGTGGATAACCAGATTGGCTGACGGTGCCGACGGGCCTAACGTGGTCCGGCGCCCGCTCCGTCCGCCGGCTTCCAAAGCACCATAAACCCGGCGCCCATCCACCGGAGTTGGGCCTCTCATTTGTCAGTGCCGTGCCGTAGAAAAGAGGGGCACGGCGAGGTCTGCTGCGGCGGACGGGAGGAGGTGGCTCGGTGAGCATTTCCGAGCCCTTGGACGACCCGTGGGCCGACAGCGGACCCAGTGATCGTCTGCCCGCCGCCCGCCGACGCGGCGACGGAGCCCGTGGCCGCGACGAGCAGCACGAGCGCGGCAGGGACGACGGTACGTGGGACGGCGGCAGCCCGGCGTTCGAGCGGGTACCGCCGCAGGACATCGATGCCGAGCAGTCCGTCCTCGGCGGCATGCTCCTGTCCAAGGACGCCATCGCCGACGTCGTGGAGATCCTCAAGGGCCACGACTTCTACAAGCCGGCCCACGAGACGATCTACCAGGCCGTCCTCGACGTCTACGCCAAGGGCGAGCCGGCCGACCCCATCACGATCGCCGCCGAACTCACCAAGCGCGGCGAGATCAACAAGGTCGGCGGGGCCTCGTATCTGCACACCCTCGTCCAGACGGTCCCCACGGCGGCCAACGCCGCCTACTACGCGGAGATCGTCCACGAGCGAGCCGTCCTGCGCCGCCTGGTCGAGGCCGGAACGCGCATCACGCAGATGGGATACGCGGCCGACGACGACGTCGACGAGATCGTCAACCGCGCCCAGGCGGAGGTCTACGCGGTCACCGAGCAGCGCACCAGCGAGGACTACCTGCCGCTCGGCGACATCATGGAGGGCGCGCTCGACGAGATCGAGGCGATCGGCTCGCGCAGCGGTGAGATGACCGGCGTGCCCACGGGGTTCACGGACTTCGACTCGCTCACCAACGGCCTGCACCCGGGCCAGATGATCGTCATCGCCGCGCGTCCGGCCATGGGTAAGTCCACGCTCGCGCTCGACTTCGCGCGGGCCTGCTCGATCAAGAACAACCTGCCGAGTGTGATCTTCTCGCTCGAGATGGGGCGCAACGAGATCGCGATGCGTCTGCTGTCCGCCGAGGCCCGTGTCGCCCTGCACCACATGCGGTCCGGCACGATGACGGACGAGGACTGGACGCGTCTGGCCCGGCGGATGCCGGACGTCTCGGCGGCCCCGCTCTACATCGACGACTCCCCGAACCTGTCGATGATGGAGATCCGCGCCAAGTGCCGCCGCCTCAAGCAGCGCAACGACCTCAGGCTGGTGGTCATCGACTACCTCCAGCTGATGCAGTCCGGTGGATCCAAGCGGGCCGAGAGCCGTCAGCAGGAGGTCTCGGACATGTCCCGTAACCTCAAGCTGCTGGCCAAGGAGCTGGAGATCCCGGTCATCGCGCTCTCCCAGCTGAACCGTGGCCCCGAACAGCGCACGGACAAGAAGCCGATGGTCTCCGACCTGCGTGAGTCGGGTTCCATCGAGCAGGACGCCGACATGGTCATCCTGCTGCACCGCGAGGACGCCTACGAGAAGGAGTCGCCGCGTGCGGGCGAGGCAGACCTGATCGTGGCCAAGCACCGAAACGGCCCGACGGCGACGATCACGGTGGCTTTCCAGGGTCACTACTCACGCTTCGTGGACATGGCGCAGACCTGATCCGGCCCCCCTGTCTCAGACTCCGTCAGGTTGGAAGAAGGCCAGCATTTTCCGGGCGGCGTCCGGCGACGTCAGCAGTTCCTGTATCTCCGCGGACATCCGGGCGGCAGCGCTGGTGCGTTCGAACATCTCGCGTTCGTACTCCTGGACGGCGGCGGGGAAGTCGTCCGGGTGCGCGGCCAGCGCGAGACCGAGCAGGGCTCCGTCGAGCAGCGCCATGTTGGCGCCCTCTCCCACCGGCGGCATCAGGTGCGCGGCATCACCGAGCAGCGTGACGCCTGGCGTCGACGGCCAGGTCAGGCCGACCGGGAGAGTGGTGATCGGCCGCGGCACGACCGTGTCGTCGCAGGCTTCGATCAGCGCGGTGAACCGTGAGTCCCAGCCGGGGAGCAGGTCGATCAGCCGCGCTCGGGCGGCGGCCGGGTCGTCGAAAGGGATCCCGCTGGTGGCGAACCAGTCCTCGGCGGTGTTGTAGAAGCTGAGGCCGATGCGAACGCGGCCGTCGCCGTTGCGCTGCGCCGCCAGGGACAGCCCGTCGCCGAGCACCCAGTAGTTGCCGCGCCCCACCATCGTCGCGAGGTCGGGGTGCGTGCGGTCGATGTCGGGAATGCCGAGCTCGACGACGTTCTGGCCTATATGCGCAGGGCGGGCGTCGGTGAGCAGCGTGCGAACCCGGGACTGCGCGCCGTCCGCTCCGACCAGCAGGTCGTAGGTCGCGCTGCTGCCGTCGGCGAAGTGCAACAGGCCGTTGTCGGCGGATGTGAACGCGTGCCCCCAGCGCACCACGTCGTCGGGGAGGGAGTCCAGCAGCAGGTTGCGCAGATCGGCGCGGTCGACCTCGGGTCGGTCGAGCGGGGCGTCGTCGGGCGTGTCCTCCTGGAGGAGCAGGGTGCCGTCCGGCTCGAGAAGGCGCATGTCCTGGCCTGCACCACGGGCAATCGCGTGGAACTGGTCGATCAGACCGGCCTCGCGCAGCGCCCGCTGGCCGGAGTGGATGTCGAGCATGCCGCCCTGACCGCGCGCGCCGCGTGACGATTCACGTTCGTACACGACGGAGTCCACACCGTTCACGTGCAGCACACGGGCGAGAGCCAGGCCGCCGAGGCCGGCTCCGACGATGGCAATGGTCATGGTTGCCTCCCCCTTCGATACACCGTACTGGACGATACACTGTATCGCCCGATGCGATGTATCGTCAGGGCATGTTGATCTGGGAGAGGCCGGAGCCACCGAATCGGCCCGTGCCGGCCCCGTTGAGCCGGGACAGGATCGTGCAAGCGGCGATCCAGCTGGCTGACGCGGACGGCCTGGATGCGGTGTCGCTGCGCAAGGTCGCCACCGCGCTGGATGTCCGCCCGATGCGGTTGTACGGCTATATCGCCAGCAAGGAGGAGTTGCTCGACCTGATGGTCGACGCCGCCCATGCCGGGATCCGTCCGGTCGGAGACGGCTGGCGGGAGGTGCTCCGGTCCCTTGCCGAAGCCACGCGGCACGCCGCTCACGAGCACGAATGGCTCGCCGATCTCCTGGGTGGCCGACCCCAGCTCGGGCCGCACGCGCTGGCCAGTGGAGAGACCGTGGTGGCCGCACTTGGCGACGTGGACCTGGACGACGTCATGCCGATGGTCGCCGCAGTCAACGCGTACGTGATCGGCGCGGTGCGTCGGGAGATCGCCGAGCGGCGTGCCGAGCGGGCCACCGGGATGGACGAGAGGCGTTGGCAGGCCTCCCTCGGGCCCTATCTGGAGCGGACCTTCGCCACCGGCCGATTCCCCGCGCTGGCCACTGTGGTGCGCGATGCCGCCCACCTGGACGCCGACCACACCTTCCGGATCGGCCTCGACTTCCTGCTCGACGGCATCGAAGCCCGTATCGCACGAAGCTGAGACCCACAGGTCGCCGGCGCGACGCCCGCTTTGAATGTGCTCGACGCGGAGCTGTCGGGCCGGGTGGACTGGGGCCCATGACGACATCTCAGGAAGAGCTGCTCCCCGGTACGCGTCGGGCGCTGCTGCACCGGATCGCCGTGGCACAGGCCGAAGGGCGGGCGCCGTCGCTCGTCGCGGCGGTCGTGCGGGACGGGAAGACGGTGTGGACGGGCGCGCGGACCTCCGTGGAGGGGCATGCGCCGGACGAGAACGTGCAGTACCGGATCGGCTCGATCACCAAGACCTTCACGGCGGTTCTGGTCCTGCGGCTGCGCGACGAGGGCGCACTGGATCTAGGTGATCCCCTGGAGAAGCATGTGCCGGGCACCGGCGTGGGGCAGGCGACGGTGGCCGAACTGCTCGCGCACACAGGAGGGCTGGCGGCCGAGACGCCGGGGCCGTGGTGGGAGCGGAGCCCCGGGTCCCTGCGGCCCGAACTCGACGACGTGCTGGGCGAGCGGCCCCTGCTGTCCCCGCCCGGCCGCCGGTTCCACTATTCGAATCCGGGTTACGCGCTGCTCGGCGCACTCATCGAGAAGTTGCGTGGTGCCTCCTGGGAGGAGGTCCTTCGGCGCGACGTGCTTGAACCTCTGGGTCTGCACCGCACGAGCGTGCGGCCGCAGATGCCGCATGCCGGAGGCTGGGCGGTGCACCCGTGGGCCGATGTGATGCTCCCCGAGCCCATCGAGGATCTGGGGCGGATGGCTCCGGCCGGCCAACTGTGGTCGACCACGGGAGACTTGGCGACGTTCGCGGCCTTTCTGGTCAACGGCGACGAGCGGGTGCTGAGCACCGAGTCGCTGCGGGAGATGAGGACGCCGGCCGCTCCCCATGAGGCGGGGGACGTGGCGAGCGGCTACGCCTACTGCCTGGGCATGGAGATCCGGCGCCGGAACGGACGGTCCCTCGTCGGCCACACCGGTTCCCTGCCCGGCTTCCTCGCGTGCCTCATGATCAGTGTCGAGGACGACGTGGCGGCGGTCGCCCTGGCCAACAGCACGTCCGGGCCACTGCTGTTCCCGGTCGCCGCCGATCTGGTCCGCATCGTCTCCGAGGCGGAACCGCGCATCCCTGCCCCGTGGAAGCCTGCGACGGATGTCGACCCGTCGCTGCTGGAGCTGACGGGGCAGTGGTACTGGGGGACACACGTCTTCGCCCTGCGGCTGATGGCCGACGGGCTCGTCTCGCTGGGGCCGCTGTCGGGCAGCGGTCGGCGCAGCCGCTTCCGCCCGAACGGTGACGGCACGTGGACAGGGGTGGAGGGCTACTACGCCGGCGAGCTCCTGAAGGCCGTACGACGGCCGGACGGATCCGTGAGCCATCTGGACCTCGGGTCGTTCGTGTTCACGCGTCAGCCGTACGACGAGGGTGCTCCTGTGCCCGGCGGAGTCGACCCGGAGGGTTGGCGCGGCATCGGGTAGCCGGCTGCGTGGGAGCCCCAACCGGTTCTTCTCGGTCGCGTCGGGCGGTTCCGTCTGCGTGGACTGCCGGGTGCCCGGCAGCGTCGTACCCTCGCCCCAGGCCCTGGAACTCCTCGGCGCCCTGCTCACGGGAGACTGGGAGACCGCGGACGCGTGCGAGGCGCGGTACGTCCGGGAGGGCAGCGGGCTGGTGTCCGCGTATCTGCACTGGCACATGGAGCGCGGGCTGCGCTCCCTGCGCTACGTCGAGAAGTAGGCCCGTACAGAAGCAAGCCCGTACAGAAGTAAGCAAGC
>NZ_GG657757.1:4298774-4384560 GCF_000158955.1 Streptomyces viridochromogenes DSM 40736 | reverse complement strand
GTGGAATTCCAGCTGACCTCGGACGCGTCACGCACCGACGCCCACCGTTTCTACGAACGGCTCGGTTTCACACCTCCCACGCCGGTCACAGCGGGAGTTTGAAACCCACGTGGGAGGCTGTGAAACCGAGCCGTTCGTAGAAACGGTGGGCGTCGGTGCGTGACGCGTCCGAGGTCAGCTGGACCAACTGACAGCCCAGGCCCCGGGACTCGTCGATCGCCCACTCGATGAGCTGTGTGCCGAGGCCGCTGCCCCGCTCGTCGGCGTGGATGCGTACGGCTTCGATGATCGACCTGGTCGCGCCGCGGCGGGACAGCCCGGGGATGATCGTGAGCTGGAGCGTGCCGACGACGCGGCCGTCCCGGACTGCCACGACCAGACGCTGGTTCGGGTCGGCGCTGAGCCGCTCCAGCGCGGCCACATAGGGGCTCAGGTCGTCCGGTGACTCGCGCTGTGCGCCCAGAGGGTCGTCCGCGAGCATGGCGACGATCGCCAGGACGTCGTCGG
Source organism: Streptomyces viridochromogenes DSM 40736 (assembly GCF_000158955.1). Taxonomy (GTDB): domain Bacteria; phylum Actinomycetota; class Actinomycetes; order Streptomycetales; family Streptomycetaceae; genus Streptomyces; species Streptomyces venetus. The sequence continues at coordinate 4,384,053 of NZ_GG657757.1, read as the reverse complement.
CGAGTGCGGGTCGTATCTCAAGATCTGCCATGGCCGCACTTAAGCAGATGCCGCCGTGGTGTACGCGTCCCGAGCCGAGCCGTCCTACGCGGGCACGGGTGCTTTCAGCGTCTCCACGACCCGGACCAGCGGGGCCATCTCGGGGTTCTTCGCCGCCTCGTCGAGGGCCTGGCGCAGGGCGGCGTCATTGGTCGGCCGTGCCTCTTCCAGCAATGTGAGGCCTGCTTCGGTGACGTTCGTGTAGATGCCCCTGCGGTCGGTGGGGCACAGGTAGCGCTCCAGGAGCCCGCGGTCCTCGAGCCGGGTGACGAGACGCGTGGTGGCGCTCTGGCTGAGGACGACGGCGTCGGCGACCTGCTTCATCTGCAGATGGCCTCCGTCCCCGTCGTGCTGTCGGCTGAGCACGTCCAGCAGCGAGTACTCGCGCACGCTCAGGTCGTGCCGACCCTGCAGAGCGCGCTCGATGTGGGCCTCGATCTTCCCGTGCAGCAGGGAGAGGGCGCACCAGCCCTGGGCGAGGGCGGTGAGTGCGGGGTCCGTCGCTGTCATTGGCGTTTCCTCCGTCCCGGAGCGGCTGACACCCAGGATAGAGCAGGATCGCAATAGACGGCGATTGCACATAGCCCGCGTGTGCAACTATTGTGAGCGCACGCAAAGCGCTCCTGCAATCGTTTGGGAAGGTGTACCCCTCCATGCCTCTCGCGCTTCTGGCCCTCGCGATCGGGGCCTTCGGAATCGGAACGACCGAGTTCGTGATCATGGGCTTGCTGCCCGAGGTCGCGAGCGACTACGGGGTCTCCATCCCGACCGCCGGATACCTGGTGACCGGCTATGCGCTCGGTGTCATGTTCGGCGCCCCGCTGATGACCGTTCTGGGCACCAAGGTCTCCCGCAAGCGGATGCTGATGCTGCTGATGGGTCTGTTCATCGCCGGCAACCTGCTCTCGGCCCTCGCCCCCGCCTTCGCCGTGATGCTGATCGGCCGGGTCGTGGCCTCACTGGCCCACGGGGCCTTCTTCGGCATCGGCTCGGTCGTCGCGGCCGATCTCGTCGCCCCGGACAAGAAGGCCGGAGCGATCTCCATGATGTTCACCGGTCTGACCGTCGCGAACGTCGTCGGTGTCCCGCTGGGCACCCTCGTCGGGCAGTCCGCCGGCTGGCGTGTGACCTTCGGCATCGTCGCGGCCCTCGGCGTGACCGGCCTGATCGGCATCTCCCGGCTGGTCCCCGACATGCCCAGGCCGGAGGGCGTGCGCCTGCGGCACGAGATGGCCGCTTTCAAGAACGTGCAGGTGCTGCTCGCGATGGCGATGACGGTCCTCGGCTTCGGCGGCGTCTTCGCGGCCATCACCTACATCGCTCCGATGATGACCCACATCGCCGGTTTCGCCGACGGCTCCGTCACCTGGCTGCTGGTCCTCTTCGGCCTCGGCATGGTCGGCGGCAACCTCGTCGGCGGCAAGCTCGCCGACCGCGCCCTGATGCCCATGCTGTACGTCTCCCTGGGCGCTCTGGCCGTCGTCCTGGCGCTGTTCACCCTCACCGCGCACAACAAGGTGCTGTCGGCCGTCACGATCGCGCTGATCGGCGCCCTGGGCTTCGCCACGGTCCCGCCGCTGCAGAAGCGGGTCCTCGACCAGGCGCACGGCGCCCCGACGCTGGCCTCCGCCGTGAACATCGGCGCCTTCAACCTCGGCAACGCACTGTCCGCCTGGCTCGGCGGCCTCGTGATCGCGGCGGACTTCGGCTACACCGCCCCCAACTGGGTCGGTGCCGCCCTGGCCACGGGAGCCCTGGTGCTGGCCTTCCTCTCGGCCGGCCTGGAGCGCCGCGCCGGTGACGCCGGCACCGTCGTCACGGGATCCGCGCCCTCCGAGCAGCGGACCACCGTCCACCACTGAGCAACCGAGTCGCCCTGGGCTCACCGCCCTCCACGGCCCGGCTCGGGCCACCCAGCAAGTCCTCCAGGAGAGTTTCAGATGAGCACCACCGCAGTCGCCCCACTGACCACCCAGGACGCCGAGGTCCTCGTCAGCGCCGCCCGCCGTGCCGCCGAGGCCGCAGGTGTCACCGTCAGCGTCACCGTTCTGGACGCGGGCGGCCATCTGCTCGCCTTCCGCCGTGACGACCGTGCCGTGCTGATCTCCGGCGAGACCAGCACCCGCAAGGCCTACACGGCTCTTCAGCTGAACGCCCCCACCGCCGACCTCGTGGACGCCGTACAGCCCGGAGGCCCGTTCCACACCCTGCCCACCGCGCTCGACCGGCCGCTGCTGTTCATCGCGGGCGGTGTGCCGGTGCACCGCGACGGCCGCCTCATCGGCTCGATCGGCGTCGGCGGCGGTGCGCCGGAGCAGGACCACGCCATCGCCACGGCCGCGCTGGAAGCACTGGGCTGAGCGGACTCCTCCACGAGACGACGCCGGCTCCCCGATCCCCCGGGGAGCCGGCGTCGTGATGTCTGGGCGCCCTTCAGCCCGCGCCCTTCAGCCCGCGGCGACCGTGACCGGGGCGAACCGGCGGCTCCAGTCGCCGGGCAGTTCGGCGATCCCGTACGCCATCACCGAATTGAACGCGACGGACGCCAGACCGTGCTCCTTCACCCACGTGAGCAGCTCGGTGTGCCGCACGTCGATGTCGGTGCGCAGCGGTCGGTCGGTGTGCTCGGCGAGGGAGGCGATGAGCGCCTGGGCCACCGAGGTGTCACGCGCGATGAGCGGGCCGACGACCTGGGTGTCCATGTTCGGCCAGGCGGCGGCGTACCCGATGATCCGCCCGTCCTCCTCGGCCACGCGCAACTGGTCTTCGTTTTAAGGCAGTCGGGTGACGATGTGCGTGCGGTCGGTCCCGAATGCCTGCTCGTCGAGGCGGAGGATCGCGGCGAGGTCCTCGGCGGTCGCGGCGCGGGTGGCCACCGTCGGCCGCGGCCCACCAGGAGTGAAGGGCCCGCACACCATCTCCGCCCGTCCGATGACCTTGAAGCCGAACTCCTCGTAGAGGGGGCGTCCGTTCGGTGTCGCGTGCAGGGTGACGGGTGTGGGGCCCATGGCCGCGACGACATGGCGCATCAGCCTGCGTCCCACGCCCTGTCGAGCGTGCCGTTCGGCGACCAGGACCATGCCGATGGCCGCGAGCGTGGGGTGTTCCTGGGGTCCGTACTCGGTGACCACACAGGCGGTCACGAGTCCGCCGTCGGGGTCATCGATGCCGTAGCCCCTCCCGGCCGTGAGGAGGAAGCCCCACTTGTGCTCCTCCCGCGGCCACCCCCGGTCCTCGGACAAGTCGGCGCAGGCGGCGAGATCGCGGAGCGTCAGACGACGGATGGGCAAAGAGGCAAGGGAAGGAGTCGGCACGCAGGTCAGGCTGTCCGACAAGGGCCCTTGACGTCCACCTCTTTCCCCGGACACATACGAGCTTTTGGCCAGTCGTGGCCGAGCGCACAGAGAGTGGACAGACGCCGGACGTTTCACGTGAAACGCGGGTGTGCTACCCGGTGAATGACAGTGCTGACGTTTCGCGCCGTGCCCTCATTCGTGAGGGGGGAAGGGGGGACTTGTGTGCACAGCGGTGGCCGGTAGGGTCGACTCCGGTTCGCTTTCGGGGCGGGTGACCCGTTCCGCATCGGCCGTGCACAGGGCAATGCAGCCTAACCGGACGGAGAGATCGAAGACCCACGTTTCCGGATATGCGACCGAGCCGTCCCGGCGAGTGGGAAGCTCAAGCGAGAGTACTGCGGCCAATGTCACACTCTCGCCTTACTTGTCCGTACAGAGCCGAAACACAGGTTGAATGTGGCCGCATTGGCCGCGACACGGATGGGAACGCAGACCATCCACGGGGGAAAGCAGGCACCTTCCGACCCGGGAAGTGCGCAGACCGACCGAAAGATGCTCGAGGCGAGGCACACCATGGACGCTCCGACCACCACGTCGGCCGACAACGGCACTTCTGGCGGCGGAGGCGGCTGGTTCACCCCACGCAACAAGCCGACGACGAACCAGGGCAGTGAGCCCGGCCCGGACGAAGGGCACCGACCGGACGCGACGGGACCCGCGGGCCGGCCCACGAACGGCCCGGAAGCGCGATCAGGGGGCACGGCGGTGCCGCCCCCCTCGACGGCCGGCAGCGCGAGCACCGGCCCGGCGGAGCAGGAGCGCCCATCCCCGCACGCGATATCCACGCTCACCTCCATGGCCCCTCCCGCTGAGCCACGTGTTCCCGATCAGCGGGAGGCACCGACCCCGTCGCCCTCGACGCCGCCCGTCTCCGCGCCGCCGGCCGAGGAGGCGTCCCCGGACGCCCTCCTGGTCCGCCGTGCCATGAGCGAGGTCACCCCCGTGGCCGACAAGGTCACGTCGTACTTCTACGCACTGCTCTTCGTCCGCCACCCGGACCTGAGGCCGATGTTCCCGCCCGCCATGGACACCCAGCGGGACCGGCTGCTCAGGGCGCTGCTCACGGCGGCCGAGCACATCGACAACACCGACGTCCTCGTCGACTACCTGCGGAACCTCGGCAGGGGCCACCGGAAGTACGGAACACGGCCCGAGCACTACCCGGCCGTCGGCGAGTGCCTCATCGCCGCACTGAGCAAGTACGCCGCCGGCGTCTGGAACGAGGACATGGAGGCGGCCTGGGTGCGGACGTACACCACGATCTCCCAGATCATGATCGACGCGGCGGCCGCGGACGAGCTGCGCGCCCCGGCCTGGTGGTACGCCGAGATCGTCACGCACGAGCTGAGAACCCCGGACGTCGCCGTCATCACCGTCCGCCCCGACCAGCCGTACCCCTTCCTCGCGGGGCAGTACACGAGCCTGGAGACCCCCTGGTGGCCCCGGATCTGGCGGCACTACTCCTTCGCCTCGGCGCCCCGCTCCGACGGCCTGCTGTCGTTCCACGTGAAGGCCGTCCCGGCGGGCTGGGTCTCCAACGCACTGGTACACCGCGCCCGACCCGGTGACATCATCAGGCTCGGCCCGCCCGTCGGTTCCATGACCGTGGACCACACCACCGACAGCGGGTTGCTCTGCCTGGGCGGCGGTACCGGCATCGCGCCCATCAAGGCGATGGTCGAGGACGTCGCCGAGCACGGGGAACGCCGTCCGGTCGAGGTCTTCTACGGTGCCCGCACCGACCAGGACCTGTACGACATCGACACCATGCTCCGTCTCCAGCAGTCCCACCCCTGGCTCTCGGTACGCGCGATCATCGACCAGCTGGCACACCAGCAGCTCCCGGACGCGGTACGGGCCTACGGTCCCTGGAACGAGTACGACGCCTACCTCTCGGGCCCGCCCGGCATGATCCGCAGCGGTGTGGACGCCCTGCGGGAGATCGGCATCCCTTCGGAGCGCATACGGCACGACTCCGTGACGGAACTCATCGCCAACGGGCTGTGATCAGCGCCTGTATCAGCCCAGGTCGGGAGCGTGCATGGCACGTACGCCCTCGATGTTGCCGTCCAGGTAGTGCCGCAGCGACAGCGGGACGAGATGGACGGAGGCGATCCCGACCCGGGTGAAGGGCACCCGCACGATCTCGTACTCGCCGACGGGCTCGTCCACCTCGGGCCCATGACGGAGGGACGGGTCCATGGATTCCAGGCGGCAGACGAAGAAGTGCTGCACCTTCACGCCGGTCGCACCGCCGTCGTCCCCGATGTGCTCGACGGTGTCCACGAAGCAGGGCACCACATCGGTGATCTTCGCGCCGAGCTCCTCGTACACCTCACGGTGCAGGGCGTCGACGACGGTCGGGTCGTCGGGTTCGACCCCGCCGCCGGGAGTGAGCCAGTAGGGATCCACGCCCGGCTTGGTGCGCTTGATCAGGATCAGGTCGTCACCGTCCAGCAGAACGGCACGGGCGGTGCGCTTGACCACGGGTCGGACGGTCATGGAGGAAATGTGGCCCTGCTGGTTCCACGTGAAACATCGCGAAATGTGACCGGTCGAGCCCCCAGGGTGAGGTGCTGTCCGCACTGCCGAGCCGGTGCGGTCCGGCACCCGCGTCCGGGCGCCTCAGCACCAGTCGGCCGACACCCGCTGCAGCCACTCGTGGGCCCGTGCGATGTGGGGCATCGCGAGCGTCCCGGTCCGGACCACCAGGAAGTATGTACGCAGCGGCGGCACCGCCGGCTCGTGCAGGGCGACGATCTCCCCGCGCTCCAGTGCGCCGGTGCACAGATAGCGCGGCAGCACCGCCAGGCCCGCGCCCGCGACCGCACACGCCAGGACCGCACGCAGATCGGGGACGATGACAGTGCCCGGGGCGGCCGGGCGAGAGTCGAAGACGGAGGCCCAGTAGCGGGAGACGAAGGGCAGCGACTCGTGCACCTCCACCACGGGCACGTGCTCCAGGGCCGGTTCCGGCTTGGGATCCGGCTGCCCCGCGCCGATCATCTCGGCCCAGTGCGGGGCGGCGACCAGGACGTGCTCCTCGTCGCAGAGCGCAGTCGCCGTGAGCAGCGCACCGCGCGGCCGGGCCGTGCTGATGGCCAGATCGTGATGCCCGGCGGAAAGCCCTTCCAGTGTTTCCTCGGCGTTCCCGAAGGAGGCACGCAGGGCGAAGCCCGGGCCGTCCTCGCCGATCAGTGCGGTGAGCGCGGGCAGGGCTCGTTCAGCGGTGAACTCCGGGGGGCCTGCGAGGTGCAGCGTCCGTAAGGAGGAGTCGTCGTCGAGGCCGGTCTCGGTTATCTCGACCAGCGCGTCGAGATGGGGTGCGGCCTTGTGGGCGAGTTCGTCGCCGATGCTCGTCGGGGTCACGCCGCGGGCCTGCCGCAGGAACAGGGGGCGGCCCAGCTGCTGCTCCAGCGTCCTGATCTGCGAGGTGACGGCCGGCTGCGAAAGGCCCAGCAGGGCGGCGGCGCGGGTGAAGGAACCGGCCCGGTGCACGGTCACGAAGGTCCGCAGCAAGGCCAGATCCACCGCGCACTCTCCCCTCTTCGGTCACGCTCCCGGCCCCCCGACCGCGCCAACTATAAATAAGTCGATAGGTCTCTGTCGCTACTGTGATTGGACACTGACAGACAGTCAACTAGCCTTGGTCGCGCGGTTCTTGCGCGCGGAACCGGAGGGCGGTCCGAGCCACGAGGGGGGAGGCTCGGACCGTCCGCACAAGGATGGTCAGGCGGCCGCCGCGTCCAGCGCGCGCAGCACGTCAGCCACGAGATCCTCCGGGTCCTCGGCGCCGACCGAGAGGCGGATGAAGCCCTCAGGCACCGCGTCCCCACCCCAGCGCCCGCGCCGCTCGGCCGTGGACCGCACTCCGCCGAAGCTCGTCGCGTCGTCCACGAGCCGCAGCGCGTCCAGGAAACGGTCGGCACGCGCGCGCGTGGGCAGCTTGAACGACACCACACAACCGAAACGTCGCATCTGCCGCGCGGCGACCTTGTGCGAGGGGTCGTCGGGGAGTCCGGGGTAGCGCAGCCCGGTCACCTCGGGCCGCTCGCGCAGTGCCTCGGCGACCGCGAGGGCGGTCGCGCACTGCCGGTCGACGCGCATCTGAAGGGTCGCGAGCGAACGGTGTGCGAGCCAGGCCTCCATGGGCCCGGGGATCGCACCGACGATCTTGCGCCAGCGGCGTACGGAGGCCATGGCCTCGCTGTCTCGGCCGACGACATAGCCCAGGAGGACATCGCCGTGACCGGTGAGCTGCTTGGTGCCACTGGCCACCGCGAAATCGGCGCCGAGCTCCAGGGGGCGCTGGCCCAGCGGTGTCGCGAGGGTGTTGTCGACGGCCACCAGGGCACCGCGCGCGTGGGCCGCCTCGGCGAGCCGCCTGATGTCGCACACGTCGAGACCGGGGTTCGACGGGGACTCGATCCACAGGAGCTTCGCGCCGTCGAGAACGTCGAGCTGGGCGTCGCCGCCGGTCGGCGCGGTGCGTACCTCGATGCCGTACGCCTCCAGCTGGGCGCGCACCAGAGGCAGCGCCTGGTAGCCGTCGTCGGGCAGGACGCACACGTCGCCGGTGCGCAGCTGGGAGAAGAGCACCGCCGAGATCGCGGCCATGCCCGAGGCGAACACGAGCGTCTCGGCACCGTCCAGGCCGGGCGCCTCCAGCTCGCCGACGGCGCGCTCCAGCAGCGTCCAGGTCGGGTTCTCGTCCCGGCCGTAGGTGTAGGGGCCGGTGGGGTCGCCGGGCAGGTGGAAGTGGGCCGCGAACACCGGTCCGGGCAGGGTGGGCTCGTACTTGACCGGCTCGGGCAGCCCGGCCCGCACCGCCCGCGTGCCGTCACCGGTGCCCGCAGCGTGGGCGACACGTGTCACCCGGCCCGCACCGCCCGTTCCCGGGGCGGCCTCGCCCGGCGTCCGGTTCCCGTCACCCGTCGCGGATTCGCTCATGCCACCCTTCCCTCCACGTCCTCACGCACTGCGGCGAGCAGACCGGCGCTCGCCCCCTCCACCATCTCAAGGCACTCCTCGAAGCCGTCCGCGCCCCCGTAGTAGGGGTCCGGTACGTCGAGGTCGTCGCCGGCGGCGGGGTCGTACGAACGAAGGAGCCGCACCTTCCGCGCGTCATGTTCCGTCGGCGCGATACGGCGCAGGGCCCTGAGGTGACCGGCGTCGAGGGCGACGACCAGGTCCAGGCGGGAGAACCACGACGGCTGGAACTGCCGGGCCGTGTGGCCGACGTCATAGCCGTTCTCCTCCAGGACGGCCACCGTGCGCGGATCGGCGCCGTCCCCCTCGTGCCAGCCGCCCGTGCCGGCGCTGTCGACCTCGACCAGGCCGTCCAGCCCGGCCTCCGCAACGCGGGCGCGGAAGACGACCTCCGCCATCGGGGAGCGGCAGATGTTGCCCGTGCAGACGAAACAGACGCGGTACGTCATGCGCGCTCAGTCCCCGTCGGGCATGACGACGTGCAGCGCCCAGGAGACGACCGAGATGATCAGACCACCCAGGACGGCCGTCCAGAAGCCCTCCACGTGGAAGCTCAGGTCGATCTGGTCCGCCAGCCACGAGGTGAGCAGCAGCATCAGTGCGTTGACGACCAGGGTGAAGAGGCCCAGCGTCAATATCAACAGCGGCAGGCTGAGGAGCTTGACGAATGGCTTGACCAGGAAATTCACCAGACCGAAGAGCAGCGCCACGATGAGCAGAGTGGCGAATTCCTTGCCCTTGCTGTCACCGGTCAGGGTGATCTTGTCGAGCAGCCATACGGCGACCGCCAGGGCCCCGGCATTGGCAATCGTCTTGACTACGAAATTCTTCATGTGTCTGATCGTTGCAGACCCGATCGGGCGTGGGCACTAGAGGCAGGGGCGGACTAGGCGATGAAGGCATTCCGGCTGGACGAACTGGAGGCGGAGCGCGCCGCCAATGAGGGCGCCTACCTGCAGTTTCTGCGGGAGCAGAACATGTCGGTCGGCCTGTACGCCCTCGACGCGGGCGAGCAGGATCCACAGAAGCCGCACAATCAGGACGAGGTCTACTTCGTTGTGAGCGGCCGTGCCGCGATCACCGTGGGCCTGGAGACGACGCAGGTGGCGCGGGGCAGCGTGATCTACGTTCCGGCGGGCGTGGCCCACAAGTTCCACCACATCACCGAGGACCTGAGGGTGCTGGTGATCTTCTCTCCGCCCGAGAGCTGACGCAGCGTCTCGGGGTTCCCTAGGGGATCGGTCAGGGGAGGACAAGGGATGCGAGGCCCCCGTTCGACCCCGTACCGGACCTAGCATCGAGTGCAGGACATCAGAACTGACAGGACCCGGCACTCGAACGGGCGGAGAGGTAAGGACGAGGGCGATGCGAGAGATCTTCGCGGGACTGCCGTGGTGGGTGAAGTGGGTCGCGGTGCCGGTCATCGCCCTGGTCGTGTTCGGCGGGCTGATAGCCAGTGTGGTCGGCTTCGTCATCGGCCTGCTCTTCAAGGTGCTGGTCTTCGTGGCGCTGGTGGGTGGACTGATCTACGTCGTACGGAAGTTCACTTCGAGCTCCTCGTCGCGCAGCGACTGGTGAGACCGGTGGGAAACCGGTGGGGGTAGCGGGAAACGCCTGGAATCACCGGTTCCCTCGGCCGGGGGAAGTTTCGCGGCCGGGCCGTCTGTGCGCGGTGGCAGACGAATAGAGTCCGGAACTCGACGCGGGGACATCCCCCGCGAGCGGCTACCCCCACCCGTGTTCATCGGCACGGGCTGCCAACCTCGCGCTTCGGGAGTGACCTTGGCCCCGGCTGACACCGCACCTGTCCACCTGCACACCGTCCCCGCGCAACCCCGCTCGGCGGCACGCCCCGAGCAACCGTCTCCCGCCGTACCACCGCCCCCGGCGACCCTCATCGGATCCGTCCAGCGCGCGATGCGCCTGCTGGAGACCGTCGCGGGCCACGAGTACGGCGCCCCCGCCAAACAACTGGCCCGTGAGACCGGGCTCGCGCTGCCCACGACGTACCACCTGCTGCGCACCCTCGTGCACGAGGGCTATCTGCGCCGCGACAAGGGCCTGTTCTTCCTCGGTGAGGCGGCCGAGCGGCTGAGCGGCAGCGGGGCGCGGCAGAAACGTCGCAGCACGATCGTCGACGCGCTCGCGCACTGGCGGGACGCGCTCGGCGTCCCCGTGTACTACGCGGTGTACCGCGAGGGCGAGATCGAGGTGGTGTGCGTCTCCGACACTCCGGGCAGCCCGGCGGTCGAGGAGTGGGCCGGCTTCCGGGAGACCGGTCACGCCCATGCCGTCGGACAGTGCCTGCTGTCCCAACTGGACGAGGACGCCCGCCGGGACCACCTCGACCGCTATCCGGTGCAGCCGCTCACGCCGTACACGGTGCGCGACAACCACAGCCTGCTCCGCCGGCTGGAGCGGGTGCGGCGGATGGAACCGGTGACCGAGCGTCAGGAGTACGCGCTGGGCACGGTCTGCGCGGCTGTTCCGCTCACCTTCGGCACCACGGCCGCGACGATGGCCATCTCCCTGCCCGCCCACCAGGCGGACCGGCTGCTGCCCGCGGCCCGGCAGTTGCAGGGCGAGATCGGGCGGCGACTCGGAACGCTGGCGCTCTCTATCAGTATGTGAAAACTCACTCCTTGTGATCTGCTGTGTACGTTCAGCAAGATTCCACCAAGTGTCAGAGGTTCGTTCCCGGCCAGTCCACGGCGAATGACGGGGTTATCGATGCGCGAGTCCGTACAGGCAGAGGTCATGATGAGCTTTCTCGTCTCCGATGAGCTCTCCTTCCGCATTCCGGTGGAGCTGCGCTATGAGACGAGTGATCCCTATGCCGTCCGGCTGACGTTCCACCTGCCCGGCGATGCCCCGGTGACCTGGGCTTTCGGCCGGGAGCTGCTGATCGACGGCGTCGGCCGGCCGTGCGGCGAGGGCGATGTGCGCGTCACCCCCGTCGAAGCGGACTCGCTGGGTGAGGTGCTGATCCGGCTTCAGGTGGGCAGCGACCAGGCCGTGTTCCGGTCGTCGACGGCCCCGCTCGTCGCTTTCCTGGACCGCACCGACAAGCTGGTACCGCTGGGCCAGGAGGGTTCGCTCGCCGACTTCGACGCCCATCTCGACGAGGCCCTCGACCGCATCCTCGCGGAACAGGGCGCCGGGTGAGACAGCCTTGGGGCGGCACGGTGGAGTAACGCTTCACCGGATGCCGCCAAGCCGCGCAGGAACGCTTCTCCCTACGACGGGCAGACAGCTCGCGGCGCCGGAAGGGCCGGAGAGCTCAGAAACCCCTCTGGCGCCTGCGGCCCAGCGGCGTCATCGGCCCGGAGACGTCAGCGCTTACGCCGCCGCCCCCTCCCCCCGCGCGCCGGGACCGTGACGGCCTCCGCGGCGGGCTCCGCTCCCGGGCGGTCGGCCGAGACCACGAGCGCCGCGAGCGCCGTGGTGACCGGCACCGAGGCGACCAGACCGATCGAACCGACCAGCGTGCGCACGATCTCCTCCGCGACGATCTCGCTGTTGGCGACCGTCCCCACACTGCTCTGCGCGATGGAGAAGAGCAGCAGCAGCGGCAGCGCGGCACCCGCGTACGCGAGCACGAGCGTGTTGACGACCGAGGCGATGTGGTCGCGGCCGATCCGGATGCCCGCTCGGTACAGCCCGCGCCAGCCCATCGAGGGGTTGGCCTCGTGCAGCTCCCAGACCGCGGACGTCTGGGTGACCGTCACGTCGTCGAGCACACCCAGCGAACCGATGATGACGCCGGCGAGCAGCAGACCGCTCATGTCGATCGTCGGGTAGAGGCCGTGGATCAGGCCGGTGTTGTCGTCGGTGTTGCCGGTGAGCCCGGCCCAGTCGATGAACACCGAGCCGAGAACACCGATCAGCAGCAACGAGGCGAGGGTGCCGAGCACCGCCACGGATGTCCGGGCGGACAGGCCGTGGCACAGGTACAGCGCGATGAGCATGATGGCGCTCGCACCCACCACCGCCACGACCAGCGGGTTCGAACCCTGCAGGATCGCGGGCAGGATGAAGAGGTTCAGCACCAGGAAGCTTATGGCCAGCGCGACGAGGGCCATGACACCCCGCAGTCGCCCGACGACCACGACGGCCAGCGCGAAGATGCCGGCCAGCAGCGCCATGGGCACCCGCCGGTTGACGTCGGTCACCGAGTACTGAAGGTCCTTCGGCGCGGAGGGCTCGTAGGCGACCACGACCTTCTGGCCCTCGTGCAACTGCCGCGACTGGTCCGGCTGGATGATCTCGGTGAACGTGCGGCCCTTGTCCTTGCCGCTGTCGACCCGGATCGTGGCCCGCTTGCAGGTGCCCTTCTCCTGCTGCACCGCAGAGGAACCCTCGGCGGTGGAGGTGTCACCCGTCGGCGGAACTCCCGAGGCACCGGCCGCCTTGCAGCTCACCTCGACCACCTTGGTGACCGACGCCTCCTGGGTCTGCCGGTCGAAGCCGACACCGGTGCGCTCGTCGTGCGGGGGAGCGCCCCCCGGCCACAGCACGGCGAGACCGATCAGCACCGCCGCGGCGAACGGGATCAGTACCGCAGCGATGATCTTGCGTAGATGCATGGAGACGGGCGTGGCCGGGCCGTGGTTGTGGCTGTGCGAGTGCCCGTGTCCGCCACCGGGCGCGGAACCCGACCCGTGACCGTCGCCCCCGCCCGGGCCGTGACCGTCACCCCCGCCTGGGCCGTTGCTCCCGGGTCCGTCGTTCCCGCCGGGGCCGTTGCTCCCCGGTCCGTCGTTCCCGCCGTGGCCGTGGCCGTGGCCGTGGCCGTGGCCGTGCCCTGGCCCGTGCCCTCCGCCGGGACCGTTACCCGTGCCGTAGCCCTCGGCGCCGCCGGTACCTTGCCAGCCACCGGCCCCGGCCGCGAAATCGTGGTCGCCTCCACGGCCGTTGCCGAATCCGGCGCCCGATCCGCGGCGCGGCTCGGGCGGTGGGTACGGGGGGCGCTGCGTCGTGGTCACCGACCGATCATCGCAAGAACCAGGGGGGCCCTCTGTTCACCGCGCCAGAATTGCCGCTAGCGTGGAGGCACCTTTTGTACACGCGGGAGCTCGGAGCACCGGGCTGAGAGGGCGCTGACCTCCGTCCCAGCGATGTTTCACATGAAACATCACCGAAGTCGAGTGATGTTGCACACGAAACGTCGGCAGACGGAAGCCGCTGCGTCGACCGCCGAACCTGTTACCGGGTAATGCCGGCGTAGGGAGTAGGTCTCATGACCAACGAGGACGCACGCACGCCTGCCTCCGTTTCGGACGCACAGTCCGAGGAGGCCGGGAAGTCCATCGGCTGGCACAAGGCGTACGTCGAGGGCACCCGCCCCGACCTGCGGGTGCCGGTCCGTCAGGTGCTTCTCACCAACGGCCAGTCGGTCACGCTGTACGACACGTCGGGCCCGTACACCGATCCACTCGTCGACACCGACGTCCGCAGGGGCCTGTCGCCGTTGCGCGAGAACTGGATCATCGCCCGCGGCGACACCGAGGAGTACGCGGGCCGCCCCGTCCGCCCCGAGGACGACGGCGTCAAGCACACCTCGCCGCGCGGCGGCCTCCGCAACCTCGACGCGGTCTTCCCCGGTCGGCCACGCCTGCCGCGCCGCAGCAGGGACGGCAAGGCGGTCACGCAGCTCGCGTACGCCCGCCGGGGCGAGATCACGCCCGAGATGGAGTACGTCGCCATCCGGGAGAACGTCTCGCCCGAGGTGGTCCGCGACGAGATCGCCGCGGGCCGGGCCGTGCTGCCGGCCAACGTCAACCACCCGGAGATCGAGCCGATGATCATCGGCAAGCGGTTCCTGGTGAAGGTCAACGCCAACATCGGCAACTCGGCGGTGACGTCCTCCATCGAGGAGGAGGTCGAGAAGATGACCTGGGCGACCCGCTGGGGCGCCGACACGGTCATGGACCTGTCCACCGGCCGCAACATCCACACCACGCGTGAGTGGGTGCTGCGCAACTCCCCCGTTCCCATCGGCACCGTCCCGCTCTACCAGGCCCTGGAGAAGGTCGACGGCCGCGCCGAAGAGCTGACCTGGGAGATCTACAAGGACACGGTCATCGAGCAGGCCGAGCAGGGCGTGGACTACATGACGGTCCACGCGGGTGTGCGCCTGGCGTACGTGCCGCTGACAGCGAACCGCAAGACCGGCATCGTCTCGCGCGGCGGTTCGATCATGGCCGCCTGGTGCCTCGCGCACCACAAGGAGTCGTTCCTGTACGAGAACTTCGAGGAACTCTGCGAGATCCTCGCCGCGTACGACGTCACCTACTCGCTCGGCGACGGCCTGCGGCCCGGCTCGATCGCCGACGCCAACGACGAGGCGCAGTTCGCCGAGTTGCGCACGCTCGGGGAACTCAACACGATCGCCAAGCGTTTCAACGTACAGACCATGATCGAGGGCCCGGGCCATGTCCCGATGCACAAGATCAAGGAGAACATCGACCTTCAGCAGGAGATCTGCGATGAAGCTCCGTTCTATACGCTCGGCCCGCTGACCACGGACGTCGCGCCCGCGTACGACCACATCACCTCCGGCATCGGCGCCGCGATGATCGCCTGGTGGGGCACGGCGATGCTGTGCTACGTCACACCCAAGGAGCACTTGGGCCTGCCCAACCGTGACGACGTCAAGACCGGCGTGATCACCTACAAGATCGCCGCTCACGCGGCCGACCTCGCCAAGGGACACCCGGGCGCCCAGGAATGGGACGACGCGCTGTCCGACGCCCGCTTCGAGTTCCGGTGGGAGGACCAGTTCAACCTGGCCCTCGACCCGGACACGGCTCGGGAGTTCCACGACGAGACCCTGCCCGCTGAGCCCGCCAAGACGGCCCACTTCTGCTCGATGTGCGGGCCGAAGTTCTGCAGCATGAAGATTAGCCAAAGCATCACAGAGCGGTTCGGTGGTAAGGCCGCTGATGGGGCATCGGCTGAGGAGATCACTGAGGGGATGCTCCAGAAGTCGAAGGAGTTCGCTGAGGCGGGGAACCGGGTGTACCTGCCGATCGCCGACTGACGACGAAACGGGAAGTGCGCCGGAGCCCTTGCGGCAGGCTCCGGCGCCTGCCGGCTCTCGGGCTCTCGGTGCCTCGACGTGTTCGAGAACGCAGTTGGCGAGTTCAGCCCTGCACTAGTTCCTCTCTATGCCCGACCTCAACTTCTGCTCTGGACTTCACAGTTCCGAGGTTGGAGGGTGGCGGCAAGGGTCATGCTGCTCGGCATGATGCCGAAGACCAGACGGGTCGCCTTCACCGTGGTCCTTGCCCTGGCAGTCGTCGGGTATGTACTGCTGCTGTGGCGCGGTCCCTGGTGGGTCGATGGTGCCCACCTACGTAGTAAGAACCTGCAGCCCGCTGACGGCGTAGTCATCACAGGCTTCCGCACCATGCTCGTCGCCCTCGGCGTGGGCGCAGTGGCGGCCGTCACCCTGCACTACACGCACCGCAACCACGTCTTGGCGTTGTGGCAGTACGAGCAGGTGCAGAAGCAGTTCGCCCATACGCAAGCTCGTGATCAGGAACAGGCTGAACTGACCCGCGAAGGCCAGGTCACCGAACGGTACGTCGAAGCAATCAAGCTCCTGGCGTCGAAGAACCTCACAGAGCGACTCGGCGGCATCTACGCGTTGGAACGCATCATGAATGACTCCGAGAAAGATCACGCGACCGTCGTCGAAGTGCTGGCAGCCTTTGTCCGACAACGCGCTGCTGCTGGGGACGAAGAAGGCCCTGACGAGAAGAACATCAAGCCCGACGAAGATGTACAGGCTGCCCTAACTGTCCTTGGACGGCGACCGATCCATGGTGACGGCTACTCGCGCATCAACCTGCGTCACACAGATCTCCGCGGTGCGGACCTGAGCGATGCCAAGCTCGATCAGGTGGACCTCAGGAACGCTCGACTGCAGCGTGCTCACTTCGCGCGATCTTCTCTGCGGGATACGGTCTTCCAAGGCGCTGCACTTCGCAAGGCCGACTTCTCCTTCACACACCTCAACGGCGCGATTTTCTACCAGGCAGACATGGAAGAAACCGCGCTATGGCAAGCCGACGCGGAGAATGCCGTCTTCTCTTACGCCAACATGGAGCGGGCGCGCCTGAGGGAAGCAAAACTTCAGGGCGCTGCCTTCCTTCGCACCAACCTAGCTTCCGCTGAGTTCCACAACGCTGACCTCGCGCACGCCATCCTGAAGGACGTGGATCTGTCTCTTTCTGAAGGTCTGCGTCTCCAGCAACTCGCCAAGGCCGTCCTGAGCGGGGTTAAGAATCTTCCCCCAAGCATGAGCATGGAGGAGCTTGAGAAGGCCAAGGGGAGCCTTCTTTAATTTCGACGTTCGTGAGTAATATGCCTAGCCTTGGCGACTGGGCCCATTACCTCAGTGGTCTACTCAGACGGCGCCTCTGCCCTGACTCGGCGCGAAATACGTTCGTGTCTCCACGTAGAGGCGGCTTAGGCGTCGGAATAGAGCGGCCTTAAGCGCCACCCTCTGCCGGCTCCCTACTCGGTAACCCCTGCGAAGAATTTCGAGAAGATCAGGTCAAACTCACAGACGTCGGATTCCGCAAAGGCTGGCAGTTCCCTGAGAGCTTCGGCGGTGGCGTACGTTTCACAGAATCGTTGGGCTTGAATATTCTTGTTACTGGAGGAGAGGTAGATGGCAGGAGGATAGTAGTCCTCGATTGCTCCTCGTTCCCAGACGAAGATGTTCTCTTCGCGTAGAGCGGAAAGCAATTCGGCCTTGGATGCCCGTAAATCTGGCGTCATTGCATCACGCAACACGGCTCGCTTCGTGCGGGAGTTTGCCCGATCGAAGAACGCCGTGACTGCCGAGTTGAGGTCGTCCCAGGTGCATTCTCCCTTAGTGAAGGCTGAATGCAATGTTGCGGCTTGCTGCCAAAGGCCTTGGACTTCTCCGCTCTTCCGCATCTTCTTCAAGACTTCGCTGCGAACTTGGTTTTCCTCTACCAACTTCGCATCCCTGTCAACGAGAGAAAGCAGCCTACTGCGGATGTCCGCACAAGACTCACTGGCACCGAGCTTATCGAACCCTTCAAGAATAGCGTCTAGGTCCGCCAGTACCGAAACCCTCATCGCGAATTTCTCGAAGAAGCTTCGATACCGTGCAATACTCCCCTTACCCTCTACTCTGGCGATCGCTACAGAATGCTTCTGGAAGTCCCACTCCGGGTTTAGCGTCTTCGCAACGTGAGGAACGAGGTGGCAGTCGCTCGCACCCTCAACCAAGAAAACCGAGTCAGCGAAGAAGGCCGCTTCGTTATTTTCGTGCTTGATGATCTCGAACTGATCCCTTGCATCTATATCGCTTAGGTCGATGACGTGTGCAAGGCTCACAGGAGGGTCGACCTGGTGGTTCTTGATCATTTTTACGAAAGTGCCCGTTTCCTTCGGGCCGTAGAACGCCGAGGAGTGGGTAGTTACCAATACGTCATTGTATTGGGAGAAGAATTTGAGGGCTTCAAAGAGCTTCCGCTGCGCTCGCGGGTGTAGAAATACCTCCGGCTCCTCAAAGAGGAGAATGGTTGGCCGTTCCGCACCTGATGATTCGAGATCTACTTGCTTCTTCTTTTGGTCTACGTAAGCCCGAAGAATCGCGAAAGTTACCGACCTGCGCAGGCCGTCTCCCTTGGTTCGAAAGTGACCAGAAACTCCGTCATTGATCGAAATTTCAGCGCTTGACAAGAGGGTACGGAGGGCCGGCGGGGGAATATCAAGCCGCACGTCTGCACGAGGAAAAGCTTCCTGTAGGTTTCGCTCAATCAACTTCTCGACGTCGCGTACCTCCTGAAGTCGCTGATCGATTTCGTTCCCTTGGTCGTCTGTCACCACGTTCAGATGCTGGCGCAGATCATCAAAGGATTTCTGCAAGGTTGGCATCTGATGCTCAATTTGCCCAAAAAGCAGTCCAAGCAGCTTTCCGAAAGTAGAACTATCCGTCGTTTTCAACTCATCGTTTAGCTCTTTCACGGCTGGAATGTAAATGACATCCGGCAGTAGTGTCGTGATGGAGCGATCGATTCCTGTGGGTAGCTTGCTTTCCCCTTCAGTTAGTTCCTCGGGTCGCAGATTGGATACGAGCTCTTCGAATGCTCTCCTGACTGCAGCCTTAGTGATTTTCCCGTTCAGCTGATCGTAAATCTCCGGATAGGTGTGTTGAACGTTGGCAGAGATCTCTGCTGCCGAAAGACCTACTTTCAATGTTCCTTCGAGCGCCACGGAGCTGAAGCGTTCATCGCGTGGAACCTTGGATAGTACTCGGATTTCCCCCTTGCCGGGAGAAGTGTAGGTCCGCACGAGGGTTAGTGAACCATCTTCTACTTCTTTTTCAATCTTTGCCCGGTGCTGCGTATCCAGTCTGGCAAGGTCGTCAGGTCCGATCTCGGAGAAGGAGACCTGAACGCGAATGTTTTGCCTTCGGGAAAGGAAGTCTGAAGAGTCCATAGCGCTTCCGCGCAGAAAAGTGTTCAGCGCCTGAAAAACTGAGGACTTCCCCGCGTTGTTTTCGCCGATGACGCAGCCGAAGCGATTCAAGGGAATCTCGACCGACTCAAGCCCTCGATAGTTTGAGATCTTCACCTTGGTGATGCGCACTATTTTCCAGCCTCATCGAACACTAACTCGGTTACTTGCACAGAGCAGTGATGCTAGTCGGGATTCTGGCTTCTTGCAGAGGTTTCAGGTGATTGCCTTTGTTTTCATCTAACTGTGCCAGGCCTGCGTTACCCCTAAGAGTGATACCAAAATGGGCATATCGGCACCTTTAGTGATGTTTCGCGTTCTGTGTCGTACGGAGTAGCGGGCGCTGTGCCAGCCAGGGCGTCAGTTCTTTGATGGCGAGCCTCGTTCGGCTTGTCCGCGGATGGGTACGGTCGGTGACGTGTCTGGCGCACATGGGTTGGTCACCCGTAGGCATGCGCCGGTTGATCCGTGCGACTAGGGGAGCTGGTACGGGCATGGCGCTTGACGCTGCTCGATCGCAAGAGGGGTTCACATCTACGAGGGCCGCGCAGGTGATGAGCGCGGCATGTCGGGCGGCCGGCTTGGACGACAGAGGGGCCGAACTGATCCGGCTGGGAGAGAACGCGCTCTTCCGCCTGGACGCAGAGCCAGTGATCGTGCGAGTGGCGCGGGGAGAACCGTGGCTGCCCAAGGCACGCGTTGAGGTTGCGGTGTCACAGTGGTTGGCCGAGGAAGGGTTCCCTGCCGCGCGCCTGGTCGACGGGCTGGAGCAGCCGTTCCTGATCGATGGCCACCCGGTGACCTTCTGGCGGCTCATCGTCGAGGGCGGCCGTAAGGCCACGTATGGGGAACTCGGCGGCATCCTGCGGGACCTGCACTCTATGACGTTGCCCGTTGGCTTGGAGCTGCCCTCGTTCAACCCCTTCGACAAGCAGGAACTGCGGATCAGCCAGGCAGCGATCCCGGAAGATGACAGGGCCTTCCTCCGCAAGCGATGGAGTGAGCTGCGTGACCAGTTCGAGGGCTTGCGGTTCGAGACGCCCAAGGGGCCGGTCCACGGTGACGCTCATGTCCAGAACCTCATGGTGAACGACCGGGGAGAAGTCATCCTGATCGACTTCGAGGCATTCTGCTTCGACCACCCTGAGTGGGACCTAATGGTTACGGCCACGGAGCACCACAGCCTGCGGTGGCAGACAGACGAGCAGTACGCCGACTTCGTTCAGGCGTACGGGCGGGACCTGCACGACTGGCACGGCTACGACACGCTTCGGCGGCTCCAAGAGTTCGGCATGACCACGTGGTTGATGCAGAACGTACGGGAGGACGAAGGGACGGCGGCCGAGTACCGTCGGCGCATTGCTGCCTTGAGGAACGACGACGCGCCGCGTGATTGGCGTCCTTCGTAGCTGTTACTCGTCCTCGTCCAGACGGGCGAGCGCTTCGTTCACCTGCTCGCTAAAGGCGACGACAGCGGGGTTGGCCGCATACGCACTGACCTCTGCCTGGAAGTCGGCTACGTAGCGCTGGAAGCGGGAGGACTGGAGGGAGTCGCCGCCGTCCACGGCAAGGCTGGCTGTGGTGACGGCGGCTTCCAGCTCTCCGTTCAGGAGCTGGCTCTGTGCCAACACCATGCGGCAGAAACCGAGAGTGCGGGCGTACTGCGGATCGGTACTGTCCACAGCGCGCTGTGCGTGCTCGACCGCCTCACGTCGCATCCTCAGATCGCGGAAGCAGTGGCAGAACTCGCCCAAGAGTTCCGCGTCGTCGAAGTAGCTCAACCACGGCGGGTCATCGGCACTGTCAGCGCGCTCAAAGTGGCGCTCAGATTGGGTCATGGCGAGTGATGCCCCGGTTCGATCCCCCGCGTTGGAGAGCGCCCGGGCCTCCATAGCCCAGTAGTTCGCCATGGCACGTGGGGTTGCCCGGCCTTTGGCGCCCTCGACTGCGGCGCGGGCTAGCTGGATGGCCTGGGTGTGGTGGCCGAGATAGTTCGCCTGGTGGCTGAGGTTGCCGAGGATGCGGGCCCCGAACATGCGGTCGTCGATGACCTGGGACAGTCGCAGTGTCGACGTGAGATAGCGGTGGGCGAGCCGGTGGTTACCGGAGTCGTATGCGGTCCAAGCGAGCAACTGGGAGACCTCGGCGGCGGCGCCGAACAACGCCGTGCCTACCTTCTCGCTGTAGCTGGCGCTGAGCAGGGGCAGGACCTCATGGCGGAAGTAGTGGCGTAGTGCCTTGTGGCCGTGGCCTCCGCCGTACTTGAAGTCGAGTTGCATGAAGGTCGCGGCGGCGTCCCTGATTGCCCGGACGTCGCGCATGCCGACCCGCTGCTGAGCGGGCCTGTCGGACTGGATGCCGTCCGGGCGCGCGATCATCCACGACAGGACGGCGGAGCTGAGATCTGAGTCCGAGACAATCAGTTGCTCGGATACGACGGTGTCGGCCCGTTCCTGGGCGAGTCCATCCAGCATCGACAGCACGTCGGGGACGGTACTGGGATAGCCGAGCGGTTCTGGAGTGGCCGGCCGCGTGTGATCGAAGAAGCCGAGATCGCCGGGAGTGATGCGGCGGCCGAGTTTGACGCTCAGCACGTCGGCCATGAGTGCCGCTGTCTGAGGCTGGATGCCCGAGCCGTCCCGCCATCGCTGGACGGATACGTGCGTTGTTCCGAGACTGATGCCCCGCTGAGTGGCGGCGTCCTTCATGCGCTTCGCCAGGCCCTTGTTCGAGACCTTCGCCTCGTCCATGACGGCGATTAACTGCGCGTTCGGCTCTCGGCTCATGCTCCCCTGCCAACCCGAGAATGACGGCGAGTGTTCATCGTGTCACAGCAGTATCAACCGTGGGGGTTCATTGATGAACCCCCTTTGCCTTTGCCCGTGTTCACGTGAACCCCCTGGTGAACGCTCCCGGTCACGCCCGTCTCGCCGTGTACTGGCTTGCGTGATGCAAGCGGTGCCGTGAGAGCCGCGGGGCCTCGGAAGGGGAAGCGATGGATGCGGGGAAGACTGAACGGTTGGCGGGTGAGCTTGACGCGTACGCGCACTGGTTCGTGAGACCGGAGCCGTCCTCCGACGGGCACTTTCTGACGTTGACGCTCTTCGCCGAGTTCGGTGACACAGCGCGCGTCGCTCGCGACATGACGTCCGTGTTTCTCCGTGGCGCTGGTGCTGATGCCGTCGTGGACGACGCCCGGCTGGTCGTCTCCGAACTGGTCGGCAACGTGGTGAACCATGCCGTGCCGGACCGGCACCTGTCCTCTCCCGGTGCCTGTCGCCGTATCGACGTGATCTTCAAGATGTTCCCGAAGTGGCTCTTCATCGGTGTCGCTGATGAGGACTCGACCCCTCCGCTGCTTCCGGTGGGGGAGGTGTTCTCTCCGGGGCTGCTCGGAGACCTGTCTGAGGCGGTGCTGCCGGACAGCGGTCGGGGGCTGCTCATCCTCCAGCGTCTGGCGGCGGCGGTCTGGTGGACGCCGCACGAGCGTGGCGGCAAGACGGTCTGGTGCCGCTTCGACATGAACCACGGAGCGGAGTCCGTACGGGACTCATGATCTCCGGGCTGCCGTCCTCGTTTCGCTCCCTCGCGATCGTGAGCGAGCGGCGGCCCGGTAGCCGGCCGGAGTCTGACCCCTTCGGCCAGGGCGCGGCTCCTCCGGACTTCTGGGAGCTCCCCTCCACACCGGAGGGCCGCGCCTGACAACCACAAACCGAGACCGGGCCACCCCATCAGCCCTGGAAAGCGAAGGGTGGCCCGGCTGGGAACACGGCGGTTCCCGGTGCCTGATGGTACCGGGGCCGTCGTGCTGCGTTTGTGCCCTGGTCCAAGGAAGTTGACGATCCGTTACTAGATCAGGGCAGAGGTGGCAACGTGACTGGCTCAGGTGAGGACTGGCTGAGCGACGGTCTGAACGTGACGGGCGCGGACTCCGGTCTCTGGGTGTCCGGCGTCGACTACATCGCGGGATGGCGTGAGGCGCGAGTGGCGGCCGATCGCTTGAACCGGGCGCTCTTGAGCGTGGGTTTCGAGCTGTCCGCCGTACGGGCCGTCGCCTCGACGAACGAGGACGGACGCGGTGTGGTGCGGCTGGCGGGCTGGCCGGACACCGTTGATCGCCTCGCTCAGCTCCTGGAAGCGCGCTCGGATGGCGACGGTGGTGCAGCATGAGGCGCCTTTTCGCTGGTGAGTGGGGCGCGTGGGCAAGTCGCCGGCCGGAGAGACTTTGGGCTGGAGCTGCCATGGGGCGAGTGAACAGGGGGCCTTACGCTGGCCCGGCGAATCGGGCAGGCAGTTGCCCTGCCCGTTGTAGTGCCCGATTGGCCCCCTGTTCTTCGAGGCTCGCCCCATGGTGGCTGCCTAAAGTCTCGGAGGCCGTCGACCCCCAGCCCACCACGCCCCTGCCCGCGACAGTGGGTCGACGCCATAACTCCTTGGGCGTGCTGAGGGCGGGGGCGCCCGGCGACCGGACGGGACCGGCGTCCACGCCGCACGCCCGGCCGGGGCGGCCGGGCGGCCCGGCGCGCCGCAGGCGCGCCCTTGAGGAAGTAAAGGCTGTTTCGACCGATGCCGGTTGCCGCTCAGGTGCGGGCGCGTCGCGCGGGCTGCTTGTCGGCGGTGATCCGGTAGGCGAGTTCGGCACGGTCCGCGCCGATGCGGAGCTCTTCGAGGGTGAGCGGGCGATCGTCGGCGCCGTGTGCGACGCGGGCGACATGAAGGATCGGGGTCGCGTCGGGGAGCTGGAGTGTGGTCCGCTCGTCGGGCAGCGGCATTCGGGCGCGGACCGTCTCCGACCACCACAGCTTGTGTCCGTCCTGGGTGAGCACTCGGTAGATCGCTACCGGGGGCTGGCACGGCTCATCAGCGAGCACTGGAACCGCCTCGGCCACTTCGAACGGAATCAGCGTGCGGTGCATGGCGCGGGCACCCGTGGCCGCGTCGATCAAGAGCCGGTCGCAGCCGAACACGGCCTCTTCCTCAGCGAGTCCGAGCAGTCGTCCTGTGGCCTTCGTGGTCCGGGTGCGGTAGGTGCTCGGCTCCTCGGCCTCCTGCCAGGCGTCGCCGTTGGGCATGACGAACTTGCTGTCGGTAGTGCGGCTGATGCGGCGTTCGAGGGTGAGCGTGGGCTGGCCGCTGGAGCGTACGAAGCTGCCCTTGCCGTGGCGCACGTCGATCAGACCTTCAGCCCGCAGTGCGGCGATGGCGTTGCGGACCGTGGGGCGGGAGACGCTGTAGCGGGCCATGAGCTGGGCTTCCGATGGAAGCAGGGAGTCGGGGGCGAACTCACCCGACAGGATCGCTGCGCGGATGGCGGCGGCGACTTGCTGGTAGAGGGCTCCGGGGCGCTGGATCTCCGTCATCTCGGCAATCTCCGGGTGAGGTCGTAGGTACGTCGCACGCGCGACATCACTCGTCAGCATAAGTAGTTGCACCCCTGCCGTACAGCGCTCCATAGTCGTAACTCGTAAGGACAAGTGACGTCAGTATCTCGCTGGCGTCCCGACTGGCCAGGGAGGCCAAAAACAATGCAGTCCATTCCCGTGGACACGGCGCGGCTCGGCGTACTGCGGTGTGCCAACGCGCCCGAAGTGAAGTTCAGCAACTCCGAGACGCAGGAGGTGAAGAAGGACCGGGACGGCAATCCGGTCTACAGCGTGGCCGTCACCGTGCGGCCGGACGGACGGCGTATCTCCGTGATCGAGATCGCCGTGAGCGGTGAGCCTAAGGGGCTCGAAGCGGGCCAGGTCGTCAAGGTCACCGGGCTGACGGCGTTCGTCTGGTCGATGGGCGACCGCAACGGCGTCAGCTTCCGCGCCGACACGATCACGCCTGCGCACGGATCGGCGGCACAGGGCAAGGGCGGTGACGCGTGATGGGGCCGACCCTGCTCGCGCTCGCCCTGGCGGTACTGGCCTGGGTGCTGGTCGTCGGTGACCTGGTTCGGCGCCACCGTCCGGCCTGGCACTGGTACGTGGTCGGGTACCCCGTGACCGCGTGCCGGGTGGTGTTCACCTGGCGCAGGGTGGCCCTGCTCAACGACCTGTCCGTCTCGCGGCTTCCGGCGCGAACGCTCATCGGGCACCTGCTGGTCAAGGGGGATCCGGTTCGGCCGGCGGCTCCGCGGCTCTCGTTTCCGCGGGCTACCCGCATGGGGTTGACCGTTGCTGTCCAGTTGCACGCGGGGCAGACTCCGGCGACCTACCTGAAGGCGGCCGACGCGTTCGTCCATGCGTGGAAGGTTCACGCGGTGCGCGTGACCTCGCCGGAACGCGGGCTCGTCCTGCTGACGGCGATGGCCAGTGATCCGCTACAGCGGCCCGGATTAGCCACCGCCCCAGCCGAACTGCTCTCCGCGCTCATCGGCGCACTGGAGAGCGGCGGCGCCTGGGTGATGAACCTGCGGCTCGTGCCGCACTGGCTCATCGTCGGGGCCACACGGTCCGGCAAGTCCACCCTGCTGGCCCGGCTGATCAACCAGCTCGCGCCGCAGCCCGTCGCCCTGGTCGGCATCGACTGCAAGGGCGGCATGGAACTCGGCCTGTTCGCCGGACGGCTGAGTGCACTGGCAACCAGCCGACGGGAAGCGGTCGCGGTGCTCGGCGCGCTCGCCCTCGACATGCAGGAGCGAATGAGCGTGTGCCGGTCGGCCGGCGTGCGCTCCATCTGGGAGCTGCCCGACAAGCTTCGGCCGGTGCCGGTCGTCGTGATCGTTGACGAGATCGCAGAGCTGTACCTGTCCGACGGTCGCCGCGAGAGCAAAGCAGAAACCGAGCAATGCTCCACGCTGCTGCTGCGGCTGGCACAGCTCGGGGCAGCGCTCGGCGTCCACCTGGTGGTGGCCGGACAGCGGGTCGGCTCCGATCTGGGTCCCGGTGTCACCGCCCTGCGGGCTCAGCTCGGCGGCCGGATCTGCCACCGGGTGAACGATCCCGGCACGGCAGAGATGACCCTGGGCGACCTGAACAAGGACGCCGTGGCCGTCGCGCAAGCCATCACGGCAGAGGAACGGGGCGTGGCCGTGTGCACCGGCCCGGACGGCAGCTGGAGCCGCGCCCGTTCCCACCTCACACCCACGGAAGAGGCCGTCTCGACGGCTCGGAAGCACGCAGCACTCACCCCGGATCTGCCCGCGCTCGACCGTGCCCTTGCGGCGCCGGAAGGAGACGACAAGTGATCAGCGAAGGTACGGCGTTCACGTTCGCGGTGGTCTTCGGGATCATCACCGTCCTCCTCGTCCGCTCCCGTGACGTGCGCGCCTGGGAAGCGGTCTGCGTCGGCCTCTTCGGCCTCTACCTCGGCCAGACCCCGGTGATCTACACCGTCCACGGCCTCGTCACGTGGCTGATCAACGGCTTCTCCCACACCTGACCAGAGAAGGGAACTCAACGGCATGCCCATGCCCCGCGTGAGGTGCCCCCACTGCAAGGGCGACGGAGCCCGCAGGACCTGGACCGGACGACAGAGGCGCTGTCGCGTCTGCCGGGGCACCGGAACCGTCCGCTGAACTTCGCTCCGCCCGACCCCACAAGGAAGGCGATCCCCATGACCGACAACGCGCACCTACCCACCCACCCCGCCGCTGTGGCGGCCCACCCCGGAAGGTCCCCACCATCACACCGGAACTCACCCCGGCTGACAGGCGCGCCGTCCTCAACCGCGCGGCGCGCCTGCGTCAGCTGTCCGAAGCAGACCGTGACGCAATCGGCCTCGCCCAAGACCTCAAATTCCCCCGCCTGTTGGAGCAGATCACTGCCACCGGTGGCTGCTCCCACCCCGTCCACCTCTCCGGCTCCACCACCACCCTGGACGGCACAACCGGCGAGCTCCTCCGCCACTACGACACAGGCACCGAACCCGGCGAACGTCTTCTCGTCCGCTGCCGCAACCGCCGGGCAACCGTCTGCCCCGCATGCTCACGCCTCCATGCGGGCGACACCTTCCACCTCGTCCGTGCGGGCCTCCTCGGCGGCAAGAACGTCCCTCCCACAGTCCGCCACCGGCCCCGGCTCTTCGTCACCCTGACTGCCCCGTCCTTCGGCAACGTGCACCGTGCCGGGGAGCTGTGCCGCCCCCGCCGTGACCGTGGGACATGCGAGCACGACCGTCCTCGGAGCTGCGGCGCTGTCCACGGTCCCGATGATCCCTCTGTCGGCAAGCCCCTGTGCGCTGACTGCTACGACTACACCGGCCACGTGCTGTGGCACGCGCATGCGTCGAAGCTATGGGATCGGTTCGTCATCGACGTCCGACGGCGGCTTGCATCCTCGGTCGGTCTCGTACAGTCCCGCTTCCGGGATCACGCCCGGCTGTCCTTCGCCCGGGTCGCCGAGTACCAGAAGCGGGCGGCCGTCCACGTGCATGCAGTCGTCCGCCTCGACGGCCCGAACGGACCGGCGGACGAACCTCCGCCCTGGGCCGCGGACCGACTCATCGACGCCGTGCGCTCCTCCGCTCGCCGCGTCCTGGTCCGCACGCCGTACAGCCCCGCCGTGGGTGAGTTGGTTCTGCGCTGGGGAGAGCAAGTCGACGTGCGCCCACTACACGCCGAGGGCGACGGGCCTGGCGATGATGCCGTAGCCGCCTACGTGGCCAAGTACGTCACCAAGGGAGCGAGCGAGACAGGCGCCGGCATCGACCACAGGGTCACCACCTGGGATGACATCGAGTCTGCGTCCGTGAAGGCACACGTGCGCACTCTCATGCGGGCCTGCTGGCGCCTGGGCGGCCTGCCCGAGTACGAACCCCTGAACCTGCGCACGTGGGCTCACACGCTGGGCTACCGGGGCCACATCCTCACCAAGTCCCGTGCCTACTCCACCACCTTCGCGGCACTGCGGGCCGAACGCGCCCAGCACGTAGCCGGTGTCGACGTCCCCGGGGCGGTTACGGAAAGGAACTGGCGCTACGTCGGCTCCGGCCATACCCCGGGCGCTGCGCTCATCGCCGCTGGAATCGCTGATGACATCGCTCAGAATCGCGCTGTCGCGCGGGAAGCTCTCCGAGCTGGCGGTGATGCCACCTGAGTACTTCTTCGGCGAAGGCCAGCACTGAGCGCGAGGAAGCAGCAGTACGAGCGTGGATCGAGCGGCGGCTACGCGACTCTCCCCCACTCTCCGATGACCAGCTGCGGAGCGTGGGGGAGATCCTCGGACTTCAGCTCATTCGGAAGTCCGCCACACAGGCTTGAGAAGCTCAGGGTCGAATGTCTTGTTGCCCTTGCCACCCGGCACTGCGATCACGGCGCTCAGAACCTTCTTGATCGCCTCGCGCTTCTGCGTGAGTGTCTTCGATCCCCACGCGTTCCTGACGTCTTCCTTGGCCTCCTCGGCCTCCGCCTTCAGAGCTTCGTGCGCCCGCTGATCCGCACGAAGCTCCTTGATCCGCCGTTCGAGGACCGGGAGATTGCGGAAGAACGTCTCATCGTCGATGTCCGTGTCCTCGTCGTCGTGCCAACGCCGCTCCAGCTCGTTGCGGCTCCTGACGGCTCGCTCCAGGGCATCGGCCTTGTCCCAGTCCGGTACATCCTGGGCCTTGCTCGCCGCGTCGCGCTCCAGCTTGGCGATGACTAGTTCCTCGATGGCCTTGTCCGTCTTGTCGCCCCGCTTGTAGGTCTTGTTGCAGCCGCCGTCCACGGTCTTCTTGCACATGTAGGCGTGCCGGTACTTGAGCCAGTCGTTCGCCTTGATTCCGATCATCTTGTTGTTGCAGACCGTGCCGTCTTCCAGCACGTGGCCGCATCGCAGGATGCCGGTCAGCAGGTACTTGTGGACCAGGCCACCGCGCGGCATCCCGGTTCCGCGGCCACGCTCCCTGATCTTGGCCGTGACCGCGAACCACTCCTTCGGAGTGATGATCGGCTCCCACTCGCCGACGATGGGTTGATCGTCGCCGTCACGGACAAGCTCGCCCTTGATCTCGCGATATCCGCACAGCCGCGCGTTCACCAGGACTTGCTTGACGGTCTGGTACTGGAAGGCGTTCCCGCGACTGGTGATGAAGCCGGCCTCCTTCCACCGGCGCGTGATCTCGGAAATGGAGGCACCCGCGATCACGTCCTTCACTGCCTGACGGATGGCTTCTGCCTCGTCCGGGCGCAACGAGACCTTGTCGTCCTCCCATCCGAAGGGGCGCCATGCGGCTACCGACTGCCCACGGATCGCCCGGCTCCGGTGGCTGTTCCTGCTCCTGCGCTCCTTCTTCCTCGTCTCGCTGAGGGACATGGCGACCCCCAGAAGCCCCTTGATCTCGAAGCCTTCGGCGTAGAGGTCCTGGATGCCATTCGAGTCGTGGTAGACCCGTCCTTCTTGCGTGGTGAACGCCTTCAGGTACCGCTCCCAGTCACTCGGGCGCCGGTACAGCCGGTCGTCGTTGACTGCCATGACGCCGTGGATCGGGTACCCGTCTGGCGTCGTCCCGGCAGCAAGATCGGCGAGCAGTTGCTCGAAGTCATCGCGAACGATGTTCTCCTTGCTCGCGCTCTTGTCGTTGTCCGTGTAGCGGTAGACGACGAGCCATCCGAACCTGCGGGCGGTCTCGGTCATGTCCCGGTGCTGGTCCTCGACGCCGTGGGCGTCCTTCACCCGGCCATCGAACGAGATCCGTGCGTAGCAGACGACGCACTTCAGCTCCGGGTCGGAAGCCAGCATGGCGCGCACTTCCTCGACGGACGGCAGTCCCTCGGGCGTACCTCGTAGCTTGCTGACCAACTCCTCGCGCTTGCCCACGTGTTCCCCCTCGGTCCATGTCTGGGCTGCTGGAACGACCGTAGCGCATGTGGAGGTTCCAGTAATTCTCTACAGCATGAAGATCTCACAGGACATCCGCCGTGAACACGGCGGCAGCCGGAGCGAGATCGAGGAGGGCATGGCCCAGAAGTCGAAGGAGTTCGCGGCGAGCGGGAACCGCGTGTACCTGCCGATCACGGACTGACACCGGCGCACACACCGGCGCACACACCGGGGCCGGGGGCCGGTGGCCCCCGGCTACTCCGGCTGGTGCTCCGGCCCTCCGAAGTCCGGGCTGCTGTAGTCCGGACTGCTGAAGCTGGGCCGCGAGCCGCGCTGTCCCTCCTCCGGGCTGGTGAAGCCCGGGCGGTCGTATCCGAGGTGCGGCATACGGCTGACCGGTGCGGACGAGGAGGTGTGGTGCAGCGCGGCCGCCCCGTCGGGGTCGACGAGGGCTTCCCGGAAGAAGGGCAGGACGCCCCGCTCCAGCAGTGCCTCCCGCCAGGCCTCCCTGGCCCTGTCCACCTCCCCCTGCAGCTCGCCGTACGAACCGCCTTCGGCCGTCGGCTTGTTGCGCAGGGCGGTGAGCAGCAGACCCACGGCGGCGACGAGGATCGCTATCGCGGTCACGGCACCGAACACCCAGCCCGTGGTGAGCATGGTCCGGGCGAACGCCTGTTCGGGATTGAGCATCTGCAGGATGTAGCCCACGAGCAGGAAGATCGCGGCGGCGGTGCCGGCCAGGACGGGCGCGAGCACGGCGACGACGGCGACGGCGCCGGCGCCGGCGGTCTCGGCGGCCACCTCCCCCATGGTCGCGGCGAATCCCGCGGCGCCCGTGTCCGGCTGGGAGGAGCCGGACTCGCGCATGGCCGGTTGGCCGGTCCGCACCGGCTGGCGCAGTTCGTCGCGGACCTTGACGTAGTGCTGGTACTCGGTCGCGGCGGCCGCCGTGACGATCGCGGTGGCGTTCAGCGCCATGGTGCGCAGTTGTTCGGAGTTGAGCCGCTGTCCGACAGCGGCGAGTTCCGGACGGTGTGGGGCGGAGCGCAGCGCCTCATCGAGGATCCGCTCGTATTCCTGGCGGTCCTCGCTCAGCAGGTGCTGCGGAACGCTGTTCATGTGCATCCCCCGATGCTCCGTAGGGCTTGGGGCTCGGCATGCTGACGAGCCGTCGGGCAGAAACGGAGGGGAGCCTGCTACGGATAAGCCGATGGTAGAGCCGTGGAGGCAGGCGGTGACAGGGGGTTTACCGAATTTGACCCTTCACCGGTCCGGTCCTGTGACGGGGAGCGCCTGCCCGGTGAACGTTCACGTATCCAGGGGCAGTTGCTGGACCAGCAGCTTTCCGGCCATGGTCACGCCGCCGTCCATCGCGATGGCGAGTCCGTCGGCGTAGACGTGCGGTCCCTCGATGACCGGGTCGCTGCTGTCCTCGTCGTCCTCGGAGCCGACCTCGCCCAGCAGATAGGGAATCGGGCTGTGTCCGTGAACGATGCGGGTGCCCCCGTACGTATCGAGCAGGGAGCGGACGGCGTCCGCGCCGCCCTCGTCGCGGAAGGAGAACCGCTTGGTGAACTTGCGGAACAGGTCCCAGACCTCGTCCGCGTCGTTGCGGGTGATCGTCTCGCGGACGGTGTCGTTGACCTCTTCGATGGACCGGCCGTAGTCGAGGTAGGCGGTGGTGTCGGAGTGCACGAGCAGGTGGCCGTCGACCTCCTCGACGGCGTCGAGGCGGGACATCCACTGCAGGTGGTGGTCCTGGAGGCGGTCCATGTCGGTCTTCTGGCCGCCGTTGAGCAGCCAGGCCGCCTGGAAGGTGGCGGTGCCCGCGCCGGAGTTGACCGGGGTGTCGCCGAACCGCTTGGCGCCGATCAGCAGCAGTTCGTGGTTGCCCATCAGGGCCTTGCAGTAGCCGCCGGCCGCGGCGGCCTCTGCGGACAGCCGCATCACCAGGTCGATGACGCCGATGCCGTCCGGGCCGCGGTCGGTGAAGTCGCCGAGGAACCACAGCCGGGCGGTGCCCGCGCACCACTGGCCGGCGGCGTCGAGCAGGCCCTTCTCCTGGAGGGCAGCCACCAGCTCGTCGAGGTAGCCGTGCACGTCGCCCACGACGTACAGCGGTCCCTGGCCGGTGTTCGGCTGCGGGGCGGCGGTGGTCTCGGGGTCTACGGTCACCTGGACAGTGTCACCCCGGTTGATGACGGGAAGGTCACGCTCGGTCGGCGTGTACCCCTCCGGGTAGGTCTCCGCGGGCGGCGGGGCGACGTCGCCGGGGTGGGCACTGTTGACGTACGGACCGGCCTCGTGGACGTACGCGGGCACCCGGAAGTCGCGCAACGTCGCCGTCCGCTCCGCCTCGGGTCCCTGACCGGCCCCCTGAGTCATCGACCCCTCCACCATCAGCCGCATCTGCACCGCATCGGACTGCCTGGTCGTAGCGGCCCGTGGGTGTCGTGGGCCCATCATAGGAATGCGGATCGCGCCATGTGATGACCCAGGGGTGGTGAATCAGAGCAAGAGTCCAGTTCACCGCGGCTTTCGCCCCGATTGGGCCGGGCTTTGACCACCGTGTGACCGCCCTTGCTCTCCTTCTCTTCGCGGGAACGATCCCTTCTCTGCGGGGGACCGGCCCCGTTTCTCCCCAGGGGGCGCCTGTCCCCCGGCCCGGGGAGGGGGCGCTTACGTCTGCTCGGGTGACCGCGGCGGGCTGACCGTCGTGCGCGGCGAGCGCCGCTGGGACGAGGTGCGCACGATCAGCTCCGTCGGTATCACCTGCTCGACCGGGTGGTCCGATTCCACTCCCTCGATGGCGTCGATCAGGAGCTGCACCACCGCCGTGCCGATGCGGCGGGGCTTCAGGGAGAGCGTGGTGACGGGTGGCTCGGTGTTGGCGTACACGGTGGACTCGCTGCAGCAGACCAGCAGCAGGTCGTCCGGTACGCGCAGGCCGTAGCGGCGGGCGGCGGCGAGCAGGTCGGTGCCGTTCGGGTCGAACAGCCCGTAGACCGCGTCGGGCCGGTCGGGGCGGGCGAGGAGCCGGTCGGCGGCGACGGCGCCCGCGCACGGATCGTGCGCCGGGTAGGCCTCGTACACCGGGTCCTGGCCGACGCGCTCGCACCAGCGCAGGTACGCGGTGGTCGACAGGTGGGTGTAGGTGTCCGTGGTCGTGCCGGTGAGCAGGCCGATGCGGCGGGCGCCGGCGGCGGCCAGGTGGTCGAGGATGCCGAGGACGGCGGCCTCGTGGTCGTTGTCGACCCAGGCCGTGACCGGCAGCGAGCCGGCCGGGCGGCCGTCGGAGACGACCGGCAGCCCCTGCCGGACGAGTTCGCTGACGACCGGGTCCTGGTCGGAGGGGTCGATGACGACCGTGCCGTCCAGGGCGACGTTCGACCACACGTCGTGGCGTGAGGTCGCGGGGAGGATGACCAGGGCGTAGCCGCGGGCCAACGCGGCGGAGGTGGCGGCTCGCGCCATCTCGGCGAAGTACGCGAACTCGGTGAAGGTGAAAGGTTCATCCCCGTATGTGGTCACGGTCAGGCCGATGAGTCCCGACTTGCCGGTACGGAGGGTCCGGGCGGCGGCCGAGGGGCGGTAGCCCAGCCGGTCGGCGACCTCGCGGACATGGCGCCGGGTGGCGTCCGGGAGCCGGCCCTTGCCGTTGAGGGCGTCGGAGACGGTCGTGATGGAGACTCCGGCGGCGGCGGCCACGTCTCTGATACCCGCCCGACCCGGTCGACTGCCTCGCCGTGAGGTTTCCGCGCGGCTCACCTGGTGCTTCCCTGCTGCTGTCATGGCGAGCCGATAGTAGGGCTCATGGGGTGGGGTAGTGCGGACGCATATGCACGCGTTGACAGGCACGTTTTTGCATGATCATTTAGCCCCAATTACTTTGGAAACCAAGGGTGTTGAGCGCTCCCATGGCAGTACGTGACGTGTCGGCGCGTGCGGGCCTGCCAAGGGGGCGATGTTGCGAAGAGGTCTCAACTCACCTGCATGGGGGATGCGCGCCACGGCGTACACCACCGGCGCGTAGATATATGTGAAGCGCGCCCCCGTATTCGTACGCCTTCGTACAGCCATGCCCCTGATGCCCGTGGGACGCGGGAGGCCGGTGCTCGCGGGTCCGCCGCGGCTATACGCAGCGCCGCCGAATCCTCATAAGGTGAGGAGTATTGGATGTCGGCGGCGGTCATGGGCCGCCGGTCTTCGCGAGGAGGACTGCGGTGAGCGAGACGAGCCCGAAGCTGCGTGCCGAGCTGGAGGGTATCCCCACCTACAAGCCGGGCAAGCCCGCGGCGGCCGGCGGGCCGGTGGCCTACAAGCTGTCCTCCAACGAGAACCCCTATCCGCCGCTGCCGGGTGTGATGGAGACCGTGACGGCGACGGCCTCCACCTTCAACCGGTACCCGGACATGGCCTGTACGGCGCTGATGGACGAGCTGTCCGAGCGGTTCGGCGTGCCCCTCGCCCACCTGGCCACCGGCACCGGTTCGGTCGGGGTCGCCCAGCAGCTGATCCAGGCCACCTCCGGTCCGGGCGACGAGGTGATCTACGCCTGGCGGTCCTTCGAGGCGTACCCGATCATCACGCAGATCAGCGGCGCGACGTCGGTGCAGGTACCGCTGACGGCCGGTGACGTGCACGACCTCGACGCGATGGCCGACGCGATCACCGACCGGACCCGGCTGATCTTCGTCTGCAACCCCAACAACCCGACCGGCACGGTGGTGCGGCGGGCGGAGCTGGAGCGCTTCCTCGACCGGGTGCCCGGTGACGTGCTGGTGGTGCTCGACGAGGCCTACCGCGAGTTCATCCGCGACCTCGAGGTGCCGGACGGTGTGGAGCTCTACCGCGAGCGGCCCAACGTCTGCGTCCTGCGGACCTTCTCCAAGGCGTACGGCCTCGCCGGTCTGCGCGTGGGGTTCGCCATCGCCCATGAGCCGGTGGCCGCGGCGCTGCGCAAGACGGCGGTGCCGTTCGGTGTGAGCCAGCTCGCGCAGGAGGCGGCGATCGCCTCGCTGCGCGCCGAGGACGAACTGCTCGGGCGGGTCGGATCACTGGTGTGCGAGCGCATCCGTGTGGTCGACGGGCTGCGCGCTCAGGGCTGGACGGTGCCCGAGACCCAGGCCAACTTCGTGTGGCTGAGGCTGGGGGAGCGCACGGTCGCGTTCGCGCAGGCGTGCGAGCAGGCGGGCGTGGTGATCCGGCCGTTCCCGGGCGAGGGCGTGCGCGTGACGGTCGGGGAGACCGAGGCGAACGACATCTTCCTGAAGGTGGCGGAAGGGTTCCACAAGGAGCTGTAGGGCTTCGCGAGGGCTTTGCGCGCCAGGTCGGGGGCCGAACGGGTTCGGCGCGGCGCGGGCACGTGCACTCAACGATGTGTTGAAGTTCGGGCCAGGGGGTTGACTGGGACTGGGGACCCCCTTACGTGCTCGAAAGTGCGTGCTGCATAATGGCTTGTGAATGTGAACGCTTTCACAAGCGTATGTAAGGAGCGGCCCCGTGGACCTGGCTTTGGCGCCGGAGACCCTGGCGCGATGGCAGTTCGGCATCACCACCGTCTACCACTTTCTGTTCGTCCCCCTGACGATCTCGCTGGCCGCGCTCACGGCCGGACTGCAGACCGCCTGGGTGCGGACGGAGAAGGAGAAGTACCTCCGGGCGACGAAGTTCTGGGGCAAGCTCTTCCTGATCAACATCGCGATGGGTGTGGTCACCGGCATCGTGCAGGAGTTCCAGTTCGGCATGAACTGGTCGGACTACTCGCGCTTCGTCGGTGACGTCTTCGGCGCGCCGCTCGCGTTCGAAGCCCTGATCGCCTTCTTCTTCGAGTCCACCTTCATCGGTCTGTGGATCTTCGGCTGGGACAAGCTGCCCAAGAAGATCCACCTGGCCTGCATATGGATGGTCTCGATCGGCACGATCCTGTCGGCGTACTTCATCCTCGCGGCCAACTCCTGGATGCAGCACCCGGTCGGCTACCGGATCAACGGGGCCAAGGGGCGGGCCGAGCTCACCGACTTCTGGCTCGTGCTCACCCAGAACACCGCCCTGGCCCAGGCCTTCCACACGCTGTCCGCGGCCTTCCTGACCGGCGGTGCCTTCATGGTCGGCATCGCCGCCTTCCACCTGGTCCGCAAGAAGCACGTGTCGGTGATGAAGACCTCACTGCGGCTCGGTCTGGTCACCGTCGTCATCGGTGGCATGCTCACCGCGATCAGCGGCGACACGCTCGGCAAGATCATGTACGAGCAGCAGCCCATGAAGATGGCCGCGGCCGAGGCACTGTGGGACGGCGAGAAGCCGGCGCCCTTCTCGGTCTTCGCCGTCGGTGACGTCGACAAGGGACACAACAAGGTCGCCATAGAGATCCCCGGCCTGCTGTCCTTCCTCGCGAAGGACGACTTCACCTCGTACGTGCCCGGCATCAACGACGTCAACAAGGCGGAGCAGGAGAAGTACGGGCCCGGCGACTACCGGCCCAACATCCCCGTCGCCTACTGGGGCTTCCGGTGGATGATCGGCTTCGGCATGACGTCCTTCGCCCTCGGCATGGCCGGGCTCTGGCTGACCCGCAAGAAGTTCATGCTTCCGCAGCATCTGCGGGTGGGCGACGACGAGGTGCCGCATCTCGTGCTGCTGCCGAAGAAGGCGCTCGGTCCGACCCTCACCAAGTGGTACTGGCGCATGGCGATCCTCACGCTGGGCTTCCCGCTGATCGCCAACTCCTGGGGCTGGATCTTCACCGAGATGGGCCGCCAGCCGTGGGTCGTCTACGGGCTGTTCCAGACGCGTGACGCGGTCTCCCCCGGTGTCTCCCAGGCCGAGGTCCTCACGTCGATGATCGTCTTCACCACGCTGTACGCGATCCTCGCCGTCGTCGAGGTCAAGTTGCTGGTCAAGTACGTCAAGGCGGGCCCGCCCGAGCTCACCGAGGCCGACCTCAACCCGCCCACGAAGATCGGCGGCGACTCCCGTGACGCCGACAAGCCGATGGCCTTCTCCTACTAGGCCGAGGGAGCTGCACAGTCATGGAACTGCACGACGTCTGGTTCGTCCTGATCGCCGTCCTGTGGACCGGCTACTTCTTCCTGGAGGGCTTCGACTTCGGGGTCGGTGTGCTCACGAAGCTGCTCGCCCGCGACCGGCCCGAGAAGCGGGTACTGATCAACACGATCGGCCCGGTCTGGGACGGCAACGAGGTGTGGCTGCTGTCGGCGGGCGGTGCCACCTTCGCCGCCTTCCCCGAGTGGTACGCGACGCTCTTCTCCGGCTTCTACCTGCCCCTGCTGCTCATCCTGGTCTGCCTGATCGTCCGGGGTGTGGCCTTCGAGTACCGCGCCAAGCGGCCCGAGGAGAGCTGGCAGCGCAACTGGGAGACGGCGATCTTCTGGACCTCGCTGATCCCCGCGTTCCTGTGGGGTGTGGCCTTCGGCAACATCGTGCGGGGCGTGAAGATCGACCAGGACTTCAACTACGCCGGTGGCGTCCTGGACCTGCTCAACCCGTACGCGCTGCTGGGTGGTCTGGTCACGCTGGCGCTGTTCACCTTCCACGGGACGGTGTTCGTCGGGCTCAAGACCGTCGGGGACATCCGGGAGCGGGCGCGGAAGCTGGCGCTGCGCGTCGGAGCGCTGACCGCTGTGCTGGCCCTCGCCTTCCTGCTGTGGACCCAGGCCGACCGGGGCGACGGGGCGTCGCTCGTCGCGGTGGTCGTGGCCGTGGTGTCGCTCGTCGTCGCGCTCGGAGCGGCCCGGGCGGGGCGTGAGGGCTGGGCGTTCGCCCTGTCGGGGCTCACCATCGTGGCCACGGTGGCGATGCTCTTCCTGACGCTGTTCCCGAACGTCATGCCGTCGACGCTGAACCCGGACTGGAGCCTGACGGTCACCAACGCCTCGTCCAGCCCGTACACGCTGAAGATCATGACCTGGTGCGCGGCGATCGCCACGCCGGTCGTGATGCTCTACCAGGGCTGGACGTACTGGGTGTTCCGCAAGCGCATCGGTACGCAGCACATCGCCGAGTCCGTGCACTGAGGTGTGTTTCACGTGAAACCAATCGATCCGCGTCTGCTCCGGTACGCCCGTGCCACCCGGGTCTTCCTGGTGGCGGTCGTCGCCCTGGGGGCCGTCGGGGCGGGGCTGGTCATCGCACAGGCGATGCTCATCGCCGAAGTGGTGGTCGGCGCGTTCCAGCACCGCATGTCGGTGGCCGACCTCGGCACTCCCCTGCTGTGGTTGGCCGCCGTCGCGGCCGGGCGGGCGCTGGTCGGCTGGCTCACCGAGCTCGCCGCGCACCGGGCGAGCGCGGCGGTGAAGTCCGAACTGCGGGGGCGGCTGCTGGAGCGTTCCGTGCGGCTGGGGCCCGGGTGGCTGAGCGGGCAGCGGACGGGTTCGCTGGTCGCCCTCGCCACCCGGGGCGTCGACGCCCTCGACGACTACTTCTCGCGGTATCTGCCGCAGCTGGGTCTCGCGGTGGTCGTGCCGGTCGCGGTGCTGGCTCGGATCGTCACCGAGGACTGGGTCTCCGCGGCCATCATCGTCGGCACCCTGCCGCTCATCCCGGTCTTCATGGTGCTGATCGGCTGGGCCACCCAGTCCCGGATGGACCGGCAGTGGCGGCTGCTCTCCCGGCTCTCCGGTCACTTCCTGGACGTCGTCGCGGGGCTGCCGACGCTCAAGGTCTTCGGCCGTGCCAAGGCGCAGGCCGAGTCGATCCGGCGGATCACCGGCGAGTACCGGCGGGCGACCATGCGGACGCTGCGGATCGCCTTCATCTCGTCGTTCGCGCTGGAGCTGCTCGCGACGATCTCGGTGGCGCTGGTCGCCGTGACGATCGGCATGCGGCTGGTGCACGGTGAGATGGACCTGTACATCGGCCTGGTCATCCTGATCCTGGCGCCGGAGGCGTATCTGCCGTTGCGGCAGGTCGGGGCGCAGTACCACGCGGCGGCGGAGGGGCTGGCCGCCGCCGAGGAGATCTTCGGCGTCCTGGAGACGCCCGTGCCGGTGTCCGGTTCGCGGGACGTGCCGACGGGCGCGGTGGCCTTCGAGGGTGTGACCGTCCGGTACCCGGGGCGGTCCGCGGAGGCCGTGTCGGACGTGTCCTTCACCGTGGCTCCCGGGGAGACGGTCGCGCTGGTCGGGCCGAGCGGTGCCGGCAAGTCGACGCTGCTGCAGGTCCTGCTCGGGTTCGTGCCACCGGCCGAGGGACGGGTGCGGATCGGGGGAGTCGACCTCGCCGACGCCGACCTGGAGCAGTGGCGTTCCCGGATCGCGTGGGTGCCGCAGCGGCCGCACCTGTACGCCGGGACGATCGCCGAGAACGTACGGCTGGCGCGGCCCGCCGCCGACGACGAAGCCGTACGCCGGGCGCTGCGCGACGCGGGGGCGCTGGAGTTCGTGGACGCCCTGCCCGAGGGGTTGGACACCGTGCTCGGCGAGGACGGGGCCGGGCTGTCCGCAGGGCAGCGGCAGCGGCTCGCGCTGGCCCGGGCGTTCCTCGCGGACCGGCCGGTGCTGCTGCTCGACGAGCCGACGGCAGCGCTGGACGGGGCCACCGAGGCCGAGGTCGTGGCGGCGGTGCGGCGGCTGGCGGCCGGTCGGACGGTGCTGCTGGTGGTGCACCGGCCGGCACTGCTGGGGGTGGCGGACCGGGTGGTGCGGCTGGCGGAGCCCGAGCCCACGGCCGTCCCTGTGACACGCCCCGCCGCACAAGGGGCTGAGGCCGGGGCCGCTCCTGCCGAGGCCGAGCTGCCCGCTCCGGCCGGATCGCTCCAGCAGACCGCCTCAGGGGGCCTTCTCGCCCGGGTCCGGGGCATGTCCGGCCCCCGGCGCGGGCGGCTGGGACTCGCGCTGCTGCTCGGCAGCCTCGCCCTCGGGAGTGCCGTCGGGCTCATGGCCACGTCCGGATGGCTGATCTCGCGGGCCTCACAGCAGCCGCCCGTGCTCTATCTCATGGTGGCCGTGACGGCCACGCGCGCCTTCGGGATCGGACGGGCCGTGTTCCGGTACGCCGAGCGGCTCGTCTCGCACGACGCCGTGCTGCGGATGCTGGCGGACACCAGGGTCGCGGTGTTCCGCAGGCTGGAGCGGCTGGCGCCGGCCGGTCTGCGCCGGGCCCGCCGGGGCGACCTGCTCTCCCGGCTCGTCGCGGACGTGGACGCGTTGCAGGACTACTGGCTGCGGTGGCTGCTGCCGGCCGGGGCGGCGGTCGTCGTGTCGGCCGCGTCCGTCGGCTTCACGGCGTGGCTGCTGCCGGAGGCCGGTGCCGTGCTCGCGGCCGGGCTGCTGGCGGCGGGCCTGGGCGTGCCCCTGGTCACCGGTGCGTTCGCCCGCCGAGCCGAACACAGGCTGGCACCCGCCCGCGGTGTGCTCGCGACGCGGGTGGCCGATCTGCTCACCGGCACCGCGGAACTGACCGTCGCCGGTGCCCTGCCCGCGCGGACCGCCCAGGCCCGCGAGGCCGACGGGCAGCTCACCCGGATCGCCTCGCGCGCTGCCACCGCCACGGCACTCGGCGACGGGCTCACCGCGCTGATCTCCGGCCTGACGGTCACCGCCGCCGCCCTGGTCGGAGCGCAGGCGGTCGCGGCCGGGCGGCTGGACGGCGTGGCCATGGCCGTGGTCGTCCTCACCCCACTGGCCGCCTTCGAGGCCGTGCTCGGGCTGCCGCTCGCCGTGCGGTACCGGCAGCGGGTGCGCCGGAGCGCCGAGCGGGTGTACGAGGTGCTGGACGCCCCGGAGCCCGTGCGGGAGCCGGAGCGGCCTCGGCAGGCACCCGCGTCGCCGTTCCCGGTGGCGCTCAAGGGGCTGGTCGCCCGGTACGCCGGGCAGGACCGGGACGCGCTCGCCGGACTGGACCTGACCCTCGAGGAGGGCCGCCGGGTCGCCGTGGTCGGCCCCTCCGGCTCCGGCAAGACGACCCTGGCGCAGGTACTGCTGCGCTTCCTCGAGACGGACGCGGGCTCGTACACACTGGCCGGCGTGGACGCGTACGCGCTGGACAGTGACGACGTACGCAGGCTCGTCGGGCTGTGCGCGCAGGACGCGCACCTCTTCGACAGCTCGCTGCGCGAGAACCTGCTGCTCGCCAGGAAGGGCGCCACCGAGGGCGCGCTGCGTGCCGCACTCGGCCGGGCCCGGCTGCTGGACTGGGCCGACAGCCTGCCCGACGGGCTCGACACGCTCGTCGGCGAGCACGGGGCCCGGCTGTCCGGAGGGCAGCGGCAGCGGCTGGCGCTGGCCCGCGCGCTGCTCGCCGACTTCCCCGTCCTGGTGCTCGACGAGCCCGCCGAGCACCTCGACCTGCCGACCGCCGACGCGCTCACCGCCGACCTGCTGGCCGCCACCGAGGGCCGTACGACGCTGCTCATCACGCACCGGCTGGCGGGTCTGGGCGCGGTGGACGAGGTGATCGTGCTGGACCAGGGACGTGTGGCGCAGCGCGGGGCCTATGCGGAGCTGGTGGCGGCGGACGGGCCGCTGCGGGAGATGGCGGCGCGGGAGGCGGCGTCGGAGGAACTGGCGGGAGCGCGGTAGCGGTCCGCAGCCCCCGCCGGGGCGGCTCGCGCGCACTGATCCATTCGGGGCACCCGGTCCCCCAGCCGTACGACGTGAACAGGACCGGGGCGCCGAGGCCGGGCGACGATCACTGACATGCGCTCATACCGCCGTCATCGGCTGCTCGTTCCGGTACTGCTGTGCGCCTTGGCCGTCCTGGCGGCCCGGCCCACCGCGGCGGACAGGCGGCACGGGAGCCGTGGTGCCGGGGACTCGGGTGTCAGCGCCGAGGTGGCGCGGCTGTACGAGGAGGCCGCGGTGGCGACGCAGCAGTACGAGACGGGGCGCAAGAGGGCAGAGGCGCAACGGGCCCGGGCCCAGCGGGCGGAGAAGCTGCTGGACCGCCAGCGGCGGCACATCGCCGGCCTGCACGAGGACCTGGGCCGGATCGCCCGCGCCCAGTACCGGGGCAGCGGTGGGCTGCCGGTGGCCGCGCAGATGATCCTCGCCGGCAGCCCCGAGGACCTGATGCGCGGTCAGCACGCCTTCTCGCAGGCGGACCTCGCCGTGAACAACGCGATCGCCAAGAGCCGTCGTGCCGAGACGCGGCTCGCCGCGGACGAGGCCGAGGCCGCGGCCCAGTGGCAGGCGCTGGACCGGCGGAACACCCAACTCGCCCGTCTGAAGGCGGGCATCGAGCGGAAGCTCGAGACGGCACGCACACGGCTTCAGAGGCAGGCGGACGCCTCGGTCGCCGCCGGGGCGTGCCGGGGGGCCGTCCGGCTCGACGAGCCGGAGACGGGGTTCACCACCGCGTGGGTCGCGCCGGTGGAGACGTACGAGCTGTCCGCGTCGTTCGGCAGCGGCGGATCGCGCTGGGCGAGCCGGCACACGGGGCAGGACTTCGCGGTGCCGATCGGCACACCGGTGCGGGCCGTGGGCACGGGCCGGGTGGAGAGGGTGTCCTGCGGCGGGCCCTTCGGCATCGAGATCGTGCTCAAGCACGCGGGCGGCTACTACACGCAGTACGCCCATCTCGCGTCCGTCGCGGTCGACCAGGGCCAGCATGTCCGCCCCGGCCAGTGGATCGGCCAGTCGGGCACCACCGGCAACTCCACCGGCCCGCACCTGCACTTCGAGACCCGGGTCACACCGGAGATGGGCTCCGCGGTGAACCCGGTGTCGTGGCTGGAGGAACGAGGGGTGACGCTCTGAGGCGGCCGTGCGAAGGCTAAGGAAGCTCCCCCAGCAGCCGCTCGATCACGATCGCCACGCCGTCCTCGTTGTTCGCGACCGTCCGCCCCGAGGCCGCGGCGATCACGTCCGGGTGGGCGTTGCCCATCGCGTACGACCGGCCCGCCCAGGTCAGCATCTCCACGTCGTTGGGCATGTCACCGAAGGCGACGACCTGCTCGTGCGAGATGCCGCGCTCGGCACAGCACAGGGCGAGCGTGCTGGCCTTGGACACCCCGGGACCGCTGATCTCCAGCAGTGCGCTGGGGCTGGAGCGGGTCACGCCGGCGCGGTCGCCGATGGCGAGCCGGGCCAGGGTCAGGAAGGCGTCGGGGTCCAGGTCGGGGTGGTAGGCGAGGATCTTCAGCACCGGCTCGCCCGCCGCCGGATGGTCCGCCGACAGCAACTCCTCGGCCGGAGCGAGGCTGTCGGGGATCTCCATGTGCAGCTTCGGATAGGCCGGCTCCTGGTAGAAGCCGTACGTCTGCTCCACCGCGTACACCGTGCCCGGCGCCGCCTCGCGCAGCAGCCGTACGGCGTCCAGGGCGTTCTCCCGTGCCAGCTCGCGCACCTTGACGAACCGGTGGGCGCCGGGGCCGCCGTGCAGGTCGACCACGGCCGCGCCGTTGCCGCAGATCGCCAGGCCGTGCCCGTGGACATGGTCGCTGACGACGTCCATCCAGCGGGCCGGGCGGCCGGTGACGAAGAAGACCTCGATGCCCGCCTCCTCGGCGGCGGCCAGCGCGGCGACCGTACGCGGAGACACCGACTTGTCGTCCCGCAGCAGGGTGCCGTCGAGGTCGGTGGCGATCAGACGCGGCGGGAGGGTCTCGGCCGCGGTCTCGGGCTCTCGGGTCGCTGAGGTCACCCGGCCATTGTCCCGCATATGCCTGCACGGTCGTGCGGGAGTCCGCACAGGTGAGTGGATACCGTCCTCACCTGCGCTCTCCCGGGGAAGCCGCCCGCAGGGCCTCAGCGCAGTTGCGCCGGGGCCTCCATGGCGATCTGTTCGAAGACCTTCTCGTCCGCCGCGAAGTTCGAGTCGGGAATGGGCCAGTGGACCACGAGCTCCGTGAAGCCGAGCTCAGCGTGCCGCCCGGCGAAGTCGACGAAGGCGTCCAGGGACCGGAGCGGGGCGCTGCGGTCCGGGGTGAAACCGGTGAGCAGGACCTTGTCGAGGCCGGTCATGTCCCGCCCGACCTCGGCGCAGATGTCGGCGAGCTTCTCCGTCTGACGGCGGATGGCCTGAACCGACTGCTCAGGGGTGCCGTTCTCGAACAGCTTGGGGTCGCCGGTGGTCACCCACGCCTGCCCGTGCCGGGCGGCCAGCCGCAGCCCGCGCGGCCCGGTCGCGGCCACCGCGAACGGCAGCCTGGGGCGCTGCACACAGCCGGGGATGTTCCGTGCCTCGTGCGCCGAGTAGAAGTCGCCCTCGTACGACACGCAGTCCTCGCTGAGCAGCCGGTCGAGCAGCGGGACGAACTCCGCGAAGCGGTCGGCCCGCTCGCGTGGGGTCCACGGGTCCTGGCCGAGCGCGGTGGCGTCGAAGCCGGTGCCGCCCGCGCCTATACCCAGCGTGATCCGTCCACCGGAGATGTCGTCGAGGGAGATCAGTTCCTTGGCGAGGGTCACCGGGTGCCGGAAGTTCGGCGAGGTCACCAGCGTGCCCAGCCGCAGCCGGTCGGTGCTGGCCGCGGCGGCGGTGAGCGTCGGCACGGCGCCGAACCACGGGCCGTCCCGGAAGGTACGCCAGGACAGATGGTCGTAGGTGTACGCGGTGTGGAAGCCGAGCTGCTCGGCACGGGTCCAGGCCGCACGGCCGCCTTCGTGCCAACGGCGGTAGGGGAGGATCACGGTGCTCAGACGCAGACTCATGGCATCGAGCGTAAGGGAGCCCCCGGGGGTCACCCGTGTTTCACGTGAAACAGTGACCGTGAGTCGCGGGGCGCGCGCAGCGGGTCAGCGCGGCTCGGGGAGGCGCAGATACGGCGGCGGCACGGCCTGGGTCAGCCACACGCCGTTCGCGCTCACATGGAAGACATGGCCGTCGCGCTGCATGGCGGCCGCGTCCACCGTCAGCACGATCGGCCGGCCGCGGCGGGCGCCGACCCGGGTCGCCGTCTCGCGGTCGGGTGAGAGGTGCACGGCATGCCGGTCCATCGGCCTGAGGCCCTCGGCCCGGATCGCGTCCAGGTGGCGGGCGACGGTGCCGTGGTACAGGTACGCGGGCGGGGTGGCCGGCGGCAGGCCCAGGTCGACCTCGACACTGTGGCCCTGACTGGCGCGGATCCGGGTGCCCTCGACGGCGAATCGCCGCTTGTCGTTGGTGGCGACGACATGGTCCA
Organism: Streptomyces viridochromogenes DSM 40736; assembly: GCF_000158955.1. Lineage (GTDB taxonomy): Bacteria > Actinomycetota > Actinomycetes > Streptomycetales > Streptomycetaceae > Streptomyces > Streptomyces venetus. The sequence continues at coordinate 4,339,360 of NZ_GG657757.1, read as the reverse complement.
GTTCGTCGCGGGTGAACCGGAAGCCGTGCGTGGCGGCCGCGCCGATCAGGGTGTCGATCTCGACCCAGCCGCCTTCGTCGAGGGTCAGTCCGATCCGTTCCGGCTGGTGCCGCAGATGCTTCGACAGGTACTTCGACACCTTGACGGTGCGTCTCTCGTCCATGCCACCAGGGTGCGGGAGAGACGTGAATCACGCGATCGAGTTTCAGTACAGAGGTTTGATCCACAACCAAGTGGTGTTATCCACAGGGGAATTGGCGATTCTGTGGACAACTGGCCTTCACTTCACGGTTCTTGGGCCCGTCAGACCGGCGGTTTCATGCGCGCGATGCCTCGCAGCAGCCCCGGTGCGAAGCGCGCCAGCACCCGAGCACTCCGCGCCTCCGGCGTCACCGGCACCACCGCCTCGTTGCGTGCCACCGCCCGCAGAATCGCCACGGCGACCTTCTCCGGAGGATAGTTCCGCAGCCCGTACAGACGGGTGGCGCGCTGCCGGAGCCGCTTCTCCTCACCGGCGTCGACCCCGGCGAAGTGCGCCGTGGACGTGATGGCGGTGTTGACGATGCCGGGGCACACCGCCGTCACGCCGATGCCCTGACCGGCGAGCTCCGCGCGCAGGCACTCGCTGAGCATCAGCACGGCCGCCTTGGAGGTGCTGTAGGCGGGCAGCGCCCGGGACGGCTGGTACGCCGCCGCCGACGCCACGTTGACGATGTGGCCGCCCTGCCCGCGCTCGGCCATCCGCCGGCCGAAGAGCCGGCAGCCGTGGATCACGCCCCACAGATTGACGTCGAGGACCTTCCGCCAGTCCTCGGACGTGGTGGCGAAGAAGGAACCGGACAGTCCGATCCCGGCGTTGTTCACGAGGACGTCCACCACGCCGTACTCTCTGCCGACCTTCTCGGCGAGCTTCTCCACGGCCTGCTCGTCGGAGACGTCGGCCGTCTCCGCCCAGGCCGCCGGGGCGCCCGCGCGCCGGGCGGACTCGGCGGTGCGGACCGCCGCCTCGGCGTTCCTGTCGACGGCCACCACGCGCGCTCCGGCCTGGGCGAACGCGAGCGCCGTCGCCCGTCCGATGCCGCTCCCGGCCCCGGTGACCAGCACGAGCTGCCCGCCGAACCGCTCGGCGTGCCTGCCGCTCGCCGCGACCGGAGCCCGCCCCTCCTCGACCGACGTCACGAACTCGGTGATCCAGTTCCCCAGCTGGTCGGGACGGGTGCGCGGGATCCAGTGCCCCGCCGGAAGCGTCCGCCGGACCAGGTGCGGGACCCACCGCTCCAGTCCCTCGTCGAGCCGCTCCGAAAGGAAGCGGTCCTCCAGAGGCGTGACGATCTGCACCGGCACGTGGGCGTGCGCGTCGAGGCGTGGCCTGCGCAGCCGGGGCCGGACGTTGTCCCGGTACAGCCACGCCCCGTGCGCCGCGTCGGAGGGCAGCGACGCGGTCGGGTAGCCGTCGCCCGGCACCTTCTCGAGGCGCTCCAGCATCCCCGGCCAGCGCCTGCCGAGCGGGCCGCGCCAGGCGAGCTCGGGCAGCACGGGCGTGTGCAGCAGGTACACGTACCAGGACCGCGCGCCCTGCCCGAGGAGCTGCCCGACCCGGCGCGGGGTGGGCCGCTTCACGCGGCTGTTGATCCAGTGGCCGAAGTGGTCGAGGGACGGCCCGGACATCGAGGTGAAGGAGGCGATACGGCCCTCGGTGCGCTTGACGGTGGTGAACTCCCAGGCCTGCACCGAGCCCCAGTCGTGCCCGACCAGGTGCACCGGCCGGTCCGGGCTGACCGCGTCCGCGACGGCCAGGAAGTCGTCCGTCAGCTTCTCCAGCGTGAACCCGCCCCGCAGCGGCCGCGGGGCCGTCGACCGGCCGTGGCCGCGGACGTCGTACGCCACCACGTGGAAGTGCCCGGCGAGCCGCGCGGCCACTTCGGACCACACCTCCTTGCTGTCGGGGTAGCCGTGCACCAGCACCACCGTCGGCCGGTGAGGATCCCCCAACTCGGAAACGCACAACTCGACTTCGCCGGTCCGCACCCGGCGCTCCCGCGCCCCCTTGAGCAACGTCATCCGGCGAATCTGGCAGTTGTTAGAGAAGTCGTCAATAGGGCGGCCCTCGGGGGTTACCACGGCCGTGGTAACCCCCGAGAACCAGCTCCCCTAAGGGCCCGTAATACTCCAGGCTGATGTGAAGACAGCTCTGCGGAGTGACGACCGCCACGTTCACGGCCCCTACCGTCGAAGGGTGACTGTGATCGCGACCGAAAGCCTGAGCAAGCGGTTCCCCCGGGTGACCGCGCTTGACCGGCTCTCCGTGGACGTCGGGCCCGGTGTGACCGGACTCGTCGGAGCCAACGGGGCCGGCAAGTCCACACTGATCAAGATCCTGCTGGGTCTGTCCCCCGCCACCGAGGGCCGCGCCGAAGTGCTCGGACTCGATGTCGCCTCCAAGGGCGCCGACATCCGCGAGCGGGTCGGCTACATGCCCGAGCACGACTGCCTGCCGCCGGACGTCTCGGCCACCGAGTTCGTCGTCCACATGGCGCGCATGTCCGGCCTGCCGCCCACCGCCGCGCGCGAACGCACCGCCGACACGCTGCGCCACGTCGGCCTGTACGAGGAGCGCTACCGCCCCATCGGCGGCTACTCGACCGGCATGAAGCAGCGCGTGAAACTCGCTCAGGCCCTCGTGCACGACCCGCAGCTGGTCTTCCTGGACGAGCCGACCAACGGCCTCGACCCGGTCGGCCGCGACGAGATGCTCGGCCTGATCCGCCGGATCCACACCGACTTCGGCATCTCGGTCCTGGTCACCTCGCACCTGCTGGGCGAACTGGAGCGCACCTGCGACCACGTCGTCGTCATCGACGGCGGCAAGCTCCTGCGCTCCAGCTCCACCACGGACTTCACGCAGACCACCACGACCCTCGCGATCGAGGTCACCGACACCGACGAACACCCGGACGGCACCCACGCGGTGCGCGACGCGCTGCACGCGCGCGGGGTCAGCGTCGAGGACGGCGGCGGCCTGCCGGGCGCCGGCCACATCCTGCTGCTCACCGCACAGGGCGAGGAGACCTACGACCTGGTCCGGGACGTGATCGCGGACCTCGGACTCGGCCTGGTGCGCATGGAGCAGCGCCGGCACCACATCGCCGAGGTCTTCAAGAGCAGTGACGAGCACGAGCAGCGGAAGGAGGCGGTCGGCCATGGCGGTTGAGCACTCCACGGGGACACCCGCCCCGGCACCCGGTGACCAGACCCGCATCCACAACATCGGCTACCGCAACTACGACGGCCCCCGCCTGGGCCGTGCCTACGCCCGCCGCTCCCTGTACTCGCAGTCCCTGCGCGGCTCCTACGGCCTCGGCCGCTCGGTCAAGTCCAAGGTGCTGCCGATGCTGCTGTTCGTGGTGATGTGCGTGCCCGCGGCCATCATCGTCGCCGTCGCGGTCGCCACCAAGGCGGGCGCCCTGCCGCTGGACTACACGCGCAACGCGATCGTCATGCAGGCGGTCATCAGCCTGTACGTCGCCTCGCAGGCCCCCCAGTCCGTCTCGCGCGACCTGCGCTTCAAGACCGTGCCGCTGTACTTCTCGCGGCCCATCGAGACCGCCGACTACGTCCGCGCCAAGTTCGCGGCGCTGGCCTCGGCCCTGTTCATCTTGACCGCGGCGCCCCTGCTCGTGCTCTACGTGGGCGCGCTGCTGGCCAAGCTCGACTTCGCCGACCAGACCAAGGGATTCGCACAGGGACTGGTTTCCGTGGCGCTGCTCTCACTGCTGTTCGCCGGCATCGGCCTGGTCATCGCGTCCTTCACCCCGCGCCGCGGCTTCGGCATCGCGGCCGTGATCGCCGTGCTGACCATCACCTACGGTGCCGTCTCCACCCTCCAGGCCATCGCCGACGCGCAGGGCAGCAGCGACGCCGTGCCGTGGATCGGACTGTTCTCCCCGATCACGCTCGTCGACGGGGTGCAGTCCGCGTTCCTCGGCGCGACCTCCGCCTTCCCCGGCGGGGTGGGCCCCGGCCACGGGGAGGGCGTCGTCTACGTCCTGGTCGCTCTGGGCCTGATCGCCGCGAGCTACGGACTCCTGATGCGCCGCTACAAGAAGGTGGGCCTGTGACCACGCTCTCCATCGACCACGTCTCCCGCTGGTTCGGCAACGTGGTCGCCGTCAACGACATCACCATGACCGTCGGCCCCGGCGTCACGGGCCTGCTCGGCCCCAACGGCGCCGGAAAGTCCACCCTCATCAACATGATGGGCGGCTTCCTCGCCCCCTCCACCGGCACGGTCACGCTCGACGGCCAGCCGGTGTGGCGCAACGAGCAGATCTACCGGCACATCGGCGTCGTACCCGAGCGCGAGGCGATGTACGACTTCCTCACCGGGAAGGAGTTCGTCCTCGCCAACGCCGAGCTGCACGGCCTCGGCGCCAAGGCGGCCCAGAAGGCGCTCGCCACGGTCGAGATGGAGTACGCGCAGGACCGCAAGATCCAGACGTACTCCAAGGGCATGCGCCAGCGCGTGAAGATGGCCTCCGCCCTGGTCCACGACCCGTCGCTGCTCCTGCTGGACGAACCCTTCAACGGCATGGACCCGCGCCAGCGCATGCAGCTGATGGAACTGCTGCGGCGCATGGGCGACGAGGGCCGCACGGTGCTGTTCTCGTCCCACATCCTCGAAGAGGTCGAGCAACTCGCCTGGCACATCGAGGTCGTCGTCGCCGGCCGGCACGCGGCGAGCGGTGACTTCCGCAAGATCCGCCGTCTGATGACCGACCGCCCGCACCGCTACCTGGTGCGCTCCAGTGACGACCGCGCCCTCGCGGCCGCGCTGATCGCCGACCCCTCGACGTCCGGCATCGAGGTCGACCTCGCCGAGGGCGCGCTGCGCATCCAGGCCGTCGACTTCGGCCGCTTCACGGCCCTGCTGCCGCGGGTGGCCAGGGACCACGGCATCCGGCTGCTCACGGTCTCGCCGTCCGACGAGTCCCTCGAGTCCGTCTTCTCGTACCTGGTCGCGGCGTAGGAGGCCCTGATGTACGACCCCACAGTCGCCCGGCTCACGTACCGGGCCCTGCTCGGCCGGCGCCGGGCCCTCATCCTCGGTGCCCTGCCGCTGCTGCTGATCGTGATCTCCGTGGCGGTGCGCGCACTGGCCGGAGCGGACGACCAGACGGCGTCGGACCTGCTGGGCGGCCTCGCCCTCGCGACGATGGTGCCCCTGATCGGCGTCATCGCCGGGACCGGCGCGATCGGGCCGGAGATCGACGACGGCTCGGTGGTGTACCTGCTGTCCAAGCCGATCAAACGACCCACGATCATCTTCACCAAGCTGATCGTCGCGATCGCCGTGACCATGGTGTTCTCGGCGGTGCCGACGCTCATCGCCGGGTTCATCCTGAACGGCAACGGCCAGCAGATCGCCGTCGCCTACACGGTCGCCGCCCTGGTCGCGTCCATCGCGTACGCGGCGCTGTTCCTGCTGCTCGGCACGGTCTCCCGGCACGCGGTGGTGTTCGGCCTCGTCTACGCGCTGGTCTGGGAGGCCCTGTTCGGCTCCCTGGTGCCGGGCGCCCGCACGCTGAGCGTCCAGCAGTGGTCCCTGGCCGTGGCCCAGAAGGTGTCCGGCGGGGACCTGGTGAGCTCCGACGTCGGCCTGACCACGGCGACGGTGCTGCTGGTGGCCGTCACGGTCCTGGCCACCTGGTACGCCGGCCAGAAGCTGCGCTCGCTCACGCTCGCCGGCGAGGAGTGACGGTCCCGGGCCCTGACGGGGGCTTCACCCCTGTCCGGGCACACTGGGCAAACGGGATGTAGGGGCACCACACGGGAGTTGGACGGCCGGAAGGAGACAGGGATGGCGGGCGAGAAGGCTCAGCACGAGGACGGCGGTCAGGACGACGCCTGGGACGACCTCGTTCTGGACGAGGACTTCATACGCTCCGCCGAGACCTCCGAGCCGTCCGCCCGTGCCCGGATGCTCGCCGAGCGCTGGCGGCGCGAGGAGCCGGAGCCCCAGCCCTGGCGCTCCGACGAGCCGCCCGCGGGCTGGTTCTTCAGCAAGTCCCGCCGACGCAGGTGGCGCAGGCGCTGAGGCCGGGCGATTTAATCGGTGGCGTCCCATTCACCCGGCGGGCAGAGTGGTGGTGTTCACCCCGCCGGGCGAGGAAGTCCGGCGCCGAGTTCTGGGAGAGGAGCGGGACGATGTCCATGCACGGCAGTACGTCCAGCTCCCTTCAGGGCAGCCCGCGGCGGGCTCCGGAGTAGTCGCTACCGGCTCCGTAGAGCTCGCCCCACACGGGGAGCTGCCCGGGGCGGCCGCTTCGAGCACGCGACATCGCACTCGCGTGGGCCGCCCACCCGGAGGATTGGCCGAGTGGTAAGGCACCGGTTTGCCCTGCGTTTGATCAGAAGCAGCCGTGGTCGGGCTCGCAACAGCCCGCGCACGTTCGATCCGTGCATCCTCCGCCGCACGCAAGACCCGAATGCGCAAGACCCGAGCTCAAGACTTGAATGCGCAAGACCCGAATGCGCAAGACCTGAAGGCTCAGCTCAGCAACCGCTCCAGCACCACGGCGATCCCGTCCTCCTCGTTCGAGGACGTCACCTCGTCGGCCACCGCCTTCAACTCCTCGTGGGCGTCGGCCATGGCGACACCGTAGGAGGACCAGGCGAACATCGGCAGGTCGTTGGGCATGTCGCCGAAGGCGATCGTGTCCGCCGCCTTCACCTTGAGCCGACGGGCCGCCAGGGAGAGGCCCGTCGCCTTGGACAGGCCCAGGGGAAGGAGCTCGACTATGCCCTCGCCCGCCATGACGACGCTGACGAACCCACCGGCGGTCCGGGTCGCCACCTCGCACAGCTCGTCGTCCGACAGCGTCGGGTGCTGGATGTAGAGCTTGTTCAGGGGCGCGGTCCACAGGTCCGACGCGTCCGTGAACGGGGTCGCGGGGAGCGCCCCCTGGACCGCGTAGCCCGGGCCCACCAGCACCTCGCCGTCCAGGCCGTCGCGGCTCGCCGCCAGGTACAGCGGGCCGACCTCCGCCTCGATCTTCGCCAGCGCCACCCCGGCCAGCTGCCGGTCCAGCGTCACCGACGTCAGCAGGCGGTGGGCACCGGCGTCGTACACCTGCGCGCCCTGGCCGCAGACGGCCAGCCCCTGGTAGCCGAGCTCGTCGAGGATGGGCCGGGTCCAGGGGACCGCGCGGCCGGTGACGACGATGTGCGCGGCGCCCGCCGCGGCGGCAGCGGCGAGCGCGTCACGGGTACGGGGCGACACCGACTCGTCGGAACGCAGCAGCGTCCCGTCGAGGTCGGTCGCGATCAGCTTGTACGGGAAGCCGCCCGAAGGGGCCGTGTCGCTCACTTGGCCACCGGCTCCAGGACCTCCCGGCCGCCCAGGTACGGACGCAGCACCTCGGGCACGCGCACCGAGCCGTCGGCCTGCTGGTGGTTCTCCAGGATCGCCACGATCGTGCGCGGTACGGCGCACAGCGTGCCGTTGAGCGTGGCCAGCGGGCGAACCTGCTTGCCGTCACGGACCCGGATCGACAGCCGGCGGGACTGGAACTCGGCGCAGTCCGAGGTCGAGGTCAGCTCGCGGTACTTGCCCTGGGTCGGGATCCAGGCCTCGCAGTCGAACTTACGGGCGGCCGAGGAGCCGAGGTCGGCGGAGGCGACGTCGATGACCCGGAACGGCAGCTCCAGCGAGGTCAGCCACTGCTTCTCCCACTCCAGCAGCCGCTGGTGCTCGGCCTGCGAGTCCTCCGGGGCGACGTAGGAGAACATCTCGACCTTGTCGAACTGGTGCACGCGGAAGATGCCCCGGGTGTCCTTGCCGTGCGAACCGGCCTCGCGGCGGAAGCAGGGCGAGAAGCCCGCGTAGCGCAGGGGGAGGCGGTCCGCGTCGAGGATCTCGTCCATGTGGTACGCCGCGAGCGGGACCTCGGAGGTGCCGACCAGGTACAGGTCGTCGTCGGCGAGGTGGTAGACGTCCTGGGCGGCCTGGCCGAGGAAGCCCGTGCCCGCCATGGACTGGGGGCGGACCAGGGCCGGGGTCAGCATCGGCGTGAAGCCGGCCGCGGTGGCCTGGGCCATCGCCGCGTTCACCAGGGCGAGCTCCAGCAGGGCGCCGACACCCGTCAGGAAGTAGAAGCGCGAGCCGGAGACCTTGGCGCCGCGCTCGACGTCGATCGCGCCGAGGATCTGGCCGAGCTCCAGGTGGTCCTTGGGCTCGAAGCCCTCGGCGCCGAAGTCACGGATCGTGCCGTGCGTCTCCAGCGTGACGAAGTCCTCCTCGCCGCCCACGGGCACGTCCGGGTGGACCAGGTTGCCGAGCCTCTGGAGCAGCTCCTGGGTCTCGGTGGCGGCCGCGTCGCGTTCCGCGTCGGCGGCCTTGACCTCGGCGGCGAGCCGGCTCGCCTTCTTCAGCAGCTCGGCCTTCTCGTCCCCGGACGCCTTGGGGATCAGCTTGCCGAGCGCCTTCTGCTCGGCGCGCAGCTCGTCGAAGCGGACGCCGGACGACCTGCGCCGCTCGTCGGCAGAGAGGAGGGAGTCGACGAGCGCGACGTCCTCTCCACGGGCGCGCTGCGACGCGCGCACACGGTCGGGGTCCTCACGGAGCAGGCGAAGGTCAATCACGCGGTCAAGGCTACCGGTGTGGGGTGACCGCTCACGACTCACTATTCGGGTCGTGCATTACGTACCGTTATGGGTGAATTGCACCTAGTGTCAATAAAAGACGGCACTCTAGCCGGTACGAGGCATCCGCGGGGCGCCGCATTGACTCGACTTCCTTGTGGGGAACGGGACTTGGGGTTCGGTTGTCCACAGGAATCCACACCCGGCGCAGAGTTATCCACAGGCTGTGTGGAAGATCTGTGGACTTCGGAATTGATCACTCCGGAAGGCCGGATCACCCCTCAGAATTCCCAGCACAAACCTGCCCTATCCTCACTTTCGAGTGGGATTGGGTCCCCCTGAAGAGTTACACAAGGGAAAACGGTGGACGAAGGCCGATCTGCGTACCGATGGACCCTCAAGACCGCGTAGGGCGATTTGTCGACTGAATCATGCTGTGATGTCGACTTGTCCCCAGGTCGAGAAGCTGACCTGTGGATAACTTCTGTGGATAACGAAAATCAGCAGGTACGACCGCCTAGAAGCGCCCGTCCTGGCACTGCGCCACCCAGTCCGCCGCCGCCACGAACGCCTCGTCCGACGTCCCCAGACGGGGCGGCTGGACCTCCCCCGGCTGCATGTCCGCGCGGGGATAGGAGCCGAGGTAGCGCACCTGGAGGCAGATCCGCTTGAGGCCCATCAGGGCCTCGGCCACCCGGCGGTCGGAGATGTGGCCCTCGGCGTCGATGCAGAAGCAGTAGTTGCCGATACCCGCACCGGTGGGCCGGGACTGGAGCAGCATCAGGTTGATGCCGCGCGTGGCGAACTCGCCCAGCAGGTCACGCAGGCCGCCGGGGTGGTCGTCGCGCTGCCACAGCACGACGGAGGTCTTGTCCGCGCCGGTCGGCGCCGCGGGCCGGGCGGGCCGGCCGACCAGCACGAACCGCGTCTGGGCGTTCTCCGCGTCGTGGATCCCCGTCTCCAGGGCCTCGAGGCCGTAGCGGGCGGCGGCGAACTCGCCGGCGAAGGCGGCGTCGTACTGGCCCTCCTGGACCAGCCGGGCCGCGTCCGCGTTCGAGGCGGCCGACTCCCAGTGCGCGTCGGGGAGGTTCTTCTTCAGCCAGTTGCGCACCTGCGGCTGGGCGGCCGGATGGGCGGAGACCGTCTTGATGTCGGACAGCTCGGTACCCGGGCGGACCAGCAGCGCGAAGGTGATCGACAGCAGCACCTCGCGGTAGATCATCAGCGGCGCGCCGGCGACCAGCTCGTCGAGCGTGGTGGTGATGCCGCCCTCGACGGAGTTCTCGATCGGCACGAAAGCGGCCTCGGCCTCGCCGGCTCGTACCGCGTCGAGCGCGGACTGGACGGACACGTACGGAATGAGTTCCCGGGTGGCGGCCTCGGGAAGGGTGCGCAGGGCGACTTCGGTGAAAGTGCCCTCGGGGCCGAGATACGCATAGCTCGCTGGCATGACCTCACCCTAATGGGCTCGCGGAAACGACATCCCCCACAAGCCCACAGGGATGAACTTTCACCCCTCCAGCAACTTCTGTCCCACGTATTCGCCCTCCGCGGCCCCGCCCGGCACCGCGAACAGCCCGCTCGACTCGTGCCGGATGAACTCCGACAGGGCGTCACCGCGGTCGAGTTTGCGTTGCACCGGCACGAAGCCGCGGAGCGGATCGGCCTGCCAGCAGATGAAGAGCAGGCCCGCGTCGGGCACCCCGTCCGCGTCGATGCCGTCGTGGAACGAGAACGGACGGCGGAGCATCGCCGCGCCACCGTTCTGGTCGGGCCGGGTGATGCGGGCGTGGGCGTTGATCGGGACGGCCAGGTTGCCCTGGGAGTCGGTCTTCTCCAGGTCCATCGCGGTCGTCTCGGTGCCCCCGGACAGCGCCGCACCGTCCGACTTACGGCGTCCGATCACGTTCTCCTGCGCTGTGACGGAGAGCTTCTCCCAGTCGTCGAGGAGCATGCGGATACGGCGTACGACGGCGTAGGAGCCGTTCGCCATCCAGGCCGGTTCGCCCTGCGCGGGGACGAAGACGCGCTGGTCGAAGTCGGATTCGGCCGGCTTGGGGTTGCGGGTGCCGTCGATCTGGCCCATCAGGTTGCGTGCCGTCATGGGGTGGGCGGTGGCGCCCGGCGAGCGGTTGAAGCCGTTCATCTGCCAGCGGACCCGGGCCGCCGCGCCGGCGTCCTTCTGGATGGCGCGCAGGGCGTGGAAGGCGACGAGGCCGTCGTTGGCGCCGATCTGCACCCACAGGTCCCCGTTGCTGCGGTTCTTGTCGAGGTGGTCGGAGGAGAACTCGGGCAGCGGGTCCAGAGAGGCAGGACGCTGCTTCTCCAGACCCGTCCTGGCGAAGAAGCTGTGCCCGAAGCCGAAGGTGACGGTCAGCGACGAGGGTCCGGCGTCCCGGGCCACGCCGGTGTCGTCGTGCGCGCTCGGCTCGCCCGCCATCAGCCGCCGGGCCGTCTCCGACCAGCGGCGCAGCAGGGCGGCGGCTTCCTTGCGGCCGGCGCCCGCCGCCAGGTCGAAGGCGACGAGGTGGCCGTGGGACTGGAGGCCGTCGGTGATGCCGGGCTGATGTTTCCCGTGAAACATCGCCCGGTCGGTGCCGAGCGAGGTGAGTGGAGCGGAGGCCTCGGAGGGTGCGGCGGCGTATCCGACGGCGGCACCCCGCCGTGCCGAGCACGAGCCCGGTGGCACCGGCGGTGCCGAGCAGCCGCCGTCGGGAGATGCCCTCCGTGGCGGAGGCCGCTTCCCCCTCCTCCGGGGTGGCGCCGGGGGCAGTGCGGGCCTTCGGGATGGACTGGTCAGCCATGGTGGTTCAGCCGATCTGCGCGTTCTTGGTGACGGTCACCTCGTCGATGTCGGAGGTCCGCACGGTCACGTCGACCTTCCAGTCGCCGGCCATGGGGATCTGCACTCCGTTCGCCGACCAGTGTCCGGTAGCGATGTGGTCGGGGACGACGGGCAGGGGCCCGATGTCCTTGGCTCCGAGGGTGAAGTCGACCTTCACCTCGGGGATGTCGAAGGCCCGGCCGTTGGGCCGCTCCACGTAGACGTGCATCTCGTTGTCGCCCACGCGCGCGGGGTCGAGGTCGATCGTGACGACGCCCTTGCCGTCCTCGCCGCCGGTGTCGAAGGGCATGTCGAGGGTCAGCGCCCCGGACGCGCCCGTGTCGGCCTCGGCGGCTGCGGCAGCCGAGGTGGCCGCCCTGGCCTCCTGCTCCGTCCGTCCCGGCTCGGTCTGCGTCAGCACCGTGGTGACGGCGAGCAGGACCACGGCGATGCCGGCCTCGGCCAGCACGGAGCGGCGCAGGCCGGAACGGTCCGGGTCGGCGTCCCGCAGCCGCTTCTGCCGGGCGGCGTCGCGAGCGGCCCGCTGCCGGGCGAGTTGGGCGGCGCGCTCGGCGTCGGCGGGGTCGGCTGCGCGCGGCTCGTCGGGGTCGGAGTCGGAGCCGGAGTCGAGGTCCTTGCCGGGGCCGGAGCCGTGGTCGTCGTCAGCGTCAGCGTCGACAGAGGCAGAGACAGAGGCAGAGGCAGAGGCAGAGGCAGAGACAGAGGCCGATGCAGAGGCAGCGGCAGCGGCGGTGTCGGCATCCGTGTTCGTGCCCGCGTCACTGTCCGCGTCGGTGTGGCCGACGGCCTGGGCACCTGCCCCCGCGCCGACCCGCTCCTTCTCCCGTTCGGCCGGCACCGCGACCGTCTCCGCCAGCCGTCCCGTCCAGCGGCGCGAGATCCACGCGACACCGACCAGCACGGCCACGAGGGCGATCTTGGCGAGGAGCAGCTGCCCGTACCGCGTGTCCGTGAAGGCCGACCAGGAGCCGAGCTGGCGCCAGGACTGGTAGGCGCCGGTCGCGATCAGGGCGAGGACGCTGCCGAAGGCGACGGCGGAGAAGCGGCGTACGGCCGTGGAGTCGACGGGCGCGTCCGCGGGGGCCCGGTACAGGGCGACGAGGAGCGCGCCCAGCCCGCCGAGCCACGCGGCGACGGCCAGCAGATGGACGATGTCGACCGGCATGGCGATGCTCGCCTGGAGGCCGACCGAGGCGTGCTCGGACATGGCCCAGCTCGCGGCGATCCCGGCCGCCACGACGACGCCGCCGATCGCGAGCCCGAAGGTCAGGTCCCGCTTCTCCTGGGCGTCCTCCCGCTTGTCATACGCCCCGAACAGCACGGCGATGAAGAGCGCCGCCGCGGCGAGCAGCAGCAGCCGGGAGACCAGGGCCGCGCCGGTCTTGGTCTGGAGCACCTGTCCGAGCAGGGACAGGTCGAAGATGTCGGCGACCTTGCCGGAGCCGGTGAAGGAGCCGCGCAGGAGCAGCAGGGCGAGGGTCGCGGCGGTGAGCGCGAGCCATCCGGAGACGACGAACCGCTGCACGGGCCGTACCCCGGAGCCGCGCTGCCAGCAGGCGAGCACGAAGGCGGCGCCGCCGGCCATCACGATGAACCCGGCGTAGGACACGTACCGCCCGATTCCGTACAGCCAGCCGACGACCCCGTCGTCGGTCGCCTGCCCGGAGACCGCCGCGGAGGTCTTGGAGGGGGCGCCGATGGAGAAGGTGTAGGCCCCGGTGACGGGGTGACTGTCCGCCGACACGACCTGGTAGGCGACGGTGTACGTGCCGTCGGGCAGATCCGGCTGGAGCCGCACGGCGTACGTCGTGCCGCTGACGTTGGACGGCTCGCCCGAGTCGACGCGCTTGCCCTCGGGGTCGAGCACGCGCAGCGAGTCGCCGGACAGCGCGACCTGCTCGGAGAAGGTGAGCGAGATCCGGGCGGGGGCCTCCTGGACCACCGCCCCCTGCCCGGGGTCGCTGCCGGTCACCGCGGCGTGCGCGGAGGCCGGTCCGGCTCCGGCGAGGAGCGCGCAGGCCGCGGCCAGGAGCAGCAGCACCACGGTCCGGACGCGGGGGGCGATGGTCTGCGTCACAGGGGTCCCTCCCTCAGTGTCCGGTCTTCGGGGTGTAGGTCGCCGACTTCACCGGCATCTCGACCCTGACGGGGCCGGAGTGGGCGAAGCGCAGCTCGACGGAGACGGTCTGGCCCTCCTTCGGCTTGCGCTTCAGCTGCTCGAACATCAGGTGGTTCCCGCCGCTTTTGAGGACCAGTTCACCGTGTGCGGGGACCTTCAGGCTCTTGACCTCCCGCATGGCCTGGCCGGTGGTCTCGTGCACGGTGACCTGCCCGGCGACGTCGCTGGTGACCGAGGTCAGTTCGTCGGCGGCACCGCCCTTGTTGGCGATGGTGAAGAAGCCGGCCGCCATCTCGTCGGAGACCGGCTGCGGCATGTACGCGGAGCCGACGGAGAGTTCGGCCTTGCCGCCGGAACCGGAGCTCCCGGAGTCCGAGTCCGAGCCGCCGCAGCCCGCCAGTGCCAGCGCTCCGGTGAGGGCGAGTGCCGCCGGGCCGAGCCGCCGCCTCACGGCTTCTGCCCCTTGACGAGCTTGGGCAGGTCCTTGGTGTAGTCGTCGACGGTGGCGTCCTCGCCGTAGAGCACGTAGCCGCCGTCGGTCTTCGGCGAGAACGCGATGACCTGTGTGCCGTGCTCGGAGATGAGCTTGCCGTTCTTGTCCTTCTTCGGCGGGTCGAAGGCGATGCCGAGAGTGCGGGCTCCGGCCTGGATGGTCGAGAAGTCGCCGGTCAGACCGACGAACTGGGGGTCGATGCCCTTGAGCCACTTGCCGAGTTCGGCCGGGGTGTCACGGTCCGGGTCGGTGGTGACCAACACGACGCGCAGGTCGTCCTGTTCGGCCTTGGGCAGCTGCTTCTTGGCCACGGCGATGTTGCTCATGGTCGACGGGCAGACGTCGGGGCAGTGGGTGTAGCCGAAGTAGATCAGCGTGGGCTTGCCCTGGGTCTCCTTGCGGAGGTCGTACTTCTTGCCCTGCGTGTCGGTGAGGACCAGGTCCGGCTTCTCGAAGGGCTGGTCGAGGACGGTGGCGGCCTTGTCGCTGCCGGCCTCCTCCGACACCACGGCGACGGGCTTGTCGCTGTCGCCGCCGCTGCCGCAGGCGGTCAGGGTGAGGGAGGCGGCGGCGAGCAGTGCGGCCGCGGCGAAGGTCTTGGTGCGCATAGAAAAATGTCCCAGTTGTCGGTGACCCGGCGCGCACCGGGGTGCCCCCTGTGCGGGGGCGGGGGCCCGGTGCGCGCCGTGCAACGGAAGCAGCCTCAGGCGTTGGTGCGCCGACGCCCGGCGAGTACGCCGTAGGCGACGCCGGCCGCGCCGACCACGATGCCGACGACGCCCAGGACCCGGGCGGTGGTGTCGGTGTCGTCGGAGGAGCCGGAGTCGGCGGCGGTCTCGGCGGAGGCGTTCTCAGCCGACTCGGCGTCAGAGGCCTCGTCGCCCGAAGAGCCGTGGTGCCCGTCCTCGGAGGCGGCGGACAGCTCCAGCACCGGCGCCGGGTTGTCGGGCTCGTCCTCGCCTTTCTGCGGCACCTCGATCCAGCGGACGACCTCCTTGTTGGAGTACGTCTGGAGGGCCTTGAAGACCAGCTGGTCGGTGTCCTCGGGCAGGGTGCCGACGGAGACCGGGAACTTCTGGAAGAAGCCGGCCTCGATGCCGTCGCCGTCGGCGGTCCAGGTGACCTTGGTGACGGCCTCGGAGATCTTCTCGCCGTGCATCTCCAGCGGCTTGGCCAGCTTGGACTTGGTGACCTCGATCTTCCAGCCCGGGACCGGCTCCGGCATGACGGAGGCCAGTGGGTGGTCGGTGGGGAAGTTGACCTCGAGCTTGGTCGTGGAGGCGTCGTCGCGCTCGTTGGGGACCTTGAAGTCGACGACCGCGTAACCGCCCTTGGCGGCCTCGCCCTCGGGCTGCACGCTGACGTGCGCGAAGGCGGGGGCGGACAGGGCGAGCACGGTGATGCCGGCGGCGGCACCGGCCGCGGCGATACGGGAAGCCTTCATGGAAGGGGCACTCCGCTGTGAGTCGTTTTTCGATGGACGAGAGAGAAGAGGGATCCGCGCACGCGCGCGTGCCGCACGACGGCGGTCCCTTCTCCGGGTCGTCCGAAGAGATACGCGGAGAGACGGAGTGGTGTTCGCGTCGTGTCAGGCGGCGAGGGCGAGTGCGGATGCGGTGACCGCGGCGGCTGGCGGGCCACGCCGGACCACCGTGTGCTGGAGTGCGGTCGTGCGCGGCATCTCGGGCACGGGGCGCACGGCGTGCGCGGGGCGCGCAGATGCGTCGGGCGCGCCGGGGAGACCGGCGCGCAGGGCTCGAACCAGCGCGAGCGCGGCCCGCAGGGAGCGCACGAGCGCCCCTTCGGTGACGCCCTGCGCCGACAGTTCGGTGAGCCGCAGCAGAGCCAGGTCGCCGTGGCGCAGCAGCCAGCCGGCGGCGATCGCCGCGAGCACGTGGCCGAGCAGCATCGGCAGGGACGGCCACAGGGAGGCCGACGCCCCGGCGTCCGGCATGGGTGTGTGCGCTCCCGCGTCCGGCTGGACCCGGGCGTCGGTGAGGATCTTGTGGGCCTGTGCCGGGCTGATCGCCGTCGCCGTGGTCCCGCACACGAGGCGCGCGGCCTGCCGGACCAGCGCGGTGTCGCTCGTGCCCGCCGACGTCGACGCGGCGGCGGCCGTGCCGTGCTGGCCGAGTCCGAACAGGGTGTGCAGCACGGTCTGACCGGCGGCGAGCGCCGCGGTGATCACCGGCAGCGAGCGCACGCGCCCGGCGAGGGGTGCCGTGACCGCGACCACCCCGAGGAACCCGGCGCCGAGCGTCCACAGCGGGATGCTGTCGCAGGAGGCGAGTGCGTGACCTGCCCCGGCCAGCACGACACAGACCGCGGAGAACACCGCGGCCCGGACAATCCGGAGCGTGTGTCCGGGGCGCGTCGTGGGCGCTTGGGGGGCAGTCATGGCGGGCTCATCATCGCACTGGCCCCGCAGGCCCCGTACGGCAGGTCCGCAAGATGCGGAACAACCGAAACGTCACCGTCTGGCCCGGACCGCCCCCACATACACCGGCACCACTCTTCCCCAATACACCGATCAGGACCAGTGCGCATCCGCCGTATGGGCGGCGTCACGCCAACTTCACGCTTACGTGCGGGGACTCGGGGCAATACGTAACGGTATGTCGAGCCGCGGCCAGGAGGCTGGAGCATGAGCATCTGGTGGTCACTCCATCTGCGGCGTGAGGCTGCCAGCGTGCCACTCGCCAGGCGCCTGCTGATCGGCACCATGGAGACCGCGGGCGTCGATCCCGACATCTCCTACGACCTCTCCGTCGCGCTCAGCGAGGCGTGTGCGAACGCCGTGGAGCACGGTGGGGACATGGCGTGCGGCGGTCCTGGTTCGGAGGCGTACCGCGTCACGGCCTACCTCGACGGCGAGAAGTGCCGCATCGAGGTCGCCGACGCGGGTCCGGGCTTCCCCGGGGCGTCCGCGGGCCGTTCCCGCCCGCAGATCCGTCCCGCGCACTCCGACGCGGAGCACGGCCGGGGGCTGTGTCTCATCCAGGAGCTCGCCGACCACGTGCACATCAACAACAAGCCGGGCCGGGGCGGTGCCGTGGTGAGCTTCGACAAGGTCCTCAAGTGGCGCGAAGGCGCCGCGCCGCTGATGGCGGTCTAGCGCCTCGGCGTCGACACCGTTCGATCCGGGGGCGGTGTTTCACGTGAAACACCGCCCCTTCGCCGTGCTCCCGGTTACAGCGCGCCCCAGTCCAGCGTCGTACGCGCCAGCCCCGCCACCTCCGTGAGCAGCGCCAGCCGGGCCGCGCGGACCGCCGGGTCGGGGTCCATCACCAGCACCTCGTCGAAGAAGACGCCGATCGCCTCGACCAGCGGCCCGGAGACCTCGATCAGTGCGCCGAGGTCGTCCTCCCGGCCGTGCAGTGCCTGACGTACGGCCTCCGCGCTCTCGGCGAGACGCAGTTCGGCGGGCGCGGTCAGCAGCGACGGATCCGCCGCCTCGACGCCACCCTCGGGAAGGATGCGCACCACCCGCTGGAAGGCGGCCGCAAGGGCCTCGAAAGCCTCCGTCCCGATGTGCCGCTCCAGCGTGGCCAGCGTGCGGTCCCCGTACGCGGGCCGGTCGGCCCACCCCAGAACGGCCTGCACCAGCCGGTGCTCGTGCCCGGCGTCCGTGAGCTGCTGCTCGTAGCGCCGGGTGACCAGCTCGGCGGCCGCGGCCACCCGCTCGGCAGGCACCTCGACGCCCTGTGCGGCGTACCGCACGGCCGCCGCGCGCAAGCCGTCGCTCACCCGGAGACCGGCCACGGCGGGAGCGGTCCGCAGCACGTTGAGCAGCCCGATCGCGGCCCGCCGCACCCCGTACGGATCGGAGCTGCCGGTCGGCTCGGCGCCGATCAGGAACATGCCGGTCACCAGGTCGAACCGGTCGGCGAGCGACATCACGGCCCCCGCGTCCCCGGTCGGCAGCGCGCCACCGGCGGAGCGGGGCAGCTCCATCTCGGCGAGGGCCTCGGCGACCTCCGGCGACTCACCCGCCCGGCGGGCGTACTCCTCGGCCATCACCCCGGCGAGGCCGGAGAACTCGATGACCATCTGCGAGGCCAGATCGAACTTGGCCAGCGCACCGGCACGCCGGACGACGTCCACCGTCTCCTCGGCGAGCCCGGCACGCCGGGTCAGGTCGAGGGCCAGGACGGCGATGCGCTCGGCGCGGTCGGCGACCGTACCGAGCCGGTCCTCGAACGTCAGCTTGTCCAGCCGCCGGCGGAACTCGGCCGGCGTCACCTTGAGGTCGGCCCGCCAGAAGAACGCGGCGTCCTCGTAACGGGCCCGCAGTACCGCCTCGTTGCCCGCCCGCACCACGTCGTCGTCGCACAGGGCGTTGGCGAAGGTGACGAAGTGAGGCATGAGGCGCTCGCCGTCCATCACGGGCAGATAGCGCTGGTGCTTGCGCATGACGGTGGTCAGGACGCTCGCGGGCAGTTCCAGATAGCGCTCGTCGAACGACCCCCGCACGGCGTACGGGAACTCCAGGATGTCGGTGATCTCGTCGATCAGACCGGCCTGGTCCTCCACGTCGATCCGCCCGCCCACCTCGGCCGCCGCCTCCAGGGCGCCGCGCACCACCGCGCCGCGCCGGGCGTCCCGGTCGAGCAGGATGCCGTGCATGTGCAGGAAGTGCGGGTAGCCCTCGGCGGCGGTCACCCGGACCTCCGGGTAGGGGGCCTGGCGGTGCACGCGTGTCGTGTCGCCCGCGGTCAGCGAGGAGACGACCACCGGCAGGGGGGTGCGGCCGAGCAGGGCGAGCAGCCAGCGCACGGGGCGCGAGAACGACAGGCCCGGGTCGCTCCACCGCATGTTGCGGCCGGCCCGCAGCCCGGACACGACCTCGGCCAGAAGATCGCTGAGCACCTCGACGGCCGGACGCCCCTCCTCGTGCCGGGTGACCGAGACGTACTCGACACCCTTCACGTCGACGACCCGCACGTCCGCCGGATCGGCGCCCTGGCTGCGGGCGAAGCCCAGCAGCGCGGCGGTGGGGGCGCCGTCCTTGTAGGCCGCCGCGACCTTGGGGCCGCGCACGGTCCGCACGGTGTCCCGCTCGCGCGGCTGCACGTTCTCGACCGTGATCACGATCCGGCGCGGCGTGGCCATCACGGTGATCGCGCCGTGGCCCAGCCGGGTGTCGGCCAGTTTGGCGGTGACCGACTCGCGCACCGCCTCGGTGGTGGCCGGGACGTCGGCGTACGGCAGTTCCTCCACTCCGATCTCGAACAGCAGCGTCTCGACGCCGGGCACCTTGGGCAGCGCGGCGCGCTGTGCCGGGGCCGGGGCGGCCGCCACCCCCAGCGGATGCCCCAGCGCGGCCCGCCGGCGCTCCCACAACGTGGCCGTCTCGTGCGTCAGACCGCGCATCAGCGAGAACGCCTTGGCCCGCTCGGTGGTGCTGATCGCGCCGCGCGCGTCGAGCACGTTGAAGGTGTGGCTGCACTTGAGCACGTACATGTACGCGGGAACCGGCAGCTCCAGGTCGAGCAGGCGCCGGGCCTCGGCCGCGTACGACTCGAAGAGCCGGTGGTTGGTGTCGAGATCGGCGTCGTCGAGGTAGTAGCGGCTCATCTCGTACTCGTTCTGCCCGAACACCTCGCCGTACGTGATGCCCGGCGCGTAGACGATGTCCTTGAAGTGGGACACGCCCTGAAGGTTCATCAGGATGCGTTCGAGGCCGTACGTGATCTCCACCGACACCGGGTCCAGGGCGACGCCGCCGACCTGCTGGAAGTAGGTGAACTGGGTGATCTCCATGCCGTCCAGCCAGACCTCCCAGCCCAGCCCCCAGGCGCCGAGCGCGGGAGAGGCCCAGTTGTCCTCGACGAACCGCACGTCGTGCGCGTTCAGGTCGACACCGAGCGCCCGCAGGCTGCCCAGGTACAGCTCCTGCGGGTTGCCCGGGTCGGGCTTGAGGATGACCTGGAACTGGGTGTGGGTCTGGAGCCGGTTGGGGTTCTCGCCGTAGCGCGAGTCGTCGGGCCGGACGCTGGGCTCGACGTAGGCCACGCTCCACGGCTCGGGACCGAGCACCCGCAGTGCCGTGGCCGGGTTGGCCGTACCGGCTCCGACCTCCGTGTTCAACGGCTGCGTGATCATGCAGCCGTTGTCGCTCCAGTACTTCTGCAGGGTGAGGATGGCGTCCTGCATGGTCAGCGCCGTCTGGACGTTGTTCATGGTGATCGTCGCCTGTTCCCGGAGTCGGCTCGGCAAGGTGCGTCATGATCTCATACGTCAACTAGCGCTGACCTGCGGTTTTTTAGCCCCTGGCCGGATGCTTGCGGTGAGTTCACAGCAGTCTCTCAGCCCAGCCCCACGCCTCTGACGGGCGACGTCCCTAGATTCCCCGCTCATGACGGGAAACCGCAGGGACACCAACCAAGGGCTTCCTCACCCTGGGTATAGACCCGGACGCGGAGAACACGGACGCGGAGAACACGGGCGCGGGCGGCGGGGGAGGCGGCATTGAACAACCGTGAGGACGAGGCCCTGGCACAGGCCGCCGTCGACGCGCTGGTCGGTCAGCTGGCCCTGGCACCCAAGCCGGGCCTGCCCGACCCGCGCGACCTGACCGCCCGGGCCACCCGCCGGGACCACAGCGCCCTGCGCTGGTCGGCCAGGGCACTGCTCCCCGGCCTCACGGCGATGGCCGCCGCGGCCCGCCGCACGGGAGAGCCCAGTGCCCGGCTCCGCGCGGAGCTGGGCGCGATCGGTCGCTCGACGGAACACACGGTGGGTCTCGCGGGCGGCGGCCACCGAGGCGCCCTGTGGACACTGGGCCTGCTCGTGGCGGCAGCGGCACTCCACCCGGGAGCCGAGCCGGCGGACACCACAGCCCTGGCCAAGCAACTGGCCGCCCACCCGGACCGCCGCGCCCCCCGCCGCCCCTCACGCGGCTCCACGGTCTCGGCCCGCTACGGCGCGGCCGGCGCCCGGGGCGAGGCCAGAGCGGGCTTCCCGCATGTCCGCCGCGCCCTGACCGCCCTCGCGACCGCCCGCAAGCAGGGCGCCTCGGAACCCCAGGCCCGCCTGGACGCCCTGCTCACGGTGATGTCCACACTCCAGGACACGGAACTGCTGTACACGGCGGGGCCCATGGGCCTGCGTCATGTGCAGGCGGAGGCGCGCGGTGTCCTGGAGGCGGGCGGAACGGCGGCGGACCCGGGCGCGAGGGCGCTGAGAGCCCTGGACACGGACCTTCGCACGCGCGCCTGGGCACCCCGAGGCAGCGGGCCCCTGCTTTCGGGCGCGCTGTTCCTGGACGCCCTGGGGGCGCGCGGAACCGCGCGATCGACCACAGGCGACCCGCACCGGGGACTCAGCCCTTGACGGCGTCCATCCACGCCTCGACCTCGTCCGACCGCCGGGGCAACGCGGCGCTCAGGTTCCGGTTGCCGCTCTCGGTCACGAGGATGTCGTCCTCGATCCGCACCCCGATGCCCCGGTACTCCTCCGGCACGGTCAGATCGTCGGCCTGGAAGTACAACCCGGGCTCGACGGTCAGACACATCCCCGGCTCCAGCACACCGTCGACGTACGTCTCGGTCCGCGCGGCGGCGCAGTCGTGCACGTCCATGCCGAGCATGTGCCCGGTCCCGTGCAGCGTCCACCGCCGCTGGAGCCCCAGCTCCAGCACCCGCTCCACCGGCCCTTCGACGAGCCCCCACTCGACGAGCTTCTCGGCGAGCACCCGCTGCGCCGCGTCGTGGAAGTCCCGGTACTTCGCCCCGGGCTTGACCGCCGCGATGCCGGCCTCCTGGGCCTCGTACACGGCGTCGTAGATCTTCTTCTGGATCTCGCTGAACCGGCCGTTGACCGGCAGTGTCCGCGTCACGTCGGCCGTGTAGTACGTGTGCGTCTCCACACCCGCGTCGAGCAGCAGCAGATCGCCCGAGCGCACGGGCCCGTCGTTGCGCACCCAGTGCAGCGTGCAGGCGTGCGGACCGGCCGCGGCGATCGTGCCGTAGCCGACGTCGTTGCCCTCCACGCGCGCGCGGAGGAAGAACGTGCCCTCGATGTACCGCTCGGAGGTCGCCCGGGCCTTGTCGAGGACCTTCACCACGTCCTCGAAGCCGCGCACGGTCGAGTCGACCGCCTTCTGCAGCTCGCCGACCTCGAAGTCGTCCTTGACCAGCCGCGCCTCGGAGAGGAAGACCCGCAGCTCCTCGTCCCGCTCGGCGGTGACCTTGTCGGTCAGCGCGGCCTCGATGCCGGCGTCGTACCCGCGCACGACGCGCACCGGGCCGGTGGCCTCGCGCAGGGCCCCGGCCAGCTCACGCACGTCGGAGGCGGGGATGCCGTACAGCCGCTCCGCCTCGCTGAGGGAGTGGCGGCGGCCGACCCACAGCTCGCCCTGGCCGTCCAGCCAGAACTCGCCGTTCTCGCGGTCGGAGCGCGGCAGGAGGTAGATCGTCGCCTCGTGACCCTCGTCCCTGGGCTCCAGGACCAGGACGCCGTCCTCGGTCTGGTTGCCGGTGAGGTAGGCGTACTCGACGGAGGCCCGGAAGGCGTACTCGGTGTCGTTGGAGCGGGTCTTCAGGTTGCCCGCGGGGATCACCAGTCGCTCACCCGGGAAGCGCGCGGACAGCGCGGCCCGGCGGGCGGCGGTCTCGGCGGCCTGGGGGACGGGCTCGAGGTCACGCAGCTCGGTGTCGGCCCAGCCGCTCTTCATGTTCTCGGCAAGCTCGTCGGACACGCCGGGGTACAGTCCGTTCTTCCGCTGCTTGATGGGCTCTTCGCTCTCGTCCGGGGTCGCCGGTGTGAGCTCCTCCGCCACGGTCATCCTCCTCGATACGGCGCTGGACCGCCTCCACTGTACGGCGGCGCGGAAACGGTCTCAGGCCGATGACGAGGGACGACGAGGAGCGCTACTCGAAACGCACCGCCAGCAGCACGACGTCCTCCGCACCGCCGGCCGCGTCCAGTCCGTCCGGCAGCACGCTGCGCAGGACGTGGTCGGCGATCGCGCCGGGGTCGCGCCGCAGCGCCCTGGGGACTGCGGCGGCCGCCGCGTGCAGTCGGGCGAAGGCGCGGTCGGTGGTCTCGCCGGTGCGGTGCAGCAGCCCGTCGGTGTACAGCAGAACCGTCTCTCCACGGTCGGCGAGGATCTCCACGCTCGGCGCCTCCCAGCAGGCGAGCATGCCCAGCGGGGCGGAGACCGACGTCTCCACGAACTCGGTGCGGCGCTCCCCGACCAGCAGCGGCGGGCTGTGCCCGGCACCGGCCAGCGTGATCTTGCGGGCGGCCGGTTCGCAGTAGGCGAACAGGGCGGTGGCCGAGCGGGCCGGCTCGGTCAGCCGCAGCAGCAGCTCCAGGTCCGACAGGACGGCGACCGGGTCCTCCCCCTCCATCACGGCGTACGCGCGCAGCGAGGCCCGCAGCCGTCCCATCGCGGCGACGGCGCTGGGTCCCGACCCGGTGACGGAGCCGACGGCGAGGCCGAGGGCGGCGTCGGGCAGCGGCAGCGCGTCGTACCAGTCGCCGCCGCCCCGAGGGCCCGTGCGGTGCCGGGCGGTGAGCTGGACGCCGGCCACCCGAGGCAGCCGCGCGGGCAGCAGCTCGTCCGCCATGGTCGCCATGGACGCGCGTGTGCGCTCCAGTTCGAGGAGCCGCGCGAGGTGCTCGGCGGCGTACCGGGCGTACAGGCCGATGAGGTGGCGCTGCCGTTCGCCGGGCTCGGCGGGTTCGTCGTAGAGCCAGACGGCGGCACCGAGGCGGCCGGCGGTCTCGGTGGACAGGGGGAGGGCGTAGCTGGCGGCGTAACCGAGGTGCGCCGCGACCTGGCGGTGGCGGGGGTCGAGCCCCTCCTCGGCGAACAGGTCGGGCTCGGCGATGCCGTCCTCGCCGCCCAGTCCGTCGAGGATCCGGCCGTAGGACAGGGCGCTGCGCGGCACCGTCTCGATGTGGCCGAGATCGGCGCGCGCCAGGCCCAGACCGATGGTGGTGTCCGGGCCGAAGCCGTCGCCGGGTTCGAGTACGACGAGGCCGCGCCGCGCGCCCACCAGGGCGGCGCCGGCCCGCAGCAGTTCCTGGAGCGCCTCGTCGAGCCCGGTCGTGCGGGCCAGGCGCTCGGTGAGCTCGTGGAGGGTGGTGAGGTCGGAGACCCAGCCGGCGAGGCGGTCCTGGAGTACGGCGCCGGGTGGGCCGGGGGGAGGTGGCGGGGCGGTCGGGGAGGAAGTCGGCGCGACGGGCGCGACAGTGTGTGCGGGCGACGGAACCGTTGGATCGATTCCAGCCACTTTCGGAGGGTGCGGGGCGTTCATGGCATCCGGCTTTCCGGCCGGTGCGTACTGCTCAAAAGCATCGCAAACCCCCATGTCATTCTGCGCCGCTAGCAGTGTCTCCACATGTACACGCACTCGTGAGGGGATGTCCAGCATTGTCCTGCTGGGATTCCTGGTGTCCGAGAGAGCTGAGGGGGAAATGTTCCTTCCTCTTGCGTAAAAGCAAAGTTGGCTTAAAACTGCCGCAGTGGACGGCTTATTGCGGTCGACTGGGCTTGCTCGACGGAGCGTCACGACGGTCGTGATGGGTACGTACTCGGTGAAGGCCAGGGGTGGTCGGGAACCACCCGGAACCTGGTGACGGACCCGGGCGTCCTATCCACCGACGACCGTGCCCCATCCTCCCGTGGCGGAGGCGGAGAGAAATACGCGCGACGGCAAACGCCATACTTCGCCACCCCTACGCCACGCCCGTGCTTTTGACCGACGCAGTATGGGCGCGACGGCCGCGGAGGCAGCCAAAGCTCGACCCATAGGGGTTCCCCGTGCTTCCAGCAGGGGTGTGATGCGCCCATAGGTACGCACAGTGAAGTGATCGACACATGGTGTGATGTGGCCCACGGTGTTGCCGGCGTGCAACGGAAAGGAACGAGCGCTGATGCGCGAGATCCTCGGAAGGCGACGCAGGCTCCTGTCCCAGCGCAACGACGGGACGCCTGAGCTGATCGGCGCGGCCCTGACCTATGCGACCCAATGGCAGTGGCCCGTACTCCCGGGAGTGGCGGCGGACCCGCAGGGGACGGGCGGCTGTGCCTGCCCCGACCCGGAGTGCACCGTGCCCGGTGCGCACCCCTTCGACCCCGGCCTCCTCGCGGCCACCACCGACGAGCGCATGCTGCGCTGGTGGTGGGGCAACCGGCCCGCGGCGCCGATCATCCTGGCCACCGGCGGCAAGGCCCCCTGCGCGGTCTCGCTGCCCGCCCTGCCGGCCGCCCGCGCCCTCGAAGCACTCGACCGCACGGGTATGCGGCTCGGCCCGGTCGTGGCCTCCCCCACCCGCTGGGCGATCCTCGTGAAGCCGTACTCCATGGAGCAACTCGGCGAGTTGCTGTACGCCAAGGACTTCGTGCCCGGCTCCCTGCGCTTCCATGGGGACGGCGGCTACCTGGCCCTGCCCCCGTCCGAGGTGGGCCAGGGCGAGATCCGCTGGGAGCGGGCGCCGCTGCCC
The DNA here is from genome assembly GCF_000158955.1 of Streptomyces viridochromogenes DSM 40736. Taxonomy (GTDB): domain Bacteria; phylum Actinomycetota; class Actinomycetes; order Streptomycetales; family Streptomycetaceae; genus Streptomyces; species Streptomyces venetus. The sequence goes on along the minus strand of NZ_GG657757.1, from coordinate 4,313,806 downwards.
GGCTCCGCCTCGCCGTGGGTGCCCGATGTCGAGGCCGTCGTGGACGCCGTGGTCGAGGCCCTCACTCGTACGGGTGTGAGCGCGCCCGAGTTCTAACGAGCTAGGGCGCGCCGAGCCCGGCTTCCGCCCCGGCGCGTTATGTTCCGGGGCCATGCCGCGTCATGCCCGGGGCCGTTCCCGGGACCCTCGAAAGGTCCGTCTGTTCGCCCTCGTGGGCACCGTGGCGGTGTGCGCCATCGCACTGCCGCTGGCGGTGGCGTCCGGGTCCGTGGACTCAGGGAGCCGGGTGCGCTCCGAGAGGCCGGCCGCCGAGGTCGTGGCAGGCGGCGGCCCCGTGTCCGGTTCCGTACGGGAGGTACGTCCCTCCCGGCCCTCCCCGTCGCCCGCCGACGGCAAGGCGCCGTCCGCCGTCACCGGCCTCCCCACGCTCGGCCAGGGCCTGGCGACCGCGGTGCGCTGCGGTCCCGAACTCTCCTCCCCCGACGGCATCGAGGCGCAGACCTGTGTCGTGACGCAGGGCGCGGACACCTGGGCGCGGACCTACTACCGCAACGCGACCGGCCGGGCGCTGGACGCCGTACTGAGCCTCATGGGTCCCGGAGCCCGGACCGTGCGGATGACGTGCGCCGTGGGGGCGGAGGACGAGCCGCGGACCTGCGAGACGCCCCGGGAGCCCGCGCGGGGCGACCTGGCGGACCGCACGGCGGTCGCGGAGTTCGCCCGGCGGGCGGGTGAAGGACCGCTGCTGCTGCGCTCGGGAAGCAACTCGCCTGTGCAAGCGGGTAGTTGAAGAGCGGCTGCCGTTCCGTGAACGGATGCGCGCATGAAAAGACCCGGTTGCTGGCGACGGGGGATGCACCAGCAACCGGGCTACAGGAACGGTAACAAGAGATCGGCTGTTCGCAAATTCGATCTCGCCCTTTCCAGTCACTGACTGGCTTGTCCCGGCTGGGAGTTGTGGGGACCCTCACCCTGTCCCGGGGTGAGGGTCCGGCCGACCGGCGGCCGGACCCCGTGCCCTGTGGTCAGTTGAGCGTGACCTGCCGGTTGGTGAGGCCGCCCCGTGCGCGGCGTTCGTCCACCGTGAGCGGCGCGTCCGTCGCCAGGGCCGCGGCGAGGCGCTCGGCGAACTCCGCCGCCGGCTTCTCCACGTCCTCGGCCGTGACCCCGCTCGGCAGGTCCCAGACCGGCACGGTGAGCCCGTGAGCGCGGAAGGAGCCCACCAGCCGGGTGCCCTCGCCGAGGCTGGACCGGCCCGCGGCGTGCAGGCGCGCGAGGGCGTCCAGAAGCTGCTCCTCCGCGTGCGGCATGACCCACCGCAGATGGTTCTTCTCCGGCGTCTCGCACCAGTAGGCGGCGTCCACGCCCTGGAGCTTCACGGTCGGGATGGCCGCGGCGTTGGCCCGCTCCAGGGAGGCGGTCACGTCCGGCGTGGCGTTCTCCGGGTCCGGGACCCAGAACTCGAAGCCGCTGTGCACTTCTGGCTCGAAGGCGCCCTCCGGGTCGAGCAGATCCTGGAGCCGCGGACCGTCGGCCGGGGCGCGACGGCCCTGGACGGGGGTGCCGGGTTCCGCTTCCAGGGCGCGCTGGAGGGTGTCGGCGAGGTCGCGGCTGATGTCGCCAGAGGACGTGTCGTTCTGCAGGCCGAGCAGGACCGAGCCGTCGTCGCGGCGCAGGGCGGGCCAGGCCATCGGCAGCACCGTGGCCAGTGTGACCGCCGGGACGCCTTCGGGGAGGCCGCCCTTGAGGGTCAGCCCGACCGTGGCCGCCGGGACCAGTTCGCGCAGCGCCACCCAGTCGCACTCGCCGGGCAGGCCCTCGAAGGGGCGGTGCACGAGCTCGGTCGCGGCGTGCGCTGCGGCCCGCCCGTGACAGGCCTTGTAGCGGCGTCCGCTGCCGCAGGGGCAGGGCTCGCGAGCGCCGACAACCGGGATCTCTCCGTCCGTGATCTGCGGGCGCTTGGCCTTTGTCTGGGGTCGCTTCTTGGCCATCGATGGGTCTCCCGGTTACGGCTCGTCTCGTACGGTCGCGAGCCTAGCCGTTCAGACCTCGGGCGACGGGAACCTGTGGACAACACTCGGTCCGTCGCGGCGTACGGCGCTCAGTCCATGTCGTCGAAGGCGTCCGCGAAGTCCAGCCCGGGTATCCGGGAGACCGCCGGGGCGGTGATCCGTGCCGCGAAGTCGTCGCGGCGGTGACCGGCGTCCGGATCGTGCACGTCGTCGTGGACGACGACCCACACCGTGACCTCGCCGCGGATGTCGTCCCGGACACCCCAGTCGTCGGCCAGCGCGGTGATGATGTTCAGCCCACGGCCGCCGTGCGCCGTGACCGACGGGGTCGCCGGGGCGGGGCGGGTCGGGCCACCGCCGTCCGTGACCTCGACCACGAGCCGGCCGGACGGGTCCACACACCATGCGGCGCGCACGTCCCCGTCGCCGGAGAGGGCGTCACCCAGGGGCCTGCCGTGTTTGCATGCGTTGCTCAAGAGTTCGGAAAGAATCAGAACGGCGTCGTCGATGACCGATTCCGCGACACCACCGCTGCGCAACTGCGTCCGCATACGGTGTCTCGCTTCGCCCACGCCCTCAGGGCCATGGGGTACGGCCATGCTCGACGACGTGGGCACCTCCTGTGCCACCACCAACGCCACCCCCGAGACCTCCTTCGCCCCACGCCACGGTGTGGATGCCCCATTGGCCTGTACCGGAAACCGGCCAATCCACGTCCGGTGACGCATTCACCACGACCGCATACGGACCGAACGCGCCGGAGCACTCCCTGTGATCGTGTGGCTGAAATTCATCGATGTGGCCGGGACGCGAGGATCCCGGTAGGGGCGGCGTGAGGTCAAGGGGTGTGCGTGGGTCTGATGAGACTTATGTGGTGGGGCGCATGTGGTCGGGACCCTCAGCGGCCGAGCTGGTCCAGCACCGCGCGCGGGCGGTTGGTGATGATGGCGTCGACGCCCAGGCCGACGCAGAGGTCCACGTCCTCGGGCTCGTTCACGGTCCACACGTGCACCTGGTGACCGGCCCGCTTCAGGCGCTCGATGTAGGCGGGGTGGTTGCGCACGATCCGGATGGAGGGGCCCGCGATTCCCACGCCCGGGGGCAGCCGGCCGTCGCGCAGCCGGGGTGAGACGAACTGCGTCAGATAGACCGTCGGCAGCGTCGGCGAGGCGGCACGCACGCGGTGCAGCGAGCGGGCCGAGAAGCTCATGACCCGCACCCTGGACTCCCCGGCGGAGGGCGGGGCGTCCAGGCCGAACCGCTTCAGCAGCGCCAGCAGCCGGTCCTCGACCTGTCCCGCCCAGCGCGTGGGGTGCTTGGTCTCGACGGCCAGTTCCACCCGGCGCCCGGCGTCGGAGACGAGTCCGAGCAGCCGCTCCAGGGTGAGGACGGAGGTGGCCTCACGGTCCTCCGGACGGTGCTCCCAGTCGGGTTCCTCGTCGCGCCCCTTCCAGGCCTCACGCGTCTTCCAGGAGCCGAAGTCCAGGGCGGCGAGATCGGCGAGCTCCAGGGCCGAGACCGCGCCGCGGCCGTTGGACGTACGGTTGATCCGGCGGTCGTGCACGCACACCAGGTGGCCGTCGGCGGTGAGGCGCACATCGCACTCGAGGGCGTCCGCGCCGTCCTCGATCGCCTTGGTGTACGCGGCCAGGGTGTGCTCCGGGGCGTCCTCGGAGGCGCCCCGGTGGGCGACGACTTGAATGACATGCTGCCGTGCGTGGGTCACCGCGTCATGGTGCCACCGAGCGCGGGTACGCGTCCGGTCGGACGGACTCGACGGATGCACAGGTCCGGACGGAGGCATTGGGATTGCATCCTTTTAGCCGGTAATGACCTATATAAAGAATGGCCCCGGACGCACAGCCACCGCTTATGGTGCTCTGACGGCCCGTGGGAAAAGCTGACGGCATACAAAAGGTGTCGGCATACAAAGGGACAAGCACAGCTGTATCGCGCCGGAACCGTCGACCAGCGTGAAAAGCGTGACCGAGTGCGACCCAGGAAACAGCCGTGGATCGAGGAGAGAAGCTGTGAGCACCGAGAACGAGGGCACCGCGGTACCCCCCGCCCCGTCCGCACCCCCCGTGCCGGTGGACGCTCCCGCTGCTCAGGCGCCCCAGGGGCAGTCCGCGCACGGGCAGCCCACGGACGGGCAGGGCGCGCCCGGTGACGCCGCGCATCCCGGCGTCTCCTCCTCCGCTCCCGACCCGTCCTGGCCCCCGCCCCCGCCGCCGGGCGGCCCGTCGTACGGCGGCGGCGGTGACGGTTCCGGTGCGGGCCCGGGCGCCTGGGGCTCCTCGTACCAGCAGCCGGCGCCCAAGCGCGGGCGCCGGGGGCTGGCCGCGGCCATCCTGATCGCCGCACTGGTCGCGGGCGGCCTGGGCGGCGGCCTCGGCTACACGCTGGCGAAGAACAACGACGAGAGCACCGGCTCGACCACGGTCTCCGCCTCCACCAGCGGCGGCGACGTCAAGCGCGACGCGGGCACCGTCGCGGGCGTGGTCGCCAAGGCCCTGCCGAGCACGGTCACGATCGAGGCCGAGAGCACCAGCGGCGAGGGCGGCACGGGCACGGGCTTCGTCTTCGACAAGCAGGGCCACATCGTCACCAACAACCACGTGGTGGCGGAAGCGGTGGACGGCGGCAAGCTCACGGCGACCTTCCCGAACGGCAAGAAGTACGACGCCGAGGTCGTCGGTCACGCGCAGGGCTACGACGTGGCGGTCGTCAAACTCAAGAACGCCCCCGGCGACCTGAAGCCCCTCACCCTCGGCAACTCGGACAAGGTGGCCGTCGGCGACTCGACCATCGCGATCGGCGCCCCGTTCGGCCTGTCCGACACGGTGACGACAGGCATCATCAGTGCCAAGAACCGCCCGGTGGCCTCCAGCGACGGCAGCGGCAGCCAGGCCTCGTACATGAGCGCCCTGCAGACCGACGCCTCGATCAACCCGGGCAACTCCGGCGGCCCGCTGCTGGACGCGCAGGGCAATGTCATCGGCATCAACTCCGCGATCCAGTCCACCGGCAACGGCGGCTTCGGCACCGGCCAGTCCGGCTCGATCGGCCTGGGCTTCGCCATCCCGATCAACCAGGCCAAGTACGTCGCCCAGGAGCTGATCGAGACCGGCAAGCCGGTGTACGCGAAGATCGGCGCCTCCGTCTCCCTCGACGACAGCTCGAAGGGCGCGCAGATCACCGACCAGGGCGCGGGCGGCGCGGCACCGGTCGAGCCCGGCGGCCCGGCGGCCAAGGCGGGCCTCAAGCCCGGCGACGTCATCACCAAGCTGGACGACCGGGTGATCGACTCCGGGCCGACCCTGATCGGCGAGATCTGGACGCACAAGCCCGGCGACAAGGTCACGATCACCTACGAGCGCGGCGGCAAGCAGCACACGGTCGACGTCACCCTGGGCTCCCGCGTCGGCGACAACTGACCCCCACCCGCCCGCACCGACCCGTTACCCTTGTCCCCGCGCCGCCGATCACGGCAGGCGCGGGGAGGCGTGCCCGAGCGGCCGAAGGGAACGGTCTTGAAAACCGTCGTGGCAGCGATGTCACCGTGGGTTCAAATCCCACCGCCTCCGCGTGGTGAGCAGTGAGAACGGCCCCTGACCAGCAACATCGGTCGGGGGCCTTCGTCATGCTTGGTACCCGCCGGCGACCGCGATTCCCCGCGAGGCCCCGGCCTGTCGGGCACGGATGGGGCACAGGCACCGCAGCTGTGCGGGCCCCCACGGCGCGTACACGGAGCGCACCTGGTGGGTACGGCAACGGCTACTTCGGCTCTGAGTTGCTCGGCGGGCTGCTTGGCCTCTGAGGCGTCGGGCGTCGACCGCCCGCGCCGCGCTGAGTGACAACACCGCCATGCAGGCGGGTCGGAAGGGGTTCCGCTCGGTGGAGTGGCCCCCCTTCCGGATGCGGGTGATGTGTCCCGCGTCTACTGCTTGTGGTGGTGGGGCGTGCACACCGACTTGCTGTCGGTGACGTAGCAGCAACAGTGCCTCGGCTCGATCCCGCCTTCGTCCTCGATCCACTGGGAGCCGTCCCAGACGCGATCGGGAGAGGTGAAGACGATGTCCATCCTTCCGTCGGGAGCGATGCCCTGCTCGCGCCCCATTCCGCGTTGCTCCAGGTACTTGACCGGGTTGGCGAGCAGTGTCGTCAGGTCCTCCGGCGGAACGTCGTAGTGGTAGAGCGGCGCGTCACCCTCCATCCCGGGCACGCCTGGGCCTGCCAGCTTCACCACGTTCGATTCCGGATAGTTGTTGGCCATCCACTTCCTCCCGACGTTGAGTGTTGTGGGGTGCAGGGCTGGAGCCGCCTCGCGTCAGCACTTTATGTTCCTAATATCCTTATTTGAGGCATTGGTCAGGGGTGTCGTGCTCTGGCGTCGGTGGTGCGGCCGGGCGGCGCTGTGGGTTTCCGCAGGGCTATGATCGTTCGGTGATTTCGGCATCTGCGCAGGTCACAAACGTTTCGAGGGCGGGGCGCATCATCGTCGTCACCGCTGTGCACGGTCCGTCGGCCCGGTTTCTGCCGGAGGCCTACTCGTCCCTGCGAGAGCAGTCGCTGCCCGAGGGCTGGGAGTGGCAGTGGGTGATCCAGGAGGACGGGCAGAGCGAGGACGTACGGCCGTACGTGCCGGATGACGGGCGGGTGACGTTCCGGCAGGGCAGGGCCGGTGGGCCCGGGGTGGCCCGGACCATCGCGCTGGCGCACGCCGAGGGTGCGTACGTGAAGGTCCTGGACGCCGATGACCAGTTGGCGCCCGGTGCTCTCGCGCGGGATCTGGCGGTGCTGGAAGGCGACCGTGGCCTCGGGTGGGCGACGTCGCGCGTGCTGGACCTCCTGCCCGACGGGTCGACGGCCGGTTTCCCGGGGGACCCCGACCAGGGGCCGATCGAGCGCGGGGCCGTGCTCGACCACTGGAAGGCGAACGGTTTCCTCGCCCAGGTCCATCCGGCGTCCCTGTTCGTGCGGCGGGAGCTGCTCCTCGCCCTCGGCGGGTGGATGGCGCTGCCCGCCTCGGAGGACACGGGGCTGCTGCTCGCGCTGAACGCGGTCAGCCGTGGGTGGTTCTCGGGGGAGGTGGGCCTGCTGTACCGGAAGTGGGAGGGCCAGGTGACCGGCCAGGCGGCCCATGTGGACCGGGTCGAGCGAGATGCGCGGATGGCTGTGGTGGAGGCGAGGGCCAGGGCCTTGGCGCGGCTGCGGTGGGACTCTCCGGCCGGACTGTGAGGCCGAGCATGAGGCCGACCATGAGGCCTGACTATGAGACCGACTACGAGAGCAGCTCCGCCTGCGCCGGTGCCCTGGTGACCGGGTCGTGGCGGATGTACCACTCCGTGCCGAGCAGCCGCTCCCGCTCGGAGACGGTGAGTGCGGCGATCAGCCCGGGAGCGGCTCCTCGCCGGACCTCCGTCCGGTGGGCCAGGACCGCCGCGACCTTCTGCTCCAGCCAGGGCGTGACGTCGACCGTGGCGGTGACGCTCTCGTCCGGGACCGTGTGCGCGGCCTTGCCCCTGCGGGCCAGTTGCCCGCCCCAGGCCCGGACGGCGGAGTGCGGGTGCGTGGCCAGATACAGGGCGCTCGGCTGCCAGGGCTCGCCGGTGTCCGGGTAGCTGCGTTCGAGCCCGGCCGCGTGGACCGCGAGCAGGGTCACGCGGTGGGTGTGCACATGGTCCTCGTGGCCCGTCAGGCCGCCGTAGGCGTCGTGCGTGACGACGATCTCCGGGCGGACCTCCCTGATGTGCCCGACCAGTTCCCGTACCGCCTCGTCCAGAGGGACGTCCAGGAAGCGCGGTCTGCCGGGGGCCGAGGCCGGGAGGCGGGAGTCGGCGTAGCCGAGGAGGCGTGGCTTGCCGGCGCCGAGGATGTGGAGTGCTTCGGCCAGCTCCGCGGCCCGCGGGGTGTCCTGCGACCAGGTCGCCGTGACGACGGCCGTACGCGCGCCCGCGGCCGCGTGCCGGGCGAGTACGCCGCCGGCCGACAGGGACTCGTCGTCGGGGTGGGCGAAGACCGCGAGCAGGCTCGGCGTGGACATGGGCGACACCCTAGGACAGGGCTCGGTGAGCCCGAGCGCCGAAACAGGTCGTTCAGCGGGAGCCGGCCGTGGCGAGCCAGCGGGCGACGTGGCGGACGGTGGACTCGTCGAGCTGTTGCACAAGGGTCTGCACGGTCGTCTCGTCCTCGGGGGAGAGGTCGTAGAGGCCCGCCTTGGTCAGTCCGGCCATCAGGACCTGGTGGCGACGGCCCGTCATGCGCTCGGTCAGGGAGGTCGGTTCGCCCGTGGGGGCGGGGTCCGTGCCCGGCCGAGGTGAAGTGGCCTGCCGCTGCGGGGTGTCGTGGAGGTGCCACTCGCCGTCCCTCGGGCCCCACAGGGCGAAGGTCACGTCCTCCCCACGCGCGCGCAGGGTGTGGGCCATCTCGCCGAGGGCGTACAGCACGGGCGAACGGTGGGGCGATTCCGCTGCCGTCCGCCAGGAACCGTCGGCCGGGCGGTGGACCATCGCCACCCAGCGTAGGGTGCCCTGCGGTCGCGGGCTCTCGGGACGATTCTCCACTGCGCTCACCCCTGTACGTCTGTTGTCTGTACGTCGCTCCGGAGCGGTAAGGCGGGCCGGGCCGGGGCACGGCGGACCGACCATAGCTGACGGGTCGTCAGTTATCTAGGGTTGTAAGACGCGGTCCGCAGGGGAGGATCACCACGTCGTCCGGCACCGGTCCCTCCCCTCGTGGGGACCGGTACCGAACGGTGGAGCTACCGTCGTCCGCCTCCGATGGAGGCCGACCGGATGGATGCGCTGCTGGGTTGGGATCCTGCCAGTTACGGCACCCGACGAGGAGTTTCCGGTTCCGGTCGGACGCCATCGCCGCAGGTCAGGCGTATAGAGTGAGTTTTCCGGTCCGGACGTCCAGGCGGGGGAAGTTAGGGAGTGGAGACCTTGGGCTCCGACTCGGGGGCACGCACCGCCTTCGCGGAACGCCTCGCACTGCTGTACAAGGAAGCCGGCAACCCTCCACTCAAACGGGTGTCCGAATCTGTCGTACGGCTGCAGCGGATCGACGAACGCGGGCGTCCCGTGCGGGTGTCCGCCCAGCGCATCAGCGACTGGCGACGGGCCCGGAACGTGCCCGCTCAGTTCACCGCCCTCGCGGCGGTGCTGCACGTGCTGATACCCGAAGCGCGCCGCGCGCGGCCCACTCCGGTGTCCTCGGGGCTGTACGACCTCGCGCAGTGGCAGCGGCTGTGGGAGAGCGCGGTGGCCGACCCGGTCGGCGAGCGTGGCGCGGCCTCACCCGCGGAGGAGGGGCCCGCGGGTGACGCTCCGTCGGCGCCCGGTGGGGTGTGCCCGTACCGGGGGCTGGCCTCCTACCGTCGGGAGGACGCCAACTGGTTCTTCGGCCGGGAGCGGAGCACGGACGCGCTCGTGGCCCAGCTCCGGGCCGTGGCGGACACGGGTGGCCTGGTCATGCTCGTGGGCGCGTCGGGGGCGGGGAAGTCCTCGCTGCTGAACGCCGGGCTGGTGCCCGCGCTGCGGGACGGGGCACTGGGCGGCGACGGTGCCGGGAACGGCCCTGCGAGGAAGGTCGTGCAGTTCGTACCGGGCGGCGATCCGCTGGCGGAGCTGGCCCGGTGCATACCCGAACTCGGGCCCGTCGTCTCGGCCATGGCCGGAAGAGGGGCGGGGAGAGCCGACGGCTCGGCCATGTCGGGACCACGGGCGGCGCGCTTGGACGCCTCCGTCGCGGCGCGACCGGGGACGCAAGGGGCGGGCGAGCGGCCTGCCGGCACACCGGACCCGGACACACCCGACTCCGCCCCCACAGCAGCCGACCCACCGGCTGCTCCCGCCCCGGGCTCCGGTGCTGCCTCCGGCCGGGGTTTCGGCGCTGCTTCCGCCCAAGAGCCCGGCGGTGCGGGCCGGGGCTTCGGTGGTGCCTCCTCCCCAGGGCCGCGCGCGGCCTCCTTCCCGGGGCCCGGCCCTGCCTCCTCCCCGGAGCCAGGCGCGGCTTCCGCCCGGGATTTGGATGCTGCTCCCGGCCGGGAATCCGATGCTGCTTCCGACCCGCGGTCTGGTGCTGCTTCCGACCCGCGGTCTGGTGCTGCCTCCGACCCGCGGTCTGGTGCTGCCTCCGACCCGGGGCCCGGCCCTGCCTCCTCCCCGGAGCCAGGCGCGGCTTCCGCCCGGGGTTTCGGTGGGGCCTCCGCCGACGAGTCCGGCGCGGCCCCCGCCCGGGACTTGGGCGCTGCACCCGCCCCGGAATCCGGTGCTGCTTCCACCCCCGAGTCCGGTTCCGCCTCCGCCCGGGTGTTCGGCTCCGTCACCCCCGAGTCCGGTTCCGCCTCCGCCCGGGTGTTCGGCTCCGTCACCCCCGAGTCCGGTTCCGCCCCCGCCCGGGCATACGGCTCCGCCACCCCAGCGTCGGGCTCCGCCCCAGCCCCCACCCCCACCCCAGAAGCCGCCCGCGCCGCTGTTTCCGTCTGGGCGGGGCGGGAGGTGGGCCATGGTGGGCGGCCGGTGGTCATCGTGGATCAGTTCGAGGAGATGTTCACCCTCTGCCCGGTCGAGGCGGAGCGGCGTGCCTTCGTCGAGGTGCTGCACGCCGTGTGCTCGCCGGCCGGACCCGGCGACCCGGCTCCGGCGGTCGTGGTGCTCGGCATCCGCGCCGACTTCTACGAGCAGTGCCTGAGGTACCCCGAACTCGCCGACGCGCTCCAGCACAAACACATGGTGCTCGGGCCGCTGACCAGCGCGGAGCTGCGCGAGGCCGTCACCGGCCCGGCCAAGGCCGTGGGTCTGGAGCTGGAGCCGGGCCTGGCGGAGCTGATCGTCCGGGAGGTCAGCGCGGACGGCCCGCGCGGAGCGCAGAACGCGGGCGTGCTGCCGCTGCTCTCGCACGCCCTGCTCGCCACCTGGCAGCGCAGGAAGGCCGGCCGGCTGACGCTCGCCGGCTACCGCGCGGCCGGCGGCATCCAGGGCGCCGTCGCGGCGACCGCAGAACGGGCCTGGTCCGGCCTCGATCCGGCGGCGCGCACGGCGGCCCGGCTGCTCCTGCTCCGGCTGGTCCGGCTGGGCGAGGACACCCAGGCCACCCGCAGACGCGGCACCCGGCGCCAGCTGGCGGCGGAGGCCACCGACCCGGGGAAGACCGAGGAGTCCCTGGAGGCGCTGGTCCGCGCCCGTCTTGTGACGCTCGACGCGGAGACCGTGGAGATCACCCACGAGGCGCTGCTGCACGCCTGGCCGCGCCTGCGCGACTGGATCGACGAGGACAGGCAGGGCAACCTGCTGCGCCAGCGCCTGGAGGAGGACGGCAGGGCCTGGGAGGAGTCGGACCGCGACACGTCCCTGCTCTACCGGGGCTCCCGGCTGGAACAGGCCCACGGGTGGGCGAAGTCGGCCGGGGACACGTTCCTGACCCGCAGCGCGGTGGAGTTCCTGGCCGCGTCGGTCAGGCTGCGCAGGCGCATCATCTGGATCAGCCGGGGAGCGGTGGCGGCGCTGGTCGCCCTGGCGATCCTGGCCGTCGGGTCGGCCGTGGTCGCCTGGAAGCAGCGCGACGAGGCCGTCTTTCAACAGGTGCTCGCCCAGGCCGATCGCGTCCGGTCCACGGACCCGTCGCTGTCCGCGCAGCTCGACCTGGTGGCGCACCGGCTCCGGTCGGACGACGAGGGCGCGAACAGCCGCCTGATCTCCATCGTGAACGCCCCGCTGGCCACACCGCTGGTCGGGCACACGGGCGCCGTCTACCTCACGACGTTCAGCCCGGACGGCCGGACGCTGGCCACCGCCAGCTACGACCGGACCGTACGCCTGTGGAACGTGGCCGATCCGCAGCGTCCGAAGCCCCTGGGCAAGCCGCTCACCGGCCACACCAGTTGGGTGAGCAGCGCGGTCTTCAGCCCTCAGCCCGGACGGCCGCACGCTCGCCAGCGGCAGCGCCGACAACACCATCCGGCTCTGGAACACGGCCGACCCACGTCATCCGGCACCGGTCGGGGCACCCCTGACCGGTCACACCGGCGCGGTGTGGTCCGTGGCCTTCAGCCCCGACGGGAGCAGACTCGCCGCCGCCAGCGCGGACAGCACCGCGAGCCTGTGGAAGGTCGGTGACCCGGAGCACGCGTCGCAGGTCGGCGGACCCCTGGCCGGAAGCAGCGGCGAGATGTTCGCGCTGGGCTTCAGCCCGGACGGGCGCACCCTCGCCACCGGCGCGGGCGACAACACGGTTCGCCTGTGGTCGCTGCCGACGTCGGACATGACCGGCCGGATAGGTGTCTTCCGGCCGGACGGGCGGGTGCTGGCGACGGCGGCGCGTGACGAACGGGTCCGGCTGTGGGACGTGCGCAGGTCCGGCCGGCCCGTGCCGATGGGCGAGCCGTTCCGGCCGGGGAAGGGGGACGTGCGGTCCCTGGCGTTCTCCGCGGACGGCCGCACCCTCGCGGTGGTGACCGGCGGCCGGGCCGTGCAGCTGTGGAACCTCGACGATCCGAAGCACCCCGTGCGGTACGGGTCGCCCGTCGCCCTGCGCTTCCGGTTCGCCGACGCGGTGGCCTTCAGCCCGGACGGGAAGGTCCTGGCTACCACCTACGACGACCGCACCATCCAGCTGTGGAACGTGGCCGACCCGTCCCGTCCCCGCCGGCTCGGCGATCCTCTCAGCGGTCACAAGGGATACGTCAACTCACTCGTCTTCAGCCAGGACGGCCGCACGCTGGCCAGCGGCAGCGCGGACGGCACCGTCCGCCTGTGGAACCTGGCCGACCCCGGCCGTGCCGTCCTGCTCGGCGCCCCCCTCAAGGGCCACCTCGGCGCGGTCAACGCCCTCGCCTACAGCCCCGACGGCCACACGCTGGCCAGCGGCGGCGACGACAACTCGGTCCGCCTCTGGGACATCACGAACCCCGCGAAGACCTCCGGTATCGCGAGCCTCAAGGGCCACACGGAAGCGGTGGTGTCACTGACGTTCAACCGGGACGGCCGCACCCTGGCGAGCGGCGGCAACGACGGCACCGTCCGGCTCTGGAACGTCTCCGATCCCGCCAGGGCCACCGCGATCGGCCAGTCGATGAGCCCCGACGCCAAGAGCGGCGGCTTCCTGGCGTTCAGCCCGAACAGCCGCCTCCTCGGGGTGTCGAGCGGCACCGACACGATCCGGCTCTGGGACCTGGACGTCGACCGGGCGGTGGCGCGCATCTGCTCGATGACCCGGGGCGTTCTGACGCGGGACACCTGGCGCGAGTACCTGTCCCGGCTCTCGTACGACCCGCCGTGCGACGGCTGACGGAACCGGCTCGCACAACAGGGCGCTCTGGAAAGCCAGTTGAGTGAGACGAGTCACAACATCGCCCATACTGACGGAGTGGCGGCGTAGCCCGCGCAAGCGCTTGTTACCCTTGGCCATAGCCCGACCGCTGGTGCATCCCCCGTCGCCAGCGGTCGGGTTTTTCTCATCGCAGGTCGAGGCGCATCAGGATCCGGGGATGGCCGGCCAGGACCGAGGTGGTCGCCGCCGCGAAGGTGAAGCCGGCGCCTGCCGCCCCTGCCGCCCCTGCTGCCCCTGCCGTCCGGGCTGCGAGGCAGGGTCGAGGACGTGGTCGTCGACGACGCGGCGCGCGGCCGGGGTGTCGCGGGGCTGCTCATCGAGGAGGCGCTGGGGATCGCGCGGCGGGCCGGGGCCCGCACGGTCGACCTCACCTCCCGGCCCGACCGCGCCGCCGCGAACCGCCTCTACGAGCGGCTCGGTTTCCGGGCACGCCGGTCGACGGTCTACCGCCGCACGCCGGGCTGAGGGGCCGACGCGGCCCGCAGCAGCCGCAGTTGGCCGATCTCGCCGGCGTTCTTCATCAGCTCGGCGTTCACCCAGCCCGCCATGTGCGCGACGGTGTACTGGGGGTCGTCCGGCCAGGGGAACGGCGCCGTGGCGTCCAGGTCGGTGTCGGTGAGGCCGTCCAGGACCGACAGCCACTCGGTGCGCAGGCCGCGCAGCCACTGGACGGTCGGCTCGCCCTCGCCGGGCCATATGACGTCCGTGCGGTCACGGGGCGGACGCCCCTGCGCATGGTCCAGGGTGACGCTCCACCACCAGCCGATGTGCCAGCTCACCCAGGCGAGGGTGGGCACGGGCACCGGGTCGGGTTCGGTCTCCGCCCAGTCCGGTACCCAGGTGCCGTCGGGCCCTTCGCGCATCGTCCAGCAGAGCGGGGCGGGCTCCCAGAGGAAGTCCTCCGGCTCCAGCCGTTCCAGGTGGTACTCGAACAGCGACCAGGTCAACTCGAACTGCCAGCGCAGCAGTTCCGTTCGGGAAACGCTCATCGCCCGACCCTACGCAAGCACCCGCGCGTCCCGGGCCAGTCCCGCCCAGTCGAGGTCCCGCAGCCCGGGCTCCGCTTCGCAGCCGTACGGCAGCCGAGGCGTGGACTGGAACCAGAGCACCGCCAGCCGCGAGCGGTACAGCACCGGGTCGTGGACCGGGTCGAGGGCCGTGGAGTGGAACAGGCCGAGACAGGCCACGGCGGGCAGGACCTCGACGGGTCCGAGGCCGCCCGCGTACTGGTCGGGGTACTCGCGCGGCGGTGGCACGAGGTGGACGGGTGTGCCGGGGCGGTCCCGCTCGGCGGCGTGCAGCAGACCACGGATGCGAAGGTCGTTGACCGGTTTGCAGGGGTAGCCCGCCGGCAGGTCGCCGTACGTGGACGAGAACCGCAGGTCGGCGAGGTCCACCGAGCGGCCGGAGGCCAGGACGAGGCGGGCGAGCGCCATGGCCGGCACCTTGAGGTGGTGTTGCATGGGGGTCTTTCGGTGTTCGCGGGCGGTGTCCCGGCCCCGCTCGTCGGAGGTTGCCGTCCTGGCCGGTCCCTTCGGGGGCGGGGCCACCCGGCCCCGTTCAGGGCCGGTGTCCCGTCATCCGTGCCGCCGACGCGATCGTCGCCCGGGCCTCGCGTGCGGACAGGCCGGTGTCGATCGCCGCGTCGACCAGGGCGTCCACGAGCGCGGGGCCGATGCCGTCCTC